>OY763926.1:0-4585758 GCA_963667715.1 Sedimentisphaerales bacterium | reverse complement strand
TTTTTAACAGATTGTCGAAATACAAAAGGCGACAAAAACAGTGTTATGCTGATGACAATTCCGGGTTGTTATGCATAACTGAATATTTGTCCCGAGTCTCAGTAGTAAAAGACTCAAGGATGAGCCTGAGGTAATTCTGGAACTGGACAATCAGAAACCCTCGGATTGTGAAAAGGAGTTTGCAACGGAGTTGCTGCTTTATTTCGCTGACATATAATAACAGAAAAAGTATGCCTTTTGTTATAAGGGCAACGGTTGTTGTGTGTGGTGGAACCCACTTCAAAACATCTCGTATTTATTCTCACTCGATTAAATGTAAACCATAATGCATGATCACCGCATGTTTAGGTGATCGTAAATGGCGGTTACTGTGTATCTACAGCTTACAGGACGGCGAGGTTGTGTATATCTCGCGCTGTGGATAGAAAACTGGCCAAAAGTGCTGGTTAAAGTGAACAGAAACGGATTTTGTTCTTTAACTTTAATAACAGTTGCTTTGCAGTAATCGCTGTAATCCTGACAGATCGGACCAGGGCGAAAAAGGAATGTCGATCTGTTTGTGTGGACAGGCACTAGCCTGCCTTGTCACGGAGGATAAACCATGACGCGTATAAATACTAATATCTCAGCTTTGAAGGGGATGAGCTCCCTACTGAAGAACAACGTTTCGCTTAATACAAGCATAGAGCGACTCTCAACGGGGTTAAGAATTAACACCGCGAAAGATGACCCTGCTGGCTTGATTGCATCCGAAGTGTTGCGTTCAGAAATGAAGGGCCTGGAAACAGGTGTAAAGAATTCAACCAGGGCTTCGAATGTTATCGCAACAGCGGAAGGTGCTCTTAACGAGATTTCTGCTCTGCTAATCGATATTCGCGGGCTCTTGATTGAGAATGCTAATACCGGCGGTATGTCTGATGAAGAACTTGATGCGAATCAGCTACAGGTTGACTCTGCTATCAATACTATTCAGCGTATCTCGAACGCAACTGAGTTCGAAGGTATTAAGCTGCTCAACGGTAATCTGGACTATGTCCTCTCGGGGGTAGATTCTTCTATCATCCAGGATTACCAGGTTGATAAGGCAAAGCTGATCGACGGTGCGGCAATGAGTGTTGACCTACAGGTTATTAACTCAGCTGATACTGGTACTCTTTTCCTTTCAACAACAGCTGGTGCAGGTTTGCTGACTGCTGCGGCGATCCAGATCGGATCTAACCGTGGTAACACTGAACTGACCTTTGCTGTTGGTACAAGTGCTACTGGTATGATCACTAGTATCAACTCAGTGAAAGAAGTCACTGGTATATCTGCAGTATTGCATAGTACTAGTACTAATAGAATACAGCTTAGAAGTGTAGACTTTGGTACTGATGCATATGCTAGTGTAGAGATGCTAAATTCAGCAACGATGTCTAATACCAGATTCGAGCTCTTCTCAACTGTTGGCGGTTCTACCCAGGATTCTGCTAAGGACTATGGTGATGATGCTGATGCAACTATCAATGGTTCTGCTGCAACTGCAAATGGTAAGTCGCTTACTATCCGCACTTCAATGCTGGAAGGAACTTTTGAGCTTACTAATGCCCAGGCATTGTCAACTGGTAACACCTCGTTCGATATTACAGGTGGTGGTGCTCAGTTCGCTATCGGCTCGAAGGTTGACGCGATCAATACTGAATCAATTGGAATAATGTCTGTTGCTCCTAATAAACTTGGTAATGCAACAGATGGGTATATCAATACCTTAAAGAGTGGTCAGACAAACTCTCTAACAGGGCAGAATTTATTCACCGCCCAGAGAATTGTTGACAGCTCAATACTTGATATATCAGTACTTAGAGGTAAACTCGGTGCCTTCCAGAAGAATACGATCGAAACGAATATCAATTCGCTTTCTGTAACTCTGGAAAATGTAACTTCTGCTGAGTCTACTATCAGAGATGCTGATTTTGCTAAGGAAAGTTCAGCAATGACAAGAGCACAGATACTGCAGCAATCAAGCACATCTGTATTGTCTATTGCGAACCAATCTCCTCAGAGCGTCCTGTCACTGCTTGGCTAATTGCGAACTCGGTGAATTCCCTTTATGGGTCAGCCGTTATTAGCTGGTTCACAATTAGTCTCCGCTGCCGGGAACTCACCGGGCCGTATACAGGTCAGTAGTGTACCTTAACGGACACAGTCTGTACGGCCAGTCAGATAAAGTCCGGCCGGAGTTAGCAGGAACTGCGGAGTTAGCCTGCATCCGGTTATAAGGAGTTCCATCGTAAGGGTGAAACTCTTTTGAGAGGCCCAAGCCTCCAACAGCAAGTCTTTTAAGACCATACTGTTGTGGGGCTTGGGCCATTTTAAATATATGCCTATCCGATCTTCATGATTTCTTACTGTAACAGCAGAGCATAAACAGTTATTGCTCTAGCCTGCGATATTACTATAATAATGGTCTATGAAAAAACTGATTGAAAAAATCCCTGGCCTTATCGCCATAGCTGGTTTTGTGCTGGGTGTAATTATGCTTCTACTCAGTCGCGGTTTTAAAACTGGGGTATTTTGTGATAAGAGCTGGATAAATGCCGGAGAGATATTTACGCTGCTGCTTATTGGCGGTGTCTATATATATCATAAATTCCTGAATTGGCAAAAGTTGCTGTTGGCTCAAAAGGTGATGGCTTATTTTCCATTTGTGCCGGCGGTGTTTTTGTTTGTCTTATTTCTGCTCGGTGTCTTCGGTAGCGATACCCTTCTGTGGTTTTATGAACTGTATCTTGTTGTAGTAATTGTATTTCAAGCGTCCAGGTTCAGCTTGCAGAGAGCGAGCAATACCGAGCAGCCAACCAATGCGCTGCTTATCAGTTTTATAGCCATCATTGCAATTGGTGCAGGGCTGCTTATGCTTCCCGGTATGCACCAGTCAAACATAGCATTTACTGATGCAATGTTTACAGCTACCAGTGCGGTGTGTGTTACCGGTCTGGCGGTCTGTGATACTGCAAAGGATTTTACTGTCTCTGGTCAGTGGGTCATTTTTGGACTGATCCAGATCGGTGGGTTAGGTATCATGATCTTTGGTGCTCTGTTCGCTATGCTGCTTGGCAGCCGGCTGTCGATGAAAGAATCTGTGGCCATGCGTGATATTCTTAATGAACAGAATTTCGGTGATATTTCACGAAAAGTACTTTTTATCTGTATCTCCACTTTTGCTATTGAGATAGTAGGTATGTTCTTTCTGTTTACTATGTCTGATGCATCCAGTAAGTTATATTCCAGAGTGTTTTTCAGCCTGTTCCATTCGGTGAGTGCTTTTTGTAATGCCGGCTTCTCTCTACAGACCGATAGTCTAACCGCTTTCAGGGGAACCTGGCAGGTATATCTTGTTATTTGCCCTCTTATTATTATTGGCGGTCTTGGTTTTCCGGTCTTGCTAAATATTTATGAGATTGCCAGGTATAAATTTAATAGTCTTTATACCAATGCCCCGAAATTATGTCCGCCGAGATTAACTTTGCATAGTAAGCTGGTTTTGGGTTCGACAGTTGTTTTTCTGGCTGGTGGCGCTGTTATGTTGTGGATTTGTGAACATGTAAATAATAACAGTACAACAGAGACTATGTCATTGCTTGATTGCTTATTCAATTCTGTTACAGCCAGAACCGCCGGATTTAATACTGTTGATATTTCCAGTCTGCACGCTGCCAGTAAATTGGTAATGATAGGGCTGATGTGTATTGGCGGGAGCCCGGCGTCTACCGCTGGTGGTATAAAAACGGTTGCGATCGCTATTATGTTTTTAACGATCCTGGCTACAATAAAGAATCAGTCTTCGGTTAATATTTACTATCGCTCGGTTTCTGTTGCTATGGTTCGCCGGAGCCTGGTACTGGTAGCTATATATACAATGCTGCTGTGGATCGTAACCTTACTGCTTATTATTACCGAACACAGCAGCGGAACCAATACTCTTGACCTGGCTTTTGAAGCGGCGTCAGCTTTAGGTACTGTTGGGTTGACAACAGGTGTTACTCCTGAGCTGACAGTTAGCGGTAAGTGGGTCATTGTATTTTCAATGCTCGCTGGCAGACTTGGCCCGCTTAGTCTGCTCACCGCATTAACCATCAGCCCCGGCCAGGGTAGATATCATTATCCGCCTGAGCCGCTTATTATCGGTTAATGATACCTTATTAATATTGAGATAATTCAGAGGTGTGCTATGAAGAAGAAAATCGCTATTATCGGCCTGGGCAGATTTGCCCGCCAGCTGGCCCGCCAGCTTTACAAGGACGGCATAGAAGTTATCGTTGTTGACAAAAGCAGGGTGAAAATAGAACAGATCTCCGACGAGGTTACGGTTGCTGTACAGCTCGACTGTACCGATGAAGAGGCGCTGCGAGCTCAGGGGATCGATAAGGTTGATGTTGCTGTTGTCGGTGTGCGTGAGGATTTTGAAACCCTTGTCCTTACTACAGTTATACTTCGCTCTATGGGTGTGAAAAAGATCTACTGCCGGGCGGAACGGCAGGTGCACTCTGATATACTTAAACGTATTGGTGCTGACCAGGTCATTATGCCCGAAGATGAAGCTGCGACACGCTGGTCCAGCAGACTTGGCTCGCCGCATATTAAAGATAAGCTCAACTTCGCTCCCGGCTATAGTCTGGTAGAGTACACCACTCCAAAATCATTCGACGGCGAAACAATTGTGAAGCTCGATCTTAGAAAAAAATATAATGTTAATGTTATCGCTATGAACCCTAATGACGGCAGTGAAATGGTGAGTATTCCAACACCTGAAACCGTCGTCTCAGAAGGTGATACCCTCTGGCTTGTTGCCAGTGAAGAATCTTTGGCCAAGCTGCCAACAAAATAAAGGTAACCTGAAACCTTTCCCGGCACAGCCGAGATTGTATTATACTTTATGCTGACACTTAGTCTAAAGCAAAGATGGAACGGCCCGGGCGGTATGGCCCATGTATTGGCTATTGCTGTTCCAATGATCCTGAGTACCTCTGCTCATGCTATTCAAATGTTTACCGACAGAATGTTTCTGAGCTGGCATTCATCATTGGAATTCGCCGCTTCTATGCAGGCTTCGATAACTTCATTCACACTCATATGCTTTTTTATCGGCGTGACGGGTTATGCCAACACTTTCGTTGCACAATATACCGGCAGCGGCCAGCCGCACAGAGTCGGCCCGTCAATCTGGCAATCGGTTTATTTCTCTCTGATCGGTTGTATGTTCATGCTCCTGCTTATGCCACAGGCCCAACGAATATTTAGTATGATGGGCCATGAAGAATCGGTTCAGGTATTTGAAGTTATTTACTTTAAGATCATTTGCATATCATGTATCCCTGCCGTACTGAACTCTGCTTTTTCGTGTTTCTATACCGGACGCGGCAGAACCTGGGTTGTCTTTGCTATAAATGTATCCGCTACTATACTGAATATTGTGCTCGATTACCTTATGGTCTTTGGTAAGTATGGCTTTAGTGAAATGGGTATAGCGGGTGCCGGCTGGGCGACTGTAATTTCCGGTGCCTTCTCTACGGTATGTTATCTTATTTTGTTTTTCCTTCCAGAGAATCGCCAAAAGTATAATACGCTCGCCGGTATCAAACCAGACTGGGAACTTTTTGGCCGTCTAATAAAATTCGGCTGTCCGAACGGTTTACATTTTATGCTGGATGTTGCCGGCTTTACGTTTTTTATTATGTTTATGGGACAGCTTGGCAATATGGAAATGGCTGCCAGTAATATGGCGTTTCAGCTAAACCACCTGGCATTTTTCCCGATGATAGGATTAAGTATCGCTATCTCAACTATTACTGGCCAGGCCCTTGGCAAAGATAAACCCGAGGAAGCTGTTCGTGCAACCAAATCGTCATGTATTCTTTCTTTTGGCTATATGATAGCTATGGCATTGGGTTTTGTCCTTGTTCCTGATCTGTTTATGATGCCGTTCGGTTCTATGGAGGCTACTCAAAACGGTGGCGTCTCATTCGAGCAGGTTCGCCCTCTGGTTGTTGTGCTGCTTAGATATATTGCTGTTTACTGTTTATTTGATACAGGTAATATTGTCTTCTCCGGCGTTCTTAAAGGTGCTGGCGATACCCGGTTTGTTATGCTCTGCTCTCTTGGATTATGTTGGGGGGTGATGGTAATTCCAACTATGCTTTTCACTCATTATCATATAGGACCTGGCAATGGTTTGTATTTTAGCTGGATAGCTCTGACTTTGTTTATCTGTCTGCTGGCACTGGTGTTTTATCTACGCTATGCCGGCGGTGCCTGGCGTTCAATGCGAGTAATTGAGAATCAGCAAGTTCCGGCCTTAAAGCCCTTGTCCGATGTCCCCATGGAGATAGAATAGATATTTTGCTAATTCCATAGTTTTTTTATGTCGAAAATACTATCAGGCGATGTAATACCATACGGTCTGGTCCTATAAAGGTTTTGTAGACAGTTAGCCGTTTTTGGCTGGTATATCGATATAAAGGTAACAAACATGGAATGCTGTATAAAAACAGTACATAAAATTCTATTTGTAAATATAGGAGACTCGGCTCGTGAACACACACAGCAAGTCTTCAATATGAGTCATTTAGTGCGAAAAGAAACATATTATACTACTCCTGCTAGTTCCGATAACTGCAACGAGAGTGAGTTTAGTCTGGAATTTTGTACTGAATATGTCCATGCAGTAGACATGGTTAAGCAGGCTCGTATTGCTCATGAGCCATTCAAAGTTGCTTTGCTTAATATTGCCAGTTCATCAAATGATGATTATATAGCAATGATAGAGCAGCTCTGGGTTGAAGATGAAGATATACAGGTTGTGGTGTCACCTGATAGTTCAGAGATACTTCACCATATATTATCTGCCCTGGGTGTGTCTGACAGGCTGTTTGTTCTAAAGAAGCCTTATGATGAAATTGAACTCTATCATACGGTTGTTGCCTTTGCTCGTAAATGGGATTTGATCCAGCAGGCGAGAATTAAAAAGGAAGAGCTTGAAGACCTTGTCAGCGAACGAACCTGCCGGCTAGCGGAAATGAACCATAAGTTAATGTTTGCGATAGAAAAAGTCAAACGCTCCGAGCAAGCCAAAGATTTCTTTCTCGAAAATATCAGTAAGGTGGTTCGAACCCCGCTAAATAGTATTGTTGTAAACACAAACTTGCTAAGCAAGGACGGGCTCGCAGCACCACAGCAGAAAAAGATCGCAACAATTCACCAGAATGCAAATGAACTATTGCAGGTGATGAGTAATATACTTGATATGGCAGAAATAGAGGCAAGTCACATTGTCCCGGATATCCAAAATGTTAAAATGAAAATGTTTCTTAATGAGCTTAAGGTCTTTGAACTGCAGGCGAGGGAAAAAAGTTTGGATTACAGATTTGAGCTGGAAGATAAACTCCCCGAAACGTTTTATTCTGACCCAGATATTTTGCGTCAGTGCCTGGCAATATTGCTGGATAATGCAATACGATATACTGAAAAAGGTTTTGTGCTGGTTAAAGTCTCACAGGATAAGTCACAGATTCGGCCATACCTGCAATTTCAGATTCAGGATTCTGGTGTTGGAATTGCAGTAGATCAGCAAGTAAGTATTTTTGAACCGTTCACTCCTGGCAGTGCAAACGCAGGGCTGGGGTTGGGGTTGGCTATCGCTAAGAAAATGATAGATAAAATCAATGGTGAAATTAAACTCATTCGGACATCAGATGCCGGAACAACTTTTTCACTAAAACTTCCCTTGACCGAGGGTTAATGTTTTATTCATTGAGAGTTTAGAGTAATAATTAAAATTTCAAGCTGTTACAGCTTAGATCATTTTTGCTTCACGAGTAACTGCATATCTCGCATACTGCATATCTTCATCCATGATATGTTCTTTCAGCCAGTCGACTAAAAAAACTGCAAGCTCAAGCTGGTTAACATCTATATTATTTTTTAAGTCATCACATAACTGCTGAACCTGATCAGTTAGCTCACTATGTTTTTGAATATGCTCACTGTAACCAGGGAAAGATAGTTCCTTCATGTATTCTTCTTCAAAGCTGAAGTGCTGCCTGGTGTATTCCAGCAACTCTGGTAATACTCTGTTTGTAGCCTCGTTGCCTTGGCAATCAGAGATTCCATCATACATATCATTTAGCATCTGGACGATCTTTTTGTGCTGTTCGTCAATATCGTCAACTCCAACAGAAAAGAAATTTGACCATTTTAATAAAGACATCTTATGTTTCCTTTAAATATAGCTCTAATGATTATGTATTTATTACGTCAGTACATTTGGTCTATCGGTATATGATAGTGGCAGTATTAAAAGAAACACTTATGAAATTGTAAAAGAAAATGATTAGTTTAGCTGTTATTGTTTGTGGTGATTATGTAAGTATAAGTTGTTGATTGTATGTATTTTATGGTTGTTTAGGTTTGCTGCGTTGTTGTGTGCCGTAATGGGAAAACTGTAAAGAAGTTATGCGTGGTCCTATAAGTTCTGTTTAGTTGGCAACGATTGTCGCTCTTATTCTGTCCCATTCAAGTACGGCAATAGCGGCTGTAAGTTTTAGCATATCGTCTTTACTGTTAAGATATTCCTTAAAGATCGAAGCATCGCCGTTACGGCCAAAGCTGCCGATCGCCAGCAGAGCCAGATGTTTTACACGCTGTGTTGTACTTGCATCGTTGAATGGGTCCTGATACTCGAGTGCCTGGTAGGCAGGTGCGATATCATCTTTGCCGGCAAGTGTACCAAGGGCACGCAGGGCTGATAGTTTTACTTCGAGCTGGTCATCATAGGCCAATACAGAAAGCATCGCATAACATTCAGGGCTCCCCAAAAGTTTAAGGGCTGATACCGTCAACAGTCTGTCGTCTGCATAACCACTTCCAGCGAAATCCAGTAGACGTTCTTTTATGCTCGAGTCGCCTAGTCTGGCAAGTGCCTCAGCCGCTTGAAGTCTTATATATGGCTTTTGCCCCGGCTTCTCCATAACATTGCGTAATTGCCTTATACTGTTTTTACGCAGACCGCTTTTGCCAAGCTTGCCAAGAAGCAGACAGCTTTGGCCAGCGTATCGGTCGATATTACTTTGTAGTGCCTTATCGTACCAATGTAGAAAACGATTGTCGCCAAGTTTTTCTAGTGCATATCCAGCTGACAGCTTTGTCATAATGTCATTAGTAGCGATCATTTTTTCCAGCTGATCCTTAGCGGCTGTTATCTTGCGGTCACCAGCTGCGATCGCCGCTGCACAACGCACGGCATTGGTCGTATCCTTTAGTGAGCGAACAATAAGATTATCTGCTGTACTATCTCCAATTTGCACAAGTCCTTCCATTGCATATGTACGAATATACGGGTTGCGCGAAGTACAGGCTTGCTGGATGTTCAGTATCGCTGAATTTTTTACTGATTTACTGCTGTCTAAAAGAATGGGTTCGAAGCTATTGCTGCAGCCGGTAAGTGATATTGCAAATACGATGATAAATATTATTAAATGCTTTTTCATTGATTATGTCCTTTATTGTTTGTTAATTGCCAAACCAGGTCGGTGTTATGGATGTAACATCTATCGTACCCGATGCGGTTATATAATTTTAGTATCGCTTTATATCGCTTGGTTCTGTTTAGTGTTAGTGTTAACAAAAAAAGTTTGCTTGTAAATAAACATTTCAGAATATATCTACTTAAATACCATAATGGCTTATTGATGTTGTAAAGACCGGGAGCCTTAAATGGTTTATTAACTGCTCTGCTGCCACCGGCACTTATTGACCGCTTAATGAAATATTTTAATGTAGTCTGATTGGCGGTTACAAAATGTTTTACTATTGCGTTTGGATAGTACAAGATCTTAAAGCCATCATTTTGTAATCTATTGAGAAACTCTGTTTCACTTCCCATTATCCTTGTCTTTACACTTGCAGTTGGCCCGACGTTTTCATTGAAAAGTCTGCCGTCAGCTAAGACATGTTTTCTTATCCAAAAATTAGGGCCAAATGGTTCGTGTGGAAATGTTTTATCTGAGTAATAGAGTTCCTTATCTCCAAGATCGTGAAGTGCATAGCCCCAGCATAAAAATTCTTTTTCAAAACCTTTGAGCCATTCAGGCTCTGGGCATGTCCACTCAAGTAATATTCTGCCACCGAATACGGAAATGTCTGGATGGTTATTACATGCCTTAGAAATTTCCTGAAGCCAATTTGAGGCAGGGTTAACATCATCATCAGTAAAAACAACAATGTCGTTTATGACCTGACTTTTTATAGCGTTATTAATAGCTCTGTTTTTTCCGCTGATCTTTTCAAATAAATATGTAATATTTAATTTATCATTGAATGATCTGATTATTTCGGCAGTATTGTCGTTGCTGTTATTATCAATTATTATATAGTCAACATCTAAACCTGTAATGTCTAGTTGTGTGAAGTTTGCAAGTGTCTTTTCTAAGATACTGCTTCTATTGTATGTTGGTATAATAATTGTTAATTTCATAAAGCTAACAGTGAACTTTCGCAATTACCTGATTTCAGAAATTGCTACTAAGGTCTATCTTATTTTCCCGATAGTTTGCTAATAAGCGTATACAGAGGTATTTTGGGGACGATCTTAATATACTTTTTGAAGTAATTCTTTCTTCCGTACTTCAACATCCCCGGATACATTTTACGAATGCGTCTGACAGTTTCAATATTTAATATATTTATTAGCCCACAACATTCAAAAAAAGCCAGGTGGTTCAGGTAATTTTCGAGTAGCGGCATAAGCTTTTCCGGACAGTTTTTTCTAATGAAGTCAGGATTCAGAATTAGCGGTTTAAAGGTATGTATATCTTCGTAAGTCTTTCTCTTTTTAGTAAGACTTGACGCTTGAATATGATATATTAATAGCGGTTCATCATTAATATAAATATGGTAGTTAAGAAGTATGCTTATCATTAAAAAATGATCTTCACCAAACATACATTTATGCTCATAAAAACCGTTATATTTTTCTATTACACTTTTATGCCATAGCATATTGCCGGTAGTCATGGCGGTTAATAAGCTTACCATTGTATCTAGCGGCGTGTCATCAGACAGTTGAAATATTCCAGCATTTTCCTGCAGGATCTGGTCGTTATGGCTGAGGCTTTCCTGATCGTTCATTGCGTATCTGGATATTGCGACACCACAATCTGGGTTTTCTAACAGGCATTTATACTGTTTTTTTAAGAAATCCGGGTGCCATTGATCGTCGGCATCGATAAAGGCTATAAAGTTTGCATTAGCCAGTGCAATCCCGTGGTTTCTTGCAGAACCTGGGCCAGCATTTCTTTGTGATATCAGCCTCAGACGCGGGTCGTTGTAGCTTGTATTAATAAGGTTAGTACTTTTATCTGTCGAGCCATCATCTACTACAATAACTTCAAAGCTATCGAGCGATTGGTCAAAAACAGAATCTAGAGTACGCTTTATATATTTTTCTTTGTTATATAAAGGTATTATTACACTTATTAATGGTGTTTTCATCCTATTACGAACTTAATTCCTGCATTATTTTTATATATATACATAGGCTCTCGGCAGGGAGGCCCATTTGTTTTTGCACAACTTTACTTTTATTATCGGTCCAATGAATGCTTAGACAATATATAAATAATGGCTTAATCAGCAGTGAATAATTAAAAAAAAAGACATAAAAAATAGCGTTTGATTTAAGTTGCTGTATATAAAGTGTTTATGTGTGGTTTGGTGGCCTGTTTATTTGGCTGTAAATACTTGTGTGAAAAATAAATTGTTTGACATATCCGCTCAGCTTTGATATTTGCCTTACTCTGAAAAGTTTAATTTGAGCTAAAATAATAATCTTTGCATATTTTTTGCCGATAGCAAGGTTATGATTTATTGATAATAATGATTGTATTGGCTGCTGTAAATTGCAGCGGCTAAGGAAAGATAATTATATTATGGCTAAAACTCCAACAGGTAAAAAGCTGGTTATTGTGGAATCACCAGCTAAAGCAAAAACAATAAATAAGTATCTTGGAAATGATTTCAAGGTTATAGCTAGTATGGGGCATGTTCGAGATCTGCCTGGCAAAAATATGTCAGTTGATATCGAAAATGACTTTACTCCGACCTATGAAACTATTCCCAGCCGGAAAAAAGTTCTTTCTGAATTGAAAAAGCTGGCAAAGGATGCCCCTATGGTCTATCTCGCAAGCGATTTAGACCGTGAAGGAGAAGCTATCTCCTGGCATTTGACAGAAGCTTTGAAATTGAAACCAGAACAATATTGCCGTGTTGTTTTTAATGCGATTACCAAAAGTGCTATTGAAAGTGCTTTTGCCAGCCCGCATATCCTTGATATGGATAAGGTTAACGCTCAGCAGGCACGACGCCTACTCGATAGGATAGTGGGTTACGAGATCAGCCCGCTTCTGTGGAAGAAGGTTGCCCGTGGTTTATCTGCCGGCCGTGTTCAGTCGGTTGCGGTTAAACTTGTAGTGAACCGTGAAAAAGAGATAAAAGCTTTTATTCCGGAAGAATATTGGAAAATTGATGGTATATTCTGTAATCAGGATACCCCTGGTCTAAGTCAGAAATATAGCGACTTCGTTGAAAGTCATAAAACAGACAATGATAAAGGACCTACCATAAAACAGCGTGGTGAATGGTTCTATAAGCACAACTGTCTGGAAACTCATCTTGTCAGTGTAGGCGGATCAGCGTTTAAGGCAAGTAATCAGCAGGAAGCTGACAGGGTATATAAGGCTCTAAGTGCCGTTGGATTCAAGGTTTCTGGTATCGATACCAGAAGTTCCCAGTCTAAGCCGCCAGCCCCATATATTACATCTACCCTACAGCAGCAGTCAGCCAATAAGCTTGGTTACTCTGCCAGAAATACTATGCGTCTGGCCCAGGAGCTATATGAAGGTATCGATGTTTCAGGTATTGGTTCAGTAGGTCTTATTACTTATATGCGTACTGATAGTACCAACCTCTCTGCTGAAGCTATTAATATGGTTAGGGATTTTGTCTCTGACAATTTCGGTGGTGAATATTTACCGGAAAAACCAAATAGATACGGTTCATCGAATAAATCAGCGCAGGAAGCTCACGAAGCTATCAGGCCGACAGATGTAAATATCACCCCAGATATGGTTAGAAATGACCTGTCTCCTCAGCAGCATAAACTATATGATCTTATCTGGAAAAGGTTTGTATCTTGTCAGATGACTCCTGCCAAGTGGGATGTTACTACAGTTCAGATCGAAGCTAAACCTGAGATCGATGGTGCTCCTACTTCTGTAGTGTTCCGTGCTAACGGCCGTAAACTCGTTTTTGACGGTTTTATGAAGGTTAGTGGCGTTACTGTTAGTGGTAGCGATCAGATTTTACCTGAGCTTACTGTTGGTGCGGATGTATGGCCGGTTACTGTTGATTCTACTCAGCACTTTACCAGCCCGCCAGCGAGATATACCGAAGCATCACTTGTTAAAATGCTTGAGGCTGAAGGTATTGGCCGACCAAGTACATATGCTTCTATTATTTCCACTATCCAGGATCGCGGTTATGTTGAACAGCTCGATAAAAAGTTCCATGCTACTGACCTGGGTATTGTCGTAACAGAAAAGCTTGATGAGCATTTTACTCATATTATGGATGTTGCTTTTACCAGGTTTATGGAAGAGCAGCTGGATAAGATCGAAGAACAGCATCTCGATTGGGTAAGTGTTTTAAGAGATTTCTACGGCCCGTTTAAGGTCAATCTTGAGCGTGCTCATGAGGAAATGGTTCATGCCAGAGCTGAAACTCAGCCTTCTGACTATACCTGTCCTGAATGCGGCAAGCCAATGGTTTATCGCTTTGGTAAAAACGGCAGGTTCCTCTCTTGTGGTGATTATCCAACCTGTAAGTTTGCATCGCCTTGTGACCGTGACGGCAAGATGACCCAACCTGAAGAAACTGAGCATAAATGTCCTAACTGTGGCAAAGCTATGATCTTACGTAAAGCCAGGTTTGGTGAGTTTCTTGGTTGTAGCGGCTATCCAGAGTGTAAAACCACTCAGAAGATCGATAAGGAAGGTAACGTTTTACCTCCAAAAGATCCGCCAAGGCCAAGTGGTATCAAGTGCCATAAATGCAGCGACGGCGAGCTTGTTATCAGAGATAGCAAGCGTGGCGAGTTCATGGGTTGTAATAAATTCCCCAAATGCCGCTCTATTATTAGTATAAAGCAGCTGGATAATCTGAAGGAGCTTCAGGAAAAAGGTGTATGGCCGCCAGCTACTATTGAAGAGGCTGATGTTATCCTTGGCCGTAAGAAAGCTAAAAAAGCCGACGACGAAGAAAAGCCGGCTAAGGCTAAGAAAACCGCGAAAAAGACTGCTAAGAAAACTACGAAAAAAGCGGCAAAGAAAACAGCTAAGAAAACTACTGCAAAATCTGAATCAGAACCAGAAAGCAGTGAAGAATAAAAATATAAGCGACCTTCGGGTCGCTTTTTTTACGGGTATATCGTATGAAAAAGCGAGTATTAGTTACTGGTGCTAGTGGATTTATTGGTGGTGTATTATCTCGGATGCTCGCCGCTGATGAAAATATTGTGCTGTTTTCAGGCTGCCTGACGGGGGCCTGTTCCTGTGGCGAGCCAGTTCGCTTCGATCTTCGAGATGCATCGTCGGTTAATCGAGTAATTGAAAAGGTTAGTCCAGATTTAGTCATTCATTGTGCATATGATAATACAGCGAACAACAGGTACGATGTTATTGTAAATGGAACACGAAATCTGGTTAACGCAGTAAATGCTGTGTCGCCAGCTGCAAGATTACTTTTTCTAAGCAGCGAATGGGTGTTTGATGGTTCCGCTGGCCCGTATAGCGAAACCGATATTCCCAGGCCAAATACCGAGTATGGCCGTTCAAAGCTGGAAGCTGAAGCTATTGTCCAGCAACAGCTTGCTGACAATGTCATAGTGCGGACAGGGCTGGTAAGCTGCGAAAGTCCGCTTGCACCTCGCTGGCTGGTAGAAGATAAGAAGCTGCTAGCAGGGCAGAAGGTCGTATTTTATAGTAACGAAATCCGTAACCCAATACACGTAGATGATTTATGTCGTGCAATTATGCTTTTGGAGTCTTCGGGTGAAAATGGCATATGGCATATTGCCGGCCCGGAGTACCTCTCTCGTTTTGATGAATTGAAGCTATTTGCCAGGTGGCGTGGATTTGACGAGAGTCTTATCGGTTCGGGGATTTCAGATGGTGTAAACAGACCATTAGACTGTTCAATTAAAATAGATAAGTTCTTGTATAGATTTGACTTAAAGATTCGTAGTCCTAAAGACTATTTTGTCTGAGATGTATTAGCCTTCGATACAGATATGGCTGCCGACTTCGTCGTTGAGTATTTCATCTACACTTAGCAGATGTTGTTCCTGCATAACTTCGTCAGTACTTCCGTAGCCGTCGGTAGCTATCTTTTCGAGTAATAGAGACCAGGTTTCACGCATATGTCTGAGAATCTTTATCGCATCGTCTAGCTTTTCGACATCTCTTTTGAGGTTAGATTCTACAAGTCTCTGATAACAAAAGAGGTATAAACCTCTCATCTGACTACTAATTTCTGGTGAATAATCATCTTTCAGAGTAGATAAAAATTCAGAGACAATATTCTGAGCCTTGACTATCAAGTTGTAACTTGTTTCAAAGTCTTTATTTATGAGAGCTTCTCTCGCTTGCTCAGAAAATCTTACAACACCATCATACAGCATCATTGTCAGCTGTTCAGGTGAGGCAGTCATGACTTTTGTCTTGAGATATTCGTTTGTATTTCCTGTATTACTCATGTCTGAAAAGAGTTATCGGCTGTTTGGCTCTGTGTCATAAATAAAATTATAAATATTCTAGTTTTTTCTACATAGAGGCATTTTAATACCTGAATTCCATAATTAAAATGTTTCATTGGGTTATTACATTACACCGTTATGCCAGGTGTAAGTAGTTAGAAGTGTGTTTAATATGGGTAATATATTGATATTGAAGAAGATAGGTTAATTAGGCAAAATGAAGCTAATAGTTCGGATAAATGCTTTTAAGTTAGTAAAAAAACTGACAGTTACGACCATAATGTCCGAAAAAAATTGACTGGACGGCCATTATTTATTATTATAAATATTCAAGCCGGGTGGGGCGAAGTGAGAGAGTCAAAGGCCCCGTTTAAAGCCAGCCTGTTTAATATATGTCTCGCCGACAAATAAAAACCAATATTGAGGTGAATTATGCTGCACTTGGAAGCACTGGAAAATCGCTGTTTATTATCAAATAATAGCGGGCTTATTGTGATCGCGGCCGCTCCTGCAATTACAAATGATCTTCATGTTACTGACAGTATTGCCAGTGACCCAGATGGAAAAATGGATTTCGGTACCGTTATGACTGGTATGTCAAGCGCAACCGAATACATATATCTTGAGAATCAGACTGGCGGAGATGGCCTGGCTATCTCTCTTGACAATGATCTACCGACAGATATAAAAGTCATTGGTTGTACCATTGGCGGTGTCTATAGCTCTATTGATCTTTCGACTGGTAATTTTGAGTTCCAGTTAGATGAAGGTCAAACCGCTGAGTTCTCTGTCTTGTACAATCCCCAGCAGGTAAGTGATAGCATTACCGGTGGTATCCGCTTTGAGACTTCAACTGAAGACGAGGTGGTTACGTTTTTTGGTAAAAGCACAGCGCTGAATGATAATGCTATAGATTTTACCAGAACTGAGATTGTTAACGCTTATGCCGCTGAAGGTATCCCAATGGAGCTTTTGGTTGTCGGCAAAAGTATTGACGCTGATTTTACCATTCAGAACTCTCTTGCCAGTGTTATAGCAGCGAGTGGTTTAGATGTTAGCTTCTATCTTAGTGATGATCAAACTTACAGTGCTGACGATTTTTATATTACCAGCCAATCGATTGGTGATATTGCCTCTGGCACACAGGTAATAACAAAGAGCTTCGAACTTCCTGCTGACACTGTTAGTGGTGAGTATGCAGTTATAGCTGTTTATGATCAGGACGAAAACGTTTTCGAGTCTTCTCGCGAAGAATATATTGGTTCTTACTTTGTCTATAACGGCAGTGAAGTAGTATTTGATTCTGATGGCGAGAACCTTGAAGGTTATACTGACAGAAATATTGATTATGGTAATGTTCCTGTTGGCTTAAGCTCAGATGTAGAAAATATCACTATTACCAATATCAGTGAAGATGACACTATTGTTATCTCTGGTCTTGAAGTTATTGGTGACAGTTTCTCTCTGGCCTACCAGCGTCCAACGGCATATCCAAATGGTTATACCGATCTCCACAGCATAAATGTTCAACAGTACAGCAAACTGTACCGTATGAATAGTGAAGATGCAAACTGGGCAACTTTTAATGCAACTGCTCAAACTGAGATCACTGTTCTGTTTTATTCTGGTAACAGCAAGTATGATGACCTGAAGATCTACGACCAGTATGGCGAAGAGATATTTGTTTTTAGTGAATCTCCAGATTGGGACAGTACATTTATCTCTGGTGCTGGCGGAACTTACTATATCGAGTTCGTTGACCTCGAAGGTTCTATAGATCTGGCACTATTGAGAAGCGCCGTCTCAGTTCCTGGAACTGATATTGTTGCAGAAAATGAAGATCCTTTTACCCATACTAATTCTTTTGAACTGTATAATGTTTACGTAAGTGAACCAAGTACTATTAGTATGGATGTTATACCGCAGATAACTCCAGAATTAAGCCGCTACTATGAATTCTATGGTATCCAGTTGGACTCATACGCGGATTTCATTAATTACTATACTTATATCAATAATTCTACGACAGATGTATACGCCGCAATACCTGATACTACCCTGAAAGTATACAATGATGATGGTGTAGAAGTTTATTCCGTATCCTACGATTTCGATACAATGTTTATGAAATACGTAATGGATTATATGGAAATTGATACCGATCCTAATAGTATGACTTATGGCGAATATGTTCCAAGTTATGCTCCGGCTGATGATGTAGCAGATTCGTATTTCGAAATTTCAGATGATATTGACCTGCTGGAAGCTGGTAATTACTCGTTTGTCTACGAAGTTGATGACATGTATCGTTTACAGATGGGTGAATTCGACGTACTGCCGCAGTATTACACCGATGCAAATGGCAATGAAGTTTACTTTGATAACTTCTACTTCAGCTATGGCTATTACCTGCAGGATATCTTGAATTATTATGAAGATGGTGATTTCTATCTGGAAGAACTTTTCAGCGATTATGAAGCGACCGATCTTCAGTTTAACTTTGCCTATTCAGATTCAGCCTTTGAGATCCAGCCAGGCGAATCGCTAAGCATTCCAGTAACATTCCAGCCGCAGACATCGGTCGAATATTCTGGTGACACAAGCGGTTCACTGATAATAACAGATTCAAACGGTAACCAATCTTCTGTAGCACTTCAGGGTGTAGGAGTTTCTGGTGACCTTAGCATAGCTGATTGCGAGATCGTTGCCGACTATCCTGACCACGTTCAGAGTGATGCAGATATGAGAGTTGTGACTACTATCTCAAATGCTGGTATTGGTCTGGTGAATGCTGGTGCTGAATTGCAGTATTATCTGGAAGATGCAGATGGCAATACAATCCCGCTTCTGGTTAATGGTGCGGAATCACTTGACCTGATCTCTTATCTTGATAATGAATATGAACGTAGCAGCTTTATGGTAACTGATGAGCTGGAATTTTCAGCAGAAGTTAGTATTCCAGCTGACTTGCAGTTGAGCAATTACAATATTGTGGTTAAGCTGGTACAGGCGGATGAAAATGTTGTTTATGATGCCGAAACCGACAGCTTCACTTTTGAAGATGTAGAGTTTGATATATATAAATCAATCGTTATTGACTCTGACGGCGACTATGTCTATTACAGCGAAACTGATAGCGACGTAGCTGGTGAGGTTATCGCCTTCCCGGTAAGCTATATCTCAAATGCTGTTGCAGGTTATGTTGAAATATATAACCGTGACCTTGACGACCTGACAATAAATAGTGTTGTACTGGCTTCCGGTGCTTCTTCTAATTATCTGGTCAGCCTGACTGATTCTATCTCTGGTGACTATACTCCTACCACAGATTTCGTCATTAAATCCGGCGAGTCTCAGAGAGTATATGTTATCTTTGATCCACAGTCATTCTCTGAAGGTGACAGTGACAGCCTGAAAGATCAGTTGCAGATCCAGACCAGTGAAAATATTCAGTATAATATTGATCTGGACGGTTATATAAATGGCGGCGACCTGATCGTCCTCGATGGTGAAGGCCCTTCTGACAGTGCAAATGTTGTTATGCCGAATTCCAGGATCGACCAGGCGGTAGTCAGCAGTATAGTTACTGTTACTATTAAAAATCAGGGTAATAAGAAACTAACTGTTAGCGAATTCGATTTCGGTGAAAACTCGCCTTTTAGTATTTATACTGATAATGATCCATCATATTACCAGAATGGCAAGATCGTTTTCGATGACCTCCAGCCAGGTGAATCATTAGATGTTCAGATATGCTTTAAGCCAGTAGCAGTTGGCGTTGTAGATCAGACATTTGTTATCCGCAGTACTGACCCAGGCAATAACTACGAATACGAAATGAATATTTCTGGTATCGGTGTTGCTCCTGATGTCACTGTAAATGAGACAAGTGGTGTTCATAATGACAATACTCTGAACTTTGGCAACCAGGCTCCTGTAAGAGCAGAAGCTATCAATGAACGAGTAACTATCTCGAATGAAAATCCTAACGGTAATCCAGAAATTGATAACCTCTATATAAGTGCTATCGATTTCAACTCAGCATATGACAATATTGCTGACAATACTTACTTCGATGTAAATGTTGTTCTTGCAGATGGAACTCTGGTTTCGATCGATGATTACTTCGATGGCAATGAATACATCGTTGTCGCCCCAGGTGATGATCTGGTTCTGGATGTAAACTTTACCGCAACCGAACTTAGAAACTATGCTGATAAACTTCTTATCAGTACCGTTAGTCCGGTTAATGGTGTTGTTTATAATGATGCACAGCTGACTGTTGTTGTAGCTGGTACTGTTTCTCCTGCCGAGTACTCTCTGGTAGAAGGCTCTAGCGGTAAGGTTATTGACCCGGTTAAAGGTAAAATTGATTTTGGTGATCTTCATGCTACTGTTGATCAGGCAGGAAATGCTCTTGAATCTATCAAGGTTATGACTTTCAATATCGACGGCAAGTCACCTATATATATAAATACAATTTCTCTGTTCCAGCCAGGTTCAGATACTATCGATGGCTACACCCTGGTAAGCAGCTCGATCATCGACTCTGAAGGTAATATTATTGCCAAACCTGATACAGACACTGACTACCTGATCACAATTGATAAGGTATTCAATCCTGGTGATAAATTCTATGTAAGAGTTATGTTTGATGCTGACACACTCGCTGCTGGCGAATATGCTGGTGATCTTGTTATCGATGGTTCATATCCGGTAACATATTCACTTACAGCCAATGTTCAGGAGCCGGAGATCGAAGTGTCCGATTCGTCAATTGTCTTCTCCAATACTCGTATTGGTCAGAGAGCGTCAAGATTTGTTACTGTTTCCAATACCGGCGATGCTCCATTGGTTATCTCTGGTTTTGAATGTGCTGACGAACAGTTCTCTCTTGCAGAAGGCCTTATCGAGATCGCTGCTGGTTCTCAGGCTCAGGTTGAAATATTCTATGAGCCAACAACTCTGGACCCTTCAGAAGCAGACTTTACTTTACTGACAAATGACAGAGATGAATCTGCTCTGACTATTACTGTTACTGGTAACAGCGGTGGTATGACACTTGACCCTACCGTAGTGCGTGGCAGCAACTATATATATGTATTCAATAATCCAGACGGTGACCGCGTCAAGCTTGTTATTAAATATGTAGCCGCTAATGCCGATGGTACCAAGGCTCTGGATGCTGAACCTGTTGTTTACCTCGACAGACCTGGCGACTTTGGTAATATCTCGCTTATCGAAATGCCTCAGTCTTTGGCATCATCAAAGATTATTGTAAGTGGTTATGTTGAGATCGCAGACATTGACGCTGGCAGCCTCGCTGCTATCAGCGGCAGAGGAGTAGACCTAACCGGTAATATTGAACTTGATGGTACTGTCGGTACTATCAGGGTTGATGATATCGAAGCTGGTACTGAGATCACAGTTAGCGACTCTGAAGGTATTGACAGAGGAATGAATATCATAGTTGACACTATCGCCGAAAATACAGTGTTCAATCTTGATAACATGAAAGTTAAGACCTTCCAAGCCACAGACTATGAAAGCGGTTCACTGACTGCAGAAAGTATCTCAAGACTGGTTATTAGAAAGGGCAGCCTGGGTGCTGCGGTAACTAGCTATGACGATATTAACGTAATCAGTGTTAAGAATGATATTTTAGATAATGTTCTGGCCTATGACTCTATTAAGGTTCTAAAGGCTGGTGGTGATATTGGTGATGGCTCTATGGTAATGTCTGGTTACAGTACTGTAGCACCAGGTGCCAAGTCAGCTTCAACCAATGGCAATATTGCCAGGGTTATCGTTGGTGGCAACATCGACGGCGATATCAGAGCTCTTGACGGCGATATCGGAATGATCCTGGCCTCCAGAGGTGATATCAACGGCTCTGTTTCTGCTAATAACCTTAGAGCTCTCGCTGCCAGAAATATCAGCGGGTCAGCAATGGCTATTGGTGAAAACATTGGTAAGTTCTCTGTTAAATATGATATTATCGATTCTGTGATCGGTGTTGGATATGATTTCAGCAGCTTACCGAGCACAGCACCAACTGCCGATGGTATTGGAACAGTTATAGCAGAACAGGCTAATCCTGGTTCTGGTGCTGTTCGCCGTAGCAGAATTGGTGGAACTGTTTCTGACAGTTCGATCGTTTCTTTCCTATAAGCAAAACTTGCTGTCACTTTTAATTGTGGCAGGAATAACATTTCAAAGGTCGTGACAATCATGTCGCGACCTTTTTTTTGTCTCCACAGCCAGCATGAATAATCGTTACAAACTGCATTTTTGGGCAAACCTGCATTATCTGACTAGTGATTACAAATCCGATACAGAAAATTATCGTTTTCACACGAACTCTGCAAAAGTCGCCTATGGCTGACGCCGATAGTTACAGTGTTAAAGGAAAATAAAACATTGGACTATATGTTTCTGGGGAGAGATAAAATGTCTGAGCAAGTGAAAAACAAAGAGAATCAGTCATATAGAGGTGATAAGATGGATTGGCCGATCGGTTTCGACTATCCACACTTTAAATGGTATCCCTCGGAAATAAATGTAGTTAATACCAGTAGAAAAAATGCAGATAACCTCGTTATGCCGCCGGCTGTTGTTCGCAAGGCCCCTTGGCGAGGATAATGATCCAATCCCCCCCCTATACGAAACACAAGCTTCTGCTTGTGTTTTTTTTTAGCTTGAGCGATAGAGTTTGAATTAAAGAGTTATTATAATACCTTAAACTTTTCTACAACTTCCGCCATTTTGCCGCAAGTCATCTTGCCTTCCGGACATTTACCGCTTGTTACGCATTTAGGGCCTGCCAGATTGAACACTGCTGGCAACTCTTTGCGTAAGATCTTTAGCATTTGCTCAGCAACAGAGCGAATTTCCCATTGGGCACGATTGCAGGTGCGTTCCTGGATGAAGTGGAGCAGCTCTCTGGCGTTCATAGTTACAAAGATCTTGGTTTCACAAGCGTTTGGCAGTACATATCTGGCGTCTTCATTACTAGTCTCGCCAGTATTACCCATCGCCTGATTCAGATTATTATATATTTCCGAGATAGTCCCCATAGCCTGTTTATAGTATTCTGCTGCGCAACACTCTTTACCGTCAATATTTACAGTTTTGCCCTGCAATTGTGGCGGCATAATATAGTCATATGATTCGTGATTAACGTATCTTTGGCTGCGTTGTGAATAGCTTGCCAGCCTATGGCGGACCAGCTGATGTGTCATAGCTCTGGAGACACCTTCTATATAAAAGGTAAAGCTGGCATGTTCCAGAACACTTAAATGGCCCATTTTTGTGATCATACTGATAAACTTATCAGTGTCACTAGCATTATGGCTCAATAATTCTGAGGTATCCGCTGCATAACACAGCTTCCCGGCTGAAGTGATCACCTGCTCTGGGTTTGGTGTTGACTGTACTAAGGTCACTTTTGCACTTACTTCATTAGCCAAGATATAAACTCCTCAAAATAATACTTTCTGTTATCTGCGGTTACGTACAAGATATTTTTAGGACAAAAACTAACTTTAATGTCCTGATAAAACAATGTTTATACATAATTGCATATTTTGTAAATATGTTGTAACCTCAAATATTATAGCGATTTATAGCTTGTTTTCTATTTATAAATACATTTTTCTGCCTCTTTTTTCTTTCTTTTGTGTCGATAGACTTGTTGACCGCGAGGTGGGCTGGCGGTATAATACCCGGTTCCGTAAGCAATTAGACGGAGACGCAGCATTATAAAAAATCTTAAAAAAAACGAAAATGGTTGAAACAGACGATGACAACGTGACGTATAAAAAAACACGGTCAACGAAAATGTTTAAGGCAGGTTCGGGTTTGACCGAGTATGACCGCAGAATGTTGTCAAAGTTTTTCAGCTTAGGTTTTGAATTTGCCGGAGTTGTATCATTATTCGCTTTTTTTGGATACAAGGCTGACCAATATTTTGGAACATTACCTTGGCTTACTGTGGCGTTTATTGTCACCGCATTAACTGGGCTGATTTATCAGCTTATAAAGGATCTGGATAATTTGAATTGAAGCGACTTGGCTTAACATTTCTTATACACGCGATAATATTTGTTATAGTCTGGTTTCTGGGCTTAGTATTGGTATCTGACTGGTACTTCGATCGTTTTGGTAGGCCCTTCGCCGAAATCTGGAATTATTCTGCTTTGCCCGCCGTGAGTTCAGCATGTATTTGCATTGGGCTGGAAACAGTCATGTGGAAATTTTCTGTAAATGCAGCGGCAATTGTGATGGTAATGTTTGTGCTGCGAGTTATGTTGATAGGTGTTCTATCGGCGGCTGTGTTTTTTATTTCAATAGCTGGCTCTGAAACAACTAAAATTGACAAAGTAGTATATGTAATTTCAGTCTTTCTATTTTACATATTGTTATTGTCAGCTCATGTATTTAGTAATGTAGTAGACAACAAATTAGAAGAAAAGCATAATAAATGAATACGGTAAAAACAATATTGGCGTCCAGTAATCCAATTGGCCATGTAGCTCCTCATGAGTTATTTTCTTTTGATATTGGTTCTTTTCATGTTGTTTTCAGTAATCATATGCTTATGATGTTTATCGCCTCTCTTTTGCTTGCCATTGTTTTACCCTATATAGCTCGAGGCAAGCATCTTGTTCCGAGCGGGCTTTATAACGCTGTTGAAAGCGTTTGTGCTTATATCAGGGACGAGATGGCAATTCCTTTACTTCATGAAAATACGGACAGATTTATCAAGTATATCTGGACGTTATTTTTCTTTATACTCGTATGTAATGTCCTGGGATTAATTCCTCTGGATAGTATTGTCTATCTGATTTCAGGTTTTAATCTCAAACATATAGGTGGTACTGCAACTGCTAATATCTGGGTTACCGGTGCTATGGCAGTTGTTTCTTTTCTAATGATTCATATCAATGGTGTCCGTCAGCAGGGGCCATGGTTATACATAAAAAACTTTATTCCAAAGGTACCACTGGTTATGGTACCTATGTTTTATTGCCTGGAATTTGTTGGTGCTTTTATTAAGCCTTTCTCATTAGCAATTCGTCTTTTTGCCAATATGCTTGCCGGCCATACTATGCTGGCGGTACTGGCTATGTTAACTATGATGAGTAAGAGCTATATTGTTGGTGGCGTTACTCTGGTAAGTTGTACTGCTTTGGGTATGCTGGAACTATTTGTAGCTTTCTTACAGGCTTATATCTTTACCTTTTTAACTACTATGTTTATCGCTATGGCGATAAGTCCGGATCATTAATGGAACTATAATATCAGGTTGATGACTGGCATCGACCTGAAAATTATTAGAATAATAAAATATTTGTTTTTATCAGGAGATTTACAATGGAACATTTGACGCCTTATATTGGATTAGGTTTGGCTATTCTTGGTTCAGCGATCGGTTGTGGTTTAGCTGTAATTGGTGGCGGTTTAGGTATTGGTCGTCTTTGTGCCGGTGCGATGGAAGGTATGGCCAGACAGCCTGAAATGGCGAGCCGTCTTTTTACTACTATGCTTATCTCGGCTGCTCTGATCGAAGGTATTGCTCTTTTCGCTATCGTAATTTGCTTACTTGGTGTACTCTTTGGTTTTGGCGATATTGATAAGTCTATCGAACTTATTGTTCAGGCTAAAAATATGGCTGGTGCGTAAGTCTCCGTGTAAATTATATATTTAGATATAATTAAGTAGCATGCCCTGATAATAACGAGGGATATCGTGAAAGAGTTTAAGTTAAAAAAATATATTATGATGCCGCTGGTGCTGCTGTTAGTTCAGCCTGCAATTATTCTGGCATCTGAAACAGCAGAAGCTGAGCCAAGCATTTGGGATGGAGATATTGCTACATCCATTTTCGCGGTTCTTCTTTTCGGTATGATGATATTTGTTCTGGGCAAGTATGCCTGGGGACCAATTCTATCTGGCCTGAAAGAACGTGAAGATTATATACAGCAGCAGATCAAAGATGCTGAACGTATGAAAAATGATGCTGACAAGAGCTTGAGACGTTATGAGGCAAGGTTGGAAAAAGCACAGGCTCGTGCTGATGATATCATTGCCGAAGCACGTGAAGAAGCAGAAAAAGTATCTGCTAAAATGGCTGTCCAGGCACAGGAAAAGGCAGCTGAGATCGTCAATCAGGCGACAAGCTCAATTGCTAATGCCAAAGAGCAGGCTGTGCGTGACCTTCATGGTTATAGTACCGAGCTGGCAGTTGAACTCGCCGGTAAGATACTCGGACGATCTATCAGTGCCGAAGATCATCGTGAACTGATTGCAAAAACAATAAATGAGATCGAGGCTAACTAAGTCAGCTCATTCTGCTGAGGATAGTTAACTTTAATTTATAATAGATAAACACATTATTGTGTTATTGGCTTAACAGACATGGCAAAAGAATATTTACAATCAGTATCAGATGTTTATGCAAAGGCAATTTTTGACCTGGCTAAGGAAAATTCACTATTAGAAAAGATAGGGGATGACCTTGCCGGTATAAGCCAGTGTATTGACGACGATGATGATTTTGCCCAGTTTTTGGCTTCTCCTTCTATTAGCAATTCAGAAAAAGCTCAGTTGATAGAAAAGGCCTTTACCGGCAAAGTAGAACCTCTGACTGAAGATTTCCTGAAGGTGCTCGTACAGCGAGATCGGCTTGAAGCCTTGCGTACTATTAACCAGTCATTTATCGCATTACGCGATGAGAAAGAAGGGCGGGTATATGGTACGATCACCACGGCAGTCAAATTGTCTGACGACCAGGAACAGCAGGTTCGTAATAGTGTCTGTGAAAGCCTGGGTAAAGATGTAATACTTACTTGTGAGGTTGACCCTGATATTATCGGTGGAATGACCTTGAAGATCGGTAATAAATTTATCGATGGCTCTATCTTAAAGAGTCTAAAGAGCGTGGCTGCTGCCCTTCGCAGTCAAAAGTTGGCTGATATGTCATCTATTATTGAAGGTGCAGAATAATTGACCATACAGGTTGAGCTGATCATTAAATATTAGTAACAGCCAGTATAAGAATATTGATATTTAAAACTTTAAGGTGAATTTGTAATGAAATTCAGAGTTGAAGAGATTACAAGCGTAATTAAACAGGAAATATTGCAGTATAAACAAAAACTGGATGTTTCAGAAGTTGGACGGGTTGTTGAAGTTGGTGATGGTATTGCCAGGCTATACGGCCTCGACAATGCGATGGCTGGTGAACTGCTTGAGTTTGCTAACGGTGCGACCGGCCAGGTGTTCAACCTTGAAGAAGGCTCGATCGGTGCTGTTATCTTCGGCGATTACCTCGGTATCAAAGAAGGTGATGAAGTTCGTACTACTGGTAACTTGCTCAAAGTACCCGTTGGCGAAGAAATGCTCGGTAGAGTAGTTGACCCGCTGGGTAATCCAATCGACGGCGGCCCTGCGATCAAACCTGCCAGTTACCGTCCGGTAGAAGTTATTGCCCCTGGTATCGCTCATCGTCAACCGGTAACTGAACCACTTCAGACTGGTATCAAGGCTGTGGATTCTATGATCCCTATCGGTCGTGGCCAGCGTGAACTTATTATTGGTGACAGAAAGACGGGAAAAACTGCGATCGCTCTTGATACTATTATCAACCAGAAGGGCAAGGGGGTTACCTGTGTTTACGTTGCTATTGGTCAGAAAGAATCAACCGTTGCTGGTGTGGTAGATACTCTTAAGCGTCATGGTGCTATGGACTATACAATTGTAGTTTCTGCAACTGCCGCTGACCCTGCTCCATTGCAATATATCGCACCTTATTCTGGTGCTGCGATCGCCGAATATTTTATGTATGAAAAACACGGTCATACCCTTTGTGTGTATGATGACCTTACCAAGCAGGCTCAGGCATATCGTCAGGTTTCACTGCTGCTGCGTCGTCCTCCTGGACGTGAAGCTTATCCTGGTGATGTTTTCTATCTCCATAGCCGTCTGCTTGAACGTGCGGTTAAGCTCAGTGATGAACTCGGCGGCGGCTCTATGACAGCTCTGCCTATTATTGAAACTCTCGAAGGTGAGGTTTCTGCTTATATACCAACCAATGTGATCTCGATTACAGACGGCCAGATATATCTCAGGCCTGACTTGTTCTTCGCCGGTAACCGTCCTGCGATCGATGTAGGTATCTCAGTCTCTCGTGTAGGTGGTAAGGCTCAGGTTCCGGCACTGAAAAAAGTTGCCGGTATGCTTCGTCTTGACCTGGCTTCGTTCCGTGAGCTCGAAGCTTTTGCCCAGCTTGGAACTGACCTTGATAAAGCTACCCAGGCCCAGCTTGACAGGGGCTATCGTATGGTAGAGCTTCTCAAGCAGCCTCAGTATAAACCTATGGATGTTTATGATCAGGTTATCAGTATTGTTGCTGGTACCGTTGGCCTGCTTGACGATGTTGCCAAAGAAGATGTAACTGATTTCGAAACTGAAATGCATAAGTATCTGGCAGAGAACTTTGAAGGACTGGTTAATGCGTTCAAAGAATCTGGCAACCTTGATGATGATATGAAAAACAAACTCGTCAAGGCTATGCAGGAATTCAAGATGCGCAGTAAGTTTCATAAAGAATAATAAATAGATAATTCAGGATATGACCGGAATTGAAATTGTCAGTTCAAGGTTAATTTAATATGGCTAATACCAGAGAAATATTACAACGTAAAAATTCGATCTCCAATATCTGTAAGATAACCAGAACTATGGAGATGGTGGCTACTTCCAGGTTTAAGAAGTCTCACGACAAAACTATGGGGCTACGCAGCTATTCAGATAATATTACTTACCTGGTAAATTCTCTGGTTGGCGATAATAGCTCTGAAGCCAGTCCGCTGCTTAGAAGAAATACAAGTAAGAAACATTTACTGCTGGTTTTTTCCAGTAATCGTGGTTTATGCGGAAGTTATAATAGTAGTTTGCTGCGACTCGCTGAAAAGCATTATGATAACCTCAAGTCTGAAGGTAAAAATCCTGAACTGAGAGTTATTGGTAAAAAGGGTATCAGCTATTTCAATTTTGTGAATAAGCCACCGAAAAAATGCTATACCGATATTGATGAAAAAAGTACCTACCTTGATATTGAGCGTATTGCCAATGATGTGATTGATCTTTATGAAGCTGGTGCTATTGGTGGTGTAGATGTTGCATACACTTGTTTTGATTCTTCAAGTATATTCTATCCAAAGCAAGTTCAACTGCTTCCATTTGAAAATACCGAGTCAGCACTCAGTCGTACGCAAAAGCCAATTTCTGTTGATAGCTATATTTTCTCACCTTCAGCAGATGTTATCCTGCATACGCTTCTGCCGACTGCTGTCAGGACAAGATTGTACCAGTGCTATTGTGATGCGATCGCCAGTGAACAAATGTCGCGTATGAGATCTATGAAAGCGGCAACTGATAATGCCCAGAATATGATCGAAGATCTGGCCAGCCTATATAATAAGGCCAGACAGACTCAGATCACCGGTGAGCTTATGGATATTGTCGGCGGTGCCGAAGTACTAAAATAAAATAGATAGTGTTATACCCCGGTAGGGGATAACTGTTGTATATAATTACAGTATTACTTTTGTGATACTGACAGAGGAAGAATATTTTAGCAAGTGACGTTTTATGTTGCCTGTAAACATTATTTTGTGAGCAAGAAATGAACAAAGGAAAGATAATACAGATTATCGGAAGTGTCTTTGATGCTAGGTTTGACGAGGATAAGATCCCAGCCATTTATAATGCATTAAAGGTTGAAACCGAAGTTAAAGGGCAAACTATCAAGGTTACCGGCGAAGTTCAGCAGCATTTAGGCGGCGGCAAAGTTCGTGCTATTGCTCTGGGTTCAACTGACGGCCTGGCCCGTAATATGGAAGTGCTTGACACGGGTGCTCCTGTATCTGTTCCTGTTGGCGAAGCCACTCTCGGTCGCGTATTTAATATGCTGGGTGAACCGGTTGATGAACGCGGCGAAGTTGTTGCTGAGAAATATCTTCCTATCCACCGCGAACCGCCGGCCTTTACTGAACTATCCAGTAAGACTGAGATGTTCGAAACTGGTATCAAAGTCATCGACCTGCTCTGCCCGCTGGTGCGTGGTGGTAAGTGTGGTCTCTTCGGTGGTGCTGGTGTAGGTAAAACTGTAGTTATCCAGGAACTCATTGCTCGTCTTGCTCGTTTTCATAGCGGTTATTCCTGTTTCGCTGGTGTAGGTGAACGTACTCGTGAGGGTAATGACCTTTGGCTGGAAATGCAGGAAGCTATGATCGGTGATACCGGCAAAAGCGTACTGGATCAAACAGTAATGGTATTTGGTCAGATGAATGAACCACCAGGAGCTCGTCTTCGTGTGGCTCTGACTGCTCTGACTATGGCTGAACATTTCCGCGATCAGACTGGTGCTGATACTCTGCTCTTTATTGATAATGTATTCAGATTTTCTCAGGCTGGTTCTGAAGTATCGGCTCTCTTGGGCCGTATGCCGTCTGCGGTAGGTTACCAGCCGACACTTGCTACCGAAATGGGTGCCCTGCAGGAACGTATTACTTCTTCCAGCAAGGGTGCGGTAACATCTATTCAGGCTGTTTATGTACCTGCCGATGACTATACTGACCCGGCTCCTGCGACAACCTTTACTCACCTTGACTCGTCTGTAAACCTGCAGCGTTCAATTGCTGAAAAGGGTATTTATCCTGCGGTTGACCCGCTGGAATCTACCAGCCGTATTCTTGACCCGAATACTGTGGGCGAAAGACATTATAAGGTCGCTCGTCAGGTTCAGCAGTTCCTACAGCGTTATCGTGACCTACAGGATATTATTGCTATTCTTGGTGTTGATGAGCTTAGTGAAGAAGATAAAATTATCGTAGCTCGTTCTCGTAAGATCGAACGTTTCCTTTCACAGCCATTCCTGGTTGCTGAAACTTTCACTGGTATGCCAGGTAAGTATACATCTCTTGATGATACTATTCGCAGCTTCGAAGAACTATGCGAAGGTAAATGGGACCACCTCCCTGAAGCCGCATTTATGTATATTGGTGCTATCGAAGAAGCAGAAGAAAAGGCTAAGAAGCTCGCGGAAGATGCCTGATAATTCGCGTGCAGGTTAATCAGTTAACTTTCGCACATGGAGTTGAATAGAAATGAGCGAAGAAAATTATAGAATGAAATGCCTGGTTGTTACACCGGAAAGCAAAGTGCTTGATATGCCGATCAATGAGATCGTGCTGCCTCTGTTTGATGGTAAAGCTGGTGTACTTCCCGGCCATGCACCAATGCTGTGCGAGCTTAAGTCTGATGCGATCAAGTATAAAGATCTCAACTGGGATGAATATCACTTGTTTGTTGATGGCGGCTTTGCTCATGTTCGTGATGGCGAAGTTGTTATCCTGACACCTGCCGTTATCAGGCCCGGACAGATAGAAGCTATTAGCGCAAGAAAAGCTCTTGAAGAAGCTTTTGCTATGAGCACAATGGGCGCTGGGCAGGCTGAGAGGCGTCAGCGTGCTATCGAAAGAGCACGTCAGATCATAGCTTTTGTTGATGCCCGTTATGACTAATATCTATCGTGGTAACTATATGCCGGAATTATTAGCACCAGTCAGAGATGAAGTTTCCTTCAGGGCCGCAGTTACAGCCGGAGCAGATGCTGTATATTTTGGCCTCGGCCAGCTCAATATGCGAGTCAATTCCAAGGGAATAGATCTTGCGATTTTGCCTGATATAGTAAACTTTGCTCATGATAATAATGTTAAAGTTTATATTACTCTTAATGTTATTGTTTATGATGATGAACTAACAGATATCGATGAGCTGCTTCTGGAGTGTGCCCGCGCTGGTATCGATGCGATTATCTGCTGGGACCCGGCTGTTATCGAGCTCTGTAAAAAGCATTCCTTACCGATCCATATTTCCACCCAGGCCAGTATATCCAACGCACCTGCCGCCGAACATTATAGATCCCTTGGCGCAGAACGTGCGGTACCTGCCCGAGAACTTACCCTTGAACAGATTGCAGTATTGAAAAACAATACCAAGATCGAGCTTGAGGTCTTTGTCCATGGAGCAATGTGTGTCTCTGTTTCCGGTCGCTGTTTTATGTCTCAGTTTGTCCACGGCAGAAGTGCTAACCGCGGCGATTGCCTACAGCCCTGTCGCGAAAAATTCCATATCGCCAGTGAAGAGAGCGATGGCGAATTTGAGATTGGTAGTGGATATGTTATGAGTCCCAAAGATCTCTGCGCCTTACCAGCCTTAGATAAGATCATTGCTACTGGTGTCGATGCCTTAAAGATCGAGGGCCGCAGTCGTGCCCCGGAATATATCGCCCGTGTTGTAAGTGTTTACCGCCGTGCTATTGACGCTGTCTCCGCCGGTAATTTTAATGAAGAGCTGGTTAATGAACTCATGGCGGAGCTTGGCCGGGTTTATAATCGCGGTTTCTCTACAGGCTTCCTTTTTGGCCAGCCATCTCCGCAGTCCTGGGCTGACCGCCGCAATAGTCAGGCAACAGAAAAGAAGATGTATGCCGGCAAACTCCTCAACTTCTACCGCAAAAGTAATATTGCCCATTGTAAAGTCGAAGCTCTTGACCTCGCCGTCGGTGATAAGATCCAGATCCATGGCAGACTTACCGGCGTAGTAGAAATGGTAATCCCAGAAATGCGAGATGATGACGGCAATAGCATCTCAGAGATCCATCGCGGCACTATGACCTTCCCCTCTCAAGACTTACTCAGGTCCAATGATCTGGTTTACAAGATCATATCAACTCTCGACCAATAGCCTTCAGCAAACAGCCCATCTTCTTCATATCTGACACTAACATGCCAATCTATATCTGCCTTGCATTGCTTGTTATTGGACTGCCTTTTGCCTATTCATGAAAAAGATAAGTCTACTTCGTTTGCGAGATAGTTTTAAGTGTTGTGTTAATAGTGGCTTATGTTTTGTGTTGGTTAATTCTTCTCATTTTCTATTCTTTAGCTATTGGTTATAACCGATATTATTATCAAGGCTTTATTTGTTATTATAAGGTAATTTTTTGATCTGACATCAGATATTTGATATCGAGCGGCATTGCTATCACTTTTCGCTCATGATGTCATGCAAATATATGATAAGGAAGGTATGGTATGAAAAATACGATAGTACTCTCGTTGGTGTTATGTATTATGTTGGGACTGACAGCTCTCAGAGCTGAAGACGGCATATCAAAATCAGAAATCCTACTTGGTCAGTCTTGCGCATTAAATGGTCCGGCAAGTGCTCTTGGCACTGGTATGAAAGCTGGTCTGCTTGCAGCTTTTGAATCTGCCAACCATGCCGGTGGTGTCAAAGGACGCCAGATAAAACTCATCAGTATTGACGATGGTTATGAGCCGGAAAAAGCTATAAATAATACCAGACTGCTTCTCGAACAGGAAAAAGTCTTTATGCTTATTGGTGAGGTAGGTACTCCTACATCAAAAGCAGTTCTTCCTATTGCACTTGAAGCAAAGGTGCCGTTCTTTGGTCCTTTTACCGGAGCGGAGTTTCTACGTGATCCGTACGAGTCGCTGGTTATAAATATCCGTGGTAGTTACAATCAGGAAATGGAAAAGCTCACAGACTATTTAGTAAATGTCAAAGGCTGTAGTAAGATCGCATGTTTTTATCAGGAAGACGGCTATGGCCAGGCTGGACTAACTGGTCTCAAAAAGGCTTTACAAAAGCGTAACATGACACTTGTTGGTGAAGGTGAATATAAACGCAATACGCTTGCTGTTAAAAGAGGCCTGCTCAAGATCCGCAAATCGGAACCAGAAGCAATTGTTATGGTTGGCGCTTATAAGCCTTGTGCAGAGTTTATTAAGCTAGCTAAGTCATTAAATATGGACAAGGCAGTATTTTGCAACATATCTTTTGTCGGTACATCTGCACTTGTGCAAGAGCTTGGCGATAACGGCGATGGCTGTATAATCTCTCAGGTTATGCCGCTTCCAACAGATGAAGCTATTGGTATTGTAAGTGAATATAACAAAGCTATGAAAAAATACCAGCCGTCAGTTGATCCAGACTTCACTTCTCTTGAAGGTTATGTTGTTGGCCGACTATTCTGTGAAGCAGCAGCCAGGGTAGATGGCGAACTAACTAGAGGAAATCTGATCAAAGTATTTACTGACAATGGCGAATTTGATCTTAATGGTATGGTGTTGAATTATGGACCAAACGATAATCAGGGGTCAGAGTCTATTTACCTTACTGTTATAAATGGTGGGAAAGTCAGTCAAATAAAATAATCATGAAATTCAGCAGCAATTGGGGTTGTTATGCTTAATAGATATGGATTAAAAGCCAGGTTACTCATTTGTTTTCTTATTGTCGCTTCGTTTGCATTGTTAACCGGTGTCGCCAGTGTCTTCGTACTTAAACAAGTGCAGGGGACTATTGATGATAGTATACAGGTTGCAAATGATGGTATTGCACAACAGACAGCTCAAAGCGAGTATTTATCCGAACTGAGATCTGTTGTCGATCGGATAAAGTCAGTTGAAAGTGCCAATATGTCAGTAAATCTGGCAGCTGAGATAGATGCTGTTAAAACCTTTGGTAAAGACATTGATATCGAAGGAAAGCAAAAGCTTCAGGATAGTATTGCACAGCTATATCAGAGTAGGACATCGTACCTTGAAACGAATGACCGGCTGCATGATGTTAGAAAAATGATCATTGATGAGCTGGCAGCGATAAACCCTGCAATTGACAAAATGGTAAATGAAGTTAGTAATAAAACAGTTAGTGTTCTTGGTGATGCATTAACTGCTTTTAAGGGTAAGTCTGAGAAAAATGCTGACGCTCTTAAGAAAAACTTTAATGCACTTTCAAATGTCTCCGAAAGCAGCCTGGATAATTTACAGCAGATACTTGATGTTCGCACTGGTATATTTGTACTTGCCGCAAAGTATAAGGACATACTCTTGTACAAAGATATAGCAAAGGTCAATTATGCCAAAAATGAGATCAAGACAATTCTATTGGATATAAATAATGGTATAACGGCTTTACAGGGTAATGAGTCTGTTAATGATATAAAACCGCTGGTAATGCAGTTGGAAAAGGATATTCCGATTATTATTGCATTGCGTGAGACGGAGTTGGCTGAGTCTTCTGGTACTTCAAGTAAAAAAGATGAAAACTATGCCGGTAGTCTTGCCGACCTGGACAAGATGATCGCAAAAATAAATACAGCTGTCCTGTCGATTGCCGATGATATTAGTTTTGATACAATTTTAGAATTTGAAGATGCAGTTGCAGCTGTTAATGATTCGTCTATGAAGTATGTGGAGGAAGTATCGGAAAGTTTCGCTTCACTAAACTCTGTAGTAAATAATGCAGTTGAACAGCTTAGTGTTGCAGAAAGTGTTAAAAGTCTGATTGCTCAGTTAAATTCCAGTGTTAGAGATGTGTTGCTATCTGAAACGACTTCCGAGTTGCAGACGCTGGCTGACAATACCAGAGCTCAGTGCAGGCAGATTACAAAACTGTATTCAACTGTTTCTGCAAGTAATAATAATTCCTTATCGGTAGATCTTGAGTCTATGGTAGATAAACTTGTTGATGGACGTAGTAAAACTATAAGTTCTACTATTGCCATGACCGATAAAATACGTACTATAGATTTGGAGCTAAAAAGCGTAAATGCTAAAGTAACTGATAAGAATAAAATGGTACAGAATGCATTGAATACCTATCTCTCTGATACGTCTTCCAAAATCGGTAGTTGGCAGTATTTTCTTTTTAGCATTGCTTGTATTTCTTTTATCCTGGCATTAGGTTTAGGTATCTTTATACCTGGAATAATATCCAGACAGATAAATATGGTTGTTGAAAACCTTAAATATACAGTAAAAGATATTGCTGATATTTCTCTTTCAGTAAAGAATGTATCCCAGGATTTTTCAGATGGCTCTACCCGCCAGGCTTCCGGCCTGCAGGAAACATTGTCGAGTCTACTCGAGCTTTCCTCGCGTACAAAACTAAATAATGGTAACTCCCAGAAAGCTAATAATCTGGTTGATCAGGCCAATGTCTCTGCCAGCTCTGGTTATAATGAAGTTAGTCAGATGACTGTTGTTATGGATGATATAAATACCAGCTCAAAAGAAACTTCTACTGTTATTAGAACAATAAACGATATTGCCTTCCAGACAAACCTGCTTGCGCTTAACGCTGCTGTGGAAGCTGCCAGAGCCGGCGAGTCTGGAAAAGGTTTTGCCGTTGTTGCCGAAGAAGTCAGAAATCTTGCACTCAAGGCAGCTGAAGCTGCTAACAGTACTGCCGCTATGATCGAAAACTCAATTGCCAAAACCATGAGCGGTGTAGAGATATCTAATAATGTAGCTCAACAGCTTGAAAATATTGTATCCAGAATTGATGAGACAAACTCTCTTATGGACGAGATAGCACAAGCTTCGCAGGAACAGGATAAAGATATTGAAAATATAAAAAATGCAGTTGTCAATATGGATCAGGTTACCCAGCATAATGCTGCTTTGGCTGAGGAGACTGCTACATCTGCTAAAACCCTCAATGCTCATATTGGAACAATGAATGAAATGATTTCCGGGCTCTTAACAGTTGTGAAAGGTCGGTGATAGTTTTATTCGTGAATGTTTTTGCCAACTGCAAACTGTACGAACTTTTCTATCTCGCCCGCCAGATCTGAAATATCTTCTATCTGAAAATCTTCATAGTGACCTGGTATAAACTCACCATTACTGTCTCTGGTAAACAGCTTCACCCGTATTACCGGGCAGGCAAGCTCACCTGCCATTGAGCCAACTCGCTGGGTGAGTTCGACCCGACTTTCCTCACTTATAAATACCAGGGCACTGCCGGTAAATACCGCTGTTGGAAAATAGTCTCTTAATATTTTGAGCAGTTCATTCACTTTTCTATTCCTGCCAGCAGGGTATTACATTATTAATGAGCCGGTTAGCTCTGATACACTGTCAAAACCATATTCGGCCAGATACGCTTCTATCCCATCAGCAATAGCTTCGGTTGCCGCTGGGTTAATAAGCATATTGGTTCCAATTGATATTGCTGAAGCGCCAGCGATTATGAATTCGATCGCATCTTCTGCACAGCTGATGCCGCCCATACCAATAAGAGGGATACCAGCATCTTTGCTTACTTCCTGATATACTCTGCGAACCATATTTAGTGCCATAGGCTTTATCGCCGGCCCACTCATCCCGCCGGTAACATTACCTAATACAGGGCGACGCTTCTTTATGTCGATAGCCATTCCCATGAAAGTATTCACCAGGCTAAGTGCATGACTGCCCGCATCAATTGCTGCCTGTGCTGTAACTGTAATATCAGTTACATTTGGGCTTAGCTTTGTGATTAGCATTCTTTCCGGACATTCCTGTTTGATCGCACCTACCAGCTCTTTTACTAATACGGGGTCTGTACCAAATGCCAATCCGCCATGCTTAACGTTTGGACAGCTGATATTGAGCTCATATCCGGTAATCGCATCAATATCTTTAAGCTTACTGGCAACTTCAATATAGTCTTCGATAGTTTTACCCGCTACATTAACAAATACCGGCATATCCATTCTTGCCAGGAGCGGAACTTTTTCTTCTATGAATTTATCAATACCGACATTAGCAAGGCCAATCGCATTAAGCATACCAGCGGTAACTTCTACTGTTCTTTGGGGAGGGTTGCCATCACGCGGTTCAGGCGTTATGCTTTTAGTGATAAAACCGCCCAGCTTCTCAAAGTTTACAAAGTCCCTTAGCTCAAATGCGTAGCCGCATGTACCTGAAGCTGTCATTACCGGGTTTCTCAGTGTGGCTCTTTCGAGCTGAACTGACATATCGATTTTTTTTTCGTTTGTCATTGCTTAATATATATTTGCGAAGTTGTTTCTTTTTTTTGAGTATTATTTGAGTGTTAACTGTTCGGTGTTTTAGCAGGCATTACTGTGTTATTCCCAGATAATGTCTCCGGCATCAAATACCGGCCCATGAACACATACCAGCTTATAATGCGGCCCCGAACCTGGGACATAAGATGTCTTTGATGCTACTGCACAGCTCTGGCACAGGCCGATACCGCATGACATATAAGCTTCCATGCAAACATAGCAGTTAGTTCCGTTTTCTTCTGCATGCTTGGCGGCAAATTTCAACATTATTTCAGGCCCGCAGCAATATATGTCAGCGTCTTTCCATTCCGGGTTATTGGCAATATACAGTTTTAATGCTTCAATTGCATTGCCATGAAAACCGCAGCTGCCATCGTCTGTTGCGATAATTGAATTTGTATTGCTTCTTACAAAGTGGGCCAGTCTGTTACCTGCTATTAGTGCATCTTCTTCTGGATTGCTGACTATAGCGTCTTCGATCATTCCCGCACTTCTAGCCGCTCCGATACCGATCTTCTCAATTCCAGCTTCTTCCAGCATATCAGCTAAGAAGAACATTGGAGGCAAACCAATGCCGCCACCTATAAGAATTGCCTTACGATTGGTATCTTTCGGGACGGTAAAGCCATTACCAAGCGGGCCCAGAACGTCAATACTCTCACCAACGACCAGCTTACTCAGACGCTTAGTACCCGGCCCGATTATTCTGAAGATTATGTCGATTTCTGTTTTGTCATTATATACTCTTTTCCCCGCAAGACTTATCGGCCTTCTTAAAAGAGGTGTAAAGTCTTTCTTGTCATCAAGGTTACGACATGCCAGCTGAATGAACTGACCTGCTTTACATTGGGAAAATGATGCTGCGGCCTCACCTTCAAATTCTATGGTCATTGCCTCATGGCTTTCACCAAAACGTGAACGCTTGGCAACCTTACCGGTAAACTGGCCTTTTTTCTTTACTTTTGGCATTATAGGTTTCTATCAGTCCTTATTACTTTAACTTGTTAAGTTTACTACTTTTCAAGATAGGATATTAGCTGGAATATGTGGATTTTTCAAGATAAATCCAGCCCTGTAAGCTTTGCCTCTTATTAACCCAAATTATTATGACTTGGTCTAGTTGGCTGTTTTTTGATTAATAATGCTGGTTACAGTGGAGTAATACCGCACTATTTTAGCCGCATCTTTGCTGGTCACTAGCTTGATCATGCTAAAATCCTGTATCAGGTACGGTTTTACTGACTCTGGACTCTCAGATGTGTATTCAGGGTTGGATACTATATTGGCTATTGTAGTGCCGCTTGTTGTTGCCAGATTGATAGATATATAGTCAAGGCTGTTATCCGCTTTTCTTTTTAACTTACCGTTGAGCACTACGACTAATTCATTGTCAGCAATTTGATCAGCATCATTAATGTGTATACGTATATTATTAAATGATGCACTGCGGGGGAAGTGGACTGGGAAACTGTCGAAATTTGTGCTGCCGTCCTTAAACAAGATTACATATACATCGCCACAGCAACACTCTACAGAATTGTACGATATAGTATTGTCTTCTGTTGAACCGTTCTCAATAAAAATGTTTTGAAAGCACAGTTGTGGTAAGTTGCTGTATTTACCTTTGTTATAAACCTTTAACGAGTAGATAGAGTAACTGTTGTCCCCATTGTTTTGAAATAAGGACATCTCTGTTGTTCTGCCTAGCTGGTTACTGGTAGAAAATTCCGCAAGTCGGGTAATCGTCCAGCCCGGCAGCCAGAGTTTATAAGTGCCCACTACAGCAATTACGGCAATAATTATTATGCCGCCATATAACTTGTTTCGTTTGGTTTTCATGTGATAACATTCTTTATTACACATGAAATACCTTTTGGGTTCTGTTTTTGTCTCTAATTATCTCGTTCTACAAGTAAAACAGCAAGATTTCGCAAATTATCAGACTCTAGCCCAGGTATCTCCAGGTAATTTAATGCTTTGGTGTACAATTCGTCGGCTAGTGCCTGGGATTTTTCAATACCCAATAACGCTGGATAAGTCATTTTGCCAGCATCGGCATCTTTTTGTGTCTGTTTTCCCATTTTCTCTGCTGTTGATGTTACATCCAGCAGATCGTCAACAACCTGAAAGGCCAGACCAAGGGTAAGCCCAAAATTTGACATCGCTTCAATTGTTTCTTCGCTGGCCCCAGCACAAAGAGCGCCCATTTTCATTGAGGTCTGGAATAATCTGGCAGTCTTATTGGTATGGATATATTGCAGTGTTTCTATATTATTATCCTGATCTTCACCTGAAAGGTCGGCGCTTTGGCCTCCCACCATACCTGCCGCACCTGAGCCGTCTGCCAGCTCAATTACCAGTTTTCTGGCCAGCTCACCATTTTCTGTGTATCTGGTAATAACTGCGAATGCAAAGGTTAATAGTGCATCGCCAGCAAGAATGGCAGGCCCTTCTCCGTACACCTTATGATTTGTTGGACGCCCCCGTCTGAAATCATCATCATCCATTGCCGGCAGATCGTCATGGATAAGTGAATATGTGTGGATCATCTCTATTGCAGAGGCCGGAGCTATTGCATCCTGAGCCACGCCGCCACAAGCTTCACAAGCGAGCATTACCATTACCGGGCGAAGTCGCTTGCCACCTGCTCTTATACTATAGAGCATAGATTCCCTTAAAACATCTGGGACACCAGCCTGCTCGGATATATATTTTTCCATTGCCTCGTCTGCTGTCTTGGCCAGTTCAGCAAAGCGATTCGTAAACTCTGTGTTTTTTTCTTTCATACTCATACTTATCTGTGCACTTTTCACGTTGCAATTATCGCCAGATACAGTTAGTGGTTACAAGTGTAATAGCTAACTCTCATGGCGAATTATAGGTTCTATCTAAATAGTTATTGCTTAAGTATACCAATGTGTACTTATAACTTAGTTCAATTCTAACAGGAACAAAAAGCATTTTAAATCATTAAACGATAAAATAAAACGCTCTTTACCGTAATTATTTTGATTATAGTGAATAATTCTCTACAATTACCTAAATGCTGGAAGCGAAACGAATAAGTAAGAGTTTTAAGGAAGGTAGTACCAAACATGAGGTTTTACATAATCTCGATGTCACGGTACAGCAGGGCGAATTTGTTGCTATTATGGGAGCCAGCGGCTCAGGTAAAAGCACCCTCCTTCATATCCTGGGGTTACTCGATAAGCCAGATAGCGGAACTGTTATCATAAATGGTAAAAATGCTTCTAAAATGTCTGATCGTCAACAGGATAAGGTAAGAAATCAGGGTACAGGCTTTGTATTCCAGTTTTATCATCTGCTACCTGAGCTCAATGCCATTGAGAATATTGTCCTACCAATTATGATCAAAACGCCGATTTGGCGTTGGCCATTTGAAAAAAATAATGCTAAAAAGCGTGCTGAAGAGTTATTGGAAAAGGTAGGGCTTGCAGAACGTGCCCATCAGAAGGTTACTACTTTATCTGGCGGCGAAAGGCAGCGAATAGCTCTGGCCAGAGCTTTGGCAAATAAACCTGATCTGCTGCTTGCTGACGAACCAACCGGCAATCTCGACCATAAAGCGGGTTCGGTCATTCTTGATATCCTGGCAGAGCTTAACCGTGATGGCCAGACCATTGTCATGGTAACCCATGACCCCAATATAGCAAACCTGGCACATCGCACCCTGACACTATCCGACGGCAAGTTTGAATAACCATTGCAGGTAGAGTCTGCTTTAAGAGTTCTGATTATCAGCATCGCCACTATAGGCAAATACTTATTAACCGTAACTATTTATGACTTCTTTGACTTAGCTCATAAATAATGGTATAATTAATTAGTGACAGAGGGTAATTCGTTCTGAATATCTGTCTTATTTTAGCACATCGAAAATGCAAATAAAAGTTATGGAAATGGAGATCGTACCATGGTTCGGCATGAACATCATAACAGCGGCGTATTCTATCTTTTACTAGCCTTGCTTATAGCAGCTTTTTTCTGTCTGGTTTTTAGCAGTCCGACAGTTCAACTTGAAGTACCTACAAAATCTGTAATGTTCTTTAGAGGGATGTTCTGGGTCCTGTTATGCGCCGGCGGGATTATATTTACACTTACATCAATTAGTTATCTACAGAGAATGAGTGAGAACCTTGAAAGTATGGTTGACGACCTTCGCAGGATGCGTACCAGCCAGACCCATCAGGAAGCACTTCTTACCGATATTAGTGATAATGTACTGCTGAGTGATACCCTAAAGTCAATTGCTTTCAGGGATAAGGACCTCAAAACCCTGGAAGATACCGCTATGCAGAGTATCCGTAAAGGTAATAGTGAGACTACAGAATGGCTGATCGATCAGGTAAGGGTAAAACTCGGTGCTGTTGGTTTATCTGATAAGCTTGAAAAGGAAGTTGACCGGACACGTAAACTTTCTGTAGCAGAAAAAGCCAATGAGTATATCAGACATCTTGAATCTCTTTGGAGCATTCATGACTATAAAATGGCGGCTATTGAGGAAAACGGACTGCTTGGAAGTTTCCCTGATAATGCTGAAGTACAGAAGCTTCGTGGTCAGACAGAGCAGAAAAGGTTGGCCCATAAACGTGAGCTGCTTGAAAAAATGCAGGAAGCATCACGTGCTAATGACCACGAACGCAGTGTCGAAATACTGAAGATGCTCGACGCTCATCTTACACCAACTGAAGTGGCAGCACTGCAGGAGACCGCTCGTGATGTACTTCGTACCAGGTTGCACAATCTGGGCGTACAGTTCTCACTTGCCGTTACTGCCAAAGATTGGTCTAAAGCTTTAACTATTGGCAGGTCAATAGTTAAGGATTATCCTAATAGTCGTATGGCTCAGGAAGTCAGAGAAAAAATGCCTGATCTTGAGAATCTGGCCAAAGGTATCGACCCTGGTATGCCTGTAAGCTGAATAACTGTTTAATGTTATGGTTTATTGTTGCTGTTTGCAGAACGCTGTAATATAATTATTGCGTGGCAAAGAAGGTAAATAAAACTGACAAGCCGGATAAGGTTTATCCGATTTTTGTTCTCTCTGGCTCAGATCGCAGAAGGCTGGTTGATCAGGCGCATTTGATAACCGATATGGTTGTTGGTGATGATGATCCGCAGCTTACTGTCAGCAATTTTGACGGCGAAAAAGTATCTTACCCGGAGGTTGCTGATGAGTTGCTTACCCTTCCTTTTCTTTCCCAATATCGACTGGTCGTTATCAGTGATGCGGACAAGTTTATTACTGCAAATCGTGATAAATTAGAAGCTTACCTTGAAAAGCCTTCCCCGACTGGGGTTTTGCTGATGATGGTTAAGTCCTTTCCCGCTACTACTAGACTGGCAAAGAAAGCTGAAAAGATAGGCTGGGTTCAGAAATACGAAGAGCTTAAGCGCCATGAGTTGCCAAGATTTGTTGCTGATTATGCTAAATCTGAGTATAAACTTACTATAAAGCAATCTGCTGTTGACCTGCTTATCTCTCTTACCGGCGATAGCTCCGGCCAGCTCATGAATGAGATCGATAAGATAGGAACGTATCTCTCCGGCACAAGCTCAAAAGAGATCACCGGCCATGAGATTGAGCTGTTGGTTGGTAATAATCGCCAGTATGATGCTTTCAATGTTATTGATGCCATATCTAACAGTAATACTGCCAATGCTTTAGAGCTTCTTGATCAAATGCTCAATAAGAACCGTGATGCTGAATTCAGTGTTGTCGGTGCATTTGCCTGGTATTTCCGTAAACTCTATACTGCCAGAGTCTTATATTCTAAACGTATGCCACCTATGGAGATAATACGCTCTGTTGGTATCTGGAATAATAAGGAAGCATTTATGAACCTGGTTAGCAGGGTCTCAGGCAAGGATGTTGCTCTTGCTCTGCAAAGGCTGGCTGATATTGACCATGCCAGTAAAAGCGGTGGTGGCACAGTAAAAGCTGGGCTGGAAAAGTTCATCGTTGAATTTTGTAGATGATATCGAATAGAAATGTGACGTTAAGTTACAAATATATAAGGAGTTGTATTGTAGATGAAAGTTATCCTGGCTAAGAAGATGGGCTTCTGTTTTGGTGTGGAACACGCTATTTCTACCGCTGAAGGTTTGCTCAAAGAAGAACGCAATGTATATTGCCTTGGTCATTTGATTCATAATAATCAGGTGGTTGATCGTTTATCGAAAAATGGGCTTAAAGTGGTTGATGATCTTCAGCTGGTTGTAGATCAGGAAAAGGATAACCAGGAACCTTCTAGCGTAAACGTACTCATTCGCAGTCATGGCTGTCGCCCAGAGCTGCTGGAACAGGTCAATAAACGCGGGTTTAACCTTGTAAATGCAACTTGTGTGCTGGTAAAGAGGGTTCAGAATCTTGTTAGTAAGCTTTTTGATCAGGGTTATCAGGTTATTGTCGTGGGTGACCCTCAGCACCCAGAGGTGCGTGGAGTTGTCGGTTATGCCCCGGATGTGACTGTTGTTGCTGGTGTAGCAGATCTGGGTAAGGCTCCTTTGAAGGGGAAGGTGGCAGTGGTTTCACAAACTACCCACTCTGCTGAGGACTTTGGTCAGGTGGTCGGTCAGCTTGCAATGCGCAGCTATGAAGAGATGAAGGTTGTTAACACTATCTGCAAAGAAACTGCCCGCAGACAGGCATCAGCAATTGAACTCTGCAATGCTGTTGATGTTATGTTCGTCCTCGGCTCTCGCCACAGTGCCAACACTGGTGAGCTCGCTGAGCTATGCCGCAGGCACGGCGTAGAGACTTACCACCTGCAAGGTTGGGATGAATTCAAACCAGAATACGTCGAAGGCAAAGAAGTCGCGGGCGTTACTGCTGGTGCTTCTACTCCAGATTGGTTGATAAAAGTGTTCACTGCCAGCCTTGAGTCGCTTTAAGGTGGTATTTAAGCCAAAAAAAACGATCAAAAATTGCCCAAAATTACAAAAATTTGACCTGTTTTTGATCAAAATCACACGATTTTAGCATGTTTTCAACAAACCGTTTTTAGGGTTTTTTATATCCAAATAGAGCAGTTCGGGCGTGTAAAAACAAATGGCCCACTTCAAGTTGCTATATCCAACAGAATAAACTGTTAGTATTATCATACTGACAGAGTCCTATAATAGTTAAATGTTCTTTACGTTGAGTAAGAAATAATTGATGATTGGGATGTGTGATAGTTATTTCACAGTGTTCTATGAATAGTATTTTTCAAAGCATAGTTACATATTTTGAGTATTTTTACTAAGCTTGATGTTATTTTAGGTTGTCTGAGTTAAGTGGGGTAAAGGTGCTGATAATATCATCTTAAAGAATAAATATTATTATTCGCTAAAAAATTTTTATTAGTTACCCCTAAATTAATTAGAAAAAGTTATTAAATCTTGCTATATTCATTATATAAGTAACTCTTTCCAGCAGGAAGTTAGAAGGGTTATTTAACAAACAATGGGTATACACTATCTCTGGAGAGATGATAGTGTGAGAAAACTTACTGCTAAAGTATTTGCAATGAATGGTTTAGCGGTTATGATCTAAGGAATCTTATAATGAAAAGGCAGATATTAGCTTTACTTGTGTTACTTACAGTTTCAGCTGGTAGCTTTGCTAATATTTATACTGGTGGGTATAGCAAATACGTTAAGGAAACCAGTGTAGATTATTATGTGCCGGAAAACGCCATGTTCGTTGGCGATCCATACCAGGATCCGGGCTATATGTATACTGTTGCTCAGTCGGAATTTACCAATAAGTATAACAGCTTTTCATATAACCTTGCCATGGGTATTCATGATGTAAATGATAATGGTGCTACTGATACCTGGTATCTTGGTGGTAATCATTATGGTGCGACAGCTGGTACTGTTGATGGCGATCTGGCTAACTGGAATATTGACGTTTATGTTAATCCAGTGATCTTTGGTTTGGAAAAGTTATCTGGTACTATTTCCTATAGTCTTGACGATAGTTCAAGTTCGCTATGGGAAGAAAATATCGATTTCTGGGTTTCTGGTGAAGAGACTGGTAGTGAGAATATTTATGGTAAGTGTAAATGGACTCAGGATTCAGATGCTTCAGGTACTCAGAATGCTGATCTGGTATTTGGAACCAAGAATTATAAGCCGCAGCAGGCTGGTTACTATACTATCACACTTGATTATGGTTTTGGTTACTTTGGTGTAAGCAATGCTATAGTAGTTGAGGTTGGTGGTGAAGCTCCAGCGAAGGGCGGTCCGATGCCAATAGTGCCGGCACCGGGTGCAGTTCTGCTTGGCGGGCTTGGTACTTTGATCGCAGCAAAGCTTCGCAGAAGTTAAGATAAGTAATTTATATTTTGTAGTTAAAAGGCTGGCTCATTTTAATGATCCAGCCTATTTTAATTAATGATCTGCGATATATGTAAGGTTGGGTAAGTTATGTTGTTTGGGGCGTATGGGATTGCGAAAATATTTAAATATTAATGGAAAAATGGCCCATTTCGGTTTGAAAAAATGGGATATGGTGTATAATATTCTTACAGTCAGAGCATGGGGTTTTGGCTGCCCACCCTTTGGGACATTACCGAATTAACAATTAAAAGTAGATGTTGCCTTGTTAGCGGCGTTTATTATTTTTAAAGTCTATAGAGATTTTGAGGGTTAGAGAACTATGAAGAAAGTGTTAGTATTGTTACTGATGTTTGCTATGGTCAGCTCAGTATTTGCGTGCAGGACCGATGTGAATTCGTCTTGCGAAAAGATCCAGGATTATTTTAGTGTAAAAACATTTCTGGCTGCCGGAACTAGTTGTGGGCTGGAACTTACAGATGAGGTTTCCTGGACACATGATATTGATCTTCCAACTGATATTACAGTGAATGCGATAACAGAAGCTTGTTTGCGGATAGATGCATTTGTTGTTACAGATTTTTTTGAAAATGATACTGTCGGTGTTTACTATGAAGATGTTTACCTTGGTGATCTAAGGCTTTGTGGTTTGCCTCTTGTGCGAACAGCTACAACTTTTAATTTAGGTTCATATTTGGATGCAGCTGGTAACCAGTTTATACTTGATGATATGTTGACATCAATTCTTCTTGATGGTGGAGTTGATTTTTCTGCAGAACTTAAGTTTGTTAGAAATAATTGTAGAGATACAATTGATGTTGTAAAGATCATGTCTTCATCATTGTGTATGAAGGTATGTCAGGTTGATGATAATAATGGCGGTGGTGGTGATGGTAATCCTACAGTTCCAGCACCAGGTGCTGTACTGTTAAGCGGATTTGGCACTGTGATAGTTGGTGCGGTTCGCAGACGTAAGCTATAATTACGCCATAAATAAGATAGATAAGAAAACCGGTCAGTGTGAAGCTGTCCGGTTTTTTTTATGCGCTGTATTATTATGGCTTGGGAAGGTATTGTAAAAGTCGAGATGTAGTACTATTTTTGTCTAAATATATAGCTCTGGTGTAATTAAGTATATATAGGGATGGATATTAGGGATGTGTATACGAATTGTGAATATTTGAATAAGGATAGTGTAGATGAAAAATAGTTTTGGATTATTAGTGGTTCTGCTGTTAAGCAGTTTTAGCTGGGCGGTTGAAATTAACCTTGTTCCGGATCGGGTTAGTAATACGGCTGATTATTTTAATACCTGGAATGTACAGGGTTATATAAGCAGTTATGAGTCCAGTCCAGCCCAGCGAAGTGCGATGGTCGAAGAGAATATATTTGGTAAGGGTAAGTATCAGAATTGGGTAGAGCTGTTTCCTGAGTTCAGGTCGGACTTGTACTTTGTGCTTGATGACTCCTGGGATTCGCCGCGTGATAGTAATCTGGACTATTATGGTCTGCTGAGACTACATGAAGAACGGTTTCCCTCTTATAGCGGTAAAGATGGTATGACCAAGCTGGTGAAGGATATTGAAGGTCACGGCTGGAAAGGTGTAGGGTTGTGGATATGTGCCAGTCAGGCGAAGGTATTAGAAAGAACTGATGATCGCAGTTATTGGATCGAGAGATTGAAATGGTCGCAGGCTGCGGGAGTTGATTATTGGAAAGTTGACTGGGGTGAAAGTGACAGGAATTTGCAATGGCGTAAGATGCTGACAGAACTAGGCAGGGAATATGCTCCGGATTTGATAATAGAACATGCGATGACTGATGATGCATTGGAGTTTTGCGATGTATATCGGACGTATGATGTTGAGAATGTTACCAGTATCCCGGTGACGATCGATCGGGTGGCAAAGCTTCTGAATCATACAAAAGTTAATAATGGACAGGGTATAATATGCTGTGAGGATGAGCCGTATATTGCTGCGGGGTTAGGGTGTAGTTTTGGTGTTATGAGGCACACATTTTTAGGTGAGCTGCCAAGTGGCCGTCAGGATTTTTGCTTTCCGCCGAGTGGCAGAGATATGAAAAAGCGAATAGACTGTGAGCTTAGGGTTGTCCGCTGGCACCGGATAGCAGAGGCGTTTGGTACGGCAGTAAACGAGAATAAAGTTTCAAGTGTTATGCTGGAGGATAAATGGGTATTAGCGAAAGATGAGACCTGGTTGCATAGCCGGAAGGCTGGTGATGTGATGGTTGAACATGCCCCGGCCAAGGTAAGTAGAGGTTTGCCGCTGGCGGAGATAGCCGGAGGAGATGTTGCGGATGATCCGTATGTATTGGCATCGCTATATCCTAATGGTGCAATAGCAATAGCGACAATCGGCAGGACGCTGGATAGGGAGTTTGTACTAAAAGAAAAGGATATAAGTCTTGAGGTGCCGGGTCTGGAGAAGCCGATCGGGATTTTCGGCAGGTATAAGAGTTTAACATTTATTTTGCCGGATAAGATCGAGAAAAAGGGCATTATGATATTGGCTCAGGATCTGGCAGGGGATGTCGCGGCAGATATAACTGACAAGGTTGTAATTAGAGGCAATAAGATGATAGTAGCTGGTAAGGATATTGAAAAAATAGGTTTACAGGCAGCGACATCTGGTGATAAGAGTGATCCTGGTATGGTGATATCGGTCAGATATTGATCTACAGGTTGGAATACTGTAAACAGTGTGGGAAATGACTAGTATATTGTGGTGACGTATCACCCTGATATGAGTTGATATGGGCTTCATGTGGCTGACGAGAAGTTAAGATAGGTAGTCTGCTGAGCATTGTTTTCAGTGGAAATGGGGTTTATTAGTATATAAATGCTGGATTGACATATTTATATGATATGTTATACTAGATTGCTTTGTAATATGCAGATTAGCATGTGATATATTAACTAACCCAAATTTCCTGAGAAGTGTAATATTATGCCAGAAGAAGTCAATGTTTTTGAAGTTCCAGAAGAGCTGAAAAAGCGTGCCAGGGATTATTTTGCCAAAGCTGAAAAAGTAGCTCTAAACTATGATTATGCGATCGAGTTGTATCTTGATGGTTTGAGCTTCTGGCCGACGGCATTAGAAGAAGGGCACTTTAAGCTGCGAGAAATAGCTGCCCGGCGTCATGCCAGTGGTGGTAAGAAGTCAGGTTTTGGTGACGGCTCTAAATATAAGAAGAATCCCGGTAAGAGTCCTCGAGATGCGATGTTGAAGGCAGAGTATCTATTGAGTAAGGACTATGAAAATACAGGTTATATGGCAGATTTTGTCAAGGCCAGTCTGGAAGCCGGATTTAATGATGTTTGTCACTGGATGTGCGATATGCTATTCGATACGAACATGAAAAGTTCTAAGCCGGATTATAAGGTATATACACTTCTCATGGACATTTACAGTAAGATGGAGTCATTTAAGCGTGCTGAACAGTCGTGTCAGATGGCTTGTCGCTTAAAGCCCAAAGACAGTTCGCTGCGTGATACACTTAGAGATCTGTCGGCCCGTGCAGTAATGCAGCAGGGTAAATATGATGATGGCGGCGATTTTCGTGACAGTATCAAGGATAAAGAGGGTCAGGAACAGATACAGGCTGACCAGCTGATGTTGACCAATGAGCAGGCTAAGAAGCGTTCAATTGCAGTTGCGAAGCTGGAATATGAAGAAAATCCAACAGATCAGCGTAATATAGATAAGTATGTGAACGTTTTATGTTCAACCGATGAAATAGAACATGAAAAAGTTGCAATCGAAATATTAGATAAGACATATAAAGAAACCCAGCAGTTCTTTTATCGTCAGCGTGCGGGTGAGATAACAATGCGTCAGCAGAAGCGTCGTGCGAGGAAACTGCAAAATGCATATAAGTCAGACCCACAGAATAAGGAATATCCTATCAAGCTCAAGGAATTGGGCAGAGAGATGCTGGAATATGAGCTTAAGCACTATAGCGAGTGTGTTGAGAATCAGCCGACCGACCGTAAATATAAGTTTGAGCTGGGTAAGCGATTCCTGAAGGCCAAGCGTTTTGACGACGCAATCCCGCTATTTCAGGAAGCGCGCAGCGATCCACGTTATCGTTTGGGCTCGCTGAGCCATATAGGCCAGTGTTTCTTCTATAAACAGTGGTATACAGATGCAATCGAGTCATTCCAAGAAGCATATGAGAATGTCGAGAGTAAAGAAAGCAGTATGGCAAAGGAATTGTTATACAATCTGGGCCGTGCATATGAGGCAGATAATAACGATGTTGAGGCATTGGCAAGTTATCGTCGAGTTACCCAGATCGATTTTAATTATAAAGATGCTCGTGATCGAGTAGATGCATTACGCAAGAAAGAGCAGCAGAAAAAGGCAGAAGGCCAGGACTAATATGACTGCAAAATTGATAAAAGGAAAAGACATCGCGGCAGAGATCCGTGGCGAGATAGCAATATCGGTAGCCGAACTTAAGGAGAAATCAGGTATAGTTCCCGGTTTGGTGACTATATTGGTTGGCAATAATCCAGCCTCTGAAAGTTACGTACGAGCAAAGCAGAAAACAGCACACGAGCTTGGTTATCATTCAATACAGGAGACTGTATCAGCAGAGATAACTGAGGGTGAGCTTCTCGGCCTGATCGCTAAATATAATACAGATGATACTATTCATGGTATCCTGGTTCAGCTTCCACTGCCAAAGCATATTGACGAGAACAAGGTTCTTTATGCGATAGATCCTGATAAGGATGTAGATGGTTTCCATCCGGTGAATGTCGGTAGAATGGTAGTCGGTCAGCCGGCGTTTCTGCCTTGTACCCCATACGGCGTTCAGCAGATGCTGGTGCGTAGCGGTGTAGAGACAGATGGGGCTGAGGTTGTGGTGGTTGGTAGAAGTAATATTGTAGGTAAGCCGATCGCTAATATGCTGCTGCAGAAGGCTGTTGGAGCCAACGCGACTGTAACGATTTGTCATACAAGGACTAAGGATATGTCGGCACATACTCGTCGAGCTGATATTCTGATTGTAGCGGCAGGTGTAGCTAATGCAGTAACAGCAGATATGGTAAAGCCGGGAGCGGTTGTTATCGATGTTGGTGTAAATGAGATAGGTCGAACCGCAGAAGGTAAGCGTAAGCTGGTAGGTGATGTAGATTTTGGCCCGGTAAGCGAAGTGGCCTCAGCGATAACTCCGGTACCAGGTGGTGTGGGACCGATGACAATTACCATGCTGATGTTGAACACTTTAGAGTCGGCCCAGCGTCAGGCGACATGTAAGTAAAATATCATTTCAGTTGATACTGATTTAGCTGAAAACCATGATATAAGTCGGTTGACAAAAAGTATTTTGTTGTTACAATAAACCGTCAAAAGAGCATCTGTAAATAGATGCTTTTTTTTGCGCGTTCCGGGGACAATTATTCTCTGGAAAATGACAAGACGTAGCAGATTATGTATTCATGCATAACTGACTGTATATCAAAAGTTTATATTTCCAAGCTGTGAAACAGTGCAGGGGAGCAAGTCATGAAAATCAGTAAGAATGCCGCTTCGGTATCTCCGTCAGTAACAATGGCCGTAACCGCTCGAGCAAAAGAGCTCAAGGCCCAGGGAGTTGACGTAGTAAGTTTTGGTGCGGGTGAACCAGATTTTGACACACCAGAATTTATAAAAGAGACAGCAATTAAAATGCTGAAGGCAGGTAAGACAAAGTATCTGCCGGCTTCTGGCGATCTTGGTCTGAGACAGGAAATATCACGCAAGCTAAAAGATGATAATAATCTGACCTATGAGCCATCGCAGATCGTTGTGGCTTGTGGTGCCAAGCATGCGGTATATGAAGGAATTCATGCTGTAGTTGACGAAGGTGATGAGGTATTGATCCCAACACCATACTGGGTGAGCTACCCAGAGATGGTAAAGTTGGTAGGCGGTAAGCCGGTAATAGTTGAGACGCGTCCAGAAGACGGCTATAAGCTGACACCTGAGATCCTGAAAGCAGCGATCACCGATAAGACCGCAATGCTGATATTCAATTCGCCAAGTAACCCGGGAGGCTTCTGCTATTCGGCAGATGAGATAAAGGCCCTGGGAGAAGTTCTCAAGGGAACAAACGTTGTAATTCTTAGTGATGAGATTTATGAAGAGCTTATCTACGGCGATATGGAATTTAAGAGTTTCGCAGAGGTTTGCCCAGAGCTATACGATCAGACTCTTACTGTTAATGGTTTGAGTAAGGCGTATTCTATGACCGGCTGGCGTGTTGGTTATATTGCAGGGCCGAAAGATGCGGCCAAGGCTATTGGCGGTATGCAGAGTCATATGACATCTGGCCCGGCGACATTCTGTCAGCTTGCTTCTATTGACGCAATTGCAAATGGCAAAGAAGAGATTAAGAAGATGCATGCAGAATTTTCAAAACGTGCAACGCATATCTGTAATCGCCTGAATGCTATTGAAGGTGTGACATGTGATGAGCCGACAGGAGCGTTTTATGTATTTCCTGATGTTTCGGCGGTATACGATAAGCTGGGCGTAAAGGACAGTGTTGAGTTTTGTCAGAAGCTGCTGGAAGAGGCGGCGGTTGCTTGTGTACCGGGCGGCGGCTTTGGCTGTGATCGCAATATTCGCCTTAGCTTTGCTACCAGTATGGAGCAGATCGATAAGGGAATAGATCGCATAGAAAAGTTTATTAACGGCTAGAAGTCGGTTAGTATATAAAAATAAAAGCAGCTTACTGTCTAGAGTGAGCTGCTTTTTTTTATATGGTTATAGAGAGATGTGCATGTGGTTAGTCATCATCTCTCAACAGAGGGCCATCACCCATATCGAAGACAAGAGTTTCGATCCTGATATCATAAAACTTTTCGAAGGTGTTCCAGCTAACTTCTGGCCAGAACTTGATGTCAGGACACCAGCCCAGCAGCAGCTCAGTTAAAGCATCTTTACAATCTTTTTTGAACCAATTGAAGAGGTCTTCGCTGGTTTCAAACTCGGCGATAAGAAAAACGCTGGTGTTTTCTTTTTGCAGCTGCTCAAGGGTATAAGATTCGTCGAGCTTGGCTGGAGTGGTATTTATCCAATCGAACATCTCGCGAGTAGGTACAACTATCGCGGCGGCACGATTAACGGTAGGTAAAATGCAAATATCTTCTTCGTTCATAATGTTTCCAATGTGGTAGTTAGCAATTTGAAATTGAAACTTATATCAATTGTAGTTCGTATTTTAAATTGCCAGCTGTCTGGTGTCAACATATAAAAATTGTAACCGTGAATGGTTAGTATGGCAAATTCAAGCGGAGAAGTGGAGATTAGGTTGGTATAGCATAGTCCTTTTGACTATTGGCAAGACTGCGGCGGGTGAGCCGGTATCGATTATCTGGCCATTGTTCATAACGACTGCAAAGTCGGTGAGCTTGTGGACAACGTATCTGCTGTGGGTTATGATAATTGTTGGAATATGCCAGTGGTTAATAATTCTCTGTAGATATTCGATGATCTTTTCTTTTAAGTTTTCGTCTAGTGCAGATAGCGGCTCGTCAAGTATCAGCAGTTTGGGTTGACTGAGTAGGGCTCTACCGATGGCTACTCGTTGCTTTTCACCCCCAGATAATTTATCCGGCAGACGATCGAGCAGGTTGTTTAGCTCCAGCACATTTACTACATCGTCAAAATTAATTTGCGGTAGAGAGTTATTGTTTGTCAGCAGTTTCCATTTGCGTTTCTTTGGCATTCCATATTGCAGATTTGCTCTGACTGGCATGTGCTCGAAAAGCAGAGAATGCTGAGGTGAAACTCCGATGGCTCTTTTTTCCGGCGGCAGTGAGAGATTGCGATATGAGTCGAATACGGTTTGGTTGTCAATTGCAATACAGCCGCAGTCTGGGGTGAGTGTGCCAGAGAGTGCAGAGAGAATAGATGTCTTGCCGCTGCCGGAGGGGCCGAACAATGCCATAGCTTTTACATCACAGGACAGATCGATATCCAGACTAAAGTTATTATTGAACTTATGTTTGCAGTATATGTCGAGTCTCATAAGAGTGCCTTAGCTTGTTGTGATCTTTTTGTTTTTGCCAATCATTTCTCCGAGAAAGATGGCAATGCATGAAATAATAATTGACAGAATAACCAGTCGCCATGACTGACTTATGCCGCCGGGTTGTGTGGCTTTGGCAAAGATGGCCAGTGGTATAGTCTGGGTTTTGCCAGCTATATTGCCTGCGATCATAATAGTTGCACCGAACTCACCGAGGCTTCTGGCGAAGGCCAGGAGCCACCCGCCAATGATGCCATGTTTGGCCAGAGGAAGGGAAATCTCGCAGAAAGTTTCAAAGCGACTGGCGCCGAGAGTTCTTGAGGTAGATTCCAGTTTGCGGTCAATGCTTTCAAAAGCGAGTCGAGTTGTACGCATGGCAAGCGGAAAGCTTACAACTGCGGCGGCAATAACTGCGGCATATGGCGTAAAGATTATTTTTACACCGAGAGCGATCAGGATTTTGCCGATAGGGCCAGACGGCGCAAGCAACAGCAATAGCAGATAGCCTGTTACAACTGGTGGAAGCACAAGCGGCAGGCTTGCTATGGTTTCAACGATCCATTTCCAGCGAGCCTGACTACGAGAAAGCCAGTAACCAATAGCAATGGCCGGCAGCATGGTGGCGGTTGCAGCTGAGAGAGCAAAAATAGCACTAAGCTGCAGGGCACTTAATTCTTCAGTAGATAATATCATTCAGTAATAAATCCATACTCATTAAAAATATCTTTTGCAGTGTCGCTGGTAAGGTAGTCGAGAAATAATAGGGCTTGTTCTGGATGTTGGCAATTATTTATTGTCATTGCCGGGTATGTTATTGGTTGTTTTAATGTTTGGTCTGGGAACTGGAAAACTACTTTAACTTTTTTGCTTATTGCTGCATCGGTAGAATATACAATGCCAGCTTCAGCGGCTTTTGTTTCTACGTAAGCAAGTGCAGAGCGAACATCTTTTGCAGCACTGACCTTTGACTTTATGCTGTCCCATATGTTGAGAGAGTTAAGTGCTTCCTTGCCGTACTTGCCGGCAGGGACACAAGTTGGGTCGCCCATAGCAATGTTTATAATTGATGGTGAGAGTAAAGTTTCAGGTGATGCGCTATCAATGTCTGAATCAGCAGGTACAATGATAACTATTTTGTTTGATACAATATTATTTCGCACATTGCAAAAGTCTTTATCTTCGAGATAGTCTGCCCATTTCTGGTTGGCTGATAAGTAGAGATCAACATCAGCACCATTTTCAATTTGTTGGGCAAGAGCAGATGAAGATGCAAAGTTTGTGACTACCTCGATATTGTATTCTGTTTTGAAAGTTGCGGTTATGTCAGTGATTGCATTGGTGGTACTGGCCGCGGCAAAAACGGTAATCGTTTTTGTTGTGGTTTCCTTGCTGGTATCGCAACCGCTAATGCCCAGGAGAAGTATGCAAAGTAAGATCGTTCTCATATTATATGTCCTGCTGATTTAAAATTGAACATCGGATAAGATATTACATCATAAGTAGAATGTTAGATGCTTTGATCACGGCAGATACTTCAAGTTGTGTCTTAAGGGCCAGTCGATCGGCACTGGTTTGGGTTATGACTGATACCAGCTCGGTGCCGCCAGCGTCAATTACTATTTCATTGTTGACTGTGCCAGGCACAATGTTTTTAATCTTTCCGGTTATGCAATTTCTGGAGCTGATAGCGAAGTTGCTGCCAATTGCCAGCATGACATCAGAAGCCTTGATTATTGCAGTGACAGGGCTGCCAGGTTCGAGTTCCATTCTCAGGCAACTGCCCAGTGTGATAATTGAAGATAGTTCCATGCCGGTCTCGGTTGTTACTATAACTTCAGCGTTTACAATTCCGCGTGAAACACTCTTAACAGTTGCGGCTACCTGATTTCTTGCACTAATCGAATTCATTTCTACTCCTCTGTGTGAAAAATGTTTCACAAATTAAATTATGGCGACAATAATGTCTCTATATGGCTAACTCTCTACTTTGTGTAAGTTGCTTTATTTAGCATGTTTATGTGAATAGTCATGTTGGTGACGCGATTCACAATAGATAAAAAGCAATAGTTGTGCCATATATAGATAAAGTCGCCTTAAATAAAAAACCCGAAGTAAAAGTCTTCGGGTTCTGGAGTATATTAGAATGTTTTTTGCTGTTAGTGCTTTTTTTAGCAAAAGTTAGAACTTTTTCTGATATATGTGGCAATAAGGTTGTTTGCCATTTTTGTCGTAATAGTTCTGGTGGTAAAGTTCAGCGGGCCAGAACTTGACGGCCTTGGTTAGTTTAGTTTTTACATCGTAACCTTTTTCTTTCAGGATATCGATAAGTTTGAGTGCTGTTTCTTTTTGGGGCTCTGAGGTATAGAAGATCTCAGAGCGATATTGGTCACCGATGTCTGGGCCCTGGCCACCAACCTGAGTTGGGTCATGAGTTTCAAAGAAAACTTTGGTAAGTTCTTCATAGCTTACCTGATTAGGATCGAAAACGACTTCAACAGCTTCAGCGTGACCGGTAGTGCTGCTACAAACCTGTTTGTATTCAGGGTTTAGGATATCTCCGCCGATATATCCGACAATAGTGAAATAGACACCATTAACTTTTTGTAGATGATATTGAACGCCCCAGAAGCAGCCGGAAGCGAAAATAGCTGTTTCAGTTCTGCTTTCGGTTATGAAATCCATAGAAATGGAGTTAACACAGTATCTGGTGTTTTTTGGGGTGAAACCTTCGCCGTTAAATATATGTCCAAGGTGGCCCTGGCATTTGGAGCAGGTGATTTCAGTTCTTATGCCGTCGGGGTCAGGCGTTTGTGTGACGGCATCAGGGATAGCGTCGTCGAAACTGGGCCAACCACATTCGCTTTTGAACTTGCTGTCAGAATAGAATAATGGTGCACCGCACTGACGGCAGGTGTATATACCTTTGTCGAAAAAGTCATAAAACTGACCTGTAAATGGTGCTTCTGTGCCTTTTTCGATAATAATGTGTTTTTCTTCGTTGGTAAGTTCTTTCATGAGTATTCCGTGTGTACTTTTTGAGTATCGCTTATTGCTGTCGGTACGCCCATCGGCGGAGCTGTATATAGTGCCAAACAGCAACGCGAAAGCAATAAGTATTGTAAGTGTCAAATATTTAATAACAGTATTCATATTATCACCTAAAGCTAATGTATATTCTACTTAATTATAGAATGAGTAAAAGCTAGAAAACAAGGTGGCATGTTTATTAAACTTTATTGGAGTTTAGTTCATATTTTATCGATTATATATATAATAGAATGAAGAAGTTAGTAAGTTAGAAATACAGTATAATAATCTTTATTGTTTTGTGGTTTTGAAGAGTTGTTGATCTTAGTCAGGTGTATATTAAATGAATTATTTGTCAGTAATGTGGAAGAGTGTGTTGGTGATATTGACCCTGGTGGTGATCGTGTGGAGCGGTCGTATGTGTGCGAGCGATAAGACGATCAGTGAGGCGTCAGATGGGAATGCATATGTAAGGATGGCGTATCATGTTAATCACCATTGGACATTTTCATTTGATAAGTATGATAGTGTATCGCCACGGCCATCGGCGTATCGTGAGCCGGGGTTTCCGTGTTATCTGGCGTGCTTTTTAGATAATACAATGATGACAGGTAAGGATCTTGAGTATCCGGGTAAGAATAGATATCTAATGTATAAGCTTCGCCAGGGTCAGGCTTTGTTGTTGGCGTTGGCAGGTTTGGCAGGGTTGCTGGTAGTGTATAAGTTAACAGGTTCGTTCTGGCTTGGCTATCTGGCGATGGTACTGCTTGGCTTTAGTATGGAGCTAATTAATAATATTAATTCTATGATGGCAGAACAGCTTTGTGTGCCATTGGTATTAATACTAAGCTTGATGTTGTATTATAGCTTGAAGGATAAGAAGCTGGTTTATTTTGGGCTGGCAGGTCTACTGCTGGGATTACTGGTATTATGTAAAGCAATCTTTATGTATTTACTGGTATTTATCTTGCCGGCTGCTTTTGTTGCGTTGAAGTCGTTGGATAGGAAAAAGATCATCATTTCGTTGGCGGTACTAACGGGTTGCTACTTTGTGCCGGTGGGTGGTTGGATGATACGTAATAAGGTTCAGCTGGGCGAGTTTTTTATAACTGGTCGGGCGGGCAATGTTATGGCGTTGCGAGTTGAATATAATAAGATGAACTTTAAGGAATGGTGCGGCGCGTTTTTATACTGGACGCCGGACACGTATGCGCAACGTCTGATGTATGAGACCTATGGGAAGGACTGTATGTCGGCTGAGAAAAATGGTGAGCTGGCAAATCTGTATCGTGGTAATAAGAATGGGTACTATTTGCAGGGTAAGGCTTATGGCTCGTCTGACCCGGAGAAGGATTCGGCTAATCAGAAGAGTTTCATGTGGGAGTTTGTGAAGCATCCGATCAAGCATTTGCTGGTGGCATTGCCTATTGGCTGGCGTAGTATCATGTTTGGCGATGGTGTGTATATGGCGGCGCCTACGACATTTATGATGAGAGGTTCGGTCGTGGTGAGCTTGATATATTTTGTGTCAATGATGATCGTTTTAGTGCGGTCGATAAGGCGAAGGAGCTGGGAGCTGGTGGTAGTTGTGTTGCCGGCGATGTATCTGATAATGATGAACAGTTTATTTACGCATGGTCTGACAAGGTATTGTCTGCCGGCGGTGGGGATTGAGATAGTGTGTTTGATGCTGGTAGTTAGTCATTTCAGGAAACGGGCATAGTAGTAGCCGATTATTTCGCCGCCTATGGTAACGAGTCTGAATAGCAGGGCGCCAAGCAGAGCCTGATCGTTTGTGAGTATGTCGGAGGTTAGGTAGACAATTGCAGACTCGCGAACACCGAGGCCGCCGGGTGCGCCGGGGGTAATGAGGCCGATGGTCCAGGCACATATATAGGTGAAGATTATACGCGGCCAGATAGCGGTCAAATCTTGAGGGACAGCTATATTCATTATCAGCAGGAATATAAAACTGGTGATGAACAGGAAAATTATGTATCCGGTAAGAACTTTTATGATCATTATTGCGGTTGATGATAATGATGAATTCTTGAGACATTTTCCGGAGAGAATAGCCAGAGCTGTTGTTACGATGACCATAGCGATGATCAGGTAAGTTGGTTTCAGGTTTTGGTTGAGGAAGTCAGTTGGGAAAGTAAGCTGGCCAGATATTATGCCAAAGCAGATAACGATACAGGCTGAGATGGTTATGAAAATGTTTTCCAGAATGTTTGAGGCGGCCACTGAAGTGTGGTCGTAACCGGCCTGGATAGTCTGATAGTGGCGTGCGGCAAAGTGCATAATATTTGAGGGCAGATACTTTGCGGGTGCACTGCAGAAGTATATTTTTGCAAAAAGTAAGAATTCTTTTTTCTTATTGGCAAGGGTGATCTGGCAGGTTCGCCAGCCGTAGACCATGATAAAGGTGGCAAGAAAGTAAGCAAAGGCCGCAACTAAAACAGCTGGAATGAACTCCAGTTTCAGATCATCTGGTTTTATATTTCGACCGCACTTAATAATATATAGCAGGCAAGCTATAGCAACAGAGAGCTTGAAGGCTAGTGCTGATAGTTTATATGCTCGGCTTTTCTTTTTAGTTTCTTCCAAATCTGCATTCCTGTTGTTAGTTAGCGTTTGTACTTATGCAGGAATACGATCAGTTCGGCGAGAAGGCCGAAGAAGATAGTCTGTAAGCCAAAGACCGCAGAGCCGAGTACCATATTGACATGGACTACAGGTTTGGGTGCGTTGCCGGTGAGCCAGGTTATGAATTCGGTTGTGAATATACCTAGTGCCAGTAACATGAAGAACATACCTATCGGCAGGAACACTTTCATGGGCTTAATACTTATAATCACCATTAGCAGTTGGGGGAGTACCTTCACTGGATATTTTAGTGATATAAAAGATTTGCCGGTATTGCGTTTACGAAATGTTACATCGACGTGAGCGAATCTCATTCCCTGATGATAAGCGTCAAGCAGTACCTGCTGGGTGTAGTTGTAATTGCCGGGCAGCTGGCAGACTTCTATGTAGTCGCGAGCGACGGCGAATATGCCGGGCTGACTGTCTTTGAGCGGCCAGCCGGTAAGGATAGCCATGAGTCCGGTGAAAATCTTATTGCCAGTCTTTCTGATAAATGGCATGTCATATTCGATCTTTTCAAATCTGTTGCCGTAAACAACTTCAGCTTCGTTATTGATTATCGGTTGGATGAGTTTTATTATATCATGCGGGTCGTGCTGACAATCGGCGTCGAATTTTATTGCGATATCGATATTATCGGTGCGGGCAGTGAGCAAGCCACTTCGTACGGCAGCGCCAAGGCCTATGTTTCTTTTGTGGGTTATTATCTTGTCTGCACCAGCAGATTCAGCAAGTGAACCGGTAGCGTCAGTAGAGCCGTCGTTGATGATGTAGATGAGCAGCTGGAACCCGGCATCTTTAAGTTCAGGCTCGGCGGTGCGCAGACCTGTTATTGTTTCGGTTATACTTTCCTGCTCATTATAGGCAGGGACAAGTACAGCAAGTTTTTTCAGGCTTTCCAATTTCAGAATCCTTCTGTATGTTTAGACTGTTAGAAAATATGGAAACTTTCAATCGGTTTCCAGAGACACTCATTTGTTATCCGGCACGATATATTTTTTCTGGCGACGTTCCCAGAGCTTTTTAGCATACTTTCTCATGTCAGTTATAGAATCCATTTCATCGACGATCTCTACACCAAGCAATGTCTCGATCGCATCTTCCATGGTGATAATGCCGGCGGTACCGCCGTATTCATCAACAACGAGGAAAATATGTTCATTGCGTTTAATGAATTCGTTGAGAATGTTTGCTATGTCAGCCGTATCCGGGACAGCATGTATATCTTTGATAATATCTTTTAGTTGCAGGTGGCCGTGACCTTCGGAGAATTCCTGGGCGATACGATATCTAAGAACAAAGCCGGTAATGTCGTCCAGGTCTTTATCGTAAACCGGTATCCGGCTGAATTGCAACGGGCTGTGATTTTGTACCACTTCGCTGATAGTCTTATCTTGTTGAAAAGTCATAAGCACACGGCGGGGAGTAAGTACGTCATTTGCCCGTATGTTTTTCATACAAAGAATGTTTTGTATGATCTTGTTTTCCTGATGGTGTAATGCTCCCTGATGATGGCCAAGGTCGGCAACAGCAAAGATCTCTTCACGAGATAAGTGTGACTTTTTATTGGAAGGGTTCAGTAGTTTACTGACCTGTCGCAGTAGAAGTACCACCGGCAATAATATAATCACAAAGAAGTAGATCATATATGCGGCAAGTGGTGCAATTCTTTTCCAATGAAGAGCTCCTAGGGTCTTAGGGATAATTTCAGCAAAGACCAGGATAGATAGTGCCAGGATGAACGATACAATCGCAGCGATATTGCTGTTGTATAATTTTCCAGCCTGAGCACCCACACCAGCTGCACCAATAGTATTAGCAAAGGTGTTCAGGGTTAGTATGGCAGAAAGAGATTTATCAATATCGTCTTTCATCTTTTGGAGAAGTTTGCCGGTACGTGCCCGTTCTCTGGTGAGCAGCGTAATGTACGCCGGGGTTACACTCAGAATAACCGCTTCCAGCAATGAGCATACTAAAGATATGCCCATTGCCAAAGCGAAATATATTATCAATAATTTCATATAGTTAATCTACGAAAAAAACTGTTACGGCCTGTAATCACGTTTGGCCGGATGCTTCGCAAGAAACTCAACAAGAAGATTGATTATGTTATCAATATCGCTAAGAGAAACTACTTCCACAGGAGTGTGCATGTATCGGTTAGGGATACTGATAAGACCAGTTGCCGCACCACCGCGAGATAGCTGTATAGCATTTGCGTCAGTGCCGGTTGCTCTTGGGTCGCCGGTAATCTGGTAAGGGATCTTAATTCTCTTAGCGGCCTTTTCCAGTTCTTTTTCAATAACCGGGTTTATGTTTGGTCCGCGATGCAGGTTTGGTCCGCCGCCAAGTTTTACTTCGCCCAGACTCTTAGGGTCAGTGTCAGGGTGGTCAGAAGCAAAACCAACGTCAAGAGCGATACCAGCGTTAGGGTTAACGTTGTAAGCACTGGTAATAGCACCACGAAGGCCAACTTCTTCCTGAACTGTTGCAACACCAACTACAGAGATATTTAGCTTTCTCTTTGATAGTGCGCGGATAGTTTCGGCAACGATAAAAGCGCCGGCCTTGTCGTCGGTAGCTCTTGAAACGATAAAGTCATCGTTAAGCTTGCGACATTCAACGTCAATAACCATAGGGTCACCGACACGAACGCGTTTTTCTGCATCTTTTTTATCTTTAGCGCCGATGTCAACCCAGATGTTAGCCATCTTCATTGGTTTGCCGCGTTCGTCAGGTTCCATGTTATGGATAGCTTTGCGACCGATCACGCCGAAGACATCGCCTTTTTCAGTCATAATTCTTACACGCTGACCAACGAGCAGGGTAGGGTCCATGCCGCCGATCTGCTGAGTGAAGATATAACCTTTGTCGTCGATGTAGGTTATCATAAGACCGATCTCGTCAATGTGGCCAGCCAGCATGAACTTGAAAGGTGCTTTAGGGTTTAATACTGCTACGCTATTGCCATGAACGTCATGGTATACCTCATCGGCAAACCCTTTGACGCGATCACGGAACATACGTGCAGCATTCCATTCGAAACCGGAAGGGCTAGGCTCTTCCAGGAACTTTTTCAGAAAGTTTTCGCTGTTCTTATTCAAAACGTATTCCTTTAATAATAAATCACAGGTTAGTATTGTTCTGGTATAGTATAGCTGTAATGTTAATCAATAAAATACAGTACTTTACCATATAAATATATTATCGAATTATATGTATCTATACTTAAGCAATTTGCTATATTGTATAGTTTCACTATTACTACTGGGTGTAGTATGTAGTTGGTTCAGGCAACTCCAATTTTGAAGTTTCTGAGTTTTTTTTGTAAATATTTGGCTTTACCTGGTGTGCCAAGGACCTTGTCCAATTCATTCCAGAACGTCAGGCTGTGGTTTTTGACCCTTGTGTGAGCCAGTTCGTGCAATAATATATAGTCGATCAATTCATCAGGAAGTAGTATGAGGTTGATATTAAGACTGATATTATTTCTGTATGAGCAAGAGCCCCATACAGTTTTCTGATTTCTGAACGATACTCTATTAAATGAGTAGCCGTAGTTAGCGGCGAGCAGCTGTAATCTAGCCAAGAGTATAGTTCTGGCCTGGGTTACTTCCTGTCTGGTAAAAATTTTTGGGGTTGGCTGGCTAAGTTGAATTTCAGTAATTCTGGCTTTTTGGTTCAATATCCAGTCGTACTTTTCTCTGAGGAAGTCAATTGCAGCCTGCCAGGTGACCCAGTATGGTAAAGATACTCTAACAGCACCATCGTGTTTGACTGCGATGCGTAAGTTTTTGCATCCTTTATACTTACGTAGCGACACTTCGCCAATGCCCTCGAAATCAATTATCTTACTGCTTCTCACGGACTTCTCTATCTCCTGAAACATAAAATATAAATAAAGAAAATGCCGCCAGTTATAGCTGTAATAATACCAACGGGCATTTCAGCAGGAGCAGTAATAGTCCGTGCGACAGTATCGCAAATTACCAGAAAAGCACCGCCGGCGAAGAAAGATGCCGGCAGAAGCAAACGGTGGTCAGTGCCGTTTGTGCCCTTGATAATATGTGGTATGACCAAACCTACAAATGCAATAGGTCCGGTGTGGGCAATAACCGAAGCTGTGGTAATTGCACCACCAATAAAGCTCCATTTTTGAACAGAAGCGACCGATACGCCGTGACCGGTTGCCAGCTCTTCACCAAAGATTATATGGTTAAGGCTAAGCGATTGCATCAGCATAATTGTAATTCCTGGCAAAATAAGTGGCAAAATTGGCAAAATATCCTGAATAGAGCTAACGTCCAGGCCTCCCATGATCCATCGATCCATTGAAACCAGCAGATGAGGGCTGGAAATATACCTGATAAGCATAACCAGAGCAGAGGAAATAATACCAATAGCAACACCTGCCAGCAGTAGAGTGTTCATAGACATGCCGCCAGCTCTGCGTGCAAGATTATATATAAATATAGCTGAAATGGAGGCACCCGCGATAGCGCATAGTTCAATCGCACCGAATCCGGCAAAATGGAAATTAGCAAGAGCGGGTATCGATATTGCAAAAACAGCACCAAGTGAACTACAGCCTGCAATGCCAAGAGTGTAGGGTGAGGCAAGGCTGTTATGCAGGATAGTCTGGAATACAGCCCCAACCATAGCTAAAGCGCCGCCAGCGAGGAGACCCATTATAACCCTGGGTAATCTCTGGCCGATGAGTATTTCAGCGTCAACGCAGCTGATACGCAGCTTAGAAATATCCTGCCAGACGGCACAGAAGCTTATATGTTCACTGCCAAAAGTCAAGCCTAGTACGGCAGCAGATATAGAGATGCAAACATATATCAGCAAGATGGCAGTGTGATGCTTAAGTATATTTTTAACAGGGGTTTGGGTCATTACCACATATGATCTTCAGCAAAAGGATTAAGCGGCTGATTGCCCTTGTTCTTGTTTTCTTTACTCGAAGTGATATTTTTAATGATAACAGAAGCGTAAGCCATATCAATACCATGAGTTATTTTCAGGTTGGTAGAGTCGGCTTCGACCAGCTTGACTTTTATTCCCGACTTTTCAACGAGTTGAGCATCGTCAGTAATATTCTGATCATCTTCAGAGAGATTTTCATAAGCATTGAATATTATCTCTGTTTTGAAGGTCTGTGGAGTTTGGGCCTCCCATAGTTCAGATCTGTCAACAGTTTCGAGGATATTATTGTCAGTGTCACTGCGTTTTATAGTGCCGACAAGCTTTGATGCTGGGATAGCTGCACCGTGTTCCATTGCGGCATTAAAAACTTCGGTAATAGTATTTTCAGTGATACATGGTCTGGCGGCATCGTGAATAGCGATGAGGTCAAAATCTCCGTCTTTGACTTCGTCGAGCAGTTTTTGTACGGTTTGCCATCTTTGCTCGCCTCCAATGATGGTCTTAACGCCGTAGAAATCGAGTTTAGCACCCCATTTGATCTCATACATCTCAAGTTCATCTTCTGGTATTGCGATGACAATTTTAGTTACATCATCACGGTCAGCAAAAGCTTCGATAGTTCTGATAAATACTGCTCTGCCGTCAAGGTCGGTGAATTGCTTTGGCTTTTTACCGCCAAAACGAGTTCCGCTGCCAGCTGCTGGTATCAATACTGCTGTTTTCAACCCCATTTTTTCCCTTTCGTATTACATTATTAATAAGGTATCACAAATTGTAGTCGAATAATTAATGATACACACCTCAGTGTGGCTGTCAAGTGAATGTGGCTGGCTAGTGATAATTAACAGTTTAAGCAGGTTGTTTGGTTTTGTATAAGTGGTTATTTTAGAGTAGTTTAAGTTGTGTATGGGAGTTGTGGTGTAATGGTGATATATTATGTAAGGTCCATATTTGCAGAATGATATAAACTTATAGTTAAATAAAGCCGACTAAATAAGTTAAGAAAGCGAATGATACCGGTTTAAATATAGTTTGATATTAAGATAGAGAATTGATATAGTGTATAATTCGCAAATGCCCATAATTGAGGGTATCTGAGCTGGATAAATAAATATAAGTGTTTGTTAATATTGGAGTAATGTGCTATGATGCAATTTATGCGTGACCATCGCAAGGGCCTTTTGATAATATTTGTAGTGATCTTTGCGGTATGTTTTGGTTTGCCAAGCTTTATGGGCAGAAACCGCGGGAATCGTAACGTAGAGGTAGGCAGCTACTTAGGAGTCGATGGGAGTACAACAAAACTAAATAGTATGGAAGTAGGCGAGGCTGGTGCCAGACTTAAGGCTATGCTGGAGCTACAGATCCCACAGGTTATGGTACAGTATGGTTCTTATAGCGATACACTTGCTATGATCAATCCGATCGCATCAAGCCTGACCTGTAATGCGGTATTTACCGATCCTCGTACAGCTTATATGACAAGAAGTTTCCTGATGGAATCTGCTCGTTATGCGGCGACTGATACCAAGGACCTCGAAAAGATCTATAATGATATTACCAAGCTGGTAGATAGTAATAAGCAGTCAGTAACTAATTATATAGTTCTGTCAGCAGAAGCACACAGAAACGGTTATTATGCAACTGATGATCAGATCAATTTTGTTATATCAGTAGCCAAGCATAATATCAACCAGCGTGGAATGAAGATGTCTTCAATGCTGCATAGCTTTGGTATGACACTGAGCTCTCTTGAGCAGGGTGTGGGCGACTTGATCGCAATTGCATCTTATGCAGATGAGATCACCAAGGTTGGCAGTATCAATGAAAATGAAATTCGCAGCCTGGTACGTGAATCTGTAGAAGTAAACAATATGAGCGGAAAGTATGTTGAATTTTCAGCTTCTATGTTCAGTGAAAAAGCTGGCGAGCCAAGCGAAGAAGAAATTCTGGCCCAGTTTAATAAGTACAAATCTATTGATCCAGAGTCGATCAAGACTGATGATGAGACAAACCCATTTGGTTACAGCTATATGCTGCCAGATCGAGTGAAGGTTGAATATCTGGACGTAAGTGTTTCTGATATTAACAAGACACTTCAGGCAGAGTTTGATGCTAAAGATGTAACAGAGCAGGAAGAGCTCCTTCAGGAATACTGGGCAGTTAATAAGACACAGGAACAGTATCAGACACGTATACCAGCTGAAGATCCACAGGGTCAGCCAAAACTGGTACAGAAGTCATTTGATGAAGTTTATACTATGGTTAAGAGAAACTATATCAATGAACAGGCCAAAGCTAAGGCAGACTCTGTAATGGCAAATGTTCGTGATGCAGTTCGTAATGATAATGAATTGGTTCAGGCAAATATTGACTGGCAGAAAGTTGCGGAAAAGAATTCCAGCAATGTTTCAGTTAAGTATGGCAGCAGTGATTTTCTGAGCTATGAATCAGTTGGTAACTTTGAACGCTTTGGTTCAGCCAGAGTTACTCGTCTGAACAATGCACCACTTTCACAGGTTCTGTTCTCATGTGAGCCTTTGAGAGATATGGCTGTATCTAAGATGGATAATCCTCCGCTGAAGTTGAATCAGCCACAGGCATTTATTGAAGCTGGTTACGGCACAAACATTTCGAACCTATATATAGTTAGAATTGTTGCTGTAGATAAGTCTCGCGAGCCGGTAAGTCTTGATGATGATGGTCGTCAGGGAGCGGCGGCTGTGGCACCTCTGACTGAAGGCGAAAACCTGCTTCGTGATAAGGTTGTAAAAGACCTGAAAGATGCCAAGGCTTTTGCTATGGCAGTTGATAAGGCTGTAGAGTTTCAGGGGATGGCAAAGGCTGACTGGGCAACTGCAATTGAAACAGTTGGCAACAGCATGAAAGACAGCGAAGACGAAACAGCAAGAAATCCTCTGATGGAAAAAGATCTTGCCACGATCTATAGCCAGATCGAAACAACTCGTCAGCGTATGCAGGATCAGCCAGAATATGCTCAGCGTCTACAGGGTACATTGAATTACTACTTTGGTATGTTGAGCCCGATCCTGAAGGCTTATCGTGACGTTGAAACTGGTGAGCTGATGATGGTTAAGGCTGAAGGTAGTTTGTCAGTTAAGGTATTTGATGAGTTGGTTGTAGAGCCAGCGAATCAGGCAGACCTGGCACAGAGCAAGGGTCGCTTTACAATTCAGGCAATGCAGAAGAATCAGCTGGTGCCATTGGTTGAAATGTTTATGCAGGATAATGTTGATAGTCGTAATGCAGTAGAAAACTTTAATCAGAAAGAAGCTGAATCTGAAGAAGCAAAAACAGATGAAGCTCCTGCTGAGCAGAAGTAATCTTGTATAACTGATATAGATAATAAAAAAGGCTGGTAGTAATATACCAGCCTTTTTTTGTTATGTGTGGTTATGACTTATTGTCCTGGTGAACCGTTGACGGTAGTGCTTGCAGACCAGCTTTCGGAAAGGTCGAGAGAGCCGTCAGGTTCAGTAGCGATCGCAGAGCTGGTTGGCACCAGCGAGTAACCCAGGTTGTCAGTGTTTGGGTACCACTTATCGCTGTACGTGAAGCTGATAAATACGCTGCCATTATTATTGATGTTAATAGTTTCGCCGCCGTTGCTGATGTTGCCAGTGTATTCGCCGGCAATGTTAAATGTTGTGCCGGTGGCGGGGGGATAACGGGAAAGAAAAGCATTTTTATTGGAGACGACCAGAATATGATCACCAGGCCAAAGCAGTGGGTAGTCAGCATTTGTAAAGTTGAATGTGATACCACCGCTGAGTGCAGTGTTTTGCAGGTCGAGCAGTTTGGTTGAGCTGGTATTTTTTAGCTCGATATACTCGAACATGTCATTGTCATCATAGCCGCTGGCAAGTTCGGTTGCGGTAGGGTCAGATGGGTTGTACATAAGTTCAGTTACTCTGAGGTATCTGGATATGTCATTGCCTGTAGGTTCACCGAGTATAAACTCGACAGGAGCTGACCAGTGGCTCCATCTGCCGGCGGCATCTTTCATTTTACAGCGTACACGGTAGGTTGAGCCTATGGTCAGGTTGGCTGAGTCAACGGTGATGTTATTGGAGAATGTGTCAGATTCATATTCCCATTGAGCATTGATTTCATATTTTAGCTCTCTGCCGTTAGGGGTTGTGGTTGCCGGTTCAATTTCAGCAATTCGCCACTTGATAGCAGAGAAAGTCAGATATGTGTTGGAGAAATAATTACTGGTATTGAATGTAAGATTGTCGGCGGGGAAGTTAGCCGGGCCGGTATATGAAATGGTTGGCGTTTGTGGTATTGCTGGGGTGACATTATTTATTTCAGCAGCAAGAGCAGGCACGCCAAAATTGTAGTATGCATTATCTACGCTGGTGAAACCTGCCGGGTCAACGGTCTGTTTCATATACTGTGCGATGCCGGCGAAGTCTTTTGATACAAGAAATTCGTTATGTTCGTACCATAGGCTTTTATATCTTGATGAGACTCTTGGGTGATTATCCCACATATCTCTTTCGGCATTTATAATTGATGAGCCGGTGCCATCGTAAACCAGTGCAGTAATTTCATCTACCAGCTGGGCAGTTTGTTCGCCATTGAAGAGCAGGTCTATAAGCTCACGGCCACGGTTCTGGTAGTTGGTCTTGATACTTGAGTAGGAGAGGCTTTTCTGGATATTTTCCCATTGTGATGATGGGTAGTGTGAGCCGGCTTCGAAAGTGAGGTCAAGATCCCAAGGGAGATAACACCACTTGCTGGTTTCTGAGTTGTGGTAGAAAATGCAGTTTGAATCGATACGTCTGTCTGCATCATTGATCGCTATGCCAACAGATCTTGAGCTATAGTAGAGGTTGAGATCGACGTTGTCATTCCACCATTGTTCGTTTGGAGTGGAATAGTTGATAGTATTGGTGAATGCCTGAATGTCAGATCCATCGTCTGGTTGACTGCTGCATTGGTGGGTCTGGTTGTAGCCGCCGTCCATGCGGAAGATGTTGCCGTCGGCCATATCTCTTTCGTCAAGGAATGAGCCGTCGGCGTGTTCCAGAGCGATATAAATGCCCCAGAAGTCACCTTCGTATTGGCTGGAAGGTGATGTTTCAACTGGGCTGTCGATAACACGAAGCTGTACAAAGCTGGTATTGCTGGCAGGTACTCCGGCAAGCTGATAGAGGCGATAGGCGAGCATCTCGTTTAACATAAGACCGCCAGCACCCTGATCCCAGGAGCCATATGGGTGAGGATATTTCCACCATGGGCAGGTTCCGCTGCCGAGGTTTATGGTATCGACATCTTCATTATATTCGTTGCCGTAAATATCGTATAGGGTGAAGTCACGAGTTGGGTTGAACTTGATTTTCCATTTGTTCTTACCCCACTGGAAGGTTGAGTATTGACCTCTGATACGATAGTGGATGTTGTCGTATATTTTACCGTTATTTATGAGTGTGCCGGAGAAGTAATAGCTTGAGTTGTCATAGCTGGAATTGTACTGGCAGTTATTGACGTCAGTTAGTCTTGATATAAGATGCCAGGCAGGTAGAGAGCTCATGGTTTCCTGGCTATAATGGTGTATGGCGTTTTTAGTAGGGTCGCTGCTGGCAGGGTTGATAGCGCCAGACCAGGTAGGGATACTATCGTAAACAAACCACGCAAAGTTTTGCTGACTATCGTCATTGTATGGAACCTGTATGGAGTTGCCACTATTGTCGATGGCAGTTATTCGATAGCGAATAAGGTTTCTATGGTTTTGTAGATTGGTTGGTAGAGTTATAGTGTAGTAATTATCGTCAGCTGTTTCGTCGCCATTGGTACCGGAGTCGTTCATAGCGATGATAGTCCAGTTGGCCGGGTCATTGTAGGCTGGGTTAGGTATAGTTTCCGGATTGGACGATGGATAGTTTGGCAAAGTGGCAGGGATATAGCTGCCGGGCTGAACCAGTTGGTATGAGACATACACTTGAGCAACGCCGTCCGGGTCTGTGACTTTTGCGGTTATAGTCACCAGGTCTCCGGTATGCGGTGATTCTGGCAGGTGCTTGACTTTGCGGATGCAAGGAGCTACGTTATTGTTTGCGACGCTGTTAGCTGTGGCGGGTGTTGGTGAGCTGAGATATGTCTGATTATTATAGCCTGACGCTCTCCAGTTTCCGGCCAGATCATTATCGAGCAGTGGGTTGATAAGCTCAATAGAAGAACCTTCGCCAGAGGCCATAGTAGGCCAGGGGAAACCGCAGTCGTATTCGACAGTGTCGACTTTGCTGCCGAAGTTGTCGTCCAATCTAATCTCTTCACCATTGTTGCTGAGTTTGCCAGAGTAAGGTCCGAAAATAGATTGTGCAGGTAAAGCGTAGTAGCTGGTGAGGGTTGTTTTGTCCTGAGCAACAACGATGTATTGGCCGCCGTTAATTATAGTGTCGGCAGGGAAGGTGTAGTCGATGCCTTTGGAGAAATTCCATCCGGAGATATTGATCGGGTCGGGAGATGTGTTGTATAGCTCTACATACTCAAGGTCGAGTGTTTTTATCTCAGGTTTATAGTGGATCTCATTTATTACTATAACAGATTTGCCTGTCATTTGCCAGCTAGCAGAGAGGTCGCCAAATAGTGAGATGTTGTAATCTTCGGTTAGCCAGTTTGCAGCCAGAGCGTTCAGGTCGGCGAGGTTTACTATACAGTCGCCGGTTATGTCGCCGTCTGGGCATTGGATAAGGTGGCTGTCGGAAGCATCGCTGTTAGTGAAAAGCAGAGATAAAGAGAATAGTGACAATAATAGTTTGTTTTTCATTTTTTCTCCAGATTAACATTGTCTATGTTCACAGTTGGATAATAGCTTTGAACATGCGAGATTTAGAATGAAACAGCCAATGGCAAAAAAGTGCCGGGGCCTATTTATAGAGATCCTCTATTATTAAATGACATCTGGAGGCGATAATTAGTACAAAAAAATAGATTTAAGTTTTATCTGCGGGAGAAAAGTTGTTGAGGTGTTACTTTACGAGGTTTATTTTATCTTTACCGTCTGTTTTGGCTTTAAGTAATGCAGTATCGGCGGCAATGAGAAGTTGCTTTACTGTTTTGCCGTCGGTTGGATATGAGGCAACACCGCCGCTGATGGTGAGTTTGCTTACGTGACTGCCGTAGCGGGATGCGCATCTGCATTCACTGATCTTTTTACGGAACCTGTCGCTGATTCTCATTACCATTTCAGCATGAGATGGCATCGTCTCTGAAGGGGGTGTGATGTTTTTGTTGTCTCTTTCAATGTCAGGTGAGTCCCAGAATAGAACTGCAAATTCATCACCGCCAAGACGTGCGACCACATCATGTTTACGGCAGCACTGTCTGACCAGGTCGATAGCCTGACAGAGAATGTCATCGCCGGCTATATGGCCGTAGGTATCGTTAAAGTATTTGAAATTGTCGATATCAAATACGAGTACTGCAATTTTTATATCCTGCTGCTGTGTTTTATCGAGCAGTTGTCTCAGGAAGGATTCCAGGTATCTGCGATTGTAAGCTCCGGTAAGTTCGTCGGTAGTGGCGAGCGATCTGAGATTGTGTTCGCGCCATGCGAGATTGAGCAGTGCGGCAAGATAGCCAGCGACGGAATTTATCAGGTCCATGTCTGGATTGTGATCGTCCGGCCAAATACGCATAATGCCGAAGTTTTCTTCACTGATAGAAATTAGCGGCACGTCAAAATGGTTTACTGCGCCAAACTCCGAGGTATCGGTTGCACAGTCTCGAAGATCGGAATAGATTTTTACCTGTCTGACTTTCAGGAAGCTGGTAAAGGCTTCTTCAGCTTTACGGCTAAGAGTATCTGGCCCAAGAGAGACAGACACAGACAGTTCGTGGCAGATTTCCATAAAGGAGCCGCTAACCATGCTCGAAAAGACATTTATCATTGCAGAGACATCTTCGTGAGCGACGGGTATTGTCTGGCTGTCATGATAAGCTGAGCCAGGTGTATTGTGCTGCAATTCTGGGAATATGATATGTCTGATCTCGTGCAGTGGAGCAGGCATTATTATCAGGTCTTTCATTCCCATGGCTTGCATGCTGGAATAGTATACTTCTGTCCATGCTTCGCCGAACCCTATGATCCTTGAGGTTTGCGAGGCAACCTTAAGAGCTTCTGTTATAGCAGGTCCGTTAGCGCCGCAGTTGCAAAGATTAAGCATAATGATGTCAGGCTTAGCTGATACAGCTTCAGCAATACCAGTCATAATATCTAAACTGGTATTGATAGCAGCATTGTCGAACTCCGGCATGCGTCGGATCAACTTTTCCATTTGGCCATCATCGCCAACGAGGAAAATGCTTTTCTGTAATCTGTCCTGAAATAGTTCCATCATAATTAATCTGTGTTTTATTCGTCTTCGTCAAGTAGAAGAGAATCTAATTCCTCCCGGCTCAAAGTAATATCCGTACTATGCCATTTTTTATCAGGTTTATTTGGTTCTGTGCTCTGATGCTCATTGTCAACGGTATCATCAGAAGATTCAGAATTCATAATTGCATTATCAGTTAATGGTTCGGATCTAGGTGTAGGGTCAGAGAAAGAGAAAAGAGAGCTATTGAGGTTCTCGGTTAAAATTGCTCTGGCAGCGCCCATTTCAATTGCATGATCCATTTTTACCTGATTCGAATTTGAGAAGGCCATAGGGATAACATTGGCATTTTGCCCAAGAATCGTAAATAATCTCAGCTGGTTTGGTGACAGGTTGTCAACCCATACCAGTACTATTAGCGGGTCAGCGTCTGATGGCCTGTTATGCAGGCGAGTAAAAGTGACAGCCACCGCTATGTAGACATTATCGCACCATTCCATGGTGTGAGCCATAGGATCGATCTTGGTTGCCAGCTTTTGCCGGACGTCAGCAGGTGCGACAATAATCAGATGATTTTGAGATAAATCAGATTCCATTGAGTTATAATTTCCTTCTTCTCCGTAAAACAATAATTGATTATAAATTATAAAACAGTGGTCATACAAGCAAAAAACCGTTAATCGTTGACATGTAATTACTTAACCAAACGCCCCAATCGTTATAATCGTTATATGTGTTACAGTTGGAAAAGGTGGGTGTTCTGCCTAGCTGGCAGGGTGATTTTTATCTGGAGTTCAATTTTGGCAGTAGGTAAGGCTTTGTAAATGAAGTTAATAATTGACTTTGTTGTGTATTGTTGTGTAAGTCTTTTGTTTGCAGTGGTATATAGTTGGGTGTGGCTTTGTGTGAGTAATTGTAGTACTGGGTGTTTTGGCATGGTGTTTGCATGTTGAGTTATTGAGCGTTAAATAGTAATAATGAGGCATATAATGTCAATATCACTTGCACAACCAGACAGCGTAAATGTGCTGATGAGTAACAGTGCCTGGGCCTGGCCCCAAGCGGTTGCCCAGATATTTCAGCCAAGGGGAGTTAACGCCCTGATGGCGGAGAATACAGATGATATTGTCAGGATAATGGACAACAGGAAGGTCCATTTGGCGATAATAGATAATTCTATAGATAATGAGGCTGGGTTAAAGGCCTTGAATATTATCCGCCGGAAAGATGAGCTTATGCCTTGTTTGCTTTTGTCAGGAAATATTAACCAGCGACTGCTGGCTGAGGCATTGAAACTGAATGTATGTTCGGTTCTGGCTAAGCCGGTAGATATAGTTCAGCTGGCGACACAGATGGACAGAATATTTCGCAAGTATTATTCTTGTGATGTATTTAATCAGGCTGAGAATGTATTAAAGCAGTTGATAAAGGATCATAAAGTTGATATGCCGGGCAGAAAGCTGTCAGCTAGATTTACGATCCGAATCAATAAAAGTAAATAATTCAAACTATCCAAAAGTCAGTTTGAGCAGAAACAGATGATTTTATAACAGAGTATTATTAGGAGTTATAACCAATGAAGATCAGACCATTAGCTGATAAAGTATTAGTAAAGAGACTAGAAGCAGAATCAACAACCAAAGGTGGAATTGTTCTGCCGGAAAGCGCTAAGGAAAAGCCACGTCAGGGTAAAGTAGTAGCCTTGGGTGATGGTAAACTTCTTGACGATGGTACTCGTGCTGAATTCCAGGTGAAGATCGGTAATGTAGTATTGTTCAGTTCATATGCTGGTACCGAGATCAAGTTTGATGGTGACGAGTACCTGCTTATGGATGAATCAGATATTATGGCAGTAATATCAGAGAAGTAATTCCAGGCAATAGTAAATAAATTGAGATAATAATCTCGTTAAGAACAACAGGAGTAAAAAATGGCAGCGAAGAAAATCATTTTTGATAATGAAGCACGTCAGTCTATTCGTGATGGAGTACAGAAACTAGCCAGAGCGGTAAAGGTGACTTTAGGCCCAGCTGGTAAGAATGTAGTAATGGAAAAATCTTTTGGCTCTCCAACCGTAACTAAAGACGGAGTGAGTGTAGCAAAAGAGATCGAACTGGAAGATGCATGTGAAAACATCGGTGCCCAGATGGTTAAGGAAGTAGCATCCAAGACTTCAACCGCAGCTGGTGACGGTACAACAACCGCGACAGTAATGGCAGAAGCTATTTACTGTGAAGGTCTGAGGAATGTTGTTGCCGGTGCAAATCCAACAGTTATCAAGCGTGGTATTGATAAGGCAGTTGCCGCTGTTGTTGATAAGTTCCAGAGCATGAGTATCCCGGTTGATTCAAGCAAGCAGATCGCCCAGGTTGGTACATGTGCAGCTAACCAGGACGCTGAGATCGGTAAGATGATCGCTCAGGCTATGGACAAGGTAGGCAAAGATGGTGTAATCACGATCGAAGAAGGTAAGACACTGGAAACAGCTGTTGACCTGGTTGAAGGTATGCAGTTTGATAAGGGTTATCTGTCTCCGCATTTTGTAAATAATCAGGAAAGCATGACCTGTGATCTTGATAAGCCATTCATTCTCATTCACGAAAAGAAGATCGCATCTATCAAGGAACTGGTTCCAGTTCTGGAAGCTGTAGCCCAGGCTGGTCGTCCACTGTTGATCATTGCAGAAGATATTGAAGGTGAAGCTCTTGCTACACTGGTAATCAATAAGCTTCGCGGCGTGCTTAATGTATGTGCGGTTAAGGCTCCAGGTTTTGGCGATCGTCGTAAGGCTATGCTTCAGGATATAGGTATTCTTACTGGTGGTCAGCCGGTATTTGAAGACCTTGGTGTTCAGCTTGAGTCTGTTGGTATTGGCGAACTTGGCCAGGCTAAGAAAGTTGTTATCGACAAGGAAAGCACAACGATCATCGAAGGTGCCGGATCAACAGCAGATATCAAAGGTCGTATCGATCAGATCAATCATGAGATCGCAGCGACAAGCAGCGATTACGATCGTGAAAAACTTCAGGAACGCCTTGCCAAGCTTAGCGGCGGCGTAGCACAGATCAATGTTGGTGCTGCAACCGAAGCTGAGATGAAGGAAAAGAAGGCTCGCGTAGAAGATGCTCTTCACGCATGTCGTGCGGCAGTAGAAGAAGGTGTGATGCCAGGTGGTGGTGTTGCTATGCTTCGTTCTATTGAGGTACTGGCTGGCCTGAAGGTAACTGGTGACGAAAAGATCGGTGTTGATATTGTAAGTCGTGCTCTTATGGCTCCAATCAAGCAGATCGTTACTAATGCTGGTCTTGACGGCTCAGTGATCGCACAGAAGATCCTGGAAGGCGGCGACGGCGGCAATAACTTTGGTTACGATGCAGCTAAAGGCAAGTATGGCGATATGGTTAAGTTCGGTGTTATCGTACCTACCAAGGTTGAGCGTACTGCACTGCAGAATGCTGCTTCTATCTCAGGTCTGCTTCTGACAACAGATGCGATCATTTCTGAGATCCCAGAAGAAAAGCCAGCTGCTATGCCAGCAATGCCAGGCGGCGGAATGTACTAAGAAAAGCTTAGTAACTCAAACTGTTTTGAATAGTCTGAGTAAGTAAAAATATTAAAGGCCGGAGTTGGATATCAGCTCCGGCCTTTTTGTTTAGATAAAAAAAGAGACACAACAAACTGTGTCTCTTTGAAATTCAATAGTCGATCTTAGCCAAGATAAACGATGTCATCTTTTTTAAGTTCACGAAGCTGAGGCTTTTTCAGGATAAGTTCCTTCTCGTCAAGAGCAAAGAGAGGAGATATTTCCAGACTCAGGTCAAGACTGCCATCGGCTTTGCGTGGAGCAGGGAAACCGGCAGTTTCCATCCAGCGAGCGGCCTTTTCGCTTTGCAGATCCTGAGAGCTTTCCAGTGAGTCAACACCAGTAGCATTCTTGATAGGAGCGAATTCATCTTCACGAATGATCTCATATATGATCGAACTGCTAGCCATTGGAACAGCGTCGAAAACAAAAGTTTCGAGCTTAACGCCGTTTGTCTCTTCCGGCTGATTGAGTTTGCCAGTTGTGTCAATGTAAGGGATCTTCTTTACAGCTTTGTGCCATGGTAGTGAGAAGCCCTTGCTGTTTATTCTTTCAACGAAAGAGCGGCTGATAACGTGAATAGCAATGCTGCCTTCCTGGAAAACTAGCGAGCCGTCATCGTTTGTCTTGCGAGCGAGTTCTTCTGGCAGGTCAGAATATTCGATGATAGTGATCTTACCGTCAGCGACAGTGAAGTTACCAACTTTTTCCAATGGGTCGCACTTTTTAACAGACTTACTTGACATTTCAGCAGTGTCAAGAGCGTGTAGTCCGATGAACATTGGGTCAACAAGGTTAACCATAGGGTTATCAACCTGGAAGTAGCTGATAAATTCAACGCCGCGACGTTTCATGTCGTCGATAGCACCGCTAACATAAAGAGCGCGAAGCGAGCCGCCATGGCCGTCCGGGCTAACAGCGAGCTTGTCTTTATCAGCGAGGAAGATCTTTCCTTCAAAGTCAAAGCAAGGCATAGTACCCTGTGGGAATAGCATGACATTTTCTTTTTTCAGTCCGAAGTAATTATTATCTTCGAAAGACTTTAGAGTAGCCGCATGGTTGATCGGGCTGGTCATGATGTACCAAGGTATAGTGCTGTTATAGCGACGTTCGTTAGCGTGTATAGTTTCGGCAAAGACCTGGAACAGAGTTTTACTCTTTACAGGTGTTGCTGGCACATTACCTTTTGGGCCGTCAAAGTTCAGACGTGTGCCCATGCCGCCGGCGACAGTGAAACATGCAACCTTATTCTCAGCAATAGCACGTTCGCCATAGCCAAGAGCCTTTTCGTATTTATCCTTCATATCAGCAGGTGAAACTCTAGGGTAAACAAAAGGAGGCAGGATTTCAGAAGGGAGCTTGATCTCAGGATCTTTAACTACATATTTAGCAACAAGTTCCTTGAGTAGTTCCATGTCCAGAGCTTCGATCTGCTCAATAAGTGACTGCTTCTGATCTGCGTTGAGCTCGTCAATGAACTGTAACAGGTGTGACTGGCCGTACTTTTCCAGAGTTTTCTGGGCAGCGGCAATACGTTGTTTTAATGTTTGGGCCATATTGGTATTCTCTCTAGTTCTAACAGTAAAATATTATCTTATAGTTAGTTATATTGTAATAAGCTAGTTACTATGTGCTGTAGTATCTGTATTTGTACTACAAACGGGTATATTATATCGGTGGTACCAGACAAAATAAAGGCTTTTTTGGTATGTTCGAGGCTGTGATGTTAAGTTGCTAAGTTTTTCATTTATGGTACATTGTCTTTACAATGCTCAATATAATGTGTATCATTCATAGCTGGTTAGATAATAAGGAGTTAACTTATTGAATAAAAAGACGAATAAACCAGTGATCGCAATTTCCGCGGGAGATCCTGCTGGTATAGGGCCAGAGATCATATTAAAGGCATTGAGCAGTTATGAAATTCGTTCCGCTGCCCATTATGTGATATTTGGTTTGGGTGAGCTGATGAATTATACAGCAGATCAGCTTGAGGTGAATCCATTCTGGACGAGGCTCCAGCATGAAGAGATCCATAGTGAGCTATCGCAGAATGTTGTAATTGCGGATTATGATGAGATCGATTGGTCGCCGGGCAGTAAGCGTCGTCCGGGTAAGGTAGCCGGAGCGGCATCGTTTCAATTTGTGGAAGACGCAATTGCAATGGCACGAGCCGGAACGGTAGATGCTGTTGTGACAGCCCCGATATGCAAAGAGTCGTGGTATCTGGCAGGGATAAAAAGCTTTCCGGGTCATACTGAGCTCTTGGCAGAAAGATGTTTTGCCAAGCGATATGCGATGATGTTTGCAGGTGGGCCGTTCAGGGTTACTCTGGCGACTATTCACGAAGGCCTATTCAGTATCCGCAATTCATTGAATATTGGAAAGATATATGATGCGATAGACCTTACCCATCAGTCGCTTCGCAAATATTTTGGTATTGAAAATCCCAAGATAGCAGTAGCCGGTCTAAATCCGCATGCCGGTGAAAATGGTATGTTCGGAGATGAAGAGAGCCGTCTGATCGAACCGGCCATGGTAATGGCACGTGATCATGGAATGAACGTATTTGGCCCGATGCCGGCAGATACACTTTTCCATAGTGCATTGTCAGGTAAGTACGATGCAATCATTGCGATGTATCATGATCAGGGATTGATACCAGTTAAGCTGCTGGCATTTGACAAGGCAGTGAATGTTACGCTGGGGCTGGATATAATACGTACATCGCCGGATCATGGCGTTGCATTTGATATTGCAGGTAAGAATATAGCCAGGCCTGATAGCATGACAGAAGCGATCAAGCTTGCAGTTGATATGGCCAGATGTAAAAATGGTATAAAATAACAGCGACAAAATATATTGAAAATAATGTGATAGTTAGTTCGCGGTATATGAAAAGAAAGGGTGAACCTTTTGGCAGAGCAATATGATATAGTCTTGATATTTCCCCCGATCCGAGTGTGGGACAGGCCGAGAAATTTTCCAAGTGGAACAGGTATAATTGCGGCGATACTTCGTAATGCTGGCTACAAAGTCAAAGTTATCGATGTGAACGGTTTACGTATAAGTCAGGAAGAGGTCGTAGAGCAGACCGTCGCAGCTTCTCCGAAGATCATTGGTCTTGGCGGATTGATAACAACCTATGGCTGGATAAAATCAATTACGCCAATGTTGAAAGAAAAGCTGCCGGGCAGAAAGATCATGCTGGGTGGTTCGGTTGGCACAAGTATAGTTGAGACTGCACTTGCTAATCTTAATGTAGATGTGATAACTATTGCAGAAGCAGATGATACCGTTCTTGAGCTGGTGCCGGCATTGCTCGAGGGCAGATCGCTAAAAGATATTGCAGGTCTGGCTTATCTTGAAGATGGTGAAGTTGTTCGTACAGAAGTACGTCCGATGATCGATGATCTGAACCGTCTGCCGCTTCCGGCATGGGATATGTTCCCGATGGATGTTTATCTGGCAAATCCGGTAGTTGGCGTGGGTAAGGATGTAGATATTATCAGCTCACGCGGCTGTCCGTTTCCATGTCGTTATTGCTATAGGATATTTGGCAGGAAATATCGTACCCGGTCAGCTGAGCATGTGGTGAGTGAAGTTGAGCGGCTCTGTCATGATTATGATGTAGACTTTATCAGTTTTCAGGATGACTGTTTTGTAGTTGATAAGAAGCGGGTATATGCAATATGTGATCTTCTGGATGAGAAAGGGCTTAGCAAGAGATTGCGTTGGAGTTGTACGGGTAGAGTTACCGTATGTGACCTGGAGATGATGAAGCGTATGCGAGCTTCGGGTTGCGTTTCGATCAGCTATGGAATAGAGAGCGGTTCAGAGACTATCTTGAAAGCGATGGGTAAAAATGCATCGCTGGAGCAGGCAGCGAATGCTATTAATAATGCCCGGGCGGCGGGTGTTCGCACTCCGGTATCATTTATGATCGGCTATCCGGGTGAGACAAGAGATACGGTTATGGAGACAGTAGCTTTTTGTAAGAAGATGAATATCCCGCTTGGCGCTCTTATGTTTACCTGTCCATATCCCGGCACGCCGCTATATGAAGAGGTGCGTCATACTGAGCAGTTCAAGTCGCAGTTTGCAACTGAAGAAGAGTTTGTGCTTGAGCTTGGCGATGCACTTGATTTTGTGGTTAATATGACCGAGCTAAGTAAAGAAGAGCTCTTTGTGATAAGAGATGAGGCATTAGCTATAGCGAAAGGTAATTATATACCGCCAACAGCTGAAGAAGTGGAAGCCCAGGAACGAGAGTTGTATGGTGAGGAGCTGTATGCCAAGGCTAAGGCCCAGATGGAAACTCCTGAGATGCAGGCACATCGCAAGCGACATGGTTTTAATGAGAAGCAATAATATTTGATATTTATGTTTTTAGGCAACCTCTGTTATGAGGTCACCTTTAGTAAGATGAGAAAATAAAAAAGCCTTCAGTTGTTTAGTCCTGAAGGCTTTTTATTGGTTATATCGCACACTGAAAATTAGTGAGTAGTTTCGAGTTGTTCGGCATCCTGACCGATAGCAGCTCTGCAACGAGTGCGAAGGTTGTCCAGTACGTTCATGTAGTTGATGTATGAATCGTATGGGCTATCGTAAGGGTTGAAGTACTTATGGACATCGCCGTCAGAAAACCATTTTGTACACATATAGTAGAAATGGTCGGATGTCTGGAGCTTACGCCAGTCATTGATGATGTCAGGATCTTCAGTTTTCTTCACGATGTTTTCAAACTTATAGATTTCGTGTAATGCATTTGACTGCATAGCATTTCCAAGCCAGGCGGAGAGGTCACGTTCCATGTCAGCCCAGCTGATCATATAAGGGACGTGCATTTCACCTACCGAGTTGTAGTTGCTAAGTACTTCAGATGGAGTCATGAAGTTATTGTCAGGATGTTCCAGAACTTTAGCAGGCATATGGTTGAGGAATTCGAAAATACCAGTGTCTTCCCACTGATGTTCGCCAATAGTTTCATAATCCATGAACAGGTTGACTGTGTAGCCATTACCGTTGACATGAGATACCCAGCCGGCGAATTTTTCAGAGGTAAGCGGCCATTCTGACCAGCCCTGATTCGAGAAGCGGAACGCGATATCGTCACTGAGTTTGTAGTTTTTGGTAAGAACCTTGATACCAGGGTTCATCGGTGGATGGTAAACATAATTCGGGCTTCTGTAGCCGAGGATATGGTCAGCACCTTCGCACACGATTCCCTTGTAGCCTTTTTCATTTATTACATAAGCGAGATCATCGTTGTAGATGAGCTCAGTATTACGGAATACCTGAGGTTTGGCACCGAAAAGGTCGTTCATCTTTTTATAATGCAGGTCAACCTGATTAGAGAACTCTTCTCTGGAGTACAGGAATGAAAGACTATGATAGTATGTTTCACTCAGGAACTCGACACAGCCGGTATTGGCAAGTGCCTGGAAAGAGCTGAGAACTTCTGGGCAGTATTTTTCAAACTGATCCAGAGCAGTACCTGTAATACTATAGGAAATGCGGAATTTTCCTTCGTGACGATGGATAAGGTCGAGCATAAGTCTGTTGGCCGGCAAATAGCACTTATTGGCAACTTTTCTGCAAATTTCCCCATTTTTATAATCGTCGAAATAGTTGTGATCTGTATCGAAGACACTATACCTTCTTAATCTCCAAGGTTGATGTACCTGGAAATAGAAACAAACTGAAGCCATAACTAAATTCCTTTTCTACCAAAAATGATAAAGACCCGGCCATACCGGGGATTAATAGCTTTGTTTTCCCTCTCTAAACTGTCAGGCTATGCCGGGCAGTTAGACTTTTGCAGCAGCAGCGAGAGTACTGTTATATACTTCAACGCATTTTTGTGCCGACTGCTGCCATGAAAACTTCCTCACTTCATAATTACCGTATTCTCTCAGAGTAGTCTGTAGCGGTGGGTGTTTAAGAACGGCAATAATTTTGTTTGCCATTTCGTCTACATCCCAGAAGTCAACCTTTAGAACATGGTTAAGAACTTCTGATACACCAGACTGTTTGCTGATAAGAACAGGGACATCATTTCTAAGTGCTTCCAGTGGTACCAGCCCAAATGGTTCTGATACAGACGGCATAACAAACAAGTCAGCCATTCTGAAAGCTTTATCTACATCGGCCCCGCGTAGGAAACCGGTGAATAGCACTTTATGGCCGATACCGTATTCGGCGGCCATTTCGATCATACGTCTGGCCATATCGCCGGAGCCGGCCATGACGAATTTAACATTGTCAACGTGTTCGAGTACTTTCTTAGCGGCAGCTATAAAATAATCCGGGCCCTTTTGCATAGTGATCCGGCCTAAAAAGAGAATGACTTTCTCGCCGGTCTTGATCGGAGCTTCCACGTCGTTGTATACAGTTTTTCCACTTTTATCAATAGCGTTATAAACTACGCTAACCTTTTCGTCAGCAATACCATAACGGCTAAGAACAATATTTTTTGTGAACTGGCTAACAGCTACAATAGCGTCTGCACAGTGTAGGCCCTGACGTTCAATGTCGTAAATGACCTGATTGACATTTTCGCCGCTTCTGTCAAATTCAGTTGAGTGAATATGGACAACAAGAGGTTTGCCAGAAACAGCTGCCACAGCCAGACCGGCCGGATAAGTCATCCAGTCATGTGCATGAACTACGTCAAATTCTTCTCTCATAGCAATAAGAGATGCCAGATTGGCATAACGCTGAACTTCTTTGTATAAATCACCTTCATAATGACCGCCAGAGGCTTTGGCAGCATCAAGCGAAAAAGAACGGGTTTGTTCGATCAGTGTTTCTTTGAGTAGCTTGGCAGATTCTTCCCTGGCCTTTGTCTTTAGTTCGATATTGTAGGTTTCTGGGTCCTGATAAGGCTGAATTACAGAATTTATAGTTCTAAACGATACTCTTTCGAAGTCTTTTATGTCTCTGAGTTCTTTTTCAGAGAAAAATTGTTTCGCGGTCCATTCTTCTATATTTTCAACTGAATTAGCCATACGGACATGAGAAGAGTATTGAGCAGGAACAGGCCTGGGTAATACGAATATTACCTCGACATTTTCCTGACTAAGGGCTCTGGTCAACCCGTAACAGGCTGTCCCCAGTCCGCCAGAAATAAATGGCGGAAATTCCCAGCCTAACATAAGTATCTTCATAATATAACTCTCTCCGTAACGGAAATACGATACAAAAAATTATTGTCAATTTTTTTACTACGCTTCTCTTTTATCCGTTTTGAAATTGGTATTACCAATTTATCAAAGATTCCCTTACAGATTTATGTTACATTCACGCAAAATGCAACACAAGATAAAAAACTAAAAAAAAAGGACTTAATGCAAATTCAAAGGTCCTTTTTTATGATAATTTATTGCAAAGGGTATTAATGCATCGGCTAAAAAATAGAAATAAATAAATTAATTATCAATTTTATATTTTTTATCGCCTATAAGTTGCGTTTTTAGAGCTTAAGTCTGATAATAAAGCTGTTTTTTGGAAAACAACTTAACAACGTTTCATATTTTGGCCCGTCCAGATTTTGTGTAAAAATAATCATTTATGTTATTGGTCTTATGAGCTATAATACACAAAATCTGCACATATAATGTCAGATAACTATCATATATATAGGACTTTGAAAGTGTAAAGTTCTAATATTATAAGTGAATTATTACGTTAATTTTGCATTAGTAAGGAAAATTAAGAATGTCAAAAACGCTTACGTACAAGATATTGGAAGAACATCTGGTAGAGGGTAACCTGGTGGCGGGTGAAGAAATCGGAATTCGTATAGACCAGACTATAACCCAGGATGCGACAGGTACCACAGCTATGCTGCTGTTTGAATCTATGGGTATTGATAAGGTAAAGACTGATCTTTCAGTAAGTTATGTTGATCATAATACAGCTCAGTTTGGTCCTGAGAATCACACAGACCACCTATATCTTCAGTCAGCGGCTCGCAAATATGGTATATATCACAGTCGTCCGGGTAACGGTATCTGTCATCAGGTGCATCTGGAGCGTTTTGCCAAGCCGGGGGCAACTCAGCTCGGCAGTGACAGTCATACCCCCACAGCTGGTGGTTGCGGTGCTATTGCAATTGGTGCTGGCGGTCTTGACGTTGCGGTAGCGATGGGTGGCGGAGCATTTTATATGACAGCTCCTAAGGTTGCCGGAATAAAGCTGACAGGTGTGCTTTCGCCTTGGGTTTCAGCTAAAGATGTTATATTAAAGGTTTTAAGTGAATTAACTACTCAGGGTAATGTTGGCTTTATTGCTGAATATTTTGGCCCGGGTGTTGCGAGTCTCTCGGTACCGCAGCGTGCTACGATCACTAATATGGGAGCTGAGCTGGGTGTAACAACCAGTGTATTTCCTTCAGATGCTCGTACCGCTGATTTTCTTGCTGCTCAGAATCGTCCGGCAGATTTCCGTGCGATGGAAGCTGACGCGGATGCTGAATATGACAAGCTGATCGAAATCGACCTGAGTGAGCTGGAACCTCTATGTGCGGCACCAAGTTCGCCGGATAATATTATGACAGTTAAGGAAGCTCGTCGTCCTGTTGGTCAGGTATTAATAGGTTCGTGTACAAATAGCAGCTATCGTGACCTTATGACTGTTGCAAAAGTATTAAAAGGTAGAACAGTTCATCCGAATGTTGAGCTGGGTATTGCCCCAGGCTCAAAGCAGGTAATGAGTATCCTTGCCAGTAATGGTGCTCTGATGGATCTTATTAATGCAGGTGCGAGAATACTGGAAAGTGCTTGCGGGCCATGTATCGGTCAGGGCCAGTCGCCAGCAGAGGGTGTTGTTAGTGTTCGTACCTTTAATCGTAACTTTAAGGGTCGTTCAGGGACTAAAGATGACCAGGTGTTCCTGGTAAGTCCTGAAGTGGCAGTATCTTGTGCTTTAACTGGTGAGCTTGCAGACCCTCGTGAACTAACAGAAAAGATGGGAATAGAGTTTCCTGAAGTTGTAGATCTAAGTGATTTTCCTGTAAATGACAATCTGATAGATACGCCTTATACAGACGCTGAAGCTAAGACCGCAGAAATTATTCGCGGCAGCTCGATCGTAACTCCGCCGGCTGCTGAAGTTCCAGCAGATTCGGTAGCGGGTACAGTTCTGCTGCACTGTGGCGATAAAATTACAACAGATCATATTATGCCGGCTGGTTCATTACTGAAATATCGTTCAAATGTTCCTGAGTATGCAAAATATGTATTTAACTGTTTCAATGAAGAAGGTCAGCCAACTTTTGCTGATAAGGCACTGGAAGCCAAGAGTCAGGGAGTGGCGGGTATTATTGTTGCCGGCAGCAGTTATGGTCAGGGCTCTAGCCGTGAACATGCGGCACTATGTCCTATGTACCTAGGTGTTAAGCTGGTGATCGCCAAGAGTATGGAACGTATCCATAATGCTAACCTTGTTAATTTTGCAATTTGTCCGGCGACATTTGTTGATCCGGCTGATTATGACAAGATCAAGGAAGGTGATAAGCTTAGTGTAACAGGTTTTGCGGAGGCGATCAAGTCTGCAGAAACCTTTACAGTTAAGAATGTTACATCAGGGTTTGAATTTGAATGTAAGCTTGAGCTTAGCGATCGCAGCCGTAAGATCCTGCTTGCGGGTGGTAAGCTGAACTTTACTAAGAACAACTAATAATAAGTTAGTTGAAAAAATAAAATTAACTTTAATGATATCGGGTTATTCCCCGTGTTATTAATGGTGGAAATATGAAAGCCGTAATGCTCGTATATTGAGTATTGCGGCTTTTTTTGTAAATACATTGTTAGCTCAAGTTGGTTGTGTGCTGAAAATTTAGTTTTTGCTTGGGTATCCTGCAAGATTAACTGGAGCAATCATATATAATGGAATGGTAACATCACAGTTATGTTCGTAGAAAGCAGTTCTGGATTTTGAAATTGTTCCGGTACTGGAAGGGATATTAGTAAAGTTTGTAAGAAGTTTTATGTGGCAATGACTACTGTATGGAAAGTTTTCTGGCAGTGGTCTGTTATCAAGAAATCAGAGGTAATCTATGTATAATACAGTTAGTAATATTCCAATGCCGACCAATGAGGTTGTTTTATCTTATGCGTCTGGGACCAAAGAGAGAGAGTTGCTTTTACAGGAGCTTGAGCAGCTGGAAGCCAATCCGGTAGAAATTCCGTTGATAATTAATGGCAATGAGATCCGAACAGGTGATCTTGGAAAGATCGTTCAGCCGCACGATCATAGTAAAGTTATCGCAACGTTTCATATGGCTCGTGAGCAGGATGTAGCTCAGGCGATCGAAGCTTCCCTGGCGGCCAAAGAGAAATGGGAAAACTTACCATCACTAGAAAGGGCTAAGGTTTTTATCAAGGCTGCCGAGCTGATAGCAGGTAAATATCGGTATGCAATTAATGCTGTTACAATGCTCGGTCAAAGTAAGAATGCTTTTCAGGCTGAGATTGATAGTGCCTGTGAGATGATAGACTTTCTGAAGTTCAATACCTACTTTATGCAGGAGATGTATAAGGATCAGCCGTTATATTCGCCAAATGGTATTCTTAACTCGGTTGAATATCGTCCGCTAGAGGGTTTTGTATTTGCTGTGTCACCGTTTAACTTTACGAGTATAGGTGGTAATCTTGCTTCAGCTCCGGCGATGATGGGTAATACCGTTGTCTGGAAGCCAGCGGCCAAGGCTGTATATTGCAGTTATTTGCTTATGAAGATATTTATGGAAGCCGGGTTGCCAGATGGTGTTATTAACTTTGTCCCTGGGCCGTCGGCAGCGATAGCGAAACAGGTCATGGATTCGCCGGACTTCGCTGGTATCCATTTTACCGGCAGTACCGAAGTTTTTCAGTCGATGTGGAAGACGATAGGTAATAATATTTCAAACTATAAATCGTATCCTCGCATTGTTGGTGAAACAGGCGGTAAGGATTTTATGGTAGTACATAAATCGGCCGATGTAGATGAAGTTGTGACCGCAATGGTAAGAGGTGCTTTTGAATTTCAGGGTCAGAAATGTTCGGCACTGTCAAGAGCATATGTGCCAAAGGGTATGTGGTCGGAAGTGAAAGCCAAACTTATACCGATAGTTGAATCTATGGCTGTTGGCGGTGTGAAAGATTTTGGTAATTTTGTTAATGCGGTTATCGATGATAAATCGTTTGATAAGATAAAGTCGTATATTGATAATGCAGCAAAGTCGAAAGATGCTGAAATAGTTGTAGGTGGCAAATGTGACGATAGCAAGGGCTACTTTATATATCCAACGGTAATAGAAGCCAGTGAGCCACAGTATGAGACAATGGTGGAAGAGATCTTTGGCCCGGTACTAACTGTTTATGTATACGAAGATGACAAGTATGAGCAAACACTTGAGCTATGTGACACTACCAGTATTTACGCTCTTACCGGTTGTGTGATGGCGAAAGATCGTTATGCAGTACAGACAGCTCTGGATAAGCTTAGGCATTCAGCAGGTAATTTCTACATTAATGATAAGCCAACAGGTGCGGTCGTAGGTCAGCAGCCATTTGGCGGAGCTCGCGGGTCAGGAACCAATGATAAGGCTGGTTCAATGCAGAATCTATTACGTTGGGTGTCGGTTAGGCTGATAAAAGAAAACTATATTCCGCCGGTCGATTATCGCTATCCGTTTATGGGCTAAGCTACTCTGAATTATTAATTAATAGCGACCGCAATGTTATGGGCTAACATTGCGGTCTTTTTTATAGTAGAACAGTAATAGAGTAGGTAAATTATTGTGGATATTCAATTATTACAGGTACAGATCTATCCCATAGCCAGTTACTGGCGAGTTCGGCCAGATCTAGCATATTAACAAAGCCATCGTTGTTTATATCTGCCGGATTTGTAACAAGTCCCGTTTCAAAGTTTATATCTACGAGTATTTGTGCAGACTGAAGAGTGCTGTCGGGCTGTGTTATAGAGCAGCCAAAGTCAGCATAGACCGCAATAACATCGCCAATATGTGCTGGGAAGTCCATCTCATCGTAAGAGCTGAATGAGATAGGAGAAATTATGTTATCTTCAGAAAAGATAATAGATTCTTCATTTGGCATACCATTTTCGTCAAGGATTGGATTTAACGCAACCATGAACTGAGCAGCTCCGTTAGGTCCTTTTATCCATGCCTGGCAAGAAGATCCATCTAGGGTAACTGTTGGTTCCATAGACATATTTATTATTACCTGGTCGCCGATGTTTTCATCTTCCTGAGTTGCTACAACCTCAACGAAAAAACCAGGAGACCCTTTTTCGTTTTGAGTTGAGATACTGGAAGTAGTAATGTATGCGTCAGGGCCAGAATAGTGTTTAGTTACAGCACCTGCGCTCAAGTATAGGTTCGCATGTTCTACATTGCAAAAGTTCTCAGAATAAAAGCTGGCATTTGTGTTGGTGTTTGTACTGGTATATACATTCGCATGATCGACACCGGTGCCAGCAAAATCAAAAGATAAGTATTGGATATCACTCTCAGCGATAGGTCCCAAATAATCTGCTCCCGTTATATTGCTGTCAAGCTTTAGCGCACCAGAGTAGAGTGCAATATTGGCGGCGAACGAATAAGATACAGAAAACAATAGTGTAAAGACAACTGCAATTTTTTTTAGTGTCAGCATAATAACCTTTCTCTTAAGAAATTAAAAAACCAACCTTAGTAGTCATAAATATACTATATGTAATATTCGATGTGCAAATAGTGTGATGTGATATTTTTGTGTTAATTATGAAAATGCTTGAGCGGGTAACGGTTGTAGTGGTAATTATAATTATTTGTATGGCTTAGTGGTGATTTGATATTGGACAAGGGGCGAGCTATAATCTCCAAAAGGCAGGAATGTGTCCTGTTAGAATGACAATATGATTTGATATTGTAATATCGATAAATAGTTATAGATTTACAAAGGTGAATACTATGAAAACATATATAAAAAGAAGTAGGTGTCTTGATCTTGTTTTAGTTGCGATTTTGTTGGCGGTGGTTTTTGTTGTACCTGCCAGATCAGCACCTGAGCAATCTAATAAACCAGACTTTACATTAAAAGATCAAAATGGTGCTGATGTGTCACTCTCAGCTTTGCGAGGTAAAATAGTTGTACTGGAATGGGTGAATCCAGACTGTCCGTTTACGAAGAGGCATTACTCGGAAGAGAAACAAACAACGGTTAAACTTGTAGATCAATACAGTAGTAAGCCGGTAGTCTTTCTTTCAATTAATAGTACTCACTATTTTGACCAACAAAAGAATAAAGAGTGGTATGGCAAGTTAGGGTTAAAGCATAAAGTCTTGGATGACAATAGCGGTGAAGTTGGCAGAGAGTTTAAGGCCAAGTCAACGCCTCATGTGTATGTAATAGACCCGCAAGGAAGTGTGGTTTATCAAGGGGCGATCGATAATGATCCGTATGGCGATAAGCCAGAAAGTGAGATTCGTAACTATATTAATGTTGTAGTAGATGATCTGCTGGCAGGCAGAAAAGTATCGGTAAGTAATACACAACCATACGGCTGTTCGGTAAAATATTCAAAATGAGATATTTTTCTGACGATTCTGTTTGGTTAGCGATCGCTTCTTCTTAGAGTCCAGTCTCTTTTTAATAGAACTGGTGGTTGGCCTGGTAGGCTTTCTTTTTTTAGGGTGGATGAGAGCTTTGCTGATCATTTCAGAAAGTTTGTTCAGGCAAAGGTTTTTATTCTCAAGCTGACTTCTTGAGACCTGTGAGGTTATGAGCAGGTTACCATTAGCCAGCAGAGAGCTGCCGGCCAGATTGCGTAATCTGGTTTTGACGAAGCTATTTAAGGCTGGACAATTGTTCAGGTCGAAATGCAGCTGTGCCTGAGAGTTTACCTTATTAACGTTCTGGCCGCCTGGGCCACTGCTGCGTACAAAGGAGAAATCCAGGTATTGATCGTCTATATAAATTGTTTCATTTATCTTAAGCATAACATTTTAAAATAAAAGCCGCAAAGGATATTCCCTTGCGGCTTTTTATAATTAAGGCAACCTCTAAAAATTCATTCCGGGCTACAAACGGTCTTGATTTTTCCTGAGCTGCGTCACGAAAAACCGTGAACCCCGATGTACTTCGGGGCCAATATGCCCGGTTCTTCGTTTCTTGTCAGTAAAAATCAATCCTCGTTTTCGCCACGAAAGCAATTATTAGAGGTCACCTTAATAATGATCAGTTTGCAATAGCAGGCTGATTATTTTTTCTTATAAGCTTCTTTAGGGTCATATACTTTTTCAGCTATGAGTTCCATTTCAGTTTCAGAGCCAGCCTTAAGCTTGCGGTAGAAACAAGACATGTAGCCAACGTGGCACTGTCCGTTATTAACTTCGACCTTGAGGATGATACAGTCCTGGTCGCAGTCAACGAGAATGTCTTTTACGATCTGTACATTACCAGATTCTTCACCTTTACGCCATAGTTTGTTGCGGCTACGGCTATAATATACGCCTCTACCAGTTTTGATAGTTTCAGCCAGAGCAACGTCGTTCATGTATGCAACCATAAGAACTTCGCCGGTTGTGGCATCCTGAGCGATAGCCGGGATCAGGCCGTCGCTGCTAAATTTTGGTGTAAAGTTTAGTCCGGTTTCAATTTCTTTTGAAGCGCTCATTTTAGTCTCCTGTAATTTAGTCAAGGCGTTTTGCCTTTCGCTTGTCATTTTGAACTCTACATTATAGCGGAATATTAGTAATTGTAAAGCATTGTCTGGTAGTACCAGCAGTTAATTGTTGATAAGGACTTATGCAGGTCTAAGTTGCAATAAGCACTTAGCTATGACTATATAATGCATTTTCTGAAAATTGTTTTCAGGTAGTAATTTATGGCTGTTATCAGTTCTTTTATTGGACTATGTGGTGGTTGTAGCGATTAGGTAATTTTTATGGAGGTGACAGATAAAAAAATGAAAAAAATATAAAATGTATTTCAGTCGCGCTTAATAGGAACCGAAATAAGCACTGACGGCACAGCTGTATCAATTTGTACTGACGAGAAGGTGGTAGCACCATGTTTTGTCATGGTACATGCTGTAAAGGCATTAAAAATTATAGAGGAGAGTTTGAAATGCCACTATCGAAGTTTGATGAGATAAGGAAGTTGCTGGAATCCTGCGACCAGGATGAACTATTTAAGCTGCGAAATATGGTAGATGATGCCGGCTCGCTAGTTCAAATGGTTCGTTTGCAGACTGGTGCAATGGAAGCGCAGAATATGCGCGCAGAAAAACGTATCCCTTATGACTCTTCAGCCGTCGTCACTCGTATGACAGGTCTCAAGCCAAAAGAAAAAGTAACTTTTAATGCCGAACTGAAAGATGTGTCCCGCTCTGGTCTGTGTTTGCAGATAGAAGGCAGGTTTATTCCGTCACGGCTGATAAAAGTCAAGTTCGAGACTCCGGTAGGCAAAAATAAAGAAGTTGTACTTGAAGTTGTGCGGGTAAAAGATCAACATACAATGTATGATGATGTATTTAAGACAGAAGTTGGCTGTAAAGCGATCGATCATAAGTCTGCTAATAGGATAATCGCGAAAGACCGCAAGGTAATGGCGATCAGAGAAAAACTTCAGAGACGTGAAAAGGTTCTTATTCTTGTTGTAGGCGACTATGTAAATGGTACAGATCAGAAGATATATGAAAGTCTTCGCCGCAACGGTTTCAATGTGAGAAAATGTTTTAGTATTCATCAGGCCCTGGCCAGTGCAGATAGAACCAGTGCTCAACTGGCAATATTATGTAACGGTGCAAAGCTTAAATACGATCACGACTTTGTTAAAGGGTTCCGACATCGTGCTGATTCGCTGGCATCGATCGCTATAGTTGACGATGAGGTTGAACGCAGGAATCTTAGTCGGGCAGGTGTAGATGAGTGTATGACAATTGATTCCATAGATGACTATCTGGTTGATGTTGTAGAGTCTGCAATAATAGGTCACGAGCTAAGGCAGCAGATAAAAGCCGAGCGGAAACAGATATTGCTGGTGGGTGGAGACAACTTGACCCAGAATACAATGAGAGATCATTTATCTGTTAATAGTTATGGCATGGTATATTGTCAGAATAGTGATGAAAGTGAAAAATATGGTATCGAGGAATTCGAAATCGTATTTGCTAATTACGAGTCAGATAACCCTCTGGACTTCATGAGAGTGCTTGAGCTGTACTATTCCAATACTGTTATTGCGATATGCGACAGTCCACTGGAAGGTCGGGATGCGATCGTGAGAGGGGCTGCCGACTATATTTGTACTCCTGTTGACAGCGATGCTGTTAATGCGGTGTTAACCAGAGATGTAAATGAATCACGTCTATAAATAATATAAACTTAGACTGGCCTGAAATATATGCTGAACAGATCATTAAAACTATTGACAGTGAGTGATGACAGTTGTTTTATAGAACAAATAACTGCCATAATTGAGAATAGTGATCTCAGTATTGATTTGACCTCAGCTAATGAATATCATCATGTAATAAAAAGCCTGAGTTCAGATGTATATGATATATATCTGGTTGATAATCGGGTATTTTGCGATAATGGTCTGTCATTGGTAAAAACAGTTCGCGACCAGGGTTCTGATGCAGTAACAATTCTTGTATATGCAGATTTTCAGTTTGATAAAAACTCTGCGTTTGAGGCTGGTGCAGATTCATGTATCAGGGTAGATGAGCTTGATAAGTCTCTGGCTTATGCGATAGAGCATTCATACCATTTCAATAAGTTCAATAGTCAGCAGAACCTTAATAGCAGATATTTACGTATTTTGTCACAAAGTCAGCCAGTGGGTATGATGCTGGTTGCCGAAGATATGTCAGTTAAACTTGCCAATAATTTTGCTATGTATATGGCAGGTGAAATGAGTCGGGACGAAGGCAGTCGCCAGGTTAAAGATATAATAAGGTGTGTCAGTGGTAAAAACGGTTGTAACTGTAGCTCTGATAGCGAATGTAACATTACAGACTGTGAGCTGACAGAGCTTATCAGGGAAGTGTTCAAAAGTGGTCGCGGATTTTTGCATAAAGAAATGGCATTGAACATTACTGGTAATGACTATGTCTCGAAAATGTGGGCCAGAGTGAGTGTGAAACCAGTGTTTATAGATGGGGTAAAGCTTGCTGTTGTTACGGTGGACGATCTAACGCAAAAGCACGAGATGGAAGTGCTGCTGCAGAAAGCTCAGCAGAGAGCTCGTGAAGATCATGAGAAAATGAAAGAGATGAACAGTCAGCTTCAACAGGTTGTCTCTCAAACAAATGAAATGGTCCATGAGTCATTTGCTGCCAATAAGGCGAAGAATGATTTTATGGCAAATATCAGTCATGAACTGAGAACACCGCTAAATGGTATTCAGGGTTTTTGCCAACTGTTGTTAGATACGAGTTTGAGTGAACAGCAGTTGGACTATGCACAAACTATTCATGGTTGTACAAAAGATCTTATCAGAGTGCTGAACAATGTGTTGGAGTTCACACGTCTGGAAAAGAATAATATATGCCTCAACAAAGTATGGTTCAATGTGGATGATATCACTGACGATCTGATGATTATGTATAAGGATACATCAGAAGCTAAAGGGTTGAGATTTGTTATAAATAAAAACAAAAACTGCCCACATGAAATTCGCAGCGACCAGATAAAACTTAAACAGGCATTGCTGAATATTGTTGAGAATGCGATCAAGTATACCAGCAATGGTAAGGTAGTGATCGATATATCTGGTTGTGAATATGATGGTGATGACTGTGTTAGATTTGATGTGATTGATACTGGAATTGGTATGTCAGAAGAATCAGTTGGTTGTATATTTGAATCTTTTAATCAGGTGGATAGCAGCTCGACGCGCAAGTATGACGGACTTGGTTTAGGGTTGTCGGTATCCAAGCGGTATGTGCAGTTGTTAGATGGGCACATTGAACTCGAGAGTGTCGAGGGAGTAGGTTCCAAATTCTCAGTTATTATGCCGGTTGACAAACAGCTAAAGCGGGTAAAGATGTCAGACCGCAGCAAAGAAGATCGGCAGTCAAAAGGAATATTGATAGTAGAAGAAGAACCACATCATGCTGATATTGTCAAGCGATATCTGGATCAGATGTGTGTGGATTCGGAAGTAGTTGCCAATGGAAACGAAGCCATCGAAAAAATGGCTAACAATAAGTATGATTTTATATTGTTGGACGTATCACTGCCAGTTTTACGTGATGAGAGTATAGCTGAAATAGTAAGGGAAGTCTCACATACAATTCCAATAATTGGTATATGTGCAGATCGTGATCGGGAGACAGCACAGATCTGTAAAAAACTGGGATGTAAAAAGACATTAAGTAAGCCGGTGGATAAATATAAGCTTGATGCAATTACTATTGAATACTGCTCTGTGCCGGAAGATGTAATAGAAGCCAATCTGGAAAATGATGCACATGATTTCTTTTCTCAGACAACAGAAATGATCGAGAGTGCAAAGAATGAGTGTGATCCAATTGATGGGTCAGAGTCAGTCAGGCAGTATATATCGACTTTGTCAGGTGACCCTGAAATGGTAGATGTGGTAGAGAGTTTTCTTGGTATGATACCGGATTATATGACGTCACTTGCTGCTGCGATAGAGAATGGTATATATAGCGACATAATCCAGATAACATTCGATCTTCGTGATTCCGCTGGTGCGGCCGGGTTCCCGGATTTGAGATTGAAAGTGATTGAGCTGGAAAAGGCCGCAATGGCTGAAGATTATGAACAAGTGAAGAGTCTTTACAATGATGTGGTAGATATTTCAGGGCGTCTGGCTTTGGCTGAGGCTCAGGCTGCATCTTAGCAGTTAAAAAGGGCAGTGATATCTGAAATAGCTTTTGCCGGTTCCGTGAAAAGAACGCCTGTCATTCCAATCTTTACGGCCCCGTCAATATTTTTCTGAAGATCATCAACAAAAATACATCTTTCTGGTGCTGTAATGTTCATTTTGCAGGCGGCATAATACATTTCAGGTTCTGGTTTGCAATGGCCGACTTGAAAGCTTAAGGTTGGGTTTTTGAAAACAGCTAAAAAGTCGAATGTGCTTTTCGCGTATTGCCAGTGAAGCGGGTCGGTGTCGCTAAGCAATCCGAGTTTGATCTTGTCTTTCAGTGTAAAAACAAAGTCTTCCATTTCTGGTATAGGTGAAAACAGGTCGCACCATCGAGTTTTGAACTGTTCGAAACTGAGATTTAGTTTTAATATATCATTAAAATGGTTATAGAGTTCCAGAGATGTAATCTTACCACAGTTATGTTGCTTTATGGTCGGGTCACTAATAATACGCTGGAGCAGGTCAGTATTTATAGATTCGGTGCTGCTGCCAAGTAAGCCGAATAATCCTCTTTCAGGTTCAACATTTATCAATACTCTTCCCAGGTCAAATATTATGGTGTCATATTGTTTGTACGCAGTCATGTTGTTGGGCCGTCCTAATGAGTGGCATGTGATAAATATTTTAGTGTTAAAGTGATAATTATAGGTTAAAAGTGTGAAAATAGTAAATATTATGCGGGAGTTTTTAAGTATTGATACTATAATATAATGTGTATAAACAAGTTATATACGATTATTTAGTGTTTGACTCAAATAGTTATTAGGGTTAAACTAGCGGGGCTGTATTGTCTGGTATGTTTTATTACTCACCAGAGAGCTACAGCTAAGATAAAAAATGATAATTTTATTAGTTGATCTAAAGGTGGTTGAACATCGCGGGATTAATATAGTAGAATATAGATAGAGATACCAGTAATCGATAATATTGTCTGATTGATAATGTTTTTGATATAAAGGCAAAATATAGTGAAGAAGAGTGATAGCTCTGATAAGAATTTTATGTCAGATTTTCGGAAGTTTTTCTTCCGTGGGCTGGCTACCTTATTGCCGACAGTGTTAACTATAATACTGTTGGTTAAGTGTTATCAGTTTGTTCAGGAGAACATTAGCTCTCATATAACAGATGGTGCCATAAGACTTTATGTTATGGTTGATTCTGACTACCCTCAGCTTACACCAGAAGAAAAGGGATTATTCAAGCAGGAAGTGAAACTTGACTCTCTGGAACCCAAATCTAAAGAGCTGCGAGATCGCCAGCGTCTTTGGAAACTTCATCGTGAATGGGGCAGCGGGCCAAAATCGCTGATCGGCTTTTTGATCGCAATGGTTCTGGTTTATATTGTAGGGCGATTGCTGGCGAGTTATTTAGGCCATAAAGTATGGCATTTATTTGAAAAAATGGTAGGCCAGATACCTGGTTTTAAACAGGTTTACCCATATATAAAGAAGGTTACAGAATACTTTCTGGGTGACAAGAAGGTGGAGTTTAATCGAGTTGTACTTGTTGAATATCCACGTAAAGGTATATGGTCTATAGGTTTAGTAACAGGTAAAGGATTGACGAATTTAGCGGAATCAGATGGGAAGGAAACGCTGGCGATATTTATGCCCAGTTCACCGACACCATTTACGGGCTACGTAATACATTCCGAGCAAAGTCAGGTAATAGATTTGCCGATAACAATTGAGGAAGCTATACGCTTCACAGTTAGTGGTGGAGTTATAGGTCCTGACGATGAAAGGTTTTTTAATAAGAAACCAGAAAAACAGGAAATGGGCTTGCCGTTATAAGGAAATCCCGGGAAACATAATAAGGAGATGCCGAATGATAACTAATATTTCTTCAAGACACGCAGATCTTACTAATGCAGTAAAGTCATATGTAGAAAAGAAAGTATCCCGTTTAAGTAAATTTCATAGCAGAATTACCGAGATTGAGGTAGTTCTTGACAGTGAAGGCACAAAATCGACAATAGAAATTATCGTCCATACAGGTGATGGTGCCAAACCATTTGTACTACATCACGCAGAAGATGATGTTTATGCTTGTATTGATGGTGCCGTAGACCGTTCTGAGAGACAGCTGTTAAAGTATAAAGAGCAGGCCAAGCACCATAAAGGTAAGACCGGAGCCGGCGAAGCATCAGCTGAAGTGATCGGCGAATAAAGTAAGATAAATAAAGCTGTAGTAAGCTTTTAAGAAATAATAACCTATACTAAGTAATAATTTGGTTTTCCCCAGGAGATACCAATATGAAAATGACAGATTTCATGGTTCCTGAAGCATTTGTGCCGTGCCTTAAGAGTACTGAGCGCGATGATGTTATCAAGGAGCTGGTAGAGTCACTTGTAAATGCCGGTAAAGTAAAAGCTGAAGATCAGGATGATCTGGTTGAAAAGCTATGCGAAAGAGAACGTCAGGGCAGCACTGGAATCGGTAAAGGGATTGCAGTACCGCACGTTAAGCATCCAAGTATCGAAACAATAACAGGTACAATTGGCAGAAGTGTTGAAGGTGTAAACTTCAATTCTCTGGATAAGGCACCTGTATATTCCGTTTTACTGCTTTTGAGCCCTCCAAATGATCCAGATAAACATTTGGAAGCAATGGAGAAAGTATTTTCGCATCTACAGCGTGATATGTTCCGTAAATTCCTCCGTCAGGCCGAAACTACTGAAGAGATGGTAGATCTGCTCAAAGAGGCGGAAGAATCTCCAAAATAAAAGATAATTTTCTTCTGATACCATCGATAAAAGGTATAATGTAGCATATCGAAGTCGATTAAGTATCATTATTGAAAAGTTTTCTTGCCATGTGAACAATTGAAATGTGGTCCATCCAAAATGGTCAGTCCAGGCTTGCCAGGAGGATAGAGATAATTTCAGTTGCCGCTAAATAATAGCGATCATGGCCGGAGGCGTGTTTCTAAACATAAGTTTAGTCAGGAAATAAAGTTATAAATGAGCTCAGATTCTTGTGACAGATTTGAACAGGACTGTGAGGTGCTTATTGACGAAGGCTTGCATATGCGACCAGCTATGCAGTTCGTTGAGTGTGCTAACAGCTATGAATGTGAAATCTACATAGAGGCTTCCGGCAATACGGTAAACGGCAAAAGCATAATGCAGCTTACGATGTTGGCCGCTACTAAAGGAACGCCCTTGAAGGTTATAGCTGAAGGTACAGGCGCAGAGCAGGCGGTGAAGGTATTGGTTGATATAATAGAAGGCCGTACCCCAAACGAGTTTATAAAGTAAAATCTGCCACTGAGTTACAGGTATTGGTAAGTATAATAAGAATTGTATATTTACTGATCACAAGAGCATCTCAGGATAAACAGTGGATATATATAAAGGCATAGGTGTATCTCAAGGCGTTGCGATCTACAAAGCTGTAGTGATCGATGCTGAAGACTACCGCATACCTAAACGGATCGTTCCCAAACGTGAAGTTTCTAATGAGGTAAAGCGGCTGCGCAAGGCTTTCCTTGACGCAACACAGGAGATGAACACCCTGCAGTCGAGTCAGGTAGATGTATCCGACGGCCATATAAAAGATATATTCGCAGTCCATCTTCATTTTCTTAGAGACAGGACACTTCGTAAGAATATTGCTGATATGATAAGTGAAAAGCAGTATTCGGCGGAGTATTCAGTTAGTCTGGTTATGCGTGACATAGCCAAGCACTTCAATCATGCCCCGGATAGATATATCTCAGAGCGAGCTAATGATATTTTCGATATTGAAAAGCGTATAGTTCGTCATTTGATAGGTGATAAGCGAGAAGATCTGAAGCATTTGACCACTCCGGTGGTGGTTGTTGCCAGGGATCTTACCCCAACTCAGACGGCAAGTTTTGACAAGACCTATATAAAAGGTCTGGCAACTGATGCCGGCGGTCGTACTTCTCATACTGCTATTGTCGCCAGGAGTCTTGGTATTCCGGCGGTCGTTGCATTAGGTGATGTATCTCGTAGTGTTGCCCAGGCAGAGATGGTTATTGTAGATGGTAATCGCGGTACAGTTATCGTTGACCCAGATGAAGAGACGATCAAAGAGTATCGCTCTTATGCAGCTGATTTCCATGATTATGAGCTACAGTTAAGTGAGCTTGCAGAGCTGCCCGCAGTTACTATGGATCATGAGCCGATAGAGCTTATGGGTAATATCGAGTTTCCAGAAGAGGCTACGATCGTACTGCAGCGTGGCGGCGAAGGTATAGGACTGTATCGAACAGAGTTTTTGTACCTGGACGAATCGGAAGAGCCGTCAGAAGAAGATCATTTCAATGCCTATATGAAGGCAATTGAAAGGTTGGGAAAGAAGCACCCGATCACTATTCGTACCGTTGACCTGGGAGCAGATAAGTTTACCCAGGCCCGTAGTGGTGAGCCGGAAAGAAATCCATTTTTGGGTCTTCGTTCTATCAGATATTGCCTGCAGCATATACCAATGTTCAAGGCCCAGATAAGAGCTATTCTGAGAGCGTCAGTCCATGGCAATATAAAGATGATGTTCCCGCTGGTGACTTCGATGATGGAGCTTCGCCAGGCCAAATGGATAGTAGCAGATATAAAAGAAGATCTCGAAGAGCAGGGCATACCGTTCAATGAAAATATGCCGGTTGGTATTATGATCGAGACCCCGGCTTCGGCTTTGATCGCAGATGATCTGGCCAATGAAGTAGATTTCTTCAGTATAGGAACAAATGACCTTATTCAATATACACTGGCTGTTGACCGTGTTAATGAAAGAGTCGCGACATTATATAACCCGATGCATCCGGCAGTACTGCAATTATTGAGCAGTGTGGCCAAGAGTGCCAAGCGGGCTAAGATAGATATAAGTATTTGTGGCGAGATGGCATCAGAGCCGGAAGTTACCCCGCTTTTGCTGGGTATGGGTTTCCGTACTCTGTCATTGGCCCCGCCTATGATCCCGGAGGTAAAGAAGATCATACGTTCAGTATCAATTGAATATTGTAGGCGTATGGCTCGTAAAGTGCTGGCTTTTGATACAGAGAGTCAGACGGTAAATTATATCCGGGAAGAATATCGGAAATTAACAGAAGGCGAGCTGGGACAGTAAGACCTGCGGGGCGGTATTTATACGCCCTTGAAAATGCATGGCCTGTTCTTTTGCTGCCGTAAAAAGGAATAATATACAGGAAGTGATTGTGTATTGGGTTAGAGCCCGGTACACGGTCGTTTCCTGCTATATACATATGTTTTATGTCTGACAATGATGTAAATAATACTCAGACCGTACAGGAAAGGATGTTCATCCTGTTTTCGGTAAAAGATGATGCAAGGTTTCTATCTCATCGAGAGACCCAGACTATCTGGCAGCGGGCTTTTATTCGCGCCGATATTCCTATCTGCTATTCTCAAGGCTTTAACCCTCATATCAAAATGTCATTACCATTACCGCGTAATGTTGGTGTTGCCAGTGACTGTGAGCTTCTTGTCTTTCATGTTTCAGATTCGCAGAAAACTATGGCACTTATCGATAGTCTTGCCGGTCAGCTTCCGGTGGGGATAACGCTGGATAAGGCTGGTCATCTGTCAGGGAAAGCAAAGGCTATACCTTCTGAGGTAAAGTATGATCTCATTCCTTACGATAGCATTTCTCAAGAAGTATTATGTAAGAGCATAGAGACATTGAACGATGCTAAAGAGTATATTGCAGAGCGTGAGGCTCGTGGTCGGCATAAAGCACGCAAACTGAACATTAAAGATAATATAAAAGAATTAATTTACCGGGAAAATACGATCACATTAACAATGGAAATAAGTCCTGGGGTTACTGCCCGTCTGGATGAGATCGTAAAAGCACTGGACCTGGATATGATCGAAGATATAGAGTACGTAGTCAGGACGGCAACCCGGTATGAAGAAACAATTAATGACGTCCTCAGTTTATGAACGAACTGAACATGTTTAATATGTCGGCAATACGCCGGGAGTCTGGAAGATACATTGTTTGCAAATTGCAAACGGCATGAGGATAAAATGAAAAAGGTAAAACAAGCTGTCAGCAGAGTGCTGAAGAAGAAAAGTGCTGTAAAGGCCGATAGTGCAGAGCAGGTCGAAAGCTCTGGTCAGTCTGAAGAATCAGCAAAGGTCGAAGAGACCGTAACGCCGCAGGTTGAAGAAAAAGAAGCTAAAGTTGAAAGTACTGCTAAAGCAGATAATACTTCTGAAGAGAGTGTAGAGAAAAAACCGATAAAGGTTTATAAAACTGCAAAGCAGATCGAAAGAGAGCTGCAGGGAAAGGATGCGGCAGAGAAAACGGAAAACACTGACGATAAAGAGCCAGAGTCAAAAGCTGAAACTGCAGAAGAGTCTGAAGAAGTAAAGTCTGAAAAGAAAAAGCCGCGTAGAAGAAAACGAACCACAAAGAAAAAAGTAGAAGCAAAAGCTGACGAGTCCGATTCAGAAATAACTTCAGAAGAAAAAGAAACTAAAACTGAAGAATCTGAAAAGCCAAAAGAGAAAGATGAGTCTGAAACGAAAGAAAGTTCAGAAGATAAGCAGTCTGTAGAACAAGAAGATTCAGCAAAAGAAGGTGAAGGGGCAGATGAGACTAAGGTTGCTAAAAAACCTCGCAGACGCAGACGATCAAAAAGTACGAAGGATAAAAAACCTGAAGAGTCAGAGTCTGAGGATAATGCTGAAGTTGTAGAAGAAGCAGAACAGGTTAAAGAAGAACCAAAGAAGCCAGTTAGAGAATTGCAGTCTAAAATAGACGCTGCCAACAAGGCTAAGAAGGAAGAGACTGTGGCAAAAGCACCTGCTAAGTCCAGACCTCTACAACAGGAAAAGAAACAGCGTCGTGAGATGCTTATCAATGTAACTACTGGTCAGGAATGTCGTATTGCGGTTGTGCAGGATAAAAAGCTTGAAGAGCTTTATGTTGAAAGACTTGATACTACCAGTCTGGTTGGTAATATATACAAAGGTAAGATCGTTAATATAGAGCCAAGTATCCAGGCTTGCTTTGTAGACTTTGGTATTGGTCAGAATGGTTTTCTGCATATATCAGATGTACAAACATCGTACTTTAAGAATTTTGTAGAACAGTCTGAAAAGGTTGGCAAGAAGCAGCCTCGTAAAGATCGCCCACTGATCCAGGAATGCCTTAAGAAAGGGCAGGAAGTTGTGGTTCAGGTGATCAAGGCTGGTATTGGAACAAAAGGCCCGACCTTGAGTTCCTATATTTCTATTCCGGGTAGGTATGTTGTGCTTATGCCCGGTATGAGACATAGTGGTGTATCTCGTAAGCTCAGTCAGGAAGATCGTCAGAAGATGAAAGAACTTTCTGCCGAGCTAAGCGCCCCCGACGATGTAGGTATTATTCTTCGTACTGCCAGTCTCGGTAGTAATAAGCGTGATCTAAAAAAGGACTTTAATTATCTTATTCGTTTATGGAAACAGATGAGTAAGAATATCAAGAAGAAGTCCGGGCCGATGGAGTTGTATAAAGAGTCAGATCTGGTCATCAGGACAGTGCGTGATATCTTTACTAACGGTATTGACCGTATCTACTGTGACAATGAAGCTACCTGGGAAAAGATCGACGATTTCTTTGCGGTCGCAATGCCGCGTAGCAGAAAGATGGTGAAGCTCTATTCGGAGCATACACCGATCTTTAGCCGGTACAACATTGAAAGAGAGATCGAGAAGCTTCAGGGTAAAAATGTACCATTGGCCAATGGTGGCTCGATAGTGATTGAAAGTACTGAAGCTATGGTAACTATCGATGTTAACAGTGGCAAGTATCGAGATAATAATAATGCTGAAGATACCGCATTTAAGACAAATCTGGAAGCGGCGGATGAGATATGTCGTCAGTTAAAACTTCGTGACCTGGGTGGTGTGGTTGTTATCGACTTTATAGATATGGTTAATAATAAGCATAAGCGTGAGCTGGAAAAGGTTGTTCGTGATCTGTTCCTTAAAGACAGGGCCAGTACCCGTATCCTTCGAATCAATCAGTTTGGTCTTATGGCAATAACTCGCCAGCGAATGAAGGCATCACTTAAGAATCGTACTTATGTAAGCTGTCCGCTTTGTAAAGGAGCTGGTCAGTTAAAGAGTTCCGAGTCGGTAGCGATCGAGGTAATGAGAAAGATCGCATATGCCGCAGAGGATGCGCATGTTGCCGAACTGGATGTTATCGTTTCGCCAAAGATCGCAGAATATCTGCTTAATGATCGTCGCCAGGTTCTGGTTAATCTGGAAGAAGAGAATCAAACTCGTATTCTGGTTAAGTCAGACTTCCACTGCGGGCCGGAAGATTTTTCATTTGATGCCAGAAATGGTCGCGGTATAAGGATCGACCCCTGGCTGTAAGGTAAAATCATAAAGTATATAATAAGCTATGTAATAAGTAGCTAAGGCATAGAAGGTAAGATAGTATATTGAAGTTTAATTTTGAAATATTACACCGTAGTGATGAGCATCGTGCTCGCCGTGGTCGCTTGACTACTCCGCATGGTGTTATTGATACCCCGGTCTTTATGCCGGTTGGGACTCGTGGCGCGATCAAAGGCATATTGCCGGATAGAATACATGAGATCGGTGCCCAGATCGTGCTTGGCAATACGTATCACCTGCTGCTCAGGCCGGGTGCTGATGTTGTTGAGCAGCTTGGCGGTTTGCAGCGGTTCTCTGGCTGGGACGGCCCTATGCTGACAGACAGCGGTGGTTTTCAGGTTTTTTCACTGGCAGGTATCAACCGTATCGGCGAAGATGAAGTAGAGTTTCGTTCCCATATTGATGGGGCAAAGATCAGACTTGACCCGGTTACAGCTACTCACGTTCAAAATAAACTTGGCGCCGATATTATCATGGCTTTTGATGAATGTGTGAAGCTGCCTTGTACTACCGAACGCATGAAGGAAGCTGTTGTTCGTACTCTGCGTTGGGCAGAGATGTGCCAGGAAGCACATTTGCGTCCTGATGATCAGTGGCTGTTTGGTATTGTTCAGGGTGGAACGAACAAGGAAATGCGTCAGTGGTGTGCGGAAGAGCTTATCAAGCTGGATTTCCCAGGTTATGCTGTAGGTGGTTTAAGTGTTGGCGAAAGCCATGAGGAAATGATAGAGACTTGTGATTTTATCGTTCCGAAACTGCCGCCAGAGAAGCCCAGATATCTTATGGGGGTTGGCACACCGAAAGATATGGTCGCTGCGATCGCTACTGGTGTTGATATGTTTGACTGTGTTATCCCGACCAGAAATGGTCGTCATGGTTTTGCATTTACCAGTCAGGGCAGTATTCGCCTTAGAAATGAGAAACATAAGCTGGATAATGGCCCGCTAGATGAGAATTGTAATTGCTATACCTGCCGTAATTTTTCTCGCGGCTATCTCAGGCATCTGTTCCTTTGTGACAGAAAGAAGCCTGAAATGACAGGTCCTATTTTGGTGTCGTTACATAACCTCGCATTTTTCCAATGGCTTATGGCTGAAACACGCAAGGCGATCGAAGAAGATCGTTTTGTAGAATGGGCTGCTCGCTGGGCGAAGTACGAGTAATTATCTGACATTATAGAATAATGATGTGATTTTGAGTTTGAAGACCGGCATAATTATGGCTAAAATGCTTTTATGGCTGGTATGGTGAAATTACACGCGCTTCCCCTGGCTGGGGCGGCGTTTGCTTTTTGTCTTGGGATCATCGCCGGGACATATATAGCAGCGTTATCCTTCTGGTTGGTTATGCTGGTGACGGCTATCCTGACAGGAGTTGTTTTGCTATTTTGCAGATGCGGTAGGCCGGTACATATCTATTTAGCTACTTTTCTTGCCTTTTTCTCACTTGGCGGTTTTAGACTTGTGCAGTTTACCTGGTATTATCCAGATAATCATATTATACGATATTGCCAAGGTGAGCAGCTGCATATCGCTACTGTCAGAGGAGTAATATCGGGGCCGGTTCAGCTAACTGAAAAAAAAGGTGCACTGGCAAAGTATGATTATCGAAGCAGTAGTGGTACTTTTTTTGACCTTGATTGCAATGGTATAAAAGATGGTGGCCAATGGCAGAGTGTTTCCGGTATTGTGCGTGTGTATATGGGTGAGCCATCGATCGAGCTGCGGCAGGGCGATAGTCTGGCGGTTACCGGCAAGTTATATCGCCGCAGAGTTGGTGATGATGAAATTGGGAGTGCTGTACGACGCAGCCGGATAATAGTTGGTATGTCTGTTGATCATAATGAGCTGGTGGAGCGAGTTGCCACTATGCCCGGTAGCTTTCCTACATTGCTGGAAAATACAAAGAATAATCTCCGTATAATATTGTGTGGTGAAGATTCTGCTTATGACAGTGACCCAGATTCTGTTCTGGCGGCACTAATGCTTGGTGATCGCCATGGTATAACCGCTCAGGTTAAAGAAGCATTTTTACGAACAGGAACAATGCACTATCTGAGTCTTTCAGGCCTGCATATTGCAATATTAACTGGTTTTGTCTGGATGTTACTAAGACTTTTTAAACTACCTCGCTGGCTGCTGGGCCTTATTCCTGCTGTTTTTGTGATTGGTTATATGATAGTAGTTCCGGCTCGGCCGCCAATAATTCGTGCTGGATTTGTGACGGTATTATTTTGTTTGGGCTACATTTTCAGGAGAAACTCTTCACCATTGAACCTGTTGCTATTTTGCGGGATGGTTCTTTTACTATATAATCCACTCAATTTGTTTGCTGTTGGATTTCAGCTTTCATTTGGTATTGTTACAGCATTGATAATCTTAAGTCCTGCAGTCATCGCCGAGATAGTAAGCGATCCAACCCGAATTCGCCTGAAAGAGAAATTCGAGCTGACACTACTGGACGACAGGCCCTGGTATTTGCAATTTCTGTCCAAGCTCAAGAGATGGATTGGTAGCGCGTTTGCGGTCAGCTTTGTTGCGTGGCTGGTATCTTTAGGGCTTATCGCCTGGTATTTTAGTCGAATATCATGGTTTGGTGCGATTAATTCCGTTTTTATGGCGATTCCGGTAACATTAGCTATGTTGGCCGGTTCGATAAAGATACTGCTAGCGGTGCTGTTCCCAGCATTTACAAGTCTTGATACGATATTAAATTGGCCGGTAAAGCTTTTGCTTTGGGTGGTAAATAGCCTTGGTCAGGTTTCGTATTGCAGCGAAAATATTCCCAAGCTTCCGGGTTGGTTTTACTGGTCATATTATTCAATGCTATTGATAACACTATATACAGGTTTCGTCAGAAAGCTATATTGGGCAAAATGGTCACTATGCGGCCTGATACTATTGGTTGTAGTACTAATTGTAATGTTGCCTGTATGTACTGATGTTGACCATATGGAGATGCATGCATTAGGAGTAGGTCATGGCTGCTGTGTGGTTATGAAAATGCCCGGTGATATTGTAATGGTCTATGATTGCGGTAGTTATGATGATTTTGATATAGCAGACAGAGAGGTTGTGCCTTATGTCAGGTCGCTGGGAGTCAATAGCATTGATGCTCTTTTGATATCGCATTCGGATCTGGATCATTATAATGGTGTGCCGGATTTAGCCTCAGCTATTCCAGTAGTAAAAGCGATGGTACCAGCAGGTTTTAGCAATTATTTTACCCAAAGCGATCGGGATATGCTGGCTATGCTCGATAAAGAGCAATTATCACTTTTAGAGTTATCAGCTGGAGATATTATCTCAGGAAAAGAGTTTCAAGCGGAGATTTTATGGCCCACCAATAGCGATAATATCAGTACAAACAGTGGTTCTCTGGTGATAAAGATCGTTAGCAAGGGGCGGTCTGTGTTATTATGTGGTGATATAACCCCTGAGGTGATCAGTCAGATATCGAGTAAGTATCCGGAATTGGTCGCTGATACTATTCTTTTACCACATCATGGTGAATATTCCCATGAATTGAAGCTTTTTATCGAAAAGCTTGGTGTCTCAGAAGCGGTACTTTCAGCAGGTCGTATTTCAGCTGACAGGTTAAAGAGCCTGCAAGCACTTTCGGTTGAACTGCACCAGTTGGAAAGAGGCAGAACTCTTATCCTGAAGTAGCTTATTTATAAGAACTTATCAGGATTCTTTTCCTATTGATTTTTATCCTGATATTGCCATAATAGCAAACTATGGATTACTTGTATATGCTATTTAACAAACCGTGGCAGAAACAGAAGCTCAATCATTATCATAGGCTGGTAGCTAAGGCCGGCAAGCTTGAGCCAGAACTTCAAAGCCTTACTGATGATGAGCTTACAGACAGGATCGATGAGCTTCATACAAGAGCTCATGCTCATTCAGATATTACCCCTCTATTGCCGGAAGCTTTGGCAGTTGGTCGTGAGGTATCGGTGCGTAAGATGGGTATGCGTCATTATGATGTTCAGCTGGTCGGTACTCTGGCATTGTACGAAGGTTGTATAGCCGAGATGCACACTGGTGAGGGTAAGACCCTGATGGCACCACTTGCCGCATTTTTATATAATCTTGATAATGTCGGTAGTTCAGTTCATATCGTAACATCAAATGAATATCTGGCAGCTCGTGATGCTCAGTGGATGGCTCCATTTCTTCAGGGTTTGGGTATGTCGGTTGGTATGGTTGTGCCGGGCCAGAATCAAACTCAGCGAGCTCAGGCATATCAGCATGATGTAGTATATGCAACAAGTAAGGAAATTGTATTCGATAGTTTAAGGGAGCCGCAGCGTAAGAAACGTGTTTGTGATGCAGATGCAATTTTGCGGCCGGAACATGGTAAAAAGCTGAATGTCCCGTTTGACTTTGCTATTATCGATGAGGTTGACAGCGTACTGATCGACCAGGCTCGCAGCCCACTGTCAATTGGCGGCGAGAGCGGCGTTTCACCTCAGTTGGAACTATATAAAAGAGCTGAACATGTTGCCGGTCAGATGGTTCGCGGTAAACATTTCAGACTTATGCATGATGATCGCAGCGTCGAGATGAAGGATGAAGGTAAGTCTGCTTCAAGAGCCAGAGCTGGTAATGCTTTGCGTCTGCTGCCTAGCGGTCATCGCTGGGAGCGTTATGTTACCTGTGCGTTGGCGGCACGTTATATATACAAAAAAGATCAGCATTATGTTGTGCGTGATAATCGTATTGTGCTGATCGATGAGAACACTGGACGTATGATGCCCGGTCGTCAGTTGCCAGATGGTATTCATCAGGCGATCGAGATACATAACGGAATTATCCCGACCGGAGAGATTCGAGGAACCGCCAAGACTACATATCAGGCCTTTTTCAGAAAGTATAAAAAGCTGGCAGGTATGACAGGTACCGCTATGATAAATGCTTCAGAATTTATGAGTGTTTATAGTTTGCGTGTGGTCCAGATACCACCGAATAAGACACGCCAGCGTGTGCTTCATCCTGATAAAGTTTATCGTCACCTTGACGCCAAGCATAGTGCACTTATCGAAGATATTATCCGTGTCCATAATGAAGGGCGTCCGATACTTGTTGGAACAGCATCGGTGAGAGAGTCGGAATATATTGGTTCTCTGCTGGATGGTCTGGAGATCCCGCATGAAATATTAAATGCGAAGAATCATACCCGTGAAGCTGAGATCATTGCACTGGCTGGTCATAAAGATAGAATAACTATTATTACCAATATGGCTGGTCGTGGTGTTGATATTAAGCTGGGCGAGGGAGTTGCAGAGCTCGGTGGTATGTTCCTGTTTAGTACCGACCGTCAGCATTTTGAAAGACTCGACTGGCAGCTGATAGGGCGTGTTGGTCGTCAGGGCGACCCGGGCGAATGTCAGTATTATATCTCACTTAAAGATGATCTGCTGCGTTATGCGGATCAGAAAAAGATCGCTCGTTTACGTATGAAGACCAGAGATGACCGGAACGCTCCGATCGCATCTCCCGAGGCGGCCAAGCTGTTTTCCGGTGTTCAGTCGAAGCTGGATAAGAGTATGAGTAAGCAGCGTAAGAAGCTGTTTAAATATGAAAAGCATCGTGAGAAAATGCGTGAGCAGGGTCTGTGGGAAGACTGGATGGATATCCAGTAAGCTTCCCTTGACTGCTACAGTTTGTTTATGGGTTTAGTACTATGTTGTCGATAAGTCTGGTCTGGCCGACATAAACAGCCAGAGCGGCCAATGCTGGTTTGCCGATCTCTTCTATCGGCTGGAGCAGTTCGTTATCGACGATAGAAATATAATCTACCCGGGCGAGTGGATACTCACTTATAACTTCGTTCATTTCCGAAATTATTTCAATAGTGTCTCTGGTTCCGCTGCTGAAAAGCTGGTTCGCGGAATCGAGAGCCTCTTTCAGACAGATAGCCTGCTGTCTTTCTTCGCTGCTGAGATATTTGTTTCTACTGCTCATTGCCAGACCGTCAGATTCCCGGATTATAGGGCACCTTTTTATTGTTATCGGTATATCCAGCTGTTCCACCATTTTTTCCAGAACTGATAATTGCTGAGCGTCTTTCTGGCCGAAGTAAGCGAAGTCCGGCTGAACAATATTGAATAGTTTGGTTACAACGGTGGTCACACCCCTGAAGTGGTTCGGTCGTGAGCTGCCGCAGAGATTGTCAGTAAGCTTGTCAACAGTTACCCAGGTCAGAGTTTCTTTGGGGTACATGATCTCTGGTGTCGGAGCAAAGATAAGGTCAGTTCCCAGTTTTTCGCAGCCTGAACAATCTTCGCCAAAGGTTCTGGGATAGTTTGCCAAATCTTCATTGGGGCCAAATTGTGTTGGGTTTAAGAAAATGCTGACAACGATATAGTCACATTCTTTTTTAGCTGCTTCGATAAGGGAAAAGTGCCCTGCATGAAGAGCGCCCATAGTTGGTACAAAGCCAATTGTCTTTCCAGAACTGCGTGCAGCTTTTATCGCGTCTCTGGTGTCGGCGATAGTATTAGTTATTTTCATTTAGCGTGAAGCTTTCTTTCTTTTTTTTTAGTAGTAGTTTCTTCATAAAGGCCCGACCTCTGGGTGTTTTGTGTCTGTACCATATGATGAGGTGATAACTGGCAAAGTAGGAGATCACAGCCATGATCAAGCCTACCAGAATACTGCCTATCCAAAGATCGACAGTGAAGTCGAGAAATTTTAACAGCAGCTGGTAAAGATTGATCCAGGTTTGAGAATTGAACAGGCCTTGTGAGCTGTCAACGAATTGCAGGACGGCACTTTCAAAATCTTTGAAGGTAAATCTTGGCCGGTCGCCGAAAATAGCCATCAGGGCATTACCGAAAAGATAGTTCGGCCAGTATACAGGCACAATGGTGAGCGGGTTGGATATCCAGACAAAAGGCAGGCCAACTACTTTATTGGCTCTGAACAATATAGCCAGTAATACAACAAGTGCAGACTGGAAACCGATCGTCGGTGTCCAGGCAATAAAAAAGCCGATCGCTACTCCCATAGCTAGGCGACGCGGGGTATCGTCGATATGCAGTATCTTATGTATTAAAAATTTTCTGGTAGCATTTATTGTACTTTTGATCGGCACTATTTATTCTATCTTCTTTCTTATATTTATTATGCGACCGCTACAGTTTTATTTTGCCAGATATTCTTTCAGGGTGCTTATTAGGACATCTCTGCTAAGCGGTTTGGAAAGATAACCGTTGCAGCCGGCATTTAAACATTCCTGCTGATCGTATGGCATGGCAAATGCTGTTACGGCTATTATTGGCTTGCTGAAACCTTTGGCTCTAAGCTTGGCTGTTACTTCCAGACCGCTCATGTCTGGCATACGTATATCCATGAGGATAATGTCGTATTCTGGAGTTATCATATCCAGAACAGCCTGGCCATTTCTGGCGAAGTCGCACGTACAGCCAATGCCTTCCAGTAATACTTTCATAAGTTTGCGGCTGGAATAGTTGTCGTCGGCAATTAATATCTTATTACTGAAGCTCGAGTTATCGCTATGATGGTGGGCTATTGTTGTCTGGCCAAAAGTTGTGTCATCAGAGCTTTCCAGTTCAGTTCTTTTAGCTGTTATTTCTATCGGCATACAGAAGCTAAAGTCAGAGCCTTCCTCTGGCGAGCTATCGAAAAATACAGCGCCATTGTGAAGGTCTAAAAGGCTGGCCAGGATAGTTAATCCCATGCCGGCGGTCATTTCTTCATGCTCACCTCTTTCAAAAGGTTCAAATACCGTATGTTGCAGGTGGTGGGCAATACCGCAGCCGGAATCTTCTATGTCGATCATGAGGAATGTGCCATCTTGCTCTTCCTGCTTTACGCCGATAGAAAGAGTAATGTGTCCTTTTTCAGTATATTCGCAGGCATTCTCCAATAAAATGTCGATGCATCTGAGTATATGATCCTGACAACTGCTGAACTGTTCTGGTAGTGAGCTGGATCTGTGGATACTGAAGTCAATACCCTTGGCTTTAATTATGTTGCCCCATTTGCTCTCTACCTTATCGAGCATTTCATTAGCGTTAATGGTCTTACGTATTATCCCCGCTTTGTCCATTGCCCTGATCCGGGAATATTCTACGATCTTGTCAGTCAGGCTGATCAGACCGTTACCGTTTTCCAGAATAGAAGATACAAACTCCTTCTGTTCCTGTGAAATATCTTCAACTTCAAGGATAGTGGCGAACCCGATTATTGCGTTCATGTAGGTTCTTATTTCATGACCCATGAGTGACACGAAATGAGTGTTATCCCGTATCAATTGTTTCAGTTGTTTGTCGTAGTTATTTTCGTAAACTGGCACGGTGTTTTCCCCTTTGTTATTTTGCCCCACAAGCTTCTCAAATTTGTTTAGGGCAACTACAGCCTTAATTAACTGTCCGCATCTTTAACCTTTCTGTACGTTTCCTTACAGTATCTATCAGTCATGCCGGAGATATAGTCGCAAACAACTCTTTCTCTGGCAGTATCGTCCAGCCTGCTCTTAAATCTCTTGGGCATTAATTCAGGGTGTTTATTATATTTTTCAAACAGGAAGCCGATTTCTTCTTTTGCATGGCTTCGTGTCTGGGCGATAACCGGGTGATTGTACACTCTTTCATATAAAAAAGTTTCAAGCTCTTTCATCTGCTCCTGGCGATATGGTGACAGGGCAATTATCTTTGAATCGGCATTTTTGATATCTGAAACACATTTAGGATTCAGAACTTTCAGTTTTTTTTCAGCGACGATAAGTGTGTCGCTTACCATAATGTCGATGATTGCTTTTGCACATCTCAATTGTCTGGCATATTTATGGGCAGAGGGATATAGTTCCTGGACGATATTCTTAACGTCTTTGTATATCCTTATATCATGTAAATCTTCTTCTTTTATCAGACCCGCTGCCAGTGAGTCGTCCAGATCATGAGAGTCATATGCTATCGAATCGGCCAGATCAGCTATCTGTCCTTCGAGCGACCCTTTACCATCGCCGAATTCTGCAGTATGCTCCGGGGTGTCATATCGAGTTTCGTGTTTTGCCAGACAGTATCTGGTTTCAAAACATAAATTCAACCCCCGGTAATTTGGGTAAGGATGTTCCAGATAGTCAACAACTCTCAATGATTGACTGTTATGCTCAAAGCCGCCATGGCCGCACATTAGCTCATCGAGAACAGCTTCGCCACAATGACCATACGGCGGATGGCCAAGGTCATGTGCTAGTGAAGCGGCTTCGGTTAAATCTTCATTGACGCCAAGTGCACGTGCTAAAGTTCTGGCGATTTGTGATACTTCAAAACTATGTGTCAGCCTGGTGCGAAAATAATCCTGGCTGGTATCACCAAATACCTGGGTTTTTGCTTCCAATCTCCTAAAAGATGCAGAGTGGAGTATTCGGTCGCGATCCCTTTGGAAACAGCAACGATATTCATGTTCTGGTTCAGAGAATTTCCGGCCCGGATCGTCACTGCTGAAAACAGCATATTCAGCCATCCGTGCTTTTTCAAATTCCTGGTATTGCTTTCTTGTTATTAAGCAGTTGCTGAGCAAAAAAATAACTCGCTTTCCTGGTACAGTTGAAAAACGCCTCGCCACCTAAACGCAGATATTACGGTTGTTATAGAAACATATCTTAGCAGTTACAATTATTGTGTATCTATCTCAAATTGTCAAGATATAAGGAGATTCCCCTAAGTCAAAAATAATAAATTAATTGTTATCTGATCTGCAATGCTAACAGGTAGTAACAGGCACATGCCAAACGGTGTAGAGGGCAATTTGTTGTATTTTTCTACTATTATATGTATATATGATGTATAATGCTCGAATATCGTACAAAATGACAGGTATATGTGGTATTTGAAGGCCTGAAAAATTTTATGCGTAGGAATGTCAGTATTAACTTTCGCTGTCAAAGAATAGAAAATAACTGAACTTCTGTTAGCCAACCTTAATTTTATTAACACTTTATATATTTTTTGAGGTAGATATTATGGTCAGACTTATAACTCTACTACTCGTTTCTGCTGTATTAACCATTTCCGGATGTAGCTCAGAAAAGAAGGTTACCCGTTCAGAGGTAATGGCAGAGAAGTATGGCGAGACGATCAGAAGTCTTTGTGATCTAGCAGGTTATGAAGGGATAAATGTTAGCGGTTATTCGCTGGTCTGGGGGCTTAAAGGTACAGGTTCAGCAGAATGTCCACCTGATATTAGAAATGTACTGTTAAAGCATATTCAGGTATTAAAGGCTTCTGGCAAAAGATATTTAAGCGGCAGATATGCCAGAATGACAGCAGAACAGCTAATCAACAGCATGGATACTGCGGTAGTCAGAGTTAGTGGTACTGTGCCGGCGGGAGCTCCAAAGGGAACAGTTTTTGATGTGAAAGTGTCAATTCCATTTGCAACCCAGACTACCAGCCTGGAAGGCGGTATGCTGCTGCCAGCAGATATGAGACGTGTAACTTCTGGAATACCAGGTAATAAGGTTGCAATCGCTGGCGGTCCGGTATATATAGATCCACTTCCGGTATATACAGAAGGTGAAGTTAAAAGAGCAGACCCACGTTTTGGTGTCGTACTTGGCGGTGGCCATAGTGAATATCCTCGCCAGATTAAACTGGTGCTCTTTGAGCCTGATTCTCGTTCTGCACAAGTGATAGTAGAGCGGATAAATAGCCGTTTCCCGGTCAATAACGGCATTAAAGTTGCTGTTGCACGTGATAGAGAGTGTATTTTTATCAATATACCAGGGAAGTGGGTAAGGGAATATAATCACTTTATAAAGATAATCCTGAAGCTTTATTTGAATAATACTGCTATTTATCAGGAGCAGAAATTACAAGAGTTGGGCGAGCTGGCGAAAGATCCAAATGCTGATTTTGAAGATATCACTCTCGCCTGGGAAGCTATCGGAAAAGGCGCAATGTCTTATCTGGAAGGGCTTTGTGAAGATGTTAGTACTCCCAAAGCATATTATGCTGCCAAGACTATTTTAAATATGGGTGACCTGAGTGTAATAAAGGAATTGTCAAATATAGCAAGGTCAGAGTCGCACCCTTGTAGGTTGATGGCGGCGGTAGCGTTGGGTGATGTCGTTGATGATCCAATGGCGTCCTGGACTCTGGCAGGTCTGCTCGATAATTTTGATGATAATATGCGTTTAATAGCCTACGATTCATTAAGAAGAGGTAATCATGTCTATGTAGATTCACAGAAAACAGCAAGTGGCTTCTATGTGGATACTGTTAAGTCTAGTTCTAGCAATATGATATGTGCATGGGCAGCTCTGGAGCCGAGAATGGTGATCTTTGGTAGGGGGCTCAGGGTATCTGATAATCTGTTTTATGAGAATGATGCTGCCGGCATAGTTATAAATTCAAATACTGGTAATTCAATAATTACCATAACCAGGCAGTTGCCCGAAAGCAGTAAGTTTGTTAAAATATCATGTCTTTCTAATGTTGAGGCACTCATAAAAGTTCTCGGGGCGCCTTTGAAAGAGGAAGTTGGTGCCGGTTTAAGTTTCGGGCAGACCATAGGTGTTATCTATGATCTGTGCAATCGCGGCTTTATAGACGCTAAGTTTAAGATGAAGCGTCTAAACGATAGCCTTGAAAATCTATCTGAACTGGAAGAGAAATGACCATGACTAATGATAGGATCGGAGTATCCTGTTAATTATATTATCTGCCGGGAGCAGCTCGGAGGCAGGCAGATGAAAACAAGTCACGGAGGACGTGATAATTATGAAGTTAAGAAAAATAATAGTTTGCGGGTTCAAGAGTTTTGCAGACCGAACAGAATTTGACTTTGACGATGGCGTAACAGTTGTTGTCGGTCCTAACGGCTGTGGAAAAAGTAACGTTGTTGATGCGGTTAAATGGGTACTGGGTGAGCAGTCAGCTAAAAGCTTGCGTGGTACTCAGATGCTCGATGTTATCTTTAACGGTTCTGGCAATCGTAAGCCAATGGGCTTTGCTGAAGTTACTCTTGTTTTTGACAATAACGATAAGACACTATCAGCAGATTTCGATGAGATCGCTATTACCAGAAAGTTGTTCCGCAGCGGCGAAAGCCAGTATAAGATCAACGGTAAAAATGCACGTCTGAAAGATATTAAAGAAATGTTCATGGGTACCGGTCTTGGTGCTAATGCATATTCTATTATCGAACAGGGTAGAGTTACTCAGCTCTTGCAGGCTCCTAAAGAAGAGCGTCGCGCTATCTTTGAAGAAGCGGCCGGTATAAGTAAGTATAAGGCTCGCAAAAAAGAGACTCTTAGAAAACTTGAACGTACCGAACAGAATATGCTCCGCCTTCACGATATTATTGCAGAGCTTGATAAGCAGTTAAGGTCTATAAAGATACAGGCTGGTAAGGCCAGGAACTATCAGACATATTCCAGTCGTCTAAATGAACTTCGTCTTAATCAGTATCTCAGTGAATTCCTAAAACTCCAGCAGTCTGCTGAACAGGTAAAGGAAAAGGTTTCCAAGGTTCAGGACGAGATCGTACTTCGCAGCACTGAGATAGAAACTCGTGGTGCTCGTCTGAGTATTCTCGAGCATGAAGTGTCTGAAGCCGATGGTGAGATTCGTCAGGGCGAAAATCAACTCATGCAGTTTACCAGCCGTATCGGTCAGCAGCAGGACAGGGTCGAGATGGGCCATCGTCGCTGTGAAGAAATACAGGAGATGCTCAAGCAGAATAATTCTCGTATCGAGGAACTCCGTCGTCAGTCTCGTACTTTGTCTGAACAAATGGAACAGGCTCAGCAGGAGATGGATAGTGCTGATGAGGCACTGGAGAGTAAGCAGACCGAGCTAAATCAGATGCAGGCTGAACGAAATGATCAGGTGATGGAACTTAACGAATATCGCAGTCAGCTTGATGATGAAAAGAGCGGACTGATGGATATTGTCAGAAAAACTGCTCAGCTGCACAATGAAATAAATGCATTCAATATTAAATGTGATAATCTGAATATTCAGAAAGACAGACTCACTGGACGGGCTTCGGTAATAACCGAGGAGATGCAGGACTTGCTTACCCGTAAGGCTGGCTTTACTGAAAAGATGGAAGAGATCACTGTTGTTCAGGAAAGCTGTAATCAGCAGCTGGAAGAAAAGCGTCAACAGTTGGCCGCGGTAAGTCAGGAACGACTTGAGTGTGCCGAAGAGCTTTCATCTGCTCGTGAATATCGAAGTGGACTGGTTAGTCGCAAGAGCTTACTGGAAGATATGGAAGCCAAATGGGAAGGTGTTGACAAAGGTGTTAAGACTATCCTGGAAGCACGGCAAAAAGATACAGATGAATTTTATTATGTTCGTGGTTTGGCCGCGGAACTTATTCGCTCTGAGGTTAAATACGCTTCTGTTATCGAAGCTGCTTTGGGCGGCAGTTCTCAAAATCTGGTAGTAACCAGTTCAGAAGAATTGCTTAAGGATCAGGATCGTCTCAGCGAGATGGCTGGTCGTGTGTTTATGACTTGCCTTGACAGACTCAAATCTGTAGATGATGGTTTTGATGTTAAGAGCTATCCAGCTATTATTGCCCGGGTTTCTGATCTGGTGACAGTTCCAGATGATTGTGGCAATCTTGCCCAGAGCCTGCTTGGTAAAACGCTGCTGGTTTCCAGTTTGTCAGAAGCGTTCGAGTTAGTTGGTTCTGTTCCTGCTGGTTATCGTTGGGTTACTCTTTCAGGTGAAGTACTTGAGGCTGATGGTACTGTTGCTATTGGTTCACAGATAGCTGGCAGCGGTCTTATCTCACGTAAGAGTGAGCTGCGTGAGCTTGATGATATGTTAAATGATGCCCAGGAGCGGATCACAACACTAGAGCAGCGCAATATTCAGCTTGACGGCCAGACTGAACATCTTGAGAAAAACCTGCAGGAGCTGCGTACTGCCGTTTACGAAGCCAGAACCGAAGAAGTCGAGGTTAAAGGTAATCTTGATCGTATCGAACAGAATCTTAATCGTCTGCGTCAGGAAGAACCTCTTATTGCCAGTGAAGTTACTGCGATCGAAGAACAGATATCTGAAGCTATGAATTCTCAGGAGCACGGCAGACAAAAACTCGACGAACTTCAGCAGTTGAATACTGAAAGACAGGATAGGGTAGAGTTTCTTGGCGAGCAGATAGAAGTGTTGGAAGCCAAGGATAATGAGATTGTTGAAAGAGTAACTAATATCAAGGTTGAGCTTGGTCAGGCACGCCAGCGAGATCTGGCTCTTCGTGATAAGATAGCTTCGCTTCGCAGTCAGCTGCAATTAGCCGAGCATAATATTCAGACTATGCAGAATGACCTCGATGGTGGTGACCGGAACTATCAGGAAACCCAGATGTCGATCCTGACAGCTGAAAATCTTATGAGCGAACTGTTTCTACAGAGACAGCAGCTGCAAGAGCAGGTAAAAGCTCAGCGTGAGCATTTTGAAGTTATGGTTGCTGAAAAGAAAGAGATATCTGCCGAGATCAAGGAAAGTGAATCTATTCATTCTCAATGTCAGCAGCAGCTTCACGATCTGCAATTGAAGTATAATGAGAACAGAGTACGCTGTGAAAACCTGGTACAGAGAGCTGTTGAAGAAATGAATATTTCACTGGAAGAACAGCTTAAGGAAACCGAGGTTCAGGAAATGGATTGGCCTGCTGTTAATGCCGAGATCAAAGAGCTTAAACAAAAGATTAATCGTCTGGGTAATATTAACCTGGGTGCGATCGAAGAGCAGGAAGAGCTGGAAGCTCGTGCAGAGTCGCTGAATGTTCAGTATGTCGACCTTGACGATGCCCGTAAGCAAATGGAAGAGTTGATCGAAAAGATCAATATTGAAAGTACCGAGCTGTTCCGTAAGAGCTTTGAAACTATTCGTGGCAACTTCTCTGAGCTGTTCCGTAAGCTCTTTGGTGGTGGTCGCGCAGAAGTTATCCTTGAAAATCCAGATGATATTCTGGAATCAACTATCGAGATCATCGCTCGTCCTCCAGGAAAACAGCCTGCCAGTATCTCGCAGCTTAGCGGTGGTGAAAAGACTATGGCGGCGGTTGCATTGATCATGGCGATCTTTAAGAGCAAGCCGAGCCCGTTCTGTCTACTGGATGAGGTTGACGCTGCATTGGATGAAGCGAATGTAGAACGTTTCAATTCAGTAATACAGGAGTTCCTGACAACTTCGCAGTTTGTCGTTATTACTCACTGTCGCAGGACAATGAGTATTGCTGACGTTATCTATGGCGTTACCATGCAGGAGCAGGGCGTAAGTAAGAAGGTGTCAGTACGGTTTGACAGTAACAATGCAGAAGCTGACGACAGTGCAGTAGCTTAAAGTTTATTATGCTGCAATGTTTGTTGATTGTTATTACCTGTAAATAGTAAATGAGGTTTGTATGATATTACAAAATACATTAGCTCTGTTCAGTATTGGCACAACTGAGTGGGTTGCGATAGCTGTGGTTGCACTGATAATTTTCGGTCGTAACCTGCCGTCTGTTGCAAGGAGTCTGGGCAAAAGTGTGGTAGAGTTCAAAAAAGGGATAAAAGGTGTCTCCGATGATGTTGATGATGTAAATGATCAGATCGACAGAGAACTCGGCCGTCAGAACGATACTGGCAAATAAGGTAATAAGACAACGGTAACTTATAATCCCGGCGGTCTTTTCCATTTGTCTTGGGCCAGAGTCTTGTATAGAAATATCCACGGGCTATACAGCAGAATAAATGTTATGATCATTTTCATATTTCTAGATCATAACATTTAATAGCCATTGTGTTAAGATACACAAAAAGGCTATTTTATTAATAACAGAATAGTTCAGTTCTGTTATAGTTTCTTTTTCATCTCATAGAAGTTCAGGGTAAAGCCGCCAATATCCTTACTCATTTCCTCAGTTATTATATAGCCAAGTTTCTGGTAGAAGCCCGTTGGCGGAATATGTGAGTGGAGTGTAACTTCGTGTCGACCCTGACGCAAAGCTTCTTTTTCAAGTTCAGCCATTATTGCCCGGCCGATACCGGTTCCCTGTAGTTCGGTATCGATAAAGACCCTGTGTATCTGTTGGCAGTTGAGTGCCCCGGTTGCGATCAGTTTGTTATCTATCTCCGCAACCAGAACATACTCTTCTGCTATAGCTTTACTGATATTTTCTATTGAATGATGATCTTTCATAAAGTCTATACATACCTTGGTGTAGTCTGGTGGTGTATAGCATTTATCAGTTGCCTTGTGTACCAGGTCGCGTATCTCCGTTGTGTCTGATTGTCTGGCTATTCTGATAAAAAGATCATTCATGTTTTAGCTTCCCTGCTAGTTAAAGTCGTTAAATTTATTCTCTGTTTCAAAAAAAGGATCGTTTTCAAAACTCATGTTTTTGTTGTGCGAGCTTTTGCCTTCAGCGATATTATGAAAAGCCATGTCAGAAGCAGATAGTGATGTACTGTTGCCTGATTGGGCGCCTACCATAGCTGATAGTTCGTCAATTATCCGGTTCATTTCTTCTGCCTGTGCGGAAAGCTCTTCGGAGGTACTGGCAGATTCTTCAGCAGTAGCTGCGTTCCTCTGGGTAATATGCTCAGTATTACTAACCGCGGTGTTAATCTGCGATATGCCATGGTTCTGTTCCTGGCTGGCTTTGGCAATTTCAGCTACCAGCTGGGTGGTCTTCATGATACCGCTTTCGATGTCCTCTAAAACTTTAGCAACTTCTCCGGCGATTTCAACTCCTTTTTGTGCATTGCTTACAGATTCTTCAATCATGCCTGAAGTGTCTTTAGCAGCTTCAGCAGAACGCATTGCCAGATTACGAACCTCTTCTGCTACTACGGCAAATCCCTTACCAGCTTCTCCGGCACGTGCCGCTTCAACAGCTGCGTTGAGGGCAAGCAGGTTAGTCTGGAATGCAATTTCGTCGATCACTTTTATGATCTTGGCTGTTTCATCTGATGATGTTTGTATATCTATAATAGCACTGTTCATCCTGGTCATAGCTTCATTACCGCTTTGTGCCGAATGGCTTGCTTCTGTTGCCAGTGTGTTTGCCTGCTGTGCATTTTCAGAGTTCTGCTTGATCATTTCAGACATTTCCTCAAGCGAGCTGGTAGCTTCTTCGAGCCCGGCAGCTTGTTCGTTAGAACCATGGGCCAGACTTTGAGATGTTTCGGTTACCTGGCTTGAGACAGATTTAACATGTTGAGAACTTTCGCTAAGACGTTTAACAACATGTTCGATAGGCTTGCTAATACCTCTGGCAATAAAAAATACTACTGTTAATAATATTGCTACTGATATGGCACCAAGCATTACTGTTGAGTAGAACACATCATTAGCCTTGGCCATGACCTTGCTCATAGGTATATTAACCAGAAAGGCCCATGGTGTGCCAGTGTCACCAATGTGTATAGGCACAATTATTCTGCCGATATTGTCGTCTATTTCGCTAGAGTATTCTATCTGGCAGAATTCTTTACCATTCTTTATAGCTTCCTTGGCCTGATTCCATAGAACAGAATTACCAATATCTTTACCGATCATTTCAAGGTCATTATTGGCTGCATATGTCCCGTCACTAGCGATCAGGGCTGCTGTACCAGTCTCGTATGCTCTGATTCCTGAAATCATCTCTGCAAGATAGCCCAATGATATGTCAGCCGTAGTAACTCCGCAGAACTTTCCATCAATAGATATTGGAGTAACCAGCGTTGTCATAAGCACGTCGACGCCATTAACTGGGTATACGTATGGCGTGGTGATCATTTCCTTGCCATTACGTTTTGGGACCAGATAATAGTCTCCATCGCCCGGGGTTTCGTATCCAACAAGTTCTTCCAGGTTAATATCGTTTCCAGAACGATATAGATATGGAATGTATCTGCCAGTTCCATCGTGCCCTTCTTTATTTACATATTCGCTGTCTTTGCCATCGAATGCATCTGGCTCCCAGCAGGTGCACATGCCGATAAATGAAGGGTTGGCCTGGACAAAACCTTTTATGATAGAGTTGCTGTATTCTCTGTCTGGTACCTGATTATTGACTTTTAATGTTTTTAGCACCTGAGCCATTGACTTTGTCTGGTTTAAGGCCTCTTCAAGTTCAGTTTGGGCATTTGTACTGTACCGATAAGCTATTTCGAAAGCTTTGTCCATGGCGTCCTGATGTGACATGTTTGATGCTTTGATTGTAACATATGAGATAGTGATCACAAATGATATCAGAGCGACAGTACCAATTGATAGTAACATACGTGAGCCAAGTTTCATTTTTTTTAACATAACTATTTCCTTTGTTGTTGTGTTTTTGTTAGCTTTCTCTGTATGATTTCTATCGGAAAAGTATTGGTGCTAATGAAATTACAAATAGTGATAGTTCCATAATAATTTATATAAGTTCCAGATACTGACTAATAATATAGCAAATATGTTTGCAATATTTGCACTGTTTGAGTGAAATATATTTCACTAATATGTCAATATGTGCAGTAAATTTTATATCTGGCTTTATAAGGCGGATTTATCACGATCTTAAACATGATGTGATAGTGCTTTGGGGGTGGAGTATTCTTGGAGTGTAAATAATTGTAAGTAGTATTTACTTTTGCTTAAAAAATAATAAAATTATTTTTTAAGCTTTTATATCGGACGTAGAAGTGAAATTTCAGAGTTGTATATGTGTAAAAAAACCTCTTTTGGAAAACTTTCCAAAAGAGGTGTGATATATAACTAATTATTTTAACAGATGATATACGACAGGGTTATTTAATAGTAACTTTGCCGTTACCAGCTTTAACTGAGCCGATAAGATATGGCTTTTCACCAAGCTCTGTGAGCATATTTATGATCCCGTCTTTTTCTGATGCTTTGGCGATAATGGTATAACCTATACCCATATTGAATACGCGGTACATTTCTTCCATTGCAACCGGTCCGATTTCCTTTAGGAAATTGAAGATAGCCGGAACTTCCCAGCTGCTGCTGTCGAGTTCAACGTCAAATTTTCCGTCTAGTACTCTTGGTATATTACCGACCAGACCACCACCGGTGATGTGGGCCATAGCCTTAATTACACTGTTAAGCGGGTATTTTTCTAAAAGAGCGACAATGCTTTTAGCATATATCTTTGTAGGGCGTAAGAGAGCGTCGCCCAGAGTTTCGCCCAGCTGCTCGATATGATCTTCACATTTAAGATTTTCGCGATCGAAGCAAATTCTGCGAACAAGAGAGTAGCCGTTAGAATGGATACCGCTGCTGGCCAAACCGATCACGACGTCGCCAGGCTCGATATTGTCAGGTGTTGGTAGATTGTCCTTTTCAATTACGCCAACGGCAAAACCAGCCAGGTCAAATTCACCTTTAGTATAAACATCCGGCATCTCAGCGGTTTCACCACCGATAAGAGCACAATCACTCTGAACACAGCCTTCGCTGATACCTTCTACAAACTGGTTGATAAGAGCAGGTTCCAGATTGTTAACCGCTACATAATCGAGGAAAAACAGCGGTTCAGCTCCCTGAACGATCATATCGTTAACGCTCATCGCTACCAGATCAATACCGACTGTATTATACTTTTTCATAGAAGCAGCGATCTTGACTTTGGTGCCTACCCCGTCGGTACAGGCAACAAGGACAGGATTTTTATAGTTCTTTTTGAACATTTTGTCACTGTCGAGTCTGAACAGCCCGGCAAAGGCATTATGCAGATGCATGACACGCGGACCATGTGTTCGCTTGACATTAGAACTGATAAGATCTACCATTTCGTCATTTGCTTCGATACTGACGCCTGACTGCTGGTAAGTAATAGCTTCTTTTTTTGACATTTTCATCAACCCTCGGGGTAATTTTGCATAGGCAAAATATTAACTGAATTGTAGTTCTGAGGCCAGTTTAACAACTGTTCAGGGCGGTATTATAACTCAGAGAGCTATATCGGGCAACAATAAATCGCACTGTATGGCACTGTACTGGCGTGTTTTACGGTTGTCAATCGATAAAATCTGCAAAAGTAATGTATTTTGAACAGAATTGAACTATAATAGTTCTGTTAAAGTGGATAAAGATATTTTACGATAACTAATTATAAAGTATGAAGTTGTAACAAAAATTTCCTTTTTGGGAGAATTATTATGTGCGGAATAGTTGCTTATTTAGGCGACAAACAAGCCGAGGATATTTTAGTTGAAGGCTTAAAGCGTTTGGAATACAGAGGTTATGATTCCTCTGGTGTCGCTATCTGTGACAATGACAATGCGTTAAATATAGTTCGCAGCCCAGGGCGTATCGCTGATCTGGCTGGTAAACTTGAAAATAACCATCTCGAAGGTACTGCTGGTATTGCTCACACTCGTTGGGCTACCCATGGAGCTCCGGTTGAAAAAAATGCTCATCCGCATAGAGACCATACCGGCAAGATAGCTATTGTACATAATGGTATTGTGGAAAACTTTGCGACCCTGAAAAAGTGGCTTATCACTAAGGGAGCCAGCTTCCAGAGTGATACCGACTCTGAAGTTATTGCAAATCTCATAAGCCATTTCTACCATCTGGAAAGCCAGTTTGAAGCTGGCACTTCAAATGCTAAAAAGCTGGAAATGTCTACCAGACTTGCACTTAGCGAGCTTGAAGGTACTTATGGTATCACTGTTATCTGCTCGGAATCGCCTGATATGATCATTGCTGCCAGAAAGGGTAGTCCACTGGTACTGGGCGTTGGTGACGGCGAATATATTATCTCTTCAGATGCAGCTGCGATCGTAAATCATACATCTCAGGCTATTTATCTGGGCGATAATGAAATGGCGGTCGTTACTCGCGACGGCTATCGCACTTCAACCGTTGATAATATTCCTGTAGCTGCCAAGGTCGAAAAGATCGAATATACTCTCGAAGAGATCGAACTGGCTGACTATAAGCACTATATGGAAAAGGAAATATTCGAACAGCCGGAAAAAATTCGCGCTTGTTTGAGTGGTCGTATCGATCTGGCTGGTGGCGAGATCAAGCTTGGCGGCGTAATGGACCATGTCCGCGAGCTGGTACAGGCTCGTAAGCTTAATATTACTGCTTGCGGTACTGCCTGGCATGCAGGTCTTGTGGCCGAATATATCTTTGAAGAGCTGGCTATGCTTCCTACTGAAGTGGATTATGCCTCAGAATTCCGTTATCGTAACCCGATAATTGACCAGAATACTATGCAGGTGGTGATCAGTCAGTCAGGTGAGACTATTGACACTCTCGCTGCACTAAGAGAAGCCAAACAGCGTGGTGCTCTTTGTATCGGTGTTGTAAATGCTGTTGGTAGTACCATCGCTCGCGAGACTGATTGCGGTGTATATCTACACGTAGGGCCAGAAATTGGTGTTGCCTCTACAAAGGCATTTACCGGCCAAGTTTCAGTCTTGACCCTTCTAGCCTTGTTTATTGCTCGTCGTCGTCATATGTCACAGCAGAAACTGCAGGAATATCTGGAAGCTCTTAACCGTATTCCTGACCAGATTGAGCAGATCCTGAAACAGAATGATACTATCAGAAAGACTGTTGAGCCTTATTGCGATAAGGAAAACTGGTTGTTCCTTGGTCGTGGCTATCAGTTCCCGGTAGCTCTTGAAGGCGCCCTCAAGCTCAAGGAAATATCGTATATCCATGCTGAAGGTATGCCGGCGGCGGAAATGAAGCACGGTCCTATCGCATTGATAACCAAAGAGATGCCGGTTGTGTTTATTGTTCCTAAGTGCAGCCAGTACGAAAAGATCGTAAGCAATATGGAAGAAGTTCGTGCTCGTGGCGGGCGTATTCTTGCGGTTGCAACTGAAGGTGACACAGAGATCCAGAAGTATGCAGAGCATGTCTTCTATGTGCCTGATACTCTGGAAGAGCTTCAGCCGCTGCTGACGGTTATTCCTCTACAGATGCTGGCTTATCATGCTGCGGTAATTCGTGGACATGACGTTGACAAGCCAAGAAATCTGGCGAAAAGTGTTACGGTTGAGTAATCAATTATATATATAAAATAATAAAGGGAAACAGTTTAGCGATTGTTTCCCTTTTTTTATGATTATTCCTGACTCTGTTGTGCGGTATTGGAATGATTTTGCATAATTGGTATTATTATGCTATCATTTTTGGCTGTTTACATTTTTGTATAATGAGACAGTAGAATCTATGTATAGTTAGGAATGAGAAGTGTTTTTCAACTCAATAGAATTTTTGATATTCCTGCCGCTGGTTTTTATGGTCTATTGGTTTGTGACTAATAAAAGCCTGCGACTGCAAAATGCCTTCATTGTATTTGCCAGCTATGTTTTTTACGGCTGGTGGGACTGGCGTTTTCTTTTCCTCATTCTTTTTAGTACTCTGGTAGATTATACCGTTGGGCTGAAGCTTGCCGGCGAGCAGCGGGAAAATAAAAGAAAGTACCTGCTCTGGATCAGTATGTTTGTCAATCTTGGCTTCCTGGGGTTCTTTAAGTATTGCAACTTCTTTGTTGATAGCTTTGTCTCGGCTTTTGCCTTTACTGGTTTGCAGATGAACCAATATTCGCTGAATATTGTCTTGCCGGTTGGTATTAGTTTTTATACATTCCAGACTATGAGCTATACAATAGATGTATATCGCCGTAAGCTGGAGCCAACCAGGGATTTTACCGCCTTCTGTGCTTTTGTGAGTTTCTTCCCGCAGCTGGTTGCCGGTCCGATCGAGAGAGCGACCCATCTGTTGCCACAGTTTTATACCAGCCGCAAGTTTGATTACAGCAAGTCAGTTGACGGCATGCGACAGATATTGTGGGGCTTTTTCAAGAAGATCGTTATCGCTGACAACTGTGCTTTACATGTTAATGATATATTTGGCAACTATAGCGAATGTTCAGGCAGTACCTTATTATTAGGAGCTATTTACTTTGCTTTCCAGATCTACGGCGATTTCTCGGGTTATTCTGATATTGCGATCGGTACAGCCAGGTTGTTTGGCTTTGACCTGATGCAGAATTTTGCATATCCATATTTTTCGCGTGATATCTCCGAGTTCTGGCGCAGGTGGCATATATCGCTATCTACCTGGTTTAGAGATTATGTCTATATCCCGCTTGGCGGTAGTCGATGTTCTACCGGTAAGAAGGTAAGGAATACTTTTATAGTTTTCATTGTTAGCGGCTTCTGGCATGGTGCTAACTGGACTTTTATCGTCTGGGGCGCTTTGCATGCGATCTTTTTCCTGCCGCTGCTATTACTGGGCAAAAATCGTCAGTATCTGGAGGTGGTCTCTAAGGATAGGATAATCCCTACTGGTAAAGAGTTCTGCCAGATGTTCATTACTTTTTTACTTGTTACATTCTCATGGATATTCTTCCGCGCGGACAATCTGGGTGAAGCTTTTGCCTATCTTTCAGGTATCTTCGATAAGTCGTTATTTGCCAGCTCTGATTTCGCCTCGAAGAATGTGGCAAGGACTACCAATATTTCGATCATTTTCTTTTTAATATTAGAATGGATTAGTCGTAAGGACAAATATGCAATTGAAAAGCTTGTACTACCATGGCATAGTTCATTAAGGTGGGCTTTTTATTCTTTTGTTATTTTTATAATGGTAATGTTTTTTGAAACTAATGGCGCCCCGTTTATATATTTCCAATTTTAGTATGAAACTATTTATTAAGAAAAGTCTGTTCTTCGCTGTATTTGTGCTTATCAGTTTTTTTGTATTTCTGTTTGCTTGGGGAGAGTTTGCACCTAAGAAACTGCAAAAGAACATATGTCCATACATCGACGGCAATCTACAGCTAAAAATAGCAGAGATAAAAAGCTATAGTGATATTGATATCCTTTTTATTGGCTCTTCACATTGTGGTGGTGGGTTCGACCCTCGCATATTCAAAGAGGCTGGCTACGAGAAGACGTTTAATCTTGGTACTGGTGCCCAGTGTCCGGTTAATACTGAGGCTTTGATAAAGAAATATGTCCCGCAACTAAAGCCAAAGCTGGTGATATATGAAGTGTATCCTAGAACTTTTGGTGATGGTGGCACAGAGTCCTGGGTAAATTTGTTGGTAAATAATGCCTTTGGCGATGATAATGCCAAACTGATATTAGAGCAGAATAATCTTATGGTATATAATACCGTAGTATTTCAGTGGATGCATAATTTTTTCCTGGGCAGCTTTAAGCCACTACCAGCGATCAAGCCAATGGGTAAATATATTCCTGGCGGCTTTTCTGAGAAATTTGCTGTATGTAAAAAAGAATACACATTTAGAGATCAGAGTTGGAAATTCAATGATGATCAGAAAGAAGCTTTTGCTCGTATAATTGATTATTTTAAGAATAACAATATCGATTTCCTTTTGGTGCAGGCGCCAGTTAGCAATGTGTATTTCAAGTCGCATACCAACAATGATGAAGTTGACAAATATTTCACTTCGTATGGTGAATATGTGAATTATAACAATGTTTTGACTTTAGACGACCATGTTCACTTCTGGGATGCCCATCATGTTAACATGGACGGAGTTAAAATATTTAACAGTGCATTGATCGACTATCTGGCTAATAGAGAAAAATAGTATAAAAAAACTTGTTTATATAAATAGTTGGTTATGAGCTGTTTATATTTTGTTGGCATACATACTACGGCAAATCCCTGATACAAAATTAAAAAAATCTGTATCTATAAGTATAATTGTTGTATAATCAAATTGTGTTAAGTATTTAACATTTAAGAGATTAAAAGGTTATACTAGGCCTGCCCGCATTTGTCGCTATTGTGCGATGTCTAAAATAAAAATATCACCTGTTTTTTGTGAGATACAACTGTACATGAATAATGTTGCAATAATCACATTTCACTGGGCAAATAACTACGGAGCTGTTTTGCAATCGTATGCGCTTCAGCAGACAGTTATAAGTTTAGGCAGTAAATGCGAAATAATAGATTATAAACCTTTCCCGGCTAAGCATAAAAGCGGGTTAAAAAAATTAAATAGAAAGATCAGTGAGCTCTTTGGCGGTTATAAAAGGCAGTTAGAGTTTGAAGCTTTTCGCAGGAAATATTTATCATTAACAGCCGAATATTCTCGTGATCAGTTATATAGCCAACCGCCGCAGTTTGACGCTTATATTGCAGGTAGTGACCAGATCTGGAATTTGCGAATATGCAATAATACAACAGCATATTTCCTGGACTTCGTTTCTGATGGTGCTGTTAAGCTTGCATATGCTGCCAGTCTGGGGAATGTTAGTGAAGTTAACTGGCAGGCTATTGATGCTAATAAGCTATTAGCGAATTATGATAGTATTTCTGTCAGAGAAGTATCTACTCACGATTATGTACAGGATAATTATGGTGTAAGCAGTGACGTTGTACTTGATCCTGTTTTCCTGCTGGCAAAAGATAAATGGCTGAGCCTTATTGAAGGTGAAAAGTCCAGTTTAAAGCCAGATAGTTACATTCTGGTTTATTATATGGCAGAAGATGTCGGCATGTTTGAACGAGCCCGTCAGTTGTCGTTAGAGACAGGTAAAAAGATAATCTACCTCAAAGGGGGCAAGACTAAGTACAGTCAATGTGGTAAGCTTATAAAAGGTGTTGGCCCACTTGGCTATTTGTCATTATTCAGAGATGCCGCTTTTGTTTGTACAAACTCTTTCCATGGCACAGCATTTTCGATTGTGCTGGGTAAGGATTTTATGGTTGCCGGTAAGCCCGGACAAAATGCCAGAGTTGATAATGTCTTGTCTGCTGTCGGCCTAACCGACAGGTACATAGAAACTCATGATGGTAATAATACCGAGCCGCAGTTTAAATATGACAAAGTGCAGGCAGCTGAAATGTTAAACGATCTGGTTATGAGGTCAAAGGCCTTTATAACCAACGGTCTAAAGATTTGAGATAATTCTGCATAAGTGTAGAGACGGATATGAAAAAGTTTTTCTGATTTAATAATTAAATCCCAACCTTATTCGTTCAACAGTTTCGAATTCAAGGTAATTGTTTTTCAGTTATTGAACAGAATTGTTTTTTGTTAAGGTCGTTAAAGTATTTTTGAAGGGAAAAAACATACTTTAAACGATAAGAAATAATAATGAGGACCTAGAGATAAAGTAAAGAGTATTATGGATTTTGAAACTGTTAAGAAGCCAAACGTACTTTGGATAGTGGTTGACTGCTTACGTGCGGACAGATGCCCTGTTGAAGATGAAGCCGAGGACTTAGTTGGATGGTCTATATTAAAAGACAAAGGCACATGCTTCTCGCAGGCTGTGTCAGCTGCGTCGATCACCCCGGTCAGTTTTGGCAGTATGTTTACCTCCCAGCGGCATTTTCGTCACGGTATTTATTCCTTACAGGGCCCGTCTCTAAATAGCGATGTTAAAACTATCGCTGAGTATTTTGCTGAAAATGGTTACTATACCAAGGGGTTAATGACAGGTCCGTTATATGGTCCTTTTGGGCTGGATAAAGGTTTTCTCAGTTACGATGTTCGCCCTAACACCGATAATCTGTTCTCGCAATGGGGCGATGATTTACCCGCTATGCTTGAGGATACTTTGTCTTCTGATATGCCGACCTTTACTCTGCTGCACTTGTTCGAGCTTCACGAACCGATCAAAACACAAGATGACCATGGCATTAAAAAACGTTCATATAAATTGTATGATATCGCCTGGCAGCAGCTTGATGAAAAACTTTCAAAGATATATTCTCTTATTCCTGATGATACTATTGTTGTTTTGACCAGTGATCATGGTGAGGTTCTAAAACGCAGGTCTAGTAGAAGTCTGCCTGACTATCTGATGCGTAAGCTTCGTGGTGTTTTCCATATGCCGCATCGTCCGCAGGATTGGCTGGATCATGGTTTCTTTCCTTATGATGAGCTCCACCGTATTCCGTTGGCTATTACTGGCCCTGGTGTTCCTGCAGGCCAGATCATTGACCAGCAAGTCAGGCATATAGATATAATGCCGACTCTTATGGAGTTGTGCGGTATCGATGTCCCAGAAAATGTCTGTGGTCGTTCACTTGTCTCAATGATGTCTGGCCAGGATGTTAAGGATGTTCCAGCTTATTTGTATACCGGTTGGTGTGATGGCCCAAGGTATTGGCATGGAATACGTACAGTTGAAGATAAATATATAGAACCGGCAGGTCCCTTATCTGTCAAATCTCGAAGTTATTATTTCAGTCTCAAAGATGATCCTGATGAGAAAAAAAATGTGATCAATAAAAGTGTTGGTTACAAGACCAGTGCAGCCCGGGTCAAGCTTATTGATATTTTGAATGATACAACTTCAGCTGTTGGGAGTACTGAAAAGCCAGTTGCAAAAAAACATTTTTCCAAAGCACAGCATGAAGAGCTGGCGGGTAAGTTGGAGAGCCTGGGTTATATCTGATCTTGCTTTAAGATATTCAGGCTGTTAAGTAATATATGCCATTTGAGATATAGCTTTATCCCCGGCCGTATATGGTCTGTAAAATCCCTGTCGATATCTCTTGCCAGATCAAATTGCCGTCCTCGGCAGGCTGTTCTGATCATGCCTTTCAGCGAGCTGTTAAGTATCATGTCCAGCTCTTTTACCATGCCGCAGCTTTTGGCTCTGGCTACCTGCTCTCTGTACATATTTAATGTATCAGTAAAACCAGAACGACAGTTAAACTTCCTTTGGTGGTTGGTGCTTCCTTCTCTATGGAAGTTATAGTACATGATCGGTTCTGGGCAATAGCCAATGTATTTATTTTTATACGCAACTCTGATCCACAGATCGGTGTCTTCGGTTCGGGTAAGCCCCGGTTTGAAACACCCTGCCTCAACTATCGCCTCTTTGGTGAGTGTGACATTGCTGGTAATGCCGAAATCCTTGAAGTGCTCAAAATAGTTAATGTATGAGTTGTTTTTTACCCAGCTCTTTGCGGTCTCGATAGCCGTTAGTGGGTTCTCTTTGTCTTTTCTGAAGTCGTGTACGATATAGTTTCCAGCAACCCATTTCAGTTCTGGATTATCATCTATAACTTTCTTCTGGTCAGCGAGTTTATTTTCCAGCCATAGGTCGTCACCATCCAGAAAGGCTATCCATTTACATTTTGCCGCGTCAATTCCTGTATTACGTGCAACGGAGACGCCGGCATTTGTCTGGTCGATATACTTTACCTGTGGATACTTTTTTATCGCTTGAGCAGTATTGTCAGAAGAGCCGTCATTTACAACTATTATTTCTTTGGCGGCAAAGCTTTGGTTCAGCACGCTTTCAATTGTCGGCCCGATATACTTTTCGACATTATATGCCGGGATCACTACACTTACTTCAAAATTATCCATTGTGTTCCTTTTGCTTATTTCTTCAGTTCGTTTAGAACCTCAAGCAGCTGTTGTGCAATTGTACTGGTGCTGAATCTCTCTCTGGCTATCTCTCTGCCAGAGGTGCCGTATTGTGTGCCGATCCCCAGGTTTTCTATCAACAATGATAGCGAGTTCGTCCATTGGTCCGTATTCTGGGCAAGCAGTCCATTAACTTCATGCATTACCATGTCGCCGTAAGTGCCAACTGGGCTGGCAATAACTGGCAGTTTACCAGCTTGCATCTGCAGGATATTATGCCCGCAAAGCATTCTGGAATACTTACCTTCTCTAAGTGGTGCCAGACCTATATCACAATCATTCAGAGCGTTATATATATATTCCAGTTTGTATTTTACCGGTTCGACCGGCATATTGCGTAGCTTGAAATACTTATCAGAGATAACCCTTAATACTACCTCGCTATAGCGAATGCCGATCTCTTCCAGAACGGGTGCAATATTTATCAGGTAGTGTAGAGTAGTGTGGTCACCGATCCAAAGCAATCGTATATTACTGTCATATGCCCTGTCGGTCATAGGTCGATAGCGCTTGATCTCAACCGCAGTTGGCAGGGTAAGCACATCAGATGCGTATTGAAATGCCAGTTCAGACAAAAAGGCATTACTGGCAATTACCAGACGAGACATTTTCATTTGTCCGGCAAATTTTTCAATATTATCTTTTAGCAGGCTATTGCCAATTGTTTCGCCGGAGATGTCTGAGATTATTACATTTGATAACTTATTCAGAATGGATAATTCCAGGCTGCTAAGAATAACCCCTGATAGAATTACGATATTGTACTGGCGTGCTCTGGTATATTGCTTCAGCCGAACAGTCTTCTTATCGCTGAGCTGGAGAACGTCCATTTCGATACCGTATTGAGCTAAAAAGCTTTTATATCTCCCGGTTCGCAGGTAGAAAGTATTGCTTTCAATATTGTTTGTAATAGCAAGTATTTTCACACAAATATTATATTTACCTGTCGTAAAAATGCAATCCCGAAGTTATTGTGTCGGGTGGGGCGAAGTAATGGTAGTACCGATACTATGTTGTTGTAGTTTGGTGATTTATATTATTGGAAATGTCTATGTTATATAGATTTATACCAGATATTCATGCTTTCTATCTTACCTGATATATTGGTATTATTTACCAGTCGCCCGCCAAATGAATAGCCGCCGCGAGCAAATGTAATATTCATTCCCGGCGATATAGCCCTGGCAATCGTATATACCGTATTGATACTCATCTTACGCATTTCCTTTTCCATTCTGGCAAGTAGCGAAGATGCGAAATTATTGCCGCGCATTTCTGGCAGGGTTGCAAAGTCTGTCATTTCGGCATTACCAGAATTAAAGTCTATTTCAGATGATGATAATGCCGCTATTTTACCATCCTTTTCAATACAGAAATATTTTATATGACTTTCCATGGTTTCTTCCAGATACGCCGGGTCATTGATCGGGAATGGGTAGCTTGGGAATACCTGATCATACACTTTTGCCATCTCGTCAAGGTCGTCTGTTGTGCAAAGTCTTATATTGTTGTCATTTGTGATTGCACTGTTCTGTTGAGCAACCTTTTCGATTGTTATCTGCATTACTTCATCATACTGGCTGGCCAGCTCTTCGATCTTTCTTTCCGGGTCCGGATATTTTGCAATAAAATACCCATCGTCACCATTGCTATAGAAGTTTGGCACAATACCTTCTTTGCGATACCCAGCTTCGGTAAATGGTTCCAGCTCACTTGCCGGAACTTTGGCAAATATCTTAGAGTAGCTATTGCTTTCGGCCAGCTCTTCAAGCTGCGGGATAAGCTCGTCGGTCTGGGACTGACCGATCTTCATCAGATATATTCTGTCGCTAAGGTTGCCGTGTTGAATAAGTGCACCGTCAAGCTTTTCAATAGTATCTTGTTCGGCATTAGTCGCTGGCGTACTCTTTATGTTGGTTGTCTTTTTATGTCTTACAATTATTAATATTGTTATTACAACAAGAGTAAAACCGGCTAGTATTATTATATGAGTTGTATTCATTGTTTCCCGGATTTTTTTTATAGGTCAATCAGATTAGTGGAGAAAGTATTATATAGGTCAGAAATCAGACTTATCTCTAACTTCTGACCTATATGTTTATGTATGCGTATTAAAGGGTGCTTAAATCGTTACGGCGAGAGTGCCTGTCGTTTCTGCCGGGGATAAGCGATATAGTGTCATTATGGTCAGCCAGCAGTCTGGATATGCCCAGGCTCTTGCTCTCGTCAGCGTCGTCAAGTGCCAGTTGCAAGTTGCAGTCTTTACACTGTCGGTCGCAGAAAATCGGTTCATACGAGTCTGGCTCTTTATATGTTGTGATTACGCCTTCATAGTTTCTTAGTACAACCTTATTAGTTGACCATGAGATAAGGTAGTTCGGCATAATCGGTATTTTACCGCCGCCGCCGGGTGCGTCGATCACATATGTCGGCACGCAGAAGCCGCTGGTATGGCCTATAAGATTTTCCAGTATTTCTATACCTTTACCAACCGGAGTTCTAAAGTGCGACAGACCTTCTGACAGGTCACACTGGTATAGATAATATGGTCTTACTCGGTTGTATGTAAGCTTATGTACCAGAGCCTTCATAATTCTTGGACAGTCATTAATGCCGGCAAGTAGTACAGACTGGTTGCCAAGTGGTATGCCTGCATCAGCCAGCTTTCTTAGTGCAGTACGTGAAGAGTTTGTCAGCTCTCGTGGGTGATTGAAGTGGGTATTGATCCATACCGGATGATGTTTTTTGAGTATTTCTACCAGATTGTCTGTTATGCGGTACGGCAATACAACCGGTGTTCTGGTTCCGATACGGATAATTTCTACATGTTCTATTTTTCTTAGTTCGGTAAGCAGCCAATCGAGCTTGTCGTCAGATAGCAGAAAAGGATCGCCGCCGCTGAGTAGCACGTCGCGGATCTTGCTATTATTGCGTATATAATCCAGACCTTTTTCCATCTGTGCTTTAGTCGGTATTGTATCGTGGTTGCCAACCTGACGTTTTCGGGTGCAGTGGCGACAATACATGGCACACATATTACTAACCAGCATAAGTACTCTGTCTGGGTAGCGGTGGGTTATACCTTCCACTGGACTGTCTTTATCTTCGTGCAGTGGGTCGCACATGTCGCATTCTGTTATATTTAGTTCAAGCGGTGAAGGGAACGACTGCTTAAATACCGGGTCGTTTGCTATATCGTCTGTATTTATCAGTGAGAGGTAGTAGGGAGTGATCGACATTGGGAATTTCTTTACAGTGTTCTCAAATGCCTCTCTTGTCTCTTCGTCGAGCTCTATTCCCAGTAAGTTTTCAAATGTATCTATGTCTCTAATACAGTGCTTAACTTGCCAGTGCCAGTCTCTCCACTGCTTAATTGTATTGTCTCCATCTATTGCGTTAATAATTCTTTTCTGATTGGTAGATAATAGCATTATTTTCCTTTATTAGTTTCTGTTATTGAGCTGATCGTAAGTAATGGCGAAGCGTCCAGTCGTTCTGCTTCCATAAGCTGAACAACTCTTTCTAATGAAAATGCGATCGCTGCCATTTCCAGGTCGGGCAATTTCTTTAATGCCTCGGCCAGATCATCCTGCAGTAATGAGGGCGCTGCCTCTATTAGCTGCCGGCCTTTATCCGTTATAAATATGGTTACTTTCCTTCTGTCTGAGGTATCTCGTTGACGCAGGATTAATTCTTTGCCTTCCAGCCTGTCTAGTATCCCATTAACTGTACTTATGCTCAGGTTAACCAGCTTTGCCAGTTGAGCCTGAGTGAGATCGCTGCTGTTTTCTGCCAGCGTGTGCAGACACAGCAGCTGGGGAACTGTTATTTGATATTCGCTATTGAGCTTGCGGGAGTGTGTATCAACTGTTCTGATGATCCTCCTCAACGCCTGCAATACTCTCAAGCCATAAATATCAAAGGCTTTTTCGCTGGAATCGGGGCTTAGATGCTCCTGCTCGGGTTTGTCCATATATTTCCTTCCTGTAAGAATTATTAGTACACGAATGAAATTATAACAAAATATTCCTCTTCTGTCAAATTTGCAGGAAAATAATGGCGTTATTTTAATATTAATTTAATGTAAAGGGTTTACTAGAAGTGAGATAGGTAAATAGCTATTCTTGGTAGTTTTCTGTTAAATAGTCTAGCATGTTTTGGTACAATTCATTGTCTGGATTAGCTTCAACGAGCTTTTGTATAGTTATTTTAGCTGATTGTTTATCGCCCGCTATATATTCAATATAGCCCTGCAAAAACAGCAATGATGGATTGTCGGTGAGCTTATAGCACCTTTCCAGATCTTTTACGCCGTAATATACTGTCAGGTCAGAGTCGAAGATGGTTTTCAGGTCGATTGGCTCTAGTGTTTGGTCAAATGATATATTAAACGCTTTGTATAAATTGATCGAGGAACTTATATATTCACCTGTGGCGAAGCGGGCGACTGCGGAGTAGACCATAATTTTGGCATTATCTGGTTCGGAGAATATGCTGGCTATGCCAAAGTTGTCAGCAGCTTTATAATAGCTGCCTCGTTTCATATTTCTTAGTGCCTCATCAACATATGCCTGATATTGTCTTTCTATCTGTGGAAATGTATCTGCTTCGGTAGCTACTCGATTACCTGTTATGCTGCCTTCAAATATCCGGTCTGGCAAATCCTTTTCGAGGAACATCTGTTCTTCATAGTTGATCTCCGGCTCTTGCTGGTCTGATATTATATTGTCAAATCTGAGCTGAGAATCATAGGTGATCATGCTGTTGTCAGAGATACTGACGGCCAAGGCACTAACATCGATCTTGCTATTCAGTCTGTTATTGCTTTTAAGCTTATGTACCAGGACGCCAGATAGTTGCCTGCTGCGACTAAACGGCTTATATTGGCTTATGCTGGTAAATATATTGGGCACGCCATTTTCGGCTGGCGAATCTGATAGGGAGTTTTTCAGTGAATTGCTATAATTACCAACTTGTTGTCTGGGGTTGACCATAGTGGATATTTTGCTGATACTCTGAGTATTTACGATATTGCCGTTATAGCTGCTTGTTATGCCTTTGCTGGAGTCTATATAGAGCTGTCCGGAATAGAGACCGGAGGAAACCTGGGTGGCTCCTATACTGTCGCGTCGAAAATTACTTAATGTACCGCTATTGCTAAGGCCCTGAAATTCCATTGAGCTATAGTATGGCACTGCTCCCTTAAAGCTCATACCGCCACTGATATTCCCGGTCATTATATTGCTGCTGCGGTTACTTAACGCATCAATTCTACCATTGCCGTTCCAGCCCATACTGCCCAGCCGATTATTAGCGTCAAGCAGATGACCATCCTGAGCGACATATTGCTGAGCAAATAAGCCAGTTGGTACTACCGATAGTAGGAGCAAAAATTTTAAGCAGCAGTTTTTCATATTACTATTTATTATATCGGCACAGTCGATGCGTGAATTTGATAATAAATGCCGAGCTTAGGATTCTTTATTATAGTCTGGCTGTCTTGCCCAGTGTAATTTCTGTGTCAGTACCTGCCATTGGTTATATTTAGGGTTCTGAACCAGTTTGAAGCCGTGCTCAGCTTCTGTTATTTTGACATACTCGCCCTTGTTCATAGGCAGATTGATCTGCCCGTCGATCAGTGACCGGGCACACTGTGAATTACAGCGGATATATATCGGTTTATTTATACCAACTACAATCGGTCTGAAGTTCAGTGAATGGGCCGCCAGTGGCGTTATCGCCACGCAATCCAGGTCTGCTCCCAGTATTGGCCCGCCGGCAGATAGATTATATGCAGTTGAACCGATAGGTGTTGATATTATCATACCGTCACCAGAGCAGTTTGAAATATGCTCATCGCCAATACTAATTGAAATATCGAGCATCCTAAACGGCGGGCCGGCAACAACAGCCACTTCATTTACTACCAAAGAGCTGTCCTGAACGCCGTTTTCGTTTATTAACTCACATTTCAATAGCTTATGTTCTGTTACCGCTTCCAGTCCCGCGTCAGCTAGCGATTTGAAGTCTGCCAGTAATTCTTCAATCGAAAATCTGGCCAGAAAGCCAAGTTTGCCGACGTTAACTCCGATTATCGGTATTTGCAAACCATTCAGATCGCGAACTACTGATAGTATAGTTCCATCGCCGCCAATAACCATAAGATAGCTGCACTGCTTAATTGATTCCGGGTCGAGCTTGCCGCTGATAACTTCAGGCCTGCATATATAATCTCCTACCGGCCCGGAGATTAGCTTATTAGCAACTTCAACTGCCCGCGGCTTATTTGCATTTGCATATACTGCTATTGATGGCGAATTACACTTCATTTTTTAGCCTTTGCTAAGCTGCGAGTCTCGCAGCATTGTTTTATTGGCCTTTTTCCATTACCGATGCCTGGTTAAGCAGGTATAGTACGGCCATACGGATCGTAACTCCATTTGTTACCTGGCGGAGAATTGTGCTGTTTGGCCCGTCGGCAACTGCACTTTCTATTTCAACGCCGCGGTTGATCGGCCCCGGGTGCATAACGATAATGTCAGACTTGGCTTTCTCCATTCTCTTGCTGGTTAAGCCAAATAGTCTGGAATATTCACGTACCGATGGAAATGCCTGGCTCTTGATCCTTTCAAACTGTATTCTCAGCATATTTACACAGTCAAGCTCCGGCAGGATCTCGTCAAAGTCATGACAGATCGTTACCGGCAGCTGGCTCGCTGCACTTGGCATAAGGGTTGGAGGGCCGATCAGGAATACTTCTGCTCCAAGCTTATTCAGAGCCCATATATTACTGCGAGCTACTCGGGAGTGGGCTATGTCACCGACAATGCCCACTTTCAGACCCTTAAAGCTCTCTCTTTGTTCTCTTATTGTATAAAGGTCGAGCAGGCCCTGGGTAGGGTGTTCGTGATAGCCGTCACCGGCATTCACTACGCCGGCACTTATACTCTCGGCCAGCAGGTGTGGGGCACCGCCAGCATTATGGCGACATACTACCAGGTCAATTCCCATCGCCTCCAGATTACGTGCGGTATCACGTAGTGTTTCTCCTTTGGATATACTGCTGGCTTTAGCAGTAAATTCCATTACATCAGCACTTAATCTGCTTGCCGCCAGTGAAAAGCTCGATCGCGTACGGGTACTATCCTCAAAGAACAGGTTCACTACCAGCTTACCACGTAGTACAGGTGCTTTTTTTACCGACCTTTGTGACAGGTCGCTAAAGCTGTCTGCTGTTTCAAAAATATGCATAAGCTCTGCTGGACTGAGATCTCTAAGGCCCAGTAGGTGCCTTCTTGTCCAGACAAACCCGCTTTTGTTTTCTTTAGTTTGTGATTTGGTCATCTATTGTTGCCGCCCGTATCTTATTGTTTTATCTTATCGTTTCTATCTTCTTGTAAGTCAGCTTACTCTTTTTCGACCAGTACAACACCTTCTGAGTTATCACATTCATTGAGTAATACCTGTACTTTTATATCTTCTGGAATATTTTCAGAAATGAGTCCAACGTGATCTGCTCTGATCGGATACTCTCTGGCTCCGCGGTCTACCAAAACTGCAAGCCTGATAGCTTTGGGTCTGCCCAGATCAACCAGTGCGTCAAGTGCCGCCCTTACTGATCGGCCCGTATTGAGTACATCATCAACCAGGATAACCACCTTGTTGTCGATGCTGAAAGTTATCTCTGTTGTGCCAACCTGCAGCGATTGTGAGCCAGCCTGGTTAATGTCGTCACGATACATTGTTATATCCAGTGTGCCAAGATCAAGTGGCTTATTGAGTTTGCTCTCAAGAATTTTATACAATCTGCCTGCCAGGAGTTCGCCTCGGTCGCGAATCCCTACCAGTGCCAGCTCTGTTTCCTGATCACCATATTTACCGATTATTTCTTGAGCCATTGCTTCCAGGCTTTTGGCTATTGCAGCTTGGTCCATTAGCATTTTCACGTTGCATTTCCTTTTTATAAATATTTATGGGTAAATCGATTACGCCAAATGTCAAACTTCTGATCATTATTGGCAATTCATATATTTACACACCATAAATCATAATGCAATTACACTGACTGTCAAATAAAAACCAAGGCTAAATACCTCACTGCTTGTCGCTATTTAGCGGTTGATACAGTTTTCACCTTGAAAATTTGTAGTCTAAGGCATATTATTCAATTATTGCTTTGAGTTGATTGTGTATTAGTAATCTTTACTATGGGGTGTAGTATGTTATTAAAACTCGTTGGGATCGCATTTTTAGCATTAACCAGTATAAATGATGTAATGACTATTGGTAATGATGTTGATGTATCACCGGTATGTAAGGTTAATAAAAACCTTATAAATGTATATGCAGGGGAAGCTCCTGGCTTTGTTCTGGTTGAGGGCAGTTCCGGCTGTGTAACCTCCACCTCACTGGCAGCGGCATATGCAAAAAATCTTATTTCGGGTGATCGGGCTGAGATAACGCTAAAAGGTGATATGAGTTTTTCTGTACAGCTAAAAGCCAATCCCGGCGATAAGATAAGGGTGCATGCTCAGAATATCGAAGGAAAACGAAGCTACGGCACTTTTGATATTGCACAAGTTATGCCAGCAAAACAGATTATACCCAAGCCCATTCCGCTTGAGCAGGGACAGGCGGTGCTGGCTGTTAAAGAATATGATCTGCCTTCAGACCAGAATAAGGCTGAAACGTCAACCGTTTTTGCTGGTGAGCTCGATTATAATAAAGACCCGGAAAATGGGACTAATCTTGCTGTTATTATTATGGTGGTAAATACTGATACCGGTAAGGTGCTGGCAACTACCCAGGTAGAGGGTAAGTCCAAAGCATATGCCGAAAAATCAGATAAGAATTTCACCATTATGCTTAGTCGTATCACTGATCGCTGCCGTAATATTATCGAATCTGAAATATTCCGGCCAAACTTCAAGCGAAATGAATCTGAGCTAGACAGTGCAGTTTTGGAAACACCTGTTACCGAATAGTTATTCTGACAGCTCTGGCTTGGCTTCTTTTAGTTTGGTTACTTCTTCTGACCAGCCGGATGGTGTTTTAGGTGCTTCAAAGATAGAATCTTTTATGCTGTCTTTTGTGTTAATATTCGTCCAGACAACAGTATTTTCTTCATAATCCTGCTTTAAGTACCTTATTTTATTCGGGATATATGATTCATTATCAAACCAGATATCAATTACACGGTATTCCTCGGCATAACTGCTATCAGGAACAGGTGTTAGCTTTAGATGTGTTTCTGTCTTAGCTGCTTTACCTTTAGCTGGCATGAGTTCAGTTTTGAAATATGTCAGCACATCCTGCTTTTTTATCGCAAATGGCAGCGGAAACGGGCCATGGCCCAGTCTGAAAGCTTCACGATTTTGCCTGTCTTTTGATACTTCCCACTTCTGTACTGTTTTTGTCTGGGCATTACATCTTATCACCCAGAGCCCATCAAAATAGAAATCTTCATCGAATACTACTGGGGCCGGGTTCATGTCGTCAGCCATAAGGTCAATTTCTGTTAGATCATCAAAATGTATTCTGGCAACTACTCCGCCGTCTAATGTTTTATAATATAGTTTACCGGTTCTGACTGTTTCAGAATCTATGAGCGACTGTAGTATATCATAATTCATATCCGCCTGAAATGATTGCAGTTGTGAGCATGAACTCTCGATCTTCTCGAGCAGCTGATCAATATCATTGTTTGCTGGCTTTGATGTAGATGTATCAGATGCATTTTCCGCCTGTAAGCACATGCAAATACAGCAAATTATGATAGTAGTCAGTAGCTTTTTCATAGTATTCGATCCAAAAAAAAGTAATTATAGTGTTAAACAGCTTTATATTTATTACCTGTCAGCATTGTATAATGTTCAAATAACTTGTAAAGCTTTATCTGTTTATCTCTTATACATTTAACTGCTGCGATTGGTTATGGAAAAAACAGGATACTTTTAAAAAGTGCATGTCTTTGCCTATAGATCTTGATTTCTGAGCTTTTGGTGATGAATAATTAGGTGAGAGGGTGTGGTATTTAGCTGTTTTTACTACGCATTTGCCTTGAATCTTTTATTCCGGCTATGGTATAAGCTGTAAAAGTAGTCGGTGTTAATGCGTTTAGTGCAGTTTTAGATTTGGGTGGCCTGAGATCGGGCCTCCCAAATTTCTTTTGATTTGATATCCAGTTTCTATTGTAGAGAAACGAATGTCTCGTTATTGATATTGAATTGTGTCAGCTGCCATACCTTGCAGTTTTTATCCAGCTCGTCAGCTGCCAGTAGTGCCTCATCGTAGATAGCATTATAATTATCGCCGGCAATAACGATCAGTTCAGGACTCAGTTCAGACTGAATATGCAGATGACGATATCTGGTTGCTATAATACCGGTGTTATCGTCAAGCCAGTTACATATCTCTTCCACAGCTTTACTGATATCGTCAGTGAAAACCGCTGATATTACAACCGTTATCCTACCTTCAGCAGATACAATTATCCGTGAATCTGAGAATTGCTCATTAAAACTTCTCAGTTCAACTGGCACATATCCGGTTGAGTTTGTTAGTAGAGAATAATTCATGCAGATGAAGCTGCATATATTAAGGTCATTTTCCAGGCTAATGAATGCTTTTACCGGGCTTAATCTGGCCGGGCCTGAATATTTCTGTTTTACTGGTGCAGAAATAACGTTTTGACGGAATTCTGCATCGTCATACATATTATTAATATCTTGTGGAATACCTGTGGAAAAGACAACTTCACTCGTTTCGCCATTATCATCATTAGCAGAGCACGATGGCTTATATTGTTTACTAACCTGCTCCGGTTCAGATATTGTCTCAGGAGTTTCTTCTTCTATCTCGGCTTCCTGAATATCGTTATTGATATATACTATACCTTCATCGTAGATAGTTTCAAAACTTTCAGCTACAAAGGTATCTTCTGTCTGGATATAGTTATCTTCTATATCGCCTCTATCTTGCGAGTTGATATAGTGTTCGCAGTTCAGGACAGTTTTTGCCGGCTCAGTTTCCGGTTCGGCTATGTTATCCTCTGCTAACCCAGCATCGATCATATTAAGTTCGAGTATTTCCTGTTCTGATATTCCCTGATCGTCCATCGGCCGGTCAGTATCATTATTTTTCAGTGTACAGCCAGCTGGAAGGATGATCTTATTGATGAACTTCCTGCTGGTTTCGTTGAACTTATAAAATGCCCGATTTGCCTGCTCTTCACTGTCAGCGTCACAGATAAATAGCTGTATCTCCTGGTCGTCTTCAATCCCGCTGGCTACAGACTTTAGCACCTGATATGCCCGTATTATTCCTTCGCTGGTACAGTCAGAAATAACTGTCACACAATCTGCATGGCTGATTATCTCTTCGGTTCTGGATGAAAATGATGGGTCAATATTCAGGATTATTATATCATGGTCGTCGGCAGCATCGTTAATAATAGGAATGAGTTCAGAACAATTGCATTCTGTTTCTGCAAGAACCAGTGAATCTTCGATCGTATCAGAGCTTATCTCTCTGAGCATAGTAACTTCATACTGGTCAATACTGATAAGTGCTACCTGTTCATCATTCTGGGAAAGATATTCAGCGTAATCACGTACTTTTTGATATGAATCTCTAAGATGGTACGCCAGAACGATTTCACCGGCCAGACTGTCGGCCAGGTCGCAGTTCTTTTTGATATCTTCTATTGATACATGGCTGTTTATTTGTGATGGGGTAGGGCTGTCCTCTGGCTCAGCTTCTGAGCTGGCCATTGTTTCAGTTGGTTCTTCTAGTGGCAGGCTTTCTGTGTTATCAGGAGTTCTGGACGGGGGAGTCCGCTTTACCCGATTGTTATTATCACCATCCAGCTGCGAAAGAAACAGATGTGCTATCGATTCTATTCCTCGTTTCGCTTTGTCACTGTTCTGGTTGTCCATCTTGTTTATGCCCCTCTAAAATAACAGCCTTTGCTGAGAGAACAGGAGAAATCCATTTCTACCTGATATTTGCGATCGTTTTAAATACAGAAATACCCTGGACTGCTGTCAGCCCAAGGCTTCTGATTGTTTTTATTTGATTTTAGCCGATTAAGCTAATAATTATACCATTTCCAGGATAGAGTTCATTTCGCCAAATTCATTCTGAACGGTATTGGCATTATATGGGTCCTGCTGCCAGCGACCGTCTACAACGTAGCGATACTGATACTGGCCAGAGTTTAGATTCAGTTTTGTAACCCAGCGTCCGTCATTGCTCTTTTCCAGTGGAGTTGCCTCTGGTGCCCAGTCGTTAAATTCGCCGGCAAGTTCAACGCGTTTAGCATGAGGATACATCGCAACGAAAGTTACACTGTTGCCGTCCTGTTTGATACCATAGAAATCTGCGATCTTCTGCTGAACATCTTTTTTCAGCTTCGGCTCAAAGCTGTTTTTGCCGCTGTTAGGTGAGGCACCGATAAGCTGTTCTGACTCCGCCATAAGTTCATTGGCTGTCTTACTAAGCTTAAGTATATTATTTTCAACAGATTCTACGCTGACCTTATAATTATCCTTGGCCCGGCTTGCTGTTTCAACGATCTCTTCTGAAAGTGAGATGAAATCTTTCATACCTTTGCTGCTTGGGTCATATTCCGTGATCGGCTGACCAAAACTGGCTGCTTCTTTAAGCTTGGTATTGAAGTTGATTATTGTATTGAACATTATATCAGAATAGTTTCTGCGAAGTTCATTGAGTATTTCACGTGCCAGCTTGGTTCTTACATCGTACATGCTGCCGAGAACCTTAACATCGATCTCCTGATTGCACTGTTTCTTCAGTACGTCCAGGGTTTCTAGCTGTTTCTGTAAGCCGTGCATTGCAAAATAGCCGGTCTCAACCGGGATAATGACCTCTGTTGATGCTCTTAGTGCATTGAAGGTTAAGATACCTACTCCTGGAGGGCAGTCGATCACGATATATTCGTAATCCTGACAGTCACGTTCCAGAACTTTCTTGAGGAGGTCTTCTCTGCCTTCGATCTGGTTAAGCTGTGGCTCCAGCGCCGCCAGCTCAATTCCAGCTGGTGCCAAATCGAAGTTGTGGGCTATCTGCCAGTTGATATTCTTCATTGTCACTGGTTTGTCAGAATTTGCTGTGATCAGTACATCATAGATATTCTGCTCTACCTGATCTTCTGGTACCGCCAAACCAACTGCACAATGGGTCTGTGGGTCCATATCGATCAGCAAGGTCTTGTGTCCCAGTGATGCCAGACATGCAGCAAGATTCATCGATACCGTTGTTTTGCCGCAGCCGCCTTTTTGGTTTATTACAGATAAACACCGCATAAATACACCTCTCTATAGTGTTCTTAACAGAGGGCCAAAAAAATAAGTTATTATTCAGTACCTTTACGGCACCAAGCCATTATGGTCCTATAATATTTGTCTCAACAAATACATTTGCTGGATGCAAATATATATACAAACAAAATAAAAGGGATTTGATCAGACAGAAACGTCATACCTGGCTTGTGGAATATGCCTGGTAGCTCTGACTATTATGAAACACTACCTTGTGCTGTCATATAGCCCCATTGTTAACTTGTTAAAGAGTAACAAGTTACGTCTGGTTCCCGTATCCATGGGAAACATAAATCAATCCTTTGATCTATCCTGTAGTCACTAAGCTCCGCTTGGCTTGTACAGTTACTGGTCTGCTGGAATGATAATTCCAGACTAGTAATACCAGATTTTCAGTACAAGTTATCGTCACTTGATTTTCTAAAACTTTACTAATTTACCAGTTTTTTTGAAAAAAAGCTATTTTTAATACTGAAAATAATAAAAAAAAAGCGGACAACAAATGTCCGCCTTGATTTTTTAAGCTAAATTTGCCCTTTTACCACTTAACCATCCAGTCAAATGGGCCTCTTGTATGAACACTCAACGTGTAAATATCACTATTTTCCTGTTGTTCGAGCCTCAACTTGCACTCGCCAGCAGTAGTATGCTCATAGGTAAAGCCGTTTTCAGTATTGATATCGCTGATATCGCGTGGTGATACTTCCAGTTTGGCGATGCCAATACCCAGTACCATAGAGGCCAGGTTCATCAGGTCATGGCTTTCCTGGTCGTTGGCAAATTCCATTGTGTCACCTCTTAACGCCTGATGACAGTATCTCAAGATAGCCAGAGACTTATCGCTAGCTGTTGCATATGGTTTCAGGAGCACTTCAGGGCCAACCTTGGTTGAAACTACTATGCGAAGCTTAACGTCAGTCAGGTTTTTGTCCCTGCTCATATAAACGAAACGGCTTATTGTCGAACTATCTGGCTCTACGCTGGCAATACCAACTTCACGGCGGAACTTACCGGTATTATTCAGTACAGATATCTTGTCGGTTGTCTGGAGCAATTTTGCATCGCCCAACATATCCAACAGCTCATCGCTTGTGTTCTGGCCGACGGTTACCTTGCTGAATGAGCTTTCGACCGGCATTATTTTACTTCTCTGGCAGCCTGTGACAGTAAATAAAACAATGAACATTAGCAATAGTGCTTTCAAAACTCTAAACATATCATTCTCCTGATGTTATATCCCGTTTCAGGGTGTATCTTATCCTAAAGTAAGTTATGGAAATGCCCAGAATCAGACACTTCAATATACATAGTAACTGCTAACTATATACCTTATATTAATGTTAACTTTGGCTTTTTTCAAGATGTAAGAATTGCCAATATTTGGCCTTTCTCCATATCTTGAACGAGTAAACCGATAAATGTATTCTTAATATATCCTTTTATATCTTAAAAAGTTATAAATATTAATACTTTACTTTATCGTATATTTCAAGGTCATATTTTAATAAAACAAGGGATTAAACCAAATTTTTAAGGTAAAAAGTTTTAAGAAGTATCTGTTTTGTACAAATATCAGCTTCCAGGTGTACCTGAAATCTCGATTGATGCCTGCCATGATAGCTTGCTATCCGGGTCGTTACTGGTTTCTGGGCTTATCCTGGTCAATGAGTAGCCAGCCCCATCTGTTAGTGGATACCAGCTGTCATCATATTTCAGGGTTTCAATAGTTGCCCCCAGTGCATCTGACAGTGTTATTCTCTCGCCCGAATTGCTCAGGTTGCCGGAATATTCACCTGCGATATTGATCTCGTTGCCGTAAAGTGCACAAAAGTCTGTCTCATTTTCTACCACAACCACTTTTTCTCCGCCAGCGAGTTCAAAGCTGCCAAAGGTGTATTCTATACCATTAGTAAAGCTTACCATATTCAGGTTGATAGTATCATTAGATATATTACATATTTCAATGTAATCATGTTCACCTTCTGGCTCGCTTATGCTATGGTACATGATCTCAGATATTTTCAGCTTCTCGGCCAAATTGCCAACTTCAAATACTGCCTCAGTAAGGGCGCTCCAGCTCGTGCCGCTGAGAGCTCTGGCTTTTATGACGGTACTCTTATTCAGAGCGATCGGCTCTGAATATGTAGTTGCCGAGCCGCTGACAGCTGAAGATATCCTCTCCCGTGGGTCGCTTCCGTCAATTGTATAGTAGATCACCCCGGCAGGTGCAGATAGTGTAATGGTATTACCATCTTCAATGCGCCCGCCATATTGGCTGTATTCCGGTGCCGATATAGATGGGTATAAGCCTGCTCCTATCAATTGTTCCAGTACATAGTCGTTTCTGGTTTTACCGGCCGCCTGAAAATAATTTTCCCTGACATTGCTTACCGCATTTGCCCAATCTGATTTGGTCATTGCCGGTGTGGTTTTTGTGTCACCCCAGCGTGCAGATTCGGCAATTATAGCCAATTCAATTTCACCTGCCAGCCTCTCCCAGCGTGTAGATGATGCTGTTATTGTTAATGCTCCATCATTGAACATGTGCTTATGGATATGGTCTGCAAATTTCAATCGGTATTCCGGATTGGTAAATAACCTTTTATGTATCCAGAATGGATTACAGTATTTTTGCAGGTATAATTGTGAGCTGAGTCTATGGTTTACCCTGTTTACACTTAGTCCGCTGGTCAATAGACTCTCTTCGCAGTCATGAGCAATGAACTTATACCCATCAGGATTTGTCCGGTTAAACACGCCGTAGAGATTGCGAGGCATTGTATACAACTCCGGCGGCCCCAACGGCATATCCACATTACCCGTGTAAAATACCAGGAGCATATAATCAATGATGTTATCAACGTCGATATAGCGGGTATATGTCGGGTTGCGATTCCCGTCAATATTCATACCCTGAACTTTATAATATCCTTCGCTGCAGCTTACTCCAGTGTTTATCTGGTTCCATAGTTCATAATAGCTCTCGATACTGCCGTCAGTAGCGTATATGTGTCCATCTTCGTTATCTGATTTTATCGTATCATAGTCATCTTCATTGCCGCCAAAATACGACTGCCCATAGTCGCCGCCGGGTCTTTCGTCTGTCTGATATATTCCCCAGTATATGCCGTTAAGGTACAGGTGATACCAGCGACCGCGAGAGTATGGCTGTCCCATAGCTTTGTGAGACTCTCTGGAGAAGCTGTCATACATCCACGTAGCCTGCCTGCCCCCGGTATGGTTCCATGAGAAGTTTTGTCCGGTTCTCAGGTCTATCTTGTCAAAGCTGTTTGCTCCCTCATCGCCAAAGAGGGGAAACTCTAATCTACTCTCGCCATATTCACCTCTGAAAAAAAGTCTGAACGAATGTTTCGGGTTTGACGGACTGCGTGTTGAGCCTCCGCGTATTCTCAAGCCGGCATTGATCTGGAAGCCTTCTGTACCAGTTGGGTTTATCAGCTCTACCGAGGCTTTTCTCTCCCATTCATAACCATCTTCGCTTGCGTTTGAGTAGATGCCAATAGCGGCATCAGTCAGGTTATCCTGATCTGTTACTATTGATATACTTGGTATCGCCAGCAGTGCATCGTCCATAAGTTCGCTATAAGTTTCGCTGGTTGTTATACGGCTGTCCATCTCATAGTCATATACCTGACCATTTACCGGAGAGGTTGGCCAGCCGTCAGGGCTGCTGTTCTGGACAATGGTGTCACGTGTAAAAATATATGTATTAGTAATTACTTTTGACGGTATCCAATTTTCCAGATTTCTGTATGCTATGGCTCTTATACATATTGTGTGGTTTACGGCAATCGGGCCGCTGTATATTTGACCGCAGCTTTTTCCCGGTGTACTTCCGTCAGTTGTATAGCGAATTATCTCACCTTTATCACATGATAGTACAAGTGAAAAGGAACTGTCACAGAAGCTGTGAGCTTTGCTGAATGCTGGTGTATTGCAGTACATAACTGCTTGCTGGCTGTTTGCTGTCTCTGGTGTTGGAGTGTTGCAGTAGCCGTAAACATATGGTAATATATCACTGTCGCTAATTCGACCGTACGACATGTTGTTAGTTTGCGGTGGATAGCCAGACTCACTGTTATCTATCATATAGTCAGCGAACTCGCTGGTAATATTTCCGTCCGGTTTTACCAGTGCCAGATATTCGCCGTCAGCGGCCAGCTTAAAGTTGGTATGGTAGTAACCGCTTGTGTCAATGTAAGGCCAGTTACTATCCTTACCCGAAGCGAACAGTAGTAGGTAGCTTTGCGGGGCAATAGTAATATCAGGGAAAAGCCATTTTCTCATTTCATTTGCATTATCTGTCAGGCTCCAGTTGCTCAGGTTTATGTCATCATCACTGGTATTGCATATCTCGATATAGTCTGAATAGCCGCCGTTTCCATCAGCGATTATCGAACTGTTAGAAGCAAGAAACTCGTTTATGATTACTCCTGGTGCTTTCTGTTGCCAGTTGCCGGCGATAATGCCAAGGTCTAAAAGATTAACCAGGTTGTCGCTATTGATATCTGCCGTTACATCGCCATCGTTTAGCCATTGACTACTTAGCAGGGAAAGGTCGGTGACATTGATTATATCATCTCCTGATATATCGCCTTGGCTGGCTTGCGTCGGCAGACTCAGCCCGCACAGCGTCAGGGTTGCCAGTAAAACTTTTAGATGCTTTTTTATCACTATCAGCTTCCGATCCAAATTATTACAATTATCACTCATTTGCTAAGGTGTAACCAAAGCATTTATGGCCGCATAATGCCGCTCTGTAAAAATTTCCCTCCAATGGAAAAGACCTGTGAACTGTCGGTACTAGGGGAGTCGGATAAAAAGTTATACCACTCGAAACTTTTGCATAGCCTATGACAGTTAAAATGCGAAACTTATCTTTTATACTACGAAAAAGAAATGGTTAAGTAAAAGGAAAAATGGTAGACTTTTGCCATTTTTTTGCTAGCATGTCTTCTAAGTATCAGGCTTTTTGCCGGTGCCAACTTAGCTCAGCTGGTAGAGCACGGCTTTCGTAAAGCCGCGGCCGCGGGTTCGATCCCCGCAGTTGGCTTTTTATGGTTTTTTATATGTTTTCTCGTTCCAGTAGGTGGCATTAATTCTTTATTCTAATCCCTGCAAAACTCTTTGTAATACCATTACCTAAACCCAAATCACAATCGCCAATCAAATCCCCACGCAAGAGTTTTCCGACCATATCACAAACTCCCTAACATACTGAATCGCCAACCAAGTCTTTGCGCCTTAGCTTTGCGTTAAACTCTTACTTTTCTTCTTAAATAAAACTTTTGGTGCGGCCCGATCGTTTTATGGTTTCTAATTCGTTACAAAATATGCATAAGTGTCAGGCAGATGGAGAAGAATACCACGCTGCTGATAATATCGTTTGAAGTAGTGATCAATGGTCCGGAGCTTATCGCCGGGTCGATACCTATCCTTCTAAACAAAAACGGCAGCAATAGTCCCAGTGATGTTGATACCATGATCGCTGCCAGCATTGCCAGTCCAACGGAGAAGCCGATTGTATTAATATCGGTTGCCGTTATATTGCTGAACAGATTCATTCCGATATGGGCTACCAGTCCCGATATAATTGCACAGAATATTGCCACTATAATAGCAATTCGACATTCACGCATATAAACCTGTAGCATATCAAGGGCCGCCAGATCACCAGTCGCCAGACCGCGTACTACAACTGTTGAGGTCTGCATTCCGCTATTACCGCCGATAGCCGCAACTGCCGGCAGGAACATAAGCAGGTTTGCCCATAGCACCGGATTCTTGAACTGCTCCTGGAAAAACTGCTGGACTATTATAGAGAATACCATACCGCAGGTCATGCATATCAGCAGCCAGGGCAGGCGTACCATTGCCGCACGGAATGTGCTGCGTGTGTCAAGTTCATCTGGGTGAGTACCCGCCATTTTCAGGACATCTTCCTCGGCCTCTTCTTCCATAACGTCAACAATATCGTCTACCGTGATCCTACCCAGCAGTATATGATTATCATCAATTACCGGTGCTGAGATAAGGTCGTTTTTGCGGAAGGTGTTGGCGATCACTTCCTGATCGTCGCTCTGGTGGATCACAGGCATCTCGTCGTCCATGATCTCATGGATATTTGTACTGCGTGGATATTTGAGCAGAGTGTGAATATCTACTGCACCGACAAATTTGTTATTATAGTCAACTACATAGACATAGAAAAAGTGTTCATTATGGTCGGCTTCACGATAGGCTCTTATAGCATCGCGAATAGTCTGGTCGATCTGAACCTTTACCACCTCCGGGGTCATAATACCACCGGCGGTGTCTTCTTCGTAGCTCAGTAGTTTTTCCAGCTGTTCGGATTCTTCATTAGAAATACAGCCAAGGATATGTTCGGTTTGTGCGTCGCTTAACTCTGCTATAACATCAGCAGCTTCGTCAGGCGGCAGTGAGGAAACGATCGTCCCCAAAGCTTCGCTCGACATATCTTCTACTACTTCACTTCTGGTTGCCTCGTCGATCTTTTCGAGTACTTCACCAGCTTCTTTGGGGTCGAGCAGGTCAAAGAGCACCTGGCGTGCAATCTCGTCAAGTACCTCAACTACTTCGGCAACGTCAGAGGAACGTGATATCATAAGCAGTTCTTTCAGCTGCTCAAGGTCCGATGACTCAATGAGCTCTTCGATCTTTTCGAGCAGCTGTTTTGTTTGACTGTGATGATCTTGCATCTGGATTCTCCTGTTAGTCAGAATGTTTGATCGTGACTGCTTGCGTGTATAAGTGTTTCATTTTAAGTGTTTTGTGGTGAATTATCCAGTAAATTCAAATTTCGTATAGAAATGATAGCGGTTAAAAACATTAAAGTATAAATAGTCGCTTTAGGCAAAGCGGGTAAATTGCCTTATGGCATTGGCTCAGGTTTGCTTGAGTTTTGGGGCCATTGTTTTGGGTTAGTATTATGTGAATATATTTTTGTATGAGTTTTGATATTGTTGGCCTGGAACTGTTTTATAAGTTCTTTTCTGATGTCAATGCTAAGCATCCAGCCGTCAGGGGCGGAGGTTGCCCAGGCCACGACCATACATTTTGCTGATTCTGGTGTAAGTTCAACGACCCACATTCTTGGCGACTCGTTATCTGAGTAATATTCACTCTTCTTGGGGACTTCTACTGCGATTTCTTCAATCAGATCCATATCTGATTCGTTATCAACCCAAAATTCTACGTTAACCCACCTGTTATTATCTATGAGCGAATAATTGACAAATTCTTTTGTCATCATGATCGTATTGGGGATAACATAACGAAGCCAGTCCCATCTTCTGACGATACAATGGGTTAGCGTTACATCCTCGATTGTGCCGTATTCATTGTCTACCAGTATAACATCACCTATGCGAGCAAGTCTGCCGTAGCATAAGACCAGACCACAGATCATGTTTTCGATAAGCGGCTTGGCAGCGATACCAATTACAACTGAAACAGCTGCTACCAGCACAGAGACCATACTGGGCGAGTATTTTCCCAATAATGGTATGGTCGATAAAAGCATTGCTACAAACAGAAAGACGAAAAAAATCGTTCGGCGTGAAATTGAGAATCGCTTGTGAAGATTGTTGATACTCTTTTTCTTGAGCTTGTCTGTATCTATGTTTTCGTTGATATGATAGGCAAGTAGGTCTTCGTTTTCTACTTTGTCCAACCTTCGTTTGCGTCTGCGTTCAATTGTGTTTAATTGCTTTATTAGCAGTAATATACCAATTGCTGTAATTGTGGCAATTGCAGTTATGTAATATATTGTATGTTGTAACATGTTGATCTTTCGGTTATGTGTGCTATGGCTGACAAATAAAACGTAAGTATTTATACTACTTATTACTCAAACCGACCGAGGTTCTCAGTTGTATGCCGTAATTGGCTATTAACAAAGAGTTTAGTACTGATGGACATTGAATGGAAAATAGTATCTGTCTTCTGAAACCGTTCTATTTAACTAATTGCTAAATACTAACTCCTAAATTCTATCAAACTTACCATCGGTCAGTTTGAGTTATTATTAACGACTGATGCCATCATTTCAAGATATTGTTTTGGCGGGATCGCCCATATTTTATTTACATGTATTATCACCCGGTGTAATATATGTGGGCTATGGCAAATGGTACAAAACCCAAAATTGGACTGCTCGGAGGCCCTGGAGCTGGCAAAAGCTCTGTAGCTCAGATTTTTGCAGAGCTGGGCTGCGGCATAATAAACGCCGATGAACTTAATCATAATGTACTATTGCGACCTGATGTTATTCAGAAGGTAGTGAGCGTTTTTGGCAATGATATCCTCGGCCCAGAAGGCTTTATTGGTCGTAAGTTACTGTCTGCCAAGGTTTTCTCTGCGAATGACCCTGAAGCGGTTAAAAAGCTTACCGATATTGTGCATCCTGAAATATTTAGCCTTATGGAGATGGAGATAGGGCGGCTGGAGTCTGATAAGAAGATTACGGGCATTATTATGGATGTGCCGCTGCTCATGGAAGTTGGTTGGGAGAATGTGTGTGATGTCCTTATATACATTGAAGTTGACGATCTTGTCAGGCGTAACAGACTGCAAGCGAATAGAAATTGGGATGAAAATTTAATAAAAAGTGTCGAAAAATCGCAGATTTTGCTGGACAAGAAGAGGCAAATCTCCGATTATATAGTTGAAAACAATTCTGATATATCCAGTCTGCGTAAGCAGATTGAAATAATTTCCCCCGAAATATTATTATAAGCTTTTATCGGATTTTGTTTTGAGGTATGTTTATGGCTTACCCGGCCGGTTTTTTTGCTGGCTAAATAGTCACTCAACCCGGAAATTCCATAATCAGCTCCCAGGCGGGTTATCGGCAGTTACAACACATATCGTAAACTGTAAAGATTCCATAAGTAAAAAAATGAGATGGTGTTTTTATACAGCAGGCAAAGTGTATGTCTGCAGTTTTTGCAGTTGATGTCTAACTATATTTAAGTACAGGAGTTGTGATAGAATGGCAAGGGCCAAAAAGACAACTAAAAAAACAAGCAGTAAAGAATCTCAGGATGAACCTCAAATTGAGGCTGAAGAGCTTTTTGATAATTTTGACGATGAGCTTGAAGCTGAAAGTACTAAGCTTACTCAGAAAAAAGCCACTGTTAAACGTGTAACTCTCAAACAGAAAGCTGCCGCTGACGAAAAGTCTATCGAAGCTGAATTTGATGGTGATTATGTAGAAACTAAAGCCGCTCCTGCTCAGGATAAAAAGCCTGCTGCAAAGTCTAAAGCTTCTGGTCAGCAGAAAAATAGTAAAAATAAAAGCAATCAGAGCCAGAGTAAGAAAAGCAATAATGGCAATGGTGGCAGTAAAAATGGCTCGAAAGATGGCCATAAGTTCAAGTCACTGATGGAATATGATACAGAGACTTTTGAACGCTATGAAGAAGCGAAAAAGAGTAATCTGCATATTCGAGAACTTCAGAAGATGGAAGTTGATGAGCTCCGTGAGATCGCTAAGGAAGAAGGGCTAGATGAATATGCCGGCCTGAAGAAACAAGACCTTATCTTCATGATCGTTCGTAACCGTATTCGTATGAACGGCCTGATGTATGGTGAAGGTGTTCTGGAACTCCTGCCGGACGGCTACGGCTTCCTGCGTACACCGGATTATAACTATGTACCATGTCCGGACGATATCTATGTATCGCCGTCTCAGATCCGTCGTTTCGGTCTGCGTAATGGTAATATCGTTGCCGGTGCTATCCGTCCTCCGAAGGAATCTGAAAAATATTTCGCACTGCTGCGTGTTGAAGCGGTTAACTATGAAGATCCTGAGTCGCTAACTGAAAAGACAGTGTTCGAAGATCTTACCCCGCTCCACCCGGAAGAGCGTCTCGTACTAGAAACAACTCCGCATGAACTCAATATGCGTATCGTTGATATCGTTACTCCGATCGGTAAAGGTCAGCGTGGTCTGATCGTGGCTCCTCCTCGTACTGGTAAAACAGTTCTGCTGCAGAAGATCACAAATTCGATCGCTACCAATCATAAGGAAGTTCACCTTATCGTTCTGCTGATCGATGAGCGTCCTGAAGAAGTAACTGAAATGAAACGTGCTTGCGGACCGGAAGTAGAAGTGGTCAGCAGCTGTTTCGATGAACCAGCCAGCCGTCACGTACAGGTAGCGGAGATGGTTATCGAAAAGGCCAAAAGAATGGTAGAATACGGTCGTGACGTGGTTATAGTTCTCGACTCTATCACTCGTCTGGCTCGTGCATACAATACCGAAATGCCGCACTCAGGTAAGATCCTCACCGGTGGTGTGGATGCGAACGCTCTGCAGAAGCCGAAGAAGTTCTTCGGTGCAGCTCGTAATATCGAAGAGGGCGGTTCACTGACTATCCTGGCAACAGCTCTGGTTGATACCGGATCGAAGATGGACGAAGTTATTTTCGAAGAGTTTAAAGGTACCGGTAATATGGAACTGCACCTCGACCGTCGTCTGGTTGAGCGTCGTTGTTACCCTGCTATCGATATCAGCCGCAGCGGTACCCGTAAGGAAGAACTGCTTATGGATCCGAAAGAGCTGGAACTCTCTTACCGTCTGCGTAAGATCCTCAGCGATATGAACCCGGTAGAGAGCGTCGAACTGCTCAAGACCAGGTTGAAGAAGACCCAGAGCAACGCCGAGTTCCTTATGACCATGAACCTTGGCTAATAGAGACGCATAACAATGCATCTATGACCTGCCGGTCTATATCAAATTCAAATACAAAGCCGTCGATAGCAAAAACTATCGGCGGCTTTTTTTGTTGGCAGGCAAAGCCTGCGTAAAAAACAGAGAGTTTCGAGTCCCAATATACATCGGAACGAGAAACCTTCCCTTACAACCTTTCTTCCTTACCTCCTTTCAACCTTTTAATATTTTTTTGTATAATTGTTCATTTTTCATTGGAAATTCCAGCCTCTCATGCGTCTTATATATAGTACAAGATTGAATGTTTGATTATTCTGGAACGATTTTGTTTGAAAAAGGGCTTTATGGATAAAAACGCAGCTGAGGCAACTGATATAACTCGTTTATTTGCCAAGTATTCGGGCGGTTTGTGCCTGTATGCCCGGCAGATGCTCGCAGATAGTGCCGAAGATGCGGTTCAGGAGAGTTTTGTAAAACTGCTTTGCTGTAAAACCAAACCGGATAATGTTAAGGCATGGCTCTATCGTACTCTGAGAAATGAATGTATAACTCGTTTAAGAAAGAATAAAGTACGCAGCGAGGCCGCTGAGAAGATAAAGGCCCAGAGCCAGAACTGGTTCCAGACTGATACCGATAGTAGTTTAGATATTGAACTTCTTCAGCAAAAGCTGGCCTCTCTTGATGAACCGCTGCGAGAAGTGGTAACCTTACGGATATGGGGCCAGCTTGGCTTTGAGGAAATTGCAGATGTAACTGGACTACCCGTTTCAACTCTGCACAACCGCTATCACAAAGCGATCAACACACTAAGAACCATGCTTACGTAGAGACGCAATACGTTGCGTCTCATAGATCGAGGTTAGAAATATGGAAAATACAAATTTTGAAAATATGCTCATAGATTTGATACCCGCCAAAGCGAAGCTCGACCCAGCCGCCGCTGCATTCGAGGCTGGTTTCCGCAAAGGACACCAGAAAGCCAGACTATGGCAGCTTAGTTCCGGTTGCTTTGCACTACTGGTCGTTATAATGGCAGTACTTACCTTGTCGGGAGTCGGAGGCAGTCAATCTGAAGGCCAGTCGACAACTTATTTGGCAAATGCAAGTAATATGACCACGATACGGCATAGCATGGAATTGCAGATGAACGATGTTGATATGCCGCCAAAAGAACTGAACAAAAATTCCTACCTTTTACTGCGCAGGAAGGTATTGGAACATGGTGTGGACGCTCTGCCAAAATCAAATGGTGGCAGCGGACGAGTGTATACGTTAAGGGACGTAATACAAAGTTAGAAGGTAGCACAAGTCCCGAAGCACATCGGGACTTGTGATTCTTGGTATGACTTTGCCAACCATCTCAAATAATCTGGTATATAAGTTATACAATAATCTGAAATTATCTTTTTTGACAACAGCTCCGCACATTGGGACTTGAGATTCAAGGAGTTACGTTGCTAGCGATCTAAAAATATAGTACAAGTGTTACGTATGAAATATACATTACTTAGATAAAAACACGCAGGTGAAAAATTGCCTACCTTACCAGTGAACGGAATAACAATATGAAAACAAAATATAAAAAGAAAAAATATCTGGCTGTGATACTGATAATTACATTAAGTGTATTGTCTGTTTCCGCTAAAATTGCCGTCGCGGCAAATAATGGCGATCAGGAAGAGCAATCAGATGGTTTTGCACTGTTGACAATATCCGGTGCCCCGGAGCCGATCCCGGCATTGCAATATCGACTCTTTCCAAAGTTAAGCGAGCTGAAACCCGGTAATGCGGCAATGGATTGGTTTAAGCTGGTGGCTATGATTCCAACAGATGATGATATCAGGACACGGCTTGATCTTAATGAAGGTGACCCGGATAATATGGATCTGATCAATATGCCGTTTGATAAATTCAAGAATGAGTATCTGGATTATGCAGAGAAGTATTATAAAATCTCAAACTGGGACTTCCTCCGTCACGCCGCATTGCGTGAAGAATGTAACTGGCAGGACCCATTCGAAGATGGAATTAGTATGCTGCTGCCTAGCTTATCTGACTTTAAGAGAGTAGCCAAATATATTGCTTTGGAAGCCAGGGTCGAGATCGCTAAAGGTAATTATGAGACTGCACTCAGACTGTTAAGTTATAATTACTCACTTGCAAAAGATCTTAGTAAAGGAAAAACGCTTATACAGCATCTGGTAGGTATATCGATTGCATATTTAAGCTGTAATGTGATCAAAGATATAATTTCACAGCCTGATTCGCCAAATCTATATTGGGCCCTGAAACTTCTGCCGTCGCCTTTTATAGATATGCATATGGCTTACGAGAGTGAGATGGAACTATGGCTGCAAAGTTATGTTAGTGATATAGATAATATTCTTTCTGTAGAACAGGCAAATAAAAAATATCAGGATTTCTATCATGATTTTAGCGATTTGGGCGATAATACTGTGCCGTTTACAGCTTTTGTTGCCGCAGGATATGTGCCGGCGAAAAAATATCTGCTGGAAAATGGTTATGACAGCCGCAAAGTTGATATGATGCCAGCATCGCAAGTGGTTTTGCTCTGGCAATGGAAAGAATACCTGCCTTTGAGAGATAGTGTTTTCAAATATCTGTTCGTACCATATTATCAGGGAAAAGATCAGCTTGAAGAAGTTGAAAAAACTGTTGATGATAAAAGACAGGAAAAGATTATACCGAATATCTTCTTTGAATGTCTCCCGGCATTGTATAAATGCTCTCTTCAGTCTGCCCGTATGCAAGTTAAAATAGATGCCTTGCAGTGTGTCGAGACGATTCGTATGTATGTTGCAGAAAACGGAACTCTCCCCGAGAAACTTTCCGATCTTCCAGTCCCGCTCCCGATAAATTCCTTTACCGGTAATAAGTTTAAATATTATCTCGACGGCGATAGTGCTGTTCTTAACTTTGAAGATCCGCAAGTGAAAAAAGATTTTTACGGCTATAGGATAAAGTTGAGATAACGCAAATGTCTTATTATATAAATGGGATTTTAGCAGAATTGATCTGTAAATTATAAAAGGAATAAAATATGTTTAATAATATTAATAAAATATCTGCTGCGATATTGATTGTGATCTTTTCAGTTACTTGTATTCAGGCCGCTGTTTCAGATTATGATCAAATTAAGCCATGGCTGAATGATGAAACTATTGCTGTGCTGAGCATAGATCTTGAAAGAATAGATACCCAGATTATTTGTAATGAACTGAAGTATTATATTGCTCAGTATGCTTCACAGGACGAGTCGAATCAGATACTTAAAACTCTTAGTTCGGTAAAGTGTCTAGTTGATGGCCATCTGGAGCAGTTTAGAAATGATGGTATGAAAAGTGTTAGTTTGGCTATTGATATGAATGACCTGCCTCTATTCTATCTTGTGGTTGCCCATAAGCCAGGTAGTGAATGTAATGCATTCCGAGGACTCATACAGACCTGGAACCTTACTGGATTTAAGAATAACCCATTTGTGAATCTCGACAGTATGGTAGATGCAGGCGATGTTCTTCTGGTCGGAAAATCTGATATCCTAACGAGATTGCAGAATGATACTCTATCTGACCGTGCAGATGTACGCGACGCCTTCAAAGCCGCAGATGGTGCAGCTGTTAAGTTTGTAATTACCCCGCCTGATAGTCTCAGGAGGGTTCTATGCGAGACTTTCATTGTCCCCAATGGCGACCTTACCATAACCGGCTCGAATTTGGTAAGTTATATACGCTGGGGAGCTGTCGGCCTGAAACTGTCAGACAAAATTCAGTTGTCCTATACCGTTCAGTCAGAAAATAGTAATAAGGCTGCGGCGGCATTGAAAGATAATCTTAATAGTTATATCAGTGACCATGCTGAATTAGGAAAGATATTCCCAGAACCTCTTGATGATCTGAAAGGTCTGTTGCCGCAGGTCTCCGGGAATAAACTGGCAAAATCAATCGATAAAATACAAATCAGAGCATTACTTGCTCCGCTCTTTAGTGAATGTGTCAGTGAGGCGGCGGTAAAAGCAAATACAACAATTAGCTTACAGAATATCAAGGCCATAGTTACCGGCCTGATTATTTATGCCAATGATCATAGTGATACCTTGCCGCAAAAGCTGGAAGAATTGATAGCAACAGTTGATATGCCGGCTAAAGGACTTGTTAGCCCGCTGCAGGAATATGGCACTGGCTATATATATCGCGGTAGTGACCTGAATTGTTCTATGAAAGATTGCGGAAAGCTGATTGCCCTCTATGAACGTTGGGAGTTCCATGGTACGACTAAATATATAGCCGGTTTTATGGACGGCCATTGCGAACTGATGACAAATGAAGCATTTCAACGTGCCTTGACCGAAGATAACGGCCTGAGAAAGATAGCTAATCTGGTAGAAAAGCCTGAGTTATAGAAAGCTGTTTACATTTAAGTGCTTGTAAAGTAAGTTGTTACTAAAAGCCGCCGGTTAGCTCCGACGGCTTTTTTAGTATATTACCATAGCAAAAAAACATAGTCTCTGGTATATTTACCTTTTACTTTTGACCTTTAACCTTTAACCGTAACCGTGTAATCGGTTACCCAGAGATTATATGCATTTATTAGAAATATTCATAATTGCTCTTGGCCTCGCGATGGATGCGTTTGCGGTAAGTGTTTCCAGCGGGGTGGTTATCCATAAGCTGCACGTAAGACATGCCATGCGGATCGCGGCATTCTTCGGCGGGTTTCAGGCTATCATGCCGCTTATCGGCTGGAGTGTTGGCCGGCTGGCGATTGATTATATTCAAGCTTACGATCATTGGGTAGCTTTTGTCCTGCTCGTCGCTATCGGTGGTAAAATGATCTACGAGGCCAAGTGGTGCGCTGAACACGAGCAAGATAAATCCGACCCGCTCGACCTGAAAGTATTGCTCATGCTCGCGATCGCAACCAGTATTGACGCACTGGCAGTCGGCGTTACTTTCTCATGCCTGCAAACGGATATCTTAGCACCAGTTATTATTATCGGCCTGGTAACTTTCCTGATATCACTTGCCGGCGTATATATCGGTGATTATTTTGGCAACGTATTCGGCGACAGCCTGGAAATCTTCGGCGGCGTAATCCTTATCGGTATCGGCCTGAAGATCCTCATACAAGCTTTGTTCTTCGGCGGCTAAAATATTATAAAATTATCTTTACCTATACAAACGTGCTATAAATTTAATACTGCCGTATTTAGCTTATACCGCTTGATTTTTCTACCATTTCCTTCAATATGTGTTTTTTTGTTAAAATAATCTTTAACAGCGTCATTCTCGCATAACTTTATTTATCATATCTATTTGGCTCCTTTGGCTTTGTGCGTATATAATACTCACAGTAAATGTTTATATTATTAATATGGAGTGTTGATATGTTGAGATTGTTTGTTATATGTTTGATTGTGTTTTGTTCTGCTATTTCCTGCTACTCTCGCGATATGTTTGTAAATAGGAGTACTGGTAACGACAGCTGGGACGGCCTTGCTTCTGTCTGGGACGGCGTTCATGGCCCCAAAGATACTATTCAGTCTGCGATCGATTATTCATCTGATGGTGATATTATCCAGATAGCCCCAGGGATTTATAATGAAGATATTGACATGCTCAATAAGCTCATAACCTTGCGAAGCAGTGATCCGGATAATTTTCAGGTGGTTCTGGCTACTACAATAAACGGCGGTGATTCCGCCGGGATTATTGCCTCTGACGGCGAGATTAGAGGCCTTACTATCAGCAGCGGCAAAGGTATCCAATGTGGTACATACTCAGTTGACGGCACATCGCCTACCATTGCCCAGTGTGTTATCGATACAAAATATAGAGGTATTACCAATTATGTCCCTTATCATAAAGGGCCTACTACTCCAGTTATTGAAAATAATATTATTCGTTCTAGTCTTCATGGTATTAAACTTGACCATCAGTTTTATGCTTATGGCGGAGCAAATGCTATAATAAGGAATAACATTATCATTGGCCCCGGCACTGATCGTGGATTTGGGCTCTTTATACGTATGCAAAAATCATATCCGATATTTGAAAATAATATTATGATGAACTGGAAGTATGGTATTACATTTACTTACAATGTCGATGTGGCAAACAAGCTCGCCAGTATGCAATATAACTGCCTATGGTCAAATCAGGTTAATTGTATCGTTGAGAATCCCAGCCCCGGCACGATCATAGACGTTAACGGGCTAAATGAGAATATTACTGATGACCCGCTATTTGCTGATCTGGATGGGCCTGACAATGATATTTCTACCTGGCATGATAATGATATCCACCTGATAGTCGATTCACCTTGTATAAATGCTGGCAATCCGTATTTTGTTCAGGGTTCAGTGTTCGTTGATATCGATGGTCAGGACAGGGTCAGACTTGGCCGTGTTGATATCGGTGTTGACGAGGCGGAAACGCTAACAGCTGATATAAACCTCGACGGCAAAGTAGACCTCACCGAATTTGCCCTTATCTCTACGATCTGGCAAAAAACATCAGCTGATATTATGTGGAACCCTGCCTGTGATATATCTAATCCGCAGGATGACGTAATCGATATTCAAGATATTGAACAGCTAGCCGAACACTGGCTATGGCAAGCTCCGTGGGCAAAGTAAAAGCTATCTCGCAGAGGCGCAGAGGAGGAAATTTACTCTGCGCCTTTGCGCCTCTGCGAGAAACAATAATTCTATTTAAGTTCATACAAACCTGTCATCAGATTTCTTATTCATTACTTCCGTACATGTCTTTGTCATCCAGCCAGATTGCGGGTTCTCCGGACAGTCAAAATTCTTTATATATGGTTTAATATCTATTATCGGTGTGCCGTCGAGCAGGTCTATGCCTTCGACTGTGATGATATTATCCTTTATTGCTTTGATCTTCACAACCGACAATCCGATATGATTTGGTCTTGCTGGCGATCTGGTCGCAAAAACACCATGCTCTACGGTATCCATAAAAGGCACAAGTGCCAGTTTAGTATTTTTGCATTTATCAAAGTATGTCAGCAGGTAAATATGACTGAACCCGTCAAGATCCTTCAGTCCCGCAGCAAACTCTTCCAAAACTTCAATCTCAGCATTAGAATCACAACCCTTAGGCTGGATCGGCATATTCTCAAGTGTCTTATACTTAGTCCGCGCGTACGCTATCGGCTCTACTGTAATCTGCATTTTATTATTTCTACTTTCTCATTTTATGAAGTTAAAGTTTACTTTTGAGTTTAACTGTTTTACTAAAATCTTCCAGAAAATTTTTTAAAAAAGAAAAATAACAATTTTGTAAATACATGTCATTCCAACTGTTATAGTCATTGTTATGTAGGTAGTGTTCTGTTTGGATTTGTAAATCTTGATAAAATGAGATATATTACTTATAACATACCTGCTAAGCCTATCGCCATTAATCTGGATGATGCTCAAATTTGCGGGTTTTTTAATGCGCTATAAAGTCTGGGGGCTGTATGGGGTTTCGTAGTTATTCTAAAAGTTATTTGTCTTTTAAAGATCAGGTTGAGTTGTTAGTTGACAGAGGTCTTATCGTAGAAGATAAGGAAAAGGCTGTTAATTTCTTAAGTTACGCAAATTATTACAGATTCAGTGCGTATGTATTACCATTTGAATCTAGTCGGCACCATTTTGTTGCGGGAACAAAATTCAGTGACATTCTTGCTTTGTATAATTTCGATAGGGAATTGAGTAATATTGTAAGTAGTGGTTTGGAAACTGTCGAAATTCAGGCTCGAACGAAGCTTGCCTATATTCTTGCCAGTAAGTTTGGGTCTTTTGCACATATTAGACCTGATATTTTTTCTGGCAGTTTTGATTGGGATAGTTGGCATGACAATGTTGTATCAGAAACCAAACGATCTAAGGAAACTTTTGTAACACATTTTCGTGAAATGTATAGGGAGTTTCCTGATATGCCGATATGGGCTACTACTGAAATTATGTCATTTGGCTCCTTGTCAAAATTATTTCAGGGTTTGAAGAAGAAGCATCAAAAGACTATTGCCGATGATTATGGAGTTGCGGCTATTGTACTTCAGTCCTGGCTGCATACCCTTACGTACTTACGGAATATATGTGCACACCATAGCAGATTGTGGAATAGACAGTTATCAATTAAACCTAAAATACCTAATAGTGGAACTTGGTGTGAGTTGGCAGGTATTAGTCAGGGGAAAATATTTTTCAGTCTGATGATAATCAGATATCTACTTTCTTTATCGGTAAGAGGTAGTTCTGATTATTATTCATGGGGAAATGCATTGATAACTCTGGTGAATGACGCGCCGAAGGTGGTAGATATTGGTATTGCAATGGGGATTCCGGATAAGTGGGAAAGACTTGAATGCTGGAATTGTGTTTAAAGATATTGATATGTATCTTTTAGTCAGTAGATTAGTGGAGCAGTAGACCGCAGTTGTTAGCCAATTTGCCGATATGTGTTCAGTTTGATATTTTCCTTCTCCTGTTCACCTGTTCTCATTTTCTCCTGCTCTGTTTTTTTGCCAGCGCAAAAAAAAACGGGCCTCCGGTTCCGGTCGAACACGGCAGGCCCTATTGTTCTGGTGTCGGCTACGCTTAATCTGGGCAACCGGCAGATAATGACCCGGCGAAAGATCACCAGGTATATCAGGCGGGACGCTTACACTGAAGCACACTTCCTACAGATGCTGTCCTTCCGGCAGCAACTGCGGGGCAACCCACCTCTTCAGCCCGGCTAAAAGTTCCCCATATGCATAGAGGCCGGGACTGGCCGGGAGCTAAACGCTCCTATAAATTATCGAGGTCTTCGCAAGATGCACACTAACATTAAGTCTGGACCCGGGAGGCAACCATAAATACATTCTCTCTCCATTTGGCAACCGCATTTTTCCCTGGCGACGGCATCCATACCAAATCCATTGCCAAGCGGTTTACACTCTCCCTGTTCGGTCCGGCGTGCTAAAAATAACCTCGTCTTCTCCTTAATAACACATATTCAATTGTTATTATAGGGCATTCAACTGCCCTCAATAGAATGTAAGATTTAAATTGTGGCCGGGCAAATAATAAAGGAAATATAATATAAATGGCCCATGGTTTATATCAATATCAAGCTTTTGAGACCTGTATTCTTAGAAATTCCAATAAAAAATGCCGTAAGGAGAGCTCCCTGCGGCATATCAGTTGGAGGCCCCTATAATTACTATAGAGGTGTATATATACTTCTACTTATTTTGGTTCCAGCAGGTCACTAACATTACCACCCATCTCATTTAGTGTTTCAAACAGTAATGTAGCCTTTGCTTTATCCTTATCCTTTATAGCCTTATGCAGCAGTTCAAACTGTGCCATGAGCGATTTAAATATTGGCTCAGTTGGATCGTCTTTGAGCTTTGGCATAGTCTCCTCAGATAGCTTTACAACTTTCTCTGCCAGCCGCTCGGCACTGTCCCAATCGTCTGTCTGTATAGCATTCATAATACTCATACACATATTCCCCGCTGACATAAAGACACTATAAAATATCTTTTGCTTGTCTTCTGGGGTTTGCGGTTGCGGTTGTGTTGTTTGTTTTTCCGGCATTGCTGTAAGATATGTATAGCCGAGCTGATTCAGCATTTCATTTAGTAACCTGTAGTCGCCGCTATTGTCTTTCAGTGTCAGAGTTATTGGTTGACCGGAAATAATGATCATCTCGCATCTGTACTGATTGCCATATTTATCATTGCCGGCAAAATAGCTCTGCATACCGTTCATTATCCCATTTTCGCCAGTTGATGTATTTGTGCCCAGTGAATAGCCAGGGTAAGTTGTTCCTTCCTGCAAGTCACCATCATAGTAGCTAACTATTTTTACAGCCTGACTACACAACAGAGATATAAGTGAAAAGTCATTGGTGTCAAAAGTCATCAGCTCAGCACCGATCATTTTATAATGGCCTTTGAGTGTAGTCTCAGGGAAAAACGGCAACCCCGGCTTATTGCCATATACTCTTGTGATATGACTCTGGATATATGCAATATCCTCTTTTGCCAGCTGCAGCTGCTTGATTATCTCCGGGTAGTTACTTTCCTTGATCTGCCCTTCAGCGATATTCAGCTTACTATTAATTGACTTATAACTATTTTCGAGTACAGCCGTCGGATGTTTCTTTTGCAACTGTCTGATATCGTCTCGGGCACTCGCTATACTCTGCCCCAGGTTTTTATTGTTTTGTGGGTTATACTGACATGCTGTACCATATGCACTATTGGTCAATTGTTCACATCCGCCTAGTACTGTATTATAATCATCAAGCTCAGTAGAGCGTAATCCCAGGAAATAATCCAGCACACTTTGGTCAGCTTTAATATTTCTGGTTTGATATTTGGCCAGGTTCTTATCAAGTATGCTAACCTCAATACTTTCAATCCATTTTGATAATTTGGTTTTTATCAGCTCTTTGATAATGGTTTTAAGCAAAGCATCTTTATCTTCCATCTCGCAAGTAATTGAAAGCGTCGATGGCTGATCACCTAGTATGATAAACTCACATTTTAATTTCTCACCATTTTTCCCTTTACCTTCTATATACGATTTATAGCCGGTATGGTCATTGTTCTGATCCTTATAAGTTATTACACCTTCGCCAACAGATTCCCCTAGCTCATATATAGCATTCCGGCAGGCATTGGCAACGATATTACCGTCATGCGGGTCATACATTATTACATTTTTGCTAACAATATAATATGCCCCCTTAAGATATGTATCTTTCAGCTTAAGTGCATGTGATGGATTGTTTTTACTTACAGTCTCCATATTCTCAAGCATCGGCTTAAGGTAACTGTCTTTAATATCTGTTAATATCTTTATAGATTCTTTAATATCACCAGTCTTAATCTTTTCATCCGCCTGATCAACCAACTCAAATACGGTCTTCATGTCACCAGCCAGCAAAGTATTACTGGTTCGTTCTAATAACGGCGGTTGAGTTATCTGCTGGTCTCCTTTAATTCTAAATATTGCATCCTCTAGTTTTGCTCTGTCATTAGCATAATAATCAACGGCTCGTTCCAATTTTTTATACAGAATATTTACTTCATTTTTAAGCTGGCTTAAGGTGTCCATATCGTGCAGCTCCTGCAGGTACAATAGCAGCTCTGCATCATCTCCCGTATAGGCTGGCTCCTGAACTCTCTGGAATACCAGATCATTAATTTCACCTGCCGGCAGTTCAACGATATATTTCTGTGTATAATAATCATCTTCAAAGCTTGTAGCTTTCTCTGTTGCTAATATCTTTCTGCCATCATTAGCTATCGCAACTATCCTACACTTATCTATCGGAAATGGATGCTTAACCGTAACCAGACACAGCAGATTCTTCCTGCCGTATCTCTCCAGACCAAACCACTGGACATTATTGCTTAACATGCTCCCGCCGTGGTCAAATCCGATTTGCCCTGGTCTCGATACATTCTTCCATTGGAGTTTATTGCTGCCGATCATATATTCAGTACTATCCTTAATGCTCTCATCATTACCTATCAGTTGCATCAAAGTCGTGTCATCATTTTTATATGGTATATTCATCTCCTGCTTTATAGCAGTTGCATCTTTTGTCTCAAGCAGTCTTGCTATCCTTTCCTGATGCTCCATGAACTCCATCAATACCGGCCTCACTCTTTCATCGGCAAGCTCAATAGCTATTTTCTCCTTGCGTAATATTTCGCCCATACAGAATTCAGCTTCCTGCCAGTTTACTGAACTAACTGCCTTTTCAAAATGGTCAGAATAAATATTCAACTCTTGCAGGTAGCGAGAAAACAACCTTTTATTGATCTTAGAGTTTTCAATGTCATATTTTACCATCAAATCACGTGAACTCTCCGGCCAGACATTTTGCAATACTCCATACTTCTGTAGCAGACTGCTTATCCGTTGTTGACCTTTGTTGTACGATGGCGTATCAAATCCACAGACCTGCCATTTGTCTTTGTGTACAAACTCCATACATACAAGTTTCTGCTCGCCGTGTTCTTTGGCGTATGTAAATGGATTTGATATTATCACTGCATTGTTATCATCCCACATGTATAGCGATACCCCCATCCACTCCGGAGCATCGCCAAATGAATCCATTATCTGGAATATATCTATTGCGATTGAAACCTTATCGTAGCTATCTCCACATATTTGTTTTAGTTCTCCTACATTCTTTGCCAGAGAAGCCTTGTAAAATTCTTCTGCAATAGTAGTAAATATCGCTCCTTGAGCTGGGGCAGCTTGCTTTGTAGATTCTTTCTGGCTATTGTCCTTTCCCTGTGCCATCGGCAATACGCAGCATACCATTATCACACCAGCTGTAATTGCTGATACATATTGCAGTTTACGTGTTTTCCAGGTTGGTTTTTCCAGCCATTGTAGACGGGCCAGCAGCTTGCTCGAATCTTCAAACAGCCCCAGCAGTCCCATAGTCGGCTCTACCGGTTCAGCCAGCAGTCTGCGAGCAGTTTCCAGTAGTGTCTGTCTATACTCTCTTGTCTCTTCCCTGAGTACTGCCGCTACAGCACTATCGCAGCATATCTCACGCAAATGGCGGACCTGACGGCCAATGATCCATACCAGAGGGTTGAACCAGTAAAGCAGCTGGATAATAACATAACAGCCGTGTACCAGCAAGTCGCCGCGTTTAATATGTGCCAGCTCATGCAGCAGATGGTGACGAATGTCGGCTTCAGTTATTTCTGTCAGGCTGTCAGCTGGTAGTACAACTGTTGGCCTGATTATGCCGTAGACAAATGGTGATACGCCGTACTTACTAACTATTACCTTTATGTTGCGATCGAGCTTTAGCCTTGCCCTGCATTCGTTGACGATCTTTACAATATTCTCCGGCAGTTCAATGTTGCCTGTATTATACTTTTTAAGCTTTCTCACCCGACCGATCAGCAATACACTCATAGCTGCGATTCCAGCCAGCCAGCTAATCATCAGCCAGCTCTGCCATAGTATCTTAGGTAGGGGAGCCGCTTCAATCTTCTTTGGCAAAATGTCTTCTTTACTACTTTCTGTACTAGTGCTTATTATAACCGCAGCAGGGGCCGTAAATCTTGGCTGCTTAGTTTCAACATATTCCGGCTCGCTCGCTGCTTTGATGATTTCCGGAGCCTTTATCTCAATCTTGTCGTTTATGACAGGCTGAATACCAGAGGTTAAACTGGTGCTCATAGCAAAGCTCGGCGGCAGAATAAGCTTAACTACCAGCATAAGCCACAATGCATAACGAACCTGCGGCCAGGTACGGTTCTTGATAAGGGTGTCTATTGTAAGGATTACCAATAGCAAGATAGCTATCTGCCAGAACATACCAATATTCCAGCTAAACCATTTTATCGCCAGTGAATTCATATTATTTATAAATGATGACATAAAGACCCCATTGTGTATTAATATATTAGGTAGCGTAAGTCCCGAAGCACATCGGGACTTGTGATTCTTAATATAACTTTGCCAACCATCTCAAATAATCAGGTATATAAGTTATACAATAATCTGAAATTTCCTTTTGGGCAACAAGCCCATACATCGGAACGTGTGTTTTTGCACAGCCTGCTATTCTTCATTGTCCAGTAGCTCTTTAAGCAGTCTGCGTTGTTGTTCGCTGAGTTTCTTTTCCTCTGCTACTAAACCCAGCATCGGCTCAAGTGCACCTTCAAATACCTGGTTGATCATAGTGCGAAATGCACTCTTTCGGGCTTGCTTCTTTTCCAGCAACGGCTCATATACACTGGTATTACCATTCTTACTTTCAGCTACTGCCTTTTTAGATACCAGCCTCGCCAGTAGTGTCTTGATCGTTGTATACGCCCACTTTGTATTCTCCGGCAGATTCTGCTCTATTTCCCGTGCCGTTGCCGGATGCTTACGCCAGAGCGCATTCATTACTTGCCATTCAGAGTCCGAGAGTTTCATATTTTCACCCATAATATTTCAGAAATCAAAATAGTTTAAAAAATAACTACTACATATGTAGAAGTATAGTCTACTACAGTTGTAGAAGCAAGCGGGAAATAAAAAAAATGAAAAGAGTATCATAATTGTTAATTATTTGGGGTATATATGTATGCTACTTGGAGTCCCACGGCAATGCATAATCATATTCAGTTATTTTTCTTAGTTCAGAGCAGGGACAGATTATTAGTCCGGGGGCAATGTTGGAGTTTGGAAAAGTGTTTCTGAATGTTTTAAGGCCGGAAGTGTCATTTCTAACAGGATTGCTTGCTAGTTTTACTTCTATAGGGTATAGTTTAGAGTCTCTTTCAAGAATAATATCAACTTCCGAGCCACTATGCGTCCGCCAATGATATATATTTGCTGGTGCAGATATTATGCTCATAAGTTTAATAATTTCAGAAATCACAGCCGTTTCAAATAGAGCACCTACCATTGGATGGCCACCAAGAGCTGTTGGTGCTGAAATAGAATTTAACATGCAAGCTAGTCCGGTGTCGCATATATACCCTTTGGGTTTATTGCTGATTCGTTTTACAGTATTCCCTGAATATGCGGGTATTTCATGCCACTGGAAAGTAGCCCGAAGTATATTAAGCCATCTTCTAGCTGTTTGGGGGGTAATGCCTATGTCACGTCCTAATTGGCTGTATTTAATTTCCTGAGCGGTTAATGCGGAGGCTAGTTGTGTGAATTTCCCCAACTCGTCAAGTCCAGATATGTCAGCGATCATTCTTACATCTCTTTCAAGATATGTCTGCATATAACCGCGATAAAAAGTTTGAATCAGGTCTTCGTCGAGAGTGTCAGCTTTGGGAAGCCATCCTCTCCAGATCTGCTCATAAACAGTTTTACTATGCTCAAGCCTTGCAGGTGGATTATCAATGAGATCTTCTGGGTTGTTAAGCCAACGTGTAAGCCAGTTTTGGTCGCAGACTTCTTCGGAAATTTCTGAAAGACTGAATCCTGCCATATCTATAAATACTGCTCTTCCCGCTAGGCTTTCTGCTATGTTTTTCATAACAGCCCACTGTTGAGAGCCGGTAAGTATGAACATGTTATTTTCTTTGATTGAGTCAACTCGGCGTTTAATTGCGGGGACAAGCTCTGGGGCGTATTGAATTTCATCAAGGATGAGTGGGTACTTGTAGTTGTCAAGAAAGACATCTGGGTCTTTTCTGGCTCCTGCGATGTCATTGACTGGGTCAAAAACAACCATTTTCCTGTCTGGAAACAGGTGTTCAAGCAATGTACTTTTGCCTGTTTGTCTGGCGCCAGATAAAACAACTACTGGAAAATGTTCAGATAGCCGTTTGAGCCTATTGGTGATTAGTCTTTCTTTAAACATGCTTGAAATATAGTGATTGAATCATCGAAAATCAAGGTAATTCCTATGTTTTATGTTGAATATTTTTGTTCTTTTTAGTCAAACACGTGGTGGGTCCTTCCAAATAGTAGGGATTATATTTAAAACAAAGGGTTAGTTAATCAGATTATTTTCATATTCAATCTGATATTAAAAATTGGAGAATGCATTGATTGCTTATATCGAAAAAAGTTACAAAAATGTATTTTCGTACGTTTTTTTCAGAAAAACAAGGGTTTAGGTGCAAATTAATACTGCTATAAATCTGGATTTTGGAAACAATTAAGTGGTGGGAGTTACAAACTTGTGGTTTTTGACAAAAATGTCACTTGCTGGCCCTTAAAATCGTGATATAATGATACTTCTCTATATATATACTGGAGGACTCTGCGTATGTCAATCCAAAGGTATTTTGAGAGAATGTTAAGTGGAAGTGGTAGTATACTATCCGGCTATATAAGTATAGTTAGATAATTTTTGCTATATCGTCCTTAAAAGCGGATCATATGCAACCCTGCCATTGAAAAGTAAAGTAAAGTAGTAGCAGAAAACCTGCGTAGTAAAAAATAACAACTAAGGAGACAGGCTAGTGAGTTTGCGACGTCAGCCCCAGGAATTTGGCTTGTACAATTCGCGTTTCGAGCATGATGCTTGCGGTACCGGTGCGGTATGTAATATATCCGGAAAAAGGGACCACAATATCATGGAGATCGGTAACGAGATTCTGATGAATATTCAGCATCGCGGTGCCGCTGGTAGCGATGGATTGACAGGTGATGGTGCCGGTATTCTGTTCCAGATACCGCACGAGTTTTTCAAAGAAGAAGTAACTTTTGAGCTGCCCGAACGCGGTACTTATGCCGTGGCCATGGTTTTTGGCTCGAAAGACTCTGCTCTTCGTCATCGTTGCGATAAGAAGTTGGAAGAGACCGTTGCCAAGTATGGTATGAAAGTACTAGGCTGGCGCGAGGTCAAAGGTGACAGCTCTTGCCTGGGCGAGATCGCCCGTCTGGCTGAACCTTCTATCCGTCAGATGTTCATTGACGGCTGTGGCCTTACTGGCGATGAGTTTGAACGCAAACTCTTCCTCGCTCGTCGTGCTACTGAGCTGGCTGTTGAACGTACTATCGGTAAAGAAGCCGATGACTTCTATGTCACTTCTATGAGCTGTCGTACCGTTAACTATAAAGGTATGTTCCTTGCTCCTCAGCTGTTTGCATATTATCCTGAACTCCATGATGAGAGAATGGTTACTTCACTGGCTCTGGTTCACCAGCGTTACAGTACCAATACCTTCCCGAACTGGAAGCTCGCTCATCCGTTCCGCTGTATCGCTCATAACGGTGAGATCAATACCCTCAGTGGTAACTTCAACCGTATGCGTGCCAGAGAACATCGTCTGGAAAGCAAACTTCTCGGCGATTCTCTTAACGAAATTAAACCAATTCTTACACGCAGCCATAGTGACTCTGCTACATTCGACAATGCTCTTGAGCTGTTGATGATGTCTGGTCGTAGCCTTCCGCATGCCATGATGATGATGATGCCGGAAGCTTTTGGTGTGCGTTATCATATCAGTACTGACAAACGTGCCTTCTACGAGTACCATTCATCTGTTATGGAACCATGGGATGGCCCGGCCGCTATGGTATTTACCGATGGCCGTGTTGTTGGTGGTACTCTCGACCGTAACGGTCTGCGTCCTTGCCGCTATGTAGTTTCAACTGACGGCATTATGGTACTGGGCTCTGAAGCTGGTGTGAAAGTGTTCCCTGACGCTGAAGTTCAGCGTAAAGGCCGCCTACAGCCTGGAAAGATGTTCCTGGTTGATACTGATGCCGGTCGTATCATTACTGATAACGAAATAAAGAGCAAGATCGCCCGCCAGAAGCCTTACCGCAGATGGCTGGAAGAAAATCGTATCGAGCTCAAGGGTATGTTCCAGCCTAAAAAGCTTGGTTCTGCTACTGTTGAAGATACTACCCGCCTGATGAAGGGTTTTGGCTATACTCGTGAAGAACTAAATGTCCTGCTCAAGCCTATGGCTGTTAATGGTCAGGAGCCTATTGGTTCTATGGGAACTGATACCCCGTTGGCGGTTATGAGTAATCAGCCAAAGAGCTTGTTCTACTACTTCAAGCAGCTCTTCGCTCAGGTTACCAATCCTCCGATCGATCCGCTGCGTGAAGGTCTGGTTATGTCTCTTATGGCATACATCGGTAAGCAGCAGAATGTGCTTACCGAATCACCAGAGCATTGCAAACAGCTCAAGATCCCGCATCCGGTTTTGACTAATGATGATATCGACCTGCTCAAGAAGCTTGACCGTGATGATTTCAAGGTCGCTACTGTTGACGCAGTATTTGATGCTAAAGCTGCCGACTCTGGCAAGGCTCTTAAGAAAGCTATTAAGAAGCTCGTTGACGATGCTGAAAAGGCTATCAATGACGGTGCTTCTCTTATTATTGTTAGCGACAGGGCGTTTGATGAAAACAACGCTGCTATCCCGTCAGTTCTGGCTACCGCCGGCTTACACCATGGTCTGCTCAATCGCGGCCTCCGCGGCGAAGCTGCTCTGGTTATCGAAACTGCCGAAGCTCGCGAAGTTCATCACTTCTGCGTTCTCTGTGGTTACGGTGCCAATGCCGTTAACCCGTACCTGGCTTTCGAATCTCTGCACATGATGCGTGAAACTGGCGATATCCCTGCGACTATGGCCGATAGTACTATCATCGATAACTATATCGCTTCAGTTAAGAAGGGTATACTAAAGACTATGTCGAAGATGGGTATCTCTACTCTTCGCAGTTATCATGCCGCCCAGCTCTTCGAGTGTGTTGGTATTGATAAGGATGTAGTTGATGAATACTTCGTTGGTACTGCTTCCCGAATCCGCGGTGTCAATCTCGACCATATCGCTAAAGAAGCTATCAAACGCCATACTGACGCCTGGGGCGAAGCTGAGCCTGGTAAGATGGCTATGCCGCATGGTGGTGAATATCACTATCGCAAGAGCGGCGAAGAGCACCTGCTTACTCCGGAAGCAATTGCTACTGTTCAGCAGGCTATCAGAAATGGTGACTATAATCTCTTTAAGAGATATTCACAGATAATTGACAATCAGGCTACACGTCGTTGTACTCTTCGCGGTATGTTCGACTTTATCCCTGGTACCCCGGTTCCTCTAAATGAAGTTGAGCCAGCCAGTGAAATAGTTAAACGCTTCTGTACCGGTGCTATGTCACACGGTTCTATTAGTAAGGAAGCTCACGAGTCTATGGCTATCGCCATGAATCGTCTCGGTGCTCGCAGTAATACTGGTGAAGGTGGCGAAGACCCTGCCCGTTATCAGCTTGACCCTAACGGCGATGACCGTTCTTGTCGTATCAAGCAGGTAGCTTCCGGCCGTTTCGGCGTTACGATGGATTATCTCTCTCGTGCTGAAATGATCCAGATCAAGATGGCACAGGGTGCCAAGCCTGGTGAAGGTGGTCAGCTGCCTGGCCATAAGGTTTCTGAAGATATTGCCCGCCTGCGCTATTCTACTCCAGGTGTGACTCTTATCTCACCTCCTCCTCACCATGATATCTATTCTATTGAAGATCTTGCCCAGCTGATCTATGACCTCAAGTGTGCCAGCAATGGCGGCCAGGTTTCAGTTAAGCTGGTTTCTGAAGTTGGTGTCGGTACAGTTGCTGCCGGTGTATCAAAGGGTAATGCCGATGAGGTACTTATCTCTGGTTACGATGGTGGTACTGGTGCCAGCCCGCTTTCTTCTATCAAGCACACTGGTCTGCCTTGGGAACTGGGCCTCGCTGAAACCCAGCAGACTCTGGTACTCAACGGTCTCCGTGACAGGATCATTGTTCAGGCTGACGGCCAGATGAAGACCGGTCGCGATATCGTTATCGCCGCTTTACTTGGTGCTGAAAGATTTGGTTTCGGTACTATGGCTTTGGTTTCGCTCGGTTGCGTTATGATGCGTAAGTGTCACCTGGGTACTTGTCCGGTTGGTGTTGCTACTCAGGCCGATTGTCTGCGTAAGAAATTCACCGGCGATCCGGCTCACCTGGTTAACTTTATGACCTACGTAGCTGAAGAAGTTCGCGAACTCATGGCTAAACTTGGCTTCCGTAAGTTTGAAGATATGGTTGGTCAGGTTCAGTACCTCTCTCGTGAAAAGGCTATCAATCACTGGAAGGCTGAAGGTATTGATTTTAGTGCTATCTTCACTGTTCCTGAAGTTGCCGAAGGTGAAACTCTCTATTGCTCAAAGTCTCAGGAAAATCCGCTGGTTGACAGCTTTGACTGGGCGCTTATCGAAGAAGCGAAAGAAGCGATCGAGAATAAGAAGAAAGTTGTTATCGAAAAAGATACCAAGAATATCTACCGTACCGTTGGTACTATCCTGAGTAATAACGTTGTTAAAGCTCATGGTGCCAAGGGCCTGCCGGATAACACTATCGAAGTTAAGCTCAACGGCTCAAGTGGTCAGAGTTTTGGTGCCTGGCTCTGTTCGGGTATCACCCTGAACCTTACCGGCGATGCTAACGACTATCTTGGTAAAGGACTCTCCGGCGGCCGTATCGTTGTGAAGAAACCTGACGATTGTCCGTTTGAAGCTCACAACAATATTATTGCCGGTAATACTCTGCTTTACGGTGCTACTGGTGGTGAAGTATTCATCAACGGTCTCGCCGGTGAAAGATTTGCTGTTCGTAACAGTGGTGCAGTGGCGGTTGTCGAAGGTGTTGGCGACCATGGCTGCGAATATATGACTAATGGTACTGTTGTTGTTCTTGGAACAACAGGCCGTAACTTTGCTGCCGGTATGAGCGGTGGTATTGCTTATGTTTATGATGAGCATCAGTTGTTTGATACGCTCTGTAATCTCGACATGGTTGACCTGGAAAGTGTTTGGCTCGAAGAGGACAAGGCTCTTCTGCTTGAACTGGTTCAGAAACACTATAAGTGGACCAATTCTGTACAGGCTAAGAGATTGCTTGATAACTGGGACGAGGCTGTTGGTATGTTCGTGAAGGTTATGCCGATCGACTACCGTCGTGCCCTGCAGCAGTTGAAAGAGAAAGAGTCAAGAGCAACAGATCAGACTCCAGCAACTGAGGAGGTATATAAAAATGGCTAAGCCAACAGGTTTTATGGATTATTGTCGTAAAGATGTCCCATACCGTTCTATCGACGAACGTGTGAAGGACTATCATGAGATGGAAGTCGCCCTGACCGAAGAGGAAATGAAGATCCAGGCAGCTCGCTGTATGGATTGTGGTATCCCGTTCTGTCATGGCATGGGCTGTACTCTCTGTAATGAGATTCCTGAGTTCAATGACCTGGTTTACCAGGGTAAGTGGGAGCAGGCTCTCGATGTACTTCAGGCTACTAACAACTTCCCTGAGTTCACCGGCAGGATCTGCCCGGCGCTCTGCGAAGCTTCATGTACTCTGAACCTCAACGATGACCCGGTTCTGATCCGTCACATCGAAAACCAGATCGCAGAACGCGGCTGGGCTGAAGGCTGGATCAAACCTATGCCGGCAGCTAAGAAAACCGGTAAGAAGGTAGCAGTTGTTGGTTCTGGCCCAGCTGGTCTGGCAGCTGCCCAGCAGCTGGCACGTGCTGGTCATGATGTAACTGTATTTGAAAAAGATGACCGTATTGGTGGTCTGCTCAGATATGGTATCCCTGATTTCAAACTTGAAAAATGGGTTATCGACCGTCGTCTCGAACAGATGAAAGCTGAAGGAGTTGTTTTCAAGGCCAATATAAATGTTGGCTCTGATATCTCTGTTAGCTATCTCAAGAAAAACTTCGATGCTGTCTGCATTACTATCGGTGCCGGCAAGCCTCGTGACCTCACCTGCGAAGGTCGTGAACTCAAAAATGTTCACTTCGCTCTTGAACTGCTCAAGCAGCAGGTCAAGGATAACGCCGGTGATAAGATGGAAGGCGATCTGATCTCTGCCAAGGGCAAAAATGTCCTGGTTATTGGTGGTGGTGATACTGGTAGCGACTGTGTCGGTACTTCTATCCGCCATGGTGCCAGGAAAGTGTACCAGATTGAAATTCTGCCTAAACCATCAGAGGAAAGAGACTCTGTCAGCAACCCGTGGCCATACTGGCCAAGAATCCTTCGCACCAGTACTTCTCACAAGGAAGGTTGCGAACGTCGCTGGAGTGTTGTTACCAAGAAACTTATCGGCAAAAATGGCGTTGTTAGCAAGGCTGTTTGTGCTGAAGTTAGCTGGGACCTCGTTGACGGCAGCTACAAGATGAACGAAGTGCCAAACTCAGAATTTGAGCTTGATGTAGACCTCGTTCTCCTGGCTATGGGGTTTGTTTCTCCTGTAGCCGAAGGTTTTGTCGCTGACCTCGGCGTAGAGCTCGACGGTCGTGGTAATGTTAAGGTTGACGAAAACTATATGTCAACTGTACCGGGCGTTTTCGCCGCCGGTGACTCAAAGAGAGGGGCTTCTCTCGTTGTTCACTGTATCTGGGAAGGCCGCGAAGCCGCTGCCGGCATAAATAAGTTCCTGGCCGGTAAATAATTCCAGATTGTTTCTTCTTATATTTCAAAGCGAAGCAGGGCACTAACACCTGCTTCGCTTTTTTAGTTTAATTCTCATGTAATACCTTGTCTCATTCATTATATTTCAAACCACAACTGGTACCACCACTACTTTTCGTTTTATTTTGATTGTTATATACGTATAATCATCTGCTATGAAGTCATTTTCCGACAATATGGTATGTCTCGGCAAGGTTACATATTCCGAGAGCAGCCAGATAGTTACGCTCTTTAGCCGTGACTACGGCAAGCTGCGGGCTATAGCCAAAGGTGCTCGCCGTGAAAAAAGCGGATTCAGCGGCGGCCTCGACCTGCTTTATCTTGGTAATGCCAGTTATATCCCGCCTCGCGGCTCTTCAGAGCTTGGCACTCTAACCGGGTTCGAGCTGGAAGATTCCTTCTCCGAACTGAGAAAAGACCTGCTCTCTCTTAACTGTGCTTTGTTTCTCGCTGAGTTTACCGCCGATATGCTCGAAGATCTCGACCCGCACCCGGAACTATATGAAGTGTTTATTCGTTCACTTACCAGGCTCCAGCAGCATCAACAGCAGGAGCAGATAATCTTCAATTATGAGCGTTTTCTCGTCGCCAATACCGGCCATCAGCCGATGTATGACAAGTGTTCGCTCTGCGGCATAGATGTTTCTGATATCGCCAAGCCATATTTCAGCAGCTCCTCCGGCGGAATCGTCTGCGATGGTTGTTCGCCCAGCGTACAGGAAAAAAGACTTAGCGAACGAAAGGTCATTGACCTGCTATCCAAAGGCCTGTTGCCTGAGACCCGCACTAGTGATATAATCATTAAAGCACATGGGTTATTGTGCTATCATAAAAGGGCTATTACTGGCCGCCCAGGAAAAGTCATGGGCTTCCTTAATAACCTGCTATTAAATATGCTAACAAGGTGATTTGTTCTAAATGTCACAAAATGCAAGTGTTGTAAGTCATGTAAAAACAGTGATATATGCAATTTTTAAAAAATTCTTGCAAAATGCAAATTAATTGGCAAAATACAATAATGATTAATAGGTCCATAAAAAAGCTAATTGAGTCCCGTTTATTGGATAGTCCTGCTGTAGCTATATTAGGCCCTCGTCAGTGTGGGAAAACTACATTGTCAAAATCACTAGGTGAGATTTACTTTGATTTGGAAATAGAAGTAGACAGGACCAAATTAGATGTTATGTGGGAAAAGGTAGTGAAGGCAAAAGGTCCGGTGATTTTGGATGAAGCTCAGTCCATGCCAGAGATTTTCCCACGGCTTCGCAGTGAGATTGATAAGGATCGTAAGCTTAATGGCCGTTTTATCATATTAGGTTCTGTCTCTCCAGTATTGATGAAACAGGTTTCAGAATCACTTGCTGGTCGCTTGGCTTTATTAGAATTAACGCCATTTCTATTAAATGAATTGCCAAAAAGATCAATAGATGAGCAGTGGCTTGTGGGGGGGTATCCTGATGGAGGTATTCTTAGTGATGGCCAGTATCCTCGTTGGCAGAATGATTATGTGACAATTCTTACGCAGCGTGACCTGCCAGATTGGGGGTTACCTGCAACTCCTATGACAACTCAACGGATGTTTAAGATGCTTGCTGCTGTTCATGGTCAGTGTTGGAACGCTTCGGAAATTGGTAAAAGTTTGGGGTTAAACCACCAGACTATAAATAGTTATTTGGAATATATTAGTGGCTGTTATTTGTTGAGGGTACTTGAGCCATATTCTGGAAATCTTCTAAAAAGGATACGCAAAAAGCCAAAGGTATATTGGCGTGATAGTGGATTGCTCCACGCATTATTACAGGTAAGGGATTTTGACGATTTATATTCTAGGCCATGGGTTGGCTCAAGCTGGGAGGGGTTTGTAATAGAGCAGATACTAAATACTATCAAAGCTTTTGATATTGATTGCAATCCATATTATCTGCGTACCTCAGATCAATATGAAATTGATTTGGTATTGGATTTTGGAAAACGTATTATAGCAATTGAAATTAAACTTACTAGTTGTCCAGATAATGAGTCTGTTAAACGGTTTCGCAAGGCTTCAGGGTTCATAAAAGCTGATATGGCAATACTTGTATCAAGAACAAATGAATCACTTGTGACAGATGATTTTATATCAACAAACCTACAGGGGGTAATTGACTATCTCCTGAGTGAAAAGATAATTTGATGTAGAAAGTGTGAAAGTTATTGCTATGTATGATGATGACTATTATGATAATGACGGCGTAATTGGACCTGATATCGAAGATACAGATGATTATCCATCGTCCGTTAGATATGAAGATCGGGTCTTAGAGTGCCCCAACTGCCATAAACAGGTATATGAGGACAACGACTCTTGCCCATATTGCGGCGATATAATGTTCCGATATCTTCAGCATGGTACTTTTGCCCCACGCAGTAAAAGGCTCGCTAAAGTTATTGTTGCGATTATTATTCTGTCTATTATCTTTATTGTCTTTTCACTTGTTGGCTTTTAACGTCTTTGCACTTTAGGGAGGTACAGGTACACACCCTGTAATTCAAAAATGTTGAAACTTGTAAATGTCTCTAAAAGTTATTCTGCTCCCGGCGATATGCCCGCCGAAAAAGTGCTTGATAATATCTCGCTCGAATTATCCGGCGGCCAAACTCTTGCTGTTGTCGGCCCCTCTGGTAGTGGCAAAACCACGCTGCTCAATATTATCGGCTCGCTTGATAAGCCAGACTGTGGTCAGGTGCTTTTCAATGGTACCAATATAACTACCTACAATGAAAAACAGCAGGCTCAATATCGCTGTAATAACGTTGGTATTGTCTTTCAGGAACATAATCTTCTGGGCCAGTGTACTGTATTAGAAAATATGCTGTTGCCCGTGCTGGCCGCTGGCCCGGTCTCAGACGCCAAACAGCAAAGAGCTCACGATCTGCTCGATCAGGTAGGTTTAGCTGATCGAGCTTCATATTTCCCAGGCCAGCTCTCCGGCGGCCAATGTCAAAGAGTCGCTATTGCCAGAGCTTTTATAAATCAGCCTGACTTGCTCCTTGCCGATGAACCAACTGGTGCCCTCGATCGCACCAATGCCGAAAATGTTGTCGAACTCATCTGCCAGCTCTGCAGTACCCAGGGTTCAGCTGGTATAGTAGTCACCCACGACATGATGGTAGCCAACCACATGAACCACCGCTTCGAACTTTAAGATAGTTTCGAGTTTGTAATAAACAAAAGGGCGATTAGAGTTATTCCTAATCGCCCTTTGTTCATTATATTAGTAATTGTAAATTATCTACGGCGTAACTTCCCGCAAATCATACTACCAAGCCCAGCTAATAATATCGCACCCGGAGCAGGTACAGCTGGGGTTACACCTCTGTAACTTGTGATGCTGCATTCAGTATTGTCAAGTTTAACTGTGAATTCCCATGTTTCCTTTGAAAGTCCCCAGGAGGCATAAGCAGCATCAACTGATTCTTGAGTTGTACCTGGCACCCATGCCATACCAGCTAGACCGATAACTCCATCTATAGTACCATTGCCATCAGCATCATAGTCATAAAGTTTGGTTGGTTCAATCCATGATTCACCATAGTAATAGTCATAGAAATCAAGAGACTCGCCATCCCAAACATTTTCTAACTGAATGCTTAACCTACCAGCTACAGATGCTTTTGTCTCACCTTCAATATTGTAGATCCAATAGAGTCGCTTCCCTAGATCGCCAAAGCTATAGACAACTTCATCTTGTATTTCAAAATTGGTTGTCCCGACATTTAATGGATTAATACCATTCTGCATATTCTGAAAAGTACCATCGATAATAGAAGAAAAAGTATCAGCCTGCCATGGATCATAATGTGAAGATCCATATACATTAGGTGCACTATCAGTGTAAAGACTGATTGATGAGCCTGCCAGTGTAATCGCAGGACACAACGCTAATAATAAAAGTGATAATAATTTTCTCATTTCAGCCACTCCTGTATTTAGGTGTACAAATTGTAATTAGTATGGAACTTACCAAAAAGAAATATAAAATCCGTAATTTGATACTAGCAAATTGGAATAACATTACAAAATGAAAAATAATAAATGACTGTAATTAAACTAATTAGTGATCGTCTGGGTATGATGGGTGAAATATTCCGATTATAGCATGTGTTATTAGCGGCTATTAGAATGTGATTGTTATCTATATGTGCTAGATAGATAGTTCCCTGCTATGTTGTGTTGCCATGACATGTAGAATCAGCGCATTTCTGCACACCTTTCAAAACCTAAAATAAAATTTCTGCAAAAAAATATCCCCTTATCTCTCAACTTCTTACATCAATTCCAAAAAAAAATCTTTACGTAAAATCAGCGCACTTTTGCGCACCTCTCAGTAATAGTGACAGGCACATAGCTGTCTTCAACAATAATAAACTCTATTTACTGAGGTGATAAAATGGCATATGATTTTTCGATCTTCAATCGTAGCGACAGACATCTGGACGAAGCCTATGTGAAATGGCTTATTGAAAATGAGTCGCTTTGTCGGGCTATTCAGTTTGAAAGACTATGGAGCTATTACCAAAACGATTCTTCTCCATCGACCAATAATAACAGCAGTACTGCCAGACCATATCTCCAGGCCCAGGAGTATGGTTTACCACCACGCATTACCGGCCTGCATCGCAGCTATTGGGGTAGTGTTGATAGTGGTGTTGACGATACCGAGCTTCAGCGAAAAGAGATTGTAATCGAAAACGATATCGGCTGGCGTATTGAAACTATAGTCGATTTCCTGTTTGGACGAAGCTTTACTATTACCTCAAACTCACCTGATAAAAAGCGAGCAAATGAAATAGAACAAATCCTCAATGCTGCCTTTGAAGCTAACGGCGGAATTATATTCTTCCAACAGCTTGCACTACTGGGCAGTGTTTATGGCTTTGTTGATATCTTATTTCGTGCTGATAGTCTATTTGAACCAGACCAGGCAGACTGCCACCGCTCCGAGCTTAATAATATTGAATATGCAGTTGAGTCTGCAAAACAGATCATACTTGAAGCTATCGAGCCCGTGCGCAGCCTGCCGGTTCTTAATGAAAACGATTATCGTATTATCGATTTCTATCTTCAATATTATATCAAACAACATAACGATCTCGCACCCGCTCCAGATGCAACAATAAACTCTTCCGGCTCTTCTGTCAAACCTCGCCAGAGCAAATGCCTCGAAGTCTTTTCCGATGAGTTCTACCAGCGATACGAAGACGATGAACTTATCTTCGAAGCTCCTAACCCGCTCAAAGTCCTGCCTGTAGTGCATATTCAAAATATGGCGGTGCCGTATCAGTACGAAGGCCACAGTGACGTCGAACCACTTATCCCGCTTCAGGATGAGCTCAATACTCGCCTAAGCGATCGGGCCAGTCGTATTACTTTCCAAAGCTTTAAAATGTATCTCGGTAAAGGTGTCGATAATTTCCTCAAACTCCCCGTTGCTCCCGGCGTTATGTGGAATACCGATAACCCCGAAGCGTCTATCCAGGAGTTTGGCGGCGACGATGGCTCTCCCGCCGAAACCGAACATATCCTGCAGGTTCGCGACGCTCTCGAAAAGACCAGCGGTGTGGCCGCTATCGCAGCAGGTATTATCCGCAATCGTATCGGAAACCTAACCAGTGCCGTCGCATTAAAGATCACTCTTATGGGTATCCTCGCCAAAAATCAACGTAAAAGACAATGCTACGGTAGGGCGATAAAGGAAATCGCCAACCTTGTCCTGCTCGCTCTTGACCGCTCCAATATTTACCCCAATCGTCCGGAGGAAAGAACTATAAACATCCACTGGCCGAACCCGCTCCCGGAAAATGTTACCGAGATCTTACAGGAAGCAAAACTAAAACTTGACCTGGGTGTCTCGCCAGAGCAAGTACTAAACGAAATTGGGTACTAATTATTTCTCTCTGAAAGGAAGGTGCATAATGAATGATGATGTATATGTAGATGCCGCTGATAACGAACCTCAGACTGACGATATTGAACAACTGCAGGAAAAACTCAGCGACGCAAATGAGCAGCTGGATAAAGCCAGGTTTGAAAATCTTCTTGCCGTCGAGCTTGGCCGTGCTGGTGTTATCGATCTCGAAGCTGCGATTAAACTTGCCGGACCCGGCGATAACCCCACTGACGTGACCTCCGAACTTAAAAGTGAGCGACCATACCTCTTTGCCAACCCTCGCAGTGCTAGTCCTCCCTCGCTTGGCCCCAGAGCTCGACGTCGTGAAAACGTCAAAGCTCAACTCACAGCTGCCGCCGACACTGCCAAAAACACCGGCAGCAGAAAAGATCTATACGAGTACCTCAAGCTAAGAAGATCATTCAAAAACTAATCCCTAATTATTATCCCGATGTACATCGGGACTAAATTCTAATTTCTAACTTATTTCAGGAAGGAAGTGTAACATGAGTTTTACTGGAAAAGCAACTTATTCCGCTGGCATAACATTACCAGAACTTTGCGAAGATGTATCAGATGTTATCGGGATCGTCTCGCCTTATGAGACTCCGCTGCTGTCTCTGCTCGGTGACCCTGTTCGTGAAGCTGTCAGCACTTACCACGAATGGCTCGAAGATTCACTTGTGACCAATAAAGTCACTGTCGCCGACACTACCATCTCCAGCCCGCTTGCTGAATCGGTCTTTACTGTCGATGATATTACTATCTTACGTGTCGGCGATCAGCTGCAGGTCGAAGGTAGTGCCGAGCTAATGCTTGTTGGCAATATTATTGGTGGTAATGTATCCGTTACCAGAGGCTACGCCGGCACCACCGCAGAAAGTCTCGAAAACGGACAGGTGATAAACATCATCGGTAATGCCGCTCTCGAAGGTTCTGATAAAGATACCAGTCGCCATACCAACCGTATTCGCAAAGGGAACTTCACTCAGATCTTCACATCCGCGGTAGAAGTCTCCGGCAGCGATCTGGCCTCCAGGCATATCGGTGTTGCCGACGAAATGGATTACCAGAAACAGGAACGTATCAGAGAATTGCTCAGAGATCTTGAGTGTAGTGTTATAAATGGTGGTCTCGCCACAACTGACCCGCAAGGCAGCTCAAATGCCAGACGTACAATGAAAGGTGTCGTCCAGCATATTTCTACCAATGCCTTCTCTGTTGGCGATGCCGGGCTGCCCGCTGGCGACACTCTCGATGAAACAAAACTAAACTATGTACTCAGACGTATCTGGGAAAACAGCAACGCTGGTATTGATACTATCGTTGTCAACGGCTATCAGAAACGTCAGGTCAGCAGCTTCCTCGACGGCTCTCGCATGTATCTGCCTCAAGATAGAAAGATAAGCTCTTTGGTTAGCTACTACGAAAGCGATTTCGGGCTCTGTCGTGTTGTTCTATCTCGCTGGGTGCCAAAAGATATGGTACTGTTCCTCGATAGCAGTCGCATAAATGTGCTGCCTCTGGCCGGCAGAAGTTTCCATTTCAAATCTCTAGCCTCCTCTGGCGACTATGAATGCGGCCAGTTGATCGGCGAATATACTCTGGAAATGAAAAACGAACTGGCACATGGCTACCTACGCGGCCTGAGCTGCCTGGGTTAAGATTGTAAACCATACTGCAGGGCAATTCTTTTGCCCTGCATATTCTTGTGAGGTGTATTATGAGACTCTGTTCTGATAAAGATATTTTCAAATGGGAACCGGCTCTGTTTACTGCTGCTCCCGCTGAAAGATTCGTACTGCGTGGTACTCAAGCACAACTCTCTTCAACAACGTTTACTGACACTGAAACTGATTTCCTTCTAACCGCTGTAGCTCCCGCCAGTATACTCCGACTCTGGAACACACTCGCCCAGGTTGAGTTCTGCTGCGAGGTCGTTTCACTCGGCGAATCTGGCGAGCTCGTTGTCTCTGCTATCAGGCCAGACGATATTACCCAACTATGGTCGCCAGGTAATTACTCTAACCTTGACTATGCTGTTGTTTCTTATGCTTCAATTATCGAAGAGGTTAGCTATTATTTGCTTTCTAAGTTTGGACTGCTCGAAAGTGCCGACAATATATTGAATGACCGCCAGCTGAAATTGTGTTGTGTCTTTGCTGTTATTTCCGCCTGCTATGCCTCTGTCGCACTATCCGACACTGATAGTGAAGACACTCTCTATTGGGCAAAATCAAACTACTATCGAAAACGTTTCGAAGAACATCGCTCCAGCCTTGAGCTACTGATCGATATCGACGGTGACGGCAATGCTGATGATATTATAACTACTAACTCTATCGCTCTGGAAAGGAATTGATTATGATCTGCTTAAAATATTTACTTCTGTTCATTATACTATCTTCTCTATCTGGCTGTGGTGTATTACAGTTCAGCCCCGGTCAGGTCAAAAAACAAAATGCCTGGCTCTTGCACGAAACCGCAAAAGCAGCAGCCTCTTGTGCCTGTGAAACCCAGGCCGACCAAACTCTCCAACAGCTCACCGCCTTGACCGTCAAGCAAAGCGAATCTGTTGTACTCGACTATGGTGTTCCAGAGAAGCTTCCCAGCTCCGACCTGGACTCCCTTCTGTCTTCCCAAACTTCCGATATCGCTCAACAGGCTCTAGGTAAAACTCAGTCGCAAAATACTCTGACTGATCTGCTCATAAATATTCTGCTTGTGCTTCTCAGTCTCTTCGGCGGTGCCGCCGGCACTCAGTACCTAAGTGCAGTTAAAAATAAAAAAGCTAGCACCTGATTCTGCTTACAGTAACACTTAACCCCTTATTAGCACACAACGGCAACTTTTATTGTTCAAGTTGCCGTTTTTTATTTTGTTAATATCTTATCTATCTGATAAAATCAACCTTATGACTTTGGGCAGTATGAAAATCAAAGAATATGCTGCGGATCTTGGCTTTGTTCTCTCTGGCATTTCCGCCGCTGAACCTGTTACCGCTGATGTAGCGATCAACTATAGCCGTTACATCTCTTCTGGTAAGCACGCGCGGATGGACTACCTATCCCGCAATATCGAAAAGCGTTTTGACGTTTCGCTGCTTGTCCAAGGCTCGAAAAGTGTCATTAGCTGTGCCGTTTCTTACAATGATAATTGCCAGACGAATAATTCTAACGCAGAGTTGTACATAGCTCGTTACGCCCGCTTTAATGATTATCATGACACTATCCGTCGCCGTCTCAAAGTGCTCGCCAAACGCATTACCGAACATTATCCACAAAAACCGTATATGAGAGTCTTTGTCGATACTGCTCCATTGCTGGAAAAGTTCTACGCTGCCAAAGCTGGCCTCGGTTGGATCGGTAAAAATAACCTGCTTATAAATAAAGATTACGGCTCTCACCTGCTCCTCGGCGAGATCGTTATCGATCAGGAGTATGATTACGATTCTCCCGCTCCCTCACACTGCGGCGATTGCAGTCTTTGCCTCGATTCCTGTCCTGGTGGTGCTATTTCTACCGGCGAGTCGTTCAATGCCAATAAATGTCTTTCATACCATACTATCGAGTCGAAAGAGTCTATCCCCACACCTATCGCCTCAGCTCTCGATAATAACGTTTTCGGCTGTGATGTCTGTCAGGCTGTATGTCCCTATAATCGATCTGCCGTAGTTAATACCGACCCGGAATTTACGCCACGATTCTCTGGCATAGAATATAATGAGTTGCTAAGTATGAATGAAGAAACCTTTAATAGATCATTCGCCGGCACACCACTCACCCGCGCTGGCCTTGACCGCCTGCAATATATAGCACAAACCGCAGCCGCCAACCGCTAAAAAACTGACTTCCCTCTTATCTCTCGCCCCTCACTACTCGCTACTATATTAATACGCCTTCTTAACGATCGCCTGTGGATAGTAGAATGACAATATCCGAATATCATTTCCACCTTCTAGTGCCATCTGCTGAGCGCCGCGCTGACATAGCCCAACGCCATGCCCCCAGCCTTTACCGTTTGATATCACCCACCCCGTTTTTGTACTATTGGCTGATATGTCGAACCACGTACTAAGTATCTTCGTCTCCGGCGAGTTCAGCGTCAACCTGAACTCGTCAGCTTTTATCCTTGCAACCTTACCGCTTTTATCTATCAGGTTCAGATATCGTATCCGACCAAAACTATTCTTCTCGGTTACGACAATATCACGTATATCGCTCAGCCCAAACCTTGCCGCCAGCTTACTATTTACATACGTCCTGCTCAGGGCAACACTATCCCACCTATATTGCTTGGCCGGTGCCGAGGTCTTGCAATATGGGCAAACCTTCTCTGGCAGTTGCGGCAAGCCATAGCCAAATGTCTTACCACCTGATTCTGTACTACCGCCGCATACTGCACTGTAAAACGCCGGCAAAATTACCATTCTACCACTTGCCGAGGTATATGTCAGTACCAGCCCCGCACACTCGTTCACAGCTTTATTTATACGATCGTGTTCGCTGCTCACCCCATTATAACATTGGCTCGCCTGATCCGATCCTATATCCCACAACTTCCGGCTATTTTCGTTCATTCGCCATATCGCATAACTGCGAGCCGCTATCGCCTGGGCCCGTAATGCATCGCTATGCCAGTTCGCATACACTTCAGAGCCTACCACCGAGCACAAATAATATTCCAGCTTCACACTGTTGACTATTGCTATCTTGCCGTATGGCCTGGCCAGCAGCTGAATATCGCCCCGATAACTGCCGTCTATTCTCGTTACATTATCATTAATAGCTGTTATTCGAGATGTGGCTGACGCAAAACCTGCTGGCAGCTTTAGTGTTGAGCTAAACGAATTGATCGGACGACCATTGATCACCCATTTGCCGTCTCTCAGCTCGATCTTCCACGTGATCGATGCCATCGGGAACATTGCTGATATATCAGAGTTGTCTGTCTCAAGCTTTCTCGCCCCTGATGCTGAACTGATCGTTACAGAATCTGCCGTCGCCAGCAAAACCCGTATATCAGGGCATTTCTTAGGCAAGCTGTCCTGCCTGCCCCCATACGGCTCGCTATCATAGTTTATGCAACCTATTATCACGATCGATATTATGATCAATGTCAGAATGTAGTATGCTGGTTTCATGCATTTTCCAGGTGGGGGGATAACTATTCTATATCTACTACTTTATACCATACCCAAAATGACAATGGCTGGCAAACAAAAAAAGCGAATACCATAATTGATATTCGCTTTCTTTTTTTAATAATTACTATCCCGATCTACATCAGGGCTAATTTCTAAATTAGCTATCAAGCTTACGAAGTGTCAGGCTCTTCTCGGTCAGCTTCTCATTTACTTCGTTCAATGAGGTCATACCAAAGTTCTTGCAGCCCAGCAGTTCTGCTTCAGTCTTGATCGTCAGTTCGCCAATTGTGCGAATATTCAGTCTGTCCAGACATTTACGACTGCGAACCGACAGGTTCAGCTCGTCGATATTCATATCCAGCAGTTCCTGATCTACATCGCTATTTTCTGCCAGTGTCAGCTCTTGCTTCGATGGCTTACTGCTATCTTCTACCATCTGGCCCAGTCTCAGATTCTTGCTCGACAAGATCTGCTTGATTTCCAGCAGACTGGTCTCACCAAAGTTCTTATATGCCAGCAATTCAGCTTCAGTTACGTTCAGTAGATCGCCAACAGTGCGAATATTCATCTTACGCAGACAGTTGCGACTTCTTACCGACAGTTCAAAGTCTGAAATTGGGATTTCTAGTACCTTATTGCGACGGTCAACACGACGTTCACGGTCTTCATCGAAGTACATGCCGCGACTTGCTTCAATGTCCTTTATGAACATACGGGCACGGGCATTGTTCGGCCATGCTGCCAGTACACGCTTAACGCACTGATAAGCCATATCATGCTGAGCTTTTTCTTCAAACAGTACTGAAAGGTTCAGTAGGGCGTTTACTGATGGTGACGGGTTGTTTACCGCATTCTTATAATATTCTATTGCCAGATCTTCATCTGCATACAGATCACAAATATATGCCAGGTGGAAGTTCGCCTTTACGTGGTCTGGGTCAAGCTTGGTAGCCCTTTCCAGCTCGATCATTGCTTCCTGATGCTGACCCTGTGCGTCCAGCAGACGGCCCATCTGATAGTGATACTCACTGCGGATCTCACCGATCCTTGACGATCTGTTGAGCTTATCCTGAGCTTCTTCTACCTTGCCGGCACGTCTTAGTGTGCAAACTATTTCCATTGAAATGTCGAACTGATCATATCCAGAGTGTTCAGCGGCTTCAAATGTCGCGCTTGCTCCGTCATAATCCTTCATCTCGCGAAGGCACAGTGCTTTCAAAAACAATACCTGAGCGTCTGGATTTGCTATTTCGCCCAGCCAGTCGATTGCCTTTTCGTAATCGCCCAGTACATACCAGCCTTGAGCGGCTTTATATGACTTATCCGGGCTGTTCTTAAACTTACCGCCGTTTGAGATTACCTCATTCGGGAAAAAATTAGAAAATTCGTCATAGTTATAAACATTGGCTGTTATATAACTTCTGTAATTATTGAATTCTTCCGCCGTGAAGGGTACGTCTGTGCTGAACCAGGCCTGGATATTGACGTCTTCTAAGGACGGGCTAGAGGTGGTTATGTCCGCAACTGATCTGTCGGTCATATCTTACTCCAAAACTAACAGGTTGTTTGTAATTTCCCTCGCTACAATATAGAGAGAATGCAAGCGGGGCATTATACTTAAAAGTTGCTACTTTGTCAAGCCCCCTTAGGCTTCCACAGATATCCGCACTTTACCATCTCTTCTCAAACTATCTTTTGCCTGTACTTAGTTCTTTACCGATTGTTAAAGTTTTATTTAATATGTCTTTACAGTTATTAGCATTATTGACCTTTTTTCGCGTTAATGCTCGCCCAATCTTTGGAATTGCCTGCTGTTTTTGGAACCCAACCTTTAATTTGGGCATTTTGTAACATTTGTGCCGACCTATAAATTTACATTTTAATCTTGAATAACTCTTGTGTATTGCTACAATTAAGAACGAATATTATTAAATTCTGAAAGTTATCATTTATCGCATTATCATGTGACTTTTTTGCTGTGATTTACAGCTGTTTTTTTTGGAGTGCTTCGGCTTTTTTATCTGGGATCACCTTTGGGATGCCACTATTTCTGCCTGGCCTGTTTTTTTTCTCGCCGCTTAATGTATTTGCGGCTTATATGTTCATATAGTTACGTTTAGCTGACGGCTGTTTTGTTATGCTGTTTTTTGGAATATCCATTTTGATGTTAGGTGCTTGTTGTGCCTTACCTATCTTAACAGAAATCGTGTTAATATAGGCAAAATAAGATTGTTTTTCAGAATTTAACGTTATTTTTAATAAATATTTATTTCCAATGGCTTTTTTACCGACTTATAATACTGTCGCAAGGGCGTTTATGGAAGTTTTGTTATAATCTTACTTCTCTCGCCCGGACGTGTTTTTGAGGATGTAACATTCGGTGTATTCTGTTTGAGGAAACTTACACCGGGTTTCATCGGCCGATCGCGAAATAGCTGTCGCGTCCCGGCCAATAAATTTGATTCTCTTTTCTCCTCCTTTGCTTGGTGAGGCAGGGCAACCCCTCCTGTTCTGCTTCACCGCTTTTTTTCCCACTTTCACCTTATCCCAAAATAACAAACATTTTAACCTGGCTATTCATCTTTCTATCCTAGATTTTCTGCTGTAATTTCTCTTAATAGTAGTATCTCGCCACAACATCTCACCGCCAACCAACTCTCTGCGTCTTAGCGGCTTTGCGCTAAATCTTTTTATTAAAGTTATTTAGATATAAGTTACTTTGCTAATTGAAAACTCTTTTTTGATTATAAGTGTTCTCTTACCTATACTTCTTACATATTCTGACTGCCATAGCTCATGAACTATTTGAAAGCAACTGGCAAAAGTAGGGGCCTTATTATCAACTTTGGCAGCAAATCGTTACAATTTGAACACCGTATACTTAGCTGGTCAAAGCTATAAATCTTAAATCTGCGTTAATTAATCAATTAGTTGTGAGCGGTAGCGAACACAAGTTGAGTAAATCTGTGGATAAAAACTCTTTTTTGATTATTAGCGATTCCATACCTATACTTCATACATATTCTGACTAACATAGAACTCGATAGCTTCAAAAAAAGGCATATTAAATGGGAAGCGACCCACAAACATTTGCGATCATAGGTGCTGCAATGGAAACACATACCGTTTTAGGCTCAGGTTTCCTGGAAAAAGTTTACCAAACAGCTTTAATAGAGGAGTTTAGGTTAAGGGATATACCATTCCAAACTGAAGTTCACCTTCCAATAAATTATAAAGATGCTATATTGGAGTGCTATTACATAGCAGATTTTATATGTTTTAATGATATTATACTGGAAATAAAGGCATTAGATAAAATATCAAATCATGAAATAGCACAGCTCATGAACTATCTGAAAGCGACTGGCAAAAGTAGGGGCCTTATTATCAACTTTGGCAGCAAATCGTTACAATTTGAGCGCCGTGTACTCAGCTGATCAAAGCTATAAATCTTAAATCTGCGTTAATTAATCAATTACTTGTGAGCGGTAGCGAACACAATTTGAGTAAATCTGTGGACGAAAACTCTTTTTTGATTATAAGTGTTCTCTTACCTATGCTTCTTTCGTATTTTGACTGCCATAGTTTTTAACTATTTGAAAGCAACTGGCAAAAGTAGGGGCCTTATTATCAACTTTGGCAGCAAATCGTTACAATTTGAACGCCGTATACTCAGCTTATCAGAGCTATAAATCTTAAATCTGCGTTAATTAATCAATTACTTGTGAGCGGTAGCGAACACAATTTGAGTAAATCTGTGGACGAAAACTCTTTTACCTAGCCGATTATCTACATTCGGTTATCCTGTCAAAAAACTATTTTCAGTACTGCTAACCCCTTTTTACCACTTTTTTTGCAGTTTTTGTGTTTTTCTCCATTTTTAACCTGTTTCCGACTTGACTGCCCTCATTTCAATTGTTATAGTTGATTGTTAACTAAAAGATATCTTGCTCGTTTGGGGCAAGGGAGCTTTCATTCTGATCGCTTCACTCTTTTTTAACTGTTCATAACTTATTGTTATTTGCTCATTTACAATTTAATAGGGTAAAAGCTATATTAATTTCAAACTCCCGCTTAGCTACCCGATCCATCTGGCCATATTCTATGTTAATTTCAATAGTTTATTACGCCTTTGACGAATCCGGTAGCTCGCATAAAGCGATCGCCTTTTCTTGTTTAAACTTAACATAGAATTAATTTTGGCCGATTGCCTATAATATGATATAATAAGCCTGTAAGGTTTTCTTAAAAGGTGGAATATATCTTGTTTTCATGCCTTTGTGTGAGGAAGGCTCAAAAAAGGAAGAACTTAAGGTATTTATCTTTCCGAAGGAAGTGAGGAGGTATTGCCCGACGAACTATGCAATTACTGTATATCTGGCCCGATTTCTGGTCTTGAGGCGACTGCTTATCCATGTTGGATACTCAGTAAATTGTATTAAAAAATGTTTTTTTTCTGTTCATTAGGAGTATATTAAAGATGAAGAAATTAATTGCTATTTTAGCTACTCTTGCTATGGGTACTGGTGCTATGGCTGCTGATCCTATCGATTTGGTTGTAGATGTTACTACACCGGGTGAAGCTACTGTTAGTATCCCAGACGGCGTACTTGGTATCGGTCTTGACGTTAACGTCACTCTTGGTACTTTGGACTCTGTTGTTGTTAACGGTTTCAATGTGTACATCGACGAAGCTTCTGAGAATCTTGCTGGTCTTTCGCCAGAAGATATCGCTGCTCTGCCTGATGCTGACACTGACGGCCTGCCTGACGCTATTCAGGGTACACCTATCGCTGACGTTTTAGGTGCTGGTACTGCTGCTCTTTCTGATAGCTTTGCACTTTGTGCTGGTTATCTCGAAGCTGCTAATCCTGGCGTTACTGACGCTACTATCGTTTTCACTTCTGCTGACGGATGTACCGTTGCTATCTCTGAAAATGCTAAACGCGGTGGTATCGTAGATGCTACTGGTAAAGTTACTATCAACGACCTATCATTCGAAATCGCTGCTGCTGGTCCTGTAGAGTGTTATGCTGGTCAGCCTGACTATGATGAATGGGTACTTGCTGGCAAACCTGCTGCATGGTGTTTCCCACGTCAGTGTCATGGTGATGCTAATGGTGCTAAGCAGGGTTCTGCTCGTACTGGTTACTACTGGGTTGGTTCAGATGACTTAGCTATCCTTGCTAGTGCTTGGGAAGTTAAAGACACTGCTACAGGTTGTGGTATTACACCTGTACAGGCTGGTGCTGACTTTGACCATGCTAGACAGGGTTCTTCTCGTACTGGTTACTATCGTGTTGGTTCAGACGACTTGGCTATTCTTGCAGCTTATTGGGAAGTTAAAGAACCTACAGTTGGTTCTGGTGTTCCTGCTGACTGTGTTCCAGGTAATGTAGATCCTGAAGCTAACTAATTTTTTGTTTGTTTTATTTATGTAAAGTTAATTTAACTATTTGTGATTCATATTAAATAATTTCTAAGGAGAAATGTTATGAAGAAGTTTTTTGCTTTTGTAATTGCTATGGCTGTTGCTGTTGTTGCTAATGCTGCACCTTATACTATGGTTGCTCCTGCAACTGTTGACCTTGGCGGTACTTTCAGTGTTGTTATTATGGACGCTGGTAATGCTGCTCCTGCAGTTATGAACCTTTCAATCGTTGGTGACAAAACTGGTGACTTCCCAGGTACTTGGTCTAAGGGCGAAGCTACACCTGCTGGTGGTCGTGATTTTGGTTTCTATGGATATGACAATGCTTATGACGAAAATACTGTAGAAATGCCATTCACTGCTCCTGTAGTAGGTTGGGATCCTGTTGCTGGCGTTGCTGGTAGTGTAGATGTTACAGCTATTGGTGCTCTTGGTGATGTTATTGATCTTATTCTTTACAACGAGAGCTTCGAAGCTGTTCAGACTGCTTCAGTTGAAATCGTTCCAGAACCAATGACTATGTCTCTACTTGGTCTTGGTGGTCTTGTAGCTGCTCGTCGTCGTCGTGCTTAATTCTTAGCTCGAACAACGATTATAGCTTATAGCTAGCTATGCCCTCAGAGGCATACAAAAAGACACTTCACGGTGTAGATCTTTACGGTCTACACCGTTTTTTTATTTTAAAATTGAACTCCCTCCTCTCAAGTGTTTATAGTTCTAATTATTATAGAGATATTTTAACCACCGAGTTCACAGAGAACACCGAGCAGTAAATACTGTAAATAAAGTATCTGAAATAAATCTTTCTCAGTGCTCTCTGTACTACTACCCATTATTTTCTTGTTATTTGTGTGTCATTTTTTTTCATAGTCGATCTAACTTGCTAAATAATCGTACGTTACATTCTTGTTAAAAGTACACGAACTTTGCAGATTAATAACCTTAATTCTCTATCCTGATTATCATCTTCTTCCCCAATTGCGGCTGCTATGTACCTCGTATCTCCCCAGCTTCCCCTTATCGGTGTTCATCCGAGTTCATCTGTGGTTCCAAAAATTCTTTATAATGCCATCATTTCAAACTAACTCACAATCGCCAACTATATCTTTGCGACCTGACGCCTTTGCGTTAAAATCTTAATTCTCTTCCTACATAAAACTTTTGGTTGCGGCTCGACCGCCCTAAGTCCTCTGTGGTAAAATAACAAAATAAAAATTTTGAATTATCCCAATTCTGTCCCTATAGCTCTAATAATATATATAGAGCAACTTTAACCACCAGGTGCGCAGAAAATATCGAATATGACTAAAGATATATTTACAGAAAAAGTTATTGGGTGTGCGATTGAGGTTCATAAGGGGTTAGGTCCCGGACTACTGGAATCCGCTTATCAGAAATGCCTGGCATATGAGCTAGAGTCACATGGATTTCAAATTAAAACTGTATACCCCATACCTGTTAATTATAAAAGCATTTATTTAGATTGTGGTTATCGTATTGATATACTGGTTAATGATCAATTAGTAGTTGAACTAAAAGCAGTTGATAATATTTCTAACATATATAAAGCACAGCTACTTACATATTTGAAACTTGCTAAAATTAGTACTGGCCTACTGATAAATTTTAATGTAAGTAGATTAGCAGATGGTATTGTAAGGCTAAAAAACTAATTACTCTCTGTGTCCTCTGTGCCCTCTGTGGTAAATAATACATTACATTGCGTATCTCTTCATTAGTCTTCTCCCTGGCTAAATCAAAATCTATTTCAGGTACATTAAGCCTATTTCCCCACAACACCAACCACCACAACCCACCAATAATTCAATGATTATACACTTTTATTTACGCTTTATACTAACTTCATATCAACTTTTTTCCGATAATTTATGTGAAAAGCTATTTTTTAGTATTGAAACATTATTGGACTCTTTGAGGCCATTAGTTATATGTATGGATTTAATAATATGGAGCATGTTATGAAGAAGTTTGCAGTTATAGCGATGTTGTTACTATTTATTTCTGGTTGCAACGATATGAATAATGTTGTTTCTGGGGATTTTGATAAAGTTAAAGTAGAAGTTACGGGAGGGGGGGATTTACCTGACTCTATTAAAGGGACATGGGGAAATGAGCAGCTAGGATGGTATTTCCATATAGACAATAAAGGATATATGGATAAGTTTATTGTTAATATGGGGAGAACAGAACTAGTTCCTGGCGTTAAAAAAATAACTAAATTAATTAATGATGGAAAAGGTGTTTTTGTTCCAGGGGATTGTGATGTGGTTTATAATCCAAATGATTCATGGTTAATGATAGTTATAAAGGTCGATAATTTTAGCCTTAAGCAAAGTGGGCAGGAGATCTCAGGAACTATTCATCATACTTTTGTCGGGAAAGTTCAGAATGATGGTTTGACTTGGATTGCAGATGAAGTTAATGATTCCAAATATTATGTAACCGCTAAAGGAATAAATAACAAACTATTAGAGTCAAATGATGAACTTGGCTATAGGGAAGGGATAGAGTTTAAAAAAGTGATAAAATCTGACAGGCCACTGTGGGAATCAGATTATAAATAATAACGTACTTTGCTTTGTTTTGAATTATCAAATGATAGCAATGCGTTTAGGTGGAGAATTTTATAGAGGACTATAGTTATGTTTAGATGTTTATTATTTATTTTATTATTTGCAAATTTTGCTTTTTCACAAGTAATTATTTTGGTGGACGGTAATGATATCGATGATATTACTGTTGAAAGCTCAGGGACATTGAATTTTGGGGTGTACCTTGAGGAAAACCATAACTGCTTTAAACACAGTATGCTTATTAGTTTAGATTCTGGCCAAAACGGGCAAATAGATGCAAGTGGATTAACAAAAGATATAGTATTTGATATTCCAACAAGAGTTACAAGCTATGATCAGGGGCAGGAAATAAGTATTTCTGGAACAAACTTTATGAGTACAGCTAAGGCAGGTCCAGGATTGCTAGCTAATAACTTATTGTATAATTTTAGTAATGCAGTAGGGGATGTAACGTTAACGCTTTATGGAGTTGTTGGCGAGTGTATCTTTGATGGAAGTGAATTGACAGGTGTAGATGAACTATATGTCCTCGATACCCTAACCATCCACCACCCAGCCACAACCACCCCAGACGCCGACGCATTCACTCTAAACTGCATTGTCGCCGGTCGTTACCTCGACGGCGGCACCATCGACTGTCCAGACTACGTCTACGCTGGCGAAGATGTTACCGTTACCGCTATCCCGGCCGACGGTTACCGCGTTGCCAAGTGGCTCGGCACAAACAGCCGCTATCCGCTCAACGAACAGACCGTTACCGTCAGACGCAACAATCAGCCGGTAAAGGTTGTCTTTGAACCTGTGCCAGACGCCAGGGTTACCGCCGCTACTTTTAGAGCTGGCCGTACCCGCGAGAGCTCGACCGATCTATTCGTCAGCAGCGGCTATCTCGCTGCCGGCGCAAACGAAGTACCGCAAACCGACGGCACACTTCAGATCCGTATCTTATCGGACGATGACGATGAGCTTTTCTCTACCGGACTCGTATCTTACGATACTCCCGGCCTGAGAGTCGTTTGGCCGCGTGCTATCATATATTCTAACAAGACCGTAGCCGACGGCAACCTGAACGTATTTAGCTATTCGATCGCCAGCGGCCGTTTCAGTATGAAAGCTCTCGGCCAGGATCTCACCGGCTGGTACAGCCCGCTAACTCTCGAAGTCACTATCGGCGACTACGTTGAGACCATGCTAATGACCGACGCCAACGACAACATCCCCGGCCAATCAGACGTCATTAACGGACGTGGCTTCATGCCCGGCCAGTTCATGATCGGCCAGGCCGACGTCGTCTCACTCGATACTGGCGTTAAAAAGTACAATGCCAGAACCGGACTCACCAGCGGCTATGTCAAAGGTCGTGTCGCAACTACCGGCGACGCTGCCGAGGTGAAGACCTTTACCGTCACTATCAACGACTGGACTAGTGAACCTATGTCGCTTACAAAGTCAAGAAGAGGCAACTCATATTCATACCGTCGTCCTCGTACCGCTATCGCATCTGAGGAATACGTAACCGGTGCCATCTTCAACTTCGACAAAGCCATCTACGTCGTCAAGTTCAGCAACGCCGACCTCGGCGAAGTAGAAGAACTAGACTGCACCGTAGAGTTCAGCTGGCAATAAAAAAAACCGGGAAACCAAATAAACAAAAAAACGGGCAGCCCCACCAGGCCACCCGTTTTTTTTTACCCCGCGCGCGCAAGAGTTCCGGCCTTTCAGCCGGTTCTTTAGCCTTCTACCTTACTTTCCAACCAGCTAAAGAATTCCCCCCTCAAGCAACACCAATCAATTAACCATCCCAATAATATCCCTTTCCATTTAATATCCATAATAGTTTATAGTTCTTTAGTCTTCTTCCTCACTCCCCAACCAACTAAAGAATTCCCCCCCCCAAGCAACGCCAATCAAATAGTGTTTCCACTAACCACTTTCCCAACCTACTCCCATTTTAAACATCCCATTTCTCACCATACTTATTAACAGGATATTTCTTCCACAGTTCAATAGCTTTTTCCCTGCCCAGTTCATTTATATAGCTATTCGCACTAGAAAACGGCCAATCCTGCCACTTGTTAACCAGTTTATGTTTAACTGGGTTATTATGTATATAATTTATACTGGCATAATAGTGTCCTTCACTTCTCATTTCCCTTTCAATGCAGTTATGCCAGTTATGTCTGCCAGTGCACTTTTCTTCAATATTCCATATTCGACTATTTCTACCATGCAGCTTCCCGATCTGCACCCGCAGCTCTGGCATAGCAGGCGTACGAATCAGAACATGGTAATGATTTGGCAGCACACACCAGGCCCGTATCGCTTTGCTATGTTGCCCACATACTTCTAGCAGATCAGAGCTAAAGCTAACTATCCTGTCATTATTAAATCCAATATGATTTCGATGTTCATAGCACGTTCCAGTTAAAATATACCACAAATCATTATTAGAATCGAAATGGGGCGGGCTATGCCACGCGGTAGGGGTAAGGTAACGTTCAAGATACTTAACATCTCTTTGCCTGTCATTCATTTTTCGCCAATCATACATACACAACTGTATGCCCATATCACACGAAAAATCAAGTTTTTCTCCCCCCGCGCGCAAGAGTTCCGGCCTTCCAGCCGGTTCTTTAGTCTTCTACCTTACTTTCCAACCAACTAAAGAATTCCCCATCCAAGCAACGCCAATCAAATAGTCATCCCAATAATATCCCTTTCTATTTCATATCCATAATAGTTTATAGTTCTTTAGTCTTCTTCCTCACTTCCCAACCAAATAAATATTCCCCCTCCAAGCAACACCAATCAATTAACCATCCCAATAAATTTATTCATTTTTCCCTCCTAACTCCTATCCCGATGGAAATCGGGACTAAATTCTAATTACTACTAAACTAGCAGTTTGGTAAACTTTTTCCAAAAAACCAGACCCTAAAGTGCTATGTACCTCCATCGCTGCTCCAATTATAGCAAATGTCTGTGGATCATTTTCCATACTTTATCCCCCAATTTTGAGATAATCATATAAGGTAATTATTTATAACTATAGTCCATACGGGTTAAAATAATCAATCTAACCATATTTTTAATCTGTGTTAATTAATCAAATAGTAGTGAGCGGTAGCGAACACCAAAAATTAAATCTGTGGATAAAACCCATAAATCCCGTTACAATATCCCCTAATGAAAAACTGGTACAAAATAAAAGTCTCATTCTCACTTGCGACCAAATGTCTGGTCGGTTTTTCTGCTGCGATCATTGTAGTTATCACCGCCGGCCTATACTTCCCCTACCTCTGGATGGACAAGCTCGTCGAAGAGGGCAAGGTCGATCTCGCTCGTATCGAAGTGGACCATGTGCTATGGCGACATTGTCTCGAAGCCGACAACCCAACTCTACCGCCTCTTAGCAAGGCCGAGAGTAGCGCCCGACCGGTCACAAAGTGGATTCGACTATCAACCGACAAACAGGACATACTCGCCGCCGACGCTTTCCTCGCCCAGGGTGTAAAAGCGTTCGAAACCGAAAAGTCCCGTCAGGAATATTCTCGCTTCAATAGTTCCCAGGAAGTATTCATCCCCGAAGAGTTCCGGGCCGACGCCGAAGGTTACGAATCCTCCGAACCCGCCAGCGAAACGAGCAAATCTCTTAGCGACCGCATCCTGCCAAATCCCCGTCCCGGCAGATATCTTCGTGCCCTGCGTGCCGAACGCGACTGCCTCAAATGTCACGGCAGCCAGGTTATCGAATCCCGACGGGCCAGTATTATGGAGAGTTCCGACCCCGACGTTATCGCTCTCGCCGAAAGCGAGCTGCCTCCCGTCTACGCCGAGGACGAGCTTGTCGGTGTCATTAGCGTTATCTTACCCGCCGGCCGCAGCAGTCAGATCCTGCTCATTAACCGTACTATTATTATCGTCGGCGGCCTCTTCAGCGGCCTGTGTGCGATCATGGCTTTTTATCTCATTACCCAGCGGTTCATCCTCCAGCCCGTCCGGTCGCTTCGTGCCGCCGCTGAGCAGGTTATTGTCCCCGAGTACGATTCCGGCGAAATTATCCATTTGAACAAAGTCGAACCAGACGAGTCCGACGAGATCGATACCTGGCTCAGAGCTATCGAGATCACCGGCCAGATAAATACCGGCGACGAGTACGAACAGTTAGCCGTCGCCTTTAACCATATGTTAAGTAGGCTAAAGACCGCCCACGATCAGCTCCGTGAAAATTACGTCGCTCTCGATAATCGACTCGGTGACCTGGAAGCCAGAAATATTGCCCTTTACGAATCCAATAAATTAAAAAGTGAATTCCTTGCAAACGTCTCGCACGAGTTGCGCACCCCGCTCAATGCGATCATCGGCTTTGCCGAGATCCTCGCCGAACAGGCAGAGGCCCGTGAAGACACCCGCGGCATGCGATATAGCCAGAACGTTATGCAGTCCGGCAAACTCCTGCTCCGCATCATTAACGATCTGCTCGAGCTCGCCCGCATCGAAGCCGGCAAAGTCGAGATCCATTACGAACGTTTCGGCTTCTGCGAGGTTGTTACTAGCCTGTTAAATATCATCCGCCAGCAGGCAGACGAAAAGCAGCTTATCCTCGAGGCAAATATCAGCGATAAGATCGGCTCTGTCGAATCCGACCCCGGCAAGGTCCAGCAGATAATCTTTAACCTTATCAGCAACGCCGTCAAATTCACACCGCCCGGCGGAAAGATTACCATCGACGCCGAACTCGCTGAGGACGGCCCGCTGCTCGGTATTGAGATCTTCGTAACGGACACCGGCCCGGGTATCGCTCCTGAGGACAGAGACAAAATATTCGAAAAGTTCAGACAGCTCGACGGCTCAGTCACCCGTCGCTTCGGCGGCGTCGGCCTCGGCCTCGCCATCGTCCGCGAACTACTAACCATCCTCGGCGGTGAAGTAACAGTAGTAGACAACTCCACCCCCGGCGCCCGCTTCCGCGCCTTCATACCAATAAAGTAAGTGCAAAAGTGTAAAAGTCTTGATGTGTAAAAGTCTATGTTACGTTTTGTTTTTCTTGTCCATACATTTCTTAATGAAGCTGTTTAGCATTTTTTCTAAACTAAAAAGTTCTTCGTTTAGGCTGTTATATGTATTGTCAGGTATGTATTTCAGTTTATGGGCAATTTCAATATGTGTTTGAATTTCAAAAAGTGATCCTAGTGAAATTCTTAGAAAGTGGGCAAACTCGCCTGCACCCCATCTGCCAAATCCTTCTGCTATGTTTGCCGGTATCGAAACTGCTGCTCTTTTAAGTTGAGATGATAGGCCGTACTTTTCATCTTGAGTGAAGTTATTTGCTATCTCATAACTTATTACTGTTAACTCAATACCTTTTTGCCAAACATGTAAGTCTCTGAATGATTTTGCCAGCATAAACACTCCTAACTGTAACTTTTAACTATCAGCTTTCATCCTTTACAAGTATCTCTTCACATCTTCACTTTTACACTTTTATACTTCTGCACTTCTGCACTTCTGCACTTCCCAGTCCATAGTGGTCTAATCAGTTTTCACTTTCTTGTTAACATTAGCCGACGGCATAGCCATAATATGGATTTTACTTGGACTTTCTTTTTCTCTTCTTTTAACCGTAACACCATTAGGCCCAAAGTTAATCAACAATCCAACATCTTTATTACATGAAGCCAGATAATTCACAAGTTGGATTTCATGTACACGGGCAATCGCATCAATTGCTTTTAGCTCAACAATAACCTTCTGTTCGATAAGTAAATCTGCCTTAAAGTTTCCTACGACATGCTCTTTATAAAGAACAGCCATCGAAACCTCACTTTCAACCTGCAACCCTTTTTTACCAAGCTCAATGATCATTGCATTGTGATATACCGATTCAAGAAACCCCGTACCTAGCGTATTATAAACAGTATAAGCACACTCAATCACTCTTTTGGTAATTACCTTCATACAGCATATTGAATCCTTTATGTAATTTGAACTTTTAAAAGAATAATTCAAAACTACATATACTATATGCTCATTAGTCGCTAAAGACGAATTTATATCCTGAAAATACATCCAGCCTCTTTATTACAGAATTTCGGGAATGAAATCTATTTTACAAAATAAATCAACATTCCCTCAATCTGTAATAAATCCTGTTATCCCGTCTAAAAAAAACTCACTTCGAAATTTGCACGTACGCCATCCGCAGATCATGCAGCGTCAAGCTCAGCGCATTATTCTCTTCCTCAGTCAGATTCCCCTTAGTCTTCTCTTCCAGCAGTGTAAGCACATCCACATAATGTTTAGCCGCTGTCAGATCCTTCTCCGCCTGACCTGTTGCCGGGTTCGCTATCGCACCCATACTCACCATCGCCTGCATAGCAAATGAATTGATCAGCAGCATAAAATCAACCGGCGGCATCTCATGCTGCTCTTCCGGCTTCTCATTACTAAGCTTCTCCTTTTCCTTCTGTGCCTGCTGTTTCCAATCGTCATCAACAATGATCTTTTTACCTTCATCACTCATGTTCATATTCTCCATTTTCTAAATATAAATATTAACTTCCGCGCAAGAGTTTTCCGATACACATCGGGATTCTTTAGTCTTCTTCCTTACTTTCCAACTATGCAATAATTATCAGCCATAAGCTCCAATATTGCCATCAACTAAACTTACTCTTTAAAAAATAATAAAATCCCCCAACCATGTCAATTAACTAATATATCTCATGCTGACCGATTGCATCAGTTTGTGTGTTGTAATTTACTGTTAATAAAGGGCTAGTAGTTTGGTGGTTAGTAAATAGTTTTTGAAGTCATTCTATTCAACTAAGTCCTAACTTCTAAATCCTAAATTCTCTCAAACAGACCATCGGTCAGTTTGAGTTATATAATAACACCCAACTCAATTTCCGCGCATAAAAAAACCGCCTCATTTAAGGCGGTTAAAAATACTCCCTACGGGATTCGAACCCGTGTCGCGGGCATGAAAAGCCCGTGTCCTAGACCTGACTAGACGAAGGGAGCAACTAGTCATGAGCTACGCATTATATCACCTATCGTTCTGGAGTCAACAGCTATTTCCTAAAAAAATACAAAAAAGTATATATTTTTTTACTGCCGCCAGCCACCTGCTATTTATAGCGATTATCCCGTATATTCGGTCCCATAACACCCACTAGTCCCGTCACCTCAGCTATAGTCAACAAATACACCTTCAACCCGCTCACCACACGACATACACGCATTATTCATTATATTATAGCTGCCCAGCTGATACCCGTTCCGCTCGATCAGCTTATGCCCACACCCGCTGCATATACTGCTGCCCATATCCAGCCCCGGCACATTACCTATAAAGATATACTTCAACCCCGCCTCTTTACCGATCTCATACGCACGCATCAGACTCTCGGTACTGGTTATCGCCAGCTCACCACACTTATATGATGGATGGAACCGGCTTATATGCCACGGCACATGCCTGCCAAGTTCACCAGATATAAAACCTGCCATCTGTTCCAGCTCCTCGTCACTATCGTTTTCGCCATTGATCAGCAGGGTGGTTACCTCCAGCCATACATGTTCCTGACCAGCGAAATATTTCAATGTCTCTAGTACCGGCTCTAGCTTTCCCTTACAAAAATTGCGATAAAACCCGTCAGTATAACTCTTTAAATCAATGTTAATAGCGTCCAGAAACCCGCTCGCATACTCCGCCGCCTCCGGTGTCATATACCCGTTACTTACGAAGATATTCTTCATATTATGCATATGTGCCAGCTCGCCGCAATCGCTCGCCAGCTCCATAAAGATTGTCGGCTCTGTGTAAGTGTATGCTATCGCAGTACATCTGTTCGCCAACGCTGACTCTACTACCTGATGCGGCGTGAGCGTACAATCCTTACTCAATGGCAAACTTCCTGGCCGTGGCATACTTATCTGCCAATTCTGGCAAAAATCGCACCTGAAATTACACCCAGGCGTCGCTATCGACATCACCTTACTGCCCGGCATAAAATGAAACAGTGGCTTTTTCTCTACCGGATCGACTGCCGCACTGCATATATCCTCATAGCACGTACTTATCAGCTCGCCAGCACAATTTGTACGCCCCGTACACCTGCTTTGCTGACCTTTGGGGATCAAACATCTATGAGCACACAGATTACACTTTACCGATTCATTGTCAGCTTTTTCCCAGAGTATTGCCTTGCACTTTTCCATTCGTTCTCCGCTTACTATACCTTATAGTACCTTGTTGTGCTGCGTTAGCCACGAAGAGTACCACATACTAACGAGTCCTGACAGCCAATAAATGGAACCTCACTCTCAAAGTATAGGCTTATATTACCATTACGTAAAGCCGTATTATTCTTTTACTTAATATATTTTACTTGTGGCGGCTTTTTTCAGAAAGTATAATAATTTCGTTAAATCTTTGAGGTTTTTTTATACTCAACCATATATATTTTGTGTTCGATAGTGTTGTTTTTTTGCGAGGTTTATTTCTTATGGCCAATTTCCAGCCAGCTAGTGCTATTGATTATTTACCGGTAGATAAACTCAGGGAACTCCAGTTGGCGAAGTTGCAAGCCATTGTTGCCCGTGCTTATAATAATGTTGAACTTATACACGACAGGATGAAGGATCTTTTTGTCAGGCCAGAGGATATCAGAACTCTTGACGATATCTCCAGATTGCCTTTCACTGTAAAGACCGACCTGCGTGATACTTACCCCTTTGGCCTTTTCGCCAGCCCCATGAGTGAGATTGTTCGCCTCCATGCCTCCAGTGGCACCACCGGCAAACCCATCGTCGTCGCCTACACCCAGGAAGATATAAAGGTCTGGGCGACCGTTATGAATCGTACCTTTGCCTGTTGTGGGCTGTCAAAAAGCGATATCGTTCAAAACTCCTACGGCTACGGCCTCTTCACCGGCGGACTTGGTGCTCATTATGGTGCCGAAGAAATGGGAGCAACCGTTATCCCAACCTCTGGTGGTAACACCGAAAGACAGATCATGGTCATGAAAGACTTCGGCGTCACTGCTATTTGCAGTACCCCTAGTTACTTCCTACATATTCTCGACCAGGCTCGCGATATGGGTATCGACCTGAAAGACCTGCCTATAAAGGCTGGTATCTTTGGTGCCGAGCCATGGACTGACCAGATGGGACAGAGGATCGAAGAAGCCGCCGGTATAAAAGCCTACGACATCTACGGCCTTAGCGAAATTATCGGCCCTGGTGTCGCCAGTGCCTGCTCTGCCCAGCAGGGTCTTCATATCTTCGAAGATCATTTCTACCCTGAAATTATCAACCCCGATACCGGCGAAGTCCTGCCTGACGGCGAAGAGGGCGAGCTCGTTCTGACCACCCTTAGCAAAATGGCTATGCCAATGATCAGATATCGTACTCGCGATATTACCATGCTCATGACTGAAAAATGCCCTTGCGGTCGTACCGTCCGCCGTATCAGACGCATTGGTCGTCGTAGCGACGATATGTTTATCATTCGCGGTGTTAATGTCTTCCCATCTCAGATCGAAGAAGCTCTGCTCAGGGTCGAGGGTACTATGCCGCATTATCAGATTATTCTCACTCGCGAAAAGGACCTCGACCGTATGGAAGTACAGGTTGAGATCACTGCCGAGTTCTTTAGTGATAATTTCAGTCAGATGGAAGCTCTTAAGAAAAAGATCGGACATGAAATTCATAATATCGTCGGTATAAATGCCGCCATTACTCTGGTCTCGCCCAATACTATCAAACGTAGCGAAGGCAAGGCCAAGCGACTGCTCGATATGAGAGAGCTTGTCTAATTACTATCCCAATTAACGGGCGTGTTGCCCATGAGTAGCATAAGCATACTTGCTTGTGATTCTTAGTATTACATTGCTAAATGTAAATAGAATTATAAAATAATAGGTATACAAAATATTGACATTTTCTTTTGGGCAACACGCCCTTAACATCGGGACTAACTCCTCTCAATCTGGCCATCGGTCAGCTTGAGTTATTAACTTTGATGAGGACTTTGTATTATGAAGATAAATCAGCTTTCTGTTTTCCTGGAAAATCAACCAGGTCGTTTGAGTGAGCCATGTGCTATCCTGGCAAAAGCCGGCGTGAATATACTTACTTTATCTCTGGCCGATACTCAGCAGTTTGGTATTCTCAGACTGATCGTTAAAGAGTGGGAACAGGCTCAGGACGCTCTGGAAGCTGCCGGCTGTCTGGTAAAGAAAACCGAAGTTGTCGCTGTCGAAGTTGACGACACTCCCGGCGGACTCGAAAAGCTGCTCAAGACTCTTGAAGCTGGCAGTGTCAATGTAGAATACATGTACGCCTTCTCTTGCAAGTGTAAGGTTAAGGCCGTTATGGTTTTCTGCTTCGGCGACCCTGACAAGGCCATCGACGTACTCTGTAAAAATGATATAAATGTGATGAGCGGTGTTGAACTGCTCGGCATAAGCTAAACTCAAATTTCCTTTTTGGTTCTTGCTAATGCTTTTCTGTTGTGGGTGGATATTATTATAATGGTTGAGTTTGAGAATAAAATTTGGGACACTAACGAGTGTCTTAGTCGTGATGAACTTTCTGCTTTGCAGCTGCAGCGGTTGAAGGAGACTATCAACCGTGCCAGGAGAGTGCCTTATTATGAAAGTGTTTTTGCTGATAACGATATTTGTGCCGATGAAATAAATTCGCTCGATGATCTCAGAAAAATACCTTTTACTACCAAGGCCGATCTTAGAGACTATTATCCGCTTGGCTTTCTTGCTGTCGATCGAAAAGATATTGTTCGTGTTCACGGTTCGTCAGGCACAACCGGCAAACCAACCTTCGTTGCCTATACCGAGGCTGACCGTACGCTATGGTCTGAGCTCTGTGCCAGATTCCTTACCGCCGGCGGACTCCGTCGCGAACATATGGTACAGGTTGCTTTTGGCTACGGCCTTTTCACCGGCGGGTTCGGTCTCCATTATGGTATCGAAAGAGTAGGGGCCTCCGTTGTCCCGGTCTCAGCTGGTAACACCCCGCGACAGGTCATGATCCTTCAGGATCTCGGTGCCGATGCTCTTATCTGTACGCCCAGCTATGCCCTGCAAATTGCCGAGGTTATACAGGAGATGAATATCGATGTCTCCTCCCTCAATCTCAAGTACGGCCATTTCGGCGGCGAACCCTGGACCGAAGATATGAGACTCCGTATCGAAGAGGAACTAAATATAAAGGCTTTCAACAACTACGGGCTCAGCGAAATAATCGGCCCCGGCGTTAGCGGCGAATGTTTTACTCGCAGCGGTATGCATATCCAGGAAGATCATTTCCTCGTCGAGTGTATCGACCCGTGCACTGGTGACCCCGTTGCCCCCGGCGAATATGGTGAGCTGGTCTTCACTTCTCTTACCAAACAGGCCATGCCGATCATTCGCTATCGTACCAGAGATATTTCCTCGCTGCTCTATCAGGGTTGCGATTGCGAGCGTACTACCTGCCGTATGAGCAGGATCGTCGGTCGCAGTGATGATATGCTCATCATTCGTGGCGTTAACGTATTCCCATCTCAGATCGAAGAAGCGATATTGAAGGTGGAAGGTGTTGCCGCTCATTACCTTATCGAAGTTGACCGCCCGCATAATCTCGACGAGGTCACTGTCCACGTCGAAATGCAGCCGGAATTCTTCTCTGATAAAATGAGCGAAATGCAGGCCATGCGCGATCGACTTATCCACGAGATAAGAGTTATCGCAAATATCGGTATCAAAATAAATCTTGTCGCCCCTAAGTCACTGGAACGCTCTTTCGGCAAAGCCCGTCGCGTTATCGACCGCAGGGTAGAAAAAGGCCTGATATAAAATCTAATTATTCTCTTTGAGTTAGCTTCGAACGTAGTGAGAAACAAGAGCTTATTTCTTTTTTTCTTATTTCTTACGACTTTCGATTTTGGTGGTGTGTATAATTATTCTATTTGCGGAGAGCTTTTATGAACATTATGTTGGCAAAATCCGGTGGATTTCTTGAGACGTTTATTGTTGCTACTTATCTCATTATGATTCTCTTTCTGGGCTGGCTTGGCTTTCGCCGTACCCGCAGTGCCGCTGACTATCTCGTTGCCGGACGCAAGACTCATCCTTACGTTATGGCGATGAGCTATGGTGCAACTTTTATCTCTACTAGTGCTATCGTCGGCTTTGGCGGCGTCGCCGGCATGTTCGGCATGTCCCTGCTCTGGCTGGTGCTCTGTAATATCTTTATCGGTATCTTTATCGCCTTTGTTTTCCTCGGCGGCCCAACTCGCCGGATCGGCCATCGTCTTGACGCTCACACTTTCCCTGAGCTGCTCGCCCGCCGTTATCAAAGCAAATTTATCCAGATCTTCGCCGGGCTTGTTATTGCCATATTTATCCCGCTATATGCCTCCGCCGTTCTTATCGGTGGCTGTGAGTTCCTCGCCAGCCATTTCGGCGTGAATTACGAACTGGCACTTCTTATGTTCAGTATTCTCATTGCTGTCTATGTTGTTGTCGGCGGGCTAAAGGGTGTTATGTACACCGACGCACTTCAGGGCACTATCATGCTCATTAGTATCGCTATCCTGCTGGTTACTACTTACGTAAAACTTGGCGGCGTGGTCGCCAGTCATCAGTCGCTTACCGATATGTCAGATCAGGCTTTCGCCGGTTTCAAAGCTATTGGCCATCGTGGCTGGACCTCCATGCCGGAGTTTGGCTGGGGCGAACCAAAATATAATCTCTGGTGGATCATTGTTTCTACTATTACTCTTGGCGTTGGCCTCGGTGTACTTGCCCAGCCGCAGCTGGCGGTTCGATTTATGACCGTTGACAGTAAAAAGGAGCTCAATAGAGCTGTACTTATCGGTGGCGTTTTCATTATGTTCTGTACTGGTACCGCCTTTACTGTCGGTAGCCTTTCAAATGTATTCTTCTACGAAAAGGAAGTTGTCTCCGGCACTATCATAAACATGACCCAGGAAGATGTTATCGCCAAACGCACTATGGACGGCAATAAAACTGTCCCTTGCGAGATCATTCATGTCGATACTGTCGGCGACGGCATATCTGATACTCACCTCGTGCTAAAAGGTGTCGGGAAAGCGGAAGCTATTATGCCAAAGGCTCAAATTACCGAACTCGCCGACGGCAAGGTAGAGATAAAGCCTTGTGCTACTGCTTTCACCAGAGCCGTTACGACGGTTAACGATGAATGGGAATTCAACTCTGCCAGTATTATACCGATCTTTATCCAGTCTGCTATGCCCAGCTGGTTTGCCTTGCTTTTCTTACTCACCTTGCTCTCCGCTGCCATGAGTACGCTTTCCAGCCAGTTCCACGCTGTCGGATCAAGTCTCGGCCGCGATGTCTACGAACAGATCACCGGCCAGCATGAAAAGAGTATAATCTTCTCTCGTGCCGGCATTGTAGTCGGTATCATCGTCGCTATGATTATCAGTAATTATGCTCGCGGCGGATATTTCATCGCTCGTGCTACTGCTATTTTCTTCGGGCTCTGCTTCTCAACTTTTGGACCTGCCTATATTCTCGGCCTCTTCTGCAAGTGGGTCACCAAAGCAGGGGCCATCGCCTCGATGATCACCGGGTTTGCTGCCAGTGCATTCTGGATGGTATTTATCAAAGAATCTGAAGCAGGCCCCATACAGCTCGTCAGATATCTAACCGACGGCAAGAACAGCCTGCTCGCCGACAGTCCAAACTGGCCTGTTGTCGATCCGATCCTGGTCGCTTTCCCTATCAGCCTGATAGTTCTGATCATTGTCAGCTTAATGACAAAAGCCCCAGAAAAAGATCACCTCGAAAAATGCTTCAAATAATTACCAACTCCCAACCATAAATAACAAAAGCGTTCGGTACGCCCAAAAAGTTCCGAACGCTTTTTTTCTATAAATAAGCAACAATAGAGCCGCAATACCTTGCTTCCCCAAAATATATTTCTCCCTAAACCTTCTTACCTTTCAAAAAGATCTCCCGTATCTCTCTCAGCGGATAGCCGCTATCGTTTAGCTTTTTTATCAGTTTTATGCGTTCTATATTGCTTTCGTCGAACATTTTCCGGTTTGTACGCGTTAAAACCGCAGCTTCCAGCAGTCCGCACATAATATAGTATTGCAGACTTTGGCTCGATACTCCTCCTGCCTGGGCAGCCTCGCCCAGCGAAAGATATCCAGCATTTTTACCTGCTCTGCTATTTTCCAGCTCTTTGCTCATGCTAAACTTATCGGCCCTTAGTCCTATAACATATAAATATCATGTTATTTTTTTGGTAGAAGATAAATTTTTATCGGGCTTCACTTGCCTGCTCTTTCTTAACTCCCTTAAAAATAGAACCTTACAAATGAAACACTTTGTTCTGGTAGTGGTCTGATAAAGTTAAAGAATTTCTGAGATATAGACGATGTATTCCCTAGCTTTATAGGACTCCGACAGTCAATGGATGATTTAAGTTCTATAAGCAGGCTTTGCTGCTCACGCTCCAGGCCTGAAAAAGCTATTTATGTGTCAGACAGGATGTAGACACTTTAACATTTGCAATGATAACATTCCTAGCCGCTGGGAGTCCGGCAAGAATTATCAGCTTTATGAATTATAAGGATGGCCCGAATATGCTTTTTGCAGGGTTGAATATTAAAATCCGATCGCTGGCTCTTATGACCGCCTGTTCCCTGTTAGTAGGGGGCTGCGGATTCAACAGCGATTTGAATTCAACGGCTATTGAGCCAGCCAGCCAGTCTATAAGAGTAGGCCTCGATGGTGATTTATCTGGCTATCAACCGGTTGAATTCGAATCTAAGCCTTTTACATCTCTCGTGCAGCACACTTTCTGTGAAGAAGGTGGCGATTATGATCCTTGTGTAAGTAATGATAATAAGCTTATTACTTTTAGCTCCCTTAGACATTCGCCAAATCCCGATATCTTTATTAAACAGATAAATGGGTTTGTCGCGACCAGGCTTACCAGTGATCCCGCCAGTGAAATCCAACCTGCTTTCTCGCCTAATAATGATAAGATAGCATACGCTTCTAATCGCTCTGGCTCATGGGATATCTGGGTTGTTGGTCTTGACGGCTCAAGCCCGACCAGACTCACTTCGGGGGTCAGTAATGACATTCACCCTTCTTGGTCGCCTGATGGTAAAGAGATTGTATACTGCTCTTTTGGCCCTCGCTCGAAGCAGTGGGAGCTCTGGACTGTTAATCTGGCTAACCCTAGCCTGAAAAAGTGGATCGGGTATGGCCTGTTCCCAAACTGGTCGCCTAATCCTAAAATAAATAAGATCGTTTTTCAGAGAGCCAGATATCGTGGCAGTCGCTGGTTTAGTATTTGGACCGTCGATATTCTTAATGGAGAAGCGAAGTATGAAACTGAAATTGTTAGTAATGTGAACTATGCCTGTATTACTCCTGCCTGGTCTGCTGATGCCTCTATGATCTCATATTGCTCAGTTGGCAAGAATATGTACGATGCTGTAACTGGTACTAACTCACTGGTTCCCGACGCTGCTGGTGAAGATGTATGGGTTATCGATGTTACTGGCCGTAACAATCATCGTGTAACTGGTAGTGATGCGGCAGACTTCTCACCGGTATGGTCGCCTGACGGCAGACTGTTCTACTGTTCTGACCGTAACTATATCGACAATATCTGGTCTGTACGTCCCGTGAGAGTTAATCTCGACAAGGCAGAGCCTTTTGAGTTGAGTAATCATCCATTAGGTGGCGGGATTAAGGCAAACTGACAGCTAGCGATTATCGCTCCTATGGACGCTTGGTGGGGCGATATGACCTAAAACGTATCTTCTTCTGGCCGATGATGATACATACATATGCTGTTCTTTGTCTGGCGTAAATGCTTCTGCTAACAGGCACTCATGAAAAATAGTGTTAAGACGACCTGGTGCATTATGGGACCTACGTCCTGGAAGTGAGTACTTGTGAAGAAAAAAGTGAATATTGTTTTTCTCAGTTTAATTTTAGCCTTGGCTTCGTTGACCGGCTGTAATAATGCTGATAATGCCTCTAAATTGGAATTCAAAAACCCATACAGACCTAATCTCTGGACGGTGGCGGTGGTTCCATTTAAAAATGACTCAGGTTCTGAGGCATTAAATACGATAGCTATGACAGATGAGTTTTATACTGAGCTTGCTTCTGTACAGGATAATATACAGGTTCTTTCTGTTAATCATGTACTCGCAGCACAGCATAGACTTGGACTTACTAAAATTAAAGATGCTGATGACCTGTCAGCTATTGCTGAAGAGATCGGGGCTGATGCCTTATTTGTTGGTAAAATTACCAGGTATCAACCTTACCAGCCGCCTCTGATCGGGATTGTCGTTCAGGTTTATGAACAAAGACAGCCCCATATGGTTGAACTCGCTGATAGCGACGATTTCGACCCGTCAGAGATGTCAAGGCAGCCGACGACTTTTGAGCTCGAAAACGGACCAGTTCTGAAAGCTGTTGTGCAGGTCAATGATGTTTTTGATGCTGGTAATAAGGATATTATTCAGCAGGTTGAAAATTATTCAACCCTGCAGGCGAAGGAAACGCCTCTCGGGGTTAATAAGATCTTGACTAGTTCTGGCTATATGAGATTCGTCTCGCATCAGGTAATTGGACGATTACTTTATGACTATTGTATCAGAACTGGACAATATCAAGAGCAGGATTAACAATGGCTAGCAAAAAAGCGGAAAAAAGAGTGCTGACTATACAGAAAGAAGGTGAGCAATTCATCTTTCGCTATCTGCCCGGTAACGAGGAAAAACTTCTCGACTCCTTCGTTGACCTGGCTAACGATGAAGAAAGAAACTTCGACTGGTTTGATGCCGCGGTATTAAGCTTCCAGTTGAGTAAGAATCTGGTCGAGGAGGCGGACAAAATTTTATGTCCCGATAGTAAGGGATCCAGGACGGACGCTATTAAGGATGACCTTACTTGGGATCAGGAGCTGTAACTCTCCTTAAATCGTTACACTTTCCCGGCGTGGGCTGGGGTGATTGTATTATTGTGGACAGGACGTATGTTTGACAACGGAGTTTCGAACATTCATTGGACGGTCTTGTCATAGAGTTGAAGCTATTGCGTACGATTTATTTATCTATAAGACCCATGGTAAATAAATTATTTTTAGGACGCTGGACGCAAAGCGACGGTAAGTTTGGATTTTCGCCGTGAGAGTCTTGTTATGCTGGAAAATAAGTTAGATATTAATGTAGAAAGTCTCGAAACGGACTTTCAAGCCGGAACTGGAGAGACAGCAAACTCTGCTGTCAGCACTTTACCGGTTCAGGACAAAATTCTGGGAATTGCACCCATTAGGGAATTCCTGGACTATTTACAGTATGAGCGTCATTTTTCAGCGCATACGGTCAAGTGTTACAGTGCTGATCTGAGACAGTTTGTCAGTTATTTACTCGACAACGAACAATTACTTAAAGATCAGGCTAACAGCGAAGGCATTGTTTATGCCGATGCTTCGGGTTACTCCGAAGCGGCTTGTGCAGGGATCGCTTCTGTTTTACTAGAGATGGGTGTTAATACCATTAGGGCATTTTTAGCCTATCTCGGTGAAAAAAATTATTCGAAAACCTCGTCGGCAAGAAAGCTGGCCACTTTGAGAAGCTTTTATAAGTTCCTCACGCGACGCGGGTATATCGAATCCAGCCCTGTTACAGTTATTCGCACACCAAGGCAGGAAAAAAGATTGCCTAGGTTTCTTGAACCTGAGCAGATTCAAAAACTGCTGAGTTGCCCGGATACTAACACTCTGTTAGGTGCTCGTGATAGAGCTATCCTCGAAACTCTTTATAGCAGCGGGCTTCGCGTTAGTGAGCTCGTAAACTTGAATCTGACTGATGTTGACTTTCTGGGGGAAGTTTTGCACTTACGCGGTAAAGGTAAGAAAGAACGTATCGCTCCGATCGGCCCGTCGGCCCTTCAGGCTATACAAAGATATCTTACTTACAGAGACGTTGATCCGCGTAAACATAATTTCGACCAGACAGCATTGCTGATAAATAAGCACGGTCAAAGGCTGAGTACTCGTTCAGTTCGCCGAAAACTGGACAAATACCTGCGTCAGGCAGGTCTCGATCCGAGGATCAGCCCTCATACCCTCCGACACAGTTTTGCGACCCACATGCTTAACAATGGAGCAGACCTCAGAGTCGTTCAGGAACTTCTTGGACACAGGTCACTTAGTACCACTCAGGTCTATACCCATTTAACCACCAGCCACATGAAAGATGTTTACGAAAGTGCTCATCCTCGTGAGAATAGCTGGAATAAGGATTAGCATTAAAGGGTTGTGATTTAACTAAAATGAAAATGTCGAACTTTTAATTAAGTTTGACATTTTTTTTGCTCTGTTGTATAACTTAAAGTGGAGAGAATTGGAATATAGTTTATTTACTGCTATGGTATAGCATGACCGCTTCTGCTCGTCAGAACACCTGTGCGTAACTTGTTGTTCTTACTTGCGATATGCCTGTTCGCCTACTCGGCTTTCAGACGCTCAAGCTCGCGGTTAGTGTTAGCAGTGTAGAAAAGGTAGTTTTTCGATGAGCGATAATTTGGATGCTAAGGCAAAGGTAAAAAAACTGGTCATTCTTGATCAGAATTCAATCTCTGGTAACCCTAGGGTTTATGAACCGGAGCTGCTAAATGAACTCGACGGCTGGGAACTATGCCGTGCCGGTAATTATAGCGAACTCTTCTCTCTTGTCTCTGCTAAGGATATCGACGCCGTTATTATTTCTCCTGATGATTGTATCGCTATCGAAGGGCGTATGCTTAAACGCCAGGCAGAAGAACTGCTCAATAATATTGGTGAAGGTGTGTGCGTTGCCAATCGCGACGGCACAATACTTTGGGCCAATCAAAAAGTTAACGAACTTTCTGATTTCGTCAGAAAGGCGATCGTCGAACATAATATCGAAGCTTTCAAATATTTTGAAAAAGATATAAATGATACGCCGAAGGCTGACAGACTTTCTCTTACTCAGCGTAAACGAAGATATTCCTGCTTCGATAGTCAGCAGAATCATTATTTCGAAATGACTGTCGCTCCGGTTATCGACCAGAATGGTAACCTCATTCAGACTTCGACCGTCGTTATCGACGCTACTGCCAGCCGCAGACTGCAAATGAGAATAAATGCTATCGATAAAGCTGGACATGAACTTGTTAGACTAGAAGCCGACAGCTTCACCGGCATGAATGTTGAACAGAGGATCACTCTGCTCGAAGATAAGATCGTAAAGTATGCCAAGCAGCTGCTAAACTTCGACCATTTCTCTATCAGAATGCTCCATCCTAAGAGTAATAAACTCGAAGTACTTTTCAGTGAAGGTATCCCTGGCGATCTCGACCATGAAATCTTTGCCAGCTCAGAAAATAATGGTATTACCGGATACGTCGCCGCTACCGGCAGAAGCTATCTATGTAATAACCCTGTTACCGACTCGCATTATCTACCTGGCCTCGACGGCGGAAGATCTTCTCTTACCGTCCCGCTCAGACTACACGATAAGATCATCGGTACTTTCAATGTCGAAAGTCATCATGGCAATGGACTTACCGAAGAATCTCGTCAGATGGCAGAGATCTTCGCTCGCTATATTGCCATTGCGATAAATATCCTAGACCTTATGGTTGTTGAGCGTCATCAGGTAACCGGCCAGACCGCCGATACCCTCAATGTACAGATATCTAAACCGCTTAACAGTATTATTAACGATATCTCAAATCTGCTCGAAGAATATATTGGCCATGACGAACTCAGACATAAGCTGCAGGCTGTTGTCGATCATGCTGTTGATATCAAATCTGTTGTGAAAGATGTTCAGTCCGGCCCGCGTGGTATTTACGATTTCAAAGCCAACGATAGTCAAAAGACCGAAGAACTCTGGAAAAAGAGAGTACTCGTTGCCGACGATGAAGAATTTATCCGTGAAACTCTTGCAAATGTTCTTGGCAATCAGGGGAGTATTGTCGATACCGCAGAAAATGGCGAAGAAGCTATTATACTCCTAAACCATAATCATTATGACCTGGTTATCTCCGATATTAAAATGCCTAAATCCAATGGTTATGATGTTTTTGCCGCTGCCCGCGAGAAAGATAAGGATATCCCCGTCATTCTTATGACCGGCTTTGGCTACGACCCGAACCATTCTATTGTAAGGGCAAATCGTGAAGGACTTAGTGCTGTTCTTTATAAGCCTTTCAAAGTTGACCAGCTCCTTACCGAGATCAAGCAGGCTTTAACCACCAGCTAATCCTGAAATTAGGCCTGTATCACACTCGCCTGTAATTTTATTGGACCTTTTTCGACTTTTTTTAATTGTTTTTGAACTACGCGACGATAATATTCTCGGTATACTCTCACAAGAGGGTGCTTACAGAACATTTATAATGGTTGCAATATGTATCAACATTTATCAGAAACATCAAAAACTGTCCTTCGCATCGCCGGCGAAAAAGCCGACACCCAGAATATTATTTATATTGGTACCGAGCATATTCTGCTTGCAGTACTCGAACATGGCATGGGACTAGGCGCACAGATTCTGCGTCGGTTCAATGTGAATTTCTCGGTTGTGGAAAAGATGATCCACGACCTTTCCAGACGCGGTGCCCAGGAAAAACTATTTCTTGGTAGACTGCCGGTCACGCCTCATTTCAAAAATGTTATCTCGCTTGCCTTTGATGAAGCCGAACAGTTTAATGACCGCAAGGTGGGTACGGAGTATCTTGTACTCGCTATTCTCAGGGAAAAGGGTTGTATCGGTGAAAAAGTACTTAGAAGACTTGCCGTCAAGCTCAAAGATTTCAGAGATATGACCGCCGAACTAAAGGGCCGTTCTCTACCATACTACCGAAAAAAGTAGCTCCCCTAATTCCTAATTCCTAATTCCTAACTTCTAAATCCTAAATCCTAATTAATGATGTATCGGCAGTCTGATTATAAACTCTGAGCCAGTATTGATCGTACTGCTGGCGGTTATCGTACCGTTCAATTCTTTTATTATCCCATATACCACTGACAGCCCCAGTCCATTATTATGTGAAGCATCGCCATTACTGGCTACCCCACGCGTCGTAAAGAACGGGTTGAATATATGCGGCAGGTGATCTGCATCTATTCCTATGCCGGTATCCTTAAAGGCCAGAATGATAAATTCACCTTCGCTATACAGCTTCATTGTCAATACACCGCCCTCTGGCATCGCTTCCTGGGCGTTCTTGATAATATTATTCAACACCTGATGCACTTTCACACCCGGCACCTCGTAATATGGTATCGAATCGATCCTGGTCTCCAGTATGATATTCTTATCACACAAGCTCTTTTCGATCAGATGACCAAAAGTATTTACTACTTCCGACAGATCGCTCTTTTCTACCTCTCGTGAATCCTGCTCCGCAAATGTCAGCAGTGACGATGTGATATTACTTATCCGATCCGCCGCTTCGATTGTCATTATCAATGCCCGCTGATGTGCCTGCGGATTATTACCGCTCAGTGCAAAATCAGCAAAAGTAGCCACGCCACCGATTATATTATTAAAATGATGTGCTATTCCAGACGCCAGTGTTGCCAGTGATGCCAGCTTCTCGGCCTGATCCAGCTGGGTCAGCAGTTTTTTACGTCTAGTGATATCATTGAGCCATACCCCATAGCCCACTAACCTGCCTTCCGAATATTGCGGAAGGATCGAAACCTTTAGTAAGATCGCCATCATCTTATTCGGTGCCGGCTTCTCAAATTCTATGTGGATCGGCTCCAGATCATTAATCGCTGCTTTATTATCCTCATTTACCAGGTCGGGATACACGCTGAATATCTTTCGATACAGCCGATGCTCATTCTCCGGCAAATAGTTGATAAATGGTTCTTTACTATCTATTGCTTCTTGCGATATGTTCAGTAGCAAACTCAAACAGTTATTTGAATACTCTATATTACCATCTATATCGAGTCTCGCTACGCCGTAACAGGCCGTATCGCAAATGTTCTTAAATATGCCTTCATTCATTTATATATTATCCGCAATATCATCTATAAATATTGAGTAATTCCCCTAATTCCTAATTCCTAATCATTCATTTCTGCCAGACTATTAATCAGCTTCGCTTCTGGTGCCAGCAAAACGATTGATACATTCCTGGTTTCCTTATTGTAAAGCATGTCTGATGCTATACTGCCATCAGTAATACTTCCCTCGCTGCAGCTGATGGCTATCATATAACCATTTTGCAATGTACCCCTGAGCGTCAACGGCATCAAGCCCGTTATTTGATCCTGTTGCTTGCCTGCCATTATCGCCAGTGAGCTTTGCGGTATTAAATCCTTAAAAGCACTTATCAGAAAGAAATTTACCGTATTGCTCTTTAGTTGCTCCAGCCCAAATATCGTCGATTGCATACGAAATGTAAAATTCCCTCTTAAGACCGAATAACTGCTCTCTGCTCCTGATATGTCATACAGTGTAAGTTTTTTTTCACTTGCAGAGTTTTCCAGATATATCTCGCTAAAATCTGATGGGCTGCTGTATATATTCAATATTGAGCTCTCTGCCTCGTCTGCCATAAATCTTTTTACACTTTTTATAGTTTTTACCCAGTAACTCACCGGTGCGATTGCAATCCTGAACCCATTTTTCTCCCAGTTTTTTACCTGGTCAATGGTAAGCCCAGAAACCGCCGGACTCTGCCTGCCTTTCAATACCTTCTCAGCTGGATACTGCTTGAAAATGTCCAATTTGTCGATACTGTAACTCTCAGGTATGACTAGCTTTATACTATTGCATGTCACCATCACACTTTGCGTGTTCTTCTCTGGCTGCTTTGGCTTGATAAAGGGGTTCTCTGCTCGCATCTCCTTTATGAACTCATCTTCACCGCAGCCACTTGTTAGGAATATTGCAGTTAAAATAATACATATTTTACTAATTAAGATACGGTATTTCATGCTCATTCCTGTTTCATTGCTCGGTTGCCACATTTTTTCTCTTTGCTTTTTAATCTAACCATTTCATTATTATTGTATCACCTGTTTATGTCAAGTAAATGCCGGTTCTTAGTTATAATTATTAATTCTGGTTACTAACTGACTTTATCACTTATGGCAATTCGGCTGTTATCACTACTGCCACTCCCTTAACAGTTATTACATAAACAATTAAACTCTCATCGCCGTATTTTATACCGATTTTCTCCACCAACTGACCTTGGGGCCTATAACTTATTGTTTTGACCAAATTGTTTCATTAAAAAAAATTTAACTCATGGTAAATACGCCTTTTCCCTGCTTTTTCTACAAGAGCTCTTCTAATTTTCTCTTTGTGCTAAAGAGTGTCAATTTTAGTTCCGATGTAATCTGTGACACCCTGGTGTAAGGGAATAAGTGCATTAAGATGCGTAATATATGAACTAGCTAGCAATGAGAGTATAAAAGACATGGAGAGATTGTTAAAACTTCTCGAAGAGTCAGCGGTTAAGCTTTTAACTGTGGAGCCTGACGATCTTGCAATTTTGGCAGAATTGCATACCAATTTTGAGGAACTGTCTAAAGCTGTCGAAGAGCTTGATCTAATCGATAGTGAACAGGAGATCATCACTACCACTTCTCAGGATGCTGCCAACCTGGTACAGGATATTGTACTTCAGGATGTTGAAGATGCCTCCGCCGCTATCAATACCGTCAGTCAGACTGTTAAAAATCTTCAGGATATGCTTGATGTCATTGAAAAAGGTGGAGACGTCAAAGACATTATCGACTCGCTCGGTAATCAGCCGGCAGCTGCACCTGATATGAATACTGCTAATACACCTGCAACTGAGCCAGAGCAGCAACCTGCTCCTGTCATAAACAAAATAACTATCGAACTGCCTGAAAATGTTGATGAAGATATCTTTATCGAATTTGTCTCTGCTCTCTCAATAAATCTTGATAATCTCGAATCCTCAATTCTCGATTGTGAACAAAACCATAATGATGAGAAGTGTAATGTCATAAAAGGTAAACTGCATAATCTCAAAGGTGAATGCTCGCTTATGGGCTTGCATCAAATGTCTGAGATTTGCCATGAAACTGAAAACCTTCTAGAGGGCGGTGTCGCCGACTTCCCCGGCCAGAAACTACTCGAAGCCTGCGATCAGCTCAGAAAGTTCGCTGCCGTCCTGCGTGGTGAAGAAGATGAAGATAGCAACAACGTTAACCTCGAAGAACAGATGGGGATTGATGCTATAAATGATCTTGAACAGCTTATTACTTCAGAGCAGCCCGAACAAGCTGCCGATCCTGAACCTGCTGCTCAACAGCCAGCCGCAGCTCCTGAACCTGCTCCCGCTGCTCCGCAAAAAGAATACAAAGAACCAGAGTTCGATTCTCTGACTATTGCAGAAACCGATGTGCCTCTGGTCATTGATTTTGTCAACGAGTCAAGTGAGCATCTTGAAAATGCTGAAACTGATATGCTCGTCGTCGAAGAAAACCCAGAAGATCAGGAAGCGATCAATTCTATCTTCCGTGCTTTCCATACTATTAAAGGTGTTGCCGGATTCCTCGACCTTAAGCATATTGGTTCACTCGCTCATGTAAGTGAAACTCTACTTGATATGGGGCGTAAAGGACAGACTATTCTTGAAAATAATAAGGTTGATGTAGTATTTGAAGCTATCGACCTTATGAAAAGAATGCTCTCCAGTCTAAGCGATGCCGTTGCCAATAATGAACCGGTCAATCCTGTCGATGGTCTTGGTAATCTGATTATCAGAATACAAATGTGTATCGATGGTCAGGAGTTTGTGCCAAAGGTCGGTGAAATACTCCGTGAAAAGGGAGAGGTTAAAAGAACTGACCTTAATCAGGCTCTTAAAGAACAACGCGATGACCCTCCCGCCGAAAAGAAAAAGATCGGTGAGATCCTTGTAAAGAAAGAAAAGACCACTGATAAAAAAGTGGAACAGGCTGTTAGCGAACAGAAACATCGCGAAACTCTTATCAATCAAGGTAAGATCGCCGCTAAAAAACTCGGTGAAATCCTCGTCGAAAAAGGATTTGTTAAACAGTTTGCCGTTAATGATATTCTCGAACTGCAAAAGAATAATCCAAATAAAAAGATTGGTGAACTGCTCCTTGAGAAAAAAATGGTTACTCGTGAGCAGCTTGAAATCGTAATTCGCGAACAAAAAACTCAAATGCAGGCTGCTAAGCAGCAGGCTTCTCGCCAGGCGGCTTCCAATAAAAAGGCAGCCTCTGAAAGTACCGTAAAAGTAACGACCGAAAGGCTCGATGCGCTGATAAATATGGTTGGCGAGCTTGTTATTGCTCAAGCTATGGTCAGTCAGGATCTGGCTGATCATCGCAAGAGTAATCAGAGACTCGAACGAAATGCCAGACATCTCGAAAAGATCACCAGAGACCTGCAAGAGCTTAGTATGTCTACTCGTATGGTGCCGGTACAGGGTGTATTCCAGAAAATGGCTCGACTCGTTCGGGACCTATCCCGTAAATCTGGCAAACAGATCGAATTTGAAATGTTTGGTGCTGAAACTGAACTCGACAGAAATGTTGTAGAGGAAATCGCCGATCCGCTCGTGCACATGGTCAGAAATTCTATTGACCATGGTGTAGAATCACCTGACGACAGGGTAAAAGCCGGCAAGTCGCCAAATGGTAAAGTCATTCTCAGTGCCTATCATAAGGGCGGTAACATCGTTATCGAAATTAAAGATGATGGCAAAGGTCTTGACCGTGATAAGATCCTCAAAAAAGCTATCGAACATAATGTCGTTCGTGAAGATGCCGAAATGTCTGATCAGGAAGTATATCGTCTGATCTTTCATGCTGGTCTCTCTACTGCCGATAAAGTGACCGATATATCTGGTCGTGGTGTCGGTATGGACGTTGTACGTAAAAATATTGAATCGCTTAGAGGCAGGATCGAGATCGACTCTACTCTTGGTAAGGGAACTACCTTCTCTATCCAGTTGCCGCTTACCCTAGCTGTTATCGAAGGACAGTTGGTTACTGTTGGCTCGGAAAGGTACATTATCCCTACCGCTTCCATTGAACAAAATCTTAGACCTGTACCTAAACAGATATCTACTGTGCAGGGCGGCAGAGGTGAGATGATGATGGTAAGAGGGGAGCTTATCCCGCTTATCAAACTATATAATATGTTTAATATTAAACCTGAAATTACAGATCCATGTGAATCACTTGTTGTTATTGTTACCGACGGGGTACAGCGTTGTTGTATACAGGTCGATGACCTTTTAGGGCAGCAGCAGGTAGTGATCAAAAGTCTGGGAGATTACCTCGGTAGTATACAGGGGGTTTCAGGTGGTGCCATTATGGGTGATGGTAATGTGAGTCTGATTCTGGACGTGCCAGGCTTACTTTCTCTGGCTCATGGTCAGTAAAGGGTGGTAATATGGTAAATGCCTTATTGGAACAGGTTGATATTTCAGACGCAGATTTCAAACGCGTCAGTAGTGTAATATACAATCATTGTGGTATAAATCTGCATGAGGGTAAAAAGACTCTTGTGAGGGCCCGACTCGCCAAGCGAATGCGGGAGCGAAAAGTTGATTCGGTTAGCGAGTATCTTGATTATGTACTCTCTATGAATGATATGAGAGAATTCTATAATCTTGTTGATTCTATTAGTACTAACCTTACCAGCTTCTTCAGGGAAAAGGTACACTTTGATCTGCTTAAAGATCAATTTATACCTGCTATGATTGCTAAACAGGAAAAACATGGTGGCCCCAAACGCTTTCGTATCTGGTCTGCTGGCTGCTCTACTGGTGAAGAACCTTATACTATGGCAATGACCCTGAAGGAAGCCTTCAAAGGTACTTCCGGCTGGGAAGTAAAGATCCTCGCCAGTGATGTCTCTACCAGAGTGCTTGAAAAAGCCAGCTCTGGGCTTTATGAGGCTGATAAGGTCAGACAAATTGATACTAGACTTATGAACTCATATTTTAATAAGGAAGTGGTTAAAGGTGTCAATATGTACCGGGTCAAAGACGATCTCAGAAAAATGATCGCTTTCCGGTATCTCAACTTAATGGAACCGTGGCCGTTTAAGGGGACCTTCGATGTTATCTTCTGTCGAAATGTAATGATTTATTTCGATAAGCCGACCCAGGAAAAACTCGTCGGCAGATACCATGATTGTTTAAGAACGGAGGGGCTGCTTTGCATTGGCCATTCTGAATCTCTTACTGGTATTAAGCATCAGTACAGATACCTTCAGCCGGCAACTTATGCAAAGCCATAATTTCTCGAGGTGTGTTTGATGGGCTATAAAATACTAATTGTTGATGATTCATCTGTTACCAGGGCGGTTTTGAAAAAAACTATCCAGATGACAGGGGTCGATGTAGAAGATTTCTACGAAGCTGCAAATGGAAGTGAAGCATTGGCTCTGCTTGCTGATAATGATGTAAATCTTATCCTCGCCGATTTGAATATGCCGCAAATGAACGGCCTCGAAATGATGGATAATATTTTCGCCGACGAAAAAAATGCTTCCATCCCTATTATTGTTGTCTCGACTGAGGCCAGTGCAGCAAGAATTAAACTCTTAAAAGAAAAGGGCGTTAGGGGATATGTTCACAAACCGTTCACGCCCGAATCTATTAGAAATGTGCTCGAAGATGTATTTGGGGCTGCTTGTTAAATGTTAAAATAAACGATTATTGTTATACTATATTAGTCAATGAGATTGGGGTTTAACCATGGATGTTAGATATATAAATCCGTTTTTGTCGTCAATTAAAAATGTATTCGACACGATGATTCACGTGCCTTTTAATATTGGCAAACCGAAACTTAAAGAGGATACTACTCCTTTATATGACGTCAGCGGAATTATTGGCCTCTCTGGTGATGTTACCGGCTGTGTTGTTATAAATCTTTCCAAGTCGGTTGCCCTGCAGCTCGCTTCTGCTCTGCTTTTTGAAGAGATCACCGAGGTGAATGCTGATTGTACCGATGCTATTGGTGAAGTGGCAAATATGATCTCTGGTAATGCTAAAAAGGATTTCCCCGGCGGTGATGTCAGCATCTCGGTGCCGAGCATTGTTATTGGAAAACACTCTACGGTATATCCTTCTAACAAACCTATTATCTCTATCCCCTGTGAAACCAGTGCCGGACGTATGATCGTAGATGTATGTCTCCAAAAAACTGCTTCGCCCGCTGCTGTCTAGCTCTCATTGATAAATCTGATAAACAAAAAAGGCTGCATGAACTAAACTCTCATGCAGCCTTTTTCTATTTCTCGTTTGCAGCTATTAGAAATTAAACTGCATAAACATTGACGCTCTTACTGTCTCGCCTGAATCATTATCCATGTATTCAGTCTTATTGTATGCCAGCTCAAAACCAGTCATTGTATTTGGTAATGGCTTGTAAATAATATTTGCATATGCTGTCTGATTACTCTGGCGATTACCAGCTACCAAGTCCTGTGGGTCTGCAGTGTCAAGACCAAAACCGGTTGCTACTGACAAGTCTGAGCTTAATGTATGAGCCAATGCTACCCAGCCTCCCATAGAATCGATCTCTTCGCCGCCAAGTAATGTGTCTACTGTCTTATTCAGTGTTACTGTCTGGTTGACCGCTCCGGCATATGTGCCACAGTTTGAACCCTGATAGATTTCACCTAATACCTTGGTGCTCTTGGTCAGAGGTACTGTCATATCAAATGCCATTGACCATGTATGGAAGTCCATATTCGCTGTTGAGCCGGCTGTGATATCATATTCTTCTTTGCCATAATGACCGGATACACCAAAGGTTGATTTCAGATCGTTAAAGACTGGAGTTGTTACACTTACACGACCCTGTACTGTTGGCACGCCAGCGTCACTGCCGCTTTCCAGATTGTTAAAGTTATTTTCCTTACCGATCGTACGTGTCAGAGCTCCTTCTACCAGCATACTGCTATCACTGCTTAGGTCAAGACCCTGGCTCAAGCGAAGCTGTGATCTTCTCATACCAATATTTCCCTGCCACCACAAAATACTGCAATCGATTGTCGGTGGTATTACCGGTGCTACTACATCCCAGGTCTGACCAGCAAGAACACTGAACTTACTCTCTGGCATATCCAGCTTGATATAGCCGTGACGTATTCTTGGGTGATTATTTTGTTCTGTGTCATTACGACCGCTGAAGTCCAGCTCGATCTTAGCTGATGATTTTAATGTATCATTCGACGGGCCAACCAGGTCCAGACCAAATCTGGTATTTCTCGCTGTTATCCCAAGTTGATTATCTCCTGACATTGACGATTCAGGATTGGAGTACATAAATATACCGTTACCTGTTGTAGAGGTAACACTGCTGTCAGTCCACATAGCGTCCAAGCGAACAAAACCATATATGCTTAGGTCTATTCCACCTTTGGTCTTGCCTGTGATCTTACTGGTTTCGAGCTCTTTTACCTTTTTCTCAAGAGCAGCTATTCTGTCTTCCTGGCTCTGCGCGATTGCCGAACCTGAAATAGCTAACAGAAGTAACAGTGCTGTAATTTTTTTCAGCATTTTAAAGGATCCTTTCCTAAAATAAGATAAATATAGATACAAATGCGACATCACTATCTGCTTTTTTTCGGCATTATCAAATAAAATACTTTAGGCTTTTTGTTAGCTATAAGAAAAGGCTGTGAAATGTTTTTACCACTTTTTTTCTAAAAAAACGTATATTTACCCTAAAAAACACTCTTTTTCCAACCGTAGCACCCAAAATCAGCTTGTTTATACACTCTTCCTTCCAGATGCCCCTTCCCTTCGCACCTTTACAATCTTTTACACCCAACCCCTAAATTCTAATTCCTAATTCCTAATTCCTAAATTCTAAATCCTAAATTAGAACATCCCCTCAACCCGACCGGTTTCGGGATCTATATCTATCCGCCTGAACGCCGGATCAGAACCCGTCCCCGGCATAAGCTTAATATCGCCCGCTATCGGAACCACCAAACCCGCTCCTCGGAAGATCATCGCATCATGTACCGGCAGCGACCAGCCCAACGGCAGCCCCTTAAAGTTTGGGTCATGGCTCAAACTCAGATGAGTCTTGACCATACAGGTACCCAGCTTAGATGCCTCTGGATCTTTATCATAGCTATTGAGCTTTTCCAGTGCCTTTTCGCTAAAATCTACGCCCGCCGCACCATAGATCTCCTTCGCTATTAATTCCACTCGCTCACGGTGTGGCATGTCTATATTATACAAATACTTAAACTCACTCTTGGTATTACACGCCTCGATTACCGTTTCCGCTAGCTTCCTCGCTCCCTCGCCACCTTTGAGCCAATGATCGCTCACCGCAAACAACGCTCCATGCTTCTCAGAGATCTTCTTCACCAGCTTATGCTCTTCCTTACTGTCTGTATGGAAGTTATTGATACATACCACCGGCGTAACACCGCTCTTCAAAACCGTCTTTATATGTGCGACCAGATTCTCACACCCTTTTTCTACCAGTTTCAGATTCTCCTGCGTATATGCACTATCCAGTTTCTTACCTGGCTTCACCGACGGCCCGCCTCCGTGCATCTTCAACGCTCGTATCGTCGCTACTATTACCACCGCATCTGGTTTCAGACCTGAATATCTACATTTCAAATTCCAGAATTTCTCAAATCCGATATCCGCACCGAACCCGCTCTCTGTCACCAGATAATCGCATAATCTCAATCCCACCTGATCAGCTATCACCGAGCTCTGACCTATTGCGATATTTGCGAACGGCCCCGCATGGACAAAGATCGGCTGACCTTCTATCGTCTGTACCAGATTCGGCTTGATTGCTTCGATCAGCCACGCACTCATCGCACCCGCCACTTCCAGATCGCTTGTAGTTACTTCCTTACCGTTAACATCGTAAGCGACCACCATCTTACCTATACGCTGTCTCATGTCTGCCAGATTCTTTGAAACTGCCAAAATAGCCATAAGTTCACTTGCTACAGATATTTGGAAGCCAGACTCCATCTCGAACCCGTCCATCTTACCGCCACGACCGATCACGATATTTCGCAACGCCTGAGCACAGAAATCGATAACCCAACGTATCTGGATCTTGTTCGGGTCAATATTAAGACGTTTCAGCTTTCGCTGGCTGAGCTTCTCATCATCATAATTATGCTCATGCTGCATGCGTGCCGTCAATGCCACCATTGCCAGGTTATGTGCATTATTGATCTTGTCAATATCACCCGTCAGTCCCAGTGAAAATGGTGTCATTGGTATACACTGGCTCAAACCGCCACCGGCCGCCGAACCTTTTATATTGAATGTTGGCCCGCCGCTTGGCTGACGAATTGTGCCGCATACCTTTTTACCTAGTGCCCCGATTCCCTGTACCAGCCCCAAAACCGTAGTAGTCTTACCCTCGCCCAGCGGGGTAGGGGTGATAGCAGTAACATCTATATATTTACCTAATGGTGCTCCTGACAACCTGCTCAATACACTCGAAGCATCAACTTTACCCATATAATGACCATAAGGGATCAGCTCGTCACTCTCTAAACCCATATCGCGACCCAGCTGAAGAAATGTCTTCATATTATCTTCAGACGCCTGTGCGATCTGCCAGTCAGTCATTGCCAGAGGATCATATCCTGCACCATTCTTTGCCATTTGTATCTCCATCTAAATGAAACACTTATGAAAAAATTACCATATATTACCTATATCGTACTTTTCCACCAAATGGCTTACTAAAAAAATGTTAGTCTCAGGCGAAGCCTGTATAAAAAAAAGGGTCCGCCTTAAGCGGACACCTGAGCTTATTTCTTATTTCTTACAACTTATTACTTACCATTGCCAAATAATATCAATCTCTAAATAAAGATTAACTCTGCTGGTACTTTACTTCTCCGTCCCCGCCAACAATCTCGCAATATTACTCTTATGCTTTACTATCACCAATATCGCTAATAACGTGCTAAAAACAAACAATGGCTTCATCCCACCAAATTCCCAACCAGGCATACGCCAGGTCAAGATCGCCAGATAGATCGGAAACGCCGCCGCTGCCACGATCGATGCAATCGAAACCGTTCTGGTCCATGACCAGATTGCTGTCCACATCAGAAATACTATTACACCCGTCAGCGTAAAGTACGGCCATATCCCCAAAATCACTCCCAGCGACGTTGCCACACCTTTTCCACCCTTAAATTTCAGATATACCGGGAACATATGCCCCATGATACACGCAGTTGCCACACACAGCCAGATTATCTGCCCACTATTCGTTGCCGTTCCCGCGATCATCTCGCCAGCTGCTTCTGCCGATTCAACCGCCATTTTTACCGCAATTATCTTCCCGGCAAACAAAGTCGGCAGCAAACCCTTCAATACATCAAGGGCAAAGCACGGATAACCCCATTTCTTACCCATTACCCGGGTAACATTAGTCGCACCAATATTACCACTGCCATGCTGACGGATATCTATACCCTTGACTTTACTGAAGATAAGGCCAAACGGGATCGCCCCCAACAAATACGCCGGTATGATAAGTAGTGCCGCTAACTGAAATGTCTGATTATCCATTATTATCCTGTACTTTTATAATATCCACAAATACTGATTGCCATTTTGAGCAACATATCCTCAAAGCGCTAAATCATACCACAATAGCACCTCATAGTTAACTTTTTTTTCTTCAGGTAGCACAAGCATCCTTGCTTGTGATTAATAATATTACAAAGATAATACAGCATCAAATAGGGGAGTAAATAATTAATTGTATAATGAGTATTGCCATAAAGCTTACAAAGTACAACACCCAGCACAATCCCTACAATCCTAAAAATCACCCTATATTGGCCCGCCCATCTCGCCAAATTCTCCTCAAATTTCAACATTCTATCACTTTTCACTTGAACCACTTTTTTAAAAATGTTCTAATGGGAGTGTTATAAGAGTGTCGATATGACACCTATAGGAGTTTTATATTATGTCTCAAGAGAAAAAGATCAATAATAGTAAGGTTACCATCAAGATACCGAGGCAGCTATACGATAAAGTTTCTGCTGTCATTGATGACAGTGGCTATAATTCTGTAACTGATTTTGTTACCTATGTACTGCGTGACTTGATCGCCAGCCGGGAAACCAGCGGCAAACCGGATATTTCCGCCAAGGATATTGAATCAGTAAAAGCAAAGCTAAAAGCCCTTGGTTATCTGTAAGTCACTACTAGCAAGCTATTAAACTTGCTACTATAGTGCGTAGTTACAGCGTGTTGTACTGAAATTATTATAACCCAATACAAGTAAAACCTATTTACTTGTACCGTAGCCAACCCCGGCTGCAAAATAAATGGAGAACGTATTATGCCAACAAAATTCATGGTATTAAGCATCGACGGCGTTCCTTTCGGGCTCATGGATAAAATGTTCCGCGAAGGGATAATGCCAAATCTGGCCGATATCGCAAAAGATAATAGATTTTCTCCCATGAAGTCTGTTCAGCCTACCGTGTCATCTGTCGCATGGGCGTCATATGCTACCGGAGTCAATCCCGGCATCCACGGCAACTACGGTTTTATCGATCGTGAGCCGGGAACCTGGGACCTGCAATTCCCAAATAATGCCACTATGACAGCCGACCATATCTGGACGAAGCTTTCAGCACAGGGCAAGAGGGTTTTCGGGATGAATGTACCGTCAACCTATCCTCCCAAGCCAGTTAACGGCGTACTCATCGGTGGGTTCCTCGCTCCCTCTATCGATAAAATTGTTTTCCCGCCCAGCGAAGCAGAATACCTCAAAAGTATAGATTATCAGATCGACAGCGACGCCGCTCTTGCCCGTCAGGACAAAAAGGCCATGCTCAAGAATCTCGACTATACCCTTGATAAACGGTTTGAAGCTCTATTCCACTATCTCGACCGTGAAGATTGGGACTTCTTCCATACTCATGTTATGGGGAGTGACCGTATCAACCATTTCCTATGGGAAAAAATGCTTGCCGACGATCCAGAGTTCGCACCGGGATTCTTCAAGTTCTATACCCGTATCGATAATTATATCGGTAAGCTCCTCGAAAAGATCGGACCCGATACTCCGCTCATGATCTTCAGCGACCACGGCTTCTGCAAAATAAAGTATGAAGTGCAGATGTGCCGCTGGATGATCAAAAATAACTGGCTCAAACCGGCCGACGAAATCAGGCATCCACTCAGTATCGACCCGGCCAATACAAAAGCATATTGCATGATACCCGGCAGATTCTTCGTCAACCTTCAGGGCCGAGAACCAGGCGGTATCGTACCGCTCGCCGAATATGATAATGTCCGCAAAACTCTTGCCGAACAGCTTATGCAGCTTCGCGACCCACAGGGCAACCAGGTTATCGAAAAAGTCATTATGCGTGAAGATATATACTGGCCGCAAGATTGCGACGGCCCAAATAGTATGACACCGGAACAAGCAGCAACCGCCTCCGGCACATTCGGACGAGCTGCCGACCTCATCGCCGTGCCATTCGACGGCTACGATCTCAAGCTCGGTATAGTCGGAAACGAAGTCTTCACCAAAACCGCACTCGAAGGTATGCACACCTACCCTGACGCGTTCATGGTAGCACGAAACATCGAGCTACCCCAAGACCTAGAAATAACCCAACTTTCACAACCGATTATTGATTATTTAGGTAGCTCAAGCATCCCTGCTTGAGATTAATAATGTTGCATTGATAACAGTGCAAGAAATTTAATAGTAATGTTTATTAGTTAAAGTCTTTAATATAGATTTGTCATACTGGTAATATAAAATGAAAGATATTTTTTACAATCAAAGTCAAAAAGTTGATATTCATAACAGGAACTTACCACATTGGCAGCAAAAAGAAAAAATGCATTTTGTGACCTTTCGAACTTATGATTCGATACCCGAAGAAAAACTTAACAAACTAAAAGAAAAACAACTGGAATTTATATCTAGATATTCAGAACCATATACAGTGGAACAGGAACGAGAATATCGACATCTTTTTTTTGAAAAAATTGATGAATGGATGGATAACTGTTATGGTGAATGTTTATTAAAGAGCGAACAGTATAGTAGTGTTATTAAAAACGCTCTAGAGTATTATGATAATGATAAGTATAAACTTGACCATTGGGTAGTTATGCCAAATCATGTACATGTACTGCTTTTACTAGTTAATGATTCAGAGCTAAGTGAAATACTACATGGCTGGAAATCATTTACAGCTAACCAAATAAATAAGAAGACAGGTAATAAAGGTCAGTTCTGGCAGCATGAATCTTTTGATCATATTGTCAGGGACGAATTTTTTCTTGATAAGTATCGAGATTATATAGTGCAGAATAAAAGTAAATGTAAAATGCCAGACCTTTTGTTAAGTGAAAACAAAGTATTCTAGGTAGCTCAAGCATCCTTGCTTGAGATTAATAATGTTGCATTGATAGTATTGTAATAAACACATAGTAATATAATTATATAAGTTTTAACCTTTAATTAAGAGTCACAAGTCTCGATGTGTTTCGTGACTTGTGCTGCCTGAAGGAGACATAAATGGATAGATTAGACCAACTAGAGGCTCAGAGTATCTACATTATTCGTGAAGCCTATTACCATTATAAAAAACTCGCGCTGCTCTGGTCGATTGGTAAAGACTCGACCACTCTCGCCTGGCTATGTCGCAAGGCTTTCTTCGGTAATATCCCGTTCAAAGCTCTGCACATCGACACCAGCTACAAGTTCGAGGAAATGTACCAGTTCCGTGACGAATATGCTAAAAAGTGGGGCTTCGACATGGTCATAAGTCGCAACGAAGAAGCTCTCGCCGCCGGTATGAACTGTGGTAAGAAGCTCGAATGCTGTACTGCACTAAAGACTGAAGCTCTTAAAATGGCTATCGCGGAGCATGGATTCGAAGCTCTGCTGCTCGGTATCCGTCGTGACGAACATGGTGTCCGTGCCAAGGAACGCTACTTCTCTCCTCGTAACGAAGAGTTCAAGTGGAACTATCAGGACCAGCCGCCGGAGCTTTGGGACCAGTACAAAAACCAGGCCGAGGAGAAAACTCACATCCGTGTCCATCCGCTGCTAGGCTGGACCGAGGTTGATATCTGGGAATATATCAGACGTGAAAATATCCCTATCACCCATCTCTACTTTAGTAAAGAAGGCAAACGCTATCGCAGTATCGGCTGTAAAACTTGTTGTGCCCCGGTAGATTCTACCGCCAGCAACGTAGACGAAATAATCTACGAACTACAGAACACCAACACCTCCGAACGCGCCGGCCGAGCCCAAGACAAAGAAGACACCTACACAATGCAAAAACTAAGAGCATTAGGATATATGTAATATGCGGCTGCTTCTTGTAATAAGAAATAAGAAGTAAGAAAAAAGAAATAAGCTCTGGTACCCGCCTTAGGCGGAAGCCTAATTAATAATAGCAGACTTTGTCTGCATAGTTAAGGAAGCGTGATCATGAGTATTAAAAGCTATCGTGAACTTATAGTGTGGCAAAAAGCAATCGATATGACTATGTTGGTTTATGCTATTGCCAAAACATTTCCGACTGAAGAAAAATACTCAATAACTTCACAAATGACTAGAGCTGCCGTTTCAATACCAAGTAATATTGCTGAAGGTTTTGGTAGATATAATCCCGTTGAATTTGCCAGATTCCTGAGAATATCACTTGGTTCGTTGTTTGAGTTACAGACTCAGTTAGAAATAGTTCATAGATTGAATTATATAGATGATAATAAATGTTGTGAAATAATAAACTTGGGAAATGAGATAGAAAAAATGATAAACTCTCTTATTGCAAAATCTGTTGAGATTATCGAATATGAGAAAAATACTGGTAAAAAGAAATCGCGAACGAAGTGAGCAATATATAATTAGTTTCGCCCGAAGGGCGTAACCAGAGCTTATTTCTTATTTCTTGTTTCTTATTACTTCCTTTTCCCAGGAGTTGACATATTGAATTGTAAACATGAAAGGTTCTCCCAATGCGTGAAAATCTCAAATTCGTAGCTGTTGGTCACGTTGACCATGGTAAAAGTACTATGATCGGGCGTCTGCTCTATGACACCGGCTCACTGCCACCAGACAAAATGGAGGAAGTACGCCGCATGAGCGAAGAGTCAAACGGCCAGCCGGAATTCGCTTTCGTTATGGACCACCTCGAAGAAGAGCGTCAGAACCGTATCACTATCGATACTGCCCAGACATTCTTCAAGACCGCCAAACGCGACTATACCATTATCGACGCGCCCGGCCATAAGCAGTTCCTCAAAAACATGATCACCGGCTCCACTCAGGCCGAAGCTGCTCTCTTACTCATCGACGCGGAAGAGGGCCTCCGCGAGCAGACCCATCGACACGCTTATATCCTTGGCCTGCTCGGTATCAAGCAGCTCATGGTCGTCGTTAATAAGATGGACCTGGTCGATTATTCTCAGCAGCGGTTCGACGAGCTCAAAGACCAGATCACCAAACGCCTCGGCGACTTCGGTATGTCTATCAACCCTGACATGATCATCCCGATCTCAGCTCAGCAGGGCGATAACGTTGCCAATAAAGGTGACAAAATGGCCTGGTTCACCGGCATGACCATGCTCCAGGCTCTCGACGTGCTCGAATGTGCCCCTTCACTCGAAGACGGCATGCTCCGCTTCCCGATTCAGGACATGTACCGTATCGACGATGAAACTATCCTCGTCGGGCGCATCGCTTCCGGCAAGCTCGAAGCCGGCCAGCAGATAATCTTCCACCCTTGTGGTAAGTCTGCTACTATCGGTGCCGTTAAAAAGTTCGGCGAAGAAGCCACCGCTGCCATCGCCGGCGAATCAGTTGGTATCACTCTCAAAACCGACAGTGCCCTCAAAGCCGTCACCCGCGGCGAAGTTGCCTGTGACGTCGAACCATCACCAATGGTAAGTTCTACTCTTGAGGCCGTCGTATTCTGGATGTCCGGCATGCCGCTCCGCCTCAAAGACAGAGTCGAGTTCAAGTGTGCCACTCAGCAGCTAAACTGTCAGGTCGTTCGCATCGATAACCGCCTGAACAGCTCTTCCCTTGAGATCATCGACGGCGAATCTAACGAGCTGCGCGAAACCGAAGTCGCACGCCTCACCCTCAAAATGGAAGGCTACGTCGCTACCGACAAGTTCGACCAGGTCCCTGAAACCGGCCGCTTCGTACTTATGCGCGACACCGACACCGTAGCCGGCGGCGTAATCCACTAAAACAAAAAAGTAGAGACGCACCACCCCCGCGTCTCTACTTCTTTACTCTTAATATTAATTAGCCTCGCCCAGAGGGCGAAACCACAGCTTATTTCTTATTTCTTACCACTTATTACTCAATTCACCACTTCCACTTCCACCAATTTTTTGTGCAATTCCCCCACATTATCTGTATAATACAATCTACGTTCTATGGGAAATCAATATATATGTACAACCATCTAGGTTGTCACACTTTTTTAAGCTGGCGAGGCATGTGTAACTATAAACAGTAACTATCAGTAGCGACTTAGGAATAATAACAGGTTAAAGCTAATAGCAGGGCAAATCTATACAATTCTGAACAATACTAACCGATTGCCGTCATATATAAATCAGTCTCGCCCGAAGGGCGTAACCTGAGCTTATTACTTTTTCGGTTTTTTCCTGTAACATTTCAACACCAACCCTCGTCATAAATACATATGTCACTAACCAACACGGTAGAGGATATCTAAATAATGAAAAAGATCTTGATAATAATGTTATGTTTTACCGGAGCCGCTCTGGCCCAGTCAACTCCAGACCGCACCGGCCTATATATAAATATGCTTAACAGCTATATCTGGCAGCAGCCAACCCCAACTCTCGGCTCCGCTGACATCTCTATCGACGTTATCTCACACAATTATGCCAAGCAGCTTTCCGATACTGCCAATGACCCTCTATCAAATTCTGCCCTGGCCAAACTTCCAACTATAACAAAACAGAAACGCCGACTTCGGTTCGATCATACCCTCTGGCGTGAAGATATTACCTATTTTAACGACGATATCGAAACTAATACTATCACCACTGTAAAGGCCGGTAACAGCTGGGAGCCCGGCTATTATACTTTCACTTACAACTCTCAGCAAAAAACAGCTGAGATTAGCTCAAAGTCTCCAGGGCGGGGGCGTCATTATACCGCCTGTACAAAATATTCCGAGCTGTTCGGTGTTATGCGTGTCGTTTTGGGCGATCGTGACAAATCTGAAAATATCCCTAGCCGTGACAAGCTCGCTCGTATCGTCGCCGGCTCTGATAGTGACTATGCCGTTAAGGTCGAAGAGGTCAACCCCGGCCTATACCCGCGTCTGAAGTTCACTGTCACCAGACCATCCTCCGGCGATCTTGTAACCATCTTCACTCTCGATCGCTATAATTTCGATCGGGTATACAGCTACGAATTCTACGCCTACGCCGGCAAACCATACGAAAAATGGACCGCTTCTAAATTCGACAAGTCCGGCTTCCCCCATTCCATGACCTGGCAAAAATACGATAACGGCGAACTCACCGAAACTCTTAAAATAAACGTAAACGATCTAACCCTTAACCCTGAACTAAACAAAACAATTTTCGAATTCAATCCCCCCAAAGAATACAAAACCCAGGACAACCGAACTTCTAATAATTAATTAGCATCGCCCAAAGGGCGAAACCTGAGCTTATTTCTTGTTACTTATTACTTGTTACTTTAACATGCCCCCAACCGATACAAAATCTACCGACCCAGCTCTTAACGAACTGATCGAAAAGGCCATCGACGGCAACGTCCCAGCCTGTCACGACCTTGCCAATAAGGTTTCGCTCAGGCTCCGTACCTATATCTACCGTAGTACGCTCGACGATAATGTAACTGACGATGTCCTGCAGGATACTCTGATCATCTTCATTAAAAAGATCGGCACCCTGAAAGAACCCTCCGCATTCTGGTCCTGGCTATTCCGTATCGCGTCAAACTCTATCATCGATTACTATCGAAAAAATGCCAAGCATAAAAAAGTATTCAGCTTTCAGGATATGCTCATCGAAAAAGCGGTATCCGGCGATAGTCCCGACTCCAGACTCATGAACCGTGAACTTACCGACACTATCAAACAGGCCGTATCCCGACTCAACCCTTGCCAGCGTCAGGCCATATCACTTCGCTGCTTTGAAAATATGAGCTTCCGAGAGATTGGCTCCGTTCTCGAGATTAGCGAGGTTAGCGCCCGCGTAAATTTCCATCGCGGCCTACAGGCTGTCAGACGCTCGCTCAAAAAACAGGGGTTCACCAGCTCGTCGCTCGTTCTCGCTCTTATCTTTTTCGGCAAGGTCACCGCCCAGACCCAGGCCGCCGCCAGTACAATTGCCGTTTCAGAACAGATCATAACTGGTGCCGGCTCCGGCCTGCCGATCGTAAATACCATCACCCGCTATTACGCATACATCTCTGCTAATATCGGCAAGATCACCGCAACCGCCGTTGCCATTACCGCTCTCTCCGTCGGCCTTATCGACCTGCTCATGGGCCGCCATAATGTCAGCAGTATCCATTATACGCTACTCGGCCTCGAGCTCATCGATGATGGCACTCCCATCCCGCTCGCCGGACTCGATCCGCAAACCTCGCTGCCTATTAACATGGACGATGTCCAGACCAACCTGAGATACAAGTCTCACGGCCTATACGAACATAAAATATTCTTCCCCGACGGCCCAGACGGTGCTATGATCCGCTTTATGCATCGCAAAGATATGGCCGGTACCAATCTCTGCCAATGGCTCCAGGACGGCAGCGGCTATTACTATTACGAATCCGGCACCGATACTCTCTTTATCACCAACGATCCGCTCCGTATGTTCATACTGCCCACCGATTTGCCCCAGGTTGCTGCTTTTATGGATACCTGCGTAGGGCTTGATCGTCGTGTTACCACTAAACGCAGCTTCTTCGATGAATGCCTGTATTTCAGAAATGATAACCGGGCCGAAGACTATCACAATATCCAGACCCGATTCAGCTATAACGATCTTTCCCGTGACAGTATCTCAGCCGATTGGCCCAAGAGCTTCTCACATACCGTTGATAAACGTGACCAGATGCACAAACGCGGCTGGACCTACTATCAAATCTCCGGCGAATTCTTCGGTAAACCAGTCTCCGGCCAGGGCAGGGTTCCTTTTGTCTATAACCAATATCAACCCTGCCAGCCTTGGCTATACCTGGAGATCGGCGACGATAAGCTCATAGACTACACCGACGGCCACCCGTCAGAATTGATCATCGACGGCAAGAGCACCTTCTATCCCGACAACTCGCTCTATACCTGCCTGCCTCGTCAATGGATGGGCTTCGCCTTTATCGATTCGCTCGTACGTGACGCCGCCGCCTGCCAGATTTACTTCGAGATAAAACTCGATATCGACACCGACGGCAAAGTCATCCTATACCCATTCGGAAGATTCCAGACCCCAACCCTCATCTTCGACATAAACCGATACGACGACCTTATCCGCTCCATCGAAGCTCGAGTCGGCGATAGATCTTACGGCAAAATAAACTTCCACTACCTACAGAACATAGAAGGCAAAGAAAAACTATTCACCCACCCCGAACCCACTCTCAACCAAAACATAACCACCCAACCCCCAACAACCTACTGGCTAAAACAACTAATCAATAAGTAGCACAAGCTCCAAAGCACATCGTGACTTGTGATTCTTAGTATTACATTACTTAACGTAGAGACGCAAAATCTTGCGTCTCACTCCTTCTCCCTAACACCCTGAACCGCCAACCATCTCTTCGCGCCTTCGCATTTAACTCTTAAATCCTCTTCTTTAATCTGTGGATTAATATTCTTACATTCTGGTTGCGTCTTACTCCTGCTTACCCATCCGTGCACGTCCATTCCCGCAATCAATTATCTTTCACATAATACATAAAGTACCAGCAATTATTTCCAGCTTGCCTGTTTCTTTTTATGACTATATAATATAAATGTACATTTATAAGATTTTTAATCAGGAGTATGGCTATGGAAGAAGACATCAGATGGAAACAGCGTTTTGCAAATTTTGACCGGGCTGTGAACTTACTGCAGGAGCCGATTGACATGGGTGTTTCTTGCCTGTCTGACCTCGAAAAAGAAGGAATGGTACAGCGGTTTGAATATGCTCTTGAACTAGCCTGGAAAACCCTGAAAGACTATATGGAGTATGAAGGCCAGCTGATAGACCCCGTCACTCCCAGAAATGTTATCAAAACAGCTTATGCTGCCCGGGTAATTCCTGATGGTGATATCTGGATCGATATGCTCAATCACCGCAATTTACTATCACACACCTATGACTCTGAAATATTTGAAAATGTTACTACTGCAATAAACAAACAGTATTTTCCTGTTCTGCATAATCTACATAAGTGGTTTATAGAGAAGGGGGCTCAAGCTTGAACTCTTGCGGACTAAATGAACAGCAGCTTAAACAGATTACAGATGTTCTAACTAACCACTTAGAAGTAACTGGTGCGTATATTTTTGGTTCCAGGGCCAAAGGCTGTTATACTGACCGTTCTGATATTGATATCGCTCTTGAAGGTTCGCTATCTGCTTTGACTGCCCAAAAGGTTGCCTCTGAGCTGGAAGAGCTCCCGTTCCCTCAGCAGTTCGATGTAAAAGCTATGGCATCTATTAGTTCCGAACCGTTACTCGAACATATCGCCAGGGTAGGTATAAAAATATATTAAGGGTACCTCTTCTTAGACTTCTCCTTTGCGGGTGCGAAGCACCTTGCGCCTTTGCGAGAAATATTATTAATTATTATTCTTCAATCTGTGTAAATTAATCAATCAGCAGTTCGCCCCAGCGAACCCATTTTAAATAAATCTGTGGATCAAAAACTCTATTCCCCGATCGCCTGCATACCAGGCTCAGTCTTTATCAGCTCAACACATTTATCATACGCCGCCTTCAGCTGATTATCCAGCTTAAGCAGCTCTCTCGCCGTCTGGTTCTTACCCTCTGTATTTTCTGCAACCGTTATCTTCTTCAATAGCTCCGCCAGCTCTTCCCCTTTACTCATATCAAAACTAACTTCAATATCCGGCTCCACTCCCCAGCTCTTCGCATCCGGCAGCCTATGCACACATGTCCCATTCGGCAGATAATAATAATCGGTTGTCAGCTTCACCATCCCCCGATCATTTGGCAGCTTAAATGTCCGCTGTACCGACCCTTTACCCCATGACCGCTTGCCAATCACCGTAGCACGCTTATGATCTCGCAAAGCTCCTGACACTATCTCAGATGCCGATGCACTCATCTGGTCGATCAGTACGATCATATGAAAGTCCGGCAGCGTATCGTCTGCCGAAGCGTATATTATCTGCTCTTCGCTATGCTCACCTTTAGTCGATAATATCTTACCCTGTGCGATCAGTCTGTCAATTATCCCAGTCGCCGAATACATCAGCCCGCCCGGATTACTACGCAAGTCGAGTATCAAGCCCTTCATATCATTATCCAGCAGCTCGGTTATATGCTTATTAAAATCATCCAGAGTACTATCGATAAACTGGCTTATCCGGATATAACCAATATTCCCCGCCGCATCCAACGTATAGTCCCAGTTATCCTCACTATCCTTCCGCCATCCGCGAACAGAGTGCATCTGGATCTTCTCCCTTTTAATCTTGAACGACTTAAGCTCACCCTCACCCCGCAATACCTTCAGCGACAGCTCCTGACCTTCTACACCTTCCATCTCCTTAGTCGCCTTAGCAATATTCCAGTTCTGTGTACTCTTACCATTGATCTCTACTATTATATCGCCATGTTTCAGACCAGCCTTCTTCGCCGGAGAATCCTCCAACGGCGTAATAATAACGATCATATCATCTTTCTGATCAACACTTATCCCGATCCCCGTAAAATTACCGCTCGTCTGAAGATTAAACTCCCTCTCATATTGCGGCGGAATATATTCGCTATAAGGGTCAAGCTCGCTCAACATACCATTAATAGCATCAGCGATCAACGCATTTTGCTCGACCGGCTTAACATACCTTCTCTCTACCAGGTCCGTCACATCTATCATCGGATCGAATGCATCAGCTGTACTGGCACTAATTATGTTGATTACCGTCAATAAAGCCGCTACTATCAGAAATAGCACATAGAATCGCTGATTCTTGATCATATTATTACTCTCTATATATATAAGTTACTTATACCCAACCCCATTATTACCCACTGCAATTAACATCAGGACGATTAAGCGAAATCCTTTAAAATAGCCTCCGCCACCGGCGGAAAACACAGCTTGTATCTTGTTACTTGTTACTTCTTACTAATAATTGCCAGCAATCCCTACCCTATATCCCTCTTCCGGAACAACATCATCGCCGCCGTTATCGCGCCCGCCGAATATAATATTGTATACAGTACACAGCTGTAGAAATATTCTTTAGGCAGATATTTACTCTCATATACCAGATCGCTAACGACATATAGATTGATCGAAGGTATCATCGCCAGCCCAACCCACGCTAACGCGCTCTGTACCATGCTATCCGATTGTGTCACAACCGGCCCAAGCTTATAATGTACCATCGTCCCCAGCAAAAATGTCAGTACGCAAATGATCATTGTTGTAACCATATTGAACCGCATCGCTGCCGCTACCGCTATCGCACTTATTACTATTGTCGCCAGCACTACCAATGCCAGCGGCCCTAACAGCTGAATCGGAAAATTACCCAACGCTGGCTTATATTGCCATCTCGCATCGATAAAAAACAGTATCACCAACGAAATTGTGGTCAAAATTGAACCACATATCACTGTGGTACTGCCAAATCGCCATTTATAGAAGTAATTACAGAACGCTCCATATAAACATGATATGATCGCAGCGCTATAGCCAAACACCACAACTGTTATATCTTCGTGATCTGACGCATTTACCAGCACTCCATGTCTCATTGTCAGCATATATACCAGCCCCAGCAGATATTCGGCCAATAATACCGCACCAACAATCCCCAAAAACTTACCCAGTACAAATGAGTTTCTGCTCACCGATTTAGATATTACCGTTAACGCCGTTTTTCGATCTATTTCGTCCGTTACAACCGTTGACGCCGCAAAAACAGCTATAAATAGTCCCGCTACCAGCAAATTAGACAAGCCAATATCGCATAACAGCTGATCATCTTCCCTCAAGCCAAACATAACCATCGACGGCGACATCATGAACAATATCGTTGTCGCAAAGATTATAACAACATATACCGGCTGACGGATCGCTTCCGTAAACGTATTACTAGCCACAGCTAAACAATTCTTTACCATACTAATATTTTTTCTAAGTTAACCTTATTATTATAAACTACTTATGCAGGCTTGCCTGCGTTAAAATAGATCCGCCACAGGCGGATACCTCAGCTTATTTCTTTTTTCTTATTTCTTATTACTGCAATATCCCAAAATAGTGTTTTAGTTATTGTGCTCCCTCTGGAGTAATAAACATATATAATATAGGTAAGATTTTCGGTTTTTATATCTTAACTATTGAAATAACAACCGGTTTTTATATATTTAGTACCAAAAAAGCCCTGCTTTTTTAGTTAAACTATACTAATATAATATCCTCAAAATTTATACAGTTATTTTTACGATTAGATTTTGTTTTAGTTCATATATTACATAAACTAACTGTTTTTATTACTTTTATTTATGTAATACACTGTTAATAAACAGCTTATGCTGAAAATGCGACTTTTGCCGGCTTTTCCTCGTCTTTTAAGACGCTAGCCTGCAATAATTATTTATAGATTTAAGTCACTATTAAAAACTGGTTTATCTAATTAATATGTAGATTTAATTGTAATTCACACCACATTTGGTAGTACCTGCAAAACCCTGTTTTCAGTACTGAAAAAAACGTTTATAATTTGGCGAATTATTAGAACGAAACTCGATAACATAGCGTAACATATACGTATTTTGGTACCTCGATTATATTGTTTCGAGTTATATATAAACTTTATACTCCGGCTTCTATGTTTGTCGCCGGGTAAACTAATTATTTTATAAGTAAGGTTAAGGAATGAAGTTATCTCCTAAACGTGCAGAAAATCTGTCAATTGCTGCATTAATATTGAACTTGATTTTCTTCTTCCTGGCTCTCTTTTTCGATAAGTTCAGCGGAGCCAGGGCGGTAGGTTTAGTCGGATGGATATATCTTGGCGGTATACCTATTTGGTTGGCCCTGATTATTCAGTTCAGACAACGCCGTCTCGCTAACACCGAAAAGTTCGAAGCTCAGGAATACCAGCGTCTCCGTAAAGAGGGCAGGGGAGTTTCGGTTTTCGAAAACGATATGGAAAGCGAGCTTATGGTTCAGCAGCGTAGACTCGAATGGATCGAAAAGTGGCTCATACCATCTTTCGCCATTATCGTCGCTGTCTACCTCATCGCTATTAGTATCTGGCAATGGCCGATCGTAAATGCCGTCAAGCTCTCTCAGGCTGGCGATATGCTCCTCAAAACCGGCATGGATCTCGGCAAGACCATCGTCGCTATGGCAGGTATGTCGATCGTAAGTTTCCTTTTCGCCTGTTATACTATCGGTATGAGTCGTCAGGAGGAATGGCGACCTCTTCGCTCCGGCGGCATATTCCTCATCGGTGGCACTCTCGCCTCCATCGCGGTGGCCGCTGTTTTAGCTGCTACTGCTTTCGCCATTTACAATCCGCTCATTATTACCGGAAAAGTCATTGTAGCTTTCATTATGCTGCTTGGTCTGGAAATGGCTCTTATTGTCACCATGGACTTCTTCAGACCGCGTATAAAGGGCCAATATCAGCAGGCCGCTTTTGAATCTCGCCTCCTCGGACTATTCAGCGAGCCCGGCGGCATATTCCGAACCGCTTCACATGCTCTTGACTACCAGTTCGGTTTCAAAGTTTCCGAAACCTGGTTCTATAGACTGCTCGAAAAGTACATCGTTATGCTCCTGCTTATTCAGGCATCGGTTCTGTACCTTTCGACCTGCTTCTTTATCGTGCCAACCGGTAATCAGGCCGTCTGCGAAAGATGGGGTGCTCCTATCAACCTTAGTAACCCATGGGAAGCCGGACTCCACTTCAAGCTGCCTGCCCCTATTGATAAGGTTAAGTGTTTCCCTGTCTCTCAGATCAAAACCGTTGATGTCGGTTACGAAAGAAACGAACCGAAAAAAGATGAAGCCGGAAACCTTATACACGATTATACCCCGGTACTCTGGACCAAGGATCACTGGAAAGCGGAATATCCGTTCCTTGTGCCTGCCCGCAAAGCTGGTGTCGCTATCGGCGATAAGACTGTAACCAACAACCTCTTCGACAAACTCGTCGTGGCTGTTGTCTTCCAGTATCATATAAATGATATCGAAAACTATGGCTATCAGCCGGGTAGCTTTATTGACCCGGACAAGGTTATCAACCAGCTCTGTGAAAGAACTGTTCTACACTATTGCAGTCAGAACGATATCGAACAGATTCTCGGACCTGGCCGTTTCCAAACAGCTCAGATGCTCAAAGATAATATCAACAAGAGTCTCGCCCAGTATAATGTCGGTGTCAATGTCGATTTCGTCGGTATCAAATCAGTTCACCCGCCGGTGAAGGTTGCCGAAGCTTTTGAAAAGGTTATCTCTGCTCTTCAGCAGAAACAGACCAAGATACTTCTCGCCCACGGCTTTGCCCATCAGGTCCTAAACGCCGCCGAAGCTCAGGCCTCGGTTGCAAAGGCAAAGGCAAACGCCTATAAGCTGGAAAGACAGATGCTCGCTGAAGCTGAATCTAAAAAGTTCGCTTCTAATGTCAAGGCTTACGAAAAGGGTAAAAATGTTTACCTGCTCCGTGAATATCTGTCCGTCCTTGACCAGTATATGCCTAACCTCAGAAAGTACCTCATCGCCTCTGATAATGTCGATGACTGGGTTTACGAATTCGACCTCAAGGAAAATATCAAGCCTGATATGTTCGGCTCACTTGGTATCGATACCACCGAACAACAGAATTAAGATATCTTAATTATCACCAATAAAAAAATAACACCTGCCTTAACGGCAATGAAAAATAACAGGAGATTTTGTAGTGAAAAAGCATTTTGGAATTGTTCTGATAGCATCAATAATCGTATCGATACTATTACTATACTTGGTAACCTATACGGTTAATTATCAGGAAACAGCTCTGCTCTTGAAGTTCGGCGAAATTGAAAAGGCTGTTGTCGAGCCTGGACTACAGTTCAAGTGGCCTAACCCTATAAATAAGGTTGTAAAGTTTGACACTCGTGTTCGTACCCTTGCCATGGCCAACTATCAGACACAGACCAGAGACAAGCAAAATGTTATCGTCTCCGTTTATGTTAACTGGAGAATTGCCGATGCCAAAGCTTTCTATAGCAAATACCGCTCTGGCAATACCGACATTATTTATAATGCCGAAGAAAAACTTCAGGAAATATGGAAAGACAGAACTTATAACCTCTTCGCCGAATACAATTTCGGTGAGCTCATCACTCTCGATAAGGAAAAGTTCAAACTCTTCGATCTCGAAAGGGGTTCTGACAGTATGCTCAGTCGTGTTCGTGCCGCTATGCAGGAAGACAACTACGGCGTAGAGATCGTCGATGTAGGTATCAGTCGTCTTGGTGTACCTGACAATGTTACCGAATCTGTTTTCGAGCGTATGAGTGCTGACCGCCAGGCTGTAGTTACCGAACTTATGAGTCAGGGTGACAAGTACGCCAAGACCATGACCGGCGACGCCGAGAGTAAGGCTACTATTATCAAGGCGACCGCAGAAGCTGAAGCCAAGAGCATTCGTGGTGAAGGTGATGCACTGGCCGCGGAATCTTACTCTACTTTCCTAAAAAATCCGGAACTGGCAAACTTCCTGCGTCGTCTCGAAACACTCAGGAATACTCTTAATAGTCGTACTACCATTATCCTGGACAAGAGCACACCGCCTTACCAGCTGATGATCGACGGCCCGGCTATACTCAAAGACTAAAAGCTGAATATCTACTGGCAAGCTAAAACTGCCGGTCTTTCTACTTTTTACTTTTAACCTTTTACCTTTAACCGTACAATTAGGTATAAATATAATATGAGTAATCATCATAATCATAACCATGACTGCACTAGCGATCATGAAAAAGAAAATATACAGGAAATCGAGCCGCTGGACCCGGGTAGTCAGGCGTTATCTGACGCCCTGAAGTTCAGCTTTATGCTTCTCAGGGTCGTTATGATCCTGGTGCTCGTTGGTTTCGTTGCCAGTGGCTTCTACAAGATAGAGGCCAACGAAGTTGGTATCGAATTACAGTTCGGTAAGGTCAAAAATCTTGGCTCTCCCGCTGCTCTCCTCAATACCGGCCTCCACTGGAAACTGCCTACTCCGATCGAAGAAGTAGTGCGTATCCCAGTTGGCGTTGAACATAAGATCATCGTTGACCGCGTTGACGGCATAGACAAGCCTGCTATGTGGTACTACATCTCTGACCTTCAGAGAATGAAAAATAATTTCTCTCCTTCTATGAAGCTCGAATTTGTCAAAGACGGCTACACGATCACGGCTTCGGCCAGCTCGCTTCAGAGAATGAACGCCGCGGCCGAGCTTGATGACGATGAACAGATGATCGACTATAACCTTTGCCATACCAACTGGACTATTATTTGGAAGGTTATACCCGGCAAAGAAATGAAGGTATTTGAAAAGGTATGGGACAATACCCCGGACTGGAACAAACTAAATATCCTGCTCCGTACCATGCTCGCCGACTCGGTTATCTCTGTCAGTGCCCGCTATGATATCGAAGATATTATCTGGGGCAATAGCGACAAGTTCAAACTCGAAGTGCAGGACTATATGAAGCATCGGCTGGAAGCGGACTATGATATTGGTATCGATATCAGACTTCAGCTTGTCGGTAAAGAAACCCCTCAACAGGTAAAGGGGGCTTTCGATATGGCAAACGGTGCTGAACAGCAGGCCGAAAAGCTCAAGAACGAAGCCAAGGGCCGAGCTGAAGAGATCGTAAACCAGGCCACCGCCGATGCCGCTAATATTCTTGCCAATGCCAGAGCCTACGCTGACACCGTTGTTCAGTCTGCCCGTGCCGATGCCTCATATCTCAACGAGGTACTCACCAAGATCGACAAGGCCGCTGCCGACGCTGTTGACAGCTCCGACCCGGACTATCTGGCCAAAAAGCAAAAGATATACGATCAGATGCTAAAGATCACCGTCGACCAGCTCTATCAGGAAACATTAAGAACTGTTATGGCAAATGTGGATCAGGCATACGCTCCTACTACTTCTGACGATAAACCAGATCAGTGGCGTATCTACCTGAATAAAGACCCGCAGATCAAACCTAAAAAGAAATAATATCTTACTTTAACTATAATAAATATAAATCAATTCCCAGGCCTTGGCCTGTAGAATATAGATCAGGAAAATGATATGGCAGGACATAGTACTCATAATTTAAGTGAAGTTGAAAAGGCGTTTAATTCCGACGACACCGAGGCCAGAACCTTTAAGGTCAGTCTCAGTTTGCTCGGAACCTTGCTCGGTGGGGCGCTGCTGATAAACGGCTGGATCGTTAATACCTTCTTTACCGATGGCGGTGATATATCCATGATGTTCAATATCATGGGGGCTCTCTTGCTTGGCGTTCCTGTTATCTGGAATGCTACTACCTGCCTGCTCAAAGGCCATAACCATATGGACGAGCTGGTTGCCCTCGCTATTATCGCTGCTTTCTGTAATACTCAGTATGCCGTCGCCGGTTCTGTAGCGTTCTTTATGCTCCTCGCTGAGCTCATCGAAACTCGTACCGCTCTGGGTGCTCGTGCCTCTATCGAGTCGCTTGTTAAGATCACTCCGACCAAGGCACATCTACTCGCCTCCGACGGCACCGAATCAGAGGTCGAAGCCTCTCAGCTTACCCCAGGACAGATCGTCAGGGTTCGTCCCGGCGATAATGTCCCTGCCGATGGTGAAGTACTTACCGGTCAGTCGACTGTTAATCAGGCAAATATCACCGGTGAATCGCTCCCTGTTGATAAGGTCACCGGCGATACCGTCTTTGCTGGTACCAGTAACCTTACCGGTACTATGGATGTCAAAGTCGTCTCTGCCGGTAGCGATACCACTCTCGGTAAAGTTCAGTCGCTTATCCTCGACGCCGAAAGTACCAAGATCCCGATCATGAGAATTATCGACAGATATGCCAGCTGGTATACTCCAACTATCCTTATGATCGCTGTTTTGATCTTTGTCTTTACCGGCGAGATCGACTATGCGATTTCATCTCTGATTATCGCCTGCCCTTGTGCGATTATCCTTGCTACTCCAACTGCCATGGTGGCCTCTCTTAGTTGTGCCGCTCGACTTGGTGTTCTTATTAAAAATGTTTCTGACCTCGAAAGTGCCGGGCGTCTCACCGCTATGGTATTTGATAAAACTGGTACTCTTACTACTGGTCAGCTTGCGGTTACCCGCCTTACTCCCGTTGGCGGCGTTGACCCGACCGAAATGCTCGCCCTTACTTCTTCACTTGAAAACTTCAGTAAGCACCCGGTAGCTCGTGCTATTATGGACGTCGCTCGAAAGGCGAACCTTACTCTGAACGAAGTTCAGGATTTTCAGGAAGAACCTGGCCGTGGTGTTAGCGGTACCGTTAATGGTAAACTCGTTATGGTTGGTCGTGACAGCTGGCTAAAGGATAAAGGTGTCGATATGGCTCCTCTCGCCGATGGCGATACTCCTCCCGACGGCATAAGTCTGCTATACGTTGCTAGCGAAAATAAATGTATCGGCTGGGTTGGTATGGAAGACCGTACCAGATCTGAAGCTCGTCAGGCCATGGAAGACCTAACCGCTCTTGGTATCAAGAGACTCGTTATGGTTACTGGTGACCGTCTTGCCGTTGCCCGCCGTGTTGCCGGTGAAATGGGCTGTAGCGAAGTAAAGGCCGAATGTCTGCCGCAGGAAAAACTGCACCTTGTTAATCAGCTTCAGCAGGAAGGATATCGCGTTGCTGTTGTCGGTGACGGCGTAAATGATGCTCCGGCTCTTGCCGCTGGTGACCTCGGTGTTGCGATGGGTGCTGCCGGTAGTGATGTCGCTATTAACAGTGCATCTATCGCTCTTATGAACAGTGAGCTCGACCGCCTGCCGTTCCTTATCAAGCTCAGCAGAGTTACCCGTCAGGTTGTATTCCAGAATCTGGCCTTCGGGCTGCTCTTTATTATTATTGGTATTATCCTCAGTGGACAGGGCAAGATCATACCGATCGTCGCCGCTATTATGCACCTGGTCAGCTCGCTGGTCATCGTATTCAATAGTGCCCGCCTAGTCCGCTTCGGCGAAGAATTATAAAGTAAGTAGCACAAGCGTCCTCGCTTGTGAATCATAAAAAATCATAAACTTTAGGTAACCTCTAATAATTGCTTTCGAGGCGAAATCAAGACCGTTTGTAGCCCGGAATGAATTTTTAGAGGTTGCCTTTAGAATTACTTAGTGAATTAGTCCCCCCCCGATACCATCGGCCCTAATTTCTAATTCCTGAATTCTAAATTCTAGCTTGCGAGTAATTATGGCAAAAACAGATAACAATTCAGTTATTCAAACCATGGGACTGACCAAAGTCTTCCGTGACTTCTGGGGCAGACAGAGAGTACTGGCTGTTGACCAGCTGGACCTCGAAGTCAAACGCCATGAAGTGTTCGGACTTCTCGGCCCAAATGGTTCTGGTAAAAGTACTACGATCAAAATGCTCCTCGGTCTCCTTAACCCATCTAAAGGTTGGGCCAGGGTTCTGGGCAAAGCTCCCGGTAATGTAAAGACCAATGCCTCTATTGGCTACCTGCCCGAAGAGTCATTTCTTTATCCGTTCCTGAACGCTCGTGAAACTCTCGATTTCTATGGCCGACTTTTTAACCTCTCTTCCGAACAGAGAAAAATGCGTATCGATAGCCTGCTCGATATGGTTGGCCTTAGTGCCACTGCCAGTCGTCGGGTAGGGGAGTTCTCCAAAGGTATGCAGCGTCGTGTCGGGCTCGCTCAGGCTCTTATCAATGACCCGCAGGTACTCATTCTCGACGAACCGACCAGCGGTATGGACCCGATTGGTACTCGCCAGATCAAAGACCTCATTATCGAACTCGGTAAACGCGGCAAGACTATCTTGCTTTGCAGCCATCTCATGTCCGATGTGGAAGATGTCTGCGATCGTATCTGTATCCTCTACGGCGGCAAGGTCAGGGCTCAAGGCCCCGTTGACGAACTGCTCGCACGCACTGAAATGACTCGCATCGAAAGTCCACAGCTCAACGATCAGGTAATTGCCGAGATAAGAAATGTTATCAAAAAGCATCATCCAGACTACGAACTGAACTTTGAAACTCCTCGTGACCGTATGGAAGATTATTTCCTTCGCACCGTTGAACAGGCTCAGTTAGCTGACGTCGCAACTTCCGGTGCTAGAATGGGTGGCGAGCTTAGCGACTTCCTCGGTACCGACTCCGACTCTGACTCCAATGTTATACAAAAGCTCGTCCAGGTCGAAAAGATGGATAAGCCTAAGAAAGAGTCTTCTACTTCTACCGTCGAACCTGTCGAGGATAACTCTGCTGACGATGAGTTCATCAGCTCGCTTACCTCTCAAAAGGAAAAGGATCTTACCGTTGTCCTCGATGATAACGATACCGCCCAGCCGGTTGAAGAGAAAAAAGAAGTTGATACAAACGTTATTGACGGCCTGTTAGGCAGGAAAGACGATAAGAATGAATAGTATTATTGCGATTGCAAAAACTGTATTAAAGGAAATTATACGCATGAGAGTGCTCATGTTCTTTATCCTTTTATACATACTTGGCTTTACGGTCTTCTTTGCAATGTGGCTTGATGTTGGTACCACTCGTCCCGACGAAAAGGTACAGACTTTCATTAGCTATAGTGTTAGTGCTGCCACCGTACTGCTGAGCTTCTCGACCATTTTCCTTGCCGTCGCTACTGTGACCAGGGATATAAAACGTAAAGAGATATTTACCATTGCTACCAAGTCTGTTAGCCGCCTCGGCTATCTCGCTGGTAAGTTCCTCGGTATATCTATCTTTAACCTGATCGTGCTCTTGATCTCCTTTACCTTGATCTATTTTACCGCCGGTAACATAGGCAAAAAGGAAGTTGCCAAACAGCCCGAAGAGCAGCAGGCATATTTCGCCGACCGTATCGATAGCTTGGTTCTTACTGCCCGGCAGGGTATCGCACCTACTATACCGAGCTTCCAGCAGCAGATTGACGATGAAGTCGAACGCATGGTTGCTGACGAGATCAGACGTTATCCAAATATCAGCTCCGAACCTGAGCTCATCGAAAATTTGAGACAGCATCTCATCGCCGATGCTCAATCGACTCTGCGGAAAGGGTTCCTCACTGTTAAAGTCGGTGATTACAAAGTATTCGAATTTAATAATGTAAAGGTCCTGCCCGGTCAGGAGTTCGTTTACCTTCGCTATAATATGGATGTCTCTGTCAATCCCGAAAATCTAAAGGCGTTCGGCTTATGGCTCATCGGACCAGAGGACCCAACCGCGGATAAAAGTGGTACCGTCTTCCAGACTTACGATACTGTAAATGTCTTCCATGAACATCGTATCCCCGCCGAGCTCGTCTCGCCCGAAGGTAAACTGTTCGTTGCCTATCGTAACCCGTTTGAAAATGTCAGATCCTCCATTCTCTTCTCCAATAAAAATGGCCTTGAAGTACTATATACTTCCGGCACCTTCCTGGCTAATCTTGGCCGGGCCTTTTGCCTGATATTTTTCAGACTGATATTCCTTACTATTATTGCTTTGGCCTTTGGCGCATTGCTGAGTTTCCCCGTTGCGGTTCTCGCTGTTATGGTTGCCTTTATTATTGGTATCTGCAGCAGCTTTTTCCTCGATGCCATTGGCTCTACCTTTGGTAATACTTCTGCCAATGTTGTCGAAGCTGTTATGCTCCTGTTCCCGCAGCTGTCAAAGTACGATCCATCATATCTGCTCGAAAAGGGCAGGATGATCGAGCCTATGCTGGTGTACAGTTGTCTTGCAAATTTGGTTCTGCTCAAAGCCGGCTTTGTCGGTGCCCTCGGCTTCTTAGCCTTCAGACGTAAAGAGCTGGCCAGAGTTATTGTCTGATTTACAGATATAGATTTTTTTAAGTGCATAATCGCACTAATGATATAAATGGTAATATAATGAAAAATAACTTTTTTATAAACCTGTTATTATTGATCTTGATCGGTTGCTTTATCGGTGGTGCCGCTTACATGCTCCCCGATATGTATCAACAGCGAGTTAAAACTGAGATCGACCGGTTCGATAGTTTCAGAGGTGAAGAAACTAACCAGCTTTCTACCGATATTCGTGTACCCACTGCTGCTATGTTCGCGTTTCGCTCTGTCGTTATCGACTACCTCTGGATCAGGGCCGAAACCCTTAAACAGGAAGGGCAGTATTTCGACGCCATGTATATTGCTCGTGCCATTTGTGCGCTCCAGCCAAATCTCGCCAGTGTTTGGGATTTCCAGGGCTGGAATATGGCCTATAATATCTCCGTCGGACTGCCGACCGGTTCTGAAAGATGGCACTGGGTCAAGTCCGGCTTCGAGCTGCTTAGAGATCTCGGGCTCAAGTATAATCCGCGTAGCCTCAAGATTCACTGGTCTATCGCCTGGATCTTCCAGCACAAGATCGGTGCTATTGCCGACGATTATCATCGTTATTATAAAACGATGTTCGCCTACGAAATGGCCCCGCTTCTTACTCCATGCTATAGTGTTATCTCTGCTCGCTGCACTTTTGAAGATATTCAGGCTATGGCCGAGCTGCCAGAAACCTTCGCCGAGCTTCTAAATGATCAGGCCGTCGCCGACATGGTTGACGCTCTCCTGGCGACCGATGACAATATCAATACCGCCGATGAACTGCTTGACGTACTCGTAAAGTTCCGTACTACGGACAATAGTAAGTACAGCCAATCTTTCTTCGACTTGATACTCGCAAACAAAGACAATCCTGCTTTCCAGAAGATCGACCGATTTAGTCGTGCTAAAGTATTAAAGGCCACCTGGAAGCTCGAACCAAAAGCCATGCACCGTCTTAACCAACTCTATGGCCCGATAGACTACGTAAACTCCGGCAATAGAAAGTCGCTCGACTGGAGAACTCCATGGCCATACGCTATCTACTGGGCTGACCACGGACTTCAATATCGTGATCAGGATTGGTCTAGAAATGAAATGAATATTACCAGGCTCGAAAGAGTTATTTATACCTGCCTGCAGGATCTATATAGCTATGGTAATCTGAAAATATTCCAGTTCAGACCGGTATCAGCTTTCTCTGGCAACGATGCCCAGCAGGAAGTGCTCGAAAAACAGCAGCTCGAACTTCAGGTTTTCAATAGCCAGGATCTAGAAATGTTCCAGGTAGCTTACAAGGCTACCGTTGATCTCGACAAATATTATCAGGATCACCCTGACCAAGAGCCGCCAGCCAGTCTTGATATCGCTCGCGAAAATCTCGTACGCAACGGCATACAAAGCCTGTACCTCACAGGCTTCAAGGAATATGCCGTCAAATATTACAACCAGCTTAAAATAGACTATCCTGATAAAGAAGATTATAAAGTCACTCTCGATGAGTTCGTTAAGGCATGCATGAAGGAGCAGATTCTACAGATCACTCCTAAGTATGCCAGTGATTATATACTTAACCTGCTCAGAGACAGTTATTATCAGCTTGCTGTTAGCGAAGATGAAAATGCTTATGTCAGGGAACAGTGGGCCCTCCAGATCTACGAATACTTCATGAAGGATTTCCAGAACGATCCAGACCCTACCAAGAGAACCGCTCTGCCGTCCATTCCGGATATGAAGTATCAGGCTTTGGTTATGATGCTCTCGGACGATAGTGTCAATCCGAACATTAAAGCTTTACTTATGGCAAGGATAGAGCTTGAACAGCCGTCATTATATGATAGAATAATGAAGGAAATAAACAGACAGAGACAGGAAATCGAAAAAGCTGCTGGCGATAGCTCAAATAGCTATGGCCCGCAACAACAGCCGGTTAATCAATAATAGCCGCATTCTCTCTGTAAGTCTATTTTATGTAAAATGTTACGCCTGTTTTCAAGGATTGGAAATGCCAGAAATTAGAGCTATAAACGGACATGAGGTTCGTAAGTCGCTGACGGTTCTGCTTAAAGAGCCCCATGACGACTCCGATAAAGCTCTGCAAAGGGCGCTTTCTTTTGAAAATATGGCCGCCGCACATAACTATGACCTGCAAAGACAGATCGTTGTTACATCTGGCGATGAAATTATTTTTTCCACTTTCCTTATGCCGCAAAAGGGCGGGTCGGCCTTTGTCTTTATCTCTGATCCTGCCCAGCTTGACCCTGAACAATGGCTCTTGGCTCTGGCTGCGGTTAAAGAACTCATTGCCAAATCCTCAAAAGTCGATTTCACATTCTTACAGCTAATGCTCAGCCCGGAAGAAACCGCGAAAATTCAGCTTGCTACCCAGGCCGGCTTTATCTGCGGATCTGAAATTCATTATCTATATCGACAGATAAACTCTAAGATCGGCGTTGTTCGTATTCCTCCCGGCGTGAGATGGCAGATTTACAGCGAAAAAAATCACGACCTATTCGCAAAAGTCATCGAACATTCATGGATCGATAGCCTCGATTGTCCGGAAATGGCTGATGTCAGATCCGTTCAGCAGACTATCGACAGCTATAAGTCCGCTGGCGTTTTCACCAGAACTTGCTGGTCTCTTATGCTCTATGAGGATGAACCGGTCGGTGTGTGCCTGCTCTCGCCGCTCTCGCACGGAAATAATATCGAGCTTACATATACCGGCGTTGTTCCTGAGGCTCGCGGCAGAGGATTCGGCAAGATCATGCTTAACAGAGCTATCTCACTCAGTGCCATTGACGGCTATAAGATCATGACACTCGCAGTCGATGACAAGAATAAGTACGCTCATAACATTTATGATCATGCCGGGTTCAAAAATATGTTTACCAAGGTCGCTATGCTCTATACCTTTTAATCTTATTCAATTGACGGCATATACTTTTGACTGATTCACATAAAAAAACTCAGTTACCCGGTCTCTGGTTTAGCATTCTATTAACCTGCGGGTTCCTTGCTGTTATTGGAAGATGCTTCTATCTCCAGTATTACCAATATGATACAAATATCAAAAAGGCCGACCGACAACAGCTAAAGATCATCGAACAAAGCGCCAGAAGGGGCATGATTCTGGACTGCAAGGGTAGAATTCTCGCTGCCAGTCGCCGCGGCTATGCTATCGCCTTTGATCCAAAGGTCATGGATAACGATAAAGATAATATAGTTAAAATTGCTCGTGTCTTAGAGCTCGACCCTGACCAGCTTTATTCTGATTTCCTCGATAGAAAAAAACAGCGGTTCATGTATGTTAAACGAGACATTACCCGCCAACAGGCTGATAAGGTCAGAAATTTCGGTATCGCCGGCGTCGTTGTTAAGCGGGAATTCTTCAGAGAGTACCCCATGGGCTCCGTGGCCGCCTCAATTCTTGGTATTACCGACGTATATAATGACGGACTCGAAGGACTCGAGCTTCAATATGATAAATATCTCAGTGGTGAGCCCGGCCGAACTCTATACCGCATGGACGTATTGCGCCGACCTATCGGCCCCCATACCGTCGCCGAAAGTAAAGACGCTCGTGACGGCTACAACATAGCTCTCACTATCGATGTAGTTATACAACGCTTCGCAGAAGATGCTCTTAAAAAAGTCGTTGATAAATACCACGCTCGCGATGCAGTATGTATTGTTATGGTACCGCAAACCGGTGAGATTCTCGCTTGTGCGAACTATCCCACCTTCGATATTACCAGGGCCAGAGAAATTCCCATCAGCAAGAGAAAGAACAATGCTATAAATCTTACCTTTGAACCGGGCAGTATTTTCAAACCGATTACCGTCGCTTCCGCTGTTAACAAGGGCGTTGTCAATACCAATTCTATTATCGACTGCCTCGACCGACCTTTTCGAGCCTCCGGGATGGGGCGGATAGGGGAGTATAAGCACTATTTCGGCAAGATCGACGTTACGACGATCCTCGCCAAGTCCAGTAATATCGGTACCGCAAAGATCGCATTACTCATGGGTAAAGACTATTTCCATGGCATGATCGAAAAGTTTGGATTTGGTGCTAAAACCTATATCGACCTGCCCGGCGAAGAAATTGGGATCTTCCCCAAGCAGTGGACCGACAAAAATTATACCTTTACCCGTTCTAGTTTCGGGCAGGGCATTTCCGTTACCCCGCTCCAGCTGCTCAGAGCATTCTGTGCTATCGCCAATGGCGGCAAGCTCGTACGGCCTTTTGTCACAGCTGGCATTACCGACGGCAATCAGGTTATCGAAAACTTCCGAAAGTTCTCGCTCCCTGCTCTTGGCGATACATCGCTCAGTTCAAACGATTCAGCTGTCCAGATCATCTCAAAAAATTGTTCCCAACAGCTTATTAAGGCTCTTACCGAGACCGTAGAACATGGTACCGGTACTTCCTGCCAGCTCGATAAATGGACCGTTTTCGGTAAGACTGGCACTGCAAATGTTCCCAGAACCGACGGCCCCGGCTATGAGGCCAGAAAGTGGAACGCTTCGTTCATCGCCGGCACTCCCGCTTCCGATCCAAAAATTTGTATTCTCGTTACGGTTCGCGAGCCCGACCGATCGCTCGGTCACGGCTATACCGGTGGGGCGGTCGCCGCTCCTGCCGCGAAAGAAGTGCTTGAGCAGACTATGGCATACCTCATGATCGCACCCGATAAGGAGCAGGAATAAAATGTTTATCGATATCTTTATGGTCGCTTTGGGCGGTGCACTTGGTGCTCTCTGCCGCTATGGCCTATGCGGACTCATAAACTGGCTTTATAAGCCGCAACTTACCCTCGGTACTATAGTTGTAAACCTTATCGGTTGCTTCCTTATGGGGCTGCTCGTCTCGCTCCTCCACAACCGATTCCCAGTCTCCGATCAGGTTAAGCTGCTCATTTTGACTGGTTTTTTAGGTGCATTTACCACCTTTTCCACTTATACTTTAGAAAGTGTCAGTTATATCATCGATGGCAAAATATCACTCGCCATCTGGAATATCGCTGTCAGTACAATAATTTCGATACCTGTCCTGTTATTAGGTATGAAATTAGGTAAATTGTAACCACCTGCGATGTGAACCTTAAATACATCGTCAGCTGTGAAGTAAATTGTTTATATACAAGTAATAAAATAACGACAGAGCTTATTTGTTATTTCATAATCGTTAACACGGTTATAGTAACAAAAACAGTGATGCAAAGCACAAATAAGCTGGTATCCGTTTTTCGCTCCTGTCATAAAGCAGGCATAGCCGGCAATATATATCAGATAGTATCGAGCGGAGCGAGAAACCAGAGCTTGTTTCATGTTACTTATTACTTGTTACTAAACAATTTAGCTCATAGTTAACATTGATATCTATGCATAAGCAGTGAACGGTTAGCTTGTTACTTACTACTATATTTGGAGTTGTTTAGTGAGCGATAGTTTATGTGAAAAATGTGCCGGGCTCTGTTGTAGATATATTGCCCTGCCGATCGATACCCCGGAGACCAGAGAAGAGTTTGAAAATGTCCGCTGGTATCTTGCCCATGAAGGTATCAGTATCTTTGTTGACGATGGTGACTGGTATATAAATATGTCTACCAGATGCAAATATCTGCGTAAGGATAATCTCTGTGATATTTACGAAAAACGACCAAAGATCTGCAGAAGCTACAAAGACGACAACTGCGACTATCACAGCGGCGACTACGGCTACGACCTACACTTCGTCTCTATGGAAGAACTAGACGAATACCTAAACAGCCAACCCGACCTGAAGTAATTATTAACTCAAACTGACCGTATCTTTCAGTTTGTATATTGTAATCCACTATCAAAAAAGGGCTTAATGGTTGGTAATTAGTAGTTAGTTTTTGAAGTCATTCTATTCAACTAATTGCTAAATTCTAAATCCTACCAAACTGACCATCGGTCAGTTTGAGTAATTAAGGTGACCTCTAGTAATTGCTTTCGTGCCGAAATCAAGACCGTTTCTAGCCCGAATTATTAGAGGTTGCCTTAAATCTTCTTCTTACTCTCCAACCATATCACAAACTCCCTAGCATCTAGAATCGCCAACCAACTCCTTGCGACTTAGCGTCTTTGCGCTAAATTCTTAATCTCTCCCTTAACCAACACACCCAATGGCTATCTAATCTCTCCCAACAGAATAAAATACCCCCTTAGCCTGTAAAAAATCCTGTTATCCTGTCAAAAAAAAAACTTCCCCCATCGCACCTCTACACTTATACACTTCTGCCCCTCTACACTTTCCCATTTCCCTACTCCATCTCCTCCCACAATTTCTCTTCCGCCTTATGAAACTCGTCAAAGCTATTCTCCAGCTCTGCTATTATCTGCTTAACCTTCTCGCCGCCAACGGCTACCCCATCGCCCAGCTGACCGACTGCTTTCTTTAGACTATTAGCCGCATTATCCAGCCTCTCCGCTCCCGCCGCAAATGCCGCCGCCGTATCTACTGTCGCCTGGATCTCCATCTCCTTCTTCTCCGGCTTATACAATAGTCGCCAAGGAGCCCGCCTCACTTCCTCGCTCACCAGCTTCAGGTTACTACTCACCTCGGTTATATTATCGATCATCTTATCGATCTTGTCCTTATTAACTTCTACCAGCGAGTTTGCCGATTCGCCCGTACTCTTAAACGCTATTAACGCTTCCTTGGCAGTGTCAAGTCCGCTTGACGCCTTATCGAATATTATATCGATCTTCTTAGTAAGTTCCGGCATATCCTTTTCCAGCTGCTTCGCCGTATTCTTCAGTGAGCTTATCGTCTCGTGGATATCGTCCTTATTACCCGTCACGATCTCCTTAAACCCGTCCATCGAATCATCGAACTTACCCATCGCACTACTCATCCGACTGATCATCGCCAGACTATTACTCTTATCCATTTCACCGTGTAGCGTCTCGGTTATCTCGTTTATATTCGTCACCGCCGCCTTAAACTCTTTTAATATCGTTTCCCCTTTATCACCTTCAACCGACAGCTCTTTTTCAACATTAGTTGCAATTGTCTTCAGCTTCCTCGCCGTACTCGATAACGCTCCCAGCAGCGACTCTTCATTCTCTCTGTTAAGCTCTGTCTTTATCGACGACAGAATACTATCCGGATTATTCAGATCGATCTCATTCTTCAATGCACTAAACGCATTATTACCAAATACTATCTCTTCTATATCGCCATCGTTCAGCATCTCTACCGAGTCGCCCAGATTATCAATATTCAGCTCCGCTTTACTACCCAGCAGATTAACCTCCGGCACCAGCACACAATTCTTATGCAGATGATAATGTTTCGGCACCTCTATAGAGAACAGCACATATATCCTATCCGGCTCCGTCTTCTCCGGCACACTTATCTCCGTATCTACCACCTCACCTATCTTATATCCGCCCAGATTCACTGGACTACCCACACTCAACCCTTGTAGTCCCGCCTCATACGGCAGTTTAAACGTTATCTTCTGATAATCAGTCGTCAGCCTGCTAAAATCCGCCAGCAGCACAATAATATAAACCGCCAACGCCAGCACACCAACCACCGTCATACCAACTATTATCTCATTACTATTCTTCTTACCCATGTTCGCCTCTATACACTATCAAAAGCTCATTACAATTTTCTTACGCCTAAACTATATTCCTCAGCGTTAAAATATACTCTTCATAATTATTCTTCTTAAATCTGTGTAAATTGATCAATCAACGTTTGCGGTAGCAAACACCTCTCAATAAATCTGTGGACAAAACGCTTCTTTATGTCAATATCTAAAACCAAGTCACTATCGCCAGCCAACTACCCACGCAAGAGTTTCCCGATACACGTCGGGATTCTTCAGTCTTCTTCCTTACTTTCCAATCAAATTACAAACTCTATAAAACCTATATACCGCCTACCAAATCTTTGCGACTTAGCGTCTTTGCGTTAAACTCTTCTATCTCTTAAAAAATTATCAGCCTCGCCATTAAATAGCATCCGCCACTGGCGGATACCTTCCCTTTCAACCTTTCTTCCTGTAACCGTTTACGGTTACCCTTACTTCTCCTCCCGATACCCAGCTCCCAGCAGGTCATCCATATAATTCGCCGCACTCTCCATACTCGTTAGCGGCCCATCTGCCTTACCTCGCAGGAACTGGTGCATTAGTCGTTCCTCTTCGTTTGCCAGTCCTCTCGGGTCACTATCACGCAGCCGTTCAAATTCACTTCGCGGCCCGATCTTCAGTATCCGTCCCTTATCCAACATACACATCCGGTCAGCGATCGCAAACGCCGAGTCCATCTCATGTGTTACTACCACACTGGTAACATGCAGCTTCTTCGTCAGGTCTATTATCAGCCTGTCGATCTGTGCACTTGTCACCGGGTCCAGCCCAGCGCTTGGCTCATCGTAAAACAATATCTCTGGGTCAAGTGCAATAGCTCTCGCCAACCCTGCCCGCTTCTTCATCCCGCCGCTCAGCATCGCCGGCATCTTATCGGCATGATTACGCAGGTTCACCAGCTCCAGCTTTATCTTCACCATTATCTCGATCGTCTCTTTATCCAGCTGCGTATGTTCTGTTAGCGGCAGTGATACATTCTCGCCCACCGTCATAGAGTTAAACAACGCTCCCGATTGAAACAATATCCCAAACCGCTTCCGGATCTCGTCCAGCTCCTTCTCCCTCATAACGGTTATATCCTTGCCGAACAGCTCTATCTCGCCGCTATCAGGTACATGAGAGCCGATCAAATGTCTCAGCAGCGTACTCTTACCGCAGCCGCTGCCGCCCATGATCACCATTATCTCACCCGGGTATATCTCCAGGTTCAGATCGTCCAGCACCTTCTGGCTCCCGAAGCTCTTACTCAGCTTATTGATCCGTATTACCGGTCGACCGTCCTGGCCAAACTTGTTACATTCTGATACCAATTATTTTTCTACCTGTCTGTTCCTTAGCCCAATATCCCATACGCAAAAAATATCACTGTAAAGATCGCCGCCGCTATTATCACCGCGACTATACTATATACCACCGTCAGCGTCGTCGCTCGTCCAACTCCTTCGCTGCCTTCCCACTCTTTAACATTCAGCCCCATATAGCACGACACCAGCCCGATCAGCATCCCGTAAACGCCCGCCTTCACCAGCCCGCTTATAAACCCCATTATATCAACCGACTCCTTACTCATCTGATAATATATCCCGCTGTCAACTCCCAGCTTCATCCCCGTCAACATCCCCGCAGCTACCATAACAAAGTCCGCGATCACTGATAGTAGTACCGTCATGATCACCGTTGCCAGCATCCTCGGTATCACCAGAAACCGTATCGGGTTCAACGCCGTCGCTCTTAACGCTTCGATCTCTTCTGAGGTCACCATCGTCCCCAGCTCCGCCGCTATACTCGCACCTGCAAACCCGCTCAATATTATCGCCGTCATCAGCGGCCCCAGCTCTCGTAGTGCCGCTATCGTATTGATCGTCGCTATCTGATCTCCCTGACCAAACTCATTGAGCTTTGGAAACATCTGTAGCGGCAGAATAACACCTATCGCTACCTGGATAAGTATCACAATTGGAATTGCTTTCACTCCGACCCGAACCATCTGAAACATTAGCGACTGACGGCTTATCTTCGCTTCTTTTACGAACAAGCCTTTACCTGTCAGCACCATCGTTTCCATCAGCAGCTTATACATTCCGCCGATCATAGCGAAAAAGCCGCTAACCTTTTGTCCTAGCCCTAGTGTCATATCACTCAGCATTTACCTATCCTCATCCACCCAGTCTCACCATCGTTCCATTTATTTAAGAAGCCTCGCCGAAGGCGAAATCACAGCTTATTTCTTATTACTTCCCCTCATTCCCCAATTGCCATCTCTACCGTCTCATATATATCAAACAGTGTCTCCAGTCTCGCTATCTCAAACACACCTTTTACCCGCTTATTCATCGCCGCCAGTCTCATCGTACACATCTTCCGATTAGCCATCTTCAAAGCTTCGATTAATATCGCCAGTCCGCTCGAGTCCATACATTCAACATCTTGCATATCGACTATCAGTTTCTTCGGCGGGTTAACCAGTATATCCAGCATCTGCTGACGAAGATCATTAGAGCAGCTCATATCAAACGAACCCTGCAGCTCGACAACTATCCCCTTATCGATATCTCGCACACCTTTTATAATTTTCTCACGTCCTGTAAACATCATTATATTCATCCTTATTAATTTTCATTAACCTTCTTCTTTGCGGGTGCCGGGCACCTTGCGCATTTGCTAGAAACAATCCTAATTATTCTTCTTAAATCTGTGTTAATTAATCAATCAGCGTTCGCGGCAGCGAACACCTCTTAACAAATCTGTGGATTGACATTCTTATATTTTGCTTGCGGCTTGACCGCCCTAAGCCCTTCATGGTAAAAATCTTTCTTCGCACTTTGCACTTCGCATTTACCGATATCTTACCATCGTCAGCATCATCCCTTCACCATCTGCCTTCTCATATTTCACCGAGCTCATCAGTGACTTTATAATATGCACTCCCAGTCCGCCCGGTCGTATATCATCCAGATCACGTCCACATATCTCGCACGGCTCAACCTGCCTGCCGAAATCTCGCAGCACGATCTTCAATCCATCCGGACTCTTTAGCTGTTCCATCTTCAGGATCACTTTCTGGCCTTCGCAGCATTCTTTATAGCCATGTCGAATTATATTTGTGAACGCCTCGGTTATCGCCAGTGTAATATTATCGATCACATCCTGGCAGAACCCAGCCTTATTCGCCTCCGCTGCGGTCGCCGCCCGTATAAAGCTCAGCTGGTCAGCACAAGCCGAAAATTCCAGTTCACACATATTCGATTCTCCACACTTAATCTCTTCCATACCTTTCCCTCTCATTTTAAGTAGCACAAGCGTCCTCGCTTGTGATTCTCAGTATAACTTTGCAAAATGTAAATAGAATTATGAAATGAAAGTTATACAAAATATTGACTTTTTCTTTAGGCCAACACGCCCTAAATCGCATTCTTTTATTATTCTTCTCAGTCTCCTCTGTGACCTCTGTGGTAAAACTCTTAATGTCATCATCTCAAACCTATTCACAACTGCCAACCAACTCTTTGCGACTTAGCGTCTTCGCGTTAAACTCTTCCAATTTACTCTTCTTTAATCTGTGTAAATTAATCAATCAACGTTTGCGGTAGCAAACACAGATCAATAAACCTGTGGATATAACCACTTTTTACTGACCAATCCATTCCTTCCATCTTTCTATCGCCTCCCGCCTCCGTACCGCATCATACCGATAGTTATACCCATTATCCGTCCCAGTCATTTTCTTCAGCGACATAATAGCATAAAACCGTACCGCCGCATCGTCATCACCTAGCAGTTCAACTTGTCTCGCCAGATATTCGCGATTATCTTCTTTCGCCGCCTTATACATAGCCGCCGCCTGAAACGCCGGATATTTTCCTTCTATATCACTAACCTCAGCCTCATGCACACCACGCCCGCAACCACCTACCACCGCCAGCTGCACTACCGCTAATATCAATAATAGACTACTGCTCCCCATCTCCCACCATGAGTTTCCCAACACCCATCGGGATTCGTTAGTCACCTTCTTTTTTATCAAATAATCAAACTTCATAGCAACCAATAACCTTCACCAGCCAAAATGAGTAGCACAAGCGTCCTCGCTTGTGATTCTTAACATAACTTCGCCAACCATCTCAACAATTCTGGCATATAAGTTACACAATATTCTGAAATTCTCTTTTGGCCAACTCACCCTAAATTACATTATACTATTTTTCTTCTCAGTACTACTATCCATCATTTTCTTATCCTAAAAAACCTCGCATCCTAGCCACTATTCTTCTTCCTTTGTGGGTGCCAACCACCTCCTCGCGCAAGAGTTCCGGCCTTTCAGCCGGTTCTTCAGTCTTCTTCCTTACTCTCCAACCAACCCACAAATTCCTTAACACGTTAGCCCGCCAACCAACTCTTTGCGACTTCGCGTCTTAGCGTTAAAATTCTTAATTATTATTCTTCATAATCCGCGTTAATTAATCAATTAGCAGTTTGCGGTAGCAAACACCACTTTACAAATCTGTGGATAAAATATCCTCACACTATCATTACATTGTAAATCGTTACTGTATATAATATTTCGGCATAAACCACCCAACGTTACACTAAAAAACCACCCCAGCCCAAAATACTAACACCCATATCACTACCCATCCTACCCAACCTCCTACAACCCCAATTACCCTCACAAACCCACCCTCCGCACCTCTTCTTCACTTCCACACTTTTTCACTTATTCTTTCCATTTACACCAAATAGTTACCATATTCTATCAAACATAAAAAGCCTCGCCGAAGGCGAAACCACAGCTTATTTCTTTTTTCTTATTTCTTACCACTTATTCCTCACCACTATTATAAAAAACAATTTGAGTTTTCCTGCCTTTATCCGCTAGAATATAAACGTAGCATGATCCTATCATATATGATAGACTCATAGCTGTTTTTTAAGATAAAAATAACATTGTTAAAATTTATAACACTAATTAATATCCATAGTTAGAATTTATTAGGAACTGAAAAATGGCACAGATATATAATGATAATGCATTCACCACCGGAAACACTCCCCTGGTAAAAATAAATAAGATATCTTCTGGTAAAGCGACTGTTATCGCAAAAGTCGAAGCTCGCAACCCTGCCTTTTCAGTTAAATGCCGTATCGGTGTCGCTATGCTCGACCATGGTATCGATAGTGGCCAGCTTAAACCAGGCATGGAGATTATCGAGCCTACCAGCGGCAACACCGGCATAGCTCTCGCCTTCGCTGGCGCCGCCCGCGGCTATAAAGTCAACCTCACTATGCCGGAAACCATGAGTATCGAAAGAAGAAAGGTGCTCGCCGCTCTCGGGGCGAACCTTATCCTCACCGACGGCTCACTTGGCATGTCCGGTGCTATCGTAAAGGCTCAGGAGATCGCAAACTCTGATAAGGAAAAATATTACATCCCTCAGCAGTTCTCTAACCCCGCTAATCCTGCTATCCACCGCAAGACTACCGGCCCAGAGATCCTCCGTGACACCGACGGCAATGTAGACGTGCTCGTCGCTGGTGTAGGTACTGGTGGTACCATATCCGGTATCGCGCAGTTCCTTAAGCTCGACCAGAAACTATCTGTTACTGTCGTCGCTGTTGAGCCGGAGTCGTCACCTGTTATTACACAGAAGCTTCAGGGGGCAGACCTTATGCCCGGACCACACCGTATACAAGGTATCGGTGCAGGTTTTATCCCTGACAATCTCGACCTCTCCATTATCGATCGTGTCGAAACTGTCAATGATGAGGTTGCTATGAAGGTCGCTCGTGATCTGGCCTCAAAAGAGGGCATTCTTTCTGGTATTTCTGGCGGTGCTGCTATGTCGGTTGCTATCAAGCTGGCAGCCGAACCTGAATTTGCCGGCAAGAATATCGTTGTTATCCTGCCTGATAGCGGTGAAAGATACCTTTCTACTCCGCTTTTCAGCCACCTGGGCTAAAATAACTCATTTTTTCACGTTTTTTACTGTTTATTCCGATAATACTAAACGGATACAGACTACTTGCGCGCATAAATCACTCGCAAGCAGCCACTAAAATGTAAAAGCAGTTACCTTTAACCTTTTACTTTTAACTTTATACTCAATTAACAGTAACAGAAATTATGAGCCAGGCAAAGAACATATATGACTATCTCGCCAAAAGCGGTAACCCCGCCGCTGACGATCTGCTTAACCTGGCACTTAATCTATCTGACGAGCCCTATAAAAGTGCTATATTCGAAACTATCATCGATCGCGGCAGATCAAAATCATCCGCTGGCATTATAGCTCAATATCATCTTATGGACCCCGCTCGACAGGCTATGATCGTCATGCGGGCCGCTGACCTGAACGCGCCTTTATGCCAGGCCATTACCTCACAAGATGCAAAAGCTCGTGAAAACGCTGTCGATATTATCTCAAAAAGTAGAGACTGCCGACTCGGCAATGCGCTCGTTCTTCTGCTTCGCAGTGGAAATTACCATCTCACCAGTCAGGCGACTCTTGTCATGGTAAAGACCATCGATACCTTTGTAAATGAGAACCCGTTCTGGTATGTCATGCAAAGAGCAGAAGTTATCGACGATTTCGAACGGCAGATGGCCAATCGCGGTGCCTCTGTCCAGCTTTCCGAAGCAGATAAACGCCAGTATATGCTTACCTCTATCAAGGAAGCACTGGACATCTACGCCACCCATCGTCGCTCGGAGCTTATCCCCGCTGCTATGATGATCACCGACGCCAGGGACGAACAGTTCTGGAAGTTCGGTACTTCTATTACCTCATCTGTTACCGAGGTCGTACTCAACCTTATCGGTCATGAAAAAAGACCGAAAATGGCATACTTCATTTGCAGCGCCCTTAAAGTTCAAAAGCTCAGAAATCTTGTACTCGCCAATCTCGAAGGCAAGAACAGTCCGGAGTTTATCAGCTCCCTTGCCATGGCTTACAGCGTTCTAAAAAAGGATAAAGAGATCTCCCGCTGGATAAAATTGGTTAAAAAACCTGTTTGGCTCACTTCCGAGTCGGTTCCGCTTGCTGGCATCCCTCGCGATCATCAGCGTCTGCTCATCGATCTTATCGAAGATATCGGAGCCGACCAGACCTTAAAGGCTCAATGGGCCTACAATTCGCTCGCACATGTCGATAGCAGATGTATCTTCTCGCTTATCGGTATGATCGCCAAACCAACTAATACATTGGCTATCGATATGCTTAAAAATATCAATATGTCACAAAATGAAGATGTCGCCTTCGAGGCGCTTAAACATATCATCTTCCTCAAACCGCCGGAGCTGCTTACTATTGTCGGCAAACACCTAAATAGCAGACATCCAAAGGTCAGAGAGCTGGCGACCAGGGTCTACCAAAACGGTGCCTTCGATATTTTCTGGAAAAAGTTCGAGAAGCTCGACCATAAATCGCAGGAAAAGGCGGCAAAAGCCATCTTCAAACTCACCGAAGATAACCATAAACGATGGGAAGCTCAGGCCGGCAGCCACGACCCTGCTATGCGACTAAAAGCTCTAAAAGTGCTAAAAAACTCTGGGCTGCTCGAGAAACACCTCGAAACCCTTACCAATATGATCAGCGATCGCGATCCTTTTGTTCGAAGCCTAGCCGTATCGCTTGTCGGCCATTCTACCGAGCTGCAGGAAAAGGTCGAAAATGTGCTCGTCTTCGCCTCTTCCGATAAGGACCCGCGTGTTAAGGCCAATGCCATCGAATCCCTCGATACCATCCATAGTAAATGGGCTGTTGATATCGCACTCCAGCACACCGAAAGCGATATCCCTCGTGTTCGTGCCAATGCGATAAAGGTCCTGATCTCTCATCAGGTCGATAATGCATGGCTTTTCTTCAGGAAAATGCTCGCTGATAAACGTCCCGGCCATAAACGCAGTGCCAACTGGCTCGTTCATAACTCCGGCCTGACTGATAAAAGCAGTAAACAATGATATAGTATCTACTCCTGATATGATAACCTTCGTTCCATACTTTCTCCCAGATCCATGCGATATATCTATTGCTATAGTAGGGGGCCACGCCCTGAAATTGGCAGTTCTCTTCTATCAGGATATCGTCGTCAGAACCTCTCTACATCATAGTTCCGTCAGTAATGACCACATTTACCAGCTCTTCCCGTCTGCAAATATCGCCAGCTCGCTGCCGCTTACGCTCTCCTCGCAGCTAACCGATTATTTCAATCGCACACCAGTATCATTCTCCTGTAACCTTATCGCCTCACCCAAACCATTCGCACAGTCCGTATACGCCGCTCTCGCCACAGTAAGCTACTCCCATACCCTGACTTATGCCCAACTTGCTGACCTGGCCAATTCGCCCAATGCCGCCCGGGCCGTCGGTTCTGCCATGAAAAACAATCCCTATCCGATCATTATCCCTTGCCATCGGGTTATAAAAGCCGATAACACACCCGGCTATTACTCCGCGGCACAGGGCACCGCTACCAAAGAGTATCTGCTAAACCTCGAACAGCAATCTGGTCGATAAACTAACATTACCCGATTCTACTGTTTATATTTCTCCACAAATACCCCATCCAACATAATCGCTATAACCGGCACCGCTATTTTCCACGCTCGTAAACCCTATTAATATAATCTCTTATACATACCGCTTTCCATTTCTAAACCCAACTCCAACTTAGGCCCACATTTTGCACAATACTATATTAATAAGGTTACTGTTTTTTGGGTTGCATAATCTAATAACCTATTAATAATGTATATGTAGAATTTTACGTACCTTTAGGAGTATGTCGATGAAATTTAGCCAGGTTAAAAGACCGGGATTTACTTTTGATTTGTTGCTTTTGTGCATCTTGGGTCCGATAATTATTGCAGTATCCGGCTGCTCTACAGAAAAAAACTCCCTAAATGCATTAAATAGAAGAGATTATCTGCCTGATTCTTACAGTACCAACTTCGTTATCGGTGGGGGCTCTTCTTCTCGCCCTGAGATCTATGCTAGGGCCGATTGGCCTTCCAGTCCTAACGCCTTAAGAGCTGTAAGGGACGAAAATCAAAGGGTTTATGAACGCTCGTATCGCTCCGTATCCTCCTCCTCAAATGGCAAACCGAACGACTATTTTAGCTATCGTATTGTCACTACAAGTGTTAAATAGCATTTTTAAATTATTTTTTTGCTAATAATTATTTGTATTTCTATTAACCTAAGCTATAATAAATAGTTAAGTTAACTGTTAGTTAATGACGATATTTATTCTGCATTCATGGAGACCAATGCAGTAAATGAATATTGCTGAGTTTCAGTATAAAACATTATTAATTATGTAAAATAATGCTTGCTGGAAATGTGACACTTTCTTATACTGAATTTCAACAATGGCATTTTAAGGATAAGTCGTTCAGGGATGGTTAGTTATTAATCTTGAATATTCATTTGGATTTCAGGTATTTACTGGTTTTAATTTACTATTGCTTATTGGAGAGCGTTCGATATGGCAACGATAACCAAAAAAGAACTTATCGATCAAATTTCTGAAAAATCAGGCACTAAAAGAGTTGTTGTTAAAAAGATCATCCAGCAGTTTCTGGACGATGTGATTGATGAGCTATCTAAGGATAACCGTCTGGAGTTCCGTGACTTCGGTGTGTTTGAAACCAAACACCGCGCTGCTCGCGTCGCCCAGAATCCGAAAACTCTGGAAAGAGTTCAGGTGCCACCGAAGAGAACTGTTAAGTTCAAGGTCGGTAGACTCATGAAGCTCAGACTACAGGAAAAAGATCTTAAAGAAGCCGCCGAACTTGGCAATGCTCCTGAAGATAACTCTCCTATGGGTCAGTAATTAAGATATTTCTAAATCTATTGCAACAGCTCCAGGTTCCTACACAGGTACCTGGCTGTTTCTTTATGTACTGGTTTGGATATCTCGCTTAAACGCTTTGGGGTATGTCGGTTAGCGTTTTCGGGGCTTTTGTTCCTTTTTTATTGCGATGTTACTTCCTGTTCTTTTCTACTGGAATATACTCTGCTGCGCAGTATTAGTGAACTACCTTTTCTTATTTTGTACTTGGATACTATTTTGTTTCTGCTATAAAATAATTAGTGGTGGAATTCTTTATTACTTTAATATAGAATTAACTACTGGTATGGGTTGTACAATGTGCAGCCGCAATGGTTGCATTAAACTTGAAATACTATGAGTTTTGCAGGAGCATCCCTATGACGCAGGGCGTCGTTAAGTGGTTCAATAACAAAAAGGGCTTTGGTTTTATTCAGGGGCCCGATAACAGACCGGATATCTTTGTTCATTTCAGCGAAATTAAAGGCGAAGGCTTTCGTAAGCTTCATGAAGGTGATGTTGTTACTTTCGAAGAAGCACAGGGCGAAATGGGACCAAAGGCTGTTAATATCGTTAAGATCGAATCTGTTGTAGCTGAAGACCAGGAATAATTTCTCGTATCCATCACTCGTGCTGTATACGACCTTTCTTACTGGATCTCTACCCGTGTATCTTTATTCCCCGCATCTCAGGTAACTCTTTATCTGTTTTTTCGTTTTCCTATGCGCTCTGATTTTACCACTCGCAACTGCTATTACTCTTTTCGATAGATTCAGGTCTTTTTACTACTCTCATCTCTCATCTCTCATCTCGCTGCTCGACCCTGAATTATTCATTGACGCTTAAACTATTATTACTACAATGGCTCTTTTACCTAGATACCATTTGCTGCAAGGAATATAATGGCTCAAAATACCGTTACAATCTTTATCAGTGCTGCTGAGGTCAGTGGCGACCATCACGCCGCCAGGCTCATCAGACAATTCAAACGCGATGGAAAAAATGTTCGCTTTATCGGCCTTGGCGGCCCGGAAATGCAGGCTGCCGGCTGCGAACTCATCGAAAATCTTGTCGCTCGCAGTGCTATGCTTACCCATGCCGTATTCCAGATTGCCTTTTATTTCAAACTCATCAGGCGTGTTAAAAAGATTCTTGCCGCTGAAAAGCCTGATCTGGTAATCTCCGTCGATTCTCCTGCATGGAATATCCATATCGCTCGTGCCGCTCATAAGCTTAATATCCCTACTATGCAGTATGCCGCTCCTCAACTTTGGGCCTGGGCGCCATGGCGAGCTGCTAAATGGCGACGTAACGCCGATCGCATCGCCTGTATTCTTCCTTTTGAGCCCGATTGGTTCGCTCGCAAGAATATCAAAGCTGAGTTTGTCGGTCATCCGCTTTTCGACGATCGACCTGAATATATCAAGCCAGCAGTTACCGAAGATCACGATGCCGGTGACGATAACAACGCTTTTACTGTCGCTTTATTACCCGGCTCTCGTAAGCATGAGATACAGGAACTATGGCAGCCTATGCTTGAGATCGCCAGAAGGCTGCGCGAGCATTTCCCTGATATTACTTTCCTCTCAGCTGCACCTGACAGTGAAACAGCTTCTCAGCTAAAATCTATGGTGCCGCAGGATTTCAATATAGAGTTCTGTCAGCAGGGGCTTATCGAAGCTACCGCCCGTGCAGACCTCGCCATTATCGCATCAGGCACAGCTACCCTCGAAACGGCCGTCGCCGGCTGTCCGATGATCGTTCTATACCATGTTCCTGCCTGGCAATGGCATATGGTTGGTAAGCATATACTTACCATTGATCATATTTCTCTGGTTAATATTCTCGCTGCCAAAGAGCTTGTACCGGAGTTCGTTCCTTTTGCCAATCGAGTCAAAGAGGTCAGCGAAACCGCAGCCGCTCTCCTCAACAATCCAGCCAAACTGGCAAAAGTAAAAGCTGAACTCCTCGAACTAACAAAACCAATAGCCCAAAACAAAGCCTCGATCAACGTAGCCAAAATAGCCTACGACCTGATCGGCTTAAAATAATATTCAAAACCTTGAGAGTATTGCAAAATAATTTATAAAACTTCTTATGTTATGGTATTAACTGTGTGTTATGATAAATTCACCGTAGAATAATAGCCCTATTCGCTCCGCCATAATAATAGTATCCGCCTCTGGCGGATTCCTGAGCTTATTTCTTGTTACTTATTACTTGTTACTTCTTTATAATGGTACCCCACAATGGAAGAACTAAAATTCTTTATCAGTACTTTTATCCAGATGTTCGCTCTCTTGAGCCCGTTTGGTGTCTCAGTGTTCTTTGCCGCTAATACAGCTTCTTTCGATCTTGATTCCAAAAAGCACACTGCCCGTATCGCTGTTATTGCTATAACTGTCGCAACTTTTCTTATCTTCTTACTTGGAAACCTATCTCTGGAGCTCTTCGGTATCACTCTCGATGCTTTCAGAATTGGTACCGGTACTATTATGCTCCTGAATTCCATTTCTATCGTTCGGGGTACAAAGTTCTATGAGGTCGATGTGTCGTCTCCTGCCGATTTCGCTATTGTCCCTTTTGCTATCCCGTTTGTCGTCGGCCCCGGCATAATCGGTTATCTTATCGTTCTTAGCGTTGACACCGTCGGTGCCTATCGCTCCTTTATCGTTATGGCCTCGCTGCTCATTGTTATTGCTATTATTGCCATACTTCTTTGGAACTGTGATAAGTTCACCCGTATGATCGGTAAACGAAGAATGTCAGTTATCGACCGAATATTCGGACTCATTCTATGCTCTATGGCAGCCCAGATCATCTTCGACGGCATAAGAAACTACTTCGTAACACCAAAATAAAACCTTTAACTCAAACTCAACGACTATATCAACTAATTGATAATCTTATCTTTGGAGAAAATAATGACAGACGAAAACGAAAATCAGTACAGACTCAAAGACCAAACACCAGAACCTGCCGCCGGCCAGTATTATCAGCCGCCGGCACCTGTCTATATTCCCGCCACGCCAAAGGCCGATAAGCCCAAACGCTCTCTTATCGCTGCTTTCTTCAGGTTCATCTTCAAAGTATTAAAGTTCGGATTCTATGCCATGGGTATCCTGTTACTTTGTGTTATCGTCGGCTATCTCTCCGGCAGTATAGTAAACACCGAAGTCATCCAACCCGGCGATAAGTTTAACCAGATCGCCGTCATAAACCTCGACGGCCTGATCGACATGAATAACGCCTCTCGTTTCAACCATATGCTAAACACCGCCGAAAACGACTCCTCTGTTAAGGCCGTTATTATCTCTGTCAACAGCCCCGGCGGCATGGTCGTCCCAGCCGATATGATGGCACACAGTATCCAGCTCTTCAAGCAGAGATCGGCGAAACCGGTTTACGTTTCCGTCCAGCAGATTTCTGCCAGCGGTGCATATTGGGCTACCGCCGCTTGTGATAAGATCTTCGCCCAGACCAATTCCATGGTCGGCAGTATCGGAGTTATCTATAGCACCTTTGTCGTCAAGGACACCCTCGACAAGATCGGCATAACCCCTATAACCGTCAAGTCGTCAAAGTCGCATCTCAAGGACATGGGCTCAATTGTTCGTATGCCAACTGATGAAGAGCTCTTCAGTATCCAGCATGACCTCGACACTGTCCACGATCGCTTTATCGACGTCGTTGCCAACGGCCGCATGCTCGCTCGCGACTCTGTCCTTACCTATGCAACTGGTGAAGTCTTCGACGGCCCCGAATCACTTGAAGCCGGACTCATCGATCAGATTGGTTTCCTCGACGATGTGATATCCTCTCTCGCTTCTGAACTGAATGTCCATGACCCACAGGTTATCAGACTCTCACCTCTGCCAACTTTCAAACAAATGCTAACCAGTTCTCAGGCCGCCTTCAATTCCGGCCTCGACCTACGTCAGCAATATCTCGACCTCGCCACCCAACCAAAAATCCAGGCACTATGGACTGGCCAGTAAAGTAGCACAAGTCCCGAAGAACATCGGGACTTGTGATTCCTAGTATAACATCGCCAACCAACTCGACTAACTTGTTATACAGGTTACATATTATTTTCCACCAAAACATACCCCCCCAAGGCCGGAGCCCCCAAAAGCCCCGGCCTTCTCTTTTCCTTCCTCCTCTCCTCTTCACCTTTGCACTCCGCACTCCGCACTTCGCACTTCAACACTTCCCCCCCAACTAAGTCCGAATAAATCTCCCCACCGTATCATTTCCATCTCATATCTTCTCTGCTATTTTGGCCAGATTACAAATAAACCATATTGAAAAAAATATTATACTTTTCAGTTGTTTTATTCTTAACCACCGCCATTCGTTTTCCGATGGACTAAGTATAACCGATCAAAAAAGTTATTCAGCTCTCAATTGAGCGTTTTTATAAATAGATACGATACTAAAACTTGTAATCCATGGAATCTTATGGGAGTTCTAGGAAATGCACACTAAAAGCAATTGCTCACCAAACAAAAGAAGAGATAAAAGGGTAAGATTTTTTTGGCCGGTTTGGGTGGGACACGAAAAAGAGATAAATGATGTTATGTACCGTGGCAAAGCCGTCGATCTTACCAGAGAGGTTGTTGCCATCACCGTTCCGGGCGACACTCCGATCACTGCAGGCGAGCAGATGCTCACCAGATTCAGCTTCCCCAAAGGCGATACTAACCTTTTCGATATGGGAAATTATAAAGGCTGGAGCGAAGTATTAAGAGTTGAAACCGACACTCAGGGCAATAAGCGAATAGCTCTCAGGCTCAGCCAACCTATCCAGGAAAAATACTACGCCATGCCCGCATAACAATTAACAAATTAGAACATAAGTTACTATTATTCGTTCTTTTCAATTAACCGGTAATCCCAGGATCTACCGGTTTTTTTTCTTTCTCTCCTTTCTAATCTCTACCCCCACCCCAAACATATTCCAATTCATCACTTACCTTGCTATCTGAATAAGTAGGTCAAGCATCCTGCTTGACATTCTTCAAACAATTATTAATTCCCCCGCAATCCGAGAAAGCAAACCACCACCAACCGCCATAACTCTACCCTCAATCTACCTCCGATAAACCGGAGCTGGCTCCAAAATCCAGACCGTACCCGGTCGATTATCCCGTCCAACAAAAACTCTTCTTAATACCACCATCCAACCATCTCCTTGCGACTTCGCGCCTTTGCATTCAAACTCTTAATTTCTCTTCTTAATTATTCTCTCTCTTAAATCTGTGTTAATTAATCAACCAGCAGTTCGCGGCAGCGAACCCATTTCAAGAAATCCGTGGATAAAAAATCTTCTCTTCTATTTTCTCCCCCGTCCTCGGAGAAGGTAAACTTTCAACAATCTATATTCCGCCCTACTCAATCTACCTCCGATAAACCGGAGCTGGCTCCAAAATCCAGACCGTACCCGGTCAGTTATCCCGTCCAATAAAAAAAGCCGGAACCCCCAAAAGAGCCCCAGCTTCTAAATCCTAACTTCTATCCCGATGTACATCGGGACTAATTTCTAACTCTTAACCTTATCCATAGCTACCCGCAGCTTATTACATACATACTCTGCATCACTTTCCGGCAGGTTATTATGGAACGGCAGGGCGATTGTCCTATCTGACACCGCATCTGTTATTGGGAAGTCGCCGCGTTTAGTGCCCAGCTTCTCCTGGATAAACGGCTGCTGATGGATCGGTGTGAAGTAGTTATTACAACCTATCCCATCAGCTCTGAGCTTCTGCATTATATTATCGCGATCTTCACGGTTATATTCTTCGCTTAACTTAACGACAAACACAAACCAGCTCATACGGCACATCGCCGGCTCTTGTGGTATTGTCAATCTCGTCTCATCTGCCAGCAGTTCCTGGTACATCCCCGCTACTCTCGCTCGTTTCTCAACAAAATCCTCTATCCGTTTCAGCTGCTCTATACCTATTGCACAGTTAATATCACTCAAGCGGTAATTATAACCTAGTCGAGCATGTGCCAGCCAGCCGGCACCTTCGTCACGACCCTGATTACGCAGTGAACGGCACATCGCTGCTATCGCATCATCGTCAGTCAGGATCATACCGCCTTCGCCTGTGGTTATCTGCTTATTCGGATAAAATGCAAACGTACATGCATCACCCAGCGTTCCGACCATTCTGCCATTTACTATACTTCCTAACGCCTCGCAGGAGTCTTCGATACAGATCAGTCCTTTTTCCTTGGCGAAGTCCGCCACTTTATCGAGCCCTGACGGATTACCGAATACTTCTACCGGCACGATAGCCTTTGTCTTATCGGTTACTTTTTCTGCTATTGCTTCAGCCGTTATATTATATGATATCGGATCAATATCTACAAAGACCGGCGTTGCACCTGTCATCAATATTATATTCGTTGTCGTTATGAAACTAAACGGCGTGGTTATAACTTCATCGCCTGGCCCCAGACCATACGCACTCGCCAGCAAGAACAAAGCACTGGTCCCGCTATTAACTGCCACCGCATGTTTTCTACCTATATAATTCGCAAAATTATTCTCAAACTCAGGCAGCTTCGGCCCCAGACTCAACTGGTTAGATTTCATTACCGCTACAACAGCATCTATCTCAGCTTGTGATATATCCTGTGACGACAATCCAATATTCATACTCATTTAATTTTACTCATTTCTAACTTTATCTTTATATACGCCGTTCTTTACTTGCCGTGAGCCCAAAATACAACCCACCCAGAACAACATTAAATTCACTAAACCAATCTTCTTCTCAGCGTCCTCTACGCAAGAGTTTCCCGATAAACGTCGGGATTCTTTAGTTTTCTACCTTACTTTCCAACCTTATCATATAATCCCTAACACTTAAGCACGCCAACCAACTCTTTGCGACTTCGCGCCTTTGCGTTAAACATTCTTAATTATTTTTTCTTCTTAAATCTGTGTAAATTAATCAATCAGCAGTTCGCGGTAGCGAACACCTTTCAACAAAATCAGTGGATAAAAAACTAATCATATCAGCCAGTCAACCAACCCTCCAACCGCCGTTGCCCAGCCGAAGTTCAAAAAAGTACCTATCATTATATAGTCCAGCTTGACCTGCTTATCTTTCAGTTCACTATAGCGGATATAATCATATATCCCTTTACCTGCCAATAAAATAGCGATCGCTGCCATTTCACCATTCACCGCAAAGATAAACACCATCAGCCTTATCATATGGCCAATTATCGCGATCTCGCCTTTATAGTCCTTGCATTCGCTTTTATCGACATATTTCCGTACCGTCTTTTGTACTAAATTATGACCAAACTGCACTGATAATATCAATCCACACAGCGTCACCGCCTTATGCGACCATACTGGGCTCATTAAATTGTAAAAATGCGGCCATAATGCCGTAGGATCGCTACTCGCTTTAATACTATACTTTAACGTCAGCACCAACACCCATAAGAACAGTACATGTACAACCTGATCTACTATCATCAGCTTCAAACTATTATTTCGTGGGTCGAGCTTACGCTTTACCTCATCTATCATGGTATGCCCAATAAATATTATCACATATACCATTATAAACTCCGACTTACTACAGAAGTATACCGCAGCCGTCACCAATGTCACTACTATACTGTGTAGTAACGTCCCCTTGAAGCTCTGACCGCTGCTGCGGATCATATAATTCGACTGCAGCACCATATCTCCGATCAGGTGACCCAGTAGCAAATATACAAATACAGTCTCGTAGCTCATTGGTTTGTCCTCGTTTTTCGCTGATTTAGCTCTATTTTACATCCCCGGCACATAATCTGATCATTTAGACTTGTTCTAGTTATCATATACCGGTCAGACCCAAGTCCAACCCACTCAGAATAACCCAAACCACAAAAAAACTCAATCGGATTCTACCTATTAAGTACCACAAACGCCCCTGAGTAGCACAAGTCCCGAAGCACATCGGGACTTGTGATTCCTAATATAAACTCCCCCGCGCAAGAGTTTCCCGATACACGTCGGGATTCTTAAGTCTTCTTCCTTATTTTCCAACCATATCATAAACTCCTTAACACTTTAGCCCGCCAACCATCCCTTAGCGCCTCTGCGAGAACCAATTCTTCTCTTCTCTTCCTTTACAGGTGCCAGCACCTTGTCGTTAAATCATCCCTCCCCCGCAATCCGATAAAGCAAACCACCACCACCAACCGCCATATATCTACCCTCAATCTGCCGTAAAAATCCAGACCGTACCCGGTCGATTATCCTGTCCAAAAAAAATCTTCTTTACTCCTGCCATAAAAAAAAGGAACCATCATATCAAACAATGGTTCCTTTCTTATAAGGTTGTCTTTCTTATCTGTACTCTCAAACAGAAAAACTTGGCTATTTCATATCACAACAGAGCCTAACCCCGCCGCGCAAGAGTTTCCCGATACAGGTCGGGATTCTTAAGTCTTCTTCCTTACTTTCCAAACATATCACAATCGCCAACAAACTCTTCACGTTAAACTCTTCTTATCTTTTTTCTTCTTAAATCTGTGGATAAAAATCCCTACTTCGCTGCTTTCTTCTTTCCACCTTTTTTCTTGGCTGGCTCTTCTATTATCTCCACAACTTCCTCGTCAGCACCGCTTAATACTTCCTCTTCGCTCTCTTCTGGCACAATTATACCATTATTCACCAAAATCTGATACTTGATCTCTTCAAAGACATCTTCATTATTACGCAGATATTCCTTGGTCTTTTCACGACCCTGACCGATCGTTTCGCCTTTATACTTCATAAACGCACCACTCTTCTGGATAACATTATCTATTACCGCCAGATCGATCAGATCGCCTTCCCGGCTAATACCCTCATTAAACATAATATCAAATTCGCACTTCCTAAATGGTGGGGCGATCTTATTCTTTACGACCTTCACCCGTACATGGTTACCAATCGCCTTATCGCCTTCGCTCATTGTACTCACTCGACGAATATCTAGTCTCACCGAGCTGTAGAACTTCAGTGCACGACCACCAGGTGTGGTTTCTGGACTACCGAACATTACACCAACCTTTTCACGGATCTGGTTAATGAATATCAGGCAGGTTTTGGTCCTGTTGATTGTTGCGGTCAGCTTACGCATCGCCTGACTCATTAATCTCGCCTGCAAGCCAACGTGCGAATCTCCGATCTCGCCGTTGAGTTCCGCCTGTGGTGTTAGTGCCGCAACCGAGTCCACAACGATTATATCTACCGCATTACTCTTCACCAGCATCTCAACGATACCAAGTGCCTGCTCGCCGCTATCCGGCTGAGATACCAGCAACCCTTCCAGGTTTACACCGATCTTCTTCGCCCAGGTTGGGTCCAGTGCATGCTCAGCGTCAACAAACGCCGCTACACCACCGAGCTTCTGAGCCTCTGCCACACAGTTTAGTGCTAAAGTGGTCTTACCACTTGACTCCGGGCCGTACAGCTCTATTATTCTACCGCGTGGTATTCCCTTACCGCCCAGTGCCAAATCAAGCGAAAGTGAGCCGCTGCTTATACAATCCACTGTAACCGGCGCATCATTATCCAGATGCATGATCGTACCCTCGCCATACTGCTTTTCGATCTGGCTCAGTGCATTCTCCAGCGTGTTGCCGTCTAAGCTTACCTGGCTCTTTTTCGCTTTTGCCATCTTACTTACTCCTTAAAGTCTTATATATGTTTACTTTATATCTTTTCTATATGTCCAGACCCATCCAGGCCACACCCGTTAGGGCCTAATAAACTCTGTTAGGTGTTTGTTAGGTGTGATTCTATATCGGCCAGCCCCTATTTGCAACATTAAATTTATCGATATTTTCTAAAACTTTCAACCATATTATAGCCCATATAGCTACCAGTTGTGTTCTAAATCCCGCTAATTAACCATATTTAGTGCAATTTGCGACTAAAAATATTTTTATTTATCTATCACTCTTCGTAATGTATTTAATGATATACTCGCGTAGCCTGCAGTATATTATTCAAATAGTTTCGAGCGGAGCGAGATTCCTGAGCTTATTTCTTATTTCTTGTTACTAATCAATTTAATTCACTGTTAACTGTTATTTTAATACAATCAATCTAAACTGCCCCATCACTGCATCTGCCTCACCCGCACCTCCGTATCATATTGCCCCTTCATCAGCTCAACCAGCTCATTCACATCCGTCTCGCCGTAGTGGTAGGGGTATAGCACCCTCGGCTTAAATGCCTTAGCCGCTTCAGCTACCATCTCCGGCGTCATAGTATACGGCAGGTTCATCGGCAAAAATGCCACATCAATATCCTTCAACACCTTCATCTCCGGCACATTCTCACTATCACCCGCAATATAAACTCTCGCACCACCCATATTCAGTACGTACCCGTTCCCTCTCCCTTTAGGGTGAAACGCCTCACCGCCCGGACGCTTATGTACTATATTATATGCTGGCACCGCTTCAACCAATATCTCACCCAGCAGCATCCTATTATCGCCATTAGCCATAACCTCGCCGTTCCTCACATTCTGCTTACACGCCTCAGGCAATAATATCTCGGTCCATCTCTTGCGTATCTGACTTATAGCCTTTATATCCAGATGGTCCATATGCTCATGCGTGATCAATATCGCATCTGCCTTGGGCAGCTTACTATAATCCGCCAGCTTACTCCACGGATCAACATGTATCACCTTGCCATCATATTGCAGCATCAGTGTACCATGCCCGATAAAGCTCACCAGCAGCTTCTCGCTATTATTCGTCACGATCCAGTCCGTCTCAAATCCGCAAACCGCCTCCGGCTTCTTCAGCGTTCTCAGGAAAAAGTCTGCTACCGTTTTATACGCCTCACCCGCCTCGCCGAACCAGTGCCCATAGCCAGCCATCTCGACCAGTCTCGTATCCACTCCCGCCTCAAGCTGCTTCTTGTACAGCTTCCTACTCTGTTCGATCGGCACAATATTATCCACCGTACCATGCATTATCAAAAATGGCGGATCTTTCTTATCGACATGTGTGATCGGGCTAGCCAGCTCGCCCATTGCCTTCTTCTCGCTATAGCTCCCGCCGATCAGCAGCTCAACCGGCGACTTACCATCCTTAAACGACCGGTTAACCTCATCATTATTCGGCATCGTCAGCAGCTCCGACGGCCCATACCAATCGCACACCGCCTGCACATCGCTCGATACTCCCACATATTCACCAATATTCCCTTCCAGTTCCGCCACTCCATTACTGCTCCCCAGCAGTGCCGCCAAGTGACCACCCGCCGAATCACCCCAGGCTCCAATATGCTCACCATCAATATTATACTTCTTCGCATTCCCTCTCAGATACCGAACCGCCGCCTTACAGTCATATATCTGCCCCGGCATAACCGCCACATCTGTCAGCCGATAATCTATACTTGCAACCGCAATACCATCTGCCAGCAGCGGCATGGCCAGACAAAAGTTCTTATCACCCGCCTGCCACGCACCGCCATGTATCCACACCACCACCGGCACCTCGCCTTCAGCTTTAGTCGGCAGATAAAGATCCATCCTCAGCTCTACCCCATCAATCTTCGCATAGCATACATCCTTCTCCTTTCGCCACCCCGCATCTTCATCACCACCCAGGCAAATCCCACTACTAAACACAACACCCATCACCATCAACAAAACCCATCTTCCATAATCCATCACAAAACCTTCTTCCTATAAAATACAAACTACAACAAGTCCTCTTCAAGTCATCGCCAACAAACTCTTCTTCCCACTTCTGCACTTCTGCACATTTTCACTTTTACACTTCTTCGCTTCCACACTTTCCTACATCATCATATTAAACACCCACCCCGTAACCGTAAACATCACCAGCAGCAGCACAAAAAATATCAGCAGCAGTTTAGTCTTCATCACCTGCTTAAGCATTACAAACTCCGGCATACTCGCCGCCACCGTACTCATCATAAACGCCAGCGTCGTTCCCACCGGCAGCCCCTTACCCAGCAAGCTCTCTGCAACTGGTATCACTCCACTCGCATTCGAATATAGCGGTATTCCGATCAGCACCGCCGCCGGCACCGACCACCACTGCCCATCACCCAGATTGTCAACCACCACCTCTTCCGGCACATATCCGTGCAAGCCCGCGCCAACACCAACCCCGATAAATATCCATTTCCAGATCCTTCCCACGATCGTCTTGAGCTCCTCTTTCGCAAACTCATGTCTCGCCCGCCAATCTTTCTTCTCATATTCCACTTCGCCGCCCACACTGCCAACTTCTCGCGCACTTTCGCCCAGCTCTGTCAAATATCTCTCCGCCTTGATAGAGTCAAAGAACATTCCGCCTATTACTCCCGCTCCGATACCGATCGCCACATACGACGCCGTAAACTTCGCTCCCAGCAGCCCGCCCAGCAATGCCACCGCCACCTCATTGATCATCGGCGACGTTATCAGAAACGCCATCGTTATCCCGATCGGTATCCGAGCCTGCGTAAAACCCAAAAATAGTGGTATACTCGAGCAAGAGCAGAAGGGCGTTACCGCCCCGAAACATGCCGCCGCTATATAACCGAAAAATCGGTTCTTACCAGCCAGATAGTCACGTACCCGCTCAATATTTAGCGTAGCTCTCGCCAGTCCGATAAGATATATCATTATCACCAGCAGACAGAATATCTTCGTCGTATCCTCTATAAAAAACTGTAGTGACGCACCCAGACGGCTATAGGGCTCCATCCCCAGCCAGTCGTAAACTACTATATCTGCTATTTTGCCAAAACTTGACATACATGGACATGCCATTTATTCACCCCAATCTCTTTAATATCTCTATATCCTGAGTAAGTTTATCTTTCACTATCTCGTCAATATTCTTCACTATCACTTCAACCTGACCATACTGCAGAGAATACCTCATCCACAGTCCGTCCTTACGGCCGATAATAAGCCCCGCATTTTGCAATACCGCCAGATGTCGCGACACATTCGACCGCTGCGACCCCAGCTTTTTACTTATCTCGCAAACGCACTGCTCGCCGCCCTTGAGAAAGTCTACTATCGCCATCCGTATCGGATGACCAATAGCCTGCGCCACCTCAGCCCGCATCCGATAAATATCAAGTTCCTTATTATCCATCTAATTCCTAATTCCTAATTTCTAAATCCTAATAATACTATATTACAAATTACTCACATAGTATTATACCCCCAACCACCTCCCAAGTCAAATCCCATAACCCTTTTTCAACTTTTCCTCCTCATTCCATCTACGGGAACATACAAATACCACAAATACATACCAACACTTCCATAATCTGTAAAAATTCCTGTTATCCCGTCCAATAAAAAACTTCTCACTTCGCACTTCGCACTTCACATTTTCTCACTCCCATCCCCCTCAAGTCCAAACCACATAATGTCGATATACAACCCAGTAAAATAAGCATTTTACAACGGGTTTTATCAATTACAAAAAATACGGATCTATTATGAAGATTATCAAACTGACACTACTATTATTATCCTGCTGTTTACACACAGCGGTAATAGCGTCAGATAATAGCACCGCTAACAGTACTGATAACCCAGATTCCACTACCGAATACTCCACCGATGTCATCGCCGCCTTTGAGGCCGAGAACATGATCTTCGAGGAGCTGCCCATCTTCTTCACCGCCTCCCGACTCGGCGGCGATATCGACAAGCTTGCCATCCCGGTCCAGATAATCGATTCTGAAGATATTCATTATAGCGGTGCGACAAATATTATCGACCTCCTACGCTACAGCCCCGGCATAGATGTCCTGCAAGGTAACCGCAACCACTATCGTATGAGTATGGGCGGCCTGCGATATTCTTATTACGATCGAAACGTAACTCTCATCAACGGCAGAAGCTTAAATAGCCCCGTCGCCGGCGGTACCGAATTCGCCGGCATACCGATATTTATGGAGGATATCGACCGCATCGAGGTTATTACCGGTTCCAGCGGTGCCTCCGATTGGGGCTCCAACGCCTTCACCGGCGTAGTGAATATCGTTACCAAACGACCGGAAAATATTACTCCTGGCTTTATGTTCTCTACGACCTTCGACGAGTACGGCGATATTTACAATCACCTGCGCTGGGCTAATAAAAAGGATAACTGGCAATGGCGGCTGTCAACCGGCTATGATGAATGGATATCGTCGGAAGATGCTGTAAATCATGACAACTTCTCGTCAAACGACTATGCCAGAAATTATAAGCTCGATTCCGAGGTTATTGTCAAGCTTAGCGATCTTACCGAGCTCTCCTTTGGTGCTGCCTATAACCGCTCATTGCGAGGTGATATCTATCAGCCCGGCTCAACTACTCTCATCAATCCTATGCTGCCAACTGCCAGAGACACCCAGCTATTCGAGCTCAGTCGGTTCTATGCTCGACTTGCCCGGAAAAAGTACGATGATTTCTCGTTCCATATTCAATGGTACGGTAACTACGAAATACATAAAGAGTTTCTCGGTTATACTACCAGGTCACTCGAAAACGATATCGAAGTTCAGGCAAACTACGACTTTGAACATCATACCATGATCCTCGGCTCAAACTTCAGACATCACTCTGTTGATATCGCCGACGTGCCGTACAGCTTCGATTTCAGCTCGAATAAATATCTCGACTATCAGGCTGGCATATTCTTTATCGACCGCTGGAACGTTACCGATTCGCTAAATCTTGAGTTCCAGGCCAGAGAAGACTACTTCTCCGATATCGACGATAATGACTTCTCCGGCTTATTCTCTGCCGTATGGGATATCGATAAACTCACTAACCAGAAGCTAAAGTTTACTATGGGCAGGGCGTTCCGCTACGCCACTTACGGCTGGCGATACCTATCCTACAATACCGTATCAACCAACCCGAACGTTAAGAACGAGCAGGTGAGCTCCTATCAGTTAGGCTACTCCTTCGACCTCGCCTATAATGCAAACTTTGATATCAGCGGCTACTATCACTGTTATAAAGACACTATCGGCGTTAACGTCATCGGCTTCGACCCGCTCAGCGGCCCACTGCTCCAGATCGACAATAACGGCGACGTTGACGTACTCGGAGTACTCGCAAAGCTCAACTTCGTCTTTGACAATTCCGACCTTGACCTCTGGTGTTCTTATGAAGATCGTACACTCGAAACTACTCCTATGGACGCGACCAGTATCTTCCCACCTCGGATAAGAGCCGGCTTCGCTCATAGATACTACTTCTCGAACAATTGGACCTTGAACACCAACTTCAAATGTGCCGACCAGACAACTATGGGCAGCGAGAATATAATCTCCAGCTATAACGACTGCTCTGTCGCTCTCGCCAAACGCTTCGCTGACGATAACGGCGAAATTATGGTCGGTGTCCAGAACCTCTTCGACGAAGACTTCAACTTCAACTTCCTCGGCGACCCCGAAGAAGTTGACGAACCAATAGGCAGAACCTTCTTCGCCCGCCTCCAACTAAAATTCTAACCCTATAAGTAGCACAAGTCCCGAAGCACATCGGGATTCTTAAGTCTTCTTCCTTTTAAGTAGCACAAGCGTCCCCGCTTGTGATTCCTAATATACCATTGCAAATTCTATTATGAATTATGTCATGCCTTAATATTGACCATATCTTTACTATTCTTCCTTACTTTCCAACCAAAGCACAAACTCTATAAAATACCTACATCTCCAACCAACTTTTCACTTTAAACTCTTAATTTTCTTATCCTATAAAACCACGCATCCTAGTCACTATTCTTCTTCCTTTGCGGGTGCGAAGCACCTTGCGCCTTTGCGTGAAATCCTCTTCTTCTCTTCTATTATTTTCTCAGTGTCCTCTGTGATCTCTGTGGTAAAAAGTATTCTAAACGTCAACATCTCAAACCAATTCACAATCCCCAACCAAACCTTTGCGCCTTAGCGACCTTGCGTTAAACTCTTATTTTTTCTCCCACCCTTCATGATCTCCCTGAACTTCATGGTTAAAAATACTCTTAACTACTTCTCTTAAATCCGTGAAAATTAATCAATCAGCCGTTCGCGGTAGCGAACACCTTTTGAATAATCTGTGAATAACCTCAATCCCCACCCAACATATACCTCGCCGCCAACCTCACATTAATATTATCATCTCCAACCAACCGTGCCAGCTGCTCTTCATTCGCATTCACTACCATACTAAACCGCATCTGCCAGTCACGGCTGCCGCTCAACTTCTCAACAAGCTCCTCCGGCCAATCATAACCCAGCTCATTGAGCTTACGCACCGCATACATACTATCATATTCCAGCATCTCCACCAGCAACGGTACCATACTCTCGTCAACCCATTCATTTTCATCTACCATCACCTGCATATGCCCATACATAAATCTATGTGAGATAACCCTGTTGTTATTGCCGTTTCGCCTCCATACTTCTATTATATTCCTAAGCTTCAATTTTATATATTCCCTGTTCCGACACTTCAGTCCAAACAGACACATCTCCGGCTTACCGTAAACATCGGCCAGCCTACCCGTGTCAACTATATCATTAACTATCATATCCCTTGCACTACTGTCAATTATCTCTGTCATATTCTCAAACGCATTTCTGAATATGTTCATATTATGTTCATCGTCAAATATCTTCGCCTGCCATTTCTCATTCTCTTCTTTACTATTGAGATTATAACAGACAATATTCAACTCATAATATCTTAGCAGCGATATGCTCTTCTCTTCTTCGCCGCTTTCGCTCTCCTCCTGCAATTCCTGCCCAGCACTACCTTGTTCTCGTTCACGACCCATCGCCATCCCTCGCCGAGCTCTAAGGTTCGGTCTTAGCTGAACCTTATTCGTCGCCAATATCTCATCGATCTTCCCTTTAGCATGCCTGTCACCTTTAGCCGCAGCATATATAAACTTCTCAACTTCAATGTCCATCCAGTCTAGCATTGATAAAGTCATATGTGTTTGTATTTGCCTGTTTGTCAGATACCCCAGCATCTTATATACCACCTTATACTCTTTTGCCATCTCCGGCCAACCCTGCAAGACCTCCTTCAGCTCCTCCTCGTTAAGTAATAAATAATCTTCTGTTAAACTTTGCCCATACTTTGCAGAACGCTCCATCATCCTGCTCATATATAGATCGTCAATATCGCCAAGCTTCGCTATCTCGCTAATTGCCGTATCATATATACGTCCACTCTGCGTTTCTAAATAGTTATTATACTCCCTGAACTTACCAGCACTATATATCATCAATCCCCAGCATATGAGAAAACATAGCACATACATCCTACCCAGCTCTCCGGCATATCGCTTCTGAAAATATCCCGCTGGCACCAGCTGCACCAGCCCGTGCCTGAGCTTTATCACTAATCCCGCTTCCCGCCGACAGCAAGCCGGCACCGCAAACAGCAGCGATATTGCAAAGGTTATATTTGCCTCCTGGCTATAACTTAACCCATCCGGAAATATATCTATCGAAAAGCCGCGCAATATCCGTATCATACTCCCGCCTACTGCCATTATCAGTAGCGGTTGGACTATCCTGTTAGAGCTTATCGCTATCGACCATCGCGAAATAATATTCGTCCATTTCTTCCATCGTGACAACGCCGCCCACATCCATAATGCAGTCACTCCGCAAGTACTAATGAAAAATATAAATGGATAATTCATATCATCTACATGCCCGCACCCACACCGATGCGAACCATACACCAGATAGTACACACCCCAGAACACTCCGCACATTAGCACTAAAAGCATATGCTGACTAACCGCCAGTTTCCTGCCGCTCTTGCCCCATATGCCCCGGTATACCATCGTTACTATTGTCGGTATCGCAATCAATGCAAGTATAAAGTATGATGACAAATAATATTCTAATAGATGATAATCTGGCTCTTGCTCATTATTTTCTTTGAATGCATTTCTATAGCTTTCTCTCTCTATGTACGCTCTCTTGGCCCTCTCTCGATAAATCTCCCGCTTCTCCGGCATATCTTTATAAGCCTCGAATATCGCCAGGTATAAGGAGAATTTATCGTGCTGTAAATTCCTCCAGTATAAATTTCTATCCAACTTGAAATGCTTCTCTGATACCGCCGCAATCGCTTCCAGTAGCTCAATATCAACCTCTTTCGGTCGGTTATCATAAGACATGTCTCTATATTCATCCTGCAGATATCTATACATATCTATATCATGCTCAAATATTAATTTAATTATACCAACTTTACAGATCGGATACTTATCTTCTATGAGCCTTAAAAGAATAGGGTACTCATAAACATCCTTTCTCGCCGCCACTCTCAAACACTCAGCTGCTTCCCATTTATTGCCCGACTCATAATACACAGCACCCTTGACCAGGTCATAATATCCATTCTCCGGCCACATCTCCCGCAACTTATCACACGCCGCCAGCAGTGACAGTTCGCCATCCATTCCAACCTGATCTTGTATCCACGCCTGAAGTAAATATTCATTATCAGGGTTTTCCTCTAGTATTCTACCAGTTTCTTCCCAGTCCATACCAAACGCCTGTGAGATCAGTTCGCTTTCCCTGTCAACTTCAGAATACATCTCACTAAGCACATCTTTAAGCTCAAGCTCCTGATAATGCTTATTGATAATCGAAAACAGCCCCAACTCCATCCGATAACTATAACTAACCAATCCCATAACCACACAGACCAAACCAATTAGCACAACCTTATTTTTCATAACAATCCAGCTTCCTTATGTATAATAAGTTACCTCCTATCTTCATTATACCCCCACCACCCAATTCCGCCCACTATATCACAAAAAAAACGCGTGCAAGAGTTCCGGCCTTTCCCGATGTACATCGGGATTCTTAAGTCTTCTTCCTTATTTCCCAATCAAACTCCCAAGCTCCCTTAACACCCTAACCCGCCAACCAACTATTTACTTTAAACTCTTAATATTCTTATCCTAATAATCCTCGCATCCTAGCCAATTATTTCTTCATCCCTACTTTGCAGGCACCGAGTACCTGGCATCCTCACTGCAAACTGCATTCATCCGTGTCCACCCGTGTTAATCCGTGGTTCAAAAAATATTCTCTACGCCAACCAAATCTTTGCGACTTAGCGCCTTTGCGTTAAACTCTTAATTCTCTTCTTAAATCTGTGAAAATTAATCAATCAGCCGTTCGCGGTAGCGAACACCTTTTGACAGATCTGTGGATGAAAAAATCACCTCAACCCACCTCAGACCCCTGTCTCGAGCTGTCCTATAGTCTAAATCCCAGGTCTGAGCCAACCGAATATACTGCCGGGCATCTGAAGCGAGCTTCATCTTTGTCCTGATTCAACTTAATAGCAATAAACCATGTTCCGCAATTATTAACATCGTTGTCAATTGCATAAACAAATACAGTTAGCACATTATTCAGATAGTTTGGGTCACTTGTTTCTATATATGATGCATAGCCGAGAATTTTGTAATTGGTATAATTTAAATTCTCAATTTTGTACATCTTATTGTTAGCTTCAAAGCAAGGACTGTAATACATATGCCAGGGGACCTGCTTAAAGTACGAATCTCTTATCTTATCTGCCAGTATGCCGTATTGTTCTTTCTCTTCATCGCTTCGATGATAGTCGTATCTGAACTTTGTGTATTTTTCGAGCTTGTCTTTGTCTTCTTCTGTCATCATACTGTTTGCTATGTCGTCTGCCTTGAGCTTGAAATGTTCTAAATCTCTCGTGCGTAACTTGTCTATCACATCGACGGCTATAGCGTCCAGCTTCTCTGTAATATCTTTGGGTGGTGTGCAGTTACAGTAACAATTCGACAGCTCCCACCCAACCCATAACCTCTTTGTCTTCGCACTTCTGCACATCTGCACTTCGCACTTTTGCACTTCGCACTTATACACTTATACACTTATTCACCTTGCACTTCTGCCCTTACCAACTTCCAACCTTCCGGCTATATCGATTATGCAGGCGGAAATTTTCATAAATACGCTATATAACATAGGATTAGCGGGAAATAACTGGAAAAAGTTTTAATTTTGAATACACTGCTGTAATGTTTATAGATGAAGCAGAAATATATGTAAAAGCAGGTGACGGCGGTAACGGATGTATCAGTTTCCGTCGGGAGAAATATATACCACGAGGCGGACCAGATGGCGGTGACGGCGGTGATGGGGGTAATGTGATCTTTGAGGCGGATGCTTCGATCGATACCCTTATGGACTTCCGCGGCCAGCATCATTGGCGGGCTGAGCGGGGTGGTGATGGCCAGGGTAGTAACTGTTCCGGCAAGGCTGGTGATGATCTGGTGGTTAAGGTTCCGGTTGGAACTATGGTATTTGATACCAGAATTGACCTGATGATCAAGGATCTAACTTTTGACGGGCAAAGGGTTTGTGTTGCTGAGGCTGGGTTCGGCGGCAAGGGTAACCAGCACTTTGCAACAGCTACTGACCAGGTGCCGCGTAAGGCGGAGATGGGTACCAGGGGTAAGGAGCGCTATCTTAAGCTGGAGCTTAAACTTATAGGCGATGTTGGTCTTGCGGGGCTGCCAAATGCTGGTAAGAGTACGCTGTTGAGTCGCATCTCGGCGGCACGTCCGAAGGTGGCTGATTATCCATTTACTACATTGGTTCCAAACCTTGGTATTATTGAACTTAGCAACTATCGCCGGTTCGTAATGGCTGATATTCCAGGACTTATAGAAGGTGCCTCGGAAGGGCTGGGACTTGGTAATGATTTTCTTAAACACATAGAGCGTAATAAGATAATACTCCATCTGGTTGATGTTGCACCGTTGGATAACTCTGACCCGGTTGAGAATTATAATGTGATTCGTAACGAGTTGCAGAAGCATAGCCCGACTTTGGCGGCTAAGCCGGAGATCGTGGTGGCGACTAAGAACGATATGGACGAAGATAATATCCTGCTGGAAGATTTCAGTAAGCGACTTGGTAAGCAAGTCTTTGGTATTTCATCAGTTACGGGCAAGGGTTTGCCTGAGCTGCTTGAGAGTATCTGGCGTGAGCTGGATAAGGAAAAGGCCAGGCTGAAAGTTCTGGAAGATGAGCAGGATCAGGCGGCGATCGATTTTTGACCTATCGATTCATGTTGTTTGGTATGTTGGTCGTAAGTGTGTGTAAAATAGTAATTTAGCGTTTGGGAGTTGGTTTTGACACCTGCTTCTGAACGCTTTGTTTTAATTTCTAACATCACATTATAAACTATGGAAGATCCAGATTACATTCTTGATATTAGTGGCATTGAGAAGATTGATGCCGGAGCTGAGCCAGAGGCGTCCAAACGTGCCGGAGATGGCAGTGGCAGGAAGTGTATCTATATCCTTTTCGATTGCTGCGGGTGCTATAGTCATATTTATATTAATAGAAATGGTACCGCCTATGAAGGTCGGTGCCCGAAATGTCTGCGTCCAATCTCGGTCAAAATCGGCGAAGGCGGCACCAATCAACGTTTTTTCCGTGCTCAATAGTTGCGTGTTGTCAAATGTACATTTTAAACGGTATCACCAGCTGTTTTTAGTGTAATATCCCATCTTTTTTATCTCTCTTTTTTAAAATGTACATCTGATGTATATGTTGTGTTGTGAAATGTACATTTTTAAAGCAAGTCTGAAATCGATCAAAAATTGATAAGAATTGAAAGGATTTGGTAGGAATTGAGGAGGAAAAGTGCAAAAGTGAACAAGATTGAAGAGAGTGCAAAGTGCGAAGTGCAAAGTGCAAAGAGCGTGGAATAATGTTCACCATGAAGTCCAAGGAGATCATGAAGGTAAGAGAGAGTGGGGAAAGTGTAAGGTGGGAAGTGGGAAGTGCATGGTGTGAAATTGTCTGATAGTGACATGTCTTTATGGGCAGGAGAACAGGGTTTCGAGAAGATTTTTTATCCACTGATTTTGTTGAAAGGTGTTCGCTGGGGCGAACGGGTGGTTGATTAATTTGTGCAGATTAAAGAGAAGTGGTTAAGAGTTTTTTTAACCATGAAGTTCAGGGAGGGTATGAAGGGGGGGTAATATTAAGAGTTTCACGCAAAGACGCCAGGTGCTTCGCACCCGCAAAGAGAGAAGAATATTGGCTAGGATGCGAGGATTATTAGGATAAGAAAATCAAGAGAAGAGTTGGTTTTCGCAGAGTTCGTGGAGACGCGGAGGGAAGAAGAAAGATAAGAATATTAAGAGTTTGATATGAAGAGGTAGTTGGCGATGATGGGGTGAGGGGGAGTTGATTTGGTGGGGATGTTTTTTGGAACCACAGATTAACGCAGATGGACACGGATAAATACAATTAGTAGTGAACCGTTTGGAAGAAGAATTTAACGCAAGGCCGCCAAGACGCTAAGGGTGTGTGATATGTATGGTCTATTAGACAAGTGTTTTCTGACCTTGCTTTGCCATGATCTACAACAGTAGAAATTAGTATGAACAAATAGGAACAGTCACCTATAAAAGAATTGACAATATTAGCCTTAGTTGCATATAGTTAAATATGCCAAGAAAAGCTAGAAGGTCATTAGCATCTACAGGCAAAGCAGCTATCGCCGCGGCAGAGCCAACGCACAGTCTGAAATAAGATTGTTATCATTTTGTTTTTTTTCGCATGTTTAGTGGTTAAGCATTATTCCCTCGTGCATACACTTTATGTTATCTATCGATGTTAAATGTATCCCTCCTTGGTTGTATTAAATCCTGTCAAAATAAATCCGTGTTAATCCGAGGTTCAAAATATTATATTCCAAACAATTACCATGATCGCTAAGAAGAAAGAAAACTAACCACGGATTAACTCAGATGCACACGGATAAAATATAATGGTATAATATCTGTTGACGAAATCCGGTATTTGTTATATAAGTGATATCATGGCTCGGTAAGTTTAGTTAATGTCGGGGCAGGATTATTTATAACCTAACTTAAATGGGTGGCTGTCCCTATTTGTTCTATTTGTTGGAATAATTTGTTAGTGGGCCAATTGACAAATTTAAGTATTTCAGATTTTAAATATATTATGGCAACCTTTGAAAGAGTTTTTCTGAGGTTGCCATAATAGAATTCATTGCTGGTAATTATAATGAATCATAAGCATATAGAAATTATAGAAGCAAAACATGACTTATCTCCAATTTTGAGCTTAGCTTTTTTTTCGATTTTAGTTGGATTGGGTTTCATTGTTTTCGCTATCTTACTGGATTGTGATAATAATGTTGGGAATGACACGAAAGACACATTTTTAAGTTTTGATTTTGGTGGCTTAAGTCGAGTTATTCTTATCATATTTTCTTTGATGTTTATTATTTCTGGTTTTTTTTTGGCAATTAAAAAGAATAAATACACAATTTTAGCTCCCGTAATATCTGGAGTGCTTTGGGGAGGTGGTTTCTTGCTGTACGAAATAGCGACTGAACAATTTTTACCGCCAAGAAGGACTTGGCTACTTACGTATGGAATTTCATTTCTTTGTATTAGTTTTGGAAAGCAAGCATTGGAATGTTTTTATTATATAAATCAGATAAAAAAATAACATGTGGGAAACCGAGGACAGTCACAATCCTGTTCGGATCAATATTTGCTTCCATCTCTCTGTGAGCTCTGTGTGCTCTGTGGTTTGATTATTTTTTACCACAGAGGTCACAGAGGACACAGAGAATAAAAACAGGTGACTGTCCCCGGTTTTCCATGACTGATGTTATGATGACTTTGGCTACTAATGGTATCTTTAAGGCAATGAAGGGGGTCTGTTTTACCGCTGATACTGAAATTCTCACAATGACCGGCGAAGTACCGATCCAGTATATAGAAGCTGGTGATATTGTCTGGTCAATGGATATGGAAACCGGCGAGATAAGGCCGGCCAAAGTTACCGAGGCTTTCCATCGTGAGGCTTCTGAGATTGTAACGGTAACTGTTGCTGGTGAAGGTATTGAAACTACTACTGAGCATCCTTTCTGGGTTGCAGATAAAGGCTGGATAGCTGCAAAGGATTTAAGTCTGGACGATAAGATCGTTAGCTATTCCGGTGAATTGCTGGAAGTGGAAAATATTTCTATTGTCGCTGCCCCGACTCCGGTATATAATTTTGAAGTAGAAGGGACGCATACTTATTATGTATCTGGTGCTAATGTGTTGGTGCATAATATGTGTGCCAGAGGTGCTGGTGATATTGAAATTACCAAAAGGATGATTGAAACTCAGGAATTTATAGCTAAGGGAAGAAGAATTAGGGAAGTGGCAGGCCTAGTAAAACAATATGGTGGTAAAGCCAAGGATTGGATTAAATATAAGAGTTTTGACGAATTTGGCAGAGAGGTGCATTGGTATTTCAATAAGGCTGTTGGTTATGTTAAGGCAAAGTATAAATAATTGATACTGAGGCATTTATGTTTTATTTAGGTCAAAGAGTAAGAGTTCTAAAGGACTACAATTGGGCCCAGTTTGCTGAGGGTGTGATTGTTGAACAATGCTATTTTCCAACTGACCCTCTGGAAAACCGTAATGGAATAACCCGGGTTGTTAAGGGCAGAAAAGGGCCTGTTGTTAGTTATATGGTAAGGTTTGACGAACCGCAAATTGATCCTGATGGTGATGGCCCGTATAAATCCGCAGATATAGAAGAAGAGTATCTGGAGGCAATTGAATAAGGTTTAGGAAAAACCTAGGAGAAACCGTTTCCCGGTTTCCCCCAAACTGGTGGACATACCCTCAGCCCAGAGACTTTGAGACAATTAAATCTATCGAAAGAACAGGGAAAAAGAGCAGTTGAAGCATTGAAGAAATACTATGGATTAGGAAATAATGTTCATGGCCAAATAGGTGTAGATGGTAGTTATTGGGTTGGTGATAAATTGATTGGATATCTTGATGAGTTTATTTAAAATAAGGATCAATAAATGAGTTTACATAGCTTAAATAGCCCAGTGAAAATGTGTAGTGTTTCATGGATTGTTCAATCAGATATTCTTGATCCAGAAGCTATTTCTAAAGAGATAAAGATTTTACCGACAAAATCCTGGCAAAAAGATGATAAGTATGTAATCAAAAATCGTGAACTTTCTCATGCTATAAGGTATGGGAAAAGATATTCGGGTATATGGGAAATTGACTCATCGCAATATGTAGAATCACAAATAATTGAGGACCATATCAAGTATATAGTTGCTTTACTTGAACCAAGTAGTGGTTTTATAAATAAAATGATTTTTGATAGTGATATTTGTGTTAAATTAGTTGTGAGTTGTATTTTTCAAGGCGAACATGGTAGTTATGTTATTGATAGTAGCCTTCTTTCTAGTGCGGCTAAATTATGTCAGTTTATTCATTATTCATTTATTGGTACATTTCCCGAAAATGAAACAGAATGAAACAGGGGACAGTCACCTGTTTTTAATATTTATGATTGACTAATATCTGTTAGAGGGCATAGAGTAGGGTATGCCACGAAGAGCTAGGATAGTTATAGCGGGTATGCCACACCATATTACGCAGCGGGGAAATAATCGGCAGGATGTGTTTTTTGTTGATGATGACCGTCGTGCGTATAAGGTGGTATTAAAAGAGCAGGGGATTGAGGTTATCCACAGATTATTCAAAAGGTGTTCGCTACCGCGAACGGCTGATTGATTAATTTGTGCAGATTAAATAGAAGTAGTTAAGAGTTTTTTTTACCATGAAGTTCAGGGAGATCATGAAGGGTGGGAGAAAAGGATAAGAGTTTCACGCAAGGTCGCTAAGACGCAAAGATTTGGTTGGGGATTGTGAATTGGTTTGAGATGTTGACGTTTAGAATGCTTTTTACCACAGAGGTCACAGAGGACACTGAGAAAATAATAGAAGAGAAGAAGAGGTTCACGCAAAGGCGCAAGGTGCTTCGCACCCGCTAAGGGAGAAGAAGGATATAATATTATGAGTTTGATATGAAGAGGCAGTTGGTTGGGGATTTTGGGTTGGTTGGGGATGTTGGCATTGAGAAGAAATTTTTGCGGGGATTTGAGGATGGGAAGATGGTTGGGGTGGATACGAAGGGAGAGAAGGGTTGGTTGGTTGTGGTGTGTTGTAAAAAAGTGTGAAAAAATATTCTTTACATATAGGGTAATAATGTTAATATCAAATGACTGTTATCTTTATGATGTATTGTTGTTTTCTGTTGAGAGGATATTATAGATGAAAATATTAAAGTTTGTTTTACTTTTTGCATTTGTATTTGGAGTTGCAGGCTGTATTTCAGATGAAGCTAATCGTCGCTATGTATATGATCTGCCGGCGAAGAAGGCTAAGGAAGTTGAAATACTGCGAGTTGTACCTGCAAGGAAGTATGTTGTGGTTGCAGATTTTCAGGCGATCAATGCGTCAGCAAACCACATGAGAAAGAGAGCTGCCCAGGTAGGGGCAGATGCGGTGATAGTAGTTCCGGTTGGCGGCAATTATTCACAGTCAGAAGTATGGGCTAGTGAAGATCGGTTTGCCAATAGCTATCAGAGGATGCTGGGAACTGCGATAAAGTATGAAGACTAAAATAATAATGTTTTGGGAGCATGTATAATGAAAAAGATATTTATGTTAATGATCGTTATGTCTTTGTTAGTTGTAATGGGATGTGCAAAGATCACAATTACTAAGACAGCTAAAGGAGTATATAGTCCGACAAATCCTGATAATGTTCAGGTATTGGTGCTGGCGCCGAAGGCAGATTTTATCGAGCTGGCGACAGTTACCACCTGGCGTTGGGATACCTGTCAGACAGCGAAGATGCATAATTCGCTGAGAGCCAAGAGTGCGCCGCTAGGAGCGGATGCTGTTGTGCTGGGTGATTCTGGTATTGATATGGATGGCTACTTCTGGTCAAGCGGAGTTGCTATAAAGTATAAGAAATAACTTGTTTAATAGTATTACAACAATAAAAGTTAAAAGATAATAAACAAATATGACACCTCTGTCCAATTGGGCGGGGGTGTTTTTTTATCCACTGAATTTGTTGAGTGGTGTTCGCTGGGGCGAATGGGTGATTGATTAGTTTGTAGAGATTTAAGAAGATGATTTATAACCACAGAGGGCATAGAGAAGAAGAGGATTTCACGCAAAGTCGCAAGGTGCTTCGCATCCGCAAAGGAAGAAGGATAGTGGCTAGGATGCGAGGATTATTAGGATAAGAATATTAATAGTTTAAAGTGAAGAGTTGGTTGGCGATTTTGGGTTGGTTGTAGAGTGAGGGAGAAGAGGACGGAGTGAAGAAGTTAGTAAGAAATAAGAAATAAGCTCAGGTTTCGCCCTTTGGGCGAGGCTGGTTTAAGGAGGGGGGCTTGAAGATAATGTCAGTTTTTTGTGTGACTTATATGCCATAATAGTTGAGATGGTTAGCGATGTGATACTAAGAATCACAAGCGAGGACGCTTGTGCTACTCATGAGATGGTTTAAAAGTCAAAAAGGCACATGGGTTACATTGTGCCTTTATTGACTGATATGTAAGTTATTTGCTTTTGCTAGTATGTGTATCGGGTTGATTTGGGGGGGAGTTTAGAAGAAAGTATGTGAAAAAGTGGGGAAGTGCAAAGTGCAAAAGTGCAAAAGTGCAAAGTGGATAAAAAAAAGTGCAGAGGCCGGTGTGGCATCTGCACTTTTGTTTTGTTAAGAGTTAACCAGTTCTGGTTCAGCTTCACTTTTTTTGCAGTGTATGCCGTATTTTTTAAGGCAGTCGTATATGGTTATGATCATCTCCGAGCTGTTTGGCTTGCTGACCTGTGCGTCTGCTCCGACAGATTTGCCTTTTCTGAGATTGTCATCGTTGATAAGAGATGAGAACAGGATAACAGGGATAGATTTTAGTTTTGGATCTTCCTTAACCTTTAAGGTTAGGTGTAGTCCGTCCATGCCAGGCATTTCGATATCGGTTACAAGTATGTCGCATGGGCCGTCCGGGTCGTCGTAATGTGCCTGCATGTATTGCCATACTTCCTGGCCGTCGTGACAGATAACGAGGTTATTGAAGTTGTTTTTTCTGAGGACACGTTCGACAGTTTTTCTAATAATAGTCGAGTCGTCGGCCATAATGACGCGCACTTCTTCGCTTTCGATCTCTTTTTTAGCATCGCTTTCTACGTCATCGACGATGTCAGCACATTCGATGCCGAGCACTTCACTGATAACGGTTTCGAAGTCTACGATGAGAATTGTGTAATTTTCGATATTTACGGTAGCAGTGATAGGTGCGTTCATCTTTGACAGATAATCTGACGGCTGGGTGATTTCGTTCCAGCTTAGCCGGTGGATACGTTCAACGGTATCGACGAGAATTCCGCACCTGATATTATTGAACTCAACGACGATGATCATGCCTTCGCCATTTTCAGTCTGGCTGCCACGAACGCCGAAGTGTGTTCCGAGGTTGATGAGAGATATGATCTCATCGCGTAGTTTAATACTACCTTCGACGCTATGTGGAGCGTTAGGTATGTTTATAGTCTTTTGTCTTTGTATAATTTCACGGATCTTAGCGACGTTTATGCCGTAAGGTGTGTTGCCGACAGTGAAGACAAGCACTTCGAGCTCGTTGGTACCGGCTTGAAGTAAGATACCTTTATCACTTTTAATACCTGTATTATTTTGCATGGCGCATAATTCCATTAAAAAGTAAATATCATCTACCATTAGCGTTTACAAGTATAATTTCGGCATAAAGAAGGCAGCGGTTGATAATAATATTCATGAGTTATGACAAAAGAATGTTAATAGGTAGTAGGCAGTAGGTAGTGTGAGTACTGGTAGAGAAGGCTGGTAAGTACTTTACGGGTAGGGTGATATGATAGGTTAGGTGGCGGGTTGCCCTTTTGGCTAGCTGTTGGTGTAGTGGCGATAACTTGTAGTTTGGGTTCTGGTGAAGAGTATTGAAAGTCACTTTATAGGACCAAGTGTAGTAGTAACAGGTCAGGGTCGGTCCTGGAAGCGGCTGATGGCGGTGTCGATAATTTCGATTGCAGTGTCGCAACCTTTGCGAATTTCTGAAACATAACCGGTGTCACGCTGCAGCTGTCGTCTCTGTCGTTCGATGCCGGTTGCACCTTCTACGTCTAGTACGCGGTCGGCTTTGAACCTGAAATATTCAGCCATCTGACTAACCTGCTTAACGACAGCATAAGTTTTTTCACGATTTCGGACCATAGTCCTGAGTTCGTCGAGCTGGGCCATTTGTTTGTTAACGAAGTCCTGATCTTCGATATTGTCCAGCATTTTGTTTACGAGCTTGACGGTCTTTTCTGAGATGTCGGCAAGTTCGAGGATTTGCTCTTTTCTCTTTTTGAGCTGGTCGAGAGCTAGTTGTGCGGCTTGGGGGTTTGAGTTTACTATCTGGTTGCGATATTTGAAGAGATCCGGGTCGATAGTTTTAGTGCAGAATAGTTCGGCTGCCTGTGCGAGAGTCATGGTAGTGGCGAACTGTTTTTTTACACCGCCTTCGGTAGCGTCGATAACGCGAGCGGCAGAGGCGGCGAAATCTTTTTCAAACTGCTGCAGGTAGGTGAACATCTGCTCATCGGTGTAGATGGGTGTGCCGTTGATGTCGGTGGTTTGTCTGAGCATATTGCGGCTACGTAGTATTCGTTCCCATTCTTTCATTTCGATCGAGTAGAAGCGGTTTAGCTCAGGCTGCCAGATATCGTGTACGGCGTTGCCGGGGCTGTAGTATACGTTGTTGGTATAGCCGAGATCCTGTCCGATAAGAATGATCGGGTCAGCGCCGATATATTGTCCGAGGTAGAAAGCGAGATGGGCAACGGTCGCACCGGCGGGTATCATATCGTGCGGCTGCGGTTCGTCCATGAGCAGCAGGTTGGCGAAATCGTTACCGAGAATAGAGATTGGTCCGTTACCGGCGTAGGTGTCGATTACGTGCCAGTTGACCTTTGGCTCGGCGATAAGATGAATGTCGCTGAGCTGGTCCTGTAGTCCGTCGTAAAAACGTTTACTGACTTCATGGTAGTCTAGAGAGGTAACGAAGTCTGGCTTGATACCTTTAGCGAGTAATGGCCGGAGGGTAGTCTGTACGGCGATGACGATAACGCGGTCGCGAATCTGTTTTAGCGTTTCGATATTTTTCTGTAGGGACGGGCCGGCGGAAACAACAACGGCAGGATAGTTTTTGAACTTACCGCGCAGGGTGTTTACCGGGCCACACTCGACGTATGCTTTAATATTGTTTGCTATGTTGGTGCAGGTTGTAATGCTATTGGCGAGAACGCTGATAGTGTGAGATCGCAGGTAGCTGACGAAGTCGTTAATAGCTTTGTGTACCTCGGTACAGAAAGTGGTGTCGAGAGTTTGCAGGTTGCGAGTGAAAACCATGCCCATAGTGAGCAGTACGCCGTAATCGTGCAGGTTTTTGAAAATTTCGTCGCGGTTGCTTTTTGTAATGAAGATAACTTTATTGTCTTCGAAAATGTCTGGCATGTCGCGGAGTGTGAGCGCGGATCGGAGCAGAGCGAGGTTTTGCTCGATGACGATAATGATCGTGTCGCCGGTGAGTTTTTTCCGCAGAGCTTCGACATGGTATCCGAGCCCGAACCCGTTGACGACATAGCACATAGAGACTCTGCCGTCGTTGTTTTCTCTTTGTTTTTTAGCGGTCTCGATAACGCCGTCGGTCCAGTTTTCCGCTTCGCGAGCGGGATCGTATCGGCTGTGTAGATAAACGGTTTTACCGTTATCGCCGGTGAGCTGGCAGGTGTATTGGCCGTTGCGTGTAATCTCGCAGTTTATGAGCTGTTCGTCAGGTACGTTTTCCAGCTGCTGAGCGAGCTTTGGCGAATACTGCCATAGCAATGCGATATTCCTTGTGTATGGAGTATCGATATTGTTTTTTAAGACGGTCTGTTTCATTATGTTAATATGATAATTGCCAAGGGGTTAGAAAGCAAGTGAAGAAGAGGGGGAAGAAGTGCAAAAGTGCAAAGGTGAAGAAGTGAAGAGGTGGGGGGGCTTTGTTGGGATTTGTGGTGATGGTGGGAGAGGGGGGGCTTGTGGATAATGTTAGAGTAAAATGTAATTTTTATACCAGATTGTTGAGAAGGTTGGGGATGTTATATTAAGAATCACAAGCAAGGATGCTTGTGCTACCTAAATTTGTTGGCAAAAGTTGGGGTTGTTGTTACAATTGGTTGGTTCTTAGTGGCAATCTATAATTATTTCATGCATTTTCAGAGGTTTATTATGTTAGGATTTGAAGATAAATGGGTAGCGATATGTTACATATTATGTCCGTTAAGTGCTTTGCTATGTGTGGTTTATGGAGCGATTAACTGGAATAAGGGTGAGAATCCGGTTGAGACCGAGGATATTAATTGGGCCAGGCATGAACATGAGCTGGAAGAGGAAGAAGTGTGAGCTCATTTGAGCAGAAATTAGTAATTAGGATATAGCAATTAGGGTTCTAATAATATTGTTGTTTTTGGGGCTGGTGGGCGGCTGTATGAGTGGCGGGCCGTCTGGTGGCGTGGAGTATGACCGATTTGATAAGGGGATCGCGTTGGTAGAGAGTTTGCCGACGGTAGAATCAGTTGAACGGTCAGAGCTGTCGATTTTGTCGGAAAGTTATGACTGTTTGCGTATAGAGACGAGTCATTATATGATCTATACGACGGTATTGGATCGTCTTATGTTGGGTCGGCTGCCGATGTTGTTGGAGAGTGCGTGGTCGGAATTTGATGAATTTGTGCCGGCGATTGGAGCAGGATCGTTAGACAAGGGCGAGATCTATTATTTTGATAGCCGTGAGCAGTGGCTGGCGTATACGAGAGCGAATACAGGAGCAAGTGCAGATATATTTGCTAAGATCGATTCGGGAGCTTATTGTTATGACGGCAAATGTGTGGCGTGGCGAATATCGCGTCGGGGTGATCTGTCGATATTGGCACATGAGTGCTGGCATCAGTATTGTGGTCAGCATATGCGGGTGGTGCTACCAAGCTGGCTGGCAGAATCTTCGGCAGTGTATCTGGAGTCTTATAAATGGGATGCTGGTGGTCTTAAGTTTTCAGCGAAGTATAATATTGGTCGGCTGGTGAGCTTGAGGCAGTCGATGGATGCGGGATTGAATTTTAGTGTCAGACAGCTGGTGGGCAGCGACCCGGGCTATTATCTGAGCAGGACGGAGGGGATGTCGGGTGAGCAGGTAGCGTTGTATGTATCTGGTTATTATTCAAGGCTTTACGCGTTGAGTCGGTTTATGTTTGAGTATGAATATGGAATATATCGAAGTGGATATGAGCAGATATTTGCAGATGCGATGTCGGGAGATTTGAAGTTGAGTGATGAGCTGTTGGCGGCTGCGGGTGATTATGTTAATACCCGGCAATGGAGTAATGAAGCGGGAATGGAGCTGTTTTTGAATTATATAGGTGTGCCTGAGGGGGAATTTGAGAGGCGGTATCAGGGGTATTGTGCGAAATTGGGGGGGGCAGGTTGTGATGAGGTAGCATTATTTTTGGACAGGATAACGGGATTTAGTACAGATTGAGTTGAGTTTGTGGAGGGGTGGTGATGTATGTATGTTCCTGTATTACTGATGGTTAAATATTGGGAAAGATGATTTTTTTGGGGTTGGTGGGCTATAATAAGGTGTATATTAACAAGAGATTCCGGTGAAAGGAGTGATATTGTGGATTGGTACCTTGAAAATAAAGAACTTATCGTTCATTATGGTTATACGCTGGCGATAGCTTTGGTGGTTGCAGGGCTGGCTCAGTGGCTGGTGGTGAGGGTGATGAAGCGGGTAGTGGATCATTCTCATAACAGGCTGTTGTATAAGGCGGTGAAGGGCAATTGCGGGTGGCCGATATTACTACTGCTGGTGTCGGTATTTGTGCTATTGTCGTTTAAGTTTCAGCTTAGTAAGGGTTTACATGAATCGACGTCCGAGACGGTTCGGCAGGTAATAAGTATAGTTATAATGTGCAGTTTCTGCTGGCTGATGACAGGTATAGTTGATACGGTCGAGGATTTTCTGATAGGTCGGTATGATGTGAAGGCTCGTGATAATCTCAAGGCGAGGAAGGTTCATACTCAGATCCGGATAATGAAGAAGATCGCTTATGTACTGATCTTTATAGTTGGGTTTTCATGTGTGATAATGACCTTTGAGAAGGCTCGGCAGTTTGGAACGAGTATTTTAGCGTCGGCAGGTATAATAGGTATAGTAATAGGTTTGGCAGCTCAGAAATCGATCGGAACGTTGATAGCAGGGCTGCAAATAGCGATAACGCAGCCGATCCGGATAGATGATGTGGTTATAGTTGAAGGGGAATGGGGTAATATAGAAGATATAACGATGACCTATGTGGTTGTGCGGATATGGGATAAGCGTCGGCTGGTAGTACCGATCAATTATTTTATCGAGAAGCCGTTCCAGAACTGGACTCGGGTTTCGGCTGACCTGATCGGGACGATATTTCTACAGGTGGACTATAGCGTAGAGCTGGAGAAGGTGCGTGAATATTTTCTGGCTGAATTGGCTGGTAATGAGAAGTGGGATGGTAAGGTGGCGTGTATGCAGGTGACGAACTGCGGAGAAAAGACGGTAGAGCTGCGGTTTTTGGTGGGTGCTAGTGATGCTCCGACGGCGTGGGATCTGAGGTGCGAGCTAAGGGAGAAGATATTGGTTTATGTGCGTGATAATTATCCGGGTGCGTTGCCGAAATATAGGGGTGAGGTAAGTGCGGAGGTGAGGAATTGAGGAAGTGCAGAAGTGCAGAAGTGCAAAGTGCAAAGTGCAAGGTGCGAAGATTTTTTTTGGACGGGATAAACGACCGGGTACGGTCTGGATTTTGGAGCCAGCTCCGGTTTATCGGAGACAGATTGAGTGAAGGGGAATGCGTTTGGTGGTGTTTTTCTTTCCCGGATTACGGGGTAGAAAGTAGAAGAGGAGGTTTTTTATCCACGGATTTTATTTAATGGGTTCGCTGCCGCGAACTGCTGGTTGATTAATTAGCACAGATTTAAGAGGGAGAATAATTAAGAAGAGAAATTAAGAGTTTAACGCAAGGGCGCGAAGACGCAGAGAGATGGTTGGAGGGGTAATGTGTTAAGGAATTTATGATATGGTTGGGAAGTAAGGGAGGAGGCTAAAGAATCTTGATGGGCATCGGGAAACTATTGCGTAAGGAGATGGTTGGCGATGCAATAGAATTACAAGTCCCGATTTTTGGGCGTGTTGCCTAAAATAAAATGTCAGGCTATTGCGTAACTCATATACCCGATTGTTTGAGATGGTTGGGGAAGTTATATTGAGAATCACAAGCGAGGACGCTTGTGCTACTTAGGGGGGCTCTTGCGTGGATGGTTGGATGGTGGTGATGGGGAGAAGTTTAAAGTTGGGAGGGGAAATGGGTGATATATATGGTAGGTGAGGATGAGTGTTGAGTTAAAAGTGGTGGTATTTTTAGTCTAATAATGATAGTTCAGTTTAATATTTAGCGGGTTTAAGTTGTTTTTACAGTTAAATTTATGGGTATGTACGGCTATGTGGAAAACATGTGGAAAACCTTATAAGGGTTGACATTACAGCTATTTGGGATATAATTCCTTTAATTTGCAACTTAGCCGGAAAGCGGTGTCCGGAGAGTAAAGAAAAGTAATAACAAGGAAAAAGAAAAATGGATGAAAAAATATTCAAAGCTTACGATATAAGGGGGCTTTACGGCGAGCAGGTAACAGAAGATGCGGCCTGGAAAATAGGTCATGCGTCAGCTCAGTATCTTCGCAGTTTGCTGCAGGGATATGACCGCGGCCAGGAGAATGCCCAGTCGATAGTGGTAGGCTATGATATGCGTACGCACAGCCCGTCACTGGTGAAGTCGCTGATGGATGGCATGACAGGTTCTGGAGCGAATGTGATCAACGTTGGAATGATCGATACCCCTCAGATCTATTTTGCAATTAACCACCTGGGAACCTGTGGTGGCGTTCAGACGACTGCGAGTCATAACTCAGCACCTTATAATGGCTTTAAGGTAAGTGGTCAGAAGGCTCGTCCGATCGGATCTGATACTGGTCTGAAAGAGATCCAGCATATAGCGACATCATTGAAGCATACAGAGTCGGCTGGTCAGGGTAAGATAACAGAGGTTGATCTTTATGAGCCGTATAAGGCTCACGTTTTGCAGTTTTTGACAACAGAGCTCAAGAGAGTGAAGATCGTAGTTGACTGTTCTAATGGTATGGCTGGTAAGTCGGTACCGAAGATCTTCGGTGATCTTGATATTGACCTTATCCTGCTGAATACCGAGACAAACGGCAGCTTTAACCATGATCCGAATCCGCTGGTAGAGTCTAATCTGTCAGAGCTAAAGGCTGCGATCAAGGAACATAAAGCAGATGTTGGTGTTTGCTTCGACGGCGATGCTGACAGGCTGGTAGTAGTAGACGAACAAGGGACAACGATCGGTTGTGATATTTTCACTGCGTTACTGGCGGAATATTTCCTGGCGACTAACCCAGGGTCAGCGATCGTGTATGATCTGAGAAGCAGCTGGGCGTTGAAGGAAACAGTTGAGCGTTGTGGCGGTATAGCACGTCGTGAACGTGTAGGTCATTCGTTCATGAAGAAGACTCTGAAGGATACCAAGGCGGTATTCGGCGGTGAGCTGAGCGGTCACTTCTACTATCGTGATAATTTCTTCGCTGATAGCGGAATGATCACACTGGTACATTTGCTGAATGTTATATCAGCGAATGATAAGCCGATAAGTGAACTGTTTGCACCATATAAGGTATATCATACAACCGGCGAAGTGAACTTCGAGGTTGAGGATAAGGAAGGCACCATGAAGAAGCTGGAAGAGAAGTACGGCAAGGGTGACTGGCTTGACGGTGTGACAGTAGAGTGCGAGGGCTGGTGGTTTAACTGTCGTCCGAGTAATACTGAGCCGCTGCTGAGGTTGAATATCGAAGCGAAGGATGCTCAGGTATTGGCTGATAAGTATGCTGAGATCAAAGAGATGCTGGGTGAGCCGGTAGATCATTAATCAGAGTATGAATTGAATTTACAGGCTGGTGCTTTAGGGTGCCGGCCTTTTTTTTTGAAGAAGTGGGGGGGAAGTGAAAAAGTGAAAAAGTGCAAAGTGCAAAGTGCAAAGTGCAAAGTGCAAAGTTTTTTTGGCGGTGTTGGGTGGTAAAAGAAAACTCCTGCGCGGGTGGCAGGAGTTTGGAGATTTAATTAGTGGCGGCTTAGATTAGGTTTAGCTTTGAGAGGTCGATGCGACCGTCTTCTAGCAGGGTGTCTGGTTCGGCATGTACGTATTCAATTTTACCGATGAACATTTCGTGTGAGCCGGTCATGATAGAATCTACGACAGTACACTCGATAGCGACAGGGCAGTCGTCGATGATGGCGGCGTTAACCTTTTTGGCGTTTGACAGGTTGGCACCAACTTCAGCGAGTTTGTCTCCGTCTTTGCCGCTCTTTGTGCCGCAAGATTCGTATAGAGCGGTTTGAGAGCTGTCGACCAGATGAGCGACGAAACACGGGTTTTCCTTAATCATATGGTATGAATGTCTGGCTGGCACTATGCCGATCATAATCATAGGCGGGTCATAGCTACAGTTTCCGCAATAAGCGACTACGAGAGCGTTGTCGTTACCCTGCTTGTCCCTTACACTGACGATTAATTTTGGCATAACTGCCAGAGCGTTCTTTTTAGCTGCTTCGATTTTCATTGTGGTTTCCCTTTCTGTATAGGATGTAAATGATTAAATATCTATTTTATTGGATATTGGGTTAAGATGCAAGGGGGGAGGGGAAAAGTGCAAAGTGTAAAGTTTTTTTGGACGGGATAATCGACCGATTACGGTCTGGATTTTGCGACAGATTGAGTTGGGCGGGGTATAGGTTGTTGAAAGTTCACATTCTCCGGGGGCGAGGGAGAATGGTATAAAGTAGAAGAGGAGATTTTTTATCCACTGATTTATTAAGAGGTGTTCGCTACCGCGAACTGCTGGTTGATTAATTAACACAGATTTAAGAGAGAGAATAATTAAGAAGAGAAATTAAGAGTTTAAACGCAAAGGTGCGAAGTCGCAGAGGGATGGTTGGCGTGGTTAAAGATTTGGGAGTTTATGATATGGTTGGGGAGTAAGGAGAAAGAGTAAGGAAGAGTGAATGTTTTTTTGGACGGGATTACCGACCGGGTACGGTCTGGATTTTTGCGACAGATCGAGCGAAGGTATGTATTGGCTGGCAAAGGGAGTTCATTCTCCAGTTGCGTGGGAATGGATTATAAAAGAGTTAAGAGTTTAACGCAAAGGCGCGAAGACGCAAAGAGATGGTTGGAGGGATAAAGTGTTAAGGAGTTTATGATATGGTTGGGAAGTATGGGAGGAGGCTAAAGAATCTTGAGGTGTATTGGGAAACTTTTGCGTAGAGGGAAGGAAGGGGGGGGTAAGAATCACAAGTCCCGATGTGCTTCGGGACTTGTGATTCTTATGGGTTTATGGGGATGGTTATGGTGAAGGTTGCGCCCTGGTTGGGGGGGCTGGCGACGGTGATAGTGCCGTGGTGTAAGTCGACGATCTTTTTGACTATGTCGAGTCCGAGGCCGGTGCCTTCGCCTACTGGTTTGGTAGTGAATAGCGGTTCGAAGATTCGGTCGATAATTTCGGGTGGGATGCCGGGGCCGGAGTCAGAGATGGTGCAGCAGATGTACTCCTGGTTATGAGTGAGCTGAATAGAAAGGGTGCCGTTTTGTTTCATGGCCTGAGCTGCGTTTTGGATGAGATTGGTCCATACCTGGCATAGTTTGTTAGGGTAGCCGATGATGTCTGGTACGTCGCAGAGCTCGGTCCTTATTTCTATGCCGCGTTTGACGATGTGGCCGTAGAGGATGAGAGTGGTGTTGATGGTCTCTTTGATATTTGTTATAGTTGACGGGGTATTGTCGTCTGAACGAGAGAAGTCTTTGAGAGCAGTGATGACCCTGGTAGATTGGTTGACGGCCATGTCGATTATCTGGTTGGCCTTTATGATAGAGGCGAGATTGTTTATGAAATCTAGTACCTGCGGTGATTCGTCGGAGGTTAAAAGAGGGATGTATTTGGTGTAGTTTTCGTATAGGCCGGTAGAAACCATAAGGTCAGCGACAATACAGGCATCGATATTTTCGTATTCCTGCAGTTGGCTGATGATAGCATATTTAACTTTTCTAAGCTTGGCTGATGATGGCGGCAGTTTAGAGTTTTCCAGTGATTCGATTATCTCGGTGATGTCGCTTCGATGTTTTTGGAAGATCGCACTTTCCTGGCAGATGTTATCGATGATGTGTTTGAATGCAATCTGGATAGTACTGTTGGATGAGCCGATAGCGCCGAGCGGGTTATTAACTTCGTGAGCGACGCCGGCGGCGAGCTGGCCGATGGATACGAATTTTTCAGTCTGGATAAGCTGCGAAGTTGTGCTTTTGAGTTCATCGTACATGAGTGAGTTTCGTAAAACGAGAGCGAGTATGCCGGAGAGAGTTTTAATGCCTCTGATAATGGCGGGCAGTCCGGTTTGATCTTTGGGCAGCTGTAGAATGAGCATAGAGCCGAGATATTCATCGGCAGTTTTTAGTGGAGTGATAATAGCATTGGTAATAGTCTCATTTTCAGATTCGATCCAATTGAATATTTTGTCTTTATCAGAGATATGGAGATATTCAGGCTCGTTTAGTTGTTTGGTATAATGAGCGAGCTGTTTGACGAGCTCAGAACTTTGTAGATGTTTGCGTCGCTGCGGGTGGATAGCGATAAGTCGGTTGGAGTCTGGTTCGTTTTTTTCGGCAACGAGCAGAATAATAGCAGCGGCACCGGTAATCTCTCTGAGAATACTGATGGTCATATTACCGGCGGAGTTTAGGTCGCTGGTGTTTTTCATTACCCTTTCGATAATGTCGAGAACCATAGCGGCGTCAGAATTAATTTTATTATCGTCTATTTTCATGGCAGTTTATATTGTGGCAAGCGAAGAGTTAATAGAGTTTATTAAGTTGTTTGAGTTTATATTCATAGTTTTCCAGGGCAATCCCATAAAGTCAGAGGCCTCGTTTAGTAGTTGTTCGGGTATCGGCGGTTCACCGGTATCAAGGTAAAGCAGATATTTATGCTGTGAGTTCATTAGATCTTTTGCAATATTCTGGGGCAGTTCAAGTTCGTCGGCGAAAATGTTTTTCCAGTTTCTGGCCCATTCGTAGATGAGGAAGAAAGCACCATCGTTTATTAGTTTATGGTATTGTTCTGTTCCGATGATGATCTCTATACAGTTTGTGCCGGAGAGCTGGTAGACGTAGCCAAGTTGTGAGTACTGGTCCATGTAGTTGTGGCACTGGCCGTAGATGAGCAGGACGCATTGGCCCTTGCAGTGTAGTGAGTGTATTTCATTGTCCATCGCGGATTTGAGAGTGTCGGGTGCCAGGTGCATAATAGAGTCCAGGTATACGACCGGCAGGTTGAATAGACCTGAGTTTTGCAACTGCTGAAGCTGGTCGCGAAAGACAGAACATGCCAGGCAGGTTATGTTCTGGTTATATATTTGTGGTTGCTGGTTATGCATGCTGGAGCCCCAGAGAGTAGTCGTTAACGGCCTGGAATATCGCTTCGATATTATCCGGTGGGGTATCGAGGTCGATATCAGCGGCGGACGAGGCGAGAATGAAATGTTTGTCGTCTTTTCTGTTGGCCAGAATGTTCATGGTGTTTTGGTATATCTGGTCGGGAGAGAGAGAGACCAGACCTGGCCCGTCGATATTGCCAAGTAAGACGGTAGAGTCACCTAAAGCATGTCGGCAGAAAGATAGATCGTCGTCAGCTCCAACGCAACAGCCGATGGTATTGGGTAGGCCGGTCAGGTATGGCAGGGTGTCCTGAATTGATATTCCGACATGATGCAGGATGAGCGGGCCGGGACATTGGGCGAAAGCTGTTTTCAGGTTTGGTATGGCCGTGTCGGTAAGTATTTTTTTGGTAATAATATTCAGGTTAGCAAAAGGGATGGGCAGAACGATAAAGGCGGCACCATCGGCGAAAAGTTTGCTAGTAAGTTCGATAAAGAAGCTGGTGCATATATCGATAACTTTGTGAGCAGTATGTTGGTCGAAGAGCATGGTGTTTAGCCAGGTTTCGATGCCGAAGATAAGTGAGGGCAGGTCGACCGGGCTAAGAGTTATAGCGGCGACGGGGGACTGGCCCTGGCTCTGGGCGGCGAGGCCCTTTATGCAATCTCTTAAATAAATAAAGTATGGATGGCTGTCGATATCAGGTAAGTCGCTGGCAGAGAACTTGCCGGGATCGGAGAAAGCGTTTTGGGTTAAGGTTGGCGGGAAATCGTCGAACCAGGTAAGCTGGCCACCGAATGAGCTACCGAGCAGCGGCAGGGTAAAGGGGGCGAGCAGAGCGTCTGGTGAGAAGGTTTCGCGGATGGCTGTTTGGCCGGCGATGTAATGTACGGGGTTGGTATAGTATTCGTTGAGCGGGCAGTTGGTTAATCGGGCACCATAAAGCGAAAGGGTAAGGATGGTCGGACGTTTATCGTTTTCTGTGCCGTTGACGGCGGTCATGATTCTTTCAAGGCTGTTCATAGTATCACCTCGTTTTTTAGTTTGGAGAGAAGATGGTCGAAAAGAGCAGGTGCTTTGAGGGCGTTGATGGCTGTGCCGTCGCCGCCGATCTGTTTGACGAGCTCTGGGCGTTGGGTGAATACAGCGCCACCGACGGCGAGCATGATCTTGTTCTGCAGTTTTCTTTTGTCTATCTCTTTTCGGACACTGGCGATATTTTTTGCGGTTTTAAGCATCATGGCGGATACACCGATAAGCTGTGCGTTATGGGTTTCGGCGGCGTCTAGAAATTCGACGGCGGTAACATCGCAGCCGAGATCGATGACGTTCCATCCTTCGAGCTTTAGGAATGTAATGACGAGTTTTCTGCCGAGCGAGTAGGTATCATCCTGGATATTACCGATGATGATAGGTCCTTTATGCTGTTCGACAGGCTTGTTTCGATGGTCACTGGCGGCGAGGTTGAATATGTCTTCGGCCACTTTGCTCATTACATATGCCTGGCCGAGACTGACTTTGCCTTTGCTCCATAGCTCGCAGCCGAAGATGTTCAGGGCCGGGTCGAGAACTTTTTCGATGGCATCTTGAGTGTTGTAAGCGGCAGCCCATTGGGAGAGTACGCCAAGGGCATTGTCCCGGTCGCCGTCTTCGAGGAAGCCGACAAGCGATTTGACATAGTTGGCTGCTGTTTGTTCCGAAGTTGTCATGATAGTAATTTATCCCCCAGAATAAATTACTCAAGCTGGCCAAAGGTCAGTTTGAGATGAGTGTGATTAGCTAGAAACTGTTATTATTGGACTCAAGCTGCATTTTAGGTCAGTTTCGAGTTATTTGTTATAAATATCGACTAAGAAAAGTGTTGGGGTTCGTGAAATGTTGCCCCTAAACATAAGCGAATTTACAGTATGCGGCAGAATAATACAAGGAATAATTGATATAATTAGTGATAAGTGTTAAAAGTGGCGACTTTGGGTTAATGTTGTTAGTTTAGTGTTTGTAGGTGGTTATGTGGGGAAATGGTAGATATTGGGCGGGGGGCTGGTCGATATTTTTATTATTGTTATCCGTTGTGAAGATGGGTAGAATGTAACTGTTATTGTATGATCTGTGTATAATAGTTCGGAAAGGATATATAGTTATTGGTAGTTGTTGGTGGGGTTAAGATTTTTTATCCACCGATTTTTTTGAAATGGGTTCGCTGGGGCGAACTGCTGATTGATTAATTATCACAGATTTAAGAAGAAGAGAATTTAGATTTTAATGCGAAGTGCAAAGGTTTTTTTGGGCGGGATAACCGACCGCCTGCGGCGGTCTGGATATTTGCGACAGATTGAGTGGGGTGGGATATAGATTGTTGAATGTTTACATTCTCTGGGGGCGGGGGAGAAAGTAGAAGAGGAGAATTAAGGGTTTAAGGAAAAGACGCCAGGTGCTAAGAGATGATTGGGAAGTGAGGAAGAAGACTACGGAGTCCCGACGTGTATCGGGGGACTTTTGCGTGTGGGTTGTTTGGTAATGTGATGTGAATTTGTTATATGTTGTGTAAAGGAAGGTTTATATGTTAGCAACTTTAATAGAAGATATGATGAGGCCTGAGATAATATGGTTTCTGGTAGGGCTGGGGCTGGTATTTTGTGAACTGGCGATGCCGGGGCTGGTGATAGTATTCTTTGGGCTGGGTGCGCTGGTGACGGCGGTGAGCTGTATGATCTTTGAGATAGAGCTGAATGTGCAGCTGATAATATTTCTGGTATCGTCGCTGGCGATGTTGATAATGCTGAGGAAGAGTCTCAAGCGGGTCTTTGTCGGTCAGTCGCAAGTTGATGGCAGTGATCTGCCGGTGAGTAAGTCGGAGTTTGTCGGCAGTAGAGCGACGGTGGTAGTGAATATCGACGCGAAGCTGGGCGGTAAGGTTGAGCTAAATGGTACGGAATGGAAGGCGCAATGTGGGAAGGATATTGTGGCGGGCGAAGTTGTGAGGGTGGTTGGGCAGGATAATCTGACGCTGATCGTAGAGGAGATATGAAGGGGGGGGAGAAGTGCGAAGTGCAAAGAATTTTTTAGACAGGATAACCGACCGAGTACGGTCTGGATCTTTACGACAGATTGAGGGAAGGGCAATGCGTTTGGTGGTGTTTTTCTTTCCCGGATTACGGGGGAGGTAAGAGTTAAGGCAAAGGTGATAAGTTGCAAGGAGCTGGTTTGGGGGAAGTTGGGAAATAGTTTGAATGGTTATTTTAATTTTTTAGATAAGATGAAAGGGTAGTTATGATGATTGAATTTATGTTAGCACAGATCGGGGCCTGGACGATAGTATTGTTGGCGCTGCTGGTAGTGGTGGTAGTGACGATCTTTAATGTGATCCGGATCGTGCCGCAGCGCAGTGCGTTTATTGTCGAAAGGCTGGGTAAGTTTTATAAGACGCTGGAAGCGGGTATGCATATTCTGATCCCGTTTATCGATAAGGTTGCGTATCGTCATACACTGAAAGAGCAGGCGGTTGATGTGCCTCCGCAGACTTGTATTACACGAGATAATATCTCAGTTGAGGTTGATGGTATTTTGTATATGCAGGTGATCGATCCGCAGAAGGCATCGTATGGTATTAATAATTATCGGTTTGCCTCTATTCAGCTGGCCCAGACGACGATGAGAAGTATAATCGGTAAGCTGGACCTGGATAAGACGTTTGAAGAGCGTGAGTCGATTAATCATGCGATCGTAGCGGCGGTAGATAAGGCGTCTGATCCGTGGGGTGTGAAGGTTACCCGCTATGAGGTTAAGAATATCGTGCCGCCGGTGAGTATTAAAGATGCGATGGAAAAGCAGATGAAGGCCGAACGTGAGAAGCGTGCGGTGATCGCGGAATCTGAAGGTTATCGCCAGAGCCAGATCAACCGGGCCGAAGGTGAGAAGCAGGAAGTGATCGCACAGTCGGAAGCGGAGAAGCAGAAGCGGATCAATATATCAGAAGGTCATAAGATCCAGCAGGTGAATATGGCAGATGGTGAAGCGGAAGCGATCTTGCGGGTAGCGAAGGCGAAGGCCGAAGGTGTACGCGAGATAGCCAGTGCGTTAAGTGAAAATGGCGGTCTGGAAGCGGTTAATATGCGTATCGCTGAAAGATACCTGGAAGAGTTTGGTAAGCTGGCCCAGACGAATAACTCTATGATCATACCGAGCGACCTGGCGAATATCGCGGGGATAGTGAAGGCGGCAAGTGGGGTTATTCAGAAGAATGAAAGTAAGTAAGTGTAGAAGTGAATATGTGCAGAAGTGCAGAAGTGCAGAAGTGCATGGTGCGAAGATATGTATAAATGATGATAGGGAGTTGGCGGTGGCTGGCTCCCTTTTTTTTGGGGAAGAAGGTTGAAAGGGAGTAAGTGGTAAGAAATAAGAAAGAAGAAATAAGCTCAGGTTTCGCCTGCGGCGAGGCTGATTAATGGGGGGAGACTCAAGAAGGTGTAAATGTTTTTTTTGGACGGGATAACTGACCGGGTACGGTCTGGATTTTGGAGCTAGCTCCGGTTTATCGGAGGTAGATTGAGTTGGGTGAGATATAGAATGTTGAAAGTTTACATTCTCCGGGGGCGGAGGGAGAAAGTAGAAGAGGAGATTTTTTTTATCCACGGATTATTTGAAATGGGTTCGCTGCCGCGAACTGCTGGTTGATTAATTAACACAGATTTAAGAGAGAGAATAATTAAGAAGAGAAATTAAGAGTTTAACGCAAAGGCGCGAAGACGCAAAGAGATGGTTGGAGGGATAAAGTGTTAAGGAGTCTATGATTTGGTTGGGAAGTAAGGGAGAAGGTTAAAGAGTTCCGGCGTGTATCGGGATTCTCTTACGCTGGCAAGCTGGGTTTGGTCCTATAATGGGTTGGGGGATTGGGGTTTGTGTGTTGTTATTGCAGGTGGAGGGGGTTGGTGGCAATGTTGGAAGGGGAATGTGCCGATATAGCAGGCGTGAGAGATGGGGTATAGTAAATAATATTATAGGACTAGTAGGTGTGAGGGTGATGTGAAGATATTAGACCTGCCAGATTATCATGAAGAGAATGAGATATACTTTGAAGAAGATCTGAAGATGGCTAGCTTTGGGATCGTGGTTTTTGCTGCGATGTCGGCTTTGTTCTGTATATCGGATTTTTATACCTTTGGAGCAGCTGAGGTATTTTATAAGCTTGTTGGTGTTCGGGGTGTGATGCTTGTCTCTTCGTTGGTTATTTTATATTATATGAAGAAGCCGAAGGCCCGGTCGTCTTATTCGGTGCTGGTGTTTTTGTGGCTGATGGTTTATTCGCTGAAGCTGATGACGACGGATCTTCTGTGTCCGCAGCATCATCTGTTGAATACGAGTCATCATCTGTTGACGGTGGTGGCGATCTATGTAATATTTCATAATCATTTTCGGTTGCAGCTGCTGCCGGCGATGTTGATAAGTGTGTTTTCGCTTAGTAATGCGTTTAATGAACATATGCAAGTGCCGGAGGGTACGTTCTTTATTCTGTTTTTGACTTTTGTGGCGATGAATGCGCTGGGGGTTATGGTGTCGCTGTCGCTGAGGAAGTATCGAAGTGAGCAGATGGCGTTGAATGTGCAGCAGCAGCGAATGAGTAAGATGCTGGAGAAGATCGCGTTTATCGATGATCTGACAGGGTTGTTCAATCGTCGTAAGATAATGGAGATATTTGAGCGGGAATATGGCAGGGTAAAGAGGTATGATAATATGCTGGCGGTGATGATGCTGGATATCGATCACTTTAAGCATGTGAATGATAAGTATGGTCATGATGCGGGCGATTGTGTGCTGGTAGAGTTTGCCAAGCGGGTAAAGAGCCAGATCCGTGAGACTGATTTTGTAGGTCGGTTTGGCGGTGAGGAGTTTCTGGTCGTTATGCCGGAGACTGATCTGAGTGGTGCTCATGTGGTGGCAGAGCGTATAAAGCAGATGCTGGATGAGACGGAGGTTAGTCTGGGTAGTAGTCGGATAAAGGTGACTTCCAGTATGGGGATAAGTATGGTGAGGTCGTCTGATATGGCTAAGGAAGATTCGCTAAAGCGAGCGGATGAGAGTTTGTATATGGCGAAGAAGGCCGGGCGTGATACGATCTGTGCTGAGAATGAGGTGCTGGTGAAGAAGGATAGTACTTATTATACGCCGTAGAGGGGAAGTGTGGGAAGTGAAGAAGTGCAAAGTGCAAAGTGCAAAGAAGAAGGTTGAAAGGAAGTAAGTAAGAAAGGTTGTAAGGGGTGGTTTCGCCCTGCGGGCGAGGTTGATTTAAAAAGAAAAAAGGATGGCGGGTGGGCCATCCTTTTTTGGTTTGTTATTATTCGGCTAGTAGTTTGTCGATTAGTTGGCCTACAACTTTGGGGTTGGCCTGGCCTTTCGATCTTTGCATAACCTGGCCGAGCAGGAAGCCACGAGCGGCCCCGGCTTTTTTACCGCCTGATTTGACGTCGTTTACGGCTTTTTCGTTAGCGGCGAAAACATCCTGGAGCATAGCTTCGAGTTCGCCGGAATCTGATTTCTGGATGAGGTTATGTTTTTCGGCAAGGGCCGGTGCGGTGCCGTCCTCTTCCATCATGATATCGAATAGTTTGGCTGATGCGGTGGCGTTGATCGTGCCGTCTTCGACGATAGTTGCCAGGCCGGCGAGTCGTTCAGGGCTGATACCGAGTTGGTCGATAGTGCAACCTTTTTCGTTGGTCTTATTGATACCGAACTGGGTTATGATATTTGCGAGGCGCTTGGCGGGGCCGCCGGCTTTAACAGCGGCGTCGAAGTATAGTGCCATAGGAGCTTCGGCGGTAAGTACGCCGGCGTCGTAATCCTTTAGGCCGAGGTCGCTGATGAATCTATCTTTCATGGCCAGCGGCAGTTCAGGCATAGAGTTTCTAACTTCGGCGAGCCATTGCTGGTCGATCTTTACCGGAACCAGGTCAGGGTCCGGGAAATAGCGATAGTCGTGTGACTCTTCCTTTTCTCGCTGGAAAACGGTTTCGCCTTTGGCATCGTCCCAGCCTCGGTTCTGCTTGCCGTGATTTTCACGAGTGTAGGTTCTGTCTTTTTTGAACTCTTCGAGCTGACGCCAAGCTTCATAAGCGACGGCACCTTCAACGGCACGGAAGCTGTTGAGGTTCTTAACTTCTACGATCGGGGTTTTGTAGGTCTTTCCGTCTTCGGTGATCTGCAGGTTGATGTTCGGTTCGAAACGCATCTGGCCTTTCTGCATGTTGGCTTCAGAGGCACCGATGAACTGAACGATCTTCTGCAATTCCTGAGCGAGGACGCGACATTGTTCCGGGGTTTCGAGGTCCGGCTCAGTTACGATCTCGAGCAGCGGGGTACCGGCACGGTTAAGATCGACCTGAGAGTGGGCGAGTCCTTCGTGCTGGTTCTTACCGGCGTCTTCTTCGAGGTGAGCGCGGTTGATACGTATGCGGTGGGTAGAGCCGTCGCTGAGCGGGATGTCCATATGCCCTTCATAACTGAAAGGCAGGTCGTACTGGCTGATCTGGTAATTCTTTGGCAGGTCAGGGTAGTAGTAGCCTTTACGGTCCCACTTGGTGAATTCTGCGATATTGAGGTTCAGTGCCAGGGCGGCACGAACGGAATGTTCGAACGCCTTTTTGTTCATGACCGGCAGTGAGCCAGGCATACCGATACAGACCGGGCAGACATTGGTGTTTGGCGGATCGCCGTAGCCGAGTCTGCACCCGCAGAATATTTTTGTATTACATGCCAGCTGGACATGTATTTCCATTCCGACGACTAATTTAACTTCCATAGTTTCCTCGTATGGTTTTGACGGTTCACGATTTTGATTTTTTGGTCTCAATGTGAACGGTAATTAATTTTTATAGTAAGTAAGAAAAAAGAAATAAGAAATAAGCTCAGGATTCTCGCTTCGCTCGAGACTAATCTTTTTTTTACTACTTATTATTGTATTTATACAGCCTTTTGAGACAAGGTGTGCCTTGTCTCTACATGGGTTGTGGTTATTTGTTTGTTTCGTACATTCTGGCGATTCGGAGTAGTTTGGCCTCGGTGAAGTATGAGGTCATGATCTGTAGTCCGATCGGCATGTTGTCGTTGCCTGTGCCGCATGGGATGCTGATGGCTGGGATACCGGCGAGGTTAACGCCGATAGTGTAAATATCGGAGAGGTACATTTTGAGCGGGTCGCTGGTCTTTTCACCGATCCCGAAAGCGGTTTCCGGTGAGGTTGGGCAGATAAGGCAGTCGCACTTTTCGAAGGCCTTTTCAAAGTCCTGACGGATAAGGTTTCTGACCTTTAGTGCCTTGGTATAGTATGCGTCGTAGTAACCGGCTGAAAGAGCGTAGGTACCGAGCATGATACGGCGTTTAACTTCAGGGCCGAACCCTTCGGCACGAGAGGAGTTGTAAACGTCGATATAGTCTTTCGGGTCTGGAGTGCGATAGCCGTAGTGGACGCCGTCGTAACGAGTGAGGTTACTGGAGCATTCTGCGGTTGCAACCATATAGTAGGTTGCGATCGAGTATGGCAGGTTTGGCATCTCTACTTCGATGATCTGGGCACCGAGCGACTTATAAAGTTCGATAGCGTCCTGTGCGCTCTTGCGTACATCGTCATGTAGGCCTTCCACTTCGAAGAACTCTTTTGCGACACCGATCTTGAGATTATCGAGCGGGGTATCGATATCGGCGAGATAGTCATCGACCGGCGCGATGTCCGGTGAAATGCTGGTAGAGTCCCTTTCGTCGTAACCGGCGATAGCATTCATCATAAGGGCAGTGTCGGTTACGTTTTTGCCGAAAGGTCCGATCTGGTCCAGACTGCTGCCGTAGGCAACAAGGCCGTAGCGGCTGACTCTACCGTATGTTGGTTTAAGACCGACAACACCGCAGAAGCTTGCCGGCTGACGGATCGATCCGCCGGTATCGCTACCGAGTGATGCGAGAGCCATATTTGCGGCGACGGCAGCGGCAGATCCGCCACTACTACCGCCAGGTACCTTGGTAGTATCGAGCGGGTTAACGGTCTTTTTCAGAGCTGAGTTTTCACAACTGGAACCCATCGCGAATTCGTCGAGATTGGTCTTACCGATGATGATAGCGTCTGCCTTTTCGAGCAGGTCGATGACATGTGCGTTATATGGCGAGTTGAAGTTCTCGAGCATTTTGGAGCCGCAAGTGGTGGTACCAAAGGCGGTGCACATATTATCTTTAACAGCGATAGGGAGTCCGGCTAGTATGCCGGTGGGTTCGCCAGCGGCTATTTTAGCATCGACGGCAGCGGCTTTTTCGAGAGCGAGCTCTTTATTAAGGCTCAGGTAAGCTCCGATAGTGGGTTCGCATTTTTCAATTTCGGCGAAAACGGCGGTGACCGCATCGACGCTGGAGATTTCTTTATTCTTTATTTTTTTTACAGCGTCAAGAGCTGATAAGTCTTTTATATTCATGTGTTTACCAATCTATAGTATTGTTTGGTTTGCTATGAAGTTGTGGGGGGTAGGCGAAGTTAGCTGCTTTCGCCGAGTACTTTTGGAACGGCGAAATATTCGCCGTCACGTTGCGGAGCGTTTTTAAGAGCTTCATCATTTGAAAGAGAAGTTCTAACCACATCTTCGCGGAATACATTGCTGACGGGCAGGCTATGAGCGAGCGGTTCTACGCCGTCGGTGTTAACTTCGTTTAGCAGGTTGATATATTCGAGAATCGCTCCGAGCTGGCCGGTGAATTCTTTGATTTCCTGCTCAGTGCAGTTCAGGCGTGCAAGTTTGGCAACCTGCCTTACGTCCTGTTCTGTAAGCTCTTGTGACATAATGTTTTCCTTTATTCTGTCCGTTCTGATACCAGAGGGAAGTCAGAGCTGTAAAAGCTGTGATATGTTCCCAAAAGAGGTATTTAAGTGTAACTTATTTGTTTACAGGTTTTTATATCAATAATAGCGGCTAAAACCCACGATAATCGATCCAGTAAAACTAATTCAGAACAGTAATTTTATACATTAATAGGTATCTTGTAAAACCGAATTTTGGCGGGCGGCGGCCTTGGTTTTGTAAGGTGTTGTTTTGCAGGTATTTATAAAAAACAGCAACTAATTATCGGAAGTAGTGATTGAGTGTTTTATAGATGTGAGCAGTAATTGATAATTGCTTGTATTTGGTTGTGAGTATCACTATAATATAAGGTTTCTTTCGAGCGGCGTAGTTCGAGATAACGACATTTGAGAGACAAAAGATGGATAAGGCAACGCAAAAGGCAAAGGGTCTGATCGAAGCATTAAGCTTTATCAGGCAGTTTAAGGACAAGATCGTCGTGATCAAGTTGGGCGGCTCGCTAATGGAAGAAGATCATTCGCAGCGTCAGCTTTTGAACGACGTGGTATTTATGTCGACGGTCGGTATGCATCCGATCCTGGTACATGGCGGCGGGAAAAGTGTAAGTGCTGCAATGAAAGATGCTGGCATAGAGCCACATTTTGTTCAGGGCCGACGTTATACCGATGAGAAGACTTTGCTGATAGCGGAACAGGTATTGGTCAACCAGATCAATGCTAGTATAGTTGAGTCGATCAATGTTCTGGGCGGTCATGCGATGGGTCTGCATTCATTGAGCAGCTGTGTCGTAACGGCTAAGAAGATCCAGCTCGACGGCGAAGATGGCCGTAAGCTTGATGTTGGCATGGTAGGCGATGTGACGGATGTTAACGCTGATCTGCTGAAGGTTCTGTGTCATTCAGGAGTTGTGCCGGTGATCTCACCTATAGGTGTGAATAAGGCAGGCGGGAAGCTGAATATTAATGCTGATACGGTAGCCGGCTGTGTTGCGGCTGCGGTAGGGGCATCGAAGCTGGTAATGATGAGCGATACTCACGGGATCTATGAGAAGTTTGGCGATGAGTCGACGCATATCAGTAAGATAACACAGGACGAGGTTGAGGCGTATGTTCAATCAGGCGTTATCTCGGGAGGAATGCTGCCCAAGGTAGATGCATGTTTACATGCACTGCATGCGGGCGTAGAACGAGCCCACATAATCGATGGAGCGATCCTTCATTCTCTGTTATTGGAGATATATACTGATAAGGGTATTGGGACGCTGATAACGCATTAAAATTAGTAAAAAGTGACAAGTAAAAGGTAAAAGGTTTTGGGGTTTCGGCCTTTGGCCGAGTCTTGTTTATTTTTTGCTGACGCGTTTGGTGTTATTTATGCTTGCTTGTTATTTATAAACAATAAAGCTGATCGCTTATTGGGTGGTTGGTTATCGATATAAGAAAGAAAAAAGACTATGAGTTTTGAAGATATAAAGAATGATTTTGATAATTATGTAGTGGCTAATTATGGTCGGCTGCCTTTTGCTATAGAGAAGGGTAAAGGCTGTAAGATATGGGATACGGAAGGTAAAGAATATCTGGATATGTTTCCGGGCTGGGCGGTGAGCGGAATCGGTCATTGTCACGATCGTGTAGTAGATGCGATCGTTAAGCAGTCACAGGAGCTGATCCATATAGATAATTCATTTTATAATGCCAAACAGGGTCAACTGGCTAAGAAGCTGAGCGAGCGTTCTTTTGGCGGTAAGTTTTTCTTCTGTAATAGTGGTGCGGAAGCGGTTGAGGCGTCGTTGAAGCTGTCGCGTCTGCACACGGAAAAGAGTAAGTATAAGATAATCAGTTTTGAAGGCGGTTTCCACGGTCGTACGATGGGCGCGATAACCGCGACGGCCCAGCCGAAGTATCATAAGGGTTTTATGCCGCTGGTGCCGGGCTTTGTATATCTGCCGTTTAATGATGTAGAGGCTTTGAAGGCTGCGTTTGACGATGAGGTCTGTGCGGTAATAGTTGAGCCGATCCAGGGCGAAGGCGGCGTGCGTCCGGCGAGCGAAGAGTTTTTGAAGACTATCCGTGAGCTGTGTGATGCGAATGGTGCGTTGGCGATCTGGGACGAGGTTCAGACTGGTATGGGACGTACTGGCAAATGGTTCGCATATCAGCATTATGATATACTGCCTGATATTATGACACTATCGAAGTCGCTGGGCGGCGGGGTGTCGATCGGAGCGATCGGGGTGCGTAGCGAAGTTGCGGCTTCACTGGTGCCGGGCACTCATGCATCGACCTTTGGTGGTAACCCACTGGTATGTGCGGCGTCGATAGCGACGATCGAAGCGATCGAAGAGGATAACCTGCTGGAGAATGCAGTGAAGATGGGCGAGTATACGCGTGAGAAACTGGCGGGCTTGCAGGCTAAGTATCCGTGTATAAAAGAAGTTCGTGGCAAAGGTCTTATGCTGGGTATAATTCTGGATCGTCCGGGAGCGGATATTGTCGCGGCATGCTGGGAGAAGGGTGTGCGGATCAATTGTACCCAGGGTAGTGTATTGAGGTTTATGCCTCCGATGATCGTAACCGAATCTGAGATCGATCAGGCGATCGGGGTATTGGATGAGGTGATGGCGGAGATGCAGTAACCGGGTACGGTTACAAGTAAAAAGTGAAAAAGTGAAAAAGTGAAAAAGTGCAAAGTGCGAAGTGCGAAGTGCGAAGTGCACAGAGCAAGGCTTTGGGTGTTCGCTTTTGGCGGATGCTGATTTGAAAAAATAATAATCGAACAAATTGACTGATGGTCAGTTTGAAAAAAATGAGGTTAGTATTACTGGTAGAGATATTGGGAGCAGAGAATTAATGTTTCCGGTTAAATTCTGGTGATACTATCACAGGAAAAATAAAAGGTAAAAATATGAGCAACAAGCATTTTTTGGGGGTTGCGGATCTAACAAATCAGGAGTTGAGAGATTTACTGGTACATGCCGAAGAGTTGAAGGCTAAGTATCTCAGCGGTGGTCGTGACTTGTGTATGGAAGGTAAGGTCATGGCATTGATCTTTGAGAAGCCGTCGAGCCGTACACGGATAAGTTTTGAGACGCTAATGTACCAGATGGGTGGTTCGGTAGTATATCTCAAGAGAGAGGATATCGGAGCACTAGGCGAGCGTGAGCCGGTAAAAGATATAATGCGAGTACTCAACGGTATGGTCAACCTGGTGGTTGTCCGTACATTTGGCCATGAGAATCTGGAAGAGATGGTACGCTATGCGAAGGTGCCGATCATTAACGCATTGAGCGATGCGATGCACCCGTGTCAGGCGGTGGCAGATGTTATGACAATCCAGGAGACAGTCGGCAGGGTCGAAGGTCTGAAGGTTGTCTTTGTTGGCGATGGTAATAATGTAGCGACCTCGCTTGGCTTTGCGTGTGCGAAGCTGGGAGCTAACTATACTATGGTTGGCCCGAAGGGTTATATCGAGAATGCGCTGCATATCGAAGATATCCAGAAGGAGGCCAGTAATAGCGGCAGCAGATTTGATATTACGTCAGATCTGAAGGAAGCGGTAAGCGGTGCAGATGTGATCTATACCGATACCTGGACAAGTATGGGCCATGAAGAAGAGAAGGCACAGCGGATCAAGGATTTTGGTGCGTACCAGGTTAATAGTGAGATGATGGCGATGGCTAAGCCGGAATGTAAGGTTATGCACTGTCTGCCGGCGTATCGCGGATTTGAGATAACCGAAGAGGTAATTGAGTCTGCTAATAGTGTAGTGTTCCAGCAGGCAGAGAATAGATTGCATGCCCAGAGGGAGATAGTTAAGTATCTGGTGACTGGAGGGATGTAGGTAACCTCGTAGCGGTTACAGTAGCAAGTAACAAGTAACAAGTTGAGGTTTCCGCTATGGCGGAAGCTAATTATATGGCGGAGCGAAAGTTTCGTTGGTATAGATTGTAAATATAAGAGCGGTTAGTATTATAGTTTGAATTTATGAAACATAAGAAAAAAGACAACAAAAAAGGAAAAGCGATGAAAGTATTACTTGTAGGCAGCGGCGGACGTGAACATGCGTTGGCGTGGAAATTATCCCAGTCGAAGCATTGTCAGCATTTGTATATTGCCCCGGGTAACCCAGGAACAGCGCAGTATGGCACCAATGTATCGATAAGTGATACCGATGTTGACGGCCTGGTGAAGTATGCGGTAGATAAGAAGATCGACTTTGTTGTTGTCGGCCCGGAAGATCCGCTGGCGATGGGGCTGGTGGATATGCTGGAGGCCAAAGGGATAAAGGTATTTGGCCCGTCGAAGGCGGCAGCTGCGTTGGAAGGTGATAAGGTATTTTCCAAGAAGATGATGCAGGCGTGCTCGATCCCGACGGCTGATTTCCAGGTGTTTAATAATTATAGAGAGGCTCGTGAGTTTATCGCGTCTCGTGAGTCTGGGGTGGTGGTGAAAGCCGCTGGTCTGGCCAAGGGTAAGGGCGTGTATGTATGTAATGAGCCGAGTGATGCGATCAGAGCGGCGGAGAAGATTTTGGAAGATAAGATCTTCGGCGATGCTGGTAATACGATCGTGGTAGAAGATAAACTGCTGGGTCAGGAGACATCTATCCTGGCGTTTGTCGATGGTCATTCGATATATATAATGGAGACCTCACAGGATCATAAGCCGATCGGTGATGGTGATACGGGGCCTAATACTGGCGGAATGGGAGCATATAGCCCAGCTCCGGTATGTTCTGATAAGCTGCTGACCCAGATCCAGCGTGAAGTGCTGGTTCCGATAGTTGACGGTATGAACCGTAATGGTTCGCCGTATAAGGGCGTGCTGTATGCTGGTATTATGCTGACTGCGGGCGGGCCGAAGGTATTGGAGTTTAATGTTCGTTTTGGCGATCCTGAAACACAGCCGGTATTGATGAGAATGAAGAGCGATCTGCTGGAAGTTATGATGGCGGTAGTAGATGAGAAGCTCGACGAGATCACTATCGAATGGGATCAGCGTCCGACCGTTTGCGTGGTGATGTCATCTGGCGGTTACCCGGGCGATTATGAGAAGGGTAAGAAGATAACCGGAATAGTAAATGCTGAGGCATTGGAAGATGTTAAGGTTTTCCATGCTGGTACAAGGTTGTCAGCTGAAAATGAGCTTCAGACAAACGGCGGCCGGGTGCTGGGTGTGACAGCTAGTGGTAATGATATAGCCTCAGCGAAGGCGAGAGCCTATGAAGCGGTCGAGAAGATCGAGTTTGAAGGTGCTTATTATCGTAAGGATATTGCTGATAAAGCGTTGTAGCTTAGGATTTAGGATTTAGAAATTAGAAATTAAGTTTTGGGACAATGTGCCTTAAATGATATACTAACACTCGTTTTAGGGCGGGTGTTAGTTTTTTATGTAGAGATTGTTTTTTTGCTTTTGGGCATGGATGCTGATGTAAGGATAATGGTTGCGAGTCTGAAAAGTATTGGGGCTTGTGATACCTAGAAGAATAATTATGAAAGTAGCGATAGTAATAGAGAGATATAACCCGCTGCGAGGCGGGGCAGAGCGCAGTACTATGGAAATGGCGGCGGCTCTGGCTAGATTAGGCCATGAGGTGACGATAGTTGCCGGCCGGGTAGAGAATGAACAAGAGCTGGAGAGCCCGGAAGGGGTATCGATAGCGAATCTGGGAGTGCGGGGCAGTCGATCAGTTTGGTTTAAATATTTTGATACGGCGGCAGTTCAGTATTTGAGCTGCGGCGGGTTTGATATTATTCATTCTATTTCACCGATCTCGATGATGGATGTGTATCAGCCGCGGGCGGGCAGCCAGCTGCACTCGATGAAAAGGCATTTTGAGGTTTATACTGGATTTCGTAAGCTGTATAAGAGTATGACGGCTGGATTTAACCGGGCGCGGGTGATGAGGCTAAACGCGGAGAGGAAGCTTTGTACTGGCAGTAAAGTTCCGATGATAGCGGTGCTGAGTGATTATGTGGCGAGGCAGTTTACGGCTGATTATGGTGTGAGTAATGACCGAATGTCGCTGGTTCGGAATGCGATTAACGTTGCACTTTATAAGGGTGATTCGTTACTGGATGATTCAAAGACATTGCGGAAGAAGTTTGACCCGGATGGTGAGCTGGCGGTTTTACTGCATGTATCTGAAGATCCGCTGCGTAAAGGGTTGGAAGAGCTGATCCATGCGGTGGCAGTAGCGAAACGAAGTCGGCCGGCGGGCAACCGTCAGGTGCGGCTGGTGGTAGTGGGCAGCTATGATTATACGAAATACTATAATATGGTGCGTCGATATAATATTGAGGGAAGTGTGGTGTTTTTTGGCCCATCGCGAGAGGTGCCGCTGCTGATGAAGATGGCAGATGCACTGGTATTGCCGACCTGGGATGATGCGTGTTCGCGGGTGGTGATGGAGTCGTTGGCGGCAGGGACGCCGGCTATATCGACCTCGTTTAACGGAGCGTCTGAGCTGTTTAGCTGTGGACGATATGGTATAGAGGTTGAGAGTCCGTGCGATATAGAAGCACTGGCACAGGCGATCAATAAGGTAGCGAATGTAAAAGAATGTCAGGCTATGAAAGAAGCTATCGCTGGCTCGGGGCTGCTGGATTCGCTGTCGATGGATCGGCATGGGCGGGAGCTGACGGAGTTATATAAAAAGTGCAGGGGAGAAGGTTGAAAGGTTGTAAGTGCAAAGTGCAAAGTGGTGGATTGATCGCGGGGCGGTCAGACTAGTTTAAATTTGCCATAGGCCTGTTGGTGGTTGTAAGTACAAGGTGCTAAGATAATTTTTTGTGGAGTTGGAAGATGGGGCAGTTGTTAGTAAATATTTCGATCGTGCTGGTAAGCTGTATTGCACTGGGTTGCGGTGCTAACTGGCTGGTGGATTCAGCGGCTCGACTGGCTCGCAAGTATGGAGTGTCGGATCTGGTGATCGGCTTGACGATAGTTGCCTTTGGTACGTCGGCGCCGGAGTTTGCAGTTACGGTAGCCGGAGCGATAGCTGGTAATGATAATGTGTCGGTTGCGAATGTGGTTGGCTCGAATATATTTAATATTGGTTTGATCCTGGGCAGCTGTGCGATCTTGACGCCGTTGTGCGTATCTCCGCTGCTGGTGAAGCGTGATGGTATGGTGCTGGCGGCGATAACGGGGCTGCTGTGCTATATGTTGTATGATCTGTCGCTGGGACGGCTGGAGGGGATAGCTCTGTTTGCGATTTTGCTGGGGTATCTGGGCTATCTGATAGTGAAAAAAGATACGAGTATGGTCGAAGAAGAGGAGATAGATCATGACCCGGCGAAGAATAGCGATTGGCTGCTGCTGGCTTTTGCGTTGGTGACGATTTGTGCCGGTGGAAATGCACTGGTATTTGGTGCGACCGAGGTAGCGAGATATTTTGGTATGAGCGAATGGCTGATCGGTATGACGGTGGTGGCGGCAGGTACGTCTATGCCGGAGCTGGTGGTGTCGCTTACCGCGGTGCTGAAGAAGAATCATGGTATATCGGTTGGTAACCTGGTGGGAAGTAATCTGTTTAATACGCTGGGCGTGTTGGGGGTGGCGGTTGCGATTAATCCGCTGACGATCGATCGTGTCGGTATGTTGACAACAATGCTGCTTGTGCCGCTGACGATATTGGTGCTGTTGTGTATGTGGACAGGTAAGAAGGTTAGCCGGATAGAGGGAGCGATAATATTTGCGGCTGGGCTTGGGATAATGGTGTGGAACTTTTTTGCTACTGTTGGGGGGTAGGAGGGGAAGAAGTGCAAGGAGCAAAGATTTTTTTGACAGGATAACAGGATTGTTCGGCAGATTGAGGGGGGCGGTAAAATAATATGTTGATGGTTTACCTTCTTGGGCGGCGGGGGAGTTATGGATAAGTTAAGAAGAATTAGGACTTTTTAACGCAAAGGCGCGAAGGCGCAAAGAGGTGGTTGGGGACTTATGCTATTTAGGGGAGACGCAATATTTTGCGTCTCTACGAAGGGGCGATTGTGAGTTGGTTGGAGATGGAAATGGTAAAAGGCCAGTGACCTGGGGTGGTTACTGGCCTTTTTGTTTTTTTAGTTTGCTAGCCATTGGCTGGCGAATATGGCGAGGTCGTTTATGTCAACTTTGCAATCGCCGGTAAGGTCTGCGGTAGGGCATATGTGATTGGAATCGGTGGTTAGCATGATAGATGTCCAGTTGTACGGGTTAGAGATAGCGATGAAGCTTTTGTACTCTGTCCATTCCTCATATTCGCCGAGTCTGGCGTATTGCTGGTTGGCAGGGCCAATGATATTTTGCTGGTCGATAACGCTCATAGCGTGAATCTGGCCGTAGAAGTTATTGCCGTCATTGCCGGTAATGGCGTCGATCTGTACAGGATATCGAGCAGCGATAATATAGTATGGGTAGTTTCCGAAGAAGGTTTGTGATGAGCCGTCAGAATAGCCGAGCAGAGTCTGGCCATTTGTACCGACTTCGGTAAGGTCGTTGATAGTTGCCTGAGCGCCCCATACTTCGTAAATAGTCCATGGCATATTAACGGCAAAGGTTGTAGGTGCTAGTCTGGCGGCTTTAACGGCGGTATAAGTTATGCCGTCGGAGTTTGTAAGTTCCAAATCGCCGAAAACCGCTATGAGAGATAATTCCCATATTCCTTTTTGAAGTGTCAGGTTGAGGTTTGCACCTTCTTCATTGTAAATGTTTTCAGATACGAAGTCGTAGCTGGTGTTTGTGCTTTCGAGCTCTATATGGTAGAAGTCGACAGTAGTGTCGTAACTCCATTGTAGATTGACAGTGGAGTAATAGCTTTCTTCGTTTACGGGCGAAGAAGGAGCAGCTGGTTTTGTGGGAAGAGTAAATGATGTTATCTGGTCCTGATAGCCGTAGAAGAAGTCTGAAGAGAGGGTCGAATTGTCATTGCGTGTAATTACTACATTGTATGTGCCGTCGCCGAAGTTGCTGAATCCAGTTAGTTCTGAGAAATCGCAGTCTAATTCCCATGAAGCGGTATTGCCATGTAGTTCGTAGGTGGTATATGCCTGTGTGGTCGGGTTGTAGTATTCTTCTTCATTTGGAATGATTAGGGTGTAGCCTGCGGGGGTATTGATTGCTATTTGATTGACGGTGTCGTCAGTTTCAAATTGCATAGAGAAGCTACAGAAATCTGCTGTGCCGTCATTGTTATACTGGACATTAAACATAAAGCCGGCAGAGTCCATATGGTCAGATATGTCTGCAAGAGCAGTTATAGAAAAAGTCAGCAATGTTAAAATAGTAAAAAAGTATTTCATGTTCTCCACCTATCCCTTTTTGTAATGTTGATAACTGCTAATAGATATTTGTCGTTATGTTATCTTCTCTAATTTAACAGTTTGGTTCGTATTATATGAGTTACTATATCAGATTTAAGGAGATATATGAAAGGTAAAATTTAGTAATAATTGCCGATGGTCTGATGGGTGTGCTTAGATTATCGAAGCCAGTTTTATTGTGCGGATTGGCAGGTTTATGTAAGCGTATAGGCTAGTAGGAGATAAGTCTTGTTTACAGTTTTTTTAGATCAGGCCTTTTAGGTATTGTTGGCGGCGTTCGGGGGTGAATTTTTCTATGGCGTAGCGGAGCATGGTGCGTGGCATGTTTTTGTAGTTTTTCTGCAGGAAGGTTTCTTCGGTGGCCATGTCTCTTTTACCGACCTCACGGATCATCCAGCCGGTGGCTTTATGGATGAGGTCGTGTTTGTTATCTAGTAATAGTTCGGCGAGTTTGAGGGTATCGTCAAAGTCATTGACCCTTATGAAAGCGAAGGTGGATACGATTGCGATGCGGTTAGCCCAGAGGTCTTTCTGCTGGTATGGTTTAAGGTGCGATTCGCCTGAGCCTCTGTTGGCGAGTCGGTAAAGGTCTTCGCGTTTTTTGTCGAGCAGATAGTCGCCGACGATATGGTGACAGCTTAGGTCGACCAGGTCCCAGTTATTGATATACTTGAGGTTTGACGTATAGAAATCGTAGATTGTCTTTTTTTCGGTCTGGTCGCCGGCTTTGAATTTTTCGACGAGAATGAAGAGTGCGACCATTCTATCTTCATGATATTTTGAATAGAGCAGTTTGGTATAGTTTGTGGGCGAGGTGGCTGCTGCGTACTCTTTGGCAATAGCTCTGAGTGGCGGGACATTTATCCCGCGGAACAGGTCGCCGCTGCCGTATTGGCCGGGAGCGGTTTTGAAGAACTGTTTCAGGTGTTCAGCTTTTTCAGGAGAGCTAAGAGCCTCAATTTTATTTTTTATTTCTTGCAGTACAGGCATAATCACCTCGGTAGTGATGCCAATTTGTTTTATTAGCAGTCTATGCAGCTAATAAAGCAGGGCAGCTCTCCGCACAGGCGGAAAGTATTTTCTGCTTATTCTTCTTCTGAATCATCACTATTAGTTTCAGGTTCGTTCTGACTGTCCAAGTCTACAACTAACTGGCCATTTTTATTTCTGCTGGCTTCCAGAACGATCTTCATATTATCCAGCATGAGCTCTACAGTATCGTCAGGCAGTGCGAGTATATCGCGAACCGCTTCACCGATAGCAGGTAGATACTTTTTGATATAATCCTTTTTCTTTGCTTCTTCTTTCGCCTTTTTCTGGCTTCTGGTATAGCTACCAAGTCTGCGGCCACACTCAGAGATAGCGAGCTTGATCTCCTTGATGATCTCAGGGTAATGGGCCACGGCCTCTTTACTTTCAGAGGTGAACGGGACCCAAACGGAAGCTATATGAATGATAATCGTAACAGAGCCGGCCGGCAGAGATCCACGAGACTGGCTAAGGCCGTAGAGTCTCCAGTTAGTCTGTATAATACTCTTGGTGACGGCACAAGCACTCTGCTGATAGAGCAGTGGTACGCGGTTAGCGAATCGTAATACTCTCATTAGGTCGTTACCGTTATCATCGTCGCTTTTCTTTGAATTAGCAATGATGCCGGCAGTTGCGTAGCCGCGTCCGCCGTAGGCGAGAGCACATTCGATCTGGAACGGGTTACCGCGATAAACGGCAGCGGGTCTGGTACAAACGGTATAGAATTCTGCGTCAACTACTTCCTGCAAACCTTTGAGCAGTTCATCTTCACCGATCGGTACAACGCAACTGGTGCTAGGTGCCATGATCTTGGTGTCATTGATCGCCTGATATAGTTTGTCGGCATCTTCATGGGTAATAGTAGAAGGTCTGGTCCTCTGAGAGAGCTTTGCTTTCTTTAGAATAGCCTGAGCTACTTTTGGGCTGACCCTGGAGAATTCTTTATTAAGGAAAGCGACGAGCGTTTTTTCTTCGGTATCGAGTGCCATTTTCATCAGTACGCCGAGCTCTACGCCGTAAGGGTGAGGTTTGACAGCTTCAGGTACATGTACTACGCTGTCGATGGCCCTGCTATAAATATGTTCGACGCCATCTGGCATACGGTAAGTTATTTTAACGTGTGGGTTTGCGATAGCGGTTTGAGCGAGATATTCATCTACACTCTGGCGTCCTCGCTGATATCGGGCTTCCATTTCGATCTCAACCTTGGTACCGCTTTTAGCGTCCCATTCGACAGGTTCATCGACGATGATCTCAGGTCTGTTCTTTTTGGTATCGATCCTAAGTTCGTAATAGTGTGCCTGGCTTCTTGGGCCGGTTTTACTGGTAATGCAAACATTTTTACCGGTAGTTAGCATGCCGTACATACCGGCAGCCGAGATACCGATACCCTGCTGGCCACGAGACATTCTGAGCGAATGGAACTTACTGCCGTAGAGTAGTCGACCGAAGATATTAGGTATCTGGTTCTTAACGATACCGGGGCCATTATCCTGAATAGAAACTCTGAACCTGCTTTCCGCTCTCTGTTGGATCTCAACTACTATGTCCGGTAGTATATTAGCTTCTTCACAGGCGTCCATAGAGTTGTCGACAGCTTCTTTGATAGTGGTAAGAAGTGCCTTGCTAGGGTTATCGAACCCGAGTAAGTGTCTGTTTTTAGCGAAAAACTCACTAATAGCGATATCTCGCTGCTTATCGCCCATTGCCTGAGCGCGTTTTTCGATCTGATCGTCGGTGATATGAGCGGCAGCCTTTGCCTTTTTCTGAGTAGTTTTACGTTTAACCAGAGTAGGGGCTTTTTTCTTTTTCGGAGCGGCATCATCCTTTAGAGCAAGTCGTTTGCTAACGCCTTTGCTGTCAGGTGTGCTCTCGGATTTAGCGGCCTTTTTCTTTGTCTTCTTTGCCTTTGTTTCCTTTGGGTCCTGGTCTTCCCCGAAAAGTGTCATCTGGTTATCCGTGGCTGTCATTAAATCTTCCTGTAAAACCTTTATCTATATAATCTTATAATTAAAAAACAGTAATAATGTACTAATTTTTAATAGATAAGACAATAAAAAATATCCTTACCTTTAAAATAAGCCGTCGGGGTAAAGGTTTTGTTAGTAACCCACAATCCTCATTTTCGCCTTAACAGCAATAGTCGGATGTCCCCCAAAAGAGGCGGCTGTTATAATACAGGAGCCAATTATCTTAATATATTGGTAGTTTTTCAAGTATCTATTTGGAAATAGGGTGAATTTTCGTTATAAACAGCATTGTACAGGTATTTTTTGACAGGTTTAGCGTCCCGATATGCATTTGGGCTGGATTTAAACGGCAGATTGTGTGAATAGGCGGTTTATTTGTTGATTTGTATCTGTTTTCCAGTGACATGGAAGTTTTTGTAGTTTTGGATATGTATATATAAAAACAGGAATCATGTGGTAGGGCCAGATGTGGAGTCAAGTGCTATTGCATGTGTTGCATTTTGTGGTAGAATAAGAATTTATGAAATCAGAAGTAGTACAATTATGTTGTGACCTTATTGGGGTGGCAAGTGTAAACCCTCAGAGTATGGTCGAGTATGATGATAGCGTATATGGTGAGAGCCGGGTAGCTGAGTATCTGGCGGGCTGGTTCAGGGCCAGAGGTGTAGAGGCTGAGGTTGAAGAGCTGTCGACTGGTAGGGCCAATATGTTGGTGCGGTTGAAGGGTTCCGATAGCAGTGGTCGATATCTGTTTTGTGGTCATTTGGATACGGTTGATGTTGACGGTATGGAGAATCCATTTAATGCCGAGCTGCGTGAAGGTCGTATCTATGGGCGTGGAGCTTGTGATGATAAGGGGCCGCTGGCTTCTATTTGTGTTGCGGCTGCGGAACTGGCCAAGAGCGGCGAGCTGAAATGCGATATTGATATACTCGCCTCGAGTGGTGAAGAATATGATATGCGAGGTGCGGCGGCGTATGCGTCGAAGTATGGTGATAGTCTGGCGGGCGCGGTTTTTGCGGAGCCGACCGAGTTTGATATAATATATGCTCATAAAGGCGTGTCGCGGCTGGCAGTTATTGTGCCGGGAGTGAGTGTGCATAGCTCAATGCCGGAGAAGGGTGATAATGCCCTGTATAATGCGGCCGAAGTTTTGCTGGCGATCCGCGATTTTGCCGAGCAGAAGAAAGGTCAGGAGCCGCATGAGCTGCTGGGAACAGAGGCGGTAGTGCCAACTATAATTAATGGCGGTCAGCAGATCAATATTGTGCCGGACAGGTGCGAGATTAATGTGGACTGGCGTACTTTGCCGGGTCGTAGTCCGGCAGATAGTGCTGCGGAGCTGGGCAAATATTTACGTAAGGTAGTACGCGACGATATTGAGATCGAGGTTATGCCGTCAGGTGCGGTTGCGATCGAGTCTGATAAGGGCTCAGATATGATCCAGCGTTTGAGTAAGGCGGCGAATGAAGTTGCAGGTCGAGGCGAGACGGTAGTTGCGGGCTTTGCGACCGACGGCAGTGCTTTTGCCCATTTGGACGTGCCGCTGGCGGTGATCGGTCCGGGAAGTGCGGCCCAGGCACATCGGGTAGATGAATATATCGAGATCGAGCAGCTGGAGGTTGGGGTAGAGGTGTTCAGGCGGTTTATGTTGAGTTTGGGAATGGGTGAAGAAGTAAAAAGTAAAAAGTAAAAGGTGTTTTTGTTTCCGCTGGGGGCGGAGGCTGAATATTTATTGTGAGATGTATTGATATGGAAGATCCACAACAACCGTTTGATTTGGCCCGTTTACTGATAGTGTCGGGTTTAATGCTGCTGGTGGCTGGCGGTGTGGTGTTGCTGATTAATAAGTTTGGAATAAGTCGTATGCCGGGCGATATGAAGTTTGGCGATGATAATTTTCGGGTCTATATCCCGCTGGGCAGCTGTGTGTTGATCTCGGTGGTGCTGACGTTGATAATGTGGCTGGTGAGGATGTTGGGGAAGTAAAGTGGAAGTGAAGAAGTGCAAGGTGCAAGGTGTGAAGATTTTTATGAGGGGAGGGGTAAGGTTAAAGAGTTGTTATGAATTATAGTGTTGCTAAGAAGATATTGTTGTATGGCGGTAGCTTTGACCCGGTGCATAATGGTCATTTGCATATTGCGCGAGAGGCGGCTGATCGGATAGATGCTGATAAGGTGGTCTTTATCCCGGCTGGGATGCCGCCGCATAAGCTGGGTAAGCAGATGGCGTCTGCGGAAGATCGATATGAGATGCTCAAGCGTGCGACAGAGTTTGAGTCGATGTTCGATGTGAGTGATTATGAAGTTAGTATGGACTCGCCGAGCTTTACGGTGCATACGGTGCGGTTCTTCCGCAGTCAGTTTCGGAATTGTCAGTTGTGCTGGCTGATCGGGGGCGATAGCTTTTCTCAGCTGGCGAGCTGGTATTCGATTGGGAATCTGGTAGATATTTGTACGATCGTGACGGTTGGTCGGCCGGGGTTTGAGCTGGATCGAGAGCCGTTGAAAGCGAAGCTGAGTGCGGAGCAGATATATCGGCTGGTGGAGAATATAATCGAGGTGCCGCTGACAGGTGAGTCGTCGACTGAGGTGCGAGATCGGGCCGGGCGAGGTGAGTCGATAGAAGAGCTGGTGCCGGGTGCGGTGGCGGAGTATATACGGGAGAAGGGGCTGTATGGGATGTGAAGAAGTGCAGGGTGCAAAGTTTTTTTTGACGGGATAACATGATTGTTCGACAGATTTTGGGGGGAGGTGGTAGAATGTTGATAGTTTACCTTCTTGGGCGGCGGGGGAGTTAATAATAGGTTAAGGAGAAGGTGGAGGGGTATTTAACGCAAAGGCGCGAAGACGCAAAGAGTTGATTGGCGATTGTGAATTGATTTGAGATGGTGGCATTAAGAAGAGTTTTTGTCCACAGATTTCTCGAGAGGTGTTTGCTACCGCAAACGTTGATTGATTAATTAACGCAGATTTAAGAAGAATAAATAGGAAGAGTTTAACGCGAAGACGCGGAGGCGCAAAGATATGGTTGGCGGTGTTTGGTGGATGTGATATTCTGAGTTGGATGGGAATTAAGGAAGAAGACTAAAGAACCCGATTAAGGGCGTGTTTCCCAAAAGAAAAAGTCAGAATATTGTGTGATTTGTATACCAGATTATTTGAGATGGTTGGCAAAGTTATACCAAGAATCACAAGTCCCGATGCGCTTCGGGACTTATGCTACTCATGGGCAACACGCCCTTAATCGGGAACTCTTGCGCGGGGGGGCTAATAGGTGTTATTTATTGGTTCTTTTTTCGGTATTGGCTGGGGGTGGTGTTTTCCAGTTGTCTTAGGGTTTTCCCTAATCGGTCGGCGCCGGAGAAGCCTGTCGCAAGTGCAATATGTTCAATTGGCAGTGAAGTGCTAGAAAGCATGTGTTTTGCACGAGTCAGCCTGCAAATCAGCAGTTCTCGACCGATGCAGTGGCCGAGGTGTTCGTTGAATTTTCTTTCTAGTGTTCTTCTGGTGACTGGCAGCTGGTTGACTATCTCGTTGACGGATATGTTTCTATGGCTATGGCTCCATATGATATGTAGTGCCTGGGCGACGACCGGGTCAGTTGCGTGGGTGTCGTGCAGTGGTGTAGTGTTGTCAGGGCTTTTACTTTGTACGGTGTGGGCGAGTGCTTCCATGCCGTAGGCGGTGAGAACGGGTGTGTTCTTTTGTGGCGAGTTTTGGAGCTGTTGCCATATATTGTTATGTATCTCCATTATTTTCTGTACGTTACAGTCTGGGTAGAATGCTTCAGCGGCAGAAATGACATTTCTGCGAGAGAGTCGATATAGGAATTCGCCGTTGAGGCTGAGCCAGTGTTCGGTCCAGCCGGTGGCGGTGTGAGGTCGGTATCTGTGCCATATTCCTGGTAGTAAAATTATAGCGGCTGGTGCGTCGAAGTGTATTTCGCCGGTTTCGATGGATTCGAACATTCCAGAGCCTTGTGATATAACTAAGAGCTGATATTCCGGCAGTACTCTGCCCTTTTGCCAGCTGAAGCTGTATATGCCGGGGTGGCCGTCGGGCGGGTATGCGGCGTTGGGTGGTATGATGTCGGTTCCGATACCGGTAATATACAAATCCCAAAGCAGGTCATTTTCGCTAATTGCGAGATATTCGTAGTTGTTTTTTGGTTCCAGAGTCATATTTGTGTTTGTAAGTGTTTGTTTATATGGGTTTTAGGTATGTGGAAGCCAATGTAAGTGTAACATTTATGTAATAATAAGTCAATAAATGATGTCGCAAAAAGACGAAATTATGTCGCAAATATAAGTTGTTAGTGTTGGAGTGATTAACTAGAATGGAACCATCGAATCGTGGTTGCCGGTTTTGGCGACTAGTGGAAATTTCAAAGAAATTCAAAGTTATCCGAAAGAGCAACTATGTCAAATGAAAATGCCAATAGTAATTCTCGTGGAGAATTTGAACGTGAGCCTGTTCCATCGAGTTCATTATTAGGATATAAGAATTTTATCGGTATGTATGCGGGAGAGCATTGTGCCGGAACCGAGCTTATGATCGGTCCGCTGTTCGTTGCGGCGGGAGTGAGTGCGGGAGATCTTATCCTTGGTTTGTTAGTAGGTAATCTGCTGGCGGTTTTGAGCTGGATGTTTTTATGTGCTCCGATAGCAGTTCGCAGTCGCTTGACATTGTATTATCAGTTGGAGAAGATCTGCGGTCGTAATCTGGTGACTATGTATAACCTGGCTAATGGAGTAATGTTCTGTTTTCTGGCGGGTGCGATGGTGACGGTTTCGGCGACGGCGATCGGGGTGTTTTGTGATTTTCCGATGCCGGGCCTGAACGATGTGTATCCTAATAGTGTCGGCTGGGTACTGGCAGTTGGCGGCGTGGGTCTGGTGATCTCGCTGGTGGCGGCATTTGGCTATAAGACAGTAGCCCGGATCGCGAATATAGCGGCACCGTGGATGGTGCTGGTATTTGTCGTGCTTGGTATTGTTGGCTTGACGCAGTTTATTACCGCGACTGGTGCCGATGTGAAAGGTGTTAGCGGTTTGTGGGAGCTGGCGAGTAAGCATATCTGGAAGGGCGGCGAGCCGCACGCAGGTCAGGTGAAGTTTACGTTCTGGCATGTTATGTTCTTTGCATGGTTCTGTAATATGGCGATGCATATTGGTATGTCGGACTTGTCGGTATTTCGTTTTGCCAAGAAGAGCTGGTATGCATCGGCGGCGGCGAGCGGGATGTATATAGGTCATTTCATGGCGTGGATAAGTGCTTCGCTATTGTATGCGTATCAGCTGCACGAGGACCCGAGTAATACCGATGTGCTGCCGGGGCCGATGGTGTTTAAGGCGGCAGGTTATGCGGGTTTGTTGTGTGTGATCATAGCGGGCTGGACGACGGCAAACCCGACGATATATCGTGCGGGTCTGGCGTTCCAGGCGATCATGCCGACGAGGTCCCGGTTCTGGGTGACTTTCTGTACTGGTATGCTGGCGACGGTAGCGGGTATGTTCCCGGCGTTTGCTATGAAGCTGTTGGATTTTGTGGCGATCTATGGTTTGATGCTGATGCCGATGGGTGCGGTGATCTTTGTTGATTTCTGGCTGTTGAAGAAGTTTAAGCTTCAGAGTAACTATGCCGAGCTGAGCGAGACGAACTTTAACTGGGCGGCAGCAGCGAGCTGGTTCATAGTTGTGCCGGTGTGCTATTATGTACAGAGTCAGGGTTATGTGAGTTTGTTTATGGTGTCGCTGCCGGGCTGGTTTTTAGCGGCGGTGATATATATTATAGGTAGCTATATCTATCAGAACCGGATATTGGAGAAGCCGGCGGCGGTGTTAGTGACGACGATTTTGTGTTATCTGTCGCTGCTGGCGATCGTTTATGTCGGGTCCGCGATCTATAGCGGGTCGATGGATATTGACAGGGCCAAGCTATGGCTGTGCGGTGCGACGGTGGTGTGGTTTATCTGTGCTTCGGTTAAGAAGGAGGATGATTAGAGGTTGTAAGATTTTTTTAGACAGGATAACGGGATCTTTCGACAGATTTTGTTATTTGGTGATTATGTTGGGAGGCGTTTTACCTTCTTGGTTTTTTGTGGAACAAATTTTTTTGATAAAGAAAAGCGAAGAGAAAGAAGTTTTTGACGCAAGGATGCGGCTGGAAGAGAAGGTCAGTATTGTGCGTGGCTTTTGTTCTATGATTGTTTTTTGTTTTGCAATGTAAGACTAAGAATTACAAGCGGGGACGCTTGTGTTACTTAAGAATGCTTTTTTAGATAGGAATTGGTTTTGAGAGAACGGGTTGTTGCTGTACTTGATGTTGGCAAGACAAATAAGAAGGTGCTGATCTACAGTATGGAGCTGAAGGTAGCGGCGCGGGTTAGCAGGGTGTTCGATGAGGTTGAAGATCCGGCGACTGGTTTGCAGCTTGAGCAGCCGGAGGCGGTGTATGATTGGTTCATCGAACAGCTGAAGGTTTTTTCGGCTGATTATGAAATAGTTGCAATATCTGTTACTACTCATGGTGCTTTTGGCGTATGTGTGGATGAGGGTGGCGAGCTGGTTTGTCCGGCTTTGGCGTATACGAATATGCCGGGCGGTAATTTTAGTGAAGGCTTTTTTGAAAAATACGGGTCGCGGCGAGAGCTGCAGAGGTCAACGGCTACGGCCGAGATAGGTGAGATGGTGAACTTTGCGAAGATAGTTCACTATTGGAAAGAAAAATGCGCGGACGGGTTTGATAGGTCGAAATATATTTTGATGTATCCGCAGTATTTTGGCTATAAGCTGACAGGTCGTGCTGGGGCAGAGCCGACTATGTTGGGTTGTCATACGTACTTGTACGATCATGCGAAGAATAGCTATTCGCAGGTTGCAGAGGATATGGGGCTGTTGGAGAAGCTGCCGAAGGCGATATGTAATTCGTGGGAGGTGCTGGGTGAGGTGCTGCCGGAAGTGGCAGAGCGTGCCGGGGTTAGCAGGGAATGTGTCGTGACCTATGGCGTGCATGATTCGAATTCGTCGCTGCTGCCGTTTCTGGTGACGGAGAAGAAGGACTTTGTTTTGAACTCGACTGGTACCTGGTGTGTGGTGATGAAGCAGGCGAATGATGTCGACTTTGATGAGAGCGAGCTGGGTAAGACGGTATTTTATAATCAGGATGTATTTAAGCGGCCGGTGAAGACTTCGGTATTTATGGGCGGGCTGGAATATGAGACATATATGAAACTGCTGGCGAGTCTGCACGGCAGGAGCGAGCTGCCGGAGCTGACGGCGGAGGTTTATAATCAGGTGCTGGAGGATTGCAGCTGTTATATTCTGCCGTCGGTGGTGAAGGGTGCGGGTATGTTCCCGGATTTGCAGGCATGTGTAATTGAAAATGGTGAATGTATAGGGCACGAGGTATATAGTAAAGACCCGGGGGCGGTGAGCTTTTTCCAGAGCTATGAATTTGCGGCAGCGGTTTTGATCTGTTCGCTAGTGAAGCAGACCAGCTGTGCATTGGAGGCGGCGGGTTATGTTGAGGGAGATGATATACTGGTGGAGGGCGGGTTCCGTAAGAATCGGCCGTATCTGGAATTATTGGCGGAGCTGTATCCGGCGAGCAGGATATATACAACAAATATAGAAGAAGCAACGGCACTAGGCGCGGCGATATTAGGTGTGTCGGCCCTGGCGTGTAAGAGCCCGGGCGAGCTTGATCTTCGGTTGGAGATCGAGAAGAGTGCGGTAGATAGGCCGATAGGAATTAATAGGATAGATAAGTACCGGCGGGGTTTTCTTGACCTTGTCCAGTCAGAAAGTAGAGTAAGCTGAAATGATCGAGAAAAGTTATGAGATAGCAAAAGAGCGGTATGCTGAGATCGGAGTTGATACCGATGCTGCGATGGCGAAGCTGAAGCAGGTGAAGGTGTCGCTGCACTGCTGGCAGGGTGATGATGTAGGCGGTTTTGAAACTGTCGGGTCAGAGCTAAGCGGCGGCGGAATAATGGCAACTGGTATGCACCCGGGTAAGGCACGCACGATCGATGAGCTGCGAGCTGATATCGAGAAGGCATTGTCGCTGATACCTGGTAAGCATAGAGTGAACCTGCACGCATGTTATCTGGATAATGGCGGTAAGTATGTAGATCGGAATGATGTTTCGGTTGAGCATTTTGCAAGCTGGATCGATTGGGCGAAGGCCAATGGGCTGGGGCTGGATTTTAACCCGACGTATTTTTCGCACCCGAAGGCGGCCTCTGGCTTTACGCTCAGTAGTGCAGATGACGGCATACGTCAGTTTTGGGTGGAACATGGTATAGCATGTCGTGAGATAGCGGCTGCGATGGGTCGTGAGCTGGGTACTGCGGCAGTGACGAATTTCTGGGTGCCGGACGGATTTAAGGATATGCCGGTCGATAAGAAATCGCCGAGGCTGCGACTGATGGATTCATTGGACAAGATATTTGCTGGTGAGATATCGCCGGAGTATAATCTTGACGCTGTGGAATCGAAACTGTTTGGTATCGGGGCGGAGAGCTATACGGTTGGTTCGCATGAGTTTTATATGGGCTATGCGGTGTCACGTAATAAGCTGCTATGTCTGGATAGCGGTCATTTTCATCCGACGGAAGTAATCTCTGATAAGATCTCTTCGGTATTGAGTTTTGTGCCGAAGCTGCTGCTGCATGTTAGCCGTCCGGTACGTTGGGATAGTGACCATGTGGTAGTGCTGGACGATGAGCTTCGTTCTATCGCTCGCGAGCTGGTGGTTGGCGATTGTCTGGATAGGGTTCATATCGGGCTGGACTTCTTCGATGCTAGTATTAATAGGATAGCGGCGTGGAGTATTGGTACCCGGTGTATGTTGAAGGCATTATTGCTGGCGATGTTGGAGCCGACGGGGACGATGGCGGCGGCAGAGCTGGAAGGGGATTATACTACCCGACTGCTGATGCAGGAAGAGCTGAAGACTATGCCGTTTGGTGCGGTGTGGGATATGTACTGTAAGCAGAGTGGGGTAGCGGCAGGCTTTGAACTTGTGAAAGAGGTCAAAGGCTACGAAAAGGAAATATTACAGGTCAGAGGCTGATCGAATTTCACCGCGAGATCAGCTAGTATTCATTTCTGACAAAAAGATGTGCCCGCAATGTTGGGTGCATCTTTTTATTTTTTAAAGAAGGTTGAGCTTTTAGGTGAAAGGTAAAAGGTTGAGGGTTCGCCCTTTGGGCGGTCGAGCCGCAACCAATAGTTTAAGAATATTAATCCACAGATTTCGTTTAGTTGTGTTCGCTGGGGCGAACGGCTTATTGATTAATTTGCACAGATTTAAGAAGAGGAATAATTAAGAATTGTTCACGCAAAGGCGCAAGGTGCTTCGCACCCGCAAAGGAAGAGGATGCAAGGATTTTTAGGATAAGATGAAGAGAAGATTGTTTCTCGCAGAGGGAAGAAGAGTAAATAGAAGAGTTTGACGCGAAGACGCAGTATTTTATGGGGTTTGCTGAGATTAGAGGAGACGCAAAATCTTGCGTCTCTACGGGCCGGAACTCTTGCGCGGGGTGTTGGTTGGCGATTGGGATTTTGGTTTGAGGTGATGGTAAAAGAAAAAGCGAATGTTTTAGGGCATTCGCTTTTTCTTTTTTGTTTAGTTTTTCAGGTTGTTTAGTATGAAGGCGTACATGTCGGCTTGTTCGTCGATCCATACTCCGATCGGTTTGCCGGAGCCGTGTCCAGCTTTCGACTGGATGCGGATGAGTACCGGGTTGTCGCCTTTGTATACTTCCTGCAGGCGGGCGGCGAACTTGAACGAATGGCCGGGCACGACACGGTCGTCGGTGTCGGCGGTTGCTACCAGGGTGGCGGGGTAGTTCATGTTCGGTTTCAGATTGTGGTATGGCGAGTAGCCGAGCAGATATTGGAACATTTCTTTACTATCGTTTACGCTGCCGTATTCTTCGACCCAGAATCTACCGGCGGTGAAAGAGTCGTAGCGAAGCATGTCCATAACGCCAACTTCCGGGATAGCAACTGCGAATAGTTCCGGACGCTGGGTCATACAGGCCCCGACGAGCAGTCCGCCATTAGAGCCGCCCCTGATAGCAAGCTTATTGGAAGATGTGTATTTCTGTTCGATAAGATATTCTGCGGCTGAGCAGAAGTCGTCGAATACATTCTGTTTGTCGAACTTTCTGCCGGCGTCGTGCCACTGGTTACCATATTCACCGCCACCGCGCAGGTTGGCAGATGCGTATATTCCGCCGAGCTCCATCCAGGTCTGTATGCTAGGCGAGTAGGTAGGCTGAAGTGAGATATTGAACCCGCCGTAGCCGTAGAGCAAGGTTGGGTTTTGGCCGTCGAGCTTGATACCTTTTTTGTATGATATGAACATAGGTACTTTGGTGCCGTCTTTTGACGGGTAGAAAATCTGTTTAGTTACGAAGTCGTCCGGGTTCATATTGACCTTTGACCGTTCGATAAGTTTTGATGTTCCGGTTGTTAGGTCGTAACGGTAGATCGCAGGCGGGGTATTGAAAGAGTAGAAAGAGTAGAAAGTTTCGGTTTCGTCCCTTTCGCCGCGGAATCCGCTGGCACTACCAACGCCGGGCAGTTCGATGTCTCTTACGAACGAGCCGTCGAGGTTGTATATTTTGACAAGGGTGGTAACATCTTTCAGATACTGACAGAGTAGCTGGTTATTAACGAGGCTGATACCTTTTAATATCTCTTTTGCCTGTGGGACAACTTCGGTCCAGTTTTCGGGGGCTGGGTTGTTGATGTCCATAGCGATAATGCGATAGCGAGGAGCGTCGCGGTCGGTCTGGAAATAGAAAGTTTCGCCGTCGTTGCCGATGAGTCCGTAGTCATTATCGAACTGGTCGATGAGATCGACGAACGAGCTGTTAGCTTTTTGCAGGTCCTTATACATGACTCTGCACTTATTGCCGCCGCTGCCGGCAGAGATGTATACGATCAGGAATCTACCATCGTCGGTGACCTGAGGAGAGAATCCCCATTCCGGCTGGTCGGGGTCGGAGTAGATCAGGGTGTCGTCTGATTGAGCGGTACCGAGTTTATGGAAGAGGACTTTCATATTATTATTAAGAGATGTGAATTTATTTTCCTGATCGACATTGTCGTACTGGCTATAGTAGAAGCCATCGCCGGTGTGGTTCCATTCGATACCGGTGAATTTCAGGTTTTCCAGTACGTCGGGCAGGTCGGTGGCAGTTTCGACGTCGCGCAGCTTCCACTTTCTCCAGTCAGAGCCGGATTCCTGTATGGCATAGGCTACATATTTGCCGTTGGGGCTGAAAGATAGGCTTCCGAGAGCGGTACTGCCGTCGGCGGACCAGTGGTTCGGGTTGAAAAGTACTTTTCTTTCGCCGTCGAGTGAATCGAGTTTGTAAACTACCGAATGGTTGGCCAGGGCATGTCTGACATATTGGATATAGTATTTGCCGTGTCTGGCAGGTGTTCCGATACGGTCGATATCCTGCAATTCGAGTAGTCTGTCCTTTATTTTATCTCTGGCGGGTAGGCAGTCGAGATATTGGCGAGTGACCTTATTCTCACTTTCGACCCATTTGCTGACATCTTGAGATTCTCTGATATCCTGTTCGAGCCACTGGTAAGGGTCAGATACCTTAGTGCCGTAATATTCGTCGGTATGCGGTATCTTTTTGGTCTTGGGGTAGTCAAGAGCCCAGGCAGCGGAAGATGCTGACATTAAGGCGGTTATGACAATTTTAGTTACAGGCGAGGTCATATGTAGTCCTTTCTGAGGTAATACAATTCTTCTTTCATATCGATAATAATCTATCGGCAGCGGGTATTTATGCCGGTTGATAATCAGGTTTGTGAAATTAATGTAACAGTTTTGTATTTAACGGCTTATAGTTTAGTGTCTATATTGTTTCAGCCGTGTTTAAGATCAGAGTATATCTGAAAAAACTGAAGATACCAAGATAATCGTAATATGTATATTAATCAAAAGGATAATGAGTAAATAATGTACGAGAATGGCGGTTTAAGAGCTGATATTTTTACTTTCAATTCCGCGTGATTGGTACTATACTTTAGATTATACAGTAAATATGGTATTTGTGGACAAATACCATAAAGGATTATATAATATTGTGTTAAGAGAGATAAAGCTAACAGTAGCCTTGTAGGTGCTGTGAATAATATCTAGTTTAACCAGTAACTTCTCAGAAGTAATAATAATTATTATGATAGTAGATTGTCACAGTCATATATGGCCGTCAGCAGAGTGTCTGGGCAAAGCCATGACATTTTCCTGCCTATACCCCAAAAGTGATCCTAAGATCCTTGCCAGTTCAGGCGAGCATCAGGCCTCTTCAGGTCCGGCAGATGTCTCATTAGTATTGGGCTTTGTAAGTAACCAGCTAAATTGTGAGATCCCAAACGATTTTATAAGCAGTTATGTCTCAGCACAGCCAGAGAGCCTGATCGGGTTTGCCGGCCTGGACCCAATGGCCACAGATTGTACCAAGGAGATGGATCGTATAATAGAGGCTGGTATCCTGGCGGGAATAACGGTAAGCCCAGCATGTCAGAATTTCCATCCATATCACAGCCAGGCGTGCAAGCTTTACGAAGCGGCGTCTGCGAATAATATGCCGGTGTATTTTCTGTATGGCACCAAGGTTCCGACCGATGCGGCGTTGAGTCTGGCGGCACCAAGCGGTATAGACGAAGTGGCCCGCGAATTTCCAGATATGAAGATCGTAATTTCACATTTGGGCTTTCCATGGATAGAACAGACTATCTCGCTACTGGCCAAGCATGAGAATGTGTTTGCCGATGTTGCCGGTCTGACAAACCGTCCATTCCAGGCGTATAGATCACTGACACTGGCTTATGAATATGATGTGATAGATAAGTTGTTGTTTGGCAGTGACTTCCCAAATCATACAGTATCAGATGCAGTAGAGTTTATCTACAATCTGAACAAGATAACAAGAGATTCAGTTTTGCCGGCGATCCCTCGCGAGCAACTACGCACCATAGTAGAGCGTAATTCATTAGAGCTGCTGGGTCTGTCAGTAAAAAGTGCAGTAACAGAATAAGTTCAAGGGCAGGTTTAGACTTGTCGTTGCGGTTGCAGTTTTGTTTTTAATGAGAAGATAGGGGCAGGTTTTGTCTTGTCTCTATGGTGTTGCGTGTAGGAACTATGAAAGAAACAAGAGAAAACTGGGGCTCGCGGGCAGGTTTTGTCCTGGCGGCTATCGGATCTGCGGTAGGGCTGGGTAATGTCTGGCGATTTCCCCATGAGACGTATGCCAACGGCGGCGGAGCATTTCTAATCCCATATATCATCGCGATGTTGTCGATCGGTATTCCGCTGTTGATTCTGGAATTTTCACTAGGTCATTATACCCAGCGAGCGGCACCATTTGCCTTTGGCAAGCTCAATCGCAAGATGGAGTTTTTCGGCTGGTGGGCGATCGTGTCGAGTTTTATCATTGTATGTTATTATGCGGTGGTGCTGGCATGGTGTGCGAATTATCTGGTCGATAGTGTGATGTGTATGTTCAATGGTACAGAGCTGCCTTGGAAGGAACATGCCCAGCAGGCATTTTTCGATGACTATCTGGAATATAATGGCAGTTTTGCCCTGGGCGGTTTGCGGATGCCGATAGTGTGGTCGCTAATCGGTGTTTGGGTTGCGATGTTCTTATGTATCTTCCGTGGTATCCATTTTATTGGAAAGCTGGTACTGATAATTGTACCTATCCCGTGGATAATGCTCTTTTTACTTTTGTATCGCAGTTTGACTATAGAAGGTTCGGCGGCGGGTGTGAAGTATTTTCTGGAGCCGAACTGGAGTATGCTGGGTGATGTACATATCTGGCGTGCGGCATTTGGCCATGTTAGTTTTTCAATGTCGGTTGGTTTCGGTGTTATGATAACGTATGCGAGTTATCTGCATCGTAAGAGCGATATTAATAATAATGCAATGATAATAGGTCTGGCGGATCTGGGTACAAGTTTTGTGGCTGGTCTGACAGTGTTTGCGACAATGGGAGCTTTTGCTTTGCAGCAGGGTCTGGACGTTAATAAGGTTCTGGGTGATGCTCAGAGTCTGGGGTTAGCGTTTGTCGCGTTTCCGCAGGCACTGGCGAATATGCCGTTCCCGGTATTTTTCTCGGTAGTATTTTTCTTTGCCTTGTTCATATTGGGATTGGATTCTGCGTTTTCTCTGACCGAGGCGGCCTTGAGCAGTATAATCGATAAGACCGGCTGGTCACGAGTGAAGGTGCTATCGGCTATGTCGCTTGTTGGCTGTGGGCTGGGGCTGCTGTATGTAACCAGAGGCGGTTTGAGCTGGTTCGATATGATCGATTCATTTATTAACGAAGGTGAGTTTGGAATTACCTTTGTGGTACTAATGGAATGTATCGTGCTGGGCTGGTTCTTTGACCTGCGTAAATTGCAGAACCACGCGAACCAGCGAAGCGACTGGAAGATCGGTAACTGGTGGCTGGTGATGATAAAGGTAATAGTGCCGGGTATCCTGATCACACTGATCGTCTGGGGCTTATATGATAAGTTCACTTCGGAACGCGGCTTTATAATTGACCAAGACGGTAATCTGATCGGTCGCGATATCTTTGGCCTGGCGATGAACGCAACGGCGATCTTGCTGGCGGTTATTCTGGCATTGTGGCCGGATACGAAGCTGAAGAATATAGTAGAATTTGACTAATGGCCAATTGTTAAGCAGCCAGGTTATATTGAATAGGAAACAGGTGACATTTGATGTCGTTTATATTAGCAGAAATAACTAATGAAGTATCACAGTCGGCAACGGAGCTGAGTATGTCGCCGGCGGCCTGGGGGACGTTGGCCTTTATGGTCGTGACGATCACAGGCGGATTGAGCTGGAGTTTATATCGGGCGGTAACTGCCAGTCGTCAGCCGGACGAGAAGCAGTATCCGGGAGAAGAGTAGCCGAAAACGGCTACAGGCTGTAAGGAATTAAGGTTGTAAGGATTTAGGAAACAGGTAGCATTTGAAAACGATAATAAACAAGATGGTTCTGTCGGCTGCAATGGTAGCGGTTGCGACATTGAGTAGTGGATGTGTAGAGCGTTTGATAAAAGTAACATCTAATCCCCCGGGAGCAGTTGTCTGGCTGAACGATCAGGAGATAGGTTCGACTCCGGTAACTGTGCCGTTTACCTGGTATGGTAATTATTCGGTGAGTTTACGCAAAGACGGCTATCAGCCGGTATTGACAGCGTGTCGTCCGCCGGTGCCGGTATATCAGTGGCCGGTGTTTGACTTTTTCTCGGAATGTGTATTGCCGGTGAATTTTGTAGATGAGCATGAATGGCATTATGATCTGGAACCGACTTCTGAGATAGACGAGAATCGCCTGATAATAAGGGCGACGAAGATGAAGGTCGAGTCGGAAGTAAAGAGTCAGGCGACAGAAAAATAGTCCGGCATAAAAGCAGGTTTTGATAAGAAATAATAACTGAGGGGATATAAGATCAGATGGAACAGTGGAAAGTACAAAGGACAAATTGTAAATGTGCCGGTACTGAAAAGGAGCTGGAGCCGGGCGAGAGCTTTTATGCTACGCTGGTAGAAAGCGAAGAGGGATTTGACCGTGTGGATTATTGCCGGGAGTATTGGGAAGAGCATAAGCCTGAGGTTTTTTGCTATTGGATGACTCGTGTTCCGATAAAAGACGAGAAGGAAAAACTGCTGGTTGACGATGATGTTCTGATCAATGTATTTCACCGGCTCGACGGCGAAGAGGATAGCAAGAAGGTCAATTTCCGTTTTGTACTGGCCCTTATCCTGATGAGGAAGCGGATACTTAAGTATGATACCACCGAATATGTCGACGACAAAGAAGTGTGGAAGATGAAGATGGTGAAGAACCCTAACCTTATGGATGTAGTGAACCCTCATCTGGATGATGAGAAGATCCAGGAGGTCTCGCAGGAGTTGAGTACGATCCTGAACGGTGATTTTGATTAGAAATAACTGACGGGTAATAAAAAGGATTTTTGGCAGTGATGGCAGTGAATTGTAAGAAATATATATATTCTGGTCTGGCGTTATTTTTATTTGCGGCAGGCTGCCAGGAGCCGATAGAAGTGGCACCGCCGGAGCGGTCGCTTTTGGAAGTGGTAGAGCCGTACAATAGTGCAGTGGCGGCAGTTGAGCCGATCTATGCGACGATGGGGCGTTGGGTCGGTCAGACCGGCAGCGGCAAAGATAAGGAACGTCATAGCGATTCGGGCGGTAAGCTGTTTTATAGTCCGCCGGCAGAGCCAGGTGAGCTGCCGAAACTTTATATTCAGTTCAATTCGTTTAACGTTAAGGCATTGGTAGTAGTTTCCGATGAGACTTGTTATGGTATGTATTCCGAGGCTGATAAAGGCGGGGGTGCATGGGGCTATCATAAAAATGTCGGCAGCGATTGCAGTCGTGCGTTTCCTCTGGATATTCAGGCATTGCTGGAGAGTCTGACGCTGAAGCCGATACCGCTAGATAAGGTGTATTCATATAAGCAGAAGTCGGATTATAATATCATCGAATATATTAATCCAGAAAGTCGGCTGATGTATCTGCATGAGCTGTGCTTCGATAAGTTTGATAATGTTCCAAGGAAGATCAATATTTACAGCTGGGACGGTCGTCTGGTGGTATCGAGCAATCTGGGTAAGTACCAGGAGTTTGAGGGTATGAATCTGCCGCTGGAGATAAAGTTGGAGTATCTGCCGGAGGATGCTTCGCTGGAGATGAAGCTGAAGAAGTATAATATCGATAGTCGCAACAGGGATATGCTGTATCAGATGACAATCGATAAGGCCCGTGAGTTTGAGCAGCTGGATGCGAGTTGTGGGGAATAGTCCCGGTGTGCATCTGGATAAGATTTTGTAATTAGGAATTAGTAACCGTAATAGGTTAGTTTGAGTAGTTTATATATGAAATTAAGTAAAATAATAATTGGTCTGCTGGCTTTTGTTGTGCTGGTGGGCGGTGTGCGGAGCGAAGAGCTCGATAAGCCGGAGCAGTCGTTTTCTGCGGTAAGTGATAATATGAATATCTATTATATTATCAAGAGCAGCAGCGAAGCGAAGCAGGAGTTTACGCTTTTTTCTGTCGATAAGGAAAATGTAAAGGCCCCGCTATACCTGAAGTCGTATATGGGTAATCCGCTGGTGACGACGGTGCATGAAGGCAGTATGGTCGCTTTTTTTGCTGACGGAACGGTAATCAGCTACTCGCGTACATCGAGCAATACAATACAGAATTATGATAAGGATTATTTGCCGTTGGATGCAATGTCGGCGGGTGGTGATCTGTATATGCTCGGAACGAAGGAAGATAAGTATGCGATCTTCAGACTATCGCAGGGGCAGTGGACACTGGTGTCTTATATTACTGACGGGCTGCCGAATGGATTTAATAATGGCCAGCTGTTCTTTTATGATAATAAGGTATATATAGCAGGTCAGGATATTAATGGTTCGGTATTTTGCGATGCGACCAGTGTTGACGGGCTGGCACATTTGGATATTTCGGTCAACAGTGTGAATGAACGCAGCCGGATAATGGATATAGTAACTGCTAACCGTACGGTTCTGTTTGTTTTGTCAGATTATGCTGACGGCTATGGCTGTTATGCGAGCAGTTTTATTAATAATCAGCTCAATAGCAGGGTAAAGCTTGAAGTGTCAGAGCTGCCGGAGTTGGCAGATAGCGGCTATGGTTTTTTCAGTATCGGCAGCGATGTGGCTGTTGCGGTATTGGCAGGTGATAAGGTGCTATTGCAGAGGTATGAGCTTACCGGTACGCTGGTGGGTGATGTGGTAGAGTCTTATGATATGTCGGTGATCGATATGTCAGAGAATATGTATGTACAGTATGTCGGGCTGCTGCTGCCGGGTATAGTTGTCTTGACAGTTGTGCTGAGATTTAAGAAGTCTATGGTTGGCGGGTTAATGCCCAAGACCTCGCATGGTGTGCCGTGTCCGGTTTCGCTGCGAGTGCCGGCCTTTGTGATAGATATAGTGTGTCTGTCATTTATAATGGATATTGTAATGGCGGCTCTGGGCTTTTTGAAAGTAATCGACCAGCAGCAAATAGCCAATACCGTAACGCAGATCCAGGAGCAGTTGAAGTATTCGGGTGTGATCAATGTAGATCTGGGGCCGATGCTGATGCTAATGGTGGTGTCTTATGTGATTATGTTGGCGTATTTTGTACTGTTCGAGTGGCTGATGGCCGCTACGCCGGGCAAGCTGGTATTTGGCTTGAAGGTGGTAGATGCTGAGAGTCTGGCACCGGGTAAAGTTGGATTCTGGCGAATTTTGGTAAGGAATCTGTACCGGATATTAGAGCTGCTGCCTTATACGATCCCGATGGTGCTAATAGTTATGATGATAACACCACGTCGTCAGCGGGCAGGTGATATGGCGGGTCGTACCAGTGTGATACTGGCTAGACCATTTAAGCGAAACGGTACGAAGTTCGATCAGCAGGCTTAGGGAAGGGTGAATAATAAGTGCAAAGTGCATAGTGCAAAGATATATGTTTAGATAAAAATACAGGCACCTCTAAGAATGATATTTAGAGGTGCCTTTTTTTATTCTTGGTTGCGGAACTTTATGAATGGTATTTCCGGGTCTGGTTTTGGTTTGGGGTTGAAAGATGGGTCATCTTCCGGATTGAATAGTACCTGCCCTTGTTCGTATCGTTCGCCGCTGAGTATTTTTGCGATCGAGTATTTTTCCATAACATGTCTGATTTCGACCTTACCGATATAAGGGCCAGGTATTTCGCCGAGCAGGTCACCAGTTTCAGGGTCCATTATCTCCTTTGGTATGCCGCGAACGTTGTATATTTGTCCGACTTCTAGTTTGCGGTCTTCGCCGCCGACGATGTATACGGTTCTGCCGTCGACACGAGCGATTTTAGAGTGGAACTTTTCTTCAGCGATCATTCTTGTTATAGCCTCGACCGCTTCATGGAGCATGTCTTTAGTCGCCTTACCCAGCGAGGTTTTATAGAAAGCATGTCCACCAAACGCGACTGAGTCGTCACGCATATCATCTTTCTGGCTGGTGGTTTTCGCTTTACCCTCTACGCTTACGCTGGCGATAGTCTGACCACTTTGCACGTCAACAACTGTAATTGTAGCAGCGACAACGGTATATGAGCTAGGGCCGAGCAGTCCCAGGTCAAGCACACGGCCGATACCCTGATTGGTTTCGACGTGGCCGTAGTCGGTAATAACACCTCTGATCAGGTAATCCACGAGCTTTAGCTGGCCTGACTGGAGGCGGCCTTGTTCGCGGAACCTGTCGTTTTTACTATTGTTAAGTTCGTTGAGAATGTCCTGGAAATGTTCACGCTCGATAACAACATATCTGCGGGTCGCGATAAGCTGTTCGGTGAGCTGTTCGGACATACCATCTCCGATCTGTCCCCTCATTTTCGCGGGAGCCCGGTTCTCAAAGCCAATAACCGCGATGGTCGGTTTGATATATTTGGCCTCCTGGTCGTCATTATAGACAACATTTGAACATCCTGAAAAAATTAATGTACAAAATATGGCCATAACCGGCATTACTATATGTAAGGTTTTTCTTTTCATATTTATTATTATCGGTCCAAGGTTAGAAAAAACTTCAATTTTTACTGCGGGGATATTTGTATATTTAGGGCCGACCAAAGTGGGTTTATTGGCAAAAAGAATAAAAAAGGTAGAAAATAAAAAGAAACCTATATGCTGATATTAAACTATAATATTCAGTAAGCCGATAAAACATAATGGAATATTGGAGAAAAGGCGTAAATTATAAAGTTATTATCGCAGTAAATTACGTCGTTACAGGAGTTTGCGATAAATTATATATAGGTGTCTAAAATGGTTGACTCTACATTACAAGTGTATTTGGAGGAGATTAATCAGACTGATCTGCTCACCGCAGAACAGGAAATTGATCTTGCTCGTCGAGTACAAATGGGTGATCCAGAGGCTCGCGACCTGATGATCCGCAGTAATCTCAGGCTGGTAGTAAATATAGCGAAGAAATATGTAAAAGCTGGAATGATGCTGGCGGATCTGATCGAGGAAGGAAACCTTGGTCTTATGCGTGCGGTCGAAGGTTTTGACCCGATTCATGGCGTGAGGTTCAGTACCTATGCTTCATGGTGGATCAAGCAGTCGATCAAGCGTTCGCTGGTCAATAGTACCCAGCCGATCCATGTGCCGGCATATATGGTTGAGATGATAACCCGCTGGAAACATTGCTGGGTGAATCTGACCGATGAGCTGGGGCGTACCCCGTCACTCAATGAGATGAGTGTGGCGATGGAAGTGTCGCATAAGAAGCTGAATATAATTCGCAAGGCTGTTGAAGCGGCAGGTTCTGGTACCCAGATGCCGGCGACAGAAGAGTCTAATGCGATAAGTGATATGTTGGAGGATAGCAAGACCCCTCAGCCTGATGAGCCGATGCAGAATGCTGATGAGATGGAGAATATCCGCAATATCCTGGAAATGATGGATCAGCGAGAGGCAAATATTCTTAAACTGCGTTACGGACTAAATGGTGCTGAGCCTATGACATTGAAGGATATTGGTGCTGAGATCGGGCTGACTCGCGAGCGTGTACGTCAGATCGAGAAAGAGGCACTGACCAAACTGCATACTATGCTGGACTTGCAGGAGCAGTGCTAGTAGTAGGGCAGTTAGTTTATATGATATAATACAAAGGCTGGTAAACACTTATGTTTGTCAGCCTTTTTTGTTAGTGGAACCGTTTTTTTTAGACTGGATAACCGTCAGCTTTAGGCTGACTGGATTTTTACGACAGCTTGTAGTTAGATATGCTAAGCAGCGAATATGAAGCTTTTCCCCTATTGCGTGGGAATATTATTTTGTAATCATAACTATATTGATGATTTGAATTCATTTGGCCGTTAAGGACAGTTGGGCATGTCGGCAATTATAATTTCATGCGATTGCCCTATCTTTTTATTGGACAATTGAGAAATAGGAATTAGAATTTAGAGATTAGAAATTAGTAAAATCTGGGCTTGCCGATAAGGGCGGTTTGGGTGTAATAAGATTATATAGGAAGAAAATAATGACAGATACCGCATTACAGAGCACGATAAAAGGATTGATCCGAGATATACCAGATTTTCCCAAGCCGGGGATCCTGTTTCGGGATATAACCACATTGCTGGCCGATAAGGAAGGTCTGCATATGGCCTGTGAGGCGATGGCCGAGCCGTTCAAGGGTAAGGGCGTTGAACTTGTGATCGGTGCCGAGAGTCGTGGTTTTATTTTTGGAGTGGCACTGGCTCATAGTCTAGAGTGTGGTTTTGTTCCTATACGTAAGCCGGGTAAGCTGCCGTTTGATAAGATATCTGAGAGCTATGAGCTGGAATACGGCACTGACAGTCTGGAGATGCACGCAGACGCGGTGAAGTCAGGTCAGAAGGTTCTGCTTTGTGATGATCTGCTGGCAACTGGCGGCACTATGGGTGCGTGTTGTAAGATGGTGGAAAAACTTGGCGGCGATATAGTTGGTATATCGTTCCTGATCGAGCTGGGCTTTTTGAATGGTCGAGACGTTTTGGGCGATTATGATGTTGAGACTGTTATTACTTATTAAAATAAGTAGTAAAAAGTAACAGGTAAAAAGTAAAAAGTATATGACTCTCGTTGCGATATGTTTCGAGGCTCGCTACAAATTTGGATATAAAAAAAGCTCACCGGTTGAATGGTGAGCTTTTTTGTTTTATGTTCTTAGAGCAGTTCGACGGGGAAGGTGTCCTGAGTTTGGCCGTCGTAGCGGCTGTTTGCCATTGAGGTTATCCACAGTACGTCGCTGCCGGTATTTTTTATGGCGTGCGGCGTAAAAGGCGGCAGCAGGACAGCGATACAATCACCGGCGGCAAAGTCGCGGGTTTGGGGGTGGCCCTCAGGGCTGTCGGCCCATGCGAAAGTACAGCTGTCGGAACAATTGAACAGGAGCACTTCCCAGCGGTTGTTATGCCAGTGATTGCCACGAACAGAGCCGGGCTTGATCTCTGCCAGGTGGGTATCGGCGATTATCCCGTCGAGGAAATCTATACCAGCCTGGGGTATGGAGTACGCTCGGCCGCGTTGGTCTTCCCGGGCGGCGAGAGAAATAATTTCAATTTCATTGAGCATGGTTAGCCTTTGATCTCTCTGCCTGCATCGAAAGCTTTCAGGTTCAGTTCGACGAACTGCGGCTTAACACAGCCTTCGATAGCTTTATGCCAGGCTTCAACGGGCAGGTCAAGTTCATTTGACATTGCACCGAGCAGTGCGACGTTTGCGGCTTTGATATTACCGAGGTCGAGTGCGATCTTGTCAGCGTCCATAAGAACGACTCTGTCGAAAGTGTCGTTGAGTTTGCTTTCTACGTCGTCGGGATACTTGGCGGCACCCATAGAAACAGTAACCGGAGTTATGACCTGGGTGCTGACAACAGCCAGACCGCCGGGAGCGAGATAGCTGCTATAGCGGAGAGCTTCGATCTTTTCGAGCGAAACCAGAACCTTGGCAGTACCGGCCGAGACCAGCGGGCTATTAACTTTTTGGCCGTATCGTATCTGAGCGATAACCGAGCCTCCGCGTTGTGCCATGCCGTGCACTTCATTGGTCTTTACATCGAGTCCGGCATGCATGGCGGTAGAAGCGACAATTTCGCTTGCCAGCAAGATACCCTGGCCGCCCACACCGACCAGTACAACGTTTTCAACATTTGTATTATCCATTTTTATTTTTATACCTTTCATTATTGCCGACATTTGCGGCAGATCAGGATTTGGGCAAGTGGTCAGGCTTGCATAATAATCCGTAGTGATTTTTAGGCTGAAACTATTTGTTTATGCAGTCAGCGGGACATACCTGCTGGCAGATACCGCAAGCGATACACAGAGTTGAATTGATCTGTGGTTTTTCGCCGCCGCCGTCGATAGCCGGACAGCCGAGCTTGGTACATAGTTTACAGTTTTTACACTTATCCTGATCGATAGTGAATGTCTTTTCAACCTTTGGCTTCTGGCGCAGCGGGCAGGCAGCACGAGAGACAACGAGCGACGCTTCGTCGGCGTTTAGTTCGGCCTTGATCGCAGCTTCAGTTTCTTTGACATTGTACGGGTTGATGGTAACAACTCGTTTGATACCGCAGGCACGACCGATCTCTTCGATGGAGGCTTCGATCGTATCTTCACCTTGCAGGGTCAGCCCGGTGCCAGGGTGTTCCTGATGGCCGGTCATGGCAGTAGTGCGGTTATCGACAACGAAGATAGTTGAGTTCCCTTTGTTGTAGGCGATATTTAGCAGGCCGGTAATGCCGGAGTGGAAGAAGGTGGAGTCACCAACCATACCAACGACTTTGCGTTTTTCGCCAGCTTTGTCCAGGCCATGTGCCATAGATACGCCACCGCCCATACAAAGGATAATATCAAGACGTTCGAGTGGCTTGAAAGCCCCCAGGCTATAACAGCCGATATCACCGGTAACAACAACATCATGCTTACGCAGGGCATTGAAGATGCCACGATGCGGACAGCCCGGACACAATACCGGCGGACGAGACGGCAGCTCGGCAGCGTACTTGGCGACGATAGTTTCCGGTTCTGGTTTGGCTTCCAGCTTAGCACGCGATTTGCGAAGTACGTCGCTGGTGAGTTCGCCAATACCTGGTATAATTTCACGGCCGATACAGTCGATACCCATCGCACGGATATGCTGTTCCATAAGCGGGTCGAGCTCTTCGACGACGATAACTTTTTCAACGCCGTCAGCGAATTCACGGATGAGCTTATCGGGCATCGGGAAGGCGAGGCCGAGCTTTAGTATAGATGCTTCGGGCCATACTTCTTTTACGTATTGGTAGGAAATACTGCTGACAACCACGCCGAGCTTGCGATCGTTCCATTCGATACGGTTGAGCGATGAGCTGCAGGCAAATTCCTGTAGCTTGTTCATTCTTTCTTCAACCTTAACACGCATGCCGCGAGCCCAAAGCGGTACCGGCACCCAGCGAGCCGGATCTTTTTCAAATGCTACCGGCTTGGTTGACTCTACTCTGTCGGTAGTTTCCACCAGCGAGCGGGAATGGCTCACGCGGGTATTGGTCCTGAGCATGACAGGCGTTTTGAACTCTTCTGATATTTCCATAGCCGCCTTGATGAAATCTTTGGCTTCCTGACTGTCTGACGGCTCGAGCATAGGTATCTTTGCGAACCTGGCGTAGTTGCGGCTGTCCTGTTCATTTTGCGAGGAGTGCATACCAGGGTCGTCGGCAACGATTACTACGAACCCGCCTTCAACGCCGATATAGCTGAGGGTCATAAGCGGGTCGGCGGCAACATTTAATCCGACATGCTTCATAGTTACCATAGTACGAGCACCGCCAACAGCAGAGGCGGCACCAACTTCAAAAGCCACCTTTTCATTTGGCGACCATTCGCAGTAGATGTTTTCTTTGTATTGAACGGTATTTTCCAGGATCTCGGTTGACGGTGTGCCCGGATAGCCGCAGGCCACAGTAATTCCTGATTCATAGGCACCTCTGGCGATCGCCTGGTTGCCTGACATTAACTCTGCCAAAACTGACCTCCTCTTTCTTTGTTGTCTGTAGATAGGATTGTCATAATATATCCACCCTTTATTCCTATTCCATGCAATTAAAGTAAACTGGAAATAGTTTCTCGAATGTATGTAACATGTTTGCTTAGAATATCTTATGCTGAAGCCAAACTTCAGTCTGAGCTGTATATTATAGTAATAAATAGCGTTTTGGACAACAGAAAAGCACCGGTCGGGGCGAGAGTGGTTACGGCAGTTGGCTGCTGGGGTGGGCTGGCTTTTGATACTATAGATAGAAATAATTAAGATAGCTGGAAACAAGAAGTTAGAGAAAAATAGGTGCCAAAAGCAGGGTGATAGAGCTTTCAGCTGCGTGGTAATGGTGGTAGTGGAGTGGTAATAATAATGGTACCTTTCTAAATAAAAGGAGGTTGTCTATAGCATATTGCCCAGGATGCTGCGGTATAGTTTGGCGGCTTTTATTACTTGTTCCAGTTCAACTGATTCGTCGCGGGTGTGTGCTTTTTCCAGTTGGCCGGGGCCTAGTATTATAGGTTTGCAGTCGATCTCGATGAGCAGGTTTGCGTCGGAGTGGCTGTTGAAGGCGCTGGGTGTCCATTCTATATTATGTTGTTGGTAGCTTTTTTTCAGGATATCTGGCAGCATGCCGGAGTCGGGCAGTTCGTAGCCGTCTGCTTGGATAGGGAACTCGATCTCGAATCCGGTAATGGTATCGCCAGCAAGATTACTGGTAACGAGTTTTTTAAGTTTACGAGCGAATAGTTTTGGGTCGCCTACTCCCGGCGGGATATGCAGGTCGATAAAAGCCTCGCAGCTTCCCGGTACGGCGAATCCTGCTTCGGAGCTGTGTATGTCTCTGATATTTAGTACGACGGTCGGGTATTCCTGCTGGATAGTTTCGCAGACTTTGAGCAGCATTCTGAGCATACTGAAAATAGCATTGTATTCACGGCCGGCCATAGAAGCATGACGTCGTGTGCCGTAGACTCTTATGAGCATTTCCAGATATCCGAAATGGAGCAGGCATGGCATAAGATTTGTCGGCTCGGCGACAATCGCCCATGGGAACTTCCTGGCTTCGAGCAGTGCGGCAGTGCCGTCGCCGCTTTCCTCTTCGCCGACCACGAGAAAGAGCCCGCAATTTTTTGGCATATTCCCTGATTCATGCTGGCTGATAAAAGCTTCGATCATGGCCGCGCAGCCGCTTTTCATATCAGCGGTACCAAGCCCGGAGACGACTCCATCGCGATCTTTATATTCGTAGTTTTCGATATCGAAAGCGGGGACAGTATCGATATGACCGATGAAAGCGACGTCGATCTGAGAGTCGGCGAAAACCACTTCGACATTCCTGCGTCCTTCGTTAACCTCTCGAAGGGTGACGGGCAGCCCCCGGTCGTGCAGGTAACCGGCTAGATATTCGGTGATCTCGTACTCTTTGCCGGAGGGGCTGTAGATATTGACGATATCACGAAATAGCTTTTTTAGCCGTTCACTTTTTATTTCGGTGCTTTTTACTGCTTTTGTCATTTTTTGCCCCGTTCCTGGTCTCGAGATTCAAGGTCATATAGACGTGATCGATCGGATTGATAAACCCTTTATTCTTGAAGAATGAGATAGCTCTGTCATTATCTGCCTGGGTGTCGATCATAAGCATTCTGGCCCCGGCATTATCCATGGTCTTGCTGAAAGCGTCAAAGAGCTCGCTGGCGACGCCCTGTCTGGCATATTCTGGTTCCACGGCCAGCCATAGCAGGTGGCCATAGGTCCATGCGGATCGATTTTTTTCGATAAGAGTACCAAGAGCGAACCCGACAACTTTAGTGCCGATATCCGCGACAAGCATAAATTCCGGTTCGGAGTTGAATAGGCTGATAACCGCATATTCGTCCCAGGTGCGGTAGAGGTTTGTAGCCTCTTGTGAGGTGAATAGCTTTTCGCCGAGATGAAAAATCGTTGCCAGGTCGTCAATAGTCGCCTGGCGTACTTCAAGCTCCGGCTCCGGATCATAAACATCAAACTTCATAGTTAATACCAAGTAACACTCTCAAACTGACTTAAATGCAGTTTGGGTAAATAGTAAATAGGTCATGCCGCGTCACAATGGCTGCATGACCTGTATATTATATCAGCTTGAATAGCAGAAAATATTTATTTATTATGAAATTTTTTACCCCGAAGCTTTAGCTGGTGGTGCTTATAGCTTCGAGAAGTTTTCCAATATCTTTAGTCCCAGAGCCTGAGACTTTTCAGGGTGGAACTGGGTAGCGAACAGGTTGTTCCTTCTGATACTGGATACAAAATTTATTCCATGGTCGGTTGTGGTAGCGATAACGTTCTCGTCATTTGGTACTACATAATACGAGTGAACAAAATAGACGAAGCTTTCGTTATCGAGCCCATTGTAGAGCGGGTTGCCCGGTGTGATCATGAGTCTGTTCCAGCCCATGTGTGGGATCTTAAGGTCGTTTTCGTCTGGTCTGCCGCTGAAATCAAACTTTACCACCTTACCGGGAATGACGCCCATGCCTTCCCACTCGCCGTCCTCGTAGCCGACGTCGAAAAGCATTTGCAGGCCCAGGCAGATACCGAGAAATGGTTTATCACTTTCGATAAACTCTTTGATCGGTTCGACGAACCCTTTATCTCGCAGGGTTGATATAGCATCTCTGAAAGCGCCAACGCCCGGTAGTACTATTTTGTCAGCTTCTTTGATCTCTTCTGGTTTAGTGGCAATAAAGGCATTGGCACCGATCTTTTCGAAGCCCTTTTGGACACTGTGTAAATTGCCCATTTCATAGTCGATAATAGCTATCTTATTCATTTTCGTTCTTCCGGTAGGCACAATATTGTATGTGCCAGTTACTATTTACTCTCTATAGAAATAAAAAAAAAGTCCGCCGCAGCGGACTTTGAAATACAAATTCATTCATCACTTAGCGGGTGTATACAATGATCTCAACCCTGCGGCTCTGAGCTTTAGAGTTGCCGTCAGGATGGAATTCGCCACGACCGGCCGCAACAAGCTGTTTAGCCGGTATGCCGTCAGAGACGAGGAAGCGTACAACAGAGAGAGCTCTTTGAGCAGATAGTTCCCAATTGTCTTTCCACTTGCTCTTTTTGATCGGGTCGGTATCGGTATGGCCCATAACCCATACTTCCTTGCCCGGATAGTCGCGTTTGATAATGCTGGCGATATGCTGTATCTTACTCTTAGCATCAGATTTCAGGTCAACCTTACCAGAGTTGAACAGAACATTACTTTCGAGTGTAACTGTGATAGTACCTCTGGCAGCGTCCACTTTACCCATAGCTTCAAGTTCAGACTTAGGCTGAGCTTTTGGCTGGTTAGCAATATTCAGCTGGCGATTAAGTTCTGAAGAACGAGCTTCGCAATCGCTGAGAGCCTGACCGGTACGGTCCAGCAATGCCTGTAGGTTTTCCAGTTCAGCGTTACAGTTCTGGTATTTCTTTTTCCAGTCGGTACATCCGCCGGTGAGCAGGATGGTTGATACTAATACTAATGCCAGTGCCAGTCTTGATGCCTTCATAATAACTCCTTGCGAATAATTCAGTCTTTCGTCCTGTTTTAAGACCACTTTTTCAGCCGTTACCGACTGATTATATCAACGATTGTATCTAATTGACAATGTTATGTCATACTATTTTTCAGATTCTGCCTGCATTTCTTTTTGGAGCCGCTGGCGAATTTTCTTCTCTTTTCTAACCTCTTTTAACTGCTTGATAATAAGTGATATACGCTTGCCAACGAGGAACGATATTATTCCCAGGTTAGCAGAAGCAAATATAAGAGTATAGAGCGGGCTTTTCCAGAGCTCCCAGCCGAGGAATTTTACTGCTACTATCTCCCTGTTACTAAGCAGGAATATTATCACAACGGCGGCCACCAGAGCAACCAGAGTAATATTGGCATATAGCCTAATCTTTTTAATACTCATATAAACCTTTATCTGCTATAAAGTTAAAAATTGAGTAGTGCCTGGTTTATCTCTGACCAGATACGTGTGATATTATATAGTTAAACAGCGGTACTTGCAAGTGACTATTAAGTATCGGAATAAATCTTAACCAGCGTGGTTATCAATACTAGAAATTGCCTTTATTAAGCATATTCAGCATAATGTAGGCCAGTATATCGTCGTGCATGATCATCATTATTACTGTTGCGATCGAGAGGAACGGGCCATAAGGTATTTCTCGCTGCTGGCGGGTAATGAGTCTGAGCAATGCCCAGCCGAGCCCGATGAAAGGAGCCAGGAAAAACGCAATTAGTGGTATATACCAGCCTACAACAGCACCGATAGCTGCCATGAGGTGTACATCTCCCATTCCCATAGCTTCCTTATTGAATAGTACCGAGCCGAATATACGGGTAGCCCAAACTGTTATGCCGCCAATCATAAAGCCGTAAATGCTGCCAAGTAAGCCATTTATGATAGGGTGGGTTTGCAGGAACAGGTCGAAGTCTGAGTTTGGTGCCAGGTATTTAACTGCCAGCAGGGCAAGTACCACCGGCAGACATAGAAATGCCAGTTCGCGAACCATTTCAGCCCGGGCGTTTACTTCCGGCTCAGGGTCGGTGAACGGTTTGCTCTCTTTTTCGGCGTAATATTTTGCGGTTTCCCATTTTTCCAGCTCCAGAAAGCTGCGTCCTATCACTTTCAGCTTCAGCAGAACTATGGATATGATTAATCCGACCGAACTGCCGATAGCAGCAGCGGCAGTTTTTGGGCCTACCGCGGGTACGAGCTTCCATAGCTGGTCGTGGCTTATGCCGGAGATTGCAGCAGCATTGAGCTCGAAGCCGGCAAAGCCGAGTCCGCAAATAGCGGCGAAATAGCTGATCGAAAGCGGGATAATAAAGAAAGCCGCATCAATAAGCGAGCCAGCCAGCAGGCAGCTGAAAAGGATAATGTGCGAAGCATAGATCATCCAGCCGCCTTGTTCAAAGGGAGGCATACCATCGCGGATACCTTTTACAAAGTATAGCCAGAAGAGTCCGGCGTACATAAGGCCGGTGAGAAACTCGAAAAATGGATATTTGAAGGAGTAGGGAGCCTTGCAGTATCGGCATTTGCCGCCGAGGTAGAACCAGGCCAGGATCGGCACATTATCATACCAGGCCAAAGGGTGTTTGCAGGCAGGGCAGTGGCTATCAGGTTTGATAAGCGACATCTCCTGAGGGAGCCGCCATACAACCACATTAAGAAAACTGCCGATACAGGCACCGAGCATAAAAAGAAAGACCAGCCAGATAATTGGTGGAATTGAAGACATTAAATAATTTCCTTAACTAAAACTAATTTTCCAGATCGATTTTGCTTTATTGGCCATTTGACTCTGGCGAGATTCTATTTTTGCGATATTCCACTCTGAATAATGAACAGGGATACTCTTAGTTATTTCAAACCTTGACCGTTCGTATATGGCTTTTTTCTCACTATATGAAATGTTGCCTGCTATTCGATTTTCAGAACTGTCTATAAGTGTAATGTTGCCCAACCTATGAATGAAACTATCATCTATAATGTCGGTAAGCTCAACTTCCTCTGTTGGATTTTGTGGGGAAATATGTTCAAGACTATATGAGTCGCTTTCAATATCGTAGTGGTTGCCTGATTTTTGCTTTTCTAATTCGAGCAAAATATATCTGGCTATTTTCTTGTTCCTGCTATTTGTTGTATCGAACTCTTTTCTTGCAAATATATCACCGAAAACAGTATCGTCAGGGTATATATCTTTAAGTTGGGCTATTATTTCCTGTATGGTATTGAATTTGTTTTGTGAAATTTTTACCGCAATACTGTTGTAAACAGCCTCTTGAGCATTAGGCTGCATGTTACATATAACATTGTACCTGAAAGATAATACACAAAGGCAATTTAGTACTCTTGTGAAATCATTTCGGCTTGAGTCGTAGAAACTTCTGTAAGCTGCCATTAATAGAGATATATGCTGGCATACGTTAAACTTTTTAAGATTGCCTAAACATTCTTTTTCTTCATCGTTCCAGCGACTGTCGCCAGTGTCTTGTAGAGCTGCGTATAAGTCGGCATTTTCTTCAAGATTTCTTATTAAGTTGAATGCTTCTGTTTTGTTGGAAATACTATTTTTTACAGTCTTAAAAAGGTCAGATTTGCGAATAAGTTTGTATTTACTGTTCCAGTAGGTTCTGAGGTAAACAGGGAAGCTTTCCGGGCCAAGATAGCTGACTATTTGCTCCCAACGATCTTCCATAGACTTTATTTCTAAGTCATGAGTGTCATTGTCGCAAACAATCGAGAATAAGTAATTCTTTAGAAGATCGGTAGCTGATAGACGCACGCCTCTGGCGTTTAGAGTTTCAAACACCTTGAATGCATTTAGTTCGTCTGTCACAGTAATAACTGTAAAAAATAACTTATCTACCATTTGGTCAATGAATGCAGTGAGTTCTTTACCGTCATCATTGAACCGTTGTTTGATTTTATCGCTAAACCAGCTTAGTGATTGGCTTAAAAGCTTATTTGAAGCGTTTACGCTTCTTTGTGGTACTTTGCCAAGTGGAACTATATAATTTCTATAAAAAGTGTTATTATGTCTGTTGAGCTCAAGTTTTGGTTTAGAAACAAGAGTTACCGGGTCGAGATATCCAATATAGCTATTTCTAAGTTGCTCAGCTCTCTTGCTATTGATGCTGGCATCATGGTTTTCTCTGGCGATCCTGTCAAGGTTACTGAGAGCAGCCAAAATGAGAGTGCTAACTGTGATCATACGCTGCTGGCCGTCTATTATTCCGAATTTCTTGCTATCTGAAGATTGTAATACGAGGTAGCCCATGTAGTGTGCGGGTTCACCATTTTCTTCAAACATAGCTATTATGTCAAGCCATAGGTCTTCCCATTCATCGGCGGTCCAAGAGTAATCTCTCTGGAAGAGCGGGATTTTATATGTAAGACCATTGCCTAGAAGCTGTCTGAAAGTCTGATTGCTTGTCCCAAAATTCAGATTAGCCATGATAACCTCATTTATCTATAGTAAACAGCTGAAGGGTTTCCTCCAGCTGTTTACTGTTAACATTTTACATGTCCAGCTTGTCACGCAGGTAGCTCTTGACCTGGTCAATGCCCACGCGTGTCTGTTCCATAGTGTCGCGATCGCGGACAGTAACGGTATTGTCTTCGTTAGTCTGGCCGTCAACAACTACACAATATGGGGTACCAGCTTCGTCCTGACGACGGTAGCGGCGACCGATAGCTGCTTTTTCATCATAGAAACATGGGAAATACTTCTTGAGATCGTTGTAGATGTTCTCAGCTTTTTCCGGCATGCCTTCTTTTTTTACCAGCGGCAGAACAGCAACCTTGATCGGTGCCAGTTCCGGGTGGAATTTGAATACATTACGTTCTTTACCGTCGCCGAGGTCTTCAACTGTATAAGCGTCAACCAGGAACGCCAGGGTTCCGCGGTCGGCACCAGCTGACGGCTCGATAACGTAAGGGATATATCTTTCGCGAGTCTCTTCGTCGAAGTAGCTCAGCGGACCCTTGGCCCATTTTGGATCTTCTTCTTTGAGCGGGGTAGTAACAGCATCGCGACCGTTTTCGATCCAGTTGGTAACTGAACGCATACCACGCTGATGCTGGCGCAGGTCATAGTCGGTTCGGCTGGCGATACCTTCGAGCTCCTGCCAGTCGCCCTTGCCAAATGGGAACAGGTATTCGATGTCAACACAGCCTTTGGCATAGTGTGCCAGTTCGTCCGCGTCATGGTCACGCATACGCAGGTTCGCTGGGTTGATGCCGTAGTTGGTGTACCAGCTCATACGGGCTTCTTTCCATTTTTCATACCATTCGGCTTCGGTGCCCGGCTTACAGAAGAACTCGATCTCCATCTGCTCAAATTCGCGGGTACGGAAGATAAAAGCCTTGGTAGTTACTTCATTACGGAAGCTCTTACCGATCTGGGCAATACCGAAAGGTACCTTCACGCGGGTGCTGTCGAGTACATTGCGATAGTTGGCAAAGATACCCTGGGCTGTTTCCGGACGCAGGTAAACGGTCATTGAATCGTCGGCATTGGCACCCATCTGGGTTTCAAACATGAGCTTGAACGGCATAGGCTCAGTGAACTGGCCCTTGGTACCGCATTTTGGGCATACCTTATCCGCCAGGTCTTCTGCGGTCTTGGCACCTTCCATTGTATTACCAGCCTCATCCGCCAGATGGTCGGCACGAGTACGGGTATGACACTTTTTACATTCGGCGACCAGATCCGCGAATTTATCTACATGGCCGGAAGCTTTCCAGATCATCGGGTGCATAAGGATCGAGCAGTCCAGGCCGACCATATCGTCACGCATCTGAACTATATGTTTCCACCAGGCGTTCTTTACATTACGCTTGAGCTCGGCTCCGAGTGGGCCGTAGTCATAACAGCTTGCCAATCCGCCGTAAATATCACTCGACTGAAAAATAAAACCGCGACGCTTACATAATGATACCAGGTCTTCCAGTTTTTGTAACTTCTCAGACATTTTATCGTAAAATCCTTCCTGTAAATGACTTAAATTCAATATTTCCAACAGCGGCCACTTGTTTATCTCGCAAGACCGCCGAATTTTTCCTGAACCTTGATATTATACTTATTTTAAATGGTATTACATCAATTATTTATACTATTTCGGCATAGGTGAATGATGAGTCCAGATTATTCAGGGCTATCGCTTGTTTTTTTCTTTAGACGGGATAAACCGCCCGGGTACGAGCTGGATTTCTCGACAGATTACGGCAAGAAGTTGCAAATAGTAAATGTTTATCCATTCCCAAATTTTGTGTGAACAATACTTTAGGAAAATTAATCATCTTCCATTGTTCGTTTTACAGCCTTTTCATTTTAGTTATTACTGTTCGGCGTAAATGCCATATAGTTCCGAAAGGCAATTTCTGATATTGCCTTTGTGCTTATTGTATATGGTTTTTAGAATATTCTGGTCGATGGAGTTTTTACTATTTAGTATAGTATCGACTATTCGGCAAAAGGTTTCAATGCTGGTGTTGCACTCTGTCAGAGTCTCAAGCATACCCTGTGTATGGGTAGTGATCAGCAGTCCGGAGAAGTTTTTTCTGCTGGTATATTCAATAGCTTTCCAGGCTGGCAGGTTGAGCTGTTCGGCACCATCGATTATTAGTATGGTATTGTAGTGTTTTTTGCTGACTATTTTCAACAGCTGCGGTAAGCTCAGTGATTTTTTGTCGTTCAGGAATATATGGCATATATTACGGTCTGCTGTTTTCAGTTGACTGATCAGTTCATGCAGGAGCGTGGTCTTGCCATTGCCGTGCGGGCCGACAATAGCTCCCCGGCAGTTCATCTGGGCAAACCTTGTACAGATAGTGTCAACACTTTCGCCATAGTATGGAACTGCTTCGACCTGTCTGCTGTTAAACGGATTGTTGCAGGCTTTTATCATGCACTACCCAGTATTATTTCTTCTCTAGTTGGTGAGATGAGTATGGCCTCACTGATACAGACATCATCGTCAGATTCCATTACTACTGTCGCTTCTATTACCCATTGCAAGGTTATGAGCCTGCCGGAGAAGCTGTACGGCCCTTGCGGAGCGGTAAAGGTAAAGCGTCTGTTGCCGTATTGTTCTGTACATTGAAACTGAACTTCGTCAGTAATGGCGATGTCTTCACTACCTTTGCCGGAGGTATGCCAGATAAGTGATATCATAATATATTTCGCTTTACCTTCCAGCTGCCAGCTGACATTGCCCTCAATAGTCCCGCCGGGCGTGAAAGAGGTTTTACCGCCGCTTAGTTCAAGTATTGCATTATTATTATTCATTATGATCTATCCTTACTAAGAGGTTCAACGGTTATCTTGAATTTCTGTTTAATATCCGGCCAGCGTTTGATATCACCGTGTACTTCAAGCTGCCAAACGATCTTGTTATTATCCGCGATAAAAGTATGTATAGTATTTTCCGGCATGATAAAACCGATACTGCCTTCCCGTATTTCAAAACTATCTTCGCTGCTGAGAAGCTGGTCACTGTAGAATTTGTGTTTGTCAGTTCGGGTCTTGGTACCTCGCTGATAGGTTGCTTCTTCCTGGCCGATAAGTTTTATTGTCAGGTTATTCACCCGGCTGCTCCGTCCAAAGATACGCCAGGATAGTTGACAGCTGCTACCGAGTGAGATAGTGCCGGGGGAGATCGTTAGCTGTATTCTCGGATTGAAACATTGCAGCAGGCTGTGCAGGGAGAAGATTATTAATGCCAGCCCGATAATGTAAAATGGTATCAGGAATATTCTGATAAAAATGCTGGGGGCCGAAGGCTCAATTGCCAAGACTGCAATTATAGTGTTCCAGAAGGTAGCTATTAATAATACGATAGCGAACTTTTTAATCGGGCTTGTTGTTTTCAGCTGTAGTGGCTCATGGCTGTAGGAGTCGCAGTCGCTTACTGTTTTTAGCTGTTGGTTTTGTTTGCTTTTTCTCCTGTTGCGTAAAATTAAATGTGTAAATCCGCCGTAGCCGATCAGCATAAACGGCAGGGGTATCAGACAGATGAAATAACTTTTACTCAGATCGTTTGTCAGCACCGCACTGTTAGGTTTTTCTGGATTGACATAACATACGGGGTTGGTCATATGTTTGTATTTGTTTACAATGTCCCGCTTGCCACTGGAGCCGCTGGAAGAGCCGGAGATGAAGTTGTACCTATTATTGCGATATGGTTTGCCGTTTACCTGATACTCATACAGAATATCTACACTGTAGGTTGTGCTCTTATTGCCGGTGTGTCTTTGTACCCGGGCAGAGATAATTTTACACGGGGTAGCTGTCCAGCTTTGTGACTGGTATAAAGTAGTGAGCGGCTTGACAGTCAGGAAGATAAACATCGCGGTGCCGACTATTGCAAAGATACCGAATAGTACATAGGCGAGCCAGGGTTTAGTTTTTCCTTTTTTCGTTAAGCTGACTTGCTTTTTGATGGTTGGTTCTTTTTTACGCCAGATAAAGTATATTCCTCCTGCTCCGATCGTGATAAATATCATGGGAAAGAGCAGTTCGGCGAACTTACCGGCAGTGCTTGCTTTTTTTAAGACCGCCATTTGCGGGTTGGTAGGATTGACATAGCATTGAGTTGCAGCATTTACCGGCAGAGCTGCGGTGATCTTAGAAATTTTGGAGTATGATAGTTTCTTTTTATCTTTCAGGCCATATTTACTGCCGGTGTATTCTCTGTCGTTATAGGTATATGTATACTTAATGTCCAGCACATAATCATGTCGGGCGGTAGATATATTACTCGCTGTTATCGTACAGGGAACCTTGTCCCAGTTATTGACCGCCATCTCCTCGAGCAGAGACTGTATCATCAGCCACTCAAAAAAACATCCGGCCGCAAGAAACAGTAGAAAGAAAATCGAATGCATGATTTTCGCTAAAATACTATTCTGCTGAGCACTTTTTCTTGAATACGACATGTCACAACTCCCAGTATAATTATTAGTCTGATCAATGATAATATAATATCATATTCTGATGAGCTGGTATAATAAAAAACTGTGTAGCTTAATGACTATCATTTTTTTATGACAGGATAACCGCCCGAGTACGGGCTGGATTTCTCGACAGATTGTAGTAAAACATGCCCAGTCAGTAAATATGTAGCTATTCCCCAGTTGCGTGGAAATACTATTTTAAAATAACCGACCTAGACCGCAACTGGGGAAGGTAAAAAACTAGACTATTATATTAATTAAAACTCAATCTGTCTCCGATAAACCGGAGCAGGCTCCGAAATCCAGACCGAAGGTCGGTTATCCTGTCAAAAGAATAATATGTATTAGGCATATGTCTGTATATTGATTGGTATTGCCAAAATATGGCTGGTTGTTTATACTGTAGAGATAATGTGATTCTGTTAAGTATCCAGTTCGAAATTAATCGGAGTTCATATGCTGCCTAATTTGATAGCGACTAAGTATGGTCGGCTGATGGCTTTTTTCTTTTTGTATGTAACTGAGGGTATTCCGCTTGGTTTTACTGCTACTGCTCTTGCCACGCAGATGCGTCGTGAGGGGATGGGGCCCAAGGAGGTATCGGCTTTTGTCGCTACTCTGTATCTGCCCTGGGCGTTTAAGTGGCTGGTAGCTCCTTTTGTTGATATGTTCCGCTCGCAGCGGTTTGGTCATCGTCGGCTATGGATATTCCTTATGCAGCTGGGTATGAGTGCGTGTCTGATGGGTTGTATGCCGGTGAAGTTTACTCAGCAGATGGCGTTATTTACGTTTTTGCCGGAACAGTTCCACCTGGTCTTTAACTTGTTTACTGCTCTTATCTTTGTCCATAATATGTTCGGTGCTACCTCCGATGTTGCCATCGACGCTCTGGCCTGTAATACCTTAAGTGAAGATGAACGCGGGCTCGCTAATGGCCTGATGTTTGGCGGTGCCTATATCGGTCAGGCGATCGGTGGCCCGGGTGCTCTGCTGGTAATAGAGCACTTCAGCCTTAACGCCGCCTTCTTTATGGTTGTTGGTGCTATTCTTGCGGTTACGTTTCTGGTTGTTCTTCCGATGAAGGAGCCGATGGGTATTGTACGTGAAGTTTGCGGCGGGTCAAAGTTTCGGGCGGCCGCTGGCGAGGTGAAGGAATTTGGCGTGACGGCGTTCAAGGCCTTTACCGGTTCGCGAGGTGCCTTTGTCGGATTGTTCTTTGCTCTGCTGCCGGCTGGTGCATATTCGCTTTCACTGGCCCTGATAACTAATGTTGCAGTTGAGATAGGTATGACAGATACCAGTATCGCCCATAATGGACTGGTGACGACTATCTGTGCGGCGGCCGGCTGTATCAGCGGCGGGCTCATCTCGGATAAGTTCGGACGGCGAAAGTCGCTGGCGGTATATCTGGCGCTAACCACTCTGCCAACTCTGTACTTTGCATATATGATGTACCATTACAACTGGATAATGCCGGTTGAAATGACCGATGCCGCTCGACCGGTCGGTCCGGCAGGGCTTATCCTCGCCTTTTGGATATCCAGTATCGCCTTTGCTTTGTTTCAGGGGTTCATGTATGGAACCCGCACCGCACTGTTTATGGATGTCTGCTGTCCCAAGGTCGCCGGCACCCAGTTTACCGCTTATATGTCATTGCTCAATGTCACTATTGCCTATAGCTCATGGTGGCAGGGTATCTCGATTGAAAGCTGGGGCTATCCAATAACCCTGACACTCGACGCCGCCTTCGGTGTAGTCTGTATCGCACTACTGCCAATGATGAAACCGGTAAAGAAGCAGTAGAGGCAGGTAGCTAACCATCTTAACTAATGTGGTACATAAGTTATACAGTAATCTAATATTCTCTGCTAGTATATGTAAAACGGCAAACAGAAATCACTGTCAGATATTTTTAGCATTTGACTGCAAGGGCAGATAACTAGTCCCGGCATTACGGTGGTATTATTTATTGCATTTCTGAATGAGTTTATCCCGGCAGTATCTTTTCTTGTTGGATTACTGGTGAGCTTTACCTCAATAGGATAAAGCCTGTTATTTCGTTCCAGAACTATATCTACTGCGTAGCTGCCGCTTCGCCAATGGTACATTGTGGCAGGGGTGCTAAGTGTGTTGTTAAGTTTTTTGATCTCGTTTGCAACTGCCGTCTCAAATATTGCACCTATTTGCGGATGGCCGCCCAAAGATTGCGGCGACGGTATCATATTCAGATTGCAGGTCAGGCCTGTATCTGTAATATAGCCTTTACTGCGGGCGCAAACTTTTTTAAGTGTATTATTGGTATAGGCTGGCAGTTCAAACCATTGGTATGTCGCTTTTAGTATACTTAACCATCTTTGTGCCGTCTGGTACGACAGGCCAATTCTCTTGCCAAACTGGCTGTAGTTTACTTCCTGGGCAGTAAGTGCAGAGCACATCTGCACAAAATGTCCAAACTGCTGCCAGTCTCTAACATCTGTTTGCAGTCTCGCATCTCTTTCAATATAGGTTTGGAGATAAGACTTGTAGTAGCGGGGGATATCTTGCAGATCGAGCTGCTCAGTTTTCGGCATCCACCCTCGCCATAACTGTTCAAATAGAGTTCTTTCTGGGGCGTTGATCTGGATATTGCTTGCGAAATCCTGAATATCGTCGTCCATCCATCTTTCGAGCCAGTTTCTTTCTGGGGCCAGCTCGTATATCTCTGGCAGTGAAAAACTGTCAAGCTCAAGTATAATAGCCCGGCCAGCCAGACTCTCTGCAATATTTTTCATTACAGACCATTGTTGGGAGCCTGTAAGTATGTATTGATTCGGTTTATCTGTTTGGTCAACCCGCCTTTTAATTGCTGAGACGAGTTCGGGAGCAAATTGTATCTCGTCTAAAACTGCCGGCACCGGGTGGTTATCCAGAAATAGGTCAGGTTCCTGCCTGGCATTATGGATGTCCAATACCGGGTCAAATGTCACATAAGTATAGTCGGGAAAAATATGTTTCAATAACGTGCTTTTACCTACCTGGCGAGCACCAGTAAGGACTATCACCGGGAATTGTCTGGTTAACCTTTTGAGTGTATCAGTGATTGTTCGTTTTTTGTACATATTATATAATTAACTACACTATGGTTAATTTGCAAATAAAAATATGCTTTTTTTTGCTGTTTTATTGTAAAACTAACTATGCTATGGTTAATTTTCACAAAAAATAGTCCGATAACCAGATTGTGTTACTTGTAGGGTGTATTTAGCCGGAGTGGTCTGTCTTATAGCTGGGCGTTCAGATCGTGTACGCGGTTTTTGAACTTTTGGAATTGCTCGTCTGATATATCGCTGGCCATGCTGAGCATTATGCTGTTATTGTGCAGTAGCGGTTCATCGGCAGGTATTTGCATCATGTCGCAGGATTGCTGGAACATTTTTGTACCCGGAATTGGTGTGAATTGGCATAATCTCGCCTTTATCCCGCAGCGGTTGACAGCTTCGGCGGAGCTTTCCATCTGCCGCATAGTCTGGCCCGGCAGGCCGTTGAGTATATATGCTTCGATCTGGCTATGTTTGAACCCTGCTTTTGTCAGGTTGTTTATCGCCATCTGGAAGAAGCTGTCGTTTACCTTATTGTCGCTGGCCGCCTGATACTCCGGCGAATCGTCCGAAGCCTCATAGCTTAGCCGTATCATTTCAAAGCCGCCCTCGAACATCAGCCGGGCAATATCTTCTGTTATCAGTCGACAGTGCAGGCCATTGGGGCTGTGCAGCTTAAAGGGCAGTCCGCTGGCGATGAGCTTTTCCATTATCGGTACGAATCTATTCTCAGCATTTACCAGTAGTGCATCGTCCTGAAAGGCAACGTCCAGACGACTCTGGTTGGAGAGCAGGCTACTGAGCTGGATTATCTCATTTGCCGCCTTCTCCGGCTGAGCCTGTTGAAATCGCGGCTGGAGTATGCTGCTGGCACAATATTCACAGCGATAGCAGCAGCCCAGCGATGACATGATCGAGATATAGTCCAGCTTGTCGTACAGGTCATATGCCGGGGCGGGCCATTCGGCAAAATCAGCTGACGGCAGATTCTCGCTCCTGCAGTTGCAATATCTATCCACAATTCTTGCGGTTTCTGCCATATTGCCGGTAGCTATCACCTCATCGGGCCGACAGTTCACCATGGCGTGTTCAGGCATCAGGCTGGCATATATACCACCGAGCAGGACAGGGGTCTCGCCCATAACCTGGCGGATCTGGCGGATTGCCTGGGCAACGCCGGTGTACCAGTAGGTCATTATGCTGGTAACCAGTACCGCATCAACGCCCTTGGCATATTCTGCTTCAAGCTGCTGGCTGAAAACCTCCGACGGCATACCAAACTGATAATAATAGCGGGGGATATGGCTTATGACCTGCGGTTTTTCAATTCGCCGAGAATAATACTTGCCGCAACCGTTCTTACGGCTCTTTTCTCTGGGCAGATCACTCATAGCCGGATGGTTGCGGTCGAGGCTGTCGAGCAGTGCTACCTTATAGCCGCACTCTCGCAGGTAAGCTCCCAGATAGAGCAGCCCATGCGGCTTGGCGAACAGGTCAAAGGCAGCAAAATCATGGACCGGCGGGTTTATTAGTAATATTCTCTTTGGCATCCGGTATATTATACCAGCAAAAAGATTTTCAGTAAATGTTTATCGCTGGAGCTGTGGGGTCATGATGTCTTGCAATACCCTATAGTCCTATAACAATAGTTGCGGTAGTGCTGGCGGAGCTGTTGTCTATTATAAGCTCCGTTATTACAGTATGATATCATTTGGTGATAATGAAACAGTTATTATTTCTAAAGATTATTTCACTTTTCGACGAAATGGGTAGTGCTGGCTGATATGCTGTATTGTTTGGGGAAACAATGTATGTCGGCCCTGGGTACAGTGGGGTAACTATATGTTGTATGAAATATGCAATGGAAACAAAAGTGTGCTGGTTCTGGCTTTATTGGCTATTTTGCTAACAGTTATTAGTCGGCCATTTGAACGTTTGGCCAAAGAACGAAAAAAAGCAAAGCCAGCCACAGATTTCGACTTCTCTTTTGATTTTGATGATTATATAAACGAAAGGTGCAGTTAAGTCGCGAATTTATAGCGTCAGGTTGCTCTAATCTAAAATAAAACTGCCAGACTGTAACGGAGTATTGCCCGTATAGTCTGGCAGTTTTGTTTTTTTTATTGAACATCTTCAGAGCCGATCTCAAAGTCGTCAAGTACCATTGGCTCATCGCTTCGCCCGCCTTTCATTGGCTCAACGATAATATTTCTGTCAGCTGTCCCAAGCTTTTCGTAGGCATCATTATAAGCTGTCATCTCCAATAAGTATTTGCCTTGTGGTATATCCTCAAACCTGAATGTGCCGTCAGGTTTAATTCCCGGCATTTTTCAAATTCGCCGCTTTTGTTCGGGTGATCGGTGCTAGTCTTTCTAATCTTTCTATTCGCTTTTCGGTGGCCGGGTGGGTGCTGAAAAAGTCCATACTATCGTCGCCGTTGGCTTCTGCCATCGCCTTCCATAGCTCTACGCCCGCGTCCGGGTTATATCCTGCCAGGGTAGAAAAAAGTAATCCGATCTCATCTGCTTCATATTCATGTGCCCGGCTATAGGGCAGCAGGAACCCAAACTGGGCACCTACCGCAAAAGCGGTTTGGAATATCTGCTTTTTCTTCTCCGATTCTTCTTTCATCGCTTCCGATGCCGCTAGTGATACCCCGGTTATCGCCAGCTGTTGGCTCATTCGCTCTGAGCCATGCTTGGCTACCGCATGAGCGACTTCGTGTCCGATAACTACAGCCAGCTTATCATCGGTGTCGGCGTATTTCAAAATGCCGGTATAGACCACTATCTTACCGCCGGGCATACACCAGGCATTAACTGTGTCATCTTCGACCAGTTTTATTTCCCATTTGAAGCTGCTGGTGTCGATTCCCATTCTTATGCCGTACTTATCTACTGCATTTGTGATATCGTTTCCAACTTTGGTAACCATTGCAGTTTTGGCAGAATCGTCCGATAACTCAGCTTCCTCCAGGAAACTTTGATACGAGTTCAGTGCCATACTATTGATCATACTTTCCGGCACAAAATTAAATTGTGACCTGCCGGTAATAGCAACCTCAGAACAGCCCGCGATTAACAGTAAGAAAGCTAATAATATTCCTCTTATATTCATAATTTCCTCTAAATTAAGACATTGCATTGTAAAAGGTTGTCAAAAGTATTGATTATTATACTCCTCATGGCTATTATAGTGAATAGTATTTCAGTTTTTACAGGAAAAATCTTTCGTTATTTTTGAGCTCTTCCCCTTGTTACTTATCGGGAATATAGCCGGTATCATTAGGTATAGAGTTATAAAAAGTGTATCCATAAGTGTAATAAATCATTAAAAAAAACAATTGAGCCGATACAAATATTATGAAGCTAAAAGGCGGATATAAAATACGGTTGAGTAATGCCCCAGTAAAAATAGTAAATGTTCCTGAAATACCGGACAAGCTATTTCTGCGCAGGCAGTTGAATAATGTCAGCTTTACCGAAGTTCTGGTCGAACCAAATAGCAGGGTTAAAGCCAATACTCTGCTGGCGGTTAGTCCGAACAATGGTAATATGCCATTACTTGCGCCCCTTGACGGGGTGGTAGAGTCTGTTGATGATGACCATATCATCTTGAAAGATCTGGCCAGGAATGAGTCAGCTGCTATTATAGATGGTTTGGATACAGTTGACACCTTATTCAATAATGGCTGTTTTCGATACATAACCAATGCTTTTACCGGAAATATTGCAAACTGTAATATCCCGCAAGCTATAATTGTTGGGCTTACCAGTTGCGATTGCTATACTATGGCCGACGACTTCGAGCTGATCGGCAGTATCGACCAGCTCGCAGAAGGGCTCAAATTGCTTGCCGGCCTTGCCTCTGACCTGAAACTACATGTCGTAGTAACCCAAAAACAGCAAAAAAAAGCTGCAGAAAAGCTCACCAGGTTATCTTCTGTAGCTGGTGTTGAACTTCTGACTATTCCAGATAAGTACGGCCTGGCAAACCCGAAACTGCTCGCTGATAAACTCGGCTATAAGCCAGATCAGAATATCTGGTCGGTAGCGGTTCAGGGCGTTTTTGCCGCGACGGCTATTATCTCTGATTCTCGGCCGGCAAATGCCCTTTGGCTCGCTGTTGCCGGTCCGGCAGTAAATACACCACAGTATTATAATGTTCCTGTTGGCTATCCGCTGACTGAACTGCTTCGTGGCCAGCTTGACCCGGCCGGCGAATATCGCGTACTTAACGGCGGGGCTCTTACCGGTCGGATAGTAGCTGAAAATGAGCCGGGGTTAGCAGCTGATACTACTGGTATAACAGTTTTGAATGATAAGCCGACCCGCCAGCTGTTAAAGTTCGCTCGGTTCGGACTTGACGATATGCGATTTGAAGAAAATTATTCCACACTGCTACAGGGCGAATTGCGAGCTTGTGTCTCCTGCGGCTATTGTCAGAAGGTTTGCCCTGCCGGACTTATGCCGGACTATCTGCACAGGCTTCTCTATGATGACGACCTGGACAAAGCCGAGCTTGCCGGATTGGATAAGTGTGTCGGCTGTGGGCTATGCTCTTATATATGTGTCTCAAAGATCGAGCTTACCGCACAATTTGCCGCTGCCAAGGTTCAGCTGGCCCAGGAAAAGGCCGAGGCACAAGGGGAGGCTTGTTAATGAAAATAATTCACGATATCTTCGATTCTCTTCGCCCGCTCTTTGCAAGTGGCAAAAAACTGCATATGCTTGAGCCTATGTTCGAGGCGACCGAGAATTTCTTCTTCTCTACCGGTGTCCGCACAAGTGAGGGCCCGCATATCCGTAACTCACTCGATATTAAGCGTTATATGTCGATGGTGATATTGGCCCTTATCCCGTCTGTGCTGGCTGGCTTTTACTTTTTCGGCTGGCGGATAATTCCGGTTATCCTTACCTCATATATTGTGGGCGGGCTGGTTGAGGTACTGGTAGCATGTTTGAGAAAAGAAGAGATAAACGAAGGGTTTTTGGTTACCGGATTATTATTCCCGCTGGTGTTGCCGCCGTCGACCCCACTTTGGGTGGTTGCTATTGGCGTAGCGTTCGGCGTATTTTTTGGTAAAGAAATATTTGGTGGTACCGGTCGAAATTTATTCAACCCGGCGATCACTGGCCGTTGTTTTGTCGGTCTGGCATATCCAACTCATATGGCCGGCTGGGTAGAGCCTACCGGCAGTATCTTTGGTCGGGTACTCGACTTCTGGCCGTTCAGTGCCTTATGGGGAGCGTCTGCTCCGGAAGCGGTCACTACCGCTACTCCGCTGGTAGCAGTAACCCAGGGTCAGCCGTCAGACTATTTCGATATGTTCGTCGGAAATATTACCGGTTGTATCGGTGAGACTTCTACACTTGCTATTTTACTCGGCGGTATTTTCTTGATCGCATTCAAAATTGCTAACTGGCGTACTACAGTTTCGACTTTGGTTTCGTTTTTCATTCTGTCCGCGTTTATGCACCATCTGAACTCTGATAAGTTCCCGCCTGCCCTGTATCATCTTATGGCCGGTGGTATTATGTTTGGTGCGGTCTTTATGGTAACAGACCCAGTGACCTGTCCGTCAACAAATATTGGCAAGTATATATATGGTATATTGATCGGTTGTATCACCGTGCTCATCCGTAATCTCGGCGGCTATGCCGAAGGTATGATGTTCGCAATTTTACTCGGTAATGTAGCGGCTCCGATCATAGATGTTGCCGTTCTGCACTTCCATGTACAAAAGTTCAAACCGGCAACCGCCCAACCCAAACAGGAAAAACCAAAAGATATCCCAACCTCCTGCAGCAGCTGCAACTGCCATTGATTAACATGGCTATCTTAAGGGAGAAAACCTTAACGCAAAGCCGCAGAGACGCAAAGATATTGAATGAATTTATAAATAAATTGGAATACGTTGAATATTATTAGAATAAGGTAATAACTTTTATATTTATTAAGGGCTTTTGTAGCAAGTGCTATATAAGACGATAACTAAAATAACGTCCTTGCGTCTTAGCGTCTTTGCGTTAAGAAATATTGTGAGCAGTATGTCGTGAATAAAAAAGAGTTTGACGCAAAGTCGCAGAGCCGCAAAGATATTGAATGAATTTATAAATAAATTGGAATACGCCGAGCATTATTGAAAATAATAAAATTCATAATGTATATTAAGGACTAGTATTGCAAGTGCAATATATGAAGATGACTAAAATGACGTCCTTGCGGCTTGGCGTCTTTGCGTTAAAATATTTTAATACCAAGATTGTATTATTATGAAAGACAATATAAAAACAATTATTTTCGCTATCGTACTGGCAGTTATCTGTTCTGCTTTGCTTACCGGCATGAAGCTGGCGACCAGTCAGCGGCAGGAAGATAATAAGCTGGCATTCCAGCGTGAGAATATCTTGCGAGTCTTAAATATCCCGCTATCTAAGAAGCCAAAGTCTGCTGAAATAAACGATGTATATAGTGCAAATGTTGTAGCCGCTGAGGAAGATTCGCTGGAAGTGTATAAGTATATGCTCGATGGTAAAGTCCAGGCTATAGCTATTGCTTTTGAAGGGCCGGGTCTTTGGAACAAGATCAAAGGCTACCTGGCTCTCGATAGTAAGATGGAAAAGATTCTCGGTATTACTTTTTATGAGCATGAAGAAACACCTGGCCTCGGCGGCGAAATAGATAAAGAATGGTTCAGAGACCAGTTTGTCGGTAAGCCACTGCGTAACCCTGACGGCCATCTCGCTATAAGAGTCGTTAAGCCGGGTATGGCTGAAAGTGAAAATGATATTGACGGTATAAGCGGAGCTACTATCACCGGCAGCAAGGTTCAGGATATGCTCAGTAAACTTTGTGACCAAATGGAAGCTAATAAATAATAGGTCGACAGTCCGGCACATAAATTTCGGAATAAATATATTATGGCTGATAATTGTAAATCTTGTAAAGGTCTTTGCGGCGGCAAGGGCAAAGAGACTATGGGCCAGGGGCTCTGGAAGAATAATCCGATCTCTGTCCAGATACTTGGTATCTGTTCGGCCCTGGCGGTGACCAGTAATCTCAAAAACTCTATTGTTATGAGTATTGCACTTACTATTGTTTGCATTGGCACCAATGTTGTCGTCTCGCTCATGCGAAATATTATCCCGCGTCGTATCCGTATGATCGCCGAGGTGGTTATTATCGCAACCTTTGTTATTATTTTTGACCAGTTTCTCAGGGCATATTATTTTGATATGAGCCGTCAGCTGGGCCCGTACGTTGGTCTTATTATTACCAACTGTATTATTATGGGCCGTGCCGAAGCTTTTGCCCTGCAGAATCCGCCGCTCATCTCAGCTGTCGACGGCCTGGCTAATGGCCTTGGCTATACGATCGGTCTTTGCCTGGTTGGTACTGCCCGTGAGCTGCTCGGTAAGGGCCAGCTGCTTGGTATAACTATCTTGAAGCCCGACTGGTACGAACCGAATCAGGTACTTGCTCAGGCGCCCGGTGCTTTTATCGCTCTGGGGTGTATTATTGCAATTGCGAACTTTATCGGTAAAAAGAATAAACCTGTAGATGACAAGGCTAAAAAGTAATATTACCTTTAACCTTTCACTTTGTATATAAGGAATTAACATGGAAACATCAGCCTGGATAATTTTGATCGCTGCGATATTTACTAATAATATCCTGCTGAGCAATTTCCTGGGAATGTGTTCTTTCCTGGCATGTTCCAGTCAGGTAGCGACCGCTGTTGGTTTGGGTATGGCTGTAACTTTTGTTACCACCGCCACTGCGGTTATTAACTATGCGGTCTATCATGGTATATTGGTGGAGAATGCCCCGCTCTGTTCAGCGGATCTGACTCACCTTACTTTCATTATCTTTATCGCCGTGATAGCCGGCTTTGTCCAGTTTGTCGAAATGTTCATCGAGCGTGTTAGTCAGAAGCTCTACTATGCGCTTGGTGTTTTTCTACCGCTTATCACTGTGAACTGTGCTATCCTTGGTGCTGGCCTGTTCATTGTATATCGCGAATATAATTTCCCGCAGTCGGTCGGTTTCGGCTTTGGTGCTGGAGTCGGCTGGGCCGTTGCCATTATGCTTATGGCCGGCCTCCGTCAGAAACTAAGATACAGTAATGTCCCCGAACCTTTCCAGGGAGTTGCCATAGTAATGGTAGTAACCGGCATTATGGCCATGGCCTTCTTCGGCTTCTCCGGCATGGTAATGATAAATTAGTAGTTAGAAATCAGGAATTAGAAATTAGGGGAATAATATGGGGCTAAAATCTTACCGTGAACTGCTGGTGTGGCAAAAAGGAATAGATTTGGCTGTTAGAGTATATAAGCTGACTAGTGCTTTTCCTGATAATGAAAAGTTTGGTTTGGTCAGTCAGATGAGGAGGGCTGGATATTCGATATCGAGCAATATTGCCGAAGGCTATGGAAGAAAAGACTCAAAAGATTTTACCAGGTTTCTGAAGATAGCTCTGGGTTCTTCTTATGAATTGCAAACGCAAGTTGAAATTGCCAAAAGAATTGGTTTTGTGAATGATGATACGTTTTGTGTAATAAATAATGATATTGACGAAGTTGGGAAAATGCTAAATACGCTGATTGTAAAGCGGAGTAAAGCCTAATTCCTAACTGCTAAATTCTAAATTCTAATATTATGCTGTTTATTTATTCAATTTTAATATTCGTTGCCGTTATTGTCGGCCTTAGTATTATTCTCATCTTTGCTGAGAGGGTGCTGGTCAATTACGGCGAGTGTAAGATCGATATCAATAGCGGTGGTAAAGAGCTTGAGGTGCAGGGCGGTCAGTCGCTGCTCTCTGCTTTCTACTCCAATAAGGTATTTATCCCTTCCGCTTGCGGCGGTAAAGGTTCCTGCGGGTTCTGTAAGGTCACTGTCAAATCTGGCGGCGGCCCGGTTCTGCCGACCGAACTGCCGTATCTCAGCCGCAAAGAGCTAAAGACCGATGTCCGACTCGCCTGTCAGGTAAAGGTGCGTGAAGATGTAGTCGTCACAATGCCGGAAGAATACCTGTCCGTTCAGGAGTTTACCGCTGAAGTTATCAGTACGATCTCACTTACCCAGGATATGAAAGAGATCCGCTTCAAACTCATCGAGCCGGAGATCCTTAACCAGCGGGCAGGCCAGTATATTCAGATGGAGTGCCCAAGTGATGACGGCCCGGTATATCGTGCCTATTCTATCGCATCTCCGCCGTCTGAGCCAAATATCGTCGAAATCATCGTCCGTCTCGTACCCGACGGCATAGGCTCAACCTATCTCCACAATCTAAACGTCGGTGATACTGTAACCCTCACCGGCCCTTACGGTGAGTTCGTACTCAATGAGGACCCAGATGTCGCTATGGTTTGTGTTGGCGGTGGTGCCGGTATGGCTCCTATGAAGAATATTATCTATACTATATACGAGAAATGGCCGGATAGAAAGTGTACGCTTTATTTTGGCTGCCGTAATACCTATGATACGATCTATCTCGATATGTTCAAAGAGTTCAAAGCGGTCCATCCTGCTTTCGATTATGTCTATGCTCTTTCATCGCCGCTTGGCCCGGAAGAAAAGTGGGACGGCGAAACCGGATTTATCCATATTGCCGTTGATAAATGCATGACTGATGGTGATAACTCTACCGCGTTCCTCTGCGGTCCGCCGCTCATGATCGACGCTGTCACCAAGACCCTAAAGACCAAGGGCCTCGCCGATGATGATATATTCTTCGACGATTTCGGTGGCTGATATAAAATATAAACATCAAATACAAAAAGCCCGTTGACCTATGCTGTTAAAGCTGGTCAGCGGGCTTGTTTTATATATATTGTTGAAGAACTATAATGACTCTGGAATATCGAATGCGTTCAATGCTGTGTCCAGTACCCGGATAAGTTCTTCCGAGGTCCATGGCTTCCTGATACAGGTATAAAGGTCAGCTTCTTTGCGTACCTTATCCAAGGCTTTTTCGTCAGCAAAACCGGTTAGCATGATCTTAATAATATACGGGAATCGCTTATGAGCGGTAATAAGGAACTCATCACCTTTCATCCCCGGCATAAGCCAGTCTGAAACGATCGCCAGTACTTTTACTTCGCAGTCATACAAACTATCAAGAATTTCCAGACCTTCCTCAGCACTCTCAGCAAATTCCAACATATGCTTATGGCGAAAATGTTCAGATAACTGAAGTTCAAGAGATTGCAAGATCATACGTTCGTCGTCAACACACAGTATTGCTGTCTTTTTTTCCTTAGCCATTTCGATCTCCATTATTGTTCTTATCAGTATTATCTATCGGCAAAAAGATGATAAAGCTGGAGCCTTCGCCAACTTTACTTTCAACTTTTATTGTACCATTATGCTTTTTAACTATTGTATTTACAATATCTAGCCCAATTCCCGTACCCTGACCTGCGGCCTTGGTTGTGAACATTGGCTCAAAGATCATACTTTGTATCTCTTTTGCTATGCCGCAACCAGTATCATTAACTGTTATTTTTACAAAATTATTATCCACCTCGCCGGAAATCGTCAGTTTACCATGATATTCTATCGCCTGCAGGGCATTTGATATTAAATTACTCCATACTTGATTAAGTTCGTCAGGAAAACTCATTATATCAGGTAGTTCATCTAATTCAAGCTCAACCTCAACTCCATGCTTTATCTGATTACCGTAGATTACCAGTATCATGTTAATATTTTCTTTAATATTTGTCTTTATCTTGCCGGTATTTGTACTAGTATGGATAAAGTTCTTCAAAGCAAATATTATATTGTACGTTTTATCGACCGCCCACTCGATTATCTGGGCACTATTTCTTATATGTGAAAGATCCTGAATAATCTCTATTTTGTTATTAATATTAACATCGTGAAGGAAGTCTTTGTAGTTTTCTATATCCTGAAAAACACCAATATCGATAAGTTTCTGTGTTAGGGCATTATTATCGATATTAAGTGTGTTCAGATAGTTGCTGATATAGTTACGCCTTTCTCTTAGATCCTTGGTTGAGATCTCCATCATATTGGTATCTATCGCTGTTTTAAATAGCTGGTAAAATAACTCATTGTCATCACTGGTTAACCATTGAGCAAATTCCTCTGTATTGTCCTGGAAATGATCGATCGCATGGGTAATGATCTCGCCTGATGACCGTATCGCACCCAGCGGAGTGTTGATCTCATGGCCGATACCTGCTATAAGCCTGCCTAGCGATGCCATCTTTTCCGCCTGCAGCAGTTGACCTTGCGCTGCTTTCAGGTCGCCTTCTTTTTCTTCCAGTTTCAGCTCGCCGGCCCGTACTCTGTCCTCAAGTATTCGGGTGTAATATTCCATCGCCTTATGGGCAGACTTCAGATTGTCATGAAGCTGTTTCCTGCGGGTAACGTCGGTGAAGATAGATATTGTTCCGGTAAGCTTGTTGTTATTGTTATATAGTGGTGACGATATAATATCAAAGTTATGATTATTAATCGTAGCATAAGTCTCATTACTGGATCGCTGACCGGTTTCCATCGCCATATTGGCAGGGCAGCTATTACATACTTTTTCCTGATGGCAGACTACCTCGTAGCACTTTTTCCCGATCATATCCTGGGCCAGTTCTCCGGTAATATGCTCGATCTCTTTATTTACACTTTTTATGTTAAGCTCGGTGTCAAGGAACAGCACACCACCGGCCATATTGTTCAGGATAGCTTCCTTTTCCAGCTGTAGGCTTTTAAGCTCTTGTTCAATTACTTTTTGCTGTGTTATATCTATACCAAAAGAGAATATCTCTATTTCACCGGTCTTCTCATTTTTTACCTGCCTACTGCTCCATGCGATCCAGATCCTGCGACCATCTCGTGTAATGTTCTCATTTACCATTGCCTGGTCTTTGCTGGCACTGTTGTTGTGCAGCTTCTTAATTGTGTCCCTGGCATTGTTACCTTCTGAATCTATATCTGGCACCAGTAGTGAAAGTGAGTTCTGGCCGACCATTTCTTCACGACTATAGCCAAAGAATTTTATCGCATAATTGTTCACATACTTTATTGTAAAATCTTCAGTTACTGTCAGGAAAATACATTCGGTACTCTCCAGAATATTCCTGAGATATTCTTCTCTTTCCTTTAGCATTTCTGCCTTTTTTCTTACCTTCTGTCTAAGCAGGTAGATCGTTAAGAGCCCCAGTGCAATTATTATCGACTGAGTGAATATCGTATAGTGGCTGGTATTGTATTCGAATTTATTGTTCGACTGCCATTTATCCAATATTGTTAGATATTGCCCGCTTTGGGTTAGCTCTTCGATCGCTCTCTCAAGCTTTTCAGCCAGTTCCTGATTAGTCTTATTTAACAGATACCCTCTTTCGATCGTAATTAGAGGTTGCTGGCTGCTTACTATTCTATGGCTTAGTCCCAGATCGTTCAAACGCCAGTTTAACTGGATCTTAGCTGCCAGTAAAATATCAATCTCCCCGCTGAGCAGGCAGTTTATGCCAATGTCTAACTGATCGTAACTTTCTACTATATTGGCTATTTGCAGGTTTGCCAGCTTGTTAGACGGTATAGTATTATTAATTATCCCGACCCTGATATTGCGGTCTTTAAGCTCGGTGGGATCGTATACACCCTGCCCGGCATTTGAAAAGCAATATACCGTTATGGGTGTTATATGGTGTATGATAGTAAAATCATCGGGTAATAATGTAGGATCATAAGCCACACCTGGCAGGATATCAGCCTTATTGCTGCTGATCATTTCAACTGCAGCACTCCAGCTCTCAGCGCCAACATATTTTGTCTCTATGCCGGCAGCCTCTTTTATAGATTCTAATATTTCCCATTCCAAACCGCTGGGGCGGTCTTTGCTGTCAAGTTGAAAGAGTGGTGGGTAGTTGCCTGGGATTACTACTGTTACTGTTTCTGGCGGTGTAGTATCCTGGCCAATGCTCGAGAGTGGGCTAATAGATAATGTTATCACTGCCGCTGATAGCAGGATGATTATTCTGTTTTGTACCCTTTGCTTACCCAATTGTATTGTCCCATAATAATAAATGACCAAGGTATTAATGGTTAAAAATCACTGTCGCAAAAGACGCTAAAGCCAAATTTAACTGTTTTTGTGTTTTGCTTCAATAAAATTATCGGTTTATTTGTCATTAGAACTTATTTAAATAGATTATACAGGTAGTATTGTTCTATTTCAGCTATATTTTAGTTGCTTACTATTTTTTTTATATATTGTAACTGCTATCATTATCGTATCTTACGTGATCAATCAAATATGTATGTATTATTGTAGATTCACACTAGTTATTATCCCTGGTCCGATATGTGGTATTGCTGTTTCGCTGGAATTGCCATGTACTGTAGTGTCAGATGCCATGATTAACAATACAGAAAAGGTCTTATAATTATGTGTTTTGACTGGTTAGTTTTTTGTATTTGAAATAAAAAAAATAGCTATACTGCATGTTAATTACTTTATGGTAAGTGTTTACGTTAAGGTAGGGTTGTTTGTGCTCTAATTTGCAGGTAATTAACGACCGCATTTTTTACGATATTTCCAGCAGGAATCAGCTGTGTATTCGCAAATATTATTGACAGTAATTATTATTTGCGAACCATTTTCAGGGATGATGAAACTAAATGGCACGCTTTGGGGTACCGTTAACTTAGATTACTAAAACCAGGAGTATCAATGGAAGCTACGATCTTACTAGTTGACGATGAGCCAATGGTAACCGGCTCGCTAGAAAGACTTTTGCATCAGTATAACTACAATACTCTGGTTGCAAACTCCGCACTTAAGGCTATAGATATTATCAGCAAGTGTCCTGTGGATATTATTATTACTGATGAGAAAATGCCGCTTATGACCGGTAATGAGTTCCTGGTAAAGCTCCGCAGTGAGTATCCCCGTATTCTTCGAGTTATGCTCACCGGCAATCCCGACTCCGCTACTGCACGTAAAGCCATCAGAGAAGGCGATGTCTACCGGTTTCTCTGTAAGCCTTGTAATGGCGTCGATGTTGTCACTACTATTCGACAGGGAATAATACATAAACGTGTATTGGAAAAACTTGCAAAACTCAGACATGTCTGTATTAAACAGACAGATGCTCTGCATCAATATGTAGAAGACGGCACCGTTGATCCGGCCAAAAATAAAATTCCACCGGTTGACGATCAGGCCTTTGCTGATGTTGAAGCTTTTCTGGACCAGCTTGAGGAAGATATTACTAAAAGTGAATTGCTCTTTACCTTCCTCAAAGCCAAAAAGGGAGTGCTCGCAAGTGACTAATTCCACGGTACTTTTTCTTTATGGCAGCAGTAAGTTTCTCAGAGATTGTTCTGTTGTACTGCGCGATCATTGTAAAGTATATGTGGTAAACTCGCTTGAAACTGAATCTATTGAAGAAGATGAAATTGATATGATCGTCGCCGACTATAGTGTGATTGACGGCGATAGCTCTTTTCTTTCCCGGGCTGTTAAGTTCTTTGCCAACTGTCGATTTATCATTGTTGCCGATGAGATACAAAAGCTAAATGTTAATCAGTTCAGACAGCTTGATTTTCAGATCTTTCAGCTGCCGGTTACTGTTCGTGAAGTGACTAACTATATATTCAAACAGCTGGTTGCAGGGATTAAAAATAAAAAACATCAGCGGGTTATTGATTCCTCCCCTTACGAGATCGTCCAGACTCTACACGGGGTTTTATCTCTGGTTAATCCGGTCGCATATAATGTCGGTGTTCAGCTTGACAGGTTCGTCTCGATCATTATTGAAAAGCTCGAAATGGAAGATCGACAGGAATATCATTCCGCCGCCTTACTCTCTCATATTGGCTGTATAGCAGTAGAGCATGATGTCATCATAAATTCGATAAGTCAGCAGGAAGTGGATGAGTATAGTAAAAATATGTATCGTATGCACACTGAGCTGGGCCAGCGTTTGCTTGATAATATCCCTATGCTTAACGATGTCGCTCGTATTGTTGGCTTGCAGAATCGTGATTATAATAAGTTCTCTGCCAATGAGAGCCCAATTGTTTCCGGCGGTGCCCAGATGCTAAAGGTAGCGGCTTTTATGCACGCAAACTATTTCAAAGATGATCTGAACCAGAGAATGTATAATGTACTCTGTGAAAATAAAGGTATATATAACAAAAAAATGCTTATGGTCTTTGTCGACTATAAGATCACGCCGGACGATACTTTCGTTACCAGTCTCAGACTCAAAGAACTTGAGCCGTTTATGATTCTGGAAGAGCCGGTGTATAATGTGAGTGGTCTGTTATTAATGGCCGGCGGGCTGGAGCTCAATTCCATGTCGCTTGAACGGCTGAGAAAGTTCTCCAGTACTGTCAAGGAGCCGATTAAGGTAAGATGTTCTATGAAGCTGGCCAAAGAGTCGGCTGATTAATCAATATTATAGGTGATTGATTGTGAAACCGGTAATTATATGTGTAGATGACGATATGGCGATCCTCAATGGCCTGAGTGTGATCGTGGAAGATGCCTTTGGTGATGCATGTCGTGTGGAAATGGCACAGAGTGCCCAGGAAGCGATCGAGCTTGTTGATGATATGCTTGCTATTAAGCAGGATATCGCTATGGTGATCACTGACTATAGTATGCCGGAAATGAACGGTGATCAGCTGGTTAGTATCTTATGCACTAAACTGCCGCTTACTACCATGGCTCTTATGACCGGTTATAATGATGCCGATATTATTGCCCGCACAGTAAACGCCGGTCGACTTGATCGGTTTATTGCCAAGCCATGGAACAAAGATGAAGTTATTGGCATTATCTCCGATGTACTTCGTGTATATATTTTGCGTAAGGAGCTGGAAAAGAAAAATGCCGAACTAACTCTTGCCTCCCGCATGGCGAAAATAGGTGTGGTCAGAGCTAACTACCGGGCCAATTTATTACAGCTTAGTGATGAGTGGTTTTCTGTCTTCGGCTATGATCGTGATACCTTCTGTCAGGATTTTGCCAGCTATGAATCTCTTTTCCATCCTGACGATAAGGCGGCTCTTGCCAAAATGAGAAAGGACAATCTCTCCGGCAATTATAATGACTCATACTGCTTTGAAATGAGAATGAAAAATGCCTCGGATACCTGGTGCTGGGTGCAGTGTTGTATGAGTGCTGTTGACTTTGACGAGAAGGGTCAGCCGGTGGAGTATCTTGGTATTGCTCAGGATGTGACCGACCAGAAAAATCGTGAAGATATGCTGGTAAAGGCTCAGGAAAAAAGCGAGATTCTCGACAATCTCGCCGAGCAGGTAACTTTCCTTACTCGTGATATGAAAGTAATATGGAGTAATCGTGCGCCAGAGGGTTGTGACGCCTCCGCCAGCTCCGGCTTTGTCTGCTATCGACAGTGGTACGGGCTAAACTCGATCTGTGACGGCTGTGTGGCTTTGGACGCTATCGAGACAGGGCAAAAAACTACCTCAGAAGTTGTACGTGAAGGGCGGATCGATTCTATGATCGCTATTCCGGTTAAAAATGAAAACAACGACGTTATCGGCGTTATTGTCTCTCAGACTGATATCACCGAACGCAAGCAGATAGAAATGAGGCTCGCTCATGCCCAGCAGATGGAGTCGATCGGTTCGCTTGCCGCCGGTATCGCTCACGAAATAAATACACCAATACAATATATTGGCGATAATGTAACTTTCCTTTCCAAGGCATTTTCTCGTATGAAGGAAACCTGCGATTCGCTTGTCGAGCTGGTTAAAAATTATGGTCTGGTTAATGCTGAAGTTGAAAGTTCTATAAATAATGCCAATAGCAGCTATGATATGGTGCCCGGTGCCATCGAAGATGCGATCTCCGGCGTAACTCATGTCTCGCGTATTATTAGTGCCATGAAAGACTTTTCCCATCCGTCGGTTGAAAACTACGGACGCGTTGACCTCAATCAGATAATTACCAATGCTGTAACTATTAGCCGCAATGAGTGGAAATATGTTGCCGTTGTAACTACCGATTTTGAACAGGATCAGCTTGTTATCGAGGCGGTACCAAATTCTATCAGTCAGGTTATGCTCAATCTGATAATAAATGCCGCTCATGCTGTTGAAGAAAGGTTCGGGCAGGGAAATTCAGAAGAGGGGATGATCGAGGTTTCCACTTTTGAAAATGATGATCTTGCAGTTGTTTCTGTTACCGATAATGGCAGCGGTATCGACGATAGTATAAAGGCCCGGGTCTTTGATCCGTTCTTCACGTCAAAGGATGTCGGCAAGGGGACAGGACAGGGCTTGGCTATTGCTTACGATATTATAGTAGAAAAACACGGCGGCTCTATCGAATTTGAATCCACCCCCGGCCAAGGCACAACCTTTACCGTAAAACTACCACTCAAAGCAGTAAACAATGTAGAAGTAAAAGAAGATGTGTTAGTATCTAATCCCTAAATTCTATAATCGTAATTATACACACGCTTATGGTTACAGGGAATGTGATACATAGTGATGGGGAGTATAAATAAGCTGGTGTTTGTTTTTCACTCCTATCTTAAAGCAGGTATGTCCTGCAATAAAAATCAGATAGTATCGAGCGGAGCGAGAACCCAGAGCTTGTTTCTTGTTACTTATTACTTCTTACTGAGCAATTTAGTTTGAAGTTAACATTGCTATCTATGCAAACGTTGTGAACCGTTATGAAATTCTACTCTTCACTTTCAATCTCCAGATCCATTATCGGTTTCATCTCCAGATTCAGAGACTTGATCTGCTCGATCAGCTTTTGAGGACTGTTCACTCCGCTATTGAGATATACCTGCTGTTGAGCTACTTCTTTTATTAGCTCCTGCTCTCTCGCCTGCAGGTTGATCATATGACTTACAGACTGGGTGTGAACTGTTTCAAGATGAACAATTGCCAGCCCCGTGATCGTGGCCAGAAGTATCAGGTATATTATCTTGCGACTGTCCATTTATTGTCAGAATTTCTTACTTAGCTGGCAGTATAAGCTTCATGCCAACTGTCAGGCTGTCAGCATTTTTCAGGGTTCTGCTGTTGAGCTTGAGGATCTCCTGGTAGCGGGTGCCGTTACCAAGTTCATGAGCTGCGATCTTCCAGAGTGAGTCGTCTTCCTTGACCTTATATACTTTACCACCGCTTGATTTGCTGGTTGCATTTGACGCGCTTGTTGCTGCCGCCTCATTGCTAACCATACCTGCAATTGCCGGTATTCTTAGTCTCTGGCCAACTTTAACTGAGTTGATCGAGGAAAGGATATCCTTATTTGCCTCAAAGATCTTTTCGATATTTACCAGACGGTTACCTTCCTTTTTGCCGTAGTATCTCATTGCTACTTCGGTAAGGTTCTCGCCTTCTTTTACTGTGTGAATAGTCTCTTTTACGGTATTGCCTGTTGTTGTGGCTGTCTGCGGGTTACGAGTTATACCGTGAGCCTGTTCGATCTGGCTGCGTATCTTCTGATACTGGGCATAGGCCTCGCTGCTGATATTGAATTCGTTATTGTCAATTTCTTTGATCGCTTTTTCGATCTCACCCGTTGGCGGCACAGTCACAACTGTTGAGGAATTGTCAGCGTTTGAACCTGGCAGCGGCAGAGAAAAACGTACTGGCTGACGGTTGTTTACCGGGTTATCATTGTTCGGCTGGACATTAGCCGCAGTGTTCTGGTATTGACTGTTGGTGGTGGGGGGGGTGCTTCCTGACTGCTGACCCTGACGGTGGTTATCGATATCTTCGGTCAGAGCCTTCACAGTTGATGACAGGTCATTGGTGCTAGGCATCGTCTTCTCAACGTGCATTATCTTGCTGCTGTCAAATGAATCTACGGTATCTTCGTGTACGCTCCGTAAGATTACGGCTATTGCAACTATAAATACCAAGCTGAAAAGCAAACCGATTTTAGCTTCCTTGCTCATCATATCCGGCTCCTTGCTGAACTTACAGCAATACTATTTTCCACCAATGTTTAATACGCCTGCGAGGCTGGGCTATGACGTTCCTGTTTCCTGCACAATTCGGGCTTTATTGTTTCTCTGCTATTCGGAGTTTCGCACTTCGACTGCGAGGATTTAAAGCCACTTCCGCCTCATTCGCAATAATCGGCTTTTTTGTTAAAATTTCATAAATTTTTTCCGCTTTATTTTCGCGAAAATTATATTTCACTATCCGGTCTTCCAGACTGTGAAAGCTTATTATTGCTACTCGACCGCCTGGGGCGAGTATTTCTTTTGCTCCTTCGAGCAATCTCTCCAATTGGCCCAGCTCGTCATTCACTGCTATTCGCAATGCCTGGAAGGTGCGGGTTGCCGGGTGGATTGGCTTGCGCTTGCGATTCTTGCCGCGAGGGCCGAAGCCAACGACCTTTACGATCAGTTCTGCCAGCTCGCTGGTTGTCTCGATTCGCTTTTTACGCCTTTGTTCTACTATCGCTGCTGCGATTCGACGGCTTTTTCGTTCTTCGCCGTACTGGTAGATCATATCTGCCAGCTCTTTTTCACCTAGTCGGTTCACCAGGTCGGCCGCTGTCTGTAAATGCTCGGCACTGTCGCCTTCTAGCCCGCAGGCCAGCCGCATGTCAAGCGGCCCGTCATGCTGAAAGCTCATTCCGCGGGACGGGTCTTCTATCTGGGCCGAACTAAAGCCCAAATCGGCCAGGATTATGTCTGCCTGACCTATCTCTTTTTCTTCTAATACTTTGCTTATGTTGCCAAAGTTGCTGTGTACCAGTATCTTACGACACTTTAGCTCTGACAGATTACCTCTTGCCAGCTCTAGCGAATTGGTATCAACGTCAAAACCTATCAGAGTTCCTTTTTCCGACAGGCCCTCCGATAATGCCCGGCTATGCCCGCCTTGTCCCAGTGTGCAGTCTATTATCGTGCTTTCTGGGCCTCGCGGCAGATGCTCGAGTATCGGCTCCAGTAATACCGGAATATGGACAGCCAAAGAGCTTTGATCCAATTCGCCTTCCCTGGCGTGCTCCTCTGGCTGATTATATTGCTTTTGTGGTTTTGCCACGATTGATCCGATGTCTGGTTTCTAATATCGTTGTTACCGCTTCCGGCTCACTTGATAGCTCTGCTGACAGGTTCTTCATATAAGGTGAAAAGTCGATTCGCCCATAGCTGCCGCCCTTGCTTCTTACTTTGGCCAGTTTTTCTTGCAAGCGGGCTATATATGCCTTCAGCTCTCCGGTCATGCTATCGTTTTCTATTGCGTCCTGCAACTGCTGGATTTTGCTTTCGTTTTTCATAAGGCCACACAATACTCCAGTTAATATACACCGACAGGATTTAAAGGGAAAAAAGCATGATCGTCTGTCATGCCTCTATACCTGATGCAAATCTGATATTTTGCAAGGCTGTTCTCACAGCCATTTGTATACCAGGCTTGGTTTCCTATAATGTATTATATATTCTTGTTTTGTTACATCCGCCGGATATTTCGACGGCCATCTGGCATCTCGAAAGGGCAGGGGCATATAGCTCCCGCTGATTTGCCAAACCTTATTAATATATCATTTTAATACGTATCACCAATTGGTGTTTTGTAATAAAAGATATCGTTTCGCCATACGGTAAAACATGCTTTAATTACTGGCGTGTTGCCCAAAGGTAGCACAAGCATCCTTGCTTGTGATTCTTGGTGTAACTTTGCCAATCATCGCAAATAATATGGTGTATAAGTTACACAAATTGTCTGACATTTTCTTCTAGGCAACAAGCTAATAAGATTGATGTTTCTTCTTGCAAAGCATTTAAATCAGGTCCGCCTCGTGCGGACACAACAGCTTATTTCTTGTTACTTATTACTTATTTCTTCTCTTCAACAAGTAATAAAAAAGAGCAACTCAAATCCTTTTGAGTTCAGCTCTTTCGTGGAATTATTCGCCCATATTATATTGGGCCTGCTCCTGCTTCAATAATTCCACACGTGCGTTCATGAGCATTTTTTCGTGTGAGGCCATGCTTTGTTCCACAAAACGGTCCCACCGCTCAGGATTCCAGATTTCCAGGTGATCCCTGGCGCCTATCAGCGTCACCCTATCGGATTCTGCTTTTGCTTTCGCATTGATTAGTCCGGCACGACTCAGTGCTTTTTCTGGTAAAAGCACTCGTCCCTGCCGATCCAGCTCAACCTTGCCGGCCAGGGCGAAATTTACTCGCTCGAAAGCGATCATTTCGTCTGGGGCCGCCGTCCCTGGGGCCACGACAAGGGCGATGCGCTGATAATACTTCTCTGGGTATAAGCTCAATATCCGGTTTGCTCCTGGAACCAGGTAAAAACCGCTGCCTAACATTTCTTCCGGAATCTGATCACGAACCTTTGCCGGCACTGCAAGACGGTTCTTGCTGTCAAGCGTCAGTTCATATTCTCCGGTCAATAATAGCATGATATCTGCTTAATAGAGTCTATTAGTACTGTTAATGGTATTCCTTACCACCCACACCCATAATTTACCACATGGCCCCACAGAAAACAAACTTTTTTTAAAGTTTTTTAACCTATTTAACGACCGATAAAACCATTCCCTATATATAGTGGTAATGCGACATGAACAGCACTATATACGAGATTGCTTTTTATCCCTTATCCGTGGGGGATTTTCCCACAATTATTCAGATTATCTCCATATTTGCAATACTTCCTTAGTAATGATGTTGAAAACTGTTAGTAACTCAATTAGTTTTCCACATTAAAAAACCTCATTATCAGTATTAAAATCTGTTATTATAACTGTTTACATACTATTACACAGGTTTTCCACAATACAACATTTTTACTAACAGCCACTTTTCTACACAACCACCACTTCACCCCACAAACGCATTTTTTTCTAATAATATCACTCGCTTACTGTAGTTCGCCAGTTAAAGTGGCCAAGTTCGCCAAGAGTTGGCCAGCGTGGTCTGCGCGTACAGTGACCGCAAAAAGTTGGTTTTGAACTTTTTTGCGGCTTTCATATTTATTTTGAAAATTTATCTAAAATAATTCAAATTTCCAAAATCTATCATATAGATGCAAATCTTACATCTCTTGTATAGATCTGCATCTGCTGAGTATCGCCCAGTACAGTGACTTTTGATATCTCAGGGTATTTGGTGGTACCATCAGAAGTAACACCAAAGGTAAACGCCCGGCCGGTAATCCCTGCAAGGAGATCGCCAGGGCGAATCATTATTCCGTTATTATCCCACCAGAGGAAGTCCAGGGTATATCTGCCAGAGATGGCTTTGTCCTGATTAGCCTTGCGGATCTGTGTGACGTGGTTGTCCAGTGCAGTCTGCAGGTTAAGGTTGTCTGACGGATAGTCAGCATCATATATGCTGATAGTCTCACGCTGCTGGAATGGATATCTATCTGATAGATCAAAACAGGCACGCTGCCTGAATAGTGATCCACCGCCATTAGCCGCAGGTTCGCTGACCAGTCGCTGATCCATTTCCACCGAGCAGGTCACCCGGCACCTGGTATCCCAGTTACCCCACGGGATATCGGCAAAGCGATCCTTACAGAGTGAGGTCCAGTAGTTGAGCGATACGCCGTCAAGTTCGCTGGCCGGATCTGAGATGATATCATTATCCGAGACATATAGATCTGCCAGGTTAGGCTGGCTGATAACAATACCGAACTCCTCAGACAGAGCATCGATTAGACCATCGACTATATGCCAGGTATTGCCGCCATTAAAGCTGAGCTCAACCTTGACAGGCAGGGTATCGCCTTTGGTTTTAGCGCTATTGAATGGCTGGTTAACATAGCTTAAACAGCCTTTTAAATACCTTGCAAACGGGGCATAAGTATCATCAACCGGAGTGCTGTATATCGCTTCTGAGAAATCGTAGATCTCGCCACGGTTATATGTTGAGCTGGCAGAATAGTTGCCGGTCTCGTTGAGTACCCACTTGCGGCCGACCTCTGGTTTAAACTCGCTACCTTTAGGGTGATAGTATTTAAAATAATCATAGCTGTTTGGATTTTCGGCTATTTTAATTTCCATGTCTGACAAATAAAGTGTTTCAGTGTCTGGGACCAGATCATCATCCAGCCAGCCAGGTACCAGCTCGAATGTTGCTTCATACTTCTGCACACCGCCAAGTCCAATAGGCTCATTAATGACAGGTGAGATATCTTCATCCATATCCATACCTATTAATATCATGTCGCCACGTGCAATGGCATCTGTGATCGGTTCAGAATCTGAGGCTGCATAGAAGGCGTGTGTCTCAGAGTGAACTGTTGAGCTGCCACGTTTAAAGAATGCGAGATTTTCGCTGCCACTTGTGGTATCCCAGTCAATTCTAAAGGACCAGCCGATCTGCTGACAGATGATATCAATAGCTTCGAGCAGGTTAGCACCATCAACATTAACAGCGGCCAGTTCCGTATCAAAATCAGAATGGATTAATCCCAAGGTCGCAAACGAAGCATTGAGCAGATATGGAAAATACTGATATGAGATATACGATGTTTTGAACAGGTAATCAAGCATGTCCCTGGCAGACCAGTATTTTGCCTGTGAATCGATAGCTGTGAAAACCGGCTGGTTGATATAGCTGCCTGAATGAGCGAAAATTTCAGCGTCACTATTATCCTGGTTAGGTCGGCCGTTATCATTGAAGATACAGCGACGGCCTTTAAGCCAGGCTACCGGAGTAGGGGAGGCTGATGTTGTAGTTAGTGGTATAGTCTGCATGTTGTTCTGATAGGCACTTGACAACCTGGCATACTGGCCGTACACGACATCACCAACTGTCATCAGCCACCTGACGTCCTGAACCTCAACGGTCAGGTGTTGAGTAGTAGCGTTGCCACGGCTGGCAAAACCACGTGATAGTTTAGTAGCATAACCGCAGAATAATACAGTAGTGCCAGCGATGATCCTGACCTTATCACACTTATTAATAGGTGATTGCTCCCACGACAATGCCGGGAAGCTAATGACAGCTCTGGATGAATCCTTGCCCATATTGAAGTCGATAGTATTGATCTTACATGACAGCAGCGTAGTCCACGAACCCCAGGTGACAGGGTTGCCAGCTGATGCTGTGGCTTTCTGCACGATCAGAGGTGTTGCTATTCGTTCCAGATTGTAACGCTGCTCAGTCAAGTTTAGCTACCTCATTCATTACATCGTTAACGGATATGCTCTTCATACAATTATGGTGCTTAAGCGGACAACTCTTTATCCCTTTATACGTTGGCAGGCAATGTTGGCAAGCTTTGCTTTTAACTGGGTAAGTCAGATCGGCATGAGCTCTAATCTCAGGATCTACCGGGCCAAACAAACAAATGCAAGGTGTACTAACTGCTGCAGCGCAGTGAGATAATCCTGAATCGACTGTGATTAACATTTTGCAATATTTCAGGATAGTCATTGCCTGGCGTATTGTTGTCTGGTTAACGAGCTCAATATCGATATTGTCAAGCGGCTCAGTTTCAGTGTCGAGCTGAATGGTTCTATAGCCATATTGTTTAACTCTGACAACCAGCTCTTGCCATTTGTCACGATCCCAGGCCCTGATGTTGTTTGACGGTTTAACTGAAAAAGCCACAACCGGTTCAAAGAACCTGAAGGGGAGACTCAGTTCAGAGAGATCTTCATCTTTAATGTGCCTGAAGTTCGGTGTGCGATCTGCCAGGCTGTACTTGAAGGTATTGGCCAGATAGTCAACTATATGACTATGCCAATCGGGTTTGGCTTTCCTGAAGTGCGTGCATTGGCTGCGAGCGATCTGATCTTCAATATGATAAGATTCGATAATGCCAGGGTAATCAGAATACAGCTCCGGGCAACGGCTCTGGATATAATGGTCCAGATGTCCATTGAGCCTCAGATGCTGCCTGATAGCAGGTTCGGCACATACAGCATCGCCTATGTTACCCATGATTCTTATCAATACTGATTCCCTTGCCATATTACTTAGCTCTCCTTATGATCATATCGCCATTCTGGGTATCGCTGATCAGTTCGTGTGAACATTTGTTCTGAACGATGAATTCATCCACAGCACGCTTAACAGCTGGCAGGTGCAAATAATCATCAACAACCATAACACCATTATCAGTAAGAGAATGCCAGGCTAATATCATATCCATATAAGCACCGACAAAGCTATGGTCGGCATCGATATGAATGAAGTCGAAGCTGCCATAGAGCTTGGAGATCGAATGGCTGTTGGCTATCAATATAGTATGGTCGAAATCCTTAAGCAGCTTCAATGCATGGTCGGTGGTATTGTATTCTGAATACCCGCCATAGTCATCAGTTTCGAGATCGATGCCGATATACTTTGCTGCCGGATTAGCGGTTAAAAAGGCGTGAGCTGAATAACCGGCTCTGATACCGATCTCCAGAATGCGAGTGGCTCCAAAACGTTTGGCGATCTGGTGTTTGCCATTATAATATCTGGCGAATATCTCGGCAGTGTAGGCAGTTTCTTTCGGGTGCCTGATACTGTTGATGTTTAATCCGTTTAACAGGGTGTTATTCATTATTGATTATTCCTTCCGATTACTTTATACTTCCTGCTTGCCTGGTGATGGCGAATGACGGCATAGTCTACATTTGGCATGGTCTTGTCTATGCAGCAGTATGCATATGGTAACTGGCACAATTCGTATGCTGTACTGTCGAGCATGCCGGTATCTGCGTTAAACCCCAGAACTAATTCGAGATTGCGTTGGTCCCAGCGTTGCGGGTTCATACTGTTAACATGTCCCCAGCCTGACAGGATTTGTCTGGCTTTGTTAGTGTTAGGGAAATACAGCGTACCGCTCATCAGGCTGAACTTTCTTTGGGCTGTTGACTGGCCCCAAAACGCTTTGTTCATGACATAAGCTGCGATATCGCCGCCAAAGACAACCGGGTTAATTCTCGCATGAAATGTTGCATCAGCATCAACGAATAGTACTGAGTCCTGATAAGCCTTCATACAGTTTAAGATTACTTCAGGTTTGTATTTGGTGTTTAGGTCCCAGCTGCCTTTATCCGGCAATGCTGCGATATCACATTTGAGATTAAGCTTGCGGCATGATTCAGCCAGCTTCTGAGCTTCATCTATATATGGCGTGCCTTCTGTATAGTATGAGCAGATTATCATTTCGTTCCTTTCGAAGTTTTGCTGAGATCTCTTTCGTACATACCGGCAGTTGAGTCGGTAAGGTCTATTACATTTTCAGCCAGTGCCTTTTCCAGCGGGTAATGCGGAAAAGCAGTCAGACCACTCTCTGGATTGCAGTTGTATACATTGAATTCAGCTGATTTGATATATGGCTGCAGGTCTGTCATATGCCGGTTAATGTGTTCGAATACCCTGTGGTTGTTTTTAATGGCTCTGCTGGTTCTATCCTGATTAAACCAGTATTTATTGTCATCATCCATCTTGAAGTCAACACCTACCAGGTAGACTTTGCTAAAGCCAAGAAAGTATAATATATGTAGTGCTGCAACCAGAACGCTGCGAGCACCTCTGGTGCCATCTTCGAGTTCTTTTGGCGTGCCCCAGCAGATGCAGTCCTTACCTATCCATTCCTGAGCAACGAAGTCGCTGGAGCGTTTATGAAATACCATTCCTGGACAGTCAGCTATTCTGGTGGTTGATAGTCTGTCGGTAGCAATGTCCCAAAAGTTTTTGTGACGATATGAATAGAGTGTAAACTTCAGGATCTTAGGGTCCAGCCAGATGCTTGGCATGAACTTATATTGCGGGTCCTGCCCGGTCCAGAATGTTGGCCTGAACAAGTGGCCGGTATTATTAACCGCCATAGTAACTATACCAGGCTGATTAAAGATCGAATGATCGAGCTGGCCAAAAGACGGTCCACCGGCACAGATGAATGCAGTCTGACCGTGATACATATCAACCAGCGGCATTAAGCTACCATCAGCATTCATGAATATTTTTTTGTATCTGGCTGGATGTTTGATTCTTTTAACGGTGTGAGCCGTGTTAGCTTGCGGGCACTGGTTGCCTTGAGCGAACCAGTCGAAAGCCTTAACCTGCCTGGTCAACAGCAGGCATATATCGCAGCTTTTTTTGTAGTACTTGCAGCTGTAGCATCTGCGATACTGTTTAACGGCTGGTGTTTCCGGCTGACCTGTATCTGTTAAACCGAATAGTTTATATAGATTCTGCTCACTCAGTTCGCTAATGCCTGGGAAGCCTTCAGGGAATAATTGTAGCAGTTTATACTTTGGCATTGAAGCGTATTTGCTCAATGCCAGTGTACGCATGGCCTGTGTTTTATTAACCTGGCAGCTCTGGCAGATGCTAGGTATAACACGAAGCTTATACAGCTTGCAGAAATCATTTGTCAGGTGTTTACATATCACGTTCGTTTATTTCCTTAATTACAATTAGAATATTGATATGGACCTTCAATCGATATGATTTTATGCCATCTCATCTCTTCAGGATCAAATCTAATACATTGTCCACTGATATCTTCAGTTAAATATAAACACGCCGTTTCAGGGCCAATGTATAGTACACATTGGTCGTCTGCGTACCTTTCCATGTTCACCTTATAATAACCAGGTTCTATTTGATTGCTAGAATCAGCATCACTGGATAGAGCGTCAGAACTCGGTAGATCTGAACTTAGGGCATCAGAGCTCGGTAATGATGATACGGTCTCAGAGCTTGGGAAGTCTGAACTTGGGAATTCAGAGCTCAGCTCGTCAGAACTCGGAGCATCAGATGAATCGTCCAGGAATGTAAAGTCGAATGTTATAGGTTCATTACTTGAAGCCTCATCAGATGATGGCTCGATATCAGATGACATCGGGTCATTACTTGACCAGGCATCACTTGACGGCTCAATGTCGGATGACATAGGATCATTAGACGACCAGGCATCAGACGACAGCTCATTACTTGAAGGTTCGATGTTAGACGACATAGGATCATCAGATGACCAGGCATCGCTTGACGGCTCGATGTCGGATGACATAGGATCGTTAGACGACCATGCATCAGATGACAGCTCATCACTTGACGGCTCAATATCAGACGACATAGGATCATCAGATGACCATGCATCACTTGATGGCTCAATTGCCGATGACATAGGGTCATTACTTGACCAGGTGTCGCTCGATGGTTCAATGTCGGATGACATAGGATCGTTAGACGACCATGTATTAGACGAAAACTGATCGCTTGATGGTTCAATGTCAGATGACATAGGGTCATTACTTGACCAGGCATCAGATGACAGCAGATCATCTTCATAAAGTGCTAATATATACCATTGCCCACGTTTTCTATACGCAACGAAGATATTCCCTGGCTCTGCATAAGGAACCGATGCCAGCGAACAGTTCAGATCCACTTGAAACAATGGAGAACCGTCTTTTACGAGCTGATTTCTGGCATTGTAAAAAGTACCTGTACAGATATTATTGTAATTAGGCTCGCTATCGATCTCACCCCAGAACAAGTCGCTGCCCTGTGGCGGTTGGCTCACCTGCAGGGAGAATAGACTATGCGGGACAGTCTGTCTTTCGTCACGAGCTTTGCGGGTTATATTGTCTCTTGTTAATTGATTCAACTGACACCATCAATTTTACTTTGGATAATTTTCGTAACTTTATCTTTTTGGTCTATCGCAGCATTTATCAGGGCTCCACTGCCTTTAATGGTTACACTGCGAACAAAAGTAAATAGCAATCTGAATTTACCCCTCTGGCCATTCTTGCGGCCAAAGTATAACTTACTACCATCTCTCACGAAGAATCCATCCTCAACCTGCCTGGGTGAAGTATATCTGGGTACTCCAGATGCATTAAGGTTTTCACCTGCAGGGATAGCCAGGTACTTGCCTTTTTTGGGTGTAATAGTTTTCGTTTCATCACCTAATAGCCATTTGTAATGGTCAACATTACTGCCGTCGGGTACTCCAACTGTTACACTGATCGCATTTTCCTGCCAGCTTGTTACTGCTGCCGCCAGCATACTACTGCGACGATTAAGAACCTGGCCGGATATATAATCACTAATAACACAGCTGGCGATCAGATTACCGCCGTCAGCCAGGCCATCGCTGGCAGCATTAAAGATCTGACGGCCTTTGCCATCCATATCCTGTTCAAAGGACCGCCAGCCGCCCCCGAGTTGTATCATGATCTGTGTCATATCACAAAGCTCCCCGGGTGCCTGTAGCACTCAAGCACCTTCATTACTTCCGGCAAGAATGGGGCAAGCGTGTGTTTCTGAGTACTACCACCATCAAAATCAGTAATCTTAACACCAGGAGAATTACGGCTGTTAAGCTCACAGATACACTGTTTGACGGCGGCTCCCTTGAGTGATTCTGGTATAGCAGTTTCTCCGGTACCAGGTGTGTCACCTGCGGCCGTATAGCCGCCTCTATAAATAACCTGAACACAGTCAGTATAACCAGGCCAATTACAGTTAATACGCTGTAAAACGCCAGTTAAACCATTTTTAACCGGCCTGTAATCTGTGTTTAAAGTCAGGGCCGTTGCACTGTCAAAATCATATACCAGCGATTCTTTAACGCTGCTGATCGATACGATCGGCCAGGCATCAAGGTGAATCATATTCCCGCAGCCGGAATGATATTCAGTGTAATCATTAACAATAAACTTCCGGCAACAATGCTCTTCAAACTGAGCTGTGATACTAGCTATCAACTCAGCCAGCACAGCATCGTTATCGTTGCCGGTATCACCCATTATTGTTTTTATGTCAGAAACAGTACAAATCATTTTTAGTTACCAGTTATCAGTTATCGGTTATCAGTTAAACCGCCCCATTTCCCCCGTCGCTCAGTGAGGAGAGGGACGGGCCGTGTGTTAATTTGCGGCGTGTAAAATTATATTTTCCTCTGTAAATTCCTGCTCTGGCTGCCCAGTTGCAAGATGTAAAACGAGTTCGTCTGCCGTTAATATTTCCTCTGGCTCTCCGGTGGCAAAGTGTAATATTGCGTATTTAAAATATGCAGTTGCTATAACAAACTCATAAGCGCCCGCCGTACCGCTTGTGCGAGCAACGCCATCCAGATCGTAAGGTAATACATTATCAGTTATCAAGTCCATTGCCGACGACCCTGCTAGTATGTGATAATCTCCACCACCAGAGCCTCCGACACCGGCAGTATAATCAACAAATGCTAAATCGCTAATGTCTCCATACGCATATCCTAAGCCGTCAAAACCGGCCATTTGACCGTCTTTAGAGTTCCAAAAGTTATCATCAGTTCCATTATTTCTAGCGTCGTAGTTTCCGAAATAGCCAACTCCGTATCCTTCTGACCAGTTGCCTATTCTAGCGGCGGAAGGTGGGGTGAACGTGTCAGTTTTGAAGTTATAACTATACACACAATTGCCCCCGTACGACACATACAATGTGTTTACCGCAACGTCCCCCTCGCTATTGTAAAACAAATTCCATCTTTGACCAACTCCGGTGTTATGCCATACTATAGCGTTATACACCGGCCCAGTTTTAGTCATGGCATTAATCATCAGAGTGGCTTCAGTCGCTAAGGGTGTATGCTCAACTTCGTTTTGGACAAAAACAAATCCAAAGGGATAGGTAGAGTTATTATCACAAAAATCCATCGTCTCACCGGCATTAACTTTTATCTTATTAAACGCAAAAATAGCACCATCGTATGTATCATTAGCGGTCGAATTGCCTTCCGTTACATAAGATGTAAATCGATTACCTAGTGCAGTGTATATCTGCTGACCACCATCCCCTACATTGTCCCTTGATAGATGTACTTGATATACCGAGCCTCCATGATTACTTTGCCAGCTTCTTCCAGATACACTGCAACCGGTAATGTATATCAGGTCTATCAGCGTAGCTGGTGCAGACTGACCGTTCTGGTCTAAGTCGCAATCTATGTACCAAATAGCACTAAGGTAGGCGAACATTAAGCTAGTAATTGCCACTACTTCACAATTGTGTATTTTTGTAAATTTGCTTAAATCCCACTCACTGGTGGTGGCCCCAGAAATAATCGCTTTGCTTCCGTTTGCCGATTCGTCCCATGTCTCAACCGTCAACCATGTTTTATGATTAGAGCCATTATTGCTAGTACCTCCTGTCCACACATGCACTTGCCCCTCTAGGTTACTAATCCGTATTACCCCACGGTCAGCATTAACACCATGTGCAGATACAATCGCATTATTTGCGGCAGAAATTGTTGCGAAGGGTGTTAGCTCCGCAGTCGATGCGTCAATAGATACTGCCCCCCCGGTTGACCCGGTTTTTACGTAAGCGTAATATCGATCATCTCCTGTTGTGCTTGGCAGATAATTATATTGTGTATTGTATAAAGGCGTAAGTCCAGCATTGACTCCATCCGAGGTATCAAGGATAGCCCCAGAGTCACCGATGTGTGGATAAGCGATAAAATCGCACGCCAATTGGTCGCCAGCTTTTAGCCCCGATAATTCTAAAGCAGTGAAATTAACCACAAACTCTATTACTGCCAACGATGTCTTGTTGCCTATCGTTGCGATTGGTGTTGTAACTACCTTAGGAGTAACATAATTGCTATGTTCATCTGACACAGTAAACTTAATTGCTGATATGCCACAGTTGCCAGCGGTGGCCGATTGATGGAACGCCACACAAGAAAGTTTTAAACTTCCATCTTCCTCAACCTCTCTCCATCCCGGCAATGACCAGTTTGCGACTACTTTTTGGTGGGAAGCTGTAGAATTATTAGTTACCGGGACATTACTCGATGCTGATACATTAGTCCCATCATTATATATACCAACCGCACATACAGCAGTTATATCTGTGCAATCGCCGTATATATAATCTGACAATGCTACTCTGACAACGAGATTACTACCAACAACAGTTTCTTCCATATCCGTTTGATTGGGATATGGTTTTCTTACCTGTTTTGTGCAATAAACATTTCTGGACTTTGTGTCAGCAATACCTGCGGAGTCATAACCAACAGAAGTGAGTGAAAGTATCATTTTAGCAGTATCGACTTTGTTTTTATTTTCAAGGTCAAAACCAAAATCATAAGTTCCACCAGCGGCCATTCCTTCAAATGTCACATCAGCAGACCAACCATCATCTCTTATCGTTATGTCAAGTATGTCGCCTGTTGCCATTATACTGATACCTCAATGCCTGAGACGTTTCCAACGGTTTTGATCGTTATCTTGTCGTCTTCAGAAATAGTAATAACTCTATTACTATCAGTCTGGATAAACCCGCCAAATACAATCTGCCAGAAAGCTAACATACTTGTAGCAAATCCATCTGGCGAGGTCACAGAGCAACTAAAAGTAAAATCGTTATCTCCATCATCGCTCACACTGTCATAAGTTATATCAATGTATTTGCCATATTGAGAGTTATTAGCATAATAGGACTCACCCCACATTCTCAGGCTGCCAGTTGCCCCAAGGTTATCAATTGTACAGCCAGGCAAGTTAACGGTCAAATCAAACGTGGCGACAGCCACATCGCCTCCGTCAAGAGTAAAATCAGCTAAAAGCCCTGTTGTTCCAGAATAGCAATAATTGCCTTCCTTAAATATTAAGAATCCCAATCCGACACTTACATTACTCAATGCCGCATCATACGCCGCCTGAGCGTCCGCAAATGCCTTACCAACCCCAACAGCTTCCGGCGGTACCGTCAGCGTATTGCTGGTGGTGGAGTAGCCGGTATCACCAGCTTCACTGGTCTTGACTGTCTCATACCACCCGCTGCCGATCTGGCTAACCTGCCAGTCGGCGAGTTCATATATCTGCCCAGCCTGGAGCTTTTTACCACCATCAAGCGTAAAGTCCCGTTTCATTCTGATAGTCTCATTCGCCATAATTATTCACCTGCCCACTAAATCCTGATTACTAAATCCTAAATCCTAACTAATCATTTCGTCCTATACCCACCAAACACCGCCGCATTAAGTAAGAGTTCCGGCTGGTTTTTTACCAGCGGTTTTTTCTACTGTTTTGTTTCCATTAGTCTTTTTTGCTTTCTTCCCCTTTGGTAGAGGCCGCCCCAGAGCATCAACTTTAACCCAGCTACCTGCCGGCAGATTAGCCGCCACCGCAGCCGATACCTCATAGCTGCAGTCTTTAAAAAACTGGCTCATCCCGCTCTGTACATTTTTTTTCATCAATATTTTCATAGTATTTATTCCCGTCTATGTACGTCCATTAAGTCAATTTCGTCCATGTTTTAATTAAGTTTTTTAACCACAGAGAACACAGAGAACACAGAGATTTAATCAAGATTTATCTATGTCCATCTGTGTCAATCTGCGGTTAAATAACCATCAAAGCAGCTGGCTTACGCCAGAATAAGTTCCGTCAGCCCCATAGCTGTAGCCGACTCTTCGATCAGCCCTTCGCCTTTACCCAGCAGGGCAAATGCGGCAACGTTCACACCGGTAGACCCATCGCCAGCGGTCGGAGCTTTAAGCCGCACATAACGACCATGAGCCTTATTCATATCCAGGTGTATGCCAAAGAGCTTACTGTCTTCCAGAGCACCCAGGGCGTCCGCTGTAACAGCACCATCGATATCAGACCAGTCGCTGGCATTATCACTTTCTTCCAGCTGCAGAGCCGCCGAGGCGGTTGTGCTTCCAAAAGTTGTGTCAGTTGCACCCAGTGCCAATATTACCAACAGTTCACGAAATCCGGCGGTGTCAACATAACCGTTATTAGCAACTGCACCATTATCCTTGAGTTGTGGCGGGATAAGAATCGCCGTTTTGATTTTTCCAGTTAAATCGTTCATTGTATTTTACCTCAGTAAGTCAGCATCTCTGCTTGACATTAAATTATTATATATAGATTGGCCGCCGAAACGGCCAATCTCAACTTATTCACTTAATGGCCTGGTTTTAGCCTATATCAGCCCACAAGCCAACGGTTGCACCTGCCGCATTATTGCCATCTTCATCAACTGTCTTATGACCAAACACAGCCTGAGCAATACGTTCACTACCACGCACGGCAGTTTGATCATTGGCAAATGCTGCTTCCTTACTCTGTTCAATTGTGACTTCACGGCGATCGCCGAGATAGCAGGTCAGAGACAGGTCACCAAGCAGCAACGGGCAATGGTCAGCAGCTGGCTTAACTTTCGGCATTGAGGAGACAAATTTAACCTTATGTCCCATGAATACTGGTTCACGGCCGGTCAGGCCAACAATAGCTTCGGTTGCGTTGGCTCCGCCAAGCGACAATGCCAGGTTCAGCAACACTGTATAATAGAAATTCTTATTACAGTAGAAGTTAGCATTGTTGCCTTCCTCTGCAAAATCTGGCAGCATGCCAAGCAGGCTGAGAATGTCAGACATTGCAATATCAGACCATGCACCAGGTGTACCCTGAACATGCAGCCCTTTATTGTCAGCGACAGTCGTGTTAACCCTGTAGATACTCTGGATGATGCCAACCGTGCCGAAATATGATGCGGTACCATCACCCATGAAACCATTCTTGTCTTCAGTTCGAGTGAAAGCCCTTATCATATCCTGCGCGACTATTGGTCCAATAGCGATAGCAGCATCTTCATCCAGCTCATTGTTAATGAGCATATATACCAGCAACTTCAAGGCGTTGAGCTGTACCATGCCAAAAGTAAGATCAGATGGCGTAGCTGCAACACCGGCGCCTGGACAATATACAGATCCACCTTTAGTAAGAATCGGAGCAGAACCGTTGTCTCGACTCATAGGCCAAGGCCTGGCATCACTTCTGTATACACCACATCTGTCCATCATTACGATAAGTGAATTATAAAAATCATCCGGTACCAGGAAATTACCAGATTCATTACCATCGCCCATAGCCTTTACTTCGATTCCGGATTTCTCCAGAGCAGTTCTGGCTTTTTTGTTGCCTGCAATACTCATCGCAAACAAGCCAAAGTTTTTGGCCTCTTCAATACTGAGAAAGCCTTTGTACGATCTGGACGATGACATTCCAGTAGCAATCAAACTCTTGAGCTGCTTACGCATCAGGATCAGTTCTTTTTCAAGGTCAACTACCTGACCCTGGGTTTCTTTCAGGGTAGTCTCGGTTGCTTCCATTTTTTCATGTTCAAAACCAATGGCCTTTTTCATACCATCAATAAACTCGCTTTTAGTCGCCAGTCCCTTACCCATATCGTCAACCATCTTTTTAACTTTCTCTTCGATGGTCTTATTTTGATCGTCTGTCAAACTCATTTTAAAATCCTTTTAATTTAGAGTTAAATAATAGTTTGCACAAATTAGTTCTGTGCCCAATCTAATAATAAGTTCAGTCCATCGTCACCGGCACTCTTGTCATTGCCTGCAGGCTCATCAGCTTCGTCAGATTCATTGTCGGCATAAAAATCTTCGACCAGATCGCCTGGCTCAACACCAAGTTTTAAAGCAATTACTGTAAACTTTTCTTCCATATAATCTGTTATTCTCTTTTCAAAATCTTTCAATTGTGATGCAACGTCGCTGTCGTCAACGCCCAGGTTCTTTCGCAAAGCCTGTCTATTCGCACCGACAGCAACACAGCTGATCTCATAAAGTTCGACCTTAGTGATAATATAAACATTTTTACCACCAACAACGTCAACGTGAGCGTCCAGTACTCTAAAGCCCACTGATACTGCCTTCATATGACCAGCTGCATACTCTTTGTGATATTTCTCTCCAAGATCCCCTTCGGAAAATATAAGATCAAGCAATGTTTTCTTGCCTGACTTTTTTACGCTTTCACAATCCCAGCTGCCAACTACAGGTGGAGTACCATCATCCAGATTATGTTTATGACAAGGCAAACAAATAGAATTCTTAACAAAATCTTTTTTTATACTGGCAATCAAGGCATCCTGCATTACAACATCGCCATGCCTGTCAACTTCCTCAGAACTAATCGCAAAGGTAAAACGTCTCGGCTGATCGCCAGCTCCAGTTTTTTCACAGTAAGCCAGTATTGACTTTTCACTACCTACCAGGTCTTTGATTCTATCTTTCATGACTGTATCCTTATTCTTTAAAGTGTGCAATACTAACACATCTACAGTTAATTATATTTTTAGCTGAGCCAGCCGGATCACCGGGATGCATAAGCTGTTCGCCACCAACAGAAAAGTATCCATCTACCTTTACTACCTGATTATTCGCCGCTGCATGTTCTGGTCTTACCGCATCATCTTTACTGGTAATCCATCGTTTATATTTAACTCCGGACTGTTTCATGGTTGCCTGACGGCCACTGCTAATTGCTCCACTAACCTGTGTTCTGGCAATTCGAGCAGCTCTTGCCCGGTTAGATCCTAATGCTTTCTGAATTCGTTGGGTAAGCTCTTCCAGGCTTTCGCCGCTATTTATACCTTCAGTTAATGTTCTGGTGACCAGGTTTTTGGTGACAGTATTTATACTGACCAGGTTAGAGCTGGATAATTTCAGACTGTCAACGATTTCCGTCCTTTTCATTGCAGTGTCAATTAGATCCTTTGCATCATCAGCTGCAATCTCATTTGCTACCTGACCAGCACCAACTTCAGCAGCATTGATGTATTCTACTCTGTTGATCACACGTAGCTTATTATTCTCGCTAGTCAGATCAAAAGATATTCTCATTATAACATTGTCGGCCAGATCCTTGTTTTTGTTTTCCGGATTATAATCAACGGCGGCAAGTGCAGCTTTCAACTGTTTAATAATCCGGATCTGCTGACCAGAAAAATATCCTCTGATTTTGCCAATATATCGTTTTTCGAGTTTTTCTAAAATCCTGGCATAAGCTTTCCAGTAGCGATCATCTTTTGCTTTCTGTTCTGTCGGTATAGTGTTTTGAATGTGCTTATCATTTCCACCATCATCACCTTCAGGCAGCTTCGGTAGCGGCTCATCACTTTCCTCATCTTTCATTAATTTGCTATACGATGTCTTTATGCCGTCAGCCCAGGCCTCGTCACCCCAGGGCATTTCTTCAAATGGCAGATCGTAAGCTCTGACCAGCTGGTTTAATGCAACACCTGACTTGGTGAAGGTCAGTACCTTCTCAGCGGTCTCTTTCAACATTTCCTGAATAGTTGGATGTTCTTCTACAGCGAACCAACAGAATGTCTTTTCTTTGCGTCTGGCCGCTTTCTGGCATGCAGATCTATATGATGCTAATTGTTTAACTTTGAATTTGCCACTATATGCATCAACAGCCTTTATAGAGTTGTGGCGACTGGAAACATTATTCATTCTTGCTGCTATGCCATAGGTTAGAGCCTGAGCGATTACATTTAATAATGGAATACATGTATTCGTGACAAATCGCTGTTGAGCTGGCCCGTGAGCATATTGGGCCTCAGAATTCAGCCCCAGTAGCTCTGGTGGTACACCAAACAATGCACATATTCCAGATGCATCGAATCTGCGAAGATTGAGCATATCCAGCTCTACCATCGTCTGGGCCACAGCACTGATCTTTGCACCTCCGGACAATACTGCCGTACGACCGGCATTCTTTGCACTGCCATGATAATTATCAAATTGATTGCGTAAATATAATTTATCTTCAGGTGTCATAGAGCCAGGCACTTCGACAACATTGCCAACCTTGCCGCCATTTCTCAGAGCTGCTTCATTAAGCTGTTCTGCCTGGCGTGCTGTCGAGATCATTAGCTCCCCCGGTTTAAGCGGCGATATCGATTTATATGGGGCTAATTTATTTGGAGTAAAGCGTATTGACTTATATACCTGGTCATCGAAAATAATCTGCTCTTTACCAAAATCATCGAACAATGTCCAATGTCGCAATACTCCGCCAATTATTTTAGGCTTCAAATTCATTTCACTGCAAACAATCCAGTTAGTCGGTCTGTTACCTATCATCTCATCAAAGACGAGATAGAAACCTCTGAACAATTGTAAGTACCCAACCATCTCTTCTATCTTAGTTTGCCAGCTGTCATCATCATCGCCGCCAAAGAGCAGATCTACCAGCGGTCCAGACTCAATGATCTTATCATTATTTGAGCTAAGCATAAGCGGTACAAAACTACAACTATCAATTGTTATATTGACACAATCAAAAACCCAGTCACTCTGAGAATACGGATCAGTAACCTTATTAGACGTTGCCATCGATACGCCATTCATGAATGCGTTTAATCCGGCATCAGTAACAGCTTTAACCGCTAATGATCCATCGCCCATTTGTTGGACGCTGCTTGTATCAATTTTCGATATATAATCGTTCATTATAGTCTCATTATTGAGTGTTTATTGAGTGTGTTTATTGAGTGTTAAATAAACATTACTTCCACTTTAACACCATGGTCGCTCGATAGCAGTCCAAGTGACAAAGCCCAGAATCTATCGGCATGCCCGATCTTTGACTCCTCGGCATCAAACCGCACATTATTAGCTGCGGTTGTTATCTTTTTCACCTGGTGCAGATCGTCACGAATTATTCTGCTATTCGGGATTCTCACCAGCTTATCCTCAAACATGTTTTTAGTTCTAACGGCCATATCCTGCTTTACTTTGTTTGTAAAGCCTATAGCTTCAACCCTACTATTACCAAATTTATCAACTGCTTCTTCTGCCAGTTGTGCTCCGATACCAGTTGCATCAATACACATTCTTTCCAGATTCCATTTGCTGATCACATCATAAGTACGCTCTCTCTGTTCAGCGAACTTTCTTTTATGCATGGATAGCACCATGCGAGTCCAGAACACATCACCAATCTGTTCCCAGAGCCATATTATCGATTGATGTTTTTTACGGGCCACATCGAAACCGGCAAACAGCCGACCTTCAGCACTTGGTGTAAAATCAAAAAGGTCGTAATCATCATATTCAATCTCGGTCGGACAATTCTCATGATAACAACTCTGAATTAATTCATAGGTCAACCAACTGGATGCATCATCAATGAACAGGCATTCAAACTCCTGCTTCCAGGAATCCTCATCATTAATGCCAGTTTTAAGCTCCTCGATATCATGTTCGACGCCATCTTTAACTGCCTGGTAAATATCACAGAAGTGCTTATGCCAGTTATTTTCTTCCGTCCAGAGCGAATGGAACATATTACCCTTGCCCTGCGGAGTAGATACAATGCGAATCTTATATCCCTTAGAGACAGTGGGAAATAAGGCACGCCATATCTTTTCAGAATCCTTGTGAAACGCAAACTCGTCCAAAATCACATTAGCGGTAAACCCACGAGCCGTGTCAGGGTTCGCTGGCAATCCGATTATTTTAGCACCATTAGCAAGTTTTATTGTCAATTGAGTAAGCTTGGTGTCTTCGAAAAAATGCTCTTCCATATCACCGGCGGCAACTCCCATTGCCTTACAGTGCATTATCGCCTTTTCCATCAGCTCTTTGCTCTGACGCTCACCGGCAGAAAGCAGAACCCAGTTCTGGCCAGATTCCACAGCATCCAGCACCGCTTCCAGCGACACGGCAAAGCTCTTACCGATCTGTCTGCACATCAGACCGATCTTAAATCTGCTCTTATCGGCCAGCCATCTTTGCTGATAGCCGAACAGCTTTACTGCTGCATTAAGTTTTCCGTCTACTGCTGTCACTAGTCAACTATTCCGTATATCTGTTCTTTAATCTTCTTGAGGATCTCTGGGGCGATAAACTGCTTATAGTTAGTTTCGATAGCCTCAGCCGTATCTTTCGCTTTCTTAGCTATCTGTTCCTGCTGATACTTATCTGCTGCGATCGAGACCGCTGCACAGTCCCTGGCACACTTGGCCACATTCTTCAATGACAACGCATCCATATTCTCGCTGTCAGCTACCAAGTCGATCAGGTGAGCTGTAATCATCTCAGCCGCAGCCTTCTGTGTCTGGCTGGCGTTCTCGCCGTCGAGTCCTTTCATCGTATCCCTGGCGATCAGACCGGCATTACGCATCCGGGTAAATGCCTTGATCTGTTTGCCGTATCTCCCCATTGCTGATTCTGATATGCTGTGCCCTTTCATCGTACAGTAGTTCACGCAGTCGATATAGCGAGGTTTCCCAGTCCAGTCATCTTCAGGCCCAAAGCCTTCCGGCCATACTCCGTCGATGAGCATTTCATCGACATCAGACTTTGTATCTTTTGGCAATTTCTCAATTGTCGAGTGTGATCTTCTGCTCACTTTAGATCTCCAGTGCCGGATCATTAATCAGGTCATCAGCGATTTCTTTGCCTTCAGCCGACAGGATATACAGAGTCGTGCCATAGTTGTCTATCACTCTGACATAGCCCTTATCTGCCAGGTACGCCAGGTCTCTGTTCAGCAGATCATGGCTATACCCGTGCGGGTCCAGATCTATCATTGTCCGATAGATCGTCTGGCTCTTAATCCGTGCCGGGTAGGCGTCGTTCAGAGCCGCCAGCAAATTGTTGCGGGCCAGCTTAATTTTTTTTCGATTGTCCATTCCAGTCCTTAACCTCATCCAGTACGTTCTTAGTTATTTCGCCGACCATCCTGGGCAGCTTCTCAAACAGGCCAACGCTCGTCTTGATCTCCGTTAGTGTCTCCTGTAATCGATGCATAGCCTGGCGATTGATCGCCGCCTCACGCAGATACTGCTCAATCCCAACGAAGTTCTCATTGCAGTTCAACCGGCACTGAGCCTGAGCCTTATCCAGCTCATTAGTCTTATCCTCAACCCGTGTGATCCTGTTATCCATTTTCTTGATTTGCCAGATGATCACACCGCCAATTAACCCGGAGATAATCGATGGCAACAACTCAACGAAATTCATAGTTCACCGTTTTACAATATTTTTATTTTTCAGTTAACTGTACCCAACGTGCCAGGGAGACAAACTTCGATCTCCCTGGCCCATCTTCAACTTTTAGTTGACAGCTGGCCGTGTTATCCAGCTGTCGTAATGGGGTATTTCAGTTGCACAGTTTGGCTCCGACTTTGGGGCCAACTCCACAGAGTCAGCCCCGCCGGGACCTTAAGCCAACGGCACGCGTATCGCCGTCGCTGTGCAATCTTCTCTTATTCACTTGTCAACTTCTGAGGGACAAAATTGAGTGGCAGCAACAAGCCGCCACCCACAATAATAAAAGGAACAAGTTATGTTTCGATTACTGGAGATCCTATCGAAGATATGAAATTGAATGCCGTCTTCTTGGCCGGTTTGGCAGCATTCACCATAGCTGGCGTTGTGCCGGTTTGAGTTGCGGATTGAATATTCTTGAAAATTTTAACCAGGTGACCTTTGCCGTTATTACTTAAAGCCGTCAGGTATTCGCTATTAGCAGCTACTACTTCGTTCAATGCTGTACTGGTCTGCTTAGCCTTCTTCGCCAGAGCCATCACCTTACCGCTGCCGCCGATTACACCGACACCTGCCAGAGCGGTTGCAATGCCAACCAACACATCAACTCCACCACTGGCAGCGTCTGCAATGTCTGTTACTGATGGTCGCTTACTAGCGTCGATTTGAGCCTGCTCAGTGCTATTGTCATCAATTAACGCATCGATCGATGACACGTCCGGCAGCGTCTCAGGTAGACCTATGTACGCCTGCAACACTGTCGCCTGTCTCTGTGCATTATCTGCCAGCTTGCCAGCAGCAGCAGCCAACGCCCCACGATCAACGGCAGCGTTAACCATATCAGACACAGCGGAAGAGGTCGCAGCGTGTAGAAAGCAGCTGTCCTTTTGTGCCTCCGTAGGGGCAAAACGCAGAGAGTCACAACCTGAAACTAAAAAAGGGATAATGGCCAGTACAATGACCAGGAGAACGTGATATAAAGCTCGTTTAATCATCATTTGAAATCCTTTTCAAACGGCGTTTAACCCCATCCGTGGGGCCTTTCGACGAGCCTTCAAACAAAAAAAGCCCGTATGCAAAAGTTAATACAAACTCAGTCATACGGGCTGTTTATGCCGTAAAATTTTATGTTGTCGTTAAGCTAGAGCTGTAACTCATCATCACTTAACACTTGCTATTATCGGTTATGGTTGCCTTTTGTCAATAATATTTTCACAAATTTCGCTGTTTTTTTCCGCTGCGACCGAAATCTTATCAGTCTTTCGGTCTATTACCTCCAGCACATAATGCAGATCATGTATTTCACAAGCTATGGTTTTTTGCCAGTTAATAAAAACACCGATCACAATGAAAACCAAACCGGCTATGGCAAAACCAAGGCATTTAATTGCGGTTAAAATACTGCTGTTTATGGCCGCTATCTGTTGATAGACAGTATCGTAATACGAAGAATATGAGCAATAAAACAAGACCAAAAGACTGACAATGACCATGACTATTCCCATAAATGTAAGCAGTTCACTGGGGCTTTTCTTCATTATCATCTGTGTTTTGTTAGCTTTCTCGGCCTGTTGCTTTTCGTATTCCTCATTCCACTTTTGCCTGAGCTGGTTCTCTCGTTCTACGAGTTCGTTTTTTTCGATCTCTGCCTGATCAATGGCCTCAAAGACTTGATTACAGCCGAAACATTTTACTTTTTGGCTTTTATATTCATCTGGTGCCTGGTGAATTTTATTACAGTTTGGACATTTAATTTTCATAATTACACCCCATTTTATGTTATTATATTATAAATTCTCAATTTCTTAGTTACTAATGGCATTCTAATGCAAGTGATGGATCGTATTCAATCCAAAACTTAGCTCCTGTTCTATCGTGCCTGAAAAAGTAGCTTGAAGATTCTGTATATCTTACGCTTTGATGTGCATAATTTGAAGTTTGCCTGTTATTTATTATATCAAGAAGCCTGCGATCACTTTCAACCCAATAGTCTATGTATTCTGATGGGAAGAATTTAAGCATTTCATCCCAGGCTGAATCGACACCCTTTTTATAGTACATTATCCCCAGTGATTGAAGGGTTAACCCCAAGCCATTATCGCAGGACCACCAGGTAAAGACTTCGCTGCCATCGGGCAAATCAAAGCTCAATTTGTTGGCTATGGTTCCTGCTTTAATTTTTCCCCCATGTGTCACTACATAATTCTTAAATTCATTGTAGCTCATATACACAGGGTCCTTGGATTCAAGCGGAGTCCAGCCAATATCAAACATTGTTAATGTGCCATTATGCAGCATTTTCACAGTATCATCCATACTCAATTCACTAAGATCCACAATACCTGTAGCTGTTTTGATTTTGAGTATCCCTCTTTTTCCCTCATCCACCCTTTTGCCATCAAACGGAGTGTATGTTTTTTGAGAGTTTTCAGATTGTGAGCCCGAGAGTACTTGGGTTGCTAATAGTGCTTTTCGTGTGTCTTCATTAGCAATATTTAACAAAGATTGTAAATTCTGAATTTCAGAGTTTCTACTATAATATCCAACCGCACCGCCAGCAAAAAGGCCAAAGATCAGTAGGGCAGTAGCTATCCACCGATTGGTTCCTGTAGGTTTGCTAACTTGAGGAACCGTATTGTCAAAGCTACACGTTGGGCACTTAAGTACCTCTCCAGATAGTGACTCAGGAGCTTCCATAGCTTCTTTACATTTCTTGCAGCAGAAATAAATCATTACTTTACCTCAATTTTTATTTAAAATTTTTTACTTGATAGGTCCAAAACTTCAAAAAGACCTGATAAAAATTGGCTTTTTTTTATCAGGCTAAATAGATATCAATATAGCTATGCAGTGTATTATCGGACTTAGCCTGTTAGATTAGCTTTTTTGATAAGTTCTTGTTTTTGGCCCACTTGAATTCATATTTAAAATCAGTTAAAGTTAAATTATCACAAGGTCGATATTGATTAATTCTTGCTGGGAGGCAATAAGAAAATGAAAAGAGAAACGATACAGTCGTACTTGGAAAAAGGGCTTACTATAAAAGAAATAGAAAAAATTGACCCACTGACAGTTATTTACTTTTTAATCGATCTGAAATCCCGTCAACGTACTCACGCATCAACTCAACCAATTTTGAATCAAGAAGCTGAGACTCAGCACATTCTCTCAAGTCTTTAATAGCATTATTTAAATCTTTTCTTTGAGCTGCTTTAATTGTTTCATCTCTTAATGCGGCAGGCATAGCAAGCCATAAAATCATCGCACCAGATGCTGATGGTGAATAATTCTTAGATAATCTTTCTTTGTGAAATTCTTCCCATAAATCAAGTAATTTCACAGGGTAATCATATCCTCTTTTAATTTTTTCAGGTTCTTTATTTGTTTTTTCTTGTGTCATATCTAAAGACTATCCAGTTACTTATAAAAAATAAAGCGTAATATGTAGTAATAATTCGTAACAAATATTATTTAAGGTGTTGAAATTTCCAAGTAAGTACGATATATTACTATGTAGTAATTAAACGTAACTTGGCTTGTTCAAAATTTATGGCAAAACCTAAAACAATTAAAGCGATCACACTTGCTGGAAAATATTATCCAGAAACTATCGAGCTTGCAAACCAAGCAGCCGCTTTGGAGAATCGTACAGCCCATGATCTTTGCAATCTTATTCTGATCGAAGCGTTTTCTGCCATTATTGAAAAGCACAATGAAGCAAAACCAGCAGACGGATCTGCTGCATAATAATACAAGGAGGTTCTAATGGAAAAACAAAAACAGATTGCAACAAATATTCCTGCTAAAGTTAAAAACGCTTTTGATGCTATCTGCGAAAAAGAGGGGACAAAAAAGTGCATCGCAACTGCCGCCGCTCTTAATCTTTGGAATAACCTTTCTCCACAAGAACGCTTAAGTATGACTATTGATCTAACTGCTGAGCTGAAACATGCCTGAAAACTTTGTAAAAACTGTAAGCTTCAACTATACCACAGATCGTGCCATTTTAGTCCTGGCTAACGCCGGTGCCGAGCATTCAGGTTGCAGTGTTACCGAGTTTCTCCGTCGTGTCCTGGAAGCCGAGCTTCCCCGTTACGCTCCTTATTATAGTAATACAAACTCAGTTCTATAGCGGCTGAGTCCAATACCCCGGCAGCTGTAACTGCCGGGCATAAAAATAAACGGGTTTATCCCGCCGACATACACGAAAGGATTTGTACTATGTCACTTAAAACTCTTATAGCGTTTCACGCAGACTTTGGTCCTTAAGCTCCTTCTGGCAATATTACCCATTGCTTTAAGCTGGGGCGGCAAGGAAGCTGCTTAAAAGAGCAAGGAAGCTTACCCAGCAATTTTATAAAAAAGTCAAAATAAATTGTTAAAGAGCACAACTAAATAATAGACCAGACGAACAAATGATGACAGGTAAAATGTATACAATTATTATTCTCCCGCTGATAACCCTTCCGGCATTAGCTCAGAATAATTGTATCACCACCGGGCAGATCCACCAACAACATGAGTACCCCCTCGCTATTACGTCCGCTTCAGTTGAGATCGAAGTCGACCAGATCTGCCCGGCATATTTTATAAGTAGCATAAGCGTCCCCGCTTGTGATTCAACATTTAACCGGGTACCTTTAATCTTCAACCGGCGTTTGCCGCAAGTCGGCGACGACTATCAGTTTGGTTGACGCTGCAGAGATCCTTTATCAATTTGCTTCTCAACTGCCAGGCTGTGAGCTGGTCATTATTACTATTTATTTCTTGTATATTTTTTACCATATTCACAGCCAGCCAAAGCCTGGCAGTTATTTAACTAACAATGAAAGGGACAATAACATGAAAAAAACAATACAAATAATTCTCTGGCTGGTAGGTATCAATCTCTCTGGCACAGCATTAGCCTGGCTAAGCACTAGAGTCGGCATAGAATACAAAACCTTTGTACTTATGGCATCTTTAATAATACTTCTGGTAATGACCTTTATCGCTCATACCTATTATGAGCAACGCCGCAAGGATAATTACCTAAACAGCCGTCCAGGTTACTATGGCACCTCAACCTGGAAGAGACATTAAGATCTCAAGTACTTCATGGTGCTTAAAAAAGAAACAATCAAATACGCTTGCCGGGTATGTGGCCAAACAGGATTCTGGACAATAGAACTGCCCGACGGCAAAGAATATTATGAGTGCAGGATGCACCTCAATACAGATAAGAACGGAGTCAGGTTATATGGAAAAGATAAAGATAGAAGTAAACGCCGACGAGCTTGAGCTGATAGTCAATGCCTGTTTAGTCGTGTTCGCCGATGCTGTTAAACTTCACAACATAAAAAAAGAAAAAGAGTATCACGATCTAATTGACAAGTTAAAGGGCATAGCAGTCTCAGCAGCGGCTGCTGTGGTTGGGTAATATAAGCGGCATGATGCCGCTGGAACAATAGAAAGGAAGCTAGTTATGTTAACGGAAGATTTTGTAATGAACGATGATTATATTCTATTGCAGCAAGTGACAGAGGATCATGGCGTAACGGCCAGAACACTTGGCTACATGACAGGTTTGGCCACCTCGTCTGTATATAAATACCTGGGTGGCACAGCAACGATACCAAGCGTAATATGGCGAGCTCTGTATGAACGGACCAGAGATCAGCGTATCCTGCAGCTATTGACCGGTGAGCTGCCAATTGTTGTTGTGGATCTGGCTGATGAACCATCAGATACGCCTGCGGTTCTGGCTGATCTGATTGAGCAATGCAAGTTCGGCTGTGAGATAGAGCAGCATATCCTCAAGATCTTAGCTGACGGCGAGATCAATAAAAAGGATCGGCGTGAAATCGAAGAGTATAGAACTAAGCTGCCAGAGAGTCTGCGACGGCAATATCAGCTGTTCGACAGGATCAACAGAAAGTTTCAGGATTCTGTCAAATAACTAACCGTTAGTGTGAGGCAATAATAATGCTCGATCAATATAATGATATAAATATTCCATGTCCAAACGAAGATTGCTGTGGCGTGCTCAAAGAGCCGACACATTGGCTCAATAGTACCGCCCCAGGGCAGCTGCCGTCCAGGACCATCATTGGCTGCTGCAGCGAATGTCTGCAGCAATACAACATCGAGCAATTCCAGGATTACAGCCGCTGGTTCAGTCATCGTTACTATATTATACCTGATATCTCCGCTGGCGATCAGCCGGTATCTAACTGGATTATTATCCAGGATAAGCCGCAAGGTTATGTAATGGTGCCGGTCGAAGGTTTCGAGCGAACCGATAAGATGCGACAGGACCGCAAGCGAAAAGCAATTGATCTGGTGAGCCGCACACAGAAATGTCATATGGATTTAATTAACCTTTTAGACCAGGTTAAACAGATTATAAACTTATTTTAAATCATGAAATACTTAACTGTTAAACAAGCAGCAGAAAAACTCAAGCTGACCGCAAGGCATATACAGCGGATGTGTGCTTCTGACGATCTGCCCGGAGCCGTTCGCAAAGGCCGATCATGGCAGATTCCAGAATCAGCCCATCCGGATCTGCGCAGCCGTCTGGCCAATCGTCAGCCGGATGACCCCGACCAGCTGCTGAAAGTTCCACTACCAAAACGTCAACAGGCAACAGAGCGGCTCGGCCTGCTCAAGCAGCTTGAGAAATACATCAGCGGCTACCTGGCCCACGGCGGTAACCGCCTTGCGGCCATCAAATGCTTTGCAGATCTGCGCGGACTCTCGGAACGGTCGCTGCGTCGCTGGGATAAAAATTACCGTGACCAGGGTATTATGGGCCTGGTAGATTCCAGAGGTGCCAAGGTCGTAGATGAATCCATCTCAGACGAAGCTTGGGAACTGTTCAGTAATATGTGGCTCGATCAGCGTCGGCTCAGCGTTAATGTCTGCTATAAAAATATGATCTATATTAATGAGTCTCAGAATCAGAACTGGCAAATCCCTTCAGAGCGAACCATGTATAGATTGATCGAACAGAAAATCCCGCTCCCCGCCCAGATCCTGCATCGAGAGGGTATGGAAGCTTACAATGCCCGCTGTGCTCCTTATATAGTTACCGACCGGGAAGCGATCGAACCCGGCAGCGTCTGGATCGGCGACCATCATCGCTGCAACTGCTGGGTTAGATATCAGGGTACCTGGATTCGTCCATGGCTGACTGCCTGGGAAGATATGCGTACCCGTTCTCTGGTCGGCTACTGCGTGACCGCAGCACCGAACCAGACTACTATTATGCTGGCCTTCCGTAACGGCTGCCAGAAATACGGCCCACCGGAATCCGTCAAGATCGATAATGGTCGAGATTATGATTCGGCCATGTGGACCGGTCAAACCAAGAAACAGCGTCAGGCCAAACGTGGCAAGGAGCTGACCGAGGAAGAAAGACAGACCGTTATCGGCTTATATGCCATGATGGATATCGGTGTAAGTTTCTCTATTCCATATTGTCCACAATCCAAGGCTATCGAAAGATTCTTCGATACCTTCGACCGTCAGTTCATTAAGAGCTTCGAGACTTATTGCGGTAAAGATTCATCCAGGAGGCCGGCCACTCTCAACGATTATCTCAAGACCGATAAGGCCATCGCTCAGACAGATGACCTGGAGAGCTTCGCCGCCAAGGTTGACCGTTACCTGGTCACTTATAATAATAGTCCGCACAAAGCCAATGCCGGTCAGACACCGGCCCAGGTCATGGCAACCCGTGACAGTCGTCGTGTTATCTCTGAAGACACCCTAAACCTGCTCTGTCAGGTCTGGTCCGGAGAGCTGACAATCGGCAAGAACGGTGTCAAGTTCTCTGGCCACTTCTACGGTCAGTTTGACTCTGAGCTACTCCGCAGGCAGGGCACCAAGGTCAGGGTTAGTTACGATCCTGACGATATCTCAACAGTTAGAGTCTTTACCAGAGAATTCAAATATATCACAACCGCCAGCCAGCATCGCCTGGAGCAATACGGTATCAAGGCCAGCCAGGTAGATCTGCGTGAGGCCATGAAGAAAAAACGCCGGGCTATGAACCTCATGAAAGAGGTCAAGCCAGCTGCCCGGACCGCTAACATGAGCCTGACCGACCTCACTATTGAAGCCGCAGAACACGCCGCTCAACAGCACATGGCCGACGATAAGTATAAAGCCAAACAGCCCAATATCAAGCCGGTAATCACCCCGCTCGATAACGCTGTTACAGATGTAAAACGTAAAGAAAAAGTCCAACACCTACGGAGAGCCGTTGGACAGAATGATAACATACAAGCGTTCGAACTGGACTTCGATCAGCCGGTATCAAGTCAAGCGATCGAAAAGTTGAATTTTGATCTGTCAGCAATGCCAGATGAATATCAGCCGATCGAGAAGCTGAGGTTCTCCGATTATGAAAGCGATTGATTCAGATCACAATAATGATGAATATGAACTAAATGCACTGCGTCGAGGATTGGACGCAGAACAACACACTATATTGGAAAGGATTCCAACTGTGTATACTGAAGAAAAAATTGCATGTGCAATAAATACCATTCGAGCGTTTATTAAAGAATATAAATTTTCGAATAACAGCCTGGCTAAAAAGATCGGTTATTCATCGAGCGTTATTAGCCAGGTTTTGAACGGTAAATATGAAGGCGATACAGAAGCAGCACTAACCAGTATTCTGAAATTCTGCAATGACTATAAACGTCAAGATGATAACTACAACAAACGTCCGGACCGTGTTGATACCTCAGTCCTTAGAGAAATTCAGGGCCTGATCACCAATACTATTAGCTTCAGTCACGAAGAAGGTAAGATTGGATTATTAATAGGCGATGGTGGTCACGGTAAGACGTACTGCTTAGAGATATGGTGCAAAGATAATCCGACATCTGCATATATGATCGTTTTAGATGAGTCCAATACCAAAAAAGGCATTATGCAAATGTTGGCAGAAGCTGTCGGCGTAGATTATTCTGGAACTGTAGAAGCGATTATTAAACGTCTAGTTCGTCAACTTCGTGACCGTCATGCCGTTATTATTGTTGATGAAGCAAGTCATCTTAACGTTTCATGTCTTAATATGCTGCGTCAGGTGATCTGCGTTAAATGTAAATGTCCACTGATACTTAGCGGGAACAATCACCTACTCAAAACACTTGCCTGTGATTCAGGTCGCAGTGGATATGAATCATTAGATCAGTTTAATAGCCGTGTTATGAGATCTTCAAATCTGGACGAGCTCGCTTACGACTCAACTGATCCTGGTACCGGCCTATATTCCGAGCAGGATATTCGTGATATGTTCCAATATGATGGGATCATGCTCGCTAAAGATGCTGTTGACACTCTAAAGCATATTTGCTCAACGCCGAGATCCGGCAGGTTGAGAATCTGTGTTGATATTATCTCGGCTCTGCATAAAGTATCATCCATCTACCAGACACAATTAATTACTGGTCTTGATATTATCAGGATGATCTACACGTTACGGCTGCCATGCGAGAACCTGCCAATGGCAGTGCCAAAACCAAAACGCCAGCTCGCAGATCAGCAGCAAGCCGCCACAGCGTGACCTGATATAATTTTAACCACAGAAAAAAGAGCTTTCACATTATGAAAATATTCAATGATATAAAACGCAGAGAAAACATTATTAAGTTAAGAGCAGACTTGAAAGAACCTACCGTTGGTTATGAAGTCCATAAGCTCCAAAAAAAGTATAAAATTAAATTTCTAGATAAGATTGATACGTATGCCTTTAAATATACAAGTATAGCTGAAAGAGATATTTTATTTCATATTATATCATGGATTAAAGAAGATTTGCATATTAGTTTTGAAACAACTATTAGAAATGGTAAGAGGCTAAACCAAGTAGAATTTCTTTTAGCTGGCTGGGAATATATCCTTGCTTTAGAAGCATATGCATACGCTAAAGCAGAGTATAAAAAACATAAAAAACATTACGTAGCATACTTTATTTACAAATGTTCCTTTTCCGCACCTGGTGCAATAAGAATACAATAACCTTCATGTTCTTCATGACCTTCATGGTGAAAATACTATGCCATTAAACCCCAAACAAATCAAGATCCTACAAACAGCCCTTCGTGCTGTCGGCCTTCGCAAGCCTGGCAAAGCTGGCGAAGCTCAATACCGATTCTATCTGAGCCAGTTTTCAGACAGCAAAGGCCGCAAGATTACCAGCTGCAAGCAGCTCACTAACGTTCAGCTTGACGAGATCCTTGCAACCTGTGTAGAGCTCGGCTGGCACAACACCGCCAAAGCTACAGTCAGCCGTCCTGCCCGGATCAGCCAGGCTATGATCATCGGCATAGCTGAGCTCGCTGGAGATCTCGGCTGGAACCATGGCCAGCTTTCCGGCATGGTCAGCCGCATGACCCAAGGCCGTAAAACAGATCCCAGCGAGCTGACAACCTCAGAGGGTATAAAGGTCATCGAAGCCCTGAAGGCTATGCTCAAGCGAATTAACCCGGCAGTAACAGCCAATAATCTATCTGACATCCAAATGGAGTTAAGTTTTTAATTCATATCATATATTTGTAACGGAGTACAAATGGATTCTTTAACAGAAACAATATTATTTCTTATATCTCTATTGCTGATTTTATGTATTGTCTTTGCAATAAGCTATTTCAAAGCAGCCAACCGGCTGGAAAAATTGCAGCACAGTATTCTGAATATCGAAAAAGACATGTACTTTCTGAGCGGTGTAGATGTAAGCTTTGAAACTTTCAAATATATCCTATCCAGATTAAAAGATAACTATTATACCCCCATCGATGAATTTCGTGCTAAAGTTCGCAGTGTCGAGCATTCGCAGAACTCTAAACGGATCGCTGAGAATATTTCACTCAAAAACGAGATTGACCGTCTGCGTGCTACCAGAGAGGTTCACTATATTATCGATGCCTTCCTTGCTAATGATACAGATTATATGCTGCACGCATGGTGCAGCCAGGAGGATACTTCTATGATCAATCAAAAAGACTATCACACCAAGCCTGCTTCGCCAGAGAAAGCCAAAAACGCTAAGCAGGCCGCAGCCCTAAAAGCTGTCGTCAATCACAACCGTCCCTGTCCTTGCGGATCTAATCTAAAGGCAAAAGACTGTTGTGCTAAACGCTAACTTATAATTCCTAAATGCTAAATCCTAATTAATAAGAACGGAGTCTTATTATGGCCAAAAAAGTTAAACCTCAATCTGATATTATCCCAGTCGAGTCTTTCGATCAGGTTGATGATCTGCTGCATAAAATTGGCAGCCTGGCAGATCAGATTGACAAGATCAATATCGACAATTCTGCCAAAATCGAGCAGCTCAAGGCTGAGGCGAAGCTTGAGATCGAACCACTGCAGCTGGAACTGGATCAGCTAGCCGAATCCATTAAAGCGTTCTGCGTCTCCAACAAGAAAACATTCGGCACCCGGCAGAGTATGACTCTTAATCACGGCAAAGTCGGCTGGCGTAAATCAACTGTTATCAGTATCAAAACTAAAAATGATACTACTTTGAAGCTGATTAAAAGCCTGTTTAAACCAGCGTTAATTAAGGATTGCATAATAACCAAAGAGTCTGTCAGTAAAGATGCCCTGGCTAAGCTCTCAGATGATCAGCTCGCTCAGGTTGAGGCCAAGCGAGTGCCAAAGAATCCATTCTACGTTGAGCCGGTTCGCACAGAGGTTAAAGCGTGAAAATTCATCCGGATAATCTGTTTAGCCAGTTAGATGATCTGGCTGAGATTATCGATACCAGGATAGCTCTGGCATCATCCAGCTATCCATACCACCCGACGTGTTTCTGGGTGGTGGTAAGAGATAATGAGCTGCTCTGTCTGTGGTCTAAAAATGTATCGACCACAGACCTGAAGCTCTGCCGGATCTGGAACCCTGACAGAGGGTTAACCTGGCCGCAATGGCATCTGCTATGGCTAACGTGCCATAAATATTTATAAAGTTATTTACTGTAATAGTAACAAAGGATTGAAGCTATGAAAGTGACAACATCACCTCATCAGCAAAGCTCGCTTCTGCATATCCTGCAGCAGGCGAAAGCTTCTGTATCTGCTATTGATCTGGCAGACAAACTTCAACTCGCAGGTACCCATGAAACCAAGCGGCGTAAGATCAGAGATCTTATCCAGAAGCTCCGCGACAACGGCCACTGGATCGTTGCCAGCCAAAGCGGCTACTGGCTCACCGCTGACCCTGCGATCTGGAAATCATATAATGAGCATCGTTCTATCGATGCCAAAATTATCCTGAAAGAGATCTCCAGCCGCAAACAGACTCAGCGTGATATCCCCCAGGGTATGCTCTTTGATCCGGCTGAACATAACGCCGTTCAGGGAGGCATGTAATGAGCAATATTTATACCGACTGTGCTGACGCTGCTATAATCGCTGCCAGATCTTTGGAATTCCAGCCAGATGTGCCATTGTTCAAGACAGTTGCCCGCTGGCAATTTCAGATCGAGTCCGGCAGTGGGGGAGTGCAGGCTTTTCGGCAGTTCGCACCGTTCTGCTTCATCCACCCAACCGTCTCAGTCGGCCAGCTCGAAGGCGATTGTGATCTGAATGCCCCGGTCGGTCTCTCACTAATGATTGGCCAGAGTATGGAAGGTCGCAGCGATGATGCCATGTACGGCGATGCTAATACCCCTGGCATTTTTGATATCATTATCGGCGTCATGAAAAAGTTTCACCACTGGCATCCTAATAATGAAGAGGATATCAGCGGTATCGCAGTTGACGGTTTCAAATTCGTTTCCTGCTTTGATCAGGTTGACAACAAACACAAGCAAGTATATTTCCAGATGAACCTGGAATCTAAATGTATAATCGATTCACTTTAGGAGTTTGATAATGGCTAATCACAGATTACATAAACCGCAGGCGGCCACCATTAATGGTGTGTCTTTCGGCGGTCTGACAGTCGCTAATATAGTTAAAGGTTACGACCAGGTTCTAACCTCTTCGCCTGACGGTGCAGAGGTTGCGTTCTCAGATCGCTATTGTCAATATTGCCGTGGCAATATAACCACTCAGGACATCACTCAGGCTCTTAACATATTAACTGGTGATATTGACACATTCGTCTTCTATGAAGCAGAATCTGGCGAAAGTACCTATATTAAGCATACTATTAATAATCCTGTCATCTTTGACCTTGCGATCTCTATTAATAAAGATCAGTATGCAACCGCCTCGTTCAATTTCGAATGCCTGGCAGAGTCAGCATCTGCTGGATTCGCTGGCATGCATGTGCCCGCAAGAGCTGAAGAAACCCTGCCGGAATATGTTGCCGCTGCTCGTGGCGGCCAGATCGTTAAAACCTTAAAGCTTGGCACCACTGATATTCTGCATGTAACCGGATTATCGTTTAACCTGGCATTCTCTATCTCCAAAGAATCTAATGATGGCAGTGTTGGCTATACAACTATCGACACCTCAATGAATGGTATTTTGCCGTCAGGCAACATCTCCTTCCAGGACTCCGGAGCCGAAACCGATAAAGATCTTAGTGGTCAGGTTCTGGCCCTGACACGTCAGAGCCTGGTAGCAACTCTGGCTATGGGCCAGGGTGCAGCAGATAAGACCGTAACCATAGCCGGTGTTGAGATAATTTCCTGTAGCAATGGTTCATCCTCCGGTGACGGATATACAACTTATGATGCATCTTATCAGGTAACGAACAATGCCACTACACCATTAACCCTTTCTGGTACCAACAAGATCATCACCATCGCATAAGGCTAAGTAATGTCAGATAATCTTAACATCAAAGTACAGCTCGAAGGCAAAGAACAAGCCAAAGGCGGCCTCAACGATATCGGCAAAGCTGGTAAGCAGGCCGGTAAGGATATTGAGCATGGCTCTAATAAGGGTAAGGACGGCTTAGATAACCTTGATAAACAGAGCAATAAAACTAAAAAAGGTGTTAGTGGGCTCACAAATTCTATCGAAGGGTTTAAGACTAAGATCTTAGCTGTTATTGGAGTTATCACAACATTAATTAGATTGCTTAAATCATGGTACGATCATCTAAAAAAGATATCTGATGCACAACGTGAAATTGCAGAGCAAGCTAAAGGTTTAGATGCAGCATCTAAGGCATTAGCATCACAGGCTGGTGTTATGGGGACAGAGACAGGTATCAAAGCATCTCGTCAGCAGATTCTACAGATAATGCAAGGTGGTAATCTTTCAGATTTTTCCTTAGCAGAGGGCGTTGCTGTATCGACTCATTCTGCATTTGGCACCAAAGGTCAGGCATTAACGGATAATCAGATAGGTATAGCATCTACAGTTGCCGATTTTGCACAAAGAAAGGGTATTAGTTCTGGAGGTGTTGACCAGTTATTTAAAGTACTGGCTGCTATGGGTGTATCTGATCAGCAATCAGCCCAGGGAGCTATTCAGAAAATATCATCAGTCCAGCAGGCCTCTAAGGCTAAAACCTTCGAACAGTTTATTTCTGGTGGTGTTAAATCTTTGATACCGGCTATTGCAATGGGGGCATCACCCGAAAGAGCTCTAGCTGATTTCGCTACTACATTGAATGCAGCACCATCTGCTGATGTCGGTGCAACTACATCGGAACAGTTGATGAGATTACTACAAAATACAGATGCTATTGCCGGAATGACTAAAGGAACTGGAATGTCTGAAAAAATGTTCAGAAACCTTCCTTACGATCAGAAAATGTCATTGCTAGATAAGTATTTAACAGCTAATGCTGCAACTGGTGAAGGACAGATGGCGTTGCAAGATGCGGGATTAACCGCTGAGCAAATGAAGGCAGCTGTGACATTGTATAATTCTGATAATATCTCAGCTCGTGATAATTTTATGAGGTTAGGGTTAAGCTCAACGGCTTCAGAATTTGCCAACGAATCAGCGGGCTGGAGAAAAACCACATTAGGTTTAGTTGAGTCATTTGAGTCTCAAAAGGCAGTGGCTTCAGCGATTACTAGCAATAACATGCGTAAAGGTGCAGCATTATTAGATTTGAGCAATACAGTATTTAAACAGTATAATCAGGCAGGCATGAATGATTTTTTAATCCCCGATGGGCAAGAAAAACAGAACTTTATAGCGAATATGTTTTATCGGCAATACATGGCTTCTGTAGGAAAACCAGTTCATGAGATGTCTAAAGAACAAAGAGATGCATATTATGATGTAGCAAGCTTATATTATGATAAAGATAATCCATTGACTCCAGAAATAGCAGGTAAGGCAATCTCATCTTTTGAAAATGTTACAGGGTTAAATGCTCCGACAGTAATCAATCACTATATGGCACCTATTTATAACCGTTTAGACGCTGGTAGTCAGCCGAGAGTTTCCCCGGCAGATTAAGGATTAATAATGACAATTAATATTAATACAATTTTCGGCAATGAAGTTACTGTATTGCCAATACCAGGTAAAGCCAGGCGGGTTATCTCCACGATCCCCGGATCTAACATCCGCACATCCGCTCTACTGGGTAAAAACGGTTATACTGTACATATTGTAGCAACTATAAGAGCCGCCAGTAGAGATGCCCTGGCAACTTTAATGCATAATCTCCAGAACTACCAGACCGCCGCCCCTCAGAACTGGGTATACGGCACTGATACATATTATAATGCATTTATGTCAAATTTCCGCCCGATCCCCCAGGGTAACGGCAGATTATTCATCTATTCAGAATCAAACAAAAACTGGTTCTGCAAAATAGCAGCAACCATAGAGGAGCTATAAGAAATGCCAATCGACAGGAATAAGCGAATTAAAGCATTCAAATTTGCTCTGCGTAAAGCCAATAAAACACCTGGTCAGGTGCATTGTTTTGGCAACCATTACATTCAGCAGGATATGACTATGAATCAGGGCCATATCGACCAGATCGAAGATGAAATGATTGCGGTCATGGACCAACTCATCAGAGTTCAGGCTCAGGCCCTTCTGAAATTCCGTCGTAAATACGGCATGCAATTTTGATAGTGATTTTGAACTATAACCAGGCATCAGCCTGATCAGCCGGTACTGTGATCACAGTGCCAATGCGACAACTGAATATTTCGGCAGCCAGCCGGAGGCTATTTTTTTTAATCAAAAAAGTGCTTTCCGGCCGATACTATTTATACATAATATGAAAAGTTAATATAGGTAGTTTTACTTTTAAAAAGTCATGTCGTTTAAATGTCGCATGTCGCAAAAGTCATGTCGTTTAAAAAATAAAAAACGGCAGATTATTAAATCCAATAATCGCCGTTTTCAATGTCGTTAAACGGGTTTTAAACGCTATTAAATGCTAATCGGCATCAAACCCCTTTAGGCCATTTAATCTGTCATAGAATCGCAAATACAACCGTTTCTGGCCATCTTATTTAATACCACCAACCAGCACAAAATCTTTCATAAGTGTTTGCATTCTCGTTGTTTCCCGTTCATAATTGTCAATTCCCACAATTGGCCATTTATTCTGTCATATTACACTTACGACCGATAATAATGATATAGTTTGTAATATACTGATTTTCAGTTAGTTGGAGTATGTAGCGATGCTAGATTTATCATCTTTTAGAAAAGCGATCGACTCCTTACAGGATTCTGTTTCCTGCTATAAGAACGCTCCGGCTATCGTCCCCGAGGATATTATCAGAGATTCTGTTATTCAGAGATTTGGATATACCTACGAGCTGGCTTGGAAGATGATTAAACGCTGGTTGGAGTATAATATTGGTAATGTATATGTTGATGGCATATCTCGCAGGGAGCTTTTTAGATTTGCTCATGAAAATAAACTGATTGATGACCCACCCTTATGGTTCTCTTTTCACGCTGCCAGAAATCAGACTAGTCACATATATGATATAGCTGTTGCAAAAGATGTTTTTAAGATTGCTCTGGAGTTTGCAGCTGTTGTTGATCTTATATATTTACAGCTTGAGAGCAGAAATGATTGATATTTCCAAACAACATTCCACTATTGTCAAAGATATTCTTAGCCAATATGTCCCACTTGATAAGTGCTTGGTATTTGGCTCTCGGGCAAATGGTACTGCCAGAGCTTCTTCCGATCTCGATATTTTGATTATGAACGATAGTCCGTTAGACTTTGGCGTACTTGGGGAACTGCTGGAAGCTTTCGCAGAATCCGACCTGCCTTTTAGAGTCGATATTGTTCAATGGTCGCGTGTGAGCGAGTCTTTCAAAGAATGTATATCTCCTCATCTGAAAAAGTTAGCATAAGTTATTACTTGCCATTTCCCACCTAGCCTGCCTATAGTTTATAATAACAGTTGATTGTCTGTACATCTACTGTTCCCGCCTGATTCATACCATAATATTTAGTTATCACCAGCCATACGGAGTGTACTGCTATGAACACCAGGTTTTTCTCTACTATATTAATACTGTTTCCTGTTCTTACCTCCGCCTGCTTTGCCCAGGATCAGTTTGATATTCCCCCAAAAACGATTTCTATATCCGTTTCGCCCAAAGCTCAGCCGTCGCCGCCTATGATATACTCCTTCTCCCGGCCAGCTACCTCAAACACCAAAGGCAATGCCGCCGATTATTATCTACAGGCCGCCGAGCTTCAGCAGAGCTTCTCCGACCAGAACCTGCCCGTCACCACCACTGACCCAAATCTTATCCCCGACATAATAAATAGGTATGAGCCAGTCGATAAACTCATCAGTACCGCAACTGGTATGTCCTATTGCGATTGGCAGCTCGACTATAGTAATGGCCTCGACGTATCAACCACCGGTATATCAAATCTCAACCTTATCTCCAGAACCATGCATACTATCGCCAAACAAAAGCTCGCCAGCTCCGATTACGCCGCCGCACTCGAATCTATCCGCCGGCAATTGATCATGGCTTCTGATTTCGCCGACGGCAACACCACTATAAACACCAGGATATCACGCCTGGCAATTGGTCGTGCCCTTGCTATTGCCCGTGATCTCGGTCAGCGAAGCGATTCCCCAAGTCTGTATTGGCCGCTCATGGAATATTATCTCACTTTCCCCGATCTCAATCGCGGTATCCTGAACGATAACGCCATTGACGAAAAAGTTGTACTTGATATCTTCAAAAAGGACCTCGAAACCGGGTATTTCACTGGCATAGAAATGTACGAAGCGGTAAAAGCGATTTTTGAACTCACCGAAGACGAAGAATTCCCTTACGGCTATTACGAATACAATGGCCTCTTGGCCCTATACTATAATGAAGCTCTGAACTATCTAACTGACAAAGGTCTCGACCTTGCAAAAATGAAGCTCATGCCGCCCGCCCAGGTAGTAGCCATCAGCAAATGGTACCAATATACCAAGCTCCGTGACGACTATTATAAATGGTTCCGGCTACCATACCATATCGCTAACCCACGCATCGATCAGATCTGGACCGATATCAGAGATTATCGTAAACAGCAGCAGGGTAAAATGTCCTTTGCGTTTCTACTACGCACCAGCGACACCTGGGAGCTATATAAAGCCACCCAATGTAAAGTTTGGCTCGAGGCCATAATAAATATCGAAGCTATTCGCCTGCACATCCATCAAACCAGCCATCTGCCCGGCTCGCTCGATGAAATAACTATAGTACCAACCCTCACCAACACCTTCACCGGCCAACCATTCCGCTACGAACTAAAAGACCAAACCCACGCTCTACTATTCGACGACAACGAAGTAGCCCCAATAATCTACAACCTCCAGTAGAGACGCAATATATTGCGTCTCCCAACTCCAGTATTCTCCCAACTGCATTATCTGGCAATTACACTATTTTCCCTTGCAAATCAGGATTAATAATCCGAATTTACAAGCAGAATGCGAAATGTAATATTATAATATCAAAGATATAGCTCAAAATTCCAAATCCCCAATCTAACCAACACTAAGCCCCGCACTGGCTATATAATGATTCTCTAGGTGATTTGCAGTTATATGAGCTAGTATTTATAGGATATAATTGGTTCTTTTGTAACCGTATGTGGCAATTTTGGGTAATTGTGACAAAAAAATACCATTTATGCTTGTAAATTCGGATTAGTAATCCGATAATTCAAGTATGATTAATCGAAGAATATATAATGACCTGGTTAAAAGTTTGGAGTATTTTCCGGCAATAGGGCTTATAGGACCAAGGCAGGCTGGTAAAACTACTCTGGCTAAAATGATGATCAAGGATATGGGTATACCTTCTTTATATTTGGATATGGAGAATCCTTCTGATCAGCAGAAAATGGAAAATGCCCAACTGTATTTTGAGCAATATTCAGATAATATGATCGTTCTGGATGAGATACAACGTTGTCCGGAATTGTTTCCGCTATTAAGGTCACTTATTGACAAGGATAGAAGGCCAGGCAGGTTTTTGATACTAGGGTCAGCCTCGCCAGAATTAAAGCGGCAATCTTCGGAGACCCTTGCCGGTAGAATTGCCTATCATGAGTTAGGGCCATTTACTCTTGATGAAGTTTCAGATTCTGGTGGAGCAGTAAATGAGCTTTGGCTCAGGGGCGGGTATCCGGAGAGTTATCTTGCCTCTGCCAAGGAGTATTCTATATTATGGTTGCAGAATTTTGTAAGAACCCATTTGGAGAATGATTTGTCTGCATTTGGACTACGTTTGCCAAATTCCTTAATGATGAGATTCTGGACTATGGTGGCACATTGTAATGGCCAGTTATGGAATGCCTCAAAATTAGCCGGCAGTCTTGGTATTGATGATAAGACATCACGCAGGTATCTTGATATACTTGAAGATACTTTTATGGTAAGACAGTTACAACCATATTTCGGTAATGTTAAAAAAAGACTGGTTAAGTCGCCAAAGACATATATTCGCGATACCGGCATACTGCATAATTTATTAAGAATTTATTCCTATGATGATCTATTAGTAAATCCGGCATTAGGCAGTTCGTGGGAAGGTTTTTGTATTGAACAGATTCTTGCCTTAAAACCCGTTGATTATGATGCTTGTTTCTATCGTACTCAGTCAGGGGCAGAGATAGACCTTGTTTTAGTTAAGGGGTTAAATGTTAAACTGGCCATTGAAATTAAGTTCTCGCTTACTCCGAAGCTAAACAAGACTTTTTTTGCTGCTCAAGATGAGTTGAAACCGGAAAAATCATGGGTTATTTATCCGGGTAAGGAAAGTTACCCGCTTGGCAATAATGTTATGACTTTGCCAATAACGGAGATAGAGACAAAACTGTTTTCATGAATAGGGTGGCTCAAAATACCAAATCCCCAATCTAACCAACACTAATTCCCCCGCCATTCGAGAAGGGTCAATATCAACAACCAGATTCCAACCCCACCCAATCTGTCGAATGATCCAGACCGTACCCAGTCGGTAATCCTATCCAAAAATAAATAAAACACCCTCATTCCATCTAAGGCTTAGCCATAATATCATACTGCCAGTTATTCCGCGGCTTGTTAATATAAATATCAGGTTTCAGCATCAATATATTGCTGTAGCTTTTACTGCTGTCGATTTTACCTCTGCTATAAGCCAGCTGTGAAAATGGCTCATTTAATATCAGCATCAGCGTCTGGCCTTCTCTCACCCCAATTGCCGTATCGATCGTCCTGGCCTCTCGCTCCGGCCTGCCCTTATCCTTGCCAAAGTCTAAAATATTTGTAAACTCCATCCGCACGCCAAGTACTATAATATCACTATCCTTCCTCGGCTCTATTTCAGCCTTTATGCTAAACTTCTGCTCAACCTCAACATTACTTCCCGTATCGTCGGTATAGTTACACGGCCACTCCATATCTGTCAGCACATCCGACATTATAGACCTGGAGCTAACCGTAGTACCTTCCGGGCTCTCACCGATAAGCTCACTGATCGCCTTTTCCTGTTCACTGCTAAGCCAAAAGGCCGCTATATAGTTTGGGTCTCTCGCCTTCTCGCTATCATCGCCAAGATACTCTTTCAAGCTCCGGCTATTAACCACATCATCCAGTATCCCCTCAAGCGAGTGCAGGTCATAGTCTACCGTAGCCAACAGTGTGCACCTGCCGGACTTGACTATTTCCGGGTGCAGGATATTCTCCGCCGTATACCTGACCCCACCCTTATCATAAGCACTTATCCCAAATGGTAGATACCCTCTGGAATCCGGGCCATCGATCACATTATCCGGTTTTTGCTCATTTGCCCACGCAGTATTATCAACGAGATACCACTTATCGATCTCTTCCTTTTCGATAGTAAACGTCAGCCCCGTCTGCCTTGCCAGATTCTCCAATAATAACTTTAGCTGTATACTCTTTATATTCTTATCGCTTATCTTACTCAAGACCGCAGCATAGCTTGGCCTGAACTTCTGCGAGATCAGCTGCTTGCCGGTTGCTTCTGTTGTATATACCTCCAGCTTAAACAGTTCTGACAGACCATTAGCCAGATCTGATACATTACCAATATTATCTGTAAATATACTGTTGTAAAATACCGCCGTATCTTTATTGCTATATAAGTACAGCGAATTGTCATCTTCCATACCGGCCATAGGTGAAAAGTTATATTCTCCTGATATCCGCACCCGTTCCACCGTTGCCGGCATCTTCTCAAAGTGAATATCCATATTCAGCTCATCTTTCAGTATCCTCTCCAGCTCGCCTATCCGCTGCTCATAGCTCAGCCCCGCACACATCACCCAATCACCCGGCACTGCATTATATAGTGTCTGCACATTCCCGCAAAACCTGTCCAGCGGTATATTCAAACAGCTCGTCATAACATTAAGCAGCGAGTTATTCTTATCCGGTATGAACCCCATGCCGTTCAGGCTCAGCTTCCCGTCCCATATAAATGAATAATAGGCTGGCTCTGCCTCTTCGCCTTTGGCCGTCCTGCTCTTGTCATTTGCCATATAAAACTCATGTCGCTGTGAGCTGTAGGGCGGTGCGATCCTTCTAACCTTTTCACCGCTTCTGAGCTTATAGCTATTAATAATCTTATCATCCTGCCTCTGGTAGTACAGCTCATCAGCTATCGGGACAACCACCTGCCCGGCAGCGACCTTTACGATTTTCACATCTTCATTATCTGCTGTTACCGTTTCTGAATTGTTTTGATTAAGCAGAAAATCCCCCTCGCCAGGTCTGAATCCACCCATGCCCCCAACTGGCCGGGCATCTTTTCTGTCCACAGATTTACCTTCCGGCATAAGTGCCTTCAATGCCTCCGCATCATTTCCATACTTCGCCTTATCATAGATCAGCCACTTCATCTCTAGCCGCTTCTCCATACGAAACTTCAACCCAGTCTGTTTACTGGTATTGGCCAGCAATAGTTTCAGCTTCGACTCTTTGACTGTCGTATCCTGCTCACTTTTTAGCCATGATGAACTATTCCAGTAAATGCTCTGGTGTATCTCTTTCTCAGAGTTTGTTGTATTGTCGATAAATGTTATACCGGTAATATCGCCCAATACCTTGACCATCTTATGGACTGTATCTGCGGTAGTACCGCCTGACCCTTCATCTTCGTCCATCACATCAGAATATAGTATCAGGTTACTATCGTCAAAGTGGCTCTCGATCGGCGTATGTGCATACGTACCTTCAGCAATCACACAATCACATTCTACATCTACCAGGTTTATCGCTACATCTATCCCCATTTTCTCCAGTATAATATCGTGCAGCCTACTCAAGAGCTCTTCTTCCGATGTGCCTTTCCTTATCACCCAGTCGCCTTCAATCAGCTGCCCCAATAGTTCGCTATCGCCAATTATCTTACTGCTGCTCACCTTAATGACCCAGGTTATAACACTCTCCAGACTTTGTCCTTTTTCACAGGAAAACCCACAACCCTCACTCGAAAGCTCCTCCCCGTCCCAGTAAAAAGTCATATGCGTCGGCCCCTCAGGTATCGCTTCCCATTGGTCGTAATCATATCCTTTATAATAGCTCATCCGCTCATCAACAAACGGCGGACTCACCAGCCGTAAGTTTTCATTTTCTGCCAGTGCATAGGTATTGTAGAAGGTCTGTTTGTCGTTCTTCTCAAATTCATTTTTGGCTTCTTCCTGTTTAACATAGCTTTCAATTAGAGAATTTGTATCGTTGTTTGCGGCTCGTCCTTTCGGCATTTCTCTATATTTTGCTAAAAGTGTCTTTATCTGTAGATTAGTTGTTACACTTATTGCGGTATTGCGTTTTGCATAAATAGTAGCTTCTGCCTCAGTATCTACTCCAGCTTCCAGCAGCATCTTGACTATTTCGATATTGCCATTGTCAGCAGCGAATATCAGCGGGGTGATACCGTATATTTTCATTGCTGCATTAGTGTCAGCTCCGGCATTGATTAGCAATTTTGCGATGGCAGTGTTATTCTTTTCGGCGGCATAAAGCAATGCTGTACTCCCCAGTTCACTTGTCTGTTTATTTACATCTGCCCCTGCTTGAATTAATAGCTGGACAATTTCGGTACTCCCATCTCTGGCGGCCATCATTAGTGGTGTTTTGTCGTACTTTGTTGAAGTTTCATTAACATTTGCACCTGCGTTTATTAGTTGTTTGACGCTTTTGGTGTCTCCGTTTTTCACTGCTATATTCAAAGGGGTGTCTTCACTGCCTTCGCTTACAGTTACCGCCGGGGTGTTTTCTGCTGGTTCTTCCGTTTGGATTATCTCCGGTGTGAATACTATGTAGTATGTGGCGTTATCTGACTTATCCTGCTCATTGTTGAGATATTCACCAGGGATAATTACCAGAACGCTCTGGCCTGGTTTGGTGATAAAGTCTATATCTGCTTTGGTTGTGGTTGTGCCGGTTGCTTTCTGGTCAGTATTCACATTGACAGCACATATTTTGAAAAAACCTGTGCAGCGTATTGACTTGTCTTCCTGTGTCTGCGGTGTGATATTTATCTCAATGCCGGAGGTGAGATTTGTTGCGGTTTGAGTAGATTCTTCTGTTACGCTTACAATATCCCTGCTGAAGTTTATGTATGCCGCCTCATTATCAAATACTGTTACGTGCGGAGCGGTCATTAAACTGCTTTTGGTGTTTTTCTTTGCTTGCCCAATCAGGGCTTTTACCTGCTGGTCATTGATCGGATTATAAAGCGAAAGCTCGATCTCACGGTCATTCTGCTGTTCGGTATTGCCAGGGACGGTTTTGGTTATTATTCCTTTGTGCAATTGTTCTTTCGGCAGGTTAAGATCGCCAAGGTCAAGCTCTTCCATATTCATCAGGCGAGTTTCAATGCTGACTTGTTTGATTGGTCCGAATACTACAGATGCGGATAGTTTCGATGGTGTTGCACCTGCCTTACGCGTCTTGTGGATGAAATAGTTGCCGTCGTAGCTGTTTGTATTTTCACCTGAGTTTACTATCCATCTGCTGACAGGCATTTTGTCTACTCTGAATTTCAGGCCGGTTTGCTTTTCCAGGTTTATTAACAGTTGTTGGAGTTTTGTGCTTTTGGTTACTATTTCCGGCATTGTAAATATGTATGAATTGTCAGCAAATCTACACCAAACTTTAATAGGTGTGTTTTCCAGTTCTTCTATGGTAGATGTTTTTATACCGGTAGTGTTTTCAATAGCCAGCATCAGGTCTTTTACTGTTTGGGTATAGAAGTGGAATGTTCCGGGAGCGAATATTTCTTCCGTACAGCTGAATACGATTTTTCCGTTTGGCCAGTCTTCATCTTTCTCTCTGTCAGCATTTTCTTCAAAAGTTCCTCCGACGGTTATGAGGGTGCTCATCTGGGTTACTTTCTCGAAACTAACGTCTATATCAAATTTCTCTTTCAATATAGCTTTAAGCCCATCAAGCTTTTCTTTTTCGCTTATCCCTGTGCGGACCAGCCAGTCGCCGTCGTCTATGATTGTGTCCAGTACTTCGTCTGATCCATTAAATCTTGCATTTGTAAGTCCAATTGAATTTAATACTTCCCATAGACTTGTTTGTTTATCCCTGCCAGCTGTTTGCCAGACTAGCTTATTATTATCCCACGCAAATACAATGCCATCATCGCCGACGTCAGGTATTTTATGTTCCTTTATGAATTCATTGCGTCCGGTAGTGAATGGTCTGCTGATTAGTTTGATATTTTCACCATCCGCAAGACTGTATATTGATTCAAAAGTTGGTTCCGATTCTGTTGTTATGCTTGCATTCTCTGTGGCTTCTGCCGATACATTATTATATGCACTCAGTCCTACCCCCATCGTCAATAGCAGCATCGCAGTCACCACCGACGGCAGCCATGATCTGTTTTGCGAGCTTTCTTTGCCTGCCAGTCGCTCTATCCGATTAATGAGTTTCCCCCCGTTAGCCGCTATCGCCAGTTCCAGTTGCTTGTGCCGAATGCCTTCCATTGTAAATAGTGCCGCCGCATATTCCTTCCGGCTCTCTATTACACTCACCGCAATGTCATCGCAGCAGTTTTCCCGCTCGTTTCTTACCTGCCGGGATATCCACCATATTCCCGGATGATAAAATCCCAGCGTCTCAACTACTACCTGAAATATATTTACTATATAGTCATACCTTTTTATATGTGCCAGCTCATGGGTGATTAGTGCCTGTAACTGTACCTCGTCCAGCCCGCTTATCGCCGTCGCCGGTATTAGTATCAGCGGCTTGAGCCAGCCGATAACGGTCGGAACCTGTACCAGTGCCGAGCCAAATATCTCGACCGAGCGTTTTATCCCCATCTTCGCCGCTATTGCCTTTGTCAGCTCGGTCAGCTCCTTTGGTACTCGGCTTGTACCCAGTCGCCTTAGCCGTCTCAGCTGCCACGCTCCACCCAGGTGCCATATCCCCAATGTTACCACACCCGCCAGCCACGCTATTACGCCGTACGGCATATAATAATTCGCTCCATCCCTGAGCTGCTCCAATATCCCGGCCTCCGGAACCTCGAACTCTACGCCGGTTTCTATCTGCTCAATTCTGGCCGGCGGTCTGTAAGGCTCTCTTACTTCCAGCTTACGTACCTGTGTATCCATCGTCGGCTGGTTATATTCAATTACCTTCGGTGCCGATTCCGCCGTAACCAAATATGTACCAACTGGTGCAACGCTCAATATCGCCATTGTACCCAAAGCCAGACAATATCTCAGCCTGGCCGAGCTTCTCCTGCAAAATGCCAATACTATCCACAGTAGTATTACTCCTGCCAACCCTTGCCAGAGCCAGTGTATAAGTGTCCAGCCAATATTATGAACCATATATTCCGGTATAAATCTATATAAAGACTCCATAACTAGTCCTCCATACTATCAAGTAGTTCCCGTATCTTCTGTAACTCTTCAGGCGAGACCTTCTTCGCCGACAATGCACGCATCACCAGCTTCTCCGCCGAGCCGGCAAAAACCTTATCGATTACCTCGCCAATTATCTTCTTCTCCGTCTTCTCCTCGCTCGCCGCCGGCTTGAATATATGCTTAAACTGGCTCTTATCCCGGATGAGTAATCCCTTGTCAGTCATTATCTGCATAAGCTTAAGTGTTGTGGTATAACCCGTTCCCTCAGACTCACTTAGCTTCTCATGTACCGCACGCACCGTCGACGGGCCGATCTCCCATAGCACCTGCAATATCGCCAGTTCCTTATCAGTCGGATTATTGTTTTTCTGTCTTGCCATAATATACGCTCCTGTCTTGCCCTTAAAGGCCTGTTATACATATAAGACGTAGCTTTTCAGATCTTGTTACAAAAAAAACACGAAAGATTTCGTATATTTAACTGTACGACTGTTTTCGTAGAAAGTCAACGAAGAAATTCGTAAATATTTCCAGCTAACATTAAAAAATGGATAATTAAGAGGTGGGGCGAGCTTATATTTCAGGCTAAGTACATACTACTTCATAAGTAGTGCAAACAATCTGCCTCAGGCGGGTTATCCTGTTATATTAACATATAATGCAATATCTCAATATGCCGACGATCAACTAAATGGAATAGGAGGTTCAGATATGTGTTTTTCTCGCTCTTCGTTTTCCAGCTGGGTCTTGGCAACTATCAGCTTTTTCCTGCTTTTCAGCGAACATATATACATTACCAGCAGGATAGCAGTAAATACCAGCAGTGGCAAAAAACCCTTTTTCGCCACTCGCTCAAAGCGTATAACATTATTATTCTGCAAAAGGCTATAGTATTTCTTCCTCAGATTATTCAGATATTTCGTCGGTGTTGCCTTTACTGCCTTATCGATTATACTATACAAAACCGGCTCATTTTTACTGACAGCAGTCCGGAATTTATTCTCACCTGCATCTTCCAGGTCAGTACTGGCGATATTCTGAAGCTTGTACTTCGCTATATAATATAAGCCGGTGAGCTTATCAACTGCAAAAGCATCTGCTTTACCATCTTGAAGCATGGTAAGTCCTTCTTCCGGCGTGTCTACTTTTATTGTCTCTATTGAATCAAAATTGATCAGGTAGTTATAGCCGGTTCCTCCGTTTACTGTTGCTATTTTACTGCCTTCTATTTCCTCAATATCATTTGCAAATAGTATGTCGTCATTTATATGGGTAAATAGTGCAACTTCTGAATCTACCCAATTCTTTGTAAAGTTATATCTTTCACTTAAACCGTACAGGGCAGTTGTAGCTGGAATTATGGTAGGGCACTCGTCGCTGATAGCTGCCGCTCGCATCTCTTCCAGGCTTTTGTATTCTATCAGTTCATATGTTATACCAATATTATCTAGGATGTTGCACACGTATTCTATCGCCAGGCCAGGCAAGTCTTTGTCATTAATGTAGTAAGGCGGGTAATTTATGTAGCCCAGACTCACTTTCGGGCTGGACTCTAGCCACTGTATCTCGTCCGTTGTCAGCTCCAGACTGCTCGCCGAGATATCCAGCCAGTTCTCATTAGAAAAATTCTGCCCAGATATCCCATTGGCATAAGCCAGCAACGTCACTATTGCACATACACAGACACCAACTTTTAATATTGCAGTTTTCATACATATATATAATCGGCATAATATTGCTTTATAAACAATAAATAGTGATAAGTTTAGTAAAATCACAATTTTATATTATATTCAAGAATAGTTATAGGCCCTCTTACCCTCCCCAGCTTCCTCTTATCTGTGTCCATCTGCGTTCATCCGTGGTTCCAAAAAACTCTTCATAATGCCATCATCTCAAACCAACTCCCAATCCCCAACCAACTCTTTGCGACTTCGCGACCTTGCGTTAAACTCTTCATCTCCTTATATGACATTACATTTTTAACACCCAAACAGTCAAAGCCTGCCACACCTGCCACTTCCCCTTACAAATTACCGACAAAAAAAGGAAGCTTCGATCATCTCGAAAACTTCCTTTTTTATACGCTGATAAACATCAGCAATACGCAAGTGTAGTATGGTTAATAATAAAGTCGCATATCATCTTATCTCTTATCTTCGCACTTCTGCACTTACAATCTTACTTCGCCGCCAATCTCTCGCGAGCTACCGGCCTCATCTTCGCAAGTGCCTCATTCTGTATCTGCCTCACTCTTTCCTTGGTCAGGCCCAGGCGTTCACCAACAGACTTCAATGTCATCGGCTCTGGATTTTCTTCACCAATTGAGAACCTCATCTTCAGGATTGAGCTTTCTGTCTTATTCAGTTGTGCCAGATTGCGTTCAAAGATAACGTCGAACTCATCCTGAAGATCGCTATGCCAGATATCTCTGGTCTGGATCTGGCTGTCATCCTTGTCGTGTGCATTTTCCAGCTGGGTTGGGAACCGTTCATTGTATGTATAGCTCTGGCCAGCAGCTCTATAAAAGCCCTTCAAAATAGCATGGCAAGCGTAAGTGCTGAACTTGAAACCTCTTGTGAAGTCAAATTTCTCTACCGCTCTTAATAGTGCCACGCTGCCTTCGCTTACCAGATCAGTAAATTCAACACCAGCATACTTGCTCTTTCTCGCCAGTGACAGTACCAGGCCCATATTGCCGTTCACGATATTTGACCTGCAATCCATCTGATAGTTATATATTGCAAATAGCTCCTGAATTGTTTCGCTTTCCCATTCTGTCTGGCGGAGAAGCTTTCTTCTCAGCTGGCACAGGCGAAATCTTGCATAATTCATCTGGGTGAACAGAATAGTTTCTTCCGCCGGCTTGATAGTGCCATCGATCGGGATCTCAACTCGATCCTTTACAATAGTCTCTACCTGGCTTGGCTTGTTAAATTCTGGGAGCTCGATATATGATACAGTCATAGACAGGATCTTTTCGAGCTTGTCCTGCTTTGATACTGGCAGGCCGCTTGCACTTATCTTTTCTCTTGTCTTATCTGTTATTGGTTTTGGTTGTTGCTTTTCCATGAGTCTTACCTCCGTAACTTTTATTGTAAATTCTATTGTTATTTATATAAAAGCAACTAGCGTGCCAAAAAAAATATAAAATCTCTAAGTTGTTTACTTGTAACATATTACGTTTTTTAGAGAAAAACTTACTGTCTCATATGTCTCACTAAGCTTGTCTCTATCGTAACCTATCTACTATAATACTATGCCCAGAGCTTTGTTCTGGGCTATGTTAGTGTATCGAAAGTAAAATGAGACACTAATTACTGCTAAATGAGACGCTTGCTTGCGTTAAGTGTCTGTGGGGGATTGCTTTAAGGTTAAAGTGACTGTATTACTTAATGAGACAGTTGAGTTGTTGGATTTTTTATTTGATTCACTGCCTGTTCGTATGCTAATTAATATATAGTATAAAATGCTTATATTTTTTGCAAAAAACTGTTATTTGCGGTATTATAGCGAACTTACTACGCACAGTATAAACCTGAGACATAGAGAGACAAAGGAAACACTATTATGTGGGACTATACAGATAAAGTTAAAGATCATTTTTTCAATCCTCGTAATGTTGGTGAGATTGAAGATGCCGATGGTGTCGGCGAGGTTGGTTCTCTGGCCTGTGGCGACGCTCTGAAATTCACATTTAAGCTCGACGAAAACGGAAAGATCGCTGACGCTAAGTTTAAGACCTTCGGTTGCGGCAGTGCGGTAGCTACCTCTTCGGTTCTTACCGAGATGGTAAAAGGCCTTACCCTGGAAGAAGCTGCCAAGATTACCAATAAGCAGATCGCCGAAGAGCTTGGCGGACTGCCTGAACATAAAATGCACTGTTCGGTTATGGGCCGCGAAGCACTTGAGTCGGCTATCGCCTTCTATAATAATGGTGGCGTGCCGGTTGAGGTCAAGCACCTCGACGGCGATGTCATTTGTAACTGCTTCGGTGTTACCGTTAAAGAGGTAGAAGAAGCTGTTCTCGAAAATGGACTTACCGACCTCGACGACGTTATGCATTATACCAAAGCTGGCGGTGCTTGCGGCCATTGTCGTGCCGACATTAACGCTCTCCTCCAGAAGCTTAACCATAATAATGATAATAATAATGATAAGACCGCTGAGCCGGCTGCTCCTCTGACTATCCTCCAGAAGATAAAGCTCATCGAAAAGACTCTCGATGAAAAGGTCAGACCAGCCCTACAGGCCGACGGCGGCGATATCGAACTCGTTGACATCGTCGACAATATCGTTAAGGTTAGGCTCAAAGGTATGTGTTCTTCATGTCCGGCATCAGCTAACACCCTGAAAGGACTCGTTCAGGTCAAGCTTCAGGAATATGTTGCTCCTGACCTGGAAGTTGAACCGGTATAAGATAAGAACTGTTTTGAATTATAGTAAAAAGTTACCGTTAACTGTGTAATAACACCTTTAACCTTTATACTTTTTACCTTTTACTACGGCCGCCAGGCCGTAAAAATATGAGGGTCACTATTATGAGTGATATGAACTGTTATTTTGATAACAATGCAACTACCGCTGTTGCCCCAGAGGTGTTCGAGGCTATGAAGCCGTTTCTTACCGAACTCTATGGCAACCCGTCCAGTATGCATTCTTTTGGCGGCAATATCCGCAAGGATGTTGACCTCGCTCGTCAGCAGGTAGCCGACCTTATCGGTTGTCTCCCTGAGGAGATCATCTTTACCAGCTGTGGTACCGAAAGTAATAATATGGCTATTCGCGGCTTCCTCGAACGCAACGAAAACTACCGCCATATTATCACCAGCAAGGTTGAACATCCGGCTATCCGTGAGACCTGTCGAAATCTTCAGCTTAAAGGCTATCGCCTTACCGAGCTAAATGTTGACAATGATGGCAATCTCGATCTCGACCAGCTCGCTGAAGCTCTACAGGACGGCCCCGCATTGGTTACTGTTATGTACGCCAATAATGAGACTGGTGTAGTGTTCCCTATTGATAAGATCAGCAAAATGGTCAAACATGCCGGCGGTACCATGCACACTGATGCCGTTCAGTCTGTTGGTAAGATCCCATTCTCGCTTAACGATATGGATGTCGATATGCTCAGTCTTTCCGGCCATAAGATTCACGCTCCAAAGGGTGTTGGTGTACTCTTTGTCCGTAAGGGCCTAAAGCTTACTCCATATCTCACTGGCGGTCATCAGGAACACGGCAAACGTGCCGGTACTGAAAATGTCGCTGGTATAGTTGCTTTGGGCGCTGCCTGCAAACTTGCCGCCGCCAATATCGAAGAAGAAAACACCAGAGTTAAAGAGCTTCGTGACCAGCTTGAGCAGGGTATACTCGCCGGCTGTCCGGATTCCGTCGCTAATGGTGCCAATACCGATAGACTGCCCAATACCTCGAATATCGGGTTTAGCTATATTGAAGGCGAATCGATTCTTATGAATCTCGATATCGCCGGCATATCAGCTTCCAGTGGCTCGGCCTGTTCCAGCGAATCGCTCGAACCGAGCCATGTACTTCAGGCTATGGGCGTGCCGTTCATCTCTATGCACGGCTCTATCCGTTTCAGCCTCAGCCGATACAATACCCAGGAGCAGGTCGACTACGCCGTTAAGGTTATACCGCCGATCATCAGCAAGCTCCGCGAAATGTCACCATTCGGCAAAGACGGCAAGTTCTAATTTAAGATACCCGAGCTTGCCCATAGGTAAATAAGTATTTGTAACGTGTAATACTTACAGATTGTGACAGATATAGTTTAGTCTCGCCCGCAGGGCGAAACCAAAGCTTATTACTTGTTACTTAAAAAAGAATAATGCCAACAGCCCCAATAAACCTGTTGGTTGTATATAATAAAAGTTTAGTATGAGTTAAAGGTTCAAAAATGGCAAAGAAAATAAATAAGATCATTCTTGCTTACAGTGGCGGTTTGGATACCAGCGTTATCCTTCCATGGCTAAAAGAAAAGTATAATTGCGAAGTTGTCGCATATGCAGCTGAGCTCGGACAGGGCAGTGAGCTAAAGGGCGTTGAGGAAAAGGCTCTCAAAAGCGGTGCCAGCAAATGCGTGGTAGCGGACCTTCGCGAAGAGTTTGTTACTGACTATATCTGGCCTATGCTAAAAGCTGGTGCGATCTATGAAAATGGCTACCTGCTTGGTACCAGTATCGCCCGTCCGCTTATCGCTGAAAAAATGGTTCAGGCTGCTATCGACGAAGGTGCTGACGCTTTCGCTCATGGTGCCACTGGTAAAGGTAACGACCAGGTTCGTTTCGAACTTACTTTCATGGCTCTTGCTCCTGAACTTGAGATTATCGCCCCTTGGAAAGACCCTTCTTTTGAACTGACTAACCGCGAAGCGGCTATCGATTATGCTATTGCCCGCAATATCCCGATCGATCAGACCAAGGAAAAGATCTACTCTCGCGACCGTAACCTGCTCCATATCAGTCATGAAGGTGCAGACCTCGAAGAGCCATGGAACGAGCCAAAGCCGGAAGTGCTGGTTATGAGCAGTCCGATCGAACAGGCTCCAGATCAGGCCGAATACGTTGTTGTCGGTTTTGAAAATGGTATCCCTGTCAGCCTCGATGGCCAAAAGACCGCTCCTGTTGCGATCATGGAAAAACTTAACGAACTCGGCGGCAAACATGGCGTTGGCCAGATCGATATCGTCGAAAACCGTCTCGTTGGTATGAAGAGCCGCGGCGTTTATGAAACTCCAGGCGGTACTATCCTATACACCGCTCATCGTGCCCTCGAAACTCTAACCCTCGATCGTGAAACCTACCATTACAAGCAGCAGATTGCTCTCAAGTATGCTCAGCTGGTATATAATGGACAGTGGTTCACAGCTCTTAGAGAGTCGCTCGACGCTTTTGTCGATAGCACTCAGCAGGTCGTTACCGGTGACGTTCGCATCAAGCTATACAAGGGCAACTGTGTCCCTGCCGGCGTGAAGAGCCCATACAGCCTCTATAACACTGACCTCGCTAGCTTTGAAATGAACGATTATAATGTTACCGATGCTACTGGTTTCATCCGCCTCTTCGGCCTGCCAATGAAGGTAGAAGGCGTAAGACGCAAAACTACCGGCAAGTAACAGGCAAATTCTTGCCGCAATCTTTCTTGATATTTTATATGGGTGTTCCTGGTCTCTCAGGAGCACCCTTTTCGCCGGTAGGCGAACTATATAATAAATTAGCTTCGAGTTCCGATCTACATCGGAACGAGTAACCATAGCTTGTTACTTATCACTTGTTACTTGTTACTTCTTTTTTCTATCTTTGAGGTCTGGAATGAATACTGCAAAAAATGAAAATCTCTGGCTGATTACCGGCTCATTAGTTTTTCTCGCTTTTGTCGCTCTTGGCTTTGTCTTGTACTTTACCAAGGTATTCCTTGTCCCGTTCATTCTAGCGGTCTTTATCGTCTTCCTTATCTCGCCGCTGCTCGACTGGCAGGTGCTCAAGCTAAAGTTCCCTCGACCGCTGGCGGTTGTGCTCTCGCTGCTGGTCGTTTTTGCTGTTATCGCTGTCGCTCTGGCTATGCTTACCACTGCTGTGACATCAATAATAAATACCGCCGACCAATATTCATCCAATATCGTTGTCACCTCCCATAAGGTTGTCGATTGGCTGGGCGAACATCATATCCCCGTCGATACCGACCGCTATATACTCGACATAAAGAGCAAGATCCCAGAATTCCTCAAAAATACTTTCAGCCCGATCATAAGTGCCACCTCGTGGCTCTTTCTCACTACGATATTTGTTATTTTCCTCATCTCCGGCCGAAACCCCGGAGCTGTCCGACAAGGGGTACTCGGCGAGATCGATTACAAGGTCAGATACTATATATACCTAAAGGTCATCTGCTCTGCGATCACCGGCATTCTCGTCTGGCTTATCCTTACCCTGTTCAAGCTGGAGCTGGCCGGCGTCTTTGGCGTACTCGCCTTCCTGCTGAATTTCATTCCATCTGTTGGCTCGCTTATCGCCACGCTGCTGCCGCTGCCGGTCGCTGTTGTCCAGTTTGAAAGTCTTACGGCTATTATTATGGTCTTCCTCCTGCCCGGTCTGGTTCAGGTGCTCGTCGGCAACTTCCTCGAGCCAAAGTTCCAGGGCCAGAGTATGAAGCTCCACCCCGTAACTATCCTGCTGGCCCTGTCTTTCTGGGGTATGCTCTGGGGTGTTATTGGTATGCTCCTGGCCGTGCCGGTAACTGCCATAACCAGAATTGTCTTCATGCAGTTTGATATCCTCAAACCAGTCGGCGAACTCATGGCCGGCAACATTGAACAACTAACAAACTCCAAACCCTAATTTCTATCCCGATGTACATCGGGACTAAATCCTAATTTTCATGTTTAACCAAAGGTTAAAAATCTTTATCTTTTTCGTCTGCTGTATGATGAGTATTATCATCTCACGGCTGGTATACCTGCAGGTATATAAACATGATGAATTTGTAGCTGAAACTGAAAAGCTTCTCCAGCGTGCTCCTCGCTGGCTCGAAACTGCTCGCGGGACAATATACGACCGCAACGGCGAAGTACTCGCCAACGATGTGCCCGAATGGCGGATTAAGATACATTATAAACTCGCCCGACTTTTCGATCGCCGTTACTATCTGTATTTCGCCCATTGCTATCGTCATCAGGAAGGCAAAGAAAACGCACCTGACTCTGAGGTGCTAAAATATTTTACCGAAAAGTTCGGATATCAGCGTTATCTCGCCGGCGAGATGATTGATGAACTGGCTCAGCTTTGTAATGTTTCCGTTGAAGAGCTTCGCGAAGAGATAAATCGTGTTAATGACGAAATTTTCTCCACTCGACTTTGGCTTGCCAGACGTAAATTTTATTCCAGTCGAAACCTCGAACGACCTGTAACCCATTCGAAAGAGGAATACTTCGCCGATTTCGAAAAGTGTGTACCAGACGAATATACCCGGCTCCGTCTTATCTATTATTATACTACCATTCAGGAGATGGAAGTACCGCAGGTTATTCTAAAGCCTGTATCTCGTGAGATTGCCCTCGCCGTCGAGAGCCACTTCAACGGCGAGTTCCTCTCCGAAACCGACAGCAGCCGACTCATTACTATTGGTGCCGATAAAGATCGCATCTATCCTTTTGGTGATGCCGCACCTCAGGTTATCGGCCAGATCGGACCTACCCAGGCACAGTTCAAACGCATCTCATGGGGCGATATGCCATTGCCAAACGAACTCGCCGGCTATCAGGCTGGTGACCGTCGTGGGCTATGGGGTATTGAATATATGTTCGAAGATTATCTGCGTGGCACTCGCGGCTGGCAGCAGAAAGACATCGACGGCGATATTATCCATAAGATCGATCAGTCCGTCGGTAGCGATGTTATTCTCTCGCTCGACATAAAGCTTCAGGCCGATATACAAAAGCTCTTTGCCGGTAATAGCTCTGTTGGTCTTGAGATTACCGGCGGTGGGGTGGTTATCGATGTCGAGTCCGGCGAAGTACTCGCTATGGTCTCTTCTCCCGGCTTCGATCTCAATCGCTTCTATGAACAGGAAGTATATTCCTCTATCTGGCCCGACGTTACGCCCGCACCATTACGCACGCCTCTCACTAACCTGGCCCTCAGCTGGAACTATCAGTCTGGCTCAACCCTTAAGCCAACCAATCTGCTCGGCGGGCTTGAGATGGGGGTTATTGATAGCGATACCATATTTTACGTCGACGGCTCAAAAGACTGGACTGGCGGCCCAAGCGATATACACATCACCGGCGATATCGATGTCTTCCAGGCGATCAGGCGAAGCAGTAATTTCTTCCCTATCAAGGTATTCGAGCTGCTCGGCCCTGAGACTGCCGTCGATTGGCTCAATAAAGCTGGTTTCGGACGACGTATTCTAGCTTGGCCCGACGATTTTACTACCTCACGTAGCTGGTTCTCTTTCAGGGAAACCGCTGGCTATGTCAGTACCATCGGCCGTAAATATCCCAGGATGACCGACCTGCGTTATGCCGCTATTGGTCGTGGCCCTATCAGCTGTTCTGTACTACAGATCGCTAATAGTATGGCAACTATCGCTCGCGGCGGAGTATTCCTATCGCCTACCCTCATCAAGTCGCCTGTAGTTGACAGGGCCCATATCCGTATCGCTTCCGAAGCTAACGCTGATATCATTCGCAAGGGTATGTTTGATGTGATAAATAATCCCGGCGGTACTGCCTACGATGCCTTCTTCCCAACTCCATGGGATTCCGACGTAGTCGCCCTTTACGGCAAGACCGGGTCAACTGACTATTCCGTTTTCGCCAGCTTCGCAGAATCTTTCGACAACAGAAAAGTTGCCGTCGCCGTACTCGCCGAAGTACACAAAAACGGCAGCGAAGTCGCCGCACCTCTGGTACGCGACATACTAGAACTCTGCGGCCGCCACGGCTACCTCCCCAACCTATACTAACCATGTAGCACAAGTCCCGAAGTACATCGGGACTTGTGATTCTTGGTATAACTTTGCCAACCATCTCAAAAAATCTGGTGTATAAGTTACACAAAAAACTGACTTTCTCTTCCAGTCAATATCCCCATCCAACCCCTGAATCTCCAAAATCCATAAACACTATGAATGAATTTCCCCCGCCACTGGAGAATGAACTCCCTCCCCAACCGAAACATCCATCTCCTCAATCTGCCTCAGATAAACCGGAGCTGGCTCCAAAATCCAGTCCGCCCGAAGCGGACGGTTATCCCATCTTAAAAAACTTCTTTTCACTTCTACACCTCTACACTTCTGCACTTTTTCACTTCTGCACTTCCTCACATCTCCTCCTGCACACGTACAGCCGTAGATATATACCCGCTCTCATCCCAAAATTCCAGATCTCCCTCATTATTGATCCGGTACAATATCTCCCAATCGCTATTCGTCAGATCTCGAAAGCTCCTGCCCGGCAACAGCGTCTCTTTTTCCTCTACCTTATTCTCTATTGTCAGCTCATTATTCGCATACCGCCTGAACAGATAGTCGTCAGCTCTCTTTACGATCGTCACTTCGCCATTACCATAGTCAGCCGGTGCCATCCACTTACCGATCAGCTCTTCTTTCGCTGCCGTATCGTCCGTCGGTTTCAGTATCTGCTTATATTCTTTTATCGCCTTACTCACCACCTCTGGTATCTCCGGCAGATTATTATATTCCTGTACTCGCTGCTGAGCCTGTTCACTTGGTCTGGCCATCGCCTGCTGATACGCCAACATCTCCTGGCTATGCAGTTTCACTATCTCATTTGCCATCTCAAATTTCGCCCGGGCATTCGCTATCGCCACCAGATTACTTTCTCTCGTCACCACCTGATTATTCACCAGCTCTTCCAGTTCGAGATACTTCCGTATCCCATCGCCCAGCTCTTCATTATCTATCAGCTCTATCGCTTCATTACTCAAAGCCAGAATCTGTTTACTATTCTTAGTCTCCCAGCTGGAACTATATATTGTAAACGCCAACCCCATTCCCAACGCCAGAATAATAACACTAAATACCAGCCAATGTTGCGGTGCATAGATCGGCTGTTCGGTATGTATAGTATCGGAAGGGGGGGTGAGCTGGCTATTGACTCCATGTACTCCGACAAGTTCCCCGCAATTTGGACACTCCAGACTCTGGCCACGCAATACCTCTGGTGCCTCCATTTTCTCGCCACAGATCGGACAACTGAAACTTATCATAACTGATACCCTTTTATACAATTACATATCAAAAACGCCCAGATAATGAATATCTGATATAGACTTATACATATATATTATTAACCCATATCCCCATTTTGGCAACACACTCAATAAATTAATATTAACCAGTCAACATCAATCTAAGCAAAAAACACCCATAACCCATTACAACCCCAATATATACAAAAAAAGCCCAAAACCCACTAAAAGGCTTCAGGCTATATTATTTATCACTTTTTCCAACAAAAACTACAAGGTCAAACATCCCTCTTTGCACTTCGCACCTTGCACTTCCTCACTTTCCCCACTTCCTCAAATCTTATTCTCTTTCCGAAACGCTGATGGGCTCTTTCCGGTCGCATTCTTAAAGTAACGTGAGAAATGTTCAGGGTCGGTAAACTCGATATCCTTAACAATAGTACCTATCGATTCATTACTATTGAGCAGTTTTTTCTTTATCCAATTAATTCTTAGTCTGTCGATCTCGCTCTTGATTGATTTCTTCAGATATCGGCTAAATCGTTTTTCCAGCTCTCTGCGTGATATACATGTCGCATTCACGATATCCTTGGTCAAAATAGCCTTCTTATAGTTCTCGCGGATATAGATCAACGCGTTTAGCACGTTCTCATCATCTATCGCCAGAATATCGGTCGACTGACGATTCACAACCTCCGACGGCTTAACATGAATGATCTTATGATTCGCCTTATGCTGGATCAGCTGATCGATATGCTGAGCTGCGATGAAGCCCGACTTCTCAAAGTCCAGCTCTATACTCGATAGCGGCGGGAACGACAGATTACATACCAGCTCGTCATTATCAACGCCCAGCACTGCTACTTCTTCCGGCGTCTTTATATTCGCCAGCTTACACGCTTCCAGTACATACACCGCACGGTCATCATTACACGCAAACACACACAGCGGCCTAGGCAGATCCGACAGCCAATCAGCTATCGACTGCCAGTCGTTTTTCTCGTTGCCATTATTAATATAGTTATATACCGTCTCGACGCCTGCATCTTCCAGCGTCTCCTGATAGCTTGCCAAACGCTTATTCGACCACGATAACTGGTCAAAACCGCAATACGCAAAATGCTTAAATCCCAGCCCCAGGAAATAATCTGCCGCTACCCGGCCAACTTCCTTGGAGTCGGTTATTATCGTTGAAGTAAACGGGATAAGCTCTCGCTGGGTATCATTAATAACCTTGGGCTTATTAATGTTCAGCAGATAATCCAGGTCGATCGAGTCGCGAACGATCAGACCGTCTATCTCGTCCATATTCAGCGGGAAGCTGGCACGTTCGGTTTCACCTCGCAGATATTCTGGCGGTAAAACTGACACTCGCCAGTTTGCGAACGCTGACAGATACTTCTCCACCCCGGTTAGGAACTTTCTTCCTGATGCCCTTGATGTATCAATTACGATTAGAATATTATACATTTTATTACTCATAAACTGCCTTCTCTAAAAGCCAATATATAGCTAGTATCAATATCTGTTAAGAAAGTTATCCTTTGATTTACGCTGAATACAATAATACAAACTATGCCTCCTCTATGCAATGTTTTTTGGACTTTTTTCTTTCCGCATTGTGGTTAATGACTATTTCAGTTATGGTTCAAATCTGTACTTTTTCGTTCATAACTACTTATAAAATTATGTTTTGTGCCTGTTTTTCGCCTTTTTCCTGTTGTGAGCCCTATGGTTTATCTACAGTAACGCAAAGTGGTTAAAAATTAATGATAAAGTGGGGTTTCATTATTCCACCAAACTATGTAGTATATACCTTGTTAATACAAATTCTTGCTTGGAGATACACTATGTCATATGCTATCGGTTTAGATTACGGTACAAATTCTGTACGCTGTCTGATTGTTGATACTTCTAACGGAAATGAAGCTGGTACATGTATTTATGAGTACGAAACCGGGCAGGCCGGCATAGTACTAGACTCTAATGACCACAACGTCGCCCGCCAGAATCCGGCCGACTATATTACCGGTATCGAAGTCACTATCAAAGGCGCTCTCGCAGAGGCCGTCAAGTCAGATAAAAACTTCTCACCTGAAAAAATTGTTGGAATTGGTGTGGATACCACCGGTTCTACTCCTATGCCTGTTGATAAGTCCGGCACTCCGCTCTCGATGCTACCGGTTTTCGCTGGCAATATAAATGCTTATGCATGGCTATGGAAAGACCATACCTCATATGTTGAAGCTGCAAAGATCACTGAGATCGCCGCGGCCAACCGTCCGGAATATCTCGCCAAGTGCGGCGGTATCTATTCCTCTGAATGGTTCTTCAGTAAGCTATGGCATTGCCTCAATATCGATGCCAAAGTTTTCGACGCTGCCTATACCTGGGTCGAATATTGCGACTGGATCACTGCTGTCCTCTCCGGCACAGACTCTACTCCAGACTCGATCGTTCGCGGTCGTTGTGCCGCAGGACATAAAGCTTTCTATAATGACAGCTGGGGCGGGCTCCCTGATAAAGAGTTCCTCGCCATGCTCGATCCTAAGCTCGCCGATCTTCGCGATCGTCTGTTCAGCTCCACTGCCGCGGTCGATTCGCCCGCTGGCAAGCTAACCCAGGCTTGGGCTGATAAGCTTGGTATCCCTGCCGGTATCCCTGTTGCCGTCGCCGCTTTCGATTGCCATCTCGGTGCGATCGGTGCTGGTGTCGCGCCCGGTACTATGGTAAAGGTCATGGGCACAAGTACTTGCGATATCATGGTCGCCGATGTCAAATCCGACCTGGCCGATATCCCCGGCGTATGTGGTATTGTTGACGGCTCGGTTCTGCCCGGCTATTTCGGTATCGAAGCTGGCCAGTCAGCCGTAGGCGATATCTTCAACTGGTTTGTGAACTATATCCAACCTGAAGGCAAAGATGTTGGTTCGCACGCTAACCTTACCAAAAAAGCCGACGCGCTCAAGCCCGGCCAATCTGGTCTTATCTCGCTCGATTGGAATAACGGTAACCGTACCATTCTCGTTGACCAGCGTCTTACCGGATTGCTCATCGGCCAGACTCTTCACACCAAACCGGAAGAGATATATCGTGCCCTCGTCGAGGCGACCGCTTTTGGTGCCCTTACTATTATCAACCGTATCGAAGAGTACGGCGTGAAGATCAACGAAGTTATCAACTGCGGTGGTATCGCCGAAAAGAACCCAATGGTTATGCAGATATACGCTGATATTACCAATCGTGAAATGAAGATATCACGCTCGGCTCAGACCTGTGCTCTTGGCTCGGCTATTGCCGCGGCCGTTGTCGCCGGTGCCCATCCTGACTTCGCCGCCGCTCAGGCCGCGATGACCGACGTTAAGGATATTGTCTATAAGCCAATACCGAAAAATGTTGAAGTTTACGCAAAATTGTATAAAATATACAAAAAGTTGCACGATGCTTTCGGCGTCAGTAATAATACCGAATCAATGGCATCTGTAATGAAAGACCTGTTGGATATTAAAGAAGCCGCGAATAAATAATCCGGCTATAACGATAAAATAAATGTTCGATGTCATAGTGATGGGTGGGTTACCTGCCCATTGCTGTGGCGTTATCCCAGGTTTTCTTCTCTCTTCATAAGTAGCACAAGCGTCCTCGCTTGTGATTAACAATATTGACTTCCTCTTTGGGCTGGCAAAACCTGTATATTGTAATCTAACTATTAAGGGTACCTCTGAAATTGCTTTTGAGGCGAAAACGAGGATTGATTTTTACTGACAAGGAACGAAGAACCGGGCATATTGGTGAATATTCACGGTTTTTCGTGACGCAGCTCAGGAAAAATCAAGACCGTTTGCAGCCCAGAATGAATTTATAGAGGTTCCCTTAACTTAATCCCGATTTGTATCGGTTACTTTTTCCCGAAAGTCTTTTAATATGAAATTTGAATCTCTAAGACAGCAGGTATGTAAAGCTAATCTTGAGCTCCCTAAGCGTGGGCTTATTATATATAGCTGGGGTAATGTCAGTGGTATCGATCGTGAGCAGGGCGTTGTCGCTATTAAGCCCAGCGGCATATCTTACGACCAGCTCACTCCCGACAAGCTCGTGCTCCTCGACCTCGACGGCAATACCATCGAAGGTGACATGAACCCATCTTCAGATACCCCGACCCATCTCGAGCTATATCGATGCTTCCCAGAAGTCGGCGGCATATGTCACACCCATTCCACTAACGCTACCGTATGGGCTCAGGCCTGCCGTCCGATACCATGTCTGGGTACGACCCACGCAGATTACTTCTACGGCGAAGTACCTGTCACCGCAGCCATGACCAAAGAATATATCGAAACCGATTACGAACTCAATACCGGCAAGATCATCGTCGAAACCTTCGCTGGCCGCGACCCTATGCAGATGCCCGCCGTACTGGTCGCCAATCACGGCCCATTCACCTGGGGCAAAAACGCTGACAAGAGCGTTGAGTCTGCCGTCGTCCTCGAGCAGGTAGCAGAAATGGCGATCAAAACCGCTGTTCTCAGACCTGAGCTGCCACCCATCAGCCAAACCCTGCTAGACAAACACTACCTACGCAAACACGGCAAAAACGCCTACTACGGCCAAAAAAAGTAGAGACGCAAAATATTGCGTCTCCTCCCCCCACGCGAACATATTTTATTCTTCCCTTAAGAATATTCACCGATCAATCACAAAAAAGCCGACTGACCCAAAAATCAGCCGGCTTTTATTTTTATTCAACTATCACACCCAACACCAAACTCTTCTTCTTTTATCTTAAATCAAATAATCAGTCTCGCCCAAAGGGCGAAACCGTAGCTTATTTCTTATTTCTTACCACTTACAAACTTCTTCCCCACTTCCTACGCATTCACATTAGTAAAGTCACCCTTCTTAAACAACCGAATATAATCGATCCCCAGCTTCTCGATCTTATACCTTACCATACGCGAGGTTATACCCAGCTCCTTGGCCGACTCCGATATCCTGCCCGCGTTCCGTTTCAGCGAATCGATTATCATATCCTTCTCCAACGCATTCACACACGTCTTTAGCTGGCCCGTCTTCATCGTCCCGCCCACCGTCGGTATCTGCAGCGTCGGCGGCAGGCTATAGCCATGTATCACCGTATCATTACACAACAATACCGCATGTTCTATACAATTCTCCAGCTCTCGCACATTTCCCGGCCAATGATACGCCAGCAGCATACTTATCGCCGTTGTACTTATCCGCTGTATCTCCTTATTCATCATCTTCGCATACTTCTCCACGAAATGATTCGCCAGCAGCAGTATATCATTCTGCCTCTTCCTCAGTGCTGGCAGATATATCGGGAACACGTTAATACGATAATACAAGTCCAACCTGAACGTACCATTTTGGGTCGCTTCCTGCAGGTCACGATTAGTCGCACATATTATCCGCACATTGATCGGCACCGTCTTATTACTACCCACTCTCTGATACTCTCGCTCCTGCAATACCCGCAGCAGCTTAACCTGTACCTGAGGCGAAAAGTCTCCGATCTCATCTAAAAACAGTGTCCCGCCGTTAGCCTCTTCAAACCGTCCGCTTCGCGACTCGATCGCTCCGGTAAATGCACCTTTCTCATGACCAAACAATTCGCTTTCCAGCAAGTGTTCGTTCAACGCCGCACAGTTCACCTTCACAAACGGCTTATCCGCTCGATTACTCGCATAATGGATCGCCGACGCTACCAGCTCCTTACCTGTTCCAGACTCACCGCATACCAGCACCGTAGTATCAGCGCCAGCCACCTGATGGATCTTCGTATAGATCGCTCGCATATCCTTGGAGTTACCAACAATATTCTCCGGCTTAAACCTATCCTGCAGCTGATTCCTCAGTAGCTCGTTTTCCTTCTCCAGCATCTCACGCTGAACCTTCGCCAGCCGACGATTCTTAACATCGTTAGCGATCATACTGCCAACCACACTCAGCAGCCACTTTTCTTTCGTCAGCGTCAGATCCGGGTCATACGGTGTAAACACCGACAATGTCCCGATAACATCATTCTCCAAAGTGATCGGCACACAGATAAAGCTGTCCTCTTCGCCCACGCTATTCTTACCGTGGATAAATCCTCTGAAATTCGGCTCTTCCGAGATCTTCGGTATCACCGCCGGCTTACCGCTCTGCAAAACACTACCCGTTATACCTTCGCCGCGTCTGTACCTGGCGTTTTGCCTGATAGGGTTATTAGCCATCGCCGGGTCACGATCATTTACCTCTTCTACTATCAGCTCGCTTCCATCCTGGCTCAGCAGCATCACCGTTCCGCGCGACAGGTTGTGATGACTGTCCAATATGTCCAGTATCTCCAGCAGCATCTCACGCTGGCCAGACCTCGCAGAAATGATCTTCGATATTATATATAAAGTTTTTAACCCGTAATTTTTTGTCTGAACCATTTTGTTACCTATTCCAACGATCATTGTGTGAGTCCTCTTTTAACTTAACAGTGCGACAAAAATGTACTAAATGCATAATATTAATACATAATTGACTTGTATTCTCGGGAATTTCCACAACTTGTAGTTTTAGCTAATAATCCTCTATCTCTTCTAACTCTCTGTTCTATAAGCTCTTAAGCGAAGAGTATTGCTTCTCTCTTTCTCCGCTTGAATATATAAAACGCAAACCCCATGCCGAAATGAGAAATTTATTTCACTTTCGCCAACCTTTTAAACATTATTTTCGCCCCTCTAAGAATCACAAGTCCCGAAGTACATCGGGACTTGTGATTCTCGGTATAACTTTGCAAACCATCTCAAAAAATCTGGTTTATAAGTTACACAATATTCTGACTTTTCTTTTAGACAACACGCCCGTACATCGGGACTTGTGATTCTTGCTATAACTTTGCCAACCATCTCAAAGAATCTGGTATACAAGTTACACAATATCCTGACTTTTCCTTTTAGGCAACACACCCTTAATCGGATTCTTTACTATTTCCTCTTCCAATCAAACCACATACTCCATCCTGCCACCGTCCCGCCAACCAAGCCTTTGCGACTTCGCGTCCTTGCGTTAAAATCTTAATTATCTTCCCCTCCCGGAGAGACGCAACACCTTGCATCTCCCACTTCTTCACTTATGCACATTTGCACATCTTCACCTTCCCCCCTTCCCTAATCCGTGTAAATTAATCAATCAGCGTCCGCGGTAGCGAACACCTTTCAACAAATCAGTGGATAAAAAAAACGCTGGCATCCACAATCGGATAACCAGCGTTATAAAAAATTATTTTTATTATCTAACTTACTGTATGCAATCTGGCATAATCGCACAGTCCAGCCAGCTAGCAGCTAAAACCGCAAAATCCAATACATTTACGATACAGTCACCATTATAGTCAAACTGTCCTTCCGGCCTCGCCGATTGAATACACGCCGTCATACCAGGTGCATCTGCTATATACATCCGAGCCACATCCAGCTCACTTAACGCATAGTTAAATATCTGTACATTATCGATCATACCATTAAACGGTGGATCATCTGCCCAGCTGCTAAACGCCAGATAATTATCCGACGGCATAAAATCTGACAGACGATACGTCAGCTCATCATTAGTATCAGCCAACTCACCGTCAATATACAGACATCCGGTGGTGTTGGCACTGTCGATCGTTATCGTAATATATTTCCACACACCAACCTCTAGTTCCGGTGCATCCAGATACTGAGAGCTGCCGTCATTCTTAAGCGAAAAATGCAGCTCATCATTAAAACTAGGAGTAATATACATATACTCACGTGAACTGCTGGCAAAGTCAAAGATATGCTGAGTACCTTCACCGCCTTGCCAGTTAACCCACATAGCAATTGTAATATCATCATAACTAACTACGCCCGGCTCAAATCTGCCGTACTGGCCATAATGATTTGGATCATCAATATTACTATTGTCAAATAGTATACCGTTTCCGCTCTGTTCATTTGCACCTTCAACCACTGTCGGTAGACTCGTCGCCAGCAGATCATTCACCAATGTCAGATCATGTCCTTCAAGCGTATCAGGTGTTATTGAACTTTCTATAATATTCATCGGCAAAATCGCCAGCTGTCTGGGTACTACCAGTCTGGCAGCAGTAGAATAACATCCATTATCAACTCCGCCATCATTATAGATCAGGCAGTAATAATATTTCTCATCCGAAACTGCAACATTTGCTATTTCCAACTCGCCTGTTAGACTCGCTGTACCTATCGCCACATCATCTTCACTTACAATATCATCATCAGAGCTATACCATTGATAATGTGCCGGCGAAATACTTCTTGCCTCAGTATTAAATACTGCCGTCTGACCTGCCTCTACCGTACAATTCTCCGGCTCCAGTGTAACTACCGGCACCGACAGCAGAGTGCCAAACTGCCACACCTTACCCATCTGATAGTTAGGGTCATCCACTGGCAATGTACCGCCGCTGCCATCATTAATACCTTCATCTATCCGCCACAGATACAAACCATCATAGTTCAGATCGGAAAATGAAATCTCGCCTCCGGCACCAGCAACTGGCACATCTGTAACAAAGTACAAGTTAGGGTCATCTGAAACATTCTGGTCACCACTCATATACAAATGGTGCATTACAACTTGAGTGTCAATATCACCTGGCTCCATTGAATTTAATGCTGTATTCCAACTCAGATCTGCCGCCACATACTCATCTCCAGATACTATGCCATAGTTTCTGGCACCATCAACTGGAGTTTCACCCCAGGCTATCCCATATGAATGCAGAAACTGCTCTGGCGTTAACGCCTCATCTGAAAAGCGTATATCATCCAGATACGCCGAACAATAATCAGTCTTCTCTCCGCCATACCAGCCGCGACCAAAAGCCCAGTTACCGCCTTCACCGCCGTTTGGTATCAACATACGATTATCTTTTGTCGTGTCAAGCTCGGTTGACTGTACCATCTGATAGCCATTACCGTCCATACTATCAATATACATCATTACCTGCTCGCCATCGCAGACCAACGCCGCATGATACCATTGATCTTGTGACGGTATAAAAGAAGATAAACATTCTATATGACCACCTTCAACCGTAGCATAGTTCAAACGCAAGGCATAATTACCTGACCCGCTGCCGCGCCTCTGAAAATAAAACGTAGCTTCATCTGTATCATCGTACGAGCTGCCATCACGGCCGATCATAGTTTTATACGATGAGCTATAGCTGCTGGTCATGCGAAATGAAATTTCGATCGTCCACGTCAACGGCGACCACATATTCAGCTCTTCACTATCAACATATCCGGCTTCTTCTTCACCTGTTGACACATGACAGCTCAAACCAACTCCGGAATGTGTTTCAGATGAATAGTCCGGCCCTTCATCTCCTTCACATAATATAACATGACCGCCAACCCGGCTCGCCGAACCACTCTGCTCCATTTCGTAAAATGTAGTCTCATCAGTGCCATCTTCAAATTCCCACCATGCAGCAGTCTTTGCCATAGCAGGTGCAGCAATCCCCAGCAACGTTAACAATAATATTATCCGTTTCATTTCTTCGCCTTTCATTTGAAATATAATGAATTTTAAGGATTCCCTTAAACTTTAACACTCGACAAAAATATAACCTCAAACTGACCAAAAACCTCAGTTTGTACTACTATCTATCATTACATCATCTCACACCAACCTCCAATCGCCAACCAACTCCCCAGCGCAAGAGAACCCGATTAAGGGCGTGTTGCCCATGAGTAGCACAAGTCCCGAAGTACATCGGGACTTGTGATTCTTCGTATAACTTTCCCAACCATCTCAACTATTATGGTATATAAGTCATATTAAAAACTGACTTTTTTTTGGGGGGCAGCACGCCCTTAGTCGGATTCTTTACTATTTTCACTTCCAATTAAACCACAAACTCCATCCTATCACCATCCCGCCAACCATCTCTTTGCGACCTGGCGACTTTGCGTTAAACTCTTATTCTCTTCCATCTCCTCCCGTAGAGACGCAATATCTTGCGTCTCCCACTTCTCCACTTTTGCACATTTGCACTTCTTCACCTTCTTAAATCTGCGTAAATTAATCAATCAGCAGTTCGCGGCAGCGAACACCTCTTGACAAATCTGTGGATAAAAAAACATCTTCATGTCACCATCTCAAACCAACCGCCAATCGCCAACCATCTCATTGCGACTTAGCGTTAAACTCTTCTTCTTTCTTCCTCTTAGCCTAATTACCATCCTAATATCCTCAAATCCCTACAAAATACTCTTCATAATTATTCTTCTTAAATCTGTGTTAATTAATCAATCAGCAGTTCGCGGTAGCGAACACCTCTTAACAAATCTGTGGATAAAAAACTTCTTCATGCCAACTACTCCGCCAACTTCAACTGCAAACACGGATCACCAAACACACACAAGTCAAACCATGCATCATCGCCTGCATCAGTAACAGCAAGTGTCAGATACCTGCTCTCAGCTGCAATTGGTATATTTAGCTTTAGTGTCTGTTCATCTACCGTGTAATCTTTCTTCTCAAACACACAAACGCCATCGACCAGTACAACTATATCAATACTGGCTCCATCTCGGCCAATGTCAGATATACCTGCAACTGCCCCAAAACTCGAAATCTCAAGTCCAGGCCAATCCTTCCGTATCGCTTGCAGGTCAAAGGTTATACCCGACGGTGCATGGATAAAGATCGCTGGGTGATCCTCCACTCCGTAACTTATACCGTCAAGTGTGATCTCATCTTCAGGGTCTGGCACCAGTCCATTTGCCACATCATCTGCCGGCAGCATTGTTTCTGGTGAGTTAGAATAAAATATATCATGATGAAACCGTCTGTCGGTTTCTATAAATTCATAACGATGCCCGTCCGTACTAACCTTTTGCGGTCCTTCACTGCCGTCGGTTACAAATACACAGTTTACGTATCTATTGGACGGAACTGGAGACCAGCATATCTTATTAGCTTTATACCCTCGCCCCGGCCGAACGTACCGTATATCAAAACGACCCGTTTCCGGATCAATTCCTGCTCCCGACTCGCCGCCGCCAAAGCCGTCACCGCCGCCTACTACATCACCTAATGCCAGTGGCTCTCCATTCCAGATCTTATGCGTCTCTTGATCAATATGTCGAATAAATGACTCTGGATCTGATTGTATCTGGTATATCCTGCCTGTAGACTTCTGGACCAGACGAGCCTGTTTATCTTTCAGTATAACACTTTCAGCTATCTGCTCAGCACTCCGGCTAACAACTGAAGCTTTACCTTTATACATCTGTACTATAGCGTTACCATTTTTCTGAACATTAACACCAAACTCTGTACCCAGATCAATTACATCACATGACGGCGTAATAATAGTAAAGCCTGTCGCTCCTTGTGACACTCGTGTATACGCCTTACCTGATATTAAACGGATACTATTCTGATCTTTACACAAAAATACCGCCGGCCCTTCTATTATTATGTCCACACCTTGTATATAGTTTATCTTTAATAGGCCATTATCAATACTGTACGGCGAATGATTTGTGAATAGCTTATCCTGATCTCTTAGCTGCTCTGAAGTATCACTCCATTTCACCTCTATCTGATCAGTTACTATACCAACCGCAGCCGTCTGCTTTACCGGAAATATATTTGCATATGCTATAAACAAAAACATTAGAACCGCAACCGATGATATTATCATACTAAATATACGATACGTCCTTTTGAACTCATAGTCCTTAAGTACAATTACATTTCCCTTACTCTCCTCAACTAAACATTCCTTTGGCATTTCAACTGCCGGAGCCATAGCCTCTTCTTCAAGCATGGCTTCTATATAGTCCAGACTCTCAAGATCGCTACTACTCTCTTTCAGACTAGATATACCATAAATAGAATTAATACCAACATATGTCCAGAGAATATCAATATAGCATTCCGATGCTCCCGGAACGTCTTTGATTATCGAATTGAGCTCGATGTACTCCTCTTCTGTTATTGTGCCATTCAGTGATGCAATAACCAGCGGTGAGAGCTTGTGGATCATCTTATTTTCAAGCTCCATTAGCCATGCTCCATTCTAAATGTTCTACGCAGACAGATAGCCAGCTTAGAATGTATATTTGAAATTATCCTGTGAATTGCAGGGGGTGTCTTACCAACCCTTGACGAGATCTGCCTGAACGTCAGCTCTTCATCATAGCGAAGCTTTAGCATCTCACTTTCATTGCCTGGCAGCTTCCTCACACAACCACGCAATGCATCTATACGATCATCCAGCGTAGCTGATCTTTCACTTACCAGTGCTGCAAGCTGTTCACATACTTCAGAATCAAATCTCATCTTACTATTTTTCTTTTTCCGATAAAAAGTAAGGATCTTATATTTCGCGATCGTTACCGACCAGGCCACAAAGTCAGAACCGCTGATAAATGTATCAAACTTATTCCACAACTCCGATGCGGTCTCCTGATACAGATCATCTGCATCATTAACATTCGGTACCAGCGTTAGAATAAACGCCTGTATCCTTCTCTGATTAGCAGTCAGCAACTTTATGAAATCGCCATTAGCTGTATTTGTTTTTGTACTAGTATTACTGGCCATATGATCTTCTCATTCAACATTTAGCAATTACATAACATCACAATTAATTAACAAGAAAATGATTATCATTTTACCAACCATTAAATCTGCACCGTTTTCACGGCTTTGCATCTTGCACTTTGGGCTTTGCTCTTTATACTATAGCCATGGAAATAGAAAATACAACATCTGAACGTAAGATTTGTAGGAATAGGGTTTTATATATAGCATTTTTTATAATTACTATCGCGGCTGGGTTGTTATCGCGTAGTAAGTACGTAACGCTGCCGCAGTTTTTCGCGGATTATTCCGGGGATACTATCTGGGCTATGATGGTGTATTTCCTTATCTGTTCAGTGTTTACGAAGTGGCGAACTCGATCGGTGTTCGTTATGGCGATCGCTTTTTCATATGCGATCGAATTTTCCCAGTTATATCATGCACCCTGGATAGACCATATTCGACATTACAGACTTGGCGGACTCGTTCTGGGTTTTGGATTTAAATTTTCCGACCTCATATGTTACACTGCCGGCATAACACTCGCCGCACTCATCGACACCCAAGCCACCAAGAGAGCGACTAAGGGATAGCCGTAACCATTTTTAATGGATGTATTTTAAGAGTGCAAAGCCACCGAAGAGTAGGATTACGAATGCTAAGCTTAGTATATTGAAGTACTTATCGACGAACGGCTTTATCTTCTCGCCGTAAGCGGCAAAGAGGCCTGAGACCAGGAAGAATCTGGCCGAACGGCTGATAGTTGATCCCAGCAGGAACATAGGGAAGTTAATCCCTGCTATTCCAGCAGTTATGGTACATACCTTATACGGCAGCGGAGTAAAGCCACAGAGGAATACTATCCAGAAATCGTACTTATCATATAACTCCTGGAATTTACGGAAGTTATCTGGTGTTATTTTTGCCCAGGCCATATTTGCAAATACCCAATCGCCAATACTGCCCCAAAGGAAATGGCCGATACAGTAACCGAGGATGCCACCGATGACGCTGGCGACAGAGCATAAGATACTGAATTTAAGCCATTTATGACGTGCCCCGAGTGTCAGCGGTGCAAGTAGTACATCCGGCGGAACGGGGAAGAACGAACTTTCAGCGAATGACAGGATAAACAAGGCCCACCCGCCGTAAGGGCTTTGTGACCATTGCAATACCCAGTCATATAATCTGCGGTGGAAGTGCCACCATGTAACAGGTTCGGTATTGACCGTATTTGATTTTATAGAACTATTGTCACCTTCAGCTGCCGGGGCAGCTGTACTACCTGCGCAGCTGCCGGAGCAGGAGCAGGCTGGCTTGTTTTCATTATTGTTCTCAGTCAAAACCTTGAGTCCTGTAATTTTATAAGTACTTTACTAATATGTTTTTATATTGGGATGTAAAGCGGATAGCCTGTGTAGTTCTTATTCTACCGGTTCTAAAAATGCCGGGTCAATAGTAACAGCCGCAGACTGGCCGAGGATATCGACCTTAAGTAGTATTTTTGTAACCGACTCTTTCTTTTCTACTATTCCTTCCACGCCGCGAAGCGGGCCGGCGGTAACCACACAGCGTATGCCGGCAACGACAGCTGGGAACGGATCGATCTCCGAGCCGCAGGTCAGAGCGACATAAACATCTCTGAGCTGACTCTTGAGCAATACCTGATCCATTACCGGGATAATATTCGCTATCCTATTGGTAGTAAGGGCTTTATATCTAGCTTCGTCGTCACCGCAGAAGAAAACATAGCCACCGAAGAGCGGCAGCATAGATCTGAACTTCCTCTTACCCTTTTTAGTAGTTTTTTCTATAAGTGGCAGGAAATAAGGCACTTCCATCTTTTGTAGCTGGTTAGCCAGAGCCTTTTCGTTTCTGGCCTTGGTATGTGCAACCCACCAGTTACCGAGAGCAGCCTCAGGTTCCAAACAGTCGGCCGGATAGAGAATATCCGGATTGTCAGACAACTTTATCATGACACATTAATACCTTTCGTAAAACAACTTACAGACTCATATCTTCGAGATCACCACAATCCTCCCAGTTAAAAGTATGATCTATAAGTATCTTAATCATAAGTTTTTATATATATCGGCCAATATTATAAATAATGTTAGTCCTTATAACAGAAAAAACTCCAAATAGTTTGGCCGACCGCTTATAATAACATTATTATCTATAGTAATCAATGGTAAGCCCTGCTAAAGGTCAGGCTTATTTAACTGCTTTTAATATAAGGGCTAATGAAGAATTTGCATATTTGCGATAGGTTTCATATCTTAGTTAAGAGTATGACAGAAAAAGAATTATGAAAAGTATGTATAAAATTGTCAAAAGACTAGCTGATTTGCTGCTGGTTATACTAACCGCCTGCTTATCGTTGCCATTAGTTGTTGTTGTAGCGGTATTTATAAAAATAGTAGATGGCGGCGAAGTTTTTTTCTGCCAGGAGCGTGCCGGGCTAAAGGGTGAGGCTTTTACACTGTATAAGTTTCGGACAATGCGAACAGATTGCGACCCATACGGCAATTCTCCCAAAGGCGGTAATGACCCGAGATTAACTCGGACTGGTAAGTGGCTGAGGTTACTATCTTTAGATGAGCTACCGCAATTATTGAATGTACTAAAAGGCGATATGTCGCTGGTTGGCCCAAGGCCACTATACGTAAGTCAGGCGGCCGAATGGAACGATCGTCAACGTAGACGGCTAGAGGTAAGGCCCGGCCTGACAGGACTGGCCCAGATCTCAGGTCGCGGGTCGCTGACCATAGAAGAGAAGCTCGAGTTGGATGTTCAATATGTTGAACGGAGGTCGATGTGGTTTGACCTGCGACTTTTGCTGGGGACGGTCTTTGTTGTACTGGTCCCGACGGGAATATACGAGGAAAAGTACTCATGTACACAGGATGTACGTGGCGAAGAAAAGCCCGAAAACCCGAGCTAAAAGATGAGGTTGTTATACCTTATTATATAGTAATTTATGAGTGCTGTTTTTCTGGTCTATAAACCGCCATTTTAAAATATCGCCAAATGTACACTGGATGTATATAGAGTGTTGTCAAATGTACATTTTAAAAGCAAGTCTGAAATCGATCAAAAATCGACAAGAATTGGAAGAAATTAGTATGAAAATAGGTGAAAAAGAGCAAATGTGAACAAGTTTTGGAGAGAGTGCAAAGTGCGAAGTGCAAAGGGGGAAGTGTTTTTTTACCATGAAGTTCAGCGAGGTCATGAAGAGAGGGGGGGGAGGGTGAAGAAGTGCAAATGTGAATAAGTGGGAGACGCAATATGTTGCGTCTCTACGGGGGGGCTATGGTATTAAGAATTTTTACCACAGAGGGCCAGAGGACGCAGAGAGGAAGAATAGTTTCTTGCGAAGATCGCCAGACGCTAGGTGCCGGCAAAGGGGTAGAGAAACGTTGCCGGGATGGTAGGATTGGTAGGATAAGAAAAATATTATGAAGAGTTTTTTGGAACCACGGATGAACGCAGATGGACACAGATAAGAGGAAGCTGGGGAGATGTGAAAATGTGCAGAAGTGCAAGGTGCAAAGGGGGAAGAGTTTTTTTACCATGAAGTTCAGGGAGGTCATGAAGTGAGGGGGGGAGGGTGAAGAAGTGCAAAAGTGAATAAGTGGGAGACGCAATATGTTGCGTCTCTACGGGGGGCTATGGTATTAAGAATTTTTACCACAGAGGGCACAGAGGACGCAGAGAGGAAGAATAGTTTCTTGCGAAGATCGCCAGACGCTAGGTGCCGGCAAAGGGGTAGAGAAACGTTGCCGGGATGGTAGGATTGGTAGGATAAGAAAAGTATTATGAAGAGTTTTTTGGGAACCACGGATGAACGCAGATGGACACAGATAAGAGGAAGCTGGGGAGATGTGAAAATGTGAAGAAGTGCAAGGTGCAAAGGGGGAAGAGTTTTTTTACCATGAAGTTCAGGGAGGTCATGAAGTGAGGGGGGAGGGTGAAGATGTGCAAATGTGCAAATGTGCAAATGTGAATAAGTGGGAGATGCGAGGTGTTGCGTCTCTACGGGGGAGGTGGAAGGGGATTAAGTTTTTAACGCAAGGTCGCGAAGTCGCAGAGAGATGGTTGGGAAAGTTATACGAAGAATCACAAGTCCCGATGTACTTCGGGACTTGTGATTCTTAAAAGGAAGAAGACTTAAGAATCCCGACGTGCATCGGGAAACTCTTGCAAGGGAAACTCTTGCGTGGGGGGGGTGGCTGTGGGGTGGGGGTAATGAAAAGAAAAGCCGGCTGATTTTTGGTCAGTCGGCTTTTTTGTGTTTGGTTGGGTGGCTTTAGTTTAGCCAGTTGTATGCTATGATGGCGAAGTCTGTCAGGTCTACGGAGCTGGCGTCGTCAGAGAGCCAGTTTTGTAGAAGAGCTTCGAGGTCAGTTAGGTCTACTGTGAGGCTGCCAGCGAGGTCGCCGGGAGCGTATGATTCCCAGATGAGAAGTGGGTAGGTGTAGCCAGGTCTGATCTTCCATATTGCTGGTGTGCCGTCGGAGTCTGAGAAGTCCCATCCGGCGTCGGTAAATGTTGACTCGGTCATCATAAGTTCGGTAGTCAGGCCGATTATGTTTTCGGAGCTGTAGTCGGATGGTATTTGGGTTGTCTGGGTGTCCCAGAAGCAGTTTTGTACCTCGTATATATAGTCAGGTGTGATTCCTGATTTGTCCCCATCGCAACTTATATATCCTGTTGAGTAGCAGTTTGTGATAGGGTCAGTGTAACTTAGCGTAAGTGCTGCTATGCCGCCTGCACTATTATAAGATTTTAGACTTGCGGTTGAGTAAGAATTAGATATATGGCCATCACTGCTCTTTGCGCAAATACCACCTACATATCCGCCACGTGATATGGAGCCAGATACACGGCAGGAGTTGATAGTTCCTCTGTGTATAGCACATATTGCACCTACATAATCACAAGGCTGGTCGATATATATGTTGTCAATATCCAGATTGCTAATATGACTGTTATAATCGATGGACTCAAATATGCCACAGTAATATGTGAATGATTCATTATCAATAATATTTATATCTTTTAGTTTGTGTCCAAGTCCGTTGAGGTTGATGTTGAAATTGTTGTCACTCTTTATTAATGAATCAGAGAAAGAGTAATAATGGAAGTCTAAGTTCCGATCGATTTCGTAGTATTTGTTGTCTACGATAGCCAGGAACATACCTGGGGTTGAGATCTGGTATGGTGCTTGTAATGTGCCGTCACCGAGATTGTCGGACCAGTTATATGGGCCGCTGCTGACAACAATAGCAAGCGAGTCTGATGTGCAGATGTCAGGTTCGAGTTCGGAGTGGATAATTGTTCCAGCTTCAACCGTTAGTGAATAGTCATATTTTACGATTGCGGTGATGCCATTTCTGGCAAGAGCGGCAATAGCTTTGCTTTCAGATATGCCAGGTAATAAGGTGGTATCAAAGCGTGGTGAGCTACTGTCAGGAGCCGGGAAGTTTAGTTCTGGATAGCTGTTTGGCCGGATAACCCATACAGAGCCTGCATCTGCCTGATCGGCAGGAGTGATATCCCATCCGGCGTTAATGTAGTTATCTATGTTTTGCATTTGGTCAGTAGTCAGGCCGTAGGTGGTACCTGGTATATTTGCGTTATATGGGATAGTTGTATTTGTGGTATCAATATCCCAGAAACAAGAAATAGTAGAATATGTGTTATAATTATTTGGTAATACAGCTATGCCCAAATCGTCAGAATTCATGCTACCGATGCTATAGCATTTGATTATTGAACCGCCATCATTTATGCCGACAATTCCACCGTTTTTGCAAGATGAAGATGGGTCAGGGAATGATACGTTTGAATATGAGTTGCTGATAGTGCCACCATCAGTGAGAGAGCCACAAATACCACCAGCCCACCGGGAATCTGATATGCTTCCTGATACGCAGCACCTGCTGATAGTGCCAGAGCAATAGTTAGCAATTCCACCAGAAAATTCTACATATGAAATATTTATATTATCGACTTCCAGATCGAAAACATAGCCATCTTCGCTGATATGACCAAAAACGCCAGAGGCATATAATTCAAATCTTTGCCATTGTTCATCGAAGTATGGGGTGATCGTGATATTACTGAGTTTGTGTCCACGTCCGTTAAGGACGCCGTTGAAAAACTCACCGGAAGGAAGTTGGTCGCTAAGGCCTCCAATATTACCTTTGAAGATTAGTGCCTGGTCGAACTTGTAATAGTTGAAGTCCAGATCGCAGTCCAGTTCGTAGTAGTCATCGCTATTGATAGAAAGGAACATACCGGGAGTAGAAACTATGTATGGATTTTCAATTGATCCATCGCCGGGATTTGTGGACCAGTTGTATGGCCCGCTGCTGATGAGTACGGTTAGCTCTGAAGGTGAGTGGTATATATTGTCGTTTAATTGGGCGTGTATAACGAAATTGGTTTCAATGTCTGGGCTATAGTCGTATATGAAGTTTACAGGGACGTTAGCTTCTGCCAGTATTGCGGCCGCTTCAGCCTGGCTATGGCCTAGAAGTTTGTCTGTGTCGAAGTAGTGAATTTTGGTTATACCCTGGTGGCAACGCAGTGTTGGGTAGTTGTTTTCATCGATTATCCAGATAGAGTCAGAGTCAGGCTGCAGAGTAGGTGCAATATCCCAGTTAGCGGCCAGGTAGGTATTAATATCCTGCATCTGATCGGTATTACAAGCGGTATAGCCGTCAGCCGTTTGTGGTTCTAGCAGTGAGTATAGAGATTCTACGTTTTCTGCTGTTAGTTCGATGTTGTATAGTCTGATATCGTCGATATAGCCAGTGAATAAATCAGTAGCGGTAGCGGTAGAAGTGTCGGCACCGAAAGACAGGTTATACGCTTGAGCAGTATTGATCAGGCAAGGTTCTGGGTATGTTGCATTTATATCAAGAATGCTGTCGATATAGACTTTTATATCGTCGGAAGTTACAGGTTCAATTTTGGCTGGCAGGGTAATGGTAATGAGGTGCCATTGCCCGTCGTTAACGGTAATATTGGAAGTAATAGTTGAGCCTGAAAGGTCAACCAGTGTATTACCATTTGAGTTTATAGCTATCTTCCAGAGCTTGCCCGGCAGGTTTTCGCCCCAGCAGGCAATAGTCTGGTTGGTGTCAGCAGAAGATTTGATCCAGAAAGAGGAGCTTCTGGCGAATTGTTCAGTAGAGCCAGTATAGCCAGTAGTAATATAGTCGTCAATACCATCAAGGGAGATGCATTGGTCGATGATGCCGTCAGTGGACCATTCAGGCTCGCCGGCAAGAGTAGCCTGATAGCCCAAAGGGTGGTTCGTGTAGTTAGTGTTTCCATTAAGCATTAGCTGTAGGTATAGTGGCTTATAGATATCGTGCTCTTTTTGGAAGGTGTCTAGGAAGCAGTTGTCTATAACACCATCACCACTACGGACAAAAAATGCTATAGGGGCCCAACCATCTGGGTTTTGGGTGGCACAGTAGCAATTTATAATTTGTCCGCCACTCAGATAAACTAAAGAAGATGCTATGCCCCAATCTTCTATGCCGGGGGTAATAATGCCTTTGGAATAGCAATTAGCGATAGTGCCGTAGGATATGCCGCAGAGCCCACCGATATTAGCAGACATATTTATGTCAACTTCAGCACATGAGTTAAGGATAGTGCCATAGCTTATTCCGCATAGACCTCCAATAATGAAATCATTAGAGAAATTTTGTCTGGAAATAATCATACCAGCGGCATAGCAGTTTTTAATAGTGCCGTTACTCCAGCCAGTAACCAGGCCAATGTAGTTGTCATATCCTCCGGAATTAGATAATATAGCGGAGACTGAGCAGTTTTCTATTGTGCCGGAGTTGTCACTAGCTATGATGCCAATGTTGTTGGAATAAGTGTTTGCACTGTCGCAATAAGCATTTTCCAGGTTAAGGTTTTTAATAGTACCATTTTCAGTTACATACTTGAAAAGGGCAGTGGTTCTAGCGTTAGATTTCAGTGAATTGAGGGTGAGGTTAGATATGGTATGTCCGCATCCGTCAAAAACGGCATCAATACGTTGGCCGTAGAACTCTCTGGTGAAGGTTAAGTTCGTAGCGTCTATGTCAGAGGTTAGGTTAGTGTAAATGTTATCTTCAGAGTATTTTACGTCTAGCAGGTATGTGTTCAGGTCTCTGAGGTCCTGTATTTGGTATGGGTCTTGTTGTGTTCCTGACCCTGGAATTATGCCGTTGGCTGCGAAGGTTGTGGTGGTAGAAATTAAAAACAATAGTATAGATAATAATGACTTTTTCATAATGTATTACTCCCAAAACATAGATGTAAAGAGCCTTGTTATTGACCAAAATAATATAAAACGGTATGAGCGAAGCGTTAGGGCTCGCAGGGCGCGGAAATTCCGCAAATGTTTGGCGGCAGGGCAAAACAAACAAATAAATACAAATTAAAAACCAAGCAAAATAATAGATTCAGGGAAGTATTTATGGCAGGCTGCAAAAAGCAGAAGCATGAATCCCGGGATCTCAATTTATTTTCATGTACTGAATAACAGTACAACTTTATTATACAAATTCGGGTGAAAAAGTTGTAAAGAAAAGTGGTTATTTTTTTAGGATGGCGGTTTTGGGGGTGGAAATGCGGTTTTTGTGGTGATAATGGTGGTGCTGGTGCTGGGTGGACAGTTGGTTATGGCTGGTAAAAGGAGAAGAAGTAGAAGGTGAAGAAGTGCAAATGTGCAAATGTGAAGAAGTGAAGAAGTGGGAGACGCAAGATCTTGCGTCTCTACGGGGGGAAATGGAAGAGAATAAGAGTTTAACGCAAGGGCGCGAAGACGCAGAGAGATGGTTGGCGGGGTTGGGGGTAGGGAGTTTGTGGATTTGGTTGGAAGGGAGAAGGGTAAGGTATCTGATTAAGGGGGTGTTGTCTAAAAGGGAAAGTCAGAATATTGTGTAACTTGTATGCTAGATTCTTTGAGATGGTTGGGAAAGTTATACCTAGAATCACAAGTCCCGATGTGCTTCGGGACTTGTGCTACTTAAAAGGAAGAAGACTTAAGAATCCCGACGTGCATCGGGAAACTTTTGCGTGGGAGAGGGGATTAGGGGTGGCCAGGTAGCTGTCTCTGGCGGAGAGCTACCTGGCCTTGTCTGGTTATTAGTTCACTTTGTTGAAATCTTTGAACAGGTCAGCGTTGTCGTCCTGATCCATTTCCCAGTCGGCTATCTCGTGGAAGGTATTGTCGGTTTTGCCGAGAGCGGAGGAGTAGGATGTATTGTTAGTTTGTGTTTGGCTGGCCGTCTGGCCACCGACGAGGGCGGCGAGGTTTGCGACGATATCGTTCATTTGTTTTGCCTGAGCGCTAAGTTCTTCTGAGGCAGAGGCGGATTCTTCGGCGGAAGCGGCGTTGCTCTGGGTAACTCTGCCCATTTCGGTGGTGGCGGCGTTAACCTGTTCGATGCCGTTGGTCTGTTCCTGAGATGCGGCGGTAATTTCTCTGATAATGTTATCAACTTTTTTAACTACTTCGCTGATCTCTTCTAGCGATTGTGCAACTTCGGTAGAGATCGTGACACCGTTATTAGCGTTTGTGACAGACTCCTCGATCATAGTGGAGGTGTTTCTGGCCGCTTCGGCAGATCGCATGGCGAGATTTCTAACTTCTTCGGCGACAACAGCGAACCCTTTGCCAGCCTCTCCGGCACGAGCTGCTTCGACGGCAGCGTTCAGAGCGAGCAGGTTAGTTTGGAACGCGATTTCGTCAATGGCCTTTATGATCTTAGAAGTTTCTTCCGAGCTTTTCTGTATCATATTTATAGCATTGATCATTTTGTCCATAGATTGGGTTCCTTTGTCGGCAGCAGTATTTGCCTGATTGGCAAGGGTGTTGGCAAGCAGCGAATTTTCGGAATTTTTCTTTGCCATAGAAGCTACTTCCTCGAGAGAGGCAGAGGTTTCTTCCAGTCTGGCGGCCTGTTCGGTAGCGCCTTGTGCTAGTCCCTGAGAGGAGTTTGATATTTGGTTAGAAGCAGTAGTGACCTCATCAGAGCCTCTGTTGAGCTGTGTTACTATTCTGTGTATAGGGTTGCTGATGCTCTGAGAGATAAAGAATACAACGACAATAAGAGTAAGCAGCGAAATAGAGCCGAGAAGTATGGTTGTATACATAATAGCTCTGGCATCTTTTAGCACTTTATCGACAGGTACGTTTACCAGGAAGGACCATGGGGTATTGGTTTTACCTATGTTAACGGGTACCATAATTCTTTTGACATTGGTGCCGATAGTTTCAGAGAAGTCATCGCAAATAAATGATTCACCATTTTTAATTGCAGCTTTTGCGGCGGTCCATTGTTCGGAATCGCCGATGTTGGAGCCGCTTTTACTGCTGTCGGGGTTGGCTGCGTAGAAACCTGAGTTACTTATAAGGGCAGCGTTACCAGTTTCAAAAGGTTTGATACTGGCGACGAGTTTGTCAAATTCACCGACGGCGTAATCGATGCCGATAACAGCAACGCATTTACTATTTTTGAATATTGGTACAGCAACACTGGTGAGCAAGATCTCTTTACCGCCTACTGGGTATTTATATGGTTCGAAGATCACTTCGTGGCCGGAATCTCTAGGAGTGAGATAGTAATCACCATCGCCGGGAGTGGCGTAGTTTACTAAAGCTTCTTTTGCAATATGTCCGGGGCTTCTATTCCAGTAAGGGATGAATCTTCCGGTGCTATCATGGCCGGGTGTGTTTGCGAACTCGGAGTCTTTGCCGTCGAGGGCGTCAGGTTCCCAGCAAGTCCAAATTCCGATGAATTTGTCGTTATCGTCAAGGATTTTGACAAGTATGTTATCGATTACACTTCTGGAAGGTATGGCATCGTCTTTGATCATGCCTTCCATCGTTTTAGCTGTAGCACGGGCAGTGTGCATGGCGGTGGACAGTTCACTATTTACAACTCCGCTGAAACGGTACGCTAGCTGTTCGCTATACTCGAGAGCCTGTTTGGAAGACATATTAGAAGCCTTATACGATACAAAACTGATCGTGGTGGCGAAAGTGACGAAGGCCACTGAGCTGATAAGTGTTATCATTCTAGTGCTGAGTTTCATTTTCTGTAACATTGGTGTTTCTCCAGGAGTTGGAATATTTCGTAAGTAGTTATCTTGATGCTTTGTTATATATATTAAACATTATTTTAATATATTTCTGTTCCGTTTTACTTTCGGTATAAAATTGAGGGAAGGTTAATAACTTTATAAAAGAAGTTATGGAAAATTTTATGCGAATGATTATGTTATTAAGTTGTTTTCTTGTAATAGTTTGCGAAGTAGGGGAAGTGTTACAATAATTTCACCTTTTGGGATTGTGGAACACTTATCTGGTTATCGGTCCTTTGGTGGTGGTGATTTGTGCTTGAGAGTTGAGTTAAAATAGATTTTAACAAAAGTTGAAGTGGGGAAGTGCAAAGGTGAAGTGGTGAAGTGTTTTTTTTGGTAAGTTGCTGAGGGGGAGGTGGTTATGTGGTTTGGTGGATGTTGGGGTTGAATTTTCTTGCCCGGTATATGGTGATATGTTACTATTGTATAATAAGTGAAGCGTAGGAGAAAATTGGCACGGTTGCGGAAGTGTTTATCAAATAAGGACTTCGCGTGGCTAAACGATATAACTTTGGAGCGGCATATAATATGTTGAAAGAGAAATTTCCCCGTCTGGTATTGTCCCTATTATTAATGGTAACAGCAGGTGTTAATATAGTTAATGCCAAGGAGTCAATCATTTATGGTGGTGGGCCGTTCTATAATAAGGCAAGTGAATATTGTGATCTGATCCGTTCGTCTGGGTTTACGACTGTGATGTTGTGGACGATCCATTTGAATGCAAATTGTGATATGAACTATAATGATGATAATATCCTTAAGAATGGTGTGTATACGGGTAAGGCGAGTTGGCCTGATGAGGTGAAGGCTTTTAAGGAGGGGGAAACATCGGTAAGGCGGATCGAGCTGGCGATAGGTGCGTGGAACTCAGATGCATTTTTGCATATAAAGAATCTGATCGCGGCTGAGGGAACAGGGCCGGATAGTAGATTGTATAAGAACTTTAAGCTGATCCATGATCTGTTTCCGGCGATCGATGGGATAAGTTATGATGATGAGAAGATCTATGATGTGAGTTCGACGGTTGATTTTACGGTTATGCTAAGTGATATCGGATTTAAGGTGACGCTGTGTCCTTATACCCGGAGCGATTATTGGGGAGCGGTCTATAGTCAGGTGAACGACCTTAGGCCGGGGGCGATAGATCGGGTAGACCTGCAATGTTATGCGGGCGGCGGTTGGAATACGCCGGCGGGCTGGAGTGGTGTGTTTGGCGATCTGCAAGTAGCACCTGGTTTATGGTGTTATCCAAACGATAATGGCGATACGCCAAGCAGTGTTGCCAGTAAGATGACAAATTGGAATAATTCCAATAATATATCAGGCGGCTTTATGTGGCTGTTTGATGATATGCTGAGCCATCAGGGTCAGTATCCGATAGCGGATTATGGCTGGGCGATCAATAATGCGTTGGAGATTGATCCGTGGGAAGATCATGTGCTTACACTATATCAGCATTGTCCGTATTATCACGGCTGGTCGGCTGATATTGGTGTGGGGGCGTATACTGCGGCAGATATAGTTAGAGCAGGCGGTAAGGATAATGATGCATCATCGTTTGTGATCGATCCGGGTTATAAGGTAACGTTCTATTCGGAAGATAATTTTCAGGGTAACAGGCTGGAGAAGACGAGTGATGTCAGCTGTCTGGTAGATGATGGCTGGAACGATGTTGTGTCGTCGCTGGTAGTTGAGCCGGTAGATGAGCCGCTGGGATTATGGCGATTTAATGATGGCGGCGGTACAGTTGTTACTGGCGAAGGGCTGCTGGGTGGTAATGGTGAGCTGAAGGAGATGGGTGAAGAGAGCTGGGTAGTTGGAAGAGAATGCGGCGGCTTGAGCTTTGATGGTATAGACGATGTGGTTTCTATGGATGGTTTTGATGGTGTGGCTGGTCATCTGTCGCGCAGCTGCTGCGCGTGGGTGAAGATGAGCAATGGCGGCGGTCAGATAATGAGCTGGGGTGATTTTGGGCTTGGCAGGAAATGGGTAGTACGTACTAATAATGATGGAACGTTGCGTGCTGAGGTTCAGGGTGGAAGTATAAGTGGAACGACTAATATAGCCGATGGTAAGTGGCACTATATAGCGGTTACGCTGGCTGATGATGGGAGCCCGAATATATCTGAAGCGAAGCTTTATGTTGATGGTTTGCCGGAAGTGATAGGCGGAGTGAGTGGGTATGTGGTTAATACCGGGCCGGGCAATGTGTGTGTAGGTGTGTTTGAAGCTTGGCCTAGCTATTTTGCTGGTTCGATAGATGAGGTGAGTGTTTATAATCGTGTGCTTGCTGATGATGAGATATTTTTGATGTACTCGGAGAAGGCGTTGCCGGGCGATCTGTATAGAGATGATATAGTTGATGTTAACGATCTGTCGATCATGGTGGCGGGCTGGCTTAATGGAGATGGGGCTGGTGATGTTACTTGTGATGGTGTGATCGATCTACAGGATATTGCGGTGTTGAGTGAGCAGTGGCTGGGTGAGTTGGAGTGAGGGAGGGAAAGGTGAAGAAGTGAAGAAGTGAAGAAGTGAAGAAGTGCATAGTGCAAAGTGCAAAGTTTTTTTTAGACGGGATAATCGTCCGCTTTGGGCGGAGTGGATTATAAAAGAGTTAAGAGTTTTTTATCCACAGATTTATTAAGAGGTGTTCGCTACCGCTAACTGCTGATTGATTAATTTACGCAGATTTAAGAAGGGGAAGAAGTGAAAATGTGCAAAAGTGAAGAAGTGGGAGACGCAAGATCTTGCGTCTCTACGGGGGGAGATGGAAGAGGGTTAAGAGTTTAACGCAAGGGCGCGAAGATGCGAAGAGATGGTTGGCTGGTTTAGATGTTAGGTAGTTTGTGGGTTGGGTGGGAAGTAAGGAAGAAGAGTAAAGAACTCGTTAGGGGACGTGTTGTCTAAAAGGAAAAGTCAGAATATTGTGTAACTTTTATAGCAGATTTTTTGAGATGGTTGGCAAAGTTATACCAAGAATCTCAAGCAAGGATGCTTGAGCTACTTAAAAGGAAGAAGACTTAAGAATCTCGATGTACTTCGGGAAACTCTTGCGCGGTGGGGAGAGTGATAGGTAGGGTTATGGTGAAGGTTGATCCTTGGTTGGGGGTGCTGTTAACTGTTATTGTGCCGTCGTGCCTGGTGATGATGCGTTTTGATATGTCAAGGCCTAGCCCGGTGCCGAGTCCGGCTGGTTTGGTGGTGAATAGAGGTTCGAAGATCTTTGCCTGGATTTCAGGTGAGATTCCGCAACCGCTGTCGGTGAACCTAGCGATGATATTATTGTTTTCGGTGAATAGGTCGATCTGTAAATTTCCGTGTCCTTCCATGGCCTGGTCTGCGTTGTGGATTATGTTGGCCCAAACCTGAATGAGTTCGTTAGGGAAACATAGTGTTTGGGGGGTATCATTGAAGTTCAGGTTGAGGTCTATGCCGTGCTTGATCTTATTGCCGTAGAGGATAACAGCGGTTTCGATAGTGTGCCTGATGTCGGATAGTTCCATTTGTTTGCTGGTGTTGTCACGGGCGTATTCTCTGAGAGCGTAGGCGATACGAGAGGATTGCTTGACGGCACTGTCGATAACCTTCAGGCCCTGGATAATGTTTGATATCCATTCTAAGAACTGGCATATTTGGGCTGACTGGTCGGAGTCTAGAAGCTGAATATATTTTTCGTATTTATCCTGCAGGCCGATATTTATAATGAAGTTTGCGGTATCTTCTGGTGATTTTATATTGTTATCTGCTAAGCGTTCTGCAATTCTGCATTTGAGATTTCTTTTTTCTCGAGAAGAGAGCAGAGGTGGTTCGATATTTATTATTTGTTCGACAATGTCTTCGACCTGGGTATCGAACGGCTTGAACTCGGCGTAGATAGCTTTGCAGTATTTGCCCAGGTTTTTGAAATTTTGTTCCAGAGTGGTATTTGTTGAGCCGATGGCGCCTAGCGGGTTATTGAGCTCGTGAGCTATGCCGGAGGCGAGCCGCCCGATAGAGACCATTTTTTCTGCCTGTACCATTTGCGAATGAGCGTTTTTTAGCTCCTGTTCGGCTTTGATACGATTTTCGATCTCGTTTTCGAGCTGGCTATTTTTTTCTGAAAGCTCTTTAGTGCGTTGTGTAACCTCTTTTTCCATGGACTTGTTATATTGTTCGATGAGCAACTCAGCCATTTTCTTTTCAGAGCAGTTAGTACCGACGCAGAAAAGACCGGTAATTTCGTCGTTGTTGTTATAGATCGCTTTGTTGTGCCATCTCATCCAAAGTCTTTTGCCATTTTTACAGATATTTTCATTTTCGACGATTAGATATTTTTGTGGATTGGTGACAATGGATTCTATATGTTCGCTGAGTGGTTTGCCGGTGCTGTCAGTGTCTGGCACGATCGTGTCGAGGACGTTACTGCCGATTAGTTCTTCCATGGAGTAGCCAAATAGAGTGAGGGAGTAAGAATTTATGTATGTGATAATGCCGTTAGAGTCCATTTTAAGGATGACGCTGTTAACATTTTCGACAAGTTCTCGATATTGTTCTTCAGAGGCTCTAAGCTCGTGTTCGGAGGCGGTTAGCTGCTGGTTAGTGGCTTTGAGCTGAAGCTCGGAAGCTGAGAGCTGCTGGTTGGCGGCGATATATTGCTGGTTAGCGGCCTGGAGCTGCTGCTGCGAGCTGATGAGCTGCTGTTCGCTATTGAATAGTCTTTCCTGATTGATCATGAAAACGGAGATTATAGCAGTAACAATCGGGTAGATAATAAGTACAGGTAGTACCATATTGGACATGACGGTAGAAGCGAGCTCCCAGGGCAGGTATAGAGCGGCGAAGAAGTATACCAGATGAGCGGCGAGCCCGGTGAGGTAGAACTGGAAGAAGCCGGGAGTGGTATTAGAGCGTTTGTTCCAGTAGTAGAAAGCTAGTCCGGCGATAACAGATCCGATAATAGTAATGTTGCCGGGTACTATGCCTATGCCGCCGAGTATGGTACGGTACACGATAGCGGTGATAGTTGGTATGATAATGGTTATAGGACCGCCGAACATGCCGCAGAGGACAAGGATGACGGATCTGGAATCGAAGAAAACACCTGGTTTGATATTGTAGGTGTTTATCATGGAGCCCCATACGGCCAGAGACCAGATAAGTCCGAATAACAACTTGTTAAGCGGTTTATTGCTTGCGTACCTGAGTAGAAAGGTATACGAGAATATAGTATAAAATATTATAGCTAAGTTGTTTACGAGCAGCATAGTTGCCATGGATCAGGGCCCCATTGTTTGTCACAAGGCAAAAAGAAAAAAAACAAAAAACAGACAAACTAAGGTAAGTCTGGTATTACTGTTATTATCGGCTGAAATGGTGTTGGGAAGTTAGAAAAAAGTGGGGGGAAGTGAAGAAGTGCAAATGTGCAAAAGTGAAGAAGTGGGAGACGCAAGATCTTGCGTCTCTACGGCGGGGGGAGGGGAGAGGGGTTGAAAATGGTGGGGGGTGGTGGTATGATATGTTTTTGGTGATTTGATAGGAAATGTTTTGAAAAAGGAAAAAGATATGAAGTCTGTATTTTTTGTTCTGGCGGTTATGATGAGTTTGGTAGGGCTGGCTAGTGGTGGAGAAGGGTATCGGATATTGTTTATCGGTAATAGCTTCACTAATTATGGGCCGGTGCCGGAGATCGTGAAGCAGATGGCGGTTGATGCGGGTGAAGATGTGCCTGAGGTTGTTAATGTTGCGGCGAATGGTCAGTCGTTAGAATATCATAGTAAATGTGAGAAGACGCTGAAAGCGATCGATGGCGGTGGCTGGGATTTTGTGGTGATGCAGGAGTATAGTACCAGGCCGACAGATAATATTGGTGATCCGGCCGGGTTTAAGCGGGATGCGACGTGGCTGTATGACAGGGTAAAGGCCAAGAGTCCGAAGGCGAAAGTGGTATTGTATGAGACCTGGGCGAGACATGAGTTTAATAATATGTACCCGGAGAAGTTTGATAATCGGATGCAGATGCAGGAGCAGCTGAATAAACATTATCATGATTGTGTGGAGAATTATATACCTGATCATTCGGAGGCGAAGGTGAAGGATGATGTGCTGCTGGCGAAGGTTGGCGAGGCGTGGGGTCTGAATTATATGGGGAGGAATATAAATCTGCATGATAGTGATCTGTATCATGCAGGTGATGCGGGTCGGTTTCTTAATGGGCTGGTAATATTTAAGACGATATATGGAGATGATAAGGTTAGTGGTGTTAAGGGGCAGCTGGGGTTGGAGGATGAGGTGGTGGAGTATTTGTTGGAGATTGGTGAAGAAGTGAAGAAGTGAAGAAGTGAAGAAGTGAAGAAGTGAAGAAGTGCAAGGTGCAAGGTGCAAAGTTTTTTTTAGACGGATAACCGTCCGCTTTGGGCGGACTGGATCTTGGAGCCAGCTCTGGTTTATCGGAGACAGATTGGGGTAGGTGGATGTCTCGGGTGGGGAGAGAGTTCATTCTCTAGTGGCGGGGGAGTGGGTTATAAAAGAGTTAAGAGTTTTTTATCCACAGATTTGTTGAGAGGTGTTCGCTACCGCGAACTGCTGATTGATTAATTTACGCAGATTTGAGAAAGAAAATTTTTTTTAACGCAAAGGGATTAGGGCGGGCTAGCCGCAACCATATAGTTTCGAGTAAGAAGAGAATTAAGAGATTAACGCAAGGGCGCGAAGACGCAAAGATTTGGTTGGCGATTTTGGGTTGGTTTGAGATGTTGGCATTAAGAGTTTTTTATCCACAGATTTGTCGAGAGGTGTTCGCTACCGCGAACTGCTGGTTGATTAATTAACGCAGATTTAAGAAAGAATAATTTTTTTAACGCAAAGGGATTAGGGCGGGCTAGCCGCAACCATATAGTTTCGTGTAAGAAGAGAATTAAGAGTTTAACGCAAGGGCGCGAAGACGCAAAGATTTGGTTGGCGATTTTGGGTTGGTTTGAGATGTTGGCATTAAGAGTTTTTTATCCACAGATTTGTCGAGAGGTGTTCGCTACCGCGAACTGCTGGTTGATTAATTAACGCAGATTTAAGAAAGAATAATTTTTTTAACGCAAAGGGATTAGGGCGGGCTAGCCGCAACCATATAGTTTCGTGTAAGAAGAGAATTAAGAGTTTAACGCAAGGGCGCGAAGACGCAAAGATTTGGTTGGCGATTTTGGGTTGGTTTGAGATGTTGGCATTAAGAGTTTTTTATCCACAGATTTGTCGAGAGGTGTTCGCTGGGGCGAACTGCTGATTGATTAATTAACGCAGATTTAAGAAAGAATAATTTTTTTAACGCAAAGGGGTTAGGGCGGGCTAGCCGCAACCATATAGTTTAGTGTAAGAAGAGAATTAAGAGTTTAACGCAAGGGCGCGAAGACGCAAAGATTTGGTTGGCGATTTTGGGTTGGTTTGAGATGTTGGCATTAAGATTTTTTTTATCCACAGATTTGTCGAGAGGTGTTCGCTACCGCGAACTGCTGATTGATTAATTTACGCAGATTTGAGAAAGAAAAATTAAGAGTTTAATGTGAAGGGTTGGCTGGCAGGTGTGGGTGTTAGGTAGTTTGTGGTTTGGTTGGGAAGTAAGGAAGAAGACTTAAGAATCCCGACGTGTATCGGGAAACTCTTGCGGGGGGGGGGAAGTGCAAAAGTGCAAAAGTGAATAAGTGGGAGACGCAAGATCTTGCGTCTCTACGGGGGGGTAAAACACCTGTAAGGGGTTAGCTTACAGGTGTTTTTGGAAAGGGATTGAAAAAAACTATTTTTCGTAGAATGAGTAGCTTTTGAAAGTGAATGGGTCGGTTGAGGTCTTTAGGGCGAAGACGGGGCCGGCGATATTTGATTCGGTGTGAGCTTTGAAGCTGATGGTTATTGACGATTTATTATTTGTCAGTTCGGCGGGCAGCTCGTAAATTTGGGTCAGGTAGGTTAGCGGGGCACGATTGTGCATGTCCTCGGTTTTTAACAGTGTGTCGTTAGCGTAGACGTCGAAGACTGAAAGCTGGTCAGAGCCGCCCCAGTATGTGACGGTCAGATATTGCTGGTCGGTAGTGTTGGGGTTGAGCTTTAGAGAGTAGCTGAAGAATCCGCCGGGCTTGGTTATCCGGCAAGGTCGGTTGTTTTCCCAGAAGTTTCTTTTGTCGCGCATGGTGGTAGATAGGCACTTGTCGCCGGAGAGTGAGTGTGCTCGCTCGGAATCGATGTCAGAGGTGTCGATCTCGTCTGAGACAACGGTTTTACGCAGTTGGTATTCAGCGGGTTTGAACATTTTCAGGTATAGGCTGTAGCGTTGGTTGTGAGTGAGGTAGTATGGCCGGAAGGAGACATCGACATTGCGGCCGTTTAGGGTGGCGGAGTCGCTGGCCTTGAAATGGAGCGGGTCGCCTGAGCGAGGTTTTAGCCAGCGAGAGATGTCGTCTGGGCTGGCGATAAGGGTAGGTACATCGTTCTGATAGGTTATCCAGTCTTTATACTTGAAGGAGGTATCTACCTGGTCGGAGCCGGGCATATGTTCGGTGCCAAGCTCGCAGGCGAGTGCAAGCGGGCCGTGGAAGATAGTGACCATATGCTGGTCGTCGTTTGCCGGTTCGATGTAGAATGACTGATCGAGCTGAAGAGCTATTTTGTCTCCGGTCTTGAAGGGGCCGGGGATATGGAGGTAGCCATTTTCGTCTGGTGTGACTGATAGCTGGGTGCTATTGACGGTGACGAGTATTGGCCTGGTAGACCAGCCTGGCTGACGCAGGCAGATGGAGTGGTTGAAGCTTTTGTTTTCTTCGATGGTGATCGATACGGAGTCTTTAGCCGGGAACTTAGTTGCCATACTAAGAGCGAGCCCTTTATCCTGCCACTTTAGAGTTGAGGGGATAAAGAGGTTTATGAACAGGTCATTGTCATTGTGGAAGTAAATGGCCCGTCCGTATTTGGAATGGTTTTCCATGCCGGTACCGACGCAGCACCATATGCCGTGGAGGTTGAATCGGTCGCTATAAGATTTGAACCCGCCGGGGGCGAGCGAGGTGTAGTAGGTTACGCCGCCGGTGACAGGGTCCTGGGATGCGAGAATGTGATTATAGAGTGCACGTTCATAATAGTTCATGTCGCTTAGCTCGCCGGTAGTCTGGAAATGTTCGAGAGCGACTTTGAGCATATTGTAGGTGTTGCAGGTTTCGCAGGCGGTGAAGCCGAGGCGTGTGGTAATCTCGCCTGGTCGGCCGAATCGTTCGTAACGGCTGTTACCGCCGATACAGGTTACGTGGTCGCGATGGATCATGTTCAGGAAGTTGTTGGTTGCCTGGCGGCTGATATTATTGCCGTCGAGCTGGTATTGGCGGGCGGTACCGACAAAGGTTGGGACCTGCATATTGGCATGGCGTCCGCAGAGTACATCGTTATCGAGTGCGACGTTTAGGATAACTTTCTGGTGGTTAAACTTTTTGGATACGGTGAGATATCGTTCGTCGCCGGTGAGTGCGTAGAGATCGGCGAAGGTTTCGTTCATGCCGCCGTGTTCGATATCGAGCATGTTGTCGAACAGGTCAGGGTTAGCGGCGAGAGCGAATTCGGTGATATATTCGGCCTGTTCGATCCAGAAGTCGAGAGCGTCGGTGTTATGGCAGTATAGGTAAGCGTCACGATAAGCGGCGTGCCATTTGTGTATATCGTAGAAGAAGTTGCCCATGCCGCCCCAGGGATAGCCGAATTCGTCAGGGCCGGCGAGTTCGAGGTTGCCGGCGAGTACTTTAGCGAAAGTGTCTTTTATGCGTCGGTCGCGGTTGGGGTTGCGGTGAGCGAGTTCGATGATGTTTTTGATGAGGTAGTCGCATCGTGCTTTTAGCTGCGGGTCGCCGGTCTGGGCGTACATAAGAGCTATGCCTGAGATATAATGGTTAGCGTAGGCCGGGCGAGTGTCTTTAGGCTGGTTAGTGCCGGGGTATGGTTTATATTCCGGGTCGTCATAGCCGCGGCGGTTGATCAGTCGGTTTATGTCAGTGTCGAGCAGATATTGCTTTGCTACCTGCATGGCATGGTAGAAGGGGCCGCCGGGTAGGAGTCGTACCTGATCGAGATTAAAGGTCTGCCATTGTTTGGTGAGGGCAGGAGTGATAACGGTTTTATCGTCAATTTCGCCGGCGAAAAGTGCGGCGGTTGATAGCAGTAGTAAGATTATGATTCTGGTTGGCATGGGGGACTCATTGATTAGGAGTATAGTAGTAAGAAATATGAAATAAGAAATAAGTTCAGGTTTTGAGTTCCGATGTGCATCGAAACTCAAAGCTATTATTTATTTGCTACGCAACTTATTCAATTGAATATATATAGTAATAAATACAGGGAAGGTATTTTGGGTACCTTCCCTGTTATGGTAGAATGTGGATTTAGTTTACAATCCATTCGTGTACGCCGGCTGAGAAGTTATCTTGTAAGGTGATAACAAGCTTCAGGGCGTCGGTTTCGACTGGCAGGAAGCTGAGTTGGTTGAACTCATCCTTTGTTATCTTATAGTCGGTGAAGTTTTCGACTGGTTTCCACTTATTGTCGGCGGTGTGGTACATTATCTTCCATGCTTTAGGAATACGGCAGTCACCTCTGCCGGTATCGTCGAACCAGTAAACGGAGACATTTGATACCGTTGCCTTTTTGGCGAAGTCGTACTGGATGAATTCGACACTGCCCTTATGCGGCCAGAAATGGAGGAAGCCGTGGTCCGATTCCAGTGAGTTGCGAGGGTTAAGCTGATCGTTAACGAATTCGGCTTTTGTGCCACCTACATTGGTGAGGAACGATAGAGAGATTTTGCTCTTTGACGCAACGGTTGGGGCCGGAACCGGGGTCGTGCGTTCAGCATCGAACGGGAGCCAAACGGCCATAGGTGTTTTGTCGCGATGTGCCCATGCATAGTATGGTATCGCTGTGAACTTGCGTTTGGTCATAGTTTTATTGCCGTCGGAGTCGCTTACTACTTCCTGAGCGACGCCAGAGATGGTAACTACATTGTTGAACATAGTAGAGGCGGCAGCGGTAAGAGGAGCTTTCTTATCGAGCAGGATATTGACCGGACGTCCACCTTCGATGTCGTGTCCTTCGATACAGTAGACCAGCGGGCCGCGTTGGATAGCGAATTTGCCGATGTTTTCTTCTACTTTATTATCGCAGACAATGCGGCGGATCTCCATCGGGAAGTTTATGTCGACAGTGTCGCCTTTTTTCCACTGGCGATTGATAGTGACATAACCTTTCATGGTGTTCATTGGAACTGCCTTGCCGTTGACCTTGATAGTTGGTTTTGCGGTTGCCGGGTTGACGAACTCGTATAGGGCAGATGAGCTGAACTCATCGCTTAGCCAATCAGGGATACGTATTTTGACAGCAAACTTGCTGTCGCTCTTTGGCGAGAGATTAAGTTTTATAGCACCGTCCCAAGGGTAGTTGGTGGTCTGCTTGAGAGTGATTTCATTATTGGCGAGTTTGATATCTGATGTGCTGTTGGCGAACAGGTTGACATAGAGAGCATCGTCGCGAACGGCGTAGGCATAGCCAGGAACGGAGGCGATGAACCGGCAGATATTACTAGGGCAGCATGCACAGCCGAACCATGGACTTCTCTGATGGCCCTTTTCGGATTCGAGCGGGTTGGGGTAGAAGAATTTCATGCCGTCGAGAGATACGCCGCTGATGAGTGCGTTGTAAAGGGTACGTTCCATGATGTCGATAGCTTTTGAGTCGCCGTGGAAGAGGAACATTCTGTGGTTCCAATATACATTGGCGATAGCGGCGCAGGTTTCGCAGTAGGCAGAGCCGTTTGGCAGCTCGTAGTTGTCGCCGTACGCTTCGCCAGCGTGGCGGGCACCGATACCACCGGTGACGTATAGCTTTTTATCGGCTACATTTTGCCAGATAGCGTCAATAGCTTTTACGAAAGCAGAGTCGCCGGTAATAGCGGCAACGTCGGCCATAGCGGTGTATACGTAGTTTGCCCGGACAGCGTGGCCGACAGCTTCGGTTTGCTCTACGAGCGGGATATGAGACTGGCTGTATGCGGTTTTGATACCAGCGTAGCGGCCTCTCTGGTTGAGGAACCATTTCGATTCGTCGAGATATTTTGTATTGCCGGTTGCACGATAAAGTTTAACGAGTCCGATCTCGATCTCTTCATGGCCGGGTATACCTTCGTTCTTGCCGGCGGTGAAGGTTTTGCAGATGAGGTCGGCACTTTTAGTAGCAACGTCGAGGAACGATGTCTTACCGGTGGCGAGATAATGAGCAGATGCCGCTTCGTACATATGGCCCAGGTTATATAGTTCGTGGGCGCCGCCAAGATTGTCCCAGCGTTCTTTGTTGTAGCAACAGTGAATATTCTGTTTATAATCTCTGGCTTTTGAGGTGAGTGCGGTATAGAGATAGCCGTCACTTTCCTGTGCGGCAGCGATATAAGAGATAACTTCGTCCAGATAAGCATCGAGCTTTGGATCAGGTTTGACCATAAGCGAATATGCGGCCCCTTCGATAACCTTATATACATCGCTATCGTCGAATCCGTTTATGCCGTCCCACTTTTTATCAGATATTCCGGCGGCGACTTTGAAGTTTTCGATGCGGCTGGTATCTTCGCACATTTTGAAAGCAAACGGGATAGTCTTGGTGGTGTTAGTCTCCATACGGGGGAGCCAGAAGGAGTCGTTGAACTGTACATCAGTAAACGGTACCGGCTGATATGGGTAGTCGCGGTCCGGTGTGGCTGCTGATGATAGTGAGGCTGAGCAGGCGAATAGGGTAATGCCTAGCAGCATTGACTTAATAAAACTTCTTTTCATACTGTAACCTTTCATTGAGAACAAAAAATAATAACCAATCTCCAGTAAATCAAATGTTGCATGTCGTTGGGGATAGCTTTTGCAGCGTATATATTGGTGTAAAGTAACAAGAAATAAGAAATAAGAAATAAGCTCAGGTGTCCGCTGGTGCGGACGGTTTTTTAAAAGCGGAGCGAATGTATTTATTTATTACTTTTGTTAGCTTTTGTTCATTATTTCAATAGCTATGGTTAGTTATGGATGAATAACCAAATCGAGTTTTATTTTAACCAATATAAACTTTTGTTATTACGGGTTTTATGTAAAAGCTGTGCCCTCATGGTAATGCCAGCAATGTATGATTTTTGGCTGTAAAAATGATAAAAATTTGAAAATAATAGTATTTTGTTAGTATTGAATATATATAAACGTTTTTGGGGGAGAAGTAAAAGTGAAAAAGTGTAGAAGTGTAGAAGTGAGTGAAGGAGTGAAAGGTGAAAGGTTGTGGTGGGGAATAGAAAACATTGCAACCTGGGAGTTATTGTGTTGTGGCCAGTAAAAAGGTACTGATGTGCGGGCTGTTGCTCAGAAGATAATGTCAGAATATTGTGTAACTTATATACCAGGTTCTTTGAGATGGTTGGTGAAGTTAATGCCAAGTAGCACAAGTCCCGATGTACTTCGGGACTTGTGCTACTTATGGAAACGCCTCAGACTCTGGGTGAGAATGAGGCGATTTTTTTTTATTTGCAAAGTTGTACTACTTTGTGAGCTATTTTGTCGAGGGGGATGATTATGTCGACGCCACCGAGCTTGACGGCTTCTTTTGGCATGCCGTAGACGACGCATGAGGCTTCGTCCTGAGCGATGTTGTACGAGCCAGTATCTTTCATTTCCTTCATGCCGTTAGCGCCGTCATCACCCATGCCGGTCATAATGACCCCGATAGCGTTCTGGCCGACGTATCTGGCAGCGGATCTGAAAAGTACGTCAACGGACGGTCTGTGTCTGGAAACAAGTGGGCCATCCTTAACTTCGACATAGTATCTGGCACCGCTGCGTTTGATAAGAGTGTGCTTGCCGCCGGGAGCGATAAGAGCTCTGCCCTGAATGACGGTGTCGTTGTTAGCTGCTTCTTTGACATTTATAGCGCAAATTTCGTTAAGTCTTTCAGCGAAACTGGCAGTGAACTTCTCTGGCATATGCTGGACAATCACGATGCCGGGCGCGTTAACAGGCATGTCCTCAAGGAACTCTCTAAGAGCTTCGGTACCACCAGTCGAAGCACCGACAATAATGATCTTTTCGGTGGTTTTGAGCATAGCTTTGCCGTTAGGTTTTTCTATGACGGCGTCAGCACTGAGTTTTTTCTGAGCGGGCTTAATAGGCAGCTTACGCACTTTCAGGTTTGACATAGCGGCAGCTTTAATGGCATCGCAAATGGTAACGCTGAAATCTTCGAGATATTGTTTAACGCCAAGCTGCGGTTTGGTGATAATGTCAACGGCTCCGTATTCGAGCGCTTTCATGGCAGTCTGGCAGCCTTTTTCGGTAAGGCTAGAGCACATGATAACGGGCAGTGGATGTTGAGTCATGATCTTATGTAGAAAAGTTATGCCGTCCATTCTTGGCATTTCTACGTCAAGAGTAATGACATCCGGTATTTCCGTTTTCATTCTACTGGCAGCGATATACGGGTCGCCGGCAGTTGCCATGACGGTCATGTCAGGGTCAGCTTCAATAATGGCTGCGAGAGTCTGCCTAACGACAGAGGAGTCATCAACAATCAGAACTTTAATTTTTTTATCCATGATAATTAGTCTTTGCAATAATTATTTAACAGTATGCTTATAATGTTTTTTGTATATACCATGTAGCCTAAGTCATGAATTATGTTACCTTTTTGAAAACGGTCGGTATTACTTTCTGTAATGGCAGATTAACGCCATTGAGTGTTTCAGAGTGTCCGACGAAAAGGTATCCGCCGGGTCTGAGCTGATTATATAATTTTGTAATAACATCGATTTTAGTTTGCCAGTCGAAATAAATGATGACATTTCTACAGAAAACAATATCCATATCGATACCTATGCCGTAGTCGTTATCCATGAAGTTAAGTCTGCCAAACCGTATTTTTTTTCTTAGCTCCGGTATGACCCTGAACATACCTGAGTATTTCCCTTTACCGGTAAGTAGGTATTTGTTTTTATAAGCCCCGGGGATAGGTGCTACAATATCACGAGAGTAAACAGCATTTCTGGCTTCGGCGAGCACTTTTTTAGAAATGTCGGTAGCGATAATGCTGTATGAGCCAGTGATATTGGCGAAGAAATCATCGAAAACCATAGCGAGGGTGTATGGTTCCTGGCCTGAGGAGCAGCCAGCGGACCAGCAGTTGAGCGTATTGGACTTTTTAAATTCAGGTGCGCTGGTGAGTTCAGGTAGAATAGATGATCTGAGTATTTCGAAATGAGCCGGTTCTCTGAAGAAGTCGGTTTTGTTAGTAGTTATAACGTCGATAAGTGCAATGATCTCGTTTATGTCGTCTTTGGTATCCTGTAGATGGTTGTAGTAGTCCTGGAAGGAGTCAAGTCCAAGAGCCCTGACTCTTTTGAAGAGTCTAGAGGACATCATAGATCTTTTTTCATCTTTTAGCTGTATGCCACATTCCTCGTAGATAAGATCTCTGAATATATCGAGCTCCTTATCGGAGAGGATTGGCATAGTATGATGCGTGTTATTTTTTTTATCAGTAGTCATAAAAACTCACGAAGTATATATTACCATCGTTGGTTAAGCCGTAGTTAAGGTAAGGGAATTCCCCGGTCAAGTTGTGGGCCGGGGAAGCTCTGTATTATTATCTCCGGTGATAAATTAGTTATCAGCAGAACGAGAGCTGGCCGCTTTGAGAGCGGTGAGTTCTTCGACTGATAGTACCTTATTGATATCCAGGATGATAATGAAGTTTTCGTCCCTCTTACCCATACCTTTAATAAAGTCGGTATTGAGGTTGACCCCGATCTTAGGTGCCGGTTCGATCTGTTCCGGGTCAATGTCTATCACTTCCTGGACAGAATCTGCCAGAGCGCCGATCTGGAGTGTGTCACCTTCCAGTTCAACTTCGACAATAATAATACAGGTATCCACAGTTCTTTCGGCGGGAGTCATTCCGAGATTGAGTCTGAGGTCAATGATCGGTACAACATTTCCCCTGAGGTTAATGACACCCTTCATGTATTCAGGTGTACGAGGTATTTTAGTTATGTTGATAAGATCCAGCACTTCTCTTACGGTATTGATCTCAAGAGCGAAATCTTCGTCGCCGAGTCTGAACGTGAGATATTGACAAGTATCAATAGCAGTTGCGGTTGACATATTAAATTACTCCTAAGGTAAAGTTCTCAAAATTTAATATAATGAGCGTTTATAATAGTTTAATAAGAATCCATGAGGACCTCCAGCTGTCATCGAGGTCTGGTTATGACAACTGGAGTAATGTCCTCTGGTTTGGAATAATAGTTATCAGCTGAAATCTGAGTCGTTCACATCAGAGTCCATACCTTCGAGGTCAAAGTCTATACCAGAGCCAGGTGCTTCAGCTGGAGCTGCTACCGCGGCCTTAGCCTTGGCGACAGGTTTTGGTGCAGAAGCTCTGGGAGCGGTATTTGCTCTAGTTCTAGGTTTGCTTTTGAAAGATTCGTTGAGTATAAAGAATTCAGCGGTCTTTATAAGCTGTTCAGCCTGAGCGGCGAACTCTTCACTGGTAGATGCAAGTTCTTCGGTCGCAGAGCTGTTTTGCTGTACGATCTGATCCTGCTGGTGAATAGCCTGGGTAACCTGTTCGATACCGGCAGACTGTTCGGCACTGGAGGTATTGATCTCTTCGACGAGTTCGGCAGTCTTTTGGATGCCAGGTACGATCTCTTCGAGGAGCTTTCCGGCACGTTCGGCAATTTCAACACTGTCAGTTGACAGGGTGGAGATTTCCTGAGCTGCGTTCTGGCTTCGTTCAGCTAGTTTTCTAACTTCGGCGGCGACAACGGCAAAACCTTTACCATGTTCACCGGCCCGAGCAGCTTCGATAGCGGCGTTTAGAGCGAGCATATTGGTCTGACGGGCGATCTCTTCGATGATATTGATCTTTTCAGCGATACTGTTCATAGCGTCAACAGTCTGGGTGACAGCCTTGCCACCTTCCTGGGCATCGCCAGCAGCTTTATGAGCGATAGAGGCGGTTTGCTGAGCGGAGTCGGCGTTTTGTTTGACAGTACTGGACATTTCTTCCATAGAGCTGGATATCTCTTCGATACTGGCAGCCTGTTCGGAAGCACCCTGAGCGAGGCTCTGAGAGGTACTACTCATTTCTTCACTACCAGATGCGATCTGAGAAGAAGCGGTCTGAACTTCAGAAGCGAACCTTGTCAGGTTTTCGATCATAGTATTGAAGGCTTCGATCATTCTGTCTTTGTCAGATCTCATATTGGCAGTTACGGTTAGGTTACCGCCGGCGATCTCTTCAGCTATGCCGGAAACTTCGTTAAGGGTCTTAACCATATTAGAGAAGGCTTCGAGCATTCTGTCTTTTTCGGAGCGTTTATGGATATTGACACTGAGGTCACCGATCGCGATAGCTTCAGCATTGTCAGCGACATTGTTAAGAGCGTGAACCAGGTCGTCGATGGAATGCAGGAGCATACCTATTTCGTCATTGGTGTCACAGTCGACATTAACTTCAAGGTCACCCTTTGACAGGTCGTTCATAATGCCAACCACTCTGATGATAGGTTTGGTAATGCCGCGGGTGATGAAGTATGAGAGAATCGCACCGATCATAACTGCGAGTATAAGTCCACCGATCATAATAGTGGTTGAACTTGACAGTGCGGCAGCTGCATCGTTTGCGATGGTGTTAGTATTTTCGATACCAGCCTGAGTTGTTTCATTGCAGGCTGTAAGTACGTCGTTACCAACGGCGTTACGCTGCTTGCCAAGAGCCTGTAGATTTTCCCACTGGTTGAGGAAAGTCTGGAGTCCATCGGAATATTCCTGGGCTGCCTTACTGGTATTTGCGATCTGTTTAAGGTTACTTTCTTTTCTAGTGATCTGTTTGAGATCGGCGAAGAGTTTGTCAAGTTTTGGGAAGGTTGCTAAAGCTTCCTGCATAATAGCAGGTGAGCGTAGCGCCTGAGACTTATATCCATTGATCCTGGCGGAGTTGCCCAGGTCGATAATTTCGTTGGCCAAGGATATTTTATCATGACGTTCGTGCATGTCTTTGGTGAGTTTTTCATGTTGGCCAGCCAAGTAGGTATTACACTGAGCGACGTATTTTCCGGCAGACTCATCCATAGCCTGACGGTAGGTGTCGAGGGTGAGGTAGTTTGTTAAATACTGTTCCATAGCATTATGGTAGTTGTCAACAGCCTCAGTTGTCTTATTGATCTGTCTGATATTGTCTTCTTTGTGAGTTATTAGTCTCAGTTTTTCAATATCAGAGTGGATAGTATCGAATTTTGCCATAGCATCTTTCATAAGCTTCGGGTTAAGAGTCGCCTGTGCTTTGAAATTTGCAACGCGCACTTCGTTACCAGTTGTGATGATGTTATTGACCAGCGATATCTTTTCCAGTCTTTCATTGAGGTTAGCACCTTCTTTGCCGAACTCACTTTTCATAGCGACATTTTGTGAGTCGAGGAATTCTTTGCAATTTTGCATATATGCAGCGGCATTTTCATTCATCTTTTGGCCAGCTGCAAGCATTGCTTTATTAGCGGTAATGAACGATTTCATATTATTGGAATAAGTTTCCGCTGCATTTTCAGTTTCAGCAATGCGGTTAAGGTCGGCAGGGTCAGAGGACAGGCTTCTAAGTTCAGCAGTCAGCTTATCTAGTCCTGACAGTGAATCCAGAGCTTTTTGCATGATATCCATATCTTGTAAGCTTTGAGCTTTGAAATTATTGACTCGTACACTGGTTCCAAGGTCGAGTACCTGGGTAGCCAGCTGTACTTTATTCTGTCGGCTATCGAGATCTTTTTTGAATGCGATATTCTGTTCAGCGAGGAAGTCGGCACAGTTTTTCATATAGGCAACAGCATTTTTGTCGAGTTTTTCGCGTTCCTTTCTCATGTTTAGAATAGCTTGTTCTGTTTGATCCATAAGCGTGGCATATTTATTAGTCGCACTTTGGGCTTCGTCGACATGTTCTTTTAATTTTACCAGGTTTTTGGCATTAGCAGCCAGGTCGGCAGCTTCACTGATATGAGTCTGGACATCGGCCATTTTTTCTTTAGCGGCTGCGTAGTACTGATCTTCTTCGCTAAAGCCGTAGCTTCTCATTTCCAGCATGGTGGCGTTAGCAGCACCGCGCAGGTCGACCGCAATCCTAACTTCTGGCACATACTCTTTAGCGAGTTTAGTAGATTCGGTTTCGACTTTAGTCATATTGAAGATAGCGAGTCCCCCCAGGATGACAGCTATCGCGATCAAAGCGGCAAACCCTAGAGATATTTTTACACCTAATTTAAAGTTCTTAAACATTACCATACTCCTGATACTTTAATAATAATATTCCCCGTGTGCGGGTGTTAATTTTCCCATTTCCCAAATTTCAGAGTTATTGTCAGCTGGGCGGTTCTCTTCCTGATTCAAAGTTTTTGTAAAGCATTTATTTTCCCCAAAAAGTGAAAGCAACTTTAATAAGTTACGATCGGGTTAGATTACATATTAGTTCCGTTTTTATCTAGGATGGAGTAGTACTCCTGTCTGTCGTCAATGGTTTGTTTTACGATAAAGCCGATGTTATGTGAGTTGTCATCGTGTTGTAAAGTAGTGTGTATGTTTTCTTTGTCCATGACCCATTCGACATTAAGCTGGTCGCTGGAATAATCGTAGGCAACTCTGGCATACTGTGCTTGTGGATAGTACATTATTTTTATTTGCGAGAGCAGGAATCCTTCGCTGACAAGACGGTCAACAATAGCGTTTAAGCTGTTGAGATGTCTGGCGATAATGACGAACTTTACATGAGGCCTTTCGTATTTGTAAATATCATACGTTTTGATCTTTTTAGTGATCGAGCTTACGAGGTCGGTTCCGACTCCGCCGTAGGATGTGTCAAGTGGGCTGATATGGGCCATGTAACCGAATTTTTCGGGGAGCATAGCAACGAGAGCCGTGCAGGTAGAGACTCCCATGGTTTGTAGGATTTCTTTGTGGTCGGCCCTGATGAATTCGTCCATATCGACACGCCGTATTGCCTTGTTGGCGGGTATCGGTTTAAGGTTGGATTGCTCTGGAGCTGCAATCTGTTTAGTTAGTCTGTCCTGGATCTGTTTATAATAGTACTCTTTATGTTGTTTGAAATGTTCGGTAGTGACCTGAGCCTGATCGAGCTTGGCGACTACGAGCCATTGTGTTCCGAGGAAGTCGAAGACCTCGAAAGAGGTAAGTACTTTGAACCCGCGATAGTCGGTTACGAGTCGATTTCCTCTACCTTCATTGAACTTGTAGTTTATATTGCTTTCATCGAGTTTTCTTTTTAATATTGTTTCTTCACGGATGAAGTTTGACTCGGTGAGCATGTATCCGTTGCGGTTGACAACAAAAGCTTCACAGGTAGGCCCGAGGTTTTCGGTTCCGGCAAAGATCGAGTTTATCTTATTGACAGCGAGCTGAAGAGCGATCCACCCGATGATCTTGTCGTTTTTGGTAATTGGTTCGATGAAGAAGCTGGCCGGTTCGCCGGAGGCTCCGTAGGGGTGGAAGTCGATAAAGACTTCAGAAGTGGGCTGCTGTCTGATGCAATTAGATAGCATGGTGTCAAACGAGCTGTTTTGGGTAATGTTTATCCCGTAGTCAGCTTCTTTTCTAATACTGTAGAATATATTGCCGCTGGTATCGATAAAGAGTATATCATAGAATGATAGCCAGTTTCTGATATAGTGTTCCTGGAATACGCTTTGCAGTGTCTCGATCTTTTGAGTTATTTCCTGTGGTGGTGCAGCCTGGGCGGCGGCACGAGAGTATTGCAGGTTGAGGTAGAAGAATTCGTTTATAGAATGATCCTGGGCTGCAAGCTTTGCCTGTTTGTGTATTCTGTTGCAGAAGCCGGTGAGCTGTACGACTTTTTCATCTCTTAAAGCATTGAGATGTATGTAGGTCCAGTCGTAAGGGCCCATGTCAGCTTGCAGAAGAGCTGTCAGGTTCAGCAAAATCAGTATAGTTATTCTTAGTAATATTTTCATTGTCTTAACAAAATCCTTTCGGTCCTTTCGTATTTATAACTGTGCTAGTTTAAAATTATTCAAAGTCGTTGTCTGATATGTCACTGTTAGAGTCACCGTCGAGATTGAAGTCTATGCCTTGCTCGGGTGAGATTTGTTTTTGTGTGGTGGCAGCACTGGCAGAGTGATGTTTTTGTGCAGCAACCGGTTTAGATGTATTCTTAGTGACAGTTTTTTTCTTATGTTGTTTTGCCTGAGCAGGGCTTTGGTTGCCAGATTCGTGCATAATAAAGAACTCAGAAGTTTTGAGCAGTTGTTCTGCTTGTGATGTGAATTCTTCGCTGGTAGATGCCATTTCCTCGGTAGCAGAGCTGTTTTGCTGTACTACCTGATCAAGCTGGTGAACGGCCTGAGTGACCTGGTCTATACCGGAGGCCTGTTCGGAGCTGGAGGTGTTTATTTCTTCGACTAGTTCGGCAGTTTTCTGGATGCCTGGAACTATCTCTTCGAGGAGTTTACCTGCATTTTCGGAGATTTCTACGCTGTCAGTAGAAAGTGTGGATATTTCCTGGGCTGCGTTTTGGCTGCGTTCGGCTAGCTTTCTGACTTCGGCAGCGACAACGGCAAAGCCTTTACCATGTTCGCCAGCACGAGCGGCTTCAATAGCGGCATTAAGAGCGAGCATGTTGGTTTGTCTGGCTATCTCTTCGATGATATTTATTTTTTCAGCTATGCTTCTCATAGCGGTAACAGTTTTGTTAACAGCTTTTCCACCTTCCTGGGCATCTATAGCAGCCTTATGAGCGATAGATGCGGTTTGCTGGGCGGAGTCTGCGTTTTGACGAACGGTACTGGACATTTCTTCCATAGAGCTGGAGATCTCTTCGATGCCAGCTGCCTGTTCAGAAGCACCTTGGGCCATGAGCTGAGCAGATGAGCTTATCTGCTCGCTGCCGGAGGCGATCTGGTCGGAGGCTGCCTGCACTTCGGTAGCGAAACGAGTAAGGTTAGTAATCATATTGTCGAGAGCATCCATGAGCACATCTTCGTCGGAGCGTTTATCGGCAGAGACAGTGAGGTTACCAACGGATATTTCGCGTGCAAGGTCAGAGATGCCGACCATAGCGTTAACGAGCTCTTTAAGTGATTTTTCGAGTTTGTCGAAGGTTTCCTTTACAGGGGCGGTATCGTCGTCAGCTGTTTCAGGCTGGTAATTAACCATCAGGTCACCGATAGCGACGCTACCGAGTGCATGTGAGAACTTTTCCACTTCCTTTTTCTGGTAGAGGTCGATCTTTTCCATTTTAGCCTGAGCATTTTTGATGTCAGTAATATCGACAACGTATTCAAGGGCACCGACAATATTGCCGTCAGCATCTTTTACTGGTGCGCCTGTGTACATAATGGGTATATTGAGATTGTCAGGGTCAACTACGGTTTCGGCGGTGTGTATCTGGCCGTCGATCATAGCTTTGTGGCAGCGACACTCAGGAGTCTGGCAGTGCGGGGTGTTAAAGAGGCTAAAGCACTTCTGTCCTACCGCTTCTTCTGGAGTTTTTCCAGTTACGGCGGCTCCGGCGGGGTTGATATATGTTACGTTGAAATCCTTGTCAACGGTCATGATCGGAGTAGGCAGATTATTCATATTGTCGACGGACTTTTGAGCTTCTTCCATGGCAGCTTTGATCTCTGTCTGGTCGATAACGATTTCCAGTCCGCCGATAATATTGCCGTCATTGTCTCTAACTGGTGAGGCATTGTATTTGATAGAAATAGTCTGTCCGTTCGGATGGGCAATAGTTTCGGAACTACAAGGCTGTCCGGTTTTCATTGCCTGAGCAATAGCGCATTTATCACTCTGGCAGTCACCGGTTTTGAAAATATCATGGCATTTTTTACCGCCAGCTTCGCCGACCTTCATACCGCCAACTTCGGTTCCAACTTTATTGAGATAAAGTACGGTGAAGTTGGTATCTACAATCATTGCGGGAACCGGGAAAGAGTCGATATATTTGACCAGAGCCTCAGCAGTATCGTTGAAGGTCTGTTGGATATCGTTATATACACCTTTATTATTTGAATCGCAGCGATGTCTTAGCTTTCCGGTTCTGATAATAGCAGAGCAGTTTGTGAGGTTGGTGCTAAGCGACGAGATAGAATCAGCGGCAGAGTTCAGGCTGTGAGTTGTGGCCTGAAAGTCTGGTATATAGCTCCGGCAGTTTGTGTTTGGGTTGCCGGTGGCAAGGTCGTTAGCGCAGCTGCTGATATGTTCGAGCTGTCTGGCGATAGAGCTGCTGAGTTTGCAGGTAGCGGCCATAGCGGTAACAATAGAGATCGCAGCAGCGATAATACCGGCTGAGATCAAGCTTATGCCTGAAAGGCTTAGTCCTATAATAGCTATAGGAGCGAGGATGGCAATAGCTGTCGTAATGGATAGGATTCTATATTTAATTTTCATGGTGTGATTCCTGTTGATCTAGTATTAACTTGTAAGAAGTTATTAAAATATTAATAATCAGGCACAGACAAGTGCCTCTTCCTTTGTAGCAGTTTCCATAATTCCGGTAATATCGAGGATTAGGGCGACATTGCCATCGCCCATGATGGTAGCACCAGATATTTCGGTAATATCTTTATATAATCTGCCTAGCGATTTGATGACGGTTTGGTAGTCTCCGATAATATGGTCGACAACAATACCAAGTCTGTTGTTGTTTACGTTAACGATAACCGCTTCTTCGAGTGCGGCTGGGTTGGTTGGCATATTGAATATGCTTCTTAGTCTGATGTACGGTACGAGTTCGCCACGAACCTGAATGAGGTTTCTGTCGCTGCTCATAGCGCTGACCATCTCGTTCATTTCGATACACTCTTCGACGGTGCTGACAGGGATGACGTATTTATCGCCGTCGATGTCAACGAGGAGTCCGTCAATGATAGCCAGGGTCAGAGGCAGAGTTAGTGTAATGGTCGTACCAGCACCTTCGACACTGGTGATATCGACAGAGCCTCTAAGGTTTTCGATCTCTCTTTTGACAACATCCATGCCAACACCTCTGCCAGAGATATTAGTGACCTGGGCAGCGGTCGAGAATCCGGGCATAAGGATTAGGTTGAATATTTCGCTTTCTGAGAGGTCGGCTTCAGGTGAGATAAGGCCTTTACTGACAGCTTTTTCAAAAATACGGTTTTTGTTAAGGCCTTTGCCATCATCGTGGATCGTGATGGCAACACTAGCTCCTTTGTGTTCTGCGGCCAATGTAATGGTTCCATTTCCAGGTTTACCAGCAGCTTTGCGTTCGTGTGGTTCTTCGATACCGTGGTCAAGGCTGTTACGAATAAGGTGGACGAGCGGGTCGCCGAGTCTTTCGATAACCGTTTTATCCATTTCGGTTTCAGCACCAATAGTGACGAGATCAATTTGTTTATTAAGTTCTCTGGAAAGGTCTCTGACCAATCTCTTGAACCTGTTGAACTGAGTACCGATCGGCATCATTCGTATATTTAGCACGCTGTCGCGTAACTCACCGGTGAGTCGCTCAACTTCTTCAACAGGTTTGGTCAGTTCGTTGATCTCGTGTGTGGTAGAGATTTGCGAGAGCTGAGCCTGGGTGATAACCAGTTCGCCAACGAGATTGATTAGGTGGTCAAGCTTGTCGGAAGGCACTCGTACACTTTCCTGTCGACTAGTGCTGGCTTTTTCTTTAAGGGAGGTCTGTTCTTTCAGGGCGTTATCGATTTCGTCTTTGTTAATCTTCAGTTCGTCGGTAAGGATTTCGCCGATGCGTTTGGAAGTACCTTTTTGTTTATCCAGGGCAATGCCAAGGGTTTGGTTATTGATAATATTTTTTTCGACGAGCATATCACCGAGTTTTGGTGTTGGGTTGTCGATATCTATGTTATTTATATTATCTACATCCTCCACTGGTTTGCTGGGTATGATAACCGCATCGTTAGAGGCTTCAGTCGGGGTATATGGTTCAATCAGTATTTCGCAATTACTTTCGATGAAGATGAAAACATCTTTAATATCAGATTCGCTTTTATCGGTATCAATTATTATGTCCCAAGTGAGGAAGCAGTTTTCTGGGTCGATTTCAGCAAGGTTAGGTACACGATCATAATTGAGAGTAACCTGGCATTCTCCCATTTCGTTGAGTTCGTCGATAAGAACAGATGGGTCCATGCCGGAGTTGAATATGGATTCCGGGGCGTCGAATTTGATGTGATACTTGCCGGGTCCGCCGGAGGAGGAGGCGATATTTGCTTCGGTGCAGGATTCCGCATTGCCTGCTGGAGAGTTTAGTATCATATTAAGAGCAGCGATAATACTGTCATTGGTTTCGATGTCGTAGGTATCGCCGTCGAGCATGGCTTTGATCTGATCTCGACTGGCGAGTATAAGGTCGATGAGGTCCTGGGTGATGGGGACGTTACCTTCACGTACTTCATCGAGGCAGGTTTCGACATGGTGAGTGAAGCTGGCAATATCGTCAAAGCCGAACATAGACCCCGAACCTTTGATGGTATGCATGGCCCTGAACAACTTATTGACAGCATCTTTGTCATGTGGGTTTTCTTCTATTTCTAAAATACACTCTTCAATATCAGTTAACAGCTCTTCTGCTTCCTGTTTGAATACTTCTCTGAATTGGTTGTTTTGGCTTTCACTCATTGTGTTTATAGCTCCATGAATTAGCGAAGTACTTTTTTAACCACGCCGATAAGCTGGTCTGGTTTGAAGGGTTTGACGATCCATCCGGTAGCTCCGGCCTCTTTTCCTTCAGACTTTTTACCATCCTGTGATTCGGTAGTGAGCATAATAATAGGCATGAACTTGAAATCTGGTTTAGCTCTAACCTGTCTGATAAGTTCAATGCCATCCATGTTTGGCATATTTAAGTCGGTTATGAGCATATCAATGCCGTTAAGTTTACCGAGTGCATCCTGACCGTCAACAGCCTCGACGACATCGTATCCGGCTTGTTTGAGAGTCATGCTGACCATTTGTCTCATGCTCGCGGAGTCATCTGCAGTCATTATCAACTTACTCATTTTGTTATCCTTATAAAATACGATCCAGCCTTAGCATAATGCGGGCTGGTAATTTAGATTTTCCCAAACGAATCCTATTTTGCCGGCAAAAGCCTTTATCTGTTCAGAAGGGTTACTAATAGTAAAAGTGATATTCTGTTTCACCGCTTTGTTTTTTGCTGCAATAAGCAGCTGTAGGGCTGCGGAGTCGCAATCTGTCGCATTTTTCAGGTCAACAGTGACCTGGTGTGCGGTTTCGAAAGTACTAAGCAGTTCGTGATGTAAGCTGACTACATCGTACACGGTAAGTTTTTCACTAATGCTTATAGTGATGCAGTCGTTTTCATTTGTTTTGGTAAGTTCCATATAATGTCGTCCTTGTGCCTAAAACAATTCAATATTATCGTCGAACTCTTCATCATCATTATTAGCAGCCGTTGGTTGTAGCTGTTCTTGCTGATCGTCGTCGGTGAACAGTTCTATATTGTCAGAATCATCAGCTGCGGCAGTGTTATTCTGAGTATTACCAGAGATAGCCTGGATATGTATCTGTCTTTCCTGCTCCATGGTGTAGCTGCTTTGCAGGTTTTCAATTTCGTTATGGGTTTCGCTATCACCACAATCGGCGTATGGTTTAAGATCTTCCAGGAACGAATTGAAAGCATCTTTTTGTTCCTGAAGCATCGAGAGCAAAGTGTTTATGAAATCCAGGAAGTTAACGGTATTGGTTGTCCTGGTTCTAATCTCTGCTACTTTATTTTTAGTAAGCTGAGAAGCCTCGCTAAACTCTTTATAGTTTTTATCCATCAGTGAGATAGCATCCTGAAGTTTGTTAGTGCTTTCTTTCAGGTTGCTGTCGATGTTTTTATCAGACAGGTTTTCAGATAAAGCAGTTATCTCGCTGAGAACCTTTGTGACTTCATCGCCTTTTTTCTGAGCTCTACCGGCATTGCTGTAAACTTCTTCGGTAAGAACGGCGAGAGTTTTACCATCATTGCCGAGCTTTTCAGTTAGAACAATAGCGTTAAGAGCTTTTATACTGAGTTCCCGGCTGATCTTTCTGATCTGTCGTATATAAGAGGTCAGAGTATTGGTAGTTTGTCTGAGCATTTCAATAGTTTCAGAGGTTCTGGAACTAAGTGATAGTGCAGTAGTAATGTAATCATTAAAGTGGTTGAGAGTATCAATCAGGTTAAAGAATACATCGCTGTTATGATGGTTATGTACGATTTTTTCTGATTCTTCCTGGTCGGATAATTTGCTGAGGCAGTTACCGATGCTATTGAAAGATTCTGTGATATCGTCATATGCTTTCGCAACATCGTCGTATACCCTGCTTACCTGAGCGGCTTGTAGTAAAGTTACTTTGTAAGCATAGGCTAGTTGTTTTTTGTCTTTATGTTCGCTGGTAAGTCTGGATTGTATTTCCTGTCCAGCTTCAATAACATGTTCGAGCTGCTGGCGGAATATGTCATGGAGCTGCAGGGCGATAACTACATTTGAAGTGTTTTTTGCTATATTGGTAAAGCACTTCGAGGCGAGCTGTGTTTTTTCGTTAGATATGTTTACCATATCTCCAGCCTGTTGAGCGGCATTTGATATTTGTTCAGATGCCAGTTCGTGCAGCGAGAATATTTTGTCGATACCGCCACCGATCTCAACTTCCGCGGCATGTTGTTTTTCGAGAGCGTTTTCGAGGTCTTCGGCCATTTCAGCAGCGATATTGTTTATATTGGTAGTGAGCTCTTGAATTTCTTTGGCTAGAGTAGCGAAAAGTAATCTGGACTTTTCAGTTCTAACACTTTCCATAGAGATGTTTGACCTGATGATCTTCAGGTAGTTTGAGCTATCTTTGAAACTTTGTATCAGTTTTGCCAGGGTTTCGATCTCATCTTTTAGAGAGGAAACGGCTTTGATAGAGTCTCTGATGCTAATACCAGTTTTATGGAAGGCGTCGAGCGTCATGCCAGAGAGAGCGTCGATCTGGTTGAAAGGGCTGAGTTCGTTATTTAGGTCGATAAGTTCGAGCGAATGATTTATGTGGTTTCTCAAGAACTCCGTATCATTATATAGATCCTGGGCATCAGAGCAGATCTTGGTGAATCTCGGATCAGCGTCAGCAAGAATCCTTTCCAGAGCTGAATTTATCGCTTCCAGCGTCAGGTTGGCGGAAGTGAAGACAGCATTATGGTTCGCTATGCCGTATCTGGCCAGGATCGTTTTGATTTTACTGCTGTAGCTTTGCATAGAACCTCAATTTTGCATTATTCAGCAGAGCTGAATTTGACATAAACATTACAATAAGTCTGTTTCAGAAGCATAATAAATGCTCTGTGTCGGCTGTTATTGTTTGTAAGTTGTTTTGTTATAGTTATTTGTCATTTGTATGTGTGCAAATGTCAAATGAGTCATGTTCATTTTAGCAGTCGACAGAAAAAGGTTAGGTAATAACATAATAATTAATATAGAGAATAGTGGTGGTTTTATAAGTTGTTGTTATATAGGGTGATATATATTGAATAGTAGTCGTGTAGATAGTGGTGAAAAAGTTGTTAGAAAAGTGATTTGCCAAAGATATCGGACTAGTGAAACAGAGAAGGGGTAGTAATTGGAAGTAAAGTGTGTGTGAGTGCAAGAATGGTAGTGTAGTTATGGGTCTTAAAAGTGTATAATACAGGTTGTCTATCTGTAATAATTGAGTAAAATGGAGGAGGCTTACTGCCGGTGCGTATCGGTATGCGAGAAAGTCATATATCGGGGTAAATTTGTAATTTTCCGAAGTGCTCAAAAAGAATAAAAAAACTTATGCAGGAGTGAAATAAAATGGATTTAACTTATGAAAGTATAAAGGTTTTACTATTAACCCAGGGTGTAGCTGTGTTGACGAGTTTGGTGTATGCCGGGCTGATCTTTATTTTTGGCAAGATAATAGCAGGTATGGTGGCGTCACTGTTGGCGAAGGCAATGCATAAGTCCAAGGTAGATGAGACATTGGTGATATTTTCTAAGAATGTATCATATGCTGTTATGATGGTAGTTGTGGTTATAGCGGCACTGAGTCAGATGGGGTTGAATACAACATCGCTGGTAACAGTACTGGGAGCGGCTGGTTTGGCGGTAGGTTTGGCATTGCAGGATTCCCTGGCAAATTTTGCGGCTGGTGTATTGCTGATAATATTTCGTCCGTTCAAGGTAGGTGATTTTATAGATGCCGGGGGTGTAAAGGGTACGGTCAAGGATATCGATATATTTACCAGTACACTATCTACACCAGATAATGTGTGCATGATAGTTCCGAACTCTCACATAACAGGTGCGAATATCGTGAATTATAGCAAGAACACTACTCGCCGGGTAGATTTGGTGATGAGTGTGTCATATTCAGATGACCTTGGAGTTGCCAAGCAGGTAATAGAGGAAGTGTTGAAATCCGATTCGCGGGTATTGGCCGAGCCTGAATATAAGGTTGCGGTATCGGAGCTGGCAGACAGCAGTGTAAATATCATAGTTCGTCCGTGGGTAAAGGCTGAGGATTATTGGCCGTTGTATTTTGATATGACCGAGAAGTTGAAGGTTGCATTGGAGAGTAAGGGTCTGTCAATTCCATTCCCTCAGCGAGATATTCATATAATAAGTAACTCCGATAACACACAAGAGGCGGTTTGATAAAATATTAATAGATTAAAGTATGAAGTAGTCTGATAACAGGCTGTTTGCAATTAGTCATAAGCAACAGAGCTAACGAATAGAGTTGTTTATGAATTATTGCACACTGTTTAGTAGTTTGTTTTTAATCATTTAGAAGAATAAAAGTAAAAAAGGCCAGAAGACTGATCTGTGAAAAGATGTTGTTTTCTGGTTTTTTTTTGTATATATAAAAAACAATAATTTCACAAATAGAAATAGTTAGATGGAGGATTTATGACGATGTGATAGCTGCGGATCAGCCGTATTTTATGAAATTTGTATAAAAGTATAAAAAAGTGCAAGCTAAGAATTCTAATCATAATAGTGATTTTGAATATTAGACAGCATTGATAATACAATATGGGGTAGATGCGATCGTGGCAACCAGGGCCAGCGTCATTGGGAAGTGGGTATTGGCGTAAACTCATGATATGTTGTATCGTATAGAAAAGTAAATAAAAGCTTTAAGAGTATTTATTATATTGTAAAAGTGATTATTATTGCCTCCTATTGTTATTTAGCTGCTAACAAAGTTTGCCGGGGTATGGAAATGCTGATATCAGTAAGGCAAAAAATATTGGGGATAATATGTGCAATATTATTTCTATGCTGCGCAGCGGTTCAAGGTGCGAATATACTGTATCTGAACTCATACCATTTGGACTATGCCTGGTCGGATACGATATTTGATAATTTCAGCAGTTACCTCCATCGCAATTTGCCAGAAAGCAATATATATCAAGAGTATATGGATACCAAGCACTTCGATTACGAGAGAGTAAAGGATCTATTCAAGCTGCTTTTGAAATCGAAATATTCCACCAATGATATTGATCTGGTAGCAGCATGTGATGACAGTGCGTTCAAGTTTGTAGTTGAGTATTATTCGGAGTTGTTTGATGGGTTGCCGGTAGTATTTTGCGGGGTAAATGATTATCGGCCAGAAGATATACTGCGTTCGCATAATATGGCAGGTCGGGTAACGGGTATAATAGAAGATCATAATTTTAAGGGTATATATGATATAGCCAGTAAGATAAGCCCAGATATAAGCAAGGTTATATTCCTGGTCGACCATTCCCTGACAGGAGTTGGGTTTCGTCGTGAGATAGAGGAGCAGTTTGCCAAGGAGGTTGATGTTGAAGTTGAGATAATAGATGGTAAAGACTATACTTATGGTGAGATGTTAAACCGGTTGAGTAAGGTTGAGTCAGGTGAGGTAGTGATCTCGACGGCATGTTTCAGGGATAAGTGTGATACATATGTAGATCCGCATGGCTATTTTCAGGATATATCAGAGGCCTGTTCGTCGCCTATATATACGACTTCATCATTGAGGAACTTTAAGGGGCCGTTAGGCGGTATAATGATAGATCAGGGGTATATGGGTCGGCAGTTTGCAGAGATGGTCGTGGAGCTGCTGCGAGGTCGTCCGGTCTCTGAGCTGCCGGTGTCACATGTGAAGGTGTTTAACAAAGTCTTTGATCTTGAGAAGTTGGGCGAGCTTGGTGTAGCCTTGTCATTGCTGCCTTCAGGTTCAGATTTTGTGGGTGAAGTGTCGTATTCGGAGATAGAATATGATAATGTTCCAGATCTTATGGGTTGGGAGAAGCTGTGGCTGAAGGAGCATAGGGCGATACGAGTTGCGATGTTTAACTTTCCTCCGCTTATGATGAATGGAGAGCGACTATCTGGGTATTGTGTAGACTATCTTGATCTGGTTGGCGATATATTGGGGGTAGAGTTTGAATATGAGGTAGTAGGCAGCAGTCTTAACGACCATAATGAAAAGGCGGCGGCAAGTGGTTGCAGTGTTCAGCTGTTATATGAACGTGGCGGAGAGCAGGGCAGTGACTTTATGACAGTGCGGTCGTGGATGAAGTCACAATATTCGCTGTTTATACGTAAGGATTCTGGGGTGTTCTGGTATAATGGTTTAGAGTCGTTGAAGGGTATGAAGATAGCGGTAGAAGAAGGGAGTGCGGTAGATGTTATAATGTCGACGAATTATCCTGAGGTGTCGCTGCTTCGGGTAGGTAGTGTGTCAGATGGGTTAAACGCAGTGTCGTCAGGTAGGGTTTCAGCTTGTGCGGTAAGTTATTTGACCGGCGTATATACAGCTCGTTATATGGGTTTGAATGATGTTGAGGTAGTTACGACTATGCATGAGTTGGAGAGTCTGTCATATGAGCTAGGGGTGCGTAAGGAGGACTTTGTTCTGGCAGGGATATTGAAGAAGGCATTTGATAAGATACCGGCATCAGAAATTGAGGAGTTGAGGCGTAAATATCGAATTGAACAAATAACCAGTGATGGGATGAGTTACCTGGAATTTATATCATCGCTGCTGGTAATAGTATTTGTGTTATTTATAGTTATGGTCTGGCTGGTATATCGTCTTCGCCGGAAAGAGCGGCAGGCTAGAAGTGAAGAAGAGAATCTGCATATGATAATTACTTCGATAGCAGATGGTCTGATCTTTACAGATATGGACGGTAAGATAGTTCGGATGAACAGTACCGCGGAAGAGCTGACAGGATGGCGTGGTAATGAAGCTGTAGGTCAGGGTCTGTTGGATGTTTTTGCGTATTCAGATAAGGAATCGCAGGTGCTGTTGAATAATCCACTGTTAATGTTGAAGGCAAATGTAAGAGAGGTGCTTTATGGTACGGGGGCACTTCAATCAAAGGACGGTTCTAAGTATCAGGTGTCGCTGAGCGGGTCAGTGATAAGCGGTAGTGCTGTAGTGAGTCAGGGTGTGGTACTGGTATTTAGGGATATAACACGAGAGTATGAGGTCCGTGAGAAGCTCAAACAAGTTGAGCGAGAGCGTCAGCTTATACTGGATAATATAACCGTTGGAGTGTGTTTTTTAGACAGGAATATGCGTTTGATACGAATGAATAAGCAGATGGAGATCTTTTATGGTAAAAAGGAATGTGATATGGTCGGTCAGAAGTGTTATCAGGGCTGGTTCGGCAGGAATAAAGAGTGTGATGACTGCGTCGCAATAGAAGCCGCTCATACCCGCGAGGTGTGCAGGGGTAAGTCGTCGCCATATAATACAAAGATTAATTGTGATGTAGTATGTGTGCCGGTGATCGAAGATGGTGAACTAACAGGGATATTGGAGATTCTGTTCGATATATCTGAGTACGATCAGATAAGGACAGATATAGAAAAGGCATATTCAGAGCTCAAGCAGCACTCAGATAAGCTGGAGAAGCAGGTAGAAAGTCGAACTGAGGAGCTGAATAAGAGCAATGCAGAGATAGATCAGGCATTACGAGAGCTACAGGCGGCCCAGAGTCAGCTTATCTTGTCGGAGAAGATGGCGGCGTTGGGGCAGTTGATAGCTGGAATAGCACACGAGATCAATACACCTCTGGGTGCGATCGGATCATCAGGTGAGATAATTTCCTATGGTTTGCTGTCGGTAATAGATTATATGTCGTCGCTATCGAAGTGGACTGAGGGCGAGCATGCTGAGCTGGTAAATGAGCTGCTGGAGATGTCTTTGGTGTATACAGCAGAGAGTATGCTATCGACTCGGGAGTCTAGACAGATACGCAGGAAGCTGGAAAGTGAGCTGACGGAAGCTGGTTTTGCTGACAGTGATGATCTAGCCAGATTTATGGTAGATATGAATATATACGATAATTGGAAGAAGTATCAGGCGATATTTGTTGATAAGGAGCGGGCTTCGATATTGCACTCAGTGTCAAAGATAATGGACGTGATGCATAGTTGTAATACAATTTCAACAGCGGTAGTGAAAGCATCGCGGATAGTGCGGGCACTGAAGAACTATATCCATGCCGGTAGTTCAGAAGATGAGAAAGATGTATTTAGGCCGGTAGAGCTTAGCAACGATCTGGAAACGGTGTTGACACTGTTCCATAACAAGATAAAGAATGATGTAGAGCTGGAATTGGGTTTGGATGAAGTGCCAGAGATTATGGGGGTGTCAGATGAGCTAAACCAGGTATGGACGAACCTGATCCAGAACTCACTGTATGCGATGGGAGGAACCGGCAGGTTGGCGATACGGTTGTATGAGTCTGATGGTGGAGTTGAAGTGTCGATCGCGGATTCTGGGTGCGGTATGTCGGAAGAGGTAATGGCCAGGATGTTTGAGCCGTTATATACAACAAAGCCGTCTGGCGAGGGGACGGGATTGGGTATGGACATTGTTCGCCGGATAATAGAAGGGAACCATAAAGGCAGGATAAAAGTTGAGAGTGAGAAGGGTAAAGGGACCAAGGTATGTGTATGGCTTCCGCTTAGTGAGGGCAGGGACAGCAAGAATGTAAGTGCGGAACAGAGCGGGGGTGAGGTATGAGAATGAGTCAGATACAAAATATCATACTGGCAGTATTGTGTGTATGTGGAGTCGCCTGTGCGGTTTCTGACAGTGCGGATAATAAAGAAGTAAAGCGTATATTGATGATGAGCGGCGGGCACGAGGAGTGTAAGTGGTTCCACTATATGGAGGGTGGCATGAGTAAGTCGCTGGGTGGCCATGGGGTTGAGATAGAGTTGTATCAGGAGTTTCTTGACTGGCGACGGATGGGGCAGGTGGGGTATGCGAAGTCCAGGCGTGAGATCGTGAAGGAGAAGTATAAAGATGCAGGAATTGATGCGGTTGTGCTGGTTGGCGGTAAGGCGTATGAATTTGTAAAGAATAATTTAACGGATAGTTTTGTAAAAGATATTCCAGTAGTGTATTGTCCATCGGACGGTCGGAGTCCGGTGTTGGTAGATAAATACGTAGATGACTATGTGCGAGAAGAAAAGATGTCATTGCGTAGGACAATCGAGCTGGCCAAGCAGTTTGGTCCTGACCTGAGAGGAGTGGTTGTAGTAGCTGATAAGAGTGCGGAAGACTTTTTTATGGTGGATAAGTTCAGGAAGAGTTTGACAGAGTATGCAGGTGGTTTGGGTTTGAAGCTATCAGAGATTTCAGGTAGTAAGTATGATACAAATGAGATGTTGAAAAAAGTATCAGAAGTGAAATCAGATAATGCGATAATTCTAATCCGCTGGGCACGAGGGAAAAATGGAGATGCGGGTAATGCATATCAGATATGTCGGGAAATAGTGAAAAACAGTAAGGTTCCGGTATATGCGATCAGTTCTGACATGATCGGGGAGGGAGTAGTAGGAGGTAATGTTATCTCTGCGAGCGGATTGGGTGAGGTAGCTGGCGAGATCTTATATTGTGAATTTGAAAGTTTATCTGCGGCTAAGGGTATTGAGGATAAGTTTGTATGTTGCGATAAGTTTGATCTTCGTTCGCTGCTGGTGTGGGATATTTCGATATCAGCAATACCGGCAGGAGCAGAGATCTATGATGAGCATAAGAGTGACGTGTCAGATGGTTTTGATGATGTAGGGTTGACAGCACAAGAGATACAGTGGTTAAATGAAGAGCCGGAGGTGAAGGTGGCATTGCTGCCCAGGCCGCCGCTGGTAATAGATCGTAAGGACCCGAAAGGGTTTGCGGTAGACTATATTGAGCTTCTGTCGTCACGTACCGGGTTGAAGTTGAGATATGATAATACATATAATTCTATCAAGGATTGTCTGTCGGCATCAGAAGATGGAGGTGGTGTCGATGTTATTATAGGTATGGAGGATACAGTAGAGAGGCATCAATGTTTTAATTTTACCGAGCCGTGGCTGAGTATGTACTTTACGTTGTTTGTCCAAGAAGATTGTGACATGATATTTTATAGTGATCTGGAGTCGCTGGCAGGTAAAAGAATTGCAGTAGAAGACGGCAGTCGGGTGCAGGAGATTTTAAAGAGCAGGTTTAGCTATTTGGATTTACTCAGTGTAGATGATGCTGTTGAGGGAATGCGAAAGGTAGCGGCAGGAGAGGTGTTTGGCTGGCTGGGTGATCATGCAGTTGGTTTATATGTGATGAAATCGTTTGAGGTGGAGGGGGTAAAGGTCGGAGCTACGTATATGGAATTGGGCAGGCATAATCTATCGATCGCAGTACGAAAAGATAAGAAGCTGCTTTTTGGAGTGCTTAATAAGGTTTCGGGTTCGGTTACAAAAAATGAGATAGACAGTCTGCGTCAGAGCTATTCAGAGAAGCTAAGTTATGAGCCAGGGGTTCGGGTTGAGGTTGTCGTGGAGACTATTTTGATCGTATTGGTGATGTTTGCAATGGTGCTGGCAGTGGTGATGGTGCGATTTCGTCGGGCGGGCAGGCAGGTACGAGAGAGTGAAGAGAACTTGCAGATAGCATTTGAGTCTATAGCAGATGCAGTAATTGTGACAGATGTAAAGGGGGAGATCCAGAGGTGTAATCGAATTGCAGAGAAGCTGACTGGTAAGAGTAAGGCAGAGGTGGTCGGAGAGCTGGTAGGTACGGTATTTGATATTGTAGATCCGGTGACGATGAAAGATGTACAAAGTCCGATAGAGTGGGTTAATCGTGAGCGGATAGAGACAGGGGAAAGGCAAGCTGCTTTGGTCGCCAGCAGTGGCAAGAGATATTATATATCATATAATGCATCGCCAGTATTTGACAAGGGGGCTGAGCTGGAAGGAATGGTTCTGATCTTCAGGGACATAACAGATGGGTATGAGCTTGACCGTCGTATGAAGCGTGCGGAAAAAGAGCGTGAGTTGATATTAGAGAATATAACAGTTGGAGTATGTTTTTATGATGAGCATTTTTCACCGCTGCGGTATAACAAGCAGATGGAAGAGTCTTACGGCGATCTGATAACAGATAATCGTGTTTTGCGGGAAAATATGCTGGCGGAAGGTAAGATCGAGCCGGGAGTAGTGAAGAAATTTAGTGTGAGTTGTCAAGGTAGTCCAGGAAAAGAATGGTATGAGCTGGAGGTGACTGGTGTGCCGGTAATTGATGGTAATGAGGCCGTCGGGGTTTTGGAGGTCGTAGTAGATGTGACGCAGTACAGGAGATTGCAGCAGGAGCTGGAAGATGCCTATAGTGAGCTGCGTCAGTATTCGGGAGGTTTGGAGGAGCAGGTCAAGCTTCGTACATTCCAGCTACAGGATCGAAATGATCAGTTGAATATGGCTTTGAACGAGCTGAAGATGGCACAGGGTAAGCTGATATTGTCAGAGAAGATGGCGGCATTGGGGCAGTTGATATCAGGTATAGCACATGAGATCAATACTCCGCTGGGTGTTATTAATGCATCGGTAAGTGTGGTGCATAAGAGTATGAAACATCTGGTTGAGAGTATAGGAACGATAGAGAAGCTGATGGCCTGTGGTGAGGAAGATGAGGCTGGCAGACTGCTTAGTCGTGGGATAGTGCATATTCGCAGTGGAGGTCCGTTGTCAACACGTCAGGAGCGAGAGCTTCGGGAACAGCTGGTTGATGAGCTGGCAGCTGAAGGGATAGAGGAGAACTCTGAATATATAGCAACATGTTTGCTAGGTGCGGGGGTAAGTGATAGCTGGCGAGAGTATTTACCGCTGCTGAAGCATGAAAAATGTCTGGATGTTCTCTATGAGCTGTCAAATATATTGAGTATAGCAACAAGTTGTACGGCTATTGTATCTTCTGTTGATAGTGTTTCGCGTATTGTTATGGCATTGAAGAGTTATGTGCATAAGAGTGATTATAGGCAGGATGGTGAAGCGGAAACGTCAGTGTTTAATATGGTTCCTGGTCTGGAGAATGTTTTGGTATTGTTTGAGTCCAGACTAAAGGAGAGGATAGTGCTGGAGTTTAAGAAGGAGAGTGTTCCGGGGGTTAAGGGTAATCCAGATGAGCTTAATCAGGTGTGGACAAATTTGATCCAGAATTCGATACAGGCTATGCCTGAGGGCGGCAACTTGGAGATAGAAGTAAAGCAGGCCGAGGGTGGAGTGGATGTGCGGATAACTGATAGTGGCTGTGGGATGAGCAAGGAGGTTAAAGGGCGTATGTTTGAGCCGCTGTTTACAACTAAGTCACCGGGCGAGGGGACCGGGCTGGGTATGGATATTGTGCTGCGTATCGTAGAGGATAATTTCCAGGGTAGGGTCGAGGTTGAGAGCGAAGAAGGTAAGGGTACAACAGTATCGATCTGGCTGCCGGGTGTTGGGGCAGAGCATTAATCAGTTGTGGTGTTGTTTTCCTCTTTCTTTTCCTTATGTATATATTTGAATGGGTGTTTGTTATTAGCGTTGGAGTATAGTCCCTTTATTTCTGGTCTGAAGGCTTCGATATTTACGTAGTAGTAGACGGGAATAATGGGCATTTCATCATGTACGATAATCTTTTCTGCTTGAGCGAGCAGGTCCAGACGTTTCTGCGGGTCGGTAGAGTCGGCGGCCTGAGCCATGAGCGAGTCGAATTCCAGATTAGAGAAAGAGCAGAAGTTCTGGGTATTATGAGTTAGCAGCAGGTCGAGGAAAGTAGTCGGGTCATTGTAATCGCCATACCAGCCAGCACGGCATACCATGAAGTCGTGAAGCTGACGATCGGCATCGAATATTTTCCATTCGGCACCTCGCAGCGAGGTGTTAACATTGAGTTGTGAGCTCCACATTTCGGAGATAGCTTCGCATAGCTTTTGGAAGATACCTTTTGTACTATAGTAGAGTTCAATAGTCATAAGGCCTTCGCCGTTGGGGTATCCGGCTTCGGCAAGCAGCTGGCGGGCGAGTTCAGGGTTGTACTCTGGGCCTGGCGGACAATCGTAGCCCTTGATAATGCCGGGCGGTACGAGCAGGTTGGCCTGGGTGTTGCCGGTTTTTAGGACAGCGTCGATAATGGCCTGTTTGTCGATGGCGAGGTTGAGTGCCATGCGAACTCTTTTATCTTTGAGCGGGTTGTCGGTGCCGTCGTTTAGTTTATCGGCACAGTTTAGCTGGAAGTAGAAAGTTCCCCATGCTTTACTTGCGTGTATGTCGTCACGGGTGCCTTCCTGCATGCCTTTGATAAGACTGGAAACGAAAGTCATAACAGATAGCGAGTCGATATAGTCGATGTCGCCATTTTCGTAGGCCATGAAGCAGCCGTTAGATTCTGGTACGATCTTTGCCATGACGCTGTTAGATTGAACTTTGTCTCTGTCCCAGTAGTGTTGGTTTTTGGCAAAGAGCATATAGTCTTTGAAGCGCCACTCTTGTATCTTGAACGGGCCGTTTGAAACGAGACCGGGATAGCCGTTGAGGTGATAGTCTGGTTTAACCCATTGCGGATCGTAGGCCCAAAGGGTGTAGAAGTTAATTACATCGTCATTAGTGATACGGAGCATTTCAATCGATTCGCGATGTATAGGTGAGAAGGTGCTGAAAGGGACGAGGTCTTCAAAATAGGTAAGGGTTTTATTTAGCTCGACTTTTAGAGTGTGGTCGTCGATGGCGGTGAGAGCAACTTTGGAGAACATGTCTTCCATATTGGCGAGATGGTTGGTGCGGAACTTTTCGGCGACAGCGAGGTAGTCCGGTTCCGGTTCAGATAATCCTGGAAGTTCTAGGGTATTGTAGAACTCTAGGTCTTCAGGCTTTAGCTCTTTACCGCGGCTGAGGTCAAGAAGAACGCCAAGGGTTCTGACGGCATTGTTTCGCCATTTAGCATATTCAGCGGCACCAACGATATTGTCTCTGATAAGGTAGGTGTAATCGCTGGCGGTACCTGGTTCCATGGCTCTGCGCCAGCCGTAGATAAAATCAGATGCGGTAACGGGGTCGCCGTTCGACCATTTGGCGTCAGGTCTGAGATGGAAGGTCCACGTTTTATAATTATTGGTGATATCAGCGGGGTAGTATGCAACGCCTTCCTGAGCGGTGGAGTTGATCGGGTTATAGCTGAAAAGCCCTTCCCATAGTCCCTGGCAAATCTCTATTTCGGTATGAAGAGACATAACCGCCGGGTCGATAGTTTTGACAGAGTCGATCATCGCGTACGTGAAGTCGACTTTCGGCGGTCTACCTTCAGAGTGAGTAATGAAAAAAAGCAGTGCTGCAAAGAGAACGGTAGTAATAAGAATGACATATTTAAACATGTTATGAGTGTTCGCTTATTATCTCTGAAGTTTTTGGGGCAGGGTCATTAACAGCCTTTAATGTTAAGGTTGTATAGATATTGCATATTTACCCCAGTTCTGATTTGAGGTCCCGGCTCATGAGCTCTGTCATAGCCTGTGCGACCGGTTTGTTTTCTGCGACAATCTGATATACCGCTTTGGTGATGGGCATATCAACCTGATGTTTATCTGCGAGTCTCATAAGAGCGCGGCAGGTATTAACACCTTCGACCTGTCCTGGTATATTGTCTAGAGCTTCATCGACCGACTTGCCAGCACCAATGGCCTGTCCAAAGGTTCTGTTTCTGCCTTGTGGGCTGATACAGGTTGTGACGAGGTCGCCAAGTCCGCTGAGTCCGTTAAAGGTAGAGGATTTAGCACCGACCATTTCACCGAGCCTTTTTATTTCTACTAGACCACGGGTAAGAAGAGCCGCTTTTGCGTTGTCCCCGGCTTTCATGCCGTCGATGATACCAGCAGCGATCGCGATAACGTTTTTGGCAGCACCAGCGATTTCAACACCGGCAACATCATCGTTGGTATAAACTCTGAACCAGCTGGTAGTGAAAAGTCTTTGCACATGCTGGGCGAGGGTCGGGTCGTGACTAGCTGCGGTAGCGGTAGCAGGCAGTGACATAGCGAGTTCACCGGCGATATTTGGCCCGGATAGGACAGCGAGCTGTCTGGTTTCGACGATATCGCCAATAATGCCGGTCGGGCACTTGAGCGATTCGTAGTCAATGCCTTTAGTGATCGAAACGATAGGTGTATGAGTTGGCAGGAATCTAACGAGCCTTTTCCAAACATCTTTTAAGAACAGACAAGGCACAGCGGATACGACAAGCCCGGCATTTTCAAAAGCGGTGGTGTCGTCTGAGCTGAGATCAATAGAGATAGGCAGCGAGATCCCGGGTAGGAATCTGGTGTTTTCCCTGTTTTCTCTAATGACTCTGATCTGCTCGTCATTATAGCCCCATAAGGTTACGCTATAACCTTTATGAGCGAGCATAAGGGCACAAACAGTTCCCATAGCTCCATCGCCAATTACCGTTATTCTTTCTGACATTTCACAAATCCGTTAAATCCAGTAACTTATACCACAAAACGTATCAATGATTATTGTTATAAAAGCATGAGAATATTACAAGAGAAATCTAAATAATTTTTTGTAACCGTTCAAAGTGTATGCACTGGCGTCAAAGTCAATAGCAACTTAAATTGTTTATTAACAAGTAATAAGTAACAAGAAACAAGCTCAGGATTCTCGCTGCCGCTCGAAACTGTTTGATTTTATATTACAGGCTACGCCTGTATATCAATAGTTCGTAAATTGAGCGGTAGTACTTATTTATGGCACTTTAGTCTAAGTGTAACATGTCACATATTATGCAATTGCGTGAACGGTTACAATTTCTTTTATTATGAGCTCTTTTATGAAAAAGACAAGGATTTTTTTGAAAAAGGGTGAAGTAGGTAGGCCCATTGGTAGTAAAAGTGTAAATATAAGATAAAAATGCAAGCTGTTTAATAGTAAGTGTTTAATATATTTGAATTTATATCTGGTAGTGATAATGAGATAATATCCTGATATTTGATTGAAATTATAAGGTTATAAAACTAGAATTTAACAATTAGAAGTTAGCAAACAGTATTTTGTCCTGATGTGCATTGGGATAGATTTTAGAGATTAGTAATAATAAGTTAGTGAGGAAAGATGGCATTTACTTATATTGGAGAGAGTGTTCACGCGAGTATACCAAAGACCGGTAAGGTGATGCGTGAGCTAGCGGCGGCTGGTGCAGGGGCATATGAGAACGAAAGCGAATCGCTATCGTATATAATCTCGCTGATCAAGGATCAGGCCGAGCGTGGAGCTTCATATATTGAGGTTAATGTAGATGAATTTTGTGGTGCGGACGCTAGCGAAGCGATCGAGCTGATGAAGGTATATGTTGGGCTGGTAGCCAAGCATAGCGGTGGTGTGCCGGTATGTGTGGATAGTAGTAATGACGATATTCTGCGTGCAGGTCTGGAAGAATGGTATAAGCAGGGCAGTGATATGCCGGTGCCGATGCTGAACTCTGTGAAGGTACATACGGCCGATCTGGTATTACCATGGCGTAAGGATTATGCGTTCAAGGTGATCGGTATGTTGTCTCCAGAGGTGCCGATGGGCGTGACCTTATGGCAGGATATATATGCTATGGCCCAGGAGATATATGAGAAGGCGATAGCAAACGACTTTAGTGCTGACGATATATATTATGATACAATGGTATTTCCGCTGGCGATCGATATGCCGATGATGCCTGGTGATACTGGATATACATATAATACAATGCAGGCCTTGAAGGCTATTATGACAGATGAGAAGATGAAGGGTGTGCATACATCAATAGGTCTGTCGAATTGTGTACAGAATCTGCCGGGCAGGAAGCTGGGCGTGTGCCGGGCGTATATGGAAGTAGCGAAGAAGTACGGTCTGGACGGAGCGATCGTGAATATATTCCATGACTATGGAAATGGAGCGGCGGCGGCCGGAGAGCTGGTCGAGCTGGTTGAGGTATTTGCAGCACTGGACGGATCGGCAGAGAATACAGATAAGGCTATGATGGCAATGGCAGATTTTTGTCAGCAGTGCCGGTAACCGTTGTCACGGTTACAGTAAAAAGTAAAAGGTTTAGGTTTCCGCCTGCGGCGGGTGCTTAAAATTATGTAGGCCGATGGCCTGTTTAGAATATAGAAAATAGGAATTATGATAAAGAATTATATAAGTCAGCATATTGAAGCGGTGTATCATCTGGCGGAGAATTGCAGTGAAGAAGTTCAGGCGATCGCAGATGAGATCATTAATTGTTTTCAGTCTGGCGGTAAGCTGCTGATCTGTGGTAATGGCGGTTCGGCGGCAGATGCCCAGCATATAGCAACTGAGGTGGTTTGCCGATTCACTCGTAATCGTATGGCGTTGCCGGCGATAGCGTTGACTTGCGATACTTCGCTATTGACTGCGATACCGAATGATTTTGGCTATGATGTTGTTTTCGAGCGTCAGGTTGAAGCGTTGGGTAATAGTGGTGATATTTTGCTGGCTATCTCTACGAGCGGTAGTTCGGCGAGTGTGGTGAAGGCTGCGGCTAAGGCGAAGGAGCTGCATATGAAGGTAATCGGTATGACCGGTATGCCGGGCAGTCAGCTGGAGTGTCGGTCAGATATATGTTTTTCATCGCATGTAGATGTTACCTCGATAACTCAGGAAGTGCATCAGCTGGTGTATCATATGGTGTGCGATCTGGTGGAGCAGGAGTTTGCGGAGTAGTTTTTTTTTGACAGGATTACCGACCGGGTACGGTCTGGATCTTTACGGCAGATTGAGGTTGAGATATTATCTGTTGAGAAGATTTTTCCTTCTCCAATAGCGGGGGAGGATTAAGAGTTTTGATAAAAGAAAAGGCGTGTTACCTGGGTGGTATCACGCCTTTTTGTTTTTTGGTTGAAAGGGGAATTAGCCTTTCTTGGCGGCGAAGTCTTTCATAAGAGCACAAAGAGCTTCAACGCTGGCCTTTGGAACAGCATTGTAGATAGAAGCGCGAACGCCGCCGATGCTGCGGTGGCCCTTGAGGCCGAGCATGTTCTGGGCTTTAGCAGCCTTGATGAATTCCGCTTCGAGCTCAGGAGTGCCGAGATTGAAGACTACGTTCATCTTAGAACGGTCAGAAGCTGCGATAGTATTGGTATAGAACCCGTTAGAGTTATCAATAGCATCGTAAAGCATAGCAGCTTTTTCGTTATTGATCTTTTCCATACCAGCTACTCCGCCGTTACCTTTAACCCACTTGAGTACCTTGCCCATAACGTAGATAGCAAAGCTAGGTGGAGTGTTGAACAGTGAGTTATTGTCGGCGTGAGTTTTGTAGTTGAACATGGTTGGCAGTCCAGGGTTGATCTTTTCGATCATATCCTTGCGGATAATAACCAGAGCCAGACCAGAAGGGCCGAGGTTCTTCTGAGCACCAGCGTAAATGATCCCGAACGGTTTCGGATCGAAAACGCGTGACATGATATCACTAGACATGTCAGCTACAAGCGGAACGTTGCCAGTATTTGGGAAGCTGGCCCACTGTGTGCCGTAGATGGTATTGTTTGAAGTAATGTGACAGTAAGCTGCGTTTGGGTCGAGCTTGATATCAGCTTCGGCAGGTATAGACTTGAAAACTCCGCCTTCAAGTTCAACGTTAGCAGCAACGTTAACATTACCGAAAAGTTTAGCTTCTTTGATAGCCTTCTTTGACCATGTGCCGGTATTGATATAGTCGGCACTGGTGTCCTTGGTGAGGAAGTTCATCGGGATAAGAGCGAACTGCGAGCTGGCACCACCCTGAATGAGTAGAACTTCATAGTCGTCGCCGAGGTTCATGAGTTCCTTAACCAGTGAAATGGTTTCGGTATGTACTTCATCAAATTCCGACGAGCGGTGGGATGTCTCCATGATACTGGTACCAGTTCCTTTATAGTCCAGCAATTCCTGGCTGGCTTCCTGCAGAACTTCAGTAGGAATCGCAGATGGTCCGGCATAAAAGTTATGCGCTCTAGTCATTTTTGATGTCTCCTTATAAAAAGAATAAAATATTAAACTGTATCTAGTACAGTAACAAGTATATCAAATTGCCCAAGGGTATTTTGATAGTATTTAGGAATTAGAAATCAGGAGTTAGATTTGATAATCCTCACGTCTAGCTTCTGATTTATTATCTTACCTTATTTATTGTCAGGCCAGAGAATATTTTTGGATAGAAGAAGGTTGACTTCTGCGGCATTTTTTCGCCGGTAGCAGCAACATCTTCAACGCTTGACGGTGGAACGGTGTTCATAAGGAACAGTCCCTGAGCACTACCATTGTCAACGCGGTCGATAGCGTACATGACAGCATCGCCGAGATCCTTGATATAGTCAACGTGGCTCTGAGCTTCGAGAGCGGCCTGGTCGATACCGAGGTGCTTTTCGAGGATCGCTTTGTGAAGGACAGAAACGTCGAGCTTACGCCAAGCGTCACTGTTTTCAGGAGCAACTTCTGCCATAACAGCGATATCTTTCAGGGTCGCGATATAGAAAGCACCGTCATTGAAATACATGCCGAAAGCATTGTTGCCAGCTTCTAGTTCGACGGCGAGTGCGTCAATAACATCTTTGAGCTTGGCCTTTTTGTCAACAACGTCGGTGTAGTCCATACGAGCGATATCGAAATCAGCATTCATAGCAGTCAGAAGCTTACTGATATCAAAGTCGTTTAGGTCTCTGATAAGACGGTGGGTAGGTAGAACGACAAGTCCTTCGTTATGGGTATTGATGAAGGTCATCATACGGTACTTAGCAGACTCTAGCCCAGATTCGTTTTTGAAGTTGAGCGAGGTTTCGTAGCGATGATGGCCGTCAGCGATAAATACGTTCTTTTCTACCATGGTATCCTGAATAGTTTTGATGCTGGCAGGATCGGTAATGGTGTAAAGTTCGTGAACTACGCCGTCTTCGTCGGTACTGGTCATGGCGGGATTACCTTTGCAGGATTCGTCCATGATAGAGTCGATAGTTTTGGCCGGGTCAGAGTACATCATGAATATCTGACCGATCTGGCAGCCAGTAGCTCTCATGAGGTTAAGTCTGTCAGCTTTTGGGCCAGCGAGCGTTTTTTCGTGTGGTTTGATAGCTCCGCCGTATTCTTCCAGTTCGCCGAGTGCGATAAAGCCAGTTCTGCGATAGCTTTGGCCATTAACAGTGAAAAGCTGCGAATAGACATAAACAGTTTCATCGGAATCCTGGGTGAGGGCACCTTTAGCGATGAAGTCATTTATATAGTCGGCAGCGCGAGAGTATACGTTTTCAGTGTCGGTATCAGTATCGAATTTTTTACCTTTTATGACCCTTGCGATATTGTAATCGTTCTGGGCGTAAAGTTTTTCCTGCTGATCAGGGTCAATTACGTCATAAGGAGGCGCGATACAAGCACCGGCATCACCTGTAACATCGCTATTGAAGCGGTATCCACAAAACGGTTTAACTTTCATTTAATATCCTGTGTGTTAATCTAAGTACCTGAAATTTATACATTTCCGGCGATTTGTCAATCCCGGAAAACAAAAGCGGTATATTAGGCAGGTGCCCCATATCCATTTACCTGCGAAATACGGCCGTATTATACCGCTATAGGGGTTAATAGTCAATTGAAGAGCGTTAAAATTTGATATTTTTTTATCAATTGTTAGTGTTTTGGAGGTTCGGTTGTAAAACTTGTTATGTTTGTATGGTTTGCAGCGTTTGTATGTGCTGGTGTTGGGTGCGTTGCTAGTGTTATAAAGTCTAGTTGTTTTGCTGGAAAATCCATTTGTTTGCGGGGTGATATATATTAGTATTGATTTATTAGCTAAATTAAGGTGTGTGTAGACATATAGTTATAAGTTGATAAAAAGTATTGTTTTATTTTTCAACTATTTGAAAAGTATTCTCGAATTGTTGGTGGGGTCAGTACGGAAAAGTACTGATCCTGTCATTTATGTAGGAGGTTAGGTAATGAGTGCTATTGATAGGTTAAGTCTAAGGTGTTTATTGAGTATGTTTTTGGTGTCGGCAGCGTTATTTCCTTCAGGCGTTTTGAGGGGGGAAATTACGTACAGTTTTAATAATCCTGATAGTTGGCCTTCTGATATAAGGTGGCAGATCGAGACATCAGTTGCCGAGGCGGTATCGATCTACAACCAGTTTGGCTCATTTAATAAGCATTTGTACATTAATTATAATCCGTGGGTGCCGACTGCTGAGGCCAATTCCGATGGTACGATATCATTTGGTACTATGTGGGGAACCCGTGTAACACTGCATGAGATGACGCATACTTTGGGTTGCGGCACTACATGGGAGTGGGGTCAGCATATGTGGGATGGTCGCTGGCATGGCGTGGTGGCAGAGACGCGTATTCAGGAGCTGGACGGGCCGGGAGCGGTTTTATGGGGAGATAAGTGGCATTTCTGGCCATATGGTTTGAACTATGATAATGAGGATAACCCGGTCGCACGTGAGAAGATGGTTAAAATGGTGGCGGCGATGCGATGTGATATGGGTTTTTTGGGCTATATAAAAGAGCCAGAGTCTCAAAATGGGGTTATTGGCGGTGCAGTAGAGTTTCGAGTTGAATCGTATGCAAGTGATTATCGCTGGTGTAAGGTTGGTACGACAGGCTTTATCCCGGATAGTGATAAAGTGTCGGGAGCGAAGACCAAAGTGTTGCGGATAAGCGGGTTAGAGGCGTCGGATGTGGGTAGTTATTATTGTCGAGCCTATAATAATGGCGAGTGGCTGAGCTCGCGGCCGGCGGGGCTAGCTGTAGTTGCCGAGGCTGGTGATGGATATTGGCCATTGGATGGCAATTGTGAAGATGTATTGGGCGATCAGGATGGAGTTGCGTATGGCAGAGGTCAGTATACAAGCGGTAAGGTTGGCCAGGGAATAGACCTGGATGGAAGTGCTGATCGTGTAATATTGCCAGATGGAATTGCCGATGCGGAAGATATTACGGTTGCGTGCTGGGTCTACTGGCGTGGCGGTGATGCATGGCAACGAGTATTTGACTTTGGTAATAATACTGATGAGTTTATTGCACTGGTGCCGGGCTCAGGTGATGGTACATTACGTTTTGTATTGAAAAACAGGGGCGGCGAGCAGCGAGTTGATGCCGGTAGTCTGGCGGAAAACCAGTGGGTACACCTGGCAGTTACGCTAAGTGGTGACAGGGCGAGTATGTTCGTAAATGGCGAGCGGGCAGCTTATAATAATGGGGTGACGATCGATCCGATAGACTTTTTGCCGTCAAAGAACTATATAGGTGATAGTCAATTTAGTGCTGACCCGATGTTTAATGGTGTGATAGACGATTTTTATATCTATAATCGCGGTTTGAGCGAGCTGGAGATAGCTGATATGTATTGGCGGGCAAGCGGTGAGAAAGTGTGTGTTGAGGCGTTGAGGCCGTCGTTGAAGCTTGATTTTGATGGCAACTGTCGGGTAGATATGGAAGATCTGGCAGAATTAGCGGCCGGCTGGCTGGACTGTGGGGTATATCCGATGTGTTTTGAGTGAGGGGAGTGATAAGTAAACTTAGACTTTTTGAAAAAGTAAACTAACATGGCTGCAGCGTCTCTTTGATGAATTTTCCTCTATACGATCTACAAGGCAGCCAGAACATTGTTTCTGTAGTCTGGCAGTTAGGGTGGTATTCTCCCTGACTGCCAGTTTTTTTTGTACGGATGACAGGGATGGATTAAATGTTATGGAGTTATTTATTTCTTGGCAAAAAAGCATTATTTGTTAAAATTTTACTATTGGGTAGCTAGAGTTGGTTTTGGTTTATCCATTGTTTGCCAGACTTAATTTCCATGATTCTGCTAGATTGCAGTGAGAGAAATTGAGGTCTGGAAGTGTGGGATGGCAGAGATGCTTATGAAAACAGTCTGAGAATGATTTATATATGAAATATCTTATATACAGCAGAGCCAGAAATTTAGTCAATTTTAGGTTATTCGTGTTTATATTATTATTGTTTGTGGTTGGATTGCGTGTTTATAAGGCTTTTACTGTTGGTGTTATCGGAGATGAGATTCGTACATACAATAGATATACCAGTGATGTTTTAACTGCATTGACACATTTTGAATCGACAAATAACCATTTATTAAATTCAGTATGTATAGCGGTGTTGCGTCAGTTGGGGGTGGATACTTTTGCTAATTTTCTTCGTATACCAGCATTGGTTTGCAGTGTGTTTTTCTGTTTGGCGATATTTAATATATTAGTGAAAGTGGTTAGCAACAAAGTTGTCTTTGTTTCGATGTTGATTTTTATACTGCTGAACCGTTTTGTATTTGACCTTTCTATTCTTGCCCGGGGGTATTCGTTTGGTTTGGCAGCAATATTTCTAGAATTAGCTCATCTGGTAAATTGTAAAGATTCATTTAATAAACTTATTTCATGGAAAACAGTATCTGCAGTAATAATTTTGAATGTGATAGCAGTTGTTGGTATATCTCCATCATTAATATATGTATCAGCTATTAATATTGTATATTTTGGTTATGTATTACAAGCTGGCCGTTCAGAATGCAGGTTGCGTTCAGCTCTATATACAGTTGCGGCAGTAAGTTTTATGAGTTTATTACTTACATTGATGCTATATTGGAATGTTATACCTCAGTTTTTAGATAATGCAAAGAGTTTTGGTGACACGTATGCCAGGCAGAGGGGGGTGTACAAATATCTTACTATGGTATTGTTTGACCCGCTTATATCGATGGCCAGGGTAGGGTCACGTGAGTATGTATTGACACGTGGTATTGGTTATGTGTTTTTAATATACTTATTTATTACAGGGTTAGTATTGCTGTTTAGATTAAAGGCTGGGAAGGTCAGAGATATTGTGTGTCATCCGGTAATAATGGTATTGGGTATAAGTGTTATATTTCTTGCTGTTCAGCGTTATGTATTTAATGTGTCATTAGGTTTTCCTCGCAATAATGTTTTTATCTTAGTGCTTTTTATGTTGTCGATTTCGATCTTACTAGATAAGGTAGCTGCTATCGATTCTTTAGGAAGAAATGTGTCAAATATAGGTATGTTTTTCGTGTTAGCCTTGCTATCAGTGAATCATGTAAGGTTGAGCACAATTAATATTATGCATTGGGAATGGGTTGAGCAAAGTATGCCATGGCAGCTGGTTCATCAGCTGCATGATATCTCTGCGGATAAAGAATGGCGTTTTAAGCTTGGTGAAAATAGTATGAAGCTATTTGAACCAATATTCAAATATTATGATGAGTTTGGCTATAAAAGTTGTATTGTAAATGATGATAGCTATGATCTGTATTTTACCCGGGATTATTTAGAAGAAAAAGAAGGATATGGTCTATCCTTTTTCCCTGAAAAATATGATATGTATCATTGTCATATATTAGTAAATCCAGCCCCAAAAAAGTTATCACAATGATGAAGTAAAATTTGAGTGACTTTATGAGGTTGTTATATTGGATTGGCGGGTTTATAATGGTGTTAGCAGGCTAATAGTGGGTTTGCTGTTGTAGGTTATGGCAGATTTTATTGTCAGAGACCAAGACTGAGATGGTATATAAGCACCAGGAAAACCATGATGAAAAGAAATATAGATGCTGTTGATGGCAATTATACCGGCACTAGGCTAGTTACTATAGTTGATAGTATCGTTTTTTTTGTTTATATGGCGGTGCTGGTTGGTCGGTTGTTTATAAGTGAGAGTTTTTATTATTCATTGCCGAAGGCTGGTGATGTTGATGGGGTTGGTTTGCCGGGTTTTGGCGGGCCAGGCTATATGTTCAGCTTTGATATGTTATTGCTGATGGTGAGTGGTTTATGGCTGTCGGTTCGATTCTGGCGAGGTGGTTTTATCTGGCAAAAGACATCGCTGGTGGTGCCGTTGGTGCTGATGTTGGCTGGATTTATTGTGTCGGTGAGCATTGCGTCCAATCGGTATAGTGCATTTATAGATGGTTTGAATCTTTTGAGTGGTTTGTCGGCATGTGTTATAATGGTAGAGCTGCTTCGAGAGCGTTATCGTCGTCGGCTATTATTGACTGTTGTTATTGCGCTTGGCTGTTGTGAGCTGTATAGGTGTTATGAGCAGAAGTATCAGGAGCATCCGTTAACGGTAGAGCAGATGGAGTCAGATTATGCTGGTTTTATGGCCGGGCGAGGCTTAGAGGCAGAATCCTGGCAGGCACGTCAGCTACAGGAACGGGTTTTGAGTATGGATACGGGCGGTTACTTTTCGATAAGTAATACAGCGGCATCGTACTTTATTCTGACATTGGCAGGTGGGCTGTGTTTGTTTGCCGGAGTGTCAGGTGAAGGTGCAAGGAGAAGGCAGGAGCAGGTAGTTGCGGGTATTGTATTAGCGGCGTCGCTGGCGGGGATATATATAACTGAAAGTACGGGAGGGCTGGCATCGACAGCGGCAATTGCTGCTATGTTGGTGTTTATGCTGGTCTTTCGAGGAGTGTTGAGCCGGAAGGTTATGTATGCAGGTGGTGTGTTTTTGGCAATAGCTGGAGTGGCAGTGGTGGTTGTATATGGAATGGTACATGATCGGCTGCCAACATCGAGTATGTGGATCCGCTGGCAATACTGGCAGGCGACAGTGCAGATGATATGCGATAACTGGCTGACAGGAGTAGGGGGTCAGAATTTTGGTATACATTATCTGTACTATATGAACCCGGCATCACCAGAGGCGGTAAAAGATCCGCATTGTGTGCCGTTGGCGATATTCAGTCAGTTTGGGATATTTGCTTTTGTTGGAATGTTATGGGGGATATTGGCAGTTGGCTACAGGCTGCTAGTACGGTCAGGTCAAGTAGAAGTTTGTGACTGTGATCGGGAATTTACTGGTGGTATCTCAGTCAGGCAGTTGGCTGGCTGGGTTGCTGGATTGGTACTGGTGATATTTGGGGCTAACTACTTTTCGATAGATGATACATTTGGCGAGTTAAGCGGTTTGGTATTTGGCTGGATAGTAGGTAGTCGGGCGATATTGTTCGGATTGGTGATGATGACGGCTGGATATATATTATTGTGTAAGGGGTGGTATAGCAATCTGGCAGAAAAAGGGGGAGGGCTGTTGGTAATTACAGCGGTGCTGCTGGGATTTGCGTTACATAATAGTATAGATTTTGCATTTTTCAGCCCTGGTGTTGGCTTGATGTTCTTTTACCTGACGGCATTGGCGATATCTATTGGTAACGGGAGATCCGGTGGAGTAGATATAGAATATAGTAATATTCGTTTTGGTAAGGTTGTTGGTGTGCTTGTGCTGGCAGGTATGGTGGTGACCTGGGCGGTAGCTGGTGGAATGGTATATCAGGGTGAAAGCCTGCTGGCTAAAGCGGCGGGTAGGACAGTGGAGGGCAGCAGGAGTCGTCAGCTGGCGGTATTGGAAAGTGCGGTTGGGATAGCGGCGGAAAGCAGTGTGGAGAATCCGCTGTCGGCGGCAGGGTATGATTATGCAGGGGAGTTATCCGGGCAGTTATGGCAGATTGGTGGTTATAACGAGGAAAGATATTTTAATGACGCTATACATTATTTGATGAAGGCTGGTAATCTGGACCGGTCAAATCCAGAATATAGCAGGCGAATCGGCGAGTTGTATTTCGAGAAGTCAGCTAGAGAGGTTAAGGGGGCTGAGGGTTATAGGGGGGGGCTTGATATGGCTTCACAGTATTATGAGATGCATTTATCTATGTATCCGGGAAATGCTGATATTATGGCAAAACTTGCGGAAGTGAAGTTTAATCAGGGAGATATAGAGCAGGCGGCTGAGCTGGCGGGGAAGAGTATGGCGATAGAAGAGGCTTTTATGGAGATGCAGCCGAAGTTATTTCCGGGGCGAGAGGAATACTATCCGAGGATGGATATAAAGCTGCAAAAAAGGATGCAGGAGATATGCGAAAAAGTGGTTAATAATGGTGGGTGATTGGTTACGGCTAAAAATATGTAAATATTTAGATAGGAATTACAGGTGGAAATGAGCTAGCTGCAGATTTAATGCTATGTGGTTATTGTGCAATTTATTCTTATTTTTTATCTAATAGTGCATATCAGGTGTAAGTTATTTATAAAGCTGGTTATATCTAAAGCTTTGTTAATGGACATTTTGCAGCATACAATGGATAAATGTGCAAATTTGCCAGAATGTATAGTTTTTGACTAGATTTAGAAAAAAAAGTCCAAAAAAGCGATAATTTACGTGCATTGTGACCTGTAATTGGTTATATTTTAAGCAGAAAACAATACTTTTTTTCAATGTTGCATGTCGGCTCAGAAGTAATTCTGAGTCGGCTATTTTTTTGTCTACACATTTTATGGTGGTTTACGGGGTTATTTTAGATAAAGAAAAGCGGGTTTATCCACTGTTTTTTAAAGGTGTTCGCTGGGGCGAACTGCTGATTGATTAATTTGCACAGATTTAAGAAGAAGAATTAAGAATTGTTCTCGCAAAGACGCAAGGTGCTTGGCACCCGCAAAGGGAGAAGAAGAAAATTGGCTAGGATGCCAGGATTTTTAGGATAAGAAAATGAAGATAAGAATTGTTTCTCGCAGAGACGCGAAGTCGCAGAGGGGTGGTTGGAGGTGTAGGGTTTTATGGAGTTTGCTGGGATTAGAGGAGACGCAAAATCTTGCGTCTCTACGGGGGCGGCTGGAAGAGAATAAGAGTTTAACGCTAAGACGCTAAGGGTTGGTTGGAGATGTAGGTGTTTTATAGAGTTTGTGGTTTGATTGGAAAGTAAGGAAGAAGACTAAAGAATCCCGATGTACATCGGGAGAAGGCCGGAACTCTTGCGCGGGGAGTTGGTTGGCGATTGGGGGGTGGATTTTTTGGGGGGTGATATAAAAAAAAAGACAAGGTTTTTAGGCCTTGTCTTTAGGTATTTTTGGGTTGCTATTAGAGTAGCTGCAGGATGTTCTGCGGGGTAGAATTTGCCTGGGATAGTACGCTGGTAGCGGACTGAACCAGGATCTGGGCTCTGGTCATAGCAGAGGTTTCGCTGGCGAAATCTGTGTCTGTGATGGCAGATTGGGCACTGGAGAGATTTTCTTTAGTTACGGTCAGATTATTGATGGTCTTTTCGAGGGTGTTAGCCTGGAAAGAACCAAGGCGACCGCGTAGCTCTGATACCTGCTTGACAGAATGGCTAAGCACTCTCTGAGCGGTGTACAGATTGTCGGAATTTAAGCTGTTAGCACCGCCAGATTTTAGGGTGCTGAGTCTGCCGTCATCTGAGGTACCTAGAGATGAAGAAGATACATCAGCGATACCTAGCGATTCCAGGTTAATTGCGTCAACAGTAGAACCGATAGAGAAGTCGGCACCGCCGCCGGTGATGGTGAAGGTACTGGAGCCGGTATTTGTAGCCCGGTCGTCAGTGAGTGTCATCTTCACATCGAGCATAGCGGTTTTTATAGATAGGTCTTTACCATCGGCGACAGCTTGTGTGCCGTTGATGGTAGCAATGGCGTCTACACCGAAATCTTTGAACTCATTTCTTGAACCGGCAGCATAGGCACCGGAAGTTGCGTCAGAGCCTAATATTCTGGTGTTATTTGTTCCGCTGCTGAGTTGTTCAACACTGATATAAGCATCAGTACCATAGTCAACGGTATTGAGTTTAATAACTTCATTGCTGGCACTAACAGTAGCAGAAACGCCGGTAACTTCTTTAACAGCGTTAATACTAGTTGCGACATTTGCAACAGAAGTACCGCTAGCGAAAGTCAGTTCGGTATTACCACGGTTCGAGCCGATCTTAAGACTGAGCGAGTTGTTTGCAACATCGCCAGATAGGTAAGCTTTAGCAGTCTGAGCGGAGGTGGTAACAGAAACTGCGACGGTCATAGCAGCACCGTCGATGAGCTTGGCACCACGTACTTTCAGGTCGCTGATAGCAGAAGTGAAAGTAGTAGTATTTGCCCCGCTAACAGTGTAATCATAGTTACCGTTAAGGAGTTTTATACCTTCGAACTCGGTAGAGTTAGCGATTCGGTCGATAGAGTTCAGGATCGAATCGGCCTGAAGCTGGTTAGCTTCGATCTCTTCGCTGCTCATGCCGCCGGTATTGGCAGCTTCGCCGAGGAGTCCCTGTAGTTCAGAGAGCATATTACTGATCTCGCTGAGTGCACCATCTGCGGTAGCGATAATGGTACTGGCACGTTCAGCGTTTTTGATACCAGTTTCGGCCCCTGTGATCTGTTTATTGAGGTTTTCAGAGGCGATCAGGCCGGCGGGGTCATCAGCTCCGCGATTGATCTTAATTCCAGTACTTAACCGTTCCAGAGATGTGTTCAGGGCACTATTATTCTGGTTCAGTATCCGAGTGCTAGTCATTGCGGTGACATTAGTATTTATTCTGCTCACGATTTCTTCTCACAACTTCTTCTCTTTTGGTTTGCTTGGGAGGCAACCATATTTAATATAAATATAAAGAAAACACTTAACTTCTCTTGTAATATCAGGGTTATCGTCTGGGTAAGTGGCGCGGTTTAGTAGATTTATTGCGATTAAGTAAATTTTTTTTATTATGACGATTGTGCGGGTTATACTGGTCGTACCAGATTTGTGGGGTGGTGAAAAAGAAAAAGACAAGGTTTTTTAGGCCTTGTCTTTTGGTTTCGGCATAGGTTAAAGGAAAGGTACCTTTGCCGATATTGTGGTTTGTCCTCCGGCACAGTGGAGAACAAAGCCGGAAAGGGTGCATACGATACGTACGTATGCTCGTGAGGAAGTAGTATATTTTAGTAGTTAGAAGTTAGTATTTAGTAGTTAGTCCGATGTGCATAGGGATAGTAGTTATGCGGTTTTTAGTTTTGGGGTTTCCAGTTGCTTTTTCATTGTGATATATCGGTCACATTGTTTTAGCCTGTCGTAGCCGAGCATAATTCCAAGTATGTAATCTTCTTCTGGTGTGAACTCGGTAAGGTTGTCCTTGTTAATTTGTTTGAGTACATTTATACAAGCTGGATTACCAAAGAAAACATTTATCTTTTTATCTGTTACATGTTGAACAAGATAAGCGATATTGTATTTATTAAGCTTAGTGGTAATTATCTCCAGATTTTCTATCCAGGTGGTAAGGAGTATCAGGTTTCTGAGCCCTTTTCTATACTCGTATAAATGATGATTGAATACGCAAAGTTTGTCCATGATGTAATCCGATTAAAAGGTTAAAGGTGTCTTTGGTTAGAAGTTTAGTTGTCCTCTTAGTCCTAGTATGAGGGTGTTGTCGAGGTTTCCGTTGTCTGGGTTGACTATGTATTGCAGGTCTGGGCTGAGCGTGAACTGCTGACAGATAGCGAGGCTGTAGTAAGTTTCGATAATGCCTTCGTGGTGACAGTGGAAGTCGCTGCCGTCGAGGTCGGTGAGGCCAAGGTTGGCGTAACCGATGCCGAGTACATCATCGTCACGGCCATCGATCAGTCCCTGATACTGCATACCAACACTATAATAGCTGTGGATGTCATTTTTCTTTTTATCGGCATAACCATACTTGAAGAACATGGCCAGGCCCTGACTGTCATCATCATTTTCATTGAGCAGTTTCTGGTCGTAGTTGAAATATAATCCGGTGTCGTCACGGAATTCAAGATCGCTGCCGCTATAGCTTTTGGGTTGTGGGTCGTACCATAGACCAAGAGTGTAGGTGGAGGACAGTTCTGTTTCAGGAGAGTAAGCCGCTTCAGCTATGTAGAAGAAATAGTCATCACCCCCGAAGGTAGAATTAAACCCGGTTTCACTGCAGACGGCTTCGGCGTCAGCGACACCGGCGGTAAGTGAGATGGTATTAGTGAACTGGAATGAGCCGACGATGCCAAGTCCATAATCCGGGAATGGGATGGTTGAGTTATTAACAAGTGAGCCGTTAAGGAACTGGCTGGTTTCGTCGTTTGCGTATGAGCCGGTATCGAAGAATCCGGTCATGTCCATTTTACCGATATTGAAAGTGAAGCTTTCGGTGAGCTGATTATAGTAGAACAGTTCGACGATATCGAAGCTGCGGTTGCCGACAAAGTCAGCGTTTGGCCCGGTCATAGTGCGAACGGAATATTCGTGAGTATTGTCAACCGGGTGCCAGCCGCTTTCGGTGTGGATGAAGAGTCCGCCGCTGATGTTAAGTGAATCCTGCAGGTCTAGGTCGATCTCAATATCGAGGCTACCGGAATATTCATTTTTGTTGGTAGGAATATCTTTACTGTCTTGTGAGGTGTTCTGGTAGACATTTGTAATGCCAATGCCCAAATCTATTCCTGGTATTAATGGCTCAGAGGCGAGAGCAGTGCCAGTAGATAATGTCAGTATGGCAAGTGAAGATATGTTAAAGAGTTTATTCATGAGAGAGTCCTTGTCTAAAGGTTAAAAGGTAGTGTTATATGGACGTACATTCCCTATTGTGTCCAGAGAAAATATCTTTGGCCACCAGATATTTATATCGGTATTGAAAAACGTTAGTTGAGTATTTAGTCAGTTACTTTACTACGGCATTTGCAGTTACCACAGCAGGTGGTTTTACTCTGCTGAATTCTGCGATAATGGCAGATGAGGTAAATGCCTGCAATTACAATAGAAGCAATTATTATGATAGTATCCATTTGTAATCCTTTTCAAGGGCAGTAATGAGTATATTAGTAATTTGAACTATTATTTATCGGTAGTGGTTTTGTCGCCGTTGTGGTGCTGTCGGTAGTGGTTGGGGTTTGCACCTGAGCGGCGGTTTTGTAAGAGCCGGTTCCGATATTGAGTGCAGAGCCAACCTGGTATACGGTTAAAGTCATAAGGTATGCCAGAAGAGTGAGTCCGAGGAACTGGCCAGTGGCCCATTTCCAGGAGCCGGTTTCACGCTTGCTGATAGCGAGGGTTGCAACACACGGAGCACTGATCAGGCAGAAGAGCATGATACAGAAAGCTTTTAGCGGCGTATAGCTGGCTTGCAGTTTTTTCTGTAATGGCGTGTAATTTTCCAGGCTTGAGTCTTCGTCAGCGGTGAGGTTTTCGTCTGCGTCACCTATAGAGAAGACGATACCCATCTGAGCTACGAATACTTCTTTTGCGGCCAGAGCTCCGATGAGAGCAGTGCCAACACGGTAGTCAAAGCCGAGCGGTTTTAGTGCCGGTTCCATAAAGGTTCCAACGCGTCCGGCGATGGAATATTGAAGTGATGTCTGCTGTGCGGCTTCTTCGGATAGTCCGGAGAGCATATCATCTGGCGCTTTTGGATAGGTGGAGAGAGCCCAGAGTACTATCGATATAGCAAGCAGGGTAGTACCGGCTTTTTTAAGGTATAGCCAGCTTCTTTCCCAGATGTGAATCATAAGTCCGCGAGCAGTTGGGGTACGGTAGGGCGGCAGCTCCATGAGGAAGATTCCGGTTTCACCTTTGAATAGAGTTCGTCTTAGTATAGTAGCGGCGATGATAGCTGTGACTATACCTATAATGTACATTATCCAAAGGGTGAAGCTTCGCCATTCCTTGGGGAAGAAGGCGGGTATAATAAGTGAATAGATCGGCAGTCTGGCACCGCAGCTCATAAGCGGCAGAATTAGTATAGTTGTGAATCTGCTTTTGCGGTCTTCGAGGATACGGGTACCCATGATAGCTGGTACAGTACAGCCAAAGCCGATAACCATAGGGATAAAGCTTCTGCCGTGTAGTCCGATCTTTTTCATAACGCGGTCCATGATGAAAGCGGCTCTCGCCATATAGCCGGAGTCTTCCAGTATTGATATGGCCAGGAAGAGAAGTACGATATTGGGCAGGAATATAACCACTCCTCCGACTCCGCCGATTATACCGTCAACGAGCAGTGACTTTAGCTGGCTGTCGGTGTCGGCCGGCCAGAAAGAAGAGATGGTTCCAGATAGCCATTCGAATAGTGATTCGATATGACCCATAAGCGGGTCTCCAGCGAGGAATACCAGCGAGAATACGATATACATAAGAGCGAAGAAGATCGGCAGTCCAAGTATGCGGTTGAGCAGTACTTTGTCGATAGTGTCGCTGATGTCGTGATGTTTCTGTGCGGTGAGAGTTACGCACTGGCCGAAGATCCCTGAGATGAAACCGTAACGTTTTTCTGCGATGACAACTTCAGGGTGGTCACCGAAGATTCGGTCGAGCTTGGCGATGCTACTATCAACGGCGTCGAGCACTTCCTGTTTATGTCCTTTGCTCATAATGTCCGGGTCTTGTTCAAGCATTTTGAGCGAGAGCCAGCGATTGCCGTACTTGGCGGCAAGAGCGTGTTCGCGGTCAACTATGTCGGCGAGTTTTTCGAGTTCTTTTTCAATGTCTTCGCCGTAGTTGATCAGGTGTTCGCTGCTGCTATTGTCGTGTTGCTCTGATTTTGCAATAACGGCATCGAGCAGGTCGTTGAGTCCGAAGCCTTTTGAGCCAATGGTAGAGACAACTTCAGCGTTAAAGAACTTACCGAGCTTTTTTTTATCGAAAGTGAGTCCTTGTTTTTCAGCCAGGTCAGCCATGTTAAGAGCGAGTACCAGTGGTACATTAAGTTCGACAACCTGAGTAGAGAGGTACAGGTTTCTTTCAAAGTTTCCGGCATCGATCACATTTACAACTACGTCAGGTTTTTCAAGGATAAGGTAATCCCTGGCGACAACTTCTTCGACAGAGTTAGCGGCGAGCGAGTATGTGCCGGGTAGGTCAACGAAATTTATTTCGTAACCTTTATATACTCTGGTACCTTCTTTACGTTCAACGGTCACGCCGGAATAATTACCTACATGCTGGCGAGCACCAGTAAGAGCGTTGAAGATAGTGGTTTTGCCGCTGTTCGGATTGCCGGCAATAGCAACAGTGATCTTTTTAGATGACATTGTATTTCCTTGGAAGAGGTTGTTAGTTGGGCCTAACTTTGTAGTTAAAAAAATATGTTAATTGGTTTATTCAACGATAATATTTTCAGCTTCGTTCTTGCGGATGGAAAGATGGTAGCCTTTGACCTTTATCTCAATCGGGTCACCAAGAGGGGCAACTCTTTCGACTTCGATAACGGTGCCGCGGCTGATGCCCATTTCGGCAAGACGCTTGGAAGCAGAAGCCCCTCTTTTAACGCTTTGAACTACACACTTGCTACCCGGTTCAACGCTGAGTATTGACCTGGAAATATTAGTTTCCAAATTATTCTCCGATCTATTTTCTTTAGTACAGTTTTCCTGGCAGTCCAGGCATTTGTCATTAGTGTTGGTATTATTACAATGTTCCTGAAATTTTTCAATCCAGTTTTTGCCGCAGGTAGGGCATGATTTAACAAATTGGGAAAACATAATAAGTCTGGATATAATTTCGTCGGGTACGGAGTGTTCCATTTTGCAGGCTCCGTCTTCGGCGATAGTGTCTGTTATGCCGAGAATCTCAACGAAGAAGTTTTTGAGGGTTTCATGTTTTTTGATAACTTCCTGAGCAACGGTTTTCCCTTTTTCAGTGAGTGTGATGACTTCATAAGGGGCATAGTTAATATGTCCGGTTTTGGAGAGCATCTGAAGTGCCCCGGTAACCGAGCCGGCCTTAACATTAAGCTTTTGGGCAATGTCTTTTGCCCGGGCGACGCCATTGTCAGATGCGATCCAGAAAATAGTTTCCAGATAGTCTTCAAGGCTTGCACTAAGTTGTTTGTTTTTGCTAGTCATAATACACTTTCTCTAAGCGGGCTCTAATATAGTTAGTTTAGCCTAACTTTGCAAGTCTAATTTAATAATTTTATTAAAAATAGTAACAATTACCAATCATTGACCTGAGAATATTGTGTTAATATTGTCAGGTATTTGATTATAGACATGATAAAATATAGATATGAGTGGAAAATGATAAATATATGACAAGGGTGGGGCGGTTGATGTGTATTCGCTGTAATGTAGTTATATATAGATGTTTATGTTATTTGTGGGTGGTGTGGTTTTTGTTTATATAGCTTTGCAGGGCATCTTCGAGGTCGATGTTATTTATATTGGCGAGAGTGCAAAGCCAGGCGATAACATCACCGAACTCTTCGATCTTGTTTTCATGGTCACTGCCAGCGAGGCCGGTAGCGAGTTCTCCAATTTCTTCGATAAACCACATGAAAGTAGCTGCTGTTCCGCGTTTGCTGTCAACTTCGTAGTATTTGTCTTTTATGTATTGTTGAAATTCACTTATTTCCATGTTAATTAACCTTTTATGTGCATTGAATATATCAAAAAAAAGGCAGTCTTAAAAAACAAGACTGCCTGTAACCCATTATATCATCCGTGAACTAATCAGAATCCAGCTTCCTCGGCAAATAATCTGTCAAAAGCAACGGATAATTTACCGTTTATATCGTAGGTGCCGTCGGTTAATTGTTGTTTAACCTGATCGACCTTTTCCTGTCTGATATCCGGCATAGATGCGATCTTACTGAGAAATCTGGCTCTTTCAGAAATCTCGACCTGATCTTCACTACTATCATTGTAGCTAAGGTCAATTTGCTGATCCTGTTGAGACTGAAGCTTATCAGCTTTATTCAGTGTATGGATCGATGTAAACGCACTGCCAATTCTATTACTAATGTTGTTCATGACTTACTCCGTAATGTCTGCATAGTAAAACAACTTACCCACAAAGGCTGCCTCCACAGCCACAATATATAGTGCCAGGTATAGGGTTCTGCTGCCCACCTGACAGATAGTATATCGACGTATAGTATAAAAAAACTTGAGTAATAATTGCTATAAAAAAACTATTTTATAACTGTTACTAATATAAAAAACAGTGTTTTTACTAGTAAAAGCGGACCTGCATTAACAATTATAGGACTATTGATTCTTATCTATTTTAACAAGGTTAGCTAGTTTTAACTAAGAGGCAGTTGGAAGGTCCAATAACTGGTCATACAAGATGTTGTATAATAAGAGTTTGTGGAAAAGTTGTTAGTTTTATGTGGAAAGTATGTGGGGAACAAAAAAGGGAAATGATATATTTAAATAAAAAAGGGTTTTTTTTGTGGGGCGGGGGAATCGTAGTGCATAAAAAAAGGTTTGAGCATAATCCATAGGATAGCTCAAACCTGAGGTAAACCTCTAATAATTCATTCCGGGCTACAAACGGTCTTGATTTTTCCTGAGCTACGTCACAAAGAACCGTGAACCCCGATGTACTTCGGGGTCAATATGCCCGGTTCTTCGTTCCTTGTCAGTAAAAAACAATCCTCGTTTTCGCCACGAAAGCAATTATTAGAGGTTACCTTAGCTTTTACGATATGCGTATCAGTAGAATAAATATGATTCATACTGAGTGGCAATAACTGCTATTAGGCAGCTTCGAATTCGTCAAGACCAGCGCCACATTCTGGGCAGGTCCAATCTTCAGGCAGTTCAGAAAATGGTGTGCCTGGATTGATATCGTTGTCAGGGTCCCCTTCAGCAGGGTCATAGATATATCCGCATAAAACGCATCTGTATTTTTCCATAGTAATACTTCCTTAAAAAAACAAACTAAATATAAGTTATTCACTTTAACATCAGGTTATTATAAACAGAATAATCGGTAATTATCAAACAAGATATTGATTTTTTCATGGCAATAGTATGTTTTTTTTAGTCTTCACAGATGGTTTACTTATTATGAAGATCAGTTTAGCTTGCTATTGTGGGGTAGTGATGGGGGATGCAGGGTTGTAAGTGTCTGTATTTTGGTTGTTTATGTTGCGTTTTGTGATTTGCTGTTTGTTGCAATGGAAGTGGTATTGGGTAGCTGGTGTGGTTGCTTGAGGTTTGATGAGTAAGCGGTTATAATGTTGTTAATGTCAAAAGGTTAAAAATAAAAGGTTATATGGAAGTGTTTTGTGCATGTTTTCTGCTGGGAGTATGAATGAAAAAACTAGCGATATTTATAATAGTTGGTATTTTGCTTGGTTTAGTGGTGGGGCTGGTTTTATCTGGCAGTACCGATGAGTCTGGTGGTCTTAGTTCAGGGGCGAGTGCGGTGCTGGGTATGATCAGGCCGTTTGGTGATCTATTTATTCGCTTATTGAAGATGATAATTGTGCCGTTGATCGTCTCTTCGATAATAATGGGTGTGGTAAGTGTTGGTCATCTGACTCGATTGAGCAGAATAGGTACGGTAACGCTGGGCTATTATGTGATGACAACGGTGTTTGCTATAGTTCTTGGTCTGGTGATGGTAAATATAATCGAGCCGGGAAAGGGTGTGTCGTTAAGTGACCCAGAGGTAAGTCAGCAGTTGACAGCTGGTAATGCGGTGGTGGCAGCGAAGCACTTTGATAATTATAGCAGCCCGACGTTGACATCGCTGATGCGTGATCTGGTTCCGACTAATATAGTAGGTGCGATGGCAGATGGTAAGATGTTGTCGGTGATTTTTTTCTCGCTGCTGCTGGGGGTAGTGATCGTAGCGATAGGGGAAAAGGGTGAGGCCTTGAAGAGGTTTTTTGAATCTCTGAATGAAGCAATGATGACATTGACCAACTGGATAATGTATATAGCACCGATAGGTGCGTTTGCTTTAATGGCGGTGACGGTGGCGGAGTCTGGCAGTTCGATCTTGTCATGTCTGGCGAGGTATATGGCTACGGTTCTGCTGTCATTATTGTTGCATAGTATAGTTGTGTTGCCGATCTTGCTATGGGTGCTGGGCAGGAAGTCGCCATTGAAGCTGGCGGGTGAGGTGAGTCCGGCACTGGCGACGGCGTTTTCGACATCGAGTAGTGCGGCTACTTTGCCGCTGACGATGAATTGTCTGGAGAAGCGTTCGGGGGTGTCGGAGGGGACGGTGAGTTTTGTTATGCCTTTGGGTGCGACGATCAATATGGATGGGACGGCACTGTATGAAGCGGTGGCGGCGATGTTCATAGCTCAGGCTTATGGTATTGACTTGACGATATTTCAGCAGGGTATGATCGTACTGACAGCGACTCTGGCGTCGATCGGGGCGGCTGCGATCCCAAGTGCTGGCTTGTTTACGCTGGTGATAGTGTTGAATGCAGTTGGCTTGCCGGCGGAGGGAATAGGCTTGATCCTGGCGGTTGACAGGGTTTTGGATATGTGCCGTACGACGGTTAATGTCTGGGGCGATTCTTGCGGGTGCGTGGTGGTAGAGCGAATAAGAGGACTTGGAAGAAGTTCGAATTGACCGATCATTTGTTTAGTACACTGTTGTAGAACTGGTATAATATGAAAAGAAATCGTATAGTTGGTCTTTTACTGGTAGCGGTAAGTGCGATAACGCTGGGATATTGTAATTCCGGCGGGGTAGATGCATTTGCAATGTTTGCGATCTTTATGGCATTTATCGGCGCGTTTTCAAATATCAAGGTCCAGCTGAAGCCGTTTCGTAAAGTTATCGCATTGTTGGTGATCGCGTTAATATTTGCATTATACTTTCGCTCTACTCATAGTGGAGGCGGGTGGTCGTCGTCGGCTTCGATCAGGGAGCAATGGCTGCTGATCTCTCGATATTTTATAACGATAAGTGTCTTTTACTTTTTTGCCCGTAAAGAGGAAGGGCTGCCTCCGGTCGTAATTATCTTTCTGGCAATATCAGTTCTGATAGCACCGAATATTATTAGTCGTAATGTAATGGATATGCGGGCGATAACATTTACGATGCTGTTTGTAATTGCGGCGGCGTTTTTCTGTTATTCGAACTTGCGATTTAGTACATATCAGTTTAGTGGAATGCGAGTGAAGCTGAGTGTTATCGTATTGATATTCGGCAGTTCGGTATTTATCGGATATTATGGCGGCGCGGCATTGATAAAGTATCGAGATGATATAGCAAACTTTGTAATGAGATATCATCCGGCACCGCATTTGTTCAGCGGCTCCTCCGGCAGTCGGGAACGAGATACAATAACGTTTGAGCAGATGTCGAAACTGGATAGTATAATGCTGGCCAGGGCAGCGCAGTCACGTAAGGTTATCTTCAGGGTATTTTCGGAACCTAACCCCGGCTATCTGCGTTGTCGTCCTTATGAAGTTTGGACAGGCAGGAGCTGGCAGGCGATCGAGGATGAGTCTAAGATAATTAATCCAAGTGAATATCATCCGGTGTGGCCGTATGAGAGCCGAGAGACAGATAATGATTTTTTACTGGAGTATGATCAGATTGTTCCGAATGGTCGGGTTAGTAGTAATAGCTATGACTATTACGATGTATGGCCGATCTTTAGTTATCAGGGTCGGGTATGTGTGCCGACAGGGACAAGTTATATTGAGATCCCATCGGAGAAGATGCTTATCTCGCCATCGGCCATGATAGACTATGCGGGCGATCATTTGCCGGGAGCGAATTATCATGCTGCGGTACCAAAGGTGAAGGTACGCCGGGTGCTGGATAGTGTGAAGCTAGAGCCATATTTGCAGGAGCCAGAGGGTGGTATAGATAGTTCGATCGTGAATCTGGCGGAAAGGGTGACGGCCGGTTGTGATAATAGCAGTGAGAAGATCAGTAAGGTAAAGCAGTATTTTCAGACGAACTATCATTATAGTCTGTCGCCGAAATTTCCGGATAGTGTAGATCAGATAAAGTATTTTCTGCTGTATCATGTTGATTCATATTGTGAGTATTTTGCGACTGGTACTGTGCTGCTGCTTCGTTCGGTAGGTGTTCCTTGTCGGTACGTTGTTGGGTATTATGTAACAGAGCGAGATACGGTAACTGACTGCTGGGTGGCCCGTCAGCGAGATGCGCATGCGTGGGCCGAGGCCTGGGACGATGAGCTGGGCGAGTGGGTGGTGGTAGAGAGTACTCCGGCCAGTGGTATGCCGTCGGTGAATGATGAAGTTGCTTTGTTGTCGAATTATTTGAACTATCTGAAGTTTAAGTTTCAGGAGATACGAGTTATTCTTGGCTTGAAAGGTATTGCAGGTTTGAGGTTGTGGCTATCTGATACATTGTACTTTTCGCTGCAATGGCTGTTTACTACGGTGCCAGGTTACCTGATCCTGGTGTTTATAACTTTACTAATGTCGAAGCGGTTTAAGCAGAAGGTTATTATGTTGTGGCAGGTGCGTAAGGTTCCGGTACGTATAAGGCGGCTGAACCGTAAGCTGGCGGCGATGGATCGTCGGGTCGGCAGGTATGGATTGAGGCGTATGCCGGATGAGACGATCCGGATATTTGCTGAGCGGATAGAGGATGCGGAGAATATACGTAATAAGGTTAAGCAGGGAAATTATGTGAGCTGGTATCTGGAATATGAGAAGGAGCGGTATTCTTCAGGGGAGTGATGGGGGGTAAGATTTTTTTAGACAGGATAAGCGCCCGAATACGGGCTGGATCTTTACGGCAGCTTGAGTGGCGAGTAATGTTGTTTGTTGTTTTTGTTGTGTTCCCGAATAGCGGGGCTATTTTGTGGTTGACAGTTTTGGTTTATTGGTTAAATTAGATTTAGGTGGTAAAGAGTTAAAGGTTAAAAGTAAAAGGTTGATGTGTTAGATTATGCGAGAAAAAGATGGTGACAAGCAGGTGATAAAGGGGTATGTGATAGAGGACGTACCAGATACACCGCAGTATTCACATCGGGCTAATGATCCGTGTCAGAATTCGTGGGTTTATAATTCTCCGGTTTCGCTGACGCGTAAGGATGTTGAGATAATTGATGGCGATATTCATTTTAGCTGTGTTTGTGGTAAGCGGGTGAAGATGCCGGTTGCCTTTGCCGGTAAGCGAGGGAAATGTCCCGATTGCGGGCGGGTGATAAAGATCCCGCATGTTTCAGTTTGAAGTGCGGGGCGAGTAATGTGAGAAGGATGTAACCTTTCATCTGGTTACAGTGTATAGTAATAGGTTGTGGTTTTGTCCATTGTTTTAGTATGTGTTTTTAGGTTATGTATAAGAAGGGAAATTTTAGATGTTTGGGATATTGCCGTATCGAGTAGATGTGCCGGAGGATCGCTGGCCGGTTGTTAATTGGTTGCTGATAGCAGTGAATGTAGCGGTTTTCATTTCGACATTTCATGCATTAAGTGCAGAGGAATTTCGTTATGAGGCAATGGTGGCCGACGGCTGGAAATTTAGTGGCCTGTTCGGTCATATGTTTTTGCATGCTAGTGTGGGGCATATCTTTGGTAACATGTTGTTTTTGTGGGTGTTTGGCAATGCGGTATGTGCGAAGTTGAGTAACTGGGTATATCTGCCGGTATACTTTATAGTTGGTCTGGCCTCGGTTACGCTGTTCAATATTCTTAGCGACGGCAGGATGATCGGTGCTAGTGGTGCGATCAATGGTATTGTTGCTATGTACCTGGTATTTTTCCCATTGAACGATGTTGATTGTCTGTTCTTTTTGGGTTTCAGGATTCATCCTTTCACGTTATCAGGTTACTGGCTGATCCTGATGTGGCTGGTATTTGATATTTTAGGTCTGGTATTTTTCAGCGTTGCTGGTTCTGTGGCTTATGCAGCTCATATCGGTGGTTTTATAGGCGGCTTTGGTATAGCGGTATTGTTGTTAAAGTATAAGCTGGTGAGTATGGAGCGTTATGAGTATTCACTGCTAGATGTGATAAAGCATAAAGGTCGTCCGAAGAAGAATACAATGGTGCCGGAAGAATATCAGGCATTGTATAACAGGCGGGTCGGCATTCTTGATAAGACAGGCGAAGATCAGGTTTCAGGTGAAGCTGGGTATGGTTATGCTGGGGGTGAAGAGTCAAAGCCAAAGGTGAAAGCTAAGAGTCTGAAAGAGAAGAGATCGGAAGCGGCATTTTCGGTGAAGGCCGGTCATATTATATTTTATTGCGATTGCGGTAAGAAGGTTCGTGTACCGGTTTCATTTTCCGGTAAGCAGGGTCGATGTCCGGAATGTGATGAGATTTTGGATATTCCCAAGGTGCGGGTAAGTTGATATAGTATGTTTAGTATCGCACCCATCTGAGAGCCAGGCCGTTGGCGGGTGCTCGATTGCCGGAAGCAGAGCGTTTTTTTGCTTCCAGAATTTGCGGTATGCAATCGACAGTTTTTTGCTCTCTTCCGATATCGATGAGCAGGCCAACAATATTGCGAACCATATTATGCAGGAACCCGGTGCCTTCGACATCGAAGAAGATATAGTGGTTTTTTTGCCAGATATCGCAGCGGAGCACGGTGCGAACGGTGTTTTTCTTATCGCAGATCGAGCTGGCGAGCGAGCGGAAATCATGTTCGCCGACGAGGTCGGGAGCGGCCTGTTTCATGAGGTCGATATTGCACTTGGGCGGTAGATAGTATGCCCGATGTTCGCAGTTAGGGAATTTCAGCATATTATTATAAGCCGTGTATCGGTATAGCTTGCTGATCGCGGAGGTATTGGCATCGAAATCGTCCGGTACGAGTTCCGATGACAGGATTCTGATATCCTGGCTGCGAGAGTCATTGTATGGTATTTTGCTATTTATAACCCGTCCGAGTCTGTCGGCTGGTATTACCGAATCGGTGAAGAAGTTTGCAACTTGGCCTTCGGCGTGTACGCCGGCATCGGTTCGTCCGGAGGCTCTTAGGTCAACAGGGTGCTTAACTATAGATTCTATAGTATTTTCCAGTGTTTTTTGGATAGTGGGCAGATCGCAGTTGGCCTGGGTTTGCCAGCCGTGATAGTGTGTGCCGTCGTAGCTTACTATGAGTTTTACATTTTTTCTGTTCGCTTCGTTCATGGATGGTATTATAATGCAGCGGGCATAAGTGGGCAAGTAGAGATGGGGGATTAGGAGTTAGAATTTAGAATTTAGGATTTAGAATTTAGGAATTAGGAATTAGGATTTAGTAATTAGGGTTTGGGGTTTGGAGTAAAAAAAGATAATTTTTTTATATTCAGCATGGGTACTGTGGGTGTTCAACTGTTTTTATGGGCTTGATTTAAGAATAAAAAGATGTGTTTTTGATAAAATCTTGACAGAAATACATAATATGATATAATATACAGTCTTGATTTGACAATTATGACATAAGTTATTATATACAGGAGAGTTATACAAATGGGCCAGAGACGTGACAGGTTTGATGCCAGGTTTGCTAATCAGAAATCAACAAGACGCGAAAATTCTTTGAAGAAGGATAGAGCCAGCGTAAGAAGGGCCAATGATATGACCAAGCTGGTCAAAGAAGGCACTTTCCCATATACTCCAGCGATCATGAGCTGGTTGAGCGCTGAGATTGGCACGAAGTCATCGCAGCTGACAGAAGCAGATATTAAAGCCTTTATCGCCTAATAGCGGTTCAGGGTTTCGAAATAATAAATTCGGACATACTCTATAATATGGAGTGTGTCCGTTTTTTTTTTGAGTGGCGGGCAGGTCGTAATTCTTTATAATAGAGACTAGTTTCAAACTAACCGAAAGGTGACCGTTGTCACGGTTATAGTAACAAGTAAAAGGTAACAAGTAACAAGTTAAGGTTTCGCCCTTCGGGCGAGGCTAAATTATTACTTTAAGAGCAGACGCCAAAGGCGGATACTTGAGCTTATTACGTATTTCATTTAGCAAAGTTGCAGTCGAGTAAGGTCTATATGAGTTCCAAATTATCTTCCACAGAGCTTATCCTGAGAGGTTTTCAGAATTCCAGTCAGGCGATACTAATATTTGATGTATCCGGTAAGATACAGCTGGTAAATACACGATCATCTGAGCTGCTGGGTTTAGAAGAATCGGAAGCGGTAGGCAGTAGTTTATCAGATATATTTGATGATCCAGAGGGTCGGATATGGCAAGAGGTCTATGATAGTGTTTCGCAGGGCGGTCGCTATACAATAGATACGGTTTTGAAACTGGTTTCAGGCCGCAATATAGCGATCCGGTTGGAGGGTATATTAGATGGCGGAATGGTATATCTGTATATAAGAGATAATACGGATCTGAGCTGGCTTCGTCAGGAGATACGTCTGACAACCGAGCAGATGGAGCGAAACCAAACAGTAGCACGCGAGAAGGAGAAGTATCTGCGTGCGATCTTCAGCAGTTCTGGTATTGGTATCGCACTGTTGAATTTGAACGGGACGATAATCGAGTGTAACAGTATATTTCAGACCTTAACGGGCAAGACGATCGATCAGCTGCGGGTGTCGAGCTTCGCCAGTTATATTCACCCTGAGGATATTAAGGGTGCGGTTGCTATCTTTAATGATCTGGCAGCGGGTAAATGTTCGCACTATCAGGTCGAGCAGCGTCAGTTGAATAATGGTCATGAGGTTAGCTGGGTAAAGGTTTCTGCGTCGCTGATCCGATCAAATACAGGTACGCCGGACTATGCATTGTTCATTGTTGAAGATATATCTGAGCAGAAGGAGGCGGAAGCTTCGTTCCAGCGAAGTGAGATGAAGTATCGCACGATGTTTGAGGGTATGTTAGATGGTTTTGCCTGTCATAAGGCGATTCGGGACGAGGCAGGCGAGATAGCAGACTTTGAGTTTACCGAGATTAACGATGCGTTTGCCGATATTCTGGAGCTGGAGAGGAAAAATGTGATCGGGAGTAAGTTGAGCGAGGTGATAGAATCGACCCCGTTTGATCTGGCGTGGGCCAAGCTGTATAAGAAGGTGGAAGAGTGTAAGATCCATATTCGTCATGATATATTTTCATATAAGCAGGAGAGGTGGTTCTCGGTACTGGCTTATAGTCCGGAGCCGGGCTATTTTGCTACTTTTGTTGAAGATATAACCGAGCGTCGTCAGATCGAAGAGGAGATACGGGTATTTGCTACAGAGTTGGAGTGCAGTAACCGTGAGCTGGAGCATTTTGTCAATAGAGCCTCTGGTGAGCTTACCAATAAGCTGGGCTTGATCTCGGCAGAGGTGAAGAATATTACCGACGGCTGTTCTGGTATGTGCGGCGATAATATGACGACCTTGAACAGGATACTTGTGCATTCTGATAGTCTGCAGGGGATGTTGGATGGGCTGCTGGTATATTCTCGGATGGTGTATCGTGGTAATCCGTTTGACGATGTTGATCTGAACAAGATAATCGAAGAGGTAAAGATAACCTATGCCGGTAAGATAGCCGAAGGGCAGCTTGATATCAAGCATTCGAAGCTGCCGGTAATCGATGCCGACGGCCAGCAGATCCAGCTGCTATTCGATAAGATAATCGAAGGTGTGGAGCTGTTTGCGGTGTCGGAGGTGATAGATGTTGATATTTCATGTGTGCAGTCTGGTAAGAACTGGAATATTGCAATTGTAGTGCATGAAGTTGAAATTCCGCAAACGATCTCGAAGATATTCTTTGATGCGTTCCGTTCGTTTGAGTATAAGGATAAGACCTATAGTACCGGAATTCATTTGCCGCTGTGTAAGAAGATCATGGAGCGGCATAATGGTCAGATCGCATTGAGTCTGCCGGGCGAGGGTAAGTGTGTGTTTCATTTGAGCTTCCCGATACCGGCGTTGGGGTGAGGGTTAGTAACAGGTAATAAGTAACAAGTAACAAGCTCATGAATCTCGCTCCGCTCGAAGCTATTTGATTTTGTGAGCTGATGGTGATATAAGGAGTGTGTTATGGCGGCTTTTGCTGGTGATAAGAAGGTTGGTCAGTCTATATTGGGGCCGGCTGAGACTCGGTTTAAGAATTATTGGGTTCCGCGGCTGCCGGGTTGGGTGGAGACGTATCATCTGACGATGACGACGGTGCTCTGGTCGATCGGGATGGCGTATTTCGGTTATCTATCGCGTGATAATATAGCTTGGACATTTGGTATGTCGGTGATGATGGTATTGCAGTATATAACGGACCTGTTTGACGGTGCGTTGGGTCGGTATCGTGATACGGGGCTGGTGAAGTGGGGGTTCTTTATGGACCATTTTCTGGACTTTATCTTTTCGTGTTCGATCGTGGCGGCATATGCGATGATGGGGCCGGACGAGCTGACGTGGTATTTTTATGGATTGATGGCATGCTCGGGCGGGCTGATGGTGAATTCGTTTTTGAAGTTTGCATCGACTAATGAATTTGAGATATTTTTCTATGGGATAGGGCCGACCGAGATACGGCTGGGTTATATCATTATTAATACGGTAATATTTTTCTATGGTGTGAAGATATTCAATTTTTGGGTTCCGTTTTTGCTGGTGGCGAATATTATTACGCTGGTGGTATTGACGTGGAAGACGCATAAGCAGTTGTGGGCGATCGATATGGCGGCGAAGGGTGAATAATAACGACAAGAGTAGTGAGGGTGTGTTGAATATGTCAGATAAAAGAGTCATGTGTAGTTTTCTGGTGGAGTTCATTGTTGTAGTTGCGACAGTGTTATTGCCAACAATATTGTTTGCCGATGGTAAGATGTATGTGTCGGAGGAAGTCAATGTTGATATACCATATCAGCGGGCATTGGTAGTATTCAAAGACAACCAAGAGTTGTTAGTTGTGCAGAGTAAATATTCGGTAAATGATGTTACTATGGCACCGGAAATTGGGTGGGTAGTACCTGTGCCGAATAATCCGGAGCTGGCTAGTTTGTCAATTGATGATGCTGATGAAATATTTGACTATTTGAGTATGCATGCTCAGCCTCATATTTGTGATATATCGAATGTTATTGTAAAATATCTGGAAGCGATATTTGTTATATTAATGTTTGTGATGTTCTTTGTTACATTTATTGCATACGTTTTTCGAGTACCGGGGTTAAAAGAAAAGAGGCTTAAGCTACTGATGATTGCAGCTATAATGGCAGTTGTAGTTATTTCTTACCCTCCGTTATACCGTCCGATGGAGCTTGGTCTTGGTGGGGCAGTTGATCTTCTTCAGGAAAAAACAGTTGGAGTTTATGATGTGGCAGTGGTGAAAGCGGATAGTGCTGATGCTATTGTGGATTGGTTGAACGAACGCAATTTTAAGTATGGTCCCGAAGATAAAGCGGTATTTGATAAGTATATATCGCAAGGTTGGTGTTTTGTGACCGCGGTAATTAAGCCTGATATGTCGGAGTATGAGAAAACAAAGCTGATATCATCTGAAGGGCTGGCGTCGCCGTTGGTGTTAAAGTTTGATACGGAATCAGCTGTGTATCCGATGGCACTGACAGGCAGCGGAGGATTTGATACCGAAGTGTTAGTGTATGTGGTATCTAAGCTTCCGGCGAGTTGTGATGGTAAAATGAAATTAAGAAAGAAGAATTATTGGTATTATCACAATTTGGAAGAATTTGTATATAGTGAGGACTTTCTATTTGAACCGAAAGATATATCTCCCAAGTTTGATCTTGATGATGATGTTTATTATCTTACCAAGTTTAAAAGTGTGCTTACACCAGAGCAGATGAAAGAAGATATAGTGTTTATGCCGGATAATAATCTGGTGAATTATAGTGAAGTTATATATCAATGGTGAAGTTGTTTGTAATGAAACTGAATACAAAAAGTAAAATGATTATCATCAATGTTTTGCAGGTACTTGCCGTATTGGGAATGGGTGTATTCTTTTACTGCATAATAAATTTTGCGGAAGCTGTTTCTCATGAAAGAGCAGAAGCAAAGGGAATGCCGCCTTTCCCTGTTCATTGGGAGGCTGCTGTTATGGGGCATGGCAGCTATTCTCAGTGGTATTCAATAGAGAAACATATCTTTGTATTCTTCTTCTGTATTATTGGTTTTGCCGCCTGCTTATTCTTTTTGGTTTTTTCTACCCTACCTATGCTTAATACTGGCCAGAAGGAATTGGCAAAAGGAAATGATACTGATACTGCAGCAGGTGAGACAGGTAGTTCAGAACAATAGACGTCTTAGGGTTGAGAGTAGGGTTGAGGGGTGGTCGAAGTAGCGGGCGCCTAGTCTTAGGTGTACGGTTGAGGTGTCGGGTATGCGTACACTGCCGGCGGTGTTCTGGAACAGGGTGGCGACGTGTGCTTCTGGTTTGAGCTTGAAGACCAGGTCGGGTTCCTTCTGTACGATAGAAAGAATGTGTTTTTCAGAGGCTTTAATTCTGAGCTCGTGGATCTGGAGCAGGTATTCCACCTGGTCAGGTAGATTACCGAACTGATCTTTGATATCTTTTCTGAGCAGGTCAATATCGCCAAGAGTACTGCAGGTGACCATACGTCGATAAACTTCCATGCGATGCTGATCGGCGGGTATATATTTTCTCGGTATGTTATTGCTGATATTGAGTTCCATTAGCGTGGTGCCCACTACAGGTTCCGGTTCGCCCTTTATCCGGCGTATGGCTTTTGCGAGCAGCTGGCAATATAGTTCATAGCCGACAGAGTCGATATGGCCGCTCTGTTCGAAGCCGAGTATGTTGCCGGCACCGCGGATCTCGAGGTCACGCATAGCGATACGGAACCCGCTGCCCAGCGAGGAGTATTCTTCGATAGCTTTGAGTCGTTTGACAGCGATCGGGTTAAGCTTGCGTTTGCGGGGCAGGAGCATATATGCGTATGCTTTATGTTTGTATCGTCCAACGCGGCCGCGCAGCTGATGGAGTTCGGCAAGTCCGAACCGGTCAGCTTCGTCGATGATTATCGTATTGGCGCGAGGAATATCGATACCGGATTCGATGATAGTTGTACTAACAAGTATATCGGCTTTATAATCGATGAAGTCTGATATTTTTTTTTCGAGCTCTTTTTTGGGCATCTGGCCATGAGCGAAAATGACGCGTGCCTCTGGTACGAGCGATTTTACATGAGCGGCGAAGGTTGTGATCGACTGGACGCGGTTGTGCAGGAAGAATACCTGGCCGTCGCGGTCGAGTTCACGGAGTATCGCCTGACGGACGAGTTTGTCGTCAGGTTGTATGACGGTGGTTGATATACTCCTTCTGTCCAGCGGTGGGGTAGTGAGTGATGATATATCTTTTATGCCCAGCAGGGTTGAGTGCATAGTTCTCGGCAGCGGGGTCGCAGTCATAGTGAGAATGTCAACGGTCTTGCGGACAGTTTTGAGTTTTTCTTTATGAGCAACACCGAAACGCTGTTCTTCGTCGATGATGATAAGTCCGAGGTCTTTGAACTTTACATCATCGCTGAGCAGGCGGTGGGTACCGATGAGTATGTCGAGTCTGCCTTCGGCGGCGGCGGCGAGAATACGTTTTACCTCTTTGCCGGTGCGGAAGCGGCTGATACATTCGATGGTAACAGGGAAGTCACTCATGCGTTCCCGGAACGAGCGGAAATGCTGGTCGGCGAGGATAGTTGTTGGTACCAGTACGGCAACCTGTTTGCCAAAGACAGCGGCTTTGAATGCCGAACGGATAGCGAGCTCGGTTTTGCCGTAGCCGACATCGCCACAGAGCAGGCGGTCCATAGGTCGGGCCTTTTGCATGTCTTTTTTGATTTCGATGATTATCTTTTGCTGGTCTTCGGTCGGTTGGTAAGGGAATGCGTCTTCAAATTCCTGCTGCCAGTGGTCGTCCTCAGGGTAGCGTATGCCGGGCATGACATTGCGGTAGGCCTGAAGTTCGATAAGTTCGGAGGCCATGTCTTCAACGGCCCGTTCGACTTTTTCCTTTTGATTCTGCCAGGCGCGACCGCCGATCTTGGATAGTTTAGCGTCCCGGGCACTACTGCCAACGTATTTGTGTACAAGGTCTATCTTGCCGGCGGGAACGTGGATGAGTGTCTGGTTAGCGAACTCGAGGGCGAGGTACTCTTCTTCTCTACCGTTTTTGGTGAGCAGTTTCATGCCTCGGAATTTACCGATACCATGGCTGAAGTGAACAATGAGGTCGCCGACTGTCAGGTCGTTAAAGGATTCAATTGCTTCACTCTGGCGAATGGCTTTAATTTTTCTGCGAACCTGTCTTACGCCGAATAGTTCATGATGGCCGAGAATGACAAGGTCATAATCGGGCAGCGAGAAACCTTCGCTGATAACGCCGATGTCCAGCGATAGTCTGACAGGTAGTGGCCGGCCTTTGTACTGGTGTTTATTTCCGGTGTCGGGGTCGGTTGTTTCCCGGTCGGTTTCAATGTTTTCTTTGGTACGCTGCTGCTGAGCGGGGTTGTCACAGAGCAGGAATATGTTTCGGTTTTCATATTGGGCGGTATTGGTAAGGTCTTCGAGACCTTCGAGACCGCGACCGATATAGTCTTGTATGCTTTTGGCATTTATGTCGAAACTTTCCTGACATATGCCGGCGGCGAAGCGGTTGATATGGACGCAATCGAAAGGTGCGGCCTGTTTCATTATCTCATCGGTGGGCCAAAGTGATTCCGGCTGCCAGGCACGATCGCGGAAAATGCGGCCAAACTCCATAACCTCGCTGGCATCTTCGATAACGATGATGGTATTAGGCGGCAGGTAGTCGAGCAGAGTTCCCTGGCTTTCGATGTGGTCGGAGGCTTTGCAGTTTGGTATGGTTATTTCATCTATCTTATGGATCGATCTGCGGGTTTCGATATCGAATAGTCGAATGGAGTCTATATCGTCGCCGAAATATTCGATACGAACCGGATGGTCGTTGCCGGGTACGAAAATATCGACGATACCACCGCGGCAGGCGAAGTCTCCGAGAGTATCGATGTCTTCGCTTCTCTGGTAGCCAGCGTCGGCGAGCCAGTTGGTAAGGTCGTCCATGCTGATCTTCGATGGATAGTCCATAGAGAGAGTGCGAGAGTTTTTGAGTATTTCCTTAGGCTCGGGTGCCGGCTGCATAATAGCAGAAATAGAAGCAGATATCAGGAACGGAGTATTGCCTTTATAGTTGAGAAGTTTACGCCATAGTTTTAATCGTTCACCAGCAATCTCGCCGACGGGGTTTATGGCACCGCCGGCGGAGTCGGCGGCAGGAAGGATATCAACTTCTTTTTCGGCAAAAGTTTCGAGGTCGTCCTGAGCTTTATCAGCCATATCAATATGGCTGGAGATGTAGAGCAGCGGCCTGAGCAGAGCGTCGGAAAGAGATGCGGCAGCAAGTCTGCCAAAGCTTCCCCATGAGCCGTAGAGTTCAGCGGTTCTGCCGCCGGGTGTACCAGAAGATATAAATTTTAGCAGACTGGCAAAATACTGGCCCTGATCATTGCAAATTGTATTACGCAGTTTACCGGCGTAGCTGTCAGCACACATTGAACTACTTTCTAAATATAGGCAGTCATTAGCTATTCGTTTTTATCGTGTTTGCGATACCGGTATTCTATCATATTTAGGTCCTGATAGCCAATATCAAGTGCTTCTGCGGTGATAAGATGCGGCGCTTCGAGGAAAATCTCAGTGCCTTCGGGCAGGTCGCTTTGTTGACGCTCTTTAGCGATGAGTTCCATGGTAACTCTATCGAGAGATACCGGGTCATTGCTGAATATCATACTGCCGGGCTCATTGACGTATTGCTGCTTGACGACGGGACCGCCGTATACCAGGCATCTGAGGTTGTTGGTTATGGTAAGTCTTATCTTGCCTCTAACCTGTGGCAGATTATATATTTCTGCAATGAACGGGTCGCCTTGCGATATGTAGTATTTGCCGGGCTCTTTTACGATAGACCATGCCATGTCGGCGATAGCGCCGCGGATACCGGTAATATGGTCGTCCATAGCTGACGGGATATGGATTACGGCGGTGACATCATTGAGCCATTTGGCGAGGTGGTCAGAGCCAGAGCCAAAATTAACTGTTTTATCCTGCCAGCCATATTTCCAGGGTATAGTACCTTGTGCCTCGTCGGGTAGATTTTGTAGGCCAACGATCATGAATTGTTCGGGTTTGAAGCCAATGTCGTAGAGTATACTAAGTAAAACACCGCACACTTCGGTATTGGTAGCTAGCTGACGGCCACCAATAGGGCAGAATTTAATAGCGATAATATCATCATCATGTAGATAAGTTTTCCAGGCAAGTTCGGAGTTGTCGATATTTGCAACTTTCTTGATACCAGTATTTAAGATCTTTCTAACACTGGGGATATGTATTTTTGCACCTCTGACGGCATATTCGCCGTAGACTTCGTATACGTAGCTTCTTTCCTGACCGAGCGGGTCGTCGATAGCTCTTCTGAATTTACAGCCGGCGAAGGAGGCGGCAGTAGAAAGCAGTATAGTAAGAGTGAGGATAAGCCCGGTAAAAAGCAGTAATATATTCGGGCGTGAATTATATGTAAACTTAGTCTGCATAGATTTTTATATCGGCTTTTTTACGAATATTATTGAAGATATGTATAGTAAAGTTAAATAATAATATAATATTAGTTTGATTAGAAAGGTGATAATAAATAAAATTACATGTTTGCCAATGATATGGTAGAACATAACTATATATGAATGGTGGTTTTATATGACAGACGAAAGAGCAGAACAGATACTACTATCGGTAGTAGCACCGGCTTTTAATGAGCAGGATAATGTGAGGCCTCTGGTAGAGCAGATAGCGATGGCATGCAAGGATGTGCCGGGCGGCTGGGAAATTGTGATCGCTAATGATTGCAGTGAAGATAATACCCTTGGTATGTTGAAAGAAATGATGAGTGAGTATCCGCAACTGCGAGTAGTGAGCTTGAAAAAGCGAACCGGTCAGACGGGTGCTTTGGATGCAGCGATCCGTAATTCCCATGGTGCTAATATTGGTATGCTGGACTCTGACTTGCAGAATGATCCGGCCGAGCTGCCGCGAATGTTGGCGTATATATTGAAGAATGAGTGTGATATGGTAAACGGCTGGCGTAAAGAGCGGAATGACCCGTGGATTCGGCTGGTGTCAACCCGGGTGGCTAATGGTGTGAGAAACTGGCTGACAAAAGAGAGTATTCATGACTCTGCTTGCGGGTTGAAAGTATTTCGGCGTGAATGTGTAAGCAATGTAAAGTTGTTTACAGGGATGCACAGGTTTTTACCGACATTGATCCGGATGCAGGGCTATAAGGTGATCGAGATCCCGGTTAATCACAGGCCGCGAACCGCTGGGGTAGCGAAGTATGGAGTATGGAACAGGATCTTCAAGGCGTTCAGAGATTGTTTTGCGATCAGATGGATGCAGAGTCGTAATTTTATCTACGAGGTAGAAGAGATAGATCGCGGGTGATAGTTCCATTTTTTCAGTTTATATAATGGTGGGAATTGTTTATGTCAGAATATTTGAATGAACTTATGAGTAAGTGTGACAGCTGGCTGATTCTTGGGGCAGTGGCGCAGACATGTTTCTTTTGTCGCTTTTTAGTTCAGTGGATCGTGTCAGAGGTGAAGCAGAAGAGTGTAATACCGATTGCATTCTGGTATATGAGCGTTATGGGCAGTACAGGTCTGTTGATATATTCGCTGGGCAGGAAGGATCCGGTATTTATCCTCGGTCACTTATTTAATAATATAGTTTATATCCGAAATCTTATGCTTATCTCGAAACAGAATAAGGGACGAGAAGCGAGTGGCCAGGAGCCAGAATAGATCGAAGAGAAGTGAGTATAAAAAAAGGCAGGAATGAATCCTGCCTTTTTTTATTTTTATGTTAGCATGTCAGCTTAGTTTGCTGATGCAGGAGATTCCGGAGTTGGTGTTCTGAACAGGCTGTTAGCAGGTAGGATATAGATCTCAACTCTGCGGTTCTTTTCGTTGCCCTTGTTACCAGCTGCATTGAGAGCTACCGGACGCTGTTCGCCGAGACCGGCAACAACCATACGTTTTTCGCTTACGCCAACACTGGATAGCAGTCTTTCAACAGAGATAGCTCTGTGAGCAGAAAGGTGCCAGTTAGTTGGGTGCTTGGCAAGAGTAGCAGGTTTTTTGATAGGCACATCGTCAGTATGGCCAACGATAACGATATCAAAAGGCTGAGCATCTTCGGTATTGATGATCTTGCCGAACTCTTGAAGGGCAGTTCTGGCAGCAGACTGAACAGTGTCATCACCTTTATTGAAGAGCAGGTCACTGTTTAGTTTTACCATGCCGGTCTTTTCATCGAAGTCGATCATGTCGGAAGTAGCGGCCCAGGTGCTGATAGCGGTCGAAAGGCTAACAGGCAGGGCGTTCTGGCCGATCATAGAAGCGAGGTCTTTGATAGTATTCTGCTGGTTAGTGTTCTGGGCAGTCAGCAGGTTAACCTTTTTCTGGTTAGCGTCAGAGATAGTTTTTAGTATCTCGTTTTCAGACTGGCATTTGTCCAGTCTGGTCTGCCATGCGTTCTGGTCAGATTCCAGAGAATTGATTCTTTCTTTAAGTGTGTCGTTTCTTCTTACGCAATCATCGTATTCAGATTTGGCAACACAGCCAGATAAACTGGCAACAGCGAAAATACCTGCTGTAATAGATAGTAGTAGTTTATATTTCATAATGGCATTTCCTTTCGTAATGTATTTAGTAAAGCAGTTGTGCACAATGGGCTAGAAGCATAAAAGTTAAGTATTACTTTCTTTTTCTTTTAGCTTTTTTAGGCTTCTGCTTCTTTTCTTTTTTAGCCTTAGCTTTGCCGCGTTCAGGTTTATCCTTTTTGGCTCTTTCAGGTCTGGTCGCAGAACCGCCAGCGAGGAAGAAGCCGTAAAGAGCGATAAGTAGAACCAATACGCCAGCACCAATGGTAACGTACATCATATTGTCGTTAATGCTTTTCAGTGAGCTTGGGCTAACGCCAACACTAAAAGTCAAAGCGTTAACGGCCATGTAAATAAGCATAATGAAAGGAATGAGCAGCATGACACCGAAAGCACCGCTGGTAGGATCGTAAGCCTGAACAGCACGAGCTGCGACAGCTGCGGCAGGAACAGGAGAATCGCTAATGCCAGAGACTATAGGTTCATCGAACCCCATATCGGAGCTGGTAGAAGATGACACTTCTTCTTCACCGGCAGCAGATTGAAGGACAGGAGCTTCTTCAGCGTCGCCGCCCATTTCGTCAGAGTAGATATCTTTGAGAATATCGGCACCAAGGCTGGTGTCGTCAGCTTCGCGTGACAGGTCGAGCAGGCCACTGCCGCTGCTGCTAGGGTCAAGCGAGATTTCATCATCGTCAGCGAAAGGAGAAGATATCTTGGTCTGGGCAAGAGGATCAACATCCATATCGAGTTCGGTATCTTCGAGAGCGTCAATACCATGGCTGGTAACGACGGTATCGTCTTTGTCATTAGAAAGGCTTTCGTCATCCATAGATACTTCATCGGCAAGTCCGACAGAGTCGTCATTGGAAAGGTCGTAGTCATTAGCATCGCCAGCGAGTGGGTTGCTTTCTGCGGCAGAGTCGGCAAGGCCGTAGCTGTCGGCACTGCCGGTTGCGCTAGGAGCAAGTCCTATACCGATAGAGCTTCCGTCAAGATCGACATCGCCAGAAGCGAGCAGGTCATCATCATCGCTGTCGCCGGCAAGCGGGTTGTCATCACTAGCGAAACTGTCGCCAAGTGAGCTGGCGTCAGAAGAATCCACAGGAGCGAGTCCGATAGAACTTCCAGCTAATCCGATAGAGCTGCCGTCGAGGCTGAGCGAGATATCTTCGAGAGATTCATCATCGAAAGACTGTTCAGGGGCAACGTCCGCGGCAGCAGAAGAATCGGCCAGAGTATCGACTTCATCGACTTTGAAGAGGATCTTCATACCATCACGGAATTCGCGAAGCATTCCTTCTTTGACAAAATCCTTGATCTTATCTTCAGTGCAATTGAGTTTTTCCTGCACTTCTTCCATTGAGTAAAACATCTTGGCCATTTTTTATGGTCCTCCGTGCCGTTGTTCCGGCAAAGCAAAGAAATAATTGCTTATGGTTTTATGTTACTATAGTTATATTGTAAAGGCGTTCAAGCCTCATTAAAATCCGCTGTATTCAACTGAAAAAATGACCGGCTGGAGCGTAGACTAATCTACCTGAAAATATCCAGTTTACAAGTCGCAGGTGAGTCCTAAGCGTTTGCAGAAAAAAAGCAATCTGCACAAAACGAGAGTATAAAAAACGGCAAAGGTCTGCTGCTGGCTGGTCATACTGGCCTTAATGTTATTAACTAGCTGGTCAGGGTTGGTTCAGTCAGGTATTTCTGTGTTTGTTGAGAATTACTAACTACTGTAAAAACAGAAGTTTACAATGTAAATCTGCAACTGTCGAATTCTAACAAAAAAGAAGTTTTTTTGCAAGTGAAATATTTAGCTGGTACGTATTTGGTTTGGTAGTACCACAGAGTAGTGTCAGTATGAAAAAACGACACGTCTTTACATTTTGTTGAGATTGCGTAAAATGTTGGTTATATGAATCATATAGAAATACTATCAGGTGCAAAGAAAGGCATTGCGGCGGTCATATTAAGGCTGTTGCTGCGAGCTGTTTCAGTGTTGTATGGAGTGGTAACAGTACTGAGAAACAGGTTGTACGACCTTCATATTCTGAGGTCTTATAAAGTTGATATTCCTGTGATATGTGTGGGTAATATAACAGCCGGGGGCACGGGTAAGACACCTATGGTAGCGTGGTTATGTGAGTATTTGTGCAGTAAAGGTGCGAGCCCGGCACTACTTAGTCGTGGTTATAAGTCAAGTGATCCCAGTGGTTTGAATGATGAGATGCGATTGCTTCAGGATGCACTGCCGGGCGTTTCGTTTTACGTTGGTTCTAATAGGGCAGAAAACGCACAGCGGGCCCAGTTAGATGGTGCTACCATAATAGTCATGGATGACGGCTATCAGCATCGTCGCCTGGTAAGGGATCTTAATATCCTTATGGTAGATGCGATGTGCCCTTTTGGCTTTGGCCGGATATTGCCGGCGGGGCTGCTGCGAGAGTCGGAAGTGGGTATAGAGCGAGCAGGTGCGGCGGTAATAAGTCGTTCAGATATGGCGAGTGAATCAGAGCTGGTTGAGATAGAGCGTAAGTTGTTGGGTTATAGGGAGATGCCAATAGCTCTGGGCTGTCATGAGCCGTCGGAGCTGTATAGTGTTACCGGTTCGGGATTGAGTTTATCTGAGTTAAAAGGCAAGAAGGTAACGGCTTTTTGTTCGATCGGTAATCCGGGCGGTTTTATAGCTACGCTGGAGAAGCTGGGAGCGGATATTCGCGGTCGTTACTTTTTTGATGATCACAGTGACTATGATGCAGAACGAGTTGGGATAATTCGACAGTTAATGGAAGATGTTCCCGATCACTGGTTTATAACAACAGAGAAGGATTGGGTTAAGCTTCGTGAGCTGCCAGAAGTGTCTGGGTTGGATAAATTGTTCTGGCTGAAGATAAAAATGAGCTTTAGTCGGGGCGAGAGTGAATTGAAAAAACTGGTTGATAATATAACCAATTTGAATTAAATTAGTTAGGCTTTGCCCTGTTTGGGTGGTGAAATAGCTGGTTAGAAAAGGCTGGTTATTAAAAGTCAGATATAAAGTGTTCCCCAACCATTTTATATTTTAGAAGTAGCTGGGGATAAGAAAATAGAAATATATAGTATGTATCAAAGACTATTAACAATAGTAGAGAATCTCGGTACGCCAAAGGTATTGCTTGTTGGCGACTTTATGCTGGACCATTACCTGATGGGTAATATAGATCGTATATCACCAGAGGCACCGGTGGCGATCCTGAATGTTAATGACAGGCAGGAACAGCCCGGCGGAGCAGGTTCGGTTGCGGTCGATCTGGCAACATTAGATGTTGAGGTTCGCTGTATGGGTGTTATTGGCGATGATCGTCATGGCCGGGTATTGCAGCAGGTGCTTGGTGATTATCCAACGGTCAATACAGACTATTTAGTAGTAGATACCGACAGGCCTACGACGAGCAAACAGCGTATAGTTGGTCTGGCCCAGCATCGTCATCGCCAGCAGCTGATGCGAATAGATGAGGAAGATACCACTCCGATAAGTGAAGAGGTGCAGGAGAAGCTGGTTGCGTTCTTTGAAGAAGGGCTCAAGTGGTGTGATGTAGTGTGTTTGGAAGACTATAATAAAGGTGTACTGCATAATGATTTTGCCAGAAAGCTGATCGCATTAGCAAAGGCGGCTGGTAAGAAGACTATTGTTGACCCAGGTTCTATTTCAGATTATAGTCGCTATCGCGGGGCCTGGCTGGTGAAGCCGAACCGTCGTGAGTTGTCGATCGCATCTGGAATACGTTTGAATGGCGACATAGAAGATTGTCATAAGGCGGCGTCTAAGCTGACCAAGGAATGTGGTATTGAGAATCTGGTAGTAACGCTGGATAAGTCTGGTGCGTATCTGTATCAGGGCGATATTGACGAAGGTGAGCTGGTTCCGACCCGTGCCAGAAGTGTTTATGATGTAACCGGTGCCGGCGATATGGTACTGGCGATGCTTGGTACTTTGGTAGGTGCAAACTATAGTATAGAAGCTCCGACTATGACAGAGATCATAAAGCTGGCAAATATTGCTGGTGGTCTGGAGGTTGAGAAGTTCGGCTGTGTTGGTATAAGCCGGTCCGAGATAATGGTAGAGATATGCCGAGATCAGAGGCTGAGCGTAGGTAAGATATGTTCGCTGGACGATCTGCAGAATCAGCTACGCTGGCGTAACGGTAAAAAAGTGGTGTTTACAAACGGCTGTTATGATATTCTTCATCCGGGCCATATTGAGCTGTTGAAGTTTGCCAGTCGTCAGGGCGATCTGCTGGTAGTGGGGCTCAATAGCGATGCTTCAGTGAGCAGGTTGAAAGGTCCGAAGCGTCCAATATTGAACCAGCAAGAGAGATCGGCATTGATTGCGGCACTTGAAGTTGTTGACCATGTAGTGATATTTGAAGATGATACCCCGCAGGCATTGATCGAGGCGATAACGCCAGATGTGCTGATAAAGGGTACAGACTGGCAGGGTAAAGTTGTCGGTCAGGAATGGGTCGAGAGCCATGGGGGCGAATGTGTGCTTATGCCGCTGGTTGAAGGGCTGAGTACGACCGGTATCGTTGAGCGAGTATTGGAGAGATATGGGGATAATAAAAGTAAAAAGTAAAAAGTAAAAAGGTAAAAGGTAAAAGGTAAAAGGTAAAAGTTGTAATATGAAAATAAGTTTTGGGGATATTCAGTGACTAATAAAGCAGTATTCTGGGACAGGGACGGAACCCTGATCAAGCATCATGACTACCTGACAGATGTTAACGATGTTGTATTGATACGCGGAGCATCAGGTGCGATAAAGTATCTAAAAGATAGAGGGTACAAGGCTGTTGTTGTTACTAATCAATCGGCAGTTGCCAGAGGTATGATAACAGAGAAAGAGCTGGGCGAGATTAATCGCAAGTTCACATCACTGCTGGTTCGTGAAGGGGCTTATGTAGACAAACTATATTATTGTCCATTTCATCCGGAAGCAACGGTCGAAGAATATCGTAAAGACAGTGATCTGAGAAAGCCGTCGCCGGGGATGCTGAAAAAGGCTGCGGATGAGTTGGGGCTTGACCTTGGACAGTGCTGGATGGTAGGTGATGATGACCGCGATATACTAGCAGGTCAGGCGGCGGGGTGTCGGACGATATTGATCCAGACCCGTTCGACAGAGCTGGTGAGAAGAGGAGAGGCAAAGCCAGATTTCGTAGCTTGTAACCCACAGGAAGCGGCGAATATTATAGCCCATTACGGCAGTCAGCAGGAAGAGGAAGGCAGCAAGACTGAAGGTAAAAGTGAGTCGGAGACTATAGGTGAGAAGGCGGCAGGAGTTGAAGCTGTGGTTGAGGTTGAAGAAAAGCCTGAAGTAGGAAGTGAGTCTGTTGTTGAGCCGGAAGTTGAACAGGAAGCAGAAAAGCCTGTTGTTACTCCTGAGATCGAACGTAAGGGTGGGCAAGAGCAAATGTCTGGTAAGAAGGAATTTAAAAAGAACCGGGGTAAAAAGCAGAAACAGAAGCAGTCGGCAGTAGAGGTTGAGCGGGAAGTAGAGCCTGAGGTTCCAGCTGAGAGAGTGGCTGATCGTCGGCAGGTAAGTGATAATCAGCTGCTGCAGGAGATATTGCGTGAGCTGAAGCATCATAATATCCGCGAAGAAGATGCCAAGGCAGATTTTTCAGGAGCGAGTCTGTTGGCTGGAGTTACGCAGATAATTGTACTGCTGTGTTTGCTAATGGCGTATATCGCAACAGGTGGCAAAGAGCCATCGTATGAAAAGATCCAGGCCTGGCTTATGGCTGGTTTGTTGTTTCAGTCGATGACAATTTCGCTGTTGATGATGAATAAATAGATTGAGAGAATGTAAAATATAAGCCAATGTTTTTGGGCCTTCCTGATGCGTTTGTGTAAATGAGGGAATTAACCAGAAACCAGTTTTTTCCTGTCTGACGATATTTTCCGTCGTTTTTTCTTATTGTTAAATCCGTTACAGAAGTCCTAAGTGTAATACTATTAAGTCATTATTGTGCCAGGTAGGTGAGATTCGTATTTGAAAATTATTGGTTCAAAGTGAAATCTAAATGTACTTGTAGTGATATGAGGTTTTTGCGTTATTTGGTGGTTTCGGGTGTTGGAATGACCTTTTTAGGCTAAAAAGTGGCATATTGTTTTGTGTTTCATATATAAACTATATTTTTGTATTGGTATTATGAGTTGGTAATTGTACAATAGTTATATGGAAAAAGTTTGTGACATTGAAATTCCACAACGTAAACATTAAGACAGGAAAAAAGTATGTTTAAGTATGTTCAGATCAAGAAGGAGCACACCTGGCCCCAGGTGCTATGTATTGCTCATAACCAAAAAGCGTATAGCCCGATGATACTTCATACGGCTATCAATCAGGATCGTCCCTTTGGCGAGAAGTCGACCTTTAAGGAACATTCGCATGATCTATATCATTTGAATTTGTATACCAAGGCTGGCGGCTACACTTTAGACGGCAAATATTACGAGGCGACCGAAGATTCTCTGGTGATAATTTCGCCTGGTCAGAAGCATGACCTGGTGACCAATCGCGGCGATGGCGTATATTCAGAGATTACATTTTCGCTGGAGAGTAAGGCTGGCGATTCGCTGGTAGTTCCGTTCAATAAGATACTGGGTATTTATACTGGTGTTGATGTTGAGCTGGATCATCAGCTGCAGTTGACCAAAGAGGTAAGTAAATCAATTTATATGGCTATAGTTGATATTACTGATTATCTGGAGACGGTTCGCCCATTATCTATGTTCTATGTTCAACTTAGGTTGGCACGAATATTTGAGAATATTGTTACTCATAGTGCGACATGTTTTGAAGCGGAGCAGAAGGTAAACTGTGATCAGCGTGCAGTACATGTGAAAGAGTATATCGAGAAGCATTATAATGAGCAGATAACAACTGAGCAGCTGGCTAAGCAGTGCTGTGTGTCTAAGGGTTATTTGTTCAGGATATTTAAGGAAGTTTACGGGGTTACCCCGGTATCATATCAGCAGGCGTTGAGATTGCAGGCGGCCCAGGTGCTGCTGCGTTCGACAGATCTGAACTGTAATGAGATCTCACATCGAGTTGGATACGGAAATGTGTATTTTTTCCATCGTTTGTTCAAGAAGAAATTCAATGTAACACCCAAGCAGTATCGTAACCGAATCCGTTCAGATGTAAATCGTCCACAGAATGCGGCGATGATATCGTAAGATTAGGATTTAGGAATTAGAAATTAGGAATTAGGTTTTTTAGCATATATACAGATATTATTAGCCGTCGAAGTGATTTGGCGGCTTTTTTATGCGCAAAAGTATGATGATAGTGGTGTTTTGTTGGCTGGTATGTGGTTATTGTTGGCGATATAAGTGGAATAATGGTTGGTGGACCGGAGAAAAACTTTGAAATAGCGGTGTGGGGTTGATAATATTGCTAAGGTACATTATTAGTAAATACTATTATTAAGGAGTTGTGTTATGTTTAGATCGATCGTATTAGTGTCGCTAGTTCTTTTAGTTTTTGTTGGTGGCGTATTGGCATTTGATAGCCCAAGTAATACAGGCGGTGTAGTATCTGGAGTTTTGAATGGTATGCCGGACCCGGCGGTGATCCAGGCAAATGATGGATCGTATTTTATCTTTGCAACCGGTAAGGGGCTGCCGTACTATCGTTCGACCGATCTGGTACACTGGAAAAGACTGGGCAGGGTATTTGATACGCCGGTGCCAGCGTGGGCAAAGGAGCAGATCCCAGAGACCAGAGGTATATGGGCACCAGATATAGTAAAGCTAAACGGTAAGTTTTATGTGTACTATGCGGTTTCGTCTTTTGGCAGCCAGCAGTCAGTAGTTGGTGTGGCATCTAATGTTACACTTGACCCATCGTCGCCGGATTATAAATGGGTAGATGAGGGTAAGGTATTGGAATCGTTTGCGACCAAGGATTATGATTATAATGCGATCGATGCGGCGGCAGTTCAGACCTCAGATGGGAAAGCGTATATTGTCTGGGGTTCGTTCTGGAACGGGATAAAGTTTTCAGAGCTTAACCCTGAAACTGGTAAGCTGATAAAAGGTGCGAAGGTAAAGACAATAGCGACACGTCAGCCGGTTGGTAATGATGCTATCGAAGGAGCGTACCTGGTACAGAAATATGATTACTATTATCTGTTCGTTTCGTTTGACACCTGCTGTTCTGGTGCCGAGAGTACTTATAAGGTAATGGTCGGTCGGTCGAAAAATATTGATGGGCCGTATGTGGATTTTAATGGCGTTGATATGGCACAGGGTGGTGCGACTATGGTCTTGGCTAATAATGATAACTGGCGTGGTCCGGGTCATAACTCTGTTTTGACAACAGATCAGGGCCAGTGGATGGTGCATCATACTTATGATACAAATAATCTTAGTGCCCAGCGTATCCAGCAGGTGAGGCCGATATACTGGACGGAGGATCTCTGGCCGGTGGTAGGTGAGCCGCTGAGTGAGAGCAATAAGCTATGTACCGAGAAAGCGGTGGTTAAACCTCGCGATATGGAAGGCAGCTGGCGTATATCACAAAATTATGGAGCAGAGCAGGTATATGATCTGCTGCCGGGCGGTAAGGTAGCTAATAATCGTGATGTTAGTTGGAAGGTTAAAGGTAATGAGCTGACAATAATCTGGAAGGTCAATGGTAAAGACTATGTTGATAAGTGTATAGTTGAACCGCTGAAGAATTCTTTCATTGGCAGGAATCAGGAAGGGATAGTGATTCGCGGGAAGAAAATATAGAAATTAGAAATTAGGAATTAGGAATTAGAAATTAGGAATTATAGGGCAGTTAGTTTTTGGCTAACTGCCCTTTTGTTATTGTTGGTCAATTGTTATTTATCTCGTACTTTATTATTTCTGGTGAGGTGTAGAATGTGAATTGGTATTTGTCTTGTATGTATTTGTTGATTGGTTTGCGGGTGCCGTCGTGGGTGATAGCGGTTATGGTTAGATTGGTACCGGTTGGTAGTATTTTGGGTGAGAGCTGAATTTCGAAGGGCGGCAGTTGTGGAAGTGGTGTTATGGTGAGTTTGTCTTTATCTGTTTTGCATTGGAATGCGCCGGAGGTACAGGCTTGGTCGAATTTGACCATTTTGTGAGCTATATTTCCCCAGGCAGGTTGTGGTTTTTCGCTGCACTTTTCAAGTGAGATGGAGGTCTGGTCGTTATTGCGGTTGATGTTTATATAGCCGAGTAAGAAGCGGCTGTTGTCTCTGTCTATACCTCTAAGTTTGTAGCGATAGCCGTTGGCTGGGTTCCACATGCCGATAAGAATTTCGTATTTGCCGGTAGGGAGATTGTCAGGGATATGGATAGTTCTATTTTGGCCGGTAGTGATACGGCCTTCCCATTTTGATGCTGGAATAGCTGGTCTGAAGTCACCCTGGAAAACAATTTCGTCGCCGCTGGTTATGTGTGGGTCGGTGAAGTGGATGAAAATGATAGGTTCATCGTTTGTTGTAGAGTTTACTGTCCAGTCGATGATGAGTTTGAAGTTGCTATTGTCTATTTGCTGGATGCTACTGGCTAGAGGAGTGATTTCAAGTTGGTTGGGGCTGCTGTAGCCGCGGGCGTTCAGGTAGAATGAGTCTGGGGTAGAGGATTGCTCTACGGTTATATTGTCGATGGTTTCAACTGAGCTTGATATCAGGCCATTGGCAGCGTAGTAGCCGTATTGAGGGAGTAGCTTGTTGGCGATCTGCCAGGGCTGAGGGGAGCGGTTGATATAGACGACTGCGCCGGAATTCCATGTTGTTTTCTGGTGGTCGATATTGTTATCGATGAACTCGACGTTTTGTATTGTGTCTGTGGCGATCGAGCGGATGAAGTCTTGTGCCAGATAATATTTTCTGACTGCGCCTTGTATTGACGCTTCACGGTCGGCCATAAGGCTGTGTCCGGTGAGTATTTCGGCTGAGATATAGTCGTCGGATAATATGCCGTGGGCTTCTCTGGTGCGACTGCCCTGATAGCGGTTGGAATATCCTACGCCGTGCAGGCTGAATTTGTCGTGCAGTACGGCGTCAAACCATGGTACCCGCTGCCAGTGTTGGCAGGGGATATACTTTTCAAAGCTGCCGGGGGTATTGGAGAGAGTGAGGAACTGGCAGTCTGCACCGTCGAGTTGGCCGACTAGCAGGTCGTCGCCAGCTTCACTGGTCATGATCGCCTGGTGGCCGAGCTGGTTACGGATATAGTTGAAGGCCTGGCCCCAGTGGTGTTGGGTTTCCAGAAAAGAGTGGAATTTACCGGATCTGTCGTAGAAGTCGAAGCAGTCGATGGAGGTAAAGACATCGATGAAATAATGGGAGGGATGCAAGGCGTTCTTTACCAGCTCGATATTGCGTTTGACGAACGGCATAATGCAGTCAGGCCGCCAGCGGTAAGACTGGGCATCGCGACTTTCCATGAGCCATGCTTTGATCGGCTCGCCAGTTGAGCGGAACGCGATCTTATCGTAGCTAAAGTTCTGGGCGTCCGGGTAGAAGTCGATATAGTTATCGTGCAGTCCCCAGGGGATATTGTTAGTGTCGCATAATGTGCCGAGAGCTTGCAGGTCTTGCAGTGAGCCAAACTCTGGGTTGGGCGGGAATATGTCTGGTAGTCGATAGTCGTAGCCGTATCTTTGCCATACGTGCAGAGTGAGCATAGAGTCGGTGAGCCCGTAGTCTATGAGTTGTTTCATATAGTCTGTGATCTCGCTATAGCGACCGCCCCAGATATCGAAGACAAAGCGACCTGCTTTTTGCAGGAAGGCGGGTGCAGGCTGTTTGGGGTATATACTTCTGTAGGCGAGAGCGGCATCAAAAGCATTGGCAGTTGAAGGTACCAGGGTAAGGGTAGAGTTCATATGGGTATGCAGGGCGTATGATTTTTGAGATGGGTTGACGATAAGGTCGTCAGGTGGGTTGGAGGTGGCGGTTAGCAGCGATATGCCGGAGTTGAAGTCGAACCCGACATGGCTGGTGGACAGTTCGTGTCCGCCGTAGTGAACCTGAAAGGTGCCGGGGTCTTCGATGCAGTAGCCGTGGCCGTAGTAGACTCTGTTGGCGAGCTGGCTGGCAGGGCCAAGAGCGAGGTCGGTAACTGTCAGGTTGGATTTTACGGCAAAGTTTATTGAACGATGGTTGGGGAAGATGGTGATAGAGAGTTTGGCAGGTAGGCCGCTGTAGCTAAGGGTATGGTCAACGGTGATGGATCGGTTGTGATATGTAATGTCGTAGTCTGTTACGGTTATACCGGATAGTTTTTTGCAGACGGGGAAGTAGAGTAAGGATATATCGAAGCCGTCGAAGGTTATATGTTTATCTGGTGTACCGATAGCGATGGAGCCATCGATCAGGCCGTTGGGTCCGCAGACGATAGAGGTTTTATAGTTATCGCTGAGCTGGATGGTGTTTAGTGTTGGTTTATTGAGTAGTTCAATAGCGGTTTTGCGTTGAGCTTGCCAGTTATCTGTGGTATTGAGTTTGGGTAGTGAACCGGCGATTATTGTTGGGCTTGCCCAGTAGGCAGTATCGCAGGTGGTGTTTTTGTGTGGGCCGGGGTGGGTTTCCAGTCGAAGTGTGATCTTTGTACCGGCATATTCAGAGAGGTCAACTTCTGCATCCTGCCATATTTTTGCGTCGGTATGATTTTCGTATATGGAGGTGTTATTGACCCATACCCGGAAAGTTACGCCGTCGCTAGCCGGTTCGGTGGTGCTGTTATTGCGGATAGCATTAGCGAAGTTCAGAGTTATGGGAGTGGTTTTGGGCAGTTCCAGCTGGTATTGCAGGAAGGCGGTTCCGGAGTGAGTTCTCCAAGGTGGATGAACAATAATAGCAGGTCGAAAATCACCTCGCTGGATGTTGAGTTGGTTGAGGTGTGTACCTGATAGTTGGTCGGTGCCGTTGAAGCCGAGTGGCATAGTGTTTTCTGGTTGGCCGAAAAATTTCCAGCTGAACTGTGGTGTTTCTCGAGTGAGGTTAAGTACGGCGTTAGCATGTACTTTTATGCAGGCGTTCTTTTGTTTTGCTGGTAGTGGGGGTAGAGCTGTTTCTACAATTTGTACGGCATGGGTAGTGTGAGGTGTATTTTCATAGTTGAAAGTAGCGTAGGTGTGAATGGGGTAGAGTGCTGATAGGGTATTTTGGTCGCAGCTGATATTGAAAGTAGAGCTGATAGTCTGGTTAGCTGGAATAGAAACTGTCTGTGGGGTGTTATCTTCCAGATGCATTTCGGGTAAAAGGTTGTTGATAGATAGTTTGACAGTAAGCGGTACGGCAGCGGAGTTGGAGAGTTTTATCGTTATTGGGTACGGGGTATTGGTAGTAGTGATGGTTTCGAGCTGCGGTATTTCGAGAGTGAGCGGGAAGTCTGTGACTTTATTGCCGTCGAAGGCCTGTAGGAGTACTGGGAAGATGAGTAATATTATGGTGAGTGTGTTAATAGTATGTTTCATTTTACGGCTTTCGTAATGGTTATATGTAATGCATGTAAAAGTCTAAGAGTAATTGAAAAAACTGTTTCAGATTTTCACTATATTATCATAATGCTGAATGAGCTTCAATTGTATGATTATGTTAAAGTTCAGATTTGAAAATTATTTTAACCAATTTGTCAATGTAAATAACCATTAAGCAATGCTGTGGTATTTCTAATGATAGTTAAGTTAGCTGGTTTAGCTAGTTTGGGTGGGTGGGTTAGGAAGTTTTGTAAGTGTTTATAGTAATTGGAGTAATAAGGTGGGGTTGAATTATGTTGACATTGCGTATGGGATTACACTAATATGGGATTAAGTTTTTTGTTTGGATTATTCTGTCTCTGTTTATTCGCTTAAATGTTAAGAAAAATATATGTTTATTTCAAAAAGTGTATACCTGTGTTGGTATCTAATAAATAATAATTCTTAGGAGAAAACAAATGAAGAAGTATGTTTTGGGTTTGTTATTGGCCGTTAGTTCGGCATTGTCGGCGGGTACAACGTATGTTGATTCTAGTGTTCTTAATTTGACGACTTCAACTGGTAAAAGTTTAGATTATAGTACTACGTATAAGTTAGTATCTGAGGGCGACTCAGCGATTGCAATGAGCATTCATGATAGGCCAGGTGGTGTTGTGGATGAGATAGCGGATGGTGTTTTTGGTGTTAACCCTGGTCCTTATACTGGTAGAGAGTGGGCAAACTGGAATTTTGAGGTATATGTTGAAGCTGGTGATTCAGTATTGCCAATAGATGATGTAAATGGAACAAAGCCTGGTTATGCCTATGTAATGGGTACAATTGACTTTCAATCTTATAATACAAGTGAATGGGATTCATACACAGTTGATATGAAATATCATTTTGATTATTTGCCAGTAGGGAATTTATATATAGATTCAAGAAATTTATATTTTAGTGAATTGTGGCCAGAAAAGAATGTGCTTTTCGACTATGATGCAGAAGGTATATATACAATTGAAGTTACTTATGGTAGCTTGACCAATAGTATTGAAGTTCAGGTTGGAGAGGCTCCTGCTGTTCCGGCTCCTGCGGCATTGTTGTTGACAGCAATGGGTACAGGTATTGTGGGTCGTATTCGTCGTCGTATGGCGTAATCGATTTTGTACGATAAAAGTTAAAGGTACTTGTGTAAAAGCAAGTGCCTTTTTTTATTTTAGCCAGCGGTTGGCCCATAGTTCCAGGGTGAGTAGTGTCCAGAGTTTTTGCCCGTTGTCTGTTATATGTTGGTCGTTATCGGAGAGCAGTTTTTCGACTGCTTGTTTTTTTAGAGTGCCGTTTGCGACGAAGCTGCCATTAATTACCAGGTCGATATACATATGTCTGAGTTCGTTTCTGAACCATTGTCCGACGGGAACACCGAATCCCATTTTAGAACGGTTTTTTATTTTATCTGGTAGTATTTCGTGGAAGGCGTCGCGAAGTATTTTTTTACCGTTTCGGCTGCCGGTTAGCCATTTGGTAGGCAGCGAGTAGGCGAGTTCAACGACTTTGTGATCCTGGAACGGGCTTCGCACTTCCAGACTGTGTGCCATACTGGCCCGATCGGTTTTAGTGTTTAGGTTGGCGGGCAGGTAGTGAGACCCGTCAAAGAGCAGAGCAGCGTCAGTTGGCATAGCGGCAGAGCTGAAAAGGTCTCTGGCGAGTTTGGTGTGTGCAGGTAAGCTCTCTAGTGAGGTTAGCTGACAGAGGTAATCATCGGAGAAGACTCCGAGCCAGCTGAGGTAGCATTGCCAGGTAGGCAGCGAGGCGGCGGCCATGAAACGTTTGAGATAATGCAGACGGCTATGGTGTTCGCTGGCAGAGAAGCTGGAAAAAGCTTTTAGTTTAGCCAGACGGCCAAGTATTATATTATTTCTTATCGCAGCAGCAAGTGCAATGGCTTTGTGGCGTTTATAGCCGGCGAAACATTCATCACCGCCGTCGCCGCTAAGAGCGACAGTTACGTTTTTTCTGGTGAGCTGACATAGATGCCAGGTTGGCAAGGCAGAGCAGTCAGCGAAAGGTTCATCGTAATGGTCGATAAGTTTTTGGATAGTGTTGGAGCAGTCGGGTTTAACTATATACTCTTTATGTTCACAGCTGAAAGCGTCGGCGGCAATTCTACTGTATTCGAGTTCGTTGTATAGCTGGTTGTCAAAGCCGATGCCGCAGGTCTTGATCGGTGAAGGGCTATGGGCGGCCATAATTCCGGTAATGATGGTAGAGTCTATGCCGCCGGAGAGGAATGAGCCAAGAGGGACATCGCTGACCATTCTCATTTGCACGGCATCTATGATAGTATCTTTGACTTTACTGACAGCGTTGGCGTATGAGCCTGAGAACGATCTCTGGTCTGGCAGCTGCCAGTATGTGTGACGCTGGTGGGTGGTGGCAGCAGCGTTGACTGTTAGTGTTGAGGCAGGCGGAAGTTTTTTGATATTGTTAAAGCCGGAGCTGGTATTACCGAGATATCCAAAGATGAGATATTCGGTTATAGCTGCATTATCGATCTCGGCCAGAGCAGGTTGGTTTTGGAGTATGGCTTTGGGTTCAGAGGCGAAGGTGACGCTGTTATTGTCGATCGAGTAGAATAGCGGTTTCTGGCCCATGCGGTCGCGTGCCAGGAAGAGTGTTTTGTTTTTGTCGTCCCAGATAGCGAAGGCGAACATACCTCGGAGGTGTTCGACGCAACTTTGGCCATATTGTTCGTATAGGTGGATAATAACTTCGGAGTCGGAATTGGTTTTGAAAATATGGCCGGCGGCGATCAGTTTGGTTTTGAGCTCGGCGAAATTATAACATTCGCCGTTAAAGGTCAGCCAGATGGTTTTGTCTTCATTAGTCATAGGCTGAGAGCCGCCGTCGAGATCAATGATACTTAGCCGGGCATGGCCGAGTCCGCAGCAGCTGTCAGTTGAGATATACACTCCACAGGCATCAGGTCCGCGATGGTTCAGAGTATCTGTCATAGCCTGAATTTCAGGAGCAGTTAAATTGTATTTGAAGCTGAGTTTTCCTGCTATGCCGCACATTGAAAACCTGTGAGATTAGAGTATGGCTCGATATGTATCGAGATTGAAGTTATTTGATATCGTCTAGTTCGTCTATACTTTCGAGCTCTACATCTTCATCGTTTAAGATTTTATCTTCGAACTCTTTTTCTTTATCCGAGAGCATAGCTTCTATTTCTTTTTCGTATTGGTCAATATATGCTCCGATCTTATCTTCCATTTTCTCTGTCAGGTCGCGGAGCTGTTCGCCGAAATCGTCCTGAATAGAATATGCGAACTGGTTCATTTCAGTTACCAGTTCACCGATCTGATCTGCCATAAGATCATCTTTATCGTATAGTGAATCCATCATAGAGTCGGCCTTATCGATCGCGAGGTCGACTTTATCGATGAATAGTTCTTCGAACTTGTCGTTTGCCTGGTATATACGGTCTATAGCAGTGTCCATGTTGCTGTTGTATATATTCATCAGTTCGTTGAGGAATTCGCTGTTATTTTCCAGGTCGGAATAGCTTTTGATCATTTCACCTTGCTTTTTGACCAGTTCAGAAATTTTGGCAGAGGTTTCTTTCAGCTCTGTGGCGGCTATGCTGATCTTTTTTTCTATTTTATCGATAGTTGGCTTAGTCTTTTTTACTGATTTGTCGATAGCGGCCATAACCTTTCTGACAAGCTCGACATTTTGGCCTTTCATTTCAGATAGAATGTTTTTCTTAAGTTCGACAATATTTATTGTAGTTTCGGAGTTGTTGTTTTGTTCTGTTGTGTCATTGTCGACGGCAAGGGTTGTACTGGAAAATGAAAGTGTTATGGTAAGTAGAAGCAGGCCAATGGTTTTGAGGGTATCTGAAATAAACATTATGGAACTCCTGTTATTTGTAAACATTATATTAAGGCTACCCTTTAGTCGCAGGTAGTTATGGAATATTACCTGTAATATCATTTATATCGAAAACTATTTTAATTAGGCAATAATTAATAAGGTAGATAATAATAATTTTTTTTGAAACTTTTCCGTACTTCCACAGTCTAATAAACAGACGAGATAAAATAACCTGCAGGATAATGGATTATCAGGGGGGTATTTAATTCACTGGCAAAAAAGTGATTATGTCGAATATAGAGACGGCAGAGCAGAGATCGCTATATTAATACGTATAGTATAATAGTCTGGCCTGCCGATATAGAATTAGATGATACAGTAATAGAAACCTTAATAGTAGTAAGGAGATTGATAATGAATAATTCAGTACGAGCAATAACAGCTGGTTTGCTGTTGGGTTGTGTGAGTGTTTTGTCAGCCGGAGTGTCAATTACGGTATATAATGATAACTTTGCCGTGGTGCGTGATACTCGTGATATGGAGTTTGATAAAGGTCTGAATAAGTTAGAGTTTACGGACGTTGCCAGTGCTATCGATCCAACAAGTGTGAGTTTTAAGAGTCTGGGCAGGCCAGATGTTCGTGTTTTAGAGCAGAACTATGAATATGACCTGGTGAATACTGATAGTCTGCTGAAAAGATACATAGATAAGAATGTTATTGTCTACGTAAAAGGCTCTGGCAGTAAGGGCGGCTCCAGAATGGTAGGTAAGCTTGCTGCCAATGTGGGTAATGACCTGATAGTTGAGCAGGGCGATGGCGAAATGCTGATAATCAGCCGTAATTCTGTTGAATCGATATCACTGGAGGCTGGGCCGGAGGATCTGGTGACAAAGCCGACACTAGTATGGCTGGCAAATGCTGATAGGGCTGGTACTAAAGAGTGTGAAGTGACTTATACTACTAGCGGATTGAGTTGGAAGGCAGATTACACCGCAGTTTTGAATGAAGATGACAGCAGTTTGGACTTTTCAGGCTGGGTAACTATAGATAATAGAAGTGGAGCAGGGTATAAAGATGCAAAGCTGAAACTGATCGCTGGCGATGTCCGTCGGGTAAATGCACCGCGAGAGAGGGTGATGTACAAAGGTGTGCGAGCAATGGCGGTGATGGAAGATAGTGCCGCTGGCTTTGAAGAGAAGTCATTTATGGAATATCATATGTACACTTTGGGCCGTCCATCGACAGTGAATAATAATCAGACTAAGCAGATAGAGTTTATTGAGCCGGTATTGTCGGTTCCATGTGAAAAGAAGTATATATATAAGGTAAACGGCAGCTATTTCAGGGATAGCAGTCGCAGTGGTAAGGTAAATATAGTTATAAAGTTTGATAATGAGGAGTCAGACGGTCTGGGAATAGCATTGCCAAAGGGCAAAGTTCGAACATTTAAGGCAGATTCGGCAGATGGTTCGATGGAATTTGTTGGCGAAGATACGATAGATCATACGCCGGTGAAGGAGGATATATCCTTATATATAGGTAATGCATTCGACCTGGTAGCAGAAGATGTGATCACGGACCAGAAAAATGGCAGCAGCTGGCATAAGGTAAGCAGAGAGGTTACTCTGAAGAACCGTAAAGACGAAGCGGTAGTTATCGATGTAGAGCAGAATTTGGCCAGGTATCACAATTGGGAGATAGATCATTGTGATATTGATGGTAAGATGTTAGATTATAAGAAGATAGATGCAAGTACGGTTGGTTTTTCAGTAAGGGTACCAGCAGGCGAGGAAGTGAAGCTAAGTTATAACTATACCGAAAGCTGGTAAAGGCCATATATAACATTATATATATAGTATAAAAAAAGCAGGGCGTTGCTATAGCGTCCTGCTTTTTTGTTTGTATAGATGTAGTATTATTTAGTATTTACGTTAAACGGCGATAGTAATACTGTTAAATGCTGGGCTGTCCATTATGTTGGTGTAATTTTTGGTGTGACTTTGTGATTTTTTGTTTGCAAAAATTAAGATACTATAATAAACTTATTACCCTGAACACTGTATATAAAGATACTGCCATTATACCCGCCAAAAAGCTGGTTGAGTTCATCGGGAATGGACCGACTCCTTCCGCAGTATAAGTGAAAGAAATTAATTAGCAGTCATAAGGTCTAAGGCAGAAACCCTTGTAGTTAAATCGATTGCTACATAGTTGGAGAATAATATGAAGTCTAAATCCTCTTTCTCGGTAAATCAAACAGGATTAACCGCTCTGTTTGCTTTAATGCTTGCGTTTTCGGTATTTATCTCGCCGGTAAGTGCTGATGAGCGTGCAAAGGCAGATCAGAAGCGAGCCCAGGAGATACTCGATGTAGTCTCAGAGCAGGTCGATCGTCATATGTACGATGCGGCACTGGCGACTATAAGCAGTATCGATAGTTCTGATGAAATAATACTTAACGAGAAACAGGCTCGTCAGCTTGAAGAATACCGCGAAGAGTCATCTAGTGGTGTAGATGCCCAGTCAGAAGCGGTAAAAGCTTTGGAAGGCATTGAGAAGCTGGTAGCTGATGAGAACTACAGCGATGCAGCCGCAGAGCTGGAAGTTATCAAGTCAGGTAAAGAATATCTGACAGACGACATTATCAATGGTCTAAAGCAGGCCGAGACTTCAGTTGATGTATTGGGGCAGACACTTAAGGCCCGTGCCAAGAAGCAGTTTGCACAGAGCAAGCAATACTACAAGCAGGGTGACCTGAACGAAGCCAGGATCGGATTTGAAGCTGTAGCAGCCAGTGGCGTAGAGCTATCATTTTTTGACCGCGGCGGCGACTTTGGAACCGCAGATACATACCTGGCAAAGATCACTCAGCGTGAAGCGGCAGAGATCAGCGGCGAGGCAGTAGAAGAACTTGACACAGAACCAATCGCAGAAGAAGTAGCAGTAGCTGAGGCAGAGCCAGCAGTAGTATCGGCTGACGAAGAGCTGGTAACAGCAGCCAAGCCAAAAGCTAAGAAGTCTGGCTTCTGGCCATTTGGCGGCGGCAGCAAGGGCAAGAAGCTCAATGCAGAAGAAGTTGCTCAGGTTGAGAGGTTGATCGCATTTGGTGATCTGTCAATGACCAAGAAGAAATACGAACAGGCCAAGCAGTACTTCCTGCAGGCATTGGAAATCAATCCTGACAGTGAAAAGGCTCAGAAGTTCCTGACTGTCGCAGAATATCATATCAATCGTCCAGTAAATCAGGCTGAAGCTGCCAAGCTTAGTATAATAGATAAGGTTAAGCAGCGTCAATCATTACAGGTTCAGGCTGTTAAGTCTAACTGGGTTAATACTCGTGAACATACATCAACTCTGGTAGCAGAAGGTAAGTATTCTGCAGCACTGACTGAGATCGTACAGGCACTGGCAAGTATCGAAAGCAACAGACAGGTACTGGGTGATGAAACATATGCTGCTCTAAAGGTAGAAGCAGAAGACCTGAGACGTCAGGTAGAACTGTACAAGTCAGAAGCAGAAGCCAAGAGCCGTGAAGATAAGATCAGACGTGCCGCTGAACTTCAGAAGCAGATCGCTGACAAGGTTGAGCAGGAACGTCAGAGTAATATCGATAACCTGTTCGCTATTGCAAATCAGTTTGCAGAAAAGCGTCGCTTCCAGAATGCTATTGATACTATCGATCGTCTGCTGACAATCGATCCAAATAATGAGACAGCAAAATATCTTCGTAACAGCTACGAGCAGTTCCTGCTATGGCAGAAGCAGCATGAAGCGGCGCGTGAGACAGATAGAAATGTTGTAAATCTGCTGATCGACGCTGATCAGTCTATGACACCTCCACCAGACCGTATCAATTATCCAACACCAGAAGAATGGCGTCGTAAGGATAAACGTAAACCAAAGGATGTTGGTGTTGCATCAAGCAAGAAAGATACACTCGAAAGAACTAAGAGTGTAAGGATTGAAATTGAATTTGATGATATACCTCTTATGGAAGCTCTGGACTCAATTGCCAATGATGGTGGAGTTGTAGTACTTGCAATGTGGCCAGAACTGGACCTAGCCGGCATCACACCAGATGACCTGGTAACAGTTCGCGGTGCCAAGATGTCTATCGGCAAGGCCCTTGACTTTGTTCTCGACTATGTATCAGCAGGTACCATGGGTAAAGCTGGTTTTGAAGTTGACGAAGAAGGTAACATAATCGTTAAAGTTGTAGGCGATGACTACGGCTATGAATTCCGTACCTATTATATTGGCGACCTGGTTCGTCCAACCACATCCGGCGGCATGGGCGGCGGTATGATGGGCGGCATGGGTGGCGGCATGATGGGCGGCATGGGCGGCGGCATGATGGGCGGCATGGGCGGCGGCATGATGGGCGGCATGGGCGGCGGCATGGGCGGCATGATGGGCGGCATGGGTGGCGGTATGATGGGCGGCATGGGCGGCGGCATGGGCGGCGGCTATGGCTTCGATCGTAACACTGACGACTCAAGAGACAGCCGTATCAAGAGAAGAGAAGAAACAAATGAGCTCATTAATCTGGGCTATCAGGAAGTAGATGATCAGTCTAACTTCCATAATATTGCTATCGGAAACAATAACGGCGGTGGCAATAACAACAGCGGTAATAATAGCAGTGGCGGTTATGGCAACAGCGGCGGCGGTGGTGGTTATGGCAATAGCGGCGGCGGCGGCAACCGTGGTGGTACATCTAACTATATGCAGATCATGGAACTTAACAGATTGATCATGCAGTCAATTGCTCCTAATTCATGGCGTTATGGCAGCGGTGGTAGCCGTAACCAGCAGGGTAACTATGGTGCTGGTCGTGGTGGTGCTAATGGCCAGGACGATAACTACCAGCTGGATCAGCGTGGTTACGGTATGATCATTCCATTCCATAATACTTACTTCAATATTTATCAGACTCCTGAAGTACACGTAGAAATCACTGAATTTTTAAGCACTCTCAGATCTATGCATGGCGATCAGGTTTCTATTGAATCTCGTCTGTTGACAATCAACAATAATATTCTTGAAGATATAGGTGTTGATATGGACGTTCTACTTAACGCAGCTGAACATGGCTGGGATAAGTGGAGTGATATCGATATTGAACAGGGTCACGCTGATTGGGCAAGTCCTCCAGCGGCAACTGGTATCACTGGTTCACTGGGTGGTGGTGCAATGCCATCAGCATTCCAGCTGTCTGGTTCGTTCCTGGACAATATTCAGGTAGACTTCCTGATTCGTGCTACCAAGGGTAACTCACGCAGCAGAATGTTGACTGCACCACACGTAACAGTGTTTAATGGTGAAAACGCATATGTGAACTTCAGTAGAGAGTTTGTATATGTTGCTGAGATGGACCCAGAAGTTGGAACAGGTGTAGTTGGTTATGATGTATCGACTGACACTCTGAACTCTGGTATTGAAATGAATATTACACCATATATCTCAAATGATAAGAGATATGTTCTGATGAATATTTACTTCGAACAGCAGATCCTGGATTCAATGTTCGACTTCAGTTATATTGGAACTGATAATAACTCTACTATCGATACTGTCGATGGTACAGATATCACACCAAGCTCAAGTGATCTGACAGTTCGTATTCAGCTGCCACAGACATCTGTGACAGAAATTGATACCAAGGTTGCAGTACCAGATGGTGGTACACTGTTACTGGGTGGTCAGAAGTTGGTTGGTGAAGCAGAGCAGGAAAGTGGTGTTCCAGGTTTGGCACATATTCCATTCCTGAACAGACTGTTCTCAACACGTAATAAGACTAAGGACGAAAATATTATCCTTGTTCTTATCAAGCCTCAGATCATTATCCAGAGTGAAATGGAAGAGGACAACTTTGGTTCACTAGAACTGGAACCAGGCTATTAATCAGCTGGTTATATAAAGAATTCAAAGGCCGTGCTGGTTACCAGTTACGGCCTTTTTTTTTGAAAGAGTAATGACTATGACATATAGTAAACCAGAACTTTTGGCACCGGTAAGAGACCTGGTATCACTGTCAGCGGCGATAAGTGGCGGGGCAGACGCGGTATATTTTGGCGTTGGCGATCTGAACATGAGGGTGAATTCCAAGGGGATAGCACTGGAGATGCTTGCGGAAGTGGTAAAAGAAGCTCATAGTCAAGGAGTGAAAGTTTATGTTACGTTAAATACGGTTATGTATGATAGTGAACTAGCCTCACTCGATGAGATTCTGGATGTGGTTGCTGATGCTGAGGTTGATGCGGTTATATGCTGGGATATGGCGGTTATTAGCAGGTGCAAGAAACTTGGTTTGGCGTTTCATATCTCTACTCAGGCAAGTATCTCTAATACTGATGCAGCGAGGTTTTATACCGAGCTGGGTGCGGAGCGATTTGTGGCGGCCAGAGAGCTCGATCTTGAGCAGATAGCGGCAATTCGCAAGGCTGTTGATACTGAGATAGAAGTCTTTTGTCATGGTGCTATGTGTGTGAGTGTATCGGGACGCTGTTTTATAAGTGAGTTTTTGCATGGCAGGTCAGCAAATAAGGGAGATTGCCTTCAGCCGTGTCGGGCTGAGTATGCGGTAAAGGATATGGATTCAGGTAAAGAGCTGACGGTAGGAAACAACTATATTTTGAGCCCAAAGGATCTATGTTCACTGGCAGTTATTGATAAAATGATAGAAGCTGGTATTGATTCGTTCAAGATAGAGGGCAGAAGCAGGCCACCAGAATATGTTTATACCGTAACACGGGCATATCGTAAAGCGATAGATGCGTATTTTAGCGGTGAATTTTGTGCTGAATTGGTTGCTGAGCTCAAGGATGAGGTTGGCAAGGTCTATAACCGGGGCTTTTCCGATGGTTTTCTTATGGGTAAGCCGACAGTGAATGATTGGGCTGACCGATATGGTTCGGCGGCAACTCAGAAGAAGGCATATTGCGGCCGGATAATCAATTATTTTAAGAATGCAGATGCGGCTTATATAGAAGTGACATCGCAGCCTTTATCGGTGGGGGATCTGGTGCAGGTTCACGGTAATAAGACTGGCGTAGTAGAGTTTGCGATCGAGGGATTATTAGATGAGAATTCCCAGGCAATAGAAACGGCAGATAAATGTCGTGCTACTTTCCCATGTCCGGTTCGTATTCGCAAAAATGATGAGCTATATAAGCTTGTAATAGATAAATGATAAGGTACAAAAAAAAGAGTATCAGACTGTAATAGCTGATACTCTTTGGTGTAAACTGATATTTATATACAGACGATTATAAGTTCTGTAATCTCTGTTGTTTATCGAAATCGATAAGAGCTTTAATCATTTGGTCCATATCACCAAGCATGAATTTATCAAGCGAATATAGTGATAGGTTTATTCTGTGGTCAGTGACCCTGTTTTGCGGGAAGTTGTATGTTCTGACTCTTTGAGATCTATCGCCGGAACCAATTATGGATTTTCTCTGGTCGGCCCTTTCAGCGTTCACCTCAGACAGCATTTTTTCAAATACACGACTCTTTAGGATGCGCCATGCCTTAGATCTGTTTTTATGCTGGCTGTTTTCATCCTGCATACTTACGGTAATGCCGGTAGGAATATGTTCCAGCTTGATAGCAGAGTTAACTTTATTAACATTCTGGCCGCCAGGTCCGCTTGATCTGCAAACGTGTTCGATAACATCTTCTTTTTTGATGTCAATTTCCACGTCTTCTGGTTCAGGTAAAACAGCTACAGTAGCGGCTGAAGTATGAATTCTACCCTGAGATTCGGTTTCAGGTACACGCTGAACACGATGACCACCACCTTCGTAACCGAGGGCCTGCCAAACGCCAGGTCCTTTAACGCCGAAAATAGCTTCTTTATAGCCACCCATAGATGCGGCAGCGAACTCCATAGGCTCAACTTTCCAATGCATCTTTTCGCAGTAGTACTTGTACATTTCGTAGAGATTGCCAGCGAAAATAGCAGCTTCGTCGCCACCAGTACCGGCTCTGACTTCGATAATAACAGAGTCGATCGCAGAATCATCGCTCATAACGAGCTTTTCTTTGATATTTTCGATCTCGGTAGTGAGAGTTTCAGCCAGTTCTTCAGCTTCCATAAAGGCCAGGTCTCTCATTTCAGTATCAAGAGTCTTATCAGTCGACATTTCTACTGCGTCCTGATACTGTTCGAAGCCTTTTTGGAAGAGCAGGTAGTTTTCCACCATGGGTTTGAGTTTGCCGTGCTCTTTTGCCAGCGTTGTAATTTCGGTAGGATTACTTGCAACAGCCGGATCGTTCATCTTGTCTTCAAGAGCTCTATATTGTTCGGTTAGAGCAGCGAGTTTCTCAAGGATTTTTTGGTCAGTTTCTGTAAGTTCAAATGCAGCCATGATATATATTCCCCGCAGGGTTATTGTTAAAAGGTTAGAGCAAAAGGAAAAGGAGGGAGAATTTAAAAAAAATCACGCTGGGTACGTACCGCTATTAACGTATATACCCAGCGTGTTTATATCAAAGTGAGAACTATTTGTTGAAGTAGTTGCCGCCGAATTTCTTCTTGAATTTATCAATTCTACCAGCAGTATCAACAAACTTCTGCTTGCCAGTGTAGAAAGGGTGACAAGCTGAGCAAATTTCAACACCAATTTCCGCCTGAGTAGCACGTGTGGTGAAAACATTTCCACAACCACATTTTACTTTGCACTCTACATAGTCTGGATGAATGCCTTTTTTCACAGTAAACTCTCCGTTTATAATAATTTATGTTTCTTCTAGTGTTTTTGGAATTAAGTATTATATCGTATGGTAGAGAAAAGTAAAGGTTTTTTTTCTGGAAAGTGAAATTTTGCGTCAAAAACGGGGTATTTGTCGGTCTGTAAAAACTTCTCAGGTGAGAAGAATAAATGAACAAACAAGTATTAAAACGTGTATATCCAATAAAAATATGTATTTATGAGAAGTTGAATTTATGGCAGTAGGTAAAAATCGCCGATAAAGATAATCTGAAAAATATGTTAGTAGAGAGCTAAAAAAATTGGCGCATTTTCCTGCGGCTTTTGTTATAATATTGCGTTCTAAACTGTATAAATACTATATCATAACAAATTAAAAGATTTAGAATGTATTATAACGAAAGGGTTTAACGAATGTTTGACGTATTATTCCTGGCGGAGGCCGAAGCCAATCCTCAGCAGTTGCAGGGAGTGGAAACCGAGTCCCAGGTATCAGTAGATGGTTCACCTGAGGTTAAAACAGGTGATAAGGATTTGCCGCCACAGAATCCATGGGCTTCGTTTGCTCCGCTGCTGATAATGCTAGGTCTACTGTACTTTTTCATGATGAGAGGGCCACAGAAGAAGGAAAAAGCCCGCAAGCAAATGCTAAGCGATATGAAGAAGAATGATAAGGTCAGAACAATCGGCGGTATCATTGGAACAGTGGTAGAAGTTCGTGAAAAAGAAATAATAGTAAAGATAGATGAATCAAATAATACACGTATCAAGATGGTGCGTGAAGGTATTGGCGAAGTTCTGGCAGACTAAAAGCTGTTAGTGTTTTGTTGAGAAGAATAATAATTGATGTGCTGAATTAAAGTTAAGTTTAGGTATTCAGGATTTGTTTAAGGAGTTGGAAACAGTTGAAACCTGGCTGTTTACCGTTCGTGTAACAAAGGTAAAAGAAAGTCTATATGATGAATAAAGAACTAAAGTGGAAGTTTTTTCTGGTTGGCATACTGATAGCCGTATTGGGCCTGAGTATATTCAAAAATGGCCTAAAGCCTGGTATCGACCTTGGTGGTGGTTCGAGCTTTCTGTATGAAATAGATACAACCGATATGCCAGAGTCAGAGCGTCGCGGTGTTAGTGAAGATATGATCCGTATCTTACGTCAGCGTATTGACCCAAGTGATCAGATGGGTCTGGTTTGGCGTCCTCATGGTGTCGATAAGATCGAAATTCAGCTTCCACTGGCAACAGAAGAAACCCGCAGACTTCGTGGCGAATATCGCGAACAGCTGTCCAAGCTTGAAGCTGGTAATATCAATATGCTGAAAGTTAAAGAAGCATTGGTACACCCTGATGGCAAGACAGTAGAAGAATATAAAGAAGGGCGTAGCGTCCTGTTTGATAAACTGGCAGCTGGCAATGAAGGTCGTATAGCTACATTAAGCGAACTTGCTGAAGTTCATGATAAGATCGAAGCGGCTCGCAGTTCACTGGCTGAGGTTCTAGTTCAGGATAGTGATCTTCGTGCCAAGGCTGATGAAGCTGGAATTTATAGCACTCGTCTTGACTCACTGCGTCGCAGATGGGATAGCCTGGACGATCCTAACCGTGCGGCAGAAGTTAGCAAGGTAGCTAATGAAGACCCGGCACTGGAAGAAGTCGTTAAGAGCTATATTACTGTACGTGGCAAGCTTTCTGAGCTTCGCAGCAGTATGACAGGTGACGGCGGTCTGGTAGAACAGGAAAACGATATTCTTCGTAAGCTTGAGAAGTCAAATATCAATGTTGATCGTCTGGAGAAGTATCTGGCAGCTGCCCCTCAGCGTCGTGCCGAAGAGCTCAAGGCATTGAAAGAGACTCATGCAGAAGAAACAGTTCTGATAAATGAAATAACAGCTGCTTATGATAAGTATGCTGGTGTTTCTGGTCGTCTTGACGATCCGGAAGATCTAAAGCGTATGCTCAGAGGTAGCGGTGTTCTGGAATTCAGGATACTGCCAAGTCCGGATTCTGAAGATCTGGCCGGCAGAGTAAGTGACTATATTAATAGATTGGCAGAGTACGGTCCGGTTAAGGCAAGTACAGAAGATTATGTATGGCGTAAGATTCGCGATGCAAAGACATTCAGAGCTGGTGGTGTGATCATTGGTCAGTATGTTGAAGACAGTTATGTTCTGGCTTCAAATAAGAAAGGCGAGATTCTGGTAGGTAGTGGTGACAGTACCTGGAAGCTCAAGGCAGCTCGTCCAGATCAGGATCAGTACGGTTCACCAGCGGTATCATTTGCGTTTAATGCTAATGGTTCTGAGTATTTCTATACTTTAACCAGAGACAATACCGATCGTCCGCTGTGTATTCTGCTTGATGATGAAGCTATTTCAGCACCAAATATTAATTCACCGATTCGCGGTTCAGGTATTATTACCGGCAGCTTCACAATGAAGCAGACTATCGAGCTGGCAGATAAGCTCAAGGCTGGTTCACTTCCAGCTCGTTTGAGTGATGAGCCAATCTCAGAAAATAATATTGGTCCAACACTGGGTAAAGATAACCTTCGTGCTGGTAGCCGTGCAGGTTTTATCGGTCTGCTGGCAGTTGTAGTATTTATGCTTATATACTATCGTCTGGCAGGTAGTCTGGCAGATATTGCCCTGCTCTCAAATATGGTTATAATTGTTGGTATTATGGCATTTAGTCATGCTACCTTTACAATGCCGGGTATTGCGGCCTTGATCCTGACTGTTGGTATGGCGGTTGATGCTAACGTACTTATTTTCGAGCGTATTCGTGAAGAACTTAAGGGCGGCAGCTCGCTTCGTATCGCAATCAAGAATGGTTACGACCGTGCGTTCTGGACAATTTTTGATGCTAACCTTACAACCTTCCTGGTAGCCCTGATCCTTTGGGTTATGGCATCAGAAGAGATCAAGGGTTTTGCTCTTGCTCTTATGATCGGTATTGTAAGTTCTATGTTTACTGCTTTGTTTGTAACCAGGCTGGTATTTGATTGGCTGGCAGATATCAATAAGCTTGGCGATAAGTTGAGCATGATGCACCTGCTGGATCATCCAAGTGTAAACTGGATAAAGTTAAAGCCTATATTCTGGACAGTTTCTGGTGTGATGGTTGTGTCAGGTATCCTGATGTTTGCAAGTCGCCAGAATGATACAAACAGTCTGTACTCGATCGAGTTTACTGGTGGTGTAAGTGTTCAGGTGAGACTGGAAACAGAAAAGGCTATGGGTTTACTATCTGCAGAAGATCAGAACAAGAGTGATGCAGAAAAGGGACTGATACTTCGTGGTATTATCGAAGACAGTATCCATGAGAGCAGCACAGATCCAGAGATCGCGGCATGCAGAGTACAGCAGGTTGGCGATCCGGCGAATCTGGAATATGAAATCGTTACAACAGCGACTAACCTTATAACAGTAGATATTACACCTGGTGAAGGTGAAAAAATGACATTGACTGAGGTTAAGGCTGCTTTTGATACTTATGCCAAGTCAATGGGTGACCGTCGTTTGGCGAATAGTACATTCACAGATAAAGATGGTGTGATCACTATGGTTACTCATCAGTCAAGTGTGAACCAGGTTAAGAAGGCAATCAAGAAGGTTATGCCAGATGCCGAGTCTACTGAACCGGTAATGGATAATATCGTTGGTGAAACAATTATCGCTGCTATCGGTGATTATCTGAATGTTATCACTGACCTTGAGCCATCAAATATTCAGGCTGTAGCGATAACAGATGATATTATCAGCAAGAAGCCTTATCTGGGAGCTTATAGCGGCGGCGTTCTGCTGACAGCTGATTTTGCACCTGGTAAGAATGATACTCTGGAAAGCATTGCTGATCGTTTTGAACGTACAAGACTGCGTTCAGATTTTGAGAAGTATGATTACAATGAAAGTGTATTCTTTGCCGCTGATAATGCCCAGGACAAGACTGTTGTAGGCAGTATCGAGATGGTTACACTATCAGAAGACGTGGTTTATGGTATCAGTGATGATGTAGAATGGTCAGCTTTTGTTGCCAATGAAAAGGGTCGCTTTACAGATGCCCTTAAGCTTCAGACATCATTTACCCGTCTGACCCAGATCGACCCATCAGTGGGTAGTAAGTCAATGACAGATGCTATCATTTCTATTGTGGTATCGTTGCTTGCGATCATTGCTTATATCTGGCTGAGATTTGGTAATATTCGTTTTGGTCTGGCTGCGGTTGCTGCCCTTGTCCATGACGTAAGTATTTCTATGGGTATGATCGCTGCAACAGCGTTCCTGAGTAATACCTCTATTGGTAGAGCTCTGCTGATAAGTGACTTTAAGATCGACCTGCCGGTTATCGCAGCGTTCCTGACCGTTATCGGTTATTCGCTGAATGATACGATCGTAGTGTTCGACCGTATCCGTGAAAACAGAGGTAAGAAGACAGTTCTTACCGGTGAAATGATCAGTGGCAGTATTAACCAGACACTGTCTCGTACAATCCTGACATCGCTAACAACAATAATTGTGCTTATCGTTATGTACATTTGGGGTGGTGCTGGTTTGAGACCGTTTAATTATGTTCTGATCATTGGTGTGATTGTTGGTACTTATTCTTCTATTGGTATTGCATCTCCGCTGCTTAAGGGTGCGGTAGATATTCAGCCAGAGGAAGAAGAAGGCTATACCGTATCACAGGGAGTTCCAATGAACTAACCTTAGCGGTAAAATAGTTTGTATAATAAAAAAGCCGGTAATTTGATTACCGGCTTTTTTTTATGATCATGTTACTGGCGAATATGAGCTTTAGCTTTGCACCGCATTTTTTATGGCGTTGATATGTGCTGGTGTTGAGCCGCAGCAGCCGCCGATGATATTGGCTCCGGCCTTTACTAGTTCAGGGGCCATGCGTGCCATATCTTCCGGGGTGTCAGGGAAAATATCTTTGCCGTCAACGTTTTGCGGCAGACCAGCGTTAGCATGTACCAGTATAGGTGTATCGCCAGCGGTTGCTTTCATTTGAGCGACAATTTCGATCATTCTTTCCATGCCGTTACCGCAGTTAGTGCCGACAATATCAGCACCAGCTTCGATAGCAGCCTGGGCCGCCTGTTGAGGGCTGACTCCCATCATGCTGCGATATTCACCCTGTATAGTGCGTTCGAGTGTGAAAGTGCAAATAACTTCGAGCTTTGTGTTTTCCTTGGCTGCTTTGATCGCAATAGACGCTTCATCGATGGCGCTCATAGTTTCGATACATACCGCGTCAGCACCGCCGGCTTCCAGTGCCATAGCCTGTTCTTTGAAAGAATCGTATAGTTCCTGCTCGGTAACATCGCCCATAAGCAGCATTTTGCCGGTAGGCCCAATAGAAGCGATAACCCAGCAATTTTCGCCAGCGGCCTTGCGAGAGAGTTCGGCTGCCTTTTTATTGATCTCAAAGGTTTTATCTTTGAGGTTATAATGTTCGAGTTTGAAGCTGGAGCCTCCGAAGGTATTGGTTTCGACCATATCAGAGCCAGCGGCAATATATTCAGCGGCCACCGAGAGCACGTCGTCAGGTCTGTCAATGCACCACAGTTCCGGGCATTCACCAGGTTTTAGGCCTTTTTGGTAGAGAAAAGAGCCCCATGCTCCATCTGATACAAGTACTCTGCCGCTTTTGACAGTTTCAACAATGCTTTTTCTGGTCATTACCACTCCTTAAAAATAATCTATAGTCAGCTAAGCTAGCATTTCAGGTCAAATCTGAGAGGTTATTATATTTAATCGTGTCGGTGTCGTCTAATAAATAACTTTTGTGATGTATTTGTAATGAAAATGAGAGAGAGAAACAGGAGTGCTAAGTGTAAATTACCGGACTTTTTCAGCGGTTTGAGGTTGGGGGTAAAAAGTAGTGTCTAATGATTTGTAAATTCTTTTTGATAAAACGTTTATATTCACTAAAAACATGCGTTCAATATCTAGAAAGGCATTGCTGTTATATTGGATTTGTGGTACAATAATATGACTAAAATTATTCAGTGATTTAACTATTGTATATTACGATAAGAGACAGTTATGACAGATGAAGTAAATGATAATAAGCCGGAAGATATTATTCCGGATCCAGTGCTGGAAGCCGCTGAATCAGAGCATATCGAGGGTAAGGTCGATGATCAGTCCATTTTGGACGAGCTCAAAGATTCATATCTGAACTATGCGATGAGTGTTATTGTCAGTCGTGCACTGCCAGACGTTCGAGATGGCTTGAAGCCTTCGCAAAGACGTATTTTGGTAGCGATGAATGACCTGAACCTGGGCCCAAGATCGAAGCACAGGAAATGTGCGAAGATCGCAGGTGATACCAGTGGTAATTACCATCCACATGGTGAAGCGGTTGTGTATCCTACTCTGGTGAGAATGGGTCAGCGTTGGAATATGAGTCAGACACTGATCGATCCTCAGGGTAACTTTGGTTCGATCGATGGTGACCCGCCGGCTGCGATGCGTTATACTGAATCGCGTATGACAGCCGCTGCTTCTGATATGCTGGTGGATCTGAAGCGTGACACAGTAGATTATGTAATGAATTACGATGAAACTATGTCAGAGCCAACAGTTCTGCCTAGTAAGTTCCCAAATCTACTGGTTAACGGTTCTACCGGTATTGCGGTAGGTATGGCGACAAGTATGGCTCCGCATAACCCGGGTGAAGTCTGTGAAGCTTTGATCCGTATGGTTGATAATCCAGATATTTCATTGTCAGATATTTTGGAAGTTATGCCAGGTCCAGATTTTCCAACTGGCGGTGTTATCTGTGGTCGTAAGGGAATCCTTGACGGCTACAAGAACGGCCGTGGACTGTTGACTCTGCGTGGAAAGATAAGAGTTGAAGAGCGTGGCCGCAGGCAGGCTCTTATCGTAGACGAGATACCATATCAGGTTGTAAAGAGTAACATCGTTACCAAGATCGCGGAATGTGTTACCAGCGGTCTGATCCCAGAAATATCAGATGTGCGAGATGAGTCTGACCGTAACGGTCTGCGAATCGTAGTTGAGTTGAGGAAAGATGCTGACTCTGATATTGTTATCAATCAGCTGTATAAATATACTCAGCTTCAAAATACTTTTAGTATTATCAATATTGCTCTGGTAAAGGGTCGTCCTCAGACGCTAGGTCTGCTGGATCTGTTAAGGTTGTATATTGATCATCGTAAAGATGTTATTACACGTCGTACCAGGTACTTACTGCGTAAGGCGAAGGCTCGTGCTCATATTGTAGAAGGTTTGCTGCTGGCATTAAGTGACATTGATGAGATAATAGAGATCATCAAACGTTCAGCTAACCCGGCTGAAGCAAAGAGAAACCTTCTTGCCAAGCCGCTACGTCTTATGGAGCATGCAACTCTGAGAAGGCTGTTGCCTGAGAATTTTGTACAAGAGCGTTCTACTCAGGATCAGTTCCTGAGCGGGCCACAGGCAGAAGCAATTCTTTCAATGCAGCTACAGAGACTTACTGGCCTCGAAGTAGAGAAGCTTGCAAGCGAATTTGCTGCACTTCTAGATGAAATCTCAGGTTACGAAGCGATTCTGAATAATGAGCATCTGCTGATGGATGTTATTCGTGAGGATCTGCAGGAGATGAGGGATAAATATAATAAACCTCGCCGCAGTGAGATAACAGACAGTGGAATAGATTTTGATATTGAAGATCTTATCCCAGATGAAGATGTAGTGGTTACGATCACACATAACGGCTATATCAAACGTATGCCGATCGATACATATCGCAGTCAGGGTCGCGGCGGACGCGGAATAACTGGCGGTAATGTAAAGGACGGTGACTTTGTTGAGCATCTGTTCGTGGCGAGCACTCATGCTTACTTATGCTGCTTTACCAATATGGGACGTTGTCACTGGCTGCGGGTATATAATATCCCATCTATGTCACGTCAGAGCAGCGGTCGTAATCTGGCTAACCTGCTTGGAATGGTCGAAGGCGAGAAGATCGCTGAGATCCTGCCGGTTAAGGACTTCGAGGAAGGCTTTGTTGTCTTTGCAACTCGTAGAGGTTATGTGAAGAAGACTGCACTAAGTGCCTATGGAAATATTCGTAAGGCTGGTGTAAACGCTATTACTCTGGAAGATGATGATGCCCTGATCGGTACTCGTATCATCTCTGGCGGTGAAGATGTTGTTCTGGGTACATCGAACGGTATGGCTATCAGGTTCAATGAATCTGACGTACGTGAGATGGGTAGAACGGCTCGTGGTGTTCGCGGCATCAAGCTCAAAGGAGATGATGTTGTAGTTGATATGGTAACTACCGGAAGTGCCCCAAGTCTGCTGACAGTTTGCGAGCAGGGTTTTGGTAAGAGAACATCTCTGGAAGATTACCGCAGCCAGGGACGCGGTGGTAGTGGTCTGATCAATATCAAATGTTCTGACCGAAACGGTAAGGTTGTCGCCTTGAAAGCGGTAAGTGACGATGATGATATTATGATCATCAGCTTACGCGGTATTATCATTCGTACCGGCCTGGAATCACTCAGAGATATTGGTAGAAATACCCAGGGTGTAAAACTTATCAGGTTGAATGATGCCGACCAGGTTGTAGCAGTGGCCAGAGTAGAGAAGACAGATGAAGATGACTCTGAAACCGCAGAGGTTTCCGAGGAAAGCTAAGCTCTGGGCTTTAAGCAACCACAATAATTAGATTAAAAAAAGGCTGGATACAGAAATTGTTATCCAGCCTTTTTTTTATATTTTTTTACCCGACTATCAATAAGTCAGGCAGTTATTTGCAGTTTGAGCTTTAGTGATTACTTGATAGATTCTTCGAGTTTATCGAGCAGTGGCTTAAGCATCATTTCCTGTTTGCCGTCGGGGGTGTCCCAGCTGAGCGGTTTGGCATTATCAGAGAGATAGGTTTCGATCTTGCGACAGGCAAGGATAACCGTAGCGTGGTTTTTATTGCCCATGTACCGGCCGATCTCAGGGAACGACATATTGGTATGTTTACGTGTTAGATACATCGCCAGAGAGCGTGCCAGGCTGACAGTTCTGGTTTTTCTGTTAGAGCGAATATCAGCAGGTGTCATGCCAAAGAACTTTGCGACCTTGGACTCGATATCAGAGATACGGACAATCGGGTCAATATGTGAGATATGGCCCTGAAGAGCTTCCTGGGTCATAGCCATAGTAACAGGCTCTCTGGATAGGGCAGCGTAGGCAACAACCTTGAGCAGGGCACCTTCGAGCTCTCTGACATTGGTCCTGATATTGTCAGCTATGTATTCGATCACAGGCATAGGAATGTTTTTTTCCATTTTTTCAGCACGTTTCATAAGAATAGCACAGCGAGTTTCGTAAGTTGGAACTTCGATCTTAACAACCATACCAGAAACAAAGCGACTGGTGAGGCTGTCAGAGAAGTTTTCCATCATTTTAGGATGGGTATCAGAGGCCAGGACAATCTGCTTACCGACGGCATCGATAGCATTAAAAGTGTGCAGAAACTCTTCCTGAGACGCCTTTTTGTTGGCCAGGAAGTGAATATCGTCAATAATAAGAATATCACAGGAACGGAACCTGCCGCGGAATAGATCAAGCTTACCGCTTTTCAGGGAAAGAACGAACCTGTTGGTGAACTCTTCGCCAGAGAGATAAATACATGTTTCTTCCGGGCGAGATGAGTTTATAGCATTGCACATACCTTGCAGCAGGTGAGTTTTACCAAGTCCGCAATCGCCATGTATGAACAGAGGGTTAAACCTTGTGTTTGGTTCTTCGACAACTGCCATAGCGGCATTGTATGCCAACTGATTGGACGGCCCTACGACGAATTCGGCGAGGTTCATCCTGTACGCAGTGTTTTTAGCACTTTTCTGGGCAGCCTTTTCTTTATTGACCTTTATTTCGGTCATTTCTGGTGATAGCTCAGTAGGTCTTCTTCTACCAGAGTTAAAAAGCTCAGGCTGAATATAATATATAGCTTTTTTATTCGAGTTATATACATCTGCAACAGAGCTAATGATCTGCTCATTGAAGTTACCTTCAATCCAGCTAGCGATAAATTGGTTTGGCACACCAACTTTGACGTATTCGTCTTCAACCTCGATGCGTGTAGAGTTTTTGAACCAGATCTTATACTTCTGTTTCCCTACACGACGGGCAATCGCGTCATTGAGCTCTTCAAGCATTTGACATTCGACTTCAGTCTGCATTATGTATTTTACTTTCCAGTATTACGGGGTGCATACGGTGAGAGTAAATACAACTCACCTTCGTAATTCTAAACCAACAAACATCTGTCACTATGGACAGGAAATACCCAACGATTCTGCCTGCGTCAGTGTATCTATATTCTACAAAAAAGTGTTTCCCTTTAAGGAACTATTTCAAGGCTTCAAGAATTTAGCTCGCCTTGGACTTTAAAATGATATTTTCAAGTGGGTTATTATTCAATTGCAAAATTTCAATTACTTTTCCACAAACGCAAACATACAGTATTACAGTATTTTACATTCAAAAAAATTTTTTCAATCACAAGTTTTACACAGCGTAAAACGTATTGTGGAAAACCTGTGGAATCGTTTTTCTGGAAACTTTAAGGAAAATACCTGGAATTTAAGCTTTTTTGCTAGAAAAAATTCACGTTAACCGCAGAAAAAACTATTAAAAAATTCAAGAAAAAACCTTAGAGTAAATTTATAAACCGTTTCAATAACCACGATTACTACACTTATAACTATACTGAACAGGAGTAAGAAAAATTGAACGTTGATAGTAAAAATCCCATTCAGCTAACAAAGTAATTATATGTCTATAACGCTTCAATTTCTAGGCAATTTACATGAAAAGTAAAAAGAATACCTATTTATTTGCGTTTTTTTCTCTGAGTAGATTGTGGTTCAAGGTCGTAACCGCTGAAATCACCGACATTGTATTTATAATAAGCCAAACCAGCGACCATGGCGGCATTATCAGTGCAGTATTTACGCTGAGAAACCACCAGCCTGATCTTATTAGAGCGACATGATCTGTCGAGTCTATCGCGTAGAGCGGAGTTAGCGGCAACACCGCCGCCAAGCAGTACGGTTTTGTGGCCGGTAAGTTTTACGGCTCTGAGAGTCTTTTTAACAAGCACTTCGACTACCGCTTCCTGGAAACTAGCGGCAACATCAGCTACTTCCTGCTCGCTCATATTGTCGATCTGGTTCTGGCCGGTCATATCTTGACCTTTGCAGTGGTATAGGACGGCTGTTTTTACGCCACTGAAAGAGAAGTCTAGCGATTCCTTACTGAGCATAGAGCGAGGGAACCGAATAGCTTTGGGGTTACCATTTTCAGCTGCTTTCTGGATAGACGGTCCGCCAGGGTATGGCAGGTTAAGTATTGCGGCAGCTTTATCAAAAGCTTCTCCCGCTGCGTCGTCTATAGTCTGTCCGAGCAATTCCATTTCCATTGGGCTTTTGCAGTCGTAAAGGCTGGTATGCCCACCGGAGACGACCAATGCAACAGCCGGAAAGCAGTCGGCATCTTCATCAAGCATAACTGAGTGAAGATGGCAATGGATATGATTAACAGCGATAAGCGGTTTTTGCCAGGCCCATGCCAGGGTCTTAGCGGCAGTGACACCAATAAGCAGGGCAGGGGTCAGGCCGGGGCAGTTTGCGACGGCGATAGCGTCGATCTGATCTACAGATACCTCGGCCAGGCTGATAGCTTCTCTGATAAGCGGTATGATGCTTTCGATATGCGCGCGGGCGGCGATCTCTGGTACAACGCCGCCGTATTTCTGGTGGAGCTTAACCTGGGAGTTTAGCACGCTGCTAAGAACCTTATGGCCATTTGCAACCAGAGCAACAGCAGTCTCATCGCAGCTGCTTTCGATACCTAAAATAATCTTATCAGTCATATATAATTCCGGTTATGGAACACGCTGTTAGATCGTTTTATAAGTTACTAACAATTTAACAGGCATAAATAATAAATCGTACAATATAGCTGTTTTATTAAGGACCGATAATAATGCTCCTTTTGGTAAATAACAGCTGTGGATATTATATTAGAAAATTGGGGCAATAACAAGACGTTTGTAAGGTGTTATATGTTATGGCTTTACGGTTTGTAAGTTTTGGGTAAAATATATTTAGTGTTTTATTATGAAAAAAGTTTTGTGTCGATTTGCCCTTCAGATTTTCGTGTGTTATAATAAAAGTGAAGCGAGAAGTTATCTAAAACGCAATCATAAACAAGTTCTTTGAAATGATATAAATTTGACAATTCTATTGTATGGATCACATATATCTGATCCGTTTTAAATTTTCGACTGCACTATATGTGCGGCACCTAAATTAAGTGGTACTTTAAGCCACTGGAGCTTTGCGGAAAACGGCGTAAATGACACCGCATGCCCCAACAACAACGAACAGGCCCGGTTTAACACGGGCCTGTTGTGTTTTAAACCCAGTCGTAAAATGGTCCCTCCTGTTTACTCTGAAATCTGTGATTATAAAGAAAGTATTTTATTTACTGGTATGTTGTTTTTCCTTGACGAAGTTGACGGCATGTGAGAAACTATCATATCGCATTTACTTGCGGCTGATGTGTGCCGGGAGTCTTTGCAGTCCATGGTTGAGATTGTCTATGGTATTTTAAGAATATATAGAAATATCCTTAATTATAGAATATCCCATGTATGTAATGAAATAGCCCGCACAGCAGCGTAACGCGACATGTTGTGTTAATTTATAACGGATTGTGGATCAAGCCTTGAAACGGACAAGAGGAATAATACAAAACAGGAAGCCGCCAGTCTCAGATGGTAAATCAACACGCGTCTACGATTTTGGTCCGTTGCGAATTCGAGGTAAGTCGTTAAAAACTGTTCGAGCTCTGATCAATGCCGATAATTTACGCCATAATGCCTTTCGTTTGAAAATGCTGCTGGGTAGGTCGAGTAAACTATGTGCTGTAGTAAAGGCAAATGCCTATGGCCACGATGCTCGTCTGGCGGTATCAAATTTAGGTGAAGATATAGCAGATTGTTTTATGGTCTCTACTCTGGAAGAAGCAGAGCAGATCCATCATTTGACATCTGGCAGAAAAATATTAGTTACCTGTCCTCTTTATGATGGAATAGACAGGGAACTGATCAAGCTGGCAATGGCACGTCAATTTCATTGCAGTATATGTTCGGCAGATGCACTTGGCTATGTCTCAGATATTCTAAGCGAGAAATATGATTCTGAAAATCCAAGTCGGTTAAGGCTTCATTTGAAAGTTGATACTGGTATGTCTCGTCTGGGCTGTAGTACTAGTGATGCTGCATATATGGCTGAGGCGGTAAGTGAGAGTCGTTATGTTAAGCTTGCCGGTATCTATAGCCATATGGCAACGGCAGATGATGACAGCGATTTTGCAGTTGAACAGCTGGCGACATATAATCGCGTGCTGAAGTCTACCTCAGAGTGGACAGATTACCGTTCAGTGATAAAGCATTTTAGTAATACTTCTGGAACTATAGCTATGCCTGAGGCCAGGTTCGATATGGTTCGTTGTGGTTTAGGGCTTTACGGCTATACAAATCTGCCGGCAGAGCTTGAATCTGAACTGGAATTGAAGCCGGCATTAAAGATCGTTGCACCGCTGGTACATGTGAAGTATTTGCCGGAAGGTCGTAAGATCGGTTACGGCTGTTCATATACCGCCAAACGTGATATGCTTATTGGTGTGATACCGGTAGGGTACGCAGACGGTTTCTTCCGTGCTTATTCCAATAAGGCGGTACTTCGCTGTAATGGTCACGATGCACCGGTTGTAGGTAAGGTAAGTATGGATCTTACTATACTTGATCTGACCGATGTGCCAAATGTTACCGAGGGTATGGAAGTAACAGTGATCGATGACGACAAGGCTAGTCCGTGCAGTGCGGCTAATCTGGCGAAGATCGCAGATACAATACCATATGAAGTATTTATTGCGATCGGTAATCGAGTAAAGCGAGAACTGATCCAGAACCCGCTCTAAGTTTCTCTTCTGATTGCATTTCAGCTTTTATTCTGTTGGATACTGCTTGTGAATTCCTGTAGCTTTTTGGCTGCCATGTGATAGCTGTATTGTTCGGTTGGGAAAGATTTATCCGCAATTTCTTCCGCATATTTTGCTGCGGCATTTTTTATTGCTTCACCGATCTCGGCATACTTTTTAGCAAAGGTAGGATTAACAGCGCCTGGAAGTCCGAGTATTTCGTGAAGTACCAGCACTTGTCCGTCGCAGAACGGGCCGCTGCCGCAGCTGATAACCGGCAGGTCAGTCATAGCAGTAATCTCAGCAGCTACTTCGGCAGTTACACATTCCAGGAGCAGACCAGATACACCGGCGTTGAGCATTATCCGACAATCATCGATAAGTTTGAGGGCAGGTGCAACTTCACGAGTTTCTACAATTTTATCGACACAGGCAATAGTCTGGGGCAGGAAACCCAGGTGGGCGATAACCGGAATGCCGGCATCGCAGATCTTTTCGACAGTTGCGGCATGTTTACCGGTGACTTCCAGCTTCACAGCGTCACATCCGGCTTCGGCCATGAGTCTGCCAGCGTTCAAAACAGCCAATTCATCAGAGGCCTGATAGCTTAAAAAGGGCATATCACCGAGCAGAAATACGCCAGGTGCACCACGGCGGACGGCCTTGGTAAAAGTGAGCATGGTTTCCATATCAACCGGTAGAGTGCTGTCATAGCCGAGCATTACCTGACCAAGAGAGTCGCCGACCAGAATAGCGTCAACTCCAGCCTGCTTGAGCAAAACCGCAGAGGAATAGTCGTAGCAGGTGAGCATGGATATCTTTGTGCCCTGTGCCTTCATTTTTTTGAGTTTAGCAATATTTGTCCTGGTCATGGTAATTTCCTAACTTTACATTGGTATACAAAAACGCATTCCTGACGTTTTTCAGGCATATATATCCTAAAAGATATTCTTGACATAGTCAAATGTTGCCATAAAATTATATCAGCAATTTATTGTGCGTAGATGCTAACAATATTAAAGCACGATAATTATAAGAATAAAACATTCCTCAGAAGGCAGTTATTAGATAATAATAACCCCAGCTACGGGATCGATAAGGCCATAATATGATAATTGACGGTACAGGCAGGAAAGTAATAACTTTTTTGATCGAATTAGGTAGTTTTACCGAGTTTAGTCTGAGAGTTTTGGCTTCTATGGTATACCATAAGCGTTACGGCAGATTTCGCAAGGCCTGGCAGCGTTTGACATGGCAGATGTTTGAGATCGGGATAAAAAGTCTTCCGGTTGTTATGGTGACAGGTGCTTTTGTAGCTATGACGCTGGCGGTGCAGAGTTTTGCCCAGCTTAACCAGATGGGCCTGGCCGACAGAATGGGCGGATTGATCAATGTTTCAGTTTTGAACGAGCTGGGCCCGGTATTGACAGCATTTATGATCGCCGGTCGTGTTGGCGGAGCCTTGACAGCTGAGCTTGGTACAATGAAAGTAACTGAGCAGATCGATGCTGTAAGAGCGATGGGGGCTGACCCTGTTTATTATCTGGTTGTGCCGCGATTGTTGGCCTGTATCTTTTTAACTCCTATACTAACTATATATGCTGATCTGCTTGGCGTGATCGGTGGTGCTTTGATAAGTGTGTATCACTTTGGAATTAATGCTGAAGGCTATTGGCAGTTCAGTGCTGATATTGTCGAAAAGTATGATCTGATAGTAGGTATATCGAAGGGCTTTTTCTTTGGCGGTGCGATCGGTATGATAAGCTGTTATAATGGTTTCAATTGCGGGCGAGGTGCTCGCGGTGTGGGGCGTGCCTGTACAGAAGCTTTTGTGACGAGTTTTGTCGCGATCCTGCTTATCAATTTTGTTGTTGCTGTTGTTTCCAGAGCGATATATATGAGCCTCTGGGAACTCAAGAGTATGATATAAGTTAGAAGTTAGAAGTTAGAAGTTAGTAATTATTATGGCTATTTCTAATTCTATATGAATTTGTAAATGATGGTAATTGGTCTTTATTTGGCTGGATAGATATTGCAGATGACAGAAAAAAAAGACAACCTGATAGAACTGAAAAAGATCTCCAAGACTTTTGATAAGAAGAATTATATTCTTAAAGATCTTGATATAGCGATCGAGCGGGGTAAGTCTACAGTTATAATTGGTCCCAGCGGCTGTGGTAAGACAGTGACGCTGAAGATCATGATGTCGCTGATGAAGCCTACCGCCGGTGAGGTTTATTTCGGTGGTCAGAGAATAGATACGATGACTGAGAATGAGCTTATCGAGATCCGTAAGCGTTGCGGTTTTCTGTTTCAGTCGGGGGCCTTGTTCGATTCTCAGACAGTAGCTTATAATGTAGCGTTCCCGCTGCTGCAGCACACTCGCAAAAAAGAAAAAGAAATATTTAGTATAGTTAAGGAAAAACTGGAGATGGTTGGTCTGGCAGAAATGATCGATCGTTATCCATCGCAGCTTTCCGGGGGTCAGCAGAAACGTATCGCATTGGCTCGTGCTATTGCACTAGAGCCGGAAGTGATTTTTTATGATGAGCCGACAACAGGTCTTGACCCGCTGCGTTCAGATGATATCAGTCGTTTGATCGCCAAGATGCAGAAGCATCTTAATATTACTACTGTTGTCGTTACTCATGATATGAAGAGTGCCAGGACAATTGCTGATCGGGTGATAATGTTCGATGCCGGTAAAATCGTAGCAGATGGCAATTGTGAATTTATCTGTAATAGTTCCGATCCGGTAGTAAAGCGATTTGTCGAAGGAAATTCAGAAGATTATTTTGAATGCTGCTGACTTAAGGCAACCTCTAAAAAAACATAAGTAATAAAAAAAAGGTGCTAGCGGAATATTCCGGCTAACACCTTTTTTTTATGATTGGTTAGTGCTGTTAATTTTTAATTACAGCATCGAATTTACAAACATCATAGCATCTGCCGCACTTGATACATTTTTCATTATTTATCACGTGGGCTTCTTTGACCTTACCGCTAATACAGTTTACAGGACAGGCCTTGGCACAGGCGGTACAGCCGACACATTTTTCAGCGTCAACAGTATATGTCAGGAGTGACTTACACTTACCAGCCGGACATTTTTTATCTTTCACGTGAGCAATGTATTCATCGCGGAAATGGTCCAGAGTGCTGAGAACCGGGTTTGGAGCCGCACGGCCCAGACCACAGAGAGAAGCCTTTTTAACCAGCATAGCAAGGCGGTGTAGTTTTTCGAGATCTTCGAGAGTGGCTTTACCGTCAACGATCTTTTCCAGGATCTCCAGCATACGGGTAGTGCCTTCACGACATGGAGTACACTTTCCGCACGATTCGCTCTTGGTGAACTCGAGGAAGAACCGGGCAACGTCAACCATACAGTCGGTTTCGTCCATGATGATCATACCGCCAGAGCCCATAATAGAGCCTGCCGCCTGAAGAGTGTCAAAGTCAACAGGAGTATCGATCATTTTTGCAGGAATACATCCGCCGGCAGGGCCGCCAGTCTGGATCGCCTTTAGCTCACGACCGCCAGGGACACCGCCGCCGATATCATAAACTATCTCACGGAGAGTTGTACCCATAGGAACTTCAACCAGACCAGTATTGGTTATTTTACCAGCCAGTGCAAATACTTTTGTACCGCCGCTTTTATGAGTTCCGACTTCGGCAAAGTTTTTAGCACCATCATTTATGATAACAGGGACATTTGTCCAGGTTTCGACATTATTGATAATAGTAGGAGAACCCCACAGACCCTTTTGGGCAGGGAAAGGAGGTCTTATCTTTGGCTGACCGCGACGGCCTTCGATACTCTGGATAAGAGCAGTTTCTTCGCCGCAGACAAAAGCACCAGCACCAAGTCTGACTTCCAGGTCAAAGTTAAAGGTGCTGCCGAGAATATTATTCCCGAGCAGGTTATTTTCTCTTGCCAGCTTTATGGCATTTTCGATTCTCTCGATAGCCATGGGGTACTCGGCTCTGATATACAGATAGCCTTTAGCAGAACCGATAGCATAGCCGGCGATAGTCATACCTTCGATAATGCTGAAAGGATCACCTTCGAGCATAGAGCGGTCCATAAACGCGCCCGGGTCACCTTCGTCGGCATTACAGATAACATATTTGATATCGCTTTGCTGATCAGCGGCAGCCTGCCATTTCATGCCGGTAGGGTATCCACCGCCGCCACGTCCACGCAGGTTCGATTCTTTGAGCTGATCGATCACCCATTGGGGCTGGCCTTTGTCCAGTACACAAGCAAGAGCGTTATAGCCATCGTTTAGCAGGTAATCGGAAAGGCATTCCGGATCGATAACGCCGCTATTTCTAAGAGCCAGTCTTTTTTGGCTGCTGTCCTGGCTTAGACAACTATCCAAAGGCGAGTCTTTGGAGATATGTTCTTCAAATATCTGGCGGGCCATAGCCTTGTCAACCTGGCTGTACTTAACCGCATTGCCTTTGTTATCAATAATTGAAACAATAGGTTCGATACTACACTGGCCGGTACAGCCCACTCTTTTAATGTTAACATCTGTTCTTGAGCCACTCTCGATAAGTGAATTGAACTCATCACATACAACATTAGAGCCGGCGGCATTTTCACAGGTTGCCGAACCGATGTTAATAGTATATACGGTATTATTAGATAACTCTTCGTAGCGTTTAGACGCTTTATCCTTTAGCAGCTGATAACTTTCGGTCATTTTACCCATAAAACTGTCCTGAAATAAGGTTTAATATTAATAAGGTTCATTATATAATAGCCGCAGGCAAAAGCTAAAAGCAAGCTAAAATAAATATGTAACATCAGCAGAAGCAAGCTTTTGTGGCATAGTAAACTTAGCCGCGGTTAACTTTTAATAATAATATAATAGTATATTCGACCGAAAGTCGGATTTGTCATAAGGGTTTTTGTTGATGAATGAAAAAAGAGCGAAAAAAATTGAACCATATAAGCTGTTTCTGTCAGCATTTGGGATGGGTTTTATGCCTTTTGCACCTGGTACCTGGGGTTCGCTTTGGACGGCTTTAATTTTTCTGCTGGTGGCACTGGTGAGCGGCGGGGCGATGGTTCCAGTTGTAACTGCTGTAATATTGTTTGTTTATGGTTTTTGGGCTACGATCTATTTTGGCGATGAGGGTATTCGCAACTACGGCGATGATCCTGGTATGATCGTCTCTGACGAGGTTGCAGGTCAGGCAGTAGCACTTTTCTGGCTTTATCAGTGGTCAGACTGGACAGCGGGCCAGATAGCATTATATACAGCGGCAGGATTTATACTATTTCGGATATTTGATATTGTAAAGCCATGGCCGGCATGTTATTTTGATAGTTTGAAGACTAAATGGGGTGTATTTCTCGATGATATCGTTGCAGGTGTGTATGCTGGCGTGATATTACAGATCGGCTGGCATTATTTTGGTATGGTATCCTGATATCAGATCAAGCAATTTTCAGAGGTCACCTTAAGATTTAGAGTTTTGAGTTTTCCATTTGTGTCTGAATATTATCGAGCCAAGTATAGCCGATAGGAACCCGCCGAAGATAATCCCCCATATAGAGCCGCCAACCCAGGCATATCTGTGCATAAGGTGTAGCTCCTGTGGCACTTTATTGAAGGTAGCGGAAAAGAATTGTGGGCTTAGAGCTGCCAGTGCTAGTGCTATTATACCGCCAAGAGCCCAGCATATTAGTATTACCAAGGCAATTCCAGCCAGGAACTTAAACACCTGTGAGTATGGGCATTGACCTTTGGTGCTGATAGTATATACCGTAGAGAAAAGTGAAGTGAACATTAGGCCGTAGATGAGTCCTTCGAATATCCCTTGTGCAATAGCTGCCCGCCATATATCGCTGATATTGTGCCAGGGCATATTGCTCTGAAAATATTGAGGACTGACAGCACCGTTGACTATATTGCAAATAGCACCTAATATTGCTCCTATTGCAATACATGAGAAAGCTACAGCGATAATACGGATTGTATTTTGCATTTTATATACCTCAGTGATCAGTTATTTCACATTACTGTAATTGTAATATCGCATTTTAATCAGAATAAGCTTTGAAATTTAGTTTTTTTGAAAAATATTGAAGATTATTGCGATATTTATTAAAGATAATAGTGCTATATAGCCGACAATATAAACAGAGGCTATAAGTTTTTTGCCTCTGGGTGGAACCGAGCTCTGTTTTCCCATCTCCCTCCTAAGCCCTCCTGATTGTATTATTTATTACGATATAGGTCTGTTTACAGGCCGGAAGGAGCCCGCTTTATGCCATGTTTCAATGTTAGCCGTCGTTTCAAAGTTATTTCAGACCGTTTTTCTGGTCGCAAAGTAATCCGTCAAGTGTCATTTGATAATCTAGAGAGCCTTAACTCTGTTGATGATAAGGTTTTATCCTATTTGACAGAGTCGATCGTCCGTGAGCTGGCGGAAAAAGGTGTTTTGACAGGTCAGTTCAGAGAAAAGTTTTATAGTCGCGAGCAGGCGGCTATAGAAAGTGAGCTGCCAGCAGTAAGCCTGGGCCCCAGCGGCATAAAGGGCTGTTACCAGAGAGAAATATAGAGTGTGTATTTATGTAGAATGTTTATTCAGGTTGACGAAAACTTTTTATAAGGCTGTTACAGGTATCGCTGTAATATTGTTATCTAGAGGTAAATGTGTATTTGACAGCGAGATTACTATGCTATGTTCTATATTTTGGTTCAGCTCAATGAGTAACTTAAAATTTCGTAAAATTTAAACTAAGACTTTAAATTTTACGAAATTATCCCTGATATTATCTTAAAAATCAAGATATATTATATTTGGACTATTGTCTTGTTGTTTTTAGAGTGGTGAATAGTGGGTTGCCTGGATGCTTAAAGAGAAAATAATACTTATCTATGTTTATTTGGCAGGTGGTAGGAGTTTTTCCTGACTCTTTGGCATAGGTAAAGATTGTTTAGATATTGTCGATAAAACATAAGCTGTTTTGTTTCAGGTGTTTATATTTTTCTTGTTTTGTTTGGCACGATGTTTGCTTTTAGTAAAGGCGTGCGGCAGAATGCTTCACTCGATGATATAGAAAAATGAAACCTTGATTTAACAGGAGTTTTAAAGATGTCAAAGGTAATAGGAATAGATTTAGGTACATCCAACTCAGTTGTGTCTGTACTGGAAGGTTCAATGCCAAAAGTATTGGTAAATTCACAGGGGTCTCGTCTGACTCCGTCTGTAGTTGCTTTTACCGACAAGGGCGAGCGTTTGATCGGTCAGATCGCACGTCATCAGCAGGTTACCAACCCGCATAATACAGTATACTCTATCAAGAGATTCATGGGTCGTCGTCACAGTGAGGTAGGCTCTGAAGAAAAGATAGTTCCTTATAAGGTGACCGGTTCTGCCGATGAATTGGTAAAGGTAGAGGTACGTGGTAAAGAATATACACCGCCAGAGGTATCAGCTATGGTTCTTATGGACCTGAAAAAGACAGCTGAAGATTACCTGGGCGAAAAAGTTACAGAAGCGGTAATCACAGTACCAGCTTACTTTAATGATGCACAGCGTCAGGCAACTAAAGATGCAGGTAAGATCGCAGGTCTTGATGTAAAACGTATCATCAATGAGCCGACCGCAGCTGCACTGGCATATGGTCTGGAAAAGAAGGCTAATGAGAAGATCGTAGTATTTGACTTCGGTGGTGGTACATTCGACGTATCTATCCTTGATATTGGTGATAATGTATTTGAAGTATTAAGTACAAACGGTGACACTCACCTTGGTGGTGACGATGTTGACGGCGTACTGATCAACTATATTGCTGATGAGTTCAAGAAGAACGAAGGCGTTGACCTTCGTAATGATGCTATGGCTCTCCAGCGTTTGAAAGAAGCGTCTGAAAAGACCAAGTGTGAACTTTCAACTGCAATGGAAAGCACAATTAACCTGCCGTTTATTACTGCTGATGCTTCAGGTCCAAAACACTTGCAGATGTCAATTAACCGCAGCAAGTTTGAGCAGTTGATCGCTCCATTGCTGCAGCGTTTGAAAGATCCATGTTCAAAGGCTCTGAAGGATGCTGGTCTGGCAGCTGGTGAAATTGCAGAAGTTGTACTGGTTGGTGGCTCAACTCGTATTCCAAGTGTAGTTGAAGTTGCTAAAGAGATCTTTGGCAAAGAGCCTAACAAGAGTATCAACCCAGATGAAGTAGTAGCTATTGGTGCTGCAATTCAGGGTGGTGTACTTGCCGGCGATTCAAATGTTAAGGATATTCTTCTGCTGGACGTTACTCCACTGAGTCTTGGTGTTGAGACACTCGGCGGTATTATGACCAAGCTGATCGAAAGAAACACAACTATCCCGACCAGCAAAAAGGAAGTGTTCTCAACAGCTGCAGATAACCAGCCTTCTGTAGATATCCATGTTCTACAGGGTGAACGTGAAATGGCAGCTGATAACCGTACTCTGGGCAGATTCCAGCTTACAGGTTTGCCGCCAGCGGCTCGTGGTATCCCACAGATCGAAGTAACTTTCGATATTAACGCTGACGGTATCCTCAAGGTGTCCGCTAAGGACCTTGGTACCGGTAAGGAACAGAATATTGAGATTAAGGGTTCATCTGGTTTGGATGATGGTGAAATTGACCGTATGGTTAAGGATGCTGAAGCTCACGCAGAAGAAGACAAGAAGCGTCGTGAAGTTATCGACCTGAAGAATCAGGCTGATCAGCTTATCTTCGGTACCGAAAATACCATGAAGGAACATGGCGACAAGATCCCGGCTGAAGAACGCAGCAGTGTAGAATCAGCAATTAACAATCTGAAGGAAGTTGTTAAGGGTGAAGATAAGGATGCGATCCAGAAGGCTATGGAAGCAGTAACAACTGCAAGCCAGACTCTTGGTAAGATCATCTACGAACAGGCTGCACAGCAGCAGGCTGCCGGAGCTGCCGGTGGCGAATCATGTGGCGACAACTGTGCTGATGGTTCTTGCGGCGGCAATGATAAAGGTGATGACGATGTGGTTGATGCAGAGTTCGAAGTAAAAGAATAATGCATTGATGTCCATCGATAATATATAAAAAAGGCATATCCTGAAAATGGGATATGCCTTTTTTTGTTTTCTAAATAAAGCTGTTTCGGTTCACATTACGGCATAGGCTGTGGTGTGATAGTTGGGCCTTTTACTACGAGTATGTCCGGGTCTTTCGGGTTGGAAGCCGGAGCAAAGAACATGCGGTCAATAGCAAGCTTTCTTGGCTGTGCTCGCTTTAGGTCGCAGTGTGTGTGGTATACAACGAACCACTGTTTGTCATTAGGAGCTTTTACCAGACAGTGATGGCCGGCACCGTGAACATCTTCGTTTGACTGTAGGATAGGGTTGTTTTCATACTTTTTCCATGGTCCCATCGGACTCTTGGCCAGAGCGTATCCAACACCATAGTCATTACTCTTGAAATGGTTAGCAGAGTAAGTCAGATAGTACCAACCTTTATGTTTGAGGACAAAAGCACCTTCATTGACTTTGGCTGGGTAATCTTCGCTTTTTTCCCATTGCTGTTCCTGTCCGATACACCATGTAATAGTATCTTCCTTTATTGACATAAGGTCTTCGCTTAGCTGGGCACACCATATCTCGTTGCCGTTAGTAAATCTTACAAAGTAGAAATATGCTTTGCCGTCGCTGTCAATAAAGACGTGCGGGTCAATTTCGAGAGTGTCCAGGTGTAGTGGCTGTTGTACTTTTTGCACAAATGGGCCAAGCGGCGAGTCACTGGTAGCGACTGCCAGATGTTCCTGAACAGTGTAGTACATGATGAATTTACCATCATGAAAAATAACTTCAGGAGCCCAGAACATTTTATCGCCCCAAGAGTCTTCAGCGGAGAGAGCGTAGCCGTTTTTGGCACCCATAGGCTTACTCCAGTTGACCAGGTCAGTAGAAGTGTAAACTTTGAAGCCGTTGATGCCGGTTTCTTCGGTATGTGACTGACCGGTGCCGTAGAGATAGTATATGCCGTTATGTTTGAGGACGTGCGGGTCGGCAATGTACTTTGGCGGCTGGCTTGTATTGTCATAACTTGTTTGTTCGCCATATGTTGTTGATTGTAGCGATAAAGTTGCTGTTAGTATAGCTGTGATAAGCACAGGCAAAATAAAATGTTTTTTCATAGTGAAATTATCTCCATACTATTTAATATAAGGTGTTTTCAATAAGCAATTTAACAGTGTAGAAACTTGCTTAAAGGATATTTTTAATTTGTTTTGGACTATTATATATAGAATGCCACAATCCGGTAAGTTTTTTATATATAACCAATTTAAGGGACCATAATATAAAAAAATGGCGTGCAGATAATTATCAAAAGCGTTTTTGACGATATAGGATTTAAGTAGAGAAAGATAAATAAGTTTTTATTTTGCCAAAGTTTAGCATTATATGTTATATATGTGTTTGAAGTTTTACGAATACTAAGATCAGGAGTTTTTTTGACGTTTTTTTTGGGAAATACTGGGACTTTCTACCTTGCTACGGCCACTACTATAATGGCTGAGTCAGTGTATGCCTGCTCTATTTGCGGTTCTGGTTATTTCAAACCGGAGGCGTCAATATGAGCCAGTCAGATAAAAAACTAGTCGAGGCCACGCTAAAAGGCGATAAAAACGCCTATGGCAAGCTCTATGACAAGTATGCAAGATTGGTAAGAGCAATGAGTTATGATATAACTCAGGATCTCTCATCTGCCCAGGATATAGCTCAGGAAGTGTTTCTTCGAGCGTATAATCTTCTTGAAAGACTGGAAGAGCCGGAAAAATTCGGCCCCTGGCTGACAAGTATGGTTAAAAATATCGGGCGAGAGTATCGTCGCGGCAAATTTCGTGATCGCCATGTATATGTCGGTGATGATATGCCGGAAGAAGCGGTGAGTGATCAGCAGGATCAGAACTTAATGAGTGAAGATCTTAATCGGGCGATGCAAAAGCTGCCTGAGAAAGAGCGACTTGCCTTGCATGTGTATTATTTACAAGATCAGGATGTAAAACAGGCCTGTGAAATACTGGAAGTTTCCAGAAGTGCGTTGTTTCGCTTGTTGGAAAAGGCCCGTAGTAATCTTGAGAAATATTTGAAATAAGATAATGAACAACAAAACAGAACAAATAAATATGTCCTCCTTTTTTGAAGACCTGTCAGGTCATTATGATCGGTTCGACAGAAGCCACGACTTCCTTCGGTCAAAGCTGTTATCTGAACTGAAACCATATGGTCTGATGTCTGACGGGTCTGTTGACAATAATGTCCGCAGTGCAGGTTCACGTATCAGCTTTGCGGGTTATCTCTCTCGTTTTGCCGCTGTGGCGGCCATTGTAGTTCTGGCTTTTGGCCTTGCGGTATTTAATATCGATAGCAACTCTGGTTCTTCAGTTGCAGTTGCAGACAATGTATTGCAGAAAGTTACCGAGTTCAATAATGTCCATTTCAAAATGACTGCTATGAACAGCAGTATGGAAATGTGGTGGCAGAGACCTAATAATTATCGAATGGAATTCAGTAACGGCACAGTAATAACCAATAACGAAGTTAATTACAGCTGTCTGGATAGTGAAACTGGCAAGGTATCTTTGAAACCTGGCCTGGAAGCAGCTGGGCCTGAAGCTTTTATGCTGGCTGAGCTGGGCGAAGTGTTCCCATTTGATGACTCGCCAACTCAGAGTCTGGTCAAGACCAGTGAAATAATTGGTCAGGAAGACATGATCTTCAAAGGCGAAGAATGTGTTAAGGTTCGTTCTGAAAGCATGCTGGGTGGTGATATACTAGAATATATCATTGATAAGGATCAGCCAATGATCTACGAGATATCTCGGATAAGGCATGGAAAAGTTATCTCTCATGTTGAAGTACTTGAGATTGATTCTGATATGAACGAGAGCATCTTCAGCCTGAAATAAAATTACCCTCAAGACACCTGGAATCAGGAAACAGATAATATGGAAAGACATGCTAATGCATGTCTTTTTTTTGTTTAAAGTTGAAATGCTTGTCTTTAAGGCCATATGATTTTCGTTGTTGTATTTTATTATTACGGAGACGAAAATTATGAAAGGCCTAATGATGAGTAAGTATTTTTACCTAGTGGTATCGGTGTTTTTATTGAGTTGTAATTTTGCTTATGCCTTATACGAAGTTGACCAGGTGTCTCACTTTGTAAATCCGACCAATGCGTATATATGTGCCATTTCGGATAATGGCGAGGTTGCCGCTGTTGGCAGTGAAGGTAATGAAGCTGTTACTTTTTATGATGCCCAGTCAGGGCTGCCTAAAAGTATATATACTATGCCTGTAGGGTCAGAGACAGAGAGTCTGTCATTGTCTGCTACTGGTAAGTATCTATATGTGGGCACTCAGGGTAATGGTGTCAAGTGTGTAAGGAATGATGGTTTTTTAGCCTGGAGTTATTCTAATGTTACCTTTCCGGGTGAAGTTCAGGTTGTCAGGCCAAGAGATGATACAGTTCTTTATGTTGCGGCAAGTTCATATTTCAAAGCTATAGACCTTGCTACCCCGTCAATAATTACAAATGTTACTATCAATACCAGGAGCTGGGCGATTTGGGGAATAGATAGTTCTTTGGATGGTTCTGTTGTTTTGCTGAAGACAAATAGCGATATTATTATAGTTAATAGTGCAGGGACAGAGATAGCATTTCATGATGTTTATGCTGGCAATAGTCTGTCGTTTGCTGATATTTCGCCGGACGGCAGCAGGTTCGCTGTGTCGTATGTTGACGCATCGTCAGTCAGGCACATTTCAGTGTATGAGACTTTTGGCGGATTGTTATGGAGTAAGACAACGGCGGGCAGAGCATGTCCGGTTATAGATGAGAACTATAATGTATACTGTGCGATAGACGGTTCGGATAATATTTTGTATGGTCCCGATGGCGGTGTAATACTAACCTGGCCAGGCGGTAAAAACAATATGGCTGCTTCATCTGATGGCCAGTTTGCAATAGCAAATGTTGGTACGAGTAAGTTTGAAGTTTCAAAATTCACAGATGTATATGACTGTTATTCCGATCTTAAAGTTAAAGCAGCTTTGACTGGTGTGCAGCCACTAGGGGGTGGTGTAGACAGGTATATAATAACTATCTTAAACTGGTATGATCTGCCGGAAGATATGTTTGTTGAATCGCCAGAGCTACCGGTATGCGGTATCAACGATAGAGCCAGCAGAACGTACGAAAGAATATTTGGTGATGATACTGGATTTTATTTTTCTGGTTGTGGTGCCAAAGGGCCGGGAGCGTTTCCGTCGGAGTTTTCATTTGGATTTAATACTTCTGGAACTATGGATGATTATATTTATATAGAGTTTTACGATCGCAAGTGTGATGAATATTTCAGGACAAACTTTATGGATACATCATCAATCTGTCCGGCAGGTGATATTAATGGAGACTGTACAGTTGACTTGAAGGATTTTGCGATTCTGGCAGTGAACTGGCTTGAGTCTGGTAATTGACTTTGGTAGTTTTATCTCACAAGATTTGGTGTTAAAAAAAGAGAGTCTGTTGAAATTGGCAGATTCTCTTTTTTCTACTTACATATTTTTATTCGTTGTCGGTTGGCGTGTTTTTATTGTGATGATTATGGCTGCTGGTGAGTCGTGAAGTTTTTAATATCACTATTGTTACTATTGCAACTATAATTGCCATGATGTATTTTTCATAGCCGCAGCATATGCCAAGCGAAGCGGCCACCCATATTTCAGCTGCGGTAGTAAGCCCCTGTACGCTGTTACCCTGTCTCATGATAGAACCCGCGCCGAGGAACCCGACACCAGTAACTATCTGTGCGACAATCCGGCTGGGGTCACTGTTATCTTCCAGTGCGGCGTGGCGTGAGATAAGGGTAAATACTGTTGCACCCAGACAGATGAGTATATTGGTTCTCAGGCCGGCAGGTTTATGCTGCTTTTCTCGTTCCAGTCCTAAAAGCCCACCTACGATGAGTGCGATAGAAATAGCCTTGATATTGATAAGTAATTCCGGGTATTGATTGTATAGTTGTTCAAGCATAGTTAAATAATCGGAAAAAAATGAGATATAATGTAAAAAAGGTCATTATAAAGCCGATAAAGATAATGTTGGTGATAATGATACAAATGGGGTGTGTCATTATAACGTTAATTTCCAGTCAGTATATATATTAAAGTCCCATAATTATTTGATTTTTGCATGTCACTATATTGTATAATTAATATAGAGACTTAGTAATTTCGTTTTATTATTTACTGGCTGTGTTAATTATTGGAAAGTGGGGTAATGGTTATGGAAATTAAACGAATATTGTTTCCTACAGATTTTTCAGCTCATTCTCTGGCAGCTCTTGATTGCGTCTGTGATCTGGCGAAAAAGTATGATGCACAAGTACATTGTCTACATGTAGCTGATGATAGCTGTCATTACTGGATGGCTGGCGATGATGCACTGGCACCGGTCGTGATATCTGAGACTGAGCTAGGTGAAAATGCTAAAGTATTAATGGAGCGTTTTGCCGAGGAAAAGCTAGGTGCTATCGCTGACAGGTTAGAGTCTGTTGTTGTAGTGGGCCGTCCTTTTGCTGAAATAATAGCTTATGCTGGTGAGCATGATATTGATCTCGTTGTCATGAGTTCTCACGGCCATGGTGCGTTGGCGGCTATGATACTTGGTAGCGTAACGGAAAAAGTGGTCAGAAAAGCACCGTGTGCGGTTTTGACTGTCCGTGATAAGAGAAAGCCTGGTTCTGAGGAAGAAGAATAGGACTATAGCTGATCTTTGAATTTGCCAAGTATATCGCGTACAGAGTCAAAAGCAACGGCATCGAGATCGATTTCAGATGGAGTTACCAGTGAGTAACCGCTAACATCATCTGCTGGTGTAATATTGTTAATATTGTCAGCCTGACAGGTGAAAAAAGCGTCTGTGGTCAGGTATGTAACGCCGCGATAGTGGTAGGTATTGGGCGATGATGCGAGGTATGTAAGCTCACAGATCTCAAGGCCTAGTTCTTCTTTGATCTCGCGTATAGCGGCTTGTTCCAGAGATTCGAATGGGTCAACGAACCCGCCGGGTAGATCGAGCATGCCGCGTTTAGGTTCTCTGGCACGTTTAACCAGAACTATTTTGTCCTGATATTTTATTATGACCGCGACAGCGGAAGCATTATTCTGGTAAAAGACATAATCGCAGTCTTTGCACGAAATTGATTTGTTATTTCTACTGATCAAATTGCCGCTAGAGCATTTTGGGCAATAAACAAAACCTAATCTTTGTGTGACTGTTTGATAATCATGCATGGTGCTTACTTCTGCTGTTAGTTGTTGTTGTGCAAAGGTTTATTGATCTATTCTTTCATGACTGCTATGTCAGGAGAGGCTATTTGAGCCTGGCTGCATGCATTAAAAACAGGTTTTAGCTGTTGCCATGTGCAGCTTTTATCTGATCTGATAAGGATCTTGTCATTTTTGTGGCCTGTGAGCAGTTCGGAAAGCTCAGAACTGGAATATGCCAGATCATCGATACGCACTTCGCCGGAGCGAAGGATGTTTATGATCACTTTTTGCTGTTGGGTAGCAATGATTTTGGTATCTGCATCTTTTGCAGGAGGCAGATCGACCATAGTTCTTTCCTGACTGCTGAACCTGGAAATGACCATAAAAAATATAATTAGCAGGAAAACAACATCGATCATTGGGGTTAGATCGACCTTGTGTCCTGTTGATTTACGACTGTTGAAATTCATAACTTATGATTATAACTGTTTTTTCGCCAGACTCTATAATTATTTTTTTGATAGTCGTTACAGATGGACCAGGGGCTTGGGGTAGCTGATATTTTTGAGTTAAGGATTTTTCATTTTTATTGAATTTTCAAAGTCTTTGCGATACTATACTCAGCTGACAATTGAAGACAATACCAGTAGATATATAAGAGAGAGTGTCGTAATGACCGCCGAAGGTGCAAACAGTCTAAATGGCTGTAAACTCTCAGGCAAACGGATCTTATATTGATGGTACTCTGGAGATTCCGTCGGAGCTGACGGAAACCGAAGGAAACTTGAAAAGAGATGTAACATGTTTTGCATTAAAGCTTTAGGAGATAAGCTGGTTTCAGGTGAAAATATCTCAGGTACAAAGGACAGAGCGTAGACGACCCCTATAAAACAGGCGTGGTTGTCTGCGCTTTTTTTTTGAGTTACAGATGTACCAGATTGAAATTGAAAAAGCCCTAAAGTGATACAATTCAGCAGGAACGAAAATAATTATGACACAGCAGACAAGATTATATGAAAAGCATGTTGCCCTGACCGGCGGTAAAAATATGGCAGATTTTGCCGGATATATTATGCCTTTGTGGTACAGCTCGATAAAAGCAGAACATGAAGCGGTACGCACAGCAGCGGGTCTATTTGATTGTACCCATATGGGGACACTTGACTTTACCGGTCCAACCGCAGGTGAATTCCTAAATCTGGTAACTGGTAATGATATTTGCAAACTATCTGACGGCCAGGCCCAGTATTCTTTTTTCTTTGAAGCTGACGGTACTGTTATCGATGACCTGATCGTGTATCGGGTAAGTTCAGAAAAGTATGTTATGGTAGTTAATGCTGCTAACGATGCCAAGGTACAGAAACATCTCGCGGGTATTGCTGAGCTGCTAGGTGATAAGCTTACAGAGCTGCCAGTTATCCGTGACCTTCGGGCCGAGACATCAGGTGACGATCGCAGGCTGGTTATGCCTTTACAGGGGCCAAAGTCTAAAGAGCTTATCGCGTCGCTGATTGCCGATGAAGCTCAGCGTGAGAAATATTGTTCGCTAGGCTCGTTTGAGTTTTGTGAAGTTGAGGTTGCCGGTATAAGTACTTTAGTATGTAAGACCGGTTATACAGGTTCGGCAGAGGGTAGTGAGTTTCTGGTTCACCCTGATAAGGTTGGCGATCTTTGGGACGCGTTACTTGAGGCCGGAAAAGATAAAGGTGTTATTCCTTGCGGGCTGGGCGCTCGCGACAGCTTGCGTATCGAAGGCGGTCTGCCGCTTTATGGCCACGAGCTGGAAGGTGAACATGGTATATCTCCATTCCAGGCAGGTTACAGCTGGGCTGTTTCACTAGATAAGGGCTGGTTTGTTGGCTGTGATGCGGTAAAGGCCAAGGCGGCTGATTTTGCTATGAGGATATATCGGCTTGAGCTGGACGCATCGAGAGGTGTCAGGCCGGTAAGAGAACATGACGGCATATTGAACAAGGACGGCATATGTGTCGGTCAGGTGCTTAGCAGTGCCAAGAGCGGCGATGTGCAGATTGTGCTGGCTTTCTGCCAGGTGAACGCGTTCAAGGCCGGTGATAGTGTCGGCGGCTATTATGTGGCACGTAATGAGCGTCATATAAAGCAGGGTAAGGTTGAAAGCTGCCAGGTAGGCGAAAGTTATGAAGCCGAGCTGAGCGGAGTTGTGACAAAAAGATTTGTAAAATTCTAATTTGAAATAGTATGTGTTTTTTATGCCGGGTAGGGAACCGCCGGCTATTGATATTAAAATTAAAATGTGTAATTAAATTTATTTTCAGGAGATCATTATGCTTGACCAGACAAAGATGCTTTATTCTAAGGAACATGAATGGATCTATATCGAAGGCCAGACCGGAGTAATGGGTATTACCGACTTTGCCGTAGAACAGCTTGGTGATGTAGTTTATGTTGAGCTGCCGGAAATTGGTGCTGAAGCAGAACAGAATGTAGAGCTGTGTTCTATTGAAAGCTCAAAGGCGGCAAGTGATATCTTTGCACCAGCCGACGGTAAGGTGTTAGAAGTTAATCATGGCCTTGATGAAAATCCTGAAAAGGTAAATGAAGATCCGTTTGGTGAAGGCTGGATCTGTAAGATGGAAGTACACGGTATGCCGAAGCAGCTGATGGACTACCAGGAATATAAAGACTATCTAGAGACACTGTAAAAAAAGAGATAGTGACAGGAAATAGTATAAAGGCAACCTCTAAAAAATCATTCCGGGCTACAAACGGTCTTGATTTTTCCTGAGCTGCGTTACGAAAAACCGTGAACCCCGACGTATATCGGGGCCAATATGCCCGGTTCTTCGTTCCTTGTCAGTAAAAAACAATCCTCGCTTTCGCCTCAAAAGCAATTTTCAGAGGTTACCTATAAGCTTAAGTATCGTCTAAGGTAGATAACGCTCTTAGCGAGAGAGTAGAGCTTATAGCTTGTTTGTTATTTCTTATTACTAATATGATTCGGAGAAATATATGCCATATATCCTAAATACCAAGCAGCAGCGTCAGGAGATGCTCGACTTTCTTGGTTTGAAAATGGATGACCTGTTTGCCGATGTGCCGTCAGAGCTTCTGATCGATACATTAGATATACCGGAAGCCCGGTCAGAACTGCAGGTTACTCAGCAGCTGTCAAAGCTCGCTGACAAGAACCATAGCCACCTTACCTGCTTTATGGGCGGTGGTTTCTATGACCATTTTATTCCGGCTGCGGTAAATGCAATGTTGAGCCGCGGTGAATTTTATACAGCCTATACTCCATATCAGCCAGAGCTGAGCCAGGGTACTTTACAGGCTATGTATGAGTTCCAGTCGATGATCTGTCGGATAACTGATATGGAGTGTTCGAACGCATCGATCTACGATGGTGGTACCGCACTTTACGAAGCTATGATGATGGCGATGCGTATAACCAAGCGCGGCAAGATCATCCTGGACGATTCAGTTAACCCGATCTATCGTGTTATGCTGGAGAGCTATACCCGCAATTTGCAGATCGAACTGGTGACGATCAAGAATGAAGATGGTCGAGCCAATCGGGCAGCGATCGAAGCTGAACTAGACGATAAAACAGCGGCAGTGATCGTACAGAACCCGAACTTCTTTGGCCTGATCGATGATTTTACTGATATCGTTGAGATGGTACATGCTAAAAAGGCACTGGTTATCAGTTCCGTTTACCCGATCTCGCTTGGTCTTATCAAGACCCCAGGTGAGATGGGAGTTGATATTGTAACTGGTGAAGGTCAGTCGCTTGGTATCCCGCTGAGCTTTGGCGGGCCGTACCTGGGCTTTATGGCAACGAATATGAAGTATGTTCGTAATATGCCGGGCCGTATCTGTGGTATTACTCGTGATACTGAGGACAGGGAAGGCTTTGTCCTGACCTTACAGGCTCGCGAACAGCATATTCGTCGTGCCAAGGCCAATTCGAATATTTGTTCCAATGAATCGCTTTGTGCGTTAGCGGCGACTATTTATATGTCGCTGGTCGGTAAGAAAGGCTATAAAGAGCTGGCTATGAACTGTTATGACAAGGCGTCATATGCCTTCGAGCGTATCTGTTCAATACCAGGTGTTCAGCCTCGCTTCCAGAATCGCTGGTTCTTCAATGAATTTGTTGTCGAGCTGCCGCGTAATGCCGCTGATGTCGCCGCTGAACTTATCAGTCGCGGTTTCGCTGCCGGGTTCCCGCTCTTCCGCTATTACGAAGGTATGGATAATACCATGATGATAGCAGTAACCGAGAAACGTACCCGTACTGAAATTGGTATGCTGGCAGAAGCATTGGAAAGTGTTCTGTAAAATTTAAGGAATAAAGGTTGAAAGGTTGTAAGGTTGAAAGGCAGTAAGGGGCGGAGCGAGAAACCATCCCTTACCACCTTTCTTCCTTTCAACCTTACTGCCTTTTCCAATATTCATTCCGAAGGAATTTGTAAATGAAACTTATATTCGATAAAAGTGTTAAAGGTCGCCGTGGTACTCGGTTTGACCTTACTGGTGTGCCTAAGGCAACCCATTATCTGGAAGAGAAGTATCTTAGAGCTGGCGATGCTGAGCTGCCGGAGTTGGGTGAGAGTGATGTGGTACGTCACTTTACCGCTTTGAGCAGAATGAATTTTGGTGTTGATACCAACTTCTATCCGCTGGGCAGTTGTACAATGAAATATAATCCTAAGATGACTGAGGTCATCGCCGGGATGCCGGACTTTGCAAATCTGCATCCGCTGCTGCCTCAGCTGCGCAGCGGTGGTGCCCTTACTCAGGGCGGGCTGCAGGTTCTTTATGATATGGATAAGATGCTCAGCGAGATCTGTGGTATGCATGCATTTACAATGCAGCCGATGGCAGGCTCTCATGGCGAGCTGACCGGTATTATGATAATAGCTGCCTACCATCGTAAGCAAGGCAATAGCCACAAGGATACCATCCTTATCCCGGACAGTGCTCATGGTACTAACCCTGCCAGTGCTGCGATCGCCGGCTATAAGGTCAAGAGTATCCCAAGTGATGAAAACGGCGTTATGGATCTTGACCTGCTCAAGGCTGCGATAAATGACAAGGTTGCTGGTTTGATGTTGACCTGTCCGAATACCCTTGGCTTATTCAATCCGCACGTAAAAGAGATATGTGACCTGATCCACAGCGTTGACGGCCTGACATATTATGATGGTGCTAACCTTAACGCGATTGTTGGTCGTGTTCGCCCTGGTGATATTGGCTTTGATGTTATGCACGTTAACCTGCATAAGAGCTTTGCAACACCACACGGCGGCGGCGGCCCAGGTTCCGGCCCGGTTGGCGTTTGCGAAAAGCTCGAGCCGTTTTTACCAATAGCGGTAGTTGCCAAGGATGAAGATGGTGCATATCGTCTGAGATATAACCGCCCGGATAGTATTGGCTATATTGCCCCGTTCTACGGTAATTTTGGCATTATCCTGAGAGCTTACGCTTATATCCTGCGACTGGGTGCTAAGGGCCTGCGTCGGGTAAGCGGCAATGCGGTACTTAACGCTAACTATATCAAAGAACGTCTCAAAGACTTCTACGAGCTGCCATACCCTCAGGTATGTAAGCATGAATGTGTCTTTAGCGGTGCCGGCCAGAACGAGTATGGAGTTCATGCGATGGATATTGCCAAGGCACTTATCGACCGCGGCTTCCATCCGCCGACAATGTACTTCCCGCTTATCGTGAAGGAAGCTCTTATGATCGAGCCGACCGAAACCGAGAGCAAGGAAGTGATCGATGAATTTATCGAAGCTATGATCGAGATCGCCAATGAGGTTAAGGCTAACCCGCAGGCAGTTCTCGACACGCCAAAGACCACACCAGTGAGCAGGCTAGATGATACACTTGCCGCTCGCCAGCCGAATATCGCTTCGCTGAAGTAAGTGTGGCTGTGCATAAGTGCACAAGTATATAAGTTAAGATAAAAGCCGCCATTGCAGATAAACTTTGCGATGGCGGCTTTTTTGTTTTAATGAAGGTAGTAAGGTTGTAAGAAAGTAAGTTGCGGATTTTGTTAAGTATCTTTTCTTAGTCCCAACTCGGAAAAAGAACAGCCGCCCCAACGAGGGCAGGCCGCATTTAATAGTTTCAACTCAATTAGTCGCCGTCGCTGTCATCAGCGGCGGTTTGGCAGCGGCACCTTGTGGCTATTCGTGGCGGAGGGCTATGATCGGGTCTACATTGGCTGCTTGTACAGCGGGGTAGATTCCGAATAGTATACCGATCCCTACGCTTATCAGCAGCGGCAGCATAACGCCCCACATAGTAACAACAGTCGGCATGCCGGACATCATTTCGATTATTTGCGGGATAGTTACTCCGACCAGTACACCGATAAGACCGCCTATGGTACTGAGTACAACCGTTTCGATCAGGAACTGGATGATGATCTGGTTTTTCTTGGCTCCGATAGCACGGCGGATACCGATCTCACGTGTGCGTTCAGTGACACTGGCAAGCATAATATTCATAATGCCGATACCACCGACCAGTAGACTGATACAGGCGATAGAGCCGAGTACGATATTGGAAGTTCGCTTGGCCGCTTCAGCCTGACGTTTGAGTGCCAGGGGTACATGTGTTTTATAGTCTTTCTTTTTATGCGACAGGTTCAGCATATGTTCGATAGACGCAGCGGTTGATTCAACATTGTCGATACTATCAGTTTCAACAATTATCTGATGTAGTTCAACCTGCTCCATTATCCGGCTGCCGGAAGTATTCTTTACGTAAATGTCACCGAAGTAGGCACGGGACACATAAATAGGAACATATATATCAACTTCGCTATCAGTTATCTGGATACCACCGCTGGACTGACCTTCTTCGGTTTTTATTATACCAACAACTTCGAAAGCGTCGCCGCCGAGGTTAATGATCTGGCCGATAGTATTATCAGCGGCCAGTATCCGGCGTGCGCCATGTTCGGTAAGAACTGCGACCGGGGCATTCTTTTCTATATCATCCTGAGTGATCAGACGACCGGCGATCAGGTCACGAGGTACTAGCTTGAACCACTCTGGCGTAGTTCCGACGATACGCAGTTCGATATTTCTTTCGCCGAGTCGTGCAGTCTTGCGTATGAGCTTGGCAGGTACAACGGTCTGTACATGGGAATAGGTGTCAATCATCTTATCGAAATCACTCCAGGTGAGCCCGTAGACATTTATACGAGAGAAGGAGCTGGAGTTTTCCATAGACTCAACATCCTTCTGAGAATTGATGATGATATTATGACTACCGAGCTTGCGTATCTGTTCCAGAGCCGCCTTGCCGGCACCTTCACCAACGCTGAGCATAGCCACAACACTACCGACACCAAAGACTATACCCAGGGTAGTCAGGAATGAACGCATCTTATGGAGAAGCAGGTTCTCAATACCAAGCGATATATTTCTAACGAATTTATTTGCCATATTATTGCTTTATGTGTTTTGTGGTTAATAAGTAATAGATAACAAGTAACAAGTAACAAGTTGAGGATTCTCGCTCCGCTCGAGACTATTTTGTTTATTTTCAGGCTTTGCCTGTGTCGAAAATAATCTCGGCCGAAGGCCGAAACCTGAGCTTGTTACCTGTTACCTGTTACTTATTACTTCTTCAATATTTTATCTGGTCTATTTTCCCATCTCGCATATGCAGCTGATGGGATGTGTACTCGGCGATCTCAGGTTCATGAGTTACCATGATGATCGTTTTCCCTTCGCCGTGCAGTTCACAGAGCATGTTCATTATCTGGTCACCGGTTTTAGTATCCAGATTACCAGTTGGTTCGTCGGCGAGAATTATCTGCGGGTCATTCGCAAGTGAGCGGGCGATCGCAGCTCTTTGACGCTGACCGCCTGATAGTTCGGCAGGGCGGTGATTAAGTCTTTCGCCAAGACCTACCATATCGGCGAGCATCTTTGCCCGTTCCGCACTTTCGTGATCTTCCCAGCCGAGGTAGTATAGCGGCAGTTCGATATTTTTCTGTACGGTTAACTGCGGGATCAGATTAAAGCTCTGGAAAATGAAGCCAAGCCTTTTGAGCCTGATAGCACTTAGCTGGTTATCATCCATATTGGCGACGTTTATATCGTCGAGATAATAATCGCCGCTGGTCACCTGATCCAGGCAGCCGAGGATATTGAGGATGGTACTCTTGCCTGAGCCGCTGGGGCCCATCATAGCCCAAAATTCACCCTGCTTAAAATCCAGAGAGATCCCGGCCAGAGCATGAACCTGTTCCGAGCCCATTTCGTAGGTCTTGCGTACATTATCAAGTTTAACTATTGTTTTAGACATTATCACAACTTCTTTATATGAAGTAAGGTTGTTGGGAAAGTATAGCTGGCGGTAATTGATCCCGGCCGTCAACTACTATGTACGTAAAGAGAATATAATGCTTACTGCTTATTTTCTGTTGAATCAGAATACTTTTTAATAAGCTCCATAAATATCTTTGCCTTGTCAGCGTCCGAAGCATTTTTGAGACGTTCTTTGTCGGCTTCTGTGAATTTCTGCATAGCTTTCATAGAACCGGCTGGTATCTGTGGCATGTTTGGTCTTTGTCCAGCTTCGCTGTTTCTGTCTTGGCTGCCGTTAGGGCGTTTTCCACGTTCCTGACCAGCTTGTTCTGGACGCTTGCCTTGCTGGTTATTAGCTTTGGCAGCTTCTTTTTCAGCTTCGATCTCTTCGCTGGATTTGACCCTGACCTCAGTGTCTTTCAGTTGTGGAGTTAGGGTAACTTTATCACCTTCAGTTAGTCCACTAATAATATGGACCCACTTATTGTCATCGAGTCCGATCTCAACAGCACGGCGGACGTAGTTTTTACCTTCTTTAACTTCTACATAATGATCTTCGCCAACCTGGATAACAGCCTGAAGCGGAACAAAGAGTACATTATTAAGTGATTCTATAAGTATTTCACAACGACAGTTCATGCCGTTTTTCAGGTCATATTCATTTTCGTCAATATATACTTCGCAAGGGTACTTGTTAATGTCAGGGTTCATCCAGTTATTATCCGGTAGTGGAGATATTCTGGCAATGCTGCCGGTGAAAACAGCGTCCGGCAGGGCGTCGACTTTGACGATTACCTTTTGACCGATCTTGATCTTTTTCAATGAAGATTCGTGGATCTTGATATCAGCCTTGGTTGTATCTGCGGTTGGCAGGTATATAATGTCTTCACGACCTCTTACTGTCTGACCAACTTCGAGAGGGTTTTCCTGATTACCCCATCTGCCGCGGTTCATACTTGTCTGATAAATTACCATGCCGGCAGCGGGAGCAAATAGCTTGGTCTTACTGAGCTGGTCGGTGATCCTGGTATATCTGTCCTGCTGACGTTTGAACTCAGCTTCTTTGGCTTTGAGATTTGCCTGAGACTGGGTAACGTCGGCCTTGGCCTTTCTGCGAGTTCTTTCCAGTGCCATACTCTTCTGGTTTACATCACTCTCCAGCTCTCTGCTTTTTCTTTTATGTGTATAATCGGTAAGCAGACTGAGATTATTTTTAGCAATATCTACGCTTTTTTTCTTTTGCTTGAACGAGAGTTCGTCAGCTTTGAGCTCGGTTTGAGAAATATACTGTTCATCGTATAGTTTCTGTGACTGCTCATAATCGTATTCTGCTCTGGCGAGCTCTTCCTCTGCCAGGTCAAGATTCTGCTGCATTTCAAACAGGGTGTTCTGGTATTCCTTCTCCTGATATTTTTCCAGGTCCAGCTTGGCAAATTCCAGATTCAGCTCAGCCTGATCGATATCACTTTGAGCCTGATTTTCTGATACCGCCAGATTTTCCTTGGCACTTACATAACTGGCTTCAGCGTTCTGCAGTTGGATCTCCTGGTTGATCTTGTCGTCTTCAAGACCGCTGGCGTCAAACTCGACCAGCAAATCGCCTTCTTTGACAACAACACCTTCTTTTACCAGATAAGTAATAGTTGCAGAAGAGTCCAGTTCATTTTTTATAACAACCTGAGAGCGGGGCTTGATACTGCCGGTTTCGATCACACTTATATTCAGGTCTGACCTTTTAACGGTAAAGAATGCCTGCAGGTCGACAGTGTCTGTTTTCCTGGAGGTCTTATAAAATGCAAATGCAATAATAAGTATAACAATAATAACAGCAGTAACTTTTTTGATCATGTCGGAAAGCCCTTAACTTGTTGTAGTGTAGTTTCTTATGAGGTATGTAAATAGCGTGTGTAATCTTACCCCCAGCCTAACGAATTATCTGCTGGAAGTATTGCACTGTTTCTTAAGTTTAATCATTTTTTAGCAAAAAAAAAGCATAAAAGCAGTTATCTTTTCTGCTTTTATGCCTGATGTATTAGTTAATGTTCTATATATTAAAATATGGAATATTTATATTAGATCATACCATTATCGTTGCCAGCGAATCTGAACCTCTGGATATCGATTTTCAGCATAGTTTTGCTGCTTTCGCCGGTTGTGCTGTCGCTTGGGATATATTCAATAGAAGTTGGCAGCGATAGACCGTTGCTATATTTTACATAATCGCCAATATTTGCAGATATATAACCATAATCGCCAGCATTGCCGTTCTTGAGGTATTTGAACCATATCCGGCTTATGTTTCCGGTTTCTTCATTGATCCATACCTTTACAGTGTCAGGCGATATTGACTTATCCGGCATGGCTCTCTTACAGCATGAGAGAATATTCCCCTTAGCTTCGATTATATGGCAGCAGGTACCACCTTTTTTCTCTTTGGTTACATAAGCCAGGTTTATGTCTTTTTCCAGCAGCGGTGATAGTGACGAAATAGCGATAGAATACATTTCTAATCTGGCAGCTGCGCATTCTGAAGAATTTGACGGACACAGACAGCCGCATAAGGTCAGCTTGTCATGTTTTGATATTGCTTCAGAAATAACTTCCGTGCCGCTGGAATCGATCTTGACGGCAATATTACCCTCATCATTTGAGAAAAAATGCTTCTGAGAGATCAGGGTTTTTCCATCTTCTTCATAAATAGTTGCGACTGCGTCTGCGTCAAAAGCCCACGAGTCCTTATTGGCAACGCCGCTGGCAGCCATGCACTTATTAATTGTAGAGCTCAGCTGTGGGTCTGTGATCTTATTAATTTCATTCTGTGCGGTCATATTAGAACAGCCGCAAACCATAATCATGATCGCAAAACCAATAAATAGTTTTGATAACCTTACCATGTTAATACACTCCTATACTTTTTCTTGTGCTTTACGCGGGGGTATGCGAACAGAGGCAATATAAATGAAAACCCGGTAAAACTAAACACTAGCACTCTTATACGAAGACCTCGTATAAATCATAATGAACCAATATACTATCGCCAAACACCAATTATTACAATAAAAATATGAGAGTAGTATTAAGAGGGGGTGGAAAAAAAATATTATTATAAAATGGGGGGCAGTTTTACATTTGGATGGTACAATAGTGAAATAATTGTATGTTGTTGATATTTGTTTTGGGAAGCTTGTGTTTGTGTTGTAAGTGTCTGATTTTAATCGGTTTGTATTTTTTGTGTTTTCTTATATGTTTGGATGTTGTTGCAATTTGAAGTTCTTGGGAAATTGTTGTATATTTTGTTTTTTTCATGCGATAGTTTTGCAGAAAAGTTGCATTTAAAATAAAAAAAAGAATAAGTTTTTTGTGTGTTGTATGAAGGATATTAATGTTATGGATTAATAAGTCCACTTTTTGCAACAAAAACATATATTAACGTTTGATTCTGCTTAAGAATATGGTTAATGTTGGTTGTAACGTTGAATTTGTAATATTGGAAAAAAAGTAAGTGGGTGTTTTAAATGAAGTACATTATTTCTATTGTATTGGTATTGTTATTGTCTGGTTATAGTTTTGCGGTAGAGAAGTATGAACCTACCTGGGAGTCATTAGCAGGTCATGGCCAGGGTGATCAATGGCTTCAAGATGCCAAGTTAGGGATTTATTTCCATTGGGGCGTTTATACTGTGCCGGCTTTTGCTTTTGAGTGGTATCCCAGAGATATGAATATCAAGGGAAGTTATGTTAATAAGCATCATGTCGAAGTTTACGGTGAGCCTACAAAATTTGGTTATCATGATTTTGTCCCAATGTTCAAAGCTGAAAAGTTTAATGCAGAAGAATGGGTGAAGTTGTTTGAGGCTGCCGGCGCAAAATTTGCCGGGCCGGTAGCAGAACATCATGACGGTTTTTCAATGTGGGCCAGTAAGCTTACTCCATGGAATTCGATGGATAAAGGGCCACATCGAGACGTAACTGGTGAGTTGGCGAAAGCTATTCGTAACCATGATATGAAACTGATTACTACTTTCCATCATTCACGTAATTGTTTATGGAAGAATAATGGGGTATGGACAGGGCATTATGATGGTATTATTAAAGATTATCCATCGTTGTTAGATAATCCTGAAAATGCATTTTTATATGGTTATATGCCAAGGGAACAGTTTGTTAAATTGTGGTTGGGTAAGCTGGAAGAGGTCGTTGATAATTATCAACCAGATATGATCTGGTTTGACAGTTGGCTGGATGAGATCCCGGAAAAAGTTCGTCAGGAGTTTTGTGCATACTATTTTAATCAGGCCCAAAAGTGGGGTAGGGAAGTAACTATTATTCGAAAGCAAAACGATCTTCCGCTGAGTTTAAGTATAAATGATCACGAAAAGTCTCGTGAACCCAAAGCACTTGCCCAGTTGTGGATGACAGATGACACTATCAGTACCGGCAGTTGGTGTTATATACAAAATCTTACAGTAAAACCACTGTATAAGATTGTACATTCTCTAGTTGATACTGTGTCCAAAAATGGTGTTTTGCTATTGAATGTTTCACCTAAGTCTGACGGCACAATTCCAGCTGATCAGAAAAAGGTCCTGTATGGATTGGGCGATTGGCTCAAGGTCAATGGTCAGGCGATATACAATACACGGCCATGGAAGCTCGCCGGGCAAGGTCCAACAACAGAGCCGGATGGAGGCTTTAGTGATGCAAGTAAGTTTTTAAGTCTGGAGTATAGTTCTGAGGATATTCGTTTTACACAAAGCAAAGATGGTAAGGATGTGTATGCGATATGTATGGGGTGGCCAAAGAAGGCCATTGTTCTTGATTCAATGCAAGTGGCAAGGCAGCTCGATAGTGCAAGTGTTCAATTGCTTGGCAGTCCAATTAAAATAGATTATGCAGTTGATGCTAGTGGGGTATTATCGATCAATGTTCCTCTGCTTGAAGAAGATGAAAAGCCCTGTGATTGTGCTTATACGTTTAAGCTAACAGGCTTTGACCTCAAAATAGAATCATAGCCATAAGCTGCAGTAGCGTAGCTGGTTGGATTGTAAATATATTATTTAAAACACAAAAGGCTTGTAATGGATTATATTACAAGCCTTTATCTAATGGAGCCGATCGGGATCGAACCGACGACCTCTTGCATGCCATGCAAGCGCTCTCCCAACTGAGCTACGGCCCCAGAAAAAATGTTGAAATCTTGGGTGGATTTTCAACAGAGTTCAGTATTTTATATAAATATTAAATAATATCCAGTCTTTTTTGATAAATTATTCTCTGTACAGAGGAATTAGCGGCTATTTTTTAGTTTTTTGGTCAAATGGGTTTATTTTTCGCTTCGATTCTTATATTATTAAAGGTCTATAAATTAGTACAGCAATGTCTGGCAGTAGAATAGTCGGGCAAATTGAAGATAACAGGAGTAGGCTCAGGCGATGGATCAGCGAATCTATTTTGACAATGCGGCGACAAGTTTTCCCAAACCGGAATGTGTTTGGCAGGCCCTCGATAATTACAGCAGAAACATTGGTGCTTCTGCCGGCAGGGGAGCTTATGCTGAAGCTAAGGAGTCTGGGGTTGTTATTCAGCGTTGTCGCGAAAGGATCGCCCGTTTAATTGGTGCTACTCATACCCAGAATGTTGTTATGACCTTCAATTGCACTGACGGCCTGGCATTGGTTATCAAAGGCATAGTAACCAAGCCCGGTTCACATGTTATTACTACCTGTATGGATCATAATTCTGTGCTTAGGCCGTTGTATGCTCTGGAAAAGCAGATGAGTATTGATGTTACCTATATAAAAGCTGACCAGACCGGCATGTGCGACCCTGAGGATATCCGCAAAGCTATTCGACCTGATACCGTGCTAATTGCCTGTGTTCACGGCAGTAATGTTTGCGGTAGTGTTCAGGATGTTAATGCTGTAGGCAAGATAGCCAGAGAGCATGAGATACCATATCTGGTTGATGCAGCCCAGACTATAGGTCATTATCCTGTTAATGTTAATGATATGAATGTTGATTTCCTGGCGTTCCCAGGTCATAAAGGTTTGCTGGGGCCGCTGGGTACAGGTGCCCTGTATATCAAGCCGGGTATGGAAAAGGTTCTGCGTCCTCTGAAAGAGGGTGGTACCGGCAGTCGTAGTGAAGACCCGTTCCAGCCAGAGGAGATGCCGGATAAGTTTGAGTCTGGCAGTCATAATGCTTTGGGTATAGCAGCTCTAAGCGAAGGTGTAGAATGGATCATGGAAAAGGGCATAGACGATATTCGTCTGCACGATGCTGAGCTGTGTAAGGAGTTCCTTGCTCTAACCGATGGTATAGAGGGTTTGACTGTATATGGCCCAACTGATCTTGAAAAGCGGATGAGTGTCTTTTCAGTTTCTATCAAGGGTTATACACCATCCGAGCTTGCTGGAGTGCTGGAGCAAAATTACGGCCTGCTTACCAGGCCAGGGCTGCATTGTGCTCCTTATGCTCATAAGTCTATAGGATCATTTGACCTTGATGGTACTACCAGATTTAGTTGTGGAGTATTCACATCATTATCAGATATTCAAAAGGCTGCTTCTGCACTTTCTGACATAGCCTGCTCCGCTAAAGTGGGTTAATTTTCCTGCCTTATTTACGCTTTGTGAGTATTTCAAAGCACATTTTTGGGCCCTCCATTCCTTTTTGTGCAACATTGTTTTCAATATTGTTAATAATTTAAGAAGAAAATAGTAAAAAAACATCGTCAAATAGGTATATTACACGCTAAGTCATTAAAATACGAGATATAGGACCATGTTGTGATATATGTAAGTGTGGTTTTTATAGTCACTTACGCCTATTTTGATTTTATTCCCCGGTATTATTTTTTTGTTGACAAAATGCGACTGTTTTAAGAGAATGATTTCTTAAAATTGGATTAAATATAACTATAGGGGACCGTGTCGGCAAAGCCCGCCGGTTTGTGCAAAAAAATAATTGATTTTAATGCAAAAACGTAATTTACGGCCTCTTATATTTACTTACCTACCATAAAGCCTGCCACTAATTTTACATTAGGTGGAATAGTTGTCCAGCAAGGAGTACACTGTGAAGCGATTGATTCGTAGAACCCGCAGAAATTTGGATAGAGCTAACAAGTTATTTACAGACCTGCTCAAGAATACCAGGAATAAGCAAGGGTATTCTCCCGCTGGTGCTGGTGTTCTTGCGGTTGAGCCTTTAGAGAGTCGCGTACTGCTGACAACTCTTATTCTTGAGAAGGGCGATACTGGTCAGACTGTTTTCTCATATTCAGATCCAAGTGAAAATACTGAGAGCGACGTCACTGTCTACAATGAGCTTCGGATAGGAACTCTTAGCGGGCAGGGACCAGAGCAGGATGTTATCGTAGAGATCCTGGGTTATGATTACTATACCGAATCAGGCCAGGCTGAAACCCTTGATATTTATGGTAATATCGAACATTCAGACGGCTCAATAGAGACTGTTGGTGGTGGTCCTGGTGGTGGTAATACTTTCCGGTTGCTTGAAGGACATGGTCCACTAGATAACCATGGAACTGGTTATACAGTAAGTGCTTTAGCTTCTGACTCTTCAGGAAATAATTATGGTTTGACTGATGCTGGTGAGCTTATCAGGTATGATATGGGAGCTGATGATGTATATACAACACTTATCGGCCAGATAGTAGATACTAATAATCCATTCCAGTCTAATATTACTTTTACAGATTTCTATTCTGCTGACTGTGCCTGGGGCTGGGTTGATTATGATACAGATGGCGATGGCGATTATGATACACAGGTATTAAAAGAAGTTATTTATGCCGTCGTTGGCGCAGATTTGATCAGTGATACAGGTTATGTGCAGAGCTCTGGTTCGGTATTGATCACAATTGACCCGTTAACAGGTGAAGCTGAGCCGGTTGCCAAGGTTGCAGACAGGGCCAGTTATCTTGCCAGTGAGATCCGGAATTTTGGTACTAATGAAGAGACAGGGGAAGTAATTAACCCTAATATTTCATCGATCATTTTCAGCGAAGAAAATCATAATGACAGTGTAAATACTGATGAACCGGTATTTATAGCTTTTAACGCTGCAACTCATCGTTTTCTTACGATTTCAGTTGATATTGCAGCCTTTACCGGCAATACAACAGTAGCTACCAGGATAATTACAGAGCCAAATACTGATGACCAGGATATCGTTGTATCAGGTTTTGCCTATTGTGACCATGATGGTGACGGTGATAGTTCCTTGTTTGCAACAACCTATTCACAGGCAGAAGATGGTTCTCGTACTGGTGGTGCGATAAGTATTATCGATTTTGACCAATTGGGTGCAAATTTTCTAGGTACTCATTTAATTCGTGAAGTTGCAGCACTCGAGCAGCATGCTGATGACGATTGGGATCAGGAGGATCGTTTCTTCGACGGTTTTACTTTCGATCCAGTTGCCCAGATGGGTTATGCGAGTGAAGGTTTTACAACTGAAGTATACCAGGTTAATCTTGCAGGCTTACAGGAAAACGATGGTACATTCACAATCGATGGCCATCGCGATATCTATCAGATGTACATTGCCCAGAGTACTGCTGATACCTTCATTACTCTGACCAGATACACTTTGGATAATGGCGTTAAGGTATATACTCCTACTGGCGGCGAGCCTAGCTATTTGTTTACAGATGAAGATGACTCAGCTATTTATACCCCGGGAAATGCCGGTGGTATTGCAATTGGTACTCATGACTACCTTGTTGGCGATGCTACCTCAGTAACTTTTGACGCAGTTACTTTTATTATAGACCCAAGTGAGACAGCACCAGCACCATACAATTCATATGGTGGAACATGGCAAAATGGTGAGATCCGTCCTGGTATCGTTCTCGAAGAGGGCAATGATATTGGTATGATCAGCGTTGGTGGTTCAGTCTTTGGTGATGTTGATATCCGCGGCGGTAGTGTCGGTACTTTCTATTGCGGGTTCCTGGGAACCAATCAGTTTGTTGTTAATGGCGATCTGCAAAACCTGATCGTTGGTACAGAAGCTGGTGGTGTTAATGAAAGTGACGGCGTTTGGCAGCCGGCATTGAGCGAAATATCTTATGACTATGGTCTGGGTGAGATCGCAGATACATCAACAGCAGTTCTTGACGTTATTGGCCATATGGGCAGTTTTTATGGAGTTGGCGATTGGGGATTACCAATCAGGGTTTGGGGTTATGATATTGACCAGGACGGCGATCTGGTAGCAGATCCATTCCCAGGTGTGTTTTTACTCGACGGCAGTGATTCATATGAAAATGAGCTTAGAGACGTAGGCTATGCTGATGTCTACAGGGAGATGGAAGTTAAAAATGGAAATGAAGATTCTATTAACTTCCAGTTTGGTTCATTCGATCATATTATAACTAATGATACCGCGGCAACAGCACAGGTGCTGGGTTCTACTTCCAGTGGTAAAGTTAGTGTTGTTGGTAGTTGTGAATCATTCACATACGATACAATTGATTACTATGCTGTTGGTGTAATGGCTGGTGATGATGTTACTATTCGACTATATGATACTGGAGGTGTATTAAGTTTTGATACAAATATTCCAGGCATACCAGAATCTGAGGCAGTAAATGCTGCTGGTACGGTTAGTGTTTATGCTCCAGACGGCGAGCTAATTGCTATTAGTGGAGAAATTAATCCACTTGACGGTTCATATTTACCGATCTCATTTGTAGCTGATCAGGCAGGTCTTTACAACGTTGTAGTTTCAAGTGGCGGTGCGATTTACTATCGTCTTGATATCGAAGGGCTCACAGAAACTTCATTAGGTGGTGGTAATGTTCTGGCTAATCTTCGTAGTAATTATTATGCTGCGACAAGAGACCTTGCCGAAACCGACTCACGTTCTATCGTAAAGGTTATTAGTGGTAACATAGGTGCGATAAATGTTAATGGCCATGCTGCTCTGCCGCAGATAATTGCGATGGACGGTGACATCAAGGTTGTAAAAGTAAACGGTGAAGAAGATCAGGGCCTTGGCTATGCCAGTATTGGTGTTGAAATTAGTGATACCGGTTTAGGTGTTATTGGTGTTGAGTCACAGATCTCCGCTAGCGGATCGATCGGTGAAGTTCGTGTGGCCGGCATGTCGACAATAAGTGTATATGCTGGTGACGATATTCAGTCGTTCTATGCTGCTGGCGATGTAGCAGCTGGTATTTATGCTAACGATGATATTGGTTCTGTCTATGTTGGTGGTAACTTCGAAGTTGGCGGTGCTACTGTTGACAGTGTTATCATGGCCAATGCAGATGGTAATAATGATGTTGGTATTATTGACAGTATACTTGTTAATGGTTATTCACGTGCAATTGTCAGTACCGGTCGCGATACTACCGGTATCAATGGCAAGACCGTTTCCGGAGCTGGTAATGTAAGATTTGTATACGTTGGTTACAGAGGTATACTTGGCGAAGCTGCTGATATTTACTATGGTGATATGGTTGAAGAAGCCATATTTGATATTGGACAGACTGTTGAGATAACAGATGATTCTGGTGCACGTGTATTACTATCCAGTGGTTATAAGGGTGTTCCTGAACTAGTTGAATATGAAGACGGCACATCTGAAATGGTGAATCTTGATGGCGGGTTTATGACTATCCGTATCATGCCGGTTTATAGTATTTTGCCTGATGAACTGCTTGAGCTGCCTTTCACTCAATGGCCGGCAGCTGGTAATGCTATCGTAGATGTTACTTCGACTGATGGTCTGAGAGTTACTACCAGATCAGGTTCTTCTGTAGAATTGGGACGGGTAGCTGTTGAAGGTGCTGTTGATGACAGGGTAGTATTCAGTGGTAATGCTCCTATCTCAGTTTATCGACTGGAAGTTCAGGCTCCTGTTACTGAAGATACAGCTACTGATAATACTGGTACAGATACAACAATAGATAATACCTCTGGAACTGTAGGTATTACAAACATAATAAATACCAGCGGATGGTATCTTGATCAGAATGGCGATGTATTTACTGGCAATCGTTACCAGCGCAGGACTACCTGGGTTGGCGGTGATATGCTTAGCATTGTGGTAGGTGATGTTGATATTTTGGCAGCTGATGGTGATACTGGCGTTGATGATGGTACAACATCTCCTGATTATACTCCTGGTTTGACCCTCGATGAGCAGGATGCTTTACTTGAATTGGAATATGCGGTTGCAAATATCGCAATTAAGGGTAATCTGGGTTATTCAGAAGGTGTCACCGGTCAGCTGATCGTTGCTCCTCAGGTATATGCAGCTTCTACTCAGGATGTCACTCCTGGCGGTGATATGACAAATGGTCTGTATTCGCAGGCTTCGATTAATAAGCTTACAGTATACGGACGCATGGAAGGTGATGTTTATATTGCATCATCAGTAAACCAGATACTTGCAAATGCTGATAAGAGTACTTTTGAAAATCAGTTTGACGGTGTTAGTGCTTCGATCGTTGTCAGAGGCAACCTGAACTACATCAATGTTGGTGATGGTCTTATTGACCCGGGGACCGGGCAGTGGGCTGATGCCGGTATTTTTGTACTGGGTAATATCAATACTGTGATCGCAACAGGTTTGGATCATGATATCGCCGGTGCTATCATTTCTGGTGGTAATATAAATAGTGTTTATATCCTCAATGGTGCTGACCTTGAAGGTTATAACTATGTTGGCGATTTTAATTGTCCAAATATTGCAACTCATGCATTCTTCAGCGAGTTCTATATTGACCACGGTTATACTGGTACAGGTACAGATGAGGGCGAATATGCTCTGGGCCAGCTTATTGTAAAGGGCAGAGATTCTGAGATCAGCGGAGCTTATATTACAGTAGGTAATGCAAACCGGATAATAGTAACTGGTGGTGCTGATGGTATAACACATTCATATATAGGTATTGGTAATACTTTCTCATATATGACAACTGATACCGGAACTATTAACACTATCAGTGTTTGCGGCTATGGTATAAAGAACAGTTTTATCAGCCTGGGCTACAATGTTAAATCAATAGCGGTTGCCAGAGGCGGTGATATTCGTGATACTGTGATTGCTGCTGATTGGAATGTTGGAGCTATTTCTGCTGACAATATTGTCAATACTAATATAATTGGTGTTAACAGTAATACAAATACTATCAAGAGGATCGTAGCGAGAAAGATGATCTCGAATATGACGGTTTCAGCTGGTACTATTGGTGCTGTTAAGGCGGGAACTGATCTGATCGGCTCTACTATCTTTGCTGCTGGTAAACTTACTACCGTTCGGGCTGGCGGCAATATTTACAGTGATATTGTGGTTAAGGGCCCTTACGGCTTCCTCGGCTCAGTTTACGCTGGCGGAGATATTGGTGGTCAGGGAGCTGGTACGATTGCTGTTGACGGCCATATTGGTGTTATCGTTGCCAGAGGTGATTTCGACTGTGATCTCTATCTGAACGAAGGCAGTCAGTACTTTGCCGGCAGCTCATATCGCGGCTATGAACTCAGGGCGATATCTGCTGGTGGTCTGATGGAGCTCTCTGGTGAAGTTTACGGCGATATTGGTACAATTAAGAGCGTAGGCGATTTTGGCGTACGCGGCGAAGAATTTAATGTAAACGGCAGTCTCAGACAGCTGATAGTTGGCGGCGGCAGAGTTGAATCTGAAATGCTGCTGGACCTGAATGTTGTTGGTGATCTTGGTATCGTCAGAACGACCGGTGATATTGAAGGTGATATTACTGTAACTGGTGATCTTGGTAAGGTTATTGTTAGCAGGCCGACAAAAGAGACTGACGCAAATCATGGTATAAATGGTGACATTACCGTTGGCGGTGCTCTAAAGGCTGTAACTATTAAGAACGGTGATAAGAATGGATCTATCAATGCTACTGGCGATTTTCTACTGAGAACAATTGGTTGCGGACTTTACGGAGCAACTGTTGTTACTGATGATACCGCTGGTTTGAATCTTACCGGTTCAATTGGTGGTGAGGGTGACGATATTACCTCATATGTTGTTACTGGCGATGTCAGGACTATAAAGCTTACAGGCACTTATCTTGCTGATGGAACTTATGAAGAAGGTTCTATTGGTGAAGATGCTGTTATCCTGATTGATGGCGACCTCGGTACTCTTTATGTTTCAGATGACATTATGGGTACTATTTATGTAACTGGTAATATTGGCCGTATATATGCTGACTCGATTGTAGGAGCGAGCATTATTGTTGGCGGCAATATTGGTACAATTACAGTTAAAGGTTCTATCTCTGAAGATGAAGATGGTAACCAGAGTGTTATAGTTGTTGGTTACGACCCAGGTTGCGGCGGAGAGATTAACCCTGACGACTTTGCCAAGATCGACAGGGCTGGTATTCCTGATGATGTTACTGCTGCTGACTGGTGGAATTATATTGATGGTGGTAGAAACAATGATGACTACTGGACTATGGCTGATTGGTCAGGTGAAGTTTGGGCTTCTGACGACTGGGTTCAGTCTGAAATCGGTCATTACTGGACTGTAGCTGAAATTATTGACCAGGATTGGGCGGCTGATTTTGTCGACCAGCTGGATATAAATGCTGAATATGCCCCAGATAATCTTCAGGCGGCTATTACTCTAGCCTATACTGATTATATGCAGGCTACAGTAGTTGAAGCTTACACCGATTATCTAATGGACAAATATACTATTCAGGGTGATGCTGTTGACCCGGCTGAAGTGGCAACTTCAGGTAATATCAGCAGAGTAACTGTTGGTGGCACTTTACGGAACTCTACTATTGCCGCTGGTGTCGCTCCTGGAAGTGATGGTAAATTTGGTGATACTGCTGGTACCGATAAGGCTGGTGATGGCATAAGCAAGATCGGTACAGTTGTACTCGGCACTACTCCTATTGGAGAATCTACAGATGATTACGGTATATTCGCTGACGGCGATATCGGAAAGCTTATTGTAAGTCGAAATAACTGGACTATTCCTGTCCATATTAACAGTACTACTGGATTTAGAGCCTGGGAAGTACCTGATGTAGAAGATTTCGATCTGGAATCTGAGCCGGGTACTATGCTGCTGTCTTTTGAAGCTGGTGACCCGCTGACATATTCATATGGTGATGGAACTATCTTCTTCCGTATGTCAGGACCGGGCCAGGCATTGGTTCAGGTTGACACTGCAACAGGTAATATTGTTGCAATACAGCTAAAAGATACTACTGCCAGAACTTCGGTAAGAGTAGGGACTAGAAATCTTGACCATGAGCTGGAAGTTGGCAGAATATTTACTAATGATGACAGCTCTCTTAACCTGCTTCAGGTTGATGGTACTCTGGTTTATTCTGGTAGCGACGATGCTCTCAAGGTTGGCGGTAATATAAGAACGCTCAAACTCAACAGCATTGATTCAACTGACGGCTCAGCCGGCGATACAATGAATGTTATCGTGGGTGGTGGTGTTAGCAGCTTTATGGTTGCCAGCCTGAATGCCGATTCAAGTACTCCACTAAATATTGATATTAACGGTGATATTGTACGTGCTATTGTTACTTCGGTATCAACTGACGTATATCTGTCAGCGGACTCTATCAGATCTTTAAGTGTCAGAGGTGACTTCGAAGGTAATGTTAGTTCTGATGCATTTATATCCTCGATCGCGGTCAGAGGCAACTATGATGGTCTTATCTACTCCGATGGCGATATTTCCCGGGTTATTATTCGTGGTGATATGGGTGCGGTAAGAGTTACCGACCGTCCGGAAGCGACTATTGCAGCGGTAGGCAGTATCAAGGCTGTGCTAACCGGAGATATGATAAATGCTTCCATCGTGGCAGGTGCTAATGTTTATACTGCCAGGGTAGCTGGTGATATGATCGGCAGTGATATTGTCTCTGGTGTTATCCTTGATGAGTTTAGCGATCTTCGTGACGGAGAACTGATCGTATCAGAAGGTGATATCTACAGGGTACTGGTATCAGGTGATTTTGAGGAATCAAATATCGCTGCTGGTGTTGCCCCGGGTGCTGATGGATTCTTCTCTACCTCAGATGATATATTGAATACTAAGGCAGTTGAAAAGGCAAATGCCCCAACAGTTGAAGATATCTTTGTTCAGACTGATGGCGGCGGTAGTGCTTTTAATACGATCGTAGTTAAGTTTGCTGATGTTGAGCAGAATGAATCATCAAATATTAATGTTGTCTCTATCAGAGGTGAGATCACTACCGGCGACTGGAATAGCTATGATTATGCCTTTATTGCTGCTGGTGATATCGGTAAAGTAGTTGTTCATGGCCGCCGTTACGATGGTGATGATGAGATCAACTTCAAGGAAGTGAAATATAAAACTCTGGATGCCAGCAAGATCGATATGGCACTCAATGATCTGGACGATGTAGCAAACTCTGCTATCTGGGTTCAGGTTGATGGTCTTGACCAGAGGTTCTCAACTTCTGAAGCTATTTTCCAGGGTGCTTCTGATGACAGCTTTGTCTGTGGAAATGGTGTTACAGTTTCTTATGATGAAGAGGCAAACTCTATCCTGTTTACTGTGGCAGATGGCCTGCTGGAAAATATCGAAGGTGCTAATTACTACAAGGTAACAGTCAGATCAGATTATATTACCAATGTAATGGGTATCAATCTTGATGGTGAATATGCAGGTGTAATGCCAGCAGGTAATGGTGTAGTTGGTGGTAACTTTGTTTACACCTTCGCCGTAGCTGATGTTGGTGATCTTGCTACTACCGCCTTTGCACCATTTGATGAAGAAATTGGCTTCCCGACAAATCTATATTGGGATTATACCGGTATACTGGGTGATAATCGCTCTTATACTGGTGCGATTGCCATGCTGGATAATGATTATTTTGCCCTTAATAATCTAAAGGAAGGCCAGATCCTGGCGGTTAGTCTTGCAGATCTGGATTTGTCCGGTGGCTGGTATTCTGTTGATACCTGGTACGAAAATGTTGTGATCGAATTACTCAAGATGGAAGAGCATGAAGAGTTTAACGGCTACTCAGTAACTTCTGTTGAATCTGGTGAATTTGTAAGAAATGCAGATGGTGAAATTATCAGTGCTCCTGTTGTTTCTTCTGAAATGTCTGAACTCTTCTGGAGTAATGAAAACTTCTATGGTTATGATGATGAAAGTGGTTCTTTCTTCAAGATCGATGTAAGCAGCCCGGACGGCAGTCAGGGTACTACAGTTACTACTTTTGATGAACTTGAAAATGACCTGTTCAAGATCAACTCAACTATCCGTTCTGAGGGTATTATTGAATCTCTGACTGCTCTTTCCGGCCATACCGGTGACAGCTTCTGGGCTATCGCTGACTTTACCCCGGTTAGTGGCGAAACACGTCAGAGCCTGGTACTTATCGAAAATATCGAAAGAAGTGTTGATGTAGAGCAGGATGAACAGCTTACTGTCTGGATCTCAGATGCTGACTTGAATGATTATAGTTACTATTATGATTCAGATAAGAGTCTCGATATCGTTGGTCTGGCTGAGACTACTGATTATTCAGGTACTTACAGTGAAAATATCCTGTATGCTGTTGCTCAGGATGGTTCAATGTATCAGCTTAACAGTGATGTTGATGACGCCGATTTTGGTGATATCAAACGCTACTTTAATGAAGTGACTGTCGATGGCACTCAGTATGCTGATTATCTCACAGACACTGATGGCAACTCTATTACTGAGTTCAATGTAACTGGTATGAGCTTATCTCGTGAAGGTGATGGACTGTTGATCTTGCACGATCTTACCAAGGGCGATTATTCTTCTACCGTTTATGATGCTATCTATAAAGTAACATTCAATGACGATGAAGAAGGTCAGGCTCAGTTCTGGCAGGATTTGAGGTCTTATACTACTACCAATGATGGTAATGCTGAAGACTTTGACGGCATAGCTGCCAGCCCGGATGGTTATATTCTGGTTGGTATTCCTATGTACGGCACACCAATTGGTGATAGTATTGACATAACTTATTCTAATGACACTAAGTCTATGGTATTTGGCTCAAGTGATTCTATCTCACTCAGAGGTGGTTTGGTTACTGTGACCAGTGACGCTGATCTTCTGCCTCAGAACTATGAGTCATATTCATTTGTTGCAAATAATATGTACTATGCTATGACTGTAGAATATAACTCATCACTTCAGGGTGACCAGGTGATCGAGTTTGATGATATTGACTTCTGGCGTTCGGCTGTTGTAAATGGTGAAACCCAGAATATTCTGGCTGGTAGTACTGTGGCTAGAGCTTACAGTGACAATCCTTTTGTAACTGTTTATGTAGATCAGTTTGTTGATGATTTCGATAACGTTAGTTCATCTCTGATCGTGACTATTGATGCTGAGTATGCCGGCGGTGAAGCAAATATTTACTTCTCTGCAGATTCTGGTCAGGTCCTTACCCTTAATGAGTTTGCTTTCGATAAGGTAGATCAGATCATAGGCGAAGATGTTCGTAAGAATTCAGATGTACTAGAAGAAGAGCATGACCTGATCATGCCAGATATGTCAGAGCTGACAGTTAGTGCCGTTAACCTGGCAACAGCTATAACACTTAATGCTGACGATGCTCTTGACTATAATCTCAGTAAGTTCCTTTCTCGTAATCTGTACAATCAGCTCGATGGAGTAATTTCTGATGAGATCAGAGCACAGGTTGTTGAAGAACTTACCCTAAGGGGTAAGGATACGATCCTGGCTGACTTCCTGGATTCGCTGGAAAGTACCCAGTACAATGCCCTGGCTTATGATAGTACACAGAAGTTGTTTGCACTGGTTAATACTGATACATTTGAAAGCAGACCTATCATTGTAAATATCCCTCGTGACAGTGGTAATTCAAACTATGGAGATTCTTACCTGGAAGGTGAGCTTACTCTTGATGCCCTGAGCAAGATTTATAATGAAAATAATATGACAACCTCGTCTGTTGGTACAACAAGCTATACCATTGATAATATTTATGGTTTAGAGTTTGGTGCTGTCAAGACCTATACTTCTCTTGATGATAATGCTGATGATGATACCACAGACGGTCTTGTAACTGATGAAAAAGCCGAACTATGGGCTATCGTTACTATTACTGCTACTACCCATAAGTATGGTGAAGGTACCGAGACTATTACCTCTCAGAATCTGATGAGGATTGACGATATTCTTGATCCAAGCAATAATATGGAAGTAGCTTCAAACTGGAATCTTGAAAACCTTGGTTACTCAGGTATAACTGAGCTTGCTTATGGTACATTCCCAACTGCTGATGCTTTTGATCAGCCGGTTCTCAGTGCTGATAAGAATGAGCTATACGGTTTTGATGTTGATAGTAATACTCTGGTAAGATTTGATATCAGTAAAGTAGTGAGAGAAACTGCTACCTCTATTGTTGTTAATCCTGAATATGGTCTGCCGACTGCGGTTGGAACTGTAAACAGCAGCTATGTGATCAGTTCTATGGACTTTGACAGTAAGGGCCGTTTACTTGCTATTGAAAATGGTGCTGACAGTATAATCCAGATTGATACAGATCTTTCAGCTGGTGCTGACAGGTCAAAGACTATCGAAGATCTGCCTACCGGCAATTATTCGGTTCTTACCTTTAATAGTACTCTGGTCGATAGTGAGCCTATCCTGATCAGAACTGTTTCGGGTTCGGTTGATGGCAATGTTAATATTAAGGTTGACGGTACTACGGGTGCTTATGCGATTGGTGATTCTACTCCAACTACGGTATCTGGTGTTTCTATTACCAGCTCTGACGGCTCTACTCTTATCGACGGCTTTAACAGCTTCAATGTTAGCTATACTGGTGATCAGGGTATTGTCAAAGTTGAGCTTGATAAGATCAACTGGAGTGAATATGGCGATATTGACTCTGTATTCCTGAGCAATAATTCCAATGCTGTTATTCTTGATTATGATGATGACAGTATTGTGTTCCAGATTGATACAACTGGTGCTGACGGCAGCTTCACACTATATTTCGGTGCTACTGTTGATGTTCTGAGACCTGGTCTTGGTTATACTTCAGCCAGAACAGTTGCTTCTTCAACTGAAATGTTCGATAATGGTATCGAAATATATACTATGATCGAAGAAGATGCTGATTATGTATTGAGAGTGGGTATTGATTATACATCATTCTTAACTATGTTTAATATTCCTACTGACCCGATCAAGTACAATATTGAAATATGTGCCTTCAATGACGGCGATAGTGATTTTGGTCAGGTTGATATCTCTGAAGAGAACCCATTTGTATATGATCCTGATATGCCGAACGATTCTGCGGTTGATATCTCATCATCTTCAGATGAATGGGTAGCTGATACCCGTAAGGATGATACCTATCTGCTTGATCGCAGTTCTTCTGCCTGGAGTATGGCTGCAATGGGCAGCTTTATTACCCCGGGTGAAGCTGGTTCACTTACAGTTGTTTCTGAGCTTGCTCTGCTTTATGATGTAGATGTTTACAAACTACAGCTTACCGAAGGGCAGATCATGCAGGTTTCAATTGATTCACTTAAGTTCACCGGTGGCGAGGATGTTGAGTTTATGGTAGGTGTTTATAACTCTGACCTTGAAGCAGTTGCAACAATTTCTACTTCAACTCTTGATACTGACGTTATCTCTATCTCAAGTGACCCTGATTATACTGTTCAGGCTGTTCATACTATCGATGGTTATGATTCCGTAATCGATCCTATGGAAGAAGTTAATGGTATCTGGACTGGAACATACTACATTGTCGTGTCTCTTGACCCAGGTTATACATCAAGCGGTCTTTATGATACTAATGATTTCGGTGATGTTAATTATTACTCACTGAATGTTAATACCTTTGAAGGTACTGTTGAGATGGTTGAATCTCCTCAGCTGGTATATGTTTCGTTCTCATCTGATAATACAAGCAGCTCTGATACGAACCTTTCAGCTGACTTCCTGCTTAATGCATTTGATCCTACACTTGGATTCTATAATGATATTGTTGAAAGACCAGCCTTTAGCCTGAGTGATTTTGATGATCTGCCGCATACCTTCCAGGACGACCTTGATGGTGATGGTGTTGCCAATGAAACTGTTAATGTGACTTGGGAATATATGGTGGATGAGATCACTAAGGAAATCCAGAGAGTCTATCAGGAAGCTCTTGATGATCCAACAACTCCTGATATCCGTGAAGATCAGCAGTTGATCTATATCACTAACGATCCGAGCGAAGTGTATCGCAGGGAACATACTACAATTATTATTGGTGGTGACTATCCGCTTAGTGGTGTACTTGGTGTTTCTTCTACCGTTGACAGACACAATGAAGATCGTTCTGATATCTGTACTGTTGGCTCTGAGGAGATCGGTAGATTCTATAACCGCTTCCTCGATAGTGACAGCGATAAGGAAAATGTAGAACGTGTGATCACAGCGGTAGCTGGTACTGCTATCCACGAGCTTGGCCATACTTTAGGTCTGGAACATTCAACAGAAGTTAATGCTGACCTGACCTATCCGGTTGATAGTGCCGCGGTTTATACCCCGGATAATGTTATGAACTATAACCCGGTAGCTATTGATATGAGTGGTGCCAAGTTTGAAGAAAGATGTATGATGGCTTCAACTGAAAATAACTTTAGTTATACAATTAACCAGCCTGGCTTCCAGAATGAAATAGACTCACTACTGAGAAACCTTGCAACTGTACCACCTGTTGTTCCTAATTAACAGGCATTTATAGAATTAAAAAAAGAGCCGCTGTCTGTTTAGACGCGGCTCTTTTTTTGTTTTAACTATATGGGAAAGTAGAGACGCAATATGTTGCGTCTCTTGAGTAGATACTATATTAGCTGAAGTCTGGCATATTCCAGTACCAGGGTCTTTCTGCCTACTCTCTGGAAGTTTACAACAGCTTTAGGGCTCCCCCCCGGCATGATCTTTTCGATCTTACCTATTCCAAAAGAAGAATGGCGTACCATTTGACCTTCTCGTAGAGCATTTTCCTCATATTCATAGGTTATGCCATCATTTTCTGATGAGCTCTCCTGTGAGGCTACTGCGGGCTTATTGCTGTACGCACTTGCCGCCGGATCGATCTTTTTCCAGCCGCCAGAGGCAGTCTTCATGCTTGAAGGCTTCTTCTGCCAGCCACCCTTTGACTTGCCGCTGCTTCTGCTGCCGGATGTGGAGTTGGAATAGCCGATCTCCGCGTCCCATTTATTTCTGGCTTCCGCTGACATACCGCCAACCCGCTCGATTGACTCCATATGCCTGATGAATCTCGATTGGATAGCTGCTTGCGTCTGGCCGTTTTGTGTTCTGTTGTGGGCCATGCTCAAGGTTAGTACCTGTTCAGCACGGGTTATGCCTACAAACAGCAGTCTGCGTTCTTCTTCCAGCCCGTTAGGGTCGTCCAGGCAGCGACTATGCGGTAAAACAGACTCTTCCAGGCCGATAATACGTACAGCCGGGAATTCCAGACCTTTGGCTGCGTGCAGACTCATAAGAGATACAACGCCTGCTTCGCCATCATATGCGTCTGCGTCTCCAACCAAAGCAACCTGTAATAAGAAGCTGTTCAGGTCATATCCTTCCTCTTCAGTTTCAGTCTCAAACTGAACTGCCGAGTTTACCAGTTCGTTTATATTATCCTGTGCGTCCTTATCCTCTTCATTGATATGCATCGCCTGCATTCCGCTGGCAGAATAGGTGAGATTGATAATGTCGGCCACACTTTTAGTTTGCATCGCCTCCTGAAGCTTGCTGATAAGGTCGACAAATAGCGATATCTTGGCTTTTGTGCCATTATTCAGACTGTCGATCTGGTTAATATTCTTTAAGGCCGACCAGAAATCTGTATGGTTAGCCTGAACGTATTCTGATATCTTTTCAATTGTGGTATTACCGATCCCGCGAGCAGGGCGGTTGATTATTCGCTTCAGGGCTATCTGATCTGATGGATTGGTAAGTACCTGTAGATAAGATAGGATATCTTTGATCTCTTTACGCTTGAAGAACTCTACGCCTCGTACGATCTGGTAGGGGATACTCGCCTTTCTTAGCGATTGCTCCAGTACTCGGCTCATAGAATTTATCCGGTAAAAGACGGCTATGTCTCGATAAGCTGTGCCGCTTTCTGCTACTTCTTTTATCCAGTCTGCCAGACCATCGGCCTCTTCGTATTCATTATAGTATTCAAATAACTTCGGAGTCTCGCCGGTATTTTTACTTGTGAATAGTTTCTTGGCCTTACGCTGCTTATTATGTTTGATAACTTCATCGGCCAGTGTCAAGACTTCTGGTATAGACCGGAAATTCTCTTCCAGACGAATAACTGTTGCTTCTGGAAAATCCTGTTCAAAGGCCAGAATGTTGTTAATGTCTGCTCCACGCCAGGCATAGATCGACTGGTCCGGGTCACCAGAGACAAAAAGATTGCCGTGATGCAGGCTTAGCCCCCGTGCTATCTGATATTGACAGGTATTGGTATCCTGATACTCATCGACCAGTACATATTTGTAGCGTTCGTTCAGTGTCAGCAGTAGCTCAGGGTTATCACGCATCATAAATGCCAGCTTAATTAGAAGGTCATCGAAGTCAACCGCCCCGTTATTAGTTAGCACTTCCTGATACGCTTCGTATATCCTTTTTATTGTTTTGGTACGGATATCAAATTCATTCTTCTGCTGAACATCTTCCGGCATCTTAAGTTCATTCTTGAAATTACTGATCCGATTAAGAACCTGATTAGGCGGGAACATTTTGGGGTCCAGCTCCATTGCCTTCATAATCTCTTTTATTGCCGACTTTTGATCAGAGTCATCATAAATACTGAATTCTTTGGGCAGGCCAGCCTCTTCGTGAAATTCCTTGAGCAGGCGGACCGCTAATGAGTGGAAGGTTGAAACTGTCGCTCCGCGTGGTATATCCATCGCATCCAGACGGTTTTTCATTTCCTTCGCCGCTTTATTAGTAAATGTGATCGCCAGAATGTTCCATGGTGCTATATTGCAGTATCGAACCATATAGGCTACCCGGTTTACGATTACCCTGGTTTTACCTGAGCCGGGGCCTGCAAGGACCAGCACTGGGCCGTCTATGTGGGTTGCTGCTTGTTTCTGCGGTTCTGTTAGGTGGCCAAGTAGTTCCTGCAATTTATATACTCCTCCGTATGGTCAACTTCTCTGGCATTATGCTTTTTATCTGTTTGGGACAGAATATGATAAATTAACCTGCTTTTACGGGCAAGTGAAAACTCATTTGTATCCCTTTGTAAATGGTAAGTCCTATAAGTGTTACGGTTAAAATACTATGATATACACGTTTCCTACTTCATTTTAGTCCTATAAGTTTACCGAATTCTCTCCAAAGATAATAATTAGGATATTATTGTGTCTTCTTAAGTGTCTAATAATGCAGCGTTTACTGGATATGGGGATAAAAATATCACTGTTTCCCTTTATGGAAATTATATTCTATATCATATCTGGCGATAGTTTTTTTGGTTAGATAAATAATTGTTGGGTGAATAAAAAACATATTCCCTGGGAGACGGAATGGATAACAGTCAGAACATACTATTTGTTGACGATGACAGCAGGCTGCTTAGGGGCTTACAGAGAGTCCTGGGCTCTCAGGCCGGCTTTAGTCTGTACTTTGCCGAAAAGGGTGCAAATGCTTTTGATATTATCCGTAATAATAAGATAGATTTCGTTGTGTCAGGGCTTAAGGTTGGCGATATGTCAGGAGATATGCTGCTTGAAAAGGTAAAAGCTATTAATCCCGGCAGTATTCGTGTTATGTTCTCCGGCGAAGATTTTCACTGCTCTGATAATTCAGATAGTACCGGTTCCGGCTCGGTACATAGATATATAAACAGACCTTGCGATAGTGATGGTATGTTCAGGATATTGCAGAATATGGGTAAGAGGTGGGCCTATGTGCCTGTTGCTTATCGGGCAAAAGTTGCCAGAGCAGTACCGCCGGCTTTATTGCCGGAAACTATCGATTTTGTCACTGAGCGTGACGATTTAAATGTTAATAATGAGCAACTTATCCAGCTGCTGGCTTCTGATCCCGGTTTTATCTGCTGGGCGATCTATAAGCACAGACGCAGGATGGAACATATGAGATTTTCGAGCTTACCAGATATGGTTAGTCAACTGCTTCAGGAAGGCTCGGTTTTGCACAATGGGGATATGAACAGTCAGGTTTTGAGAAGGTATACTGATAGTGGTCTTATCCGTTATCAGCGACATATCTTTTCGCACAGCCTGGCCGTTGCGAATCTGGCTTTTGACATTGCAATGGGTATAGTTGGGGGAAACAGTGTCCTTGTAAGCCAGACGCTGCTGGCTGGCTTGCTGCACGATATTGGAAAGCTTATTTTGGCTGAACAATACCTGCAGCAGGTTCAGGCAGTATCTCAAAATGCAGTTTTTGATGATATAGTAGCTCTGAATAATGAACAGAAGCTGTTTGGGATAGATCATTGCCAATTTGGTGGGATGTTATGCAGCTTATGGGGACTTCCTGATGCTGTTTCCGATGCAATAGCAGATCATCACGATAAGCGAAAAAGCAAACAGGAAAATGATCTTGGTACTATCCTAAAGGATGTGCATTCTCGTATTACTGAGGGTGCATGTGTATGTGTTTAATTTTAGATAATGGTGTTGAATGGCTTAGATGATTGCCGGTACACCCGGTAAAGCAGGAGATTGTAAAATGAAATACAAATTATTATTTGTTGATGATGATCAGAAAGTTACTCAGGGTATAAGGCGTAATCTTGATGAGCTTGACTATGAAATATTTACCGCTCAATCTGGTGATGAAGCATTGGAAATATTGAGCAGGGAGCCAGTTTCTGTAGTCGTCTCTGATGAGAAAATGCCCGGTATGACCGGAGCTGAGTTCCTTTCCAGGGTTAAAGAAATATACCCGGATACAGTAAGGATAATTCTTACCGGTCAGGCCAGTCTTGAAGCAACTGTAAAAGCGATAAATGAAGGGGAAGTATATCGATTCCTGCTCAAGCCATGTAATGCTACTGAGCTGATCTTTACTATCAGGCAGGCACTCAAGCAAAGAGAGCTTGTGGTTCAGTGTAATAAGCTTCTGGATTTGACCAGGCGACAGAGTGAGCTATTGCAAAATCTGGAATCAGAATGCCCGGGTATCTCAGAAGTCCAGAAAGATGGTGATGGTGCGATCATTATTGACGAGCCGACAGACGACATTGATTCGCTGATAGCAAATATTCAGCATGAAGTAGAGCGGGGTGAGGCTATGTTCTTTGACTGGTCCTGCTCTAATGGTAGTAGTAAAGTCACTTCTGGTCATCATGTAGAAGATCCAACTACATATAATATTGACCTCGGTGAGCCGGAAAGTGATTCTAAGACCGGCGAAAAAACAAAAGAAAGTATTGATAATAACCAGATATATTATTGACGAATATTGACTGGTATTTGTTAAATGAAAGTTGTGTTTGTTTTATGCATTCTCCAAAGAGGGGTAGCTGTTAAAGGCTATCCCTTTTATTTTTAACTGAAAAGTTGTTAGTAGTGATTGGGTGAAAGTGGTCTGGTTTTATATTTAAAATATCTAATGTAATTAAATGTAAGTTTTAGGTTTGTTTTGTGAGTAGTTTTTGTGTAAACGTCTATCTTATAGTTGTTTAAGTGGTTATTGTTGTCGTGGATTTCTTGTTTGTAAGTCTTTTTATTGGTTGTGTGTGAAAATAATTGTAATCTATATGTAATATAATGTTTGACATGTTCTGTGTTCTTATGGTATTTTGTATTGATGTTCTGAACGTCTATTTTTGAAATCACATAAATATCAGGAGTCTGGATATGTTAACTGTAAATGGCAAAGGTAGAAAAGGTGCCTTTACCCTGATCGAATTATTGGTTGTTATTACAATTATAGCTTTATTGGTTTCAATTTTGATGCCGGCTCTTAGCAGAGCTCGCGAGTCTGGCAAAAGGATACGATGTCTCGGCAATCTCAAATCGCTCGCTGCGGTTATGTATTTATATGCCAGTGCTAATAACGATAATATCCCCTCCGGCAGTACCGAAGGCAAATATGCCTGGGTAGATCATAGTGGTGGTTTGGAATATTATAACATTGATAATGACCCTGCCAAAGAGCATGATCAGGAAGAGGCTATCAGTCGTGGGTTACTATGGAAATTTGCCGATAAGCAGCTGGAGATATTCCGCTGTCCGACAGCCCGCCTGGGCCAGGTGCGTTCCTATTCTATGCCCGATTCGTTTGCTTACGATAATCCTGGGATTCTTTCTGCACTTGGTGTTGACAGTTTCAGAGTTATAAGAAATCTTACCCGAGTTAAGTTTGCTTCTGAACGTATGATGTTTATTGATGAAGGTTGGGCGACTCCTGCTTCCTGGAGTATTATGTATAACTCTCAGCAGTGGTGGGATGCTGTTCCTGACCGCCATTCAAATGGTACTACTCTCGCCTTTATTGACGGTCATGCAGAATACTGGAAATGGCAGGACAGGCGAACAGTAGAATTTGCCAAAGAAGCTTCCGAACTGGAGAATCCTAACGATGCTTCTTATTGGAGGAAAGTCGAAACTGGTAATGAGGATATAACCCGTCTGGTCAGGGCGGTTTGGGGTGATATTGGCTGGGATCAAAACGGTAGATAGTGTCTGGGTACCTTTGTGGTACATCTGTTTGTGATTAAAATACAGATGTCTGTATTTATTGTTTATCATTTTTTGAAGGAGAATAAAATGAAAAAGGTTGTAAGTCTGGTTCAGTTTTTTTTGTTGTTCTGCATGGTTAGTGTAGGTTTAAGCGATCCGTATGCCTACGATGGTTTTGATTATGAGCCGGGGCAGCTGCTCGGTGCTTCAAATGATACTCTTGGTTTTACTGGTACCTGGCAAGCCGGTGGTGGAGCTGCTACGCAATGTACCGTTATAGCTGACAGTCTGGATTACCCCGGTGTTGACACTGCGGTTCAGCTCGATAGTGGTGCACTTCAGGTCATTGTCCCCAACTTTGAAGGTGGTCGTATAGGCCGTTATCTGGAATTCGATCCCAATAGTACTATAGTGGATTATGTAAATGATAACAATGCCCTTGGAGTGTCTGGGAAGACTATTTATATCAGCTTTCTTATGAAAACATCTGTTACGACACCTTTCTATGGTTTCGAGCTCAAGCGCGATAATCTTGACGATTCTGGAGCGATCTTATATATTGGTAATGATATGGCTGGTAGTGAGCTTCAGGTTTGTGCCTTCAGAGATCGTAACACTGATCCGTCAAATATAGGTGTCCATCTAAATTATTTGGGTACTGCTACTACAAACACAGAACTGTTTGTAGTAAAAATTGATTTTCAGGATGATGGCGATGATGTAACTGTTTACCGTGAACCATCATTAGAAGACGAGCCTGTAAAAGCTCCTGATCTGGTAAATGCTGGCGATCTGTCTTTTAATGCTTTTACATTCGCCGCCTGGGTTGATCCTGCCGGTCGTACTGTTCAGTTTGATGAAATATGTATGGGTACAACTTATCGTGATGTTGTAAGGTTCTATGAAAAAGCTTCCAGAGCAAAAGTTGTATCTCCTGTCGATGGTGCTGTCGATATTCAGACTTCTGAGTCGGTAACCTTGAACTGGAACCCGGGAATCGGCGTTAGTGTTGAAGGTTATGAAGTATATTTCAGTGATAACTTCAAGGCTGTCGTCGCTGGTTATGATTCTGCATTTATTGGTACAACTACTGCTACCAGTATTGATGTTAGTGGACTAACTACCGACAAGACCTATTACTGGTCAATTGCCGAAACATTTGCAGATCCAAACTATATACCCGGTGCCATATGGAGCTTTGATACAGAAAAAACATATCCGGTTGTAGTCTCTCAGCCTGTCCCGCAGAGCGTGTTTGCTGGCGTAGATGTCTCGTTTACCTTTGCTGTTAACTCTGTTTCTCCTTTGACTTATCAGTGGTATGATCAATATGGTGTTGTTGTTGATGGTGGCAATGTCAGTGGTGCTCAGACGGAAACACTTACAATAGGCAGTGTGCAGATCGCAGATGAAGATAGCTATTATTGTCAGGTCGTTAATTCTGCTGGTAGCGTAGATTCTGCCCTGGCTGCTTTGAAGGTCAAACGTTTGGTTGGCTATTGGGATCTTGATGATCCGGGCTCTTCTGACCCTGAAGAGCTCTGGCTTGATAACTCTGCCAGTGGCAATGATCTTATGGCAGCTTATACTGTACCTGAATCTTTCACCTGGGCAGATGGTGCCGATGGTACACCAGCCGGTGCGGTATTGTTAGATGGTAAGTTCGGCCTTGGAACGAAAAAAGCTGATGGCACTATGAATGATATACCAGTTGGCAATGATCCATATTCTGTCTCATTCTGGTTCAAAGGCGGCGTGCAGGCCTCTGGTGTTGGCTTATTTGGTTGGGGGAATTATGGCTCTTACAGCCAGACAAATTCTTTCGCTATCTGGCCATCCTCGCCGAACCGTATCCAGAATTACTGGTGGGATAATGACCTCAATGCTGAGCTGTCTTATAGTCTGCAAGATGATACCTGGCACAATGTGGTATCTACTTATGATAGTGTTACCAGAACTGTTTATGTTGACGGCCTTAAAGTTGTAAGCGACACGCCAGCACCTCATAATGTTCAGAGTAGTGAGAATTTCATGATCGGTAAAACTACCATGTCAGCTGAAACCTTTGAGTTTGTTGGTGCAATGGATGAAGTTAAAGTATTTAACTATGCGATCACTGCCAGCGATGTGGCGGAACATTACACAGCCTTTACAGGTGAGAGCATATGTCTGAGCAAGCCTGTTTATGATTTTAATGATGACTGTAAAGTTGATCTTTCTGATATCGCTGATATGATGGCAGAATGGCTTACTTGCGGTATCTATCCGGATTGTATAAATAGTATTGAATAATACTGGCGATTGAACACATTCCATTTTAGCAGGTTGTCAGTTAACTCTGACTGCCTGCTTTTTTACGCCAGATATGATGTGCAGCTTTCTATGAATGCTGAAAATATTTTGTCACTCAACTCTGAATCAGATTCTTTCTCCGGGTGCCATTGCACCGCCATTAGAAATGGATACTCCGGCATCTCGACGGCTTCAATTATACCATCTTCTGCTATAGCTGACGTCAGCAAACCTGAGCCTGCTTTGGTAATCCCCTGATGGTGAACGCTAGGTACTTCAATTGAGTCACAATTGAACCATTGAAATAATTTGCTTTGAGAATTGATATTTACAGTATGGCATGTTTTGTTACCATCATATCCGTGATCTGTAACTCCGCACAGCTCGGGTATGTGCTGGCAAATCTCTCCGCCCAGTGCAATATTGATAAGCTGCATACCCAAACATATCCCCAGTATCGGCATCTTTCTCGCAAGTGCTGCTTTTAATAGTCGCAGTTCAAAATCCTGCCTGCGTCTGTGTACTAAAACCGCTTTAGGGTGCAGGGGAACTTCCCATGTCTCAAGATCAAGATCGAGCCCGCCGGTAAAGATCAGCCCGGAAACAGTGTCAAGATACTGCTCCATTTTTCTATCATCGTCAATTGGGAATATTGGCCGACAGAGTATGTCTCTTTTGGCCAGTGAATCGAAATAGGTGTGGTCAAGATATGCCCTCTCGATATTATCTGCCGAGAAGTGATAGTTCATTGTCAGACCGATATTGATTGGCATAATAATTTAGTGCGAAGTGTAATGTGCAGAATGCGAAGCGATAAGTGCGTTCAAAAACTTTGCACTTAACACTTCGCACTCTGCACTTAATGGTTTACTCATATCTCTTGATAATGATAGTATTGTTCTGGCCGCCGAACCCGAATGAGTTTGACATACAGATGTTAACATCAGCTTCTCTTGGTGTGTTTGGAATATAGTCCAGATCACATTCAGGGGCAGGGGTGGTAAGGTTTGTTGTCGGAGGCAGAATGTTGTCACGGATAGCTGTTACGCAGGTGATAAGCTCAGTTGCACCGGCAGCCGCGATAAGATGGCCCAGCATGCTCTTGACACTGCTTATTGGTGTCTTAGGAGCCTGATCGCCAAATACTGTCTTAATTACCAATGTTTCAATTTTGTCATTTTCCGAAGTGCCGGTTCCGTGAGCACTGATATAGTCAATGTCTTCCGGTTTCAGATTGGCATCTTCAAGAGCAAGTTTGACTGCGGCTGCTCCGCCGCGACCGGTTTCGTGCTGGTCGGTAATACGGAATGCATCAGCTGTACTGCCATAGCCAACGATCTCAGCCAGGATAGTTGCTCCGCGTTTCAGGGCAGATTCCAGCTCTTCGATCACCAGTGCCGATCCACCTTCAGCCATAACAAAACCATCGCGATCAATTTCAAATGGTCTTGATGATGTCTTTATGTCGTCGTTACGAGTTGACAGGGCGGTCAGTCGGTTAAAGCCGGTTACGCCCAGAGGGTGTATCATAGAATGTGCTCCGCCGGTGATGAGTATATCAGCGTCACCATTGCGGATCATTTCAGATGCTTCTCCGATAGCCTGGGTGCTTGCCGCACAGGCTGTCAGACAGCTAAAGCATGGCCCTTGCAACCCGAACATAGCCGCCAGGTGAGCTGAAGGCATATTCGGCTCTTGCTCTACCTCATTTTCGCTGGTGAGCAGGCTGCCTGCGATCTCTGCCCATTTATCCCACTGCATCTCTTTGTTTTCTGTGTCCCAGCTGCCAGCTGCTGCTGCGATAAAGTTTTCAAAGTCAACCGGCCCTTCGCCAGCTCCCAGATATACACCAACTTTTTCTGGTGAAATTTCGCTCTGGCCTGCCAGGTTCGCTGGCATCTTTGCATTTTGCCATGCCTGATAAGCGGCAGCTATCATCAGCTTACTGTTGCGGGCTGCGTGCTTGTGAACAGTTTTGATCTCTTCTGGCAGTTTATCCCAGAATGACCAGTCTTTTACTTCAGCACTGAACTTTGTCGGGAATGTACTTGCGTCAAATATCTCTGTATTTTCTATGCCGCATTTACATTCAAGCAGGTTTTTCCAGGTGGTTTCAACGTCATTACCCAGCGGGTTGATTGTGCCCATACCTGTTATTACTACTCTTCTTGTCATATTACGATCCTTAGATATCATAAATGCACGATGCTCTCGTGCTGTTAATTTTATTCGCTTACCTTACTGATAACAATTGCCGCTGTCTGGCCGCCCAGGCTAGTGCTGGTAATGAGTGCGTGCTTGATCTCTTTTTCAAGATTTCCAGCCTTTGTCAGGTTCAGACTGCAATCATCAATTGCTTCTTCGCAGTTCAATGTAGCCGGGATAACACCCTTTTCCATCGCCATAACTGCAATGGCGGTATCAATCGCACTGGCACCGGCTCCGGCAGAACCTAATCTGCTCTTGGTTGCCAATACCGGCACGCTATCAGCCGCATCTTTAAGGGCGGCCTTTATTGCAAATGCTTCTGCTTTGTCATAGCTTGGCAGGCCGTTGCCGTTTGGTACAACCAAGTCGAGCTCTGCCGCTGTTATACCAGCATTCTCCAGGGCCTTGAGTATTGCCGCTGTTGTGCCTTTGGCCTCAGGGTCTGGAGCCATTATATCTTCATCATTTGCTTTGTAGTTAAATGATGATGCGAAACCTGTTATCTCTGCGTATATCTTGGCACCACGCTTCTTAGCCGCTTCGTATTCTTCTACGACCAGGATACCGCCGCCTTCAGCTGGTACTATTCCAGATGCCTTGCTGTCAAAAGGTCTACATCCCTGTTTAGGGTCATCGTTGTAAGCTGTGCTTACATAACCTTTTAGACAATATCTCATGAGGTTCATCGCATTGACTTTGCTCTCTGCTCCGCCAGCAAGTATTATGTCAGCCTTATTTCTGCTTATCTGACGATATGCTTCACCGATACTCATAAGTCCGGACGATTCGCCGCAAGTTATACAGTTGCTTGGTCCTTGTAGATCGTAAATGATGCTAACATGACAACTTAACATATTCGGCAGGTATTTCAGCAGCCAAAGTGGGGTAAGTGACTCCATGCCGCCTGCACCCCATTTGTTCAGGTCAAATTTACCATCTGTTGTACTGCCTGAAGCTGCCTGGCTTAGCTCTGTCAGGTCGCAGCACATAGAGCCTGCACCAATATTAACGCCACTGCGAACAGGATCAATGTCGATAGGGCCGTCTGGGTTGTTGGCACGAGTATTTAACCCGCTATCCTTCATTGCATCGTCAGCGGCAAGTACTGCCATCTGAATATCTCGACTCATAAGCTTTACGCTTTTGCGATGCGTCTTAGGGACCATCTGGTTCATCTTTACAGTCGGTGCTTCACCTGCCAGCTGACATGCGAATTTATCTGCTGAAAATGAACTTACCTTGTCGATTCCTATATTACCGGCCAGCATTGACTCGAAACACTCATCTTTGCCCAGGCCAAGTGCGCTTACCAGCCCAATACCTGTAACTACAGATCTGCGGTTTGGCATTATTACCTCACATTCAAAGCAATATTAATTATTTTTGCTGTTTATATTTCAATTATCTTAGGGTAGAATCATCATTCTGAGCCTAAACTTATAAACAAAAAGTATCTATATATATGCTTTGATAGTCAACCATAAAATTAGTATATAGGCCTGCGATTTTGCCTTTTAATTACTTAATAGACTACTTCATTGCATTATCTGCTTTATTTCACTATCTGTATTTTTAGTGATTAAACGCAAACAGTGTTACATTAATGTAATATTGTAACGTTGTGTTACGAAAAAGTTCCATTTTCCACTGGCCCTAGACTGCTTTTGAGGACCAGAACAGTGATACAATGAAAATTGACAAAGTTTATTACTTGTTTTAATTGTCTTAATATAAGTGATTTAAATGATTAATAGCTGTTATCAGTATTGAAAATAAGCAAAATAATTGATAATGGCATATCAATTGCTAATATTTGTGCTGAATGAAGAGGGATCATAGTGATCCCTTAATGTGGGATATTAGGAAGTAAAACTGAAAACGTACAAGGGATATTGTACCAGAAAGAAAACAGGAGATTAAACAAAATGAGCGAAGCGAATAGAGCTTCTATTTTTGGAAGCAGGGTTTTTAACGATGCGGTAATGGCTGAAAGACTGCCGAAGGCTGTTTATAAGTCACTGAAGAAGACTATTCAGAATGGCGACACTCTGGATGAGTCTATTGCAGATGTTGTAGCTAATGCTATGAAAGATTGGGCTGTTGAGCAGGGTGCTACTCACTACTGTCACTGGTTCCAGCCTATGACTGGTCTGACTGCTGAAAAGCATGACTCATTTATCGCTGCTACCGGCAACGGCGAAGCTATTATGGAATTTAGCGGACAGAAGCTGATCCAGGGTGAACCTGATGCTTCTTCTTTCCCTTCTGGTGGTCTGCGTGCTACTTTTGAAGCTCGTGGTTATACTGCATGGGATTGTACTTCTCCTGTTTTCGTTAAAGAAGACGGCGAAAACGTTACTTTGTACATCCCTTGTGCATTCTGCTCTTACAAAGGTCATGCTCTAGATAAGAAGACTCCTGTTCTTCGCTCTATGGAAGCACTGAATAAGCAGGCCCTGCGTGTATTGACTGCTCTTGGTCATACTGCTACAACTCGTGTAACTTCTACTCTCGGCCCTGAACAGGAATACTTCCTGGTGGACCGTTCTTTTGTAGAAAAACGTATCGACCTTATGCTTACCGGTCGTACTCTCTTTGGTGCTCCTTCTCCTCGTGGACAGGAAATGGACGACCATTACTTTGGCTCTCTGCATGAACGTGTTGGTACTTTCATGTCTGAGCTCAATGAAGAACTTTGGAAGCTGGGCGTTACTTCTACTACTCAGCATAATGAAGTAGCTCCTGCTCAGTACGAAGTAGCTCCTGTTTTCGGTACTGTTAACGTTGCTACTGACCACAACCAGCTCTGTATGGAAACTCTGCAGAAGGTTGCTCTTCGTCATGATTTCGTTTGCCTGCTCCATGAAAAACCATTCGCTGGTGTTAATGGTTCTGGTAAGCACAATAACTGGTCTATGGGTACTGATGACGGCATCAACCTGCTGGATCCAGGTTCTACTCCAGAATCAAACATGATATTCATGGTTATGCTTTCTGCTATCATCAAGGCTGTTGATACTAACGCTAAGCTCCTGCGTGCTACTGTTGCTACTACTGGTAACGAACACCGTCTGGGTGCTAACGAAGCACCTCCAGCCATCGTAAGTATCTTCCTGGGTGACCAGCTAAATGAGATCTTCCAGACTATGGCTAAAGGCTCTCTGGCTGGTTGCAGCTCTAGCGGCGGCAAGCTCGAACTTGGTGCTTCTACTCTGCCTGTTCTGCCTAAGGATTGTACTGATCGTAACCGTACTTCTCCTTTCGCCTTTACTGGTAACCGTTTCGAATTCCGTATGGTTGGTTCTACTCAGAGCTGTGCCGGTCCGGTATTTGTTATCAATACTATCGTTGCTGACGCTCTGCGTGAATTCGCTGATGAGCTGGAAGCTGCTAAGGATGTTAAGGCTGCTGCTGAAAAGATCCTGCTCGATGTTGCTAAGAACCACAATAAGGTTGTATTCAATGGCGACAACTACTCTGACGCCTGGGTTGAAGAAGCTGCTAAACGCGGTCTGCCAAATATTCCATCTACAGTTGACGCTCTCCTTTGCATGAAGGATAAAGATGTTATCGAACTATTCGGTCGTAACAATGTGCTGACTGCTGAAGAACTGGAAGCTCGTCTTGAGATCCTGCTCGAAGGTTACGCCGGAATTATTAAGATCGAAGGTAAGACAGCTCTTAATATGGCTAAACGTCTGATTATGCCTGCTGCTATCAAGTTCTCTGGTGATCTGGCTTCTACCATCTCTTGTGTTAAAGATGCTGGTGCCAGCTCTAAGGCTCAGGAAACTAAGCTGGCTGAAACTTGCAAGCTGATTGACGAACTTCAGGTTGGTATCGACGCTCTCGAAGCTGCTGTTGCCAAGGCTGACGCTGCTGGTGAAGCTGAAGAAGCTGCTCAGGTGGCTAGCAAGGAGATACGTGATGCTATTGCTCAGGCTCGCGAGGCTGCTGACGCTCTGGAAGCTATTGTTGATGCTGACCTGTGGCCGCTGCCAACATACGCTGAAATGCTGTTCATGAGATAATCAGTATTTACAGCTGGATAAATAATTAGCATATTACAGTTTTGGCTGATTTTTCTGGGCCACAACTGAAATGATTATAATATCCCCCTTCATTAGAGGGCCGTTCTTTCGAGTACGGCTCTCTTTTTTTATTATTTCAATGCCCATCATCCTCAAAAAAAATATCTCATCTTTATGAAAATGACCATTTTTTGTCGATATATTGCTTTATATCTCTAATTAGGTTAACATATTAGTGATTTTCAGGCTTATCTGTACTTGTTATTTGCCAAATAGATAGGCTATGCTGATCATTTTTAAGAGGATAGCTATTATTATGCGTATTAAGTTATATTTTTCATTTGTTTTGGCTTTGTTGATCTTGCCTGTGTCGTATTTAGCTGCTGCCAATCAGCAGCAGGGTGAAGAAGGCCCGGATCTCAACAAACTGGTTGCTAATGGGTTTGTACTCCCGGTTAATGGCGATGCAATTTCATCTTACGATATTATCCAGAAGATCGAAGGTAAGCTCCAGGCTATTGGTGTCTCCGATTACAAGACTTTCTATACCAAGGCGTACCCACTTGTAAAAGATTCTGTTATGGCGGAAATATATGATATTCTTATGTATCAGTATTCCAAACAGGATATGGATCGGCAGGGTATTGACGATAAGGTTATGGAAGACGCTCGAAATAAGAGAAAAAATGAAATTATTAGGGAATATGGTGGAAATGAGCCAATTACCAATCTTGAGCTGGAGAAAAAAGGCACTACAATGGAGGCCGAGCTTGACAAGTATGAGCGTATGATGATCGTATCTGCTTATCGCGATGTTAATCGCTCCTCTGATCGCACTGTTACCAGGATTGAGATGGTAGATTATTACAACCGCCATCAGGATAAATATACTGTTGCCGGTAAGATGCAGTTTAGCCTTATCGAGCTTGACGGCACATTAAATCAGGCTCAGGAGATACTCAACAGATTAAACAATGGTGAAGACTTTGCCGAGCTTGCCAAGACTGTTTCTAAGGGTTGGCGAGCGAAGTATGGCGGACTTTGGAATGAACTTGATCCTGAATCTATAAAAAAACAGTATGTGCCTGTGGTTGAAAAACTTAAAAACATTTCTGTGGGCGGGCTTACTGGTATTGTCGAGTCTGAGGGTAAATATTATATTGCCAGGCTGGAAAGCTATTCACCAGCTTCTGTCTTGCCGCTTACCGAAGTGCAGGATTCGATTAAAAATGAAATTTATGAGCTTCGCTGGCGGGAATATACCGTTAAACTAAGTGCAAAGTTGCTCGAGAGGGCGATTGTTGGCGATACTGACGGATTTGTCGCCGGAACGATCTACACTGCATGGAAAAAGCTTGGCGGTCAGGACACACTTGAAAAGTAAAATAGAGTAGGATAAAAGATGAGTAGTTATAATAATATTTGGGCTCCTTGGCGTATTTCATATCTTAAGGGGTTAGCTGATGATGTCCGTACTGGCCATGATGGCGAATTCTGCTTTCTGTGCGATTATTGGAACGATTCACCAAAGAATGACAAAAAAAACCTAATGTTACATCGCGGTGAAAAAGCAATGGTAGTTATGAATGGCTATCCATACAGTGCAGGACACTTACTAATTGCACCTGTTGAGCATCTTGGTGATCTATCACTTGTTAATGATGAAATAATGAATGAGATAACCAGCCTAACACGCTACTATCAGAAAGTGCTCCGTAAAACACTCAATCCGCATGGGTTTAATATTGGTATAAACCTTGGACGTTGTGCCGGTGCCGGACTCCCCGGTCATATGCATCAACATATTGTGCCACGCTGGAATGGCGATACAAACTTTATGAGCACAGTTGGTGATACCCGTACCATCAGCCAAAGCCTGCTTGAGCTCTATGACGAGATAAAAGCAAACGAAGAATAATGCCAATGCCTGCTGGTTTTATTCTTTAGTCGATTCAGTACTGCCTTCTGAGCCTTTTATCTTTCTGGTTCCGCTATACAGCTCGTATTCCAGCAGACGACATTCAATGTCGGCATTAAAGAACGGGATCTTACGTTTGGTCTTTAGACCAACTTTCTTTGCCAGATCCATATTGCCGGTAAAGATATATCCTTTATAGCCCGGACAGCTCTGTTTGAAGAAATTACCAAGTCGTTCGTAATCTTTTTCCAGCTCCTTTATTTCACCCAGCCTTTGGCCATATTCCGGGTTGAGCATAATGATCCCCGGCTCTTCTGGCATTTTGGTCTCGGCAAAGTCGCATACCTGAAAATCAATTAGCTGATCCACGCCGGCTGTCTTGGCATTTTTCTGGGCAGCTTCAACAGCTTTTGGGTCTATATCGCTGGCAATGATCGGTGCTGGCTTATCTTTACTACCTGCCTTGCGAGCTTGGTTTCTCATGGTCTGCCAAGTGTCATTGTCAAACCCGATCAGATGATTGAAACAGAAGTTATCCCTGAGCAGGCCTGGTACTCTTTTAGTTGCGATTAGTGCTGCTTCTATTGCCAGAGTGCCGCTTCCGCACATCGGGGCCACAAATGGCACACTGCCGTCATAGCCGCTTTCGCGGATCATTGACCACGCCAGATTCTCGCGTAGTGGGGCTTTGTGTGGTATTTTACGATAGCCACGGTCGGATATCTTCTTACCAGAGGTATTGATATATAATGATGCTGTACTATCTTTCCAGAACAAATATATTACTATCCGGTGGCGATCTGGTCCCGAATCTGGCCGTTCGTATTTGATGTCATTTATCCGGTCAACAATAGCATCTTTCACCCTCAGGTTCGGGAACATACTATTAGTAATAGACTTGGTATCTACCCGGCTGGTAACACAAAAGTAACTGCTGCTTGGAATAATATTTTCCCACGGCAGCTCTTTTACGGTTCTGTACAGCTCATCTGCATGACGACAATCAAACTCGTCGATCTGATAAAAAACGTTCAGTGCTGACCGCAGGTGCAGATTAAGCAGCATACAGTCAAAAAGCGTACCTTCGACCGTTATACCGGTATTGCTTTCGTTACTTATGTCGAAACCAAGTTCTTCCAGCTCGTCCGCCAGATATTTATTCATACCCAGCCCGCAGGTTATAAAAATATCATTTACAATATCAAATTTCATATAATTTCTCAAAATGACCAGTTTAACGAGCCTTAAAGCTCAAGTCGCTGGTCTAAAAGTAACGCTTAGAAATCAACTTTGGCTAATTTCTAAATTCTAATCTACCATCCATCCTTCAAGGAAGGCTTGCATGTCTTCAATATTAACTATACAGTCACGGTTGGTATCTGCATTATTGAAGCAATCCATACTATACCAGCTTGCCGCTAATACCGCAAGGTCTGAAATATCAACCCGATTATCACCGTTGAGATCGGCCAGGCCCAAGACGGTGGTTTCGTTATTGCTTAACGATGCCTCAACGCTTGCACCATATACCCCAATATTAATATTATCACCTTCAGGGTAAAGTTCCGCTGCTTTTTGTTCTTCTGTGCCTTCGCCAGCATCTATTGCCGGACTATCGTATGTATCCTTATGCCATAGACGTTTCCAGGTCGCCCATCGGCCCGAAGTCGATTGCAGGTGGTAGTCATATGACGAAACACCCGCAAATTTCGGGTCAAAGGTATATATGTCTGTACCGACGATGCCTGTTAGCAGACAGTGGTCAGCTGTTATATTTTCACTGTCATTTAGTGGATACATATTGGTAGGAGTGTTTTCGGTTATGATAGAATTCTTCAATATTATACCAGAACTGTCACCGTCAATATATATACCGCCGCACGTTGTGAAATCTGCGTCAAGCAGCGGCTTGCTGTCTGTTGCGGCGTTTGCCGTTATTGTACAATTACTGATCATAAGTCCATAAGTGTCATTTGGGTCGCCGCTGCCGGATGAATAAATATCTTTTGCCCATATTGCACCGCCACGTCTGCGGGTTGCCTTATTATTTGTGATCAGACAGTTCTCCAGCTTCACCTGTGAACAGCCAACCAGAGCCATGCCGCCGCCAATAAAATCTGCGGTATCGGTCGGGCTGTTATAGTTACCTGTTATATTACACCATTTCATAGTTAGGCCTGTATTATTGATACTCAGCAGGCCACCGCCCATCGGTATTGAATAGTTCGGGTCACTATAGTCATCGAAATTGTGAGCTTCACCTTTACCGCCAACTAGTGTCAAGCCTTCGAGGTAGATATCTGAAGCTTGAAATTCAGCTAGAGTTATAACTGGTTTATCGGCAACATTACTTGGCAGACCATAAAAGTCCTTGCTTTTGGCCTCAATTATTGTGCGTGCCATTGCAGTATTAGCAGGCTCAAGTCTTCCTTTTATTGTCAGGTTGTCTTTATTGATAACCAGTTGCTCCTGGTAGAGACCCGGCTCCAGCAATATTACATCACCATATCCAGCGTCATTGATAGCATCCTGTATCGTATAGTAATATTTATCAATGGTTTCGTTATATACCGGCTTGTATACTTGATAGTCTTCCAGGATATCCATCATTTCATATGCACCCATATCATAGTTTGCATTAAATGTATTATCAGAGCGTTTTTGACGGCTGGTTAATTTCTTTAGGTCGTAAGCCGAAGTGCCATCCGGGTCAGCCATATTGAAACATGGAGAATAAACGCTTATCTTATAGTTCTGTTCTGCCGGGTTAATAAACCTCGGATCTTCTGTAATAATATGGTCACCATCATAGCCGCCGTCTATACAGCTATAGTCAATATCAAAATCAGTATTCGGATCTGGCATACTCAATTGATCCGGACTATTGACATAGATAATGCTATTTGAAATTGTAAGATCGTCCTTGGGCTCTTCTACCAATATCCCGCCCCCGGGTTCTGTACTGGTATTATCCGCTATAGTACAGAAGTCAATATCTGCATTACTATTTACCATATACAGCCCGCCACCATTTTCCGCATTATTCTGAGCGAGAAGAGTAGCATTTATTGGCAGGGTGTTACTGTTACGTATATACACACCACCGCCAGTTTCTGTGGCAGTATTATTCTTTACTATCGTTTGTGTGATTGTTGCACTATCTGTATTACTCAAATAAATCCCGCCGCCATCATCGGCCGCACAGTCTTCGATAATGCAGCTGGTAATATACACATCGTCATTGTTACGAGAGTTTATCGCACCACCCTTAAACTTACCATCTTTATCAAGTGTTCCCTGACCACCCCTGAGCGTCATTCTTGATATGGTCGCTGTTTTAGCTTTTCCATACGCCAGTGTAACAACAGCTCCCATATAGTTCGGGTCGTTCGGGTCATCTTCGTCAAATGGCCCGGCCTTATCTATAACCTTAAAGCTGCCGTCTATAATAACCTCGTCCGGTTGGAATGAACCGGAACCAGCTATCTGAACTTCATCTCTATCGATTATTATATTGTCCTTAAAAGTTCCCTTGGTTACCGTTATGCTGATTCGGCCAGTTGTGTTTTCCTTCGCCGCTTCAAATGCCTCGCTCACACTGCAATATGTCAGACTATTATATAGTACAAGATTTGGCACCGCATTAAGCAGGCCAGTTAGCGATTGATATTCCCATGGGCCTATATCAACCCGGCAATGCTTCTTACGTTCCTGGCCGTCCAGGTCCAGGATTGTCTCTTCAGGATCATAATCATTATCGCCCAGATTCAAACATTCATGCAATGAGCCAAGTTCGTAGTCATGACTTGTTGTTTCTGTATCGCCATTTTCATCTGTATAAGAGTTGCTGGCAAATTGTGGGGTGCCGGTAATATTATCTGTGCCGTTACCTTCCCAGTCGTCTGTGATCAGACAGTAGTTCAGCTCAAAGCTTTCCATATCCGGGGCAAACAGCTGAGAGTCATTGACTGCGTTAGGGTCGCTGTTGTTATCGTGTAGTATCGAACTATTAAGTTCGATAAAAGCTGAACCAGCATTATAGATCGCATACGGCAGATTGTTGTTGAACAGACAATTCCTTATCAGCCCATCCTGCGGAGCTGAACTATTATCAAAATGGATAGCACCAGTTCCAGAGTTATTGGAGTTGTTTGTCTGGTTGTCGATAATAGCACAATTGAATATCTGAGGGATACTGCCGTTTAATACCGCAATCGCCGAGCCAAGGCTCACGCAGCTATTGTTTTTTATTATGCAGTTAATTATCTTTGGGTTACAGGCTTTAATGGCAATTGCCCCGCCGGTTTCCGCTGTATTGTCTTCGATCCTGCAAAATGATATAGTCGGTGATGACTGACTGAAATAAATACCGCCGCCTATTGTTTCGTTTCGGGACGAGTCATACCAGCCGCTGCCGCCAGTTAAGGTTAGTCCGCTTATTGATGTCTCTTCACTGGTTTCCGGGCTAAATATTACCGCTGGACTATCTTCTCCTGTAGCATCGATTATTGTATTAGTTCTGAACTCATCGTTATATGGCTGTTGGCCGCTTATCTTTATATTAGCCGGACTACCGATCACCAGGGCCTCACTGTATCTCCCCGGCGACACTATCAGCTCATCACCTTCTGATGCTTCTGCCAATGCATCAGAAACCGTCCAGTACCACAGCTCTGTCCTGCTGTTTTGTACCAGTCCGGAACCTGTCGCTACATATTCGTCAATACCAATATCGATTGTCTTACCAACAAACCTCGGTTCGCCGTCAACATCAAGGCTTTCCGTTGATGGTGCCAGATAGTTCGGGTCACCACCGTCTATAGCAGGGGAGAGGCTGCCCAGATGCCATGCCGTACTACTGCTGCTATAGGGTTCTATCCATTGCCCGGCAGACCAGCTGCCTTCCTCCAGAAACTCCGGGTTATCTGTTATGATATGCTTACCGTATGTATAGTCGCTTCCGATTATAGAATATGATATTTCAAAGGCCTCAGCGTTTTCGCCATTTGAAAAATATATATCTTTCTGGTCGTTATCCCATAAAATACAGTTTTTGACCACTACCTTGCCCGGCGTGTGCGTACTGTACATGCCATAATTGTCATTTCCGCATATTATCGAATTATAAAATTCGGCATTTACATCTGCACCAATATATACTCCCGCACCAACCTGGGCAGTGTTGCCATTAATAATAGTATTATAGAATCTTACCTTACGGCTACTATCAGCTTCATTATTCAGTACAATGCCGCCACCTTGCTTTACCGCAGAATTTCCATAGATCTGGCTGTCATAAATAATCGATTCGCAATTGTCCATAAAAATAGCCGCACCAACAGAAGTTGAATATGTGGTCGCATTTTCATAAAATGCTGTCTTGACAATGCTTACCATCTTGCAGTTTTTGCAGTATAGCCCCGCTCCCACTCCATTTGTCTCATTACCGCTAAAAAGGCAGGATATAATGTCAACTCTGGCAGTGTTTTTCAAACATACGCCTGCATAAAAGCTGTTTGTGTTTACATTGTCGGTTATTATACAGTTAGCAAGTGTTATGCCGCTGCTTGACGAGCTGTCGCCATGGCCGTATATAGCAACAGTACCAGCACCGGTAAAAGTTATACCCTCAATTATCACCTCTGTTTCATCCGGATCATTTTCACTTAAAGTGATATCGAATATCCGGCTGCCAACTGTATTTTCTGCGTCGATTATTGTCTGGCTGGGGGAGCTGATATCCTCGGAGCGTATTGTTAGCGATTTGCCGGATATATAAATATTACGACTATTAGCTCCGGTATAGGTGCCAGCGGCTAGTATGATCGTGTCTCCGCTGTCAGCATTGTCTATCAGGCTTTGCAGTGAGCTGCCCGGCGTTGCTGTAAATGTCGCAGAATAAATGAATTGTGAAAGTAAAAATACAAAAAGGGCAATGGCGATTATTCTCTTTACCATATAATATGATCCTTCATTTTGCTGGATGAATTCCTTTTCCCGGAGAAAATGCGGGTACATATACTATCCACCATTAAATATTATAAAAAAAATTAAGTTTTTTTAAAGCCCGATAATCTTTAACTCAAAAAATTATCGGACCTTTTGGTATTGGACTTCCTTTTGTGGAATTATTTGGAAAGTAATGACTTATATAGGTTTAGGCTACTTTTAGCTAATGAAACAACGCAAGGTCCTATAATATGAAAACGCACTTATCAGTATTAAAAACAAAGGATTATGCTTGAAGAGCTATCTTTGACGAGGTATAATTTCTTTAGAAGTTACGAAAGGAATAAACGCTATAACCGTTACATGTTGTAACTTTATACAATGTGGAATTTGGAATTAGATACTAATATGAAAGAGAATATAAGACAATTTGATACCGAGCAGTTTCAAACAGTCGAGTCGGTAGATTTTAACATCTTTCGCAGACCTCTGCATCCGGAACTTTTTGATATCTGTCGTGGCCAGAGATTTTTTCAGGGCGACTATGAAGTCAATATCTGGATCACCGGCTGCAGCCATGTTGTAAGTGTTCACAACGATGGCGATTCACTTTGCGAAACCGTTTGTCGCCATGACCAGATGCTTCCGGCCAGGGGGCTGGTTCGTAGAATGCCTTTCAAAGGTAATCGCAAATACCAGTGCAAATGGGCCGATCAGAAATTCGTCTATATGATGAGCTTCCTCGCTGAGCAGATGAGCGATAGCGTATATAAGAAGACTCATAATGATCTGGTAAGGATCGCTCGCAAACGCGGTATATTTGTCCCGTTCCAGCAGAAAGTAGCTCCAAATTCTCTCGCTCCTTTCACCTTCATCGATTATGAAGCACATTGGGAAGAGCTCCATGTCTATGCCTTCCACGCTTTCCCTGAACAAAAGACCATCCTGAAATCTCAGTCTTTGTTCAGTATGAAGAAGTAATAATTTACTTTATTTTCTAAGTAACCAACATATTTACACTTAGACCGTGTAATATTTCCAAAAAAGACGAACTTAACAGGTTCGTCTTTTTTTATATAACTATCTGCCCTTTAACTTTTTAGCAGATTTGCACTGTTTTTACTTGACTTAAATACACCATGTCAGTATCCTATCTCTTCTATCGCAAATTTTGCGGGTGTAGCTTAGTGGTAAAGCTCCAGCCTTCCAAGCTGGCCATGTCGGTTCGATTCCGATCACCCGCTTTTTTCTTTTTAAATCCTACCCCTTACGGGTTGTTTCTTTGGATATCTCATATATAATTAATTACTCAAACTGACCAAATGCTTCAGTTTGTATAGTTTCACTATTAAATAAGAATTTAGTAGTTAGAAATTAGTTGTTAGTTTTTGACGTCATTCTATTCAACTAATGGCTAAATTCTATCCCGATACACATCGGGACTAAATCCTTTCAAGCTGACCATCGGTCAGTTTGGATAATTATTGTTTACCGATTTGCTGTTTGTTTGTGAGTATTTGACCATGAAAAAGGATAAGAATAAAGATTCTCTGTGCCCCCCCGTGAAGGGATCTTCCATCATCCGCTCTTCAGCGGCTGAGTACCTGACATTCGTTGCCGCCAGTGGCGAAGGTGGCGTTGAAGCGGTCTATGCTGATGAAAACATCTGGCTTTCACAAAAAATGATGGGGGTTCTTTATGATATTGAAACACATACAGTTAATTATCACCTGAAAAAGGTATTTTCCGACTGTGAGCTTGACGAAGATTCAGTTATTCGAAATTTTCGAATAACTGCCGTCGATGGCAAAAACTACAATACCAATCATTACAATCTCTCGGCAATTATTGCTGTGGGGTACAAGGTCAATTCAGAACGTGCTGTGCAGTTTCGGAAATGGGCGACCCAGATTATTCAGGAGTTTACTGTCAAGGGGTTCGCTATGGATGATGACCGTCTGAAAAATGATGGCACGATCCTTGGTAAAAAGTATTTTGAAGAGCAGTTAGAGCGTATTCGGGAAATACGGCTTAGCGAGAGAAAATTTTACCAGAAAATCACCGATATTTACGCCACTTCTGTTGACTATGATTTGACGGCACATGCGACCAGGCGTTTTTTCGCAACAGTTCAGAATAAACTACACTGGGCTATTCATGGCCACACTGCAGCAGAAATAATCGTTGACCGGGCTGATCACCAGGAAAAAAATATGGGTTTGACCACTTGGAAGGATGCTCCCACTGGGAAAATTCAGAAGTTTGATGTTACCGTAGCCAAAAACTATTTAACTGAAAGTGAAATGGCTCAATTACAACGTCTGGTTTCTGCTTATCTTGATATTGCAGAAGATATGGCGATGCGTAATATTCCGATGACTATGGCTGACTGGGAAACTCGCCTAAACCGGTTTATCGATGCTACTGACCGAGATGTTCTACAGGATGCCGGTAAGGTGACAGCAGAAATTGCCAAAGCTCATGCTGAAACTGAATTTGAAAAATACAGGATTATCCAGGACCGTCTATTCGAGAGTGATTTCGACCGCATACTAAAGCAATTGGAAACTGATGGTAATAAACATAAGACGGAGTAGCTTTATTTTGTTTCTAAAATGTGTGTCCGAGATTTCCAAATAAAGTGTTATTACCCGCTTTTTTCTTTTTAAATCCTCCCCATTACTGGTTGTTTCTTTGGATATCTCATATATAATTACACAAACTGACCGAATGCTTCCGTTTACACATTGTATTTCACTATTAATAAAGGACTTAGCGATTGATAGTTAGTGGTTATTAGTTGAAGTCATTCTATTCAACTAATTGCTAAATACTATCCCGATACACATCGGGACTAACTCCTCTCAAGCTGACCATCGGTCAGTTTGGATAATTATTGTTTACCGATTTGCTGTTTGTTTGTGAGTATTTGACCATGAAAAAGGATAAGAATAAGGATTCTCAGTGTCCGTCTGAGAAAAAAAATCGTACATTAAAACTAATGGCTGACTATTTTAAGCCCAAGGAAAGTATTGATAAACTGTTTTGATGAATAGCAAATGGAATGGTATATTGGGATAGAGTTTTATCCAAAAGCCTCATCTATCTGACCCTTGATTATCTCCCATATCTGCGGGTGAGCTTCGGCGATTGCGGCATTGATCTGCAGTACCTGCTCTTTTGGAACATTATGATGAGTCCATGTCTGGTATTCCGGGTTGTGTAGATTCTGCATCACCGGCATGAGGCGATCGATCGCATAAGCGAACTTCGCCTCATTAGTTTCCTTTTTCTCAAATTCTATCCATAACTCCAGATATCCTGCCCCAATATCTTCCGGCAGCAGCCCAAAGATCCGCATGGCAGCTTTGAGCTCATTTTCAAAATCATCGTGAGCCTTGGAGTAGATCATTTTATCTCCGGCATCGATCTCGACCAGGTCGTGGATAAGCAGCATCCGCACAACTTTATCTGCATCTATCGGTTTAATAGAGTAGGGGGCAAGGGTCAACGCCAGCAGTGTAACCTGCCAGCTATGCTCCGAAGAATTTTCCCTCCGGTCAAGACCAACTACCTTACTCTGGCGAAATACATTTTTGAGCTTTTCCGCCTCAATGATAAACGCCGCCACCTGTGCAAACTTTTCAACTGTAAATTCGTTTTTCATTTATTCTTAAATCTGTGCGAATTAATCAAAATAGTATCTCGCGGTAGCGAGCACCTTTTAGATAATCTGTGGATAAAAAATGATTTTTAAAATACTTTTAGTTATCTCCCCCGCCTGTGGGGAAGCTCTGGTGCTTACAAGCTATACTATTGTAACCGTGATCTGTCGTAAAGATCCAGTCAGCCTCAGGCTGACGGTAATCCCGTCAAATAAAAATTAAGCCAGCATACCTTTACCGATCTCGTCAGCGATATCAGCACCGCAAAGCTGCTTCACCAGCTCCAGTGCAAACTCGATCGCTGTTCCCGGCCCGCGGCTGGTCGTCAGGTTGTCGTCGGTTACTACTCGTTCGTTGATCGCCGGGTTATCGGCCAGTCCTGCCGCTACTCCCGGGTGACAAGTTGCTTTCCGATCTTTGATCAACCCATGAGTGTTCAAGGTCAGCTCTGGCGTCGCACAGATAGCCGCAAATAGCTTGCCGGCATTATCCTGTTCTTTGAGCTTACTAATTAACATCTCGCTGTCACGAAATGCCTGAGCCGCTCCCATACCGCCCGGCAGTGCGATCAGATCATATTCCCTGTCAATAACATCCTTGAGCAGATGGTCGGCATTGATCGATACTCCGCGTGAGCCGGTAACCGTCAGGCCATCCACTGAAGCAACTATAACTTCAACCTTGGCACGCCTGATAGTGTCGATTATACACATAGATTCAATTTCTTCTACGCCTTCTGCTATTGGTACCAGTACGGTTTTACTCATTTGTTGCTCCTTATAAATTCTTCGCTAGTGTCTCGCGTTTGCCATATGCAAATTCCAGATGATGATTCAGATGATTGATATAGCTGTTAACCAGTCCTTCCAGTGTTACTTCCCCGATTTTATTGTGCGTACCAGTTCGGCAAAAATCTGCATCGCTCAGACATTCCAGAATACGTGCAAACTGCCTGCGTCCTGCCTCGAACAAAATTACCGCATCCTCCATCGACTGTTTTTCGCTGTGCAGCCTCTCGACATACGCCTTATCATTAGCCCAGAGCAATGTCGGATTATCTTCTGTTAGTATACGTTTCATTCTGTCGATAGCTATAGCGTCAGAATCAGCCAGGTGAACGATCAATTCTTTCAATGACCATTTCCCCGGTGTCACTGCTATATCGTATTTATCTATCGGGTAACCTGTAACTGCTGCCCGCACCGCTGGCCCGCCATCACAAAACTTCTGGATAAGTGCTGTATGTCTGTTATTCATTTTCTCACCTTGAACCATTTTGCTCGCCATACCTTACGAACTTTATCGTTAGTTGATATCCCCATATCTTTGGTATTAGTCGGAAACTCGAGTTTGCTCATTCGCTGAGAATCTGCTTTTTGTTTACGAGATGTGACAAAAGCATAAAACAATGTGACTATTGGTAAAAGAATGTATTGACGTAATTTCATAGATTAGAAGTTAGGAATTAGAAATTAGAGATTAGGTTACTTATACAAATCGTAACTTCTAATTTCTAACTTCTAACTCCTGCTGTTTTTTTTACATTGCCCGCTGTATTGCAACGCCGGCGGTATTAACCAGTTCATCAAAGCTTCTGGCAGCGATAGTATCCTCTGCCATTATCTGCTTGCTGTGGTCGATACAGTAGCCGCTATTGTAGAACCTGTCAACCTGGCTGATACCGGCATCAACTCCGCCGCTGCCTTTGAAGTTACTGGCGATCATCCAGCTTGATATCTCTTCTTCATATTCTGCCGGATAGATAAGGCCCAGTAAGTAATTACCTTCAGTATCATGTGCCAGCTGAAGCTTGGCCTTGCATGGACAGCTGCTGTTATCGGCGTAGTCTGAGAGAGTTTCAAATTCTGATACAGCGATATCCTTATTGATACTGTTAAAGAACATGCCGCTTTCCAGCTTGAATGTATCGTTTCTTACACCTTTTAGCTCAAGTGTACCGTCTGCATATGCCTTGACGATCTTAAAGACCTTAACATCAGCATACTTTTCAGATTCCAGTAAAGCCGCTGTCTCAGTTGCAGTGTAGCCAACTGAGCTGCTGTCGCCAAAATTAATAACATACAGCCCGACATACTTATTACTGTTTTCTAGTTCTGGTAGTTTCATTTTTTTACCTCTATTCAAGTAGCACACCTGTTTCATTTCAAGCAAACTTATGATCTGTGCTACTATTTTTTAACATTGTTACTCAAACTGACCAATGCTTCAGTTTGTATATTGTAATCCACTATCAACAAAGGACCTGATAATAGGTAATTAGTAGTTAGTATTTGAAGTTATTCTATTCAACTAATTGCTAATTTCTATCCCGATGTACATCGGGACTAAATCCTTTCAAACTGACTATCGGTCAGTTTGAGATTGTTACTTATGTTTATTCTTCTTCAATCTGTGTTAATTAATCAAATTATTGAGAGCGGTAGCGAACACCGATTAAAGAATCTGTGGACGAAAACTCTTAGCTCAGTTCCTTACTGGAATCTGATAAGATGATATTTCTTCTTACCACTTCTCAATATCATAACAGACTCAGAAGCCAGTGAATCTGTCTTAACCACAAAGCCCATATCGCCGATACGGTTATTATTAATATATGCACCGCCTGCCTTTATCAGTTTCTTAGTTTCGCCGCGAGACTGACATACTCCGCTGTCGGTAAAGATATCCAGCACAGATATACCTTCGCTGAGCTTATCTTTGCTCATCGTTGTACTTGGCACATCAGCAAAGATACCGGTTAACTCCTGATCGTTTAATCCTACGATCTCACTTCCGAATAATATTTCTGTCGCTTTCTGTACCAGTTCCAGCTGAGCTTTACTATGTACCATCTCGGTTACATATTCTGCCAATACTTTCTGAGCCTGACGTTTCTCCGGCTCATCGGCAACCTGTTTGGCCAGCTCTGCGATCTCTTCCATCGGCATAAAGGTAAATCTATGTAATAGATTGATCACGTCTCGATCATCTACTCTTATCCAGTATTGATAGAAGTCGTAAGGCCTGGTCATCTCAGCGTCAAGCCAGATCGTACCTGCCTCAGTCTTGCCAAATTTCTGCCCGCTCGCTGTTGTCAGCAGGGGGGAGGTCATGCCGTAAACTGGTTTGCCCGCTACTTTTCTGGTCAGGTCGATACCCGCAGTAATATTGCCCCACTGGTCATCGCCGCCAACCTGTAGTGTGCAGTTTTTCTCTCTGAACAGGTGCAGAAAGTCATAGCCCTGCAGCAGCTGATAGCTAAACTCGGTAAAGCTCATGCCTGCATCGCTGTTTAGACGTTTGCGGACAGATTCCTTGCCCATCATTTCGCCTACTCTGAAATTTTTACCAACATCGCGAAGGAATTCGATAAACGAGAACTTACCGATCCAGTCAAAGTTATTCACAAGTTCTGCACTATTCTCTCCACAGTCAAAGTCAAGAAAGTGACTTAGCTGTTTCTTGATACCTGTCAGGTTCTCTGCGATTGTCTCTTCTGTCAGTAGAACTCGTTCCTGACTCTTGCCTGATGGGTCGCCGATCATGGCTGTCGCACCACCTACCAGAGCCAACGGCTTATGGCCATGACGCTGGTACTGGGCCAGAAGCATGATCTGCAGTAAATTGCCTATGTGCAGGCTTTTCGCTGTCGGGTCAAACCCCGCATACAATGTAACACATCTTTCTGTGAGTTGTTTTTCTAGCTCGGGTGATGATATCTGACTTACAAAGCCTCTTTCAGTTAAGTTAGATATTGTTTGTTCTTTACTCAAGTGCCTATCCTCAAATGACTTGTGGTAATTAAGGGATCTTTATGTCCTTAATGGTTATTTTTAAGTTTCTTCTAAGAATTATCGTATGATGCTAAGTGTATATTCTGTATATGTTTATATAATCCTATTAAAGTTTCGATAAGCTCGTATTATAACATGTATGGTGTTTTTTAGCAAGAGTTGTAGGATAAATAGGACTTCACCTTTGTATTGTCTTACGGATTGATGCTTTTGTTAAAAATAATTTAACTTTTTACTCTCGTTCTCATAGCTTTATTATTGTTTTGGTTAGTAGCTATTATTGAATCGTATTGGGCTTTAGGTTAATATTCAGTGCGTTATATGGCATTAAAGTTCGGTTGTAGGTAAGTGAGGTAATTTTTTTTAATAAATTAACAATTTTTTCCTCGTATAATTATTAGAAATCTATTATTATTTCTCTTGTTGAGCTTGATTAATATGTCGTTTATGATATATAATTAAGCAGACAAAGGAAAAGAGATTTTCCTGACAATTAAATAAGACACTCAATTTTGGCTGGTGTGGTTTTGTTCTTTCCCTTCTGAATCCCGACCATAACATCATAAGGGCAGGATCACGCCGGCTTTTTTATTATCAACTAGAACCATATACTTTTGTATATGGTTTTTTTGTTTTAAATTATTACATGCCAATAATAAAGCAGATCTGCCATATATGTAACAGATCTGCTTTCTTCTTTTTCATTTACTATTAATCGGTATGATAGCTATTACACTTTTTTCTGTGCTTCTTTAAGCATCTGGTGTAATGCCAGAGCATATGGCCCGCGTTTACCATCTGAGATAGTTTTATCATCCACATTTACTACCGATTTAACCTCGGTTGCGGTGCCGGTAAGTATTACCTCGTCAGCGGCCAGCAGTTCTTCCAGCCCGAAGTTTTCTTCTTTAACTTCCAGCCCAGCCTGTGGTGCCCATTCCAGGATAAGCGACCGTGTCACGCCCGGCAGAATATTCTCTGACAGGGGAGGGGCGTAGATTGCCGAACCTTTTATTATCATTACCGACGAGCTGGTCGCCTCTTTTACTATATTGTCTTCATCGATCAATATAGCCTCATATGCTCCCGCCTTGCTTGCTGCTTGTCTTGCTTTGACATTTGCCAGCAGGTTCAGGCTCTTGATATGACACTGCTTCCATCTCAGGTCTTGCTGGACGATAGTTGAAACTTCATCCGGTCCGGTAGATTTAAACTCTTTGATCGTTAGCAGAAAGTGAGACTTTATCCCTTCGCTCCAGCTATGCTTGCGTGGCTCCTGACCGCGGCTGATCTGGAAATATACTATTGCATTATTCAGCTGAGAAGTTGCTATCGCTCTTTCGATCCGCCCTCTGATAACTTCAATATCTGTACTTGCCAGCATATCCATTGACTCCAGGCTGTTTCTTAGACGCTTGAAGTGTCTGTCCTGAGCAAATATCCGGCCGTTACAGATCCTCATCGCCTCATATACGCCGTCACCAAAATATACGCTTCTGTCATGGATGCTTATCTTCGCTTCATCCAAAGGCATAATATCGTCATCGATCATTGCCAGCTCGCATGGACCATATTCAAACGGGCGTACTTTATGCCTTACCCCAGATATGATCTTTGTCAGCTCATCGTGGATAAGCCCATTTGTGGCTATTATCTCGCCATAGTTGTCGCCCAGCTCATCACCTTTAAAGTTCGATACTTTTCCACCCGCTTCGGTTAGGATAAGTATACCAGCGGCAACATCGTAAACGTTCAGGTACAGCTCCCAGAATCCGTCCAGTTTGCCGCAGGCGACCATACATAGGTCAGCCGCCGCCGAGCCAAAACGCCTCAGATCCTGTATCTTCGGTAAGATAGCCTGCAAGTACGGCATATTATTATGCTCGTGATTACTTCTCAAACAGGCAAAACCGGTCGCCAGCATGCTAAAACCAAAATCATCGCAGCTGGAAACCTGGATCTTATTGCCGTTGAGCGTGGCACCTTTACCCAGTTCTGCTTCGTATAGCTCGTTCTGGGCTGGTACATTTACCGCAGCCAGGATAGTCTTGCCGTTCTTTTCCAATGCGATCGAAACCGAGAATATCGGGTGACCGTAAACAAAAGCTCCCGTACCATCGATCGGGTCGATCACCCAGCGATATTCATTGCCAATATGCTGCCCGCTTTCTTCGCCAAAGATACTATGGTCCGGGTAATTCTTTTGGATCTCGCCAACCAAATACTTCTCAACTGCAACATCAGCTTCAGTTACCAGGTCTTTTTTGCTCTTATGATCCACTTGCAGCGTAGACAGCCGACCACGATATTCCATCGCCAGCTTACCAGCTTCAACACTTATTCTATGTAAAAAATCTTTCAATTCCTAATTCCTATTTTCTATTCCGATGTACATCGGGACTAATTTTTGATCTTAATTATCACTTTTATATGCTGACCGCTTCCTGCCGCATTAAAAGCCTCTATTCCATTTTCGAGATTATAGCGGCCGGTTATAAGCCCTGTCGTATCAACTTCGCCCGAGAGCAGAGCTTTTATCGCATCTTCAAACGGCCCGCAGCGTGAGCCTATTATTGCCAGTTCATTAATAACTACCAGCGAGAGGTCTACTGCCTTATCTGGCACAAATGTGCTTTTCAGTATCAGCTTGCCGCGTGGTCGTAGCATTTTTACTGCTGTTTCAAAGCCAGCCGCCTTACCGCTGCAGTCAATAACGATATCCCATTGCGGACTTATACCGATCTCACCTGCTATCGCGGTCCTAAAACCACGTTTTTCCAGAAAACCAAGCTTATCCTGATGTCTGCCGACTACTGTTATATTCTGTTTACTTACCCGTGACGCTATTGCCTGAGCCGTCAAAAGTCCAAGACGACCATCGCCTATTATTGCTATTTTATCTCGTTCGCTGAGGTTTACCTGCCGGCATATCTGAAACGCCGCCGCCAATGGCTCAATAAAAATAGCTTGTTCCAGACTCAATTCGTCTGGGATAACATGGATATTCGACTGCGGAACCACGATCTTTTCCGCAAAAGCACCGTTATGCTGATATATGCCAATTGTTTGCCGGTCCAGACAATGAGTGCTGAGACCGCTTTTGCACATATTACACTTTCCACAAACACAATTGATCTCGGCCGTTACTCGCTTGCCCATAAGTTCGGCAGGCCCTTTTGATACCCGACCTATAAACTCATGCCCCGGTATACCCTCGAATCCCATATAACCTTTAGTTATCTCCAGATCCGTCGAACATATACCAGCATATTCCACATCTATAAGCACAGTCTCCGGCATAACAGCCGGCTCCGGCTCATTTGCCCGATATTCTAACTTTCCATCCTTGAATACTAATGCTTTCATAGCTCCTGCCTGTAATATTAGCATAAACGCAATTATTGCCGATTCACTTTATATGATCGGCATTCTTTACAAACCTTGATTATATTACTAGCCAGACTAGACTACAATTGATTTTATATGCATTATTTGAAATGGATGTGTTGTCTATATAAAAGGTGGGTTTTATTGGCAGTTATAATATGTTGAATAGATATAGCTGCTTATATGGTTCCATATTTATGAAGCGGCTTTTGAGCCATCTTGGTGATCCAGTTCCTCAAGTAGCTTAAAACCATTAGTTTCAGCCTGTTCAAAAAGGTCAAACAGTTCATTATCACCTGCTTTGCACATATACCTCGTAACCAGGGCCGCTATAGGTATTTTGTGGTGGAAACTTATATCACTGATTTGGTCCAGAGTAAAAGTTCTGGTGCCATTGTATACTTTTGATACCTGCCCCGCTGATATGCCAAAATCTACAACTATCGAAGTTTGGCTTATTCCTATATCCTTGAGGCACTTAACAAAGCCGTCGGAAATGTTTTTTAATATTGTATTATCCATAATATTATTACCTCAAAATATTTATTAACGCTAAATGACTCTTTCTTAATGTTGCTAAAGAAGCCTTTATTTCGTGAGATAATATCTCAGAATTTTTCTCTGATATTATACTGCGATAATATGCTAATTTTCCTATTTCCTTATTGATAATCGAGATATAGTTAAAACATTCCCAGTTTACAGCCTTTGTAGAAATTATATTTTCAATCCTAGCAGAAGAAACAGCACTGACATGGTTGTAAATGCTTACTTGCAAATCAATTATGCTTTTATCCTGTTTACGCTCGGCATCCTGGCACCAGTTAAAGTTTTTCATTATATCTCTATTAATACTATATACCAAACTTTCCAAATTGGCAAGTTGCGTATCTCAAAAACAGTTACAAAATCCCATTTTGTAATTTGTTTCTCTTGCACAACTCTAAACAATTCCTGGATTCTGTGCCTAAGGAGTACTCAATTTAGTATATCATTGCTAACAACCTCAACTATTATAGGATATATGTTACAGAATAATCTGGTATTTTCTTCTGGGCAACAGGCGTCCGTATCCAACTAATAGAACAAAACCAGAAATACAACCCCGAACTATTCAAGCCGTGGGAGCAGGAAGATAAGTAAACCAACCTGTTAATAATTCAAATTGCAACAGCTGCAAGATAGTGATTATCCTTTCAGAAATTGAGGTGAATTTGGTATTAGGCTTAAAACATTCGCTCAAAAATAAGAAAACTAACAATTAAGCACACCATAATCCATTATAAAACAACCACTTATACACTAGTAAATAATGCTTGACTTAGTAGATTCACTAGTTAAGATGTCTTTACTAGTGAATTTTATTAGTTAAGGAGTCTTTACTAGCTATGAATAGAATAACCGGAAAATATATCAATAGCGTATATGGTGAAGAAACTGTCAAAGCATTTGTACCATATAAACTACCACCAAAAGAACCCAAAATCAGCATGGACGGCAAGCTTGCAGAACTGCACGCCCAGGCACTTTCTGCAATTGAAAGGCTTGCTGTTGCTGGTGAAATGGTGCCGAGCACAAACTGGTTTCTTTATGGCTTTGTAAGGAAAGAAGCTGTAGTTTCTTCTCAAATAGAAGGTACTCAGGCTACACTACAGGACGTAGTATCCTACGAGATCACAAACCAATCAACTCATATTGCAGACGTTGAAGAAGTATGTAATTATGTTGATGCGCTTACATATGCCAGGAAAGAACTTTCCTCTCCAAAAGGGTTACCACTTTGTGCCAGGTTGCTTTGCGAAGTTCACAAGTATTTGATGAAGGGCGTTCGTGGAGCGGATAAGAATCCAGGCGAAATCAGAACTTCTCAAAACTGGATCGGCGGGAGCAGACCCGGTAACGCATTGTTTGTACCGCCTCCACCGAATAAAGTACCTGAACTTCTGGCACAATTAGAAAAGTGGATTCACAGCAATGATACATTGCCGCCATTAGTAAAGGCTGCACTAGCTCATGTTCAGTTTGAAACGATACATCCTTTCCTTGATGGTAATGGAAGAATTGGAAGGCTGCTTATTACCCTGCTGCTTGAACACTGGAAAATATTGCCTTCACCACTACTATATCTTAGTCTGGCATTCAAACAGCATAGACAGGAGTACTATCGCCATCTTACGGAAATACGAACAAATGGTAATTGGGAAGCTTGGATAGGTTTCTTCCTGACCTGTGCAAAAGAATCAGCTGAAAACGGTATCAATACAGCCCAGAGAATCTTTGCAGCAATCAACGCTGACCAGAAAAAAGTAATCAACCATGAACAAACATCTGTTTATGCTATCAGGCTTTTTGATCTGCTGCCTGAAAATCCTATGATTACATTAACCAGTGTAATGGAATTGCTGGACACTTCAAAGCCAACGGCTACAAAAGCAATTGATTCCCTTTACAAGATTGGGATCTTAGAAGAGATTACAGGTAAAAAGAGAGACAGGGTTTATTCATATCAAACTTACCTGAATATCCTGTCTGAAGATACAGATATTATATAGATAGAAAACAGCACATATAGGACAGGTCTAAATGCCTGCAATAATGTCGCAGCTGGTAATGGTGAGTGTGTCGCAAAGGTTAGCGCCGCAAATCGCAAGTTACCTATCTTGCTATATGTTTTTTTGACTTACTTGGCTAACTTTTCATGCGATTGCCCTGCAATTATTCAGCAATTATTTGCATTTCTACTGCCAATATGGTAATGTTAATAGAAAGGCCTATAACCAGCTGAATTCTGGTTTACGGCGGGCTTATGTTGAAAAAATCATATTGAAAGGTCGGTTTTCAGGTGGTAATAGCAACATTGTATAAAAAACACCAGCACAAAGTATCCCGCACTGTTACAGCTCTTAGGGTGTCGAAGTACCTTAAGTCCTGTTCTATAGCGGTTTTATTGCTATTGTCGACTGTGTTGTACGCTGTTCCATCCACCTTCCCCGTATTCGATCAGCTGGAATCCGAGCAGGAAGGGACGCTTGCCGCTGAGCTGGTAATTGACCAGACCACTAAAAAAACAGCAAGTTCTGATTCCACTGTACCTGATTCCATTCCCGATAAAATCGACTTTGCTTTCCAATCCTGGCTTCGTGCCAATCGTATTATCTTCCCAAATCAGGCTAAAATAGAGTATGAAAAGCTAGCTGGTCCTACTGATGCAAAGCCAAAAATGCTCAAACTACCCGGCAATATGGGCTCTATCCCAATTTACGACATTCCCGACAGCTGTGATCTCCAATGTGGGATTATTGGTGTTATCGACAATGTTGGCTCTGCCGATGGTGTCGAACCTTTACGTGCTCCGAGCCGTTTATCTGTAAGTCTGGAAGACCCTGCCAATGATATTTATCTCGGCGAGCCAATAACCGACTGGTTTTATGATGATTACTGGTACTATTATGATAAAGACAATAGGTACGGCTATCGACGCTATCGCGACCGCTTCTACGATAACGACCTGAACTATCGGAGAATGAAGGTCTCATACTCCGTCGACCTTTTCGATTCCAGTAGAGACAATTAGCTGAAAGTCAACTTTTGCTCTATTAGCTATCAACTTCTTGCTTTTATGTCTTCGTCCTTACTTTCCAACTATATAATAAACTCCTAACACTTTTAGCCTGCCAATCCACTCTTTGCGTCCCTGCGGCTTTGCGTTAAACTCTTAATTCTCTTCTCACATAAAACTATTTGGTTGCGGCTTGGCCGTCCTAAGCTTTTAACATGCTGAACGATCAAAAGTACGAATCTGAACTAAATCGGCTGGACAATTTTTTTTTGTAATGCTATATTAATTACATGGTTAAGTATATTGCACATCAGTTACGGATGAGTGCCCGAAATCGGGACGCTCATAAAGGCGATTTTGGCCGTATTCTCATTATCGGCGGCAGTTGCGGTATGATCGGTGCTCCTGCATTTACCGCTAATGCAGCGTTCCGAAGTGGGGCGGGACTGGTGAAAATGGCTCTGCCTAGAGTCTCTCAACAGGCAACTGCTATTCTCGCTTCGGGTGCTACCAGCTGTCCTTTACCCTGTAGTGATGATGGTCTTATCCTCGATAGCAGCGAGATAAATTCCACTATTGAACGCCTTATCTCTGAAGCTGATGTTATTGTCATTGGCCCTGGTCTTGGCAGAGGGCCAAATAGTTTCCATTCGCTTATGGAGTGTTTGCTTGCCGTTAAAGATAAGCCGGTTGTGATCGATGCTGACGGCCTGAACTGTCTCGCTCGTCTTCAGCTGGCCGGACAGATTCCGGAGAGGCTGGCTGGTAATTTTATCCTTACTCCTCATCTCGGCGAAATGGTCCGGCTATGGCAGGGATGGTTCCGTCAGGATATGCCCTCTGGCCGTATAAAGGTGGCAGAAAAGCTGGCTCGTACTATTGGAGCCGTTATACTGCTCAAAGGTATGGAGTCGATCGCTACTGACGGCACAATATCCTATCAGAACGAAACAGGTAACCCCGGTATGGCAGTTGGTGGTAGTGGCGACGTTCTGGCTGGCGTTATAGCTGCCATCTGTGGCTGTAAAAATAGCGGAATATCTCCTCTGGAGGCTGCTGCTCTCGGTGCTCATATCCACGGACGAGCTGGCGATCTGGCCGCTGCGGTAAAGGGTGAAATATCTCTTGTACCACAGGATATGATCGAATACTTGCCCGAAGCATGGCAAAAGTTCATGGCTGAAGAAAGGCAGGAATTGCTAAACTAGCCATTCCATACCACGTAGAGACAAGGCATGCCTTGTCTAAAATACATCGATATTTATAGACCCAAAAGAGAAGCCCACCAATGCCCGAATTGCCCGAAGTTGAAAATATTGCACGCGGACTCACTGAGATGATACCCGGCAAGAAGATAACCGCAGTTAACCTGCGTCGTGAAGATATATTAAATTGCCCCGACCCTGACCTGGCCTCTGGCTCTCCTTCTGGCAGTGGTGCTCTCGCAGAAATTGTCGGTAAAAAGATTGTTAACGTCTCGCGTCGTGCCAAACGCCTGCTCATCCAGCTTACCGGCGGCTCTGCTTTGCTTATCCAGCTTGGTATGACCGGCCGTTTCGTTATCGCCGACCCAGACTCTGAGCTGGAAAAGCACGCTCATCTTATTATCGAGCTCAGTAGCAAAAAGCATCTCCGTTTTGTCGATCATCGTCGTTTTGGCCGTGTATGGTATTTCCGGCAGCTCGACTGCTCCAGTCCCGAAGCGCAGATGCTCGCCGCTGGCATGGGCAAACTAGGCCCCGAACCTTTCGATATCACCGGCAAAGAGTTTTTCGCTATGCTCAATAAAACCGACCGGAATATCAAGACCTTCCTGCTCGATCAGACAAAGATCGCCGGACTGGGTAATATTTACGCTGACGAGTCACTCTTCGCCGCCGGTATCCACCCGGACACCAGCACCTGCCTGCTCTCTCAACAGCAGGCCACTCTGCTCATTAAGTGTATCAAAGCCGTACTAAAAAAGTCGATCTCAGCCGGCGGCACCAGCTTCAGCGACTATCGCAACGCCTACGGTGAAATGGGTAGCTTTCTCAATATGCTCAAAGTCTACCAACGCACTGGCCAACCATGCAAAAAATGCAAATCACCAATCCAAAAAATAACAATCACCGGCCGCTCAACCCACTTCTGCCCCCAATGCCAGCCGAAAATTAAGTAAAATACTCAACTGACCGATGGTCAGTTTGAGAGGAGTTAGTCCCGATGTACATCGGGATAGAATTTAGCAGTTAGTTGAATAGAATGCCTTAAAAAACTAACCATTAATTACCAATCATTAAACCCTTTGTTAATAGCGGATTACAATATACAAACTGAAGGATTCGGTCAGTTTGGGTAAAATATTATCCCCCCGCCATTGGGGAATGGCTACTCTCCCCAATCGCAATTCTATCTTCCTCGATCTGTCGTAAAAATCCAGCCCGTACTCGGGCGGTTATCCTGTCATAAAAAAAACCATATCAGCCCTCCCCCGGGCTTACCATTGACTATTAACCCATTTTCTGCTAAAATACATGTTTGCTTGCCTTTGTGCAAGGTTATGTAAATCAAGTACTTATGGAATCTTATATTATGGCAAAGAGAATATTATCCGGTGTTCAGCCCTCCGGTAAGTTACATATTGGCAATTACTTCGGTGCGATCCGTCAGTTTCTGGAGCTTCAGGAAGCTGGTAATGAGTGTTTCTATTTTATCGCCGACTATCATGCAATGACCTCTGTTAAGGACCCTGCGAAATTGCGGGAGTGTGTCCGCGAGGTGGCTTTGAGCTATCTGGCGCTTGGCATCGACCCGGAAAGATCTGTTTTCTATCGTCAGAGCGATGTACCAGCTGTTACTGAGCTTAGCTGGATCTTCTCCTGTCAGATACCTATGGGCCTGCTCGAACGCTGTGTGAGCTATAAGGACAAGATCGCTCAGGGAATGACACCAAACCATGGTCTTTTCTATTATCCTTGTCTTCAGGCGGCGGATATCCTTATCACCGGCTGCGATATGGTTCCGGTCGGTCAGGATCAGAAACAGCATATCGAGGTAACTCGTGACATAGCCGAAAAGTTCAATAATCAGTACGGCGAAGTGCTTACCGTGCCTGAGGCTTATATCCTCGACTCTACCGCTGTTGTACCTGGCGTCGACGGCCGTAAGATGTCAAAGAGCTATGACAATACTATCCCGCTTTTCGAGACTGCCAAGCAGTGTAAGAAGCGTATTATGAGAGTTGTCACCGATTCTACTCCGGTAGAGGACCCTAAAGACCCTGATAAGTGTAATGTCTTTGCACTCTTAAAGCTGGTCTGTTCTGACGATGAGCTCGCACTATGGCGTGATAAATATACTGCCGGCGGCATGGGCTACGGCGACGCTAAAAAGGAACTGGCCGAGAAAGTCAATGATATGCTCGCTCCTGCCCGCGAACGTTACGAACAGCTGGCAAAGGACACCGCCTATGTCGACGACGTACTAGCCGAAGGCGGCCGTAAAGCCCGTGAAATAACCGACCAAATAATGGACAAAGTAAGATCAGCCTCCGGGTTGAGATAAAAAGGCGAGGAAATAAGGAAGAAAGGTTGTAAGGTTGAAAGGGGCGGATATTCGCCTGTGGCGAAAGGCTGTTTTAAAGCTTAAAATAGCTGTGAGCGTAGCGAACACCTTTCCTTACATCCTTACTGCCTTACAACCTTTCTACCTTTTTCTTTTGCTGAAAGCAAAAATATATGACCGACTATCGCGTACAACTTGAAATCTACGATGGCCCGATGGACCTTCTGTTATATCTTATCCGCAGGGACGAGATCGATATCTATAATCTGCCGGTGGCGAGTATCACTGAGCAGTATATGGCTTATATTAACATGATGGAAGAGCTGGACGTTGACCTTGCCGGCGAGTTCCTGGTTATGGCCGCTACTCTTATCGAGCTCAAAAGCCTTATGGTCATCCCGCGTGATATTATCGAAACTGAGGACGGTGAGGTAGAGGACCCAACCGACCCAAGATTAGAGCTTATCCATCAGCTGCTCGAATATAAACGCTTCAAAGACGCTGCCGGCATGCTCGAAGATGCAGCAGAGGAGCGTAGCCAAAAGTTCCATCGACCACTCTCCGACCTCGAGCGTATCAAGAAAGAGCTAAAGGCCGAACAGGAACTGGATATGGAGTCTGTACAGATTTGGGACCTTATGGACGCTTTCAGCCGTCTTATGGCCGCTACTCTGGCCAATAAAGCCGAGCATAATGTTATCCGTGACGATACCCCGATCGACGTCTATGAGATCGAGATACTATCACGCTCTCAGAAAGAGAGCCCGCTAAAGTTCGATGCCGTTTTCCGTGATGTTAATTATCGCGAAGGTATGGTTGGCCGGTTCCTCGCCGTGCTCGAGCTTATGCGGCACAGACTTATCCGTATCGAGCAGGAGAAGACTTTCGGTACTATATATATCTATCCTCAAACCGATATGGACGCCGAACAGGCTGTTATGAACACTATCTCCGGTGCCCAGATCGCCGAAGAGGAAGAAGAGCTGCTCAAGGAAGTTGGTATCGAAAAATCCGAACCGGAAAAACTATTTGCCGATACTGTCAGTATAACCGAAGATCTGGCCGGCTTTAGTGAAGATGTCGAACTTGAAAGTGACGATGAAGTTGTCGACGGCCATTTCGCTGATATAAATACTCAACCAGAAGATTTTATCGCCGATGAAATGACAGAAGATAATCCGATCGAAGAAATCGATATTAACGAACTCGACCCGGAGATATTGGATACCAAGCTGGCAGAATTTTCCGAAGATGAGCAAATAGACCTTGATTCCGAGGATGGCCAGAGTCTAGAATCCGATGAACAAAAGCAATAATAATGATCTTTTAATTAAGGAAAAGGAATATATGGAAGTAGGGGAGTAAGGTTGAAAGAGGCGGGTATTAGTCTGCGATTAAATGTTGGTTTAATGTAAATTAGCAGTGAGCGTAGCGAACACCACCCCTTACAACCTTTCTTCCTTACAACCTTTCAACCTCATATTTATGTCTATCTCAATTATAAACTGGAACGTAAACGGTGTCCGAGCTGTTCATCGCAAGGGCTTCTCAGAGTGGTTCGATGATTTTAATGCTGATATAATCTTCCTACAGGAGATAAAGGCCAAGCCCGAACAGTTCCCGAAGGATCTCGTTGAAAAGGCCGGCTACGAACTACATGTAAACTCTGCCGAGCGTCCCGGCTATAGCGGTACTTGTGCCTGGACTCGTCTCAAGCCGAAAAAAGTCGTCTTTGGTATGGGTATAGAAAAGTTTGATTGTGAGGGGCGTATTGTCGGCCTCCGCTTCGATGATTTTGAAGTTTATACTATCTACTTCCCAAATGGCGGAAATGAAACAGAAGATAAAACCAGCTTTGTTCGTCTGGACTATAAGATGGAGTTCTATGCCGAGTTTCTCAAGTATATGAAGAAACGCAAAAAGGTCTGTAAGGATATCATCTTTTGCGGTGATGTTAATACCGCCCATAAGCCTATCGACCTGGCCAGACCAAAGGCCAATGAAAAGATCACTGGCTTCCTCCCTTGCGAGCGAGAATGGATCGATGAGGTCGTAAAGGCTGGTTTTGTCGATGTATTCCGTGAGTTTGATCCGGAACCTGACCGTTATACCTGGTGGGATTACAAGACTCGCGCCCGCACCCGTAACGTCGGCTGGAGGATCGATTATTTCTTCGCAACTAAAAATGCAATGAACCGTATCAAAAACTGTACCCACATGACAGAAATAATGGGCTCAGACCACTGCCCTCTAAAACTGGAAATGGAATAAGATTTATAGTTAAAAGTGAAATGTAAAAAGTAAAAGGTTGTCGTGATCTGGAGCTGGTGGTATACTCCTTGTTTATACTTTTTACCTTTAACCTTTTACTTTTTACCATTAGATATGCCTACTTCACCCAAAGAATTCAAACCGTCCAAAAAGGACATCAAGTCAGCTCCTGATCGGATCGCTGATATCCTTGATATCCTGGCTCAAACCTATCCGGACGCACGATGTGAGCTGGACTATAAAACTCCGCTCCAGCTTATGGTAGCTACTATCCTTTCAGCTCAGTGTACCGATAAGCGGGTAAATGAAGTTACTAAAGACCTCTTCAAAAAGTATAAAAAGGCTGCCGACTATGCCGCCGCTGATGTAGAAGCCTTCGGCGAAGATATCAAAAGCACCGGCTTCTTCCGTAATAAGGCTAAGAACATTATCGCCGCATGTCAGTCTATCGTAGAAAACCACTCCGGCAAAGTACCAGCCACTATGGACCAGCTGGTCAAGCTCCCCGGCGTAGGCAGAAAGACAGCAAACGTTATCCTCGGTAACGCCTTCGATGTCCCCGGCATCACTACCGATACCCATATGATCCGCTTATCTCGCCTTATCGGCCTGTCCGCAAATATCGAACCGGAAAAGCTCGAAGCCGACCTCTGTAAACTTATCCCCAACGAACTATGGACTATCTTCAGCCATAGAATCATCTGGCACGGCCGCCGCATCTGCAACGCCCGCAAACCCGACTGCCAAAACTGCCCACTAACTAACCTCTGTTGTTATCATAGATCGTAGTTATCGATCCATACCACTCATCTTGGTTATTGTCTGAATCTTATTGGTTGCATTATAGTGCAGTAGATTGCACTATCTTCACTTCTTCTTGTTTGATTATTTTATTACCTGTTTTTTAGGATAATCCAGCTTCGTATTATTGTCGATTATTCTATAATGAATTAGTTAGTACGTATTACTTAGAAAATTCATAGGTTTTTGTCTGTAAGTTGCAATATGGTCACATTGTACTTACAGCATAACAAACAGGAAAAGAGTATGATGAACAGGTTTGGTAAGGTTGTTAGTCTGTTGCTTTTGATGTCTGCCTTGGTATTTGCTGATGCCTCTTGGGTAGGTACAACAAGTGTTGATTTTATGAATGCATCCAATTGGTCGCCAGTTGAAACACCAGCTGGTATTATGACTATCGAAAACGGTAGTCCCTATGATCCGGTTTACAGCTATACCGCAGTTTCATATACCGGCATTTCGCAGCTGATGGTAAATAGCGGTGGCAAGCTTACTGTTCGTGCCGGCGAGCTCAGGCCCGGTTCCTCTGCCTATATAAATGGTGATATCTATCTTGAAGGTGGTTCGATAAATGTTCGCAGCAGTGTATATCTCGGCACCGGCGGTAATACTGGCTCCATTACCATTACCGGCGGCTATTTTACCTGCAAATATGTTCTCACGCTCGGCTACAACTCCGGCTCTGTTGGTATACTAAATATATGGGGCGGCACTATGAATATGGGTTCATATGCTCCTCGTATCTCATATAGTGGTGGTACCGGCCGGATTAGTATCAGGAACAATGGCGTGGCTTACTGCTCTGGTGACTCGGTAAACTATTTTCAAGACCTCGTCGATCAAGGTGTTATAACCACCGACTCCGGCTGGCAGGTAAGTGTAGTCTACGATGGAGCCAATACTGTCCTGACAACTTCACAGGTTCCTTTTGCTGCTGGCCCATCACCGGCAAATGGCTCCAGCTCCGGCGACCCATATAGTGTTCTGCTCAACTGGACGCCGGGTAAAGATGCTCTTAAAACCGAGCTCTATCTAGGGACCAGCTCTTTGGCTGTTACCGCTGCCCAGCGTCTTACCGGTGATATTGACAGTAGTGGTGCCACTGATATGCTCGACCTTGCTATACTTGCTGATAGCTGGTTTTCTGGCGGCGATGCTGATCCATGTCCGGATATTGATTATAGCGGCCTGGTCGATTTGGGAGATGTATCTTTACTTGGCCAAAACTGGGTTGTCGATGCTGATCCAACATATATTGGTGCTGCTGAAGACTCTGGCATCACGTGTGAGAATTTACTGCCCGGTACTACATACTATTGGCGTGCGGATACCGTTACCTGTGATACTGTTACCCCCGGTGAAGTGTGGAACTTTACCACCTCGATTCCTGACTATGATCCGCCTGCTTTCCCCGGTGCCCAGGGCTTTGGTGCTTATGCCAACGGTGGTCGCGGCGGCGATGTCTATACTGTTACCAATCTTAACAGCAGCGGCGCTGGCTCGCTTCGATATGGTATTGAAACAGCACCATCAAGCGGACGAACAATTGTTTTTGCCGTTAGCGGATATATTCCGATTAATTATAATAGTGACACCGGTAACCAGACTCTCCGTATCGTTCAGAATAATGTTACCATTGCCGGCCAGACTGCTCCCGGTGATGGTATAGGCTTGAAGGATGGCCGTATTCTTATGACCGGTAACAATTCCGTTATTCGTCATCTACGTGTTCGACACGGTAAATACGGCGGGGCAGGCGATTGTATGAATCTTGACAGTAGTGCCCATGACAGCATAATAGATCATATCTCGCTTATGTTCAGTACTGATGAAAATATATCATTCTTCAATAGTTCACTTGATAATTTCTCTATGCAGTATTGCACCAGCTCATGGGGCATGGAACGTCATAATGCAGGCGGGCTCTGGGACCTTGTTCACGGTTCCTGTCATCATTCTCTCTGGGCTCATCATCGCACTCGTAACCCTAAAGCCCGTCCTTACGGATTGCTGGAATGGGTTAATAATGTTACCTGCCACTGGAGAAGTGAAGGTTTTATTATGGGCGATTCCGAATCGAATGTTGACTGGTATGCCAATGTTGTCGGATGCTATTTCCTGTCTGTGCCAGATTATGAATTTGGCTTAAAATACGATGCTCTCACCAAGGGGCGTATCGCTTCTGACGGCAAGCCCAATTTCCACTTATTCCTCGATAATTGCCTGCATGACTCTGATGGCGATGGAATTCTTAATGGTACTGACAAGGGCTATGATATTGTTGCCGGCGAACCGTATCCACTGGCAGGAACAACCTCTGGCACCCTGAGTTACGATCAGGCTTCTGCTGCTTTTGTTGGTGCTCCGATCGCCGTTACTGTCGATGACCCTCTTACTGCTTATAAGAAAGTTCTTTCGTCTGCCGGTGCGTTACGGCTTGACGCTTCAGCCTCATCATTACGTGATGAGCTTGATACATTGTTGATCGATAGTATAATTGAGCAGCAGAGTATTCTGGTTGCCAAAGACAGCCCTCGCACTCCGACTGATGATCATCCCGAATATGCCTATGATCCGCCAAGCAATGGTGAAGCTCAGCTTGCTGCAGAACCATATAATATCACTAATAGTGGCTTTGGTACTCTCAACTATTCCACGGCACCAGTTGACACCGACGGCGATGGTATGCCGGATTACTGGGAAAATGCCCTTGGCACCAATCCGTCAGTACAGGAGCATAATAATCTCTTTGCTAATGATGGCCATATTATTACTGCTTCCACTTTCTTCCCAACTGATACTCCGGCTGGCTATACCTATCTCGAAGAGTATCTGCATTTCTGTGCTGTACCTCATGCCTCAGTTCAGAATAGCTCAAACCTTCTGGTTGATCTCAATAAGTACGTACTTGGTTTTAGTAATACTCCATTGTTTACTATCAGTAATATTCACGGTGGTACTATTTACCAGCTAAATGCCGATGCCTCTGAAGAATCGTTAACCGGTCCGATGATAATGTTTATACCAGATGCAGACTTTGCCGGTAGGGCGGGCTTTAGCTTCAACGTAACAGACGCTGAAGGCAGCACCTGGATACAGCAGTTCGCTATTCTGGTATACGATTGATGAATAGAAAAAAAAAGGCCGGAATCAACTGACTCCGGCCTTCTATAATTACTAATTTCTATCCCGATGCAAATCGGGGCTAAATCCTAATTGATCACCTGTACTTCTGGTACAGCTGCTCCGCCGATCTCCTGGATCGCATTTTCTGCTCTGGTCTTCTGTTCTTCCAGCAAGCGGGCTTTGAAATCCAATAGCTGTTTGCTGTCTTCTGAGTCTGGCTGTACCGCGATCGCCTCTTCCAGTGCCTTTAATGCAGATTCAATATCGTCATTCATCTGAAGGTGTACCAGTACTTTCTGGGTCATAAGCTGTTGCTTATAGGTGCCTTCCAGCTTTAGCTTCTTGATAATTGCGTCAAAGCCGTCCAGCAGTTTCTGGGCATCTTCCTGTACTTCTGATAGCTTGGCAACTTCCGCCTGAATATTAACCTCGACCTTCAGGTCGTTGATCATTTTCAGGTCATCACCTTCCAGGCCCAGACGGCTGACAACCTCATCCGCCTTCTTGGCAAATGTCTCAGGGTCCTGAACAAATTCGTACAGTGCGTTTAGCTCTCTTGGCATTACATATTTATTTCTCAGTTTTAGCGTATTATCCGGATCTAATGCGATTATTTCATCTGCTACTTCTGTGAAATATTTTTCTACTGTTTCTGCGGCGATTCCGGATAGAACTTCGTCCAGCATCTTGGCTTTTTCCGCTGGATCTGTCAGCTTGCGTGCTTCTTCAAGCTTATTTTTGGCCTTGCCCGCATTGCTTTTAGCTTCTCTTAGGTGCTTAACGTACTCTTCCGGCCCGCCTTCACGATAGCCGGTGCTCTCGTATGGCTCGCCGCTGGCTGTTGCCAGAATGATATTCGGAAAATACTTGATCTGATATTGCTTTGACAGCTGTTCGTTCTGCTTCTGAACCTCTTCGCTCATACCTGACTTATCTTGTGGAAAGTCGATCTTCACCATTACGAAGTCTTTGCTAGCTTCTTTCTTAAAATAATCCTTCTCAAATACTTCCTTGTCCAGCTTTATACACCATGAGCACCAGTCTGACCCGGTAAAATCAAGCAGTAGATCTTTACCGCTGGCCGCTGCCTGCTTTTTGGCCGCCTGGAAGTCTTCTGTCCACAATGTGTCGCTGGCAAATAAGCCGCCTGACAGTATTGACAGTGCAACCATAGTCTTGGTAATGAATTTTTTCATCATATTCTCCAAATTCTTGTGTTGGGGATTTTTTCTATTAATCTTCTTTATTTGATCATTCGCCTGTAACTGCAAACTGATATATTTTGCTTATATTGACAAATTGTTTACAGGCTTACCTGATTTTATATATTTTCCAAACTAATACCAGCGATTTTAATTATAATTTCAGGGAAAATGCCGATACCGCCTATGGGTAATTGCTTACATTATTCTTCCTATACGCTCAGTATTGGCAAATTATTTTGTCCGCAGGGATATAGTTGAAATATATATCAAGCTAGATTATAATCAACAGGTTAGCGAGTTTTTTGAGTTAAACTCTTGTGAAATAAAAAAGTTACAGCTAACCTGATACGCTTAATACTGGTGTCGCCATGTTGACAATATTTGGCTGAGCCCAATGTGCGTATTTTTGTGATAATGATATATGTCATTGTAATGTAAAAGTTTACGAAAGGCCTTTTTATGGCGATTTTATATTCGACCAGACTAAAATCTGTCTCTTTTCTGCTTTTGTTGTTCTATGCCTTTCTTGTCGGAGGCTGTGGCCAACCTGTGGCAGAAGTATCACAAGGTGATATCCCCGCTGAACTTACTCGGGTTCAGCAGTTATTAGACGACCATAAACCTGCAAAGGCCGTAAAATTATCTACAAAATGGCTCAAAGAAAATACTGTTTCTGATTATATTGAGCTGGGCCTCAAATTGCAGGCCGATGCTTTTTATGATAATAAACAGTTTTTCAAATCATATCAGTCATACGAAAAAGTATTGAACGAATATGGTGCTACCACGTATTTCAAGTATGCCATTAACCGTGAAATTGATATTGCTCAGCGGTTTCTTGCTGGCCAGAAAAGAAACTTCTGGACTATTTTCTGGGTTACTGCCAGACTTGAAGCTCTTAAGATACTCGATGATATCGACGCTCGCTGGCCGGGCTCACCTGCCGCTGCCAGAGCTGTTATGACTCGTGCTGATTATTATTATGATAAAGCAAAATACTTCGAGGCTGAACAGGAGTATCACCGGGTCGTTGTTTCCTATGCTCGCAGCAGTCATTATACCAGAGCTATGTACCAGGAAGCACAATCGAAGTTCAAGCAGTACGCAGGTATTTACTATGATTCTATCTGCCTTGACGAAGCTCTTGTCCTCTATTCTCAGTTCAAGCTAAGATTCCCGGACGAAGCTGCCAGGCTCGATATTGATAGTATCATAAGCTATATAAACGAAGAAAAGATTAAAAAAGAGTATGAAATTGCTGATTTCTATTACAGAACCGGCAAAACTCAGCAGGCTGTTATTTATTGGAATAACGTTATCGAAATGGCACCGCAAAGCGACTATGCCCAAAGAGCCCTTGATAATATTCAGAAAGCAGGAGCCGCTTCCTAAGCTCTCCTCTTTTATTAGGTTATATATATGAAATTATTTAAACTGTTAATTGCAGTATTTGCAGGATTACTGATCAGCGGCTGTGGAAAGTATTCCGCTCAAAGCCTCTATGATACCGATATAAAAACTGTCAGTATCGACATGTTCGAGTCTGACAGCTTTCGCAGGGGTGTAGAATTTGAGCTCACTCAGGCTCTTGTTGACCGTATCGGCGTAGATACTCCGTATAAAATATGCCAGGATAAGAAAGAGTCTGACTCGCTGCTATACGGCAGGATTCTTAGTGTTAACGAAAGAGTGCTGAACTATCAGAGAGAGCTCGACAGACCTATGCAGGAGCAGCTGGTTGTGGTTGCCGAGGTTACCTGGAAGGATCTTCGCTCTGGTAAGCTGCTGCTCGACCGACAGAAGTTCCGCTTTACTGGCAATTATTCTGCTCTCCAGAATGATAGCCTGGAAGTTGCCGCTCGTGAAGCTGTCAATAAAATGGCCGCTGATATTGTCGAGGCTATGGAATCAGGCTGGTAATGTTGAAATTGTGTATATAGGATTTTTCCCGCTTTTTGCGGTTTATTATTATATCTTCGATATTTGATACTAAAATGAAAGGTTGACGGAGTTTAATGGCTCAGGATAACGATAATAACAATAAAGATAATAACAATAAGGACAATGATAAAAAGAAGGGCAACGGCATCTTCAATATCAAACCTTCCGGCGGTGGGATAAACCTCCTTTTTGTGCTTATTCTTCTGGTAATGCTCTATTCTTCTTTCTTCGGCGGTATGGCCGCTAACGGCGAGAAGATAAAATTAAATGAGCTTATGGCACGTATGAAAAACAGTGAGCATCCTATTGCTTCACTTACTCTCTCTGAGAATACTATTTATGGTAAGCTCAAAGACGATGCCATGACTGGCCGTGATCCAAAGGAACAAAGTTTCTATGTCTATATCCCTCAGGAAATGATCGAAACTGTATTCAATACTGCTATTGATAATGGCATTGAGATAGATAGTGAAGAGCCTAGCGTCTGGAACGAACTTGTTAAGTTCCTTATCCCGTGGCTGCTTATCTTTGCCTTTATGTACTTCTTCGTCTTCCGCCAGATGCGTGGCGGCGGCGGTATACTGGGTAATTTCGGCCGTAGCCGTCATACTGTCCACAATCGTGAACAGTCGAAGGTTACTTTTAAGGATGTTGCCGGTATTGATGAAGCTAAAGACGAAGTTCAGGAAATTATCCAGTTCCTGCGTAATCCGATGAAGTTCAAAAAGATCGGTGGTCGTATACCTCGTGGTATCCTGCTGGTCGGTGAACCTGGTTGTGGTAAGACTTTGCTTGCCAAGGCCATTGCTGGCGAAGCTGATGTACCATTTTTCAGTATATCAGGTAGTGACTTTGTTGAAATGTTCGTTGGTGTTGGTGCCTCTCGTGTGCGTGACCTCTTCAAACAGGCCAAAGACAATTCGCCTTGTATTATCTTCCTGGACGAAATTGACGCGGTCGGTCGTAAACGCGGCACTGGTGTCGCCGGTGGCGGAAACGATGAACGCGAACAGACTCTGAATGCTATCCTGGTAGAAATGGATGGTTTCAGTACTAACGATCAGGTTATCGTTATTGCTGCTACTAACCGTGCCGATGTTCTTGATAATGCTCTTACCCGTCCTGGTCGTTTCGATAGACAGGTATATGTATCACTGCCTGATGTCAAAGGGCGCAGAGGCATACTCGAAGTGCACGCTCGCAAGATCAAGACTTCACCAGATGTTAATCTCGAACGTCTTGCTCGTGCTACTCCTATGTTTAGCGGTGCCGATCTGGAAGCTATTATAAATGAAGCTGCTATCCAGGCTACCTTGAGCGAAAAAGACGCTGTTGAAATGGTCGATCTCGAAGAAGCCAGAGACAAAGTTCGCTGGGGCAGGGCTGACCGCAGCAAGGTTGTTGACCGTACTGACAGAAAGAATACCGCCTACCATGAAGCCGGCCATGCCCTCGTGCAGGCGCTCTTGAAAAATACTGACCCGATCCATAAAGTCAGCGTAATTCCTCGCGGGCGTATGGGGGGGGCTACGTTCTCGCTTCCTGAAAAGGACAGACATTATTACAATAAGTCATATTGTCTTGACTATATCAAAGTATGCCTCGCTGGACAGGTTGCTGAAAGCATGTTCTGTGGTGATATTACCAGCGGTGTTAAAGGCGATATCCAGCAGGCGACTTCTATGGCAAAGGCTATGGTAACCGAGTGGGGCATGAGCGAAAAGCTTGGCTTTATCCATTATAACCTACCGGGCCAGACTGGTACCTATGGCGATATGGTTTTCTCACGCGATCATTCTGAAAAAGTTGCTCAGGATATCGATTGCGAGATCAGATCGATTATTGACGAAGCTTATAAAGAAGTTAAAGAGATCATCGATAACAATCGTGATGTCATCGAAAATATGACTCTTGCTCTTGAAAAATATGAAACGATCGACGGCGACGAAGTACAGAAGCTCATAAACGGCGAAACTCTCGACCGTCCTACTGTCGCTGACCTCTTGGCTGTTGAGCAGGATAAAATAACTGAAAGTCCTGCAACTGACAATATGGATTCTTTTGAAGACGAAGAAAACGAAAATAAACCTGATATGGAATAAAGCTTTTTAGTAGTTTTGGTGGCATTTGATTCACCTGATTGCTATCCCGATGTGTATCGGGACTAACTTCTAACTTCTCTAAAGCTTACCTTAGGTTAGTTTTAGTTGTTACTTGTTACTTGTTACTATTTTTTTGGATGTACTATTATGCCGATTTTATTAAGAGTAAAAGAACTGGAGCCTGGGATGAGCCTGGCTACAAATCTGATGAATCAGTATAGTATGCTGCTTCCGGCTGACCATACTATTACTGACAGGGATATCGCCTCTTTAAATCGTCTATTACCTGATGCTTTGATCAGTATTAAGGACCCGTTCCTCGACTCTACTATCGATTTTCAGGATGACAGCCAGGATTATCAGGTTTCGCGTAAGGCCAGACAGGGCATCTCAAAAGTTGCCGCTAATGTCAGTACTCAGCTGCGTAATGGCGTAACTCTCGACGGAAAAAACGTTGCCGGTCTTCAGCAGACCATCAGTGAAATGATGGAATATGTGCTCATGAACCCTGTCACTAGTGCCGTTATTGAAAAGAGTATGAGCTGGGACGATTACCTGCAGGAGCATTGTGCTAATGTATTTTACCTTAGCCTGCTCATTGGTAATACCGTCAAAAATTATATTAAACGTGAAAGAGAGCGGTTAAGCGCTGCTAAGCAGATCAAAAATGCTATGGATCTTAACCCGCTTGCCACGGCCGCTTTACTGCATGATATCGGTATGGTGCCGCTAACCTATCTTTACACAAAGAAAGAGCCGCTTACTGCCGAAGAAATAGCTATGGTCAAAAATCACCCTCAGGACGGTGCTGATATGCTCCCGAACGAGATCGACCCTATGGTCAAATTGATTATTAGACTTCATCATGAAAACTGCGACGCCACCGGCTACCCGCAGCAGCTTCCAGGTGATAAGATAAATATCTTTGCTAAGATCGTCAGAGTAGCAGACGCTTATAGCTCTGCCGTTTGCGATAAGGTCTATCAAAAGGCCAAACACCCTGCTATTGTACTGCATGAAATGCTCAATACTTCGATCAGTCGCTGCTACGATCCGGTTATCCTTAAAGTCTTTTCCGGTATCGTTCAGCCGTTCCCGATCGGTGCTAAGTTACAGCTTAATAATGGTAAATGGGCGGTTGTTGTCAGGTACAATGAAAAGAAACCTTTCAATCCGTTTATGGTCGTGGCTTATGATGAGTTTGGTGACCCTGAGCCTCCTCAGTCTGCCAGTGCTATCCATGAGCTCGGAGCTGAAGACGGCCATAAAGTTATGAGTTTTGCCGGACACGATATGACCCAGCTTCAAAACGAAGAGTTCGACTCTGAACTTGACCCTCAAGCGGCAAATGAGTTATTTGGCCTTCAGTTTCCTTAAGCTCAGGTATTGCCCGTGAGAAAATATCGTATCAGAAAAAGCAATTCTAATATACAGGCCAGGATGGTGCCGCTCATTGACGTTGTTTTCCTACTCCTTATATTCTTTATTATGACTATAAACTTCCAGCCGCTCGAAGGCTTTATGCCTGCCGAACTGCCCGGCTCGCAGCGTGTCGATGAGGTTAGCGAAGTCGATCCCCTTATCTTTTATATTGATACCACTGATAACGGCTCGTGTAAGGTAATGTTTGCCGGTAAGACTGTTACTATAGGAAATGAAAACACCGATTTCTCAACCTTTGCCAATGTTACCGAAGCTGTTATGCAGGAATATCGCAGAAACAGCTCTGACCCTGTTATGCTCGTAGACATAAATCAGGCCAGCTGGCAGCACATGATGAACATGTACGATACACTCGTATCACTCGGATATAAAAACATAATACTAAGCGGAAACTAATCCTGAAAAGACACCTGGTGTCGAGCTGACAATTGGCTCCTGGACTTTTTACAAAAAAAAAGACCTTTCAGTATTGAAAGGTCTCTTCTTTTTATATCTATATGGGGCTTTTTTTACTTTTCCCAGTCGCTTTCAATTTCGAGTATCTTTTCTACTCTGCGTTCATGACGACCGCCTTGGAAATCGGTGTTCAGCCATGAGTCTACTATCCTGTTCAATAGTGAATCATTTACCAGCATCGCAGGCAGACATAGAACGTTTGCATTGTTATGCTCGCGTGCGGTCTGAACGAACATCTCGTCCTGACACAGTGCAGCACGAATGCCTTTTACCTTGTTCGCTACGATTGACATACCAATACCACTACCGCAGATTAGGATTCCGTTATCCGCTTCGCCTGCTGCTACTGCTTGACAGGCTGGTACCGCATAGTCTGGGTAGTCACAGCTTTTTGATTCGCTTGTTCCAAAATCTATTACGTCGTGGCCAGTTTTTTTCAAGAGGCTCTTGATCAGCTCTTTGGCTTCGTATCCTCTGTGATCACTTGCGATTGCGATTTTCATTATTTTAGTGCCTCGCTATATGAAATTTTGTTTTGTTGCAATACAGGTTTCTGTCAGTTTATGCCGAGTTTGCTTACAAACTTTTCTACGGCGTCACGTATCTGCTGGGCACACCTGTCGTAGGTTGGCTGGGGCATGCCATATGGGTCTGATACTCCCTCGGGCGCCAGCAAATGTATCTTATCTGCAGCCGACGGCACCTGACTCAAGATCGAACTCAAGTGACTCGGAGACATTGCCAGGATATAGTCCGCGTCCATGATCATATCCTCTGTCAAAAGTCTCGACCTGTGCTCTTGGATATCGACTCCAAAACTCTTACAGGCTTCGACGGCTTCTTGACTCGCTGGATAGCCGTCAAGTGCCATGACTCCCGCAGATGCGATATCATAACCTTTTTTCTCTACTTGGTCAATGCTGCAATCTAATTTTTTTGCCAAACTGGACTTACCAAACCCCTCGGCCATCGGCGATCGACATGTATTACCTGTGCATACAAACAATACTTTTGTCCTTAAAGCTTTATCTATCATCCCTTTATCTACTATCCCTTCTCGTAATATCTCGACTTTTCCGTCTGATATCTTCATTACGGTTGATGGTTTCTGTATTCTGGTTGGCCCACTGTCTATTATCAGACTTATCTCGCCTGACAGATAAGACATGGCCTGCTCACCTGTATATGCCGCTGGCTCGCCTGCTGGGTTAGCACTAGACGCTACTACCGGCCCATTGGCTCCGCTCAACAGCTCACGTGCCAGTACATCGTCCGGCAAACGGATACCTATACTATTATTAAAGTACAGTCTGGAAAACAACTTAGCTTCCATACTTCCCTTTACCGCTTCCAGCTGACTTTTGTTCAGTTCAAATACTATTGTCACCGGCCCCGGCAGGATCTTGCTTATCAGCCTACGCTCCCGATCAGAGAGCAGGGGAACCAGTTCAAAGATCTCTTCTACACTGCCAACATGACTGGTAAATGGCTTATCCAATGGACGCTGCTTCACACGCGTTAGCTCGTCCCAACCGCCGTCAAGATCTGCTCGCGCTGCCACACCATATACCGTCTCGGTTGGGAAGGCAACAACCTCGCCTTGCGATAGAAGCCCGGTACCAGTTTTTACTGCCGGCTCTATGTCGCTTTCGTTTTCTATTTTTACTATTCTGGTTTCCATATTATGACAATTCTCCATATTGTTACGATTATGTCAACCTTGCTTTTTTTGCCGATTATTACGGTTATTACGATTATACCGCTTGCTCTGGCTGGCTTTCGCTGCCTATTATCTAAATATTATAGAATAAATAAATATCGTTTTTCAGATAACTCCTGAAATAGCCGACTATTGTAGTTATAGTGTTATATTAATGCCGGATTTTGTCATAAATGTTGACACGCCATAGGCATAAAAGTATAATGGTTATGAGTCAGAGAGTGCTTGTAAAGTGGGAGAAGAACATACAAGGACCTGAGAAACTTTGAACTAAGTCATTCCTGTTTTTTCATACTTATAATAGTTGGAATTATAGGTGTTTTTTAAATATTCTAAAGAGAGGGCGTTGAGATGAAGTCTTTGGGCGATCTGAAGCTTTTACGTTGGAAACCTGTTTTTGCTTGTCTGCTATCTATTTGTACTACAGCTCTTTATGCTGTGCCTGCCGACCCTCGGCCGGTTGCCAAAACCCAACCTGATGGTACTGAAATTTCTGTCAGAGCTGTTGGTGACGAGTTCGCTCACTGGGTTGTGGATCAAAATGGATATACCATTGTTAAAGACCAGAACGGGTTCTTTTGTTATGCCGAACTTAACGATGATGGCAAGCTTGTTCCTACCACCAATATCGTAGGACAGGTTGACCCAGCCTCTCTTGGGCTCGCCCAGAATATCCACCCCGATCTTACCGCTGCTATGAACGCCCGTAAAGATTTCCTCAACGAGCTGCAGCAGGAAAAGTCAAAGGCTACTTCCAGTCCGGGCGGTACCGTTTATAAAAACCTCGTGCTGTTGGTTGCTTTCAATGATAACTACGATTCTAAGAATAAAACTGTTGTTAGCAATTACGGTCACCCACGTGAAGAATACGATAACCTTTTCAATTACGATACTATCAGCAATGGCGTTGACCCTTATGGTGTCACTCCCGGCGGTAGTGTACGTGACTACTGGATCTATAACTCTTATCGCCAGGCGGTTATCGACAGTACTGTTGTAGAGTGGATAAAGCTCCCGTACAGCTCTTACGACTACCTAAATAAAAATTACGACTATAACCTTTTTGGTGCCAGTGAAGATGATTATTTCGACGAATTTGGTGCTTTTGCTTGTAGAAATATGATCCTGCATGCCTGGGCCAGACTTCAGGCCAGAGTTGCCAGTGGCGAGCTTGAACTTGACCTCTCTCAGTTCGATAAGCTTACTCTGGTTCGTTCAGGCTTCGATGACTATACTGACGACGTACGCGATCTTGTCTGGTCACATGCTGCCGGACTTCCTTCTATATGTGTACCTGGTAATACTAAAATAAGAGGTTATGCTACTGTTCCTGCCCTTAGAGGAAGCTCTGGTACTAATATTGTTAATATTGGTGTGATCGTCCATGAACTTGGTCATCATGCTATTGGTTTACCTGACGTATATGATGTAGCTGGTGACTATCATATTTATGGTGGTTATGGTATTGACGTCGAATCTGGTGGTGTCGGTAGCTGGTGTGTGATGGGTGGTGGCTCTTGGGGCTTCACTAACCCTGCTTTCCCAACTCACCTATGTGCTCCGCTGAAGTTCGAGAGCGGTTTTATCAACCCAATTCTACTCAACCCTGAAACTAATACATTTACCCCGGACGCTAATACCGATCTGGGCTGGGGTGATTATACTCTTAACGCCAGTTCTATTGATAAAAATGCCTTTGCTCTCATAGCCCTGGAACCACAGGAGCTGGCCCTTAGAACTAACGTTCACAATATTTATGATTTCAATACCGTTCCTGGCATAATAGGTAATCTTGGTAACAAGGGCTCGAACGATAGATATCTTATCCCTCCTGATAGTCTGAACTTTATCGGTGGTGATAATGGTTCTGCTTTCTTCCGTGGTGGTAAAAATACCGGCCTACCTTTTGATGCCGGTATTGTCCTTTCTACCGGTGATGTCGAACGTGCTATTGGTCCAAACTCTTCTGATGATACTTCTAGTGGTAATGGTGCCGGTAAAAACTCGATCGGTGCTCTGGAAACAATGATTAGACCAAAGGTTGTCAAAGACGGCAAATTGGAAAACATCGAAGATAAAGATTATCATGAGTGTACTACCAATGCCGCTGGTTTATCTTTTAACCTCCTCAAAGATGTTCGGACTATCGATTTCAACTGTGTGATCGCCTCTGAAGAGCAGGGTGCTGTTCCTGATGTATTTGCCGTTATCGTTGACGATACTTACGGCTGGGTGTTCAGTACTGTCGATAACGACCTGCATAGAAATATTACTAATACTATCCCGGTACACTATACCTATTTCAGAGATTCTGACGGTGATGGTATAAATGATTTCGATGACCCGGATGCCGATGGTGATGGTATCGACGATATAAATGATGGTAATATCTATTACAACGATATGGATGGCGATGGTATCCCTGATGATATTGACCCGGATGCTGACGGCGATTATGTGCTTGATCATCCGGTTATGGACCCCAACGATCCAACCTCACTGAAAAATGAAGATCTTAACGATAATGGTAAGTACGATCTTCTTGTCGGTGTTACTGTTAACCCTGACGGAACTATAGATGTTACAGATTGTATTACTGATGATTCTAACCCTGAATATGACTACGACTATAATGGTGATGGCTACCTTACCTGTAGCGAAGATATAAATGGCGATGGTATCCTCGATCATGGCGACGACCTAAACGGTAACGGTATCCAGGATGTTAATGAAGACCTTAACGGTAACGGTATCCTCGACCCATCTGAAGATATCAATGGTAATGGCGTCCTTGATCTCGGTGAAGATGTTAATGGTAATGGTATCCTCGATTGGGGCGAAGACCTCAATGGTAACGGTATCCTTGATCCATCTGAAGACCTAAACGAAAATGGTATCCTTGACCTGGGTGAAGTGGATATCAATGGTAATGGTATCCTTGACCTGGGCGAAGAAGCTAGTGATCCTATAAATGGCTTCAGTTTCGGTGAAGACATTAACCGCAATGGTATCCTCGATGCTGGTGACCCTGAAATAATATTTATCGATACCGATGGCGACGGCGTGCATGATGATATCGATCCAGATGCTGATAATGACCGTATCTGGGATCGTAAAATGAATAATGCTGATTGCTCTCCTATGGTCAATGAAGACGTCGACGGCGATGGTAAGTTAGACTTGGATCTCGATGTTGATACCAACGAAAATGGAGAACTCGACCCAGATGAAGACTTCGACGGCGATGGAAACTGGGATATTATGGAAGATATCAATGGTGATGGCTTCTTATATCTTGCTTATACCGATCCGAATACCGGTGAAGTAACTTACGGTGACCCTGAGATCGCTATTGTTGATACTGATGGTGATGGTATCCCTGACATTGACGATGAAGTTTTTACTTTCCCTATGGTCAAACCTATCGAACTTAACAATAAAGCTTTCGATAACAGACGTGATGGGAACCCGCCTTTCTATCGTAAAGATGGCAAGAAGGGCTATAATACCGAGTTTGATATGTTCACCGATACTCTGCATGTCTCTCTTGATATGAGAGAATTGGAATCGCTGTTCAAATCGCCACCGGCCGCCTCTGAAGAAGGTGATACTCCAACTGATGTGAATTATGATGGAATTTCTGATTTCCTATCTAAATTCATTGATATAAATACTGAAACCGATGAATCTTTCAATGATTTCCTCGATCAGGATTATCATAATATCAAGATCGTTGTTGCTGACCGTTCAACCAACGATGAACTTGTTGGTCTGCCAAATGCTACCGGAGATACCGCAGTATATATCCAGTATGGTTCTCTCTTTAACAGTGCTACTAATGTAGAGCCATTGTACGGCGAATGCCTGCTTGTTGAAAATCGTCAGCGTCCGAAGCCTTTTGAGACTCTTAATGTTACCAGTCCTCAGGCCGATGAAAATGACTATGAAGGTTTTGAATATACTATGCCTACCGAAGGTGGTCTTCAGGTTTGGCATCTGGACTACTTTGCTCCTTGGGGCAATAATCTTGGTGGCTATCCTGGATTGGCGGATTATCCTTATAGCGGTTGGCATAATAGAATATCTCTGGTTCAGCCTGACGGCCGCTGGGATATCGAAAAGAGTGTAAACTCTGGCGACGCTGGTGATGTATACTCTGCTGCTAATTATAAAGAGCTTACTCCGTTTACAACTCCAAATACCAATGCTTATGCCTTTGGTACAGTTGCTGACACTCACGTTACTATTTCAAATATTAGTGCAGCCGATAATTTCATGAGCTTTGTTTTCATGGAAACTGGTGTATATAATGATAGTATCGCTCGTCCGCTCGATATCAACTCTTATGCTGAGTTCAGCGATGACGGCTTTAACTGGTGGCTTGGCTCTGGCAGCTATTCCAGCTTGTGGTGGAAGTATGTCCAGTCGCCTACTATGAGAGGTATCAGTGGTATGAACCTGCCGCAGATGCCGGAAAATTATCCTCGCCTTGAGGATGATTATATCCCTGCTGAATATCGCATCTACGGCGATACCAGCACTGCTTATGATTCATGGATACCAAACTATTTCAGCGAGTTCCGCTGGGAATACGGTTCGCCTTGTGCCGGTTATGACTGGTCGACCGAACCTTATGATGCCGTTGGTGACCATAAGAAACCTATGGACTCGGCTGGCCTGTGGTATACCTTTACCGCTGAAAAGTCTGGCTTTGTTCATCTTAATACCGGTTCAGCTGGTTTTGATACTACTCTCTCTGTATTCTCAGAGCCAAACGATGTTTACTTTAATAATAAGAACTTCCTGACTAACAATTTCCTTGCTTGTAATGATGATACCTACTCAAACGATCCTGGTAGCTATTATACTTCTGATGTAGATGTCTACATGGAAGATGGTAAGACTTATCTGGTACGTGTTGGTGGTTATAACTATGAAGCAGGTGACTTTGTTCTCAGTCTTGAATATCGTGATATGGCTGTTAACGATGACCCGAATTTCGCTATCCCGCTGGAGCTCAATACTCCGGTTATGGGCGACACCATCGATGCCTCTGGTTCTGATATTACTCCTGAACCTGACTATTTGACTGATATGGTAAATGGTGACAACCTCGACCTCTGGTACAGCTTTACTCCTGAGCTTGACGGCGATTACCGTATTACCAGCTGTACTCAAGGCTTCGACTCGACCCTGTCTGTATTCCTTCTTGGTATTACCTCAGAAGGCGATGCTCTAATTAGCTATAACAATGACCCGGTTAACGATACCGATTTCATTAGTGGCTCTTGTAGTCAGGGTTCTTCTCTGCTTAGCCAGTATATGGACGCTGGTACTACTTATTATATCCGTGTCGCTGGTTCGCCTGCTTCTTATGGTAAGTTCTCTATCGAAATTACCAACAGGCCGGCTAACGATGAGTGTAATAACGCTATCAAGACTACAGACTTCGATATGTTCGGACAGGTTTATACCGGTTCAACTCAGTTTGCTACCAAGTCTTACCTCAGTACTGGCGGTATGATCAGAAGTGATTGTCTCGACGGCTTTACCGCTGTCTATGATGTATGGTACTCTTACACTCCAAAGGAAGATGCTGACGTTACCCTATCTCTCAGAGGTAGCGACTTCGATACTTCTCTCGCTGTTTACAGCGACTGTAACGGCGGATACCTCGCTTGTAATGATAACTATACTTACTTCAATCAGGAATTCGTATTCTCTGAACTGACCTATCATATGCAGGCTGCCACCAAGTACTATATCCGTATATCTGGTTATGGTGACGAAGTTGGTAATTATAGCCTAAAGGTTAGTGGTGGTAGAGGTGACGGCAGAAGTGCTCTGGAAATTGTCGCTAACGATACCTTCTACTTCGCTGATGGTGCTTCTGAAAATGGACAGGATGTGAATATTATGATCACTGCTGCTGGCGGTTATCCTAATACTGCCCCTGACGCTGCTCCTTATAGAGATTGGACTGTAGAGTTCCCAGGCAGCGATCAGCAGGACCCATATCTCAAGTCTACTCAGACCAGCAGCTTTGTTGTACCAGCCGAAAATGATCGTCTGAATGTTAGCTCAAATGATATGCTTATTAACTATCAGCTGCCGTTCTCTGTATTGTTCTACGGCTCTAGTTACTCTGATATCAATATCTCAACCAACGGCTTTATCGCCTTTGGTAGCGGGCAGGGTTCTCTCCCTTACAATATCGAGTCTGACCTGATAGCTAACAAGATCATTGCTCCTATGTGGGATGACTACCGTTTCAATGGCTCTGATTTCGATATCTATGTAACCGAAGCTGATGACCATATTGTCGTTACCTGGATCGCTGAATACTATGGCGACTTAAGTAATAGTGGTGATAAGTGTCTGTTCTCTGCTACTATCAGCAAGAACGGTACTATCCGCTTCGATTACGGCGACATGATCGCTTTTGCTGATCAGTCTGAACTCTTTACTACACCGACTGTAGGTATCTCCTCTGGCGATGCCGCTGAGTATGTGTACTTCTCAGACTACTCTTATGATAGCTCGAATGCTTCTACTGATGACGACGTAATGAGATCGCTCAGTAATGCTCCTGCTATTATCTTTGTTCCTGTTCTCAGCTCTGGTGAGTTACTGCCTTATGGTCTCGATGTGATAAATATGGAAAATGGTATAAATATCAAGGGTACTATTAACCGTAACTATCCTACTAATATCGACGGCAGTCCTAACTTCAAGTTCACTGTCTCTGTTAGCGATTACGGCATACCTGCCGGACACGCGGCCAGGGAAATTGAAATCTTCATGGTCGATACTTTCGATAGCTCATACCTGAACGCTATCATTGACAACTGGATGGAAGCTGACTGCGGTGGCTCTGGCGACTGTGGCAGGGCTGACCTCAATGGCGATGGCATTGTCAACATATTCGACTTCGCCGTATATGCTCTCTTTGGCGAAATGTTCTAATACATTTCTCCAAAAGCAAAACCCATAAACAAAAAGGCATTGCAGCCCAAAACTGCAATGCCTTTTCTTTTTTATACTGTCTGTTTCTATAGAATATTTTGGGTAGCTAGGTTAACTAATTTCTAACTCTTCTCAAAATGACCATCGGTCAGTTTGATTAATAAATTAGTTTGCCGCAAAGCGGCATACCTGAGCTTATTACTTATTTCTTGTTACTTATTACTCAGCAGATTAATTCAAAGCTGCCTGTTTGTGTCAAACCATACTCTTTCTGCGGACAAAAAAAAAGCTTCCACTCGTGCCGTCCAATTTACTAATTGAATAAACCCCTTATTTCAAGGGGGGAACCCAACCCGCTTCCCAGAGATCCTGTCAGGCAGGCTTGTCCGGCTACGCAAGTATAGGTACCCATAATTCAATCTCAATAGGTTCCTCAATTATGAAACTGTAACGAACACAGCAGAAGCTGTATTTAAATAATAGCATCATTTACCAAATAAATCAATTTAATTTCACCCTCGCATCGCTTACATACTGCTCTCTTTTTCACAACTCGTTACTCCTGTACCACTAATGCTTCACATTATTTCTGAAACATTAGTAACGATTGTACCGACTATTTTTCTAGCTGGATCATTATTGATAATATTGTATTATCCTGATAATATAGTATCAAAGAGCTGATTATTATTTGCACATTTTTGTTATTTTACAGGTTTAATATGAAACTTTTCTCATTACTTATAGCCGTATTCATTTCTACTTCTTCTTTGGTACTTATAGCCGACGAAAAGCTGCCCGTCGATTATGTTAACCCGCTTATCGGTACGCCCTTTGCCGGCTTCCATGACCATCTCGAAGGTGGAGGCACTATGCCTTGTGTCGGATGGCCTTTTGCCATGACTAACTTTGTAGCTCAAACCGACCAGAACAGGATAGGGCGTATGCCTTACGTTTACGAAGATAGCCACATTATCGGTTTTACCGCGACTCATCAGCCGACCGTATGGATGGGCGATTATGGCTACGTCTCTATTATGCCCGCTATCGGCAAGCTGAAAGTACTGCCTTACGACCGAGCTCTGCCCTTTAGCCATACCAGCGAAATAGCCAAACCAGAATACTATGCCGTCACTCTCGACGCCGGCGAAGATGCCATCAAAGCCGAAATCGCAGCCGCTTCTCGCTGCGGCATGTTCAGGTTCACTTTCCCCGCTTCAGACGATGCTCACATTATCGTACAGGCCATAAATAATACCGATACCCGCAAACCTTACGAGGCATTTGTAAATATAGATCCAGAAAAAGGACAGATCACCGGATATAACCCTGACCAGATGGGCTCGCACCTGGTACGCAGTCTGGAAAACTTCAAAGGATATTTTATTATACAGTTCAGTAAACCATTTTCATCCTACGGCACATGGAGCGATGACACCATATCTGCCAGCCAAAAAAGCCAGACCGGTCGCCGGATGGGGGCCTATGTCTCATTCTCTACCAGTAAAGACGAACAGGTCACAGCTCGTATTGCAACCTCCTTTATCAGCCTCGAACAAGCCCGCACTAACCTTGAAAATGAAATACCAAACTGGGATTTCGACTCCGTTGTACAGGCCACCAGGGATAAATGGCAGCATGAACTGGCCCGCATTGAGCTTGACGGTGCAACCGAAGATCAGAAAGCGATTTTCTATACCGCCATGTTCCACACTATGCTCTTTCCGCGTGAGTTCTCAGAATACGGCAGCTATTACAGTGCCTTTGACGATATGGTCCATGAAGGGATCTCTTATAACGACTTCTCGCTCTGGGACACTTTCCGGGCCGTTCATCCTTTGTACCACTTTATCCAGCCTGAGCGGGTCTCGCCCATGATACAGGCTATGCTCCAGATGTATCAGCAGGGCGGCTGGCTGCCCAAGTGGCCCAACCCAACCTATTCAAATATCATGATCGGAACCCACGCCGACTCTGTTATCGCCGATGCATATATCAAAGGTTTCCGCGATTACAATATACAGCTCGCTTATGACGCTCTGCGTAAGGATGCCTTCGAGCCGCCTTATGGCGATACCGCTTCCCGGTGGGGCGACCGCCAGGAAACTAACCATTATGAGGCCAGGGGAGGGCTCTCCTGGTATCATTCGCTTGGCTATGTACCCGAAGACAAGGCCAATGAAAGTGTATCTCGTACCATAGAGTTTAGTTACGACGATTTCTGCATCGCTCAAATGGCACAGGCTCTGGGCAAAGATTACGACTATAACCGACTAATCAAAACCAGTACAAACTATCGCAATCTTTATAACCCGCAAACTGGTTTTTTCGCTCCCCGGTTCTTTAATGGCTCATGGTGTCCTTCTGCCCATTGGGGCTTCTCAGAGGGCAGCCCCTGGACCTATCGTTTCGGAGCTCTACACGACATCCCCGGCATGATATCGCTCATGGGCGGCAAGCAAAAATTCGCTGCTCTACTGGAACAAAACTTCAGCGAAGCTCACTATCGCCACGACAACGAGCCCGGCCATCATTATATATACCTTTTCGACTATTGTGATATGCCGCGACGTACTCAGGAGCTTATACGCAAACATACCTCTTCAGAAAACTATAGAAATGCACCATTAGGCTTAAACGGTAACGATGATTGCGGCCAGATGTCCGCCTGGTATATCTTCAGCGTTATGGGTTTCTATCCTGTTACCCCCGGAACCGATATTTTCGCACTTGGTGCCCCACAATATCCAGCCTTCAAGCTCCATCATAACACCCCAAATACGCCCAGAACTCTGGAAATAATTGCCAAAAACCTTAGCCAGCAGAACAAATACGTCCATTCCGTCACACTCGACGATAAACCAATAACCACACCATTTATAACCTATTCCCAACTCATAAACGCCAAAAAACTAACATTCGAAATGACCCACTAGTAACCTCTGCACATGTACACTTTTGCACTTATGCACATGCACACCTACACCCCATAACATATCGCCGGACCCAGCTCATCTGGATAATGTCCGTTCATAAACAGCCATTTCCTCACGCAATAGCAAAGGTGACACTTACTAGCATACCCATCCTCCGGCACAAAACCTAGCTTCTTCGCCTCCTCCGCCAGCTGCCATGGCCCGCCGCTGGTCAATACTGACCATATAGCATGCTTATTAAAATCGTAGGCCAGCCATAGATCCTTAAGACTGTATCCTTCGCTTACCTTACCTGTTATTATCCCGATACAAGTAGAACTAAAGACATTACCCCAGCCGTCAATATGTACTCCTTTGGCCCCCAGATGACTCTGGAAACAGTTCTTACCTGCCAGACTATCATAATCCTTCTTTTCTACCAGTGGTGCCAGTACCTCAGCAGCTCTGCCTACCATACGTTCTGGTATCTCGCTTAGAGCCGCCTTAAACGCCTCTCTAAGCTCTTCTTTGTTCATTAACTCCGAATGTACAGGCTCCTCTGCAAAGTTGCGCCAGCGGACTTGTACCTTCTCCTCACCGTAAACCTCGGTTGCTATACGTATTGCACGTTGCAGATTCTCCGTCGGCACATACTGCTGATGATATATATCGGTACTTATCTGCAATTTACTTATACCAAGCTCGCCCAGCTCACTGAACCGCTTATGCGTCAGCTCATCATCAACACACCATGCTCCATTGGTCTCGATCTTCTCCAGACCGCTCAAACCGTCTTTTTGTGCCTGGCCCAACAGCTTCTTCAGCAGCTCATAGTGTAGAAACGGCTCGCCGCCGGTCAAGTGCACACTACCGCCTTCGCCTGCCAGTTCCATTGTCGCCTGCCATGTGCCATACGCCAGCTCAAAACTTATCTCACCGGCCGTCTCTATATCTGGTGCAGAAAACACATAACAGCACCCGCATGCAGCAGGGCACCGATAGGTCAGCATTATCCCCACTGATCGCCACAATTTAAATTTCGGATCGCTGCGAGTTATAGTTTTATTGTACGCATTTTCCATTATGTCTACTGCTTTATTTGCCATATTGCATATATTAACTGCTCTGCGATATTTTGCAAGAACTGATGCTCTCCTGCCGTTTTCTTATACTTCTCACTGTTACTTCTTCGTTTTAAACTATTACCCTTTAAATCTGACAAATTGCCTTTTTCTACTCTCTTTTTTTGCTAAAATGCCTCAAATAGCCCTGAAACTTATAAATTTTGCACTTTTTACTATATTTTTCATATTTTTATTAACTTTTTCTATTGCTTTTACCGATTTAGAGAGTAAAAATAGAGCGTTATTATCGGACAGTCAGTTTCGACTTGATAATTAACTGTTTTTAATTTTTGAATATTACAAATGGTGCGGCAATGGTTGTCGTATTATAGTTTTTTATTTTACTCTCACGGAGGATATCGTTATGGCAAAAAAAGCCGCGAAGAAAGCTGCCAAAAAGGCTCCTGCTAAAAAAGCTCCTGCTAAGAAAGCTGCTAAGAAAGCTCCTGCTAAAAAGGCTGCTAAGGCTCCTGCAACTAAAGAAGTTCTTGTTGTTGCTAGCAAAGTTAAAGCATATATCAAGAGCAAGGGTTTCATGTGCAGTGGTGAATCTATTCAGGCTATTTCTGACCAGATCTATTGCATGCTTGACGATGCTTGTGCTCGTACAGAAGCAAACCGTCGTAGCACTGTTAAGCCTCAGGATCTATAATAATTATCCTGGAATTGCTATTATCTGACGATTTCGTCAGAAGTGTCTCATTTCTGTCTGCGCCTTAAAACGTTATTCAGGATTTGTACTTTTGTTCGCAGGGTACAATTTTACGCTTTTGACCTTCTCGACTACAATAGCATATTCAAAAAGCGAAACAACTTGGCCGGGCTATATGTCCGGCCTTTGTCTTTTAAATCCCCACCTCCCACCTTTTACTTTTTACTTTAATTATCCAATACTTGATTTTAGCCTCAAATTGGGGTATAAATGCTCTAAATATAATATGTTTTTTGAGGATATATATGCAGATAGAAAAATTCCAATTGAGTAATGGCTTAACCGTTATGGCCGAAATCAATCCTGACGCTTTATCGCTGGCTCTCGGCTTCTTTGTCAGAACTGGCAGCAGGGACGAAACTCCAGCAGAGTCTGGTGTCAGCCATTTCCTGGAACATATGCTGTTTAAGGGTACTGAAAAACGCACCGTTATGGATGTTAACCTCGAGTTTGACCAGATGGGTGCCAAGTACAATGCCTTTACTTCTGAGGAAAATACAGTCTATTATGCCTGTGTGCTGCCCGAATATCAGGCTCAGGTTACAGAACTTTGGGCCGATCTGCTCAGACCCAGCCTGCGTCAGGAAGATTTCGACGTGGAAAAGGGCGTTATCCTCGAAGAGATCGCTATGTACAAGGATATGCCGCATTTTGATGTCATTGACCGGTGTCGCAGCGAACATTACCAAGGCTGGCCTGTTGGCAATAGCGTACTTGGCTCTGAGGAGTCTATTAACGCCCTTACCAGCCAGCAGATGAGAGACTACTTTGAAAGACGATATAGTCCCGACAATATCATTCTCGCCTGTAGCGGCAAGATAGACCTCGAACTCCTCAAGCAGCAGGCCCAGGAGCTTTGCGGCTGGTGGAAACCGTTCAAGCCTACTCGCCAGCTCGAAGCTTATGTCGGAACCGGTACCGATCAGCGTATTGCAAATGCTAATGTACAGCGTGACCATATTTGTCTTATGACCCAGGGCCCATCAGCCCAGGATGATTATCGATATGCCGCCGCTATTCTCGCCGGAGTTGTTGGCGACGAAGGTAATTCCCGTATGCACTGGGCTCTTGTCGATAATGCTCTTGCCGATTGTGCCGTCTTCGATTTTGAAGCTCTTGACGGCCAGGGCCATTATTATTCTTATATTTCCTGTGACCCGGCTAATACCGATAAGGTACTCGCTATCGTCAAGGATATCTTCGCTCAGATACGTGAAAATGGTATTACCGAAGATGAACTTCAGGCTGGTAAGAATAAGCTCGCATCTGTCAGGATCATCAGCGGCGAAGTGCCTATGGGCCGTCTGGTTCCACTTGGTATGGATATGGTCTATCGCAGCGAGTATCGCAGCATAAAAGATGAGCTCGACGCTATAAATGCCGTCTCTCTGGAGCAGGTCTCGCAAATGCTTACACAGTTCCCGCTTGATGTTGTTACTATCACCACTCTGGGACCTCAAAAATAATATATGGCAGATAATAATAAATCGTTCGTTTCCGCGGCCCGGCTCGTTTCACTGCTCACCTTGCTCAGCCGTGTGCTCGGCCTGGTTAGAGATGCTGTTATGGCACGTTATTTTGGTGCCGTCATCATGCACTATTTCGGTATCCCATTCCAGATACCAAATCTTGCCCGCCGTCTTTTCGGAGAAGGGGCACTTACCGCCGCCTTGATTCCGGTTTATACCGATGAGCTCAAAAATGACCCTGATAAAGCCGCTTTACTGGCCCGCAGTGTCTTTTCGCTGCTTGTCATTGTCCTTGCCACACTAACTATTATCGGTTTGGCTGTTATTTTTGCCTTCCGCTATGGTCCCTGGGCCGCTGAGTATAATATCAAAACTCTTAATATGCTATCGCTGGCCGCTATTATGCTCCCGTATATGATACTCATTTGCTCGGTTGCTGTTGTTGGTGGTTTGTTACAGGTACACCGCCATTTCCTCGCTCCCGCCGCAGCTCCCGCTTTCCTAAATATTACCATTATCACCGGCGTTCTATTATTCAGCCGCTTTTTTGGTGCCGATCGCTGGGACCAGATTTTTGCTGCCGCCTGGGCTGTTCTGGTTGCCGGTATCATTCAGTTTGCTATCCAGCTGCCCGCACTCAAAAAACACAATATCTCCATCCGGCCTCGCTTTGTATTTAATGAGCAGCCGCTGAAAAAGATTTTCCTCATTATGGGCCCGATGATCGTCGGCCTTGCTGCCGTACAGATCAATACCGTTCTGGATAATCTTATCGCTTTTTTCCTGAGCTCTACCGACCTCTCCGGCGATACTTTCACGCTTATGGGACGCCAGTTCCATTGGCCCGTACACGAAGGCTCTGTAAACTTCCTTTACAATGCACAACGATGTTATCAGTTTCCGCTTGGTGTCTTTGGTATCGCTCTGGCAACTGCCATTTTCCCGTATCTTAGCTCTTGTGTTACCGAAAATGATATGAAAGGTTTCGCCCGTCAGCTCAACCACGGCATAAGACTCACCATCTTTATCGGCCTGCCCTCGACTCTCGGTATGATCATCGCCGCCCGGCTCATGGTAAAGGTTATCTTCGAAGGCGGCGAGTTTACCCCCGCTAACTCCGCAGAAACAGCTTCAACTCTGGTTTACTACGCACTTGGTATCACCGCCTACTGCATGCAGCAGCTGGTTGTCAGGGCCTTTTACTCGTTCAAGGACAGTACTACTCCCGTAAAGGTAGCCGTCAGAATGATTGCCCTTAACTTCCTGCTCAATATCGTCCTCATCTGGCCACTGGCTACCGGAGGCTTGGGCCTGTCAACTGCTATCTCAGCTATGGGCCAGACTGCGATCTTATTATATGTTCTTCTTAAAAGATACGATCTCGACATCCACGGCAATATTATCAGCTGTATAGCCAAGTGCCTCGCCGGCTCAATTATAATGGCCGTCGCCGGTATGACCTTCCTCAGGTTCTCTACCGCTCTGGACAAATACTCACAGCTGCTTCTACTGGTTCTGGTCTGCTCCATAACCTACTACTTCGCAGCGTCAGTCCTGAAAATAGAAGAACTATCATTCCTGAAAAGGTCAAAAAAATCCTAATTCCTTTCACCTTTCACCTTTCACCTTTTACCTTTTACCTATATAACCGTAATCGGTTATATGATTAAAACGTCACCACCTCATACCCAACTTCAATATACTTCGCCAGCGATGGATGACCGTGCATATTATCAAGTATCGGCAGATTCTGCTCTATCGCACTGTCAAGCGAACCCATTTTCGCCGCACAGGCCTTGCATACTCCTTCGATCAGTTCCATATCCTTGACCTTCTTATATAGATCAGCGAACGGCTTCTCCGGATCGTTAAGCTCCTTTACCAGCTTAACCGCCGCACCTTCCATAATGATCTTGACCCGAAATCCTTTCTCGTGCATATCCAACGCATTCAACAATACATGCACAAAACACATAGGCTCACCCTGAAACGCTACCAACATTACCTTATTCATAACAATTACCCTTTCTAGCAACTATTTATATCAATATTGTGATTATCTTCATACTCGATTACCATTTCAGCACAATATTATTAACTCCAACCCTCACACATTTCAACCCCAACCAAAACATTTCCTTCTTCACTTCTACACTTTTGCACTTATAAAAAAGAAGTAGAGACGCTTTTACACGTCTCTACCTGTTATTTGAGGATATTACTTACTGCTTACAATAAGCATCTCGTAATCATCTGTTTGAAGCTTGTCTGCTCTGCTATAGGCTCCCAGCTTACTGCCGAATATCTCGACTTTGCTCATGCCAAGACTTTTCAGCTGCCAGTTTATCTCGCTTGGAGCGTAGAATCGCTCATTGCATGCCAGATGCTTTTCGCAGCCTCCATCGTCTACAACTGTGATATTACAGCTCTGACGAAATGTCATCAGGTCAAAATTACCCTGATCATAGGTGGCATTTGCACAGCCTTCTTCAGCTTCTGCTACGGCCTTATCCATAAATTTCTTCACCGAATTGAATATCGGGAACAAACCGTTCAGGCAGGTAAATATAAACTTACCACCTGGAACTAATGCTCTGGTCGCACCTTGCAAAATCGCAAAGTTCATCTCATCGGTTTCCATTAGGCTAAAGCCGCCTTCACAAAGCATTATTACAGCGTCAAACTCATTCGAAAATTTCAGCTCTCGGGCATCCGCCAATCGAAAATCAACTTCTAGCCCGGCTTCTTCAGCTTTCTTACAAGCTTTTGATAACATGCACTCTGAGAGATCGATACCAGTTACCTTATAACCGCGTTTGGCAAGTTCTATCGAATGCCTGCCTGTACCGCAACCTATATCCAGTATCCGAAACACTTTATTTTCGCCGATTTCTCTTTCGATAAAATCACATTCTCCCAGGGTGCCCTGTGTAAAATGCTCGTTATCATAACCTTCTGCGAAATTCTCGAATAATTCTTCATACCATTTTTTCATGATATATATAATCCTTTATTTTGGCCTTACAGATTCAACCTGCAAGGTTTTGTTTTTATAAATTGTTTACATATTGATTACCTCCAAAAAGTCTTAATTGGTGCGCACACACTCGTGTGCGCTGTCACGCATCTGTTTTACTAATAAATTTCAAAAATCACCTCTAATAGATTAATAATTTTTGCCAGACCAGTGGAAACCTAGATTATTTCCGACTCCGGCCCTGACGTCTTACACTTGAATAATAAAATATATGATAAAGTACTTGTTTTATATTACCTTTTTAAACTGACCCTGCAAGTATTATTTTGTCCGATTATTGCTTTTATTGACTCAAATGCAAAATGCTAGTCTCAAATTACCTAAGCTGGAATATGTTTACTTGGAGTGTGAAATAAATGTAATCATTTAGTTATTAGTTACATTTTTGAACCACAGGTATTGACTTATATTGAACCACATAACCATTTTTAGCTCAAAATCAGCCATTGTTCACGTAGTTTCAAAACAATTCTAATTGGCACGGATATTGTATATCTACATATCTCATGACGGCACAAGCCGTTAAATAATATAGAAACAGTGTAACCGTTTGCACGGTGATAGTGACAGTAAACATGATACGCAGTCATGCGAAGCATATATATGATTCGGTGTCTGCTTTGCAGAAGCAGGCATCAGGCAACAAAATGTGATAGTTTCGAGCCCAGCGAGAATCCAGAGCTTATTTCTTGTTACTTATTTCTTGTTACTTATTACTTGTTACTAAACAATTAGCTTGTTGCTTACTTTGTTATCCATGCAACGATGTGAACGGTTACGAAACAGTAGATAAATTGGAGAGAGTTTTATGAACTATGGATTCCTGATCGATATGGATGGCGTTATATACAAGGATGATAATCTTATCCCTGGTGCCGGCGAGTTTATTAATAAGTTAATAGAGTGCGATATACCTTTTATGTTTCTTACCAATAATTCACAGCGGAGCAGACGCGATGTTGTCTTCAAGCTCAGGCGGATTGGTATAAATGTTGAAGATAAGCACGTTTTCACCTGTGCCATGGCCACCGCCAGATACCTCGCAGCCCAGAAGCCCAACGGCACAGCATACGTTATCGGGGAAGGGGGGCTCATTACCGCCTTACACGAAAATGGCTATGCTATCGTTGACCATGACCCGGATTATGTTGTTGTTGGTGAGGGGAGAGCTTACAATAGCGAGCAGCTTGATAAGGCTACTATGCACGTTCTAAATGGTGCAAAACTCGTTGCCACTAACCCCGATCCAAACTGCCCGACTCCGACCGGCTTCAGGCCCGGCTGTGGTGCTATCGTAGCAATGCTCGAAAAGGCCACCGGCATAAATGCCTTTAGCGTTGGCAAGCCCAGCCCTGTTATGATGCGTGCCGCTCGCAAGCAGCTGGAACTTACTACCGCCGAAACTGTAATGATCGGCGATACCATGGACACTGATATACTCGGCGGAGTACAGATGGGATACAATACCGTACTGGTTCTCACCGGCTCTACACGCCCCAACGACCTTATGAGATACGCCTTCAAACCCGACAATGTTGTTGAATCTATAGCTTCAATGCTGGATGACATATTCATCGAAAAGTTTAATATCACCCCGCGTATAGGTAGCACAAGCATCCTTGCTTGTGATTCTAACCGCCAGACAGTAAACATATAACCAGAGATTCATTACCAAGCCATCCCCACGTAGAGACTAGCTATGTCTTGTCTCAAACCACCCCCACAAAACCAAGACTAAATAAGAAAAACGGTAAATCATGTAACCGATCACACAGTTACAAAAGGTAGTAAGGATGCAAGGAAGAAAGGATGTAAGATAAAGTTGGTAGTAGGCCAGAATTCGATAATTCTCTAGTTATTGATATAAGAGTAATAATCAAGATGAATTATTAAATTACTCTGACCGCTTAGCGGTCAATCTGTCCCTTATAACCTTACTTCCTTACAACCTTTCCTCCTGTAATCGTGAACAATTTACAGCTGAACTAACTCTTCTCAAACTACCCAGCGGCCAGTTTGAGCTATTAATTGGCATCCTTTGGTATAAAACGCAAGGTATATGTAAGATCGCCACCCTGATCATTGCCCGGATATGGTACTTCATAGTGCTTCAGGCAAGAGTCTGAGAAGCAGCTGTTGTTACCCAGGCCGCGATGCCAATAGTCGAAGTGGGCAAACAATTTCCCATAACGGGTAAGATCACTCCAATGCAGACGTTCGTACTGGATATGCTGGTTCCAACTTAGTTCATCATAATGGCTAAGTGAGAAGGAAACCATACCCTGAGTCTGAATACAAAGGTTTACCTTCGCAGCTTTATTATTAAGGATAAGTTCACGCAGCTCCTGATGATCGCCATAGGTTTGCGGATGTACATATTCTTCGACCATATCGTCAACAGTAGTTGTATAGCGACCGAGATATGATCCTGTCTGACGGTCCTTATAGTTTGACCATGGCCCTTTGGCATAATATTCTACACCTTCAAAACCATCGGCAAACTGCATGGCCAGACCCAGACGGCGAAGGCCGCGGCGTTGAGGATCGAACTTTACTTTCATATCCACTGTACCGTCAGGATAGATGGTATAGTTAGTAGTGTAGTTAGCTTTCCAGCCCTGACCTGACATAGAAATTACCACATTATCACCTTGTTTGGAAAGATCGGTGATGATCTTATGGCCATTGATGCCGGTAGCACCATAATCATATCTGTGGTCACCGCCGTCACCGTTATTTTTCTCGTATTGCTTACCTTCGGTATCGTTATCAATACGGCGGAAATCGTTATACTCAGGCCCAGCTGCCAGCAGCTCATGGCCCTTGAAGTTATAGCTCTTCATTGCTCCACTATCATCAAATTCAACATAGAAATTATCACCGGTTACCTTTTTGCCATTTATAGTTAAGCGGCCTTTGGCTGTAATTACCGGCAGATCGCTGCGTTCTTTTACAAGAAACTGCTCATCGGCCAGCTGATAGCCGCTCTTGGCCCAGGCAGTAGCTTTATTCAGGCAAAGTGCAACGTTTACAGTGTATTCAGAATTATCGTATTTATTGATCTTTTTGATCGGCAGGTTAATAGAACGCGAGTCACCAGATGGGATATCGATCTTCTTTACCTGACCGCTTTCAATTTCGCGACCATCTTTGCAAACACTGTATTTCAAATAGAACATATCCGCAAGGTTATTGAAAGGATATTTGTTCTTGATAGTCACCTGCTTATTATCAGCAGTTAACCCTGAAAATTCCACATACTGGTACACCTTTTTAATTTCGGTAAGCTTGGCTGTCCATTTGCGGTCAGGGGTGACGATACCATTATTTAAAAAGTTACCCTGAAAGGCGTGGTCATTGTAACGGCCCGGATGATTGATCACGTAATCATCATAATCGTAGCCGGAGCCCCAGGCATGGAAGCCGTCCTTATTTACCAGCTTTCCTTCTTTAAGACTGGTCGGATCGTAAATAGACTGGTCAACCCAATCCCATACGCAGGCACCAATAATGCCGCTGCCGCTTTCAATAGCCTGCCAGTAATCAACAAGATTACCCACCGCCTGGCCCATGGCATGGGCATATTCACAGATAAAGAACGGCTTGCCGTCTCTGCCATTTTTGAGGCGATTGACCCATTCTACGCTGGTGTACATCTCAGAATGCATATCGGAGCTGCTTTCATTGCCGTGGCAGTGAATATAACGGTCATCGATAGTTTTGAGCACCTTATAGGATTCGTCAAGGTTACTGCCTCCGCCATTTTCATTACCCAGCGACCAGAAAATAACACTTGGATGATTTCGGTCGCGAAGCACCATTCTAACATCTCGGTCAACAAAAGCATCTCGCCAATCGGGGTTTCTGGTCAGGCTGTTATTACCATGACATTCCAGATCACCTTCATCCATAATATACAGACCGTAGGCATCAAACATAGCGTACATCTTCGGCTGACGCGGATAATGACTGGTACGCACAGTGTTAATATTAGCCTGCTTCATCAGGGTGATATCTTTCAACATAGTTTCAACAGCCACATAGCGACCATAAAGCGGATCGGAATCGTGGATATTAGTACCCTTGAAGAAGATACGCTTACCGTTAATAGCGGCATAATGATTATCGCCATCGTTTATCATTTTGATATTGCGGAAACCATATTTAGTTGAGAATACCATTTCTTCTTTACCCTTATTGAGCTGGCTGATTACAACTGTGTAAAGGTAAGGATTCTCAGTATTCCATGGAGTAAGCCCGCTCAAATAGTCGGTGGTAAGATCGACTTTTGTGGATTGACCAGAAGCGGTTACTTTCTGCTGTCTGGAAGCAATTAGCCTGCCTTTGGCATCGAGCAGTTCCAGCTTATAGTTTTTGGTTGCTGCCTTACCTTCACGATTGTCGATATCGAGTGCAACGTTTAACTTTCCGCCAGTTCCATCCTCTCTCTGTTCTAATACGGTGATATAATGATCACGCACGAAAGTTTTTGGAGTAGCGACCAGATATACATCGCGGTGAATACCACTTAAACGCCATTGATCCTGGCCTTCGAGATAAGAACCATCGGTCCAGCGATAGACGCGTACCGATAGCTGATTTCTACCTTCTTTGGTATAGTCGGTAATATCAAACTCAGCATCATTGTTAGAGCCCTGAGTGTATCCGACAAATTTGCCATTTACCCAGACTACAGCACCACTATAGACACCATCGAAATGGATAAATACACGTTTGTCACTCCAATTGGCGGGCAGATCAAAGCCACGGCGATAGAAACCAGTGGCATTATGATCGACAATGCCGTGTTCCTCGTATCCTTCGCGGGCAAATGGCGGCTCATTCTTAAATGGATAGCCGGTGTTATTATAGGTAGGTTTGTTATAGCGGTCGTCCATTTCCCAGTTCATTGGTACTCTGATATCGTTCCACTTACTATCATCGTAGTTGGCCGCCTGAAACTCGCTGGCTCCCGGCCCAGACTTGGTACCTTGTACCCAGTTGAATTTCCACGTACCATTTAGGTCTATTGTCATTGCCTTAGCAGGAGTAAGCCACGGCACATTATAATGCTCATCGGCCTTCATCTCGGCCGAGCTGGCATATGGAATATATGTAGCATGACCAACTTCTTTATTTACAGCGAACACTTTTTCATTGGAAATCCAGCTGATATCAAATTTATCAGCCTTCATATTAGTTGAACTATTGGCAGCTTTTGCTGTATCGAATACTAACAATGACAGCAAAGCACATAGAATTTTAACTGGTAATTTATTTTTCTTCATTTATTTGTTCCCTTCGTAAACGCGGTTTGACGATCATTACTGATCTTCTTCATTTTATAGCTCCTGTAAATGTAGGTAATCTCTGAAAATTGCTTTTGAGGCGAAAACGAGACCGTTTGTAGCCCGGATTGAATTTTTAGAGATTGCCTATAATATAAGTGAGACAATTACAATTATCTCCTTCTATTTATAATGATTAAAAAAGCTATAATTGGTGACAAAAAATAATAATATTTTGGCATATTATTACGTGCCACCTCTGACAATTGCTTTCAAAGCTATTTTCAGCCAGAAACAATTAATATGCAGTCGTCTTAAAACATAAATAACATTACGATAACCATCAACCGCTACTTCCCCAAAAAATGGAACCAAACCAAAGATAGCATAACCAAACATCAACCAGCTCACACAACCCTAAATAAAAGGTGTCAGGAGTCAATGGCACTGTCGTATTATAACGTATTGCTATTTATACTCTTACGATTTTGTAGTTAAGTGTTAAATAGTATTGTCATATTTGGTTTATGTTGTTGTAAACATTAGGGTGGTGATTCCCTATATGGTTCTGTATTATTGTTCTTTTCCCACTGATCGTATCTATTGGTGCCGGCAGTGTCGTAATAGGTAAATTCTCTACCAAAATCTGCAAATTACTGGGCGAAATATCATACCCGCTTTATATCACCCACTATTCATTGATCTACGTTTATGTTGCCTGGACAATGAACAATAATATCCAGCTCAAACAAGGCCTGCCTTACGGCATACTGCTCATTTTCGCAAGTCTCATCCTGGCCTACGCCTGCCTGAAACTATACGATGAACCAGTCCGCAAATGGCTGAGAAAACGCTTCTAAGCTATTTGATGTCATAGTAGAGACGCAATATCTTGCGTCTCAAACATCTCCAACCAACCCCCAATCGCCAACCAACTCTTTGCGTCTCTGCGCCCTTGTGTTAACTCTTCTTTTCCTTATCCCACCTTAACCATTACAAGCTCCATATCCTATAGTCCCATAACTATTCCACCTATATTCAAGCCATATCTCAAAATAAACGATATAAATTATGGAAATGATATGTTTTTTTACATATTGCCTCGTAGTTGTAAGTGCTTGCTTAACATTGTTTTATGTGGCGTGGTAGGGCGGTTGGCGTGCTTCCCGCTAAAAAAATATCGTCAATATGCATGGTATTACTCCGATAAGCGTCTATTGTAACGGATAGAGAAGTAGGATCTGAGGAGTAAAAACTGGAAAAAGAAATAAGTGCAAATTGAAGAACTACAAAATGGTTCTCAAAGTGAATTTGAACAATTACTTCAAGAGTATCGTGATAAGGTCATAAATATCTGCTACGGCTTTCTAAGCAGCAGGGAAGATGCCGAAGACGTTGCCCAGGAAGTCTTTGTTGAGGTATATCGGTCTATCGGACAGTTTCGACGTGAGGCTAAGCTTGCTACCTGGATCTCACGCATTGCTGTTAATAAATCGATCGACACTTTGAGGAAGCGTAAGAGAAAAAAACGATTAGTAGACCTGAAAGGTTTGTTTTTTGCCAAAGGGTGCGGTGCGGCTCATCAGGACCCAGCCGAGCCGCTCAACCTGAAGGAGCGTCGTGATATTCTTTTTATGGCGATGCAGAATCTGCCCACAAAGCAGAGAACTGCTCTGGTATTATGTAAGATCGAATTGTTAAGTAATAAAGAAGCGGCAAAGGTAATGAGGACGAGCGTTTCCGCCGTCGAATCTTTATTATTCAGAGGACGCGCAAATCTGGAAAAGGAATTGCGGCAATATTATGAAAAGCTGTTTTAGCGGAGTGTTTGGGCTCGAAAGCGGGCGTGTATTATGGACAAAAAAGTATTAGTTGAAAATGAGGTCAATGCAACTCTTGGCCTTCTCGATGATCATGTTAAAATTATCGGCTCGCCAGGTTTCGATAGCCGGATCGCTGCCAGGGCATTAAATATCTCGCGACAGGATCGCATGGCCCTGAAGTATAAGATCTGCGCCCTCGCTGCGGTGCTGGTCGTTACTTTTGTTAATGGCTTTGCTATTGCACGGGCTATGGAGCAGAGTGAAAATTATCAGTCTGCCGTAACCAATGTTATGGTAGCAAATTTCGAGCAGAATCGCATCGGCGTTTTCTGGCCGATCAAATAAAGGTACCTTAAACTATTCATACTTGGCAGCGGCCAGTTGGGTAAGCTGTACCGATTGCCAGTTAGAACATTTATGAACAAATGGTGATATGGATTATATAACAAAAAATAAAATTGCGACTTTTCTTATTGTAATGTTGTGCTGCACCAATATTGCAGTTGTTGTCTTTCTCTTAAAAGTCTTTCCCGGCCCCGACCGCGGCCCTCACGGACAAATGATGATGAGAGATCCGATGGCCGACCGACTCAATCTAACCGAAGAGCAGCTCAAGCAGATACGCTCTCTTCGCTGGGAACATGACAAACAGCTGCACAAACTTTTTGAAAAGACAGACTCGCTGAAAAAACAAATGGTTGGCTTTGTCTTTGAAGATCAGCCCGATCAGCAGAAAATAAATGAGATTGCCTCTGAACTGGGACGAATGAATGCAGAGTTCGAGCTCTCTCAAATGCACAATATGCAGGAAATTATTAAAATACTCACTCCCGCACAGGTCACGGAATTTAAGCGGGCAATGGATGAAATTGACGGCTCTGGTCGCCCCGGCGGCTTCGGCGGCCCTGGTGGCTTTGGTGCTCCCGGCCATGGCCCCGGCGGTTTCGATCACGGCCCCGGCCCCGCTCGCCAGATGGACCATGAAAAAAATGATGGTGACGTCAACCCCGGCCCTTGATTGTCTTTCTCTCATTGTTTCTGATTGATAGCGTATAGTTGGATATGATACGGATATTTTCTTCTGACTATAAACAGGTGCGAAACATGGATGTTAGTCAGAGATCACGCCTTATCGGTTTAATATCGATATCGCTGTTTTCTTTTTGTCAGGTAATGTGCCTGACAGTATTTATTGATCAGAAATCTTGTGGAAAGGAATAGCAATTATGCAGATCCAGGGTATTTCATCTATGGGTGGTATGCAACCAATGCAGCCGCCTTCTGACCCTCTTACAGAGGAACAGCAAAGTACGTTAGAAGAGATCCTCGCCGAGTATGATATGGAAAATATCACTCAGGACGAGTTAGACGAGATCCACAGCCAGATGGATGAGGCTGGTATACCTCGCAGCAGAGAGTCTATGGAAATTATGACCGCTGCCGGTTTGGATTTCAGCCAGATGGCACCCCCAGAGGGCCAGCCGCCGGCTCCGCCTTCAGATAGTTCAGCCGTTACCGATATAACCTCGGCCGCGACCGTTGAAGGCCAATCGCTTATAGAGCTTATCAGCCAGCTGCAAACCGGCGAAGCCTCTGAAGACGATGTCCAGGCCTACGTCGACCAGCTAAAAATGGCGATCTCATCTTCGGTGGGAAATATGATAGACCAGTACATATAGCTCGTACTGATTATTGTTTCGCATCTGTTTTCTGAATAACCTCAGGACACTTGGCCATCGCCGTCATAATAGAATAATTCAATCACGGATCTTCGTATCCACCATATGTGAGTCGTCTGGTATCGATCTACTATACCGGGCGACTTTTTATATATTACTCAAACTGACCTCGGACAGTTTGATAGATATTAATTCTTCCGCACTTCCAAAATATTGATAGGTAATCGACCAACTGCTAACTGCCCCCGTCTTGACAGTTCGCTTCGCTTTAGAATAGTTTCCGCCTTGGCGGACACCAGAGCTTATTACTTTTTTCTTGTTACTTATTACTCAACAATTTAAACCATGGCTTACTTTGCCAACCAGATACCCAATTTCAATCTCTAACTCTCTTCCCACCCAAACGCATTATCATTCTGCCAGCCGGTCTTGCCTGTCTCCCTCAAATTCTCCAGTCGCCTTATCGCCATCTCACAAAATACCGGGTCAATATCACAGGTTATACACCGCCTGTTATGTAGCTCCGCCGCTATCAGCGTTGTCCCCGCATGGGCAAAAAAGTCAACCGCCACATCGCCTTCCTTACTGCTTGCCAATATACTTCGCTCGATCGCTTTCAGCGGCTTCTGTGCATAACAGCCCGACACATTCTCTTCCATCCGGTAAAACACCTGCTGCACATCTATCCAGACATTACCCGAGCGTATCGTATCAGACTTACTCCGCTGGCTATTTTCGGTCAGCTCGCCGCCAACTTCTTTATAGTAGCCCTTTAGCACCTTGGGTATATCGGTATATTGCACCTTAAATTCCGGCTTACCTTTGGTATAGTACAGACACTCCTGCCTTATCGCCATCCAGTTATTTCCGGTGCCATATCCCCGCTGATTACGCATCGTTATAAACGACCTGCTCGCCAGCTCGTCAAACTCCCGCATCATTATCATAAATTCCGGCAGCGGCTCAAACCCTTTATTCTGATCAGCTCCCAGCCATATATACACCGCCGCATCATCGGAAAGATTATCAACCGTATTCGCCATCCACTTCCGGCACCACTCAATAAATTCAGCCGTACTTCGCTCTTCAAATACTATCAGATTATACGGCGGATCGTGAATTGCGATATCGATCTTATTACCCTGAAGAAGCCTCTCCGCCTGACCTTTATCTGTTGCATCAATGCACCCCACAACATGACCCTTTACCGGGTCTGTCCATATCTCGCCAGGTTTCAGCCGACACTCTTTCAGCAGCGACTCTCGAACCTCAGGCGACTTATCAAGATTTGGCAGCGGCCTCTTTATCATTACCTTTTTTTCATTCTTCTTAAATCTGTGCAATTTAATAAATTATTAGTTTGCGGTAGTGAACCCAATTATGCTAATGGTAATCGTTCACGCAATTACATATTGTGTGACATGTTGCATTTAGCCTAAAGTTCCATAAATAAGTACTACCGTTCAATTTACGAACTATTGAAATACAGGCGTAGCCTGTAATAAAAATCAAACAATTTCGAGCGGTAGCGAGAATCCTGAGCTTATTTCTTATTTCTTGTTACTAAACAATTTAAGTTGCTATTAACTTTGGTGTCTGTGCATACACTGTGAACGATTACTGCTAATCTGTAGATTACTCATCCTACTTCTTCCAAAATAGCATTAATCTCAGCCAGCTCATGTTCAGAAAAGTCAGCATTATCCAATCCCTTTACATTATCCGCTATCTGCGACGGCTTACTCGCTCCGATCAACACTGACGCTACCGACGGCTCACTAGCCGCCCACGCCATCGCCATCTGTGCCATGCTCTGACCGCGTTCCTGGGCTATCATACTCAATCTGACAACCTTATTGATCAGCTCTTCGGTTATATCGTTTCGGTTCAAAAACTCACTTTTTGTTGCTCGTGAACCTTCTGGTATCCCATTTATATATCTATCTGTGAGCAGCCCGCCCGCCAGTGGCGAAAATACTATCGAGCCCATACCCAGATCTTTCAGCGTATTGAACAGACCATCATCTTTGAACGGATGCACCAGCATTGAGTGCCTCACCTGTTCCACCATACAGTGTATCCCCATATCAGCCAGCATATGATACATCGCTCTGGCATCATCGCTGAAATATTTCGAGATACCAACATACAAAGCCTTACCGCTTTGTACTATCTGACCCAGTGCCTCCGCTGTCTCTTCCATAGGAGTATTCGGGTCCGGCCGATGATGATAGAATATATCAACATAATCCAGCCCCATCCGTTTCAGGCTCTGGTCCAGGCTACTGATCAGATATTTCTTACTGCCGCCGTCACCGTAGGGCCCCGGCCACATATAATGACCTGCCTTGGTCGCGATACACAGCTCATCTCGATAGCTGCCCATATCTTCTTTCAAAATCTTACCGAAAGTCTCTTCCGCCGAGCCTGCTTCCGGCCCATAATTATTCGCCAGGTCAAAGTGGTTTATCCCCAGGTCAAAAGCCGTTGTTATCAGATCACGACTATTATTATGGTCATCATTAGTACCGAAACTATGCCAGAGTCCCAGCGAAACCGCAGAAAGCTGCAATCCGCTATCCCCGCAATAATTATAAGGCATTTCCGAATATCTATCTTCTCTGGCAATATAACTCATACTAATTTCCTAACTTTATTTTTATACTAGCAAGTAGCTTTTAACTCGATACAAGCCCAAACAGGCAAAGCCTGAATAACATCAACTAGTTTCGAGCGGAGCGAGAACCCTGAGCTTGTTTCTTATTACTTGTTACTTAACAATTTAGCTTAAAGCTAGCATTGGTAACTATGAAAACATTGTGAACGGTTCTAATTCCTAACTTCTAATTCCTAACTTCTAATCTCCGCTATCGCATTTTCGATTCTGCTTATGGTCTCTTCCTTACCCAGCATCACCAGCGAAGCATCGATCGCAGGGCTCACCATTGTACCGGTTATCGCTACTCGTATCGGCTGAGCTACTTTACCCATCCCGATCTCTTTCTCCACGCACATATCCTCGATCACTTTATGCAGCGCCGGCCCTTGCCAATCGTCAATAGCGTTAAAGCGATCTCTTACTTCTTCCAGTATTTCCGCGACTCCGTCTTTAGCCATAACTTTCTTATATGCCTTCTCATCAAATACGATCGTATCAGCCTTCAGCATAATAAAGTTACATTTATTCTCAACATCTTCCAGTGTTCTGGCACCTTCACTTATTCTCAGCAGTTCTGCCAGTGTCGCATCGTCCAGTTCACCCATCGGAGATTCTTTAGCCGCCAGATATGCCTTAAAGTGTTCCAACAGCTTCTCAGGGCTAACCAGCTTCATATGCTCGGTATTAAATGCGATCAGCTTCTTACGATCGAACAGACTGTTCGTCTTATTAAACCGGCTCTCATCAAAATTATTCACCAGATCATCGAAGGTCATTATCTCCTGACCGGTTGGCGACGACCAGCCCAGCAGGGCGATAAAGTTTACTAACGCCTCCGGCAGATAGCCTGCCGCCTTGAAGTCTACTACATTGATCTCCGGCAGATGCAGGCCGATAAACTCTGCCATCTTGGTGATCTGCGGTGCATCTGGTGTCGACTCGCCCGCCAGATAATCTGCCAGCTCAACGTCGGTTAGCTCGCCTACCTTGGCCAGTGCCTTATGGTCGATACTGCTATCTGCTCCGATCGCCTTGGCCAGTGCCTTACTTCTCTCGCGTTTGCTTAGCTTACCGCCGCCTTCGCTCACTGTTATCGACATATGAGCATAGGTCGGTCTTCTGAAACCTAACGCATCCTGCAATACCTGATGACTTGGCGTATTCATCAAATGTTCCTGACCACGGAAGATATGTGTTATTCCCATCAGTTCATCGTCAACCACACAGGCCAGATGATAGGTTGGGAACCCGTCAGATTTACGGATTACAAAGTCGCTAAAAGAACCAGCCTGGAATGTTACCTCGCCTCGCACCAGATCGCTCACCACGATATCACTATCTGGCATCGCCATACGGACAACTACCGGCTTACCTGCCGCCGCTGCCTGCTCTGCTTCTACTTCGCTCGGCAGTACTTCAGGACGCTTATAGATAAATGCCTTCTTAGCAGCCTGAGCCTCATCTCGCATCTTCTGCAGCTCTTCCGGCGTATCAAAACAGTAATATGCCTTACCCTCATCCAATAACTGCTTTATATACTTATTATAGATATCCAGTCTCTCTGACTGCTTGTATGGCCCGTTCGGTCCGCCGCAATCTGGCCCTTCATCCCATTCGATTCCAAGCCATTTCATATCTGCCATTACCTGGTTCGTAGCGGTAGGGGTGTTACGCTTCTGGTCAGTATCTTCTATCCTCAACAGGAACTTGCCGTTATTGCGTTTCGCCATCAACATACAAAACAGGGCCGTCCGGGCACCGCCAATATGCAAATAACCTGTTGGACTCGGGGCAAAGCGTGATACTACCATTATGTAACTCCGTATAATTAAATATCTTATATTTTCTTAGTACTATATTAATATAAGTATATAAGCATAACGCAATACCACCTTTTTGTCAATCCCGCACAACCTCACACTCAAAGCAGCTATCTTATTAAAAATTATTCAGCCTCGCCCGAAGGGCGAAACCTGAGCTTGTTTCTTGTTACTTATTACTTGTTACTAAACAATTTATCTCCAACTCTTCATCGAAACATACATTACCAACGCCACTAATCCTCCACCCATACCCTCTCCATATCACCACAAGTCTCAACCAGAAACCCCTTCATATACTCTATCTTAGCCGCTAGCCGCTTATCGCTCTGGCTCCATTCCATTATCTTCGCTCTATTAGCCTCTGTCATCAGACAAGCAAATATCGACGCCTTATCCTCTTCCAGCCCGCTCATCGCATACCCTGCTATAAACCCTTCCTGCGGATGAACATACGCTCCAACATCCTTCACTCCCTGCACCGTATGACCACCTTGCCCATAGACGAACTCCGCCGGATTGATCGCCGCCCATTTCGGGTCTTTATAGTATACATCACCATTAAGCTGCTCTTCGATCATATGATAATATTCATGATGGATCACATCGGTATGATATCCCGGAGTTTTCCACCCTTTATACACATCATAATATAGTGTCTCGCTTATATAGTCTGGTGCCGCCGCTCTATATTGCTCGCCTATCTTCAGATTTTTACACAGATACACTCTTTTCAACCCCGTCTTATCAACAAACTCCGGCGGATACTTTCCAAACTCACGGCTAAACAGCTCCAGATACCCGCCTAGCCGTTCCATATCATCTTCGCCCAGCTCATCACATTTAAGACTATCCCAGCTCGCCTCCCCAAATCCTTCATAGCACATCTCGACCCCATATCTCTTCTCCAACTGCCCGATCTGATCAACCTTATCATCTACCACACCAGCACACCCACAAAAAACAACCGCCAAAACCAAAAAAAACAACCATCTAACTATCATCATAAACCCTTTCAAAACAGCCATTAACTGACTTTTTAACCCTGTGTACAAAAAAACCTCCCCCGAAACCGGGGAAGGTAATATGTTATCAAAATAGTAAGCCTCTTGCCACTTAATGAATCTATGAACAAAAAACTTATTCACCAGATTCAAACTCGACCACAGCCCAGATCGGAAAATGATCAGACGGAAATACACCATCAACTTTATGGTTCTCTATCCCCGCATCAACTGTCGTAAACTCTGTTGCTGTAAAGATATAGTCAATTATATTATTGCGATAGTTATCTCTGAACCCGTTAAAGCTGGCCACATCTTTTACGTCCGGGTTAATCTTGCGATATGGATAGCCAAACTTCAGACCGCTGCCAGAGTTCCCGCTATTACAGATCTTGGTTATCAGTTCCGAGTTTTCCACCGCATTAAAATCGCCGGTCAGGATATATGGATCATCCTTAAATGTCCGTTCTGCAATATTCTTCATTATCAACGCCACGCCATTATCCTGAGCCGCCTGCGATACATGGTCCAGGTGGGTATTGAATACATAAAACCCTTTCTCATTTACCCGGTCAATAAATCTCGCCCAGGTACATATCCTTGTACAGGCACTATCCCAGTCGATAGATCCCGGCACATCAGGTGTCTCGCTCAGCCAGAACACGCCGCTTTCACAGGCGGCAAACCGCTTCGTATTATACAGGATCGGGCTAAACTCACCCGCCATCTTGCCATCATCTCTTCCGCAGCCGATGAAAGCACAATCTGGATTGTGAGCGGCTATATCTTCATATTGAAAATATAATACTTCCTGCATACAGATTATGTCAGGATTGATAGCTTCTATCTGCTTGGTCAACGCCGACCTGCGCTTCGGCCACGCAGTTGGCGAGGTACCCATCGAACCATAGCGGATATTATAACTGGCAATTTTTATACTTTTAACCTCGTCCTGACCCTGTACTATCCCGCAGAACATAAACATCCCAATCAAAACACTTACCAGCACCTTCATCCTGATCCTCCATTTTAGCTTAAATATATACGTTTGTTAGTTACTCAAACTGACCGAAAACTTCAGTTTGCATGTTGTAATGTACTATTAACAGACGATTTAGTCCCAATGTACATCGTGATAGAAATTAGTAGTTAGTTTTTGCAGTCATTCAATATCAATAATTGCTAAATTCTAAATCCTAAATCCTCTCAAACAGACCATTGGTCAGTTTGAGTTATCGTTTATTTATTACCTACACCCCTAAGTATATTTAACATCCACCAACTTTCCCAGCAAAATATTACCACCCACTCATTTACCACCCAATAGAGCCAAACCAAACCCTCTACGCAAGGTTCCGGCCTGTAGAGACGCAAGATTTTGCGTCTCCTCTAATCCCAGTATAATCCTTAACACCCTGACCCGCCAACCAACTCCCCGCGCAAGAGTTCCGGCCTTCCAGCCGGTTCTTAAGTCTTCTTCCTTACTTTCCAATCAAACCACAAACTCTATAAAATACCTACATCTCCAACCAACTCTTCGCGTCTCTGCGCCCTTGCGTTAACTCTTCAATTTCTCTTTTTCGACCCTACTTTTCTTCCCTCTGCGTCTTCGCGCCTCTGCGAGAAACAACCATCTCTTCATCTTATCCTAAAAATCCTCGCATCCTAGCCATTTTCTTCTTCTTCTCCCCTTTGCGGGTGCTAAGCACCTAGCGTCTTTGCGAGAAACACTCTTAATTATCTTTCTTCCTAAATCTGTGCAAATTAATCATTCAACGTTCGCGGTAGCGAACCCTTTAGCTCCCTCCCAAAATTCTGTTGTCAAAAATGCTATTTTATATGGCACAAGAACTGCATCAAAAGTTTCAGTAAGACTTGAAATTGTATATAAAAATGTTACAGTATGGTTTGAACCTTTGACTAGTATTGTTTTAAGTGTTTTGAAAACAGGATAGTAATTGACATAGGTGATAAAATGGATAATACTGTTTTTACCGGTGAGTTTGGTCGTATGTTGGAAATTATTGTATTAGGTAGTACTTATCCAAATGCAGAATGTATATCTGACCGTAATTGGCTTACTGTTGAGATTTCAATTACATCTGGTCCATTTTCGGGAAAAACAAATGCTAATATATGTACTTATGAGTTTGAAACAATGTATAATGGGATAAATGCACTTTTGAAATCAACTGAGGGAGAGTTTGTTTTTGAAGCTATAGAAAAATGGATTAGTCTATCAGTTTGTGGAGATGGGTGTGGACATTACAAGAATAAAGGTTTTGTGGCAGATGATTTTGATGAAAGTAAAAATAAAAAGTTGGTTTTTACTATTGATTCTGATTACTCAAGTATGACAAATACTTTAAGAGACTTAAAGTATATTATAGAAAAATATCCTGTTGAAAAATAGTCAGTATGTTTGTTTGTATTTTATAGTAACTTGCATAATATATGATTTACTAATTTTGTATTAGGAGTGAACCCTTTGATTCCCTCCTTTAATTCCTTTAATTTCCTTCTACTAATAATGTTAAGATACAGGCAAGTGGGCGAGAAATTAGAGATGTATTGGTGGCAGGTTCAAATGGATTTGTTAAGATGCAAACTATTTGGGAAGGAACCAAATTGATTACAATGCAAGTATTTGGAGGATGATGTCGGAGTGTATAATGGTAGAATATGATTTTGACAATATGAAAATAACTCTAATAAACATAGATTCTAAAAATGAATTAATACATTTACTAAGTTTAAACGAGAAAAGTTTATTGATTGAAGGTGACTATTCAAATATGTATGTTTTGCTAAAAATCGCATTATTTGATGGTAATGACGAGGTTTTATGTGGTTTGGCATTTCAAAGAAATGAATATCCAACTTTTATCGAAGATAAGCAGGTTAAACATAGTATTTGGCTAAATGTCGGTAGTAATGTTTATTGTATTTTTTTTGATAAAATGATTGTCGAAAAAGAGGTTGCATTACCTGCAAATTGCTGGAAATTAGTTTTGGGTGACTCTGGTAATATTGCCGCAATTCATTATTTAGGTGCCACTGGTATCGACAACGATGGTAATACAATTTGGAATGTTTATGGAGATGATTCCTTAAGTGATTTCGAAGTCAAAGGAGGACAATTGAAATTAGTCTTTGAAGATGGTACTTCTAAAATAAAAACAATATAAATAAACAAACCTCCCCGAACCAACCTTATTTGGCTATTGGATTCCCAGGAATATAAGAGCCAAATAAGGTTGGGGAAACCTGAATTTTTAAAAGGGAGTGTTCATTTAACTGTGTAAATGGTCTCCATTATTATATGGGCAGAAACATATCTGCCCGTATTTTACATATTCATTCTATCGCCGAACTTAATGGCGAATTGGTTCATTGCTGTGTTCCAGCATCTAATTGGCATTGTCCATTTTTTAGAGATATTTTCAAGAGCCAAGTAAAATATCTTCATTATCGAAGCTTCGCTAGGGAATGCTCCTTTGGTTTTAATAACCTTACGTAGAGATCTATTAAGTGATTCTATGGCATTAGTAGTATAAATAGCCTTGCGGATATCTGCCGGGTAATCAAAAAATGGAATGATATGTTGCCAGTTATTTCGCCAGCTTTTACTGATCATAGGGTATTTGCTATCCCACTTATCAGCAAAGTCGTCTAGTGCCATCTCTGCTTGTTGCTCGGTAGCTGCGGTATAGATCAGCTTCAGGTCAGCACATAACTCCTTGCGTTCTTTCCAGTTAACAAATCGAGTGGAGTTACGTATCATATGCACAATACAAAGCTGAACCTGGGTTTGAGGAAAAACTGATTCTATAGCTTCCGGAAAGCCCTTCAAGCCATCAACACATGCTATGAATATATCTTTTACTCCACGATTCTGAAGTTCGGTAATAACACCCAACCAGAACTTAGCTCCTTCTGTTTTAGCTATCCAGATACCTAAAAGCTCTTTCATGCCATCCATATTGACACCCAGAGCAAGATATACTGATACATTAGCCACCTTGCCATCCTGACGGCATTTGACCACTATGCAGTCAAGGAACACTATAGGATATATGGGATCTAAGGGACGGTTATGCCAGGCTTTAACTTCCTCCATAATACTCTCTGTAGCCTGGCTGATAAGACCTTCTGAGACATCTACCTGATACATATCCAACAGACTTGCCTGAATATCACGAACACTCATGCCGCGACCGTACATGGCGATTATTTTATCATTAAATCCTTCAAAGCATCTCTCACCTTTAGGTATAAGCTTAGGCTCAAAGGTGCTTTTGCGGTCTCGAGGGGGATTTAGCTCTACTTCATCGGAATCGATAACAACAGCCTTTTTGCCTCTGCCATTACGGCTGTTACCGCTATTATTGCCTTTGGGGTCGTGTTTACTATAACCCAGATGATCACTCATCTCCGCATCCAATGCTCGCTCAACTATTCGCTTTTTCAACTCAGCAAATAATCCAGATTCACCCCAGAACTTCTCCGGTGTGCAGTAACCATCTAGTAATTCATCAATTAACGAATCTTTACGCTTCTCGGATTCTGTGCGTTTAGCCATAAATTTACCTCCATATAAAAGATAACATATTTATGATCATTTACACAGTTAAATGAACACTCCCTTTTAAAATCTATGGAGTCTTGAAAACTTATTTATTTTAAGATAGACCGTCTAGTAAGTCGTATGCGAGCCTTATTGATCTGACAGTCACAATTCGACTCCACGAAGTAGTCTGGCCCAGATATGGCCTGGTTCTCTGCCAAGAAACACCTATCGATACTGACATACACAAAAAAATATAACCGTTCACGCAATTACATAATATGTGAAATTATATCCAAATAATTATCCTCCTATCCTCTAATCCCAGCATAATCCTTAACATCCAGACCCGCCAACCAACTCCCCGCGCAAGAGTTCCGGCCTTCTAGCCGGTTCTTAAGTCTTCTTCCTTTCTTCCCAACCAAATTGTAAGTTCCTTAACCCCCCAGACCCGCCAACCAACTCTTCGCGTCTCTGCGCCCTTGCGTTAAATATTCTTAATTCTTCTCCCTAAATCTGTGCAAATTAATCATTCAACGTTCGCGGTAGCGAACCCCTATGATAGAATCTGTGGAAAAAGCTCTTCTCCTACCGTCCAAAAAAATATTAACATAGCCCAATTCATCTTCCCGCTTTATAATACCACCATGGAAACCAATATAAAAATCTTCGACGGTCATAACGACACACTCACCACCGCTTCACTTGCCGGCAAGGACGGCCCAGACATCTTCGTCGCCGGCTGCCCCGATATCCATATCGACCTGCCCAAAAGCGTCGCAGGCTCGCTCGTCGGCGGATGTTTCGCCGTTTTCGTTGACGCTCCAGAGGGTATCGACCGGCTCTCACACGCATATTCCGCTGAAATGGCTGATAAGTATATCGACCTGTTCTCAGCTATCGAAGCCAGATCGAACGGCAAGCTAAAGTTCTGTCGAAGCTATAGCGATATAGATCAGGCTTTTTCAGACTCTACTCTCGCCGCTCTCCTGCATTTTGAAGGTGCCGAACCGATTGCCGAAGATCTTTCCGACCTGCAATATTGGTACGATCGCGGCCTCCGCAGTCTTGGCATATGCTGGAGCAGACAGAATGTATTTGGTAGGGGAGTGGGCTTCGGGTTCGGTAACAGCTCAGATAACGGCCCCGGCCTGTCAGCCGCCGGCAAAGAGCTCGTCCGCCAGTGTAACCATCTCGGTATCATGCTCGACGTCTCACATCTAAACGCAAAAGGGCTTGCCGATACCCTAAATATCTCGACCGACCCTGTTGTTATCAGTCACGGCTGCTGTTGGGAGCTTTGCAGTAGCCCCAGAAACTATACCGACGATCAGATCAAAGCCGTCGCCGACTCTGGCGGGCTCATCGGCGTCAACTTCTACGTCGGTTTCCTTCGCTCCGACGGCAAAGACGACCCCAACACCTCGCTTTCTGAGATCGTCCGTCATATCGACCGTATAGTAAACCTCGTCGGCATCGACCACGTTGCTCTAGGCAGCGATTTCGACGGTGCCCGTATCCCAGTCGAACTACAAAACGCCGCCGGCCTACAAAAAATTATCAAACTACTATCCCAATCCGGCTACTCCCAATCCGAAATAAAAAAAATAGCCAGCAAAAACTGGCTAAAAGTAATCCAAAATATAATCTGATTGCCTGATCTTTCTCCAAACTGACTTTCAGTCAGTTCAATAATCCAGCCTGGCCGCGAAGCGGACAAACCGCCCCTTACAACCTTTTGTAACGGTACGCACGGCTACAAATTTAATTATTTCCAGCTTTGTACTGTTTCAATAGCTCTTTTTTAGCTTTTTCTATACCTTCGGTCAATTCCATATATTCATCAGTAGACAATGTGTCTTTTATTTCTACTATAAAATCATATAATTCATTCAATGAAATTGCTTGCATTTCTACTGTCATATTACCAGATTCAGCCAGCATTTTTCTAGTGAGTAATGCTTCACGAGATTGATCACGAGTAAAGGCATATTTTGATACTTTGGGGTCATCTTTATCTTTTCTCAAATCAAGAATGCTAGTACCAGACTTTGTAGTTAGTAATAATCCCGATGTTGCAGACTTGTCAAGACCGTCATCAATTAACATACTTGCAATACTCACAACCGATATCGAATTGTCTGACTTTTCTTCTAATTCGCTGGTAGCGTTTGCTAGAGAGGCAATGTCTGTTCTTGAACTTAACAAGTTGGTGTTATACGTAACGCCAGCGTTTGCTGTCAAAATAGCATCATTTATATTGCTAGAGATTCCATATTCGAGCATAAGCTCATATATTTCTTCTGTTACCTCTGTTGCCCTGACTGTCGCCAGTTCACTAATAGTATTCGATGTGATATAACAAGGTTGCCATAACCATTTTTCTGATAAAACCGTTAAATCAGCAATGTCAATCTTAGCTTCACTTTCGCCATATGCGTCAAAGTTGTATTCTTCATTCCATCCCGTCGAGCTGGTTAATAGCCAGGTAGTGGCCATACCTGCAAATTCCTTAAGATTAATAATGCCATTTCTGTCTATGTCGTATTCTGAATTAGTATCATCACACGATACTTCGTCAGCCCCCATGTCAACATAGCTATCAACAATTCTGCCCATACCGTCTATGTCTGTTTCACTAGTTACATCTACTGCCACTGTTTTACCTCTATTTATACATGGCGAATTTGATGATAGATGCAGGTCGTAAAAACCATCATTAACATTAGGGTCGACTTCATTTCTTCTATAGGCAAATAATGGGTCGCATTGCAGATTACAGTTTGGGTCTGTAATAGTGTCAGGGAAACTATAGATATTGGTGTCAAACCATCCTTGTATACAACAATATTCCGGTATAGCAGGCCCGCTGAGTTGTTCATTGTTTGCCCATATTATATTACTTGAAATTTGTGCTGAATTGTTTGTAGCAAGACCACTTTGGGCATTATATGCAATAGTATTACCTTGTATAATGTCGGCAAAACTAGAGTCTTCAATACTAACACCGCCGCCATTGGCATGAATAAAACTGTTCAAAATGGTAATGTCTCCGCTGCCGTTTGCCCAAACGCCGTAATCGCTATTGCCGCATATATTACAGTTTACAATCTTTACCGATGAACTTTCCGCTAAAATACCATAAGATGCTGAGTCAACAACTGCACATTTTGAAATTACTGGGGCTTCTCCATTGCCGTCTGTTACTGATACATAAATAGCTTCTTCTGAACTCGATCTAACCAGAAAACCATCCCAAACGGCACCTGTACCTGTAATTGTTACTACATTATTTGTGTATGTCTCAGTATCCTCCACATTATAGACATTACTTGTTAGAATAGTCTTGTTATCAACAATGTTCCTGTCGCTAAGAGTTGTTTCTATACCATTAAAACCACCATAAACCTTAACTCCTGATTTCAGCTTGAAAGTATCTTCTTTTAAATTGCAGTAGCTCATTGGAGCATAGGCTCCTTTTGCTACCCATATGGTATCGTAGTTATATGCTGTTTCATTTACGTATAATAAAGCCTGATTTAAATCGGTAAATGCATTATCCCAGGAAGTACCCGAATTATAACCTATTGCATTCTGATCCACATATACTACACCATCAACCGCACTACCAGAAGTCCATTTGCCTACCTGTAGTGTATAATGATATACTTTACGATGCTGGTCGCTTTCGTATTTCAGGTGAAACTTAATTGATGTCCCCGGCTTTGCCATCTCATTAATTGTAAGAGACAAACCGTCTGAAATAGTAAATGGCATATCTCCCACATTCCAGTAATAAGAATGATTGTAATGGTCATAGTTACTGTCGAGAGCTGTATTGATATCAATATCCATTTCCGGGGCAAGGTACAGCTTAGCAGAACAATTGGTGTCTGTATCGCTATATATACCATCCAGTACAATATCAATAACATCACCAGCAACTACATCAGCAGCGTCATCAGGAAACGTTTCATCAGCAAGGTCGATTTCAGAATCACCATTGTAAACACTTACCAGACTATCAGTAAAGCCAGTCTGCTTGAGCACATTAAAACCTAACGGTACAAATTCAGCATAACAAATATCAGTATAACCATAATATACAGAGACAAAATCATCTGAGTCAACTTCAAGTGTATAGGTATAATCTTGTTCACAACCAATATTTGCACCTTCCTCATCTGCCTCCGCTTCTCCAGCGTCAAGAGTTACAGGAAAACTTCCACTTTCACCGTCAGACTCTAATCCATTTTCTACGTTGTAAAGAGTCGTAGTTGTATTATCACAATGAGAAATAACATGGAGATTGTCATCAAGGTTAAGCATATTTAAGATCGTAAAGTTGTCAAGGCTGCCAAAACAACTACCATCTTCGCCTGGAGCCAATACAAGTCGGTTATTACTATTATATACTGCTGTGGAAATGTTTTCAGAAGAGCTAATAGTATAGTATTTTTTGGCTCGGCCATCTTCTTCATTTATATCAATTTCATATATTTCTCCTCGGCTAAGAGTGAAATCAAGAAATGGTTCACCTTCTTGAGTGACTGTTACTGTAGTATTATCATTATAGCCAATAAACACAAATGTGTCATCACCGCCAGCACTGGAAAAATATGTATAAAACTGCTGGCCGCTAAATGTACCATTTGACGCTGGAACAAAATACCCTGAGTCTGTTGCACATAAAGCAGATACTCCTTTATTTGCAGTTACCCTGAGCTTTTTCCTGTTAAGCTGCCATGAAGGCCAGGCTACGTGCTCACCAGCATTTAATACTACGGTATTACTAATGTTGGGATATTCAACAATCATATCATTGGGGTCACTTGAATTTGGGTCGTCATACTTTAAATATGTACCTAAGTTTACTTCTGTATTATCTTCGTAAGCAAACACAATAAATTTTCCAGTTGAATTTGGAAATGAAGTGTACAGTTCCTTACTTATGCCACGATCGCTTGGATCAAGAACATAATATCCAGATACAGGATTGTTACTACCATCACCGTCAAGGACGGTAAATAACCCTGTTGCAGATATATTATAAACCTTATATTTAACATCATCACCATTCAGTAAAATCTCCTGCATATCGCCTTTTATTAATACCCCAGACCATACCGTTTCGCCACTATTATCTGACACCACAATTTCATTATCAGTTTCATAGCTGAATATTTCTAATGAACCAAAATTTATCACATTTGCTGTATAATCAGCATATGAAATTGAAACTATAATAGATAGAATAGGTAAAATAAGCGCGTACATTCCACGTGTAAATAAATGCATTTTATAAGACTCCTTTTACAAAATATAGACTAAATTATTTCCCAGTATTTCTTCTATAAATAAACAGACAACCAAGACCTAGCAAACTCATAGACATCGGTTCTGGCACTAATGTGATATTTGCAGTTTCTGGCTCAGAGCCATATCTAAATTGCAAAATTCTAAAATCAATAGAAAAACTATTACCATCTGAAAGTACCCCGGAAACTGTTCCGGTATATGTATCGGCTTCTGTCTGGAAATAATCTAATGCTCCAACGCTTGCTAAATAGTTAAGGTCAAGTTCACCCAATCCCACAGCAAACGTACCAATATGAAAATCACTCCCAGATACTACCATCTGGGAATACCCGTATAAATAAACTTCTCCAGAAATGGTTCCACCTGAAATATTAAATTGAGCATTATCTCGCATAGCAGAGATTGTCCCCATTTCAATTGTACCACCAACCATATTTACTGTGGCATTTTTCTTTGTTGTTATACCACTATAATAATCACCACTACTAACAATAACATTATCATTATTAGTGGCCAATAATCCAGCCTGTAACTGAGAAGTGAAACCAACTAACATCATCAATAACATTAATTTAATTTTCATCATATCCCTTTCTGACCTTACGCCAAATTTAACAAAATTATAATTCCCTTATGTTATATGTAATTTAGTTTTTTTTCTACAAACAAATATTCCACCCAATCCTAACAAGCTCATGGATACAGGTTCTGGCACTAATGTGATGTTTGCAGTCTCAGGTTCTGAACCATAAATAAATTGCAGGATTCTAAAGTCTATCGTAAAACTATTACCATCAAAAAGGATTCCAGAAATTGTGCCACTATAAGTATCTGCTTCCGATTGGAAATAATCTAGGGCTCCAACGGTTACTAAATAGTCAAGATCAAGCTCTCCCAGACCTACGGCAACATTGCCAACATAAAAATCGCTTCCAGATAATATTATTTGAGTATTATTATATAAATATACTTTGCCAGAGATAGTTCCACCTGAAATGTAAAATTGACAATTGTCATACATATATGACGCGTTACCTAAATCCACAGTACCACCAACCATATTAACAATTGCATCATCTCTTATTGTGATACCTTCGTAACTATCCCCATTGTCAATGATAAGATAATCATCATTTGAAGCTATCAAACTGGCTTGTACTTGTGAAATAACACCAACTAATATAACCAATAACACCAACTTAAATTTCATCATCATATCCCTTTCTGACCTTACGCCAAATTTAACAAAATTATAATTCCCTTATGTTATGTACATTTAAACAAAAATATCCATTTCCATATTACCTTTTTCACTCTTCCGGCTCAATCAAAATCACATCTAGCTTCCAACATATTTAACATAGAGATAAAATAGGTAAGAAATGACGATTGGGCAAATAGTGTTATTAGGTAAAACATCAAAATACCCACAATAGAATACAACTTAAACCAGACATACTAGATTTTACATCTCTCGAATAGTATTGGCCACAAATAATTATATTAATTCCCAAATACAGCGCATAAAAAAACAGAGATAACCAAGGGCGCCATGCCGCCATGCTCATCGAAGGCCCGCAAAAGCCCGAAAAGAAACACAACAAAGCATGACACCCTCAGCAACCTCTGTGTATGTACAATGGTTGTGAGAGTGCCGTAGCTCAACGTTTCTTTTCATAGAAATTTTGCGGTTTTCGATGAAACGTTTTAAAACGGTACAAATAAATTGTCAAATTACATTATCAGCTTATACCATTAGTATTTCAAGAAAAAAATAGCCAGCAAAAACTGGCTAAAAGTAATCCAAAATGTAATTAAATAAATATGTGAAGTCTCCACCAGCTCTGCTGGTAAAAAATCAATTAGTTTCGAGCAAAGCGAGAATCCACAGCTTATTTCTTATTTCTTACGACTTATTACTCTCTTCTCACTTAACATGCTCAAACTGCACCGTTGTATTCCACCTATCCTTATTACTCTTATTAGAAAACGGTGTTATCGAGATACTATTACAACTTAGCGAGTTATAATTATTCTCAGCATAATCGACAAACAGCCCGATCTGTTCCATCCGCACATTATGCAGCTCGAACCGTTCACGATAGAGCATCTTACCGTCACGCTGTTTCTTCGGCTTCTCGCCTGCTATATGCTGAATATTGCCGTCTGGTATCTTCGCCGCCGTCGCACATTTCATCATTGACGTAAGCGTCTCAAAGTCCTCCAGATTACTCTCAGTCATCAGGTCGAAACCAGACTTCTTCGTTATCTGCAGCAGTTCCTTGGCATTAGTTACTACCTTCTTAGCCGTACGCAGCTTACTCTCAGAATCTGCCCGGACAGAATGCATATTGAACATCACGATCAAGCCTATCAGCAGCAACGCTGCAGGCGATACTATAGCCCAAAACTCCGGCTTCTTCAAATCATCACGATTAATATCCATGATCCTAATTCCTAATTTCTAAATCCTGAATTCTAAATTCTAATTCCTAAATCCTAAATTCTAAATCCTAATTCATCCCCGGCATCAACGGCATCTCAAATATCTGCCGATCGCCATCATATTTACTCGTCTCTTGTGCTATTGAAAGTTCACTTTCATCATTTTCCAATATCTCTCGCAGCTTCTTCAACGCTTCCAGATTCGGCACAGAACCAGAGAACGGCTTAACCTCATTTGGCTTGAATGTCATCGAATTAATATTCAGGTCAAAATCCGCATCCAGTTTACTCAACGCCCTCAATGTCAGGTTAAAAGTATTTGTCGCCGATTCCCTATCCAGCGACCCGTTACCAGCCAGTATCTTCTTAACTGCTCTCAGCTTCCTCTCCAGGTCAACTGGTATCCGCTTACTTACCTGGGTATTTATCCCGCAGCTTTTAGCAGCTTTGGCAATATTATCCGTCGCCTGCTCGCTCATACTGCTATAACGTGCCGTATAGATCATATTCATACATATCCAGCACAGTAATATCAGACACGCCGCACCCGACATTACCATTTTCGCCAGATATCGGTTCTTCTTTATACTCTCCGGCTCCATATTATCAGCCCGGAAATTACACGACGGCGTACCTTTCTGAATACTCAACGCCGCTCCAATAGCCGCCGCCTTAGCAAAAGACGCCTCCGCTATTTTCACGATCTTTAGATCCATATCAGACGCAATATCTGATAACAGTGTCATAGAAATATCATCGCTATGATAATATATAGTCTCTATGTTCATTCCCGGCAGGGCGGTCATAGAACATCTATTCAGCTCCAGCCGCAAAATATCATGGAACGAACTGTCATTACTAACCGGAAACTTTCTACACGTTACCGGCTTGCCATATTCATTCAGGATCATTATATGCAATGTCCCGCCGCACTTACCGACAAAGATCGCACTCTCGCCAGTCAATCCTGCATTAGCCAGATACGTTTGCCACGCCGCCGCCGCCGGCATCGCCACCAGCGGATCAGCACCATATTTCTCCATCTGCCCGAACGTATCGCTCAGCTGCTGACGGTTAGCGGTATAGACCAGCAGATCGACCGTACTGGTCTGGGTCGGCTTCTCCTGATAGCTTATCGCAATATTATCAGCATCAACTGCCAGATGATCTTCTATATCGAACCGCAATGTCATCGCCGCCTGCTGCAGATCTTCAAACTCACTGCGATGATCATGACTAATATACATCGTTCCGCACAATGCCATCGCCAGCGGCTTAGAACCTGCCAGCTTCCGGGACACTTCTGTGAGCTGGTCACTGCCGCTGCCCCTGGCATTCGCCAATGCTTCTATTGTATTACAGCTCAGATGACTGCCGCTGCCTTCAACTTCAACACCGATCGCCGTCTCGCCGTTATAATATATACCATAACTTTTATGTGCCACGGTAAACTCCTGTCTATAAATAACCTTGCATACTCAAACCAACCTTAGGTCAGAATGTTTAACTAGTTTCCGCCGCAGGCGGATACCAGAGCTTATTTCTTATTACTTGTTACTTGTTACTTCCCTTAATACACCGCCAATATCTTCAGCTTCTTACCATTGCGATAAAAACACGCCGACTTGCTCTTATTGACCTGCCCGCATCTGGCAACTATCCGCACAGTGTACACATGGTCAATAACATCTACCAGCGGCGCCATCGCCTTATATATAGTTTCAAAGCCCGGCTCAGTTCTCAGCACAAACGCTGTACGTATCAGGCCATGTGTCTTTCGATATTCCACCAGTTGTTCAGCCAGCTCCATTGTCATCCCTGCATCCTTAAATGCCGCCGCGATAACCTCTACTGGCGCCGTATTAATATTAACTTTTATTCCGCCCCAGAGCCCGATATAGTCACTCACCATATTACCGCTGGCCAGTGTAAATATATCCTTCACTTCCGGGTGTCTCTCATCGTTGACTGTCTTATACCATTTCTCTCCGATCGCCGCAAAGATCATATGATTCTTCTCGGTACGAAGATTTACTTCATCATTACTATAGCTCTTACCGCTCAGGTTCCATTTCTTACCGTTAAAGCTCACCTTCGGACAGTATGATATCTCTATATCTTCCGTCAGATCCTGCAGAAACGATATTATCGTCTGCGGCTCACAGGTCGACCCTTTATCCAGGCTCCCTAGTAGCTCAGACACCATCGACAAACCACTGCTCGTTTTCGTCGAACGGCTAAACGGCGACTGCAACGCCCATATCAGCGGCAGCTTATAGTTCTCACCATAAACATACACTTCCGCTTCCGCCTTGCCAACTTCGATACTTTCATGTTTGAGCAGATGCTCTTTCCATTCTTCCGGTGCTTGTCCCATCGACGAATTCGGGTCAGTCAGCCCTTCAAGCAAACTCGCCATATTTGGGTCCAGACTATTCGGGTCCAGCTCACCTGCACTTAATTGTTCAAGCAGCTCATTGATCTTCGCCTGCTCTACTATAGAATTCGCCAGATCTGCATCACTGCCAGCCGCCGCATCATCGCTAACCTGCGGCTGCGGATGGCGTATCCGGTTGAACATCTCTTCATGATATTCCTGGATCAGCTTTCCTGCCGCCGCCAGCCCGGACTCCAACGCATAATCACACTGGATCACGTCCTGACGATGCTTACTCATCCGCACCTGTAAAAATGCTTCCTGTTGAAATTCTATCGCCAGCAGTGCCAGAACGATCATAGCCATAAGGACAATAAGCAATATAAAACCACCGTCCCTGCGACGTTTACTGCCGCCCGAACCGTGCCTTACCACTTTGTCACCACTATAACTCATTCCAGTCACTTACCACCGTATCTAATTCTTACTTCTTAACTTCTACACTTATGCACATTTGCACATACTCACTTCGCCAGCTCATCTATCTGATTCTGCATGCTATCCATATCCGGCACACCCAGCGTCTCATTTCGTCTCAAACAAAACGTCCTGCTCGCTGAAAATGTCTGTTCGTCTGCATCATTAATATAGCTTTCCACGTTAAATTCCATTAACGCCGCCGTCGCATTTGGGTCTTCCAACCCTTCGCCGTTTATCACTTGTATATCGAACGCCGCTATCCGGTCACAGACAGGGTAGTACAGCTCATCGCTTTCCTCGTCCAGCTCCACATAGTCTTTGCGATATATCGTATATGACTCATCCTTATCCGCCGCGATCACCCATTCCAGCTGACGGCATATCTTTACCTCTTCTTCTGTATCATCATATTCTGTCAGTTTCACTCCGCTGAGAATATTCGCTCCATCCTGCGAGATCAGCTCCAGCTTCCCATTAGAGCTCAGCGAATCTGTTATTTCGGTCGCCATCCTATCCAGACAATAATTCAGCTCATTCGCCTGTGCCGTACGCTGACGAAGATCCATTGTAAACTTTATACAGTTCTGATACAGCTCCAGCACAGCCACCAGCGTAATAGCAGTCATCGCCAAAACCACGATAACCTCCAGCAGCGTAAATCCCCGCTGCCGTCCTATTCCATTGTCTACACAGCTGTTCATATTCTTAAACTAATTTAGTCTGGCCGCGAAGCGGACAAACCGCCCCTTACAACCTTTCTTCCTTACTGCCTTTCAACCTTGTCTTTCACTGCTCTTCATACCTGAACTGATACTCCAGCATCTCCATCGGTGTCGGCTCTCGTCCCAGCAGCTTCTTCAAACTCTGGTACGTATCATCATATTCATACGCCGTCTTCAGCGGCACCGCTACGATGTTGCCATCTTTAGGGTCCAGGGTAGAGAAAAAGCGATGCAGCTCAACTGGCGTCATAGCACTTTCGCTATCGCTTAGCCGAACAGTCACCGTCGCATGGATTATCGTATTCTCCAATGTCGCCGCCTTTTGTCCGACCGGCTCTCGTTCCAGGTCCAGCTGCCAGGTATAGTTCTCGTCGATCTCATCGATCGTCTCCAACCCCAGGCTGTCGGGCTCTTTCTTCGTGACGATCAGCATCTCCATATGACGACGGGCAACCTCAATTGCATTCTCCTGCAAAAGATTATTCGACACGCTTTTCGCCGTACTATTCAAGACCGCATATGAGCCCGTCAGCAGCAGCCCCAGCATAACCGTCGCCGCCGCCGCCTCTACCAGCGTAAACCCTTTATTCGATTGTCTACCTAATACTCTCATCCAATCGCGTACTAATTCCTAGTTTCTATCCCGATGTACATCGGGACTAAATCCTAACTGCTGTCCCGATGCATATCGGGACTAATTAATCTCCGCTCGCGGCTCTGGCAGCTCCGCCGGCGTATTATACTTCCGTACCGAAGCCGTACCACGGTCACATTTTATCCATAGCGAAACGGTTTCCTCTTCGTTTAACAGCTCTATTATGAACGATTCATTCCAGCCGCCGCCATTGGCCTGCAAGGTTATCGTGCCGTCCATTTGCTTACTACCGTCTTCCAGCTGGATATTATCAATATACATCAGCCGCAGCGGCTCATTCTTGATCACATCCTCTTCGCCATAGACAGCATCGCTATCGTCGTATTCGCTATTATCACTGCTATTACTTTCGCCTGAGCTCTTATTCTTGAAAACCTCGTCCAGATCTTCATATTCTACTCGCGACTCAAATGTACCTATACTCAGGTCAATATCAACTTTAACTTTCTGATTCTTCAATACCCCATTCTGTACACTCTGCTTGAGAAATGTCACCAGTTGATTAGCATCACGGTTATATTTGCTCATTGCAACCACGTTGAGGACTGATCCTGTTACTACTGTCAGCAAGGCGCCCAGCATTAACATAATCAACACAAGCTCGACAAGGGAAAAACCATGCCGAGCCTGTCTATTGTATCTGAAATTGTTCATATTTGTGTATTCAAATGCATCTCCGGCATGTCAGCTCACATTCTCTAACCTGTCCCGGATCGCCTGAGTCGATCTGCCGCCATTAACTGGCCGCCATATTCTTACTGTGCCTCTGCCGACTGATCTTCGATCATTGACAGATTACTTATATCAGCATCTTTCTGATCGCCGCCTTCTTCGCCGTCAGCACCATATGAGATGATCTCGAATGTATTGCTTCCCTGTTCTGGTGGATAATAGGTATATTCATTGCCCCAGCCATCCAGTGGTACAGTATCAATATAAGGCCCGTTCCAGCCCTTGATATCCGCCGGCATAGTCACTAGGTCACTCAGATAGTCCGGGTAAACATTCGTATCTATCTTGTATTGGATTATAGAATTCTTGAATATTGCTATCTGCGACATAGTCTTGGTAACCTTCGCCTTATCAATATTCTGCAGTACGTTCTGAACTACGACAGTCGCCAGGATACCCATGATCACCAGCACAACCATCAATTCCATCAATGAAAAACCGCGATTCCTTCTATTTCTTCTATTCATAATTACTCCTGATTTCTAAATCCTAATTCCTATATCCTAACTTCTAAATCCTGATTTATCCTATATTATTCATATTCATCATTGGTATCAGTATAGCTGTAAAGATAAATCCTACTACTACCGCCATAAATACAATAATGATCGGTTCTATTATCGCGCCCAGTCTTTCCGCCGCGACATCGTTCTTTTCCTGCAGCGATTCTGATATATTCACCAGCATCTTTTCCAGCTCGCCGCTCTTTTCGCCTATTGTTATCATATGGCCTACCGTAATATCTATCACTCCGCTCTCACGCAGGGGGGTAGCGATATCGGCACCACCAACTATCCTTTCGCGTGCCCGGTGTATAGCATGACCCATTACCACATTACCTGTAACGTCAGCCACGATCGCCAAAGCATCAGCCATTGGCATACCGCTTCTCATCAGGGCCGCCAGATTAGAGGCAAACCTCGCCGTTACCGTCTGACAGATAAACTGGCCAAAGATCGGTATCTGTATCTTGAACTTATCAAACTTATTCCGGCCGCTTTTGGTCGCTTTCCATTGACAGAACAGCCAATAGCTGCCAAACAGCCCGACCGCTATCCACAGCCAGTAGCCGGCCATAAAACTACTTATCGCCATCAACAGCTTAGTCATCCCCGGCATCTCTTTACCGCTCGCCGTCAGCAGCTCTGATAGCTTAGGTACTACCACTGTCATCAGGATCGCTATTACCCCGATACATACTGTTATCAGGATCATCGGGTAGAACATAGCACTGACAAACGTCTGTTCCAGCTTCCGGCTTTTATCCATCTGCTTTCTCAGTACTTCGATAGTCTCGCCCAGATTACCGGTCGCCTCACCCACCTTGATCATCGATATATATACAATGTCAAAATACTGCGGATATTCTTTCAGACCATCTGCGAACGAACTACCGCTCATCAGCTGGTCACGGATATTCTGTATCGCCTGCTTAAATTTCTCGTTTGCAGTCTGAACTATTATCAGATCCAGAGCTTCGGTCAGTTTTAACTCTGCCTGGATCATCGTTGACAGCAGCGAGGTAAATTCCAGTACCAGTTTCCTGTTCCGGCTCTTTACACTGCTCTTACCATTATATTTACTAGAGCCAGCCGCTTCAATATGATGAGCATGTATCTGACGATTACGCAGCTGCTTACGGGCCGCCACAGCGTTTTCCGCCACGATCGTGCCTCGCACCTGCTTTCCTGCCTTATCTATTGCTTTATACTTAAACGCCGGCATCTATATACCAATTCCTAATTACAGTTATCTAAACAACCCACATCAAGTGAGCCATTACCAATTAATGGCATAGTAATTTTAAAAAAGTTTGGCCGCAAAGCGGACTATCCGCCCCTTACAACCTTTCTTCCTTACTTCCTTTCAACCTGTAATCGTACCCGATTACCTCTTCTAACCTTTTACCTGTCACTTTTTACTGGCAATCGTACCCGATTACCCTATATCTCATCCGACTGAGCCGTCCTCAAGATCTCTTCCAATGAGGTATGACCCTGTTCTACTTTTCGCATTCCGTCCATTCGCAGAGTTGTCATACCGCCTTCAAGTGCCGCCTTCTTTATTACTGCCGCACTCTTTCGCTGGTAGATACACTGGCGAATATCATCGTCTACGATCATCAGCTCATATATTCCTGTTCGACCGATATAGCCCGTCTGGAAACATTTATCACAGCCGCGAGCCTCATAGACCTTTTCAAAGCCGGCAAAGGCCAGACCCAGTTTCTTCATCTTATCGCTATCGGCACCGATCTCCTGCTTACAGTGAGGGCACAGCTGTCTTACCAGTCGCTGGGCTAGTGCCCCCGCGATCGAAGACGCTGCCAGATACGGCTCAACATTAAAGTCCAGTATTCTCGTTATCGCACCGGAGGCATCATTAGTATGCAGCGTACTGAATACCAGGTGACCGGTTAGTGACGATTGGATTACCATTCTCGCCGTCTCTTCGTCACGCACTTCACCCACCATTATCACGTCCGGGTCCTGACGCAGGATATGACGCAGGGCAGTATGGAATGTCATCCCCTTACGGCTCGCAACCTGTATCTGACTTATTCCGTCCAGATGATATTCGATCGGATCTTCTACTGTTATTATATTCTTTTCTCTGGCATCTATTCGCTGTAGAAAACTGTACAGGGTTGTACTCTTTCCACTACCGGTCGGACCAGTAACGAATATCACACCATGTGGCCGGTTTATTATCGTATCGATACGGCTAAAATCATAATCGCTCAAGCCCAGCTGCTGTAGTGAATATACCCCGGAGTTTTTGTCCAGAATACGCATTACAGAACGCTCGCCGTAGGCGGTTGGTACTGTACTCACACGCAGGTCTACTTCCCTTGTACCTATCCGCACGCTGCACCGGCCATCCTGCGGCATACGTCTTTCCGCAATATCCATGCCCGCCATTACTTTTATACGCGATATTATCACCGGCAAGACTCTTGGGTCCAGTGTCAACATATCGTACATCATACCGTCTATACGATAGCGAACCATTACCTTCTGCTCGAACGGATGGATATGTACGTCCGAGGTACGCATCTGCAATGCCTTGAACAGTATGTCATTTACCAGCCTGATTACCGGAGGACGATTCACCACGTCCAGCAGATCTTCGCTCGATACATCACCGATCAGGCTTTGGATACTGGTGGCATCTACTTCTTCGGCCACTTCTGCCAGTACAGTTGTCCGCTGTTCGTAGGCCGCATTGATCGCCGAGTTGATCACCGCACGATTTGCCAGTGCCGGAATAACCGGACATTTGGTCATATTCGCGATACTGTCAACCGAATATACATCCAACGGCTTACACGTCGCTATTACCAGTGAACCGCTCTGATTCTCTACTGCTACCACGCTATGCTGATGTGCGTAATTACTTGTTACTGACTGAACAAATTCCAGCGGTACTACCGACGGGTCGATATGTTCATAAAAGTGTATGCCCAACGCAATTGAAAACAGTCGCAGTACCTGATCTTCGGTAAAGCTGCCTTCTGCCAGGATCATCTTATCCAACTCAGTCGGATTATCTGATACTTCCAGCTTCTTGGTACATACCTCCAGAACATCTTCCAGATCACCAGGGTCTACCACTCCGGTTTTGCGGGCTGCTGCCAGTAACTTATCTTGTAGTTTTTTACTCACTATATAAATCTTTCGCAATTTGTAAGTTGCAATAGAGTCTTATTTCTGTCTCACATCTTACTCAATCTGACCATTGGTCAGTTTGAGTTTTCGTTTTTTCTCTTTTTACCTTTTACCTTTTCACCTTTTACTTCCTTACCTGCCTCTTTCTCTCCATCGTTAAATCCCGGTATTACCGGCATTCCGTTAAAACTCTCTCTGAGCTTTATCATCTCTTCATGATTAACTCTTGAGATCTCTTTAAGCTTCTCAAAGTTTGGAGTTTTATTAGGGTCGAAAGCAACTGTAGCCTTAATGAAAAGGTATAGTACGGTCTTGCTCTTACTCTTGGTTGTATTCCTGAACAGAACGCCAACACCTGGAATATCGCCCAGTAGTGGGATCTTATTAACACTATCTGACCAGTTAGTCTGGGTCAGACCACCCAAAATGATCGTAGCACCATCTGGTACCGATACATTTGTTGTGATACTGTTATTTGACTTACCTGGTGGAATACCATTTGAACCTTCACCATCGAAACTGTCAACGTTCACCGTAATATCCAGTGAGATAAGGCTAGCTTCGTCCTCGGCTGCATCCTTATCTGAAACACCTATCTGCGGAGTTATCGTCAAGGTTGTACCAGCTTCTACATACTGGTCAAACTCAGTGATCGGTGTATCGCTGCCCGCTGGCAGGGTGGTCTTGGTTGTTGGCTTCTGTTTGGTACTGGTAAAGGTAGCCTCAGAATTATTATTCACCAGCAATCTTGGACTGCTTGTTACTTCTGAGTTGGTCTTACTGGATATTGCTTCCAGTGTGGCGTGTATTATACCGTCCTGGAAGAACGCTACTGTTCCGCCGTCACCTACTGCTACATTATTACTGTTTGTTGATATCTCTGACAGGTTCAGTGGCGACATACCTGAAACCGAGCCATTACTGCCGGTCTCAAAATTATTCTGCATTCCTACACCCAGTCTGAACGAGTCGTCCAGTGATATCTGGACAAACCTTGCTTCGATCAGTACCTGTGGCATCGCCTTATCCAACTCGTCGATCAGTCTTGATACCTGTTCACGCTTCTGCTGGTTCGCTCTTACCACGATATATGGGGTGTCTGTTACCGCGACGATAACAGCTTTACCTTCGATCTCTTCCTGTACCGCTTCACCTGCCGGCTTCTCATTATCTACCAGCAATTGTGTCAATACTCCCGCGATCTCGTCCGGCTTACGGTGCTTAACTGAAAATACCTCATAATCACCCATATTATTGTCCGGCTCAATATCGATCTTATCTACCATCCTCTTGATCTCTTCATGCTGATATTTCGCAGCATAAATGAACAGACGGTTGGTATTCTCGTGGATCGCTACATATATCTCTGGCTCTTCTACATTACCGACCATGGTATAGTCTGAATATATACCTGATATCTGATCGTTATTATTGAAGATTGTATTATTATTGGTTCTGTTATTCCTGTTGTTTCTATTGTTATTATTGGTCTGATTTGTATTGCTGCGTCTGCGATATTGTTCGTCCAGACTTGCACTGCTCTGGGTCAGGCCCAGCTCGTCCAGAATTGTCTGTACTTCGCTTACTGTTACATACTGAGGCTGATACACCTCAATTGTCATCTCATCATACTTACTTGGCGGTACGTCCAGTATTGGTATCAGGCTCAGTACTTCATTGTACTGATCTTTGGTACTTACTATCAGCAGACGGTTTGTCCTGTCATCTGGTAGCAGGAACGGCCCACGCTGTGACACGCTTATCATACTTGATATGCCTTCTCTGTCCTGACTGCTTCTATCTGAGCTCCTGCCAGAGAGACCGCTAAGAGTGTCATTGCTATTTGTACGATTATAACTGTTACGATTACTGCTTGAGCTGCGTGTGTTTCTGCTCGAACTGCCGCTGCCGCCTTCTGCTTCCTGCTCGTGCAGTACTGACATAAGCTTGGCGATCTGGTCGGCCGCTTCCGAACTTAAGATATACTTAAACGCCGGGAAGATATTCAGGTCCAGACCGATTGATTTATCCAGCATCTTTATCAGCTCATCTACCTGTTCGATCTGGTCGTCTAAACCAACTACGAATAAACGGTTGAGCCTGCTGTCTGCCATCAGGAACGGGCCTTCTTCGCCTGCCTGCTGGAAGCTGTTTGTCTGGCTGCTGTTATTATTGTTACCGCTGCTTATCGGCTGGTTGCCCATGCCCGGGAAGTTGTTCTGGCTGCGACGTTTGTCTACTCCGCTGCTTGTCGTATCGCTGTTCTCGCCAGCGTTTAGAGCTTCTATCAGCTGGGTGATCTGCTCTGTGATCGCTTCTACTTCGACAACGTCAAAGTTAAAGATCTCCAGCCTTACCTTGCTGCCCGGCCATTGCTGGTCGATCATCGCGGTCAGGTCTTTGGCCTGATCGATCTGCTCTCTTACACCGATAATGAATATACGGTTGAGCCTTTCATCTGCCAGCATGAATGGACCGCTGTCCTCTTCGTCACTGCTGGCTGAAGAACTGTTCTGGTTCTGGTTCTGGTTCTGAATATTTACCGCTCTGTTTTGTATTCGTCTTGTATTGCGGATCTGTTGATTATTGTTATCGCTGCCCTGGGCCTTGCCGCTGGACTGCTTATTGATAGCATTGATCAGCTCCTTCACCTTGCCAAGTGTATCGCCTGCTTCTGTATTTTCCAGACCGATTATCTCAAGCTCTATTTCACCGCCCGGCAATGGCACATCAAACAGCCCTAACAGTTCCTTGAACAGATCTATCTGGTCAGGCCAGCCGAGTACGATTATCCTGTTTGTACGTTCGTCAACATGAATGAACATACCCTGAATATCGTTACTTGAACTGTTATCCTGAGTGTTCTGTGAGCCTCTGTTGGGACGGTTGGACTGTGGCGGCGTTACCGCTACTGGCTCAGTGACCGGACTGTCTTCTCCGTCAGCATTCATCCCGCTGTCAACTTCATTCATAGCCTTCATCAAGGTCTTGATCTGTTCAACAACGTTCTTGGAGTCTACATAGGTAGGGGTGTGAATTTCCCACTTGGCCTGAGGCCCGCTCTTTGGTACATCAAATAGTGTCAGGATAGACTTGACATTGGCCAGTTCCTGCTTGGTACCAATTATGAACATTCTGCCGGTTCGTTTATCTACTGTGATATCCGGAACCGGGATACTTGTTTCTACTTTGGGTGTACTACCTGGCTTGGCAGCATTAGCCGCATCTCTTCTACTTTGAAGATAATCTCCTCTCTCCGAGGGACTCATCCTCGCAATTTCCTCTGCCGGTAGTGGCCCTTCCGGCACAGCTGGGGTAGCTGCTGAACTTGTGCTTATCCCGCTTTCACCGTAGAGCTTATTGTACATATCCTCGATAATAGCCTTTGTATCGTCCGGCTTGAGATAGTCAGGAGTGATTATCAGCAGCTCCTTCTTCGGACCAGGTACATCGATCATTTCAATAATATCCTGGATTCTCGCCAGGTTGCGGGCATAGTCTGTTATTACTATCTTATTGGTATTCTCGATCGGTGTGATTATATCTGTATACGGGACGAACTTATCCAGAATACTTGTTACCTGACTGTGGTCTACATACTTCAATGTTACTATGGTCGCCGCAACTGAATCCTGAAGCTCTTCATAGTTCTCATCCAGATCTGGTGAGAAGATTGTTGTATTCTTATGAACTTCGTTACGTTTTACGATCTTGGTATATGGCCCTTCTTTTACCATCATATAGTCAGATTTTGCCAATACCGATTCCAGTAGCGGAAGTAGTTCTTCTCTGTCTATTGCTCCATACTGCTGAAGCATGATCTTACCTGTTGGTATTGAACCATCTTCAAAGTAATAGTTCAACTCCAGCTCCTTACCAATAGCGATTAGCAGCTCGTTGAGGTCGATTACTCCGTCATTGGTCTTGATCCGGATCTTACCTTCTTCCAGTACATCTGTAGTATCTTCTACTGCATTATCTACCTGAGCTGGTTCCTGATTTTCTACCTTATCAGTTGTAGCTGGCACTCTCTTGGTTACTTCTTTTACTTCTGTTTTTACCGGCTCTGGACTACTTGTCTTGCCCGGTATATGCGAGTCCGGCACTTTCTTAGCCGGAATTGTTGGCTTTGGCGGCCCTTGCAGATCTGATACCGTTTTAACTGGCTTTGTAGCAACTGGTTTATCTTTTGCCGGGATAATAGGCAGCTGTGGCGGAGTCTTTACCGCTTTATCTTTTGTTGTTGGCTTGGAAAATGGTCTGGTTCTGAACCCTTTATTTTCATTTCTGTCTTTTACTGCAGGGGTTGGAGCCTTTTCCGCGGCCTTACGCTTGAGTTCCGCTTCTTCTTTCTCTTCCTGTCTTACTCTTACCTTTTCGATCAGAACGTCTAGCTTGTCACCTATTGCCTCTACTTCTGGACTATCTTCGCCCTGGCTCGCCTGGATCTCCGCCATCTGGGTGAATAGGTCAAATATCTGCTGTTCTTCTGGGCTTATATCGTTCATCACATCTTCTGAGAAGTCTAGGTTGCTGCCCGCATCTTCATCTTCCATCAGAAGCTTTTCCAGATCGTCATCTTCCAGATCAGCCTGTGTCAGTGTCAGCATATTAGGATCTTCTATGCTATTATCTGGCTGCGATACTACAACGCTGCCGCCACCGCCCAGAGCAGCAATATTTACATCAAGATTATTGCTCGATGAACTACCGTCTGAACCAAAAAATGTTACCGACGCTACTACACCAGCTGTAAAAGGCAGCAGTACCAGCATAGGGTTTATTTTATACTGATCTGTAAAATGTTTATTAATATCGCGTATTTTTATCCCCATTTTACTCGCTTGGGCGATAATCGAACTGAAAGTACTTGCGTTTTGTACTTCAGAACCGCTATTATTAGTTTTTTCAGATGACATAACTATAAAAGCTCCAGGTTATAATTGTTTTGAGTTTTAGCTCAGGTTAACTATCATATTTTTTAGGCAGAAAAACCTAACCGGTTTTCCCGCTCTATATATCGTGCCGGCTTAGCCAGCTATAATATCCGTTTTATTTCAACTCAAATCGCCAGTAATACTGACTTTGAGTACTTTAATCTTTTAACTATAAAGGGTTTATGGTTTAGAAATTAGTTGTTGTTGATTGTCTAATTCCTAAATTCTAAATCCTGAATTCTTTCAAACGGCCATCGGCTGTTTGAATATTACGGTTATCTTATGAATACAAAAAATAATATCTTTACTTCTCGTTTTACATATTATTGCATAACGCTTTTTATAGCCCTTTTTATTGCATTCTCCGGCTGTTCTAGTCAACAACCAACGGCAGATGCCACTACTACGGAATCTGTCACTCTCGATCAGGATTCCGCTGACCTCACCACAATAACCGACGGCATACTACGTTGCCTCGCTGCCAAAAAGTACCAGTGGCTGCAATATTATTCCGATTCGGAACTTTCTGGGCCAAAGGTTGCAAGGCTCATTCTTGGCGATGCCGCTTTCGACAGAAATATTGTCGGATGGAATTCCAGCCTCGCTAAGATAGAGTTCTTCTCCAACAAAAAGATCGCTAGAGTTTCTATTCCTGTCTCGCACGAAGCCAGAGTTGACAAAAAGTTTGCCGCTAGGACTACTGTATTTACTTTTAATTTCTTCTTCTCAGACCAGCAAAAACGCTGGCTGTTATTCTTCAAACCAGAGGACAAAAACTAGCGATTGTGCCGGTTAAACCCTGGTACTCGGTTGATTACTTCTGGCATAGTCGCTCCCGGCTTCGGCTGATTTCCTCTATTCTTATCTGGGATCTTATTGGGGACTGGGGGCTGTTTAGCATTCTGACTGCCCTTTAATGGACTGGTCTCAACCACCTCCAGCTCATATTCAAAGCCTTCTTTTTCCAATATGACCTTTCCAAGGCCAACGTAGATCAGCTTGTAGCCTTCGATCTCTTCGCCTACTTTATAGCCAACTTTAGGAGAGGTAAACGCTACTCCCTTGCCGCCGCCTGTCTCTATTACCGATCTGATTATAAATTTCGGCCCCGGCGGTTTCAGCCTGCTGTATTCGCCGCTAAACTCAAAGCTATCTTGGCTTTCAAGATTAACCTCGATACTAGAGGGCTTCTGCCAGCCGGCTATATCCTTGAAACTGATTGTATGACTGCCTAGTGTTACCTTCTCCGCCATTTCGCCCGGATTAAGCCATTCACCAGAATCCAGCTTCCATTGTGCAGAACTTATCCGCTCGTCATCCGCCGGCAATATTGATACGCTAATCTGACCATATGGGATCGGCTCATATGACGCCACCTCGCTATAGGTCTTTTCTTCTGATATATTCAGAACCAGCTCGGCTGGCTCTTTCCAATCTTCTACCGGCTTAAAGCTTACTTTATACTCGCCCAACCTTACCTTCTGACCTTCTACGCCATAGCTCAGCCATTCGCCGCCATTGATCCGCCATTGACCCTGTTCAGGCTGAGCTCCCTCGCCCGCCTCTATGTCAATATAGCCATAATGGATCAGCTTATATTCTGCACTAATTTCAGATACTTTATCTTCTTCAATATTTACCGATACTTCCGGCGAGTCCCAACCTGAGATTTCCTTAAATGAAAGCTTATAACTGCCTACCGCTGTCTTTTCACTTTCCTGACCATTTTCCAGCCAGTCGCTCCCGTCAAGTTTCCAGCCCGGCCCATGCTCCAGCACATCTTCCGGCAAAAAGCTAACCTGCACTGTTCCCTTAGGTGGCACCGCATACACCGCTGTTATTTCCACCACCTTGTCTTTTTCTATTTCCGCTGTTGCACTTGGGCTCAGCCAGCCTTTGACACTCTTAAATGAGATCGTCGCTTTACCCGGCTTGATATTATCCGATTCATCGCCGCTCGCCAGCCAGCTCTTACCGCCAGCTCGCCATTGTGCTCCCGCTTCCACGGCTTCAGCAGGCTCAATTGTTACTTTTACCTTACCGTATGCCGGTGGTGGGTCCAACCAGTATGAAAATTCGCGAGATGCGGTTATTGTCAGAGACTCGGAATCGCCCTCTGTTGCGCCAGAGTTGCTCTGAGACCTGCCTTGTTCTGAAAAACGCGCAGATGATGGGTAACCCGGCAGACCTGCCAGGTAAGATACCAGTATCAGGGCAAATAATACTGCCAATATAGCATTAATGTACCAAAGCCTTTTGTTCACAACAACTTACCTCTTTCAAGGCTGTATATTAACCTAAATTCAATATTCAGCGTAAACGTTGAAATCTTTTATTACTTTTTTGAACTAAAAAACATAATAATACGCTCTCTAGCCCTAATGTACTGTTAAAAAAGAATTTAGCTCCTATGACTACTGGACTTTGAACAGTCCCTTTCGTAATGAAAATGCAGCTTTTTCCTAATTCCTTTTCCTGTTTATTTTCAAATTGACCATTAGGACAATTTGCAGCATTTAACACCTTCCCAGTTTACATATTTTAACTGTAATTACCAGTATAATCACCTTATCAATAACAACTTGCCTCTTTTAACTTTTTGGCCCTTTACTTCGCAATTGTTACTGCCAACGGCATTTACCTGTCAGATGCTATAAAACGCACAGAACGAATTATCATATCGTCACTTTTTTTGCTCTAATATAGTTCAAAGTTATATAAATCTAGTAAAATTAAGATAATTATGCGCTATCAACAATTCAGTATTGAAAACACACTTTTACATCTAAAAATATTGGGCACACCAAAATCGCAACCACCTTCTCACTCACACTCTCTACCAATCCCAACCACCACCAATAAAAAAAGCCAGACTATTATCAACACTGATAACCGCCTGGCCTAAATTCTAATTACTAATTTCTAATTTCGTAACCGTTCATGCAATTACATAATATGTGAGATGTTACACTAGACTAAAGTACCATAAATAAGTATTACCGTTCAATTTACGAACTATTGAAATACAGGCGAAGCCTGTAAAAAAAATCAAACAGCTTCGAGCTCTAGCAAGAATCCTGAGCTTGTTTCTTGTTACTTATTACTTGTTACTAAACAATTTAAGTTGCTATTAACTTTGGTACCAGTGTATCACTGTTAACGGTTACCTAAATTCTAATCAACCTTTTCCGTCTCGTTGCAGTGGTTATCGGTTCTGGCATGTTTGGATTTTGGTATCCTCACGATCAGGCCGTTATAATCCGATGAAACTCGATACTTATGTGGGCGACTGCCGTCAAATACCAGCATCTGGCCTGGCTTCACCGTATACTCTTCATCTTCTACCACCATTATCAGCTCGCCGCTAGTTGGGATCTGTGCTTCCATACAGAATGGGTGGTTCACCAGCTTGCCAAAAGCTATCTCATCTCCGGTCGTGTTCGACATAAAATTGAACATGATATCGTCTATAACGGTATCATCTACCGTTATTTTTGTATGCTTGAACATTTCCTCATTTTTCGCTGGCTCGGTGCTGCTGGTCTCGCACTTCTTCGCCAGATAGTACAGATTCACCGGAGTGTCACCAAGCACACTGGCTATTGACGACAGGGTAGCCAGTGACGGAGCCCGCTTATTATTCTCGATCAGTGATATTGCCGATGTGGACATGCCAGAATCATCAGCCAGCTTCTCTAGGCTCATATTATGAAGATTGCGAAGCTGCTTGATGATCGTAAAGTCCATATTATCAGAATTTACCGGGATCGGCTTACGTGATACTGCCTGCTGTGTATACAATTCCAGTATGCTTGTCAGCTCGTTCAGTGGATTATAGTGGTGAGCTGTTTCGCTCTTGCGTTTCAATATAGAAATGAAGTTGCAGTGCCCTTTACATGAGAAGCTTCTGCTGGATAGCCCGCTATAGCTTAGCGAATGTTTTGCCGGGATCGAATGTAGCTCATCGTCTATTTTCATATCCAATGTACCGCTCAGGACATATGTTATTATGTCAAAGTACGGCAGCTGGCTCATATATATATCGTCAAATGACTCATTAATATCCAAATGCAGGATAATATAGTCATTATACTCATAAGTCAGGATCATATACCCTGAATATGGCTCTACTCGAAGATCTTTCTGGTTTACCAGCTTAGTCTTACATCTGTGCGATAGCTTTACATATTCTGAAAAGCTTATCCCTAGCGATTCTGTTATCGCTGTCAAAGTCGATAATGATGCCGGAAATCGGTTCTGCTCTACATTCAGGATCGTCTGCTGCGTTATCCCCGATCTCTCGGCCAGCTCGCGACGGCTCCATTTTTTATCTTCGCGGATCGTCCGGATTATGCTCTGATCGTATTCATCAACACTGTTCTGATGTTTCATAGAAAATTAGTCTCACTTTCCTCAGGCTGCGGTATATAGCTAATGTGCAAAGCTATATGTTTATCATGGTGTGTCTTAAATTGTGTGATTTATTTTTTTCTATTTTGTAAAAAAACTTTCACGTGACAAGAGAATTTTTACTTTAAATGCTTATATTAGCAATATTTTTTTCAAAACGCCCGTGTTTTTCAATATAATCAGTATAAATGTCTGTTTATATTCGGGTTATGTGCCTGCTTTGTAATGTCTTACTTTTCCCTTTACTTTTACTTTTACACCCTTTCTTATCATAATTATCTCAGTTACCACACTCTTGAATTTGGAACTACAGGTTAAATTCGTTTTTACTGTTATTGATAAAAAAATGACAAAAGTTTATGTATAGTTGAATTTCCGATTATTTCTTTGCCACTCTGACTGCTTGGGCTAAATTCGATATAGTAGCTAAAAAAATGCCTGCCGGGCTGTTATGGCGACCCGGCAGACTACACTCGTGAAATTTTATATCGGACTTTAACAGTCTGTGTATATTATAGCACACGTTTTTACCCAATGGCGAGAAAATCTAAAAAAATAGTAAAAAAATCCGGGCCGCCCACTATTTTTCCTGGCTTCTAACTACTAACTCCTAAATTACTCTTTTATACTCGCTATAACAGAGATCTCAACCGCCGAATTTAACGGTAATTCAGGTGCGCCAACCGCTACTCTTGCATGTTTGCCTTGTTCGCCCAGTATTTCCACCAGCAGATCAGAGGCTCCATTGGCGATTATTGCCTGGTCTGTGAACTTAGGGGAACTGTTTACGAACACTTCGAGTTTTACTATTTTGTTAATTCTCTCCAGGCTCCCAAACTCCTTCTTTAGTTGGCTCAGTGCATTAATTATGCATAATCTCGCCGCCTGCTTGGATTCTTCTACCGATATCTCCTCTGGAACTTTACCTGTATACTGCACCTTACCGTCTGCTACCGGTATCTGACCCGATACAAATGCCATATTACCCGCCGTTGATACTGGTATATAGCTTCCTACTGCCGGTGCTGCTTCTGGTAATACGATTCCTAGTTCATTTAGTTTTTCTTCTACTGACATGGCTTTTCCCTGTTATTTTTGTTTTTAATTTAATATTATTCATTATGTCCTATAATATTAGCATTTATGTCATGTTACATAAAAAAAGTCATAAAATCCATTTATTATGGCCGATTAATGTTACGATTATAATATAGGGTATCGAAGATTGCTTTCAAGCGGATACCTGTGAATTATGTTACATATGGGGTAAGATAATGAATTCAGACCAGAAAATATCTTTAGGCTTTACTGACCAGCTTTTTGAGCCCGGTGCTCATGTCTGCCAGATCATAAATGATGATCAGGAGCGACAGGATGCTCTTATGAGCTTCCTTATTAGCGGACTGGCTAAGAATGAGCGGGCAGCCTGTTTCTCTGACGAGTTTCATAAAGATGCCTTTTCTGAGATGCTAAAGGAAAAAGGGTTCTCTTATCAGCAATTATGTGATAATGGCAATTTCTCCTGGGCTGCTACTGGAGACGTATATTTCAACGACGGCAAATTCGACCCTGACCGTATGCTCAAACTGCTCGAAGATTATTATCATCAGGCAAAAGCCAATAATTTTCAAAATGCCAGGGTTATTGGTGAAATGACTACCGAGGTCAAATCCGTCCCCGGCGGCGAAAGGCTTTTCGAGTATGAGTGCAGGGTCAGTATGCTCGTTCGCAAAGTGCCCGTTACTGCGGTCTGCCAGTACGATGCCAGAAAATTCGATGGTGCTACTATTATGGATGTGCTTAAAGTGCACCCGTTCATGATCGTTAGGGGGGAGGTAGTTCATAATCCGTTCTTTATCCCGCCTGAAGAGTTCCTCGCCGAGCTGGGCTGTTCGTGCGATTCGTGTTGATTTCAAACTTTGGGGTACGGGAATTATAGATCTATGGGGATAGATGCTGAAAAAATTGGACAGTTGCTTCTTATGCAGAGTGTGGTTGTTAATATCTCTGATAGGAAGACTGTTATTACTTATATCGAACGGGGGATCTCCGCCATTCCCGGCGTAAAGTCCGTCATCGTATCCGATTCCGTTATCCCTGAAAATGCCGATCGCCCTGAGCTTATCTGTCATCCTGTATCTTTCGGTGATGAACATCTCGCGGAAGTCGTTATCGAGATTGACGATCGACAAGCTTTCGAGCCTTATAGTGAATATGTCAGAAATTACATCTTCACTATCGGTATATTCTTCGAGGAAAAACATCAACGAAAATTAAACCTGGAATATAAAGATCAGCTCGAACTACGCGTTGAAGAAAGAACTCAGCAGCTTAAAAACGAAATTCTCGAAAGGGAAAAGGTCGAAGAGTTTCTCAGGGCCAGCGAGGAGCGGTTCAGGCTCACTATGCTCGCCGCTAATGACGGTATGTTCGATCTCGACGTACCCTCCAAAAAGGTTACCTATAGCGACCGCTGGTATTCCATGCTTGGCTATTCCCCCGATGAGTTCAAAGGCCATTATGATGACTGGAGATCGCTGTTGCACCCGGATGATGCTAAGGAAGTTGAAAAGATCGTACTGGATAATATAAATAGTAAAACCAGATGGCAGGCTGAATTCAGAATGAGGGCAAAAGACGGCTCTTATCGCTGGATTCTATCGCGAGGCCTGTGCGTGGAATCTGACCTCGACGGCAAGCCTGTCCGCGTTATTGGTACCCATACTGATATTACCTCTCGCAAGGAAACTGAGATGAAACTGCTCGAATATCAGGAACATCTCGAACAGATCGTGCAGGAGCGGACCAAAGATATTGAAGAAAAGAAAACAGACCTCGAAGATGCTATGGCCAGTGCCCAGGAAGCGCAGGGCCAGCTTATACTTTACGAAAAAATGGGGGCTCTTCGCCACCTCGTCGCTGGTATTGCCCATGAAATAAATAACCCGCTCGGTGCTATCGAATCGTCTCGTGAAATATTCACCTCCAGCGTCTCCGGCATACTCAAAGAAGTGCCCAGACTAGCCCAATGGCTACAGCAGCCTTATGCTAAGCTTATTCTCGAGCTTATCGATGGCAGCCGTAACATTAGTACCTCTGCTATTATGAAGTCTACTCGTGAAAAGAGACTTATTCGTGACCAGTTTATCGAACTGTTCAAGATTCATAATATTGAAGATGGACAGATGCTTGCACGTAAGGTAGTCGAAATGCATGTCTACGACGATATAGAGCGATTCATTCCTCTTTTCAAATCCGAAGAAGCATCAGAAATCCTCGATGTCATCTCGGAGTTCGCCGACGCCTTCGCTGCCAGTGAGACCGTTAAAACTGCTGTCACGCGTACCGCTAAGATCGTCAGTGCCCTTAATAGCTATATGAGAAAGGACGTAGACTTCTCTAGCGGTGAGAGTATGAAGGTTAACCTCGATATTAGGCATAGTCTGGAAAATGTTCTTGTACTCTTTCAGAATGTTATTACCAACTATATCGATCTCGAAGTTATTTTCGATAATGAGCTCCCGCTCGTTTACGGGGCCTCTGACGAACTCAATCAGGTGTGGACGAACATCATCCAAAACGCTATTCAGGCTATGGACGGCAAAGGACGCCTCGTTATTACCGGCAAAGTCGCTCCCGGCGGTCTCGTGGTCAGCTTCACTGACGAAGGCTCCGGCATGACCGAAGAGGTAAAACAAAAAGTTTTCGAACCGCTATTCACTACCAAGCCCCCAGGCGAAGGGCTCGGACTCGGTATGGACATTGTTCGCAAAATTGTAGTCGATAACCATAAAGGCTCTATCAATATCGATAGCGAACCCGGAAAAGGCACAACCGTTTCTGTATTCCTACCCGTCGACAACCACTAACCCCCGTAGAGACGCAAAATCTTGCGTCTCCCTAACCTCCCTAAGCGTCTCTCTAAGGTAGCACAAGTCCCAAAGCACATCGGGATTCTTCAGTCTTCTTCCATACTTACCAACCAACCCACAAACTCCCTTAACACCCTGACCCGCCAACCATATCTTCGCGCCTCTGCGAGAAACAAATCTTCTCTTCATTTTCTTATCCTAAAAATCCTCGCATCCTAGCAATAAATTCTTCTTCTTATTCTTTTCGATCGATCCTACCATCCTCTAATCCCCGCAAAATCCCTCCTCAATGCCGTCATCTCAAACCACCCCCAAAAATCGCCAACCAACCCTCTGCGACTTCGCGACTTTGCGTTAAAAATCTTAATTCTATTCTTACTTCATTCTTCTTAAATCTGTGCTAATTAATCAATTTCCTGTTCGCGGTAGCGAACCCATGCGAAAGAATCTGTGGGAAAAATTTTCTCTTCTTACAGCCGTTCTTGCCTGCAAATCAGCCTCAATCTCCCACCCCAAATACATTTATCTTGACTTTTCCCTATAAATTGCTAGTATCTTATGGATTTGCCACTTGGTCCACGACCACTACCGGACTATAAATCACCCGGTTACGGCAAAAAAATGAGGTTAATGTGGGAATATAGATAGAATATGCGTTTTATTCTGCCCGGCGGCTGTATCACTGGGCTTACCTACCACGGACGCATAGTAATTTTTAATTTAACTGGAACTTGACAGTTCTGCGCTCATACGGGATTGTTCCCTGACCGCAGATTCTGCAAGGACTTCAGGAGAGATGAATTTGAAGACAATAAACTTTATCGAATCATGGCAAAACCTGGACTTACCGTCTGAGGTTAAAGATATTATGGCTAACGCAAAATCACTGCTTATGCCTACCACCCGTCAGGAAATTTTAGATCTGGCTATGGGCGGTAAACAGCAGGGCGTTTTCGAGGTCTCTTATGACGTCGACGGCAAAGATATTCTCGAAGCGACCGTTACCAAGGTTCGCAACGGACTAGCCGTTAACTATATTGAACCTTATATGCGAAGACGCGACCCGGAATGTACCTACGTCGCAGATGCCAAACAGACCGATAAGGTTACTTATGAAAATAAATTCGATAAATCATTCGATGGCACAAGAGATGAAACTTTCCAATGGCTAAAGGATCAGGATCTTGTTGTTACTCTTTTCCTGCTCGGTAGTATGGACACCAGCGTTAATCGCGGCGGTATTCTCATCGCGCCGAAAAATTCTGGGTTCTTTATTGGCGGACTAGCCGATCTGCAGGGTATGGTTAACCCGGAACAGATGCCGGAAAACTTCGAGATTTGCAGTGCTATTTACCTCGCACCTCCGTTCCGTCATACCCATTTCGACGGCAAGCAGGTCGTCGTTCATAACCGACTTAATAAGTTCCATGAAGTATTCGCTTATAACCTCTATCCGGGCCCTAGTGCCAAGAAGGGCGTTTACGGCATCCTGCTTTCGATCGGTGAAAGTGAAGACTGGCCGACCCTGCACGCTTCTACCGTTCAGGTCGAAACTCCTTATGACAATATCACTACTATTATGCACGAAGGTGCCAGCGGTGGCGGTAAGAGTGAAATGCTCGAATATCCACATCGCGAAGCTGACGGCCGGCTACAGCTCGGTTATAACCCGATATCAGGCGAAGAACGTGTTCTTGCCTTTACCCAGAGCTGTAAGCTCTATCCGGTAACGGACGATATGGCACTTACCAACCCGGTTACCAAATCGTCAACCGACGGTTACCTCGAAGTACGCGACGCAGAACAGGCCTGGTTCCTGCGTGTCAATCATATTGACCGCTACGGCACAGACCCGCATCTGGAAAAGCAGACCGTTCACCCGAAGGCGCCGCTTATTTTCCTTAATATCGACTCCGCTCCGGACTCAACCGCTCTTATCTGGCAGCATATCGAAGACGCTCCCGGTAAGCCTTGTCCGAACCCGCGTGTTATTATGCCTCGTGAATTCATGCCCGGCGTAGTTAAAGAACCTGCCGAGGTTATGATTAGAAGCTTTGGTGTTAGAACCCCGCCATGTACCCGTGAAAATCCATCTTATGGTATTATCGGTTACCTCCATATCCTGCCGCCTGCTCTCGCTTGGCTCTGGCGTCTGGTCGCTCCTCGCGGCCACGGCAACCCAAGTATCAGTGACTCTGACTCCGGTCTGGTCAGTGAAGGTGTTGGCTCTTATTGGCCGTTTGCTACTGGCCGTATCGTTGACCAGGCTAACCTGCTGCTCAGACAGATGCAGCAGACTGACAAGGTTCGTTACGTACTGATACCTAACCAGCACGTTGGCTGTTGGGAAACAGGTTTCATGCCGCAGTGGATCTCACGTGAATATCTGGCTCGTCGTGGTATGGCTTCATTCCGTGAAGGACAGCTCATCGAGTCTCGCTGCTCGCTGCTCGGCTATGCTATGAACAAGATGCAGATCGAAGGTACCTATGTACCTCGCTGGATGCTACAGGTTCAGCTCCAACGCGAGATCGGAACCGACGGCTACGACCGCGGCTCTAAGCAGCTATACGACTTCTTCGCGAAAGAACTTAAGAAGATCCTGCACCCTGACCTCGACCAGCTCGGTAAAGACATCATCACCTGCTGTCTCGACGACGGCGAAGTAGGGGACTATACCAAGTTCTTCTAATAACAAGCCGACCGCAGATGGTTAATGCAAAGGTTTAACCGTAATTGTTAAAAAGCTATAGATGACCATCTCATACTTTTTACCTTTTACCTTTAACTTTTAACCTAACCAACCAGCGGTTAAAAATATCGCATTACGTTTTATATAAAAAGACCTGGCTCCTAAAAAAGCCAGGTCTTTTGCCTTTCCCCCCCCCGTAGAGACGCAAGATCTTGCGTCTCCTCTAATCCCAGCAAACTCCCCCTAACACCCTGATCCGCCAACCAACCTTAACCTTAAACTATTACCTCTTCTTCTTATCCTATAAATCCTCGCATCCTAGCCACTATTCTTCTTCCTTTGCGGGTGCCAAGCACCTTGCGTCTTTGCGTGAAACTCTTATTTTTTTCTTACCCCTTCATGGTCTCCCTGACCTTCATGGTAAAAAAACATCCCTCCCCTCAATCTGACAATAATCCATCTACTGCATAACCATGGGAATCAGATATACTTGCATATGAAAAAGAACCACAGACCAACAATAATAACATCATAAATAATTTCATATTTCTCTCCTGTAATATGAGTAATCTATGCATGTCTTTTCTTCAATAACATGCCGCCAAGGCTAAGTAATGCGATTGATGTTGGTTCAGGTATTACTTGAACGTGAGTCCAGGTATCTGGGTACTTATATTGTGTCGTGTCATTCAGAAAGGTAATAGAAAATACATCACCATTATGCCAAGTGCCAGTAATTCCAGTATAATTATTTTCTTCGCCAATCCATGACCAATCATCCTGACAATCTATTGTAATTGTTATGCCAAGAGTAGGCTTTTGTACACTTCTGATATAATTTACTTGTCCGCCGTCTATCAATACTGATGATTCCTTTTGGACATAGATGTAATTAACAATACCACCTGAAACTGTTACGGAGCTAGAATCTGAAGATATTATGTCATAAATTCCACTTTCATGATTTATAAGTGGTTTTGAAGTCGACAATAGAGTTAGAGAAGCATTGTTAAAAAGGTTTATATCTTCTGCACCGCCACCGTTTACAATTAATGTGCTATCTTCTTTAACTTTCACCAATCCCCCATATTCTCCTTCTGACAATAATCCATCTACTGCATAGCCATGGGAATCGGATATACTTGCATATGAAAAAGAACCACAGACCAACAATAATAGCATCATAAATAATTTCATATTTCTCTCCTGTAATATGAGTAATCTATGCATGTCTTTTCTTCAATAACATACCGCCAAGGCTAAGTAATGCGATTGATGTTGGTTCAGGTATAACTTGAACATGAGTCCAGGTATCTGGGAAATAATACAGAGTAGTATCATTTAAGAATGAAATTGAAAAATCATTACCGTTATGCCAGGTACCTGTAATTCCAGTATAATTATTTTCTTCGCCAATCCATGACCAATCATTCTGACAGTCAATTGTAATTGTTAGGCCAGCTGAAGCATATTGCACACTTCTAATATAATTTACTTGTCCGCCGTCTATCAATACTGATGATTCCTTTTGGACATAGATGTAATTAACAATTCCACCTGAAACTGTTACGGAGCTAGAATCGGTTGGAACAATCCAAGATAATCCACTTTGATATTCTATAAATGGTTCTGATGTTGATAATACTGTTAGAGTTGAAGAATCAAAGACATTTATCTCTTCAGCTCCACCTCCATTAACTATTAAAGAACTGTTTTCAAGGATTTTTATAATCCCACCAAACTCTCCTTCTGATAATTGGCCGTCTACTGCATAGCCATGTGAATCGGAAATACTTGCATAGGAAAAAGAATAACAGACCACCAATAAAAACATCATAAATAATTTCATATTTCTCTCCTGTATCCAAAAAAACTAACCTGCCGCTATTATAACAAATAACGGCAGGTTTTAGTAATCTATTCCTCAGTTTCAATCAGGTAATCTTGTATTTCTAATAAAATGTCATCAAAGAAATCAAGAATTTCCGTTAAATTTTCACTATCTTCACTTCCTGTATCTAATTGTTCCTGTACCGCATCTTCCAGTTCATAGATACCTATAACTAGTTCAGCTAGTTCGGAATTGGTAAGTCCAGAGTATGGGCTCTCATATTCATCTGAAGTATCTTCAACATAAGACAGAGTGGAAGCGGTAAATGCCATTGTAGTCATAGTACTAGTGTTTGCTGATAATAATGAGGCAGTTGCAGTAGAAGCTGTTGTGGTTTCAGCTACTTGGTTTTCATACCAACAGGCTTCCCATAGCCAATAATCTTCCAAAAATATCTCAAGGTCAGCTAAATCAATACATTTTTCACTATCTCCAGATGTGTCAAAATTACAATGACCATTCCAGCGTTCCAGCCAGATATGCAAGGTAGTTGGGTCCGTATTATTTATAATTTCCGGGTCATTAGGGTCGTATGTTAACCATGAGTCCGCGAATACCTGAAATTCATTCATATTTACTAAACCGTCAGCATTACCATCGAATTCATTATATATGTCTTCTTCAGTATAGTCGCCGCTGCATGAATATACTTCGTCAGCTCCTAAGTCGACATAATTGCCTTCAACACGACTTTCATTATCATAATCTTTCTGGTCGTCGTAAATTAAAGAAGGGTCACCTTTGTCGATACATACTGAATTGTATGCCAGATGGTAATTTTCAGGATCAGGCTCACCGGCGGCATCAACCTCATAGGCAAATTCTGGAATTGCATTAATATTATTATTAATATTTGCTTCACATCCCTGAATACAACAATAAGAGGCAACATTATTGATTGTCATGCCACTTATCTGGTCGCCATATGAGTCGTCCTCACTTTTATTGTTATAGTAGATAATGCAACTATTAATATCTGGATAATCCATTGTAAAACCATTTGGATCAGTCGGATCTGTTATTATTGCTGTATCAGTAAACTGCAAGGCAAGTGATTTGTTGTTTGCGATCGTTACATTATGTAATATTGGGCTAGAATCTGGATTATCTATATAAACACCAGCTTTACCTTCATTTGCCATGTCGCTTTCGCTAACAATTGTACTAACAATTGTTGGTGTTGTGTTAAGGCAAACAATGCCATGATTGTTGTTTCTCATAACCCATGATTTTGACACATTTAAGGTTTGGCTTAGGCCTTCTTGGCGAATGCCATCTTTACCATTGTTTTTAATTAAACATGATTTGATAGATACATCACCATATTCAGAGTAAACACCATGACCAATACTATTTTGAATAATACAGTCTTTAAGAGCAAAATAATTCCCATAAACATTGTAGTCATAACCAGATGTAACAGTAACGCCAGAAAGCAAAGCGTCATTTCCCATTGTAACAACTGTATTAGCGATGCCCTTTTCACACAATCCACTTAATGTTGTCACATATTTTTTAGGATTTCTATCTCCAAAATCACAACCAGATGCAGGAAAACCACCATAGATTTCAGTATCATCTGGCAAGTCAAAACTTTCTGAAGATAAAGTGCCAGGCAAGTATGTACCTTGTGCTATATAAATAGTAAAAGGACCGCTGCATGCTGAAGCATTTGTCTGATTCAATGCCATTTTAAGACCATATTCAGTATTATATGCATCTTTCCAGTTCAGACCAGTACAAGCCCCGGTTGCGTTTTTAGAGACATAAATAATACTTGAGTTATCCCAGCAACATACAGGTGTGTTTTCAGATGCGACATCCATAACCTGGTCTTCATAATATGTGATTATTGTACTATTATTGGGGTCATTGGGATCTGGAGTCTCCGTATAATATGAACCAATAAGTTTGACCTCATTGTGTAAATTCATGCCTGGAGTTGCTTTTTCATTTATTACTACATCTAAAGTAAATGATGACCAACCTTCTCCAAGAGTATTAGGGTCTTCAGCAATTGGCTCGAGCGTATCTATTGCCCAGGTATAAGTATGATTTTCAATGTCGTAATTAGGGTCACCTTCAATAATATTAAAGCTCGAATCAATAAAATCCCAACCTGCAGGATAATCAACTCCATTAGGTAGATAGTCTATTATTGTTACATCTGTTAATGTATAGTTTGTGGTATTTTTCCAGGAAATTGTATATGTAATGTCATTGTCATCACTATCGGCAGGTGAAACGCAACTGCCATCTTCAACATCATCTTCTTTAGATAATCTAAAGCTATATATGGTTTTGGGAGTCCCAATTGTTATTACATCATTTCCGCTATTCCGACCAAGTTCGAGTGGTTCAAAACGATATCCCCAGCTTTCAAAGTAATTATGAAAAGATTGGTTCCAGTTTGACATGTCATCGGCGTCTAACCCATCGAAAATACCAAAATCTTCCCCTTGTTCTGTAAAAGAAGTAACTTGTTCTTCCGCTATGCCACCTTGAGGTACAATTCCCCAATCTTCTGGCAACCATTCAAAAGCAGCATTCGCTTCTCCGTGAGCAAGCAGTCCCGTTCCTGGGGCATCTACTATATATTCGATACATTGAGTCAGAAAGGTTTCGGCAGAATACTGATCATTATAATTATCATCATTTGCTGTATGCCAATCTGTGTCGTGACCAGTAAGGATTACGCGACCATTTATGCCATTTTCTATTACAGAGGAAGAAAGGCCACTTGTACCGTTATTATTAGTAGTTTCCCAACTAATGATTAGAATATCGTAATAATCTAAATCGTCTTCGGTCACTGGGTTGCTAGCGTTTCTTACTGTATAAGTTAAACCTAAAACATCAAGTGCAGATTGAATTGATCCATCGCCACAATCATATGCAAGGATTTTTGTGTTTGATGGTATTGAATTCGTTGAACAACTTGAAGCAATTGGCGTTGTTGAAGGTACCTGAACTGGTGGGGTATCAGAAAAGGCTGAAGACACCATAACCAATAACATAAACAGAATTCTAATCATTTTCATAAAGAAGCTCTCCTCTCGTAAAGGAAGGAATATAAGTTGGTCGGAATCCACTATCCCGACATATTATTCTTCTCACTCTGGTATTCACTAATAGAAGTTACTCATATTAATTAAGTGTGAATATGATTTACCCGTGTATCAATAGCTAATTATCTCAAACTGACCGAAAATTTCAGTTTGTGTATTGTAATACACTATCAACAAAGGGCTTAATGGTCGCTAATTAGTAATTAGTTTTTGAAGTTATTCTATTCAACTAATTACTAAATCCTGAATTCTAAATCCTATCAAACAGACCATCGGTCAGTTTGAGTAATTATTTTAATCTCAAAACAGTAGAAGAAATCTCAAAACCAAACTTTCGGTAGAAGTCGAATACCTCTTCGTTACCGCCACCAACAGAAAGTTGTATTTTCTGGCAGCCTTTGCTCTTGAGCCACTTGATTGCCCGCGTCAGAAGAATGCTGCCAAGGCCCCAACCGCGACATTTGCTGTCAAGATACAGAGACTCTATTTCGCCAACATCGCCCCTGACACAAGAGATACAATAGCCGACATCTTTACCGGCAAACTCTACCAGATCGGTATTCAAATCGATTTCATCAAGTGCAAGTACCGGAGCCATACGACGTTCATAACCAAAACTTGCAACCTGCTCCTTAAAATGGACAGACTTTTCCACATGGTACCGATTAATCTTATGCCACATAGGCTCGATCCTGCCATAGTCAGCTTTTGATATTTTTACAATATTACAATCATTAATTAACATAAATCACACTCGCTTTTATCTTATCAAAACTCAAAACTCAAACCTGAACTTGGTGCAGTGGGACTATTGAAAAAGTCCCTTATATTCCTTATATTATCATAGTAGTTTATACGGTTGTTGTGTGCAATTATTATTTGGTTTGGAGATGACTTTTTATAATAGATGATCAGTATGCGATACTTAAGACACAAGGTACATACCTATCCAACCAACACTGACCAGAAGTCAACGCACTTCAATGGCTGGCCTTACCCTTTCTTCTCAGTGCCCTCTGTTCATGGCCGTCTCATATGGATAAAATGTTTCCCCAGAATATCAAGTCATTAAAATCGCACATACTTAACCTATTACTTACCACCCTCTCAATCCTAAAATCCTATCAAATAATCTTCAATAATCCATCACCCCAGCCGAACGCCACCACCAACCACGTAGAGACGCAAGATCTTGCGTCTCCTCTAATCCCAGCAAACTCCCCCTAACACCCTGACCTGCCAATCAACCCTTCACGCAAGAGTATCCCGATACACGTCGGGATTCTTAAGTCTTCTACCTTACTTCCCAACCAAATCCCAAACTTCCTTAACGTCTTGACCCGCTAACCATATCTTTGCGGCTTAGCGCCCTTGCGTTAAAACTCTTATATTTTTTCTCCCCTCTCCATGACCTCCCTGAACTTCATGGTAAAAAAACCTCTTAATCATCTCTCTTAAATCTGTGCAAATTAATCAATCACCCGTTCGCGGTAGCGAACCCATTTAACAGAATCTGCGGAAAAGAATCTTCTTCTTCTTTCTTCATGACCTTCAAGAACTTCATGGTAAAAAAACATTCCCCCGCAATCGGAGAATGAACTCCCTCCCCAACCTATACATCCCTCCCACCAATCTGTCGAAAATCCTGTTATCCCGTCTTAAAAAAATCGCACCTTGCACTTCTGCACTTCGCACTCTCTTCAAACTAATAACTGAAATATCTACATTTTCTTCTTTTTCTTTCGCATTTTATCCTTCCGATTGCGTACTCTCTTCATTGTCGGCTTTTCAAATAGGAAATCGCTATTAGGGTACTCATGCACCTTTGGTGGCGATATTCGTTCAGTTAATAATCCAAGTCTTATTTGTACTTCCTGCCAGTCACCGGCAAATCCAAAATTAACGCTGTCGCTGTCGAATGCAGCCTTTATAATATCGATCGACTCCATATCCTTAAATGCAACCAGTCCGTCGATGACTTTCCCATTTATTATAGCATCTTCATTTTTATACTTTTTAATCCGACCTCTCAGATATTTAACGCAATCTTCCTTGCAACTATCGTCTGCTTTTGCTATTTGAATTATTGAATCCAGTGCAGTCAGTCTTGGATATAGGGTATTATCTATATCTCGAACATACTCCATTAATTGGGGAACGGAAGCCTTACCGATCTGCTCAAATATCGGAGGCAGCTCAGATATTAGCCAATCCATATTATCTATGTCAATATACTTTAGTATATCGATCAAAGGCTCAATAGCTTCAGTTGCTTTTAGTTGTCCTAGTATCCGCATAGCATGAATCGGAGCCCAGCTTAATGCATCGTCAATATGTTCTACCAGTAAATTGAAGTTTGTTGCAAGGTTGATAAGCTCAGGGATATCATCACTACCAATCCCCAGTTCTGAATAATCATACCCTTTCCCGCTTGGTTCATATTCGCCATAATTCAATAACTGTGAAACTGGATACTTAAATGTATTATTATTTTTCAACATGTCAATATTCCTAAATCAAGACCGTTTGTAACCCGGAATGAATTTTTAGAGATTGCCTAAAACTAATATTACGATTGTATCGGCTATCCAGGATAAATGCCATTACCAATCCTCCACCTTCTTAACCCTTCTCTCAATTCCTCGCCCCAACCTTCAAGATCTTCAAGACCTTCATGGTAAAAAAACATTCCCCCGCAATCAGAGAATGAACTCCCTCCCCAACCTATACATCCCTCCACTCAATCTGTCTCCGATCAATCGGAGCTGGCTCCTAATCCTGTTATCCCGTCTAAAAAAAAATCGCACTTTACACCTTGCACTTTGCACTTTTATACTCTCTTCAAACTTGTTCACTTTTGCACATTTTCACTTCTTTTCTTACCAATTCCTTTCAATTCTTATCAATTTTTGATCGATTTCAGACTTACTTTTAAAATGTACATTTGACAACAAACCATATACATCCAATGTACATTATATACACTGGATGTACATTTAAACGTTTTGCTCTCTTTGGCGGGTATAATGCCATTATGCTATAACTCAACTCTTAAGCTATCCCTTACTTTTTCGATTAACCAGTTTAAAATTGGAATTATTTAATCAATCGACCTATTAATTAAAGTATATATCGCGTATATACGAATAGAACTCTATATAACTATAAATTAATAACAGAGTAATAACATTACGGAGGTACTCTATGGCTAAGAAAGTCGCAAAGAAAGCAAAAGTAACTAAAAAGGCAACACCAAAAACCGTTAAGGTCAAAAAGCCAAGTCTAAAAGGCTCTCAGACCGAAAAGAATATTCTCACTGCATTCGCCGGCGAATCGCAGGCTCGTAACCGCTACACATACTATTCTTCAGTTGCCAAGAAGGAAGGTTACGTTCAGATCTCTGCTATTTTTGAAGAGACTGCCAACCAGGAAAAGGAGCATGCCAAACGCCTGTTCAAATTCCTCAAGGGCGGCGAAGTTGAGATCACTGCTGGTTTCCCTGCCGGCGTGATCGGTACTACCGAAAAGAATCTTGAAGAAGCTGCTATGGGCGAAAAGCATGAGTACACTGTCATGTACCCAGACTACGCTAAAGTTGCTCTGGCAGAAGGGTTTAAGGATATCGCCGCTACTTTCAAGGCTATCGCAGTTGCCGAAAAGCGTCATCATGACAGATATGTTAAGCTTCGTGCTAATATTCTAGCCAAGGAAGTATTCGCCAAAAAGAAAAGAACTACATGGGTTTGTCGCAACTGCGGTTATGTTCATACTGGTACAGCTGCTCCTAAGCTATGTCCGGCATGTCTGCACCCACAGGCTCACTTCGAACTCGAACGTAAGAACTACTAATATAAATTAGTTACGTTCCTATATATAAATTAAACGGCTGTGTTGGTACTACCAATCCAGCCGTTTTTTTTGACTTCTATACTATCTGGAATAATTCTGCAAAGTCTTATAAAACATAGATTTGAAAAAAAACATAAAAACACATGACATTAAAAAGTTCTAACGCTATAATTTAACGCTGTTTGCAATATGTATTGGGGATAAATATGAACAGCTGACAAAAAAGATGAGGATTACAATATTATGGCTGATTCTTTGAGTTTATCAGAAATTTTCCTTCTGGCTGAGAACATCGAAAAGCAGGGCCTGGAGTTTTACGTTGGTGCTGCTTCTAAGACGCAAGATCTTAAAGTTAAAGAAGTTATGAACTTCCTGGCTGAAGAGGAAAAGCGTCATGCTGGTATTTTCGCTGATCTGAGAGAAAAGTTCTTTGGTAGTGATGATATTTATGTCAATCACGATGACGACGATGCGGCCAAGTATATTACCGGCCTGGTACAGACTCACGTTTTTAACGTAAGTAAAGATGTAGCAGAGATTTTGGGCCAGATACAGACCCCGAAAAGTGCCATCGAAATGGCAATAAATTTTGAAAAAGATACCATAGCGTGTTTTACCGGTTTCAAAAAGCTAGTTAAAGGCGAGACAAAACTGGTTGACAGACTGATCCAGGAAGAGTTCGGTCATATAGAGAAGTTAGAGAAAGTATTAAAAGAACTTGGATAGCTCCCAATGACGGCGGTATCCGGGCTGGAAGGAACTGGCCTGGTGTTCGTAAGTTACCGTCATTAGGGGATTTGAGAGGAAGACATGAAAAGCGTAGAAGTAAAACCTGGTATTTATTGGGTTGGTTATGTAGATTGGAATATTCGTAACTTCCACGGCTATAAGACACACCGTGGCACTACTTATAATGCATACCTGATCGTAGATGAGAAGATCGCTCTTATCGATTCAGTTAAAGCTGGTTACGGTAAGAACTTACTGAACCTTATCTCAGAGATAATCGACCCGTCAAAGATCGATTATATTGTATCTAACCATACCGAACCTGACCACTCTAGCGAACTGCTTAGAGTTGCAGAAGTAGCTCCAAATGCGGAAGTTATAGCTACAGCGAAAGGTGCCGCCGGCCTGAAAAAATATTTCAAGGCCGATTGGGATATCAGGGAAGTAAAGACTGGCGACAGTATCTCTTTGGGTAAGCGTACTTTAGAGTTTATCAGTACTCCAATGCTGCACTGGCCGGACTCGATGTTCACTTATGTGCCGGAAGAGAAGCTTCTGTTCTCAATGGACGCTTTCGGTCAGCACCTGGCAACCAGCTATCGCTTCAATGATGAAGTTGATGAGCATGTTGTAATGGAAGAGGCCAGAGTTTATTACGCTAATATTATCATGCACTTAGGTTCGATCGTGAAGAAGACGCTCAAGGCAGCAGAAGGTCTTGATATCGAGATGATCGCACCAAGTCATGGCGTTATCTTCCGTTCTGGTCTGGATAAGATAATATCAAAATATCAGGACTGGTCAGTATTTAAGCCGTTGCCTAAGCTGCTGGTGATCTATGATACAATGTGGCAGAGTACCGAAATGATGGCAACTGCGATCGCTGACGGTGCTGCCGAGGCTGGTATTGAGGTTAAGAAGCTGTCAGTTCAGTCGAATGATATCACTACACTTGCAACAGAAGTACTTGACAGTGCAGCGTTTGCAGTTGGCTCGCCAACGTTGAACAATGGTCTGTTGCCGACAGTGGCAGAGTTTCTGACCTATATTAAAGGTCTGCGTCCTGGCAATAAGCTTGGCTTTGCCTTTGGCTCACAGGGTTGGGCTGGCGGCGGTGTACCTGCTATTGAAGAGGTTCTCAATGCTATCGGAGTTGAACTGACAACTGAGGGTGTTACCTGTCAGTATCGTCCAACCGAGGAAGAGCTTGAAGTATGTCGCAAGGCAGGTAAAGAGCTGGCAGAGAAGGCTTTAGAAAAAGTTAAGGCCAGCTGATAGCTTTCAGTAATACATAATCTGCCTTTTGAGTAGGCAGATAGACCGCCTGATAAATAATTACAGAAAAGATCAGGTCAGGCCGATAAAGATAAAAGCATGTATGGTTTTTTGTACCGTACATGCTTTTTGTTGTAAAAATGGCGGAATGTGCATATTATAGAAATATGGGTTTATAATTGTATATATCCGGTTAGGTATGATATGCCAGTGGTTTATGCTTCTGGACTTTCTTATCAGCCATTATTTTAATTCTGGATTTAGGGGTTTATGGATATGGATTATCCTATCTTTACTATTCCGTACCTTGGCGGTTCGATGCTTATCGCTATAGTTGCGATCGTTCATGTATTTATAGCTCACTTTGCGGTAGGTGCCGGTATATTCAATGCTTATACAGAAACCTTTGCCTTGAAAAGCGGGTCGGCTACACTTAAGCAGTTCCTTCGCGATAACAGCAAGTTCATAATTCTGCTGCCGTTTATCGGTGGTGCTGTTACTGGTGTTGGTATCTGGTTTACGATCGCGCTGGTGAGTCCTGAGACAGTGAATATACTAATTCATTTATTCGTATGGGGTTGGGCGATCGAGTGGACGTTCTTCCTGATCGAGATAGTCGCAGGTTATGTTTATTATTACGGCTGGGATACAATGTCGCATCGTACGCATTGCATAATCGGCTGGATATATGCGATCGCAGCGTTTCTGTCGTTAGTAGTTATTAATGGTATACTTACCTTTATGTTGACTCCTGGCAATGCGTTGGATAGTAGTGTGAGTCCGATGCAGTTTGATTTCTGGTCTGGTATATTGAATCCATCATATTGGCCGCAGTTGCTAATACGTGCGATAGGTGCTTTGACATTGGCGGCGATGTTCTCTATGCTGCTGGTAAATCTATGCTGGCACTATACTAAAGAGCAGCGTCATGAAGTTACGACTTTTGCAGGTCGGTTCTTTTTACCGTTCGCTTTACTATTGCCGGCGGGTGGCTGGTTCTTCTTTGCATGTCCGGCACTGGCCCAGCATTATCTGGCGGGCGGCTCGGTGATAATGATAATGTTCCTGACGATGTGTGTCGGGGCTTTGAGTCTGATAGGTCTTTACGGCTATTGGGCGGTAGTAATCAATCGTCGTCCGGTGAACCTTGAGACTTCGGTTGTACTGCTGGCGTTGGCGATGGGAGCAGCTGGCGGCGGTGAGTTTGTTCGTGAAGGTATTCGTAAGCCGTACCTGATAAGTGGTCATATATATAGTAATGGATTTATGCCTGCTAAGTATCCAGCGATGGAAGAAGAGCTAAAGGAAATGGGGCGTAACGATGCGACGGTTCTGAAGTTTAGCCCGTGGTCGGTACAGCCAAATGATAATGGTATGAGTGATAAAGAGTTTTATGCACTTGATCTGGGTAAGATGGGTAGTGGTCGAGATGATTACCCGGAACAGATAGTAAAAGGTAACTGGATATTCGATCAGCAGTGTTTACGCTGTCATAGTCTGGACGGCTATAACTCGATGCGGGCACTGGTAAAAGGTTGGGGCTCAAAGACTATTGGCGAAGTGACAATGAAGCTGAACGAGGTGAAGCTTGCTATGCCTCCGTTTATCGGTACGATCCGCGATCGTAACTGTTTGAATATGTATGTTCATAGCCTTAACGGAAACTGTACAGAATGTCATGAGAATCTTGATGATCAGGGAAATGTCTTGAATAGTAGTGAGAAGATAACGCTCAGGGCAGATTATGTGCCGTTGAGGTGAATTAGGTGAAGAAGTGCATAAGTGCATAAGTGCAAAGTGCGAAGAAGTGAAAAATATGGGGCTAGGGTGGATTGAGTTTTTCAACATTGTTGCTTATATGGAAATAACTTGCGGAATGGGGTAAGGAATATTAGATATGATTTCATTATTATCAAATATATCGATGGTTACGCTGGCTCAGGTAGTTCCTGTGCCGGATCATACAGGTACGTATCTGCCGGCACCAGCATGGCTGCTTGAGGTGCTGCTGTTGGTGACGTTTTGGATACATCAGCTGTTTGTCGCGGCGGTACTTGGCTCGGTATTGGTATTGTTCGTCCGGAGCTGCTGTCATCTGGCAACGAAGCAGGCGCTATCGATCGTGGACAGGCAGATGATCCGTTCGCTGCCGCCGGTGCTGTCGTTAACGATAACGACAGGAATAGCACCGCTGTTATTTGTACAGGCATTATATGGTCATTTATCTTATAGCTCGAATATACTATTAGGATATTTCTGGTTGGGGTCGCTGGTATTACTGCTGGTAGGTTTTATCTGTCTGTACTTTTCAGGCTGGCTGTGGAATTGGAAGATATCTGTGCCGGCGTTGGCGATCTTGCCGGTATGTTTTATGGGGATAGCGTATATATATACCAATAATGCGATTTTAACAATTCAGCCGGATCATTGGCTGGAATTTCATAAGCATATGAGCTGGCTGCACGTTAAAGATCCGATCACGATCCCGAGATTTTTGAATAATCTATCCTGGTCGCTGATGGTGGGTGGTCTGTATCTGGTGTGGGTTGCGAAGGTGACTGACAAGAAGCAGGCAGCAGATGGCGGGCTTGAAGGCTATTCGGTAGATGGTACGATCCGCTGGGGAGCGGCGTGGCATGTGGCGGGGGTAGCGGTGATGATCGTTACAGGGTTGTGGTATTATAAGGCTATGCCGGCGGGGCTGCAGGATTGGCTGTTCGGCAGGCGAGAAGATAATATGTTATTTGGGAATGTGAGCCTGGTGATCGCAGCTCTGGCGGCGGTGAGCTGTTTAGCGGCGTTAGTGATATTTATGAAGCCGAAACAGAAGGTTGTGCTGCCGATAGCTACAGTGATGAGCTTTGTGATAGTAGGAGTTATTGTCCTGATAAGGGAGATGATAAGACGCTGGTATGTTGGCCGGGAATCGGTAGGAGCGTTTAGTATTGATAACTGGCAGGTACAGAGTCAGAATTCGGCGATAGCGGTGTTTCTTGTTTGCTTTGTGATCGCATTGGCGGTGGTTGGGTGGATGTTGGTTAAGAGTGGAAAGGTGGAAGTGAAGAAGTGAAGATGTGAAGAAGTGCGAAGTGCGAAGTGCGAAGTGAGTTTTTTTTTAAGACGGGATAATAGGATTATGGAGCCAGCTCCGATTGATCGGAGACAGATTGGGGGGAGGGATGTATAGGTTGGGGAGGGAGTTCATTCTCCGATTGCGGGGGGATGTTTTTTTTACCATGAAGGGCGTGAAGAAAGAAGATTCTTTTCCACAGATTCTGTTAAATGGGTTCGCTGCCGCGAACGGGTGATTGATTAATTGGCACAGATTTAAGAAAGATGATTAAGAGGGTTTTACCATGAAGTTCAGGAAGATCATTAAGGGGGGAGAAATAATATAAGAGTTTTAACACAAGGACGCAGAGACGCAAAGATATGGAATGAGAGGTTGGGGGTAAGGAGGTGGTGGTGGCGTTCGGCTGGGATGTTAGATTATTGAAGATTATTTGATAGGATTGTAGGATTGGGGGGATGGTTAAGAATGTAAGGGACGGCCTGACGCGGACGGGCACTGACGGACATGGAGCGGGTTGGGGGGCTAGGAGGAGTTTTTGACCGTAAGGGTCGCAGAAAAATGCAAAGAAAAATTGTGCTGTGTGGGTAAAGGATTTGGTCGGGCTGCCTGCTGAATGGTGTGATTATTTAGGTGGTGAAAGTGAGGTTTGTAAGTGTTTGTTTTAGATGTGATTATGAAAATGATTCCTAACACCTTTTAATTACCCCACATGTTTTGGTGGTGGTGATGGCGATCATAAGAAAGTTCTTAAAGAAACAAGAGCTGCACGTAATAAGTGCTTGGATAAATTAATGAAGCGATTAGAGCATGAGCGATTAAAGAGAAAATACAGTAATCGAGATAAATAGGAGAGATTAAAATGATTATTGATATATGTCCATCAATACTGATTGATCTTAAAAACGAATTCTGTCCAGAGGGGAAATGCTCAATTGCATGGCCAGAGAAAGCTTCATATTATGAAGAAGAATTATGCTTTAAGAGAGAAATTTTTTCAAGGAACTGGGATGACTTGACAGCGGATATTATTACTAAGAATTATGATAATATATTTTTCTTAAAAGGAGAATTGTTTAGATACTGTTTGGCTGTTTATATTAAAGCTTTTATAGAAATGGAAATTATGCCAGATGAACAGAGGAATGCAATGATTCGTGGGGAAAGTGTATATTCAACAGCGGTTCATTGTTTAGATTATCCTGATAAAAATAAAATTGGTAAATTTGAGTCTGAAATTGCTGCGCAGCACGGTTATAGTGAGATTTATTCGGAAGAAAAATATATTAAAGATATGGAATTATTTGAATGTAATTACAAAAATATAACAGAAGGGCAAACTAAAATATTTACTAGATTTCTTGATTATTTATGCCAAACAAATTTTGATGAACTGGGAGATGAAGCATCTTTTGTATTAAAACGATATTGGGGGAGATTTCTTTAAATAAGAAACCTGGATTTTTTTCTGAGTATTAACCGAAGCTATCCTCCATATTAAATATTCGTTGATGCTTTGCGTCGTCTGAGATCGGTTGAGTATTTCAGCGATTCCGGCGATAGCGAGACATTTGGCTATGATCTGCTGGGCAACCGGGAGGAAGTCGATCTGCGAGATGGCAGTGCCGATATTTATGCTGTAAACTCCGTCAATAACCGTTATAATTAAGTAGGTCGAGCATCTTGCTTGACATTATTGATGTTGGCAATTGGGTAAAGTGCTTAATATATATTAATGATGTTATATAGTGTGAAATGTAGGTCTGAGTGGGGATAAAGAATAAGAAAGTTTAACCACAGAGGACACCGAGGACGCAGAGTAAAATAAAAGGGGACGGACCCACACCTGTTCGGCACTAAGTTTGCTATTGTAATGTATGGTTGTTTTTTCTGGAAATATTTTTTAAAATAATAGCTTAAACTATCTATCTTAACTTGCGCGACGTGTTTTTTTATGCATAATATAAGGCATGACAGCAAAACGTGAAGACATACAGGAATTTCAGCTTCAAGGCTTTAAGTATTTTAAAGCTATATCAGCAATGCTTGATAGTCTGCATGATGCCGGTTGTGAGAGAGACAAAGCAGGCAATCGCAAACTTCACATGGATCAGTATATGTCTCTGTTGCTCTTATATATGTTCAACCCGATATGTCAATCAATGAGAGGTATCCAGCAGGCAAGTGAGCTTAAAAAGGTTCAGCGATTATTGAAATGCCCTCGCGCATCCTTGGGGAGCCTATCAGAAGCAACTACAGTTTTCGATAGTAAGTTAATGCAGGATATAATCGATAATCTGGCATTAAAGCTTAGTCCTATCCCTACAAGCAACAAGCTCGACAGTGTTACCGACATTCTTACTGCTGTTGATGGCACACTTATCCCGGCACTATCAAAGATGACCTGGGCGTTATACCAGCACAATAACAATGCCGTAAAAGCTCATGTTCATTTTGATATCCAAAAACATGTTCCCGTAAGAGTTTCGATTACTGAAGGTAATGGCAACGAACGGAAAGTACTCTCTGAGAATCTTGAAGCTGGTCGCATTTATGTAAAAGACCGCGGTTATGCCTCATTGGAACTATTTCAAAAGATAATTGATAGTAAAAGTTCCTTTGTATGCAGGGTACGTGATAATTCAAATTATGACTTGACCGAAGAATACCCTGTCAATAACGAAGCTACTAATGCCGGCGTACGTTTTGACTGTAAAGTCAGACTGGGCGGCAATAATACTAAGAAAATGCTAAAAGAACATGTCCGTTTGATTGCGGTTAAATGTACTCCGCATAAGAAGAAAGCCAAGACCGGGAGAGGCGGACCAGAACAGGGAGAAATGCTTCTTATTGCGACAGATAGGTTCGATCTTGATGCAGATGTTGTCGCTTTAATATTCAAACATCGCTGGGCAATAGAAGTGTTTTTCAAGCAATTCAAACATATGCTTGGCTGCCGTTCTTTGCTAAGTCAGAATCCAAACGGCATAGCCCTGCAAACTTATGCCGCCATTATCGCCTGCATGCTGATAGCATTATGGACAGGCAAAAAGCCAACAGTCAGAACTTACGAATTTATCTGCTGGTATTTCACCGGAATGGCAGACCTGGATGAATTACTAACTCACATCTCCAAATTACAAAACCAGGATTGATTTATAATTGCCAATTTGCGTAAACAAGCTGGTCGGCTAATGCTGCGCTGAAATAATTCTTGCCTAGATTTTGCTCCGTCGATACAATGCGATTATACCGTTACTGAATAAATGAACTAAGTGATGCAAAGACTGTGCCGAACAGGTGTGGGACGGACCCCTTTAGTTATTTCTTTAGTTATTTCTTATGTTCAATTTATTTTGGTAATCCAGGAAATCAATATTTACCATAATTGAGAGGTTTACTGTTATGTATTTTACAAAACTTTTATATTTATACTCATTTATAATTACTATTTTGTTTGTTAGTTCGATGATGCCACCATTTTATTCAATGGCTTTATCTGTGAATGTTCTTAATGAGTCAACTGAAGATATTAAATTTGTTATCCAAAGATATGATTTAAAGAGCGGGATATCATCTCGAATTAAAAGTCGATCAGATGATAGAATATGTTATTTTCGTGGTGACCATCCTATTAAAGAATATAAATGGAATATAATTATTTTACAGGATGATAAAATTTTGTTTAATGTAATTAAATCTTATAACGAAATGCCAGTTGAATTTATAATCTCTTCAGATGGTACAATATCAGAAGAAGGTAAAATAATGAAATAGTATGTGTAGCTACGGAATTAACCTGGGATTGCCACCATATTAAATAACTGTTGCTCATTGCGTCGTCTGAGATCGGTTGAGTATTTCAGCGATTCCGGCGATAGCGAGACATTTGGCTATGATCTGCTGGGCAACCGGGAGGAAGTCGAACTGCGTTCGAGGAGCAGCGAAGAATATTCTGTAAATAGCGTCAATAACCGTAACCGTTATAATCAGGTAGGTTGAGCATCTTGCTTGACATTATTGAGGTTGATAATAGCGTAAAGTGCTTAATATATATACATGATGTTATATAGTGTGAAGTGTAGGTCTGAGTGGGGATAAATATTAAGAAAGTTTAACCACAGAGGACACCGAGGACGCAGAGAAGGTGAGGAAGAAGATTTTCACGCAAAGACGCCAGGTGCTTCGCACTCGCAAAGGGGGGGAGAAGAAAAAAATGAAGAGTTAACGCAAGGACGCAGAGACGCAAAGAGTTGGTTGGCGATTTTGAGTTGGTTTGCGATGGTGGCATTGAGAAGATTTTTTACCACAGAGGGGACAGAGAAGAAGAGGATTTCGCGCAAAGGCGCCAGGTGCTTCGCACCCGCAAAGGAAGAAGAATAGTGGCTAGGATGTGAGGATTTATAGGATAAGAAAATTATGAGAAGATTTTTTCTCGCAGAGGCGCGAAGTCGCAGAGGGAAGAAATGTAAATAGAAGAGTTTGACGCTAAGACGCAGAGGGGGGGGTGGCGGGTCAGGGTATTAGGGGAGTATGTGGTTTGGTTGGGAAGTAAGGAAGAAGACTAAAGAATCCCGACGTGTATCGGGAAACTCTTGCTTGAAGGAGAAGGGAGACGCAAAATCTTGCGTCTCTACGGATGGGGTGGTTGGCGATTGGGGGTTGGTTTGAGATGGTGGCGTTAAGAAATGAGACGCAAGATCTTGCGTCTCTACGGGGTTGGATGGTGAAGGGTCTTATAATTGTTTTTGGGGGTGTGGGTTGTGTGGTAGTTTTGGTCCGGTAATGATCTGTTGTTTTTATTTCTTTTTGGTATGGTGGCGATAATAATAATGATCTCAGTTTGATAATAGTTTGTATGAGCTTCGATTTGTGTGTAAAGAAAAAGAACTGATTGTCGGGGTTGTCGTGTCGATACATTTGTTAAGGTCAGCTATTTTGACCATGTGATATTTCTGGGGAAATATTTTTGGCGATATGAAGGCCAGTTCTGTTTTAGTAATTCCATAAGGGGTTTATGGGGTGAAGGTTAACGAATGTAATATGGTGTATGTGATGAAGCTTAGAACTATTATTTCAGATGTGCTTTTGGTATTGGTATTGTTAGCTGGTGTGGCAGCAGGTCAGGAAGTGTCAGAAGATGGTGGTGATGATGAGCTGTTTGATATGTCGCTGGAAGAGTTGAGCGAGATAGATATAACGTCGGCAAGTTTTTTCACTACAACTACAAGAAAAGCGCCCGGCTTTGTTATGTCCTATGATATGGACGAGATAGAAATGAGTCCGGTGAGGACGCTGGCAGATCTGTTTGAGCTGTATGTGCCGGGAGCGATCTCGGGCTCGCATGAGCGGCAGGGTCGGCTGGTTGGTACTCGCGGTTTAATGATCGATAATAATGCCAAGACGCTGGTGATGTGGGATGGTCAGCAGATCAATTTTCGTATGCATTTTGGCTATATGGTTGGTATGCTCTCTCCGTTTCTGGGTGATGTTGCGAAGGTAGAGGTAATTCATGGGCCGGGAGTGGTTATGCATGGCTCGGGAGCGATCAATGGTCTGGTGAATATGATCCCGAAGACGGGAACAAGTCATCCGGGTGGATTTGTGAAATATGAATATGGCTTTAGAGAGAAGGCCAGGCTCTATGAAGGTGGTTATGGTTTTAGCTATGGTGAAAACAGGGATGTATATATTTATGGTGGTAAGTATCTGGCCCGCGGGTTTGAGCCGGAGGACTCGCTGGGAGCGAGTCAGAGCTATGCGGCTGATGTAGAAGCCTTTGGCTTTAAGCGAAATAATTTTCGGGTGTCAACGGTGTGGAATCATGAGAATTTTAATTTGAATATATTTAGTTATTCGCTTAGTCCGCAGAAGAATAGTAATACAGAATATGGCTATTTTATGAATCAATCGTTAGGTGTTCGTCCGAAGTTTTTGTATGAAATATCTGAGACAGATTCGGTAGAAGTGTCGGCATCATTATTATTGAATGATTTTGGTAATGTTGATAGTGTTAATTCGCCGGAGGATATTCGTGGCGGCTCTGAGCGGCATTGGAATGTGAGGTCGGTATACAAGACAACGGCGATAGAGAATCATCAGATCGCATTTGGCGGAGTATATGGTAAAAAGACTTTCTATGATATGAGTTACTTTTTGAGCAATGATCCAAGAGACGGCTATGAGTCGATCGATACGGAATGGGAAGAGATAGGTATTTTTACCGAAGATGTTATTACGCTGAGTGATTCTCTGACCTTTAGTGCAGGGTTGAGATATGAAGTTTTTAATGTTGGTAATGTATCTAGTGATTCACCTAATATAACACCTGATACATATGGAAATGAAAATACGGGAACAATATCGCCGCATTTTTCGCCGAGGGTCGCATTTGCATATGAATATGATAAGGAGACTTCGGTAAAGGCATCGTATCAGCATGGATTTCGTATGCCGGACGCGATATATTATAACTGGAATTTGCAGAATAATGCTGCGGCGACGGGGCTGGGGTATGCTAATTCGCCGTCGTTGAAGCCAGAGGAGATGGATTCTTATGAATTGAATCTGGAGAAGATATTGAATGATAAGGTAACAGTTAATGCGAATATGTACTATAATATATTTAAGGATCAGTTGTCCTGGGGGCCGCTGACTAATTACTGGACGGCCGATCAGGTTGACGCGATCAATCACTGGACACCGGCGGCGAGCTGGACTTGGGAAGGTGGTATGTTCCAGAATATAGAGGGTAAGTTTGCGGTTTATGGCAGTGAGGTTATGGTAGATTATAAGCTGTCAGAGCGGACTGATCTGAACTTGAGCTATGGTTATGCCAAGACAGATGATGATAGTCTGGAGCAGCGGTATCCGGCCCATCAGGTAAAGGCGCGGATAATGTCGGAGGTTATGAAGGATAAGCTGACAGTTGGTATTAATTATGTGTATAACTCTTCGTACAAGTATGATTCTGTGCCGTCGATGAGCAGTTATTATGAGGATTCGCGGAATATTATTGATATGTCGGCAGTGTACCAGGTGACGGATAATTTTCGGATAAAAGGGGTAGCTAAGAATGTGTTTGGCGAGCTAACGCCGCCGGCCGGGTTCCTGATGAGTAATGCTAACAGGGGTAATATGGGGTATTCGGAGCCGAGGTATTATTTGTCGGGTGAGTTTAGGTTTTAGGGGGGAGGTGAAGAAGTGAAGAAGTGAAGAAGTGCAAAGTGCAAAGTGCAGAGTGCAAAGTTTTTTTTAGACGGGATAACGGGATTTTTCGACAGATTGAGTGGGGGGATGTATCGGTTGGGGAGGGAGTTCATTCTCCGATTGCGGGGGAATGTTTTTTTACCATGAAGGGCGTGAAGAAAGAGGAAGATTCTTTTCCACAGATTCTGTTAAATGGGTTCGCTGCCGCGAACGGGTGATTGATTAATTTGCACAGATTTAAGAGAGAGGAATAATTAAGAATTGTTCACGCAAAGGCGCAAGGTGCTTCGCACCCGCAAAGGAAGAAGAATAGTGGCTAGGATGCGAGGATGTTTAGGATAAGAAAATGAAGAGAAGATTTGGTTGCAGGGCGGGGTGTTAAGGGGCGTTTGCTGGGATTAGGGGAGACGCTAGATCTTGCGTCTCTACGTGGGTGGCGGTATGGTGGGATGGTCTGATAATTTTTTATGATTTTTATATTTTTTTAGGGTAGGGCCTATAATAACGGGGTTATCAGTTTGTTAATAGTTTGTGGGTGATTAAGATTTTATAGAAATAAAAGTTTTGTTTGTGTGGTCTGTGCTGGTCGATATTGACATTGACGTTTATTTCTGGAAATTCATTTCAGGAAGCAAAAGATCTTACGTTTGCGTAATAGGTGAATTTTCGAGTATGTCAGTTGTTAAGTATAAAGTTGAAATATCGAGAAAGATGTGGAAGTGTGTTAAGATGAAGAGAAGAACGATGTTGTTAGCGGTATTGTGCGTATTACTATCGTTGTCATGCGGATTGTCCGGTCAGGATATGCTGCTGGATGATGTTGGTCATGACGAGCTTTTCGATCTGTCTCTGGAAGAGCTAAGCAGTATCGATATAACCTCAGTAAGCTTTTTCAATACGAGTTCACACAAGGCGCCTGGTTTTGTTATGTCCTATGATATGGACGAGCTGGTGAATAGTCCTGTTCGTACATTGTCTGATCTGTTTGATATGTATGTGCCGGGAGCTATCTCAGGTACGCATGAGCGGCAGGGGCGTTTGATCGGTACTCGTGGTATAATGGTTGATAATAATGCCAAGACGCTGGTGATGTGGGATGGCCAGCAGATTAATTTTCGTACCCATTTTGGATATATGGTTGGTATGCTCTCGCCGTTTATGGGTGATATAAGTAATATAGAAGTTATTCATGGGCCGGGCGCTATAATCCACGGCTCTGGTGCGATCAATGGTTTTGTGAATATGATCCCGAAGACCGGAGAGAGTCATCCGGGCGGGTTTGCGAGATTTGAATATGGAGTTAAGGAGCAGTCTACACTGTCGGAAGCCGGCTATGGTTTTGAATATGGTGAGAATCGTAATGTGTATATTTACGGTGGAAACTATTATGCAGACGGCTATGAGACGACAGAAGGGTGGGGAGCTGCCAGGGAATATTCTGAAGATATCAAGGCGTTTGGTTTTGTTCAGTCTAACTACCGGGTTTCGACAACGTGGAATCATGATAATTTTGGTTTGAATTTGTTTAAGTATGAGCTGAACCCGCAGAAGAATAGTAATAGAGAATACGGCTATTTTATGAACGAGGCTTTGGGTGTTCGGCCGAAATATACCTTTGAGCTATCTGATACGGATTCGGTTGAGATGTCGCTTTCGATGTTGTGGATGGACTTTGGCGATATTGGCGCGAATGGTTCGCGTGGTATGATAATGGGCGGTTCGGAACATCATTGGGACGTTAAGGGTGTGTACCGTACAACAGCTTTTGAAGGTCATCAGCTGGCTTTTGGCGGGTTGTTTGGTAAGAAGCATTATTACGATAATAAGTTTTTCTTTACAAAACAGCCACAGGCGGGGTTTGAGTCGATTAATACGATGTGGGAAGAGGCTAGTCTGTTTGGTGAAGATGTGGTGTCGCTGGGTGATTCACTGACGATGAGTCTGGGGCTGAGATATGATAAGTTCCATACTGATCCGATTCATAATAGTAATGAGCTTTATACTGGTGCAGACCCAGGTAAGATACCGGGCCATACTTCGCCGCGAATAGCGTTTGCGTATGAGCTGGATAAGGAGACGACGGTAAAGGCCTCGTATCAGCATGGATTCCGTATGCCGGATGCGGTATATTATAACTGGAATCTGTATAATAATGCGGTGGCGAGCTCGCTGGGTTATGCGAATTCACCGCTGTTAAAGCCGGAGGAGATGGATTCGTATGAGTTGAACTTCGAGAAGATCCTGACCAAGAGGCTGACATTGAATACGAACTTGTATTACAATGTATTCAAGGATCAGCTGTCCTGGGGTGAGCTGACGAATTACTGGACGCAGGATGAGGTAGATGCGATTAATGTTGTAACCGATTCGACAGGCTGGGGCGGTGGTATGTTCCAGAATATAGCTGGTGATTTTGCGGTGTATGGTACGGAAGTGATCCTGGGCTATGAGCTGACAGAGAAGACGGATGTGAATGTAAGCTATAGCTTTGCGAAGGTAGAGAATAACTGTATTGAACAGCATTATCCGCCGCATCAGGTGAAGGCTATGGTCAAGACCAAGCTGATCGAAGATAAGCTGCTGTTGTGTGTTAACTATCTGTATAATTCCAGCTATAGTGAGGATATTAACCCGATAATTAATGATATATATAAGAGCCCTCGGCATGTTATCGATCTGGCGATGGTGTATCAGGTGACGGATAATTTCAGGGTCAAGGGAGTGGCGAAGAATGTGTTTGGCGAGCTTACACCGCCGCCGGGGTTCCGTATGAACGTGCCGAACTGGGGTAATGTTGGTTATGATGAGCCTAGATATTATCTGACGGCTGAGCTAGGGTTTTAGGAAGAGGGTATGTGTAAAAGTGCAGAAGTGAAGAAGTGGAGAAGTGCAGAAGTGAATAGGTGAAGAGGTGTAAAAGTTAAGAGGGGGTGGGGGTAGTTGTATTTTGGGTGTGAATCGGCTATAATGGCCGGGCTATGCAGGATAAATATGAAATAATAGTGATTGGCGGCGGTCATGCCGGAATAGAAGCAGCGAATGTGGCGGCGAAGATGGGGCTGCGTAGCTGTTTGTTGACTATTGATATAAGTACAATAGGTCAAATGAGTTGTAATCCTGCGATAGGCGGTCTGGCCAAGGGTCAGATGGTTCGTGAGATAGATGCATTGGGTGGTATGATGGGTGAGATCTCCGATGAGGCGGGCATTCAGTTTCGTATGTTGAACAGGAGTAAGGGGCCGGCGGTCTGGGCACCCAGGGCACAGGCAGACAGGTTTCTGTATTCTCGAATAGCACGTGAGAAGCTCGAGGCGATATCGGGGCTGGATATAATCGAAGATCCAGCGGTTGATTTTGAGGTTGCAGATGGAGCTGTTCGGGCGGTGGTGTGTAAGTCTGGCAGGGTGTTGGGTTGTAAGGCGGCTATCTTGACGGCTGGTACTTTTATGCGTGGTATGATGCATATTGGCACCGAGCAGTTTGAGGGTGGTCGTTACGAGGAGCCGGCGGCGAACGAGATATCGGAGTCGTTGGAGAGGTTGGGGCTGACTTTGGGACGTTTGAAGACAGGCACGCCGGCGAGGATAGCTGCTGATTCGATAGATTATAGTAAGGTCGATGTTCAGCCGGGTGATGAGGAGCCGATGCCGTTTAGCTTTTTGACGGAGGCTATCACTCAGGAGCAGGTGTGCTGCTGGTCGACGTGGACGAATGAGGTTACGCATAAGATAATCCGTGATAATCTTCATTTGGCACCGTTGTATAGTGGTCAGATCAATAGTGTTGGTCCGAGATATTGTCCGAGTATAGAGACGAAGATAGTGCGGTTTGCAGATAAGGACCGTCATCAGGTATATCTTGAGCCGGAGGGGCTGGAGACGGACTGGATATATTGTAATGGTATAAGTAATGCCTTGCCGCGAGATGTTCAGGATGAGATGTTGAGGAGTATACCGGGATTGGAGAATTGCCGGGTGTATCGGTATGCGTATGCGATCGAGTATGATTATCTGCCGCCGACTCAGCTGAGAGCGACTTTGGAGTGTAAATCGATAAGCGGGTTGTATTGTGCTGGCCAGGTAAATGGAACCAGTGGCTACGAAGAGGCTGCCGGTCAGGGGCTGATGGCCGGTCTGAACGCGGTTTTGAAGATAGAGGGTAAGGGCGAGGCTCTGCTGGGCAGGGATAAGGCGTATATCGGGGTAATGATAGATGATCTGGTGACACGCGGGGTTGATGAGCCGTATCGTATGTTTACGTCCCGTGCGGAGTATCGTTTGCTGTTGAGGGCAGATAATGCGGATAGTCGGTTGACGCCGCTGGCGAGAGAATGGGGGCTGATAGATGAGGGTAGATGGGAAAGGTTCTGTAAGAAGCAGGAGCAGAAGGCAGAGTTGACGGCGTATCTGGAGAAGACGAGCTTTGAGGGTCGTAAGCTGGATCGTCAGCTATGTCAGCAGAATCGGGACGAGAAGTGGCTGTTGGAGGTTAGGCCTGAGCTTGTAGATCGTGGTTATTTTGCGGATGCGTTGCATTCTGCGGTAAATGATATTCGTTACGCGGGTTATATCCAGAAGCAGCTTCGGCTGGTGGAGAAGAGTGCCAAGATCGAGCGGGTGAAGCTGCCGGCAGAGATAGATTATAATGCGATCAGTCAGCTGAGGAATGAGGCTAAGCAGAGATTGAGCGAGATCCGGCCGATGACTTTGGGTCAGGCGGCGAGGATTACGAGTATAACTCCGGCTGATATTACGGTGCTGATGGTGCATATTAAGAAGTATGGTGTGAATATCTGAGTTAAAAGGGGTAATGTTTACTGTTTTTGTTGCCGTTTGGGCGTATAGAGCCATATACTTTATGGTTTCAGAGGGATTTGTTTAAAAATAAAAGGTCAGATTGTGTATAATATTGCCAAAAGTGGACCTATGTCGTATTGAATTTGGAGATAATACAATGGAAATAAAAGTAAAAGCAATATCATGTTTTTTGTTTACACTGGCATTAAGTGCAAATGTTGTCAATGCTACAGATCGAGTTTGGACAGGTAGTTATGGCGATGGCAACTGGAATACAACGTCAAACTGGTCGCCGACAGGTACTCCGGGCAGTACAGATAAGCTGGTAGTCTCTAATGGAGATGAGGTTACCTCAACCCTGTCGGTGAATCAGGCAGATGGTTCCTGGATCCAGATATATAATAGTGGAACGGTGGTTAATTTTGATGCAAGTTCGTATTCGCTGACGAGTGCCGGGTCAGTTGGTTCTGAGTCTACATTTGATCTAAGGACTTATGCAGTTTTGAATAGTCGTACCGCTCGGTTGGGTACATACGGTACAACCGATATGAATATGTCGAATCATGGAACCTGGAATATAAACGGGAATGGCTATATAGGTTATTATGGCGTGAGTAATCTAGATATGCAGAGCTGGTCTGATATCAATGCGACATCTTATCTGTACTTTGGTTATAATACGAGCGGTGTTTCCCATTTGACGATGGATGGTAGTTCTGAGATAAACGGTACCAGTATTTATTTTGGTATGAATGGTGACTCCTATGCGACACTGAGTGGTTCCAGTAATATATATGCATCATCGGCAGTGTATTTGGGGTATAATGAAGATAGTTATTCGAGCTTTGTTTTGGAAGATTCGTATACTAAATTGCAGGTAGGTGAAGAGGGTGATGGCCGTAGGCTGACCTGTGGTAATTATGGTGATGCTTATATGACGGTTAAGGGCGGTGCTGACGTGTATTGTGATGCGGTTACTATCGCTAACGGCAGCAGTAGTAGCTCTGAGTTGACACTTACTGGCTCCGGCTCGTATTTGAATGCTTATGCTAGTATTGTTTGTGGTGGTGAAGGCTATGGTCGATTGAATGTCCTAGAGAATTCGACGGTGAGGACGGGTGATATAGCTATTAGTTCTAATAGTAGTGTCAGATTGAATAATGCCACGATCTATTGTGATTCGATCTCTGGTAAGGGGAGTATGAGTTTTGAGAGTGGTTCGCTTTTCATGGCCGATGCGGTGGAGATTGATTCTGATTTCATATTGGGTAATTCGATTTCGTTTGGCAGTGATCATCTGCTTTCGATAGGCAGCAGTATGACAGTGGAGCCGGGTTCGGTTTGCAGGTTTGACGAGGGTACAGTGAGCTGTTATGGCTTGACTAATAAAGCTGATATCTATTTGAAGTCGGGTGGTGAGCTGAACTCATTTTATGCGGCGAGTAATTATGGTAGTATTAGTATGAGCGGCGGTGAGCTGGACGTGTATAGTCTGATGAACTATCCGGGTAGTAGTGTTAGTGGTGAAGGGTATGTGAAGTCTACTAATGTTATTAGTAATTATGGTAATGTGACGGCTACCGGAGTGATGAGTTTTAATAATGGTTTGAATAATTTTGGTGAGCTGAACGTTAACTATACTACTAGTTCGATGTTGTTTGAGGGTAATGTTTCTAATAGCGGCAATATTAACATGTATGGTGCGTTGTTCTGTGATCAGTTGAATAATAATCCCGGCGGTACGATAGCTGGTAAGGGTCGTATTGAAGGTAGTGTTTATAATAATGGCGGTATGATATATGCTAGTAACGGGACATTGAGTATACCGAATCTTGGTGGTAATGATGGGATAATCGAGGTGGCGTCAGGTGCGTCGCTGAGCGTGATGAGTGCATTTAATAATAATAGTGTGATATATCTGGATGGTAAGAATTCGAGTTTGCTGCTGGGTAATTTTGTTAATAACTATGGTAGTATTTCAGGGACTGGTCGGATAAGCGGCAATGTGACTAATAATGGTCAGCTGAGTGCGGAAGCAGATACGCTGACGGTTGGTTATGTATATAATACGGTGAGCGGTATAGTTGAGGTTCAGGACGGTGCCAGGCTGGTAGCGGCTCAGGGGCTGGAAGTTAATGATGGTATTGTTGATCTGTATGGTGGTAGATTTGATAATGCATATAATGATCTGAATAATAATGGTCATATTCTGGGGCATGGTACTTTGGCTGCGTCAAATATTTACAATAATGGTTATGTTGGAACTGGCGATGGTGATCTATCGATCATAGCTGATAATTTTTATCATAACGGTGTGGTAAATGTTCAGGATGAATGTACGCTGACATTTTTTGCTGATGTAAGTGGCAGCGGGTCGTTTCTGGGTACTGGTTCGGTAGTATTTTTGTCAGGTTATTCGCCGAGTTCGGCTATGGCGAGTGCTCCAATGTTTGCCGGTGACCTGACGACTATGGGTGAGCTGGTACTTGAGCTGGGCGGAACTGAAAAGGGAGTGGATTATCAGCCGCTGGTTGTTGACGGTGTATATACCGCAGGTGGTGTGCTGCGAGTACAGACAATAAATGATTTTACGCCGAGGTTTGGCGATGTGTTTGATCTGCTGGACTTTGATACTCTGGAAGGCAGCTTTACAAGTGTGTATATGCCGAAGCTGGAAGAGGGATTGAGCTGGGAGTTGGAGGCACTGTATACGACTGGTGCGGTAAGTGTTGTGCCGGAGCCGCTGACAGTGGCGTTGTTGGGTGTTGGCGGTGTGGCGGTAGTTAGGAGAAAGGTAAGTAAGAAATAAGAAAAAAGAAATAAGCTCAGGTTTCGCCCTTTGGGCGAGCCTGATTAATTTTTAGCTGGCTGGTGGTTGTTTTTGTTGGACTAGTTTATATGAAGAAAAAAAGAGATAAGATTTTGGTTTGGCTGGTTGGGCTGTTGGGGGTGGTGACGGCGGCCAGGGGTGATGTGATCGTGTTTGAGGGGAATATGACGCTGGCGGCTACTTCGCACCTTGATATTGCGATAAGCGGGCCGACGGTTGAAGGTGGGTATAACCGGCTGGAGGTTATGGGCGATCTGACGCTGGGAGGGGTTTTGAATGTTTCGCTGGCTGGTTATTCGCCGGTTGAGGGTGATGTGTTTGATATACTTGACTTCGATGTTGAGAGACTATCAGGTGAGTTTCAGGAGGTGAATCTGCCGGTGCTTACAGGTGATCTGTTGTGGGATATATCTGAGCTTTATGTAAGTGGGGAGTTGAGTGTTTATGTGCCGTGTATGAATCCTGGTGATATTACCGGCGATTGTTTTGTTCAGCTGGAAGATCTGGCGGCGATGGCGGCTGCGTGGCAGACGGTGGCTGGTGGTGTCGGCTGGGATGAACGATGTGATATATATATGCCGGCTGATGGTGTGGTTGATATGGATGATCTGGCACAGTTGGCGTGGTGGTGGTTGGAATAAACTTTTTTTGTTTACTGATTCAGTGAAAGGGGGAGAAGGATAGAGAAAGAGTTAACGCAAGGGCGCAGAGACGCAAAGATATGAATGAGATGATGACATTAAGAATATTTTTTTGCAGAGATTAGGGGATGGTAGGATCGATTGAAGAGGATAAGAGGGAGAATTTATTGCTAGGATGCGAGGATTTTTAGGATAAGAAAATGAAGAGAAGATTTGGTTGGCGGGGCAGGGTGTTAGGGAGTTTATAATTTGGTTGGAGAATAAGGAAGAAGACTAAAGAATCCCGATGTACATCGGGAAAGGCCGGAACTCTTGCGCGGAGATTTGGTTGGAAGGGACCAGGGGGGGCTGGGATTAGAGGAGACGCAAGATCTTGCGTCTCTACGTGAGATCGGGACTTGTGATGGCTAAAAGGTTTTAGAAGAACATTTTGTCGGCGAAGATCATTTGGAATTCTGAGTGGGCGGCTAGTTCGGTGTAGGTAATTATGTTTGCTAGTGTTTGGCAGTGTGATCTCTGTGATTTATTAACTAGCATTGCGATGGCACCGGTACCGGCCGCGTTACCAATTGAGATTATTTTTTCCATATCGACAGGTGGGAACAGTCCAACGCGTTTTGCACTTTGAGGGTGGAGGTAGTTTCCGAAAGCACCGGCCATGTATACGCGGTCGATACTGTCGAGTTCGAGGTTTGCCTGGTTGAGCAGAATCTCTATGCCGGCGGCTATAGCAGCTTTTCCGAGCTGAGTTTCGCGTACATCTTTCTGGGTTAACAGAATAGGCTCGCCACGTCCGCTATCGATATCAGGGGTGATAATGAATGCCGGCTGATCGTTATATGTGGATAACCTCTGGATAAACTGTGCAGGCGTGTTTTCGGGTAGTTCGTCGGCGGTGAGCATACGTCCGGTTTCGTCGATAATTCCATAGTCGAGCAGGCAGGCGAGTATGTCGATGAGTCCGCTGCCGCAGATGCCGGTGGGCAGCACGTCGCCGATAGTGTGTGTGGTAAATCCTTTATCATCAGAGAAAGTGAACTTTTCGATGGCACCGCTGGTAGCCCGTGTGCCATGATGGATCTTTGCACCTTCGAAAGCAGGGCCAGCTGCGGTACTACAGCAAGAGAGGTTTCCATCATGTGCGAGCACTATTTCGCCGTTGGTGCCGATATCTACGGCGAGTGTAACGCCAGAGTTATATTCCATTTCAGAGGCGAGAGCAACAGCGAGGGTATCGCCACCAACATGGCCGGCAACGCCGGGGGCAACGATCATCTGGCCGTTAGGATTTATGATAAGGTTAGTAGTGTCAGCAGGCAGGGTGAGCATCTGGCAGAAAGCCGAAACATATGGAGCCTGGCCGATCTGGGTTACCGGTACATTTGCAAGAATATGCTGCATGGTCGCATTGCCAACAACTACGATCTCGAAAATGTCCATGAGGTCGATGAGGTTATTGCGAGCGAGTGTGCCGGTAAGTTTATTGATAGCCTTAATAATGAGGTCATGTAGAGTTTTCAGGCCGTTTTCATATTCGCTGGTGTAATTTATTCTGCTGATAACATCGTCACCATGAGCGATTTGCGGATTAGAGGCCGATGACCTATCGAGAATATCGCCAGTTGTGAGATCTACCAGAGCGGCGGCGATAGTTGTGGTGCCGAGGTCAATTGCTATGCCGTAGAGCTTTTGTTTGGCACCTGAACCTGAAAGAGGTCTAAGTCCGATAATCTTATTATTGCTATCGATAACCGCGTATGCGTTAAAGGTATCCTGATTGTCGTAAATGTAAAGACGCAGTATATCGGGTAAAGCTTTTATGAGGCTATAGGAAACCGAAACTTGAGCATGTTCGAGCTCAAGGGCATGTGCGACGGTATGTATAAGTCTTTTAGTGTCGCTGCTGAGGTCGTGCATATCCGGTGCGACCAGTTTTATCTTAACGGTTCTGAGTTCGGGTGATAACTGGATTTCGGTATTGATATTTAGCCCATGATCAAGGACTTTCATGATCCTGTTACGTCTTGATGTATCTGGTATATTGACGGTCATGCTATGGTCAGGGTAGAATTGGCAGGCCCTGACAGGTACATTACTGCCGGCGGGAATGACGAGGCATTTATCGCAGTTACCACTGCCGCCACAGGAAGCGTTTAGGTCGATATTTGCTTCTCTGGCAGCATCGAGTAGTGTAAGTCCTTCGATAATGTTAACGCTTATGCCGTCGGGTAAGAATTTGATCGTGTACTCTTGCATATATATAATTCCCAAATGTTAGTTATTATTGGTGCATATTATATTTCGGTAATATGTTTCAATATGTCCATTTATAGCATTAAAAATAGTGAAAGTGAAGTCGTATACTAACATCTGACCATAATCGAGCCGAAAGATGGAGTATGGCTAATTATTATAGGTGATATTATATGTTTAGGCTATAGGTCCGATAAAAAAGGAACCGTTTACGGTAACAGGACGTAAGGTTGAAAGGCAGTAAGGTAGTAAGGGGCGGATAGCCCGTTTTGCGGTCAGACTAGTTTACAAAATTCATTTTGTATAGGTGTGGACAGTTATATAATTGTAACATAAGTGCAATAAGCAGAGTCAGGTGAAATGTTAGAGATACTGGATAAATGTCTGATAGATTATAAAGCGATAGTTCATTCTATGAACGTTCCGATGTCGATCGTAACTGAGGATAATATAATCTGTTACTGGAGTAGTGCGGGCGAGCGATTTACCGGTTATAAGGCCGAGGAGATAATTGGTCAGCCATATAATAAGGCCCAGTTTCTGGCAGAGCCTGAGGACGATAATCCCAATAAAAATTATGGTATAAAGTCAGTTTTGAAAAATGGTATTCCGGTGACATGGAAGGGCTTTATCGTTCGTAAGAACGGGCAGCGGATTCCGGTAGAGGTATATATTTCGCCAATTCGTGATAATGATAAGATTATTGGGGCCATAGGTATCATGCACGATATCTCGGTACTGACTACCTTTGAGCAGACGATCCGTGAGATGCTGGTGACATCTCGGGTTGACCATTTGAGTGGTGTTAATAATCGTCAGGCGATAGATGGTATATTGGAGAATGAGATCGAGCGATCGCTGAGATATGATCAGCCATTGTCGGTTATAATGCTGGATCTGGACGATTTTAAGAAGATTAACGATAACTTTGGTCACGAGATGGGCGATGCGGTGATACGTGAGGTGGGCGGTATCATGAACTTTAACCTTCGGTTGCCTGATTCTGTAGGTAGATGGGGCGGAGAAGAGTTTGTTATTGTTTTGCCGGGCAGTTCGCTGGATAAGGGTCGTCGTACGGCGATGCGAATTTGTGAATATATATCGGACCTTGATATTCCGGGTCTGGGCAGGCAGGTAACGGCGAGTCTTGGAGTTGCCGAGCATAATTCCAGTTTGTCGGCAGCTGACCTGATGGGTAATGCAGATAAGGCTATGTATAGGGCTAAGGAGAACGGCAAGAACCAGGTTCAGGTATTTGAGTGAGTGGTAAGTAGTACAAATGTAACCTGTCTGTGTTTGTGGTTACAATTGTCTAGTGAGTGCTGAGTATTGAGTGTTTTGATTTTTCGGGATTTTTTCTGTTCGTGTTATTTATAATTGATCTGTGTAAAGAATAATAGGTGTATTGTTTACATATTGTATCAATTGTGGCACAAAACAGGCTTTTTGGGCACTTTTAGGTACTAGCTGTAATATAATATATAGATGAAAATCCATAACAAGGCGGAATTGTCTTGCTAGATAGTCTGTGTATTTGTTAGGATTGTATTAAAGAGGAGAAAAGTGTTCTAGCTTCATAGTCAGAGAGAAGAGATTAATCAAATAATACCTACGCTATCCTCAAAAACGATTTTTATTCAAAAGTAAGCTTTATATTATGCTGATAAGATTAATAAGTGCACAAGTATGTAAGTGCAGAAGTGCAAAGGAAGAGCATAATTCAAACTGACAGATAGTCAGTTTGAAAGGATTTAGTCCCGATGTGTATCGGGATAGAAATTAGCAATTAGTTGAATAGAATGACTACAAAAACTAACAACTAATTACCAATTATCAAGTCCTTTGTTGATAGTGGATTACAATATACAAACTGAAGCATTCGGTCAGTTTGAGTAATTTTATTGTCTTGGAAAATTAATATGTATTTGGAGAGTAACTCCGCAGAGCATTGGGGGTCTTGATGCTGTTAAGAAAATTAGCACCCGTATCATTATTAACATTACTATGTTCGACAGGGATATTGTCAATTCAGCAGCGAGTGGCGGCTGAGTTGGTGGATATAACCGCGCCGGGCAATATAATCGTATCTGTGCCGTCAGGCGGTTCGCCGGATGATGAAGGGCCAGATAATGCGATAGATGACAACTCGGGAGAGAAGTATCTGCGTTATCTGGTAGATGGCGAGTCGGAGGGGCTTAGTGTAACACCGAGCCAGCCAGAGCTGGTTGTCGTTGCATTGACGATAACGACCGCGAATGACTGGTCTGATCGTGACCCGATATCGTTTGAGCTATATGGTTCAAATAGTAGTATATCGGGGCCATATACGCTGATCGACAGTGGTGCGATAACAGAGTTGGCCCAGGTTGAGCCGTTGGCAAGGTATACTAAGATATCACCGATCGAGATCAATAATGGTACGCCGTATGCGCATTATAAGCTTCTGTTTCCGGATGTGCGTAACAGCGGCGGTGGTTGTGTGCAGGTAGGTGAGATAGAATTGCTTGGAACAGAGAGCGGCGATTGGCCACCTACGGTTGACGCTGGTGAAGGGCGAGTGCTGGTATTGCCATCGCACAGGATGGCACTGGAACCGGATCTGTTCTTGTATGGAGATACAACACTAGATGATGTGACTCTGACCTGGGGTGTTGAAGGTGGGCCATCGGGAGTAGCAGCTGAAGATGTGAGTTTTCTACCTGATGCTCATGCATTGAATGCAATAGTCGATCTTCCGGCGGCGGGTCGTTATATTCTGTCGCTTACAGCTGAGACTGCCAGTGATGTGGTAAGTGATACGTTAACGATCATATTATCAGATTCGCTGTGTCCGACCGGTGATGTGACAGATGACTGTGTTGTTGATATGCAGGATCTGACGATAATAGCTAATAAATGGCTGAGCAGCGGGGTAGATGTACCAGATCTGGATGGTGATTCAGATACTAATGGTATTGGTGACTTTGCGGTTATGGCAGAGAATTGGCAGAAGCATGGTCCGAAAGCGGTAATAAGTGAGTTCATGGCGGTGAATACTGCCAAGTATCCGGCGGGCGAGAATGAGCTGCTGGACGAAGATAATGACTCGTCAGACTGGATCGAGCTGTGTAATCCGACGGATGAGGAAGTTGATCTGGCGGGCTGGTACCTGACTAATGATGAAGATGATCTGAAACAGTGGATGATCCCGGAGCTGAAACTGGCACCGGAAGAATTTTGTATAATCTTTGCTTCTGGTAAAGATCGTGATGTTGTTGGTGAGCAGCTTCATACTAATTTTTCGATTTCAAGTAATCCGGAATATCTGGCATTGGTAGAGCCAGACGGTAAGACAGTGGCACATGAGTATAGATATCCGGCACAGTATGGTCTGTTGTCATATGGATTGGCGAGCCCTGATGTTCAGCCTTCTGAAGAATATGAGCTGGTGTCAGAGGGTGATGCGGTACAGGCACTGGTACCAAGTGATGGTATTCTGGGCGATAGCTGGCTGAGTCCTGACTATGTTCCAACTGGCTGGCTAAATGGTACAACCGGAGTAGCTTATGAAAATAAGCCGGGTCAGTATTATGACTATACCAGTTTGACCGGTACCAATGTAATAAGTATGTATGGCAATAACAGTACGGTGTATATAAGAATACCGTTTAATGTTTACGACCTTACGGGGCTAAGTGAGCTTATACTGTCGATGAAGTATGATGACGGTTTTGTAGCTTATATTAACGGCGTAGAGGTAGCATCATCACATAAGCCGGAGACTCTAGACTGGGAAGCTTCGGCGTCGATTAAGAATGATGATAATAATGCTGTTATCTATGAAGACTTTATTCTAGGTCCGGAAGCGATAGCTAACCTTCGTATTGGTCAAAATGTGTTGGCGATCCATGGCCTGAATGAGAATACAACGAGTTCAGATTTTCTGATCATGCCGGTTTTGACAACGAAGCAGGATCATGCGATCTCGGTAACATCTATGGTGCCGGCATATTTCCCAACTGCTACGCCGGGCGGGCAGAATGGAGCTGGTTTGATGGATCTGGGTCCGATCGTGCGTGATGTTACCCGTAACCCGGATGCACCGCTGGCGACAGAAGATCTGGTGATAACAGCGGAAGTAAGCAAGACCAAGCAGGAGCTTGGTACAGTTGATATGGTTTATCGTATCGGTTTTTCTAATGAAGTTACTGTTGGTATGAACGATAGTGGTATCGATGGTGACGAGGTCGCTGGTGATGGAGTATATTCAGCGATAATACCGGCGTCTGCTTATAATGCCGGTAATATGATACGGTGGTATGTGAAGGCTTATGATGATCAGGGTTCTGTGACTCGTGATCCGATATATCTGCTGGACGAGAATTCGCCGCAGTACTATGGTACGGTAGCAGAAGATCCAACAATAGAGACCAATCTGAATATATTCAGATATTATCTACAGGATCTTACAGCGGCTAATCTGGATTCTGGAACTCGCTGCTGTGTGTATTATAAGGGCGAGTTTTATGATAATGTATTTGTAGGTCGTCGTGGTGGTAATACTACCAGCGGTCGTAAGTTCAAGTTTAATGATGGCGAACACTTCCGCTTTGATGATGATTATGAACGAGTAGATGAGATCAATCTGAATGAGCGTGGCAATGACCCGACATATCTACGTCCTATGCTGGCGTTCCCGACCTATGAGGGAGCGGGCGTGGCATGTAGTAAGGTAGAGCTATGGCATGTTATTCGCAATAACAGCTATCTTGATGTGAGGTTGTTTGTAGAGCAGCCGGACCGTCATTTACTGCGTCGTGTTGGTCTTGACGATGAAGGATCGTTCTATAAGGTTTACAGTGATCTGAGCTATGGCTACCCGGACGAAAAGGGTGACGAGCAGGTAGAGCGTAAGATAACCAGGCTGGACGAAGATAATAGTGACCTGTATGCATTGCGTGCGGGAATAAGTCCGAGCAACCCGGATAAGAATACTTATCTGTTTGATAATGTTAATATACCGGCGGTTATTTCTTATCTGGCGGTTTGTACGCTGGTGCATGAGAACGACCATACACATAAGAATTATTTCCTATATCAGGATACTAATAATACAGGTGAGTGGATGTTTATCCCGTGGGATAAGGATCTGACCTTCGGTTTGAATAATGGTATAGGTGGTATTATTGCTGATGAGGATTGGCCGACCGATCTACAGCATTCACCGAGTCATCCATTCTATGGCAGCGAGCGTCATCAGAAGATTGATGATCAGTGGAATCGTCTGTTCGATGCTATTTACGCTGACCCGACATCGCGAGAGATGTATGTAAGGCGTTTACGTACCCTGATGGACACCTATTTACAGGCTCCTGGTACACCGGTTGAAGAATGCTATTATGAGAATCGAATTGCAGAGCTTCGTGATCTGGTGTCACTGGATCTGACCTCGAATTATGTAATAACATATACATTGCTAATCGGCAGGGATTATTTGCCAGTTCGTCGAGAGCATTTGTATGTTAACCATCTTCATGGTTCTAACTGGCCGGATGATCCGGCGGGCATACCGGATGCTCAGCCAGAGACATTTAGCTTGCAGTTTGGAGCGATCGAATTTTGTCCGTCATCCTGGAATCAGGACGAAGAATATATTGAGCTGGTCAATCCGAATAATTTTGCAGCTGACATAAGCGGCTGGAAGCTTTCTGGTGGTGTGAAGCATAAGTTCCCGGGTGGTACAGTTATACCTGCAAACAGCAGTATGTACCTGACACCGAATGCACTGGCGTTCAGGAGCAGGGCGGTTTCACCGACCGGCGGCGAGCATAGATTTGTACAGGGTAATTATAAAGGTCATCTCTCCAGTTGGGGAGAAGAGCTGGTTATTACTGATGCTAATGATAATGTGGTAGTGAGTACTACATATGCGGGAGCACCAAGTGATCAGCAGAAGTATCTGCGTATAACAGAACTGATGTATAATGCTGAGGCTCCAACTGATCCTGAGCTATCGGATAGTGATTATGAATATGTCGAACTGTTGAATACCGGAACAGAGACACTGTCACTGGATGGAGTTGAATTTGTTGATGGTATAAGTTATGTATTCCCGAGCGATACGGTTCTGGGCGGTGGTGAGTATTTACTGCTGGTTAAGAACTTTGAGGCATTTGTAAGCCGTTATGATGTGCCGGGGGATGTGCGTATTTTATCTGGTTATGAAGGTAATCTGTCAAACGGCGGCGAGAAGCTGGAGCTGGCGGATGAGACGCATAGCTCAATTCTGGAGTTTGAATATAAGGACGGCTGGTACGAGATCACAGATGGTCTGGGTTATTCGCTGGTATTTAGCGGCGATCTGGCAGGCGATCCGAGTATTTGGGACGAGAAAGAGTCATGGCGTGCGAGTACCTTTGTGAACGGTTCGCCGGGAACAATAGAGCAGGGTCTGTCGGCAGACAGTATCGTATTTAACGAGCTGCTGGCTCATTCACATGCTTTGTCACCGGACTGGATAGAGCTGTATAATACAACTGGTAATGATATTAACATTGGCGGCTGGTTCCTTAGTGATGATGACTCTGATCTGGATAGTATACGTAAGTATGAGATCCCGGCCAATACGATCATTGCGGCTAACGGCTATGTGGTATTTTCACAGGATACATCTTTTGGCAGCGGTTTTGGACTGAGCGAGGCAGGTGAGACTGTTTACCTGTACTCAGGTGAAAATGGCGAAGTTACCGGTTATTATCAGTGTCAGCAGAAGTTTGATGCATCTGATACCGGTATAACATTCGGCAGGTATGAGAAGCCGTCGTTGAAAGATGGTTATGATTTTGTGAGAATGTCGACAAGTACACCAATGGCAGCTAATAGCGGGCCAGATATTGCGAATGTAATAATTACTGAGCTTATGTATGATCCTGCGGAAGGTACAGATGCAGAATATGTTGAGCTGTATAATCGTTCCGGTTCGCCAGTTCCTCTGATGTCAGAGGCTGGTACTGAGAGTGCCGATGGTACAGTCACACTGGAGATGCTGCCATGGCGGGTCGAAGGTACAGGTTATGAATTTGATAATGATGTTGTACTGGCACCATATGAGTTTATAATTCTGGCGAAGGACCCAGATACATTTAATACTGTTTATGGCGATATAGTCGCGAGCGGTACCAGAGTATTTGGCCCGTATGACGGCAAGCTCAGTAATGGCGGCGAAGATATTGAGATCCAGATGCCGGGCGATGAGGAATATGGTGATGACCGTATTTATATTCCGATCGAGAAGGTTGATTATTCAGATAGCCAGCCATGGCCGGAAGATCTGGAAGATCTGGGTTATTCACTGGGAAGAATAGACTTTGGTTTATTTAGTGATGATCCGGAGAACTGGCAGGGTCAGAGCCCAACGCCGGGAAATTGAAAATTAGAATTTAGGAATTAGTCCCGATGTACATCGGGATAGAAATTAGTAATTAGGGACGGCGCTGTTTGGTGTCGTCCTTTTTTTATTGTTGGAGTTTGGATAGTATCGTTTGGCAGATGGTGCTGGTGCTGAACTCTGAGTTTAGTTTGTTGACGGCGTTTAGGGTGATTTCATTTCGCTTTTGTTCGTTGTCGAGGTATAGTCTGACCTTGCGGCACATATCCTGTGGGCTGGAATAGGTTATTATTTCAGAGCCTGGAGTTAGAACTGCTTTTATGCCGTCGGAGCGTGTGTCTTTGGGGTGAGCTTTGGTCATAACCAGCAAGCCGGCGGCTGCGGCGTTGAGCATAGGTTGAGTGAGTATGCCGTCGTTGTGAGTGAATAAGGCAATTTTAGCATAATTTAGTATGGTGTTGAGCTGGTGAGAGTCGGTAACCATGGCGGTGAGGTGCGAGTTCAGGGGTGAATGTTCCCATTCGTCAGGTAGTGAGTCAATAGTATCTATTGTGTTTTTGAGGTATTGTCTGAGCGGCAATACTGAAAGCGGGATATTTTCTTTGATGAGGCTTTTGCCGTAGATGTCCTGAGTGATGCTCTCTGCCAACTGCTGGAAAATGAGCTGTAGTCTTTCTTTGGTTTCCTGATCGCTTATCTTGAGTGAGTGTTTTCTGGCTGCTTTGTCAAAATATACCTGAGCGAGCGAAGAGTTGTAACTCGCTGGATTATCTGCAATATTATCGAGAGCAGAGCTGAGCAGGTTCTGATGTGTAGACAGGAATACATTGTAATCTTCCGGGTCGAGCGAGTTTCTTGAGGTTAGCATGATAACATCAGCTGGTGTCGGGATAGAGCCAAGGTCATTAGAATACTGCTGAAGCTGCTGGAGTGAAAGTGGTTTGTATACTTTCTGGTTAACGCAGGGATTAAGTTGTATGGCCTGTTGTTTAAGTTTATCAGGTAGTTTGTCGATAGCATTTTTCGGACAGATAATCACGTCATTCGGACCGATAGCGTTTTCTTCGAGTTCGGCGGCGAAATCGGTAGAGAAGTTTGGCAGTATGCTGATAATGGGTAGCGACTCCGGTATTGGATAATTTGCCATATTACGCAGTGAGTTGGTGAGCAGGATAGCATCTGGTTTTTGTTCGATAATATCACTGGTCTGAGCGAGGGTTGTCGCTTTGTGAGGGCTGGAGAAGCTATTGAAATATGTGTTTACATTGAAGTTATTAAATCCGTCGAGGAAATTGCGGGTGACGATCAGGTCGGTTGGATTATTGCCGCAGGGCAGGCTCGAGATAGTCAGCTGGTCGTTAGAGGAGGTACTAAACGGGTGAGGTTCGAGAGCTTTTAGTTTAGCGTTTAGCTGTTGGGAAAGTTCGACAGTGCTGGATACGGCATTTTCAACGGTTGCCGTTATTTGCATATTGAACTGATTGTTTTCCTGTTCGGATATTCTGTGTACATATAGCGACTTTTCGATAATCTGATAGCCGGGGTTGTTTATGAGGAATTCGTTTAGAGCGTCAAAGGGGTTTGAGCTGTGTATAATAACGAGTTGGCCAGAGCGTATCGGTTCGGCGAGGTCGTGAATTGATAGGTTGGCCAGAATATTTACCATATCCTTTTCCAGCACGAAGATAGCCTGATAGGGCATAAACCGGTCGAGCAGCTCAACGATAGTATATCCGTCGCCGAAACCATTCATAGCGGCATTTGAGCAGCCGAGGTCGAGCCTGGTGAGGTCTGCTTGAGCGGCGATAAGCGGAGCAGATCGTTGGCCTAGCCATGAGCTGGTATTGTCAGGGTTAGAGATCCGGAAAGAGAATGAGCCATCGCTTGTGATATCGAGTGTATAGTTATCAGGTAAGGCTGCATCGCTGATAAGGTCGGCTAGCTTTGGGTTAGTTACTTTCAGGGCCTCCAGGTTGTTTTGATATATCTGCCGGTTTGGATATTGTTCTGGAGTGATAGTAATTTGTTGGGCAGGATATATAAGTTCGCGGGTGCTAATTGTCTGGGCAGCAGCTTTTGCCATGAGAGAAAACCTTTATGGTTTGTGATAAATTTTTGGTAACCGTTCACAATGTTTACAAAGATACCAATATTAACTATGGGTTAACTTGTTTAGTAACAAGAAAAAAGTAACAAGAAACAAGCTCTGGTTTCTCGCTGAGCTCGATACTAACTAACTTTATCGCAGGCTATGCCTGCTTTAAGATAGTAGTGTAAAGCGAACAGGAGCTTATTTATACTTCGCAACACTGTTTTTTTATATTACTATAAACCATGTGAACTATTGATTTATGTAATATAAAAAGAATTACTTGCTGGTATTTGCGGTATTTCCGGTTTTGGTTCTAGCTATAGTTTTTGCAGGTTCTTCGAATTGTATATCAACCGAAGTATGACCGAACTGCTGCAGGCGGTTGGTCTTTACCTTTATATCGCAAGGGTTACACATGCCGAAGAAATCGCAGGGCAGGTGTTTGTCGGATATGTCATAACCAGGGTCGAGAATGTTTCCGATAGCAGGTTTATGTTCGTACAGGTCATGGTGACATCTGTATATACCGCCGTTGGGGCTGATGAGAACTTCGGTGGTTCTGCACCATACGGTTGAGCTGCCAGGTCCTGCTTTTGGTTTCGAGAGTGAACAGGCTTCCGGGTATTTGAAGTGGCCGTGCAGTTTATCGTTGTGGAATCCGAGGAACTCTTTGGTTCTGAAATCGATACCCAGCGATTGAGCTTTAACCTGAGCTTTGAGTATAGTTTCCTGCTGGTCGGGGTGCAGTACGCCGTAGATGCCGATACGGAAACCAGCGTCCATAAGTTTAAGAGCTTTGTCGAACAGATCGTCCAGCTGGCATTCGGTCGGGTGATAGCTGACACGAATAGGAGCGTAAGGCGCGTTTCTTTCGAGTCTTTTCGGGTCAACCTTTTGGATCATCTCATCGATATCGAAATCCAGATTAGTGAGTATGTCAACTTTAATACGATCTGGCAGTCCGTTGATGATCTGGTAGAAGTCCGGGTGCAGGCTCGGTTCTCCACCCTGAAGGGTAATAGGTACAAGTCCGTCAGAATGGTCGAGGTTAGTGAGTCTGGAAAGGGCATCTATCCATTGCTGGCCAGAGATAAGTTTGTAGTGTTTTCTTTGTCCGCCGAAAGCGTTTATGCAATAGCTGCATTTGAACGTGCAAGCCATAGTGAGGAAAGCTGCAATATAGTTACAATCCTCATTTATCCTGATTTCTGGTAGGTTGATATTATTCATTGTATTAAGCTGTAATTATATCTTTATCTGATTATAGGCAATTTCAGATAATAGTTTTTCGGTAATAGTAGGCTGCTGTTTGCTGAGCAGCATATTAACAGAGCTGGCAACGGTGTCAACGCTGATATCGTGCATACATGACGTACCTTTGGGGCATTGAGGTAAGAAGCAGGGCATACAAAGGTGTTCAGCTTCAGGTGTGAGTTTGACACCTAGTCCGTAGAGGTAAATCTGCCGAGATGGCGTTGGGCCAAAGAGAGCAATAACTTTTTTTCTGAGAGCGATAGCGAGGTGCAGTCCGAGCGAGTCGCAGGTAACGATAAGTTTGCATGAAGCAAGCCAATCGATGTACTGTTTAACACTGTTGAGCGACTGCTGCCAGCAAACGGCATAGTTCTGGCTGACGAGTGAGTCGTGCAGCTGCTGCCAATGTTGTTTAGGCCAGTTTTTGGTTGGCCACTTTGAACCTACATGGCAGTTAAGCCCGATATCGTAGATCTCTTTAACCTTTGGCTGGTAGCCGAGCGAGTATCGTTCGCCAGACCATTCCTGTCCAATGGAGCTAAATAGGGTTTCCTGCAGCGGCCTATAGCAGTCTCTTTCGAGTCCTTCCATAAGAGCGGCTGCCGATTTGGGGTAGTAAGCGTTTTCGTCAGCGGCGGCCCAGTTTTTGAACCCGAACTTTTCGCCGGCGTTAAGAGCTTCGGTGAACTGACACCAGTCTCTTTGTTTTTCGAGATTTATTATAATGTCATAGCGTGATTTTATCTTATCAGCCGGTAAGTCCGATGGAGCTTCGGCGAGAATAAGTTCGTCGATAAGGTGATTATGGTCGAGCAGGTCGAGAGCGGCCTTTGCGGAGATCCATGTTACGTGGTGGCCACGGTAGAAATCGAGCAGGCAGGTGCATCTGAACACATCGCCGTAGCTGATGGTTGAAGATATATTATGATCGCAGGTTTCCGAGTAACCATGCTTAATAATCAATACAGATTGTTGTTTTGCTGACGGTTTCATTAAATCATCCTTGAAATAAGCTAAAATCCTTTTCAGGCCGTATGATAGAGGTCTGTAGATATAATAGCATTTTATCCAGAAACTTATCGTCAAGCAAGGTCTGATAACTTTATTTTTTGAGTTTTTATGTCAAAGTGAGGCTGGTTGAAAAGTGAAAGCGGTAATAACAAGGTAGTTATGTTGATAAGAGTGGATTGAATCCTATCGATTAAACTTCCCATTTTCTCAAATTTGGATATAATACTGGACTATATAGCCCAAACTGATCAATGATCAGTTTGATAGGAGTTGGAATTTAGGATTTAGTAATTAGTTGAATAGAATGGCTTCGAAACCAACTACTATTTATTTGTCCTAAATTACTTGCTAGTAGTTAATTACGAGATGAAAACTGTTTTAAAAAAGCAGTTTGAGTAATTAGCAGGGAAAGAATTAAGCTCGTTAATAATTTTGGCGAGATATTGAAAAAGGTTTTAAGTCTTGTTAGGAAAGAAACTTAGTACAATAAGTAGTTCGTCAGATATATGCCGGATGAGCATATCAGAGCTAAGTGAGCTGGCAGCAGAGCTTCGTCAGCATATAAAAGCCAGTGTTTCAGAGCATGGCGGTCATTTAGCGAGTAATCTCGGCATAGTAGAGCTGACCATAGCGTTACACTATGTATTTAACTTTGCACAGGACCGAATCGTATTTGATGTCGGTCATCAATGTTATGTTCATAAGATGTTAAGCGGCAGGGCGGAAAAGTTCAGCAAGCTGCGTCAGAAGGGCGGAATAAGCGGTTTTCCTAACCCTGAAGAGAGTGAATACGACCAGTTTTCGGTAGGTCACGCGGGAACAGCGGCGGCGACAGCGGTTGGTCTGGCACTTGGTGCCCAGCTGAATAAGTCAGAAGAGAAGGTCGTTTCGATAATAGGTGATGCCAGTGTGGTCAATGGTCTGTCATTTGAGGGATTGAATAATACAAATCTGGTAAATCGTCAGTTATTATTCATTTTGAATGATAATGAGATGGCGATCGCGAAGACCCAGGGTGCATTTGCAGAGTATTTGACGAAGGTTCGTGTATCGAAGCCACATGACCTGCTGAATCGTCGCGCGAAGATGCTGGTCAAGCGTCTGCCTCAGCTTCAGAAGCGTCTGGAGAAGCTCTCAGGCACCTTTAAGACCGCATTTAGCGGTAATCACTGGTTTGACCAGCTGAATGTTCCGGTTTACGGTCCGATCGATGGTCATAATCTGCCGGTAATGATCGAGATATTGACGGCATTGAAGGATTTTGATCGTCCGATAATCTTGCATGTCCATACAGATAAGGGGCGTGGCTTTACGCCAGCGACAGATGATCCAACGAAATTCCATAGTCCAAGGCCGTTTAAGATAGATGGCGAGTCGGCTAGTTTTGATAAATCCAAGGGTAAGAGTTTTACGGCATCATTCTCTGAGGCATTGATCTCGGCGATGGAGAAAGATGAAAAGATCTATGCTCTGACAGCTGCTATGCCAGATGGTACCGGTTTATCAGATGTCATGAAACGGTTCCCAGATCGGGTATTTGATGTTGGAATAGCAGAATCAGCCGCGGTAGATATTGCGGCAGGTATGGCGAAGGTCGGTTTGAAGCCTGTAGTCGCGATATATTCGACATTTTTACAGCGTGGTTTCGACCAGGTGTTCCAGGAAGTGTCATTGCAGAATCTGCCGGTGATCTTTTGTATGGACCGGGCAGGTATGGTAGGTGAAGATGGTGCAGTTCATCATGGCTTTACCGATATTTCGATATTCCGTACCCTGCCGAATATGGTACTTATGGCACCGTCGGATAATAGTGAGATGCAGAAGAGCCTGGAATATGCGTTTGAATGTGGTAAGCCATGTTGTATTCGCTATCCGAGAGATTCGGTAGCAGCGGAAGAATATAGCGAATACGATGGTCCGACAAGCTATGCAGAGAATCAAGGTCGTCGCTTGAAGGTTGGCGATAAGGCAGTAATCCTGGCTTATGGCACAACGGCGTATGAGGCAATGGTGGCTACTCGCATATTGGAAGATTATGGAGTAGAAGTATCAGTATATGACTGTCGATTTGCTAAGCCGTTGGATGGTAAGATGTTAAGCGAGGTTTTGGGCAGCGAAAAAGCCGTACCGGTGATAACAGTAGAGGATCATGCCAAGGTGGGCGGGTTTGGTAGCGCTGTAATGGAGTTTGCAGAGGAGAACGGCTATGATGTTAGCCGTATCCGTCGTATGGGCTACCCGGACAGGTATATAGGCCAGGATACCAGAGCAGGGCAGTTGACAGAAGCAGGAATAGATGCCAAGTCGATAGCTGATATGGTACTCAAGCTGACAGGGGTGAAATCTTAGAGGTCATTTAATAGGAGATTTCACTATTAGTGCCCTAAGTTTGTGATTGGTAGGTATTTATGCTATACCGAAGAACTTAGCGAGCACAAGCAGGCATACTGCGGTAAGAATAAGTACGCCGATAATGGTAAAGAAGAGGAATGCAACTTCTCTGGAGAATATTTTCCAGGTGAAAGTTTCGAGCTTAACCGCCTTGTATACGACCGCAATTCCCAATGATACCGGTAGAGACCATAGCAGAGAAGCAGGTGTAGTTGGCACCGCCAGCGGGAACTGAGAAAGAGCCATAATTAATGGTACAGCAGTGATCATACCTGTAACTCCTTATCTTTTAGATTGTTTTGCGAGCCAGGTTCAGCAGGTGGTATAAGAGCGTCAATAACACACATAAGGTTAAGCAGGCCTGCACAGGCAGTATATAGCTGTCCGATGTCGATACCCTTGCCATATCCCATATCAGCATTAGTTTTCATAATGAGAGCGGGCAGTCCGCTAAAAACCTGAGCAAGGAACCACAGTTTGGCATGTCCAGGGTTTATGAGAGCAGTTCCCCCGGCAATAATACCGATAATAAAAAGGAACATAATGCCGCAGAAAATGGCGATCGCCCGGTTTTTTTTGCCCAGAATCCAGTGTCCAGCGCCAGGTATCAGCCATGCTATAACACCAATGGCAGGTACGAAAAGCGGGTTAACTGGAGCTTTTTCTTGTACTTGTGTATTATTTTCTTTCATTTGAACCTACATGATATATTGGGCTGATAAAAAAGTCAATAGCCGCTTATGGAGTAATATACACGCATAAGTGGTGGGATGTTACAGGGGGGAAGAGAATAAGTGCAAATGTGAATAAGTGCAAAAGTGCAGAAGTAAAAGGTAAAAGGTTTATGGGGGGCATTTTGTGGATTTAAATGTTAGACTTTATTGTTGCTCAGGCGTCAGTTTTTATAATTGGCTATGGTGTGTGAATAAGTTTGGGGATTAGGCTTGCCTTATTTTTGGGGTTGAGGCTATATTCTTACATAAGAGATTTTATGATAAATTGAATTAAATCAGGATATTAGCTGAGGTATATATGTCTAAGAAAATGTGTTCAGCCTTTGGTAAGGGTGTAGCAGAAGAAAAAAAAGATAAGTTTGTATCTGCGGTAAAGGATGCGAAGTATTTCTGTCCTAAGTGCGGCAGGGTTGCAAATGACAGCGATATGCTGTGTAAGGATAAGAAGCTGAAAGTGAAGGATAAAGATAAATAATATTTCCGGGGAATAGAGATGTGAAAAGAAAAAGGCAGGAAGTAATGATCATCCTGCCTTTTTGTTTTTAAGACTTTTTATAACCGTTTGGGCGGTTAGGTTAACAAGTAATAACTCAAACTGACCGATGGTCAGTTTGAGAGGAGTTAGTCCCGATGTACATCGGGATAGAATTTAGCAATTAGTTGAATAGAATGCCTTAAAAAACTAACTATTAATTACCAATCATTAAACCCTTTGTTAATAGCGGATTACAATATACAAACTGAAGGATTCGGTCAGTTTGAGTAATAAAGTAAAAGGTAAAAAGTAAAAGGTTATAGATCTAAAGGTTTGACGGCGTTGGCGTCAGATTCGCTTTTGGTTTTTATGGTAGCTTCATAGGTGCTGATGACGTAGTTCCAGCTGGTCTTATGAGTACGCTTGATAACCACCTTTGCGACCGTTTCATAAGGCATAAGTTCGACCTTATTGGCAAATTCGTCGGTTGACGGGATTTCATCATTATTTATAGCGACGATAATGTCGCCTGGTTCCAGGCCAGCGATGTCGGCAGGAGATTTTTTCTCGATACTGACGATAACAGGTTGGCCGACGTTGCCGTATATGCCGTACTGGTTCATCATTCTTTCGGTAAGTGGCTTTATCTTAACGCCAAATAGCTTTTCAGCGAGCAGTTCAGCGTCCGGTTTTTCCCTTTTCTTGATCTCCATAGCAATGTTCTTAGAGTTTGAGGTGCCGGCCATTTTATAGCTGATATTGACTTTGCTGCCGTATTCCGCTTCTAGCAGGTCGAAGTAGAAGTCAATAGCACAGTCAGCCGGTTTATTATTGTAAGAGGTTAGCATATCACCGGGTTTGAAACCGAGCAGGGCGGCATAGCTGCCAGGTCTGACCTCTTCAACTTCAAGGGCGTTCACAACGGTTTCGTCCTTTTCTTTATTATATGTGCAATGATCCTGTACGATGAGTCCGCAGTCCACTCTTCTGAGCTTTTCTACATTGAGCATAGTAGGGAGTACTTCCCGGAGGGTATCGATAGGGATAGCGAATCCAATAGCTTCGGCAGATTTTCGTATTTTGGTATTGATACCGATGAGTTCGCCGTTGATGTTTAGCAGGGGGCCGCCGCTATTACCAGGGTTAATGGGAGCAGAAACCTGAATCATATTGGTAGACTGGCCGGATTCACTGGCGATATTGTTATGAATAGCACTTACGATACCTTCGGTGAGAGTGTGGTTATAACCGAACGGGTTACCGATAGCGAGAACGGTTTCGCCGACCATAAGATCTTCGCTGCGACCTAGGGTGACGGTAGGCAGCGGTTTATCGACGGTGATTTTTAGCACAGCGATATCAGCATCGCGGTTGATAGCGACTTTTTGAGCGGTGTATTTACTCACGCCGTCGGCCATGATGATAGTGATATCGTCAGCTTCTTCGACAACGTGGCAGTTGGTGATGATATATCCTCTGCTATCGATAATGAATCCTGAGCCGAGCGACGGAATTTCAACTTTTCGGTTGCCGAACGGGAAATCTCTCCAGTAGTTGTCCCTAACCATGACATGTTGGGTACTGGCGATATTTACAACGGCATCTTTATTCTTTTCAAAAGCTTCGACGATAGGCGTGCGTCTGCTGGCCTTGTTGCCGGCGAGACATACGGTAGCCATACAAATAAGAATAATAGGTAAAAAAGCTTTTCTCATCGTTTCTTATCCTCACATAAAAGCCAAAGTTTACATTTGTATATACAGGGTGGCACAGCCATTATACCTGTTATTTATTCGGTCGTCATATATTATTACTTTTGATATATTTATCAGGTTCATTTTATCTTGAATGTAAAGAACAAAAGGTACTTAAGGCAACCTCTAAAAATTCATTCCGGGCTACAAACGGTCTTGATTTTTTCTGAGCTGCGTCACGAAAAACCGTAAATATTCACCAATATGTCCGGTTCTTCGTTCCTTGTCAGTAAAAAACAATCCTCGTTTTCGCCTCGAAAGCAATTATTAGAGGTCACCTTAAGGTATAACTTATCGTCGATATTGTTAAAAAAAGGGAATATTTTTAACGATAGCCTTGAATTGACCGATACAAAGTGTTACAATTTATTGCCTAACAACCTAAATTAAATTCATCCCCATGAGTATGCAATATACCATGGCCCCCAAATCCCAGTGGGTTTGGGAATTTTTTTGCGCGTGGGTTGTTGGGCCATCCATTTCTTATTTTTATTGAAAAGCTATGTAAAACAGTCTAAATATTTGTCTTATGAAATTTTATACCCCATAATATTAATGTGCATCGATGTAGGAAATGTGAGTAATGTTTTCTATGTGGTATGACCAGATTTTCATAAAGTTAATAATTCGCAAATAGAATTAAAGGTTCGGATATAGAGGGTCCGATAATTATTCAGGAAAACAAAGAAGATAAAAACCAGACGGGGGCAGTTTTGTGTAGGCCCATAAGCTCGGCAGTCAGAAGCATGAATATGGGCTTTAAAGAGATTCTGACATAGTGGCCGCTTTGAGAAGTTTGCAAAGTGAGCCATAAGACAAAGAAGTCGTTAATGCGACTCGCCTATGTTCAGCTTCGGCAGTACTACGGCAATGTAAAGGAATACACAATGTCAAAAGAGAGCACCGGGGGCGAGGTACGACCTGGCCGGAGAATAGCGTTTTTTATCGATAGTTTTAACATGTACCATGCATTGCGTGGCAAGAAATATCGTCAGTATAAATGGCTGGATTATAGTCGACTGTGTCAGTGTTATGTGAAGAAAAGAGATACGATAACAAGTATCCAGTTCTTTACTGCATATATACCCTATAGCACGGAGAAGCTGATCCGTCAGCGTAAGCTGGTGCGGGCGTTGGAGAACAAGGGTGTTGAGATCGTGCAGGGAGTGTATAAGAAGAAGAACCGCTATTGTCGTATGTGTCATGAGGTTTACGAGACGTGGGAAGAGAAGCAGACCGATGTAAATATTGCTATTGAACTGTTTCGAAATGCGGTGCAGGATAAATATGATACGGCATTGATCATGACAGGTGATAGTGACCTTATCCCGGCGATACATGCTGTTAAGGAGTCATTTCCGGAGAAGACAATTGGTGTAATAATCCCGATCGCCCGCGGTTCAAAATATTTGAAGAAGGAGGCGGACTTTTATATGAAGATGACCGAGCGGCATCTGTCAACCAGTCAGTTTCCAGATAAGGTTGAGCTGGCCAATGGCAGAGTGATCCAGAAGCCGGATAAGTGGCGGCCTGACTATGGTATGAGTAAGGACGCAGAGCCGGTTGAAGAAGCGGATGGGTTAGAAGTGGGTAATTAGGGGTGGTTTCGATATACAAACTAAGAAGCTGCGATTCAAACGTCGAGTCGCAGCTTCTTAGCTTTTATAGAGTTGTTGTTGGTTACTTTAGTTTGCGGTTTAGTGCAGGTGCAATGATCCTGAGGTCGTCCATAAGTTCTGTGAACTGGTTAGGTGAGAGTGATTGTTGGCCGTCGCAGTGGGCTTGCTCTGGGTGGATATGTACTTCGAGCATGAGCCCGTCGGCATCGGCAGCCATAGCGGCTTTAGCTAGAGCAGGCACGTATTGTGAATGGCCGCAGGCATGGCTTGGGTCGATGATCACAGGCAGGTGAGATCTTTCCTTAAGAACCGGGATCGCGTTAATGTCTAGTGTGTTGCGGGTGCTGGTCTCGAAGGTGCGTATGCCTCTTTCGCAAAGGATAACGTTTGGGTTACCTTCTGCTAGAATGTATTCGGCGGCTAGCAGGAACTCGTCGATCGTGTTCATGTATCCGCGTTTTAGCAGTACTGGTTTGCCGGTTTTACCAACCTTTTTGAGCAGCGAGAAGTTCTGACAGTTGCGGCTGCCGATTTGTATGATATCGGTTGCGTTTGCTACAAGCTCGACATCTTCGGTGTCCATAACTTCAGTAATTACAGGGATGTTAAGTTCACGGTTGACCTGCTGGAGCAGATCGAGAGCTTTTTTACCTGCACCCTGGAACGAATATGGGCTGGTTCTAGGTTTGAATGCACCAGCACGAAAAACAACAGCGCCGGAAGCATGTACGGCAAAAGCAGTTGCGAATAGCTGCTGACGACTTTCAACAGAGCATGGGCCAGCTATTACGGCGAATTCACGCCCGCCGATCTTTGTGCCGTTGATGTCGATAATGGTATCAGTTTGTTTAGCCTGTCGGCTGTATAGCATGGCCACGGGCTTTGGTCGCACGGGGCTCAGGTCAATTTCGTCTGATGGTGTAATATTACATGCTTCATTGTTCATTCTGATCTTCTCGATTTCTTTCTAATTGTAATTTTAAAATAAGTGCATAAAAAAAACCGCGAGCAAAGGGTTTTGCTCACGGTTTCAGATAATTAAAATATTAAACTTAAATCACAGGTTGTCTACCTGGCATATTGACGAGCAAAATCCTTATTCAGATGGCAAAAATAAAATCGCCATAGATAATAAGCGTTAAAGATTGTGCTCTCAAAATTTCTCATGTTATTTATTAAACAATTCCTAAAATAAGTGTTTACAGTGGTATGCAATGGTACCAAAGTTAATAGTAACTTAAATTGTTTAGTAACAAGTAATAAGTAACAAGAAATAAGCTCAGGATTCTCGCTACCGCTCGAAACTGCTTGATTTTTTATTACAGGCTACGCCTGTATTTCAACTAAACGTTAGTACTTATTTATGGTACTTTAGTCTAAGTGTAACATATCACATATTATGTAATTGCGTGAACGGTTACAAAAAAACTTACTTGTTAACTATAGTAATCATATCTCTTCTCGGGCGGCAAAGCAAATGATATTATAGTTTTTTTGATGGGTATAGTACGTTGGTATGGTGATGATACTAATGCAAATGATTGTGTGGATTAGGATTAAGTAATGTTTCTATGAGTAGAATTTTTTTTATTTTATAGAGATAAAACAGAGCTGTGAAGGGTGTTATCGGGTGGGTTAGCTGGTCATGATATAGGTAATGATATTAACACCTAGTTCGACAGCACTTTGCTGTTGGTAGCCTTTTATGAGTGGGTATTGGGCAGGCAGCCAACCTGCTTCGAGGTCGTAAGGCGAGTAAATAATTCTGAGTTCGCCATTGATGTTGATGCCGGTGAGGGCTGGTTTATCGTTAAGCTGTGGTTTGGCGGCTATGGCGGCAGGTGAGAACTTTGTTTTAGAGATAGGGTAGAAAGCTGAGAATAGCTGGTGGTCAGTTGGTATAGGCTTGAACTGGCTGTTAGGGGTGATCTTTGCAAATTCTCTTTTTACGGCAATATCGAACTCGTTCATGCCCATGCCGTTATTGATGAGAATGAATCCGCCGTTGATGAGAAATTTTTGCAGGATAGCTATTTCTTTATCAGAGAAAGAGAAATCAGCCATGCCAGATAAGAACAGGAACGGGTACTTCTCCAGGTTATCGGACTCGAGGGTTACAGTTCTACGTTGCAGGTTGACCCGAACGGCGGTGTACTTTCTGAGCTTCATAAGGAGAGCGGCAGCGGCGTTTGGGTGTACGTTCCACTGGCCCTGATGTTTGATCTGAGCGAAGATAAACTCGTCAGTAGTGGGTGCCTGGTCGGCGAGCGAGAACATTTCTGGCAGTCCTTCGACATAGCCAGCCTGAGCATAGCCGACAATGTAGGCGGCGAGGTTCAGGCCGAGCTGGGTTGCTGACCTGGCATCGAAGAAGCTACTGGCGGGCAGCTGGGTAAGTGGTGCGGTATTGTTATTCCAGCCGCAACCGAGCCCGTGTTTGCTGATAATGATACCGAGTCGGGAGCCGATGTAAACGCCCTGAAGCTGTGGTTTGCTGAGGTCTTTATCGGAAGGGATATTAACCTTGCCTATATCGTTAATGATATGATATATCGGGTGGTCGTGGGGGATGTCTCTGAGCTGGCATTCTGGTAGGATCGAATTGATAAGCTGGCAGGCGGAGCTATAGAAATATGGCGAGCCGCCGATAGAGTCAAAAACCAGAGTGCCACCGCTGGTGATATAGTTTCTTAATGATTCAAGCTGTACATCGCCGAGCTTGACCGATCGTGTGCCGCTGATAAGGAGTGCCGGCAGTTCAGCCGAGCTAAACGAGAAATTATTAAGCGATATGTTTTTCCAGTGATAATCGAGGTTTATCCTCCTGACATTATCCATTAGCCGGTCAAGGTCAGTAGGGCACAGATTCCAGTCGGCAACTTCGAGAGATTGGCCGTTATCTATATCGAAAGTAGCGGACTGCCCCCATATTACTTTTCCGATAAGGTAGTCCGGCTGAGGCGGCTTTTTTCTTTCAGTTCTGCGCAGCGGTGTTGCAGGCAGCGGCAGGGGCGGCATAGCTTCGGCGGCACTGATAGTTTTGGGCGGAGCCTGAAACGGTTTATTATCGCCGAGATATTTGAACCAGTCATTTTCACCGGCGGCATAGATCGGTAAGGTCATGCCAGCGATTAACAGCACTAAAGTTTTGTACAGTTTTGCCATGGTTCTAAGTGCTCCGTGTGAAAGGAAGCTTTAAGGCTTCCTTAACATTTGGTAACCTTGTTAGAGTTTAAAACTTTTTTTTGGGCTTTTCGATCGATCTGTATTTTTCGAGCAGATCGATAAGCAGCTGCATATCCGGTTTAAGCGGTGCGTTGAAAGTAACAAGCTCGCCTGAGATCGGATGTCTGAAAGTGAGTTCGTAGGCGTGCAGGGCCTGACGACTGATGATCGGGTCTGACGGATTCATGCCGAAGCCCGGTTCACCTTCAACTGGCATAGGTTTATGTCCTACGATCTGTTCGAGGGTAACGGTCTTTCCGCCGTAGACATCGTCAGCGACAATCGGTCTTTTAATATAGCTGCAATGTACACGCAGCTGATGAGTACGACCAGTTTTGGGCATGAGTTTTAGCAGGGTATAGCCCTGGAAGCGTTTCACCACCTGATATGCGGTAACGGCTGTTTTGCCGGTATCGGAGCAGACTGCGAACTTTTCGCGTACCTTTGGATGGCGGTCGAGCGGTTTATCGATAATGTCGGCATCGAGGTCTATATTACCCTGGACAATAGCGAGGTAGGCTTTTCTGGTGAGTCTATGTTCAAACTGATGAGCGATACGCCAGTGTGCGGTATCGGTTTTGGCGATGGTAATAACGCCGGTGGTATTTTTATCGAGACGATGTACGATACCCGGTCTGAAGTCGCCGTTGACGTTTGACAGCGAGTCGCTGTAGTAGATGAGCCCATTAACGAGAGTGCCGCTTTTATGGCCACGGGAAGGGTGTACGATAAGGTTTGCCTGCTTATTGAGGATCATGATATGGTCATCTTCGTAGACAATATCCAGCGGGATATCTTCGCCGGGGAGCTCATTATTTGGCGGCGGCGGCAGCGTGATATCTATCTTATCGTTAAGGTTAAGCTTATAGCTGTTCTTTGTCTTCTGATCGTTAACGGTAACAGCACCTTCCTTGATAAGACTCTGAATAATATTGCGTGAGAAGTCAGGGAAACGGTGAGCCAGGTAGCTGTCAATACGTTTATTGGTAAGGTGTCTTCGGATGCTTAGTTTGACATGCTTGGCACCATCCTCATCGGTAGATTCTTCGCCATCGGGTTCGATATTCTCTTCGGCAGGTATCGGTTCGTTTTTTGGTTCAAGTTCAGGATTTATCTGGTTGTCATTGGTCATGTTTATTTGTTATCCAGTAGCTATTTATGCTATATATGAAAAAAGAGCGGTAGGGATAAACCGGACCGCTCATTAGAATGCTCAATATGTCGATGTTGATAAATTAGTCAGCCTGAGCAGGAGCCTGGGCATCATCAACTTCAGTTTCGGTAGTTTCTTCGGCCGGAGCGGCGTCAGTATCAGGAGCGATCTCATCAGTGTTTTCGATAGCGGCTTCAGGTTCTGGAGCCGGAGCGAATTCAATTGGTTCGATCTTTTCAAGTTTTTCGATCTGTGAGAGTCTGGTCTGTGCCATAGCAGGGAAAGGAGTGTTAGCCAGCTCATCTTTTTTAGCTATGATAGAATTGTAGATATCCTGAGCCTTTTCCCACTGGCCAAGTTCGGCAGCGATAGAAGCCAGACCTATCTGACTCTGGCAGAGTGCAACAGGGTTTTTGCTGTATTTGTCAGCAACCGCCTGATATACCTTGGCAGCATTTTCACAGATAGTATTTTTATCGTCAGCAGTAATGTAATTAGTGCTGAAATAAAGTTCGCTCATAATGGTATTGGCCTGCTGGATCATGGCATTAGCACCGGCGTCGGTACCGACAGCTTTTTGAGCATAGGCGGCCAGATTGCTGACTTCAGCGGCAGTGTTGTAATTTTCAGAGTTACCGGCCGAGGCAACCTGTGACTGGCTGCGACTGACAAGTACCTTGGCAAGAGCCTGGTTGTTTTCTTTTTTATTCTTTTGAACAGTATGCTTAAGAGCAGTCCAGGAAACGAGCACAACGATAACGAGCAAAACGACAGCCGCGATACCAATCCAATGCTTTTTGAGCATTTCCGGCATGTCTTCGATCACTTCTTCCAGCTCATTTTTATGCAGATTATGTCTTTCTTCAGAATTCATTCTACAATATTCCCTTTCAGCTTATAGTTTATATCTTTATTGTTTTTAATGCGTTAAGTAAATTTTCGGCTAAAACCAGCCAAAACTTAAGGATTAATTCAAGCGATATATTTTATTAGTTAAGAGAGATAAAGTCCAGAGAAATGTCTATTTAAGGTGTGTATATAAAAAAAGGCACCTCAGGTACTGCGGCTAGCAAAAAAACGCAATATCTTAGATGCCTAAATGGTTGTTATATAGCTATTTATCCGTTTATTAGTTTTTCGAGGTCGAAAGCGAAGTTATTAAGATGTTCTGCTTGTGAGGTAAGTTCCTCGGCGGCAGAAGCACTTTCTTCGGAGTTAGATGCGTTCGATTGGGTGATCGTGTCTATGTGCTGGATAGCGGAGCTGACCTGTTTGATGCCGATAGACTGTTCACTGCAGGCATTATCGATATTTATAATGAGGTCAGAAGTTTTGCTGACGGTTTCGGTAATGCTGGTCAGGAATGTTCCGACTTCGTTTACAATTTCTACGCCGTTAGTTGCGTTTTGGACAGATTCTTCTAGCATAGATGTGGTGCTTCGGGCAGCTTCTGCGGCTCTCATAGCGAGGTTTCTAACCTCTTCTGCAACGACGGCAAAGCCTTTACCAGCTTCTCCTGCCCGGGCCGCTTCGACGGCAGCGTTCAGAGCGAGCAGATTAGTCTGGAAAGCAATTTCGTCAATAGTTTTAACGATCTTATTAGTTTCGGTGGCCGACTGTTGAATATCATCAATAGCGTTACTCATTCGGCTCATAGCGTCTTCACCAGATCTTACCAGTTGGTTTGCCTGTTGGAAGAAGTCTTTAGCCATTTTAGCATTATCAGCGGTTTGTGAGGTCATAGAGTTCATTTCTTCGAGACTACTGGAAGCTTCTTCGTGGCCCGCAGCTTGTCTATTACTGTCCATAGCGAGGCTTTGCGATGAGTTTGATACCTGAGTCGCAGCACTTTTAACCTCATTTGCGGATATGGCCAGAGAAGATGTAATAATAGAAATAGGTTTTGTTATTGAGCGGGCAAAGATGAGAGCGAAAAGAACGGCAATAACGACAATCGTGGCGAAGAAGGCCATAGCGATCATATTATACTGAGCGGCTCTGCTGGAAATATTAGTACGAAGTGCAGCATTTTCTTCTTCTACATTATCAATATATACACCAGTACCGACAAAGAACTCTGTACCAGGGATGAGTTTTACATAGCTAAGTTTTGGCTGAACACCTTTTCCGGGTTTTTCAAAATAGTATTGGTAGAACCTGCCACCTTCACGGCAGGCCTCGATGAGCCCTTTAATAAGATAGTTTCCTTTTTTGTCTTTCAGGTCAATAAAGTTTTTGCCGTTACCGCTTTTGTTTGGCGGTACGCTGATACGTGTGCCCTGTAGGTCGTAGGTGAAGAAGTATCCACTGTCATCATCGAAGAACCTTATGTTATCAGTTTTGCGTTCGATGATCTCTTTTTGTTTTTCGGGGTCAGAAACATCTCTGATCTCATCGGCGAGAGCCATGGCTTCTGCTTCGACAGCGGTTTTCATAGCAATCTTACTGGCGTTAAGTATGCTTTCCTTGAATTTGGGGTAAACTATATCGTCTAGCATTTTCTTATTCAGCTGACTGATCATCGTAAAGAGGCCAAGCATTAGTAAGACAGTAAAAGCTGGAATGAAAAGGATCTTTATTCTTAAACTGTATTTCATTGTTATTTCTCAAAAAGTATATTTTATAATAAAATATTTGTTACTTATATCGGAGTAAAACAGGTGAGGCTTGTCAAATAACAACAAAGATATTTGCATAGAGGTTTGGTTTGGTAAATAATGTAAAGTGTGTGTAAATGTAACACATTATGGGGAAATAGTTTGGGGGGAAGTTGGTGGTTGAGTATGGTTAAAAGTTGGTTTTATGGTGTAGGGAGAGTAGTGCGAATATAATTATTATGGGACGATGATTGTATTAGTATGGTGTTGATAGTAGGGTGGGGTAAGAACTTTGAGGGGCAATTATTTGAGCTGATTGGCAAAGTTATACGAAGAATGACAAGCGAGGACGCTTGTGCTACTTCGGGAGGTTAGAGGCTGCTGGCTCTCCAGTCGCCTATGCCGTCCCACCAGTAGTCAACCTCATCGATGATGCCAGGTCTGAGCCCTTTTTGGTTGCACTTTTCCCAGGCCATATCTCTGAGCAGTCTCATGCATTTTAGGCCGCCAAGCTGCCATGCTTTGACGCCCAGGTTTATAATTTCCGGGTGGCTGGCACCAGCAGAGCCGCGTACCCCACTAAGAATGAGGTCAGATAGTTCATCGGCAGAATTGTCGAGTAATAGCTTTTGCTCTTGGCGTTCGGCTTTTTCTTTGATAGCGAGATCTTCAAGGAGCTGTTTACGTTGGTTAATAACTTTTTCTTTTTCGGCTTTTGCCTTTTCGATTCTGGCGTTTCTGCTGGCTTTACTGGCAGGGGTGTATGACTCCATGATAGTAATAAGCGGATCGAGTAAGACCCAGAAAAGCATAGTGACAACGAAAGAGCCCATGGCACTGTTAATTATAATAGCTTTAAGAGCGAGTTCCTCTTCAAGACCGATCTGAGCACAGACTCCGGTAAGGAACCCCAAGGTCGGGGTGAAGCAGTATATAACTTTGTATATTTTGAGGCAGGTAACCGGGTGTTCTATGTCGGGCTCGATAAAGCTGTGTACACTGCGGAAAATAGCGAACAGATATACGCAGAGGAAAAATATAACAGTAACAGATGAGTATCCAGAGATTGAGAAGATAACCCACCAATCAACCCCTGCCTGACGCAGGGATTGTACGGCAATACCAGCAATACACAAAATAAACAGAAGTGTATTGAGGAAGTGGAATCTTTTAAAATATATTGAATACTGCATATTCTTAGGCTGTTAAATAATTAGTTCTGATAGTTTTGCATCTGATAGTAGTTGCTGAACGGCTGCAATGCGAGGCCGATCGGTCTGACAAACTCTGCGAGAACATATGAAACTGAGGCCAACGGTGTAGGTGGCACCCAAACGATGTCGCCTTCCTGGAGGAGTACATCGCGGCTGCCATCGCCTTTCTTTACGATATCGTCAAGGTTGATCTTAAGCATTTTTCTAGCTGTATACGTTGGCTTGCCGGTCTTTTCGTCGATGACCGGCTGAGAGTCTGGTCTGACGATGACGATCTCGCTTTTCCAGGCAGTAACCTGCGGCATGGTCTGAGCGAGAGCCTGTAGTACAGATATTCTGCCGGTATATGGGATAGGGCCAGGTCTGCCAACTTCACCGAAGACGTAGCATACTTTACTAAGTGGTTTAGTGACCTGAACGTCGATCGGGTAGTCGCCGGTAAGGGCGTATAGGGTCTTAACCTGTTCGGTTATATCAGCGGCAAGTTGAGTTGGGGTTTTACCTGCGGCGTCGAATTCGCCAAGCATTTCGAGCGATATTTTGCCGTCAGGTCTGATAGTTTGTACTGAATTATCGATCTGTGGTACTTTACTGCACTTGATAGTTATGTTATCTGGCGGCTGCAGTACGTAGCTGGCCAGAGTGGTGCTAACTTCGTATGGTTTCAGGAATGCTTCGACATCGTTAGCTGACGGACCGCAGCCAGTAAGCATAACAGCAGAAAAAGTAACAAGAATGCATAGTAATGCGTATTTAATTTTCATTATTTATCTCCTATGGGGGATCGGGGATATAACATCTTCTTATATTAAAATAACCTAAAGCATTATAGCTTAGATTTGCCTCTCTGCCAGATAAATATTGGTTAATATTATAACCACTGAAAAAGTGATAATTCCAATATTTATTTGACTTTATAATGTAATCGGATTAATAATTGACTAGCTGAAGATATTTTGTAAATGTTTTTAATCCATTGTACCGGAGAATGTTATGTCAGAAGATGAAATTAAGAAAGAAAAAGTAGAAGGTGAAAATCCGTCAAATGAGAGTTGTTCCAGTGAGAGCTGCGGCTGCGGCTGTGGTGGATTTAATGTGGCGAGATTATTTATATTGTTCATAATTGTAATAATGGCAATATATTACTTCAATTCATCGGTGCCGGTTACGGCGTCTGAGGGTTGGACTTCAGATTTGGCGGCGGCCCAGGAAGTGGCATCAGCGAATGATAAATGTCAGCTGCTGGCGTTCCATACTTCGTGGTGCGGCTGGTGTACGAAGATGAAGCAGGATACGTATGATGATGCTAAGTTTAAGAAATTTGCGGCCGATAATTTGGTTTTAGTGATGCTTGACGGTGATAAGGATAAGGAACAGACATCGAAATATGAAATAACAGGATATCCATCATTTGTTGTTTTGGGGCCAGGTGGTAAGCTAAAGACCAAGATAGTGGGTTATCGGAAGACGGATGAATTTATATCGGAGATAAGTGCCGCGATAAAGTAAAGGATTCGCATTTAAGTTAGAGTTGATAGATAAGGCTTTGCATGTCAGATAATGGCAGGTAAGGCCTTTTTTTGTGTGACAGATGGGGGTATGAGGACTGGTAATAGCAGTTTAGTGCCATTAGTGTGTATAATGGTGGATAGAATAAGGAATAATATCTGTTATGAGGGTGAAAAAACGGCAATAATATTTGGTTGAGATAGTTTTTTATATTGTTTGTAAGTGTTTATTTATTAAGGTGATAAGATTTATCTGGTATAAATATATCAATAATTTAACTTGAAATATTTGTCGGATACAATATACTGACTGGACTTACATTGTACGAATTGAAAGATGTGTTGCGTATAACACGAAAAATATAGTCAAGATTACAGGAGTGTGATTGCATGATAAAGGTTAAGGCTCGTAATGGAGAATCTGTCCAGCAGATGATGAAAAGATTTAAGAAAATCTGCGAAAAGGAAGGCCAGATCAAAGATATCAAGAAACGTAGTTTCTATGAAAAGCCTTCAGAAAAGAATCGTCGCCGTACTAAGGGCAGACGTCCAGTTTCTCGTTAAGACCTACCTGGTAGAAATGCGGTTAAAGTCCGCATAAGTTCAGCTTCTGGCTTCTCACCTGGAAAAATTGGGGGATCTCTGTGATTTTATTACAGGGTATCGCTCGATGTCTGCGCATATCCTGAACGAGATGTATGTATAACGTAGAGAGTAGAATATACGTACAAAGAGAGAGTAGGTAGTACCATTTTGTTTGGAAAATGGTCATTTATCAAGGTTAATAAGTAAAAGAAGTCGATAGGTTTTTGACATACATGTAGTAAAAATGAGCCGAAAAGTGTTACATGGTTACTAGTGTGTGTTTTTTTGTCCAGAAAACGTGTTCCGCAGTATAGCGGATTGAATAATATTATTTATACCTAATTAATATACCTAAACTTTTGGGAAAGGAAATCAGGTAGCGAAAATGAAGAACGGAATTAATGGTTTATTGGTTAAGCTTTCTGGTCTGGCTGTTATGCTGATGGCTGGTCTGGCACAAGCTGAAGAAGCAGTAGCAGAAGGAACAATTCCTAGTGCTAACTCTGCTTGTGACCTGAGTTTAATTCATCCTATGTGGTGGATAGCTCCGGTAATGGCTGTCGTAGCTCTGGTATTTGCCAGAAAGTTCTACAAGGAAGTAGAAGCAGCTAATCCTGGTGATGCAGAGATGCAGCGTATTGCAGGTTATGTAACCGACGGTGCACTGGCATATTTGAAACGTCAGTATAAGGTTGTAACCGGCGTATTTGTAGTAGTATCTGTAGTACTGTGGTACATGGGCTGGGTACTCGGCCTCCAGCACAAGATCGTATTTGTTGCGTTTTTGACTGGTGGTTTCTTCTCAGGTCTTTGCGGCTGGTTCGGTATGAAGACAGCTACACTGGCATCTAACCGTACCGCACAGGGTGCAAAAGAATCACTTAACCGTGGTCTTACAGTTGCTTTCCGTGCTGGTGCAGTAATGGGTCTGGTAGTAGTAGGTTTTGGTCTTCTCGATATCTGCGGCTGGTTCATTGGTCTTTCATACTACAAGATGAACCTTGTAGAAATAACAGTAGTAATGTTGACATTTGGTATGGGTGCTTCAACTCAGGCGTTATTCGCTCGTGTTGGTGGTGGTATCTATACAAAGGCTGCTGACGTTGGTGCTGACCTTGTAGGTAAGGTAGAAGCTGGTATTCCAGAAGATGATCCACGTAACCCAGCGACAATCGCTGATAACGTTGGTGATAATGTAGGTGACGTTGCTGGTATGGGTGCTGACCTGTACGAATCATACTGTGGTTCAATTCTTGCTACTGGTGCACTTGGTGTATCAGCTGCGGTTGCTCTGGGTATGAATATGCAGCAGGCCCTTCAGATGCTGGCAGCACCTATGGTTCTGGCTGGTATCGGTATTCTTCTGAGTATTGTTGGTATCTATATGGTAAGAACCAAAGACGGTGCATCAATGAAGCAGCTTATGGGCTCACTGATGAATGGTCTGTGGGGTTCAAGCTTACTAATCATTGCAGCGGCAGCTGTAATTTGTCCTATGCTGCTTGGCGGTCTGCCAGGTGTTAGTCCATGGGGTATCTTTGGTGCGATCTGTGTAGGTATGTTTGCCGGTCTGGTAATCGGTAAGGCTACTGAATATTATACAAGTTACGATTTCAAGCCAACCCAGGAAGTAGCGAAGAACGCTCAGACTGGTCATGCTACAGTAATCATCTCTGGTATTGCTGAAGGTATGGGTTCAACCTGGATGTCACTGGTAACAGTAATCGTAGCTATTCTTCTTGCTTACAGCTTTGCTGGCGGTCAGAATGAAATGCTTCTAGGTCTATATGGTGTAGGTATCGCAGCGGTATCTATGCTTTCAACTCTTGGTTTCTCACTTGCAACTGATGCTTACGGTCCAGTAGCTGATAATGCTGGTGGTAATGCTGAAATGACCAAGCAGGATCCTTCAGTTCGTGAAAAGACAGATGCTCTTGACTCACTGGGTAACACCACAGCTGCTATCGGTAAGGGTTTTGCTATCGGTTCAGCTGCTTTGACAGCTCTGGCTCTGCTGGCTGCTTATGTTGAAGAAGTTCGTATCGGTCTGGTTCGTGAAGCAGCTACATCAATTGTTGCAATCGATGATACAGCCAAGACAGAAGCTGCTGCTTCAGTTGGCGTAATGACATATATCGATTACGGTAAGATCGCAATTAAGGTAGAAGAAGGTACCGTTGAACACAGCTTTGACATGTACATGGTACTGGAAGGCGATAAGAAGCTGACCAAGGGTGTAATGGATGCTAAGGTTCTTTCTACAAATGAAGAAAACAACGTAGCAACAATCGCAGCGGTAACAGAAAACGGTCCAGTTAAGATCGAAGCGGTAAGAGCCTCTAAGGCTTCTCTTCGTCAGTATATGGACTTCTACGGTGTTAACCTGATGAATCCAAAAGTACTTTGCGGTATCTTCGCTGGTGTACTTCTGGTGTTCCTGTTCACAGCTATGACAATGAAGGCTGTAGGCCGTGCTGCTATGGCTATGGTTAACGAAGTACGTCGTCAGTTCAAGGAAATTCCAGGAATCCTGGAAGGTAAGGCTACTCCAGAATATGCCAAGTGTGTTGCTATCTCAACTGCTGGTGCACAGAAGGAAATGCTTGTACCATCACTGCTGGCTATTATCGTACCGATCGTAGTTGGTCTGCTGTTGGATGTATCTGGTGTACTTGGTCTGCTGGCTGGTGGTCTGACTTCTGGTTTTGCGGTAGCTATCTTCATGGCGAATGCTGGTGGTAGCTGGGATAATGCCAAGAAGTACATCGAAAAGGGTAACTTCGGCGGTAAGGGCTCTGACGCTCATAAGGCTGCTGTAACTGGTGATACAGTTGGTGACCCATTCAAAGATACTTCAGGTCCATCACTGAACATTCTCATCAAGCTGATGAGTATGGTATCGGTAGTATTTGCTGGTCTGATCGTTAAGTTTGCACCAATCATTGGTGACATGCTTGGTCTTGGCCGCTAATTAAGCCGAAAGAGCCTTGGCGAAAGCTAAGGAGATCATAAAAAATAAAAGCCTCGCTGGATTACTCTGGCGGGGTTTTTTTTTGTTTACATACATTGCAAATGAGAACCTTTAATTGCTTTTAGGGGAGATGTGTAAAACTTTGTGTATTTATATTTGTAATTTAAGTTTACAGTTAATATAATGTAAAGCAAATGTAATTAAATGTAAACTAATTCTTGGTTTAGGAATAAACAATGAAATATCTGATAGCGATAATTTTACTTTTAAGTTTAGAGTTGGGATATGTCACTGGCAGTGAATTGAGTTATAGTGAAATTGTATCGAGGTTGTACGATATGAAGTTGTTGGCAGAGAAGCCGGCGGCAGGCGAGATGAGTGGTAACTTTTCGAGTGGTGATAAGTCTGCTAAGTATAATGATGAAACTGGTTTGTATGAGAACTGGTATAGCAATAATGATGGTGATGGTAATTATGGTCGAGAAGGTGGTGATATAATTGCCGCTGAGATGGAAGGCCCGGGTGTGATCTGGCGGGTATGGTCGGCAATGCCAGAGGGTGGTTTGATGAAGGTGTATATTGATGGTGGAGCTGAGCCGATGCTGGCGGTGCCATTTCGTGATTATTTTGATAGCGGTCGGGAGCCATTTAACTATGGCGAGTTGGTACGAGATAATGCACGCGGTAAGAACTCATATATTCCGATCGTATTTCAGAAGAGCTGCAAGGTAGTTCTTTGTGAAGGGTGGGGCAGGTATTTTCAGATAAGCTGGAGTAAGCTGGCAGAGGGCAGTAAGGTTAGTTCGTTCAAGGGATATTTTGATGAGCAGGAGCAGGCGGCATTGAGGCGAGCGGATGGTATCTGGGCGAGCCGGAAGCCGGTGATGGAATCTGGTGGGATATGTGTTAATAAGGAGAGGGTTCGTATTCATGGTGGTGAGGCCAGTACTGTAGCGGAGCTTTTGGAACCGGGGGCGATAACGGGCATTAACATTTCGTTGCCTGAGATGGATAGCAAGCTGGCAGAGAAGGTTATGAGGGAGGTAGTGATAAGTATATATTGGGACGGCAGTGATAAGGCTGCGGTCTGGTCGCCTTTGGGAGATATGTTTGGTTCTTCGCCGGGTGTTAACACTTATCATTCGCTGGCTATGAGTATGGGGGAAGGTAAGCTAGAGAGCAGTTGGTATATGCCGTATAGCTCGGCCAGGGTAGTGTTGACAAATGATGGTGATAGCGATATTGAGTTTGGTGTAAGTATGTATATTGAGAAGCTTTCGCAGGCGGAGGCAGATAATCTGCTAAGATTTCATGTGAAGTGGCACAGGGATAAATATGGTGCAGCGGGCCGAGAGCGGTATATGTCGGATCGCTGGCCGGACTGGCCAGTACTGCTGGTTGACGGTGCTTGCGGTCGTTTTTGTGGAATGGCGTTGAGTCTGTGGAATCCTCTGCATATGTGGGATCGGGAGCGGGCGAGTAAGTATAAGTGGTATTTTCCAGAAGGCTCTGGTTTTGTAGAAGGCAGTGATCTGTATAACTTTTTCAAAAGAGATGTAATAGAGCATACATATTGGTGGGGAGAGGGAGATGAGAAGTTCTTTGTTGATGGAGAGTATATGCCGTCGACGTTTGGTACAGGGTCAGAGGATTATTTTGGCTATGCGTGGGGTACGCCGCAGCGATTTGATAGTGCGGTGCAGTGTCAGACGTTAAATCATGAAAACAGAGGTCATATTTCGGTATGTCGCTGGCAGATATCCGATAATGTACCGTTTAATAGTCGTTTTGAGGGTTGCATCGAGAAATATCATGATAATAACTGGCCGTTGAGGTATGCGGTGACGGCATATTGGTATCAGCAGCGGGGTAGTAACGATATGTATGAGCCGGTCCCTGTTGGTAAGCGGCTGGGTTATTATGCAGAGCCAGAGCTCAGGTGAGTATGTAATATTCTCAAACTGACCGATGGTCAGTTTGAGAGGAGTTAGTCCCGATGTACATCGGGATAGGATTTAGCAATTAGTTGAATAGAATGACTTCAAAAACTAATTACTAACCACCAATCATTAAGCCCTTTGTTGATAGCGAATTACAATGTACAAACTGAAGGATTCGGTCAGTTTGAGTAATATTTTTATTATTATCTAAGTTCCTGTAAAATGTTCTGGAGTTCGTTTTTAGGAGAGTGATTTAGAAGTTGGCTACTGAATGTCTGAGTGTTTTGTTGCTTTACAGTATTTTGGTTAGTTGTTGGTTATTGCCTTGTTTTGGCTTGTTTATTTAGTGTGTTATTAAAAAAAGTGGATTAATTGTTGGTTTGTGGTGTATACTTTAAGTTGTATATTTATCGTCTTTTGAATAAGGAGCAAATCATGAAAAAGACAATTATTTCTCTTTTGTTGCTGGTAGTGTTTGTTTTTGTTTCAGCTGTATTGGCTAATAGTGCCTGTAAGGGTGATGATCCGGCGATAAAGATCTCGCCGAAAACACTGAAGTTGAGCGGGCCGGTAAGTACTCTTACCGTTCATTCCAATATCCCGGCATCGACAGTTGTGTTTGATACTGTAGCACTTGAAGGTATTGCGGCGACATCAGTATTTGCGGATGATCTTGGCGATCTGGTAGCTAAGATCGATATAACAGAATTAAAAGATAGCCTGACACCAGGGGTACTGACAATGACTTTGACTGGAATTACAGTAGATGGCGAGGCATTTGCGGTAGCTGGTACTTTGACTGTTAAATGACAGGTCAAAGATAGCGAAGGTCAGTTTCAGAGTGGTTAGTAATTCATTGAATGGAATGGATGGAAAGCCAACTATTAAATTCTATGCAAATAATTAAGGGTGCCTCTAAAGTAATTTTCAGAGGCACCCATTTTTAATTTGGCGTATTTTAATAACTCAAACTGACCGATGGTCAGTTTGATAGGAGTTAGTCCCGATGTACATCGGGATAGAATTTAGCAATTAGTTGAATATAATGACTTCAAATACTAACAACTAATTAGCAATCATTAAGCCCTTTTTTGAGAGTGGATTACAATATACAAACTGAAGGATTCGGTCAGTTTGAGTTAATGATACCACATTGTCAGTAAATTAGGGAGTCAAGCAGGATGTTTGACCTGCTTATTTTTTTTCCTGTTTCGGTATGAAGTATAGCAGCGGTTTGATATCGCTGTTTGGTATAGCAAGAACGGAGTTCAGAAGTTCATTCATTTCATCAGGGTCAGCGTTAAACTCATCGCCCTGAACCATGGTTTTGCTTGCGAGTATAGTGCCGGAGTTGCCATCGTAGATTATAGCGGTGCCAGCTTCTGAAGCGGTGTATTGGAAGGCGTAGCCACCGCCGACAAGATACTGTGGGGCAGGTAATAAACTTGCCTCTAATGATGCTGGTTTAGTGGGTCCGCACCCGGTAAGAGAGAACAATGCAGTTAACGAGAGAAATAAGCAAAGTAGTAAAGATCTCATAAAACTTTCCTTTCTGAAAAAAGATTTACCCAAGAAATAATACAGTTAGTGAATTCTATCATTGGCTTGAAATGGAGTCAAGTTTTTTTAATGGGCTAAACGGCCTGAGGTGGACTGGATTTTTACGATAGATGGAGTGTAAGCGGTCTCCAATGGTTATCGAAAAAAAACAGGCAGTCCAGAGTGTATCCGGCTGCCTGTTGTGTGGTGAGAATAATTATACTGGACAAGCTCAACCGAAAACAGGTTTGATGTGTTTTTCCAGAATGTTGGCGGTAACGCCTTTGGCGATTATTTTTTCATTTTTATTTAGCAGGTCGATGTACTTTTCTCCCATTTCAGCGGCTACCTTATAGCCAACGTGGATAAGCTGTCTGACGTTCAGGTCGTAAAGCTCGCAGTTTTGATCGTGTTGTAGTTTGGCAGCGAAGGTCGCAGAATCCCAGAGGTTAACATCTTCTGGAGTTGGGAGTTTGGCTTTGTCGATATCGATAACGGTGGCATATGGGCCGCAGAGTTCGTCGAAGCGTGCGAGTGCCTGTGCGTATATGTCTTTAGCCGTTTGAAGGGCCTGGTCGCCAGCGAGAGCGAGGCCAGCGACTTCTTCGAGCCAGGTAGTGCCGGCGGTTTTAAGGTGTAGTCCGCAGTTATATTTTTTGATTATTTTGTTTATCGCGGGGTAGATGGAGAATTTATCGCTGCCGGAGTGGACGCTGAGCTTTAGGTTGTCGGGCAGTTTGAACTGTTTAATTGCAAAAGCGATAACAGCAACATCCTGTTGAAATTCTTTGGCGAAGGTTTCCACGTCTCCGACATAATCTACACCTTTATTGAAGCGGCCGGTGAACTTTGGTGCTATGGTCTGGGCAGGTATCTTTTCGTCTGAGATAGCGGCGAGTATAAACAGCATTTCGACTGGGCTTTGGGGCAGATCGGTTTCGTCCATAGAGACTTCGGTAACGAAATTGTCGGCACCTTTTTGGGCTGCGATGTGCCGGTATAGCTTACCGGCTTCCTGAACGGCGAGTAGGACTTTGCCGGCGATCTTTACTATATCGTCGCGGGTTATTGTTATTGGTTGGTCGATGCCGGGGATAGTGAGTTCGCCGGTGAGCGAACTGTGCCGGTCGGCGAAAGCTTCGATATCGGAATCGGAGGCCTTTTTGCCGATATAGTCGGCAACGTCGAGAGTGTAGAAATTACAGCTATCGATGAACAGGTCGACGTTTGACATATTGATATGGTCGGCGTCGCAGTAATATGAGTTGTGCCAGTATAGGGCGGCTACGGCACTGTCAGCTTCGCTGCGGGTGGAGCATGGCTGGGTGCCGATGGTTTTGTGTTCACGGTATGACTTATTCCATACGGGAACGACATTGATACCGAGTTTGGCAGCTTCGATCATGGCCTGAAGCTGAGCTTTACCCTGACAGGTGAAGCGGTCGCCGACTCCGAATGAGTATTTTTCTATGGTTAGCATTTTGGGTTTCTCCGTATATACCGATTTCCTATTTGAGTAATAATTGGAAAAGTGGTGATTATGAAATTGTAAAGTAATAAGAAACAAGAAATAAGAAATAAGCTGAGGTTTCTCGCTCCGCTCGAAGGTATCTGATAGATTTTGCAGGCATTACCTGCGTTTAAATTTTATCGACCTAAGGGCTAAACCTGAGCTTGTTACCTGTTACTTATTACTAAACAATATATGCACTATTTATTATCGTTTGTTTGGGGGCTAAAGCTATCGTGCCATAGCTGCATTGATTTTTCTACTTCAACTGTTTTTATTAGTCCCACTTTTTCTGGTATCCATAGGCTGATCTGTGGTATGTAGGTTATGAGTGCTACAGCAACGATCATTGCCAGGAAGAACGGGATCATGGTCTTGGTTACCTTGGCGATGGTGGTCTGGCCGACTCCGCAGCCGATGAAGAGGCAGGTGCCTACCGGCGGGGTACAGAGGCCAATACATAGGTTTGCTATGATCATAATACCGAAATGGATCGGGTGCATACCGAACTGCTGCACAACGGGCAGGAAGATCGGAGTGAAGATGAGGATAGCCGGGGTCATGTCCATGAAAGTACCGACCAGTAACAGAAGTACATTGATAGTCATAAGGATAACGATCGGATTGTCAGAGATGCCCATAAGAGCGGCACTGGCAGTCTGCGGGATGTTAGCAATGGTCATGATCCAGCTCATACTGGAGCTGGCACCGATAAGGAGCATGACTACAGCGGTGGTAACACCGGTCTGTTTGAGGATGTCGGGCAGTTCGGTGAGCTTTATCTCCTTGTAGAAGAAGACGGCCAGAATGAATGAGTACAGAACTGAAACCGCGGCCGCTTCGGTTGGAGTGAATATGCCACCGAGAATACCACCGATAACGATAATAACCAGCAACAGGCTCAGAAATGCCTGGGCAAAAGTCTGCCATATCTGTTTGAGGGTACTGCGTTCGCCGCCTTTGTACTTGCGGGTAAAGGCGAAGTAGCCGCAGACTGACATAATACATAGTCCTGAGATAATACCCGGAAGGAGCCCGGACATAAACATCGCTGCGATCGAAACGCTGCCGGCGGCGACGGAATAGACGATCATAACATTACTTGGCGGGATGAGCAGGCCGGTAGTAGCGGCGGTAGTTGTGACCGCAACATTGAACTCGCGATTATAACCTTTGCGGTTCATTTCCGGGATCATAAAGCCACCGACAGAAGATACTGCGGCGGCGGCAGAACCAGATATACTGCCAAAGAGCATGCAGGTGAGGGTGTTGACGTAGGCCAGTCCGCCGGGGAACATACCTACCAGGCTGGAGGCGAATTCGATAAGCCTGCGAGCCATGCCGCCTTTGCCCATAAGATAGCCGGAAAAGATAAAGAACGGTATCGCCAGCAAAGCGAAACTATTAACACCATTTGCCATTTTAGAGGCTACCAGCCAATCGGCATTGTTACCGATAGCATAGGTAGCAGCCCAGGCTGATAATCCGATAGATACAGCGATCGGTACATTTGCAACTAAAAGAAGTACGAAAACCAGTACAAGGATCAAAGCTATTGTTCCCATTATTTAACCTCCTTAGTCATGCGTGACTCGGCAATTGCTTCCATTATCTGAGTGAGAGTGAAGATCAGGATAAAGCAGCCGGCAATAGGAACAGCGGCATAAACGATACCCATATTGATCTGTAAAGCCGGAGCCATCTGGCCGCTGGCGAAATTGTCCTGAACCAGCTGAATACCGCCGATGATGAAAACTCTTATAGTCAGGAAGATAATAGCAACGAAGCCAAAGAGCGAGAACATCAGGCGACCGGCTGGTGCCAGGAGGTTAACGAAATAGTCTACGCCGAGATGTGCTTTTTCACCGAAAGCCGCGGCACCACCGAGAAAAGAGACCCAGACCAACAGGAAGCGGGCGAGTTCTTCTGTCCACTTTGCCTGACTGCCGAAAATATAGCGGGTAATAACGCCCCATAATACATCAGCGGTAAGAACCGCTACCGCGACAATAAGGGTAAACTCCAGCACCCGACAGAGTGCCAGACGAATGTTTTTAACTTGGTTGATCATCGGTTATTTCACCTCACGTATTTCGTTTATGAGTTTGAGCTCATTTTCATCTTTGATTTCGTCGTACATTGGTTTAACTTTTTCAACGAATGGGGTCTTATCAACGTCATAGATAGTTACGCCTTCGTTTTTGGCAATTTCGATCGATTCCAATGTCATTTTTTTCCACAGCTCTCTCTGGTACTGGCAGCTTTCATCTGCCGCCTGCTGTACCCAGTTTTGTACTTCAGGGGTGAAGTTGTTCCAGATATCCAGACTTATGCATAGAACATCGGGAATCATAGTGTGAGCATCGTTAGTGAAATGTTTACATACTTCATAATGCCTGTTCGAGGTGAAGCTAGGCATGTTATTTTCGGCTCCGACAACGGTTCCCTGGCCTAGAGCGGTATATAGCTCGCCCCAGGCGATAGGGGTAGGCGAACCGCCCAGACACTCGATCATCCGGATAGCAGTAGGAGAGTTCATAACCCTTATCTTGAGGTTTTTCATATCGTCCGGACTTTGGATGGGGGTGTCAACGGTGTATAGGTTTCGGCTGCCTGCATCATAATAGCATAGGCCCAGGATCTTATCGCCTTTGGCTTTCTGCAGCATTTCCTTGCCGATAGTACCATTTAATACATTCCAGAAATGCTCTTCGCTGCGGAATAGGTACGGCAGGCCAAACACGGAGTATATTGGTTCGAAGTTTTCGAGGGCCGCGGCTGAGGTTTTGGTCATTACCAGAGCACCATTTCTTACCTGTTCCAGACACTCGGTTTCAGAGCCGAGTACGCTGCCGGGATAAATATGCAGCTGAACTTTGCCGTCAGAGAGTTCGTTTAGTCTGTTGCCCATAAATACCATGGCCTTATGGACCGGGTGATTGGTGTCAAGGCTATGGCCGAGAGTAAGTACCATCTGGCCGGAAGATTCGGCGGCAGCGGCCCTGACCTTGCAGGAATAGATCGCGACTGTTGCTATTGAAGCCAGAAACAGTCCGCAAATAAAGAACGACATCGATTTTTTCATCTTATTGTCAAATTCCTTTCTTGAAAGCGATGTAAGATAAAATGAAATTTAATAGTTCCAGTTTCATTTCTGAAACAATATAGGTAGAAACTGAAACTTTGATTCTAGCGTAGTGTTCAACATAATTCAAGTTTAGAATTCTGCAATAGTGGTGGAGTTTATGTTTTTGGTGTTTATTTTTATTGTTAAATTGGTTTAGGATATGCCAAAAGTGTGTAATTAGGTGTTTTATATGGGTTTGTGTTGAGTTTGATGTGGTGGTAGTGGTTTTTTAAGTGGTGTTTTATATAAATAATAAAATATTACTATTGTGCAACTTTGTAGGTTTGAGAGATGAGTGAAATGTGTATGGTGTGTTGGTGAGGGGGAATTGCTGCTGATGGCGGCGGGTGATGTGTGCAGAGTGTTTGATGAGGTAAAGGGGTGGAGGGTGAGGTAGTAGTTATGGATAATTGTAAAGCTGGTTTTGTCTTGAAATATGAATGGTAGTGAGCTAGAATTAAGTTTCAGAATAATGTTTGATATCCGCAGGTTTGCAGATCGGGTATCTAGTCTAAGGCATTATGTGGAACAGGATTACGAAAAGAATAACGATTAAAAATATTATCAGGAGCGAATGATCATGAAGAATATACTATCTGGTATGGCCGTACTGGCGATGTTTGTGGTGGCGGGCTGTGGAAACCCAACAGCGGAAGAAGTACAGCAGGCCCAACAGGTAAAGGAGACCGTACCAGCTGAGATGTCGGTAAATCCACTGGCATATGATGCAGATGATTCAGTGCGTGCCAGTGAAGTTCAGCTGGTAGAGCAGATGGTGTCATATCGCAATAATTATATGGCACAGCTTGAGAAGCTCGGTAAGTTTTATGACAGGCAGGGCAATCAGCTCAAGGCTGTTTGGGTGAAAGATGAGCTGGACTCGCTGTCTGAGATCGAGATGAGGCCTTATATTGTAATGGCAGAAGTAGCCGGCCCAGACCTGAGAGCGACTGACAGTGTAGAGCAGGCTGATGAGCTGTATGCTCAAGCGGCAGATCTTATCAATAGCAGTCGGGGTGTATTTCGTAATACCAAGGGTCTGCTTGAGGCTCGCGGTATGCTGGATGAGCTGATCTCGACATATCCTAATAGTGATAAGATCGATGATGCGGCGTGGGATATCGCAGAGATATACCGTCGTGATTTTGATGATAATTATGTTGCTATGCTGTATTACCAGCGTGTATGGCAGTGGGACCCACAGAACCCATACGCTGCGAGATTTGCAGTTGCCAAGATTTATGATGACTATTTCCACAACTATACCAGTGCAAGCGAATATTACGAGAAAGCTATCCAGTTGGAGCCAAGCTATACCGCAAATATCAGCTATGCAAATGGCCGTTTGAAAGCTATTAATAGTAAGTAGCTCAAAGTTGAAATATAATGTTAAAAGGTAAAGGCTTCCTGGTGGGGTCTTTACCTTTTTTTTGGGATGGGTAGAATGGTTGGCAGGGGGCGGGTGAATCAGGTTTAAGTAATATGCAAATATCAATAATAATCGGAATAATTCTATCGCTTATCGGCGGTGAGATGGCGGCGGTTGGTGAGCTGGATAATTATGAGCTGCTGTCGGGTAGTATTGCTACGGCCAGTGAGCGGCTGATGCTTGGGGTGATCGTAGTGCTGAGCTATGGTATTGGTATATTTGTGTATAACCATATAAAGGTCAGGAAATTGGCGGTGGGTAGGTTTTCGGGGTCGCCGTCGAAGATAGTTAGCGGCGAACGTATTGGTGCGGTGGTGCTGGCGGGTGTGGTGAGTTTTGGCTTGAGCTGGGGAAAGCTGGCGGCGTATCTGCCGGATATTTATTTATTGCATGAGCTGTTGTGGATGCTGCCGTTTATTTCGATGGTGCTGATACAGCTGTATTTTTGTTATGAGCTTGATATTGCTGCCAGGGTAGGTTTTGGCGGCACAGATTATAAGCCGTGGTCGCTGGTGGAGTATATGGTATATCATATCCGACATAATCTGTTATCGGTAGTTGTGCCTTTGGGATTGATATCACTGCTGGGTGAGCTGGGCGAAGATATTGTGGTATGGGTGGGAAGTCGGTTTGGTGTGAATGTGATGTTCATGATAGACTATGAGCTGGTAACGCTGGTTGCGGTGGTGATAACCTTTTCGCTGGCACCGCTGCTGTTGCGGTATATATGGACGACCCAGCCTTTGGAGGCTGGTGAGCTTCGTAGTAAGCTGTCGGAGTTTGGCGATGAGGTGAAGCTGAGTTATAGCGAGATACTATCGTGGCATACGTATCGGATGGTAGGAAATGCGGCGGTGACAGGGCTGTTTCCACCGCTGCGATATGTGATAATAAGTGATCGGCTGTTGACAGATCTGTCGGTTGACCAGCTGTGTGCGGTATTTGGTCATGAGGCTGGTCATATCCGGCATAAGCATATGCAGTTGATGCTGGCGGCGATGATGGCTTTGATGATCGATCTTGGCTGGCTGGTGGATTGGCTGTTGGGGCTGGTGCCGGCAAGTTGGCCGTTGTGGGTTTCTGATGTGCTTGGTATTGCACTTATGGCAGCGGCGGTAGTAGGTGGGTATTTGCTGTTTGGGGTGGTATCGAGGAATTTTGAGAGGCAGGCGGACGTCTTTGCCGCGGAAGCGGTAGGGGCAGAGGACAGTGCTAATGATGGCAAGCTCAGCTCGATCGGTTCGGCGATAATGAGCTCGGCATTGAACAGGTTATCGTTTATTAATGGTATGTCGGTGAGTAAGTCATCGTTTCGGCATGGGAGTTTATCGGATCGGATGGGCCTGCTCTATGAGCTGGCGGTAACGCCGGGGGCATTGAAGCGGTTCGAGCTGAAGCTCAAGCTGATAAAGGTGGGGATATTGGCTGGGTTTGCGGTGGCGGTTTGGTTGAGTTTGGGGGAATGAAAAGGTAGAAAGGTTGTAAGGAAGTAAGGTTGAAAGGGGTGGATTGACCGCTGTGCGGTCAGGCTGGTTTAAAGTTTTTTGTTCATTGTTTGTAGGCGACAACGCTGGCGAAGGCGAGGCCGGCGGTGTGGGTTATGCTTACGTCGAGGTTGGAGATCCCCATTTGTTCGGCAAGTTCGGCGGTTTTACCGGTTAGGGTTACCAGTGGTTTACCGAGTGGGTCGTTTGTGGTTTCTATATCGATCATTTCGAGTCCGTCGCGCAGCCCTTTACCGAGCAGTTTCAGGACGGCTTCTTTGACAGCGTAGCGGCCGGCGAGTCGTTCGGCGGGGTTCTTTTTGAAGCTGGCGGCGTATTGGCGTTCGGTGTCGGTGAAGATGCGTGATAGTCCGTCGATGCCGTGCCGTTCGATCATAGCTTCGATACGAGCGATCTCGACCAGGTCGATACCGTGGGAGATGAAATTTTTCGTTTGGTTATTGGGTTCCATAGTAGTATGTTAAAGAGAGTAATAAGAAATAAGAAACAAGAAATAAGCTCAGGAAACTCGCTCCGCTCGAAACTATCTGATTTACTATTCGCCTGCATAGCAGGCGTTTGAAATTACGTCCGCCATTGGCGGACACCGGAGCTTATTTCTTATTTCTTACTTACTTCATCAAAGATTATATTCCTTAATTTTTCTGTATAGTGTTCGTTCGCCGATTCCCAGCATTTTTGCGGCTTGTTCGCGGTTGCCGTTTACCATTTCGAGGGTTCGTTTGATGGCGGTCTTTTCCAGTTCGTTGAGGTTTACGCCGGCGAGGTTACCGATCTCTTCGTCGCCGCAGTTGGTCTCATGGATCTCGATCGGCAGATCGGTAATATCGAGCAGCTCGGAGTCGGCCATGACGACCATCATCTTCACGCAGTTTCTCAGTTCACGGACGTTGCCGGGCCAGTCGTAGCTTTTGAGGATACGCATAGCGGCGGGAGTGAAGCCCTTTACCGGGCGATTTTCAGATTCGGCGAACTCGTTTAGGAAATGGTTCAGCAGCAGCGGGATATCCGGCTTGCGTTCTTTGAGTGATGGTATCTGGATATTCACGCCGCGGATACGATAGTATAGGTCCTGACGGAATTCGCGGTTTTCGATCATTTTTTCCAGGTTCTGGTTGGTGGCACTGATAATGCGGACATCGACCTTGGTACCTTTGACGGCACCGACGGGGATGACGACCTGATCTTCTAGTACGCGTAGAAGTTTGGCCTGCATGTTCTGGGGCATATCGCCAATTTCGTCGAGGAATAGTGTGCCGCCGTCGGCCATAGCGAAGAAGCCTTTGCGGTCAGCTTCGGCACCGGTGAAGGCACCTTTAACATGGCCGAACAGTTCGCTTTCGAGCAGGGTATCGCTCAGTCCGGCACAGTTAACGGGTATAAACGGTCCGTTCTTACGTGGCGAGTTGAAGTGGATAGCTTCGGCACAAAGCTCCTTACCGGTTCCGCTTTCGCCCTGGAGCAGAACGGGTACTGTCGAGTCGGCGGCACGATTGAGCTTGTCGAGTATCTTTAGCATAACGGCCGATTCGCCGACCACGCCGGCGAAGTCGAACTTGCTCTCTAACTGATCCTGCAGACGGCGGTTCTCTCGTTCGAGCGAAACTTTGTTAGCGGCACGATTAACAACGGCACGCAGGGTGTCCAGGTCGATAGGCTTTGGTATATAGTCGTAAACGCCGTGACGGAGAGCTTCTTTACAGGTTTCGATCGAGCTGTGGGCAGTAATGAGTACTACGGCACATGATCGTTCGCTATTGGTTACGGTTTCGACTATTTTCATGCCGTCGATCTCGCCTCCGAGCTTGAGGTCGGTAACGATAACCTGCGGGTCGCCCAGATTGAATATGTCGAGCCCTTCCTCGCCGCTGTTGGCGATAGTGAGCTCGTATCCTTCGCGTTCGAGAGCCTCTGCGAGAGCTTCGGCGTGTGCGACTTCGTCTTCGATGATGAGAACGGGGATTTTGGTTGGTTTTTGCATGGTGTAATAGGGGGAGAAATAAGTAATAAGAAATAAGAAATAAGCTCCGGTGTCCGCCTGAGGCGGACGAAATTTAAACGCCTGCATTGCAGGCGAATATAAATCAGAAAGTTTTGAGCGGAGCGAGATTCCTGAGCGTATTTATGCTTCGCATCACTTCGTGTCTTATTTCTTGTTTCTTATTCCTTCCTCATTTTCCTTTCAATCTTTCAATATTAACGGGAGTAACAATGTTCCTCCCTATCTATCTTACCCTTGGCAGTGTTATGGCGAAGGATGTTCCTTTGCCGGGTTCGCTGTGTAGGGTTATGTGTCCGTTAAGTTCTTCTATTATTCTTCGGCAGGTTGGAAGACCCAGGCCGGTTCCGCCGCTTCTGGTGGTGAAGTATGGGTCGAAAATTTTATCCTGTCTATCTAGCGGGATACCAGGTCCGGTATCGATAATTTCGATATGCTGTTCGTCGTCGGCGCTGTGGCTGCGGATGATGAGTTCGCCGCCGGTTTCGCCCATTGCCTGAGTGGCGTTTATGAGCAGGTTCAGTATTGCCTGCTTGAAATGGTCGATATCGATCCGGCAAACGGCTTTTTCGATGGGCAGGCTCCTGCGTATCTGTACGTTGTGGTTAGTGGCCTGCGGCTCATAGAAATCGATAAGGTCGTCGAGCACCTCGTTTACATCCTGCTCGATCGGGTGCAGTTCCATCTTGCCGGCGTATCGCATGAAGTCGTTTAGCGTTTCGCTGAGCCGGTCGGTTTCGCCGGAGAGGGTCTGTAGCTTGCGTAGCTGTCTGCGGAACTTCTTCTCCGGCTCATCGACGGCATTGAAGTCGAACCCGCCCTCGAAAGAGCCGTCCTTGAGCATATATTCTATGTCTTCATGCAGCAGCTGCAGGTTCACCTTTATGATCGATAGCGGATTGCGGATCTCATGTGCCAGGTTGCTGGTCAGGTCGCCCAGATGTGCCATTTGCTCGGCCTGCTTTAGCCGTTCGGTTAGCTGTTGACGAGTCTGCTTGAGTCTGCGTATGTATCGCCCGGCATATGATATGCCGAGAGCAGCACCGACGGCCAGTGAGATAGCCGCAGCTATAATTATGTATAATATGTTCATTTTTTCAGTTATCAAGTAGCACAAGCGTCCCCGCTTGTGATTAATAAAATTACAAAGCTTATAATCTTAACAATTCAGAATATAAGCTAACTTTACGCCGGGAAAACTAATCATAAGCTCAAAATCAAGCGATATCAAGTGAAATAGGGTAAAAAGCTGACAAAATGGCAGGTTTTTTGTGGGTGTTTGCGGGTTTTGAGGGATAAGGCGGCTTTTTTATGGAAGGGATAACCGGCCTTCGGCCTGGATTTCTACGACAGATTGGGGGGAGGGAGAAAATATCGCAGAGATGTTTTCAGAGGGAGCCTATAGTGTTTGGTATCCGCCTTTGCGGATGGCTTTATAAACAGAATAAATTCTGAACTCTTAAAGCTTCGCGATGGTGATTAGTTGGTTGCTTTTAAGTTGTTTTTTTTTAGTGGTTTAGATGTGTTTGGTGTTGCAGCTTGTTTGTGTTTTGAAAAATCTGGTTGAAAATGTTTGGGGGGTGGTCATTGCTATTTGTTGCGTTAGTTGTGTACGGCTGGTGTGGCGAAGTGTTTTTGACTGTAATATGGACAAGGAAACTGGAGAAATAAGTTATGTTAAGAAGAGCTAAGAAGTTAACGGTGGCGTTATCGGTTCTGGCGGGTCTTTTTGCCGCCTGTGATAAGAGCTTTGCGGTAAATGAGTTAAAGGTAATGAGTTTTAATACCTGGAGTGTTGAGGATACTGCTACTGGCAGGGACGCGATCGTGGAGATAGTAAAGAAATCTGGTGCTGATGTGGTAGGGTTTCAGGAGCTGGATCATGCGTCCGAGATCGCTGGTGCTTTGGGTTGGTATTCGCAGGAGTTGCCGAAGTCGTCAACTCATGTAATGAGCAGATATCAGATCGTATCTGCCAGTACAAATGGTTTTGGAGCCAAGCTTGCGTTGCCGGGCGGGGTAAATGCGTGGGTGTATGATACTCATCTGCCGGCATATCCATATCAGCCTTATGATCTGCGTGATAATAAGGTGGCAAAAAATGAGGCGGCGGTAATAAGTGCTGCTAACAGTGCCCGCGGCAGTCAGATGGCAGAGATCCTGGCCGATATAGCGGCGACAGGCAAAGAGGCGACCGAACTGGTATTTCTGACTGGTGACTTCAATGAGCCGTCATGTCTGGACTGGACGCAGGCGGTAGCAGATTCGACAGCACGCAGTTATGATATTAAGGTAGATTGGCCGGCGTCTAGAAGTGTGTTGAACGCTGGCTTGAAAGATTCGTTCCGCACAGTAAGGCCGGACGCGGTAAATGATCATGGCTATAGCTGGACACCGAGACCGGCGGCGAACGAGGTATTTGACCGTATTGATTTTGTCTATTACGACGGGCAGGAGATAAGTGTCAAGAAGGTAGAAAATATTGGTATCGATGCATCCAAGGCTGATACCGATATTGCAATTGCAGGCTATCCATCGGACCATAGGGCGGTATTGGCAACATTTGAATATTCTGAGGCTGGAGTTGATGCCGGTAAGAATATTTTAACTTCTATGGACGTACTGGCCGGGCAGGGGGCACTTGAGGTACAGGGGACAGTGAACTACGGCGATGAGGCTGTGACTGTTACCGGCTGGCAGGCATTTGAGATGAGTGCCCAGGGCGAGCTGACGGCTAGTAGTGATATAGTATTTGCTGATAGCAGTGAGCTGGTGTGCGGTGTGACGGTGAATAAGGCAGGGAATTATGTTTTGAGATTGACGGTTGACGTTGATGGCGAAGCGGTATCAGATGATATGGAGCTGGTAGTATTTGAAGATTCGTGTAAGGCAGCGAAGGCGGTTGGCAGCTGGCAGGCGGATCAATATGATGTTAATGGCGACTGTATAGTAAATGTATCAGATTTTGCACTATATAGCGATAAATGGCTGAGTTCGACCGCATTGTCAGAGAGTCGCTATTTTACCAGTTCATACTATAGCAAATCGTCGGTAATAGCCGGGGCAACTGGTTTGGCTACAAATGCTGCGATACCGGCCGATCATGGTTCAAATATGGCAAATACCCCGCATATCAGTCTGGCATGGTCGCCGACCGGCGGTAGTAATAACGCCAATAATCAATGGGAAAGCTATTCGAGCTGGCCAGGCGGCGGCGATGGCGGTTTGGTGTACCAGATGGGCAGTGTGCCGGTAGATGAGTATAAGTCGTTCGAGATTGTATTTACGCCTGAAGCTGGTTATAATGTACAGCTGGCGTGTCTGTCGCTGAATGTATGGAGCGGCGGCGGTAATACCGATGTAAACTGGACCGTAAGCGGAGCCACAAGCGGTGAGCTGGGTTCTGGCGTATTTAATACACCAGATGGTGCAGTACGCGAACATGAAATTAACGTAAGTGGTGTGAGCTCTGAAGCACTGACACTAACACTGACCCAGACCAGCGGCGACGGCACGTATCTGGCGATGGATGATCTGGTGTTTGGTGAGATAGAGTTGGTGGAATAATAACTGAAGAAGTAATAAGAAATAAGAAAGAAGAAATAAGCTCCGGTCTCGGCCTTTGGCCGAAGATAATTTAAACGCCTGCTTTGCAGTCGAATAATAAATCAAATAGCTTCGAGCGGAGCGAGAAACCAGAGCTTATTTCTTATTTCTTGTTACTCATATTTATCTAAAATTATGTCCCAAGAAATGCGACAATCTGGTGATTTGCCTCAGAGTGGTGAGTTTATGCGGCTGCTGGTTCCTAATCAGCGTCGGATATTGGGGTTTATTATTACTCTGGTGCCGAATAAGGCTGATGCTGAGGATATTCTGCAGGAGACTCTGACAGAGATGTGGAATAAGTTTGGCAGTTTTACGCCCGGCAGCGATTTTGCGGCCTGGGGTTGTACTTTTGCCAAGTATAAGGTAATGGAGTACCGGCGCAAACATAAGCGTTCGCACTTGCTGTTTAGTGATGATCTTGTTAGTTTGATGGAGCGGGAGTCGAGGGCAAAGGTTCCGGCGGGTTCGGCTTATAGTGAGGCTTTGGGGCGTTGTATGGATAAACTGGCGGCTAAAGAGCTGAAGTATCTTAGCCATCGTTACGAGAGTGGGATGTCGTTTAAGGAGATAGCGGCAGTGTTTGGTATTTCATTGCAGGGAGTGCATAAGGCGATCGGTATAATTCATGTTAAGCTTACCAGGTGTATTCGTCTTTCGATGCGAGATGAGGAGCTGATATGAGCAGGGGCGAAGATAAATTGAGCCGGATAGCGGCGTTATTGTTCAGCTCTATCGAAGGTGAGCTTGATAGTGATGGTTTTGCCGAGCTGGCGGAGCTGCTGGAGAATGACCGGTCTGCACGAGAGGATTATTATGAGCTGGTCGATCTGGTGACATCGTTGTCCGGGCCGGAGGCTATGATAAAGCTGCAAGAGCGATGTGGTGCGAAGGCGTTCGATAATGAGCTATGGTGTGTATTAGAGAATATAGAGGAAAATGCACCGGCGGCTGAGGTTGAGATTAATGTTGATGAGCCTGAGCCTGTTGCGGTGGTTGAGGTGGTTAGAGAGAGGCCGATAGGGGGAAGCAGGCCGTATCTGAGATATGCGGCGGTAGTAGTGGTGATTCTGGCGGTGACGGCTGGCTTTTTAGTATCTTCATTGTCGCCGGCGGCACGAATATCGGGGCAAGTTCAGGCGAACTGGCAGGGTAGCGACGTGGAAATGGAAAACGGTAAGGAGCTGTATCCGGGTAACTTTGTATTGAGCTCTGGCTTTGCTGAGCTGGCTTTTAATAATGGTGCGGTGGTTGTGGTTGAGGCTCCGGCTGACTTTAATGTTGAAAGTGAAGATACGGTCTATCTGCATAGCGGTAAATTATCGGCACTGGCAGAGGGTGCGGGAGCTTCCGGGTTTCGGGTTCGAACAGATAAGGTTGATATTGTCGATCTTGGTACTGAATTTGGCGTAGCGGCGGATATGGTTGGTAATATTAAGACATGTGTTTATCGGGGTAGTGTCAGGGTAATCGCGGGCGAGGGCGGTAAGGCTGTTTCGGTGCTGCACGAGAGTCAGGCGATCTCGGTTGACAGTAGTGGCGGGCTGTCCGAGGTGTATGCTGCCAGTGACAGGATGTTCGTTCGCGGTCTGGATGATGTGGTAAAATGGCGGGAGTATCTGGGCAGGAATCTGGTGAAGAACCCGGGCTTTGAAAAGAATGCGGCGGGCGGCTATTTGCCGGATGAGGCTATCGACAGGCAGCTGAAGAATGTGGTGCTGCATGATTGGGTTGATAACGGGCCGGCGACGGTATATAGCTATGATCATCCGGCGGAAGAAGGGTTTCCGCTGGCGGGTGAGAATGCTGTGCCGGAAGATTGTGGTAAGAACTTCTTTATTGGCGTTGATAACGGTGATGTGTATCAGGATATCTCGCTGAAGGAGCTGGCGGCCTTGGTCGATGGTCAGGGTGTAGAGTATGAGCTTTCCGGCTGGATTGGCGGGTTTCAGGGTCATGTGGATTCGCTTACGATAATAGCCAGCTTTATAGATAGAAGCGGTGTGGAGCTTGGTAAGGCTGAACTTGAGCCGGTGACGGCGAATGAGCGTAATAATGAGAGTGGGTTCCTGTTTCGTAAGGTTAGCGGTACGGTGCCGGTTGGCAGCGAGGCGATAAGGCTGATCTTGCGGACGAAGCGTTTGCAGGGGATGGCTGATGCTTATGCTGATAATCTTGAGCTGGTTTTGAGGGTGCGATAGTTTTTTTGACGGGATAACCGGCCGATTACGGCCTGGATCTTTCGGCAGATTGAGTGTGTATTGGGTTAGTTTGGGTGTATCTTACCTTCTCCAGTTGCGGGGGAGATGTTTCATTATTATTATTATTATTTGATTAAAGCAGGCTTGTCTGTTATCTGTGAGATTTATATTTTTCTTGCCCGATGTTCTGCTATAATATGCTGTAGTTGCAGGATGATGTCTGATTGTCTTGTATTGATATAGTATACAATGAATAAATGCCGCGGGCTGCTGTTGGCGTGGTTATTTGGGTTTTAGTTATGCAGAATGATAAAGAATTATTTGGTGTTATCTTTGATATGGATGGGGTGCTGATAGATACCGGGGCATATCATATGCAGGCGTGGTCGGATGTGGTTGTTGGGGCCGGGTATGTGTTTGATGAAGATCTGTTCAGAAGTACTTTTGGTATGCAGAATTATCAGATACTCCCGATAATGTTCAATCGGCCGGTAAGCGAACAGGAGGTGGAGGAATTGTCTCTCTGGAAGGAAGAGCGGTTTCGGGAGCTGATCGCCGGGGATCTGGAATTTTCGCCGGGAGTTGAGAGTTTATTAGTCTCGCTCAGGCAGGCTGGGGTGAAGACTGCGGTTGGCACATCGGCCCCGAGAAAGAATCTGGAATTTATCATGGAGAACCTCAAGGCCGAGGCTTATTTCGATGCAACGGTAGCAGGAGAGGATGTAGCCAGGGGCAAGCCGGCACCGGATACTTTTGTTTGTGCCGCGGGAAAGCTGGGGTTGCCTGTTGCCGATTGTATCGTAATTGAAGATGCGATAATAGGAGTAGAGGCCGCCCATGCGGGGGGGATGAAAGTTATTGCGGTGACAGCTACCTATCCGAGAGAGTCATTAGGAGATGCTGATCTGGTTGTTGATTCCCTGAAGGAAGTTGATCCATCGATAATCAAAGCTATAACACTTGATAGGTCTTAGCAAATATCTGCTTGTGGCTTATGTTAGCTGCGGGTACTGTGCGGATGTACAATGTTGTTAATTCTGACAGGAGCCGTTTCGAGCGGTTTTAGATAAGGGGGTAAGTAAATGCAGACGTTACTTGTTTTTGGTGAAATTATTATGGGGTGTATGTTGGTCTGGACGGTTTATGACTGTTGGAGGAAGGGCGGTTGTCTGTATTTTGGCAGGGCATTGGTGAATATTATTCTGGCTGCATATTTTATTACTGTCAGGCTCAATAGCGGGCTAAAAGGTGATCTGATCTGTTTTACTACATTTCTGGCGATTATTCTATGGGGGTTAGCGGTGGCGGAGTTTGTGGTTTATATGGTCAGGAAGCGGGCTGATAGCGAGGTAGAGAAAAGTGATTAACAGGTTTCTCGGATGGAACTGTTGCTTTTTTCTGTAATTATCAGGCGATAATGATTAATATTAGGATAAAGGATCACAAGTCCCGAAATGTGGGTGTGATGCCTGGAAGAAAAAATCAGATTATTGTGTAATTTATATACCAGATTAGTTGAAATGTTTAGCAAAGTTAATACCAAGAATCACAAGCAAGGATGCTTGTGCTACCTATTTTATGGATGGAAGAATGAAAAAAGGACTGATCGTAGGATTTGTGTTGATGGCATTGTTTGCGGCTTCTTGTGTTATTAGTTCAGATAAAGCAGACAACGGCAGCGGCTGGGAATATAAGGTGGTGTTGTATACGACGCTGGCCGGGATACAAAATGCGGATGAAGCGTTGGCCCAGAGGGTGAATACAAATATGATCAATGATACTGAATTTCAGAATGCCAAGCTGCAGAATAAGGTTGTGCAAGATGCATTGAATAAGCTGGGGCGAGAAGGCTGGGAGCTGGTAGATATGAGTCAGGATTATGTCTGTTATTTTAAGCGTCGGGTTTGATATATGTTTTAAGTTGGCTATTAATAATATTAATAGCTTGACAAAAGGGCGATATTTATATATTATTACTCGTCTCAGTGGTTATTAAAGGCTATTGAGCGGCAGTTAGTTTTTGCGTAAGTTGTTATGTTTAAGTTAGTTGCGTAAGCTTATGGTGATAGTAGCTCAGTCGGCTAGAGCACCAGATTGTGGTTCTGGGGGTCGCGGGTTCGAGTCCCGTCTTTCACCCTTTTTTCTCTTTTATCTAATTTCCGACCTATAGCTTTTCAGGTAACCTGAAGCTTTCTGGTCATTTTAAATTCCATTTCGGTTGCTTTGGGAAAAGTTCTATCCGTATCAGTTACATAGTGGTCAAAAAGCGATAAATAAAAGCTTTACAACCACGGGGTAAATGGTTAATCTTTATTCATTAATGTATTTTTACCGGTGCAATCTGCAGTTTGTTTCGGGCCGGTATTGTTTTAATAGGATTTAGAATTCAGGAGTTAGGATTTAGTCCCGATGCGTTTCGGGAGATTATTAGTTGAAGGGTAGTCCTGAGACGTGAGTCTGTGACTTCTATCTTGATACATATCGAGTCGAACTTCTTGTTAATTATGACGTTAGGAAATGCATGCCAGTTCTGCCAATAGCAGGGTGGTGTGCAAGAGTAGATATATAGGCAACCTCTAAAAATTCATTCCGGGCTACAAACGGTCTTGATTTTTCCTGAGCTGCGTCACGAAAAACCGTGAATATAAATCAATATGCCCGTTTTTTCGTTCCTTGTCAGTAAAGATCAATCCTCGTTTTCGCCTCGAAAGCAATTATTTGAGGTCACCTATAATTAATTGTGTTTTATGATCTATCAAAGGAGTATTTTTATGAAAAATGCGAAAGCTGTAATGTTTGCTATGTTCATTGCAATGGCAATGATCGTTCTGCCGTCATGTCAGGAGACTAGCGGCGGTTCATGCTGCAAGGCTGATAAGAGCTGCGGAGCAAAGATGGCCTGTAAGGCAGGTGTAAAGGGAGTAACTAAGAAGCCATTTGGCAAGGCTCCAAACGGTACACCAGTTTCACTGTATACAATTGATAATGGTAAGGGTGTTAGTGCTGACGTAACAAATTACGGTGGTCTGATGGTTAACCTTTACATTCCAGACCGTAACGGCAAGTCTGAAAACGTTATGCTTGGTTTTGACGACCTGGCAGGCTACAAAGACAGCCCATACTTCGGTGCTTTGATCGGTCGCTACGGCAACCGTATCGCCAAGGGTAAATTCACTCTGGACGGCAAAGAATATACACTAGCTGTAAATAATGGCGAAAATGCACTGCACGGCGGCCTGGTTGGTTTTGATAAGGTTGTTTGGGATGCTACACCAATCGAAAAGGATAACGTAGTTGGCCTGAAGCTTCATTATGTAAGCAAGGACATGGAAGAAGGCTACCCTGGTAATCTTGACGTTACTGTTAAGTATCTGATCAATGATAAGAATGAACTTATTTTTGACTATGAAGCTACTACAGATAAGGCTACACCAGTTAACCTGACACAGCATAACTACTATAACTTCAATGGCGGCAAGAGCGATATTCTCGGTCACGTACTGATGCTCAACGCTGACAATACTACACCGGTAGATGAAGGTTTGATCCCAACAGGTGTAATTGCACCAGTAAAGGGCACACCATTTGATTTTACTACCCCAACAGCGATCGGCAAGCGTGTAAATGCTGATAATGAGCAGATCAAGTTTGGTGGCGGCTACGATCATAACTGGGTTCTGAACAAGAAGAAAGCCGGCAAGATGAGTCTGGCAGCTGATGTATACGATCCTGCAACAGGAAGAGGTATGAAGGTCTTTACCGATCAGCCAGCTATCCAGTTCTACTGCGGTAACTTCCTTGACGGCACACTCAAGGGTCACAATGGTCTGGTTTATGGCCATCGTTATGGTCTGTGTCTGGAAACTCAGCACTATCCAGATTCACCAAACCACGCTAACTTCCCATCAACTATCTTGCGTCCAGGTGAAGTATACAAGACCAAGACAGTTCAGAAGTTCTACACTAAGTAATTTATAAATCAGGAATTAATGAAAACTATTCCGGATTTATGCCCGAAAGGCTTTGGTCTTTTCGGGCGACAATAGTGAAATATAACTCCCATTTGCGGCAGAAGTCGGCAGATGGGAGTTTTTTTTGATATGGGCCGGGTTTTTTAGTAGTTAAGGATAGATATATCAGCTAAAATACATGGTTTATAAGGCTTAAACTGCCGGTTTAAGTAAGGATTTTAGCCGGTAAGTTCCCGTCATAAAGGTATATGGCGAAACAAGTATGGAAATGCCTGTAAGTTGAAAGGAATCAATATGTTAGGACGCGGTCCAGGCAATTTTGCCATAGAGTACAGATACATGACAAAAAGATTCGTTTTCAGTATTATTTCAATAATTCTCCTGTTGTCGGTTTCGGTTTTGGCTAGTGATGGCGAGCAGAAGCTGATCAAAGATATAATCATCCGTGGCAATGATCATGTAGCAGCAGATATAATCATGACCAATGTCCGCTCTCGTCCAGATGCATATTTCAGTGAAAAGGTAGCGGCCGAGGACTCTCGTCGGATAATCATCATGCCTCAGATCAGGAATGTTACCTGGGTAGCAGAGCCGGTAGATGGCAGTGATAGTCTGGTGAACATTATTTTTATTGTCAATGAAGCTACAACAGTACAGAATGTTGAGATAGTAGGCAATAAGAAGATAAAGACCAAGAAGCTGATCAAGCAGCTGCCATTTGAGACAAATGATTTTCTCGACGGCTATCTGGTGAACCGTGGCGCCCATGAGATCGAGATCTATTATCGTGATAAGGGTTATTATTTTGCCTCGGTAAAGGTTGATGACAGTCGGGCTCAGGACGAGGGAGTGATCGTATATAATATTGATGAAGGTCAGCGACTGAAGATCAATAAGATAAAGTATGAGGGCAGAGAGTCGTTCCCAAAGTATAAGATCAAGGGCAAGACCAAGACGCGTAAGTATTTTCCGATCTTCAATAAAGGTAAGTTAGATGATCTGAAGCTGGAATCTGATGTTGATGCGATCGCTCAGTATTATCATGAAGAAGGTTTTCTTGATGCCCAGGTTGCGGTTGAGAAGAATTTTAATAAAGACAATAGTAAGGTTGAGATAGTATTCATTATCACAGAAGGGCCAAGATACACCTTTAAGGAAATGACATTCAGTGGTAATAAACTCTACGACGAGCAGCAGCTGGCCAGCGAGATATCAGTTCAGCCGGGTGATTTTGTCCGTCAGGAAAATACCGATAAGGCAGAGCGAGCAATAACCAGACTTTACGGCAGTAACGGTTATATCTATACCCGTGTTCGTCCGCAGCTGAAGTATACAGAAGTGCCGGGTGAGGTTCTGCTGAATATTGATGTTAATGAAGGTCAGAAGTATTATCTGAACAAGGTTATCGTGACAGGTAACTACGAGACACAGGACAAGGTAGTAAGGCGAGATTTTGACCGTCATGGCTTCCTGCCGGGGACAGTGTATAATACCGATGCTTCGGATAAGGCCAGACGTCGTCTGGCTGGTAGTGGATTGTTTTCGTCGGTAGATATTGAGCCGGTAGGTGACTATCCAGACAAACGTGACGCTCTGGTAGAAGTAGGTGAAACTAATACCGGTATGCTGATGTTCGGTATTGGCGTTGATACAAATAATGGTGTATTAGGTCAGTTTTCGATCGAGCAACGTAACTTTGATGCGGCCCGTAAGCCTAAGAGTCTTAAGGAATTTCTTTCTGGTAACTCTTATGTGGGAGCAGGTCAGAGGTTGAGGTTGAGCCTGGAACCAGGTACAGATATGACCAGAGCGAATTTGAAGTTCTATGAGCCGTATCTGAATGATCAGCCGATCTATCTGGATTATAATTTGTTTTTGTTCAGGCGTTATCGTGAGAGTTATGAAGAGCAGCGTCGTGGTACATCTATAACACTTGGTCATCGCTTTGACAATGACTGGTCGATCGAAGGAACAGCCAAGGTCGAGATGGTAACGATAGGTGATTTTGATTATATTGCGGTACCTGACGAGAATGATCCGAACTTATTTACCCGTCAGCTGGTAACGCCAGATGAGGTTATGGCCGATCAGGGCGATAACTGGCTGACCAGTTTTAAGTTTGGTATTGGTAAGAACACGACAGACCGTATTTATCGTCCGTCGGAAGGATATAAGTTCAATGCCAGCGTAGAGCAGTATGGCGTATTTGGCGGCGATTTTGACTTTACCGAGCTAAGTGCAGGGATAACATTTTATAATACCCTGTATGAAGATATCGTAGAACGCAGGACAATATGGTCGACCAGATTTTCAGCGTCCAAGCAGTATGGCTATACCCCGGTATTTGAGAAATACTATGCTGGTGGAATAGGAACCCTGCGTGGTTTTGATTATCGTGGTGTTGGCCCTCGCAGCGGTATAAAGCGAGACCCGATCGGTAGTGACTATATTATTGTAGCAGGGACAGAAATCGCTCATCCTCTGTTTGAAGAGACGCTATACGGTAAGGTATTCTGTGATAGTGCCTATCTGAATGATGGTGTTGTGCGTGTTACAGTTGGTTTTGGTATGGAGCTGCTGATCCCACAGTTCTTCCAGGAGATACCGATGAACTTTGATTTTGGTTTCCCTCTGGCAGAAGGCGAAGAGGATGAGAAACAGATGTTCAGCTTTAACTTTGGGTTGAATTTTTAAGAGGGCAGGAGAGTAAGGAAGACTCGCTGATATGCTATATTGGACGACCTTGCAATCTTATCAACCTTTGATTATTACAAGAAATATTAAATGGCAATAGAAGATAGAAGTTTTGAGAAGGCGATATCGGTACATGTGATATTGCCGGGAGCGGTAATAGATTCCAAAGATTCGCTGGATGAGCTGGAGTCGTTGGCAAAGGCGGCTGATGTAGATGTGGTTGGCTTTGTCCGCCAGAAGCGTCGAGATATTAATCCGTCACTATTTATAGGGCGGGGCAAGGCCGAGGAGATAGCCCAGTTCGTTGAGCTTCGTCAGGCTGACGTTGTGATCTTTGACCATGACCTGAGCCCGGCCCAGATCCGTGAGCTGGAAAAGGTCATGGGGGTAAAGGTAATCGACCGCAGTGAGCTTATTCTGGATATTTTTGCTCGTCGGGCCAGTAGTGCCGAGGCGAAGATGCAGGTTGAGCTGGCCCAGCTGGAATATACTTATCCGCGTCTGACTCGTATGTGGAGCCATCTGGATACGGTAACTGGCAGTGCGGCTAGTGGTGGTGTTGGTACTCGAGGAACAGGTGAAAGACAGCTTGAGATCGACCGTCGTCTGGTGAGTAAGCGAGTGTCGATGCTGAAGAATCGCATCTCTGAGATCGATAAGCGTAAGAGCCGTCAGGCTGGTTCTCGTAACCGTCATTATACGGTATCTCTGGTAGGCTATACCAATGCCGGCAAGAGTACGCTAATGAATACGCTTACGGGTTCTGATACATATTCAGCGGATCAGTTATTTGCGACGCTTGATACCAAGACTAATAAATGGACACTGGATGGTGATAATTATTCTCTGTTGAGCGATACGGTTGGTTTTGTTCGTGATCTTCCGCATCATCTGGTAGCATCGTTCAGGGCGACTCTGGAAGAGACGATTCACGCTGATCTGCTTCTGCATGTGCTGGACGTTTCGCACCCGCATGTATATCAGCAGGTAGAGGCTGTAAATACGGTACTGGCAGAGCTGGGCTGCGATAGTAAGGATATAGTGCTGGTAGCCAATAAGATGGATCGACCGGGAGCAGAGACAAAGTTTGCTGAGTTTTTGACGGTCTATCCAGATACTATTGGGCTGTCGTCGAAGACTGGTCAGGGGGTGACGGCGTTGGTAGAGCTGGTCCTGAACAAGGTAAAGGGAACCTCTAACAAGGTGCGTATAAATTGTCCATATAGTAACGGCAGGGTTATGCCGTTTTTGAAGGCTTATGGCGAGGTTATAAAAGAAGAGTACGGCGAAGATGGAATAATAGTAGAGGCGGTAGTTGGTGCTAATCATATGTATGAGCTTCTGAAGCTGCAGCCGTTTGAATATGAGCCGATATAAGGAAGTGGCAAGTAACAAGAAACAAGTAACAAGCTGATGTTTCTCGCTCCGCTCGAAGCTGTCTGATTATTATAGCAGGCTTTGCCTGCGTTTTACTAATCTCGGCCGACGGCCGAAACCATAGCTTTTTACCTGTTACTTTTTACTTGTTACTGCTTTAGTGAAAGGAAAGATGTTTTGAGAGCTGGAGTTGTTAGTACTGGGGATGAGTTGGTTGGCGGTCAGTTGGTTGATACTAATGCTGCCTGGCTGAGTGTTGAGTTGAATGGTCGTGGTATATCGGTAAGTGAACATGTTTCCCTAGGTGATGATAAAGAGCTATTGTGTGCTACTTTGCGCAGACTGGCAGCAGAGAATGATATTATCTGTGTAACTGGCGGGTTGGGGCCTACGGCTGATGATCTGACCAGATATGCTATTGCCGAGCTGCTGGGGGTGGAGCTGGAACTAAATGAGCAGGCATTGGCTGATATAGAAGCCATATTCAAACGGATAGGCAGAGATATGTCAGAGAGTAACCGTTTGCAGGCTATGATCCCGGCAGGTTGTGGGATACTGGCCAATGGCTGCGGCACGGCACCAGGGATGAGTTGTGAGTACGGTGGGGCCAAGCTGTTTTTTATGCCTGGTGTGCCGTCAGAGATGCGTATGATGTTTGAGACTGGTGTTGCTCCGGTAATAGATGGTCTTGATGCAGAAAAACGAAATAAAGTAATAAGATGCCGGACTTTGCATACGATGGGTCTGGGAGAGTCGCTATTGGGTGAGAAAATAACCGATCTTATGGCCCGGGGCAGTAATCCATCGGTGAATACTAATGCCGGGGCAGGAGTTGTGAAGCTTCGGATACGTGCTAGTGCCGGCGATATAGATACAGCTGACAGAATGATAGCAGAAAGTGAAGCAGAGCTTCGTAGACGGCTAGGCGATATAATCTGGGGAGTAGAAGATGATACACTGGCCGGGCTGGTAGTTGAACGACTCAGAGCTAAGAATCAGACTATTGCTACGGTCGAGAGTTGTACCGGCGGACTGATCGCCAAGAGTATAACTGATGTGCCAGGAGCCAGTGAGGTCTATAACGGCGGCTGGTGTGTCTATAGTAACCAGATGAAGCAGCAACAGCTTGGAGTTGATCCTGAGCTGCTAGAGCGATATGGAGCGGTAAGCGAGCCGGTAGCGGCTCAGTTGGCGGTGAATGGACGCGAGATATCAGGCAGTGATTATGCGATCTCAACAACGGGCATAGCCGGCCCGGGCGGGGGCAGCCCAGAGAAGCCGGTCGGTTTGGTCTATATTGGTCTGGCAGGGCCTGAAGGGCTGGTAAAGGTAATGAAATCTAATTTCGCCGGACTGCGTGATATAATACGCCAGCGGAGTGTTAATCAGGCACTGGCGCAGCTATTGAAAGAGCTCTGATCCAGTTCATACAATTTGTTAAGACTTGCGTCTCCCAGTAGTGGGGGATAATGAAAAAGGAGATACTGCAAAATGAGGTTGGTATACTTTTTAGCTTGTTTTATATTGCTATTTTCAGGTTTAGTGCGTGCTGAGCGGCCGCGTGTTATAGTTACTACCGATGGCGAAGCGGACGACAGATGTTCAATGGTTCGTTTTCTATTGCATAGTAATGACTTTGAAGTAGAGGGTATAATAAACAGCAGCTCTCAGTTTCATTGGGTTGGTGGTTCTGGTTGGAATACATTTCATCCTGTAACGTGGGTCAAGGACTTTATTGACAGTTATGCACAAGTTTATGATAACCTGCTACTGCATGACAAAGCATATCCCAGCCCAGATTATTTATTGAGTAAGTGGAAAGTTGGCAATATTGAAGGTAATAGTGAAATGGATAAGCGAACAGAAGGAGCTGTTCATATTGCGAATGTTATCCTTGACGAGACAGACCCTCGTCCAATATGGATTCAGGCCTGGGGCGGCAGTAATACAATTGCACGAGCATTGAAAATAATTCAGCAAGACTATCCGGAAAAGATGGCTTATGCGGCGGCCAAGGTTCGCCTGTTCCTGATCTGGGAGCAGGATGATACTTATCAGAGCTATATACGCCCCAATTGGGAAGAATATAATATTACAACCATTATTTCTGATCAGTTTGACTGCATGGCTTATATATGGAATAAAGTTTTACCAGAGGATATTAAGCAGTACTTCGGTGCTGATTTTATGGCAGGTATTACTAAAGACCATGGAGTACTATGTGCTGCATATAGGCTAGAAAATGGTGCATTTCATGCAGAAGGAGATACACCGGCATTTCTGCACTGTATAGATAATGGATTGAGGAGTCTGGAGTCGCCTGGTTGGGGCGGTTGGGGTGGAAGATATGTAAAGGTTCGTAATAATGTCTGGCTGGACCCTGTGCCAGATTCGAGTTATTCATACACCGCTGGTAAATGGTGCTTTGCTAATAGCTGGTCCAAACAGCTTGAAAATCGCACAGATCCAGAAGGTATCCGTATTCGCACCAATTATTTTAAGCCAATATGGCGATGGCTTCCTTATGTCCAGCGGGATTTCGCTGCCAGAGCTGACTGGTGTGTAAAGCCTTTCGATCAGGCCAACCACCATCCGCAGATAGCTCCGGATACGATGACTGTTTCAGTTTTAGCCAAAGAAACAGTTGATTTGGAAATTAGTGCGGTTGATCCGGATGGTGATAAACTATCTTATCTCTGGTGGCAATATCAGCAAGCCGGCAGCTACAAGGGAGATATAGCTATAGAAAATGCCAATAGCCGAAAGGCTTCATTTATTGTCCCAGAAGATATAGCTCCGGGTGAGACTATTCATATAGTATGTACTGTAGCTGACGATGGTACGCCGTCACTGGCGAGGTTTAAGAGAGTAGTTGCAGTTTGTGGCCTTGATAATTAATGTATTGAGAAATACTAATCTAAGCTTATATAAAGGGAAAACTATGGGAACTTGGGGAATGGATATTTTTGAAGATGATCTGGCTTGCGATATACGTGATGAATATGTTGATATGCTTGATGGCGGATATAGCTGTAAGAAAGCTACAAAGATGCTTATTAAAGAGTACAAAGATGATTCAGAGCTAAGCTCAGAAAATTGTGGTTTTTTCTGGCTCCCACTGGCTAAGATTCAGATAGAAAAAGGTGAAATTGATAAAAGAGTTAAAAGAAATGCATTGGAAATAATTGATAAGAACACTGACCTCGATAATCTGGTTCAATTAGGTGCCAGTGAAGAATCGATTAAAGAACGAGCAGCTGTTTTGCAGGATTTTCGTGAATCATTGGTAGCATTTGCAAATGATAAAAAGTTCAGATTTTTCCGGTAAGCCGTATAGTACTTTTAAGATGAGAAAGGTTGTAAATTCCAAGGAGATGAAGGCTGATGGGGGATTTCTGAGCGTTAATATATAAAAAAAAGGCCATATGTATTACATATGGCCTTCTAAACAATGCCCGGGACTGGAGTCGAACCAGCACGAGAATAACTCTCACCAGCCCCTCAAGCTGGCGCGTCTACCAATTCCGCCACCCGGGCGTCACTGTTTAAGAGAAGAAATGATAACTAAATAGTCGTCATTTTGCAACGAAAAAGTGTTACTTTTTCAAATTAAAAAGCCAGTATCCGCTATTTTGGTATTAGTAATACTTAGTAGCAGATACTGACAGTAATATCTTATATTTTGCCGAAAGCAAGGCTGGCGTTATGGCCGCCGAAGCCAAATGAGTTGCTCAGAGCAAATTTTACTTCTCTTTCCTTAGCGGTAAGAGGAGTATAGTCGAGATCACAAGCAGGGTCTGGGTTTTCCAGGTTAATTGTCGGTGGTATAATACCATTCTTAAGAGTCAGAGCAGTTGCAACTGCTTCAATACCACCACTTGCACCCAAAGAGTGACCGATATGGCTCTTGATACTGCTGATTGAAACCTTACGAGCTGCATCTTCACCGAGAGAGCGTTTAACAGCCTGAGTTTCAGCCTTATCATTGAGCTGAGTACCAGTACCGTGAGCATTGATATAGTCGATCTGTTCAGGAGCCAGTCCGGCGTCTCTGATAGCACCAGAGATACAGCTGGCAGCACCTCTGCCATCTTCACATGGGGCAGTGATATGGTTAGCATCACAGCTCATGCCGAAACCAATTATTTCAGCGTATATCTTAGCACCACGCTTTTTAGCGTGTTCGTATTCTTCCAGAATAACAATACCAGCACCTTCGGCGAGCACAAAGCCACCGCGATCAGCATCAAAAGGTCTTGACGCCAGCTGTGGTTCATCATTTCTGGTACTCAGTGCCTTTAATGCACAGAAACTGGCCAAACCAAGATTGGTTACCGCAGCTTCAGCACCACCAGTAACAACTACGTCCTGATAACCATACTGAATCTGACGGAATGAGTCGCCAATAGCATGAGTAGCAGCAGCACAAGCTGTTATTACTGCGTGGTTTGCACCCCTGAGACCAAAGCGGATACCGACATTTGCATTACCAGCATTTGCCATGAGCTTAGGTACACAGAATGGGCTAACTCTGCGAGGGCCCTTTTCGATGAGCTTTAGGTGTTCTCTTTCGATCTCACCAAGACCACCGATACCGCTACCGATAATTGAACCGCATCTGTCCAGGTCTAAGCTAGGGAAATCAATTCCACTGTCAGCTACGGCATTAACAGACGCAGCAAGTGCCAGCTGGGCAAAACGGTCAATACGCTTGGCTTCACGCGGGTCAATGTATTTGTTTGGATCAAAGTCCTTTATCTGGCCGCCGATCTTTACTGGAAATTCTTCGGTGTTAAATCCTTCAAGAATTGAAATACCGCTTTTCCCGGCAAGCAGGCTATCCCAGAATACACTGACGTCCTCACCAAGGTTTGTAACCACACCTAATCCGGTTATGACTACTCTTCTTTTGGTCATATCAGAATTCCTTATCCTTACTGTTCTATAAGGTTAGTAAGTAAATAAGCTTAATTATAGGCACTAGCAATAAGTTATGCAGAGCTTGTAATTAAGTTTGGTTCAAGTTAAGAGTAAAACAATGCCTCTGCCAGCAGGTTATGCAGCAAAGGCATTGAGTTTAATGATTCTTAATGTAGATTAGCCTTTAGCTTTTGAGATGTGCTCAATAGCCTGACCTACAGTCTGAATCTTCTCTGCTTCATCGTCAGGAATGCTCAGATCAAAAGCGTCTTCGAATTCCATAACCAACTCAACAGTGTCAAGACTGTCAGCGTTCAGGTCGTTAACGAAAGAAGTTTCCAGAGAGATCTCTGCTTCATCTACATTCATTTGTTCAGCCACAATCGATTTTACCTTGGCTTCGATTTCTTCTGGTGTCACTGCAAATCTCCTTGCAAATATATTCTCAAAAAATCGTTTACAGTTTAATTCAGGTCGGAACCGTATCCGCCAAAATTTACTATAACTGCATAAAAGTAATGTTTAAATAACCGGATTACTATAACCGCAACAGGGTAAATATTCAAGGATTTTCACTGTTTTTTTAGTAAAAACAGCTATTTTTTAGTATCTTTAAATACCTGTATATAATGTGGTTAGCTATTAAGTTAATAATATATTCTAAATATTTATTAACTTATCCAAGTTATTGCAATAATGCTTAAAAAATTCTAGTATCGTATCAGTATAAAGAACAATTGCTTAGCACATTGTCATTCCGCCGTCGACACATAGTGTCTGGCCGGTAATGTAGCTGGCTTCGTCAGAGGCCAGGAAAGCAACTGCAGATGCGATTTCTTCAGGTAAGCCAAAGCGGTTCATAGGGATACCAGCCTTAGCCATGTCTTTTACCTTATCAGGCAGAACATCGGTCATATCGGTAGTGATAAAACCTGGTGCGATACAGTTGGCAGTTACGCCGCGTTTAGCCAGTTCACGAGCAACGGACTTTGTCATACCAACCATACCAGCTTTACTGGCGGCGTAATTTGCCTGACCTGCATTACCAACAACACCGCTAACACTGGCGATATTGATAATACGACCCCAGCGTTTGCGAATCATAGGGCGACATGCAGCTCTCATTGCAGCAAAGCATGATTTCAGGTTTGTGTCTATTACCTGATCAAATTCTTCATCTGTCATAGCCATGAGCAGGTTGTCACGGGTAATACCGGCATTATTAACCAGAACAGCGATACCGCCATGTTCTTCAGCCAGTTTTTCAAATGTGTCATTAACTGCCGCTGTATCAGCAACGTCAAGTTTGCAGGTAATAATATCAAGATTATTCTGCTGTGCTATCTGATCCAGGTCAGCGATCGACTTTTCGCTGCGACCGATAGCAATTACTTTATATCCTTTTTTCTCCAGAGCAAAACAGATAGCTTTTCCGATACCTCTTGTTCCGCCTGTGACTATAGCTACTTTTTTTTCTGACATTATATTACCCCTTATACGTTGGTTATATTAGCTTTTACTTTTTTACCACGGGTGATCTTTTTGACCAGACCGGATAGAACTCTACCCGGGCCAATTTCAACATAAGAGTCGAACCCTTCATCGATAAGTTTTTCTACTGATTGCTGCCAGCGAACCGCACCTACCAGCTGCTTGAGCAGTTTTTCTTTGATCTCACCGGCTCCGGCATATGCCAGAGTATCAACATTTGAGATAACCGGTGTTGTTGGGGCGTTTAGGGTGCAGCCATCGATAGCAGAGGCCAGCTGCTCGGCAGCGGGTGCCATCATATCGGTATGGAACGCACCGGCTACGGTTAGCGGTATAGCTTTCATCGCACCATATTCACCAGCTATTTCAGCTGCTTTCTTACATGCGTTGATAGTTCCACTTACTACGATCTGTCCTGGACAATTGAAGTTTACCGCAGAGAGCATAGTCTCGCCGGTTTCCTCTTCAATATTCATGGCCAGAATATCATTGCATAGCTTTGTGACAGTTTCTTCGTCGAGCCCGAGAATAGAAACCATAGTACCTTTTGACATTTCAGCTGCCTGCTGCATACCTTTACCGCGAAGCTGTACGAGTTTCAAACCATCTTCAAAGCTAATAGCACCAGAGGCATGCAGGGCGGTATATTCACCCAGGCTTAAACCTGCACAGGCATCAGGTGTGATATCTTTGAATTCTTCCGAGGTTTTTCCCTGACGCAGGGCGATAAGATGAGCGATACTGGTAACAAAGATTGCCGGCTGAGCAAATTCTGTCTGATTGAGTTTTTCCTCAGGCCCTTCAAAACATAATTCAGCAAGGTCATAGCCAAGAATATCGCTAGCCTGCTGATATAATTCTTTTACTTCAGTAATTTCTTCAGCCAGTTCTTTTCCCATTCCAACGAACTGAGCACCCTGACCGGGAAACATAAATAAAGTTTTCAATCCAAAACCCTTTCGTACCAATGATTAGCTGGTTATAACAGTTAATTCACAACTTCCCTGGACCAGTCTTGCATCGGACGAATATTCATAAGGCTGAGAATTCGCTCCGGGCAATTTCAATATAATTGCTCCAGGGCAACCGGCTTTGACTTGGGTGCCGGTCTGAATTATTACAGTCTAAAGAGGTTAGATCCCCAGGTGAAACCGGCACCAAAAGCTATGAGCAGGATAAGGTCACCTTTCTGGAGCTTACCGTCTCTGATCGCTTCATCTAATGCTATTGGAATAGAAGCAGAAGATGTATTGCCGTATTTTTCAATATTAACGAATACCTGTTCTTCAGCGAATTCAACTCGCTTCATTACCGCTTCGATAATGCGGGCATTCATCTGATGAGGGATCATCATTTTTATATCGCTAAGAGAAACACCAGCACCTTCAAGAGTACCGGTAATTGTATCAACAATAGTGCTAACTGCCTGCTTATAGGTTTCGCGGCCGTTTAGCTCGGTATATATCCTTTTGCACTTGCCAGAAAGGACATCTTCAACCGGGAATCTGCTGCCGGGGGCAGGGCAAACGATAGTTTCCCACTGAGTACCGTCAGCGTGAACACTATTATATATCAAACCGCGTTCAGAATTTTCTTCCAGTTCCAGTACCGCAGCACCAGAGCCATCACCGAAAAGAACACAGGTATTTCTGTCTGTATAATCAAGCGAAGTAGACATGGTTTCAGTACCAACAACCAGCACTTTTTTGGCCTGGCCGGCACTGATAAAAGAAGCGCCGATATTGCAGGCATAAACAAAACCGCTGCAGGTAGCAGTAATATCAAAAGCACAGGCGTGTTTATTGCCGAGACCTTCCTGGATAAAACAAGCAGTAGCAGGATATTGAACTTCAGGGGTGATAGTAGAGCAGACAATATAGTCTATTTCATCAGCAGAGCAATTAGCTGCTTCCAGAGCTTTTTTAGCCGCTTCGATACCAAGAGTAGCCGCTGACTCAACACCAGGAACGACTCTACGTCTTTCTTTAATCCCGGTTCTGGTAATGATCCATTCGTCAGAGGTTTCGACAAGCTTTTCAAGGTCGTGATTGGTAACTACGCCAGCTGGCACATATGAGCCGGTTCCAGTAATAATGGCCCGGCGGTTATTACTAAAGAAATTTCCAGTAAATTGTTTCTGCATCTTTATTCCTGACAGGGGGGTAGGATTACTTAGCTAGTCTTGCGACTATCTTTTCATTTATGTTCAGGTGTCCGTGTTTCAGAGCAGCCAGAATAGCATTCTTAATTGTTCTGCGGTCACTATTGCCGTGACAGATGATGCTTATACCATCTACTCCTAATAGCGGTGCTCCGCCGTATTCGTTATAATCGTGCTTTTTATAGATCTTTTCAACGATAGGGGCGAATTGCGGCAATAATTCAGGTTTCTGAAGTGCAACTTCATTACCGATAAACTTAAATACTGCTTCAGCAATACCTTCGGTAAGTTTAAGAATAATATTACCGGCAAAACCGTCACAGACCAGAATGTCTGCTGGCTTGTTTAATAATTCGCGTGGCTCAATATTACCGATAAAGTTTAGCGTTTTATCTTCACGGAACATCTGGTTAACTTCTTTAGCCAGGCCAGTTCCTTTACTTTCTTCTTCGCCAATATTGATAAGTCCAAGAGTAGGGTTATCAGTTCCGATAACTTCTCTGGCATATACATCGCACATAAGGCCATACTGGTATAGATGGGCTGGTTTAGGGGCAACATTAGCACCTACATCACACAGGATTATAGGACCTGCCAGAGTAGGGAATGTGACCATAATACCAGGACGCTGAACTTCGGGCAGCAGACGCATACGCATCTGACATGCCGCAACGCAAGCGCCGGTATTACCGGCACTTAGCACTATGTCAGCTTCACCGTCTTTGGCCAGTTTGGCCATAACAGCAATTGAGCTTTTCGGCTTTTTACGAAGTGAATCTACAGGCGATTCATGCATTTCAATATTGTCTGGGGCATGTACAACAGAAATCTTGTCTTTCCATTTTGAGCTGTCGCCCAGAATGGAAAGAATGGCCTGTTCTTCGCCGACAAGTATGATCTGATCATCGTCCTGTAATTGACTGGCTGCTTCTAATGCACCCTCTACTATTGCTTTGGGTGCATTGTCGCCTCCCATGGCATCGACTGCGATACGCATATCTATCCCTCGTAATTGTTTGCCGACTAATACTTTACGTAATTATTCGTTTGTGTTGATACTCAATGACTTGTTAACATAACCACACTGTGCACACATAGCGTGAGGCAGTTTGGCATTACCGCATTTTTCACAAACAGAGTAATTAACTGGCTTGATAGCCTGGTGACTGCGTCTTGTACGAGTACGAGATTTTGATGTTTTCTTTGTTGGTAACATTGCTTAGCTCTCTAATTTCTTTAATGACAATGAGTTGTAAAACTATTGTAATAATGTAACGGATTAACATACCGGTACGTGTCTCTAATAAAGGAGACAGTAAGCGGAAAAGTGTATACCAAAAATGGAATTATGTCAAGATTTTTTTGGTTATACCTTGGTTATGGGTGTTGTTGCAAAATAATTAGAACTGTAAGTTATTATAGGCGTTGAAAAATGGAATCCCAACTCAATATCCGGGTGTGTTTTTTGATATATATAATTAGGTATAGCAGTCTAGCCATTTTTACTCTGATTTTTCTGATCTGTAAACATTGGTTTGTAATTGATCAGTTAGTGCATTACACTTTAGCTGCTCACTAAAAAGCTTTTGTCTTTTGTGAACCCCAGTTGTTTGACAGGCGTATTGACAATCATAAGATTTATGCAGATAATGATAATTCTATTTTAATGATATTAGATTTAGTTGTATGTAAGTGCGAAGTTGACTGTAAGTAAGGTTTATTTATTGTTAGGAGATACTCTTTAATGATCAGAGTGAAAGACCTTAGACGGAGTTTTGGCCCGATCAAGGCCGTTGATGGCATTAGTTTTGATGTAAGTCAGGGAGAAGTACTTGGCTTTCTTGGACCTAATGGTGCTGGTAAAAGTACTGCTATGAAAATGCTGGCCTGTTTTCTTTCGCCGGATTCTGGTACGGCAGAGATTTGCGGCCATGATATTATCAAGGAAAGTATAGCGGTGAGAAAGAACCTTGGATATCTTGCAGAGAATGCACCGGCCTATGGCGAAATGACGGTAGCATCATTCCTCAATTTTATCTGTGATTCCAGAGGTATAGCAGCTGCCAAACGCAAAGATGCGATCGACAGAGTTGTGTCTATGTGTTCGATCAGCAATGTTTATCATCAGGTGATCGAGACTCTTTCAAAGGGTTATAAACGCAGAGTTGGCCTGGCTCAGTGTCTTGTGCACGATCCGCAGGTTCTTATTCTCGATGAGCCGACTGATGGTCTTGACCCAAATCAGAAGCATGAGGTAAGAGAGCTTATTAATTCTATGGCTAAGGATAAGTGTATTCTTATCTCTACTCATATCCTTGAAGAAGTTGAAGCTATCTGTACTCGTTCTATTATTGTTAATCGCGGCTGTATTGTTGCCAACGATACTCCTGCGAAGCTCAAGGAAGAGTTCGGCGGTTCATTCGATGAAGTTTTCAGAAAGATCACATCATAAAAGTTAGGAGCTAGTATTTAGCAATTAGTTTAATTGAATGACTTCAGGCAACCTCTAAAAATTCATTCCGGGCTACAAACGGTCTTGATTTTTCCTGAGCTGCGTCACGAAAGCAATTATTAGAGGTCACCTTCAAAAACTAACTACTAATTACTATCCCGAAATACATCGGGAGTAAAAACTTTTTTAATAGTGAATTACGATAGTAAATGTTTTTGTTTATCTAAGATAAATCAGGAGTAAGTATAGTATGAATGGTTTTTTATCAGTGTGTAAGCGTGAGCTAAAAGGGTACTTCGCTACCCCGGTAGCTTATGTGTTCCTGGTAATTTTCCTGGCTGCGGCCGGGTATTTACCCTTTAAGGACAGATTTTTTGATTTTCGTCAGGCGGATTTGCGTCTGTTTTTCAAATGGCTTCCAGTGCTCTATATTTTTATGGTGCCAAGTGTTGCTATGAGGCTTTGGGCCGAAGAACGCCGCAGCGGTTCTATTGAGCTGCTGTTCACTTTGCCGATAACCGTGTCGCAGGCAGTTCTTGGTAAATTTATTGCCGCCTGGGTTTTCCTGGCGATAGCACTTTGTTTAACTTTTCCGATGCCGGTTACAGTTTCTTATCTTGGTGACCCTGACGGCGGTCAGATCTTTGCCGGTTATATTGGAGCATTCCTGATGGCGGGTGCTTATCTGGCTGTTGGTTGTTTCTTCTCAGCAGTTACCAAGAATCAGGTTATCAGTTTTATCTTATCCGTTGTTGCCTGTGCAGTGCTTTACTTTATCGGGCTGCCGTCTTCAATTGATATATTGAATAGTTTTCTACCTGTTGGATTGGTATCGGTAATAGAGAAGTTAAGTTTCCAGAACCATTTTGAGTCTATGCAGCGTGGAGTTATTAAGGTTGCAGATCTTGGCTTTTTCCTGGCGATGATCGCCGGTTGGGTCTGGTCATGTTGTCTGATCCTGGAAGAAAGGAAGGCCGCATAAATGAGTAGAATGACAAGAACAATATTAGCCCTTATTTCAGTGATAGTGATAACTGTTAGTGCAATTGTTATCATAAATAAAGTTACAGGTAACGCTAAAGTAGATATTACCGAGGAAAAGCTTTATACCCTATCTGATGGTACAAAAGCTATTCTGGGCAAGATCAATCAGCCTGTTACGGTAAAGCTTTATTACGCTAAAACCGCAACGACAAAAGCTCTTGACGATATTAAAGGCTACAATGATTATTATTACTTTGTGAAAGCCTTATTGGAAGAATATGCTTCTGTTAATAAGAATATAAAACTTGAGGTAATTGACCCTCGTCCATTTTCGCAGGATGAAGAAGACGCTCTTCGCTATGGTCTTAAGCGTTTCCCTGTGACTCAGGAGGAAGGTTTCTTCTTTGGCTTGGTAGCCAAGACAGAGTACGGTGCAACCAAAGCGATAGAGTTCTTTGCACCAGATCGTCAGAACCTTATCGAGTATGATATCAGTTATATGCTTGATACTCTTACCACCCGCCAGAAGATCAAGGTTGGCGTTTTGAGCTCGCTGCCAGTTATGGGTGAAGATATTTCACCTTATATGATGCAGATGATGCAGCAGACCGGCCAGCGTCCAAAGCAGCCATGGATGATAACCAGACAGCTGGGCCAGAAATACGAACTTCAGAAGATCGAACCTGACACCGACAAGATCGAAGGTGTCGATATGCTTATGGTAATTCACCCTAAGGACTTTTCTGAGAAGGCACTGTTTGCTATAGATCAGTATGTTCTAAATGGCGGCCGTGCAATTTTTATGGTTGACCCATTCTGTGTGAATGATGTCCCTGATCAGCAGATGCAGGCTTACGGCCAGCCGACAGGGGAGCAGTCCTCTTCGATCAATAAGCTGCTCAATAGCTGGGGTGTCACCGTTCCGGATAATACTTATGTTGGCGATAAACTTCTGGCTGAAACTGTTCAGCTTCAGCGTAACAGCTATCCTGAAAAGCTGATCGGTTACCTGTCGTTTAACGGCGTGAATAACTGCTTCAATAAGGATAATGTAGTTAGTTCTGATCTGGCGGAAGTGAAGATGATTTTTGGTAGTGTACTACAGCCGCTTGATACTAAGGCGGACGATATTACCATTACCCCGCTTATGCAGACTTCTGCTGAAGGTAATAGCTGGGCATCTACTACCCCGATCTCATTGCAGAGACTGAATCCGAAGGCTCTTATGAGCCAGTTTACTCCTGGTGATAAGCCACAGATAGTTGCCGGTCTGGTCAGTGGTAAGTTCAAGTCTGCTTTCCCGGAGGGTATACAGGTTCAGCAGGAAGCTGAAGGTGATTCTGAAAAAGCACCTGAGATGAAAACTGTTACTGGTCTAACCGAGTCTGAAGGTACTTGCACTATAGCGGTGTTTACCGATGTTGACTTTATCGGCGATTCTTTTGCTTATAATGTTACTCCTTTTGGAGCATCGCCAGTTGCAGATAATGCGTCTATGCTTATGAATACTGTCGATAATCTACTGGGCTCAGATGAGCTGATTGCTATTCGCAGTCGCGGTAATTTTAAGAGGCCGTTTACTCTGGTTGATAAGATCGAAGCAGCGGCGGATGCTCGTACCGAGGAGCAGGTTGCGGCTATCCAGAAGGATATTGCAGGCTTTGAACAGCAGCTTAACAGTATGATCTCAGAGGCCAAAGGGCAGGGACAGCTGGTAATTGATGCTTCCCAGTTTGACGGTGCCCGTAAAGAACTGGAGCTGAAGATCCTTGAATCAAAGAAAAAGCTTCGTGATGCTCAGCTTTCACGTCGTGAAGGTATTGAGGCGCTTGGCGATAAGCTTACTATGTTCAATACAGTTGCAGCTCCTGCGGTTATTCTGGCGATCGCCATTTTCCTGGCTATTCAAAAGAGTATCAAACGCAGGAACTATATGGCGAAGAAGGTTATGTAAGCTGGAAAAGTTTTTATCTTGATCAAAATTAAGATTTGAAAGGAAATAAATATGGATGACAAGAAACTGTTCAAACTGGTTGCTGCTGCCGTAGTAATGGTAGTATTGGCCCTGCTGGTTTCGATGCCGGCTGACAGTGGTTCAGATAAGGTTGCTGCCAATACTCCCCTTATTCAGGGAATGGGTACTGACAATATTGCAGCTATAGAAGTTAGCGGTGGCGGTAAAAAGGCTCGTCTGGTTAAAACTGATAGTGGCTTTGTGGTTGAATCGCGTGAAAATTACCCGGCTTTATTTTCAGAGGTTAACGGCCTGATCGTCAACTGTCTGGATATTAAGGTTTCAGAGTATATAACTTCCAATCCGGATAATTATGCCGAGCTACAGGTTATGGAGTCTAATGCGGATAAGCTGATAAAGTTCTTTGATGCTGAGGGCAAGCTCATTACTGGTGTTGTTATCGGTAAGCGTGACCAGAGTACTGGCCGTACTTTTGTACGTAAGCTATCTGCTGACGAAAAGGCCGAGTCGAAAGTGTATCTGGCCGACCGTGTATCGTGGATATATACCAATCCGGTAAGTTATGTTGAAAAGCGTATTTTGGAATGTACTCGCGATAATATCAGCTCGGTTGAGGTTACTACCCCTGAAGGTGCTTATACTATCGTTGCTAAGAAAGAGGCTGATAAGGTTAAACCTGAGCTTATAAATATTCCAGAAGGAAAAGAAGTTAAGGGCACCGATTTTGAAGGTGTTTTTGACGCGGCAACTGATATCTCGTTCGATGATATGCAGAAGGTAAAGTCAGTTCAGCAGGACCTGAAGTATAATTATAAGTATGTTATTAAGTCTAATGATCAGACTATTCTTACTTTGAAGATCGCCAAGGGCCAGGCTGACGGCACAGAGAAGTTCTTTATGACTTGTTCCAGTGTTTATGATAACAAGGAATTCATGGCTAAGGTTAAAGCCGGCAATCTTTCTATCAGCAAGGACAAAAAGGCTATGGAAGATGCTGACCAGCAGCTTCAGACCTATCAGTCAGTAGAAGATTTTAATGCTCGTCATAAAGACTGGGTTTATACCATGGAGCCATATAAGGCTAATAAACTGGTCAAGTCGCTTAGTACGCTTATCCAGGATATTCCAGCTCCAGCAGCGGAAGATAACAGTCAGCCGGAAGCAGTACCCGCAAACTAATTACATGGCGTTTAGCCGTTTATGAAAAAAATAGAGTTTTGAAATGGCATCTGTTTTGATGTTGGTTATAATAGTGTTTAAGTGACGCTGAATTTATTGTTTACTTTAGCTATTGACCAGAAAAAAACTATGCCGAAATTCAAATATACAGCATTGAACCGGGCCGGTCAGTATATCGATGGCGAGATAGAAGCTATCGATATGCCGTCGGCCCGTATTGTTTTATCTGATCAGGGTAAATTTGTCTCTGAGATCGTTGCGGTAGAGGCGTCAGCTGATGTTGACACTATTGCAGAGCAGGTAGAGCATGTTGCTGGGCCTGCCATCAAAAAGAACTTCAAGCTTTCCAATCGCGAGAAACAAGCGTTCATTAGCCAGTTTGCTACCGCTTTGAGGGCAAAAATACCTGTTATGGCAGCTCTTGAGGTTGTTGCCCAGCAGAATCCGAGTAAGCGAGTTGTGAAGCTGGTCACTTTTCTGACCAGGCAGATACGATCCGGTAATTCTCTTTCTGTTGCGATGGCTGGTTTGCCGGCTATTTTTGACCGGCTCGATATATCACTGGTAAAAGTTGGTGAGAGTACCGGTAGTCTTGACGAATGTATGTCGAGGCTGTCAGAAGTAAATGAAAGAGAGCTGGAAGTCAATAATACCATTATTACCTCATCTCTCTACCCTGTTTTCGTCCTTTTTATTGGACTTATCTCGTCGGTTATTGTTATTACCTGGATCATGCCCAGAATAATATCTACACTGGCGGTCGATATCCGCTGGTTGCCCTGGCCGACTCGGATAATGATGAATGTTGGAGAGTATCTCAATTCACCGGCTGGCTGGATCACTGTTACCGCTGTTTGTTTTGCTGTTTTGTTTATTGCTAGATGGAGCAGAACAATACCCGGTAGGCTTATTTTCGACCGGTTAAAACTAGCTCTGCCTATTGTTGGCGATATGAATCGTAAATGGGCGGTATCAAGATTTGCTCGTATGCTAGGGGTATTAACCGGTAATGGCGTAGATATGCTAACTTCGCTGAAAGTGGTTAGAAACTGTCTGAACAATGAAATATTAGCTCGTCAGATAGATAATCTGGTAGGGCAGGTTCGGGCTGGCTCGCCGCTTGCCGGGCCGTTAAAGAAATCTGCACTGTTTCCGGCTTTGCTTATTCAGGTGGTATCTGTAGGTGAAAATACCGGATTGCTGCCTGATATGCTAATCAATGCGGCGGATTCTTTTGATAAAGAGACAGATCAGGCAGTAAAAAGGTTTATGGCTATTTTTCCAGCTATTTTGATCTTTGTTCTGGCTATATTCATCGGTTTTTTACTGATGGCGACCTTGCTGCCGATAATACAGGTTGAAACCAGCCTGCCAATGTTTTAATTTACACGCCTGTTTGAACGTATAGTTCACGGTTCTGATATAATATAGAATAATAGAGGGTTATCATGAAAAGAAAAAATGCTTTTACTATTATAGAGATACTGGTTGTAATCGTTCTTATCTCTCTTTTGGCGGTTATTATGCTGCCCAGGTTCATTGCCCAGGCGGAAAATGCCCGTTATAAACTCGTTAAGCCTAGAATGGTTCTACTGGAACAGAATCTGACTGCTTTCTGGACAGATTGCGGCAGATTCCCAACTCAGGCGGAAGGTCTTAACTCGCTAATTAAAGAACCTGCCGGCCTGACCGGTAAGTGGAAGGGCCCTTATGCCAGGGAAGATGAGCTGCTCGATCCGTGGGGAAATCCTTTTGAATATGTTATTCCAGGCAAAGAGAACCCTAATGGATTTGATATTATCAGCCGCGGCAAAGACGGCAAACCTGGCGGCTCCGCTGATAATGCTGATATTTTTAACAAGTAATTTTCTGCTTACAAAGTCGGAAAAGACTAGCTAACCGGTATAACTGTTAAAAACTGTATAATTGAAAAAAACTGTCTTTTACAGGTATATGTACTAATCAAAGGTACATATACCTTTTTTTTTGCTTATCTACTCTTATCAAATATCTTTTTTTTCTCATTTTTTGCTTTTTCTTCTTAAAGTCCATATTTCACGTTTTGCGGTCATTACTCTGGTTATCGGGCGTATTAACGCGCACATAAGTCCGATAAGTCTGGCTTTGTGAATTTTTTGTGAGTTTTTTATAAAAATAATTCTTAAATTTCCGCTTTGTGATAATTCTCTCTGAGAAAAAAGTTGTTTGATAATCTCTATTTTTACGCGAAAAACGCAGGTATTTCTCAAACTTTGGTGCTAATCGTCATATTCGATACACTTTTTCACCCTCTTTGGGGGCTAATTCCGTTTTCAGTACTGAAAATGAGGTTTGATTTTAATTAAGGCTATATGGGGTTGGGTCGATACATTTGCTGGACAGGGCAGGCAAAGGAACCTTGAAGAAGTAGAGAACTTCGAGGTGGCTCTGGACCACAAAGGAAAGAAAGATAAACAGAGAGAGTTTAGATTAAGTACAGGAGAATAGAGAATATGAGTTTTGCTTTGGAACTATTGGGTAAGGGTCTGGAAGGGGACTTGATGCGATTCGTTTTACCTTTTGCATCACCTTTATCAGATGATGACCTGCACATGCTACAGCAGGCAATTGACAAACAGCCCAACCATATTGCTAATCAGTTAAGACTGGCAATCCACTTTGTTCAGAGCGGCAGCACAGAAAAAGCCGAACAGGTTTTTGACGCCATTCTGAAATATAATCCAACCCACCTTGATGCCAGGCTGGCACGTGCTTCAATGTATGCTTCTTCAAGCGACCTTGACAAAGCGATCGAACAGCTCGAACTTGGCGGTAAACAACATCCTGAAGATATCAGGATCATCTATGGTATTGCTCATTGTCTTGAGCGTCAGGGTGATCTTGACAGGGCTTGTGAATACTATATCAGGGCGGCACATTCCAAGGCAAGCCTCAAGCAGGCCTGGCAGCGCCTGGCTGCGATAGAACTGTATCGTAATAATATCGATAAGGCTATCGAGTATTGTGATGAGCTCAAAGAGCGTTTCGCTGAAGATTCATGGAATTACATGATCGCTGCACATCTCAATTTTGAGAACGGCAATTATCAGCAGGCGATAAACGACTTTGAAAAAGGTCTGCTGATCGAACCTGAAAACTTCGATGATCGTGATGACGATGTCGAGCTTATGGTTAAAGACGGCAATATGGAACAGGCTATTGAACTGGTTAAACAGGCAATAGAAGAAGAGCACGGCTCTTTCCCAACCACTTTTGTCAGACTTGGCGATCTGTACAGTCAGGTGGGCTCAGATAATGAGTCTGTACTGGCCTACAGCAGGGCACTGGAAATCTATCCAGGATATCTGGAAGCGGCTGTTAAGCTTGGTACCCAGCATATGAGAATGCATCGTTATTATATGGCTGCTGAGTCGTTTAATAATGCTGTTGAGATAAATGATCGTATTATCGCTGCCTATATTGGTCTTGGCGTCAGCCAGTTCCTTGCTGGTAACCCAGATGCGGCAGAAGATACATTTGATCTGGCTTGTGCTCTTGAACCTAATACCAATCTGCTTTTTGCTGAGATCAATCGTTTGCATATCAAACTTGCGATCCAGAACGCAGAAATAACAGATATCGATGAGAGCAAGATCGGCTACGATGGTAATGATCTGCTTGATGCCCAGTTTGCACGTTACAGACGTGGCCTGGAAGATAACCCTAACAAGGCTGAACTGCATTATAACTATGCGGTACTGCTTCGCAGCAAGGGTATGATCGATAATGCTATCAGGCACTATAACCGTGCTTTGGAAACAAATCCATCATTCCAGAGAGCTCGTTTCAAACTGGGACTGGCTCTGCGTGAGAAGAAACAGTATGAAACTGCTGCCGAAGAGTTTATCAAGGGTATGCAGATCGGTAGAGAACATTGCGAACTTCACTATAAGCTGGCATTGATGTATTGTGACAAGCTGCAGTTTGCTATGGCAGTTGAGCATATTGAGTCAAACCCACAGGAAACACAGGTTGGCGTTAGTCTTGGTGCTAATCTTAACCTGGCACTCCAGAATATGGGGCTGGTCAATCGTGCAGAAGCGGCCTGGCGAACAGTTTGTGAGCTTGACCCGCAGAGTACTCTGGCTTTCCACTCTCAGAGAAAGAGCCAGGTACAGCACCACCACTTATAAAAAAATACACAAAACTCATTTTAACTATTTTGTACCACACATCTTCCTTGAGGCCGGCACTTTTTGTGTCGGCCTTTTATCGTTTAAACTGCGATAAGAGTGCCGTAATAGTAGTTTTTACTTGTAAAAGTGCAGCTGTCACAATATCATTTATATGTTTAAATGCCAAGTATTTACAGTGATCGTATGTTGTGTTTCACTTATGCTTTGTGTATATAAAATGTTTGCTTGAAAGACCTTATGAGTACAGACGCACCTTTTTTAACCAGTGATATCCCCGGCATTGGCGGCAAGCTCAAAGTTCGCCTTGAAGATTTCAAGGTAGATGAGATACCGCTCTATGAGCCATCAGGGCAGGGGACTCATACATATATTCAGATCGAAAAAACGTCTATTGCCACTTTGCCGGCTATTGCTATGTTGAGCAAGGCTCTTGGCATACCCAGGCGGAATATTGGCTTTGCCGGTCTCAAAGATGCCCGTGGTATCACTCGTCAGTGGCTCAGTGTTGAGCATATCGATGTGGAAAAGATAAAGGCTCTCAATTTTGACAAGATCAAGATAATAGCTATCGAACGTCATACCAATAAGATCAAGACCGGCCATTTACGCGGTAACCGCTTTGATATAAATATCAGAGAATTCGATGATGGTATCGATCTGCCAGAAGCACTCTCGCGTGTCGAGCAGATCATGAGTATTCTGGGCAAACGTGGGGTGCCAAACTATTACGGCCAGCAGCGTTTCGGTAAACGTGACGATGGGCCTGTTCTGGGTGCTGCTATTATTGCCGAGAATTGGGATGAGTATATTTTAGAACTACTTGCCCGACCTCTTGAAATCGAGAATGATAATATACAGCGTGCCAGAAAGGCTTTTGAAGCCGGTGATCTGGAGACGGCTCTTAAAACCTGGCCTACCGGCTTTTTGGCACAACGTCAGGCATTGAAGTATATGATTGAAAAAAAGCCAAACGATTATGAAGGTGCCTTCAAATCGATAGATCATAAGTATAAGCGTTTTTGTGTTTCCAGTTTCCAGTCTGCTATGTTTAACCGGGTATTGGCCAGGCGGGTAAATGATATCGATAAGCTGTATTGTGGTGATATTGCTCGTAAACATGAAAATGGAGCCTGCTTTATGGTCTTTGAACCGAAAGTAGAACAGCACCGTTGTGATAGTTTTGATATTAGTCCAACGGGGCCTATGTTTGGTTATGAAATGCTTTGGCCGGGAGAAGAAACAGCGGCACTGGAAAACGATGTGCTCAGTGAAACCGGTCTGGCTATTGATGATTTTAAGGTAGGCTTTGGCAAAAAAGTTGCACAGGGTACACGCAGGTATATCCGGTTCCAGCCAAAGGATATTGAAGTAGATGCAATGACAGATGAAGTTGGTCCGTATATCAAGATGAAGTTCACTCTTGATTCCGGTTGTTATGCTACTACTCTGGCACGTGAAGTAACGAAGAATTTTGATGAAACACTCGGCATGGGAGCTGAATAGTATTCGCTCCTTTGGTTTGAGTTTAACAATATAAAGATCCAGGATATAAGCTATAATGGCAAATATAATGCAGATTGGCAGTGGGAATACCGAACTAACTTTAGGTGGCGATAAGCTGATACTTATGGCTGGCCCTTGTGTTATTGAGAGCCGTGATCTATGTATGAGCATCGCGGAGAATGTAAAAGGAATTTGTGAAAAGCTTGGTATTGGCTATGTTTTCAAGGCAAGCTTTGACAAGGCAAACCGTACCAGTGTAAGCAGTTTCCGCGGGCCGGGCTTGCAGGAAGGGCTAAAGATCCTGGAAGAAGTTCGCCAGCAGTTTACTGTGCCGGTGGTAACAGACATTCACGAATCATATCAGGCGGCGGCTTGTGGTGAAGTAGTTGATATTATCCAGATACCTGCTTTTCTCTGTCGTCAGACTGACCTGCTGGTTGCAGCGGCTAAGACAGGTAAGGCGGTACAGGTTAAGAAAGCTCAGTTTCTGGCCCCGTGGGATATGAAAAACGTAATTGAAAAGCTTAAGTCGCAAGGTTGTGAAAACTACTCTCTGGTTGAAAGAGGCAGTAGTTTTGGCTATAACCGTCTGGTCTGTGATATGACCTCTTTACCACAGATGCAGGAGTTAGGCTGTCCGGTAGTTATGGACGCTACACATTCAACCCAGCAGCCCGGCGGGCTTGGTGCCGCATCCGGCGGTTCACCAAAGATGGCCTCGGTTTTGGCCAAGGCATCTATCGCTTCCGGTGCTGATGGTCTATTCATCGAAACTCATCCAGAGCCAGCCAAGGCCCTTAGTGATGCCGCCTGTATGATGCCGCTGGCGGAGCTGGAAAATAATATGGCTCTTTGTCGTGAGATTTGGGATATAGTTAGATAATAGCTCAGCTCGTTATAGTATTCGATTCGCTTCTATTTGATTTAAGTGTAATTAGATGAAGAATGATATGCCGGATAAGGCAACAACAAATAATATTCATTACCAGCTGTTTCAGGTTGATAATGAGCCGCAATGTGTCTGGGACGTGAAGCTAAGGGAAAAGAACCTTGATGCTATCAGGTCTATTGATCCGGACTATTTTCTGTTCATTACAGATCTATATTACAATCATCTTCAGACAGCGAATAAAGATAAAGCTGCCATGGCTATTCGTACGACATATTACCATGCCGCCGAGACTTTATTCTCGCTGATCGCTGCAACTATTCAGGCTCCTCATTGTATTTATGCCTGGATGCTTAAATACTGGCCGCGTCATGTGCGTAATATTATTGAAGGTGTTTTTAATAATGACTTCCAGCAGTATCTTCACCCTGATCTTCCGGGTAATATAGATACATTTCAACAGTTTGCACGCCTGATGCATATTGATACCTCTTCCCCCGAAAAGCAGCTGGTTGCCGATCGTTTTGCTCAGTTCTGGAAAGATATCAGTCTGGAATTTTTAGACGACAGATATCGCAATGAATACAACAGCCTCAAGCATGGCCACAGGGCAATGTCAGGTGGTTTTTTTGTCGCTCTGGACAAAAGTACCGAAAATGGCGACACAGAAAGAACGATCCACGGCAGTGAATTTGGCAGCAGTTTCCTTACTGCTATTGATATGCAGGGTAGTAATTTCTATACCAGAAAATTTTCTCTGAACTGGAACCCGCAGGGCTGTGCATTTGCACTTAAGCTTATCGCACTTTCAATCCATAATATAAAAAGCTTCTTGCTCTTTATCAATAACGCTGCGAGTAAAGTTGAAATCAAGAAGCCGGAAAAACTGGAAGAATTCGATATTCCTTCAAGGCTTAGACCCTCACCAATGTTTATCGATCTCGACTTTAAGATCAATGTATCAGAGTCTGAGCTGCTTTCTAAGAGCGAGATGGTGAATATTTTGAATCAGAGTAAGTCCGATAAGTAAAACTCAGTAAAAAAATTTTGCCCTACTGCTTCGATTTTCGTATTTTTATCTTTATTTATTTTGTTTTTCGTACTATATTCTTCGTATATTACTTATGTAGAAAACGTAATAAGGAGTTTGATAATGAAAATAGGGACAGTAAAAGAGATAAAAACACACGAGTATCGTGTGGGATTGACACCGGATTGTGTAAAAGCGTATGTTGCCAGAGGGCATGAGGTATTGGTTCAGAGTCAGGCAGGCGAATCTGCCGGCTTCTCTGACGATGAATATATCAATGCCGGAGCTAAGATCGCAGATTCCAGTAAAGAGGTATTTGACTATGCTGATATGATCGTGAAGGTCAAAGAACCGCTTCCAGAGGAATATGGGCTATTCCATGAAGGGCAGATATTATACACATATTTACATCTGGCTGCTGATAAAGAGCTTACTGAAGCCTTGATAAACGCCAAGGTAAGAGCGATTGCTTATGAAACTATCGAGACCGCAGATGGTTCGCTGCCATGTTTGAAGCCTATGAGCGAAATTGCAGGGCGTTTGTCAGTTCAGGAGGGGGCCAAGTATCTTGAAAAGCCGTTTGGCGGACGTGGTATCCTACTTGGCGGCGTTCCCGGCATAAGACGCGGTAAGATCGCTATTCTTGGCGGTGGTATCGCTGGTACCAATGCCTGTAAAATGGCTGTTGGTATTGGTGCTGATGTTACGGTACTGGATATTAATTCCAACCGCCTGGCATATCTCGATGATATCTTTGGTTCTGCAATATCAACACTTTACAGCACAGATGCAAACATTGAAAGTGTTTTGCGTGATTCTGATCTGGTTATTGGTGCAGTGCTGATCCATGGTGCCCGTGCCCCTCATCTGGTTAAAAAAGAGCATTTGGCTATGATGAAGAAAGGCTCGGTTATTGTTGATATCTCTGTTGATCAGGGCGGCTGTATTGAAACGACCAGACCAACCACGCACGATGATCCGGTATATGTTATTGATGATGTTGTGCACTACTGTGTAGCTAATATGCCTGGTGCTGTGGCCTTGTCATCTACCCAGGCTCTGGTTGGTACTACTCTGAGATATGGGCTCACCATTGCCGAGAACGGCTATGAAAATGCTTGCCGGATGTCGAAGGAGATCGCTCAGGGTGCTAATCTGTATAAAGGCAAATGTGTCTATAAGAATGTTGCCGAGAGCCTCGATATACCTTATACTCTTCTTGAGTCAGTAATATAGCTGTGCGATTTATGCCAGGCATCTTTACAAGTCGCACTTTTACTTCTTCTGCAATATTTGCAAAGGCGCTATTATTGGTGATTTCTGTGACTTGAAAAGAGCGAAGGATAGCTAGCCAGATATAAAAGGTATTTTATGAGTAAGAAACAATTGATACAGCCAGATGAAACAGATTGGGAGATTATAAATCAGCTTTCAGAGATAAATCAGACCAATACTATGCTTGCACAGAAGTTAGGGGTTTCTGAGGGAAAGGTTCGCCAGCGTCTTAAGAAACTTCAGGATGCTAATGTCTTGAAAGTAAGGGCGTTAAGGAACCCGGATATACTGACTGAACAGCAGCTTGCTTTTGTCGCTACCAGTATAGCAGAGTCGAAGTATCTCAAGCAAAAGGCCCATGAAATAGCTCAGCTAAAAAGTGTACAATCGGTGTCTATTCTTTCCGGTCAGTACGATCTTATGGTTGAGGTGCTGGTAAATTCCAATAAAGGTCTTATCAGGTTTCTTACCGAAGAGCTTTCAAAAGTGGATGGAATTTCAAAAACTGAGACTTTTCTGATACTCGAAAGCATAAATAAGTGGATATAATTATATTTCTGTTGCCTGAGGAAGCTCACTATCTTCTTTAGGCAGCAGGAAATCTGCTTCCGGCCATTGGCTGATTATACTGCTTCTATCTGATAAGATCACAGTGTCAAATGGGATTTTATCACTGTCGGACTTTTGGTATATCAGTTTATTATCTGGCGAAAAATACTGGATCATTTTTATACTGCCGCACTGACTTGCCAGTTTTGTTCCATCTGGATATTGAGTGAGTATCTCGCTGGGTATTTCAGTTGTCTCAGTTGGGGTTACGATGCAAAACTTTTCATTTTTCTCGGAGAGTATAGATGCTGTGAATGTTATTCCAGATGGATATTGTTTGATCCCTATCGATGACATCAGGTCCAGTAAGAACTCTGGTACATAGTTATATGAAAGCAGTTTGAGGTGTTCTTTTAGGATGATCTTACCATTTTGAACCATGGTAAGGACACCCTTTGTGTATGAACTGGCTTCAGAATATGCACCTTGTGAGCTGCTTGTTCTTGATTGTTCTATCCAGGTTGCCAGATTATTTGATACTTTCCATTCCCTTCGATTCATGAACATTGTTTCAGGAACGCTTGTCACATCGATTCCGCTAAGATAATTTTCGTCCCAGGCTATCTGCTGAAATGAAAATCCAACCGGACTGCCATTTTTCAGGAGTAGATAAAAATTCTTCTGCTGCTCTGCCGGCACGTATTCCGATAGGCCGATATGGCCGCCAGAACTGAATTTCGATAGCAGTTCAATGGAATTGGTCTGAGGTTTCTTATATAGGACATACCCATATGAAAGGAGTATTGTTATGATAAACACGATCATCAATGAGACGGACGATCGTGTCGGGTCAAACTTATACGGGTCCAGCTCAGTACTTTTTCTCTTAAATATATTCATCTTATCTTTCGTAACTTATCACGCTGTATCATATATGCCAGTAGGGCATTGCGAATAAATATCAATAGCCATATGCTCGAATACGATTTAATATCACACAGGATTATATCATATTAGCATGTTCTAGGCCAAAAAAAAGCCGACCTGTCAGTTAAAACAGGCCGGCTTGATTTTTTATATTATATCAGTCTGGTATCACCAGAAAACGATATAAAGAACAACAGTGAGAACGCAGACCACAATACCCCAGAATTTAGCACCCTTAGAGCTTGTTACATCCATGTTTTCATTAACAGGCAACTGTACAGGTTCTTTCAGTGGGCACATAACTGTTAGTACTGCCAGCACTGCCAGACAGATACCGAAGCACAGAGCCATACGGTTCAGGAACGCCATGCCAGAGATAGTGTTCAGGATATCGATATCCTTTAGTACAGGTACTCTTGGGCTGAACTTGAACAGGCCGTAAAGTACAACATTCAGTAGAATACCGATAGTACCGGCAAACTTTGGTGTACGAGGTATCAGCAGACCGAAAATGAAGATTGAAAGGATACCTGGAGACAGGAAGCCCTGGAATTCCTGGATGAAGGTAAAGATACCGCCAAATTCAGGACTGTCAAGTTTCGGTGCAATTATCATAGCGATAAGCACAAAGACAACCACACAGATACGACCAACAGTAATAAGTGATTCCTGTTTAGCTTCCGGCTTGAGCTTAGCGAAGATATCCATTGTAAAGATAGTTGACGCTGAGTTCAGCATAGATGCCAGTGAGCTAACAACCGCACCAAAGATCGCGGCCAGAACAAAACCCTTCAGGCCGTTACCGGCAGGTAGTAGTTCTTTGATAAGTGTTGGGAACGCAGCATCGTAGTCATAACCTACCATACCGGTAGAGACTTCGATCTGCTTTTCACCAGCAGCGGCGACCTGAGTCTGATTTGCTACAGCCAGAGCTTCAGCACCATCAGCAGAAGGAACTTCAGCACCGAGGATATTAGCATTATAGCCCAGGATCTCAGCGGCCATTTCAGGCTTCACTTCAGCGAACTGCTCATTGAAGACAAATACCTTCTGAACGCCAGCTTGATATTCCTTGACGATAACCTCATTTTTCTTGATGGCTGCGTCGTGGAGGTTACTGCTAAATAAGTTAAATGCCAGAATACCTGGAATTACCACAACAAATGGAATGATAAGCTTCAGGAACGCGGCAAAAACAACACCCTTCTGACCTTCAGCCAGAGACTTTGAACCCAGACTACGCTGCATAATATACTGGTTTAGACCCCAGTAGAAGAAGTTAGGAATCCACAGACCGATCACAAGAGCTGACCATGGAATTTCAGGATCGCTCAGAGGACGTTTCATGTGAAGCTTACCTTCTGGTAGTTCTGCCTTATTCAGTGCGGTAAACCTTTCCATAGGCCCGGCATTTTGTAATTGCTCGACAGTTACATTTGGATTCTTTGATGTCTTGATCAGGTCGTTAGCGTCCATCTTGCCAAGAGCTGAGAATGCCAGAAGTGCAATAATAAGACCACCGATAACCAGAGCAGAACCCTGAAGCAGGTCGGCCCATGCACAAGCCTTTAGACCACCTACAAATACGTAAATAGCAGCCAGAGTACCAATGATCCAGCAGCCAACTGTTATGCTGCCGAAGTCAAGGCCCATCATATTAACGCCTTCGAAGTTAACGCAGATAACCTTTGCTCCAGAGTAGATAACTGATGCTGTAGGTACACCAACCAGAATTACCAGAGTAGCAAGTGCCATTACCCAGCGTGCAAGTGGGGTATAGCGATGTTCCAGGAATTGAGGGATTGTATAAATACCGCATTTCAGGAAGGTAGGAAGGAAAACAAAAGCAACAACGATCAATGTGATCGCAGCCATCCATTCGTAACTGGCGATAGCCATACCGAGCCAGTCAGCAGCTTTACCTGACATACCAACAAACTGCTCTGTTGAAATGTTAGCAGCGATAAGTGAAAAACCTACCAGCCACCAGCTGAGACCGCGACCAGCCAGGAAGTAGTCTTCACTGGTCTGCTCTTTGTGTTCTTTGTTTCCGCTTTTTACAAAACCAACCAGCAGTACCGCCGCAATAAACGCAAGGAATACCAGTATGTCGGCGATGCCGATCAAGCTTTGTGCCAATAGATGTCCGTACATTACACAACTCCCTTAAATAATAATACTAAAATACTAAAACGAGGTTTTTTCTTATTCTGATCGGTACTACCTCTCAGATCACATTCCTATTACAAATACACTAATTATTATTGAGTTTGGTCTAGTTACTCAAGATCTCTACATGAGATATGTTTAGGGGGAAGGCAGGCACTAAGACCTGTCCATTCTTACCTGTAATTAGTCATTTCATGATACAATTTTAACCAGAAAAAGCCAGTTATTTTTCAAAATAATCATTATTTATGATACAATTGTCGCAAATAGTATATTCAATACATGGAAGTGGGGTTCCATAATGTAAGGTTTTGTAATAAAAGTAGTTATGTGGACCTATTGCCACTCAGTCCGATATAATCTCTGCTATGGCTCTAATATAGAAAATGTGGATTTATTTTACTCTCTGGTCGATATCTTCATTGCTTGCTGAGAAACAAAAACAGATAAAAGGACTTATCTGTTCAGTAAAGCATCAGAACGGGAAAATACGTGTAGCAGAAAACACCCTTACCCGGGACGTGAGACCGACTGTACTGGCCGATAGTCGGTCTCTTTTCATTAATAAGCTAATAAACCGAGATAGAGCTTAAAGCAATGAGCCGTCTACCACTCGTTTAAGCCATAGATTAAGGTTGATCATACGCCAGAAATTCACAGAGTTGTCTTGTGCAAGTTTATCATAATCCTGGATCAGCTTCTGATTATCGACATAAGGATTATCTGAGTATTCCTTCAGAATACTGGTGATTATTGGTTTAGAGTTTCTATACCACTCTTGAGTATTGAAAGGGAAGCCTCGCTTCTTTTTATCCCATAAAATCTTATTTGGTACTTTGCCTGACAGGGCTTTTCTAAGTATGTACTTGGACCTTCCATTTTTAATGAGGTATTCTGTTGGAAGCTGGAAAGCATATTCTACTACTCGATAATCCAGAAGGGGAGACCGTGGTTCCATCGGAACGCCCATATGGGATTTGTTTGAGTTGTTTTGCCAGTATTGCATGAGCCATGCACCGGCATTATCTACCAGTAAATCAGATAGCAGGTTTCTTGGCCCTGTTTTGCTTATTGTTTTTGCGATAAAGTTATTATTTAAATATGGGCTTACTGATTGAAGGCCTGATTGATTGAAATTTGAGAATAGCATCCCTTTATTCTTATGATAATTATGGTCTGCTAGCAGCATTCTAAAGTATTTTAACTTTGCTCCTCTTGAATATGAAGCATTGTTATGCAGCGCTGCTATAAGTTCCAGATATTTCTTGTTTTTTGATAAGTTTTGATAATATGGCCATTTATAGCAATCGTATCCGGCAAACAGCTCATCGCCACCAGCTCCGATTATCATAGCCTTAAAGCCATCTTTTCTGGCCTGACGGAAGTATGCGTTGAAAACATATGCTACCGGGAAGTGGAACGGCTCTTCTAATAGCCATATATAGTCATTGGCCTCATTCCAAAAGTCGTTTTCACCAGGAGTGAAGACCCTATAGTCGACCTTATCTGCATAGTGTTGGTAAACCAGCCTTGCAAATGGTTCTTCATCGTTTTGGTCGCCCGGATATTTTACAGTATAGGCTGTAGCTTTATTTGTGCTGTTGCTCACTCCCAGAGCCAATAGCGAACTTGAGTCTATACCGCCGCTAAGTGAAAAGCCAACCGGAGCGTCAGCTTTTTGGCGTATATTGATAGAATCAGTTAATATTTCAGTTAGTTTATTTTTAGCTTCTGAAAATGATATTTCTGCAGTACTTCTTCTTGCTGTTGGAATATTCCAGTATTTATTGATTATTGGTTGTGTCTGGTCAGTGGGGGAGTTTAAGTCAAACTCTATCCAGCTGGCAGCTGGTACTGAATATATATTATTCCAGAATGTAGTGCGTTCGATATCACGCCAGCCGTAGGACAGGTAATCATACACATTTTGATCTGAAATCGAGTACTTTATCTCTGGTGCCAGCTGGTGAATTGTTTTTATCTCTGAACCCCAGAAGATACCTGCAGCTGATATGGAATAATAAAGTGGATTTTTGCCTATTCTATCTCTTATCAGGAATTGTTTTCCGAGTTCGAGGTCTACGATAGCTGCGGCAATTGGTCCATTGCATTCATTTAAGAAATTTAATCCACTTGTTTTATAGCCGGCCAAAAGTACTTCAGTATCAGAATTTGATTTAAAATTGTATTTAGAGCTCAGACGGCTGCGAAGCTCCTGATGGTTGTATATTTCTCCGTTAAATGTGAGAAAAACCTTATTATTATCGTCGCTATAGGGTTGATGACCTTTATCTGACAGCTCAACTAGCGAGAGGCGTCTGAACCCCATAGCAAAATTGTGTGAAAATTCCTGACGTGAGTTAATATTACTATATTTATCCTTTATAGTTCGTGGGCTATCAGGTCCGCAAAGGTGGAGATTTGTATTTGTGGGGGTGTTGTATAGCAAATAGCCTTCATCGTCTGGCCCGCGATGTCTGATCAATGAAGTTGCTTTATAGAGATTTGATGTCGCTGATCTATTGTTATTGCCTAAATAGTAGCCGGTAAAACCACACATAATACTTCCTTGCAGTGATCACATTTATTGAGAAACTATATAATAAGTTTTTAATCCTAATAAATATTAAAATGAAAGTAAATATAATAAAAAAAACCAGACGCATATCATTATTATTATGGTCTGGTTTTTGTGTTTTAATTGGAAGTAGATATTTCTATCTATTCTCTGTTTTCCAGTGGCATATACTTCCTCTGTACTTCGCCAGTGTATATCTGCCTTGGTCTGGAGATTCTTACTGTGGTGTCTTCGGTTACCTCTCTCCAGTGGCCGATCCAGCCAGGTAGACGGCCGATAGCAAAGAATACAGTAAACATATTTGTCGGAATGCCTATTGCACGCATGATCAGGCCACTATAGAAATCGACATTTGGATAGAGGTTTCTATCGATAAAGTAGCTGTCCTTGAGTGCCAGTTCTTCCAGGCCGCGAGCTATATCCAGCAGTGGGTCATGATGGTTAAGCTTGGCAAAGAGGTCATGACAAAGCTTTTTAAGTATTTTAGCTCTTGGGTCATAATTTTTGTAAACTCTGTGGCCAAAGCCCATAAGTTTGAATGGGCTATTCTTATCTTTTGCCATTTCCAGGCATTTTTCCGGACTCATGCCACCTTTATGGATCTGGGTCAGCATTTCTATTACTGCCATATTGGCTCCGCCGTGAAGTGGGCCCCATAAGGCGCAAACACCAGCTGAAATACTGCTAAACAGATTAGCTCCGGCAGACGCTACCATTCTTACCGTTGATGTAGAACAATTCTGCTCATGGTCGGCATGAAGCATAAGCATAGCATCTATAGCCTTAGCTACAGTTGGCTCAACTTCATATTCGCCATGCGGGACAGAGAACATCATATGCAGCAGATTGGATACATAGCGACGGTGTGGGTCAGGGTACACAAATGGCTGGCCCAGCATCATCTTGTACGAAAATGCGGCAATTGTACGTATTTTACTTATCAGCCGTGATGATGACTGTAGAACGCCTTCAGAACACGCAGGTTCCGTTAGCTCCGGGTGATAACAGCTCATTGCATTAATCATAGCTGAGAGCATAGCCATAGGGGGGGCGTTCCAGGGGAAGCCTTCAAAATGGCTTTTAAGATTTTCGTGCAGCAATGCATTATCAGTTAGTAAGCTTGAAAATTTATCAAACTCTTCACGATTTGGAAGTTCGCCAATCATCAGTAGGTATGCAACTTCAATGAAGCGGCTGTTGTGTGCCAGGTCTTCAATATCGTATCCTCTGTAGCGAAGTATGCCCTTGTCGCCGTCGATGTATGTTATATTACTCTTGCATGAGGCAGTATTGCCAAAACCAGGGTCTAAGGTTACACAGCCATTACTTTCAGCACGAAGTTTGGTTATATCAAATCCAATTTCGTGCTCTGTGCCAATTGTTACTGGTAAATTATATTTTTTACCCTGAAACTCTAAAATAGCTTTATCTGTCATAATTACAGTCTCCATGAAATGCAGGATGTTGTATTATATCTGCAATACCATTAAATCTGCCGGTTAATTATAATTAGTATAATTCTTGTAGGCTAGTTAAGTCTTTATAAACGCACTGGTTATGTGTGTTTATGTGTGCTGGCAGGTGATGGTGAAAATATGGTACAATATCCATAAGGCCCACAAAGTTACTTTATTATATGCGAAAAGGTACAATTTTCAACTGTTTTCTCCCTTGTGCCTGCTTGTGATATTATACTATTGTGGCTTGTTATATAAATGTCGCTATAGTTTTTTGGAACAATGTTAGTAATTTATTAATTTATGTTTTTGCGCAGAACTTAATATTTATTTTCAGATGCGCATGTTTAAAATTGATGTTTCATATTGTTTTATGGATGTTTAAGCTAATTTTATACTTTACTTAGCTTGTTGTTTTTGGGAAAATGGTTAGCGTCTCAGATATCTTTTGACAGGCGGTTCATCAATAATAATGAGGAAGTCTCCTCGTCTATTTTATGAGAGTCGCTTTCTACGGTGGATTTTGGATTTCTCTGAGAGTGTATTAATTATAATTTAGTGGTCGAAACATATGGAATTACCTACTACAGATATGTGTTTCAGTCCGGTCAGGTTTATACTTCTGGTTGGCTGGTTTTACTGGTGTGTTTACTTGCTTAATGCATACTATAAGAGCCCGATGATATCTAATCAGCGCAGGCCGTTCTGCAATTTGATGATATTGTTTACTGGCCCGATGTTTATTTTTGCTCTTACTGTTGTTAATGCGGTAAAGACAGTTGAGGAAAAGGGCGGTTCTTTTTCTGATGTTATTGCTATTTTACTGGGTAAGGGCAAGTTCTCAAAGAGCGGGAAGCCTGCATCGAAAAGCGGTTCCAGAATAACTGTGGTTATAAATACTGATAAGTTCAGTAACAATGAGATACTGGCCCATGTTGAAGATATTATTGCGGATGCTCTGGAGATGCGTGCCAGTGATATTCTTATTAACCCTATTTCTGCTGACGAAGCTCAGATCAGGTTCAGGATCGACGGCATGTTACGCACTATTAATGAACTTGACGGCAAAACGGCTGTTGCTATTGTAAATAGTATTAAAGCTATTTCCGCTTTGGATGTTGCAGAGAAAAGAAGATCTCAGGATGGTGCCTTTTCTGTTAAAACTGATAATGGCCCGGTTTCTTTCCGTGTTGCTACTGCCGGCGTACTTAATGGTGAAAAAATATCCATTCGTGTTCTTAACCAGGCACAGAAGCCACTTTCGGTTAAAGAGCTGGGCTTTAGAGCTAAGCAGCTCGAGATCATTCTGCCGAGGATAAAACGCAATAGCGGTATGATACTTGTCTGCGGACCAACTGGTAGCGGTAAAAGTACTACTATTTACTCTATGCTTAAAACTATTGATTTCGATCAGAAAAATGTTATTACGATCGAGGACCCGATCGAATATATTCTGCCAAATTCCAGCCAGATAGAAGTTAACGAAAAGGCAGGTATTACTTTTGCCTCTACACTTAGAAGTGTGCTCAGGCAGGACCCGGACGTTATCTTTATTGGTGAGATTCGTGATGAAGAGACTGCACTTATAGCTATGCAGGCCGCTCAGACCGGTCATCAGGTGTTTGCTACTTTACATAGTAGCAGTAATGCCGCTGCTTTGGTGCGTTTGGTTGATCTGGGTATCAAGCCTATGCTGCTGGTATCGGCTGTTGATATGATAATATCTCAGAGGCTTGTTAAACGGCTATGCCCAAAGTGCAATACTCCAGCATCGTTAACTGATAGCCAGATGCAGTCTCTGGCAGGTAGAAATATCTCACCTGGTAAGCTGCGTGCTCCTGCCGGCTGTAAGGAATGCGGCTTTACCGGCTATCATGGCCGAACAGGTGTCTTTGATATTATGGTGCTGGACGATGAGATAAAGTCTCAGCTGCTCGAAGGTAATATCTCAGTAGGCAAGTTTAAACAGTTTGGCGATGAGAGTTGTCGTGTTAATATGCAGAAAAGTGCTATGGCTCTGGCTCTGGAAGGTAGAACTGACCTTCAGGAAGTAAAGAGAGTTGTCGCTAACTTATGATTTTGACAAGCTATACTGTATTTAGGTATATGCTTTGTAACCTTTTTTAGGATTTATTATTATGCTGTTTATGATTACATTTCTGGCTAGTATCGCTTTTGGCTGGTATTCCAAGAAATATGGCTTTGCCTCAATGTGGATATCCCTGTTCAATCTACTGTTCTGCTTATATCTTGGCGTTATGATTACACCTACTATTGTTGGCTTTGTCCCTGCTTTTGCCGAGGTGTATTATAGGGTTATTTGCTGTTTCTTTATTGTTCTGTTCTCTTTTGTGATCGTCAGGTATGTAACGACAGTTTATTTTGAACATGCACTGGACGCTGTTATGCCGGATGTGTTTTCTACTATCGCCGCCGGAACTGCTGGCTTTTTCATTATGATGATCGTATTAAACTACATAATATTCAGTAGTTATGCAGTTGCAGGCAATGTCGTCAGCGACCCTGATAAAATGAAAAACAGTCCGGTATTTGATAAATCATCTTCTATAGTTTTTTCCTCATGTAATCTTGTACATAGATTAGCTGGTCAGCCGATGTATGATATGCCAGCTAATGTAGTAGATTGGTATAAGAGCCCAACTGTTGGCGAGAATGAAGAGCTTATTGACGAAAATGAGGTTGAGAGTTAATTATTTTGAAAAGTTTTTGTGATTTTATTGAAAAAAGGATTAAAATAGCTATAAAATTATAAAGAGTTACTATTTTTACTATTGTATATGCAATAGCCTGATATTAATGGATTATAAATAGGGTGTATATTCATATGAAAAAAATGCTATCTATATTGGCCTTGATACTGATCTTTGCTTGTGCTCGTTCTGGTTATGCTAATGATGACAATGTTATATTTCTGGCAGACCAGGGTTTTGATGATATCTATCTGCCTGATGTTGATGACCCTGATTTCGATGCGGATACAGACTTGCCGTATTTTAATCAGTGGACAGTTTCCGGCTGGAATAATAGTGATTACACCGGCACTGATGGCATTAGTCTTATGGCGACTGGTTTAGGGGAAGGCTATGATGGTGTTCAGTTTAATGAAAATAGTAATCCTCCCCTTAATGATAGCTATAAGGGTGTAAATCATGGCTATATGGCTATAACAACCAACGATGCGTTTACTGTTAGTGAAGATAATGCGGGCACTTATCAGATCGGCCTGAACTTTAGCTGGCTTTCTGCTCAAAGTGAAAGTGATCATTTGTGTGTTATATTACATAGTATAGGAGCTGACCTTAATGATATTTATGATGGCATTTACAATGATATTGTAAATAGTCGTAGTATGGGATATCAGATCTGGACTAATGAAAAAACTGCCGGCGATGTTAGTGGCAGTGATTTCTTTGGCATTGAACCGGGGAAATATGGTAGTACGATATACTCTTTGGAAGAAGGTCAGGCATATGGCTTAACTGTTATGTTAGCTTATGATGGCTATTTCTATCCGGAAAGACCCTATTCAACACTTGATATAGATGCTGTACTGTTTAGGGAAGCTATAGCTGTTCCGGCACCAGCGGCTATTGGTCTGGCTCTTGTTGGTACAGCTCTGGCCAGACGGTTTAGAAGATAGAAATATTATACTAACTATTGATACTAAAAAGAGTGAGCTGGAGTTGCCGGTTCACTCTTTTTTTATGAAATGCTAGCTCTAGCTAAGCTGGTTTACTAAAGCCTTAAACTCGTTACCTCGCTGTTGGAAGTTGATGAACATGCCGTAACTGGCACAGGCAGGGCTTAGCAGGACAACATCACCAGTTGATGCAGACTCTTGACAGGCCTTAACAGCAGTTGGAAAATCCGGACATTTTACTATAGTGGGCGAAGTGGCTTCTGTCAGGTTTGTCGCTTTGGCCTGGTTAATGTCTTTTTCTATCTGGTCCGCGGTCTGTCCAATAAGAGCAACTGTTTTAACCGTACCAATAGTTTTTTCGGCCAGCTCACTGAATGAGATACCTTTATCATAGCCGCCCATGATTATGACTTTACCTTCTGGAAATGCTTCTATAGCAGCAATAACACTTTCCGGGGTTGTGGCTATAGAGTCGTTATAGTATCTTACTCCATCTAGCTCTCTAACCAGTTCCAGACGATGCTCCAGTCCATTAAAACTTTCCAATGCCTTAATAGCGTCTCCCTCGGATACACCAGCTTTTACAGCCGCTTTGATCGCCGCCGCTGCGTTAAGCTGATTATGGTGCCCCGGACAGTTGAGTTTTATCTCTGCTCCAGCTGAATAATACTCTTTTGCTGCCAGCCCAAGAGTCTCCCAGCTTTTTAACTGTTTATCTTCTCCGCACAAAATCGCAAAATCATTTTCCTGCTGATATTTCAGGATAGTTTGTTTGGCAGAGATATAGTTTTCCATTGTGCCGTGGCGATCGAGGTGGTTAGGTGCTATGTTGGTCACAATCGCGATATGCGGGCTCTGCTCTATTCTGGCCAGATCTTCGAGTTGGAAACTGCTAAGTTCCAGTACAAGTATATCATCGATGCTTATATCATCGATCTTCGCCAGCAGGCTGCCTTTACCGATATTACCGCCGAGCCATACCTTTCGGTCATTTATACAGGTAGATAAGATATGATACAGCATTGCAGTTGTTGTGCTTTTACCGTTACTGCCGGTAATGCCAAGCTTGGTTGCTGTGGAGTATTGCCAGAGCAGATTCATCTCTGTTGTCAGTTCAACTCCGGCATCTTTTGCGATCTGCAGATATTCGTTTTCGGGTGCAACCGCGGGGTTAACAATTATCAGATCACTATCGGTAAAGTCTGACCTTTGGTGTTCGCCCAGGTGAAATGTTATGTCGAGCCCATTTAATGCTGCAATACTATCTGCAAGCTTATCAGCTGGATATGAGTCGGTTACTGTTACAATAGCTCCATGTTCAGCGGCAAATCTGGCAGCACCAACTCCGCCACCAAAGCGGCCAAGTCCCATGATCAGTATCTTTTTGTCTGTTAAATTTATCATCCCTTTAATCTATATATTAACATTTCTAAAAGCAATGCTAATATTATAAAACAGTGATGATTTTTTAGGTGAGGTAAGGATAGCTAAATAATTTTAAGGTGTTTTTTAGATCTGGACTACCAGTTTTCCGTATCTATTATTGTGTGGAACTGGCGTGCCCGATTCTCTATTTGAGCATATTGTATATTTCTTCAACTTGCTCAGATGATATGTCTTTGAGGAATTTCATACCGATCGTATACCAGCCGTCGCCATAATCCTGACAGCGAATTGTCTTGGCAACGTAAATAATATCAGGCTTGTTTCCAGGTGTCTTTATGCTTACGTGATATACCATATCAGCTTCGGTCTTGAACATACTGAGTATGCCCAGCCCGCTTTGTGATATATTGTATAATATCACCTGTAGCTTTGGCCCGAGTGTCCACTCGCCATTTTTCTTTATCATCACCCGCAGCTGCGAATGTGCCCGGAAATATACCCTGTCATGCTTTCTGCCTGATGGTTGTATCTCTTTTGCTGCGCAGTTACCGAGTTTGTCCAGTATATATTTAAAGCTGCTTACCGAATCTGTTATGCTGTTGCATAGCAGACTGCTCTGAATAAAACTATCGAATGCTTCGACAACAATCGGGTCAAGGTGGTCAGGTGCCATTTCCTTTAGAGTGTCTAGTGCATTTTCAATAGTGTATATACGATCCCTGTATGGCCTGGCTGCTGTTATAGCTTCAAAGACATCGACGACCGCCAGCATTCTACCCGCTATCGATATTTGTTCACCGGTCAGACCGAGGGGGTATCCACTGCCGTCCATATGCTCGTGATGGTGGGAAATGATCTCGAGCACTTCTTCTGATATGTTTGTTTTTTCTTGCAGATGCGACACGCCATGCTGGACGTGCTGACGAATCCGACTCATTTCGCTATCATCGAGTTTTTCTGTCGAGTTTAACAGTTCGTTCGGTACAAATATCTTACCAACATCATGAAGCAGTCCTGCGGTACCAATATCGTTAAGCAGGCTCTGGTTTCTTATCCCGATCTTATGGGCAAAGGCTATCAGTAGCGTGCTCACATTTGTCATGTGGGTCGCTGTATAAAAGTCGTGGTTTGATACATTGTAGAGGTGTATAAACGATCTTGGATCATTCATGATCAGACTGATCGTAGCATCGCTCATACTCTGTGATTTTTCCAGAGTATCATCGGACATTTCATCTGTGCAGATCTGTTCAAGTAATGCCATTGTTGTGGAATATAGTATTTCACTTTTCTTCTCTATCAGCAGATCATTGTCATTGATTATATTGTCCAATGAGTTTTCAATTGCATTGTAGTAGGCCCGATGATCATTGGCAGGGATATATACGTATTTAATACCAGCACTGAGCAGACGGTTATAGTCCCTTTCATCAATATCTGTGCCAGTTCTACTGTATAAACTATAGCCGGGAGGTGTGGAAATAAACACTTTCAGACCATGTAGAAACTCTGGCGGCACGCAGGTTAACGGCACAGGAAGATATCTCTCCAGAAGGATATTATCTTCTTTCTGATCACCTTTGCTTGTTGGCAATTCAATTGTGTTGATATTGTTAGTTATATCCAAACTCTTCTCCCAAATTCAAACCAAATAGGCATGAACACGACTTTTACTTCTTTTTAGCTATCGGTTTGCCCCGCAGGCTACTTTAGCCAACTTTATCCCTCTAAGGCCTAATTATCCGCTGTTTTTACGCTTGTAATTCCAATAGGAAGTTTGTTGTTGTTTTAAAATGTAAACATTTATTTATTGCAACTTTGTTGTTTTTGTACATTAATTTCACTTATATTTTCTTGTTGTCGGTTATTGACTCAATAATGAGGTTTTTAGATATTTGTGTAAAAAGCTAGTTGATTGATAGTAAAGTTTATTTAACTTATGCTTCTTTCCTGCCACTATCGTATTTAGTTCTAAAATTAAAAAAAAACCGCTGCTGGATTATCGTGGGACCCAGCAGCGGCAGGATTGCATACCGCTCATATTATTTATAAGACTTTACTCATCTACTGTAATCAGGTAAAAAACAATAAATTGCTACTGTCTTATAATAATATATAGAAGTTGCTTTACGGTATAAATTTACCTCTTTGTGTATAACTTGTATGCAGTAGCTTATGACTGCGTTTGCCGCATGGGCCATCAGTTAGGAATTTGCTGTAAATCTCTGCAATAGCAGGGTTTTCATGTGATTTTCTAACCTGATAGTCTGTATCTTCCTGATATATGGCTTTAGCTCTGGCCTTACGGATATCTTCATTGGTTGGTCTTGGCTGACCGCCGCCACCGAGACAGCCGCCTGGACATGCCATAAACTCGATAAAGTGACAAGTGCTCAGTTCGCCACCAGCTTTAATATCCTCAAGCACTTTCTTGGCATTAGCTGTGCCATGTGCGATAGCCACTTTTAAGGTAGCTCCCTTTAGCCAGTTCCAGTTCTTAAACACACCTTTGAGGATATCTGGTACTGGTCCGACTTTATCTATGGTTAATTGAGCTATTTTAATCCCTTCAAAGCCGCGTACTGGAATAATATCAGCGTGTTTGAATACATCTTCTACCTTTATGCCCATCACCAGCTCGATAACAGTTCTCAAGGCCGCTTCCATTACACCGCCACTGGCAGCAAAGATAACGCCCGAACCGGTAGCAGAGCCAAACGGATCGTCAAAGTCAGATTTTTGCATATCCGGCAGATGTATACCTGTTTCCTTTATCATCTGAGCCAGTTCACGAGTGGTAAGGCCAAAATCGACATCCTGATAGCCACTGTCTTTCATCTCAGGCCTATTGCATTCGAACTTCTTAGCCGTACATGGCATAAGGGCAACGGTAACTATATTTGACGGGTCAATATTGTTCTTACGAGCGTAATATGTCTTTATCAAAGAGCCGAACATCTGCTGTGGACTTTTAGCACTGGAAACATGGCCGAGCATTTCCGGATAGAAGTGTTCAATATACTTTATCCATCCCGGCGAGCAGCTGGTAAATTGCGGTAATGCCGTCGATTCATCTTTTTCGACCAAAGCCTTGTGCAGTCTCATCAGAAGTTCTGTACCTTCTTCGATAATAGTCAGGTCAGCGGTAAAGTTCGTATCGAATACCTTGTCAAAACCGCACAGCCTGAGAGCGGTATTCATCTGGAAGGTCATCGGAGCACCTGGCTCCAGCCCGAAACATTCGCCGATACTTGCTCTTGGTGCCGGAGCGGTTTGTATAACCACATGTTTCTCCGGGTTATCGATCGCATTCCATATCGCATCGCTGGAATCATTTGAATGCAAAGCTCCGGTAGGGCAGCGGTTGATACATTGACCGCAATTGATACATACTACATTGCTAAGTGGTTTATCGGCAAAAGCTGCTATCTTGGTCTCAGCCCCGCGATGTGCCACGCCCAGTACACATACGCCTTGCAGCTCGGCACAAGTATTAACACACCTTCTGCAAAGTACACACTTGTTCATATCTCTAACGATACTATAGCTTGACCTATCAATTTCATAGCGAGGCTCTTCCAGATGGCCGAACCTGAACGAGTCAACGCCATATTCTTTTGCCAGCTGTTGCAGTTCACATTCGTTATTGCGTGTGCAGCTATAACATTCGCCATAGTGGCTCGAGAGCATAAGGTCTATAATATGCCGTCTGGCTTTGCGTATCTTTCTTGTATGGGTATGCACTACCATTGGCCGTGTTATTGGGTATGAGCACGATGCCTCCAGTGTGCGATTGCCTTCGATCTCGACCAGACAAATCCTGCATACACCAGCCTTTTTCAGATCTTCGTGATGGCATAAGGTTGGAATACGTATCCCCAACGTTCTGGCAGCTTCCAGAATAGTTGTTTTTGGAGCTACTTCAATTGATTTACCATCTATAATAACCTTGATCTTTGTTAGCTGGTTATTTTCTTTCTGGTCTAGCTCTTCCAGCGATTCTATTATTTCTTTTACCGGATTGCTGGATTTATGTTTGAATAATTTCTGGATCATTTTTATACCTTTCAGACTTATATCTTGGGTAGATCTGTTTATTATTACAAGCTGTCAAATTGCTTATGCTGTCATACTTTTGCTGGGTCTGCCCATAAGCTCAGATTTGAAATGTTTTACAATGGACAAAAATGCATTCGGGCTAGATTGGCCCAGACCACATTTCGAGGCAAGCTGCATAGTCTCTCCCAGGCTGCATAGTTCGTTGAGATATCTCATTGAACATTTACCTTCTTTCAGCATTCTTACACCTTCGAGTAGTTTCACGTTTCCTTCTCTGCATGGTGTACATTGCCCGCATGATTCATCGGTAAAGAAATCCAGGAAGTTCTCAACTACATCCAGCATATCGCGGTTATGGCCAAAGACTATAATCGAACCGCCGGTTGATGCATCTTCAAAAGCCAGTGTACGGCCAAACTCAGTTGCCGGCAGACAATTACCAGAAGCACCGCCAACCTGCACTGCTTTGGCTCCGGTGCCGCCGACTACTTTTAATAGCTCTGATATAGTTATCCCCATCGGAAATTCATATATGCCTGGCTTCTCACAGTCGCCGGAAACACTGAACATCTTCAAGCCGGTTGAACGGTCTGTACCAATGTTTTTGAACCAGTTTACCCCTTTATCTGCTATGCTGGTTACCCAGGCAAAAGTTTCAACATTATTTACTATCGTTGCATCGCCCATAAAGCCGGTATTAACAGGGAATGGCGGCCGGTTTCTTGCTTCGCCGCGTTGGCCTTCAAGCGATTCGATCAGGCATGTCTCTTCGCCGCAAACATAAGCACCAACACCCATACGTATTTCAACATCGAAGTTAACTCCTTTTTTACCGAATATATCTTTGCCCAGCAGGTTAGTCTCCCTGCGGGTCGTCAAAACATATTCCAGCTGTTCTTTTAGGTATGAGTATTCGCCTCTTAGATATATGATACCTTTGTCGGCACCTATCGCCATTGCCGCTATTGTCATACCTGCAATGCAGAGGTCGGGAAAATGGTTTAAGATAAAACGATCCTTAAATGTTCCCGGTTCCCCTTCATCTGCATTACATACAACATATTTTTGGCTGGTCTTTTCCTTGGCTGCCAGTTCCCATTTTAGTGAAGTTGGGAAACCAGCTCCGCCGCGGCCTTTCAAGCGAGACTCTTTCATTATTGCAATTATCTCTTCGCTCGACTTATCAAGCATTGTTTTTATGCCCTCTTCGGGTCTGATTGAAGCGAATGTGAAATTATGTATGTCTTGTGTCATTGTCTAACTCCTGAATCATTAAACAAGGTGCTATATTTTTTATACGGTATGAGATACTGATTATTAGTAACAGCAGTCACTGGCATTGTTTACCACACTCCTGCAGCTTTCCAGAATATCATAGATCTTCTCTGGAGTGACAGAGGTGAATACCAGATCATTTACCAGCATTGCAGGGCCTTTATCACACATTCCAAGACAGTTTGCCCATTCGAGTGTGAACTTACCGTCCGGTGTGGTTTCGCCAAAATCGATACCCAGATCATTTTTTAGCTGGTGAGCGATACGATCTTTGCCCTGCATATCACAGGAGATAGTCTTGCATAATCTGATTATAAATTTCCCTTTGGGTTTCTGATCCAGGAAACTGTAAAATGATGCTACGCCATAAACCTCAACTGGCGGAATGTCCAGTACGTCGGCTACTATCAGCATAGCATGTTCCGAAATATACGAATACTCTTTCTGGATCTGTGTCAGGATAGGGATAAGCGAGCTGCGGCTACTTGTGTCGTGAGGTTCAATCAGACGATTGATCTCATTTCTGAGATTCTGCTGTTCAGTGACAAACATGCTATAACCTTTCTTGTTAAGAGACTATGTACTTATCTTAACCTGAAAATGGGAACCATTGTTTCCCGTTTAGCTATACTGACAGAGTATTGTCCTGAAAACCCCAGAAATCTGTTGTTTGTTGAGCTATACCCCACAGCTTCAGTTAAACGTTTCAGATTACCTTGTATTATTCAAAGTTTTATAATCACTGATATATAAAAACACAGCGGCATATAGAAATTGCCATTAAAGATTCTGCTGTGGCTTTTATGATTTTTACATTGATCTCATTAATTAATAATGTAACTCCAGTGCAGGGGAAATGCAAGAATATTTTGATATTTTTTTATCGATAAATTATGTGTTGATTGGCTTTTGTGGTGTTAAGTATTTGTTTTGTATAGTGTTATGTGGAGAGTTTTTTTTAGGGTTATCGACTATGGTAGGGTGGTAGGGCATTTTGGGATGAAATGCTTTGGAGATAATCCACAAAAAAAAGCACTGATTTTCACCAGTGCTTTTCGATTATTTATGTTATAAATTTCTATTTATCAGTATTTTATACGCCAGCTGTTTGTTTGCTGGTAATGTATTTTAAGTATTTGGCATAGTGCATATCAACTTTTAGGATATGGTTTGAGATCCATTCTTTTAGCAGGTTTGATACCTGAACGGTACTGACATATTTGCCCTGTTTGATCTTTTCGTAAAGCTCAGCTACCTGGCCGGTTACCATCTCATGTACTTGTTTATGCTCAGACAGTTTCGGGTACTTTATACTTGCCATATACTGTTCTTCATATTTGAAATGATTCTTTGTATATGTTATCAGCTCAGTTAAAACCTCGAGTAAGATTTCATTACCCTGACTGCTTTTCATGGCATTTCCAACCTTGTTTATCAATTCTACCAGTTGCTTATGCTGTTGATCAATATTTGGTATATCAGTAGCAAGTGAATTATCCCAACTAATTGTCGCCATTGTTTAGTATCCTTTTCTTCTCTCTATGATTAATTATACAAAATATCCCGGCTATTTTTTCAATAGCCGGGATAATAGCTTGTGTTTATCTGCTGCCTACCTTCTGGGTACTCAGATAGTATTTTGAATAGTGCATATCAACTTTCAAAATATGACTTTTCAGCCAGTCTTTCAGGAAGTTGGACACGCTTACCGGGCTCAACGGCTTACCGTTTACTACTTTATCGTGCAGCTGTTTTACCTGATCTGTGAGGTATTCGTGCACTTTATGATGCTCTGCCAGCTTGGGGTAGCCGATTCTTTTAAGCATCTTTTCTTCATATGAAAAATGATCTTTTGTATATTGCAGTAAGTCACCCATTACAGGGCCCATTATCTCTTTGCCCTTACCGGCAGACATTGCTTCGTGTACCTGATTGATCAGATCGAATAGTTTTTTATGCTGATTGTCAATGTCATCCATCTTTACCGATAATGCTGCGTCCCATTTTACTAAACCCATTTTAGTGCCCCACTTGTCTAGAGTTTTGGTTTTATTTATTTTACACTTTATTTTACACTGCAAAGGGTATCTTTGCGTTACATGTAATAAATCGACTTATGAAGTACTCGGCTTTGATACAGAACTGATGTTTACAAAAAAATAGCAGTAGTTAATAATGTTATTAATGTTAACTTACTGCTATTTAGTATCTTATGGTATTTGCTTGCAGGGGGCGGCTGTCAAAAACTATACAGTCACTTCTATTTTTGATTGTCTGCTATTTGTTATCCGGACCTTCTTCAATTGTTTTCAACATTCTCTGGTAGCGTTTATACAGCAGGTTATGGTCTTCTTCGCCCAGATGATACCAGCTCTGGATCTCTGACAGGTCACGTTCTCTGTCGGTATAGAATGCCGGGTCTATGCCGCAGTTTGCCATAGCTTCCTGATATCTTTCGTAGTGGTAGTGCTCGTGCCAACAGTCAAACTTTGCTCCCAGTCGATAGCCTTCTTCCAATACCTTTCCTAAGCGTCTGTCGCCACGTGATAGTATCGCTTCAAAGATAGAGCTTTCTATATAGTGGAACTTGAGACTCACGCAGACTTTCTTCAGGTTTTTGCAGGCATCAATTATAGTTCTTCTGGCGTTCATGAAATAGTCAAAATCTCTTTGTGGTGCCCAGGCCAGGGGGGTGTGAGGCTTAGGTACCAGCCATGATACGCTGGCCGTAACTGAAGCAGGGGTGCCATGAACCTGTCTGCGCAGGTATGACAGTCTGGATGCCAGCTTGACAATCCCTTCAATGTCTTCCTTGGTCTCACCCGGAAAACCGACCATGAAGTACAGCTTCACTTTTTGCCAGCCGGCTTTATATGCTTCCAGCATAGTTTCTTCCAGATCCTTGTCGGTAACTTTTTTACCGATCGCCTTGCGGATAATATCGGATGAGGTTTCAACAGCCAGAGTAAGGCCTTCTTTGCGGGTGGTAACTATTTGCGATGGTATGTCCTTGAGCTGCTTATCGACTCTTAACGATGGCAGGGATATACTCACATTTTTACCGGAAAACTGCTCGTACATCTTGCTGGAAAGGTCAGTCAGGCATGGATAGTCACTGGTAGATAGACTCAGGAGTGACACTGTATCGTGACCTGTTGCCGGATAGCTGTTGGCGGCAATATCGATAATATTATCAATGCTGCGATACCTTAGCTTACCTTTGGTGTGGCCGGCATGGCAGAAAGCACATCTGCCCGGGCAGCCTCTCATTATTTCAATTGCTATGCGATTATGTGGTGTGTCGGTATTAGCTATCAGCGGAGTAGTCGGGTAGGGGGTGTTGTCCATATCCTCTACATAATTTCGCCTTACCTTTGCCGGCACGCCTTCTTCAGTTACCCTTACCTCAGAAATTGTATTATCTGGGTTATAGCTGAACTCATAGAATTTTGGTACATATACACTGTCAAACTCGCGGGCAATTTTCAACAGCGTGTCATTCTTATTCATGCCGCTTTCTTTGCACTGCTGATATTGACGTATGACCTGAGGGAATATTTCTTCGCCGTCACCGAGTACCACGCAGTCAAAAAAGTCTGCTACCGGTTCACAGCAGTCTGCTATTGGCCCGCCGCCTACAATTAGTGGGGCATCTTCATCTCTATCGGCAGAGCGAAATGGCAAACCTGCCAGATCGAGTATATACAGAACATTGCTATAGCTTAGTTCATGCTGGAGAGTTATCCCGATGATATCAAAATCGCTTAACGCATTCCTGCTCTCCCATGAGAACAGGGGGATACCTTCTTTTTTCATTATCTCGCCGGCGTCAACCCACGGGCAATAGCTGCGTTCAGCCAGAACATCGTCCATCTGATTGATGATATTATACAAAATGCCAAAGCCAATATTGGACATGCCGATCGCGTAAACATCCGGAAAGGTCAATGCTACTTTTACCTTGCAGCTGTCCCAGTCTTTGAGTATCTGGTTAACTTCGCCGCCGATATATTGACCTGGATTATTAACTTTCGGCAGTAATTTCTGTGATATGATCTTTTTATAATTTTGCATGTGTATTACTTATCTGGTAGACAAGGGAAGTCTTATAGTGTTATTGTAAATTGAAAAAGTCTGGTATTTGCGGGTCGGTTAGCTGCCATAGCCCTTCTTTATTTGTTCTGGCAATTTTATACAGCTTTTCAAAGCGATCTTCGTATAGATGTTCGTGTCTGGTATCAGGCCAGCCCATACCTTTTTCGATAAGCAGTTCGTTAAGCATTGTATCATCGTTCAAATATACATACGCCAAAAGTCGTTTGTATTTATCTCGACTGCTCTGGCGGCCGGGTTCGAGTTTAAGGGTGACCTCTTTGCCCATGATCTCTTTCATTACAAAGGCCAGTGCTTCTCTTGAATATGGTCTGTCTTTTGTGTCGCCTTTACCAAGCTCCGGAGTATCGAGCCCTATCAGCCTTATTCTGGTTCTGCCCCGCATAGCGACATTATCCGGCCAATCGACAAAGATCGTATCGCCGTCAGCAACATTGATCACCTTGAAGGTTTTATTATCGTAATTTTCCTGGTCACTGTTGCTGTTTAGTCTGCTGTCTTTCATATAATGATTCGCTAACGATACTGAGATCAAAAGAATAAGGCTCGCCAGTTTTATCCGCTGACGAGCCTTATTTGATATTGTTCTGGGATAAGACCTTTTACTGGTTTTACCTGTCATATAAAGCTCTCTTACTGAAGAGGCTCTTCTGTTGGTTCGACAGTTTCGTCAGTAACATCGATCGTGTCAGCTGGTGCTGAGGTATCTTCTTCTACTTCAGGTTCTAGTTCGTTCATCGTATCGATTGCAGACTGAGCTTTGAGCTTGTAGTCATCAGAAAGCTCAAGTGTATTTTCTGCCAGTTCTGGCAGAGTACGCACATTGTCAAGCACCGTTAAAACTGAATTGTAAAAATCAGCATCAGCACCGTGTAGTCTGTTAAGATCTGCTGTAACCAGAGTAGTAAAATTCTCCGGATCAAACTCGCCAAAGCTTCTGGCCTGATTTGAATACTGTTCCATACTTTCAATAGCTTTCTGGAATAGTTCTGACGCAGTATTCATAGTGTTCAGGTGAACTGCTTCACAAGCTGAGAGTTTTTCAAGGTTGCTCTTGATATCTGCGATCAGCTTATCTTTAGCTTCGCTTGACTCTGTTATTCTGTTTTCAATACCAGTAGTATTATCATCTGAAGTCATAAGCTTGGTGATATATGCTTCAAGCTGAGCTATGCGACCTTTGGTATTGTTTATTAGTGTGTCATAGAAATTGATCTGAGTTTCCAGACTGTCCATCTGAAGCTTGGCCAGTTCTGCCTGAGTTTCAAAATGAATACCGCCGATGATGTCCTGGCTGGAATTTACATACATTTCCATTTCATCATCTTTGCTTTCTGCCAGCCATTTATTTGCCCATTCTTTGAGGTTTTCTTTGCCGACACGCTGGATAGTAGCTTCCATTTCCAGCTTATACTTTTCAGCTCCTTCAGCCTTATCAGCCTTACTTAGAGTCTGTAGGTATTTATTTCTATATTCATTTGCCTTCTTAATGTTTGTATTGTACTCGGTTTCATACTTGCTGTATTCAGCCTTGCTTGTTTCGAGCTTGGCCTGAGCTTCAGTAACAGTAAGCTTTGCATCTGAGAGCTGTTCATTTAGGCCTTCCAGAGCCTTGTCCGGCCTTGATGAATTAGCCGCCAGGATCTCAAGGTTAGCTTTGCGAACCATGTGAACGCCAGTATTCAGGTTCATAAGAATACTGTGAATATCCATATCTTTCAGAGTCAGGGCTTCCTGCTCTTCTCTTGCCTGTGATGCGTAGATCGCGGCCAGAGACAGTGAGCTTGCCGCCTGAAGTGTGCTGCGGCGATTGTCTTCGCTTGGTGACTGTCTGATGGCCGCAGCAGCGACTTTAAGCTCTGCCAGAGCAGCATCGATCTTTTTGGCCTGGCTGGCCGCGATTGATGCTTCATTCGATCTGGATATGTCAATTATCTCATCTGTTATTGATACTAACTGGCTGCAGATATTGTCAAAATCTTCCTGACTGTTGATCTCGCTGGTCTCCAGAGCTTCGATCGCAGCATTGATCTCTTCAAAACGACTGTCTCCTGCGGTTGCAGATAGGCGGTTCGCGATCAACTTTGCCAGCTGCTGTCTTTCCTGCTTGAGTCTGGTACTGGAAATATCGTCAGAGATAGCAGCAACTTTCTGCATTTCTGCGTCAGTGAGCACGGTAGAGTCACTGCTGGATTTTACCAATCTATTGCTCTTTGAAATAGAATCGCGGGCATCTTTAGATGCATTTTCTGATTCTGAGTCTTTACAGCCGCAAACCGAAAAGGCGATCAGGCTGCAACTTAGCAATGTTGTCAAATTGAAGATGGTTTTTCTGGTCATTGTGTTAATTTCCTGCTCTCAGGTGTGTCATTTAGTGTGTGATAGAGGTCGGGTTCGCATATATTTACAGGCGAACCCCAAGCTCTAAAATTATACATTTTAATGTTATCAGATACTTATTAATCTGTCAAATATAATAAAGGCTAGTTTAATTAAATAATTTGCCGCTCTGTGGCGTGTAAGTCTTTTGTTATTAGTGTTTTATCTGCTATTAGTCGCTGACTGTTCGTTAGCTGCGGCTTCTCTTGTCTGTTGCTGGGTAACTTTGGCGGGCGGCAGCCTCATATTTTCAGTATGTCAGTTTTTTTTATATGTACATCTAATTGTGAATTAAATATAATTACTCTTCTATTTGGTTCTTTATTCTTTTTGTTGTAAATATTTATTTTAGTGACTCTTACTGAAGGTTCTGGATTTTGTACTTTAAGGGAATAGTGTATGATAATTGTTAATACTGAAACTGTTGTTGGTAAGCGAATTGTTAAAATGCTTGGGCTGGTGCAGGGTAATACTATTCGGGCTAAGCACGTTGGCAGAGATATTGCCGCTGGTTTTAAGAATGTCGTCGGTGGTGAGCTCAAGGGTTATACCGAGCTGCTTACCGAATCTCGCCGTCAGTCTATGGAAAGAATGATCGCACAGGCTAACCAGCTCGGTGCAAATGCTATCGTAAATGTAAGGTTCAGCACTAGTTCTATCACCCAGGGTGCCGCTGAATTATACGTTTACGGCACAGCTGTTATCGTTGAAGATGACGAGATAGGGGGCTCTGATGCTGCTTGCTAGTGCTGCTGGAAATGCAGGGGCGGTAGCGGTTGTGGTCACTCTGTTGGTACAGATGCTGCCGATTCTTTTGGTGCTCGTTGGCTTGTTCTCCGGCAGATACTTTGAACGCAAGCACTTGCGATATCTGGATCAGGCCGAATCTGAATTTGCTGATATAGTTGTTAGTAATTTGAAGACACCAGTCGGCGAACTGGATCTGGCTGCCAGCTCTTCTATTGTTGATGGTCAGGTAGTTATTGCCAATGATGCATTAAAAAGCTTTCTATCTGGTTTCAGAAAGATTTTTGGCGGTGAAATGCGTAGCTATGAAGTGCTCATGGAACGCGCTCGCAGAGAAGCTACTGTCAGGATGCTTACCGCTGTACGTGCCGGCGGCTTTAACGCAGTTTGCAATATGCGGGTAGATTTCTCCAGTGTGATGGCTGGTCAGAAAAATTCTGCCGGTGCTATCGAGGTGTTGGTAACCGCGACGGCTTATAAGCTTCGTTGAGTTTGGTTCACATTTAAAATGAAAAAGAGCAGACTGCTGAATTTAGCTATCTGCTCTTTTTTTATAGTTATGTAAAATATACCAGCTAAGCTTAGTTCGTTATTCTGCTGGTTTTTTTGCTTTTGTGTGCTATTACATCGACTGCTGAAACTACTTCAACTTCTTTGTGCTGTGGCTCTGCTGTTGTGAACTGGCCGATATTGCCCAGGCGTTCATAACGTTTTTGCAGCAGGGTATCCATATCCATGCGTTTGAGCTGGCGGATAGTGCGAGTTATGTACATCTCGATATTATGAGCTGCTTCGTGTGGGTTGCGATGTGCACCGCCAAATGGCTCAGAGATAACGTCATCGATCACGCCCAGTTCGCTCATGCATTTTGATGTCAGATTCAGTGCTTCAGCTGCCTCAGCCGCGCGAGTACCATCCTTGAACAGGATAGCCGCACATGCTTCTGGAGATGCAACTGTATACCATGAATACTGCATCATAGCATATCTGTCGCCTACACCAATACCCAGAGCACCACCTGAACCGCCTTCACCGATAACAATACAAATGATAGGGGTTCTCAGACGTGACATTTCCATCAGGTTTACTGCGATCGCTTCTGCCTGCCCGCGTTCTTCAGCTCCGATACCAGGATAAGCGCCAGGGGTATCGATAAAGCATACTACCGGCAGTCCAAATTTCTCAGCCATCTTCATTTTACGCATCGCTTTACGGTAGCCTTCAGGGTGAGCACAGCCAAAGTTGCAGGCAACTTTTTCTTTTGTGTCTCTTCCTTTATTGTGACCGATTACCATTACTTTTTCGCGACCGATATGGCCAAAGCCTGAAACGATCGCCTTGTCATCGCCGTAAAATCGATCGCCGTGAAGTTCACAGAAATCTTTTACGATCATTTCAAGGTAGTCTGGAAGTAATGGGCGTTTAGGGTGACGGGCAACCTGTACGGTTTCCCATGGGCTAAGATTCTGGTATAGCTTGCCGGTCAGGGCGACCAGGTTCGCTTCCAGTTTGCGGATCTCAGGACCAAAATCGGTATCCTGACGGTTTTTCTGATGGCTTCTGAGTTCACTTATCTGTTTATCAAGAGTAGCCAGCGGCTTTTCAAATTCCAGATAGTTTACAGAACTTATTGTTTCAGAGGCTCCATTGGCCTGTTTGCGTTTGGTCATATATCCCTCTAGTTTTTATAACCTTAGTTTCACAAAGCACAGCTGGCAAATGCATACCATTTTTGTTTTACCTGTTACTCTTGCCAGTTGCTTACTAAATTTAGATTGTCCTGCTGAAAATGCAAGGTCTCTATATAACAATAATCCCCAGTGTCTATTTCTTTTACTACTGGGGCTTTGTGAATGACTTATGTTTTCCAGCCTAGAAGTGTATAATAAAACATCGGTAAAAGCAAGAAAAAAATTGACTTTTAACCCCATTTCCGCTATCCTTACTGCTTTGAAAATATACTAACCAAATGCGTATAATACATTGAATACAAACAACTTAAATCAAATAACCATACTAGGTTTAGGCCTTTTGGGCGGATCGCTGGCTTTAGCCCTCGATAGCCTGGAATTCGAGGTTATTCGGACCGGTTGGAGCCGTTCAGAGAGCACTCGCAGCTTTGCTCGTGACAATCGGGTTGTTGATATTGTCTGCGAAACGCCTGAAGAAGCAGTTAAAAATGCTGATTTAGTGGTTTTGGCAGGCCCTATAAGCTGTTTTGCTGGCCAAATGAAGCAAATAGCTCCATATCTGCCTGAAAACTGTATTGTAACTGATGTTGGTAGTACCAAAAAAGAGATCTGTAAATGGGCTGCAAAGTTTTTGCCCCAAAATGTTCATTTTGTCGGTTCACATCCTATGGCCGGCTCAGAACAGCAGGGTATCGAGTTTGCAAGGGCAGATCTGTTCAATGGGGCTTTTTGTTTTGTTACTCCTGATAAAAACAGCTCGCCAGCTGCGGTGCAGACCGTTCGAGGGCTTTGGGAAAAGCTCGGTATGAGAATGGTTGAAATGTCACCATTACAGCATGACCAGACTGTGGCGATGATGAGTCATCTCCCGCACGTTATGGCCTCCTCGCTGGTAAGCATATCTGATATGAAGCAGATCATTTTTTGCGGCAAGGGCTTTCTCGATACCACACGTATCGCCTCCGGCCCGGAAAATGTCTGGCGTGATATCCTTATGAGCAATCCGACAAATGTTGCAAAGGCTATCGACAAGATCATAAATAATTTAACTGAAATTCGCGATAACCTCAGGGCTAAAGATGGTGACGCGATCGAAAAAATGCTGGCTGATGCCCGCGTTAAAAGAAATGAATTGGTAGAATTAAAACTACAACGCAAGGAACTACCCGAATGATAAAAAGAGTAGAAGTATCAAGCAAGCCGGAATTCCCGGACGTACACGGCAACGAGGTGCTGGCAAATATCAAACAGCTCGGTATCAATACCGCCACAGCTGTAAGCTCTGTAAGAGTTTTTCTGGTCGAGTCTGAGCTTGATCAGAGCGGGCTCGAAAGGATCGCCAGTGAGCTGCTTACCGATCCGGTAACTGAACAGTATTTTCTTGGTAATTCTGACGCTCCTGCCGATTGCGGACAGGTTAGCATTATCGAAGTACATCTCAAACCCGGCGTAACTGATCCTGTTGCTGCCTCGACTCTTACTGCTATTGCAGATATGGGGCTAAATGTTGACAGTGTGCGTACCGGTAGAAAATATCTGGTCAAAGGCCAGCTCAGCGATGCCGAGGTAAAGACTATCGCTCAGCGTATCCTGGCTAATGACTGTATTGAAGAAGTTATCTACAACAACTCTGAAGAGCCTCCTTGTCCGCACGTTGAACCGTACAAGCTTAACCTGCTTACTGTTCCGATGCGTGAGCTTTCTGCTCAGGAGCTTGTTGAGCTCAGCAAAAATAGCGACCTGTTCCTGGACGAGCGTGAAATGCTTACTATCCAGGATTATTATAAGAGCATTGATCGTGACCCAACCGATATCGAGCTGGAAATGATCGCTCAGACATGGTCAGAACACTGTGTTCACAAAACATTCCGCGGTACTATTGAGCTTACCAGAAGCGATGCTGACGGCAATGTACTTGATAAAGAGATCATCGATAATATGATGAAGTCTTATCTGGCCAAAGCTACCAGAGATCTTGACAAACCTTGGTGTATCTCTGTTTTCGTTGATAACTCTGGTGTTATCGAGTTCGATGAAGACTACGGAGTTTGTTTCAAGGTTGAAACTCACAACCATCCATCAGCGATCGAACCTTACGGTGGAGCTGCTACTGGTATTGGTGGTTGTATTCGTGACCCGATGGGTACTGGTAAAGGTGCCAAGCCTATCGCCAATACCGATGTATTCTGTTTCGCCGAGCCGGATATGAAGCTCGAAGATCTGCCAAGCGGTATCCTCCACCCTCGCCGTGTAATGAAGGGCGTTGTTGGCGGTGTTCGTGATTACGGTAACCGTATGGGTATCCCAACAGTAAATGGTGCTATCCATTTCGATAAGCGTTATCTTGGCAATCCGCTGGTATTCTGTGGTAATATCGGTCTTATCCCGAACGATAAATGTTTCGGTAAAGCTCAGCCGGGTGATCTGGTTGTGGTTGTTGGCGGTCGTACAGGTCGTGACGGCATTCACGGTGCTACTTTCAGCAGCGGCGAAATGACCCACGAACACGAAGACCTCTTTAGCCATGCTGTTCAGATCGGTAATGCGATTACTGAAAAGAAGGTACTCGATACTATGCTTCAGGCTCGTGACGAAGAGCTGTATACCGCGGTTACCGACTGTGGTGCCGGTGGTCTCAGCAGTGCCGTTGGCGAGATGGGCGAAGAGCTTGGTGTTGTTGTAAATATGGAAAATATCCCGCTGAAATATGCTGGTCTTTCTTATACTGAAATATGGATCTCAGAAGCTCAGGAGCGTATGGTTTTTGCTGTTCCTCCAAAGAATATCGATCGTATGCTGGAAATTTTCCAGAGTGAAAACGTTGAAGCGGTTGTGATCGGTACTTTCGGTAATGAAGGTAAGCTTCAGCTTCGTTATGAAGATACTGTGGTTGGCGAACTGGACATGAAGTTCCTGCACGATGGCCTGCCGAAGTTCACTCGTATCGCTTCCTGGCAGACTCCTTCTTTCGTTGAACCTGAACTGGCAGAAAAAGCTGATTACAATACCGAACTGAACGCTATGTTCAGCGACTTCAATGTTGCCAGTAAGGAATGGGTCATTCGTCAGTATGACCATGAAGTACAGGGCGGTTCTGCTATTAAGCCGCTGGTAGGTGCCGAAAATGACGGCCCGGGCGATGCTTCTGTTGTTCGTCCTCTTATCAATAAGGAAAAGGGTGTAGCTTTAGGCTGCGGTATCTGTCCTCAATATAGTGATATCGATCCTTACTCAATGGCTCTGGCAGCTATTGACGAAGCAGTTAGAAATGTTGTTTCAGTTGGTGGCCGTCCTGACAGGATCGCTCTGCTGGATAACTTCTGCTGGGGTAACTGTAACAAGCCTGACCGTCTGGGTGGTTTGGTACTTGCCAATAAGGGCTGTTATGATGGTGCTATGGCTTATGGTGCTCCGTTTATCAGTGGTAAGGATTCGCTCAATAATGAGTTCCAGACAGATACCGGCGAAACTATCAATATTCCAGGTACTCTGCTTATCAGTGCAATGACTCTTGTTGACGATGTGAATAACTGTACAACCATGGACCTCAAAAAAGCTGGTAATAAGCTTATTGTAGTTGGTGAAACTCGTGACGAGCTTGGTGCCGGTCTGCTTTATAAGCTTAACGGCCAGATAGGCAGCAATGTTCCTAAGGTTGATCTGGTTGCCGGTCCTGCCAATGCCGCAGCTGTTGCAGAAACTATCAGTAAAGGCCTTGTCAGATCATGTCACGACTGCTCTGAAGGTGGTCTGGCTGTCGCTGTTGCTGAAATGGCGTTCGCTGGTAATATGGGTATTGATGTTGAGCTTGCTCAGGCTCCGGTTGCCGCTGGTGTTGACAAAAACTTCCAGCTGCTCTTTAGTGAAACTCCTTCCCGTTATGTACTGGAAGTTGAACCGGGCAAACTCGATGAACTAAAGACAGTATTAAAAGACGTTGCATTTGCCGAGATCGGTTCTGTAACTGACAGTGCTGTGGTTGTTATCAAGGGCTTTAATAGTGCCGAAGTTGTCAATGCTTCTGCTAAGGAACTAAAGTCCAGCTGGCAGAAACCTCTAGCCTGGTAATATATCGTCAAGCTCAAATGAAATTCACTTTGTGAACAGCTATAGCAGGGGGGGCTTGGCCCGGACTGCTGTAGAGAGAATATAGTAAGGAAATAAAATGGCAAATATAAAAGTATTAGTATTGCGTACCGCTGGCACTAATTGTGACCAGGAAACCTGTCATGCTTTCGAGGAAGCTGGTGCGACAACTGAGAAGCTGCATGTTAATCAGCTGATAAAGAATCCATCATTGATCGATAACTATCAGATACTGGCTCTGCCCGGCGGGTTTAGCTATGGTGATGATATCGCCGCTGGTAAGATCCTGGCTAACCAGCTGCTGCATCATTTCAGCGATCAGGTTAAAAACTTTATCAATAGCGATAAGCTGGTTATTGGTATCTGTAACGGCTTCCAGGTTCTGGTAAAGACCGGTCTGTTACCAGGCGATGCTGTTGCTACTCCAAACTGCGGTATCCAGCAGGCTACTATCACTCACAATGACAGTGGTAAGTTTGAAGACCGCTGGATCTATCTCGAACCGGGCGAAAATACCAATTGTGTTTTCGTTGAGCCCGGCCGCAGACTGTATCTTCCTATTGCTCATGGTGAAGGTAAGGTTTGTTTTACTGATAATGATGTATATAACAAGGTTGTAGCTAATGGTCAGGTTGCTTTCCGTTATGTCGATGCTGACGGCAATTTCGGCTCTTATCCGGTTAACCCAAATGGTTCAACTGACCATATTGCCGGCCTGACCGATTCGACCGGCCGTGTATTTGGCCTTATGCCTCATCCGGAACGTTTTGTTCACAAGACCCATCATCCAAGATGGACTCGTGAAAATATTACCGATCCAGATGGTATGACTATATTTGACAATGCAGTTAAATATTTCAAATAACAGGGTTCCAGCCAGTATAATACTGGCAGCTCTCTAAGCTGTAATCGTACTAGCGGTTACAAATTTTTACTTATGACCGGCAGACCCTGTTTTATCTGACAGGGTCTGCCGTATTGCAATTCAGGCTTATATTTTTACAGCCTGCAAAAGAAAGGATTTCTTATGACTTCATCTGAACGGATACCAGTGGCTTCTATTCAGCCGGCACAAAATCTGGCACAGGTTTTTCTTATCTCTCAGCCTCAGCTGCGTGCTACCTCAAATGGTAAAAAGTATATCGCAGCTTTTCTCAGTGACAAGACCGGCCGGGCAAACTCTCGTATGTGGCAGGCTACTGAAACTGTCTTTAATTCGCTGCCGGAAGAGGGATTTGTTTTTGTTCGCGGACGTTCGGAAATGTACCAGAATAGCCTACAGATCGTTGTGGAAGAGATTCGCCCGATCGATGACAGTAAGGTTGACCTTGTCGAATTTCTCCCTGGCACAAAATATGATACTGTCGCTATGTTTGAAGAGGTTAAAGAAATTCTGCGTCAGATAAAGAACCCTTCGGTTCGCCACCTGATAAAAGCCTTCCTTGATGATGAGCCTATGATGAATAAGTTCTGTAAGGCACCAGCTGCCGCAGTCTTACACCATGCCTGGATCGGTGGCCTGCTGGAACATACTCTCAATCTTATGCGTTTGGGAAGGAATATTATGCCGCTTTACGAACATCTCGATCATGATATTGTTCTGGCCAGTCTTTTCCTGCATGATATTGGAAAGACCGAAGAGCTGGTTTACGATATCAGCTTCAGGTACAGTGATCAGGGCAGAATGATCGGCCATCTGGTCAAGGGCACTATGCTTATTGAAGAAAAGGTCGCTGCTCTCGCTGCTCAGGGCGTAGAGATACCTCGTGGCCTTATCGATAGTATCGAGCATGTTATCGTTGCTCATCATGGCCAGCGTGAATACGGCAGCCCGGTTACACCTGCTACCCCTGAAGCGTTTCTGGTTCATTATATCGATAATATCGATTCCAAGATGCAGATGACTATCGATGAGATCGCCAAGGATACTTCTAGCGGCGATTGGACTAACTATATTAAAGCGATTGAAGGCCCTATATACAAAAAACACAACCAGTATAAGGCTTGATCAATAGAATGTTGTCATAAATAGCTAACGGAGTATGATAATGGAAGATTGTATTTTCTGTAAAATAATAAAAGGTGAAATACCTTCTGCAAAAGTATTTGAAAATGATGATGTATATGCCTTTCTGGATATTGCACCGCTGGCTGACGGCCACTTACTGGTTATCCCGAAAGAACATTATGCAACTATCTTCGATATGCCAGCCGCTCTTGCCGGTAAGCTTGCCGAAGTTATGCCTGCTCTTGCCAATGCGGTTTGCAAAGCTGTAGGTACTGCCTTCTGTAATATATTCCAGAATAACGGTCGCCCCGCCGGGCAGCTGGTTGACCATTTACACTTTCATATTGTACCCAGAACCACAGCTGATGGTGTTATAACCCTCGGTAAGCAGTCTCCATATCCATCAGGGAAAATGGAAACGGTTGCTCAGGCTATTATCGATAATATCGAATAACATATCCTGTAGGTTTGTTTAACAATACAAAGGACTGCTTTTACCGAGCAGTCCTTTTTTATTTCCTATTTCAATGTGTATCGTGACGCAGCTCAGGAAAAATCAAGACCGTTTGCAGCCCAGAATGAATTTTTAGAGGTTCCCTTAAAATACGCCCGCTATTTGTATTGCCAATGCTCCGGCATTATAACAGCCATGCAGTATCATAGCTGCGATTATAAATGGATACGCCAGTTCTAATCTTGGCCGGGCCTTACGCTCCAGAATATCCAGCCACATCTTCACCAGCCCCAGAGATGCTATTGCCGAGCCGCTTACATGCAGCATAGTACATACTGTCCATCGCCAGTGGATAATGCTTTCAGTAGGGTCCTTTATATAGACATTCAGGTACAGATAATTTTCAATGATCGCAAATAGCAGACCGCCTGCTAATGACGCGACTATTATCTGCCAGTAGCTATGGAATAAATAGGGCTTCTTTTCTACTATATAATATACCAGTGCTATCTTCATGATCTCTTCGACCATAGGGCCGAAAACGATAAGGTTAAATGCTCCTACGTAAGCTATCTGGTTCGTAAATGCATTGAAAAATACTGCTATTACTGCAAATGGCCCCGCAACTAAAGCTATAGAGATGGTTATCAGCCAGGTGAATGATGTGCTTGTTGCCTGCCATTTATCTGCCAGCCAATATTCGTAACTGAGTGTATTGCCAGTCTTTATGTTGCTGCCAGCTAGTGCCGGTTCGTCGCAGATGCTATGTTCAATATGTTGAAGCCTATCCTGATATTCTATAGTGCTGCCCTGAGGGGGCTCTACCGCATAGTCATTAGAGATCGGTTCCGATACCTCGCCGGTAAAGCCGGGCTCATTAAATACATTAAACTGATCGTTATCTTTCATCGCTGGACCTGCTTTTATTTCCTTAACATCTTATAGGTAACCTCTAATAATTGCTTTTGAGGCGAAAACGAGGATTGATTTTTACTGACAAGGAACGAAGAACCGAGCATATTGGCCCCGAAGTACATCGGGGTTTACGGTTTTTCGTGACGCAGCTCAGGAAAAATCAAGACCGTTTGTAGCCCGGAATGAATTTTTAGAGGTTGCCCATATACTTTAAATATGATATTTAGAATAATTGTAAGTAAATAACATATGCTGGCAACTATATTTTGTTTCCACCTTTTAGTTTGAATAATTAAGGTATCCTCTAATAATTGCTTTCGTGGCGAAAACGAGGATTGATTTTTGCTGACAAGGAACGAAGAACCGGGTATATTGGTGAATATTCATGGTTTTTCGTGACGTAGCTCAGGAAAAATCAAGACCGTTTGTAGCCCGGAATGAATTTTTAGAGGTTACCTTATGTTGGACAAATAATACTCTATGGTTTATAAATTTATGCCCGTCTCATTAATTATGACGGCACCAAAACAGCTATAAAACTCAATTTACGGATAAAAATGGATATAAATAGTATAAAAAACGGCCCAAAGATGTTTCTCGAACTACCCTATCTTACCAGCGATTTGGCTGGGACCGGGGGAGTTATTCGTTCTGATAAATCGGATTTTGTGGTCGAAGAGATACCTCTATATCCTTTTAGCGGCACAGGACCGCACGTTATCTTTCAGCTGGAAAAAACCGGGATCAGCACTATGGAAGCCGTCGCTTTGCTGGCTGATAAACTAAATGTTACCAGAAACCGGATTAGCTATGCCGGACTTAAAGACGCTCAGGCTATTACCAAACAGTGGATATCACTGGATAATATGGAACCAGATGTCCTTGACGGCCTGAAAATACCAGGATTTAAGATCAGTAATATTACCAGACATGAAAATATCCTGAAGTTAGGCCACCTAAAGGCCAATAAGTTTATTATTAAGGTTCGCAAGCTTAAGCATCCTTTGCCGACAGCCTTGAAAATGGCTCGTGAGATATGTGATGTTATTGACAGAAAAGGGTTCCCAAACTTCTTTGGTCCCCAGCGTTTTGGTAACAGGTTCGACAGCCATTTATTAGGTTATGCCCTTGCGGTAAATGATCTGGATACTTTTGCTGATCTGTTTCTGGGCTGTCCCACAAAATTTGATAATGGCAAAGTTGCTCAGGCCAGGGAGATGTATGATAAGGGTAATTATATGAAGGCCCGCAAGTTATGGCCTTACCCTTTTGCCAGCCAGCGTAAAGCCCTGCAGCTGCTTGCCAAAAACGGCGGCAGGAAGAAAAAAGTTGCTTATCAGGTTAAGATAGAACTGAAAAACCTGCTGGTCTCTGCCTGGCAGTCATATATATTTAATCAGGTGCTCGCCGCGCGTATGCCGGGGATCAGTACTCTTATCGACGGCGATATTGCTTATCGCTTTGATAATGGTGCAGAGTTTCGTATTAAGGAAGATATTACCGATCAGCAGCTGCGTTGTGATGCTCATGAGATAAGCCCAACCGGTCCATTGCCGGGCACGAAGCTTTCCAAAGTATTTGGTCAGGCAGGTGAGATCGAAAATCGTATCCTGAACGAAAATGGTATAAATGAAGATATTTGTCGCGGTCTTAAAAAATATTATGCCCGTACCTGTCGCAGACCACTGGCGGTATATCCGCAAGGACTAAACTGTGCCGGCGGGGCAGATAAGATGGGCGAGTTCCTCAGATTTGAATTTACCCTCCCTTCTGGCTGTTATGCGACCAGTCTGCTCAGGGAAATAGTAAAAAACAGGAAACAGCCATTGTCATAACAGCTGTTCCTTTAATATTTAATATGACATTAAGGGTACCTCTGAAAATTGCTTTTGAGGCGAAAACGAGGATTGATTTTTACTGACAAGGAACGAAGAACCGGGCATATTGGCCCCGATATACATCGGGGTTCATGGTTTTTCGTGACGCAGCTCAGGAAAAATCAAGACCGTTTGCAGCCCAGAATGAATTTTTAGAGGTTCCCTTAAGGCAATAACATATCCTTCGGCACTTTATTCCAGTCCACAGGAATATCGCCGCGAAGATGTTCTATAAAGAAATCTCTGCGTTTACGCTCGCCGTATTTACCACCCGCAGAATGGCCCATTCCCGGCACATACAGCATTTCAAAGTTCTTATTGGCTTTTATCAGGGCGTTTACTACCTGCATAGTCGATGCCGGATCAACATTCCTATCTAGCTCACCGACAAATAACAGCAGGTCACCTTCCAGCTTGTACGCATTATCCACATTCGACGACTTGGCATAACTTTCATCTACCGGCCAGCCCATCCACTGCTCATTCCACCATATCTTGTCCATACGATTGTCATGACAGCCGCAGGAGGCAACTGCCGCTTTGTAAAATTCCGGATGGAAGAGTAACGCGCCCATAGCATTTTGCCCGCCTGCACTGGTGCCGTAGATACCAACATGTTCAATATCCATATACGGATACTTCTTCGCGGCCGCTTTGATCCATTTTATCCTGTCAGGGAACCCGGCATCTGCCAGATTTTTCCACGCCAGATGATGAAACTCACGGCAGCGGTTCGATGTACCCATTCCATCTATCTGAACCACGATAAAACCTAGATCGCATAATGCCTGATGCCAGTAGTCGCAGCCTTTCCACGCCTTGGGAACGTGATTGCTGTGTGGCCCGGCATAAATATCTTCGATTACCGGATATTTCTTCGTTGGGTCAAGATCAACCGGACGGTGGATTATCCCCCATATATCGTATTTGTCGTCTCTGCTCTTGGCGGTAAATGGCTCTGTTACCGGCCAGCCGGCATCAAACAGGGCAGAGGCGTCCGACTTCTCCAGCTCACAGATAAGCCCGCCATCACTTTCCTGGCGAAGCTGGTAAACTGGCGGCAGGTCAACTCGTGAAAATCTATCGATGTAATAAGCACCATCAGGCGAAAACTCCAGCTTATGTGTACCATTATCTACGGTATAGGCCTTGAGCCCGCTTCCGTCAAAGTTCACCTTGAAATAATGTATGAAATATGGGTCCTGGTCAGGATAATAGCCACTGGCCGTAAAACACAGCTCTCTATTTTCCTCATCAAGATCTACTATCCATCGCCATACCCAATCACCTTTGGTTATCTGGTTCTTAACCTCGCCGGTGATCATATCATATAAATACAGCTGATTCCAGCCGTCCCTTTCCGATGACCAGATGATCTCCTGACTCTTATCCAGATACCTCAGATATTTCTTTGAGCTATAGTCAATGAAAGTATCACTACTTTCGTCTACGATCGCAGTAACTTCACCGCTGTTAGCATCAATTCTAAGTACCCGCCCAACCTGATGACCTCGCTGATTATAATAAAAATAAAAAGCACTGCTATCTTCCAGCCAATGAAAATCATCAATATTATACGGATTAGAAAACAGCTCGTCACTAACCGGTATAAGCAATTGACTGTCAATGTCAAACATCGCTGGCTTATAAGTTGTTATCTTATCGCCCGGTTTATCGTAATCGATTGTGAAATGCTTCGGCTGGAGCTGATCCTCCGGCGAAGATTCAATATAATGAACCTTACGCGGGCCTGATGGTTCAACTACCAGACATACAAGCTTCTTAGAATCACCCGACCAGTAAAAACTATTATCATAATAGCGTTCTGCCTTACCATTATCTGTCAGGCAGTATTCTTCTTCTGTTTTAGTATCCTTGAGCCAGAGCTGATAGTTTTTGGTGAATGCCTGCCAGTTGCCATCTGGCGATATATCCTTATTATCAGCACCGCGTCCCCAATCTCTTCTACGTCTACCCGAAGAGTTATCCTGCTCATCATCGCTTTCCAGCTTTACTATAGAATCAGACTCTGTATTATATTCCCATTTGGCTTCGTCAAAGGTAAAGGACAGCGTATTACTGCTATCGTCATAGCTTGAATTATGAATTGGAAGATTAGCCGCATTGATCTCATGGCCGGAAGTTTCAGCTAGTATCTCCGCCAGCTTATTATGATCGAACAAGTCGCTTTTGCTTGAAGACTGAACATCAAATAATGTATAGCGTTTGTAGTTCTCTGCCTGGCTGGCATACCAGAAGGCTTCTTTATCCTTTAGCCAGTGAAACTGAATATTATCATTATATACCTTGCCCCTTATGCTATTATAAAAGTTATAGCCTTTGCGATAGTCTTCTGCGGTGTATTGCTTTCCCGCCGCCTGCACTATCGAACAAAATACCAAGAGACAAATCGCTGTTCTGAAACAATACTTCAACATATTTTCTCCAAGTTCACTGGGTCTGGCTATGTATATAGAGGCTTAATCCGAAAGGTATTTCTTAATGAACTCCTCTGCGACCATAGCTGTTACATTTAGTTCCTCAGCCTTTTTTAACTTACTGCCGGCTTTTTCACCGTATACCAGGATAGATGTTTTTTTACTTACTGAACCGCTTGGCTTGCCGCCCAGGCTTTTTATCGCCTTTTCCATTTCTTTCCGGTCATAACCTTCTATTGTCCCGGTTACAACTATTGTCATACCACCCAGCGGCAGTTCTGATATGTCTTTTTTCTGTGATTCATATTCCGGCGGACATACTCCCGCGTCCAGCAGGTCATCTACCATTTTCACTGTTATTTCATTATGGAAAAACTCGTATATGCTCTGAGCTACTATCTGGCCAATATCCGGCACATTCTGCAACTCTTCAATATCAGCCTCGCGGAGCTTCTCAAGTGTATGGAAATATTCTGCAAGATTCTCGGCCGCTTTCGTGCCAACGTGCATAATACCAAGTGCCGCTATAAATTTATCCAGCGGTCTGCTCATACTGGTTTCCAAACCGTTTAGAAGATTTTCCGCACTTTTGGTACCCATTCTATCCAGGTTCGCAAGCTGCATTATATTGAGCCGATATAGATCAGCAAAACTTTCAACCATATTCCGGCTAACCAGCTGTTCAATTATCGCAGCTCCCAACCCGTCAATATCCATCTGATCCCGGCCGGCAAAATATTTCAACCGTTCTATCAGCTGGGCAGGGCACCCAGGATTGACGCATCTTAAAAATACGCCATTTTCATCTTTGGCTGTTTCACCACCACATACCGGACATTTCTCTGGCAATGAAAACTCTTTTGTTCCCGCCGGCCTTAGCTCGGTTACAACCTCAATTACCTGTGGGATTATCTCGCCGGCTTTCTCGATCTTTACCGTATCACCAATTCGAACATCTTTTCTCGCTAGTTCTTCAAAATTATGCAGGCTTGCTCGTTTTACTGTCGTGCCTGCCAGTGGAACTGGTTCCAGATCTGCAACCGGTGTCAGGGCTCCACTTTTACCAACCTGAACGGAAATATTTCTAACTATCGTCTGGGCCTGCTCAGCTGCAAATTTATATGCGATACTCCAGCGAGGGCTCCGACTCGTGAACCCCAGTATCTTCTGATGCAAATAGCTGTTAACTTTTATTACCATGCCGTCGATCGGGTAGGGCAGCTTCGCTCTTTTTTCCTGAAATGCATCGCAGTGTTCAATCACCTTGTCGATGTCAGGTACTACAGAATAGTTCGGCGAAACTGGTAGCCCCAGCTGCTTAAGCTTCTCCAGTGTCTCGAAGTGCGAACTACTAAATTCCGTATCTGAAACTTCTCCCAGGCCATACAGTAGTACGCTTAGCTTTCTCTGAGCAACCTTCCGACTTTCCAAAAGCTTTAGCGACCCGGCCGTTGCATTTCTCGGATTGGCAAATAAAGGCTCACCATTCTCTTCACGCTGACGGTTAATATTATCAAAAGCACTAAAGGTCATGTATACTTCGCCCCGTACCTCAAGCACTTCAGGGATTGCAAAGTCGACATTGCCGTCAAGTACCAATGGCAAAGATGCGATCGTCTTGGCATTTGCGGTTATGTCATCACCTTTTTTACCGTCACCACGGGTTGCCGCCAGTGCCAGAACACCGTTAATATACTTGATCGTTATCGCCACCCCGTCAATTTTGGTCTCTACCACATATTCCGGCGATTCATCCGGCAGTCCCTTATGCACCCGCCCATCAAAATCACGTAATTCGCCCGCCGAATAGGTATTGTCCATACTCAACATTGCAACATTATGTGTCACGGTGTCAAAACCGGTTAATGGCTCACCAGATACCCGTTGGGTCGGGCTGTCTGCTGATAAAAATTCCGGATGTTCACCTTCAAGCTTTTTCAGCTCGGCAAACATCTTATCATATTCCTGGTCAGATATCTCCGGCGAAGCTTCTATATAATATAGTCTGTCCGCCTGCCTGATAGCTTCCCGTAATTGTTCGATTTTTTTCTCTATATTCATAAACTTACTTCCAGAAGCTAATTATATTCAGGACGCAACCTCATGCAAGTTAAATCGATTTCATTAACAACCTCCTTTTCTGCGCATAAAAATAGCGGCCCAGGAAATTCTTCCCAGACCGCTATGGACATCTATACCATTTATAACTTATTTTGCTACCGTTTACACGGTTGCAAAAGGTAGCAAGGATGTAAGATGAAGTTGATAGTAGGCCAGAATTCGATAATCCTCTAGTTATTGACATAAGAGTAAAGAACCAGATGAATTATTTATTTAGCCTGACCGCTAAGCGGTCAATCCGTCCCTTTCAACCTTTCAACCTTTCTTCCTGTAACCGTAAACGGTTACTTATTTATAAGTGTTATCTTAATATTCAATTATTCCTGAATATTTGGATAAAGACCGCTCTTGAGCCAGTTTGCACCCAATAGAGCAAAGTCCTGAATATCTACTTTACAGTCATTATTGATATCGTAGGTCAGCGATGGTCTTGCAGAGTCAACACAAACCTCTTCACCAGTAATGTCATAGTAGGTGATAGCAATATCAAGGTCGCTCATAACATAGTTATAAAGCTTAACCTCGTCAATTGCACCAGTCAGGTAGTTTTCGCTGCCCTGAATAACGCCCATTACGATATTAGCTGAATCAGCCTTGGTGCCGGTTGGGCCGTTAGCTGAATTTTCCAGTTCACCATCAACGTAGATCTTCATTTCGCCACTTGCAGCATTACGGGTTGCAACACAGAAGTGCCATTCGCCGTCATTGATATTGTTAACAGAAGCAACTGATGTGTCGCTGTTACCAATACCAAAGCAGAACTTACCGTCAGTAACAGAAGAACCAAAGTCCTGTTTTGCACCAGCAACTTCAGCATCGATCAGGCCAAGACCATTATACCAGTTGCCTGCATTGCCAACTGCTTCTGTCTTAACCCACAGCTCAATTGTCATATCGTCACGGATAGATAAGCCAGTAGAAACATATTCATCAACGCCATTGAATGAGATAGCTTCATTGATCTTACCTTCAACGTAGGTTGGTGTTGTTGCCATATAACCGTCAAAGTCACCAGTTGAGCTTTCGATTGTATTATCGAATGTATAGCCGGCAACCATCTTGTACATTTCAACATAAGCAATATCAGACACCAGTGAATCGCCACCAGCATTTGCCAGCATACATGTAAATTCACCGTCATAGCCGTCAGCCATAGCGTCAACAGTCAAACTGCACTGAGTATCTGTAATTACTGCTGTCAGATTTTCGTCCGATACTGGATCGATCGCGACACCATCCTGATACCAGGTGACCGCTGTGATAGGTGATACAGACTGATAGCCCGCAGCAATTGTTACCGGCATACCAGCTTCAACATATTCCTTAACAGGTGTGATATCTGTAATAACCGGGATAGCAACTGGTGTCGAGAAGCTCCATTTTGGCCCGTCAATAGTACCGTCAGCGGTAACTTCAACAACCTTCCATGTGTATACTTCATCATAGCTCAGAGTTGAAATAGTGTATGAACCACTAACAGAAACCGGGTTACCGGCACTAATAGTTTCTACCAGATACATGTTAGGGTCAGAAGCAGTTGCCATATACAGTTCGTGAGCTGTGATCTCTGGGTTAGGATTGCCCGGAGTACTGTTTGGATCGATTATCAGACCGGTATTCCAGCTCATTACTGTTTCCAGATTACTCAGACCAACTGGTGTACCAACGCCAGTTTCACCATTTGCAGGTGATGGATTGTGTGCATATGCAATTCTGAAGATATGTGTGCTGTCACTTTCAGCATCATAATCAACCATAGTTCCGGCAGCAGCTTCAAACCAGGTTTCGTTAACCAGAGTTGTCTTGTCGCCGCTCAGGAAGATCTCGCCGCCATTAAAGATAAACTTAACTGATGGGTCAGCATTTTCGCTCAGCAGGATATCTCTAGCTGAAAGACTACCGCCGTCCATCATATAGTAACTGCCGATCGCAGTAGAAGCAGGGGCCAGGATAACGTCAGTTGAAACTCTAACATCACCTCCGAACTGCTCAAAGCTGCCCTTGATACAGTTTGTGCCGTCACCAACCCACAGGCCTCTGGCAGAGTTGATCGCCAGTACACCTTCGTTTACTGTAACCTTACCCTGGGCGTTCTGACCGCCAACTACCATAGCACCATCATCACGAGTGTTAATAGTCATAACACCGCCATTGATGATAAGCTGAGATTCTAATTCTGAGTCTCTACCCACAGAGAACCACTTAAATCCGTTAAATGTAGCACTACCGCTATCGAGCTGTAATGTTGAACCAGCCTTGATATAGATACGACGGTCAAGAGTTGCCGGATCTACTGAAAAGTTAGCGTCACCACCATTAATATAGAATGTACTCTCTACATTATTACGTCCCAGGAATTCATTAAACCAGTCGTCACCGCTGGCTACCATACGGGCGTTTAGTGTACCGCCGGTAAGGTTATATTCACTGCCAGCAGAACTGCCGTTATCGCATACGAAGAAACCGCGGTTTACGGCAATGTTTACTGTTCCACCTTCCTGATTTACGATACCAGGGCGATTTGTACCTACGATGAAATAGTCACCAGATGTATTCAGTGTAGCGTTATCTTTAATTGTAAATGTACATGAGTCTTCACGACTGTTCAAAAAACGCTTGCCAGAAAGTGTCAGGCTCGCATCGCCGCCCAGAGTAGTATCTGTTCTGCGTTCCATGTTACCTGATACATCAAAAGCGATGTCGTCTGAGCTATCGATGATAACTTCATCTGCGGTGCCAGGTGCGATCAGGATATCCCAGTTGTTAACATCTGACCAGTTGGCTCCATCGCCGCTGCCTGTCCATGTTGCAGTGGCCGCTGATGCCGCTGATGCTGCTGCCAGCAGGGCGCTCAGGCACAATCCTGCTATTTTTCTCTGTTTGTTAGTTTTTCTCATCTTTTACCTTTCTTGTTTTGTTTGTTTTTTCTATTAAGATTTACATCGTTTCAAGGTCTAAAATTCTTTTTGTTTCATTTATGCCATTTATTCCCTCCAGCTGGATTACCAAACTAATCTCTCTCGATAGCATTTTCAGGTATTTAAAAGTTATAAGACCTAAAATGCCACTATTCAGGCTAATTTGTTTTCCGAATGCGAAATATAAGACACCTTTGCTACTATAACTATTGAAAAAACGTACTAATCGTTAGCAGCTTTTTGTGTTAAAAAGCCGTTAATATAATAGGTATATATAGAGGTGGGGGGTATCTGCTTTATTAGCAGGGTATTATGTAAAGATGTGGATTAAAGAAAGGTGGAAATATTTTTGTGTTTTATATTTTTTTACTGCTAACGAAAAAAAGCCCTGTCTCAGGTGCTGCTGAAACAGGGCTTTATGTAATTAAGTAAGAATGACCAAAACCCTCCGTTTGTATATTTATGTGGAATATTAAGGGGGCTTAAGTTAGATTTTGGCTCCGATGTACATAGGGGCCAAAATTGGTAGTTATTATTTGAAAGTTTTTTTACTAATTGCTAATTGCTAGCTTCTAACTTCTCTCAAGCTGACCGCCGGTCAGTTTGAGTTATCGGATCTTGACAATTAGCTCGATCGTTATATCTCCGGCATTACCAGGATATTTACCTTCAAACGAGGTATCCTCGTCTATTAGCTTAAATTCAAAGTGTTCGGAAGGCTTAACCTCATATTCTACCCACTCTGTCCCTTCTGAGGTCAGTAGTCCGCTGGCAACCAGACGGCCATCTTCCTTGCAGAGTTGATATACAACGCCCCGGTCGCCGTTATTATCTGCTCCATCTCGTATTCCGATACGAAGCTTGGCCGGATATCTTTCCGAAAATGTCGGTATGTCGATCGGGTATGATAGCTCTCTTTGCTCTTCTGTCCTTATCACCCAGCTGGACTTCTCTTTGAGTATATTACTCATATATTCGGTCTTAGGGTCAAATACCGTCTCAACCGGCACCGCTGCTATGTGATATTCTCCCCCTTTGATGCTAACAAGAGTATATTCGTGCAGATAACCTTTGCTCAGGTCGATCTTTTCATCTGGGATATTTGCTCCCACACATGCCAGTGAATAATACTCAATACCGTCTCTGGTGCCGTCAAATCGCATCTGGTGCAGATGGCTCGCAAAGCAGGCCGTAACATTCCCTGCTGCCTTCAAGATCTCATGTACTCTATCCCAGTCTTCGCCATAATTATAGATTCCGCTTTGGCCCAGCCATCTTGGGTGATGGATAAAAACGAAAATATGATCAGCGTTTTTCGCTTTCTTCAGTGTATCTTTTAGAAATTCCGTCTGAGCTGGGCTCATTAGCTGCGATTTGGGCGAGCTGAAATTCTTACCCGCAAAGTTCTCCTGATCTCCCTCATCCGAGAATAGCACGATAAACCAGCTGTTTTTATGTTCAAATGCATACCAGAGCGGGCCAAAAAACTTCTCGTAGGTCTCTTCATGTTCGTTCTGTGGCTTACTGCTCCCTCGCCAGTATACTTCATGATTGCCAGCAACCGGAAACCAGGGCATTTCCAACCTGGATATTGTATCCCGGTAGACTTGGGCCTCGCTTAGCCATTGTTCTTCGCCGCCGTAACCTTGTATATAGTCGCCCATAGTTATTACCAGATCAGGGCTAACCAGATTGATCTCTTTTACCGCACTATCGAGTATCAGCAACCCGCTATCCTTGCCAGATGTTCTGTCGCCTACGATCGCAAAGGAAAAGCTTTCCTGCTCCTGCGGTATTTCTAATGTTACCGAACTGGTTCTGCTTGTTAATATCTCTCCGGCTTTCAGCAGCGAACAGCTGAATATCGCCAGAATTGCTAATAATATGTTAATTTTTTTTATCATAGTCTTTTTCGCAAATATCATATCTCGCCGGAATTAGTCGTTATTAATGAATTCTATTGTCAGGTTGCCGCCGTTGCCGGGAGCGTCGCCAGTTAAGACCGTATCGGGGTCAGAAATAATGAATTTATAACTCTCGCCCGCCGCCACCGGATAGGTTATTTCGTAAACATCATCTTTGTCATAAAAACCGTTGTAAACACTCTCGCCGTTATTGTCTATCAGGCCAAAGTCTGTACCATTATCGCCGCTGTTATCAAAACAGCCGGTAAGGATTATTTTTAATGTGCCGCCTTTTTCATTACTGCCCGGTATATTGATCGGAAATGTCAGGGTCCTTATTTCTTCGGTTACCACTTCCCATCTGTGATCTTCCAGCAGGATAAGGGGGATATTCATCTTTTGAGGATTTATCACTGCTCCAACTGGAAATGTCGATACGTGGTAATCATCACCTCGAACACAGACATTATAGAAGAAATTACCGTTCCCCGGCATAATATTCATATCACGATCCGCCTGGCTGCCCCCGGTTACCGGCAGTATATAATATGCGATTCCATCTCTCTCTGAATAATGCATAGAGTGAGTATGGCCGGCAAAGCAGGCCGATACATTTCCTGCCTCTTTGAGTATCTCGTGTACTCTGTCCCAATCCTTACCATAATTGCCACCCAGCCAGCGGGGCTGATGCATAAATAGAAATACATGTTTTGCATCTTTGGCTTTTTGTAGACTGCTCTGTAAAAACTCTGTCTGAGCCTCGCTCATAATCTGACATTCAGGACTGTCGAATTTTTTCTCGCCTGTCTCTGGGTTGCCTTCATCGGTAAATAAAACTATAAAACAGCATTTTTTATATTCAAATGAATACCATAACGGCCCGAAATTATTCTCGTAATCAGATTCATGTTCACCTTTGGGTTTATTCTCGCCACGATAATATACATCGTGATTACCCGCTGTCGGCAGCCACGGCATCTGCAAACCTGACATGATCTCTTTATACACTCTCATCTGCTTCATCCAGGCATCATGTCCATTATATCCCTGGATCATGTCACCAACATTCATAACCAGATCAGGCCCCAGCATATTAATATCGATCACTGCCTGCCTTAGTACCAAAAGACCTTCATCTTTACCTGTTGTCCGGTCGCCTAAAATAGCAAATGAAAAACTCTCGCTTGCCGAGGCTTTTTCCAGACTAATATAGGCGGTTCTGTTGGTGTTGATGAAATCCTGGCCGTAAAGAAAAAGGGGAGTGATCAACAAACAACAGAAGATGTATTTATACCACTTTAACATAGTTATCTTTCACACTTTTTTGTCGCAACAGCCGTCGAATAGGGCTGTTGTACAACAATCTGGATTAATTGTAATTATCTCAAACTGAACAGATACAGAAAATAAGTCTCTAAGGTGGTATGGCAGTAAGGTTTATGGAAAAATAAGTTTAGCTCCTGAGCTTATACTATCTGTCTTATATCTTTATCTCAGATTAGTGCTTGGGGCTTTATCTAAACTTTTCGTAATCGTTCACGCAAGTACATAAATATGTTATATATTACACTTAGACTAAAGTACCATAAATAAGTGCTACCGATCAATTTACAAGCCATTGAATTACAGGCCTGGCCTGTAATAAAAAATCAAACAGTTTAGAGTCCCGATAAACGTCGGGACGAGAAGCCTGAGCTTGTTTCTTGTTACTTATTACTTGTTAATAAACAATTTAAGTTTCTATCAACTTTAGTGTCAGTGTATACACTGTGAACGGTTACAATTTTTCTTTATGTCTTGCTTGCTTACACCTTATATAACCGTAGAACTCAAACTGACCAGTAATGTCTGCTGAATACCAATTAAAAATATCAATGAGAGCCATTTATCCGCAGAGCATAGAATTACCGTTTTCAAGTCAGCATAATGCCTAAATCCTGATTTCTGAATTCTAATTTCTGTTCAAAATGACCATCGGTCAGTTTAAACTATATAATAACAGTTTGAAGTGGAAATGAAAACAATAAAAAATGTGCCTGTGAATCCAATTATAATAATCGTACCCACAGGCAATTGGTGTAAGCTTGTTAGGGTCGTATATCGTATTAGGAGGATGATTTCCGACCCTGGTTAGCCTGAATAGGAGATGGAAGTTGGTACTTTTTATATGCCCCTCAGCATGGTATCAATATCAGCGTGCTTGTGTCAGATCCATTTATAAGGTCTGATACCATACTAAATCTACCTCCGGCAACATATGATATATCTCATTATTCTCTTCTCTGTTTACTTTCTACCACACCTCTTCCACAATACATATTGTAAATATGAGCATTTCGTTAGCAGATATTTTTATCTTTTTTTCAGACTAATGGGCGTACATTTTGTTAACTTATGAACTAACCACTTCTTACTGAATAATTTTTTTCTTTAATTATTATTGCCACCATAATCTCCTAGCCAACACGCCATACATCGTACCTTGTGATTCTTAGTCTGAAATCGCTGAATATCTTAACTAATTTAGTATATAAGTTGCTCGATATTCTTTTTCTTTTAGCCAACACGGCCCTTTAGTCTTAAACACTGCCATCATTTTTTATTGTTTATTATTACCTGGAGTGCTATATTGAATTCAATAAAAGTAAGGCTTTAGAGTACCAAAATCTTAATTTATTAGATGATTTTAAGTGTTAGAGTTAAAATAATTCTGGGAGAGTTATTTAATCGGTCGCATTTAATATTTTAGTTTGTAATCCAAAACCATTGTGACATTGTGTTTATATGGTGAGAGTGTATTTACTTTACGTAAAGGAGTATCTGTTATGAGTTTGTTTCGTTTGTGTTCTTTTTTGTTGGTCCTGGTTGTGGTAAACATTTCAATTGTTCTAGGGAGTTGGAATGTTATTTCAGATGGCACTGCATTGCCGATGGCATCTGAGTTGTCATTTGACATCAATAATGATGTTCCATTTGCTAAAGATACACCAATTTTGGTTTATGGTTCATCTGATATTATCTTAGCTATGGATGCATTGGGTATGACAAATTATGAGGTGCGTTATGGTAGTGAAAATTCTGTGACTGTAGAAGATCTGCAAAACTATCCTATTCTTGTTGTAGGATGGAATGAAAACAGTGATATGAGTGGGCTGCTGCCTGCCGTGCTTGAAGCTGGTTTAACTGGCAGAGTTGTTCTTAGCGGTCATGATGCTGATTATCATACTGCTTATCAGATTGGAAGTGTACCGGGGGCGGCCTATTTTATGACTCAGTCTATGAAATATGTATTAGACGGTGTAGGTACAGGGATGGTAGCATTGGGTGATGCATTCAGGGGCTTTGATTGGGTGCCAGCAAGTTGGGGAATAGAAACAACACACGAGCTTGGACGAGATGATATCACATCAATAACTGATATAGGATATTCTTCTGGAATATTTAATAATCTCGAACCGAATGATATGGCAAACTGGTCTGAATCGTATCACGTTAAATTCGACTCTATGGGAGCTGGTTTTGAAGTATTAGAGCTTGGCCAGCTAGATGCTGAAACTGGTGATTATGATGTGGTTACTGTTGCAAATGATATTAATAGGTACCTCAAGTTTACAATGGAAGCTGAAAGTAGCAGCTGCTTAAATGCAGACAATTCTGTGACTTATACTATATGCTATGAAAACAGCTCAGAAATCACTTATAATAACGTTTTTATTGTTGATATGCTGCCCTCAGAACTACTTTGTTATCAGGGCGATTTTACTTTTGATTATATGAGTATGGACCGTTGCTATGTGAATCTGGGAACTATATATCCAGATGAACTTGGTTGTTTTGAATTGGAGGCGGTTGTAACAGGATATGCTGAGCCAGGCAGTAGCTTTACAAATACTGCAAATATGGTTTTGATGCCTACTAGCGAGTACGATTCAAATGCGACTCATTGGGTCAATATTAGGACTGTTCATGACACTACTGATATCTGCTGCCCTGAAGATAATCCTGCGATAATTTATATTAGTGAGACTGCTACAGGTGGCGACTCTGGTATCGACTGGAGCAATGCTTATAGTGGCAGAGACGGCTTACAAAAGGCATTTAATCGTATAAATAACTCTGCTTGCACTGGTTATGATTATGTTCTTTATGTCGGAGCTGGAACCTATTACCCCGGTGATAGCAGTTCTGATACCTTTGCACTATTAGAAAATATGCAAATGTATGGTGGCTTTCCTGCCAAGGGCTGTGACTTTGATGACAGGGACACTAAGAAATACAAGCCAATTCTGACTGGTCAGGTGGATAATGATGCTTACATTGACATAAATACCGTGGTTACAATGGGTAATAATACGTTCTTAGATGGTTTCATCGTGGAAAATGCCAATAGGTATTGTGTTTATGGCGAAAATGCTGATTTTGTTCTAAAGAACTGTGAAATAAGGGATAGTGAACGACATGGTGTATATGCTTCTTCAACAGATTTTGTTGATAATGACGGTGATGGTGTAAATGACTACGGAAATGTCACTATAAAATCTTGTAAAATCAATGATAATTCACAGGATGGTGTTCATCATGAAGGAATTGGCTCTAAATTAGACATTTATAATTCATGGGTAATGAGAAGTGGTGAAAATGGTATATATACAATAGACTCTAATATTGTAGCAAAGAATAATATTATTTCAGAAAGTAATATGAAAGTGCAAGCTTGTCAGGGTATTCGTATTGAATATCCGACAAATACCCCCATTATTTATGGTAATACCATCTCAAATAACCGTGGTGAAGGTCTGTATTTCACAGATGTAGAAACTGCCAATGACCCCAACGATTACCCTGACATCCAGAATTGCATTTTATTCTATAACAATAGTAATAGCAATCAGTTAAGTGGTGTTAATCCTGAATATGTGGCTTCGTATTGTTTCATTCAAAATTGTTCTAATCAAGCCTTGCATATATATGATGAGGATCCTATGTTTGCCTGTCCTAAAGACCCAAATGGTGCTCCTTCCATATCCAACTACCATCTTGCCTATAATTCAGTTTGTAAAGATATTGGCAATGCAAGTCTATTTTCAAGTAGTGATTTGGATTACGACAATGAGAACCGTATATTTGGCAGTGGTGTCGATATTGGAGCTGATGAAGTTTATTCCTGTGATGGAGATGTAAGTCAAGATGACATCTCAAATCAACTGGACTGGAACGATGACGGTATTGTCAACCTTAGAGAATTTAAATATATCTCAGAGGCTTGGTTGAGTCACGACCCTAATGACCCTGTCTGGGCAAATGACCCTAATTATGCTGATGATATAGCAGCACAAGTATGGCACAATTGTTGTAATATTGACAAGGCTGGCGATAGTCAATACCAGATTGATATTTCTGACTTGGAAATGTTCTTATATGATGCTCCGTGGCTATGGGAAGCCTGCTGGTATGGCAAGTCTCTGGAAGATGTTGAAGTTACAACTGAAACACTGGAAACTATGTCACTAATGTCAACAAGCCTGACTAGTTCAAATACTATGATTTCAGTTGCAAGGACAACTTCTACAATTATGTATGTGGAGGAGGAGCCTGAGGCAGACCCTTATGAAGGAATGTCAAATGCTGAATTAGCAGTTGGAATACGTGATGTTACCGAACTTCTTAGGGCTATTGAGACTCAATACTACTACGGCTGTGAAGATAAGGAAGATTTACTGGATTTGATGGATTTCCTTGATGATGAATTAACTGTTTTATATGAACATATAGAAGAATAGTTTGAATAAGCCTGGCATTATTTGTTATAATAGTGTCAGGCTATAACTTTATATGGAGAGAAGGATTTATGAAAAATATATTATGGTTGCTAATTCTATTTATTTCAAGTATTTGTAATGCAAGCGTGATTGATGATGGGTGTTTGTCTACTGGCGAATATATTCCTCATGGGCAAGTTTATAATTCTGATATATTGCTTGTCAATGGTGGCAATGCCCATCAAATAACAATGAATAATACAAGTACTCTTATTGTTAATTCAACATCCTTGCCTTTGAGTTCAACAGCTAATAACGGTATTTGGTCAATTATTATTTGGGATAATAGTTCTCTACACTTTTCTGGTGGCGCATCAAATACGATTTATCTTAGTGATGATGCAACTGCCCTGATTGATGGCGGACTGGTGAATTATATTTTTAGTTCTCAAATAGTTCAGTTAGATGAATATGGTAATTACTCTACCCATATAACCATAGATTGTCAGGATGACTGGGAATGGATTAGAGATTCAGGCGATAATATAGTGGGCATATCTGGTTCTTGGTGGGATGATACATCTTTCAATATAGACTTTATCAACAGTGATAATTATGAACCCACATATATGAATATTAAAGTTATCCCAGAACCTGCTTCGCTTCTCCTTCTTTCCGCAGGTTCACTATTACTCAAACGCAGAAGATAATCTGTGAAAATCTGCGAAATCTGTGGACTGTTTTTAATGTCTGCCCACCGATATGACTTTTCTGGAAGATGAGCTGACAATTTTATATGGCTATATAGAAGAATAGTTTGAATAAGCCTGGCATTATTTGGTATAATGGTGTCAGGCTTTAACTTTATATGGAGAGAAGGATTATGAAAAAGATATTATGGTTGCTAATTTTATGCGTTTCTGGTGTATGTAGTGCAAGTGTTATAGATGATGGTTATTTATCCAAAGGTGAATATATAGGGCAAGGTAGGGTATATAATTCAGATACCCTGATTGTTAACGGTGGTAATGCTAATCAAATTATTACAAATAACTCAAGTCATCTTGAGGTTCTTTCAACCTCGTTGCCATTAAGTAATACTTTGAATTATGGTGTCTATTCGATATTGTTGTGGGACAATAGCTCTCTACATTTTTCAGGTGGGGCTACAGATAGGATACATATTGGCAACGATGCTACAGCCATAATTGACGGTGGTGAGATTGTTAGTATTTTTAGTTCTCAAATAGTGTCAATTGATGAATATGGTAATTACACTACCCATATTACCATAGATTGTCAGGACGGCTGGTAATGGTTATATGATACAAAAGAAAACATTGTGGGCATAACTGGCTCTTGGTGGGATGACACTTCATTCAAAATAGACTTTATCAACAGTAATAATTATGAACCCACATATATGAATATAGAAGTTGTTCCTGAACCAGCCACACTAGCCCTATTTGGTCTTGGTGGTTTATTCCTGAAGAGAAGAAGATAACTTTCTATATAGAAGAATAGTTTGAATAAGCCTGGCATTATTTGTTATAATAGTGTCAGGCTTTAACTTTATATGGAGAGAAGGATAATGAAAAAGATATTATGGTTGCTAATTTTATGTATTTCTAGTGTGTGTAATGCAAGTGTTATCGATGATGGTTATTTATCCAAAGGTGAATATATAGGGCAAGGTAGAGTATATAATTCAGATACTCTGATTGTCAATGGTGGCAATGCTCATCAGATACTTATGAGCAACGACAGTCACCTTGAGGTTCTTTCAACGTCATTGCCTTTAAGTAATACTTTGAATTATGGTGTTTATTCAATAGATATCTGGGATAGTAGTTCATTGCATTTTTCTGGTGGTGCTACAAGTAATATTCATATTAGTGACGATGCTACTGCCCTGATTGACGGCGGTTTTGTTGGGACTATTTTCAGTTCTCAAATAGTGTCAATTGATGAGTATGGTAACTACTCTACCCACATTACCATAGATTGTCAGGATGACTGGGAATGGATTAAAGATTCTGGCGATAATATAGTGGGCATATCTGGGACTTGGTGGGATAATACCTCATTTATGATAGATTTTCAAAACAGTAACAATTATGAACCCACATATATGAATATAGAAGTTATCCCTGAGCCTTGTTCTCTTGCCCTACTAGGCATAGGTTCAATGTTTTTGAAACGTCGAAACTGAAAACAAAATAACCAACTCAAGCCGGACTAACCATCCGGCTTTTTTATTTCCAAGTCAGCCCAAGGCTGATGGTACTCTGCGAGTTTCGCTACGGCACGTTGCCGCCCGATGAAGTCTATTCCTGCGATGGAAACATTACTGAGGATGATATTTCAAATCCTTTGGACTTGACCGATGATGGTATTATCAACCTTGGAGAATTTAAATATATTTCAGAGGCTTGGTTGTCTCACGACCCTAATGACCCAGTATGGGCAAATGACCCGAATTATGCTGATGACATAGCAGCACAAGTATGGCACAGTTGCTGTAATATTGACAAGGCTGGCGATAGTCAATATCAGATTGATATATCTGACTTGGAAATGTTCTTAAATGATGCCCCGTGGCTATGGGAAGCCTGCTGGTATAGTAAGGCTCTGGAAGATGTTGTAGTTACTCTTGAACCTCTTGAAACTATGTCACTTATGTCAACAAGCCTGACTAGTTCAAATACTTAAGTAGCATAAGCATCCCTGCTTGTGATTCAGGCCGCAAATGGCTAAGAATTCTCTTCTAAGCCATTTGATGTCATAGTAGAGACGCAAGATCTTGCGTCTCAAACATCTCCAACCACCTCCCCCGCGCAAGAGTTTCCCGATACACGTCGGGATTCTTTAGTATTCTTCCTTACTTTCCAATCAATCCAAAAACTCTATAAAATACCTACATCTCCAACCAACTCTTAGCGTCTTTGCGTCAAACTCTTCTATTTACTTTTCTTCCCTCTGCGCCTTCGCGACTCTGCGAGGACAAATCTTCTCTTCCTCTTATCCTATAAATCCTCGCATCCTAGCCAATACTCTCTTCCCTCCTTTGCGGGTGCCAGGCACCTTGCGCCTTTGCGAGAACAATTATTAATTATTATTCTTCTAAAATCTGTGTAAATTAATCAATCAGCCGTTCGCCCCAGCGAACACAAATCAGCCAAATCTGTGGATTGATATTCTTACATTCTTGTTACGGCTCGCCCGCCCTAAGTGTATAGAAGAATAGTTTTGAATAAGCCTGGCATTATTTGTTATAATAGTGTCAGGCCTATACATTATATGGGATAACTATTGGGCCCCATCTACTCACGGGCGAAAAAAACTCAAACTCTACTGTTTCAACTGTTTTTATAAGTTGCCATAATCATATCTTTGTGTTATAAACTTATATTCACTCAAACTGACAGGAAGTTTCAGTTTGTATGTTGCAATTTACTATTAGCAAGGTACTTAGGATAAAGAAGGTAGTTGTTGTTTTTTTGAAGTTATTCAACTCAACTAATCTCTAACTCCTATCAAGCTGGCTTTTTGACAGTTTGAGTTATTCAGTGCCTAATTGTTTTTGAGGTTCAATTTAGGTTTTTTGTAATCGTTCACATGGTTATAGTAATAAAAAATATGACACGCAGTGATACGAAGCATAAATAAGCTTCTGTTCGCTTTACACTACTATCTTAAAGCAGGGCATAGCCTGCGCTAAAATCAGATAGTATCGAGCCCAGCGAGAGACCTGAGCTTGTTTCTTGTTACTTATTTCTTGTTACTAAACAAGTTAGCCCATAGTTTACATTGTTATCTATGTAAGCGTTATGAACGGTTACGGATATTTTTAGTTTCCGGCTTGTTATTACTGCCGGTATCTGAGAAAAATAATAAATATGGCAAATGATTTGCAGAAAAATTCAGCACAGACGCAACGGATCGAGTTCACTCGAAACTGGTTGAATTCTCAACAGTCAATTGCTATGTTCATTCGTGCTACTGTTTCAAATTCTGCTGATGCTGAAGATATTCTTCAGGAGGTTGCCTGTCAGGTGGCTGAAAAATATGATGAATATGATTCCGAGCGGCCGTTTCTCCCCTGGGCTATTGGCGTTGCCAAAATAAAGATCGCTGAATATTATCGCAGTAAGAAAAAACATTCCACTATATATACCTCAGAATTAATAGAATCTCTTTCTGAAGCCTGCTTCCGACTGCATTCTTATTTACATCCATACTCGAATGCTTTAGAGGAATGTCTGCGTAAGCTTGATAAAAAATCAGCTGAGCTGCTGACCATGCGTTATCAGGAGAATCTTAGCCCGCAGGTCATTGCCGAAGGTATGAATACTACTTCTGGAACAGTGCGAGTATCTCTTACCCGGATTCGTAACCGGTTAAGAAATTGTATGCAGGCGAGGGTTGACAAAAATGACTGAGCCGATAGATGAAAAAAAAGCTATTGAGATCGTTGACGAGTCGCTCGATAATGATATCGAGATGGACTCTCAGTCTACCAGACTTTTAGCTCAATGGGTAAAGAGCAGCCCGGATAATGCCGATGCAGTTTTCAAAAGATTTCTGCTCCATGTCCTGCTCAAAGATCATTATCAGCAGAAAACCTATAGCGACCTGCTGCAGGCTGGCGGATTGCTTCCCGGTGCTCCTCTCTCGCGTGGGGCTCTTATATTGACCCTGCTTCGTAAATATTTACCAGTTCTGCTGGTGCTTATCTTGGCTCTGGGCGGCTTGTTCTCCTGGAGTATTCTCTCTAAAGAGAGTCTGCCTAATATTAGTCATTATGATTACAATTTCGACTATTTCAAGGTTGGCCGTGACAGCGTATGGGGCAGCGATTATAAGCCGCCGCTGAAGGCAGAAGCTCTTCTTGGCCATCGTTACGAACTTTTTAGCGGCTATAGCTGGCTAAACTGTAAGGATAAGTGGCAGCTGCTTATGATGGGCAGTGCCTGCTGTGCCCCCGCCAGTGAAGATTATATCTTTATCGAAAGTGGCCGATTCCTCATCGATAATACCACCGGCGACGGTAAGTTTACTGTTGAACTGCTAAATGTTATTATCACCCCCGGCAAAAGCAGATTTTGTGTAGCTTATAACAAAGAGTATTCCAGTGCCGATATATATGTACTGACTGGTACTTTAGAGCTGGCTGCCAAGGCAGATTTCTTCGACTATTATGAATTGTCTGCTGACGAATATGCTTCTGTTACTATCGATGATGATGGCTTAAGAGTCGCTGATGAAAGAGAAAATATCAACTATTTTGGCCCTTTACTGTCTATGCAGGGGGGGGCAGATTTTTCCAATGACCTGACCCCGACCTTCGCCTATGAGGCTTTTGATTATCAGAGAAGTGAGACCAAAGCTCTGGATTCGCAGATTAAGCTCCACGGCCGTAACGGCGGCTGGGGCTGGAGTGGCCCGTGGCGTGAGCTGGGCGGCCTGGATTCAACTATTATATATGAAAAAGAAGTATCGCAGGACGATCAAAGACAGTTGCTGGCATATGCAGATCAGGATGGTACCACCTTAGCTGCTATGGGCGGCCAGTTGCAGACAGCTGACGGCTCTCACTGCCATTGTCAACGCAGGGTGGCGACCAATATTGTACCGCCGGCTTTGCTTGATGGTGAATTTATCGGAAAGGACAATTCCGTACTCTGGCTTAGCTTTATGGCCCAGTCTGTCGATAGAATAGCCGATGATGACCATGATGCCTATGTATATCTCGGCCGTTATAATCAGGGACTTATGCTTGGTAAATCGTCACGGATAAAAACCGGAAATTGGGCCCTGGAGTGCAATATAGACAATGATAACAGGGCTTTCAGAATTGATAATAACTATTACTGCGACCAGAAAACTTTATTCGTAGTAAGGATAGTTTTCTTACCCGGCGAAGAGCAGGTTGCCGTTTGGCTTGACCCGCCATTGTCACATGATGGTAAACTGCCCGACGCTAACCTCATTGAAAGTGTACCAGATTTCCGCTTCAACGAACTTGGAGTCTACTCACGCAGCTCAACCGATTTCGATGAGCTAAGACTAGGCACCAGCTTCAAATCCGTAACCACAACTAAATCCTATCCCGATGTACATCGGGACTAATTCCTAATCTACTCTGTCGCCGTATTCAAACTTGTCGGATCGATCGCAAATTCCAGCCCATTAGCATGACGTATCCACAGCTTTCCTTCTTCGATACGTATGATCTCCGATTCGCCCAGAGCATCACCCACTTCCAGCCGTCTAAGCTCGCCACCGATCTTGACGTAGGCAAAGGCTTCCTTTTCTGTTATGGTCGTTCCGATAAACTCAAAATCCCGATCAAAACCAAGTATCCTTTTCCGAGCATCTTCACTACTTTCACCAACATCGATCTTAACATCATAGCCGCCGTAATTGCAGCGTATATATGTATTCTCTATCTTGGTAATTGTCAGATTCTCGATCGTCTCTCCGATCGTAACAGCCTTTCGGTCTACCGGATTACTAAACAGCAACTGAGCCCTGGACTCCTCATCACTTATATTTATCCCTATCAGCGTAAATGGCCTAACCAGCGACGCGGGCCCCGACGGCATACTGTATATACTCGCAACCGGCTTCTTAGGGGCTGACGGCACCAGCGACGGCTTAAATATATTCTTCGCCGCTATCGCCTTTATCATCTCCGCCTCCGGAGTCTTGATCTCATTCACTATCGCCGGAGTAGCTTCCTGCGAGACCACTACCTGATCCTGACCACTGGCCACTATTCCCGTCAACAGTATACTGCTTATCAAGATTTTATATTTATCTACCATCATTATTCCTGACGTGCTATCACGCTCTATTCAATATTACTGCAGCAGGCTCCCGGTAAATGTTGCCGCCTCTTCCGTTTCCTGTACCAGTTTCGTAGGTGCTGCCAATACCAACGTCACCGACAGCTCTTTATCATCGTTCTTGTCGTAACTGCCGTAGGCTGTTCTGTAAGATTTACCTCGGTATGTTACCGCCATGCTTTTTATCTGCAGCAGTTTATCCTGCTCCTGGTCCAGACGCCCCAAAAACTCTGCCAGATCGCTTATATTAGATACAAACTCCAGCTTGAACACGATCTCCTGCATCTCCTTATTATCTGGGATCGCTCGCTCCTCAGGCGTAGACTGCAAGTCAAAATTTCGCTCCGTCTCCAGTGATATAATAAAGTCACCATAAGCCGTCAGCCTGTCGCCTGGTGCCTCGTCCATAAAGCTTCTGATACTATCCCACTTATCAACATATTCCATGTTATTATCAATGTCACGCCGTATCAGATCCAGGTCCAGCTCCTTTTGCGATATCGTCTGGTCCAGCTTCTGCAAATGGTCCCTCGCCTGGGTAAATGTATAGTAACCCAGAAAACCCAGCCCCGTAACGATCGCCAAAAACAGCAGTATATTTCGTTTCTTTATCTTCATTTCTTTGCCGGCTCCCTCAATAGCGGGGTAGCTCCACCCGGCCGGTTCAGGTTAAACGTTATCGAAAAACTGATCGGGTAAAACTCGTCGATCTCATCATGTGTACGAGCTCCATCCTGCTTAATATCTTTGAACATAGTCGATTTATTCAGACTTTCGGTAATATCTGTAATTAGCGTCGCTTCCGTCGCCTTGATCGTCATTTTCGCATTATAGCCATTCACCGTCTTATCAGAAAACACCGACAGATTCGTTATATATGCCTTATTCGTTCCCGGCATAAGCTTCGTTATCTCGTACAGCACCTTCAAATATTCCAGCCTGCTGCCGCCTTTCGACGCCGGCGTATACGGCATACACTGCACCCAATACGCCTGAGCCTTGTACACTGCTTCCTTTTGCGGTTCCGCATTGGCGATCTCATCGTCCAGCCGCTTGATCGCAGTATGCGTCTGGCGTACTATACTCGCCCACAGGATCAACGCAAACACCAGCATAACACCCAGCATAACAAGTACAGTTGTCAGATTATTCTTTTTCTCATCTGCCGATGGCTTACGCTCTTTAATATGCAGAAAATCAAAACACTCGCTCTTGGCCTTCAGCCCGTTCATCGCCGCACCGATCGCCGGAGCATATGCCGTTTTCTCTTCCCCAATATTATCCGACCAGATCAAACCAAAATTATCAGGTACGACCGTAGCCTCTATATTCATACTCGAGCATAACCCCGCAGCCACTTCTCTCGCCCAATTCTCGCCACTAACCTCACCGGCTGTAGCTGCTGACAAAAATATCCTCGACGGCGTCAGTGGCTGATCCTGTTTGAGCTTGCGGGTGTTAAATACCCTGATAATGCTATTGGTATCTTCTGTCGAATCCCCCGTCAAACTTCCCGGAAAAGACTGAACAGAGACCAGCCCTTGATTATCGTATATAGCCAGAAATATCCGGCTCTCATCTCTGTAGATAAAGGTATAACTGCTCTCTTCTATTTCCTGTCGGATAATTGACAGACTGTTCACCGAGGCTATCGAGCGAACATCTATCGCCCGCAGCTTTAGGTTACAATACTCCGCCAATCGTCTGGCAAAATTCACCTGTCCCTTTTGGGCAGATGAAGCTATCACATATTTACAATGCCTGATATCGTTTTCCGGCTGCCAGATATCGAAGATAACTTCCTCCGACGAACCCAGCAGCGATTCTGACGCCTGTTGCTGGATATGATCCACTATTGGCTTACCGTTATAATGGCTTGCCTTGGCCGCTTCCGGCAGATCGAATCTCTTTATAAAACACGGGCGGTGCGGAATTGCGATCACTGCTTCACTTTTCAGCCAGCCGGCCTTGGCCAGCAGTTTCAGCAGCCCATCGCCGATCTCCTGAATACTATCGCTGCCTTTACTACTGTCAAAATCAAGGCTATACGCACCCGCAACTGTTATCCTGCTGCGCTTGCGTTTGAGTTTGACTACTCGTATTTTATTGTCGCCAATATCTATTCCTAGCATATATTTCTTACCAGCCAACGGTTACCCGTTGAGTTTGTATATCTCGCTGCTTAGTTTTTTCTATCACGAACCCTTTAGCAAGGGCACTGCTTATTGCTTTACTATACGGTATATTTCAGATAGCGATGTCGTTCCATTATTAACTTTATCGATACCATTTTCAAACAGAGTCTGCATCCCATTTGTACATGCCGCATTTCTCAACATCGCCGCATTGGACTTATCGATTATCATATTTCGCATATTCTCGTCCACCGAGAACATCTCAAATATCGCGGTTCTACCCTTAAAGCCCGTATCCCTACAGAAATGACAGCCTACCGGTTCGAATATCTCGCTATTGAGTACTGCTCTGTTACCGTTAGCTGACGTTAGCTTCTGGTCGCCTGATATCTTCTTCCGACATTTCGGACATAGCTTCCTCGCCAGTCTCTGAGCTGCGATCACCTCCAGTGCAGACGCCGCCAGATACGGCTCTATCCCCATTTCCATCAGCCTTACCGGTGCCGAGGTTGCATCATTTGTATGCAGTGTGCTCAATACCAGATGGCCGGTCATTGCCGATGAAATTGCTATGCGAGCGGTCTCGTCATCTCGAATTTCACCGATCATAATAATATCCGGGTCATGCCTTAATATGCTTCTCAGACATGCCGCAAAATTCAGATTGATCTCCGGCTTAACCTGTATCTGAGAGACATTATCCAGCTGATATTCGATCGGGTCTTCTACCGTTATTACTTTACGGTTCGCCCGGTCTATCTCATTTAACAGCGAATACAGTGTTGTTGATTTGCCACTTCCAGTTGGCCCTGTTACCAGTACCACACCGTGCGAAGTTCTTATTGCTTCATTAAATTGCCCCAGATTATTAGCCGAGAGACCTAGCTTATCGATCTTGATAAATGCCGTCTGCTTATCCAGTAGACGCAATACCAGGCTTTGGCCAAACATTGTCGGTACGACCGATACACGGACATCGATCGGTCTGCCTAGTGCCAGCAGGCGTATCTGGCCATCCTGTGGCAGACGCTTCTCTGCAATATTCAGGTTCGCCATGATCTTTATGCGAGATACTATCGCCGCTTCCAGATTCTTTATATTTGCTGGTACCGGCTCTGTTTGCAGCATACCATCAATTCGATATCGTATCTGGAAGGTATCTTCGTATGGCTCCAGATGAATATCAGAAGCCTCATTTTTTATCGCTTCCAGGATCAGCTGATTAACAAAGCGTACTATTGCCGCATCTTGAAAATCATCACTGCCTGCGTCTATTCTGTCGCTATTGGAAATGTCAGAGTAGTCGTTTTCGGAGATAGAATAATAATTCTCCAGTACAACATCTTCTACTGTTTCTGCTCCAATACCGTATATTCGCTTAATTATGATCGATAGGTCATGCGGGCTTGCCAATACTGCTGAAATATCAAGATTATCCAGTGACACCCCGTCCGGTAGACACTCCGGATTCATCATCATACCTATTTCATCGCATTTATCAAACTGGGCCGGATCAGCCATTGCCAGCACTATACGCCCGCCAACAACCGAAACAGGTGCTACAATATATTCATGTGCTACTCTGGCCGGAAGGATCTTCGGAAGCTGCTTGTCGTAAATAACCTTGTTCGGTTTGACTATATCTATATGCAGATATGACGCCAAAGAGTCCCAGATAGCAACTTCTCTTGTGGGGTAATTCCTTAATAGCCAGTAGTGAAGTGGCTCATGCAGTTGCGATGGGATATTTTCCAGCTCTGACGGCTCAAATACGCCGCAGCCTATTAAATATGTCTTAAAATCTTCCATAAATGACTGTATGTGGCAGGATACTGATATACCACAATAGATAATCCTTTATCTGTAATATATAACTCAAACTACCTGTCCAAGTTAATCTGTGTTAATTTGTACTTTTGCCTGGTTCTGATTTTAACATAATTAGCAGTACTGGCAATTAGAAAATAAGCTTTATTTTTACCATCACCAACCCGTCATCAACATATATCGTACCATTTTATGACAAATTTAAAGAGCTATTGCCATTGTTTTTATTTAAGCTTAAACTTCTGGTATCACCATAGTCGGTAATTGGTACATAATCCCGCCTTGCCTATATTAACATGTCGCAAATTAGTCAAAAGAACCAATGAAATAATAATACGTTAATCCACTTCTAACTGTTGAAATAATTGTTGAACAGAGCTCTTTTTTTGACTCACTAAATAGTAATAGTTACAAAGCGTAAGCTTCTATAAAATAAGGATATATGTCCAGTATAGGGTAGGGCGGCATCTGGGCTAAGCCAATTATTTACAAAAATTACAAAGTTACTTCTTGACGACAATAGCCGTAAGTAATATAATTCCCGGTCTCTTATGAACGCAAAGCAAATGAGCTCAGCGACATAAGTTAAGTGGTGAGGGCTCATAGCTCAGTTGGTTAGAGCGTTCCGCTGATAACGGAGAGGTCGATGGTTCGACTCCATCTGGGCCCATTACTTAACCTTATCCTTGTAAAAGGAAAAATGGAGTAATATGCAGATTTTAATTCTGGCACTTGCGATAAAAGGATTTATAAGGTCAATGGGCTTTATTGTTCTTATAGTGGTTATTATAGCCGCTATCATCGGATGGATCAGAGATAAGATCGGCTGAAAAGTAAATATCGTCTGCTTACCAGGATATACCTGGCTATGGCGGAAAAGGGGACGTAGCTCAGTTGGGAGAGCGTCTGGTTTGCATCCAGAAGGTCGTCGGTTCGATCCCGATCGTCTCCATTTTGAGAAAATGAAAATTCTTCAAATAATTGTGTTGACAATTCAGAAGAAAAAGCTAAAATTCTCAATCCCTCGTTTGAGGCACTTAAAAAACTCAATGTTATAAAGTGCTAAAAAACAGGAAATTACAATTACTCCGGTAATTGTAGCTGACAAGATGAGTTGAAAAAGAAAATAAAAATTTTTCAAAAAACATCTTGACGGCAAATGAAAAAAATGATATGATTTGCGACTCGCAACTGAGAGAAAATAAAACTCAAAAGTTGTTAGCGATAAAGTTCTTTGAAAACTGAATATGAGGTAGAGGTAATAAATTGTAAGATTTATACGAAAAGTTGTTAGTTGTTGTCACTGACTTATGTTGGTGGTAATGATTAACTGTCTTGCGAAGAATTACTAAAATAAGATTTCATTTGAATCCAAAAACAAGCATTGTAATTTGTAAAACAAATACAACCGATTTAGTTCTTAAGAGCGTATGGGCCACAGTTTAGAAATAATGTGGTCAAGTTACTAAGGGCTCATGGAGGATGTCTTGGCGTCAAGAGGCGATGAAGGACGTAGTAGGCTGCGATAAGCCTGGAGTAGGTGTCAAACAACCGTTTATTCCAGGATCTCCGAATTATCTATACCCGAATTCATACGGTATAGAGGCCAACGCAGGGAACTGAAACATCTCAGTACCTGTAGGAAAGGAAATCAAACGAGACTCCGTTAGTAGCGGCGAGCGAAAGCGGATCTAGCCCAAACCGGGACTTGTCCCGGGGTTGTGGACCATTGAGGAGTTACAAATGTGAAGTTAGTCGAAGCACTTGGGAAGGTGCACCATAGAAGGTGAAAGTCCTGTAGATAAAAACTTACACACTCTTTTGAGATGGTATCCAGAGTAGCATGGAGCTCGTGGAACTCTGTGTGAAGCTGGGGGGCCCACCCTCCAAGGCTAAGTACTCCTTGACGACCGATAGCGTAATAGTAGGGCGATTGAAAGATGAAAAGCACCCCTTCAAGGGGAGTTAACGAACCTGAAACCATGAGCTTACAAGCAGTAGGAGTCCTATGTCCCTTCGGGGAAATGGATGACTGCGTGCCTTTTGCATAATGAACCGGCGAGTTACAGTATATGGCAAGGTTAATCTGTTAAGCAGAGCAGCCGAAGCGAAAGCGAGTCTTAACCGGCGATATAGTCGTATGCTGTAGACGCGAAACCAAGTGATCTACCCATGGCCAGGTTGAAGAGGAAGTAAAATTCCTTGGAGGACCGAACCCACTAACGTTGAAAAGTTAGGGGATGAGCTGTGGGGAGGAGTAAAAGTCTAATCAAACTTGGAGATAGCTCGTTCTCGGCGAAATAGCTTTAGGGCTAGCCTCGTGTAATATACACTGGGGGTAGAGCACTGTATGGGATGTGGGGGGCTACCCGCCTACCCCTCCCAAACAAACTCCGAATACCAGTGTACTTATCACGGGAGTCAGACTACGGGGGCTAATCTTCGTGGTCAAAAGGGAAACAGCCCAGATCGACAGCTAAGGTCCCAAAATTCTGCTAAGTTATAAAGGATGTTGAATTGCAAAGACAGCCAGGATGTTGGCTTAGAAGCAGCCATCATTTAAAAAGTGCGTAATAGCTTACTGGTCGAGCGATTCTGCGCCGATAATGAACGGGAATAAGCAGAACACCGAAGCTTCGGACTATATAATCCTGCGGGATTATATATTGGTAGCCGAGCGTAGTATTCAGCGGTGAAGCGGTACCGTAAGGAGCCGTGGAGCGTATACTAGTGATTATGCCGGTATGAGTAACGATAAAGCAGGTGAAAATCCTGCTCGCCGAAAACCTAAGGTTTCCTGGGGAAGGTAAATCCGCCCAGGGTTAGTCGGCCCCTTAGTTCAGGCTGAAAGGCGTAGACGATGGGAAGCAGGTTAATATTCCTGCACTGTTTATGTGGACGAAATCAGTGACGCATTTTTTAAGGTGATCCCATGATTAGTCGTGTGGGTTCCGCAAGGTGTAGGGCATTATGTCCCGAACTCGCTGGCGAAAGTGCCGAGAAATAGCTGATGTAGGTTGAAGCATAAATAACCGTACTAAAACTGACACAGGTAGGTGAGGAGAATATCCTAAGGCGCTCGAGAGAACCGTTGTTAAGGAATTAGGCAAATTGACCCCGTAAGTTCGCGATAAGGGGTCCCTAACAGCACATTGTTTTGCATTGTGGCTGAGGGCGCAGTGAAGTGGATCTGGCGACTGTTTATCAAAAACACAGTTCTGTGCTAACTCTTAAAGAGGATGTATACAGAATGACGCCTGCTCGGTGCCGGAAGGTTAATGAAGTTGGTTATCCCTCGGGAGAAGCTAGCGACTCAAGCCCCGGTAAACGGCGGCCGTAACTATGACGGTCCTAAGGTAGCGAAGTTCCTTGTCGGGTAAGTTCCGACGTGCATGAACGGCGTAACGACTGGATCACTGTCTCAACAACGGACTCGGTGAAATTGTAGAAGTGGTGAAGATACCACTTACCCGCAGCAAGACGGAAAGACCCCGTGAACCTTTACTGTAGTCTGATATTGATGCCTGTTATAGCATGCGTAGGATAGGTGGGAGATTTTGATCCTGCACCTCTGGGTGTAGGGGAGTCGTCGTTGAAATACCACCCTTGGTATATTAGTCATCTAACATTGACCCTTGAATCAGGGCAGTGGACCGTGTCAGATGGGCAGTTTGACTGGGGCGGTCTCCTCCTAAAGAGTAACGGAGGAGTTCAAAGGTACGCTCAGTATGGTTGGCAATCATACGCAGAGTGCAAAGGCATAAGCGTGCTTAACTGCGAGTCATATAGGACAAGCAGATACGAAAGTAGGACTTAGTGATCCGGCGATTCCGTGTGGAAGGGTCGTCGCTCAACAGATAAAAGGTACTCCGGGGATAACAGGCTGATCGCCACCGAGCGTCCATAGCGGCGTGGCGGTTTGGCACCTCGATGTCGGCTCATCACATCCTGGGGCTGAAGGCGGTCCCAAGGGTTAGGCTGTTCGCCTATTAAAGTGGTACGCGAGCTGGGTTCAGACCGGCGTGAGCCAGGTCGGTCCCTATCTGCTGTGGGCGTAGGAATCTTGCGAAGAATCAATCCTAGTACGAGAGGACTCGATTGGACTAACCTCTGGTGAACCAGCTGTCTTGCTAAAGGCACCGCTGGGTAGCTAAGTTGGGAACGGATAACCGCTGAAAGCATCTAAGTGGGAAGCCTCCTTCAAGATCAGGATTCCGCTGAACTCCCTTATAGACTATGAGGTTGATAGGCAGGGTGTGTAAGGTCAGAGATGGCCTCAGCTAACCTGTACTAACGAGTGACTACTTGATCACATTATTTTTGAACTGTACCATACGGTTAAGAATGAATGGTTGTGTAGAACGCAGAATATATATAACCTTATAATTTAGATAACTTTACCTCATATTTTTTGATACAATACAGTAATGAATCAGTCCTTGGTGACTGTTCTATCGAACTGTTGGTGGTCATAGTAAGTGTGAAACGCCTGATCCCTTTCCGAACTCAGAAGCTAAGGCACTTACGCTGATGATAGTGCGTGAGCGTGAAAGTAAGTTGCCGCCAACTTTTAACAAGGCCCTTGAGCTTAATTGCTTGAGGGCCTTGATCTTTTTAAACTAAGTAGCACAAGCGTCCTCGCTTGTGATTCCTAATCTACCATTGCAAATTATATTATGAATTATAGAATGACTAAATATTGACCATATCTTTACTCTTCTTCCTTACCCTCCAACCATACCATAAACTCCTTCACACTTTAGCCCTCCAACCAACTCCTTGCGTCTTCGCGCCTTTGCGTTAAAATCTTTCTATCCTATCATCGCTAATAACCCTACCTGGCATTTTCTCCATCATCCGCTTTCCCCCGCAGACAATGCTGTACATATATAAAAAAATGACACTACCCTATGGAGCCAGGTAGTGTCATTTGTTTCGATACGATTTTATTTGTGTGTAAAGTTGTTATTAGACGTATTGTTCATAACCATTTCTGGTTACTGTTAAAATGTATCAAAACTATTTGAGAAGATTTGAGAAGATTGTTTTGTTGCATCATTTTTATGATCTGCAATTTTATGATATATCATGTCTGTCCATGACTTTTGTGTTGGGTTTTCTTTCATACATGTTAATTGTTTTGATCTACCAATTATATTGAATAGTTCATCTACTATCAGGTGCATTCTTTTAGCCTGATCGTCAAGTTGTTCTGAGGCACTGGCAGACTCTTCAGCATTTGCCGAATTTCTCTGTGTTACCTGGTCCATCTGCGTCATTGCTATTTCAATTTGTGATATTCCCATCGAATGTTCCTGACTGGCACAGTTCATTTCATTCACTAGTTTTACTACTTCTATCACTGTTGCTGACATACTATCGAGGTTCTTTGATACTTCACCACAGACTTCTACTCCTTTATTGGCGTTCTCTACTGACTGTTCTATCATTGCCGATGTATCATGTGCTGATTGCGCACACCGTATCGCAAGTGATCTAACTTCTTCGGCGACCACAGCAAACCCTTTTCCAGCTTCGCCTGCTCTAGCGGCTTCTACGGCCGCGTTAAGTGCCAGTAGATTTGTCTGAAATGCGATTTCATCGATAGATTTGATTATATTATTTGTCTCTGACGCTGATCTCTGTATATCGGTGATGGTTTCTGTCATTATTTTCATAGATCTTGTACCATCATCAATCACCTTACCAGCATTTTCAGCTAGAATATTTGTTTGCGTAGCCTTCTTAGCTGTATCTCGCACCTGTTGTCCCATCTCATGTAATGAGCTATTTGTTTCTTCCAGACCTGCTGCCTGTTCTGTATTTCCTTCCGCCAGTGATTGCGATGCTATTAATACCTGACTAGAGGCAGACCTTACCTGATCTGAACAGTTGCTAAGATTTTCTATTGCTGAGTTTAGGGTTTTTGATATCCCATGTGATATTTTATATGATAGTAATATACCAGCTGCTATTGCCGCAAGACTTAGATATAGTATTATATGATAGGTTATCATTATATCTTCTTTTGCTTTCGCATTTATATTATCTATCATTTCAAATATTCTTGCTCTTACTGTTTTTGACAGTTCTACTGTTTCTAGGGCCGCCGGCCTTAGTATGTTGTTTGTTATGTCCATTTTTTCAATGTTAAGCCTGGTATATTCTTTAAAGCAATCTTCGAATTTTCCAATTGAGCTTAGTGCATTATCTATTGCTGCTTTTGTCGTATCAGCCTGCATCTTATCTTTTAGTTCAGATAGATTTTGTATTAGCATATTACTGCTGTTGTCGATTCTATTTTTAATTTTATTTTTAGAGCTATGTGATTTGCAATTGTTAAATTCTTCCACCTCTTGCAGCATATTGTAGTAGTCCATCTGGCATATTTTAACAGCTTCCACTCTTGTCATCGTATCCAGAGCAATTGTTCCATTTGTCGCATGTGCGGTAATATATTCATCTGTTCTTTGACCTATTTCAGAAAAACATTCTAGTACTTTATTAAGCTGTATTTTACCACTAACCTGTAGTTCCTTAGCTTTCAAATATATATCATATGTGTCTGCGTTTGCCTGAGAGTAGTTTTTTATTTTATTGATTATGGTCCTTAAGTTTTTTTTATTCTCTTGGCTCTCTAATGATGACTCGATAGTTTCAGATGTGTTCAGTGCCTCAGTTAAATATTCCTGAGTCTGCCTGTAATACTTATCGTCTTCGTATAAATATAACCTTACTGATGCCGCCTGAGCATTCTGGATACTTGCTAGTACATGGTCTACATTATTTCCCAGTTTGGTCTGATATTGGGTAATATTAATATCACTATCAATTGATGTTAATGAATAACTGCTTAATGTCCCGACCGTCGCTAAGAGTAGCAGCACTAAACCAAATCCAAGATATAACTTAGTACTTAACTTTAAATTACTCATGTGTCCACCTTCTCTCTTGTTTATACCAATAGTAATGGTAATCGAAATTACCATTTTCGCCTTAACTATCATAGTCATTCGGGAAAATACACAGTCAGGATTACTTTAGCATGTGAGGGTTTTTACTTAGTCAACACTCCTATATTACACTTACTTGTAAATGGCTAAATATGTGTAAAGTTCGTTAATAAAAAAAACATGTGATAATGTCCTGCTGTTTAAGTTGTTATGTATTATTTATCCGTTTTTTGCATTTTATTCATTTTGTATTGTTGCATTTTTTTGCACTGTATATCAAAATAACTTTTTATTCATTTTCATTAGGGCAGGTCCAATAACTAGAGTGTTTTTAGAGATATCTTTTGAGTTTATTTGACGAACATGGAGGTTTGGTTCATGTAAAATCGTGATATATTGTACTGTGGGTTAAAAAAATAGCATAGAGTGTTTGGTGTTTAGTGTATTTCTATTACTATGCCTATAATCTATCATTTTGAAGTAAATGTGCATATTAGTAGTTACATCATTATTGGGAAATCACTTCTTGTTAGCTTTTAATATGACCGTAGATTCAATTTTTAAACTTTCCTATTGATAATTACTGGATAAAATACTTACTTGGCTTTAATTATTGTAGTTATTGACATATCTGGATTATTACAGGATATATATACCCATGAATCATATGAGCAAACCTATACTATTAATATGCCTTTTACTTTTTATCTCCGGCTGTGGCGATACAATACATCAGCAGCTTGATAGACAGTTCCATCATGCCGTAGTGCAGGGCGACCAGCAATCAGTTGTAAATGCATGTAATAATTCGCTTAAGAGTATGTTTGGAAACGCAAAACCTGCAAAAAACAAGGATTTTATCACCGCCGGGCCGATAAAATATACTGACCCAAAGACCAACAGGCCAGGACGTATCACCTGTTTGCTTACTGTTGTCCCAGCTTCTGACTGTATGGAAGTTTATGTACAGGTTAAGAAAGAGGTTCTCTTTCATGGGGCACCGAAGCGTTTTACTAATGAATATGACTATGATGAGCATACCGTCTCATCACCTATGATTACCGGCGAAAATTTACCTTCTGACAGGCAAAGATCATGGAGGTATGTTGGCCGTGACCGCAATCGCGAGTCTCAAATTCTGGAACAGGTTAACCTGTTTTTACAGCCAGCAAACTGATTCTTAGCGGGATAGTCGGTAATAAGACAAAGGATATGCGTAATTATGAGTATTGCACACCGTTTTCTCTTATATGCCGTTTTTGCCGGCACTGTCTTTTCCACATCTTTTGCACTTTCGCAAAGTAACTCGGTTTCGGCCATCACCTTTTCTTCTGACAGTCTACATTATTGGCAGCCGAAATATCACCCGCAGATTACTTCAGCTGTATTTGAACTCGTTAACTACCATTATTATCCCGGCGGCAGAAATTTCAAACGTGACGGCGATATAGAAATTGCCAATATTTACTTTGAAAACGAAGGCCAAATGAGTGAAAAACACATCTTCGACAGCAATGTACTCGATGCTATAAATCAGCTTATCAGTGACCTTGTCGCTCAAAATATTGCATTAAATAAAGATAAAGATAAAGAAAAAGAACAAGATGCAAACTCAACATCTTCAAACTCATCTGACCTCATCCCAGCAAACGCTGGCCAGAAACTACTCAACAATATCACCACAAACATATCCAACAATAATGCTGTCACCAACACCAACACCAACACCAACACCAATGCTGCCACTAACAACGCAGGAAATACTGCCACAAACAACGCCGCAACATCGACCAACACCGCAACATCTAGCAACACCACAGCAGTGAACAACTCCGCAACAGTGAACAACTCCGCAACAGCGAACAACTCCGCAACAGCGAGTGACACTGCAACATCGAGTGGCACTGCAACATCGAACAACTCCGCAACAGCGAGTGACACTGCAACAGCGAACAACGCAGCAGCAAGTACTGTAGTAGAGGCAGGTAATGTAGCAAAGATTGATGAAATATCACGTTTCAGAGGGTATTTTGAAACCTGTTCGGACCTGATTTTCCAATGGCGACAGCTTAACGAGTCGCCGGCATTTATGCTCGAGTTGCTCAGATCAGTAAAACTAACAGAAACCCAATGCGGCATATACCAGGTCAGCCCAGAAACAGCGGTTCAAATAAAACGAACAATTGGCAGCATTGCGAAGATAAATAAAAATTTCGATTTTACTGCCCGCGTGGCTATGGAATCGGTGTTGGCGGGGGAATATCCTCGGGCTTGGTTGTCTCGTCAGGAAAAGCAGTTGGCGGATCTTCGTAATCGGTTGGTTATTTTGCGGGATTTGAATGATAAGGGCAGTCAGGCATTGGGTTTAGGGGTTATTGATCGTTCGATGGATCAGCCGGACTATAGTAGTCGGGTGAGTTTTGAAATTATTGAAAAACCTGACAAATATATGCGAAAGTAGGGCGAAATTGCTCAAATCTTGATGATTTTGTGTGATTTTTGATAGTGTAAAATAGGATATTCTTTATCCTTAATGCGTTATGGTAGGTTTTTGGTGGGGGGGAGAGTAAAGAAAAGTTTATTATTCGTTTATTTTTGATATTTTTTTATCAAAATCGAATTTGTTATTTTACATTGGGGTTGGTTTCGTGCTATTATCTAGTGTCCTTGAAGGATATTACGAAGAATAATGGTAAAATTGATTATAAAAAAGGAAGTAGTATGTCAGATATACCAGTAATTAATGAGGAAAAGATTTTTGAGTCTATTGAGAATGGTCGTACCGCTGATGCCGTCAAGGTTCGAGATGTAATTGCCAAGGCTTCTGAGCTTAAAGGGCTTGATGATGATGATATTTCAGTGCTAATGGGTATAAGTGATCCTGAGCTTCTGGGTGAGCTTTTTGATGCTGCCAAGAAAGCCAAGGACGATATCTACGGCAATAGAATGGTATTTTTTGCACCGCTATATATTTCAAATCTATGTAGTAATGAATGTTTATATTGTGCTTTCAGGGCGAAGAATACAGAGTTAAAGAGAAGGGCACTGAGTCAGGAAGAGATTTCCCATGAGGTTAAGAACCTGATCGATCAGGGTCACAAGAGGGTGCTGCTGGTTGCGGGTGAGTCATATCCGAAGCAAGGTTTTTCATATGTTTTGGATGCGATCAAGACAGTTTATGATACCAAGACAGATAAGGGCGAGATAAGGCGAGTAAATATTAATGTTGCTCCTCTGGCCCTGGACGAGTTTAAGGAGTTGAAGGCGGCTAATATTGGTACGTACCAGATATTCCAGGAAACATATCATCGCGGTACTTATGCCAAGGTTCATGTTGCTGGTAAGAAGGCTAACTATGACTGGCGTGTAAGTGCGTTGGACAGAGCAATGGAAGCTGGTATTGACGATGTTGGTATTGGTGTTCTTTATGGTCTGTTCGACTGGCGTTTTGAGACATTAGCGACAATGGCGCATATTCGTCATTTGGAAGGTAAGTTTGGTGTTGGACCGCACACGATAAGTGTGCCGCGTATGGAACCTGCGACCGGATCTGATATGGCGATGCACCCACCAGCCCCGGTAGATGATGTAGATTTCCGTAAGCTGGTAGCGATTTTCCGTTTGGCTGTGCCGTATACTGGCATAATCATGAGTACTCGCGAGACTGCGAAGATGAGAAGAGAGACTTTTGCTCTTGGTGTTTCTCAGATATCAGCTGGCAGCCGTACTAATCCGGGCGGTTATACAGAAGACGAGAAGATGGACGCATCGCAGTTTTCGCTGGGTGATCATCGTCCGTTGGATGAGGTGATTCGTGATGTTGCGTCTATGGGATATATACCATCGTTCTGTACCGGTTGTTATAGGTTAGGTAGAACAGGTCAGGATTTCATGGATATGGCTAAGCCGGGCGATATAAAGATGCACTGCCAGCCGAATGCATTGTCAACATTCCAGGAATATCTGAACGACTATGCATCGCCAGAGACTAAGGCATTAGGTGAGAAGATCATCGATGAAACTCTTGCCGGCATGGAAGGAGCACAGCTCCAGCGTTCGAAGACATTGGTGGATAAAGTTCGCGGTGGCGAGCATGATGTATATTGTTAATTCAAACTGACTGATGGTCGGCTTGTGATGAGTTAGCAATTATATTTGAGTTTATTAGAGAGCAGGTTATAGTGGCCTGCTCTTTTTTGTTTGTTTGTTGGTTGTGTGTATTGGTTGGTATTGAAAGGGCAGGGGATTGAGGTTATCCACAGATTATTCAAAAGGTGTTCGCTACCGCGAACGGCTGATTGATTAATTAACGCGGATTTAAGAGAAAAATAATTTAAGAAGAGAAACGATAAGGGGACGCACCCCACTTTGTTTTTTCCTAGAGACTTCAACGGTAATGTCACATCACTGCCAACTGCGGTAAGTAACGGGGTTACCTATAACTATGACAATAAACTACGTTCTGTTTATAAAGGCAGTAATACCATAGCGGTTAAATATGACCCTATGGGTAATCGTGTATACAAGAATTCCACACTGAATGGTGTTACTACAAATAAGCGGTTTATTGTTGACATTAACTCCGAACTTCCGGTAGTATTATGTGTGACTGATATGTCCGGCTCTTTGGAAAAGTCATATTATCATATTGGTGCCCAGATCATCGCCCAACAGGACGCTGCTCCCGGCTCCGAGCTGTATTATTATATCCACGACCGCCTGGGTAGTGTCCGGGCGATTATTGATACCGTTATGCAGACGGCGGCGGAGTATTCCTATGATTCCTTCGGCAAAATGTATACTGAGGAATGCTATGAGGCGATCGATTCCGGGACAGGAGAACTGCTCGTCGATAATCCGTTCAAATATACCGGCCAGTATTATGATGCCGAGATCGACCAGTATTATGTCCGTGCCCGTCAGTATGACCCGACTATGAGACGGTTTACCGGGCGTGACCCGCAGCAAGGCAACTTCAAGCAGACGATGACCCTGCACCGGTATCTGTACTGCTGGAATAATCCGACGAATCTGGTGGATTTGAATGGGAAAAGTCCGATGTTGATTGGTGCTGTGGTTGGTGCTGCCATTAATGTTGGTGTTGCTATTGGGGGAGGACATTTTTCTCCTGGCGAGATTGGCGAAGCAGCATTTACCGGTTTTATGTCCGGTTTACTCGGAGGTTGGTTAGTTGGACAAACAGGAGCTTCTGCAGCTGTTATTGGGTGGTTTGGTGGTTCTGAGACCGGAGCAACTGTGGGATTGAGCATAATAGGTTATACTTACGGTGTTTGTATTGGAGGGATAGGCAATCTCTTCAAAATGGGGATAGATAGTGCATTAGGTACAGGAAGTTATTCTGATAAAACGACAATGGCAATGGGATTGTCGTTGATAGCGATCTCTGGAGCAATTACAGGAGGGGGGAGTACTCTTTCTGATTCTGCTGTTGAAGCCGCTGGTGTCGCTTGGGTTAATTATTGGGGTACAATCTAAACATTGTGGAGTTGTTTATGGATGACACACTAAAATGGCAGGAACCATCAATAGATTACCATGTTTACAGGGATTTTGTCAATTTGGATATAAATTATAAGTTTATTTATTTGATTGCAATTGCAAATGCTATTTATTGTCTTTTATTTGTACTTTCTGGCAAGGCGGCACTAAATTTGCTTTCAGGAATAACCAGTGGCTTGGTAGTCTTTATTATTATTAACAGACAAGTCTTCTGTTCTTCTGGCAGAATGACTAGATGTGTTGTTTTGACACATGAAAGCATTGAGCTTTTGGGATGTGATGTGCGTAATGTAAAGTGGCAACAGGTTAAAGAGTATTCTATAGCACCATTTCCGTTTAATAACAATTATTATGCCTTGAGTTTTGTGTATAAAAAGAAAAAAGAAATAGTTGTCATCCCACACAATATATCTCCTCAGCAAATTACAGATATTATACCAGAATATGTTAAATATATTGGAACTCGTAATTTCAAATCATCTTTGAACGATTTTAAACGTTATATATTATTTTTGCCTTGCGTTATTTCCATTTATGTATTGGTGAAACTGTTTTGGAAAGCAACAGTAAGCTCGGTGGTATTAGCAGATTCTTTAGTTGTTGGTTTTGTGTTTGTTTTATTGATATGTTTAGCTTTATTTTTGAATAAACAAAAACAACTGGAAAAAGAAAATATTTTTTTGTATTATGCACTTTTTCTCGTATTGTCAGGCGGGCAGGTTTTGGTTAGTTTGACAAATTTAATGCAAGTATATGACTAGTAATGTCAAGGCTTGTCTTGTTCTTTGGAAAAATCATATTATCATGTTGGTGCTCAAGTAATCGCGCAGGAAACGCCCGGCATAAATAGTGAGCTATTTTACTATATCCACGACCGTTTAGGCTCGGTGCGGGCGGTTATCGATACCGATATGCAAACTGTGAACGAGTATTCGTATGACAGTTTCGGGAAAATGTTTACCGAGGAATGCTATGAGGCGACCGATTCCGGGACAGGAGAACTGCTCGTCGATAATCCGTTCAAATATACCGGCCAGTATTACGATGCCGAGATCGACCAGTATTATGTTCGTGCCCGCCAGTATGACCCGGCCATGAGAAGATTTACTGGCAGAGACCCGCAACAAGGTAGCTTTGAACAAACAATGACGTTGCACAGGTATCTATATTGCTGGAATAATCCGACTAATTTGATGGATTTGAATGGGAGAAACCCGATGTTAATCGGGGCTGGTTATGGTGCCGTGCTAGCATTTACTACAGAGATATTTAGGCAGGGATTTGAAGGTAAGGGTCTCGATTGGACAGAGATTATGGTACAGACTCTGAATGGAGCTCTATGGGGTGCTATTGCTGGCATTGCTGACATACCTGGTGTGCCTGTTGATAAACTTGCAGGTGATTTCTTTAAATTTCTTTCTGAGTTAGCAGGTGTGTTGACAAACCTGCTGATAAATCAAGCGTTTGCCGCTTCTGGAGGTGATCAGGTTGCAATGATCACTTCAGCGAATGGTGTTTATTTGTTGGGAAATGTAACTAGAGAACAAGCTGATGTCATTGGAAGAGCGTGGTGTGACGCAGCCATGGCTTGATAATATTTAACCTTTAATTAAGTTAAGAGTTTAAGGAAAGAAAAACAATGTCGACAGTGAAACAAAGAAAATGGCTTATAGTAGGTGTTTGCATGGGCATATACGGAATAATTACTCCGTTAATTGCTATAGGTTATTTTTCTAAGACATTGTTAGTTAGTGTACTGGCTACTGTATTGATTGTTCATCCTGTTTCTTTGCTTATGATATATTTTTCGTATTCTGAGGGATTTAAGGATGGGACACTGGCTGCGGTGAACACCTTAGCAAAAAACAAAAGTTTGCGTTACATAGGTTTGAGGGCATTCATCTACATACTTTATTTTGTATTGGTTTATACATTCATAATTGTTTCCGGTAATTATATGGGTAGTGGGGCGATATCAGCCTTCGGTCCTGCTAATGTATACTTTCTTTTCTGTTTCAAAGATTGGTATGAAGACGGTTTTGATGCTGGGACAGGTGGAATTAACCGGAACTGTCCTGAATAGTGGTAATTAAAGGAAATTATAGTTAAAAAGCTTCCGCAGTCGATAGGGGGAGAAATTAAAGGTGTCAGGAGTCGATACCATAATCAATTGATGGACAATTACTTGTGACTGTTGTTTTATGACGGTAAGCCAGATGTGGTTTAATGCATTGACGCTGGTGTTTTGTATAACAGGAATGAATAGTCAGAACCACAGATTAACGCAGATTTACACAGATGGAGAAACTGGAATTATCTGTGTCCACTTGTGTTAATCTGTGGTTCAATTTAAAATCTGTTTCGCTCGTACGGAGTAGGGTGAAAACTTGGGACAGTTACAATCCTGTTCGGCTCAATATTGGCTTCCTTCTCAGTGAACTCAGTCCGCCACAGGCGGATAAATTCCCCGCTATGCGGGTTCTGTGGTTTGATTATTTTTTACCACTGAGGTCTTAGGGCGGTCAAGCCGCAACCAATAGTTTTATGTAAGAAGAGAATTAAGATTTTAACGCAAAGGCGCAAGGTCGCAAAGATTTGGTTGGCGGGGTAAGTGTTATGGGAGTTTTTGAATTTGATTGGAAAGTAAGGTAGAAGACTAAAGAATCCCGATGTGTATCGGGAAAGGCCGGAACTCTTGCGCGGGGAGTTGGTTGGCAGTTGTGAATAGGTTTTAGATGATGACATTAAGAGTTTTACCACAGAGGTCACAGAGGAGTTAGGGCGGTCGAGCCGCAACCAATAATTTAAGAATATTAATCCACAGATTTCGTTTAGTTGTGTTCGCTGCCGTGAACGGCTGATTGATTAATTTACGCAGATTTAAGAAGAGGAATAATTTAAGAAGAGAATTAAGAGTTTGACGCAAGGGCGCGAAGTCGCGAAGATTTGGTTGGCGGGGTAAGTGTTAAGGGAGTTTTTGAATTTGATTGGAAAGTAAGGTAGAAGACTAAAGAATCCCGATGTGTATCGGGAAAGGCCGGAACTCTTGCGCGGGGAGTTGGTTGGCAGTTGTGAATAGGTTTTAGATGACATTAAGAGTTTTACCACAGAGGTCACAGAGGAGTTAGGGCGGTCGAGCCGCAACCAATAATTTAAGAATATTAATCCACAGATTTACTGAAAGGTGTTCGCTGCCGCGAACTGCTGATTGATTAATTGGCACAGATTTAAGAAGAGGAATAATTAAGAATTGTTCACGCGAAGACGCAAGGTGCATGGCGCCCGCAAAGGAAGTAAAATGGGACGTACTATTTTACTTCCTCCCCTGCCAAATGGCAGACCAAGAAAGGAAACCGCCGAAAGCAGGTGACTGTCCCCGGTTTTCCGTCGGTCGAGTGCGTGTGCACATCTGGATCATATTGACCATGCCGGGCTGCTGGATATGGGGTTCTGGCGGCAGATATCGTCTAATGTCGACTGGCGTGCGCAGCTGCTTAGTAATCTGGAGCCTGAGCAGATTGAACAGATACGGCTGAGTACCCACACCGGAAGACCACTTGCATCTGACAGCTTAATGAGTAAAATAGAAAAGGCGTTAAATAAGCGGTTAAGAGCTTTGCCTAATGGCAGACCAAGAAAGGAAGTTGGTGAAAACAGGTGACTGTCCCCGGTTTTCCCGGTTTTCCACCGGTTTCCCACAGCGTATGCAGACTATACAAAAAACAAATCATTAGATACTGCCGGTTTAACTTTTGTTACTGCATTTGCTGGTGGAGCTTTGACTGGTGGGATGATGGGATCTTTGGGGTTGGATAAAGGAATGTCAGGTTATATTTCATCACAAGTATGGGGATTTTCTTTGTCACAATATTTAGGTATGGCAAATAAGCCAGCAGTTGATTTAAAAAAGAAAATGAATGAACACGAAAAAGAAGTAATGGAAATACTCAAGGTGAGACCGTGATTATAATATCTGTTTTAGCTTTATTGATGGTAGTAGTTTTTATTGCCAACTTTACTCTGATAAAGAGAAAGGTTAATAGGGAACTTTGTTCCGATGTTAATCATTATTATCCGGCAAAGTGGGTATACATATATTATTCTATCTGCTTTTATCTGAATTTAATATTATTCTTTGCAATTGCCTTTATTTCTGAAACAGTATTTCCAGATGATGACCGAAATGGAGGTTTTTTTCTCTGGGTTATGTTAGCTGTATTTTTTGTTTTGCAAATCTACTATGTAATTTTCATGCATGTTGAGCACTATTATTTTAGTTTTGGGGAAGATTATATCGATTATTTTTTTGGACTTAAAACAAAAGGGACAGATACACCAGTGAGAATCAACCTTGCAGATATTGCCAGTGTTGAATCAACCAGATACAGATATGTTATAAGGCTTATTGATGGCAAAAAGTACTCCATCTTGAAATTCCAACTTAATATGCTCGAGGGCTATGAGAATATAAGCCAGAAATTGGAATTGCTTAAACATTGATTTCAGATTCTACTATATATAATGTGTATTACTGATGGTGCAGGAAAGATAACCGAGGACAGTCACAATCCAGTTCGGCTCAATATTTGCTTCCATCTCTCAGTGAACTCAGTCCGCCACAGGCGGATAAATTCCCCGCTATGCGAGGGAACTAAAGGGGTCCGTCCCACACCTGTTCGGCACAGTCTTTGCATCACTTAGTTCATTTATTCAGTAACGGAATAATCGCATTGTATTGACGGAGCAAAATCTAGGCAAGAATTATTTCAGCGCAGCATTAGCCGACCAGCTTGTTTACGCAAATTGGCAATTATAAATCAATCCTGGTTTTGTAATTTGGAGATGTGAGTTAGTAATTCATCCAGGTCTGCCATTCCGGTGAAATACCAGCAGATAAATTCGTAAGTTCTGACTGTTGGCTTTTTGCCTGTCCATAATGCTATCAGCATGCAGGCGATAATGGCGGCATAAGTTTGCAGGGCTATGCCGTTTGGATTCTGACTTAGCAAAGAACGGCAGCCAAGCATATGTTTGAATTGCTTGAAAAACACTTCTATTGCCCAGCGATGTTTGAATATTAAAGCGACAACATCTGCATCAAGATCGAACCTATCTGTCGCAATAAGAAGCATTTCTCCCTGTTCTGGTCCGCCTCTCCCGGTCTTGGCTTTCTTCTTATGCGGAGTACATTTAACCGCAATCAAACGGACATGTTCTTTTAGCATTTTCTTAGTATTATTGCCGCCCAGTCTGACTTTACAGTCAAAACGTACGCCGGCATTAGTAGCTTCGTTATTGACAGGGTATTCTTCGGTCAAGTCATAATTTGAATTATCACGTACCCTGCATACAAAGGAACTTTTACTATCAATTATCTTTTGAAATAGTTCCAATGAGGCATAACCGCGGTCTTTTACATAAATGCGACCAGCTTCAAGATTCTCAGAGAGTACTTTCCGTTCGTTGCCATTACCTTCAGTAATCGAAACTCTTACGGGAACATGTTTTTGGATATCAAAATGAACATGAGCTTTTACGGCATTGTTATTGTGCTGGTATAACGCCCAGGTCATCTTTGATAGTGCCGGGATAAGTGTGCCATCAACAGCAGTAAGAATGTCGGTAACACTGTCGAGCTTGTTGCTTGTAGGGATAGGACTAAGCTTTAATGCCAGATTATCGATTATATCCTGCATTAACTTACTATCGAAAACTGTAGTTGCTTCTGATAGGCTCCCCAAGGATGCGCGAGGGCATTTCAATAATCGCTGAACCTTTTTAAGCTCACTTGCCTGCTGGATACCTCTCATTGATTGACATATCGGGTTGAACATATATAAGAGCAACAGAGACATATACTGATCCATGTGAAGTTTGCGATTGCCTGCTTTGTCTCTCTCACAACCGGCATCATGCAGACTATCAAGCATTGCTGATATAGCTTTAAAATACTTAAAGCCTTGAAGCTGAAATTCCTGTATGTCTTCACGTTTTGCTGTCATGCCTTATATTATGCATAAAAAAACACGTCGCGCAAGTTAAGATAGATAGTTTGAGCTATTATTTTAAAAAATATTTCCAGAAAAAACAACCAAACATTACAATAGCAAACTTAGTGCCGAACAGGTGTGGGACGGACCCCTTTAGTTCTCTCTCTCCTTTCAAAAAGGTGGCCACACTATTTCAAAAGAGGCTGCAGAGATCTTTAAAGGAAAACATCCAAGAGAAGTTGGTAGAGCTGTGGAAGCAATAAAGAAAGAATTTGGATATTCTCCGAACTATCATGGTGAGATATGGACTGATGGGACATACAGGACTACTAGTGGAGAAATAATTGATAATATTTGGAATTATTTATAGTTTTAGGAAACGAAATGACTGAAGGATATTTTCTGCAAGAGTATAATGTTAATGAGAGTTCTAATGTAAAGGAATTGTCTGTTGATTTTAATATTGTTTCATTTATAGACAAATTTGAGCCATGCGTTGTTACAGAAAAGACAGGTGTGTTACCAACTCGTAACTGGAAAAAAGGTGATGATGTGGTAAGAAATAATACTAAATATTTTCGAACAACGAGTATCTGGTCTTTTGAATCAGGAGTATTTATAGATTCATTATATATAAAAGATCATATTGTTTATGTTTTGGCGAAACTTTTTCCATTCAAAGAATATTTTTCAGGATTATGCGAACAAAAGGATTTAAGAGTATATATTGTTATTACCAGAATTTCATCTGAATATCAGATCCCCTATTGTATTGACAGAGAATCACTTAATAAAATGACTGCCATTTGTCAGGAAATAGAATTTTATAATGATACGATATTAAATGGTGAATAAGAAAAATTTCTAGGTTGAAGGAACGCATACTTATTATGTTTCTGGTGCGAATGTGCTGGTGCATAATACGTGTAAGAAAACTAAATTTAAGAGTAGAAATGCTCTAAGAAGAACAAATAAGCAAGTTCGTGATATTCAAAAGAGGTTAGATCTTTCAGATGACGAAGTAGAAGTTTTACATGAATTGATAACCGGACAAGATTATAGTTATAAAGAAATAATGGAAATTGCAAAGACTTGGTTTAAATAATGAATAATATAGATAACTTCAAGAAAGTGTTGGGTAGTTTAGTTGGCATGCCATTATTTAAATTTGGCGTTGGGCCTGGAACCGGTACTATTATTACATTAGATTTTGGTAAACAATATGTAAGACATAGAAGGGCTCCAAGTGGTAAAGAGATGGTTTATGGTGATATTGATTTTATGGTGTATTGTCCATGGCGAGTCGAAAATAAAACAAAAATTCTATATGGTTCAGGTGATTTATGTGATAATTGTGAATTGATTTTAGAGAGTCGTAAGGAATTGTATGGGAGAAAGGTTATAGGTTATGAGCTGAATATATTTTTTGACCTAGCCATTCAGCTTGAAGGAGACTTAATAATTAAACTGTTTTGTGATCTCGCTAATGGGGAGGAGTATGTAAGAAATTACTTTTTGATTCTGGCAGATAAAAGTTCATATGTAGTTGAAGGTACAAAGCTTCGATACAAGGACGGACCCCTTTAGTTCTCTCCGTTTGAGTAAATAAGGAATACCATATAATGTTTAAGTATTTATCAGGTGAAAGAGTAGAGCTGGGCGATGTAGTCAAAGCAAGTGTATTTAATAGTAATGAAGAGGCAATTGTTGATTGTATATTTATACCATATAGCGATGAAGCATATGGGATATGTTATGAAACTGGTGGTGTTATGTTTCGTGTAGGCATAGAGCAAAGTTTATTACTTGTTACAAAATTAGATGAGGATTTTGAATTATTGCATCGTGCCAAACGTTAAATGGAATTAACCAAAGCCATCCACCATATTTTGCCCATTTGCGTCGTCTGAGATCGGTTGAGTATTTCAGCGATTCCGGCGATAGCGAGACATTTGGCTATGATCTGCTGGGCAACCGGGAGGAAGTCGATCTGCGAGATGGCAGTACCGATATTTATGCTGTAAACTCCGACTAGAACCGTTATAATTAAGTAGGTCGAGCATCTTGCTTGACATTATTGAGGTTGATAATAGCGTAAGTGCTTAATATATATTAATGATGTTATATAGTGTGAAATGTAGGTCTGAGTGGGGATAAAGCATAAGAAAGTTTAACCACAGAGGACGCAGAGAAGAAGAGGATGTCACGCAAAGGCGCCAGGTGCTTGGTACCCGCAAAGGAAGAAGAATAGTGGCTAGGATGGTAGGATTTATAGGATAAGAAAATGATGGTTAGGGTAGCGAATTAAGGTTATTAATCTGCAAAGTTCATGTGCTTTTGGCGAGAAGGTAACATGCGAATATTTAGCAAGTTACATCGAATGTGAAAAATAATTACACATATAAAACAAGAAGTTGATGGATAGTAGTACAGAGGAGAAATAGTAAGTAATTAAAAGAAGAGTTTAACGCGAAGACGCTAATACGCAAAGAGTTGGTTGGCGATTTGATTTGTATAGGGGGGTGGTATGATGAGTTGTATTGCAGAAGGGGACGGCTCCATTTAGTTTCCCCTGCATTAGTGGTGGGGATGGGGAGTTAAAATCTTGTCGGTCTGTCTGAATTGAAGTTATCTATATATTTCTCTCCAGAGTTATTTAAAAAATCAAAAAAAGTATTACTTTTTCCGTTTACCGATTCAGCTATACCACTGTTCTCAGTAAATGGAACTATTAAATTATAATGGTAGTAGTATAACACTATAGCGTATTCTGTAGTGATCGAGTTTTCTGAAGCTGGCTGAGTTTTTATGTCTTTATCCATAAAAGGATTTGATAAATGCTTTATTATTTCAATAATGCTATCGCTATCTTTATAGATTCTTTTAAGCCTATAAGTATCTACACCTGTATGCAACTTTTGATATGGTAGCGGTTCTTCTAGCTTTTGCAAAAGTGTTACTCTCATCGGCTTAGGTAATATTAGTCTTCTTTTTCCATTCCAGACCATCCCTGTTAAGGTCATTTCCATTTCATCAACACTAAAGATAATATCTTTAGATGGTAACGTGAAATCATATTCTGCACGCTCTTTTTTTAGCTCTACACCAAAACAGACAAGCGTTAATATTAATATCAGCATTGTTATAATTATTTTCTTCATAATATACCTTCTATTGTAATTTTAGCAAAGTACCATCGCCATATACTGTAAATTTGTCACGATTAACAGGGTCGATTTCCGAATAATCAAGTGTGCCATCGATTACGCCATCTCCTCCCCAGAAAGCAACACGACCAGCTCCGCCAGATGATATAACTCCATCTATATATGAAAATTTGAATTTTAATCCCTGCCCCAAACGGTTCCATAAATTTATATGTCCTGTTTTCGTTTTAGTTAGTGAATCAAAAAAATCCATTTGTGGCAGTTCAACAGCATCTGCAAAACCACAGTATACTCTGTCAGTACCATCGCTAACTCGAGTCCCAAAATAATATGCAAAGTCATTATTCAGATGATGTATGTTTCGGCTTTGCTGAATTGCTACTCCTGTATTACATCCAAAGTTATATACTAATTTTAGTTGTCCATCTTGGTAAAATACTAAATCAGATAGAAATGCTGACACTTTTGCTTCTTCATTTGATATTAATGGAGAATCATATGAGTACATTCTCGTTTCTTCAAGTTTATATGTATCTGCATCTCTTGCATATAGTTTTAAAAATGAAATATTTTTTTCTTTAATAAAATTTGCATGAGTAAAAATTACCAAATACTCGGCTTTTCCCTCAGTAACATGTTTTCTTAAACTGCCATAATTAGCATCTTTTCCGTATAGTATAGTGTACGATACATTTCTGGCTCTACAGGCATTAATAACTTCTGTTATTATACTTCTTGCACATTTTTCTATATCATCAAATGGAACTAATATTAACATTTTAGAATCCATAGGAACTTTTTCTGATGGTTTGACAGATCCCATGAAGTTTATAGGACTTTGGCTTGTCTTTGTTTGCACGTTCGGAGTAATGCGGATAGTATAACAAGCCGGTATAATATTCGGATCATCTATGATAATATCTGCATAATTTGTATTTATTTCCTGCGTGTAAGCTATCTCTTCACTATATCTATCAAGGATTTGGAATTGGCTAGAAGGAGTTTTGGTCCTGTAACTAAATTTAACCTTATCCATATCCTTTGTTATATTCGGTAATACTAAATCTTCAATTTCGTTGTTAATTGTAATTATCTTGTTATATATGCTTTTTGTATGGTCGCTTGTTATATTTACAAAGGTTAGCAGGTATGTTCCATTTCTATAGATATTAGTATTGAGCGAAAACGTCCTTAAATCCCAATCTAACAATTCATCACCATAGAATACTCTGCCAATTTTTTCATGACCCAGATATACGTGAGTTTGCGAATAAAATGATACATGTTCAAATTTGAATGATATTTTTCCTGATATATCATTGATATCAAAAACCTCACCAGTATCAGTAGATACTATTGTCATAGGTACTTCATCGTATTGTTCGCTAACATCATTGTCTAACCAGTTGTAAGTTAATTCTGCGATATCATTATGATCTATTATAAAGTCTTTGTTCAAATCTATACTAATGACATTAGGGTCAGCATCTTCTTTTGGCGTTTTGATCGTTGATACTTTATGTAAATGGTTTTTAAGTATAGTGGAAACATCGTTTATTTCTACTGTCCCATTTTGATTTAAATCGTAATTTGGATCGGTGGTGTGTTCGCCCCAGTTTTTTGCAATAATAGCGAAGTCATTAAGGTTTACTATGAAGTCATTGTTTATGTCGCCATAATAATTTGGCTCGCCATTATAATTTTCTTCTATATCTTTATCTAAATATTCATAGTATGGTATTTCTTCTAAATAGTATTTTGACAGCTTGATATAGTCATCTAATGATACTATCCCATCTAAATTGAAATCTGATTCGGGGTATCGAATGCTGCCGGTGAAATTTGAATATGTCTGGAAGCCGGGAGTGATTTGCTTAGCTGGCACTTCATCCTCCTTTGGGCTGAGATGGAAAGTATCATTTAAAGGGAGGCGTTCAGAGACGGCATAAGACAGTATATCGTTATATGCGAAGCATTCATTAAACACAGAGTCATCTTTTAATATTACTGGTATTAGATTATCTAAAGTCATATCGACGAAGGGATCAGTTGCTGAGTATAGATAAGGATATATCTCGATATCACGATTTGACCAATAGTTGTAGATCTTATTAAAACCATTGAACCTAAGACCATGATCTATAACTGAGTGCTCTATGCAGGTTGTAAAATCCCAAGTCTTGGAAAAGATATTAGAATAGATATATACATTAATCGGAGTGGGGTTGCAGAGTTGATGTTTTTCTGCGTATACACCAATGTCGCCATGATACAGAGTATTACCACTGATATAGTATGTGACATCAGACATCTCAGTTATAATATCTGTTTCAAAATCTTTCAGTGTGTAAGGATGGCATCTTATCGCAAAGCCAGGGAGAAAATAAAGTGCAGGTACAGACTCACCCCAATAGCATATACAATTATTAAGTATTCTGGCTGTCCCTGTGGAATTTATACCAGTATAACAATACAATATAATATTATCTCTAATAGGTGCGATTAATTCTCTATTTGATATTATGCCAGTATAATTATCAAAGCAGATGATGTTTTGGATGTTGCAGTCAGGAGAAGCGCTTTTATGGAGAGAGACGGTACAGAGATTTTGATCTACACCTGTTATTCCCGAAAAGTCTAAAGGTAATATTTTAATAGGAATATTTTGTTTTTCTATATTATTGGGAGATACGGAGTCGGTAATCAAACAGCCATTATTGAGAACTTCAAAGACAGGATAATAGTCATCGTAATTGTTGAGATAGTATATTTCTGTTCCGGCAGGTATTTTTAGAGTAGCCCCATTTGTTATTTCTAAGGGTATATTCCAGATTATATATTGTTTGTCACTTTCCCAGTCTGTATTAGTATCTATTTGTGAATCGTATATATTAACAGCATTTTTAAGATCGACTCCCCAATAATTTTCTACACCTGCAACTAAACATCTGGACAATAAGAACACAATGAGAATAATACCCAATTTTTTCATTTCTGACCTTTTGAAATCGAGACTGTATTTCATTCAGACATTTCTCAACCTGACATATCTTAGGCCTGATTTTTGGGGATTTTCAAGTTGGAATTTGGTGGAAAATGTAAAAAATGGCTGATTTTTTGTAAAAATAGCGTTTTTTGATAGATTTACTGGCCGGAAGTTGCAGGGAGGGGCAGTGTGTTGCGTCTATATGGTAGGTTGGATTGATGTTGACTTGGTGGGTGGTGGTTTGGTATTATTGGGGAGTTGATGGTTTTCTATGAATAAGAGTTTAACGCAAAGCCGCTAGGTCGCAAAGAGTTGGTTGGCAATTTGGGGGTTGGTTTGAGATGATGGCATTAGAAAAAGGAAGTAAAAAGAGACGTACCCTTTTAGTTCCTCTCTATTTATCATAAGGATATTTTATGACACTTCAGAATTGGGAAAAAATAACGAAAATTACTATAATATGCTCTTTTTTGCTATGGACTTGTTGTGCAGGAATTTAAATATCTGCATATTAAATTTTGTTCATTTATGATATTATCAGAGATTGTTTCGCACTTAATATTTTGTGTATTGTTTTCTGTCTCATACATGAGCGGTTTTTTGTCATGTGCAAAAAAAATGGATATCCCTGTTGATAATGTTACTATTTTAGGTCATCTAATAGGAGGCTTTTTGTTATCGCTGGCTTATAGTATCTTTGTGATTTTTTTAAGTGTAGTTCATAATGTACCAATTATGATGGGATCTTGGATACTGTTTAACCTTCTTATTCCTAAAAATTATTTAAAATCAGTGAGTGATGCAATGTCTTATAACGCGTAAAAAAACAAAAAACTGGATGTGAGAAATTAAATGTGTCAGGAGTCGATACTATAAAGAATCGATGGACAATTACTTGTGACTGTTGTTTTATGACGGTAAGCCATAAGTAGTTACTTGCTGTATAATGCATTGAATCTTGTGTTTGTAATATGAACAGAAATACAGAGTCAGAACCACAGATTAACGCAGATTCACACAGATGACGAAACTGGAATTATCTGAGAGTAACGATAAGGGGACGCACCCCCTTTTGTTTTTTTCTCCATATCAAAAGATTTATAACTTATTTATTAAGACAAATAAGTTCGAGGAATAAGCGAAAATGGTAATAATCGAAAAAATAGCCAGTGTACTCTTCATTTTAATAATGCTTGCTGCTCATATTATTGCATATAGAGACCTAATCAAAAAAGCTTTTTGGATACCATTTTTGAAGTATTGGGGATTATTTGCTACAGCATATTTTGTTGGTATATTTGCCTGGCCACCAAGTAAGTATACTGAAGGAAATGATTCTATGCAGTGCTTTGGGTTAGCTGTAACGATTGGGTGGATACACGCATTATTGGCATGTTTAATACTACTTGGCGTAAAAAAAATTGTCAATTCTATAATTGACCTCTTCAAATCTAAAACAAAACAGGTCGCAACGAATAAATAGCTGTGGCCTGAGAAGAACTCAAGGGAACGTACCACCTTTGGTTCCCCTGTAGGTAGAGCTTGGTGTGACAGTATCGTGTATGGGTAGTGATTAAAGGGGTGTGTTCATTTAACTGTGTAAATGGTACTATTGAATAACATGGGCAGATACATATCTGCCCGGTTTTCGGTTTTCCAAGTATATATTTGGCAAGAGTGATTTTATCAGGCATATTATCTATAGAGTCTGGGGGAGTACCTCTCACATAAGGCAATTAGAGCCCCGTTGTCATGTATTTCCCCAGGCTCTATTCATTTCGATAATATTTTATTCCATTAAAGATATTTTTAAGTAACGTTTTCCATTATTCTTTTTCGTAATCGCTTGCTGTTTTAGAAAATTGAAGCCAGGTACCTGTTTAAATTGAAGAGCAGGGTGGGAGGTTGTTGGGAGGGGCTGTGTGTTGCGTCTATGTGGTAGGGGGATTGATGTTGACTTGGTGGGTTGTGGTTTGGTATTATTGTGGTGTTTATGGGGCCATTGTTGGTATGGTCCTGATGCCTTTTTCCCGACGTGGAATAGTTTTTTTTTATTTAACCTGCCCGAGTGTTATATTATTTAAGGAGAATTATGGATGAAAAAAGTATTGATATCATTGTTTTTGCCGTTAGCATTGTTAGCCGCAACATTATCAGCAGAGACTCTGGAGAGTATGCCGGCAGATGCGTATTTTTCCAGTTATAAGCCGTTAAAAGGGCCAGTAACAGACAAACTTCTGCTGCATAAAGGTGCTCGTCTGGCGATATGTGGAGATTCAATAACCGAACAGAAGATGTATTCCCGAATAATGGAGACATATCTGACTGTTTGTGTGCCACAGCTTGAGGTAAGCTGCCGTCAGTACGGCTGGAGCGGTGAAACCGCAGGTGGCTTTAGTGGTCGTGTCGAGAATGACTGTATCCGCTTTAACCCTACCGTTGCCACAACCTGCTACGGCATGAACGATCATCATTATGAATCGTTCAAGAAGCAATATGGTGATGAATATTATAAATATACAATGAAGATCGTAAACTCATTCAAAAAGGCGGGCACAACCCTAGTTCTTGGCTCGCCAGGCTCGATAGGTAAGAAACCTCATTGGCAGGGTAATCCTGACTATACAATGGATATGATGAACCATAGCCTGTGCGAATTTCGTAATATTGATGTTAAGATCGCAGAGGCAGAGAATCTTGCATTTGCCGATGTTTTTGTGCCAATGCTGGTAGCAGACTTTGAAGGTAAGAAGCTCTATGGGGCTGGTTATGACTTTGTCGGCGGCGATGGCGTTCATCCAGATTGGGCTGGTCACCTGGTAATGGCTTATGTATATCTGAAAAGTCTTGGGCTAGATGGTGATATTGGCACGTTTACCCTGGATCTTGCCAGCGGCAGGGCAGGTGCTTCTGCTGGGCATACTGTATTGGAAAGCTCCAAGTCAATGGTGAAGATCGAAAGCAGCCGTTATCCTTTCTGTGCAGTTGGGCCAACAAATTCGTTCCGGTCAATTCGCTCTGGTATGACTCTGGTGCCATTTAATCAGGAGCTAAACAGAATGATACTGAAGGTGAAGAATTGTCAGGCTGACAGCTATGTTGTGTATTGGGGAGACCAGCAGCACACTTATAGCAAGGCTGAGCTTGAAAGCGGTATTAATCTGGCCGCTGATTATGATGTTAATCCTTTCAATGATGCGTTCAAGAAGGTTGACGAAGCGGTTGCCCGTAAGCAGAACTATGAAACCCACCAGATAAAGGATCTTTTCCACGGAGAAGAGGGTCGATTTGATATTGAAAGTACTGTAGAACTAACCGAAAGAATTCATTCTACCAAAGTAGAGGCATTGGAAAACTCATTTAAGCCGGTGGTTCATACTATCAAGGTGGTGGCGAAACCGTAGGGAAGTTCGAGTGGTAAGAAATAAGCTAGTGTTATTTAGAGCTCGTTGGGTATTATTACTCAGCGGGCTTTTTTGTTGGTTGGTAGATTTTATGATTTTTTGTATTGGGTCCGTAGTGGTTGGGTTGTTATATAGTGATATGATTTGGGGTGACGATATATGGTGGTTGTTGATGGGGGAGTGATTGTGGGGCAGGTCAAAAAAGTATGTTGGCGAAAAACAGTGTAACTGATTTGTTGGTAAGAGATTATTGCTTAGGAGTTCATATCTGGTTTTTGCTGTTTTTGGTATTGGTGAGGATTGGAATGTGATAATTGTCTAATCTGGTTATTTTGTTGCCATTTTCTGGTTTGAAAGGCGAGATAATTGTGAATTATTTGCAAAATTGTACAATTCCAGAGTAAAAACAGATAGTAACTTTTATTTTGCAGTGATATAATTTTAATATAGTGATTGGTTGATAATCTAAGTTGTGTATTATTCACAGCAGTCAATTGCTAATCTGTAACAGATCTAAAGTATTGGTTCGATGAAAAGGCAGGCCGTTTGGCAGAAGAAGAAGTGATCACGCAAAGTGGTTTTTGCGTGATAGCGTAATCTGGCCTGTTCTTTTAATGTTGTCTAAAGTTCATATATAAAACTGTAGGCAGTCAGGTTTCGAAAGTTATCTGGTTGTAGTTGTTGCTCATAAGATAATGTCAGTATGTATTGCAAGTATCATGCTGATATGGTTTATGTTATTTTGTGAGCTATTGATAACAGATTAGTACTATCGAGTTCAATAAGGTGCGGTTTTGCACTTTTGACTGTTCAGCATTTAGCGCAAAGGTCACAGGAAGGCCCTTATTGGCGATTTCTGTGACTTGAAAAGTGCGAAAGTTGCCAGAAGTAAAATATCTAAATATTCTTATTACAAATCGTATTGAAGTATAGCTAATTATCAGGATAAATAATAGCAGGGAAAAGAAGAGGTCTGAATAGGTTATTGGTTTGGTCAGGTTATCTGTTTTTCTCTGTTGATATGTATAACTCATTTTGAATTAGATGTTTATATAGAAGCGCAGGTGAATTTTATTAGTATATTTACCGGTGTAGGAACATTAAATCTGTTTTTTTGGAGGTTCAGGTTATGAAAAGAACGAGTTATGTTTTAACGTTTCTCTTGACACTTGTCGTGTCAATGCAATCCCTTGGAAGTACCGTGTTGTGGTACGATTTTGAAGATCTGGTAGATCGTGCGGGCATGACGATGCACGATGAACCGGCCCCGGCCATAGGAACTGTTGATAAGTCAGGTAACGGCTACGATATGTGGGCGTGGGCGAATGCAGATACCAATAACGGTCCTCGGGTATCGGAAGTAGGCGATACGGCAACGTTAGATGGTGTGTGTGCGATATTTTCAGGTGGTCAGGACGGATATGTGCCGTCGACTTCAGAGTTTAATAACTGGTCGCCAGAAACGTGGACAATGGAGTTTTCATTCCGTTATGATGTAGTTGAGTCGTATAAGACCTTAATTGGTAGAGACGGCTCGGCAGGAATTGAGACCGAGGCCAATTTGTCAGCGTTATATATTCAGACCGATGGCGGCAATGGCAATGCAATCCGTTTGCAGTATGTGTCAGAGTCGATGGAGCGTTTTATTCTGGTAACATCATTTGTCCCAGAGGCAGAGGCATGGTACCATATGGTGGTTCGTTCAGATGGTCAGAATCTGGATATTTTTGTGGATAAACTGGACAGCAGCGGATTTGTAAATGTCGGCAGCTGGGATCTGGACGCAGAAGGTAATGGCGATGTTGACCATAGTATAAAGGTAACAAGTACCTGGACATTTGGTCGCGGCTGGTATGGCAGTAATGGAGATCTGATAACCGGAGCGATGGACGATATTCGCTTTAGTGATACAGCCCTGTATGAGGCAGAATTTTTACAGAATACAAATCGGGTAGTTGGAGCACCAGTACCAGCGAATACGAAGCCACTGGTTGAAAGAGATACAGATCTGAGCTGGTCATTGTTTACCGATAAGGTTATAACAGGTTATGATGTATACTTTGCGTCAGACCCTAATATCTATGATAGTGACCCTAACTCATTTGAAGATTTCACACCATATTATACTACAAATACAACAGTCACACTGTCAGAGCTAGGTGTTAGTTCTCCACTGGATTATAACGATACAATAGGCTGGCGTGTAGATGCGTATGTTGATGGTGAAGTAGATCCGGTAGAAGGTCCGCTGTGGACATTTACGACAGTGCCACAGGTTGTTACAATTGTATCAGCTCCAGCTGATGTAGTGGCGAGCCCAGATGCAAGCTTTAGCGTGACAGCTACGGAAGCGACCGGATATGCATGGTATAAAGACAGCGACCCGGTAACTGTGCTATCAACAACAGATACTCTGGTAATTGCGAATGCTACACTGGCGGATGAAGGTCAGTATTATTGTGTGGTTTCAAATGCGATAAGCACAGAGACAACCCCAGCGGTATATTTGTGGACAAAGCGTATGGTAGGTCATTGGAAGTTTGAAGATGGTCTGGCGGATTCTGTGGCAGAAACAGTTGCAGGAGCGGCTTTGCACAATGGCGATCTTGGTGTTAATAATTCTGAGAATGCTGATATAACAGTTGGTGACGGCTTGTTTACATATACCGCAGGTATTGACGGTCAGGCGATAGCGTTTAATAATGATTCTGATTTTGTTGCCATAACAGAGCCAGGTTTCTTTAACTTCTATCCGCAGGGCTTTAGTACAAGTATATGGTATAAGCTGGAAGGTAACAGTGCCGGCTGGAGATTGCCAATGAGCAAGTTGGACGCATCAGTTGACGGCTGGCTGTTTGGTTTAGACCATGCAAGTCGTAACGAAGTTGTATATGTAGTAGAAACTGGCGGCGACTGGATGTATGGTAACTCAAATATTGAGACTGGAGACAGTGAATGGCATATGTTTACCGCAACTTATGATCCGGCAAGTACAACGATCAAGCTATATACCGATGGTGACTATAATTCCAGCAAGACAATTGATCTGCTGACATATGGTGTGCCAGAAGCACCGGTCTCAATAGGTGGTCGTTATAATGAAAATAGTCTCCGTGGCGCTATTGACGATGTTCGTATGTATTCATATCCATTAACAGACGTAGAAGTAGCCCAGATGTATATAGATATGGTGCCAGATGCCTATATCTGTATGGAAGAAGATCCAGCATTGACCCGCGATTATAATAATGACTGTCGTGTCAATGTAGAAGATCTGGCGATGTTTGTTTCAGAATGGCTGGAATGTCAGAGGATTCCAGAAGATGCATGTAACGAGTAATTTTTAATAGTGTTATTTTAATTTAGCTATGAACCTTTCCCGTGTAGTCGGTGATAAGCCGTAAACGGTGAGAGATTTATAAAAACAATTTTTTGATCGGAGAAAAAAATGAAATCAATAATATCAAAGGCTTTAGGTTTATTAACGCTAACCTGCATGCTGAATGTTATGCCGTCAGCCAATGGTGCAACAGTTGGCTATTGGGATTTTGAGCAGGGAGTACCCGGCTCGCAGATGAGTACTCAGGCCGTTGCTGTTGGAGCGGTTGAGGGCCTGGCAAATGATTATGCACTTTATGTAGAAGGCAGCTCATCATCACCGGTATTTTCAGAGCCGGGTAATGGTGCTTTGGGCTACGGAATAGCAGGGGTATTTACACCTAATCAGTTTTTGTATACATCTGATGCTGCTCTGGACAATTTTTCAACTGATACCTGGACGGTAGAATTTACTTTTAATCTATCGACAGTAAGCGGCTGGATCACTATGATCGGCAGAGACTATTCATCAACAAGCCAATCGGCGATGTATATCCAGAAGGTAAACGGCGGTCAGCTTGGTCTGACATTCCGTACAGTGAGCAGTGAGCTGCTGTATTGTAATAGTGATTATGATATTGCTGCAAATACCTGGTACAGAGTAGCTATAGTTGCGAATGTGAATACTGTTGATATTTATGTTGATACCGTTGACGGTAACGGCTATCAGAGTATTGGCAGCTGGGACCTTGACACGATCGACGGCAGCGGTGGTGCAGTAGATCACTCATGTCTGGCTGGGCCATGGTCATTTGGTCGCGGTATGTATAATAGCGGACGCGGCGACTGGATCACAGGTATGATCGGTGAAGTTCGTATAAGTGATGCGGCGTTGTCACCATCGGAATTTTTGCATAACGGTTATGAAGTTGCAGGGCCATCACCAGCTTATGGCGAAGAAAATGTAGATATCAATGATGATGATCTGACATGGTTCTGTGCAGACCCTAGTCTGAGTGCTGAATCGTATGATATTTATTTTACCACAGACCCGAACGTTATCGATCCAAATGCAACTTCGATCAGTCCGACATATACAAGTACTGAGCCGTATGTTGATCTGCCTACATTGAACTACATGGAAGAGTATGGCTGGCGTGTAGATACATATGTCAGCGGTCAGGCAGAACCGATCGTTGGTCCGGTAATGATATTCAAAACAGCTAATGCTGATGTGCAGATGGTTAGCAGTCCGGCAGATGTATTGGCAAATCCTGACGCGGTATTTAGCTGTACAACTATATCAGCGACAGATTATCAGTGGTCTAAGGACGGAGTTGAGATAGCTGACGGCGGTGTTTATAGTGGCGCAACTACTAAGACTTTGACAGTTACCGGCGCGACAATCGCTGAAGAAGGTATATATACCTGTCGTGCATATAATGATACCAGCTCAGCTGAAAGCGAAGGAGCATATCTTTGGACAGCTCGTTTGATGGGTATGTGGAGTTTTGAAGGTAACCTGGATGACTCTGTGGCGGCGGTTGTAAGCGGAGCGACAGTGCATAATGGTGAAGTTGGCGTAAATGCAATAGCGGACCCAACCGGTGACGGCGTGATCGAATATGCCAGTGGTGATGAAGCGGATGGCTTTGTTGGTGATGCTGCGAAATTTACTGGCGACAGTGACTTTGTTGCAGTTGATGGCGATTTCTTTAACTTCTATCCATATGGTATGACAGTTAACTTCTGGATGAAGGCAAGCGAACTTAGCGGCTGGCATTTGCCGATGTCTAAACTGGACGCTGGCACAGCTGGTTGGCTGATCGGTAGTGATACCAGCGGTGGATTTGCAGAAAAGGCTATCATTGAGACAGAAGGTACTCAGCTAGAAGGGCCGGATGTTGCAACTGATGATCTTGGCTGGCATATGTTTACTATGACATATGATGCTGACGCTGATGTGCTGGCGATGTATATTGATGGCGATCAGGGCGATACGCTTTCAATTGATCTTTCAACATATAGTGTACCTGAAGCACCATTGTCAATCGGTGGTCGCAATAATGAGAATTCGGTAATGGCATATATTGACGAGGTAGAGGTTTATAGTTATGCACTGACCCCGACTGAGATCGCGGTTAAGTATACAGACCTTGTGCCGGAAGCATATGTATGTGTAGAAGATCCTGACAATCCACTTCTGTATGATATTACAGGTGACTGTCGTACCAATGTAGAGGATTTTGCGAGCTTTGCAATCGAATGGCTGCAATGTCAGCGTTATCCTGTTTCATCTTGTGATTGGTAATTAACATTAGCGGTGAATGTTAATATGTCGTTAGGTTAATGTTAATCTATGTTCATAGCCCACTTCGGTTGCAGTTTAACCGTAGTGGGTTTCTTTTTAACCAGAAAAAACAGGTTGAAGAGTAGTTTTTATGAGTAGAAACATGGGTGATTGACTGGATACTCTTTCGGTAAGAGTAGTAGAAATGTTATAATAGAGAGAGAACGAAATATGGTTAGTTATGCATATATTGGAGGTAATATGAAAGTTTCTGTATTATTTGGTTTGATGTTTTCATTGTCTTTAGCTTTAGTGTCGGAGTTGCCGGGAGATACGGTAGCGTATTGGAACTTTGATGATGGCGCAGCCGGGCAGCCGATGAATAATAGCGGGGTGGCCGGTCAGGTTGGAACGTACGATCTAAGTGGTAATGGCTATGATATGCATGCATATGATCCAACATACGGGCCGTACTTTTCGAGTGAAGGTGATACGCCGTCGGGGCTGGGTTTAAGCGGTAGTTTTAACGGCAGTCAGGATGGCTATACAACCAATACAGAGATTAATAGCTGGGAAGCGGATGTTTGGACGATCGAGTTTTCATTTAAGATGGATTCGGTAGCCGGTTATCGTACCTTTATCGGTCGTGACGGCTGGACTAATGGCAGTTCAGGAGATGCGATCGACCAGGACGCAGCATTATATCTGCAATATCATGCAGGAGCTAATCTGTTTAGAATGAATTTTGCAACGGTAAGTCAGGAACGATATCGACTTGACACTACCTTTACCCCAGAGGCGGGGCAGTGGTATAATATTGTGGTAACTTGCGACGGCAGCTACGTAAATATCTATAAAGATGCAAACGATGGTGACGGCTTTGTTAGTGTCGGTAGTTTCGATCTTGATGACAGCAGTAATGGCGATAATATTTCGGCTGGTAATGACCACTCGTTTATGGCGACAGGTAACTGGACATTTGGTCGCGGCTGGTGGAGCGGTGATTTTAAGGATCATATTGTTGGCGGTCTGGACGAGATACGTTTTAGCGATACTGTTGTTGCTGAGAGTGACTGGCTGATGTATTGTCCGGTGAGTATTAGTGAGACAGATGGCCGGACATTTTTATATAAGACCGACACTACATATGTAGATTCGTACAGTATAGTTTTGAGTAAAGAGCCGACAACTGAAGTATCGGTAATAGTGGATGTGCCGGTAGGGCTTGACGGCGGTAATGGAAACGGTCAGCCAGTGACGGTTGTTTTTGATGCTGGAAACTGGGCTATGCCGGTTGATATTGATCTGGCTATAGCTGATAGTGGTTATACTTTTGGCGAGTATGAAATTGTGAGTCATACGGTTAGCAGTGCCGATAGCGATTTTGACGGTAAGAGTGTGCCTGATGTAAAGGTTTCTGTTTATGATGATTCATGTGGAGTATGGGGGTATTTGTCGTCGGATTATAATTTTGACTGTCTGATCAATCTGAAGGACTTTGCGCTACTGGCGTCATTGTGGATGGCAGCGGAAAAGCCGTTTGCGATGGATGGTTTTGCCGGTGACTGGCTTGATAGTACGCTGGTGTATGATGATGAAGTTTATGGCAGGTCGTTCCAGGATAGTGATAGTCCGTTTTATGTTGATACTGCCAATGTTGTTAATACTGTAGATCCGTTTGTGTATGGTCAGTTTTATGAGCATATTTACCATTCTGCTAATGGCGGTCTATGGGGTGAGATGGTTTGGAATCGCAGTTTTGAGATGAATAATGGCAGCGGCAGCGGCGTGTGGTCAGTTGAGAATGGAAATGAGCTGGTACAGTCGAGCGGTTCTACTAATGTAATCCTAAACTTTGGCGCTCAGGGCTGGAGTGATTATGAAGTTGTAATGGAAGCGATGAAAGATGGTGGTTCTGAAGGCTTTTTGATAGAGTTTCGTTCGGATGATTATGATTATTACTGGCTGAATCTGGGTGGCTGGGGCAATACGATGCATGCAGTTGAAAAGGCTGTAAATGGTTCTCGGTCAAATATTGCTACTCAGGACGGATCTATCAATAGCGGGCAATGGTACACATTGCGGATACGCTGTGAAGGAGATAATATTTCCGTTTGGATAGATGAAGATCAGGTGTTTGATATTACTGATGCCAGTGTGCATGCGACAGGATACCTGGGAGTTGGTACCTGGTCCACACAGGCCAGATACAGGAATATAACAGTAACAGATCTGAGTGATTCGTCGACACTGTTTAGTGGGTTGCCGGCGTTGCCTTATACGGCAAATATAGCAGATTTCTGGAGTATGTATGGTGGAGCAAGTGCGGTATGGAATTCGTCGGATAGTCTTAACGATGATTACTGTGTATCGGTTGACTCGCAAGCAGGTAACAGTGGTCTGATACAGGGTGATATGAAGTTTATATCGCAGCAGTATTCTGGCTCGCTCTGGCTTAAGGGCAGTGTGCCGGCAGGTGTCAAGGTTGAGTTGTTGGACGATGGTCTGTCGGTTATCGGAGAAGCTCAGCTTGGTGCCCCGGGTAGTGAATGGTCAGAATATAGTTTTGAGATAACTCCGTCAGTTGCGACGGATAATGGATATATGCGTATTAACCTTAATGGAGCTGGCTCTCTGCTGGTTGATCAGGTAAGTATGATGGGGCAGGATGCGATAGATACTGGCGGCTATAGGCCGGATCTGCTGGAGGCGGTACAAGGGCTTCGGGCACCGATCATTCGCTGGCCGGGCGGCTGTTATGCATCTGCATATTTCTGGAAAGATGGTATTGGTGAGCAGGTAGACAGGCATAAGTATGCAATATATCTATGGGAAGATCAGGATAGCAATACTTATGGTACCGATGAGTTTTTGCGTATGTGTGAGGCTAACGATATTGAGCCGCTGCTGGTGATTAATTGTGGTATTTTGGATATTACCTGCGGGGTGAGTATACCTTATAAGCTGTCTGCGGAAGAATATATGCAGGATGCCTTGGATTGGATGGAATATTGTAACGGTGATGTTAGTACCGAATGGGGTGCTGTTCGTGCCGCAAATGGTCATCCAGAGCCGTATAATGTGGAATATTGGGAGATAGATAATGAGACCTGGGTGGCTGGCGATACGGCTTATGCTAACCTGGCGGTGGATTATGCGATCGCATTGCGAGCCAAGGCCGAGGAGCTGAATTTCCCGATCAAGCTGATAGCATGTGGCGGCGGTTCGCCTACCGTTTCGGGTTGGAATACTACGATTGTAAATACATGTGCGGCTTATGTTGACTATATAAGTGTACACTGGTATGAAAGTCCATCGAATTTTAAGAGTGGGACAGTGACATATGAGAACTTCTTGGTTGATCTGGGTAATCTGATAGATAATTCAGCAAACCCTGACCTTAAGATATATATGTCAGAGTGGAATGCTCAGAGTATTGACTGGCGTACAGGAATGTACTGCGGCGGTTTGTTGAATGTGTTTGAACGTCAGGGTGAACACTTCAGGCTGGGAGGCCCGGCATTGTTCTTGAGGCATGTCTCGGCTTCGGATTGGAATAATGCATTTATCAACTTTGACCATACCGGCTACTTTGTGGCACCAAACTATATAGTTATGAAGTTGTGGTGGGATCATTATGCACCGAATCGATTGGAGTTGACAGTCGGCGATAACAATCTTAACACGGTTGCAACGCTAAGCGAAGATGGCGAGACGGTGTATTTGAAGATCGTGAACCCAGATGCAGAAGATAAGTCTGTGAGCTTTGAGCTGGATAGCGGCTTTTTGCCGGGGCAGTGTTATATGGAGTATGTTGCTCCTGGGTCTACCAGTGCTGCGAACAGCCTGGCAGATAAGGATAATGTTCACGTTGAGGCCAGGGTTATTGGTGTAGATGGGCAGTTTATCCATTTTGAGATGCCGGGATATTCTGTTGGAGTAATAACGGTCAGGAAGCAGTGAGGGGCGAATAGCCCTTCGGGTTTGTTTTTCCGTATGAAATAATATTTTTTCATTCTTTCTTATAGCCGGCACAGCGAATATAACGTTGTGCCGGCTATTTTTTATGATATCTATGGCCGAATTGTTAAAAATCACCCTCCAGGGTGATTGAAAACTTAAGCGTAAAGAGTATCATTTATAGTGGAGGTTAAATATAATAGCGGTTTTGGCGTATGCTGAATGTGCCGTAGATATATTATTTAAAGTCTGTCCGAACTGGGAGTCGGCCAGACTTTTTTTATTCAATAAGCTTTAAGTCCAGTCTTTTAATAAGTTTGGGGAAGTGTAATAGGCTGTCAGGTATTTATCGTTTGTATGAAAGATTATTGTATGTTGAATCTTATTTTTTGTTTTGCTATAATAACAGCATGTGAGAAAAAGTTTAGCCTTTTAAACAATATTTGCGCATAGTTGTAATATTATTAAGGGGTTGATGAAGTATTGTTTGGCTTTAACGGATGTTCTAAGTGGATTTATGACAAAAACACTGAACAAGGTATTATTTCATAACGGTATTGGTATTTACCATGGCTTCGGTAAATGCTTTGTACTATTGGCATCTACCTTGTTCTGGTTCGGTATGTGGGCATGTAAGTCATAGTAACAGTGATAGCGACAGTAATAGTCACCATGACCCTGATAATTGTCCTGTCTGTCAGCATTTTCTGCATCATACGGGAACAGCTGTATTTAATCCTATTGTTCCCGTAACGTTTACAGATCACTATGTTGGAATTATTTCTGACTATGAAGTATTGTACATTAATCCTATCTTGCTAACCTGTAATTCCAGGTCTCCTCCTTATTCTCATTTTTTATAAGTTACATTTTCTCTTATATTTCGCATTAGTTGAATGCATGGTTTATTGCACAAAGGATAACATTTGTTATTTGCTATGGAACCATAGCTTTGACCGTGCGCGTTAATTTAGTATTCACTCGAGAAAAGCATAGATTAGCATTACGCTTGTTTAGTTATTTTTCATTTACAGATGTATTGTATGTAATGAGAAAGCAGGGCTAATTGTGTAGTGTATAAAATTGGTTGTTGGCTTTGCCGATAACCTAAACGCTATTTCTGCGTATATATGCCGTTGGAGTAATACTGAAAAAGTTAAGAACTAAGGACAGGATTACTGTTATGAATAAGAAACACGGCTTTACATTAATTGAATTGCTGGTAGTTATAACGATAATAACATTACTGGTAAGTATTCTTATGCCTGGGCTGGCGAATGCTAAGCTTCAGGCAAAACGAGTAGTGTCAGCAAATAATATGCGACAGATTGGAATAGCATTAGAGATGTATGCTGCCGATAACAGAGGGTATTTTCCAGAGACAAGTCATGGAGCAGTAGATCCGGAGGCAAAGTCCTGGGTGTTTACTCTTTCAAAATATATAGCAGATGTTGATGAGGTTCGTATTTGTCCAGCTGACCCCAAACGTCAAGAGCGATTGGAGAATAAAGTCAGCAGTTATGTTTTAAACGAATATATTGCTGTTGGTAATACAGATCCATTTGGCCGTATGGTTGGTAAGTCTTATCGAAATAAGGATAGATTGAAAAGGCCTACAGAGACGATAACAACATTTATCGGTGCAAATGATCTATCTGCTAGTATTACTTCAGATCATACTCATTCCCGGCTATGGTTTCAGCCTGCACCGAATGTTCCCTGGGATACACTTCAAAAAGATATTCAGGTGGACAGGTTCAAGACCGGTACATTGTTCCTTTATGCAGACAGTCATGTAGATATGGTTGATAAAGGGATAATTAAGGAATGGACAGATAATTATTATGATTTTGCAAAACCAAAAGATTAGTATCTTAGAAAGGGTATATTAAGGTGAAGTATTTAATGTTGCTATTTATGGCTATTACTTCAGTGTCCTGTTATGCAGGTTCACTTTGCAGTATGATGAGTCAGGATATGATTTTGCATTTTTATATGCAGGGTTCAGGGGCTGAAACGGGCTATGACCCAAATGAATTTGTGATAGTAGATAATTATCATACTGATATTGAGGTTTCATATACTGCTTCAGGCTGGGATTTTCATCTATCTCACGATAGTCCGGGCAGTCCGGCGGTAGGTGAACGTATAGAATTGGCAGATGGTCTGTTATATGGTAACCAAGGTTGTCATATCGCAAACATACCGTCAGGATTTGAATTTACTGGTTCAGGAGCTGGCGACGACTTATGGGTTTTACCTCAAAATGCTTATAATAATTCATTGCCATTAGGGTTTGCCGCCCAGTTGTCCAATAGTTATAAGCTCTGTAACTGGAATCCTAACGATGCCAGTAAGAAAGCTATTCGTGATGCTAAATGGATACGCGTAAAGCTAAAAGAAGTAAGAGGTCCGGAAAATGGTAATTTTTCTGTGTGGCAGACAGGCCCTGTTCAGGTGTATATGTCAACATTCGACTCTGGTATAACCGGAGATGATGTGTTTTATCTGACAGATACCAGTCATACTCATGTAAACTGGGGGTTCAGTGAACCGGGCTACTATGAAGTTGAATTTGAGGTTTCCACCGTATGTCAATGCGATGAAATGCTATATTCTGATATCTGGCCATTGGGTAACGATGCCTATAATGGTGACTGTAAAGTTGACATTAACGACTTTGTATTATTAGCTCAGCATTGGTTAGAAAGAGATTGTTTGGTTGATTCGGCCTGTGCAATTGCAGAGATATATCCAATAGAGCCAGAGCAGGAGCTTGAAGAAAGACAGATCGATATAAATGACCTGGCTATGCTGGCCCAGGAATGGCTTGAATGTGTTCATCCTGGCTGTGAATGATCCTTGTTAAATAGAGAGAAAATGTAACTTATTATTTTTTACTAATCAAATAATGTCGTAAGAAAGTTAGAATTAATTAAGAATATTAAAATACGAGAAAGGTATTTATAAAATGAAAAGAATTAAAATTACTATACTATTTGCTGTTGTCTTATTGGTTTCAAATGCGGTATTTGCTTCTCCGGTATATTTTTCCGGCGGCCACTCAGATATAGGTATGTCTGGGGAAGAAGGGTTAGAGCTTCATCTGCACGTGCATGAGGGTGGTTTTATTGATGGTGTAGTAGATGAAAGTGAATATGAGTTTGCCGCGGATGAGGTTGTTATTGTTGTGCCAGAGAATGCTTTTGACGGCAGCATATGGGCGTTGCCTCAAAGCAAAAGTGTGGCAGTTGACATGCCTTTTCTTGGTATAGGTTCTGGTGAAGCAGAGTTGGGAACATACGTTAATGATGTGATAAGTTTTTCTCTGCTGCGTGTGGTGAGTTCGCCGGAGGGGGGAGATTTTGTACTATGGCAGAATGATTCATTTGATAATATGATGACCTTTATGACCACCGCAGATGGAGTTAGTTTTGAAGATAATGTATTAGTTAATGTTGGTAGTCACTCACATTCTAGCTGGGGATTTACGGCGGCAGGTATTTATGAACTTGAATTCCAGGCATCTTCAGAGCTGGTTTCTGGTGGGGTAGAGTCAGATATTGCGACATTTACCTTTGAAGTTGTGCCGGAACCAGCATCTGCACTACTGCTTTTAGCTGGTTTAGGTAAACTTGCAAGAAGGAGGAAGTGATTAAGATATGTGACTGACTCTTACAGTAGAGCATATATAATTAAATAAAAAATAGCCTGTATCTCAATAAGAGAAACAGGCTATTTTTATGGGCCCACCTGGACTCGAACCAGGGACCGTTCGATTATGAGTCGAATGCTCTAACCAACTGAGCTATAGGCCCAAGCTGAGAACTTGTCTCAACTGTTTGTTTTATAATGGCTTATCACTGCATCAGCTTTTGGCTGAGATTGCAGGAAAGAATAATTATAAATCTTCCAAGAACTACAAATAATAGTTTTTCGTCGAGATTTGTCAATGATTTTTTGAGATTTATGGTGTTTTTTTGTTATTGGTGTGAAAATGTTGTAGTTCCGGCAGCCGGGCCCTTTGCCTATAAGACAAAGAGCTGGCAGCGGCCGGTGATTAGAGATGGTTATTTCATTTTCTCTTTTATGATCATTTTGAATAATTCTATCTCATTATTTGAATATGGCGTAAGGTTTTCGCGATAGATGTCATGCTGCCAAAGCGGTGGCAGGGGATGGCCAGGGCGATGGCCCCAGTTCAGGTCTGTTTGGGTTTTGCCGTTCACCAGCCCCCAGTGCAGGCAGCCGGTATCTTCTTTGGCAAAGACCGGCAGGCATTGGGCTACGTTTGATCCCATATTGCGATTGAGCCATTCGGTGCAGATGAGTGGGCGGTTGTGTTGTTTAAGCTTTGTTATCATGTTTTGCAAGACATCTTGCGAGCCATAGCAATGGAAGCTGATAATGTCTGAGTATCTGATAATTATCTCGTTAAGCAGGATGTTTTCATCGAAAATGCCAGCGGTTAATGGCTGGATCGGCTGTTGCTGGCGAGCCCAATTGAAGACAAGTTCCAGCAGGGGCAGGGTAATATTTCCCAGTCCTCCGTTAGTTGGCTCATTGTATACGTCCCAGCACAGAATGCGTTTGTCATTAGCAAAGGAGCTGCAAATGTCGGTTACATATGCCTTTAGTCGCGGCCATTGGCTGGAGTCTCTGACAATGCTATGGCCTGGGCTGGGAGTCCAGCCGTTAGCGTACCAGCCGTCAACTACATCTGGCTGTTTGCCGTATTCCGGGTCGACAATTCTTCCGAAAGCACAATCGTCAAATAGTGCCGGCATGACTTTTACGTGGTGACGGTCGCAGATCGAGATAAAGTTTTCGAGTCTGGCTTTGAAGTCTTCTGGGTTGTGTTCCCATACAACAAAAGGCAGTACTACCCGTGCACAGTTAAAGCCGTCTTTTTCGGCGATAGCCATTTCCCGGTCGATAATGTCAGGATTATAGTTATACTCCATCCACATTTCAGTGTAGCTTATGGCATTGGCGGGTACGTAGTTGAATCCGCAGGGCCAGGGCTGTTTATAGTACCATTGTTTGGCTTTGTTGGCTTTCCAGCGGTCGATAGCTTCGAGTCCGACGTCGATATATTCGCCTCCGGTTGTCTGTCGGCAATGGACGGCGAGCAGATTGTCACCTTTTTTAAGGAGCTTGAAATATTTATCGTCAATATCGATAGTGCTATAGCATTGGGTCCAGCCAGTTATGTCGGCGATAAGGGTTCCATTGAGGTATATTTGAGTATCCTCATCGTGGTGGATTCTGAAAGCCAGGTCTTTATTGGTGTCAGGAAGCTTTTTGATAGTTATGTGCTGTCTAAGCCAGATATCTTTTTCTTCCCAAACAGATCTGACAACACTGTTTGGCAGCCCAAGCGAGCCGAAGCCGCCTCGGCCGGAGAGCCAGCTGGAATCATCGTAGCTGGTAGTATGCCAATTGTTGGCTGGTTTTGTGAGGGTGTATTGCCAAAGTTGGCCGTTTTGCTCAGAGGTTGGTATTATAGTCTCTGAAAGCGGTGAAGCAGTGCAAATGGCAGATGTAATCAGTAATAACGTTACATTAAAAAAAGCAAGAAGCCTCATATACTATCCTTTCTGGGTGGTTTTCTGACGAAATGGTTTTAGGCTGTTTTCAAAATGTTGAATAAAATCCTGATGCTGATAGTTTGTCTGGGATTTAGCGGCATTGATAAAGGCGAGCATATTTTCCAGTGGTACATCACCTTCTACAGAATGGGCAGGCGAGAAGATCAGGCCGCCTTTACTGCCGGCATCGATAAGTTTTTGAGAGGCCATACGAACATCGTCAACAGAGCCGAAAGGCAAGGTTTGCTGAGTTGATAGCCCTCCGTGGAAAGCGAGTTTGCCGCGATAGTTATCGAGCAGCTCAAATACATCCATTACTTCAGGCTGGAATGGGTTGAAGCTGTTGAGTCCGGCGTCGATCAGGTCGTCGAAGAGTTCGTCGACATCGCCGCAGGAATGGATAAATACATATTTGCCAGCATCTCTAACGGTTTTATACATTCTTTTAAGTTGCGGGTAGATAAAATCATGCCAGATAACCGGGCCCATGAGCAGGCCGTGCTGCTGGCCCCAGTCGTCGCCAAAATATACGGCGTCAATGTCATACTTGAGTGCATGGGTGACCTGGGCTATATTGTAGTCGGCGATCTTAGTGAAGAGCTCGTGTACAAAGTCCGGGCTGTCGTAAAAGTCGAACATGAGCTGCTCCATGCCTCGCATAGACCAGGCTCTTTCAAAGAGCGAGAAACCCAGTTCAAAGAGGCGGAATCTGTCAGGAGCGGCATTGATCTTCTGTGATATGCCGTCGAAGAAGCGATTGTCCAGCGGGTCTGGGAAAGTATAGTTTTCCAGCGTAGGCTCAGGGAGTACCTGACCAACAACATTGCCAATGTCCTTATCAATGGTGCGATCCCAAACAACAGAGAATACGTCCTGAAAATGATCTTTCTTTATTTCCTCGAAGAATCCGATATCGCTACCCAGTCGAACAATATGATTGCCGACGGCAGTTTCAATGTCGTTGGTCTGATAGTGTTCTGTTAATAGTTCCTGGGCTTCATGTGTGAATTTGAATGACCATGGGGTATAGGGCGGCTGTTTGCCGTCAAGCACGGTTTTTATTACATCTCTTTTATTCATTATAAGCTCGTTATTTTATTGATATTTATTATGTACATAAGATCATTAGTATTTGAGTTATTTATATGTTACAAAGATATATGTCAACAAAGAATAGATAATCCTGTAAATATGATGGACAAATTTTGGGGAGGATGCTATATTGTTTATTTATGAAGCATACACAAACCATTCAATATGTATTTCAGAAGCAGGCTCAGGAAGTATTTGATATATTTACCGGGCTATTTGGGATTCGAATTGCTTTTTTCTCATCGAGCGGTAAGGAGCTTAAGGTTGGCCAGAGTAAGCCGTTATGTAAGTATTGTCGTTTATTGAGGGAGAATCTTGATTATGAGTCTACATGTTTGAAGCTGGATAATAAGATGCTTCAGGAGGCCAGGTCAGGCAGAAAGCTGGTATCGTATACGTGTCATGGCGGGATGATCGAGGCGGTAATGCCGGTGGTGATGGAAGATGATATTATTGGTTTTATTATGATCGGTCAGTTCAGGAGTTCAGAGTGTCTTTTGAAGCGAGGCGTTCAGAAGAAGGCTCAAGAGTATGGGGTGTTGACGGAGCTGGAAGAGTCATATTATGAGATGGTGTATCATGAGCCGGATCAAGTGGAGCGTATCCTGAAGCTGTTCGAGTTTCTGGTTGATTATATACTTCAGAAGCACATGATAGAGCTGTATGGTTCCAGTACGGTTGAGCCGCTGATGAGATTCATGGAGATCAATATGGAGGAGAACCTGAATCTCAATGAAGGTGCAAAGCTGCTGATGCAGAGTCGTTCAAGCTTATCGCATAAGTTCAAGAATAAGACGGGTATGAGCTTTAAGCAATATCAGATAAAGCTCAAGCTGGATAAGGCAGAAGATCTGTTTTTGAAGAGACCTGCAATGAGTATTAAGGAAGTTGCAGTGCGGTTGGGTTACGATGACCAGTATTATTTTTCGCGGCTGTATAAGAAGCATCGCGGGTGTAGTCCATCGGAGGCCAAGAAGCGAATAATGGAGCAGGGTAAGGTGCCAGACGATAATCATGGGGAATAGCGTCTGGGTTCCCATTAACGAATTATGCGGTTTTCAGTGACCAGCAGGTCAATGCTGCGGTCGTTCTCTGTGGTTGGTATGTTGGTTGTTACCTGTAGTTCGAATGCGATGCCGCATTTAACGGCCTTGCAATTTTCTTTTGAGAGATAGCGGTCATAGAAGCCGCCACCACGGCCAAGGCGGTTGAGTTTTTCGTCGAATGCCAGGCCGGGAACGATTATCAGATCTATTTCGCCAACTTTGACTGTTTCAGCGTCCAGCGGTTCTTTGAGCCCCAACTTAACCGTTTCAAGTGGGTGGTCGAGGCTTTTGAGTTCGACGGCTTTCATAGTCTGCTTTTTCCAGTTGACTTTGGGTACAAGCACTCTTTTACCAGCGGCAAAAGCATGTTTGATGATATATGATGTATTGACTTCGCCGGGCATGCTCAGGAAGGCCATTATGGTTTTTGCGTTTTTGAACTCGGGTGAAAAGATCATTCGTTCTGCTATTTCCATGCTTTCACAGTCAAGCAGGAGCGGTGAACAATCAGCCAGGCTGGCACGAATCTTTTTTCTGAGCTTTTCTTTTTCCTTATTCATTATTATACGCCTTGGTTGGATGTAATTATTATTAGCCAACGATCATATTATTGATTTCCTGGAGCAGGGTTTGGATACCTTCATCGCATGGAGCGGTAGCGAGCAGTTGTCCGCCTTTGTAGAGAGCGACTTTGTTTTTGCCGCCACAGATAGCGAGGTCGGCGTCGGCAGCTTCGCCGGGACCGTTAACAACGCAGCCCATAACTGCGATTTTTATCGGTTTGCGAACGCCGGTAAGTGCTTTTTCGACTTTTTCCGCCATTTCCAGCAGGTTGACTTCGCAGCGTCCGCAGGTTGGGCAGACGATAAGTTCGGGTGTATGTTTTTCTCTGAGGTTCAGGGAAGTAAGTATCTCCCAGCCAACAGCTATTTCATTAACAGGGTCGCCGGCAAGAGAAACACGGATGGTATTGCCGATACCTTCGGATAGAAGAGCACCTAAAGCTACCGCACTGCGAACAGAGCCGGTAGATGGTAGTCCGGCATGTGTTACACCAAGGTGGATCGGCAGCTCGAAGTTTTGTGAGATAAGACGGTTAACATCAATGGTAGTAGCGGCATCGTGGCATTTGGCCGATAGAATCAGCTGGTCAAAACCGCATTTGTCAAATATATCGAGATATTCAGCCATTTTATCGACCATGAGTTTGGCCATGGGCTGGTTGAGTTCCTGTTGGCGGAGCTGTTTGTCTTTACTTTCGACGATACTGCCTTCGTTAACACCGATACGGATAGCTGTGCCATTTGCTTTGCAGGCGGCGATAACTTCGTTGACCTGTTGGCGATCCTGAATATTGCCCGGGTTAAGTCTGATCTTTACAACACCAGCTTCGATAGCTTCCAGAGCTCTTTTGTAGTGGAAATGCACGTCAGCGATAACTGGTATCGGGCTGGCTTTGACGATTTCCGGTAGAGCCGCGGTATCTTGAGGAGTCGGTACAGCAACGCGAACAAGTTCACAGCCGGCATTTGCCATCTGGTTGATTTGCTCCAGAGTAGAGGCAATGTCACTGGTGTGAGTATTTGTCATACTCTGTACGGTTACAGGGCTGTTGCCGCCCATGGTGAGCGGTCCGACTTTGATTGTTTTGGTAGTTTTTGGCATTTTGTTTATTTGTAATTGTATATTGTTAAGGTTAATTTTGTGTTAAATTCTGGGACGTATCAGTCTTCGACGAGTAATTTAACCAATTTTTCGAGACCAGCGGCATCGTCCTGATTGTAGGCATTGTACTCATAGCTGTCGATATCCAGTACAGCATAGATCCGGCCGTCCTTGTCATAGCAGGGGACGACGACTTCGCTACAGCTGGAGGCATCGCAGGCGATGTGGCCGGGGAAATCGTGGACATTGCCAACAACAGTAGATTCGCCGGAATTCAAAGCGTGCCAGCATACGCCGGTGTCTTTTTTTAGCTTCAGGCAGGCGACCGGGCCTTGGAATGGGCCTACGATAAGTTCATCGTCCTGATAAAGATAGAAGCCGGTCCAGGAATTATATGCCATGCTATTGTGCAGGAGGGCGGCTAGTGTACTCATTCGGCTGACGATATTTTTGGTTGTGTCTCTGAGAGCGTCGAATTGCTTTATGAGCATATCGTACTGACGGCTATGGTCAAGAAGCTCAAAGTCGCTGGTGCAATAGGCGGTAGTTGTCTCAGTTGGCTGTTGGAAGCCCGGGCCCTTTCTCAGCAGGAAAGAGTCGCCCATGTCGCCGGTAGCTTTGAGGTTATATGTGGCAGCAGGAGCGAAATCGAACTTACTGTATAGATTTGGGTTGCCCATAACCATTATAAAGGGCAGGTTGGCCTGATCGCACATTTCTGTTATGGTTGCGATGAGTTTGCTGCCAAGGCCCTGGCCCTGACAAGTGCTATCTACCAATAATGGGGTAATCCTGCCGCCAGTAGCGTCTGAGCCGTTAATATTTGCATTGAGAGGTGAAACTGCGGCGTATGCAACGACAGCTTTTGTGCTATTGTTGATAATTACACACGAACAGGTGATATTTCCCGAGTTTCTCAGGGTGTCAACCAGACGTGCTTCATCGGGCCGGTTCAGAGTGCGTTTGATCATCTCTCTGATAGATGCGGCATCTTCAGGTTTTTCGCTACGGATCGTTATTTCCATCTTAATTCCTTATTGTCCAAGTCGCCCTTAAGCGTTTACTCCTTGTCGCGTATAATGTTACGTTAGTATAATCTATCTTGCCTATTATACGACAATATATTATAATACAACACTGAAAGCTAGTAAACCATTATTGTACGAAAGGCTTATCTATGCGAATGATCAAAATGTTCCCGGCATTATTGTTGTTTTTACTTGTAGTTTCTGTGCCAGTTTCGGCCAGTGACCCATTTGCTGTTGGGGCCAAGCTATCAGAGCCGGTGAAAATTGAGCTATCAGAGCTGACTATGGAGCAGCTGCTGACAAAGGCGCGTGTGGACGATGTTGCTGCGTGTTATGAACTTGGATATCGTTTCTATAAAGGTAAGGAAGCCACTCAGGATTATAAGACGGCATCGATCTGGTTCCGAAAGGCGGCCGATCTGGGCGATCCGGCAGCGCAAACTACCTTGGGCGTTATGTACTATATGGGCGAAGGAATAGAGCAGGATTTTGACCAGGCGATGAAATGGTTTGGCAAGGCTGCAGATAAGAAGTTTGCCAGAGCTCAGTATAATATTGGCTTGATGTATCTAAATGGAAGCGGAGTTGAAAAGAACGACGATAAAGCGGTTATCTGGTTCAATAAGGCTGCAAATAATAATGATGGTCAGGCTCAATATATACTGTCTTGTCTTTATCTGGTAGCTCAGGGAGTGAATGAGGATTATCTTTCTGCTTATAAATGGCTGCTTTTGGCAGAGTATAATAATGTAGATGTGTCATTTATAAAGGATATGGTTGAGAAGTCGTTAAGCGACTATGAGAAGAGGATGGCGACCAAAGAAGCCAGTGATTTTATAGATGAGTTGAAAAAGGCTAATGATGACTCTGGTGCTGATGTAAGCGGAGCGATCTCGGTAGAGCCGGTTCGGGGCGGGACAGGATTTTTTATCAGCAAAGATGGTTATATTCTTACTGCATACCATATAATTCGTGACTCCAAGGATGTAAGGATACGCTCGCAGCTTGGTATTGTGCCGGCTGAGCTGGTGATGTATGATAGTACAAATGATTTTGCCTTACTGAAAATAGCGGGCTATATTAATTGTAAGCCTTTGCCACTGGCGGCAATAACAGATAAGGTGTCGTTAAGCAGTCCGGTTTGGACATATGGCTATAAATATGGCAAGAAGGTAGGCGACTCGCCGGAGTTTGTAAATGGCAATATAACGGCATTGAACGGCTTGAGTACTTCGCCGGGGCTGCCTCAGAAGTATGAGATATTAGGTGTCGTAGATAAGCAGGTAGAAGCCGAGGCGAAGCAAACACCGAATGTAAGATATTTTCAGATGGAATGTGATGCCGGGCCGGGTAATGCCGGAGGTGCGGTAGTGGGATCTGAAGGAGATGTGATCGGAATTTTTGCATCGGAATTTGCTGCAGATAAAAAGCAGATAGAGTCTAATAAATGGCCTGTTCAGAAGCATTATGCGGTTAAGATAGCGTTTGTGCTACCGTTTATAGAATCTGAATCAGGGTTAGAAGTTAAGATTGCTGAGGTACGTAAAGATCGTAAACTTGAGCAGGCGGCAATTCAGGCCAAAAATGCTACAGTTCAGGTTCTTTGTTATTAATTCAAACTGACCGATGGTCAGTTTGAAAGGATTTAGTCCCGATGTGTATCGGGATAGAAATTAGCAATTAGTTGAATAGAATGACTTCAAAAACTAACAACTAATTACCAATTATCAAGTCCTTTGTTGATAGTGGATTACAATATACAAACTGAAGCATTCGGTTAGCTTGAGAGGAGTTAGAATTTAGTATTTAGCAATTATAGATATAGAATGGTATCAAAAACTAACTACTAATTTCTATCCCGATGTACATCGGGACTAAATCCTCTGTTAATATTGGAATTACAACATACAAACTGAAGTTTTAGGTCAGTTTGTGTTATTAACTGACTCAAACGTGGTGGTGATGAGTTTGTGAAATTAAACAGGAAGTTTATGTTTAATAAAAAAAATGAAGCGGTAAAAACGAAAAAAGTTAAAAGCGGGGGCAGGGTATTAGCAGAGAGAGTTATATTGGCTATAGTGGTCGGTTTTGCTCTCAATTTCTGTTATCATTATTTTCTATGTCATAATTTCAAGGCTATTGTTGATGGCGAGATATATCGTTCAGGTCAGCCGAATTCGGCAGAGCTGGAAGAATGGATCGATAGCTATGGATTTAAGAGTATAGTAAATCTTCGCGGCTTTAAATGTGGTACGGTAGAGTCAGAGCAGGAAATATGTGACGATAGGGATATTGACTATTATGTTCTGGAGCTTAGTGCTTATAAGCATATGTCGAAGGCTCGGCTGGTAGAATTACTGGATGTGATAGAAAAGGTCAAGAGGCCTGTATTATTCCACTGTCGGCATGGTGTCGATCGTTCGGGCACATCGTCAGCACTGGCGGCGTGGCTTTTAGGGTTCGAATCGTATAGTAAGGCGAAATGGCAGTCGTATGTACCGCCGGGGCCGTGGAAGTATAAGAGTTGGGACCTTATTCATATAAGTGATGTATTTCTGGATTATGAGAGATATTGCAGTGAGAATAGTCTGGAAGTGGACAATGTTGAGCAGTTTAAGAGTTGGGCCAGAAATATGTACAAACCATGAGCGTATAAGTAGCGTATAGTGGTAAGTGGCCCGAAGGTGAGATAATAATACACACGCAAGCTGGCTAATAGCCAGTTTATTTTTTTTATAAAACAGAAAGTCATATGAATAAAATTGATGCAAAGATCAAGGATCTGTTGTCAGGTAAAATTGACTATTTGAAGCTAACCATGACCTTTTTGATAACGGTTTCGGTTTTTCGTGTAGTAATAAATGCATTGGGTGTAGTTGAACTTAGCGGTGATGAGGCACAATACTGGGACTGGTCCCGTCATATGGATTGGTGTTATTATTCCAAGCCACCGGGAGTAGCGGCCTTGATATGGCTGGGTACCGCGATATTCGGCAATAATGAGCTGGGTGTCAGGTCGGCGGCGATATTATGTTCTTTTGTTGCATCTTTGGCGATGTTTGGTCTGGGTAAGCGGATGTTCTCGGCAAAAGCAGGTGCAATAGCAGCGATCATATTTCAGATATTGCCAGGTCTTACATTTTATGGTATCGGTTTAACACCTGATTCACCGCTAATTATGTTTTGGAGTTTGTCGCTCTATTTCTTTTACAGGGCGGTGCATGATGAGAAGGTGAAATACTGGTTTGGCTTGACTATTTCAATCGGTTTGGCATTATTGTGTAAGTATGCGATAATATTCTTTTTTGTGCCGGCGATCATATATCTTGTTTTTAGTTGTGAAGGTCGTAAGAGTCTGAGAAAGCCTTGGCCGTATTTATCGCTGCCTATAAGTTTGCTGTTCTTTGCCCCGGTAATATATTGGAATAGTCAGAATAACTGGGTGACATTTCGTCATGATATGGGTCATACCAATGTAGCGGCAGGTTGGATTTTCAGGCCGGATTATTTGATGCAATATGTTGGTGGTCAGTTATTGATAATAACGCCAGTAGCTGCGGTATTGATTCTATTGCTGTTGTTGCGGAATAGGAAGAAGTACTTTTTCAGCTTTTGTTTTACAGTTCCGATATTGGCGGCATTTCTGATCAAGAGCTGTCAGGGTAAGATCCAGCCTAACTGGGTTGCAACAGCTTGGCTGGCGGGAGTATTGCCGCTTGCTGATTATTTTGATACTGGTTATTGGCAGATGTCGCAAAAGCAAAAAGACTGGTCGCGGGCAGCTCTTAGCATACCGGCAGTTGCATTTATAATCATCCATGTTCCATTTGTGGTGTCGCTTATCCCATGGCCAGCGGGGTATAACCCTACCAGTAAGCTGGTGGGCTGGCGTCAGTTGTCAGCGGAAGTTGACCGTATTTCCGGTGAGATGGATGAACCATTTATAATATCGGATTATTATATGACAACGGCAGAGCTGGCTTTTTATTGCGAAGGTAACCCAATAGTATATTGTGCTAATCTTGGCAATCGTATGAGTCAGTATGATATCTGGCCGGGTTTTGAGGGGCGTATTGGCGAGGATGCTGTTTTTGTACCACGAGGTGGTATAAGAGATAGTCTGTATGATGCATTTGAAAAGGTAGAAGTGGTTAAGTTTGAATCGAAAGACCTTTACGGTCGGCCATTGAAAAAATATGCATTATGTAAATGTTATAATTTCAAAGGCTGGGAGATAGCCAGGCCAGACCACTATTAGACAATGATAATTCAAACTGACTGATGGTCAGTTTGATAGGATTTAGTCCCGATGTGTATCGGGATAGAAATTAGCAATTAGTTGAATAGAATGACTACAAAAACTAACAATTAATTACCAATTATCAAGTCCTTTGTTGATAGTGGATTACAATATACAGACCGAAGCATTTGGTCAGTTTGAGTAATAATAGACAATAGTAATGTTGTTGCTACGGGTTTTGGCGGTTTTGTTTTTACTTTTGGTGTTATAACCTCTTATTGCAAAAGTGTTTGCTTTTCTGGTTTACAGTGTAGTGCTAAAGCATTAGAATTGCTAATTGTACTATATTGAATGCTAATAGGAAACATTTTGGAGGTTTGTTGGCTATGAGGCTGTTATTCTTATTTTTAATTACCATTTTCATTTGTGGTTGTCAGTGTCCTGGTGATAAGGGCCAGTGTAAGTATATGCAATGCAAGGCAGAGGTAAAGCCGGTATTGTATATTGTCGGGGATTCTACGGTAAATAATACCAATGGCGAGTTGCGAGGCTGGGGGAATGTTCTCGGTGTCTACTTTGATCTGGATAAGATAGATGTGGTCAATAAAGCCAGAGGCGGTCGCAGCAGTCGGACATTTCAGAGAGAGGGGCTTTGGAATGATGTACTTGAGATGATCCATCCGGGTGACTATGTACTGATCCAGTTTGGTCATAATGATGGCGGGCCGATAGCGTCAGGTAAGGCGAGAGCATCGATAAAAGGTATCGGTCCAGAGAGCCAGAGCGTAGTTTTGGAGAATAGCGGCGAGGAAGAAGTGGTCTTGACCTATGGCGGTTATATGAGGAAGTATATCAATGATACTCTGGCGAAGGGGGCTGTGCCAATTGTATGTTCGCCGGTGCCGCGAAATATGTGGAATAGTGATAATAGTCTGGTATTGAGGAATGATAAAGATTATGGTCTGTGGGCCAGGCAATCGGTAGAGAGCTGTGGCGGTGCTTTTATCGATCTCAATAATATTTCTGCATTGAAATATGAGCAGCTTGGCAGTGAGTATATTGGTAAAGAGTTTTTTCTCAAGGACCATACTCATACGACAGTTGCCGGAGCAGTGGTAAATGCTGAGTCTGTGGTTGAGGGTATAAGGTTGCTGGAAAAGTGTGAGCTGAAAAACTATCTGAAGGACAGTACAAACTGAGTTATTGTTGTTTTTAGTATAAGGAGTAAGCTATGAAGCGAAGAGCATTTGTGATGAAACTTAATCCCGGCTGCAGGCAGGAGTATGAGAAGCGTCATGATGAGATTTGGCCGGAGCTTGAGAGTGAGCTGGCCTATGCCGGTATAAGCGATTACAGTATTTTTCTGGATGAAAGCAGCGATACATTATTTGCTACATTAAAATTGACAGATGAAAATAGTATCGATTCTTTGCCGGAGAAGGCGATAATGAAGAAATGGTGGGCATTTATGGCTGATATTATGGAGACAAACCCAGATAATTCGCCGGTTGAGCAGGCTTTGGTGGAAGTATTCCATATGGACTGACCAGTGAAGGTCTGTTATAATGCCGGCATGGAAACAGATCAGAGAAGTAATAAGGATTTACGTTCGCTTATCATTGATGAGCTGAATGTTGTGCTAAAAGAGGCCCGGCAAAGGGCTAAAGTGAGTTTAGGGCGTCCGGTTAAGCAAGATAACTGGTTGGATGATGAGTTGCATTATAAGCTTGTGCACCGCAAAGGGGGATTGGTGCGTGCGGTGTTTGAGAGTTTGCACAAGGATTTTATCGCGGATATCTCTGATCTGAGAAATATACTTGAATCTGAAATTCTCGAGCAGTTAAGCATTGATGGTTATTATATCTCCAATATAGCACTTGATGAGCGTCTAGAGGACCCTGACGGCACGATAAAGTATCGATTTAAGACGTCAGATGGCTATTGTTTTGAAACGGTAATGATGTTCCTGAAGAATCGTACTACGGCATGTCTGTCGAGCCAGATCGGTTGTCGGATGGGTTGTGTATTTTGTGCGACGTCGCGGCTGGAGTTTGTCAGGAGTCTGACAGCAGGTGAGATAGTTGAGCAGTTGTACTTTCTCTGGCGTGAGCATGGGAGTGTGGATAATGTTGTGTATATGGGGATGGGAGAGCCGTTCGATAATTTTGAGGCGGTATCGGCGTCGGTAGCTAATCTGGCTCATTATGCAGGTAAGTATATTCCGCCGGGCAGGTTGACGGTTTCGACTTGCGGGTTGCCGGGTGAGATAAGGCAGATGGCTGACGATGGTATAGCGGCGAATCTGGCGGTGTCTCTGCATAGCGGATCAGATAAGCAGCGTGGCGGGATAATGGCATCAGCCAGAAAGCATTCTCTGGCTGAGCTGTTTGGTGCCCTGGAGTATTATTATGAGAAGGTGGGTAAAAGGGTGCTCATGGAGTATTGTATGATCAAAGGGGTGAATGATAGCGATGCCGATTGCGAGGTGCTGGTAGAACTGTTGACGAATTCTAAAGTGCAGAGCAGTGTGAACCTGATCGAGTTCAATAGTCATGAGCTATGCAGTTTTGAGGCATCAGGTCGAGATAGAATTGATCATTTTTGTAATGAGCTTATGCAGGCTGGTATCGAGACGACGATTCGCTTTAAGCGGGGAGAGAGTATTAAGGCCGCTTGCGGTCAGTTGTGTAATAATGAAACAAGGGATAATCACTGAGCGGTGAAAATCCCTTGGTAAGTGTCTGGTGTTAGGTAATTCTCTGCCCAACTTTTTTTGAATTACATATAGCCGAGATCTTTCAGACGGTTTTCGATGGTTTTGTCCGGCTGAGCTGTTTTCTGATAATCGAGAAGAACTTCCTTTTCTGTTTCGACGATTGTTTTGGTGCCGTTCTGGTCGAACGGATCGCAGTTGTCCCAGATATTTGATAATGGTTTGCCGTTAAAAATCGGCACATCTGTCTGGATATTCAGAAGGCTGATAACAGTAGGGGCTATATCGGTAATGTGGGCGTTTACTTTTATCGCTGGCTTAATATTATTGCCGGAGGTGATAAGGATACCGTTTTTATGATGAGTACCTACATGTTTGGCTTTCTGGAAGCTAACTGGTTCTATGGACTGCTTGCTTTCAGTATCGAAAACGAAAGACCATTTATCTTTGACGACAAGAGTCATATCCGGCATAAGTGAATTTTTCTCGCCTGGGAATGCTTCTGAACGAGTAAGTATCTGTTCAACTACAGCTTCACCGGTATTTGGGTCTTTGAGCATCATCAGCTTGTTTTTCATCTCTTCAAAGAGAGTGCTTTTGTTATTTTCGTCGAGGAAATGAATGAACGCGTACTGACAGCCGCCGGAGTAGACTACTTTGCTGCCAGAATAATTGTAATCTCTATATGGGTTTTTCAGATTCGTTTTATGTTCGATCTTTTCAACGGCATTGTCTGGCATGATCTTTCTTACTAACTTGCCGATACCGAGTTTTTTGGCAGAGGTTAGCAGCTTTTTAGGCTTTTTCTTCTGCGAGACCATGTGGTTTATATATTCCTGATCGATGAAGTTGTTTTCGAGCAGCCACTGAGCCATATTTATCTGCATGAGATTGCTTTGGAAACCATGGTCTGAGATGATAAACACGTATGGTTCCTGCCCGCACTTCTGGGTGAATGTCTGGATGGTTTTTTCTATGTTACTGTCCAGATGATTGTAGAAATTATCAAAAATGTACTTTTGCTTTTCCTGGTCATAGAGTTTGTGGGATGGGTCCATAAAGCCCCAGAGACCATGCTGGACTATGTCGGAGGCATGGTAATGTACCATGAATAGATCGTAGTCATTCTGGCTGATCATGAAGCGTGCGGCATCCAGGCGCCAATCGAGGTTTTGGTTCATTATATTGACGAAATCCTTAACAGATGTTTGCGAAGGATAGACGGCGTTGTTTCGCTGATTGAGGATATCGTAGCCGCTGACAGCATTTAGCAGTTTGGGACGGAAATCAGCAGGTGAGGTGAACTCCGAATCGGTATCAGGTGAGAAGAGGCCGGCAACTATCTCGCCATTGATTGATTTTGGTGGGTAAGTTACCGGAACGTTCAGGACACCAACTTTTTTACCTGCTTTGCTGGCCAGCTCCCACATGGTATTTGACAGCAGAGTGGAATTTATGGTTACGGCCTTTTTTCTGGTATTGTCCCAGTTGACAAAGTCGTACACACCATGTTGGCCGGGCAGACGTCCGGTCTGGAAGCTGCTCCAGGCGGCAGGGGTGATCGCAGGCAGTGTGGACTCGAGTATGCCGGAAGCACCTTTTTGCATCAGGTTAGCAAGGCAGGGCATAGAACCGTTGTCAATAGCGGGCTGTAGGGTAGTCCATGTGCCGCCATCAATACCAATTAATAATATCTTGTTGTCAGACATAATATCATCTCATTTCTATTAAAACCTGCTCCAGTTTTTTTACCTGGCTAGCAGTGTCAAAGTTTTCTTTTACGTGCAGATGGGCATTATATCCCATCTTTATTCTCAGGTCATAGTCTTTGGCCAGGAGCAGCATTTTTTCTGCCATGGCCTGGGCGTCTCGTTGAGGCGTAAGGAAACCATTTTTACCGTCAACGATCTGATCTTTAAGCCCCGGTGAGTTGGAACATACCAGTGGCAATCCTGTTGAAGCGGCTTCTGCAACAGAAACGCCAAAACCTTCTTCGTCGTGGTCTTTAGATTGAACCGAATGCTGCAGAAAAATATCGCACTTTTTCATGTAGTCCAGAACAGTGTTAGAGTTTTGCTCCCCCAGTATTTTGACCTGGTCACAAATTTTCAGCTTGTTTATATATTCTTTTAATTCTTGCAAAAGAGGCCCGTCACCAATAATGGTGAGTTGGCATCCAATGTTTTTTCTAACAATATTAAACGCATCAATAGAGTATTTTATCCCCTTTTTGGGGACAAGTCTTGAAACTATAAGAAATTTAATATCATTATCTGGTGTTCTTTTAGTATAAGGGAAATCTACTGTTGGCACACCGCATGGGATAAGGTGAACTTTCTGCGGGTTGACGCCATGGTCTATCATCCACTGCTTTTGATGGCTGCCAACAACAATGATCGCATTGAACTTCTGCAGGTTGTGCAGGAGAGTATGTTTGTATGCCTGGTCATTATACAGGCGTTTGCTTACATCGTATCCGTGGAAGTGGCAGGCGATCGGGATGTTATTTCTTTTTGCAATATGCAGAATTCGTAATCCGATATGGCCGTAATGGCAAAGGATTCGGTCGATTTTTTGTTTATTTAGCCAGTGGTTAACTTCAGAGTAGTTTGGAGCGTAAGCGTAAGCGTTTCGTGTAAAGAACCTGTATCTTTTTATAAGGAACCGGACAAGGCGATGTGGTGGGGCAGCGTTTGGGTTTGCTAGTGTTATGTGGCAGCTGACTGGGAAGCTATCTTTGTTTTCATAGTTCCATGTGAATACGTTTGGGGTGAGCAGATTAAAGCTTTTTAACTGTCTCCACATCCATATTTCAGACTTTATGCCAAGTTGTTCTGTAACAAACCCTAGTTGCATTTTTTATTTCGTTTGCTTTAAGTATGCGGTTGCTATTATAGGTAACCTAAGTTTTTAAGTTTGTTTTCTATGCAGACGTCATCAGCTTGTGTTTTTTGTGTTGAAATTCTGTCTGGGAAGCTATCTTTAAGTGTTTTGCTGACAGTAAACCACGGGACTGTTCTGAGTGTTTCATGGTGGCTTCCGCAAGAATGTGAGAATTTACGGTTTTCACCTAGTAATTCTCCATGGTCAGAAGAGATGACGATTTTAAGATTATCTGGTAATTGAGATACGAGATATGCTACATCGTTAAGGGCAATTTCAAGATTTTTGTTATATGCATCTTGTAGGGCCTTAACGCCATGTTTTCTTCTCATGTAGTCCATTGGTGTTTGTGGTGGGAGCCCTAGCAGCTGGGCGAAGTACCACTCAGGATGGTCGCTGAAGAAATGGAACCTATTTTTATACCTTGAGAATAATGATAGCAATTTATATTTGAACTTATTTGGTCCATTGCTGTCGCTTTTTGACAACTGAAAAGGATCTGATGTTTTGGTGTCAGGCGTAGAGAACCCATGCACTCCTTCAATGCTCAGGTATGGGGCATGAGGTTGCAAGTAGTGAACAATTAGTTTTTTACCCTGATATTGGGAAGCAGCAGAAATAGCTGCGTCAGAAACCGGTTCTGGTCTGACTGTGCCGTATTTACTATCCCAATTAGTCTGCCAAACGTCGATGACTTTGAAGAAATGTTTACGAGCATCAAAGCCTTCCACTTCATAAGAGCCACTAATATATGGATTTGAAGAGATGTACACGATGTCATCTCTGTAATCGGAGAAGTTTTTATTCCTCCATTCTGGAGTACAGGCACCAATGGAGAGTCTTTTTTCGAGAGTGCCTTCTAAAAAGGAGCTGTAGCAATTTTTGAAATAATCATATCTACACGCATCAAGTATGATGAGAATGTCCCAGGATTCATCCAGAATTTTAAAATAATCATTCATAGTGTTTATTTATTTGAAAGGTGCCAATTGTGGTCAATGTGTACAATACCGCTCACAGTATTTCCGCCAGAGACCTGAAATCTTGCGGCATTATCAACCCTGTGGTACGGAGTAAACGATTTACTGTTGATTATAGAAACGTCAATAGTGAAAATACCAGGTAAAAGAGATAGTTTTTCAATATCAACGGATAGTTTGCCGTTAGATATATTATCGAAATCAATGCCGTCAAAATCGTTCCTGATAGAAGCGATGGTATTACCAGATAGGTTTCTGATGGTAACTGCCACTATGGGGTGTGAGATAGTTGTTTGGCTGGAGAAATCAATATTAATAGCAACTCTATCATTAGTATTAAATATGTCAGTCTCATTTCCATTGGCATCGAAAAGTTTAACCGCATCAACTTTAATATCCATATTGCCAAGCTCAGAGGTTTTGATATTACCCTGACAAAGAGCTTTATATTTATCTATTGCAGTGTTACTATCACCGTTATAAATGAATTTGCCATGGTCCATGGTGTAGGTAGTGCTGCAAAGGTTTGCAATTTGATGCATGTTGTGGGAGATGAAAATAATAGCAGTGCCATTTTCGATCATTTGTGCGATTTTATACCTGCATTTTACCTGGAATGACATGTCTCCTACAGCGAGAACTTCATCAATAAGTAGTATGTCGGGGTGCAGATGGGCGGCAATACTAAAGCCAAGCCGGACCCTCATTCCTGAACTATAATTTTTAACGGGTGTATCCAGGAAGTCTTCAAGGCCAGAGAACTCTACGATCTCGTCAAACCTTTTAGATATCTCTTTTTTACTAAGTCCGAGGATGATACCATTTATCATGATATTTTCGCGTCCGGAGAGGATCGGCTGAAAACCGGCACCAACTTCAATGAGAGCGCCCATTTTTCCTTGATAGCGGATAGAGCCTTTGTCAGGCTTGATTATGCCATTAAGCATTTTTAGTAAGGTGCTTTTGCCCGCGCCGTTAGGCCCTATAATACCTATACACTCGCCTTTATTCAGGTTCAGAGAAACGTCATTAACAGACCAGAATTCATCTTTTCTGAGTGTTTCGGAATCTATAGGGATATTGAATGTATCTTTAAATATATCTACACTGCCGTATAGCATAGACCGCTTGAGGTTACGGCAATACTTTTTGCATACATTATTAACTTCTAAAACTGTATTACTCAATGTTTGGTTATACTCTTTCAGCTATTCTTGGTATTGCGATCCTGAAAAACTTCCATCCCAGCAAGAAAACAGTCAGACTAATCACGCAGGCTACGGCCAGGCTGATAGGGCTGGAGATCTTACCATAGAAAGTCAGGTCTCTGGCCGCTATTATAAATGGGCTGACAGGGTTTATGTAGTTAAAAAGTTTTATAGGCATAGTACTAAACGGCGGGTAGGCCACCGGTGTAAGCAGCATTATAAAGGGTAGGACGACAGGGATTGCGTTAGCGATATCTCTGAATACGCCATTAGCGAGCGTAAGGAAGAAGCCTACACCAATTGATAATAATGATAACCCCAGCAGCACCAATGGAACAAAAACAATTGTCCATTGGGGGATTGTGCTATACCACGCGAAGATTGGTACTACCAGTATCAATCTGATAAGGAACTCAAATATAGATTCACCGAAAGCGGCAAATACTAATGTTTCCCTGCAGAAATATATTTTTGTGATCAGAGCCTGTGATTTGGCCAGGCAAAGCGTTGTTTTGGTAATACCAATAGCGAAGAGCTGCCAGCAGGTGATACCAGTTAGGGAGTATAGTACATATGGAATTGGCTCAGAGTATTTGCCTGAGATGACATTATTATTGATGTAGCTAAATGTAGCTAAGAGGATGGCAGAGGGGACAATAGCCCAGAAATAGCCCAGTATATTTTGGCGGTACCTGGCCGATAGCTCCCTAAAGAGCAATTGTAAGGTAAGCTCTCTATTTCGCCATAGCTCAAGCAGCATGTTATAGATGCTATCTTTGTAACTGTGAGTTTTCCATTTCATAATTAATTATTAATATCGACAAAAAAATGATGGCAAATTACCATAACAGTTAAGCTGTAAGATAAATAATATAGATAAACCAATTTTATATAATGAATTATAGTAGGTTTATGCTGAAAAGCAACAATATTGTTAAATTTGGCCGCAGGTAATAATGGGCGTTGAAATCTAAAGTGATTATGCTGTTATTTTTTGTATGTATCTGTTAATAAGTTACTTAAAAAGCAATGTGGCAGGGTGTAAGTAAGGAGTGATTCGCCAGTTCAGTTTGTGTTGGTTATTTGTATTAGAGGGGATAAGATAACAATTAATGACTTGACATATATAGTATATTAGGGTATATTTTTATAGCGTAGTACTACTATTATGTAGTACTGTAAACGCCTGATTGAACCCGCCTGTTTATTCAGTGCAGTAAGTTGATGTCTAGCATCATCTTATAATTCTCAAATAATTAAACTATTTCACCTATGTTTTTTACATTCAGGGTGGGGGTTGTGTAATTATTTATTAAATTTATTGTGAAATATGTTGTGTAAGGTTAGTGTCCTTGTGTAGGGGCATAAATGTCATTATATATTCTATCATTTTGATAGCCTTGCACAGAGTAAATGAAATTCTTTGTTGGAGGTTTCGACCATGAAAAGAAAAGGTTTTACACTGATCGAGTTGCTGGTTGTAATCGGCATTATCGCTCTGTTGGTATCTATCCTGATGCCAGCTTTGAGCCGTGCTAAGGAACTGGCTAAGAGAACTGTATGTTCTGCGAATTTAAAGGGTATTGGAAATGCTTCTGTTATCTACATGAATGAAAACGGTGGCCGTGCTATGAAGGCGTGGAAGACTGATGGTAGTGCAACTAGCTGTGGTTTTGGTGCTGGAGCGTATGCTCAGAATGGTGACCATTCTGATATGAAGTATTGGGCACTACCTAACTGGGCACTAAACGGTAACTTTGAAACCCAGAGACAGACAGCTGGTGCTTGTCTGTATATGTTGGTTAAATATGCAGATGTAACACCAGAGAGTTTTATCTGTCCAAGTACTTCAGATGTTGAAATGAATCTTCAGGAAGCTATTAATATTGCATCATCAGCAAGTCAGGTGGTAGACGATTGGACAGATTTGAATGATTTTGCTGGTCAGGATACATTGAGCTATTCTTATAATGATCCTTGGAACCGTGAACTTGATGATACATCAGGTGCTTCAGCTGTAATGGCTGCAGATAAGAGTTTTGCTACTGATGGTCTTGAAAATGGTGGTAGATTCCTGGTGAATACAACTGGTCTAAATAGTGAAGACAGACCTAAGCCAAAAGGATTTACTAATGCAAATCTTTCTATGGATGAGTGGGATTATTCAGTTTGTAATCTGGAAGGTTTTGAATATGGTGGAAACAGCAGAAACCATAACTTTGAAATCCAGCAGGTTCTATTTGCAGATGGTCATGTTAAGAGCACAAATACTCCATGTGTAGGTGTTGGTAAAGATAACATTTACACATACCAGTCAACAGAAACAGCGTCAACTAGTGCAGTTCGCATTGGTATTTGGGGCAGAGGTGCTGGTATTGGTGCTGGTGTTATGTATGAAACAACATGTAAGAGAGAAGATAGTTACCTTGGTAACTAATGCTTAGCATGTATTGAGAAATAGAAGGCACGGCTATTGGGTTAGTCGTGCCTTTTTTATGTTTAGACATAAAGAAAGACCAGGGCATAGAGCTACTGGTCTTTTTGTTTATTTATTAAATAGATATACGTTTTATCAGGCAACGTTTATCAGGCTTTTGGCGAGGTTTACTGCGCTGGCGGCGTCGGCTGAGTAGCCGTTGGCTCCGATCTTGTCGCAGAATTCCTGGGTTACTGGTGCGCCACCGATCATTATCATGGTTTGGGTGTTAGTGTCTTTGAAAAGTTTAACGGTCGCTTCCATCATAGGCATGGTGGTAGTGAGCAGGGCGGATAGTCCTACTATCTGAGCATTATGCTCGTTAGCGGCGTCGAGGAACTTTTGAGGTGCGACATTTGTGCCCAGGTCAATTACGTTAAAGCCGGCACCTTTGAGCATCATAGCAACGAGGTTTTTACCGATATCGTGCATATCGCCCTGAACTGTGCCAATGACGGCAGTTCCAATAGGTTCAACGCCGGCTTCGATGAGCTTAGGTTCGAGCAGGATCATAGCTGTTTTCATAGCTCTGGCGGCCATAAGTACTTCAGGAACATATACTTCGTTCTTTTTGAAAGCTTCGCCCACAACGCCCATGCCAGCAATAAGTCCTTGTGATAAAATCACTTCAGGAGCCATACCTTCTTCGATTGCAGCCTGGGTAATTTCCTGTGCTACATTTTGATTGCCTTTGATCACGGCGTTTTTTAGTGCTTCAAGATCAGCCATAATTATCTAAACCTCTATCTCAGTTATTATTACATCGGGATATAAACACCGGGATTATAGTAAAAAAATACTATTATCTCAAATGTTTTATTGTGCATTGCAGTACTAGTTTAAAGGGCAAAAGAATGAAGTGTTATTTTTTGCCACGCGGGTCAAGAGCATCTCTCATGCCGTCACCGATGAAGTTTAGGCATAGCAAAGTTATTCCCAGGAAAGCACTTGGGAATACAACCATCCACCAAAAGCTTTCAACAGTATTTATCGCTTTAACCGATTCGCCAGCGAGTGAACCCCAGGTAGGCATAGGAGCCTGGATTCCAATTCCAATAAAGCTTAGGAACGATTCCTGGAGAATAGCTTGCGGTACCGTGAGGGTGGCGTAAACGATTATCGGACCAGTAAGGTTCGGGATAAGGTGTTTGAGGAAAATCAGCCTGGTAGGGAGCCCAATAGCTCGGCAGGCTTCAATGAAAGGTCGGGATTTTAATGAAAGAACCTGGCCTCTGATAACTCTGGCCATAGTGAGCCAGCTTATGCCGCCGATAGCGGCGAACAGGATAACAACATTAGCAATGAGCTCGGCAGGTTTATTAAGAATGTCAGCGAGCCATTGCAGGTGTTCAGCGAGAGGTCTTTCAAAAGCTATCTTAAACAGGATAATAAGGAGGATATAGGGCAGACCATATAGAATGTCTACAATTCTCATCATGATATTGTCTACTTTACCGCCATACCAGCCGGCGATCATTCCCCATGTGGTACCGATCATTACTGATATAGCAGCGGAGGCAATTCCAATTCCCAGGCTAAGAACCCCGCCAAATAAGCAACGCCAAAGCAGGTTCCTGCCAAGCAGATCATAGCCAAATGGGGCAAATTCATTCAAAGAATAGTTTGGCGGCATACGGTTAAGGTCCAGGTTCTGGCTGGAATATTCATTAGAAGAAATCCCCAGCGTTCCCAGGCATAATAACAGAATAATGATCATTAAGATGAAAGAAATTAGTGCTGCTTTGTTCCGGCAGAACTTTTTAACAGCCAGGGCAGTTGGGCTGGAGTTCTTGTAATTTGTTTTTAATACAGCAGTTGCCACAATCCAATTCCTTTATGATCAAAAAAACGCATTAACTACATTATTTCTAGTAGTTTAAGTGATACATGAAAAAGGGCGGACTGTCAATGATATTTCTGGCAGGAAAGAGTGAATATAGCAGGGTTTAGCTAATTAATGAGGTACAGGTTAGCATTTAGTTCTTACAGGAGCTTTGCGTGTGTGCTGACTTCTCATTCTCTGGATAATGTCAATGGTAGGGCCAAAGTCGCGAGAGTATACCTGACTGTCTTGAAGAGGTCTGCAAACAGAGTTTGTACATTCTTTAGCAGGTACACCGACGACAGTCGTTTCAGGATCAACATCTTTTAAAACAACCGCTCCAGCTCCAACAGTAGCAGATTCACCAATAGTGATATTTTGAATAACGGTGGAGCCGATACCAATAAAAGCATGTGGGTGAACAGTAACGTGACCAGCGAGCTTAACACCAGGGCAAATATGGACACCTTCATAGATAACCGATTCATGTTCGATGATACTGCCGGTGTTGCAAATAACGGAATCTTTTATTTTAACATGAGCGCAAATGTTTGCACCCTGGGCAATTACAACATTTTTACCGATAACGGAGTTTTGAGCAATAGTAGCAGAGGGGTGTATCGCATTGATAAGGCTTATGCCGTAGCTGTTGATTATCTGAGCAAATTTTGATCTTATATCGTTATCGCCGATAGCTACGATCGCACCGCCAATTCCCATTTCAGCGAAATCTTTCAGGGAGTCCATATCACCAATGACAGAAACCTCATCAATAACTTTGCCGTGAAGGGCTTTTGCAGAGTCAATAAAGCCAATCACTTCAAATTGATGATTATTTCTGAGGATATCGAGCACAACTCGTCCCTGACCACCGGCACCAACAATAACTACTTTCATTTACAATCCTTAACTGTAATATATTGAAATTGGTAAGTCCATTTACCAAACGGTCCTATAACTTATACTAATGTTACCTATTATGAATCGAATATATAGTGAAAAATAGTGAAATTTTTTGATTTTTTTAACAATTTAGAGTAAAAATGTAGTATTCGATTCGTAAATATAATGTTTCGTAGTTTGGTGATGCGTAAAAAAATAATTGTAGTGTATAGATAATGGTGATGACACGAGATAATTTTTGCAAAGAATCATTATTTATGTTAATGTTTGTAAAAAATAAATTTAGGTGAAATTAGTAAAGCAATAATAGATAGTTGCCGATTAAAATATTGATAACTTAGGTAAGTTTTGCATTCTGGCTTATCAATATGGTTAAGTCGGCATAATTAATGGAAAAAACAGATATGAATAAAGAAAATTCAGTGAAGTTGTTGTCAGGAATATTAACAGTTCTAATGTGTATAGTGTTTGCAGCAGGCTGTGACGATCCTCAGACAATAGGGCGGTTTCAGGCTACTCCGGTTACCAATATAATATTGAATAATCTGGGCGTAGTAGATGAAGAGCCAGAGCCGTTTGCCAATGCTCGCAGTCCACGTCAAGAGGATCTGCTGGTATCGGAGAGCGAATATGTAATTCGTTCTGGTGATATTCTGAACGTATCGATTCTGGATCTGTTTCAGACGAATGCAGAGTGGGCAACACAGAAGCAGGTTTCGGAGTCTGGTCGTATAACAATTCCTGAGATAGGCAGTGTAATGGCTGCCGGGTATACAGAGAGGGAGCTTCAGAAGAGTATTGAAAGCGCTCTGAGTCCAGAGTATATCAAAGATCCTAAGGTGAGTGTTGTAGTTGCAGCGTCAACAGGTAAGGTTTATACCGTAACTGGTGCAGTACCAGCTCCGGCCCCATATCAGTTGACAGAACCTGACCTTCGTGTATTGAAGGCACTTGCCCATGCTGGCGATGTACCGCCACGTGGTGTAGATTTTGTATATGTTATTCGTAAGGTTCCCACCAGCGATCTGATAACTGAACCAGGCGATGATGTTAACACAGGATTTGAAATGCCTACAGATTCATTTAGCCCGGTTGAGGTTCCGGTGGATGATTCTCCAGATATTAGCTCTGATTTTGACGTTGTAGATGAACCTGCGTTAGAAGTTGAATCAGAAGCAGTAGAAGATAAGACTGTCGAAAAAGAGCTGATGGAATCGATCAGTCCTATGTCAGTAGTGTCAGCACCAGCCTGGACAGAAGATCAGGTTGTTATGGCAAGCGACAGTAATGAAGATGGTTTTGAAATTGTTATGGGTGAAGATGGCTTTGAAGTTGAAGGTGATGGCAATAGCGGTAGTGCCGTAGAGACCGCAGAGCCTGTTCAGGGTGGTATGATCGGTTATAAGCCTTTGCAATACCGCCATGAGGTTATCAAGATCAACCTGAAAGAGCTGAAGAATGGTGACCTGAGCCAGAATATCGTAATTCAGCCGGGTGATTATATCTCAGTACCATATAACTCAACCGGAGTATATTATGTAATGGGTCAGGCGTCACGTCCAGGGCCATATCAGATGACAGGTGAGAGAATGACCCTGAAGCAGGCCATAGCTTCTGTAGGTGGTTTGTCGCCACTGGCTTCGCCAGAAAGATGTGATATTACCCGTATAACAGGCAATAATACAGAAGTTACCTACCGGGTAAATCTTAAAAAGCTATTTGAAGGTGTTCAGCCTGATATCTATATAAAGGCGAACGATATGATCAATATAGGCTCTCATCCAACCGCGAGATGGATGGCAGTAATACGTCAGAGCTTCCGTACAACATATGGTTTTGGTTTTGTATATGACCGTAACCTGGCAGATGTAGATTTTGGTAACAGATAATTCTGGCCGGTTCAGCGAATTGGGAATAGTTGATGGTAGATACAATAGATTATAAGAAAGCGGATATAGTAGATAGATGCTGGAGAATCGCTATAATGGCGATTCTATTCTATCTGTTATTTCAGCAGGAGATAACCAGGTTATTTCAGCTGTGGGCTACTCCAAGTGAGTCTCACGGCTTGTTGATCCCTGCATTTAGTTTGTATTTTCTCTATCAATCTCGAGAGAAGATAGCGTCAACAAAAGGTAAGCCGAGTGCTGCGGGTTTTATCCTGCTAGTATTGAGCTTACTAGGCTATGTAGCAAGTATTATCATAAAGATAGGATATTTTAAGCCGATCATGATGATCTTTTCATTGGCCTCACTGGTTTTGACTGTAGGCGGCTGGAAAGTGTTTAAGCATACCTGGCTTCCAATACTATTTATGATCTTTGCGATAAAGATCCCAGACCAGATATATACCCCTCTAACCATGCAGCTGAGAATATGGGCATCGTTATTTGCGGCGACTATACTGGACTTGATCCCGGGAGTGACTTGTGAAGCAACCAGCGTTGTGATTCGCGGTTTCTATAATGGCGAGCCAATAGAGCTAAATGTAGCAGATGCTTGCAGTGGTATGAGATTGCTACGGACATTTGTTGCTTTAGGTGTTGCTATGGCATGGATGGAAATTCGTCCGACCTGGCAGCGAGTTGGTTTATTGATAAGTACGATACCTATAGCAATTATCTGTAATATGCTTAGGGTTCTTATAACAGGTCTTATCTATATTTTTGTTGGTCATGAATATGCGACCGGAACACTTCATTCAATGCTTGGTTTAGTGATGCTGGCGGTAGCATTTGGCCTTTACGGCAGCTTGACATGGATTATGAATAATTTTGTAGTAGAGGATGTAGAGGAAGAGCTGGACCAGGAAAATGATGATATTGTTGTTCTGGGCAAAACCAGAACCGAGGAAACTCAGGAATAAATCGTTTTATGCAAGAATATATATTACAACCATTAAAGCGAGTTTTCAGTAATAAGTCCTTTGCAGCTGTTGTGCTGTTTATGTTTATCTGTGTGATCGGTTTGCAGGCGGCTGTGAAAGTTCTTGGTGTTCATTTGACTAAGAAGCCAATCGAATTGCAGAATAGTCTCGATGATCTTAATGATAGTTTATTCTGGCCGTATCGTGTTATCGATAAGAGTCGTATTCAGAACGAAGAAGTAGAAGCGGCGTTGGGTACAGAGGACTATATAAAGTGGTTGTTTGAAGATGATCGTGAGGAAGAGAATTCTCCGTTTAGACATATCCTTATGTTTGTGACATATTATACCGGTGATGAGTATACCGTACCGCATACCCCAGAGGTTTGTGGAGCTGGTAGTGGATCGATACCAAAGATAACCGGGATATTACCTATAAAGGTTTACAATGTAAACGCTCCGGACAATGAGATCGATGCCAAATTTCTAGAGCTGACCGACCCTAGTCGTCCAGGTTTACTATCAAAGGTCGCATATTTTTTCAGTGCGAATGGTGATTATAAATATGACAGGAATCAAGTTCGTTTAAGAATGAACTCTTTGGGAGATAAGTATGCTTATTTTGCCAAGGTGGAGTTTACCGTTTGGGGTAAAGGGGAAGTAACAGATAGTGATATGCAGAGTCATGTTGAAAAGCTGTCCCGACTGGTTCTTCCCGAACTGGTGAAGAATTATTTCCCGAAATGGCCGCCAGTTGATAGTGAAGTTGTACCAGAGTAGTAAGTACGAAAGTAGAGAGACAGGGCTTGACCTGTTTGTGGAGTAAAAAATGGCACGCAGAACGAAAACTAAAAAGAAGATAAACAGTAAACTGCTGATGATATTACTCGTAATTGCAGTACCTGTTTTAATGATAATGGCAATAGCAATAGACTCCAGAAGGCCGTTTCTGCCGAATGCTGTGCATAAGCTATTAGGTCGTGATCCAGAAGTATTACTGGCAAAAGCAGAAGCTGAGCTGCCGGAACTGGAACGATACTATAATGAGCTCAAAAGTCAGGCTAATGAGCAGGCAGATCCTGAAGAAGCGGCTAAGGTATGGGAAACTCTCTTAAAAGATGAGTATACAATCAGAGCCAGAGAGGTTTATCAGGGTATCAATGATGCCAAACGTTTCAGTAAGGGTAATCTTGAACTTCAGGTAAAAGCATTGAAAGCTTTTGTCAGATTTCATAAGATAACAGATAATTATTATAAGGGCGTGCTGGGAAACTGGAAAGAGATCGTTCGTCTGGATATTAATAATTATGACACATGGAAGAAGCTGGGTGAGTTTTACCTGGATGTTACAGATATTTACGTTAAATCTGAGAATCTGGTAGAGCTTGACAGTGTTGTAGAAAGTTTGAAAGATATTCGACCGGAAGAAGCTTATGGTCATGCATTAGAGTTGATGACTTTATCGTATCGTTTGAACTCGGCCCTTTCAGAAGATGTATTGTCTGATAAGGAAAAGGGAGAAGCGATTTCGTACGATCTACAGCAGAAGTTTCCTGATAGCATAGTTGCGGCAAAAGCGTGTGCTATGTTTAATAGTTATCTGGTTCAGGAAGCCTCTGGTCTGGTACGCAAGCAGGGGATACTAGAGAAATCAGCCAAGATACTAAGAGCTGCGATCGAGTCTAATCCAGAATCGCCAGAGGCATATCTTAATTATTTTAAGTATTACTTTGAAGGCAGCAGGTCGGCATTACAGGCCGAACTGAAGGCCTCTGTACAGCAGGACAAAGCATATATTAATCAGCAGATGGCTGAGTTTAACTTATCTGCATTGCAGGAATTTAATCTTGCTGAATTGAAGTTTTCGGATAATGCGGACATAAAAGTAGCGAAAGCTAATTTCCTGTCAGTTATGCCTGACGCTGATTTTGGTGAGATCCGGAAGCTTTATGAAGAAGCAGTTGCTAAAGAGCCGGATAATCTTATCTGGTACAGCGTGCTTGGTAAGCTATGTTATCTTTCTGGTGATGAGAGTAATGATGTGGCAACACTGAAGCAGGCAAGAGCGTATTTACGTAAGACATATTATGGTTATAGTGAGCAGTCGCTTCTTTCGCTGGAAGGCGGTAAGGTAAATGCGGTTCGTTATGCCGAGGTGATGCCGTTTTTAGCTTTGGTTGACTCGGTTTTATATGATGAAGTTGAAGAAGCAAAAGCTGAGCTTAACAATATATGTGTAGAACTATCAGAAGATAAAGGAGCAACCAGCTCTCTGACAATATCTTGTGAAGGTTTGCAGGCAATGGCCAAAGGTCAGGAGCAGCTGGCTATCCAGAGATTGTATGCTGCGGTAACAAGTGAAAGTACGAGTGAGTATAGTGCCTTGTTTATGGCAGAACTACGCTGGAAGCTGTATGAGCTGTTGAAAGATGGCCAGTATAAAATGGAAGCCCTACAGAATGCGGTGCTTTCATATAGTATGAGGAATCGTTCAGCAGAAGATTTTAGCTCAATTATTGATACTTATCTAAGTGTTCGTACAGCAAAGTCAAAGCAGGAAGTGGTTCAGCTAATAGATATGTTTAGTCGTAAGTATGAAAGAGATTCGGTTTATTATCCGATCATTCGTACCCAGCTGGCCCAGGCGTATGTAGCATTAGGTGAGCAGGATAAGGCAGAAGAGGTTATAGCTGATATTAAAGGTAATAACCTTGATCTTAGAATACTGCGTAGTATGACACTCGAAGATCCGGCCGAGCAGATAAAGGCAATGGAAGCGATCGCTGTTGACTATCCGGCAGAGCCAAAGGTAATCAATTATCTTTATGCCAGGTATATGGCCGGCATGAAGGAGCATCCTTCGTATCATGATAAGCTTAAGAAGATGATGGCTCGTGCGGTTGAGGCCAAGCCAGATGATTATTATTATATTCAGGAGAAGTTAAAGGCTGAAGAGCCAGATCCATTGGCGATCGATCCGGACCGTATGCTTGTCCTTCAGCAGGAAGCAATTGCAAAGCTGTCAGATCCTTATGAGCAGGCAATGACCAGCGGCAGGCTTTATAGTGTACTGGCTGTTGGAGAGAGTAAAGAGCAGGCATTGCAGGATAATCTGAAGGCAATCGAGAATTTTGAAAAGGCCGCAGAGCTTAAGCCTGATTCATCAGATCCACTTACTGCGATACTAACAACTTATCTGACGGTGAAGGATTTTGCCAAAGCAGAAAGTGTTGTTGCCAGATTAAAGGAAGTGGATGCCTATCTGGCCAAGTACGCAGAGATCGACCTTTTATTTGCAAAAGAGGAATATCAGGAAGCTGACCAGAAGCTTACCGAGTATCTGGCTGAAAGTCCCTTGTCAGCAGATGGTCATCTGGTTCATTCAAAGGTATATACAAAACTTGGCAGGAAAGCAGATGCGATGAGGGAGCTAGAAACCTCATTGAGTCAGAATCGTTTTAATGCTGATGCTATAGTAGATTATCTGATCATGTTGCATGGTGATTTTGTGGCGGTTGGTTTAGATAATGTTGGTCCGGCGAAGATCCAGACTATGATGGGTTGGATTGAGCAGTTAATGAATATATCTCCGAATAATTTACAGGGAGTGAGATTCTTTGTTCAGTATGCTCCATATTGGGCGAGGATTCTGGATGGTCAGCTTGACTCTCCGAATATTGAAGCTCAGACAGCAGAAGCATATAAGCAGACAATCGCTGATATTGAAGTAATGCTACTCAAGAATATTAATGTTCTGCTGGCATCAGTCAGTGGTAATGATAGTTTATATGTAGTAAGTGCAAATTCACTTAGGCTTATGTCTAATTTATCCGTCTTGTCAAATAAGACCAGTGAATATAATGAAGCAATAGAAAAGATATACCAGAGTGGTATTAAGGCTATGCCTGAGAGTGCTGTTATTGCGTCGAGTTATGAGATGTTTTTGCGTAATAGTGGGCAGGGCGATGGCAAAGGTCTTGAGATGTTAAAAGAAATGCTCGTAAACAGTACGGGTAAGGAGCATTTTGATACCGTTATGGCTCTTGCGAGATTCTATTATTCAGATGGAGATGTAGATTCTGCGATCGAGCTGCTTGGTAAAGAAGTGCCGCAGGTAGAAGATCTTGACTTGCGGAAAGATATGCGAACACTTTTGGCATCGATATATAAATCAACAGGTAAATATGATAAGGCAATGGAAGTTTACCAGCAGCAGCGAGATGAGAAAGATTCTGATGAGCTTATGACATTGCATATTGAATCTATGATGGACGGCGGCTATACAGAGCAGGCCAAGCCATTGTTAGAAAAGATGGAAAGTCAGTATCCAGATGATTATAAAGTGTACCTGCTGAAAGCCAAGTATGCACTGCGTGAAACAGATTATGAACAGGCGATAACTTATGCCGATCAGGCATTGAAGCTAAGCCCAAGTGAGCGGGTAGGACTTCAGATAAAGGCCCAAGCCCAGTTCTATAGTGATGATCTTTATGCTGCTATGCAGACGATCAATGAGCTGCGAACAGCCAGTTCGGAAGATTCTAATGATGGCAGAGGGATGCTGGCCCAGATATATTCACGTCTGAAAAAGTATGATGATGCAATAATTGAGCTGCGTAAAGGGTTGGAAATACAGCCAGGCGATATGCAGCTGAATAATATGATGGTGAATACCCTAACAAATCTTAAACGCTGGAATGAGTTGGTAGGGTACTATAAGAATCAGATAAAAGTGTACCCAGGCAGGTATGAACTATATTCAAGTTGTGCCCAGGCGATGATGAAATGGGCTGACAGTCTCAGGTCAGAAGGTAATAATAGTTTAGCGGATCAGAAGCTGACAGATGCATTGTCTCTGTTAGAGAGTGCAATATTATCAGCTAATGAGAAAGGGGCAACTGCTCCAGTGCTGGTAGATACCAGGTTAGAGCTGCTGATCAATGCCGGCCATTATGATGATGTAGTTAGGTCGCTTGACAAAAACCCTGATATTCTTAAAGCCAGCCCACAGCTCCAGCTAAGGAAGATGGAAGCTTTGTACCTGCAAGAGAAGAAGCAGGAAGCTTTGGGAGTATTAAGTCAGGTTATCGATATGGTGGCAAAAGATCCATATATAGAATTTGTAGTAGAAAAAACAGTTACACTAATAGATCCAGAATTACTGGCTGACTGGGTTGATACTCAGTTGGAAACTTCCGATAGCAAAATGGCACTTTATATGTTGAAGGCTGTGTGTTGTCGCGATCTTGGAGATAATGAGTGTTATGTTGCAAATTCAGTAAAGGCACATGACTTTGCCGGGGGATCAGAATCGCTGGAGTTTGTAACCAATTCTCGATTGGCGATAGCGTACATACAAACAGATAAATATGACTCGGCAATAGTTATCTATCGCAAGCTTTGTGATCAGGTACCGGATAATTATTCACTACTCAATAATTATGCATATGCCCTATTAAGTGAGGGCGGTTATGCCAAAGAAGCACTGGATGTTGCGATTCGGGCGTACCAGATAGCACGTCTGGAACCGATGGTTTTAGATACATATGGTATGGCACTGCTGCAGAATGATAATCCTGAAAAAGCACATACGCTCTTTAGTAAGGCGATTCAGGAAATACAGAGGAATAACCGAGAGGTTCCGGTAGAGTTTGAATATCATCTTGGCCAGTCACTGGTGAAAGCCGGCAGGACAGATGAAGCGTCAGAAATGCTGGAAGATTTGCTTCGTCGGGCCAGGTTGTCGCAGTCACCATCGGATCTGAAAATGGTGGATGATGTGGAAAAATTATTGGATGAAATAAAAAAATAATGGTTCTAATTTGTGAAGTTAATATAATACATTAACTTATGGTGACAAATATAGATCAATAAGCTCAATAATGAGAAATAAATTTTAGATATGAGGTAAGTAATGAGTTCAGAGCAGACAAACTCCAATCCTGCGCAGGCAGTGAGCAGACCGCCAGTGCCGCCGATGCAGCAGACTGCAATTACACCAGCCGAAATAATGCGAATTTTGCTGGCAAGAATGTGGATGATCGTAGGTTTCACAATAGGTATATCCATAATATTTATAGGTCTGTTCTTTGTATTACGTACAACATCGCCGGAATATACATCTGAGGCATATGTAGAAGCTAGAATGCAGGCTTCTGTAGGTCTTTGGGGTGTTCGTGAGATGCTTCCTCGTAAAGAGATCCTTGCGATGGAGACAGCTGGAGTAAGTGCAATTCTGAATAGTGAGACGTTTTTTGGTGATGTTCTTACCAGGAAAGAGGTTCAGAGCAGTGCCTGGGCGAGAAATCGTATGCCAGATAAGCGAGTGGAAGCGTTAAAGAAGAGTTTCTCAGCAACTCCGATCCGTGATACCGCATATGTTAAGCTGGTAATGAGAGCAGCAACTCCAGATGATGCAAGAAATATACTAAATGAGATCTTAAGCCAGTTTGAGAAGAATATTAAGGATGATGCAATTGGTTCGCTGCAGAATGTTCGTACATCTCTGGAAGCGAGCAAGAAGAAGCTTGAAAGCGATCAGACTGAAGTTCAGCTGTCAATTCAGGCTTTGACTCGCGGTGAGACTGTTCCTCCGGGATGGCAGGGCGGCGGCCAGACAGTTGTATCTCAGAAGATGCAGATATTAAGTGAAGAGCTGGTTCGTTTGGAAGCGGTTAATTCTCAGCTGCTGCTGGAGCGTGAACAGTTAGTTAAGCAGCGTGATGAAGGTGGTTTAGAGCAGGTTGTTATGCTGCTGGAACAGGACCCGGTGATCCTGGGCCTAAGAAACCAGATCATGATCCTGGAGCAGAATGAGGCTCAGGCTTTGGGACGTTATGGCGATAAACATCAGGAAGTATTGAAGATACGTGATGCGATAAAGTCAGCTCGTTTACAGCTTAAGGATAGACAAGCTAAGATGACTGAGAACTATACTCAGCAGCTTATCAATGATAATGTTCGTCAGATTCAGCTTATCAGTGAACAGTTAAGTGAGACTAAGAAGAATTATGATCTGGCGTCAGAACAGCAAAGAGAGCTCGACCGTAAAGCGATAACTTATGCTGAAAAGATAAGATTGAGCGAGACAATAGCTAAGCAGCTGGCAGAAACACAGAAGAGTATCGATGAGATCCAGATACAGATACGCAGTCAGGATAATCTTCGTGCTGTTATCAAGCAGCGTGCCAATCAGCCAACCGAGATGAGTTTTCCTAAGCTACCAATGTTTATTTTTGGTGGTGTTGTACTTGGTTTGATGACCGGTTGCGGGCTGGCGTTTCTGCTTGAATTGCTTAATGACACAGTGCGTACTCCGACTGATGTTCGCAGATATCTTAATGTTCCACTGTTGGGTATTGTCCCAGAGCATGAAGGTGATGATAGTGAAGAGCTGGCCAAGATACTTGTTAGCAGGCCAACCTGTATTACAAGCGAATATGTTAGGCAGGCTCGTACTAATCTGTTATTCAGTGCTCCGGCAGATACATTAAAGACCTTGTTGTTTACCAGCTGTCAGGCAGAGAGCGGCAAGACTACAATGGCTACGTGTCTGGCAGTTTCACTGGCTCAGGAAAATAAGAAGGTGCTGATGATAGATGCTAACTTCTATCGTCCGAATCTGAATAAGTTATTCCCAGGCTCAGGGGTTGAAGGTTTGAGTAACTATTTGACCGACCAGAACAGTCTGGCTGATATTATTCATCAGACAGATATTAAGAATCTGTCAGTGATTTATAGTGGTCCTAAACCACCGAACCCAACAGGGCTGTTTAGCAGTATTCGTATGATCGAGCTGCTTCAGAGTCAGCGTGAGCTTTATGATTATGTTATAATTGACGGCCCACCATCGCTGATCGTACTCGATGCGAAGGTTCTTAGTTCACTGGTTGACGGTACAATTCCAGTGGTATTTGCAGAAGAAGAGTCCAGAGGTATGGTCAACCGTATGATCCGTGAGCTCAGACAAATGAAAGCTAATGTTATCGGTGTGATGCTTAACGGCGTTGTTAACCGCAAGGGTGGTTACTTCAAGGAAGCCTTTAAGACATATCATAACTATGTTGAAGTTGATTCTTCGACAGAGAGCTGATAATAATTAAGGCAACCTCTGTTATGGGGTCACCTTTATATTTTGAACTTTAAAAAAACTCCGATTGGTATTTACCTTTCGGAGTTTTTTTTATAATATTTGTGTATGAGTGCGGTTTCGCACTTTTGACTGTTCAGCGTTTAACGCAAAGGCCGGAACAGGGCCATGTGAATGAAATTCTGAGATATTTATCTCGTTTTTGAGTCAAATATCGAAAGTATATTTAATTTAGTATGCCACAGGAGGGCCCTTATTGGCGATTTCTGTGACTTGAAAAGTGCGAAAGTTGACTATGAATGAGAGATTAAAAAGGATAGAGCTGTTGCTGGGGCAGGAGAAGGTTGCTCGCCTGCAATCCAGCAGTGTGGTAATAGTAGGTGTCGGTGCAGTAGGTGGTTATGTAGCGGAAGCATTGGCTCGCAGCGGGGTAGGCGGGATAAAGCTGGTGGATTTTGATGTAATCTCCGAGAGTAATATTAATCGTCAGCTACTTGCATTGTCATCAACGGTAGGACAGGCAAAGGTTGAAGTTGCAGCCAGCCGGGTATTGGATATTAATCCGGATTGTAAAATTGATGCGGTTAAGGAGTTTGCCCACACTGACACTTTTGACAATCTTTTTAATCCAAGGCCAGATATTGTCATCGATGCGATAGATTCTTTTAACCCAAAAGTCGAATTATTATCATATTTACAGTCTCAAAAAATACCGGTTATATCCAGTATGGGTGCAGCGTTAAAGACAGATCCATCATATATAAAAACTGCAAAATTGACAAAGTCAAATGGTTGCCGGCTGGCACGTGTTATACGTAAGCATTTACGTAGAAGGGGTTTTGGAACCGATCTATGGTGTGTGTATTCCAATGAGCCACGAGTGGATAGCTTTGATGTGGGACAGGGCAGTGATGAAAATGATGGCGATTTTTGTTATGAACGTGGAAGGAAAAGAGCGGCTCTTGGAAGTCTGCCTACAGTTACAGGGATTTTTGGGTTGACAATAGCTAATAAAGTTATAAAATTACTAACTGATTAACGTGATTTTAATTTTATCAATTATGTAGAAGAATTACGTATGTGGTGCTAGTTTTTTTGGACTTTTGATTCAAAAGTCTGGGTGTGGATGTTAAAGGGGCTTTACTGAATGTGCATTCATTCAGTAAGTAAAGTTTTTAATATTATTAAATAGATTATATTTGTATTGCCATATTTCTTATGGCAATTTTGTTGTTTTTTAGCGCAAAGCGTTGTTGCTCGTTATCATCTGGGAGTTTTGATATGAAGAGTGTGAGCAAAAATTTTGATTTTACATATTTAAAGCAGCTAAGGAAGAAGAGAGGTTACAATTTTGATACCTTATCGCAAAAAAGTGGTATCAGTAAGCCGACACTTCATTCGATAGAAGCTGGTAAGAATATACCAACATTACCGACAATAGACTCTATTGCCAGGGCTTTGGAGGTGTCTACTCTGGACTTGCTTCACCTGGCGCATGTACCTGATATTTGTGTATCGGAAATGCTTAATATAAAGGGACTTGCCGAGCTTAATGACAGTAATGCGGTATGTGCCTGCAATAACGATCTACACTGTCTGTGTGTAAAGGTTTCCCCTGGTGATGTAATTGACGGCCGGCAGGTATGTTGTACGCTTAGTATGCCTTATAGGGTCACTTGTGTGGTTGTAGAAGGCAAGCTCAAGATAAGTGTTGGTGAACGTGAGTATATTGCCAAAAAAGGTCAATATGTATGTTTCCCAGCGATAGGTCGTCACTCATATAGTACCGATGAAGGTGTGAGTCGTTTTGTTTTAGTGCATTCAGCCCAAAACATAATTGCAGATCTAGAATCAGTCGTAAAGAGCCTGGCAGAGTAACTTATTATTTATTGAGTGAAAATACAAAAAAATAGCAAATTCTTCCGAATTTTAAGATAGCAGTTGTAAAGTGTTGTTTTTAAGCGAGTTGTGTTAGTTGATGTCGGGAGTCTATTTGAAACTATCTATTGACTGAACCTGTTTTTGTTGTTATAATGTGTATCTTTTATATTGTCGCATTGTGCAGCAATACTATACAGGAGTCAGTATGTAACGGGCAGCTGACGATAAAACCTGAGTATCCCGGTTGAAGTTTCACTTCTATAAGGTTCATTCAATGGTAGATAAAGGAATTTTCCACGAATTTGATATTGACGAGGCAGCGATAGAGCAGCAGATCGCAGATGCTCTAAACCTGTCCGTTGGTGACGATAATATGATGTCGCTCATCGAGCAGACAGTAGTAAATTTTGAGCCAGGTACAATCCTGACAGGTACAATCGTAAACCAGATCGGTGGCGATGTAATTGTTGAAGTTGGTCTCAAAAGCGAAGGCTCAATTAGTGAAGGCGAATTTAATGATCCATCAGAGATCAAAATCGGTGACACAGTTGAAGTATTTCTTGAATCAGTGGAATCAAGCAGCGGCCAGATCGAACTGAGCAAACGTAAAGCTGATCGCATTCGCGGTTGGGAACGTATTATTGAGACAAAGAAGGAAGGCGATATTATCACAGGTCGTGTTGTTCGCCGTATCAAGGGCGGTCTGCTGGTTGACGTTGGTGTTCCAGTATTCCTACCAGCATCGCAGGTTGACATCCGTCGTCCTGGCGATATCTCAGAATATCTCAATAATGATCTGGAAGCTAAGATCCTCAAGATCGATATCGAAAGACGTAATATTGTTATTTCACGTCGTAAGCTTCTGGAAGAACAGCGTGCAAACGCTAAGGCAACTCTGATGGATGAAATTCAGGTTGGCCAGATCCGTAAGGGTATTGTTAAGAATATCGCAGATTTCGGTGCATTCATCGACCTCGGCGGTCTCGACGGCCTGCTGCATATCACAGATATGAGCTGGGGCCGCGTAACACATCCTTCGAAGATCGTTTCTCTGGACCAGGAAATCGAAGTAAAGATCCTGAGCATAGACGAAAGCAAGGAAAAGATCGCTCTTGGTCTGAAGCAGAAGAGCGAAAGCCCATGGCTGACAGCCAAGGATCGTTACCCGGTAAATGGTGTAGTGAAGGGTACAGTAGTAAACATTACCAACTACGGTGCATTCATCAAGCTGGAAGAGGGTATCGAAGGTCTGGTACATATTTCAGAAATGAGCTGGACAAAGCGTGTTAATCATCCGGGCGAGATCCTGAATGTTAACGATGAGATCGAAGTTGTAGTTCTGGAAGTAGTTCCAGAGAAGCAGGAAATCTCTCTTGGTATCAAGCAGCTGGCTGAGAATCCATGGACTCAGGTTGTTCATAAGTATCCTCCAGGAACAGTTGTTGAAGGTAAGGTTCGCAACCTGGCTAACTACGGTGCATTCATCGAGATCGAAGAAGGCATCGACGGCCTGCTCCATGTATCTGACATGAGCTGGACCAAGAAGATCAGTCATCCAGGCGAAATGCTCAAGAAGGGCCAGGACATCAAGTGTATCGTTCTGAATGTAGATCAGGAAAAACAGCGTGTTGGTCTTGGTCTCAAGCAGATGACAGAAGATCCATGGGCTCATGCTATTCCAGATAAGTACCTGCCAGGTCAGATCGTTCGTGGTAAGGTTACTAAGCTGACTAACTTCGGCGTATTTATTGAGCTGGAAGAAGATCTTGAAGGTCTGCTGCATATCTCTGAGCTTAGCGATGACAAGGTGGAAGGCCCACAGGATATCGTTAAGGTTGGCGAAGAAGTAGAAGTTAAGATCTTGAGAGTTGATATTGAAGATCGTAAGATCGGCCTGTCACTCAAACGTGCACAGTGGGCAACTGAAGATGAAGCATCAGACGATAGTCGTCGTGCTGGTGGTATCGACGGCAGCTCAACCGGCCAGCTGATCGACAGTAATCTTTTCCAGAAGGTTAATCCTGTTGAAGGCGAAGAAAAGTAAGCAAATACTTGCTTATTAAGTATTTATAAATAGTTAAAAGCTCGTCTGATTAGTTTCAGATGAGCTTTTTTTTACAAAATTGTTTTTTTACCTTGCGGAATTGTGACAATTTTGTAAAATTACTTTTTTGTCGGTTTTGCAGGAAAAAGCCGAAGATATTGTAATTTTTAGGGATATTATATTGCAATGGAGAATATAAATTCAAAGCTATCTTCTTTTCTGTCATTATATAAGATAAGCCAGATATTAAGTACCAGTGCCGGCCAGCAGCAGATAATAGCTGAGGTTTTGGATGTACTTGATGTTGAGCTTGGTATGAAAAGGGGAGTAGTGACAATTCTTTCCAGCGATGGAGATTCAGTTCTTTTTGACGTTACGCATCAGATAACACCAAATAGAGGTAAAGATTCAGGGTTCAAATTAGGCGAAGGTATTACAGGTAAGGTTATCTTAAAAGGTAAGCCCATTATCGTTCCTCAGATATCTGAAGAACCCGGTTTTCTTGATAGAGCCAATAGAATGCAGCACGCCCAGGGCGAGCGAAGTTTTATATGTGTGCCTATTGTTGCTGACAGCAAGAGTATTGGAGCTATATCTGTTGATATGGATTTTAGTGCTGAGCCAGAGCTGATCAAGCTGCAGCGTTTGCTGAGTATTGTAGCGAGTATGGTAGCTCATGACGTTACAATGCGTCGGAGAGTATCTGAAGAGAAGCAGAAATATGAAGATGAGAACTCGCGTTTAAGAAGTGAGTTGGAAGATAAGTATCGTCCGGAAAATATCATAGGTAATTCAAATGCCATGCGTGATGTCTACAGGGCGATTTATCAGGTTGCACCTAGTGATGCTACAGTGTTGATACGTGGTGAGTCTGGAACAGGTAAAGAGCTGGTCGCCCATGCTATTCATTATAGCAGTCACAGGGCGAAAGGGCCTTTTGTTCGAGTGAATTGTGCGGCATTGAACGAGAATCTGCTCGAAAGTGAACTTTTTGGTCACGAGAAGGGTGCTTTTACCGGTGCTATCGATACCCATATCGGTCATATCGAAGAAGCTGAGGGTGGTACCTTGTTCCTTGACGAAATAGGTGATTTTTCGCCAGCAATACAGGTTAAACTGTTGAGAGTACTGCAGGAACGTGAATATAAGCGTGTCGGCAGTAATAAAACGGTAAAGAGTAATGCCAGAATTATCTGTGCAACAAACCGTAACCTGGAAGAAGCCGTGGAAAAAGGAACTTTCCGCCAGGATCTTTATTATCGAATCAATGTGTTCCCGATCTTCCTGCCTCCGCTGCGTGACAGGAAGGACGATATTTTGCTGTTGGTTGATAATTTCGTTGAGAAATATTCAAAGCGAATGAATAAGGATGTACGCAGGATAAGTACTCCGGCGATCAATATTATGACTTCGTACCATTGGCCTGGAAATGTTCGTGAGCTGGAGAACTGTATTGAGAGAGCTGTACTGCTAAGTAATGAGGGCGTGATTCACGGCCATCATCTACCACCGACTTTACAGACATCAGATGCAACCGATACTTTTGGTATCGGTTCATTCCGCGAGAGAGTGAGTCTGTATGAGCGAGATCTTATCGTAGATGCGTTAAAACGAACAGGTGGTAACCTTGCAGCTGCGGCAAGAGACCTTAGTACAACATCGCGTATTATAAGGTATAAGGTACAGGAGCTTGGTATCGACTATCGCAAATATCGCAGAAAAGCCTGATAGGGCAATGTGATATATTTAAGTACTACCTTTTAGATAATTCAATGGCCGGCTGGTGAACCCAGTCGGCTATTTCATTTTAAATTCGGCATCTGGTGGGAGCTGCTCTAGTTCTTTAAGTGCTTTGAAGGCAGCAATTTGTTCCGCTTCCTTCTTACTTGGCCCCCAGGCAGACTCAAACCTTCTTCTGTCGATAATTACACCAACCTCAAAGCATTTGCTGTGGTCAGGGCCCTTTTCGTCCAGGATTTCATAAGAAGGGGTAGAGTTGATATGACGTTGCGAGAACTGTTGGAGCATACTTTTGTAGTTTTCCTGCGGCTGCTTGGCGTCAGCTTTATCAAGCAGATCCCCCATAAACTTAATGAGGAATTTCCTACTGCATTCGTATCCGCCGTCGGTGTAAATAGCTCCAATGAGAGACTCAAAGGCACCAGCAGGGCATGAGGTCGGCAAATCTCTCTGGGAGCTCATACCTTTACCCATGACCATGAAGTCTGTTAGCCTCATTTTTTTGGCCACTCTGGCACAAGTTCTTCTGGAAACAATCATACTCTTAACCTTGGTGAGTTCACCTTCCAGATATTCAGGGAAGCGAGTAAATAGTTCTTCGCAAATAGTTAGGCCGAGAACAGAATCACCAAGAAACTCAAGGCGTTCGTTGCTGTCCAGACGTTTATCAGAAGCCGAAGCATGGCGAAGTGCTTTTTCCAGTAAGGAAATGTCATCGAAATGATAATCAATAATATCTTGAAACTCTTCAAGACGAGCAGGTCTGTCTTCCATTATGGTACTCCAAAGCGACATCAGACCAGTAACGGAAAAGGCCTGTAATTGTTTGTTTTGTAATAGTTTACAAGCCTGTTGCGTTAGGGGTCCATAAGTCAGCGATTAACTGTAAATATATATAAAAATATACATAAAAAATTTAATATTGTCAAATAATTTGATAAAACAGACTTTATTAAAAAGATTAAATGTGAACTTGCAGAAATCGGGATAATTCGAGCGAATTTTAAAATATTTGGCTTAAATGGCTTATACAAGCTATAATAACAGGTCTTAGCAGGGGTGGTGTGGTATAGTGCCACCTGTTTTTTAACATAGTATATTGCCGTAGAGAACTTTATGATCGATCCAGTAGAATTGCTTGGCCCTGATGGTGCCGTAGCTCATGAGCTTGATGACTATCAGCAGCGTCAAGAGCAGCTTGATATGGTATCGGCTATAGGTCAGGCAATATCAGAGAAACGTCACCTGGTAGTAGAAGCAGGTACGGGTACCGGAAAAAGCTTTGCATATACAGCGGCGGCGTTGCCATTTCTAGATGAATCCCATAAGAGAAAAGTCGTAATAAGCACATTTACCATTGCTTTGCAAGAACAGCTAATTCTGAAAGATATTCCATTTTTGAAAAAAGCATCCGGTATAGATTTCAAGGCGGTATTGGTGAAGGGGCGTGGTAACTATCTTTGCTGGCGTCGGCTTGATAAGGCTTTGGCATCTGGTAAGCAACTGTTTGATGATGACTGGCAGTATTCTCAACTGGACGAGTTGCGTAACTGGGCAATGTCAGCGAGTGAGGGTTCGTTAAGCGAGATGGATTTTGTGCCAGATTCTGCAGTATGGGAGCTGGTTCGTTGTGATCCGGGGATATGTCCGGGTCGCAAGTGTGGGCGTTATGACAGCTGTTTTTATCAGAAGGCTCGTAAACAGACATATAACGCTGATATTCTAGTTGTGAATCATGCACTACTATTTACCGATCTGGCGGCCAGACTGACCAAGGGGCAGATCCTTCCGAACTATGATTATATTATTGTTGATGAGGCACATAATATTGAGAAGACCGCAGGTTCGCATTTTGGGCTGCAGATATCGAATTCTAAGATCAATTATCTGTTGAATCGATTATACAACAGGAAGACCAGGCGAGGTATACTAACCCGCCAGATGACGAATAATACTATTACGATTATAGATGAGTGTCATCAGGCATGTGAGATATTCTTTGAAGAGGTTGAGCGATTTGACAGTGATTCACGTAATAGCGGTTCAAACAGCAGGGTGATGAAGCCGGAGGTATTTCTGAATTGTCTTTCGGGGCCGTTGGATAATTTGGCGAATGACCTGCTGATAATTGCCGAGAAGTGTCCAAGCGATGATGATCGAATGGAGTTTGTTCATTATGCAGGTAAATGTAAGTCGTTTTCCCTTGGTATCACCCAGTTTGTAGCTCAGTCAATGGATACGGATTGTGTGTATTGGGTAGAGAGCCGCAGGAATCGATTTGGTAATTTATATGCCAGTCTGAACGCTTCGCCGCTTGAGTTGGGGCCGGTGTTGAAAGAAGCGTTATTCGATAAGTTTGATTCTGTTATTATGACCAGTGCAACGATAAGTATTTCAGAGAAAGAAAAAGGTTTGCATGTTGATACTGAAAATGATAGTAGTGGTGCTATTCCAAGCGGGTTTAAGTACTTTACCCATAATGTAGGTCTTTCCCATTGTAATACCCTTCAGCTAGGTTCGCCGTTTAATTATCAGGAGCAGGTTGAGTATTATATCGAGGCAGGTCTGCCACAGCCAGCAGGTAATAGCGAACAGGATTTTATGATTGGTGCTATTGAGGCGATAAAAAATTATATTGATATGACCAATGGCAAGGCGTTCATTCTTTTTACCAGTTTTAATCATCTGAATAAAGTTGCCCGTGCGATCGAAGGTTTTTGTCAGCAGCGAAATATTACTATGCTTGGTCAGGGTATGGGCAATAACCGTCAGGATATCCTTGAGCGTTTTCGGTATGATACCAATAGCGTCTTGCTGGGAGTAGATAGTTTTTGGCAAGGGGTAGACGTTCGTGGTGAAAGTTTGAGTAATGTTATAATATTCAAGCTTCCGTTTGCGGTTCCAACACATCCACTTCAGCAGGCGAAAATGGAAAGAATTGCCGAACGGGGTGAGAGCCCATTCTGGGATTATCAGATTCCGGAAGCCGTCCTTAAGCTGAAGCAGGGATTTGGCAGATTAATCCGTTCTGCTTCAGATAAGGGTATTGTAGCTATTCTCGACCCTCGGGTTGCGACCAAGTCATATGGCAGATTTTTCCTAGACGCAATTCCTGATTGCAAGGTCCGGTTTGTGAAAGAGCCGTCAGACCGGGTAAAGCCGGAATGGCTCGATCTTTACTAATAGTTTAAACTTTCTGATGGTCAGTTTGATTAACTAATTATTTCATGACCGTTCACAATGCATGCACTGGTACCAAAGTTAATAGCAATTAAATTGTTTAGTAACAAGTAATAAGTAACAAGAAACAAGCTCAGGATTCTCGCTAGAGCTCGAAACTGTTTGATATTTTATTACAGGCTACGCCTGTATTTCAACAGTTCGTAAATTAAACGTTAGTACTTATTTATGACACTTTAGTCTAAGTGTAACATGCAAACATAATGTAATTGTGTGAACGGTTACGTGATTTTTATATTCAGCGTTGAGTTTTACCGGTTAGTGACCGGTATGTTATATTGATATATGCACCTCCTGTGTTATTGATGTTTTTAGTGGTTTCTAATTACAATATTTCAATTACATTAAAGTCGTTTTCAGACATACTTTCAGTTATTTTTTCACGTCCAATCTTAATAATTCTAATATCGCCATTAGCGATAATGCCAAAAGCTTCATCAGAATTTAATGTTATTACATTACCAATTCTTACCGCACCGATAGTGCCGCTGAAATTGCCAGCAGAACCGTTTATTATATTTTCCTGATCATTTGGTGTAATGCCAGAGGATATCGTGCTGCCGATAAACTGGTTTCTTATATATACGCTTCTAATAGTTGTATCATCTTCGGCCTGGCCAAACTCAGGACTGTAACCAGCGGTCACAGCGGAATCTACCATGTCCTGTCTTACCGCGACAGAATAGATATCAGCTTTGGCGTGAACGGCAGAACCTTCTATATATGTGGAACCAATGCTTTTGATGTATCCGCTGGCATCGATATCACTATTTTCAAGAGTTTGAGTTTTAATAACTGTGATATTACCATTAACTGCGATATCGGCTGAGATTTTTTCATTAGCAACTACGGTTCTCAGGTCGCCATCGACATTGATCGAGCCGCCAAGTTCAGTGCGAGCTTTAACAGTGCGGAGCATGCCGTCAACATTTATGTCACCATGACTGCTATTGAGAACCAGACTGCTACCGCGTGAGTTTGCATCAAACTGTATGTCGGCAGAGTCATTTATGTTGTTGAATTTGAGTAGAGTAACTTCGCCATCTATATCAACAGTGCCGTCAATGTCGGTAGTTGGTGCGTTTATAACCCTTATGTCACCATCGGAAGAAAGATCGCCAAGGGTAGTGCTACCGCCGCGACTAGTTCTAATGGTTAATAGGCCAGCTCGATTTATATCGTTTATTTCAAGGTTCTTAATGTCAGGTTCATCTGCATTACCAAGAGTGATCTTACCAGTTCCATTTCTCAGTACAAGCGTAACGGTATCACCATCGTGATCTGAGAAAGTGAATCTGGATCTATTGCCAAACTCAGCATAAGAGTCTGCATTTACGGTTAGCGGTAAAGATACGCCAAGATTATTTATGGCCAAATATACATCATTGCTATAGCTGTATGGCATGGTTGTATTGAACACAGTGCTTATTGTTGCTGTTTCGCCAGCTGGAATAGTGATAACTGGTTCAGTAGTGAATACACTGCTTATTGTCTGGCTCAGGTCAATAGTAATTACAGAAGTACTATTATTGGTTACGTACCAGAGATCGATCACATGGTCATCACCAGCGAGATAATTTCCGCCATTTATGATCCCATCTTCAATACCGTCAGCTTCGTTAATAGTAATAGGACTATTACTGTTTGATAGTTCATTACTGAGAACCTGACCGGTCAGGTCGTAAGTAATTACACTTTCATCCGGATCATTACTGACTATTGTCAGTTCGCCGTAAAGAGTTTCGGCCTGATCGCTTGAGAAGTATATGGCAAGCTGCTGACTTTCACCTGGTTCAAGGTTTAAGTGGTCAATATTAACAGAAAAGCCTTCGGTTGTAGTGATAGAGCTAATTTCCAGAGTGTCTCTACCATCGTTGCTTATGATAATATTGCGACTGCCTTCAGTCTCGATACCAGCGATACCAAGATCTATAGAGTCGTTTGTGTCAGTTTCAGTTACAAGTATATCCGGGTCGTTTTCCAGAGCTGAACCTGATACGTTAACAACTATAAAAGAGTTGTCTTCATCATTACTGGAAATGATGATCTGGCCAGATTCACTGCCGGCATATTCTGGGTTATATGTTACTGAAATTGTAGTAGATTCACCGGCAGGAATTGATATATCACTACTTTTATTATTTGGTATTTCGTAGTCAAAGATACCAGAGGTGCTAATATTACTTATTGAAAGTGTCTTAGAGCCGGAATTTGTTATCTTTAGTGAGTATGTTTGATCTTCACCTATGTATATCTGACCGAAGTCTATAGTAAGGTCATCGTTTAAAGATGAAGTGTCAGTAACCTGTATCTCAGGTTTGCCCTCTGGAGCAGAGAGTGCCAGAGTGTAAGTACCAGAAGTGTTCTGTCCAGAGCTGCCGACAACGATAGTATATTCTTCGCCAGCCTCTACCTGGAAGGTGACCAGTGAATCATCATTACCGAAATAATCGTCGTTATATGCAACGGTATTATGATATGCATCATAAATAGTTAGTGTTGAGTCCAGGTTACCAAAAACGGTAGTGGAAAGATCGACGCTGAAAGTACCAGAAGTTGCAGCTTCAAAAGTGAAGGCATCGGTGTCAGTTACATGTTCCAGAATACCTGAAATAGAGCCTACGGTAGGGCTGATAGTAGATGCTGTACTTATATTATCGCCAAAGTCATCATTTGTGCCATTTGCATATCCCAGATTTACGCCCAGTAGTATCTGGGAATCCTGTGTGGAAGAGCTTGATGGAATAAGTCCGTTACCGAAACCGATAGTTCTGTTAGCGGTCGATAGGGTAGGGTTCATGAGATAGCTGGAGTCGCTAACATGGTTAGTACCGAAAGTGTGGCCAGCTTCATGTGAGATAAGGTTTGCGACATATTCACTAAAGTTGAGCAGAGAATTGCCAGCATATGATTTATAGACGCTAAGTTCTTCGGTAAAAGCGAATCCGTAATTAGAAGAATCACGGTTGCCGATATCATAACTGGCAACACCAATGATATTGCTGTTGCTTTGGAACCAATCAGAAGTACCACCAACATAAATTGTTGTATACGGGATGTTTTCAGGTTCTGTTGTAGTTACATTTACATTGTAAGCGGCATAGTCTTCCTGTACGAACTGAGTTATATATTCGATAGACTGAGCTTCGTAGCCAGACCAGCCGTACATGCTAAGGTCGTAGCCGGGTACGTCAACATATCCCTGATTAAGCCAGAAATCGCCAGCTCTGCTATAAACTCTGGCCTCGTCAAAGTTCAGATAAAGAGTATAGCCTGTGCTAACTGCGTCCATTGAACTGATATAAGAAGATTCGGAAGCTGTAGAAACAGTGGTTTCATGGTCTTCGTGAGCGGCTTCCAGTTCATCGAGATTATCGAAAGCGGCGTCAGAGTAGAATACGTCAGCTATGCCGTAAAGGTCAGCATTGAGGAGAGTGCGGTTTTCCAGTAGTTCAAGCCGAAACCTTTTATTTTGAGAGCTAACGGCTTTTATCGTGTTGTACCCGGTATTAGTCATCAGGAACCTCCTGTGAGGCGTTCCAGTCAGCAGAGATGAGTTAATTCTGCTGCCATGCATCCGAGTGCAACGCTAAATCTATTGAATATAATTAGTTAAAAATTCTGCCAAGGTAATTAAGGGAACCTCTAAAAATTCATTCTGGGCTACAAACGGTCTTGATTTTTTCTGAGCTGCGTGACGAAAAACCGTAAATATTCACCAATATGCCGGGCTCTTCGTTCCTTGTCAGTAAAAAACAATCCTCGTTTTCGTCTCAAAAGCAATTTTCAGAGGTACCCTTAAGTTTAATTACCACCAAAATGTATTATTAATTAGCAACCTTATCCAAATTAAATAGTTAAAAATAATAAAGCGTATATCTTTTCTTTATTAATCTATAACGGTTGTAGTGATTGTAGCGATTATATATTTTTGGCCGAGGATATATGGTCGTAAGTGGCGTTTATTCTTGACTTATAGTTAGTTTGGTCTTACAATTTTTTGCTGTACTAAGCTTTGTATATATATTTGAAAATTGGTGACTAAATGGACGAGAAATTAAGCTCCAGCCTCGAAGACTATCTTAAAACAATATTTACACTTTGTCAGAAGGATCAGGTTGCCAATGCAAATAAAATAGCTCAGACCCTGGACGTGAAAAAGTCAAGTGTTTCGTGGGCTTTGAAGCAACTGTCAGAGAAAAAGCTTATCAATTATCTGCCGTATCTTCCTATTACGTTGACTGCCACGGGCGAAGCTCATGCTAAAGAGATATTTATGCAGCATGAGGCGATCAAGAATTATCTGATTGAGAGCCTGGGTATCAATCCCGGCATAGCAGAGGATAATGCCTGTCGAATGGAACATGTTATCGACCGCGAGGTTCTGGATAAGATGATCTCTAGTATGCAGAGCGTTGCGGCGGTAGAGAGTGATGAGGTATTGCCGAAAGAGTCAGAGCGAGGAGAGCGGGATCTGCCGTCAAAGGTAATAAAGATATTGCTGGAGTGTGGTACCGAATTGCTGGAATGGCAAAAGTCTGTTATTAAAGTGTTTATGGGGACAGATCTTCATCAGACAACAGCTGGGCTTGCCAAAGAATGTTTGGCATTAAAGTCAGATATAACCGAGGAGCAGGTACAGAGGGTTATAGATATTCTCTGTGAGCATAGATTTGCCGAACCATTGTATTTGGAGGGCAAGGTAGTTTATGAACATTTGCATCCAGAATCTCATCATGACCATTTTTTCTGTGTAAAATGCGGCGGTATTATCGAATTTTACGATCCTCGCCTGGAGTATTTTCAGGAAGAGTCGGCCAGGCAGGCCGAATTTCGTATATTAGATCATAGGCTGGTTATTAATGGGGTGTGTGCGGAATGTCTTAAAAAAGAGTCTGCTATCCGTTCGCTGGATACTTGTATGGAAGGTGAGATACTTAAGGTTGTCCGCATAAATAGTAAAGCTGACCGTGACAGGATATTTAGTTTGGGGCTGTTGCCGGGTGTGATATTTGATGTGGTAGTGGATGCCAGAAGTGGTAATATGATCCTGCTGGTAAATAATAGCAGGATAACGATAGATGTCAGGTTGGCATCATCGATAAAAGTAACAACAGAGGCTTGCCATAAAAGCTGCGGCAGTCGAGGGTATCATCGTCATCAGGCAGATAGAGGCTGGCGATGGGGCGGTTTCGGAAGGCGTAAAAAGAGCTGAGAAAGATATAGGGGAAACACCCTAACTGTTTTTATTGTTGTAACTTAAGTGCTTTTTTGTTGTTTGGTTACGTTATAATAATACTTGAAGTGTGTAATGTCAGAGGTTATACTGTTTTTTTCAAAAATAAAATAACAATAGGAAAGTAAGGAATAGTAATGGCTAAGCTCGAATTGCATTTAGACGAACTTGTAGATATATTAAGAAATAATAACTGGCTGCCAGATAAGGTCAGTTCCATATCGTATAGCGGAAATAAGATCCAGGTAAAGGCCAAGGTAATGTTCACAATAGATTTGAATATTATTTTTGAGTCTTATTCTGACGGTATCCTTACTTTGGCATTGGATACAATGCCTCTGGTCAAGCCATTTCTGGCGGCCAAGGTAAAGGAAGAGTCTGTTAGTAAATACGCTTCTTATGAAGACGATAAACTGGTTATTCAGCTCAATAAGTTGGTGAATCGTAAGGTTCCAGGCTTAAGTGTAAAGGATTTGAAGCTGGCAGATGGTAATCTTGAGGTTATTTCATAATATTTTATAAAAAACTGGATAATTTCATAACGAAAAAACTATTAAGCATTGGTGGGTTGTATACCTGCCAATGTTTTTTTTATGTATTAGTTTTGGGCGAATAAGCTTGAAGATTAGCTGCATGTTTTTACAATAAATTTAACATTGTATTATTGAAAAAGTATTGGTTAAAAAAATTTTCTTTATGGAAAGGACCGTTGAATGAGTATCAAATCATTGTTTTGTTGTTTGCTATTATGTCTTTCTTCTATTGCTCTTGCCGGGGATTTTACTGTTAGTTCGCCTGATGGCAAAATAACAGTGAAAGTTAATGCTGATAAAGATATTAAATGGTCGGTACAGCGAGCAGGAGTGGTTATGCTTGCTCCATCTGCTATTTCAATGGACACATCCAACGGTGTTTTGGGTAAAGATGTATCTGTTATCTCAAATAAGCAGATAAGTGTAGATGAATTTATTTATCCAGTGGTTTGTGAAAAGCGAAGCAAGATAAGGAATAATTACAATGAACTAACCTTAAAATGTAAAGGTAAGTACAGTGTTCAGTTCCGTGTATTTGACAATGGTGCAGCTTACCGTTTTGTTACAAGTTTACCGGGTGAATTGATAGTAAACAATGAGAAGGTTGAGCTGAATTTTCCTTCTGATTTGAATTTCTATTTTCCGGAAGAGAAAAGTATGGTTACTCATTATGAGCAGCTGTATGAGTACTGTAAGATATCGAGTGTTTCAAAAGAGCAGCTATGTTCGCTGCCGTTTCTAGTAGATTATGGTAAAGGTCTTAAAATGGCATTTACTGAATCTGATCTGAGAGATTACCCAGGTGTATATTTTAATGGTACAGGTTCAGCATCATTCAAGTCAACATTTCCGGCGGTTGTATTAGAAGAGAGAATGAGCGGCGATCGGAATACAGATATTATCAAGCGAGCTGATTATATAGCCAAGACCAGTGGCAGTCGCAGTTTCCCATGGCGTATACTTACAATTACAGCAAAAGATACAGACCTATTCAATTCGCAGTTGGTATATCAGCTGGCAAGTCCATGTGAGCTCAAACATACAGATTGGATCAAGCCGGGTAAAGTTGCCTGGGACTGGTATAATGACAACAATATTTTTGGCGTTGACTTCAGGGCTGGGGTAAATACAGAGACATATAAGTATTTTATCGATTTTGCATCAGAATATGGTTTGGAATATATCATATTAGATGAGGGCTGGTATAAGCTTGGCAATAGTCTTGATATTGCTCCCGATATGGATCTGCCAGAGTTGTTTGCTTATGCAAAGCAGAAGAATGTTGGTATTATCCTTTGGGTAGTATGGAAAACTCTCGATCAGGATCTGCAAAATGCTTTAGATCAGTATAAGAAGTGGGGTTGTGTTGGAGTGAAGGTCGATTTTATGCAGCGAGATGATCAGGCGATGGTTCAGTTGTATGAAAGACTTGCACGCGAGACCGCCAAGCGTGAGATGCTGATCGATTTCCATGGTTCTTATAAGCCGTCAGGCTTACGTCGTGCGTTCCCGAATGTTATTACCAGAGAGGGCGTAAAAGGCTCAGAGAACAATAAATGGAGCGATTATATAACACCGGAGCACAATACCACAGTTCCATTTTTAAGAATGATGGCAGGCCCGATAGACTATACTCCGGGCTGTATGGTAAATGCTCAGAAGAAGCATTTTAACTCTCGTTTCAGTCGTCCGATGAGCCAGGGAACCCGCTGTCAGCAGTTGGCGATGTATGTAGTATTTGAGAGTCCTCTGCAGATGCTTTGTGATAGTCCTTCTCAGTATTTAAAGGAAAAGGAGTGTATGGAGTTTTTAGCTCCGGTTCCTACCGTTTGGGATGAAACCATTGTGCAGCAAGCGGCTGTTGGTGATTATATTATGGTAGCTCGCAAGAATGGAGATGAGTGGTATGCGGGCGCTATGACAGACTGGACGGCAAGGGATCTGGAACTGGATTGTTCATTCCTTGGTAAAGGTAAGTATAAAGCTGTGATTTTCCAGGATGGTATTAATGCTGATCGTTATGCTAGTGATTACAAGAAGCTGGAAAAGGAAGTTACCAGCAGCAGTAAGTTGAAAGTTAAGATGACAACTGGCGGCGGTTATGTTGTCAGATTTATCCCGGTGAAGTAATTAAAACTGCTTATTGTCGCAAGACGGCAGGTAGTAATTTTGAGTAAGCAAAGAAAAAGTCCTGTGTAATATGCACAGGACTTTTTTTCGTATATTGGTTGATCAGCCACCGGCGATCTTGACTTTATATCCGATTTTTTCGAGTTCGGCTTTAAGTTTATCGCGGTTATCGCCTTGAATTTCTATCGTGCCGTCTTTAACAGTGCCGCCAGTACCGCATTTTGCTTTTAGTTTTGCGGCCAGCTGTTTTAATTCGTCTGCCGGCATAGAGAATCCACTGATAATGCAAACACCTTTGCCTTTGCGGCCTTTTGTTTGGCGAGCGATCCGGATTATGCCGTCGCCTTTGCCAGAGGAGACGATCTTTTCTTTTTTACATTTGCACTGTTTAACGGGGCAATGGCAGTCTGGACAGAGGGAGCCGCCGTCAGTAGAGTAAACTAATTGGTTATTATTGATATTTTGCATGACTAAACTTTATCATAAGTGCTATAATATTGCAAAGGTTTCACTATTGTTTAGAGAATAGAATATAGGCAACCTCTAAAAATTCATTCCGGGCTACAAACGGTCTTGATTTTTTCTGAGCTGCGTCACGAAAAACCGTGAACCCCGATGTACTTCGGGGCCAATATGTCCGGTTATTCGTTCCTTGTCAGTAAAAAACAATCCTCGTTTTCGCCTCGAAAGCAATTATTAGAGATCACCTATAAAATTTATGCTTGCGTGTCCCTGTGTCAGATAATATTATTAACGGATATAGATTAATATAACAGAAATATAAGAATATGAGATTTTTGGATGGCTGAAGAAAAAAACTGTACCGGAGTAGATAAGAATCGCATAGAGGCGGCAGTACGTGAAATATTGATAGCAGTAGGCGAGGACCCTGATCGGGAAGGGCTCCAGGCGACCCCAGAGCGTGTTGCCAGGATGTACGAAGAGCTGTTCGCTGGTCTGCATACCGATCCAAAAGTTCATGTAGGTAAAGTATTTACAGAGAACTACGACGAAATAGTTCTGTTAAAAGATATACCGTTCCATAGCATGTGTGAGCATCATCTTCTTCCTTTCATGGGAAGGGCTCATATCGCATATTTACCAAGAGGTAAAGTGCTTGGAATCAGTAAGTTAACACGTGTTTTGACAAGTTTCGCATTGAGGCCACAGGTTCAGGAGCGTCTAACCAACCAGGTAGCAGAGTTTATCATGGCCGAGGTAGATGCCAGAGGGGTAGCTGTGGTAATAGAGGCGACTCATACGTGTATGACAGTTCGTGGTGTTAAGAAGCCCGGCAGTACGATGGTGACATCTGCTATGCTGGGAATATTCCGCAGCGATGCCCGCAGCAGGGGTGAGGTAATGAGTTTGATTGGAAGGTAATCTGTAAGATAAAAACAAGTTGTTGTTGTAACATGCTTGATACAGACTAGATAAGTATAACTCAAAAAACGGGGGTAGTTTTATGGCAGTTTATACACAGATCTTGTACCATATTATCTGGGGCACAGTTAATCAGGAACCAGTTCTTGATCAAGATCGTCAGGGAGATCTCTACCGATTTCTAATGGGGAAGCTTCAAGACCAGGGCTGTAATGTTTGTACTATTGGCGGTTTTCAGGATCATGTACATATTCTGACTGCGATCAGGCCAGATCATGCATTACAAGGGTTGGTATCATACTTGAAGGAAGCTTCGGCGGACTGGATAAGGGACAATGAAGTATTTCCAGCTTTTCAAGGATGGCAGCCAGGGTTTGGCGCATTTTCCTGTTCGTGGCAGAGTCGCGGGAGTTTGTCAAACTATATTGAGAGTCAGTCGGAACACCATCTCTATCGGACATTTCAAGAGGAGATGGAAGAAATGCTTACCCAGTCAGGGGTGAATTTCAGTAGTAACTGTCTGGTGTAATATGATTGTAACTTTTGGGCAGTTGTCGCGTGATAGTCGTATTTTTATAGCTGTCAGATAAAATTAGAGAAGTTCTTATCGTATTGTTCTGCAAGTATGTCCCATTTGAGCTGGTGAGCCCATTTGTGTATGCGTGGGAATGCTTCATGTCTGTTTTGCTGTTTCAAAAGTGAAACTAGTTTATTAAACAGTTCGGCATCTATGTTGTAGAGCAGATCATTGTGATATTGTTCTGGCACAAGATATGGATAGTTCAGCCTGTTAGGTAGTAGCGGAGTGCATCCGTTTGATACCGCTTCCATGACGGCAATGCCAAAGAACTCGTGAATAGCTGTAGAAATGACTATGTTACTCTGGTTAAGGAGCTCTATGTATTTGGCTCGACTCTCTGCAAAGCCAAAGTGTATTATTCTATGCGAAAGTTTATCCTTAGCTTCATTGAATACTGCGGGGGAGGTGCGGAAAGACTGACCGGCTATAATGAGTTTGTAGTCGATATTACTCTGGTCTAGTTTGTATAGCGTTTCAAAAAACACTTCCGGATTTTTATCGTACTCCCAGCGATGGTTCCATAGGATAACTGGCGGGTTGTTATTGTTTCTGGTGTTATTGTTATCGAACAGCTCTGGAGGCATACCTAGCGGCATGATAATGCTTTTCTCTTTGATCGTATTGCCAATATCAGGCGGTACAAAATCAGGCATCTTTTTCAATAGGCTATCGGCAGCAGAGATGAACTCACTTCTATTATGTTCGGAGTTGAACCATAAGCCGTCTGAGGCGAGGGCTGATGTAATATTGGTGAATCCATATTGGTAATCGATCTTGTCGTGTTGAGATAGTGGGTATGTGAGCTGGTTTTCGTGGAAGTAACATACAACTGGCAGCTTTTGCAGCGATTTGGGCAGCAGGGCTTTCAGGTCGGTAACGCTGGTCATATCGGAAGTAAAGATAAGATCGGCCTGCTCGGTGGAAAAAGTTGCATTTGCCGGCCAGATATTGTGCAATTCCTGTGCAAAATAAATAGCCGAACCTCTCATTCGCCATTTCCATTTTCTACCGGGCATGGAAAGTCTTACATAATTATGACGGCTATGTTTGATAAGACCGTTTAGGAAGTCAGCATGGCTGCCGTCGTCATAGGCTTCCATGACAATGATATTTGCAGGGGCTGAAGAATTGCTCATGAAACTACCGTATAGTCATGTAACTTGTTAGTAATATCATTGAGAACCTTGATCTTACCGTCTTTTATGAGCTTTTGTCCTTTTTCTTTTAGCCATAACTCTTTAGACTTTTCCATAAGTGATGGAGTAACCAGGCACATGGCGGGCTGTTTGAGTCTGGCTTCACGTACCATTTGTCTTAGCACGTCTTTTTCCTGGTTATTAAGCTGGATAATATCAAGCATGTCTTCAAAGAGTTTATACTCTCTGGTATCCTGAAGTTTTTTATGTCTGAAATGGATTTTGGTTAAAAGGACAGCGAGCAGGACAATGATAATGATAAGTGCAATTACCTGCAAAAGCATCCCGGTTTCAATTTCAGAGGTACCTCTGAAAGAGTCGCTCATGCTTTTTATCGGATTGCCTTCAAGCAAAATGTAAGTTAAATAATTCATTTTAAGCTGATTCTGTCCATCTAAATTGTTCTAATACAACAATGCTACATCGATAGAATCGGCTATTGTCCGATAAAGTATTAAAAATAACAATGTTTAGCTGGAAGTAATTATTTCTGGAGTCGCAACGGTTTTGCGGCAATTACAGGTAAGGGTATTTTGCGGCGAGGCTTTTTCGAAAGCTGAGATATTTTCGAGAGTGGTTTCCGCGATAGCTTTAACCGCATTGTAAGTGTAGAAGCCCTGGTGGCCGGTTACCAGTACGTTTGGGAACATCATAAGTCTGGCGAAAACATCATCATGAATGATCTGGTCTGACATATCCTGGAAGAAAATATTGTCTTCTTCTTCGTAAACATCGAGTCCCAGATAGCCTATCTTACCGCTTTTTAGGCCGTCAATAGCAGCTCTGGTATCGATAAGCGAGCCACGGCTGGTATTGATGATCATAACACATTCCCGCATTTTTTTGATAGCATTTTCATTTATCAGGTGGTGAGTATCCTGGGTAAGCGGACAGTGGAGGGAAATGATATAAGATTTTTTATACAGTTCGTCCAGACTGACAAATTTTACACCCAGTTCCTCAAGCTCTTTAGAGCCGGTAGGGTCGTAGGCGTATAGTTCGCAGCCGAAGCCGTGTAGAATGCGTGCGACGATCTGTCCTATTTTACCAGTACCGATCACACCAGCGGGAGTTCCGTGCATATCGAATCCCATAAGTCCTTCAAGAGAGAAATTTCCTTCTCTTACCCTGGTGTGTGCCTTGTAAATCTTTCTATTAAGGGCCATTATAAGAGCAATGGTGTGTTCAGCTACGGCATATGGTGAGTATGCGGGGACTCTGACGACGCATAAGCCAAGAGCTTTTGCCGCTTCCAGGTCTACGTTGTTATACCCGGCACATCTAAGTGCGATAAGCTCAACGCCGTTATCTTTGAGAGCTTTAAGAGTTTTGGCATTGGCACAGTCGTTAACAAATATACACACTACCTTACTGCCAGCTGCCAGGTGTGCAGTATCAGGGGATAGGTGGTCGTCGATGTAGGTAAGTTTGTGGTTGTGTCTCTTATTTATATGGTTAAAGAATTTTTCTACATATGGTTTAGAATTGTATACTGTAATCTGCATTTCTCTTTATACTCCCTTATCGTCAAACACTAACGCTGCTAAAAACGGCTAGGCGATGTTATTCTATAAGTTTTTAATATTTATATGTTTATAATAATTCAAGCTTTGTAATGCTGCTTGCTAATAAATTATATACATATAAAAAAAAGCAAATCAAATAATTGGCAGAAAAGAGGGTAGTAAAGTAGGGGGGAGGGAATGAGTACCTGGTATAACGTGTTGTATACCAGGTACTTATCTTTGTTGGTTATTTATTATATTAAGCGGTAGTTGTACCAAGAGAGGAAATTGCAGACTGCTGGGTTTGCAGCTGAGCCAGAGTTTCTTCCATAGCATAGAACTGGCTGTACATTCTTTCTTCTTTAGACGTCAGCTGTTCTTCGATATCGTCTATTCTGTCTGAGATCAGACTGTTTTCATCGGTGATCGCATCAATTCTGTTTTGCAGAGTAGAGCTTTCTACAGTAGAGCTGGCCAGATTTTCAAGGATACCGGTAATGTAATCACCAATACCAGTCTCATCGGTTGTGAACAGACTGGAAATAGATTGAGATTCAGCAGAAAAGGCGTCGCGGAACACCTGTTCGTCAAAAGTTATCTGCAGGCCATTTGAGGTGGCATAAGTTACAGATTCACCGTTGGCGTCGGTACCAGTTTCGGTGCCAAGAGCAGAGAATGAGATACCGATAGAGGCCAAAGAGTTGTATGAACCGGTGTCGGTATTGAATATTTTCTGGATAATCGCAACCATTTGCTGTTTAACAGTACTAACTGTGTTATCGGCAAAAAGGATACCTTTTTCGTATGTTTCAGTATCGAAAGAAGTTGCTTCTGCGATATAGCTCATAACTTCATTATAAGAACCGACAAAGCCTTTTACTTCCTCAACCATACTATCAACATCGTCAGCGATAGTAATTGTTACCGGATCGTCAGAGACTTTATTTATCTCAAGAGTAGTACCGTATATAGCATCTTTTATAGTGTTTGAACTGCTATTAATGAGCATAGGATGCTCTTCGGTACCATCGCCGAGCAGCAGTATAGCGTCCTTGGCGGTGGTTACATTATCAACTTTCATGCTGGTAGTGCCGGCGTCAAAGTGTACGGTGCCTTTACGGCCACTGGTATCACTGGTAAAGCTGAGTCGGTAACCAGTACCATCGAAAATAACGTCAGAGGTAACTCCCAGTCCGGACTCAGTTACCATATCAGCAATATCCTGCAGGCTGTCAGAACCACCGAGGTCCAGAGTTAGTTCGAAGGAGCCGTCGATATAATAATGACCGTCTTCATCTTTAACCGCATCTCTGGCAGTGAGGCCAAGAGCGGCAGCAGTACCAGAGCTGTTGTCAGTAACGGATATAGGCAATCCGCTGGTTTCTGAGCTGGTTTCATCGTAGAGCATGATACCGTCGCCATTGTCGTTTATTCTGGCTTTGATATTTGTCCCTGCCTGGGAGATAGCGTTTATAATATCGCCAACAGTGGTAATGTCATCTTTAACCAGGTTTATTTCTTTGCTGGTACCACTGCTATCGGTAATAGTGAATATGCCACGAGTAATACCTTCGCCATTTCTGAGATCCGTGATAAGGGTGGCTTCAGAAACGTACTGTAACTGCAGGTTACCGCTGGTGATAGAGTCTGAGCCAGTTCCGGCAATATTCAACAATTGGGCAATATTGCCGCCAGCTTCATCTTCAACCGTCATTGATCCGCTACTAGAGGAATCATTGAGGACAATGCCATTTCCGGCACTATTGAGTGAAGCAGTAATATTTGTTGTATTGGAGTCAGATTGAATATTATTAAAAGCGTCGAGCACATCCTGTATGCTTATTGCGTCGGTCAGGTCGATCTGTGAGGTATTACCAGCGCCGTCGGTAATATTAACGATATTTCCGCTGGTAATTCTGGAGGAGCCGTAGGTGTCTTCGTTTTCGGTATTACCGCCGGAGCCGCCGTTTAGACTGCTAAGCAGAACAGTGTTTAATCCAGCGATCAGAGCTTTACCTTCAACAACGCTGTTAGTAACAGGTTCATAGCCGGTCGCAATGCCGAGGTCGGTAGCGGCACTTCCTTCGCCACGGTCAACGATAATAAAATCATCGAGATCGGCAGAAGTAATAGTTAAACCGTTTCCATCTTCAGCGATACTGGCAGTATAGACTTTATTGCCGTATACACTATTTGCACTGTCGTAGTTAATAGAAGCGATAACGTCTGCGATCGTTTCCATTTTCCATATAGTTTCGCCAGCGATAGCGCTGGAAGAAGTTTCGTTTTCAATACCAAGGTCAGCGGCGGTGTGTCCACCTTCCAGGTCTTCGATGATGAAATCGCTTTTTCTTTTTCCATCGTCGGTAGTGGATAGGGCTTCACTATTATCAACAACTGTTATTCTGTCACTGTCAAGGTATTTGAACTCGATATCCATACCGGCAGCTGTTGTCTGGTTGTTAATTTCGTCTACCAGCTCGTCCAGAGTGATCGAATCCTGATCAAGGTCGCTAACGTCGATAGTTGCAGAAATACCATTCTGATCAGTGATCTTGAAAATACCAAGCCTTATGCCTGATCCGCTATTTAGGGCATGAAGGTATTTGGATGAGCCGTCGATATTGTCGGAGAACTTTATGTTAATGTCGTCGCTGGTTTCAGCTTCCGGCGAGCTGGCATTATAAGGTCTGATGGTTATCCCCAGATCTAGGTCTCTAATACCATTACCATCATTAAGTTCGCTGAGTAAGCTGTATTCTGAAAGGCTGACAATATCTTCGCCAATAATTCTTGAATTTGAAGTAGATTGGAGGATGCCAAGGTCGGCAGCTGTTTGACCATCGCCATATTCGGCAATTATAAGCTCGCCAGAACCTTCGCTATTGTCGGTTATAACCAGGCCATCGCCTGATACACTGGCAGTAACATCAGCATCACTGGAATTTATAGCGGCGATCACATCGTTAACTGACAGGGCGGTAGTGAGGTCGATAACCGCATTTGTCCCGCTTTTATCGGTAATCTGGAATTTACCTCTTTGAATGCCGGTACGGCCATTAAGAGTCGTGAGGTCGGTGTCGCGTGCCAGTTGGCCCTGACCGACTTCAAGTGATATAGTACCAGTTCCAACAGAAGAATCTCTACTGGAATAAGAGTTTCTGGTTACAAACTGGTGTTTGGTGGCCAGAGATTTAACTACGAACTGATATGACCCTGGAGTAGCCCATGTTCTTGCAGAAGCAGTCATAATATCATCATCAGATGAAGTAGACAGTTTCTTTTCGAACACACTGGTATTACCAAAGTTAGCCGCTGACAGTTGTACGCTATTGATAAGATCCTGAAGTTCCTTCAGAGCGTCCTGCTCTTCGGTGTTGTCTTCGATTCTGGTAGCGTATGTGTCGCGGTTTTTGCCTTCTAATTCCATTATTTGTGAAACATAGCCTTCAATATCAAATCCAGATATTAAGCCGGTTCCACTACTGAATGTACCCATAGTTTTACCTTTCCCCTGCCAAACCCGTTCCACAGGCCTGTTTTGTTTATCGGCAGGTCGATAATGTGGACATTACAAACGCACTATATCTAATTGCGCAATGTCACGTCTTTGTTATCGGACATTCTATTTCATAACTTTAATGAAAACTTTAATTTTTTAAGATTTTTTTTAAGAATGTCGGAAAATCTGATTTAAGAGCCTGTTATTAAATATTTTATCTATAATAATTGACGCTAAAAAAAAGAAAACACTTAATAAAATGTTATTTGTAGATGAAAACAATATAAATTATGAGTTTGGCCTTCTCTAGAAAGAGTATATATAAAAGGTTTGATGAAAATGGGAAAAAACTATATAATGGAAAACCTTGCCGGAAGTTGCGAGAGAGAGTTGGCGTTTCTGGTATAAGTTGTTATAATATTTGCTTTTATGTATGACGATGAGCTGTTGACAGATTTGTTAAGCTATTTGTCGAGAATGTATGTAAGCAATAGAAATAAAGTTACTAATTCCAAATATAAATAGAGAAATAGAAAGATGCTGGCCAAAAGAATAATACCTTGTCTGGATGTAGATAAGGGAAGGGTAGTAAAAGGAGTCAAGTTTTTTGACCATGTTGATGCCGGTTCGGTTTCAGAATGTGCAGTTAGGTATGAGCAGCAGGGAGCAGATGAGCTGGTATTTTATGATATTACCGCCAGTCATGAGGCTCGCGAGCTAACTCTGGATGTTTTGAGGGATGTTTCCGAGAAGGTTTTTATGCCTTTAACCGTCGGTGGTGGTATAAGGACAATTGATGATGTCCGTACTATGCTGAATAATGGCGCAGACAAGGTAAGTATAAACTCCGCTGCGGTGCTAAATCCTGATCTGATCAGAGAATCGGCCCTGCGTTTTGGCAGTCAGTGTATTGTTCTTGCTATAGATGCCAATCGAGTGGTATATGATGGTGTAGAGAAATGGGAAGTATTTATCAACGGCGGTAGAAAGCCGACTGGGATAGATGTAATGGATTGGGTTAAAAAGGGTTACGCTGATGGTGCAGGTGAGATCGTCTTGAACGTGATGAATTCAGATGGAACCAAAGCTGGTTACGACCTGGAAATGACTTCTGCAGTTGCAGATGCTGTAAATATTCCTGTGGTTGCAAGTGGCGGAGCGGGTACTCTTGAAGATATGTACAAGGTTCTTACCGAAGGTAAGGCCGAAGCGGCATTGGCTGCAAGCATATTCCATTTTGGTAATTATACTGTCAAAGATGTTAAGACATATTTGAGAGATAAAGAGATAAACGTAAGATTGTAATATATAATTAGTTAAGGAGATGCCAAGTTGAAAGGGCAACCTATATCCAAGCAGCTGGCTACAGATCAAAGGCCGGCTATTGATAAATATTTTAAGGCAGTAATCAAGGTTCAGGGCTCAGACTTACACCTTAAAGGTGACTGTGTGCCGCGAATTCGCTCAAAAGGTGCATTGCGTGAGACTGATTCCCCTGCTATTCCGGAACAGATACTCGAAGAGATGATCTTTACTATTTTGAGTGCAGAGCAGAAGGAATTTTTTCTGGGGCAGGGTTCTCTTGACTTTGCTTACGACTTTGGAGCTTCTGACCGTTTCCGTGTGAATATTTTCCGCCAGCGTGGTAAAGTGTCGCTGGTCGCTCGTCGTATCAGTTCTGTGATTCCCAAGTTTGAAACGTTGAACCTGAACCCAACAGTTGAAAAGATCGCAGATCTGCATCAGGGTTTGATCCTGGTAACAGGTGTAACCGGTTCTGGTAAGAGTACAACGATCGCATCTATGCTTGACCGTATTCTTCGTGCTCGTCCATGCCATGTGATCACAATCGAAGATCCGATCGAATTTATTTTCCAGGATGCTCTTGGTATGGTAAACCAGCGAGAAGTTGGTATTGATGTACCAAGCTTTGAAGATGGCCTCCGTGGTATGATGCGTGAAGACCCGGACGTTATTCTGGTTGGTGAAATACGAGACTACATTACTTTGAATGCTGCGATCAAGGCTGCGGAAACAGGTCACCAGGTGTTTGGAACACTGCATAGTACAGATGCATATCAGTCAATCACCCGTATGCTCGACCTTACCCCAGACCATGAACGTCATATGGTACGTCAGGCTTTGGTAGGTAACCTTACAGCCCTTGTTGCTCAGAGGCTTATCCCAACAATTCGTGAAGATATTCCTCGAGTTCCGGCCCTTGAGATCCTGATAGTGAATGCGTCAGCTCGTAAGCTAATTGCTGATGGTCGTGAAGTTGAACTGCCGACAGTTATTAAGAGCTCTTATGCTGATGGTATGATCGATTTTAACGAGTCACTGCGTAAGTTTATTCAGGACGAGTTTATTGACCTTAAGACCGCTTATAATTATTCTCCTAACCCGGAAGAATTGAAGATGGCTATGAAGGGTATTCGTTCTTCGGCAGGTGGTATTATTGGGTAATGGTTTCGCCAGAGTATCCAAAAGAGTACAATAAGTAAATAGTACGGCGTATAGCCGTGTGATAATATAAGAAGTTCTGCAAATTGACCATGTTTGAGGTGGTCGGTAGCAGGCTGACAGCCAGAGGCATTTGCCTCGCAGGATAATATTCAGGTGTTTATATATGATAGATGATCTACTGTTACAAGCGGTTCCGATTGGCGGTTATATTGCTATCTGGAAAGTACTGATCTTTGTATTTCTGTTCATAATATGGGCAGCAACAGGTCAGTGGATGGATAAAGATACTATAGTCGTCCGCAGCAACCGTACTTTCTGGAACAATATATATCTTGGCTGCGGCCTGGCAGTTGTAGCTATCTGGTTCATTCTACCAGCAGTATTCTGGCTTTTGCTGCTTATGTACCTGTTTGTTTGGTGTACTGTGGTTGTGGTATATCTTATGCATCGTAACTCCCGTGTACCGAGTAACGAGACATTGATGACGCCAGATCATATTAAGTTTGTTCTGGCTAATCTGTTTAGCGGTAATAAAGATGAGAAAAATTCCAAGCGTCGTTTAGTGTTTATCTCTGTAAATGATAATGACCTGCCTGTTCCTCATAAAGATGATAAGGAATACCATGGTTATTCAGTTTCTGAAGATATGGTTCACGATATGTGGTTCAAGCGTGTGAGTCATGCTGAACTGATCCCAAGCGGCCCGGAAGAGTATAAGATCAGATATGTGATCGATGGTGTTGCCAGTATTGGCGATGAGTATGATCGTGAAGATGCCCTTGAAGTTATCAAATATATTAAGGCTGTTGCAGGTCTTGACGTTGATGAACGTCGTCGTCCACAGGAAGGTAGTTTCTTTACGATCCGTACCGGTGATGATACAACCGAATGGCGAGTCGTTACCAGTGGTTCAAGGCAGGGTGAGCAGATCATCTTTGACCGTAATGAAGAGTTTGAAGATATGCCTCTGGAAGATCTGGGGCTGCACAATGATCAGATAGCAAGTATTCAGAGTATAATTGACTCTCCATCAGGTGTGGTGCTGGTATCAGGTGAGGCAGGAAGTGGTCTGACAACTACTCTTTATAGTCTGGTTCGCAAGCACGATGCGTTTATAAAGAATATCTATTCGCTTGAAAAAGAAATAATAACAGATCTTGATAATATAACTCAGGCTGAGATCGATGACAGTGCAGGAGCAACTAGTCATGCACGCCAGCTTCAGAGTGTTATGCATGCTGACCCGGATGTGGTCATGGTTGATCTGTGTGGTGATGCGGATATGGCCAAGCTGGCAGCGAAGTCAGCTAAGCTTGACAATAAGAAGTTTTATATGGGAATAAAGGCCACCGATATGTTTAATGCCCTGGAACAGTGGGTTAGCTATGTCGGTGACAGAAAGCTGGCGGCAGAGCAGCTACAGGCGATTACCAGTCAGAGACTAGTAAGAGTGCTTTGTGAAAGTTGCCGTGAGGCATATATCCCAGATGCAAATATGATCAAGAAGCTCAATCTGTCGGCAGGGAAAGTTAAGCATCTGTATCGTCCGCCGTCAGAGATATTCTATGACAAGAAAGGTAACCCTATCCTTTGTGATGAATGTCGTGGAGCAGGATATCTTGGACGTACTGCGATATATGAAATAATGGTTCTGAGCAATGATGTAAGAAAGTTGATTGCTTCCGGAGCACCGATGAGCGAGATAAAGACCCAGTGTCGTAAGGAAAAGGTCCTGTATCTTCAGGAGCAGGCATTACGTGCCGTTATCGCCGGCAAGACCAGTATCAAGGAAGTGTTGAGAGTAACCTGATATTGATCTTAAATTTGTTTGTAGGCTAAACTGAAGGAAAAAACTGGATAACGTTCTGGAGAATATAAAAATGATAGCAATGTTAATTTTGTTTGTAATACTCGCAGGCCTGATCTACTTTCAGGTCTTTACCCAGGGTATTTTCAGCTGTTTTATTATGATGGTCTGGACCATTGTTGCAGCTCTGGTAGCACTTAACTATCAGGATTACCTGGCGATGCTGATGATAGATAATGGCTTTGCCTTTTTCCCCAAAGCAGTAGCTTTAATGGTACCATTTATACTTGTACTTTTCATACTCAGAGAGATAACAGACCGCTTTATTAGTGGTAATATGAAGTTTCCTGAAATGATCGACCGTGCAGGTAGTACACTCTTTTCACTGGTAAGTAGTCTGATAATAGTAGGTATGATCTCTATCTGTTTGCAGTCTCTGCCTCTGCCTGAGAGTATTCTTGGTTTCCAGAGAATTAAGGATATGAGCCAGATAGATAAGCAGAGCACACTGTGGCCAGCAGGTGACAGCTTTGTTATAAAGACCATGGAGATGGCAAGTGCAAATTGTTTCTCTGGCGAAATGAGCTTTGTACAGCATCATCCAGATTATTTGCGTGAGTTACATATGAATCGTGTAGTCCCTGACGGCTATGAAGGATCTTATCAGTATGCACCATCTGGTAGTATTTCGGTTAAAGAGATAAAGGTAAGAAATACAAGTGTGTCTTTGGTGACAGTTATTCCTGCAACTTACCAATCGCCAGAGCAGCTAAAATCTGCTGGTAAACTGGAAAAAGGTGATGGTGAGCTGCTTTCAGTGACTGTTGATATTAACACCAGACCGTTAAGCAAGGAGAATGTGAGCTGTAAAGATGTTGATGGAAATGTTCGCTTTGCACTGTCTCAGTTCAGGCTTTATGGCTCAGCTCCAGGTAAGGGGACAGTAGAATGTTTCCCTGCTACTGTTATTGATAATCGCGGCAATTCTGGAGAGGCTTTAACACTGGCTGATGGTAAAGCATACAGCTCGCCAGGTGAGGTGGAACTGATCTTCCAGTGGCCAACAACAGTGAAGTCTGTCAGACCGCAGTTCCTGGAATTTAAGAATACCTGTAGAGCTGAAGTACCTGCTATAAAGTCAGAGGCAGAAGAAGAAAAAGCAGAAGACAGCGATTTCTAATTGTGTTGTTAAAATAGTTAATACAAAGCAGGCCTGATAGGATAAATACTTTCAGGCCTGTTTTTTTATGATATAGGCTTATTCTTAAATGCATTTGCCAGGCCTTTAGGTGGCTGTGCATCGATTTGAGTAGGCAGCCAGACATAAGCAGTAGTTCCCTTTCCGATAGTGCTTTCAAGTTCTATAGATCCCTGATGATTTTCGACAACCAGTCTATGAACTATATCCATCCCCAGACCAGTTCCCTCTCCGGCACTTTTGGTGGTAAATAGCGGTTCAAAAACTCTGGCTTTTATTTCAGGAGTCATACCACAGCCATTGTCGGTCACGGAGACAACAACCCCATTTTGCCAGTATATGGCGTGAACAGTTATGTGGCCGTTTATTTTATCAATCGCTTGAATAGCATTTTGGATCAGGTTAGACCATATCTGGTTAACTTCATCTGCGTTACCAATTATGTTCAGGTCATCATTTTCGTATTCTACAGTAAGATGTGCCTGGTTTTTAATAGTATTATGGTAAAGTATAAGGACGGTATCGATACTTTTATTTATGTTTACAATTGTTTTTATGGTTTGTTCAGGGTAGTCATTTTTCCTGACATAGTTCCTTAAGGCGAATACTATTCTTGAAGCCTTATCTACTGCTAATTCTATGGTTTCGCAAAGTATAAAAATATCAATAATATTTGATATGACAGTTAGTTTTTCTATAGCATCTTCATCTTTCAGAATAGGGAGATACTTTTCGAAATTATCATTCATGCGAATTTCAGTAATGATTTTTCCTATTTCTTCATAGTTTCTTATTTCTAACTTTTCAAGTTTGTTTATTGTAAGTGTTTTAAGATTTCTTCTTTCACGAGTAGACATTGGTACATTTTTAATGTTTATAGCTTCATTGAGCATTTTGTCTAATAGTGGGCCATCAGACTGGTTGAGCCAGACAATGAGCTTTCTATTATTTTGCAGCATTTTCAGCATATTGTCTGTGAGTATTTCTCTTGCAGAACCTATCGCTCCCAGCGGGGTATTTATCTCGTGTGCAATACCAGCTATAAGATGACCAAGAGCCCCCATCTTTTCTGATAGTATAAGCTGACTCTGGGTTTTTTTTAGCTGCTCCAAGGTGTTTTCGAGAATGCTGTTTTTCTCATTAAGCTCTCGAGTACGGAAGTTAACTTTTTGCTCCAGAGTGTCTGAATGATTTTGTAGTTCAGTATATGCTTTTTCGAGTTCTGCTTTTAGCTTTCTTAGGCGAACTAAGGTTATAGTAGTAATCGCTGTAAATATACATAGTGCGATAAAGCCTATTTTAAGTACATCAGTAAACTGAATACCTGTTTCAGCAGATGTGACGGTGCAATATTTCTGGCGGATATTTTCTATTTCAGTTTCTGTTATTTTAGTTGATGCTTTTGCAATAATAGAGTAGAGAACAGGTTGTTTTTTTGAAACACCGATAGAAATATTCTGACTTTCAATGTCGTATGAAGGAGCTACAGTTATATTCTGTTCTATATGCAATAAATTTGCATGGTATGCTCCGGCGGTATGATTACAAAGGAAACCGTATGCTTTGCCGTGTAAAACTGCGTCGAAGCCAGCTTTATAGTCTGGTACAGTTATTACGTTTATTGAAGGGAACTGTATTTTTATGATGCTTTGTGAAAATGAGTCAGAAAGTACAGCGATAGTTCTATTCTTTATCGAGTTTAGCCCAGTGTAGAGAATCATGTTTTCAGTTTTATTGACAAATAATGACTGATAAAGTGTGATCCATGGCTCAGAGAGCAGCAGTTTTTCTTTATTAGCTTCAGTTGCAGTGGTCATGATGAAGATATCAGCAGAGTTATCAACAGATAGTTTGTCAAGGTAGTCGCTGAAACTGTCGTAATTTCGATATTGAATAGTCAGTCCTGTAATGTTTTGAATATACTTAAGATATTCAATGCCGATACCTTCAGGCTTATCTTTAATAATAGTAAATGGCTCATCATTAGTAATAGCTACACTAATTATAGGATTATTTTTAATCCATTTCTTTTCATCATCACTGAAAATTACTGTTGTGCTTTCTGTGTCATATATAATAGATGATTCAGGTAACATATTTCTATCTATATGCCATTTTTCCAGTTGGCTCAGATTAAAGGCGTATTCAAGTATCCCGTTTTCGTTTATTGGGAATTGCGATACTGTTTTACCGTTAAGTATTTCTTCTGCAATTTGAGCAGTGCCTTTACCTGTCGAATACCCCTGAGTTATAAGGCCGCCCAGCAAGCCTCTTTTAATATTGACATCTGATGTTCCAAATATTGGGGTAGGGGAGAGGTTTGAAAGTTTTGCTGCAATATTCTGGGTTTCGTAGAAAATATTTTCCTTACCCATGGACCAGATAGCGTAGATAATGGCGGTATGGTCATCGGCTTCAGTTACAGCTTTAATCATATCAGAGGTCGTATAGTCATTGCCGTTGATATCATAAATAGTTTTAATCTCTGGAATATTTTTAAAAGACTGTAGAGCATCTTTACGATAGCCATATCCAGTTGGTTTCTTATCGCTGATAAGCATGACCTTATCGAATTTTGAGTATATACTTTTGGCTAGTCTAAAAGTGTCACCAAAACCCGTTTTTTGTACAATTCCTGTGATATTAGCTTTGCGTGCTTCATTAGTAAGTACTTGGTCAGGTCGCCAGTCGTTTACGCCACAAAAAACCACGGGCACACCACTGAATAATTCTTCGTAGTAGTCGAAAATGAAGTAACTGGCGGTATCATCGCTAGTTATGATCAAGTCAATTTTACGTTTCGCATGTTTCTTTTCTAATAGCTTGTAAAAAGTGTCGTTTATGTAATCCATATCAAAATGCTTACTATCCATGTATTCTATGTAAAGATTGGTATTGGGCAGATTGATCTCAAATTCATCTTTTATTCCTCGTACAATATCGTCAGACCATTGGTAGCCGTAATGGTAAGAATTTATAACGAGTACATTATGTGAGCTTTCCTGTGCTGACGCTTCATTCAGGATTGGAATGAAAAATAACAGCAGGAGTAATGCGTATATGCATATTATTTGTTTCAAACTTTGGTGTTGCATATTATATATCTCATTGTATAAGCTATTATCGTTATATTATGTTACATCCATTTTTTCGGAATAATACATACAGATATAAAGCCGTTATAGAAGAAAAGCATCAAAACAATATTGGCTTTTCTTGACATATCCAGGGATAGACCTATAATAAAGAAGTTATCTGTTCGATTTTCGATTTCATTCTGAAAAATTCGCAATTATTTTGTTTTTGGTGATATGGGGATAAAATGAGTGATACGTCCTATAATAAAGCGATTAAGTGGCTTCAGCTTCATTTGGTGAAAGATGTCGGTCCAAAGACTTTTGGAACTTTGCTGGTAGCTTTTGGTGGTATAGATGGTGTTCTTAGTGCTTCTGTGTATAAACTGTCCCAGATCAAGGGGATATCGCAAAAGAAGGCAGAATTTATCTATAATTCCATGCGAGATGACAGTAAGGCCAAGTATGAATATGATATGGCTATGAAGCTTGGGATAAAAGTACTTACCTTAGATGATCCTGATTATCCAATGCTACTGAAAGATATAGATGATCCGCCGCATGTTCTTTATGTAAAAGGAGATGTAACGCGTGCAGATAATCTGTCGGTTGCAATAGTTGGATCTCGTACGTGTAGTCAGTATGGTCATGAACAAGCATCTAGATTTGCGCATCTACTTGCATCTGCTGGTGTTACTGTTGTATCTGGGTTGGCCAGAGGTATAGATACTGTTGCACATAGAGGTGCGATAGCTGGAGGAGGGCGGACTTTTGCCGTTCAGGGACGAGGATTGGCAGGAGTATTTCCACCGGAGAATGCTGATCTGGCAGAGATAATATCAGCAAATGGGGCGGTATTAAGTGAGCTGCCGGTGAATTTTGAGCCAATAGGATCTAATTTTCCTGCGAGGAATCGCATAATTGCAGGCTTATCGCTGGCTACCATTATTATAGAGGCAAGAAAGCGTGGTGGTGCCCTTATAACGGCTCGACTGGCACAGGAGTATCGTCGAGAAGTGATGGCTGTGCCGGGCAGGGTAGATAATCCCTGTAGTGAGGGGCCACATGCTCTGATACGTGATGGTGCGACGTTAGTTGCTGGTATTGATGATGTTATGGAGGCATTAGGCTCAATAGGTGATACAATGAAGTCTTATGCAGGAGAGAAATCAGCTAAGGCTCAGCAGGCATTGGACATGCCATTGTTTAGTGCTGACGACCTTAACCTTTCGGCTGATGAGCGTTTGGTGTTTGACCAGATCGAGACTGAACCAGTCCATATAGACACGATAATATATAAAAGTGGTCGAAAGCCAGGTGCTGTGAATGCGACACTAACAAGTTTACAGTTGAAAGGGCTTATTAGACAGATGCCGGGCAGTTTTTTCATGAGGAAGGTCAATTGCATTGCTGACGCAGTTGGGTAATACTGGTATTTTATTCCTTTAATAATGTTTCAATTCTATAATCTGCTTATATCAGATGGTGATAGCTCTGCGCATAAAGTGTAATCAAATTGCTTTTTTAGAGAAAAAGCGTATAATACAGGGCTTGATTTATGGGGATTCAGGTGTGTCAGCTGTTAAGGACTTTGGTTTGGCAGCTGGCAGAAAGTAGATGTAACTAATTATTAAACAGTAAATTACCTGCATATATTCCGAGGATTAAAATGGCATTAAGCATGGGATTGATTGGTTTGCCAAATGTTGGCAAGAGTACGACTTTTAATGCATTGACTAAGGCACAGAACGCTGAGGCGGCAAATTATCCATTTTGTACAATAGAGCCCAATAAGGCGATCGTACCTGTGCCGGATAAGCGTCTGGAAGCACTGGCAGAAATTGTTAATCCCAAGCGGATAATGCACAGTACTATTGAATTTGTAGATATTGCCGGTTTGGTAAAAGGTGCTAGTAAGGGTGAAGGGCTTGGTAATAAGTTTCTGGCGAATATTCGTGAGACGGCAGCGGTTTTGCATGTGGTACGTTGTTTTGACAATGACGATGTAGTTCACGTAGCGGCCAAGCCAAATCCTCAGGAAGATGTTGAAGTTATTGAGCTTGAACTTATTTTTGCAGACCTTGAGCAACTCGAACGTAAGATCGAACGTATCTCGAAACTAATGCGTACAGATAAGAAGTTGGCAGTATGTCATACAATGGCACAGGCACTTAAAGAGCATTTTGAGCAGAGTAAGCCAGCGTTAAGTTTCGAGTGGTCAGATGATAATCTCAAGGAGGAATTCTTTACCGAGATGAGATTTATAACTGCAAAGAAAGTTATATTTCTGGCCAATGTTGATGAAGATGGCCTGCAGGATGATAATGAATACGTTAGTCAGTTGAAAAAGATAGCCGAAGAGCGTAACTGTGAAGTAGTCAAGATCTGTGCCAAGCTGGAAGAAGAAATGGTTGGTATGGAAGATGAAGAGAAGCAGGAGTTTCTTGAGTCAATGGGAGTAGAGGAGAGTGGTTTGGAGCAGGTTATTCATAAATCATTCCATGCTCTGGGGCTGATGTCATATTTTACTGCTGGTGTACAGGAAGTTCGTGCCTGGACTATAGAGCAGGGCTGGACAGCACCTCAGGCGGCTGGTGTAATTCATACCGATTTCGAACGTGGCTTTATTCGTGCGGAAGTTGTAAGCTTTGAGAACTTTATAACTCATAAAGGTGAATCTGGCGCTCGTACCGCTGGTGTGCTGGAAGTAAAGGGCAAGACCTACGTTATGAACGATGGCGATGTGGTTCACTTCCTGTTTAATGTGTAAGAGTAACCGTTTGCGGTTACGGTGAAAAGTAAAAGGTTAAAGGTAAAAAGTGTAGAATATATTCCTTAACGATATTTTCCCATTTTGAGTAACAGTACGGTTTTAGAATAGAATATGCAAATTATATCTGACTATTCATTTTAACTTTTAATAGAATCCGTGTGAACGGTTACATATAAGATAAGTTTGTAAGGATGAATGGTTGAAAGTGGTGGTGGGCTTGCAAATGAGTTTGGAGCTTCTTTCGGCTTAATGAAGATGGATATTTTAGAACAAGTAAAACAAGCAGCACTCCTTGGGCAGGGCTGCGATAAGTCAACAGCTTTGCAATTGCTGGAGCAGGCTTCGCTGGCAGAGCTTTGCAAGGCAGCGACAGAGGTACGAGAGAAGTTTTTTGGCAATAAGGTCCGGTTGTGCATGATCATAAATGCCAAAAGCGGTGTCTGTGATATGGACTGCACTTTCTGTTCGCAGAGCGGGCATAATAAAGCTGATGCCCCGGTGTACCCGTTCCTTGAAAGTGATAAGCTTGCTGATAGATTCAGGCAGATAGATGGTAATCAGGCCCATAATTGTGGCGTGGTGACCAGCGGCGGCAGACTTTCCGGTGATGATATTGATAAATTCATTGCCGCGGTCGATGCGGTGCGTGGTAATGTTAGTTTTGGTGTCTGCGGTTCGCTAGGGAGGCTTAGTGATACAGACCTTGCCCGGCTAAAGGCTGCCGGTATTGATCGCTATCACCATAATCTCGAGAGCTCGGAGGGATATTATCCTTCGATCTGTACTACCCAGCAATGGCAGAGCAGGCTCGGGACGGTTAAAGCTGCGATCGCGATGGGGATGAAGGTTTGTTCTGGCGGTTTGTTCGGTTTGGGTGAGAGCTGGGGCGATAGAATCGATCTTGCACTTGCTTTGGATGAGCTTGATGTTGACAGTATCCCGATAAATTTTCTATATCCTCATGCCGGAACTCCGCTGGGCAGTTCGCAGCTGCTTTTGGCTGATGATGCATTACGAATAATTGCGATATATCGTTTAATTTTACCTGATAAGACACTTAGAATTTGCGGCGGTAGGGCGGCAGTACTGGGTGAGAGGCAATGTGAAATATTTGCTGCCGGGGCAAATGCCCTGATGACGGGAGATTATCTGACAACGTCGGGCCAGGTGCCTGATAGTGATAGAAGAATGATAGAATCGCTTGGATTGATAATTGAATAGTAAAAAGTAACAGGTAACAAGTAACAAGCTAAGGTGTTGCTACGCAACCTGTTTTTAAGCAGGCAAATCCTGCAATAATAATCAAACAGTTTCGAGCGGAGCGAGATACCTAAGCTTATTACCTGTTACTTGTTACTAATTATAAACGGAGCTTAATTGAAATTTTACGAATATATTGATAAACAGTTGGCCAGTCTTGATGGTCGTGACCAGATGCGTAAGCTGACTAATATTGACTTTACTGCTGATGGTGCGGCGAAGCTCGGCGGTAGGGAGATGATGAATCTATCCTCGAACGATTATCTTGGTCTGGCTACTGATCAGCAGCTTAAAAAGGAATTTTTCGACCGTATTGCTAGTGATCCATGTAGCAGCTCATATTCTCTGGCAGCGGCTTCTTCCCGGTTGTTGACTGGTAATCATGCAGAGTATGAACAGTTGGAAGATCTACTATCGCAGATGTACGGCGGTCGGGCGGCTCTTGTCTTTAATAGCGGATATCATGCTAATGTTGGTATGCTGCCTGCTCTGGGCGGTAAGGGCGATCTTGTCCTTAGTGATAAGCTCAATCATGCCAGTATTATCGATGGTGCGACGCTGGCAGGGGCGAAGTTCAAACGGTATCGCCATCTTGACTGTGAACATCTTGAGACTATGCTGGCGAAGAATCACGGCAAATATCGCCATATCTTCATAATTACTGAAAGTGTATTCAGTATGGATGGTGATGTTGCTGATTTACGTAGACTGGTTGAGCTTAAGCAGAAATATGATGCCGTATTGATAGTGGATGAGGCTCATGGCTTTGGCTTATTTGGCGAAACCGGCTGTGGAATGTGTCAGCAGCAGGGTGTGGTGGATGATATCGATATAATCGTGAGCACTTTTGGTAAGGCGGCTTGTTCAATGGGCTCGGTTGCGATTATGAGTCCGCTTATGAAAGATTATTTGGTCAATAAGATGCGTTCGCTGATCTTTACCACGGCTCTGCCGCCGCTGGTAGTGAGCTGGACCCGGTTTATGCTGGAGAAGATCATCGATATGAACGATCGTCGCCAACATCTGGCTGCTATTGCAGATCGTTTGCGTGATGGGCTAAAGCTCAAACAGCTGGAGACGATGGGGAGTAGTCATATTGTTCCGCTGGTAGTAGGTGAAAACACAGCGGCCCTGACTTTGGCTGATAAAATGAGAGAGGCCGGTATTTTGGTCTTTGCCATTCGTCCGCCCACGGTACCATTTGGCACAGCTCGTCTGCGTTTCTCGCTGAACGCTGGTTTAACCGAGGCGGATATTGATAAGATATTGGATAATGTTTAGCCGTTTCGTTTTTATACAGAGGAAGCGAAGTGGTTGTTGAATGAAAATGTTTAGTAATAAGTAACAAGAAGTAAGAAACAAGCTCATGTTTCTCGCTCCGCTCGAAGCTGTCTGATTTATATTGCAGGCTTTGCCTGTTTTAAATCAGGTTGCGAAGCAACACTGGAGCTTATTTCATATTTCTTGTTTCTTATTACTTCCTTTAACTCACTCCTGGCACCAAACGCATGAGATATATTTTTTATAAAACTCAAAATTCAGTTTCCGGCAGGTTATTGATATTCTTCAATGGCTGGGGGATGGATTCGCTTGGTTCGATCGGGAATTTCCTGAGCGGCTGGCGGGGAGTTTTGGAGCGGGCTGAGGTTCTAACTGAGGCTGATGCGGCTTTTGATCTGCTGGAGGTTTATGATTATACTTCGGCTGAGCTGGAGCTTGACCTTGCCGGGCTTATGGGAGCTTATAGTGAGGTGATCGTTGTCGCCTGGTCGCTGGGTGTATGGGCTTGTGGGGAATATTGTGTGAAGAGTGGTCTTTCCTTTAGCCGTGCGATCGCCGTCAATGGTACCTTGGCACCGATAAGTGAAGATTTTGGTCTTTCGCCTGATATATTTTATGGTACCGCAGAGAATTGGACTAGCGAAGATAGTCGGTACGCCTTTAATCGCCGTATGTGCCGCGGTCGCGACACGCTCGAGCTGTTTGCAAAAGTTCAGCCGCAGCGGCAATTAACCGATCAGCGAGATGAGCTTATCGCATTAGGCGAACGTATCGGGAAAAATGATCTTACCGAGTTTGAACTGTTCGATACCGCTATAATTGGTGGTAAAGATAAGATATTTCTACCAGATAGGCAGACTGCGTTCTGGCAAACCAGAGCGAAAAAGGTAATGGCACTAGATATTGCACATTGGCCAATAATAAATAGTGAAAAGTAAAAAGTGAAAGGTTAAAAGTAAAGAAAGAATATATTATTATACCTTTTACCTTTAATTTTTAACCTTTAACCGTGACCGCTTGCGGTTACGAAATGAAATATGACAAATCAACCAGACAAGCAACTTATTCGCCGGCGATTTGCCCGTAGTTTGGCGACTTATTCTGATAATGCGGCGGTGCAGAATCAGATAGCTGGCCGTCTTATGGCTGAGCTGGTTGAGGTTGCGGGACGTGAATTTGATCGAATCTTTGAGATTGGGATCGGAAGTGGGCTTTTTACTGAGCTTATTGTGGAAAAGCTTGGTTTTCGTGAGCTATTTCTTAATGATATTGTCGAAGAATGTTCAGCTTGTGCCGGCCGGATCGTTGGCAGTAGTTTCATCCCCGGCGATATTGAATCGCTGGCGGAGTTTCCGGGAAATCTCGATCTGATAGTATCAAATGCAGTTTTTCAATGGCTGCACGATCTACCTCATACGCTCTCACGGCTGGCGGATGCTCTTGTTCCTGGTGGTATACTGGCCTTTTCTACCTTTGGCCCTGATAATTTCAGTGAGATACGAAGTCTTACTGGCGTAAGTCTGGGCTATTATTCTCTTGCCGAGCTCAAAGAGCTGCTTAGTGAGTGTTTTGACGTCATTTCTGCCCAGGAGAAGTCATATTTTCTGGAATTTTCAGACCCGCACGCGGTCTTACATCATATGAAAAGTACCGGGGTTACTGCCGCAGGCGGTAAAAGATGGACCAGAACGACTCTGGCCAAGTTTTCAAATGAATATATCAGCAGGTTCAGTTCGCCGAGTGGAGTTGTCCTGACCTATCAGCCTATAACAATTATAGCTGCCGCTAAAAGCTAATAGCCGTAATGGGTAGTTCTTTTTGAGACGAGATAGCCGTCCGCTTTAGGCGGGCTGGATTTCTACGGCAGATTAAACTTACCTAGGTTTAGTTTGAATATATGTTTATCTTCCTCGATTGCGGGGGAAAATGTATATAGTTTTTTTGTGTTCGCTTAAATATACTCTTTAAATGACTGACGGCATGCCATTCATTTTTATCTTTGGGTAGTAGCATTTTATATTGATTTCTATTATACTATTATCGCTTTATTACCTCGTTTTGTCTTGAATAGGATGTAGTTCTGGTATTTATGTAACATAGTTGTTCAATAGATACTTGTTGCCGGGTGGCATAGTCTTCTCTGGACGATTTATGTTCGATTTTATTAACTTTTTAGTATTTGGAGTTTAATAATGTTCAGAAAAGCAGCGATATTATGTTGTATTTTTGCCGGCTATGTTCTTAGTCCGGCCCAGGGAGCTGATCTGCTCAAGTATGTTGACCCTTATATCGGCACCGGCGGCCACGGTCATACCTTTTTAGGTGCTTCGGTTCCTTTTGGTGCTATCCAGGTCGGCCCGAATAATAATCATAAGGGTTGGGACTGGTGTTCGGGCTATCATTATAGCGATTCAGTGAATATTGGTTTTTCTCATCTGCATTTAAGTGGTACCGGCTGTACCGACTTGGGCGATATTTTGCTTATGCCGGTGGTGGGAGAGGCAAAGCTTGAGACCGGCAGCGATGATAACCCTGAAAGCGGCTATGCATCTCGCTATCGTCATGAAACCGAAACCGCCAGTCCGGGCTATTACAGTGTAATGCTCGATCGCTATAATGTAAGGGTTGAGCTGGCTGCTACCGAGCGGGTTGCCATGCACCGCTATTGTTATCCGGCCGGTACAGATGATAAAGTAATAATCAATCCGGTTACCGGTAATGGCGATTCAATTCGCGAAGCTTACCTGGAGAAGATCGATGACAGCACTATCGGCGGCTATCGTTTCTCGCAGGGCTGGGCTTCTGACCAGCGGGTATTTTTTGCGATAAAGCTTCAGACCCCGGCAGCTTCATTTGATATTTATGATGGCAATAACAAGCTTGACAGTGTATCCGGTAAAGGTCGCGGTATCAAAGGTGTGATCAATCTCGCCTCAAGCAGCAGGCCGGTATTAATAAAGTTGGCTATTTCGCCGGTAAGTATCGAAAACGCCCTGGCAAATATTGACGCAGAGCTTAGCGACTGGAACTTTGATGGCGTAGTTGATCAGGCCCAGCAGAAATGGAACGAGCAGCTCAATAAATTCCAGGTAAAAGCTGACCAGAAGACCAGCACAATATTCTATACTGCAATGTATCATTCCATGATATCGCCGGTTCTTTTCAATGATGCCAATGGCGACTATCGCGGTACCGATAAGAAAGTATATAAGAACCCTGGTTTTGAAAATTACAGTATCTTCTCTCTATGGGACACATATCGCACCCAGCATCCGCTGCTGACATTGTATCAGCCGGAGCGGGTAAATGATATGGTAAATTCCATGCTGGCCATATACCAGCAGCAGGGGATATTGCCTATCTGGCATCTTCTGGGTAATGAGACCGGGACTATGGTTGGTTATCATGCCGTACCGGTTATTGTTGATGCTTATTTCAAGGGTTTCCGTGACTATGATGTTGAACTGGCCTTTAAGGCGATCAAGGACAGTGCTATGAACGATCGCAAAGGTGTGAAGTTCCTCAAGGAGATGGGCTATATTCCCGGCGATAAGGAAAATGAAGCGGTTGCCAAGAGCATGGAATATGCTATTGATGACCATTGTATTGCCCTGATGGCCAAGGACCTGGGCAAAACCGAAGATTATGAATATTTCCTGAACCGTTCTAAGGTTTACACAAAATATTTTGATAAGGATATCCAGTTTATGCGTGGCGTAATGGCTGACGGCTCATGGCGCAGCCCGTTTGACCCGATCGCCTCCCGCCATCGTGAAGATGACTACTGTGAAGGCAATGCCTGGCAGTATACCTGGCTGGTGCCTCATGATCCGTATGGTCTGATCGACTTGTTTGGCTCGGAGAAGGCCTTTGTCACCAAGCTGGACACCCTGTTCAATATGAGCTCAGACCTGGGAGAAGGAGCATCATCTGATATCTCCGGCCTGATCGGTATGTATGCCCATGGCAATGAGCCGAGCCATCATATAATCTATATGTATGCCTTTGCCGGCCAGCAGTGGAAGTCGGCCCAGAGAGTTCGTCAGGTACTCGATACCATGTATAGCGATAAGATCGATGGTCTCAGCGGTAATGAAGACTGCGGCCAGATGTCAGCCTGGTATATGATGTCTGCGATGGGCTTCTACCCAGTTCACCCGGCCAATGGCGTTTATGTCTTCGGCAGCCCGGCAGTCGATGAGCTGACCCTGAATTTACCTGGTGGTAAGAAGTTCACCATTATTGCCCATGATAACAGCAAGGACAATATCTATATCCAGTCAGTGAAGTATAACGGCAAGCCTTACAGCAAGTCATATATAACTTACGATATGATCGCCTCCGGCGGTAAACTGGAGTTCCAGATGGGACCGCAGCCTAATAAGAACTTCGGCTCAGATATTAAAGACAGACCGGCCAGATAAGTAATCGCCGTTTTGTATTGATATAATATCATATAAAGTTAACAATACCCCGTCAGGTAATAGGTGCCCGGCGGGGTATTTTTGTTTGATATATACTAAGTTTGTAAACGGGAAAAATAATACTTATTCAACAGAAACTGAGAACGGCTTATCTTCCTTTTTGATGCCGCGTTTGGTATTTGGCTTACTGTCCATGACCAGCTCGAGTTTACCTCCGTTGATGATATCTGAGTATCTCAGGTAGTTTTTAGTGTAGTTTTTGCCGTTTAGCCTGGCGGACTGAATATATACATTTTCAGCAGAGTTGCCTTTGGCTACCACTACGAACTTATTACCATTTTCAAGTGTGATCGTGGTCTTCTCAAACAACGGGCTACCGATTACATACTGATCGGTACCAGGGCAGACGCTGTAGAAGCCCAGGGCACTGAGAACATACCAGGAAGAAGTCTGGCCCTGATCCTCATCGCCGGGATAGCCGTTTTCGGTGGCATTATAAAGTCTGCTCATAACCTCACGAGCGTGGAACTGAGCTTTCCATGGCTCGCCGGAGTAGTTATAGAGATAAACCATATGCTGGATCGGCTGGTTGCCGTGGGCGTACTGGCCCATATTGGCCATAGCCATTTCGGTCATCTCGTGGATAAGTCCGCCGTAAGTACCAACTTCGATCTTGTTAGGGATAGTAAATATTTCGTCCAGTCTGGCATTAAAGGCATCATTACCGCCCATAATATCGATCAGGCCCTGTACATCGTGGAATACTGACCAGATCCAATGCCAGGCATTACCCTCGGTAAATGGTCCGCCCCAGGCATATGGGCTGAAGTTTTCCTGCCATTGACCTTTGGCATTTCTACCCATCATAAACCCATTTTCAGGATTGTAGACATTTTTATAATTATACATCTGGCGGGCGAAGATATCGGCATAGAAATCGTTGCCGATAGTTTTGGCCAGTTCATAGCCGCACCAGTCATCATAGGCATATTCCAGGGTCTTGGCGGTGGCTTCTCTTACTTCCGGGTACGGTACATAGCCCAGCTGATAATAGCCTTTCCAGCCTTCACGGCCGTTTGCCGGGCCCCATGGTCCTTTATTGGTAGCTTCGTGCAGATAAGCCGCCAGGGCTTTTTCCGGGTCGAAGGTGCGAATGCCTTTGGCCCATGCATCCGCGAAAAGTGAGATCGCATGGTTACCGATCATACTGCCTCCTTCGCCGGGGAATGACCAGCTTGGCAGCCAGCCGCATTGTTCCTGGGCGGCGAGCATGGCATTCATATATTCTCCCTGCATAGTGGGGTGCAGCAGGCAGGTCAGCGGGAACTGGCCGCGGAAGGTGTCCCAGAAGCCGGTATCGGTGTACATCTTACCATTGTGCACTTTTATGTCGTATGGGCTCATGTAATAGGCATTGCCGTCCTTGTCATATTCATGGAACATGCGTGAAAACAGGCTTGCACGGAAGAAGCAGGAATAGAAGGTGGCTTTGTCCTCTTCATTACTGCCTTCGACCTTTACCTGACTCAGAAGTTTGTTCCAGGTATTTAATGCCGCCTGTTTGGTATCTTCCAGGTTCTTAAAGCCGCCTAGCTCGCGTTCGAGATTGAGCTGGGCCTGTTCCGGGCTGATATACGATGAGGCGACCTTAGCCTGGACAGTGGCACCGTCGGCGAATTGCAGGTATGCTCCGGCTCCTTTGCCTTCGAGTTCGGTCTGACCGGCATTAACGGTATTATTTCTGTTTTCCCAGGTTCCATAGGCAGCGATCGGCTGATCGAATTCGAGTCTGAAGTAATTCTTGAAGTGGCCGGCATGGCTGCGGGTAATTAATACATATCCGGTGATGGTCTTCTGGTCCGGGCTGATCTTTACTGAGCTGGAGGTTGTATAGCCGTCGAGGGCAACAAAGGCCTTCTGGCCCTGAGGGAAGCTAAAGCGGATATGGGCACCGCGTTCGGTTGGTGATATTTCGGTCTGGATGCCGTTATCAAACTTCACAGAATAATAATACGGCTTGGCAATCTCGTTGGCATGGCTGAATTTCAGAGCTCTCTGATCCTGGTTAACTTTCAACTCGCCAGCTGAGGGCATAAGTGAGAAAACCGCATAATCATTGGTCCAGGAGCTGCACTGGTGAGCCTGCTGGAAGCCTCGGATAGTATCCTTTTCATACTGGTACTTCCATCCATCACCATTATTGCCGGTCTGGGCTCCCCAGGTGTTCATAGCAAAAGGCAGGGCGGTAGTCGGGTAGGTATTGCCGCGGGTAAGCTCAAACTTGGAATTTGTTCCCTGCAGAGTATTGACATAATCAGCAAGATTTTTTTCGGCGGCTTGAATTGTAATAGTGAATAATAGTGTCAGGATGATACTGGTAAAAAAGTGTTTCATGTATTATTCCTTTTAAGTAATTGTTTGAAAAGTGATTACATTAAATTATTAGTGCTGGGCCAGAATATTGTCATCTGGTGCAGTTGCCTAGCTTTTGGGTTTATTATAAGGAAAAAGCCGGAACTTTCTACCTTCAATTCTTCCAGTAAGATATTACATAAAGAAGTATTATTTTTGTCTGAAAATATATAACATTTAAAAATAGCTTGTGTGATATCTATTAAAATATCTCCTATTAACGAAAAAAGGGCCATCAATCCGTATAAAGTGGATCGATGGCCCTCTGTGTTTTAGCTATATGAATAGTTTTGTATTACTAAAGCTATTATTCTTCGTTCGACAGTGAATATGGGAACGCGGCTTTGTCTGTGCCTCTTGTCATATTCGGCTGGTCTGACATTTCGAAGTTTATCTTTGCACCTTTCATGAAATCGGTATAGGTGAAATAGTTCTTATTATAATCTTTACCGTTTACGGTCAGGGCATTGATATATACATTCTCTTCAGAGTTATTTTCGCTGGTGATAACGATCTGTCTGCCGTTTTCCAGCTTTATTTTAGCTGACTTGAACAGCGGCGAACCGATGACATATTCATTGGCACCTGGACAGACGGTATAGAAGCCCAGCGAGGAGAAGACATACCAGGCTGAGGTCTGGCCGTTATCTTCATCACCGCAGTAGCCGTCCGGGGTCGGATGGTAGAGGCGTTCCATAGCCTGGCGGATCCAATACTGTGTTTTCCATGGCGAGCCGGCATAGTTATACAGGTAGATCATATGCTGGATCGGTTGATTACCGTGAGCGTACTGGCCCATGTCGATAACCTGCATTTCACGCATTTCATGGACGAGATTGCCCTTGGTGCTGCCGCCGCCGAAGCTAGGTGGCGAAGTAAATACTGCATCGAGCTTGGCGATAAAGTTGTCATAGCCGCCCATAAGATCGATCAGGCCCTGAATGTCATGGAAGACAGACCAGGTATAATGCCAGCTGTTACCTTCGGTGAAGGCGTCCCACCAGCTTACCGGCTTGAAATTATCCGGGAATGAGCCATCTTTCTTGCGGCCGCTCATCATATTGAATTTCTTATTGAACTGATTCTTGTAGTTCAGACAGCGGTTACGATATAGCTCAAGCTCAGCGGCAGGGCGGTTAAGCTTTTTACCCATCTGGTATATGCACCAGTCATCATAGGCATATTCCAGTGTACGTGAGGCATTGTCGCGGATATTAACATCGTAAGGAACATAGCCCAGCTCATTGTAGTATTCGTAGCCAAGGCGGCCAGATGATCTGACGTGCGGGTGCTGATTATTGGCACTATGTTTCATACCTTCATACATTTTATTGGCATCGACCTTGATGAGTCCTTTGAAAAAGGCATCAGCGATAACCGGCGATGAACCGTTACCCACCATACAGTCACGATGGCCGGGGCTGGCCCATTCCGGGTAGAATCCGCTTTCGAGATAAGAGTTCAGCAGACCTTCCTGGATCTTTTCGCCAGTTGATGGGAAGACCAGGTTAACAAAAGGTATCAGGCTGCGGTAGGTATCCCAGAAACCGGTATCGGTATAGAGATAGCCCGGCAGTACTTTGCCATTGAATGGGCTGTAATGAACAACATCACCTTTGGCATCGATCTCGTGGAACTGACGAGGGAACAGTACAGAACGATACATACAGGAGTAGAAGGTTCTGAGGTTGTCCCAATTGTCATCTTCGATCTCGATTCTGCCGAGAGTGGTGTTCCAGATCTTCTCGCCGTATGATCTGGTGCTGTCAAAGCTGCCCTTGAGCTCTTTCAGGTTCAGATACGCCTGATCGAGACTGATAAAGGAGGAAGCGACACGGGCATGTACCACTTCGTCAACCTTGGTAGTAAAACCGATAATACCGCCGGAATGATTGCTCTTGGCTTCCAGCTGATCGGTCTTGATATTCCTGTCATTTACCGCGGCTGTGAAGGTGAAAGGCTTATCGAATTCGATAACAAAGTAATTCTTGAAGTTATTTGGTACGCCGCCGCTGTTTTTGGTAGTATAACCAACGATTTTCTTCTCAGCAGGTATGATCTTGACATAAGAGCCATTATCAAAAGCATCTACAATTACATAAGATTTATCTGCTTCCGGGAAGGTGAAACGGAAATAAGCGGCACGTTCTGTTGCGGTTATTTCAGTAGTAATATCATAATCAGCCAGGTAAACCCGGTAGTAGTTTGGCTTTGCAACTTCGGCTTTATGGCTGAAGAAGCTGGCTCGCTTTTCCTGATCAAAATCCAGCTCGCCGGTAATAGGCATGATCGAGAACTGGCCGTAATCGTTGATCCATGGACTTGGCTGATGGGTCTGTTTGAAACCCTTGATACGGTCTGAGTTATAGGTATAGGCCCAGCCATCGCCCATATTTCCAGTCTGCGGCATCCAGAAGTTCATACCCCAAGGCATAGCGATCGCCGGATAGGTATTACCATTAGAGAGCAGGTGCTTGGAATCAGTTCCCATCAGCGGGTTAACGTAATCGATTGGCTTCTTATTGAGAGCGAAGCTGTTGCTGCCGGCTATCAGCAGTATTAACAAGGCAAAAAATGACCGCATTGTAAGAGTCTCCTTAAAAAATGAATTACAATTTACTGTTCTGTTTTTCAATGTCCCCATTTACTTCTGAAATTATGTAGGCAATAGCCAGTTAAGTATATAGGAGTTATGTATCAAAAATTGACAAATCATTGCTGGCTATTGAGTTCTGTTCGGTATGGATTGTAATATATTGTAAGTATCAGGTATGTATTTTATGGTTATTTGGAGTTAACGCTGGTTGGGATAGCATTATAGTATAATGTTTGATTAGGTGTATATTGGCCGAGTTTTTGTCTTTTTAGGTGATTTTTTTTGCACTTTTTTCACTTTTGGAGGGTGGTTCTGGTATTTTTCTGCTTTTATATAGGCTGATGCAGTCCAGGTTAACAGTTGTTGAAGAAGTGGGTATATGGTGTGCTAAGTGTGTGATAATATGATCTTTTAGATGAGATATGGCGTATATTATTAGGTAGTAGGAGCAGGTTTGGCCGATTGTTTCGGTTAATATGAAGGTTGACTATAACTGGTAAAAGTGGATATAATAATCAGATTGTAAATCTAAGATTTTGGTATAAAAGGATATAAGAAACATATGAGTTCAAAAAACAGGCTTAATCATATTTGGCAGGAAATAATATGTCATGCACCGTATACAACTGCTGGTGCTGTGGCAGGTATTATTTTCATGCTTCTTTTTAAGAATATAGGTCATGATTCAGCAGCTAAAATGTTTAGTGTGTTTCATCCTAGCCATGTTTTGCTATCTGCTATGGTTACTACTTCGCTTTTTGCTATGCATACCAAGAAGAAGAATTTGCTAACCTATCTGGTGATCGGGTATTTTGGTTCTATCGGTATCGCAACGCTTAGTGATTGCATTATTCCTTATATGGGTGAGGAGATCATGGGGGTGGCAGTACCGACCCATGCTTCATTGCACGAGCATGGTCATGATGAGCATGAGGCGGAGCTATTGGTAGACGCTCATGATCATGAGGCAGAGGGGGGTGAGCATGAAGCGGAACATGATCATGAAAGTGAGGTCGCATGTCAGGATTGTGGTGAACATTCGCAAAGCCATGGCCTGCATTTGGGCTTTATAGAAGAGTGGTATATAGTCAATCCTGCGGCATTGCTTGGTATTGCGATCGCCTGGTTTATTCCTCGCAGTCGCTATCCACATGCTGTGCATATATTGCTTAGTACCTGGGCTTCTTCTTCTCATATGCTGATGAATACCCATGCGGATATGACAGCTGCACTGCTGTTTGGTATGTTTATTGTGCTTTTTATCGCGGTTTGGCTGCCTTGCTGTATTAGTGATATTGTCTTTCCATTGTTATTTGCCAGTGGTGATATTGACGTTACCTGTCGCTGCAGTGGGCATCGCCACAAGCATGAGCATGAAGATGATAGTAGTTCTCAAGAGCATAATCACGGGCATGGTCACTGCGATTGCGGTCATAGCCATTGATAAGTGGTTACTCAAACTGACCGATGGTCAGTTTGAGAGGAGTTAGGATTTAGCAATTAGTTGAATAGAATGACTTCAAAAGCTAATTACTAACCACCAACCATTAAACCCTCTGTTGACAGTTTATTACAATATACAAACTGAAGTATTCTGTCAGTTTGAGGTGGTTAAAAGAAATAGCAACTAGAAAAAGTATAATTTCATTATTGTAACTAAAGGGAGTCTGTATGAATTGTGTAGTTTCTTTGCGTAATGTTTGCGTGCAGTTAATGTTTGTGCTGGCAGTGATTTTGAATGTTTCCGTTGCTGTCTCAGCGGGAGCTGACCAGCAGGATATGGATAAGTATGTTTCCGATCTTTTGGCTAAGATGAGTGTCTCGGAAAAGATCGGTCAGCTAAATCAGCTGACTATTGGTTTTGATGTTACCGGTCCGCGGGTTAGCAGTGATGTAGAGGCTAAGATCAAAAGCGGTAAGGTTGGTTCTGTTCTAAATACCTGTACGGTAAATGCCGTTTCCAAGCTTCAGGATATGGCGGTAAAAGAGTCTCGACTTGGTATTCCTATACTATTTGGCTATGATGTTATTCATGGATATCGCACAATATTTCCCATTCCGCTGGCGATCGCTTCCAGCTGGGATATGGCAGCAATTGAGAAAAGTGCTCAGATAGCGGCATTAGAATCATCTGCCGATGGTCTGAACTGGACATTTTCGCCGATGGTGGATATTGCTCGTGACCCGCGTTGGGGACGTATAAGCGAAGGAGCCGGCGAGGATAGCTATTTAGGTTCTCGTGTAGCTGAAGCAATGGTTCGCGGCTATCAGGGCAGCGATCTTGGCGACAAAGAAACTATTCTGGCTTGTATTAAGCATTTTGGCTTGTATGGTGCTGCTATTGCGGGTCGTGATTATAATACGGTTGACATGAGTCGTTTACAGATGTACGAGGATTATTTTCCGCCGTATAAAGCGGCGGTTGAGGCTGGTGCGGCTACGGTAATGTCGTCGTTTAATGATATAAATGGCATTCCAGCAACAGCAAATAAATGGTTATTGACAGATCTGCTTCGTAGTGAGTGGGGTTTTGATGGATTTGTGGTTACCGATTACAATGCTATTGCGGAGATGATAGAGCATGGTTTTGTAGCAGATGGTTACCACGGAGCCCAGCAGGCTATCAAGGCTGGTGTTGATATGGATATGGTCGATGAATGTATGCTTAATAACCTTGAAACTCTTGTTCGTGAAGGTAAGGTTTCTATGGCACAGATCGATCAGGCGTGTAGGCGTATTTTAGAAGCAAAGTATAAGCTTGGTCTTTTTGCTGATCCATATCGCTATCTTGACCCGGAACGAGCAGGTAAAGAGATATTCAAAGCAGAATCTCGTGAATTTGCCCGGCAGATGGCGAGAGAAAGTTTTGTGCTTTTGAAAAATAATGATAATGTACTACCTCTGGCCAGGGATAAAAAGATAGCTCTGGTTGGGCCGCTGGCAAAGAGTAATTGGGATATGTTGGGCTGCTGGTCGGCTGCGGGCAGAGGCGAGGATTGTGTTAGTGTTTACGATGGTATAAAGAACCTGCTTGGTGGTGATGATAATCTTATCTTTGCCCATGGAGCAGATATTACAGATGATCAGCTTCTTATCGACAGACTCGGTGGGCAGGTTCATCGTGACGGCCGAAGTGCAGAAGATATGATCGCGGAGGCAGTTTCGGCTGCAGATAAAGCTGATATTGTAGTTGCTGTTGTCGGAGAGCAGGGTAATATGTGCGGCGAGGCCAAAAGTCGTTCAGATATTTCAATCCCAGCCACGCAGCAAAGATTGCTCAAGACACTCAAGCGTACAGGTAAGCCGCTGGTTATTGTACTTATGAACGGCCGGCCTATGACTTTGGAATGGGAAGATACCAATGCAGATGCTATTTTGGAAACCTGGTTTGCCGGAGTTGAAGGTGGTAATGCTGTAGCTGATGTCCTATATGGTGATTACAATCCATCAGGCAAGCTGACCGCAACATTTCCAAGAAATGCAGGTCAGATCCCGATCTATTATAATCACAAGAATACTGGCAGGCCCATGTCGCCAGGAGGTGGGAGTTTCTATCGTTCAGCCTATCTGGATGTGGTAAATGAGCCATTATATCCGTTTGGTTATGGTTTGAGCTATACAATATTCAATTACAGCAAGATAAGCCTGAGCAGCTCGACGCTAAATAGTAATGGCAAAATTGAAGCTACAGTGACAGTTAAAAATGTTGGTAAGAGAGCTGGTACCGAAGTTGTCCAGATGTATATTCGCGATATGACAGCGTCGGTAACTCCTGCAGTTAAAAGGCTTAAAGGATATAAGCGAGTAAGCTTAGAAGCTGGCGAGAGCAGGGAGGTCACCTTTGATATAACCGTTCAAGATCTCAAATTCTATAACTCTGAGCTGGACTATATTGCAGAGAGTGGTAAGTTTAAGGTGTATATAGGAACTAATTCTTATGATTGCGGCGAGTCGGAGTTTGTGTTAGAGTAATGTAAGGTTAGCTATTATAACGGTTTGTGTTGTAAGTGGCTAGGGTTTGGGTGAGTTCTTTTTCTTGCCTGACTCTTGACATTGCCGGGTATTTCGGTTTAAATATCCAGTTGCAGCCCGTGTATTGCAAGTACGGCCGCTGGAGTCATTTATAATTGCTCTGGTAAGATCGGCCAGCCGGGTTTACCGCTTACTGACCTGAGCGAATCGCCAGGCGGATAATATTAAGAAAGATACAGATTTGGTATTTACATTACATAGATACATTTTCATGGACCTTCTCAAGAAGTTCCTGTTGGGAGTGTGTGTGCTTTCGCTGGTGATGGGTCTGGGTATGATGCTCAAGCCGTTGCGGAGCTTTAATATCGACCCGATGAAGGTTCCAACCCTTATCGCTTATACTATGCCGATCACTATAACTATGGTTATGCCGATCGCCGCTCTACTGGCAACTACGCTTACCTATGGTCGATTGGCATTTGATAATGAGATCAATGCCTGTCGCAGTAGTGGTATAAGTGTTATCTCACTTATCTATCCGGCCGGCACTTTGGCGCTGCTTATCGGGTTGGCGAGTCTCCTGCTTGGTTTCCATACAATTCCGTATTTTATCTCTAAGTTCGAGAATATCCTTTCAGAAGATGCCGAGGCGATGATCTTTCGTGGTATCGAGAAAAAGGGAGAACTTTCGAGTATGTTTTCCGGTCTGGTAATACATGCAGATCAGGTCTGGGCCAAGGAACATATCCTGCAGGGTGTGACTTTGGTGACAACTGACAGGACCAAGGTTAAGGAAGTTATTACTGCCAAGGCTGTTAAGCTTAATATCGAGAAGCACCCTGATACAGGCGAGAACCGTATGCGTCTGCAGCTGGGTGAGGCTTGTGGTCTGATCGATGATGCTTATGTTGAGATCGGTCGTAATGAGTTTACGGTTCCGATACCGACTTTGTTTAAGGATAAGATAAAGTTTAAGAATCTGGACGAATTAAAAGCTATTGGTTCGAATCTGGGTAGTTTTGCACCGATTCGACTGGCATTTGAAAAGGCAGTTGATCAGTATATACAGGAAGTGCTTTTCCATTATACCGATCAGGAGCTTAAACATACAGGTTATGCACTGTTGAATTGTGATAATGGTCGGACGATCCGGATTTTTGCCAGTGGCTGTGATTTCCTGGATAAGAATAAATCTATCAGGAAAAAGGCCAGTTCGTTGGCTGAGCTTCTTCCACTTGATGATGGTACGATAATAGTTGAATATACCGATCCTGACAATCCTGCCTTGAGGAAGGAATATACCTGTGATGAGGCCAGGTTGCAGTATATGTACTATAATAGCTCGCCGCGGGTGGTTTTGAGTATGAAGAATGCATCCTGGCAGACAGCCAGCGGTAATGTTATCAACTATATTAATGAAGCTCTTACCGGGATAATTGTACCTGATAAGATCCTTCATCAGGCGGATGGTCTGTCGATAAAAGAGTTTGCAGCGGCAGAAGAAGTGGAGGATGTTGTGCCGTCATATTCTTCCGAGCGGCTGATATATATGGCTCAGAAGCTCAAGAATGCCTGCCGTAGTTTGCAGATCGAGATAGCCGCCGAGAAACATTCCCGCCTGGCTTTTGGCGTAAGCTGCGTTATCCTTACGGTCATGGGTGCCGGGCTTGGCATTATCTTCAAGAGCGGCCATCTGCTCATGGCCTTTGGTATAAGCTTTATCCCGGCGGTCTTCTGCCTGGTGACCATGTTCACCGGAAAGCATATCGCAGAGAGCAGTACAGATATGACCGTCGGCCTTATCTTTATGTGGTCCGGCGTAGTGCTGGTCGCTGCTCTAGATGTACTGATGTATAGAAAGTTATCGAAAACTTAGAAGAAGTAATAAGTAACAAGAAACAAGCTCATGAATCTCGCTCCGCTCGAAACTGTCTGATTTTATATTCGCCTGCAAAGCAGGCGTTTAAATTCAGTTCCGCAAAGCGGGCACCGGAGCTTATTTCTTATTTCTTATTTCTTGTTACTTCTTACTATTTATTATTCAAATAATTCATGCGTAAAAGTGATAGAAAACCTTTATTGGATAAGCTTCATGCTTTGAGTCCTGCAGACCGCCAGCGGCTCTTTCAGCAGGCCTCTCGCCTGCGCAAAGCTTCTGTGAATAAAAACCGCAAGCAGCGGAGCGATCTGACCCGCAACTATCGCCAGGGTGAACATGAGCAGGAAAGCTTCGAGAAACGCGGGCCCCAGAATAAGCCCGTCTCGCTGGAGGACTGGGCCCTGAAGCTGCTCTCTGAAGGTAAATTCGATGCCAAAGAAGCCGCCACCGATGCCGCCCTTGATACCACAACCGCTACCGTTATCTCGGTAAAGGCCGGTAAGTGTACGGTGATAACCGATGATGATCAGCGGGTTAACTGTCTGCTTCGTCCGGAGCTGGCCATGAGCCAGCGAAGCGACCTGGCGGTGGGCGACCGGGTGCTGTTCTCATGCAGTGATGATACCTTCATCGTCGAATCGGTTGAGCTTCGCAGTGCGGTTTTGAGCAGACCCGACCCCCACGACAACCGTATCGAGCGGGTGATCGTCGCCAATATCGATGTCGTGGTCATTGTCAGCTCTATCCTTTCGCCGGCACTAAGTACCAACCTTATCGACCGCTATCTGCTCGCCGTCGAACGCGGCGGGATAACCCCGGTCATCTGTATCAATAAGATGGACCTGGCCGCAGGGGAAAGCGAACTTATCGAGAGTATGCACGAAGCCCTGGAACCATATCGCAAGCTGGGTATAGATATTATCCTTTGTTCCGCCGACAGCAGCGAAGGGATAGCCCAGCTCAAAGAGCGGCTGGCCGGTCATCTCTCGGTCTTTGTCGGTCATAGCGGCGTGGGCAAGAGCTCGCTGCTCAATGCTATCGAGCCGGAGCTTTCGCTTGAGACCCGCGATGTCCGACGCACCACCCGTAAAGGCCGCCATACCACAGTCAGCAGTAATCTCTATCATCTGCCGGGCGAGATAACGATCATCGATACTCCCGGCGTCCGCAGTTTCGGGCTCTGGCAGATGGCCCCTGGCGAGCTCCGCTGGTATTTTAATGAATTCGATGAATTCGCCGACAGCTGCCGCTTCTCAAACTGCACCCATACCCACGAGCCGGGCTGTGCCGTCAAAGATGCTCTCGCCGACAATCCGGCCCTCTCACGCCGATACGAGAGCTATCTCAATATGCTCGAAAATATCAGCGAAGGCGGTAAGTGATTTGTTAGGATTTAGGAGTTAGAAATTAGAAGTTAGTGGCTTTTTATCAAACTCTGCGTTAGTTCTCTCTTTTTTTATATTCGCTTTGCTCACGGTTGATTATCAAACTGAAGTTTGTACTCTTAAAGCTACGCGGCTATGGTTCTTATCTTTAATCCGTGTTAATTAATCAAATTAGCCGTTTTCGGCAAAAAAGCCTCAAATCAAATCTGTGAATCAAAAAATGATTTATTGTTTCGTCCGGTTCTGTGCCGCAGAAGGGCGTTTGGCTTCGGTATTGGCGATCTGGGAATAGTCCAGGCTGCGGAGTTCCTCGGCGATGAGTTTTATTCCCTGCTCGACGGTTTCGGGTGCCTGGGAATAGGTCATGCGGATACATTCATGGCAATGGCTCCAGGAATTATCCATGCCGGGGAAGAAATAATGGCCGGGCACGATGAGTACGCCGCGGGCCTTGAGCCGCTCGTAGAGCTCCTGACAGGTTATTGGCATATTACGGAACCAGAGCCAGAGGAATAGTGCTCCTTCAGGTTTATGGATATAATATTCCAGGCCATCGAAATATTCATGGATCCAGCCGACGGCCTTGCGGCATCGTTCCTGGTAGAATGGCCGGATATGGTCGCGGCTGAGCTCGAGTATGCGGCCGCTTCTGACCAGTGAACCGGCAACAGCTGCTCCCATGCCGTTAGGGGCCAGGGAAAGCACAGCATTAAATTCACTGACAGCTTCGATCACCGGCTTATCGGCGATGATTATCCCGGTGCGGGCCCCGGGCAGGCCGAACTTCGAGAGACTCATACATACTATGACATTTTTCTGCCAGAAAGGCTGAGCCTCGGAGAAGATAATATTCGGGAACGGGGTTCCGTAGGCATTATCCAGGATAAGCGGCACATCAGCTTCTTCGGTGAGCTTTATCAGGCGGCTGACCTCATCATCGGTCATGACATTGCCGGTTGGGTTAGTAGGGCGGGAGAGACAGACCGCTCCCACATCCTCGCCGATCTCCAGCTCATCGAAGTTGATATGATATTTGAACATGCGGTCATCGAGCATCTCGATCTGCGGCCGGTAACTGCGGAAGATATCGCCATCAAGCCCGATATCAGCATAACCGATATATTCCGGGGCCAGCGGCAGGAGTATCTTTTTCTGTTTACCATCGGCATCTGCCCCGGCGAACATATTGAACAGCACATAGAACGCCGACTGACTGCCGGCAGTTAATGCGATATTCTCGTGGGTAATATCCCAGCCGAACTCATTACGGAACAGCTCAGCCAGCGAGCAGAGGAAAGCGTGATTGCCCTGCGGGGTATCGTAAACGCCAATCGCCCGCTCGAAGCTGTCACCTTGTCCGAGAAGCTCATTCATACTCTCACGCAGAACCGACTGAACCGCGGGGATAAAGGCCGGGTTACCGCCGCCGAGCATGAGAATGTCACGATTAACGTTCATCGCATGGCCCAGGTCATCCATCAGCTGGCTGATACCAGATTTCTTCTTGAGCTTATTCCCGAATTTTGTCAGCTTCATTGCCGCTCCATAAAATAACCGGCTAAGGTTACTGTTAAAAGTTAAAGGTAAAAAGTAAAAGCGGGCAAAAGGCATTTTGCACCTTTTACCTATATCCTTTTACGTTTTACTGCATGGTAAATATTGCTCCCGTGTATATTAGTTAAAAAAGGGGAGGAAGTCTTACCCTTGGTGTTTATGTTCATTTATTAGTTGTATCTATGGCCTTGATTTTAACAAAAGTTTCCCGAATGCCAAAGAAAAAAGCAGGTTTACTGTGTTAATGTGCAATTTAAGTTTATATGGACCAGCAAGTTAGGAAATGTTGGTAGTATCTCTGTAACATATTTAGGACTGAAGGTGCATTAGTGTAAAGATAAGCAAGTGAAAGAGCCGCAGCAGGGGAGTTTGGACGATTAAATTTGATTTTACGGCACAAATGGCACTAGTATCTCAAGAGAGGTAGAAAGGAAGTAAGGAAGAAAGGTTGAAAGGGAAGGATTCGGCCTTTAGCCGAGGCTGATTTAAATTATTTAGTCTCGGACGAAGTGAGAAACCACCCCTTGCAACCTTTCGTCATTACAACCTTGCTGCCTATTGATAAACATATAAATTAAAATAGTAGACTTTAGGATATATAAGGAATGAATCATGTCCCAACTTAAAACAGGAACAAATGCGCCGGATTTTACCTTGCTTGACCAGGGTTCTAATAAAGTATCATTGAGCGACTATAAAGGCTCAAAAGTTCTTATTTACTTCTATCCGCGTGCTAATACTCCCGGCTGTACCAAGCAGTCCTGCCAGGTTAGTCAGTCGCTGGAACAGCTGGCCAAGGCCGGGATAAAGGCTCTGGGGATAAGCCCGGATACCCCGGAAAAGCAGGCGAAATTCGATGAGAAATATTCGCTGGGTTTTCCGTTGCTGTGCGATACTGATAATGAAGTTGCCAAAGCTTATGGTGCTTATGGCGAGAAAGTATCGTTCGGTCAGAAGAAGATGGGTATTATTCGCAGCTCGTTCCTTATCGATGAGAATGGGATAGTGCTTGATGCCTGGTATAAAGTCAGCCCGGAATCAACAGTACCGAATGTGCTTGAGAAGTAATAAGTAGCAAGAAACAAGTAATAAGCTCATGATTCTCGCTCCGCTCGAAACTATCTGAGTTGTTATTAGCCTGCAAAGCAGGCGTTTTAATTAGGGCCGCAAAGCTGACACCTGAGCTTATTACTTGTTACCTATTACTTGTTACTTTCTTCAGTTATTTTCCACTTGCAATAATCTCCGCCTTTATGATAATAGGGTTCATGTTTCGTTGCCTTTCGGCATGGTATGAACTCTTTTTATATTTGTGGAGATATTATTTATGCAATTATTTAGGATAATCGCACTTGTTTTGCTGATAGCATTCTCTATGAGCTTTTCGGTAGCCAAAGCTGAGACTGATATTATGGAAGCGGCAGCACCAAATGGCTGGGTATTTCAGTATTTTAATATTCTTCAGCATGGCAGCGGCTTTGCTGGTGATAAGTTACCGTTTACTGATATGAAAGCTGATGTTGCGATGAATCTGTTTCGGGTTGCATATTGGGATACGAATTTTGTAATTCATACGATCGTACCTTATGGTTATGTTAACCAGGAGGTTAGTATTGGCGGAACTGATATTATTGACGCTCATACCGATGGTTTGGGTGATATGTTTATTGGTGGTGCTTATCGTTTCAATGGCGAGAATAAAGATTGCTGGCTGTTGACTGGTATGGATATGAAATTGCCAACAGGTCGTTATGATGCCGAAAAGGTTCCAAACCCGCAGATTGGTGGTGGCTCAGCTTCGTTCCAGCCGTTTATTATTCTTTCCAAAATATATGATAAAGCTGCCTGGGGTCACGATACAGAAATTCGCTATGATATCAACTCTGAACTGGGCGAAATTACCACTAACCCGGACGATATATTGGAGATATGGCAGACACTTCACGTTGGCGTAGCTAAAAACCTGCGTGCTGGTATGGCCTTTAAGGGCGAGTTTGCTGTAAATGATGACAATAACGATACTTCAAAGAGTCGTTATATGGGTATTGGTCCTGAGGTCATGTGGAATAATGATAAAGGTGTAGTAGTTTGGGCGAAGGTGCTCTTTGATGTTGATACCAAAGATAATCCTGAGCATTTTACCAATTTTACATTGAGATTGAGCGTGCCGTTCTGACCGAACAGATATATTTAGCTTTTAGAAGGCAGCTCAGTTTGGGCTGCCTTTTTTTATGGCTTGATAATTCATTCTCCAGATGCGGACGCTTATTCAGTCTAAAGAATAGTCTTTCTTGCTAAAACGGTGAGTTTGTATTATATTGCCATTTTCAGTAAACCAACTTTATATAGGAATAACAATATGCCTTCAGGAGTAATAGAAGAAACAGCTTACCCTCTTTTGCCTTCCTGGCGTCAGAGTCAATGGCCGCAGCTGGGGGTGTTGACTTTTATCCATTTTGGGATAGATTCTTATATGGGGATGATCCCGGCCCTGATGCCGGGTATTATCAGTTATTTCGGGATTAGCGTACACCAGAGTGTGACGATAATGATCGTTGCTTCTTTTCTTGTTAATCTGACACAGCTATTGGTTGGTCATACCCGTTCCGGAAAGAAAATGCCGCTGATGATATATGTTGGGGGAATACTGACAATGTGTGGCGGGGCATTGAGTTTAGTGCCAGCCAATGAAAGTGCGTTTTTATGGCTACTGATATTCTTTTCATTAAGTGCGGTTGGAGTTGGGTTGGTTCATCCAGAAAGCTTCAGAGCAGTGCATGGTCTTGCCCGGTTAAAGCCGGAAGTTAGTACAGCTGCGTTTATGATAGGTGGTCAGCTAGGTTATGGTATTGGTGCCTGGCTAGGAGCAGCTTTGGTTGTATGGCTTGGTTTTTCTGGGTTGTGGCTACTGGCAATTGTAATAGTTATTATGCTGGTTCTTACCGCAGTTATGCGTATAGAGCTTGCTGATGATAATAATAGTTATGAAGACAATATAGTTACAGAGAAGAAACAGCTGAGTATCTGGCCTATCTGGCTTTTGGCTATTCCTGCGGCATATACAATGACGGTTTTCCTTAATATGCTGCCTCAAAAACTCAGTGAGTTGGGCTATCCGCTAGATTTCGGGGGCTATTGCCACTGGCTGTTTATGGGAGGGTCGGTATTTGGCCTTATTGCCTGGTCTTGGCTGACTAGGTATGTTAATACTATTGCATGTATTGGTTGGTCTTTTGCAATTGGAACTCCATTGCTGGGGTTATATATAAGATATATTCAGATTGAGTCTGCGGCCTGGTTGCTGGCTTTAGCAGGTTTTTGCCTTATGGCACCATTTACACTTTTAGTAAAGGAAGCTCGGTTTGCCGGCGGGTTGAATCTAGGAGGGCGTATGGCATTAACTACTGGTGGCACATGGTTTATGTCTAATATAGCTTTTTTGGTAACTAGCTTTTTATTCAAAAGCTATAGTACAGAAGAGGCATTGATTGATTTTGCGATTAATTACAGCTGGTTGGCGTGTTTAATATCTACCGCTGGAGGCTTTGGTTTGTATTTTTATTGCCGTAGCAAGCAAGTGGCAACCAGCTCCGACTTGCATGGTGGGTAAAATATGGCTATAATCATAAGAGTTAGACTTATAAGAGATAACCAGTTGTGATTAAGCAACATAGCCGCCGGAAAGGGAACAGATGGCCTGGTATGAGAATTTTTTTGATGAGTGGTATCTGAAATACTGGATACGTCCTATTTCTCCAGAGAGAACAAATGCTGAAGTGGATGCGATCGTCCGCTGGCTGAACCTTGAAAAAGACAGTAAGGTGCTTGATCTTTGCTGCGGTCAGGGCAGACATTCTCTTGAGCTGGCCAGACGAGGCTTTTGCGGAGTTACCGGGCTGGATCTGAGCGAAACTTTGCTTGGTTTCTCGCAGGAGAAGGCAAAGGAAGAAGGCCTTGCGGTTAACTTTGTTCGCAAAGATATGCGGGAAATACCTGACGACTGGAAGTTTGATGGAATATATAATTTCTACACCGCTTTCGGGTATTTTGAGAAGGATGAAGAAAATCAGGCGGTACTTGATGCGGTTGGAAAAGCCCTTAAGCCAGGCGGTAAGTTTTTGCTCGATTATCCTTGTCTGGAAGGCAGGATGCCATGGAAGCATCAGGAGTTTTTCGAATATGATGATGGTACGGTAATGTGTCATGATATTATTCATAATGTTTTTGACCAGACTATAGTCAATAAGGTTCTCTATATTACCGCAGACAATGTTCGGCATAGGACCGGTTTTACATTGAGGCACTATTATGGTCGTGAGCTGCGGGAATGTTTCCGTAAGGCTGGTATGAAGGTGATCGGTGCCTATGGTAATCTTGCCGGTGATGAGCTGACTAATAAGGATATTCGTGTCCTGGTCGTGGGCGAGAAGCTTTAAGTTAGCTGGAGTTGAATAATTGCCATATTCCCACTTAAGAATCTTAGCTACGGGCATTACCGGCATACACGGCTGGCCAATCTGGCAGGCTTTGCAGGATGTGTGCAGTGAAGAAAGTCTGCTTGGTATTTGCCCGCCGGCAATTAAGCATGTGCCATCTGGAAAAGTTGTGGATATGTGCATAACTGATAAGGATGGTCTCGAGAAGATAAAGCAAGATTTCAGGCCGAATTGTATTATCCATTGTGCCGGAGTTTGCGATCTGGATGTGTGTGAAGAACGGCCGGGCTGGGCGTACGATTTAAATGTTAATGGTGCAAAAGCGATTAGCGAAGTTTTTGCCGATGATTGTACTATTGTATATATGAGCACAGACCTGGTATTTTCGGGTACAAATCCACCCACTGGCGGCTATAGCGAAAATGATACCCCAGATCCGATAAGTGTTGCAGGAAAAACATTTCGACAGGCTGAGCTGGTATTGGAGCCTTTGGCAAATAGTTGTATCGTTCGGTTGGGGCTGCCGCTTGGTGATTCAGTGACCGGTACCAAGGGTGCGATCGATTGGGTGAAGAGCAGGCTGCTTAAAGATCGACCGGTAACCCTTTTTTATGATGAGTTGCGCAGCTGCATATGGTGCCATCAGATAGCGGAAATGGCTTTGCAGGTTCTTAAGCTTGACATGCGTGGAGTTTATCATTTTGGTGGTAATCGCCCCTGGCAGCTATATGAGATAGGTAAATATGTAGTTGATACCTATAATTGCACACCAGAGCTGCTCAACGGTATTAATCGCCACGAGGAAGAAAATGGCCCGCCGCGGGTAGGGGATATCTCGATGAATTGTGATAAGCTCAAAGCGGCATTTAATGATGCCGGAGTTGTAATTACAGGATTTAACGACTAATTTAATTTAACTCATATCTTTGTAAAAAGTTCCAATTTACAAATTTTGTATTTTACCAGTTTTTCTGTATGATTATAATGTTTCTATTGTGTTATTAGTCTCTTTTGAATCAATTATTCAATTAATACAGAATTTGGACTGCATTATGAAAGAAAAACAGTTTTTCAGGTATATCGTTTGTCTACTTAGTCTTTTGTTGTTTATGATATCGGAGCTTGATGCTACAGAAAATCTGGCACTATATCGTCCGGTGTCGGTTTCTTCGGTTGGTAATTTTCCTACTATTGCCGAATTTGCTGTTGATGGACAGTCTGATACTGGTTGGCGTTCTGTTCGTTCCTGGCAGGAAGGTCGGGTCGATTGGCTTGTAGTAGACTTACAGGGTAAGTGTAAGCTGGAGGCGATCGAACTGGATTGGGCTAGTAGCTCAGATAAACCAGTATTTACCCAAATGCGTACTAGCGAACTGTTGGGAAGTGAGCAGGTGGAAGCCTGGGCTAAGGCTTATACGGTTTATATATCAAAAGATAATATCATGTGGTCTGAAGTATATCGTACCGCAGAAGGAAAAGGAGGAGAGGTTGTAATACCTCTGATCCCTGTTGAGGCTGGTTATGTAAAGGTGGAAATTACAGACAGATCTCATCATGAATGTGGAGTAGGTCTAAGTGAAATATCGGTAATAGGCACTTGTAGTGTTAAACGTCCGGCAGGTGACAGCTGGGTTATACGCCGTAAGGAAAAGGTTAGGCCACTGTCTGCTATAGTTTCACAGGATGCCAGGGTGCTTGAACTTGATACCGGTTGGGAATTACAGAGGGCAGATTGGGCCGGCAGTAAAGGGGAGCTTCTTAGCCGATCCGGTTTTGATAGTTCCAGCTGGTATAATGCTATTGTTCCGGGAACGGTTCTTACCTCTTTGGTAAATGAACAGGTTTTTTCAGAGCCTACTATTGGTAGAAATAATCTGGAAATACCGGAAGCTCTGTCACGTCATAGCTGGTGGTATAGAACAGAACTTCAGGTGCCAGGTAAATGGCAGCAGGATACGCAGAAACTTTGGCTGGAATTTGATGGGATTAACCATTGTGCCGAAGTCTGGCTAAACGGCAAATTACTTGGGAATATAGAAGGTGCATTTACCAGAGGGGAATTTGATATAACAGGTAAGCTCGCCAAGGGCAAAAAGAATATACTGGCAGTGAAAATAATACCTCCGTCTCATCCGGGTGTGCCGCTGGAGAAACGTGAGGATTTCTGGGTTTACAATGGTGGAGCACTAGGTAAAGACAGTCCTGCGTTTCTGGCTAGTATCGGCTGGGATTGGATGGCACCGGTACGTGATCGCGGGATAGGCATTTGGAGTGATGTGCGGATATGCAGAAGCGGGGCGGTTACAATTGGTGATCCGCAGGTAGTGACAGATTTGCCGCTACCGAATATTTTAAGTGCTGATATTATTGTAACTGTTCCTGTTGAGAATAAGACTGATAAAACACAGAAAGCAGAAGTAGCTATTGCATTTGATGGCCAGAAATTATTGCAGCAGGTTAATATTCCGGCGATGCAAACCGTGGACACAGTGTTTTCTCCTTCAGATTTCCCACAAATGGTTATGAAAGAACCAAAGTTGTGGTGGCCGGCTGGTTATGGCCAGCAGCCGCTATATGATCTTGAAATAACGGCAGAGGTTGATGGTCAGCTTAGTGATATTTGTAAAATGAAATTTGGTGTGCGTGAGCTGAGTTACCGTGGAATGAAATTGATCGATGGTCCGAAACTGACCTGGAATAAGGAAGATGTGCCGGAGGAGCTGGAGATAAGCGTAAACGGCCATCCGGTACTGTGCAGGGGCGGAAACTGGGGTTACCCGGAAATGCTGCTGAGATTGACTGAGCAGCGTCTAGATGCGGCGTTGAGACTGCATAATGAAGCGAATATGAATATGGTGCGTAACTGGATAGGTATGAGCACTACCGAGAAGTTCTATGAGTTGTGTGATAAGTACGGCATACTCATTTGGAATGATTTCTGGTTGGCAAACCCTTGCGATGGGCCAGATCCGGATAATGATAGAATGTTCCTTGCAAATGTTAGTGATACTATAAAGCGATATCGAAATCATCCATCTATTGCAATATGGTGTGGCAGGAATGAAGGCTTGCCGCCTGAAAATCTGGATAATAATATGAGAGAGCTTTGTGGTGAGCTTGACGGCACACGCTATTATCAGTCACACTCTTCAGATATTGGGGTTAACGGTGGTGGCCCGTATAAGTATATGCCTGTTGATAAATACTTTACAGATATTAATCACGGTTTTAAGACTGAGGTTGGTATGCCATCAGTGCCTGAGGCTGATACTATACGTAGAATGCTTGGGAATAATGATCCGTGGCCAATAGATGGTCGTTGGGCATATCATGATTTTTGTCCGATGGGTAATCAGTATCGTGAAGAGTTTACCAAAGCGATAGCAGATAAATTTGGCGAAGCTGATGGTATAGATGATTACTGTCAAAAGGCTCAGTTTATTAACTATGATGGTTACAGGGCAATATTTGAAGGGGCTAATCATAAAATATGGAATGACTGCAGCGGTGTGTTATTGTGGATGAGCCATCCGGCCTGGCCAAGTATGGTATGGCAGGTTTATGATTATTGGTATGGAACTTACGGTTCATATTTTGGTGCCAAGAAGGCTAATGAACCTGTTCATATTCAGTTTTGTCCAGCTGATGATACTGTTGAGCTGATCAACCATACCAGAGATACCGTAGGCGGCAATGCTCTGGTGAGGATATTTGATTTAGGTGGCAAGGTCCTGTTTAATGAAAGTACTTCTGTTGCAGGTGCTAAGGACTCTATGACTACGATTTTGAAAGTTAGCTGGCCGGAGACGCTGCCAAAAGCCTGGATACTGAATTTGCAGTATAGGGACAATGAGGGGCGATTGGTTTCAGATAATACCTACTGGCAGGCTAAAGCAGACAAAGATCTTCAGTTGCTAAATGTAATGAAACCAGCGGAAGTGAAAACCTCGGTTACTTATAATAATAGTAAATCAGGTGATTCAGAGGCTGTGGTAGAGTTGGAAAATACTAGCGATGCAGTGGCATTAATGCTTAATTTGAAGCTTGCTGGTGCAGGTGGAAAGGCTATTTTACCGGCGTATTATTCGGATAATTATTTTTCTATTATGCCGGGAGAGAGTAAGACAGTTAGAATAGTTTATGATTCATTGGAGAATTCAACCGGGCTAAAAGTAAATGTCTCCGGCTGGAATATTAATTGAGCAAGTTAATTGTATGGGATGGGATTGGTGACTGGAAATGGTTATTTCAAGCCAAGATAGTCTTCGATCTCGTTCCATTGTTCATCGTATGATGTGCCGTAATCGAGAATCTTAGAATTACCGGTCTTGGTATTGGTTGCTTTGAGGCGGGTAACCTTATTTACTATTTCCGGGGTGATAGTTACTGGTCCTTCGATCTCAGATGTTATTTTTGACTCACCTCTAGGGAATCTGATAGTGACATTGGGATGTATTTTTCCCAGTACCGTTACTGATAATACTGAGTTTTCGAGGGTGTGTAGATATGCTTCTTTGAGTTTTTCTATTAGCTCATCAGCCTTGCTGTCTAGTTCGTATGTTTCGTAGAGCAGTTCGGTTGCTTTTTCTTTTTGTTCGTTAGAAAGTCTTTTTTGATTTACCAGCAGGGGCTCGACAACCTCACGAACCTTTTCAGCTTTCATTCTCAGAACTTTGACTTCCGGCTTTGTAGTCGCAGCCCTGTTTTTTAGCTCGTCATTTATACCTACTTCCAAGACTGTCTTGGTGCCTGCGTCAGAGCCAAGAGTATGGACCGTTACACCTTTGAATACAGATATATTTCCACCGGCAAGCTGGCCGGTTTCTGATGTTATAGCACCACCGCATTCGATATCACAATACATTACTTCTTTAGTTAGAAGCAGGTCGCCACCACAGCTTATGTGAGAGCTGGTTATAAATTTACACTCGATATTTTGGCCGGCTGATACTTTACCTTTTTCTTTACCTGCCATACCACCGCGTAAATAGATATTTTCACCAGCACCTACCTGAGCAGCTTCGACCACTCCCCGTACAGTAAGGTTTTTACCTGCTCTTACTTTGAACAGATCTAAGACATTACGAAATATATTTACATTATTATTGAAGTCGATATTTCCAATTGAAAAATCGACATCGCTGTGGACTTCCAGGTCTTCTTCTATCCATATTTTTGCTGTTGTATGGCCAAGTTTGCCGTACAGATTAGCATAAATGATATCTTCTTGTTCTTCAGCATCTTCTTTTTTGGGGTCACCAAATCTTACGTTTTTTCCCAGCCTTATATTAGCGGTGAGCCCTTTGGCTCTGGGTATGGCTTCTCCGTAAATATCAGTGCCGTCAGTTCCATCAACCGGCGGCATTATCTGAGCAACAGGCTGATCTGCATCAATAAACACATAGCAGCTTTTGTCATAATGACTATGTGACTGGCCAGGCTCACCATTATTAGGTTGGCTAGCCATTTGAGTTTCAGCAGAACAGGTAACTGATTGACCTTGTTCCTCATCGCTATCGCTCTCGTCAGCAGGTGCGGCAGGCTCAGGTTTTTCAGATTCTGTATATAGTTTTTTAACATACCCGTTTTTATCTGCTACCGGAGGTGTTCCGGTCGCAACAATTACAGGTTCTGGATGTTTACTTTCAGTTATAGCTTTTACAAATTCATCAATGATAGCTGTTTTATCACTATTAACTTTAACACCTAATTCTGAAATCTCTGCCAGTATATCTTTTACAGTTGCATCCTGGGGCAGGGAATCCCCATTTATCGCAAGAGTTGCTGATAGCTTGTCTTGCGAAACGGTAACTTTATATTTTTTACTGGCGGTTAATGGCATCAGCTGTCCCCCTTAGAGCATTTCAGACATTATAACTCGCATTGAGGTACAAGTGTTTTTATGCTGGCTGACCCGCACCGGCCTTTTTCAGTGTTTCGTCGATCTTTGTTAGCAGTGTGTCAGGTGTAAATGGTTTGACAACATAGTTGTTAACACCAGCCTTAATAGCCTCAATGATTCTTGGCTTTTCAGCCTCGGTAGTACACATGATAATAATGGACTTTTTATCGGTTTCTCTGACTTTAGTTACCATAGTCAAACCGTCCATATTCGGCATGTTCCAGTCAACGAGCATAACGTTAAATGGGCCGTTTTCAGTAATTTGCTTTAGCCCTTCAATGCCGTCACCAGCTTCAAATACCTCAGCGCCGCTTATGCTTGATACTACCTTTTTCCAGATGTTTCTCATCGTACGAGAATCATCAACAAGTAAAAATTTCATAACATATTCCTTTCCCTGGTCTATATTTATTGAATAATCAGCCAATGCATTTAATGTTAACTTCTACAGCTAGTTTACCAGAAGGTGTTTCACAAGGTATTACTACGCAAGGTACATCGCTCATTCTGGCAACGTTATGGTTTGTTCCAACGATCACACTTGGTATACTGATTCCGGCAGTAAGGCCAAATTCAGCTTTTGCACTTCCAGCGATCATATTTGATAGTTCGCCAATAGCATCGGTAAAATCGTCAGAATCAATTTCAAATCTTTCGCAGGTAAACTGCTCAACAAGAGTTAGTGCGGTATCTTTAGCAAAACGTATTACTACAGAACCAGTTATATCGCCGGTAAAACCAACAATGCCGGATACATCATATGCTTCCGACCCTTTTTCTCTGAGATATGGTTTACCGATCTTACATTCGGTATTTACCATTGTTGCCAGAACGTTTTTTGTCGAAAAGACAAAAGCTTTAATTATTGTTGGATTTATATTTACTGCTTGTGCTGTTCCAGTTGTCATATTCCATACTCCTGCTTGTATAGCTACGTATTATTGCTTACAACTTAATGCTCTCATAGGTGTTTACTCTATTGCAACCTATTGAAATACATTCTGTATTCAAACGGTCATTTATTTTTACTAAATTGTATCTATAGGTTTCCCTATGATTATAACTCCAATTATTGTATCGGGATTCTTATTTCAATACTTAACTAGTTGGATAGTCATTATTATTTTGTTTTAATGTTTATATGCCACAATTATTGAAGTATCTGTCATTAACTATCGATAACTGTTTCATGAGTTTTGGAGTGTCCACCTTTGTCGTTTTGTGTTCTGGGTAGAGTTCATTCTGCCAGCTATCGTTCCAAGTGGTGTTTTCAGTGCTATTAAGCAGTTTTAGTAGGGGGGCAATATCTGAGCGTAGCATGATTTCCGCTATTTCCGGATCAAACTGAGTGCCGCTAAAACGTGATATTTCGTGCAGTACTTTGCTAATCGGCAGAGATCTTCGATAGGGTCTGCTACTGATCATAGCGTCAAAAGTATCGGCTATATTAACAATACGGCCGATAACTGGTATATTATTACCGCTGAGACCAAAGGGGTAACCTTTGCCGTCGTACCTTTCATGGTGGGTTAAAACACCATTAACAACGATGGATATTTGCTTAATGCCTTTTAGAATACCAGCTCCAATTTGTGGATGTTTTTTAATCTCTTCAAATTCATCATCAGTCAGTCTGGCATCTTTTCGGAGTGTTGAACCTCTTATCCCGATTTTCCCTATATCATGGAGCAGGCCGGCCATATAGGTGTTTTCTATTTCTTCTTCGGTTAGCTGCATTTGTTCAGCTAGAAACTTAGAAATGCGTGCAACTCTTTCAGAATGCCCGCAAGTATATGGGTCTTTGGCATCGATACTTCTAACCAGAGCACGAAGTGTACCCATCATAAGTTCTTGTTGACGCAGATGTAAGGTTTGTGTTTCATGGCTGTTCGACAGTCTGTTGGCTATTGATTGGAGCATTCTCGCTTCAACAGTGCTAAAGCCTATGGTGCCGGCGGATTTATTTATCGCCGCTAATGCACCAATATTACCTTCTTTGCTTATAATTGGCGTAACGATAAAATTATTTACCTTATCAGGTAAGTTTAATGTAGAACTATGAAAGTCGTTTTCAATTGTGAAACTTTTGCCGCTACTAGACACGATTGAAGCTATTTGCCAGATAGTGTCTATCGTTTGTTCTGATAGATGATGGCATCCTTCCTGATAAACAGATGGCATAATATCTTTATTGTCGCTCTGGGTGTCGATCTTTTGCCAATATACAACAATATTCCCGCATTCAATAACTTCGAGTAGATCTCTGGCTACTTTGCCTATATACTCTGCCGGTTTTTGGTTCAGGCATACAATGTCACCAATTTTATGGAGCAGGTTAATTTCTTCAAAACTTCTTTCCAGAGCGTCAGCAAGCAGATCCTTTTCATGACGGTTCTGGTCAAGCTGTTTAATTATATTGCCATGTTCTGATAATAATTTTTCGATTATGCTAAGTGTTATTTCGCCATTTTTTATTGATGAAACATAGTTGTTAAAGCTATTTTCGATATCTGTCTCAGTTAGCAGAGGAGAGGTTGGAGCAGAGTTACTATCAATCGTATTTTGAATCATCCTTGTGCAAATTTTAATGTGCAGATTATCTTCAAGATTGATCACTGCAACCGGGTGAGAAGTTGGACACACATTATTATCAACCAGGATAGTCTTATCGCTATCTTGATAGCTGATCTTGCCAGAGCTTTCAACGCATTGGCAGCAGTCGTTCCATAGTGGACAGGCTGAATGCATTGCTTGTGTATTAGATATATTATCGCCATTCCAGAAAAGCGATGAAGTTATTCCATGGCTGGCCAGCAAAGAGCATATCCTGATATAAGCATCAAGTTGTGGTTGTGATATACAGGTTTGATTCATCAGAATGCTGTTGGTATAAGGTTTTCAGTTAGTTTGTCAATCTCTTCAAGCAGTTCCCTTGGACTAAATGGCTTATCCATACATTTTACTATCCCGTTCTTTTCAAGCTTATCTTGAGATAGTTCAAAACTATGGGAAGTAAGCATAATAGTTGGAATGTCTTTGGTAAGGATGTTGTGTTTGAGTTTACAGCAAACTTCCAGCCCAGAAAGCCCTGGCATATTGTAGTCTGTAACAATAAGGTCTGGCTGCTCTTTTATTGCCGTTTCGTAGGCTTCAATGCCGTTTGATGCACTGACAACTGTATAACCAGCTTTTTTAAGCTTAATAGTAATAACATGTAGAATTGCAACTTCATCGTCGGCAATCAATATTTTAGGTTTAATGTTCATGATCTTGTCCCTCTCCTTTGCTTCTCTTCTTCAATTTTTATACTGCGGCAGCTTGTTCAGCAGCTAGCTGGGATTTTGGCAGGCTTATAGTAAATACGCTGCCTTGCCCTTCTTCACTGGCTACAGTGATAAATCCTTTATGGATCTCTTCTACAACTCTTTTTGTGAGGTTGAGCCCCAGTCCAGTACCTTTAATATTGGTACTTCCTGGTACGCGGTAGAATTTATCGAAAATACGACTTAAGTGTTTTTGCGGAATGCCAATTCCATTATCTGTGATCTGTATAACTACCATTTTGTCATTTTCAGAACTCTTAATACTCACTTTCCCTCCCGGATTAGAGTATTTTATGGCATTTGTTACCAGATTGATCAGGGCATGGTAAAGCAGCTCATTATCGCCAAAACAATCAATGTCTTCATTTGTATATTCAGTGATAAGCTCAATATTATGTTCGCGGGCAATAGGTCTGATAGTCATCATAGCCTCATCGACCAGGCGGTTGATATTAAAGCTTTGAGGCATAAGCATAACAGCACCGTTTTCAATTCGAGAGAGATATAAAATATCATCTATCATGCCAGCGAGTCTGCGAGCCTGATTTTCAATAATAGCAGCCATGCTTTCCGGGCTGTTATCTTCATCGTATTCACCTTGAGCAACTATTTCAGCATAAGCTCGTATAGCAGCTAATGGTGTTTTAAGCTCGTGTGATATACTGCTGATGATGTCGTCCTTCATCAGTTGGATTTCGTGTTCGGTGGTTATGTCGTAGCTGACGATTACCTGACCTATACGGCTATCTAAGGCGTCGTATACCGGCCAACAAACCAGCTTATATGATTTCTTGGTGCCATCGTTGGATTTGAATTCTACCTGCCTGCTTAACTCTATGTAGGCATTGTTCTTATAATTACTTTCGGAAACAAGAGAGATTATGTCTTTATTACTAATGACATCTTCTATCGGTTCTGGGCCGTTGTTGTCAAATATGAAGTCAAAGATATCCTGAGCTTTACGATTGGCTAGTACAAGATTTCCTTTCTGGTCTGATATCATTACACCTTCAGCTATACTGAAGATAACTGATTTCAGGTGTCTAAGCTCAACTTCGGCTGTGTCACGACATATTTTAAGCTCACGGATCTCGTGAGTTTTAGTATTACTTTTATTATGCTCTTTAGTTAGGTGGTTATTGATCGCACTTACAAGTCCGGCAATTTCGTTTATAGTATTTACCATTACCATGCCGGCATGGTCGCTTTTATCAAGTTCATTCAGCTGTTCCACGATCTGCATGTGGGTTTTGGTGTAGCTTGAGTGTACTTTATTGACAAGTCTCCATGTAATAATAGAAACAATTGTGACCGCCGACGCTAAAGCGAGTATATAACCGCTGCTGGCACTTAGAACAAATGCTGCTGCTATTATACCGGTCAGGCTTATTGTTAATAATAATATGTCTGTTTTCACCCTCATAAATTCCTCCAAAGGATAGACAATGGGTGTATAATACTTTACTTCAATATTGGTCTTGAGGAGTCGCTTTGCTCGCTCAGCCGTAACTGTTCAACTTCTTTTAGTAACTGATTGGTCAGAGCATCTTCAGGAGAGATATCCTGAGCTTTTAGGTAACAAGCCTCAGCCTCATCAAGCTGACCTAAACTACTTAATGATCTACCTAATATGCACCAGGCAAGTATGCTGTTTTCATTTGATTCCAGAACTGCCTCGCTTATTTGGCGACTTTGATCATAGTTTTGTTTTTTAAGATATACAATCGCCAGCAGCAGTCTTGCTTCTTCATTATCTGGTGTGCTCTGCAATATGCGTACACATGAGTTTTCCGCTCTATCCAGATCGTTTCTAGCTATTGTTACCTGAGCCAGCCTGATAAGGTACTCGTTTTTAGGGCCAAGGTCTCTTATCAGGGTTTCGTATGTGCGTTGGGACATAATATATTGATTGGTATATAGATAGCAGTCTCCCAAGGCAAGTAAAAGCTGTTTGTCTTCTTTGCGATCCTGGGTTATCTGTATTTCTTTTATTGTTTCTGCGGCTTCCTGATATTTTCCGCTTTTCATTAGTGTATAGCATAACTTATCAGCAGCCAGTTTGTTATCAGGAGACTTTTTAAGGGCATCTTTGAACAAGCTTATTGCCCGATTGTACTCGTTTTTATTTAGATAGATATTGCCGGTAGTTATATACAGGCCGGTGCTGTTTCTACCGAGATTTATCTGCTTTAGCAGGGCGGCAAGAGCCTGGTCTTCCTGACCATTTGCTGATAGTAGCTGCGCTTCGGCCAGTATGTAATTGATATTGTCAGGAGCAGTTTTTAATGCTGTCTGATAGTGTTCCAGAGCTTCCTGACTATTACCAGTAATTTCCTTGATAGTACCCATTTGGTAATTTGCTTCTGGGTAATCTGGGCGAATAGATAGTGCTTTATTGAGGCATTTTTCTGCATTTGCCGGCATGTCCTTTTGTTGATACAGCTGTGAGAGCAGTATCCAGCCATCTATCATTTCGGGAGATTGTACCAGTGTGTCGCTAATGGTGGTTATAGCCTGATCGAGCTGGCCGTTCTCCATTTGCTTATTTGCCAGGTCCATAGCTATATTATTGCGTGCTGCTTTCCATTTTGCGACGGCTACCGCCTGATTTTTCTTATGGTTGCCGCAACCGCACACAAGCAGTGCCAATAGTGGCACTAGCAGCATGGCTATTGTTTTATTGTAGGTACAGTGATTCATTGTTTTCTCCAAGCCTAAAGGCGTTACTCCTTTACCTTTATGCACTATTATTTTCGTATTAAACAGGTCATGACTTAATTTGCTGGAAGAATCTTTATCCGTGTAGGTATTTTGCTCTGGTAAATAATATTTTTATTAAACTGATTTAAATTGATATGAATGCGTTAAAGTATAGGTAAGTGTGTATAATAAAAAAGGTTACAGTCAAAACTTTGCAGTCTGAACTGTAACCTTGATGTTAGTATCTAACGGTTGTAATTGTCATGAGGGTATTACTGTGCGGGAACAATTGTGTCCTGTTGAAGAATTTTACTAATAAAATTTTTCACTGTATTTTTATCGGACTCTATGATTTCCTCGTCGGAAAGTTTTTCCTGCAGGACGAGTGCATCCTGATGTATTGGCATAATGTCAGTACAGCGGTCGATCTGGAGCCTTGCATCATCAAGGTTACCCATCTCTACTGATATGCGAGCTTTACGATAGTAATAGTCAGCTAGCCTTGATCTACCGAACGGCATTAGGTTGCTATGGCCGCTTCGTACCAGGCGGTCAATATTGTCTTTAATTTTATCGCAAGAGGCATAATCAGCACTTTCCTGTATTATATGCGGAGTAATGAGGAATATTACTTCTTCCTTTTCAACATTATCAGATTGGCCGCGGAATAGGTTGCCTAGCAGCGGTACTTCGCCAAGATATGGTACCTGGCTGCGGGTAACGCTGGTTTTGTCGCGGAACAGACCACCAATAATGATAGTATTACCGTCTTTAACCAGTACGTTTGAAGTGACTTCAGCAGTTTGTTCTGAAGGTAGGACGAAGTCACCTTTGGATTCTACACCGCCATCACTGTCTTTTGTCATCAGTTCCATACGGATATAACCGTCATTCATAACAAAAGGTCTGAAATGTAGTTGTGTACCAGTTTCAAGGAACTGGACTGTCTGGGTGGCAGTTGTTTGTGAAACTTCTGTAGTGATATAACCATCTTTATTACCAACAATTACCTGGCCAGATTGACGGTTGAGTGTCAATATTTTAGGATTGCCCAGAGTGACCACATCTGTGACACTTTCCAGGGCTTTTAACATAACACTGATATTGTTTTTCACGATTCCTAGCGATAGGCCACCATCGCTGAGTTTTGATGTAAAGCCAGTGCCGGCAGTTACGTCGGTGCCGTTGATCGCAGTGTCAACTGCTGGCACAGCAATGCCGCCATTACTACTGATGAAGTCCACGCCGCTAAGTACATTAAAGTCTACGCCCATTTCATTAGTATCATTCACGGCAGCAACTAGTATAGTGGCTTCAATGAGAACCTGTGGAGGGCGTACATCTACCTGCTGAAGGACATTACCTACCATGTCAAGGTTATCCGGGTAATCTATAACAACAATGCAGTTATGGGTGGCCCAGTTGTCGCCTGTCTGAAGCTGCATACTGTCAGTTTTGGGTGACATAGACAAAGCACCTTTTGAACTCAATAATGGCTGGATAAGTTCTTCTGCAGCATCAACCGGTATATAGTTCAAGGCAAATACGCGAGTTTCTGTCTTGCGGTTGATCGCTTGTAATCTATTATACTCATCTTCCGAATAAACAAAAAGGAAAGCACCTTTTTCTTCGTATTTATAGCCGTTAGCCGGCAGAATTGCGTCAAGAGCTTCTTTGCAGGTAACATCAAAGAGGTTAACTCTTACATTGCCGGAAACCGCTTTCGATGGAATAATATTCCGGTTACAGGCAATACTGAGCATTCTGAGCAGTTCAACGATATCACCATCGTGTACGAGAGATGGTATTATTCCATCAGCTCCGGCCTGCTGCTCTTGCTGTTGGGCATTTGCCAGAGAAGGAGTGAATATTACTGACAAAATAATTACAACTGCTGCTAGTCTTTTCATAATTCTCATTTGTTAACCTCCGGTTAAATACTATGGTATAAGTGCCTGTTCAGTTTTGTTTACTAGCGTAATCGACTTTTGCACTTATTATGAGTCTTTTGCTATTGGATCGTTATATTGCCGGAAACCGGTTCAACATTAAGCTGCATTGAATTGTTACCTGCATTGAATACGACCGAACCACTGGAAAGTGGGGTATTGCTGTCTATATCTCCGCTATGAGGGATGCCGAGTTTATTGAACCAAAGAGTTGTAGTGCCATTAAAAGACGCACTGGCAAGCGACACTCTGCTATATTCTCCTGAACCATATACTCTTTTAAGTTTATATTTATCAGGGTCAGTTGCATCAGAGGGCATAGTTTTTCCCGGGTCATCGATCAGATTACCATCTTCATCACAAACTTGCAGGGTATTATTATCTGTATCGATAATGATCTGATAAATGCTTTGTTTGGTGATAGAAAGATTCTGACAGTACTGGATCATGGAGTCCAGCTCGCGTACAGCTGCCTGTAGTTGGAAACTGCTGCTGTTGCTTAACATCGGAAGTGATATGGTAGCCATTATGCCTAGTATGATCACTACGATCAATAGTTCGACAAGTGTGAAGCCTGATTGTTTGAGAGTTGGTTTCATTTTCGGTATTAACGCAGATATGTGTTAATCTATGTTATTTAGCGATAAAAGTTACTTTGCCATTGCTAAGTTGAGAGGCAGGAACAGACTTTTCAGTTTTATCAGCTATTTCCACTTTAATAGTATCTTTGCTCAATATTCGGGCAATCTCTTCTAAAGTTACATTATTTCTTTCAGTCTGTATGATCAGGTCGTTAAGTTGTTGTCCGGAATCGGGTATTCCCTGTCTGGTTAGTGCCGCAGCATTGACAGGGGAGTTCATTTCAGCATTTTCAGTCCAGAGCGGTATAGCTATCAAGGTCAGCAATACTGTTATCATTGTAAGTAATATCCTGGTGTAATTATCCATTACGACAACCATGTCTATCTCCTTTTGATCTGTAATGTATGATCAAATACTTATGGTTAATAATCTAAATACAGTTTTCCATTAGGTCCTGTACCTGAAATATCGGCAATAAATGACATTGAGTTTGGTATATAGATCCAACCGTTATCACCAGTACATTCATCTGGTATTTCATCTGATATGGTTATACTGCTTTTACCGTTTATAGGGTTTTCAGGTATTTTGCTCAGGTATGGGCCAAAGCGGAACTGAGTTGACCGGGTATCGTTAGTGTTGCCGTCTACGTCAGAGAAGCCTGTCAGATGTGAGACGAACAGGTCTTCTGAAACATCGCCGTCTGAGTTTACCCCTGGTGGGATATCAAGGTGCTGAATAGCGTATATGCTCATCTGGGTTCGGATATTCTTAAGTTCATCTTTAAGAACAGAATCCCTCGCCTGATCTGTTGCGGTACTGAATCTAGGGATAATTATAGCTGCCAGAATAGATATAATGACAACGACGATCAGTATTTCAACCAGGGTAAACCCGCAGCGTGACTTATGATTATTGATTATTGTATAATAGCGTTCAATTGCCGGGTCAGGTTTATTTGATTTTTGTTCTTTTGATAGCATATACTGTTTTCCCCATTGTTATATAACTATTCGTGAAAAGAGCCCGCAGGCTTGTCAGCTTGCGGGCTCTTGTGTTCATTAGAATTCGGAATTATAGAAATTAACCTTCTTCAGCTACCTCTTCTTCTTCGGCAGCCAGTGTGCCTGTACCATCTGTGATAGCACCAGTGTCAGTATCGATATGCCATTGACATGCATCTTCGCCAGTTCCGAATAATGCTGTACCTTCAGCTGCGAATGGGTTCTGTGGAACGCTCTGCATATAAGGACCAAGATTACCGCCTGCATCACCGTTTGAGTCTGTTTTGGTTGTAAGGCGTGTTTGGATATCTGCGTCAGCGTCAACATCACCAGCACCATCATCCCAAGGGTATACATCTAAGTGTTGTGCCCGATAAAGCTCAAACTGAGACCTCATAGCCTGTAAGTTGCTTTGTACTGAGGAACGTCTGGCATCCTGAGATGCGTCAGTGAACTGTGGAATAATGATTGCGGCCAATATACCTAAAATAATTACTACGATAAGAATTTCTACAAGTGTAAAACCTTTAGTTCTTTTAGTCATCATGTTAAAATCTCCAGTTAAAAAATAACTTCAAAAAAATAATTATACTTACATATTAACTTGTTAACTTAACAACGAACTGAAACAAGGCTTACTCTTATAATAGCCGCGAGCATCATCAGAAAATCCTCCTTCCTTATTGGACGAAAGTCAGTTCACTTCGTTCCACGCTCAATCCTATATTTTATTTTATCATTACTGTTTAGTGTCTTATTGATGTCAGCAATCATCGTTGCTAACACTGTTAATGTATAATTAACTAAGCACTCAAGCAAAAAAAAGTTATCTTATTTGGCTATCTTTTCTATATTGTTACAGCTGTTTAGTTTGACTAACCTGTATATTTGTAATAAGTTTACAAAAATGCTGGATTAGTGTTAATCTGTACTGATTATTTGGGCTGATTATTGGACGGGGCGGAGGAGATTTATTTATTAATAAGAAAAAAGCCTTTCGCTGTTATTACTAGCGAAAGGCTTTTTATGTTCTGGTAAGTTGTATAATGGACAGGAAAGGCTTATAGGCAGCCTTTGAGGATTTCTTCTACTTCCTTATAGGTTATATTACTATGTTCACCTAAAACCGTCTGCCTTTCTTCAAATCTGTCAACGACCTTAACTATATCCGTTTCAGATACATTATAATCTTTCAGACTTGTTGGCATTCCAATAGAATGGAAGAATTCAATTGTTGAGTCGATAGCCGCTTCTGCTTTGGCATGATCAGAGCCAACATTTATTCCCCATACTCTTTCGGCAAGTTGGGCGAGTTTACCTTGTTTATTGTCAAACTGATGTTTCCACAATGACGGCATAACAACAGCTAGTGATTCTGCATGAGCCAATCCGAAGAAAGCTGTCAGTTCATGACCGATCATATGTGTTGCCCAGTCCTGAACGACACCGCAGTTTATTAGCCCGTTGAGGGCCTGGGTTGCACTCCACATAAAGCTGGCACATGCCTGATAATCATTATTCTGAGTAACAACCCTTTGTGATACTTCTACCAGAGTGTTGACAATAGCCTCGGCCTGTCTGTCCTGTAGAGGGCTTTCGACAGAGTAGGTAGCGTATTGTTCCATTACATGGACAAAAGCGTCAACAATACCATTACGCAGCTGATTTTTGGGGAGCGAATATATAGTTTCAGGGTCAAGGATTGAAAATACCGGATAAACCAGCGGACTGTAGAATGCCAGCTTCTCATCTGAGCTTTTGCGTGATATAACAGAATTACCGTTCATTTCAGTACCGGTTGCCGGCAGGGTAAGCACAGTCCCCAGTGGTAAAGCGGTTTTTATGATATTTCCGCCTTTGGTGAGTATATCCCATGGATCGCCGTCCTGATAGCAGGCAGCGGCTGCGATGAACTTGGTGCCATCTATAACAGAACCACCACCAACAGGCAGGAGGAAGTCTACTTTTTCAGCTTTTATCTGCTTAACTGCTTCCATACATGTTTCGTAAAGCGGGTTGGGTTCTATACCGCTAAATTCAATAATATTCCTGCCGTTTAAGGCGGTTTTAACCTGTTCGTAGACGCCGTTTTTCTTGATGGAACCGCCGCCGTAAATCATCATGATCTTTTTGTCTGAAGGGATCAGGTTTGGTAGGTTTGATATAGTATCTTTACCGAAAACAATATTAGTGGGATTGTGATACGAGAAATTGTTCATAATATACTCCTGTAATGCTTACATAATTCTTAGTTAATTGTGCAAGACGAATAATGTTGCTACTGTATTATTACTATAAAGAGTATATGGCAAAAGGTAGAGAAATTCAATTATCATCGGAAGGGGAGTTGTTAATATATTTAAAATAAAAAAAGGCTCAAAATTGAGCCTTTGTAGTTTTTTGAGCTTGGCAATTATTTACCGCAATAGTCAATTAACCTGGCCAGTTCGGTTCTCAGGTCATTTCGGTGTACTATCATGTCAACAAAGCCGTGTTCCATGAGAAATTCTGATCTCTGGAAGCCGTCTGGTAATTTAACTTTGATAGTCTGCCAAATAGTACGTGGCCCGGCAAAACAGATAAGAGCTTTTGGCTCGGCGATAATAATATCAGCGAGCATGGCAAAACTGGCGGTTACACCACCAGTAGTTGGGTCAGCCAGTATGGAAATGAATAATCCGCCTTTGTCGTGATGTCTGGCGACAGCTGCACTGGTTTTTGCCATCTGCATAAGGCTAAGAGCACCTTCCTGCATACGAGCACCGCCAGAGCAGGTAATTGTTATTACTGGGAGATTATTGTCTGTAGCATATTCGATGGCTTTGGTGATCTTTTCGCCAACAACAGAGCCCATAGAACCCATCATAAAGTCTGGGTCAAGAACACCTAGAACCGCAGGACGGCCTTTAATAAAGCCCTTGCCTATGACAGCAGCTTCATTCAGGCCTGTTTTCTTTCTCATCCGGTCGGCCCGGTCTGAATACTTATGGCTGTCAACAAAGTTAAGAGGGTCAACCGAGATTATATCTTTAAGAAGTTCTTCGAAAGTTCCTTCATCGCAAATTTGATTGATGCGTTTATATGCCGGAACACGGAAATGATGACCGCATTCCTGACAGATATAATCATTTTCCTGCATACTGCGAGTAAAGATAGTTTTACTACAGGCTGGACATTTAGTCCACAGACCTTCAGGCATATCCCTTTTTACGGGCTTATTAACTTGATTTGACTCCATTTTCAATCTTTCGTTCCTATATCACACATCATGCGTGATCGATATTGCTAGGTTGAATTTAATATTCCAGTTGTATTTGTATAAAAATAGCAGGGCGGCTATGTAGTTTTAAGCCTCGATCAATCTGCCAGTTGGAATACTTTGTTTATCAATACTGTCGATCTCGAAAATTCTGACATGATTAGCTTTATCTGCGATATCCCAGAATTGTTTGGGATCTAAGCCGGTCAGAAGACATTCTATAATGGCAGCTGCAATTTCAGCTACAACTACCACAACTGTTTCGCTTTTACTTTTTCTCAATATTGTTATCAGAGACTCCTGTATCCTCTCCCGGCAGTCGCTGAGTTTCTCGCCGTTAGGCGGGCATATACTTTCAGGAGCTGTACGCCACTGTTTATATGCGTTATTGTAGCGTTTTTCAATATCCTTGAATCTCAGGCCCTGCCATAGACCGCAATCCATTTCTTTCAGGTCTGGGTTCTTTTTGTTTTTGAGTTTACATTTTTCAGCTAAAAACTCGGCTGTAGGTCCGGAAGATTCATTACCACTGCTGTATATGCATTTGGCATCATATTTACTGAGGATCTCAGCTACATCGATCAGGGCAACCTTTCCTTGCTCAGAGAGTGGTAGAGGGAGTGTTCCCTGCAAGCGTCTCTCGTCTTCTACTGTTGCATCGGAGTCAGCTTCCTGATTGGTTAGCTGTATGCCGTCTGGAGACTGCTCGCTGCACTCTTTACAGCGATCTTTTTCAGCCTGAGCAGCTTCCGCCCATGCGGTGCTTCCTGATCTTATTACTATTAATCGTTTCATATTTTTCCGTTATCAAACCATTCCAGTTATGTTTTAAGCTTTATAGTCTTTATACAAAGATAGAAACATATCTTTCTTGTAAACATAAAACAAAAGGCTGCAAAGTTTGCAATTTCCCGGCTAACTCGGCCGGGCTAACTTTACGGCCTTTCGTTTTTGAACAGTTTCATAGCAAATAATTGCGACAGTTCAAATTTATTGGTTTTCCGTGCTGCCTTCTGTGAGCAGTAGCTTAACTGCATCAATAAATCTTTCCATACGGAAAGGTTTATTCAGATAACAGTCAACTCCAAGAGTTTCGGCATAAACTTTATGCCTGGAACCTGGATTAGCTGTAATCATGATAATTGGCGGCTTGCCGGTTTCTTTGCGAAAAGCACGAATGTTTTCTAAAATAATAAAACCACTGCGACCTGGCAGCATCTGGTCCAGGATCAGCAGGTCCGGCACCTTTTCTTCAACCATACGCACAGCTTCATTACCATTGCCTGACACGCGAATATTAACGCCCAGCTCTTCTAACGCTGCTTCAAGAGTTTCAATGATGTCATCATCATCGTCAACCAGCAGTACATCTTTTCCTTCAAATTCGCTCATTATAATTCCTTTTACTTTCTATTCTCTTTTTCCCATTGTTTACGTCCTTTGCTGACTTTACCGTTTTACTATCAAAACATATCGTCAGCCTACAGGTATAATCGCCCGGGCAAATTGATATATTAATAATATAGTGTGGATTTGTCAATAATCACCCATTATAAGTTTTCTCAACAAATAAAATACAAAAAAACTGTTTTTCATTAGTGATTTGTTCCGATAACATATTAGTGTGATATAGGCTACCTTGCCTACGATAGTTTGGAATTCGAGGCTTTGGTTGTAATTTGTTTATTATTAACTGTTTACGTGATTGGCTTGTGCTATGGCTGACGAGAATAACGAAGAACTGCAAAATGATGTTTCTGAGGAAACAACAGTAGAATCAGAAGAAAGTGAAGAGCTTGATCCGATTGAAGCTGAGATGCTAGCGGCTATGAATGGTAGTACCATTGGTGGCGGTGAAGATACCAGCGAAGACAAGCTAAAGAACATATTGTCAATGAAGGTTCCTCTGATCGTTAAAGTTGCGCAGAAAAAAATGTGTATGGAGAATGTTCTCAAACTTAGCTTGGGAAGTATAATTCAATTTGACAAAGACGTTTATGAAAATATCGAGCTTATGGTTAATAACCAGACAATAGGTATGGGCCAACCAGTTAAGATAGGTGAGAATTTTGGGCTCAGGCTCCTTCAGGTTGGTAATGTTGAGAATACTATTAAAAGCCTTGGTGGAAAATAGTTAAACTTATTGCTTTATAACAGCTTCCTGCGATCTTATCAAAAAAAAGTATATATAAATTATTATTCTTTTTCTATTTTGTTGATTATAAGTCTTTGAACTTCCCCGGTTGGGATATCAGGTATCTCTTTGAAACTATTTAATGCCTTGTCGAATTGGCATACCGGGTCGTATGGGCACATTTGACATGGGGTATTGTTTTTGAGCCTGAATGGGGTAATGTTTATATTACCATCTGACATTTCCAGAGCGAGAGTGGCTAAAATATGTTTAGAATAGGCCAAAACACTGTTTAATGCTTCGTCAGTGGTTGGTGAGCTGCCATTTATTTCGCCTTTAGCACTCATACGCAGACCCTTGTAGTAACAGGAATACTGCTTTAACGAGTTCTCCAGATTTTTAGCATAACTGGCATCAAATATCCCATTGGCTTTAACTCCGCTGGCAGCTAATGGTTCGTTTTCATTAAGCTGACCATCCAAAACGCTGTCAGGAATCTCTGATTCACTGTCTTTTTGCTGCTCAGGTGTGGTTTTCATAAAGAACATGCCAGCAGGTATCATTTTTTCTTTTGAAAAGTATTCAGCAGCTATTAGCAGGTAGCATGCCAGCTGTAGTTCAATCCCATAATAGAATTTTACCCAGTCAAACTCTCTATCGCTTAGTTTGTAATCGTAAACAGCGACTGATTTTTTACCGTCTTTGACCATAGTGTCAATACGGTCTATCTTGCCGTTCAATTCCAGCGTGAGGTTTTTTGACAGGTTAACTAAAAGGCCAGGAATATCCTGATTTTTTGACCCGAAAACAACTTCAGCTTCTGTTTGTCTGAAATCACTGACTTTTGCAGATTGTGTTATGGTGACAGCTATTTTGACCAGATCTTTTCTTGCTCGGGCAAATATGAAATTGTTTCTGGAGTTCTTTTCCAGTAGTTTTTTAATCTCCTGATTTGTTTCGCAAACAATAGAAGAGGCTCTTTCAACTAATTCAGGTATCTCAGCTTCATCAAGGTTGTGCCAGTTACTGTTCTGGGCTTTTAGCATTCTGAACATTTCACAGAGTATCTCATGGTAGTAATTGCCCAGATCGACTGCTTCTAGTGCGAATGGTTCTCGTTCATATAATCTCAGCATATAGTTGCTAAAATATTTAAACGGACATTTTGCATATTCTTCCAGTCTGGATATGCTTGAAGATATTTTACCGGAGCCTGTCAGTTTCTCAGCCAGTTCTTTTTGTAAAGAAGCTTTATTCTCAGCAGAAAGGCCTGCTAACGTTATTTCCGGTAAAGCTGTATCTTTGAATTTATGGTATAGACTTTGCCATATTGGATCTATCTGATTTGTGTCGCGAGCGTCTGCAAGGGCAGCTGTAAGTTCTCGGGCAAGCTGCTCATTGTTGGTTATTCGATTATGATCGGCAGAGCTTCTACTATCGTATATTCTGGTTATTATTTGTTTACCACATGACTTTTGTAGGTCGCGTATAAAGGGCGATTCATTTAGTGCCTTGTCGTTCTGGTCGCCAGAAGAGAAACTTACCCATAGGTATTCACTTGAGCGGGTGAATGCGATGTATGCCAGGTACTTTTCGTGTAAAAGCTTCACGCCAGCTGGTGGGGCAACTTCGAAATCGTTATCGCAGAGTATTTCACGCTGACGATCGGTTAAGATAGCAGTTGAAGCATTGTATCTTGGGAAATTACCATCATTCATTCCAAGGATAAAGGCTGCTTTTATTGCTGGCTGTCTGGATCTTTCTATGGTTCCGACTACTACCTGGTCAAGAGAAGGAGGAACCAGCCTGAGCGACATTTCTTTTATGGCAGAGAAGAGTATTTCGGTGTATTCGTTAAGCGAAACCGGGAAATCATCTAACGCAGCTACCAGTTCATTAAGTATGTCGATAAAGTCGCTATATACCTGGCTGTGTATTTCCTGATCTTCGAGATTACCGTTTTCTATAGCATTGTTTTGCCATTGTTGAAGCTTTTGAGCTACTTCCAGTTCGATTATAAGGTGCATCAGTTCGCGGGTAATGATCTTTACACCTGGTGTTTTACCAGCCGAGCTAATGGCATTTTTCATAGCGAGCAGCGGGGCGATGGCTTTACGTCTTAACTCGTCGATCTCACTGACTGTTGTTTGGTATTTACACTGTTTGAGAGAGGAAGGGAATTCTCGTGTTGAATAATTCCACGGTTCCTGATTGAGCCATTGACTGCCAAAAACACCTGTAGTGATACAGTAATTTTCAAGGGCATCGGCCTGACTTCTGGTTATTGGGCACAGGTCGGTCTTAAGATAATCAAAAATTGCATCAATACGGAAATTATCTGTAAGCATTTCAAAAACAGATTGTACCAGTTCGATCAATGGGTGATGCCTTACGTCCCGTCGATTATCCATAAAATATGGGATATTATGCTCCTCTAGTATTGAGGCGAGCAATTCTTCGTTGCCGTCAAGGTCTCGCACTATTATCGCTATTTCGCTAAGGCGATATTGCTTTTCGCGACAGAGCTGCAATATTTTCCTGGCAGCGGCACTGATCTCTTCACGTTGGTTTGAGGCGTGAACTATTTCAAGAGCTGTTTCGGTGTCATTTGCGGGTGCAGCTGGCTTAGTGTCGCTGAAAATGTACTTTTCGATATTTGCAAGGGTTTTGCCTGGTGAAAATCTGGGCATAGCGGCAGATTCAGGAAGAACAATTGGCTCTTCTATTTTTATGCCATTATTAAGGCAAACAGCCGTTAATCGCTGGTAAGTGTCCAGAGTAGGGTGGAAAATGTTGGTTTCTTCCAGTTTATAGTCTGGGTTGCCTGCACAGCTGAACTGTTCTGAATCAGGGTCAAGGTTCAGGCACACATTACATAGTCCGGCCTGCTCCATGAATATTTTCATTAGCTTGAACTGTTGTGGGGTGAATCCTGCAAAGCCGTCTATCCATATAATAGTATTTGGTGATAGCTGATGTTCCTGGAAATATTCAGCCAGATAGTCCAGGTATTTATCCGGGTCGAGGTATTTACCTTGTACTTTTTCCTGCCAGTAGCGTTGGATAACCGCCAGATCATGTAGTTTGGCAGCGAGTGGCCCGTTAGAGTTTGAGTTTTCCTCCAGTAATTTATCGTATTGGTCTAATAGGTCAGAGGGAGACTTGTCGTACCGGTGCATTTCAGAGAGTATCTGACTGACCTGGTCGCAAAAACCGGGTGTTATTTCACTTGCAAATATTTTCAGATCGTCTTTTAGCTCGTTTAACATTCTAAATAGCAGCAGACGTCGGCCGGTCTTGCTTAGAGGACTCAAGGAATTTACCGGCATATTGCTGGACGCTTTTTTGGCAAGGCGAATAAAACTGGTGACTTCCAGATTATTGTATCCGTTGATTCTTCCATCTTTTAAGATAGCCTGTTCAACCTGGAATGTTGCTTGTTCAGGTGTGAGGAATATTAGCCGTCTGTCAAAATCTGTTTTTGCCAGTTCTGTACATGCATTATCAATACAATAATGACTTTTCCCGCTGCCTGATCTGCCGATAATAAATCTGACTGCCATATTAGTTTTGCTCGTTAAGTTCCTTGTCCACTAGCGTTTAAATCGTATCACGGTTGCATTATAATTGAATTATATTCTTTTTGCCAGTAAGATAATCTTTTCGGTGTTCTAATAAAAAGCATTCTGGAAACCGTGATGTAGATTGATGATAATAATTGAACTTATGTTTTTGTAAGGGGTTATAATTGAAGAAGACTAAAGAAGACATACTATGGGAAAAGATCGTTAAGGCTTATGAGACAGACAAGATAGCATGTGCGTTGAGCTATCTGAGACTTTTTCAGGCAAATTTTGAGCCTGATATTCGCTGCTGGTCGCTTATGGCAGATATAATGATCGAGTTTTGTCGTTTTGACGAAGCGCAAGCGGCAATAGATAAAGCCTGGCAGCTTGCTCAGGGTGATAAAAAGCTGGAATCTGTTATTTGCAGCAGGTACGGCAATTTTTATCGAGAAAAAGGTGATCATGCCAAGGCTGTTGAGTGGTATCAAAAGGCAGTTGATATCGATTGCGGCCAGGATAATCTTGTGATTTTAGGTACGGCATTGTTCCAGATGTCACGTTTTGATGAGGCTCGCAGTCGATTTGAGCAGGCTATAGCCGTTAATGAAAGTACGGCTGACGAAGCTTACTTCAATCTTGGCTCTGTATTTTTTGTGCAGGAAGATTATGATAATGCCCAGGATAGTTATCAGAAGGCCCTTAAAATAGAATCTGGTAATTTTCATGCCAAGGCAAAGCTTGCCGATATTAAAGAGCTAAAGAATATATAATATTTGTTTTTGTTGCTGTGCAGAGATTGGTCTGTACAGCAACGGAAACTGGTTATTTTTGAAGTGTTATTGGTGTGTGTTTGTTGCTTTTTATTTTGAGTGTGAGATAGAGTGTGAATTTTTTTTATTGTTTTTTCCTGTAAACAGTGTAAAAACATAGGTAGTTTCATAAGTGGAATTTAAGTTTCTTGTTTTTTTAGCATAAGAATATATAGTTGAATTTATGCCAAAAGTGGTTATCTGATGCTCTATTGTATATGGCCCTATTGTTAACCTTGCCAGAATTAGTTTACAAGGAAAAGAAATGAAATTGAATTCTGTTTTCATCTATTTTGTGTTTTTAGTGTTTGTACTACCTGTAATTGCTGTTGCAGAGCCGCTTAATACCTGCCAGGAATTATTGTGTCAGCGTGAAAATGTTAAGGATGTTATGAAGCGGGTAGTGGCTTTTCAGGAAGAAGCTTTTGGTGATAAAGTTGTAACAGATTGGAAGGTTGGTACATTTTATAGTGGGGTGTATGCTGCCTATAGTGCAACAGGTGATGAGGACTTTTATCATGCAGCTTTTGATTGGTGTGAACGGGCGAAATGGAAGCTTTCCGGCAGGCAGTTCTTTGCTGACGATATATGTACGGCCCAGACTTTTCTGGATATTTATCTTAAAGATAAAAAGTCTCATATGATAGCTGATATTAGTAGGGCACTGGAAGACTACTTTGGCAAGCAGAATCTCAATCGTAATGAAATGGGATGGGTGCCGTGGAAAGGGCAGGAAGCGTCATTTACAGGTCGTCATTTATGGTGGTGGTGTGATTCGCTGTATATGGCTCCGCCGGTTTTGAGCCGTATGTATGCAGCAACAGGAGATCAGAATTATCTTGAACTTCTTCATGGGTTGTATTGGGATACTGTAGATTTTCTGTATAATGAAAAAGAAGGTCTGTTTTCGAGAGATCAGACGTATTTTGGTAAAAAAACGCCAAATGGTAAGCCGGTTTTCTGGAGTCGTGGAAATGGCTGGGTATATGCAGGGCTTATTCGAACAATGGATTATATTCCTGATGATGATCCTCAAAAGAGGAAGTATCTCGATCTGTTTTCTAAGATGACAGATACTATTGTAAAATATCAACAGGAAGATGGTTTGTGGCGTTCTTCAATAAATGATCCTGATTGGAAGCCTATGAAAGAGACAAGTGGGACAAGTTTCTACTGTTTCGGTTTGCTTGGCGGAATCAACAGGGGTTATCTGGATAAAAAGACATATCTGCCAGTTGCTCTAAAAGCCTGGCAGGGACTGCTGGAATGTATTAATAGTCAGGGCAGGCTTGGTTATGCTCAGTTGGTTGCGGGTGCTCCGGCGAATGTCAGGCCCAATGACTCTATTGACTATACTCATGGAGCATTTCTGCTGGCGGCAAGTGAGTTGTACAAAATGGGGCTTACAAAAGAAGATTTTGTTGAATTAAGAGAGCCTTACGATATCAAGCTTCTTTCTCAGGATGGTGCCTGGACATGGTTTAATGATGAGAGGGTGATATTTGATGGTGACGGCCTTTATATAGGGTCAAATGATTCGCATGGTACAAGCAGAGTGGATTATTATTCAGTTGCAAAAGCTCAGAGTCCGTTTGCCTATCAGCCGTTTGCTCTCAGCTCATGGCAGAGCAAAGATGATCATAATAATCCTGCTTTATTATTGCTTGATCGTAATACTATTCTTGCCTGCTATACTGAGCATAATCTTGAAAAGCAGTGGTATTATCGTATCGGTAAGCTTGGCGGTTCTGCCTCTTTTAGAACAATTGACTGGCAGAAAGAAGTGGTTGTGAAGGCTCCGGCTGTTACTACCTATAATAATCTGGTTAAGCTCAGTAATGAAAATGGCAGGATATATAATTTTATTCGTTGTGTTGGCTGGAACCCAACTATCCTTATTTCTGAGGACAATGCCAGTTCCTGGCAGGAGCCTTTTGACTTTATTCATAGCGGTAATGATCGAACCAGACCATACGTTAAGTATTCCAGTAATGGTATAGACAGAATAGACTTTATTTATACAGATGCACATCCGCGTCAGGCTCCTGAGAATAATGTATATCATATGTATTATAAAGCTGGAGGTTTTTATAAAACTGATGGAACGTTTATTCGTTCGCTAGAAGATGTTAAGGGCAATGCCCTGATACCTTCTGAAGGTACTATGATATATGCAGGTGTATCTGAAGGTCGTGGCTGGGTTTGGGATTTGGAATATGACAAATCAGGTAATCCGATCGCTGCATTTATTAACTCAGTTGACGGAGCTGTTGGCAATGATCTGAGATATCGTATAGGGCGATGGAACCCCGATGAAAACAAGTGGGAACAGGAGGAGATAGCGTTTGCAGGTACTCACATTTATGCCAGAGAGCAGCATTATGCAGGCGGAATCGCTATTGATCCGGAAAATGTTGATCGTATCTATATTTCCTGTGATGTTGACCCATATACGGGAAACAGACTGCCTGGTGGGCATTATCAGATATTCAAGGGATATTATGATGGTGTATGCTGGGATTATGAGCAGCTGACTTTTGACGCACAGGTGGACAATATTCGTCCGGTTGTGCCAAGAGGGCATAAATGTGAAGATATGGTACTTTGGTGTCGGGGTAGATATGATACATATGAAGATTATGAAACAGTAATTGTTGGAATCATTAATAATTAGGGTAATTCATTGATAGAGGAGTCGTATGTTTAAGTTAGTATTAAAAAGAATAGTGTTGCTGGCATTGTTGTGTAGTTCAACTTCGGCTTTGGCTGGCTATGTTAAGAGTCCATTTATGGAAAACGTCTATGGTCGGCAGACAGTGTCTTTAGCGGGCAACTGGAGTTATATTGTCGATATGTACGAGACTGGTTTTTATTCATATCGCTGGACGGAGGATAGCTGGGGATTCTTTCGTGATGCTCATGCCAGAAATAAAAGCGAGAGAGTAGAATATAGTTTTGATGATTCTCCACAGTTGAATGTTCCTGGGGACTGGAATAGTCAGGATGATAAGCTTTATTACTATGAAGGTACAGTCTGGTATAAGAAGGGGTTTGACTATGAGTTATCTAAGGGTAAACGCTTGTTCGTTTACTTTGGTGCGGTAAACTATGATTCATATGTTTATCTAAATGGTAAAAAACTAGGTCATCATGAGGGTGGGTTTACTCCATTTCAGTTTGAGATTACCGATATAGTTAAGAGTCAGGGCAATAGTCTTATTGTAAAAGTAGATAATAAACGTCGGCGTGATGCAGTACCGACTTTGAATACTGACTGGTGGAATTTTGGCGGTATTACTCGTGATGTAATGCTGGTAGAAGTGCCTGAAACCTATATAAGTGATTATAAAGTACAGCTGAAAAAAGGCAGTATGAAGACTGTCGCCGGCTATGTTCAGCTGGCAGGAGACGATAAGCAGCAAAAAGTTGATATTGCTATAGGTAATTCAGATGCAGCGTGTGCTGTTGAGACTGATGAAAATGGTTTTGCTGAATTTGAGTTTGATATAGATCTGTCATTGTGGTCGCCGGAGAACCCGGTTCTGTACAATATTGAGCTGGCAAGTGAAACCGATATTGTTAGCGATAGAGTAGGGTTCCGTTCTATAGAAACTCGTGGGAATGAGATATTATTGAATGGCAAGTCAGTGTTTTTACGCGGTATATGTATGCATGAGCAGGCACCATTGCATACCGGCAGGGCGGTTTCTCCAGAAGAATCCGAAATGATGTTGAACTGGGCAAAAGAGCTAAACTGTAACTTTATTCGTCTGGCACATTATCCACATAATGAGCACACTATCCGTCTGGCAGATGAGATGGGGATAATGTTATGGTCAGAGAATCCTGTTTACTGGACTATTCTCTGGGAGGATAAGGGTACCTATGAGTTGGCTTCTGCCCAGTTAGAGGAAATGGTTTCTCGTGATAAGAATCGTGCGTCTGTGGTTATCTGGTCAATGTCAAATGAGACACCGGTAAATGAGCCTCGATTGAAGTTTCTTTCTGGACTAGCTGCCCATGCCCGCGAGCTTGACGATACTCGTTTGATATCTGCAGCACTTGAGACGCATTATGAGAATAATACGACAAAAATGATCAGTGATCCATTTGGCGATTATCTGGATGTCGTTGGTGTTAATGAATATATTGGCTGGTATGATGGCTCGCCGGAAAAGGCAGATAATATAACCTGGAAGATGAAATATGATAAGCCACTTATCATGAGTGAATTTGGCGGTGGTGCTAAGTATGGTTTCCATGGAGATAATAAGACCATGTGGTCAGAAGAATATCAGGCCAATCTTTACGATCATCAAGTTGGTATGCTAAAGAAAATCCCGTTTTTACGTGGTACTTCACCATGGATACTGGCAGATTTTCAATCTCCTAAACGTTTGCTTCCTAAAATTCAGGACGGCTGGAATCGTAAAGGTCTTATTTCTGATAAAGGTCAAAAGAAGCAGGCGTTTTACATTATGCAGAAGTATTATGCAGAGCTTAAAAAGGAGGCTGAAAACAGGTAGGGGGTAGTTTTTTATAAGCAACTCAAACACAGTGTGTTAGTTTGAGAAAATAATGAGAAGCCTGGTTGTCGCAGCCAGGCTTTTTCTATCTATAAAAAAATTGCCGCAACAAGGGACAAGCCCACTGTTGCGGCGATGCGATGTGCATTTGTTAAGGGAGTTAGTATTTCTTAAAGTAAAGTTATTTTGCTTTGTTTATGTTTGTTATATTTACTTCAGGGTTGAGAGCAATTTAGAATTTACTTTAATCATACTAATCATATACATTTATCTTAATTACTATCGAGTTTCTTTTTATTTGACCAAACTTCTGGGCCAGGGATATGTTTCCCCGGCCCGTAAAGTTTGTTCAATGGTTATTAGCCGATAGCGTCGCTACCTTTTTCACCGGTTCTGATCCTGGTACATTCTTCCATAGGGAGTACAAAGATCTTACCATCACCGATCTCACCAGTGCGGGCACCTTCGATCAGGGCTTTAACAGTAGGCTCTACGAAATCATCGTTAACCGCAATTTCAATTCTGATCTTTTTCAGCAGGTTAACTTCTACATCAACACCACGGTATGATTCGTGGTAGCCCATCTGCTGGCCGCAGCCCAAGGCATTTGTAACTGACATTTTGAATATATTTGACTTGTAAAGGCTCTGCTTTACATCGTTTAGCTTGTCTGGTTGAATATAAGCTATTACCAATTTCATGATTTATATCTCCATTTCTTATTAGAAATTTATCTCTTTATAGTTAAGTATAGTATCTATTTGGTCATAATCAATTACTGATTCAGGAACAACTGGAATCCAGCGTAAGCTTCGTTACCGTGTTCACTGATATCCAGACCCTTGATCTCTTCTTCATGAGAAACTCTCAGGCCAATAGTATACTTGATGACATTGAACAGTACCATACCTAAACCGAATGCCCAGATGAACATTGCTACTACACCAGTGATCTGAGTCATCAGCTGAGCAGCGAAGTCTTCAGGAGCTTCTTTCATGAAGAAGGTCAAAGCTATAGTACCGAAAGCACCACAAACACCGTGAACACTTACAGCACCAACCGGGTCATCGATCTTGAGAACCTTGTCGATAAATTCGACACTTAATACTACCAGGATACCAGCGATACCACCGATTATGATAGCACCAGGGAGAGTTACGCAGTCGCAACCAGCTGTGATAGCTACCAGACCTGCGAGAACACCATTTAAGCTCATACCAGTATCTGGTTTGCCAAATCTGATCCAGCTTGTAAACAGAGCAGTGATAGCACCAGCTGCAGCAGCCAGGTTAGTAGTTACAGCAATGTAACCAATATCAGCACTTACAGCAGTTGTTGAACCTGGGTTAAAACCGAACCAACCGAACCACAGAATAAATACACCAAGAGCAGCCAGAGGGATATTGTGACCAAGGATAGCCTTGCTCTTACCATCTGGGCCATACTTGCCAATACGTGGGCCGAGTGTCAGGGCACCAGCTAAAGCCAACCATGCACCACAGCTGTGTACTACAGTAGAACCAGCGAAGTCAAGGAAACCTTTACCTTCGAGCCATCCTTCACTTACACCGAAGAGACTGCCCCATGCCCAGTGTCCGCTGATAGGGTAGATAATACCGCAGATAACAACACTGTAAATAAGGTAACTTGTGAATTTTGTACGTCCGGCCATAGCACCAGATACGATCGTAGCAGCAGTACCAGCAAATACACACTGGAAGATAAAGAATGTCCAGTTCAAGCTGCTTTCGCTGAAGTCGCTTGATGCCAGATGTGAGCCACCGCCGATAAATGTGCCGCCGGCACCAAACATCAGGCCAAAACCGATCAGCCACCACATCATAGAACCGATAGAGAAGTCCATCAGGTTTTTCATCATGATGTTACAGGCGTTTTTAGCACGCGTAAAGCCAGCTTCGACCATCGCAAAACCTGGCTGCATGAAAAACACCAGAAACGCTGCCAGAGCAGTCCATAGAATATCCATGTTTGTTTGAAGCTCGCCCTGAACCTTTTCCAGTTCTGATACTTCGCCTTCTGCAGCTGCTACTGAGCATAAACCTGCAAGTACTAAAGCTACTAATAATTTCTTACCACCTTTTGGAATTAACATTTCCTGTTTCCTTTCCGTCTTTTCAATTATGTCTAAATACACAACGCTTTTTACTTTTATAAAACAACAAATACAATTATCGCGATACGCCGTTCTATTAGCATATTGCGTGCCAAAAATGATGTTTTTTTTAAGTGATTGATATATAGTTATTTACGTGTTTTGTGTAAAATTCAACTAGGCAACATAAATGTTTTTACTGGCGGGTTGTGTTACAAAAATGTGACAATATGTCTTTGGTTTTGGAAAAATGTTGCTTAAAATGATTGTGAGTTACAAAAAAGTAGGTGTGTTTACCCTGGAGAATGATGATATTTAAATATTGAGTTGCTAGAGGCAGGGGAAAATCACACTTGCAATTGCTATTTTATGTGGTAGTGGCAGCAGTTACGACATAAAGGTTAATCGTTTTATGTTGTTATATATACGTTTAGCTGATATACTATTAGCCTTTTGTATAGAGTAATATGTATATTCGGTTCTTATTGGTGCCGTTATTAAAACTAGAACAAATAAAGAGTTATTAAAAAAGAAGTTATGAATAAATTTGCAGTAATTTCAGATTTACACTCAAACCTTGAAGCTTTGACTGCTGTATTTAATGAAATAGACAGTCGCGGCATCAAGGAAGTATTCTGTCTTGGTGATATTGTTGGTTATGGTCCAAATCCAATAGAATGTCTTGATATGATCATTGATCGTCAGGTCATAACAACTATGGGAAATCATGATCAGGCTTCGTTTTATGAACCGACAAATTTTAATGCCGGAGCTGAAAGAGCCGCTTATTGGGTCCGTCAGTGTTTGGAAGAAGACCCGGATAAAGAAAAGCGTAATAAAAGATGGGCATTTCTTGGCCGTCTGCCAGTTAAGTTGCAGGTTGGCAATATGCTTATGGTTCATGGCTCTCCGCGTAAGCCAGTTACAGAGTATATATTCCCAGACGATGCTTACAACAATTCAACAAAGCTGATGAGTATATTTGAAAGAATAGATCATTTGTGTTTTGTTGGCCATACTCATGTTCCAGGTGTCTTTTTTGATGACCCTGATTTTTATCCATGTGATGAGATAGAATACGAGTATTTTATCCGTGATGATGAAAAGGCTATCATCAATGTCGGTAGTGTAGGGCAGAGTCGCGATCAGGATACCAGGGCAAGCTTTGTTATTGTTGAGGATAACAAAGTTGAATTTGTGCGTATCGAATATGATCTTGAGAAAACTGTTGAGAAGATCCTCAAGAACCCGTTCCTTGATGATTTTGAAGGTTTAAGGCTCAGAGAAGGGCGTTAATTTTTTTATCAGATTTGTGTTTAATTTGATATCGAGTTGTTTTGGCAGGCGATATCATGGAAGATAAAATTTAGTTCCAGAGTTATACTGGATTTTGCTGTAGACTGTTTCTAAATACATATGTTGTTTAGCAGTGCAGTCTTATTTGTACAGGATTATTTATGGATTATAAACGTTTAGTAGTTACTTTCAGTTTGGCGATGTTAGTTGTTATTGGTTTTCAGTATATGTCTGCCGATAAGGACAAAGTTGCAAAGGAGCAGGAAGGTGCAGAACAAAGCACTCTGGTCTCTGGTTCCGAAGTAGATACAGTAACCGGTGATGCTGGTGTTGAAACTGATGTTGCAGAACCGCTATCAGGTACTGAGGGGTTACGTGTTAAGGTTTCAGTTGCACCAGTTGATGCAGAGCCTGTCGTACTGGGCTCGCTGGAAACTGATAAGAAGTACAATGCGGAAGTAACCTTTGATCGTACTACCGCTGCGGTTAGTTCGGTTCTTTTGAATAATTACAAATATGTAGTTAGTGACGAAGCTTTTGGTTATCCGCTATTAAATACCTGCAAGACCACCTCTGGAAAAGTATTTGACTCCTTTATGGTTACCAGTGTAAAGATCGAAGGCTATAGTCGTCGTTTTGATCTCTCAGGTAATTGCTGGACACTGGAGAAGTCTGAGGGTGACACCGTAAGCTTTAAGGCATCTATTGTTGACGGCGATAAGCCTTATCTGGATATTGTTAAGGTTTTCACTTACAGTCCAGAAGATTTTGAACTTTCAATGGATATTGAGCTGAAGAACTATGCCGGCCATGAGGTTAAGGTTGAGTTTGTTGGAGTAACTGGACCGGTAGGTGTTTTACGTGAAGATCCAAGAACAGATCGTAGAAATGTCTTTGTTGGCTATTTTAAGAATCAAAATGCTTTTTCAGTTGAGATGGCTAATAATAAGAAGGTGGTAGATAATAAAGGTGAGTTTATAAACACACCAGATAACAAGCCTATGGAATGGTTTGCTCAGGGTAATAAATTCTTTACCGCTGTTATGAGGCCGGTTCCAGAGGGTGAGGCGACTGTTGCAAACTTTGTAGTTAACTCTGTTCATGCCAGAGCTGGAGTATTAAAGTCAGGTCCTGAGGAAAAGGTTGGCAGTGATGCTGTTATTCCTTATACAGAGATCGTTCCCGGCGTAATCGCTGCTGGACAGTCTTCTGATTGTCAGTATAGTATTTATCTGGGACCGATTGACAAGGAATTGTTTGATAAGTCACCATATTTTGAGTTGAACTATAGTGCTACTGGTAAGGGAGCATCTTGTGCGGTGTGTACTTTTGGATGGCTAAATGCGATCATTTTCAAACTTATGCAGCTTTGCTATATGGTGACCAGTAATTATGGTATTTCTATTATTTTCCTGGTATTTCTGGTGCGGTTTATCCTTCACCCAATTACCAAGAAGAGCCAGATCAATATGCAGCAGATGAGTAAGCTTGGCCCTAAAATGGAAGAGGTCAAGCAGAAGCATGCTAATAATCCAAAGGAAATGCAGCGTCAGATGGCACTGGTTTATAAAGAGCAGGGCTTTAGTCCTATTATGGGGTGCCTGCCAATGCTGCTTCAGATGCCGATCTGGATCGCTCTGTATACTTCTGTTGATTCAAATGTTGGTTTGCGTCATAAAGGTTTATTCCCTGCCGGGTTCCCATGGCTTAATGATCTATCTGCCCCGGATAGATTGATACCATTTACCGTCTTTGGCGGCGGGCCAATTGATCTGCCACTGCTTGGTCATGTTGACGCCTTCAACCTGTTGCCTATCTTGCTTTGTATTGCTATGTATTTCCAAAGTAAGTCTTCGATGGCCCAGAATACATCAGCGGCTACCAGCCCAGAAGCAGCTCAGCAGCAGAAGATGATGATGTATATGATGCCGGTTATGATGCTGGTGTTCTTTTATACCGCTCCGTCTGGCTTAAATATGTATATTATGGCAAGTACATTTGCCGGTCTTATTGAGCAGAAGCGTATAAAGAAGCATCTGCAGGAACAGGACCAGCAGCAGGAGCAGGGTAAGGTTCATACTACCAGTAAGCTTACTGCGAAGTTTGCTCCTAAGAAAAAGAAAGATAAAGGCCCGAACAAACAGTTCTAGTCAAATATTTTCAATATTGGCTAATAAGCTGGTATTGTTTTAATTACTGAATTTTCAAAGGCTGCCTGCTTAAAAGGCGGCCTTTGGTTTTCCAGTCTCGCCGAAGTTTATGGCTTTGCTATTTGAAATAATGTGAATTATATTAGCTGGCATTTTGTTTACAGCTAAGTATATAGAATAAATAAACAACTTATAGTAGGATAAGTTATAATGAGATTTGATAAATATGTCCTTGGTACAGTAAAAGAAGTTCCTAATGATGCTGAGATCCCTTCACATCAGCTTATGATCCGCGCTGGTATGATCCGTAAGGTTGCCAGCGGTACATACAGTTACCTGCCATTAGGTATCAGGGTTATTCATAAGATCATAAATATTGTGCGTGAAGAAATGGATGTTGCTGGTGCTCAGGAAGTATTGCTGCCTATCGTACAGCCGATGGAACTATGGCAGACAACAGGTCGTGATCAGGATTATGGCCAGACATTGGGGCACTTTACAGACCGTCATGGTCGTGAAAATGTTCTCTCGCCAACTGCTGAAGAAGTAATGACCGTAGTTGGTGCCAATGAAATCAGCTCTTATAAACAGCTGCCGGTTAATTTGTATCAGATAAATACCAAGTATCGCGATGAGTTCAGACCTCGTTTTGGTGTACTTCGCAGCCGTGAGTTTATCATGAAGGATGCTTATAGTTTTGATGCTAACGAAGTTATGCTCGAAAAAAGCTATCGCACAATGTACGATGCTTACTGCCGTGTATTTGAACGCTGTGGCGTAGAATATGTGATAGTAGAAGCTGAAGCTGGCGAAATGGGCGGAAGTGGCTCTCATCAGTTTACTGTTCCTTGTGAAACGGGTGAAGATATTATCGTTTATACGGCGGACCACAGCTATGCGGCCAATATTGAAAAAGCTGCTGTAGATCCATTGCCAAAGGCAGAACCAATAACTGACCCGGCGGCAATAATCGATATGCATACTCCTGATGCCGGTCCTATAGAGCAGGCATGTGCTTATATGAAGACTACACCATCAGAAATGATCAAGTGTATGATCTATGTCTATGGTCCTGAGAATAAAACATTGGTATGTTTACTTAGAGGTGATCATGAATTAAATCCAGAGAAACTTACTCAGTTGCTCGGCGGTGTTGCACCGGAGTTGGCAGAGGAAGAGCTGGTTGTTAAACTTACTAATGCTGCTATTGGTTATGCCGGACCTGTCGGCTTGCTTGATAAGGTTGATAGGGTATTTATTGACCATGGTGTAGCTGCTATGGCTATTGGTTATGCTGGTGCAAATAAAACTGATTATCATATCGGAAACGTTGTTCCTGGCCGAGACTTCCCTGTTAGTGGTGATAATATTCTCGTGGCGGATATTAGAAATGCCCAGGAGGGTGATACTCTTGACGGTAAAGAACTGCTGTTCAAACGCGGTATTGAAGTAGGGCAGGTATTTAAGCTTGGTGATAAGTATAGTAAAAAGCTTAACGCTGAGTTTTTGGATGAAAATGGAAAAAGACAGACTTTATTGATGGGTTGTTATGGTATTGGTATTAACCGTATCATGGCATCGGCAATTGAGTTGAACTACGATGATAATGGTATTGTCTGGCCGATCAGTATTGCACCGTTTGAAGTTCTGGTCACTACAGCTAATCCTAATGATGAGCAGGTCTCAGCTGCCGCAGAAAAGATATATAATGAACTGCTGGAAAATGATATTGATGTTGCATATGATGATCGCAACCAGAGAGCTGGTGTGAAGTTCAAAGATGCCGATCTGGTTGGTATTCCTATTCGTGTAACTGTTGGTAAGAAGACACTGGAAAATGGTCAGGTAGAGATCAAGGTTCGCCGTGAATCTGAAAGTATTTCAGTTGCTGTTGATGATGCTGTAAATACTGTATTTGATAAAGTTACAGAATTGTGGCAAGAACTGATCGTTGAGTAAGTATTAATGTACCTATAAATTAAAAGCAGCGATTTCTGTTTTCAGATCGCTGCTTTTTTATTCTGCTACATTATAAATTCGTTGTCAAAATCATCCTGGTTAATTTCTTCCTGAGGTTTTATTGGTTTGGAGAATGCTGCGACATCGTCAGCGTTTTTTTCTCCAGTAGCAATAAACAGCAGCTGATTGACCAGGTTTTTCATTTTTTGAGCCTGTCGGGTAAGTTCTTCTGCGGCAGAGGCACTTTCCTCGGCATTGGAGGCATTACCTTGTGTTGCCTGATCCATATGTGATATGGCCTGGTTGATATGGTCAATGCCATGAGCGTTTTCATTTGTAGCAGTCGCTATTTTGTTGACTAGGTCTGAAGTATTGGTAATGCTTGTGTTTATTTCTTCAAGTATGTTTTTAACCTCATCGGCAGAAGATACGCCATTACCGGCATTACTGACAGATTCAGCTATTAGTTTTGAACTGCTTTGGGCCGCTTCTGCTGACCTTAGTGCCAGGTTTCTTACCTCCTCGGCAACGACGGCAAAACCTTTACCTGCTTCGCCAGCTCTGGCTGCTTCAACTGCGGCATTTAATGCTAGCAGATTAGTCTGAAATGCAATTTCGTTAATCACATTTACAACCCTTGCTGTTTCATGTGAAGATGCTTCAATTTTAATAATAACATCATTCATCTTTTGCATAGCAGAGACACCATGGCCAGTTTTGCCTTTTGCGCCACTTGAATAGTTATTGGCATTATTGGCATTTTCAGCATTTTCATTTGTCATTGTTGTCAGTTCTTCGGTTGCTGCTGATATTTCTTCTATACTCGCCGCTTGCTGAACTGACATGTCAGCCAGTGATTTGGCGGCATTTGAAACTTGTTCTGCTGAAAGTGTGACGTTGTTGGTTATATTGTTAAGCCCGTCAATAATTTCGTTAAGTGGTTTTGTGATCTTTAAGGTTACTTTATATATTACCAGTAACAACAATACGTATAAAAATAGTGCACCAGCTATGATGTATATCTGACTAGTTGTCAGAGCCTTATTATATGAGCTGATATCCTGACTATATATAATAATTCCGATTTGTTTATCTTTATAGTCTTTGACGGGGATGCCTGTCAGGTATTGGTTGTTATGTTCAATTTCAGTTTGACCTGATTTACAGCTGTCAATAAAAGCTTTATTAGCAAATGCTTCCGGCTTAAACTGTTTTGCAGTAGTAGCGACCAGAACATAATCGTTATTGATTATAGGGTGTTTTTCTGTGTTTGCTAAACTTGTAGCAATAGAAAGTTTATCCCTGTTCATAAGTACTGTTAGATTATCGATCTCGCTATTTATAGCATTATTGATAAGTGGCAGATAGTCAGAGAGCATTTCAACAGAACCAAGATATGCTCCCGTACTGTTGATTACTGGTACCAGAGCACGTATAGCAAAACCGCCTCTGCCTATTTCTATGCCTTTAATTACTTTATGTTCGTTGCTGATAGTTTTAACAGTTTCTCTGAAACCTGAGATGTCATCTGATTGGTTTTGATTTAACCGTTTCCATACTCTCAGTAGGCTTCTGCCAGATGGTAGATGGAAATGAAGGCCATATCTTTTCCCGTCAGTTAAGTCCTGATAGCTGTTTGCTATGGGATTGAAATATGCCGCCAGAATTTTACGGGCTTCTTCTGCCTTAGGGTCACTACCGTCATTTATATTACCAGATAGTGCAATTTCGTATGCCTTCTGAACTTCCGGAGAACGACTAAATAGTGATGCATGAGAAAGGCAATAGTTTTCTATCTCTTTTTGTGATTTTGCAATTGAGTTAGTAATGTTTGATATATTGTTCTGAATTAGTTGTTTATTATGTGATGTTATTAGATGGTAAACGTATACAAATACGATCACCATTGACATGCTAATACAAAAGAATATCGGTATAATAAAGTGATATTGGATCTTATTTCTTCTTTTCATTTCCTTGCACCTGTAGTTCTGTTTTGGTTTATGTTCTGTATGAACATAGATTTAGTCTCTACTACAGTTGCTATCGGAATGCTTTTTTGGTAACTTGATGTTAATAATGTTTCATATAGCAATTGCCTTATGAAGGGATATTCATCATGTGTTTATTAGAGCCTTTTGATAATAGTATAGTCTTACTGATTTGTTTTTTAAGTGCTTGTGTTACAGGTGCTTATTGCTTATTTTGCATGGATGGTGTGATAAGTTTTATTGCGATGTGAGACATAGTTTTCTGAAATGATTTTATAATAAATAATCTATTATGTAGTCCAAGGGGCGATAATGTTAATTAAACTATTAAAGAGAGCTTCCCAAGACGTCCTATAATACGCTATTTTGCTTTATGTTTATAAAAAAGTTCTGAGATAGTTATAGCGGCTTGTTCTGCCAGATTTCGCTGTATTAGGCTGTTTGTAAGTCTTACTTGCGAGTCGTGATCCAGACTGCTGCTGACTGATATTGTTTTATGTAGCTGTTCTGTTGGCCATAGACGTCTTCCGTTGGTAGCATCAAGAACAGAAAGGAAACAAAGCACCTGGCCAGGCGACATTTTGTCGGTATCCTTAAAGTCGATAGAAAAACGCTCAACTTCAATTTTAATTACCAGATCTACATCTAGCTTTTCGCCAATAGTTTCTGCGGTTACAATACCCAAAGTGTTTAATTTGAGGTTACTTATATCGCTATAGTCAACTGTCGAACTTGCGGCATTATTAGCCAGCAGGGTAGAGTTCATGCGGTTGGTCAGTTCCCTTTTAAAGACTGGCCCTGGTTCGGTATTACCAGATGATGATACATATACAGCAACTTTTTTACCAGTTGTTTCGTATTGTGCCGGAACGTTTGATTTTGGGAACGCGTCGGCGACTAATCCTAAGACCGGGCCGCATCCACCAATGCAGGCAAGGGTAGACAATAATAATAGGCAAATATATTTCTTCATCACTTTTTCTAAATATTAGGTGTTACTGATAATAATTCTACTTCAACTTTTATTTCTGTTTTTCAGAATAGTCGAAGAAATGTTTACATATTTCAAATGACGTCTGCTTCAATGTGCCAGAAAGAATGAGATATTTTGTCTCAGCAGAGGCTGATACCGGGTGATTCTCCGGATATTTGAGGTCAAAATAGTAATTTAATACCGGTTTGTTAGGTGTTTGACTGTCAACTTCGTATACCTTAACTTCGGCACTAACCTGCCCTTGATAAATACCTACACTATCTGAATCCTGCAGGGTGAATTCGTACATATCAACATAGATAACACGTTTTGCACCGAATTTTTTGGCGATAACGTCAGTAGGCAGACTGATCCAGTCGAGCTCTCTCAGAATAAAATCTTCTACCATTTCATGGTTACAGAATGAAATATTTTCTACATTTGCCTTTAATATCTGCTGGCATGCAAGGATAAGATTGATCCTCGACTGAGGATAGCTGTATTCCATTCCGGCTTGTGTGTTAAGCAGAATAAGGGTCTTTTGGTTTTCCAGCCCGTTATACTGAGCTTTTACTTTTTTATCACTGCTGCCAAACAGAACATAACTACCGTATCCCAGGTAATTACAGCCGCTGACAGTAATTAAAGCTAGAAAGAGGAATATAGAAATAACGGTTGTTTTTCTTATGTTCCTGGTTGTTGGGGAACTGATTTTCATGTGAATTGTCCTTGTTAAATATGGCCTTTGTACCTTAGCCAAGTCCACCCCCAGCCAAGCAGGGTTATTGCTATTATTGTAAAAAGAATTCGGTAGGCATAATAATTTACTATTGCAGTAAAATAATAAGGATATCTGCCTGTTATACTTATGTAGCTTAGCAGGCCAGTTAGTGCAAAATGACATAGGGCAAATATGCATCCTGCAGGCTGAGTTATAAATGATTTTATTACTCTGCCATGAGCAGCCAAGCTATAAGCTGTTGTCATACCACAGGTTGGGCAAGGACAGTCTTTTTCAACTATCCAGCTGCATTTTGGTATCCTCAGTTGAGTGTGGCTGCCATAGCCTTGTTCTGACGGCACAATGTACCAGCTTGCAATAACAACAGCCCACAATACAACAGCAATAACAGCGGTTATTAGCCGGGTTTTGCCAGAAGCCTTTTCCCAGCTATTATGCCCGGGCGAATCTATTTTTTGATCATTATTCTTATTCAAAGATCGTATTATAATCCTTTTTCAGGCTTTATGCAAAAATATTGCATAACATGGTTTTTACTTCAAATAGCCACCGTTTATGTTAAAATACTACCCCGAAACAGATATAATTAACTGATTATGGATTGCTATATAATCCACTTAGATAGAACTACTTATGGCCAAAAAAAAGAAGAAAAAGAAAAAACATCCTATTGCTGACTTTTTACTATACCTGGTTTTAAGGCAGGCTGCATTCTATATAAACCTTATGTCGCCAGACAGGTCAACAGCATTAGCAAAATGGCTGGGTGGCGGGCTGTATAATATTTATTCCCGAGGGAAAATAAGAGCCCGGGAAAACTTGCGTGCCAGTTTCCCAGATAAAGATGATGCCTGGATTGAGGCGACAGCGAAATCAGCCATGGAGCATATTGTTATGCTTGCCTTTGATGTGCTCAAGACAGGTAAGTACCTAACTGCAGAATCATGGCGTAATTATATAGAGCTTGATGATATGAGTGAAGCTCTTAAAGTTATTTTAGATGGTAAAGGTGCGATTCTGGTAACTGGCCATTATGGTAACTTTGAGGTACTTGGCTATGCTCTGGCTATCTTTGGTCTTGAAAGTTATAGTGTGGCACGCCCAATTGATAATCCTCACATAAATCGCTATCTTATGGGAGTGCGTGAAAAGCACGGTCAGAAAATAGTTGATAAAAAAGGTGCGACCGAAGATATGGTCCAGATCCTTGATCAGGGTTCATTGTTGGGCTTTATAGCGGATCAGGATGCAGGCAAAAAAGGTGCTTTTGTCGATTTCTTTGGTCGAAAAGCCAGTACATATAAAAGTATTGCACTTTTGGCAATGCAGTTTGATCTGCCGGTAATTGTTGGTTACTGTCGTCGAATAGATAATAAATATAAATTCAAAGTTTCGGTTAATCGTATAATTCATCCAGAACAGTGGAAAGAGCAGGAAAATCCGCTGCTTTGGATAACTTCTGAATATACCTCTGCAATAGAAGAGTTTGTCAGGGAAGCACCTGAGCAGTATTGGTGGGTGCATCGTCGGTGGAAGTCCAGACCTAGAAGTGAAAGGAAATAACCGGCTGTGGCTTGGGGAAAATGAAAAAGCGAGAAATAATAAATCTGGGAGTGCCAAAGGGGGAAGTTGCTACTCTGGCTTTACAGGCAGTTAAGCAGCTCGTATCTGATAGCTCCGTTAAGGTGTCTAAAGAGTGTCTGGTTGAAAAGATCAAGGCTTTGGCAGAGACTCCCCAGTTATTATTAGATGATGCTTATTTCAAAGTAGCGGCAGAAGCTTTTATTAAACAGAAAACATGTCAGCTAAATTATTCTCCGCGTCAGTCTCCGGCGTCATATCGGAAATGGGGGAGTAATATTGATTCGCTGGCAATTGAGCAAATCGAAAATTCCTGTAAATTACCGATCTCAGTACGGGCAGCACTTATGCCGGATGCTCATGTTGGTTACGGCTTGCCTATTGGCGGAGTTTTGGCTACGGAAAATGCGGTGATACCGTATGCGGTTGGTGTTGATATTGCTTGCCGTATGAAAATGACAGTGCTTGACATTCCCGTTACGGCGATAGCTGAACAGAAAAATACACTTATAGATGCGATAGAGTCTGAAGCTCGGTTTGGGGTAGGGGCTACATTTCGTAAACGTCGAAAACATGAAGTTATGGATAAAGACTGGTCGTTTTCAAGTATTGTTGCTGGGCTTAAAGATAAAGCCTGGAGTCAGTTAGGAACTAGCGGAAGTGGAAACCATTTTGTTGAATTTGGTACATTGACCCTTGAGGGAAATGATCTGGGGCTTGCAGCTGGAACGTACCTGGCCTTATTGAGCCATAGCGGTAGCAGGGGAGCTGGTAATGAGATCGCCACATATTATAGTCAACAGGCAATGAAACAGCATCGTGAATTGCCAAAGGAGCTTGTACATCTTGCCTGGCTAGATCTTGATAGTGAGCTGGGGCAGAAATACTGGCAGGCTATGGAATTAATGGGAGAATATGCAGCGGCTAATCATCAGCTGATACATGAGCATATTGCCAGAAATCTTAAAGCTGAAGTTTTGTTGGACGTTGAAAACCATCATAATTTTGCATGGCGTGAAACCTATGCTGGTAAGGATGTTATTGTTCATAGAAAAGGAGCTACTCCTGCTGGCAATGGAGTAATCGGAGTTATACCCGGTTCCATGGCAACTCCCGGCTTTCTGGTTCGAGGTAAGGGAGTGGAAGATTCAATAAACTCTGCATCTCATGGTGCTGGTCGTCAAATGTCCAGGAAGAAGGCAAAAGATACATTAAACTGGCGTGATGCTAAGAAGTTTCTTGCCGATAAAGGAGTGACGCTTATATCTGCCGGCCTTGACGAAGTACCAATGTCGTATAAGCCAATTGAAGAAGTTATGGCCGCTCAATCAGATCTGGTTGAAATAATAGCTCGATTTGACCCCAGAATAGTTAAAATGGCTCCGGCAGGTGAAAGGCCGGAAGATTAACTGAGTTATTTCCGGTTATTAAGCTTATCAAATTGTCAGTTAGTTATAATTGTCTATTTACAGGTGATTTACAAATCCTATAGCTAGATATTTAGCTGTAAAGGCTCCTGTTTCTATCTTCGTATTGTTTGCATTTATTCTACTGTTTTATGGCAGCATTAAAAATTTGTAAATTATTAGATTTTTTAAGTCAAAAAAGGCATGTCTGATTGTTTAATCTATGTATAACATTATTACACAAACGATATGAGCGAAGAAGTACACAATTCCAGGAATAGAGAATTTTTCAGGCTTTACGGTCAGTGTCAGAATAGTATTTTCAGTATTCTTTTTATGTTAGTACATAATGAAGCGGATGCTGAAGATCTGCTTCAGGATACCGCCGCAACTATGCTTGAAAGATTTGATCAATATGAGCAGGGGACGAATTTTCGGGCCTGGGCGATGACTATTGCCCGTAATAAAGCATTAAATTTTCTGAAACGTAATTCCCGGGTTCGACCATTATTGAATAGCGATATTTACGAGAGAATAGCAGAATTGGAAATTCGTGAGGATGAACAGTTCTCTGAGCGTGCCAGTGCTCTTCAGAAATGTTTTAACAAACTTGAAGCAACAGACCGGAATATACTTCAAATGAGATATCAGCAAGATTATTCGATGAAGAAAATATCAGAACTGTTGGGCAGGTCAAAAACAGGTATATACCATACTATGGCCCGCATCCACAGCTTGCTTTATCGTTGTGTCAAAGCCCGCATGTCAGGAGGGCACAGCTGATGTTAAATGAGAAAGATTCTCTGAAACTAGGCCAGCTTATTATCGAGCTGGTAGATGGAACAATTTCAGATGAAAAAATAGCAGAGCTTAATTTGAAGCTGCAAGGTTCTTCAGAAGCACTTGATTTTTATCGTGACTTTATGAAAAATAGTGTGGTTTTGGATAGGCGAATAGATGTTTTACTCACCGGCAATACGGAAAATCTGTCGCCAGAGTATTTGCGGTCTCTTGCTGATCTGGAAGGAAATGCACCGGCAATTGAGTTGCAGTGCGATCTTCCACTGGTAGAGCCAGAGTCTAAACCACAGCCGCCAATACGAAGTAATAGCTGGGTATATGTTGTTTTAACCTCTATTGCCGCTGTTTTGATGGTTTTATTGTTTGTTTACCGTATGCCTTCCCAGTATGGAGTGCCGGTTGCTGAACTAACAGATATGATGGGTGCCAAGTGGGTGAAAAATCAATATCAGATAGACACTGGCTATAGGTTCATAAGTGGAAGTGAAAAATACCGGCTGAAATACGGTATCGCTCAGCTTGAATTTGAGAATGGTACTGTAGTTACATTTGAAGGCCCGGCTGAATTTCAGATACTCGCAAGTGATATGGTAGAATTGAATTATGGCAGGGTATTCGCTAAAGTGTCGCCGGAAGCTTACGGGTTCCAGGTTAGCACCGCCGGAGCAAGGATCATCGATCTTGGCACTGAGTTTGGTGTTCAAAAGACTTTGTACGGCAGCGTAGAATTACATGTTATCAAGGGTAAGACCTGTCTTATCTCTGGTAGCGGAGATAATAAAATAGATATTGACGTTACTGAAGATTCAGCTCTTAAACTTGATAATACAACAGGCCGTGTTGATAAGGTTGAATGTGATAATGGTCTGTTTGTTCGTGGGATAGATTCTCAGCAAAATTTGATCTGGCGTGGCGATTCGGCACCTATAGCAATTGCAAATCATTCTTTTGAACGACCTGATGTTGGTTTGAACGCCGAATATGTTATTGATGATTGGCAAATAAATGGTTCTGTAGGTATTTGCTGTTGTGGTGTTGCTGATGAGAATATACTTAATCATCAAGGTGGCAATGCCAGGTATATTGACAGTAATCTGGTTGATCTGGCTAATTGTGATGGTAAACAGGTTGCCTGGCTGAATACCGATGTCGGCACTTCTGCTGTTTTAGGACTGGCCAGCAAGTATAATGCTGGTATGTCTTATGAATTGACGGTTGCTTTGGCTGCTGCCGCCTGGAATGAGCCGGATGCAGGAGACCAGATGCAAGTACAGCTGTGTTACAGAAATGGAAAAGAACTTGTGATAGCGTCTTGTACTACTGTAAAAGCAGAAGAACTCAACTTGAGTGATGGTAAGGATTTTATAGACTATAAAGTCGTTATTAATGATGTTAAGCCTGAAGATGTTTTTCAAGGTAAGAATATTTTCATTCGAATAGTCAGTACATTTAAATCTGTTGAAACCGAAGTTGGTGATTGGGTAATTGATAATGTTCGGTTGAATGCTAACAATAAGGCCTTTAGTCTGAAGCCTTAGTTTATTTATATAGCTTGAATGGTACGGATGATGTTTGATTATCTGTCACGGTACCGGTGCGCTTATCCAGAGCACATTTTAATGATTTGTTGTGTTTATATAGTCGTATTTAACCAGGCGGCTGTATAGGCTTTTGTATATAAACTGGTGTAAAAATACTTTTAAGAGTATTGGAGGTTGGAAATGAAAAAGATTATCGGAAAAGGTTTATTTTTGTCATTGATGCTAGGTGTTAGTTCTGCATTTGCAACAGCTATAAATGTACCGAACTATTCTTTTGAAGGTCCCGGCGTAGGTGCTGGCGGTGCTTCAATTGCTATTGACAGCTGGAATCAGAATGGTGCTGACAACAACCAGGGTGTTGCTGGAAATGGCTGGGGTGGCGGTCAGATAAACCTGCCCAATAGTGATGGAGACCAGGTAGGCTGGATGAATACTCAGCCGGATTATAACAATGATCTAGCCAGTGTCGGTCTTTGGCAGCTTCTGCCAGAAACCTATACGGTAGGTAAAGCATATGAGCTTACAGTTGCTATGGCTCGTGGTACCTGGAATGCTCCGGATGATGGTGATCAGATGCAGATTCGTCTGTGGTATGATGGTGTCAATGGTGCTACTGCTATAGCATCGACTACAGTAACAGCAGGCGATCTTAACTGGAGTAATGGCGGTGCCCTTATAGATTATACCGCTGTTTTGCCAACTATATCTGCAACCGATGACTGGGCTGGCAAGAATATTGGTATCTGGCTGGTTAGTACTTATGAAGAGCTTGACGGCGAAGGTGATTGGGTGATGGACAATGTTCGCCTAAACGAAGTTCCAGAGCCTGCGTCAATGGCTTTGTTAGGACTTGGTGCCGTAGCCTCTTTACGCAGACGTCGTAATGTGTGATTGGTAGTTGTTTGTTATTGATTTACTTGCTCGGAAGGCATTGCTTGACCTTCCGAGCATAATAATTTATGCTCATTATAGGTGGTTGTGAGCAGTATTTCTTAAAATAGTCAGGAGATAATCGTGAAGTATTTTCGATCAAATAATAAGTGTTGTTTTTTATCATTGCTGTTATCATTATTTCTTATAGTTGATACACTTTCAGCATCAACAGTAACGGTCGCTAATGCTTCATTTGAATTGCCCTATGTGGGAGCTGGCCAAGCTGGTTTTTCTATTGATATATGGTCAATTAACGGTACCGCCGGAATAGCAGGAAACGGCTGGGGTGGTGGCCAGATCAACTTAACCAATAGTGATGGTGTACAGATAGCCTGGATGAATACCAACGTTGATACGTCGGTGTCGCAGATGTTGGCAGATACATATAGAGCCGGTTGTTCTTATACCCTTACAGCTGGTTTTGCACGTGGTGCGTGGAATCCAACTAACGATGGTGATCAGATACAATTGCAGCTCTATTATGAATCTGCTGGAACAAAAGTAGTACTTGGTTCTGTTACCGCGACAGCTAGTGAGCTTAATGCCAGTGATGGACAAGAACTAAAGGATTATACAGTTGCTATCCCTGAAATATCAGCATCGGAAGCCTATGTTGGCTTACAGATCGGGGTGCGGGTGATAAGCAGTTATGAAGCTCCAGAAGGTGGCGACGGCGATTGGGTAATAGATAATATTCGTCTCGAATACGAGCAGATATCAGATCCCGGTGTAGATGACCCGGTTATTATTACTGCTGATGATCCATACATACAGTATTTTGGCAGGATAAATTTTGATAATACTAAACAGCCGGTATTATGGTGGCCGGGTAATTATATTACTGCCTGGTTTGAGGGCACCAGCGTTAAGGTTAAATTTAACGATATGGGTAATAATTATTTTGCGGTAGTGATAGATGACAATCCAGAAACTATACTAGATCTTGGCAGTGGTACAGGATCGTATTTGGTTGCAAGTGGCTTGAGTGACGGCGTGCATAAAATATTACTGCATAAGCGTACTGAAACAAATGTTAACTCCAATGAAGGTTCTGTTGGATTTTTAGGGTTTGAACTTGACCCGGGAAAACATCTTGTAGCTCCGAAGCCGAAGCCATATAAGAAGATAGAGTTTTACGGTGATTCTATAACAGCAGGATATGCCGTCGATTCTACAAATGATAGTGGTGCTGCACCGTATAAAAATAATTATCTAGATTATTCAGCTCGCACCGCACGTATGCTAAATGCCCAAATGCATTGTCAGGCGATAAGTGGTGTTGGAATATATAAAAGCTGGTGGCAATATCCATATGGTGATAATGCCAGTATGTATGAAGATTACTATTTCTTGGAGACTCCTGGTAAGAATTGGGATTTTTCAAAATGGATTCCGCAGGTAGTTGTAATAAATCTTGGTGAAAATGATAAGAATGTTGGGGGAGTAACGCAGGCTCAGGCGGAGGGGTATTACCGGGATTTCGCCCTTGCTTTACGTGGATATTATCCTGAAGCTCATATTATCTTTGCTTTGGGCAGTATGTCCGCCGCGGATTCTGATACCTGGAAGGGCTATATAACGAATGTTGTTAATACTCTTAATAGTGCCCCATATAGCGATGGCAGAGTTTACAAGCTGTTTTTTGAAAAGATACATGATAGCGCCAATCGTCATCCGGTGGCAAGTGAGCACCTTATTATGGCTCAGCATTTAAGCGATTTCATTTTGGAAATAGAGCCGGCGTTTGGCTATAAAGACGGTGATATCGATGGTGATGGAAAAGTAACAATATCAGACTTCTCAACTTTGTCAAGCAATTGGCTGGGTAGTGATTGTCAGGCATGTTATGGAGCTGATATTGACGGTGATGCAGATATTGATCTTGTTGATATGGAAAAGATGGCTGCTAACTGGCTTGAGGATCTACGGTTAGAAGGTTGGTGGAAATTTGACGGAAATCTGACTGATAGCTCATGGAAGAATAGGTCGGCTATGACTGTTAATGGAAATGATGGTGATATGCTTAGCACTAGTGGGCAGGTGTCATTTGACGGCAGTAATTATATTGAAATATCTGATTATGACGGGATTCTTGGTGGTGGTCAGAGGACGGTATTTGTCAGGATGAAGACTACTGTAAACTCTGGCAGTATAATATGTTGGGGACAAAATGTAGTAAGCGGCAAATGGGACCTTCAGGTTAACTCTTCCGGCGTTGTGGCTTTAGGTGTATTTGGTGGCAGAATAGATGGAACTACAAATATTACTGATGGTAACTGGCATAATATCGCTGTTGTACTGGATGGTTATTCGCCAGATGTATCTCAGGTGGCTATTTATATTGACGGCTATTCGGAGAATATATCTTCTGTTATGGATGCACCGGTTAATACATTAAGTAATGGGGTAATTACAATTGGAAATGGTTTGCCAAGTCGATATTTTACCGGTAATGTAGATGAGGTTCGTATCTATAATAAGGCTTTGAGTGCTGAGGAAATATCGGAAATATAGTTTTGACATATTTGCATTGGCAGGGGTATAATAGCTTTATTAGAAAAGCTTTATGATATTTGCTATTGAGATCTTGTTACATGCATAATAACAGTTTATATCCGGTTTTCATCGATTTACAGGGCAAACGTGTGCTGGTTGTTGGCGGCGGAACTATTGCCAGCAGGAAAGTCGCCGCTTTGCTTAATTCTGGTGCTGTAATTATTGTTGTGGCCAGAGAAGTCTGCCAATCTATGCAAATGTTAGCCGATAGCGGCAAAATAGAGCTGTTTATCCAGGATTATGAAAGCAGTTTTTTAGATAATGTCTGGATGGTCATTGCAGCTACTAATAATACCGAGCTGAATTCAGAGATATTCAGACATGCAGAGTCTATGAAAATACTCTGTAATGTTGTTGATGTGCCGTCGATGTGTAGATTTCATGTCCCGGCTGTTGTTCGCAGGGGTGATTTGCAGGTAGCTGTGTCAACGGCCGGTAAAAGTCCGACTGTAGCTCGTGATATTAAGAAACGCATTAGCCGTCAGTTTGGTGTGGAGTACAAACATCGGTTGAATGTTCTTGGGGCGATTAGAAGTCGATTAAAGGAAATGTTTCCCGACAATCCTGAGCTGCGAATGAAGTTTAACAAGAAAATAGCTTATGAAGAGGGTTTAGATAACCTTTCTATCGACGATCAGCTTGCAATTGACGTTTTTATAAAAAATAATCTCTGATTACATATTGGCATTAAACTTCGTGCTCTCCTTTTCTTTTAGGCTTAAAATGTAAGTTAAGTTTATATCTGTCAGATAATTGTACAGTTATTGATTTTATGTGTTTGTGTTTCAGTTACGAACTTATCTTCTACTTATGTTTATTTTGTCCTAACTGATTGTTGTTAAAATGTTTGAATGTCTTATTTTTACATTTTTTGTAACATTATTACTCTCATAGTTTGTTATAATATTCATATATTGATACTTATATTAAATAATCTTGAACTTCATCTTTGCCTAAGTATCTGAATTTTTTGAATTTGGAGAGAAAAATTGTTCACACCTAGAAAATTATTCCGTATCTCTGCTGTTTTAAATATTGTCTTGTTTTCATATCCTGCTTTTGCAGTTTGTCCGGATGGCGACCTTAATTCAGACTGTAAAGTTAATATGCTTGATATGAAAGTAATTGCAGAGCAATGGCTTAGCGATGAACCCGGTATCGGCGATCTTGACGGCCTGGGTACTGTTGATGTTAATGACCTTGAAATATTCTCCCGTAACTGGCTTTCAGAAGGCCTGCCACTTGCTATAAATGAGTTTATGGCGGCAAATACTCTGTTCATTACAGATCCGCAGGGAGATTATGACGATTGGATAGAGATATACAATTACTCAGATAAGCCTATAGATCTTGGTGGTATGTATCTTTCAGATGATCTTATCGTGCCGGATAAGTGGATGATACCGACCGGCTTTCAGGCCCAGACAACTGTTCCGGCCAATGGCTTTTTACTGCTTTGGGCGGATGGTGATATTGACGATGGTCCTACACATCTTGACTTCAAACTTAGCGCATCTGGTGAATCTATAGGACTTTATGACAGCAAGCTCAATATTATTGATTCTATTGCTGATTATCCTGCTCAGGCCGACGATTGTTCTTCTGGTCGTTTACCTGACGGCAGTTGGTTCTGGCAGATTTTTTCATCTGAAACAGTAACCAGCCCAACTCCCGGAAATTCGAATGATAAACTAGTTGCTGATAGAAATGTTATTATTTCAGAGATAATGTATCATCCATCGAGTGAGAATGATCTGGAAGAGTATATTGAGCTTTATAACTGTGGAAGTTATCCAGTCTCATTGAATGGCTGGCAGATAACAAAGGGTGTAGATTTTGCTTTTGGTGATATTACAATTGCGGCTAATAGTTATTTTGTTATTGCTGCTGATCAGGCCGCCTTTAGTGCCAAATATCCGCTGGTGACTGATTACACTGCTGGCTGGCAGGGTAAGCTGTCTAATAGTGGTGAAAAAATTGAGCTTATAAATTCACTGGGCGGTGTTATTGATACTGTCGAATATTGCGATGAAAATGAATGGAGTAGACGCATCCTAGGTCCGCTGGATTATAATCATCGTGGCTGGTTGTGGAGTGATGAGCATGACGGTATGGGTAAGAGTCTGGAACTTATTAACCCTAACATTTCAAACGAGTTTGGTAGTAACTGGCAGGCCGGTGTTGTTGATCAGGGGACTCCTGGTAGTGAAAACTCGGTATGGCTAAGTGATACCGCTCCAATCATTGATAAAGTTAAACAGATACCTGCTATTCCGCATTCAGATGAAAGTGTAGTTATAACAGCTCGAATTACAGATCAAAATTCAGATGGTACTGTAGTATCATTATATTATCGTCAGGATGAGTCTGTTTATTCACTCTCACAATATCCAGCTTTTGATTCTAATGATTATAGTATTGTATCTATGTTTGATGATGGTCTGCACGATGATGGCCTTTCAGGAGATGGGAACTATGCCGGTGCAATACCAGCTTTTGCAGATGGTGTGATTGTCGAATATTTTGTGGAAGCAGTTGACGCTTTGGGTAATGTCAGAACTTTACCGGCTCCATGTGACGTTGATGGCGTTGACCAGCAAGTTGCAAATCGCCTTTATCAGGTTGATGATAGCTATGATCCAGCAATGCTATGGCAGGCGTCAGATATGCCGGTTTACTATATTATTATGACTGAAGCTGAACGTGAGAGGCTGGAATATATTGGCAGTCACGATCCTGATCGTTATTCAAATGCGGTAATGAATGCTACCTTTATTAGCACAGATGGACTTGGCTTAAAGGCGCGTTATAATGTCGATGTGCGTAACAGGGGGGAAAGCTCTCGTAGAATACCGCCAAATAACTATCGTGTTGGCTTTACTCATAATGATATGTTCCTAGGTGTTTCAAAGATAAATCTTAATAGTAAATATACCTATCTTCAGCTTGCTGGTACACTGGTCTTCCAGATGGCCGGTTTGCCGTCTATCGATGCTGCTGCGGTGCAGGTAAGGGTAAATGGAGAGAATCTGGCATTGACAGATAGCAAGCCTGATCGCATGTATGGTTTTTATGTCAGAAATGAGGTTTGTGATGATGACTGGGCTGAGAAGCATTTGCCGGAAGATGCCAAAGGTAATGTGTATAAGGCTTCATCTTCCAGCTGGAGTGCTACGCTGGATTATTTAGGTACTAATATTCTGGACTATCTTGCCAGCGGTTACGCTAAACAGAGTAATGAAGAGGAAAATGACTGGACTGATCTGCTCTTTCTTACTTTAAAACTGAGTTCTCAGGTAGATGAAAACTATGCAGATGATCTAAACGCTATCGCTGATGTGGATCAGTGGCTCAGATGGTTTGCAGTTCAGAGTCTTATCGGAAACAATGAAACCAATCTGGGTAACGGCTATGGCGATGATTATCGTATGTATTGTGGTGTTGAAGATCCGCGTTTTATCCTGCTGCCTCATGATATGGATACTGTACTTGGCTTTGGAGACAGTCCATCAGATGGAGAAGATTCGATCTTCAGGGCTGCTCGTATTGACAGGGTACCGGTTATAAAACGGTTATTAGAGTATCCGGAATTTACCGCACGCTATTATAAATATCTGAAAGAGTATACTGAGACAACATTTGCCCCTGAAAATATGAACCCATTTCTTGATCAGCTTCTTGGTGGTATTGTTCCTCAGGCAAGTATTGAAGCGATGAAACAGTTTGTTGCTGATCGTAATGAAAATGTATTGGGCCAGATACCACAAGAATTTGTTGTATCCAGTAATATTTCTGTTTCAGGTGATTGGCCTTATACGACTAATCCTTTTATTAGTGTTTATGGTAATGCTAATGCCCTGGATACTGGTTCGGTAAGAGTAAATGGTGAGCTGGCCGATTGGGCTGTTATTGATGGTAGTTGGGAAATAACTCTGGCTCAGGCTTGTAACCCAGGCCTAAATCGTCTGACAATTGAAACATATGCATCTGCTGATGGTAGCGGCGATGTTTTGAAAAAAGAATATTATGATGTTTATTATGATGACAGCAGTGAGAGTGAGCTGTCGGGTACATTGGCATCTGATATGGTGCTTGATGCCGCATCTGGACCATGGCATATAACCGGTAATGTTATTGTGCCGGTAGGTGTGACACTTACTATTGCCCCGGGTACATCGCTTATATTTGATGCTGATACTGGTATTACTGTTGAAGGTACTATTCAGGCTTTAGGCACAAAATACCAGAGGATAAGTATGGCCAGGGACTTTGGTGATGGAAACTGGGATGGTATTTATATCTCAGACAGTTATCAGGATAATCAGCTTGCGTATGTTGACATTCACTATGGTGATGCTCAGGGCAAGGGTGTTATAGCTGATTACTCTCGCCTGCATCTTGATAATTTTACCTGGAACAATACAGCTAATACAGTCTTTGAGGGCCATGGTGGTCAGACTACGATAAGTAATTGTTATATTCCGGGTATGACCGGAGGCAGCGAGCCTATCCATGGGTCAGGGCTTAGCGATCAAGAGTATTTGCTATTGGTCGGTAATGTTTTTGATGATGCTGGCGGTACTAATGATATTTTGGATTGGGACCCAACTGGCGATGATAAGGACTATATCTTTGTAATAGACAATGTCTTTCTTGGCTGTGGTGATGATGGCTTGGATTTTGACGGCTGTGATGCATATGTTGAAGGTAATATTTTTATGCATTTCCATAATGATGATACCACCACAACCTCAAATGGTGTCTCTGGTGGTGAGTCATATGCTGGAGATGGAAATCTGCCGGATATGACCATTGTTCGCAATGTGTTTATGAATTGTGATAATGGTATTTTGTTAAAAGAAGGTGCCTATGGAATAATAGTTAATAATACCTTTGTTAACTGTAAAGATTCTGGTGTGCAGCTTTGGGAACTTAATGGACGCTCTGTCGATGGCCCGGCTGCCGGAGCCTATATTGCAGGTAATATCTTCTGGAATACCCCGATAGCGATAAGACACGCTTTTTGCGTTGATGAATATCCTGACGATCTTGTTGGTTATATTAACCCGGTTGTGACAGCTGATAATAATCTCATGTCTTCTGATTATCATATATTGGGGCAGGGTAATATTGATGCTGACCCTCAGTTTATTGATGATTCATATGATATTTCAGCTGAGTCTCCTGCCCTAGCCACAGGTCCTGGTGGACGTGATATGGGAGCTCATATAGTATCTGGTGCAGTAGCTTCTGGCGTTCCGATTGATTCTGACTGGCATACTTCTGTTGAGCTGACGGTTTCTGGTCCTGCAATCAGTGTATATCAGTATAGCCTTATAGATAATGGTATTTGGTCAGACTGGAGTGGGGAGCTATCTGTTGATCAGCCGCTGGTTCTAACCGGGTTGGCTGATGGCCATGAATATGCAGTAGCTGTTCGTGGACGTACTGCCAGGGGCTATTGGGCTGGGAATATTGAAGGTAATATTTCTGGTACCTGGCAGGTAAATGCTGCTCATAGCGTGCTTCGGATAAACGAAGTAGCTGCTAAAACAGCCGATGCTGAACCTGATATGATCGAATTATACTATACTGGTGCACAAACGTTTGATCTTTCTGGTTATAGTCTGACAGATAATAATGATCTGCCAGCTAAGTATATTTTCCCTGAAGGTACTGTTATAATACCGGATAGTTATCTTGTGATTTACGCGGATGCGGTTTTGACTGTAGAAAATGCTTTAAATTGTGGCTTCTCGCTTGATGGTGATGGCGATGATATCTATCTTTATGATAATGCCGGAGTGCTGGTTGATAGTCTGGAATTTGGCAGTCAGCTGGTTGGTTATTCATTGGCTAGAAATGACCTTGGTCTATGGAAGCTGGCTGAAGTAACTATTGGTGAGGCAAATGTTATGGTTCCAACAGGTAATCCATTTAGCTTAGTGATAAATGAATGGTTGGCTGATGCTAATGTTGCATTCACAGAAGATTTTGTTGAATTGTATAATGTTGATAACAATCCGGTTGATTTGTCGGGTCTGTTTTTAACGGATAACCCGGTTTCGCTGAAGTATAAGTCGCCTATAACTGCTCATAGTTTTATTGCAGCTGAAGGTTATCTTGTTTTTGATGCTGACAGAAATAGTGGAGCTGGGCATTTGGATTTCCATCTTGATGAGAATCAGGAGATGATAGCTCTTTATGCATCTGAAGGTAAAGAGATCGATAAGGTTATCTTTGGCCCTCAGACAACAGATGTATCACAAGGTCGCACTCCGGATGGGGCAGATACTGTGAAATACTTTGACCTGCCTACTCCAGGGCAGGCAAACGGTTCTGTTACAGTATTGCGACAGGAAGTAATGGCGATCGATCATGTCTGGAATTATGAGCAATCTGGTGTAGATCAGGGGGCTACCTGGTATCAGCCATCAGATACAACTGCAGATACGACATGGTCTAGTGGCAGTGCTTTGCTTTATGTCGAGAGTTCAAGCTTGCCGGCAGATAAAAATACTCGCCTTACTCTTGGCCCTCGTACATTTTATTTCCGAACTCATTTTGCCTTTGATGGTTCACTAGAGAATGTTAGTGAGATAAATATTGAAACTGTTATTGACGATGGTGCGGTTATTTACCTTAATGGTACAGAGGTGAAGCGTATTCGTATCCCAGAAGGTGATGTCAGTTATTCTACTGAAGCTACATCACCGGCGGTTGGTAATGCTGTTTATGAATATTTTACAATACCAGCAGATAGTTTAGTTGAAGGTGATAACGTTCTTGCCGCTGAAGTTCATCAGTCTGGCCCGTCTAGCAGTGATGTGGTGTTTGGTGTAGCTATGTATGTAACCAGTGTTATACCTGACGATCTCTATAGTGCTCAATCAAGTGTCTATAATTCATTGAGAGTTTCGGAAATTATGTATCATTCGCCAGCAGGGGATGGTTTCGACTATATTGAACTGCAGAATATCTCTAATGATCAGATTGATATTTCAGGGGTAAGATTCACTTCTGGTGTCGACTATATTTTCCCTGATGATACTCTTATGGCATCAGGAGAGAAGGTTGTTGTTGCTGCTGATCCGGCATTACTTGCTGCTGCGAATCCTCAGGTGCCCGCTGAAAAGTTTTTCGGGCCGTATCTTGGTACACTTAGCAATTCAAGTGAAGAAGTTGTTCTAAAACTTCCTGCTCCGCTATCGGCGGCAATATTGCGGTTTGAATATAAAGACAGTTGGTATCTAAATACTGATGGTGCCGGTAATTCTCTCAATATTAAAGTGCCGACAGGAAAGGTTGGCAGTTGGAATGATCCGGATGCCTGGTATTCTCTGGAGCCAAGTCCTGGGATTTAGTAGCGTAAAAATACTTAATTACTATATTGTAGCAAAGCTCTAAATGTCATATTTGGAGCTTTGCTTTTTTTTGAGTGTCTATAGAGTGAAATTTATTTCACATGTCGGAAATGGTATTTTGCAAATATTTCACTTTTAGTTACAAATCTTTCATGTGTGAAATAAAAGTCACTAATGAATTGTTAAAAATATTTTAATTTGTAAGTTGCCTTCAAGATTAGTGTTAAGAGTTGTCAGACTGGTGCATTATTCTCTTTTATTATTTTGTGCTAAATTATTTTTTTTGCCGTCCGATAGTGTTGCTGTAAGCAAAAATAAGTCAAGAGAAGGAGTGAGTCTGATGGAAGGTGATTTCAAAACAGTTGTTGAAAATCTAAATTATGTCTGGATTCTGGTTTGTGCCGGACTTGTGTTTTTTATGCAGGCTGGTTTTATGTGTGTTGAGTCTGGCCTTGCTCGTGCGAAGAATTCTATAAATGTTGCGATCAAGAATCTTGCGGACTTTGTAATTGCCAGTATCCTGTTCTGGTTTATCGGTTTTGGCCTGATGTTTGGTAAAAGCTGGCATGGTATTGTTGGGACAACAGACTTTATGCTCGATGTTTCCGATCCATGGAAAATCGCTTTTATGACTTTTCAGATCGTTTTTGTTGGTACAGCGGCAACGATAGATTCAGGTGCAGTTGCCGAACGCACAAAGTTTATGACGTATTTGATCTTGTCCGGTCTAATCTCTACTATTGTATATCCTGTTTTTGGTCATTGGGCCTGGGGGAGTCTACTTAATAATGATCAATGCGGCTGGCTGGAAAATATGGGATTCAAGGATTTTGCAGGTTCAACAGTAGTTCATTCAGTTGGCGGTTGGGTTGCACTTGCCGGAGTGATAATCATTGGTCCTCGTCTGGATAAGTTTGATGAGCATGGTAAACCGCGAAAGCTTCATCCGCATAATATGCCTTTGGTATATCTTGGAACATTCATACTTATTTTTGGCTGGTTTGGCTTTAATTGCGGCAGTACACTTGCCGCAACCCCTGATATTGCTCCCATAGCATTTAATACTATTTTGTCGGGCTCATTTGCCTGCCTGGTCGCATCTATACTTAGTACTATTTGTAGCTCATGCAAACGTCCTGAAGGCGAAATGATCGCCAATGGTGTACTTGGTGGCCTGGTTGGTATTACGGCAGGCTGTGCCTTTGTTGATTCTGTAGGAGCTATGTTTATTGGGATTGGTTCAGGTTTTGTTGTATTTTTTGCTACGCATTTTATCGAGAAAGTTCTCAAGCTCGATGATGTGGTTGGTGCTATTGCTGTGCATGGTTTTTGCGGAGCTTGGGGCACATTGGCGGTTGGGTTATTTATTACGGATGCTCATCTGGGTGATACTACTCGTCTGCATCAGATCGGAGTTCAGGCTCTTGGTGTAGCTACTGCATTTGTCTGGACTTTTTCCTGTAGTTTCATCATGATCAAGACCATTTCTGGCTTTTCAGGAGGGATGCGTGTGTCAAGGGAAGATGAGGTGTTAGGTCTTAATGTTGCTGAACATGGAGCATCGTCTTCTATTCTCGAACTTGCAAATGCTATGGAGTATGCTACAAGGACTGGAGATTTTTCTGACAAAGTTAAAATTACCGTGGAAACCGGTACCGAAGCGGGCGACCTTGCTAGTGGTTTTAATAAGATGGTAGATACGGTTCGGACGGCACTTGAAACAACTCGTCAGCAAATCGAAGCTGTAAGTAATGCCCAGGCCCAGGCCCGAAAAATGCATGATCAGATTGAAGTCAATCAAAAGGATTATTCCTTGAAGATAGCTAAGATAGCCGAAGGGCTCGATAGTATGGTATCTGAGCTGGATAGTTCGATGATAGTTATTTCTCAGTCTGCAGATGTGGTAGGCGGCAATGCTTTGGGGCTTCAGGAGCAGATTGACTCTGTTCATAAATCGCTTAAGAAAATTGATGAAATTGCTAGTACGATCAATCTTATCTCGCTTAATGCCATGGTGGAAGCTGCCCGTGCCGGAGAATCAGGCAGAAGCTTTGCTGTTGTAGCCACGAATATGAAAAAGTTGGCTTTGAGCTCAAATACGATTACTTCAGAAATTCATTCTGTTGCAGATAGTATCTTCAATAAGCTCAATGATGTTATTGGTAGTATCAAGCATCAGATCGAGATTGCTGGTCAGGGTAAAGCTGCGATCTCTAATGCGAACAATCTTATTAAAGATCTTGTTAGCTGATTGTATATGTTTTAGCAGGCAGTGGATTTTCTTGTGATAAGTTTGCCTTCGAGGAATATTGTACGGGCAGGCAGGCTTTTCAGCTTTATTCTGCTAAACATCAGCTCTATAGCGATTTCAGCGATCTCTTTGCATGGCTGTTTGTATGTGGTCAGCGGAACACGCAGGTAGTTTGCGTATTTTATGTCGTCAACACCAGCGACTTTAACTTCATTCGGGATGTCAAAACCAGTATCGGTAAGAGCGTGCATGAATTTTGATGCTGTGGTATCATTTGCGCATATTATTGCAGGGGCAGCACAGTCGCTTAGCAGATTTTTGATATATTCTGAGTTGAAATTATCTTCAATAGAAACCATATCCGGCGTGAATTTCAGGCCAGCATCAAGCAGGGCCTGAGTATAGCCATAGATTCTCATTTGTACACTGGGTGCAGAGAACGGTCTTGCAACAAATTTGATCGTTCTGCAGCCCTGTTCGATCATATGCTGAGTAATAATATATGTAAGTCTGAAGTTATCGACGCTTACCAGGTCGTATTCGCTGCGGGAGGGGAACGAGACGATATCTCTGTCCATAAGTACTAGCGGGATATTTGCCTGGTCGAATAGCTTAACGATAGATTCGTTTACGGTGTCCTTTTCCGATGTGAGTTCAAGTGGGGTAAAAAAGACGCCATCTACTTTTTGTTCGATATAGTGCTTGGCCAGGCTTTCAATGTGTTCTTTTCGAGCCTTGGCGTCGTCCTGGATAGAGCCGCTCCAGATGAGATTAAACTTCTTGGTCTGGGCTAGTTTTGACATATGGCCGCAGATCGATTCAAATATCTCAGTTTCACCTAACCCCGGTATGAGCAGGCCAAAATTCAGCATTTCATTTCTTGGCTGCATCTGGACAAATGTACCAATGCCGCTGGTTCGCTCGATCATTCCTTCTTTTCTGAGGAGGTCAAGAGCTTTGGCTACTGTCGGTCTGGATAGTTTATATTGAGTGGCTAGTTCGACTTCTGTTGGGATCTTCTGGTCGTTTTTGTAAACGCCATCTTGAATGTCTTTTTTGAGAATCTCGTATAGCTGTAGGAACTTTTGCCTGGGTGAATAGGTTTTTTTTTCTGAAGGCATTACTTAACCATTTATGTATTATAATCTTATATCAAACATTAGTGTTAGCGGTCGAAAATACGACACGTTTGATATTTTACATTATATTGACATGAATGTAAAGTTATTCCACTTTATTAAAAAAATGATATAAAACCTTATTGGAAAAAAGTTTACCGGAAACGCAAAGCAGTGTTTACGTTTCCGGTAATGGTTCAGGTCTGTTGTGTATGTGTGTAATGCTATTCTATGCCAAGGTTTTTCTGTATCTGCTCTAAAGGTACGCCTTTGGTTTCAGGCATTTTGAATATTACCCAAAATGTCTGGAATAGCATTGCAACTGCGAAAACGGAGAATGCAATGAAGGGGCCTTTTTCTCCTAAGCCTTCTGCTATTGGCTTGAATGCCCAGGATACAACGGCGGCCATAAACCAGTGAGTGAATGAGCCAAGTGCCTGGCCGCGTGCTCTTACTTTGTTTGGGAATATCTCGCTGATAAATACCCAGATTACAGCTCCCTGGCCAAAGGCGTGGGCTGCGATAAAGACAATTAGTGCAGTTAGGACTACGATTCCGCCGGCAGAGGAGAAGTTACTGCCATAATGGTAAAATGTGGCAGCTGCTGTAGTTAGACTTATCAGGTAGCCTATGGAGCCAACCAGCATAAGCTTCTTCCGGCCAAAATGGTCAATTATCGCCAGGGCAGCCATTGTAAATATTAGGTTGGTAAAGCCAATTATAACTGACTGGAGCATTGCATTTTCTTCACCAGAGCCGGTCATTTCGAAAATACTTGGTGCGTAGTACAAAATGGCATTTATGCCTGATAGTTGGTTAAACATCGCAATTGCAACTGCAAGCAGTATTGGCTTGAGATATTTTTTGCAGTAGAATTTTTCCTGTGTGTTCTGGTTTTCTGATGCCAGTGACTCTTGAATAACAGATATTTCTTCTTCAATATTTTCGGTATCAGAGCCAAGTTTTTGCAGGTATTGGCGAGCTTGTTCAATTTTATTTTTTGCGATAAGCCATCTAGGGCTTTCCGGGTTACCAAATAGTAATAGGAAAAATGCTGCGGCAGGAACTGCTTCTATGCCGAACATCCATCGCCATGCATTGCCGTCGATGATGCCTTGTCCGTTTTTGTTAAATATTAAGGTTATTATATAATTTGACAGAAAGGCTAATAGTATGCCAAAAACAATATTAAATTGTGTAACGGCCACCAGTCTGCCTCTTAGTTTGGCGGGTGATATTTCTGCTATATAGGTGGGGGATACGACTGTTGCTCCGCCTACGCCAATTCCACCGATAAGTCGAAAGGCTATCAAAGAATGCCAGTTCCAGGCAAAAGCACTTCCGATCGCTGAAATAAAGTATAGAACGGCAGTTATGAGCAAGGTGTTTTTTCTACCGAACTTATCTGATGGTTTGCTGAACGTGATAGATCCCAGGATAGTACCGATAAGGGCACTTGCAACAGTAAAGCTGTAAGCGCTGCTGTCTAGTTCGAATAGTTTTCTGAGGGCTTTTTCTGTACCTGAGATAACCGCGGTATCAAAACCAAATAATAATCCGCCCAGAGCGGCAACGATTGCACTTTTTAATAATATCATTTGCATTTTATAATATCCTTACTATTAGTGAAGCAGTTCTTCTGGTCTATTACTAACGTATTGTTTGAAGTCCTGAGTTAGTTCGTCGGGGAGGGTAGGGGTGGCGCCAGGTTGTGTGCATACGAAAGCGGCTATGTACCCTGCTAGTTTATTGATTAGCTTTATTGGCATATTGTTGAGTATTCCCATGCACATAGTTGCGGTAAACGAGTCGCCAGCGCCTATAGTGTCGCTTATTTTTATGTTCAATCCTGGTTCGAAAGCGGTTTCTGTTGGTGTTGCCATGATACTGCCTTGGGAGCCCATTGTTAAAGCAAGGTGGCTTAGCTCGTATCTTTCGATAATTTCAGATATTGCTGCTTCAGTATCTTTTGGTAGTTCCAGGTGTTTTTGTAAGACAGGAAGTTCTTCATCATTTAGTTTGAGAATGTTAGCGAAGGATAGCGACTTCTCAATAGTATCTATGTTGTAGTAGTTTTGTCTGAGGTTTATGTCAAATATTCTCAGGCAATCTTCGCTGGTATTATTCAAGAATACTTGAATGCTCTCCCTTGAAGTTTTGTTGCGTTGTGCAAGTGAGCCAAAACAGACGGCATCGCAGGTTGCGGCAAATTCTATTTCCTGGCTCTGTAGTTCTATGTTATCCCATGCTACATCTTCTTCAATTGAATAATCAGGTTTGCCGTTGCTGTCTAGTGTTACAAAAACGTGTCCAGTACATCGCTTGCTATTTTTGATAAGTGCAGTATTGATGTTTTTGTTCTCTAGGAAAGCTACTATGTCTTTGCCGTCACGGTCGTTTCCAATTGCGCTAATAACGCTGGAGTAAGCACCGAGTTTTTGGCAATGTATAGCAAAGTTTGCCGGTGCTCCTCCTGGAAGTGCATTTCCTGGTAGCATATCCCAGAGTAATTCACCGATGCCGGCTACTATGTATCTTGTAGTGTTTGTCTCTGTTTTCATTAAAAAGGTTTTGAAAAGGGGGTGAATATTTATTTGCTGAATTACTAAACTCAACTGTGGTGGGTATTGTAGCATAAAGGATGTGTGATGTAAATATAAAAATAATTCAAATGTAAATAAATGTAAAATTAAATAATTTCAAACTGTAGATTAAAAGTTGTTTGGTGTAAGTGTGTTTATTTGTAAGTGTTTGTACTGTCTTGTTGTTTTGCCAATACTGGTTGTTATTTGTTTGTGGTCTGCGTTTTGGTTTTTGTGGTTGACATTTGTTTTGCAAATTGGTAGTTTAATGTAAGTATTTGTTTAAGTAAGTGAATTTCGTGTCCGATATTTCAACAAAAGCTCTGAAAAATAAATATCTGCATCATGCATCAGTCGCTGTGACTGATATTTTACTTTTTATGTTTATTATGTGCTTTAACTGGTCTGGCCGGTGAAAGTGGAGATTAACATTGTTGTTAAGGAGATTGAAAATGAAGAAAGTTGGTTTGGTTCTTATGTTATTAATGGCAAACTTTGCTGCGGCAGGGGTTGCTTCCTATGATAGCTTCGGTTATCAGCCAGGTGCCTTAATGGGTGTAGACTCTCGGGCTGTTGGTTTTGCTGGTGCCTGGAGCTCTGGTGGTGGTGATGATACTGCCTCTGTTTTGGCGTCAAGTCTTGACTGTGCATCTGCAGATGCTTCTCTGGAATCTGGAAGTGGTTCTCTTAGTGTTGGCAGCGGTGGCCGTATTGGTAGATTTCTTGATCTTGATGAAAATGGTATATATGGCGATTATCTAAATGATAACGGCAATCTTGGCAAGCCTGGCACATCTATCTATTTAAGCTTTATTATGAGAACCAATAACCCATCACCTTTTTATGCTTTTGAATTAAAGCGTGATGATCTTGGTGATAATGGTGCTGTTCTTTATATTGGTAATGATATTGGTGGTAATCGTTTACAGGCTTGTGCTTATCGTAATCGTGACCAGAGTGAAGCAAATATCGGTAAGCAGCTGCAGTTTCTTGGCGATGCTACAACTGACCCTGAACTGTTTGTAGTAAGGGTTGATTTTGATGATGATTATAGTGATGATGTGACTATTTACCGTAATCCATCATTAGATGCCGAGCCAAATGAACCTATTACTCTGCATGATGCAGGCTCTATGGCTTTTGATGCTCTGACAATGGCAGCTTGGGTTGGCCCAACTGTTGAGTTTGATGAACTGTGTGTTGCAACCACATATGAAGATGCTGTGAGAATGTATGCAAAACCAACTTCTGCTCAGAATCCAACTCCGGCTAACGGCAGTATTGATCAGCAGGTGGCCTCTGGTACAACGCTCGAATGGGATGCTGGTTCTGGTATCGCTGCTGATAGCTATAAAGTTTATCTAAGCGAGTATCTGCACGAAGTTGTTGCTTGTGAGCCAAATGCATATATAGCAGATGTTGCCGCTAATAGCTATGGTGTTAATTTAGCTACTGATAGCACATACTTCTGGAGTGTTACTCAGGTAACAGCTGAAGGTGTTGAGGTTCCTGGTGTTGTATGGCAGTTTGATACTCTCAAAACTTTGCCGGTAGTTCATGCTGAACCTGTTGGTACTCGCGTATTTGCAGACGAGCTGGTTGAACTAACCTTTGATGTGTCTTCAATTTCTGATGTTTATTATCAGTGGTATTATAATGGTGAACCGCTAACTAATAGTGCGCAGATAAGTGGCGTTGATGCTGCTACTCTTGTTATTAATGCTGTTCAGGTTGCTAATGAAGGCAGTTATTATTGTGTAGCTACCAATACTGCCGGTTCGATCACATCGGCTGAGGCTGTTATTGTTGTAAATCGTATTGTTGCTAAATGGTCACTTGATTACACCGATGATACCAGCGTTTGGTCTGATATCTCTGGTACTGGTAATGATCTTACTGCAACATATACAGTGCCTTCCAGTTATACATGGGCAACTGGTGCTGATGGTACAGAAAATGGTGCATTGGTATTTGATGGTACATTCGCTCTTGGTACACTAAAGGCAGATGGTACAATGAATGCTATTCCTGTAGCTAATGATCCATTCACTATTTCAATCTGGTTCAGTGGCCCGGTATTCAGTACAAACTCAGCTGGCTTGATCGGTTGGGGTAATTTTGGTAATAATAACCAGTGTAATGCTCTTGCTATGTATGATGGCAACCCTTCAGCAGTAAATAATTACTGGTGGGATAATGATTTTACTACTGGTCGCGGCTATCCGCTGAATGATTCACAGTGGCATCAGATCGTTGTTGCCTATGATGGTACTGTTCGCAGTATTTATATTGATGGTATTCTGGCTGGAAGTAATAATCCACGTCCGCATAATGTGCAGACAAGTGAGAACTTTACCCTTGGTAAGGCAAATTCAACCAATGATACTGCAGAATTTTTCAACGGTGCTATTGATAATGTCGAAATATATAACTATGCTATAGATAATATTGATGTAGCATACTCATATACTGATTTTGTTGGCGGCTCGCTTTGTATTGAGCGTCCGGTATACGATTACAATAATGACTGTATCGTAAATGTTCTGGATATGGCTTACATTGCTTCTGATTGGCTGGAGTGTAATCTGGTTCCGGATTGTATTGCCAATAATTGATCGTTTTTATAAAGAATTGTGAGATCTGGGCCGGAAAGTCTTTTTTCGGTCCAGATCATCTTTTATTAAGGCTGTTTTCTATAGAGGGTTAGGATGAGATATTTATATTTGATTCGTTTGCTGTTGTTGGTTATCTGTCTGAATAATGTGGCTTTTTCGCGAGTTTTGGCTTATGAGTCATTCGCCGGAGCAGGGGATAGCAGTCCTCAGGATATTATGATCGCAGATTTTGAGTCAGATAGTTATGACAGCTGGCAGGTTAGCGGCACTGCTTTTGGCCCAGCTCCTGCTGAAGGAACATTGGCTAATCAGATGGATGTTACAGGTTTTGAAGGTGATCGTCTAGCTAACTCTTTTTATGGCGGTGACGTCTCAAAAGGTACGCTTCTTTCTCCTGCGTTCAAAATTGAACGTCCTTTTATCAACTTTTTGATCGGTGGCGGTGGGTACGATAGCCTTACATGTATGAATTTGCTGGTCAATGGTGAAGTTGTCAGAACTGCGGTCGGTCCAAATACCATGCCGGGCGGTTCTGAGCAACTATACTTTAGGGCCTGGGATGTAAAGGAGCTTGTTGGTAAAAACGCAACTATTGAAATTGTAGATAATTATTCTGATGGCTGGGGCCATATTTGTGTGGATTCTATCTCGCAGGGGTATAAGTCAAAGCAAACTGTTTTTCTTGATAAACAGAGAGTGTTGACTGCTGATAAAAAGTATCTGAATATTCCGGTAAAACATGGTGCTGCAAATCGCCTTATGAGATTGTATGTTGACGGCAGCTGTCAGCGTGAGTTTACTGTTGAGCTTTCAGGTGATACGCCAGATTACTGGGTATATCTCGAGCTTACCGAATTTGAAGGTAAAGATGTTACTGTACAGTTGGATCGTTGTCTGCCTGAGAATACTGATGGCTTTGATGCTATTTTCCAGGGCGACACTTATCCTGGCAGTGACCAGACATATTCTGAGGCTCTTCGTCCTCAGGTTCATTTTTCCAGTATTCGTGGTTGGATAAATGATACTAATGGTATGGTGTATTATAAGGGTGAATATCATATGTTCTATCAGCACAATCCGTATGGCTGGAACTGGGGCAATATGACCTGGGGCCATGCTGTTAGTAATGATATGCTGCACTGGACTGAAATTGGTGATGCAATTCACCCTGATGAGCTTGGAACGATCTTCTCTGGTTCAGCGGTTATAGATGAAAATAATGATGCCGGTTTCCAGACCGGAGTAGAAAAGGCTATGGTTTGTTTCTATACATCTGCAGGTGGAAATGGTCCGCTTTCAGCCGGAGAGCCTTTTACTCAGTCGATTGCTTATAGTAATGACCGTGGCAGGACCTGGACTAAATATGAAGGTAATCCCGTAATAAATCATATCGCTGGCGGCAACCGCGACCCCAAGGTAATATGGCATGAGCCTACTGGAAAGTGGGTTATGGTACTGTTTATTGATAATGGTTTGCTGGAGTTCTTTACTTCTACCGATCTTAAGAGCTGGACAAAGACTTGTGAGCTCAATGGTTTCCATGAATGTCCAGAGCTGTTTGAATTACCGGTTGATAATGATCCATCAAATAAAAAGTGGGTTGTTTATGGTGCTAATGGTGATTATATGATCGGTAGCTTTGATGGAGTAGTATTTACTCCTGAAACCAGTAAGATACGCTTTCATTATGGAAACTGTTTCTACGCCTCTCAGACCTTTAATAATATGCCTGAATCTGACGGCAGAAGAGTTCAGATGACATGGGGCCAGGTTGAAATGCCGGGTATGCCGTTTAATCAGATGATTCTGTTCCCGGTTACTTTGACGCTTCATTCAACTGCTTCTGGTATACGCATGTTTGTTAATCCGGTAGATGAAATTGAGAGTCTTTATAGCAGGGATTGGAGCTGGCATAATGAAGTAGCTTCTGCAGGTAGTAATATTCTTAGCAGTGTTGATGGCTCACTTTATCGTATTAAAGCTGTTCTTAAGCCAGAAGGAGCCCAGGCATGTAGGCTTAAGATCGGTTCGCAAACTCTGGAGTATAATGTTGCCGAAGCTAAGCTATCTTGTGCTGGTCAAACAGCAAGTATGCCACTGGTTAATGGTGAGCTTTCGCTTGATGTTATTGTTGACCGTATGACTATCGAAATATACGCCAATGACGGCGAAATATATATGCCTGTCAGAGCTAATCTTGCCGGTTCTGTTGTTGAGCTGGGTTTGGATAGTGTTGGTGGTAACACACGTATTATTGATATGAATATTTACGAGCTGAATTCGGTATGGAATAAGTAAGTAACTCATATGTAACAAATGAATATGTTTTTTAGGTCAATGGCAATTTGTTTTGTTATTGGCCTTTTTTTTATAATTATTTTTCTATTTTTGTGAGTTGTAGACATGTATTTGTATGTACAAACATAGCATTTTCCCTTTTATATTTGTTGTGAAAAGGGATTTGCAATTATAGTGAAGTAAAATTATAATATTTTCACATTATTTAGGAGTAGTTTGAAAGTGACACAAGCCTTCCATTAGCCTTTTTCTTATATTTGTTTGGTCTTATTTGTCATATTTTAAATTATTATCCTATTGTTGTGCAATGTTGCTTTGAAAAATTGGATTTACAGTGAAAAGATGGGAAAATTAAATGAATCGATCAATGTTGACTTTTTTCAGATGTGTTTTAGCCGTTTTTATTATGGCTGCTGCGGTTATTCCGGCAAGTGCAAAGGTTATCGAAGGTTTTTCTGACGTCTCAAGGATGACAGCTGCTGAAGGTGTTGTTCTATTGAAAAACCCTTCATATACCGGTGACGGCAAAGTAAATGAGAACAATACCGTTTTGCCAATTAAAAATGGCGAAATGATCTCGATCTTTGGTATTGTACAGGATTATTATTATTCAAATGGAACCGGTTCCGGCGGTGGTGTTAGCGGTATAAATGTTGACCATATCACCACTATTGCCGATGGTTTGCGTAATAATCCGGCAGTAAAGGTAAATGAGGAGCTGGCCGCTGTGTATAAGCAGTGGATAAAGTCTCATCCATTCAGAGAAAATGGCGGCTGGACTAATAATGTGTCATGGTCGCAGGTGGAGATGCCTCTTTCTAATGATGTTGTTAGCAAGGCCAGAACTGTATCAGATGCGGCTATTGTTATTATTGGCAGAACTGCCGGCGAAGACCATGAAGGTGCGTATATCAAAGGTTCATATCTGCTAACCGATACTGAAATTGATATGCTTAATAAGGTAAACGCAGCATTCGATCGGGTGGTCATTGTGCTTAATACCGGTGGTATTATCGATATGAGCTGGATGAAGGATTATCCGAATGCTGCAATTGTTTATGGCTGGCAGGGCGGTATGGAGGGCGGTAGTGCAACAGCTGATGTACTTACCGGTTTTGTAACTCCATGCGGTAAGTTGGTTGATACTATTGCTGAATCGCTCGAATGTCATTCTGCTCACGGTAACCACACAACCGAGATGTGGAATTCGCTAAAGTATGAAGAGGATATTTATGTCGGCTATCGTTATTTTGAAACTTTTGCTCCCGATAAGATAGTTTATCCTTTTGGTTATGGCCTGTCTTATACCACATTCAATACAAATACCGACAAGGTTCGTATCAATGATAAAGATATTACTATTGCCGTAACTGTTAAAAATACAGGTAAGGTAAAGGGTAAAGAAGTTGTTCAGGTATACTACGGAGCTCCTCAGGGTAAGCTTGGTAAGCCAGTCAAGCAGCTTGCCGCGTTTGCCAAGACAGGTGTTTTATATCCGGGCGAGTCGCAAAAGATCACTTTGTCATTCAATACCGAGGATATGGCTTCCTATGATGATAGCGGCATAACAGGCCATGATTCATGTTATGTAATGGAAGCTGGTGATTACAATATTTATGTTGGTACAGACGCTCATACCTGTAAAGAGGAAGGCGTTTATAAACTCAAGAAAACAAAGGTCGTTCAGCAGCTATCTGAGGTGCTTGCTCCTACTCGTCCGCTTCGTCGCATGAGAACTGGTGCCCTTAAGGCCGATGGTGCCTATGAGCTGGTTTATGAAGATGTGCCACAGAGAAGTGTAGATTATAACCAGAGAATATTGGATAATCTACCAGATCCAGTAGAACGCTTAAATGAGAAGAAGTATAGACTGGTTGACGTATATAATGGCAAAACATCTCTTGATACTTTTGTTGGTCAGTTTACAGATCATGATCTGGCAGCAGTCATCATAGGAGAAGAAAATAATGATGCTTCTCGTGGTACAACTGGTGCAGCGGGTTGTTTTGGTGCGGTTACTAAATCACTTAAAGATTTGGGGCTGCCGCTGGCTATTGCTGCTGATGGTCCTGCTGGTATCAGAGTTAACAAATCAGTTAAAGTTACCAGTCTCCCTTGTGGTACAATGATCGCTTGCAGCTGGAACCTAGGGCTGGTTGAACAGTTATATAATCTGCTTGGTAAAGAGCTGGTGCTTAACAATGTTGATTCTATCCTGGGCCCAGGTGTAGATATTCACAGGTATCCGCTAGGTGGTAGAAACTTTGAATACTTCTCAGAAGACCCTCTTGTGGTTGGTATGATCGCTTGTGCCTCTGCCAGAGGTATCCAAAAAGAAGGTGTGACACCTACCATAAAACACTTTGCTGCTAATAATCTGGAAAAGGCCAGACGTGAGATCAACTCTTGTATCTCTGAAAGAGCTTTACGTGAGATTTACCTGAGAGGCTTCCAGATAGCGGTAGAGAACGGTAATGTTGCCAGTATAATGAGCTCATATAATCCTATAAACGGTACCTGGACTTCAAGCAGCTATGATCTTAACACTATAGTGCTAAGAGATGAGTGGGGCTTTGAAGGTATTGTTATGACCGACTGGTGGTCAAAGCTTGGCGATGATCAGGCCTTTTATACTCGTGATGCTGATGGCCAAAAAGGTGCAGCTATGAACCGTGCACAGCAGGATCTGTTCATGCGTAAAGATCAGGGTGTTGTTGAAAGAGACCTTGGCGGTATGGATCAGCTAAAAGCTCTACATGAAGGTAAATTGACTGTTGGTGAATTGCAGCGTACCGCAAAGAATATTTGCAGTTATCTGCTTAAATCAGCCGCTCTTGCCAGATTGGAAGGTTTTGATTATGTACAGAAGTATGTAGCTGGTCCTGATAAGTTCATCGTCAAGAAGGATGTTGCTCCTGGTAATCCGCTTATTTCAAAATTAGCAATTAACGGCAGGAGTATTAGGGCGGATATCTTTAACCCTCTGAAACTGGAATATAAAGTATTCCATGGCTTAGGAAATTATCCGGTGATTACAGCTTCTGGTCAGGCTGGAGTAAAAGTCTCTATCGATCAGGCTTCTAGTGCCAGAAATGCCGCTGTGATTACAGCATCAAAGGGCAAAGAGGAAAGAGTTTATAAGGTTATATTCACTGACGAACCTGGCCTTGAACCTCTGCTGGAAAATGCTAATTATGCATATCTGAAGGAAATAGAAGTTGGCGGTAGTAAGCTAAATGAATTTAGTCCTGCTAATTTCTATTACACTATAGGTTTCAGTTCTGATGAATTACCTTCAGTGAAAGTGAAGGTTGCTAATGATGTGAAGGCATTCGTTACTAATGATCCTGCCAATAAGCAGGTTACAGTACGTTGTGTAAGTGCAGATCAGGCTAATGTATATATGATTCAGTTTGGTAAAAAGCCGGTTTCTGATGAATTCACATCTGTTAACAAAGCTTGGACGATTATTAATGAGTCTGAAGGTAAATGGAAGCTGGATAGTAATTCTGGCATTTTAAGTATTACTGCAGAAAGAGGAGATTTCTGGAGAGGTAATAATAACCTTAAGAATTTCTTCCAGCAGGATGCATTTGGTAACTGGCAGGCAACTGTAAAGGTGACTGTCAATGCTCAGCCGACTCGTAATTATCAGAGTATTGGCCCAGTTGCCTTTGAAGATCTCGATAATTATATTTTTATGAAATATGAGTATTCTAATGGTCCTGTGATAGGCATGTTCAAAGAGAATAAAGGTAATGATCCGCTATGTATAGGTAAGATTGACTCTAGCGAGCTAAAGGGATATCTTGGTGACGCTAAAACTGTGTTCTTTAGAATAAAGAAGATTGGTAATACCTATACTGGTAGTGTAAGTATTGACGGCTCAGGTTACCGTATTCTTGGTCGTACTGCGGCTGTATACGAGGAACCAAAATTTGGTTTACTAGCTGTAACTGGTAGTGAAGATCCAGCCGGTGATTTCCATGCAGATTATGATTTTGTGAAGTTTGATCATTCGCCGGTGGTTGCTCCTGTTGTATTGAGTGGAGCTGAAACTGTGTTGAAAGTTGCGGAAACTGAACCAGTTGCGGTGTCAGCTATTATGATGGCTGCTAAGTGTGATGATGTTTCTGGTGGCCTGTGTTATACTCTATGCGAAAAGGGCGAGTCTGTTTCATATAGAGTGAATGTTGGTAAGAGCGGCTCTTATAAGCTGGCAGCCAGATACAAGGCTTCAAACTCAAATCCTCTCGCTCAGATGGCCTTTACTGTTTACGATGGAGATAAGATGATAAAGAACTTCTCTTATATTAAATCTACCAATGGGAATTGGGTCACTCAGGAAAGCGAAGACTTTATCAAACTCACCGCAGGCGAGCATGAGATAAGAATTGTCTTTGAAACTGCCGGAATAGACCTGAACTGGCTTAGGTTTAAGTCTGGTCAGTAAGAAACTGATTCGAATATAATGTTGCAATAATTACAGCCGGTCTTAGCTAAAGTTAAGGTCGGCTGTTTTTTTATGGATGGGAGTACCATTTGCAGGTGGCGCTAACGAATTTGTCAAGATAGCCTTTTTCTTTGAATAGAAAAATAGATTCCTTGGTATGTTTTAGGTCATTACCCCATAGTGCAACACGTAAATCCTGACAGGTTAGGTCCATTTGGATCGATAGCATATTGTCAATAACCAACACATTTTCCAGCCTTCTACTGAAAAATGCTGTTACAGCATTGATATTTGGGCTTCCAATCGTAATTGTGGGCAATTCTTTGAGCGGTTCACTGTTGAGATACCATAAGTCACTTATAACAGTGACTTTAGAGCAGCTACCTGCCTGTTTAAGCTTCTCGTGCATACAGTTTGCCAGCATATATGCCAGCGGTCTGTCGGCCTGCTCTGCTTTCAGGTTGGAACCGGTCACAATTAATATGCCATTTTCTAATGTTTCATTATCTGGAGACATTTGCTGATTCTCTCTTTTCCCTAGTCAAAGTCCGTCAAAAACCATCAGTATATTGTTATTATATATGCTAAATCCAGAACTTTTTAGTGATTCTTAGAATTTACATAATATTATAGCATTACCATTTTATTATAGTCACGTTAATGACGGCTTTTACCAGGTAACTATGGTAAAAAAAATAAATTGACCTGTTAGTTGTGACGATAATTGTATTTATAATAAGATACATGCCTGATCAATCACAATTATAGTTTAGCCTGAGTGTTTTTGTATTAGTCTTAAACATAGGTATTGTTATGATGAAATAGAGGGTACTTTAGACTGATACCTTCGGGCCGCGTAAGGTGGTGGTTGTAACTTATTTAATGGTAATGTGTTAATGCAGTAGTGCTAGGCTGTGGATTCTTGTTGCACTTAAGTGTTAAAACAGGTAAGATGAGAATCTTCTTTATAAATCCATATGAACATTCATTGGATTAATTGAGTATAGATATTATAATTATGTTTTATTTACTGGTGTCAGTTTGATTTAGTTTTCAGGAGTGAATATATAATGAGTAAGCTTTTCAGAAAATACCTGTTACTTTCTATGTTAGCGGCTGGTTTTGTAGCTGGTTGTAATTCAGGTGAAACAACCCCAGCAGTGTCTGCTGACAACGGCTCAGATGTAGTTGCTCCTGTTGTTGTAGACGTTTCTGCTGCAAAAACTGACGAAAAGCCAGTGGTTTCTGATAAAACTGAAGTCAAACCTGCAGTAGAAGAGAAAACATCTGAAGCTGGCGGTATTTTATCAGTAGATAAAAAGCTTTATGATTTCGGTAGTATTGAGCCGGGCGGGCTAAAATATGGCTCTTTTATTCTTACCAACACCGGTAAAAAACAGCTCGAGATCGATAGAGTGACAGCTCCATGTCGGTGTACTATCCCGGAATTAAGTAAAAAGTCTCTTGCTCCAGGTGAAAGTGTTGAACTGAAGTTCACTTTTAATGTTGGAAAATCATATGGTAAAGTTAATAAAAAGATCAATTTAACTACTAAGAGTCCTGGAAAACCATCCAATATGACTCTTTCTTTTACCGCCAATATTCGTAAAGTTATTGATGTTCAGCCTGAAAAGCTGGATTTTGGCCTGAATGCTTCATTTAATAATGACCAGGAGCTTGTTATTACAAGTACTGACGGCAGTGAATTTCGCATTACCGGCTACATTTGCAATGGTGATGCAGTTGTAGTTAAGTATGATTCTGCGGTTAAGGCTAAGAAGCATAAATTGGCAGTTAGCGTGAACCTGGACAATCTCAGGGCAGCACCAGCTGGTTTGCTTACTGTTAAGACTGACCATCCAAAGATCGATCGCGTAACAGTTCGTTATGGCACAAAAATGCCTTTTGATGCATTCCCTAGAACTAAGCGTTTTGTTCCGGAAACCGAGTCTGGTCGTCAGGCAAAGATAAAGGTTGTTTCAAACTTTAATGAACAATTTGAGCTTGGTGATATAAGTAGTAAAAGCGGCTATCTAAAGGTGCTCGATTCAAGAAAGAGCATCGATGGCTATGAAGTCACTATTGAGCTTGATATGGAAAAGGTAAAAGAGCTGGATAAGGATAAAAAATATGTCAGCGATTACCTCATTATTCCTGTAGTAGGTCATCCTGAAGATACTTTGGAAGTTCATTGTTATGGGCTTGTAAGATAGTTAAAACCAATATATCTAGAGACTTAGATATGAATAAAATTAAAAAATACTGGCCGGCATTTTATGTCGGCCTTGTTTTCGTTATCGCCGGTTTTCTTGGTGGTGCGGTTGCTGTTGACGAAAAAGACGGACCAAAAAAGACAGATGCCAAGGCTAAGGACGGCTATGCAGTTATCCTTAGCGGCAACTGGGCTGGCCAGATAGAGCCTTGCGGTTGTACAGAAAAGCAGCTTGGAGGTCTGGATAGAAGAACGGAAACGATCAATATTATTGCTCCGGAACCAGATGGCAGGCTTATTCTGGAAGCTGGACCTATGATAGAGCGTTTTGATCGTCAGAGTCAGCTGAAGTTTGATACTTTCCTCAGGTCGATGAAAAGTGTTGGTTATGATGCCGTGACTATGACAGCAGGGGAGCTGAAGCTTTTACATGACCATATAGTTGATATAAACCCTGATCAGCGTCCGCGTATTGTTTGCAGTAATATGAAAGAGGAGAAGCTTGCTGATTTCTCTGGTGACAGATATTTTACCAAAAAGCTAAAATATAAAGGTAAAACTCTTACCAGCTATGTTTTGGGTATTGCTGATGGTTATGACTCTGAAGAAGGCGTTTCTATGGAGCTTCTTGAGCCGGTAAATGCTGTTAAGGAGCTGGTAGGTGAACTTGGACTATCAAAGGATGATGACGCCTTACTGGTTGTTCTAACTCAATCTGATAATGATGAGCTTGTAAGCTCTTTGAAAGAAATAGATGCTATAGATCTATTTCTTTGCCGAGGTTTTGGTGATGAACCTGAAATAAATTCAATCTCAGACTCTACGGTGGCCTGTGATACTGGTATTTTAAGTAAGTATATTACCCGTTTTACGGTAGATGCTGGGAAAACGCCATCTCCAGCAAATCTCAAGCTTGATGCTATTGCAATTCATTCTTCATTCAATCTTGATCCGTCAGTTATCGCTCTCATGGACGCTTATCAGATGTCTATGAAGCTCGAGAACCTTATAGCTGAAAAGATCGATCGTATGGGGCTTGAAGAGGATAATCGTTTTGTAGGCAGTGCCAGTTGTGGTGATGGCCCGGAGTGTCATGGTGAGATCTACGCTATCTGGTCAGGGCTCAAGCACGCTCAGGCGGTACCAACTCTGGAAAATGTTAATCGTGATAATGACCCGGAATGTATGGAGTGCCATACAGTAGGCTTGCGTTACGAATCAGGGTTTAAGTCAAAAGAGGAGACTCCCGAACTTGCCGCTGTCGGCTGTGAAATGTGTCATGGCCCAGGTATGTTCCATAATGAATATCCTACTGAGCCATATCAAGAGATCTTTACCAATTGTGAAGAATGTCATAACGACTACCACAGCCCGGAATTTCAAGAGAAACGGGAAGAGTATTTCCAGAAGATCAAACACTGGGAAGGTGACAGAGAGTATTGGGATTGATCAACCTGTAATATAATAAACCAAAAAGGAGAGCAAATATGTACTTGCTCTCCTTTTTTAATGATTTGATATTATCTTCGTAACCGTTCACGGTTACTCTTATTCTATATCTGTCCTAAATGGTGATGCTGGCAGGTCTTCTTTATTGAACAGATTTACGTCTGGTACATTTGCCCAGCCATACCGTACCGCAACAGGAGTGGTAACTTCATCGCTCCATACTGCTACGGTATTGCCTTTAATCTCTGCTTGGGCTGGCTTAAACTCTTTGTCTACGCCAGCAATAGTAAAGCCTTTAAGTGGCCCATTTTTAGCTATAAGTCCGCTGCCAGCGTGGGTAAAGCTAATAGTTACTTTATTGCCGCTTATTTCATACCCTTTATATAGTGGCCCAGAATATTCAATGTCATAGCCGTAGGCAAGTGCCAAAGCGGCCAATGCGTGTCTTTTCCCTACCGGCTCTTTATTGATAGGGTGAATGTCATTTGCCTCGCCAACATCAGTAAGTACAGCCATAGCAGTATTGGGAGACTTTGATAAGGTCAGCATCTGAGCCTCTCGCAGTTCAGGTTTCATCTTCCAATATGGGGCGATCTGTGTGAATAGGAATGGGAAATTACCTTGCTGCCACTTGTCACGCCAGTCTTTTATTAATGATGGGAAAAGAGTTTGGTATTGTTTGGTACGGTTGTTATTTGATTCTCCCTGGTACCAGACAACCCCACGTATAGCATATGGCTGGAAAGGAGCGATCATACCATTGTAAAGCACAGTCGCTATATTGGGACTATTACCGATCATTGTTGGCATACCATCACTAGTAATTGTTGTATTGAACTTCCACTCATTAGCCAGGGGTATTTTGGTGGTAGATGAGCTCGTGCAGGTAAGTGAAAGCTCATCTGATTTGCCTCTGAAGCCACCATCTCCGCCTCTGTCGAAATTGCGTACTGCAATATAGTTTTTACCTGCTTTGAGTATGCCAGCAGGGATTTTATAGCTTCTTTCTGTAGTCCATTTCCAGGCAACGCCAACCTTTATGCCATTGACCCATGTGGTATCCATATCATCGATACGACCAAGGTTAAGTGTAGCCTCTTTGCCAGACCAATCAGATGGCAGTTTAACTGTTTTGGCATACCACATAATACCGTCAAAGTTACTAAAGCCGCTGTTTGCCCAGGATACAGGCAATTTCACTGTTTGCCATTCACTTGTGTCGGTATCTGGCAGATACCATGGGTGTGGGGAGTTCGTTCCTGGGTCATTTTGGAACCAGTTTTTCAGATCTTTGTAGTATTGGTTTTCTAGCTCGACAGGTGTCATGTTACCAGCTTTTTTGGCCTTTTTAACAAATTCGTCAAACTCCGGCAATGGTTTTAGGCCTTCCTCGCTGACCCATGCCTCGGCTACTGTTCCGCCCCAGGCTGAAAAGATTATGCCAACTGGTATATCAAGTTTCTGGTGCAGCTCTCTGGCAAAGTAGAATCCTACGCCGGTAAAGCCAGCTGCTGTCTGAGGGGTACAAATCGTCCATTTGCTATTAGTTGTTTCCTGAGGTATGTAAGCGATCTTCTTTTCAACTTTAAATTGCCTGATTTGTGGAAAATCAGCATTTTTAATAGCTTCTTCACTGCCAATAATTGCACGTTGACCATTTATAGGGCCCAAGGTGCGATCCATATTAGACTGACCAGAACATACCCATACCTCACCAACAAGTATGTCATTGATCTTGATTTGGTTGCTACCAGAAATTGTCATTTTAAATGGGCCGCCAGCGATCAGAGGTTTCAGGAATACTTTCCATTTGCCGTCTTTGGCTTTTGCTGAAATTTTCTGGCCACAGAACTCAACTGTTACTTTTTCGCCATTGTCAGCGTTTCCCCACACCGGGATGTTAATACCATGTTGGACAATAGCGTGGTCGCTGAAAATTGAATTCACAGTTACTTCTGCGTAAGAAAATGAGCACGGTAAAAGTAATAATAGTGCAATGGTTAGTGTTTTTTTCATTTTTGGGTCGCCCCTTTTAGTAGAAGGTAAATGTTCGTTATGTCGTATTAGGTATGCATTAACGAATTATATATACTTTGCAATTGTTAAACCAGTAATTATTGTTCTGTGTTACTATATAATAACTATTAGAAAACAATGTGTAATTATGTCTTGATTGTTCTATAATGGTCTTTGTGGTACTGAAATACTTTTTGATGTTAATCTATTGGAGATTTGTATGAAGGAAATAGCTGCTAAGATTGTGGATAATGTAAATATTGTATATCGCGAACTTGGTTCATATACTCAACAGCAATTATCCTGCAAAGAGAGTTCAGATATGTGGAGTGTGAAGGAGATCGTGGGGCATCTGGTAGATTCAGCCGCTAATAATCATCAGCGAATCGTTCGTGTCCAATATGCTGATAAGTTGGCTGTTTCTTATGATCAGGAGCAATGGGTAAGTGTTCAGGGCTATCAAAACTCTGATTTTAATATTACTTTGAACCTTTGGTACTATTATAATCTGCACTTGGCCGACCTGATCTCAAAGTTTTCATCAGATAAACTTGCTGAGCAAATATCAACTGGTGATCAGGGTCTTGTATCTATTGAGTTTGTGATAAATGATTACCTGAGGCATTTGGAACATCATATTGCAAAGCTGGGGGTAGCAATCTAATATAATAACTCAAACAGACTGTAAATTTTAGTTTGTGTGTCGTAATCCACTGTCAATAAAGGTTTAATTGTTGGTGGTTGATTTTGAAGTCATTCTATTCAACTAATTGCTAAATTCTAAATCCTAACTCCTCTCAAACTGACCATCGGTCAGTATGAGTAATTATTTTCGTGCTCTACTGTTTTTGAACCAGTCTGAAGTAGCTTTTCGCTGTTCTTCCGGCAGCTTATTTTTAACTTGTTCATGCAGCCAGGCAAGTGTTTTGTTTTTCAGATATTGTCTCATCTGATCTTCAGCTTCAAGCATAACAACCTTTATCAGGCATGGGCATTTGGTATGAGTATCGGGCAGGTTGTCTTTATCCAGCAACACTTCTCTTTGTCTGATCTCGCTGCATTGGAACAGGGGAGTAGTGCCTTCAATAGCTTCAACAACATTCCAGAATGATATATCTTCTGGCTTGCGGGCCAGGGCATAGCCGCCGTTTACTCCTGGAACCGATAGAACTATTCCAGCTTTTCGTAGTTTTGTAAATGCCTTTGATAAATACGTTTCTGAAACTCCCTGATAGAGAGCCAGCTCTTTTATACCAATTGACTCCCCAGCTGGAAAATCTACCATATATAACAGGCAATGTAATGAATATTCTAGTCCTACTGAAAACTGCATATAACTTCCTCAAATAAATAGTCTTATATAAATAATAATACTATTAATAACATACAATGTCAATATTCTGGATAAATAATATCTATAATTATTGGATTTTGATTTGCTTTCTTTGGTTTGTTATTATATATTCAATTGTAGACAATGAGTATCTGGAATGTATATAGTATTGTTTAGATGGAGAATATATAATGCTTACAGAAAAATTTTATGATGTAATTAAGAACGAGGGTGTTGTTAGTATCGTTTCATGGCAGGAGGGGGGAGAACCTCATATTGTCAATACCTGGAATTCGTATCTGGTTGTTATTTCTGGTGATAGTGACCGTATTCTGATCCCGGCATATGCTATGAAAAAGACAGAAAAGAATACTTTGGCTAACAATACGATTAAACTGGCTTTAGGCAGCCGGGAAGTGCTCGGTTACAGAGACTATCAAGGTACAGGTTTTGTCGTTGAAGGGCAAGCCAGGTTTATTGATGGCGGAGAAGAATATGATATGATGAAAGATAAGTTCTCGTTTCTTACCCGTGTTCTCGAAGTTACAGTAACATCTGCTAAACAGATGCTTTAATTTGTCGTTATATATAAAAAACAGGCCATTAGAATAGTACTAATGGCCTGTTTTATATTTTGTTTGGATTATCAATAGTGATCAGAACTTCTGTACTTCGTCAGGCCCAGGAGTGGCGTATGCCGGGTCTATAGCACGAATATATATATCGCCATCTTCCAGTATTTTAACATCTAGTGGGACGATAGTTGTGCCGCGATTATTGATACTGTATGCATTGTCAGAGAGGTCACAACTTTCGATACCATCTCTGGAAATCGTTGGAACATTGCCGTTGAAGAAAGCTGTGCACCACCATTTACCATCTTTAGTCTGAAATGGTGTGCCGTGGCCAAGGAATCTGCCCACGAATTTTCTTGGGCCAAATGGCCCGGTGATCTTATCTGAAGTGCAATAATAAAGGTTATATGATCCTTTACGTCCCATGTCAGTTGACCAGGCAGTGCCAAAGTGTACGTATTTATTGCCGATCTTACGCATAGTTGCACCTTCGTGGCCGATGCGGGTGATAGTCGCATCTTTTTTCTGAGGATCAGGGCGGCGACTGGAAGGATCTATCCTTACTGGCTCTCCGGTTAATTTCGTAAAATCCTTATTTAGTGGTGCGGTCATAGTATTAAGCCAGAGCAGCCACCAGTTGCCGTCGCTGTTCTTAAAGAGCGATGGATCGTGCTTATTAACGAATTCTATTCCCATCGGATGTGTCCATGGGCCTTTAATATCAGCTCCTTGAGAAATTGCCAGACTTGCAACGTTGGCAGGGCAGTGGACCAGTGCCCATTTATCTCCGAGCCAGTGAAGCTCCGGTGCCCACAGATTCCATTTACTGCGTGGCTTTTTCGCAAGAGGCCCTTTCCCGCTTTTATAATGTGCAGTGTCTTCTAGTGTAAAAACAACACCCATATATTCCCAGTCGAGCAAATCCAGGCTACGCCATACTCTTACCTGCCAGCCTACTATCGATTCAGGCCCTAGCCCGATATTGTATGGATCGCTTTGTTCTCTGGGATCGTTTTCGTTTGGTGTTGTGCCGGTAAGGTAATAGTAATTGTCCGGCCCAATGATGATATACGGGTCGCGTATCCATTCGTTCCTGAGAAATAAAGCATGGTCATGCGATGCTAATCCCGCTTTGACTTGAGCCTTTGACATTACTGGTGCTACTGGAGCTGGTGATGTTTTGGCGGCTCCATAGACAGCTGTGACTGCCAGCAGGCAAATAAGAGAGATAAAAGTTTTCAGTTTCATTTTGTACTCCTTAATAAAAGTATATATTAAAATTGACCCTTTTCTGTGTGTTTGTTAGTTATTAAGGACTGCTATATGAAAAAGGGATAATAAACGCAATATAGTTTATTATCCCTTTTTATTTGTCTTGTTGTATCGTTAGTCGATATCGGTTCTGAATGGAGATGCCGGCAGACCTTCTTTGTTGAACAGGTTGACGTCTGGAACATTTGTCCAGCCGTATCTTACCGCAACTGGCTCTGTAACCTCATCGCTCCATACAACTACTGTATTGTCTTTGATCTCAGCGTTGGCCGGTTTGAAATTCTTATCCTTACCGGAAATTATGAATCCTTTCAGTGGCCCATCTTTAGCCATTAGGCCACTGCCGATATGAGTAAAGCTTAAAGTGATTTTATTGCCGTCGGTACTCATATCGCTATATAATGGCCCTGAATATTCAATGTTTTCATTATATGCCAGAGCCAGAGCGGCCAGAGCCAATCTCTTGCCAACCGGACCTTTATCTGCCGGGTGAATATCCTGGGCATCACCTACGTCGGTCGTAACAGCCATTGCAGTGTTTGGCGAACGAGTAAGGGTCATAAGCTGAGCTTCTCTTAGTTCCGGCGTCATTTCCCAGTGTGGGGCGATCTGGGTAAACAGGAACGGGAAGTTACCTTGTTCCCATTTATTACGCCAGTCTTTGATCATAAGCGGGAAGAGTTCACGGTACTGCCTTGCACGGCTGTTATTAGATTCACCCTGATACCAGATCGCACCGCGAATAGCATATGGCTGGAGAGGGTGGAGCATAGCATTGTAAAGAACAGTAACAATATTAGGGTTATTGCCAGGTTTCTGCGGGGCAGAAGGCTTCTCGTTGGTGTTAACAGAAGCATTGTATTTCCATTCACCTGCTAATGAGATTATTGGTGTGGCTGCTGTTGGGCAGTTTATCGACATTTTGTCTGGTGTGCCAAGAATACCACCGTTTCCACCGGTATCCAGTACACGTACTGTGACTGTATTCTTACCAGCTTTTAATACTTCAGTTGGTATCTGGTATGATCTGTCAACATACCAGGCATCGAAACTGCCAACTTTTACACCATTTACCCATGTGCAATCTATATCATCGATCGGGCCAAGGTTGACAACCCCTTCCTTACCTGACCAGTCTTCCGGCAGGTCGATAGTTTTGCTGAACCATACCATGCCATCGTAGTTTGGCAGAGCAGAGTTTTCCCACTGCTGAGGCAGGTTCATTGTTGGCCAGCTGCTGGTATCAGTTGTCGGCAGATACCATGGAGCATTTGGATTTGAACCGGCATCGTACTTGACAAGCCAGCTCTGGAATAGGTTCTCAAAATCAGCGGTTGGGTCTGCACTGTTTGCCATTGTGTCTACAACTTTAACGGCATCGGCAAAATCAGCCATTGGTTTTAGGCCATCAGCACTAGTCCAGGCTTCGGCTATGGTTCCACCCCAGGCAGTAAAGATAATACCAACTGGCACATTAAGCTTCTGGTGTAGGTCGCGTCCGAAGAAAAAGCCCACTGCTGTAAAGTCTTCTGCGGTTTCAGGTGAACATTTAACCCAATTACCTTCACATTCGTCAATAGGCTCAAATGAGATATTGTTTTTTACATGGAACTGACGGAAGTTTGGCATATCAGCGGTCTTGACGGCATCTTCCCAGCCTACAATTGGTTTCTGGCCAAATGCCAGACCAAGGTGACGTTCCATATTTGACTGGCCGGAGCATATCCATACTTCACCGACTAATATGTCGCTGATAGTGATGATATTACCGCCGGTAATTGTCATTGTGTAAGGGCCGCCAACCTGAAGAGGGCGAAGTCTTACAGACCATTTGCCGTCTTTGGCAACTGTGGAAACTTTTTGATCGCTTATCTCAACGGTTATGTTTTCACCATTATTGGCGGTACCCCAGACTGGGATATCAATACCATGCTGCAGGACTGCGTGGTCGCAAAATAATGCATTTACAGTGGTTTCAGCCTGAACAATGCCAGCCAGGCATAAGGAAATAAACATCAGTAAAAGGCTCTGAATTCTCATCATAACATAAGTATCCTTCGATTGTAACTATTTCTGTGAGCGTACATTTACAAAGAGGAGGTTATTATATGAAATTATTGCCTTTTATTCCAGTATTTATTCGAAGATTGAATAAGTAGAAAGAGTTACTGGGCCATCCAAACCTGAGTCCTGTACTGCCCAGTTTGATGCATCAAATGGTTTGTAATCTATATTAACAACGTTTATGTCGTAAAAGTATTTCCAATTGATCTTGTTAATATCCATGTACCTTATTCTATTAGCGGCAAGATTGGTTACCTGTACTTCCAATTCGTTTTTCCCTGCTATAAGATATTCGCCTATTTCTATTACAAATGGTTCTGACCATATATTTCCAGCATAGTTGCCGTTAACAATAATACGAGCCGAATTATTAACTTTACCAAGATTGAGTATGTATTTGTCCTTATTTATATTATCAAGGTTAAATATTAGTTTATAGCTGGCTGTGCCAGAGAAGTTGTCTGCGTGAGTATCACCTCGGTTAGTCCAGAGTTGAGCGTGTTCACTCGTGAAACTGTCTGGGATGGTCGGCCCGCCGTTTATGAAATCTACTTGCCAGCTTCCAGTGAGCTCAGTACTATTGATCTGTTTACCGGTGTAGTGCCATGGCTGGCCTGAAATTGTTTTGTTGAGAGTCTTTACGACAATTGAGCCGCCAGACTTAAGCTGGAGATATACCTGACTTTTATCTTTTATTGTACGGCTTTTAGCTATACCCATTTTACTTTCAAATAGCGGGTCCATTAGAATATAACTGCTGGCACAGCGTCCGGTTTCCAGCCAGCCGCTAAAGTCTTCATTGCTTCGGTTGGCAAGGAAGTAGCAGTAGCCGTAGTCTGTTTTCCTTCTGTTGAAGTCGATGCCATATTCCACGCATTTTTCTCTGGCAATGATATCTAGTGTATCAATCTTACTATTTATTGTAATTGTGTTGCAGGTTGATATCTTACTGAGAAGTGAGCTGAAGATCTGTTTGTCACGCTCGGTAATCATCATCCCCGGCATCTCTGATGGAAGCTCTCCTTCAAATACTATTCGGCAGCCTTCAGCTGCAAGTTGGTTGAGCTGCTCTAAAGTTTCTAATGGCATATAGTGGGTTGCCGGGACAATAATTACAGAGTAAGCTTTATTGTTAATCTTGTATTTGCCATTGTCTGGTATTAGCTTTTGCAGATAATCGTCTGAAATATAGTCAAATGCCAGCCCATGTTTTAGGAGCTTCTCGGCAGTGTCGAACAGGCTTGTTTCTGCCATCCAGTCATTATGAACAGTAAAAGTCATAAATAGTTTATCTGTCTCTTTTTGCCAGATATCGGCCATTGGGATATAAAGTAATATGTCTTCGTCAGGAGTTCCATCCTGCATAACCGATTGGCATCTGCTTACATATGCATTGTAAGCAGGCAGGTCGTGCCATAGTCCGCCAAGTGGTGAGAAGTTTACCGAGGCGTAAAATTGCCAGCCGGGCCATTTAGCTTCTGCCGGAGAGTATGGTATTCCGTGGAACAGAACATGGTTTATTCCTGAAATAAGCAGGAAGTCAGTAGCATCTTTGAGTTTTGACAGTGGGCTCTGAAAATGTTCACTTAGCCAGGTGAATGCTTCAGCGGAAGCTAGTTTACCGCCATTAAGATGAGCGGCAGAAGACGCAAACTTTAGCATTGGTATTTGTTTATCTTCGACTTTACGGAATATCTCAGTTTCGGGTATGTCACTGGCTCCGTATAGGTCAAGCAGGTTTGCTGGTGCACCATGGGCCTGATTTCTGGATAGGCTTCCTTGCAAATTGCACCATTTATCCCAGTGTTTTAGCCATTGTATGTGCAGGTCGGATACTGTTTTACGATAATCATAGCAAATTGCAGCAGCTTGTTTCCTGTCTCCGTCGCCGGCAAGAATTTCCAAGTAGTTGCGAAGATCATAACCTCTTAGTTTTTTGAACTGGTCAAAAAAGTCCCCGCTCCAATCAGCTCCATAATATTCAAAAGAGTCGTGGAAGAAACATCTTGGTTTTGGAATATCTGCTCTAGCCAAAGCTTTGTCAAAATCAGCAAGATAGTGGTCAAGGGCATTTATAGAATATGGGTTAACAACGTAGCCTTCGCTGCCGGGAGCAGCTCGCTTTACTCGCTGCATAGGGCATTTAGCTGCGGCAATATAAACAGTCCAGCTGCCGCTTGATGGTGCTTGCCATTTGAATCCATTACCATAATAACAATCGCTAAGTGCAACTTTTTCACCTTCTGTAGAAATCGCGATTGCATACTGAATGTCGCCTTTAAGTTTACGGCTTATAGATTCACCAGCAGTAGTATCGACCTTTTCAATGATAAGGCCGGTTGATGCAGTGTCTTTATCTATAGACCCTCCGCCAAAAGGCCAGCCTGTCCCGCAAGTCAAATCCAGGTCCATCCCTTTCTGGCGAGCTGTGTTTATTGCCAACGTATACATCTCGAGCCATTTTGGAGATAAATATATTAGAGAGCGACTTTCATAGCCTTTTACCCCGTAGATCGGGCATATTTCCACACCACCTATGCCGCCATCTGCCAGTTGATTCAGTTGGTGTTCAATACCTTCTTTATCTACTGCATTACCCATCCACCACCATCTAGCCCAGGGTTTGCTGGTATTGTCAGCTTTAGGCCAGCAGAGTTCATTACCATATACAGCTGTGAATAATTGTAGCGTTATGATTATTGGTGTAATGATCTTTAGCATTTTGATGTACCTGTTATTTAATTGAATAGCATATTCAGACTGTGTAAAAAAGTGTTCAAAATTTCATTATACTAAGATAAATGTTTAACTTTAATGTCTGGTTATTTATAAAGGTATATTATTATTTATAATATTTGGGATTTTAAGAATATGCATTATATCAGCAATACAGGCCGTTTGTTAAGCTATTTTTGTAAATAGCAGTAATCGGTCATGAAATAACTTAAATTGGTTTTTTTGTGAATATGTATGGTGGGGGAGTGCGTAGTTATTTTGCAAAAAAGTTGCCTGATAGTTATATACTGGCTAGGGATTATCTTTGCAATAATAGAAGTTCCAGGAAAGTACCTTTTGGAAATAAAAAAAGCGAACTGAATTATAGTGTCCAGTTCGCTTGTCTTTTTGTTTAAGAATTTTCTGCTAAACAGTTGGTCTGCCGATACAGTGATATTCAATTCCTTGCTTCTTAATGTATGCCGGATCGTAGAGGTTTCGGCCATCAAAGAGAACTGGTGCATTTAATGTATTAGCGATACGTTCGAAGTCTGGATTACGGAATTCTTGCCATTCTGTGAATATGACCAGAGCGTCAGCACCATCAAGTATGCCGTAGCTGTCATCTGATATTTCGATACCGCCTTGCAGTTCAGCGTAGGCGTTCGAGGCAGCTTCCGGGTCAAATGCTTTTATCTTGAAACCGCCATTTTCCAGTAGTCTGCTTATACATCTTAGTGCAGGCGATTCTCTTACGTCATCAGTTTTCGCTTTGAATGCCAGTCCCCATACAGCCAGGTTAACTTCGCCAGATTTACCGGCAAAATAGTCCATGATCTTTTGGGCAAATTTGTCCTGTTGGGTATAGTTTACATCCTGCACTGTTTTGGCAATTGTCATTTCCATACCAACTTCGTTACCCATATAGACCAGTGCTTTTACATCTTTCGGGAAACAGCTTCCGCCATAGCCAACACTCGGGAACAGGAACGAGTTACCGATACGGTTATCGCTTCCTACTCCCTGGCGAACCATTTCAACGTCAGCTGAGAATTTATCACAAAGCTGTGATATTTCGTTCATAAATGATATTCTGGTTGCCAGCATAGCGTTAGCGGCATACTTTGTCATTTCTGCTGAAGCTGGGTCCATAAACAGCATACGCGAATTTTTACGCATGAATGGTGAGTACAGCTGCTTCATTATTTCCATTACTGCAGGGTTGGTAGTACCGATGATCACGCGGTCTGGCATCATGAAGTCATCAACCGCTGTTCCTTCTTTAAGGAACTCAGGATTACTTACATAATCAAATGGCTGTGTAGTGTTTTTTACCATGATATCTGATACCTTGCGGTGGGTGCCTACCGGTACGGTACTCTTGGTAACGATTATACGATACCCGTCCATGGTTTGGGCTACCTGTTCGGCTACGGTAAGTACCGCTGAAATATCGGCAGAGCCATCGTCAGCTGAAGGTGTGCCAACTGCCAAAAATACTAGCAGTGAGTTTTTAATACCTTCTTCCAGATCAGTTGTAAATACTAGTCTGCCAGCTTCAACATTTTTCTTTACAACTTCAGTCAGGCCCGGTTCGTAGATCGGGATAACGCCGTTAAGTAGATTGTCGATCTTGTTTTGATCTTTATCAATACATATAACATGATTACCGCCGTCAGCCAGACAAGCCGCCGCTACCAGACCTACATAACCTATTCCAACAACTGCTACTTTCATTCTAAAATCCTTCTAAAATATCTTCATTGGTTTTTGATATTAGTGATTATTGCAAAATAATGAGCATTTAATATATTATAATAACCAGCTTTTTACAAGTATGGCTTATGATTATTTCATAAAAACATGAGTTTTGACGTTAAAATACTATCTCCTTCATGTATCAATCAAATTATCGGCATAATTGCAGTTCTTCTTTTATGAAAAATGATAACTATATGTTAAATTTGATCTTATCGCATTTATTGGATGGCTATTATCTTCGGGCCTGGCATATTATACGGCATTGTACTATGTTGTACTGTTTTGAAGTCTATGCATATGTAGAGTGCTATTAATTGTCTTTTATTAATGTTGCTCATATACATAAAAGTCTGTGATGACGCACTCATGCTTTTTGTATGAGAGTACATTCTTGTAAGTGGTTATAGATTCAGTGATAACTCATATCTGGTGCAGGTTATTATTATTGTTGAGAAATCTATGTATTTTAGTTAATATGCGTTTGGTTCCAAGGAGCTTTGTCCTGATGGAACTTCTGTATAACAATTATGAAATCTCTGACTTTTTATCCGTGTAAAGGAATTATATAAATGATCGTTGTAATGTCTCCTGAATCAACTGAAGTTCAGCTGAAGCATGTTGTTGACCTGGTAAATGAGATGGGGCTGACCACTCATATTATCAGAGGTACCGACCGTACGGTTGTAGCGGCTGTAGGTGATAAGCGAAATGCTGATAAGAGTGCTATCGAAAACTGTGATGGTGTAGAAAAGATCGTTCCAATTCTTGCCCCGTTCAAAGTTGCGTCTCGTGAGGTTAAGCAGGAAAAAACTGTTATTGAGCTTAAACCAGGCGGTGGCACCATAGGTGGTAGTGCTATCGGTGTTATTGCCGGCCCTTGTTCAGTAGAATCTCGCCAGCAGGTAATGGACGTAGCACATGCGATAAAAGCATCTGGTGCCATTGGTCTGCGTGGTGGTGCATTTAAGCCGCGTACCAGTCCATATGCTTTTCAGGGACTAGCCGAAAAGGGGCTGGAGTATCTGGCTGAAGCGGGGCAGGAGACTGGCCTGGCTATAGTTACTGAGGTTATGAATGAAACTCAGTGTGAGCTGGCCGGCCAATATGCAGATGTATTGCAGATCGGTGCTCGTAATATGCAGAATTTCATGCTGCTAAATGCTGCTGGTCGTCAGAATAAGCCTGTCTTGCTCAAACGTGGTATGGTAGCAACTCTTGAAGAATTCCTGCTGGCTGCTGAATATATTATCAATGCCGGCAATCCTAACGTTATTCTTTGTGAACGCGGCGTTCGTACCTTTGAAGAATACTGTAGAAATACTCTTAACCTTTCGATCATCCCGGCGATACAGCGTGTTAGTCATCTGCCGATCGTTATTGACCCAAGCCATGGTACCGGTCATGCGTATATGGTAGAGCCGGCTTCACGTGCTGCAGTTGCTGGTGGTGCTGATGGTCTTATCATCGAAGTACACCCTGACCCTGAACACGCTTGCAGTGATGCAGGTCAGCAGCTTACCCCCGCTGCTTTTGATGACCTTATGAAATCCGTTGCCAGAATTGCTCATGCAGTAGACAGAGAGATGTAACAGGAAGGACATAGCTAATATGAAAACTATTGATCTGAGAAGTGACACTATAACCAAACCTACTCCCCAGATGCGTCAGGCTATGGCTGATGCTGTAGTAGGTGATGATGTGTTGGGTGATGATCCTACAGTAAAAAGACTGGAGGAGTATACTGCTGAGCTTCTGGGTAAGGAAGCGGCTATGTATGTTCCGTCAGGGACAATGTCCAATCAGATAGCAGTTCGTTGCCTGACTGAGCCGGGTGACGAGATAATAATGGAAGAGAACTCGCACTGCTACTATTATGAAGCAGGTGCTCCGGCGGCCTTATCTGGTGCGAGCTGTCGCCTGATCAGAGGGGAAAATGGTATTTTCCCTGCAGAAACAGTTCAAGCAGCTCTGCGTCCGGCCAATATGCATTTTTCACCAACTAAGGCTGTGTTACTGGAAAACACTCATAATCGTGGCGGTGGTGCCATATGGCCGATTGGAGCAGTTAAAGAAGTGTCTGAGTTTGCTGCCTCCAAAGGGTTAAAGATGCACATGGACGGAGCCAGACTTTGGAATGCATCCGTTGCTTCTGGAGTTAGTGAATACGAATACGCTAAGCACTTTGATACATTAAGTGTCTGTTTTTCCAAGGGGTTAGGTGCTCCGGTTGGTTCCGCTTTGGTTGGCTCTAAAGATATAATCGAGCGTGCCAGAAGGTTTCGTAAACAGTTTGGTGGAGCTATGAGACAGGTTGGTATTATAGCCGCCGGTGCATTGTATGCAGTCGAGAATAATCGCTCTCGCCTGAAAGATGATCATAGCAATGCTCGTATGTTGGCAGAAGGGCTATCGAATCTTGATGGTATAGAGATTGACCTGGCGTCGGTTCAGACAAATATCGTAGTTATTAAAGTTGGTGTCCCAGCTGATGTACTGGCAGGTAAGCTTGCCGGGAAGGGTGTATCTTTGTTGTCGGTCGGCCCAAATGCCCTAAGGGCGGTAACGAGTATGGAAGTAAATACAGATGATATTGCTGATGCGATAAGAATATTTGAGCAATGTCTCAATTGATCGTTTTTTTGCTGAAAAACGCTCTAAGTCTCATGTTTGCAAGTGTTTACTCTAGTTCACTATCCATTTGACCATTTGGCTAAAGACTGTTATAATATGTGACTCTGTATACAGGTAAAGGAAAGAGCATGCCAGAGATGTTGTAACTGGTTGTATTTCCTTGAATTAACTATAAATGATATTAAGGACTCAAGAGTATTATGCTTAAAAGGACTCACAACTGTGGTCAGCTTCGCGCTTCGAATGTAGGTGAAGAAGTTGTTCTGAACGGCTGGGTGAGGTCGTACCGCGACCATGGCAGCCTGGTTTTTATCGATCTGCGTGACCGTGAAGGTATTACCCAGATAGTATTTAATCAGGAAAAGTGCCCATCATTACATGAACAGGCTCGTCATATTCGTGATGAGTGGGTTATTGGTGTAAAAGGTGCAGTTATCAATCGTGGTGAAGGGCTTACTAATCCAAAGCTTGATACTGGTGAGATAGAAGTTGAATGTTTCGAGATGGAGATATTCAATAAGTCTGTAACACCTCCTTTTGAGATCGAAAATGCTGACAAAGTAAACGAAGAACTGCGTCTGACATACAGATATATTGACCTTCGTCGCGATCGTATGAAAGAGATCATGCGAGTTCGCAGCAAGGTAACCGATATCGTTCGTAAGTTCCATCAGGAAAACGGTTTCTTTGAGATCGAGACCCCGGTTCTCGGTAAGAGCACACCAGAAGGTGCACGCGATTACCTGGTGCCTAGCCGTCTCTCTGAAGGGAGCTTCTATGCTCTTCCTCAGTCTCCTCAGCTATTTAAGCAGGTGCTTATGGTTGCTGGTATGGATCGTTATATGCAGATTGCACGCTGCTTCCGTGATGAAGACCCACGAGCTGACCGTCAGGCTGAGTTTACCCAGATCGACCTGGAGATGAGTTTTGTAGATCAGGACGATGTAATGGGCCTTTCTGAGCAGTGTATGGCTAAAGTTTTCAAGGAAATCCTTGATGTAGATATTCAGCTGCCACTACGTCGTATGACATACAAGCAGTGTATGGACGATTACGGTATTGACCGTCCTGACCTGCGTTTTGATATGAAGCTTCAGACACTTACTGATATTGGTGCTGAAAGCGAGTTTAAGGTATTTGCTTCTGTTGCCAAGAATGGCGGCATGATCAAGGGCCTGTGTGCTCCTGGTGCGGCGACCTATTCTCGTAGCGATATTGAAAAGACTCTGACCGAATATGTTGGCAACTATGGTGCCAAGGGTCTGGCCTGGTTCAAGGTAGTTGATGAAGGAAATGGCCCAGAGCTAAATAGCAGTATTGCTAAATTCTTCAATGATGACCAGAAGAAGGCTATTATCGATAGATTTGCTGCCAATGCCGGCGATCTTATTCTTATGGTTGCTGACACAGAAGAAACTACCAATAAAGCTCTGGCAGCTCTGCGTTGCAAGCTTGGTAATGATCTTGGCCTTTGCAAAGATGGCGATTATCAGTTCCTGTGGGTAGTTGATTTCCCTGCGTTCGCCTGGAATGAAGACGAAAAACGCTGGGACAGCCTGCATCATCCATTTACAGCTCCGACAGTTGAAGATCTGCCAAAATTGGAAAGCGATCCTGGCAATATCAACTCTCAGGCATATGACCTTGTACTTAATGGTAACGAAGTTGGCGGTGGTTCTATTCGTATCCATCAGCCGGAAGTTCAGGCTAAGGTATTTAACCTGCTGGGTATCTCTGAGGAAACAGCTAAAGATCGCTTTGGCTTCTTCCTGGACGCACTCAAGTACGGTGCTCCTCCGCACGGCGGTATTGCATGGGGCCTTGACCGCCTGATCATGCTTCTGACAGGTACCGATAATATTCGTGACGTTATTCCGTTCCCGAAGACTCAGAAGGGCCAGTGTCTAATGACTGACGCTCCGTCTGGCGTGGAACAGAAACAGCTCGACGAACTGCATATCGGTATAGTCACAAAAGGACCAAAACAGTAACAGTTTACAGTTTAACAGTTAGCAGTTAACAGTATTTGATGGCCTGCGGGCAGACTAAAATAATAGTTTCATGCGGAGATCAGATATTGTTAGCTGTTAATTGATTTTAACTAAAAGTTTTCGCAAAGCGAACACCAATACTGATAACTGTTTACTGATAATCTGGTAACTGAAATGATTAAAGCTGTATTATTTGATCTTGGCGATACTATTTTCAACTACGGCCGATTTAATTCCGGCAAGGTTTTTGAAGATGGTGCAAAGGCCAGTTTTGAGCTGCTTCGTCGTTATAACGGCGGTCGCAGTCCCTGTCCTTATATCTGGTACTGGTTTAGTCATAGCGTTAGTATTCGCCTTCATTATATCATCTCTCATTTTACCCTTAAAGAGTTTGACTGTCCGCGCATTCTTCGTAGAAAGGCCTGGCGTTTAGGTGTTGTACTTGGTGAAAAGCAGCTTCTGCGTCTAACCTCAAAGTGGTATGAGCCGCTGCGTGATGCTGCGGTAGTAGAATCTGATATTAAAGAGTCCATGATCCGTCTCAAAGAAGAGCTTGGTCTTAAGCTTGGCATTATATCTAATACCTTTATACCTGGTAAGGTACTGGAAGATCATCTTGATATGTTCGGTCTTACCGAGCTTTTTGACGCTCGTATTTATTCCTGTGATACTATTTGCCGTAAGCCTGATATTCGCATTTATGAAAAGGCTCTTAAAGCCCTCGATGTGAAAGGCTGTGAAACGCTTATGGTTGGTGACCGCTTGAAAGAGGATGTGCTTGGCCCATCTCAGCTTGGTATCAGGGGTGTAATAAAGCTGGGTGAAACTAATCTTCACAAGCGATATTCGCCAGAAGTATTCAAGGTCAGGTACATTTCTGAGCTGCCAGATCTGATAAGGAACATGGAACTGGATAAAAAGTAATTTGTCAAAACAGCCGAGCTGATTTAGCATAAGTATCATGACAATAAAAGCAATAATATTTGATATGGATGATACGCTCTATCCGGAGCAGCAATACATTCGCAGCGGCTATCGGGCAGTTGCCCAGCGGCTTTCTGCTTTTGGGGTAAGCTCAGAGGTTGCTTTTGATCTGCTCTGGGATATCTTTTCGCACGATCCGCAGGAAAAGGTTTTCAATGCTGTTCTGGCAAAGTTAAATATTACAGAAACACCAGAGCTTATTAGTGAACTTATTACACTGTACCGTGAACATCAGCCGAATATATCTCCTTCAGATGGAGTTGCAGAGCTTCTGGGGTATCTTTCTGGTAAATACACTCTTGGTCTCATCTCAGACGGCTATATGCCCGGCCAGCAGAACAAGCTTGATGCACTTGGGATCGGTAAGTTTTTTACAGAAGTAATTTTTACCGAGACTCTTGGACGTAAACACTGGAAGCCATCAAGCAGGGCGTTTGAGCTAATGGCCCAAAAGCTTGGTTTTGCTCATAGTGAGTGTGTGTATATTGGTGATAATCAGAAGAAGGATTTTGTCGGGCCCAATGCCCTCGGCTGGCAGAGCATCTGCTACAGAACCCCAGATCAGGTTCACGGCCATAAACCAGTTCACCCGGACGGTGTTCCCCAAAAGTATATAGAAAGCCTCTCAGAGCTGTATAGACTTTTTTGACCTATCTTGCTCTAGCTATTCCAAAATTCATTTTGCTGGTTATTTCTGCGCAAAAAAAAGGCCCTGGATTCGAGGGGTCTTAAAAGAGTCTGTTCTTTCCCTTTTAAGAACTCTCAAACTCACTGGGCTTGAGGCGCTAGTTTAAGTTTTTTTTTCAGAGGGTCACAGCTTTTTTATCAGCGTGTCTCGCTCTTCAGTATAATAGTGGCCGGAGTCTCAAAATAGTCCCACAAAAAATATTAAAATAATTATAAATAACTGATACTTTTCATATCTTATTTATTATCAGTTGTTTATGTTGTGTTCGTTTTTGTGTTTTTTATAGATTCCAGGCTTTGGCAAATGCCTTAAAGCTCCTGTCCCAGGTTTTTTCGGCCTCATCCGGGAAGCAGCAGCCCGGTAGTTGCTGGTTTTTGAGGTGATATTGTAAGCAGTCACAGCAGACACCTTTGCGATTACATCCGTCGTAAGAGCAGTTGCAGTTTTCCAGATTTTTTTCTTTTTTACAATCCATATAATACCTCATTAGCTAAGTGTTTGTTTTATAGATGGTTAGTTATGTTTGTAAATAATTATAGATATGTTTTGATTTTGTTCCAATCAAAAACATATAATTCTTTAGTTTCGATCTGAATACGACAGATCAAGTTATTAACGGGAAGGGTAATTTATTATTTAGTTACAAAATATTTAAGGAGATTTTAATAATGGCAAGCGTAAAATTATATAACAAAACAGGTGACGAGAAAGCGGTAAAGATCCAGAATCAGCTTGAAAAAGCGTTTGGCGGTTTGCCGGAAGTGTTCCAGGCTATGGGGCGTAATGGCGACTTTCTTGAAGCGATCCTCAATCTTTCAGAGAAGGCTGGTGCTGGCTTGGAGCCAAAGACCAAGGAGCTAATTTGTATCGCTGTAAGTGCTGTTAATAATTGTGGTTATTGTCTTGATGCACATCGGGCTCTGGCTCTGAAGGCAGGTATTACTGATGATGAAATTACCGCAGCTATTGAGGTTGCTGCTGCGATGAGTGCTTTCAATAAGTTTAATGCTTCGATCGGTATGAATCATGATATCAAAGCACCATAACTGTATTGCAGGTGCGATAATTCTATAAATTGCCCGGATTACCAAAAAAAAATGGTATTCCGGGTAATTATTATCAAAACGAAGCTGGTTAACTGGTGGGGCGTTAAATGTTTCTGGGGTATATTCTTATATAATTCTCTCGTGTTCTGTTTTTGAGGTTTGTCCTGCGTTTACCATTTGCACTATATGTCAGGCGGTCTATTTTGTTTATTTGGTCAAATTATAGATAAAATATATCTTGACAGATTTGAATTTGGCGATAATATAATCCGTCTCAACAGAGGTTGTTGTGATGAGCAGGCAAGGGGTGTCTGACTCGGCAGTTGTTTTAACCACTTATACAAAAACATAAATTGTATAGATTACTAGTGAGGGTTTATGCGAATTGGAACAAGCTGTCAATTTAACACCTGCTTTAGATTATGTTGGTACTAACGGTTTTGTAAATTACACCGGTGTACACCTCATAGTCGATCTTTGGAAAGCAGATAACTTATGTAGCGCCGTTGAGATCGAAAATATTTTTCGTCAGGCGGTAGCGGATTGTGACGCAACTCTTTTACACATCTACATGCACGAGTTTACCGGTGGAGGCATAACCGGTGTTGCAGTGCTTTCCGAGAGTCACATCAGTATTCACACCTGGCCGGAATTTGAATATGCGGCCCTTGATATCTTCCTTTGCGGCACAAAAGATCCTTGGCGTGCTATTAATGCGATCAAGGACGGCTTCAATCCAGCAAGTTTTAACATTACTGAATTGAAGAGGGGGATATTGAACAATGTCTGAACAGCAAAATAATAAATGGGTTGTAGAGACCTGGGATTGTGGGTTTTCAGGCGGGTATGAGATCATAGACGAACTTCACGGCGAAGAAACTCCATTTCAGAACATGAGATTTGTAAACTCTCGTATGTATGGCAAAATGCTGCTGCTCGACGGGGTTGTACAGACCACTGAAAAGGATGAGTTTGTTTACCATGAAATGATGACTCATGTTCCTGTTATCTGCCATGGCAATGCCAAAAATGTATTGATCATCGGTGGTGGTGATGGCGGTATCCTGCGTGAAGTACTGCGTCACCCATCAGTAGAGAAAGCAGTTATGGTTGAGATCGATCAGCGTGTAATTGACTTCTCGAAAGAATATCTGCCTACTATCAGCGATGGGGCTTTTGATGACCCACGCAGCGAACTGGTTATTGCTGACGGTGCAGAATACGTAAAGAATACAGATAAGAAGTTTGATGTAGTTATTGTTGATTCTTCGGATCCAATAGGCCCGGCAACGGTTCTGTTTACATCTGAGTTTTACCAGAATATAGCAAACATTCTGACCGAGAACGGTTTCATGTCTCGGCAGAGCGGCTCTACCTGGGGCCAGCCTGCGGAATTGGCTGAGGCTTATAAACTGGTGTCTTCTATTTTTGAATATCCGTCAGCTTACGCTTTTAGTGTACCGACGTATATTGGTGGTTTATTTTCCAGTTTACTTTGTTCTCGTGGCACTGATCCTCACGCCATCGAGCTTGCAGAAATTACTCGCCGGGCTAGTCATCTGGAGGGGGTGACCAAGTACTATAATCCTGGCGTACACTTTGGGTCTTTACAGTTACCCGGTTATATCAAAGAGAGGGTTGTCTGATATGGAAACAGTTACAACTTACACAAAAAAATCATGTTGCGGAAATCTTGAAGCTTCTGCCGATGTAAATACCTTCCTGGAGTCTCGTACACAGGTTTTCGGTTGGGAACTTCAGCTGGATCTGTATGAGTGCGATGAGTTCTCGATCAGTAATGAAGAAAAAATTCAGAATTTTGGCCTTGAATTATGCAAGGTTATTGATATGATACCTTATGGTCCTGCTCACACACCATATTTTGGTGAAAACAGCGAGATCACTAAAGGCTACAGTTTGCTGCAGTTTATTGAGACCAGCTCAATAACTGGGCATTTTTCCGAGGGGACTGGTGCTGCCTACCTGAATATCTTCTCTTGTAAGACTTTCGACGCAAAGCTTGCAGAAGACTTCAGCGTTAAATATTTTAACGCTCAGCATTGCATCTCTCGGTTTACAACCAGAAAGTAATTAAGGATATACCCCATACCATACCCCATTGTGCAAAGCCGTCTAAGAGCAGCCATCCCTCCTTCCCCAACTAGGTTGTTCTTGCGGCTTTGCTACTTTTAAACCTGAGTAGTATTGTAGCTTTGGGTTTTTTTGTTATCTCTTTGGTCTGTTCTCTTCTATTGGAACTTTTTTCTGGCTTTCGCATTTGTATTTATTTAGTATTATTTCTATAGCTCCTGTAGCGAGGGCGGTTGAAGACTTTTTTACTATACAGTATTGCAAAGGCATATGGGCAACAAAGATATATCAAAACAACGATTATGGCAGCGGCTGGTTAGAAAGTGTCGCTATCGTTCCCTTATTATGGGGCGGCCGGTTGTTAAGATAGACCATCATAAGATAATGATCGTTTCTGACGGTTATATCAGATATACCGGTTTGTTTCTTGCTTTTGCCGGACTTGTTCCTCTGGTTATTGAACTGTTATTGATGTTGGGTTTTGGGAGCGGACGTCACTTGCCTCTGTGGCCTGTATTTTTACCTGTCGGAGTAGTTCTTTTTCTCATTGGGCTGGCACTTTTTTTCAGACGCGATACTATTACCTGGCCGGGCTTTGGTCATGGTATTTATATTCGACATGGTTTCTTCTTTTATTCTGTTGTGTATTTTTTATCGCTGGAGAATCTACAAGCTTCGCTGGTGCTAAATCGCCGAAAAGGCTTCACGCGATTACTGACTATTAAGGGTGATTGTATGCTTACTCTTACTAATCAGGAAAATGAAGGGGTGCTTTTGGTTGCCGCTGCTAATTGTAAGGAACAGCTGTTGCCGGCTCTGAACTCTCTGGCCGCTGTTATTCGCGGCTGTGGGCTCGAAGGCACTCTCGGCAGTTACGACAGGACTATGGCCGACTTTCAGCTTGAGAAGCATCGTATGCGTATTTATAAGGGCTCTATCAATCGCAGTGCTATGGGTATTCGCAGCCTTACTCCTTTTGAGATCGATAGCGGGTTTACCTTGCAGCGGAGCCACTTTGAGACTTCACTTTGGATCATACTCGTAACGATCGGTCTGGTACTGGTACCGCTGGGCTGGCATCTTACCTGTCACGCCTTTCATCAGAACGGGTTTGAATCTTCTTTTATTATTATTGTATGCCTGCTCTTTGCCCTGGTAGGTGGTCTGGGGATATATCCCGGCTATGATATCCAGTCGGTCAGCTTCGATAAGGAGAATACGCGACTCTGTATCGAGTATGGCATAATAGACCTGAAAAGCCCACGTCCCAGGAAACTTTCTGTTAACTATAATACCATCGCTGCGGTACAGATATGCCCGGTATATATGGACGATTTCTTCACCGCTTATGAGATGAACCTGGTAATGATTAGCAATCAGGACCGCAGGGTTTACCTCGCCGGCTATTTTAACCTTGAACGAGTCAGAAGTGTTGCTCGCCAGGTAGCAGACCAGATCGGCTGCGAACTGCTCGATCATACACTCTAAAGTCCATTTGTTTGCACCTGGCCTAGGGCGTTTACGTTGCTCGTATCGGAAATATAAACCCTGTCAGTACTTATCGAATTAAAAAATAATAAAAAAGTTAAAAAAGTGTACCATAAAGGGTTGACAAAACAATAAAAAACACTATTATATCACGTCTATTGCTTGTTTTACAAGCGGTGCCACTGTAGCTCAGTTGGTAGAGCTTTGGTTTTGTAAACCAATGGTCGAGAGTTCGAGTCTCTCCGGTGGCTTACTAAAAGAACCCTGTTTTTGACTTAAAATCACAGATTTTGACTCAGGAATGGGGTTTTTTCTTGTTTGCATGTTTTCCCTTGTGCTTTCCTGCGTTTTGGCAATATTTGGTGACGCTAATATCTGCGATTTTTATCCCTTAGTCTTTACTACAATTACACTACTATTGAAATTTAAAATATAAAAGGGGCAGTACCTGTCTGGATACTGCCCCTTGTGTTATTAATAGTGGATTATAATTCTAGTTACTGCTTGAAGTCTGGGATTAGGGTGCCGTAGTCGGCTTGTTTGGTTGTTTCGACTTCTTCTTTGAGTACTTCGATAGCTTTATCAAGCTGTTCGTCGATACCAACTGGCATATCGCCTGGAGTTGGCCAGATGATGTAGTCTGGCACGGCACCGTTAAGTTCCATGTCCAGTTCGGTACTCAGCGGATACCAGCCGATAAACGGCATTCTGACATTACCCAGATCGACCACGTTTCTGCTGCCGGTTGCTATTACACCGCCGGCGGTAGGAACACCGATAAGCTTGCCGCGTTTGATAGTCTTGATAGCATGGCTGAAGATCTCGGCATTACTAAAGCTGTTCTGATTACACAGGACAACGATCGGCTTATTCCAGGTGCTGTAGTCGCGCCAGTAGAAGTTTGTGCCCGGCTGCTCGGCATTTCTAGGTATTGTCAGAGCGTGGGTAGGGTGGCATAGTACAGTGAGCATATGGTCGGAAGTGAATCCGCCTCCATTGCCGCGAACATCGATGATCATGCCGTCTTTGCCTTCACCTTCGGCGAAGATCTCTTTTTCGAAGTCGACAAACTCGTCCCACATCATTCTTTGAACATATATATACCCTAGTTTATTGTCAGAGTTATTCTTGACTATATCCTTACAGGTATTTATCCACTGCTTTTTCAGCATAGAATTTATCGCACCATAGGAGATCGGTCTGATAGTTACTTCTCTGCTCTGGTCGTTTACATCTTTGACGGTGAGTGTGAAGTCTCTGGCCAGATCGCCGGTCAGGAGCTTATTAATATCAGTTTCCGGCATAATCTCAACCCCGTTTATATGGGTGATGATCTCGTTCGGGTAGAGTCGCGACTGATACAGCTCTGCCGGGCTATCCGGCAGTATATCGCGAATCTTCAGCCCCGGTCCTTTATAGCTATAGTCATAGCGGGCACCGAAGTGAGCGGTATTTTCATGCCATCTGTCGTCGGAACGCCAGTTATTATCATTAGCGGCGGTAAAGCCCATATGAGAAGCGTTTAGCTCACCCAGCATGAGGTTGATCACCCGGCCAAAGGTCTGATTGTCAGGAGAGTTGATCGCTTTATCGAGATACTTATCTAGCATAGTATCCCAGTTAGCTTTCTTCAGCAGTTCGCTGCTGTAGAATTTGTCACGCATATAACGCCAGGCAGTCTTAAAGCCCAGCTCATACCAGTTGTCACGATCGAGTTCGGTTTTGACGCTGAAGTTATATTCATTCAATTCTCTATTGTTGAGAAGTGCTGGCTTGCCATTTCTCATGAATGCGATCTTTTGAACATCTTTGAGCCATGTGCTGGTCCAGGTAATAGTGTTATCGGAGTACTTTTCAGCTGAGAGCTTCTCTGGTATCTCGATAGTATATGAATTGGAATTATAGTTTTTACGCTGGTTGAAGAGCAGTTTATTATCGTTTATCCAGAGCAGGCACGATTCTCCGGCCTCGGCGGTTGTTATTCTAACCGCACGTTTGTATAGGTCGTCAAACTCGATAATATCGCCTGGCTCCTTTTGCTCTGTGGTTTCTTCTGCTGCCTGCTCCTGATCATTTGCTGCGTCTGAGCTTTGGTTATCAGCAGCTTCTTCAGCCTTTTCAGATTCCGGCTGCTCCTTTTTGTCGTCAGTTTTCTTTTCTTCTTTTTTCTTACGCTTTTCTTCCATAAGTTTAACCGCTTTTTCCAGCTTGCGGTCACGTTCGGTAACGTCGGCTATTTCCTTCTGAAGCGGTACATAGAAAATATCTACCTCATCGCCCAGTGAGGTTCCCAGCCATGCCAGGTACTTGCCGTCAGGTGAGAATCGCGGAGTGCCGTCATCTCTTGGATTGCGAGATACATTGTATGGCTCAAACGATTTATCGACAGGAGTGATCCACACATCACGTAAGCAATCCTGATTATTAACTACATAAGCAATATAAGTAGCCTTCGGAGACCATGAGTAGTCCATTGAGTCCCAGCTGTTGATGAGCTTGCGTGAGTTTTCGCCAGAAATATCAGCTATCCAGAGGCCCTGGTCGGCTATTTCGTAGGCGATATTCTTTTGGTCAGGTGAGAGTGAGAAGCTCACGATATTTTCCTGACCGTAGGTGAGCTGGGTGATAGCAAATTCTGAATTTTGCCACCAGTATTTATCAGGTTCAATACGCTGAGCGGTATAGATATTGGAGACAATACCATCATCAGAGAGGAAGTAGAGAGTCTCATTATCACTGCTGAATATCAGGTTGCTTTCTACCTTTTTCGGTGTCTGGAATATTTTTACCGGCTCTTTCAGCTCGGTGTCCATAACCCATATGTCTCTGTCAGCAACGAAAGCTATCTCCAGAGCATCGGAGGTAAAGGCAGAGTCGGACGCTTTATCTGTTACCCGATTTGAAACATTGTCCGGCATATCCTCTTCAGGTTTTTTCAGCTCGATCTTTTGAGCCTTACTGCCGATTGCAGCAGAAATACGATAGAGATCAAAGAGTTTTCTGAATACAATGGTTGAGCCGTCACGTGAGGTTGTGGTATTCATTACGGTGCCGTCAGTGAAGTTTGTCATCTGGCGTTTAACTCCGGTAGTCAGGTTATATTCCCAGAGGTTTTTGGGGCCATTATCGAAGCTGACAGCATAATATACCACTTCGCCATTGGCTCCCCAGGCAGGGTAGTCGTAGTCGCCATCATGCCCCAGTATCAGTTCATATTCTTTAGAGTTGGTATCGTAAACCCATATCTGACCGTTCTGGCTACCCTGATAGCCCTGGCGGTACCATGGAGAGCCTTCTCTGACAAAGATCAGCTTTGTGCCGTCAGGAGAGAGAGAGCCGCTTCTGCCGTAGGCATCGAAGATCAGTTCCTCATTGTATGATGGGCTACAGCTGGCAGTAAAGAAACGGCTTCCATTTCGCCAGAAGAAATCTCTTACGCCAGAGTAAATAAGCTTATCTGCCTGTGGCCATTGCTCAATCGACGCTCCGGCAGAGTGGAAGGTTATCTGCTGGGCCTGCCCGCCATCGGCATCAATGGTATATACCTGGTTAACACCTGTCCGGCTGGATGAGAAGGCTATTTTACTGCCATCTGGAGAGAAGCATGAGCCATATTCGGTTGCCGGGTGCTGGCTGAGGTACTTTATCGTACCGCCCTGGGTTGGAGCTGTGCAGATATCACCATGCCAGGAGAAGGTTATTGTTTGACCATCAGGTGATAGTGCAGGACGGGAAGCCAGAAAGACTTCGTTACTATTGCCAGTTTGCCCGAATACACAGGTACATAGCGTTAAAATTAAGATTAATGACACTTTTTTCACAATCGAACTCCAATCAGGTAATACGAGTTAAAATAGTTATTTTATGACGATTATAGCAGAACTAAACCATAATTCAAATTCCACTTATTGTATAATTGTTGCATATTGGCCAATTAAGGCTTTTGTTGTTGGCCTTTTTAATAAATGGCTTGATTAAATTGTGCTGATTTTGCTATAGTATTATTAGTTTAATAATCTACGCACTTTAAGAGTGTCATTGTTTCTTTTTGGAAGTATGTAATATGAGAAAACTTTTATTAGCTGTTGGTTTATTTTTACTTTGTGTAAGTCAGGTTCAGGCGGGTGTTTCAGTTGCTGTTGTTGGTGGTGGTGATGCCAGTTATAATGAGTTGGCTGCTCAGCTTAATGACGATACCTACTATGATTTTACTGCTACTGCTGTTTCAGTATGGCAGGTTGACACTTTAGCAGAACTTGCCTCTTATGATGTTGTTGTACTTGGTGATTCTGGGCACAGTGATAACGGTTATAGTAGTCAGATGTACTCTGCGATGAGGTCTTTTTTAGATGCTGGTGGTGGAATTGTAACAGCAGGATGGTATAGCTATGGAACGGACTTACTTAGTGGTCAGGCAAAAGTAGATGCTGATTATATAACACCAATAGCAGATATAAACTACAACTTTTATTCAGGCTCTTCTTTGGTGAGTATTTCTAATGATACACATGATATTACTGATGGAATAAGTGATTATTCATATAGAGGATCTCATATGGAGTTTAGTACTGGGATCGATAGTGGTGCACATACACTTGGTACTATTGGATCTAGTTCTAGTGCTGTGATCGTATATCAGGATCTAACCGGTCGCTCTGTATACCTTGGTGGATTATATATGGCTAGTACAGAGTATAGGAATAGTGGTTTGAGGAGTGGAGTAGAAGATCAGTTATTAGAGCAGGCTGTCTTTTGGGCTTCAGAAGCATCGACTCCAACAGTGCCAGCACCGGGAGCGGTACTACTGGCTGGCCTGGGGACAAGCATTATTGGCTGGGTTAAGCGTAGAGCGTTATAATAAACTGTTATTGATTAATATATCAAAAAAGCCATGGACTATTATTTCCATGGCTTTTTTGTATTAATGAAACTACAAGTAGTCCAATTAAATAATAAAAAATCTTTTCTCCATCCTATATTACTTAATCGGAATGATGCTTTGTAGGTTTGTCTCTTTCTTTTCTTGAGTGTGTACTATTAGCAGTAAATATATCATTGGTATATAAAACGAATGATTGAAGGTTAACCGTTAATACGATTAAAAAGGGAACAACACACACGCTAGTATCTTTGGCACGAAGACTGTAAAAGTCAAATAATTGTTTGAAAAAAATATTTGTGTTTAGCTGGTGTTTCGCGATAGCTTTAAGAGTACAGGCTTTAGCCTGATTTTTAATATTCTATAAGATTATTACTATTGGGTGTTCACTTCGTTCACAGCTTAAATAAGCAAACTAAAGTTTGAACTCTTAAAGCTTCGCGGGATATTTGACTTTTGATTATTATATGCATATTGTACCTGTATGTACGATTGGCGTAAAATGAGTGCAATAGAGCGGGAGGATGCTTTCGTAGCTCGTATTAATAAAGCGTTTCCGTGGCATAGTCCGCCGCATTTTGACAGTGACAAAACTAAGTGGTATATTCTTTCTGGTTCCTGCTATGAGCATAAATGTCATATTGGGTATAGTTTTGAGCGGATGAGCGACTTTTGTTTTGATTTGTTAAATATATGTGAAGATGGTTCAGAGTGCATTCGTAGTTGGTGCGTGCTTCCTAATCATTATCATGTATTATTGCGGACTGGAGGTATGAAAGAATTGCGCAAAGCAATTGGAAGGTTGCATGGCAGGACAAGTAGATGTTGGAATAAACAGGAAAAAAAGATAGGGAGAAGGGTTTGGTTTAATTGTTTAGAAAGATCTATGCGGTGCAATTATCATTTTTGGTCTAGTGTGAATTATATTCATAATAATCCTGTTAAACATGGTTTTGTGTCCAAATGGATTGATTGGCCCTTTAGTAGTGCGAAAGAATATGTGGAAACAATAGGACGCGAAAAAGCTGTGCGGATATGGCAAAAATATTCGATTTCAGGATATGGGCAAGAGTGGGACTCAGACTTATAAATTATTTAAGCGGGGTACTACAGTTCTTGTAAGAGATTTGAGTTAATTATTGATTATTGCTACAGGTTACATACAATAATTAGTGCTTAACAGCAGCAGGTTGACTTTGAGGTTGTCTGTTTCTGTGATGATGGTGGTCTTTCGGTATTGAGAGAGATGTTTGTTTTTGTTAACTATTGGCAGTAAAGGAGTAAGATGACGTATACAACTTCAAATCCTCTGAATGTTCTGGTTCTGGCAGGTGGTGTCAGTTCTGAGCGTGATGTTTCTCTTGCCAGTGGTCAGTCTGTAGCGAACGCTCTTGCCAGCGGTGGCCATAATGTTGAAATGTCTGATATCTCTCCCGATGATCTGTCAGCTCTTGATACTCCTGATATAGATGTTATTTTCTCCGTCTTGCATGGCACCTTCGGCGAAGACGGCACATTGCAGGAGATCATGGAACAGCGTGATCTGAAATTTGTTGGCAGCGGCAGTGTTGCCAGTCGCCTGGCTATGGATAAATGGCAGTCAAAGCAGATGTTTATCTCAGATGGTATTACCACAACGTTTGGTGAGCTGCTAAGTGCCGAGGAGTACCTCCATGGCGATATGGCGAAGCTGGCAGATGAACTTGTTGGCAATGTGGGCCTTCCTGTTGTGCTCAAGCCTGTTGCAGAGGGCAGTAGCGTTGGTGTTCATATCCCTCGTACCAGAGATGAGTTATATCATTGTCTGTCCGGCTTTTTCAAGGAGTATGGCGATTGTCTGGCAGAGAAATTTAATACTGGCGGCGAGTATACTGTTGGTATAGTGTGTGGCGAAGTAATGCCGATAATCCAGATAAGGTCGGCCCAAGGTTTTTATGATTATGAGGCCAAGTATCAGCGAAATGATACGACTTATCTGTTTGAAACAGATCTGGATAGCGACCAGCAGGATAAGATGACGGCAGCCGCTCTACGGGCCTACCAGCTTTTAGGTTGTAAAGATTTATGTCGTATTGATTTCATGGTTGAAGTGGGGCAGGAGCCTCAGCTGATGGAAGTTAATACATTACCTGGGTTTACGAGTCATTCACTGGTGCCGAAGGCTGCTGAAAAACTTGGATATTCAATGATAGAAATATGTGATAAAATTGTACAAAATGCCTTTGTACGTCCGATATAGAGATTCATGGCTAAGAGAAAAAGAAAGAAAAAAAAGGCACCAGGCATATTCAGTCGATCATTCGGCTTTGTAGTAAGCCTGTTTGTTGATGAGCGTTTTCATGGTTTGCGTAAGCTGACGATAGTGGGCGTACCTTTTGCGTTGCTACTGGTTGGTATGGTAATGGGTATGTCGAAGCTGGAGGGTTATGTCAAGGGTGTTGCTGCTGAGCGTAATATTCCGCTGCAGCTAGCTTTTGTCGGCGAGAAGCCAAACTGGGTTACAGACTCCCTTCTTGAGCAGATCAATCTGAGCTGTGCGGTGAAGTCAGATGATTTCCTGCTGGACGACGATCTGGTGAAGAAGGCCTGGGTCAGCTTACAGAGTAATCCCTGGGTAGAGTCGGTCAATCATGTACGTAAATGCTATAGCGGTGTTATCGAGATCGATTATAAGCTGCGTGAGCCAATCGCAGAGGTTGTCCGTGGTAATGATATCCGTTTTCTGGATGCAAATGGAGTAGTAATGGATTATGCTCCGATCCAGAGGCATCTTATCCGTATCGAGGGCAGTTATCAGGCGGTACCTATGCCGGGGCTGGCGATCAAGCAGCTCGATGTTTTAGCTGCTCTGACTATTCTGGATAAGATAAAGATAATTGATAATAGTCTAAAGAGCAGTTCAGACCGTATCTGGTCAGAGTTGGCTTATATAGATATCTCAAATTATGAAGGGCGGGTTGATAACAGCAAATCGCATATCAATCTGTTCACACATAAGAATACAGAGATCCGCTGGGGTGCAGATATCAATAATTCTACCAAGGAATATGAAGCCGACCAGCGAAATAAACTATTGAAGCTGTATTGTTGTTATCGAGATTACGGTACTCTGGACATCAGTTCTGCCGGAATAGAGCTGCGTGACCATCTGCGTTGAAAACAGGTGAGCTATGCTTGGTTATACAATATCAATTGCCGCTTTGCTGACTACCATCTGGTATGAGAAGAAGCTGGATAAGCCGTCTATGGAAGAAGCCCTGGACGAGCTGGAGGAAGATGAAGGCTTCGATTTTGGTAAGCATTACTGGGTCGGTCAGAAAAATACTTCGGCTTTGGCAATAGATAAGACTCGTGAGAAGATATGTCTGCTCAGAGCTTATAAAGGCTGGCAGCAGATCGATTTTGATGAGCTGGTCGAATATGATACCGAAGAAAAGGAAGTGAGTCCGCCAGGTGGTGGTTTTTTTGCATTTCTAAAGGCTCTGTTCAATCGTCAGGGTGTATATAAGAATATCACACTGGAAATTCTTATCAGTAATATGGACTGTTACAAATTTAAGCTCGATCTGATAACTACCGATTCCAAGACAAAATTAGCCAAGGCTCGCAAGCAGGCGAAAGAGATTAGCACTCTTCTCAGGATCGCCAAGTTAAATGGTGAAAAGAAGCAAAATAATAAGCCGTTAAAGATCGTCAAGCGTCGCAGTCAGGAACCAGAAGTTCGTCAGGCGACTTTTAACTTTAGTTAACAGTATTGTGTGTGGTAATTTATAGCAATAACAAAAGGGCCGACGTATTATATTACGCCAGCCCTTTTTTACGTTGGTCCAATGTTGCAGATGTCGGCTATAGATAGCAGTTAAGCAGGTTCTCCAGATATTCCTGTCTGCCGCTTTGCAGTTGTGGTTCACCATTTTCCAGTGTGTATTGTTCCATGTCAGCCAGTGTAAGTTTGCCGGAGCGTATATCCTGGCCAAACGGGTTGTTCCATCCTGAATAGCGATTGGTAACGAAATCGCTAAATACTCCATCTTCTATCATTTTCGCAGCTATCTTTAGACCTCGGGCAAAAGCGTCCATGCCGCCGATATGAGCGATGAACATATCTTCGATATCAATTGACTGGCGACGCAGCTTGGCATCGAAGTTTAGCCCGCCGGTAGTAAAACCACCCGCTCGCAGTACGGTGTACATTGCCATGGCTGTGCTGTATATATCGGTAGGGAACTGGTCAGTGTCCCAGCCGAGCAGCAGATCACCGCGATTGGCATCGATTGAGCCGAGTATGTTGTTAGCAGCACAGAATTCGAGTTCGTGTTCAAAGCTGTGGCCAGCCAGAGTAGCGTGATTGGCCTCGATATTTATTTTGAAATGATCTAGCAGGTCATGTTTCTGCAGGAACGCCAGGCAATTGCCGGCATCAAAGTCATATTGGTGTTTGGTCGGTTCCTTTGGCTTTGGCTCAATATAGAACTGGCCATTGAATCCGATAGTCTTTTTGTAATCAACAGCCATATGCAGTAGTCTGGCCATATTCTCCAGTTCCATTGCCATATCGGTGTTTAGTAGTGTGTCATATCCTTCACGGCCACCCCAGAATACATATCCCTGCCCGCCGAGGGTATGGGTTATCTCCATAGCCTTTTTGATCTGGCTGGCGGCATAAGCGAAGACAGCGGGGGATGGGTTGGTGCCGGCTCCTGCCATGAACCGACGATGACTGAAGGCATTGGTTGTACCCCAGAGCAACTTAACGCCGGTGTCGTTCTGTAATTTGCCAGCGAGCTCGACAATTTTATCCAGACGCTTATTGGTCTCTGTCAGGTTATCGGCTTCCGGAGCTATATCACGGTCGTGGAAGCACCAGAAGTTCACGCCCAGCTTAGTGAAGAATTCAAAAGCCGCATGCATAGTCTGTTCGGCAGCTGTCATAGGGTCGCCGTTATGATATTCCCTGCTAATAGTGCCAGGACCGAACGGGTCAGCACCGCTGCCGGTAAAGGTATGCCAATAGCAGACAGAGAACCTCAGATGCTCTGCCATTGTCTTGCCCATAATGGTCTCAGCCGGATCGTAATATCTAAAGCTCAGAGGGTTCTTAGAGTCTGGCCCTTCATATTTTATCTGTGGTATATCGTTAAAGTATCTGTTCATTGTGAAGTCTCCGTCATTAAGAAAAATATGTGTGCATACAACTGTTATCGCATGCACACAGTTACCGGTAATAAAGTAATGGTGAATCATGCCTGACCGGCAGCAGGTGTTTGCCTAATATAATCTCACCAGCTAATAATTGTATCTGTGGTCAGGTTTATATGGAATGTGATATTACGAATATTTACAACCGTTTTGCGAATGGGGTATTTGTGGTGTTAAGTGTGCTAGTGGTAGTAGGTTATGTGTGTTTTGCGTGCTGTTTTTCCGGGAAAGTTTTTGACACGATAGATAATAAAGCTATTATTGGGGAAGTAGTTACTTCCTGGTTTAGTAGTGATAGTAGTAGTTGAATTTAATTTAGAGGTTCCCTTTATATAGTAGTGTCAGGTTTATGAAGTTTCCCAAAATAACATTGATCATGAGTACCGAACGTCAGACAGAGCGAGAGTTCTTGTTGGGAATAGCTCGTTATGCGGCAGAGTTTGGCCCGTGGGAATTTGTGCATAAGCCTTTGGATTATCTGGTTGGTGCAGCTTCGGGAACCCCAGATAATGCAATTGATGATTGTGATGGTTTTATTGTTCGCGGTCGAGAGAATCTGGACAAAGTTTCTCGGTTTGGGCGACCGACCGTATTTAGCGGAATCAGGCGGGAAAGTTCTCCTGATGCAGTTAATATAGTAACCGATTCTGAAGCTATCGGCAAAATGGCGGCGAATTATCTTTTGGGGCTTGGTCTGTCAAATTTTGCATATTGTGGTTTTGATAATATTGAATGGTCAGAAGGACGCAGGTTGAGTTTTGCCAGAGCGTTGTCAGATAAAGGTATCGTTCCAAACGAATTTCAGGTTTGTTCTGCGCAGGATAAGGATTCTTTTGTTCGTTGGCTTCAAGAGCTGCCGCACCCGACAGCATTGTTTGCCTGTAATGATGACTGTGCCATGCTGACAGCAGAGACGGCCAAGCTAAGTGGTATTCGTGTGCCGGAGGATCTTGTTATTCTTGGTGTTGATAATGATGAGCTGGTGTGCTCTTTGTCTAATCCGCCGCTATCGAGTATAGACTTGAGCTTTGAGCGTTGTGGTTATGAAGCTGCCAGGACACTTGCTGGTATGCTCAGGGCAGGCAAACAGCTTAACGATCAGATAACAGTCAGTCCGATAGAGGTTGTAGAGCGACAGTCGACCAATATAGTTATGCTTCATGAAGAGACCGTATCGCAGGCTTTGAGCTATATTCAGCTGAAATATCAGGAGCCGATACAGGTGCAGGACGTAGCTGATAATATAGGTGTTTCTCGTCGGGTATTGGAGAAGAAGTTTAAGAAGCATCTTAACCGTTCGATCTTGTCAGAGATAAATCGTTTGCGATTTGATCACATTGCCCGACTATTGTTGGAGACTAATATGACAGTAACTGAGATAGCGGCAAATGTACGGTTTAGCTCGCCGGAGCATATCTCTCGGCAGTTCAGGAATGAGAAAGGGCTAAGTCCAAGCGAGTATCGCAAGCAGAACTCTCGTAATGTTATATGATATGTGTTTATAATGTAAAAAGCCGGACTGTTTAGTATCTCAGCCCGGCTATTATCATGGTGTGCTGCAAAGCAGCGTTCCAGTTGTTATTTATTGGTTATTCTACCTGTCTCAGAGAGCAGACTCACTTCAGCCAGTCGACATTGTATACGTGCTGAGTTTAGCGATACAGCCGCTCTTACCTGATCGGTTTGAGCTTCGTTTAGTCTGGTGATAGAAGTGGTGCCGGCACCATAAGATTTCTCTACGTGGTCTCGTATTCTGACAGTCAGGTCATATGCTTTTTGCTGACGGTCCAGTACCGCGTAGAGACTATTGATCGTGTCGATCGCCTGTTGGATAGCGGCCTGTATCTCCAGCATTTTGCCAAGTTTATTCTGTTCCAGAGCCAGTTTATTGTGTCTGGCCTGAGCGACAGCGGCCTGTTTTCTGCCGCCGGAGAAGATATTCCATACCATGTTCAGGCCGATACGTTTGGTATTCTCGTCCTGATCGATCGGGCCGGCATCGTTGGTATTAGTGTAGTCTATACCTCCGTTGAGGCTTATGGTCGGGTAGTAATTGCCCTTTGCGGCATTTACCTGTTCATTGGCAGCTAATACACCAGCCTTGATAGCGTTAAGGTCAGGGCGGTTGTTTACTGCATATTCAAACTCGATGTTAAAGTTGTAAACAGCTCGTTCTATCTTAGTGCTATTCCTTATCGGGTACATGTTTTCCGGCAGCAGGGCATTGTCCAGTGCCATAAGTCTGGCCAGAACGGTGCAGGCGGTTTTGAAATTATGCTGAGCGTTTATATAGTCGGTTTCGGCTCCAAGTGCCCGCAGTGAGAAGTTTAACATCTCTGCTTCTGGTGCAGTGCCTGCCTGATATCTGAGTTTGGCCTGTTTTTCCAGGTGGAGGTTGAATTGCTGGTTCTGGATAGCGATCGCCATAGTTTCCTGGCTAAGCTGGGCTTGCAGGAAAGCGGCTGATACAGCTTCTGCAAGCAGTCGTTTAATGTCGTAGGATGTACTTTGAGCTTGTTCTACTGAGTATTTAGCGGCCAGTATATTGGCCTTGCGAGCGAACCCGTCAAATAGTACCCAGTTGAAATTTACACCGGCGGTCAGTTGGTTAAGTGATTCCTCACGTCTAACCGCAGTGTTCCAGTCTGGCTGGTCAGCACCCTGAAGCAGTGATCCGCCAGCGGTAATATTCACTGTTGGAGCGTTTAGTGATTGTGTTTGTAATAGTATCTGGCGTACTGCGTTGAGTCGCTCGATACTCTCACTGATACCCGGGTTATTGGCCAGAGTTATGGTTTGTGCCTGTACCAGGGTAAGCTCGCCAGCAGGTACTTCGCTATCGATCTCGGCAGCATTTGCCAGAGAGCAGAGAGCGAGAATGCATAGTGTTGTTATTATGTTCTTCATTGTGTATCCTTGTGTTTTATGGTGAAGTTATAGTTGCAAGATGATGTTGCTGTTATATACTTCTACCTTTATAGGTATTGTTTATCTGGTTTAACTCTGAATACCAGTGAGTATAGTACCGGCACTACCAGTAGGGTTAGGAAGGTCGCAGCGAACAGGCCGCTCATTATTGTGCCAGCCATCGCCTGGTAGAGCGGGTCAGAGACCAGCGGTACCATACCAAGTATTGTTGTACCGGCGGCCATGATAACCGGACGCATACGACTGACCGAAGAGTCGAGTATGGCTTTGTATAGTGCCTTACCTTCTTTCAGGTCGAGCTCGATCTGGTCGATAAGTACGATGGCATTCTTTATGAGCATGCCGGAGAGGCCTAAAAAGCCCAGGATCGCCATGAAGCCAAACGAGAGGCCAAGAGTAAGCAGGCCGGGGGCGATACCTATCATTGATAGCGGTACCACCAGCATGATAAGGCCTGCCCGACGAATCGAGTTGAACAATATTACCATGATCAGGAACATACTTAGTATGCAAAGAGGGAATATCTTTGCCAGTGGAGCCTGGCTCTCGGCAGAGCTCTCAAACTCACCACCCCATTCGATGGAGTAGCCAGTCGGCAGCTCAAGAGCATCTATCTTCGGCTTTATTGCACTTAGTACCTGTACGGTATTTTTACCTTTTTGGGCATTACATTGTACTGTAATAGTCTTTTCACGATTGAAACGCTGTATCAGTGGCCACTGCCATTGCTGATTTACAGAAGATGTTACCTGGCTTACTGGTATATAGTTTTTGTCTGTAGGACTCCATATTTGCAGGTTGTTTATCTCTTCTACACTGTCACGCTGGTTCTGAGGTGCTCTGAATATGATTGGCAGCAGCTCATCTTTCTCTCTGTAAACTCCTGTGGTTATTCCATTGAAGTTCATTTGCAGAATCTGGCTGAGATCGTGTCTTGATATGCCCGCAGCTCTGGCCTGTTCTTCGGAGAAGGCTGGGCGAATGATACTGACCGGGTCGCGCCAATCGTTAAAGTAATCGCAAGTGTCCGGATTGGCTTTCATGATCTCAGTTACCTGTTCGGAAAGCTCCATAAGCTTTTCCTGCTGTGGCCCGCGTATTCGTGCCTGTATCTTATAAGTGAGGGCGGGGCCGTTTGGTATTTTAATAGTGTTCGGTGTTGATTCCGGGAAGCTGGTGTGGATAAAAGTCAATATCTGCTGTTGCAGCTGGTCGATCTGTTTATAGTCTTCTACTTTTACCAATACCTGCCCGTAGCTGCTGTTACGGCTTTCATAGTCGTATGATAGTATAAATCGCAGGGCACCTTCACCGATAAATGAGGTGACATCCAATACTCCGTCAAGGCCGGCAACGTACTGTTCTATCTGCATCATATCGGCAGATGTCTTGTCAATATGAGTTCCCTGCGGCATCCAGTAGTTTACGAAGAAATATGACTTGGTAGAGTCTGGGAAGAAAGCCTTTGGTACTTTGTTGATGAAGGTCATTTGTGCCATTACCAGTAATATTATGGTACCGCCAAGTGTTATCCATCTGAACTTCAGAATATAGTGTAGTAGTCTGCGGTATGCACGGAAGAACGGTCTGTCATATGGGTCTTCCATATGCAGGTCAGGAATCTTCAGGAACCATATACACATCAGCGGGGTAATGGTAACTGCTAATATCCAGCTGAGGAACAGAGATACCGCCATAACGTCAAAGAGCGAACGGCAGAACTCGCCTACATTACCGGCAGAGAACCCGATAGCAGTAAAGGCCAGGATAGCAATAATAGTAGCACCAAGCAGCGGCCAGCGGGTGTCGCGTACGGTATCTTCTGCTGCCTGAGAGCGGCTTTCGCCACGTTCAACACGGATGAGTATGCCGTCAGCAACAACGATCGCATTGTCTACAAGCATACCAAGTGCGAGGATCAGGGCACCAAGCGATATCTTCTGTAATGTGATGTCCATTATCAGCATAGCAGTAAAGGTGCCGAGAATGTTCAGCAGCAGTATGAAACCGATAAGCAGACCACTTGGCCAGCCCATAAAGATCATTAGCAGTAGTACAACGATAGCAACAGCTTCGGCCAGATTCCATACAAACATATTAACTGCTTTGGTTACAACATCGCTCTGGCAGTACATCATATTGAGTTTGACACCATCTGGCAGGGTAGGGGTAAGTTCGCTGATACGTTTCTTAACAGCTTCACCCATAGTAATAACATTGCCGCCTTTGGCTGTTGATATTCCCAGGCCTATAGATTCCTGCCCGTTATATCTCATGATATTAACCGGCGGGTCAGTGTAATTGCGGTATACCCGTGCAACATCAGATATTCTTATCAGTTTGTCGCTACTGCCGATGAGTAGGTTCTTTATGCTTTGCTCGCTTAGTAATTCGCCAGTTGGTTCAATTCTAAGGTATGAGTTATCAACGGTAATATTACCGCTTGGGCTGACTGTGTTCTGGTTGTTAATAGTCTGTATGATCTGATTTGGGGAGATACCAAGCTGAGCCATTTTAGCTCTGTCAAACTCTACGAAAACTGCTTCCTGGCGTGTGCCCCAGTAATTGATCTTTGCTACGTCCTTACAGAGCAGAAGTTCGTTTTTGAGCTCGTCAGCAATATCTTTCAGGTCAGCATAGCTGTAGCCCGGTGCGGTGACTGCATAGAATACGCCGTAAACATCGCCAAAGTCGTCATTAACTATAGATGGCCCGGCACCAGGGGGTAGAAACATCTGGCAGTCATTGATCTTACGACGCAGCAGATCCCAGAGCTGTGGCAGCTGGTAGCCCTTTATCTCGTTTTTTATATCAACGAATACATACGATACGCCCGCTTCAGAAGTAGAGTATATCTTTTTAACTTCGCCTATTTCCTGTATGGCTTCTTCGATTACATCTGTTACTTCTTCTTCAACTTCAGCAGGGGTAGCACCGGTATATGGTGTTACAATAAGTGCGGTCTTGATAGTGAAGTTCGGGTCTTCGAGTCGGCCAAGCTTCTGGTATGATATTATACCGCTGAAAATAAGCGCAAGTGTGAGCACTACCATGGTAGTACGGTTTTTAAGTGCAAATGTAGCTGGATTCATAGTGTAATATTAAACCCTTATTGTTAGGTGATGGAGACTCCTGTGGGTAGGGAGTCTCCAGGTAATGTTTGGTGTTTTAATAGCTAAAGTTATTATTCAATGATAGTTGCATTAAGTTTTGCATTTTCGGCCACGTGGCTTTGGCCTTGAGTGATAAGCAGGTCGCCACTTTTAAGACCGCTGCTGACAACAATGCTGTCTTTGCCGTAGAAGCCGTTAATAGTCAATGGCTGGCGACGAGCGGTCTTACTTTCGGGCTTATATAGCCAGACATATGAGTTATTACTCTTATCTGATAATACTGACGATTGTGGTATTGTTATTACACTTATCGGCTTACTGTCTTTGAGGGTGACATTAGCTGTCATGCCCGGTAGTACCTGCACGTCTGAAGGGCGATTCATAGCGAAGGTTATTTTGTATGTTCTCCCAGCTGGGTCTGCCTTGCTCTGCCATTCGATGAGTTGGGCGTCGAATACATGGTTAGCAATAGCTGGCAGGGTAACAGTGGCTTTTGCTCCTTTATGTAGTGGGTAGTAAGCTATTTTATTTTCAGGTATGCGAATGTCAATTTCAAGTGTTGACAGGTCCTGGATAGCCAGTACCTGTTTGCCGGCAGAGACCATCTCGAAGTTTTCTACATTCTGTTCTGTTATAGTACAGTTGTACGGGGCTTTTAGGGTTGTATCTTCCAGTTTGTGTCGAGCTATCTGCAGTTGAGCGTCGATGGTTTTGATAGCCGCTTCAGCAGCAGAGAGTGCATTTACGGCATGGTCATAATCTGCCTGTGGCAGCACTTTTTCATTGAAAAGTTTTTTCGCTCTGCTGTAGTCTTGTTTTGCGTTTGTAAGCTGGGTTTTGGCACTGACAAGCTGGGCTTCCAGAACGTTTATCTGGTCTGTGTAGTCACGAGGGTCGATCTGAATAAGTTCCTGACCGGCTTTAACTGTATCGCCCGGGGCAGCGTTAAGAGCCACCAGAGGACCAGATACCCTGAACGACAGGCTGGTTTCGCGACTGGCCCTGATATTACCTGGGTAAGAGTCGGTATTGTCTTTAGGGGTTGGTGTGATCTTATTTACTGTTACTGGTAAGCTCTGAGCGAATTCAGCGGCATTATTAACCTGGTTCTCCTGAGCTTTGGCTTCAGAGTGGTTTGCTGCTACAAAGACTCCGATAGTTATCGCAATTGCTATGCTGTAAGTAATTATCTGGCTCAATAACTTCATTTATCTACTTCCTTAATTCTATTGTTTTATCTAATGGCAGGTTAAATAACATAAGTGCCTGTATGGTAAGTACATCTTCTAGCTGTGACAGGTACTCATCAGTGAAACTTTCAATTTCCATCATCCTCAGCAGAAATTCCATATTGGTGGCATGGAAAAATATTGGGCATATAATAGTTACGCTGTGCAAGTTGGCGTGCAGGTCTGATACGCCAGGTACGATCTTTTTTATAAGCTCTCTTTGGGTTTCAGAGTCTTGATCGATAAGTATTTCCTTAATATAGTCCTGAAGCTCGTTTCTTGTCTGTAATATCTGGTATATAACTTTGGTGTGCCATGCTGGTTTTGATGGATTAAATAATTTGTCTATATGTCTGTGGATAAGTGCTCTGACAGCCTTGGCTTGGCCGGTAGGGCTGTCAAGCTCATCTAGATATGGTGCGATTGCATCAGCGGCAGTGAAGGCTACGCTTTCGGCAATAGCAGCATCAATAACGGCTTTGAACAGCTCTGTTTTGCCGCCAAAGTGGTAGTGTATACTTCCCAGATTCTCGCCAGCGAGGTCTGCTATAGCCCGAGTGGATATAGAGTTAAAGTTATGTTCGCCAGCCAGCTTACCAGCGGCATCAATTAGAGCTGAGCGAGTATGCTCGCTGTTTTTGTATTGTCGTGTTTCTTTTTTTGCCATTTCACCTGTCGCCTTTAGTTATATATAAAAGTACCTCTCCGGTCGAGTTTCGGGGGAATGAAAACGACCGAAGAGGATTTAATGGTGGTGATCTATATTGTATGTATATAATTTACACGATCGATTGAATTTAGTCAAGTGATTAAATTGTTTTTTGCATTTCTGAAGTAAGTCATATTTAGCTGTTTAGGGTATAAGTATTTATGAGTTTATCGTATTGGGAAAATGCAATTTATAGCGCATTGGACAAGTAAGGTTTGCCTAAATTGACATGGTTTGAGAAAAGTGTTAAATAATGCTTGTGTAAGTATTTGTTGTATAGGTGTTTATAAAAAAGTTAGATATAGTCATAAACTTAGTGGAACTATGGGCGAAGTTTTTACTATAATTTTTGGTATCAGGTGGTTAAAATTATCTGGTAATTGAAGTTATGTCTTTAGGTGCTGGGTTTCCGGCAAATTATATGCTGTTTGTATGAATAATGAATATATTCCGGTGATATGTCCGATAGTATATTGTTCGCATATTGAACAGACTTATAATAAATCAATAAAAACGGCAATTTGAAGCAGTCGATAAGGGGCTAAAATAATGGTGAACATCAAAATTGACGGTAAAACGATAAGTGTCGCTGACGGAACTACAATTATGGAGGCGGCAGATTCGATCGGGATAAATATCCCCAGGTTATGTTATCATCCGGACTTGTCTCTGGAAGGTGCCTGTAGAGTATGTATTGTCGATGTTGTGGGCGTACCGTTTTTTATGGCTTCCTGCTCAGTAAAAGTATGGGAAGGTATGGAAGTAAATACCTGCAGCCCAGAAATTCGTCAGGCCAGACGCGATATTATCGAGCTTATTCTGGATAATCATCCTAAAGATTGTCAAACCTGCTCACGTGACGGCCAATGCGAGCTCCAGCGTCTCGCTTATCTGCACGGTGTTCGTGAACGACTGTTTGAAGGCAAGCGTAAAGACTTCCCAATCGATGACAGTGGTAAGAGCGTAGTGCGTAATGCTAATAAATGTATCCTGTGCGGACGCTGCTTCAGAGTTTGTGAAGAGGTGCAGTCTGTAAGTAATCTTTGTCAGCAGGGTCGTGGTTTTGATACTGTTGTTGCTCCTGCCCATCAGGTTAATATGGATGAATCTGTATGTATCCAGTGTGGTCAGTGTGTAAATGTTTGTCCGACAGCGGCATTTCTAGAGCAGGATCATACCGAAAGAGTATGGGAAGCTATTGCTGATCCGGATAAGCTTGTTGTAGTTCAGATCGCACCTTCTATCAGAGCGGCTGTAGGTGAAGGTTTTGGCCTTGAGCCGGGAACTCCTATTGTCGGTCAGATGGTGGCCGCTATTCGCAGACTGGGTTGTGATATTGTTTTTGATACAGACTTTAGTGCTGACTTAACGATCATGGAAGAGGCCAATGAGTTCCTCGAACGTGTAGGTGAGGGTACTGGCCCGCTGCCTATGCTTACCAGCTGTTCTCCTGGCTGGGTAAATTTCGTTGAGAAGTTCTTTCCTGAATATATCCCGAACTGCTCATCATGTAAGAGTCCTATGAGTATGATGTCAGCTTTAGTTAAGAGCTGGTACGCTGAACGTGAGAATATTGACCCTAAAAAGATATATAATGTTGCAATTATGCCATGTACTGCCAAGAAGTATGAAATGGGTCGTCCTGAACTATCTGGGACAGACGGAGTAGAGGGCAGTCCTGATACCGATGCAGTATTGACTACCAGAGAGCTTGTCTGGATGATAAAGAGCTACGGTATTGATATGTTGTCGCTGCCTGAGGAAGAATTTGATTCTCCTATGGGGCTGGCTACTGGTGCTGGTGACATTTTTGGTACTACCGGAGGTGTTATGGAAGCGGCTCTCAGAACAGCTGCTGTTAAGCTTACCGGCAAGCCTCTTGATGAGCTTGAGTTCAAGGAAGTTCGTGCGGTTGAAGGTTTGCGTGAGGTTACGCTCAATATAGCAGATACTGAGATCAGGCTTGCGGTTGCCAACGGTCTGGATAATGCCCGTACCGTACTGGAATCTGTCAAGAGTGGCGAGAAAGATTATCATCTGATCGAGATTATGGCCTGTCCGGGCGGTTGTATAAATGGTGGTGGTCAGCCGTATCCGCCGGCAGGGCAGTATGTTCTGAATAAGGAACTGCGTGCCAAACGAGCCGAGGCTCTGTACAAGCTTGATAAGGACCGCAAGTTCCGTAGTTCACATGAGAATCCGGATATAATCAGTCTCTATGATACTTACCTTGGTACTCCTGGTGGTCATAAGGCACACGAGCTTCTGCATACCAGTTATAAGCCGAAGTATCCGCGTGGAGTATAAAATTAAGTTATAAGAGTTAGGTTATAATGATAATGCTATGGTGACCGCAGGGCGGGAGCCGGAATAAATATAAACGAGAATATATTATGAATCACGAACCAGTAGCAGAAGATCTTAATAAAGTGTATGATGAGGCGGAAGGTGTTCTTACCCCTGAGGTTGTTGGGTTTATTGAACATTGCAAGCAGCTTCCTCGTCCGGAAAGTGAACTTATAACTGTTTTACACAAGGTTCAGGCGATCAACGGCTGGCTTAGCAGTAAACAGCTTGATGCGGTAGCACTGCTTTTAGGTGTTCCCGCGTCACAGGTAAGTGGTGTTGCCTCTTTCTATCACTTCTTCCGTCTGCAAGAGCGTGGCAAAAATGTAATAAATGTCTGCCTTGGTACTGCCTGTTATGTAAAGGGTGCCCAGCAGATAATCGATAAGATAACAGAGCTAAAGGGTATTGTCCCTGGAGAGACATCAGGGGATAAACTCTTTACTCTTGACGCATCACGCTGTCTGGGAACCTGTGGTTTGGCTCCGGTGGTAGTGATCAATGATGTTGTTCATGCCGGTGTTAAGCCCGCTGATGTAGAAAAATTATTATCTGAATTTGAGTAAAGCCGGGAAGTATGTATAATTAGTCCTTATGGCTAAAACTCAATGGACAATACAGCAGCGATCAGCGATATATAAGTCTGATTCAGATGTACTTCTGACTGCTTCGGCAGGTTCAGGAAAGACGGCGGTACTGGCTGAGAGGTTCCTTAACCTTATTGTAGGTAAGGAGCATAAGTGCAGCATAGACAGTATTCTGGTAATGACCTTTACTAAAGATGCGGTGGCTGAGATGCGAAAGCGTATTGGCGACCGACTTGCAAAATATGTTGAGGAGCACCCGTCTGATATTCATGCTCGTCGCCAGATGGCAATGTTGGGTAGTGCTCAAATATGTACACTAGACTCTTTCAGCTCTTCTTTGCTGAGAGAGTTTTTTTATCTGGCAGACGTTGACCCTTCCTTTGATATTATATCACCAGACGAAAAAGAGCTGGTTCTTTCCCGTTTTCTTGACGAGATCTTAGAGGAAAATTACGCAGGACTTGGCGGGATAGATCAATCGGCTTTTTATAGTTTTGTTAATGCATATGGCGGCAAACGAGGTGATAGCCGGGTACCTGGTCTGATTCGTTCACTTGCGTTTTTTCTGGAAGCTGTTGTAGATTGTGATACTTGGCTTGAGAATTGTATCCCGAGCGTAGATGAGCTTGACAGGCGGGTTGGAGTTTATAAACAAGCTCTGGCGGAACGTTTTACCAGAAATATTGATATTGCTCTGGATGATTTGCGTGTGGCATTTCGGTTGGTGAATGAGGTTTTTGAGGCGGTTGATTTTTATAATGATTTTCTTAACGATGCAGTTGCCTGTCTGACTGATCTGAAAAAGCAGGTCGAAAAGACTATTGATAATAGTATAGCAGAAAAGTTATCGAATAAGAAAAATCTGAAGATCAATGCAACTTTACCTTCTAAAAGAACCGGTGAGGCCGGTGACAAAGAGATGGTGAAGGGATATATTGCCCGTGCCAGGAAGAGAATAGATAATATTATCAGTGTTTTTAATGGTGATGATAATCTTAGCCGGCAGATAATTGCTGTTAAACCGCATATGCAGGTAATAGTTGATCTTTACCGTGAAATGATGGTTCGGTATCGTGAGTTTAAGGCTGGTAATGTGCTGTTGGACTATTCTGATCTGAACCATAAAGTGCTTGAAGTGCTGATGAAAGATGGCCAGACTACCCCAGCGGCTCAGGAGCAGAAGCAGCGATACAATTTTATTCTGGTTGATGAATATCAGGATATTTCGCCACTGCAAGAAACTCTGCTTTCTGCGATAAAGTCAGAGAGTAGTACCGGTAGTAATATGTTCATGGTAGGTGATGTTAAGCAGAGTATCTACCGTTTCAGGCAAGCCGCACCAGAGATCATTCTTGGTAAGCATGACCGTTTTACTCCTGTATTTGATGGTGGTATTGAAGTTAACAGCCAGACACCTGCTGGCGGACGAATAGAGCTTAATAAGAATTTCCGCTCTCGTAGAGAGGTTGTGGATTTTGTTAATTATGTATTTGACAGGACAATGGTAAGGGATTTTGGTGGTATCGATTATTGTAATGATGGTCGAATGGAGTATGGTGCACGATATTATGATGACCTTGATTGCAGTTATAAAGGTAAGTATAAGCCGGTCGAGCTGCATTTAGTAGATACAGAATCAAGCGGGACTTCTGCGAGTGATATTTCACCTGACAGTGTAGGAATGATGGACTCAGTCAGGAAAGAAGCTGTTATCGTAGCCGGTCGCATCAAAGAGATGGTTGGTAATAGTGAGGATGGAGCTGAGTTTGATGTTCTTGTTCCAGAAGCTAAGGAAGTAAGGCCGGTTCAGTATCGAGATATAACCGTTCTTCTTCGTTCACTAAAGTCACAAGCCAATATTTATGCCGAGGTTTTTGCTGATTTTGGATTGCCGTTCTATGTTCAGCAGGATAGCGGACTTTTTGATAGTGTAGAAGTAAAGTATATAATAAGCATTTTGCGACTCATAGATAATCCTTGTCAGGATATACCACTGGCAGCGGTTTTACGCGGGCCTTACGGACAGTTGACAGAAAGCCAGCTGGCGGAGATACGGGCAGAATCATCAGGTGGTTACTATTACCATGCACTGCAGGAGTATCTCGATAGATCAGCGGATACTGAGCTGGCTCAGAAGCTTAAAAAGATATTTGATGATATTGATCATTGGCGCAGTCTGGCAAGAGGGGGCACTCTGGGAGCTTTGGTTCGTACAATCTATAAACAGACTTTGCTGCCGATTTATTATCGAGGATTACCTGACGGCCGTCAGCGATACGCCAATTTACTGTACCTTTATCATAAGGCCTGTGAGTTTGATTCGTTTAGCAGTCAGGGATTAGGCCGGTTCATTCGTCAGGTTGATACTCTGAATAAGAGTTCAGAAGATAATGGCCCCGCCAGAATACTAGGAGCAAATGATAATGTTGTTCAGATCATGAGTGTCCATAAGAGTAAGGGGTTAGAGTTTCCTGTGGTTTTCGTTGCTTCACTGGCCAAAGGGTTCAATTTGAGGAATGCTTCAGGTGATATGCTGCTAACTTCACTGGAAAATGGTGCTTATGCTATGGATGTTAAAGCGGCTGATGGCCAGCAGAGTTGGAAAACTCTTCCTCGTGAGATCTTATCCGAAAAGGAGAAGCTCGACAGTAAGTATGAAGAGTTGCGAATTCAGTATGTGGCACTTACCCGAGCCAGAGAGCATCTTGTTCTGGTTGGTGGTGTAAAGCTGGATAAGTTCTTAAAAGAATCTAAAAAGCAAAAGGATCAACAGGCCCATAAGCGACTTTTAGACCCGGCTAATGCAGACACTTGCTGTAGTGAAGCACAATTGGAGGATGCCGGCAGTGCCCTGGAACTATACACAATGGCACTTGTGGATCATCCATCATTTATGGATAGTCTAAACGGTATCATAAATGAAACATTCACTGTCCCTGGTGCTGATTTTGCCATGAAGGTTTATCGTGAACCAGATCTGGAGAAGGTAGTCAGTGATCATCGAGTGGTTATTGAGCCGGTTGACGTCGAAATGCTGCTGGAGGCAGGGCAGGGCGATTGTCCAGAAGCAGTTAGAGAAGTTGTCGATCGTATCGAATGGCGATATAAATATAAAGATGCAGTTAGATGTAGTGCACGAGCAGGAGTAACAGAGCTAAATGCGGCATTGAAAGCAGATTCAGTTGAAAATGAAATTAGCGTCAGCAGACTGTTTGCATATGATGATGACAGCAGGCTAACTGGTGATTTTAGCAGGAAGCCAGCATTTATGGATAAGGCGGCAATAAAGGCAACGGCAGCGGAAAAGGGTGTTTGGGTGCATCGTTTCTTAGAGCTGGTTGATCTTGACGGCGATGTATCATCTGACGGGCTAAAAAGTCAGCTGGAGCATATGGTTAGCAGGGGCTGTTTTACTCCTGAGCAGGCAGGTAATATTGATATTAAGTCTTTGGCAGACTTTTTCCAGAGTGATACGGGTAGCAGATTGGCTGCTAATAGTAGTAATGTCTATAGGGAATGGGAGTTTACTTTAGCCGTTGACGCTGTGGAGTTATACCCAGAACTGGCATCAGGCCCGGATGGCTTATCTGGTAATAATGTTGTTGTTCGTGGGATAATTGATTGCTTATTCTGGAACGGCAGTAGTTATGAGATAATAGACTTTAAGACAGATGCCGTTGTTGGGGATGAGCTGCAGAAGCGGGCAGCAGGTTATAAATTCCAGCTTGATTTTTATAGTAGGGCGGTAAAGGAGATAACAGGTAAGGACGTAACCTTGAGGAGATTATTCTTCTTGAAAGAGTCTGTTTCAGTTGATCTCTAGCAGAGGTTGCTATTAGATAGAACTGGTTTGGGCTTCTGTGTCCTGTTCTGTTTCATCATTTACAGAAAGGGGTAGCTCTATCCTGAAAGTAGTTCCTTCTCCAACTTTGCTAGTTACCGTAAATTTGCCGTTGTGAGACTCTATTATCTTATATGCGAGGTTTAGCCCTAGTCCGGTCCCTTTACCAATCTCCTTGGTCGTGAAGAATGGGTCAAATATCTTTGAAATATTTTCTTTGGGTATTCCGCAGCCATTGTCAGTTACTTCGATAATGATACTGTCATTCTCGTACATCGTGGATATTTTAATTGTCCCTTCCTTGCCAATAGCATGTGAGGCATTTATAAGTATATTAAGAAAAACCTGCCCGATCTGACCTCCATAACAGCTTAATAGTGGTATTTCGCCGAAGTTGCGTTCTATTGTGGCGTTATATTTTAGCTCATTCCATGCAACGCTGATGGTCTTATCCATGATAATATTTATATCTTCTTCGCAGGCATCTGGTCGGTTGATATGAGAGAAATCTTTCAGGTCAGTTATTATCCTGGTTATACGATCTACGCCGTCGATAGAGTCAGAAAGTAGTTTAGTAGTCTCATTGAGTTCGTATTCGATGTCTAGCTCTTCTTTTACCCTTGATATTTCCTGTGTCATTTCTGTAAAGGTTTCTTCAGACAGGCATTTTTTATTTAGTTTTTCGTATTCTTCTACTATTCTGATTATGTCAGCAACATATAGCATAAAGACATTAAGATTGCTTTTGATAAAACCTACTGGATTATTTATCTCGTGTGCGATACCAGCGGCCAGTTGGCCAACAGAAGCCATTTTTTCTGCTTGAATGAGCTGGGCCTGAGTATTGTTAAGGTTATCCATTGCTTCACGCAAGTCAATTGTGCGTTCATCAACGGTCTTTTCCAGATCCTGATTGTAGGTTTCGAGTTTTATTTTTGCTTCTAATAGCATCTTCTGCATACTTTTTTGTTCAGAAATGTCAGTAAAGGCTTCCAGTATAACCTTCTGTCCGTCAAGTATCAGCGGGATGGCTGTTTTAATCACCGGTACGCGTTCATTGTGTTTGTTTATAATAGTTTTTTCTATACTGACCGGCTTTGAGTCGGTTTTGTTTATCGGGCAATATTCTTTACCATCAGGGCATATTATATTATAGCAAGCTTCGCCAATCAAATTGTCATCGCAGCTGCCAATAAGTTCTTTAGCTGTCTTGTTAACCTTTATTATATTCTTGTCCATGTCTACCACGAATATACCAAATGGCAGGTTTTCCAGAATAGTATTAACGGTTTTACTTGCCTGTTTTTGACTTTGAAGAATATTGTATATTTTAGCTGCGATCAAAAAGGCTAACAGGATAATAAGGGCATTAGCAATAGAGTTAACCAGAACCAGTGTTTTAGTTGCTCTATTGGAAGCTTCTGAAATGATACTTTCAGAGTGATCGTTTGCCTGTTTTATGTCATAATATATCTTATTCCCAATTTCTCGTGAACGCAGAAAGAGCGATTCCATTTGTTTGGAAGTGAGGTTAATATTATAACCATACTCAGTATTGTTATCCCCGGCATTTATACGGTCATTCATATATTTGCAGGTTAAGTCAGTTAGGCTTTGCATTTCATGTAGCTTAGGGGATAGGTCAATTACTTCAATAGGGATATTCTCCAGCTTCGGCTTATGGAATTCTATTCTGACTTTTATCTCATCTTTATTATAAAAGTTTACCAGCTGGATATGGTCGTAAATACCACCTTCTTTCAAAACGCTAAGGATAGACTCACATGCAGAAAGGGAGTCGTTTATCTTATCGTGAATCATTTCAAGATGTCTATGATTGTTTGAAAGTAAAAGTCCACGATAGTTTGATTCAATTAATAATAGATTTTTCTGGATAATGTCAGCAAGTATGCGTTTATTATTCTGGTTTTCTATCTGGGCTTTAGCCGGCTTTTCGTAGTACTGGCTATAGTAATAATCTATGTATGTGGTAAAACACGTAGTAAGAATAATAAAGACTATATGATAAAAGATAAGTCTTATTATTTTTTCAGAGAAAAAAGTTTTTAATTTACTGCTCATATATAGTGATCATCCCTAGTGGTATTATTTGAAGTAAAGACCATGTTTTTTGAATATAGCTTTGCCCGTTTCAGAGCAGGCCAGATCTATGAGTTTGTTAGCTATTTCAGGATAGTCTGAATAAGCCAGCAGCCCAAGTACCAGTTCCTGAGGCTGGCAGTATTGCTCGTCAATTTCAATTATGTCCATATATTCCATATTGTCATCCCAGGTATATACGGCATACCAGTTGATAACTATATCAGCTTCTTTTTTACGTAATGCTTTGACCAGATCCTTAGAGTCGGTTGTCAGAGTCATAGCGTTTTTAATTACATCTTCAAATATTCCTTTTTTTTCTAGTATTTTCTGAGTTTCTTTACCGATACTGCCACTACTGGCATTACCAATTTCAACTGCGTATTCTGTACTTTTAAGTTGGTCCAGGTCATTGCTCAGATTTAGTGGATTACCCTTTTGTATCATGATCACAGCTTTGTTCTGCCCTACTTTTTGAGTTCTGGTAACGATTCCCGGGTAATCTTTATCTATTATGCTAAAGTAGCGGTCAGAACCAGGTAGATATAAGTCACCTTTTTTGTTTTCCACTATAGACTTTAAGAGGTTTCCTGAGCCGCCTTTAGTGATTATGATCTGGCAGTTTTCCTGCTTCTCTATTATAGCTGCCAGCTCGCTCATTGGCCTTATCATAGTTATACCGCAGTATAACAGTAGTTGCGGCTTGTTAATCGTTGTCTGGCTTGTGCTGGAACTGTCTTTGTTTTTGTCACAAGAGCTTGTGAATAAAGTGGTTGCCATTGCTATATATGTAAGCACGATAACCATACGCCATTGATTTGTGTGTTTATTCCCCATTGTTACTTTCCTGATACTGCTAAAATGTCAATATTAGCTTTTATAGAATGTTTTTCTAGTTTCATTATTTTTATCGGTATGTTGAGGAGCTTGTTTATCAAATTTGATTATTGTTACACAATCAGGTTTAACTTTTTTTTATGGTTATAATGTGATAGTAATGAGGTGTTGTGTAAGTGGTTGTAAATAAATTGGATGTGTTAATTAGCTGTTGCGAGGTGTTTATTTGTTCATAGAATTGTAATATATTGTAATTATAACAGGACAGATATCAGGGGAGTTATAAGACGTATTTTTTATCGTTTGACGTTTGGCTAGAGTATCTGTTAGTGTGGATGAGCAAAGATTTTTAATATTCTTGATTTAATATGTTATAAATGCTATTCTGATATGAGCTTGGATTCCTTTTTCTAAGGTTTTCAGTAATTCAGTATGTTAGTTTATACTAATTTTTATCAGCAGGATATTGTTAAGTTTAAGATATATTGTTAAGGAGTTATTTCGATGACAATGAAGTATTTTTTAAATGAGAAAGATATACCGCGTCAATGGTATAACCTGGCAGCAGATCTGCCAACTCCGCTCCAGCCGCCGCTGAAGCCAGATGGCACTCCGGTTGGTCCGGAAGATCTTGCCCCGGTATTTCCGATGAACCTTATTGAGCAGGAAGTAAGTACAGAAAGATGGATCGATATTCCAGATGAAGTACTTCAGATCCTGTACAAATGGCGTCCATCTCCACTGAAAAGAGCTTTGGCTCTGGAAAAAGCATTGGGCACACCAGCGAAGATATATTATAAAGATGAATCGGTTAGCCCGGCAGGTTCCCATAAGCCTAATACCGCAGTACCACAGGCCTGGTACAATAAGCAGTTTGGTATTAAAAAGCTGACAACTGAGACTGGTGCTGGTCAGTGGGGTAGTGCTTTGAGTTTTGCCTGTGCTATGCTTGGCGGTCTTGAATGTAAAGTTTTCATGGTTCGTATTAGTTTCGACCAGAAACCTTTCCGTCGCCTTATGATGGAAACCTGGGGTGGAAACTGTATTGCCAGTCCATCAGACCAGACAGAGTCAGGCCGTAGAGTTCTGCAAACTATGCCGGATACTCCGGGTTCACTTGGTATTGCTATTAGTGAAGCTGTAGAAGCTGCGGTTAGCGATCCGACAGGCGAGACACGTTATGCTCTTGGTAGTGTACTGAACCATGTTATGCTGCACCAGACTATTATTGGTCTGGAAGCCAAGAAACAGCTTGAAATGGCCGGAGTTAAGAAAGTTGACACTGTTATTGGTTGTGCTGGCGGCGGAAGTAATTTTGCCGGTCTGGCATTTCCGTTCGTTCAGGATAAGATCAACGGTGCAGATATCGAGATCATTCCGGTCGAACCATCATCATGTCCGACCCTGACCCGTGCACCATTTAGCTATGACCACGGTGATCTGGCTGGTCTGACTCCGCTTCTGCCAATGCACTCGCTAGGCCATAATTTTGTACCACCTCCAATCCATGCTGGCGGTCTTCGTTATCATGGTATGGCACCACTGGTATCTCAGGCTACAGCTGAAGGCCTGCTTAATCCATTGAATCTTCATCAGTTGGAATGTTATGAGGCTGCGGTTATGTGGGCTCGTACAGAAGGTATGATCGTTGCTCCTGAAACCAGTCATGCAATAGCAGCAACTATCCGTGAGGCCAGAAAGGCAAAAGAAGAAGGTAAAGAAAAGAATATCATCTTCTGTCTCAGCGGTCACGGTCTAATGGACCTTACTGGTTACCATAAGTATTTTGAAGGTGACCTGGCAGACCATCCACTGCCACAGGACGAACTGGATCAGTCAGTAGAAGTTATGAAAGACTATCCAAAACCAAGTACAGCCAAGTCTGGTAAATGGTAATACTTGACATTTAGAATTTAACGTGATAAGTAACAGGCTCAAAAATCCTGCCGATGTCCGAAATGATCGAACTTTTGATTTGCTTAATGCTAAAGAGAAGGGGAGGTTGGGAAGATAATAAGGCGGGAAGGAAAAGTTTGTTACTTATTGCTTTTTAAAAGCCAGTAGTATGACATCTGGCAAAGGTCTTCGTAGTCTACGATGTTGTCATTGTTGATATCGCCTGCTACTGAATCGCCAGTGCAGTACCAGTCAGCAGCAATATTATAAAAGTCGGTGAGGTTTACCATATCATCGTTATTTGTATCTACTGAGCTATAGTCTATCACAGTTTTTATATCGTTGGCATATACGGTAGAAGTGGTGGTGTCATTATGGCTGGTAACGGCCAGTCCGGCAAAATAAGTATCGTTCATTTCGATTGCCGCTGAGTCTATTTCTGTCCAGTCTGTACCATTTTGTGAGTAATAGCCGATGATGATATTACTGCTCTTTTTAACTTTTACCCAGATCGGGGCCCGAAGGCCTCCGATCCCAGTATGTGCGGTGTAGTTATCTACAGAGCTGCGACATTGAAATGCCGCACCGTTTTCTGGTGTGATAACTACCATAGCATGGGCAGAATTTGGCATGAGGCTGTTACGCATCATGACACCGGCTTTAGCCCAGTTGTCTGTAGGTTGCTGACTGACGATGCGAGCAGAAAGCTCGCAATCGCCGGAAAGCTGTTTATAGGAAAAATGAAATTCATCTGAGTTACCTTCGATATCATCTCCGGCACCACTAATTGTCAGGCTTGAATCAGTACCACTGCATCCGCCAGTAATGCTAACAGTTCCAATATCCTGATGTTTCCATTTGGCAGAAAGCTTGACCTTAACAGATACGCCGTTATTGCCACAGATATCACCACGTCCGTAATAAATGCCGTCATTAGTAATAACAGCAGCGGTAACGGTACGGCTACTCTGAGCGAGTTCGCCGTTCTGAGCTGTGCACTTGACAGTAACAGTATCATCGTTTAGCTGGGCAGTGTATTCAGAGATACAGAACTGACCGGCCTGGAACTCATAACCATCGCCAGCATCTTCGTATAGTGAACCATTTGCTTTACCATTTTCATCGAGAACAATGTAAAGGGTCAGATCCTGAATAGTAGAAATAGCGTCAGTTGACTGTACTATTGGTCCCAGTGGGATAATAGAGCCGCCACGCTGCTGCATACGGCATTGATACTGGTCTTTTTCCAGGTCTTCGCCAACAAAGGTTACATCCTGCCAGATACCGCTTGGCTGAGCTGTGTTTTCAGCCCATCTAGGTGTTATCATAAGGTCTTTACCAAGCAGGAATGACTGCTGTTCTTTACGAAGTGACACATTTGAAGGGTCAGCGAAGAATGTCGGTCTCATTACCGGCATTCCAGTCTTGTGACTCTCTTCAAATATTGTGTACAGATAAGGCATCAGGCGATAGCGTCTCTGTAGGGCAATACGTGAAGACTCTTCTACTTCCTGACCAAAAGACCATGGTTCATGGTCAATAGTTCCAGCACAGGTGTGAGCGCGACTAAATGGATAGAAGGCACCAACAGAGATCCAATGACCAAACAGCTCAGGTGTAGCATCGCCAAGGAAGCCACCGATATCTGGACCGTTGAATGGCTGGCCAGACAGACTCAGGTTAAGTGACATTGGGATTGACCATTCCAGATGCTGCCAGCAAGATAGGTTGTCACCTGTCCAGGTTGCTGCATATCTCTGGCCACCAAGATAGTTAGAGCGTGTAAGAACAAAAGGACGCTTGTTTGGATTAGCTTCCTGAATACCCTGACGTGAAGCCTTTGTCATAAGCATACCATAGGTGTTATGATACTGTTCGTGAGTACCGGGCAGAAGGTCGCCACCACCTCTGAACTGATTATCCATTGGCATAGTCATGTGATCCAGACCGAATACGGTTGGTTCGTTCATGTCATTCCATACGCCGTCAATGTGTTTGCCCATAAAGTCTTTATAAAGCCCGGCCCACCAGTTTGAAACTTCCGGGCTGGTAAAGTCAGGGAAAACAGAATCGCCTGGCCATACCGGGCCAAAGAATTCATTACCGTTAGCATCTTTCACCCAGGCATCGACAGCAGAGCCGCTATCGTAAACAAAGTAGCCTGGCTCTCTTTTAACACCCGGATCGATCATCCAGATACCTTTGAAGCCTTTAGAGTGAAGGTAATCATTTGTTGCAGTCGGATCAGGGTAGTTGTTCGGGCTAAAAGTGAAGATACGGAAACCATCCATATAGTCGATGTCGAACCAGATAACATCGCAAGGTATTTCTTTATTTCTAAATGTGTCAGCTACTTCTCTGGCTCTTGAGTCAGGTACATATGAGAAGCGACACTGCTGATAGCCAAGGGCCCAGCGTGGTGGCATAGGCATGCTTCCAGTTAGTTCAGCAAGCTTCACCATCAGCTGTTGAGGATTAGGTTCTTCGATAACGATAACCGGGAAAGAAGGAGCGTGTTCTGGTACTGTAAATAAAATACCGGCACGCAGGTTCAGCTCTGCGATCCAGGTTGTGTCAAAGATGATACCAAAAGCGGTACCGTCAGGTCTGACACCCATCACCCATGGATGAGATTGATACAGTCTGTCAGGCTCGCTGTAAGCACCATTGTCTTTGTTGAATAGTCTTATTTTATATCCGTTACGCAGTAGACCACCGGTAACTTCGCCAGTACCATAAAGGTCAGTTTCTGCTGGAATATTAAAATAAGCGTACTTTTTACCATCGAAAGTACCAAAGAGTGGCTTTGTCTGCCAGTTGTCAGCAACTTCGCCAGTTTTAACTGCCGGGCTGGTTAATGCCATAGAAGGCAGAACGTCTGCACTGCTTACCTCATTAGGCCAGAATCTGGCTGTATTGTCCGAGATCATCTCAGCATCACCGTTTGGCAGAGAGTTATTCAGATATACAATGTAGTCTGAGCCAGGTGAGTTATTTGATGGTGTAACAGATGCCCAGTCAGTAGCGATACGCAGTTCATCGAATTCCCAGTTGCAATTATCATTTCCGCATCTGAAACGAATTTCATCGAATTCCAGTTCGGTCTGACACTTAGACCAGATATTGTCAGGCTGTCTTTGTTCGCTCCTACGACAGAATGGGTCAAGGCCGATCTTGATATCTTCTGGACCATCAGCGTTGAAAGTGATCTTAACGACAATTTTATGTATTTCATTGTCAATGACAGATTTCACTTCACCAATAGGGCTATCTGTTAGACCTGAACCCCAGTATGAAAAATTTTCAGATCCAAAATCATTACCAGTACCAAATACTTCCTGGCCGTTATTGTAGAAAATAACGCCAGCAAACTTATTTGAATTACTTTCATTTAGGCTCTTAAGAGAATAACTGATGTATAGGGTAGGGTTTGTACTATGGTTTTTGATTGAATTACTTAGTTTGTAACTTATACCAGTTCCATAATAATTTTTGAGCCATAGTCTGCCGCCGGCTTCGCTTTGAAACTTATAGTCCAGACTTGGTACTTTGATCTGGGCTTTGGCCGGGTCGTGATCGATAGGGCTGGAGAAGTCATCTTTAAATAGCAGAACACCAAAACAGGATTCTGCCATAAACATGAACGCAATGAGGTAGAATAGTTTTCTAATCATAAAAGGTTCCTTAATCTAGTGTGAAAAAACGTTAGTTTGTATAGGTGGGTTTGGTACCGGTGTCAGTATTAAGGCGGGTGATGCCAGCGAGTGGCGATTATATAATACTGAGATTATAACCGGTTTGAGGATAAAATACTGGCCCTCCCCCAGTAGTGCAGGGGAGAGCCAGATATAAAGGTCAATTAGTCCTGGGAAGGTATGATCTTTGAATCATTGAGCCATTCTGAAGAGAGGGCTGCCAGATCTTCCAGGTTTACGATACAATCTGTACCGAGGTCATACTTCTGTGACAGGCAAACAGATTCACCAGAAACATTTGCATAGATCTGGGCGATCTCATTTTCGTCAAGAGCATAGTTATAGATCTCGATCTCATCATAGAGACCTGGACAGTTGTTTTCGAGTTCGTAGATGTATTCACCGTCAACAACTCTTACTCTGCCACCGATAGCTACAGGTGACTGAGAAGCATTGATCGGGCTGGTAACAGCGTCGCCGGTAAAGGTTACACTACCATCATCAGAAGAATACAGAACGCTTAGTGTACCGTCGATATATACTTTCTTAACTACACCGTCGAAGGTACCAACAACATAATGCCACTGATCATCATAGACACCTCTGTTAGCAGAAGTACCATCATCGTTACCTGTACCGCGTGTTGTAAAGCAAGGGCGGTCAGCAGTATAGCCGTTTCTACGCAGCTGCCAGCCATTACCTTCACCGCTGCGTGCTACAAATGGCACCCAGCCCTGAGTATTGGTAGACTTGACCCAGCAGCCAACAGTAATACCATAATCGCAGATATCGAAGTATGATGCATTATCAGGGTCAGTGAAGAGCATGTCAAGATCTTCAGCGATCTCAAGTGCTGTACCGCTATAACCATCTGTTACAAAGGTAGGAGCACCCTGTACGAAGGTTTCCGGAGAGTTTTCAATAACACTTTGGATAGAATCATCTTCAAATGTCCAGTGTGCAAGTTTACGTTTGATAGACATGATAGCACTGCTTGAAGTTACAGCGATACCAGAATCGTTATTAACTATACAGTAGTATAAGCCTTCGTCACTGATCTGAGCGTTTTCGATGTATAGTGTTGCGTTAGTACCGTTAACAACAGCAGCATCTTCTACACCATCAACATATTTATACCACTGATACAGTGCAGGGGTGTCAGAATCAACTTCAATAGTAAACTCAGCAGTATCGCCGGCATCAACATTCTGAATAGTTGGATTTGATGTGATAACAGCCTTGGTAAGTTCTGTATCAAACTGCCATACATTACCTGTAGCAACAGTATTGTCGTCCAGAATAGTATCTACACGCCAGAAGTAGCTGGAGTTTTTGTTGAGTGTGAAAGATGGAGTGTAAGAAGCTTTAAGTGTAGAGCTGTTCCACTGGTCAATAGCAGCAGGAGTGACATCGATAAAGTTAGGTTCAGATTCACTCATATACAGTTCATATGAAACCAGGTTAGGGTCAACAACGAAAGTGCTACCTGAAATTTCACGGGCTACAGTCCAGCTTAGCTCCGCATCAGCAATAAGGACATCTTTTTCCTTGTTGTATGGAGAAGCGTTAGTTGGCAGCAGCAGCCAGTCGTAATTGATATTCAGGTTATCAAACCACTGGTCACTTTCATTTCCACCTTCAGTGTAGATCTGGAAACCATCGATCTGACTACCGGTGAAGGTACCGGTCCACAGATCTGCGATATCGCCAGGGGCAGCGTTGCCGTCTTCTGTACCATTGTAACCATTGTCAGGTATTGAACCTGTAGTTACAGACATTTCGTATGAGTTATCACCAGTGAGAGTAAATGTTACTCTGAAAAGATCGTAATTGTCGTATCTTTTATTTGTGAGAACATGTGTGTTACTGGTAGTGTCAAAGCGAGAGTAGTACTGGTCCCCACCGATGAAGTTGAACTCAACTTCGGTGTTTTCGCCGTCAAGGAGTCTTATACCAATAGCGGTATCGACATTGACATGGTGTGCCCAGTCAAGAGATACGCTCTGGCCAATGTTCAGTGGCCCGCCGGCAAAAGTATGAGTTGCATAGGTTCCACCTTCGCCGTCCAGGTCCCATATAGCCCATAGGTTCTGGTCGCCATCCTGTGCACCTTTAAGATAACATCTGGAATCGCCGCCGACACCAGTAACAGTCCAGGCATCAAACTCATTATTAGCATCAATTTCAGCGTTAGGAGCATTGGTTGCTTCATACAGGATAGTATCAGCTGCATTAGCAAATGGTACCAGACAAGTCATAGCCATAAGTAAATATTTCAGTTTAGACCTCTTCATTTTTTCTTCCCTTTCTTCTATGTATTTAGGAAACTTAAATAAAACAACAAACAAAACAAAATAGTAAAAGTGTTTTTCATTTTAAGGATAAAATGTGCAATAAAACTTCTATATCAGCGCGCACATTCTCCGCATAGGTTACGAACCTTTCTTTTTAATTATCCCTTCTTCTCACAGACGGGAGTGTATGTAGTATTTAGGTTAAAACCTGATTAGCATTATTTCGCTAATTTTAATGTTATTTCTGGTTTGCCGAATAAGGCCCAGTCGAAAGCCATAGAGCCATTTAGCTCTGTCACAGCCAGAGTCAGAAATCTGCTGCCTTCTGGTATTTCGAAGTCGAGCATTGCTGGCTTATTAGAGTCGTATAAGGTCTTCTTGAACAACTCTTTTCCATCTAGATATACGTAAAATTCAGCTCTGGCAAAAACGTTTTTATTTTCAAGATCGTCAGGCACGTTACTAGCAATAGGTGTGGTATATTTTTTAACCGTATCAGATAACCCTGCCAGTGATTGGAATCTGTCAAGTTCTATGCCGGGCAGATCGTTTCTCATTGCTTGCAGGTCAAAAGTAACACCCTGATTACTATGCATGGATATTGCTGGATTTTGAATTGTGCCATAGGTTATTCCATCAAGAATGAGGTTGTGTTTGGGTACTTCTGGCCCGTAATGGTATGCACCATTGATGATATAACCCCAGTAGCATTTAGTATTTTCGTCAAATACTGCAGTTATGCTTTTATCTGATGCTATTGATACTGCTTCGGCTGTAAAGCCTGGATTGAAAACACCATCTACGTACTTTAATGATTTGACAGGGTGGTAACCTTCAGAACAGAGAAGAATACCGTTATTAAGCACTTTATCTTGTATCTCGCCATTTGTCGAGTTAATGCCGTTTTCCAGGGTGCCGGTGTTGAAGCCGTTACCACCGCCAATTATGTCGGCCAGGTTTATATTTGCTCCTCGCCATATTTTATGACTTTTAGAGTCAATATGGCGTACCACAGCATCTTTTTGCATTGGTATGTCAATAATATTCATCTGGCGGTCAACTTTGCCGGCGAACCCTGCGGTAAGCATTTTTGACTTGGAAGATACTTCTTTACTGCCGGCATACAGAGAAGCTTTGCCGGAGAACATGAAAACATCTGTATTGCCGTCAATTTGTGAAATGACGCCAAATTCGGTACCAAGGTCAACTACTGTTGAGTTTGGTGTGCTAACAGAGAAGCCATGACCCTGTTTGGAAACCTTACTATATAATTTGCCGTATTTAAGCTCAATTTCAGTAAGTGAAGTGAACTTAAACTCTGCCGGAGCTTCAATTATCACTTCAACATCTTTATCAGTCATGATCTTGACTACACCTTTAGTCAGCTGAAGTGGATACGAACAGCAAAGACGGCTGCCAGAATCAAGTTTGGTATTAGATGACCATTGTACATCAATTGTATCGGTGATACTTGCAACTTCGTAAGTGCGGATATTTGAGAGGAAGATATTAAATGCGATCACTAAGACCGCAGCTACAGAACTGAATATTATCGATAGAGTGATAATATTATTCCTCATATCCTTTTTACTGGTTTTTTTATCAAGCTCTTGAATGTCGTTTGGAAATTCAAGTTCGAGGGCCGGCAAATGGGTTTCCAGCTCTACAAGGTGCTCCCAGACGATCGGGGCAGCATTGTTACTAGCGTTAAAATCCTTCACCAGAGCAGCTTCATCAGTTAATTTGGACATTACCGCAGTGTAATTCTTAACGAAATCACAGTAGTAGGTAATAGAATTTGGGTCGGTATCGAACCAGTACTTCAGCTTCTCGATATCTTTATCTGAGCTGCAGTTTTCCAGTACCTTGAAAATCAGGTTGTCTATTTCTCTGTGGTTTACAGGTTTCATAGTTTAGGTCAGTTCCTGTTTTGCAAGGGTTTTTGATACACAGACTCTAAGTAGTCCCAGAATACCGGAAATATGCTGATATACAGTACTTACCGGGCGACCTATCTGTAATGAGATATGCTTTACCGGCACATTATGCTTATAACGAAGATTTATTATATCCTGATCATTTTTATTAAGCTTTTTGAGGCATTGATCCAGGATAGAAACTCTCTTGTTAAAATCATTAGAAGATGTTTCTGCAACATAAGAGAGTTTTTCATATATGGAATCGCTAAATATCTTCTTGGTCTTGCGATTTTCTTTCAGATATTCAAGAGATTTGTTCCTTGCGATCGAGATTGCCCAAGCGGCAAAATTGGTGCCTTCTTCGAATTTGTCGAAGTTTTCCCACATGATCGTTACTGTTTCCTGAAGCAGATCTTCAGCTGCGGCCTGATTATGCACCATCATCATGATATATGACAGCAGACGGCCGTGTATATTGGTATACAGTCTGAAAAATTTTGAGCTTTTTTTATCCATTATTGGGGAAACAAAAACGTTATTCTCTTCCATATTCAGGCAATAAAAATATGCCTCCTTTGATTCTTCTATAATACTAAATGGAAAATGCAGTTAATTTTCTAGAGAATATTTGAAAATTCTTAGTTATATATTTGTAAGACTCTTATTGTAAGTGGTTTATAGTGTAGTGAAAAGTTTTATTTTTTGAGGGCATAGGTATTATTCGGACCTTAAATGATGATTATTGGCTACATCTTAGGTGAATTTATTATAAAGGGCTATTTTTTGTTTATCAGTGCTGTTGTTTAAGTTAAAATTCTATTTTCATATTCTTATGAATAGTTGTTTGTCAAAATGATAGTATGAATTGGAGTCATTTGTGGAAATAGTATCTGGTGGAAATTCTCGACCGGCCAACTGGGCTTTGGTGTGGCTGTTTGCGATTTCGGTTTTTGTAAGTGCTTTTTTACTGTTCCAGGTGCAGCCGGTGATCGGTAAGTACATTTTACCCTGGTTTGGTGGTACGCCTGCTGTGTGGACTACTTGTATGCTGGTTTTCCAGCTGCTGCTTTTGGGCGGCTATTTTTACGCGCATTTGCTGACCAGACTATTTCTCCCGTCTCGACAGGCCCTGATTCATATACTGTTTATTATTATAGCGACTTTGGCATTACCGATAACACCGTCCGATAACTTACAGCCGCAAGCTGATTCTGAGCCGGTATTTAGTATTATTTTGCTACTGGTAAAGACGATAGGGCTGCCATATCTGCTTTTATCAGCTACTGGCCCGCTTTTGCAAGGGTGGTTTAGTCGTTGTGTACCGGGAAAAACTCCATACAGACTTTATGCATTGTCAAATACAGGGTCTCTGCTTGCTTTGATCTCTTATCCATTTGTAGTAGAGCCAAATTTTGGCAGACAGGCCCAAACCCATGACTGGTCAATGCTTATGGTTAGTTTCTCTGTGCTTTGTGTTGGCTGTGCTGCTGTTGTGTGGTTTAAGAATCGAAATATTGCTGCACAGGTGGAAATAGAGGGTAATGACGTAAATGTTTCTAGTGATGGTAAGGTAGGTGTTTTCAGAAGATTCTGTTGGCTGGCTTTTCCGGCAATTGCGTCCATGGAGCTACTGGCAGTTACCAGTAAAATAACCCAGGACATTGCTGCTGTCCCTTTTTTGTGGGTATTACCGTTAAGTATATATCTACTGACATTTATTATCTGTTTTGACAGTCCACGCTGGTATATTCATACGGCTTACGTTCTGCTGCTTATTGGTGCGACTTTGATGACCGTTTGGGTGCGGCTCGATGATTATCGTTTTGGGATCACTAGTCAGGTTGCTATCTATTCGATTCTGTTGTTTGCCTGCGCAATGCTCTGCCATGGTCAGCTGTACCATTTCCGTCCAGATGCAAAGCATTTGACGGGATACTATCTGATGATCTCTGCGGGTGGGGCATTAGGTGGTTTTCTGGTTGCGGTTGTTGCTCCGCTTATTTTCAGCAGTTATTTAGAACTGAATTTAGGTTTGCTGGGTTGTATATTGCTAACTATTCTTGCCGACATCCATGGTAAGATAGCTCGTAAGCGACGGCTTACCTGGGGCGTTATTATATCAATTACCGGGCTGCTAGTGATATTTTTTGCTAAGCCTATCGGTATGAATAATAGGGTATTGCTTTATTCATGTCGCAACTTTTTTGGTGTTCTTACTCTGTGGCAGGCTGATATTGATAAACCAGGCAGTGAGAAACATATCTTGCAACACGGCACGACATATCATGGTATTCAGTTTGTAGATAAAGCCAAAAGGTCGCAGCCTACAGCTTATTATGGTAAAAGCAGTGGTGTCGGGCTAGCTTTTGATGCTGTTAAAAAGATAAATAGCTGTCGAGTTGGAGTTGTTGGCCTGGGTGTAGGAACGGTTGCTACATACGCACGTTATAGTGATGACTTTACTTTTTATGAGATCAATCCAGCGGTAAAGGAAGCGGCGGAAGATACACGCTGGTTTAGCTTTTTAGCAGATTGCAAAAGTCGATATAAAGTATTGATAGGTGATGCCAGGCTGGTAATGGCTCAGCAGGAGCCACAGGCATATGATTTGTTAGTGATCGATGCGTTCTCGAGTGATTCTGTACCTGTTCATTTACTGACAGTAGAAGCAATGGCGGTATATCTAGATCATATAGCAGAAAACGGCATTGTTGCATTTCATCTATCCAATAATCATCTGAAATTACCTGATCTGGTGCTTAAACTTGCCAGTTATTATGACCTGAAATCGTACTGGATAGAAGATGATGGTGATGAGAATCTTGGAACTCTGACGTCAAATTGGGTGCTGCTTGCTCGGAATAATGCTATGGTCGCTACCGAAGAAATACAAAAGAGAAATAAGGCTGGTCGCGAGGAAAATACAGAAATTTGGACAGATGACCATGTGAATTTGTTTGAAATATTGAAATAAAATGTTATTATCGATATTTCGTGTGGCACTTTCGTGCCTAAAATGTTATTAGTTGAGTTTTTTGGGAGTTATTATGAGTGTTTATAGAAACAGAAGTAATGGTGGTTTTCTACTTATTATGTTGATGGCAGTAATTGCTGTAGGTGTTATTTTTTACCTGAATATGGCAGGTGGTGGAACCGGAGGGAAATTTAGTTCAGATGCAGGGTCATCAGATGATACAAGCTCAAAGCCTTGGGATTTTGAGGATAGTATTGGATCTGGTCTTGATGTACCGTTGAATGATTCTCAACTCCATACAACAAAAACTATGGAGCTCTATACCAGTGTGATGGATACTGAGACTAATCAGAGGAGAGGTAGAGTTGATATTTTTCTTGAACCTGATGGAACTGTAAATGCAGGGTGGAGCGGTTCGTATAAAAAGAGCAAAGATGTTCAATATGAGGTTACAGCAGCAACAGCTAAAGGCAATGTTGACCCTAGTATTGTATATGAAGATCTTGACGGTAAAGAAGATCGTTCGCTTTTATACTTTATTGCTAAAGGTAAATTTGGACTAATGAGAACTCAGAATGGCCGTATAAGTTTACCTGGCGGCGAGTTGTTTATCACTGGATTTTTCAGACCTGATGGTACATATTTTGGTAATATTCACCTAACTTCGGATAGAGTTAAGCAGACTGTCTTTACTTTTGGTAAAGAGTATAGAGATGAAAAGAAATAGCTTAGCGAACATTCGTTAAACGAATAAAAAAAAAGCTGGAGAATAATATGTGTTTTCCAGCTTTTTTGTTTTAATAGCAGTTCTAATACTAGTTGCTTTCCAGCCACTTTTCGATCATTTTAGATATGTCTGCCATATCGACCGATCCACTATTATCCAGATCTGCTCCATTACAGGCTGGGGTATCAGTGCAGTTATCTGTTAGCCATTGACTGGCTATGCCGGCAAAGTCTTCCAGTCCATTTACACCTGAATAGATGTTTTTAACTTCAAATCTAAGGTTAGTTACACCAGAAAGCCCAGATTCGTCTCTGGCTTCTATAACAAACTCATTTAGGCCTGTGTCTGCATCCGATGGCGTGCCTGATATACTGCCATTAGTGTTTATGTTAAGCCACTCTGGCCCAGAAACTTTATAGAAAGTGAGATTGTCAACGTCGAGTTCTCTGGCGGAATAATTAACATTATAGCCAACATAGCTTGAGTCTTCTATTGCGTCAATTGCTGGCACTGGATTGCGGATAAACCATGGGGCGTTGTTACTGAGGGCAACGGGCAGCTTTTGAGCCGCTGCACTGCCAATTGAATAGTTGTATATGCGAATGTCGTCGATCATTCCATTGAAAAGCGGGTCTGCTGCGAATTGGCTTTTTCCTATATAGCTGCAGTTTGCGTATACATCTGAAAGTGTTAGTCCAGTATTTGCTATAGTTCCGGCCAGATTTCCATCTACGTACAGGTTAATCGTGCTGTCAGATACGACAATAGCAATATGTACCCATTGTCCGGTAGGCATTTGGGTAGTATCAATCCGCTTCTCACCACCACCTCCGCTATTGGTTATAGCCAGACGAAGTGTGTTTCCGCCGGAAGATGGAGTTAAAAGCATATAGTGTGTTATGCCATTACCTATATCAAGTATCCTTTGCCATTGACTTCCACCGTTCCAGTATACCCAGGCGGCAAACATAAAGTTATTCTGATAACTAATACCAGTAGGGAGCTTGAGATAGTCGTTAGTACCGTCAAAAACAAGGGCCTGTCCGATTTTCCCGGTAGAATATTCAGGCTCACCAAAAGCGGTTAGAGTATTGCTATTGGTTTCATCGTTCAGATTACCTTCCATTTTGTAATGAGCAATAATCTGAAATCTATCTACAGGTACTTGTAAGATGGCTTGTGAGCTGTTGTTGTCATAGTCGGTAACCTGTACCTGGAAACTGTTAATGTCAGCATTGAAAAGGTCAGGTGTGCCGCTGATATCACCATTTGAATCGATACTTAGCCACTCTGGCCCGCTGATCTTGTTGAAAGTCATATCGCCGGTGCTATTGTCAAAATCGCCAACATGATGATACAAAGAGCTCTTGTATGGTGCCATAACTCGAGCTGGTTCGGCAGTGAAAGTATCACCGGTAAAACCAGGGGCGTAGCCATCTGCAATACCTGAAAACAGTTCTGATATTTCTGCGCCGGATAGCGCGTAGTTTGCAATGTGTACCTCATCAATACGTCCATTGAAATATGGATCAGAAGCAAAATGACTTTTGCCAAGGTAGTTTGATGCAGGGTGCAGATCAGATGGGTTTATAGTCATATTAGTATTTATAGCTACCTGTGAGCCGTTGACGTATAGCCTTCCCGTATTTGCTTTTATTGTAACGGCAATATGAACCCATTGGCCGGTGGCTAGCTGTGTCGTGTCAAGCCTTTGCTCGCTGTGGTAGCTGGTTGTGGTTATCGCAAACCTTAGTGTATTACTATCGGATCGTGGGGTTAGGAGCATATAATAAGTGGAGTCACTGCCGAAGTCGAATATTCTTTGCCATTGATTACTGCCGTCCCAGTATATCCATGCGGCAAAGGTAAAATCATCACAATCGCATAAGTTGGCCGGGATTTCTACGTAGTCGTCAGTGCCATCGAGATTGATAGCATATGAATTCTTTCCAGTAGCATAAGACCTATTACCATATGCAATGGCGTGATTGCTGTAGGCCAGGCTGTCATTAGTGTTTTTGTCGAAAGTATAATGAGCACATCCCTGGCTACCTTCATATACTGGCTGCCGAAGTGCTATCGGGGCGTCATTGTCACGGTAGTTAATGCCGGCTGGTGTTAGTGAATAATCATTGTTTATGACATATCTGACATCTTCTACCCAGTTGTATATAGCATATCTTTCTACAAATGGGGCACTATCCATAATATCGATGAATTCCTGAATAGTAATTGCATTTGAAGCTAGTGTCGGGTCGCTGCAGTCGGTCCAGTTGGCACCGTTATTGAACTCTGTCACCCATATAGGCCTACCGGTTCGATCGTGAATAGCTTTAAGCCAGTTATATAATTGGCTGGCTGATTTGCCGCATGTATAAAAATGAACTGCAACAAAGTCGACACGATAATCTAATTCATCGGCCCTGTCGATGAAGTCATAGAGCCAGTTCAGGCCGCCGTCAGTTGTTGCTGGGCTGCCGATTCTCAGGCCTGAGGCAAGCAGATTTGGCCATTGCTCAATTGCAGTATCAACAGACATGCCTGCTTGAGAGGAAGAGTCTGGTTCATTGAACCCAAGTGCAGCTGTACTATTTTGTTTATTATTGATATTGGCGTATGCGTTCCAGTTCAGGTTATGACGCATTGGTATATATTCTGAATCTATAGTAGAATTTGTAGCATTGTCCCAATCATAGAACCATGATGCCTCAAGAGCATTGTAAGCAGCAGGGTCGCCGCCACTATAGCCTTTTTTGTTTACCCAACGCCATGGGAATACTCGTACAAATGATACGGAATCGTTCAGCTCATCAGGCATTATATTTATTATAATATCACAGTCTTGTGCTATATATACTTTGCTTTTCCCCAGACCGTTTTCATCTTGGGCAAAAGTAGCCATATAACCACGTTTAAGCTTAAAAGAGCTAATCGCGTTATTTAAGCTTCCTAGGGTTGAGCTTTTGTAATATGTATATAAATTCAGATTGCGGGAATTTCCGCTGCAAAAGGTTCCATCATAAATTTGTAGTGGGATATAGCTGCTGCTATGTGGGATTACTACTGCACCATTAGTGTATTGTGTTACTCTTACGTTATTGCCATTAACAGCATTAGCCCCATTAACCTTAACTTGTGTTAGGTAGTTTGCTACAATTGCTGATGGCTTAACATATTCAAAGAATATCCAGCTATCGGTTGAGTTCAGATTGATATGGCTGTTGGATAATGGAACGGCGGCAGTAAGATGAAGTTCTGATTTACCACTCATGTTAATAATGGTATTAGTTAGGGAGCTATATGTTCTGGTGGTATCTGTTATAGCAATAGTGGTCTGGCCAAACAATGCCATAGGTAGAAAATGCATTGTCAGTATTGTAATTAAAAGGTAGAAAGGGTGTTTTTGTCTCATTTTATTCTCTTTGCTTATAGAAAACTTTTGCCGTTAGCAATATGCATACATATAGTAATATTATACAATTTTTACTCCAGTGCCCCAAACGTATTTGCGCTAAAGTGAATCGGTAACTTCTGACTTGTAAGTGCTCAATAGGAAAGCTCTTAGGTTCTGGAGGTGTTGCGGTTGGGGCAGATTTATTGCACTATCGTGCGTGGAAAGGTTTATTGCTATTGGCTTAAAGGTTAATGTAGTAAAGCGAATGAAAAGCTACTATTTTTAGCTATTATTTGGTGGTGATAACATAAAAAAAGCCTTCGAATTACTCCGAAGGCTTTTGTACTACATTGTTTATCTAATGCTTACTTCTTTGGCAGGTGTCTTTCAAAGAACTCTTTGGTGCCTACCTTTTCGGCCCAGGCGTTCCAGTCATTATTAAGTTCTTCGACTTTTGCCGGGTATTGTTTGGCAAGGTTATGACTTTCTGTTATGTCATTATCCATGTTATACAGTTCCCATTGGCGAGGTCTGCCGCTATGAGCAACAAGTTTCCAGCCGTCTTTAAGTACAGCACGTCCCATTTCATGTTCAAAGAAATATTCTGGTGTGTCTGTACGGTGCTTACCTTTAATTATAGGCATAAGGCTTTTGCCGCCTAGTTCACCAATTTTATGGCCATTAAATTCTGTAGGATAATCAACCTTTGCCAGCTCAAGGCAGGTTGGCATAATATCCATAACATGAGCGTAATCAGTAGTGATAGAACCAGCTTTGGCCTTTAGTCCTTTAGGCCAGGAAATAATACAAGGTGTATTTGCTCCACCCTCATATGATTCCTTCTTCCAGAAGCGGAAAGGGGTATTAGCGGCATTAGCCCAAGGAGCACCAATGCTGACATATGATGTTTCGCTGCCGAGAATGTCGACAGGAGGGTTATCGTAGCCGTAAAGCTGTTTGCGTCCGTCACGAGTTTCACCTGAGCGGTCATAGCCAGGACCCCATTCTACTATTTCAGGAGAAGCTCCGTTATCGGCGAGGAATACGATAATTGTATTGTCATATTCCCCCGTCTTATCCAGAGTATCAAGCAGGCGGCCGAGGTTCTGGTCAATGTTATCGACCATGGCGGCGTGCACAGCCATTTTACGAGCTTCATATTCTTTCTCTTGCTCACTTAAAGAGTCCCATTTGCGACCATGGTCCATGACTGGCAGATTATCAACTTTGGTATCACCGAAGATCCCCATAGCCTGCTGGCGTTTATAGCGGTCATTACGCAGCTTTTCCCAGCCATCTTTGTATGTGTCTTTATACTTGGCGATATCTTCCGGCTTAGCCATGATCGGCCAATGTGGAGCACAATGAGCGTAGTATAGGAAGAAAGGTTCATTCTCTTCGTGACTCTCTTCGATATAGTTAATTGCCTTATCGGTAATAGCGTCAGCAAAGTAGTAGTCTTCAGGAACGTTTTTAACTGGTTCATAGCCTTCAACTAGTGAGAATGGGTCAAAGTGATCTATCACACCCCAAATTACGCCGTAATGATGGTCGAAACCACGAGATGCCGGATAGCTGTCTTTAGGGGCAAATATATCATGGTCCAGCTGGTGGTCCAGCCATTTCTGATGATCTTGCCTGTTTGGTAGTTCGCGAGCTTGAGACAGGTGCCATTTACCTACCATTGCGGTATAATACCCATCTTCTCTCAGTAGCTCAGGGATAGTTGCGCCGTCACGAGTCATACTGCTTCCGTTGCGGGTTAGTCCTACCTGATGAGGATAAAGACCAGTTAGCAAGCTGGCTCTGGTAGGGCAGCAGCGTGCACAATTGTGAAACTTGGTGAAGCGTACACCGCGTTCAGCAAGTCTGTCAATATTGGGAGTATGAATCTCGCCACCGAAGCATCCAGGATCTGAGAATCCCATATCATCAACCATCATAACGATGATATTAGGTCTTTCATCTGCCTTGACGGCTGGTGTGGCATCCTGGGCCTGTGTATTACAGCCCACGATAGCAGCGGCGGTAAGAAAACCTGCCGAAGCGACGACTGTTCCTTGCTTTTTATTCAAAATAAGCTCCTTACTTGTCATTAAATAACAATATTTAACCAGATTAACATTTTTTCCATTCTAACAGAGTAAAAAATCCAATCAAATAATAAAATCAGATTTTAACCGGCTGGTAAGCGGATACTGTGGGGTAGGAATAAGGCCTTAACGGCTTTATTGACATGTTGTTAAATGTCAATACACAATTCCTGCTTTTTAAACCCAAAATTGATCTTTTGTTAACGCAAAAACTTGTCAATTATTCAAAACAATCACCTGTTTTTTCCCGAGTTTTACCTTCTCTGTAAGTAAATGCTTCTATATATAATTAAATGCCACAATAACTTATTTTTTTACAGCAATTAACAAAAAAAGGCCATCTCTGATAATTGCAGAGACGGCCAGTATATTTTGTAATGGATTATTATATTACAGCTTGATCTGTTTGTACTTATTCCTACGGTGTGCGATGCGGTCAGGGTTCTCCTGAGCGACCATTTCTTCATAGGCAGCAAAGTTACCCTGGAACCAGCGGGTCTTACCTTCGCCGTCAAATACCAGTAGGTGAGTACAGATACGGTCAAGGAAGAAACGATCATGGCTGATTACCATAGCACAACCCTGGAAATCAATTATTGCCTGTTCCAGCACACGCATTGTATCGACGTCTAGGTCATTGGTCGGTTCATCGAGCAGCAGCAGGTTTCCGCCTTTTTTCAGCATTTTTGCCAGGTGGATACGGTTGCGTTCACCACCAGAGCAAGCTGAAACCTTCTTTTGCTGCTGTGGGCCACGGAAGTTGAATCTGGCGACATAAGCTCGCGACGGCATCTCTTTACCGCCAACTAGCATTGTATCCAGACCGTCGGCAACTTCTTCAAAGATAGTCTTTTCGCCGTCAAGCTCGTCACGGTTCTGGTCAACATAACCTATTGCTACTGTCGGGCCAAGCGTAATATTACCGCTGTCAGGTGTTTCCTGGCCTGTTATCATACGGAACAGGGTGGTTTTACCAGTACCGTTAGGGCCAATTATACCTACGATAGCATTAGGCGGCAGTTCAAAATTACAGTCGTCAAGCAGCTTACGGCCATCATAGCTTTTGCTTATACCGGAAACAGACAGAACTTTTTCACCAAGCTTTTGGCCGGTTGGTATCTGAATGATACAATCACTCTTAGTGTCGATAGTTTGCTGGCCAGCCAGATCATTATAAGAATTGATACGAGCCTGATTTTTCTGATTTCTCGCCTTGGCTGAGGTATTTATCCAGTCGAGTTCTCGAGTAAGAGTTTTCTGACGCTGTGATTCCTGCTTTTCTTTGACACGCAGCATTTCAGCTTTCTGTTTTAGCCAGCTGCTGTAGTTTCCTTCAAATGGAATACCGCGGGTATTTTCGATTTCAAGTATCCAGCGTGTAATATTGTCCAGGAAGTAACGGTCATGGGTAACGATTATCACAGTACCTGGATAGTCACGTAGGGCGGCTTCCAGCCACTGTACTGTTTCTGCGTCCAGATGGTTAGTCGGTTCGTCAAGCAACAGCAGATCAGGTTTCTCCAGCAGTGCCATACATAGGGCAACGCGGCGACGTTCACCACCTGAGAGCACACTCACCGGCATATCGTCAGCTGGTAGAACCAGAGCGTCAGCAACAATATCGATCATGCGGTCTGTTTCCCAGCCGTCGCATGCGTCAATTTTATCCTGCAGAGTGCCCATTTCTTCCAGAAGCTTGTCCATATCATCATCTGGGCCAAGGTCGCACATCTTTTCTGATATTTCATTGAAACGGTCGACCAGGTCAAGTATTGGGCGAATAGCGGTCTGGAGATTTTCACGGACTGTTTTATCCATTTCCAGCTGCGGTTCCTGAGCTACGTATCTAAGCTTCATCTTATTGGCCAGACGAGCTTCACCATCGATGTCTTTATCGAGGCCAGCCATGATCTTTAGCAGCGTACTCTTACCAGCTCCATTTTCACCGATAACACCTATTTTTGCTCCATAAAAGAAGGAGAGACTGATATCATTCAGGACTTCTTTATCTCCATATCTCTTGGAGACATTATTCATTTCAAATACAAATTGTGGGGCCATCTACTATTTCTACTCCTATTTACTTACTCAGTACAAATACCGCTTCTTCTGCTAGTAAATTTCTGAATACGGGTTTAATTTTTCCAAATCTGCCGGAAAATGGCAGTTCTTTAACAATTCGTGCGTTTAGTTCAGTAACACAGAATTTTTCAAAATCTTTTATTGATAAGTACGTTATACTCTCGCCCGGGCTCTGGAACCATTCTCTAGGCAGGTTTTGTGTAACCGGGGCTTTACCGCTAAGGCACAGCTGTGCGCGACAACGCCAGTAAGCGAAGTTAGGGAAGCTTATGATTATTTCTTTGCCTATTCTAAGCATCTGGTTCAAAACATATACTGGGTCGGAGATGACCTGTAGTGCCTTACTGAGCACAATGTAGTCAAAGCTTTTATCTGCAAACAGCGATAGTTTATCGAGTATTTCGTATTGAACTACTGGGATACCTTTTAGTACGCATTCCTGCAGGTCATCTATATTCAAGGTAAGGCCAAAACCGCTAACATTCTTATCATCTTTTAATAAGTTAAGTAATTCACCGTTACCGCAACCGAGGTCAAGTACTTTACTGTCGGGCCTGATAAGGTCAGCTATCCGGGCATGGTCAATACGTTTGCCTAGTATAACTTTTCTGGTGTTTTTAGGGTTGCTGCAGTATTTGTTATTGTCTGCGGCAGGTTTTGAGCAGTCGCAATGTGCGATCTGGCAATATGTTTCCTGCAGGAAGCCTTTGATAAGGTTGGTTTGTATTTCCGTTTCGAGCAGGAATGAATCATGGCCAAAAGGAGAGTCAATATTTATATAGCTGACATCTTTCCCTTTGCTTATCAGGCCATCTGATATCTGTTTGCCCTGAGAAGGGGGGAACAGCCAGTCAGAGGTAAAGCTAACAACCATCGAGCGACACTGTACTTCTGCCAGAGCGTTTTCTAGATTGCCGTACCGACGTGTAAGGTCATAGTAATCGAGTGCTTTGGTAATATAAAGATAGCTATTGGCATCAAAGCGTTCGACAAATGAATTACCCTGATGGTCAAGATAGCTTTCAACCTGGAATTCCTGATCGAAAATATACTGGTAATCTTCCGCATTCTGCAAACGACGACCAAATTTCAAGTGCATGGCCTCTTCTGAGAGATAGGTAATATGTGCTATCATACGGGCAATAGCCAGGCCGTTAGCCGGAACATTGCTATTGTAATAATTACCGTCATTAAAATCTTTGTCGTGAAGAACTGCATTACGGGCAACAGCATTAAAGGCGATCCCTTGTGCTGTTAGTTTTGGAGCTGACGCGATAAAGATCATGCCAGCTGTTTTATCAGAATATCTAACTGCCCAGTCCAGACACTGCATACCGCCCATACTGCCGCCAGCTACTGCCAGCAGTTTATCTATTCCCAGATACTCTACCAGCTTAAGCTGAAGATCAACCATGTCACTAATTGTGATTATCGGAAAATCCAGACCATATGGTTTATTGGTTGCAGGGTTTATAGAACCCGGGCCAGTTGTGCCGCTGCATCCGCCCAGACAATTTGAGCAGATGATATAATATTTATTTGTGTCAAATGCTTTGCCGGGGCCCACCATGGTGTCCCACCAGCCAGGCTTGCGATCATCAATACTGTGTTTACCGGCAACATGAGCGTCACCAGTAAGAGCGTGTATTATGAGTATCGCATTATCCTTTTTTTCGTTCAGTTTACCGTAAGTTTCGTATCGAACCTCAACTGGTGCAAGCATCTTTCCGCATTCCAGCGGCATAGGAGAAGCGTCATTAAAAAGTTCTACTGTTTGATGTGATACTATTCCGACTGACTCATTTATATTCCAGGTGTCGTTACTTTCGCCCGGCTGAGTAGTAATGTTCGATTGATCCTGTGCTGATGTCATGGTAGTTCTATTGTTATCCTTAATCTGCATAATGGTGAAAACCGGAACATTAAAAAAAAGAAATAAGAAATATGAAAAACGCTAAGCAGGGCAGGCCAGAGCCGCTGTTCTGTTAAAGGTTAAGAACGGTCGGCTTCATAATACGCCTCTGAAGCATATCTTTCATATTTCTTATTTGGTAAACGAAACTTAAGGTGCTGTTAGTTTATAATTGAAAGCATCTTTATAGGCAGGAATAATATTATTCCCATTCGATCGTGGCTGGCGGCTTACTGGAAATATCGTAAACAACCCTGTTAATACCACGAACTTCATTTATTATTCTACTGGAAATTCTTTCCAGAACTTCGTATGGAATATGTGACCAGGTAGCAGTCATGAAATCACTGGTTTCGACTGCACGGATAGCACATACGTGTTCATAACTACGGCCGTCGCCCATAACACCAACAGATTTAATTGGCAGCAGCACGGCAAGTGCCTGGCTGATCTGGCGATATAGGCCGGCAGCGGTGATCTCTTCGATAAGGATCTCGTCGGCTTCACACAGAATATCAAGTCTTTCTTGGGTAATATCGCCAACCACTCTTACTGCCAGACCAGGGCCTGGGAATGGGTGACGCCAAACGATCTTTTCTGGTAGTCCAAGCATTTCACCCATAAGTCTGACTTCGTCTTTGAACAGGTCGCGCAAAGGTTCGACTAGTTTAAAGCCAAGTTTTTCAGGGAGTCCGCCGACATTGTGGTGTAGTTTAATATTGGCGGCGGGGTTTCCGTCTTTACTTCCCGATTCGATAACGTCCGGGTAGAGGGTACCTTGGGCAAGGAATTTGGCATCGGGGATACTATTAGCCTCAGCGGTAAAAGCCTCGATGAACTCATGTCCGATGATAACTCTCTTTTGTTGTGGATCTGTAACCCCGGCCAACCGGTCGAGAAATTGTTTGGACCAATCCACCACCCGCAGGTCAAGCTGAAAGTGATCGTTAAAAGTTGATTTGACATATTCTCGTTCTCCTTTTCTCAGAAGACCATTGTCTACAAAAATGCATATTAGCTGGTCGCCAATGGCTTTGTGCAGCAGGGCGGCAACAACTGAGCTGTCAACGCCGCCGCTAAGGCCGCAGATAACCTTGTCTGTGCCTACCTGTTTACGGATAGATTCACAGCTTTGCTCGATGATATTACCCATCTTCCAGTCACCAGAGCATTTGCAGATCTCATACAGGAAGTTGTCGAAGATCTGTTCGCCGCATGGTGTGTGGGTTACTTCCGGGTGGAACTGTACGCCGAAGAACTGGGCGTCTCTATGTCTTACCGCAGCATAAGGGCAGGTGTCAGTAGAGGCCAGAGAGATAAATTCCTCCGGCAGCTCATTAACCTGGTCGCCGTGACTCATCCACACGATCTTTTCGCCGGAGAGACTTTTTAGCAAACGGCTGCTGTTATCCTTATTTATATGCAGTCTGGTAGAGCCGTACTCGCGGCTTTCAGCTGTGGTAATGTTAGCACCCAGGATCTGTGAACCGATCTGCATACCGTAGCAGATACCCATAATAGGTACACCAAGCTCAAATATGCGAGGGTCGCACTTAGGCGAGTTCTCTTCGTAAACGCTTGCAGGGCCGCCACTTAAAATAATGCCTTTAAGGTTAAGCTCTTTTAGACGTTCAATTTCTATATCATGTCTCAATATAATACTGAAAACATGGTGTTCACGTACTCTTCTTGCTATCAGCTGACCGTACTGGCTGCCAAAATCTAGAATGGCTATTGTTTCCTGCAAGTGGCTGTCTCCTGTTATTTTTTCTATGTACTAAGTTCAACTTGCTATGTATAATTATATGTTCGACATTATATTGTATCAGTAGGATTGTTGTCTATTAAAATTTTATCTGCTTTTTCAAAAAACGCAGATAAAACCCTTGACTTAGATGCGACTAGAACTATAATGTATCATTCTCTGTTGACTGTAGCATAGTTAGCAGATAGATGTGACTTAAGTGTAATTGTAGATATGCCATAAGCTTATGGCTCAGGGAAAATTGAAAATGCAGGCAAAAATACAGAAAACAACACTTGCTAATAACGAAACAGTAGCACGCGACTGGTATTTAGTAGATGCCGATAGTAAGGTATTGGGTCGTTTAGCTGCTAAGGTTGCGACTATGCTCATGGGCAAACATAAGCCTATTTATACACCATTTGTAGATACAGGTGACTTCATCGTAGTTACAAATGCTGAAAAGATCGCTACATCTGGCCGTAAGGCAGAATACAAGATGTATGATTACTATACTAATCATTCAGGTGGTCATAAGTATGTGACATTTGAAGATGCAATGGCTAAGAAACCTGAATGGGTAATCGAAGAGGCTGTTCGTCGTATGCTTCCAAAGAACAAGCTTGGTAGAAAGATGCTCAGTAAGCTCAAGGTTTACCGCGGTACTGAACATCCACATGCTGCTCAGACTCCAAGAGAGCTTGAACTGTAATTATAATAATTTAGAACTTTAAATAATTAGAATAAATTTAAGAGGTAAACATCGTGGCGGAAAATACCCCAATGATCGATCCAGCAACAGTAAATGTTGCTCCTACTAGTGCTGCTTCAACACTTGCTGGCAGTACCAGCATTGATAATGTTCCAAGAAGACTTCGTCAGCCAACTGCTGATCGTCTGGCTCCAAACCAGTTTAACTGGGGAACAGGTCGTCGTAAGTCTGCTGTCGCTCGTGTACGTATTCGTCTGGGCGAAGGCAAGATTATCATTAATGGCGAGAAAGATTATAAGGAATTTTTCCCATGTGTTCGTGATCAGAGAGATGTTACCGCAGCTCTGGCAGTAACAGGTAATGAAGGCAGATATGATGTCTTTGTTAATGTTCAGGGTGGTGGTACAACAGGTCAGGCTGGCGCTTGTCTGCTTGGTCTGGCTCGTGCTCTTGTAGCTGCTGATCCTTCATCTTTTGAGACTCTAAAGGACAAAGGCTTCCTTACTCGTGACAGCCGTGAGGTTGAACGTAAGAAGTATGGTTTCCGCAAAGCCAGAAGAAGCTTCCAGTTCTCAAAACGTTAATCGTTTTCTTATTCCGCACGTCAAAAACCCTGTTTTCGAACAGGGTTTTTTTTTTGGTTATTACTTTAATATATCACAGCCTTTTTCCTGTATTTAACAGTACTTTATGTATTATTAGTTATATTATTGAACAAAAAAACAATTTTTTTATTTCCAGCTCAAAAAGCACTTTGATTTTCAGGATTTTCTGGTAAAATAACTCTTACTGGATATTGCATTGCAAGCGATGGTTTATTTGGTTAGAGTTGAATTGGCTCTATATTATTAACTAAATAATTATTGGTAAATGCTTTATGTCAGTGGTGGAATAGAGAATTTGTTCCTTTTAATTAAGTAGTTAAGACTTATACTGTTATGAATTTTGTTAACAGTATTTCTTTCTCTTATCCTGTAAAATTATTCTGCTGCCATGTGTGATTTGCCTGATTGCGCAAAGTGGTTATATATTTGCAAGCAGTGGTATGGATAATTTTTTGCCAGGCTTTATAATAAGCTTATAGTTCGTATGTGATTAAAATCTGGTAATATATATTCATATTAGTTATTCTTTGAACTGTGCTCGCAAATTTATGGTATAATTTATGTAGCAGATAATAGCCGATTGAATTGTGTTTCTGATTTTAAGCTTAATATTTGTTCAGAATCGGAAGATTTGGAGTTTGTAGGTCCGTATATTTACATCAAATTAAAGAGGAAAATGAAATGAAAAAGAAGGCGTTTACACTTATAGAATTACTGGTTGTAATTACTATTATCGCTTTGCTGGTATCTATCCTTATGCCGGCATTAACTAAGGCTAAAGAGCAGGCCAAGATCACACTTTGTGCTAATAACCTGAAACAGCAATCTTTGGCAACTCAGATGTATGCCCAGGCTAATAAAGGTTCTGTGCCTATTTTCAAAGGTTCTATTAATGAAGCTTGGATTTGGGATTTACCTTTTGAAACAACACGTCAAATGAAGAAACTTTCTGGTATTAAGACAAATGAAATATTTATTTGTCCATCAAACTTTGAAAGAGAGCTCGACGATCCAAGATGGTGGCAGTATACATTACACAATACTGAGCCAGAGCCTGTTATGACAGATGAAGAAACTCTTACTCCACAGCAAAGAAAAGACAATATCCGCGTTATGCCTTATATCTATACTTTTGACAAACTTAACGACGATGGCTCTTCAAAGCTTCCTGCGACTTTAGGTGAAGGTACAGATGCCAATGGTGTAAGTAAAGTACGCGACTCATATTGGATACGTAATCTTGACCGAGTTAAGATGGGTGGTAGTAAGCCAATGATTATAGATGCAACAATTGAACAAAATAGTGATAGAGGTCGCTTTTTCGATGTAACTGGTGGTGGTATGGTTTATCTGAAAGATAGTTCAAACCATAGAGCACGAGGTACAGGTGAGAAGGGGCCAAAGCCAGCTGGTGCAAATCATGCTTATGCTGACGGCCACGTTAGCTGGGTTCAGTTCGTTGAGATGGAATTCCAGACAGCGTTTGGTAATAGATTCTGGTGGAAGTATTAATAAGTGCTTTTACTTTGATATATTGTTCTTAAAAGGCTGGGAGCTTGTGCTTCCGGCCTTTTTTTACGATTATATATTTGCTGTATTGAATTAGTGCGCAAAAAAATAGCTCTGAATTTGACTGAGTATTGCACTCAGCCAAATAAAGAGCTCATAGAGAGAGTAGAAAGTAGATAGATCATTACATACATATATTCATATTATTAATATAATACACATATGATTATTTACTTATTAAATATCTAAAACTAAATAGCGAAAACGCTGCAAAAAACCCGAAACGGGATATAATATAGAAAAACAGAACCAATTAAAAACTAAACTTGAAAATAAGAAAACAGAACTGCTTAGATACTTATTCTCAAACTCCAGATAATTCCTTTTGACTATTTCTCTCAAATAACGTATTCAATATTAACCAAAAACCCGCCATTGTGTCAAGTGATATTTTGCTAATTTCTAATTTTTTATTAATTTTATTTATTGTGATGTTTTTTCTGAATATAGCAGTGAATAATCGTAATAAATGTACTAATATAACATGCTGTTAGTGATTATATTTCAGTTTATTACAAGTATTTTTGCACAGTTTTTAGTTGGTTGAATATAACAATAGCACAAAATAAAGGTTTTAGCGATTATTGTCGAAAAGTAATCATATATAAACAATTATTCAGCCCCAGATTTAAGTAGGTGGAAGACATGAAATATTCGATTTCGATATCAGACAGCTTTGATGCCCGGCATTTTGTTATTATGCCGGATGGTCAGCAAGAAGAGCCGCATTTTCACAGATGGTCCGTATTTGTTACTGTTTCCTGTAAGAAACTAGATAACTTTGGTTTTGTTATGGATTTCCATGAACTGCAAAATATCCTTAAAAAGGCAATTGCTCCTTTGATAAGCTGTTCAGTTATAAATAATCTGTCCTCATTCAAAGATAACCCTCCGACAGCAGAAAGAATGGCAGAATATTTTGTCAATCAGATCTTAAGCATTTTACCAGAAAGAGTTAAGCTTGAGTCTATTGAGGTGGAAGAAGCTAAGAATTGTAAGGCAATTATTACAATGTCATAGACAATATATCTTTTTGCGACTATTATCTTTCAGAACTCTTAATTGCAAGGTTTTTTGCCTGATAATTTTTAGTTGCTGAAATAATGTGACGATAATTTAGATAATGCTGGTGATAATAAGATTCCACGACCAGGAGTGATAACATGAAATGTGACAATTGCCATGAAAATGATGCTACAGTCCATCTCACAGAGATATGTGACGGTGTAAAGGTAGAGAAGCACCTTTGCAAGTATTGTGCGTCTAAAGAGGGCATTGCTGTTAAATCACAGGTTTCTCTTGATAAGATGTTTAATGACCTGGTAGTTGCTCATGAAGAGGTGGATCAGCTAAATGATATTATATGTCCTGATTGCGGCATGAAATGGGCAGACTTTCGTCAGAACGGCCTATTGGGCTGTCCAAATGATTATAAGATCTTTGGCGATGCTCTTGAGCAGGTTATTGCTCGTTCTCATGAGGGCGCAACGCTTCATATTAGCCACAGGAAGGCCGTTAGCTCAACTACTGGCGACCAGCAGCTGTTATGCATGAAATTACGTCAGGAGCTTCAGAAGGCGGTTGAAAACGAAGATTATGAAACTGCCGCTAAGCTTCGTGATCAGATAAGTCATATGTCTGAGACTGCGGATTCGGATTGCACCGGGCATACCAAATGAAAAAGAGTGTTTAATGGACATATCAGGAAATTATCATAATATTGCAGATTGGATGGACGGTTCCGGCCCTATGTCGGATATTGTCATTTCCAGTCGAGTCAGGCTGGCCAGAAACTTTTCAGGTTTCCCTTTTGTGACAAAGGCTGATCATGAAAAGAGAAGCGAGATCATTGATTTTGCAAAAACTCAGCTTGCCAGACCCTTTATGGCTGAAAAAATGTCTCTGAAGCAGCTTGACGATGTATCTGAGCTGGAAAGACAAATACTGGCCGAGCGATATACAATAACTGAAAAGCTGGCTAAAACATCTTCTGGCAGTGCGGTTGTTGTATCTCCAAACGAATCTGTTTCTGTTATGATCAATGAAGAAGATCATTTGAGAATACAGGTTTTTAGTAGTGGTTTGGATATAAATTCAATTTGGGGTAGAATTTCCAGTATTGATAATCAGTTTCAAGATAATGTTTCTTACGCCTTTTCAGATAAATATGGCTACCTAACCGCCTGTCCAACTAATATTGGTACTGGAATGAGGGTGTCAGCCATGCTACATTTGCCGGCATTGCACATAACAAAGCAGATAGAAAAGGTACTCAATTCTGCACGTGATATGCATTTGGCTGTTCGTGGTATTCATGGTGAGGGCAGTGAACCCTCCGGCGACCTGTTCCAGATATCTAATCAGACTACTCTTGGTAAGTCAGAAGAACAGATCCTTGATGAGATCATATCTTTAGCTATTGAACCTATTGTTGAGTATGAAAGAAGAGCTCGTGCTAAGCTTTTGAAGGATTCCAGTGTTGTTATTGAAGATAAAATATATCGGGCAATGGGTATTCTTTCAGCGGCACGTTTGATAACTTCTCAGGAAGCAATGTTTTTCCTCAGTCAGTTAAGGTTGGGTGTTGCTATAGGTAAGATAGAAATACCAGTAAAGACACTAAATGAAATTATGTTGCTTGTACAACCAGCACATCTTCAACATCTTTGTGGCAACAATCTTGAACCAGCTCACCGTGATCAGTTCAGAGCTGACCTTATCAGGCAGAAGCTCGAAGAGTACGCATAAGACTTTCCCCGCCAATAATATTAATTATAGACATCCTTGCCTTTTAAATGAAAAATGGGTAAATAATAGCCTGTTTGGATACGTTTAAAAAAAGCCCGGCAAGTGTCTGGGAGTTCACTTGCCGGTAGGTAAGTTACCCGAAAGGAGATAAAGGTAACTTCCATTAAGATAATATAATTAATTTTACCAGTAGGTCAATCTTAATGTTTTATTCTTATTAAAGATAAGTTGTTTTTATTATTAATTTGAGCAATATTATACACTATTGTCGATAATAGGGGATATATGAATCCGAGTGCTAAAAAACTTAACATCGTAGCTGATGAAAACATACCTTTTGTTCACAATTTCTTTGATAGTTTTGGTGTGGTTAAGTTGTTGCCTGCCAGGCAGATAACTCAAAGTGAGGTGCTTGTTGCCGATGTTCTGCTTGTAAGGTCTGTAACAAATGTAAATAGTGGACTACTAGAAAATTCCAAGGTGGGATTTGTTGGTACTGCAACTATTGGTACTGACCACATTGATACAAATTATCTTAAAGAAAGTTCAGTTTTTTTTACAAATGCTTCTGGCTCAAATGCCGAATCTGTTGCTGAATATGTAATAGCTTCGCTGTTAGTAACTTCTCAGCGAAAAGGGCTTGAGCTGTCTGGGAAAAGTATTGGTATTATTGGTGTTGGAAATATTGGTAGTTTGGTCGACGCAAAAGCTAAAGCTCTTGGTATGAATGTGGTCCTTAACGATCCACCTAAACAGCGAGAGACAGGAGATCAAATATATCGTCCTTTGAGCGAAGTTTTACGATGTGATTTTATTACCTGCCATGTCCCACTGAATAAAACTGGCCAGGACTGCACAATACATCTGATCGATGAAGCTGAGTTGGCACAGACGTCCGATAATTGTGTAATACTTAATACCTCAAGAGGGCCGGTAGTAAATAATTCTGCCTTGAAGTGTTGGTTAAAGGATAATCCGTCTTGTTCTGCCATTATGGACGTATGGGAAAATGAACCACGACCAGATACTGAGCTGGTTAACATGGTTGATATAGTTACGCCTCATATTGCTGGCTATTCATTTGACGGCAAGGTGAAGGGGACAAACATGCTTTATGATAGCCTATGCAGCTTTACTGGTACAGCCAGTGATGTATGTATAGACGATTTTATGCCAGCTCCTATGCCATCTGAAGTGGTGATTAATCTGACAGCCTGTGTGTCTCTTGAGTCTGCACTTGCTTATGCAGTTACCAGTGTATACGATATATGTACAGATGACCGCATGATGCGTGAGATAGTCAAATTACCATCTACGGAGCAGGGCGTTTACTTCGATCATTTAAGAAAACACTATCCAGTTAGAAGAGAGTTTTCTAAAATACCAGTTAAGATAAATGGTTCCAATCCGCAGATACAGGCTTCTGATCTGCAAAAAGTTCTACTTGGGCTAGGCTTTATATCTGTTAAATACTGATCTTAATAGCTTGGCTTGTCAGCTGATTATAATTGAAATCCTTACCTCTTTCTTCTATACTCCTTTGCTGTGATTAAGAAGCTGTTCAATATTATAATTCTGCTGGTTTTAGTGCTCATGGCCGGCTTAAGCATTTACGGCGCCTTTCTTGGTAGCGTGAGGGCTGGTTCAATAGCAGGATCTCAGCTATTTATATTCCCCGGTATAATTCTTATTGTATTGTTTATTCTATCTTTCATAAGATATCCTGCCTTGCTGGCCAGGCCAGGCCTTATGATGGTTCATATTGGATGTGCCGCTATTATAGCTGGCGGTATCTGGGGTGGGCAGTGGAGCCACAGCTTAAGGATGAAAGATCTGCCAGAATCTCATACCGGTCCAGCCAGATATGGCAAGGTATATAAAAGCTTTGTTCGCATTGATGAAGGTGACTATATTTACAGCTTGTATGAAGTAGATGATAATGGTGTGCAGTTAGTTACTCCGCTTGGTTTTAAGGTATATCTCAGTGATTTTGAATTGCAATGCTATGATAATGGTCAGGTAAAGGATTACATCTCTCATGTGATGATAATTGCAGATAATGGCAGGCATTTTGGCCCTTACGAGATAGAGGTCAATAAGCCGCTGTATTTTGGCGGTTACCATTTCTATCAGCACGATTTTGATCATGAAAATGGTAAATATACCATATTAAGAGTTGTTTCAGATGATGGGCTATGGCTGGTATATGCCGGTTATTTCCTGCTACTTTCTGGTATATTCTGGCAGTTCTGGCTTGAGCCGATATTAAAGCGTAGTGCAAGGCAACGAGGTGGTAATGATGACAGATAATATTATACCTCTGGTTGGTTCGCTGGCGATAAAAGCCAATTTGCAGGGCACATTGATCTATATGGCAATGTTGGCTTATGTAGCATCTTTGTTTCTCTGGTTACTAAGAGCTGAAAAAACAGCATCTATTACGTATTTTTCTGGCTTTATAATATCAATATTATCTGTTGTATGGCGTTGGTATCATGTAGACCATATTCCATTGCAGAATATGTTCGAGATATTCCTGGTTTTGGGGGCATCTGGCTGGCCGGTTTCCTGGTTCTGTCGTAGATATCTGAATGTGTCTGCTGTTCCAGGTGATGCACTACTTAGTTTTGTATTTCTATTTCCTGCTGGGCTGGTTTTTAGTGATGCTCCGGCACATCTGCCGCCTGCACTTCAAAGCCCGCTATTTGGCCCTCATGTTATGGCGTATATGCTGACATATTTCATTATGGCCAAGGCTGCGTTTCAGGCATTATTGCTTATTATAGCAAGAGCTCAAAAGGCTGACGGACTTGTTGATATATACGAACTGGGAGCTTATCGGGTAGTATGTCTTGGTTTTCCGCTGCTAACGCTGGGGCTTATTTTGGGAAGTGTCTGGGGCAAATTAGCCTGGGGTGATTACTGGAACTGGGACCCGAAAGAGCTCTGGTCACTTGCCAGCTGGCTAGCTTTTCTGGTATATTTTCACTGGCGTTTTGCTTTTGGTAAAAAGTATCCACTTCTTAATAGCATTTTAGTATTGATCGGCTTTAGCTTTATAATTATCACTCTGCTGTGGGTAAATCTATCACGTATCTTCCCTGGATTGCATAGTTATGCCAGTTGATAGTGTTATTCTAGTTTTTTTTATTAAGTGTTTTTCCCACCAATACAAATAATAACCCAAATACAGGTATAATAATATTTGATAGCGAAAATCCTGGGTCAAGAACAGATACATCTGGTGAAGATGGTTTATAATATACCTTAACTATTATCCCGGGAGCATATTTCTGATTAAGATAGTTTTGTACTAGCTCTCTGCTGCTGAATCGTTTATTCCCAAATGTTATCCGACGGCCAGTATATTGCTTTTTTCCAACTTGGTATGAATATTCTACATTGGGGCAGTAACTCATATTTGTGCTATATCTATTGGTTGAGTTTAGTTCACTTATAAAATTTGATATTATGACACCTTCGGTTTTTGGCCAATTATTACTTTTAAGTGCTTGATAAGAGGTATAAGTTCCCCATAGAATTAAACTTATACCAGCGAAAAAGAATAACAAAGCTACATACTTACTATTTATTTTACCCATTTACAAAGTCCAAAGATATTAACCAAAACAGTGCATATTGTCTCAATACAATAATAATATTCTGTAGTGCTGTTATTTTCAAGATAATGTAGTTATATTTACTTTTTTTCTGCCGCAATAATTGTTTTCAGCTGTTATTATTTATGATAACAGTTGGTACTCTGTTGAACTGTTCAGCAGGGGATAAAGAACAGTAATGATGTTTATTATTTGTTATAATAGGCTGTGGACAATGTAGTTACAATATATTGTAGGCAGCTTGATAAGCAGAAAGACTTTCCTTATGACTAGCGGAGAGGCCTCTCCAAAATTTAAGATCATAGATAGTTCCCTGGTGGACAGGGCAAAGCGTGACCGTGAAGCTTTTGTTGAGCTTTATCGTATGCACTATGAAAAGATATTTCGCTATTGTCAGCATCGCTTATTTGATCGTGCCACTGCAGAAGATACGACTTCTGTGGTATTTATTACGGCAATGGAAAAGATCCATACTTATAGTGGTGATGACAATCATTTCGTCGGGTGGCTTTATCGTATTGCCACTAATCAGATCAATAATTATATCAAACAGAATCGCCGTCGTAATGAGATACTGTTGAATATTGGTCATACCAGACCTAACTGTTATTATGATGAATCAGACATGCAGCGTCAGCAGGACTTAAAAGAACTGCAAGCTGCCATTTCCAGGTTAAAACCTGATTACCAGACTGTTATCACTTTGCGTTATTTTGAAAAACTTAAATCAGATGAAATTGCTGATATTGTAGGCTGTAGTGCCGCAACTGCAAGAAGTATGATTTCCCGTGGACTTGTGAAATTGCGTAAAATGATGATTAAACAGGAAAAAAAACAGGCATCATATGTCAGAAACCGAAAGGGGGTAAGCCTTGTTTGATAATGAAAAACAATTTGAGGATTTCATTGATCGCTTACCGCTGGTAGATAATATAGATCATCAGCATAAAGAGAAACTGGAAAAAATACTGCTTGAAAGTTATGTGCCCGCAGACCAGCGTCAGCTTTCACATACCAAATGGAGTAGTATTATGAATATTAAAACTGTAAAGTATGCTGTAGCAGCGGCAATCGTTATATTAGCTTGTGTATTTTTTGTCCCTGAAAATGAACAAAGCGGGATAAATACTGTTGAGCTGCTTAATAACATTTGTAAAGCCGAGAATAGATCATTCTTTGGTGAAGGGATAACCCATATTATAACAGAGATCACTGTTTTGCCGCTTCCTGAGGAGCTGCGCAAGGAAAGTGTACTTGATGACACTGTTACAGAAGAGGATCTATACGGTCCGGCTCTATGGTTAAATCACAACTGGCTGCCAATGTGCTCCCTTAAAAGTAATGGCCAGTTCAGGTTGAACAATCTAAAACTATCACCTGATATTGAGAACGAATATGTAATCACTGATCAGGCATGGTTTGACCCTGCTAGCGGGTATTTCAAGCGGGTAATGGCTAAAGAAGAGTCCCTTGTTATGGGGAATGCCTGGGATGGCAATAATATTTATGAATCGTTCAGCGAAAATGGCGAGTTCAAAAAGATCGTTTCACCAACCAATTCAGATTTCAAAGCTCCGGTTAATCCAGCTCAGTTTCTTGGACTTAGCGTTGGAATTTGTCAGAAGCTTTCAGGTGACAATGGTGAGTTTAATCTGACGTATATGTGTGAAGAAATAACAGATGATGGCAAGGAAGTTAAGGTATATCGCACTGGCTTTGAGGATAGCAGTGGAAATACCAGCACTTACTGGCTGTTTAAGATCGATAGTATTTTAGAACAGGTTGCTGAGATGGAATTCTACCTTGCCGGCCACAGGCATATTCATATCAAGCGTGTTTTGCTTGAGAAAATAGCCACTTACGAAGACCAGTGGGCATTGTCTGCTTCCGATTATGGTAGTCATATCGCTGATAACACTGTTTCTATGCATAAAGATATGTATGTTGACGATGTCAGTGTACAGCAAATGGTTGAAAAAGCATCATACCAGACATATCTTTTTAGTACTATGCCAACCTGGTGTAATACCCGCAGGATATTTGATGTTGTCGATCCGCCAAGTCCAGGCCATAGAATGTTCCTGATCGATTACTTTACTGAAAATAATCCTAAGCATGTACTGCTAATCCAAAGTAAATCTTATAATGGCATGTTTGCAGGTTTTCTTAGCCCTGATACTGACGGCTCTGAGGCGTATATCAAGACTGATAAATATCGCGTATATAGAGGTGGCCCACAGGAGAAATGGTGGACCAAGGTTGTTTTGGACAGCTGTGCAATTGATTGTCAGGATGATCGTGAAGGTTATCTCATATGGACTGGCACTGAAACTATTCCGGCTTTAGTCGTCAACGGCACAACAACAGTTCAAGAGTTAAAAGTAATAGTTGAGACTATGTTGACCAGCGAAGAATACCTGGCCAAATGATATGGTCTGTACATATATTTAAATAATAAAATGGGAATATTCTTTATTAGTGAATATTCCCATTTTTTGTTATTGGTCAAATATAATATTTCATATTACTTCAATCGAAAGTTTACATGATCATTGATTCTAATTCTAAGACAACTTCCTTCACATTTCCAACCTGCTGATTAAGCTGTTGAGCGGCTGCAGCACTTTGTTCGGCGTTTGCTGCTACCGATTGTGTTACCGTATCGATCTGATTCATTGCCATATTAATCTGTTCCAGTCCTGATGTTTGTTCAATAGAAGCCTGGCTTATTCCAGATACCAAAGTATTAACTTCTCCGACAGTTGTGGTTACATCTGCAAAGGCTGAAGATACATCACTTACAATGGAAACGCCATTTTGTGAACTTCTAACCGATTCTTCGATCATTTCACTGGTGCCTTTGGCTGCCTGGGCAGACCTCATCGCCAGATTCCGTACTTCCTCGGCAACTACGGCAAAGCCTTTACCTGCCTCGCCAGCTCTGGCAGCTTCAACCGCAGCATTTAGTGCCAACAGGTTCGTTTGAAAAGCAATTTCATCAATGATTTTTATTACATTATTGATTTCCATTGAAGAGTTCTTGATACCGTCCATTGCATCAGACATTCTTGCGATAGACTCTCCACCGTGAGTAGCAGCATTATTTGATCTGGATGCCATTTCATTTGCTTTTTGGGCATTATTACTGGTGATTTTGATCATTGAACTTATTTCTTCCAATGAACTGCTGGTTTCTTCCACTGCTGCTGACTGTGAGTTTGCACTATCTGACAGATTGGTTGCACCGGAAGTTATACTGTTTGAGGCATCTGAGATATCTCGAGTTGCTGCAGAAAGTATACTGATAAACTTTCTTAGTGGTGAAATAATACTATGAGAGATAACAATTGATGATACTATTAATGTAGTAATTATTACCAGCCACGCAATACTGTTATATATATTATATTGCTTTTTATGGCTCGCTACCCTATCGAAGAGCATTTTCTGAGCCTGAGCCACATTATCCGCATATACACCAGCACCAATATACATATCAGTACCGGGTATAACTTTAATATAGCTTATTTTGGGTTGTTGTCCGGAACCGTCCTTGTTCCAGTAATACTCAACAAAACCTTCTCCATGCTGTTTAGCAACCGTGTTAAATTCCTGGACGAACAGCATGCCGTTTGCGTCCTTGGATTGTGACATATCAGTACCTATTAATGATTGTTTTGCAGGATGGAAAATGCATATGCCGTCGGTAGTAAAGGTGAAGAAATACCCACTCTTATCTTCCATAAAACGGATAGAATTGGTATATTTACTGATAATGTTTGTTTGTTCAATACGGTCTGTAATTCCATTTAAGGCTTCACTCAAATGAGTGACTTCATTATTTACTGCGGTCTGTATTGCCAGTTTATTAGCATCTAAAACTGCGTTTCCAAATTCAGGAATGATAACAGTATCAGAAATTTTATGACTTATAAATCTGTCGATAAAAAACAGGGTAATCATACATAGCAGGGCTATTACAGGTAAAAACAATATCCTGAATTTAACCTTTCTACTAACACTTAACATCATACTCTTCGTCTCCTAGAAATACATATTCTTTGCATTATTGGTCTTATCTCTTTTTGGGCTAAGCCTAATGTTGTTATCGTATTTTTAGAAGAGCATTTTAACTATAATTAGTTTTTTGTTAGATACTTGTGACGATAGGTTAATAAATAGCTATTATCAGCAGGATAAGCTAGAATAAAAAAAAGACCGGGTTGAAGCCCGGTCTGAATATAATTCTAATAAATAGTTATTGGACCATTTATAGGTCGTTACTGTCATTAGAAACAGTAATAGTTTTGTCACCTTGTGGATTTTTAACTTTAAGCTCAATACCTTTTTCAAGATCAGAACTAATGATGATCTCTTTGAGTTGAGCGGGGGTGACAACTTTTTTACTATTTACACTTATTATAATATCACCTTCATTTAATCCAAACTTCTCAGCAAGTGAACCAGGATTAACGCTGGTAATAATAACTCTTCTAAGCTTATCAAATGTGTTTGGGTAGCCGTATTGTTTAGCCAGGGTAGGGGACAGCTCTTCAACTTTAATACCCAGTTTAGGTTTATTATCTGAGTATTGATCTGCAAATGGTATTGGTGTCTGAGGGATAATGCGGTATGGAGAACTACCATACGGATTACGCTGAGCGAGAGCTCTGTTTTCTTGCTGTTCCATCTGGGCAATTGCATTGTCTCTATCACTTAGCGTGACTTGCAGCTTGACGATCTTACCATTTCTCCATACTTCAAATTCAGACTCAGTACCTGGTTTCGCCATTGCGATCATTCTACGTAGTTCAGAAGATTGAGCCGGTTTTTTACCATTATAGCCAATGACTACATCATAAGGTTCCATTCCGCCTTTAGCGGCCGGTGTGCCTGGTTCGACATCCATAATGAAGATGCCATTCAGGTCATCTGGCATATCTTTAATCATAGTTTTAAGCTGTGATGCTTCGTCAAGTCTACCATTTGCCATCAGCAGAAATTCGTCATCAGAGCTGTTTTTCAGAGTTGCTACAGAATATTTGTACAGTTTAACGCCAAGATACCCTCTTTTAACTGTTTGATTCTCAATAAGTTGTTCTGATACGTACTTCGCAATATTGCTTGGTACAGCAAAGCCGTAACCACTTGATAGTCCACTTGGACTAAATATATTTGAGTTGATACCAATCACTTCGCCGTAGAGGTTAATGAGCGGTCCGCCGCTGTTACCTTTGTTGATATCGGCGTCTGTCTGGATAAAATCCTCTATCCCCCAATTTCCTAAGATTTTTGTCTGACGACCTTTATAGCTGATGATACCCATAGTTACTGTCTGTGTCAGGCCAAATGGGCTGCCGATCGCCATGACAAAGTCACCGACTTTTGCTTCTGCTGAATTACCAAATTTTGCTGTTGGCAGTTTTTCACCTTTGGGGTCGATCTTTATCACCGCAAGGTCAGTTATAGGATCAAGGAAGCTTTCTGTAACTTCAAATACCCGGCCATCATCGAGAATAGCCGCCATTTTATCGTTACCTTCTGCAACATGATTATTTGTTAATATATAACCGCGTTCGTCAATAATAAATCCGCTGCCGAGGCCGGTTTCTTCTTCTGTATAGCCCAGTTCATGATATAGTTTAACAGTTACAACAGCTGGCTTTACTTGTTCTACTGCCCGGCGAAATACATTATGAATATTTGATACAGCAGCTACTTCATCTGAAGATAGAGGTGTAGCATTATCTGCTGCATTGAGCATACCGGCAATCATGCAAATAGATAATACAAAGATAAATACTTTTTTTGCCATTGTTTATACTCCTTTATTAATTAGTTTAGCAACAAAATAACAGTTAGTAACAATTGTTAACTAGTTGTATTACGGCTGCAGAAAGAGCAGGTTCATTATATTGACGCTAAAGAAATGTATTACAGCCTGGCAATTTTTATTATTGCGTTGAATAATTCATCTGTGCTGTATTTATGGCTAAGGTCAATGGGGAGAATTGTGCCCAGGTTATGTTCACTTGCCAGAATGATCATTTTATCAAACGGGCGAGAAAAACCTTCAGGCTGCGGTTGATGGCCAACAATAAAAGTCTCTATATGTAGAGCTTTTGCCAGTTCATTTACCAGTTCATTACTATGCTTTCGGTCCCAGAGCAGAGCCCTTACCGAAGGAGATGCTTTTAGCATTGGAACTGAGATTTCAGTGTCGAAAATATTATAATCTAACGTTGAAAAATGTGTGGTATCAGGTAATGAGTGGCTCATCCAGATATTGTTGGCTGTGCGTACTACCAGCGGCAGTGAAAGGATAAAGGTCTCAAACGCTTTGAATACTTTGAGATAGTTCAGGCCAAACGTAGATGTCATCCCCTTATTCAGCGACTTCACCATTGGTTTGCCAGCTTTTAGCACTTCTTCCGAAGTAATTTGTGCCATTGCATGGTTGCCAAGTATGTAATGAACCTGGCCAGGATACTTTATTAGCAGTTGGGCAGCTTTATAGATCAACGAATATGAATGGCACTCGTGGGGATTAGCTTCGCTCGGATCATGGATAAGCTCATGCAGAACAAGATGGTTTTCTTTACTTGCATCAAGTGCAGCAAAGTTGACTATTTTGTCGAAGTTCTTTTCGTTGCCGTGCAGGTCACCAGTCATGATTACACGCCCGGAAGCGGGTAAGCGGATAATATTTCCCTGACGGTAAGGACAGTTAAAATTTATTTCAGCTGCCTTATTCAGAGCCTGGATAATATCTTCCGGATTTAACAATGGATACCTGCCTGTTAAATAAGTTTATCTGTATGCCTACTTATTTAGTAGTTGCGTTGGCATTTTTGCCGCCGGCGATCATGTGGATCAACAAGTCCAGTCTGGAGATAAGTTCACCCATATTTTCTGGGCGTTCCTTAGGGCTTTTCTTAACGCATTCCATTACCAGATTTGACACACCAACTGGAATAATAGATTTTAGCTCATGTGGAGCTGGTGGTGGGGTATGTCTGGATTCTGAGAGTATCTCAACCTTATCCATCTGCTTCTTAGGAATCAGTGTAGGTATATGTTTACCAGTCAAAGACCAGTAAATGGTAGCACCTAAATTGAAGATATCTGTTTGCTTGGTAACAGGTTTACGTTTTACCTGCTCCGGGGATATATAGTCAGGAGTACCCTGAATACGTGGCTTGATAGTACCTATTGGACAGCTTTGGCCCAGGTCGATCACTCTTATACTGCCATTTTCTGCCAAAATGATATTATTTGGCTTGATATCACAATGAATAATACCAGCTTCGTGCATACCATTTAGAGCGTCAGCAACCATACGAAATATCAATAGTAGATCTAGTAATGAATGACTAGGACTTTGTTCGAGAGAGATGCCTGGACAAAATTCCATAAGCATAATGATCTCACGGACTTGCAACATCTTCTTTATTCTTTTGATCTCAAAGCTCTTACGAACATATGGGTGGTCAATACGGCTCGACATCTCGAACTCATTCTCGACCTGTTCGATCATGCGTTTGTCTTGGCCTTCCTGCCTGATAACGTGCTTCAGCGCTCTCAATTCTCCGGAATTTGTGTCCCTCACCGAAAAAATTGTGCTGCCGGCACCAGATCCCAATCTGCGAACTACCTCATAGCCATCAAAGACTGGCGGTTCGTAGTGACCAATTGCTGGATTAGGTAATAATGCCATTTCCTTTGCTTCCCTGACTTTCCTGTTTTTAATATAAACGCATCGTACACTAGTTAAAGTGGTTAAAAGCCAACCTCTTTATTTAAACTACAGTTTATCAACCAGTATTTAAGTATATAAATACCTATGGTATGGCTGATAATCGACTTTTTTTGGGGTTGACCTTAGGGGATAATCAGGCAGGGAAATTTTTATTTTAGGCAGACAGTAGAAATGTATCACTTTTAATGATTGCGTTGGAAGAAATAATATATAATTTACTCTCTGTCTTTCCTGAAATAATAAATTTGGCCGCTACTTAAACTCTCCACAAGGTAGAACGCAAAATTAAGTCGCTTTATTGCAAATTCATTTTTTATATATATAAAACTGATCAACGGTTACAAAAAAACAAGAATAATTGCAAATCTGGCAATTATTAGCGTTTTTGTCCTGTTAAATCAGGTCAATTTCTGTCAGATTTTACAAGCAAGAGTCATTTCAGGCAAGTAAAATTCGTCCATATGGATGGCAGCAATAGCGTGAAGTTGCTATTATGTACTGTTAAATAACAGTTTATAAACTTTACTATTTGACAGTACTAATATGATTAAGCGGTATATTGCAGTGTTTTGCTAAACGGTTTACCAAGGATTCCAGTCTGTTGTATTGCCATGGGGTAGGTTTGAAGCTTCCGTTGCCTGAGAGCATACATACTCTGATAACATCGCTGGCAAATGGGTCATTAACAGAATTCTGGTTGTACCAGGTGGTAGTGGCGATTATCTGCCCATCAATACTATTGTGTGAGCCGTCGCAGATGACGAAATGATTTTCGGTATCGAGTGGGCCTGTTGTTGCTCTATTGACCACCTCGTTGTAATCACTACTGAATGTAATCTCGATGTTCGCCCATTTATCAGGTGTTATGCCGTTACGGGTACCGATAGTTTCTCTTGAAACATTAGTGTTGATCTCGCTAGAACTTGAAAGACTGAACGCAACAGGCTTAAGTGGCTTACCTTCCAGCGCTAAAAGCACGAGGGCTCCGGCTGTCATGGAAACCATAAGTATAATTATTGCGTTAACCAATCTTCCTTGATTGTTCATAATGCCACCTGGTGATTAGGGAATCAGTGTTGTTTAATCCATTAACGGATAAAGATTATATTAGTAATTCGGATTATATCAATTAAATACTTTATTTTTTCGTACTTTATCGCGAAAGTTTATTTTTTATATAATGATATGTAATTTATGACTTTGCGTGATTTCACAATCATTACTAACAGCCTGTTGGTTAAATGTTTGACCAGTTGAAAAAACAGTTTTTTATGCTGCTAAAACACGGCACTAGATATGGTATTGGTAGTGCTGTTTGCGTCTATATGTGGAAAGGGGTGTAAGTGTATGTTATTTATTACTTTGAATAAATAAAAATGAAATTATTTATGTTGTGTTTTTACTGAAGAGGTTTATACTATTACTTAATCTCAAGTTATCGGCCTTATGGCTAGTATAAGTTTAATCTTTTTTTAATAATTTTGAGATTTTTTTTCAGCTGATGGATCAGGCTGGTTTTAATTGAAATAATAAATGTTAGCATTTGTCCCTTTATTGCTTAAGGGGGCAAGCTGACTATAAGTGAGAAGCAAGGACGCTTAAATGGCACTGGCAGATTTGGCAAAAGGTAAGAACAATATCATATCGTTGATACACAACAGTCGCGATATGATTCTTCCATTGGCTGCGGTCTGTTTAATTTTTGTTATGCTCATCCCTCTGCCTTCCTCTTTCCTTGATATTTTGCTGGTAGCAAATCTGGCTTTTGCTTCTTTGTTGCTGCTTACTACGATATTTGTAACCAGCCCGTTAGAACTTTCATCATTTCCTTCATTATTGCTGGCAGGTACATTGTTTAGACTCGTTTTGAACTGTGCAACGACCAGAAAGATCCTCACGGCGGGTGAGTCTCAGGAAGAGATCGCAGCTGCTGGGCAAATGATCAAAGCGTTCTCAGAGTTTGTTGCTGGCAATAATATGGCCGTTGGTGTGATAATCTTCCTCATTCTCGTTGTTATCCAGTTCGTTGTTATTACCAAAGGTGCTACCAGAGTGAGTGAAGTTGCCGCTCGTTTTACCTTGGATGGTATGCCGGGTAAGCAGATGGCGATCGATGCTGACTTGAATGCAGGTCTCATAAACGAAACTGAAGCTCGCAGACGCCGTGAAAGCATTTCGATGGAAGCTGATTTTTATGGAGCTATGGACGGTGCCAGTAAATTCGTTCGTGGTGATGCGGTAGCAGGTATCATTATTACGCTGGTTAATATTATTGGTGGTATCGTTGTCGGTAAGTTCCAATATAATATGGACCTCTCAGAATGCTTTCGTGTTTATACTAACCTTACTATTGGTGACGGTCTGGTAAGTCAGATCCCGGCATTTATTATATCAGTTGCTTCAGGTCTTATTGTTACTCGTTCAACAGCTAAGAGCGATTTGGGTACTGAGCTTATTACCCAGATGACCAGAAGTCCTAAGCCATTGTACGTGGCCGCTATTTTTATGGCAGTATTGTCACTGACAAGTTTGCCGCGTTCTCCTCTGTTAGTTATTGCCGCTTGTTTTGCCTCTATTGCTTATTTATTAACCAAGGCTGACAAGAAAAAGGTTGCTGACGCTGCGGTTGAGAAGAAGAAAGCCGCTGCAGTTGATACGAAAAAGGAAAAAGTCGAGGATCTGTTGCCGCTTGATAGGATGGAACTGGAGATCGGTTATGGTCTCATTAAGCTGGTTGATGCTCGTCAGGGTGGCGATCTGCTAAAACGTATTTCTATGATTCGTAAACAGATAGCTATCGAACTGGGTATTATTGTTCCCAGCATAAGGATACGAGATAATGTTCGTCTGGCTCCTAACGAATATTGTGTTAAGCTAAAAGGTGTTGGGATTGCCAAGGGCGAGTGTTTCCCGGATCAGTTTCTGGCAATGGATAGTGGTGCAGTAACAGGGGCTTTAACTGGTAAAAAGACAATTGAGCCGGCATTTGGGCTTACCGCATACTGGATTCCATCATCGCGTAAAGATCATGCTGAGATGATGAATTATACTGTTGTTGATTGCTCTAGCGTGCTTGCTACTCATATTACAGAAGTTATTAAGAATTACTCTGCTGAGTTGCTTACTAGGCAGGATCTTGATGAACTGCTGGAGAAGGCCAAGGAAAAATGTCCTGCCATTATCGAAGAAGTGGTTAGTAAAGTTATGCGTCCAGGCGAGATACTCAAGGTTCTTCAGGCTCTTTTACTTGAAAGAGTGCCGGTTAGAGATATGGAAACAATACTCGAGACTCTGGGTGAGTGGGGCAATCGTACTAAAGACGTTGAGGTGCTTTCAGAATATGTCAGGAATGCACTGGCTCGCAGTATATGCAATCAATATAAAGACGATAACGATAATTTGAAATGTGTAACTCTGGACCCAACTCTGGAGGATACTATTAATAAGCATGTTGAACGAACAGAAACCGGAAGTTTCCTTACTTTGCCTCCTGCTGTTGCAAATGAGATTTCTGCCTCAATTATTCAGCACCTGGGTAAGCTGACAGAAGTTGGCACGCATCCGGTAGTATTATGTTCGCCTCAGATCAGATTATTGTTGAGAAGAATGCTTGCTCCGCATCTGTCAAATGTTGTGGTACTGGCATATAATGAGATAGTAAAAGGAATTAATATTCAGTCTGTATCTATGGTTGTTTTGAACAGCCAGGAACCGGTATTTAATTGAGAAAATAGCATATGTCGAAAATATTAAAATTCAGAGCTAGGACAATGCCTCAGGCTTTGGCTTTGGTTAAGAAAAAACTAGGTTCATCTGCTGTAATTATGCATTCTCGTCCTATACGTCAGGGCGGGTTCATGGGCATAGGTGGAAGGACTATGTTTGAAATAACGGCTAAGGCTGATGACAATACAACTCCTGCTCGTAAACCAAATGCGGTACGCAATGCATATGGTTTGACAAGCTCTGGTAGTCAGGCTGCCAGTGCAGCCTCCGGCTACAAGATGGACAAGCAGGCCTTATCTGAAATACTTGCCGCTGTTTCTAATCAAAAGAGAAATGAGCAAAATGCGACATTGGGTTTGGCTGCTTCAGGCAGAGAGCATTTACCTGCTAGCAATAGAGTTGTTGCAGATCAAAGAAGTATGGTATTACCAACAGCTGGTAATGACAGGTTTGAAAAGTCACAGTCTGAATTGGCTTTAAACAAAGATATCCGTGATGAGATCGGTGAGCTCAAATCCATAATTAATAATATGGTAAAAGAGCAGCGTAAGCAAAATGCCCCGCAGATGCCTGAGAAATTGTTTGATACTTATCTTGAGCTTGTTCAGCATGAGGTTGCTGATGAAATTGCCAAAGAAATGGTCGATGAGATCCAGAAGGAACTTACCGGCGGGCAGGCTCAGTCTATTGATGTTATTCGTCATAAACTTGTTGGTGCTATGCAGGGAATGGTGAAAACTTGTGGACCGATAGTAGAAAACATTGACGGTTCTGGCAGAGTTGTTATGATGGTAGGGCCTACTGGAGTAGGTAAAACAACTACTATTGCCAAGGTTGCGGCTGATATGAAGCTGCGTCGTGGCAAAAATGTTGGCCTTATCACTATCGATACATATCGTATTGGTGCTGTAGATCAGCTAAGAATGTATGCTCAGATCATTGATGTGCCGTTGAAAGTGGTACTTAGTCCGTCAGAATTGAATGATGCTATTGAAGAGATGCGTCAGACAAAGGATGTTATTCTTGTTGATACTGCGGGCCGGAGTCATACAGACGCAATTAAACTTAAAGAATTAAAAGCATATATTGCTTCAGCAACACCAGATGAAATACATTTGGTGTTATCTGGTACCTCCAGTCAAAGCAGCATAATGAGTGCTGCTGAGGAGTTTGGTAAGCTTGGTGTTGACCGGGTTATACTTACCAAGCTTGATGAAGCAATAAGTTTTGGTGTTATTTTCTCTGTTCTTCGCAAATTGGACGCATCGCTGTCTTATGTGACAACAGGTCAGGATGTGCCTGATGATATTGAAGTTGCTGCCGGCGGTAGATTGGCGAGGTTGCTTTTGGGCGAAGAAGGTATTAAGAATTTGGAAGTAGCTGTGTAGTAGAGATCAATAAAATGGTAGTAGATCAAGCTGAAAAACTCAGACTTATGGTTCGCAAGTCAAGAGGCAGGCGAGCCAAAGTAATAGCTGTTACCAGTGGTAAAGGTGGCGTTGGTAAGACCAATGTAGCGGCAAATCTTTCTATTTGTCTGGCAGCTGCCAGGCGAAAGGTTACGTTAATAGATGCCGACTTTGGGCTGGCCAATCTTGATCTGTTGTTCAATGTACGTACAAATAGAACCATCGCTCAGCTTGCTTTTGGGCGTAAGACTATGGACGAATTGGTAATACCTGTGCGTGGTGGTGTAAGCCTCGTTTGCGGAGTTTCCGGCATGAGTGAGCTTGCCCAGATGAGTGATTTCCAACGAAATCATATCATACAGCAGATGTCTACCTTAGAAGATACTAATGATATTATCATTGTTGATACTGGTGCTGGTATTGCATCAAATGTATTGAATTTTTGTGAAGCGGCTGATCACACGATAATTGTTACTACGCCTGAGCCTACCAGTATGACAGATGCATATGCGATGATCAAGGCTTTGAGCAAGGGACAAAGTGGAGTTAAGCTTTCATTACTTGTTAATATGGTTGAGAGTCGTAACCAGGCTCGCAAGGTCTATAGAAAACTGGCTGATACAGCAAGGAAGTTCTTGTCGGTTTCTATAACAGATGCTGGTTACATACTTTACGACGATAGTGTTTCGAATGCAGTACTTCGGTGTGAGCCGGTAGTACTGGCATATCCTCGTAGTCAGGCCAGTTATTGTTTTTTGACCCTTGCCAGTAAATTTGGCAGGGGGGCAGAGGCTGCCAGTGTTGATGAAGGTTTCTTCAGAAAAGTGGTAAACTGGTTTTTTTAAAATTTATTAGATATTAATTAAACATATCCAAATATTGTGCCGATAACCTTTTACGGTTTTGTATACAGAAAACTTGGCTAGTAATTGTATGCGAAATTGTTGTAACTTTAGCTGGATTCAGGATGAATGGTTAAATGCTTACAGTAAGACTATGTGCTGCTGGACTTTCTTTTGTTGCGTTTGCAACAGCCCTTGTTATAGGGTTGCTGTCCGATAATGATTATATCACGATCGTTACCAGAGCTTTGACAATAATGTTTGTCTTCTATTTTCTGGGTAATATCATCGGTAGGATAGGCCAAATCGCAATTGAAGAGAGCTTTGAACGCGAAAAGGCTGCGATCGAAGCTGAAGTCAATGCAGAGTTTGAAAAGAAGAACGCTGAAGCTGAGTTAGATGAATTATCTGAATCTGACGATATGCTCAACGACAACGATCATGCTGGCGCGGAGGAGCCTCAGCTGGTTGGGTCACAAGTTTAATATTTCTTGATTATTCTATTGGTCTTTTTGTAGCAAGTTACTAAGGTGTAGAAAATTTTAAACGGTATATTCTTATTTTAAGGTTGTCATTATGGAATTTGATTCGGCGATAGAAGTAAAAGGCACTCACTGCGATACTTCTCTGGGGGACTATGAATTTAACCAAAATGATTACGACAAGGACATTGTAACTGAGTTTTCAGTTTCAGAGGAGATCCTTAACCGCCTTTTTTCCGATGGAGAAGAAGAGCTTCGTAATCTCTGGATAAATTTTAAGTTAACAGAAAAGGTAGTATACAGAAATGGCCTGATCGAGAACTATTTGTATCTGGTCAAATATAATGCTGAGCGCATTTACTCTAAGCTGCCAGATGAAGTTGATATTGATGACCTGACAAGTGCTGGTTATTTTGGGCTTATGGACGCAATAAACTCTTACGACCTTGAAAGAGGTGTAAAGTTTTCCACATATTGTGCACCGCGTATCAGAGGTGCTATCCTTGACCAGCTTCGTAGTATGGACTGGGTTCCTCGTCTTGTTCGCAGCAGGGCACACAAGCTTGATAGAGTTTGTAAAGAGTTTGAAGCCCAGAATGGCCGAGCAGCGTCAGACGAAGAGCTTGCCAGCATAATGGGCCTTGAAAAGGGCGAATACCTAAAGCTTAAACGTGATGCGCATGCTATTTCACTGGTATCTCTTAGCCGTAAATGGTTTGAGACTGATAGCCAGAAAGATGTTTGTGAAATCGACGTACTGGAAGATAAACGTGGAATAAATCCACTTTACGAGATCCAGAAGCGTGATATCAAAGATATGATGACGCGTGGGCTTACCAGAGCTGAAAAGCTTATTATCATTCTTTATTATTATGAAGAAATGACTATGAAGGAAATTGGTGCTACCTTAGATCTATCTGAAAGTCGTGTGTCACAGATGCATTCATCAATTTTACAGAGACTCAAGGCTCAAATGAGTCATAAAGACGATAATGCATAATGATCTCGTCAGTTAATTAAAAAATAAGATTTGGTATTTACCAGATTGAAAAGCTATAATAAAGGGTAGTCCTAAGTGGGATTACCCTTTTTTTTTAGGAAAAACACACGCAATACCCGATATTTAAGCTGGGGAGTTTTTTAATTCGGGCGGCAAAACACGCCTTTTAATGATTTGTGAGGTTTTCTCTATGAGCGGAATACCATCAAATATGAACGTTCTGGGTTCTATCATGCAGTCTCAAGTCTCTTCTAATGAAAAGGCTAAAGCTGATCAGGCCAAAGAGAATCAGGAGACTTACGATAGTCGCCAGATAGCCAGAATGACAGAGCAGCAAACAGATGAGGTAGAGGAGACAGAAGCTACTGATGATGTTTTTGTTCGACGTGAGGACGAAGAAAGCCGTGATGGCGGTGATGCACGGGACACCTGGGAACGTCACCGGTCACAGAAAATCTACCATGAGGATGATTCTGAAGGTGACTCTGAGAACGGAGATGTTTCTAATTCGTCAGATTCAATGCCTCCCGAAAGCGATAATGGTGGTATAATTGATGTTTCTGTGTAATGGTTTATATGCATTTCTTAGCTAGTTATATGGACCTTGTTTGCTAATTATTTCACTTTTTGGTATTTCCTATTATTTCTGAAATACCTGTTTATATTTACTTCTTCTGCGACCTGTCTTCAATATTCTTTTTTTTGTTCTATTTTCAATACTGAAAAAAGCTCTATGGGCCTACCTTGTGCGGTAGTTGTCTGTCATATTTCTTAACAAATAGTTTAATTAGGTAAAATCCCTGATATTGGTTTTACTGTTTATTCAGGTTATTCTGATTCTTTTGATAATACGCTAATACCTGTTGGTGTGATTGTCGAAATTGAACATGATAACTTGTGTATATTTAGAACTTTAAGTTTGTTAAGGAATGATTGTGAGTAATAACAATAACTCAATAATGATCCTGGCCCTGAAAAAGGTATTCCTTTTTTCAATTATGCCGCTGATTTGCATCTCTATGTGTGGGGCAAGTTTTGCAGCAGATTTGTCAATAGATGATCACTGGTATCGAGTGAGCAGTTTTAATCTGACATATCAATATCAGGGGCAAGGTCAGCTACCAACTATCGATGAGCTGATGAATATTGAGATATGCCTTTCTCTTTGCGATAAAGGATATCAGAGCTCAGATCAAGGTGATAAGTTTGTAACCACTCTGGCGAAGCTAAATACCGAAGAACAGATGTCATATCATGTATCAGCAATTAAAAGTATACAGGATCAGCTTGTTCGATATTTTAATGATATTGGTATTGGTGGTGTGGTTGTTATGCCGTCAGCTGGCCAGATAGATATGACCACAATGGATGACTTACGTAAGCCGGTAAATGGAAGTTTATTTGCTATCGATATATGGGTGGCTCGTGTTGTTTCTGTAAAAGCCAATATATCACTCTCCGGCAAAGATAATTCCGTGACTGATGATCATAAGTATAAGAAATCATTGGCACGAGTGAAAAAGTATTCGCCAATTAAAGCTAATGTTGGTTCAGATCCAAATACAGCAGTTTGTGATATTCTCAAAACAGCTGAGCTAGAAGATTATCTTTATAAAGCTAATCGTCATCCGGGCCGTAGGGTGGATGCGGCAGTTGGCCCGGCAGATAAACATGGTGATGTGAAATTAGATTATAATGTTCGTCAGAATAAACCCTGGCTGGCATATATGCAATTATCAAATACTGGTAGTAGGGATACCAGTGACTTTCGTCATCGCTTTGGATTGGTAAATAATCAGCTAACAGGTAACGATGATATCTTCAATCTCGATTATCTGACAACGGACTTTAACACAGTAAACTCACTGGCTACTTCTTACGACAGGCCATGGTTTGACAGCGAAGATACACGATATAAGCTATGGTTAAACTGGAGTGACTATGTGTCCTCAGAGATAGGTTCAATAAGCTACTTCTCTGGTGGTGAGACAACGGTTGGTTTTGAGCTTACGAATAATTGTTATCAAAGAAAACGCTTATTTATCGATCGTTTTGCTGGTCTGCGATTAAGTCGCTATCGTATAAGAAATTTCATTATAGACGATGCTGTAATTGAGGCTGGTGAGACGTTTATTGTACCGAGGATTGGTTACCGTCTTGAATATGATAGCGGGATAAAGCGTACAATGGGCGAAATATCATTAGAAGCCAATATATCTGGCAATAACTCATCGGGTATGCAGAATTTTGGTCGCTTGGAACCAGATTCGGGGTGGGTAAATCTTGGCTGGAATCTTTCTCACAGTTTTTACCTTGAGCCGATACTCGATCCAGAGGGCTGGAAAGATATAAACACTCCGAAAAGCTCTACTCTCGCTCACGAAATATCTTTTACAACACGTGGGCAGTTGTCACCAAACAGATTGATCCCACAGGAGAAATTCAGTGTGGGCGGTTTGTACTCTGTCAGGGGTTATCGCCAGGGCTATTGCAGTGGTGATTCTGTAGTATTTATGAGTGGAGAATATCGCTATCACATCCCTCGGGCTTTTGATATTTCCAAGCCGGCAGTTTTGCCACTGCTGGGTAAAAAGTTTCGGTGGGCACCTGAGCAGGTTTACGGCTTCCCTGATTGGGATCTTATCTTCCGTACTTTTATAGATGGTGCTATGGTTTATAACAATGATCGAAGGGCAACGGAAGACAACTATTCGCTGCTTAGTGGCGGCGTTGGAGTTGAATTGCAATTCAACCGGTACTTTAGTCTTAGATGCGATTGGGGCGTAGCTTTGCATGATGTAGTTAATAATAATGGAGATCGTACTGATGTTGGTGATAGTGCTGTGCATATAAGTGGTATGCTGGCTTATTAACAACATTGGCTTATATGGCTTATATTTAAGGTCATTACGTAAAAATGAGAAAATATAGAAGAATAAAATTAAGTTATGCTGAAAGAGCATTGCAAAACTGGCATATAAAGGAACTGCGTCGTTTCCGGCAGATATCTATGATCATGCTGGCTGGTTTCCTTGGTATGTTCCAGTCTGCAAATGCGTCTCCTCAGGGCGAACATGTTGTCTCTGGAAGTGCTGATTTTAACAGAAATGGCACTGTGACAGAAATTACAGCATCTGATAATGCTATCATTAACTATGATAGTTTTAATATTGCCTCTGATGAGACAGTTCGGTTTATTCAGCCGTCAGAGGTCGCACGTGTACTTAACCGAATTCAAGGTGAAGATCCAACAACAATAGCTGGTCAGCTGTTGGCTAACGGCCAGGTTTATATTGTTAATCCGGCAGGTATATATTTTACCAACGGTTCGCTGGTTGATGTTGGCGAACTTTATGCTGCTGCTGGCGATATCTTGGATACTGAATTTCTTGCCGGAATTGATCATTTTACCAATGTTAGTGGTGAAATCGTAAATGATGGACGAATTGTAGCAGAAACAACTGCACTTGTAGGTAGGTATATTGCAAATAATGGAGAAATAATCTCAGCAGATGGACTTGTTACTCTTGCGGTGGGAGATGATGTATATCTAACTCGTCGAGGCAGCCATATAATGGTGCAGGTTGGCTTTTTGAGTCAGGAGTCTGGAAATGAATCGCCGGCAATTGATAATAGTGGTTCAATTGACGCTGGTAAAGGTACTGTGAGCCTGGTTTCTGGTGATATGTATGCACTTGCCATGGGGGTTAACAGTAGTGGGAGTATAAAGGCTTCAGATATAACGCTTGAATCTGGGAATAATGGTATAACAACAGTTTCCGGCAGCCTGGATGCAACTGGTTCAACCGAAGGGCATACTGGTGGTACAATAAAGGTTATTGGTGATAGAGTTGGATTGTTGGGGGCGGATGTTGATGCCAGTGGTTCTGCCGGTGGTGGTGAAGTTTATATTGGCGGAAACTATCAGGGTAGTGGCCCTTTACGCAATGCAGAGATAACCGATGTTAATTCAGAAGCTCAGATCAGGGCAGATGCTCTGGATAGTGGCGATGGTGGCAAAGTAATTTGCTGGGCGGATAAGGCTACCTACTATATGGGGGATATCTCAGTTAAAGGCGGTGCTGAAGCTGGTGATGGCGGCTTTGTTGAAGTGTCAGGTAAGGAAAATCTACACTTTACCGGAGCTGTCGATACTTCAGCCGAAAATGGCGAATACGGAACATTACTGCTTGACCCTGAAAACGTAGGTATTTTAGGCGATGCGTTTGATAATGATACTCATAATGGATATCTTACCGATGATAACACAATTTTAGAAGGGGAGTATCCTGGTGTAACCTTATATATTGGGCAGAGTGCAATTGAAAGTCTGGTTGGTAATATAACTATCTATGCTAATAATCTTATTGCATTCTATGGATTAGCAGGAAATACACTTAACCTGCAAACAGCTGCTGGTTCAACAGCATCATTTTTGGTGGATCAGGATTTTAATCAAGGCGGTAATGCTTTTGAAACAGATTATTCCGGGCCAGCTAATGATATTGTAACTAATGGTGGAAATGTTCTGATCAACGCACAAAATGTAACTGTAGACACAATTACAACAAATGGCGGTGATATTACGATAAGAGCACTTGATATTGATTTGAAATCAGGTTTAAATGCCGGGGCAGGAGATATCCACCTTTACCCAAGATCCAGCTCACATATGGATGTCGGTCAGTTTACAGATGGTTTTGAGATAACCAACTCAGATTTACAGAAGATAACAACTTCTGGCACTCTTACTATTGGCGACCCGGTATATACTACTTCCATGGAGCTGGAAGGAATAAATAATGATCTGGCAGGAGTAACAGGTACTGTTGTTTTTATGTCTAATGGTACGATCAATTCTACCAATGGCTTTAACAATACATTTTTGACGCCAGATGTCCAGATACTCGCTGACGATGGCGTAACTCTGGCATCAGATCTTAATGTAACGAATTCTCTAATCATAAATGCTGATTCTGACTCTGATGGAACTGGTACTTTAACTATTGATGAAAACACTGATAATATTACTGCTGGTAGTACGGTAGCTGTAACTGCGGCTAATCTGGTATTTAACAATACTGGTGCAGGGATGATTAATGCTGCTTCAGATGTTACTTTGTATGCATCTAATAATCGATCAATGGGTACCAGCGGCTTTGTTTTTGATTATAATATATCAAATAATGAGCTTAATTCAATCAGTTCCGGCGGCACTCTTACCCTGGATACAGCATCCACATTTAAATTTAACGTTGGAACAACATATACAGGTAATTTGGCAGTTATAGCTGGTGACGATATAACGCAGATAAATACATTGGATGTTACAGGTAATCTATCTTTGGCTACAGATGTATCCGGTGCAAATATTGTATTAGATGATACTGGAAATGACGTTAGTGGTACAGTTTCTTTGGCTAGTGTTGGTACAGGTGATGTTACCTGGTATGAAGGGGCAAGCGTAAACCTTGGTACTTCAAATATTGGCAGCGACCTGACCGTCCGAAGTAATACTAGCACAATAACTCAAAGTGGCGTGGTTACAACAGGAGGTAATGCATCTTTTCTGACATCTGCTAATGACAGAGATATAATACTTAATACCCAGAATAATGCAGTTGGTGGCACTGTAACATTCACTACTAATAATACCAGCGGCGACGTTTTCTGGAAAGAGGATGCTGCGGTTAGTCTTGCCGCCAGTACTATTGACGGCAACCTTACTGTTGTGAGTAATACCAGCACAATATCTCAGACAGGGGCTCTTGATGTGCTTGGCGATGCAGATTTTACAACTAGCGCAAATAACTGTGCGATAACACTTGGTAATACCTCCAATGATGTTACCGGTCAGGTGACTTTTACCACAGCTGGTACTACGGGAAATGTCACATTTGATAATGGGAGTCATGCTATTGATTTTGGTGCCAGTACTATAAATGGTACACTTAACCTTGATACTGGCGGCCATCTGACGGTAAATGGTGCTGTTACAACAACTGGTAGTGCTACGATAAATGCAGACGATATTACTATGACAAGCACGCTGTCCTCTGGTACTGCTGATATAACTATCGTGGTTGATGATAACGGTTCTCTTGGCCTGGGTGGTACTGCAGGTAATATGACTTTGACAGATAGTGAACTTGATAATATTACTTCGTCGGGTACTGTCTGGTTTGATACTAATGGTAATATTACTGTTGATACGATAACGCCGGCCAATATGACTGGTACAGTAAGAATAGACTCAGCTGGAAGTGTTTCGTTTATTAATGGTGCTTCGACTTTTGGCGGTGGCTTGCAGGTACTTGGTGATGATTTGGTAATATCACAGGCGTTAAATGTTACAGGTAGTATGCAGGTTACTGGTGTTGGCACCGCTTTATACCTTGGCGATGGCGGTGGTGCTAATATGGATATTTCCGGTGCTGAGCTGCAAAATATCTCAGCGGCTAATCTTGAGATCAATGCCGGAACGAACCAGAATATATATGTTAATAATATTACCGCAGTCAATAGTGATAATATTAGTGGCACTGTAACGCTGGATTCCAGTCAGGCGGTTATTTTTCAAACTGCTTCAAGCACCTTTAATGCTCTGACAGTGGAGGCAGACGATGGAGTGCAGATTAACGATGGAATAGATATTACCACTGACACCGGGGCGATGAGTTTCGATGGTAATGTAATATCTAATGGTTCAACTGTTGCGATTGCAACTGATGTAATATTAGATTCCGCTGGTAATTTTACAATACATGAAACCACAGCAGGTGGAAATGTTGATATAACCGCCACTAATATCAATATTGTAAATACGGTTAACTATGGTGCAAATGATGTTACTATAAGTTCTGCAGGTTCTGTCGATATTGGTAATGCTGCAACGGGAGCTATGGTAATTAGTGGTACGGAGCTGCAAAGGCTATCTGGTACTGGTGATGTTACTATAACAACGTCAGGCGGTGATGTTACTGTAAACAACATAACCGCTGCAAATTCTGATAATATAGATGGCTTGTTGACCGTTGAAACAACCGGAAATGGTAATAAAGTAGTCTTTAGCGGTAATAATTCAACATTTAATACATTAACTGTTAATGCTCCTGATGGTATTGATATAAACAATGTAATGCTTGCAACTGATACCGGTGCGTTAACACTTAATCCTGATACTGACGGCGGCGGAGAGTTGATCACCTTTATCGGTACAAATGCCGGTATGACAACAGCAACAGATTTTACATTAGGCAGTATCTCTGTAACAGATGCATTAACACTTCGGGCTAATGGGAATATAAGGTTTACAGCTAATCAAAATGCACCTGATGGCTTTAATATTTATGCCGACTATGATGGTGTTGGTGGTGGGACATTTACTGTAGATGCAGGTGTTGACCTAACGACAGTTAATAGTGATATAAATATAACTGGTGTTGACTTCGTTATGGGAGCTGGTGCATCAATGGATGCTGGAAGTGGTGATGTTACTTTTGGTACTCAACAGGCAGTAGCACTTAAGCTTGGTGCCGGAGCAGCGAATTTCGGTATTTCGGATACTGAACTCGATGCCATGACTGCGGCCAATGTAGTAATAGGTGGTGTCTCCAGTGCCCAGTTTTCTTCAGTTCAGGTCGACGGTGATTTTACGGCCGGCAACAAGACTCTTACAATCGAAACTGATGGTACATTTACGATTATAGATACTAAAACTCTGTCGACAACAGACGAGGCTATAACAATAAACTCTGATGACCTGATAATGAACACTACCGGAGCAATTGATTCTGGTACGGCGGCTCTGACACTAAATACTATGGCTGTTGGAACTGATGTTGTTCTGGGGGGAACTGGTCAGGAATATAATATTGATGATACCGAACTAAGTAATATTACTTCTGGCAGCCTTAATATTACTGTTAAGGCTGATGATGATATTTACGTAAGTGGTATTTCAGATGCCGGAGGAGAAAATGCCGGCGATATTGTACTTGATGCGACCGGTGCAGGCTCTAAGATATTTATAGATACCGCGTCAGTACAGGTTGATTCATTAAGTGCTTCTGCCAGTGATGGTATAAATATAAACCAGAACATTACAGCTGACAGTGGCAATTTATTGCTGGAAGGTGATGCCGGAGATGCCGCTGACGGCACAGATAATCTTTCAATGTCAAATGGTCTTACCTTTTCTGCTGCTGGTTCTATCAGTCTCGGTGCGACTAATGGCGGGGTAAATGCTGCAGGAGCTCTTACGCTTAATGCACAGACAGGAATATCCATAGCTGATGCTTACACTGCTTTTGGTGCTGGAAGTCTGCTGGCCAATGCTGATACTGATGGTGATGGTACCGGCACATTTACAGCATCGTCTACTGTAACTACTGTTGATAGCCTGGTATCGATAACAGCAGCGGATATTGTTCTTGGCGGTGTTGTAGATGCAGGCATCGGCGGGATAAGTATTTTAACTTCCGATACCGGTGGTGAATCCATCGCTTTTGGTACTGGTGCTGCTGATATGTCGCTTTCAGCTGCTGAAGTTGGTTATCTTACCACCACTGGGACATTAACTGTTGGAAATGCTAATACGACCACTTTAACTGTCTCGACAGCTCCGTCAAATGCAACTGGTAATCAGTATTATACTGCTAATGCCGTAAATGGTAATATTGTTGTTAGTGCCACTTTATCGCCATCTGCTATTTTGTCAATGCTGGCACGTGACGGCATAGCGATAAATTCCAGCATTACAACTGGTGGAACAGTAACCATCAATGCTGATACAGATGCAGCAGGAAATGGGACGCTATCGCTGGGAGCTGGTGTAACTGTCGATAGTACTGATAATGTAACTTCGTTAAGTGCTAAGGATCTGGATATTGACGGTTCAGCGGCTCTTGACAGTGGTACCGCGGCAATGAGTATTACACAGACTCAGGCAGCAGGTACCATAGGCCTAGGGGCAACTGCCGGCACTATGACAATAAACGATAGTGAGCTGGATAATATCACGGCAAATGGATTTAGTATTTTTGCTCCTTCAGATGTTACATTCAATGGGATAACTAATAATGGTGCCAATATAAGTGGGACTTTCCTGGTCGATGCAGATGGTAAAGTTACTTTTGCTACTACTGGTTCCGATTTCAAAACACTGGAAGTTCAGGCTGATGATGGTGTTGAAGTCAATAACGTTACAGTAAGTACAGGTGTTGGTTCAATTGACATTGATGCTAATGTTGATGGCAGTAGTGATACAACAGATACTATCGCTTTTGTTGGTGTTGCCGGGCTAAGTGCAAATACTACTTTGGATCTGGCAGCTGCAAATGATGGTATAACTTCCGGTGGTGCAACAACGCTTTCTGCCAACAGTACGGTAACAATTTCAGATAAATTTGTGGCCTCAAGCGATCTGAGCATAACTTCGGTAGATGCTGACGTAAGTATAGATAATAACCTCACTGGTGGCGGCTTATTGGTAATCAATGCCGACGATGGAATAGATTTTAATGGTAATATTGTCCTTGGTGGGGCCGCAACTATTGATGCTGATACTGATGCAGGAGATAATGATGGTACATTTACTCTGGCGGCATTGAAAACGATAACTACTAATGGTCATGCAATGTCTATCTCTGCGGATGATATTGACTTTGCTGGCTCTGTCTCTGGTGGTGCAGGGGTGTTGACTTTTGATGTCTCAGATGGCGGTACGATCGGTGTTGCAGACGGTTCTGGTGATCTTGTGCTTAGTTCTGCCGAGCTGACCAGGATAACCGGCCAGACAGGTGGTATGACATATTCTGGCTCTGATGGGGTTGTTAATGTCGATGGTATGACTACCGATAGCAATCTGGCTGGAATTGGCGGTACGGTAACCATCAATGCAACTAATAATGGAGCTTCTGTTTTATTTGATGGAGCCGCCAGTAAGTGTCAGGCGTTGACTGTTAATGCTGATGATGGCATAGAAATGCAGGTTGACCTTACAACTGCAGGCAATATGAGTCTCAATGGTGATTTTGACAATGCTGATGATGCTGGTTCTGATGATATTAAACTGGTAGGGGCCAGGACCCTGACTGCCAACGGAGGATCGCTTACCTTAAGTGCTGCTACTGGAAAAATAAGTGATAATGCAGCCGTTGTGCTGTCGGCGAAAGATGGAATAACAATAAATGATGATTTCGATGTGACTGGTCAGGTTACGATAGATGCAGATTCTGATAATGATACAACAGGTACTCTAAGTCTGGCAGGTACGATAGTAAGTAATGATAATCTGGTTGATATAGTGGCTGATGATCTGGCGATCACCACTGGTGGCATAAACTCTGGAACTGCTAATACTCGCCTGGCACCTTCTACGGCTATCAGTATTGGATTGGGGGCAGCCGGTGGCAGTATGTCAATTACTGACGCTGAACTCGATTCTATAACTGCTGAGAACTTATATCTTGGTATGGGTGTTGCAACAGATATTTCTGCTAATAATGTCACGACGTCAGCGATCGCTGATACTATTTATATCGATATAACAGGGACATTATTAACTACTGGCAGTGCTTGGGATCTTTCCGGTAATAATATAGATCTCGATATTATAGCTGATGATATAAATTATGGAGCAGATATTGATACTGGTACAGGTGGTCAGCGATATCGTACTGATGATGCAGGCGGTATATGCCTTGGTGCGGCCACAATGGGTATGAACCTTTCAGGTGCTGAGCTTCAGCATATTATTAGTTCTGGTACTGTAACGTTTGAAACCCAGGCTGGAGAAAGAATCGATATTAATAATATTGGTAATGGCAGTACGGATAATATAACTGGTACTTTGGTACTTGATGCTGATAGTAATGGTTCACAGGTTAACTTTACTACTGCCCAGTCAGTATTGAAAAATGATGTAATTGTAAACGCTGATGATGGTATTGACATCGAAGTAGACCTTACAGTCCAGAGTGGCTCTTTGACCATTAATGGTGACTCTGACAGTGCCTCTGATGGTAATAGCAGAGATTATATAAACATATCTGACGGTATTACGATCGAGACAACAGCCGATGATCTTACTCTGAGTGCTTCCAGCGGTAATATACTTGCTGATGGTGCTCTTACGCTCATATCAGGCGGTAATATGACCATTGCCAGCAGTCTGACAACCAATAACGGTGTTAGTACAGATAAGGTGCTTACCATTGAAGCTGCTGATCTTGACCTGACAGGTTCTGCTCTTAATGCCGAAGCCGGGCCGATCTTTATCAGACCATCTGGTATTGGTGATATGGGTTTGGGCGGAACAGCTACCGGTGGGCTGGACTTTACTGATGCCGAATTTGATAAAATAACGACTAGTGGTACAGTTATTTTTGGCGGAGCAAGTGCTGGTGATATTGTTATTGATGGCTTTACCGCACCTGCAACTGTCACTGGCGATATTATATTTGTATCTGGCCAGGATAATTGCTCTGTGACCTTTAGCTCAGCTAATAGCAGTTTTCTTGCTGGTCTAACAGTAAATGCCTTAGATGATATTATATTTAACCGCAGTGTAACGGTAAATGGTGATATACTTATTGATGCTGATACTGATAATGACAATGACGGGATATTGACTGTTGCTGCAACGATGACGGTAGATTCGACAGATCATGATATTAGTATAACCGCAAATGATATGAGTGTCTCGGGTACGATAAATGCCACAAGTAAAGTACTTACTATTACTGATTCGGATGATGATGGTATCGGCCTTGGTGCTACTCCTGTTGCTAATGGTCTTAATCTGACAGGTTTGGAATTGCAGAATCTATACGCCGGTGATGTTGATTTTATTACAAAAGGTAATGTTGTTATTGATGGAGTGACCTCAGCAAATAGTAATAATATGGCTGGGGTTACGACAATAGATACGGAAGCTGATATACAGTTCAATAATACAGCATCAACGTTTAATGCTTTATCCTGTGTTACAGATGGTAATATATCCGTTAATACAGATATTACCACAGATACTGGGGCTTTAGTACTCTCTGGCGATCAAAATGGTAATGCCGGAGCAGTGGATAGTATAACTTTTGCTGATGGTGTTACAGCTGCCTCGGCTACGAGTATGACATTGACAGCATCTTCTGGTGGTGCCCTTGTCAGCGGTATTGATTGTGCCGGAGCTGTGGATCTGGAAGCGGTATCGCATATATTCCTGAATAATACAATAACTGCTGGCGGTTTGCTGACTCTTAATGCTGACACTGATATTGATGGTACAGGAGATCTTACTATTGCGGTTGGAGCTGGTGTAAATGCTGCTGGAAACAATGTGGCGATCACGGCTAATACAGTTACTTTTGGTGCTGGATTGCTTACTAATGTTGATGATCTGGCACTTCATGCGACAGTTTTAGGCGATCTGACAGTTAATGGTGATTTTGGTAATACCGGTTCTGTTGAGCTTGTTTCTATGAACGGCTCACTTACTATTAATAGCCAGATAACATCTAATGAATCCTTTGTACTTACTGCACAGGATGGTATAACGATAAATAATAATATTATTGCTGACGCTGATGCAAACAGTGGCGGTACAGAATCAATTAGTATAAATGCCGATAGTGACGCAGATGGAACTGGAGCCTTAACATTAACAACTAATACTAAGTCTATTACTACCAATGATTGCGATATGGATATTATTGCTTCTGACTTGATTATGCAGGATGATTATGAGTTGGTGCTTGGTACTGGCAAGCTTACCGTATCAGAAAGTCATAGCGATGGTATTGGTTTTGGGGCTACTGGTATTGCTTCCGGCTTAGATATATCAACTGGTGAGTTGGTGAGAATAAGTGCAGATGAGCTGGAATTGGTGACTGGTGGCGATGTAGTTATTGATAATATTACAGAACTGTCAAACGATAATATAAATACTATCACTATCGACTGTGCAGGCGAAGCAGACTTTGTGAATAATACATCAATTTTCAACACGCTGATTGTTGAAGCTGACAATGGAATAGTTATTGAACAAAACATAACCTCTGGAGATGGTGGCAGCTTATCTCTGGATGGTGATGCCAATATTGCCGCTGATGGCAGTGATGATATCCAGATAGTTGCGGGGATTGTCCTTCAGGCAGATAATGCAATAACGCTGGCTGCTCAGACTGGTAAGATAATAGCTGCCGGTACTCTTGACCTGCTCAGTGAAGGTGATATTACTATTAATGATAATCTAACTGCATCTGATGTTATTACGATCAATACTGATGGTATTACTGTTGACAGTGATGGCACTGGCGATTTTATTACCGCAGCCGATGCTACGATTTCGACCGAAGCAGTGAATGAAGAAATAAATATCACTGCTAATGATATGTTTAATAACGGTTATCTGAGGACAGGTACCTCAACTGTGAATATAACAGTCTCTGATGATCAGAACTATTATCTGGGTAGTAATGCTGTAGAAGATGGCTCAAATAATGGTTATAATATTAATGCGACGGAGTTATCACATTTATACACTGGTAATCTTAACCTTGCAACAGCTGGTAATATCAATATAAGTGACATTCTTGCCGGCTCAGCTGATAATATTACCTATATGGTGACTTTCACAATAGATGGCCATGCAGTGTTGAGTAATGACTGTATTTTCAATGCTATTACTATTATAGCTAATGATGGAATTGAGCTCGGCGGTAACCTTGCCAGTCAGACGGGTAGTATTATTCTGGAAGGTGATTTTGATGATGGTGTTAGTATTGGCGGCCATGATAATATCCAGTTTGCTTCCGGGTCAACTGTAAGCAGTGCAGATACTCTTGTACTTGATGCCACAACAGGTGCTCTTACCGGCCTTGGCTCGCTTGTACTGGAGGCGGCAGATGGTATTACTATTAACGATGATCTGAATACTAATGGCGATCTTACGATAAATGCAGATAGTAACACTGATGGTACCGGCGAGTTGACCAGTAACGGAACTTACGCTTGTAATGGAAATGACCTGAATATAACAGCAGCAATTGTGGATTTCAATAGTAGTATTACTGATGTTAACGACTTGTATTTGACCGCTACAACAGGTGATATGAATCTATTGTCAGGTAGTTTTGATAATACTGGTGATTTGGGGTTAACCGTTACAAATGGCCGCTGTGCGATCAATCAGGTGCTAACATCGGCAGGTGCTATAACCATATCGGCCAGTGATGGCATTGATATCACCAGGAACATCAGTAGTAATGGTGATATGATCATAAATGCAGATAACAATGCAGATGCCAGTGGTGATCTTAGTGTTTCAGCCGGAGTGGCTATAAATAGTAATGATGGTTTGATTGGTATTACTGCCAAAGATATTAGTGACCTTGAAGGTACAATTAATAGTGGTACGAATGTAGTGACAATTGATTCCACTGGTATTGGAATTGCTCTGGGAACTTCTAGCACTAGCGGTATGAAGCTTACTAATAGTGAATTATCAAAGATAACAGCTGATTCTATAGAATTTATAACAGATGGGGATATAAATGTCGGGGCTGTGCAGGCATCAGCAAATAATAATATTGATATTGTCATTTTGGATGCAGAAGGTGAGATACGATTCGAAAGGGGGACTTCTGTATTCAACTGCCTGGATGTTCAGGCTGAAGGTGGGATCGTTATAAATAGTGATCTAACAACCGATCGTGACGAACTATATTTTAATAATGACTCTAGCTGCTTATCAGGCGGCAATCATGGTATTACATTCGCTAACGGGGTGACAGTTACTTCTGCAGAAGGGCTAACCATAGGCGGAAGTGGTGACTTATCAGCTTCTGGTGATGTTAACTTTGTTACTCACGGTGATATGGAAATTCTTAGCGATTTTAATATTGCAGATAATCTCAATGTTGATGTTGAAGGATATGACCTGACTGTGGATAATGTTGACATTGTTATCGCTGATGGTTCGGCGGAAATTTATGCGGGTGATATCGAGCTTGCGGGTTCAATGTCTGCAATGTCTGGAACTATATTGCTTGTGCCATATGACCAGACAGCAGCTCTTGGTAATGCAGCTGCATCGTTTACCGTAGATAACAGTGAATTGGAGTCCATTTCAGCTGACAGGCTTAATATAGATGCTGGTGGAAATATAACTGTTGATGATATATACAGCTCTTCAACCTCAGCAATAAATACACTTACTCTTGACAGTGAGCAGGAAGTTCTTTTTGCAGATGCACTAATTGATTCAAATCTTGAGGTTTACGCAGGAAGTGGTATTTCCCAGTCTGCTAGATTGACTGTAAGCGGTACATCGCTGCTGGAAACTAATCAGGCAGATCAGACTATTATTCTGGATAATAGCGAAAACTCTTTAGTTGGAGCAGTAACATTTAATAGCATTAGCAATGGCGATGACCTTGCAGATGTGGTGCTTAATAATGGCGATACTGCCATTATACTTGATGGGGCATTGGTTGCTGGTGATTTGACGCTTGTTTCAGGTGGTGCAGTTTCACAGCTTGGTGCATTAAATATTACTGGAGATATGGATATTTCTGTAACGTTTGATAACAATGGCATTACTCTTGGCGATCCAGCTAACAGTATCAATGGAACGGTTGCATTTTACACTTCAGCTGGTGGTGATGTAAGCTTTAATAATGGCTCTGACGATATAGTTATTGCTCAAGCTATTATTGGTGGTAGTGCTGCAATGGTCTCTCAGAGTAGTATCACTGATATTGGTTCTGTTGCTATTGCCGGCGATACCGCTTTTGCTACATATTCTGATAGCGGAGCTGATATAGTTCTGGATAATGCTGATAATACTTTCGGTATGCTGGATGTTTTTTGCTATGATTCAAGCGGTAATGTCTATAGTGATGGTAATATTCATATTATTGAAAACGATTCTGTACTGATAAATAATATTGCTACCAGCGGTGAGCTGGTCATAAATGCTGTGGGTTCTGTTACAGAGTTGGGAACTATGGATATAGCAGGTGCTGCTACTATTACGGCCAATTCAGATACTAACAGTGATATCATACTAAACGGCAGTAACTCATTTGGTGCTATTGATATTACAGCCGATAATTCAGGTAACATTTCGGTCACAGAGGCGGGGATAATGGAAATTACTTCTATTACCGCTAGTGGTGCTGTTAGTCTGATAGCTGATGATATGGTTATAGATGGTGATATTAGCGGTTCTCAGTTAACAATTGCTCCGCTTTCGAATGCTACTTCTATTGCTGTTGGTGATGATGCTTCTGGCGTAATGAAATTAACGAATGTTGAATTGGGAAGATTTATTGATGGTTTTGAGCGTATTACAATTGGCCGCACTGATGCAACTGGCGATATATCTGTTAGTGAGGTTGGTTTTACTGATGCTGTAGAGTTGGAGACTGGCGGTGCAATTTATATTACAGGCGAAATAAGCGGATTGGATCAAGACACTTCAATTTCTGTAGTTGCTGGCTCTGGTATTTTTACTGATTCGGACATTACAACAGTTGGAAATGATATATTATTGACTGGTGGCTTGACCTGTTCTGAAGCTGTTAGTATAAGCACTTCAAGTTCTGGCGGAAGTATAACAATTGAGGGCGATATTGATACTGTTAATGGTGTTGATATTTTAGCCGGTAGTCACGTTAGCCTTAATAGCGTTTTAAGTAATAGTGGGGCAGGTATTGTTAATATTACAGGTGATATTGTATTAGCCGGTGATGTTACGATTGAAGCAGACCATGCTGATGTAAGTATCGGAGGATTAGTTGATGGCTTGTATGATCTTAGCGTAAACACTAGCGAGGCTGATATTGTCTTTGCTGAAGATATGGGTATAAGCCAAGAGCTTGCAAACTTGTCAGTAATAACATCTGGTGTAGGTACTATAGCATTTAACTCTACTATAAATGTTGCAGGTGATATTTATATAAGTTCAGATCAGGATGCTGGCTATGTGCCATCCGGTGCGACAATATTTAAGAATAGTGTTGGCGATCTGGTATTTAATGTTGGTGGTGATTTTGAGGTTGGATTAAATAATCGAATGACCGTTTCAAATGGTGATCTTGTTATTAACTCTATAGCGGGAATTGTTAAGCTGGGCGATACTACAGTAAAAGAAAATATAATTGTTGATGCTGCTGGCGGTGATGGTGATATAGTTCTTATGGTTAGGGATAGAGCCTTCTCATATGTGCTTAATAAGAATGGTACATTGAAGTTGCTGAAAGATAAAGGTGTTAATCTGGCAGCAGAAGGGTATATTCAGCTCAATGGTGAAGTATTAGCTGAAGGTGAAGGTAATAATCCATACTTTGTTACCGGCAATAAAAAAGACAGTAGTGGTTTGCAGGGGTATAAAGTTTATACGATCAGAGAATTTGACGATCTGATTGCATACGATGAAGAAGGTAATGAAGTTGTTATCGTATATATCCCTGTAAATGAAAATAAACAGATTATTGTTGATCCTGTTGCAGCAGCTGTTTTGAGAGATCGGAATGATGTTTACTGTGATAGCCAGATAGGAAATTATATATACGATACGGCTTCCGAAGGTGTATATATACCTACAGAACTTGAAAAGATTGATTTTGCTGATATGTGGGATTTGCGTTAAAAAAAATAGGCAGAAATGAATCCTGCCTATTTAATCGATTTATTTATTTGCGACGTATTCGCTTGGCTAGAGCTTTTTTCTGCTCTTCCAGGATAGCTTTTATGCCTTTATTGCCAAGTCTCAGCATAGTGTCAAGCTGTTTACTGGTGAAGGCGATCTGTTCGCCGGTACCTTGAATTTCGATATACTGACCTTTATCATTCATTGCCAGGTTCATATCTACTTCTGCCTGACTGTCAAGATTGTAGTCGAGGTCAAGGACACCCTTATTTTTGAAAACCCCTACACTTACCGCAGCAACAGCTGATACCAGTGGGTTGCTTTCGATAAAACCGTTTTTCAGGCCAAAGTTTACAGCATCTACCAGGGCGACATATCCGCCATTTATCGCTGCTGTACGTGTTCCGCCGTCAGCCTGCAGGACATCACAGTCGATAGTAATAGTGTTTTCTCCCATTTTCTCGTAGTCTACCGCACTTCTGAGAACTCTGCCGATTAGACGCTGGATCTCAATTCCACGACTGTCGGTTGAACCGCTGCGTGGTCTTTTTTTACGAGTCAGAGTCGAGCCAGGCAACATATTATACTCTGCTGTCAGCCAGCCCAAACCGCTGCCTTTACGCCATGGTGGAACACTATTTTCAAAGCTTGCAGTACAAAGCACGCGAGTATTACCCATTTCCACTAGTACCGAACCAGCAGCATAATCAGTAAAGCCACGGGTGAATTTGATAGTCCTTAATTCATTATTCTTTCTTGTCATTGTCTCTCTCATTTAGTTATATAGTATATAATTACAGCGAGTTGTATATTATGCATAAAAAACGTAATAAATGAAGAATTGTTTTTATGCGTGGCAGTGGCAACCTGATTGTTTTTTCCGTCTTGCAATTCCCATTCCTCCACATAAGAGTATTGCAAAGGTAGTTGGCTCAGGTACATACTCGATTACATAGCTGGGACATTCATCGCTGAAATCATTCCACTGTTTACCATGACTGTCGCCATTGCCATATATATTTAAGAAGTCCCCATTATTGTTTGGTTGCGGTGCTCCCCAGTAAGTATATAGAAATTCTTCGCCGGTTATCCAGCTCCAGCCGCCATTTGGTTCAACTGAACCTTCAAGCTGATAGCCACCCAGCCATGGTCCTAAAGTGTTTATTCCAGATGAATCCCAGGCGTTTGCAATTGGATTTACAATAGAATATATGAAGTCGTTCTCTTCTGCTGATGTCACAGTTGCTAAATAACCGCCAGCCTCTTCTGCAGCGAGATTAGCATCCTGCCATAAAATACCATTCTCTGCCACTACAACTTCATACCAATGACCATTGCCGCCATTTATAGTTTCCCACTGAATAGCGGCTGCAAATGTAGCTGAGGTGCTGGTAAGGATAAATGAGACAAACACTAATAATATTGTTAATGAATTATTTTTGACAGTAAGCATAATCTTCCCCTTATCAATTTTGCTAGAAATCACTATAGATTAAGAAATACCACTGAATAATAACTTACATCATATTTGATGTAAGTTCAAGGTTTAAGTAGGATATGTGGTATAAAACTATTAAGTAACTGATAGGTAGAGTGTTATGTGATGCCTGAAAATGATAACTATTAGACATTTATAAGGAAGCGATGCTTTTGTAGAAATGGTAATCGATTGCATAGTGTCGCGTATATGAAGCGAATTACATCTTGAAGGTAAGGCCCACTGTAGCTAGTGCAGCTATTGCTTTACCCTCACCTACCGGACCTACTTTTTCATTGGTCTTTGCTTTTACGCAGGTACAGTCAATGTTTAGCCCTAGCATATCAGCCAGCTTCTTTCGCATTGCCGGCTTATATTCCTTTAGCTTCGGCTTCTCTGCAATGATCGTAACATCAAGATTGACAGGTAAAAAGCCCTTGGTACGCACTTTTAACATTACTTCTTCTAACAGTAATGTACTGTCTGCTCCTTTATACTTTGGGTCTGTGTCGGGAAAGAGTTCCCCAATATCTTCCAGGCCCGCAGCGCCAAGCAAGGCGTCTATTACCGCGTGAATAACGACATCAGCGTCACTATGGCCGTATAAGCCTAGTTCGTAGGGGATCTCTATTCCTGCCATTATTAACTTACGGTCTGGTTCCAGGCGATGCAGATCATATCCGCTGCCGACACGATGTATAGGTGGGTGTATCATTCTATCCTTTTACCTTTAACTTTTTACCTTTTGCCAATTCATTAGACACTTCTTATAACACCAACTACAATTCCCTGTACCTGGACATTATTAACGTACATAGGCTGAAATTCAGGATTGGCTCCTTCAAGCATATATCCATCTTTTTGACGATAAAGCCTTTTTAGTGTTGCCTGTCCATCTTCGAGCAGTGCTACAACTATCTGGCCGTTACGGAATTGATTGGTCTTTTCGATAAGAACATAATCGCCGTCACATATGTGTGCCTCTATCATGCTTTCACCACGTACTTTAAGAGCATATGTACCGTTTCTGGTCTCAAACATATCGGTCAGGTCAAGAGTGTCTGGCATCTCCAGTGCGTCTAACGGCCTACCGGCAGCTATGTAACCAGCCATAGGGTACTGTCCGGCCTTGATCTCCTGCTCATCGTCCTCTTCAATATAATCAGGTGCAGTGGAGTCGGCTGATTCATTGTATGAACCGGAATAATCTGATAGCTGCTGACAGTATTCGTCTGCGGTATCACTGAGGATCAAAGAGCGAACCTTGTTTGGTTCCCGCAGAAGCATATCTTTGTCGATTAACGCCTCGATATGGCCGAATACTGTTACTCTGCTTACGCCGTTTTGGTCTGCAATCTCCCTCAAGGTCGGGGAACAGCCATTTTTGATGCGGTAAGCTCTGATAAACTGCATTATTTCTATCTGACGTGGTGTCAGGATAGTCTCGCCAGGTTCTTGTCCTCTGGAAACAGCAGTACGTCTGTTTTGTGCTTTGCTCATTTGAGGTATCCGATAAAGTGTTATTATTCTTTGTACGCTTGTTATATAAGGATGATAAACCAAGTATAGCCATGTAATTACTGGCAATTTCTTTCAGCATTACCTGAATATGGTTAATCAGTTCTATAATAGCTGAGGTTATAAATGCCAGCATTTGCCCGTTATGGCCGTAACTGGCTTGGTAGCTATCTGGGCTATTGCTGCTTTTATTTGTTTCCGGCCAGCAATAACTATAATCTGAGCCAGAACCAAATATACAGGCAGGAGCTATCCCTGATTCTATACTATATAGGTTGTCGTGCCATTCTTTCATCTTTATGCCTTCCAATCTCTTTGCTGTTAGGTTATTGTTAGGTTATTCGATTTATCGTCGTCTTGCAAGTAAAACTGCAAAAATATATTCAAATTAGCTTATATGGACCATTGAAAATGACTTAAATTAAGGTAAGTCATTGTAATATAGTAGCTTATTGCTGTTTTTGTGCTGTTGAATGTGTTATATCGTCCGTTATATATGTATAAAGAGATTGAAGGGAAAAGAGAAGTGGGGGATGTGAAATGGGATTTTTTTGAGTTTTTTTGAAATTATTTAATAAATGTTTTAGTGAAAAATTAAGAGTTTTGCAGTGATTATTACCAATATCTCAATGTTTTATAAAGTTTTTTGAATTGCAAAACGCTGTTTTTAGCGTTGAAACAAGGATTGAGTTCGTTATTTATAACTTTTACAAATAATTTATGAAAAGGGTGTTGACGACAGGAGATATCTCTGTATAATTACTCGTCTCAGTTGAGGGAAACGAAACTGAGGCAAGAAAAGACGAAACAAAGGGTAACCTGAGTGAGTCAAAAAGTTCTTTGACAATTAAACAGTGACATATGCTTTATAGACGAGAATGTGAGTCTTTAAGTTGACTATGAAAATCGACTTATAAGATTATAACTATGTGGGTATACGACCCCACTAGGTGTAAAATTCAACATTCTCAATCATAGTGAGTTTTTGTTGAGCCTTAAATCGTAAACATCATAACTTCGGTTATGATAACGATAAATCAATTGAAGAGTTTGATCCTGGCTCAGAACGAACGCTGGCGGCGTGGCTAAGACATGCAAGTCGAACGAACGAAGCACTTCGGTGCCTAGTTAGTGGCGGATGGATGAGTAATGCATAAATAACGTACCCTGTTCTTTGGGATAACTGCGGGTTTACCCTTTAGCGAAAGTGCAGATAATACCGAATAACATACCGAGGTCGCATGGCCATGGTATCAAAGAATTTCGGAACAGGAGCGGTTTATGTCGTATCAGTTAGTTGGTGGGGTAATGGCCTACCAAGACATCGACGCGTAGCGGGACTGAGAGGTTGGCCCGCCATATCGGGACTGAGACACTGCCCGGACCTCCACGGAGGGCTGCAGTAACGAATATTGCGCAATGGCCGAAAGGCTGACGCAGCGACGCCGCGTGTAGGACGAAGCCCCTCGGGGTGTAAACTACTGTCATGGTGAAGAAAGATCTGATCGATCCAGAAGGAAGGACCGGCTAAATTCGTGCCAGCAGCCGCGGTAATACGAATGGTCCTAGCGTTGTTCGGAATCACTGGGCTTAAAGCGCACGTAGGTGGATTATTAAGTGTCTTGTGAAATCCCACGGCTCAACCGTGGAACTGCAGGGCATACTGGTAATCTTGAGGCAAGTAGGGGTACATGGAACTCTGAGTGGAGCGGTGAAATGCGTAGATATTCAGAGGAACGCCAGCGGTGAAAACGGTGTACTGGGCTTGTTCTGACACTGAGGTGCGAAAGCGTGGGTAGCAAACAGGATTAGATACCCTGGTAGTCCACGCCGTAAACGATGCATACTAGACTGTGGGAACTCTGACGTTTTCGCAGTCGTAGCAAAAGTGTTAAGTATGCCGCCTGGGGAGTACGGTCGCAAGGCTAAAACTCAAAGGAATTGACGGGGGCTCACACAAGCAGTGGAGCATGTGGCTTAATTCGAAGCAACGCGAAGAACCTTATCCTGGGTTTGACTATTGCGGATACCCTCTGTGAAAGCAGAGTAAGTTGCTCTTGTAGTGAAACGTAAACAGGTGCTGCATGGCTGTCGTCAGCTCGTGTCGTGAGATGTCGGGTTAAGTCCTTTAACGAGCGAAACCCTTATCGTTAGTTGCCAGCGCGTTATGGCGGGAACTCTAGCGAGACTGCCGGTGTTAAACCGGAGGAAGGCGGGGATGACGTCAAGTCCTCATGGCCTTTATGCCCAGGGCTGCACACGTGCTACAATGCCACGTACAAACCGACGCGATACCGCGAGGTGGAGCAAATCGGATAAAGCGTGGCCCAGTTCGGATTGGAGTCTGCAACTCGACTCCATGAAGTTGGAATTGCTAGTAATCGCGGATCAGCATGCCGCGGTGAATATGTTCCTGAGCCTTGTACACACCGCCCGTCAAGTCATGGAAGCCGGGAGTACCTGAAGTCGGATAGCTAACCGCAAGGAGGCGTCTGCCGATGGTAAGTTCGGTAACTGGGGCTAAGTCGTAACAAGGTAGCCGTAGGGGAACCTGCGGCTGGATCACCTCCTTTCTAGGGATACTAGAACCGTCGAGGGCTTTAAGCCTGAGACAGGAAGTGTCAGCACATTTTCGTCGGCATAATGTCACTGTTTTTTGAAATACTAAAGCTCATCAGCTAATGTTGGTGAGCTTTTTTTATGCGCGCTTGTTTTTTGGTATTTGTTCTTTATTATATTTATCTATTTGCTATTTAATTGATTTATCCAAGGCATTAGCTTATCCTTATATATACTATCCTACCATTTGGATATAGATATAAGAAATTACTTAACTTACCACATACTGCTAATATTGTTTTGATTTGTAATTCTTTTTGCGGAGGTCTGTTCAATTTATGTATTGTTCATTAGATCAAATTAAGCCCAATATTCCATTTTCTTTATCTTTTATAAAAAAATCTGCTTATAAAAGTATGTTATCTGTACTGATGCTAAGTGGTGTTATACTGCCTTTAAGTGGCTGCATGACTTCAGGTAAAGATTATGCTGGTTATGTAAACCCGCTAATTGGTACTTTAAGAGGTAATGGTTCTACCTACCCTGGTGCTCAGGGGCCTTTTGGTATGGTATCGTTTAGCCCACATACAGAAGAAAGAAATCATGGTAGTGGCTATCATTACGATTGTGATAAAATTCGCAGTTTTGGTATGGTTCATATTAGCGGTGTAGGTTGTGAAGCTGTATGTGAGTTACCTTTTATGCCAGTAACTGAAGATTTGTCAAAGTCTCCAGTTGGTAATAAAAATGTATATAGCTCATTATATAATCATGATACAGAAAAAGCTGAACCTGGTTATTATGCAGTATCTCTTGATCGCTATAATGTTGATGTTGAATTGTCTGCTACAACTCGTTGCGGTATTGCAGAATTTAATTATCCAGCTGGTCAACATGCTAATCTTGTTTTTGATGCAGGTGGTTCTGCTAACGGCATGAAGGATGGCAGTATACTGATCGATCCATCTACACGCACACTTTCGGGTTGGGTACGTGGCGGCGGTTTTTGTAATCAGATGACCAGTGATTATGTGATATATTTTAATGTTATTTTCGATAAGCCTTTTATGACCTTTGGCAGTTGGCAGGGCGATAAGAAGAATGCTGGTCAGGCTTATGCTACTGGTAAAGATATTGCAGCTTATATCAGTTTTGACCCATCTGTAGCTCAGAATGTTACTATGAAGGCTGGTATTTCTTATGTTAGCCTTGAAAATGCTAAGGAGAATCTTAATATTGAGATACCTGGCTGGGAGCTTGCTAAAGTAGCTGCTAAAACAAGAGCTGCATGGAATAAAGAGCTTAATAAGGTTGATGTAGAAGGTGGCAGTATTGATGATACTACAATTTTCTATACGGCATTGTATCATTCAATCATGCTTCCAAATATTTTTGATGATGCTAATGGCGAATATATGGGTATGGATGATAAAGTTTATACTGTTCGTCCTGGTCATCATGTATACACAACATTTTCTGGCTGGGATACATATCGTAGTCAGGCACAGCTTTGGGGATTGCTTTACCCGGAAGCAGGCAGTGATTTTTGTCAGACTCTGCTGGATTCTTCTCGTCAAACTGAGTATAAAGGTGGTGGTGGTTTGCCGCTTTGGAGCATGTTCAATGATGAGACCTTGATCATGGCAGGTTATCCGGCAGATCCATTTATTGCAAATGCATATGCTTTTGGTGCTAAGGATTTTGATGTTGATGCCTTAACAGAGGTAATGATCGATTCTGGTAAGGAAAATCGCTATTGGGGCAGAAATCTGCATATGACTTGGGCATATCTTGATGATTATAAAAAATATGGATATTATCCGTACGATTGTGGAATCCCATGTGCTATTTCTCAAAGTGTAGAATATTCTGTGGCAGATTTTTCAATTGCTCAAATGTGCAAAGCGATTGGTGATGAGGATAATTATCAGTATTATCTGGAACGTTCTCAGGGTATATTCAATATTATGCATCCTGAGAAAAAATATTTATGGCCTAAGATGAAAGATGGTTCATGGAAACCGAATTTCGATCCTTTTACTGGTGATGGCTGCCAGGAAGGTACTTCAACTCATTATACCTGGGGCATCCCGCACAATCTCGGTAAGCTTGTACAAATGATCGGCGGCGAAGCCAAGGCTCAGGAGCGTCTTGATAAACTTATGTCTGATATTGCATTTGGTTATGATTATGGTAACCCGCTGTATCTTGCTGGTAATGAACCTTGTTTCGGTGTTGTTCCTGTTTATAACTGGATGGGTGCACCTTGGAAGACCCAGAAGGAAATGCGTCATGTTATGGATGCTTCTTTTTCTAATAAGGTAGCTGGTATACCGGGTGACGATGATAGTGGTGCTATGTCTGCGTGGTACGTATTTGCAGCTATGGGGCTTTATCCTGAAATTCCAGGAGTAGGGGGCTTTGCAGTTACAGGTCCGCTATTTGAAAAAATAACGCTAAATCTGGATAGTGGTAAAAAGATTGTTATTTCAGCTGAAAATGCGGGGCAAGAGTCACCTTATATTACAAATATGAAGTTGAACGGCGAGGATTGTGAAAAGAGCTGGCTTACTATTGAAGAGCTTACTAGCATGAATGTGTCAAATCTTGACTTTGTCATGAGTACAGAACCAAATAAAGATTGGGCTAAGGATTATTGTCCTCCATCTTTTGAATAAACAATTGAAAAAAGTTAGATTAATATCTAATACGGTTAAATAAATTAAAAAGGCTCGGATACTATAATACTGTATCCGAGCCTTTTTTGTAATTTATCGAAAAGTGTTAAGATTATATTCTTATCACTTTCAATTATTCATCTGAAGGTGGGGTAACAACTGGAATGCAAACTGGGGTGTCTTTGATGGTAGGCATTTCAGTTATTTCTTTCAGGGCATTGTCCATATTGCCTTGTTGGGCGACATGAGTCATTATGATCACTGGTACAAATTCTGCATTCTCTTCATCTGCTTCCTGCTGCAGGCAAGACATTATGCTTATATCATGGTTGCCTAATATCGAGCATACTTTAGCAAATACGCCAGGTTTGTCAGCAGCAGTAATACGCAGGTAGAAGCTGCTTGATGTATTTTCGGCGGGGCACAAAGTAGCTGGCTCAGCTGGTTTACCTAGCCCGGCTGTGGTCTTAAATATGTTTACAGCATTGCCTCGTGAAACCTCGATAACATCAGCTACAATAGCACTGGCTGTAGGCATCATGCCGGCACCACGACCAAGGTATAGTGTATGGCCAACTGCGTCGCCAAAGATACTAACAGCATTAAATGGTCCAGATACTCTTGACAGCGGCTCATCTTCTGAGATAAATGCCATGCGAACCTGGATAGAAATGCCGTCGTCAGTATTTGATGCAATTGCCAGAAGTTTCATTACATAGCCCATTTTCAGACCATAGCTGATATCGGTAAGTGAAACAGTATCAATTCCGCTAAAGCTGATCTTGTTATAGTCTACTTCTTTGCCAAATGCCAACATAGCCAGTATCGCAATTTTATGGGCACTGTCGGCACCATTTACGTCCAGAGTTGGATCAGCTTCGGCAAAGCCAGCAGTTTGTGCCTCCTTTAGGGCGGTAGCATATTCCTTTGATTCTTCGGTCATGCTGCTTAGTATGTAGTTACAGGTACCGTTTAGAATACCATATAACGATAGTATATTATTAGCGGCCAGACCTGTATTAATAGATGAGATAAGTGGGATACCGCCGCCGCAGCTTGCTTCAAATGCAACGCATTTATTGTTATCGCGTGCAGCCTGGAATATTTCATTACCTCGTTCAGCAAGTAGCGCTTTATTTGCGGTAACTACATTTTTCCCGCTGGCCAGAACCTTTTTCTGGATCTCTGCTTCAATTGTAGTTCCACCGACGACCACTACTACAGTTTCTATTTCCTGGTTATTTAATACCTTGTCAAGGTCATCGTGCAACATTCCCTCAGGAAATGTTACAGGACGCTGACGAGTTAGGTCTTTGTCGATTACGTCGGTCAATTCCAGATCGATACCGGTTCTGTTGAAAATGCTTTCTTTTTCTTCGATCAGAATCTTAGCGACCCCGGTACCTACGATACCGCAACCGACAATAGCAACTTTAGTTTTTTTTCCCATGTGGCTTCGTCCAAATAAAATGTTTTGTCTTCATTTGCCGGGCAAAATCCCAGCATATTATATTATACGTTTATGAATGTTCTATTTATGTCTTAATTATCCTACTCAAACTATATAAAAGTTCTATTTGTATAAAGTGGCAGGATTAAAGATTAGTTTGTCGTTTGCTTTAGGACCTTTTCAGGATGCCAGCAAGCTACGGTATGGTCAGGGCCATTGATCTCATCTAATGACGGTATTTCGCTTTTGCATTTATCGTCACAATAGCGGCATCTTGGATGGAAGGGGCATCCTTGTGGAGGATTAACCGGGCTTGGCACTTCGCCGGTGAGTTTGATCCTTTCGTACTTTCTATCCGGATCAGGTAGAGGTATCGCCGAGAGCAGGGCTTCAGTATAAGGATGCTTAGGATTTGCATATAGCTCATCAGCTTTTGCATATTCAACTATTTTACCCAGATACATAACCGCAACATAATCGCTTATATGCTCTACAACTGCAAGGTCATGAGCAATGAACAGATAAGTTAGACCAAACTCTTCCTGCAAGTCTTGCAGGAGGTTGATTATCTGAGACTGGATTGAAACATCCAGTGCACTTACGGGCTCATCACATACAATGAATTTAGGATTAAGGGCAAGAGAGCGGGCAATACCGATACGCTGTCTCTGGCCACCTGAAAATTCATGAGGATAACGGCTGGCATAAGAAGGCTGAAGGCCGACCTTTTCCAGCAGTTCGTTTACTTTCTCCTGACGTTTTTGACCTTTAGCTAACCCGTGAACGCTAAGAGCTTCGCCTATAATAGCACCTACTGTCATTCTTGGGTTTAGAGAGCCAAATGGGTCCTGAAAGATAATCTGCATATCTCGTCTTACTTCTCTCATATAATTAGGAGTAAGTTCAAAGACATTTTTATTTTCAAAGTTTACCGTTCCGGATGTTGCCGGAATAAGCCTGAGCAGACTTCTTCCAACAGTAGTTTTGCCGCAACCACTTTCACCTACCAGTCCCAGCGTCTGGCCTTTTTTTATAGTGAAACTTACGCCGTCAACGGCTTTTAGCCACGCAAGAGGCTTGCCAAGCATGCTCTTCTTGACGGCAAAATGTGTTTTAAGGTCTTTTACTTCTAGTATATTATGCTCAGGCATCGTATTACACTTTCGGTGGCTGGGGTATTTTTACTGTTGATAAATGTTTATAAATCAACCTGTTATGTTATAAAAAGAAAAAAATAGCATCAAAGTTTACTTTATTTTTTATAACTTGCTGTATTTAATAGCTTTCCACTATAAATCCTGAGTCGCAATTCTAGCAGACATATCAATAATCATCAAGTAGAATATCGACTCAAAAACGAGGATTACAGTGTAAGAATTTGTTTATTAGGTGTAAGTTTTCAGTAATTCAGGAACTTACATGGTTATAAAAATCTAAATATAAGAAAATGAAGTAGTTATATAATTAATATATGCATGATAATGATCGATATAAACTAAGTCATGATAACTAAAATATAACGAGTATAGTTTCATATAAGAATAATTTGTCAAATTGGGCTTAAGTTACTTGTCATAATGTGTTTATGATTATTTTGATGTTTTTTTAATGTATTTTGCCAGCGATATAGCTAAAATGAATCAAAAAAATGTGCCATAATTGGTATTAGGTATATAGATAAGTAACAAATAACACACTATTGGCGAAAATAACTATGGACGAACAGGAAAAACAAAGAAGCCAGTATTTTATGCAGCTGTTTTTAAGCAGTCAGCGTAGAATCTACGGCTATGTTATGGCTAAAGTTCCCAGCCCGGTTGATGCCGACGACATAGTTCAAGAGACGGCGTCCCTGTTGTGGAAAAAATTTGATGAATATACTCCAGGAACTGATTTTACTGCCTGGGCAATATCTGTTGCCAGGTTTAAGATACTGAGATTTCTGAGGGATAAGAAGAATTATAGAATGAAGTTTAGTGAAAAGACTATGGAGGTTATCGAGCAGCTCGAAGCCGAGCAGGCCGGCGATGAAGATTCCAGAGTCGAAGCACTAAAGAAGTGTGTTCAGAAGCTTAATTCTGACGAAAAACGTATTCTTGAAATTCGCTATGAGGATGGTTCTACCCTTAAGACCCTGGCTGGCAGGGTGGGGATGAATATAAATACCCTTTATAACCGTTTGTCAAAAATACATGTAGCATTGTTGAATTGTGTTAAAAAAAGTATGATTGAATAAGAAAAGTAATGAATCCTGTAGAAAAAAATGAAATATACTCATTACTCAACGCTTTGCGTGAGAATATGATCACCCCTGAGCAGTTTGAGAGGCTTGATTACCTCATAAGCAGCAATCCGGAGATGGCCGAGGAGTATCTTGGTTATGTTAAACTCTGGACATCGCTCCAGTTTTTCCAGGTTGCTTCTCAGGGCAGTAATATCATTTCCGAGCTGGCTAATGTAGAGAGTATTTCGCCTTCGGTTGAGATTGAGAAGCCTAAGACTTTGCTCGATTATATTGAATCGAACGAAACTACTGTCGATACGGTTGATCAGCCAGTTGGAAAGAAAAGAAAAGTGATATTTTCTTTGGTTGGCTCGATTGCAGCTTGTTTGCTTGTTGCGGTTGGCTTCCAGATATCTGCTATGTCAAGTCGGGTAGAGGTCGCTACTCTAACTGATTCGATTGGAGCAGAATGGGCAAGTAACTCACATTTGGAAAATGGTTCCAGGCTTGCAACCAATTCTAAAAGTTACAGGCTCAAATATGGCTTTGCAGAACTGATGTTTGACAATAATGCCAAGGTTACCATTGAAGGGCCGGCTGAGTTTGTTATTACTTCAGAAGATCGTATTAAACTTAAATACGGATATGCTTATTCGTCTGTGCCGCCTGAAGCTATTGGTTTCGCTATAAATACTCCAAGTGCCTTGGTAATAGATCTTGGAACCCAATTTGGTATACAAGTAAGCTATCAGGGTGATACCGAACTACATGTGTTAAAAGGAAAGACTACTTTAATTACTGGTGATAAAGAGAAACGAGCAAGTACCGAAGTTTCTCAAGGGTTAGCCAGAAAGGTAACTAAGTATAATGCCAAGGTGTCAGAGATAGCCTGCGACGAACGACTGTTTGTGCGGGATATTGAGTCTAAGACTAACCTGATCTGGCGAGGCCGCCCAACTATCAATCTTGCTGATATTATTGGTGGTGGTAACGGCTGGGGCACTGGTAACCTTGAGTATGGTATTGACGCTATCACTGGCAAGAGTGGATACTTCTCTTCAGAAGACCGCAGAGGCACTGGGAAGTTTATGCCGGTTAATAATATGTTTATTGATGGCGTATTTGTTCCGCAAGGTTTCAATAATAATCAGAAGATCAGTTCTGAAGGACATATTTTTGTGGAATGCCCAAAGACAAATAATGTTTGTTATTCAGCTATTCTAAATGGCTATGGCAGAGATCTGGAAGATTATCAATGGCGTGCTGCACACGGTAAGCTTGGTAACAGACCTTACGGCACAGCTGAATATCCATCGATATTTATGCACGCTAACCTGGGGATAACCTTTGATCTTGAAGCTATACGTAAAAGTTTGCCAGAGGGTAAGATCCAGCGTTTCGTCTCTGATGTTGGTATGTCTTCTGATACACCTCGTGACGGTAATTTTGATGTTTGGGTTCTCGTTGACGGCGAGCTTCGCAAGTCAATTAAAGGTATAGATGATATTAGTGAAGTATTTTTCATTGACGTTGCTCTTGATGAGTCGGACCGTTTTCTGACTCTTGTCAGCACAGATGGTGAAGATCCTGACCTGGCTGAAGACTCTCCGATGCTTGCGACGGATTCTGACTGGTGTATTTTTGCCAGACCATATCTGGAATTAGCCATAGATGAAAAAGAAACCGATAAGTAAAAGTACGAAAATGTGATTTTTTATGATTATTTAAAGCATATATTGTTATTTTAGCAATTTATGCTTTTTTTATATAAAATGCAGTTATTTCTGACATATAGTAAAGAATGCTGACTATTATGTAATGATCTGCTATTATTATTGATTGACATTTTCGCTGTTTGTATCATACTATTAGAAGTTTATTTTTGGCTTATTTTTATGTTGAATTGATTCTGGAAGGATACCTTATGATCAAACATTTTAATATAGTTGGTTTATTGCTGGTTATGTTGTTTATGGCTTCTTGTTCCCAGCAAAAGCATGTTACACTGAAATATTCTAACCCTCTGTGGGATGGCTATCTGGCAGACCCGCATATGGTGAAGTTTCAGGATACATATTACGCTTATGGTACTGAGGAGAGTAATAAAGGTAAGCGTTTCCAAATCGCCAGATCAAAAGATTTCCAGAATTGGGAATATGTTGGCGGTGCACTTGAGCCAGTGGATGGTTTAGAGCTTTACTGGGCTCCTGAAGTTGCTGAAAAGGACGGTAAATACTACTTATATTATGCTGGTAATATGCATATGAGAGTTGCCATATCTGACAGTCCGGAAGGGCCTTTTATTGATTGTGGCAAAAAGCTGTTCCCTGATCTGCCATTCTCGATTGATGGGCATCCATATTGTGACCCAGTCAGCGGCCAGTGGTATCTGTTCTTTGCTATGGACTTCTTTGATCAGAGGCCGGGGACTGCTCTGGCGGTTGTTGAGCTTGCTGATGATATGATATCAGTACAGGGACCTGTTAACACTGTCCTGAGAGCTTTTGGTGACTGGCAGATATATGAGCGTGATCGCGACTTATACGACCAGCACTGGGCAGCCTGGCATACCATAGAAGGGCCTACTGTGGTTTACCGTGATAATAAGTATTATTGCTTCTATTCATGTGGTAACTGGCAGACACCTGGCTATGGTGTAGGTTGTGCGGTCTCAGATAGTATCACTGGACCGTATGTAGATAGCTGGAGTAAAGATAAGGCCTCTGTGCTTGGAACAATAGGAAATGATCTTATTGGCCCCGGCCATAATTCTCTTATCCTTGGCCCTGATAATGAAACTTACTTCATTGCTTATCATTCCTGGAATATGGAGCAGACCGCTCGTCAGCTTTGCATGGACCCTGTTGTCTGGACAGAAAATGATGGCCCTTTATGCTATCAGCCAGCCAGAGGCGAGAAGACTGTTAAGATACCTCTTAAAAAGTAAAAAGCCTTGCAGGCTTTCACAATGAAATAATATCGTGCTTGTGTCTGCGCCGGATTCCGATACTGGCCAGACACTCTTTTTATATATAGTCTGTTATTAAGATAAACGACTGTGTATATGTTTTTTCTGCATCCTACGTTTATGGGAATGATTGGGAATTGGATAGATATCTGTAATGATAAAAAATATGATCATTGTATGTTTTTTGTGTGTAGCCTTTGCTGTTTCGCCGGTTTCTGCTCAACAGAATGAGGTTGTAAATCCTTCATTCGAAAATAATGTTTTTGACTCACTTTCTGAGTGGGGTGATATTACATGGTCTGGCAATGTTGAAATGGCCATTGTACCTTCTGGCAGGACTGGAAAATACTGTGCGATGATCGCTTCTGAAACTGGTGGTGATGCTAGTTGGTCACAGAGGGTTACAGTTTTGCACGAAGGTCGTTATCGGCTGAGTGGCTGGATCAAGACGCAGAATGTTGAAGTTATGGATGGAAGGGGAGTTGCTCTTAACATTCACGGTGTTGCTGCCCGTACACCTGCTTTATCGGGGACAAATAACTGGACTAGGCTTGAGTGCGAATTTGATACTAACGGCGTTACTTCAATGCAGGTAAACTGTGTTTTTGGTGGCTGGGGACAAGCCAGAGGCAGGGTCTGGTTTGATGATATCAGACTTGAAGTCGTAGAAGTATATCAGCCAGAGTCAAAAGTTATTACATCCACTGTAAAGGTCTTGCCGGATGTTGGCAATAGTCCTGTTTCTGATTATATTTATGGTCAGGCAATTGAGCATAAAGGAAATTGTATTTATGGTGGTATATGGGCGGAGATGCTTAACGACCGAAAATTCTATTATTCTGTTCCTGCCAGGGGTCCTGTTTGGCGAACAACTGGTGAAGGTGCCAGAGTACTTATCGATTCCCCGTGGACAGTAATAGGTGATGCTTCTCGTGTATCTATGAGTAAAGAAGATCCTTACTCCGGACAGCATTCATTAAAACTGGAGTTGTCGCGTGAGCCTTTAACTATATGTCAGAATGAATTGGGTTTGGTTAATGGTAAATACTATTCCGGATATATAATACTTTCGGCAAATAAAGCTAATGCTAAAATAGATATATCTCTAAAGTGGTCCGAGCGAAATAAGGTAACAGTTCCGATCAAGCGTTTGGCGAATGGTTATAAAAAATATCCCTTTGAATTTCATGTTAAGGGCGATAGTGATAACGGCTCACTGCAGATAACCGTTTCCGGTAAGGGTAGTGTTGTTATTGGAGCGGTTTCATTAATGCCTCAGGATAATATTAAAGGATTTCGCAAAGATACCCTGGAACTGCTCAAAAAGCTCAAAAGTCCTATTTATAGGTGGCCTGGCGGTAATTTTGTCAGCGGATATGATTGGCATGATGGTCTAGGCCCTCGTGATAAAAGAGCTACCAGAGTTAACCCTGCCTGGCCGGAGCTGGAAACCAATGATGTTGGCATCCATGAATTTATAGAGTTTTGCCAGCTGGTCGAGACAGAGCCAATGATCGTGGTAAATAGCGGGTTAGGTGATGCCTGGTCGGCAGCTGCGGAAGTTGAATATGCAAATGGTTCTGCTGATACCCCTATGGGCCGCCTTCGTATAGAAAATGGCAATACCAGGCCATTTGATGTTAAATGGTGGGGTATTGGCAATGAAATGTATGGCGATTGGGAGCTGGGGCATATGCGTTTGGAGCATTATGTTCAAAAGCATAATTGGATCGAATCTATGATGAAAAAATCCGACCCATCGATCAAGACTTTTGCCGTAGGAAATCTCGGAGGCGATTGGACTCAGCAAATGTTGAAAGACTGTTCTGATAATATGAATTTCATTAGTGAACATTTTTTCTGTGGTAGTAGATCTGACCTGCATATTCACGCTATGCAGGTGCCGCAAAAGATTCGTGATGTTTGCCAGAAGTATCGGGATTATCTTATTATTGATAACGAATTAGCTTCCAAAAATATCCATCTGGCTTTTGATGAGTGGAACTATTGGTACGGTCCTCATTTTTATGGCGATCAGGGTACTCGCAGCTTTATGAAAGATGCTCTCGGTATTGCATCTGGCATACAGGAAATGTATCGTAATAGTGATGTTTGTTCTATGGCAAATTATTCTTCTGCGGTTAATGCTATGGGGTGTATAAAGACTACCAAAACAGATGCATTTCTAGCTGCTTCTGCCTGGCCATTCATTTTGTATCGCAGTGAGTTTGGTACTATCCCATTGCTGGTAGAGCAAAATGGTGGCAATATTGATGTGGCTGCAGCATTGACCGATGATAGAAATATATTGACTATTGGTATTGTTAACAGCAGTTGGGACTTGTACAAAATTAACCTTGATCTTTCCAACTTCTCAACATTTGGGAAGGCTGAATGTTTTGAAATTAAAAATGAGAATCCGCTGGCATATAACCAGGCAGGCCATAAACCTGCGATAAGAGCAAGAAAAACTGCTCCAGTTGAAACAAATAATACTATTAATGTTTCCCCAGTAAGTATAACAATAGTGCGAGTTGGGGTGAGTCATGGTTATTAAAATACAATAATTATGATGTTTTCCGCATGTTTCGCTGGGATACGGCGTATTGAGTTTTCTTTGACGAACTGTGCATGTTAGCATAGAATATTTATTCTATTTTAGGCGATTTCTGGATCTTGCTTTTGGCAAGAATTAGCCATTTGGATTGCATTTATTATTGGGTGTCTTATGGTTTGTATGATAGCGCTAGTCCGAGTTTCTATCTACAGCCAGAGCTCAACGCTGATAAGTATTTGATCGTACAAAAAAGTATTGTTTAAAAATTGAATATGGAGATGGTTTATTATGAAAAAGAAAACATTAATATTGTTGCTACTGCTTGTTATGACCGTGCCGGTTCTGGCACAGCGATCTGTTATCAAACTTGACCCGCAGTGGAAGTTTTTGCGTTCGGATGTAAGCGATGCCCAGATATCTGATTTCGATGATTCTTCCTGGCAGACGGTAAATGTTCCACATACTTTTAATGCTTTAGATGGTCAGGACGGCGGGCGTTATTATCGTGGCCCGGCTTGGTATCGTAAGAGTCTGGATGTGCCGGCAGAGTATAATGGCAAGTGCGTGTATCTTTATTTTGATGCGGTTGGCCGGGTAGCAGATGTCTACTGTAACGGTCAGTTTGTTGGTAGACATATGGGTGCTTATGCGGCCTTTACTTTTGATATTTCAGATTATCTTCGCTACGGTGCAGTAAATCAGCTGGCTGTAAAAGTAGATAATTCTGGTGAATATGAGATACCTCCAATATCTGGTGACTTTACCCAATGGGGTGGTATTTGTCGTAAAGTAAGCCTGGTCGTGACAGAACCAGCTCACTTTACTTTGCAGGACTATGCGTCAACAGGTGTTTACCTTAAAACTACCAATGTTTCTGAAAGCTCTGCTACACTTGAAGTAAAAGCATTGGTACGCAATGCGGGTGAAAGTGCGGCTGACTATACTGTAAAATCTTCAGTTTTAGATGCAAATGGCTCTGTTATTGCAACATTGACATCGCAGGAGATGGTAGCAGGGGGCGGTAGTGAAGTATTTCTTGCCTCTACGCAGATATCTGATCCGCACTTATGGAATGGCTTGCAGGACCCATACCTGTATTCTGTAAAATGCGAGTTGCTAAGTGCTGGTGGTGTAGTTGATACTGTGGTTGAACCGCTTGGTTTCAGATATTATAGTGTTGATAAAGATAAAGGCTTCCTGCTCAATGGTAAATATCTTGATCTGCGAGGCGTGGCAATGCATGAAGACAGGGAAGACCTTGGCAGGGCTATTTCAGATGATGATCGTCGTGAAGATTTTGCACTTATGCGTGAGATGGGTTGTACCTGGCTGCGTCTGTCGCATTATCAGCATAGCAAGTTACTTTACCAGATGGCGGACAAGGAAGGTGTTGTACTCTATACTGAGATCCCTACTGTTAATGGTGTTGGTAGAACACCGCTTTTTGCCCAAAACGCCCGTCAGCAGTTAATTGAACTTATCAGGCAGAACTATAATCACCCATCAGTATGTTTCTGGGGAGTTTTTAATGAGATAACTAATGATGGCAAGGCTCCAAATCCTGTACCGCTAATGAAAGAGTTAAATGATCTTGCAAAAAGCGAAGATCCTACCAGAATTTCTATTGCCGCCGCCTGTGGCGCAGATAATCATCCTACGACTTACGTTACTGAGACTGTTTGCTATAATAAGTATTTTGGCTGGTATAATGATCATAATGCGTATATGGGTGAATGGGCTGATAAATATCATAGCCGTAGGCCCGATACTATAATGGGGATAAGCGAATATGGTGCCGGTGCCGGTGTTACTATGCATGAGTTAAACCCTGCTCAGCCTAGCCCAGGCGGCTTTTGGCATCCAGAAGAATATCAGGCGATTTTCCATGAGAATCACTGGAAGGATATGAAGACCAGACCATTTATCTGGTGTAAGACTATCTGGAACGGCTTTGATTTTGGTGCTGATCATCGCGATGAAGGTGAAAAGCCAGGCTACAATGATAAAGGCATGGTAACTCGTGACCGTAAGATCAAAAAGGATGCTTTCTACTGGTATAAGGCTAACTGGAATAGTGAGCCAATGGTATATATAACCAGTCGTAGAAACACACCGCTGGCTGAACAAACAGTGGATGTTAAGGCCTACTCTAATTGTAACAGCGTGACACTGTTACTTAATGGCAAGGCTATAGGGACAGCTAATGTAAAAGATTGTATTGCTATCTGGCCTGGTGTTAAGCTTGCTCAGGGTGAAAATGAGTTAACTGTTCAGGCTAAGGGACTGGCTGTAAAGGACACTTGCAGCTGGTTGGTTATTCCTGGCAAAAAGTTGGATATTAAAGCTGTTTCTGCCAGCAGTGAATATGGCGGAAATGAGGTTATTGCTAATATAAATGATGGTAAGCCTGGTACCCGCTGGACTGCAAATAATCCTCAATGGCTGCTGTTTGATTTTGGCCGTAAGGTTGAGGTAGATAAAATGTATGTTAAGTTTTATCGTGGGGCCCAGCGTAAGTATGCATTTTCTGTTGAGTGTTCAGATAATAATAATGATTGGCGTTCTATTTCTGGTGCTCAGGTTAGTAGTGGGACAACTTCGGCCTATGAGGGTTTTGATCTTGGTAGTACAAAGGCTCGTTATATAAGAGTAAATTGTAATGGAAGTGACTATAATAGCTGGAATAGCTATTGTGAGGTACTTTTTATGGGTAATTGATCAGATAAAATAGATTTTAATATTATAAAGGCAAAGTGCGACAGTGAGTTTGAAAAAAACTTCTGTCGCACTTTGGTTATTTAGGTAGTAATTAGTGGTTTAGTTCTAAGTGTTGCAAGAGGTTGATATTGTTTGTAACTTAATAAATCATAATGTCTTGTGAATTATAGTGCAGTTGAGTGTGTTTTTGGTCAATGTGGGGTTTGTTCTATTTTTGTTGTAATTGTGCAATTTTATGCCTCTCTTTAGGGTGTTTTCGATTAGACACGCTATGCCTGAATTGCTATAATGAAATTATAGTTTTTTCGATAATTTTGTATACTGGTTAGCTGTTCATTATTTATAACTGGTTGCAGAATTTCTTTTTTGATTGAATAGAGAGTATGATTTTTTAATTTGTAACTACTTTATAAATAGCTGTTTGTCTGCATGTGCTGGCATTGGGCTTTTTATCTTAGGTAGTGGTGAGATTGCAGAGAGTAGAGAGAAGGAAGAATGTAAAGTTTTTGTTCCTGCCTGTTAATCTGCATTGGGTCATACCTTGTTTTATTGTTAAAAATACATCAATAGTTTCGCATGTGAATAATGCAATTTTCTGTTTAAGAGATAGAATGTAAATACCGAATTTTAGTGTGTGGCTACCGAGATTGTCATTCTTGCCACACTTAGGTATATTTTGAGGTTTACCTCAATTTGTTGTTTATGTCCATTTGTCTTTTTTTTTGGAGGTTCGATTATGAAGAGAAAAAGTTTGTTAGCATTTTTAATGGCACTTGCAGTGTCAGTTCCTGCTTTGGGACAAACTGCAATAGGTTGGTGGAATTTTGAAGATGGAACTGCTGGACAGAGTTTTTATGCTAATGGTCTGGATGCCGGTTTTACCGCTAGGGAGGGTTCTGTTGACCTGTCAGGAAATGGCTACCACATGAAAGGCTGGGACGACAGTTATGGTCCTAAATTTTCAACTGATGGAGCAACTCCGACCGGTTATGGATTATCTGCTCAGTTTAGTGGTGGTCAGGACGGCTACTGTGATTACGCCGACCTTGCTGCATGGTCACCTAGTGAGTGGACAATTGAATTTTCTTTCAATACTACTTCTATTTCTGGTAATAAGACTATTATTGGTAGAGATGGCCAGGCGGGATATTCAAACGATGCTAATCAATCTGCACTGTATGTTCAGACCTTGAATTCTTCTGGCCAGATCAGGGTACAGTGGATATCTGTATCTGATGAACTTATAAGAGTTACTTCTACCTTTGGTGCTGCTGCAAATACATGGTACAATGTTGCTATTACATGTGACGGCACAGATGTGAAGTTCTATGTTGATTCTCTGGATGGTAATGGCTATGTAGAATATAGCAGTGAAGATACTGCAATTACTAGTAATGGTGGTACAGCTGGCAACGATCACAGTATGAAAGCTGTTGGTAACTGGATATTTGGCCAGGGTTACTGGGGTTCTGGTCGTGTTGATAAACTTAATGGTTGGATTGATGATGTTCGTCTTACCGAAGGTGTTTTGGATAGTGCAGACTTCCTTTATTCCAAACCAATGTTCGCAAATCCGTTTCCAGCTTTAGGTACTACTCTGGTTTCTATTGACTCTGAGCTATCATGGACTATGCTTAATGCTGATACGATTGATCATTATAATGTGTTTGTTTCTTCTGACCCTAACGATTGGGATCCAAATGCATTTGAGACTGCTGCCAGCGAAGGCAGATTCCTTACCGTAGCTGACAATACTGTTCCAATGGCAGATTTTGACCAGATCGGAGCAGATTATATAACTCATGATAAAACCTATAAATGGCGTGTTGACGCGTATTTGACTGCTGCTGGTGAGCCGGTTGTAAGTGGAATGGGTTCATTTTCTACCGCTCCTGATTCTGTTGTTAAACTTGTTGAACCTGCTGATACACTTGCTAATCCTACTGCTGAATTATCCGTTTCAGCTTCTGGTGCGGTTAGATTCCTCTGGTATAAAGAAGGTGTTGAAACTGCTTTAGCTGACGATGCTGTTATGACTGGTACCGATTCAGCAACTCTGGCATTTGATTTCACCGATGTTGAGACAGCTCAGGCGATTGCTTATGAAGGCAGATATTACTGTGTTATGAGTAATGGTCTTACCGATGAAACAACAACAAGTACTGAAAATTCTGCTAGTGCCTTACTGCTTACAGCACGTCTGGTTGGTTATTGGAAGTTTGATGGAAATCTCGAAGATTCTGTAGATGCCGTTATATCTGGTGTTCAAGCACATGATGGTGTTGTTACTGATAGTGGCAGTACTACTAACGTTGGCGATGGTATTATTGACTTCGTTAGCGGTGTTGGCTACGATGCAGATAATAATCCTGACGATATGGCTGCCCAGTTTACTAATGATTCTGACTATATTACTGTACCATTTGCAGAAGGCCAGGAGGATGTATTTAATTACTATCCATTTGGTTTTACATATAGCATGTGGTATAAGTTCAACGGTGAAACAAATCCAGGCTGGAGGTTACCTCTTAGTAAGCTGGATGCTGGTTCTACCGGTTGGCTCTTTGGCGTAGATCATGCATATCGTAATCCAGCTCAGTTTATAATTGAGACTAAGAGCACAATTGATGGTGTAAGTGATATTGTTACTGGTGATGGTCAGTGGCACCTTATTACAGCTACCTATGAACCGGTTTCTCATGTGATAACTCTGTATACTGATGGCCTGCCATCTACTACTGCTACTGTTGATCTGTCAGCAATGGCTACCCCGGCAGCTCCGCTTAGCATTGGTGGTCGTGGCAATGAATCAAGCTGTTATGGCCTCATTGATGAGCTTAAGATCTATTCATATCCTGTTACTCAAACAGAGATAGCCGATGAGCTTTTTGCCTTAACTGGTAAGGGTACTTGTATGCTGGACTATCCTTCTGCTTATGATTTTGACGGTAATTGTCGTATTGATATGCTTGACCTTGCTAATATAGCAGGAAGCTGGCTCAAATGCGGTAAGTATCCACAGGAAACCTGCAGCAACTAATTATATCTTTAGTTAATCTGCTAATAATAAAAGGCAGAGACACTACTTTTAAGTGTTTCTGCCTATTTTTTTTGACGTTAAACAGTACGTCATTCTTTGTTGGTTACAGTTGAGGAATTAAATCTATTACTCAAACTGACCGAAAACTTCAGTTTGTGTATTGTAATACACTATCAACAAAGGGCTTAATGGTTGCTAACTGGTAGTTAGTTTTTGAAGTCATTCTATTCAACTAATTACTAAATCCTGAATTCTAAATCCTATCAAACTGACCATCGGTCAGTTTGAGTCTATTAGATTTTGGAAGCCTTACTGTTACTAGCAGGTTCAGGTGTATTTTGGAATTGCTCATACTCGTCAATGACTATCTGCCTGAATTCCTCAGGGGTGTGACTTTTGTATGTCTCTAACTGTTTGGTTAACTCTGCTTTAGTGAAGTTTTGTATTATATTTATATCATGTTCTTTAGCGTATCTGGCCGCTTCAAGATTTCTTTCGCAGTCTGTTATTAAGTTAGTATATAGTTTTTCAAGCTCAATATTATCAGCCTTTTCCCAAATGTCTTTTTGTTTATTTAATCTCATCAGGCCGTAATCTCTGGCAGACATCTCTCTGGCTAATTGGGTCTGTTTAAGCTCTTCGCTGCCAAACTTCATTATTTTATAGCCGTCTGGCTCTGTCGTTACTACAACTTTTTGTGGCACATATGTATCGTGTCCCATATCTATCAAGGTAAGTACATGGTATTTACCATCTCCAGCAGGGTATACCTCAACAATTTCTGGTGATTTTATCTTTATACTTTGCAGTTCAGGCGAAAACTCTTTCAGTAAAGCCTGAAGGGAATTACGATGTTCCTGATTTTCTATATACATACAGTTAATAAGCTTGTTGGCATCTTCAGTCTGTACGGCTCCATAGAAATCTTTTACTACTGCCAAAACTCCGTTTTTAGGGTTAGTTTTTATAATGGCAGCTTTTTTGAGTGTTACCTTAATGTTTTCCTCAGGCACAATTAGTGTTATAGTATCACCTTGAAGGTAGCCATTTGTCTTTCCGGTACTGTTACTGATCTCCAGCCTTCCGGTGCTGCTGTCAAACTGATAAGTTGCTTCAATTGCAAAGTATTCTCCATCTTGTACACCTTCGAGAATGACGTGGTTATCAGGCTTTATGTCTAATGATCCAGAGCTATAGCTTTGTCTGTCATCACCTTTGATATCAGTCATTGTCCATTTGCCTATAAGTTCTGATGGTGAATTTACCTTTTTGCTGATGGAGGTGAGGTTTTTTGATTCTTTTGTATCTTCTGTACTTTTTATTGAATCTGTCGTTTTTTCTAGTAATTTCTGCTTCCAACATCTGATCTCCGGTTTGGTTTTTTTATCCGGTCTGAGTGATATATTATTGAATTTTACATAGCTAGAAGGTCTGACCTGTACCTGAAATTCTTTGATATCTGCAACGGCAATATTACGATATTTGAATGTTGACTGCCTTACTTCATTGGATGACCTTGAACCATTGGAGTATGGGAGGTATTCATTGTTATTTTTATCTATGGCAAGCAGTTGGAATGGGTGTATATCCATATTGTTTGATACTATAATAACCACATCGCCATTTATATCCATAGCATCTGAAAAGTTGAATATATATTCATTTTTCTGTACAACTCCGGCATTATCGCCGGCGAGAGTAGCTATTGTGGTCCATGGTTCTGATGCAAGGCCAATTGTCATGGATACTGTTTCTACTTCCGGGGCGATACAGGCCAGTTTTATGGCATCAAGGTATGTTCCGGTATTCTCCCAGTCGGTGCTGCCGTATTGAGCAGGATTAACATCTACGCTTAGATTTATGTCGTCAGAGAAATTTGTGATGTGGAATTTGAACTGATATGGTATGCCGTATTTATCTGACACTTCACTTGTGTAATACTTCCCATCTGGTTTGCTTATCTTTTGACCGTTTGCCGACCACCATATATTGTCAATGTCTGGATATTTACTTATCCCAACAAGTTCTATTGATATATCATTGTCAAGATTTGCAATATATTTATTTGTCACTTGTTGTTGAGGATCGATTTCTTTTACATCCGGGAAACTCCTGCAGAATCCATCTATGTACACTTGTATGTCATTTTCCCCAAGCCAGCAATAATCTGCCATGAGCCATTGATTTTTATTGTCCCAGGCGATTAAAAACAAGGCTGGAATGTAAGGCTGACCGTCTTTGCGTGTGACATTCTCCAGGATAATTGTTGCAAAATAGTTATTTGTAAATATTTTGTTTGGAACAACATCTGTTAAGTTACATTTACTTTCGAGAGTTTCAAAGAGGTAGTCGTAATAATCATAGTGTTCACCTTTCTTAAAACCTTTATTCAGGATATCTGTGTATTTAATTAGAGATTCAATATTTCCAGCGTTTTCAGGATTTCTCCAACCGAATGTACCAGGGTATTGGTTTATTGACTTTTTATAACCTAATTTATCTTCAAGGGCACTATCAAGATTGTTGAATAGTTTTGTTATCTCAGATCTTGGTATATTTTTATCTGGATATAACCGTTTCATATAGTTGTATACAATATTGGTTGTATGGCTGTTCCTTAGACTGTTTACCGAATCCCATTGCAGGTCTCTGCGGATCCATTGTGAGTCTATGATCTGCCATTGACCGGCTTCATTGGGGATTATACTGGTTTTTATGTCGTAGCGGCAGCTGTCAAATCTCATGGGACCTTTTCTACCCGGGCCTATAGTAAATATGCCGTATCTTGATATTATTCCAGCATCCTTATCTGAAATTGTATTAGGTATATAGCCGACTCTTGAATCATTCTCGCGAAATTCCGTTTCATATTTAATATTTCGTTTGAAGTACTCTTTATCATTGAACGTCAGTCGCAAGGCCTTGCTTGCGGCATCTGCATTTGCTGTTAGTTTTTCCAGAGCTTCCTCATCTTCTGCCATTAGAGCTTCATAGTATTTTTCCATAACAGCAAGCCCGGGGGCATATTCTTTTTCCTGATCTTCTTCTACCTGATTCACTCCAATATTCAGCTGCGGCATAAAGTAGCCTTTTGCCATTGGCAGTAGAACAGCCGCCAGGATAAATACCGCGGTTATACTTATCCAGCCAAGGCGAGCTGAGTGTGGTATAGGGCGGGTAACCATGTGCTTTATCCGATCCTGCAGAGCGGATTTGGACTCAACTACTCCGATTAGCCGTAAGGCCAGTGTAGGGCGTGAGAATGCGATCTCGGCAATATCTATAAGGGTATTGCAATAGCTCTGGGATTCATTTTGCATTTTACTCAAAACGGATTCGTCAACCGCCTTTTCACGCAGCCCGCGAATAATAGCATTGGCCAGCCAGAGCAGGGGGTTATAGAAGTTTATTATCTGGAGTAGCGTCTGAGTCATATTAAGCCATAGATCGCCGCGTTTGATATGGCATAGCTCATGCAGTAGTACCGCTCTGAGCTTGTCTGACGAAAGATCTGCTATTAGTTCTTCCGGCATAAGTACCACATAATTCCTTAAACCACAGGCCGCTGGACTTAGCATATTGCTGGTAAATCTCAATTCAACAGGGCTGCTTAGGCCTACTGTTTTTTTGCATTCTTCCAGTAATGATAAAATACGATCATCGGATGCTGGCTTAGATTGTGCTATAAGGCTTTTGACAAAGCTATATCGCTGTAATAGTGTTATAGCTAATATAATAGTGCCAATGACCCAGCCTAAAAATAACCAGCCTTCCATTGTTATTGCGTTTTTTACGGTATCTTCTTTTGCAGTAAAAGCTGGTTTAGCTGCTATTTGTGTGGCTGGCTTGGTATTTGCAGCTAAGTATTGTTCTGGTTCTGGTGTAGATATATCTTGTGCTTTACCTGTAGGGATAACCGCTTGAGGTTGATTTTCAAAGGTAATTGCAGTTTCGGTTGTTGTATCAGTCTCTTTTTCTTCAATAACATTATGGACAGGTTTTCCTGACTTTTCCGGCCCAAACCAGTATCCTATTCCTGTTGGAACACTCAGGGATGTTGGCAAAACCAGTTTTACTAGCACCAATAACCACATCGAGTAGCGAACTACTGCTCGAATGCGTTTACGAATCAATAGGTCAATTATATATAATATTGTGATAAGGATACTGGATTGAATAAGCATTTGTAACGCATAGTCACAAAACCAGTTGCCTGCATTGTTTATAATGATTTCCATTTTTGACTCCCTTTTTTATACCGCTGATAGCGGGTTGCTATCCCATTTGATTTTATACACACAATTGGCAAGTCTTATTTGCCAGACTTATCTTCAACAAGTTTACGCAATGCTTCCAGATCATTTTTGCTGAAACTTTCATTTTCAACCAGAAACTGCATCATAGGGGTGAGAGCTCCATTAAAAGCACGCGATAGCATTTTACGAAACTCGCCGGTTTGTGCCTGTGCCTGGCTTACCTGTGCACTAAAGAGTTGAAGATTCCTTATCTTTTTGATCTTTAACAGCCCTTTTTTAACCATACGGTCCATAGTAGTCTTAACTGTACTATAGGCCCACCCTTTACTTGTTTCCAGTGCCTCCTGTACTGTCCCGGCGGCACAAGGCTCATTTTCCCAGACTATCTTCATAATAGCCCATTCAGCCTCTGTCATCTCTGTTTTAAGATCTTTACCTATTTCTTGTGACATAATATATACCTGTATTATTAAGTTATTCTATTGATGTAAACTAAAGTCTACTTATTTAGAATTTACTCTACATTTGTAGAGTTGTCAAGCTGTTTAGTCAAATTTTTTTCAAATACAATATTTGTTTGTGTTTTTTACTGCTTTGTGTATAGATGTTAAGTTGCTGTGAAATATATTGTTAAGAGAAATTGAGATAAAAAAAAGGCCGTAAACATTAGTTCACGGCCTTAGTAAAGTTTTAGGTATTATCTTGCTTTAGTAACCTGGTGTTGCATTTGAACTTGTCCAGTTAGCAGGGTTGTCACTGCTGACATCAGTGCTATTGTTTCTTCTGCTTAGTGAGTAGCCAAGCCCATCTGGTAGTGAGTCCCAAGGCCAGAAATCATTGTAAATGCATTGGTCAACAGTAATCCACGATAGCTCATCTGGTGCCATAAGGTCGTCAGAGTCTTGTGGTCCGCATAGGGTAATTCGATCACTATTATTTGACAAGTTGCCAGACCATGGTCCAAATACATTCGTACCTGCCTTGAGACCTGTTATTCCATATGCGTTCATGAATGCGTCCAGGTCAGTTCCGACTTCTGGGTCAAAACCAACAAACAGAATTCTATGGCCAGCTGAAAGTGATATATTTGCTGGCAGCTGGTAATCAACGCCACCTTCCAGAGCCCATGGGCCAGCTTCGGTCCATAGATCGACAGCTATACCAGTTGGGTTATAGACCTCAATGTACTCTAGATTATCATTTCCTGTTTCATGGTGATACATTATCTCAGAGATGATAACGTGCTCTGCGGGGGAGACATTACTACTGTTACGTGTACCTCCTACAAAGCTAAACCAGTATTTACCACCATCAGGGTAACGGCCACTGGAAACACTATTTGCCTGACCGGCAAAAGTAATCGCATCTACTATTCTGTCCTGACCAGCAGTGCCAGGCAAATAAGACAGGTATATCTTTTCACCTGCCTTATCAAGGCCAAATCCGCTGGTAATGGGGCTATGGAAGCCAGTTAGCTCATCATAGCTTATGGTGTTATCAGAAGCTATAGAAGCCGATGGCAGCTGCCATTTATCCAGTTCGTCAATATCATCACTTAAATACCAGTTGCTGTTAAGTGACAGGGCGGTACTACCGGCATTATAAAGCTCGATCCAGTCATTACTGTCGTATTCCGGGTAGGCCGGGTTGACATAGTCTGTGTGAGCCATAAACTCATTGATAACCAGTGAGGTAGCTGGCAAAGCAGGGTCATCCGCAGCTGGAGAGCCGCCGATATAACTGCTGGCCCGCCAGTTATCACCATAATCCAGAGTACCGTTCGGTTGATCTTCTATAGCACCATCAACAGGTACCAGAGAATGCCCGCTGCCATCAGCGGCAATAGGCCATCCGCGACCGTCATTATATTCAAACTCGAATAGAGTACCGTTCCAGAAGTCTTCTATTTTAAGATCTTCACCGCCATTTGACAGCTTGCCGTCATATTCTCCGGCGATTCTACTGCTAAAGCCGGTACCATAGTAATCTTCAAAATCACCCTGATCTTTAACAACTAGTACAAACTCGCCCGGAGCGAGTGAGGTGATACTGCTTCCTGCAAAATCAAAGTCAACACCGCCAGAAATAGATACATTTGAAATGTCAATAGTAGTATTTGGACTTGTGTTTTTGAATTCCATAAATTCAGCATCACCAAGATTATACATCAGCTCAGTCATTCTGAAGTTATCCCTGATATCAGAACCAACTGCTTCGCCGGCAACAAACTCTACTGGCTCTGACCAGTGACTCCATTTGCCTGTAGTATCCATCATCTTACAGCGTACTCTGTAATTACGACCCGGCTTAATATCTTCAGCTGGGAATCTGTATGTGCTGGAGAAGGTCGAGATATCGGCACTCTCCCATATCGGATCAAGTTCGTATTTAACGGTCTTAGAGAGGGCAATATCTGTTTCGACCGGTGTTACGGTAGTAGCAACTAAAGCAACGTCAATTGAACAGTCGCTGCTATCTGCAGCCTGCTGAACGGCATGGATTGCAATTATATTATCTCCTTCAACCAGTACGCTTGCTGGATCAGTTATCGTTACATATTCATTTGCCGCTTCATGGTTATAGCATACAGCGTTGTAACGGTAAATTCCATCGTCGTACCTGGCCGTACTACAGCGAGGCCTTGCAACTTCAACTCCATTTATCCAGATGATACAGCCGTCATCATTCCATATCCAAAGTAATAGACTCTCAATATTAGCCAGATTATCAACTTCAAATGTCTTTCTTAGATATATTGTAGAATAATTATATCTCATATCAGCGAGAACTGTATTATCATCGCCGTCAGAGTATCCAATTGATGTTTGGCCAGTCAGCCATTCATCGTCACTATAGCCCAGATATCTCCATGCATCGATCGGGTCTGAGGCTTCTTGTGTACCTTTGAAGTACTTCCAGGTTTCTTCACTGTTTACAAGTACAATACTGTCTGTGGTAGGTTCTCTATTGGCGACAATATTGAAATCCAGATCATATTCTGCAATTCGCCATTTCATGGCAGCAAAGGTATCATTTCCCTGCGGGTCACTGAAATTGCTTACACTAAACTGCAGATTGTTTTCCGGATAACCATCAACGCCAGCATAAGAGATTACAGGTGTATTAGGAATTGTACCTGAATCGCCATCTGAATTTGCCAGAGAGTCCAGATTATAATCAGTACCAGGCCAGCCTTCAACTCCGCTTTCCCAGGCAAACTGTTTCATGCGTGCAATTGCAGTATCGAAATCACCACAATTGATCGGACTACCTGTAGTATAATCATAGCTCCATCTGTCACGGTCAGCAGGGATGAAATCTCTGATATAAGATGCAAGTTCATCGATTTGGCCATTGATTACATCTTCCTGCCAGTGTAGGTCTCTGAACTCTCTTATATAGTTACGATATTCCTGTCTGAATCGTGATTTCTCTGGTTGTACTGTAAATTGCTCTAAACCATAATCAGTATATCTTTGGTCATAGATAGCCGCTCTGGCATGGTCGACGCCAGAGTTCCAGTATGGCCCCCAGGTATCATCAACATCAAATGGCAGGAACCATAGTTTGCCATATGGATTAGTGTCAGTAAATACTGGCAGGAAGTACCATGCCATATTCTTCATACAATGCCAGCAATCCGAGCCTGAGAATACATCATAATGGCGAATCGCTTCGCTTATAGTGTGATATCTGAACCATTCATCATAATCCAGATATTCTTCAATGAAATCAGCCGAAGCTTCATGGCTTAGATTGAATCTCATATTTGTATAGTCTTCTGCATTTGTAACTGAATCCGGTCCCTGATATCTTAGTTGTTCCAAGCCGTCAAATACTTTGTCTGATAGCTTATACAGGTTACCTTTAGGCAGGTTATACCTGGCAAGGAACGCACTGTCATAGTTTTCAAATGCTACGTATAGACCATTGAAGTCGCCAAGGTACTGACCATTATTATCTGTTGGAGTTTCTACTTCACCGTCTACAACACGGAAGTGGAACCACCAGGTCGATGGCGACGGCACGCCAACCTGTGAAAATAGTCTCATATTAAGAATTTCATTCAGACCGTATGGGTAATTCGTATTGCCCGGAATATGATTACCGAACATCTTACCAAAGTTCAGATTCTTCCATTTTGATGGGAACTTTTTGCCATAAATATCACGTGCCTGTAAGTAATTTCCGCGGTTGAATCTTAGTTTCATTGAACGCTTGCCGCCAGCACCATTGTTATAGCGGCCGTTACCGCCTCTCATACGATAGCCGATGTGGTCATATACCTTACCTTCATATACAAAAGTACCTGTCCAGTTATATCTACGGCCAGTTTCCTGATTTTCAACTGATGTGGTGTTCTGATTTATCCTGTCTGAACTATAATAGCCGTAAGCCATTTGATAGTCGTCTGCGCGGGTGATAAGTGAATATACTGGCAGTGTGGTTAGCTTATCAGCTGGATAGGTGTATCCTGCTGAGCCGCTTACAGATCTATTTGTGGTTACGTAGTCAGGAACGCCATTGTATACGTAATAGGCAAAATTGAGTGATTCATCATCGTAATATGGCACTCTCACTTCATTACCTAGTGTATCGCTGGTTTCTATGCGATAACGTACAACAGTTCTATTGATCTGAGCTGGTATTTGTGCCGTGTAAATATTATCGCCAGCAACTTCGTCCATACCAGTACCATCGTCAGCCATAGCAACAGTAATCCAGTTTGCTGGATCTTCAAAATCTGGATTTACAGGGTGTCTTTCGACCGGGTCATCATAAAGAGTGTTTATTTCTATCGGTAGGTAAGCTGGTAGATAAGCACCTGGTAGTACTATCTGATATTTCAATGTAACAGAATCAACTCCGTCAATGTCTGTTATCTTGGCTGTAATAGTTGTTGCTTCAGTTTCCAGTGGCTGATTCGGGTAGTTATTTACCTGTCGAACTTGCGGAGGTATGTTGATACTGAAAACGCTATTGATCATACCTGGAGTAGCTTCACCATGAGCGAATTCAGGAAGATTATAGCCAAACCCTGAACTTCTCCAGCTTCCCGATAGATCATTGTCCAGATATGGATTAATAAGCTCCATAGAGGCGCCTTCACCATTTGCCGCTATTGGCCATGGAAATTCACTAGCGTAGTTTACTTCATCTATCTTATTGCCAGTGTTGTCACGTAGAATAATGCCTTCACCATCATTACTGAGTTTACCTTCAAATGGGCCATAAGATATAATGCCGTACTTTGCCATTACCGCATCAGGATTCTGGCTAACAACAATGTAGCCACCTGGATTAAGGATAGCAGTATTGTCAAATGTGTAGGATATGCCGCCTGAAATTGTCCAGCCATTCAGGTCAAGAGCTTGAGCTCCGGCATGGTATAGTTCGATAAATTCAACAGGTTCAGTATTTTCATCTGGATGATAGTTTATTTCGTTAATAACAACCAGTGGATCAGAGTATTCCTGCCAGTTTTCTGACATCGCAATAAAATCGACAAGGTCAACCATGTGACTATTGTCAAAATCAGCACAGTCATACGCATCACAATCAACAGTTGCAAGCCACTGTTCGCTTAGCTCTACCAGATCTGAAAGATCAACCATACAGTCACCAGATATATCACCTGGCATACATGATATTGGCTTTTTCATGTAGTTGAATGACCATGCCGGACTGCTGAATTTGTAACCATCTGATGTGACACATTCAATACGCCAGAAATATTTCGTCCCAGGGGTTAGCTCATTTTCTGCCAGTGTATATTCGTCTGCACTAGTTGACAGTGTCCCCTTAAAGAATTCTGTACTTGCTTTATCTGCCTGAAGTACGCCAAGGTAATCGGTGCCAAAGTAAAGGTTTTGCTCTGCAATATTTTCGCCGCTTCCTGGTTGCCAGAGTAATGATATTGGTGGTTGCCAGGATGCCTGGTTGTGAGCTGGGTAAGGGGTGGCTGGTACTAGGTACTGTTCAGCACCAATACTATTTGGACCGGCATTTTTTTCTGCCAGTATCATTTCATCAGTAAGAGCATTGTTATATATTCTGAATTCTGCGATTCTGCCGTAGAAACCCTGCATATTATCCCACTGGCTTCTTCCGATCCAGTTGTTAATGTCGTTGAGCTCAGGTAATGTAAATTTAGCCTCACAACTGCCTACCAATTCTGCATTCTTATACAATTTAACCAAACCCGCTGTGTCATCAAATACGACAGCTACGTGAACATATTGATTTAAAGGGAATGAGTCAATAATGATAAGCTTAGGTATTGATTCACCTGAGCTTATATTGCTTCTATTTGTAAATCTAGCAGGTGATAAAAACATAAAATCACTATATAGGGCAGTAGAGGAGATATCTTCGCCAACATCACTTGTTCCAAATGTGAAAAAGTTTTGGTCAGTCTGATCTGATGGGCCACTCCAGTATACCCAGGCTTCTATTGTAATAGCATTTCCTGCGGACGATATTATTCCGTCTGGAAGGTCTATATAATTAACATTAGCATTAGATGCTGGTGTTGAAGAATTACCTAATACCAGAGCACCTGAGCTGTAATATGCCCCAGATTGCCTTAGAGTTAGTTTAGCATCTGCATCGCCTATACTGTCTAAGCAATCTCCGTCGAATTCATATCTGTGTATCAATTCGGCATTAACGTTAAATGCTAATAGACCAATTATTAATGAGAAAAAACGCAACAGTCTCATTCTTACCACCTTTGCTTAAACGTTTCTGACTAATTCAATTATTGCACGATGCATTAGCAAATACATATTTAATTGCACGAGATACAATATTATTTGCTGGTGAGTTATTTGCAGGTAAATCCATTTTATGTGGAAATATAAACCGTGCAGGAGAGGTCCTATAATAACAATATTATTACCAGTGATAATGGTAGTGAACCTACTAAACAGTACTATTGTAACAAAAAATATAGTTTCTCAAGTATTATTTTTAATATTTTTTCAATATTTTCCTATATACCAATTCAGTTATCGACATATTGTTATTGAGACTTATGTACTATATAAGGCTTTTTACCTATTTTGCCAATGTCATACTGTTTTCATAGTTATTTTGCCAGTTCCTATCGTTTTTGATCTTGATAATACCAGCGTCATTAAGAAGTTTGAGATTTGATAATGCATAGTTGACCATAGCTGTTGCAGCCTGATCTTGTGCTTGCAGCAGGTCTTTACGTGCGTCTAATAAATCCCTCGTCGAGGCACGACCATACTTCAGCAGGGCTTCAGTGTTAGCAGAACGTTCGCTGGCAAGCACTAGGCCCTTTGTTTCGTTTTTGTATATCTCTTTATTCTCTTGTAATTTACGGAAATTTTCACGAATATCTAATGCGATTTTTTCGGTCAATTGCTGTTGCTCTCTCTGGGCCCTTGCAACTTCTATCACCGACTGGCGATATGCACTGATCTCTGCTACCCGGTCAAAAGGAAGGTCTAGTTCAAGAGCAAGTGAGTACTGCTGGCGAGTGCTGCGCAATTCGGTTGCACTTGCTCCATATGTACTGCGATTACTGGTTTCTGCCTGTGCATAGCCTACAAGGTTCAGTTCTGCTCTTATCGAATCTGCCGCCACTTCGACTTTGCGTTCTGCGTCATCTGAAACATCTGCGGCATTTAGTAAGTCAAGCCTTTGAGTAAGAGCTAGTTCTATTGCCTGTTCTTCTGATAACAGCAGGGGGGATTGTATGTATTCTTGGAGTAGGGCTAACTCAGATGTGTCTAGCTTAAGATCTATATCTGCCGGGATTACCAGATTATATCTAAATGCATCTAATGCATCTTCGTATTCTCTTTTGGCAGTTATATAGTCTGTCATAGCCTGACCAGCATCCTGATTGGCTTGTTCCAGTTCATGAGACGCTATTCGTCCAGCCTTGGCTCTAACTTTTAGCTTTTCCACCAGGTCATTCAGAACGGCATAATGTTCTTGGGCGTTACGCTGAAGCTCATATTTCAGTAGTATATCATAATAGGCTGAAATGATATCTGTTACATAAGCTTGTCTGAAACGGTTAAAAGCTCTTATACCATAAAGTGTGTTTCTTTGCGACTGGGTCAGATTTTCAAGGGCTATTTTTCTTCCGGCTCCTCTAAGCAGTGGTTGGGTGATTGCTGTTGATGCTACAACAGATAAGCCGCTACGCAGATCGCCCGATATAATATCTATAAATCCAATGCTTATTCCACTGGTCATCTTGGCACCGGTAGCCAGTAACTTATTTAATACTACAGAGCCACTGTTGCCAGTAGACTTCTCATCTCCAGATTTAGCTACATTGCTTTTAGTGTTTACCAGCCATGAGCCTTCATAGATGTGTTCAACCTGAACTTGATCAAGTGCTTTGAGGTATAGCTCTTCTTTTTGAGTTTGGTATTCTCTGCTATTGACAATAGCAAGTGACAAGGCAGAATTCAATGTCAGTGTACTGCCGTCGTCGTCAAGATAATCGTAAATGTTAACACTCTTTGAAGGGGTGTTAACATCTATCCTGTAGGTATCCTGATCCGATAATTCATTTTTTTGCCATGTATTGTCAATAATCTTGTATACTTTTTTATCAGTGTCGCTTTTACTCTTTTCCAGATCTGGATTACAGCTGGAAAGAAATAAACAGGTACCTGATAAGGCCAGGATTTTTAGAGAGTTCAGTTTTTTCATCTGTTTGTGGTCTCTTTGATCGCAGTTGTCTGACGGGTCACTGTTTCTTCTTAATTCCAACTATTTCGTTGTGAATACAGGCAAACTTAGGTAGTACTGGTATCTGAACAGGCCTGCCCCAACTTGGGGTAGATGGACTTGGCCAGAGCACTTCAGGCATTTGCTCGATAGAAGCGCCAATATGTGAGATTTGAGAATCAAAGGTTGTGCGAGGCATTCTGCATGAAACTACCTGCACTTTAGTGTTGAGCTCAAAACCGTCTATGTCGTGTTGGGGTATCCAGGCTGTTATATAATCAGATGTAGGTTTAATGATAGTCATAATAGCTTCACCACCCATTACTGCCTGACCAGGTTTGAAGTTCAGGCTATTGACTATGCCGTCAAATGGAGCAGTGAGTACGACTGTATCAAATTGTTCCATAAGCTCTTCAATGTGTTTTTCCTGTACAACAATAGCCAGCCTGATAGGTTCGAGCTGCTTATCTGTCAGAGAGTTACTAAAGCGTTTCTGCTGATTGAACTCATCTTTACGCTGTAGAGCGTTGTCAACCGATTGTTCTGCTGCGGCTAATAGTTCTTCGTCATGTACGATCTTTTCTTTAAGTACATCAAGTTCAGACTGACACTTTTTAAGTTCATACTCTTCTGCCGCACCCTGATTAAGCAGGTATGATACGATCTCTATTTCTACTTCAAGATCTTTGAGCTCAAGCTTTTCTGGTTCCAGGGTAGAACGAATTTCCAAAACTTCCAGACGCGCCTTTTCAACATCTATAGCCAGCTGTCTGGCTGTGGCTGCCATGGTATTGACCTGAGTAAATTTCTGTTCTCTGAAATCTTCTTCCGCTGCTTTTAGCTCTGCCTTCAGGTGCATCAGTTCTGCTTCTGCTGTTGCTTGTTGGGCCTTTAGCAGATCTGAATTATACTGTTCACGGGCAATAGAGTTTTCTTTTATAATTGCCAGCGTATCGCCTTTTTTTACTGCTTGGTATAAAGAGACCGGCAGGTACCTGATATAGCCCGGTTCCTGGCTGTTAATGGTCTGTTCGTAACTGTATGCTATCCCGGCCAAGTCTGTTCTTTGAGCCTGATTAACAAATAGGTAACCAACAGCGGTGGCTGCTATAACCCAGACTGCCACTGGCAGTGTTCTGGCTATTTTCCCTTGTCTTATTTGTAATGCCATTTACTTACTCTCTATAAAAAATGATCATATTTGCAGCAGTTGTTCCTGCACTGTGAGACTAATATTACGAATGCCCTGTATTTGCTGTAGTTCTGTCAGCATCTGCTCATTCTTGGCAGAGTTCTTAATTAGGATCTGGTATGCATACTCCACATCAGATTCACCGTAAGCATTATCCTGCGATGAGATCATTGTGTAGTTGCCGCAGAACTTCTTTAGCACCGCTACTACAGGATGATTGGTTGTGACATGGTCTTCCATGCAGAATCGCAGAAAGGCGTTATGCGGCTGATGTGAGCCAAACTCGGTAAGATGTAAGTAGATGATAATTGCGCTGAGACCGAGTGTGCCTAATATTGCGATTGAATATCGCTGGGAGCCTGTCGCCATTCCTATTACTAGCGAACAGAACAGGAAAGATATATCGCGTGTGTCCTTGATAATGTTTCTGAAACGGATCATGGACAACGCACCCATAAGACCAACCGCTACTACAAAGCTGCCGGCTATAGTGGACATAACTATTGAAATGATCACTGTTATAAGGATCAGTGATTGAACAAATGATCTGGAATATGACAGACCGCTATGGGTAAGATAGTAAACCCAGGCCAGTAGCTGGCCAAGGACAAATGCCAGTAAAATTGATAATAATACACCCTGAATAGATGATTCCGGGCTAGTTATAGATGCATTCTCTATTATCTGCCATACTATATCCATGCGGCTTGTCTCCAAGTTGACTTCAGTATTTGTTAGCCATTTTTGTGGCGGTTTTTTTTATATTGAATTAAGGACCTGTTTAACCAAAAAACAGATATTACTCTTGGTTAAATATTGTTTGTTCTTTGTCCTAATTCTTAAACACAATTCATTTGTTAATCGTTGTAGCAGGTTATTAGCTATTTGGATTACGATACATATCTCTACTGCTCATCGGGGCACAAAAACCTAATGAACATGACTGTCTTACCGTAGAAACATACTTAGACATTGAAGTCTGTTTCAGATCAAACATTTTAGTCATGTCATTTAGCCATGCAGGATATTTGTCTGTGAACTTTATTTCTAGGACGACAAAATCCATTGGTACCTCTCGCCAGCCATTACCATGTACGCTGAGCTCTGGCCTTCTTGATGCTCTATATGCTAACTTCCGGTCAAAGGTTATACGGACCCTGTTCTGGGAAGTGTCTTCAAAAGCCTGACGCATATAGCGAACTAATACTACCGGACGAGCATGTAAAGATCTTACATAGTACTGGAATTGATCCATTACCACTTTATCTTTGCCAGTATCCATCGCCATGCTATGACCACGGAGTATGTTTGCTATTTCAGACTTATCTGCTCTAGCACGGCCTTTATGGATTACGCTGTTTAGTCTACGTTTAATCTCTACAAAACATGGAGAATTTGGGTTGTCGTCATAACAACGTATACGCAGTTTAAATCGGTTAGTCTTTTTCTCTATTGTTTCTCGGCATAGGTCAAGTCTGTCGGAATCAAGATATAGACTAGATATATAATACTGCATGTCCGGACATTTAAGTGAATATTTATCAGGTTCCATATATGCCTGAACATACTGAGCTATTGCTCTGGCCTTTGCTTCACGAATTCGATACTTAAGCTCAAAACGTGAACATAGGGTATTATCCTTTGGTGCCGATTCTTTTGCCGTAGCAGGGGATGAGACAGGAACCTCCAGCTTGGGCTGAGCATAAACAACAACTTTCTCATTGTTTATGTTTGTTTGGCTGTTTGTTCCTTTTAATGACATACTTTCTGCTTTCCTTTTATTACAATCCAAATTTAAGGTGGTATTTACACGCACGATATTACAACAATATATAAAAACATTGCTGCTTATTGCGTTTTGACTCTTACTTAAATTGTTTGCTATAACTATTTATTACAGGTTTGATTGTCGTGGGTCGGCTAGTTGCCGGCAGGCTGCACTCTGGTAATTAGTATTCTTTAATGACCAAGAGGTTCTTGGTGGTGTGATTGCCAGGGACTTAGTAGTATACCTAAATTCATACTACGTTTGCGTTTTGCACTTTTAAAAGTATCGAATACATTTATATTTGATATTTGTATTTGATATCATTTTGCCGTTTTATCATGGACGGCCTATTAAAAAGATAAATTCTCATTAAGTATATATCCTAATTATAATATTTTCCTATAGCTAATAAAAGTTTTTATAGAGTTATTTGTTAAAAAAACGTTAATTATCTATAACGATTTTAAAATATTCATTCTTAATTTGGTGGCAAAAAAACCAAAATAGACAATGCAAATGGGTTTTAAGTGTGAAAAATAGCTATTCTGGTGTGCCCATATGTGTATGTGTATGTCTTAGTTTCTTATACGCTATATTTGTTTAAGTGTCAGTTAATAAGGTTCTTATGTTTAGTTTTGGACTTATTCTTTATAAATAGCTTCACTTGAGGCTTAGGATTGCAGAATTTAGCATGATATTACAAGTTTGTTACTAAGTGTTAATAGTTTTAGGAACTCAATTGCGAAAATGATAAATGGGTTTTAAATGTTATAATAAATCAATTATAGGTCTATGTATATTCATTAGAAATTCAATTATTTACCTGAATTTTACATTAGATATTAGAACAAATAAATGTAATGCAACAATCTCCAAACTGGATACCTAATACACGCAGTGGCATTTCTTGGCTGTTTTGCTTGACAAAATGTTTCGTATTAATAACAAACTATTAAAAGCACCTGTGTGAATAAAATGAAAAAGCTATACAGTTAGATTATAGTCATTATACAATAACAAAAATAGTAAAATGCCTTTAGTTACTTAGGTATATAATGAGCAATTGACATTTCAAAATGACGTACCACACTTCATAAAATCAGCATCCGCTGAATGCCAGCATGCTGCATTAAATTTGAATTAGTATTATCGCTACGTACTCATATGACCATTTTTACAGAAGAAATATATTAGGGACACACATTTAGGGTTGATATTACGAGCACTAATAATTGTATACTTAAATCAAAATGTATAAATAAAGCACTCGAACTGTAGATTACGATAATGAATTAGCTAGCAGATATTGTAGTACAGTTAACGAACAATAAAGTATTATATGAATACATACATGCAATAGGCAGGGCGGTTAAAGGTGTTTGATTAAGTATATTGCCTTACTGCGTATTGTAATGCAGAATTAGTATTGAGTTTTGGGCACTGTATTAGGTAAAAGGCCGATAAAGCTAAATAGAATGGTCTAGCTATTAAAGTGATAGCTTTTGGATACTACAATAGCTAAATAATGGGTAGAACAGAGTAGTATTCATTGTAGCCATGCTATAAAACACTAACAATCATAAGCTTAAAAGCAGTATTCCAAAAAAGTATTGCATGATTTTTGAAGTATATTCGGCAATTATTAAGTTTTTAATAGTGAAGATAAAGGTTATTTGAAAGTTTTTGATATATATATTCACAATAAAACTGCGTTTCTGTGTTGAAAATAGCGATATTAAGAAAATATTAAAAAAACCTGAAAAACCTTGTTGACTGTAAATCATATTGCGGTTAATATTTGTGACTCAAGACAAGGACACGACAATAAGTGACCTAGTCAAGAGAAAAAAGTTCTTTGAAAACTGAATATGAGGTAGAGGTAATAAATTGTAAGATTTATACGAAAAGTTGTTAGTTGTTGTCACTGGCTTATGTTGGTGGTAATGATTAACTGTCTTGCGAAGAATTACTAAAATAAGATTTCATTTGAATCCAAAAACAAGCATTGTAATTTGTAAAACAAATACAACCGATTTAGTTCTTAAGAGCGTATGGGCCACAGTTTAGAAATAATGTGGTCAAGTTACTAAGGGCTCATGGAGGATGTCTTGGCGTCAAGAGGCGATGAAGGACGTAGTAGGCTGCGATAAGCCTGGAGTAGGTGTCAAACAACCGTTTATTCCAGGATCTCCGAATTATCTATACCCGAATTCATACGGTATAGAGGCCAACGCAGGGAACTGAAACATCTCAGTACCTGTAGGAAAGGAAATCAAACGAGACTCCGTTAGTAGCGGCGAGCGAAAGCGGATCTAGCCCAAACCGGGACTTGTCCCGGGGTTGTGGACCATTGAGGAGTTACAAATGTGAAGTTAGTCGAAGCACTTGGGAAGGTGCACCATAGAAGGTGAAAGTCCTGTAGATAAAAACTTACACACTCTTTTGAGATGGTATCCAGAGTAGCATGGAGCTCGTGGAACTCTGTGTGAAGCTGGGGGGCCCACCCTCCAAGGCTAAGTACTCCTTGACGACCGATAGCGTAATAGTAGGGCGATTGAAAGATGAAAAGCACCCCTTCAAGGGGAGTTAACGAACCTGAAACCATGAGCTTACAAGCAGTAGGAGTCCTATGTCCCTTCGGGGAAATGGATGACTGCGTGCCTTTTGCATAATGAACCGGCGAGTTACAGTATATGGCAAGGTTAATCTGTTAAGCAGAGCAGCCGAAGCGAAAGCGAGTCTTAACCGGCGATATAGTCGTATGCTGTAGACGCGAAACCAAGTGATCTACCCATGGCCAGGTTGAAGAGGAAGTAAAATTCCTTGGAGGACCGAACCCACTAACGTTGAAAAGTTAGGGGATGAGCTGTGGGGAGGAGTAAAAGTCTAATCAAACTTGGAGATAGCTCGTTCTCGGCGAAATAGCTTTAGGGCTAGCCTCGTGTAATATACACTGGGGGTAGAGCACTGTATGGGATGTGGGGGGCTACCCGCCTACCCCTCCCAAACAAACTCCGAATACCAGTGTACTTATCACGGGAGTCAGACTACGGGGGCTAATCTTCGTGGTCAAAAGGGAAACAGCCCAGATCGACAGCTAAGGTCCCAAAATTCTGCTAAGTTATAAAGGATGTTGAATTGCAAAGACAGCCAGGATGTTGGCTTAGAAGCAGCCATCATTTAAAAAGTGCGTAATAGCTTACTGGTCGAGCGATTCTGCGCCGATAATGAACGGGAATAAGCAGAACACCGAAGCTTCGGACTATATAATCCTGCGGGATTATATATTGGTAGCCGAGCGTAGTATTCAGCGGTGAAGCGGTACCGTAAGGAGCCGTGGAGCGTATACTAGTGATTATGCCGGTATGAGTAACGATAAAGCAGGTGAAAATCCTGCTCGCCGAAAACCTAAGGTTTCCTGGGGAAGGTAAATCCGCCCAGGGTTAGTCGGCCCCTTAGTTCAGGCTGAAAGGCGTAGACGATGGGAAGCAGGTTAATATTCCTGCACTGTTTATGTGGACGAAATCAGTGACGCATTTTTTAAGGTGATCCCATGATTAGTCGTGTGGGTTCCGCAAGGTGTAGGGCATTATGTCCCGAACTCGCTGGCGAAAGTGCCGAGAAATAGCTGATGTAGGTTGAAGCATAAATAACCGTACTAAAACTGACACAGGTAGGTGAGGAGAATATCCTAAGGCGCTCGAGAGAACCGTTGTTAAGGAATTAGGCAAATTGACCCCGTAAGTTCGCGATAAGGGGTCCCTAACAGCACATTGTTTTGCATTGTGGCTGAGGGCGCAGTGAAGTGGATCTGGCGACTGTTTATCAAAAACACAGTTCTGTGCTAACTCTTAAAGAGGATGTATACAGAATGACGCCTGCTCGGTGCCGGAAGGTTAATGAAGTTGGTTATCCCTCGGGAGAAGCTAGCGACTCAAGCCCCGGTAAACGGCGGCCGTAACTATGACGGTCCTAAGGTAGCGAAGTTCCTTGTCGGGTAAGTTCCGACGTGCATGAACGGCGTAACGACTGGATCACTGTCTCAACAACGGACTCGGTGAAATTGTAGAAGTGGTGAAGATACCACTTACCCGCAGCAAGACGGAAAGACCCCGTGAACCTTTACTGTAGTCTGATATTGATGCCTGTTATAGCATGCGTAGGATAGGTGGGAGATTTTGATCCTGCACCTCTGGGTGTAGGGGAGTCGTCGTTGAAATACCACCCTTGGTATATTAGTCATCTAACATTGACCCTTGAATCAGGGCAGTGGACCGTGTCAGATGGGCAGTTTGACTGGGGCGGTCTCCTCCTAAAGAGTAACGGAGGAGTTCAAAGGTACGCTCAGTATGGTTGGCAATCATACGCAGAGTGCAAAGGCATAAGCGTGCTTAACTGCGAGTCATATAGGACAAGCAGATACGAAAGTAGGACTTAGTGATCCGGCGATTCCGTGTGGAAGGGTCGTCGCTCAACAGATAAAAGGTACTCCGGGGATAACAGGCTGATCGCCACCGAGCGTCCATAGCGGCGTGGCGGTTTGGCACCTCGATGTCGGCTCATCACATCCTGGGGCTGAAGGCGGTCCCAAGGGTTAGGCTGTTCGCCTATTAAAGTGGTACGCGAGCTGGGTTCAGACCGGCGTGAGCCAGGTCGGTCCCTATCTGCTGTGGGCGTAGGAATCTTGCGAAGAATCAATCCTAGTACGAGAGGACTCGATTGGACTAACCTCTGGTGAACCAGCTGTCTTGCTAAAGGCACCGCTGGGTAGCTAAGTTGGGAACGGATAACCGCTGAAAGCATCTAAGTGGGAAGCCTCCTTCAAGATCAGGATTCCGCTGAACTCCCTTATAGACTATGAGGTTGATAGGCAGGGTGTGTAAGGTCAGAGATGGCCTCAGCTAACCTGTACTAACGAGTGACTACTTGATCACATTATTTTTGAACTGTACCATACGGTTAAGAATGAATGGTTGTGTAGAACGCAGAATATATATAACCTTATAATTTAGATAACTTTACCTCATATTTTTTGATACAATACAGTAATGAATCAGTCCTTGGTGACTGTTCTATCGAACTGTTGGTGGTCATAGTAAGTGTGAAACGCCTGATCCCTTTCCGAACTCAGAAGCTAAGGCACTTACGCTGATGATAGTGCGTGAGCGTGAAAGTAAGTTGCCGCCAACTTTTAACAAGGCCCTTGAGCTTAATTGCTTGAGGGCCTTGATCTTTTTAAACTACCTTTCTCATTTAATATCAATCGCCATATAGCGACAAGGCATGCCTTGTCTCAAAGTTAGAAATACGCAGCCAATTTCGATTTATAATTCATAATCAAAAAGTCTGCTTAGATTTTTTTGAGTGAGTGTCTCTTCAGGGCTGGTATATGAAAATTGCTTTCCTGCTTTTATTGCAAGTACTTTATAAATATATGGGTATATTTCTTCCATATAGTGAGTAATGTATATAATGGTAGGTCCTTCAGGTTTTTCTGCGAGTGTTTGTATATCATTTGCCAGCTTTCGTCTACCAGCAGGGTCAAGTCCATTACACGGTTCGTCTAGAATCAATATTTCTGGTTTATTTACCAGGGCACGAGCGATCATCACTCTTTGTTGTTGGCCTTCTGATAGTATATCAAATGGCTTATCCGCACATTCTATACAGTTTACTTGTCTCATCTGCACTATGGAATGTTCATATTCTTCTTTTGTATATTCTCTATATTGGCTGTAACTATTGTCTAGTCCAGTTGTTACAATATCAATACCTTTTTGCCAGCCATTTACAAGTTTTTTTCCGGCTTGGCTTATTGTTGATATTTTTTGCCTAAATTTTCTGAAATCGAAGTGGCCTCGACTTTGTCCATAATATTCGATCGTGCCAGAGGATGGATATTCAATTCCGGCTATTATCTTAATTAATGTTGTCTTTCCGGCTCCATTGGGGCCTATTATCGCTAAGTGATTTCTTGTTTCTATTTGGAAATTTAGATCTGTTAGAATTGCTTTTTTGCTGCGATTGAAGGAAATTCCCTTCATATTTAGTATTATTTCTCTGTTCATTCTCATATTTTACAAAAAAAGTATAAACATTAAAGTGATTTTAGAACCACTGTCGATAGATTAAGTAAAGTTTTCTCCCCTCCGGAAAACATCGGGGTGCCAAGTGTTCCCGATGTTTTCTTTTTTTCCGCTTTATACGCCCAAAAACAAGGGTCACTTTTTCCAAAATCTGTACCTTCATCTGTACCTATCAAAGAGCTAAGCCAGTAAAGTTATAGCCCTTTTCTTGTATATAATAAAGGTTTTTGTGTGGTTTATAGCTAAATTTAATGTGTGAAAATTTAAGGCAAATTTGGGTAAATATGGCATTTTTTGATTTTTGTTAAAATTGGCTAAAATAGGAAGTGTGAGGATTCTATTTAATTAGAATTTAATTTTATATTGGGCAAGGTGGATGCACAAAATTAAGGGAAAAATATGGTTATTCCGAATTTCAATTATAAGAAAAATTGTCAATTATAACACAGGAGAAAAGAATATGACAAGATGTAAAGCTTACGAATATTTAAGTAAAATGGAGATACTTATTGATGAATTTAAGAATCTGGATCGAATAGGAGACGACAATGAGGCTTTTACTAAGTTAGAATATTTATTATTCATAACTGGGAAATTTGAGAAAGAATTGTGGGCTGATATCGAAAATTATTAATATTTAGACAAATATTCGTAAAAAAATAGACCTTTAGGGCGATATTTATACGCCCTAGAGGTTGTTGTTTTTACACCTTGGTTATTGAGGTGATTTTAGCTCCTGCATATCGCATAAGTAACAACCTTTTTGCATCACCTAAATCACGGCTAGTAATGATTTCAGAAAAGCTCTTTCCATTAATTATAAAATGTATTTCATACTGGTTCATACTATAAAATCCTTCAACTTGGGGTTATGTATAATGCCTACTACTATACTTGTTGAAGAAATCTAATCTAGTAGGGTTTCTACTTGCTAAAAACACCCCAAGGCGGCTTCCTTGGCGTAGATTGTTGCCGATATACTTTTACCTTTATTGTTAACATCGTTCAACAGGGGTGAGATTGAAGCGTTTTAGCAGCATTGTAATATAGTGAGCAGGATCTGCTAGAATAAGTATTATTTTTATTCTTAAAAAATTCTTTTTTTTCTGATTTGAAAAGTCAATTTCTAGGAGTCCCAGGGTTATGTGTTATGGTGATATCAAAAAAGGCAGGGGTGGCATCTATGGTAATTGGGTTATTTTCCTTACTTATTACACAAATCATAGGCTTCGTCCCAATCGTTTGGATCTGCTTCGTCGGAAATAATTATCATTTCGTCGGCAAAATATCTCTGTAGTATAATCAGGCAGCATTGTACCGCTATTCTATATGGCAGAAATTGTGTTTTACAAAATCCATAAGACACTTCTCTGCCCGGTCTTGGAGTTTTAATTCTGTCAAAAATAAATGGTTCACACCCTTCTCCCACTGCTCCATTAAATGCAATCTGGTCTTTAGCGAATACAGGTTCGCCTTGACATTCGATTCCAGCTATATTAATACCAAGGGAATTTGTGACAGTACGGCATTTTTCCACTGCTTCAGCAAATTTTTCTGCTGATAACTCAGGTTTTCTTTCCCAGTGTAGAGTATAACCCATGTTTAATTATCCTTTCCATTTTCGAAATTTGAAGCAGCTTTGCCTTCCTTTACCCATTGATCTATTTCAGATATCTGAAATTTAACTAACCTTCCTATTTTGTGGTGAGGCATGTTTTTGGTTTTGATCCACTTGTAAACTGTATCCTTTTTGATTCCGAGGTGATCGGCAATGTCTTGAACTGTAACCCATTTTTCCGGCATAAAGCTATAATATCCTATCTGCTAAAAGTTAATATATAAGTATTTTACACGTTTAGTACTAATAAATCAATTATGATATATTAGTATTAAATAGTATTTATTATTATATATTAGTCCAAAAAAGACCATATTAGGATATATTACTGACAGAATAGTAATTAGAAGTTCGTGTGGATTGATGTAAACCCTTGTTTTCTATTAATTTGTGTGCTTTTTTATTGATACAAATATAGCATATTGTTACCATTGAACTTTCATGTTAAAAATATGCGATAAACTTAGCTAACTCTAGGGTATTTGTTTATTGAGGCAATATGATTTGAGTTGGAAATAGCAAGTTACCAGCTATTTGATGGGATAATATAATGGCAGAAAATAAAACAAATAGTCACGTTACACGGTTGCATCAATATCTTCCTTTTGACCCTTCTCATGACCAGATTTATGAGGAATATGCAGAAAGAAAAGATTCATTAGAACTAGAAACGAAATCGCTTGAGTATTTAGAGAGTGTATTGGCAGCAAAAGATCCAGTTGCCATAGTGTTGACGGGTGATGCGGGACATGGAAAGACCCATCTTTGCAGAAGGCTCCTCCAAAGTTATTTGGGGTATGATGATGAAACAGCCAGGATGCTTTTATTGGATAAATGTAATGGTGATGATATTATTTCACATGTTGATAGTGGCTTGGATGTTAAGCCTCTACGGATCTTCAAGGATTTTTCAGAGTTTTCTATTGATATTGCGGGGAATAGGTTTGAGCAGGCAATTACTGGTGAAGAAGCTATAACTTTAATATGTGTAAATGAAGGAAGATTAAGAGCTATTTTAGAGTCTGGTATAAAAGAAAATGAAAGTGTTTCAAGTTTTTATAGCGATTTTCATGATTCATTTTCTAACGGTTTAGCTACTTCTAATGGAAAATGGTTTATAATTAATTTAAATTATCAATCTATTTCATCTGATTTAATTCAAGATAATTTAATAAGAGAAACTTTACAAAAATGGATAAGTGGAACTAGATGGAAAGTTTGTAGTGAATGCAGCTGTAGTCACTGCTGCCCAATAAAAAATAACCGTGATGCTTTATTTGATGAAAAACATCCTTCCAGAATAGATAACCTGCAAAAAGTTTTTTCTATTTCGGAACGTTTGGGCACAGTAATAACTTTGCGTGAGATGCTTATGGTCGTAGCCTATCTACTTACCGGAGGGCTTACTTGTAAAGATGTGCATAAAAGAAGAAATAAAGAGGGGTGGCAACATGAGTATGCGTACCACTCTCTACTTTTCAAAACACCTGCAAGTATTTCGAAAGATAAAATCTCAAGAATACCAGTGTTGTCAGCTATTTTCCCTCTTGATCCTGGAGCGATATCAATTAGAGAGATAGATGATCATATTATTAATGAAGGTGGAATATTCAATGGAAATGAGATTGATCTATGTTTCAAAGATGGTATAAGCAATGATATAATTGACGCTTCAAATGGTATAGATGAAGTAATTGGCAATGCAAGAAGTAGGCAGGAAAGGAATAGAGAAGCTGAATTGGTTCAGACAATTGTTCAAACACTACGTAGAAGAAGTTTCTTTGACAATGTAGGACAAGTAGATATGACGAAAAGGCTTGGTTTTGAATATGCTGATGATTTTTATTGGATACTTGAAGGTCAGGATGATCAACCTACGAGAAAAGCAAAAATTAAACAAAATCTAATTGCCGGGCTCCATACAATACAGGGGTTAAATCTTGGGCTAAAAGAGACTTCTTTGTATCTTGTTGACCCTGCTTTTGGAAATGCGACTAACAAAGCTGCAATAGTTGCTTGTAAGATCCCAAGCAAAAGTATTAATCTTGTCAGTCAATCCCAAAACTGGAATAGTGTCAATGAACCCAATAGTATTAGCAAAACAGTTAATTGGCTTGAAAGAGAAATTATTATCCAAATTAGTATGCCGGGAAATGATAAGATTAGTTATAGTCTGGATTTGATGGGATTTGATTATCTTATGAGAGCGGGCATGGGGTATATTTCTCAAGCTTTTTATGCACATGATATTAGAAGAGTTCTTAACTTTCTTGGCAGGCTTGCGGAGAACGGAAACACTTCGAACGATGGTATTGAAGCCATTATTGATGGTAAAGTGTTCACAGTGTCTGTAGAAGAAGGAAATGTTATTCAAGCAAGTGGTGGTAATTGATTATGAAAGGTCCTGAAATTTCAACTAAAATATTTGGTGGCATACTGGATTTTGATGCAGCAGGTTATTATCCTGGTCTGGAGTTGCTGAATCTCACATTCTCTGCTACTTCAAATAATATTTTATCGAATGAGTCAAACATAAAATTTATCAAAGAATCTCATGATTTTGCAAGGAGATTAGTATGGGATTTTGATACTTATGCTTCAACAGATAAATGTAAAGAGGCATTTGTTAATGATAATGCTAAAAATGTTGTAAAAGAACTGCTTGAGTGTTTGCAAATGCCAATTCCTAATATAAATAAAACACCATCATGGGAAAGAGCTCATTTTTTTCCCTATTGCCGCTCTTTAATTCATTGGGATGCCAGGCTTAGAAGTCGCAAAATAAAGATTGAAAGAAGATATTTAAGAGGTGGTGGAGCTTTAGCTCACAGAGTTTTGAGAGATGATCCTAATGAGCAAAGGGTTGATGTAATAAGAGAAGGACTAAAAAGTTTATATCCAGAAGAACAAATAACCCCATTGCAACAGCTGTCTGACGTGTTGTCAAAGCATTCAGTAAAAGACACTGAATCTTCTGATCCTAAAGAAAGTGCTTGTAAAGTTAATAATGATTCAATTGAAGATGTATTTAGGGATGGTTTATGCAATATTTTATCTCATTGTGAATTATCATGTACTTCCAGGATAAAGGCAGTAATATCCTGGACAGGTTTTTGGCTGGCAATTATGCAGGCAAAAAGGGCATCTGAATATGTTGATAGTGAGATAGTCAATATAATAGTTGACTGTGGTTCTTCGCCAGGTCAGATAAGAAGAGCTTCGGCACGATGCCTGAAAGATATTTCTTCAATGATAGGAGATGCAATCGATAAGTGCGTTTTGCTTGCAGACGATGATGACGTTCTTGCAAAAGCTCAAAGAAGAAAGATCATCAGTTTCTTCTCTTCTACGTGCGCAACAATTGGGTTGTTAAACTCATTTAAGGGGAAAAGGCATTTTACTTTTAGTGTTGAATTACTGGAAACACTCGTTCTTGCTGGCACATATGCTGAAACAGAAATACCATTTGAGCGGTTTGTTACTGAAATATTTTATAGTAAGTGGGGCTTAATTGTTGGGCGTCAATCCGCAGAGAAAGCTAATTTGCTTAGTGTATTTGATGCTAGTATTTTTGAGGATAACGAGGAGTATCTTGCTTGCCAGATGAAAGCAGCCGGTTTGATTACAGATTATTCAGATGCTACTAGGATGGTAAGTACAAGAGGGTTAATATGATGATAGATAAGATTATAGCAAAAATTTCTTTGATAATAATAAAACATGAGTTAGAAAGAGAATCTGTAGATAGTTCAAGACCGTGTATTAGAGTCAAAGACTTACAGCCTGAAGAAATAGTAGCGTTCTTGGGATATCTTAATGAGGATTCATGTTTTTCTTCATTAAATACATTGCAGACAATTATTGCGAGAGGAAATCATGAGGCATTTCCAGCACAATTTGTTGCCGAACCGGATAAGTCAATAACTTACTACAGAAATAATAATCAGAACGGTCTAATTTATATCCAAACCAAAATTGAAAGTGATGAACAAGGTTTGGAGTCAATGTTTACTATTCGAGATAGAAATTATCTGGATGGTAGCTTGGATGATGAACGTTTTAATGTTAAAAGAGAAGTGATTTTAGCTGCTTGGGATTGTTTTGAAATCAATAAAAAAATCCCAAACCAATTTGTCGAGATGGTTTGTCAAGTTATCGAAATGCTTCATCCGTCAATATTTTCAGTTTCGATAAGAAGTTTTTGCCGTTTTGCATATCATGCATGTAAAGTTTTGTCTCAAATTGATGGTCCCGTCGAAAAGAATCATATGGAGAAAATAATTGGTAAATCGCTGGTTGAGTTGGGATTAATGCCAGATGAACTATGGCAAGGAAACAATTCCAATGCAATGTGTCAGAGGAGGTTGGCAAATAATCATTATTACTCTGAATTAACAAATTCAAAAGGCATAGAATTTGATCCTGAAGAGCTGGCAGATGAGGCTTTAAATAAGACTTTTAAGGACTTGTCAAATAATGTTTTTGTAGAAGAAGAGCAAAATAAATGGCAAACACTATGTCGTGCCTATTGCTTGCATCGATTAAGAGATCAAAGAGAAAAAATTCCTTTTTATATATTTGAACAACTTTTTACAAAAGACGTTGTAGGTGTGCCACTTGGAGAAAGAATTGAACGGGAAATTGGCGAAAATAATCCAGAAAGATTGCAAGAGTATTTGTCTTTAGATGTCAAGGATGGTATATCTAGAAAAATTTCAGACGATGCTCAAAAGTTTCTAGATAAGGAACCAGATTCTGAAGAAGATAGCGATGCTTTATGTGATATAATTTCAAAAACAACATTGAAAATGGTCAAACGTGTTGCGTACCCACGTAATATTCCTTTTTCAAACCCTTTTATTCAGCTAGTAGAAATTGTAAGAGAGTTTGATTCTACTATTCAGAATGATGATCGTTCAGACTATGTTATAGAACTATTGTTAGGGAAGCGAGTGGACTCAAAAGATGCTTCACTTGGGTTATTTTCATTTCTATATGGTAATACATTAAAGTCCATCCTGGATGTATCTAAAGATGATGTGTCTGGATTGCAAATAAATATTGATGCGGATTTAATTGCTTTCTATCCATTGCCTGAACTAAGAGATTTAGATGATGAAGAGAGTGAAGATGAGGTTACTCCTGTTGAGTGGGAAGACTTACCAATTGAATTTCGTCTGATAAATAAGAAAACAGATGAGATATGTGACAGCCTGGTAAACTATGTATGGAGACCAGAAGACATAGACTGGCTTTCGCTATTATGGATTATTATAGCAGAAAAGGCAACAAATTTTCACTCTTTACCAGATGGAATGGAAATTGATGAATGGGTTAAATCTACGTCATCAAGGCTAATACCTATACCTGATTCTCCAGATATGGCAATTGTTGAATCATCCAATAATTGTACTATAGTAAAAAGTTTGTTGGAATTACGTAATGAATGTTTTCACGATTTGTCTCAAGCAGGTATTTGTGTTGATCTTATTAATGAATATGTTACAAATTGGTCTGAATTACAGAGGCGTGCAAAAGATGAACTTATTCCTAATGGTTCATTTGACAGTAATCTTGCCTCATTTCTTTCGATGGATGTCATACCTTATGATAACGATAATAAAGCAATGATGTTGGCAACTCACCCATTTCGGCTTAACTGGATTGCTAAGTATTTTGAATATCTAAGAATACTTTGTATAGATGCCTTAAGTCAGGAATTAGTTTTGAACACGGAAAATGATACATTATACCTTTCAAAACTTTCTAACCTGTCACCACACAAATATCCTCCTGTATTGGTTACAAAAAGTAAAGATATTATGATTCCAACCTCGGAGTTGGGATGGAATGAACACTTCTCTCCTGTTAAGGATGAAGAAAAATCAAGTAGTATTTTGACTGAAACTATAGATGACGCATCTGTAAAAGAAATTGCTAAGCAAGTTGAATCTTATATTGAGAGTCATCCTTATAAAAAAGATGGAATATCAATCTTAACTCTTTTACCTAGTGGAGGCGTATTCCCTGTTCAGCTTTTGAGTTGCCTTAGAAAGTCAGCAAAGAAAAATCTAAATGTTACATTTCATGTCGTAACGCCTAAAAATAACTGGCATAATATTTCTTCAAAATTTGAAAGAATTGAATCAGAAAACAGAATGGCGTTAGGAGGGAAATTATTTCCTCCGCTCCAGCTTAAGTTTTATGAATGGGGAGAGATCGACACATATAATATTATTTGTGATTTATCTATTATTCCAAATTTCTTTGGCAACAAGGTTGAGATTTACGAAAGAACAATAGAAGATTATTCAAGACCCGGAAAACATGAAGTTCCTTTTGTTGAGACAAGTTACGTTGACAAGGGTAATTCAAGTGGAACAGTGTCAATTGTCCTCTTACCATATGACCCAGATAATACATTAAATGACTGGTCAACATTGAATGTAAGATTAAGGAGATGTCATCTTATTGCAGCCAATCAACCTCAAAATATTGACTATTTTGAAATGGCAGTAATGTTTAGTGATGCAGCAAAATTATTTGAACAATTACATGAGTATTCGCACTGGGTAATAACATACGATCAGTATATAGGTAGAAGTCAGATTGAAAACCTTGAACATAAACCAGATGTACTAACAGTAAAAGAAAGAGTTGGTAGGAATGGGTTATACACCCTAGTCGTTTCTTCAAATTTCGGTAAAAAGTTTATTGTATCCAGGTTATCCAGAAAGCTTCAAGCTATTGGAGGGAGGTTTAAGGACTTAGTTGATAATAACGTGGCAGTCTTAGCGGATAGAATTTATGACGAGATTAGAGAAGTGGCTCCAAGTCTTGTTTTAAGAGCTATGGGGTTGTCTAGGATTACCGAAGAGATACTTGGACTGATTGTTGCAAAGAGAATAGCAGAAAAACATTATACATCCCGTAATAGAAATAATATTACAATTTGGTTTTCTTTGGATGATTATTCTGATTGGTTTGCAAATACAAGAGCAGATTTGTGCCGTTTTACATTTTACTATGACCAGAGTAATATTCTAAAATTAGAAGCATTGATTGTTGAAGGGAAAATGCGTAAACAATATGATTCCCATGGCGTTACCCAGGTCTTAAAAACCATGGAACTTTTTGAGTCAATTTTAAATACTGACAATAATAATATACCTTCTAAAGATGCAAAAGTATGGAGAAAAGAAATACTGTCAGCACTAGAAAATACAAGCGAGTATGCAAAACAGGAACGTCTAAATGGGAGTACTAATTCAATATCTTCAATTCCTGATGATATTAGAAGTGACTTTAAAGAAGGAAGCTTTGAAGTTGAAAGAATCAATGGTTTGTTCTCGATGTACAATTATTGTATTGATGAAGAGCAAATCCTTTTAGAAGAAGATGGTGTGCTTATTGTCAAATCGTATTCTGATGAAGTCTTAAAGCTATTAGGAAATAATATTACAGGAGATCACCAGAATGAAATAAGTGTAAATGATGATAATACAGAAATAGTCGAAGACGATGGGGTAGAAGTAATTTCTCCTCAACCACCATCTGATGAAAAAGACATTAATACTGAGATTTCAAAAACGCTTTCTGTTGAAAAGCTTGACGAGAAATATCAGATAATAATAGACACTTTAAGTGAATTCAAAGTAAAGGCACATTTGCCTTCTGGGAATCTTGAAAGATATATTGAAGGTCCAGCTTCAATTCTATTTAGAGTAAAGCCTGGTGAGGGAGTTAAGCCGAATAAGATTACAGAACAACGAGATGCTTTAAAGTTGAAATTAAATCTTCCAGAAGATGCTTCTATTAGTTTTTCTATTGATAAAGGACATGTTAATATTGATGTTCCAAAGGATGCGGAAGAAAGATATTTTGTATTTGCAAACAAAATGTGGAGTATATGGGCTGTGCCTGACGAGACTCACTTAAGTGTTCCACTTGGTGAAGACAGGTTTGGTAATATTATTGATATAGACTTTTCCTCTTCCAATTCTCCTCATTTACTTATAGGTGGGACCACTGGTTCAGGAAAATCAGAGGCGTTGAATACTATACTAAAAGGGATGGAGTATTATTACAATTCCAATGATCTTAAACTGCTACTGATAGATCCAAAAGGTACGGAACTCGTTGATTTCGAAAGTTCACCATTCTTAAAGGGCTCAATAGGATGGGATGCTGAAGATGCTATTGCTGTTCTTGAAGAAGCAGTAAATGAAATGCAGAATAGATATCAAATGTTTAAAGCTGCCAAAAAACGATCTCTTCCAGAGTATAACTCATGTGTCGAAGAATCAAGTAAAGTTCCTTGGTGGGTATTAGTTCTGGATGAATATGCCGATCTAACTTCTGACCCGGACGAAAAAAGGGAAGTTGAAAGACTTCTTAAAAGAATTGCACAAAAAGGGAGAGCCTGTGGTATTCATGTTATAATAGCTACACAAAAGCCTAGTGCTGATGTTATTAGTACAACATTAAGGTCAAATCTTCCAGCACAAATGGCATTAAGGGTGAGAAGTGCAATTGAAAGTAAAGTAATTATGGATGAAGCTGGAGCTGAATCATTAAATGGAAAAGGTGATGCAATATTCAGAGCAAATGGAAAAACTACTAGAATCCAAACAGCTATTGTGAATTAGACTGTTCAAGTTGTTCTTTTATAGTATCTGCTATAGATGGTAGCTTTACTTCACATTCCCAGACAATAATGACCTTCCAGCCGAGCTTTTCCAGTTCGGCTTTTTTAATTGTATCTCTTTCAACTGTATCTGAAAACTTCTTTTCCCAGAAATCAATTCTACTCTTTGGTTGATAGGCATATTTGCAATTTTTATGTCTGTGCCAGAAGCAACCATTCACGAAAATAACAGTTTGGTATTTTGGTAGAACAATATCAGGTTTTCCTGGTAGATCTTTTTTGTGAAGTCTGAATCTATACCCCATTTTATGCAAGAGAGAGCGAACAATTAGTTCGGGCTTTGTATCCTTTCCCTTAATCCTGGACATATTCCAGCTACGTTTTTCTTTACTGATAATGTCTGCCATTTATATAGCCAATCTGTTTAAGAAAATCTCATGGCAAATATCATAAATACATACCTCATCTTTTTTGCATATATCAAAAGCTTTTTGAAGTAACTTTTGATAATGGGATGCTTGCTGGACATTAAATGATCTTTTGTTTGAGAGTATGCATATATAGTCATTAAATACTGTGTCTGGATGAAAGTTTAGATCTTCAATATATATAAGATAGTTGAAAAAATCCTTAACGTTCGCAATGGATCTTATGTCTTTGGCGTACATAAATAATAATCCTTCCAATTACTATTGAATATTAAGTATGTTTAGCGAGTATGTTCCACACAATTTTTGCAATTTGTCTTGCCAGTAGCGGAGGTACTGCGTTTCCAACTTGTTTGTATTGTTCTGTCTTATTACTGCAAAAAAAGTAATCATCTGGGAATGTCTGAAGTCTGGCAGCCTCTCTGACTGTTAAGCTTCTACATTGTTTAGGATCAGGATGGATGTAATAATGTCCATCTTTTGAAATATGACATGTTATTGTAGATGATGGTTTGTCTGCAAGTTGAACTTTGAATCTATCAACAAAATCTGTTTTTGTTTTAATATTGTTATGTGCGGGCAATAGCCTTTTAGGAAAATTATCTATTTTGGGTGAAATAGAATTTGCTTTTCCAAAGCAGGAAACAAAGAAATATCTTAAAATATCAGAACGCATGTGTGTTCTAGCTTCATGGTTACATGTATGTGAATCTAACCTTGGATTATAATACCATTTTTTATTAAATACCTGCTGTGAGCTACCTTCACTGTTACCGTATTTGGATAAATATTCAGCAATAGTCTTATCAGTCAATTTCTCTTTAGTGCAAAAGTTGCTATAAAACTCATTCAATAATATTTTAATATTATCATATTTAAGTAACTTCTTGTCAAAGTTACTCAACTTTGACCGTCTGTTTGAAAATCTGCTATATACTGGAGGTAGATCATATATTGCATCTTGAACAGTAACAAGCTTACCTTGTTTCAATGTTGGGATGCTTCCCAAATCATAATCTTCCCTCACTCCAAGAATGATAACCCTATGTCTTTTTTGAGGAATTCCATATAATTCACTTCTAATTAGAAAGTCTTTGGGAGAAAAGGTTTTATTGGGATCGCACTTTTGTACCAGCGAATATAGTTTATAGGTATAACTTTTTCCAAATACAGGTTTTTCATTAATATTTGAATTTGAAGGATCTTGAAGTTCAGATATTATTTTATTAGCAATAGCTTGCCCTTCTACTTTTGTAGAAAGCATGCCTTTGACATTTTCCATAACAAATACGTTAGGTTGGTATCTGGCAATTATTCTGAGGTATTCTTCATATAATTTGCTTCTATGATCAGTATCAATGTTATAAGTTGAGTTGCTGTTATTCTTCACTCTTCCTGCTAATGAATATGCCTGACAAGGAGGACCACCAATGAGTACCCAAGGTTTTTTATTTTTAATGTTATCACTAAGAGCTTTTTGAATCTTTTTAAATATCTGCTTATTGTCTTTTCCTAACTCTAAACATAATGCTTCATTTATAGCAGCTTCACTCTGTTCAGGAAATTTTTCAAAGAGTATGTTTAATTCTTTTTTAGAAAAACTCTTTTTAGTAATAAATTCAAAATATTCTTGAGGTTCTTTACCGATGTCAAATTGACGAAAGAATGCCCGTAACAGTAATGTCATATGGGCATGTTCGTCTTTTTCAATGGATATTCCAATTTTGAAACATTTGTTTGCTGAATTGTAGGATGAGAAACCTTCACCAAGCCCTCCTGGACCAGCAAATAAATCGATTACTTTTATTGTATTATCTTTTACCATTAAAGTTAGATATCCTATATCTCATTATTTAATATAATTTTGTGTATTATAAAATATTGGCATTTATTAACAATGTTAGAATAAGATTTTTTGGTAAAATAGTTTTGATATATTTTTAACCATTTTAATCACATTCCACGATACTCAAGGTAGAACCAAATAATTAAAACAAACAACAATAGTGACAAATTTGTCACTATATTGCATATTATCTGTAATACTTTAACTTTTCATATTCATCTTAATATTTGACAACAAACATAATAAATGAGTAATTGTATTTGTTAGCAGATAAATACATGAAAACCATAAAAAATGAATATTGGTTTTGAAATCTGCTTTTTTGAAGCTAAATCACCATAAATCCTACTTAATTATATTAAAAAATGAAGTATAGATCATTTTTTATTATTGGAGACTAAAATGAGCAAAAAAATAACTGCAATATACTGTAGAATATCATCTGTTCAACAAAAGCTGGATAGTCAGGAAGATGAATTATCCAGATGGATTGAACTCAATCAACCAGCAAAAGTTAAATGGTATCGTGATAAATATACTGGAAAAAGTATGGATCGCCCGGCTATGTCAAAACTTATTTGTGATCTGCACAATTCTAAAATTAGTCAGATTGTAATATATAGGCTTGACCGCCTAGGTCGCACCGCTGCTGGGCTTACCAAACTATTCGAAGAGTTACAGAAGTGCCAATGCAACCTAATCAGTCTGAAGGATCATTTAGATTTAAGCTCTCCTTCCGGTCGCCTAAATGCTCATATTATTGCCAGCGTTGCAGCCTATGAGACTGAAATACGTGCTGAGCGGGTTAAATCTGGTCAAGCCAGCGCAAAATCCCGTGGTAAGGTTTGGGGCGGGAGCAAAAAAGGGCGTAAAGCAAAAACCGCCACTAAAGTTAAGCCTGTACTTGCTCTCCTGCGTCAGGGGCTTTCTAAGGCAGAAATTAGCCGTACTGTCGGCATTTCCATTCCAACAATCAATTCTATTGTCCGCGATCACACTCTTTAGTTTTGTACAGCTTATTTTAATCAATCTAAAATAAAATGAGGAGCAAGCCACAAGCCCGCTCCCCAATATTAAATGAGTACAATAGATACTCGACATATTACGCTGCTGGTTTAAAATTCTTATCATTTATTAAATAACCTTTATCTTTTTTTTCCAACTCTTTCAAATATTCCAAAGCATCTGTTTTATTTTTGAAGTATTTATTAACTACCATCTGCCTAATTGGCATTGAATCCAACTCTTTCTTAATTGTCCATTTTTTTATTTTTGAGAGAATAATATCATCGTCTGCCGAATGATTAAGGGCTAAATAATTATGACATAGATGATATAAGGCTAATTCGTAAGCCTGCTCAACTGTTTCTTTTTGAATTACAAAATTCAGATTATCAATGTTATTAATAATGTGGATAATTAAGCATAAGTTAGCATATACTGTCCTAACTTTACTTATGATCCCTCTTATATAATTATCTTTTGTATTTTGCCATATGCTCACATCATTCATATTACGTTCTAAAACATCAAATGCCTCATCAGATAAGGTAAATAATTTATCTGTTTGGGTTAGATTATTTAACTTATCAAAAAAGTTATCTAAATTTGGGATGCTCTCAGGATTCTTAATAAATTTATATTCGACGTTTGGGCTATAGGTAAAGTTAAACCTATCTGCAAGCCCATTTGATTTATGAATCATTAGGGCTTTTCTGATAACATCAATTTGCGCCGTTCCCAAAAAATTAGCAAAGGGAGATTCAATATAATATTCTTTTCCGCCTCTTATAACACACATTGTCTTGCCATCATTTATACCAATTAACTTTGGACCATCATTGCCCTTACCTCCCTTATATTGATTAAGGCTATCCAATAATTGTGACATTTCATCAGTATACCAAAGAAGCCCTTGTGGGTTATCCTGAAGTACATACCCTATCTGCTCGATCGTTATGTCGTCAACGAAATATCTTCGCCTTGTGGGAGCTTCTGGAGTTTCCTCTAGCTTGTCTCTTTTAAAGGCTAACATTTTTTTGTTATATTCTTTTGTTTTTTTCATATAATCATTATTGCATTCGGAATCTTTTCTATATATATAATCAACAACTAGTTTAATCGGATTTGATTTATTTGTTCCGCTTAAGGCTGCAACACAGTAATTATAAAGGGCGCGAGCCTTCCATGCACCACCGCCCATATCTAATTTAACTTTACTCCCCATAAGAGAGCTGCTAACAGCCATAACAGCACCAGCAACCCAATCGAATGGGACAGACATTGTATGAGCTATTATCCTGATATAGTTACGTTGTTCTTTTTGCCATATATGCTCTGGGTATTTTTGATAATCCAAAATAAATTCTTGGAATGTTTGTTTAATCACTTGTTTTTGTGGGGAAGTGGGAAATCTACTAGCATAGCACATATATAATTTTTCGAAGTGATCTGATCTTATATATTTCTCATTACTAATAACTTCAATTAAATGCCTAGCATAAAATCTTTTAAAATCCTCAAGAATGTAAATTTCACAATTCCACTCCATATCATATAGCTTTTGCGCGTAATCTAGCAACAAATCAAGACCTGTACATTCTGGAATAAGTAGCACCTTCTTATCCTCATAATATTCATAATTTGCTTCTTCAATATGTGACATAGCCGTAACATTAGTAATTCCTAACTCATATAATGTCGCAGCATTGTCAATATTAGGGACAATAACAATAAAATCCTTGTCTATTAGACTATCACCATTGTAGGGTATATTTGCAATCTCTGTTGTACTCATTTATTTCTCTCCTTTATACTATCTCCCTTCGGGAGTAACTAAGATTATTACAATTAAAACTTCGAAATAATCCCTTTTTTTCTTTTGGCGGAACTTTTCTTTTTGAAAAGCCCCTTTAGTTTGTTATTTATTCTGTTTATAAAAAATGTAGAATTGTAGAAAGAAATTGCAAATCTGCAAAAAAAAACAATTATTAATTGTAGGTTTTTTGTAGAATTATTTGTAGATTGTAGATAATTATTATAAATACAACTCTATATTTATGAGTTTGTATAAGTTTATGTAGTATTTTTTAACACTATAGTATCAAAAAAAATAAAAACTAGTAACTACTCTCTACATTTCTACATTTTTTGCAAAAATGAAAAATATATAGAGAAATAATCTACATCCTACATATTTATCTGCATACATTTCTACAATTTCTTTGCATAAAAATATTCTTACATTCTTTTGCCTGTTAAAAAAGAAAAAGAAAGATTCCGCAAAAAGAAAGAAAAAGTTAGTCCACCAACCTTATATCTTACACTCAATTGTAATCTTTCCTTTATTTCTTTGTCCAAGCAGTCACAGGTTATAGCACCATCTCAATAACCTCGGTATATACTCAAATTGTAAACATGAATTATTTGCTTTTTGCCAAGGAATTTCTGACTAGGTCTAGCCCATCCTTATAATATTCAGCCATGCAATCCCTTACCTGTATCATATCAACGGGAGTTACATGATCGTAACACTCATCCATCATAGAGTCGCCTTGTGTATGACCAATAGCAGTTCTAATATATGTTCTATCTATTTTAGCCTCTTTAGACGCTCTTTTGAGCGTGTCCCGAAAATGTCTTATTCCAAGTTTTTTGCCATTGTCATGAAGATTGTCGGTACCAAAACAATGATTATAAATATATCGTGTATTATTATCATTGGCAGGTTTGGGGTTATTTTTATTTAATGTGTAAAATATGGCTTTTTCTTCGTCATTTTTAATACCATCATATAAACCTTTTTCTTCATTATATCTGATTTGTTCAACTAATAATCTATGTGTAATGTCCCATAGTACGGTAATTCTATCAACATCATTTTTACTGCGTGGAAAATCAAGATAGTAAAATTGTTTTCCATTTGAGTCAAATGAAGTGTTAAGGTGGCTAACTCTTATGTCTGACAAATCCATGTTATAAAGACCGCCATTCGATAATAATAAAGCCATTAGTAATCCCTGCTGATCTCCATTATCTATACCTTTATTAATAAGCCTTTTAAAGGCATTAGGGGAGATTGGCTGTGGTTTATCTTTTACTTTTTCTCTTTTTTGTTTTTTTAAGATAGTACGAGTTAAGTTATGTATTTTTTTTACTTCTTCGACTTTTTTACGAGCAATTTCTTTGTTGTCAAGATCATGAATTTGAGCAAGTTCTAAATAATTATTAACATAAAAGCTCAAAATGGCGTTTATCCCAATTGTATATTTATTTATTGTAGCATTCAGTTGATTAACAGTATCGTTTTCTTCAATTTCTGTTTTTAATTTTGCTTTATACTTTATAACTTTTGTATCGTCTACTTGATGGATATATTTTGCTTTACAAAAAGCTGAGAAATGTTCCATGTATTTCCTGTTATTCCTTCGTTGCTTACTTCTATCCTTTAACTTCTTAAAATCGACATATAATTGAATAATATCTTCAATCAGTACTTTCTGATTTGGACTATAATCAAGGACTTGTCTTATAATAGAATCCTGTCCAAATAAGGGAATACCAGTTTTAAAAGCAATTTTTTTGGGGTCTTGCAGATAACGTCTGTACCATTCTTGGCAGAATTCCTCGAGTTCGTAATTTAGCGAAATAATGTCTGTTGCAGTTGGTTCCGCTATAGTTATTTCGTCCCAGCCTACAGGTTCACCGGTAGTAGGCTCAATTTTCGTTGGTATATAATCTGTTCGTAAGACTTCTGCCCCAAATTTCTCAATAAATATACGTTCTTCATTGTCATATTTGAGTCTGTAAGTAAAACTTGCTTCCGCCCATGCCATGTCTCCATCACCTCGATAGACCTCATAATTAAATTTTGTTGCATTATTTTTACCATCTGCTACTTTACGCTGCTCCCAATCCGAAAGATAGAATAGCTTATTATGGGCATCATATGACATATTTGCATGATATCGCTGTTGTTTTTTGGGCTTATCTTTATCCCTGAAATCTACTACAAATTTTACCCTTGTACCTTTAACTTCCTTACGTGCTGGTACCCATAAATCTTTAACACTCGTGCCTTTTTTCCTTGGCATTTTCACTCCTTTGAGACCTAATGATCTCGTAAAATAATATTTCTACGATTATTATACTTGCCTTTACTTGGATAGGAAGTATAATATTTTAGTGTCTGTACCTAAATCTGTACTTAGCCTACTACAAGCACAAACTAGCAGTTAAGTAGTGTATTTCTTCCAAAATCAAGAATTCACCACTTAAATCTAAAGTAAGTAATGAAGTAAAGAGTAAAGCCAAGTGTTCCCGATGTTTTCTTTATTTTAAATGCTTCTTTATATCTTCTAAACTTTCAGGCAGTTATTACTGGTCAAATCATCCATTATCATATAAAATCTGCCATTATATTAATAATATAGAAGAGAGAGCTGTAATTGAAAGATAATGACTTAAAACTTGCTGTTGAGGTTCAGCGTGCTTTGCTGGATCGACATGTCCCCGATTGTAGTTGTGGCAAGATCGTTGTCCGCAATAAGATGTGTAGTGACATTGGTGGCGATTTTTACTATTTCAAACAGATAAATTCTGATCAGGTTGCTATTGCTATTGGTGATGTAATGGGACATGGTATGTCAGCAGCACTAATATTGTCTTTGCTTATGGGGAAGCTATGGAGTACTGAACATTCTCCAACTCGCCCACAGACTGTACTGTCTGGATTAAATAATATGCTCGTTGAGCTTGGTGAACATATGGACTATCCTGTTACCAGTTCAATGTTTATGGGTGTTGTTGATCTTCCCAGTGGTATTGTAATGTTTGTTAACGCTGGCCATGTTAAACCGGTTCATTTTGATCGTGCTTCTAATAAAGTAAATTATCTCACTGTTAGCAATATGCTTCTAGGCGTTCAGGGCGGCATTAAAGAGGAAGCTTGCGAGCAATTTGGTCGAGGCGACCGTCTCGTATTGTATACTGACGGTATTACTGAGGCAATGAACCTGGAGCTTGAACAGTATGGGAGCAAAAGGCTTGCTGATATTATTCAGCAAACATCTGATCTTGAAGTTGATAAGGTAGCAGATATTATCTTTGATGATCTTGACCGTTTTTCAGCGGGCAGGTCTATTGATGATGATATGACTCTTATTATCATTGATTTTGATATTGATACGAAAGGCTGAAATAAATTATAGACAACTAGTATTTTGCTAGTTGTAGCATTCAGGAATATTTATGATCGAACCCGGAATTATTTTACGTTTTGCTTACAGACAATTTCAAACTGACGGCAGATTACAGAATCTTTATGAAACCCTGAACGAGATCAAGGCTGGTATGGTGCTGCTTAGTTTTGCTGATGCTGGTTTTGATGACGAAATCTTACCGTGGGATAAAGTTACTGAGCGTTTGGAGGTAATTAAAGTCTCTACTCGTCGCCTTAAAAAGCGTAAGTTCTTTGCTGAGCTTGTTCTGCCGTCAATACCTGACTGTAGTAATAAAGATTATAAGTCTTATTTGGTAAATCTCTTTAAAGCTGCGGCTGAAGTAGGGTGCCAGACTTTATGGCTGGATGATGCTTCTTTAGATAAGCTAACAGATAATTCTGCTATTGACCGAAAATTGTTCTATAAACAGCTTGGCAAAGAAGTGAAGAAGATCAATAAAAAAGTCTCAATAGGACTTCTCGCAGCTCCAATCGATACATATGCTGCTTATGGACTCAATGCTTTACAGCTTGCTGCTTTGCTCGCTGATGGTGGAGAGCCCCTTTTGGCTCAAACTCAGCCGTTCCGTCAGGATTATGACAGGACAGAGATTCTGGAGGCTGCCGCTACGGTTGCAATTAGTCAGCAACAATGCAGTCATGCTATTGATCAGATCGCTTTGCTTGGAAATATAAATCAATTATATGCATCACCTTTCCATAAAGCAGCGGAAAGTACACAGATGCAAATTAACTTGAATGTCCTGTTCGGGCATCGTCAGATAGTTCTTAACTGCTTCGATGAAATGGGTACTGCTCCTCGTATTGATAATTTGTACCTGCAAATGATCAAGGCGAATCGTAAGTTTATTGATAAGCTGGCTAGTTATGTACCAGCTGATATTTGTTACGATGGTATAAGAATAGTCCTTCCAGATCAACCGGAAACTGGATACGATTTATCTACCGCTACTATGTTCTGGCGTATGGGGCTTCCTGTTACTTTTATCCAAGCCAGTGATATCGATCAGGATTATGACTCTGGTATGGTATCAATACTTTGCGGCACTGTGCCTGAGGAAATGACCAGAGAACAGCTCAATGCCGTATTTACTGGCGGTGTTATCCTGGATGCTATTGCAGCCGAGACTATTTATAAGATGGGTTTGCCTGGTCTGATTGGTTGTCATATCGGCGATACCATAGAGGGTGCTTGTACAGAGATACTAAGTTTCCAGGCTTATGCCAATAGATTTTATGGTCATCAGACTATTTACCGTAACAGGGTGTCAGCTGATAAGTTCAGACAGATCGAGCCATTCCATGCAAATACAAGGGTTATAACTGAAATTACTCGTCATGGCAGCTTGCCAAATGTCGATGGTATGGTAACTTTTGATAATATCGAACACCATCATCGTTGTGCAATATTGCCATTTGAACTTAATGCTGATACTTGTAAGCTGCTCCTTTCGCCAGCGAGACAGGTACATATGGTCGATATTATAAACTGGGTGCAAAGGCATCGTTTATTATGTCAAGTTGAGAATACTCCGGATCTTGTACCTTTTATGGGGTTTGTACCCGATAAAAAGCGTATTGTCCTCACTCTGATGAATATTGGTTTCGACTGGGCTATTGATGCTCGTATACGCCTGGGCAAGTTACCGTTCAAGGTTAAGAAGGTCAAAGAGTTAAACGAGCAGGGCAAGATAGTTAAAGATGATTCTCTCAAGGTTACTAATGATGATAGTTACAGCTATCTTCACCTTACAAGTGATTTCCCGGTTCCGCCTATGCAGATGCTGGTCTTGCTGCTGGAAGGCTAGGCTGCCTGCTGGTTGTTTTTTTCTTGAACTGTCAGGAGCGTACTGTGTCAAATACTGTTCTAGCACAATTATTTGAATCGATAGCCGATATCCAGGAGATTCTTCAGGAAGATACTTTTCGAATTAAGGCTAATCGCAAAGTGGCACGGATCATTGCTGATAGCGTTGAGGACTTTGCTATTCTTCATGAGTATGGGCAGTTAGAAGATATCGCTGGTATTGGACCTGCTACTGCAATGCGTATCAGAGAGTATTTTCAAACTGGAACAATTAGTGAATATCAGCAATTACTAGGGCAGATTCCTGAAGGGTTACTGCCGATGCTTAAGATCAATGGCTTGGGAACCAAGACTGTTAGCAAGCTATGGCGAGAGATTAAAGTTGAAAATCTTAACGATTTGCTTGCTGCAGCTCGCGACGGCAGGTTAGAAAAGGTATCTGGATTTGGTCGTAATAAAGCTGCTAATATTGCTGCTAATATTGAATTTCGTCTTGAAACTGAAGACCGTATACCGCTTGGCCGTGCTATTGTTATGCTGGAAGCCCTTAAGGCTCAAATTTGGAGCTCAGGGCTGATAGATCGCATATATGCTGTTGGTTCACTTCGTCGCTGCTGTGAAACGGTTGGTGATATTGACCTGCTTGCTGTTACTGCCGATAGCTCTGTTATGTTTGAGTTTATTTCAGGTATGCCGGGAGTAACTGAATTTATTATAGTAGGGCCAAACAGGGTTAAATTTAACTGGAAATCAGATAATATACGGCGTAAACCATGTGAAGTAGAAATTTTTACCTGTACACCTGATAATGAATTCGGAGTATTAGCCTTTCTTACCCCTGGTAGCTCTCAAAGGCAGTTATTGTGTGAATCTGCTGAAAAGAAAAAGCTCATTTTTAACGAAAGTGGACTATTTAAGAATGAAAAGCAGATAAAGTGCTCTAGCGAAGCCGCTGTCTATAAAAAGCTTGGCTTGCAGTATATTCTTCCTACTCTGCAAGATGATACTGCCGCCCAGAAGCTGGCACAGGCCAAAAAACTCCCTGTTGTTGTCCAACTCTCGGATATTCGTGGGGATCTCCATATGCATACCCCATTTTCAGATGGGCGAAGTTCCATTGAAGAACTTGTTGAGGCTGGAATAAGCATGGGATATGAGTATATTTGCATCACTGATCACTCTCGCAGTTCTATCATTGCAAATGGTCTTTCTGTTGACCGCCTGCTCAAGGCGATTGAGAAAATAAAAGTACTAAATGCAAATTATAAGAATATTGAGATTCTAGCTGGTTCCGAGGTTGACATTTTATCTGACGGCACACTTGACTATGAAGATGAAGTTTTGGCCCAGCTCGATTATGCAGCAGCCAGTATTCATAATGGCATGGAAGGTAGTAGAGAGAAAAATACAACCCGGATCATGAAAGCGATGGATAATCCATATATTAAGTGTATTTGCCATCCGACAGGTCGATATATCCGCTATCGCAGGCCGATGGACCTTGATATGCCTATGATTTTTAAGCATGCCGTTGAAACTGATACTGCATTGGAAGTAAGCAGTCAGCCGTTCAGACTCGATCTTTCAGCAGAACATGTTAGGCAAGCTGTTGATATTGGTGTTAAGCTTATCATCAATACAGATTCTCATGATGCCGCCAGTTTTAATCTTATGGCTCTTGGCGTAGCTGTTGCCCAAAAAGGGTATGCATCAAAAGCTGATGTTATTAATACTATGCCTTGGAAAAAACTTAAAAAATGGCTCGAAAAGTCTAATTGAGCTCTGTTCTGATAATAATCGTTTTGCACTATAGTCTTTAGGTGTATAATGGTAATTAAATCTCTTATATTTCAATAATTAAAGTGTTTATGTTAAAAACAGCCTTAACTTCAAATGTGTAATTAAGATTATTTTCTGGGGGGGCAGGTTATTATCCTGCAATAAAAAGCACTAATACGCTGATTGTGTTTTCTAATTATATGAGGATAATATAATGCAAGTTAATTGTGTAAGGAGACTTATGTGTACTCATTTACTTTAGAGAGGACAGCTTATGAAATTATTTAAGTACTATGTGTGTATTCTTTCAGTGTTGTTGACTATTGTCATTTCAACAGCATCTTATGGACAAACGTCGCCGCAAAAGGGCTCTGTTATTATCGCAGATCAGCCATCTGCTGGTGCTATGGTATTGTTTGACGGCAAAAAGGTTGCCGGTATATGTTATGATTCTAACGAAGCAACTGTATGTCGTATTGTTGCTGATTGCCTGGCTAATGACTTTGAGCAGGTAACTGGCAAACGTCCTGTTGTTAGTAATAAACTCAAGGGTGTTAAAGGAAATGTGATTATACTGGGAACTATTGGTTCTGGCGGACTGGTTGATAAGCTGGTTGCTCAGAAGAAAATTGATGTATCCTTTATCGACGGCCAGTGGGAAACATTTCAAAGTCAGGTTGTAGATAAACCTTTCAAGGGTATATCTAAAGCATTGGTCATTGCCGGTAGCGATCGTCGTGGTACAGCATTTGGTGTGTTTGACCTTTCCGAACAGATCGGCGTTTCACCTTTTAATTGGTGGGCTGATGTTCCGGCATTGCCAATGGATTACATAGCAGTTAAAGCTGACGCTTGTTATATGGGGCCACCATCTGTAAAGTATCGTGGTTTCTTCATAAACGATGAGGATTGGGGGCTTCACCCTTGGTCGCGTGATAATTTTTCGCCAGAAGATGAGTTTGTAGGACCTAAAACCTATACCAAGGTTTATGAACTGCTACTTCGTTTGAAAGCGAATTATATTTGGCCGGCTATGCATGAATGTACCAAGTCATTTAACATATTTGAAGCAAACAAGCATGTTGCTGATGATTATGCTATTGTTGCCGGCTCTTCGCATTGTGAACAGATGCTTAGAAATAATACCAGAGAATGGTATCTATGGGAGCCCGCTGATGGAACTGAACGTGGCCATTGGGATTGGTGTCAAAATAGTGAACATCTTATTGAGTACTGGCGTGACCGTGTTAAAGTTAACGGCCCATACGAAAGTGTGTATACACTTGGTATGCGTGGTATTCATGATAGTGGCATGCCTTGCAGCGGCAAAGATAACCACCAGAAAATGCTCGCTATGCAGAATGAGATTTTCCCTGCTCAGCGTCAGATGCTTAAAGAATTTGTTAATGATGATGTAACTAAGGTTGCACAGATATTCTGTCCATATAAAGAGGTGCTGGGTCTATATCGCCTTGGTATGGACGTACCTGATGATGTAACTCTGGTTTGGCCAGATGATAATCACGGCTATATCAGATACCTGAGTACACCAGAAGAGCAGAAACGTGGTGGCCGGGCTGGTGTTTATTACCATGTTTCATATTGGGGTGAACCTGAGGATTATCTCTGGCTGTGTTCAACTCCGCCTGCACTTATTCTTGAAGAAATGAAGAAAGCCTATGCTTATGGCGCTGACAGAGTATGGGTGCTTAACGTTGGCGATATAAAACCAGCTGAAATTGCTACTGAGTTTTTCCTGGAACTTGGCTGGGATATCGATTCTGTTAATTTTGACAATATTGACCAATATCTTGGCAATTGGGCCGGTGAGAAGTTCCCTGCATTTTGCAAGGATGAGATCGCTGATATACTCTATAAATACTATCAGCTTGGACAGCAGCGTAAACCAGAGCATACAGTTCGTATGGGTATTGGTTTTAGCTATATAAATGATGGTGATGAAGCCCAACGACGTGTTGATAGCTATAAAGAGCTCGACGACAGGGCACTTGCGGTATATCACAGTTTGCCGGAAATGTATAGAGATGCATTTTATCAGTTGGTACTGTATCCAGTTCGTTGTGCAGGTCTGGTTAATGAAAAGATCCTTCAGGCTGGACGAAGCAGATTTTATGCTCAGCAGGGAAGAGTTATAGCAAATGACCTTGCCAAAGAAGCTAAATATGCTTACGATCAGGTTGAAGCTGAGACTGAATATTATAATAAGAGACTGGCCGATGGCAAGTGGGACGGCATGATTTCCAGTCATCCTCGCGATCGCCAGGCCTTTAGAATGCCGGATGTTGGCAGTGTTAAGCCTGTTAACGGTGCTTCTATGGGTGTTGTTCTTGAAGGTCAGAGTCGTGACTTGGCTGCGGCCGATATTGTGGCTGGTGAAGCTTTTTCCGATGATTTTACTATGGCAGAGCTTAGCGACTGGTCGATGACTACTCCTTCTCGCTGGGAAGTTCGCAAGCAGGGTGATAGTGTTCAGCTAGCAATAAATACCACTGATTTTGAACCTCTTTCTGGTGATAGACTTGGCGAGATAGCTTTATTAAAAGATCGCTGGTATGGCGATTTTGAGCTTGATTGTCTGGTTGGCAGTGTTGAAAACTTTAATGTTAATAGTGCTGCTGACTTGGCTATTGTTTTTGGTTATGTCGATGAGAGAAATTACAATTACATGATTCTTACAGGTTCAACTGTTAACACTGCACTTTTTAGTGTTGTTAATGGTAACCGCAAGCTCATCACTAATTGTCAACATGCTTTAACTCGTGGCGGAATGTATCCGGTTAAGGTTGTAAAGAAAGATGGTAAGTTTACCGTCAGCTATCGTGGACGCCAGATATTGGATATCAAACGCAATTTTGCTGACGGTGCTGTTGGTATTGGTTCGTATAACGATATGGCTTCATTTGCCAAATTCTCAGTTAAACCATTAAATAAGGCCGTATTACCTGATAATTCACTACCAATATTTGATGTATATACTGACAATTCTTACTTTGTGGATATATTCAATAAAGGTGATAAGAGCTTTGACTATTCTATATCTAGCCCGAATAAGTGGATATCATTTACTCCTGCTTCTGGCAATATTGAAGGCCAGCGGCGTGTGGAACTATCTATAAACTGGGCCAAAGCTCCTTCTGGCACGGCGAGTGGCTTGGTTACTGTTTCAGGTGCTGGTAAAGATGTAACCTTTAATGTTAAAGCTTTCAAACCAGCTTCTCCTTCAGTAGCTGAAATGGAGAATACTGCTGTTATGATCAATGGCTATGCTTGTGTTGAAGCAGAAAATTATTCTGGCGAGACACCGGGAGCGCAGAACTTCTGGAAGGTAATACCAACTCTTGGCCGTACTGGTAATGCAGTTATTCCATATCCATTTACCTTTGATAGTATTACAGATGTGGCAAAACTTTCAGATACCGCTTGCCTTGAATATGATTTTTACACTTGGGAAAATAGCAGTGATATAGATGTAAACATTTATTGTCTGCCTACTCATGCAGCAAATGCTGAGCGTAAGCTGTGTTATGCTGTTGCGGTGGATGGTGGGCCTGCCAGTATGGTAGAGTTTGACACTGAAGAATATTCACATCAGTGGAGTGTAAATGTTATAAATGGTGCTGCATTAACCACCAGCAAACACAAGCTTTCTGGTGCTGGTCGCCATAAGGTGAAGGTATGGGCAACAGACCCAGGTCTGATCCTTGATAAGCTGGTAATTGGTAAACTGCCGGAAACTCATTGTGGGCCAGCAGAAACTGTTGTTAAATAACCAGATAGCTAAGTAGAATTTTTGTTATTTAAAGCCGGATAGGAATATACCCTAGCCGGCTTTTTTAATGGACAAAAGGAAAGAAAGTTTTTGTCCTAAACACTCTATTGATAAAATAAGCCTGTCAAAGAATAATTCGTAATGGCATTATTCTTCGGCAGGCAAGGTGTTGATTATTATCGTTATTGCTGAAAGTTATCAGCTTTTTTTACGTTTGGATATAAGTAGTATTCCAGCTGTAAGTAACGTTAATGAAACAGGTTCTGGAACTGCTATTATACTGCCAGATGAGTAGTATGGACTCACTGGCCCAGCTGCGCTTTGGTCGCCAACGCCAACGCTGGAAAAATCTGTTACCAATAGCCCTAAGCTGTTTACATAGTTCTGAACAACAAAGCTCCAAGTCTCACCAGGGTCAAAACATCCATTACTATTGGTGTCACCAGACTGAAGGGGAGTGTTAAGGCCAATACTATCGATTCTAAATGCCAGCTGACCATTTACTATGCCGTCATCATTAGTTATTGTTGTTTCAGGGTCAGCTACGTACCAAAGGTCGGTCCAGCTTATTCTACTGGCATTAGATATTGAAACCAAGTAGTTTGGCCCGCCGCTGAGATCAAAGTCAGCCCTGCACGGCCTTATATTAGTTGGTGAATATGTAGCATCAATCCTTTCATCCATTGGAAAGTTTTCAATGATTTCACCTGTTGGCGATGTTGTGGTAGTTCCCAACTCATGTATTTGAACTTCTGGTATTACCAATACGTCTTGACTGTCAGTATCATTATAAGTAATATCGACTGGCATAGCCCAGGAAGCAGCAGAAAGAGTTAGCGTTGCTAATAAAACTTTTATTCCAGAGTACATTATGATCTCCTTTCTTAGCTATTGATATTAGTCTCAAAAGAGTTTCTCAATTTTATTTGACTAATCTTAGTTACAATACTTTATGGCTGTTTGGCCTTAAAAGTCAACCTGGTCTAAAAGTTTTTATATTAATAAAGGCAGGAATTATTATTGTTAAAAAGTAAAGCTATAAGCCGATATATTATTTATGTTTAGAAAAAAATTGCAGAGCATTTTTCTTTGTATATAATCAAATTATAGCCATATATGATTATTTTTTGACCATTTTGTATATGAAAATTATGATTTTGCACTTAGTAGACGGTATGGTATTTTGTTATTTTCAGGTGGAAAATGCGTAAAAATCTATTAATTTTGTTTCTTTTGTCCTTTTTCCCGTGTGTTTTAATGGGGCAAACGGTACCTCCAGATCGGGTTGCAGGGGGTGAGACCTTTGCTGCGCATGGTTATAAAGCTGAGGATATCAATAGTAAGGTTAAGGCACTTGAGCTGCGGACAGACCTAAATCAGGCAGATAAAGATAAGCTGTCAAAACTTTATACTGACAGTTTAGATCGTTTACGTGAAATCGAGTCGTTAAAGGTTATTAAAGAAGATTATGATAATAAAACACATGGTACTCCGGACGAATTGGTAAAGTTTAAGGGGTTACTAAGCAATATTCAGGCTGAAGATAACGGCTATGAGTCTTCAATGTCTCTGGAGCAGATGGAGCAGAAGCTTGCCGCATTTCAGATAGAGTTTAGTCAGATACAGAAAGAATCGTCAGCTTTGGCAAATGAGCCACAGAGGCGCGCTACCAGAAGAACTGAGATCCCTAAAGAGATAATTGCCATAAATGACCAGTTACTAAAGTCTTCTGATAAAAGTGTTGATGTAAGTACTGACTTAAGCCTTGATGAAATAAAGCAGGCAAGTAATGTTCTGAAGACTTTGACAGAAGATTCCTTAAAGGCAAAGGCTTCATCGTTGGAATCTGAGCTGGCTATGTATAATGCTCGTGGTGATTTACTAACTATAAAACGAGATTATTATGCAAAGAAACAGCAGGTACTTACAGAACAGGTGAAGAAGTGGGAAGAGCTGGTAAATGAAAGACGTAAGAAGGAAGCTCAGACGGCCAGTAGGCAGGCCCAAGAGGTTGCTACTGAAGTAGCCTCAAATTATCCGATTCTTACTAATCTTTCGCAGGAAAACCTAGAAATTGCAAAAAAACAGGTCGAAATAGCAGTGAAGATCGAGAAAGCCGGTGTTCTGCAAAAGGAGATCGACGAAAAGCTTCAGGGGCTGACAGCTGATTATGACCAGCTTAGTAAAAGGGTTAGCGTTTCCGGCCAAACAACTGCAATTGGTTATCTACTGAATAATAAAAGATTAAATTTACCGGATATCAATGCTAATAAGCGTAATATTAAAGCTCGTCTGGAGGAAATGTCGCAGACGATGTTTGAGCTGTTGGATTATGATGAACAGAAGTCGAAGCTTGATATTATTTCCGATGCTGTAGCCTTGGTAATGTTTGAAGTCGATCTACCAGAAGGCCGGGAGCGTCAGGATCTAGCTGTCAAAGTCGAAGAGCTGTTAACAACTCGCCGCAGTAATCTGGAAACTCTGGTTTCCAATTTCAATAGTTATAGTAGTATTCTTACCGCAATAGATGATAAGGAACGCGAGTTTATTACTCAGTTCAGGAAATACGAGAATTTCATTAATGAACATATCTTATGGGTAAAAAATGCCCAGCCTATTTCGCTGGATTCTTTCCGTCAGGTAGGTCCGGAGATAAAGCATATATTTTCAGTCACTAATTTATGGCAAGCGTTACAGGCTTTGGCAGCTGGAATTAAAAATAGTATTATTCATAGTGTATGTCTATGGCTTTTGCTAATTCTGTCATTTATGATCAGGTATCTCAACCGGCGGAAGATGCATGAGATTGCTGCTAAAGTGCTGATTCCAGAGACTGACAGCCTTACCTTGACCTTTGAAGTACTTCTTTTAACCATTTTCTATAGTGTGCCTATACCACTTATGATCTATATTATGGGCTGGACACTCCAAAACGGCGCAGGCGGTAATGAATTTGTTCTTCATCTGGCATCTGCCTGCCTTAGTCTTGCACTGTACGATATTGTCTTGTTGCCTCTGCGTAATATTTTTGTTAACAATGGCCTTGCTATGTCACATTTCGGTTATAGTCAGAATATTGCCAAGGCAGTATTTACACTAAGCAGTTGGTTTATTTTTATATTACAGCCCTTGCTATTGATTCTCTATCTCCAGCATAATTTAGAAGATGCCGATTTGAAATACCAGTTCAGTCGTCTAGTGTTTTTAGTGATAATGGTCTTATTCTCTCTATATTTGACGATTTTGCTTTATCCTAATAAAGGTGTTATGGGTAGATATCTGGTAAGTGTTGAGCGTCGTTTTCTTACTTTCCAGAACATTATTTGCTTTATATCTATTATTACACCCTTATCGCTTGCAGTAATAGCCTGGCAGGGATATTTTTATGCTGCCTGGAAGTTGGAAGCCAGAATGTTCGCTGCTTTTGGTTCTGGTTTGGTCTTTGTGCTTATATACTCATTGGCTAATCGCAGAATACAGATCTCACGTAAGAAAATCATTACCAGGCATATGGAAAAGAAAAAAGGCACTCATGATATTTCTGATGAAGAGGAATTTTCAGAAGAGGAGGTGGGTGATTATTGTGATCAGATATGTCGGTTTATGCGATTTGTATTGTCTTTCGGTTATCTCATTTCTTTGCTGGTGATCTTTAGAGATGTATTCCCTGCCTTGGCAGTGCTCGATAAGAAACAGCTCTGGCAGGTTACTGGTGATGATGGAGTTGGAGAGTGGGTAACATTGGCGTCAGTACTAAGCTCACTTTCTATTTTTATTATTACAATACTTATGGCCAGGAATATTTCAGGTCTGATCAATATTACCCTGTTAAAGTCAATATCTAATAAGGAAGGAACTCGTTTTGCTATTCTGGCATTAACCAGATATGTAATTGTTATTGTTGGTGTATTCTGGTCGTTTGCTGAAATAGGAATAGGCTGGGGTGAAGTACAATGGCTTGCTGCTGCTTTTACTGTAGGTTTAGGTTTTGGCCTGCAGGAGATATTTGCTAATTTCATGTCTGGTCTCATCCTACTCTTTGAACAGCCAATGCGTGTGGGGGATATTGTTACAGTTGGTGAGGTAAGCGGAAAGGTTACACATATAAACACTCGTTCAACAACTATTAACTGTTGGGATAGACGAGAACTTATTATTCCGAATAAGGAATTTATCACTGGCAAGTTAATCAACTGGACTTTGTCAGATAACCTTAATCGTATTGTTTTCAAGGTTGGCGTTGCTTATGGTTCTGATATTGAAAAGGTGGAAAAGACGCTTATGCGTATTGCCCGGTTCCGTAAGGGGGTTGTATGGAAGCCTAAGCCAACTATCATTTTCCGTGGTTTTGGTGATAGCTGTCTTGATTTTGAGCTTAGGGTATATATAAACGATATGGAAGATTATCTCGAAGTTTGGCACGGAGTTAACTGTGCGATAGATTCTGAATTCCGTAAGGAAAAGATCGAGATTGCCTTCCCGCAGCGTGATTTGCATATTCGCAGTGTAAATTGTGAACCTTTCCCAATCAGGATGGAACGACCATTGGTAACAGCTCCACAAGTGACGCCTACAGATAGTGAATCAACCAATATAGAGGGCGGTAATAATGAGTCGAATTAAGAAACGAATGTCTAAAAAGCAAGGTTTGCCGCCAGGTACCCTTATGCATATCGGCGGCGAGAGCAAGTCCGTTGTTGATCTTTACCATTTTGAATATGACGGCAGCTTTTTAGAAGAAAAGTCGCTTAATAGTTTGGAGACTATAAATAAGACCAAAGATAGCAGTAAGGTTAATTGGCTAAATGTCAACGGCGTAGCTAATACTGAGCTTATTGCGGCCATTGGTGAAAAGTTTGATATTCACCATTTACTACTTGAAGATATTGTTAATACAGCTCAGCGTCCCAAAGTTGATGAATTCAGCGGTTATCTTTATCTGACTGTTAAAATGCTATCCTGTGATCGAGCGAAGCTGTCAATTGCTGAAGAGCAGGTTAGTATGCTTCTGGTCGATAACTGGGTTATTACATTTCAAGAAAGAGCTGGTGATGTTTTTGATCCAATCCGCAGTCGTATCAGACAGTCTCGCGGCAAAGTTAGAGCTGGCGATTCCAGCTATCTTTTCTATGCACTGCTGGATTGTATTGTCGATAACTATTTTCATGTAGTAGAGATACTAGAAGAGAGAATAGATGACCTGAATGAGGTTGTTGGCTCAAATCCTGATAAGGCTACACTTCGCCAGATACATGAAGTGAAAAGTGAGGTTAATTTCCTTAAAAGGGTTACATGGCCAGTTAGAGATATGATGTTCAGTCTGCTTCAGAATGACTCAGAACTTATCAGTTCAGTAACTATGCCGTATTTGCGTGATGTTGATGACCATGTTAAACAAATTCTTGACGCTGTGGCTGATGCCCGCGAAGGTGTGGCTAGTTTGTTTGATCTGTACGCTTCGACCATAGGCAATAATATGAACCAGATAATGAAGGTGCTCACTATTATGTCGGCTGTCTTTATTCCTATGACGTTTATTGCCGGTATTTACGGTATGAATTTTGAGTATATACCGGAGCTTAGTTTCAGGTACGGATATTTTACAGCATTATCAGCTATGTTTATGATCGCTGTAATTATGCTGGCACTTTTCAAAATGAAAAAATGGTGGTAGTGTCGGGAATGTTTATGTATCTGACTGCTATAATAAGTAAACTTTACACATTTAATATGACAGGCTGATAATGAACAAGAAAATAGTAGTAAATGACCTAATGCAGCAGGGGTATGAGTATGAGCTTACCGAGCCCAAAGGCAGGAATTTTCATATTCAGTTCAAACCACAGCTTACTCCTAGAATGATGTTGGAGCTTGGTATTTTTGGTGGTAAGTATATGACCGATTGTCAGGATGAGTTTCCGAAGAATTGGTTTGCCAAGGCGAAGCTGTGTTCACAACGGCATATGCCGGAATTGAACTTTTTTGGTGTTAATGCATCAAAGCCGCTTAGCTACTGGCAGGAGAAGGGTTGGATTTGGGCTAATGACCCTCGCGGCTGGTTTCAGTGGTATTGTCGCTATTATATGGGCCGTCGTTGTGAAGATGATGCCCGCCAGATTAAACGCTGGAAGGCTATGGTGCGACACCTGGCACAGTTGCGGCATCATTGTAAGCCCGGCGATCTCGATTGCAGAAAACGCCAGAGACAGGCCTTGCTGCACTGGGCGTATGATACGCGTAAGGTGTAGTAAGTTGTTAATGTGTAAGTGTTTATAGCGTAGTTAGTGTTATGCTGATTATAGTGTTTTAATATGAATGTTTTATGACATAACCGTAGTAATTAAGTTAATTATCCATCTGTTTTATCCGATATAAATAAACAATAGCAGACACCGTATTTGAAATATGGGACTTAGTGTTTCAGCCTGCCTAAATTATTTGATCATAAAGAGTTAGATGGAGAATGCTGATGAGTCAGTTAAGTGAGCAGACAATGGATTATAAAGAAATTATAATTGATCCAGATGATCTGGATGTTTTACTTGAAAAAGAGTGGCTGATAACCAATAGCCGCGGAAGTTATTCTTCAGGTACGATCATCGGCTGTAATACCCGTCGCTATCATGGTATTTTAACCGCATCTTTGCGTCCGCCGGTGGAAAGAATAGTTACCGTTGGCAATCTATTGGAGTCCGTAAATATTGCTGATAAGTCATACGATATATCCAGCTTTGAGTTTTCAGATTGTATTCATCCTAAGGGATTCCAATATCTTAAAAAATTCCGTTCAGATAGTGGTGTGCATTTCTATTATGACCTTGATGGCGTAGAAGTCGAAAAAAGTATTTATCTCTGCTATGAAACTGACCGGGCGGTTGTTTCCTATAGTTTTTCCGGCTTAGGGAGTAAAACTGCCAGTATTACGATTTCACCAATGCTGGTTTTACGTGACTTCCATGCTATGCAGAATGCTTCAGTGCCACTAAATGTTCGTTATGACAATGACATTGTCACGGTTCATCATCTTGATCCAAATGGCCCGGCGGCTCATATGACTATGCCGGGCGGCTATTTTGAGCAGGATAGTAACTGGTGGTATTCTATGAAATACCGGGTTGATGCATTTCGTGGTCAGCAGGATCATGAAGATGTATGTGCTGTTGGTTCTTTCCATCGGACTATCACTGGTGACGATACTATCTCGCTTGTTATCTCAGCATCGGCTGGCAGTGGTGGTGCTAAAGATATGAGCCTTAGCCTGGATGAAGTTCGCACTGCCCGTCAGAAAAGGCGTAACGATCTTTATGAAAAGGCCAAAGCTTCTAATGAAGAGGAAAAACTACTCGTTCTGGCGGCTGACCAAATGGTTGTCAGGCGTGCAGTTAGCAATACTCAGGTTTCAGCCAGTATTCTTGCCGGTTACCACTGGTTTGCAGATTGGGGCCGAGATACTTTCATTGCTCTACCTGGTACTTTACTCTCTACAGGCCGTTTTGACGAGGCCAGGGAGGTTCTTGAGACTTTTGGCAATGTTTTAGATGGTGGCCAGATACCAAACCGATTTGATGACTATGGCAATCCGCCTCATTATAATAGTATTGATGCTTCGCTATGGTTTGTTAATGCCGCTTGGCAGTATTTACAGGCTACCAGTGATCTAAAGCTGTTCAGGACAAAGTTCAGACCTATGCTCAAGGAGATTGTCGAGTTCTACCATATGGGCACCAGAGACAATATCCACGCTGATAATGATGGGCTCATTACTGGCGGTGACCCAGACACCCAGCTTACCTGGATGGATGCCAAGTGTAATGGAATATCCTTTACACCTCGCTATGGTAAAGCAGTGGAAATAAATGCTCTCTGGTATAATGCTCTCAGGATTATGGAAGAGACGGCAAATAGTAGTGCTGAACGAAAAATATATCAGGATAGGGCGGAAAAAGCGGCTGACTCATTTGTTAACCGTTTCTGGAATCCGGAATCTAACTGTTTATATGATTTTATTTATCCAGACGGCACGCCGGATGCTGCTATCAGGCCAAATCAGATAATGGCGGTTTCTTTGCCATTTACCTGTTTACCAGCTGATATTGCCAGCAGTGTCGTAAATGTTGTTAAAGATCAGCTGCTTACCCCATTTGGCTTACGTAGTCTTAGCCCACTCGATAGCAGATATCGCGGTTGGTATGGGGGTGATCAGTTCAGTCGTGATAGCGGTTATCATCAGGGAACTGTTTGGGGATGGCTTATGGGCCCGTTTGTTGAAGCATTCCTGAAGGTGAATGATTATTCAGAATGTTCACGCAGACAGGCTTATGAATATTTGAGCCCAATGATAGAACATGCTCGCTCTGGTGGATGTATCGGCAGTATAGCTGAGATCTTTGATGGTGATTTTCCACACAGGCCAAAGGGCTGTATCGCTCAGGCCTGGAGTGTAGCTGAAGTGCTCAGGGTTTTAAAGCTTATTAATAACCATAAAGCCAGATAACACAGGTGCTTGTATATAGCTAGAAAACTACTGCAAACTTTTACAAAATATAAATGCCGGGAGTGAGATTGTATCACCCCGGCTTTTTTATTTTAAAACCAGTGATATCGCGATTGTCCGCTCTGTAATTGCAGGGGCTGTTGATGTTTCGCTTCCGCATGAACTGCAAGAGCTGCAATCGCTGGAGCAACCAGATGTTGCCAGCCGTACTTTGCCCTCGTTCTCCAGATGCTGGATCATAGGTATTATTACTTCAGGTTCCAGTTCCAGAGCATTAGCTATATTCCCTATTGACGCCATCCTTTTGGGCGTAAGATACTTCATTATCATTTCCAGCTTCTCTTGTGGCATAATATTCTCTCCTGTATTATGGTTATTGCCACTATATAGGTAGCAAATACTATGCCAGCCCATTTTTAAGCTAAATAGATGGTTTTGTGCGACAAAATTGTAATCTGGTGTGAAATAATTGTATGAAAAAAGTGCTTTACAGCTTGGTATTTATCGTTATTACTAGTAGTATATTATTTTATAAGTAACAAATTCTATTATACTACGTCTTATATATTATCGATTGATTATATAATGGTTTGACTGATCAGGGAGTATTAGAATGAAGTGTATATTATCAGTATTATTAGTTGGTTTGCTATTTGTTTGCGGTTGCAGTAATAAACCAGAATTAAAAGTTAAATATGAAACACGCAGTATTTCTGTTACTACAGAACCTGAGGGTGCCCGCGTGTATCAATTGCAAATGCCTTCTGCATTTCAGACCACTGATCTGGGGCTTACCCCTTTCGATGACCAGCCAGTGATGGTTATTACTAAGGTAAGTAAGATAAAGAACTATTCATATAGTACTACTGAAAGTGTTGTTAAAAGTATTAACTATGTGAAGGTCAGGATCACAAAAGATGGTTACCATCCGTTTATTGGTTATCTGAGTACAAAATCAGATGAAGTAGTGGCTCACAGTATCAAGCTCCATCCTGTTGAAGCTTCATCTGGAAAGTCAGGGGATACTTCCGGGCCCAGTACTGTTTTTCAGACTATAACTGATCAGGTATCAGATATTAAAGAGCAGGTAAGACAAATCGGTGAGCAGGCCCATGAACTTCGCCAATAATATCATATAGTGGGGCTATATATTAAATATGGTGTTGTTCGTCCTTGGATATTCGATGGTATTTCTCTGATATAACTACAGCCCATTTTCTCATAGAATCCTTTGGCGTTGGGGTCGGCAAGTATGCCAACTTCTTTATATTGCATTTGCTGACAATAATCCCGGAGGTGGGCAAACATTTCAGTGCCAAGGCCTTTGCCAATATACTCTGGAATAAGGAACATGTGCTCAAGCCAGATACCTTTGGAAATTATATCATTATGAATTTCTATATCATTTTTTAGCTCGACTATAGAATAATAGCCTACTGGAACCATATTTCGCTCAATAATAAAAACATCATTTTGCCGGAGGTATTCCATGGTAATAGTAAGTTCATTTCCCCATACTTCCAGGTACTGTTCTGGGTATTTCCAATAATTTTTGGCAGCAAAGGATATATGCGTGAGGATTTGATCTTCAGTTATTTTAGCACGCCGAATCATGGCTGTATTTTATCTGAATGGTTGTAATATACACAGTGAAAAGTACCAGATAATATGAAAAAAAGGTAATATCTTGCCAATATCTGATTATTCCGCTAGAATCTGGCTGTTGTGTTTACTTAGGTTTATGTGAACATATGTATTTAGAGAATGATTTCCTTTTATTGTAATTATCGACAATTGCAATATGTGAAAGGGGTATGTTTTGTACGTAAGGCACTTGGCATTAGGTGATTATCAGACGAATTGTTATATTCTGACCAGTCCGGAAAACAGCGATAATTGTATGCTGGTTGACCCTGGCTATGGAGTAGAAGTGCTTATGAGCTTTTTGACCGAGCAGCATTGGAACCCGGTGCGGATATTGTTGACTCATGGTCATAGCGACCATATAGCCGGAATATCTACCCTGAAAAAACATTTCCCTGACGTAAAAGTAGCAATTAGTACAAAAGATGCTGATATGCTCACCGATCCGATGAAGAATCTTTCAGCTATGCTTGGCCTGAATGTTAAGCCCGGTGCGGCCGATGAACTGCTTAAAGAAGGTGATATTATTTCCTTTTATGATTTCAAGCTGGAAGTAGTTGAAACACCAGGTCATACGGCAGGGGGGATTTGTTTCCTTAATAGAGAGGAACATGTTGCTATCACTGGTGATACATTATTTGCCGGGTCCATTGGCAGGACTGATTTTCCAGGTGGTAATTATAATCAGATCATTTCATCCATTAAGGACAAGCTCATGGTATTGCCTCCTGATACCAGTGTTCACCCTGGGCACGGCATGTCAAGTACGATAGCTCAGGAAGCATCGTGGAATGAGTATTTGCAGTAATCTTAGCTGTCCAGCGACTATTTGCTCAAAGTGAGCATCTTAAATACTTTATGGTATGGGTTCTTAATAGTCTGACAGGCTTTTTTGATCTTGATCGTATAGAACAGACGTTTGAATTTATCATCCTGTTCGTACAACCTAATACCCATTTCAGCATATTTCATTGCAGAGCTAAAATCACCGGTTTTCAGGTATGAAAATGCGATATTGTACAATGTATGAGCGTGTTGCGGCTTGATCTTTAGTATTTGCTGTGAAATACTTATTGCATAATCGTACATTTCGTGGCGATAATAGCAGAGGCTGAGATTGTATAGGGTCTGGAAATCTTCTTCGTTACGTGCAGCAGCTCGCTCCAGGCAATCTATCGCTTCGCGGGTAGCGCCTACTTCTTCCAGCATACAGCCGAGTGAGTTGAGTATTTTACAGTTATTAACATCCAGCATGTATTCTGCCATAAGGTGCTCGCGGGCATTTGCGATTTGGCCCAGTTTCAAATAGCACTGACCAAGCCTAAAATGCGGGCCGGCGAGATTATGGTTATATTTTAATGCGTTGAGGAATGATTCAACAGCTCTGGCAATACGTCCTTTTTGCAGGAATATTTCACCCAGATAATGATGGGCCTGGGCGTTGTTTGGGTCTTGCTCAAGTACACGGTAGAATTTTTCTCTGGCTTTACCAAGTTCATTGTTTTCCAGCAGCAATAAGCCATAGTCCATAAGAACCTTGGTATTTCCCGGTTCGGTACGCAGGGCACTAATATAATACTGTTGTGCCATTTCTACCTGACCGCTTACTCGCAAAGCCTGTGCGATCCGGAATTCGATTTGTGGATGTTCAGGGTCAAGTTTCAGAGTCTGCTGCCAGCACCAGATGGCTTTATCGTACATCTGTCTGAAAAAAAGTGAGTTACCAATGTTATAGTAGCAAAGCGGACAGTGTTCTTTTATATCTCTTGCAAGATAGAACATCTGTTCGGCTTTGTCATGTAGGCCCATTTCGGTATAAGTGATGATACGGTTGCAGTATGAAGGTTCAAAGTTTGGATCTACCTTTTCCATTTCTTCAAATGTTTTCAGGGCAGAATCATACTGGCCAACTCTGGTATAGTCTACGCCAAGGCAGTTCATTATTTCCAGATCATTGGGGCTATTGTTTCGTGCTTGTTCAAATACTTCGATAGCTTCTTTGAAACGCCCGAGAGTATCAAGTGTCAGGCCCAGATTGAAAAGCCAGTCTGAATTGGCGGGATTTATCTTAATCGCGGATTTCAGCATTTTCATCGCTGTTTCCAGGTCGCCGTTCTCGTAGAATTCTCTAGCTTGTTCTGCCTGGGATTCCGCGTCTGACCATTCGCCGGGATTATAATAATTGTCGTCAAAATCATAAAACATAGTACGCCTCTCATAAACTGTGTAACCATAATTTTTATCGTCAAAGATTACGGATGGCATTATAAAAATGTGCAAAATAATCATTATTATGACTGTATCGAGTGTAATGATAAATTACTGGAAAAACGGACTTTAGCTTATACAGAGAAATGAGTTTGGGCAGGTAAAAAAACGTCCCTGCACGAGAAATAAATTCCCCGTACAGGGCCGCATTACGAAAGGAGCCTTATGAATCGATAAATATAAAAATTATTGCATTTCTATATTTTGATTATATATTATTTTGCTCTTTGCTTTTGAAATATCGGAGTGAAAAACACCAGACTTGAGGGAAAAAAACATAATAATTGATGGTTTATTACCAAATGTAACAGTTATGGCGGTTATCTGCCTTTTGGGAGTGGAGAAGTGTTAAGCCTGTGATAAAATGGCTTTATAATCAGTTTCAGGTAAAATTCAAATCCACTTACTCTATCTTGACAATGTGTTTATGACGCTATAAAATGATATATTGTATTAAAAGTTATTATTACGTTTTGACCAGTTATCTTTTGATGATTTACTGGTGAAGGTAGAAAGGTTATAGAGAAATGGAAGGACATGCCTGCTCAAATTGTCCCAATACTGATAAATGTCGTGAAGTATGGGCAGAGGAGAATAGGGGGCCGCTCTCACCTGGTGGGTTGGCTATCTCTAGTGTAATAGCCTTTCTTTTTCCGCTGGCAGTCGCTATCCTGGCCGGAGCTGTTGGTAAAACCATGAAAGTTACGGAGAATATGGTTATTTTGTATTCTCTTGTAGGGCTTATTATTGGTGCGGGCGTGGCAGCTGTTCTTGTCAAAGTTATTAAGAAACGCTTTGCTAGTAATCCAGATTCTTGTTCTGCTATTAGTTCCTCTGCTTTTGAAGATTATTTGGGTAGTGATAACCAATAGATACTGTTCTAATGGTTTGGCTTTGTAGAGTTGGGTTTTCTCCTCCAGTAGTGCTATACTGATATCGGACTACATGGTTATTTTTTATCTGTTTTTTATTGACTCTAATTGTATATTCATAGCTGTTTACTTTCATTAATGTTGTTATCCCCACCTGCTTTATCAGCACTAATAACAGTTGTTCTCCCTCTTTCATATATATAGTAATAATTACTTTTGTAAAACTTTTGTAGTCTAACTTATAAAAAATAGCAACAGTGTGCATTTTTTTGACGAAACATTTTCTGATGGTGTTTTAAATTAAAATCTAATCAGGAGATTTCGTTATGTCACTACTGAGGAAAATCAAACGTAACTTTCATTTCATCAATCGCTCTCAAAACAGTAAACGCAAATTAAGCCAAAAGGCCAAACGCCAGAGCCGGATAGTTCTGGACGCTCTCGAGCCGCGTGTTATGTTAGCAGCTGATCTGGAAGCTTTGCTTATGCCGGCTGATTTTCTGGCACCAGACTGGGGTGAAAGTGCTGATTTCTACCTGGAAGTGACTAATAACGGGACCGATCTGTCTACAGGTACTGCAAATGTTGATTTTTATCTTGATGCAGATCAAAGTGGTACCCTTGATATTGGTTCTGATTATCATATCACTACAGTGGATGCTAATACGATTATGGAGCCGGAGACACCATCACTCCCTCTTGATTTTACTAACGATTCAATACCATCCGGCAAAACTCTGGGGGGGCAGTATACCTTAACACTCCCAGCATCAGGTTATAGTGACGGCGATTATGCGATTTTTGTCAGTATAGATGACGCATCGATAAGTGACTCTGATACTAGCAATAATGTATCTTCATTTACCATTCCGATTGGTCCGGCAAGCCCAACTGGCGGTATAGAGCTGAATCTTAGTAAAGCTTTTGTGCCTGCAATTGGTTATATGGATGAGTTAGCATATGGTGGTATATACTCAGCCAGTGCCAGCGTACATAATGTTGGCGACACAAATGCTGGTAGTACGGTTAATGTTTCCTTCTTTATCAGCCATAATATGTACCTCACTCCTGATGCCCAGCTGTTGACTACTGACGGCACAAATCCTGCAACTGTAGCTACTTCCGGAACTATGGATGCCGGAACGGGCGAAGTGGTAACTGTTGATGTACAAATGCCCGCGAGTAATCCTTTTGGTGTTGGTGAGCCAATGTATATTGTAGCAGTTGCAGATGCGACAGGTATTAGTTCTGGCGTGCCTACAGGCGGAACTGTAACAGAAGTATATGAGTCCAATAATCTTATGCCAATAGAAAAGGAGCTGGAACTTGCTGCCAGTTCGAGTGTTACAGGTGTTGACCTTGCCGCAGGTCGTCTATATTTTGGCGATATTGGCAGCGAGCAGGTTCCGAACTATATTTGGGGCCAGACAGGTACGGCAGCAGCTAATATCCAATATTATAATGCCGGCGATTCTGCTGCGACAGGGTTTGATGTTGAAGTTGTTATCTCGCCGTCGAATGATGTTGCTGATACAAATGCTGTTAGTCTGGTAGCCAGTAGTGGGGCGGCGATTACAGCTGACAGCCTTGCTTTTGGTACAGAGTCTCTTACCCCTAGCCCAGTGCCTGATTACTTCGGTGATACCCAGGCTACGGTCGGCTGGGCCTATGCCTTTGCCAAGATAGATGCAAGTTCTCAAAACGAGACAGGTGATACTAGTAATAATATTTCAGGGCCTACCCGTATATGGATGGGTGATTTTGACTCAACTGATCCTGATCTATCTCCTTATGATATAAGCCTTTCGCATATAGATGATGAGGAAGGACTTTATTGGGGGGATACTGTTGACATTAACAGTTTGATCGCTAATGTTGGCGTTGCTACTAACGGTGTTAATAATTCCGCGCCGATTACAGTTACTTTTTATCTGCATGATAACGAAGATACCAATGTCACAACTTCCTTTACGCCAGTAGAGCTTGGCTCAACCACTATCGAAACAGATATACTTTCTGGTGAGCTTGTTGGTGCAGCTCTAAATCAAGTAACTTTGGTCAGGCCAGCTTCTCTCAGTTCATCAACTCCAACCCAATATTATATAGTAGCAGAAGTTGATGGTGGTACCGCTGTTGCAACAGAAGCAGCCGCTGCACCAAACACCTATGCGGTAAAACTTAAGAATGAGATCTATGATGTAAAACCAGAAATTAGAATGCATACCAACGCTCCCGCGGCAGATTGGCTGATACCTCCAACAGTTGGTATTGAACTCGGTGCATATCGCGGTTTAGAGCAAAGTAGTAATAGTATTGATGTTAAATTCTATCTATCACCAGACCAAACACTGGAAACAGGTAGTGACGATTTGGTCGGCACATACACTTTCAATTTCAATAATGTTGACTCAACTTTGGCGGCTAACAGTGCTCCTTTAACAGCTGAATTTGCACTTGATTTTAGTGGTGTTAGTCAGATTGATGGCGATTATACTGTATTTGCAACACTGTCATCAGCATCTGGGATCACTTTTGCTGACGATGAGGATACTACCGATTCGTTTAACATTCCAGTCGGTGATATAAAAGATGTAACTGGTATGGAGATTGTTGGGATTTCTGCTGAGTTGCCAGAGTATAGTGAAGCGGTATGGAGCGGCAGTTATGATGTTGCATTAGTCATTGGTAATGCAGGTGATACAGATCTTGCTGCTGGTGTTAATACCTTTGATGTTGAGGCATATTTGTCATTTGATAATACCCTCGATGCAGACGATATATCTGTTGGCTCTGCCTATACTGTAACTAGTGGTATTGTGGCTGGGAGCGAAACTGTTGTAGCGTATACTATCACATTGCCAGCTGAGGCCGCCGCTATTACCGCCTGGGGAGAAGATACCGTAAATAATGTTAGCGGTTATCAGGTGATTTTTGCTCTTGATACGAACGATGCTATAACTGAAACTTTTAATTATAATAATTATATTACAACTGACTATATGGCGATTGCTGATAGTGCTTCTGCTACACCTACGGCTATAGATATTGCAGGGCAGCAGTTCTTCAGTCCGGAACTTGCCATTATGTTTCAGCCTGTCCTCGAATGGGGCGACACACTTGATGTATATAGTAACTTCGAGAATATTGGCCCTAGCGATGAAACCGCAGGTCTTGATATCCACTATTATCTCTCACCCACAGAAACACTGCCAACAGATATTGCCTCTGACCCGGATATTATCGAGCTGAGTAGTTCTGACAATGTTGCATCCCTGGCTAGTGGAGCGGTTACAAATGCTAGTTTTGCTGTAAAGACTCTTACTATACCATCTATGCCGGTGGATGCTTCTGGAAGCTATTATCTGATTGCACGGGCGGTAAGTGTAACTGGCGATTCAGATCTGACAAATAATGATATTGCGATAACAAAGCTCGATGGCAGTGCTATGGCGATAGATATGGCAAGTCCAGATCTTATGCCGATGGATGATAGCGATGCTCCTGAGTACAAGTTGAGCTGGAAATTTGGCAGTACTTACGAAATGGCACTCGACCTCTTCAATAGCGGTCAGCTGGAAGTGTCGTCAGTAGTGGCAAATATGTATCTATCTGCTATTGAACCAGATACATCATCACTCACAGTTAGTGATCTTGAAACTGACAGTGCAACCTATTATAAGCTGACCAGTGATTATTCCGCTACATTTTCAACAGGTGAATTTGAATCCATAAATGATGTTAGTGTGACATTGCCGAGCTCTTCCTTCGGTAGTGATGGAGTATATTATCTGATAACTGCAGTTGATACGAACGAAACTATAGATGAATTTGATGAAGATAACAATATTAACTTTATCCCTATCAATATACAAAGTGACACATCGCTAACTGGTAAGGATATTTCAATAATTGACTTTGATGTCGAAAATCTTAGCAGTAGTGATTCGAAAGATACCTTGTTACATATAAGCAGTGGTGATTCACTATATTATGACTATCTGGTATATAATGCAGGTATAGCTACCGGAGCAGGTTTTGATGTTGAATATCGCCTTACAACTGATGGCGATTTTGATGGCAGCTCTGAAAGTCTGGGAACCTCTACTATTGCTTCATCTGTTGACGCTTTGGGGCTTGTTGGCGATTCAAGTACGCTTACTTTCTCTGCATCAGTGTCAGATGGTCTGTATTATGTTGTTGCCCGTGCTGATAGTGCATATGCAATTTCAGATGAACCAAGTGATGATCGCTATAACAATGATTCTTATCCAATTCCGGTATATGTTGGCAGTTGGGCGAGTGGGACAATGGATCTGGTAGTATTGAATACTGATGTCTCACTTAATACCGGCGAAAGATTAGGTTCGTATAAACCAGGTGATACTGTAAATGTTGATTTTGACATTGTTAATGTTGGAGATACTCAGGCTCAGCCGTTTACTGTCGAATTTTATCTGAGTGATGATGGTGTAGCCGATGTTGGCGAACTCATTACTCCAGATAACTTTAGCCCTGCAAATCCTGGAGCATTAGATGGCTCAGGTTCTATCATGGCAATGTCAGCACAGTTAACAATACCTACACCAGCCAATACTTCAGCTAGTGGCGATTATCAGCTAATAATAAAAGTAGTGCCAAATGGTGCTGATACTGGTGAAGTCGCAACTAACAATGAAACTTCACAGCCATTAACGCTTGATTTGCCCGACCTTGCTATTACGTCTACTAGTGAGTTCTTGAGCGATCCAACTGTGGTAGATTATATTTGGGGGCAGACAGGGCTGGAAATTGAACTAGAACTGTCAAATGAAGGTGATTCATATGCCTCGGCATTTAATGTAAGATTGGTCATAAGTGCAGATGCTACCTATGATTCTGCTAGCGATCTGGAACTTGCTATAGTCTCGCTGGATGGATTGGCGGCCGGTTCAACATACCATGAATTTGTTGATATTACTATACCAGAACAGACAAGCGGTGATATACCAACTTCATTAGACGATGGTAATGCAGCAACGAATACATACTATATATTAGCAGTGGTAGATAGTGGTACCAGCGGCAATAGCTATGCTGGAGTTATAGATGAAATAGATGAAACAAATAACCTGTCAACTCAGGCATTGACAATTACAGATTCCAGTAATCTTACGCTTCAAACAGGTGTCTCTGATCTAACGATCGTTGATAGTTGGGTAGATGATATGGCTAAACCAGCCTGGGGTAACTGGCTTCCAGTAGAGCTGAGTATTTATAATGATGGAGAAGTGGATGCTGGTCCGTTTGATATACAATTTGCATTATCTGCTGATACGGTCTGGGATGGCAGTGGTACAGATATTATTATTGATAGCTATTATGGTGAAAGTGGTAGTGGTACCGCCTTTACCGTTAGCTCTCTGGCGTCTGCCTCATTATCTCTGGTTGAAGGTTTGGTTAGGATTCCTGATTATGTTGATACATATACAGAAACCAGCTATAAACTTATTGCCAGAATTGACAGCGATGCGAACGCTGACAATAGTGCCGGTGGCAGTCTTGGCGATGTTGATGAGACCGGATTTGAAACGAATAATGATATTGAACCGGATTCAAATATTGCTATAACCCAGCCAGCTGTTGGCGTTACTGATATTATGTCGTCAATATTGCTTCCAACCTGGGATCCATCATCAGACATTTCTCCAGGTGGCTCGATCACAGTGGTCGCTGGAGTGTATAATAATGGCGATACAGACGCTGATCCGGGCGTGAATACTATTGACGCTAAATTCTATCTGGTTAGTACTTCTGTGCCGAAATTACTCGATGAAACTGGTAATGTTATTAATACTGCGATTGAACTGACAGCAGCGTCGGAGTTTGCGGTTTCGATAAGCAGCTCTCCAATCTTACCGGCTGGTAGCGGTTATGAACAGAATATGACCTTAACTATCCCTGATACTGCGGCACCGGGAAGCTATTACCTTGCTATGCTGGTTGATAGCAGTGAGTCGATCACAGAGACAAATGATGTTTCTGTGCCGGGTGAACTTAATAATACTATGGTATTAACTGAGCCAGATTTTATTATTGATCTGGGTTCTCCGGTTTACGATCTGGAAGTTGCATCATCATCGGATATAGCTATTACTGATATTAACGGAACAGTATTAACTGGTACGCCTATACTAAGTTCGGAGATGGACAGCTTTAGCATGAACGTAACTGTTACCAATAATGGAGTAACGGCAGCGGCAGGCTATAAAGTGTCCTTAGGGCTCTATAGTGACCAGGCAATGACTCAGTTAGTCGCTGGAACTTCTTTAGTTGCTGATGGTGCTATTATTGCAGGTGGAACGACATCTGACGTATTTTTCAATGGCCTTAATATTCCAAATACTATAGCAGCAGGTGATTATTATTATGGAATTACTCTTGATTCATACAACTCTCTGGATGAAAGTGGTGTCTCAGGCGGGGAAACGAATAATACTATAACAGTGCCAGTTACAATTGAATCGCCCAGACCTGATATTAGCTTGTCCTACTTCAAAGTTGCAGATATGATGGACTCTCTTGAGGCTTCGCCTGGCGATATACTACCAGTCCATATAGAACTGAACAATATGTCTATCGAAGCGGTTGACTCTGTCTTTATGGTTTCGGTTGAACTGGTCGACAGTACAGGCACCCCGGTAACAGGTGCAAAGTGGGATCAGGAAGTAAGTAACCTGCCAGCTGCTGATTCTCCTGAGTTCCCAGGACCAATGGTTAGTATTGATTTTAATATCTATCTACCGTTTGATCTGGATACTACCGAGACTTATACTTTGGTCGCAAAGGCTGACTCCGGGGCTGTTATTGATGAGATAGATGAAGATACTAATAATGTTTCTCAGGCTCTCACTGTTACTCTTAAAGAACCTGAGGTCGATATTGTACTTCAGCCATTGTATATTGACACTCCATATGAAGGAAAGTTCTTCTGGGGTTCTGAGTTTTATTTCTCATTCCAGCTTAATGAATTTGGCAATAGTGCCTCTCCGCAGTGTAAGGCAGCTGTATACTTATCCAGTGCCGCCGACAGCATTGAAGGGGCTTTATTATTAGGCGAATATGACCTGCCTGAACTGCAGCCGGGCAGCTTCCATTCAGTTGATACTAGTCTGGTATTACCTGATAATGCTGACGCGAGCTATTCCGATGGCGATTATTATATTGTAGTTTATATTGATAGTAACAATGATGTGCCGGAGATGATGAATGGTGTTTCAGCAGAGGATAATAATATAAGATCTGCAATGCTGCAGATCGGCTCTCCGAATGTTGATATTGCCCTGGATGACCAGATGGGTACTGAGATATTTGAAGTTATAAGAAGTGTACCATTTGATGTGCGTTTGGGTGCGTATAATAACAGCTTGGGTATGATCGATACTCCGTTTACTGTTCGGGCGGTTGCCAGTCTGGATAATGTTTTTGGTAATGAAGATGACTATTTCCTGGCAGAGACTGTAATTAACCATTTGGACCCTTATTCCAGTTATGAAGAAAATGTAATGGTCAGCTGGCCGGATGAAGCGACATTGGCTGATGGTACATATCGTATTATTATTGCCGCTGATGTTGATAATGTCATAACTGAAACTAACTCTGACGGCACAGCCGCTGAAGATAATAATCAGTCAGTGTTTTATGTTGAGCTTACTACTCTCGATCTGGTTGATGGTATAGACCTGATCGGTGGCGATTTTGATATGGACGGCATAAGCAATTTCAGCTGGGGCGAAAGCTACAATACCTATTTTGGCCTCATGAATAATGGTATGGAAGATGCCGGCGAGTTTGATGTTGAGATATACCTCTCTAAAGATAATACTTACAGTGCTGATAGTGGTGATATATCGCTTGGCAGCTATACATTGGCTGAGGGTCTGGGTTCTGGTCAGGTGTATATGGGCCAAATGGATATTACTCTTCCAGATAACGCAGACGGCACACTCAATGACGGCCCATATTTCATGATCTTTATTACTGATAGTGGAAAGGTTATTAACGATGTTGACCTTGCCAATAACAGCATAAACAAAGTTATTAGTATGGGGAATCTTCCTAATGGAACAGACTTTGAAATAGGCGATGTTGAACTAAATACTGATGCTAATTATGGTGATTCCTTCACCGTTAGCGTGCCTGTAAGTAATAATGGAGCTATTCCAGCTTGGGCACAATTGTCCGTTTACGCATCCACATCACCTATAACAATGAACAACCTTGGTTCAGCCTGGATGTTAGGCAGCTATGATCTGACCGATGGCGGCGAGCTTGGTGCTGGTCAGAGTGTGACTGTTGATATTACTATTGATATGCCGTGGGGGCCACAGGATGCTTCAGTTACAGAAGAAACGTACAATATTCTCATCGTAGTTGATGCCCAGAATATGGTACAGGAAATAGATGAAACTAATAATGGCTTCTACCACAGTTATATACTTACCCAGGAGCTGCTGCCGGATCTGGAAGCGTGGCCGGTAATTAGTGGTGAGACCAGTGGCAGCTATATTCCGGGTATAGGTGAGGCATTTAGTTGGGGAGACCAGCTTACGATCGATGCACATCTCAATAATTGGGGTGATGCAGATGTGACAGATTCGTTTAAGGTTAGCTATTATCTATCATCATTATCTCCATGGGATAGCAACTTTAATACATCCGATCTATATCAGTTGACCTCAAAGACAGTAACTAGTATTGCCGCAGGTGAAAATACGATAGTATCTGGTGCGGTTGTTGTATTGCCGGAAACAGCTCCTGATCGCTTTGCTGATATCTCCAATCTATTTATCGTCTCAATGGTAGATTCAGTGAATGTGATAGATGAGCTAAATGAAGATAATAATTACAGTGATATGCCGATCTATATTGGCACTGTCCCAGCAGATCTGGGTGGTTATCTTGAGATACGGCCGGAAGCTGGTATGGATTACCCTGATATGAACTATACCTGGGGCGAGACGGTTCCTCTGACAATAAATCTTCAGAACTATGGTGGCGGCGACGCAGAGAATTTCCAGATAACATACTATCTTTCGCAAGATTGGACCTTCCAGAATAGCGATGGTACTATAGAAACCAGTAAGTTGGTAGAAGTGGGCTCACAGGATATCTCTCTGGTAGAGGCTGGTGTGGGCAGCTGGGATTATAATAGCGGTACTCAGATCGATAGTGCGAAATATGATTTTGAGTTAACTTTGCCGTCTGAGAAACCAGCTGAGTTTACCAATGCCTATTTTGGCTATAATATTATTGCTGTTATCGATAGCGGAAATGTTGTAACTGAATATGATGAGAATTGGAATAATGTAACATCCAATTATATTAACATTGAGGAAAGCAGCTCAGATCTGGTGTCATATTATGTTGACCCGCTAGATCCAGAAACAGGAGAATTCAAGCCTGATGCGATCTGGTCAGATCAGACAATAACCAGACAGGTGATGGTTCGCGGTAATATTGCCAATAATGGTAATAGTGACGCAGATAATATTACGGTAGCGTTTTATCTTGCTAACTCAACAGGCGACCTTTCAAATGCCTATGAGCTGGGGCGTGAGGTTATAACCAGCCTTACCAGTGACGCCGCATTTGGCAATAACGCAGAATTTAGCTATGTGTTTGATATTCCGCAGCCTGAGAATGTGCCGTTTGTTATCTCTGGTCAGGAAACCGGAGCGTATACAATTGTTATGCTTGTTGACCCTGATAATGAAATTGTTGAGACAACAGAAGATAATAATGTTACAGCCCATCCTTTCCGCCTAACCAAACAAACAGGTAGAATATATGTTTCCGATAGTATAGGTGATCCATCTGATAAGGAAATGGATTTTGGCAAGTTGCTGCCTGGCGATAGCTACGATGCTTTTGTTACCATTTTTAATAACGGTGATGGAGCACTAAATATCAATGCACTGGATATGAATAACGATGTATTCTCCGTTGGCGATATTGCTTTACCGCTGCTAATAGAACCGGGTATGAGTATGGATATTCCGGTCACACTCAACACTACAGGTCAGGAACCCGGCTTGCAGGAAGGTATTATGACTATCCAGACCAATGATCCACGCAAACCAGATGGTGTTGCGATCGATCTTATGGTAGAGATAGCTCAGAGCCCGATCGACTTGCAGGTAGAATATCTTACTGCAAGTGCTCAAGATAGCGAAGCTGTAGCAGATGATTTTGCTGACGCCTATTGGGGCGATGCGGTAAATATTAGTGTATCTGTTAATAATATTTCTGATGTAGATACACAAAACGGCGTATTTGTTGATATCTTCCTGGTAGAATCTATGGATGAAGGTGCTCAACGCTATATGCTTCATAGTAACTATTCTATCAATGATCTGACTGCCGGAACCGGCCAGGTTGCTGACTTGGATCTGGTGCTACCGCAGGAATCACCATTTGGCTTTAGCGGCCAGTTATATATTGCCGCTGAAGTGTATGGTGATATTACTCAGGATTATGAAACAAATTATAATAATAATTATAATGGTACTCCGCTTGTAGTGACAAGTAAGCCGGAAGGTACTCCTGAAATAGCATTTACTTATACAGACATACCAGAAGAGCTTGCACCTGGTGCAGAGGCTACAGTCGATTTTGGCCTGTTCAATAGCGGTAAGGCCGATGCCGGAGCTTTCGATGTTGCTGTATATCTGTCTAATGATGGCACATTGGGTGCAACAGACATACTTGTTGGTAATGTTAACCTTCAGGGCTTGAGTGTTGACACTGAAAAGGGTAAATCATTGACCTTTACGCTTCCTGAAGATACTACAGAAGGCCTGAAATATATTATATTGTCAGCTGATGCCAGTGGTGTGCTTAATGAAGGTGCTACTTCTGATAATGTATCAGTTGTAAGGTTTAATGTTGAAAAAGGACCGGAAGTAGACCTGCTGGTTTCAGATATAAATGTGAATGGTGATGTGCTGATCGGCCAGGAATTTGCATTAGCTTTAACTGTTGACAATGTTGGTACCCAGGACACTTCTGATGTAAGTGTTGATCTGTTCCTAAAGTCTGCAAGTTCGACCGTTGCTGGCAGTGGTACCTTTATTGGTGCATTTGTGATTGATACCATAAGTGCCGGTAGTAGTTTTGATGCTGAATATCAGCTCTATTTACCATTCGGTCAGGTCCAAAGTGGCGTAGAATATACAATTTCTGCCGTGGTTGATATGGCTCAGACTATCGAAGAGATAGACGAGACCAACAATACTGGTATAAGCGATAGTATCATACCGTCTATTGGTAGTATTGATCTCTCTGGTGTGATTGACGCTATACCTGCAGAGGGCACCTGGGGCGATGGTTTTGAAGTCTCTTTGGCAATAGCAAATACAGGGGAAGTAGAAGCAACAGCCTTTAATGTGAAAGTTGTACTGAGTTCTGATAATGTTGTAGATGAGAATGACTTCTATCTTACTTCCTGGACTTCTGGTGGGCTTGGAGCTGGTGAGTCTGAGTCGACCAACTTGTGGGCTTATCTGCCGGACTATATGAACCTTGCAGATGGCGATTATTATGTACTTGCCAAACTTGACAGCAGAAATAATGTAGAAGAAACTGATGAAAGTAATAATTTAGTCGCCAGTACACCGATAAGTGTTGCCGGTATGCCGGAGTTGTATGGATACCTTACCAGTGTGCCTCAAACAGCAAATTATGGTCAGACTATCTCTATAACTGATTCTGTAAGCAACTATGGCACTTCTGCATCTGGTGAGTTTGAAGTCACATATTATCTGTCTCAGGATTATGAATATAATGCTGGTGTTGATGTAAGACTTGGCTCGCGTATTATCAGCTCATTGGCTGCAGAAGCTGTAAATGATGGCACTATTGAGTTTGAACTGGATCAGCCAGTCGATTGGCCGGATGCTGGCCAGATGTATATTGTTATGGTTGTAGATGAGGCAGACGCTGTTCAGGAAAAATATGAAGGGCAGGATGGCACAGCTTATATAGAGTATAACAGTATGCCGATAGAGATATTGAGTGAAGGCAAAGCTGATCTGCAGGCGGTGAGTGTTTCTGCATTGACCGCGGCAAGCTACAACTGGACAGCTGACCCTGCAGATCCATCTGTTATTTCTATACAATACGAAATTGATAATAATGGAACCGCTCCGTCAGATCAGTTTGGTGTCTCATTCTATCTGTCTACCAATTCCCTTATTACTGCTGACAAGGACTATTACCTGGGAAGCACCTCTATAGTTTCTCTTGGCGCAGAAATGTCATTGGTTGACTTTGCAGAATTTGAACTACCGCTAGAAAGCTATACTGGAAATGATGGCGAATTCTATATTGGTATGATAGTTGACCGGGAAGCAGTAATCGATGAAATAGTTGAAGATAATAATAATGTTGCATCAGCATCTACGGTTGAAATTGGTGATATTGTTAAGATAGACCTTGTTGCTAATGATATTTACGGCCCTTATAATGGCATTCTACCTGGCGAAGATTTTGATATCTATGCTGGTGTATTCAATGCCGGTTCAGAGCCATCCGATAGTTTTGCGATTGATATCTATCTTACTAGCTCAGGTCTTATCGATGGGACTTCGGTTAAGATAGACACTGTTACTATGGACCCGGTTAATGCTGGTTCATATCTGGGGCAGCATTTTACCATTAGCGGCCTTACTGCTGAAGCCCTTGACGGCTTTGTCGGTGCAAGTGCAATTATTGCAATGGATGTAAATCCAGCTGATAATGACGGTCTAAGGGTAATGGAGGAAAGTCTCTACAATAATAATCAGGCTTATGATTATGCTATGACAGCTATTAGCGAACCGATTATAGAAGATGCGGTAGCTGTATCGCTGAGCTCTACTGATGACCTGTCTGATCTGGCGTGGGGCGATAGTATTTCGCTTGATTACACCGTCACGCCTATAACTGATGCAAGTATGGACTTACAGCTCATTCTTAAAAATAGTGCTGTAGGTAATGAGCTGGTTCTTGCCAGCTGGACGGTTCCTGCTGATAGTTCTGATATAACTGACAGTATCGGTGTTACTCTGCCAGATTATAGTCCGTTTGGTCATGATGGTGATCTGGATATAGTGCTTTCAGTTGATTATAACAGTCAGTTTAGCGAAACATCTGAAAATAATAATCAGTTAAGTATTCCGGTATCTGTTGGAAGCGGGATGGCTGATCTGGCGGCTTTGGATATTTCCAGCGAACCGACCGCAGCTGCTGGTGATAGTGTGAAGGTATATAGTGGTGTTGCAAACTATGGTAATGAAGATGCCTTTGGTTTTGAAATATACTATTACCTCACAACTGATAATACCCAGATAGACCAGGCCAATGATATTATGCTGACTTCCAGCTATATCAGCAGCCTTAACGGCATGGAATATTTCTGGGATGCTCCTACGGTAACAATACCAAATAGTGTAGCAGATGGCAGCTACTATCTTGCGATGTTGGTTGATAAATATGATGATATCGAAGAGGCGTTTGAAGATAATAATACTTCGTTCAGCTATATGCCTGTTCAAATCAAATCTGAAACGGTCACTCCTGATAGTAATGAACCGGATAATCAGCTCAGTTCGGCTAATTCCGTTGTTATAACCAATGGCAGAAGTAGTACTATTACCGCTACTATTCACGAACAGGGCAATTCTGACTTCTATAGCTTTGTGACTCCATCAGATGCTAATGGTCTGGCGGTTATAAGCGTTATACCTGATGAATATCTCAATACTGCAATGACTGTATATGACCAGACAGGTTCTGTTATTGCCAGTGTTGACCTTGAACCGTTTATGGGCGGAGAAGAGATATTTACCAGTTTCAGCTTGAGTCCAGGGCGTTCTTACTATGTTGAAGTAGAAGGTGTAGGGGCCTCGCTGGGTGAGTATGAAATGGAAATCATGCTTGGAACCGGCGGTACAGCTGGCGATAGCTATGAAACCAATAATACTCTGGCTACGGCTTCTTATATTGGCTCTGAAGATGTGGTCATTACCGATGTAAATATCCATAAGACTTCAGATCAGGACTATTACATGTTTACAGTTTCTGGTGATTCTACTGGTGAATTCTGGGTAGATGCGGTTGCAAATCCTGAGCTTGACCTTGTTATGCGTCTGTATGATTCAACAGGTCTACAGATAGCTTCTTCTGACATTGCCGCAGCCGGCAGCGATGAAGGTATTGAATACCAAGGGCAGCCGGGTGATGTATACTATGTAGCTTTCAGCTCATGGGCTGGCAGTACTGGTGGTTATGGCTTTGGTGTTGGTTTTGAACAGCAGGCACTGCCTGATGGCTATGAAAGCAATGAAACCTCTGCTGAGGCTTACTCTCTTGTCAGTAAAAGTACATTTAGTATTTACGATGCTAATATAAATACTGCTACTGATATAGATTACTATAGTATTATAGTTCCTGCAGGTAGCACATCTTTGAAACTAGACATTTATGGTGATATTGATCTGGATAGTGCTGTTAGTGTGTATAGTAGTAATGGCAGATTGTTAAAGAGCGAGGATCGCGGTGGTATCGGTGAAAATGAAACCATTTCAGTTGGCAGCTTGACTGCTGGCCAGACAGTCTATATTGCAGTTGACGGCCTTGATAGTACAACTGGTTACTATGGCTTAAATGGAGTATTTAGCAATACTGCGGTTGGTGATTTCGCTGAACCAAATGAAAGTGCCGATCTGGCATATGATATTGAGCTTATCAACACATCTAAGACTATTGACAGCTTAAGTATTGATAAGCAGGGCGATACCGATTTCTTTGCTTTTATTCTGCCTGCCGATTCTGATGGTACTATTTCTATTACCGGTACTCCTGTATCAACCGGACTGAATTTACAGCTGCGTCTTAGAGATGCTGACGGCGTAAGTATAAAAGTCGCTGATATTACCGCAGCTGGTCAGGCTGAAGTTTTGGCTGTTACCGGTCTCACTCCGGGTGATTCATATTATATCTCTGTTAAAGGCTGGGATACAACAGGTAATTATAAGCTCAAGATCGATACTCCACGCAGCTCTGCTGCGATGGCAGATCAGCCGGATAATAATATTGCTGTAGAGTTTATTTCTCCGCTACCTGCCTTGACAGCTGTTGTTGGCCCTATGCCGGCAACTGCTGAAGGTACTGTTGTTATCGAGCAGGTAGGTACCGTAAATGATGATATTCTTTCATTTGGTACGGCATCTTCTGGTACGACTTCAAGTGGTACTATGACTATCAGGAATACATCTTCTGCTGCACAGACGTACACTTTGGCTATTGCCGGAGATGATGCATTTACAGTTAGCAGTAGCTCTGTTACTGTCGCAGCGGGTTCTTCACAAGATGTAACAGTGGCATTCTCACCAGTTACAACTGGCTCTGTTAGCGGCACACTTACCGTAACAGACGGTAGTGCGGCAGTTGTTGGTTCTCTGCCTTTGAGTGGAACCGGTACTGTTACTGCTGATAAGCCTGATATTCAGATAGTCGATAGTACTACCCAGGAAATCAGTGCTCTTGAGTTTGATACGACCGAACCAGAAGATTATAGCGAGCAGACTTTCCGTATTCGTAATCTGGGAAGCTCTAATCTGACTATTGCATCAGCTTCTATAACAGGAACCAATGTTGATGTATTTAGTGTGATCGGCAATCTCTCTGGCCGTACGGTTGCTAATGGTACACCTCTTACTGTGAGGCTGGCATTTGAACCTTTGACAGTTGGCAATAAGACAGCTAATCTTGTACTGGTAACTAATGACCCGGATGAACCTACTGTTACTATTCCTTTATCTGCTACTGCCGGTACTGCAGTGCTTGGTGTCAGTGTGGATGAGGTTGATTTTGACACGGTTTTGGTTGATGGTACTGGCGAGTCAATTGGAAGGAAAGCTGTTACTCTGAGTAACTCTGGTAATACAACCCTTAATATAGACTCCTTTGAATTTGGTAATTCTGCATTTAGTATTACTGATGTTTCTGGTAATACTCTTACTAGTCTGGATATTGCCGCAGGGGCATCAGTTCAGGTATATGTAGTATTTGATCCTACTATTGAAGGTGCTGTTATTGATACTCTGGAATTCGATTCTAATGATAATGACAGTCCGGCGATTATTCTTACCGCTGATGGAATTACAGGAGTCACTTCAGAGCCTCTACAGCGAGGAGTAATGTATTTTAACGATACAGACGGCGATATCTTCAAGATCCTATACAGCACTTCAGGTGATATGACATTCAGTGCAGAATCTAGTGTTGACGATACGACTCTTGCTGGTGCTACATTGTCTGTTGATGTTCTTGGTGCTTTGGGACGAGGTTTCCTGAAGGTGAGAGATATCAATAGTGGTGTTGGTGATGGTGTGCTGAACTTTGACAGTATAACCATTGATGGCAGTTTCAGGTTTATTGATGTTCAAGGTGAGATCAGTGAGCTGGATATAGCCGGGTCGATGGCCAAGTTGATCGCTGCCGGCGTTGGCGATGCTAATATTGACGGCACAGTGGGGGCTATGCTCTTTACTGATGGCCTCAATGGTGCTGATATCTCTGTTGGAAACATTAGAAAGTTCATAGCCAGGGGAGATGTTGCTAATTCAAATCTGACTACAACCACTGGCAATCTAGGTGTCGTTGCTTTTGCTGGTGATGCGGACATGGATATTACATCCGCTGGCAAGATAGGTTATATACTCGGACACGGCGACTTCTCCGGCGATGTTTCTGCTGAAGGTTATCTGGGTAAGGTTAAAGTTATGGGGGCAATTGAAGGTGGAAGCTGGAATATTGGCTCAGACACTAACTCAGCTGTAGTAAGAAGCATTTATGGTCATAAGGGTATAGATATTGACTCTATGCTGGTAAATGGCTCGCTAGGTGCGATGACTGCAGGTAGCAGGGCATACCAGAATGGTGTTGCTGGAAATATTAGTGCTGACAGGATTGGCGTGGTAAGAGTCTATGGTGATCTGGATGCTATTATTACAGCCGATTCATATCTGGGAAGATGGGCTTTAACTGGTGACGTGCTTGATAATGCCCATGTATATGAAGGTGATCAGGAGTTAACCGATTAAGAGATAGCGTCTGTTAACTTAAAAATAAGCAGATTAACAGCAAAATCAGCCCGGTAGCATAGTTGCTTATCGGGCTGATTTTGTTTATTCGTAAATCGCTTAGCTATAGCTACTTAGTTAGCTTTAGCAAGTGCTTCGTTGCGTTTGCGAGCTAGCTGAGCCTTCTGGCGTGAAATAGTGTTCTTATGAACTACACCAGTTGCTCCAAGCTTATCCAGCTTCTTCTGAGCTGTTCTGTACTCTCTTTCAATAGTATCAACGTCGCCACTACGAAGTGTTGATACGAAGCTCTTGATCTGAGTCTTAACTTCACTCTTATGAGCGCGATTTCTAATGCGTCTTTTTTCGTTCTGACGAATTCTTTTCTTGGCCGATAGTGAGTGTGCCACTATGCAACTCCTTATAATTAAAAGCTTTATCAGTAATATTATAGTTTACTATTATCTCTGATCCTTCCAGAGAACAGCAAATTATATCAGCTTATCGATAAAATGCACGTAAAAAATTATTTTTTTCATGGTCTTTTTGATAAAAAATCGTCTCTTTTCAGATTGAAAAGTATATCTTCAAATGAGGGATGGTACCAGCTTAAAATCGCTTAATAACCCTTTTAACAATAGTGTTATAGCTTTTATGCTATTTAGTAATGCATATCTCTTCTCCGGCATAAGGCCAGTTGTCTTTATCCCAGAGCAGATCGCGGATGTGCAGGGCTGATGGACCATAAAAGATATTGCTATCATAAGCATGGTAAATCAGGTAGTCTTTCCCATTTTCGCTGAAAATCGCATTATGCCCCGGGCCTTTCCAGCGATCACCTTTGCTTGCGGATAAGATCAAGCTGCCTCCGCCTTCTGTCATAGGTATATTATCTTTGTCTATATACGGCCCGGTAATATCCTTAGCTCTGCCGACCATTATTTTGTATGTACTGTTTGCCCCTTTACAGCACAGGTCAAATGATACGAACAAGAAATAGTAGCCGTTATGGTATATTATATATGGAGCTTCTACTGCATGGTTTGGTCTTTCGCATAATGATATTGGTGTTTCATTATTATCTCTAGGTAAGCCGTTTGTGTTAATCTTTATCATCTTTATGCCTGACCAGAACGAGCCGAAAGTTAAATAGTAATTGTTGTCCTGATCAAATGTAAGATTTGGGTCAATGGCGTTATAATTCATGTCGTTAGATGACTTTACAACGACGCCTTGATCTACCCACTTGTATTCTGGAGAATCAGGGTTTAGCGTTTGGTTTGTTATTAACCCAATAAGTGAGTTGCGTGAACCAAAGCTTGATGCTGAATAATATAGGTAAAAAGTTCCATTATGGCAGGATATGTCAGGGGCCCACAAGCTATTAATGCCTTTGATATTTGTTGGCATCCATTCAGGCAGCCGGGTAAAAACCTGCCCTATCCGTTCAAAATTTTTCATGTCTTGTGATCTTGTTATTTTTATCCCGCCATTTGTGGAAAAAACATAGTAGTATTTCCCTTCTTTTATCATTACAGGGTCATGGATACCGTATGCATCATGGCTGTAATTGGGGTCCATAAGCTTTTCTATTTCCTCGCGAGAAGGTCTTCGCGGTCTTATTGGCTGCTGGTGAGTATCGTTGCTTTGCTCAGCTACTACTGGCTTTTCTGGTAATTCCCCATCTTTGCAGTGGGCAATAGATACTGAAAAAATAACTATAAGCATTACGGTCAGGTTGTGTAGTATAGTTTTCATATTACAATTTCTTTCAATGATTTAAGCTTCAGCTATGGGAGTGACTATGTCTGACTTTATGCATATATAACAGAATCATTTCTATTTGTCTCTCAAAATGATGACATGTTATGCTTGTGGCGTTAAATAACTATGATTCTGGGAGCGGTGCAGGGGTGTTTGTTTAGATTTTATTACCTGCTTAAGTTGTTTATTGATAGGGCGATATGTCTGTTCTGCTGTTTTGGTGAAGTAATAGTTAAATATAACAGTTTTCAAGTATTTTTGGTGTATTATGCAGCTTATTTTGACGAAAAAAAGTATATACAGACAAATATCTGTCGCAATTTGGTTTTTTTTGATGATTTTTTTGCTCGTTTAGAATGCTATTTGTGTATAATAAATCTATTAACTAACAAAAACACGATTTAAAAATTTTAAAAAGCTGTATTTAACCAATATTTCTCCTGCATTACTGATTGCCGGTTACAATATAGTCCAGGAGATCGAAAAGTGATTTTTTTGTGTTTATTGTTTTAACCTGCCATTTTTTATTATTACCATTATTAAAAATACCTTTATATCTTAACCTTAAATTAACAATTAAACAGTATTGTCAAAAGTATTAATTCTATGAATTGTGTACGTTTTCTGAACGTTTTGAATAGGAAATGTGATTTTATTACAGAAAGAGAATTACTATGAAGAGGATCCCGTATTTATTATTACTGTTTGCTTTTATCTGTTCACCGGTTCTGGCTGAGTGGCAGATGAAAGAAGGGCCGCTTATGACTCGTTGGGCCAGTGAGATCGATGTGAACGCACCGTTTCCGGAATATCCGAGACCGCAGATGGTTCGACAGAAGTGGCAGAATCTTAATGGTATCTGGCAGTTTCAAGCTGGTAGTGCCTCTGACAGTACTCCGGTAGGTCAGGATTTGTCAGAGGAAATTCTAGTTCCTTTCCCTATGGAATCTGCTATTTCTGGTATAATGGCTCATCATGAGCGTTCCTGGTATCGCCGCAGCTTTACGGTGCCGGCTGACTGGTCGGGTAATGATATTCTTCTGCACCTGGATGCTATCGACTGGGAATCAGAGATATTCATAAATGGTACCAGTGTTTCAGTGCATAAAGGCGGTTACGATCCTATTACTCTGAATATTACCTCATATCTAAACGTCTCTGGTCCTCAGGAGCTGATTGTCAGGGTTTATGATCCTACAGACAATGGCGGCTATCCTCGTGGCAAGCAGACGCTTTACCCAGGTGGTATTATGTATACTGCGGTAAGCGGTATCTGGCAGAGCGTATGGATGGAACCTGTAGCTTTAAATGGTATAAGCAATCTTAAAATGGTTCCTGATATTGATTCATCAGTCTTGAACCTGAATGTTAATACTTTGATATCTGGCAGTCAGACTGTTGATGTTGTCGTCAGAAGCGAAGGGCAGCAAATAGCGTCAATTTCAGGTAGTGCCAATTCAGACCTGATTATTGATATCCCTAACCAGAGACTATGGTCGCCAGATGATCCATTCCTATATGATCTGGAAGTGACTCTGAATAATAATGGCAGCACTATTGATCACGTCGAAAGTTATTTCGGTATGCGTAAAGTAGAGCTGGGCAGAGAAAACGGCATCCTCAAAACCTTCCTGAATAATGAGTTTGTATTTGAAATGGGCCCGCTGGATCAGGGCTGGTGGCCAGACGGCTTATATACAGCTCCAACAGAAGAAGCTCTCAAGTATGATATTATAAAGACCAAGGAATTTGGTTATAATATGACCCGTAAGCATATCAAGGTTGAACCTGCTCGTTGGTACTATTGGGCTGATAAAATCGGGCTTATGGTTTGGCAGGATATGCCAAGTGTTAACTCGTATACCGGCAGCCCGCAGCCGATCGATGCTCCTCAGTTTGAGCTCGAACTTAATCGTATGATCGAAACTCACTGGAATAGTCCATCGATCATCAGTTGGGTTGTTTTCAATGAGTGGCAGGGCCAGCATGATACAGCTTATCTGGTAAATATGGTTAAAGCCAAGGACCCTAGCCGTCTGGTCAACCAGGGCAGTGGTGGTGGGTATGATAATGTAGGTGATATCTATGATATTCACAGCTATCCGGCTCCAGGGTTCCCCAACCCAGATGAACCGATGAGCAGCACTATGGCTCGCGTTTGTGGTGAATATGGTGGTATTGGTTATGTTATAGATGGCCATTTATGGAATCCAGATAGGGCTACAGGTATTTATTCCAGTACTAACAATGCCCTTGAGCATGTTACTCGTTATAGTCAGTATTGTACAAGTCTGCTGAGTTATAAGATCGATAAGGGGCTTAGCGGTGCGGTATATACTGAGATCACTGATGTAGAAAATGAATGTAATGGCCTTATGACATACGACCGAATCGTAAAGGTTAGTGAAAAGGCTATTGCCAAGGCTAACTATATGGTTATCCATGGTGATGCGATAAGTGAAGTTGTTCTTCCAACATCAAGTGAGAGCACTCGTCAATGGAGGCACACCGAAACTACTCCTGATTCAGAGTGGTATACAACTACTTTTGATGATACTGCGTGGCCATCTTCAAATGGCGGCTTTGGTACTGATGGTACCCCAAATGCAACTATTGGTACTGAATGGAATACTTCTGATATCTGGATGCGTACTGAGTTTACTCTTGGCGATTATACTCCAGCTCAGATAGAAACTATGATCTTTAATCTGTTCCATGATGAAGATTATGAAATATATATAAATGGTGTACTGGCAAGTTCTGGTACTGGATATACTACAAACTATGTGGTGACAGAAATATCAGCTGAAGCCAAGGCAGCTTTGGTTGCTAATGCGACCAATGTTATCGCTGTGCATTGTCATCAGACAGATGGCGGCCAGTTTATCGACTTAGGTATTTCAATTTATAAAGTTATCCAGAACGCTCCATATAAGCCTGTAGACCCTTTTAACTACTGGTCACTGGATGAAACTTCTGGTGTAATAGCTGCTGACTCTGCCGGCGGTAATGATGGCACCGTATTTAACAGTGCGACCTGGTCTCCAGATGGTGTGCTTGATGGTTGTGTTACTTTTGATGGCGTAGATGATTATATTGAAGTTAATCGCCAGATAAGTGATGATTTTAGTATTGCTTTCTGGGCTAATACTACTCAGGTAGCTCCGGGAAATGATCAGTGGTGGCAGGGTAATGGTTTTGTAGATGCGGATCTACCATTCTCTAAGAACGACTTTGGTATTTCTCTGCTGGGATCGAAAGTTGCTTTTGGTATCGGAAATGTTGATAAGACTATTATCTCTCAGTCATCAGTAAATGATGGTCAGTGGCACTTATGTGTAGCGACACGCAACTCTTCTGGTGAGATCAAACTTTATATTGATGGTGTTCTGGAAGTACAGGATATTGCTAATGCTAATGCTCTTACCGACTCAGATGTTATCAAGATCGGAAGGTCTGGTGCTATTAAGGAAGATGCCAGATATTATAGCGGCAAAATGGATGATGTGAGAATCTATGATCGTGTGCTGGGGGATCTGGAAATATCTGCACTTTACCGAGATGTTACCGAGATCTCAGCTGTGCCGGATGGCCTGTATTCTATTCTGGATAATGGTGTAGTTACACTTGTTTGGGATGATGCCTATTGTGCTTCCAGCTATGTCGTTAAAAAAGCTACTGTAAGCGGTGGCCCATATGCTGTTATTGGCACAACTGAAAAAACACAGTTTGTAGACGATGATATTGATATCGATGTTAATTACTATTATGTTATTTCTGCTGTTAATAATGCTGGGGAATCGGCTGATTCCGAAGAGCTGAATGTTATTGATGCTGCATTAAAAGCATGGTTCAAAGCCAGCGAGCTTGATATTGCAGACGGAGATAAAGTTAATATCTGGCCGGATCTTAGTGGTAATGGCTATAATGCTTCTCAATCTGATGTAGCAAGACGGCCAGTATATTCTGCAACTGCTATGAATGGCCATCCTGCTTTACATTTTACACAGAATAATAATACTATGCTTGCCTTTAGCCGTCCGGTTGCTGATGACTTTACTATAATGGTCGTATTCCAGAGTACTCAGGGTATTGGTACAGGCGAGCAGTATTATCAGGGTGCAGGTCTGGTAAATGGTGAAGTGCCTACAGTGGTAAATGACTTTGGTACATGTCTGAACGCAAATGGTAATATTATTGCTGGTACAGGTAATCCTGACCGTGCTATTGCTTCTGGTAGTGGCTATAATGACGGTGAGCCTCATGTGTTCAGTTTTACTCGTCTGCGCAGTACTGGTCAAATGGAGCTATATGTGGATGGTGTCTTTAGTGGTTCAAGGACTGGTGGCACAAATTCACTGCTTTCGCCGCAGCGTTTGGTTATTGGTGCTCAGCAGGTAGAGAATAACTACTTAACTGGCGATATTGCAGAAGTACGTATTTATTCCAAAGCTCTGGCTAGTGATGAGCTTGCCGCCATTGAAGGTGAGCTGATTGATCAGTATATTGTTGGTCTGCCCCTTGCCGCAACAGCTCCGGCTCCGGCAGATGAGTCTGGCTATATCTCAGCTCAGTCTACTTTAAGTTGGAAAGCCGGTTCTGCGGCTACTTTGCATAAAGTTTATATGGGTATTGCTGAGCCGCTTTCTTTTGTAACGAATACCTTATCGCCGTCATTCGACCCTGGAATACTTGCTTACAATACCGACTATCTCTGGCGTGTTGATGAAGTTAATTCCGCAGGTGCCACAACAGGTGATCTATGGACGTTCAGTACTGCAATTGCAGGTGATTTTGATCTGGATCAGGATGTTGACCTTGTTGATATCGCGTCTTTGGCTTCTGTTTGGTTCAATAATTACTGTAATGGTGCCAATAGCTGGTGTCAGGGCGGTGATCTCGATCAAAGTGGAGCTGTTGATGTTAGTGATCTTGAAGAGGTTAGTAATAACTGGCTGGTTGGAGTGGAATAATATCTTTGTATCAGATTTATAGTTTTTAACTTTTCAAGCAGGTGGTTGCAAAAGCGGCCACCTGCTTTTTTATCTTTACTTAGAGGTTGTGTGTACATAAAATTCAGTTGCTAAATTATACAGCGTATGGAAAAGTATTGTTTTAGGAGAGTCTGATGAATAGATTTGTGTCGTATTTATTTGTTTTATGTATTTCCTGTTTGTGTGTTGGGAAATGCCTCGCTCAGAATGGCGTTTATACAAATCCGATCTGGTCTGAAGATTTTCCAGACCCGGCAATTCTGCATTCTTCTGATGGCAGCTATTATGCATATGCTACTAATGGCAAATTGCAGGGCAAACATTGTAATATTCGTATATTAAAATCAGACGACCTCATACATTGGCTGCCGGTAGGTGATGCTCTTCCTGAACTTGGATCATTTAATAGTATTTCCAGGTCAAATTGGGCTCCGCATGTTACTGAGTACAAAGGTAAATATTATCTGTATTATTCAACCAATATGGATACTGCAACCAAGAGTGGCAAGCAGGCGATGGGGATAGCTGTTGCTGTTTCAGATAAGCCGACCGGGCCCTTTGTTACTACAGATGAGCCGCTTATTCATGGTGAGGGCTTTGAAAATATTGATCCAATGTTGTTTATTGATCCTGAAACTTCCAGGAAAATCCTTTATTGGGGCTCTATGCACCGTCCTATTCATGCTCGGGAAATGGATGACGATCTTATTCATTTTAAGGCGGACTCTGAAGTTGTTGATGTGCTTGCTTGTGATGAGGATTCATCTTATGAGAGACTTTTAGAAGGGCCGTGGGTTATTAAAAAGGGCGGAAAGTATTATTTATTTGTATCAGGTGATAATTGCTGTGGAGATGGAGCACATTATGCTGTTCTGGTTGCACGTGCGAATGATCCATTGGGGCCGTTTGTCAGAAGAGCACAAGGGGCAGATTTTAAGGATAGTGTAATACTTTCTTTTAATGGCAGATGGTTGGCTCCAGGCCATAATTCGGTCTTGACTGATGATGCAGGTGAGCAGTGGCTGTTTTATCATGCCTATGATATAAATAAGATCAAATCCTCATCTGACGGTAAGAGAGTGCTTGCCGGTCGCGAGATGCTTATGGATAAGTTGATATGGGATAATGGCTGGCCTCTTGTTGTTGAGCCATCTTTTCAGGAGCGTCCTGTGCCTTTCGTTGAAAAAAATGAAGAATAAATTGCCGTCTGGTGTCGTAATGCATTTTTTTGCCAAAAGATACGCATGATTGGGATAATATATATAAAACGCTATTAAACCTTGAAAAAGCGACTTTGTTAAAGTATTTCGCTATTGTTTGTTATTTTCTTTGGACTTTTAGTAAAAGAACAGTTAAATTATTGTCACTTACTAACACTTTTGAACATGATATTCTATTTTTTTATAACTCTGCGAGATGGAGCATTTGAGTTTGACGCAACTGTATGCGCTTGCTAAGTGCTTGTTAAATGTATTATTTTACAGTGAATAAGGAAATGAATGATGCGAAAAAAAGTAGTAGTACAAGGTTTTGTACTGGCGTGTTCGGCTCTTCTGTTGGCCGTTGGTTGTAAGAAAGAATCGGGTGAAATATCAGGTTGTTGTCAGAGTACTTCTGGCGATATAGCTGCAGCTGTAACTGTTGTTGAACAGCCGGATATGACAGCAGTTAACTCCTTTTACGTAAGCAATAAAGCACCTCTAGAGCCAAGTAAGTTTATTAAACTGCCGGTAACTTCAGTTACACCTGGCGGTTGGGTGAAAGAGTTTCTTGAAAGACAGCAAAAAGGTCTGACTGGTCAGTTGGGCCATGTTAGTGCCTGGCTGCAGAAGGATGGCAATGCCTGGCTTGCAGCTGATGGTAAAGGTGACTGGGGTTGGGAAGAAGTTCCTTACTGGCTCAAGGGTTTTGGTGATCTGGCTTATATTCTGGGCGATCAGAAGATGATCGATGAGGCCAGAGTATGGGTTGAAGCGGCACTAAACAGTCAGCGTGATAATGGCGATTTTGGCCCAGACCAGCGTCATGGCAATGGTGATAGAGACTATTGGGCAAATATGATCATGCTTTATTGTCTTGAATCTTACTATGAGTACACTGAAGATCCTCGTGTACTTACTCTTATGACAAATTTCTTCAAGCATCAGCTTACAGTGCCGGATGATAATATGCTTTCTGGTTATTGGGACAAGATGCGCGGTGGTGATAATATTTATAGTATCTACTGGCTCTATAACCGTACCGGCGATGAGTGGCTGCTTGATGTAGCTGATAAGATCCATAAGAATACTGCAAACTGGTGTATGGAAAATGATTTGCCTAACTGGCATAATGTTAATATTGCCCAAGGATTCCTGGAGCCGGCGGTATATTATCTCCAGACCCATGATAAGAAGCATTTGGAAGCAGCTTATAATAACTTCGATAAGATCCGTGAGCTCTACGGCCAGGTTCCTGGCGGAATGTGGGGCGGTGATGAAAATAGCCGTAAGGGTTATGATGACCCTCGTCAGGGTGTCGAGACCTGTGGTATGGTAGAGCATATGCAGGCTGATGAACGGATGTTCCGTATTACCGGTGATATTTTCTGGTTGGATCATTGTGAAGAAGTTGCTTATAACACCTATTCTACAGCGTTTACCAAAGATTTTAAGGCGCTGCGTTATATAACATCTCCCAATATGGTTCGCAGTGATCAGGATAATCATCATCCTGGTATTGATAATGGCGGGCCGTTCCTGATGATGAACCCATTCAGTAGCCGTTGTTGTCAGCATAACCATTCTCATGGTTGGCCTTATTATGCGGAAAATCTCTGGATGGCTACTCCTGATAATGGTGTATGTGCTGCTATGTTCTGTAGTAGTTCAGTTAAGGTTAAAGTTGGAGATGGTACAGAAGTTACTATTTCTGAAAAGACTAATTATCCATTTGAGGAAACAGTTAAGTTTACAGTTAACACTTCAAAGGCTGTTACTTTCCCACTATATCTGAGAGTTCCTGGCTGGTGTGCTGATGCCGCGGTTAAGGTTAACGGCAAGGCAGCTGATGTATCTCCTGCTGGTGGTGAGCTTATCAAGATAGCGAGAGAATGGAAAGATGGCGACACTATTAGCTATGACCTTCCTATGGCAATTACAGTTAAGACCTGGGAAAAGAATCATAATAGTGTGAGTGTAAATTACGGTCCACTGACCTTGTCGCTGAAGATAAAGGAACGATATGACATGTTCCCAAGTGATGAAACAGCTATCTGGGATTCCAAGTGGCAGGCTGGTGTAGATAAGTCACAATGGCCTTCGTACGAGATCCAGCCGGACAGTCCATGGAACTATGGTCTGGTTCTTGACAAAGATAACCCTGCCAGCTCGTTTACAGTAAAGAAAAAGAGCTGGCCTGCGGATGATTATCCGTTTACTACCGATTCTGTGCCATTTGAAGTGACTGTTAAAGCTAAGAAAATACCTAATTGGACTATTGACAGATACGGCCTGTGTGCTATTCTGCAGGACAGTCCTGTATTGTCAAATGAGCCGGTTGAAACTGTTACTCTTGTTCCTATGGGAGCTGCCCGTCTGAGAATTTCTGCCTTCCCAGTTATTGGTGATGGTCCAGATGCTCACGAATGGGTTGCCGAAGAGATGGATACAGTTCGTGCTTCTTGCTGCAATGGTTCAGATGATGTAATGGCTGTCAAAGATGGTATTGTGCCGGAGCGGTCTTCTGATTCTGATCCTGTGCGTATGACCTGGTGGCCAATGAAGGGTAACAAGCAGTGGCTGGAAATGGATCTAGGTGAAAAGAAAAAGATCTCTTCTGTTGCTGTTTACTGGTTTGATGATACTGGCGAAGGGGAGTGTCGTGTTCCGGCCTCATGGAAGCTTTTTGCTCGCGGTGAAAGCGGAAGCTGGGATGAGCTGGCTGCCGATAAGGCTCACGGCGTAGAAGTTGATAAGTTCAATGAGCTGACTTTCCCGGAAGTGGATACTGATTCTGTAAGGATCGAAGCCAAATTACAGCCGAATTTCTCTGGCGGTATTTTCGAAGTGCAGGTTAAATAAACGGACTTTTTATAAGTCCTGATGATCTTTGGGCGGAGTAGGTTATTGATTTAACCTGTTCCGCCTTTTTTTATAGCTGAATGGTAGGCAGGTTGGTATTTTTTTTGTGTTTAATAGTAATGTTGTGGTTACAATTTTCCAATGTGTGTATTTAATATCCTTGGTGGTTAGTGTTAATAATCTTCATTGCTACGTGATATGGTTAATAATAATCATTTTTGTGTAAAATTATTATTATTGGTTGTTGTTACAAATGTTTTATAAATGATTTAGTTCTTCTATTGTGTTTTCTGTTAAATGATGTAATATGTAATACGTAATTCATATTGTTTATTCAAATTAGCCAGTCCGGCGATTTGGAACACTTGATTACTGCTGCTAACAACTGCTGTATGTGAAATGGTACTTAAATACCGTTTTGCTGTTTCTTGATTTTAAATTAGTACTATGACAAATTAAAATGTTCTTTAGTTGTGATCTCTCTGGCAGTTTTATAACCTGTTTGTACTTATGTACTGGATTACAGGCGTTCGTGAATTGTGTGGAGAAGGCCCTGGCCTATTCCTGTCGGTATTATCTTTGGTGGTGCTGGCGAGATAGTTGTTTGCTTTATAGGCGTTTCTGGGGCGTAAGATCGTTTTTTTGTATTGTTGTGTATGTATTTATTATGCATACAGTGGTATAACTGTCCTATAAATGTAGCTCTTATTCTATTTAAAATGGTGTTTCCTGTAGTTATAATGGTTACTCTTGGGATTTGGCAGAATGTAAAAAAGGAATGACAATGATTGTACGCAAAAGCTTGATTTCGCTGATAGCATTTATTCTGGTTGCCCAGGCAGCGGTAGCGATAGCCCAATCTAAGGATTGGATGTTGGGCCCGTTTATACGACCGGTTAGCGAGCCGGTTATTTCTCCTACTTCCGATACCAATTTCTATTGTCCTGCTAAAAAACAGACTTTAAAGTGGGAAAGTAGCGATACTTTTAATCCTGCTGCGGTTATGTATAAAGGCGATATCTGCGTTCTATATCGTGCTGAAGATGGCTCTGGTAGTGGTATTGGTACGCATACCTCTCGTGTTGGGCTTGCTCGCTCAAAAGACGGGATAAACTTCGTTAGAAATAAGAAACCTGTCCTTTATCCAGATAATGATCAGCAGAAAGCCTATGAATGGTTTGGCGGCTGTGAAGACCCCAGGGTAGTAGAAGGCCCTGACGGCACATTCTTTATCTATTACACAATGTGGAATCGTGGTAATCCTTTTGGGGAAGACTGGTCTGTAAGGATTGGCGTTGCCAGCTCCAGAGATCTGGAACACTGGACAAAGCACGGTCCTATCTTTGATAACAAAAAGAGTATTAAGACTATGGATATTGGTCATAAGGCTTCTTCTGTAGTTACAAAGATTCAGGATGGCAGACTTGTTGCAACTAAAATAAACGGTAAATTCTGGATGTACTGGGGCGAAGATAAAGTACAGCTTGCTTATTCTGACGATCTGATCTCTTGGTATCCTGTTCTTGATGATAGTGGGGTGCCGGTAAAGATCATTGAGCCAAGAGAAGGTAAGTTTGATAGTATGCTTACCGAGTGCGGGCCTCCTGCGATCCTTACAGAGAAAGGTATTGTCCTGATCTACAATGGTAAAAATGCTGGTGATGATACGACTATCAGTAAAGGTGCTTATGCTGCCGGCCAGATACTTCTTGATAAAAATGATCCGGTCAAGCTTCTAGATCGCTGTGATACTTATTTCTTTAGTCCTGAGCTTGATTTTGAAAAAACAGGCCAGTATCCACAGGGTACTGTTTTTGTTGAAGGCCTGGTTTACAATAAAGATAAATGGTATTTATACTATGGAACAGCTGACTCATTTGTTGGTGTCGCTGTTTATAGTAGCAAGTAAATATTTATAACTTCTGAAGTTTGGCTTGCAGCTGTAAAAAATCAGAGGTTATTTTCAGATTGCTGAAGGAGCATGAATATGTGGCACATTAATTGTGTTCACATATTCATTTTTTAAAGCTTGGGCTTTGTAGACGTTTTTTGTCTGAGATTTCTTACAGTTCTCTGATTTTTTCAGCATCAAAGAGTTTTTCTCGCAATATGCTGTAATTAAAAAGTTTATATGTTATTTTACTGCTTAGTTGTGTATGGCTGGGTAGTAATTATTGTTCTAAATGAGTAAGAATGATTTGAAAGATAGTAGCTAAACCGCTACTGTATAGTAACTTAATTAAAGGATTGTTATATTGAGAAACTATTTGCAAACAAAAAGGGGCCAAATTATGAAGATCAAATCAATGAAAGGGCTTATGCAGATCGTGCTTGTTAGTTTTATGCTGACGGCATGTGCTTATGCAAAGGCTTTACCAAAAGACTATGCTGATTATGTTAATCCGCTGGTTGGCACAGATTCAGAGTTCAAACTCTCCAGTGGTAATACCTATCCTGCGATAGCTTTGCCTTGGGGTATGAATTTCTGGACTCCTATGACAAACAATATGGGTAATGGCTGGGGATATCAGTATGATGCTTATAAGATCAAGGGTTTCAAGCAGACTCATCAGCCTAGTCCATGGATAAACGATTATGCCGCATATACTCTTATGCCGATCGAAGGTGAGCTAAAGATAAGAGAAGAAGAAAGAGAATCATGGTTCTCTCATAAAGCTGAGATCTCTAAACCTTATTATTACAGCGTTTACCTGGCAGATCATGATATCACTACTGAGATTACTCCTACCGAAAGAGCTGCTCAGCTGCGTTTTACTTTTCCAAAGTCAGATGACAGCTATGTTATTCTTGACGCTTTCAATAAAGGCTCATATGTAAAAATTATGCCTGACAAACGTACTATTATCGGTTACTGCCGTAATAATAGTGGCGGCGTTCCTCAGAATTTCCATAATTACTTCATTGTTGTATTTGATACTCCATTTGAAGATGTTGCAACTTTCAGCGACTGGAACATTGCAAAGGGTAATACTGAGCAGAAGGGCAATCATGTTGGTGCTGTTGTTCACTTTAAGACCACAAAGGATCAGAAAGTTACAGCTCGTACAGCTTCTTCTTTCATTAGTCCGGAACAGGCTAAGTTGAATCTCGAACGTGAAATCGGTTCTGATTCTTTTGATGATACTTGTGAGGCTGCAAAGGCTAAATGGAATGACATACTTAGTACTGTTCAGGTTGAAGGTGGTACCGAAACACAGTATGCTAACTTCTATACAGCTTTCTACCGTGAAGTATTGTTCCCAAGAACTTTCCATGAGTTCGATAAGGACAATAACATGGTTCACTATAGCCCATACAACGGCAAGGTGCTTCCTGGTCCAATGTATACCGACAATGGTTTCTGGGATACTTTCCGTTCTGCGTTCCCGCTTAATGCTCTATTGTTCCCTAAGCTCAACAGCCTAATGATGGAAGGTCTGGCAAATGCATATCGCGAAAGCGGATGGCTGCCTGAATGGGCTAGTCCAGGTCATCGTGGCTGTATGATCGGTAATAACTCCGCTTCAATTATCGCTGACTCTTATATGAAGGGTAACCGCGATTACGATATTGAAACTCTATATGAAGCTATTATTAAAGGTACCAAGAGCGTTGGTCCTATCACTTCTGTTGGTCGTGCCGGTGCTGAATATTACAATAAGCTTGGCTATGTTCCTAGCGAAGGTCTGGGCTTCCGTGAAAACACAGCTCGTACTCTTGAATATGCTTATGATGACTACTGTATCTGGCAGCTTGCCAAAGAACTGGATAGACCACAGGAAGAGATCGATCTCTTTGCTAAACGTGCTCAGAACTATAAAAATGTATTTGATAAGTCTGTTGGCTTTATGCGTGGTCGTAACGAAGATGGCACATGGGCTTCTCCATTTAGACCTGACAAGTGGGGCGGCGACTTCACCGAAGGTTGTGCATGGCATTATACATGGTGTGTATTCCAGGACCCACAGGGCCTGATCGACCTTATTGGTGGTCGTGAAGCTTTTGTTGATAAACTGGACGCTGTTTTTGATAGTGCTCCTACTTTTGATGATTCTTACTATGGCGGTCAGATCCACGAGATCACCGAAATGCTTATTATGGATATGGGCCAGTATGCTCACGGCAATCAGCCTATCCAGCATATGATCTATCTCTATGATTATGCAGGTGCTCCATATAAGACTCAGAAGTGGATTCGTACTGTTATGGAAAAACTCTACCAGCCGACTCCGGATGGTCTTTGTGGTGATGAAGATAATGGCCAGACTTCTGCCTGGTATGTATTCAGTGCTATGGGCTTCTACAGTGTTTGTCCTGGTTCAAACGAATATGTTATTGGTGCTCCTCTGTTCAAGAAGGCTACAATTAACCTTGAAAACGGCAAGAAGTTTGTTATTAATGCTCCAAAGAATTCAGCTGAAAATATTTATATTCAGTCAGCTTCTACCGGCCTGTTCAAGAAGCAGACCAAGACATACCTGACCCACGACCAGATCACTTCTGGCGGTCAGATCACTTTCGATATGGGACCAAAGCCAAACAAGAGCTGGGGTGCTGCACCGGAAGATGCACCATACTCAATGTCAAACGAAAAGTAAGCCGACATATACTCGGTTAAATGGATTTAGAAGTTAGTATTCTGAAACTAATTTCTAGTTACTAACTTCTAAATCCTTATTTTTATGATGTGTATTTGTGGTTAAACAATTATTAATAAAGGAAGATTTATGAAACTTAATGTAATACCTATTCTGTTGGCCTTTTTTGCGATGGGTGTAGCTGATGCTATGGGCCCGATGTCTGCGGCTGTAAAAGAAAATTATCAGCTGAGTAATGTAATGGCTACTTTGCTGCCATTCTTTGTATTTATCGCTTTTGCCGTATTTAGCGTACCTGGCGGTCTGCTGGCTGCTCGTATCGGTATGAAAAAGCTTCTTCTTCTCGGTCTTGGCTTGAATATGGTTGCTATGTTAGTGCCATGCCTGATCTCTCCTAGCTTCCCAATGCTGGTAGCTTGTATTTTCGCTCTTGGTGTAGGTACTACTTTCCTGCAGGTTGCCGGTAACCCGATCATGCGTGATGTAAGTGCTGAAGGCAGATACGGCAGTAACCTGAGCTTTGCTCAGGGTTTCAAGGGTATTGGTAGTACCGCTTCTACCTATCTGGTAACTATGGCTGCCAGTATTGCTTTTCTGGCTAATCTTGGCTGGAGAGCAGCGTTTCCTCTTTTCTGTGGTGTAATGGCTATAGTATTCGTTTGGGTTATGACACTTAAGATCGAAGAGCAGAAAGCTGACGTTCCACCTTCGATCGCTTCTAGTCTTGGCCTACTCCAGAAGCCGGTATTTGCTCTGGCAGTTCTTGGTATTTTCCTCTATGTTGGTGCTGAAGTTTGTATGACAACATTTACAGGTCGTCTCATGGAAAGCATGGGTATGGCTCCTGAAGATGTTGCCAAGTATGGTGCGGCATTATTCCTGGCTATGTTGACCGTTGGTCGTCTAACCGGTGGTGTTGTTCTTAACTTTATGTCACCTCGCAACTTCTTCCGTCTTTCTGCTGCTCTTGGTCTTGCCGGTGGTATTATTCTTATGCTTGGTCAGACAAAGCTGGCTCCAGTTGGTGTTGTTCTGGCTGGTCTTGGTTTTGCTAATATCTGGCCTATGCTGTTTTCTATTACTGTTGAAGAAGAACCATCACGCGGTGGTGAGCTTAGCGGTCTGATGTGTATGGCTATTTCTGGTGGTGCTATTGTTCCGCTGGTAATGGGTAAATTGGTTGATAATGAGCTAGGTACAAAGGCCTTTATGGTTCCTGTAGCTTGTTTTGCTTATCTGCTGCTGCTAAGTCTTAAAGGCGGCAAAAAGGTTGAAACACCTGCTGCTGAATAATAATAGAAAAGGAGAATAAATATTATGAATTTTCAGAATGACAAGAGAATCGTTATGACCCTGGATGCAGGCGGCACAAACTTTGTGTTCTCTGCTATGCAGGCTGGCGAGGAAATTATCGAACCGGTTCGTTTGCCTTCAAATGCGAAAGAGCTGGATAAATGCCTTCAGACTATGGTTGACGGCTTTACTGAAGTTATCAGTAAGCTGCCGGAAAAGCCAGTTGCGATCAGCTTTGCCTTTCCTGGTCCGGCTGACTATCCAAATGGTATTATCGGTGACCTGGGTAACCTGCCTTCATTCAGAGGCGGCGTAGCTCTGGGTCCATTCCTCGAAGATAAGTTCGGTATTCCGGTATTTATCAATAATGATGGTGATCTATTCGTCTATGGCGAAGCTATCGGCGGGTTCCTGCCGACTGTTAATAAGATGCTTGAAGAAGCTGGTTCTCCAAAGCGTTACAACAAGCTCTTTGGTATTACCCTTGGTACTGGCTTTGGTGCCGGTATTGTAGCTGACGGCAAGCTTTACATCGGTGACAACTCTGCTGCTGGTGAAATCTGGATCACTCGTAACAAACGGCATCCGAAGTGTTTTGCTGAAGAAGGCGTTGCTATTCGTGCGGTAAAGGGCTCTTACGCTCGTCTGACCGGTATCGATGCTAAAGATGCTCCAGAACCAAAGGATATCAATGATATCGCTACTGGTAAGAAGGAAGGCAATGTCGAGGCTGCCAAAGCTGCTTTTGCAGAAATGGGCGAAGTTATTGGTGATGCTCTTTCAAATGCCATTACTCTTATGGATGGCCTGATTGTTATCGGTGGTGGTCTGGCAAAGGCATACCCACTTTTCATTGAAGCTATTCTGGCTGAAATGAATGGCACAATTGAAAGCTACAGCGGTGAAAAGCTTCCTCGTATCGTTCAGGATTGCTATGATCTGGAATCTGCCGAGGATAAAGCCAAGTTCATTAAGGGTGAAGTCACAGAGATCAAGGTACCTGGTACTGATAAGACTGTTATGTATGATTCACAGAAACGTCTGGCTATTGGCCCGGCTGTTCTGGATACCAGCAAGGCAGTTTCTATTGGTGCTTATGTATTTGCTCTTGACCAGCTTGACAGCCATAGCTAATACCGGCTTAAGTTTTGATGCAATATAGTTTTTCGAACAACCCAGGTTATCTCTTTTTGTGGTAACCTGGGTTATATCTAAACTGGTTTGAAAACTATTTATATAGCTAACCCTGCAATAGCAGGGGATAAAAAAGATTAGATAATAGAACATTGATGATAAGGAGTTATTATGACAAAGAAATTTATTCTCTTACTGGTTGCTTTTGCAGTTGCCACTCCAATGCTGTCTGCAAAAACATTTGAATCTAAGCGTCCTCCAGTCGAAAAGCGTACTTTCGTCAGCGAAGGCGTTGAAGCTAAGATCAAGGAAGTTAAAGCTGCAATCAAAGATCCGGAACTTGCCTGGATGTTTGAAAACTGCTACCCTAACACTCTTGATACTACTGTTGACTATGAAGTAATTGATGGCAGACCAGATACTGTTATTATTACAGGTGATATCGATGCTATGTGGCTTCGTGACTCTTGTGCTCAGGTTTGGCCTTATATGCCGTTGATCAATTCTGATGCTAAACTCAAGAATCTTGTTTGTGGTCTGGTTAATCGTCAGATCAAATGTGTTAATCTTGACCCATATGCAAATGCCTTCTATAAGGATAAGAACAAGGAATCTCACTGGGCTTCTGATAAACCAGCTCCGATCGACGGCGTTCACGAACGCAAGTGGGAAATCGATTCTCTTTGCTATGTAGTTCGTCTCGCTAATGAATACTACAAGACAACTGGCGATAAGAGCATTCTTGACAAGAACTTCGATAAGGCTATGCGTACTATCGTCAAGACTTTACGTCAGGAACAGAGAGTTGGTGGTAACGATGATACTCCATACCGTTTTGCTCGTTCTACTGACAGAATGACTGATGCACCGGTACATAATGGTGTGGGCCGTCCAATTAGTCCAGTTGGTTTGATCTGTTCTTCTTTCCGTCCATCTGACGATGCGACTAATCTATCTTTCCTGATTCCTTCAAACTTGTTTGCTATCCAGAGTCTAAAGCAGATCGCTGCTTTCTATGATGGTCCGCTTAACGATAAGGATTTTGCTAAGGAATGTGAAAGCTTTGCTAAAGAAGTGCAGAAGGCTGTAGATAAGTATGCAGTTGAAAAACACTTAAAGTATGGCAAGATCTATGCTTATGAAACTGACGGTTTTGGCAATCACCTGTTCATGGATGATGCTAATGTACCAAGTCTACTTTCGCTTGGTTATCTTGGTGTTCACAAGCCATCAGATGGTCTGTATAAGAGAACACGTGATTACCTGCTAAGCAGCGACAATCCTTGGTACCTGACAGGTAAATACGCCGCTGGTGCTGGAAGCCCTCACACTGGTCCTAAGACCATCTGGCCTATGGGTATTATCCTTCGTGGTCTGACAAGTACTGATGCTAAAGAGATGGAGCTTTGCCTGCATATGCTCAAGGCAACTCATGCCGGCACTGGATTTATGCACGAATCTTTCAATATGAATGATCCAAAAGACTTCTCAAGAAGCTGGTTTGCATGGGCAAATACACTCTTTGGTGAGTTTGTAATTAAAGTTTATAACGAATATCCAAAAATTCTTGAAAAAAATAATATCTAAATGGCATTTATAGTTGCCGGATAATGATATTATGACCAAAAATATAGTAGCTCAAGTCAGGTTTGCCTGTCTTGGGCTGCTTGTTTGGTTAAAGATAAACCATTTTGTTGCAGCTGGACACGTATTGCCAGTTGTATGTATATTTCGAAGATTAGAATAGTGAATAGGGAGATTGAAAAATCTATGAAAAAGAAAAGCTTATTCCTGGGTATGTTACTGGCTATGCTGGTAGTATCTGGTCTGGTTAGTTCAGCTACTGCTGCTGATTTCAAATCAGACAAAGCATTCCGTCCGCCAGCTGTACCGCTGGTAGCTTGTGATCCATATTTCAGCATATGGTCATTTAACGACAATCTAAACGATGCTACTACTCGTCACTGGACTGGTACTGACCATCCAATGACTTCTCTGGTTAATGTTGACGGCAAGGCGTTCCGTATCATGGGCGGCGAGCCTTCTGACGTTCCTGCCATGGAGCAGACCAGTGTTAAAGTTCTGCCTACCAAGACAATATACAATTTCGCTGGTGCTGGCGTTAATGTAGAATTGACATTCCTTCAGGCTGCTCTGCCTGATGATATCGACCTGCTGAGTCGTCCTGTTGTATATGTTACTTATAATGTAACTGCAACTGACGGCGAAGCCCATAAGGTATCTGTTTACTTTGACGCTGCTATGGACCTGGTTGTAAACGATCCTTCTCAGGCTGTTGAATGGGAAAGAGATGATTTCAAAGGTATGACCACTCTGAAGGCTGGTACCAAAGATCAGAACATCCTTCGCAGAAAAGGTGACGGCGTTCGTATCGACTGGGGTTACCTGTACATCTCAGCTACTAACAAGCAGAAGCCAGATGCTGTTTTTGCTAATGCTGCAGAAGCAAGAAGCGTTTTTGCTGCAAAGAGCGAACTTACTGACAAAGCTGATATGCAGATGCCTCGCAAAGTAGCTGATAACACTCCAGTTATGGCTATGGCTTTTGATCTTAAGGTTAAGGCTAAGAAGACTGCTTCTTGTCAGCTTATCCTGGCTTATGATGACCTCTATTCAGTTCTTTACTTCGGTGAAAGACTGGAAGCGTTCTGGAAGCTTGGCGGCAAGACTATCGAAAAGATCGTTGTTGAAGCTTCTAAGAAGTATAAGTCAATCGCTAAGCGTTGTGAAGCTTTCGATGTTGAGCTGCTTGACGACCTTTATGCTGCTGGTGGTGCTGATTATCAGCTGATCGGTGCTCTGGCATACCGTCAGGCTCTGGCTGCTAACAAGGTTGTTGCTGACAATAAGGGTATGCCTCTTATGTTCAGCAAGGAAAACTTCAGTAATGGTTGTATGGGTACTGTTGACGTATTCTACCCATTTGCCCCACAGGTTCTCCTGCTAAACCCAACTCTGGCTAAGGCTTCTTTTGTTCCTATTCTGGAATACGGTCGTTCTGAACGCTGGAGATTCCCATTTGCTCCACATGATATTGGTACATATCCACAGGCTATGGGCCAGGTTTATGGTGGTGGCGAACGTACAGAAGATAATCAGATGCCAGTTGAAGAATGTGGTAACATGATGCTGCTGGTTGCTGCTGTTGTTCAGGCTGAAAACGATATAACTTTTGCTAAGGATTATTGGGACGTTCTGACCGTTTGGGCTGAATACCTCAAGAGCAAGGGTCTTGACCCTGAAAACCAGCTTTGTACTGACGACTTTGCTGGTCATCTGGCTCACAATGTAAACCTTTCAGTTAAGGCTATTGTTGCTCTTGGCGCTTATGCTAAGATGGCTGATATGATGGGCGAGACTGAAACAGCTTCTTCATACCGTGCAGTTGCTGAGCAGTATGTTGTACAGATGATGGAAATGTCTGACGATGGCGATCACTACAGACTTGCATTCGACAGACCAGGAACCTGGAGTCAGAAGTATAACCTGATCTGGGACCGTCTGCTTGACCTTAAGCTCTTCCCAGCTTCTGTTGCTAAGAAGGAAATGGCTTACTATAAGAAGATGCAGAACACTTTTGGTCTGCCTCTAGATAACCGTAGCCAGTACACTAAGCTGGACTGGATCGTTTGGACAGCTTCTATTACTGGTAACAAAGATGATTTCATGGCTCTGACTGCTCCGATTGCCAAGTTCCTTGACGAAACACCAGACAGAGTACCTATGACTGACTGGTACTGGACTCAGAACGCTCGTCATCGTGGTTTCCAGGCTCGTCCAGTTGTTGGTGGTGTATTTATCCGCCTGATGGACAATGCCAAGGTTTGGAAAAAATGGGTTAAGGATTCTGATAAGATCAAGGGTACCTGGGCTAAGCTGCCTAAGGCTCCGAAGATCGTAAATATCGTTCCTTCTTCTGATGTTGAAGCCCAGAAATGGTTCTATTCTTTCAAGAAGCCTGCTGATAACTGGTTCAAGACTGGTTTTGACGCTTCTGCTGCTGGTTGGAAGGTTGGCCCAGGTGGTTTCGGTACTGAAGGTACTCCAGGTGCTACAGTTCGTACCAAGTGGGATTCTTCTGATATCTGGATTCAGCGCGAATTCGAGATCGGTGATGTTCCTGCTGACCTGAAGCTTTACGTTCACCATGACGAAGATGCTGAAATCTATATTAATGGCGTTCTGGCTTGTGAAATCGGTGGTTACACTGGTTATCTGGAACCATTTGATATTGCTAAGGATGCATTCAAGACTATCAAGACAGGCAAGAACAAGATCGCTATCCATTGTCATCAGACAACTGGCGGTCAGTATGTTGACGCTGGTTTTGTAAGAGTTATCCCACAGAAGTAATTACTGCTTCACTGGATAATTATAAAATTAAAAAACGCCGGACTGTAATGGTTCGGCGTTTTTTTTTATATTTAATAATTTTCAGGGGTTAAATTATTGATTATGGTGTAATTAAGCTATAGAGTTGTGTTCATACCGTTTGATATATTTACTGTTCCTATTTTAGCTATTTTATTGAGAGGGTATAATTAATGATCTTACGAAATTTATTTGTTACAGGCCTGCTTTTGACTGGTTGTTCATTGGCTATTGCGGAAGAAGTGGCTGTCCAATCACCAGATGGCGGTGTTGTTATGGCCGTCAATGATGACGACGGCCTATCCTACAGCGTATCTCTTGACGGCAAAAATGTCATTCTGGACTCTGAACTGGCACTTGAGCTGGCTAATGGTACAGAGCTTGGCCGCGGTTTTAGTATTAGCTCTATCCTGAGAACTTCTTCTAATTCTTACTGGAATCCGGTTCAGGGTAAAAAAACCACCGTACAGGATCATTATAATCAGCTTGAAATTAAACTGTCAGATGGTGATAGTCAGAAAGTTGTATATCTGGTATGTCGTGCATATGACGATGGTGCTGCTTTTAGATATCGTTTTGACAGCAGTTTTGGCAGTAATGAGCTGAATCTTAAAGAAGAAAAAGACCAATTTGTATTTACTGGTGACAATACCTGCTGGCCAGCATTTCTAAATAGTTATAAAACTGAACATCAGGCTCTATATCCTAAGAGTACTCTTTCTGCTATTTCTCCTGGCGACCTGGTAGGACCTCCATTTACCATGAAAGTAGCTGATGATCTATATTGTTGTATTACTGAGGCTGCTCTTAAAGATTGGGCTGGTATGTACCTTACCAGAAACGGTAAAGTAGATATGCTCTATGAAAGTAAAAAAATTGACGGCGGGCAGGATGCGGTAAAGTTTTTTGCCAAGATCCCTGCAGAAGCACAAAAGATTCAGTTTGAGATCGATTCTGTGGATGGTAACTCATTCGATCATGTAGATATAGTAAATTTGAAGTTTATTGATACAGAAGGAAAAGTTACGTGGCTTACGGATCTTGAGCCGACCTATGCTCGTCAGGATTGGAGCTCACTTAAAAAGAATAAAAGTGTTGATGGAAATACGCTTACCATTGCTGAAAAGCAGTATAGTAGAGGTTTTGGCTCTCATTCTAATGGGACTATTGTGTTTGATAAGCCGGAAGGCGTAGCTGCGATTTCTGGGTCATTTGGTATTGACTCAGAAGTAGGTGAAAAGGGAAGTGCCAAACTTAAGATATCGACTCTTACTTCTAAAAATGGCAGTAATTCTCTTGTCTCTTCTCTTTCAAGAATAGACGATAATCCGACTGTTAAAGTGCAGCTTCCGGCACTCTCGCCATGGCGAGTTATTATGGTTGGTCGTAAGGCGGTTGATCTTGTTAACTCAGATATCGTTAAAAATCTCAATGAGCCGTGTAAAGTGGCTGATACTTCATGGATAAAAGCTGGTGTTTCCAGCTGGAACTGGCTTAGTTGCGGCAATTATATGGATATGCCGCTGCTCAAGGGATTTGTTGACCTGTCTTCTGCTATGGGTTGGGATTATGTATTGGTTGATGACGGCTGGTATAGTGGTTGGGACTGTCTCCATCCGATAGAAGGTCTCAATATCCCTGAACTGGTTGAATATGCCAAAACTAAAAATGTCAAGGTATGGGTTTGGGTTCATTGGTATGCTCTTGATCCAGTTCTAGATGAGGCAATGGCTTTGTATAAGCAGTGGGGCGTTGTTGGTATTAAGACTGACTTTATGAGCCGTGATGACCAGTGGATGGTTAACTGGTATCATAAGGTTCTGGCTTCTGCTGCCAAAAATCACATTATGGTGAATTATCACGGCTGTTATAAGGCAACAGGTATCAATCGTACCTGGCCTAACCTTATGACTCGTGAAGCTATATATGGTAATGAACAGAACCTTGGTACCGGTCACAATGATCCAGTTCATAAGGCAACACTACCATTTACCAGAATGTTAGGCGGTACTATGGACCACACTCCAGGAAGCTTCCTTAATGCCAACCGTGATACATTCAGGCCACAGCGTCCGGTTATGACTCTTGGTACTCGTGCCCAGGAACTGGCTATCTGTCTTATCTATGATAGCGGACTTATTTCTATGGCTGATAAACCTGAAAACTATTATGGTCAGGCAGGGCTGGATTATCTAAAGAACTTACCTGCTACCTGGGATGATACTATAGTGCTTGATGGTCAGATAGGTGAGTATATAGCTACTGTCAGAAAAACTGGTGATAGCTGGTATCTTGGCGCTATGACCGATTGGAATGCACGTAGCCTTTATCTTGATCTGAGCTTCCTTGACGCTGGTGAATATGAAGTTACCATGTTTGCTGATGGGCCAGATGCTGATAATAATGCTTGTGATATCCAAAAGAGTACATTTACAGTTACTGCTTCTGATAAGCTTAATATCAATATGGTATCTGGCGGTGGTGCTGCCGCCATTATCAGAAAGAAATAATCATTTCTGGCTTTGAGACCAAGGCCAGATAAATTTATAATATAAAAGCCGCCATTGTAAAATATTCTGCAATGGCGGCTTTGTTTTTTTATCAGCTTTAGCTCAGGTAAAAAAACTGAGGCATTATTTGTAAAACTATTTTTTGCTGCTGGCAAAACAGGTAAGGCTTACTGCCATTAAACCGCCGCCAATCAACATAAGAGCATTTTTCTCTTTTGGGTGTTCTGCCATTATCTGGCAGTATTTAAGCCATTGAGCTTTTTCAGGTTCTTCGGGGAAATCGTCACAGGCCTTTAGTACCGCATTGGTAAGGTCTGGCCATTTCCTTTGCATACTATCTATTTGTTCTGCTAAGATATCATCTGCCGACGATACATAGTTCAGAGTCATTCGAGCCGCTCGTTTGACTATCGCTTCGTTATCCAGATTATTGAGCAGCTCTTGTTGCTGATCTCGCTGACTAGTGAGCTTCTCCAGTTTGTATGCCTGGATCTCAATAGCTCTTTCATCGTTGAAGTATCGTACTATCGGAGAAGACAATAATCCAGCTGCCACTGCCAGCATGCCAGCAGTGCCAAAGATATAGAATGCCAGGCTTTGAGCAAAAATACCCAGGTCCTGACGAAATCTTTGTTGTTCAGTTTTGTCCATATTCTATCTTATCGGGTAAGCAGCAGCTTTCTATCCAGTGAAAGTCGCTGGTCCACTAAAACCAAATTACTTAATTCTGCTCAAACTTACTCTGTAGCATTTTGAATGGCTTTGCCGCCTGCCTCAATATCCTTACCTATTCCTTTAAAAGTATTACAACCTGAGAGGGTTAGTAGGGATACGATCATTACTGCAAGAAAGCTGAAGTAAAACATCCTTTTCATAATTCTTTGCTCCTGTTTATGTAGTAAAATCCATTTTCAAGTACAATAAAGACAGCTTATCTGCCTCTAAACAGAAACCATAATTTTAGCGTATAGCCAATTTCAGGCAAGTGAGAAAATTATAAACAGCAATAAATAACAGCTATGAGTCTTGTTAGGAAAGGTGAACCCCAAAGCCCTATAATATTTGCAGTAAGTATTATCCGTGAAATAATGTTAGCTTTATCCTATTTTTGCGTACTTAACTGACTGAAAACAATAATTTTATAGCATAATAGTAATTGCATTTGTTATTTATCTGCTATAATAATATATATTAGCCGTAGCAGTTTTACGGCAGTGTTTGAATATGAGAGATAGAAAATGCACGATAATTATATTAAAAAAATATTAGAAGCGTCTGTTTATGATGTAGCGATCGAAACCCCAATAGATGAGATGCCGTTATTAAGTGAAGCTGTTGGTAATCGGGTGTTGATCAAACGAGAAGATCTTCAGCCGGTTTTTTCATTCAAGCTGCGAGGAGCTTACAACAAGATATCCCGACTTTCTACCCGCGAAAAGAATCGTGGTGTTATTGCCGCATCGGCTGGTAATCATGCTCAGGGTGTTGCTATAAGTGCCCAGAAGCTAAATATCAAAGCTACCATTGTTATGCCTCGAACAACCCCTGAAATAAAGGTTAATGCCGTTAAGCGTCGGGGGTGTAAGGTTATTTTGCACGGAGAACGCTTTGATGTGAGCTGTCAATATGCCAAAGAACTGGCTGCCGAGACCAAACAGGTATTCATTCACCCATATGATGATCCTGATGTAATTGCCGGACAGGGGACTATTGGTATGGAAATATTGCGTCAATACACTGACCAGATTTATGCTATTTTTGTTCCTGTTGGTGGTGGTGGCCTTATCTCTGGTATTGCCGCATATGTTAAATATCTCAGGCCGGAGATAAAGATTATCGGGGTTGAAGCAGAAGAATCAGCTTGCCTGAAGGCTGCAATGGAAGCTGGAAACAGAGTTGTGCTTGATAAGGTTGGAATTTTTGCCGATGGCGTAGCAGTTGCCCAGATTGGTGAGGAAACCTTCCGTATTGCCAAAGATCATGTAGATGAGGTAATTACTGCGACTAATGATGAAATCTGTGCCGCGGTAAAGGATGTATTCGATAATACCCGCAGTATTTCTGAGCCTTCAGGAGCTTTATCTGTTGCTGGTATGGTAAATTACGTTCGTAAAAAGCGTATAAAAAATAAGACCCTGCTGACTATTTCTTCCGGTGCAAATGTTAATTTCGAACGTCTTCGTGCTATTGCTGACCGTTCTGAGATTGGAGAAAAGGCAGAGATACTGCTTGCTGCTATTGCAGAGGACAAACCTGGTATTCTTAAGAGCTTTTGTAAAGCTATGGCCAGACACCAGATTACTGAGTTTAATTACAGATTTGAATCTGATGTTAAAGCGACTATTTTTGCCAAAGTACAGGTAAAGGCTAAGTCCGACGATCGTGCTAACCTCATTCGTAATCTTCGCAGCAGCGGGTTCCATATTACAGATCTTTCTGACAATGAACTTGCCAAAACTCATATCAGCCATATGGTTGGTGGTCACACTGCTGGTGTGGAAAATGAGGTACTATATAGAATCGTTCTGCCAGAGTGTGAAGGGGCACTGGCCGGTTTCCTTACTCTATTGGAGCCAGCTTGGAATATTTCCATCCTCCACTATCGCAAAACTGGCGGTACCTATGCCTATGTGCTGGTGGGAATACAGATACCTGTTGAACGCAGGGCGGAATTTGAAACCAGAATGCTCGACGGCAAATATTCCTTCGTCCTCGAACAGGATAATCCAGCCTATAAATTATTTCTTGGCTAGAACTGAAATAAAAATAACTATATAAAACAAAAAAAGCTCATCCACAATTGTGAATGAGCTTTTAATTTTTAAGCTGGTTAAGCTAATCGATGTTATCGACTTACTTGTTCCAGATTGTAGCACCGTATACTGCTGCATCACCGAGTTCTTCTTCGATGCGGAGCAGCTGGTTGTACTTACAGATACGGTCAGTACGGCAAAGTGAACCAGTCTTGATCTGGCCAGCGCCGGTAGCTACTGCGATATCTGCAATAGTTGCATCTTCTGTTTCACCTGAACGGTGAGAGATAACAGCTGTCCAGCCATTACGCTGAGCCATCTTAACAGCTTCCAGAGTTTCTGTCAGAGTACCGATCTGGTTAACCTTGATCAGGATAGAGTTACCACAACCCTTTTCCAGACCCATCTTCAGACGCTTGGTGTTGGTTACAAACAGGTCGTCACCAACCAGCTGAACCTTGTCACCGAGCTTATCAGTCAGAGTCTTCCAACCATCCCAGTCATCTTCATGCAGGCCGTCTTCGATTGAACGGATTGGGTACTTATCGCACCAGTCAGCCCAGTAGTTAGCCATTTCTTCGCTGGTAGCCATCTTTGATGGGTCAGAGCTGAAGAAGACGTATCCGCCTTTCTTTTCATCCCACATTTCAGATGTAGCAGGGTCAAGAGCGATAAAGATATCCTTACCAGCTTCGTAACCAGCAGCCTTAACAGCTTCCATGATAACTTCCAGAGCTTCTTCGTTACTCTTAAGGTTAGGAGCGAAACCGCCTTCATCACCAACAGCTGTATCGTAACCTCTGTCCTTGAGAACCTTCTTCAGAGCGTGGAAAACTTCAGCACCCATACGAAGAGCTTCACGGAAACAACATGCACCAAAAGGCTGGATCATGAATTCCTGGAAGTCAACGCTGTTGTCAGCATGAGAACCACCGTTGATGATGTTCATCATTGGAACAGGCAGGATGTTAGCATTGTTACCACCGATATAACGGTATAGTGGTAGACCGGCAGACTGAGCAGCAGCCTTGGCAACAGCCAGAGAAACACCCAGAATAGCGTTTGCACCGAGCTTGCTCTTGTTTTCTGTGCCGTCGAGTTCGATCATAGCCTTATCGATAGCTTCCTGGCTGAATGCGTTCATGCCGCAAACTTCAGGAGCGATAATATCGTTTACATTTTTTACAGCCTGAAGAGTACCTTTACCCAGGTAACGCTTCTTGTCGCCATCACGCAGCTCAACAGCTTCGTGTACACCTGTGCTAGCTCCACTAGGAACAGCAGCGCGACCGAACGCACCATCAGCAAGAGTAACATCTACTTCTACGGTAGGATTTCCACGGCTGTCGAGAATCTCACGAGCCTTAATTTCTACAATCTCGTTAAACATAGTAAATAAGCCTTTCTTAATTAACGGGTTAAATAAGTTTTTCAGGTTAATATTGCAATTTCAAGGTCAGTTTACACTGACAGTCACATAATATAGTGATTTAAATATCAATTTCAAGTGTTAACTTGCATATATACATATAATCGCTATTTTTAGCCTGATTTTGAGGTTTTTGTTGCCAGTAAAGGACGGCCCAGAATTGTGGTTTTGTGATTATATACCGCTCTATTAGTAAAAGTTCGTGATAAATATGAAAAACTACAGTTAGTATCAAACCAGTTGCTCTTAAAATTTGTATAAGAGATGTGTCCATATTTTCTAATGCTCTTGCCAGGCATGGTTTTTTGTTGTCATTGATTGTACCATGACTATAATTACATAATGTTAAAACGGTTAGGCTAATTGTGGCAGTTTTAATTATATTAAATTTTGAAATATGTTGTTCTTTATTATTGGAAGGAATCGTTATGAAGAGTAAAGTAGCTGTAATTATTGTTTTAGCAGTGGTTTGCGGTCTTTTTGTTGCACTTCGCCCAATTGAGGCTCAAAGTGCTGCCAGCTCAAATCAGGGTAAGATCGTTGTACTTGATGTAGCTAAAGCCCTGACAGAGTGTCAGGAATATCTTGCTCGTGAAAAAGAAACTGATAAGAAAAACAGTGATGCTCGTGCTGAAATGGGTAAGCTCAAGCAGGAAGTTGATAGCATAAGTGAAGAACTTAAAAATGTTTATGAACCTGGAACTCCTGAATACTCTACCAAATTAAAAACATGGTTTGAGAAAAAAGCGTCGTTAGAAGCTATGAACGAATATGTTAAGGAAACCCTTACTATTGAGACCAGAAGCTGGACTGAAGCTCTCTACGGCAAGTTGACTGCCGCTACTGCCGCTGTTGCTCGTGAAGAAGGTATTACAATGGTTATAAATAAAGATGATACCAAACTTTCTTCAACTAACAACATTCAGGAATTATTTACTCTCATCCGCACCAAAGAGGTTATCTATAATTCACCAACTCTGGATATTACTGGTTTGGTTATCGAAAAGATGGATGCAGATTTTACAAAATAAGTATTTATAGTTATTATTCACGCATTAGGTTATAGATTAAACTATAGATTTTGTTTTCAGGAAATTAAATGTTATTATCAAAAATAGCAGAAAAAATAGGAATAAGTACCGATGCTGGTGATCTGGAGATCACTGCTGTTAATTCATTAGATAAAGCTGTAGAGGGAGAAATTACTTTTCTTACCGATATATCCTTTTCGTCAAAACTGAGTACTACTAGTGCGTCAGCTGTTATTGTCCCCGCTGATTTCAGCAGTGTGGATATTGACGCTGTTTTATTACCGGTAGACAATATTGATGATGCCATGGAAAAGCTATTGCTTTTGTTTGCTCCTCAGCTGCCTGCCCCCAAAATATTAAGGCATCCGAATGCCGTAATTGACCCCAATGCCATACTTGGCGATAATGTTTCAGTTGGCCCCGGTGCGGTCATTGAACAGGGGGTTGAAATTGGTGTTGGTACTGTGATTGGTGCTGGTTGTATTATTGCGTCAAATGTCAAGATCGGTAACAATTGCCTTTTGTGGCCGAATGTCGTTATCAATCACTGTTGTGTTCTTGGTAATGGTGTTGAGATTCACGCCAATTCAACCATTGGTACAATGGGTTTTGGTTATCGTACCGAAGATGGTCAGCATAAACGTATACCTCATATTGGTAATGTTGTTATTGAGGATAATGTTGAGATTGGTGCTAATAGCTGTGTTGACAGGGCTAAGATCGGTAGTACTGTGATTGGTGCTGGAACAAAAATAGATAATCTGGTTCAGATTGCCCATAATGTTCAGATTGGCCCTAATTGTATTATTGTTTCACAGGCCGGTATTGCCGGTAGTACCGAATTAGGTAAATATGTTGTTCTCGCTGGGCAGGCTGGGCTTGCGGACCATTGTATTATTGAAGATTTTGCCCAGGTTGGACCTAGAGCTGCTACCATGAAAGGCCAGATTGTTCCCTCTGGTGCCAAGGTACTTGGTGCGCCTGCTCAGGATGCGAATGAAGTTATGAGACAAATAGCGATGGTGAAAAAATTACCTGAACTTGTCCGTGATTTTAAAAAGCTTAGTCGTAATATGAAATAATACGGAATATTTTCCGTTTGTTTATAGTTGTCTGTATATTGGATTAAATTCAATTCGCAGTTCTTGCTCTTGAGCTGAATGTCGAATTGATTATTTAGAGAGATAATATTTTGGAATTACAGAAGACAATAGCCAAAGAAGTTGTTGTTTCAGATAAGGGCCTGTTTTCAGGCAAGGAAGTTACCCTTGTGATCAAGCCTGCCGAGGTTGATCATGGTATTGTATTTGTACGTACCGATCTGGAGCCGCCGGTTGTTATCCCTCTGACAATTGACCGGGTGACCCAGCGTATGAGGCGTACTGCAATATGTGTGGGTGATGCTTATATTGAAACTATCGAGCATTTTATGGGAGCGGTTAACGCTCTGGGGTTGACTAATCTTCTCGTCGAAATTGATAATGAGGAAATGCCTAATGTCGACGGCAGCTGCCAGCCGTTCTCCAGTGCTATTCTGGATGCTGGTATTGTTGAACAGGGGCGTAAGGTAGAACCTTTTGTGATTACAGAACCTATTACTGTACGAGAAGGTGAAGCTGTTATTTATGCTTTACCTGATAAAGGCAGTGAGTTAACTGTAATTTATGAACTGGACTATTCTGAGAGTGAACCGCTTATTGGTCGCCAGTTGTACCGCTATCATCACTCTCAGCCGAATTTTATCAGCCAGATAGCTCCCGCCAGAACCTTTATTCTTGCCAAGGAAGCTGAACACTTCAGCAAGCAGGGCATAGGCTCGCATTTAACAGGTAAAGATGTGCTGGTTATTGGACCGGAAGGCCCTCTTGATAATGAATTTCGTTTCCCTGACGAATGTGTACGTCATAAAATAGCTGACCTGCTCGGTGATATTATGCTTTTTGGTCGTCCGGTACATGGACGTATTGTCGCTTACCGTAGTGGCCATAGTACAAATCACAAACTTGTCCGTGAGCTGTTAAAGCTTGCTGAAAAGACAAAAGAAAAAAAAACGGGCAGTTCAGAAGACTATGTTCTTGATATAAGAAAGATCCAGAAGATACTGCCGCATCGTTATCCTTTTTTGCTTGTTGACAGGGTTCTGTCTATCGAAGGTGATAAACGTGCGGTTGGTTTGAAAAATGTTACTATGAACGAGCCTTTTTTCCAGGGCCATTATCCAGGTACGCCAATTATGCCTGGTGTGCTTATTGTGGAAGCGATGGCCCAGATGTCTGGCCTGCTGTTTGCTCAGCGTCTTGAACATACCGGCCAGCTTGCGGTATTATTAAGTATGGATAAGGTAAAGATGAGAAAGGCTGTTGTTCCTGGCGACCAGCTTATTCTTGAAGCCGAGGCGGTACGTATCAAGAACCGTACCGGTGATTGTCGCTGTCGTGCTTTAGTTGGCGATAAGGTGGCCGCAGAAGCTCAGATAAGGTTTATGCTCGTTGACGCCGACCCTGAATAATGATATTCAGTTCGCGTAAAACTTTTTGATCTCATCGATCAGTTTCTGACTTTGCTGTTCCATGTCGTCCAGCATAGCCTTGACTTCGTCGAGCTTATCTTCTTTTGCCGCCATTTCCATTTTGAGTGCTATTGCTCTTAATGCTTCTCCTCCAACATTAGCTGAAGCCCCTTTGATAGAATGGGCCTGTCTTGCGACATCTTCTTTGGGCGATTCTTCAAGTTGTTTTTTCAGAGTCTCGATTTGTTCTGGCAGACTTTCAATAAAAGAGTCCGTTACAACTTTTATTATTGTCTCGTCATTGCCAAGTCTTTGCGACATATCTTCTCTGGCCCATATTGCACTTTCCGTGTTATTGTCTGTATTTTCTACTGGTTTATCCTTGTCAATTTCAGGATTTTCTACTTCCTTTACGTTACCAGATGTACTTTCAATTTCAGTTGTATCATTTACCTGCTTTTCTGTATTGCTAATGATATTGAGCCATTTTTTCAGTACAGTCTCTACTTTATCTATTGATACTGGTTTTGGAATATAGTCATCCATACCTGCGTCCAGGCATTTCTTTTTATCGCCTTCCATAGCATTAGCTGTCATAGCAATAATTGGTATAGAGTGATTCAGTACAAATGAACTATCATCTCGAATTACACTTGTAGCCTCATAGCCATCCATTTCCGGCATCTGACAGTCCATCAAAACAAGATCATATGGCACCGTTTCCAATATCTTTACAGCTTCTTTTCCGTTTGCAACTGAGTCAGCTGTCAAGCCCAGTTGCTTTAGTATTCCCTGAGCTACCAGCTGGTTAGTATAATTATCTTCTGCCAGTAGGATTCTTGCCGTGTGATGTTCAAGTGTTTGTCTTTTCGCTTTTTCCCCCGATTCTATTGCAGGTTTTTCGCCAAGTATCACTTGTTGTAATAATGCTTTGAACTCATTTATTTTTACTGGTTTATATAACCAACCGTCAAAACCAGATTCCTTAAAACTACCACTTTCACCTTTACCGCTTACGATCGTAAGGATAATCATTTTTATATTTTGTAGCTTATCATCTGTCTTAATTGTTTTACCAAGTGTTAGACCATCCATGCCGTCCATGTGCTGGTCGATGACAACTATATCGACCGGGTTGTTATCTATTCTCTCGTATAGCAGTTTAAGGGCTTCCGGGCCAGTAGCCGCAGTTGTTGCTGGCATACCCCAGCTTTTTGTTCGTTCAGCCAGAATTTTGCGGATAGTTGGATTGTCATCTACTATCAAAAGGTTTTGGTTAGTTAAAACCGTATTTTCTAAATCACTATTTGCAGACGGTTGTTCTGATAATTTTTCAATATTGATGGTAAACCAGAACTCTGATCCTTTGCCTTCTTCGCTTTTAACACCAATTTTACCATTCATTAGTTCGACCAGTTGCTTAGATATGGCCAGTCCCAGACCTGTGCCGCCATACTTTCTGGTTGTTGAAGCGTCAACTTGTGAGAAAGATTCAAATAAAGTATCCTGTTTATCTTCTGGGATGCCAATACCTGTATCTGATATGCAGAACTTAATCTTAGCCTGATTTTCAATACTTTCCATAAGACTAACATTTATTGATATCTCTCCGTATTCGGTAAACTTAATAGAGTTGCCGGTAAGGTTGGTCAGTATCTGTCGTATTCTGCCAGGATCACCTCTCAAGGCAGTTGGCACCTCATGTTCCGTATGGCAGATAAACTCCAGCCCTTTTTCGTGTGCTTTTAGTGCGAGAGTAGAAGCAAAATCATCTATGACATCTTGCAGATCAAAATCAATGTGCTCCATATCAAGCTTGCCAGCTTCGATCTTCGAGAAGTCAAGTATGTCATTGATGATACATAGCAGTGATTCTGCACTTGAACGAACTGTCTCAGTATACTGTCTTTGTTCGCTGTCGAGATTCGTTTCAAGCAGTAGCCCGGTCATGCCAATTACGCCATTCATAGGTGTGCGTATCTCATGACTCATATTAGCGAGAAACTCGCTTTTAGCAATATTAGACATTTCAGCTTCAACAGCCATCTGGTTGGCCCTGGTTGTCGTTTCTTCCAGCTGGGTAATAATAGACTTCAAGTCTTCTTCGATTGCTTTAGTGTGTGTAATGTCTATGCTGGTACCAATTATTATATTAGGTTTTCCATGCTCATCTTTATGTAATTCCGCCAGTGAACGCAAATGATGTACACTATTGTCCGGCCATAAGATTCTAAACTCATGGTTATAGTCCTTGATACCGTTTAAAGTCATTTGGAATTCATTGAAGAACGCTTCTCTGTCATCTGGATGGATCAGGCTCATCCAGTTTTCGTAACTTCCGTCGTAATCACCTTCTTTTAAGCCGTATAGTTTGTACATCTGCATATCAGCACTGAATGTATTTGTTAGCACATCATAAGACCAGATACCTACCCGCCCGGCCATGGTTGCTATTTTCAGACGATTTAAAGTTTCTGTCAGGGCATTTTCTGCTTTTTTCCTTTCCGATACATCAACAAAACATTCCAGAAGTTTTTCATGGCCGTTCAGGTCTACCTTTTTTACTGTTTTCAGGATTGGTAATCTGCTGCCGTCAGCTTTTATCATTTCCCTGTCGGAGTTATCCACTTCCTGATTCAGGTCGCATACTGGACAGTGTCCAATATCTGCTGGACATAGGTATTTATGGCATATATTACCTATTAGTTCTTCGGCCGGGCCGCCAAACAAAGCACCTGCATAGGCATTGGCTCTTTCAATTATCTTTGTTTCCGGATCGACTATTATTATGCCCGTTGGGATACTTTCCAGTAAGGTACGCTGTAGGTTTTCACTATCCTGCAGAGCTTTTTCTGTACGTTTATTAGTTGTTATATCAGTTATAATTGAATGAATAACCGAATACTCTCCATATTGTATCAGGCTAGCGCAAACACTAACGTCTCTTATAGATCCATTTGCCAGTTGATGTTGGAATTCAAATTTCTGACCATGTTCTACTGATAATGATTGCATCAGACCATGCAGTTTTTTGCTTGGCATTGGGTTTATATTTGTGATTTTTAGTGAGAGCAGTTCGTTTCTGCTATAGCCGTAGAATTCTATGGCAGCTGCATTTGCATCTATAATATCCCCATTTTCCGGATCTATAAGCAGCATGATCGAAGAGTTCATCTCAAATTGGTTGCGGTAAGCCAGCTCGCTTTGTTTGAGTTGTTGTTTCTGTTTGAATTCTTCTGTTATATCTTTAAATATCAGTACGGCTCCAGTTACTGAATCGTTATCCCCGTGTATAGGTGAACAACTTGTGGCCAGTTGATATTCTTTATTGCTTTTTGATATTAATGTTGTTTGCTGTAATTGTTTAATGTTTTTGTTTTGTTCTACCGCTTCTTTAATCAGAGGGGCAACTGGCTGTTTGCTATCTGTTAGTATTGTATTGAATACTACAGATATGTTTTTGTCTGTTGCTTCGCTTGTTTTCCAGCCAGTAAGCACTTCTGCCGCTACATTCATGCTTAAGATTATTCCATTGATGTCACAGGTAATAACTCCATCACCTATAGATTTTAGCGTAGCACTTAAATGCTCTTTGCTTGATTCTAGTTCTTTTGTTCGTTCATTAATAAGTGAAACAAGCTCTTTTTTACGACGAATAATATAAATCGAAATAATAACTGTTAGTGCGGTAAAAAGCAGACCTCCGCCCATCATGTGTCGTGCTGCTTTACGAGGGAATAACCTGTTAAAATCTTCATCTGCATATACTGTTACAAGCAGATATTTACCAAAAGCCAGAATTGGATAACTTGATTTTAATGTGCTATCATCAGGGCTGTTATTATCCCACGTTATTGCTAGTGTCTCATATTTTTGCTCATTGTTCATTATTTCCAGTTTGACCATGGCTGATTTGTCGTTTATGACATGATTGACCATACTTGTCATTCTTACCACTGCCAGGGCAAATCCGCGTAGTTCGTTTGGTGGTGTTTTGTGAAATACCGGTCGCAATACAAGTATAGCTTTTTGGCGAGCTGATTCCTGAGTTAGTACAATTGGGTTTGTGCTGCAGCATAATCTTGTTCTTTCAGCTTCCATAATAGCTGCTCTTCTTGTTTCTTCTGAGCCTATATCAAAGCCAATTGCCGGCGTGTTACCTTCCAGTGGGGTGACCATTTGGACTGGGTAGTATATCTCTCTGCCTGAAACAGGGCGGTACTTGCCATTCTCGTCTTTTTCCCATATTATAAAGTCCGGGTTGCCGTCCGCTCGTGTGTTTTCTTCGATTTTTTCTTTATCTTTTGCTTTTACTACAGGTATCCATTCCCATCCCTGTATTGCTACATTGCTGGTTAGGTAAGAGGTAAAGCTCATAAATTCTGTATTTGTTATATGCTCGCTGTTTTCAACAAATCGAGCCAAACCTTCTAACTCAATATTGTGAAGGTTGCTAAATGCATCTGAGATTGCTGATATTCTGCTGCGTGATAAGTGCTGAAATGCTAGTAGGCGGTTGTTGTTTTCTTCAGATCCAGCCGCCCAGCTAAAATAGGTTGATAGTATAAGGCCAGCTACAACTACGAAATAACTTTCAAGATATGTGAGCCAGCTGGATTGTACCTGTTTCTTTTCTCTGCGTTTATTTTGTAGTATAAACAGGATTAGCAGGGCAGCGAGTAGGCCTGTTGTCATTGCCACGGGGGCTATAGCCGCCTTTAGCAGCATCAGATACCAGTCTTGGGCTTCTATGTCTATACCCAGTACTGCCAATATCTTACCACTTTTGCTATCGTATAAAGCTACTGAACTGCTTACAAAAGTGCCCCATTGATCTTTAAATGGCCCTGTAGTGTGTGACTTTCCTGTTTCAAATGTATTTAGGAAATCGTCGGGAACATTATAGTATATAGAACCAGGAGGAGATTCATCTATTGAACCAATTTGTTCATTATCAACGTAAAAGAAAATTTCCCCTGATTGCCTTTGGCCTATTATATATAAAAATTTGAATGTCGGGTATTCTTGTTTTATCTTTTGCAGATAATCTTTTATTCTTAAGTATTGTGCTGAATTTTGATCCTGAATTGTTCCGGATAGGTTTGCTATGTACAATGAATTGATAGAGTTTGCTATATCTTCGGTTTTGTTTAGCAGGTTGATTTTCAGTATTTTATCTGCATGGGTAACCTCAAGCCAGGTAAGCATAATGCCTGATAACACGATAGCTGCTAGTATTAACAGCTTGTAAAACGTGTTTTTCTTTTCCTGCCTGACAGTAGGAGATGTATTGTCTTGACCTCTGTTTGTCATACCCCATCTAATCCACTTAATATATAAATGACTATTTTTCTATGGTCATATTATTGGACTTTAACGCTAACTAACTATAGTATGCAGTATATTGTGATAATCGGATTATTGGGAAGCTAACTTTTTAGATATAAATTGATTGGTTACATATATTAGAAATATTGGTGTTTTAACCTTAATATATGCTTAAAAGATGCTGGATTATGAGGTGTTTGTGAGGCTGTAAGTTTTCTAAATTAATTTATTGGACTTACTAATGGTTGGCTCTATGTTAATACTTTGCTATATGCATTAACAAATGTTAAAACTATGCCTATGGCGATACATAATATCATTATAAGATAAAAAACGAAATTGATAGTTGCGCAGAAACCTTTTAGCTTAAAAGCACCATCTTCTTCGTATATTTCTGCCAGTTTCTCTGTGGTAGCTTCCATTGAACCTGCCATCTCTCCGACTTTCCATGTTTCAGTGAACTGCTTCGGTAGTAGTACGCTGAACCCTGCAGAAACATCATTGCCATTTAGGACAGATTCTTTGCATTTATTGAACATACTGGCAACTATACTATTGCCGGTAACCCCAGTTGCCAGTTCCAGAGACTTATCTTCTGGCATACCTGCCCGGTAAGCCAGATTGATTATTCGTGCAAATCGTCCCAGTGCTATTGATTGGATAGCACCGTGCAGGCCGGGAATGGTATAAGCTATCAGGTCTATTATGTAACGCAGTGGTCCATGGGATGGTGTTTTTGTGACTATCAGATATATAGCAGTGAATGGGATATATAGTATGGATAAGGTTAATAATATTCTTGGCAGTAATGAACTGAAATCAAAGCCTTGAGTCTGGATATTGTAAATGAAATGAAAGATGAGTACGCTTATATGAAATAGTATGATAGTGTAGGTAAATCTTCCTGTTGCTTCCTGAGCAATTTTTCGTCTGGTCTCATGCTCTGCTGCCAGTAACCTCAAAGCAAATGGCAGGGTACCGGTTAGTTCTGCAGCTTCGATTATATCAACATCAGTTTTACGAAACAACTTAGGGGAGTGTTTTAACCCGTCAGATATCTTACCACCTTCAGCAACTGTATCAGAGGCTTTTTGCATAGCTTTCTGATATCTTTCTGGGCCGCAATTGCTTATTCTTAACGATTTGCGAAGATCCACCCCGCTTTCGTTCAGACTGGCAAGGTTGCGGTATAGAAGTGCATGATGTTTGGACATTTGACTGTTTCCCGAATCATATAAATTGATCCCGGAGGTCGTATAAAAACTTCCGGGATCACTATTTTAGCCTTTTAATTTTTCTTGCAGTTTCTGATCTTTATCCTTTACAGCCTGAGCCATATCACGCTTATACTGTTCAAGTTTATCAGACAGCTCCTGATTTTCGACACTCATCATCTGGATTGCCAAAAGGGCGGCATTTTTTGCTCCGGCACTACCGGTGCCAACTGTAGCTACTGGGATTCCAGGAGGCATCTGAACTGTTGACAGTAGAGCGTCAAAGCCCTGAAGACTGCCAGAGACCATCGGCACTCCAATTACTGGTAAGGTCGTATGGGCTGCTATTACACCTGCCAGATGTGCGGCCATACCAGCTGCTGCGATTATTACCTTTATGCCGCGATTGCGGGCAGAGGTTGCCATTTTACATGTTTCTTCCGGGGTGCGGTGGGCACTGGATATTCGGCATTCAAAATCAATTGAAAATTCTTTCAATATATCCAGACACTTATCCATTGTTGCCAGGTCGCTATCGGAACCCATTACCACTAGCACATCAACTCTGGTACTCATCAAATACTCCATTTAATATCTTTATTCATCCAATTTTAAACTTTTCATATCTTACCTAGATTATACCAGAATATTTTTGGTTGGGTAGTATATTTCAACCTCTGTTTACGGCTCATACTATACAAGATGCGATATGATGTTAACTAAACGCTTCTGTTAGAAGAAAATATATAATTTTTTATTTTTTACTCTTGCATGAGCAGTGCTTTTTAGGTAATATACTCGTCTCAGTAATGGCTAACTGATGATTTTTGAACAGTTTGTCGTTATTTACTGATAAGGGCGGATAGCTCAGTTGGTAGAGCGGGGGATTGAAAATCCCTGTGTCGCTGGTTCAAGTCCAGTTCTGCCCATATTAAACCTTTGTAATCGCTTGTAATAACAAGTTTTACAAAGGTTTTTTTTTGATTTAATCTTTTCTGAATCACTGAATTCTCTTTTTGTCTTTTTCTGTTAATGATTGCCGTTAACTCACTGTTTGCAATATTCTTTTCTTACAGGTATAATGGCCGAAAATAGATAAATATTGAAGGTTAACGACTTTAACTGACGTTTAGTTTGTCTTGCCCTATTGTCAAGATAATGATAAGCATTAAGTTAGTTTAATATTACTTTTTGAGGTTTTTATATGCGTAAAATAAGTAGAATCCTGGTTTTGGCCCTGCTATTACTTTCTGTATGTGCCGTGGCTGCTGATTATCCACAATGGAGAGGTATAAATCGTGATGGTGTAGCTGATGAAGCAGGATTACTTGATAAATGGCCTGCTGATGGGCCAGCTCAGCTATGGGTGGCTGAGGCAATTGGTGTTGGTTATTCTTCGCCAATTGAGGTTGACGGCAAAACCTATATCACGGGAATGAAAAATGAAAATGCAGTTCTTACTGCACTAAATTCAATTGATGGTAATATTCTCTGGCAGGTACAGTATGGCCCATCATGGGCTAAAAAACAGTATGCCGGCGAAAGATCTACGCCAACTTTTAGTAATGGCAAATTATACATTATGAATCCGGAAGGTCAGCTATTCTGCTTTATGGCTAATGATGGCAAACAAGTGTGGATGGTTGATACTCAAAAGGATATGGGGGCCAGGAATATTACCTGGGGACTGACTGAAAGTGTCGTTGTAGACGATAATAAGGTTTACTGTACTCCCGGTGCTCAACAGTGCGGGGTTGCCGCTTTTGATAAAAATGACGGATCTCTGATCTGGAAGACAGGCGATTTAGGTAAAAGTGCTTATTGTTCGCCTGTAATCGTTGAGCATAATGGTAAAAAAATGCTTATTACTATGATGGATGCTCTTATCTGTGGTATTGATGTTACTAATGGCCATATTATGTGGCAGGCCAAGCATAAGGCTGCTTACGGCATAAATGCTATTACACCAATATACGATGATGGTATATGCTATGTATCTAATGGCTATAAACTTGGCGGCCGAGCATTGAAGATCGCTCCTGAGGGCAGCTCTGCTCAGGAAATATGGACAGATAAAAGACTCGATTGTCAGCTTGGCGGCTTGTCGTACTCTAAAGGGCTTATATACGGTATTGGCCAGAATGGTAATATCATTATTCTGAGTATTAAAACCGGTAAGGTGATTGCTGCCAGTGAACCATATGCTGGCAAGGGTGCTCTTGTCATGGCTGATGGTAAGTTATTCTGTTATGGAGAATCATCAAAAGTAGCTCTAGTAACCTTTGACGGCAGTAAATTTAAGCTTTGTGGTAATTTCGATATCAAACTTGGCGAAAAAGAACATTGGGCTCATCCGGTAGTCTCAAACGGCAAGCTATATATCAGGCACGGCGATTTCCTTATGGCTTATAATGTTGCTAAGTGATTTTGATCTGAGTTAATTTTTTAAGGGACATTATGTTTACTGGAATCATTGAAAAGGTAGCCGTTCTCAAAGCTGTTAGCAGTTGTGCTGTTGGACGCAGGTTTACTATAGATGTTGATAATCTTGCCGATGATGCTGCACTTGGTGATAGTATAGCTGTTAATGGCGTGTGTCTGACTATTGCGGCATTAAACGGCTCTGTAGCTGATTTCGATGTTATGGCCGAAACCTTGAATACCAGCACTCTTGGCGATTTCAAGATTTCGGATAAAGTCAATTTGGAAAGAGCTATGGCAGCAAATGGACGCTTTGGCGGCCATTTTGTTCAGGGCCATGTCGATGGTACAGGACATATCAAACGTATTGTTAAGCAGGCTGGCCAGGTACTTATTTATATTGATGCCCCAGAGAGTATGGCCAAGCATATTATTCGTAAAGGTTCGATTGCTATTGATGGTATCAGTCTTACTGTTGTTGATATATCTGATAAAACTTTTTATGTTAGCCTTATTCCAACTACCTTAAAAGATACAAACCTCGAATTTCGCAAAGAAGGTGATAAAGTCAATCTCGAAGCAGATATGGTTGCAAAGATGATAAATGCCAGACTGGATAATATCTCTGGCGAAGGTGGACTTTCTGAAAGCAAACTAAGATCAATGGGGTTCTGAACATTTGGTTCCTAATTATTTTACTTCTAAATCCTGAGTTACTATGATTAAATTGGTTTTTTTTGATATTGAGCTGGGCTGGCGAGCTGTTGTCGCTGCTTATCTTGCTTCCAGACAGGCTGCCGAGATGAAAATGGCTAGTATTGTCGATGTGAGAGCAGTAGGGCCCAAAGACTATCAATTAAAACAGGACCTGGCTAATCTGGCTTATATTGGTATTGACCCTGTCGGGATAAATGTTTCTGGTTGTGACTCCTGCTGTTGCGAAGAAATTGATGTTGTTATCAATCTCGATAATTCAGTCGACGGCATGTGCAAGTCGCTTCCCGGTAAAGAGATAGTGATTGACTGGAAGATGCCTCAGAATAATGATGCGATTGAATATTATTTTGAGATGGTTGAAAAAGAACTAACTCATAATATCCGTAACCTTTTCTCCGGCGGCTATCTCTCTACTATGGCCGGGTTAAAGCATGAATTAGAAGCTATCCTTGACCATCTTCCTTCCGGGGTGATTGTTCATGATCTTGACAGAAAGATCAACTGGTTCAATTCTTCTGCTGAGAAGATACTTGGCTATTCCCGAACTGAGGTCATTGGCAGAGATTGTCATGAAGTATTTGCTAATGGCTTTTGTGGTGGACAGTGCGAATTTTGTGATAAGCCGACCGATCCTGCAAAGGTATTGGAAATTGGCCCTAGGAATTATATAGTTAATACCTGTACTCGTGAAGGAGTTCAGAAGAAAGTTGAGATGTTTGTTTGTCCTGTTAAAGATCTACAGGAGAAGGCTATTGGTGTTGTTGCCTGCTTTAACGATATTACCGAGGTGGTCCAGCTTAGAAACGAGCTTAAAAAGACATTCAGTTTCCATGGTATAATTGGTTCTGATAAAAGTATGCAGGAAGTATACTCCCTTATCCGTGACCTTGCCGATAGCGATTGTGCGGTACTTGTTCAGGGTGAAAGTGGAACAGGTAAGGAGCTGGTCGCCGGAGCCATTCATGGTGAGAGTGAACGCAGTGGTAAGCCCTTTATTGCGGTTAACTGCGGTGCCTTACCTGAGGGTATACTCGAAAGTGAGCTTTTTGGCCATGTTAAAGGTTCTTTTACAGGTGCCTTCAGAGATAAAAAAGGTAAGTTTGAACTTGCCAATAGTGGAACAATATTTCTTGATGAAGTAGGGGAGTTGAGTATGCCTATGCAGGTTAAGCTTCTCCGTGTGCTTCAGGAACAGAAGATCGAACGAGTTGGTGGGGAAGAAACTATATCTATAGATGTACGTGTGATCAGTGCTACAAATCGTGATCTGAGAAAAATGATTCGCACAGGGCAATTCAGAGAAGATCTTTTCTATCGCCTATGTGTTGTGCCTGTTGACTTGCCGTCGTTGAGAAATAGAAGAAATGATATCCCGCTTTTGATCGGCCACTTTATAAAGACTTTCAATGGCCAGCAGAACAGGAATATTATTGGTGTTGATGATAATGCTTTGCAGATAATGATCGATTATCCGTGGCCCGGCAATATTCGTGAGCTCCAGAATGCGATACAATATGCTTTTGTAAAGTGTAAGCTGGACTGGATCTCGCCTGGCCACTTACCTCCAGAAATATCTCAGCTTCAGGTTTCTCCATCTGATACTGGACAGGCTAAAACAGTGAAAACCAGAAAAAAGAAGCTGGATTATCAGTCAGTAGTTGCAGCCTTGGAGCAAGCTGATAATAATCGAACTAAAGCGGCTCAGCTGCTTGGTGTAGGACGTGCCACTTTGTATCGATTTATGCAGGATAAAGGTCTAGTATAGTCTTGATATATTACTATCTATGTGCCGGGATCAGGTCTGTATTCCAGATGTTAAATCTGGGAGAAAGTACGCTTTTACTGGCCAGTCTTTCAAAATCTGACAAATTTGATACTGGAGCATTGTCTATTCCGGTAATAATATCTCCCGGTTTTACCCCTTGTTTATATGCCAGCGAATTACGGTCGATCTCATAGACCAAAACACCGCTCTTTCCTGCTGGGAATCCATTTTTTTGCCTACGCCAATTTGTTAGTCTCTTCGCGGTTACTCCCCAGGCAATACTTGATGGCAAATTCATTTCTTCAAAATAGCCATTCCTGTTATCAAGTGTTCTTTTCTCTATTCTGGCTCTTATATTTTTTTTACTTAGTTTGCCATTATATTGCGGTCTGAGAAGCTCTATTTCCACAATACTGCCCGGGAGGCTTTTATTAATATGGCTGATGAGTTCAGAACGGTTATATATTTCATGATCAGATAATTTGATTATTATATCACCTTGTTCTATCCCGGATTTCACTGCGGGAGAACCGGGTAGGACGCTATTAACATACGCTCCAGATAGGTCGCGGAGGTTGTATTCATTAATGATATCATTTGGTATTTCATTGGCCAGTATTGTCCCCAAAAAACCGTGAACAATACATTCTCCACTGTTAAGGGTCTCTATAGCACCTTTTATATGATCATCAATGCTTATTGCAAAGCCAGTTCTGCCACTATTGTCGTTTCTACTGACTGCAGATACTACTCCTATTACCTTACCGTCTGAGTCAACTAATGGCCCGCCGCTGCTGCCCGGGAAAACGGACGCATCAAACTGGATAAGATTATCATATAGCCTGTCATTTATAAAGTCCGGAGAGCTGTCACATCGTTCGTTTAGCTTACTTATTCTGCCTAAGGTTATTACAGCTCTACCGTCAGAGCCATTATTGAGTGGATTACCTGCAGCCATAACAACCTGACCATGCTTTAGTATATTACTATTTCCAAGTTCAAGGTAGTCTAGTTTTTCTTCGGTTTCAATTTTCAGTAGGGCAATATCGAGTCTTTTATCGGAGGACACAATTTCAGCCTTAGTACTTTTGCCCGTACAATCGACAGCAATAATCAGGTTACAGCCGTTAATTACATGTTCATTAGTGATAATAAGACCATCTTCACTGATAAAAAAACCACTACCGCTAGAGGTATTCGTTAGAGTATTACCATTATAGCTGCGACCTTGTACAGAAACCGTTCCTGCTAGTACTTTATCTATTACATTCTGCTCTATTTTTATCTGTTTCTGAGATGTAGGCTTACTTGAGCTTAGCACTTCCGGGTTAAACAGTTTTATATAGAATAGACCTGAAATAGTTATTGTGGCTATTGCAACCACGATGATATTGAATATGTTCTGGCCTTGTTTCTGACTCATATTATTTTAGTATTACCTTGTATTTTATTTTATTTTATTTTCTCACTCGTATTATTGAGCAAAATACTACCCAATTTGCATTGGCCTAACGGCTGTCAGTTGCCAGCCAGATTATAATATTTCATTTTCTTGTACAGGGTTGTTCTATTAATTTCCAGTACTTCTGCTGTTTTATTCCTGTTCCATTGAAACTTTTTTAAGGCTGCCATAATTATTGCTTTTTCTGGCGATTCCAGTGCTTTTTTTAGACTTATTGACTCTTTATATAAAGAATCTGATGCAGATACACCAGAACTTTGCCGTTGTTCATATATGTGGTCAGGTAGATCAGATAATACTATATGATTTGACCTACCAAGCACAACAGCTCTTTCTATTGCATTTTCCAATTCACGTACATTGCCCGGCCAGTTGTACTGTTCCAGTGTCTGCATAGCTTCTTCCGTAAATCCTGCAAACTTCTTACCATGATATTCACACATCTTTCTTAGAAAATTATCTGCCAGAACTGGTATGTCTGATATTCTTTCTGATAGTTGCGGGAGATGGATATTAATCACATTAATTCTGTAGTATAGGTCTTCTCTGAACTCGCCATCTGAAACCATTTGAGATAGATCCTTGTTAGTTGCAAGCAGTATCCTGACGTCAACTGTCTGGGTTGTATTACTGCCTACTGGCTCAAATTGACGTTCCTGAATTACCCTGAGTAGTTTCAGCTGTAGGGCAGGGCTGGCGGAGTTTATCTCATCCAAAAAGATCGTGCCTCCGTTTGCTGCCAGGAATTTACCTTCTTTATCAGAATTGGCACCAGTAAAAGCGCCTTTGCTATGGCCAAATAATTCACTTTCCAGCAGGGTTTCGCTTAGGGTGCCGCAGCTTACTTCAATAAAGGGAGCATTTGATCGGTCTGACATCTGATGAATAGCCCTTGCAGTTAGACTCTTTCCAGTACCACTTTTACCAGTAATAAGTACTGTTGCTTTAGTCGGAGCCGCCGAGTCGATCATCTCAAATATTTTCATCATTTTGAGGTCATTACCAACTATCTCGCGAATAATGCAGTTTTTGGGTTTTACCATCGCATTATCTCTTTTTATTGCGATTTTTTCTATAGCTCTATTAAGGCAGGCTTTAAGTTTTGCGTCATCAATTGGTTTAGTTATATATTCAAAAGCTCCTTCACGGACTGCATCAACGGCATTTACTATGGACCCGTAACCGGTTATTACAATAGGAACAATATCTGGATAGTATTTCTTAATAGACTTTAGCAACTCAAGGCCGTTATTGTCTGGGAGATTGATATCTGTTATTATTATTGAATAATTGTGTCTTTCTAATTCTGCCAACGCTTCTCTGAAACAATCAGCTTCACCACAACTGAACCCCTCAAGCTCCAGCATATCTTGCAATGAGTTTCTAATGATATTATCGTCATCAACGATTAGAATACGATTATTGTTCATATTAACTATCCTGCTTATTTTACTATTCTTCTCTTTAACTTTACCTTTGAATTTACACAAAAAGTCTATGAAACTAAAATGGTATTAAAACTTCAAATACGCAACCGCCTTGTGCTAGATTTCTGGCAGAAATTGTGCCGTCTCTCTTTTCTATGATCTCTTTACATATTGCCAATCCTAACCCGGTTCCTTCGCCAGATGATTTTGTAGTGAAAAAAGGCTTAAATATATCATCTTTATATTGTTCTGCTATACCAGGGCCACTATCGGCAATTGATATCTGAAGCCTATCATTAATAACTTCTGTAGAAATAATGATTTTACCGTTTACTCCTGAAGCCTGGACGGCATTTTTAATTATATTGGAAAATACATTGGGGAGATTCCCAGTCTTTATTTGAGGTGCAGCTGTTGAGAATTTTCTTGTAATATTAACTTTTTCGTTATATGAAGAAATTTCAATAAACTTTATCGAATCCTCCAGCAGTTTATTGATATCTACATATTGCTCTGCTGCTTTATCTTTTCTTGAAAAATCTAATAGTGAAGCAACCATTGCAGACATCTGGTTTAAGCCTTCACGCACCTGGTCAAGGTATCCTGGCACTTTCTCTGGCTGATTCTTATTTAACTGGCTGATTGATAGATTTATGTATCTAAGCATTCCGTCTAGTGGATTATTAAGCTCATGTGCCACCCTGGCCGTTAATTTGCCAAGAATAGCCATCCTTTCGTCAAGCTCAGTATCTTGATTTTTGCTATTATCTTGTGTATCTGGCATTATTTACCCATTCCAAGTAAGGATTATTGTACTTAATCCTACTATTTAAACAGAGCGATTCCCAAATAAAATGTTGTTTTTTTACATCATATCTTAGGTGTTGTACCTTTCAATAACTCCATCTTTCCTATTTTAACACAATTGTGTGGTAAATGATATAAATTTACAACGTAATGTTGTTTAAAATAAAAAAAGGCCACCAAAAAGGTGACCTGATTTCGTTTTTAGTATCTAATATAATTGTTTAAGTTCAATTGGAAGCTGATGTTCTATTATTATATCAGCCAGTCTTGAGTTACTATAAACTACTGCTATTTAAGTATTTCCTCTATTTCCAAGATATCATTATCTGATAATGTATTTGACTGTTCATTATATTCGAGAGCCTTTTTGAGGTATACTGTTGTCTGAACTTTGTTATTGAGTTGATTGTAAGCTTTACCCAGATGCATATAGGTGCTGGCTAATGCTTTATTGGTACTGTTATATAGGTTAATACACTTATTGAACATATCAACTGCTTTTTCATATTCACCTAGTCTGTAGTATATAACTCCTGTTGTATCAACAAGATCAGCATAGTCTGGCGTAATTTCCAAACCTTTTTGTGCCATCTTTAATGCTTCTTGTGGATTGTTCAGGTCTTCACTGATTATCCAGGCCAGGTTATTCATAGCAATTGTATTGTCAGGCTCTGTTTTTAGAATTGCCTGATAGGTTTCGATTGCTTTCTGGGTATTTTGCTCATCCTTATCTAGTATAAGCAACGATGCCTGGACTTGCATTGCTATTACACTTGCAGGGTTAACAGCCAGTATTTGGTTGGTTATATCGAGTATAAGTGCTTTAGCTTCCGGTATTTCACGTTTTCTTACTACAAATCGCAGGGCACTTAGTACCGCCTGTTCGTTTTCAGTGTTATTGGCAAGCCATTTAGCTGTCCAGCTGCTAACTTCGCTCCAGTTTTCATCACCTACCATCATGTCGACGGCAATGATAAATGCTCTTTGATTATCCGGCTGGCTATCTAAAATGGTACTGATCTCTGTATATGCCTCTTTGTGCCCTTTTTTGTAATTGGTTAAGCATCGTAGCAGGGAAATCGTTTCAAGCTGGTCAGGGTCTTCTGTGAGCTTCTCAGCTTTGTTTAGCAGCTCAATCGCATCGTCAATGTTTTGTTCAGAGCCTTCTTGCTGCTCCTGACTGGCAAAGATACTTGCCAGTTTGATCGCAATGTTTGCATCTGATGTATTCAGCTTTTGTAGGGTCTTAAGCGTCATAGATGCCATTTCAGGCGATATTTCACTTTCAGCCTGAGCTTTCAGGAACATCAGTTCTTCATTTTCAGGATTAAATGAAAGAGCTCGATATGCGATATCGACAACCTTTTGATAACGCTGACGCGAAAATTCAATTTCACCTAACTTCAGCCATGCCTGAATATTATTTGGCTGCTGATCAACGATATTATTCAGGATCAGAGCTGCTTCTTCCAGATCTGGATTAGTTTGAGATGAATATAGCTCATTGGCTTTTATAAATAGTAATTGATTGTTGTCAGGAAACTGCTCGAGAGCCTTGGCCAGCAGGGCAGAGCCTTCTTTTCTGGTATCCTCATCGGCAAACATCAGCTGAATAGTTATGCTATTTATAGCCGCGTTTGATGGGTATTCGCTTAAAGCCTTACGAGCTATCTGTTTGGCTTTGGTAGTGTCTTTAACGCTGATATAAATTGAGCAAATATTCAGATAATCAGTGGCGGTAATATTTTCCTGTTCCAGAGCCTGCTCTGTTGCTTTCAGTGCCTCATCGTTTTGTTCATTATCGAGTAATATTCTGGCCTTTAGAAGATATGCTTGAGCCGAACTAAATTTCTCAATAGCCTTATTGCATAGTAAAAGGGCATTGGTATATTCTTTTTCTCTGGCATAAACAGATGCCTTAGAGGCTATTACCGAAAATGGATATGATTCATTCTGCATGAGCTCATCATAAAGCTTATGTGCAGCTTCAAAGTCTGATTTTGAGGTCTTAATGTTAGCAAGAGTCAGTATCATATCAGCAGGGCAGTTGCCACTATTGTAGAGCTCAGTTAGCAGTTCTTCTGCTTTATCATTCTCTCGACTTCTTAATAGTCTTGCAATTTCAATATTTTTAACTCGCAGATTGTCAGGATACCTTCTGACGATCTCTGCTGTTAGGTCATCTAATTCTTTGATCTTGCCGGCTTTCTGCAGGCAGTTACAAGCGTTAACCGCAAAGTCAACGTTAGTTGTATCGTTATTATATGCTTCCTGCCATAAATTAGCCGCCAATAACAGCTGATCTGTTCGTTCATATAACATTGCCAGCATTATCGCACTGGTAGTATCGCTAGGGTTAGCAGCTATATTGTCTTTTAGCTGGCTTATAGATTCTCGTAATTCAGTTGCAGCAGTATTATCTTGCTTTAGACGTAATCTAGCCATTTCCTGTTTCCAGACCCTGCCGTCCTGACCTTCAACATCTTTGATCTTGTTTATATAGCTCTGAGCCTGAGTGGCATCTGAGCTGATTGAGCTAAAGCTTAGTAGACGCTGGAGCGTAGAAATGTCTCCCGGTACTTTTGTAAGCAGGATATTCAGTTGTTCAATAGCTTTACTTTCATCTGGTTCGTTATCGCCCGATTGTGCCAGAAATAGGTCCGCTTTTGCAAAGTAGAGCCTTTTTAATGCTAATTTAGAATCTGTGTTGTTTAAGGTATTATCAACCAGAGCATGGGCCGCATCAAACTGCTTATTTGAAACCAGCAGCGATACTTGTTTTAGTATAAGATTAACATCGCCAGGAGCTTTAGCGGCCTGAGCATTTAGGATCTCCATTGCCTTTTCTGTTTCACCTTTAGAAAGAAGTAGGGCAATCTTGAGGTTTTCCAGCTGTTCTGGCTGGATATTGGTATTTTCTACTTCTGCCAGAATGGCTTCAGCGTCACCAGTTTTCTCAGCCATTAGTGCCAACTGGAACTGCATGGTTTTAAGCTGATACGGCTGCTGTATACCGAATTTATAACTGCTCAGTTTATCCATAAGCTGGTTATAATATGTTATGTCATTTTTAAGCTTATTGCGATCAGCTCCCTGAATGCTGGCGTTTAGAGAAAGTAGTATAGCCCGACTATTATTAGGGCTCAGCTGGAGGATATTGCTTACCAGAGTTTGAGTCTCATTATAGTTATTGATCTTAAGGTAAAGTTCAGCAAGTTTGAGTAGAACCGTTATATTATTTGGATTCTGGTTTTGCATCATCTTTAGCTGCATGATTGCTGAAGAAACATCATTATTCTTTTCATATGCGTTTGCCAGCAGCATCTTGATCTTACCATTATCAAAGCCAAGCTGGATCGCTTTTGAATAATTCATTATCTCTTCATTGGTGTTTTCATAGTTATGAGAGACAAGACCTTTCCAGTAGAAAACTTTATCCTGCATGGTTTCAGTTTTTTCAACTTCAGCTATCAGCTCATTGGCTTTCTGGTTTTCGCCTGCTATACAGTAGCTTTCTATCGCAGATGGTATAAAGTCCCATCTCTTAGTGTTGCTTAGCTTCTCTAATGCCATATCTGTAATTTCAACCAGTCTGATAGTATCATTTTCAGCTGAAGCATAGTTTAGCAATGCGTGCAGAGCTTCAAGATTTTCTGTGTCATTGTCATATACCTCTGCGCATAGGCTGCGGGCCATACCAAAGTTTCCAGTTAATGAAAACAGCGATGCTGCCTGTAGCTTAGCCTTAGGGTTATCCTTGGACAGTTCGACTGCCTTATTAAGATCGGAAACAGCCATTTCCTGTTGCTTGCTACCGATATAGAACCTTGCACGGTTAAGGTATGAAATTGGATTATTTGGAGATGACTGAATAGCCTTATCTAGCCATTTCAGGGGCTTGTCATTGTCAAATAGCTCTGGTTTGGAATTAACTACTCTTGCCAGCAGGTCATAAGCTTGTATTTCAGATGGATATTCAACAATAATTTGCTTTAATAGATCAACTGCCTGTTGGTACTTATCTTGTTTTATAAGTTGAGAATATAGAAACTGATAATAATCGGTCTTGAATTCTGGGTGGTCGATCAGAGCTTGCTGAAGTTCTTCCGTCTTATTTTGAATAGAAAGTGACATAGCCAGCAGAGGGTGCAATATATCATTGGCTGGATGAGCAGATAGGAAATCTTTGATAAGGAGTTCACTTTCGCCTGCTGCTCCCATTGCGATATATATTTCGGCAGCATTACGAACCGCTTCAGCATCATCTGGAGCATTTCTTATTATCAATCTGTACGATGAAAGAGCTTGTGATATATTTCCCTGGCTCCGTGGGCGTACATTAAGGTTAGATTCAGCATACTTGCGAAGAACATCAACATTTGTATTATCTTTTGCCAGATAATAAGAGTATTGCTTGCCAGCTTCCGACCAGTTCTGCTGTTGATAGGCAATTTCCCCTAAGCGATAACCTTCTTTCATGCGGTTTGTGTTTTGCCAGTATCTTATTGAAAGTGCTACCGTCGCCATAACAACTAAGGTAACTAAAAGTACAATAAGTGGAAGAAAATTGATTTTACCAGAGCAGTTTTTTGATGTTCTCATTATTTTTTTGTCCTGCTTAAAATAAAAAATCAACCAGTTGGTATAACTGGCTGAGCGACTCATATACAACTTCAATTCTCAAATTATATACCTATAACCAGATATATTCAATCAGAATTGTTCGATAAATGACTTAACTATATGTTTAACAGTAAGTAAGCAAATTTTAATATCATTTAAAAATGAAATATGCTTTACATAAGCGGTATCGTGTATAACCCATTCCTGGAAGTCCTGACCTTCCTGGCGTGTTCTTTTTATCTGCCAAAGCCCTGTGATGCCTGGTCTTACAGAAAGTCTGGCATCTCGCCAGTATGCACAAAATGCATTTTCTTTTTCAGGGGAAGGGCGTGGGCCAATTACTGACATCTGCCCTAATAGTACGTTAATAAACTGTGGTATCTCATCTATACAGGTATCTCTTAAAAATTTACCAATAGAGTTTACTCTTGGGTCATCTTCCATCTTAAACTGCGGCCCATCAACTTCATTGATCTTTCGTAACTGATCCTGTATATCGTCCGCCCCAATGATCATTGTCCTGAATTTGATACAGCCAAATGGCTTGCCGTGGAGTCCCTGACGTTTGTGTTGAAAAAATATTGGGCCGGGAGATGCATATTTTATAGCAACTGCCACAATAGCGAATACTGGTAGCGACATCAGGAGGATAAATGATGCAAAGATTATGTCTGCCAGCCTTTTCCATATTCCAGCATATGAAAATATTGGCCAGCTTTTATAACTGTTCTGTTTCACCTTTATCTTAGGAACATAATGAGCTTTTTCAACAGGGCGTTCCGAATCATTTGAAATAAAACTGTGTTCAATTATTTTATCATTTATTTTAACACTATTGCCTAGAATAGAGTTTCGGACGACAGTGTCTGGTGCCAAAACGATATTATCACCGATAATAGCTGGGCCTACAATTATGCAATCTTCGCCAATTTTTACATTAGAGCCAAGTATAACTTTTCCGATAAGCTTGGCTGATTGGGCTATATTTGAAGTGTTTGCTTTGCTTTTTGCTTGTATAGGCAGAGCCTTCTCCATAAAGGAAAGCAGTTCATTGGCATTATACAGATCGTGGTTAATGCCGGCGATCCTGACACATCTTATAGTTAGCGATTTTCTATTGCATTTGCTGATAAAGTCACTAAAGCAAACAGGGATATTTTGCAGGCCATTTTCTTTGGTGATTGCATTTGGTGAAATAAACACCATCTCAGGCCAATTCTCTGGTACAGACGAAGGGATAATAGAGTTACTGAATATCCTTCTGAGACCTACAATATTGCCTGTTGAGTCAAATGTCACTTTTTCCCTGAAACCGCATAAATTGTGGTCTGTTTCAATACATATAATGTCAGCATCAGCTTTTTCAATGATCTTTTGGATAACGTTATGGTCAAAACAGGGGATATACCTGGCATTTGCTAATAATACTTTTTCCTCTTTGGGCAACCCTTTGGTTCGTAACTTTATTGTGTCAGACTCAGACAATGAAACCATATCCGCACTTTGACTACTAATTTCATTGTCAACCACAGAAAAATTAACTTTGACATTTTTACTTAAATACCCAGTTGATTTCTTGATTGATGCAATAAGATCATTGGCAATAAACGGACATTCATTTAGTAGCCGATGTATTGCGCTGTTAGTATCTGAAGGGTGTAATATTATATGGTGCATTAGGGGATATGGTTAACACTCAATAGTATAATTAGCAATTCTGGTCAGAATCCAGTATCAGGTTCTTATAATTCCGTTTTTTATGTTTCTTGCCGGCATCTTTGCCGTATCTATAGTCATAATAGTTATGGCCATAGCCGTAGCCTGGTCTGTCTTTAACGTTTGCAAGAACATTTCCTAGTACATTAGCATTAATCTTGCTCAAACGCTCTAACGCAATTTTAAGTGATGTTGATGTTGTCGTGCCTGATAATGAGCTTAATATAACAGCATCAGCCAGTCTGGCCCATAGCAATGCATCAGGGGCTGCCAGAATAGGAGATGTGTCAATTACGATATGATCGTATTTGCCTGTCATTCTTTGCAGAAACTCAATTATCCCTATTCCGCTTAATAACTGAACACTGTCAAAGTTAGTGCTGCCACAAGCTCTCAGAACATCAAGATTAGGATGATAATCTTCATAAACAGCATCTTCAAAAATGCATATCCCGCTTGCTACTTCATTTAATCCAACAGTTTTGCCCGGCAGGTTTACTATTCGGTGAATATCAGGCTTACGCAGGTCGCCATCGATTAATAATACCCGATGATTGCTGCGAGCTAATGATGCAGCAAGATTTATAGAAAGCGTAGTCTTACCTTCGCCCGGTTCAGGACTGCTGATAGCAAGTATTTGTGGAATAACTCCACCGTTCAAAAGCTTCAGGTTCGCTCTGATATTTTGATAGTCCATAGTTATGTAGTTTGCTATATCTTTCTTTTTCACCGAGGAGACACTTACCGTAGTACCAATAATTGCAGTTCCGGCCTGACGGATAATATCTTCCGGGTATAGAATACTTTTATCCATTTTAACCAGTAAAAAAGCCAAAGCAAGGCCAACGGCCAATGAACCAAATGCGGCACCGCCAGCAAGCTTCACTTTTTTACTTGGCATATCAAAAACTGAAACCGGCCTGTCAGCATTTATTCTGCCTGGTCGTTTGCTTTCAATACGCAATTTCATGATCTTGTCCTGAATATCTTCTTGGACCAGCTCTTTTTGCCGTTCTTCATCCTGCTTGCGTTTAATCAGTGTATCTAAACGTCCAACTTCAATAGCTTCATCATTATCATCTTTTAACTGCTGTTGAAGCAGGTCGATATATTTAACCTGTTCATCAAATACTGCCTTGGTCTGCTCCAGTTCTGTCTGGCGAGAGGCTATAGCGTCCTGCTTCTGAAGTTCTTTTTCAGAATTCAGCATGCTTTCAAACTCTTCTTTTAGCTCTTTGCGTCTGCTTTCAACTTTGGTATTAAGTACTTCTATAGTTTCTTCCTGCCGAGTTATTTCCGGATTATCAGCAGTAAGACTCTGCTTCGCAAATAAAAGCTTTTGTTCTTCTGCAATTAGAGTTTCTGAAAGCTTTTTTAACCTTTCGTCAGCATTAATATACTGACTCATCTGTTCTGTTTTTGTCTTTTCGCTTATCTCCGGCAGTTCGACTGGTGCGTTCATTGAGTTCTCAAGCTTTTTAACCGTATTTTCGAGCTTAGACTTTTCGGATAGAGCCAGTGTCAATTGTTCCTGAACACCTTCCATTCTGTTAATGATCATTTCATGTCGTTTTTCCAGATCAGCGTAGCCATATTTAACTGTTAGCTGGAAGATGTTTTCCTGTTGCCTTTCCAGATCTCGGTTTATCTGTTTGAGCTCTTCTTCCAGAGAAACAATTTTCTTATCTCCCTCTTCTTCCATTTCTGATAAGACGATTTCTTTATAACTCTGGCGAATAGCTTCCGCTATAGTTTTCGCATCCTTTGCAGAACGGCTCTCAACACTTAAGAAAATAAAATCACTGTATTTATCTGATATAGCTGTGATCTTATCATTTCTAACCATATCCATAATAACTTTATATCTATTTGTTTCATTTTTGCTCAGAAACTGCAAATCTTTATATTGCCATACCTGCTTGAGCTTTGCTTTTATACCATCTTCCCTTGGTGTAAATATATATAATTGTTTATCCCGTAAGATATCAGCTGTTCTCTGAATGATCTGCTCGCTAAGCATGATTTTTGCCTGAGTATTTTTAAAGCTAGAATATGAAAATGTCTTAGCTGAATCATCCGGGTCAGACAATATAATTTGGGTCATCGGCAGTACTTCAACCAGAATCTGAGCTTTATTTGTCTCAGGTGTAAATAACCATGCCGCTGGAACCAAAAGTGATGCCAGTAAAATGAAAATAATCAGGATTAACGGCCATTTACTTATCATCTTCGGGATAAAATCACTACCACCAGCCTGTTCCTGCTGTGGTGGTGCCGAATATTGGTTTGCAGGTACAATAGCTGAATTATTATAGGAAGTATTATTACTGTTATATGTAATAATATCTTTTGGATTATTATCAAAATCGGTCATTTTTTCACCTTTTTAAGGATAATTTCGTCGCTTGCAGTCTTCTCATTTGTTTTATCGGCAACGATCAGCATGTTCATAAATGCAAGTTCTGCAATTACTAATAATATAGCCAGCGGCATCATTGCAAATCCGCCGAAATCATGGAATAATTTCTCCCATTGTTGGGCTTTGATCATTGTGAATGCGATAGAGGTAATTACCAGCCTTACTGTATTACATATTAGAGCGATAGGTAATGTTGATATAATCACAACCACTTTTTGCCAGCTTGGCTTGTGTATTATCAATGATATTAGCCCGGTAGTAACAAAAAATGCAGTTATCATTCTCAGACCATTGCACGCTTCAGCGACGGCAACACTGGTGCTACCAATATTGATGATATTGCCTTCTGTCATTACATTATAGCCGAACATTTCCAATATGAATACAGCTGAATGGGTCGCCCACTTTTGTAAGCTGGGACTTATGATACTATGTATACTATTGGGCAAAGGTATCATAAGTACCAGAAAAAGCATGATAGAATAATGCTTTATAAATACCCTGTGGCCAAGTATCAATAAAATAGCTGAATATATAGCTATCAACAGTGCTGCTCTTTCCAGAAACGCTGACATTAGTAGTACGCCGCATATTCGTGTAATTTGAGCAAATAACAGCATAAGTAGGGCTGGCCAAAATACTTTTGGTTTTGCACTATCAACTTTTAGCCTGTTATAAAGAAGAAATCCAGCCATTACCGGTACCAGCATACCAGATGAATATTCATCTGACGTTTGCCACATTCTAAATAAGTCACTTATATTCGGCCAGAAAGCCCAGATAAATGACAGACTAAATATGAATATAGCTATATATAACTGTTTTTTGTTATTGGAGTATTCAGTCATTTTTAGCCTCCTGCTTCTCAGTAGCCGCAACATTTCCGTCTTGGTCTGGCAGGTATTCCAGTACCATATCAGCTATAAGAGGAGCAAATTCAACTACGCTTGATTCAACTGCTGAGTTTATCTGTATTTGAGAAACGTAATGGGCGACCTCTCCTTTTATATTTGGCATCCTAAACGATAAACTATTGAACTCAGCTTCCTTGTTAGTAGGAATGCCGTTCAATATGTAAAAGTTCATGACTGTAACCTGCGAAGAATCGGGAAACGGCTTACGAAACTTATGGATCAGGCAGGGGATGTCCTTCCCTGATTGAGAGGTAAAGACCGATTCTTTTGTTGATTCATGGATCCAGCCGGCTCCTGGGTAACAAACTTGAGGGCGATGCCCAAGCATATTCCTTGGCTGGCCGGCATAAGCTACATAAAACCCTACCCATTTACCTTCTTTTTCATTTATATAGGACCTGTTTACAAAATCATCATTACCCGCAACTTTCTTTACGGCGTCCGATAACTCTATATCTTTACCATCCCAGTTACCGATTTCCTTAGGAAAATTACTCAGGGGCACTGGTAATACTATCTGCTTGAGACTATCCTTGGCTAAAAGGTTTTCCGCATATCTATAGCTCCAGCCAAAGAATAGCGTAATAATAGTAGCAATAACAAGAATAATGAGATTGTTATTTTTCATTAGCTGTATACCACCTCTTTTGAGAGTTTTGTTCCAGCAGAAATAATACTTTTTGTGTTAATGAAGCTGTGGCGTATCTCTGAATTTGCGTTGATGATAGTCCCGCTCCAAGATAGACAACCTTCTAAGAAGCAACCACTACCTATTTCTGTTCCTTCACCAATTATCCCTGGACCAAAGATTATAGTATTAGCCGCTATTTTTACATTATCCATAATAACTAGAGGACCGAATAATCTGGCCGTAGCATCAATTTTGGCACTTGGAGAGACATATACATCATTGTCCAGATGTTTATACGATTCTGGAATATAAGCTTTCAATAGCCCATTGGTAAGAACCTGAGACGTTGCCTTGTAATATGTCTTTATATTACGAAAGCCGCCCGTTAGTTGTTGCAGTGGAAAAGCATTAATTCCAATATCTTTTTGTACCATACATGGAATAAGCCGTTCTTTTATGTCGCAATAGCCAAGCTTTGGAATATTCTCTAGAATATCACGTGTGCACAAGTATGTGCCAGTCGCCTCATAAGCATCATTTTTCAGTGAACTAACTGCATTAACAGAAAGCGACAATAAATTACCAGAGCTAATGTGATTAGCAATAAAGTCAGTTAATGGCGGGGGGGTAAGCATATTCGATTTACATACCAGATAATGATCAGATTTACAATCATCGTGATTTATTTCTTCCCTGATACAGCCGGCAGTTCCCCAGGGGAGTGTCTCTGTTAAATAACTTACCGAAATATTCAGATTAGTGCCAGAGACGACTTTCTCAATCAACTCACGGCTACCTTCATGGCAAATAGTGGCAGATTCTATACCATTTTCGGCCAACCAGTTTAGCACACGCACAATTGCCGGCTGGCCAATAATTGGCCACAAACAAACAGGATACTTACTGGCAATAGGGCACCGACCAAAGTCAGTTCCACCAGCAAGTATTATAGCATGTATAGTTTTATTCATAAGTTTAGAGATACTAGGTGCGAGATGCGAGAAAAAAGGAATAGCAAAGAGCATTTGAGTGACGAGGTGCGAGTGGTAATATATTTGACTTTCTCGCCTCTGGCGTCCCGTTGCTCGCGTCTACACTTGTTTATCTTTTAATATGTAGAGCATTTTTCTAATTTCAGTTAAAATATCATTTAATGTAGTAAATGATTCTTGCGGAATATACTTGAATCTTTTGCCAGTATCAGCTGATATTCCACCTCACAAGCCGATCCTAGAGCGATATTTAAAAAGTTTTTGCGTTCATTTATCCCTTCTCGCCCGCAGCTTTCTGCAATATTGGTAGGGATAGAAGCTGTTGCCCGGCGGAGCTGGGATGTTAGTCCATAAACCTCAGACTGGGGAAAAGCTGAGGTTGCCTCATACACTGCCAGAGTAAGCTGGTGTGCTTTCTGCCAGACGATCAATTGTTTGAAATCACGCATTTGTATGGAGCCAGAGGCCAGTTACCAGGTGCAAGAACAGAGTTCCCTCGTTTCCCACGCCTCATATCTGGCCTCTTATGTTTTCAATGTAATATTGATGATTAATAATCTACAGTACTATGTACCAACTTTTCTTAATTTTTATTTCTCACTGCTCGTAGCTTGCGTCTATCTTATTCTTCTCTGATTTCTCACGCCTCGTTGCTCGCACCTTCATTACGCCTTTACTATCTTCTTCTTTCCACTCTTAACATTATCACAGGCATTTCTAGTATCGACCACTAGCTGTGCATTCTTAACTATCATATTCATATCATACTCGCTGTGAGCAGTTGCTATCAGCACACAGTCGTACTTTTTAATATTCGTAGGGGTAAGTGAAACGGATTTCATTTGTAAGTTGTATTCTCTGGTCTTTTTCGTAGCAGGAATGTACGGATCATTATAATCAACCTTTGCTCCCTTTTCCTTGAGCAGCTCGATCAGTTCCAGCGACGGCGATTCGCGTATATCATCGATGTCTTTCTTATACGCCAAGCCAAGTACCAGTACCTTAGACCCTTTTAAGCTCTTTTTATGGTCATTCAATGCATCCATTGTTCGCTGAATAACATAGTGCGGCATATTGGTATTAATTTCACCAGCAAGCTCAATGAAGCGGGTTGGCATACCATACTGACGAGCCTTCCAGGTCAGGTAGAACGGGTCGATCGGAATACAATGCCCGCCCAGCCCCGGTCCTGGGTAGAACGGCTGATAGCCAAATGGTTTAGAGCTTGCTCCACGAACAACCTCCCATACATCTATACCCATTCGGTCGAAAAGCTGCTTTAGCTCATTTACCATAGCAATATTAACACAGCGATACACATTTTCCACGATCTTGATCGCTTCTGCAGTCTCGCAACTGTCAACCGGTATCATTGTATCTATAGCGTATTTATAGATATTCAATGCAAAGTCCATAGATGCCTTATCAATAGCACCAATAACCTTGGGTATAGTGCGGGTATTATAGTGAGCATTACCCGGATCTTCACGTTCCGGCGAATAAGCCATATGGAAATCCTTGCCAGCTTTGAGTCCGGTAGCTTCCAGGATAGGCTTCATTACTTCATTGGTAGTTCCAGGGTAAGTGGTACTCTCAAGCACAACCAGCTGCCCCTTACGCAACGACTTAGCGACAGCCTTACAGGATTCAACCACATAAAACATATCGGGCTCACGATTCTCCGTTAGCGGCGTAGGCACACAAAGAATCAGAGCATCCGGCTTATCCATCAGCGAAGCATCAGTAGTAGCCTTAAACCGCTTAGACTTCACCATCTCAGCAATATGCCCATCCGGAATATGCTTCAAAGGCGACTTCCCAGAATTTATCCGCTTAACCGCCTCCGGATTAATATCAAACCCAATAACCTCAGCCCCACCGCGGATAAATTCAACAGCCAACGGCAAACCAACATAGCCCAAGCCTATTATGCCGACAATTGTTTTAATTCTAACTATATTGTTATTATTCATTTAATTTGGCTATAGGTATTATTTTAATAAATGGTGGTCTACAATATAATTTTTTAATGCATTTCCAACCATGTTACAACCAAGTGGAGTAAAGTGCCCATGTGATTTTTCCCAATAGATTTTTTCTCCATTACCGTTAGAGAATAGATTAATCGGACTAAAAATATGAAAGGTACTGTCTTTTGGAAGATACTCATATGGAAATGTAGAGATAAACACTTTTCTTGAATGTCTGACAGGAATGTCAAGTATTAAAAACTCTGCATTATTTTTTTTGGCGATTTGTTTTATCCTGTTTAATATTGCAATCGTTAGCTTTTCTTTTTCATTACTGCTATTTGTATTTTCATTGTTGGCAGCTGTTTTTTTAGATTTAGATTTTGCCATCCAGGATTTGATAGTTGAACCTGCCCAATCTCTGAAAAAATTATAGAAATTTGAGTTTTCTGCGAGAAACCGATAAACTGAGTACTTGAAAAGTTTTTCTCTGGTTGCAACTCCTGGCAAAAAAGTTTTGGAATCTCCTTCTAGTTTTCCATCAACTAGTTTAAAAAGTCCTGATCTGATATTATCATCAAAATCAGTGCTGTGCCAACTAAGTAGTACTAAGTCGGGGTGATATTTAATCCCTTCTTCTTGTAGAACAATAAGTTCTTCAGCATTCCCATGACCTGAAGTTGAAAGATTAACAATTTCAACCGCAATTCCTTTTTCTTTCAAATAATAGGCAAGTCTTGACGTAAACATTTGCTCGTAGCTAACGCCGTATCCCATTCCAAAAGAGTCACCAAGAAGCACGATCCGTTTCACGCCAGGTTTCTTCTCATATTGTATATCATATGGGCATCTCATACCTTTTGAATTAGTCTGTATATTAATCTTATACTCAGCCGTCTGGTGCCAGTATGATTTATTAGGTTCATTGCCTCTAATTCCGTACGACATTGCACAAACATATCTTGGCAACATTGGAACAAAATCAACAGCTCTAAGAATAAACTCACTAGCAATTGGGGAATAAATTGCAATGAATAATATGATTAAAATATTTTTAGTTTTTTTGTTCATATTTTTAGTTAAAAGGCAAAGTAAATAAATTCAGACGTTCCAACAGGAGCAAGACGAAATATACATGTTATTATGAATATCCAAACATTTAACCTGATAAACCAGTGCCAATTTTGCATTGGATCAAGTTCTTTAGAGTAAGCCTGAATTGCTTGAAATAGTAACAGAAACCAACTATAGTACAGTAGATTGTTGAAAGTTTCAATTGCCTGACTGCTAAAATGGAAATTTGTAAATATTGCCACTATAAACACTTTGATTGTTGTAAGATTTTGTGCTCTGAAGAGCAACCAACCAATACATGTCAGGTGGAACATGCCAATTATTTTTATGATCTTTATTAACCTTAATTTCATTTCAGAATCTCTGTCACCTAGTAATCGATAGAGAATCAGGATGCCACCATGGAAAAAGCCCCATATAACGAATGTCCAAGCGGCGCCGTGCCAGAGACCACCCAGAATCATTGTTAGTGCCAGGTTCCTATGTGTGTTAAAATGACCTTTTCTATTACCGCCTAAAGGAATATATAGGTAGTCCGCCAGCCAGCTTGATAAGCTGATATGCCATCTTCTCCAGAAATCAGAAGGATTTACTGCAATATAAGGAAGATTGAAGTTCAGCATAATATCGAAGCCGAGCAGTCTGGCTGTCCCCCTTGCCATGTCGGTATAACCTGAAAAATCGCAATATATCTGAATTGCAAAGGCATAAACTGATATCAGGCATTGCAACCCGTCAGTAGGTACTGTTGTTATTGATAGACTGTCATAAGGACCAAATGTTACATTAACAATATTGGATACATTGTCTGCAATTACAATTTTTTTAAATAAGCCCCAAAAGATCAACCATATGCCGCTACGGAATTCATCATAGGTAACGGTTCTTTTTCTCTGGAACTGTGGGAGGAGGTGAGCGCCTCTTTCAATTGGACCTGCAACAAGCTGAGGAAAGAATGCTATATAGGTACTAAGTTCCAATAATGATGAGGTTGCCGGAATTCGTTTACGATACACGTCTATAGTATGACTCATTGTTTGGAAAGTAAAGAATGATATACCAACCGGCAGAATTATCTTTGTGGTAAGTTCTCCAGGTGTATTGCCAGTCAAACCTGCCCAAAGTTGTATAAAACTTTCCGCGAAAAAATTATAGTATTTGAAAATACCCAATATGAGCAGGTTAACAATAACACTCTGGAACAGGTAGAATTTTCTATGGTTAAGTTTGGGGTTTGCTGATGCAATTTTGTGAATAACATTAAAAAATAATACAAACAGTATTGCCCCAATAGTTACCCACCATCCCTGTAGATTTGTGGGTAGTAGTAGTATGTGAGAGAAATCATTATTCAGCCAATTTACTGAGTTCCACTTGCAGGTAACAAACAGAAATCCTGCACCGATAAGATACGCTGACGCTAATCTGTTTTCATTTTTTGATAATTTATCATTATCTATAAGTAATGATGTGCAATAGTCAATGTAAGTTGACAGGACGATTAAAAAAAGGAAGCGTACATCCCACCATCCATAAAAAATATAGCTGCTAACAAAAAGCAAAATATTCTGCTGTCGATAGTCCTTATTTAGCAACCAGTAAAAGCCGTAAACAACTATGAAAAATATTAAAAATGAGAAACTGTTAAAAAGCATTAATACCCCAATTAAGAATATTTTTTATTATCATTATTTAGGTTTTGAATAAGATGTTTAATCTTGTCCGTATCGTTTTTATGAGATATAAGGGTGACATCTTTTGTGTGTACAATAACTAAATCTTTAATATTAATTCCTGCAATTAAATGGTCTGATTCATAATTAAGTATAATGTTATTTGTACTATTTTCTTCAACCCAGTTTGAATTTTTAAGTGATGCATTATTCTTATTGTCATATTTGCCAATTGCATCAACTAGCATTTCAAAAGAACCGACATCTTTCCATTCGCAATCCAATTCAATCATATAGACTTTAGACGCATTTTCCATTATACCGTAATCTATACTTACTTTGTTAAGAAGTGGAAAATAATGCGTTAGTGCTTGATTATAATCTTGAGTATCAAATTTAGAAAAAATATTTTTTAAAATAGAATAGTTGTATGGTAATTGAGAATCAAGTTCCGAAAGAATTGTTGATGTTTTCCAAAGAAACATACCACTGTTCCAAGAGTAGCCTCCATCATCAATATATGCTTTAGCTTTGATAATATTAGGTTTTTCAATAAATTGATCAACAGAATAAATGTTGTTATTAGCTTTTTTCCCTTTTTTAAGGTATCCATACCCAGTGTGTGCTGATTTGGCATTTATCCCTAATGTGAGAATTGCTTTTGGGTGTGACTTAAGAAAATTAAATCCATCTTTAATACCTGTCGTAAGTTTTTCTATTGGATATATTATTTGATCTGCACTAAATACAGCCATATATGAGTTTGGGGCTTTATTAGCAATATAACCAGAGGCTAGCGCAATCGCATTGGCAGTGTCACGACCTACAGGCTCTTCTAATATATTTTCAATTGGAATTTTTGGGATAAGTCTAGATATTAGTTCTGCATATTTATTATTTGTTATTATTATTATATGATCAAGGTCGAATAAAGGTTTAATGCGATCAATACAGAGTTCAAGTAAACATTTATTGTCAAATAACTCAATTAACTGCTTTGGTGCATTAATTCTTGATAGCGGCCATAGACGTTGACCGCTTCCTCCGGCTAAAATAACTGCATATTTATTACTCATATTTTGATTTAAACTCTACTATATGCTTCTAAAAGCTTAGGTTCTTCGTATTTCCATTCTAATTCATTAATTACTCGATTTCTGCCTATTTCTCCCATTGCTTTACGTAGTTCAGGATTATCTAGTAATTGAATGATTTTATTGGCAAAATCATTTTCATCATTTTTAATTGCGTATAGTGAGGAATTTTGGGCTGAATATCTACCTTCAGTTAAATCAAACTGGACAATAGGTTTTTCTAATGCCATATACTCCATTATTTTATTCATGGTTGATTTGTCATTCATTTCGTTTGCTATATCTGGATTAACACATATATCTGCAGTATTAAGCATTTCAAGCATTTCATTGTCAGAGACTCTACCTGTAAATGTGACATAATCTGTTATAGAAAGTTCTTGTGCATAATTAATTAAATATTCTAATTCAGTACCACCACCAACTAAGCCAAAATGAATATCTGTTCTGCCATGGTTAGTTACAATAGATTTTATACAGCGTAATAAAAGGTCAATGCCTTCTTGTTTTCCCATAACACCAACATAACCTACTAGATATTTTTTATTATTTTTAAGTGCAAGATTTGGAGGTAGAATTTTAAGTCTATCTAAATTTGGACCACTCCTAACAATGTAAACATCGTTGGCATTTTTTCTACCCCTTTCAATTGCAATTCGTTTGTACGACCCATTGGTAGCTATACATATGTTAGCTGTTCTAAATGTCATTTTTTCAAGGAGACATACTATTTTGTAGAAAAAATCTTTTTTCCCAAACTTGGCTATATATAATTCCGGATTTATGTCATGATGATCAAATATGAATTTTTTACCAAATAGTTTATAAAATAATGCTATTATAAAAATTGTATCGGGGGGGTTGCATGCGTGAATTATCTTGAATCCATGCTTAAAAAGAATAATCAATGATAGTAAAAATTCCCAGAAAATTGCTGAAGTATATTCCAAAGCATATCCGATTGCTCCGTTAGCTTCAAAAGGCAATGGATGCCTATAAATATTAATGCCATTTATATTTTCATGCCAATGATTATAGCCTTTACCCTTAGGGCAAATGATGGATACTTTGTAGCCATTGTTGTTTAATGTATTTGCCTCTTGCCATACGCGTCGATCAAATGGAAGAGGTAAATTTTCTACTATAATAAGGACTTTTTTATTTTTACCAGCAAATGCCATCATATTCTCCAGGGATGCTTTTTATATTAGAGATTCTTACTAAATCAATAATTATTTGTTCATTAGTTTTATTCTCAAAAATACAATTAAATTCATCAGAATTATTACCAATAACTATAATTTCAGAATGTGAAATTATATCTTCAATTGATTCCGACATCAAACTTGATATATGTGGAATTGTATTCAATATATAATCCTTATTAGCTCCAGTTAACGTTGCAAGTTTAACATTTTTGTCATATATCTTAATTGAGTATCCCTTGCCTAAAAGTGTTTCAATAAGCTCGACAATAGGACTTTCTCTTAAGTCATCAGTACCTGCCTTAAAACTAAATCCAAGTATTCCAATTTTCTTCAACCCGTATTTAGTAATATGATTCAATCCATGTTCAACTTGTTTTATATTACTTGGTATGATAGAGTTTAGCATTGGAAGTTCTAAGTCAAGTGATTTAGCTTTGTATGTTAATGCTCTAACATCTTTGGGTAGGCATGAACCACCAAAAGCAAATCCAGGTTTCATATAGTACGGAGAAAGATTCAATTTTGTATCTTGACAAAAAATATTCATCACCTGGTGACTGTCAATTTGTAACTTCTTACATATATTACCAATTTCGTTAGCAAAACATACTTTAACAGCATGCCATACGTTATCAGTATACTTTACCATTTCTGCAGTTTCTATTGATGTTCTCAGTAATGGTGCTTGAAGATCTGAGTACAATTCTGCAATTATACTTCCTGATTTATCATCAATTTCACCAATTACTGTTTTAGGGGGATTATAAAAGTCGTATATTGCTGTGCCTTCCCTTAAAAACTCAGGATTTATACAAACGCCAAAATCTTTTCCAGCTTTTTTACCTGATGATTGTTCAAGCGTAGGTATTACGGTTAAATTCATAGAACCTGGAAGCATCGTACTTCTACAAACAACAAGATGATAAGAGTTTTTATTTTTTAATTCATTACCAATTTGCTCACAAACGTTTCTTACATATTTTAAGTCAAGACTACCATTAACTTGGCTTGGTGTTCCTACGCATATAAATGAAATATCAGTATTGCGCACAGCGTCCTTGATATCTGTTGTTGCATGAATCTGTGATTTGTTTACACCGTTAGAGATAAGCTTGTCAAGATCTTTTTCAATTATTGGAGATTGACCATTATTAATAATATCTACTTTGGTAATATTGGGGTCAACACCCAAAACAGTATGCCCATTTTTGGCGAAACATGCTACAGAGACAGCGCCAACATAACCTAATCCAAATACTGATATTTTCATAACTTATTCTCCATATTTAACGAAATGTTATATTTTTTTGTTTAGTGACAGAAGCCTTTTGATTTGTTCTTTTCGAAAAAACTGCATGAATTCTTTTGAAATAATTCTTTTTTCGCCATTAAATCTTCCCATTATGTAACCTAAGAATCTAGTAACTCCACCAATAAAATATGGTTTTTCTTTTAATGATCTTTTAATACATTTAATGAAAACAAATAGACAATGGCTTCCTAGGAAATATTCATTTAATCCTTGGTTATATTTTGCCTTTAATAGACTTCCAGCGTTACCGGTCCCAGTAGGGCGATGATGTACAACTTTTATTTCAGGAAAGGACCATACTTTCCAACCGTGCATTCTAGCCATAACACATGCAGCAGTATCTTCCCCACCATATTTTAGTGGTAAGTAGCCTCCAATTTGTTCAAAAGCCTCTTTACGAAAAACTTGTATTGCCTTTGGGGTACTACGTCTATCGTTTAGTACCGGGTGTAGTTTGCCATCAATAAGATTTTCATATATACCGCTTGCAATGCCCAGCATCGAATCCTTTTCGAATTCAGCTATAATCTTCTCATAATAATCTACAGGTAATGTTATGTCACTATCTAAGATAGCCAGATATTCAAACTCTAGATGTTTAATCTGATCCCAACCTTCCATAATTGCAAATACATTACTAGTGAAGTAATCTTGGCCATTAGGCTTAACTCGATAATGATAGTCTATGAAGTTATTATTGGTTGCATATTTTTTTATTATTTCAGCAGTACTATCTGTTGAGCTATCGTCAACAATTATCCATTTAATTGGTTCTATAGTTTGGCTAGAGATAGATTTGAGTGGGTAATCAATATAGCTCTGTTCATTAAAACAAGGGGTAATGATTATATACATTATTTATACCATATAGTGTAAAATTGTCTGAAAAAATGATATTTTGAGGCAACGCCATAATTAATAAATGGTGTTTTTTTAAGGGAATTCTGCTCAGCATAATTATCAGTTGCTGTTTCAATATGAATTCTTGATATTCCTTCTTGTTTTAATTTATGTATAACATAGTTTAGTAAAATTGTATTGTAACCTTTTCCTCTATGGTGACTAAGGATTTCATTGCTAAACATATGGCAGTCGTGTGAACAGAGTGGGAAAAAGTGTGTTGAAACAGTATTGGCTCGAATAGACCATATTATGCCCAGGGGGGCATTTGAGCTGTTGTCAATTAATATCCAAAGCACAGACTTTTTATTGAAATTTTGCTTTGCAGTAGCGAGAAATATATGTTTGTCAAAATATTTACACAATTCATTAATATTTCTATCTTTAATGTCAGGCATGGCATCATATCTTTTAATAGAATATTTGTGTGAATCAAACTCAATTGCTTTATATTCATCTGTGTAGTAAAGTAAAAACTTATGAATTTTAAATATGCAATATGCCTTATTTATACATTGTAATAATGTTTTATAAAAACCATTATTTTTATAAAAATGTTTAAATCTGTGATATAACATGTGTTATTTGCTGAGTATAGTGGCTAGTTGTTTGGATGTTGTTTTAAAACTATTTTTAGTTTTAACGATCTGCAATGAACTAAGAATTAATTTTACTGCTAAATTGTATATACAGAACATTTTAAAGATGAGTACTTCAATCCTAGAATGATGCTTTTTCCAATACTTTATTCTTGATTCATTTGAGACTATTGACATTTCATTGAAATTAGATGTGGCTGTACCACCTGCAATATGAATTACACTTGTTTCCGGGTAAAAATATATCGTTTTATCTAGTTTATTTATCGACTTACATAAGTCAATTTCTTCAGAATACATAAAATAGCGTTCATCAAATCCATTGACCTGTTCAAATACTTGTTTTGGGATAAACATAAAAGCACCCACAAGCACATCAACTTTTTTTATCTCATTATGATTAAAATAAGTCATGTGTTCTAGTCTGAATATATGAGAATTTTTAAATATACTAGTTAAAAAAAATGATGGACAGAAATTATTCCATAAATTAGGAAACTCCCTACAGGACCATTGAAGTGTTTTATCTTTCCAAAGTAACTTTGGACCAATCATACCAAGGTTGTTTATTGTAGCGGAAAAGTTAAGTAGTTTTAATATTGAATTTTCAAGCAGTATTACATCCGAATTAATAAAGCAGTAGTTATTGCCTTTTGCTTTTAACGCTCCAATATTATTAGCTTTACCAAAACCAACGTTTCGAGAATTTTTAATTAATATTAGATCTGGAAATAATGATCTCAAATCACCACAATCTTCTTCTGAATTATTATCTACAACAATAATTTCATATGATAATCCTTGCGTATATTTATAAATTGATTCAATACATTGTTTTGTTAATCTGAGTGTATTGAAATTAACTATTATTATTGAAATGTCTATCATGATTTTAGTTATTATAATAGCTGATAAAACTTAGCTACTTAGCCCTTTATGTTTTCGATTAACTTCATCATAAACATTGACGTTGCACTCTTAAAAATATCATAACACCCAACGTGATAGATATCCTTACCACCTAGCCTAGATTTAAATTTATAAACATTTGGATTGTTCTCAGGATCAATTCCACCAAGATCACACCACTTAAGCCCTTTGTTATGAGCAGAGATACAAGCTTGATACCATAAAAGATAGGAAGAACCTTTTTCCAGACCGATTTCGTTACTAGCAGCTAGCAGAACAATTGATCTATCTCCTTTTTCAGCAGAAAGTAGGGCAGATGCTGGTTTATCTTCATAAAAAGCAACTAAAACTTTCATTTTTTCAGATTCAGAAAGAAGAGACTGCGGAGTATTAAATTCTTCAATTTCTAATCCATCAAAACCCTTACGGCCTTTAGACTGTTTGTACAAGTCAGCCAATATCTGAAATAGTCTCTCGTTGTATCCTTGTTTAACCTCTAACCCAGCTTTTTCAGCCTTTTTAAGGTCTCGTCTGAAGCTTTTTCTAAGTCGACTGCGAATTCCATCTTCTGAGTCATTTGTATCTACTAAAAAAGTGTGGTAAGCGTTTTTCTTTACAGATTTACAAAAACCAATAGAAATAATATCTTTCTCAAATTCTGACCCAACTTCATCTGCCACAATATTAGGAACAATCCTAACAACGTTAATGCCATTTTGGAATAGAGAATGAGTGAGAGCTTTCATTATCTCTTTTAAGGAAGACGGCATAATTCCATTTTTACGCATTAATGGACCATTCTGTATATATCCGATTTTAATTGGTAGCAAAGGAACCTTTTGTATTCTTATGTGTCCCATAAGACATATTTCATCTTTATTTTTGATAATTATCCGCTTAACTTCCTGCCCGGCTAATTTCGCTCTGTTTTCCTGGTAAGGCCAAGTCTGATAAATACTGTAATCATCAAACAGCTTGGCATATACCTCCCAATCATTCTGAGATATTTTATCTATTTCTACAGTATAACTCATTTTTTCCTCAATATTCTGACGACATATTTCTTAAATTGTCTCATATAGTAATCAACTTCCCAGGCTCCGCTTAATATTAATCGGATTTTGAAATTACTATCTGCTGGTAAGACTACGTACCGTGGTATTGCCAGCAGATCTACCGTTTCAGTTATATTTTTCGGTTCAATCGTATAGCCAAATGAATAACCTGTATCTTTTGCAATATTTATCACTCTGGCATCATAATCACCGTGCGGATAGCTGATAGAATTAACAGGTTTCCCAATAAGGCGTTCAAGATTAGTTTTTGACTCAGACAGTTCAGCTTTCAACTCTGCATCTGACAATTTGGTCAATCTTGGGTGGCTTACAGTGTGAGATCCAAGCTCGATGTTTGGGTTCGTTGAAAGAGTTTTGATTTGCTCTTCAGTCATGACATTTTGTTTTTTATCTGGATTGCCATTTTGTATATCCCACCTTGGAGAATCTTCTAGATTCCCCGTTGGGACAAATATTGTAGCAGGAATATTTAGCTCATTAAGTGTAGGGAGTGCATTATCAAGTAAATTTTCAAAAGCATCATCAAAAGTTATAGCCACTAATGTTTCACTAGTTTTTGGGTTTTTTTTGTGTAATTTTGCAAGTGGAACAATATTACCATATTTGTACACAGTTTTTATTTGTTGTTCAAAGGCATCTTTCTCTGATGTCATGATACCATGGTAATACAAAATCACTCGCTTAGACTGTTTATTGTAAATAAACAACAGAATGATAAAATATATTGAAGCTGCAAATCTTTTAATTAAATTCATTTATAGGGTCTTTATTGAAATGCTCTGAAATTATATGTTTTTAATACTTTCAGATTATTATCTTGGGCTATATAAGATGAGCTTTCATTATGTAACAACGAAATAATTGCGAATGTTGTATACAGCAATATTGTCATTTGACCAAAATATGAAATACCAAAAAATGAAACAATATGCCCAGAAAGAAAGGCAAGTATATTCCAGTAAAATTTATTACTAGATTGTTCTTTTATTGCAGTTCTATAAATTGTCTTGCAAGAATAATAAATTAAAACAATAAAAAATATTAAAGTTACAGCTCCACCTCTAATGCCTTCAAGAATAAATTGATTTGTAATATCAAATTCGTGTCCTGATCTTCCAGTATAGTTCCAGTGTGAGGTTGTTCTGGTTCCTAGCATTGCCCATTCATTAAAGAAAATAATGGCTCTATCAATTAAGTATGCTCTGTGCCAAGCAGTCGAACCACCAACAACTCCTATGCGTGCAATTATATAGTATGGAGGAGATACCATAATAAAACTGAGTATAAGATATAAAAGTATACAGAGAGGAATAGTTAGGCGATACCATTGTTTATATTTATATGTAGCAATGACAATGCAACAGAAAAGAAGTGTTCCTATGGGGGTTGAAGATGCACAAGCGTAGATCATAAATAGTGAGCAAGCGATAGATAAAATGTAAAAAAAAGAATTATGTTGTTTATATCTCATCCAAAATAGTGAGATAAAAAGTGCCCAGAAGATACCCAATATAATTGATATAGGAAATGCTGCCTGGCAACGAAATCTACCTTCTCTAATATCTGTACTAACTTTACCAAATAATGAAAACGGGTTGTGTCCAGATATCGATTCGTAAAGTACAAAAGGAGCCATTATAATTGAAATGATAGCCAATGTATCAATTAGGCGATAAATGTCATTTTTGTTTTTTAAGCATAATCTAATAAGTGCAAATGTTGTTAGTGCTTCTAAGGTTCTTCCTGTTTTCCAAACAGCGGCTTGTACTGTTTGCCATTGAATAACATATATTATAAAGCCGCTAACTTGCCATATAATGAATAGAATGTCAATTTTATTTAATTTTATTGTTATATTAGATGTAATTATCAATCTAGTTAAAATGGCTATAATTATCAGTTGATGATAATAAAACGATGCTCCAAATATAATAACGCATTGAGATGTAGGGATAAAACATAAATTGAACAAAAGTAAACTCATTAAATATTTCTTTTGTAATGAAATATTTAGTATAAGAGAAATCAATAAAATTATTAATGTAAGAGGCTGCAAATTAAAATACTTTTCGAATAACTTTCGCAGGTACTCCGCCTACAATTGTATATGGTGGCACATCTCTAGTAACTACTGCATTAGCACCTATTACAGCTCTTTTTCCAATTTTCACACCTTTAAGTATTGCTGCACCTTCACCAATCCATACACCGTCTTCTATTATAACAGGTGAAATTTTTAACCCAGACTTGCAAGGAGGAAGATCTGGGTTGTCAAATTCGTGGTCATGGTCAGAAATATAAACCCGACTTGCAATAAGAACATTTTTCCCAATTGATACAGACTCTGCAGCACCACAATGGAAATAAAGATGTATTGTGGTACCATCTCCAATTGAAATAATAGGCTTATTTTTACCAGAGCGAACTGCTTCTATTCGAGCTGATTTATGAATAGTAACTTTTGATCCAATGCTGATATATTTTGTATTATATAGCATATCAGGTTTATTAAGCAGAGATTTCCAACCAAAATGATAAAACCGAAAATGCCATTTAATATAATTAGTTATGTATGATATTAATCTAAATATTTTAACTATAATCATTTATATTTACTGTAGATGATGTTGATCTTTTCTTCAAAGCAATTAATTGCATGTTCCCATGAATAGTATTTAGCCGTTTCGATAGCATTTTTACTTATTTCCTCTCGTAATTCATTGTCTACTAGAAGTTTTTTTATATAGTAAACTATCGCACCGGTATTACCAATATCAACTAAAAAACCATTATTACCGTGTGATATTATATCGCTAGGCCCTCCACAATCTGTACTAATAACCGCACAGCCACAAGCCATTGCCTCAAGGATTGGATTACCAAAACCTTCTTCAAAGCTAGTAAGAAACCAGACTTTTGATTTTGAGTATAGGTTTCTTCCTTCTTCTACTGTTGGAAATCTTTTATAATATGTGTTCCCGATACCTTTGGGTTTTTTACCGCTGCCATATAAGTATTTTGGTGTATCCTCAAGCTCTTTTCCAATGATATTCATTATTCTAATAATTGAATGTGGATCTTTTGTTGGCCGCCACCGATACCCAGACCCTACTCCAGTGCGAAATGATTCTTCAACACTGGGGTAATATTCGTCTGTATTTACACCATTTGGAACAATTCCGATTACATCATAACCAGTTTCTTGTTTCATCATTTTTGCTAATCTGGAACAGCCTACTATTTTAGGAATATCAATTTTCCATGCTTCTAGCATTTTTTCCCAGTTTTCGTATTCAGCACCTCTGCAATGCATCATTTTGATAACATTATTGTTAGGTATTTCAGATAAATCAATTGTAGTCTGGGCACACATTGATACAACAATTTCATTATTATCAAAAAAATCAGGTTTTAATTTATTATACTCAATTTTTTCACCCTCAAAATAGCTTAACCAGTCAACTAGCTTGTATTTTTTGTTAAGATATAAACTTTTAAGTTTGGTAACAGCGTCGACTTTCTTATCATTTCTATAAAAAATTCTTACCTGATGGCCCCGTTTTATTAGGCCATTACCCAGACGCATTGTTGACCTGACTCCTCCTCCAATACCGCTATTGGGTAATAAAAATGAAATTTTATATTTATTTGAAACATTGTCCATGTATATGCTCCTGGTTATTAATTTGTATTGCATTGAAATATTTTGATATTTATTAAATTATTGATAAAGTCATTTCAAACTAATGCAAATTAGATCTTTTATAATGATAGTTTTTTTGCGATTATCGAGTAGTAATATTTTAATAACTCGCGTGTATTTTTGATATAATATATCATTATCAAGTAAATAATAGTGAATGATACGTTTTCAGAAACAACACATAAAATGCTTTCATAATTGTATTTCAGATAACAACGAATTGAGATAATCAATGAAATGATTGCTATTGCTGTTAGCATTGGGCTGGCTAATATCTTTATCGAGTGCCATGGATTTACAGATGTGTTTTTTGTACAAATAATAATAGTAGGAATGAGCATAATAATATTACTAATCACATATGAAATGCATATTCCGGGTGTACCATATTGTATGCCACAAATAAAGCCTAGTGATATTATAAATGAATTTATACATCCCCATATAAAATATCTTTTTGAAAGACCTAAGGATATTAGTATTATTCCAAAGGTGCTTATGGAAGGTTGTAGGAAACATACAATAGATAATATCTTAAATAGCGGGGCTGACTCAACCCAATTATTTCCTAGAATTATCTTAATTATAGTTTCGGATGATATATATAATATACATGCTAATGGTACAGTAATGATTGCTATTGTTGATACTATCCGGTAAAAAGTATTATTAAATTTTATCTTATCATTTTGAACAGCAGATAGTGCAGGAATGGCAATTCGATTTATTGGAGTACGAATTTGTAGAATTGGCAGCATCATAAGGTTATATGCTTTATCGTATAACCCCAAGTTATGCGTTGTGTCAAATTTACCAATCAAAAGTCTGTCTAGGCTCCTTGAAATATAATTAACAATATCGTAGCCCGTTACTCCCATTCCAAAATTCAGTAACTGTTTCATGTTTTTAAAATTTGAAGGGATGGAAGGACGCCATTCGCATAATAAAAAGCTAAAAGGGATACTGCTTAGTGGAATTGCGATTTGCATTATTACAATTGTCCAATACCCAAAACCTAATAAGGCTAAGATAATTCCAACTATTACGCTAACACATATTCCGGCCAATTGCATTATAGCCAAATCTTTGAATTTCATCTGACGAGATAGAAGTGCTTTATGTTGTAATATTATTCCGTTAATAGGGAAAGTTAACGCCATGGCTTTTGCTATGGATGATAATCTGTTGTCGTTGTAAAAGTCAGCTATATAAGGAGATATGGAATAAATTATCAAGCCAAGTATAATGCCAATTATAACATTAATCCAAAAGAGGCAGTTAACTTGGTTATGTTGGAGTTTAGGGCTTTGGATAGTGGCATAAGAAAAACCCATATCACTGAATAGGTTGGTAAATGAAATTAATATAGCTACTTTGGCTACTAGGCCATAATCTTCTGGGGATAAAATTCTTGCTATAATAATAGTAGATGCGAGTTGAATGATTTTACTTCCAACTTGACTTATTAACGACCAAAAACCTCCCCGAATCGTTTTGCTTTTTAGGTCGCCAACAACATCTTCTTTATCGAAAATATGTTTATATTTTTCTGATTTATCCAAATGTACTGAATTTAATGCGCGAACTCTGTCCCTGTCGGGTGTACCCATTTCTTTGATTAAAGGTGACCGTAGCAGGGATGTGTATTTACTTCTTCTCAGGTAATTTTGCGGTCTTGATTGCAGTCTAAGTACTAAATGACAAATAAGACGCATTATTGGTTTGGTGCTTAACTACCTGCTATATTTTTGTCGGTAAAACTTTATAAACACTTAACTTTAAGGTGGTAAATTTACAATATTGTGGTGTGAAAGTCAAGGCAATTTAGCCTTAAGCCTCCAAAGAGGATGGGGGCGGATAGTATTTATGATATCGCTCAAATACTATGTATTTTGCTATAAATGTAACAAATGCTAGAATTATTTATAGAAAGTACTTTGTATGGTTATTGTATATTGATTCTAATACTCATTAACGCATTTTTTACGGTTTCAGTAATTGTTAGATTCACATAAGGTCTTAGTACTAAAGTTGTTAAGCTTATTTCGTGTTTTGGTTTGATCAAATGTTATAATTATTGAAAGTGTGGTATTGTAATGAGTTGAACTTAACATTTTTAATAATAATACTTTAACTATGTCTTTTAGCTATTAGGGGAAATTAAATATGTATTTGTATTTATCCGAAAAGTATATTACAATTATCTAGCACTGTGTTAAAATAGGAAAAGGGGAGGTTATGGGTAGTTTAGGGGTATGGAGTTTATGTGTACAATAATTACAAAATCAATAAATAAATTATTATCAATGACAACAAAATCAAATTATATATATAGGGAGCCGAAGATCTTATTGGAGCAAAAATGCTTAACGGAGAGTTTGGTTTTTTTGTTTGGAAATAATTGTAAATATCTTATTATTTTTATTACTAGTATGCTTTTTTCGGCAAATGTGTATTGTGCGGTATGGTATGTAGATCCGTCTATAGATCCCAATTCACCGACAAGAGTTGGAGAAATTGGAGGAGAAACAAACCCATTTATCACAATTAGTGAAATGGAAAAGAATTCATATATAGGCGATATTGTATATGTTCGAAATATGGACTATTATATCGAAAATGAATCTGCAATCGCAGCAAATCATGAACGAGATTTAACTAAATATGATTGGCCGGATCGTGAATATCGTACCAATAAAGTTAGTCAATTTGGTATAACCTGGACTTTTGATGCTGACTATCGTATTGGGCAGTTTGCTAACCATGATATGTGGGTAACATGCCCAGTGATAATACAAGAGATTACTCCTAATTCTAGGCAATTAGAGCATGACTATATTTATCATAATGGTTTATCATATCGATGCATAAAGAGTCATTATTCAGATTCGAAGTCTGAGCCAGGCATTGGCTCTAATTCAAGTTTATACTGGGAGGTTGGGGGGAGCTCTGAAATTCCATGGAGTATTTCTAAGTATTATCATGATAATAGAATTGTCGATGGGTCAATGTATAATCCTGAGCCTTCTGATTCTAACTTAACTCCTCAAGGGTTTGATGATGCACTACAAGGTGGATGTATATATGACAGTAAACTGAATGTTGGTATGAAATTACCGATATTTGTTGATAGTGCAAAAACAATTGCATCATCCATTAGTAATGATATTGTTGCGTCCCGTTATTATTTAAAGTCGATCTCGCTTCTTACTGTACTGGAAAGTCCTGCATCTTATGGAGATTTTAGACCATTCTATAATAACGCAAGTAAAGATATATTATTTAATAAAAAGACAGCATTTAAGAATAATACGCTATTAGAAAACTTAAATATATTAGATGTTCCTGTTGCAATTCCAGATGCTGATAATCATCTCCAAGCTTTACATAAAGATTATTTATATGATTATTCAAATGTTGAAGAAACTGTTGAGCGTTTTTTTGAAAGAGCTTGGTTGATTTTTAATAGAGGCCCAAACAATGCATATTTTGCTCCAATTGAAAACAATAAAGAATATGCAAGAGATCGTGCTGCGCATGTCGGTATTGCTTCCTTAATGCTTAATTCAGACTTGAGTGGAAATGGGAAAAGTAGTTGGGAAAACAAAAAAACATTACTGATTCGTTTTTTGCAAACAGGGATCGACATGTACGGTATTGCTTCAAGCGATAGTGGGCGTACAATACTTCAAGCTGCTGCAGGACATACCCAAGGGAATAAGTGGCCAATTCTATTTGCAGGGCTTATGCTTGACTATGATCCTATGAAAAATATTGGGAAAAAAACAGGAGATTTTGTTTATGATGAAAATGGAAATTGGATAGATCCAACACCGTCTGATTATATCCATTTTGGTGAAGATGATCAAACCTTTTATGTTGGTGATGACCAGATATACAATAGGCCTTATGAATTATATGTGTTTCATAAAGCAGCAGAAAACGGAACTGTTCATGTTGAAAATGGCAGTAAAACTGTAAAGTTAAATTCAGGTGATTGGTTGGAAATAGGACGTTCCAGTTATTGGAAACAAATTGTATTTAAAACTACTACTAATATAATTAACCAATATGATAGGAAATATCTAATTGAAAGTGTAAATCATGAGCTGGGAACTCTTGAGATTACTGAACCTTATGAAGGTGAATCAAGTTTATCTTTATACTATGAGATTGGTGAAAAAATATGGTATGGACATGGAAATGCTTCTGATAATACAATTGGTAAGGAAGATTATCCAGAATATATAGAATCTCATCGAGGGATGCCTGAATGGGGGGAAAGGCACGGTGGAAGAGAACAAGTTTTATGGTTTATGGCAGATACGCCTGATTGGACTAGGCAGTATCGCAGATCATGTACTGCAAATTCATTCACAGGTTTTGTGCTGGCTGCTTTAATTATGGGGCAAAAAGAGCAATGGAATCATAATGCTTTATTTGACTATATGGATCGTTTTATTCAAGTACAGGAGGATTTGTACAGGACTTCAACAAAAAAAGCAGATGGAAAATATTATGGGTATACAAAAAACATACTTATGAGGGGGGATTACAAAGATGGTGATCTGATACAGGATTACAAAAGTGTCAGATATATTACTCAAAACGATTTTGTATATGCTATGTGGAAGAAATACCGTAATGCATATGGGCTTCAGTGGCCCTATAATGGTGAAAATCAATTACCAACTGCTCGAATTGCTATGGATATGGCTGATCAGTATATTACTCCTGCTAAGGATGAAACGGTATCAATAGAATTTGATGGTTCTGGCTCGTACGACCTTGATGGTACAATCGCTAGCTATAGTTGGAGTTGTCCTGGTCAGTCTGCGACATCTGGTCAGACCACTAGCTATGATCTTACTGCAGGTACATATACTGCAAGTCTTGTAGTAACAGATAATGAAGGAGCGGAGTCTTCACCTGCATCTGTCACATTCACAGTAGTCGACCCCGTCAACCAATTTCCAACTGCAACTATTACCTCCCCGTCCGATAATGCATCGTTCACCGCCGCGTCAAAGAGCGGCGTTGCTTCGGTATCATTTACCGGCACAGCCACAGATCCTGACGGCACAATCTCAAGTTATGCCTGGTCTTGTTCTGGTCAAACAACAAAAAACGGAGATGAAAAATCTTACAACCTAACAGCTGGTGCCTATACCTTCACCCTAACAGTTACCGATAATGAAGGTGCAACTGCTACCGATCAGGTTACCGTTACCGTTGCTGATCCGCCAAATGCCGTACCTACTCTTTCTATATCGCCTTCAGGTAACAAGACCGTTGCTGAAAAGGCTACAGTCACATTTGACGTTATTGGCGATGATACAGACGCCGTCGATTCCCTAACCTATGCTTGTATCGACAAGCCAGCCAATGCGTCCTTTAACGAGCTATCTGGCAGGTTCTCATGGACTCCAAATGATGAAGCTTGTGAGAATGGACCTATCTATACAGTCAAGTTCACCGTATCTGACGGCGAAGCCACTTGCGAACCTGTTTCAGTTGATATTACCGTTACAAATGTTAATCAGCCACCAGTTGCCATTACCGGCCCAGACCAGGTACATACTGCCAATACCAAGACCAGCGCAGTTGCCGTTGATCTTGATGGTACCGGTTCCAACGATCCGGATTCTGCTGGTTCTATCGCATCCTACCTCTGGCATTGCACAAACAATGCTGAAGTTGCTGACAAAACAGGTGCCAGTCCAAATTATTCACTAAAACCTGGCAGCTATCTCTTTACTCTTACTGTAACTGACAACGAAGGTGCGACTGATACTTCCGACTATATGTCTGTTATCATCAAATCGCCTGAAAATCACGCTCCGGAGATCGTAAAGGTTGATTCAGCTGCATTCACTGGTACTCAAATCACCAGAAATGTATCCGAAAATACCACCTTTACCTTAACCTTTGAAGCCGCTGATTTGGATGCTGGCGACAGTCTGACTTATGGCTATACTTCTATTCCAGTTGGCGCTTCTTTTAACGCCACAGAGAGAAAGTTAACCTGGCCAATAAATAATACTGCTGCAGAAAGCGGCCCGCATATTGCAAAACTAACTGCTGACGATGGTTACGGCGGTATTGTAACTCTAACTGTTAATTTCGTTGTAGCAAATGTTAATATTCCGCCAGCGATAGCCAACATTACACCGCAATCCTTCAAAGAACAGCAGGAAGGGCAGTTCGCTCTTACCGCTACCGATGAGGATGGAGACACAAACTTAGTCTTCGAAAGCGATGACAATGCTCAGCCGGGTAATGTTGCCCCTAACGGAACATATACCTGGACTCCTGGCTATGAAGATGCCGGTACTCATATTTTACGCTTCAAAGTCACCGATAGTCTTGGTGCCGTAGGAACAAAAGAGGTTGTTGTTACCGTTGAAGATACCAACCGACCAGCGGCTCTCTCTAGTGCTACTTCCTATAGCTGTGACCTTGGCATCAAGCTCAAGTTCACTCCAACTGCCGACGATCCTGATGGTAACCCTGTTACCATTACCTGCGTCAGCAAACCTGACGGCTCGGCTTTCGACGGCACCTTCGCCTGGACTCCTGGCGTTGGTGATGATGGAATCCATGACGTAATACTTGCACTCAATGACGGCAAAGAGACAAAAGAGGAAACTATTAAGCTCTCTATAGGTCTAGCAAACTTATCGCCTTCATTAGAGCCGTTAATACTTGAAAGCACCTATGCCGAAGGTGAAAACCTTACCTTTGACGCCAGAGGTTCCGACCCGGAAGGTAAAAAGATTACCTATTCGCTTTCTGGTGCTGTACCTGATGGTGCTGCCATAGATCCAACCAGCGGTCATTTCTCCTGGCCGATAGGCTTTAATGCGGCAGGTCCGGTAACCTTTACGGTTATCGCTTCTGACGGCGAGCTAACTGCACAAAAGACGCTTAGCTTCGTGGTTACAAACACTAACCAGCTACCGGCTATAAACATCTCTGGTGCTACCACCTTTGATTATAAAGACGGCTTGGACCTGTCTTTTTCAGCAACCGATCCAGATGCTGATAACTTGACATTCTCGTCTAGTTCGTTACCTGCTGGTGCCGTTTTTGATATCAATAATGGCAAAGTGACCTGGGCTACAACTGCTGATAATGTTGGCTCTCATAGCTTCAATATTTTGGTTACTGATGGCCGTGATACCGTCACAAGGCCAGTTACGGTTGTCGTTACTTCTAACGATATCCCTAACGACCCTCCGGTATTCACCCCAGTTAAGGACATTACTGTTAATCAGGGTGAAGAGCTGGATATAGTTATTGCCGCTTCTGACCCTGACAATGACCCGGTTACTATTACCTCAGTTAGTCTGCCTCAGGGTGCTGTGTTTGTAAATAACACCTTCACCTGGGACACTAGCATGGCTTCCGGCGTATTTAACCCTGTCTTTGCCGTTTCTGATGACAAGCTTTCGACGAACTTGACATTTACAATTACTGTAAATGCCGTCAATACTGCTCCTGCCGTTGAAGCTATCAAGGATTTTCAGGCTGACGCTCTCAAGACAGTTTCCGTAAAGGTTATTGCTGTTGACACTCAAAATGATCTCTTGAGCTATAGTTTTGATAAAGCTCCTGAAGGAATGACAATTGCTGATAATAATATTAGTTGGACTCCTTCTCTTGAGCAGATAGGTGACAATCTGGTTTCTGTTATCGTCTCTGACGGCGAATTTGCGACAAACGTCACCTTTACTATTAACGTTCTTTCAACTGAGACAGACAACGATCCGCCGGTGCTTATTTCTACAACGCCAAAGGATAAAGCAATACAGATACCGCTCAATCCGCTGGTAACTATTATCGTCGCTGATTATGGTATTGGTGTAGATCTGTCGACTGTTGAGATCTCTCTTGATGGTGATACCATATATTCTGGTGCTGCTATGGCTAGCGTACCTGAGGGTGAACCTATGCTCTACAGCACTTCAAATAGCAGCTGTATTTGTAAGGGTAATAGCTCTAGATATGTCTTCCAGTATCAGGCACTTGGTCTGTTTGACTATGATTATCGTCCTACGGTAACTATAAATGCTTCTGACCTCAATGGTAACGCAATGGAACCATATTCGTTTGCATTTACTACTGAAATGTACAGTATGTGTGCCGCGGTTCCGGTTGAAGAAAGTAAGAGCGGTTCTGCTTCTCAGCAGAGTAGTCCAGACTCACTTACTGCTTCTGACGGCACAATATGGTCAGCCTGGGACGATGGACTGAAGATATCAGTTTCGCCTTATTCAGAAGATCTTGGATATTTTGATACTGCCAGGTCTATTCAGACTAATGGCAAACAGCTTGCTCCTGTTCTTGCTCAGGCAAGCGATGATACTCTCTATGTTGCATGGCAGGATTATTCTGCTCGCAACTGGGATATCTATGTAGCTCGCAGCACTGACGGCAGGAATTTCACTGATGTCAAAGCTGTTACGACCAGCCAGGAAGATCAAGTGTCACCAGTGCTTGACGTTGCTGATGATGGCACAGTTTATATTGCCTATGTTAGTAAGCGTAAGACAGGTGAAGATATTTACCTTGCAGCTTTGGACGCTGATCTTTCCACTGTTATCGAAACTGTTGTATGCAATAATACATCTAAACAGCAAACGCCGGTTATCGACTGTTCTGCTGATGGAAATGTTGTTATTGCCTGGGAAGATTACCGATCTGGCGTGGCTGATGTGTATATTGCGGATAAAGATAGCGGATGGAATGCTCTTCGCGTTGCTCAAAATGCATATGAACCTGACATTGCTGTTGATAATCAGCAAAATACTGTTCACGCTACATGGGCCTCTGACGGCGATATATTCTATGCGAAACTGCCACTGCCGCTTTCCGCTAAATCTGTTAATGCTGTGAATGTTATTGATGATTCCAGTGGGGCAGTGCAGTTTAGCCCTAGTATTACCCATTCTTACGTTAATGGCCGTGAAAAGACCTTTGTAGCCTGGTCTGACAGCAGAAATAACACTGGCAATGGTGATAATGATATCTACTTTGCTTCTGTAAATGGCTCTGCGTCAACCAATATACTTGCTACTCTTGACTCAAGCCTCACCGATCAGGGCCTGCCTTCTATTGGTGCTACCGGCGATGGTGCTCCTTATGTACTCTTCCAAGACAATACCGCCAGCGGTAAGAGTGTACAGCTTGCCTGTGCTACGGTTGTTAAGGCCGTATTGCAGCGTAGGAACATTGTGCCGGAAGAGGGTGGCTGCGTTGGTATTCCAGCTGAAGAGATTGACAGTCTTGATGATGTGTCTATTCTGGTAAGGCCAGAAGGTATTTCTTCTGATGTCGAATTTACTATCTCGCTGGTATCTAACCCTCCAGGTGGCAGCAGCGGCTTAAGAAGTATTTTCAGTTATGACTTCGGCCCTTCCAGTACTCGTGAGTTCCGTAAGCCGGTGACTATTACTATTCCGTATCCTGCTGTACTTGACGGTTCTACTGTTTCTGTCTACTGGTATAATCCTCAGACAGGATCATATAGTCAGACTGGTATGTCCAACATCAAGGTCGTTAGTGTTGGTAATAATATCAAAGCAATTTCCTTTGATACTACTCACTTCTGTCAATACTCTGTATCAACAGATGACGAGTTCCTGCCATACATGATCAATACTACAGAATAGCAACAGCTTACTTTGTCTAATAGTACGGCTGCCGGCATATTTTTTTGCCGACAGCCGTTTTTTTATATCTAAAAACATACTACTCCTCACAAATCTAACCAGATTCTATCCTATCGCTACTAATGCTTTCTTTATCAACAAACTTCCAACAAAATGCGTTTTTTCTTATAGTACATTATAAACAGGTATAGGGGTTTTTTACTCTTTGGAGTAATCCTTCCGGTACAGCCATAACCACTTGAAATGTTTCATTTAACCAGATTTCTTTCAACGATTTAATCGATAAAAAAATATTGAAATAATACGGAATAATCGTTGCTTTTTATCTAACTTACCGCTACAGTTAAGACCAATAACATTAAAAATACATAGAGAGTTTTTTTATTTCAGCCTATTGTAGTAATAAAATATATCGGGGGATAATGCTGTAAATTATTGCAAAGCCTAAGGTTATTATTTTTCCTTTTGCTTTTAACACAGAGATATTGTGCGTACATAGTCATAATTTGTTAAGGTATTACCAATTTGTGACGAATTCTTCAATGTCGCTGAAAATACAGCCGATAATTGAATCATAAGTGTTCCGGTTTCAGGCCGGTAGATTATATAAAATTAACTGTTTGTATTCGGAGCTTATAAAATGGCCGAAACGATTGAATCATTTGTAGCGAAATTGAAATCTGATGGTGTAGAACAGGGTCGCCAGCGGGCGGATGAGATCATTGCTGCTGCTAAGACAGAAGCTGAAAACATCCTTAATGCTGCCAGATCTGATGCCGAATCTATCATTGATGACGCTAAGAAACAGGGCCAGGAGCTTATTACCAGAAGTAATACCGAGCTTGAACTTGCTGCACGTGATGCGGCTATTAAACTCAGAGAATCTCTGGTAAAAGCTTTGGAATCTATTATTGTTGGTCCTGTCAACGAAACTCTTAACGACTCAGACTTCCTCCGCGAGACCATGACTGATATTATGAATCGTTATGTCTCAGCTGATATTGAAGGTAGTGGGGATGTTAAGCTTAATCTTAACGATCAGAAGTATCATGAACTTGCTGAATGGGCTATCAAACAGATACGTAAAAGTTCTAAGAAAGATGGCCTCTGTGTCGACCTCAAAGGTACTCTCAAGCAGGCTGGGTTCGAATATAATATTACCGGGGCCACTGTTGAAATGACCCAGGAAGCTATTATCGAAACCCTTATGGCTCTTGTTGGCCCTAAACTTCGTGAAGTCTTCAATTCCGCTGTTAAATAATTTTTACTGCGGTTTGTTCTTTTTTTAATTCGGGCTCGGATCATAGTTCTTGTACTGCGACCGGGTTCATAATCAAAGGAGTATAACAGTCAAATGGCTGGCCAGTTTTACTATTTGATAACGTCGTTGCCATCTCTTGATGAGCTTGGCACTCCGGCTCCGCTGACTGCTGCTGAGTATGTTGAACTTGTTGATGAAAGTGTCATTGCTCAGGATCTGGTCAAGGTTGTTTTACTTTCTGATGACCTGTTACAATTACAGGCTTTTCAGGCTGGTGAAATCGATGAAGTTGCTCCTGCGGTATTATCTGCCGCTCAGGCCAGAGGTGAAGAACCGATGCCGGATTTCCTGCTCTCGGATGCTCACGCTTCTGATACCAACTCTGTCTGGGAAAATTATTTCACTTACGGCAAGTCTGTTGCTGATTCTTATGGATGCGAGTTCCTTAATTTGTGGCTCGAATACGAAGTAGGGGTCAGAAACGCCTTGATCTATGCCAGGGCCAGAAAACTTAATGTCGATCCTGAAGAGCATTATATCGCTCGTGATTTCGCTGCCGCTGACGATTTCAATTCGCTTATTAACGAATGGTCCTCCGCAGAAAATCCTATGGCTGGTATGATGGTGCTTGATAAGGCTCGCTGGAACTGGCTCGCTGATAATGATAGCTGGTTCAAATTTACTTATGATGAGCTAGTGGTTTATGCAGCTCGTATTTTATTATTAAAAAGATGGGACCTGCTAAGCAGCAAAATGTCTGCATAATGGCCCGTTAATTTATATTTTGTATTTTGTGACAGGAAGCTGGAGTTTGTGCAGGATTTACTAGATCTTGATTCCCGAATTCTAACTTCTCTCAAACTGACCTACGGAAAGTTTGAGCTTAATTTTAACTGTTAAACGTGAGGTAATAACCAGTGGATGGCAAAATTGTAGCTGTTTACGGTAACCTGGTGGTCGCTGAGACTAGTGGGGCGGTAGTACAGAACTCAACTGCATATTGTGTTCGTGAGGACGGTACTAAACTGTTGAGCGAAACAATTCGTGTTCGTGGTAACCAATGTGACCTACAGGTTTTTGAAGAAACCCGTGGCCTGAAAGTCGGTGACAAAGTAGAATTTAATTCTGAAATGTTGTCCGTTTCTCTTGGTCCTGGTCTTCTGGGTCAGATTTATGACGGTTTACAGAATCCGTTGGTTGCTCAGGCTAAACAGGTTGGTTTTTTCCTGAAACCGGGTAATTATCTGCCTGGGCTCGATACAGAGAATAAATGGACCTTTACTCCTACTGTTGCCGCTGGCGATACTGTAGTTGCAGGTGATACCATTGGTACTGTGCCTGAAGGTTTGTTCACTCATAAAATTATGGTGCCTTTCAACCTTGAAGTGCTTGGCGACCTGACCATTGAGTCTGTCTCTCCTGCCGGCGACTATACTGTTGAGCAGCAGATTGCGACCCTGAAAGACTCTAACGGCGAATCTATCCCTGTCTATATGCAGCAGAGATGGCCGGTTAAGCGTGCTCTGAACGTTAGTGAAGAGCGTATGCTGCCTAGTATCCCGATGGTTACCCAGACCCGTATTATCGATACTACCTTCCCGGTTGTTCTCGGTGGTACTTTCTGTGTACCTGGTCCTTTTGGTGCTGGTAAAACAGTTCTCCAGCAGATGATCTCACGTTACGCTGATGTGGACGTCGTGATCGTCGCTGCTTGTGGGGAACGTGCTGGTGAGGTTGTGGAAACTCTACGTGAGTTCCCAGAGCTCGAAGACCCGCGTACCGGCAAGCCGCTTATGGAAAGAACTATCATTATCTGTAATACTTCTGCGATGCCTGTTGCGGCTCGTGAAGCTTCTGTATATACCGCTGCGACCCTCGGCGAATATTACCGCCAGATGGGACTCAACGTGCTGCTTCTGGCTGACTCTACCTCTCGCTGGGCTCAGGCTATGCGTGAAGTGTCTGGTCGTCTCGAAGAAATCCCCGGTGAAGAAGCGTTCCCGGCTTACCTCGAAAGTAAGATCGCCAGTTTCTATGAACGTGCCGGTATCGTCCGCTTTAAGGATGGTACTAACGGTTCGCTCACTATTGGTGGTACTGTTTCTCCTGCCGGTGGTAACTTTGAAGAACCTGTTACTCAGGGTACTCTTAAGGTTGTCGGTGCTTTCCTTGGTTTGAGCCGTGCTCGTTCTGATGCTCGGCGATTCCCGGCTATCGACCCGCTCGATTCCTGGACCAAATATTCCGGTATTATCGAACAGGATAAGATCAACCAGTCTGTTGACATCCTCCGTCGTGGTAATGAGATCAAACAGATGATGACTGTTGTGGGTGAAGAAGGTACCAGTACCGATGACTTTACAACTATGCACAAGGCCGAGTTCTTCGACTCTGTTTATCTACAGCAGAATGCTTTTGATAAAGTTGATGCTGCCTGCCCGGCTGAACGTCAGAAGTTTGTATTCGATAAAATTATGGCTGTAATGACCGCTGATTACGATTTCGAAGATAAAGAAATCGCTCGTAAGACCATGGTTGGTATTACCGATACCTTCCGTAACTGGAATTATGAAGCTACTGATTCTCCTGAATACAATGCATCTGTAGCTAAGATTGAAAAGTTCATTGAAACTAAAGGCAGAATGTAATTAACGAGTTTTGAGTTCATCTCTTAACTCCTGAATTCTAAATCCTTGTAATACAAGATAACAATGCTGACTGTTTGTGTCAGTATAAGTAAATGATCAGGATATAGTGCTATGAGAAAATATTACGATGAAATAGTAAGGATTGCCGGTAACGTGGTAACTGTTATCGCCGACGGTATTAGCTATGAAGAGCTCGCCGTTGTTACCAGTAAACACGGTACTTCTATGGCACAGGTTGTGCACATTCAAGGTGAACGTGTTAGTTTACAGGTATTCGGCGGTACACAGGGTGTATCGACCGGCGATAAAGTTCGGTTCCTTGGTAAGGCGATGGATGTACCATTCAGTGACGACCTGCTTGGCAGGATCTTCAATGGTTCTGGTATGCCTCGTGACGGACGCCCGGAAGTTGAAGCTGATAGAATCGAGATCGGTTCGCCTGCGGTTAACCCGGTTATGCGACGTATGCCCGACCAGATGGTCGAAACCGGTATCCCAATGATCGATATCTTCAATTCTCTTGTAGAATCTCAGAAGTTGCCGATCTTCTCTGTCGCTGGTGAACCTTATAACGAACTGCTCGCCAGGGTAGGACTTCAGGCTAAAGCCGATGTTATTATTCTCGGTGGTATCGGGCTTCGTAACGATGACTATCTCAAGTTCCGTAAGGCGTTTGAAGATGGGGGAGTACTGGGCCGTACTATTATGTTCATTCATACTGCTGCTGACCCGGTAGTAGAAGGGCTTATGGTGCCTGATCTGGCTCTCGCCGTTGGCGAAAGCTTTGCTCTACAGAACAAAAGGGTGCTCGTGCTCCTTTCTGATATGACTTCATTTGCTGACTCTCTTAAAGAGATCGCGATTGTTATGGAACAGATACCTTCTAACCGTGGTTATCCGGGTGACCTCTACAGTCAGCTGGCTCGTCGTTATGAAAAGGCCGTTGACTTCGACGGCTCTGGTTCTATGACTCTGCTTACCTGTACTACTATGCCTGGTGACGATGTAACTCACCCGGTACCTGATAATACCGGTTATATTACAGAAGGACAGTTCTACCTGCGTAACGGCCGTATCGAACCGTTCGGCTCGCTCAGTCGTCTCAAACAGCAGGTTAACGGCAAAACCCGTGATGACCATCGTGCCATTATGGACTCATGCCTACAGCTTTACGCTCAGTGCCGTGAAGCTCGCGAAAAACGCGATATGGGTTTTGAAATGAGTCAGTGGGATGAGCGTTTGCTCAAGTACGGTGTATTCTTTGAGACCAAGATCATGGACCTTTCTGTAAATATCCCGCTTTTTGAAGCTCTGGATCGCTGTTGGGAAATGCTGGCAGAATGTTTCGAGCCGGAAGAAGTAGGTATCAGAAGATCGATTATCGAAGCTCACTGGCCTAAACCGCTGGATAAAGCAACTGCGTAATGAGTTTGAATAGTTTCGGCCTGTGGCCGAACCGGAACTTATTTCTTATTTCTTGTTACTTATTTACTTAAGAAATATTATGGCTAAGAAAAAAATAAAATTTACCAGACCTGAGCTTAAACGCCAGCGTGATGACCTGAAACGTTTTCAGCGTTATTTACCCATGCTAAAGCTCAAACAGCAGATGCTCCAGATGACCATCCGCACCATTTCCAAAAAGAGAGATGAGGCGGAAGAGGCCAAAATGGCTGCTATCGCTGTCTTTGAACAGTATGGTACTATCCTAAAGGATACCGCTGGTGTGAACGTTAAAGATCTTGCCGAATGTAAAGAGATCCTTACGCATGACAGCAATATCGCTGGTGTGAACGTACCGGTCTATGAAGATGTTGTCTTTGAAGATGCCAGCTACAGCTTATTTGCTACTCCCGCCTGGGTCGATGACACTATCGAGGACCTGCGCGAAGTTAACCGCTGTAATGCCAGGATGGAAATATTGCAAAGACAGTTTGATCTCTTACAGAAAGAGTTAAGCAAGATCATTCAACGCGTAAACCTGTTTGAAAAGGTCAAGATCCCTGAAGCAAAAGAAAACATCAGGAAGATCAAGATCCAGCTCTCTGATGAAATGGCTGCCGCCGTTGGGCGTGCCAAGATTGCCAAGAGCAAACTGGTCGAAAAAGAAGTAGACAACGGTCCGTCTGAATAATTACTATTCAACGATCGTTAAAATAAATGTAAAACTTTGACTATCAAAAGTCGGAGAAAAATATGATTGTAAATATGTCTAAAATACAGGTGGTTGTTACTGCTGCAGATAAGCAAAAGCTGCTTGATGAGCTTCATAACCGTGGCGTGCTGCATGTTGTGCCGGTTGAACCGGCGGCTGCTTTAGCCGACGAACAGCTTGCCCAAAAGTGTGATGATGCTTCGAAGACTATTGCCGCTCTCGCTGAATTGCCGACCGTTGCTGCTGCAAGCCAATCCGATTCGGCTGAAGTTGTCGGTGAGGTTGCTTCGGCTCTCAAAGTGATCGATGACTGTGACAGTAAGATCGCTTCTCTCTCGCGTCAGCTCGAAAATCAAAAAGCATGGGGGGATACATCCCTCGCCGACCTTGAGGCTCTTGCCCAGGCTGGTCATGTGCTTTCCTTTTTCCTTGTCTCTGACAATGATAAGCTTGATATTAAAGCTGACTTTGTTACCGAACTTACCAGTGACAAAGCCGGTAAAAAGATTATCGCTGTTGTTAGTGACAAAGCTGTGGTTCTGCCCGAGGCTTCTCCTGCCGAACCGCTGAATCTCCCTGAAATTGATAATCCGGCACTCAAAGCTGAGATCAAAAAATTTACAGAGTCAAAGGACGCAGCTCGTGCCAGCATTGCCGAATACGCTTCAAGCCTTGATTCTGTTAAAGATTACCTTATTGAACTGGAAAGTCAAAGAGCTTATTCTGTTGCCGGTAACGGCGCTCATAATGACTCTGATTTCTTTGCTATTCAGGGATGGATGCCGGCTGATAATGCTCTAAATCTTGCTGCTGAACTAGATAAGGCAGGACTACACTGTGCTATGAGAACGGTTGAACCCGCTGATACCGAGATCCCGCCTACTGAAATCAAATATCCGGAATGGACCAAGCCTATTAAGGGATTGTTCAATGTGCTTGGTACTCTGCCTGGTTATAATGAACCTGAACTCTCCAAGTTCTTTATGGTTGCGTTCCCGTTTTTCGCTGCAATGATTATTGGCGACGGCGGTTACGGTCTTATCTTCATGGCTCTTGCCTTTGGTATGCGCCAGAAGCTGGTTGATGCCGCTGGAAAAGACATGGCTGACCTTATCAAGGTTATCGGTATCGGTACCTTTATCTGGGGAATCATCAGTGGAAACTTCTTCGGCGTCTCGCCAGGCAGTTTCGGACTCGATGACGCCGGCAACCCTATGGGGTTTGGTAAAATTATGGCTCTGCCTGCTATTTTCTGGCGCGCAGATTCTGAGGCAGGTGTCGCTTTGCTTACTAAGTTCTGCTTCTTTGTGGGCTGTGCTCACCTTATACTTGCCCATTTATGCCAGGCGATTTTCATCTGGCCTGACAAACGGGCCATCTCTGAAGGTGGCTGGTGTGTAGTTCTCGTTGCCATGCTTGGCCTTATCTGGAGCCTGTTCTATCCGGACGCTCTACTGTTGCCTATGTCGGTTGTAGGGACTCTTCTGGTCATCGGCCTGGCCATGGTGGTTATCTTCACTCATCCTGCCAAGAATCCAGTTGTCAGAGTGCTTATTGGCTTTGCCTCATCGCTCTTGCCTACTATTGGTGCTTTTGGTGATACCATGAGTTATATTCGTCTCATGGCGGTTGGACTGGCAAGTTATTATCTTGCCGTCGCTTTCAACCAGATGGGGACTGAAATGTTCAGCTCCGGCATCTTCGGTGTTATTTTTGGCTGTATCGTTATTGTCTTCGGCCATATCCTGAATATCATACTTGCTATTATTGCGGTTCTCGCTCATGGCGTCCGCTTAAATATGTTAGAATTTTCCGGCGGTGCCGGCATTCAATGGGGCGGCTATGCGTATGAGCCGTTTGGTAAGAAAAAGTAATTATTATTAAGTTTTTTCATAATTTAATTCGATAATTCAATTATTAACTGTTTTTATTTATAAGGAGAATTTAACATGGATATTACAATGCCACTTACAATGGGACAGATGGGTCTTGCTTTGGCAATGGGCTTAGCTGCTATTGGTAGCTCTCTTGGTATTGGTATTGCTGGTCAGGCTGCTGCAGGGGCCTGGGCAAAGGAAGCCAAAGCCGGCAAGGCATTGAGTTTTCAATACATCATTCTGGCTGGTATGCCGCTGTCTCAGACCTTCTATGCTCTTATCCTTGCTAACGGCATGAAAGATATGACTGCTGCTCTCGTTCCGGGTGCTGAAGGAATCTTCCCAGGTACTCTTTTCGCTGTCGGTCTTGCTGGTGGTTTGATCGAATTATTCTCTGCATGGTACCAGGGCAAAGTTGGTGCTTCTGCTTGTCGTGCACTATGCGATGGTGATGGTAAAGGTCTTGTATTTATGATTATCGCTATGGGTCTGGTAGAATCTGTTGGTCTGCTTGGCTTCGTATTCGTTAAGGGCCTTCTTATCACAGCTGGATAATTTTTCCAAAACGATAAATTTAAGCCGGTTATATGTGAAACATACATGTAACCGGCTTTTTTGTTTTAAATACATGTGTATCGAGTGAAATAAGAAACCTTCCATTAGTATATGGACGTATTACTCCTTCTTCCATACCTGTGGTCTATGCTCGCCAGGCATAAAATACTCAATATAATACGGTTCCATCACTAAAATTGCATAATTCGGGTCTTCTGGCCCCTTAAATACCATATCCAGCATATCAAACCAGTATTCTTCACGGTCTTTCTGGCTTGTTGACACGGTAGCACGGGCCTGTATTTGAACATACGGCTTATTGAAATCATTCTGAGGATTACACACGCCAAATGTAATGTGTACTTCAGGATTATTCTCGACCTGCTCGATCTTGCGTGAATCTAACGATACCGCAGAACATATTCTATCTCCATCACCGGCTTTGACCATCACATATCTAGTCCATGGCTTACCATCTAGGGTTATTGTTGCCAGATTTGACAGTTGCGGAGCTGTAAGCATCTCTAGCACAGTTTTCAAGATATCCATATGTAAACCTCATTAAATTATTTTAAGCTTTATTGATTCTGTCCTGAATAAACTCATTTTAGCAAATACATTATAAATAATCATTGATTATAAAAAAACTCTAATCTTATTCCGATAAAATTGGAAAAATTTCACTCAATCCAATCATATTATTGTGTTAAATTCTTATTTCACCGTATTTAAATGTAGCTGTAATTCTAAAATAAGAATATAGCTCAGTTATGTTACATAGTTATCGATATAAACTATAGCTCACCAGGAAAGCTTATTAATTGCAGGAGTAGGGGATTATATTGGCGAAATTGAATTTTTTTTGGTTATTTTTATATTTTTTCAACTGCTAAACGAGATTTTAAGCTTTCCGTGTTTATTGCATTATTGTCAATTATTTATGAAAGATTTGTTAGTGTAGCTAATCATAGTTTTGTGTACTATAGTGCAATTATTGGCCCTAAAAGGTGCATATCTTCTTGTTTTAGTAAAATTTTTGTGTAAAAAAACTGAAAGATAATTCGCTCACTTGTGATATATATATAGAAAGCTTTTTGGAAACGATTTAATGACGACAGACGACAAAACAATTGCTAAAGAGATTACATATTATTGGACTCAGGCCCAACCTGTTATCTCTTCATATATATCATCACTGGTACATAACTTTCAGGATGCAGAGGATATTCTACAGACAGTGGCTCTTGCTGTTGCTGAAAACTTTGACCGTTATGACCGTGAAGCATCTTTCGTTGCCTGGGCTATTGCTATCGCTCGTCATAAAGTCTACCAGTACTATCGTCAGAATGCCAAGAATAAGAAAATATTATTGGATAATGATGCTATTGGCAAAATAACGGAAATATATGAAAAAAGCACGCCTAAGGTTAACGAGACCAGGCAGGCTCTTGAATTCTGTATTGGAAAGCTAAAAGGAAGATGGAAAGAGATCCTTGAAATGAGATATTATCGGGAATTCTCTACCAATCGTATTGCTCAGCATTTTGGACTCTCCAATAACGCTGTATTTATTACCCTGCATCGGGTAAGACTAACTCTTGAAAACTGTATTAAAAGGACTATGACTGACTCTCAGTAAGATAAATATGGCAACAGATCCGGAAAAACTATTAAGCCTGTACTTCAATGGGAATATCTCTCAGGATCAGGCCCAGGAACTCTCTGAGTGGATTAAGTGTTCAGACAAAAATGCTGAACGGTTTGTTCAGGTTGCGGTTTTTCACCGTTCTGTTCATGATCTCTTCACTGCTCAGGATGTCAAAGAAAGGATACTTCGTTCTGGGGACCTGGAAAATGCCAGTTTCTCTAATGATGACTCTGCCTATGAAATGAATTTCTGGGATGATTTTGTCAAATGTGAAGAATACTCTCCTGCAGTTGAAATAGAGCATCAGGAAGCCGGTATTCCCAATGAAAAAGCAGCTGTCGTTAGTGCTGCACGCGAACATAAGACCAATCGCCTTATACTGCTCTATAATAAGCTTGTTACTGTTGCCGCTGTTCTACTAGTGCTTTTTGTGGTTTATGCCAATATATTCCCACCAAAGTTCGCTGTCCCTGTTGCAACTGTAACAGACCAGCTAAACGTAAAATGGAACAGTGAGTCGCAGATATTGGATATCAATGACCGGGTGCTGACTTATCAAGGCCCGTATAAGATCGATAGCGGAATTATTAAGCTGCGTTATGATGATGGGGTAGAGGCTGTTATTGAAGGGCCTGCTGAGTTTGCTCTCGAAAAAAAGGGTTTGGCTATAAACCATGGTCGTTTATACTCCTGCGTTCCTGAAAGAGGTCGAGGTTTTACCGTTGATACCCCTAATAGCCGGATTATCGACCTGGGAACTGAGTTTGGTGTCTCAGTCGATGATGCCATGTCATCTGAATTACATGTTATCAAAGGGGAAGTCAGGCTTTATGCTGGCCTTGAAGATTCTGACAAGGTTAGCCGTACTGTTTTTCAGGGCTGTGCAGTTCGGTTCGATGCCAAATCAGATAAACTTGAAAATATCGCTATTGAAAATGAATCGTTTGCCAGAAAGTTCAACTCGGTTACCGGTATGATCTGGAGAGGCCAACAATATCTTGACCTTGCTGATATTTTGGCTGGTGGTTCTGGTTTTGGCAAGGTTCAGAAACTTATCGGTATCGACCCGCGTTCTGGAAAATATACCAGTAAGATTAAAGGTGGCGGCAGGGGATCAAATTCAAAATATAATTCTGTCCCGAACTCACCATTTATCGATGGCGTATTTGTGCCGTATGAAAAACAGCAGCAAACAGTGATAACTTCTACTGGACTTGCCTTTGAAACTCCGGCTCTGGAAGGATTATTTACTCATGAGATCGCTGCATTTCGCGGAGATATTGGTAAATCTCACGATACTATCCCCAGCATGGTTATGGATGGGAAGCTCAACCTGGATAGTAATATTATGCTTCTACATAGCAATTGCGGCATCACATTTGACCTAAAAGCCATTCGCAGCGAGTATCCGCAATTTAAGTTTAACTCTTTCAAAAGTGCTGCCAGAATGTCTGAATCGCTCAGAAATCTTACTTCACGCAAGCCTTTTGTTGATTTCTTTATTCTCGTTGATGGCCAGCTCAAGCTTGCCTACCGTGATGTTAGTGCGCAATTTGATGATATTATGATCGATCTGGATCTGTCCCCAAATGATGAATTTCTGACCTTGATCGTTACTGATTGTCCGAGTTCATCTGATACCAGCGGGGATAATCGATGCATTGATAATGATTTCTTTTGCCTGGTCGACCCAGGGTTATCGATCGTCGAAAGATCTGGTTCTGCTCAATAATTATATTTGCTGTTTATAGTGTGAAATTGGTATCTCGTCTTTTGATATACCTCTTGTGTAAGTTGTTTGGTAATTAATACGATAGGAACTTTGAAAAGGAAAATGATGAGAAGTAGTAAAAGTCTTATATTAACTCTATTGTTAACGTTTTCTACGAATTTGTTGGCTTTTAAGGCTAATGATTCGCTGGTTATGCATCTGGATGCAAGCTCTTTGCAGGGTAGTTGCACTAATGGCCAGAAGATAGCGTTATGGAATGATGTCTCAGGATCAGATAATAATGCGCAGCAGAGTCAGGCTGATAATCAGCCAGTATTTGTTGCTTCTGACAGCCAGTTCAATAACTGCTCTGTTGTTCGCTTCGACGGCAGCAATGATTGGCTTAATATTCCTGCTGACATGATAAATGTTCATTCTTATACCATGTTTGCCGTTGCCCGTCATGCCAGAACCAATATGGAACAGTATATTATTGCTGGTCAGAGTGATGGTGGCGATAACAGGGCGAGAATGGGTATGGACCACGAAGCTCGTTTTGTATGGCGTGCTGGAAACTCTGGCGTTATTACCAGAGCTTCTGATACAGGTGTCCATGTCTTTTCGGCTACCTCTGAACTGGAAGCTTACTTTGATGGTGGACATGTTGGCGAATGGTCTAACGGTTCCAGGCAGGTGCCTAACTCTCTCAATCTAGGCTCTTATAACAGAGGTGAGAAAAACTTTCTTCTTGGTGATATTGCTGAAGTTCTGATCTTTGATCGTGTGCTTACCGGCGATGAGATAAATGAAGTTGGCGCTTATCTAGAGCTTAAATATGCTCTTAATACTGCTTATAAGCAGCTTGATATGAAAGTTAAGAATGTATCACCGTCACCGGAAAGTATGAACATTCCATTCAATAAGGTACTTTCATGGAACGCTCCTGACGGCGATGATTCTCCTGCATATAATGTATATATGGGTACCGATAAAGATGAGCTAGCTCTTGTCTCTCAGGCTCAGACTCGTACTGCTTTTGACCCTCTGGGTGCTGGGTTGCTCAAGTCTGATACCAAATACTACTGGAGAGTTGATATTGATGGTTTCCCTGAGCCAGGTGATATAAATACCTTTATTACCAGACCTGCCAGCTCAGTCAAGTCACTTGACGCTGATCTCAACGAAGATAGTGTTGTTGATGTTGATGATCTTTCTGAGGTTGCCGAACCTTGGCTGCAGGAAGGGGAGAACAAGGCTGATATCGATAAGAATGGTATTGTTAATATACATGATTTCAGCTCTGTTGGAACTGAATGGAAAAAAACTGGAAAAATACCTGCCGGATATGTTATCTCTCGTCCGGACAATAACTGTTTCCAGGTTGTAGCTGGTGATACTGTCTGTTCTATCTATGTTGATGCTAATGATCATGAGGTATGTCAGATAGCAGCTGATCTGCTTGCTGGTGATATCGAAAATGTTTGTGGTGTCAAGCCTGCTGTTATTAATGATATCAATTCTGCCAGCGGAAACGTTATCATTATTGGTACCCTTGGTAAAAGCAGTGTGGTTGATTCTCTTGCCGCTAAGTCAAAGATCAATATCTCTGACATCTCCGGCAGTTGGGAAACTTTCGCTCTTGAAACTCTTAAGAGTCCTGTTGCTTCTGTTGATAATGCACTTGTTATTTATGGTAGTGACAGACGTGGTACTGCTTTTGGTGTTTTCGATCTATCAGAAAACCTTGGTATTTCGCCTTGGAACTGGTGGGCTGATGTGCCAGTTAATTATCGTGACCATGTTTATGTTCGTTCTGGCCGTTACAAACAGGGCCCGCCTTCTGTTAAATACCGCGGTATTTTCATAAACGATGAAGACTGGGGGCTCCAGCCTTGGGCTAGAAATACTTATTCGCCTGAAGATGGCTATATCGGCCCTAAGGCTCACAGAAAGATTTTTGAACTGCTGCTCAGGCTCAAAGCAAACTATCTCTGGCCTGCTATGCACAGATGTACCAAGGGTTTCCATGGCTTTGCTGATAACAAGATCGTTGCCGATCAGTATGCTATCGTTATGGGTTCTTCTCACTGTGAACAGATGTCAAGAGATAATGAGTGGGAATGGTACCGCTATGCTCCAAAAGACGGTTCTGATAAAGGCCCTTGGGACTGGTGTACCAACGGTGCTGGTCTGACCCAGTATTGGCGTGAAGCTGTTGAAGCTAACGGCCAGTATGAAAATATCTATACTACCGGTATGCGTGGTATTCATGATAGTGGTATGCCTTGTTCTGGTGCTACTGACGCCCAGAAGGTGCTGGCAATGCAGAATGAGATCTTCCCGGCACAAAGACAGATCATCGCTGACCTGGTTAATCCGGATGTGACAAAAGTACCGCAGATATTCTGCCCGTATAAGGAAGTACTTGGTCTTTATAATCTTGGTCTAGAGGTTCCAGATGATATTACACTCGTTTGGCCTGATGATAACTTTGGTTATATCCGCAGACTATCAAATGCTCAGGAACAGCAGCGTTCTGGTGGCTCTGGTGTATATTATCACCTCTCATATCTTGGCCCTCCTATGGAATATCTATGGCTGCCTTCAGTTCCTCCTTCGCTTGTCTGGGAAGAGCTCACCAAAGCCTATGCTAATGGTGCTGACAGATTATGGGTATTCAATGTTGGTGATATTAAGCCTGCCGAAATTGGCATGGATTATAGTATGAGACTCGCGTGGAACATTGATAGTTTCACTTGCGATAATGTTGATGAATATCTTGAAGCATGGTCCTGGCAGCAGTTTGGCCCGGAATACAAGCACGATATTGCTGATATTCTGGCCCAGTACTACCGTCTAAGTCAGACTCGCAAGCCTGAACACATGGCCTCTGGCGGACTTGGTTTCACCATGACCGATTTTGGTGATGAAATTGAACGTCGTATCGAACAGTATAAAGATATTACTGATCGTGCTGCCAATATATACACTAATATCCCAGCTCGATGTAAGGATGCTTATTACCAGCTGGTACTATATCCGGTTCGTTGTGCCTATCTCATGAACCAGAAGATACTTTATGCTCGTAAGAATGCTGTTTACGCTTCTCAGGGCAGAGTTGTCGCTGATAAGTATGCCGCTATGGCGACAAATGCTTACCAGCAGATCATAGCTGAAACTGATTATTATAATAATGTAATGGCTGATGGTAAATGGAAAGATGTTATCAGCTGGACTCCACGTAATATGTCTGTTTTCAGAATGCCTGCGACCAGTTCGGTTTCTCCGGTTAATGGTCCAAGTATGGGCGTTATTATTGAAGGTTGTGACCAGGAAATAGCTGGTGGATTTGAACCTTCACCTGCATATAGTGATTACTTCACTGATGGTATAGCACAGAACTTCCAGTCGATCAATCAGGCTCGCTGGTCAGTTAGAGATTACGGTTCTGGTAATGAATACGCTATCAATACCAGCAGTTATGAAAACCTATCTGGCGACCGACTTGGCGAACTCTCGGTTCTGAATGATCATTGTTATGATTATTTCGACTTGAGCTGTCAGGTACGCAGCTGTGATAGCTTCGCTTCAAATGGTTCAGCCGATCTTGCACTTGTATTTGGCTATCAGGACCCTATGAACTACTATTATCTCATTCTGTGTAACAATAGTGCAAATTCTGCTCTGCATCATATTGCCAATGGTATTCGCAATACGATCAAGGGTGTGGATATTGCTATTCCTGACAATCAGTTCCATGACCTGGCTGTTAAGTACAATGCTAGTGGCCTGACTATTAGTTATAGTGGCAAAAACGTTGTGATCTCAGGTGTGTTCCACAATGGTCAGATCGGTTTCGGCTCTTATAACGACTCAGCGGCATTTACTGCTCTTGAGGTTCAGCCGCTTGATAATCCTGTTACTCCTGATATGCTGCCGCAGTTTGATGTATTTACCAAACAGCGTCACTTTATTGATATATTCAATAAGGGTAACAATTCTTTTGTCTGGTCTACTAATGTATCTGCTAATTGGATCAAGCTCAGTGCAGTCGCTGGTAGTGTTTCTGATCAGCAGCGTATCTGGGTGACTCTCGACTGGCAGAATGTACCATTTGGTACCCATGATGAAACTATAACCATTGCTGGCCCGCAAGGTGAACAGGTGGTTAATGTTTCCGTGTTCAATCCACAGTCACCTCGCCCAGCTGATATTGCAGACTGCTTTGTCGAGTCTAAGGGTTGTGTCAGTATCGAAGCTGAAAACTACTCTAACTGCAATGATGTAGATGGTGCCGGATGGAGAGAGATAACTACTCTGGGCTCTACTGGCGATTCTATCACCGTTCAGCCTTTCGATATGGCTTCAGCCGCTAATGTTGCTCAGGCGGTATCTAACTATCCTTCGGTTGAATACAATGTCTACCTGTGGAATGCTGGTGATAAGAAGGTAACCGTTAGAGCGATACCAACTCATGCAGTATCTTCTGATCATGGTCTGCGTTATGCCGTCGCTTTCGACGATCAGCAGCCGGTAATGGTTGAGTTTGATACCCTTGAGTGGTCTTCTCAGTGGAACCTGAATGTCCTACAGGGTGTTGCTATTCCGGAATCTATTCATAACATTGATAGCGTCGGAAAGCACAAGCTCAAGATCTGGATGGTTGATCCGGGTGTTGTTATTGACAAGATCATTATCGGTACTCCTGCTGCCAGTCATACCGGTCCGCAGGAAACCCGTGTGGTTAAATAAGTTCTTTATATCTCACAGTCTATCTCTGGGGCTCCGGGGATAGACTGTGATTTAATTTGTTTGTTGTTTTCGTGTTTTAGAATTGTGATGATATGTGTATGGTCATGTAGTAGGATTTTTCTTTCTCGTATTATCTAAAATACGAATATCTACTTGTTGTTTTGGAGTTTTTAAGTTAACTATTTTGGAAAGGTGGTTAAGTATGAAAAGAGTGATGACAATGTTGTCCAGTCTGGTATTATTGTATGCCGCCGGTTCGCTCAGAGCTGTTCCGGTTACCAGCGGTCTGGTTTTAGAATTGGATGCCGATGCTATCCCTGCATCTGTAGTTGATTCTGAAAACAAGATTGGCACTTGGATCGATTCCTCCGGCCAGGGAAATGATGCGCAGCAAACATCGGCTAGTAGTATGCCAGCCTATGTTGCTAACAGCGATATATTCAAAGGCCATGCCGCAGTCAGCTTTGATGGCGGCCAGTTTATGACCCTCAATAACAATATGTTAAATGTTGGTTCATTTACTATGTTTGCTGTCGGAAAGTATGATCGTTACAATTTCGAACAGTATATGGTTACTGGCCAGAATTCTAGTGCTCCTGATGGGCGTATTCGTTTTGGTACCAACTCTAACAGCTTCTGCTGGAGAGTAGGTAATTCTGGCGAATACAGAAGTGGTGGCGATACCAATACTCACGTATTCTCGCTTACCTCTACTGCTCAGTGTTATCTCGACGGTGCTGTTGTTCAATCTGGCTCCAATACCTCAACTGTTAATCCTGGTGCTCTTGGTATTGGTTCTTACAATCGTGGCGAAAAAGCCTTTATGGAAGGTGATGTCGCTACTATTCTTATGTATAACAGACTTCTAACTCCAGAAGAGATCGATGCTGTTAACTCATGGCTTATCAATAAGTATACTGTTTCAGTTACTGCTCCAACACCTGCAAATGGTGCTACGGCTGTTGGCGAACCTGAAGATGATGTCATGGTTACCTTCCAGTGGGATGCAGCTCCAAATCCGCTTAATCCTACCGTAGTTGACCCGGAAGTGAAGAAGCATCTTCTATATATCAATGGTGGTACAACCGACCCGAATATGTACAAGATCGGTGAAGTTAATGTTACTGATTATAACACTAAGACAGCTTCTTTTGGTCCTGTAGCTTTGGATTATGACAAAACCTACAGCTGGAGAGTTGTTGAAGCTCTATCTGACGGCAAGGGCGGTATCCTCGCTGACGAAGATCCAAATAACTATGTTGGTGATACCTGGACTTTCAGTACTCTTCTGAGTGTGCCTGACTACACTGTCCAGCCGCAGTCTGTTAGATTTACTCCAGGCGAAACTGTTACTTTCACTGCTGAATATACCAGCCTCAGTCCTGTTACTGCTGTTTGGTATAAAGATGAGCAGCCAATTACTATTGGCGGCAGATTTACTCTTTCTCTGGACGACAGTTCAGTTGCTCTTGAGATTCAGGACTCTGTTCTCGCTGATGAAGGCAATTACTACTGTATCCTAACTAGCGAGGGTGGTTCTACCCCAACTGATTCTGCTATACTTATCAGCAAGAAACTACTCGCTGGTTATGAATTTGAAAATGGACTTGTTGACACTGTTGGTACTAATGATGGTACGGCTGTTGGTGGTCTAAACATAGTCGACGGCAAGATTGGCGAATTTGCAGCTGAATCTGCTGACGGTTCTGGATATATCCTTCTCTCTGTCGATGCTTATCCAAAGGCCGGCTTTGGTAATGGTATGGATCAGTTCACTTATTCGTTCTGGATCAAACCTTCGGCTGTCCAGTCTGGCGAAGGACGCATTCTCGGCTGTTTCAATCTCGGTAATCATACAGGTATGCAGGTTGGTGTTAATGCCAATAACGCTCTAAGGTTTTATATGAGAGCTGAAAATGAGGTTTCAATTTCGATTGATACTCCTACTAATGCTGCTCCGGATGGTGTTTGGTCGTATGTGACCTTGACCTACGATGGTGCTAACCTCACCTTCTTTGTTAATGGTGAGATAAATACTACTGCTGCTGTTGCAGAACTAACTAACTTCATCCCTTGGGAATATCCAATGACTTACATGTCTAAGAATAGCCGTGGTACTATGACGGAATCTTTTGTTGGTCAGCTCGATAGCTTTAATATCTATAATTATGCTATGGACGAGTATGAAGTTGCTGATATCTATGTTGGTGATACTGGCAAGACCGTTTGTATCCAGTCTCAGAAGCCTGAAGCTAAATTCGACTTCAATAATGACTGTGCTGTTAATATTCAAGACTTCGCTATGTTGGCTAATAGCTGGCTCAGCTGTGGTCTTTATCCTCAATGCGTAGAATGATCAAGATCTCCATAAATTGACCATTTACACAAACAGGCAGCTGTATCCAATACAGCTGCCTGTTACTTTTTATACTCTATCAAATAGCCTCTCTCGAAGGGATTAGAAAGTAAGTAATCTAATTACTAAATTCTAACTCCTAAATCCTTCTTTATATCATTCTTCAACATTATGCATATAAAGCTGTTCGATGATCTCGTTTGGTGTTACTACTCTAACGTCCGAGTCCAGCAGGTTAATACATTGTAATACATCATTCCAGCCTTTACTCCAGGCATGTACAGTAACAAAAGTATATCCATTCTGATTCTCAGGGGTAGCTGGTAGAGCATTAATACTCGCCGCCAGCGATTCCGGCGTAGTTCGTACTGCACTATAGAATGCGTCACTACGGAAATCGTATCTCGCTGTCATCATTGGCTTGCCATCGAACCAGTATATATCGCCATCATATGGGGCATACCTCTGATATTCCAGGTAAAATAACCCGCGTATTGCACCAAAGATAGTATAATGCTTGGCAACCTCATAATAGTCCTGGCTTAGGCTCTTCTCTGGCATTAAACCATCTATTATCAGCATAGTTTTGAGGTCTGCTTCCTTGATATATTCTACCAGATGGCTCGTGTGGATATCCAGATCTGGAAAATGTGATGGATTAAAATAGTCAGCTCCTGAACAATAACCCACAAAACAGTCTTTCTCTGTTGCCCGGCTATACCACCATTTCATTACTGACGGCCCAAGCTTCGTCATCAGCGGCGGCATACCCCAGCCCATTGCAAATCTGCCCCGATAAGGGCTTGCGTAGCGGTTAGTATTCACTGCCCAACCGGTATAGTCAAACAGTACATTTGCATTATCCATATCACTGATGATAAAAGTTACATAGTGAACATTATCTTCCGACGTATATTTATTATCGCTACAAGGCTGCTTAAATGTTATCTTCGGCTCATGTGACGCCATACCAGCAAATAGCGACAAGTTCAGCGACCAGTCTGTCACAACTGTATACATACTATGCTCAGAATGGTAACGCACTGCGCCGCCTTCACCGCTCATTACCGGGCTGTCCCAGCCGTAGCACGGGATATTCTTCTTATATTCGCTAAATACCTCTTCGGTATCATTATAGCTAGAGTTCCACCATGTTAGTGCCCGCAGTGTGATTGGCAGGTCTCTCAATCTTTTACCATGTGAATTAATATCACTACGCTGGACAAAGATCGCTTCTTTTGTAAAATTGTCTTTATAGTTGTCCCAGACCCATTTCTCGTCCTTGCCTCGCATATCCGCTAACCGCGGCTTGTTCCGGCTTGTCATATAACCTTCATCTTCCACATCAACGACGATAGCACTTTCCATTGCCGCTGCCAGCGAAATTGCCGCTGTCAGTGAATCCGGATCGTTATAGCTGTCACACAGTATATATCCGCTGTATCTGCTTGCATAGCGGTCAAGTACCCAGCCTAATGCCTTATCGCCTCCCCCGGCCATTCCTGCTGCACTCGTATAATTAATCCCGTAGTTTGACTTCAAGTCTGCCAGCCACGCCTCGTTCCAGCTTGTCAGCAGGTAAAGCTCTGGCTTATCGCGGGCGATCAAACCTTCCAGCGACTGGAACATTACCTGTTGTGTCTGGCTCATATATGTATCGCGAACATAATATATATACGTTGGCTCGGCAATATTGTAGTCCAGATAGTCCCTACAGCTAAATTCCAGTGTAGGGCCTCTCTCTACTTCGCCGTCGATCAATGTGTCAACCCGCCAGTAATATGTCGCATCACTCCCCGGGAAATATATCTTCTTAAATGGATAATCATATCTCACCATCTCAAATGGCAGAGGAATCTCATTACTCTCGGTAAAGTACGTTGCGACCGTACTCAAGTCTGAGATATCTACCAGCCCGTCATTATTTGTGTCTGCTACCGGCCCGCTTGCTGGTAGCTCGCCAGTAAGCCATTGCTTACCTAAAAGTGCAAAATCCTCCAGGTCTACTTTCGCATCCAGATCAAAATCACCAGGATAAATCGGGTATTCGGCTGCATCTACCTCTTCGTATGAATTGCCAGTATATAGCAGATATGCATCAGCTTCCGGCACCTCAGGCCAGCGCAAGAACGGCTCATCTGACCAGCCTTCAGAGCCGTCAGCCGGAACATACAGCTCTTCCAGCTCAGGGTGCAGCTTTACATTGTCAAGCCATGCGTAGCCGTTGAATGATCCGAATCGGTTTGTAGTATAGAAAACATCAACCGTACACGGCACATTTGGACATGCCATTGTCGCCGTTACTGTCTGCCAGTTGTTATTGGTCAGTGACAGATCACGCTGGATCTCGCCCATAAAAGCGCCGCCGCTTATCGCATAGAATCGCAGCCGGATCTGAGGCTTGCCAGTTGCTCCTGAAGAGGTCTTATAGTCAAATATAAATTTATAACTCTCGCCCGGAACTACGGTAGTGTAACCCTGACTACGCCAGTCGCAAGTCTGACCAGCTGTAGCTGACAACTTACCACTTCTTACCCCGTCACTAGCTGTTGTACTGTCTATTGTCCCGCCGGCATTATACCAGCCCCAGGTATTGCTCTCAAAACTAGGGTTAACTGATATAAGATTTACACTGGTGTCATATATGACACCGAATGCATAATCTGCTGTAAATAACGATAATATAAAGACTAAGCTAGATTTAGCTATCAGCTTGCGAACTTTATTGATCATAAGATATTCTCCTGCTTGCGGGGATTATTTATTCTACCTCAGCTACAATACTCTATTATTCTACTAAACTAACCACCAATAACCAAAAACAAACCATTATTACCCAAAATACTGTTATCAACTTCTCTAAAACACTTGTATTGCCTGTTCGTGTCTGACTTTTTTGTTAATTTATAACATTTATATGAACTTTACTATTTAGTCATGTTACTACTATATATATGCTGTTCTGGATTCAGCATGGTCTTTTATTTAAATTGGTATAATAATGATAATAAAGATTTGTAAATAATTTGTTAGTGTTTGTATGAAAATGGTTTATGTTTTAGTTTATTCTGACTTTTCAGAGGCTTTGTTGGCAGATAATGTTTGAAAGGATAATTATGAAAAGAATCTATGTATTGTGTTTGTTGCTTTTGGCTTTTTGTATTTCATCAGTCCAGGCAGATGTGAAATTGCCAGCTCAATTTAGCGACCATATGGTTTTGCAGCAAAAGGAAGCGGCTCCTGTATGGGGCTGGGCTGAACCGGGTGAAAAGGTTAAGGTTACAGCTAGTTGGGGAAAGTCGGCTTCTACCAAAGCTGATTCACAAGGGAAGTGGAAGGTTAAGCTCCGTACCCCAAAAGCTGGCGGGCCATATACATTGACCATTGACGGAAATAATAAGATCACTATAAAAGATGTGCTTATCGGTGAGGTTTGGATCTGTTCCGGCCAGTCAAATATGGAGATGGGAATAGGTGTGGTAAATAATGCCGCTGAAGAAATAGCCGCGGCAAATTATCCCAATATTCGCTTATTTGATGTTGATCATGCTACCTCGCTTGTCCCTTTAAATGATGTTAAGGGTAATTGGGTAAGGTGCACACCTGAAACGGTTGCCAATCACGGCAGCTGGGGCGGTTTCTCTGCGGCGGCTTATTTCTTTGGCCGGAAACTGCACACAGAGCTTGATGTACCGATAGGGCTTATAGCAACTAACTGGGGTGGTACCGTTTCTGAAGCCTGGACCAGTCCAAAGGCACTAAAACCATTCAAATATTTTACCAGAACACTAGAAAATATTCATTATCTGATACACGATAAGGATAAATTATTAGAGAGATATGAAAGTGATATCGTTGAGTGGGAAAAAGAGCTGACAGCTGCCGATGAAGGCTCTCGCAAGAATTGGCAGGCACAAAACTTCGACGATTCTAACTGGAAAGATATGGTTCAGCCGCAGAAATGGTCAGAAAGTGATACAGAGCTAAAGAATTTTGATGGTATTGTATGGTTCAGGCTGGACGTTGACCTGCCGGCATCTATGGCAGGCAGAGATCTGGAAATGCACCTTGGCCCTATCGATGATTCAGATAGCGTATGGCTTAATGGCAAGCATATTGTAACGACCCTTGATAGCTGGTATATCCCACGTGTTTATACAATACCAGCCTCCGCTCTTAAGCAGGGCAAAAATGCTATTGCTGTTCGTATTATTGACACAGCTGGCGATGGCGGCTTTGATAGTGTAAACCCAGAGGATATGCGTATCGGTTTACCTGGTGCAAATGTTTCAGATTGTGTTTCTTTGGCGGTATCCTGGAAGTATAAGATCAGCCGGTGTGAAGATATACCAAATACACCGAAATCTGGCTTGGATTACAATATGAACACTCCTACCGTGCTGTATAATGCTATGCTTTCCCCATTGATCCCATACCGCATTGCAGGTGCGATCTGGTATCAGGGTGAGTCAAACCGTTATGATCCTATTTTGTATCGTGATATCTTCCCCGCCATGATCACTAACTGGCGTCACGATTGGGGGCAGGGTAAGTTCCCATTCTACTTTGTACAAATTGCACCTTTCCAGTATTTTGACTCTAACAGCTCTGGAGCATTGCGTGAGACTCAGTCTATGACCCTGAAAAAGCTCGATAATGTTGGAATGGCTGTTACGATGGATATTGGTGAAGAAAGAGATATTCACCCTAAAGATAAGTTAAATGTAGGTGAAAGATTAGCTCGTCTGGCTCTGGCAAAGACTTATAAGCATAAGAAGTTAACCTATTCAGGCCCTCTATATAAATCTATGAAGGTTAAAGGCGACAAGGCCATACTTTCATTTGATTATGTTTGCAATGGTCTGGTCGCTAAAGATGGCCCGCTGACCGATTTTGTGATTGCAGGCGAGGATAAGATATTCGTTAATGCAACAGCAGTAATTGACGGCGACAAAGTAGTTGTTTCCAGTCCGGAAGTATCAATACCAGTAGCCGTCCGCTACGGCTGGGCAGAATGGTGTCAGCCAAATCTATTCAATGCAGATGGCCTGCCTGCATCATCATTTAGAACTGACGATTGGCCACTCAAATAGGTCCGTTCAGCTAAGCTTCATATTTGCAGGAAATAAGGTATACAAAAGCCTTTTCCCCTTTGTTGTAATAGATAAGCATTTCATAACTCTTATTTAATTAAGTGTTGTGGAATGCTTTTTTGTTTGTATATTGTAATCCACTATCAACAAAGGGCTTAATGATTGGTGGTTAGTAATTAGCTTTTGAAGTCATTCTATTCAACTAACTGCTAAATTCTATCCCGATAAACATCGGGACTAACTCCTCTCAAATTGACCATCGGTCAGTTTGAGTAATTATTTATAAACAGAGGCGTGCAGTATGATTATCTATTGCTTTTACATAGATAATATTATAGCATTATCTCAGCATTGAATTAGTAATTGTTTACATAACGCTAGCAAGGATTACCTATGATCTGAGGGCAAATATGGTTTTAAGATTTAATATATTTTGTGTTCTTATTATTTTTTATGCATCTATTGGATTGGCTCAGTCTGATAATAAAACAGGGGAATTAGACCTGCAAAGTTTTATAAATACTGCTGCTGGGGCAGGGCAAAAGCAGATCGTGGTCCCGCCGGGAGTTTACAGAGTAAAACCCAGCCATGGTGAGCATCTGGTATTGAGAGACCTGAGTGATCTTGAAATTATTGCTGAAAATGTCGAGATGATCTGTACAGAGACTACCCGGGCGCTGACGATCGTTAATTGCCGGAATATTAAATTGACCGGTTTGACGATCGACTATGATCCGCTTCCATTTACGCAGGGGCGTATTATAAGATTGGCAGAGGATAAGAGTTGGATCGACTTTGAGATAATTGAAGGATATCCGGAAAATCTGGAGATGCGGATAGAGATCTTTGATTCTCATACTTATCTTTTGAAGCGTGATACCTATTATGGCTGGCAGCCGTTCAAGGCGCTTGGCAATCGTTGTTATCGTGTCAAAAAAGAGCAAGGGTACCATTACCGGCCTGGACGGGATAAAGAAGAGGTGGGTGATATTCTTGTTACAAATAGCAGTACTGCTCCGGGAGGTTCTATAGCACATGCGGTAGTATGTGACAATAATGTAAATGTTACCCTATCAAATATTTCTCTGTATGCTTCCAATTGTTTTGGCTTTCTTGAGAATGGCTGCGAGGGAACAGTATATCGTCAGTGCATAATTGACAGGAGAGCTCTGGATGAAGATATCAAGCCGCGTGGTCTCAAGCGTCTAAGATCATTGGATGCAGATGCATTTCATAGCAAGCATGCAATAATCGGGCCATCTCTGATCAATTGTGTTGCTCATTTTCAGGGTGATGATTGTGTAAATATTTGTGGTGATTATCATATGGTAATGGCGTCAAATGGTACTAAACTGCGAGTTCTGGCCAAGCATGATCTGAATATTGTGCCGGGTGATCCTTTAGAGATCGTGACATATGCCGGAGTAAGGCTGCCTGAGGGCAAGGCTGTTTCAATTAACAAAATCGGCGAGATCTCAATTGATGAATTAACATTTTTGTCCAGGCAGCGAATGAATGATTATTTCAAAGGAGGCGGGAGTCGTCAAATATACGAAGTAGAAATTGATCGTCCCATAGATTTGCCGATGGGAAGTGTTATTTGTTCTACAAACAGGATAGGAAATGGTTTTAAGGTTATAGGATGTGATTTTGGTTATAATCGTTCTCGTGGAATTTTAATCAAAGCCAGTAATGGCATTATTTCAGGAAACAAGCTCAGCGGCTGCTGGGAGGAAGCAATAAAGGTTTCACCGGAATATTGGTGGCTGGAAGCGGGAAGCAGCAATGATCTTACTATAGCAAATAATACTATTAGTGACTGCCTGGGCAAAGGAATTACAGTTTATTCCCATGCTGGAAATGGCGAGATAGCCAGGGCAGGAGCACATAACAATATTGTGATCAAAGGAAATAAGATCAGCCGAACAGCAGGTACTGATATTTGGGTAACATCGACAAAAGGTTTGGTGATCCTTGATAATGAATTGGCTGGTGATAATCCTGAAGTGAAGCTTGAAAGGTGTATTGATGTTCAGATAGATATGCCAACCGATTTCATTGATGTGGTAAATGATATATAGGTAATACATCTTATTAAGAGAAAATATATGCAGAATGTAAATTATGTACTACTTGTCCCTGAAGGTATTTTACCTGATGTGTCAATGTATGGACCATTTCGGGCTGTGATAGTAGTTGAAGAAGAAGTCTCTAAAGATTGGCGTGATCAGGTAAGTGAATGGCTGGTGGAGGCTGGGTGTTTGTATTTTATGGCTTGGGGAATTGATTGTAGTTACTGGCATGATTCTGTTGATTATGCAAATCTGGCTAAATATTCTTTATTAGAAATACCTGATGATAATTTTATAATGACTACTGATCATAATAATGAATCATTAGATGATGTTTTTGAATTTTCGAGGTTAACCGCTAATCATCCAGATATTGAATTGCATAATACTCTGATCCTGCATGTGGCTAATACAGAGAGAAAGGATGAACTGCTTGGCAGGTATCGTTAGGTGGTGACAAATTACCGAAAATATGCTATTATATTGGTTTTTGCGGCGTATTATGCTGCTTTAACGGCATGAATGATTAAGGTTATTTGATGGAAACGATAAAGCAAAAACCAATATATAAATATCTTATGGCTCTGACTATAGCATCAGCCGGCGGTTTGCAGGGCTGGAGAACTCTCTATAATAACTTTGCGGTTGATGTGGTAGGGCTCGATGGTTATCACGTTGGAGTAATCCAGTCCGTTCGAGAGGTACCGGGTTTTCTGGCATTATGTGCTATTTTTGTGCTAATGATTATCCGGGAACATAAGCTTTCAGCTTTATCTGTTATGGTTATGGGCCTTGGCATAGCCCTTACAGGTTGTTTCCCTTCATATCCGGGGCTTATCCTGACGACGATCATTATGAGTTTTGGCTTCCACTATTATGAGACAACGAACCAGTCGCTTATCCTGCAGAATTTTGACCAGAGTCAGGCACCTGTAGTTATCGGTAGGCAGAGAAGTATAATGTCTCTGATTTGTATTCTTATCGGTGCCGGAGTATTTGCCGGTTCCTATTATCTCTCATATAAGAGTATGTTTGCAATTATTGGTTCAGCGGTTATGGCGGTGGGGCTATGGGGGCTGTTTTTCGGGCCCAAAAACAGCGATGGCGAAGTGCAGCATAAAAAGCTTATCCTGCGCAAAAGATATTCGCTATTCTATTTACTTACGTTACTTTCGGGTGCCAGACGGCAGATATTTATGGTGTTTTCTGTCTTTCTGCTGGTTCAGAGAATGGGCTTTACCATACAGGAAATTACAGCTCTATTCATAGTTAATAATATAATAAACTATTTTGTAACTCCGCAGGTTGCTAAAGCGATCAATCGTTTTGGTGAAAGGGCGGTGCTAACAGCAGAATACGGCAGTCTTATTATTATTTTTGCCGCATATGCATATTGCCCGTATAAGTGGGTCATTATGTTGCTTTATATTCTGGACCATATCTCCTTTAACGGCTCAATGGCGATCCGTACATTCTTCCATAAGATCGCCGATCCTCAGGATATTGCTTCCAGTACAGCTGTCAGCTTCACAATAAACCATATCGCCGCAGTAGTTTTACCGGTAGTTGGCGGATATTTATGGATGATCGACTATAAGCTTCCCTTTATGGTGGGGATAGCCTTAAGCGTAATATCTCTAACCGCGGCTCAGTTTATAAGAGTTACAAATAGGTAGTATCCATCCTATATGTTATTGGGGATAGCAAATAGTAGTTGGCCTGGAAATTCGGTACTTTCTAGTCATTGGTTTTATTGAGTATTATGTTATGATTGTAACTATTCTGGCAATGATCCTCAGTTGTGTTGGTATTGCTGAACTTATTGCATTTATTGTTAAAAAATGATATTATACTCAAAATCCGATGGCTAGTTGTTTATAGAAATTTAAGACATAGGGTTGCAGGTAAGTATATGTTATTTTTTTTATACTTTCTTTTTTTATGTAAAATTGTTAGTTTAGGGGTTTGATCTTGTGTGCCAAATAGCTGTTTTTGAATTTTTGCAGGTTGTTTGGAAGGTTTATGGTGTTTCGCTTTTGGGCCGGGTTAGTTGGATTGGTAAATTGAATGGCAAAAGTAAAGATTTTGATAGCTGACGATCAGGATGATGTACATAAAGCTCTTCGGCTATTGTTCAGAAAAGAGAATTTTGAGACTGTATCGGTTTTTTCTTATGAAAAGACGGTAGATGTTATCAGGGCCAATGATGTCGACCTCGTACTGATGGACATGAACTATGTTCGAGGTGAAACCTCCGGCAGACAGGGCCTGGAGCTGCTCGCTCAGATCACTGAGCTGGATAAAACTCTGCCGGTAATAGTTATGACTGCCTGGGGTAGTATTGAGCTGGCGGTTGAGGCGATGCGTAACGGGGCTCGTGACTTTGTACTCAAACCATGGGAAAACGAGCGTTTATTGTCGATAATACACAATCAGCTGGAGTTAGCCAGAGCACTCAAAAGTAACCAGCGGTTTCAACAGCAGATATCAGATATGGCTCAGGAGCAAAAGCGGGACTTTATCGCAGAGTCGCCGGCGATGGCACCTGTACTGGATACTATTGACAGTGTCGCCTCTTCAGATGCCAATATTCTCATAACAGGTGAAAATGGCAGTGGCAAAGGGGTAGTGGCAAAGGTTATCCATGCCGCTTCTGGCAGAAATCAGCAGGCAATGATATCTGTTAATACTGCCAGTATCCCGGAGTCGGTATTTGAAAGTGAGCTTTTTGGCCATGTTGCCGGTGCCTTTACCGACGCTCGCGCAGATCGTATGGGGCGTTTCCAGCTGGCAGATGAAGGTACTCTGTTTTTAGATGAGATCGCAACTATTCCGGTTAATCTCCAGCCCAAATTACTCAGAGTATTGGAAGATGGCCAGTTTGAGCCTATTGGCTCTTCCAAAACCTGCCATGTTGATGTCAGGGTGATCTCTGCTACCAATGCAAATATAGATGACGAAGTTAAAAACGGCTCATTTCGCCGGGATTTGCTGTATAGGTTAAATACAATTCACATCCACCTGCCGCCATTACGAGAGCGTAGGGAGGACATTATCCCACTGGCGAATCATTTTCTGGCTGGCTACAGGAGCAAATATCGCAAGGATATTGAAGGTTTTGAGCAAAATGTGGTCGATTTTATGTTGAAATATCAGTGGCCAGGTAATATCAGGGAGCTGGACCATGCCATTGAGCGTGCGGTTTTGATGGCCAAGGGTACAATAATAACACTAAAAGATATTGCCTTGAAAGCCAGTGGAGAAAGTGGCCCTGACTTTGCTCATATGACGCTGGAAGAGATGGAACTGTGGGCGATTAAAAATGCTATGGCTAAGCACGACGGAGATATTAGTAAAGTTGCCGGGGTGCTTGGCTTGAGTAGGGCGGCATTATATAGAAGAATAGAGAAATATCAATTTAATGAAATTTGAACATAAAAATCTATTGTTTATTCTACTCAGCGGCGTATTCAGTTTTATCATCGCTGGCATTTTGTTATGGTGCTCTGGAATAGCCCCTGTAAATAAGATCTGTATAACAACTGTTATGCTATTATTCTGGGCTGTGCCTGCATATTGCATACAAAGCAGGATAAACTATTCATTGCGGACAATGTCTAACCTTCTTGGTTCTTTAAGGGAGGGCGATTATTCGTTCAGACTCAAAGGGGCCAGCCATAATGATTCTATGGGGGAGCTGGTCTGGGAGGTGAACGCATTAACCGAGATGCTGCAGGAAAATCGTTTAACTGCAGAGGAATCTTCTTCGTTATTGAGAAAGGTTTTAGCTGAAATTGATATCGTTTTACTTGGTTTTGACGAAAAAGGGTATATCTCACTTATAAATGAGAGCGGAGAGAAGCTTTTCGATCTGAAACAAAGCAACTATGCCAAATATAATGCCCAACAGCTAGGTTTAAGTCAATGCCTTACCGGGCCGGCCAGACAGGTTCTAGACCTCACCTTACCCTCTGGTTCTGGTCGCTGGGAGATAAGACGTGCTACATATCGAGAGAAGGGACTGCCGCATCAATTACTGGTTCTGACTAATCTTACCAGAGTATTGCACGATCAGGAGCGTACCGCGTGGAAGCAGCTTGTCCAGATATTAAGGCATGAGATCAATAATTCACTCACCCCGATCCAGTCAGTAGCCCAGAGTTTACAATCCTGCCTTAACGATGGGATTGAAGATAAGGATAATCTTGCTGATCTGAAAGATGGTCTGGATATTATCTCAACCAGAGCAGGTATTCTCGCTCGATTTATTGATTCATATTCAAAAATGACGCATTTGCCGGTCCCCAAATACGAATCCATTAACATATCAGAATGGATCAATCACGCGGCATCACTTGAGCAGCGGGTGAAAGTAAAGGTTATCTCCGGGCCAGAAAGCGAAGTGGCCGCTGACCGTAGCCAGCTTGATCAGTTATTAATAAATATTATTGCTAATGCCGTTGAAGCTTCTAAGGATAGCCCAAGTGCAGATGGTGATATTGTGCAGGTTAGCTGGCAGGTGTCAGATACAGAATTAACTGTCTGGGTTGATGATAGTGGACAGGGAATCAACACCGAAAAAGATCCATTTATACCATTTTATACTACAAAAACTGAAGGCTCCGGCATAGGCCTTTCTCTTGGCCGACAAATCGCAGAAGCGCACGACGGCAGTCTGGAACTAATACCATCTCCACTAATGTCAGGCTGCCGTGCCGAACTCAAACTGCCACTTACTCATAATCTCTAAACTTATTGATCTTTGAAATTATAAAATTAATGCGGATTGTGATTAGTTGCGAAAGTTGTTTGCAAACTCATGACTAATCTGGATTTAATATTTAACTTCATATTTCATAATTGGTTAGGTAGTCTTTTGTGAGAATATAGTGCTACTAAACATAACGTAAGTATTTATCTGACATATTGTTGATTTTTAAGTATTTTTTTGACAAAGTCTAAATATGTAAGTATATTACTAATGTTGTAAGTGTTTTTTTAAGGATTATTAAATGGCTCTAGCACAAACCAAGTCCGATAAACATAGTAGTCCAGTAGGTTACTCTTGGCTTATTCAGCATTTTGATCTTCAGGTTATCCCGCATTGGCACAAATCAGAAATAGGTGGTTCTGTTCACCAAAAAACTATTGAACCTGATGGTAGTATAAAAGAAATATATCCAAAATCATACTTTACAAGTAAAAACAGACTTGATCATTTTGAGTTTGCCTTAAAATATGAAGGTCTAAACCTTGAAATACTTGCTGAAATATTTGATTTAATTGGCTATGATGAGCTTACATCATGGATAACTACTAAGCCACAAGGTCAATATACCAGGCGGATATGGTATCTATTCGAATGGGTAACAGGTAAGCAATTGCCAATTGAAGACTTGACGAAAGGGAATTACATTAATCTGCTTGACCGGGAACAGTATTTTACAGCTGAAAGTATTATGGTTCGCAGGCAGCGAATACGTGATAATTTACTGGGGAGTTCAAACTTTTGCCCTCTGGTCAGAAAGACACAAACTATTACCGATTTTGAAAACTATAACTTAAGCAGTAAATGTCACACTATTTTATCAAAGTATCCTGAAAAGCTGCTTAAGCGAGCTATTAGTTATATGTATACAAAAGAAACTAAATCTTCTTTTGCAATTGAACATATTACGCCCGATGCTAGTCGTACTGAACGTTTTACTTCTATGCTGTACTCTGCTGAAACAGAAGACTTTATCAGTAAGCAAGCTCTTATAGAATTACAGAATAAAATTGTAGATCCGCGATATGCGGATAAGGATTACAGGAATAACCAGAACTATGTTGGAGAAACTGTTGCTTGGCAGCAGGAGAAAATTCATTATATTTCCCCTAAGCCTGAAGATTTGGATCTTTTAATGGATGGGCTTATTACCTCTCATAAAAGAATGGATAGTTCTCAAGAATTATCTCCGGTTATTCATGCGGCTACAATTGCCTTTGGCTTTGTGTTTATGCATCCTTTTGGCGATGGTAATGGTAGAATACATAGATTTCTGATCCATAATATACTTGCTCGTCATAAATTCAGCCCAGAAGGATTTCTTTTTCCTATTTCAGCAGCAATGCTAAATAGTATGAGCGATTATGATAGTTGCTTGGAAAGTTTTTCTAAACCTCTGATGCCATTGATAGATTTTACTCTTGATGAAAGCGGTAAAATGGATATCCAAAACCATACTGTTAACCGTTATCGCTATCCTGATATGACAAAAGTTACAGAAACACTATTTCGTTTTATAAAAAATACAATTGAAATAGAAATGGTTGCTGAGTTAGACTTTCTTAAGAACTACGATATAACCAAAACAGCTATTCAGAGTATAGTTGATATGCCTGACCAAAGAATTGATTTATTCATCAGATTCTGTCTGCAGAACAATGGAATTCTTTCAAATAGCAAACGTGATTCACATTTCTCTGAACTAACAATTGATGAAATTGAGAAAATGCAAACTGTATTACAAGAAGCCTATAGAGGATGATTATTTCCGCAATCAGCTCTAAAACTAGTTAGGCATCATTATCATCCGTCAAGAGCATAGAAATGAAATTGGTAACCAAAGCATTGGGAATTTAATAATTGGCAAGCCACTGTCTATAGTTTATTTCTGGTTAATTTCATAATCTTCAAGTTCCCCTTTTGGTCTTAATGGTCCAGGTATATTTTGGGATAACTCAATTTTACTTACATCAAAACCAACTATACTTGACAACTCATCTAAGGTACTTACTGGGAAATAGACTTCATGTTTAAATTTGTCATAATATGAAGCAATTTGTTCTTTGTCTATAACTAATAAATCGGGTGCTAAATCAAATGTTGGTAAATCTGACTTCTTTTTGACTGCAAATAACGCGCATGGTATTTCCCCATCAGTTTTTGCTTGTCCAATAAACCAATCATCATCTTGACACATTGAAATGCAATGATTTATAAGTACTATATTTGAAGAAGTGTAATTATTATCAATATTTATAGGAATTGGATAGTAAATATTGCCTGGCCATGCATGCATTCGATAACCGTCACCAATGTCATAAATTGCAACTGTACCATTTTGCTTATGAATCAAATATATGCCATAAATAAATGGCTTAATTGCCAATATAATTACAAATATTAAAATTATACTAATAAATATTGTAATAATTTTTGTATTCATATTCTCTTGAATAGTCCTTATAAAATGTAACAATTTGATAGTAACCTTTGCTCTATTTTTTTCAAGGTTCTATTCAAAGCCAAAGTGTTATTGGCAAAAATCCCAATCCCATCTCAGGCAAAACACTTGAGTAATCTAATTATAACAGTTATCAACCAAATATACATCATAAATGTCGGTACTGCTATTTTAGCGAGCAATGTATTTATGGTACTTAATAGGCTGTATGCCAAAAGCCTCTCCCTAGATTAAATACTCAAATTCTTATTGAGTGTTCGCTTTTGAACACCTGTTTTTCGATAATGAACAGGCTGTGCTGGTATATCTCCAATTACCTTCATTTTTGAGTTATTATCCATGTTTTTTTATGCCAATACTTTGGCATGGTATTTGTTTATATATTTAGCATGGATATAATTAGAAAACAAGACAAAGGCAAGAAAACCATCGTCCGGCTATTGATCTTAACTGCTGTACTGTCTGGTCTGGTCGCTGGCGGTTATGCTATATCGAAAATGGAAAATGCTTTACCTGTTGTTAGAAGAGAGCTGCTTATGACTGGTAAGGTAGTAAGAAGTGATATGCGAATCGAGATTAAAGGTGTTGGAACTCTTGTCTCAGAAGATATGCTGGTGGTGCCATCTTTAGTTAGTGGCCGGATTGATAAGATTCTTGTTCAGCCCGGAGTGGAAGTTTCGCCGGAAACTGTGATCGTAAAGTTGAGTAACCCTGAGCTGGAGCTTGAGCTGTTAAATGCTGAATCTGACCTGAACTCTGCAAATGCCCGATTTATTGCAGCTAAGGCGGAAATGACAGATAAGCTAATGGGGATGAAAGCCTCATATGCACAGGCCAAGGCAAATTATCAGGCGGCAAAGCTGCGTAATGAAGTTGAAACTCAGCAGTATGAAGATGGTTTGATCTCCAAGCTGCAATATACCTTGTCAACTGATAGTGTCAAGAATCAGAAAGAACTGCTGGATATTCAGGCCAAACGTCTTGAAATATTCGAGGAGCAGACCAGGCCAGCTCAGCTTGCCGTATCTGAAGCGACAGTAAAGCAAGCAGAGAGTATGTGCAAGCTAAGGAAGAGCCAGTTTGAATCGTTAAATGTCAGGGCCGGGGTAAGTGGGGTACTTGCACCGATAAAAGATAAGATAGAACCGGGTATAAAGATCAACCCGGGGCAGATCCTGGCCCGTATCACTAACCCGGAAAACCTCAAGGCCCAGCTAATGATCCCTCAAGGCCAGGCAAAAGATGTTAAAGTCGGTCAGCAAGTTGAGATCAATACATTCAACGGCACGATCAATGGCGTGATAGCCTGTATAGAACCTTCAGTTGTCGATGGTAAGGTTATGGTGGATGTAGATCTTGATGGCAGCTTGCCTAAAGGTGCCAGGCCGGACCTTTCTGTTGTCGGTACTATAATCATAGACCATCTCACAGATATTGTCCATGTAGATAAACCAATAACAGCTGTAGCAGGATCAGAGAGCTGTATATATAAGCTCTCTTCAGACGGTACTTCGGCTGAAAAAGTGCAGGTTAGCTTTGGCCATTCTGCTATAAACGATATTGAAGTTAAGGTCGGCTTAGAGGTCGGTGATGTTATCATTTTGTCAGATATTTCACAGTATTCAGATGCCGAGAAGATAAAAATAGAATAATTATAATATACAGGGAGCTATTATGAGCGAAACAGTTCAAACACTTATTGATATCGAAGATATGCATAAGGTTTTTGTGACAGAAGAAGTTGAGACACATGCCTTATCTGGTGTCCACCTAAAGGTAGACAAGGGGCAATATGTCTCTATTGCCGGCCCTTCAGGCTGTGGAAAGTCAACATTATTGTCTATTCTAGGTCTGCTCGATTCGCCTACCAAGGGGCATTATATGTTAAATGGTACCAATGCCGCCGGTCTGAGCCCGTTAGAGCGGGCGAATATCAGGAACAAGGAGATCGGGTTCATATTCCAAAGTTTTAACCTGATAGGTGATCTCAGTGTTCAGGAAAATGTAGAGTTGCCGCTTCTTTATAGAAAGGTCAGTAAGGCCGAAAGAAAAGCGATGGTCAACGATGCTCTTGAGCGTGTTAAAATGGCACACCGCACAAATCATTATCCCGGCCAGCTCTCTGGCGGTCAGCAGCAGAGAGTAGCTGTTGCCAGAGCATTGGTCGGCAATCCATCAATACTACTTGCAGATGAACCAACCGGTAATCTGGACTCTGCCAATGGCGAGTCGGTTATGAAACTGTTAAAAGAGCTCCATGAAGAAGGGGCGACTATATGCATGGTGACTCATGATGAAAGATATGTGAATTACGCTGAGCGTAATGTCCATCTGTTTGATGGTAAAATCATAGATGATAAGATTTAAGGTGTGGCCTTAAGTACCTGAAAAAAACATAATAATAAAACCTGGGTGGATTACATATGAGTATGTTAACTAATAATATAAAGTACGGTATCAGGCAGTTATTGAAAACACCTGTCTTTTCCATAATTGCTATCTTTTCGCTGGCTATTGGAATAGGAGCAAATACCGCAGTTTTCAGCCTGATAAACTCTGTAAAGTTAAAAACTTTGCCTGTGACAGCTCCAGAAGAGCTGATAATGTTTCGCTGGGAGACGCCAAGCGTATGGTGTCTATGGCATAAAGACAGCTTTGTAAGAACTAATGCTGATAAGGATTTTTGCTCTGATGCCTTTCGTTATGAAGATTACTGCTATTTGCGTGATAATGTAACTAGTGTCCCGCAACTGACGGCTCACGGTCGACTCTACGGCTTACATATAAACGTACAAGGTAAGCTTGGTCGTGCAGAAGGAATGATGGTTGATGGTAATTTCTTCGATTTTATGGGCTTAAAGCCGTATTTGGGGAGACTACTCAGTGATAGTGATAATCTAGAGCAGTCGGAACCGGTGGCTGTTATTTCCTATAAGTGCTGGAGAGATACATTTAATAGTGACCCTAAAGTAGCTGGTAAAGATGTTATACTCGAAGATACCTGTATGAAGGTTATTGGAGTATTGCCAGAAGCCTTTATCGGAGTATACCAGGGTACAAGAATTGATTATGTTATACCAGCATCACTGCAAAAGCTCTTTAGCAAAGATTTCAGATACGGCTATGAAGTTGTTGCTCGAGCCAAAAACGACAAGCAGATTTCGGCGGTTAGGGCAGAAGTAGCATTGCTTATCGATAGATTGGTTCAGCCTAGGAGCAGAGACGGTAATAAGGTCGATGTTGAGGTTTTTGCCGATAAATGTCCGGCCGGTAACCCCAGATATAATTATTATCTTTCCAAGCCGCTACCTATAATGGCTGGTTTGGTTGCTGTTGTTCTGTTACTGGCTTGTGTTAACCTTGCTGGCTTACTGCTGGTTCGCGGGATAACCCGTCAGCATGAGTTTGCGGTCAGGCAGGCTTTTGGTGCTCGACGCATAAATCTTATCTACCAGCTATTTATTGAGATTGCTATTCTATCATTCCTCGGAGCAGTCATTGGCCTTGTACTATCTTCTTTGTGCAAGACCGTATTGGCTAGAATGCTATGGAACCCGGATATCTCATTATATCAGCCGAATGACTGGCGGGTTATCTCATTTACTTTATTGGCTACATTGCTAACTATGCTTATCTTTGGCCTGTTACCTGCATTGAGAGCTACAAAAGTAGAAGTATTTACTGGATTAAAAAACAAGTTCTCTGATGGGATAGTTCATATGAAGTTGGGAGGCGCACTTGTGGTCGTACAGATCGGTCTAGCTCTTTTCCTGTTAACCGGTGCGGTAATGCTTGTCAAAACTTTGAATAATCTGGATAATATCGATGTTGGTTTTAATGTCGAAAATATTTTGACCTTTGAACTGAATCCTCGATCTGTGGGTTATGATGGCCCGGAAATAATTGATTTTCATGACAGGGCACAGGAAGCCTTTGCCGGCATACCTGGGGTAAAGGCTGTTTCTTGTTCTCAAACCAAAATGCTTGGTTGGTCCTGTTATAGTATGAGTGTTAGAGACTTAACTCTACCTAATAATGAAGTGCTTGAGCGTTTCTCATACAACTTTATGCTGGCTGGTAAACAGTTTTTGCATAATATGCAGATACCTCTGGTTTGGGGCAGAGATTTTGAAGAATCTGATTCGCTTGCTAGTGCCAATACTATTATATTGAATGAGACGCTGGCCAAAGAGCTATATGGTGAGGCAAATCCGGTAGGCTTACCATTTGCAGCTGATCCCCGATATACGGTTATTGGTGTCTGTAGAGATTTTAAGCCTTCAAATATTAAGCAGGAGGTTAGCGGCTGTGCTATATTTAATGTAAATCAAAAAGCCAGAGACGTTAGCGGTTTATATTTCCAGCTAAAAACAACAATTGCACCTGAAAAGATTATACCTTCGGTCCGACTTGCCGTTGCAGATATTGATAATCGTGTTTATGTGTCAAATATCAGCAGTCAGGCTGATGTATTATCTGATCAGACCAGACGTGAGAGATTGTTCGCCTGTTTTACCGGGGGCTTTGCTGGGATGGCCTTATTACTGAGCTGTATAGGTCTGTATGGAATCTTGTCATTTCAGGTTAACCGCCGTCGTAGAGAGATAGGAATACGTATGGCATTAGGGGCAACCTGTAAAGGACTCATGTTAAGTTATTTGCAAAAGGTAACTATCATGGCGGTCATAGGTTTTGCTCTTGCGCTGCCGGCTATATACGCTGGTCGCCAGATAATAAGCAGTTACTTATGGGGCATTGAACCTTTTGACCCAGCGTCAATTATGTTGTCGATGTGCTTGTTGTATATAGTTTTGCTCTTCTCTGCTTACATACCGGCACGGAGAGCCTCTACGATCGATCCAATGGAGGCTTTACGCTATGAATAGCAGGTGTGAATTATTATTGTTATTGCTTATTGTCGGCGGCTGTGAGCTGTCCGATAGTGAACATATTACTGGTACAACAGTTGGTACTGACAAAGTATCTCGAATAGATCCGGTATATCTGGAATCATTCTCGACTACAGAGTCAGTATCACTGGAGCAGGCGGAAAAGCTGGCAAAACAGCAGGGTACAGCGGCCTCTGGCAAGGATCTTGGTAATATAGAGCTAAGTCTGGACGAAGTACGGAAAAAAGCACTAGAAAATAATCTGGGGCTCAAGGTTGATCTGCTTGCCTCTGAAATAGCCAGAACCTACTCCGATCAGGAACGGGCAAAGTTTGAAGCGGTTTTTTATGGCAGTGCCGGTTTAACTAATAATAATTATACTGATTATGAAGATACATCTTACAAGCTTGGAATAAATAAGCCACTTGCTACCGGGGGCGAGCTCTCTGTTGAATTTCCCTATAGTAGAACAAAGTACGGTTCATTAAATGCAGGTTCAACATCGTCAACTAGTGTATCATTTTACCAGTCGCTGCTTAGAGGTGGTTGGCAGAAGTACAATACCGGATCAATAAAAGTAGCCAGAATAAATAATATTATCGCAGACGCCGGGGTTAAGCAGAGTATAATTAACCTGGTAGCACAGGTTGATGTCTTCTACTGGCAGCTATATTCAGCTGTAAGATCATTAGAGATACGCCGTGAGCAATATGATCTGGCTCTAAAGCAGCTAAACGAGGTAAAGAAGAAAGTTTCTGCCGGAGCTGCCGCAGCTATGGAAATTGTGCGTGCTGAATCCGCCGTGTCGGGCAGGCTGGAATCCGTTATCAATGCAGAAAGTCTGGTTGCTATTCGCTATCGTAATCTACAGCGGATGGTGGAGCCGCATCAGTCTCCTATAAGTGATTCTATAGACATTGTTCCAATGACAATGCCAGAGCCAGTCAAATTTGAGTTTGATTATGACGAGATGGTCAAATATGCTCAGGAGAACCGGATGGATATCCTGAAAATGCTCAATCAGATCGATATCGACAAGATAAACCTTAGTATGGCACAAAATGAGAGCTTGCCAGACATTATGCTTTCTACTTCATACAAAATGTATGGAGTTGGCGGGAACTATTCGGAGAGCTATAGCGACCTGAGCTCATCGTCATCGTCGTCAAGTCTGTACACCGGTCTGGCTTTTAGTGTGCCATTGGGAAATAAATCTGCACGGGCGAAGGTAAGCAGGATGAAGCTGAAACAGCAGCAGCATGATATTGACCTTGATGAACTTAAGCAGATAGTAGCTTACGATGTCAGAAATGCCGTTGCAGATATTGACAGCAGTTGGCGACGGATACTGGCCGCTCGGCAGGGTGTTGATGCCGCTGTGCGAAACTATAAAGTTGAACAATCACAATTCCAGCTTGGCCAGAGGGTGTCAACAGATGTCTCATATGCCGCATCGCATCTGGCTGATTCGCAGATATCTCAGATCAACGCTTTTGTAGACTATGAAATAGCCCAGATCAGACTTGCTTTGGCAACTGGTACCGTATTAGGCCAAAGCAGTATATATATTGGTGATGAAGGGCGTATCACCAGTTTTTAGTCTCTGTTGTCGCGAAGTTCTTTTCTCGTAATTAGTTATGAGTGTCTGAGTGTGCTGGCGGGCATTTTTGTCAAAAAAAATAAAGAAAAATGTGTGAAAATGTGTTTTTCCCGTATTATGTATAGAGAATGCAGATTTATATATGGAAAAACACTTTGACAATCGAGGCAGCTTTGTTGAGCTTTACAGCTTAAACTATAACCGTATCAAGCATACTATCCTGACACTGGTTCCGAATGTGAACGAAGCCGAAGATATTATGCAGGAAACTTCGCGCATAATGTGGGAGAAGTTTGACCAGTTTGAGATCGGTACGAACTTTGTCGCCTGGGCTGTTACCATAGCAAGATATCAAATATTGAGTTATAGGGCCAAGTACAATTCCAAGGTTAAGCTTGATCCTGAAATTATTGAACTGCTGGTGGAGGATTCCAAGGCCCCGCTGCCGGAGGATCAACACAGAATAGATGCACTTCGTAAATGTCTAAAAAAACTGGAGCTCAAGGATCAGAGCCTGATAAGGTCTCGCTTTGAGCTTAATAAGACAGCCAAAGAACTCTCTAAAGAAAATGGCGTAGCGATGAATACGATTTATCGTAATCAGTCTAGAATACTCTCTTTATTGATGGGCTGTATTCGCAGGTCTGTTGGATTGGGGGAGATATGAGCAATAATCATAAAGAATTTTATGAGCTCAGAGAGCTTGTCCTTCATACACTCGATGGCGATGCTTCAAAAGAGGATCTCGAGCGTCTACAGGCTATACTCAGGTCAGACCGTAGGGCTAGACTGTATTATCGTACCTTTTTGGCTATGTATTGCGACCTGAACGTTGTTATTGGGTCGAAACAGGACCAGGAGTATGCCAGAGATGTCAATTCATCATTATTTGAGCTGGCAGAACAGGAAAGTTGTGCACCTGAGATCATTATAGAAAAACCAGCTGCCAAAAGTGTTGATACTCCAGGTAAATACAAGAAAAAACGTCAGCGTTTCAATAAGCTCTACCGTGCTTATAGTATGGTAGTGTCTGTTGCCGCTGTTCTTATGGTAATATTTATTGCATATACCAATATCTTCCCTGCTAAATTATCGAAACCGACCGCTACTGTTATGGATGTAGCAAATGCAGTGTGGGCAAATAATGATCTTGGCCTTATAGATGGCGAAAGAGTTAATACCTATAGCAGAGTCTATTCGCTCGAAAGCGGGCTGGTGAAACTGTTATATGATTATGGCGCTACTGTAGTGATTGAAGGCCCCGCTGAGTTTAAAGTCGATTCAGAAAAGATAATTTGTTTGGATCAGGGCCGGCTATATGCCTGTGTTAATAAAGGCTGCCGCGGCTTTACTGTTAATACTCCCAGCTCTATTCTGGTTGACATAGGAACAGAATTCGGTGTTGATGTGAATAAGCAGGGCGATAGCCAGTTGCACGTATTCAAAGGTGAAGTGGTTCTTAATACTGGCCCTAGATCAAAAGGCAGCTACAAAAGTAAACATTATTATGCCGGTCAGGCGGTTGAAGTAGACAACCTTAGTAATGAAGTTAATGCCATTGCTATGAAGTATGACACTTTCAAACGGGATACAAACGAGCCGATATTCTTTGAAAGCTATGAATCTCTGCCTCTGGGGGCATTATTGGATAATAAGGATTGGACAACTACTGAAGGCCATATGATTGGGCCGGAAGTTGTTCGTGCCTTTATCGCTGGAAATAATGGATTACGTGGAGCCAAAAGAGGCTCACGTGTTGGTGGTGCCGGCCATTCTATCTCTAAAAGTATCAACCTGGCCACTTTAAGCAAACCATTGTATGTGAGTACGATAGTGAAGTGGCAGGATCAGGAGGAAGATCAGGATAGAAAGAATGTTATTCTTACTTTGAGTGAGATAAACGAAAATAATGTCAGCATTGGTTATCTCGAAGGTAATTTTGATCTTGCCCAGGGGGTACGAGTCCAATATCTGAAAAATGGTAAAAATACCATTGACCCTAAGGCTGGATATGCTGGTAGTGAAATGAAGCCTGACATTCAATATTTATGTGTGATGAAATTTGAGCCGTCAAGTGCTGGTAATTGTAAAGTATCTATCGGCTATGCTGATATAACGAATAAAGTTTTCCCGGATGAAGGGCAAATGGAATATCAGCATTCATTTGAATTAAAAACTTCTGAGCTGGTTACCCGGAGCAGTGATCGTTATTATCTGAAACATATTGCTCTTAGCTTATACTCGGAGAGTATATTGGCGGATAACCTTATGGTTACGGATACCTGGAGCCATATGCGGCTGTTTGCTGATAAGTAAAGGAATTCAATTTTAACTTAGAATGGAAAGATAAAATAAGCTTTTCTATGCGGAGAATGTACGCGCGTATTGTCTGCGGAAGAGATGTTTTTGATAGATAATGGTTATTATACGATATAAATGTTAATTTTTTTTTATTGGAGGTGCTGTTTTGAAATTCAGAGGATTACTTTGTTCTTTAAGTTTGTGTATGCTCAGTGCTTGCCTGCAGGCGGATGTTTCAGAGTCTTTTGACTATGAAGCTGGCAGTCTTATCGGGCAAAACGGCGGCAGTGGCTGGAGTAGTGCGTGGCGTAATGCTTATTCACGCAATGGTGGTAACTATGTCGTTAGCGATCAAGGTCTTACTTTTGGTTCTATTACCAGCAGCGGTAATGCCGCTTACAGTCCTGGTGATGGTACCCGCTATCAGAGAGATCTGGACGTTGTATATGATGAAGGTGTTGTCCAGGTAAGTTTCCTAATGCAGTGTTCATCGTCAGAAGACGATCCATATTCTGCTTTGGAGTTGCAGTTTGGTCAAGATGCTGATAATGGTCGTATCTTCCAGATCGGTATTCTAAGAAAAGACGATGGCTTTGATACTGGTAATGCCGAGTTTTATGCAACAGTTCGTACTGGTCCTGGTGGCGGCCGCTTAGATTCTATTAAGATTGCTGATTTTGATACTGATACTCATCGGTTCCTTGTTAGCTTTGATCTTGACACAGATGTAGCGTCAATATTCTTTGACCCTACAGCAAATACAGATCTTTCGAAAAGCGATATTGAGCTGCCATTATACGAAAACTTCACTTTTGATCGTATTGGCTTAGCTAATTTCGTTGGTGCAAATGGTACTACTATTGACGAGATCGTGGTTAATTATACCGGTATCGATAATCTTAGCCCTGCAATTGATGCTCAGGATATTGATCCGGCAGGGATGGTATTTGAATGGGCTGCTCCTACTGACCCTAATGTAGCGTCCGTTAGCAGTTATATAATTTGCGTCGATCCTAATGAAGCTGATGTTGTTAATACTACTGTCGCATCATTGGATTATTATGAAAATAATATTCCAGGCAGCCAGACAGTATCATCGCCTGTAAATAGCCTGTCATATAATACAACATATAAATGGCAGGTTAAAGCAAACGTTAATTATAATGATAGTACAACTGGGGTAGTAAGTGGCCCAGTCTGGGCATTTACCACCAAGCAGCTGGATGTTGCTCCTGTTGTAAATGCTGGCGATAATATCCTGACAACAATTGATCTTGCTGGGGCTCCGTTAAGCTTGAATGCCAGTGTTGTTGACGACGGCACAACTCAAATGACTATCCTTTGGCAGGCATTTGAAATATCAGCCGATTGTATTGCAACTGCAAATGTAGAGTTCGATGATCCAGAAGCAGTGGATACAACCATTACTGTTTCAGCAATTGGCACATATGTTCTCAAACTTACTGCCACAGATGATACCGGTTCTGTTTCTGATATGATCGAAATGCGTGTATATGAAGATGGTTGTCGTGCCGCTAAAGCAGCTGGCAACTGGCAGGCAAATTACTATGACCGTAATGGCGACTGTATTGTTGATATTAACGACTTTGCCCAGTTCGCTATTGAATGGTTCGATTCTACAGAACTCTCAGAAACTGCCACTTATTCTGCTAATTTCTGGGAGCCTGTTGATACAAATGAAGCTTTAATTGCCGATGTTTGGATCGATATTGCAGGAACTGATGTAGAACAGCTTATCGCAGCTCCTAAGTTTAGTCAGGCACCAGACTTCTCATATCAGGTTACCGGTGAATTGCGCGGTATGGATATAGATAATAATACCGGCCAGAGAATTCGCGGATATATCGTTCCACCGGTTTCTGGCAGCTATACCTTCTATATCGCTTCTGATGATAAGTCCAGACTGTTTCTCAGTAGTGATACAACTGCTGTTGATACCGACCCTGCTCTGGCAAATCATATTGCAGAAGTATCAGAGTATTCTGATGTCGATCAGTGGGATAAATACCCTGAACAAGCATCTGCACCTATAGCTCTTACAGCCGGTGAGTATTACTATATTGAAATTCTCCACAAAGAATTGCATGTAGATACTCATGTATCGGTAGGTTGGAGTACTGACGGTGGTGCTACAATTGAAGTAATTCCAGGTACAGCTTTACGCAGCTGCTTACCTTGATCTAATTAGATATATGGTTCCTTGGTATTCCGCCGGAGATGATAATCGCTTCGGCGGAATACTTGTTAAAATCTGAGATAAAGCGTGAAAGGTTCACGTAGTTATAAAATCGTATAGGAGGGCTGACAAAATGAGGAAATTGATTCAAACTTTATGTGTATTGTGTATTTCTGCAGCAGTAAATGCAGGAGTAATGGATTCTTTTGATTATGATTCTGGCGACCTTACCGGCCAGAATGGCGGTTCCGGCTGGAGCAGTTCATGGAGAAATTCATATTCTCGAAATGGTGGAAATTATATTGTCGCTGATACCGGACTGGATTATAATGCGATAACAGCTTCTGGTAATTCTGCCTATAGTCCAGGCGACGGCACTCGCTACCAGAGAGACCTGGACCAGGCTTACGATTCTGGTACTGTTTATCTGAGTTTCCTGATGCAGTGTACAACTTCTGCTGATGATCCGTATTCTGCGGTTGAGCTTCAGTCTGGTAAAGATGCTGATGATGGCCGTGTGTTCCAGATTGGAATATTAAGAAAAGATGATGGCCTGGATACCGGTAATGCCGAGTTCTATGCTACATCTCGTAGTGGTGTTGGTGGCGGCAGGTTAAATTCTGTAAAGATTGGTGATTTTGATACCAATACGAATTTATACGTTGTCCGTTTCGACCTTGATTCTGATATTGCATCGCTATACCTGAACCCGGTAGCAAGTACTGATCTGACATCGGGCGGAATTGAACTTGACCTGTATGATGGTATGAGCTTTGACAGAGTTGGTCTTGCCAATTTCGTCGGTGGCAATGGCACATATATTGATGAAATATATGTTGGAACTGATGCTCCCGTTTTGGTTCCGGAACCTACTACAATGGCATTGCTCGGTTTAGGTTCAGTTATGCTGCGTAGAAGAAAATAAGCAATTGTTCTTAATGTGAAAAAATGAATGTGGCTGGGTGTATATTCAGCCACATTATTTTTAAATTAGCATCTTTTGTGTGAGTAGTAAAATAGAAAGTGATATATTTCGGAGATGATCATGCTCAGATATTTGTTTTTATGTATTATTATACCAGCTATGTCAGTGCACGCTGCTCTGGTGAGCTATTGGGGTTTTGAGACTATTGGAACCGGCGATATTATTTATGATACTCAGAATTCTTATGATGGTGTAATAACTGGTCCAGCAAACCTGAGCTCTGATGGGGTAAAAGGCAATGCTCTGACCTTAGACGGCAGTAACTATGTTGTGGTAGATGATGGTATTATCAGCCAGATTCAGGGCTATCCTTTTAGTGTTTCCTGCTGGGTGAAAATATCTGAGCAGTCATCAGCGACCTATGCAGCTGTGTGGCTTGGCGATAGCAATTCTGACAGGCAGTATTTTCAGGTCGGACCACGCAATACATATGCAGTTATGGCTGCCAGAAATGAACCGACATGCAGTTTTGAAGAAGGTATGGCAGAAAGTCCTGTGGCAATTGACGACGGCCAGTGGCATAATATTGTCGCAGTGTTCGCAGCCTCTGGCGAGCGTGAATTATATCTTGACGGCCAGAAAACAGCCGAAAACAGCTTCGATTGTCCATTTGTTGATAGCTTGAATAAATTGACTTTCGGTTGTAATGCCAGGTCTTCTGGTAATACCGATCTGATGATCGGAGCACTCGATGAAGTACGTCTCTTTAGCCATGCTCTATCAGATACAGAAGTTATGGAATACTATATGGCAGATATTGCCGTGGCTCACTGGTCATTCGATAAAGCTGTAGATCAAGAGTTTACAGATAGATATGCTTGCTCAGTCGTAGCTCAGCCAGTATTAACAGATGGTATTAAAAAATCGGCATGCAGCTTTAATGGTTCAAGTTATATAAATATTTCAGATGATATTCTTAACGAGCTAACCGATTACCCAATTAGTATTGCCTACTGGTTTAAGACTCCAGATCAGGATTCATCGACTTATGCGGCATTATGGATTGGTAACAGCAAAGCCAATGACAGGTACCTGCAAACAGGTATCAGGCAGTCTATGGCTATGCTTACAGCTCGTAATCCTGACTTTGACCTGGGGTTGGTTGAGTCATCTGCTGGATTGGATGATAATAAATGGCACCATGCTGTTGCTGTATATAACTCTGAAAATGATAGAGAACTTTATATTGATGGAGCCTTGAATAATACCGATCCCGATAGTGTGCCTTTTGTGAATGATCTGGATAATGTCACTATTGGCCGTAATAGCCGTGTAAGTGCCACTGATTATATGAAAGGCCTTCTGGATGAAATCTACATTTATAATATTTCTCTTTCAGATCAGCAGATACAAGCATTATACGATATTGCTGATGTTCCAGCTGTTAACTTGACTAATGATACACTATACCTGAATAGTCAAAGTATTTATATAAATAAACTGATCGTTGATAATGGTATGATCAATGTAGCAGGTTCATGCGTGCTCGATGGCAACCTGGAACTATCTGGTAATATGAGTATAGTCTTCGCCGATCAGCAATCTTCATTAACTATTCGTTCGGTTATAAGTGGTAGTGGTGATATTGTTATCGCTGAGGGTGGGGCAGTCACTCTGCAAGGTGTTAATCCTACCCTTTCTGGTAGCTGGCTGGTAAGCGGCAGCCTGAATGCCCAGGCACAAAGTAGTCTGGGCCTTGGTGATATTACGGTTAACAATGGCGGCTATATTGAGATTGGCTACGACCTGCATACCGCAGCAGCTATGACACTCAGCGATGGTGCCACAGTTAACCTTGGCAGCGATCTTATTGTTGGTGCGTTAAACATAATCGACGCTGATTTCGCAATTGGTTGTTATGATTCATTATATCTGTACCAGGTTTATGATGGTATGTTTCTTAGTAGCACCAGTGGTACCGGTTCTATATCCGTTGGCCAGGTTATAGGTATTGTTGGTGAAAGTGATGGTGTCACGCATGTGACCGAAAACGATGGCAGTACTGACAGTTTTGCAGTTGAGCTTTCACAGGCTCCGCAGGTTGCTGTTGAAGTGGTTATTGCTCCTCAATTTACCCTTTACGGCAACGATATCCAGCTATCAGGAACAGATTCACCTGGCAGTCAGGTGATATTAACCTTTGATGATTCAAATTGGAATATCGCTCAGACCGTTTCGGTTCGGGCTGTAGCTGACGGTCTGGTTGAGCCTCAGGAAACTGCTACTCTGTCATTTACAGTAATGCAAAATGGAGATCCGATCGGAATAATCAAACCACTTGACGTGATTGTTGACGATAAGGTATCAACCGGATTATTAGCAGATTTTGATAATAATGGTGAAGTAGCAATAGGCGATCTTGCATTACTCACTGCTGATTGGCTTGAACTTTCTGGTTATAATCTTGTTGGTGATCAGCTGGTTAAACTTGATGATATAGCCGTACTTGAAGGTCAATGGGGTAAGGTTGTTAAGCCGGACGCCCTGGCAGATTTCAGCTCTTACAGCATCGATGGTAATGAGGTACTATTTAATTGTGGTGTATCGCAAATTAAAGTATCAATGTGTAATAGTAAGATGGCACGTGTTCAGCTGGCACCAGACAGGATCTATAGAAGTGATAGTGATCCGGACTATTTTATGGTTCAAAAGTATGACTGGCCGCAGGTTGATTACACTGTCACTGATGAGGGTAGTTATATTAAAATAGCTACCAGCGAGATGGTTATCAGGGCTCAGAAGTCACCGTTTAGATTACAGATGTATCGTGGTGATAATATGACGCTGCTGGCTATGGATTCTGATAGTGAAGGTATGTACTGGGAAAATAATACTGTTGGCGTTAAAAGGGTAGAAGGCCCCGGCAGCGGCGGTAAATTCGGCTTTGGTGGTGGTGATCATGGTAACTCTGGCCAGTTGAACAAGAATTCTGGTTTTAGTGAATTTACTGTCACTCATGGCAGAGTTCCGGTACCGTTTTTTATGAGTACTTCAGGTTATGGTATTTTTCTTAATACCTTTGCTAAAGGAACAGATTTTGACTCAACTGGTGGTTTTAGCACCGATGATTATCTGGATTACTGGTTTATGGCTGGCCCTTCATTTAAGTCGATTCTCGGCAATTATAGTGAGCTTACCGGTCGTATGAACCTGTTTCCAAAGTGGGCCTATGGCTTTATGCTCTCAAAGTACGGCAATGACAATGCGACTCAGGATGAATTTAGTGATTGGATACACTGGCTGCGTTTTGGTGGTCATCCAGATGATGATGGTGGCGACGGCTGGCCAACAGATTGCTATGTATTTGACTATGGCTGGCGTGGAGCCAAGTGGAACCCGCATAAATGGGATGAGAGCAGGTATTATGACTTGCCGGCCATGTTTGAAGAGGCCGATTCGCTTGGGTTCCATGTGGGCTTGCATAATAATTATGGCACGCCGGAAGCTAACAAGGGCAACTTTACCGATCCGGCCAGTGCTCAGCAATGGTGGAAGGCTCATTTAGACCCTGTTATAGCTCCGGGTTACGGCGATTGGTTCTGGCCGGACGAATTTGACGTTGTAGGTGATAATCTTATGGCTAATCGTGCTGCAAAGGTTGTGCATGAAAAGTGGCTGGATTATACTACGCAGCAGCGCCCTATGTTTATTACTCGTGGCGGTTTTGCTGGTCATCATTATGCATGTGCATGGTCTGGCGATATTTACAGTAGGATAGACGAGATGGGCAGACAGATAGTAAATCAACAGGCAGTTGGTCTCTCTGGTTACCCATGGTTCTCTCATGATCTCGGCGGCTTTAAGACCAGACCTTCTGATAATCTTTATATAAGGTGGGTTGCCGAATTTGGCTCTTTCTGCTCCATAATGCGTGCTCACGGACATGATGGCAGGGAGCCGTGGATATATAGTAAAAATGCTCAGGGGATACTTAGAAAGTACCTGAAACTGCGTTATAAACTATTCCCATATATCTATACCTCAGCCTGGCAGGGGGCAGCTAACGGCATTCCGATGATGCGGGCTATGGTTCTGGAATATCAGGACAACCCTACTGCCTGGGCAAGGCAGGATCAGTATTTCTGGGGCGATTGGTTCCTGGTAGCACCAGCGGTAAGCCTGGAGGCGACAGATGTAAATGTCTGGATTCCGCCGGGAACCTGGTATGACTATTTCAATGGAACCGAATATACCGGACCGCAGGATATTACTGTTCGGGCCGAGCTCGATGAAATACCTGTATTTGTCAAGGCCGGTGCGATCGTGCCAATGGGCCCGGAAATTCGTTATGCTGATGAAAAGCCTTTGGATGAAATAACACTGGATATCTATCCTACAGTTGGCAGCAGCACCTACACTTTGTATGAGGATGATGGTATTACCAGAGATTATCTGCTGAACAATGCATATGCTCTGACCAGATATGATTATAGTAGTGATGGTAGTAATACCAGACTGACGGTATACGAAACTGATATTAAAGATGCTGAATTGTACTCTCCATCACTGCCAAGAGATTATTACTGTAGATTCAACCATACAGCTACAGGCCCATCTCAGGTTCAAAAAGACGGGTTGCTATTAGTGCAGTATAATAATGAAACATTATTAAAAGATGCTGGTCAGGGTTGGTATTATGATAGCACAAATGAGCTGCTTATCGTAAAATTCCCGGACGATGGCTCTGGCTGTACGATCGATATTCAATAGAAAAAAAATAGTAAACTACAAATCCATCTCTCCAAAAGAAAACCCCGTTTAGTAAATAAGCGGGGTTTTTTTGCTATATACTCGTGTCAACTTTCGCAATTCTGGAATGATTTTACTGTCTTTACGGCGGTTTTTTATGTATAAGTTATATCAATAGAGCAGATATTATGCTTTTTAGAAAGTTACAGGATATAAGTATGAAGATTATTGGTATAAATTGCAGCCCTCGAAAGAATCACACTACTCAGAAAGCTCTTGAAGTTGCCCTTGCCGCAGCGTCCAGTGAGACAGGTTGTGTTGAAACACAAGTAATTCAGTTGGCAGAACATGAGGTCAGGCCGTGTCTGGCCTGTGGCCACTGTAAAACCAAGCCCGGTTGTATTCAGGATGATGGCTTTAATGACTTAATCCCTATGTTAAGTGATAAGTCTGTTGCTGGAATTATAATTGGCACTCCCGTATATCTTGGCACCATGACAGCCCAGTGTAAGGCTTTCCTCGATCGCTCCGTTACACTCCGACGCAATGGTTTTACATTTCGTAATGTCGTTGGTGGTGTTCTGGCAGTTGGCGGTGTACGCAATGGCGGTCAGGAGTTGACGATTCAGGGTGTACAGGCAGCAATGTTATGTCATGATATGATATGTGTAAGCGATGGCAATAATACATCTCACTTTGGTGCGACTTTATTTAGTGGCTCCGGTACTGTTGACGATGATGAGTTTGGCCTGCTGACTGCGGAAAATCTTGGCCGTCGCGTTGCTCAGGTAGCTCTTATGGTGCATAATCCGAAATAACAGGGGGGGCTGAAGTGGCGAAGAGACCAAGAGTTATTGCTTTTGAAGTTACCAGAAAATGCAGGCTGAATTGTCTGCACTGTAGAGCTGCTGCTACCCAGAGTGATAAACGAGAGTTTTTGTCGACTCAGCAGTGTAAGAGTATTATCGATTCCTTCTCACAAGATAGGCAGTGTGTTCTGGTTTTTACTGGTGGCGAGGCTATGGAGCGAGAAGATATATATGACTTGATCGACTATGCTAATACGCTTGGCCATCGTGTTTCATTAGCGGCCAGCGGATACCTCTTAAATGATGAATCACTTAAAAAGCTCAAGCAGCTTGATATATTGACCATTTCCTTTTCCCTTGACGGCAAAGATGCCGCATCTCATGATAGTTTTAGAGGCGTTCCCGGCATTTTTGATATTGCAGTTGAAGCAATGAAAAAGTGTAGAGAATATGGCATAAGATTCCAGGTTAATACCGCGGTAACTAGTAGAAATAAAGGTCAGATACTCGATATTGGCCAATTAGCAAAAGAGCTTGGTGCATATTGCATTAACCCGTTTATATTCATTCCAACAGGTAGAGGTTCAGCTATTGCCAAAGAAGCGATATCTCCTTCTGATTACGAAAAGTTGTTAGTGGAGCTTGCTAAAATAAATAAGTCAGGCGATTTTAATGTGAGAATAAATTGCGGCCCGCAGTTTAATGTTATCCTTGCCAGAGATGGCCGGAAACTATTAGCTTCTGCCGGTAAACGCAATGGCTGTCCGGGCGGTAGTGACTATGCTTTTATTAACTATAAAGGCAATGTGCAGACTTGCGGCTTCCTTAATGTTTCGGCTGGTAATCTATTGGAAAATGGTTACGATTTCAATGCGATATGGAATGAGTCGCCTTTACTAAAACAAGTGCGTGACAGGTCACTATACCAGGGCGTCTGTAAAACCTGCGACCAGCTTTCAATTTGCGGCGGTTGCCGTGCCCGTGCCTACGAAATGACAGGGAGCTTTCTTGAGAGCGACCCGGTCTGTTTTTATGATCATAGCTATTTTACCTGATATTTGTATCGTTTATCTATAGTAACTATTGATTTACATTATAGAACAGGAGTTGTCATGAAAAAAGTATTGTTTATTATTGTTGTTCTTTGTTTAATTCTTTTCAGTAGTACACTGCTTCGGGCTGAAAGTGACGGGGCCTTTAGCTGCGATAGCTGGGTAGCAACCGACAGTCTGGGCAGATCGCTGGTTAGTTTCGAAGATACCGGGCCAAAACGCGACGGCAAGCTGGTTGGTATCTTCTACTATATTTGGCATGGTCATCATGGAGATAAGGTATATGACATAGCCAAATTGCTAAAGGATAACCCCTCAGCTCCAGCCTGGGGGCCAGGCGGCAGTTTCCATTTCTGGTCTGAGCCGGAGTATGGCTATTATCGTTCTGAAGATCCATGGGTGATAAGGCATGATCTGCAAATGTTCGCTATTGCAGGAATTGACTTTATATTCTTTGACGTAACTAATGCAGTTACCTATCTCGATACTGTCAAGCAATTGTGCGATATTTCAACAGATATGCGAAAACAGCATATTGCAACTCCGCAGATATGTTTCCTTACCAATGCACATAGCGGTAAGGTTATGAATCAGTTGTACGATGAGTTTTATAATAAACAGCTATATTCAGATCAATGGTTCATGCGAAATGGCAAGCCTTTGATAATGGGCCATGTCGATGACCCTGAACTCAGACCTGAAGTCAAAGACTTCTTTACGATCAAATACAGCTGGGCCTGGACTGACACAAAAAAACAGCCTGACCATTGGCAATGGCTTGATACATATCCCCAGGATTGGGGCTGGAGTAAAAAGCCAAATATCCCCGAGCAGATAACTGTTTCAACCGCACAGCATCCGACTTCCAGTCAGGGCAAAAGTTTGTTTAATGGTACAGAACCAGCTGTATTAAGCGATTATACCACACCAGTGACTGGTAATGGTATTCAATTTGGCCAACAATGGCAGAGGGCCCTTGCCGTCGATCCAGAGATAGTTATGGTTACCCAATGGAATGAATGGGTTGCACAGCGATTTATATGGGAAAACGGAAACGGCACATTTGCTGGTCGTCCCATCAAAAACGGCGATTCTTTTTTTGTAGATGTTTTCAGCCAGGAGTTTAACCGTGATATCGCACCAATGAAGGGCGGCCATACCGATAATTACTATTATCAGCTCATAGATAATATAAGAAAGTTCAAGGGCATGGTACAGCCAATACCGGCCAGTCCTATGATTACTATCAATATCGATGGTCAGTTCTCCGAATGGGAATCAGTCAAACCCATATTCCATGACTTCCCAGGTGATACTGCCCATAGGAACTTCAGAGGTTATTCCCCAGCTGTTACCTATAAAAACGATACTGGCAGAAATGATATAATTGAATCACGAGTAGCATGTGATAAAACTAAGGTATACTTTTTAGCTAAAACTAAGGATGCACTAACCAGTTATTCTGAAGCTAATTGGATGCTGCTTTATATTGATACTGATCAGGATCATGCAACTGGCTGGCAGGGGTACGATCTGCTGGTTAATATGTCGGTAAAAAGCAATTCTACAACCGTGCGCTCCTTGAAAAAAGATAAGTGGGAGCCTGTTTTGCTGGCAGAAGTGCCAATCGCAATCAAAGAGAACATGCTTGAGCTGGCTATCGACAGGAAACTGCTGGGAATTAAGCCAGACAATGCTGTACAGATCGATTTTCACTGGGCGGACAATATTCAGGATTACGGCAAGATATCAGAATTTGCACTAAATGGCGATAGTGCCCCGGATAGGCGATTTAATTATCGTTATGTTAGTAAATAAGGTCTGGATAAATCTAATAAAAATGAACATTATGTAATATTTTCTTTATCTAAAACAGTAACTTAGCTATGCTGCTCTTCTGGTGGTAGTGTAGCTAAGTTGCTTACTAGTATTTGTTTATGTTTGTTTCGTTTTTTGCTTGCTACTCTGATTAATGGGATTTTAAGAATAAATAATTTTTTTGCGCTGAAATACAAACCTGAAGTGGCCTTCTATTATGAAGATGCCCGATATTATTATAAGATTCAGCTAAAAGTATGAGCTGGATATTTTATAGGTGTAAGGTAAAAGGCTGGCATTGAAACAAGAAGATAAAAATTCTAATACTGTCGCATTTGTTGAGCAACTAACAGCCAACCAGAGGAAGATATTTGCATATATCATGAGCCTGGTGGTGAATGTTAATGATGCCGACGATATTCTGCAGGAAACTGTAAAAATGATGTGGAAGAAATATGAACAATTTGTACCAGGTACCGATTTTCTAGCCTGGGCAACCACAATTGCTCATTATCGAGTTATCGAATTCCGCAGACAGAAGAGCCGCAGTAAGGTGGTGTTTGACGATAAGGTATTCGATTCTATTCAGAATCAGGCTATGGTTCAGATAAAAGATACTGATGATTATCTGGTATATTTGAGGCAATGTGTGAAAAAACTTCAGGCAAACGACATTTCTATGATAAAAATGAGGTATGCCAGTGGTTGCACATTTAAAGAGATGGCTTCAGATATGGGAAGAACTCTTCAAAGTGTTCATAGAAGTATTGCTCGTATACAGGGGTTGCTAAGACACTGTATAAATAGGCAAATAGCTTCGGAGGCTAGAAGATGACCCAGCAATATGGAGAGTTTGAAAACCTTTTTATAAAGGCTCAGGAAGGTTCCATGTCTGAGCAGGAGAAGGAGCTGTTTAACCAGCTTCTAGAACTCCCTGAAAATCAGCAGGCTTTTTTCGAGATGGTTAAGGTTAACTGTGCCCTTATGCAGCTCGAGATGCCTGATTCCAGTTATGCCCAGCCGCCAGTGTCAAAGTTTGATATAAACTTATGGCTTGAGCTTGTTAACAAGGAAAATATGGCCCCTGCCATTGAAACGGATATTTGTGACACTGTAAAGCCTGTTGGAAAAGTTAAAATAATACCAGCTGCCTTTTTAAGCTTTGCTTTATCTGTGGCAGCAGTTCTAATGATAATGTTATCTGTTCATTTCTTTACCCTTAGTGGAAATAATGGATCAGCCAAGCTGGTTGATACTATGGATGTTGGCTGGTCAAATGCCAGTATTCCTGGTATTGGCTCAGAACTTACCAGAGTACGCGGCGGCTATAAGCTAAGCAGCGGCGTAGTCAAAATGCTTTTTGACAGTGGTGCTCAGGTTGTGGTTGAGTCTCCAGCAGAATTTGAGATCGTATCTGGTAATGAAATGAAGCTGAATAGTGGCAGTATTTTTGCAAAAGTTCCTACCCAGGCTATCGGTTTTACTGTTGTTACGCCAAAATGTTCCGTTATTGATCTGGGAACTGAGTTTGGTGTTAAATTATTAAAGGACGGCAGTACCGAGCTCCATGTTAACCGTGGCAGAACAATGCTGATCGATGCCAGCTCAAACACAGAACGTGAAGTATTGGCTGGTTCTGCTGTTAAAGTGAGTAATGACAGAGTGGTTAGTGATATAACTTGTCAGCCGCAGTTATTTGCTCGTGACATTATTTCTGATGCCGGGATCGTCTGGCGTGGTGGTACCAAGCTAAGTATGGCCGATATTGTCGGCGGCGGCAACGGCTGGGGCACTGGTAAGGCTGAGACTGCTATAAATCCGGCAACGGGTAAATTCGGCAGTTATAGTGCCTTTACCCGACAGGCAGATGGTGCTTACGTTAAAGTTGATTCTGGTAAAAAATCATATATTGACGGCGTTTTTGTACCTGCTGGACCATTTCAGGTAGTTACTAGCCGGGGCGATAAATTCAATGAATGCCCAGAGACCAACGGCACGTATTATGCCGAGATCATCAACGGTGCAGGGCTGAACTTATCAGGCAACGCTGATGCTAATATGTTGAAATTAGGCAATAAGAATTATGGTACTGCAGATTATCCAGCAATTGTAATGCATCCTAATGTTGGTATAACATTTGATCTGGAAAACATAACGTCAGAGGTTCCAGATGGCAAAGTCAGTCGATTTACTGCTGATGTCGGCTTATCTTCTGCTATGGTAAGATCAAACCATTATTCTTCTGTAGTACCTCGTGAAAGCAATGCCGTTGTATGGCTTCTTATAGATGGGAAAGTAGTTTTCTCAGCCAAATTAGATAATCCGCAGGAAGTTAAGCAGATTGATATAGAAATACCTGAAACTGCTAAATACCTGACCTTGGTTACTACTGATGCCAAGGGTAAGGGGGATAATGAATTTCTTAACGGATTATATCCAGATTCAAGCTGGTGTATTGTTGCCAAACCTGAGTTGGTAATGTCTGCCAGATAATATATATATACCAAATTTAATATATTCAGTCAATGAAGCCGGGTGGAATGTGCGCCTATTTTGGCCAGCCGAACCTATCTACTTACATTGACCTATTGTTTACTTCTGTATAAAAGCAAAGTGTTAGAGAGAGAACTTTCCAGTTCCGGCCAGTATGTCATTCTGGTGGCAGGAATAACAGGAGGATTGAAGTTGTTAAGTAAAATACATTCTAAAGAGATGATCGCCATATTGCTGGCTGTCTTTATATCATGTCTCTATTGTGATGTCAGAGCGTCACATCCTTATCAACCATTTATAATTACTGTTGTTGATGCTAATACCAGTGCACCGATACCACTGGTTGAACTTAAAACTGTCAATAAAATACAATATTTAACTGATAGTAATGGCCAGATCGCGTTTCTGGAACCAGGGTTAATGGATGTTGGTAATGTATACTTTCGTATTAAAGCTCCTTATGGTTATCTGGATATGAACGCTGACGGTTTTGGTAATGTCGGCAGGTCGCTGGACCCTTATCCTGGTGGTAGTGCAGTTATTACTCTTAAGCCTGATCCTGCTCCGGGTGATGCTCCAACGTATAGTAGCCTTGAGCTATTCAGACTTAACCATAATTATAATACTACCCCGGGAACGTATTCGCCATTTGCGATAAATGTTTATGATGCTGATACCGGCAGGGGTGTCCCTCTGGTTGAGTTGCGTACAGGTGACGGGCTGTCATATTATACTGATAGTGCCGGCAGAATAGCCTTTTACGAGCCGGACCTTATGGATACATCTGTTTACTTCAATGTTAAAAGTTACGGCTATAATGCACCTGCCGGCGGTGGGGTAAGCTTATTTACCCAGTCTGATGGTACGGCAAATATTTTCATTGAAAGAGTTAATATTGCCCAGAGAATGTATCGTATCACTGGCGGTGGTATATACCGAGACAGTGTTTTGCTGGAAGAACCGGTACCGCTGGCTAATCCGCTAATAACTGGCTTAGTGCTGGGGCAGGATACTGTTGATATGGCTGAGTACAATGGCAAGCTGTTCTGGCTTTGGGGTGACACTGAACGTCCGGCTTATCCGCTTGGTAATTTCAAGACCTCTTCTGCTACTTCTCAAATACCGGGTTTAGGTGGCCTTTCTCCTGAAGTTGGAGTTGACCTAACTTATTTTGTGAATGACTCAGGTTTCAGTAAAGAAATGTTTCCACGTTCTGACGCAGGTCTGGTTTGGATGAATTCACTGGTATCTGTAAACGATGAAAGTGGAACCGAAAGGTTGTTGGGAAGTTACAGTGTTATCAGTGGTGCAGCTGCTGGTGAAAATGGCATTGCTATTTTTAATGACAATACCGAGACTTTCGAGACCCTGACTATTTTTCAGAATTGGCATAATATAACAATAAGCGGACAGGTACATAAAAAGGATGGCTATGTATATGCTGGCTGGCCTTGTCCTGTTGTACGTATCAAGGCTGATCTCGACTCATTTGCAGATCCCTCCAGCTACGAGTCATATTCCTGCCTAAAGGAAGGTTCAGCCTATGACGACGATAGCTCCCAGGTCGATCGCGATGCCAGTAATAATATCATATGGGATTGGAAAACCAATACCGCTCCTATAAATGATGATAGATGGGAAACAATAAGAAATGCTGGTTTGGTCACACAAGCTGAGGCTTGGAACTGGATGACAGATGTTGAGACTGGTGATCATATATTACTTGCTGGCGGCTCAGCTGGTTATGATCCATATCGTGATTGTTGGATTATGATCGGTCAGCAGAAGTTTGGTAAGACATTTTTAGGTGAAGTTTGGGTCTCGGCTGCTCCTTCGCCGGAAGGGCCTTGGAGAAAGGCTCGTAAAGTCGTCACTCACTGGTCGCCGGAAGATGTCTATACTTTCTATAATGTTGCATATCACCCTGAATTTAACCAGGAAAATGGCCAGTTGATATACTTTGAAGGTACTTATGTAACGACATATACCGGCAACGAAAATCCAACGCCAAGATACGATTACAATCAGGTAATGTATCAGCTGGATCTTGCTGACAGCAGACTCGCTGATATCTGGCCAGCTAATACTACTAGAAGAATGTTGGCTCACTGGCAGCTTGATCAATCGCAATATTCAGCCACTCAAGGATATATAGATGTCTCAGGTGAAGGGAACGATGCTTTAGTTGGTGGTTCACCGGCATTTATCTCAGATCAGCAGGAAAATGCTAATAGTGCCGCATATTTCGACGGCAGTAAAGGCTGGGCTCGCTGTGGTAACTGGAATCCATGCCAGGAATATGGTCAGATGACCTTGAGTCTGTGGTTTAACTGTAGCTCCAGTCAGGGCGGTGTTATGCTGGCTAAACGCAATAGCTGGGACTATAAGAATATGATGTGGCAGCTGGGGATCGGAAATTCCAGAATTAGCTTTGTTCACGCTCCGTTTAACTGGGCTGAAATATCATTTGATGAAGCTGATATCCAATGGGATAAATGGCATATGCTGACAGTTATGTTTGATGATATAAATGATACCTTACAGTATTATGTCGATGCTGAGCTGAAGAAAACTATGCATATTGGCTTGGCTGGCGGTACTGGCTCAGAGGTAGTTATAGGTATGAGTAATTATAACAGCTCGACAAATGGCCCGGATGAAGCATATAAAGGCCGTATGGATGATATTCGTATATATAACTATGTTCTGGATAAAGAGGAAATACTGGATGTTTATAACGATGTTTCGGCTTTAGGGAAAAGGTTGTGTCTGGATGATTATCCGGCATTTCTTGATGTTGCAGGTGCTGCGACAGAAGTATCGGATATCAATAACTTTGTTCCTGAGCCAGATTGCAGGGTTGATGTATATGACCTGGCAGTTTTGGCCAGTTGCTGGCTGAATGAATCTGGTTTGTCTGAGTAGAATGTCTAAGGATATAATAGGAGATTATGAATGTATAGTAACACTAAAAAGCACTTATCACTTGCCAGAACAAGCAGTTTTATAACGAAACTACTGTGTGTATTGGTAGTAATAATGTTATTTGAGGCTCCTGTCTCAGCTGTTAGTAAAGGTGCGTATATTCATTCCGGCTGGAAGCTTGCCCGCGAATTGGATGTGACCGCAAATGGTAATACTATATCGCAGCCGGGCTTTAATGCCGCTTCATGGGTGCCTGCAATTGTACCTGGTACGGTTCTGACCAGCTATGAAAAAGCGGGACTTATTGATGATCCATATTACAGTAACAATCTCCAAACTCTTTCTCAGGACTATTACAATGTTAATTACTGGTACCGCACAGAGTTCCAGATACCTGCTGATATGTTGGGTAAACGCATATGGCTGAATTTTGACGGTGTGCATTGGAAAGCTGATATTTATCTAAACGGCACAAAGATAGCTGATCTTGACGGTGCTTTTGCTCGTGGCCGTTATGATATTACCGCTTATGCCAAAATTGGTGAAGCAAATGGACTGGCTGTACATCTTGACTGGACTGATACTCAGCCGGTTAATGCTCCTACTTTTATCTGTAGTGCTGGCTGGGACTGGATTCCACCAATACCAGGTCGTAATATTGGTATTTATGAAGATGTATTCCTGTCAACTACGGGCGATGTGACTATTAAAGACCCGTTTATAAAAACTGATCTGCCGCTGCCTGATCTGTCAACAGCTGATCTAAGCTTTTCAGTTGAACTCAAGAATAATACCGCAAATGAAATCAGCGGTACTTTAACTGCTATAATCGATAGTCTGGGTATTTCTATTGATCTGCCTGTAATGCTTAATGCTAGCCAGCAGAAAACAGTATTCTTCGATAAGGATGACTATCCGGAGCTGCTCATAAACGCTCCTAAGCTCTGGTGGCCAAATGGCTATGGTCAGCAGAACCTCAATCAACTTAAGCTTGCCTTTAAAGTTGGCAATAAGGTATCTGATACTGAACAGACCCAGTTTGGTATCCGTGAATATACATATGATATGGACGGCCATGAGCTGTATCTTTTAGTTAATGGCCATAAAGTCATGTGCAAGGGTGGTAACTGGGGTATGCCTGATGCTATGCTCAAATGGGAAGATAAGGATTTCGATACTGCGGTCAGGCTGCATAAAGAAATGAACTTTACCATGATCCGTACCTGGCATGGAACCTCTGATTTCAAAGCTTTTTACGATGCCTGCGATAAGTACGGTATTATGGTATTTGAAGATTTCTGGATGAATGGCTTTTTCGGCCCTGAAGATCCTGATATGTTCATGGCTAATGCCAAAGATAAGATTAAACGTCTCAGGAACAGGGCTTCTATTGCTATATGGTGCGGTGAGAATGAAGCTTATCCGCCGGAGCCGATCTTTACACGTTTGCCAGCGGCCTATAATGAGCTTGACGGCACACGTATCTACTTCCATACTTCAAACCACGATGGGATCCATGGTGGAGTAACCTATGCAATACAGGACCCGGCTTGGTTCTTTGGTGCTGCCAGTGGCTATACTACCGAGATTGGTTCGCCTTGTGTGCCGTCTGTTGAAAGTATGCGTATGATGATGGATGAAGATGATCTATGGCCGATCGGCAGCGTATGGGAATGGCACGATTGGGACCAGGATATAGGTAACAAACTGCCGCATATCTATAAGCAGCAGGTAGATGAAAGATATGGTACCGCTGTCGGAATCGAAGATTTCTGTCAGAAAGCCCAGATGGTCAATCTTGAGACTTATAAGGCTATATTCGAGTCGTGGAACCACAAAATGTGGGACGATTGCGGCGGAGCTCTGCTCTGGATGAGCCAGTCAGCCTGGCCGTCAACTATCTGGCAGACCTATGACTATTATTTTGAAGGAACAGGAGCTTATTACGGCTGTAAAAAGGCTTGTGAGCCTATCCATGTGCAGTGGGATAGCTATAATGGAAATGTTAAAGTTATCAATAATACCCGCGATGATCTTTCTGACCTGACCGTTGAGGCTATGGTATATAACATGGATGGTTCGCAGGTATATGATCATCAGATAACTGATCTTACAGTTACAGCTGATACCGCTCATTATTGCTTTGATCTGCTCAATGTAGCCGGCAATAACCTTGCACTTGGTAAAACTGCGACAGCTTCATCAATAGAAGGTGATAATACCAATAGAGCACCTCAGTATGCAGTTGACGGCCAGATCGGTACTCGCTGGGCGAGTAATAGCTCCGATCCGCAATGGCTCTGTGTCGACCTTGGTAGTGTGAAAAATATTGAAAGCGTTATCATTCGCTGGGAAGCGGCTTACGCTTCTGCCTATAGTATCCAGATATCTAATGATGCTCAAAACTGGACAACTGTATATAGTACAAACTCTGGTAATGGCCAGATGGACACGATCAATTTCAACCCGGTTAATGCCCGCTATGTGAGAATGTACGGCACACGTAGAGGTACTTACTTTGGTTACTCAATATTTGAATTTATCGTTAATGAAACTGGTACTACTCCGGTTCCGGTTGAAGGTTTGTCACCTGTACACTTTATCAAGTTGAGATTAAAGGATGCTCAGGGTAAACTTCTCTCAGATAATTTCTATTGGCGTGGTGATACACATCTTGACTATACTGCCCTTGAATCCATGCCTGATGTTGATCTCAACTGTTCTGCAAATCTTCAGCAGTACTCAGGTAAGGCTATTCTGGCAGCTACAGTTACCAATGGTTCAGATGATGTAGCAGTTTCTATTCGTCTGAAACTCCTGCGTCAGGATACTGGTGAGCGTGTTCTACCTGCGATCTATGATGATAATTATTTCAGCCTGCTGCCTGGTGAGAGCAGGGTTGTAAACATAGAATTTGAAACCAGCTTGCTAGGCTCTCAGCAGCCGCAGCTTATGGTTGAGGGACTGAATATAGTTACAGAAGAAGTCACTATTAATGGTGATATAGTTTCTTGTAGCTCACCTTTGCCCCTTGATGTTGCCGGAGCTGGTACAGTAATAGAAGATCTATCGGCTTTTTCTCCTGAGCCGGATTGTATTGTCAATATGTATGATTTTGCGGTTTTTGCCATGGCCTGGTTAAATAGTGGCAATTATCCGCTTTAACGGACGTTTGTTAGCAGTACCTCTACTGTCAGGTGATTTTTTACCTGACAGTAGGGGGGTATTTTCTGTATTTTTAATCGTCCGCTTTGTCTGATTAGTCTGAATTTTTGAAAAAGGTTTGTGATGTGAGAGATCCAGTGGTCATTTATGACATAGTGAATGTCTGGGCCATTTGATCTTATGTGTATTAATACATAAATATTACTTTAAATGGGAGGTACTGATGATGAGTAAGCGTGTATTAATGTGTTTGATGTTAGTGAGTATTTTGTTGGCGGGCACTGCGCGTTCTGAAATGATCGCACACTGGACTCTGGATAAAGCTGATTATGGTGCGGCCGACCCGAATGTCTCTACTGACCCAAACTACTACGATGTTTCCGGTTCTGGTAATAATGCCATAGCCGGAGGTACTCCGGTATTCGTGCCGGACGTTCTCGGTAATCCAGACAGTGCTCTTAGTCTGGACGGTTCAAATGGCTATGCTCAAGCTGGAACCCTGAATCCTAAAGCTGCCAATAATGAGATGACACTGAATATGTGGATAAACTATTCAGATGGTCAGGGTGGTGTGGTTCTGGCTAAAAGAGATGGCTGGGATAGTAACCTGATGATGTGGCAGTTAAGCGTTGGTTCAGGTGATATCGGTTTTGTAAGGGCACCGTTTAATTTTGGTACAGTTTCACGTACTACCCTTGGGGTTACTTTTGATCAGTGGCATATGCTTTCTATCACACATGATGAACTTAATAATACAAAGTTCTATGTTGATGGTGCATTGAAAACTGAGTTCAACTTCTCTTTTGCAGAAGGTGTCGAATCTTCCTTTAATATTGGTATGTGTGATTTTGCCAATGAAGTACCAAATGAATCATATGTTGGCCTCTTAGATGATGTTAGTATTTATGATTCAGTCCTGACTGCGGCTGAAATTACAAGTATCTACCGTAATATCATTCAGGCTCCTGCGATTGTTGCAAATCCTTTGGATAATGCTGTTGAACTCGGTGGAGTTGGCGATTTGAGCTTTGTCTTCTCAAGCGTTGGTCTTGACCAGCAGACCGTATGGTACAAGCAGGTAGGTGAGCTTGATGCCGTTCCTGGTACTGGCGATGATATTGCATTAAGTACTGCTGTTGATCCTGATGTTACTATTACCTTATCTGCCGCAGCAAATGTAGATGAGTATGTAAGCGTACTTTCAGTTGCTGGTATTGCTGAAGAAGATGATGCATATTACTATTGTGTAGCTTCAGATTCAGGTGGCTCAGTAACTTCTGTTCCAGCTGCGATCTATATCAGAAAGGTGCTTGCGCACTGGACACTTGATCAGGCCGACTATTCCGCTTCTACCTTTGCAGATACTAGCGGTAATGGCAATAATGCAATAGCTGCATCTGCTCCTACATTTGTAGCTGATGTTAATGGCAATGCAAATACTGCAATAGCTATTTCACAGGCTAATCCTTGTTGTGCTGCCGCTGGCCCTCTCAATCCAAGCAAAAATGGTAAGATGACAGTAAGTGCATGGATAAACTATGACGGTTTGAGTATAGACGGTAAAGCTGGTACTATTTTCTCTAAACGTGATAGCTGGAGCGATACTACAATGATGTGGCAGATCAATATCAATACATCTGCTATCAGCATTCAGCGTTCTCCGTTTGTTACTATATCTATTCCATGGGCAGATACAGGTCTGACTCTCAATGAATGGCATCTATTCACTATGACTCATGACAGTGCTGATAATAGCCTGCTGACCTATATTGACGGTGAGCTGGTTAATACATCAAACTTCGCTATGGGTTCTGGTACCGAAAGTGCATTCAATATTGGTATGGGCGGCTATGAAGCTGGCTTGCCAAACGAAGTATTCAGCGGCATGATGGACGATGCTATCGTTTATAACTATGTACTGGATTCTAAGGCTGTATTGGACCTCTATAATGCAACTTCGCCAGTTGATAAGGTTCTTTGTCTGGAACCATACGCAGCTGTTATCGACGTTGCTGGTCCTGGTAGTGTTGTTGGTGATGTGGCTTCTTATACTGCTCAGCCAGACTGTAAGGTTGACATGTATGACTTTATGGTATTTGCTCAGGGATGGCTCACAAGTGGTTCATATCCTAACTAATGGTACCATAGACAATTTAATAAGAATTTTATAACAGTCCAATTTTCACTGTTCTATTTAGGCACTCTGCAATTTCTCTGTGGAGTGCCTGATTTTTTTTTGTATCCTACGATCTTGCAGATACTAAGGCGAATTTAAGCTTACATGCTGGCTTTGTGATGATACTTTCTTGTAAACATCAGTGCAAATCCCAGCACTAATATTACAATTGTTGCTGGTTCAGGTATAGCATTGTTCTGGCCTTGCAAGTAGAGCTCTTTAGTAATAGTTTGCAGGTCGCTGGTGCCATTGTTGTAGTCCATTGAGATAATGGTTATATTATCGATCTCGCCATTGAAACGACTTGCTTGAGTGCGGTCAGTTCCAATTGCGATAAAGTCCATATTTTTTAGTTTAATATCTTTGTTTAATGATTCTGATACTCTCTGGTTATCCAGAAAAACTTCGGTAGAGTATCGCCAATTACTTGGTGCAGAATAAATTACCAGATGATGCCAGCTCTGCGCAGAGCCATCAAGACCAACAGCAATTGTTTCTGATGCATTCTTCTTGTAATTTAATATCAGGTCTGTTCCATCATTGCCTGATATATTTGCTAGCTCCAGTGACCAGGAAGATGGAGAGTTTGTTGTATCGGAAGATAGGACGCCTGTACTGATATCTGCCTCTGGTTGACTAATAGCCTTAAACCATAAGGATACCGCATAGCTGTCACCTGCAATTACTGGTATTGGGGTTGATAAGTAGGAAGCAATTGCATTAGATGAGTTATTAAATAATGCAGTGCCATAATCTGTTATGGTCACGTTTTGCCCGCTGCTAGATAATGCTAGATTACCTATTTTGTCTTCTAGTGGCGTTTTGTTGTTAGAATAGCCAAAGTCAAAATAGTGAACTTCTGTAGCTGCTATGCCGGCAAGTGCTTGTGAGGCATAGGTTAGTAGTAAAATAATAACAAGTATATGCTTATTCATTTTTACCTACCTCTTGAGTAAATAATTACTCTATCTTTCTATTAATAGCGTACAATATCTCTCAGCATGCAAACAAGTTCAGAAGCTCTTATAACTGGATATATACTGAAGAAATATGAGTAGATAACGGCATTGGTATAACATATCCCCTATTTTCACAGTACGTATGTAATATTCGTTTATGGATAAAACCGTGATATAAATAGGTTTTTTCTGGTAATATGGCCCAATTAATTATAAAAATGTATATATGGGTACGTAATGGCTTTTTAATGTTCTGACAGGGGTATGCTTATATGGCATTTATAAACTGGGGCGAAGCGTATATTCTGCATATTGATGAGATGGACCAGCAGCATAAGCAGTTGGCGGATATCGTTAACGAAATCTATCTGCATGTTTCCAATAATGATTTAGACTACGTTGCAAATAATGCCATTTATCGCCTTGTGGCCCTCGTTAAACATCATTTTGAGACTGAAGAAGAAATGATGATGCAGGTTAATTATCCGGAAATTGATGAGCATAAGAAAGTTCATCGTGAGCTGGTTGACCAGATCGTTGCTATAGCTGGAAAGATAAGGGTTGAGCTGCTCTTAAATCCTATTGATGTACTGGCTTTTTTGAGAGCATGGTTAAACGATCATCTCTTAGAGGAGGACACCCGTTTTGCCCATTATCTGGTTAAAAGCGGCTTGCCATATGATGTCTCAGATATGATGAAGTGAATTTTTTATATCCGTTCGCCGGCAATGCACTTACGTGTTACCTTTAAAGCACGACTGCCTTTGAACTGTCCGATTTTACCGGCAAACTTGCTTTTACCTTCAATTTGCATGATCAACTCTGCCTTAGAGTTTTTGCTGAGTTTGATCAAGTCTCCGGCTTCCAGATTAATTAAGTCTTTAACCTTGATCTTGGAGTTGCCCAGGTAGCTTATGCAATGCAACTTTGCCCGGCCCAGATTTTCTTCCAGACTTTTGCGATTTTCGTCCTTATCTACTTTTTTCTTGTAGCTGAACCAGTCCTGGCTTGTTAGCCTGCTCATTATCGGTTCAATTACATTGAACGGGAAACATAGGCTCATAGAGCCGGTCTTGTCGCCCATTTTAAGTTCAAATCCTATTACCACAACAACTTCATTTGGAGCTACGATCTGGATAAGCTGTGGGTTGGATTCGTTTTGAACCACCTTGAACTCAACTTCTGTTACATTACTCCAGGCTTCCTTTAGTGCATCTAGTGCACGGTCTAGGATCCTGTTCGCTAATCTCAGCTCGATCTGTGTCATAGCTCTTTGCGGCACATATAGATCAGCATTTCCACCGCCAAGCATACGGTCTATGACCGGAAAAATGATCAGTGGGCTTATTTCCATACATATCTGACCATCTAAAGGAGTAGCGTCCAGCAGTGAGAAGCTGGTTGGGGTTGGTAGTGAATAGGTAAATTCAGCGTAGGTCAGCTGTTCAACTGACCTTATCTTACATTCGACAATAGTTCTTAAGTAACCGCTAAGAAGGGCACCGAAGTTTCTGGCAAATCGTTCGTGTAGACCCTCTAGAGCAAGTATCTGATCTTTACTTACTCGTTCCGGCCTCTTGAAGTCATAGCTCTTTATGTTTTTTTGTGGTTGCTCTGCTGTTGCCGTTGCGACGTCGCCGGGCAACCCCGGATCTTCCGATTCGTCATCAGCACCATCGATCTGGCCGCCGGCTACTGCGTTTAGTAGGGCATCTACCTCATCTTGGTCTAGAACATCTGCCATTGCCTAAATCCTTTTTCAGCAACAAAATACAAAAAAACAAGTTAATTACTACTGTACAACACAAGCATATTAACATTTAATTATCGGCCTTTCAATGTATTTTCTTGAAAATCCGTCGATATGTTTGAACTTAGTACTCGATCTGGTTAATCTAGTGCCATCAACATGGTTTTGAATTGCCTGTAGGATAACGATTTATGAGAAATAAATTAAATAGATAAAAAAATATCAATTTGACTTGATTTCACCGGGCAATCACGCTATTATAATTTGCGTGGCAGGTAAGTGCTTCCGGTACTATAAAGGTATTGAAAAGCGAATATTTGTTACATGTATCGAACATTTGTTCGAAAGTATTGTGCTGGGGGATATACAGGTATCCTCCGTTTATGTAAACCATATTCCTGTTAATATTCAAAGTGAATATTAACTGTTTTTATTACTAACCATTTTGGGAAATGGAGGTTGCTAGTGTATAAGGTTATTGTTACTGATAAACTGGCTCAGGAAGGTCTGGACTATATCGTCAGCCAGGATGATATGGAAGTTGTTGTAAAGACAGGTTTGTCTGAAGACGAGCTGGCAGAAATTATCGGCGAATATGATGGTTTGATCATTCGTTCGGGTACACAGGTAACCGCTAAAGTATTAGAAAAGTCGGGTAAGCTCAAAGCTATTGCTCGTGCTGGTGTGGGTGTCGATAATGTAGATGTAAAAGTCGCTACTGAAAAGGGTATTGTAGTTATGAATACCCCGGACGGTAATACTATAAGTGCGGCTGAGCATTCTATCGCTATGATGATGGCTCTATCTCGTCATATCGTTGGCGGTAATAATACTCTCAAAGAAGGCAAGTGGGATCGTAAGAACCTTATGGGTACCCAGCTTATGGGCAAGACCCTTGGTGTTGTCGGTTTGGGACGTATTGGTATGTCTGTTGCACGTCGTGCCCTCGGTCTGAAGATGAAGGTCATTGGTTTTGATCCTATGGCAACTGCAGAATCAATTACCAGTCAGGGTGTTGAATATATCGCTGACGTTAAGGAAGTTTTCCGTAAGAGTGATTATGTTACTCTGCACGTTCCTGTTACAGATCAGACTCGCGGCATGGTAAATGCTGATATGCTCGGTATTATGAAGCCTACAGCCCGTCTGATCAATGTAGCTCGTGGTGCTGTTATCAATGAAGACGACCTATGGGTTGCTCTAAAGGATAATACTATCGCTGGTGCTGCTCTTGACGTATTTAGTAAGGAACCACCGGTTAATCGTGGTTTTGAATCTCTTGATAACTGTCTGGTTACTCCTCACCTTGGTGCCAGTACCGAAGAAGCTCAGGTTGAAGTTGCTATTGACGCTGCTATTGAGCTTGTTGATGCTATTCGCGGCACACAGATGAGAAATGCTGTGAACGTTCCTGGTCAGGATAAGGCTCAGCCTGAAATGGTAATTCAGTACCGTGCTCTGGCTGCTAAGCTTGCAAATGTTGCCAGCAGTATCAGCAAAGGTAAGATCGAAAAGATCGAAGTTAATTACCGTGGCGAACTTGCCGGCTATGATATCGCTGCTATTACTACCAGCTGTATCGCTGGTGTTCTTCAGCCTATGTTTGAAGGCTCTGTTAATGCTGTTAATGCCAGAAGCCTGGCTGATAAGGGTGGTCTTGATGTTGCAGAAACAAAGAGCTCTGAATCAAAGCATTATGCCAGCTCTATAGCTGTAAGTGTTTCAACCTCTGATGGTATTACTCGTACTGTTACTGGTACTATTGTAGGTAAGGGTCTGGAAAAGATCATTGCTATCGATAATGTTGCTCTTGAACTCACTCCAGAAGGCTCTATCCTGGTTATGTTCTATGATGACCGTCCTGGTGTTATCGGTGCAGTTGGTACTGTTTGTGGTAAGAATGATATCAATATCGGTACTATGGGTGTTGGTCGCGAGAACAAGAAAGCTATTCTTGCTGTTAGTCTTGATCAGGCTCCAACAGAAACAGTTCTCAAAGAACTGAGCACCAACAGCTTCATGGCTGATATCTATGTATGTAACCTGCCTAAGTAATTTCTCAGGCATATTATGATAAAAAAAAGAGACAGTATCTGTTTTCAGATATCTGTCTCTTTTTTATTTAGCCAGACTACTAAATCATATTTAGCTGTGTTAATGGTCTCTTTTACGATTTGATAGCAGGATAAGGTTTCTTAGGCTGTCTTTGTCTCTGGCGGCCAGCCAGCGTTCTTCAAAATCTTTTTCCTGTACTATCTGGGCAATAGCCATAAGTGCACGCAGATGATAGTTTCGCTCATCTTTACTGCCGCATAATATGAACATGGTTTTTACCGGCTCAACAATGTTAGGGAAAACTATACCATCTATAGCACGAACCAGTATGATCTGGAATTTACCTTCACCTTTTATTATTATATGAGGTATTGCCAGTCCAGGTTGGATAATGGTTGAGCTTTCACGCTCTCTCTGTAGAAATTTATCATACAGTGTGTTTTTGTCGGTATTAGTAAATGTTGCCAGCATTTCAGATGCTTGCCAGAACACTTCATCTGCCTGTAAGCTCCTATCCAGGTCAATTATGGTACATTCCCTGATCAGCTGGTCAAATTTGTCTTCAATTATGTTATCACGCGCCAGCAGGATATCTCGCAGTTCGTTTTCCAGAGTTACTGTCTTTAGCTCTATATTGGTTACACGCTCAACAATGTGCATAGCCGCTGATGCCCGGTCAACATGGCGGGAGATATATACATAATACCATACTGCACTCAATAATATAAATGCAGCTGATATCAAAAGCGGTACAGCTCCCATGTCTATTATTAGTACCCCATAAGATATTATTGCCGCAATGTGCAGGTATGGGTATAGCGGCGACTTAAACTTCGGCTGGTAGCTCTGTATTGAGCTGGCTCTCATTATGATAACACTGGCATTTACCAGCATAAAAAGAACTATCATCAATGTTGATGCAGTCTTTACCAGTACTTCCAGGTCTAGCAGTACAACCGATGCAGTCATAAATGCACCAGTTATAACTATACTTGTTATTGGCGTATTGTATTTTTTACTCAGTGTTGCCAGCTGTGGTGGTAGTAACCCATCTCTGCTCATTGCCAGCGGATAACGAGACGCAGCCAGTATGCCGCTATTGGCTGTTGTTACAAAAGCTGCTATTGCCGCTAATGCCAGGATAACAAAACCTGCATTGCCCATAAACTTGCTGGCAGCTAATGATGCTGGCAAGTTACTTGTGATAAGCTCTTCGCTGTCAAGTACTCCAACTATTATCGCACAAACTGCTAGATAGCACAGTGAAACTACCAGCCATGCAAGGATCATTCCTATTGGTATGTTTTTGCCCGGGTCTTTTACTTCCTCTGCGATACTGGTAACTTTGGTCAGGCCGCCAAAGCTTATAAATACCAGACCCGCTGTAGCTATTATTGCTGCCCACCCTTTGCCCAGAAAATTATCGTAACGGGGGACAGAGATATGCCACGTCCCACCAGCAATAAATATGCCGAGTATTAATAGCAGGGCGGCAACTAATATTATCTGTAAGCGACTGGTATGCTTTACGCTTACAATATTCATTATAGTGAAATATATGCAACAGCCAGCCGACAAGGCTTTTAGTTGCCATGAAGGCACCGTCACAGGTGCGATCATCTGTACTATTACCTCGATCAGAATGGCTGTACCTACCACTGCAAAAGCACTTTTTAGTGCAACTGAAAACCAGTTTGCCAGGCCACTGAAAAGGCCCCACCAGGCACCCAGGCTTCTTTCGACAAAGAAATACGTACCTCCGGCCTTCGGCATTGCCGTTGACAATTCAGCCTTACTTAACATACTTGGTATTACCAGCAGCGAGGCTATAAGGTATGAAAGGATCATAGCCGGACCTGCTTTAGCGAAAGCGATTGCCGGTAGGATAAACAGTCCGGAACTTATCATTGCCCCGGAAGCCATGGCAAATACATCAATGATACCAAGCTCTTTTTTTAAGCTATCATTTGTGTCCATATTTTATATACCCCATTTTCCAGCAGTTATTTGCATAGCTGATAGCTGCTGTAGTTACTTATGTCTACTTCATATCTTATCGTAATAGTATATGCATGATTATAGAGCTTTTTGCTGAGTATTTGCCGAAAACTGTGTGGGTGGTACGCAATTTCTTGTTATATAATGATTTATATGGAAACAAGTGTCGATATATTGTTGCTGGAAAAAGCATTTATTATAAGTATGGGACTGTAAATCTGTGTTTTCCTTTACATTATTTCAATGTAAAAGCTGAAAAAATCCCTGCCATAACGGTCAATACCAGCTGATATGTGCCCAAGCGGATACTCATTAAAATAATTAATTATCGATTCCGGGTCGCTGATTTTACAGGCAGAAAGGTATTTTTTTAGTGGAAAAGCAATATCTGATATTTGAAGTTTAGCCTTATATAAGTTAAGGTCTATTGAGCTTCTGCAATTATCTTTTTCGGCCGCTTCCAAAAAAACAAATGACCTGTCCTGACTTTTTGTGGCGGCAATATTCAGAACTGCTCTGGCCGTTTTATAAGCTTCAGATTCATTTTTTGATAATATTCTATCAATCCCTCTTATATCAAGTAACGGCCGACAGTGATATTCTGTAGTAATAAGTTGTTTATGATTGTCAGATGGCCATTTTAAACCAAGATGCATTAGCTCTGTCTCGCCGCATTGTTGGTTTAATGCTTTATCCGCTATTGATTCCCAGAATTCAAGATAAACTTTTTTCAGATATCTATCCTCAGAAATAGATTCGTATCCAAATAGCAGTGAACTGGCTTGGCTATAATAATGCTCAAATATACTTCGAGCTTGATCTGGTAATGCCATTGTCTCTTTCAATGACAATGCTTCTTCCTGACAGAGCTTTGATGTTTCGATGCCAGCTAGGAACCTGTTGCAATTAACATAGCCGTCAGTTATTTTTACTGACTGTTCCATAGCGTCAAAGCAAAAGCCTGAAAGCAGTTTGTAAAGATAGGTAAAGCCGCTGTAGTTTTTATAATTCATAAAGTTTTTCATTTCCACATTGAATTATTTATGGAACGCATCTAATAATTATCTGAATAGCTTTGATATTTTTTTAAGTTTTTTATTTGTAATTATTAATTTAGGTTCTGTAATAATTTAATTATGCTAATTACCTATTTTTCCGTGTTTACCTAATCTTCGTACTATTGATTTAAGGTACCAGTTGATATATTACAAAAAAACTGTTTTTAAGTAAAGAAAACCATTAATAATGGAAAAATTTGTAAAATCACCTGGCTAGTGATGTTTATTAGCTGGATAGCTGTAATGTCTTGATTTTATGAGCTGTTTTTTATATAATCAGTTCAATTAAGTGTTTTAGATTATTATCTTAAATCACTTATACTATTGGATTGGAGAACTGGTGGTGAGAAACTTTAGATTTGAGTGTTTTTAGCATATGTATTTTACTTATGCTATAGGCAGGTGTTTTCTGATGTTGTCGCACCTTTTTATCTCTGTTTACAATATTTTAATATTAGTTGTTTTGTTATTATTTGTTCAAACAAATTTTATAGATATATTACATCCGTTATGACTTTTTGGTATTGCGGTTAATTTTTTATAATGGAGTTTTCTGTCATGGGATATAGAAGACTATTGAGGAAGTTGAAGCGTTCTCTGCGTGAAGATATAAATGGGTCATTAAAGCTGGAGCAGTTGGAAACACGTGTTCTGCTTGATAGTAAAACTGCGGGGTTGGGGTTTGATCTCGGGCCTACTGACACCCCTGGTGTTCTTACTGTCGAAACTGGTTCAGGCAGCAGTAATCTTACCCTTGAACATTATCCTTCTGATCCTTCCAGATTGTTACTTTCGGGTTTTGGCTTTTCTGAAGTGATAGATCTGGCATCGCAGGATAAGCTGCTTATTGATATGGGTGATGGCAATGACACTCTCACTATAGAATCGCTTAACATACCGGGTAAGGACTTACAGGTTGTAAATGCTGAAACGATCACAATTGATTCTGGTGCAACAGTTACTGCCGACGAGCTAAGTCTGGAAGCTTCTGCGACCGATGCCGGTATCCTTGACGATCTCAACCAGCTTGGCTTTAACTTTGAAGATGAAGCTATTCTTGCCAGTTCTACTGCTCTGGTTGATGTTTCCGGGGCAACGATCAATGCTACAACGATCACTCTTTCCGCTCAGTCGAGTCTTGACCTTGATTGCGATGGTTTTTCCCTAAGTTCATTCAAAATAACAATGATTGCCGCCAGTTCTACCGCCGAGGTTGATGTTGACGGTGCTGCTATTACCACAAGTGGTGACCTGAATATTGTCACCACCTCAATTGTAGATACTTTTGCCAAGGCCGAATCTGATTCTTCCAGTGACAGTTCTCTTGATGCCGCAGTTGCTGTTAATATTATCGATAGTAACTCCATAGCCCACATCTCCGGCAATACCGCCTTGGCCGTAAGTGGCGATATAAATATAACTGCTAATAACAATGTTACTTCTCTGGCCAAGGCTGACGGCAGTGCTGGCGGCAATTCTTCGGCTGGTGCTACCCTGGCATTCTCATATTACGGCGGACAAACTCAGGCATATATCGACGGAAGTACCCATACTTCCTCAACTGCCGGTGATATAAACATCACATCTAATTCTACTGCTAATATTAAAAGCGTTGCTATCTCTACTAAAGGTGGGGCTTCAGCCAGTAGTGACGGCAGTAATGACTCAGAAAATAAACTTAAAGATAAAGATGCCAGTAATAGTGATGGTGACCTGAACGTAGCTGCGGCTGTTGCAATCTCTGATATGGCTGCAACCACAGAGGCCTGGCTCGACTCTACTGGTTTCATTAGTGCTGATAATGTCAATATTAGAGCCGTTTCCAGCGAAATGGCTACCGCCTGGGCTGACGGCAAAGCTACCCAGGGTGAAACTGGTGTTGGCGTTGCCGCGGCTCTGAACTTTGTTGATATTGATACTAAAGCCTGGATCGCTGATGCTGATATTACAGCAACTACTATTACTGTTGAAAGTGTTAAACAAGACAGAAGCTACACCTTTGATCCCACTGATACCGATATTATCAGCGACGAAAATGATACTATAAAACTCGGCAATGGCCATGGTCTGCGCAGTGGCGATGAAATTGTATATTCACCAGGTACTGGCAATACCATAATTGGTGGTCTTGAAAGTGGTAAAACCTACTATGTTATATACGATGACGCCAACCCTGAGCTTATCAAGCTCGCCGCCAGTTTAGATGACCTAAAGGCTGGTACTGCAGTTGACCTTGATCATACTTCTGCTACCGGTACAAATCACGGCTTTACTCGTAAAGATAATATGGAAGCTGTTGCCGAGGCTGGTGCCGGCAGTGAAAATGTCGGAATTGCCGGCTCGTTTGCATTAAATCTTGTTAATACCAATATCGCAGCATTTACAGCTGAAGGTGCAAATATCGATGTTAATGGTGCCGATTTAGCTCTCACCGCTAATGCTAAAACACGTTCAAATGTCAAGGCTTTGCCGTTAGAGGCTGCCACTGGTGAAAGTGTTGGTATTGGTGCGTCATATGCTATGAATCTCATAGAGAACTATGTCAGAGCTGCTGTCGAATCCGATGTTATCCTTGCTGGGGCTGATGACCTTTCGCTCTCTGCTAATAGCGATCACATTATAAAGACTGAGGCCAAAGGCGGGGCAGAAGCTTCTGACGGCGTAGCAATTACTCCTGTAGCTGCGGTTCTAAACGCAAATAATGATACCAGGGCGATAATTGATACCGCCGGAACTATACTTACTGTTACCGGTGATCTTAGCCTGAATGCTGACCATAATACCAAGGTTGAAACTCTGGCCAAAGGTGATACTGTTGGCTCTAGTGCGGCGATAGGTGCTTCTCTGGCATTAAATACTATTGACGATAATGTACTGGCGACCACCTTGCGTTCGGTTGCTGTTGGTGGCGATCTGGAATTGGTTACCGATTCTGACACCAATACCCTGGCATTTGCTCAGGCCAGTGCCGCAGGTGGTAAAACTGCAACAGATAGACAGAATGACTCTACTTCGACCAAGGATGTTGATAAGGAAGTAGCTGATAAACGTAACGATGCGGATACTAAAGCAACTAATAACGGTAATAAAGACAGTAGCGGTACCACTGCGACTTCTTCTGCCAGTAGTTCAGATGGCAAGGTCACTGTGGCAGCTGCGATTAGTATAAATATCGCAGATGCGGCTAGTAGTGCCAATATAGCTGATGGTGTAACTATAAACGCTGAAGGCAGTCTCTTACTGCGTACTGTGGCAATGAATAATAATATTTCACTTGCTGACGGTAGTACTAATAAGAGTGAGGTGGGCATCGGTGCGGCGGTTTCGATAAATGATGGTAGTAATGTTGATGAAGCCATTATTGGTGCCGCCACTGTTAATGCTGAGGGTGTTACCCTTGAAGTACTCGATAATAATGACGTAGATTCTTTCACTGTTTCTACCGCTGTTGATGATACTGAAGAACATGAAACTATTGAGCTGGGCAGTAGTCACGGGCTAAAAACTGGCGATGCTGTAGTTTATCGTACTGGCAGCGGAAATAAGGCTATTGGCGGCCTGAAAGATGGCGAGATATATTATATTATCTTTGATAAAGCGGAACCAGCCAAGATCAAGCTGGCCAAGACCCTGACAGACGCCTATAAAAAAGAAGCTATCGATCTCGATAAATCTAAAGCTACCGGAACAAGCCATTCTCTGGAACAGGTAAGCGTATTTGGCTCTGAGGCGACAGCCGGTGCCGGTGCCAGTGATGTTGGTATTGGCGGTGCATTTAGCATGAATAAGCCTCACGACCGTTCCGAAGCTGCTATTGGTAATGGAGCTCTCGTAAGCTCCGACGGCACAGACGGCGGTACGACAGGTGCTAATATAAATGTAGCGGCCAATAGCTCCAGTATGAGCTTTGCCGTGGCTAATTCCAAAGTTACCGGTTCCCCGGATGTTGGTATTGGTGCCTCGGTTGCTCTTACCATAGCTGAGAGTAATTACACTATTGCCAGTATTGATGATGGAGCCTCGCTTTCAAATGCCTCTAATATAAACGTTCTTGCCTCAGCGGATACTCTGGTAAGGACAAACGCCGTTGCTGGTGCTGCTGGTGATGTTGCTATCAGTCCATCTGTCGCAATTACTTTGTCTGCCAATCATACGACAGCTTACATGGGTACAGCCGCTGGAACGACTTCTTTAACCAACGATCTGATGATCCATGCCGATCATCGCTCAAATATCAATACAACCGCTGACGCTGAAACTGCCGGCAGTGATGTTGGTGTTGGTGTAGCTGTTGGCGTTGGTGTTTCAGATGAAATAGTTAGTGCATCTCTCCATAGAAATATAACAGCCGGAGCTGATATCTCTATCCTCTCCGATGCCTATAATAATAATGTAGTAGAGATAAAAGCAGGTGCCAAAGGTGCTTCCACTGAAGAAAATGGTGGTAAAGATGCCGATACCGAGGCAAATGAAAAGGTAAATGATAACCCAAATGTTACTACTAGCAAGGAGCTGCCGTCCTCTAGTAATGAAACAAGCTCTGCCAGTAGTAAGGCTGGCGAAGAATCTGACTCAGGCTCCGGCGGTGTTGGTGTAGCTGCCGCCGTTGGTGTGAATGTCTATAATACCTCAAATTTAGCCTATATAGCTGATAGTATAATTATCAGTAGTGGTGCTGATATTGATGTTATCGCTTCTGGCGAAACCGATGTTTTCGTAAAAGCTGTTGGCGATGCCATAAACGCCGATTCTGATACTAATGTTGGGGCCGCTGTTTCGGTAAATAAAGTTACGGTACATAATACCGCTTATATTGGCGATTCCACGGTAAGTGGCCGTCACGTAAGTGTAAAGGCCGAGACTCCGATCGATAAGACCAGCGACTATAAGGCCTGGGCTCTGGCCGCTGGCGGCGGTGGCGATAATGGAGCTGCCGGTTCTGTAGCTATTATTATTGCTGAAACTACTACAACTGCTTATATTTCCGCTGGTGCAGATATAACTACTACTGGTAATATGAATGTTATAGCACTTGCTGAGATCGGGATTCAGAATGTAGCTGGTGGCGGTGGTATTGGTGAAGAAGTTGGTGTGGGTGCCGCTGTAGCTCTGAATATTATTGATGCTCAAACACTTGCTTATATTGATGATGCTGATATTGATGTCGATGACCAGCTCTCAGTAAAGGCTGATACCAATATCAGTCCGCTTGGCCTTGAAATACCATATATTGGCTCAATTGATATAACATCTGTTGCCGCCGGTGCTGGTGCCTCCTCCGGCGATGTTGGTGTTGCCGGCTCTGCTTCCATAAATCTTTTCGACCTGGAAACTACCGCTTACATTACTGGTGGTGCACAGATAAATCAGGATATCTTACCATCCAACGGCCAGCACGTGCTTGTTCATGCCGGAAGTGACACTAAGATCAATAGTACAGCTGGTGCTATAGGTATCTCAACTGATGGTGTCGGTATTGGTGCTGGTCTGGATCTTGGTATAATTGATAAAAATACAAGAGCATATATTGCCGATGGTGCCCAGATATCTACCGGCGGAAATGTTACCGTTGAGTCAGATGCTAAAGAAGATATTCTTTCCATTGCGGCTAATATTGGTATTGGCGATTCCGCCGGAATAGCCGGTTCGGCCTCGGTGCAGGTAATTACTACCAATAGCTCAGCCTACGTTGAAAATACCAGTGCGGTTTCTTCTACCGTTATAGATGCCAATGGTAACATAACAATAAAATCTGATGGCGATCTAAATCTCAGAATGTACGTTGGTGCCGTAGGTGCTGCTGGCGACGCTGGTATTGGTGCCGCAAATACAACTCTGGTTCATAACGATACTGTTACTGCTTTTGTCGGTGAAAATGCTGTTATTGAATCTTCTGGTACTGTTGGCATAATCATACAGGCCCATTCAACTGAAGATATTATATCTATCTCCGCCGCTGGTGCCGGAGCGGGTACAGCCGCTGTCGCTGGTACTGCGGTAGTAACTGTTCTCGATGAAGTTACCCTCTCGTATATTGCCCGTTCGGCTGATATTACAGCCGATAATGGCTCATCATATGGTCAGCCGGATATGCTGATCGACGCCTATGACCGGACCAAGCTCGTTACTGTTGCGGGTTCTCTGGCCGCAGCTGGAACAGCCGCTGTTGGTTTAGGTGCTGATGTCGGTGTTATCGATAAAACCACCAAAGCTTATATCGATTCTGGAGTAAATGCCTATACCGAAGGTGATATGCAGATTCTGGCCGATTCTGTTGAGGATATCACCTCAGTCGCTGCCGGTATTGGTGCTGCCGGATCGGTTAGTATTGGTATTGACGCCTCTGTACATAATCTTGACCTTATAACCCGGGCATTTATTGGCGATGAAGATCCGACCGATTCTGTAGCCTATGCCGGTCCGGGTAATGTTCATGCAAATGGTAGTATTATTATTGATGCTAACGACCGCAGCGAACTCGATAAAGTAGTTGGTGTACTCTCAATTGGTGGATATGTCGGCCTTGGTGCTGCTGGCGGTGTAACAGTTGCAAATAAGAGTACTAGAGCTTTTATTGGTAAAAATGCTGTTGTGCAGGCTGACGGTAATGCCTCATATTTCACCGTTGATGCTGGCGGATTTAATGAGAGTATCTCGTATCAGGGCACATTTGATCCGGGTAATGCTGGTAATGAAGGTATAGAAGCAAATAACAGCTCTGCAGTTAGCTCCAGTTCTACTACTTTAGCCAACGGTGGCGAAGTTAACGCTCCTAGTCTGGCCAGTATGAATATTGACGAAGGTGGGGACGCTGCCACTGACAGATCATTTGATGGTCAGAGAGTGCTAAGCAGTGTTACTATTGGCGGTTTCAGAGGTTTGTCTGTTACTGCTGGTAATCAGGATGATATAGAATGTTTCTCTGTTAGTGTTGCCGGCGGAACTGCCGGTATCGCTATCTCTGCTTCCGTTAATGTTATCTCGGCCGATACTCGTGCATATATTGATGATGATGCAGAGATAAATAATGGCACTGGTACTGCTCATGCACTTCAGTCGGTTAATGTAGCCTCCAGCAGCGATTTTGCCCATGTTGCTGTTGCCGGTACTATTGGTGCTGGTGTTGTTGGCGTTGCTCCGGCAGCGGATATCAGTGTTATAAGTAATACTACTCTTGCCTATATTGGTAATGATGTAACAGTAAATGCCGCAAATGATGTATATGTCAAATCATACGCATCTGAAGATATAATTTTAGTAGGTTTTGGTATTGCCGCGGGCTATGTTGGTGTAGGTGGTGCAGTAAGTGTGCTATCTATAGATAATGTGACAACTGCTGTGATCGGTTCAAACTCTGATGTATTTGCCGGTGGCGATGTTCTGGTATATGCAAAGGATAATTCTGATTTCGATGGTATCTCCGGTGCTGTTGGTGCTGGTTTTGTCGGTATCGGTGGTTCTGTTGGTGTAATGTCAATTGATAAAGACACATCTGCTTATATTGATAGCAATGCCGAGGTTGATGCTCTTGGAAATGGTACTGGTATTAGTGGCGTGCTTAATGGTGATGTCTCTGCCGATGGTAACAGCTTTACCGCTGAAACTGTAAGCGGTGTTATTGTTCAGGCCCAGAGTCGTGAAGATATTTTCCATCTTTCAGTTGCCGCTGGTGCTGGTTTTGTTGGTGTCTCTGGTGGTGTAACCGTTACTATGCTGGATTCTGACACCAATGCATTTATAAACAGCAATGCCCAGGTAAATAATCATAGTACTGGTGCTGATAGCGATCAGAGTGTTTATGTAAATGCTTCTAATCAGGTTGATGTGACCTCATTTGCCGGTGCTATTGCCGGTGGTTTTGTAGGTGTTGGTGGTGCTGTTGAAGTTGGCGGCATAAAAAATGATGTCGGAGCATTCGTTAGAAGTGGTGCTTTGGTATCAGCTGAAAAAGATGTAGCTGTTAACGCAGTTGGTATAAAAGACGTAGATGCCAATACCATAAGTGGGGCTGGCGGTGTTGTTGGCCTTACCGCTTCGGTTTCGGTCTGGTCTCTTGGTACCCCGATAGATAGGACATACTCCGATAGTTCCGGTAATTCTGCCAGTGCGGTAGAAGGTGATGAAGGCGTTGAGGCTGATTCCGATGCAGCTGCTCAGTCTGAAACAGTTAGCGGCGAAGTCTCTGGCCTGCTTGGCGGTTTCGATGATGACTCTTCAAATCCGAATAATAGCAGTACTAAGCGTGTTGGTGAAGCTACCGGCAGTGCCTCTGATAGCCTGAATGCATCCAGTCCTACCCAGGCATCTCTGCTTTCTGAGCTAAATAGTACCGCTCCTACCGTTGGTATTGAAGCGGCGATAGACTCTGGTGCAGTAATTACAGCTGGTGGCAATATCGAGGTAAGAGCTGGCGAAGATCTAACTATTGACTTTACTTCCGGTGCCGGGGCTGTTGGTCTGGTTGGTGCTGGTGCTGCCGTCTCAGTTGCAAATATAGCCGCCAGTGTAAATGCTCATGCTGATGGTGTACTTTCAGCTGATGGTGATATAATTATTGACGCTTTCCTTGATGAAAAAATGTCAGTTACCACAGTAGCAGGCTCTCTTGGTTTTGTTGCTCTTGGAGCCGCGGTTGCTGTTATTGAAGATAATAGTACCGTTATCGCCGCTCTGGGCGATGGTGCCGTTGTTATGAAAGCTGATTCTGTTATCATAAATAGTGATGCAGTTCAGAACTTTGACGGCGAAACAGATCAGGTAGCTGCCGGTGCGGTTGGTGCCGGAGCATCATTTGTCAAGCTTACATCTAATCTGGCTGTTCAGTCTTATGTTGGCAATAATGTTACAATAGGCCTCGGTGGTGCATTTGTAGTTAACGATCTGGATATCGATGCGGGCAGCAGTATCAATATGGACGTTACCACCACAGGTATTGCAGCTGGTATTGGTGCTAATACTGTCAACTTTGCCCATGCCGATATCAATCCTTCTGTTGAGGCCCTTATTGGTGATGGCAGTACGGTCCGTGTACAGGGCCTTGTAGCTATCGACGCTGATTTCGATACAGACAGCAGTGCTGTTGGCGTTGGTGTTAGTACCGGCGGTTTTGCTATTGGTGCTATGATCTCTGAAGTTAGTCTCGGCAAAGGTAATGGCGAGTATGAAGTTATCGCTGGTATTGGTTCAAATACTATCATCGATGCCGAAACTCTCAGAATTACCGCTGACAGTCGTGACGATCTGTTCTCTGAAAGCCAGGCTTGTGGTGGTGCTTTACTGGCGGTTACCGGTGCAGTTACCCGTATGTCAAATGATAATGCCGTATTAACTATTATTGGTGATGATAGTACGATAAATGTTGTTTCCATGTATATGACAAGTAAGCATGACAGCATCTTCGATTCGTCTGCTGATTCACTTACAATTGCTTTAGCTTCCGGTAGCGGTGCATCGATCGATAGTGTAAATACTGCCAAGTCGAATATACTTATTGGTACTGGAAATGAAATTACTGCACATGGGATAAGGCTGGTCACATATAATGGTCTTGATAAATCGCAGTATGCAAATAGTAACAACCTCCGTTCTGCTTCTGCTTCGGTTGCTGGTGTAGATTACCTGTTAAGTGAGACCCGTATCGGTGATGGCATCAATAAATTTGAATCTGTTATCACTATTGGCAGCGGTACTCATATGGAAGCTGTTGGCGATAATTCCAATCCGGGAGTATTTATCGCAGAATCGCTGGTAGATATCTATGCGGTTGATAATGTACGTGCTGAGGGTGTTTCCGGATTTAATATTACCAGGGCAAAATCCCAGATCACTACCTATTCATTAGCAGCGGTTAATGTCAATGGTGCATATCTGGAAAACACCTCTGGCGATATTTTCCTTACTGCCCGGACGATTTCGACCGTTAATGCAGGTGCTAATCTTATGGTAGCCTCTGCTATTGGCGGCCATGCCGGTGCGTATGCAAATGCCGAAACCAATGCGGCAAATATGATCAACCTAACCGATGCAATTGTAAAAGCAGATGATGTGAACTTGTATACGGGTCGGGATAATGTTGCCGAACTGAACTTACTTTACAGTTTCGCCAATACCGAAATAACCACTTTCTCACTATTACCGAGTGTTATCAGTCATCCGCGTCCGAAGGTGATTATAAATGAGGATAATACCGTTAATATTAGCGGTACTAGTCAGGTTCTGGCTCTCGGTAATGCCAATCTTGCCGCATTAGAAGGTATCGGCGGTAATATGAGAGGTGACACCGATGGCCTGATGCTGTCACTGTCACTTATCCCATACGGTGTTGATGTAGGTAAAAATGCTAATGTTACCAGTACTAACAATATAAATATCGACACTAATGCCAGAGTGGAAGCTGGTATAAATAATAAAGTCGTAGTAAAAGTTCTCCCCGTAACCAACGGCTCTCAGGTATTTGATACCGCTCGAATAGGTACTCTACTTGACGATGATGAAAAAGCTCTTATCGGTATTGATTCTGGGCTGGATTATGAATATTCTGCTCTTGATCTGGATAATATAACTTTCAGTATCAGTACCGGCACCATTGTTCAGGTTACTGCAGGGGCAAATGCCGGCGGATTAGTTGGGCATTATTACGAGTATCTGCCAGAAATAATAAGCTCTGACGGTATTGTCCTCCAGGTGGAAGATTACTCCGATTCTTCCCGTTGGAAACATCTTGGTACAACCCTTGATCCTGAAGTTGAAGCTGAGACTGCGGTTTATAGTAGTGATGTTACTTTGAACTTCATATCAGAGCTTGATAATAAGTTCTATGTTATCAAACCAGTTGATCTGGATAATCCGGTTCTATCGTATGTGAATGTCGGCAATCTGCTGCTTCAACAGCGTGAAACTATTCTTGGCTGGATAGCTAGTCACTCTTCTAATCCGGAAGCTGTGGCCCGCTATCAGGTTCAGCTTGAAGCTCTTGATGAAACAATTGCCGAGTTGGGACTCTTTGAATATGGTGTTAACGAAGAAACTGGTGAAGCGGTACAGATCATCCGTCAGGAATTGGATCTGCTCTTTGTTGACCTGCCTGACATTTACGCTGCTCCAGGTTCAGTGTTTATCGATGTCGACGGCGTAAGCTCTACCTATTACGAGGCTATGGTAGGAACTCAGATCATTGCCAGAGCTGGCGCTGGTATTGATATTTATAATGAATCACCGTTTACTATGAGCGTCAACGATGCCGTAGTACGTGATAATCGCAAGGTTGTCATTGCTGACGGCGAAAGGGTAGTGCTTGAACCGGGTAATGTTTATGTAAACTATATACCGTTGACTGAAGAGGAAGATATTTCCGATAAGAATATTTCTATCCTTCAGGACGCTCTGCCGGCCAGCTCTTACGATCTTGGCAGCCTCGAACTACCGGGACTGGATCAGGACCTGTATATTCTTGGTGATGTTATAAATGAAAATGGCGACCTCTACATTGAAAATAAAGAGGGCAGTATAAATGTCTCTGGTGAGATCAGAGCGGCTAATATAAATATTGTCTCTGCCCGTGATTTTAACTTAAACACTGACGATTGGCTCCATACGAATCGCGATCCTCGTCAGTATATTTCTTATACCGATCTGCGTGGTGGCGTCTGGAGCGAAGAGGGAACCACAGCCAGTGATATCTATAATGACTACAGCGGCCTGGTTGAAGGTCTGGATGATGCTATCGCATACAACGAATCTTCTATCCTGGCTATGGGCTCTATTACTGTTACAGCCCGCTATTTGAATATTAACGGCCTTATCCAGAGTGGTGTTGACACGATCGAACTGGTTGTTTCAGCCGATTTCAATCCGGGTAATTCAACGGTTAACCTGGTAGATGAAAATGGTAACGTGCTCGATGGTATATCCTTTGGTGAGCAGAATGTACCGGTTGATGGTTATTATGACTCTGAAAAACAGGCAATTGTCCTCGAAGATATCATCCCGCAGGGTGGTAAGGTAACCCTTGCCGGTGAAATATTCAGTACTGGTAACGGCCAGATCAAAGTTGCTCATGGTTACACCAGTGTTGATATTGACAATAACAGCGATTATACCCTTATCCTGAACCGTATCGATACCACTACCGAACGTATTGGTAAGATAACTATAATTGACACCTCAACCCTGCAGAAAACAGAATATACCGTTGATGCAGATAATGTTATCGAAACTGTTTCCTACGGCAGTCTTGTCGAAGATATTTCAGTTGATGATGGTGTTATTTCCCGTATCGAATATACGGTCGATACAGTCTCAAGCCATGATATCGCCGATCCTCTGTACTATGAGACTCAGGAAGGGCTAATGTATGTCTGGACTGAAGGGCAGGGTGCTACGCGTACTACCGTTACCAAGTACGAGAAAAAGAGCTTTAACCTGTTTGGTGATAATGCTCTCGCTGACTGGCTGGTTGCTGATGATAGCTGGAAATGGAAAGAAAGTCACTTTACCGATGCTGCTCCGCTATTATTCTCTGAAGCTCTTGTTACTGCTGGTGATCCAGATGCTCCTGATTATGCAGATGGTTCTGTTTACTCGATCTTATACGAACAGATGGCCGATATCGCCGTTGAGGTTCTAAAAGATCAGACATTGGTAAGAGACCTTGAAACAGGTATTATTTACCGCTACGTCGGTGATGACGGTAAGATAGCTTTTGTATCCCTCGATTCTGAAACTGGCGAGGTTACACCTTGCATTGATTTCGCTGATAGTGATGATTGGGAAGAAGATGGTAGCGTTGATCCTGAGACATACGAAGAGAATCCGGCGACAAACCAGTTCGATAGTGATTACAGAAACTACTCTTTCGATGTTAAGGAATGGACTACCGGTGGTGGTTGGCTCAGAAAGAAGACTGTCCATACTCTTATTACCCAGGTAGAGTCTATTAAGGACTATTATACCCATTCTCTAAAGGCTGATTATCCGATAGAAATATCATTTATTGCCGGTGACGCTTCGCCGTCGATTCATATTGAATCGGCCGGTAGTATTTATCTCTACGGCAATATCAATTCGCCGGAGCAGGGTAGTATAGAGCTTATCTCAGAAAACGGCTCTGTCACCTCAAATCTGGCTGCGGCCATTTATGGTGTTAGCCCAACCATCAGTGCCGGTGGTGAAGTTAAGGTTAATATAGAGGGTAATAAAGGTGCACTGAATGTAACTGCTGGTGGCGATATTGAGCTGGCCGCGGTTTCTCTTGATAATACCAGCAGTAGTTTTGAACTAGCTACTGTCACCTCGGCCGATGGCGATGTACTGGTTATCGCACCAAATGGTATTACAGTAAGTGGCACAGGCTCTATCATCTCTGGTAATGCCATTGAACTCTACGCTGGTTCCGGCTCTATCGGTGCGATAAATAGAAGGGTTAACATAAATAGTAATATTAACGGCACAGGTGGTATAGCCGCCTATGCTGATGGCAGTATCTACCTCAATGAAACTATTGGGGCGATGAAGCTCATCAAACCTGCCAATTTTACTCCTGATACTGGCTCTATCATTTCCGAAAGTGGAAATGTATATCTCAGTACGGTTTCCGGTTCAATTTACGATGCATATTATGAAAACTTTAATGCCGCGGCTCAACTTGGTTCCGATTATTCGCTGGGTGATGAAAGTGGCGATATTCTTGTACCAACATCCGTCTCACAGCAGTATCCGCTTTCTGCCGGCATGATGAAGTATCTATATCCTCATACTGAGCTTCTGGGTTACGACCCAGGTGAACCTGCAGCGGAAATGCCGAATATCTCAGCGGCAAATGTATTTATCAATGCCGGTGGTGCAGGTTCTGTCGGACGGGTATCTGATTTTAATCTTATCGATATGTCTGGCGGCTATAACTCCATGACCCTGAACCAGATTCTGGCTTTATCGAGTTCCGCTATTGATGATATTATCGGTTTTTCTCATGCCTTATATATCTATAATGGTGTCTCAGGTACTGAGATCGACCTCGAAAATGCTGATTATTCTACTACTGACTGGCAGAAGATTCAGACCGATTTCTTCACTAACCCTGACAGAAGTCAGGAAAAGCTTGTTAATATACACAACTCTGATACTGTGCTGGTACAATATTCAGTAGATGAATACGGCCTGTATCGTTATCTGGGCGGCAGTGGCGAAATAGACCTTGCACAGCAGGATTTCCAGAACGCCTCTCGCTGGGTCAGGATAACAGCCGATCTCGATAGTAAGGATGGAAGTACTGTTGTTGGAACCGGTATGATAGTTGAAGATTTCCATGCTATCGATTATCTGTCGCTGCGGATCTGGGATGATTTGGAGATTGCCGCTTCTGATTCGATTACTATCGACGCTGGTAATAATGTATCGGTTCAGAGTAGTAGTGCTCTACAGCTCAATAAAGTATCTGGTGCTGGTGATATTCGTCTGGTAGCAGATGGTATTATCTCTGATATGCGTACCGATCCAAATGCCGCGGTTGTTTCTGGTGGTAACCTTACTCTTGTATCAGATTTCGCTATTGAAGCTTTCAATGGCACTGACCCTCTGCGTATCCAGGTTGCCAATGGTGGCCAGCTTACCGCAACTATTAACGGTAGCGCCAATATCCGCCAGATAGCCGAAGATGCTGTTATTCGCGGCGTTACTTACCCGGTTAATGATCTGATCGTTGCCAGAACGGTTGCCGGCGGCGAAGTCCACATTACTGTTGAAGAAGGGGATATGATAATAGGCCGGGTAAGCTCCGGTTCTGCTGTCACCTTGGATGTTGATAATAATATTATCGATTTCTTTAATGATTCCGTTTCGCCGGTTGTTAATATCTTCACCGGTGAGGCTCCTGACCCGCTTACAGGTAATCTTATTATTACCGCTGGCGGTAGTGTCGGTAGTCTGGAAAATCCAATCGATCTTGACCTGAAACATACTGGTACTATTAAAGTTGACGCTGATAATGATATTGTTCTTACCGAAGTTCAGGGTAATATGAATATTGTTACCATTGACTCTGAATATGGTAATGTTATCCTGAGTGTTGATGGCTCAATACTTGATGCTGCTAGTGGCTTCATTGGTAATCCTGCAGTTGACATAATTGGAAATAACATATCTCTGACCGCCGTTAACGGCTCGATCGGTGTACTTAACGATCCTGTAGATATCAACTCATCACATTATCTCTATGGTACTCTAACATCTTCAAGTAGTCTGGATACCTATATTATCGAAACTACTGGTGACCTGAATCTTAATACTGTAGTAACAGATGACCATACCGCATATCTGTATGTAGTTAACGGCAGTATGTTAAATAGCGGTCTCTCGCCGGTAAATGTTGATTCCGGGCTGGCTTATCTATATGCTTACTCAAATATAGGTTCAGCTTCCTCTGCTATAACAACTGCAGTTGGCAGTATCGAGAGCAATTCTGCTTATGGCTCTACCTGGATTTACAATAGGCTGGATGTTGCTGTTGGTGGTGTTGTTAGCTCTAACTCTGGTATGTCAGCTTTCGGTGAAATAAGTCTGATAAATGATGGATCTGTCTTTATTGCCGAGGATATTACCGCTGATAGCGATATAGCTATTTCAGCACGCGATACACTTAATTACGATGAAAGCCTTATTCTCGATAGGGCAGTTTCTATTACTTCCGCTTCTGGTACAATAGAATTGTTGGCGGGTGATGATATACGGATCGATGAATATTCATCTGTATACGCAGCTATTAATATTGTCGTATTTGGCGATGCTAATTCAGCTGATGATACTGGTTCAAATATTGAACTTTACGGCTCTATGGTCGCTCCTGTACTTATCGTCCGTGGCGGTGCTGATAATGATACGGTACTAGTAGATGTAAACTATCCGATTTCTGAGCTTGCTGTTAACCTTACCATCAATACCTTTGGTGGCGATGACCGTATAGAGCTATTAAATGTCTGGAAACTTGTTTCTGATATTTCGATTCTGGCTGGCAGTGGAAATGATATTGTATACGGTAGTTCAAAGGGCGAAACGATAGATGGTGGCTCTGGTAAAGACCTTATTTACGCCGGTGACGGCAATGATATTATCATTGGCGGCTCTGGTGCCGATGAGATACATGCCGGCAGGGGTAATGACCAGGTGTATGGCTATCAGATTTCACCTGATGGCGATGATGCCGCTTCCGATGTGATCTATGGCGATCATGGAAACGATACGATCTATGCTGGTATTGGTGATGACACGATCTATGGTGGACTGGGTAATGATACCATCTATGGAAATGCTGGTAATGATTCTATCGACGGTGGTTTTGGTGCTGATATCCTTATGGGTCAGGCTGGCCATGATGTGATTAATGCCGGTTATGGTGATGGTAATACCATCGATGGCGGTGCTGGTAATGATACGCTGTATGGTTCCGATGATGGAACTGATTATATCCTTGGCGACTCTGGCGATGACCGTATTATGGGCTTGGCTGGTAATGATATTATTGCTGGTGGTGCCGGTAACGATATTATCGAAGGCGGCAGCGGCGATGATCAGATCGAAGGTAACTCCGGCAGTGATATTATTGCTGGAAACGGTGACCATGATACCATCTACGGCGATAGCTTCAGCTATTATCTGGCAACTGCCGATGATGGTGCGGTTGATATCCTCTTTGGCGATTATGGCACAGGTGGAAATGAAGCGGATAGCGGTCAGGACCAGCTCTTTGGTGGTGATGGTAATGATCTGCTCTATGGCGAAGCTGGCGATGATTATCTGGACGGTGGCTCTGGTGCCGATCTGGAAGATTATGGCAATATTGGTGATGACTCAGCTTTTGCCGCTCCTGCTCCAACTGCTGATCCGGCAATGGTTCCGGTTGATAATACCTACGAATATGCTATCGGTACTCTTCCTTCTGGTGTAGACCAGATAGGCCGCTGGGCCGAATTCTCAGGCTCTGCTGCTGGTTCCGGCTTAAGTGGTGACTCCGCTCTATCTGTTGAACCGGCAATTGCAGCTGGTAATGGCAAACAATACGTAGCATGGGCCGACGGCAGAAACGGCAATATGGAGATTTATGTCTCATTACACGAGTCTGGCCAATGGTCAGAGCTAGCTGGTAGTGCCTCATTTGGTGGTATTAGCACCAGCCCTGCAAGCTCAACTGCTCCATCTATTACCTTAACTACTGCTGGCGACCCGGTTGTAGTCTGGACCGAATCAAATGGCAGTACATCAGATATCATAGCTGCCAGATATGACTCTTCTGCCAATGGCGGCAGTGGCGGGTGGCTCTCGCTTGGTAATATAAGCAGCTCTGGTATGGCTGACAATGCAGTTATAATGCAAACTGATCTTGGACTGGTTGCCGCCTGGCTCGATAGCTCTAGTGGAACAGAGCAGGTATATGTCAGCTACTATAATGGCAGTTCATGGCAGGCTCTCGCCTCTGGTAGTGCCTCAGGTGGCGGTATTAGTCAGTCCTCATACAATATATCAGACTTCGAAATAGCCGTTAGCGGCTCGAAAATAGCCGTCAGCTGGTCTCAGCAGGTAGATGGCTTCAAGCGTATTTATCTTAAAGAGTACAATAGTGGCTCGTTTAACGAACTTGCCGGCTCTGCTACTTCTGGTATTGGCAGTGGCTACAGCTGGTCTGAACCGACTATAGCCTACCTGGCTGGTGAATTGTTCGTTGCCTGGGAAGGTGCATTAAACATAGACGGCCAGATGAGCTCTGATATCTATGCCGTCAGATACGATTCCGTTGAGGCTGATTTTGTCCCGGCTGGTGCTAATGGTCTTGCCTCTGGTGGTATTTCCGTTTCGGACGGTTTTGCATCTATGCCTGAGCTGGCTGTTGGTGGCGGTAAACTATACCTGGCCTGGACCGATTCAACAGGTAATGCTGGTTCTGACAGCTCTGTAATATATGTCAAGGTCTGGGACGGCAGTAGTTTTGTCGAAGAGCTGCCTGGTGATTCCTCTGGCGTTGGAATAAGCACAACGGGCGGTAATATTACCGCTCTTGATCTCTCTGTTGATCCTCTGGGTAGCCCATATGTTACCTGGCAGGATGGCTCTCAGGGCGAATCTGAAATATATGTACGTGGTAATGATTTCGCAGTCGCCGACGCCGTTGGTCATGGTATATTCGTTGCAGATAACTCAACTTCTATACAGTCGATCCTTGATACATACGATCTTGGCTCTGGTGATGTTATTGTTGTTACAGACATTCAGAACGGCTTTACAGTATCTGCTGATGATGCTGGCGTTGCCTTCTGGGGTGCTGGCTCTTCGCTGGTTGATGGCTCTATAACTATCTCAGCTGGTGCTGATGATGTTATCCTGCAAAGATTGGCAATTACTGAAAGTATTACTGTTTCCGGTGCAAATGGTTTTACCCTTGTTGAATCATCTCTAAACGGTACATTATCGCTTAACAGTGCTGTTGATGCTCAGATCATGCATAATAGCTTCCTTGGCGGTTTTACTTCAGATGCCATTGTCTTGGATAATGTCGATTCCGTAACATTAGAATATAACTATATTGGCAGTATTAGTGGTATCGTTATTGATTCTGCCTCTAATGGCTCTATAACCAATAATACTATCGTTTCCACTGATACTGGTATAAATATTGACGCTGTCTTTAGCGGTACTATTTCAGATAATGATATATCCGCAGTAGCTATCGGTGTAGACTATAATGCCGCAGCTCAGCTTAACAATAATAATATTCACGGTAACGTTGTCGGTATCCATACCACCGTTAGCGACCCTGCAAACGCTCTTGGCTTTGTTGCTGGCAGTGAAGCAAATGATATTTATGTAAATTCAACTGGTATCCAGCTGGATAATGCTATTGTCCAGATGCAGCATATATATGGTAATGTTACCGGTATCACCGGCTCTGGTACAATAGGCGGCAGTTCCATTGAAACCGCTAATCTTATCGAGCATAATTCTGCAGGTATTTCCGCTTTCGATGGCCTTATTCAGTATAACCGTATCGCTTATAACGATACTGGTATTTCCGCTTCTGATGATCAGGAAATATTCTATAATGAAATATATCGTAATAGCAGCTATGGTATCCTTGTCTCCGGCGAGACTGATGTTCGGATAGTTAATAATACCTTATATGCTCCTCATGGCGATAATATTCACCTCAGATCCGGGGCTAGTGAAGTTGAAATAAGAAATAATATCCTATGGGCTGAAAGTGGTTACGATATCTATGTAGCTAATGATAGCCAGAGTGGTTACTTTAGCGACTACAATCTGCTCCATATAACCGATACTGGCAAGTTAGGCTATTGGACCAGAGACTTTACCGATATTCTGGACTGGCAGCAGGATATAACCCGTTACGATCTCCATTCTATCGGTAGTACAGTTGTAAATCCAAATCTTTCTGATCCGCACTTTGCCGATATTACTAACGATAATTATCAGGTACTTGAGCTGGTTGGTGGGCTCAGATATACTTCGCCGTCGATAAATTCTGGCGATCCCGGTTCTACCCAGATTCTTGGCGATCTATATGATAATTTATTGGCGAATCCTGGTTTTGAATCTGGCCTTACCGGCTGGACAACCAGTAATGGCTCACTGGTCAAATCTTCTTCACCAGTTGCGCATGAAGGCACCAGCTATTATTCCGCCGGAACTGTAGAGGAAGGTTACGCACAGCAGAGTATAGATCTTTTATCTTACTATTCTGCCTCTGAGCTTGACTCAAATGACTTTGTTCTCATTTTTGGCGGTCGTATCCGTTCCCATGCAGAGTTACCAGAAGATCATGGCAAGATATCACTGACCTTTAAGGATGGTTCAAATAATGTTATTGATACCGTTTTACTTGAAGCTGAAGATTATTCTGATTTTTGGGAACTTGTAAGTACTTCTGTTAATATTCCTATTGGTGCTCGTTCTGTAGATTATCGCTTCCAGGCTGACCGTAATACCGGAACTTCAAATGATAGCTATCTGGATCACGCATTTGTTTATGTTGTGTCAGAAAATGATGCCCCTGATATCGGTGCCGCCGGTAATACCGTATATGATGTAAGTGTGGATCAGCCGACCATAAATCTGCGTTGGCCGGACCTCTATACAGATTGGGAATTAGCTGTTTCTCATGAGATACTTTGGGATACTTACGGCAATACCGATGATACCAATGTTAAGATCGATCTGTATATTGACAGTCCACAGGGGCCGGAATATTTACTGACTATCATCGACTCTACTCCGGATACCGGCAGTTATAACTGGATTCCAGAGCTTACTGGCGATGAAAGGCTCGATTATGGAACCTATGGCCTCAGAATTCAGGTCTCGCTGGTTGATACTCCTGAAATATTCGACAGGGCAGCAGAATCATTTACCATACCAGAAGATGGAACTGATTATTATGTTGATGATAATAGTGATCTCGGAGATCAGTATACCCCAACAGCTGTAGGCTCAAATAGAAATACCGGTAAGACACCTGACGCTCCGAAACCAAATATTGCTAATATTCTCTATAATTACGACCTGCGTAGTGGTAGCGATATTATTTACACTGATACTGGCGATTATCCAATGATCAATCGTCTTACCGTTTCCGGCAGTATTGACCGCGGTTATGGACTCGACGAAAGCTTTGTTGTTACTGGCCCGGATTATTCCGCTTCTGCTGTTACTCTTCACCCGGCGATACCTGGTGACAGAACAGGTGCTATTGTAGATCTTTACAATGCTGACCTGGTAACTCTGGAGCATCTTACTATTTACGGTGATAAACGTGGTGTATATGCTTATGGTGGCAGTGAAAATATCACGATCAATGATGTTGTATCATATGGCAACCTTGAAGAAGGTTTCAGACTCGAATCTGACGGCCAGCTCTCAACATTAAGCGGGTTAAGAGCTTATAATAATGAGGGGGATGGTATCTATATCTCAGGTGAGTTTGCCGCTATGGTCAACTCATGGTCTTATGATAATGATGGTGCCGGACTAAGGCTTTATAATGCCCGTGGTATCCAGATCCAATCATCAGAATTCTATAACAATGCAGTTGGTATTGATGTTTATAACAGTACCAGTAATGTATATACATATGTTGGTATGAATCCTACCGATGACCTGTCAGTGCCTGTTGGAAATCTGGTGCATGACAATGATAGTTATGGTATTTATAGTGAAGGTAATGTCAAGATTGCTGGTAACCATGTTTATGATAACACAGCGTCAACTGGTATATATTCATTCAGATACGGTGTTGTCGATAATAACGTAGTGAATGGTAATAATGTCGGTATTTACGGTCGCAATACCGCTATCAGTAATAACCGTGTTTATGCCAATGCTGCCACTGGTATTAATGCCGTTGACCATTCTGATGTTAATATGAATGTGGTATATTCTAATACATTAGGTATTGCAGCGTATAATTATCAAAGCTACTATTACGGCGAAATAGCTAATAATATAGTCTATGATAATTCCGCTCTGGGTATTCAGCTGATTTACGCAAGACAGGTTGGCGATATTAAACCTGCAATCGTTAATAATACGATCTATCAGCCTGAAGGTAATGGTATTCATATACTGGCTTCTTCACATAATGTTTTATTAGAAAATAACATTATCTGGGTTGAAAGCGGTTATGGCGTAACCGTGGCCAGCGACAGTCAGGAAGACTTTATCAGTGATTATAATATCTTCTATACTGGTGCTGGTGCTTTTGTTGGTAAATGGCAGGATGTAGATCAGGAAACATTACTACTTTGGCAGGTAGCCGCTTCTGCTGACGATCATAGTCTCCAGAAAGACCCTATATTCGTTGATATTGATGGTGCGGACGATATCCTCGGTAATGATGGTGGTAGCGAAGACACTGGTGCTGATGATGATTTCCACCTACAGAGTATTGTCGGTAGTTATCATGACGCTCTGCTGGTACCAATACTTGATCCATCTACTGGTGCTCCGTATCAGCCTGCAGTAGCTGCAACTACAGCTGACGCTGTCCAATCGCCGGCTATCGATCGTGGTAGTTTGGATTATCCATATACAAATGAACCAATTCCAAATGGCGGTTATCTCAATATCGGTGCTTATGGTAATACCACTCAGGCTTCTCTGAGCCCGTATGAGTATATTATGGTTATAAGCCCGGATGGCGGTGAAGTTCTGCCCGCTGAACAGGCCTTTGATATTACATGGCGTTCTGATAGCATTATCCGTTTCATCGATGGCGAAGGCGATTCTGCAAGCTATTCCAGTGCTGTGCTGGCCGATGGCCCGGTTGGCTATTGGGCTCTTGATGATATTGGTACTATAGCTGTCGATCTTACCGGTAATGGCTATGACGGCACATATTACGGGCATCGTCAGGCTGTTGACGGCTGGTTTGGCTCGGGTTCTGCCTCTGAACTCGATGGCTATGGCGACTATATCTCCGTACCAAATAATGCGGCCTTTAACGCTGCCAGCCTGACCGTTGAAGCATGGATAAATCCAAATAGCTCACTTGAACTCTGGGATTCTGTTATCAGTAAGAGTAGCAGTTCCAGCTGGACCGATGGCTTTGGTATGTACTACGATGGCTCAGAACTGAACTTCTACGTAAATGATTACACCTCTGTAAGTGTCTCTACTCCGATTGAAATTGATACCTGGTCCTACGTAGCGGCAACCTATAATGGCTCTGAGATAGCTCTCTACGTAAATGGCGAGCTGGTAGATACTCTGGCGTATTCTGAAGCAATTGTTCATTCTTCGGCAAATATGCTGGTTGGTCAGGGATACAATAATAATGGCTATAGCTGGCATGGTAAGATCGATGATATAGCAATATATGATCATGCTTTGACCGCTGCCGATATACAGGATCACTATATAGCTGGTATTGCAGATGTCAATTACGTTGATATAACTCTCACCCGCAGCAGCGACCCTGGCTTTAGCTATGTCATTGCCGCTGCTGAGATAAATGATGGCTCTTATCTCTGGCAGGTGCCATGGGATAATGATAATCCTCCGCTGGAACCAGCTGATGATTACCAGATAGTTATTTCAAGGGCTGATATGCCGGAAGTGGCAGATAATAGTAATGATGATTTTACTATTAGTGAACCGATAAATTTCTATTATGTTAATGATGGTTCTACTGATAATGATTATTATACAACTGCCGTTGGTGATAATGCCAACAGCGGTCTTACTCCTGATTCACCTAAAGCTTCTATTGCCGCTTTGATCGCAGCCTATGATCTTGAGCCGGGTGATACTATTTTGGTTGATGCCGGTTATTATGATATTACTTCAAATATTGTCCTTACCCTCGCTGAAGCCGGTATTACTATTATGGGCCCGGATGTTGACGGTTCTGAAGCGGTTATCGATCGTGGCAATACCGCAACTGGTAACTATGCCTTTGAACTTATTGATGCAGATGATGTTAGCATCGAATATCTTACTATTAAGGGCGGTTGGGCTGGTATTTATGCCTCCAGTATTTCAGATACTGATAACCTGACTATCGCTAATAATGTGATAACTGCTAATAGTAACTATAATATCTACCTGTTTACCTCAAATGAGAATGTGGTGATTGACAATAATGTTCTATCTATGTCACAATATGGTGCCAGAGTAGAATCATACGACGCGATCTTTACTGATAATATAGCATATTCAAATAGTAAGTATGGTATATATGTTATTGGCGATAATTACCTGATCTCTGGTAATGAAGTCTATGCAAATGGTGATGGTATCTTTTCTTATGCTGATAATGGTCTGGTGGACTCGAATAAGGCTTATAGTAATACTAACGGTATAGTACTTGACAGGGCACTTGACACTGTCGTTAATAATAATATCGTATTCAGTAATAGCCATTACGGCATATCAGCCTCCGGTAATACCGGCCGTCCTGTTATCATAAGTAATAATTATGTATACTGCCAGGATGGTAGCAGTGATGTTGGTATATATGCTTACGATGATGCCCGCATCTTTGGTAACGAAGTTTATAATAACACTATTGGTATTCAGACTATTTACGATAGTAAAGTATATGAAAATGTCGTTTATGCAAATGTTTCCGGTATTGATATCAGAAACGCCTCTCAGGCTTACAGTAATAAGATTTATAATAATCAAACAGGTATCTATGCTGCCGGTTATGCAAATTATTTCAGTGGCCTGATCGAACATAATATTATCTATAACAGTACCAATAACGGTATCCATATCACTGATGCACGCCTCGCTGGTAGTACTGTACCAAGAGTCTATAATAATACCATCTATCAACAGCTGGGCAACGCAGTTAAGCTCAACTCAAGCTCTAGTGTAGATATATCAAGTAATATTATCTGGCAGGGTTCAGGTAGTGTCTATAATATTGCTTCGGATAGTCAGGTTGGCTTCAGCTCAGACTATAACATGTTCTATCTCACTCATGATACCAATATGGCTCAGTGGGGCGGTTTCACTATTTCTGACCGTGAAAGCTGGTTCTATGCACTTGGCTATGATCCTCATAGTGTTGTTGATACCCCATCATTTGTTGATATTGACGGCCCTGACGATGTCTTAGGTTTCAGTAGAAACGCTACTGGCGATCCTGTCATTATTGATAATGGTGATGCTGGATTTGCCTATAATGGCATCTGGTCTCTTACTGAAGCTGAAGTAAATGCTTATGGCGAAGATTATGTTAAAACATCTGCCAGCGGTGCGACAGCAGAATGGACTTTCGATAGCCTCAATCCTGGCCAAAGCTACGATATAACTGTTTTCTGGCCGAATATGACTAATTACTCATACTCATCTGCAGTGACCTATTCAGTTTATGATGAAACTGGTATTATCGCCCAAAGGTATGTAGACCAGCGATATATCTCTGGTTGGGTTTATCTCAATACTATAGTCGCCTCTGGTGATTCCTTGACTGTTGTAGTTAAAAACGCTAATACGACCGGCAGTATTTACGCTGATGCGGTAAGCTTACAGCCAGTCGAAGGTAATATGGCTGCCGATGATGATTTCCATCTAACTCCTGGCTCTATTGGTATTGATCTGGGTAATCCTGAATTTGCTTATGATAATGAACCGGAACCAAATGGCGGCAGGGTTAACCTGGGGGCTTATGGTAATACCACAGAAGCGGCGTTAAGCCCGGATGAGCTCTTGCAGGTTATTGATCCGGCTGGTCTTGAAAAATACGAGATTGGTCAGGATATTGAAATAAATTGGAATACCTATGGTATTGACGCTCTGTTTAATGAGTCTGATTCGTATCAGCTTACTATTACCAACCAGTCGCCGGCTCTATATCTGAGAATGAACGATACCGATTCCACTGCGATCGACTATTCTGGTAATGGCTTGGACGGTCAGTATTATAATGATCCGCTATACAATACTGAAGGTGCTTTTGGTCCTGGTTTTGACAGTGCTGTAGAGTTTGATGTTAATGGTAAGTATCTGACCGTTGATGATGATGGCAGCCTCTCTCCTGATCGCGAAGTTTCCTTCTCGTTCTGGCTGAAGGCTGATAATATTAGCTCATCCTTCCAGCCTCTGCTCTATAAAGGTAATGGCTCAAGTAGTACTCGTGCCTATTCTATGTGGCTTGACAACAGCGGTTATTTACAGTTGTCTGCTTCGACCGGCTCCTCAAATCAGAGGATAAATACTTCTGTTGATAGTATTCTACCGGGAAGCTGGTATCATGTCGCTGCAACCGTCGATCGCAATGCCGGTATAATGAAAATATTTATCAATGGTGAAGAAGTTAAATCCGGAACCCTTACTGTTGTGGATATACCGGACACCTCGGCTAATCCTCTTTATATAAATAGTTCTCCAGAGGGTTATACCAGCAATGATGGAACTGTTATTGATGAAGTTGCCATCTACGATAGAATCCTTACTCAGGAAGAAATATTAGAGCAGGTGGGTACTTTCTATGACCACGTCAATATTGACCTGGTTGATGCTGATACTATGACACCGGTATGGTCTATTGCCAGCAATGTCACAGTTAATCAGAAATACACCTGGACTATACCAGATGGCGTTCCTGCTGACCAGAATTACAGGATTATGGTAACCTCACTGAGTGGTACTCATCCATCTGGTACAACTCTTGGTAGCTTCCATATCGCAAATAACGGCAATGAATATTATGTTAATATTGCCGGTGATACAGATTTCTCTGATAATGAATATACAACCGCCGCAGGTAGTAATAATAATTCTGGTAAGAGCCCGGATTATCCTATGGCCTCGCTATCAGCATTGCTCAATCAGTACGATCTCGGTGATGGTGATATTATTTACGTGGACACCGGCTACTATCAGCTTCAGGATAATGTACTTATCGCTGCCGAAGATTCTGGCGTTACTATCCTTGGCCCGGTTGAAGATGGCCACGAGGCTACCCTTGACAGGGCAAACACCGCCGCTGGCAGCTATGTAGTACAGCTGGATTCCGCTGATAATGTCACAATTGACCATCTTACCCTTACCGGCGGGCAATATGGTATTTATTCCCCAGATGGCTCCGACTCAGATTATCTTACAGTCAGCAGTAGCAGGGTTATCGGTAACAGTTCTATCGGTATAAATCTCAAAGCTGAAACTGATCTTGCAACTATTGTTGATAGCGAAGTAGATAATGTTGTTGGTATCGAATTCTATGGCAGTGGTATTGTTATTACTGGTAACAGTATTCACCATAACTCTTCCTACGGCATCAACGGCCATGGTGTAAATGCTGTAATTTCCGATAATCAGCTGTGGCAGAATAATTATGGTGCATATATTAGCAGTGCAGATTATTCTGTTATTTCCGGTAACAATGTATGGCTCAATACCCACAGTGGCCTTTATGTGCTCTATGCAAAGAGTGCAACTGTCTCTGACAATAATATCTTCGCTAATGCCAATTATGGAATTTATGTCGATGGCTCTAATAATATGGCTGATGCGATCATTGTCACCGGCAACACAGTTCATGGACATGATGGCAGTGGTGATATTGGTATTTACATGGTTAACTACTCGATAGTTTCCAATAATGTTGTATATGATAACACTACAGGTATATATGGCAGAGATATTGGCTATATCGAAAATAATGCAGTATATAATAATATCGGTAGTGGTATAGATCTGCGTGGCAGAGCCGAAGCTCTTGGCAATTCTGTCTATTCCAATAATATTGGTATTTATACCGGCAGATACAGTACCCAGAACTATACACACGTTGAAAATAATCTTATTTATGATAATATCTCAGCCGGTATCTTTGCTGAATATTCAGTTGTTATAAATGACAGTGCCTATATCGCTAACAATACTATATATCAGCCGACAGGCGATGTTATCAGGCTTGCTAATAATAGTGTGATCAATATAGAAAACAATATTCTCTGGGCTGGTGGCAATACGGTTTATAATGTTGCCAATAGCTCTCAGAATAGAATAGCTAGTGATTATAATATCCTATATACCTCAGGCGACGCTTCTCTGGCTCAATGGGCTGGTGTAAGTTATGACAGTCTGGACGATCTGTATTATAGCCTGAATATTGATGCTAACAGTATCTACGCTGATCCGCAGTTCCTTGACCTCGACGGCACAGATAATATCCGCGGCTATCAGGATACCCCGCTTTCAGAGTATATTATTGATAATAGCGATTCTGGCTTCACTACTTATGGCAGCTGGCAGTCGATCTCTAGTGGCTATCAGGCAGATTCACTTAGAAGTACTTCTGATGATAGCTATGCCGAGTGGAACTTTACTGGACTGACTATTGGTAGTAACTACACAGTTTCTGCTACCTGGGATAATGTCTATGGCAATACCAGAAATGGTAAGTATACCATAGTTGATGGTGATTATGCCAGTGATGCCAGATTAGCTGACCAGTATTATGCTCCAACTGGCGATGATGGCTGGCAGTACTTATTCGTGTTTACTGCCCAAAATGATTCTGCCACTATCAGACTTGCTAATACTACCAGTGGCAATCTCAGTGCCGATGCCGTAAGATTGCAGCAGATAGCTGGTAATAGTGCATTTGATGACAATATGCACCTGACCTCATCGTCAAGGGCGATCGATGCTGGTAATCCGCTCTCCGGCTATGATAACGAACCGTCCCCGAACGGCGGCCGTGTAAATATTGGTGCTTATGGTAATACCATTGAGGCCGCAATCAGTCCTGACCAGACCGTACAGGTTCTTACTCCTGCCGGCAGGGGCAGATACCAGACTGGTGATGAAGTTGTTATCTCATGGAATAGTAATGGCCTGCCGCCTGTATATTCTCCTGATAATGCTTATCAGCAGGCTATACTTGAAAGCCAGCCTGCTGCATACTACCGTTTTGATGAAAATGGTGCGGTTGTCTCTGATCTTAGCGGTAACGGCCATGATGGTACTGTATACGGTAGTGTTACCAGTCAGGTAGAAGGGGCTTACGGACCGGCTCGAAATACTGCTCTTACCTTTGATACTAATAGCAGTTATGTTGCCGTTGACGACTCCGCTGGCGAATTGAACTTCGAGCGTGAAGTATCGTTTGCCCTCTGGTTCAAAGTGGACTCTCTAAATACTATCCCTCTGGTTTATAAGGGCGATGATAGTAGAGATGAACGTTCTTATGTATTACAGACAACTTCTGATGGCAGGTTGGAAATGACCACCTCCGACGGCGGCAATGAAACAGTCAGAACCAATGCCGGTACCATTACGCCAGATCAATGGTACAATGCTGTTGGCGTTATTGACCGCAATGCCGGTATTGCCTCTATCTATATAAATGGTGAATTAGAGGCTTCCGGTTCTGTCAGACGTACCGATATGGTTGCCTTTAATAATCCTCTGTTTATAAATAGACGTCCTGAAGGTGGTTATTCCTATAGCGGAGTTACCGTCGATGAAGTTGCTGTTTACGGTTCTGCTCTCTCAGAATACGAGATTATGAATCAGTATCTGGCCCATACCGATATTGTCGATATTGAGCTTCTGCGTGCTTCTGATGATACCGTAGTTGACACTATCGCTTCTTCTCTGGTATCTGCTGGTAGTTATGTCTGGACAGTCCCTGACACCCTGGCTTTGGGCGAACAGTATTATATACGGGTAACCTCAAATCAAGGTACTAACCCGTCTGGTGAGTCTCTAGAGCCGTTTATGTTTGTTAACACTACAAATGAATACTATGTTAACATCCCAGACGATATCGATTTCTCCGACAATGAATATACAACTGCTGCCGGTGATAATGCCAATAGTGGTACGACCCCTGATTCACCTATGGCCTCGCTGGAAACTCTGCTTAGAACCTATGATCTTGATCCCGGCGATATTGTTTATGTTGATGCCGGTACATATTCTGTGCCGATCAATATCAATATCGAATCTGATGATTCTGGTGTCACTATTCAAGGCCCGACTAACCCTGATTATCCGGCTGTTCTTGACCGTGAAAACACTATTGATGGCACCAGAGTTTTTGATATTACAGGTGCTGATGATGTTACTATTTCTAATCTGAGTATAGTTGGTGGTGACTATGGTATACATATCGCCGACGACTACTATAGTGAAAACATAACTATAACCAATAATATTATTCGTGGTGCTGATGAAGATGCTCTCTTTATCGGTAGTCATAATGATAACTCAGTAATTTATGGTAATACAGTTTATGATGCCAAATATGGTATCTATATCGAAGCTTCTGGTTTCGATATAAGTGATAACCTGATATTCAATATTGATGAGGTAGCTCTTCGCACAACTGGCTATGATGAGATTATCGAAGATAACGTTGTGCATAGTGCTAAATATGGTATTGACGTTTATGGCGGTGGGCGTGTAACCGTTAACAATAATACCGTCTCCAGTAACTCTCATACAGGCCTTAGAGTTAGCGTCTCTGCCACATCCTATGTGACTGATAACCTTGTATATGACAATGGTTCATACGGTATTTATGCCTCTAGCAGTTATGTATATGTTACTGAAAATACTGTTTATGGCCAGGATGATACATCTGATGTTGGTATATATGTTAGAGGTAACAGCCAGGTAAGTTCAAATATTGTTTATAGTAATGATACTGGTGTATATATCTATAATGATGCTCTTGTAAGTGAAAATCGAATATTTAACAATGTTACCGGTGTCAGGGCTATCAATAACTATAGCAGTATAGTTGCTAATAAGATATATTCAAATACCACTGGTATATACGCTTATAATTATTCAACTGATTATAGCGGCCGGATCATGAACAATGTGATCTACGACAATTCTGATACCGGTATCCTTATTAAGCGGGCTGGTATTATCGGTGACAACGCTCCTCTTATCTGGAATAATACTGTATATCAGTCTATTGGTGATGCTATCAAGATCTATGATGGCTCTACTGATATTGTACTTAGTAATAATATCCTCTGGGTAGATTCTGGTAATGCTCTCAATATAACATCTGACAGCTTTACTGGTTTTGCCAGTGATTATAACCTGTTCTACCGTGGTACAGCTAATGCCGACCTTGGTGTTATCGATGTCAGTATTTATTCTGACCTTGCCAACTGGCAGACTGCTACAGGCTACGACCTTAATAGTATTGCCGGCGAGCCAATGTTCGTTGATATCGATGGTGCAGATAATGTACTGGGCTACGATCTCTCCGGTATTGGTTATGATGGTGGTGTTGATGACAACTTCTACCTCATGAGCGATTCGCCTGCTATCGACCATGCTAACAGTTGGGCTGCCACTCATATAGATTATGCCGGATCACCAAAGGTTGACGACCCCGACGCTCCTAATCTCGGTTCACTGGATTATCTCGCATCTCAGTGGGGCGGTAGCGGCTTTGCTCTTACTGGTGACTCTATAGGTCTTAATACCACCACTTCATTTAGAAATATGACATTACCAATATCATTCCCATTCTATGGCAATGTATATACCACCGCTAGTGTCTCCGTAGAAGGCTTTATCCAGTTTGGTAGTACATCTGATATGTATACTCCTGACAACTCTGTTGAGTCATTAGCCAGTCATGTCAGAATAGCTCCTCTTTGGGACAATTTGTCAACCTCAGGTAGCGGCTATGATATATTTACGGATTCATCTGTCGCTGATCAGGTTACTATTCGCTGGGCTGCTCTCCTTTCGGAAACTGGTGGCGATGTTAACTTCTCGGTAACTCTTCACACTGATGGTTCTATCGATTTCCATTATGGCGATGGTAACCAGGGTCTAACCCCGACCATTGGTCTATCAAACGGCAATGGCGAAGTTTATACCCTTGCCGGCTATAATGCTCAGGGCGATTTGGCTAATGCTGATAGTATTACCTTTAACCTCACTTCAGGCGTGAAGGATATTGGTGCTTATGAATATCTGGGTGGTGGCGATGTTACTGCTCCGACTATTATCGGTACCAATCCAGCCTTCGTTCATAGTGAGTCGGTAAGTCTGGTTTCAACTAATACTATTATTATATTCACTTCTGAACCGCTAATAGGTAGCGATGCCCGTTCTACCGCTAATTATTCACTCGTAAATGCTGGGGCTAACGGCACATTCGGTGATGCCGATGACTTGACCTATGCTCTGAAACCGCATTATGCAGCTGGTGATACCAGTATTATACTTGATATACTATCTGGCGATCTGCCTTCCGGCGAGTATCGTCTGACTGTTGAAGCTCCTGCTATGCGTGATCTGGCAGGACTAAGCCTCGATGGTGATAATGATGGTATCGCTGGCGGTGATTATGTCAGAACATTCTATCTCGATGGTGATGTCCCTGTTGTTAGCTCGGTTAACATTGATACCGATACTGGTACAAGTTCTACCGATCGTAATACCTCTGATAGTACTCCTGAGCTGGTATTCACCTTCTCTGAAGTTGTTAGCGGTACCACAGATGCAGTTGTCATCACAGGGCCAGGTTCTGTTATTATCGTTCCTGACAGAATACAATGGTCTGGCAATACTCTTACTGTTGGTGTCGACAGCCCACTGCCAACTAATGGAACCTATCAGGTTAGATTGGTATCTACTGAGATTACTGATCAGGTTGGCAAATATCTGGCAAACGGCACTGACTATCAGACCAGTTTCGTTTATGATAGTCTGGCGCCAACAGTTGACAGATTGCAGATAAATGATGGTAATGTACAGCGTTCAAATATCCAATTTATGTATGTTTACTTCACTGAAACAATAACTGATATTGCCACTATGATCAGCTCTGGTCTTATTGATGACTATATCAAACTATACAATACCGATACCGGCGAAGCAGTAGAATGGCTTGATCAGTCTCATTTCAGCTGGTATAGCTATAGTGATCGCCTGACTATTGATGTCTCAATTGATGGTAGTGGCGGCAGTATAGCAAGCAGGCTCGAAGATGGTAATTATCAGCTGCGGATTGATACAACTGCCTTTGAAGATATTGCTGGCAATATTATGGCTGATACCGATGGTATCGCCGACGGCTACCTGAATATTAGTCGTACTGCGACTGCTGTTAGTGACGACCTCTTTGCTCTGCAATGCGATTCGACCGGTGATGGCAAGGTGGATGAAGACGATCTGGCGATCTGGCAGAACTACTTCGATCCTCATAGCTATTATTACCGTTATGTCCATCAGGGCGACTGGAATGTCGACCACAGGGTAGATGTTCTCGACCTGGCTCTTTGGCAGCAGAAATATACATTTGAAACTGACATAACTGCCCCTGAGGTCACTCAAGTAGTTATAAATGATGGCCAGGTACAAAGGTCAAATATCGCTAGTGTTGATATAACCTTCAGTGAGGATATGAATATTGCTGAGCTTATCGCCACTGATACCGTCGCTGACCATATTAAGGTACACTCGCTGCTGGGAACTCCAACTATTCTCAACTGGCTGGACAGTAGCAATTTCAGCTGGGACACTGCCAGTCTTACCCTTACTGTTGATCTGACTGTAGATGGTAAAGGTGGTTCTGAACTCACTGGCCTGGAAAATGGCAGATATAACATTGTTCTTGACGATACTGTTACCGATAAGGCTGGAAATTCAATTGACCAGGCATCCAGAGTCATCGACAGAAGCAGTTCTTCAACTGAACAGGACTTGTTCCGTTTGCGTTCTGACCTTGACGGCAATGCTTCTGTAACTGAAACTGATATGGCAGTATTAATGGCTAACTTTATGCCTATGGTTACCGGTATGGACATAACCGACGGCGATATAAACCTCGACGGCATGGTAGATGTTCTCGACCTCGCTCTCTGGCAGCAGGATTATGATGCTCTCGGGCTGCCGGCTCCATTAGTTCAGGCTGCTGTAGCCGTTGAGCCTGTCGATACCATCGACAGTGATGAAGTCATAACCGGCGGTAATACCGCGTATACCGAACCTGTTGACAGCAATACAATTGTTGAAAATGATAATTCTACTGTAGAAAAAGCAGAACCAGAAAATACTTCATTGCCGTCAGATGATTCTTATGACAATGAACCATTACCGGAACTTGTTGCTGATTCACTAGAAGTAGCCATTTCAGAAAACGAGCCTGCTTACAGCTTGCTTGATAATGATAATACTGATCTTCTCGTTGAGCTTCAGTCTGAAGTTGATCCGGATTCCGTTTTGATTCCAGCCGCCAGTTACGTCCGCAGGACTATTGGCGATAGTAAACCTGTTGCTGATATGGTATACACTGGTGAAGCTACTGTCGAACCAAAGCCAGTTGACTCTGCTGTGGTATTAACTGAGGTTGATAATGTCGTTGTTCCTGTTATAGAACATACTCGTTCTCTTAGCCGTGCTAATGATATCGTTGATATGAATGCTGGTATTTTTGAGGTATTTAACACCAATAGGACAATCAGAACTAACTTCAGCCAAATGAAGTTTGATCATAACCGTTGGAATATCGCAGCCCATGTTCTTTCTGACAGTATTGATGAAATGTTAAAAATGAATAATAACTGAAATATGATGGTGAAGTAGTATCATCGGCAAAGTTTTGCCAGTTATTGATAATACTTTCCTTGTAGATAATAATTAGCCTGCGTGACAGGCCTGACCAGGAGAATAATAAAAATGATAAAGAGATTTGCTTTTATACTACTGACTTCAGCTTTTTCGCTGCAAGCAGCAACAGTATCGGTAGAGGTACAAACCGCTAAAGCTCAGTATAGAGTCGGCCAGACTGTAGAATGGTCTGTTACAGCTGGTGCCAGTACTGGTGATAATCGTGGTATTACCATGCTCTCGGTTAACCTCTCTGAATCTGCTGGCGAAACTATTAACCTGCCATTGCAGGGCGTTGGCGAGCTGCTTGATACCGAATTCGGTATCGATGAAGGCTTTACTATGTATTATCCAGGTGCTAAAAACGGTGCTTCTGCTATAGACTCGCTATACGTTATGCAGATGCCAACCGGCTATCAACCGGATATCGCTAATGATGGGGCCTCACATTTACTTGCAAAGGGTAGTTATGTAGTTACAGCTCTGGATGCACACGTTCTTTCTATTGCTATAACTTCAGCCAATAAGCTCTATGACACGGTCGACATAAATGACACCCCAGTTCTCCGGGCCGTGCCATTTGAGTCATATGTAGAAAATCCTGCAAATTTCACTGTCTACGGTCGCTCTGATGTAAATTACGATGGTAGTGTAGATATCCTTGACTTACAGGCTATGGCCGATCAGTGGCTTATGACAGGTTCAGATTTACAGGCCGATATCTACCCAGCCGACGGCGATGGAACAGTGAACATGCAAGACTTCGCAATCCTTGCCGAAGATTGGCTGCTTTATTAATATATGAGGGTATAATGGAACCAATTATTTGTAAAACTCCTGGTTGCGATCGTGTTATTCAGCCGCCAACCGCTAAGCGAAATAATGGCTTGTGTGGCCCATGTTTTGCTGCTATAAAAAAGGCTGAACAAGAAGAGTATTATCGGCAACATCGTAAAGATGTAAATCCATATGCCGGCGTAGATGATCTGGTAGATGTCTTGAAAATAATGTTCAAGTTCGTCCCGCCTAACCCGATGGTGAATCTATTACCATATCCTGAAAAGGTCGAAAATATTATCCCTATTCTATCTGACGATCAGATAAAGAGATTGGTTCAGTTTGTTGCCAGACAAGTAAAGAAAACTGACAGTGATTATGACATTGAAACATTAGCATTTGCTATAGCTGTTTTTTCTGATGCAAATATTTCAGCTATACAGAAGGCATATATTTCTATCGATGAGTATCCGGGCGAAATATTTAGAAATGCATCGCCTAAGATAAGAGATCTATTGGTTAAAAATCTTGAAGCTGGTTCCGAGAGCTGGAGATTGATCTTAATTGCTCTTGCCTGGATTGGCGATAGTTATGTTATAAGCAACTTCGACCGTTGGTTGGAAGGAAAGATAGATCAACATACCGGTTTGCCTGAAACACCAGATTATTACACTCATTACGCCGGATGGGAGCTGGTTGATGGAGTCCGGCGTGATCTGTTTTCTAAAGATAGTTATCCTCTGGTTGTAAGTGATAAAGCCTCTACTGGTTCTCTGGTCGAATCTATGGTAGATAAAGATTCTATTTGCCCGTATTGTGGCCATAAGCAAGTCACATTTCTTGATCTTACAGCATATGACATCTCGCTTGGTTTTATTCGGTCAGATCTAAATAAGTTAGAACTCTCCGGCTGTGAGTTCTGTTCTTGTTATACCAACTACTATATGACGTTAGATGAAAATGGTACCTCTGAGTTTTCTGAGCAATACAATAAGGCTTCCGGTACCATGAAAGAATTTGATATTTCAGATAAAATCGGAGCTAGTAAATTATTAGTATCGCAAACTAAGAGAGCTCCGATCCAAACTTCGCTTCTGATGTGGAATATTACATATTCACAGATTGGTGGTATGCCAACCTGGGAGCAGTCCCCTGAGTATCCAATATGTCCGGAATGTGGAGAAACCATGCCCTTTATAGCCCAGATATCAAATGCTGAGCTTGATAATAAGGAAGGCTTTTATTATGGATTCATCTGCACTAAATGCAATATCACCGCAGTGAATTATCAGCAAACATAACAGCAGGGGGCAGTCATATTGTTATATCATTCGCTTTAGCGTAACTATTGCCGTATCGTCAAATCTGCGTGTCAGGCCTGTAAACTTCCTCATTATCCAGAGTATGTTATTGGCCGCCTGTGACGCAGTCATGTCTACGGAGTCAAGTATCGCATCTTGGATTCGCTCATTGCCAAAGGTAACTCCTTCAAAGTTCCTGGCATCGCTGAGACCGTCTGTAAAGGCGGTAAGCATATCACCTGGCTTAAATTCCACTGTTCCAGTCTCGCAGCTATAGTCCTTTGAAATGCCAAGTACCATGCCGCCGGATTCCAGTCGCTTGAGCTCACCATCCTGATATAGCAGGGCGGGTTCGTGACCGCAGTTGCAATATTCCAGCTCATTTTTGTTAATGTCATATAAGCCGAAGATCGCCGTTGCAAACTCTCCCGGCTTAGCATCATGGTTCAGACTGCTATTGACCTTTTCTACCAGCTGCTGCAGTGGCAGCTCCATCTCAGCATATGCTCTTATATAAGCTCGTATTGAGGCCATTGCCAGTGATGCTGGGATGCCTTTGCCCATAATATCACCCAAAAAGAATAAAACTTTATCCTCACCTTTAGAGCTCATGAAATCATAAAAGTCGCCGCCAACATCGTAGCAGGGGGCATACGCACCGCCTGTACTAAGATTAGCAAACTGTGGCGGGTTATCAGGCAAAAGCTGACGCTGGACTGTACCTGCTAGCTTCATCTGCCGGCTAATACGCTCCCCTTCGAGTGCGTCACGATATAGCCGGGCATTTACGATCGCTGCTGCCGACTGTGACGCAATTGTATGTGCCAGCCGGATCATCGCTTCTGGGAAATTACGCTCTTTTTTACTATAGAGCCTTAATATGCCAATTCCCTTGCCGTGATAGATCAATCCCAGACTCAAACTGCTGACGATACCTTCTTTGATAACTTTATCGCGGTATCTTTTGAAATTTGGGTCGGTCTGCATATTCCGGACTATGATCGGCTCGCCGTTGAGAGCTCTCACGTTGAGTTCGCTTTCAGTTGCCGTTACCGGACCTTTATTAATATACTTATCGCTAAGCTGATAGGTAGCCTTTAGTTCCAGCATACCAGTTTCTTCGTCAAGCAGACGAAGCCCCGCTGCGTCAAGGCCTAGAGAATTAGTGATAGTTCTTACTACAATTTCGAGTACCTGGTTTAGGTCCATTGGGCTGTTTAATAACTTTGTGGTTTCATAAACCTCTGTCAGATTAGTATTTAGCTCTTTGACCTTCTTGCCTAGCTTACTCTGTTTTAATCCGTAGATCGACATTTTTCCTGGAAATTCCTGTCTGTATTGCATCCATGCTTTATTGCAGACCAAAATAGATATGATCCGCTTATTTCTTCTGTCAGAAGCATCTATTCTGACATCCTAAATTATCCGCATTGACTCTGAGAAATCAACAAAATTATAAGCTGAAATCTAATTTAAGTTCTGTCCAATAATCGAGATAAAAAAAATTTTAAAATATTTTTATGACATTTTTGCAGGTTTGTAATTTAATTGATATTAAAGGTTTATATTAAATGCCACGGTTAATATAGCTAATCTATTACTATTAATTACAGAAAACACTGGCAAATACCGAGCCATTTAATATAATTTCAGACCCCGGAAGTACAGTTATTGTTTACCGTAACTAACTGTTATTCCAATATGTAACTACAGTATTTTTAACCCACCAATTTTTCGGAGGCTTAAAGAAAAATGGCACAGAAAGTGATGAAGACTATCGATGGTAATACCGCCGCCGCACATGTTGCGTACGCTTTTAGCGAAGTGGCTGCGATTTACCCAATTACCCCATCCAGTAACATGGGTGAGATCGCTGACGACTGGGCAGCCTATGGCAAGAAGAATATCTTCGGCCAGGTTCTCAAAGTAAGCGAAATGCAGAGTGAAGCTGGTGCTGCTGGTGCAGTTCACGGTTCGCTGTCTGCGGGTGCTCTTACTACAACATTTACCGCCAGCCAGGGTCTGCTTTTGATGATCCCGAACATGTACAAGATTGCCGGTGAGATGATCCCGACAGTTTTCCATGTCTCTGCTCGTACCGTTGCTTCTCACTCTCTGAGTATCTTCGGTGATCATTCAGACGTTATGGCTGCCCGTCAGACTGGTTTCGCTATGATCGCTGCTGGTTCTGTTCAGGAAGAAATGGATATCGCCGCTGTTGCTCATCTGGCAACATTAAAGACTAAGATCCCATTCCTGTCATTCTTTGACGGTTTCCGTACCAGTCATGAGATCTCTAAGGTTGAACTGACTGACTACAGTATCTTTGCTGATCTGGTTGATCAGGACGCTATCGCTAACTTCCGTAAGCGTGCCCTGAACCCAGAAAACCCACAGCTCCGTGGTACTGCTCAGAACCCTGACACATTCTTCCAGCATCGTGAAGCGTGTAACGCTGCTTACGACGCTGTTCCAGCTATCGTTGAAGATGTTATGAAGGAACTCGGTGCCAAGGTTGGTCGTCAGTATAACCTGTTCGACTATGTTGGTGCTCCTGATGCTGATAAGTGTATCATCCTCATGGGTTCTGGTGCTGAAGTAGCTGAAGAAACTATCAACTTCCTGCAGGCTCGCGGCGAAAAGGTCGGTATCCTGAAGGTTCGTCTATATCGTCCTTTCAGTGCCAAGCACTTCCTGGCTGCTATTCCTGCCAGTGTTAAGAAGATCGCGGTTCTCGACCGTACCAAGGAAGCTGGCTCAACTGGCGAACCTCTATATCAGGACGTTCAGGTTGTTGCTCGCGAAGCTGGTAAGGACTGGACCATCGTTGGTGGTCGTTACGGCCTATCTTCAGCTGAGTTCACTCCTTCTATGGTTAAGGCTGTTTATGACAACCTCGACCTGGCTGAACCAAAGAATCACTTCACTGTTGGTATCACAGATGATGTAAACTTCACTTCTCTGCCGATCAACGAAGAGATCGACGCTACTCCAGCTGGCACTGTTCGTTGCAAGTTCTGGGGGCTTGGTGCTGACGGTACTGTTGGTGCTAATAAAGAAGCTATTAAGATCATTGGTGATAACACAGATCTCTACGCTCAGGGTTACTTTGCTTACGACAGTAAGAAGTCTGGTGGTTTCACTGCTTCTCACCTGCGTTTTGGTAAAGAAAAGATCCAGTCTAGCTACCTGATCAATATCGCTGATTATATCGCTTGTCACAACCCTGCTTACGTTCATCAGTATGATGTTCTCGAAGGCATCAAGGAAGGTGGAACTTTTGTTCTTAACTGCCCTTGGTCTGTTGAAGATCTTGAAAAAGAACTTCCAGGTGCAATGAAGAAGACTATTGCTGACAAGAAACTCAAATTCTACACTATTGACGCTATCGCACTGGCTGAAAAGGTTGGTCTTGGTGGTCGTATCAATATGATCATGCAGACTGCTTTCTTCAAGCTGGCTGACGTTATTCCTTTCGATCAGGCTATTGAGCTGCTTAAGGGCGCTATCAAGAAAGCTTACGGTCGTAAGGGTGACGATATCGTTAATATGAACTATGCCGCTGTTGACGGTGCTCTTGACCTTCTTAATGAAGTTGCTGTTCCTGCTGATTGGGCAAGTGCAACTGGTAAGATCGCCAAACCTGAAACTGGTAACAAGTTCGTTGACGATGTAATGAACCCAATCCTGGGTCAGCAGGGCGATAAGCTTCCTGTAAGTGCTTTTGTTGGTACTATGGACGGCAGCTACGAAAACGTATCTGTTGATGGTACATACCCAACTGCTACTTCACAGTTTGAAAAACGCGGTATCGCTGTTCACGTTCCTACCTGGATCAAGGAAAACTGTATCCAGTGTAACCAGTGTTCTTTCGTTTGTCCGCATAGCTGTATTCGTCCGGTTCTACTCAACGAAGAAGAAGCTGCCAAGGCTCCTGAAAGCTTTGAAACTATCGAAGCTAAGGGTAAGGGCTTTGATGGCCTTCAGTATCGTCTCCAGATCGCAGCTCTTGACTGTACTGGTTGCGGTAACTGTGCTGATATCTGTCCTTCTAAACCTAAGTCACTCGAAATGAAGTCTCTTGACTCTCAGATGACTCAGGCTGATAACTGGGCTTGGGCTCAGGCTAACGTAAGCTTCAAGAATCCTATGGGCCCAGCTACTGTTAAGGGTTCACAGTTCGAACGTTCTCTGTTCGAGTTCTCTGGTGCTTGTGCCGGTTGCGGTGAAACTCCTTATATCAAGGCTATCACTCAGCTATTCGGTGACCGTATGGCTGTTGCTAATGCTACCGGTTGTTCTAGTATCTACGGTGGTTCAGTTCCTAGCTGTCCATACGCTCAGAACGACGAAGGCCACGGTCCTGCCTGGGCTAACTCACTATTCGAAGACAATGCTGAATACGGTTTCGGTTACAACCTGGCCTTCAGTGCACGTCGTGCTACTCTGGCTACTAAGGTTGAAGCTGCTATGGCTGGCGATATCTCTGCTGACCTGAAGGCTGCTTTCGGCGAATGGATCGAAAACTTCAATAGCGGCGAAGGCTCAAAGGCTGCCTCTAAGAAGATCAAGGCTTTGCTGGCTAAGGAAGCTGCTGGTAATGCTGTTCTCGAAGAGATCGCTGCTAGTGCTGATATGCTCACTAAGAAGAGCGTATGGTGCTTCGGTGGTGACGGCTGGGCTTATGATATCGGTTACGGCGGTCTGGACCACGTTCTGGCTCAGGGCGAAGATGTAAACATCCTCGTTATGGATACCGAAGTATATTCTAATACTGGTGGTCAGTCTTCTAAGGCTACTCCTACCGGTTCTGTTGCTAAGTTCGCTGCTTCTGGTAAGAAGACCAAGAAGAAAGATCTCGGCATGATGGCTATGAGCTATGGTTATGTTTATGTTGCATCTGTTGCTATGGGTGCTAACAAGAACCAGTACCTCAAGGCTATCCAGGAAGCTGAAGCATACGATGGTCCTTCTCTGATCCTGGCTTATGCTCCTTGTATCAACCATGGTATCAACATGGGCAAGACTCAGGAAGCTGAACAGAAGGCTGTTGAGTCTGGCTACTGGATGCTCTATCGCTACAACCCAGCTCTTGCCGAAGAAGGTAAGAATCCATTCACTCTTGACTCTAAGGAGCCAACAATGGATGTTATGGACTTCATCAACGGCGAACGTCGCTACACTACTCTGCAGCGTCAGTTCCCTGAAGAAGCTACCAAGCTCAACGAAAGACTTGTTACTGAATACAAGCAGCGTTACGAGCTATACAAGAATCTTGCCGGCAAATAAGTCGACAAGACTATCTGAATGTGCCTGAGGGTGCATCATGATGTATAAATAATTAAACAGGTTCCGCTTCAGTAATGAGGCGGGCCTGTTTTTTTTGCCTGCCATCTCTGTCATGCTATAATTAGAATATCTTACCTATATTCATGCTGTATAGCAGTTTAATCTGTGTGAAAGCAAAAAACTGTAAAGTTTTTCTATTGATTCAATAATTCTATCTTGCTAGAATAGGACTATTCTTTGATTCAATCAATCTGAAAATGTCTGGATTAGTTGTATAATCCGCATGGGTCAATTTTTTATTTTTAGAGGAGAATCCGATGAAGAGAATCGCTTTATTTCTTATGGGCATTGCTATGTCTACAGGTTTTGCTACTGCTGGTGTACTGGTCCCCGGCCTTGATGATGCTACTGCTGTTGCTTCTTATACTTCAGCCCGCGCTGGCGTAGTTGGTGAACTGCCTGATATTACTGGTGGTGAGATCACATTCGCAGCTAGGTTCTGTCCTGATGCCGTCTCTATGACTGGTGGTCCGGTTATCGTTATCGAAGATGGCGGTACAACATTCGGTAGTGGTCTGTATATGGCCGATGGTAACCTAATTTTTGTTTCCAAAAATGGTAACTCAAGTGCTGTTCCAGAAAGTCTAAATGACCTTGATCTTGGTAATATGGCTATTGCCGTTACTCTGGGAGCTATAAATACTGGTGTCGAAAATGTTGTTTACGCATCATATGATATCAATAATAGTATGCTCTATGCAAGTGTGAACGGTGTTGATAGTTCATACGCTCTTACAAGTGTTCCTGCAGTAAATGGCGTTAATCCTGATGGTAACCATTCTGCCAGTTTCCTTGGTCTTGGCGAACTTGTTGTTACTCCTGATAGCCGTGGTTCTTTGGGTGGTCTGTGTGAAGTTGACACAAATCCAATCTTATCTTCTAACTATGCCACTAATATGGTTCAGGTAGAAGGCTATGACAATCAGATGGGCCAGATCTTTGGTTCTGCTGTTCCTGAGCCTACTACAATTTCTCTGCTTGCTCTTGGCGCTCTTGCCCTGAAACGCAGAAAGTAATTTTATAGTTTAGTTTTTTATATATTTGAATCAAAGATTATACTGTCAGTGATTGGGCAGTTATTAAGAAAAATAAAACCCTTGCATACCTATCCGTGTGCAAGGGTTTTTGTATTTTCATACTAATTTCTAACTTCTAATTGCTAAATCCTAATTACTAAATCCTAATTACTAAATCCTCTAAAACAGATCATCAATCTGTTTTAGCTACATCTTTTCCCGTATCGAATTGATATACCCGGCCATAGAATTATTACCATTTTCCTTATCCGGAGTATTGTACAGGCTAGGACATTCAGGGTTATCCGCCTTTAGTTGTATATAATCCTGCCATGCCTTATCATACTCTGCTATCAGCCCTTTGATACGGTCGCGATTACCATCGATATTGTCTGCCAGATTAGCAATGTCAAAGCCCAGACGGCTTATATGATACAATCTCTGACCATAGCGACATGACAATCTTACCGCCTTGCCATAACCCGGGTCAGGGAAATTGATCTTATCAGCCAGAACTACTATCTTACTCCATATCCGGTCTGATTCATGTTTCTGCTCTATAACAAAGTCTCTGTCTTCCTTTGACCACTTATAGTCTATTGGTGGCTTACCCAGCGTCTGATCACGTGTCCACCAGCAGGTCATCTTCGACCTTATATCACGTTTGCCGCGAACCACCGCATCTGCTGAGAGCAGGGCGAGTTTGCGGAATCGTTTCAGGTCATCGCCTTTTAGCCCCAGTTCTTTGCTGGCAAATTCGTTAAATATTTCTTCCTCGCTGCGACTGGTATCCTGGGCCCAGCCTACCATAACCGCCGCATTAAGCTTACACCATATCTCGCTGTATCCTCTGGTCAGATACGGCCCACCCCAGCCGCCGCCGCGGCTCCAGGTCCATAGCCCGGCAAAATTCTCGGTTTTAGCCACTTCCGCCACGCTCTGCATCTCGTCCGGGCTCATCATATACTTATATTCTTCAAAGCCGTTGATCACACCATTGGCGATATAATGCGGGTAAGCTCCCTTGCCGGAGTATTCACGCTGACATTGCACTTCAACTATCTGCTTATGTCTGCCGGCACCCAGAACCTTGCTGAAGCGGTTGCCGCGTTGGAAATCGCCTTCGCAGTGCTTGACACTTATATATAGATTCTCATGTGGCTCTACGCCGTTAGAAACAGCCATATAAGTGTTCAGATCCACATCAAAGCTCCACCATGTCCTAAATGCCACCTGCTTGCCAAGCTTTACGCAAACCTCCTCACGCAATATCTGCATAAGCGGTATTATAGTCTTATCCGCATCGGTCTTGTCCTTTATCGAACCTTTATGGAACGGGGCATTGTGTAGGTAGGTCTCGCCGATTCGTACCACTATCCCATCAAGCTGAGGGAACTGCCCGAACATAAGCCGTAACTGTGCCCTCAGCAGCTCTTGTGTTTTTTCATTAGACACATCGCCAAAGGTCTTGTCCACACCATAATGCTTAATTACGCTTTTCGGCAGCAGTATAAGGTCGCTCATACAGTAAATCTTCAGACCAGCCGCCTTTGCCTCATTATACTTGGCATTGATCTCAGCTCGCTTATCGTCTACCCATTTCTGCTCTTCTGCTGATATTGCTATTTCCTTGTCGTATTTCTGCCAGTTAATAGCTAGTGTAGCAGAGTCAAAAAGGAAAAATACCTTGCCGTTATAGCCCATTTCCTTCATTAACTTCGGGTCATTAAACTGAGAATCAAACTGTGCTTCACCCGGGTTATGATGAACCATATCCAGCCTGAGCATCTTCTCCGGCTCAACCGCCGCATTAGCGATTGCACCTAAAGTTAGCACTATTGAAAAAATGGAAATTATCCACGATTTGATATGATTACTCTTCAACTTTTTCACTCGTTTACTGATAAATACTGTCATTGCGCAGTGTACCTTTTTGTTTTGGAAGTAAAGATAATAGTAATTGAAAGCAGTATGGTTAAAAGGTAAGCAATATTGGTTAATAAAACAAGTGTTTTTTTTACCTTTTGTAAGTTTGTTACCTGGCGTAACTGTGCACTTTTGTCTACAAACAATGGATGATAATCCGGTTATGTTGGCTTATTCTAACTAAAACTTGCACTATATATCAATGGTTTAGCCCGCTCACTTTTCACTCTGATCAACATCATGTTTTATCCTGTTATTAGCATTGCAACCGCTATTATTTTTATTAGAATAATACTAATTGATTTCATATGTGGAGCAGGTAACCGTATATTTTTGCCATCTAAAATACTGCTTCTGCGAATTGTGTTTCATTGAAAGGTATTGTTATGAGAAAGTTGAAAAAGTATTTCTATCTTGGGCTGCTGGCCCTCTCGGTAAGTTCGCTACCTGTTTCTGCTGATTCTCTGGCCGGGAATTTTGCCCATAAGGTCAGTGATAAAGTTGATATGAAGATCCACATGTTTGGGTTGGATGAGGTTAAGCTCCTTGACTCCACATTCCACGAGGCGATGGATCATAATGCCAACTGGCTGCTCGAACTCGAGCCCAATAGGCTCCTTAGCTGGTTCCGCAAAGAGGCCGGTCTAACGCCCAGAGGCGAGGTTTACGGCGGCTGGGAGAGCAGGGGAGTTGCCGGCCATTGTCTGGGCCATTATATGTCTGCTCTGGCGATGATGTATGCCGAGACGGGCAATAAAGAATACAAAAAACGCTGTGACTATATTGTCTCTGAGCTCGCCGAATGTCAGAAGGCTTTCGGCAGCGGCTGCTTTACCGCTATTCCCGAGGGCCTGCGCTGCTTTGATGAACTCTCCCGCGGCGTGGTTTATTCTGCCGGATTTGACCTGAACGGGCTCTGGGTGCCGTGGTACACTCATCATAAGCTCCTCGCCGGTCTGATCGATATCTACGAATGCTCCGGCGATGAGGCTGCTCTCGAAGTCTGTAAAAAGCATGCCGACTGGATCATAGCCGTGACTTCCAAACTTGATGATGCCAAATGGCAGCTGATGCTAAACTGTGAACATGGCGGCATGAACGAATCGTTCGCTGAGCTCTATGCCATCACCGGCGAAGAGCGTTATCTCGACTCCGCCCGCAAATTCTTCCATCGTACCATCCTCGAGCCGCTCAGTAAGCGTCAGGACTCCATCACCGGCGTTCATGCCAATACCCAGGTGCCCAAGATCATCGGTTCTGCCCGTATCTTTGAGCTTACCGGCGATAAGAAATTCGAAACCATTGCCGACTATTTCTGGCATCTGGTAACCGGCCATTATTCTTATGCCAACGGCGGCAACAGTGCCAATGAACGCTTCGGCAAGCCGGATGTACTCGGCGATATCATGCACGATACCACCGAGACCTGTAATACCTATAATATGCTCAAGCTCACCCGCCATCTCTTCGCCTGGAACCCGCAGGCGAGCTATATGGACTACTACGAGCGGGCTCTGCTAAATCATATCCTCGCCCATCAGCACCCCGACCGCGGCGGTGCCCTGGTCTACAAGGGTTTTCTCGATATGCCAGCCCGCAAAAACTACAGTCATCCGACCGACTCCTTCTGGTGCTGCGTGGGAACCGGCATGGAAAACCATACCAAGTATGCCGACACTATCTACTCCTATAGCGACAGCGGCGAGAGCCTCTATGTCAACCTGTTCATCTCCTCGCAGCTCAACTGGCAGGCCAGGGGCATCTCTCTCACCCAGAATAGTCTTATGCCGCAGCTAGGTAAAACCACGCTTTCCTTTAATAATGAAAAGCCGGTAAAGACCACTCTCAAGATCCGCAAGCCTTACTGGGCCCAGAGCTCTGCTATTACCCTCAACGGCCAGCCGGTTCAGACTTCCCCAGGCTCCGATGGTTATATCGCCATTACTGCTAAGTTTGCCAAAGATGATACTATCGCCGTCGAGTTTGGTATGGCCCTGCACATCGCTCCGCTGCCGGATATGCCCGGCCGCTGTGCGATCATGTACGGACCAACGCTCATGGCCGCGGTTCTCAAAGATACCAATCAGGTTCCGACCATCGTCAGCGATACCCCGGAAGATATCCTGTCATATTTCGTACAGGAAAAGCCGCTGGAATTCACACTCGACAGCCGCTGCTATTCGGCGAATGCCGCCGGGTTCACGCCGATCGTCATACGCCTTATCCCGCTTTACGCGGTGGCCGATGAACTCTATTCGGTATATATGGATGTCGTCGATGTTGATCAGTGGGACACCCGCAAGGCCGAGTTCGCCGAGCAGCTCCGTCTCCGGGCAGAGCTCGAGGCACGCACCGCCGACTTCTTCACGCTCGGTCAGATGCAGCCCGAACGCGACCATGAGCTCACCTCCGAAGGCGCTGGCGGCGTAGGCGGCTTCAACGGCAAGAACTGGCGAGACACTACCGGCGGCTCCTTCGAGTTCGATATGAAAGTCGATCCAACCAAGCCCATGCAGCTTATCTGCACCTACTGGGGCTCGGATACTGGTAAGCGTACCTTTGATATTCTCATCAACGGCCAAAAGATCGCCACCCAGTCGCTCAATAATAATAAACCGGACCACTTCTTCGATGTCGCCTACGATATCCCCGCTAATCTCTCAGCCGGTAAACAAAAAGTAAGAGTAAAACTACAGGCCCACCCCGACAACAAAGCCGGCGGCCTCTTCGAAGCACGGACAGTAACAAAGTAGAGACGCAATACCTTGCGTCTCAATAATGCCCACAACTCAGCAGAGGTGCAACATACCGCATCTCTGCTTTTTTCTTTACCTTTCCACGCATTTCAGTCATAATGAATTTTAATTGTTTGGGTAGCCGTTCATACCCCGGAACGATTTTTTAGAGGTTGCGTTAAGTTGTATTGTATAAAGTAAAAAGTTAGATTTACCCTATGGTCTGGATTTATAGAAATAATTGTCCTATTCGCCTTGCTTAAAAATAGCGTCCGCCTCTGGTGGACACCTGAGCTTATTTCTTATTTCTTGTTACTTCTTACTTAACAATCTAATTTAGTAGTTCACTTTATTGTCGACGTAAACACGCTGAACGGTATGTTAATGGCAGGATTGTTTTATGGCACAAAGTAATAAAGAATTATTCAAATGGACAGAGCCGGATTTTGTCGCCAAGGCCGCTTCAGAAGAACTGAAAAAAGGCTGCTGGCAAAAATTATTTAAAATGGAAGTACTTGTACTTTTCCTGCTGGCTGTTGTATATTATCTACTGCGTCGTTTACAGGTTGAACCTGAATACTATATAGATAAGTTTTATTATGGTTCACTTTTTGCTGTTGGATATCCACTTTTAGCTTTTATTATTTTCCCTTTTCTTTCTGGTCATTCTAACAGAAAAATTTGTATCAAAGAAAATGGTATTATTGTTCAGCTGCTAAATGGTGCTAAATTATATAAATGGTCTGATATATCATATTTCAAAATAATCGATACAGATGAGTTCCCCGGCTCCAGAGCCCTTGAACTTGGCATTAAGAGTTTTACCCGCAAATACCATCTCACTCAGGATATAGACGAAAAGCAGTTACTTACTACCCTTGCCACCTATGTAGATCATGACCGGGAATATCAACCAATATCCGACATAAAGTTCAGCTCAATACAGAAACTATTCATTGCAATATTAACACTTATATTTATTGTTGCTTTGTCCTATATGATGATTTACCACGGCCAGAAAAAAGACCCGCTCTCGAACTATGCTTTAGCTAGTCTGTACCTGACAATGTTCCTAGGCCCCGGCACATTCTCCGTCATACTCCTAAAAGGCCCCAAAGCCCTGAAAACCAAAACCGGCTACCTCACCTTCGCCGCCATAAACATGCTAACTCTAATGCTAACCGCACTAATACTAGTCCTGTCCCAACTAATAAAATACACCCCGTAGACACGCAAAATATTGCGTCTCCCACACTCGTCACTTTAATAGGACCTCTAGTCCTTCTAATAAACTCCATTTTACTGTTTCTGGCAATAACCGCTGTTTCTCGTCTCTCAGGCTGTTTTGTGGTTAAGAAAAAAATATTTAATAAAACCACAGAGGACACCGAGTTCACAGAGTAAGAGAGATAATTTTCAGGGTAAAGAGTCTTTGCGGCTTAGCGGCTTTGCGTTAAAGAAGTTTTTAGTGCAAAGTGCAAGGTGCAAAGTGCAAAGCTATTGGAAGAAGACTGATTTATTCACAATCCCTAAGTACATCGGGATTATGCTACTTAAGTTCCGCCCGTCCGGCGTAAGGACTCATGGTAAAAAAATAATCACAAGCAGGGATGCTTGTGCTACCTTAAATCCTGATCTCCACCGTCTGAAATGGTTTATCTTCCGGTTTGAATTCTATGGTTTTGGTCTGGCCTTCGTAGCTGACCTCTATTTTGTAGGGGTTGCCGGGCGTGAGGGCGAATGTGGCGGTATCGTTGGTATCGCGGCTCTCATCGCGACTGGTTGCCAGCGGGAAGCATTCTCCGGGCGAGCAGACCTTGATCTGGGCGGCGATGCGTTTGTTATTACTGTCGTAGACCCGCACGGCGGTGAGATAGCCATCACGGTCAGGCTGCCACATATCCAGATAGCGGTCGGTAACCTCAACGGCGGCGATCTCGGTATTTTCCGGGTCCCAGGCACAGATGAAGTTATTATCGGTTTTCTCATAGCTCACGGCATAGATCCCATAGTAGGGTGAGCCTTCGCGGGCCCGGGCCGCATCTCCGGCGAACCAGACATCATCTAGCCCCTCGCCGTCCCAGGCTCCCAGCGTGTACCACTTACCATCCCAGACCTCGACCCAGCTGTGATTGCCTTCCTTGTGCGGCCAGCGGGCAATACCCGCCACGCGGGCCGGGATACCGACCGACCGGCAGGCATCCACCAGCAATATCGACAAGCCGCTGCAGGAGGCGAGCCCGGACTCCATCGACTCGAACGGGTTCTGGTTGGGTTTCTCACGCTCGGTAGAATATTTCACATTAACCAGCGTCCAGAGCTCCTTATTAAGCTTCTGAGCGGCTTCGGATGGTGTTTTGCAGTCTTTGACCAGCGGCATGAAGGTTTCCATGAGCCTGCTGCGCCAGTTGACCCGCACCTCATCGAGATTGGCATAGGGCAGGACATTGTTCAGGAAGATACTGTGCTCGATTCCTTCCCATTGCTTACTTTCGGCGGCCTGGTAGGTCAGCTCGATATTATCGATCAGCAGCTCACTGCCGAGGGTCTTGAGATCGCTTTTGGGCATATAGGCGATGAGAAAGGCGGCGGCCTCTCTGTGTCCCGCTTCAACACCGGTTAGTACCTTGGCTATTTCCGGGGCATTATCACCGGCGGCGGCCAGGGCGGCCTTTACCAGCGGCCGGTATTCTGCCGGAGCCGCGGTGAGTGCTTCCTTGTACTTCTGGGCGATCGAGACACCGACAAACTGCGGCTCGAGAGCCTTGCCGGTGCGTTTGGCGGCGGCGGTATCAGCGGAAAAGGCCAGCTTGATACTTTCGCCCGCCTGATATTTACCCGTCAGCGGCAGCAGTACAAAATTATCGGTTATGACCGGCTTATATTCTATGCCCTCGGTAAGAGAAACATTCTCGATCCGCTGCGGGAGCATAAATACCAGCGGCCTGTCCGGCCAGCTGCCGTCCCGGCTTGCGGTTATCTCAAGTGTCCAGTCGGTTTCGCTGCTATGGCTGATAGCATAGTCCCAGCCGCAGTCAGTCTTCATAACACTAGCTCGCCAGGCCGGGTCACCGTAAAAGGCGAGGGCATCACGATCCCAGAGCATACCGACGGCATCATTATTTTCGCTGTAGCCATTGGCATCTGCCAGTTGGCCGATCGTCTGATAGTCGTAATTAGTGAACTCCGCTCTCTGCAGGGCCGGGAACCGCTCGCCCAGCGTATAGAGCAGGGCCTGCTGATTGGCGTAGAAGGCCTCGCTGAGCGTATATTTGCCGCCGAGCTGGCCGAAGTAGGTATTGGTGCCCCAGCCCATATAGCCGTAGAAGGTCACGACGATATAGCCGAACATCTGGTTGACACCTGCCGAGTGCATCATGGCAGTGGCAAAGCAGTCACGCTGGGGGATATTGCCGATCAGGCAGTTGCCGCAGGGCAGATAGACCTTGGTATTGCTGGTTGTGAAGTTGAAGGTCTTGCCGGTGGCATCATAGCCGTAGACCTGGCCGTCCGCGCCGCGGATAAAGCCGTCCCGGTAATTATAGCCGATCTGCCAGCCGGTAGGAGAACCGTGACCGCTGGTATAGATCGCATCAACATTATCCTGCATCGCCGCGGCAATGGCACGGGTGGAGTCCGCCGGGCAGTTGAGCTTGACGGTGCTGCCGTCTGCGAGCTTCTGCACTGCGGCGGCGGGCTTGCCCTCATCGAACTGGTAGCCCTCGGCGACATTGTCCAGGCCGATACTGACCGTACCGGAGAATATCTTATCAACTACCAGCTCATCAGAGCAGCTCACGATCCGAAGGGCATCTTCCGGGACAAAGCCGGTAAGGATCGCCCATTGGGTATCGGTATACGGGTCGCTGTCGAGCTGGCGGGTCAGCCGCTGCACGGCCACGACAAAGTCAAGGTCAGCACTATCGGCCGGCTCGACAAAACAGGTAAAGCCGGGCATATATTCAGACAGCACCGGGATAACATCATTCACGCCACCGCGATAGACTACCAGCGAGGCATCATATTTATTCCGCAGCTGCTCGATGACCTTCTGCCAATCCCCCTGAGCGGTAGTTTCTTCACTGGCAACTACAACGTAGCTGCCACGTGGCTCAATATTCCCAGCAACCGCACTACCAGCCAGCAGCGGCACAAGCAAAGCAAATATCGACAGTGTAATAACGATTTTCCGATTAATTCTTCTCATCTTTTCCAAAATATCACCTGAATCTGTTAGCGGGTTTTGTATGTGAGTTTTTTAAGGAATGACCTGCAATATACTCAGACTTTACCGTTGTATTGAAAGCAGACAAACCTTATCAAATATTTAAGCCTCGTCCGAAGGGCGAAACCTAAGCTTATTTCTTACATCTTATTACTTTTTACTTACCCAAGTTATCTTAGTGGTTATTTATCCACCGGTCAAGCCCAAACGACCAACCAATCAGGGATATCGCCTAATACAATTAACAGAATAATCCCCCCGAAGCGGTCTTGATCTTGGAACCAGCTCCCTTTTATCGGAGTCAGATTAAGTTCAAATTGTTAAAATAGTTAAGATTACCCCTTCTCCAATAGCGTTCAAGATCAATTATCCCAAATATTATTCCCCCGCAATCGGAGAATGGCTATATGTACACAGCTTAGCAAGTCTTACCTCAATCTGTCGAAAATATCCAGACCGTACCCGGTCGGTTATCCTATCTAAACAATAATCTAACGCCCAACTGAATATATCCCCGCGATTTATCTAAATCCCAAATTCTAACTACTAACTTTTCCTCTTTTTATGTATAATATTGGATTATTATTGTTAAAAAGTGACGAAAAAAAGTATTGTTGGCCCTAAAAGGCCTTTTTTTGTGTAATTGGATAGAGAGAATAGAAGGAATTGTGATGAAGAAGAGCATTAGTTATGTGCTTATACTGACGATGTTTATATCGGTTGGTATGTTAAAGGCCGCCTCAGCTCCGGCGGTTAAGATGGTGCCGTTCCAGCAGGTGAAAATGTCTGATAATACCTGGGCACCGCGTATCAAGATGCTGGTAAATGATACTCTGCCTCATGCCCTTACCCAGACCGAGGTCGCCCAACGCCGTCTGAAGCTTTGCGGCGATTTCCTCGCCGGTACCGGCACTGAGCTCCCTGAGCCGCACCGGTTCAATACCTCCGATCTGTACAAGGTTATGGAAGGGGCGGCCCTGATGATCGCTACCGAGCCAAACCCGGCGATCGAAGAGCAGATGGACCGTATCATTGATATTATCGCACGGGCCCAGAAAGTTGACGGCTATCTGTACGTCTCACATATCTGCGGCAACCCATTTGTAAATGAGATGGGCGATAGACCATACTCCCACGTTATACACAGTCATGAACTATATAATGTCGGCCACCTCTACGAAGCGGCAGTTGCCTACGCTCAGGCCACCGGCAAGGAAAAGCTCCTGCAGGTCGCTATCAAGAGTGCCAAACATGTCAATAAGGTATTTTTCATCGGCGATCCGAACTATAACGATGGCAAGCCGGTTATGCAGGCTCCAGGCCATCAGGAGATAGAGCTTGGACTCGTGAAGCTATATAACTATACCGGCGATAAGCTATACCTCGATATGGCCAGGAAGTTCCTCGAGATCCGTGGTGTTACTTTCGTACCGGCCGGTCGCGGCGTAAATTCTCCCGACTATGCCCAGCAGCAGGCACCTGTTGCCGCTCAGCGTCGTGCGGTTGGCCATGCCGTCCGTGCTACCTATCAATATGCAGCAATGGCCGAGACTGACAGTCTGCTCGGCTCAAATGAATATTCTCAGGCTCTGGACTCTATCTGGCACAGCATTGTCGATACCAAAATGCACCTCACCGGCGGTCTGGGCGCGATTCACGGCATAGAGGGCTTCGGCCCGGAATATCTGCTGCCAAACAAGGATGCATATCTTGAGACCTGTGCCGCGGTTGGAAATGTCTTCTTTAACTTGCGAATGTTCCTGAAATATCATGATGCCAAATATGTCGATGTTGCCGAGATCGCATTGTTGAATAACTGTCTCTCCGGCGTTGGCCTTGATGGTAAGAGCTTCTTTTATCCGAACCCGCTGGCAGCCGATTACAATCATCAGCCTCGTTCGGGCTGGTTTGGTACTGCGTGCTGTCCATCGAATATCAGCAGGCTTATCCCGCAGATACCGGGCTTTATCTATGCAACTGACGGCAACGAGCTCTATAGCGTGCTCTATGCCAGTAATTCGACCGAGATCGAGATAAATGGCACCAGGGTAGCTCTTGAGCAGAAGACCGCTTATCCTTTCGATGGCGAGATCAACTTTGAACTCACCCCGGAATCAGCTGTTGACTTTACCTTCAAGCTCAGAATACCTACCTGGGCCAGCAGTCAGCTCGTACCGGGTGAGCTCTACAACTACGCACAACCCTCCGGCGGCTTCTCGCTGCTGGTAAATGGTCAGCCGGTTAAGGTTGCCAGCAAGAAAGGTTATGCAGCAATTAAACGCAATTGGCAGGCCGGTGACAAGGTTACCCTCAAGCTGCCGATGGCGGTTCAGGAAAATACCTGTATTGATAAAGTAGAAGATGATATCGACCGTATCGCCTTCTCACGCGGGCCGCTGGTCTATTGTGCCGAAGGTGTAGATAATGGCGGATCTGTTGAGCGGTTCTTTATCGCCCCCGCCAGGGCCGCAGCCTCTGCCAAAGTAAGCTCAATAAACAGTGGTGTACTTGCCGGTTTGACAAAGATCACTATACCTGCCCAAGAGGTAACTATAGATACCGTAGCAGATAGATCACTCGAACTTATCCCGTACTTCGCCTGGAGTAACCGCGATCGCAGCTCTATGATAACCTGGCTGGCCACTAAGCAGGATATGGCAAAGCCCGATATGCGTGACCCGGCAAATCTGAAGTTCGCTGGCGTAAAAGCGTCATATACCTTTGAACACGATACCGTCGAAACGGTAAGAATGAAGAATACCCCTAAGTCTTCAGCTGATACCTCAATACCCAGATGGACCAGCTGGCCGCAGAAGGGCAAACAGCAGTGGGTTGAGATCGACCTGGGAACCAGGAAGGAAGTAACCGCCGTTAGCGTATATTGGTATAATGACAATGGCGGAGTTCAGCTGCCCGGTAAGTGGCATATCGAAGTACCGCACGGCGATAGCTGGAAAAAGGTTGATATATACAATACCGACCAATATAGCAATCTGGCAGATAATTATAACCTCGTACACCCGGCCGAGAAGCTTACTACCAATAAACTCAGGCTGGTAATGACTCCGCGTCATAACGAAACCTGCGTCGGTATCCTCTCTGTAGATATCGATACCAAATAAACAACCCAAAAACTACAAAAATAACAAAAGGCTGTCAATCACGACAGCCTTTTTGCGTTAGTAACAATAACTACAGCTAACAGTAGAATTGAAAATGGCAGAGCAAAGCCAAACCTGCTGAAAGCCGTTCTCTCTGGGCAAATTGGTACATCAGCTATGAGCCAGCCCGGACCTTCTGTGTAATGATCCATTTTGGCTATTATTTTCCCGCCAGGATCAATAATAGCACTAATGCCATTTGCTGCTGCTCTGACAATACTATAGTGTGATTCAATGCAGCGAGCTCTTACTGCCTGTAGGTGTGCATTGCGTACTGTAGTCCAATCTGCGGTAGGGCAGACGAGCAATCCTGTTCCGTTGCGGCCATAAGTAGTGGTTTGTTCAGGAAAGTTATCGTCTTGACAGATCATGGTGCCAATATCGAAGCCTTCAATTTCAATTGATTTCAAATGTCCGGGCCCTTTATTGCCCGGTTCAAGTGGGGTAAGGTGTGTTTTGGTGTAATCTTCTGCTACTTTACCTTCTGGCGATACAAATAAAACTTTGTTTTCTTTAGCCGATATGTCATATACTCCTATTGAGAGCCATACATTGTTTTCTTTAGCAAATGAAGTGAACTTACCGATAGTTTCGCTTGCGGTAAATTTGTTATAATAGAAGCCAAGCTCTCCTGTCGATATCAGTTTGGCTCCAGCCTTAGCGGCTTCTTGGGCAGGTTCAATAAATAGCTTTTCAAATCCTATTTCAGTGCCAGGGTTAAGGTTATCATTAGTTTCGTCTAATACCCAGCCGATAGTTGCGACTTTAAGTGTTTGTGAAGATATTGGTACTGTCAAATAGTCTGTAATACCACAGGCAAGTATTGTTATAGCTGCGACACAAGATGCTTTTCTTCTGTTTGAAGGTTGTGTTATGAAATGAGCAGCTAAAACTTGCAGACTGACAAGTATGAACATAACACCGCAAATACCTGTTATTGATATGAATCCAATAATAAATGGATAACTAGACCATGACCGTGCAAAAGATTGAGCTAGTCCCCATATGGGTAATATGGTACAGTTGATATAGTCTATGGAATATGCGATCGTTCCTGCCAGTAGGGCGGCTTGAATAATAGGACGATGTATTACAATTCCAATAAAAGTGCATGTAATTGTTAGCATTGCAGTCATGTACACTAATAAGATAATGGTTACAACTACCGGCATCCTTAGATATGCCATTTGTGGTAGAACATAGGCCAGTGACATGTATAACCCGGCAACTGTTGCGTCAGTAGTCTTACCATTATTCTTAAGCAGTATAACCATCATTGGCAGGAACGCAAATAATTGGAGAGTAGCCAGAGGACCATAGAAATTGCCTGCAAGAAACAGTAAACCACCGCAGATACCAGCTATTCTTAGTTTCCAGCTTGATATTTTATCGGTTTGCCCCAATATGTTTTCGTTTGACATATGACCAATTCCATGAAAAGAATAAATGTGAATTACATTTTTTAACCATCATTCCCATTATTATAGAAAATGATTTATATGTCCAGAAAATAACCCTAAATCCTAAATCCTAACTTCTAAATCCTGATTAATCACAAATGCCCCGCTCAAACGACGAGCGAGGCATTAGCGTTAAAATAAAACGATGGGGTTAGCTATATATTTTCTTTCTTTAATCTCTGGTAATTACTCAAATTCCTGTGAGCCCCAGCGAACACAAATCGGCCAAATCTGTTGATAAGAAATCTATCTCTCTCCAGCTCTGCTTTCCAGCTCCTGATGTTCGATTGCCATATTACTGATCAGCTTATGCAGCTGGTTAAAGGCACTGTCGATCTCGCCTCTGATCTCTTCTACCAGCGGAATGATTCGTTCCGCTTCCGCATGCGACTGGCCGGCCAGTCTTCTAACCTCGTCAGCAACAACGGCAAATGTCTTTCCTACTTCACCTGCCCGGGCAGCTTCCACCGCCGCATTGATTGCCAGCAGGTTGCTCTGACGTGACATCGTCTGGATAGCAGCGGCCACCGGCTCAAATCTGTCCACGAACTTCTGCGAATCAAGGCTCTCAGTTATAAGCGATTGGAAATCGTGTATCTTGCGATTGACCTGCTTCTCCTGCTCCAAAAATTCCAGATTGACTTTCTGCTGATAGTAACAGCAGTTATCCTCATGGGTCAGTCCATAGTGCAGGGCGGTTGCCATTTTTTCACATGAACCATAGCCACAGGCTGAGCAGTTCTTAAAATCTGCTTCTGTTGTCTTTTTAAGCCTATCGTACGATTTCTGCAGATCAGATTCAGATATCTTGTGGAATGTATTATTTTCTTCTCTATTGATATATTTACGCCCATATAACCCTTCAGTCCAGAACTGCTCGATATACTGACCTACTTTTTCGTGCGTAGCTTCCTCTGGGGATACACTAACAGCAGTAGAGTTCTTAGTGAACCATTTTTTCTTTGTCTCTGTTTTCTTTGTCTCTACCTGTCTGTGATAGCTGTTACGTGCTTTTTCCTTTCGCTGCTCGACAAAATATTCCAACTCGTCGGGATTAGTTTCCTGGTTTATCGTGCCAGTTCCGCCGTTACAGCCCATTTCGCAGTTCAAACAATCTACTATTAGCGGGGCCTTACCTTCATTGATCGTCTTTTCCAGATTATCGAGATAATGGTATATTGTATGAGGCCCTTCGATCTTCCTTATCTTATTAGATACTCCCGGTATCCAGCGTTCCGCAGTATCACGCAGACCGCCAGGGGTGCTAAACAATACAGCTCTCTCTGCCGGCGGGTTATCGTAGTCTACTTCCGGAAATGAGCCCAGATGGATACCGCTTTTTACGAAGTGCTCCTGTAGGTGGGCCATAGTAACATTATAATCGCCAAAGCCAGTATCGACAAATTCACGTTTCTTGGCATAACATGGTGATATAACCGCTACTTTATGGTTTGCTAGCTGCGGGTAATAATACTTGATCATTTTCGCCGAGTGCAGCATTGGGCTGTCAGCCGGAGCGAGATATTTTAGCAGCGATGGCTTATAAGTCTCTATATACGTAACTATCGCAGGGCACGGCTGAGCGATCACACACTTGGCATCTGTATTCTGTATATGTTCCAGATACGACTTAATCGTAAGCTCTGCACCAAAACTAACGTCAAATACCGCTTTCACACCGATCTTCTTCAGATATCCGTTGAAGTTCAAATACTGATTTGGAAAGTTCGAAGCTATCGCAGGTGCAACAATAGCTACCATTGGCACACCTTTTTTCAGATCATTGAAAAACGCTTCTGTGTCATCCGTTCCATATCTGGCGTTTTGCGTGCATGCCTTCAAGCATTCGCCGCAACCTATACATAGATCGGAATTGATCTCTATATGATCTCCACTGGCATCGTTACAGAATTTGACAGGACAAACAGAGATACAGGCCAGACAGTGATTGCATTTGCTTTCATCTACCTTTATTACCGCCGGCAATGATTTAACGTCAGACATACTTCTTCTCCACGGACTTCTTCTTCTATCTTTAATAACAACTTCATCGAGCGACTACTGTATTGTGTAATAAAGTAAACGAAAATACAGTATTTAAGCTATGCTCATTTGGTTGTTATATCAGCTGTTTTAGAAGTTGACTTTAGTTATTAATGGCTAAAAATGAAACAAATGAAGCGTTTTTTGAATAATTAAGGGAGAAACTAGAGTAAAAATGAAGGTGTTTTATAACTGGCAGGTTTTATATTATATTAGTTTACTATGTTTTAATGTTCTGTGGTTTCAACTTTTGTATATATGTCACATGTTTTACGAATTAGCCAGTTTCATATATGGTCATTGTTTGTGAAATATTTGTAAACGTTGCCAAAAAACCTGTTTTTGGTAGTTTAGTTCTTGTTTTTGTTGATGTGTTCAGTTTTACAATGTTTGCGTTTTTGTCTATTGTTAGTAGGTCGCTGCCTTGATATTGGCCCATAAATAGACTTTTAAAAAGCTGGTAAGTTGTCTTTGTAAAATACCGAGGAGTTGCAGATAAGAGTAATATCTAATCTGCAGTATAAGTTACACAATAATCTGGCATTCTCTTCCAGATAAAATGGCCCGATCCTTAGCTTGTTTTTTTGGCTTACTTTTCCCTAACGAACTCATATATAAAAAAAACTCTCAAAGCAAATGAAATGCCTTGAGAGGTATAGATAATTATATATTGCCAATTTAGAACATAAACTTGCATATTTTCTGGATCAGCGGTGATTTCATCTTTGCCATCATCCAGGTTTCTGTTACTCGCTTGCTCAAAAAGCCCATTGTCGGGAATGAGTGCTGGAGCATCATTATCTTATGCATTCTTATCTTATACTGGATCGCCATCGCCCACTGGTTGATCATCTCGCCTGACCCTTCGCCAGTAATAACCACGCCATAGATCCTGCCAGCCGAGCTGCAGAATACCTTAACATAGCCTTTCTCTACATCTTCCGCTATAGCCGCACCATAGCCGTCATAGCGTACTATATGCGTCTCGTATTTTATCCCTTTATCTTTGAGCTCCTGCTCAGTAGTACCAACCTGAGATATCTGAGGCTCAGTAAATATCGTTGACGGCACAACATACTTCCTGAAGTCCATCTTCATCACCCCCGGCATCATAGAGTTCATTAACGCGATCATACCCTGATGCATTGCAGAGTGGCTAAACAGATGATAGCCATTACAGTCGCCAACTGCATAAATATGTTTCTTGCTGGTACGAAGATACTTATCGACCTGTATCCCTTTATTGGAATATTTCACGCCAGCTGCTTCCAGGTCAAATGCGTCAAAGTTCATCGCACGCCCTGAGGCCAGTAGAATCTTTTCAGCTTCTACTATCTCGCCCTTACTGGTTGTTACTTCAACTCCAATATCACTTTTCCTGGCTGATTTGATCGTCTGACCAGTACGCAGGTCAATACCTTCTTCCTTTAGCGTTTCTTCTAGTATCTCAGCCGCCTGAGGATCGTTTTTCGATAGTATATGCCCTGAACGCTGAATGAGCGTTACCTTACTTCCCAATCGCTGATAGGCCTGTGCCAGTTCGCAGGCTATTGCTCCGCCGCCAGAGACTATCAAACTCGCCGGCACTTTATCCAGCTTAAATACATTCTCATTGGTTAGATAATCTACGTTCTCTATCCCTTCGATTGGCAGGATCGCCGGCTTAGTACCTGCTGCGATAAAGATGCGTTTGCCGCTTATCTTTCTGCCGCCAACTTCTACCGTATGATCATCTACAAACTTCGCCGCTCCCTCACCTAGTACCAGGTCAACCTTATCGAACATATTAAGAGTCTTTTTCTCGTTAATATACTTCAGGTCGTCAGCGATCTTACTAAAGATATCACCAACTTCTGGCAGGGGCGTCTCGCTTAGTCTCTTCTTGGCAAAACCTGTTATACTGTGCCTGAACTTAGCAATTCGTAACAATGCCTTACTTGGTATACAGCCGCAGTTCATGCACTCGCCGCCTATTTGATTCTTCTCGATACCGCAGACCTTCAGGCCCATCTCGCTTCCCATAATTGATACGGCCATACCCGCAGGGCCCAGACCTATACATATTATGTCGTAGTCATATTTCATACCAAACTATTCTCCACTTGTATTCTTATTCTACCTGATTTTTATAGTCAACTTTCGCTCTTATACGTTATACTTCTATTATGGTGTTCTAGCCATATAAAAATACTCTCAACATTTATTAGTTATATTCAACCATTCGTATGAGCCATTAATTTTTTACGATCTTTCTTTCTGCATTCCTTATCAATACCTCTGTGGTTGTGCAATCAACTACAGATTTGCTATAGTATTATTACATCTATTATCGTATTATTCAAATAAATAGATATGAATATTTGTAAAATAATTAACGCTTTGACATAAGCCTCTATGTAATATTGTTTTACGGCAGGGCGGGGCGGTGGGGCTTTGGATGGATTATTACTTCTAGTAGCACAAATTAAAAAAAGCCCCCATGGTAGTTATACCACAGGGGCCCCTTGACACAATGGTCCGCGTTAGTTATCTATAAAAAACAAACAGTTTCGAGCTCTAGCGAGAATCCTGAGCTTGTTTCTTGTTACTTATTACTTGTTATTAAACAATTTAAGTTACTATTAACTTTGGTACCAGTGCATACACTGTGAACGGTTATTTCTAACTTACGGCTTAACTATAAATCCTATCTCAGCCAGGTGTGCATAGTTTTTACGGTCAAACTCATTTTTGGCAATTACTTTGATGTATCTTGCCTTAACTGTGCGGTCTAGCTTATTGTACTGCCAGCCTTCGGCATCTCTTAATCTACCTTCTTTAACTGTGGTAAATTCTGTGTTATCAGTGCTTGCCTGAATAACATAGTCTTTGATCCTGCCGTCACTTCTATATTTACGGGCACAGGTCTTTACCGCAACTACCTGATAGTCTGCACCAAGGTCGATAACGAATTCATGTGGAAATGGTACTTCGCTCTTCCAGGTTGAGTGCCAGAAACTGTCAAGGTTGCCGTCTACCAGGTGATATATCTCACCTTCACCTGGCTCAAAACAGTCAGCTGAAATCGCTTTCAGATTGCTGCTCGGCAAATCTACTACATCCATTACTTCATACCAGTTCAGGGTCGAGACCTGGCCATCATATTGTGATGCCGAAACAGCCTTGGCCTGTAGTACCGATATGTCATCAATAGAAAATGATTTCGTATACTCTTTGAACGCTTCGTTCAGGTCTGTGCGGTAAAGTATCTTGGTGTTCTTGTCGCTGTTACCGCAAGCCATTGAAACCATGATCTTTTTGCTGTTGCCTGATTTGATAGTGGTAGTTGATATCTTCACCTCATCTGCTGTAACAAAATTATTACGGGCCTGTCTGGCGATATCAGAAGCTTTACCGGTACGTAGTGGCCTGATACAGTAGCTCATAACGTAGCTGCTCTCGGTTACTCTGTATTTCTGCAAAGTGTCCGGTCCACAGCTGCCGCTGCCTACGCCCGGATGGGCTATATCAAGATTCAAATATACATTGTTATTAACTGGCAGTTCGTTCGGATGTCTTGCCTTGGCCAGATCAGCTACTGAGTATGGCAGGGCACTGAACGAGAACTTATTAGATGTGCTTATTAGCAGACCCTTACCATTCTTAGCTGTTAGTGCAGCCCATTTAACATCCTGACGGTTACCATTTTCCTGCGGCTTGGCATATTCTTCATACATATCTGCAACCTTCATAGAATAAAGGTCGATAAAGGCTCCGCTGCAGCGATCGATATAGTTTTCCCAAGGACCGCGACCGAACCATGATACATTCTGTAATGCTTCATCAAGAACCAGTGCAAAACCAACTCTTGGCATATTGCTCACTGAAAAGTTCGGAGTGATAGAAGAATCGATCTTTATCCAGCCGTTATTGAAGAACTGATAAGTAACACAAACTGAAATACTGCAATTCTTGCCGGTATATTCCTGGTTGGTTACTGCCTGCCAGTAGCTGCCTTCATCTGTACATACTGTATCAGCAGATGCCAGCTTGACATCATTCAGGCCAAGACTATACCATTGTCTGGCAAAGTTCTTGTCATTATCCAGTGGGGCACGGAACACGTTAAGCACTGGCCCTGGATTGCTTATGATATCCTGGCCATAGTAGTTTAGCTTGGTCAGCATACCGCTTTTTTTATCAAACTTAACTGATAGATCCTTATTCTCCAGTGAAAGTTCATTGTCACTGTATACCGCCTTTAGCTTCTTACCATTATAGCCCGGCTGAGAATATATATTATCAAGTGTTACAACTGTACCTTCAAGCTCAAACCAAGGCAGGTGGAACTGCTCTGTAGCCATAGTGAAGTTCTTCTTAGCCCATGTCTGTTTATCTCTCAAGTCGAAATATATATTCAGTGTATATTCCGCTCCCGGCAATAAACGCTCTGGCTTCTCATACGGCAAAATAACTTCAATAGAGTTATGTGGCAGAAGTGATAGCGGCTTGAGTTTGCCTTTCTGAACTACCTTGCCATCTTCCTTGATATCCCATCTGATCACAAATTCATTAAGATTAGTAAAGTCATATTCATTTGTTACCAGTAGTTTGCCATCTTTGAGATTTGTCGCTTTTACTGTCAGATATTGATAAACCTTGCGTACGTCCAGCAGCTTGGCTGTAACATTACGATCTGCGTCAACGATACCATTCATACAGAAATTGTTATCATTTGGCTTATCACCGAAATCTCCGCCGTATGCCATAAACGACACGCCATTTTCATCTACCTTACGGATTCCCTGGTCTACCCAGTCCCATACACAACCGCCGATTAGACGCTTGCTTGACTTAATTGCATCCCAGTATTCCACAACATTACCCATAGCATTACCCATAGCATGAGCATACTCACACATGATAAATGGCCTTGGGTCATTATTGTCCTTACCTTCATTGATAATGTTTTCTACTGATGTGTACATCTGGCTTTCAACGTCACAGATATCGCTATAGCCTTCATAATGAACCGGACGGCTATCGTCACGCTTGTGCATCCAGTCAACGATTGCGTTAAAGTTACTACCGCGACCGGCTTCGTTACCCATTGACCAGAATATTACTGATGGGTGGTTCTTATCGCGTTCTACCATACGTACCGCTCTATCCAGATGCATCTTCTTCCATTCTGGGATATTGGCAACTGCATTATAGCCGTGCGACTCAATATTTGCTTCGTCGATCAGGTACATTCCATATTCATCACATAGCTCGTACCAGTATGGATCATTGGGATAATGGCAGGTACGTACTGTATTGATATTATTCTGCTTCATGAGCAGGATATCTTTTAGCATACTCTCATGCGATAGATAATGACCTGTATCTGGATCGTGTTCGTGACGGTTTACTCCGCGGAACAGTACTGGCTGGCCGTTAATGAATATCTGCTGGTCTGCAATATGTATCTCTCTGAAACCAACGTTGGTACTCACAATTTCCAGCTTTTTACCGTTATCTGGATCGATAAGCGAGATAACGCCTTTGTATAGATTGGGCTTCTCTGCTGACCATTTCAGTGGATTATCGATCTCGCCGCCAAGTTCTACCAAAACTTCATTACCTGTTGAGGTAAAGCCTGAACGATTGATCTTGCCTGTAACAGACCATACCTTTTTCTTACCAGAGTTGTACAGGTCAAAGCGAACGTCCGGCAGCTTATCACTATCTGAATACTTCTGAATAAAGATAGATGCTGATATATCTGCATTTCTGAAGTTCTCATCAAGATCAGTCTTTATTGTAAAGTCGCGAATGTGTACTTTGGGTGTACTAAATAGATACACATTACGGTAAATACCGCTCAAACGCCAGAAGTCCTGGTCTTCCAGATATGAGCCTGCACAGTAGCGATATACTTCCGCTGAGATCTCATGTTCGCTGCCCGGGGTTACCAGACCACTTATATCAAATTCCATCGGTGTACGGCTGCCCTGAGATGAACCGACATATTCGCCGTCGATCCAAACATTCAAAAATGAGTTTACGCCGTCGAAATGCAGGAATATTTCACGGTCGCTCCATTTTGATGGTACTGTGAATGTACGCTTATAGCTTCCGACCGGATTACGGTTCTCATATGTATTATAATGCTTTGGCGGCTCAACTGATACCTTCGGTGCTACCGAAGCAAATGGAAAGGCTACATTGGTATATAGCGGGATACCAAATCCCTGAACCTGCCAGTTTGATGGAACTGCTATCTTTTGCCATGATGAACAGTCATAATCTGTCTTATAAAAATCGGCTGGACGTGACTGTGGATCTTTTGACCAGTTGAACAGCCATTCTCCGTTTAGTGTCATATGGTACGGGGAATTGTACCTGTCTCCTTTGATCGCCTGGCCCACTGTTTTGTATGGCATCAGGGTTGCATGCGGGGTAGTGGTGTTAAGTCTGGTGAAGTTTTGGTCTTCAATGTCCGGTGTTTGTGCCTGTAAACTTTGGCCAAACAGAAAAGCCAGTAACATCAGTCCGTAGCTGATCTTTTTCATAAGAGCTCCTGTTAAATCAATAAATAGTATATAATACGTTTTGTTGTCTTTAAATAATATACTCCGGAAATGAATCTGGCTCGCAGTTAAACCGTGAGCCAGATTTCCAGATATATATTCTGTAATTATTATCTTTTACCAGGAGTTGTATCCTGATAAATTATTTAATAAGTTCGATCATTTCTCGGGTTGCGGCTCTTAATCCAGTAAAAATACTTCTGGATATTATGCCGTGACCAATATTAAAATCGGTGAATCCCTGGAGGTTCGCTACTTCTCGAACATTCTTATAGGTCAACCCATGACCTGCATGCACGATCAGGCCGGCATCAAGCCCGCTCTTTAGACCAACTTCCAGCTGTTTCAATCTTGTATTCACTTGTCTTTTACTGCTGGCATTGGCATATGGCCCCGTGTGCAGCTCAATAGCGTCACAGCCGGCATCTACACAGGCCGATATCTGGTCGGCGTCAGCCATTATAAATGCTGAGACCTCTATACCTTTTTTGTGCATCTTCTTTACGGTTGAATTTAGCGTTTTCTGGAGCTTGACACAGTCCAGGCCGCCTTCGGTGGTTAGCTCTGCTCTCTTTTCCGGCACTAAAGTAACCATATCTGGCTTGAGTTTCAGCGCATAACGTATCATGCTCTCTGACATAGCCATTTCCAGGTTTAGCATTATGCCGCTTACCTGCCTTACCAGCTCTACATCACGTTCCTGTATATGACGACGGTCTTCTCGCAGGTGCATCGTTATCCCTTTAGCTCCTGCCAGCTCACATTCCATTGCCGCCCATACTGGGTCCGGCTCGATTGTCATTCTTGCCTGTCTTACTGTTGCTACGTGATCGATATTTACATTTAGATAAGCCATATATCCGCCCTAAAAGCTTGAAATTTTGTTTTTTATATAGCTTATAAAGCTATATGTCATTACACCTATATTATTAGAAAAAAAGTGGTAAATTTTTTCACAACCTGATTTTGGTAATACCAGCTACTCCGATAGCCAGTCGCAAAACTCGCCCAAACTATCTATTGTCTGCCTGCCTGTCTCCTCAAAATTCTCCGGCGACTGATGCCCGCAGGTCAGCAGCACACAATCTATTCCCATTGCCTCCGCTACCTCATGGTCGTGTGTTGTGTCTCCTATGAATATTACTTCCTCTCGCGAGTAAGGCAATTCACTTATCCATTTCACACCATTGTCCACCTTGGAGCGGGCAAACAAGTCGCTCAGACCAATTATCTTCTGAAAATAGCTGGTGAGCCCAAAATACTCTATTGCCGTTTCCAATCTACTCTGTTCATACGCACTTAGCACAGAATGGGTAAAACCCTTCTCACTCAGTTTCTCCAGACATTCTACCGCTTCCGGCTGAAGACTACTTGTCTTTACTCGCTCCTGATAGTCTGCCATATACTCATGGGCAATATCATGAAAAGACAGCTTCTCAAAGTCGAAACCTAGTGCTTTATAAAAATTGATTACCGGAAAACACGTCTCCTTGCGATATCGCTCTATGCTCAGGCCGCCTAAGTCGTGATTTCGCATGATGTTATCAACTACTGCCGCACATTCTTTCGCATCATTTAGCAGGGTGCCGTTCCAGTCCCAGATAATATGTTTGTATTTCATAAACATATTCTATATCTTTTGCCGATAAAATCAATTACAGTAACAACTTAATTTTATCGCTGTTGTTATTGTTTTTTCAATTTTGTCTGAAGATTTGTCGTTTTTTTCGACAAATGAATGAGTTTTTTGTCTCCAGAGAGGTAAAATGAAGGATTTATTAGCTGATTTTATTCATGCCTGCCATGAAGTTGACCGCTTCCATCTGGCATATTGCAGTAGTGGTAATATGTCATGTCGAACGACTAATGGCAATACTGCATACTTAACCGCGACCGGGTCATGGTTCGGACGCATAGATGAAAACTCTATTGCTGAATGTGATATTGCTACTGGCGATCAGATAGGTGATATTAGGCCGTCAGTGGAAAGTCGGTTCCATCTTGGTATCTTACGTGAACACGAACAGGCAAATGTTATTCTGCACTTTCAAAGCCCATATGCAACTGCAATTGCCGCAGGGAAAAAACTGCCTGATAACTTCAATGTTATCCTCGAAATGCCATATTATATTGGTAAGCCGACTATGATTGATTTTCTCCCGCCTGGCAGTCAGGAACTCGCTGATTCGGTTGTTGCCGCTTCCAAAACATCGGCAATGATCCTTATTCAAAATCACGGCATGGTAACCTATGGCAGCACCCTTGACGAAACTATACAGAAAGCCGTCTTTTTTGAGCTGGCCTGTAAAATTATATCTCATCAGGGAAATCTGAATTATATCTCCGACCAAATGGCCGACAGCTTAAAGAATGCCTGATTATTTCTAAAATGAAAGTGTACTGGATATATTTAACAATAGCTGGCGATGTGTGACATTTTTACTGGTAGCGAGCGAAGCGAGCTTTAAGAGTTCAAACTTTAGTTTGTTTTTTTAGACGTGAGCGAAGCGAACACATAAGTAAAAGAAATGTGGAGCGAATGTCTCAACCCAAAAAATATAAACTTATCATAAACCCAAAGTCAGGCTCTAATCTTAGAGTTGAAAGGCTCAAGAAGCTAAAAGATTACCTGGTATCACGCGGCGATCATGTATCAATACATTTAACCAAATCACTTGAACATGCCGCTGAACTTACTCGTGAAGCGGTAAATGATAAGTATGATACAGTTATAATCGCCGGTGGTGACGGCAGTGTAAGGATCGTTCTCGAAGCTGCTGCCGGCAGTAAAGTGCCGGTACTTATCCTCCCCTCTGGTACAGAGAATCTGCTTGCTTGCGAACTTGGGCTTGACGGCACATTAAAAAACACTATCTCGGCTATCGAGCATGGCATTATACGCGAGATCGATCTCGGACGGGTTAACGACCAACATTTTATGGCGGTTATTGGTGTTGGCTTCGATGCTCAGGTTGTTCGCTATGTGCATCATAAGAGAAAAGGGCATATAACCCCGCTTGACTATCTTTGGCCGCTGGTTAGAACGTTCTGGGCATATAAATACGTACCGATTAAAGTCATCGCCGACGGCACTAATGTTTGTAACGATCCAGCCCTGATATTTGTGTCAAATATCAGCCGATATGCAATTGGTATTGGAATTGCCCCTGAGGCTGATTGCTGCGATGGGTTCCTTGACCTTACCGTCTTTCGCTGTCGCTCTCGCTGGCAGCTGCTTAAGCAATCATTATTCACTGTCCTCAAAAAAGACCACAAACTCTCAACCACAACCCGTATGAAGTGCCGTGAATTACAAATATCAAGCGAGTTTGAGGTTGCTGTACAACTCGACGGCGACGACGGACCGGAAGAACCTCTAAATATTACTATAGATAAAGCGTACGCCCATATCCTGACCCCGCCGCCACCAGCCGGCCAGAACATCTGCCCACCAGTAAAATTCTACCACATCAAACGCTGGCTCTTTCGGTAAAATAGCTATTATAGGACGATTATCCGTCAATATCTCATTAAATAACGATTATTAACTCTATTTTTAACCAAGTTCACTTGACTTCATGACTTGTAAATAATAGTATTAAATATTATTTATATTCAATTATAGGTTTACAGTAGCTTGTTACTTATTACTAAACGTTTTGCTCATACTTTATATAGCTAATTCAGTAAACACTATAAACGCTTAAATTTATCATTTTTGGGAGTTGTTAAATGAAAGGTATTATTCTCGCCGGCGGCAGCGGTACTCGCTTGCATCCTATGACTCATTCTGTTAGTAAGCAAATACTGCCTATATATGATAAGCCGATGATTTATTATCCGCTTTGTGTTCTTATGTTAGCTGGTATTCGTGAGATACTGATTATCTCTACTCCTCGCGATCTACCGGTTTTCCGCGACTTGCTTGGCGATGGCTCACAGTGGGGGCTTTCCCTGGAATATGCCGAGCAGCCAGCTCCAGAGGGTTTGGCTCAGGCTTTCATAATTGGTAAAGATTTCATCAATGGCGGCCCGGCTAGTTTAGTACTCGGTGACAATATCTTTTACGGCCATGGCCTCGCCCAGTCTCTCTCTGAGTCTGCTCAGATTACCAACGGTGCCCGTATCTACGGCTATTGGGTTCGTGACCCCGAGCGCTACGGCGTTATCGAATTCGATCGTACTGATGGCAGCGTTACCAGCATAGAAGAAAAGCCGCAAAAGCCTAAGAGCAACTATGCCGCTGTCGGTCTGTATTTCTATGATGATAAGATCACTGATATTGCCGCTGATATTAAACCTTCGCCTAGAGGTGAGCTGGAAATTACCGATGTAAACAGAAAGTATCTCGAGCTGGGCGAACTTACCGTCGGCTTACTTGGCCGTGGTACTGCCTGGCTTGACACCGGCACACCAGAGTCCATGCTACAGGCATCGAATTTTGTCTATACCGTTCAGCAGCGTCAGGGATTAATGATTTGCTGTCCGGAAGAAGTTGCTTATACTAAAGGATATATTAGTGATGAACAACTGCTCAAACTGGCTGAACCTCTGAAAAAGAACCATTACGGCCAGTATCTACTCTCACTGGTGAATGAAGGCATACATTTATAAAAAATCAGCAGAGTATCTTTATAGATCTCTGTTGTTTAATTTAACTCTTTGTGATAGCCTGCTGGTGACCATTACCAGCAGGCTATGTTTTTTGGAAATTAATATGAAAAGTATTTGGCCAGAATCTATTACTATTGGCGATTCTATTGGTATCGTCGCACCATCTGAAAAAGTTACTAATAACAAGCTTTTTGATACAGGTATAAACCAGCTAATATCTCTTGGTTTCAATATCAAACTTGGTAATCATCTTAATACCGATGATCCCTCCTTAAAAGCTGATGATCTCAATCGTATGTTCTCCGACCCGACAGTAAAGGCGGTCTTCTGTGCCCAGGGCGGCAATATCGCCGAGCAAACCCTCAAATATGTCGATTGGAGCATAGTTAAGTGTAACCCCAAGATCTTAGTCGGTATCAGTGACATTACCGTTTTACTAAATGCCTTTAACCACTATGCAGGTTTTATCACCTTTCATGGCGGCGATATTACCTATGGTCTGGGAAAACATTTTGGCGAATATGCCAGTCAAAGCTTCTTTGATATATTGGTAAATAGAAACATAGGCCATATCCCCGCTAACGGCCCGCGTCAAACCATTAGGCCAGGTTCAGCTGAAGGTATCTTAAAAGGCGGTAATCTAAGATGCCTGCTCAAACTCGCAGAAACCGATTTCTGGCCCGACTTCAATGACTCTATCCTTATGCTCGAAGCTTTTAATATCGATGAATCCAGATGTCTGAATTGCTTCAAACAGCTGGATTCTTATAATGTCTTCGATAAGATAAATGGAGCCATTGTTGGTCATGTCTACAGTATGGAAGAGCTGGAACCCGCAAATAGTCAGATGGAAGATCTCCTGCTCGATTTCACCAAGGATAAGCAATTCCCCATCCTGAAGATTCAGGATTTCGGCCATAACTGCCAAAACTATTATTTCCCCATTGGTGCCAGAGCATACATGAACTCAACTGAAAAACAAATAAGCATATTATAAACAAAGCAGGGCAGATGCATCTATTCTGCATCTGCCCACTTTTAACCTGTATATATCCTTACTGATGTAATACCGGATTTGATAGATCCAGCCTGTACATCATCTGATTATAATTATATCTCGGTGTTATATTCGGGTTTGAGGTATATGTATTAACATATGTTCCTTCAAAGTAAATATATCGCCCGTTTTCCTGATTCAGTTCCGGGTGCAGGTATATATTGTACATAGTATAGTTATCATGGGTAATAACCTTAACCGCACTGGTCCACGGTCCTTCTGGACTGTCAGCTTCGCTGTACCATATTTCACCTAAAAATGATGATGTGCCAAATGACTGCCCGATTATCATTACCCACTTATTCCGATATGGATTATAACTTGCCGAGCCACAGGCAATGTATATATGACTATTGGGATTATCCTTCTCTGTCATCCAATTCCATCTCTGGCTATGGCTGACCAGCCCGGCATTGACCATCCGTTCCCATTGCTGATCATTGATTGGAGAGGTGTTAGCCTTCCAGCCCCATATCAGCTTACCAGATGCATCCTTATCCAGCGTTACATTATTGTCCTCATATTTGGTCCCTGGTGCCAGACATGTAAATGCCTCATACGTAGTCGGGTCTGACATATAGCTAAGTTCCGGCCTGATCCTTATACATGGATATGGACAATTCATATAGATATAGCCATCATACTTACACGCCGAACCATTTGGCTTAATATTATGATTATCAGTGAATACTACCAGCTTCTGATATATACTCTGGCTGTCGTTAAATATTGCCATGCCGTTTTCAAATACACTTGCACTCCCGTCGAGGAATGCATAGCTGCCCACCATTCTTTCACCGCTTGCACTGGAAACGGTACACAGTGAATTCATCCATACTAGGTTAGCTTCATTCGTCGGGAACATCTCTTTACTAAAGCCTTCATTATTTACAAAGTACTCCAGATCGATCCCTTCATCTGCCTCCAGTCCTCCCGCACCGGGCAGCTCCGAAGTCGCACCAGATGTATGGAAATTACCCAGCGGATAAGATGGCCTGCTCGTATCACCCCATAGCCAGTGCAGCTTACCTTTATACTCAGTCATTGACACCGTATCCTGACCGACCACTTTACCGCTAAGTACCGGGTGAGCCAGTGGAAAATCAAGTCCTGCAATAAATGAATGATTATATATACCGCCGCCTGTTATCCGGTACATTCTTTCAGCTATATTATTCCTCACTATCGAGACATTGCTCAGCACTCCTTCTTCACAGCTAAGCGTTACATCTTTACCGCTATAGCCATGGCTCCATAGTGTAAACTTCACATGTCGCCCCAACAGATCCGGCTGTACCATAGTTACAACACCAGCACTGTCAGTATAAAACTCCAGACCGCTATCTGTTACCACCTGTACCAGCGGCACACCACGACCCGTCTGAGAGTCTATTATCTTCAGAATAAACGGTGCAACGCTCTCATCGGCCGGTATAGCAGCTTTATTGTACAGACAGTACACCTCGCTGCCGCTTAATGCATGGTCCAATATACATATATCGTCCATCATACCGTTAAAGTAGTTTCCACCTGTCAGTATCTTTCCTATATTGATCTGGCTCGGGCTCGTCAGTGAGCTCTTTCCGGCATTAGCCTGTTTGTTTAGCTTACTGTCGATATAAATCGATAATCTGCCCGAGTCTTTTTCTCTTACCGCAGTTACCATATGCCATTTGCCGTCATTTACTTTCTGTGTAGACTTCATGGTATAGTCGGAATTACCCGTACCAAACAGTATGTACCCATTTGCCATACTCACACCAAAGTCACTTTGGAATCCCGACATCTCCGCGTCAACCAGACCGATACCATTATACCAGTTTACTGCATTAGCTGATGTTTGGGTGGTCTTTATCTTGAACGAAATGGTAAAGTCGTCTGCTATCTTGCGCGGTACTGATATATAGTCATTGACCCCGTCAAATCGCAGGGCATAGTCACCTACCCCTTCATCGCCGGCATTAGAAACCGCTGTTACTCCGCCCAAACAGCTGCATGTTACTACTCCCGCAATATCATATAATGGCTCAGATCCATCTAACCTTTCACGAAGGTATAGTGACCCGCTTTCTTCTTTCCTTGGCAGCAATATCTCAATACTTCCACCTTTTGATGGAATTATTGTACGGCCATGATACCCGAAGAAGTCGCCGTTCATCTCGTAATCTTCACTCGAAAAGGTGAAAAATACATCTTTGCCCAGCAGACCAGGTTCAAGAAAAGCTGCCCGACCATCATTATCTGTATACGTATATATTTCATTGACCGTTGAGATCTTGACCATTGGTACCGGTTCCAGTGTAGTCTCATCTTTAACGGTAAAACTGAACGGGTTATAGCTTACAGCAACCGGCATTGGGTAGTCTTTGCTGTCGTATAGCCAGTTCTCAGCAATATCCTGCATGTCAGAACTATTCACCTGACCGCTTCGATTTGTATCACTGCTGTTGCACCAGCCATTTGCACTATTGCATGAGCTCAGCCAGTTAGCCGCCAGCATACCAAAGTCGGTAATATTCACTTTACCGTCAGCGACTACATCACCGCTATGTGTGGTATTAAACGACCATACATCGCCGGTTGTACCAGCTGTAGCATTGTATTGGTCAACTCTCCAGTAATACTTGCTATCTGGTTCCAGGCCACTTATCTGGTAGGTGTTATTGCTGGTTGATACTATAAATGGCAGTGGAAAGCTCTTGCCAAAATATAACCTGTGTGTCTGAGCGGTATCACCAGCTTCCCAGCTGAGATTGGTATTAATGCTAACGTTCTGCGAACTATTTGCCGGTTCCGGCTCACTGGCCTTACCTGGCCCGCCGTTAATATACTGCTCTCTTACCTGCTGTGACAGACTGAATATACTGTTATCACTTAATGCCGTATCATATATTGTTATCTCGGCAATATCACCCGTAAAGTAATTATTCAATACCTGCTGGGCACCAATAACCAATCTGTTAGGTTTGGTTAGCGAATAGGTATTACCTGTATTTGCAGCCTCTATCCTACCGTCAATAAAAAGGGTTAGCGAACCATTTGCCCTGACCCGCCTGAATACCGCAAAGTGCGGCATATTATCGTTAAAACCCGTAGCTGATACCAGATTCTTGTCCGGGTTACCGGTTCCCGCCAGAACCTTACCGTCTGCGTTTAATGCCAGACAGTAGTCATTAACAGAGGAGGGCATCTCACCACTTACCAGACCGGCACCTTGATAGTAACTTGTTCCGGTACCCACTCCCTGACCGCTTTGAAATACGATCGCTATGGTAAAATCGTCTGCGACTGGTCTTGCCAGCTCAAGGTAAGTATTATTGCTGCTGTCAAAATGTAGTGCAGGGTGTCCGTTTATTGCATTAGCTTGATATGTGGGGCGATTAGAATTGTTGGCTTGTGTTGCATCGTAGCCATTACCTGTCATGTCACGCCAGGTTGCAACTGTAGCCCCGGACATTGTCCCTGTTAGATCGTACGCACTATACTGTACTATTGTGCCAACGGCCAGACAGGTTGTGCTAATAAATAACGATAACAGCATACATGCTGTCAATACGCATTTCTGAACTTTCATAATCATCCTCTTTTTTGTGTTAATAGTAAAAAAGTATAAATTATGTGTTTTGTGTTTGTTTTCTATCGTTATTTGTTAGCAGAGCAGGTTTGTTTATCGTTTGTTTGGGAAGGCTGTGGTATATACCCTGAGGCAACCAGTAGTAACAGCATTCGCATTACTAATATATTATCGGGAATAACACTTAGCTGGTTTGGTATATAATTCTCTTTCCTTATATTTCACTATACAAAATTGACCATGATCATGCAAAAGAAAACTCAAATTAGTCAATAATATATGTATTTTAGCCTTTTGCCAATTTTAAGTGGCTCTAATCAGGGATATAGCATGATATTATAATTGATGTGTTTTTTTTCATATTATTCCCACGCAATTGGGGAATTGATACATATTTACTAATTGTTATATCTTGCATCGATCTGTCGTAAAATCCAGCCCGTATTCGGGCGGTTATCCAGTCTAAATAAGCCCTACCCCCTTAATGATAATATACTCAAACTGACCTAGTTCTTCAGTTTGTATATTGTAATCCACTATCAAAAAAGGGCTTAATGATTGTTGATTAGTAATTAGTTTTTGAAGTCATTCTATTCAACTAATTGCTAAATTCTGAATTCTAAATCCTATCAAACTGACCATCGGTCAGTTTGAGTAATATATAACGATTATGCAGATAAAAAAACAGCCAGAGGGCAGTAATACCTACTCTGGCTGTAATATTATCAACGGAATTAACTAATTCCTATCCCGATGTACATCGGGACTAAATTCTAACTCAATGCCTTCTATTTGCTCCCCAATAGTCCAATCCAATACCAGGGTCATTCTGCTCGTCCATCCATCTGGCCAGCTCGGCAGAGAGTGTCTTCTGGATACTTGCATATTCTTCCTTACCGGCCAGATTATTCAGCTCGTAAGGGTCGTTCTGTGTATCATAGAGCTCTTCGGCAGGCCGGTCCATGTATCTTTTAACAATATTATATGCCTTTTCCCTGTTACCTGCCGCCAGCATCCACGACATCCAGTAATGTGTATGATTAATACCCATTACATATTTCTGTACATGCAGATTCTCAGGTGCCAGATTGCGGATATAGCGATATTGCTGACTTCGCACTGAACGGATCGGATAGGGTGAACCTTCCGGCACATTATTGTGCATCGCATAGCTGTATGTACGGTGCTTATCGCTTTTATCTAGTAACACGTCCAAAAAGCTCGAACCGTCAAAGTTACCTACAGTACTGTCGCCTCCGGTTGCTTCTATTACAGTAGGAAGTACATCTGCATATTGAACTATCGCTTCTGTACGGGTATTTTCTTTTACATGCCCCGGCCAGCGAACTGCAAGACCGGTATGTACGCCGGTGTCATAATTCGTCCACTTACAGCCCGGAAACTGAGCGCCCTGTTCTGAGGTGAAGATCACCATTGTATTATCTGCTTTGCCGGTTCGTTCCAGTGTATCCAGAATATCGCCCACTTTCTTATCCAATACCTCGATCTCTGCCAGATAGCTTGCAAAGTCTTTTCTGGTCTCCGGGGTATCTACCAGATTCGGTGGCAGATTAAATTTCGATGGGTCGAAGTGACTGGCATCGCCTACTGTCCACAGTACGTGCGGTACCACCAGACCTATTGTAAGGAAAAACGGCTGGTCATCATCTTCTGACATATACTTCTCGATACCATCGCAGTTATAGTCTGCGGTTGCCGCTACACAATTATCCTGAAATCCTGGAACATTATCAAATGGGAACGCCTTACGTGGTGTACAGTGATTTTTACCGGCCAGACCCACTCTATAGCCATCTGCTGTCAAATAGTGGCTCACGCTTTTCGTTGTCGGCAGACTTACACAGTGGTTCCAGCAGGTCATTGTACTCATAGGGTACATACCCGTATACAGTTCTGTACGACACGGCTGGCACATTGACATTGTCAGAAACGCCATGTTGAATGTCTTACTCTCCTTCACAAATCGATCTATGCGAGGGGTCTTGACATTTGTTCCGCCGTACATCGGCAGGTCGTTAAAGGTTGCATCGTCAGCAAGAATAACTAGAATATTGGGCTTTTTGGCCTGTACTGTTGCTGCTTTTACTGAGTTTGTTAAAAAAACACAAGCCAAAAGGGCTATACTGCTTCTCATCAAACTGAGCATACTATGATTACGGGATGATTCAAATCGCTTGTTCACAGATGGTCTCCTATTTTCTTAGTACGGTTCTATACAACTTAGTTACCGATAAATAAAGATATGCACAGCTGCGGATAAACCCTTTTCTGTAGCCGCACATTGGTTAACTAATAGTAAGGAAAACAGCAGTATAAGCAGTTTAAATTGAATTGGCAAATATTTTATTGAGCTGGTCAGGGGCAAAAAGGCCAAAAAACAGTTCCCGATATTGTGAAGCCTGCGCTGATTTCAGCTGTTTTTTAGCTTTTTTTATCTCTTCTTCAATTTTCTCGCGGATATCTGGCATCATTTCACATACCGTAGCATTAATATCCTTTATCTCATTGAAGATCACTTCACGCTCATGCTTTGGCCCGCGAGCGTCTCGCAATGTCTGATTTTTCTCGATCAGGATCATCTTCTGCTTGAGCAGGTCAGCAACCTCTACCGTATTGTCTGCAAAGCTTACATAACGCTGAGGGTTGCTCTCAAAGTCCCTGAGCTTAGAAATTGCTTTATTAAGCTCTTTCTCAGCTCTTTCGACTGTTATATCAGTGTCAAAGTCCGGCTGAACTGTTGCACTGGCACAGGCAAAAGCAGGGGGCTCTATACTAAATTGGTTTTGTATGAACAAATCGGTTATGCGGTCATAATAAGCTCCGCCTATCCCGTGGATAAAGTAATCGGCAAAGAACAGTCTGGTAAATGCTGTAAATGTTACCGCTTTGGGCCTTATCCTGATCTTAGAGCTTAATATTGTGTCGCGAAGCTGTTGATATCCCCCCGGTAATTTAATATGTATAAATTGCCCCTTTTCCCTTTCGTAGCAAATTGACTTATCTACCTTATTGATATACATCGGCATTCTCTGATAGCCAGCCGAGGTTATCCAAAACGGCATCTCCAGCATATCATCAATTTGCTTTAACGCCGGGATCGGAGAACGGTGCTGATGCTCTATTTTTTCAAATTCGGCTATAGCTCTATTGTAATTATCCCACGTGGTCTCTGGATTGCTTATCAAATGATAGATAAATAGCATATAACCCGGTGTCTCGCTCAAGACAGAAGAAGGGATATCATAGCGTTTTAACCCTAAACTCTCAGCATAGTTCAGATTTATCATAGAGATCAGCTCTGATATTGTCTGAGCTGTTTTTGAACTGTTTTCGATATCTACTATTAACTGTTCTGCCGCTTTTTCGTATCTGGGTGTGATATACTCAGAGCTGAAAATATCCTTCAAACGCTTTAGCTCCCACGGTGACGGCGACGGCTGATATTCTGCTGGCAACAGGCCGTGATCGACTAGCAGGGGGATATTATTAATGCTGTTACCATTTGAATCCTTGCCCGGCAGTGCCAGTACAGGATCTATTGTATCTGTGTCTATAATAAAATTATAAACACGACCTTGACTATTTTCTGCTAAATATTGCGCCAGAAAATACTTCGCCAATATACCGCAATGATGAAATACCGGCTGATGACCGACCGTAATATAATATTTACTCTCCGGCACAGCAAGAGCCTGACAGATCTGGGCCTGGATTTCCTTCCTTAACTCAGAAAGTGGTCTCTCCAGTATAGTAACATCTGAACTGAATATATTATTAATGTTGGCATCAAAATCCCTTTGGGCCTGCTCTGGATCAGGAACGGTAATTAACTCACCGTTACGAGCAGGTTTTTTTACCTGGAATTTTTCTGTTGCAATTGCCATATATTGATATCGTTTCTAAGTTTATATTATTAGTCTTTTGTATGCTCTTTTCAAATATAGTTAAATAATGATTTAACCTTTTCTTAGGATCGTCCAGCTGCCCGCCGAAATGCCTGTCTGGGTCGTTATATACCAGCGATATAGGGATCTCTTTTATCCTTAGCCCATTCTCTATCGCCTGAACCCAGAATTCCATCGGGAAGGCATACCCTTTTTCGGTTAGATCTAGCTTTGCTACCGCTGCCGAACGATAAGCCTTGAATCCACAAAAAGCGTCAGTTAGCTCCAGATTAAGTCGCTGATTTAGCAGCTCAACTATCTGCTGATTAATAAACCGTCTGTCTGTAGGAGGCAAATCCTTAACCTGAGAGTTCTCCATATACCTTGAACCGCTTATAATATCGGCATCGTCAGCCTTTATAGCTTCTATAAAATTCGGTATCTGGCTCGGTTCATGCTGAAGGTCGCAGTCAATTGTAATTACCCATTCATAGCCATAGGAGTTCGCAAAATAAAATATATCTGCTGTTACCTGGCCATAACCGTGGTTGCAGGAATGACTTACAAAACATACATCGTCTCGGTTCGCCAGTATCCTCTTGGTATTATCCGTGCTGCCATCGTCCAGAACCATGATCTTATCCATATATTCTGAAACTGAATCTAGCACCTGTTCCAGATACTTCTCTTCGTTATAGGCCGGAATGGCGAGTAATATCTTATTATCTTTTCTATTCTTATTACAGCTCATATTGCTTTCCCATTGTGTAGCTTAATCTCTCCCGGATTATAGCGGGTTTTCTATCTGTTTTCTGGTCCCCAATATGCAAATTTAGTGCAAATCTAGCATATATTTTATTATTTCCGAATAGTTCGATATAGGCAAGGTAAAAATAATAAACAATAAACTATTATAATTTAGCCATTTACCCCCATTTTATAGGACTTCTAATCCAGAATTGTTCTGATCTTCTATTCTCTTTCCCCTTTAAAATAGCATCCGCCAAAGGCGGTTACCTAAGCTTATTTCTTATTACTTGTTACTTATTACTAAAAAAAAGTATTTGGTTGCCATATATACACTTTTAACTGAATAAAAAAAGGCACCTGACCATTGTATTCAACAGCCAGATGCCCTTTATTATTTACGTTTCCTTGAAATTATTATTTGCCAGTGTCAATTGTTATGCCCTTTGGAGCATAAATGTCGCCTTTGGCTGTATATGTCTTACCATCTACAATAACTTCAACTGACACAATACGGCTTTTTGCTGCCAGTTTACCTTTCTGACCGCTACAGCTGACAATGATCTTGTTGCCTGCTTTGCTTGCAGTAAAGCTTGACACGCAATACTGACCGTTTTTATATTCATAGCCGTCGCCAGCATCTTCATAAAGGTCACCTGCTGCATTACCGTCTGTATCAGGCACAACCAGCAGGGTAAGCTCCTGTTTGGTCTTGATCTCTACTGTTGACTGTACTACCGGGCCAAGCGGGATAATAGAACCAGGTTTAACCTGGATGTCACACTGATACTTATCAGCAGCACTATTCTCGCCAACAAGATTCACTACTGGCCAGTTACCTGATGGCTTCTTTACGTCCGTACCCCATTTAGGGGTTATTAGCAGGTCAGAGCCAACCATAAATGCCTGCTGTTCCATTCTAAGGGCTAGGTCGGTCGGATCAGCAAAATACGCCGGCAGCATAACTGGCATACCTGTATTATGAGAATCAACAAACGCTGTATAAAGATATGGCATAAGTCTGTAGCGACGTTCCAGAGCTGTGCGGGCCGCCTGCTCTACTTCAGGGCCAAATTCCCATGGCTCCTGATCATTGGTACCGAGACTGGTATGAGCGCGACAGAATGGATAGAACGCACCGCATGCGATCCAGTGGCCCCAAAGTTCTTCTGTTGCGTTATGAGCAAAACCACCAATATCTGGCCCGTTAAATGGCTGACCAGACAGACCTAAACTGATAGACATTGGAATCGACCATTTCAGATGTTCCCATGTTGCGCCATTATCGCCTGTCCATGTTGCCGCATAGCGATGACCGCCAATATAATTAGCACGAGTAAGTACAAATGGACGCTTATCAGGATTAGCTGCCTGAATACCCTCGCGAGATGCTTTTGTCATGAGCATTCCATAGACATTATGATACTGCTGATGTGGGCCCTCTGGTAGACCGTCGCCACCGCGATGGATATTATCCATTGGCATAGTATTATTTTCGCCGCCAAATACTGCCGGCTCATTCATATCGTTCCATACACCGTCAATACCGGTTGCCATAAAGTCTTTATACAGACCTGCCCACCATTTACGTACCTTCGGCATAGTAAAATCAGGAAATGCACAATCGCCAGGCCATACCGGACCTTTGAATGTATTGCCTGAAGCATCTTTTACCCAGCCGTCTATAGCTGTTCCTTCGTCAAATACAGAGTAGCCAGACTCATATTTCACACCCGGATCGATCATCCAGATACCCTTGAAACCGTTTTTGTGCAGGTAATCATTCGTTCCCTTAGGGTCAGGGTAGCGGCCCTTGTCAAAAGTAAAGATACGATATTCGTCCATATAGTGAATATCGAACCAGATCACATCACAAGGTATCTGCTTCTCGCGGAATGTATCTGCTATCTCGCGTGCTCTTGCATCTGGATAATATGACCATCTGCACTGCTGATAGCCAAGTGACCAGCGGGGCGGCATAGGCATTGTGCCGGTAAGTGTACCAAGCTTTGTCATTATTTCCTGTGGGTCTTTACCGTCAATTACGATTACAGGGAAAAATGGAGCATTATCATCTACACTGAATAAAATACCATTTCTCAGGTCAAGCTCCGAGATCCAGGTTGTATCAAAAAGTATACCAAATGCACTGCCGTCTTCACGTAAACCCAGTACCCATGGATGAGTCTGGTACATCTGGTTTGCTCTGCCGTATACCGGGTTGTCATAGTTCTGATATTTCACCTTATACCCGTTACGGATCAGCGAACCCATTACCTCACCGGTTCCATACAGGTCATATTCCGCTGGTACATTGAAGTAGGCATATTTCTTGCCGTTTGCAGTGTAAAAATGAGGCTTAAGCTGCCAGTTGCCTGATACCTTGCCGATAGCCTCCAGTGGCTTAACTAGTGCCAGTGATGGTGCTATATCTTTAGCTGTCAGAGAATTTGGCCAGAATCTTGCAACTCCGTCCAGAATTACTTCCTGCTTACCTAGTGGTACTGGCCGTTTCTTTATGCCATTGATATATTCACCGGGATTGTTATCCGATGGCATTACCGAGTTCCAGTTATCAGCAATACGCAGCTCATCAAATTCCCAGCTGCAATCATTATTACCTGAACGGATTCTGATCTCGTCAAAGGCCAGTTCCATCTCATAGCTGCTCCAGATATGGTCTGGCTGGCGTTCCATGCTTCTTTGGCTGGTTGGGTCGAGTGCTATTCTCAGCTTCTCCGGCCCATTATCGTTGTACTTGATCTCTAGCACGATCTTATGTACGATGTCGTCAACATAACGCTTGGCATTACCGATCGGCATACCTTTGCCGCCGCTTGTCCAGAAGCTAAAGACGTCTGTGCTGAAATCATTACCCATGCCGAACACTTCTTCGCCATCTTTATAAAGAATAACTCCGGCAAATTTGTTATTATTGTCCTTGTTCAGACTCTTCAGGCAGAAGCTCAGGTAGCGAGTCTCGTTATTACCAGGATTACTAACCGCTTCGTCCAGCTTGAACCGAACGCCATTGGTCTGGTTATCTTTTACATATAACCTGTTACCTGTTTCGCGGTTAAATTGATAGTCCAGACTGCCTGACCTAATATCCGCCTGACCGGCTGATACTGGAATTGATTCAAAATCTTCCTGAAAAAATATTTTACCATACACGCTGGTAGATAAAATTGGCAGTAGTACAGTTAGTGCAATTTTAAGTTTCATTCATTCCCTTTCGTTACAATTGTCCTAAAAACCATCTAATTTACATCAGTTATATGTATTTATAATGATACTATATACCTTAAATTGTAATGTCGTCAAGGGAGATAATGTGAACCTGAAAAATAAAAAAACAGTAAACCAATTTAGAAATTGCTATTTTTGTGGACAAAATGTCTACATCTTGCTATGGTATATTTGTAAGTTAATTAAAGGAAAATACCATATGGAAGTACTTGGTCTTGGCAAAATCAGTAAATTCGTCAAAAAACACCCTCAAGCTAAAGGCCCGTTGAAGCATTGGGTTGATGTTGTCAGGAAAGCTCAGTGGGAAAAATTTGCTGATATTAGAGATACATACAATAGTGCCGACCTTGTTAAAGGTGAAAAAAATAAAGTATGGTTCAATATCTCTGGCAATAAATACAGACTAAAGGCCATTATTAGTTATACCGGTAAAATAGTAATAACTGAATGCGTTTTAACTCATGCAGAGTACTCCAAACGATAAAAGTTGTTCTGATAAGGAATTAAATATGATATCTGCTATAAAACAAGATATGCCTAAAACATGGAGTGAATTAATAAATACTGTTTATGACCTTCGCCCGATCAAAAGTGAAGCCGTCAATGACAAAGCTGTTGAAATACTCTCCGAGCTTATTGCTATATCTAAGCCGACAGCTGCCCAGAAAGATTATATTGATATGCTCTCTAAGCTCATTGCTGAGTTTGAAGTGGCCTGCTATTATTTTGACAATGACGATAGTGATGGAATTGATTACTTACAATATCTGGCTGACGAGAATGGTCTTACCGCTTCTGATATAGGACGAATACTCGGCGACCGTTCTCTTGGTAATAAGATTCTTTCCCGTAAAAGAGAATTGAGCAAAAGACATATAATCTTACTCAGCGAACGATTCAAAGTTCAGCCTTCATTATTTCTAAAAGAAAAAAAAATTAAAAAACAATAAAAAAAAAGTGCCCGCCTTGACGAACACTTTTTTCAATCTTACTTATAATTCACTAAATTATTATCTGCACAAAACCTCTATCTCTGCACCAGAAAGTGCACGGTCATATATCGCCGCCTCATCAATAGAGCCTTTGAAGTATTTTAGACCAATATCGGATACACCTATCTTAACATTAACGCTGTCAGATGTATTAACTTCGTAGGCCGCCGAGCTGCTGATAGGTTCAAGATTGCCGTCAACATACAGCAAGGCTTCGTCAATACTTGGACTGCCATCATCTTCGAGCACAACAGCTATATAATGCCAGTTATTATCTATAATATTGGTAGTACCTGATATGAAACCTCCGCCTACTTCTGCTCGCAGGGTACCGTCGCCATTTGTTCTTATTACCCATTTGGCACCAAGCTCTGCACTGCCCCAGGATAATATCTGGCGGGTGTCGATATCTATTTTAACTCGCATAACACAGCTCCGGCTACCGCCGCCAGTAATACCCTTAAAGCCTTCCAGTTCAACAAAGTCGTCTACTCCGTCAAATGTGAGCCAGCCATTATTGTTATTCAGATCATACTGCCAGCCGGCATTATTCTTCAAAATAGCGTTAAAACTGGTGTTTACATAACTATAGGCAGTGCTGCTGCGTGACTGGTCGAAATAATAATGGCATACACTGTCATCATGTATAATTGTAGATATATATTCACTGCTCAGGGCGGTATTATATATCCTTACATCATCGATCAGGCCGTCAAAATACTGTAGGCCCTGATAATGAACACCGATCTTCACATTCTCTGTTGCTGATGTATTAATAGGACAACCAGCATAACCGCCTGTTATTTCTGCTTGACCATCAATATATAGTTGAACTTCACTTATATCCGGGTCGCTGTCACTGTCAAGTACAACAGCTATATTATGCCATTGACCATCAGTCAGCATTGTACTTCCACTTATATAGCCGCCGGAAACCTCAACTCGCAGCATACCGTCACCATTTAAGCGAATAGTCCATTTACTGCCAATCTCAGTTGTGCCCCAGGTTAATATGTGGCGATTATTTGTAGTGGTTTTTATCCATGCACTGCATGTCCTGCTTTCCTGACCGCTGACCCCGGTAAAGCCCGGCATCTCAACATAATCATCAACCCCGTCAAATGCCAGTGCATTGCCGTAAACACCGCTTGTCCAGTTCATACCCATATTAGTGAGTATACCGTCACTGTTACCAGCAGTATCTCTGGCTATTGTCCCATCACAGTCATCCAGCTTCCAATGGGCTACTAAACCATCTGGACTGACTTTTTCCCAGTTCTCTGCCATTGCTCCAAAGTCAGCCATATCGACTATATTATCTTCGTTCAGATTTCCACCACTTGCACTATCGCCGCTTAGCCATTCTCCGGCCATGCCTTCCAGGTCACTTAGTCCCTGTTCGCCGTAATATTTATCTGCTACGTTGACTGATAACGGTACATAATCAAATCCGCCATGACCATCGTCAACACCGATAATGAATGTGTTTAATCCAACATCACTGTCAGTTGGCTTACCAAATAGTGTACGCATATCGGATATGCTTAACCATGATGGTCCCGCATATCTGAAGTATCGCAGCATATCATAGTCCGGGTCGCTGGCCAATGCTGTAAATTGTGTATTTAGTGCTTCACCTTCTAACGCATCTACTACCAACGGATTGCCGCTGACAGCAAATGCCGGCCATTCATTACTTTTTGGTGGTGCGATCCAGAATGAATCTATAATTGACCGCTCCGGACTATCTGGCCCTTGCCAGGCAACTGCCATATGGTCGCCTCCATCACCTTCTTTATGCAAGGCCATGATATAATATTGCTCGCCGCCAATTAGGTGCAGCAGCTGAGTTTCCTGTGAACTCATAGAGTCAAAGTCTCTATTGCCTGACCAGGTGCCGTGTATATACGCCTCCCGATTGGCTTGCTGTGGATTAGCATTCATGCTTATCCATAACTCTACTTCATTATCACCGGAGATCCAGAATTGATACATCCCGCTTTCCGATGGTGTCAGCAAACCGTGTACTCTGCTGCCATAGCCGTTAGCAAAGTCTGATGGTATTTCAAACGTTGATAGTGAGCTGGTAAGCGAAGGATTATCCGGATAATTCTCATTCTGGGTAAATGATGTCAGCTCATTAGCTGTGCCAATATCTGTCCATACTTCCCGTACTATATCTCCTGAAGTGCTAAAGCTCCATACTGAACCGGTTAAAACTGTTCCGTCCGGCATAACTTCATCCACACGCCAGAAATACTCCTGCCATGCTCGCAAGTTCGGCGGGTTAAACCGGGTAATGATCTTCCTACCTGCATATTCCGCCGAGCTTGTATTAGCATTCAGTACCTTCTGATACTTTGTGCCAAAGTAAATATCATGTCTCAGAGCGTTATTTGCCGGCTCAAAGTCCAGCACAACCTCTGGCGAAATATTGTCAGCACCATTAAATGGTACCGGGCCATCGTGACGGCTATTATTATAAATAGCTATTACTTCATCTTCGCTCAGACTGTAGTTATATACTCTCACATCGTCCATGCCGCCCATAAAGTAATCATCTGAACCCCAGTTACTTCTTGCAATATAAAGGTTCTTACGGAATATTTCCTTAACCGCAGCAGTATTACCACTGGCAACTAATACACCATCTTTATAGATAGTCGCAAATCCATCTCTGGTGATTGTAGCTGTATAGAACTGCCATTGATTCAGTTCCAGTATCGAGTCAGTAAGAACCCGACCGCCCGAGCTGCCACCGTTAAATACTTCAACTGAAACTCTGTTAGTATTGGAGTAGCGGGTAAATACAATATTGTCTGAAGCATCACCATTACCAAAATCAGTGAATCTTGCCCAGCTCTGTACTGCTGTCGGATTTACCCACAACGCAATAGAAATACCATCGTTAAGCTCTCTGACATTGTTTGCTGGCAGTGATATATAGTCGTCCTCACCGTCAAAGCTCAAGGCCTTGGCTACCGGCCCGGCAATTGAATTATCATCAAATGTCAGCCCATTATATAATGTGCCATCACGTTCATGGCCGCTGGTATCATTAGCGGTTATCCCGCTTTCATCATCTAATCTCAGGTGGAACATCTCACTTTTAGCTGGGATAAAGTTTGTCCCGTCTATATACTTCAATGTCTTATCGCTAAGGTCTGAATCGTAGAATCGCAGATCATCTAACTTACCGTTAAAGATCATTTCCGTATTTACAGCCTCCGCTATGCCAAGTTGTGGGTAGTTAACTGTATTATTAACAGACTGTGTAATATTATTTTTCAGAATACGCAGCTTGCCGTTAATAAAAATATTAGCTGTTCCATCTGCATAAGAACACGCAATATTAAACCACCGTCCCGCTTCATATACCGGGTTAACGGTAATGAGCCTTGAATAGTTATTCTGACTTCCTATCAGAAATTCTACTTTATTGTCACTTCTCAGGCGAATACTCCAGCCTTGCCCGCTTGCGTCAGCCGGGAACTTATCAACTACGACCATATCAGCTGCCGCCTGTGGTTTAACCCAGCAGGTCACTGTCATTTTATCTGACGCTCCAACTTCTTTCGGCAGTATCACATAGTCATCGCTGCCGTCAAAAGTGATCGATCTGTCCAAATCGTAATATGTCGCATCTGATACATCTGTTATCCATTGTCCAGAGCCAGGAAAGTTATAGCCGGTTGCAGTATAGCCATTACCAGACGTATCAGCAAAATTAGCATTGAATGCGTAGTGTGCTGTAGGTTCGATCGGACCGCCAACGGTGAAACTCATTGTTGCACCAGCTGGGCTTATTCCTGTTAACTCCATGTCAGAGGGCAGAGTCGCCATAGTGCCAAATTTCCAGTCTGACGACGGTGTAGTATCGCTTGTGAAATGATCTAGCAAACCACCTGACTTGAACAGTACATTATAGTTCTTTTGGTTATCGTTATTATTCGCATGGACAAGTTCAACGTAGCGGTCTTTGTCAGGATAATTCGCATTATCACCCTGAGTGTTAACTCGCCAGATACTTAAACCTTCCTCAGGGATATTAGGACAAAATAGTAAGCTTTTTACATATGGCTTCATTATGAAAAATTCTGTCGGCTGTGCCGTATCATAATAGAAATATGCAAAGTGCGGATCAGCTGAATCCATGTACCTTATTCCGCCGCTGCCGAAAATATTCTCGCCGTCCAGCCAGCCGTTTCTATATAGGAAATATGGATTTGGCAGATCACAGTAGCCGCCGCCCATAACACCCCAGGTACCCGGCTCACCGCCAACATAACTGTAGGTATCTGGCCATTTCGCTGCCATATGACCGTGTTCGTGAATCAAAGTGCCAGGTGACAGATCGTTAGCAGTATCAGTACAGTAGCTGCCTGTATGCACACCGTCAGCACTAAATCCATTCCACCAGCCTGCATGCCACCACATACCTTCTGCCCAGTTTGGAGGGCTGCCTGTATACATTATGCATAACGCTTTTATCTCACCGTTGGAATCGTGTGATATCTGACTGAAATCAAAGCCTTCTGCGTCCATCTGCCTCAGTACTACCCCAAGCAGTTCCTGAGCACCTTGGGCATAGTTCAGCGAATCGTAGTATGCAAATGTTTTAGGTGCTCTGAATATGCCGTATACATAATGGTCAAGAACAAATACTCCCCGAGATACATCCTCATAGTATGTTTTTAGGGATGCCGCCGTCCCATTTGAATAATGGAAATTACTTTTAGTTACTTTGTCGGTATACTGCTGCATTGAATGCTGGGCAGGAGCGTCGTCAAAATCGACGATTATCACCAGACCTTTTATTGTTGTATTGAAGTTGTTGATATTTGCGGTACCAGGCATTGCAGAAGAGGGGGCCGCCATTGTAATGGTATCATTACTTTTGGTCTGTATTATGATATCATCGCTTGATGTTGCTGTTGTACTTTCTTTGGGTTGTATCAGACCATCTATCACCGTTTGGCCGTCAAATAGCCTTTGCTTGTTTTTGTTCATGACCTTAAGTTTGGCCTGATCTTTTATCTGTAACCCTTTTTTGATATTCAGCCCCGGTGTAACTGTTTTATATTCACCGGTTGATTTTGTCATGTCTGGTGTTACTTCAACTGGTACTCCGGTAGATACTAGACTGCTGCCGTCTTCTGAAAGTGTCGCGTAACATATCCAGTTGGTCTTTGGGTCTCGAACTACGGTTGCTCCGTCCAGTGTTTCTGCCCGCATATAATATTCATCACCATTCAGGATCAGGCTGATAGTTGTACCATCTGGCTGTTGAAAGTCCATTGTCCGGTTCACATACGGGGCTGATTTTGCACTTGGACTGGTGAGCGATATTAGTCCTATAAATAGGGATATGCCCATAAAGTATCTCATAGAATTAAGCATGTGGGGTACCTTTCTTCGCTTTGCATATGCGGAACTGATGAAATTGTGGTTACAATTCCCCTACGGCATCAGTTATCTTTACTTCAAATGTACATCATTCAACTAGCTAAGTCAAGCCTGTCGGTTATCTTAGTAGTATATTGATATTATCATATAATAATTATCTGGGATTGTTAATAATGGCTTGAGCTTATTGTTTCTCTTTTAATCTGATTATACAAAGGAAAACAGTATTTGTAGCGATAATTCCTGATTAAAACTGACCGAAGGCCAAATAATTGCAAAATATACCAGGTAACAAATGGTTGCCAATTCACCAATTGTGTGAGAATGATAAATTAAAAACAATTTTGCCCGCTATTTGATAAGGTATAGTGCTGACTCTTTTACCAATCTTAACTCAAACTGTCGTAAAATCCAGACCGAAGGTCGGTTATCCTTTCCATTATAATTTAACGCTATAGTTCTACTACGCTTTGGTTTTGAGTTGAAATAGCTAAGCATCGAATGTACAATAATTTCCGATTATCCAGCTGCTTAAATGGTTGGATTTTGTTGTTATGTGCCAGAGTTTAATTACATCAGTTACTATAAAACTGCTGGCTTATGTTAAGTTGCGTTTGATAAGTAAGTTATGATAAAAATAATAAATATAGACAATTTGACCCCGCTATGGCATGATTATTATGCTGGACACTTTGGTCAGGGCCAATATTCTTTGTCTGATTCCCCGGCCCCAGCCAGCTTTGGACTGTGGCGTAAATATATAAAAGAGCAAAAAGGCCAAACTGAGTTTGTACTCCCTTGTTGCAATAAGGCTATAACACCAGCTATCGCAGCCAAAACTGTGGGGCTGACAGTTTCAGTGAAAGTAGATTGCTTACATCAGCTGGCCAATACCCGTAGTCTGCTTTTTAAGCTGGCCGGAAAAATTGTCCCGGCAACTAAAACGATCGACCGGGCATTAAAGGAATTAAAAATATCGCCGGCTAAGATTGCCGATGTCAGTTTACCGTCTATTGATTCTAATTCCATTCAATATAAAGAGTTAAATCTGGAAAAGCCATCGATCCTGGCTCTTCCTTCTTCTTCGGCTCATCAGGCATTTGAAAGTGTTATTCATATTGCTTCCCTTGCCTATAATGCCTGTAAAGGCTTTAATCTGGTGGTTTGTCTCGATGATCCAAAGGAGATCAAGATCGTTAATGAACTGGAGTATAAGTTTAACTCGCAGGGGATGACTCTTGCTATAAATAAGGCAGACTTTACCGTAGATAATGTCGGTAGCTCCTTTTTAGCTCTTAATGGCCCTGAACCAATAGACGATCCGTTAACGTTTATTTTTGCTGAAAAAATGGGTATTAAAACTATTGCTGGCAGTGCACTCAGAGTAGATTTCCCTGACGCTCAGAATTGTGTTCTGATTAATACTGAGTATAAGAGACAGTTTGCTGTTGCTGTATATGCCGAGCTGAAATGCCGGGAAATGGTGGTGTGATGGAAAAGTCGAAAAGGAATAAGTTTATCTTCGTTCAGGCTCTGACCTGGGGGCGTATGCCGCTGATTTTGCTTACTCTGCTTATTGTTGTTGCTATGAGCGAGAAAAAACAGCATATGGACACTGTCTGGTTTATTATCGCCTTTGCTTCTATGATACTCAGTGCGGTAACTGATCTATTCGACGGCTATTTTGCCAGAAAATTCGACGTCGTGACCAGAATAGGGGGCTATCTCGACCCGCTAACCGATAAAGTATTTTATCTAACTGCTTTTCCCATGCTCGTTTATCTCGCTGGCCTTAAAGATGACTTCTTCCATGCCAGACTGCTTCTCGCCTTGGCTATTCTATTCCTGCTTAGAGATCAGTGGGTTTCCTTCCTAAGATCTGTTGGTGCTTTATATAATGTTGACGCAAAGGCTAACTGGTCCGGCAAAGCCAGAACTCTTATCTCGTTCCCCGTTATTTGTATTGTTTTTTATTATCTCGAGTCTCCAGAATCGTGGATCGATCTTCCAAAATGGTTCATTTATACCGCCGAAGCTGCTAGTATGGTTATAAACCTCATTTCTATATGGGTTTACACTGTTTATTACTGGCCCTGGATAAAAAAAGAAATTGCCGAATAGAGTTAAGTTTCTGTTAATAATATTCTTATGTGAAACAAAACTTAGACTCTTTTTATGCCGATATATATCTAATAGTAAAAAAAAGTTATTTTTTTGCTAGTTTGCTATTGTATTCAATATTATATTTTGCTAATATTGAATTCCAGAGAGATGTAGTTGTGTAATTTGATAGCACAACTTGGCGGAATTTATCTATATTTTCCACGCTGAGTTAAGAGGATTTTAATACTAAATAGAAAACTTTTTTAAACTTGGCAAGAGGATCTTGAAATGAAGAAGACTTTATTAAGTTTGTTAACTTTATTAGGACTTGGCTCGGGTATGGCTATGGCCGCTCCTTTGACATATACCTCTCAGCAATGGAGTTTTGATACTCGCAACGATGATAATATGGTATATACTCTGGATGGTCAGGGTAGTATTGTAAATGCTGACTATGTAGAAGTTGCTGATAGCTATACTAATTCTTTTGTTGGCCCTCTTGGTTTTGAACCGACCATGACCGTCACAAATGTCAATTCTTATACTTATAAGGATACTTTTGATGGCCATGATGGTGTCTGGCTCGTTGCTCGTGACCAGGATATCCAAATGAATTTTGCTATTCCTAATAATCTCAATAATACTGGTACTGATACCTGGAAAGAGATTACTATCGAAGTTGTTTATAAGTATGAAATGATGCCGGAAGTTTATCCGGATGATGATCCTTATTTCAGCTTTAACTATGATTATGATGTACACTATAACGATTCTTCAATTGAAGAGCTTGGCAATAACTGGTATAAGGCTACTTACAGTATCATTGTAACACCTAACCCTATTTGGGAAAATATCAAGATCGCTCCTGAAAGCTGTACTACTTATATCGACAGCATTTCAATTGAAACTGTTTGCCTGCCTGAACCTGCTACTGTTATGCTCGTTTCTGCTGGAAGCCTGCTCATGATGAGACGCCGTCGCTAAGATCATACAGTTTCATATATAGATAATTACAAGCCACTGGAAACAGTGGCTTTTTTTTCATTTAAACTTTACAATGGTATTCGCTTTTTAATGACACTTATTACATGAAAGGTGGTTTGCTTTGAATTTTAAGTTTTTAATAGCTCTCATTATCACTGCTATGGCTTCATTTGTCTCCGCAGCTGAACTGGCACTATCCGACTTCAGAGCTCACGACCCGTTCATCCTCGCAGAACAGTCTAATAAAACCTACTATCTATATACCAGCATAACAAACGGTGCTTTACCTCGTGGTAAAAGTGGGGTGGTTGCATATAAAAGCAAAGATCTCAATACCTGGCAAGGCCCGGAAGTAGTTTTTCGCGTCCCGGATAATCTCTGGGCCAATCCCGCTCATGGTGCATGGGCTCCCGAAGTGCATAAGTATAATGATAAATATTATCTCTTTGTAACTCTGCATAATCAGGATAAAGTCATTTCCTTACCGCCCGAAAGCTGGAAAAAGACTCATATGCGAGCTACTCAGATATTCGTTGCCGATTCTCCGCTTGGCCCCTTCGAGCCGATAGCAGATCGGCCCGCTACTCCTCCTGATATGATGACTCTCGATGGCACTCTATTCATCGAAGACGGCATACCATGGATCGTTTACTGTCATGAATGGATACAGACCATCGACGGCACATTTGAAGCTATGAAACTTAACGACGACTTCTCTGCCGCTATCGGCCAGCCAAAGCTGTTGTTCAGGGCCTCTGACGCACCTTGGATCACACCATGGCACGCCAAACCCGGCGATCAGCCCAGAGAGTTTGTTAGTGACGGTGCTTTTATGTACAGGACTAAAACTGGTAAACTTCTTATGCTATGGTCAAGCTGGCAGGAAAATCATAAATATTGCGAAACGGTTGCTTATTCGCTAAGCGGCAGACTAACCGGACCATGGAGACAAATGGAACCGCTGCTCACTGACCATAGCGGCCATGGTATGATATTCAATACCTTCGATAACAGACTTATGCTCGTTGTCCATCACCCTACAATGAGCCCCGAGTCAAGAGCCAGACTGCACGAACTAATAGATACTGGTGATAAATTAATCATCAAAGATCAGACCAATAAGAAATAATAAATGCCAGGAAAAGTTTTGACGAAAAAAAACTGATTGTCCGCTATTCGAGTAGGCATTATCCAAACAATGTAATAACTCAAACTGACACTCTCACACTCTACTGAGCTTTATTATATTCCAGCCCGTATATTGTTATCTGTGCCATAATATTCTGCCCTTTACTGATATTAATTTTCGGTGTCGCCAGTGACATCTCCTGTGCCATATTCAGTAAAAAGTCAAGCTCCTGGGCAGAGATATCTCTACCAAATATCGTATACGGCTTAAGTGTAAATTCGCCATTTGCTCTTGCCTGCCCCTCGCTAATGGTTATGTTCTCACTATCATATATCTGGGCCAGTGTCAGCCGGTCGATGATGATCTGTTCATTTACCGGGTTGCTCTCGCATAATGATTGCAATGTCTGAGAGTACTTCTGGTAATCCTGACTGCCTTCCGCCAGATTCTGCATCGCCTTTAATATCTCTGACCGCTCTGGTATAGCACGAAATTCAAGAGTATTATTCTTCTCGTTTAGGCTATTAAAGAGCCACCAGCTGCCGATTGCTGCTATAGCAGCTGTTATGATTATTTTTGTATTTTTCTTCTTCATTGCGTCAATATCTTTAACTTCATTTTAAGTGTATTATCGTCAAGCTCCGATGAGACCACCGTAAAGCCTTTTACCTTTGCAAGTGCACCTTCAAACTCTTTCAATAGTTCCAAGCTCTTACCAACAGCCGTAGCAGATACAGTATCATTATCGATATCTATCTGGCTGAATGTTATACTATCATCCTTGATATCGCCAAGCATCGCAAGAACATCTAATATTGATATTCTATTATTTACCACTTCCGCAAATAGCCTTTGCAGTACTGACGAATCCTTAAAAGTATCTTCCATTATTGCCAGCTTCTTCTTAGGCACATAGCTCTGGCTCTTATCTTTTAGCTCTGGTACATTCTCTGCAAAAACACTATCTATCTGCTCTATTATTTCAGAATGTATCCGGCTCAGCAGAATATTCTTATTAATTATATAGCTGAACAATAAACAGTATATCATAGCCGCCAGTATAATGCATATTTTCACCTGTATCCCCGTTGGCTTTACCGGCTCAGCCTTCGCCACCGATCTCAGCAGATTAATATCCAGATATCCGCCCGGGTTCAGATATTTCTCTGCCGCTCCAACAGCCAGATAGTATTCCTCTCTATCTGCCATCTCCGGCGAAAATGCACCTATATCATCTATACTGGCAATTACCGCATCACCGCCAAGATTCTCCTTGATTATAACATTCTGCTCAGGGTTGCTATTGTCAGCGTTAATGATAAGTATCTTACCATCTTCCGGTATCTGAGAGCCAAAAGCCGCACGCCATGCAAGCTGTGTTTCTTTTATGATAATATTTTCATTATTACCTGCCGGTAATGGCAGATTCCTTACCAGTGCCGGTTCCTGGCCCATAAAAGCTATATCGATCATTCTACCGGAACTGATATATACTATCATCTGTACCGGTTCAGAACCATTAATATGTTCCTTCGCAGCCGCTATCAACGCAAATATCGGCAGCTCAATACTCGCACATTTGATCTTATTTGCCGCGGCAAATGCCGTTATATTATCTATCTCTGACTTATCTGTTGTAATTACCAGATTAGACGGATTTTTACCCAACAGCTTATGTTCGCCCGGCAGATGAATTCGTATCGCATCATCAATATGAACCGGCGGCGAAAGACTGTCCGTATCGTCCGCTGGTGCAATATTATCAACTGTAGCGTCAATATTAGAATAGTGACATTTCTCAGTATCAGCCATAACTACCGCCGGCAGCGAAAGATTAAAGCCGGCTTTAATAAGCTCTTCTCGTACTCTTTGCAGACTATCTCCCTGCAAAGTCACGGCTTTTTCTATCGTCAGCATATCCTTAACCGGGCTCGCCTGAACTGCCCGGCAATAGCTGCTGGAATATTCAATTGCAATACATCTTTTTGGCATTATAAATGTTGTTATCGTCTTTTTTAGAAATTGCTGTTAATTTTAGTGTTTTATAGCCGTTTTTTACTGAAACGATTATCGTATACTGCTTATTATCAGGCTCTGTTTCCAGTATCCCCTCCAGCATACTCGTATTTGTCACGCCCGCAGCAGAATAAAATTCTTCCAGAGTATTATAGCCTCTCAATTTCCCGCTAACCTCAAGTTCACGGGCCTTGCTTAAGCTAATATCTTCTGATAGGGCGGCTATTACTTCTGCCGGAGCACTATTAATATCAATTTTACTTATTCGCTCCGTTGTAAAACAGTCGATAAAATTCCTGCTCTGCTCATCTGCCTGCTTAGTAAGTGTACTGCCGCTGCAATTTTTCACAAAGGCCATATCATAAATATTACCAAATGGCTTATTGAGTATCGACGGCATATCAGCTTTCTTATAATAGCTCTTCTCAGCACCTTTATTATTCCGCTGAATAAACGACAGTTCCGCTGCTTCATTGTTTTTGTCAATAGCATCAATTATCGCTGGAACCAGCCCATAGCTTATCTTATCGCTTCCTGCATCCTCATTATAAATATCGATCAAATTCAGCAGTAGCTCCGAATAGCTCCTGTCATATTCATCACTGCCATTTACCATATTATTAATATTGATCTTGCCGTTTTCACATTCTATCCTGATCTCGCAGTTTACATCATCAATGTCAACATCCAATTGCGTCACCGCACTTATTTCCTTGTTATTATTCAGATATGCCACTGCATATTCCAGCCCGCCCCTGGCCGCATTCCTCAAATGCGTGTCATTGATACTACCACTGATATTACCATGAAATATCCGAACAGACTCACTGTATGCCAGTATAATACTGGTTATAGCGGCAATAATTATCACTGTCACCAGCAGCACAAAACCAGATTGTCTTTTTCTGCTATACATATCTATCTGCTGACTGTTAAACTATACTTTCGATTCTTTCTTGCATTTTCCTGCTCTACTCGAATACAAACCGGGTACAGCTCGTTTTTATCGACCTTCTCTATTGTTATATCGCTAATATCTGTCTTCTCCGTCTGCCATTCAATACTATCCTCGCCAAACTCACTTTCAATATCAAGCACCGCTCTCTGTCTGTACTTCAACAGACCTTTCTCTTTATCTAGCTCATATTCCGTAATAAATGGCCCCAATGGATGCTCGCTATCTCCTGTGAAATTATACCGTGTGAACATCTTTATAAACACCTTATTACTATGATGCTCAACTTGCAGGGGGGGGGTGTCATTTTCTTCGATCAGGTTCTCAATACTGCGTGCCAGGGTGTTAATAAGGTTTTCTGCCTCTGTCACCGCAGACACATTGCCGCGGCACTGTTGGGCCGACAGTGTATTACCTCGCCAGATAAGCAATACCGCTGACATAATAACTGCCACCACCGCGGTAGTTACTATCAGTTCTATCAGGGTTGTACCTTTTGCTCTGTTCGAGGCCATATATATTGCCTTACTGTTATTGACTGTTTCTGCCCACCCTGTTGCCAGTTGACAGTTACAGAGATATTATCCATATCATATTTTATTGTATTATCATTATTGCTGACAGGGCTCTGCGTGTATCCACTCTGCCAGTGGAAATCAACATTGTCAATTGTCTCTAAACCACTATTGCCTTTGCGATAGCTCTTTTCGCCGATTATTTCAACCAGTTTAGATTGTGCCAGATTATTAGCATGATACCTCAGCAGGTCTCTATTTACCGTATTGATATTAGACATGCTGTTTCGTGCAATTGCCATCGCCGCCACTGAAATGATCACTAGCGTAAATAGTATTTCGATTAAAGAAAAGCCATTTTCCCTTATCGCTTTCATTTGCTTTCCAGTTTCCAGCTTTCAATATCTGCATCAAATCCATCGCCGCCGTCGAGCCCGTCTTTACCGTATGATTCCAGGTCGATCTTACCATTTTTACCCGGACATATATACACATACTGGTTTCCCCAGGGGTCGGTTACCTTATCCAGATACCCGTCCGGATTATAGTTCTCGATATTACCCGGGTCAGTGACCAGTACTTCCAAACCTTCGCTGTTGGTAGGGTATCTACCCGTATCGGTGTGGAACATATTGAGTGCATTGAGTATATTCGATATCTCAATTGCCGCCTTCTGTGCCTTAACCTTATCCGGATAGCTCACAACCTTCGGCACGATTATCGTAGCCAGTAACCCCAGAATAACCACGACTATCATAAGTTCTAATAATGTAAAACCTTTTTTTCTCATGTCATTACCTTCATATGATCTATACTATGCTGTTAATCTCAAATATTGGCAGTAATAGCGCCGCAACAATATAACCTGTCATCAGGCCCATCGTCAGCATTATCACCGGCTCCATCATAGATGTTAGAAATGCTGTCGTATTATTAATTTCTTCATCTACTATCTCTGCCATTGATGCCAGCTGTTTCTCCAGCTCACCGGTTGATTCTCCGATCGCAATAGCATGATGTATCATCGGCTGAAATACCCCGTTTTTCCGGAAGCTCTCTTCCAGACTCATGCCTTTATTGATCCCTTCAGATATCTTCCTCACAGAAACTTGTATATGCTTATTCTGCATAATTGCCGAGGCCAGTTCCAATGATTCGATTATATTCAAGCCGCCTCGCAGCATTGCACATAAGCTCCGGCACAGTCTCGACGTCTCTATCTGGAGCAGAAACTTACCCACAAATGGCAGGCTAAGCTTCATCTTATCCCATTTCTGCCTTCTAACCTTGTTTCTCAGATAATAGTTCAGGCCAAAAAAGCCGCTTACTATTATCAAAACGGTAGCTGGTGCCGCCGCCTGTGCCATATTACTCAATAGTATCAGCGACCTTGTTACCAGTGGCAACTCTTTCCCGGTTTCCAGAAACAGGGCGGTTATATTTGGTATGACCGTTGTCAGCAGAAATACTATCACCAGTATAGATACCACCAGCATTAGTGCCGGGTATGCCAGTGCTCGGTTCACCTGCGATTGAAGCTTGTTCCGTCTCTCCAGCAGATCAGCAATATAGTGCAATGCCTTATCCAGCTCGCCGCCCGATTGGGCCGAATAGACAACGTTAATATACATATCGCTGAATATCTCAGGGTAGTCGCCAATAGCCTCCGCTAGTGACCTGCCGGCATTTACCTCTCTGCCGATTACCTTTATCAAACGCTGCATTCCCGCCCGGCTGCTCTGACCTGCCAATATTTCCAATGCCACCGGTATCTCCATACCTGCTTTTAACAGGTTGGACAGCTGCCGGGTGAACATATATACATCGTTCCTGCTGGCCTTTATCGCCGCCTGCGCATCTCCTCCGCCCACAGGCTTATTCAACCTGTCAAAAGAGAGCGGCCGTACCTTCTCGACCTTGATATTGGTCGCCTTGGCAGCTGCCTGCGGCTTATTTTTAACCTTAAGTTCCAGCATATCATCAAGCCTCGCCCGCAGGCGAATCTACTACTTTTTACCTTTTACTTTTTACAGTAACAACCGTGTCAATGGTTACTTGTTTTTCTAAAGATTATTATCCTGCGTTACTCGCAATACCTCTTCAACACTTGTTGTACCCATCAGGGCATGGCGGAGTCCGTCATCCCTGAGGGTCAGCATTCCTTTTTCAATAGCCTTTTCTTTTATGATATGGGATGGTGTCTTCTTACAGATCAGCTCCCTTAGATCATCATCTATCAGCATAAGCTCGGCGATCGCAATTCGACTGAAGTACCCCGTATGGGCACAATATTCACAGCCGGTACCAGTGTAAAATGTAGGCTGATACTTCACTGATATCGAACTATGCTTGACTATCTCATATGTGTCAAATTCCGTCTTACATTCTGTTTTACATTTTGGACACACTGTCCGAACCAGCCGTTGTGCCATTATCCCCGACAGTGCCGATGCTATCAAATATGGCTCAACTCCTATATTATTCAGTCTGAAAATCGCCGATGCTGAGTCATTTGTATGCAGCGTACTCAATACCAGGTGGCCGGTAAGTGATGCATGGGTCGCGATCTCAGCGGTCTCGTTATCTCGTATCTCGCCTACCATTATAACGTCCGGGTCCTGGCGGAGTATATGTTTCAAACATACCGCAAATGTCAACCCGATCTTCGGCTTTATCTGCATCTGACCGATTCCAGGCAGCTCATACTCGATCGGATCTTCAACTGTCAGTATATTCCTCTCGTGAGTATTGATCTCATTGAGCATACAATACAGTGTCGTCGTTTTACCACTGCCGGTCGGCCCTGTCAACAGCACCATACCGTGCGGACGGGTCGTCAGATTAATCAGCTTACTCTTTATATCCGGTTCCAGACCGAGCGACTCTATATTCGATTTATTATGTCCTTTTTCCAGTAGCCTTAGAACCAGTCTTTCCCCGCCCGAGGCCGGTACTGACGATATACGTATATCCAGGTTCTTATCGCCTACCTTTATCCGGCATTGACCATCCTGCGGCAGTCTCTTCTCCGCAATATTCATACCCGCTGTTATCTTCAGCCTCGAAATAAGCGGATCTACGCTCTTTTTCGGCAGCAGCATATTTTCCTGTAGAACACCATCGATACGAAAGCGTACTTTCGCCTCATTTTCATATGGCTCTATATGTATGTCACTGGCCCTCGAATTAACTGCGGTAAACAGTATCTTATTGACCAGTTTCACCACCGGCGGGATATTCGCAACGTTCAGAATATCTTCTCGCTGACGTGTCGGCATAAAATCTTCCGCTTCCAACTCGCCCGATTCACTTGGCCGTTCCTGTTGTTCCGACCTCTGACCGTCATAATAGTACTTACTGATAGCCGTTTCCAGATCATCGGTTGACGCAATAGCTTTCCGGCAGTATTTACCGGCAATATTGGCTATACTGTCTATCGCTTCAATATTCAGCGGGTTATCAACAACAATAATTATATTATTATCTTTGGCCATCAGCGGGATGATCCGGTTCTTTTTCAAAAAGCCGATCGGTACCTTGCCCACGATCTCGCCGCTTATCTTATCCTGCGGTATATTTTCAATAAACGGTAGTTCCCACTGGACTGCTAACGCGCGGCATAACTGTCTGCGAGTGATAAATCCTTTCTCGATCAGCAAGTCGCCCAGATTAGGTTTGGGCCTGCGTGTATGCTGGAGCCTGAGTACCAGGTCAAGCTGATCCATTGTCAGATCAGTCTCTTTCAGCAGAATTTGTCCTAATGATACTTCGCTCATTTTATTCTTGTTCGCTTTTGCCTTTTGTTGTTATAGTGTTCAATCTGCTTCTGCTTAGCTCTGCAGCGTCGCCCGGACTGCGAATTATCCGAGGTGTAATAAACAGCAGCAGGTTGGATTTCTGTTTCACCATCGACCTTGACTTGAACAATTCACCCACAAATGGTATATTGCTTATTATTGGTATTCCATTTACTGTCTCATTATTCTCATCTCTTATCAACCCGCCAATAACAATTGATGCTCCGTCAACCATGGTTATTTCTGTATTGATCTTGCGTTTTGACAGTGTAGGTGTCTCTGCTCCCAGACCGGTCAGGCTGTCTTTCTGCTGGGTAAATTCACTATCGATTACCAAACGGATAAGTTCACCCTGATTAATATGCGGTGTGATCTGAAGGTTTACTCCAATATCCTTATAATCGTAGGTCTTTATCACCGTAGAGTCGGTATCGCTGTTTTCTGTTATCCGCGAATCTTTCAGATATGGTATATTGTCACCAGCCTGGAAGGTCGCTTCCTTATGGTTCGATGTAACTACATTTGGCGATGAGATCACATTCGCCGCTGTGATACGCTTCAAGGCGTTCAGTACTGCTCCTGATTTGATAGTTCCATCTACGCTCTTAAACGCTCCCAGTGTAAGACCGTCATAGTTGCCCGCCATAGAATCAACCCGTATCCCGTGATTTGTGCTGGCAAAATATCTCATACTGTCGCTAACCGCATTATCTAACGTCGCCCAGTCTATGCCAAGCTCCTGCAGATCGCCTTCGCTTACTTCTACTATCAGTAGATCAATTGATATCTGCTCCTGAATAACGTCCAGTTGCTTTACGATAGTCTCTATCAAATTAAAGTCCGGCATAGCAGCCGCTACGATCAGGGTATTGGTATCTTCAAATGGTGTTATCTTGATCGATGTACCCTCTGTATTGCTCAATCTCGGTATGTCCAAATGCTGCAAGGCTTCCGCAACTGTTTTCGCCTCTGCGTTCAGCAGGGGGATAACGTGGATATTGCTGTTATCTGCTGAGTGTACCACGTCCAGCTTTTTGATCATCTCGTAGATTGTTTCCATATCCCGGCGACCTGCGATTATCAATAGCGAATTAGTCCTGGAATCTGCTTGTATCTGAACATTCGCCGCCGCTCCCGTCATAGATCCGCTCTGGTTCATCAGGTCGGTTATCTGCTTGCTCAGGATTGCAGCTGATGCGTAGCGAAGCGGTACCCGGCTAAACTCTTTCCTCGCTCCCGGCACATCGATCTGCTTTATTATCCGTGCTATATGATGGATAATAGATGATGTGTCGGTTATTATCAAAGTGTTGCTCTTTTTGTATACACTTATGTTATTGCTGTTATTTAATATCGGCTTGAGCAGGGCGGAAGCCTCTGTTGCATCTGCATATTGCAAGGTCATCATCTGCGTGATTATCCGGTCGCTTTGCTCTATTGTCGACGGATCTGTTCCTTTATGGATCGCCATATTATAGCTGGACGCATTTTTCTTTGAGATTACCTTTACATGGTTACCTGTTGGAATTGCCGCATAACCCTGGATATCCAGCACCGATTCTAAAAAGCTGTATAGCTCGCCGATCTTTATCTCGCCCGGACATACAACTGTAACCGGCCCTTTGACCTGATCGTCGATAATGAAATTGATATTGGTTATATCACTCACCGTTTTGATTATCGTTTGAATATCGACATCTTCAAAGTTAAGTGAGATCGTCTGATCCGCCATTTCAGGTGAGTTTAATGCTTCTATCTGCCTGGCCGCATTATTCTCTTCCAGGTTCATCGGTGTTATCGTATCCTGACTATCTGCCAGCTCCTCAAGTTTAAACCGATCGTCCCAGTTTGTCTCTGGATAGTCTGCCTTATCCTCTGCTATCAGTTCTCGCTCCGGCCTGCTCTCTACCGGCGACACTTGCTCTGGTATTTGAAGCATATCATTTAACATCTCAGTGGACCTCTTATCCACTGACGCCGTATTCTTGAGCTTGGCTGCTGCATCCTCTTTTTGTTTAGTCTCTGACTTCTGACAACCAGGGCTAACAACGAACATCAGCAGTAGTATTAGCATGATATATGTATATTGTCTTTTCATTTTATCACTCTTAACTATCTGGTAACTGGCAATGACGGTCTTTTTACGCCACTGCTTGTAATATCTGATCTGAATACATGACTTTCGCCATCTCTTATGATCTCGATTTCTAATTCCTTCTGTAACTTCGCCTTCTGCAGTACCTGATAGGTCTTTTGGAAACTGCTTAGCTGCTGGGAATTAATGCTTTTGATAATATCGCCCGATTTTAGACCTGACAGCGCCAGCGGGCTTAACGGCTTAATATTCTCCAATGTCAACCCGATTGGTCTCTCATCTTCCGATACTGCTATTGACCATTCGCTATCAAGCGATATACTGTCAGCCATCTCACGGCTGGCCTCACTGCTGGTCGGCAACACGATTATCGGCTTTTCAACTTGCCCTTGGCTTTTTACTGCCGTTTTAGCTGGCAGCATCGACTTCTTCTGCTTAATCCAAAGTTCGCCCGTCTGGCCATTTTTACCAAGGACTATATGGTCTTTGTAGATCTCCATCACACAAAAGCCTGATATCTCCTCATTGATCTTTACAACTGACGTCTCCGGTGTACCGATCTTCTCCGGCTGAATCGCTATTATCGCTCTGGCAATATTCTCTGGCCCGGTTATCGTACCTTTCAGCTGGATCGTTCCTGGTATGACCAGCTTCGTCGGCAATTGTTCTATCGCCGGAACGTCATTGTCATCATCTGAAAAAAGCTTACCGCTTACATTTACAGGCTGGCTATCTGCCGTTGTGTTTTTTTCGGGTGGTAGGGCGGTTGAATCGGTCTGATTCTCAGAATTGGTATCTCCAGTTATCACTGGCTCTAGCTGCCGTGAATTATTCGGACCTTGCGTAAAGACATATACTGCCACTCCAACAAAAATTATTGCCAGTGCTATGTTTATTGTTTTCAAGGTCTTATTGTTCACTATCGTTACTCTTGTAGTACTTATTCTTTTGTCTTTGCTCCGGCACACCTGGTAAACCGGTTTTTCTCTTTTGCTGTATCGTCCTGATAATTAACCTACTTTCGTAGATTCCACCGACAATAAAGTATCACAAATATCTGAAAGGCGAGTGTTTACATTATTTAACTCACATCTTTTCACTTATATATTAGAGGTTCCCTTAACTTTCTCCTTTGAACAACAGCCACCGTATTTTTGTATTAGCCGTCCTCCCTGTACACGCTCACAATATTTTTTGTTTTTGCACTAAAAATAATCAAAAAAAACGATATTCCAGGGTATTACTATTTAGAGGAGCAATTATAGACATAAATTGTGCGCGCAGCTTTTAGTAAGCTACAATTGAATATGAGCTAACTTACAGTGTAATAATAAATAACATGTTTAATGCCGTCCGCCTTGGCAGACATTAGATCTTATTTCTTGTTACTACACAATTTAGCCCATAGTTAATATTCTTATCTGTGCGAACGTTGTGAACGGTTACGAATTGTTGAATTTGGAAGATTTTGTTTTGAGTAGTAAAATGATAGAATCAGACCGCAAGGTGAGTGATTACTTTTTCCAGCTTTATTTTCAAAGCCAGCGGAGATTGTACGCTTTCGTTATGGCCGTTGTCCCAACTCCGGCTATTGCAGATTCTATCATAAATGATGCCGTATCTATAATGTGGGATAACTTTTCCCATTATTCCGCTGGTACCGATTTCTCCGAATGGGCCATATCATATGTGAAAGAAGCGATATTATCACACTTTAATGATGATATCGCCTCAGCTAAAATGACTGGTGACAATAAACTGCTACTCGACTATCTTAGACAGGAACGCCTTATGCCTAAAGCTGAGATCGTCGCAGATGATTATGTTATGGTACCAGGTGATATTATCCTGGAGTACAGTTCACAATCTGTCAACGAGCATACTTCCTCACACAATTTGTAATAGTTGATATTATATCTACTGTTATTTCAATCTATATTACGATTTGAGCCTTTCATAATTGAATATACTGTTTTGTGATATATTCAGCAGGAGATCGAGTTTTTTCATATACACAGGTGATCAGTAGCAAATACTGATTACCTGCCTTTTGCTACCATATCATCGATCTTTTATATTTCGCAATTCTTTGCAAAACCAAAGGTAGCACAAGCATCCTTGCTTGTGATTCTTAGTATTAACTTTGCTAACCATCTTAAATAATCTGGTATATAAGTTGCACAATAATCTGACTTTCTATTTTGGGCAACAAGCTGCAAAGTTAGATTTAAAATACACTAAAATGACAAATTATTGGCTTATAAGGTTTTGTGTCAAAAAAAGGCTCATTGCTGGCATATACTGCTAAGGAGAGAGTGAATATAAATGAAAAAAAGTATTGTTATTGTATTGTATGTCTTCTTTTTTGCAACTTTTGCCCATGCCGAGCTGCTTGCACATTGGCAGCTTAATGGTAACACCATTGACAGTAGTGGCAATGACAGGAACGGATTATCAACTAGCGGCTCTGGCGTTAAATGGCAAAATTCTAACGGCATCGATGGTGCTATCGAGATCAGCGGTGTAAAAGACTACGCTGTCTTCCCGGCTGTCAACACCGGCACATCCTTCACCATTACCGCCTGGGTTAAGCCATTAGCCTACCCCAATACCTGGGCCAGAGTTGTTGAAAGCCATTTCTGGAGCGGTTTTTATCTTGGTACTGACGACGCCACTCCCAGAAAGTGGATGTTCAGCGTCAACGGCAGTTTCAATCTTAGACAGAAAAATGTCGTGGTAGGGCAATGGCAGCATCTGGCTGGCACCTACGACGGCTCTACTGCAAGGCTATACATAAATGGTCAGCTGGTCGGCTCTGCTCCACAAAACAGACCTTCTAAACCAAATGATATTGTATCTATTGGTAAAATGCCCGATGAAGTGTGGGACTGGTCTCTTCAAAGCATGATTGATGATGTTCGCATTTACAACGAAGCCCTTGCCCCGTCAAAAATTGAAACGATTTACCAGGGTTGCACCTCACCCGTCGGTGACCTCAATAATGATTGCATTGTCGACCTGCAAGACCTCGCAGATATCGCCAACTCATGGCTAAACTGCTCTCTGGCCAATTGCAACTAATATTGATATTTAACCTTTAAAATAGCGTCCGACTTAGCGGCAACCAGAGCTTGTTTCTTATTACTTGTTACTTATTTCTAAACAATCTAAAAAAAAGTATTTATCGATATCTCATATATACAGTCTGAACTGTTAAAAAACATTGAAAAGGTATAAAATTGGCAAATTTAAGAATAACTAAGATATTAGCTTCTGCTATTATGCTCTTTTGCCTAATAGCTTCTGTCGCTAATGGTGCTGATTTGCTCGCACATTGGAAGCTTGACGGCAATCTCACTGATAGCAGCGGTAACGGCAAAAATGGTATTGGCCGCACTAACGGCACATCATGGGTCAGCTCAGCTGTTTTAGACGGTGGTATTAGTGTTAACGGCAATAGAGACTATGTACTCTTTCCCCGCATTGATACCGGCACTACTTTCACCGTTATGGCCTGGGTCAAACCTACCCAGCAGCCCCAGACCTGGGCCAGAGTTATCGAAAGTCATTTCTGGTCTGGCTTCTATCTCGGTGCTGACGACTATAACCAGTGGATGTTCAGTGTCAACGGAAACTTCAATATCGGCCGCAAAGCTATTCGCCTGAATCAGTGGCAGCATCTCGTTGGTACCTATGACGGTGTTACTGCCAGATTTTATGTCGATGGTAATCTTATCGGCGGCGGCAGACAGCATATACCCACTCTCACTAATGACTATATTACTATTGGCCGTCAAAGAGAAGAGTCCGCCGATTGGTCCGCTCTGGTTCAGGTTGACGATGTCCGTATCTACAATGATGCTCTCAACCTGCAAGATATACAAAATATATATAACGACTCCGTCTCAGGCCCAATCTCTCTTGGTACCCTCAACGATGTAGCCGTAAACCCTGCTATCGACCCCAGGGCATATTTCCAATGTGATATTACTAACCGTACTTCCCAGCCAGTTACCAGCTGTAGATGGTTCAAAAATACCGATGGCACTGAAACTGAAATATCCCCTCAAAGCGGCAGACACACTATGTCACTCTCGCCCGGTTCCGCTCACTTGCTGATCCACGATGTTTGCTATGCCGATCAAGGCTCATATTACTGCCGTCTCGAGCTTGCCGATTCCAGCTTAGCAGTTTCTAATCCCGCCAGCCTTTCCGTCCGTAACGGTCTTTCCCATCGCTATAGCTTCAATGATAGCTCTATGGCTGATGAGATCAATGCCGATGATGCCACTCTTGTCGATGGTACCGGATTCAGCAGTTTCCAGAATGGCCAGTTGAATATTATCAGTAGTTCAATGGCAAAGTCCTACGGCCTATTCTCTGACGCCATCTTATCCTCTCTCAATAACTGGGCAACGGTTGAGGTATGGTTTACCAGTACCGTCACAGTTACCCCGGGAACAACTATACTAAACTTCGGCGACTTTAACGGCACCAGCGGCCAATCCGGCCTCTCTGTTTATCTTGCCGATGAAGCGGGTTTCCCTTCTATCGAACTCTTTACCAACGGTTCCTGCTCTGCTAAAGTTACTTCAGACGAGCAATTAGCTAAAAATGTACAACATATGCTCGCCTTTAGCTGGAACGGCACTACCCGCTCAGTTGACTTCTATGTAAATGGCGAACTCTCCGGCAGTATGAAAGTCGATCAGGATCTTTCCGATTTGAACGACTTATATAATTGGCTCGGTAGACCCCGCTCTGATACTATGCCAATGTTCCGCGGTAGTATAAATGAGCTGCGTATTTACGATTGGCCGTTCAGCTCTCAATGGATAGCTCAACATTACGCAGAAGGTCCGGACACTCTTGATGTTAATCCCTGTCTCTACGAGCTGCCCGCGGATATAAATAATGACTGTAGAGTTGATATCCTGGATTTCGCCGAAATAGCTAAAAATATCTATACAGCCGGCACTTCAGATCGCGACCTGATATCCTCTACCCCCAAACTCGCACCTGCACAATTATTCGATATCAGCGATGTTAGACTAACCGGCGGCCCATTCCGTAAGGCTCTCGACTATAATGTCTCCTATCTCCTTTCGCTCGAAGCTGACCGACTCTTATATGGTATGCGTACCGGCTCTGGCTTGCCCGAAAAGACACCTTACCATTATGGCGGCTGGGATAATTGGGGCTCTACCGCTGCCGGCGGATATCTCAGTGCTTGCGCTCTCGCCTATGCCGCAACCGGTGACAACAGACTCAAAGATCGTTGTGATTATGTCGTAAGTGAGATGGCTGCCGCCCAGCTCTCCTGGGGTGATGGCGGACTCAATGTCAATAATATCGAAGCCGAATGGTTTAACCAGCTTCGCCTGGGTAACTTACAGACCAGCCATGTCATACCATGGTATCAGGTACAGTTTATCCTCTCTGGCCTGCGCGATGCATGGCTATATACCCATAACCAGCAGGCTCTCGATTCCTTCATCTCACTTGGCGACTGGTGTATTGATGTCACTAATAATCTAACAGCCTCCCAGTGGCAGGCAATGGTCGGCTGTGAATGTGGCGGCCCGCACGAATATCTCGCCGACCTCTACGCTATCACCGGCCAGCAGAAGTATCTCGATCTGGCCAAAAAGTTCAGGCATAACTATGTCTGTGATCCGCTCTATCTCGGCAATAAATCCGTCCTCTACGGCTTACATGCCAATACTCAGGTGCCAAAATTCGTCGGCTATGAACGTATCGCCGAGCTGGATAGTTCCGCCGTCGATATGGCTCTTACCGCTGAAAATTTCTATAATCTTACCACAAGATACCTATCCTGGGCTAATGGCTCAAATAGTCAGTGGGAAGGGTTCTTCCATGAAAACGATTTCCACATAAAGGTAGATGACAACTGCGGCCCCGAAACCTGCAATACCTTTAATATGATAAAACTCGCCAATGAGTTCTATCGCAAAGATGCTCAGCCGACATATATCGATTATTGCGAAAATGCTCTATATAATCATCTTCTGCCTTCGATCGACCCGGATCAGGGCGGCTATGTCTATTACACATCTATGAAGCCCGGACATTATCGTGTCTTCTCTACTGACACCGAATCTTTCTGGTGCTGTGTAGTTACCGGTATGCAGAACCCCGGCCGTTATGCTGAAATGGCATATGCCCATACCGATGACAGCCTTATGGTCAATATGTTCATGCCGTCCGAATTGAACTGGCAGGCGAAAGGGTTAAAACTGAAACAGGATACCCGGTTCCCTGAAAACGATACCAGCAGACTTATCTTCGACCTTGCTTCGCCCCAGAAGTTCAAGCTCAATCTTCGCTGCCCCGAATGGATACACGACCAGCTTATGCAAATAAAGGTAAATGGAAATATCATTGCCAATAACAGCTTACCCGGCGAATATATCGCAATCGATAGGGTATGGAACTCTGGCGACATTGTCGAGGTCAGGCTCCCTCTGCATATCTGGACCAGAGACCTGCCTACTAACCCGGATTACAAAGCTGTATACTACGGCCCTGTCATGCTCGCCGGTGCCCTTGGTACTCTCGATCTATCGCCCGCCGACTTCACCGGCGGCGGCCCCAATGATCAGGCTGCCTACAAAGAGGGACTATGGTCCGATGTACCGGTTCTGGTCGGAAATGATAGTGATATTGCCAGTAAGATCATAAAAAGTAGTGGTGACCAGCTGGTATTTTCCGCCGATGGTCTTGCTCAGCCGCATTCAGTTACCATTAAACCATTCTATGATGTTCACCGTGAGAGATATATGGTATACTGGCCAACAGCAAGCCAGGCGGATTATCCAGCTGTGAGAGCCGCTATGAACACTATCGACCAGAGAACTAACCAGCTTCGCAATGCCGTCGATCATATCGAGATTGCTGTTAGCACATCCTCTGAAGATGCTCACGCGATTGCCGGCGAAAACCTCGAAATTGGTGGGCTCCCCGGCATGCGCTGGCGCACTGCTTATGGCGGTGGCTGGCTTTCTTATAATATGAAAGTAACTTCTGGCAAAGATATGTCGCTGGTTTGTCGATACTGGGGAAGTGACGGCGGTGCTCGTGCTTTTGCCATATATGCTGATGGCCAGTTTATTGCTAACGAATCGCTGAACGCTAGTAAGCCAAACGAATTTATTTATAAATACTATACTATTCCGGCCTCTATTACGTCCGGTAAAAATTCTCTTGTAATAAAGTTTGATGCACCCGATAATAATACTATGGGTGGTATATTCGAGCTCTGGATGGTTGAAAAATAGCCATCCTCTCATAAACGGAAAACCAAACCTCCTGATGACCTTCGGGTCTTCAGGGCCTTCAACGTTAGTTGACAGCAGGACTGACCATCTTGCTTGTCTCTGTTGCAGCTGACCACTGTATACAGGTTATATCTATAGCAATGAAAAAAAGTAATTTCCCGGACCAACCGGGGGTGAAACTGTCTCAGCTTTAATACTGAGTAAGTAAATGACAATTTCGGATTCGGTATTATTTCTGTTTGTTATTCTGAAACCTATCAGAACCTCCAAAAAAACAGACAAATAGATGCTTTGAGAGTAAAGTTGTTAGATAGGATATAAAAGCTGGCGTTGAAGGTTTTTTTTAGATTGTGTAATAGGAGATAATTGTAATGAGATTATATAAATATATATGGTTTTTCATTTCCTCGCTCATGCTTTGCCCGTTGCCAGCTATGGACAATCCCTTCAGCTATGAGTCTGGTATCAATGACTGCGATGTCATAAAGTATAATGGTGAATATTATATCACTGGTAACTGGCTCGGCGGTGATATGTTCCAGTCCAGAAACCTCTCTGACTGGGGCCAGCGTACCCATATCTTCTCGCCTGATAACACCTGGCATGTGCCCAGAAACTCTAACCCCGATATGGATATTCACGGCACTCATATAGCCTATGACAATGGACTGTTCCACCTCTACGCTCATCTCGACTCAAACGCTTTACTCGGTATTGTGCATGCTGTCAGTACCAGTGTTACCGGCCCGTACTATGAACCGCTCGATTCTCCTTTTGATACTTCAACTATCGATGTAAAAACTTTCCGCGATGAAGATGGCTCGCTCCATTATTATAGCACTCGCTTTGGCGGCGTTAGCGGTAATCATAATGACTATCGCAGTATGACAGATTACTATACCAAAGCTGCCTCTGGTAAAACCCTTATCTGGCCCGTCGACGGCTGGGAGATCAACCCCGAGAGGGAGCAGTTCTCGCCGCCTAATCCTGTCCCGACCATAAATGAAGGCCCGTTCGTATTCAAATATCATAACAATTATTATATGATGTATAATGCTAACCATACCGGCGATACCTCATACGCTCTTGGCGCTGCTATGGCTTCTGCTCCGGATAGCTTCAATAATGCCGGTAAAAATCCTGACCCCGTACTAGCCAAAACTCAGTACACTAAAAACGATAATACCTATGAAATATACACCCTTGGCCAGCCTTGGGTAATTGAGGGCCTTAACGGCTTCGAACGGTGGGCCGGCTACTTCGCTATCGATAGCAGTGAAAGGGGCTATGGCCGTACCCAGCGTATCGACCGTGTGCTCTTCCTTGACAACAAGCTCTATGTCGATGGCCCAACCAACCGTTACACACCTGGCTATCATCCTGCCCCCGCCGAGCCGCAGTTGCGTGCTCTGTTTTACCAGCCTGATGGCCCACTTCCAGATACTGACTGGCAGGAAGTATCGCCTAATAATAATTTCGGCCTCTGGAATGTCAAAAACAACGAAGCCTGTCAGGACTCTCAGCAGTGTTTCTCTTTCAATCTCGCCAACAGGGCACCGGCAACGAATTACCTCTTTGAAGCTAACCTGAAAATGCCTGAGGTCAGCGACGGCGAAGACAAAGCCGGTATCGTCGCCTACTATATAGATTCTGACCATTGGATGATCATTGGCCTCGACCGAAGCCAGAATTATGGTGCGGATAACTGGTATTGCCATCTGGTAACTGACGATTACAATGGCGTGATTGCCGCTGGTGGCTTTGCTGGTGAGCTGGACTATTCCGTATATCATAAAATACGCCTGGAGAGAAATGGGAAAGTATTCAGACTCTGGATCGATGATATGCTCCCGCCCGGCGGTGGTATTATAAATACCGAGCTTACCGATCCCGCTATCCCCGGATTATACAGCGACCATGCCGCCGCTGCCTATGATGGTGTTATTTACACTGTCGGCTGGGACGAATTCTCCGACCGGATAAATGGCTGGGGCAGCTCTCTCGCCGGCAGCGAAAAAGTCGGCTCCTGGACAGTTAACAGTACCGGCCTCATTTCAAATTCCAGCACTGGCAAAGTTTATAAGGGCGACCTCATGGACACTTACGAGTTCTCCCTTGATCTATACAAAAACAGTACAGCTAATGGCAAGATGGGTGTCTATGCCGCTGCTCGTGATAATAGAAACTACCTTAAAGCCGGCTTCAATCTCGATAACAACACCTTCTATGTCTATGGCATGAATCAGTCTGTTATTCTACCTCAGCGTTCTGTTCCGGTTGAAGATAAAGATAACTATAACCTCAGAGTTGTCAAACTTACCGATAAGTTCATTTTCTTTGTTGACGGCAAAGAGCTGATTACCAGCCACTATAGTTATGATAGTTCTCAGGTCGGTTTGTTTAATGAATCTATGTCTGCCAGATTCGATAATATTACCGTCTTCCAGACCAATCTCGATAATTTACCCGACCAGTGGAAAACTGCCGACGTTGGTGATACCGGCTTCCCTGGCACCAGCCAGTACAATGACGGCACATTCACTATAAATGGCTCTGGTAATGACATCTGGCTCACTGACGATGGGTTCCATTTTACTTATCAACAGCTTTATGGCGATGGCGAAATTGTTGCTCGCTTGGTTTCAAATGATATTACCAATTGGTGGAATAAAGCCGCCCTTATGATACGTGACGGCTTAAATGCAAACGCCGCTATGGCTATGGTCACTCTTTGCGGCGGCGGCAATCTCCAGTTCATCTGGCGAAATTCCGCCGGCGTTAATGCTCAGGTGCTGGCTCCCTCTGGCAGCCCATACCCTCAGATGATATGGCTTAAGCTCAAAAAAATCGGAATCAGGTATTACGCCTATTATTCTTATGATAACCTCACCTGGACTTCTATCGGAAATGCGACCCCCGGCCTTGATAGCAAATACCTCAATATTGGCCTTGCTGCCTGTTCCCATGATAACAACATGCTAAATGGTGTCGTTTTTGATAATGTCGCTATTACCGGCTGTACCCCCGGTGAATTTGCTGCTGATATTTGCCCCGATTGCATTATTGATCTGGCCGACCTGTCCGTTTTAGCTGATTCCTGGCTCGAAGATGCCAGCTTCAACATTAACGACACAACTTTTATCGATTTGCTAGACTATAGCCAGATTGCCATAAATTGGCTTGAAACCTACGACAGGTAGCACAAGCATCTAAGTAGCACAAGCATCCTTGCTTGTGATTAATAATCTCACATTGCTAAAACTAAAACAAATGAAATGAAAGTCACATAAAATATTGACTTCTTCTCCTTCTTCTCAGCACGCCCATATGTCTAGACTTGTGATTCTTAGAATTACACCGCCAACCATAAAGCCACTCATCATTACCCATTATCACTTATTCACATCTGCACTTACACACTCTTCAACTTCCTCAACGCTTTCCAGTGTCATCTTATAAGCCTTTACCAGTTTCCCTACCATCTCAGAGGCTAGAAAATGCTTTTTAATATAATTCTGACATTGATTGGCCAGCTCTCTGGCGTACTTCCGGTCGTCGATTAGTTTACCCAGCTTCTCCGCCATATCTTCCGGATGATGTAGATTGCACAGTAGGGCGGTGGTCTCATCTATCAGCAGACTGTGTTCTGTCTCACCTACTGCTACTACCGCATTACCAGCACTCATAGCCTCCAGCAGTTCAGGGTGCCATGTACGCGACGGCCTACACTGAACATATATATCGGCCATCCTGAATACTTTTCGGAACGCCTCATTATCAGCTATCAGACTGTCTATCGGATCAATAAAATGAACCTTCTGGCCAAGTCCCATAGAATTCACCATTCTACGGTACTCAAATTCCATCTTTCCTTTACCCGCTATCATGATCTGGAATTCCTTATCGCAGTCATTAAGGATCTTCGCCGCCTTGATCAGCTCTGGAACTCCCATATTCTTTTCTAATGGACAACAGCAGAATATCTGGGCCCACCGGTCGCCAAAATCATAACAGCTGGTCGAATTATTCACATGAGTGCCTATCTCGACCAGGTGGATCTTCTCTGAATAATCTGGATATTTTTGCCGCAATTTGCGAGCTATGTGGCTATAACAAGGCATTATATGGCCGCATTTCGACTCTTTGGGGTTCAGACTATTATGATTCTCGGATAAAATTGAAGTTATATATGGTATTTTTAGACGCTTACTTAGCTCTGCCGCTAGTTTCTCCATTCGCTCACTCAGTGAATGGATCAGTGTTACCTGACGACTCGATAGCTCCGCTGCCAGACGGTCAATCCTTGCCGAACGATTGAATAATTCAGGAATATTTAAGCGGGGGGTATATAATACCGTCATAAGATCATTATCTTCTTTGGCCGGTAATGTCTCGTAAAGACTTGATATATCTGATATTATGTTGATCGGAGGTGACGGCACAAACTCTAGAATATTACTCCTGCCCTTACATACCAGTGTCAGGCTTGCAACCTCATCGTATAAGCCTACTGTCAGCCGTCTAAGCACCGGACCATACTGCTGTAACGTAGTATCGTCTGCTAAGAGTACCACTCTTAACGGCGTATGCTCAGCCTTATCTTCGCCAGAAGCTGGTTCTGTTTGTGAAGTTTCTGTCATATTACTAATATCGGTCATTTCATATTACTTAATTACTTGCAAAACTCCGTAAATCCTAACTGGAAAGACGGTAATGGTCAATCTGATTTTTCCCTCTCTCGAATATTTAGGGGATTGATTTGCAATTATATATAAATATATCTGAGGTCTTTTTTTCTGTTTTATATTTTTTAAGTATCCAGTTATAGCTTAATACCTTTTGCTAAAGCTCGTGAAATCAGTTGGTTATAAACTAGCAATGGCTTTAATATAAAGAGATTCTTATGTATATGTGATTTCTCTAATTGCTAAATCCTAATTTCTAAATCCTGCTCAAACTAACCTCAGGTTAGTTTGAGTTAATTATTAAGTTGTTGAATTGACAGGTTTTAGCTAAAATAACATAACTCGGCTTCATTGCTGGTTGTTCTAATATTTTTATTATTAACTCAAACTGACCGAAAAATTCAGTTTGTATGTTGTAATTCACTATTAATAGAGGATTTAGTAGTTAGAATTTAGTAATTAGTTTTTAAAGTGATTCAATTCAACTAATTACTAATTACTAAATCCTAACTACTCTCAAACTGACAATTGGTCAGTTTGAGTTAATAATTTCGATCATCATAATCTGAAATATGAGGTTTTCTGATGTATGGTACTATACGTAAAGTAATTGCTTTCGCTGTCTCTGAAGGGGCTCTAAATTCCCTCGAAAGGGTTCTCGACGGCATAGCCGATAACTTAAATGATTGTGTTGCTATTGTCCTTTTGGATAGTGCCAGACTATCACAGAAAAGGATCGCAACTTTATCTGAAACATTACCTAACTGCTTTCACGTTGACGACCGTATCTCTATTGCTCCTGGTCATATTTATTTTATCTCCGCCTTGAAAAACTTCAAGCTCGAACGCAATTTAGAGCTTGTCCCACAGGATGATCTTGATAATTTTGAGCCGTCTGCCCCTTTAGATACACTCTTCCGTTCTATGGCCTCCAATCTCGGCGATAAATCTGTTGGCGTTGTTATGAGCGGCTCGACCCGTTGCGGCTCCGACGGCAGTTTCGCCATTCATAATGCCGGCGGTATGATCATTGTCCAGGACCCTAACAGCTGTCAGTATGATGTTCTGCCCAAAAATATTATCGCCAGGGGGGTTGCCGATGTAGTTATCGATAATGAGGATATGATCGAGTTTATTCTCAATATCTGTGATGGACAAGAGATAACCGAACAATATATTCGTGAACTTGACGTGATGAAAGTCAATCAGATACTTGACTTGCTTTGTAGCTCTTATAATGTCGATTTCAACCAGTATAAACTATCAACCGTACGACGTAGAATTTATCGCAGAATGAAACTATGCGATATTACCTCCGTTGATGACTATATAAAGTATCTCAATTCACACGAAGATGAACTTCATAATCTTTATCAGGATCAGCTTATCTGTGTTACCAGTTTCTTTCGTGATAAAGAGGCTTTTGCTGTACTCAGAAAAAATATCCTGCCCGGACTCATTGTCAGTGCCTCTGGCAGGCAGGAGTTCAGAATATGGGATTCTGCCTGTGCTACTGGCCAGGAAGCTTATTCGCTCGCTATTGTTTGCCATGAAGCGATCAGAGAGTTAGGACTTGACCTGAAAGTTAAAATTCTCGCTACTGACGTCCATGCTGATAGTATTGCCATTGCCAGCAGGGGCGTATATTCCTACGAAGCTGTCAGTAAGATGCCTCGTGGCCTGAGAAACAGGTATTTTATTCCTCTGGAAAATAACCAATATCAGGTTGTCCCCGAAATCAGACAAAAGGTCCTGTTCTCCCAGCACGATATACTCTCTTCGCCTCCTTTTACACGCATGGATATGGTCTGCTGTCGTAATTTCCTTATCTACCTAAAAGCTAATTCTCAGCTCAAAGCTGCCAGCCAGCTCCATTTCGCCCTCAATATTGGCGGTGTTCTATTCCTCGGACCTAGTGAGTCCCTTGGTGATATGGAAAGCTGTTTTGAAGTCTTAGACAGACAGTGGAGATTTTACAAAAAAATATCTAATTCACGCAATTTTACCAGAAGAGATTATTCCACAACTGGCAGGACGATGCCTATTGTTTCATCAAACCAATCGTATGCAGCTTCTTATAATTATTCTGGCGGCAGTGATGCTGAGGTTATGAACTATTACGAACAGCTCCTTTCCAGCTATGTCGGTTCTGGTGTGTTAGTAAACACCCATAACTTTATTCAGCATTTCTTTGGCGATGCTCAGAAATATTTCAATTTCAGCGGTCGTGCGGATCGTGATGTCCTGCAAGTTGCTTCCGGCGAGTTGAAGATTGTTCTGTCGTCTGGTTTCCGTAAACTCGAAAATGAAAAATGTGATATTGTCTTTGAAAGTGTAAATTGCAGACTTTTTGATGGCACTGAACAGCATGTTAAGATTGTGTTGAAAAATCTTAAGGATAAAAAAGGTACTGCTGGCTATAAATTCATTGGAATTGAACAGGTAAAGGTTAAACCGCAGATTGAGGTCAGTGTTAAATCATTCGATTCTGAAGGTGAACTTTACGATCGCATCGAAGCTCTCGAAGATGAACTCGCAAAAACCAGAGAATCCCTCAGAAATGCTGTCGAAGAGCTCGAAGCGAATAATGAAGAGTTCCAGTCTGCAAACGAAGAACTTACCGCTTCTAATGAAGAGCTCCATGCTACCAATGAAGAACTACATTCTGTTAACGAAGAGCTTTTCGTTGTAAATTCACAATATGAACGAAAGATCGATGAAGTTAATCAGGCCAATAATGATATCCGTAATCTCATTGATAATATGCAGATCGGCGTGGTCTTCCTTGACCGGGAGCTTAGAATTCGATATTTCTCACCTATTGCCGAAGATCTCTTCAACCTTGTCGAACAGGATATTGGCAGACCTATCAAACACTTCAGGACTAAGCTTGAAGGTGAACATGATCTCGAACTTGACTGTAAAAAAGTACTCGAAAATAATGTCTCTATGACTAGGCAGGTTAGTACTTTTACTGACAAGGTCTATGAACTGCGAATCCTGCCGTATATCGCTTCCTCTAAGACCAGTGGTATCGTTGTCACTCTTGTCGATATGACTCTACGTTGTCAAATGGAACAGAGGATCTCTGATAGTGAAACCAGATATCGGTCTCTATTTAGCAGTATTGAAGAGGGGATGGCCCTGCATCGGATCGTTACTGACGATAACGGACTACCTGTTGATTATATCTTCGAAATGATTAATCCGGCCTTTGAAATTATTACTGGCCTGGGACAGGATATTATCGGTAAAAAAGTATCTGAAGTTATTCCGGGTGTCGATCAGCTGTTTATATCAAAGTACGGTAAAGTGGCTCAAACCGGCGATTCCGTCTACTTTGATCAATATAGCGATGCCTTAAAAAAATGGTTCCATATCTATTGCTATAGACCTGAAAAAGATAAATTTGTCACGCTCTTTACTGATATTACTGAATCAAGACAGATGGAAGACGATCTCAGACGCAATGAAGTTATGTTTAAGAGCCTCTTTGATCATTCTGGTAGTGCTATTCTGGTATTCGATCTGGAAAATAAAAAAGTACAAATGGCTAATATGGCCGCCGAGGAACTCTATGGCATATCTGCTTACGATCTGATAAATGATCTGCCTGAGGTAATGCTGACTAATCTTGCAGAGTTTTACAAGGCTATTGAGGCCGGGGAAGAGTCTGTCGAAAATATTATGCAGGTCGCTTCTGATGGCCGTACGCTTTTTGTCAATGCTTATTTCTCATATTTCGAACTTGATGGTAAACTAGTTGCCTCGGTTAGTCTAAATGATATATCATTAAGAATTAAAGCTGAAAATGACCTCGTTCATAGTGAATATAACTTCCGATCCTTCTTTGAACAGATAAATGTGGTTGCCGTAAGGTGTACTACCGATCTGGTTATAACGGATATAAATATACTGGCGGAGGAAGTATTAGAAATATCAAAGGTAAATTGTATTGGTAAACAGTTTATTGACCTTTTCTTTAATAATGATATCGATAGAAACTTCTTCTCTGATTTACAGAAAAAAGTTATAGAAGGTTTTCCTGTTAATGGTATGGTCAGTAATATAGTTACTGACAAAAATAAACCGCTCACTATTCGATGGAACTCTGTTAGAGTGCTAAACAGTGAAGATGATATCTCCGGAGTGCTTATTACCGCTCGCGATATTACTCAGGAATCTCGCATGCTCGATATGCTCAGAGAACGAGAGGGCTTGTTCCGCTCTATTTTCGAAGATTCTCCGATCGGTATCGAAATATACGATGCTAATGGTCATATGATTCATATCAACTCGGCCTGTGCTGATCTGTTTGGTATTGTTGGTAATGAACAGCAGATTTACGGTTTCAACCTCTTCGATGACCCTTGCTTTGATGATGATATGGTCGCTAAAATTCGCAGTGGTGGCCCGATCCGCTACGAATTCGAATATGATTTCGACAAGCTCAAGGCACTTGGAGTTACCGGTTGCGATAAGTCCGGCAGAGTCTGGCTCGAGTGCCATGTCTCGCCTATGCAGGAATCGCCCGGCAAGGTAATGGGATATCTTGTCCAGATGATAAATATCTCTAAACGCAAGTATACTCTTGATGAGCTCAATGAGAGTCGCAGTAAGCTCGAAATGGCTCAGCGTACCGCTAATGTTGGCTATTGGGAGTGGTGCGACAAAACCGGCAATTACAGATTCTCTGAGGATGCCGGCATTATTTTAACTGGTACCGCTTGTGAATTGCTCTTCTCTATGGATGAAATGAAGAAATACTTCCCAGAAGGTTGGACTGTTTTTGAACGTGTTAATTCTGAGGTCTATGATTTCGCCACTCCAGGTGAGTTTGTCGTTAGAGCTGCAACCTGTAATGGCACTAAGTACTTAAAGGTTAATATCGTTTTAAATAAAAATGATAAATATGAAATCTTCGGTACTCAGGGTACTATTCTCGATGTGACTGAGCTTGTTGAGGCCCGCGAGGCCGCCGAATTGGCTAATAATACAAAAAGCATCTTCCTCGCTAATATAAGCCATGAGATCAGAACACCTCTTAACGTTATCGTCGGCTTTGGTGAACAGCTCGCCTTGGAAGAGCTATCCCAGCGACAGGATGAATTCCTTAGAAATATAATAAATTCTGGCTATGACCTGCTTCATACCGTTGATGATATCCTGGATATCTCACGTATAGAAGCTGGAAAATATATTATCAATAAAGAGATTTGCGATCTGCAAAATATTATCGCGGAAGTTACCTCTGCTGTTAAAGAGCATGTAAATTCTGATAAGGTAATTTTCAAAACTGATATAAATGTTGATAATGAAGCCTGTACTGACCCTCTCAGATTAAAGCAGTGCCTGAGAAACCTGCTCAATAATGCCGTAAAGTTTACTGAAGATGGTACTGTTACCCTTAAAGCCATGTCAACCACTCTTGACGGCCGAAAGGCAGCTTGCTTTGAAATCGATGATACCGGTGTTGGCATACCAGAAGATAAACGTGATAGTATTTTTGAGGTCTTCTCTCAGGCCGATTCCGGCCAGTCTCGCCGCTTTGCTGGTGTTGGCTTAGGGCTCTCCATTACCCGCGCTCTTGCCGTTATGCTCGGTGGCTATGTGACCTTGGGTAGAAAAACCGAAAAGGGCTGTATATTCAGACTTGTTGTACCAATTGATGTCGATTCTAATTCTCCGGTTTGCGTGCCGCCTGCAAATGTGATTGTCGAGCCGGCTAATAATACAAGTGCTTCCAATGTGCCTGATTCTAACCTTTCCGGCAGAATTATCATTGCCGAAGACAATATCCCAAATCAGAAATTGATCAAAATCATGGTCAACAGAAAGTTCCCTGATCTCGAGTTAGATTTCGTTACCAACGGAAAGTTCCTTTTGGAAGAACTCGCTGATTCCAGCTATGATCTCGTTCTACTTGATATGAGTATGCCGGTTATGAATGGTTTCGAGGCTATTGACGCTATTAGAAAATCTGGTAATTATATCCCGGTTATAGCTCTCACCGCAAATGCCATGGTGGGTGATAGAGAAAAGTGTATCGACGCCGGCTGCACCGAATATATCCCTAAACCTATAAATGCCGGTTTATTACACTCCATGATAGCAAAATTCCTCACCCAGTAGAGACGCAACATCTTGCGTCTCCCTCCTCCACCGTAGAGACGCAACATCTTGCGTCTCCCTTCTCCACCGTAGAGACGCAACATCTTGCGTCTCCCTGAGTAGCACAAGCATCCTTGCTTGTGATTCTTAGTATTACATCGCAAAAACAACAAGATTCATGTAAAAAAGTAATGCCGGATATGGATATTATATATTACACAACACTTTCATACATTCTTGCTTGGGATTATAATCCTATATTCCAGTACTAACCCCGTAGAGACCCAACACCTTGCCTCTCACAACGCTCACTCACGTCCAATAACTAATCAATTCCACAAGTTTTATATTTATCTGAAATCATTTTTTTATCCCATCTCTCTGTAAAACCGCAAATATTGCTTATTATTCGCTTTATTATTGGACGTAGTGATTGTGTGGCATTTGAGTGAATAATGGTTTATACCACATGAAATAGTTTTATCAAGTCAAGGTAAATTGAAAACGATAGTTCAATGTGGCTAAGACGAAATTATATTAATACTAAAAGGGGAAAACTATGGATAAGCGTTATCTAATGCCTGGTGAATATCATATTACCAGATCGCCTATGATGATCGATACCCTCCTTGGCTCATGCGTTAGTGTATGTCTAAGGAATAAAGTTAAAGGCTTTGCGGCTATGAACCATTATTTATTGGCACGACCAAGTGCAAATAATGAAAATGATATCGGTCGTTACGGCGTTACATCTATTGATCATATTGTAAAGTCTCTTCTGGCTATGGATCCTAATCCATCGTCTTTGGAAGCTCAGTTGTTCGGTGGGGCGGCTGTTATGGACAGTCTGGCTAAAACCAGTAATGTTGGTGCTGATAATATTGCTATGGCCAAGGAAATGATGAGTAAGTACGGTATCCGTATTACCCATACCGACCTCGCTGGCAATAAAGGACGCAGGATAAGCTTTAATACTGAAACTAATGAAGTAGTATCTAAACCGGTTGGTACTGACAGCTCTATATCTTGTACTGTCGTTAAACCTAAAGCACAGGCTGTACGCTCCGGTAAAAAGTCGGTTCTGATCGTTGACGATTCCAAAACCGTTAGAAATCTGCTTCGAAAAGCCATTGAATCTTCTGATGATCTTGAGGTCATTGGAGAAGCAGCTGATGCCTATGAGGCCAGACAAATGGTCGTCGAACTCGACCCGGACGTGCTTACCCTTGATATTATTATGCCTAAAATGGATGGACTAGCGTTCTTGCAGCGTTTACAAAAGTATCGTCCTAAACCTGTTGTTATTGTTTCTACTATTGCCAAAGACGGCTCTAAAGTAGCGAAAAATGCAGTTGAATTTGGTGCTGCTGAAGTTGTTGATAAGGATGCCCTCGAACTTTATAAAGGGCTGGATGTTGTTTGTAAAGTGCTCATTCCAAAGCTTAAATCGGCTATGAGAAAAGCACCTAGAGCAATGAGTGTATAAGAAAAAAATATATGTTTTTAACTGCTAAAAAGACAATTAAAGTATTAATAGTAGATGATTCTGCTGTTGTACGAAAAGTGCTCAGTCAAAATCTTTCTAAGGATGAAAGTATTGAGATCGTAGGGGTTGCCCCTGACCCGTATGTTGCACGTGACCGTATCCTGGAGTTAGCTCCTGATGTGCTTATCCTTGATGTCGAAATGCCGCGTATGGACGGCATTACTTTCCTCGATAAGCTTATGCGTGCTAAGCCTATGCCCGTTATTATCTTCAGCTCGCTGACTCCTAAGGGCAGCCAGATGGCACTTGAAGCTATGCAAAACGGGGCTGTTGATGTTGTTTGCAAAGCTGGCGAAGCTTATAAAGTCGGCGATGTGATTGAAGAGCTTATAGAGAAAGTTAAAGCCGCATCTCGTGTTAATATTCAGCATCTGGTAAAAAATATTAAAATTAAGCCAAAAGCTGCCAGTAAGCTGAGTATGTCTGTTACTACCAATAAGATCATTGCTATCGGCGCTTCCACTGGTGGCGTGCAGGCACTTACTACTGTTATCAAAATGATGCCCGGTAATTCGCCTGGTACCGTTATTGTCCAGCATATGCCGCCAAAGTTTACCGCCTCTTTTGCAGCTCGACTAAATGAAGAGTGTGATATGCGAGTAAAAGAAGCCGCTGACGGCGATACCGTTATTCCCGGACAGGTACTTATCGCTCCCGGCGGATATCATATGGTGCTTGCTCGATCTGGTGCCAGCTATCATGTAAAGATCAAAGATGGCCCGCGGGTCAAACATCAGAAACCTAGCGTTGATGTGCTTTTTGAATCTGTATCAAAGTACGCCGGGGCGAATGCCGTTGGTGCGATCCTTACCGGTATGGGTGATGATGGTGCCGCTGGCCTGTTGAAAATGAAATCCGCCGGTGCGAAAACACTGGCTCAGGATGAGCAGAGTTGTGTTGTGTATGGTATGCCCGCTGCGGCATATAAGATCGGTGCCGCAGATAAGCAGGTCTCGCTCGAAAAAGTAGCTGAGTCCTTGCTTAATATGTGTAAATAATAACTGTTTATCGGAGATTTAACCTAATGGCTCCTCATAATATATTATTGGAAGCTGGAACTAATGAAATGGAACTGTTAACCTTCAGGCTTGGTTCTATACCTTTTGGGGTAAACGTAGCCAAGGTCAGGGAGATCATACAGTGCCCAAAACTTATTTCTGTACCTCATGCTCCATATGCCGTTGAGGGGAGTTTCAGGTTAAGAGACTCCGTCCTTACTCTTATCAATCTTGGTAAGTATTTTGGTGTCCATTCGGAAATAAGCGAAGAGACTCCCGGACTTATCATTGTTGTAGAGTTCAATAGTGTATATTGCGGTATCCTCGTTGATGCTGTCGATGTGATTACCAGACTTAGCTGGCAATCTATCGAGCCGCCATCTGCTTATCTGGTCAATATTGACGCTCCTATCACCGGTACTGTCAATCTAAAGAACCAGACTGTTCTGGTTATTGACTTCGAAACTGTTGTAGGTAGTATTTTAGGTACACCTTCTCCAGAACTGCCCGAAGCTGAAACTGTTAGAGATGTTACCGATTTCTCTGAGGCCAGAATAGTATTCGCTGATGATGCTGGTATCGTACGTGACAGTATGAAAGAGTTTCTGGCTACTTGCGGCTATAAAAACGTTATTATCTTTGGCGATGGACTTAAAGCCTGGCAATACCTCGAACGCAATAGCGGTGAAGTTAATGGCCCTTGCGATCTGGTCGTTTCTGATATAGAAATGCCGTGTATGGACGGCTTACATCTCGCCAGAAAGATCAAAGAACACCCAAATCTCGGAGATATCCCGGTCGTACTGCTCTCCTCATTGATTACTCCGGATAATATCAATAAGGGCAAGGCTGTTGGGGTTGATGCTCAGATCAGAAAGTCTGAAACAGAAAAACTTGTCGAAATACTCGAACAGTGCCTGGCAAGGAAAATGGGGGCCGTACCTGTATAATATGACAATATATAATGATCCAAAGCTTTCGCATATAACTATATCTGCGAAAGCTTTTTTTATGCAATTTTTATCTCTTATTACTCTGGTTCATGACTATCAAACCGCAACAGTTCCAAGCGAATACAGGGGGAGAAAATAAAAGAAACTGGGGAACTAGGATTCGAACCTAGACTGAATGAGTCAGAGTCATTAGTGCTGCCGTTACACTATTCCCCAATTTGCTGATCGAGCTTCTTAAAAACTTACTCAGCAACGAGATAAGAAAATATATCTGATGTTGTCTTATTTTTCAAGCAAAAAAAATAAAAAAGTTTACCTTTTACCAATCCTTTTTCTGGTAATCCTCTTTTTTTAACTCGTATCGCCGTTATTGCGATACTTGTCACTCCTATTAGTCCTATAATTACCTGTACAAGGTCAGATAATAAAAAAAAACAGCTATTCTGTACATTATCAATAGCTGTTGACGAATATAATTACGATTATAACTATACTTTCACGATAGTTGTAAATCTATTATCAATAAGAGTATGTGTTTATAAGAGAAAATAATACTAAATCACCGTTAAAATCGGAATAATTGTTATAATTACTTGTTTTTCGCTATTTTAACGTGCAATATAATTATGTAATACTAATAATTAAATACAGTTACATAAATAAATGACCGAAATTATAGCTGTTGAACCGTCACTTTGGCTGTTAACCTGTTCGCAGGAAGTTAATTACATGTCAATGGCTCAACGAGTAATAATAATGAGAATTAGTTAGATTGTGTAAATTTAAACGGAAAGAATTGAGGTAAACATGCGTAATGTAAGAACCTTTGTAGTTGTACCAGCTTTACCAAAGGAGCTGATAAGATTAAAAGAGCTTGCTCAGAACCTTTGGTGGTCATGGGATCATGATGCCGTGAACTTGTTCCGTAGACTTGACCGCGAACTGTGGGAAGAGTGCTATCATAATCCTGTAAAAATGCTTGGTAAGATCGCTCAGGAACGCCTTGATTCAGCCCGTCAGGATCTAGGATTCCTTAGCCATCTCGAACGTGTAATGGATCGTTTCGACCATTATATGAGCCAGCCGCTCAATACCGACGAAGTTACTGTTTATTACAGTGCTGAATTCGGACTCAACGAGTCGCTGCCTATCTATTCTGGTGGTCTTGGTATACTCGCCGGCGATCATCTCAAAAGTGCCAGTGACCTCAAGATCAATCTTGCTGGGGTTGGCCTGCTTTATCGCCAGGGCTATTTCACTCAGTATCTAAACGCTGACGGCTGGCAGCAGGAATCATATCCGGAAAACGATTTCTTCAATATGCCCGTTGAACTTATGAAGTGGGAAGATGGTCGTCCCATCCGCTTCCATATCGACATCGGCGGCAATGATGTTGTCGTTCAGATCTGGCGCGTCAGAGTAGGTAGGATCAGCCTTTACCTCCTGGATACCAACCTGCGTTGCAACCGCATCGAAGATCGACAGATTACTTCGCAGCTCTACGGCGGAGACAGCAATATGCGTATCCGTCAGGAAATCCTGCTGGGTATCGGTGGTTATACCGCTATGAAGACCCTCATGATCGAACCTACTGTCTGTCATATGAACGAAGGCCATGCCGCTTTTATGTCTCTCGAACGTACCAGACGACTTATGCTCGAACAGAAAATGAACTTCCAACAGGCACGTGAAGCTACTCGTGTTGCTAATATCTTCACCACTCATACTCCGGTTCCTGCCGGACATGATGCTTTCTCGCCTGCTCTTATGGAAAAATACTTCAAGAGTTATCACGCTGAACTTGGTATTAGCTGGCATGAGTTCCTCGGACTTGGCCGTATCGATACCAACGATCTGCAAAGCCCGTTCAGTATGACTAACCTTGCTCTTAAGATGACTACTATGTGCAATGGTGTTAGTAAGCTGCATGGTGAAGTTTCTCGCCATATGTGCTCTAATCTTTGGCCGGGTGTTCCTGTTGAAGAAGTGCCTATCGGCTCTGTTACTAATGGTATCCACGTCAAGAGTTGGATAAGCTATGAAATGGCGCAGCTCTTTGATCGCTATCTCGGCCCTGAATGGCGTGAAAGAACCGACCACAAGGAACTCTTCAAACTTATCGACGAAATACCTGACGCCGAATTGTGGCGTACTCATGAACGTCGTCGCGAACGTCTTGTTGCCTTTGCTCGTCGTCGCCTGCGTATGCAGATGGCTCATCGTGGTGTTGGTCCAACTGAGATCGCTCTCGCTGACGAAGTGCTCGATCCAGAAGTGCTTACTATCGGTTTCGCCCGTCGTTTTGCTACTTACAAACGTGCTACTCTTTTGTTCAGAGATAGAAATCGTCTGGAAAAACTCCTGGCTGATCCTAACAGACCGGTTCAGCTTATCTTTGCTGGTAAGGCGCATCCAAGAGATAATGAAGGTAAAGACCTTATCAGGGATATCGTCCATTATATCCAGAATACCAAACTTAGAAACAAGGTAGTTTTCCTCGAAAACTACGATATGAATGTTGCCCGCTACCTCGTACAGGGTGTCGATGTTTGGCTTAATAACCCTCGACGCGGTATGGAAGCCTCTGGTACCAGCGGTATGAAGGTACTTGGTAACGGCGGTCTCAACGCCAGTATCCTTGATGGCTGGTGGTGTGAAGGATATTCTCCTGAAGTTGGCTGGGCTATCGGTAAGGGCGAAAGCTATCATGACAAGAATTATGAAGATGAGGTCGAATCTCACGCTCTTTATAATCTCCTTGAAAATGAGATCATTCCTACCTTCTACGATGTTGGTAGTGATAAGCTCCCTCGCGGCTGGATCAAGATGATGAAAGAATCTATCAAGACCATTTGCCCAGAATTCTCAACTATGAGAATGGTTGATGAATATGATAACAAGTTCTACGAAACTGCCAGAGAAAGCAGCAAGGTATTCTTCACTAATAACTACAGCAAGGCTATCGAACTTTCTGACTGGAAGCAGAGTATCTCTGATGTCTGGAATGAAGTTAGTGTAGAAAAGGTTGACGTAGTTACCAAGGGTGAAGTTCAGGTTGGTAACGAACTCGAAGTTCGTTGTCAGGTTAACCTTGGCTCTATCAAACCTTCTGACGTGGTTGTTGAACTCTATCAGGGCCCACTCAGCCAGAATAACGGCGAGATCGTTTCCGGTTCCGCTGTCGCTATGGAGTTTGCCGGACAGGGCAGTGGTGACAAGGTATATGTCTTTAATGGTAATATAAATTGTCAGCATACCGGACTCTGCGGGTTTACTGTTCGCATTATGCCGCATCATCCTGATATGTCCAACAAATACGAAACCAGACTTATCACCTGGGAAAATGGTAGCGGTACCACCTCTGATAGCGTAGCTTTAGAGTGCGTAAACTAAATAACCGCTACAATAGAAATAATCGTTAAATCCAAAGGTGCCTCTAAAATGATATTTAGAGACACCTTTTTTCTTTGACCTTTTACTTACTTTCCTAACCCTCTCCCGGCCGCGTTTTTTACTTTTTCATTTCTTCGATATAAAATTATCAAATAAATATCATTTCTGTAAGTTACTGAAAAATAAAACCTTATATTCGCCATTTCGCAGCCTTTCTCTCTTTCTCGCAACTATTTTCAATTATTATGTTTGTAATCATTTTTAATAGCGGGTATAATTCGCACCGATTTTGGCCCATAGATAAAAGAGATAGAGAGTAGTAGTAAATATGTCAAAAGCAAAAATTATATGTACCATAGGACCATCCAGCAATTCGCCTGAAACCCTTCGTCGAATGGTGAAAGCTGGTATGAATGTAGCAAGATTAAACTTTTCTCATGGTACCCATGAGAGCCATCAGGAATTTATAAATACTATCAGGCAGCTTCAGCTTGATGGTGGCCCGCGTGTCCCGATCCTTCAGGACCTTGCTGGTTTCAGAATTCGTGTTGGAAAGTTCCTCAACGAATACAATGCGATCAAGCTCAAGCAGGGCGCTATTGTATCAATGGTAAGAGCTGAAACTTCTGATAGTCAGGACATCATTCCGTTTGACTATGAAGGTTCTTTCGCTTGCATCAAACCTGGTTGTAATATCTTTATCGATGATGGTAACATCGTCCTTAAGACTATCAGCAGCGATGAGCATGAGATTACCGCTGAAGTTATCGTTCCTGGCAAGCTCAAGAACAATAAGGGTATAAATATCCCTGACGCTGAACTTGAGTTTGATAGCCTTACCGACGGCGATAAAGAAGACCTCCTCTTTGGTATTAAGAACAAGGTTAATCTTATCGCTCAGTCTTTCGTGCGTACCGCACAGGACATGGTTGCCGTTCGTCAGTTTATCAATAAGCACAAGTTCAACTGCCCGCTTATTGCTAAGATCGAATGTCGCGAAGGTATCAAGAACATCGATGAGATCCTCGACGTATCTGACGGCGTAATGATCGCCAGAGGTGATATGGGTGTGTCTCTTCCTATGTATGAAGTACCTATGATCCAGAAGATGATCATTAAAAAGAGTATTCAGCGCGATGAGTTTGTTATTACCGCAACTCAGATGCTTGAAAGTATGACTGAAAATGTCAGACCTACCAGAGCGGAAGTTAGTGACGTGGCCAATGCTATCCTCGACGGCTCTGACTATGTTATGCTTTCTGGTGAAACTGCCAGTGGAAAACATCCTGTCGAAGCTGTTGAGATGATGAAGAATATTATCACCTTTACTGAACGTTCTATGGATTGTACTTTCCCTAGCAAAGCCTGCTGTCGTATCGCCTAATGGCTAACGACCGCAAACCAATAAACAAAAAACCTTTCAGCATAAAACCTGAAAGGTTTTTTTTTATCAAAATCCAATCTACTAAGTAACACAAGCGTCCTAGCTTGTAATTCTTAAGGTAACCTCTAATAATTGCTTTTGAGGCGAAAACGAGGATTGACTTTTACTGACAAGGAACGAAGAACCGGGCATATTGGCCCCGATGTACATCGGGGTTCACGGTTTTTCGTGACGCAGCTCAGGAAAAATCAAGACCGTTTGTAGCCCGAAATGAATTATTAGAGGTTGCCTTAATATAACTTTGCCAATCATCTCAAATAAACAGATGTAAAAGTTACACAATAATTTGACATTGTCTTCTAGGCGACAGCCCCATACACGGTATTTCTGAACAATAACACCAACATCCCCAAAACTACAATAAAAATCAATTGCCCACGCAACTTGGGAATGAAATATATCCCCAAATTACATCTAATCCCACCACGATCTGTCGAAAAAACCAGCCCGTACTCGGGCGGTTATCCTATCTAAAAAAATGCAAAGATAAATTCTAAAAACGCAACGCCAAAGTAAACGCACCAAAGCTATCCGACTCCGGCTCATGCTTATACTGCTTACTCATAAATACCTGTGAATATGCCAGCTCCAATCTCTTATAGCTAAATGCTATTCCTGCCTGAAACTCGCCTGTCAGTGTCTCTTTTTGCAGATCTGTCAGCAGCTCATTATGTTCTACTACTGTCCCCGCAGCTCTGCCGAATATCATCAGATTGCCACCCGGCGAAGAATGTGTATAATACTTCGCTCTATTGATACTACCCGGGCCAAAGTCATTTCCCAGGTTCGTTCCCAGCCTGACCGTCAACCCGGTGGATATATTCCTGTGTACCGTACCGGCTGCCACCGCTGTTTCGCCAATAACCTCAAAGTGCAGTGGTCTTTCGCTCTTGCCATCCTCGCTATTTTGCTTATAGTAGCTCTTAGGCCCAATTCTGAACTTATATAGCCAGTTAACATTACCCGCAAATCTATCTGACAGCTGGGTATCCCAGTCTACCGCCTCATCGATCTCTCTGAAGCCATGTATCCAGTCTTGCGTCTCATGTGCGATAGCCGACGGCCCGATCACACCCAGCGACAGTTCCAGATGTGTCATCGACATATCATCTGCCATCTGGATAAAAGGCCCGCCATAGAGCCAGCCCGCATAACGCATCTCCGGCTCAACTCGTAGCTCCGGGTGATTGATAAAGTCCGGAGTCTGCATATGCTGACCGATAAATATACCAAAATTACAGTTTCCTTCGTCGCTATCTCTTAGCAGCAGGTCAGGTGCCAGATTCGATATGCCATTATCACACTGTTGCCAGCTCAGATCAATTCGCGCACCGTTGGTATAATGCTTGTCATGCGGATCATTACTCTTGGCAAATGTCCCATCATTTTCCCAGTATATTCCCAACTGCTGACCATAACCGCCAGCACCGCATATCAATACAAATAATAATATTCTTTTTAGCATATATCCTGCTCATCTTAAGTAGCACAAGCGTCCCCGCTTGTGATTAAAATCAAATAACCCTAACTATCTTAACTAATCCGGTATAAAAGTTACACAACGATCTTATTTACCATATAATGCCTTCCAGCTAACCCCAAAACTCCATCCTCCAACCAATTCTATGCGTCCTTCGCGTTAAAATCTTCTTCTTCCAAAAATCTTATTACTTTACCACAGTCCCAAGAGCGTAGAAGGGGGGCTCCTTTACCCTTTACCCTTTTACCGTTTCGCTCATTGTCTCTTCGGGGGCCTCGCCGTCAGTGAATAGCTCATACTGCTTGATCGCCTGGTTAATGAACATATCCAGACCGCTCACTCTCCGTGCCCCTGCCGCCGCTGCATATTTCAGTAATTTCGTCTCTAACGGCACATAGACCGTATCAAAAACCGTCATGTCAGCTTTGAGTGTTTCTGCTTTCACTGGCGAGCTTTCGGTATCAGGTTCCATTCCCATCGATGTGCAGTTAACTATTAGCTTGGCGTCCATCAAGTCGATCTCGGTTGCCGCTGCATATTTACAGCCAAATACCTCAGCCAGTTTCTCCGCTCTCGCTACTGTACGGTTATATATTGTTACCTCACAGCCATTATCTGTCAGTGCCGCTACTATCGCCCGGGACACTCCTCCTGCTCCTATCACCGCCGCTTTCATACCTGCCAGTGATATATTATCCCTGTCTAGCGTATCGGTTATCGCCTTCAGTGCCCCGTAATAGTCTGTATTATAACAGCTGATCTCACCTGCCTCTGATATTATCACCGTATTAGCGGCCCCGATCTTCTCAGCCGCCGGATCAATTTTACCGCCTTTGGCCTTTACATAATCTATTGCATTATGCTTATGTGGTATCGTCACGCTAAAGCCGCAAAAGTCCAGCCACGGCCTCGCTATACAGTTATCCATAAAATCAGCAAATTCATCTGGCTGAATTAGCAGCGGAATATACATCCCATTATATTTACTATGTGCAAATGCCCGGTTATGTATCTCCGGGCTCCGTGAATGAGATACCGGCGAACCTATTATCCCGTATATTTTCGTCTTACTGTCAGAGCTGTTCACCCTGAACATATTACTCATTAGTTCCAGCGATATCTGCCCATCTGCGGTGCTTTCACTATTGCTCAACGTCGCAAATGTCAACAGTGAATCGAGCTTACCTGCCAGTAGCCGGCTCATTAATCCTTCATAACCCATAGCAATTGCGATCATACCAGGATTATCCTTCAGCAGATCCAGTGCTTCAAACGTGTCGGTTATGCTATTGGCTTTATATGCTATCTTCGCTATTGCCTCACTGGATACCTTTGTCATAGTATTGACTATATCCTGCAAATCCAGCGGCTTTTCGTCAAAGTTATGATGGCTCAATATTGTCTTGGCAGGAGCAAAGTCAGGCAGATAATTCTCCGCCGCTTTCAGCTCTATATCAATATAGTCTGCTCCTGCTGTCGACGCCGACTGCAATATCTTCATACGCAGCTCTTCGTCGCCATCGTACATACCGCCTTCCCATTCAGCCCGGCATGTAGCTATTATCCCAAAATTATATTTACTCGCTTCGCTGACGATTTCTTTTACTTTATGCCATAATGTCTCTGGCTCATTCCAGTAATCCAGTCTGAGCTCTACCATATCTGCGCCGCCTATTTTGGCCAGCTCCAGCTGCTCGCTCAGCTTTTCCAGATTCTCTACTTTTATTGGTACTGTAATGTTTGTCATGCTAGTCTCGTTTATTTCTGACGGAGTATGCCTTCTGCTGCGGCTTGTCCTAGTTCATACGCTCGTTCTGCGGTATCACTGCCCGAATGAAACAGTAGTAAACTACCGTCCATCTCGCCGCTAAAGGCGTATATCTGTAGTTTATCATTTTCTACTTTACAGTATGCCCCCATAGGGACCTGACACCCGCCGCCCATCGCTGCCAGAAATGTCCGTTCCGCTGTTATCGCGATCTCGGTCTCTCTGTCATTCAGCGGCGACAATAGCTCTATTATCTCACTATCTCCCTCACGGGTCTCGATCGCTAGTGCTCCTTGCCCACAGGCCGGGATAAACAGCTCCGGCGTCAATCTATGGCTTATCACACTATCCAGCTCTAAGCGTTTTAAACCTGCCGTCGCCAGTATCATTCCCTGAGCGTTCGATTGACGATACTTCATTATACGGGTTTCTATATTACCCCGAATATCCGCGATTTGCAAGTCCGGCCGCAGGCTTAACAGCTGGCTCTTTCTACGCAGCGAACTTGTCAGGATTATACTACCCTCAGGTAGTTCGCTAATATCAAGGTTGTTTTTACTCAGCAGGGCGTCTGCCGGGTCTTCTCGTTTGGTTATCGCGGATAACGCGAGCCCCTCAGGCAGCTCAGTTGGCATATCCTTCAGACTATGAACTGCCATATCGATCGAACTATCCAGAAGCTTATCTTCTATCTCCTTGGTGAACAGGCCTTTCCCTTCGATCTTACTCAGGGCCTGATCCAGGATCTTATCACCTTTGGTCTTGATGATTTCGATCTCTATTATCAGGTCAGGATATAGCCTGCGCAGCTGCATCTCGATCAGACGTGTCTGCCATAACGCCAGGCTGCTGCCTCGTGTACCAATTTTTACCTTTTCAACCATATCTATAAAAGACAACCTAAACTGAAAAACCTTTTACCTTTTACTTTCACACCTTTAACCATATTTTATTACCGTCCAAACGGCTATGAAAAGAAAGTATACTAAAAGCTAGGGCAGTAAGAGAATTAAACTATAAGTGAGAGTCTAAATACTGTATATATTCTCATACTAATTTATATGGCAAATATACAGAACTGAGTAATATCTCGACTTTTTCTTACTTCCTTACTTCCTTTCTTCCTTACAACCTTTATTTTGTAACCGTCCAAACGGTTACAAAACTTGTACTAATAAGTTCTTAAGTCAATATTTATAATCTATTTATCGCATTCCGGCAATAAAATTCAATTGAAAAAACACAACCTTTCATCAATAATAGCAGCTATGAAATTGAAAATTATAATTATTTCTTTGGTTGCAGTTTTTACCTTTTCTGGATGTAGTGGTCCTGTTGAGACTATAACTATTGAATCTGTAAAAACTAATAAACTTCAGCAGCAATGCCGTCTGGACCATTATTCCTGTAATGAAGACCAGTTTTTCGCTACCGGCATGGATATGGTCAAAAAAATGCTCGACCGCTATTCATACCTGGCACAGCTCCCGGAACTGGCTCCGGTAGGGGTGGCTTGTGATATAAACCTTAATAAAAAGGTATCATCGCTTGCTAATAACAAGCCCACATGGTTCATGCAGATCGAACTCGAGTTTTACGACCTCGCCAGTAATGCGACTCTACGCAAAACTGTGCTAAAGGGCCAAGCTGCAACCGACGACGACATAATCCCGCTCGCTGCCGATATGGTCCGCTCATATCTCGATAAGTTTGCTGATAACCCGCCAGTCGAGATACCGCTAGCCAAAGGACGTTCCAGCTACGATAAGCAGGGCCGTTCAGAGCTTCTCGCCGGCGAACTTAACCTGGCTCTTACCAGCTTCCGTAATGCCGTCGATGCCAGACCAGACGACCATGCCGCATGGTATAATCTCGGCCTGACCTACGAAAAGTTCGGCCAACTGGATCAGGCTCTATCTTGCTATCGAAAAGCTTTTGAACTGAAACCTGCCGATATATACCGTCAGGCTGTTGCCAGAGCAGCAGTTATTCACTAAATACTAATTACTAGTTACTAATTTCTAAATCCTGGTTTTATTATTGGAAATGGAGTTCCATATGTCTTCTGGTCTGAAAGGATCGATCGCTATCGCCGGCGTGATTGGGGTTGGCAAAACTACACTCGCCGACAATCTCGCTGCTATACTCGACGGCACAGTTGTTTACGAAAAGTATAAAGAAAATCCATTCCTCGCCCGTCAGTTCTCAGGCTCCACCGACTTCTCTTTACCTTCTGAGCTCTTCTTCCTTTTGAGTAGGGCACAGCAGCTCGCATCGGAATATTATGATAACGATTCTCTCTATATTTCCGACTATATCTTCCAGAAAAACCGCTTTTTCGCCTCTATGAGCCTCGACCAACGCCAAATGGCCATATACGACGAGATCGAAACCGCCGTCTCCCAGATCATAAATAAACCTGACCTGGTCATATATCTGTACGACTCCGTCGAAAATTGCAAACAAAGGATACTTTCACGCGGCAGAGATTTCGAGCAGGGCATTAGTATAGATTTCCTCACCCGCCTACACGCAAAATATGAAAATCTATTCAATAACTGGACCGGAACCCCACTTATAAAAATCAACTGCTCTCAGCAAGACATGAGACTAAACTCTGAACTTACCATTTTAGCCGATAAAGTCCGGCAAACGCTGGCTTTGCATTGATTTTATCCTGCTTTTACCTTGCAAATACCTTATTTTTAAGATATTATACCAAATTCACAGGTGTTTTTACCCGTGCCGGCCAATTTATGGCCAATAATCCTGGAGAGATGTCCGAGAGGCTTAAGGAGCACGCTTGGAAAGCGTGTGTGTGGGAAACTGCACCAGGGGTTCGAATCCCCTTCTCTCCGTTAAATAAAACCTTCGTCCAACATGACGAAGGTTTTTTTAAGTTTAAACCACCAATCGCGAAGCTTTAAGAGTACAAGCTTCAGCTTGTTCTTAAAACCTAAGTAGCACATGCGTCCTCGCTTGTGATTCTTCGTATAACTTCCCCAACCATCTCCAAATATCTGGTATATAAGCTACATAATATTCTGACATTTTCATTTGGGCAACAGACCCTTCAGCTTGTTCTTAAACCCTAAGTAGCATAAGCATCCCTGCTTGTGATTCATAATATAACTTCCCCAAACATCTCAATTAACCTGGCATATAAGCTTACTAAAACTGACCGATTCCTTCAGTTTTTATATTGTAATCCACTATCAGAAAAGGGCTTAATGATTGGTGGTTATTAATTAGCTTTTAAAGTCATTCTATTCAACTAATTGCTAAATTCTATCCCGATGCACATCGGGACTAAATCCTATCAAACTGAGCATTGGTCAGTTTGAGTAACTTATTCCCCAGCCCTCTTGGTATAATTGTACTATACTAACTGCATTTATACTATTGAACTGCCACCAAGCATAAGTTCTAATGTAAAAGTAGTAAAGAATTGATGTTAACCCCTTTTTTCAATAGTGAGAAACAAATATGAAATTATCTCAAACAATGATTCTGTCTGTTATTGTCTTGGCCATATTTAACCTCTCTTTGCAAGCTAGCGTCTCTCTCAAGGACGACCGTAAAGATGGTGTGCCCGTGGCCTTACTCCCGACCCCATGGACTCAGGAGGCCAAAACTGCGGTTATACCGCTCCCTGAATACCCGCGCCCGCAAATGACTCGTAACGATTGGCTCAATCTTAATGGCCAATGGGACTATCTAGGCGGCTCTGAGTGCCAGAGTGTTACTGACGACCTCGTCACTCCTCCAACTTTCCCTGACACGCCAGAGCAGATAAAGGTGCCGTTCCCTCCTGAATCGTACCTCTCTGGCATTATGCGTAAGCAGGAAGTCAATATGTGGTACCGCCGCAATATTGAAATTCCAGCCGCATGGCAGGATAAGCATGTATTACTCCATTTTGGTGCCGTTGATACCTATGCCGCTGTCTATGTTAATGGCTCGCTGGTCGGCACCCATGAGGGCGGCTGGGACTCATTCTCGTTCGATATTACCGCTGACCTTCACTCTGGAGAAAACGAAATTATCGTTGGTGCTCGTGATGACAACGACGGCCATCATTCCTGTGGTAAAGACTGCGTCACCCAGGGCGACTATACCTTCACCTCCGGCATATGGCAGACCGTTTGGCTAGAACCTGTATCTGAAAACCATATCAAGAAACTCATCATAACTCCTGATGTTGAGCTTTCGGTTATCAAGATAAAACCTGTCCTTTCTCTCGGCTCAGGCCTGGTTGAGATTGTTGCCAGCTGGAAGGGCAATACTGTTGGTAAGGCAAAAATCTCTGATAACAGCGAATGTGAGATCTATATTCAGGATGCCAAGCTCTGGTCTCCAGATGATCCTTGTCTCTACGATCTGGAGGTGTGTCTGAAAGACGACTCCGGCCAGACTATCGATCAAGTCGGCAGTTATTTCGGTATGCGTTCGGTTGCCCTCGGTGTTGTTGCCGGCAAGCTCCGCCCGCTGCTAAATGGAAAATTCGTATTCAATTTCGGACCGCTCGATCAGGGATATTGGCCCGACGGCATACACACCGCTCCTACTGACGCCGCTCTAAAATATGATCTCGACGTTATCAAAGAGCTTGGCTGTAATATGGTTCGCAAACACGCCAAGCTGGAGCCGCAACGCTGGTACTATTGGGCTGATAAGATCGGACTCCTCGTCTGGCAGGATATGCCTTCGTTCTGGTATCCTGAAGAATCGCCTGAAATTACCCGTCCTCAGTTCGAAAGCGAATGGAAGCGTATTATCGAACAGCTTTATAACTACCCTTCGATTGTCGCATGGGTGCCGTTCAATGAAAACTGGGGTGCTTACGATGTGCCGCGTATTACCGATTGGACCAAGTCGCTCGATCCTTCCAGACTCGTCGACGGCAATAGCGGCTACGGCTACGCTCCAGGATATCGCAAAGCTCCCGGCGATCCGGGTAACGGCGATTTCGATTGCCTGCACATCTACGTCGGACCCGGCAACCCACCTCAGCCTGGCGAAACTCGTGCTGCTTCTCTCGGCGAATACGGCGGCGTTGGACTGCTCGTTCCAGGCCATATGTGGCCCGTAGACAATAACGCCTACGAAATGCAGGAGTCCGTCGAAGCTCTTACCGTTCGCTACGAAAAGATTCAGGCTGAACTACTCGAACTGGTCAAAAACAAGGGGCTCGGTGCCGCTATCTACACTCAGACCACAGACGTAGAACACGAAGTCAACGGCTATCTAACCTACGACAGAAAGTTCAAAAAAATGATCTTCCCAAGAGTCAGAGCCGCCAACCAGGCCGTTATACAGGCCGCCGAAGCACTGAACACCACCCCATAAAATCAAACCCACAAGCAGTCCACCCACCAAGTGGACTGCTTCCCTCCCCCGTAGAGACGCAAAATCTTGCGTCTCTCTCCATATTCCAATCTGGCTCATCTCTGCACAAATCAGTTTCTTTATAAAAAACGCTATCTTTCGATACTTAATATCTCAATAGTATCTGACGCCAAGCCATCTGAGCTTGCGGTTATGGTAACTCTCCCTGATCCGTTATCGCTTCCCCGAATAACAGCCAGACACTTACCATTGAAAGCATCCCTTGACTTTGCTTTATACGAAGAATGATCCATGGAATTACCATTATCAACCCCAATGATCGTCGCTGGCCCTGATATCGAAAAAATTATTTTATTGCAGGCTCTTGGGTTGATTTCACCTTTTGAATCGACAATATCTACCTTCACAAACGCCAGGTCTTCGCCATCAGCTTTTGTACAGCTTCTGTCAGCTGACAATCTTATCTGTGTCGGCTCATCTGCTGTTTTAACAACATCTTCGACGACTGCCAATCCATCGCTAATCCCGACAACTTTTAATGTACCTGCCTCAAAGGGTACATCCCACTCCAGATGAAGTTTCTTGGTATCCTCATAGCTTTTAACACCTAATGACTTAGAGTTCAGAAACAGTTCAGCCTTTTCGCAATTTGTATATACATACACTGGAACCGTAAATGAACCCGTAACTTTTGCACTTACAATATTACGTTTGCCTTCAACCCTCAGATACTCATCGCCTTCGTTCCAATTCCAATGCGGAAGGATATGTGCTACCGGCTTACTATCCCATTGACTTTTATAAAAATAGTATATGTCTTTGGGGAAACCGCAGCGATCTACTATTCCATCATTATTATTTATCGTCGGCCAGCCGTTTTCGCCTAGATAATCAAAGCCGGTCCAGACAAATAACCCCGCAACATAATCATGTCTGGCATGTTCATTCCAGTCTGTTTCTGCATTAATACCGCCCGCACCAAATGAATTATTGTATTCAGAACCGATATCCGGCTCAAGGTTGCCATAATCCTTCGACGGCGGAAATACATATGTTTCGCGACTGCTTCTGGTTGCACACGTCTCGCTGCCAAATATAACTCTCTCTGGATACTTCTTATGGTCATCAGGATAATAGGTGTTTCGCCAATAGTTATATCCTGCCACATCAAGAATACTTGCAATTTCCTGACAGGTCTTGTCGTTCATAACATTACTGGCCCAGGTTACCGGCCTGGTGGTATCTTCCAGTTTTACCCATTTTTTCAGATTCTTCGCCGTTTCTACTTTTGGACTGTATATCTCATTTCCTATACTCCACAGGATAACACATGGATTATTGCGATCGCGCCTTACCTGGCTTCTGATGTCTCTCTGGGCCCATTCGGTGAAGAATCTTGCATAATCATATTTAACCTTCCTCGTCTCCCAGCAGTCGAAGGTCTCATCCATAACAAACATACCCAGCCGATTACAAATATCAAGCATCTCTGGTGCTGGTGCATTATGGGCTGTGCGAATCGCATTACAGCCCATTTCTTTTAGTATTTCAACTTGCCTTTCCATAGCCCTGTAGTTTATTGCCCGCCCCAGACACCCTAAACAAGGGTGCATACACGTTCCCTTTATCTTCATTCTCTTACCATTTAGCGAAAACCCTTTATTAGCATCAAATTCCAGTTGCCTGATCCCGTATTTAGTTGAAAAACTGTCAACTCTGTCAGAATTAACCGATGAAACTATCGCTTTCACCTGATATAGATATGGCTCGGCAGGGGACCAGAGCCGTGGGGCAGCTACCTCCAATGAAAGATCAACGTTCGCTGTCGATATCGCCTGAACATTTATCTCTTTAGAGCTTGACGAAGACTTTAATACGCCGTTGGAATCAGTTATTTCCGTATAGACAATAACCGACTCTGCCGCCTCAGTCTCATTTAGTACATCAACACTGACATTCACAACCGCAGTTTCATCTGTTATCTCTGCTGTTGTTGCAAACATGCCGCAGTATGCAATGTGTACAGGGCTGAGTTTTGTCAGCCAGACATTTCGATATATCCCGCTGCCCGAGTACCAACGGCTGCTTGGCTGTTTATTATTAACCTTTACCGCTATCACATTTCTAGCCTGTTCGCCAAAACTGAGATATGGTGTCAGGTCATATTCAAATGAATTATAGCCATTGGGCCGATTACCGAGCAGATGGCCATTGATCCAGACATAGCTATCCATATACACGCCGTCAAACTGGATATATATCTTTTTACCTTTATCTTCCATCGGCAGCTTAAATGTTTTCCTGTACCAGCCAATGCCGCCATCAAGATACCCGCCACCATCACCTGCCGGCGAATCTTTATCATATGCCAGCTCTATACTCCAGTCATGGGGAAGGTCTAATTCCCGCCAAAGACTATCATCATACTTCACTTGCTCAGCACCTGACTCATCGCCCAGCTGAAACACCCAGTTATGATTAAAATTCTCCCCTCTGTTACCATTATATACATCCGAATCCGTTTGCGAATACACCGCTCCGGAGAGCAGACCTGCTAGCAGCATTATGATTCCAACTTTTGAAGCTTTCATAAACAAATATCTCCTGATATATCTCTTTCTGAAGTTCCTGTCGTAAAATAACGAACAGTCAAAAGTGCGTAACCGCACTCACCGAATCTAATATTTAATGACATAACTGCCAATTATTAACCAAAATAGTAAAAATATTATTTCTCACCCCAATCCCAACACCATCAAAGAACACCCCGACCCCACGTAGAGACGCAAAATCTTGCGTCTCCCAACACCCCGCCTTATACCATATGTCTGAATTATTTCTTGCATTACCATATGGAATTGCTAATATTTGTATATGTGTTTCTGGTTACTTATACACTCTTTTTGAACGTTTAGCTAAATATTAAACATTGGAGATGGTATGCTTATTAGATGTATATGCTTACTGATTCTGTTGCCGATATTTTCCGCTCAATTATTTGCCGCAGAATATGAAAACGATACCCTCACCAGTTTCTTCAAAGGTAAAGTCGATAATGGCAGAATCTCCGGCGTCCACGTTGTCGTCCTCAAAGATGGCATTGTCGAATATTCCAAACAGTTCGGCTATTCCAATATCGAAAAGAAAACACCGCTCGGACCAAACGGCATATATCGAATCGCTTCCATGACCAAGATCGTCAGCGCTATCGCCGCACTGCAGCTCTGGGAGCAGGGCAGGTTCAACCTCGACGATCCTGTATCAAAATTCATATCAGCATTTGAAAATATCCAGGTCTTCAAACCAAATGCCAATCGAACTTTTTCAGATAAATACGATACCGAACCTGCTAAGCGACAGCCAACTATCAGAGACTTGCTCAGGCATACCGCCGGGATAAGGCTAGGTGAAATCGGCACTCAAAAAAGGCTCCGCAACTGGCAGGGCACGCTAGAAGAATATGTCCAGTGCCTCGCCGAGATACCGCTCGACAATAACCCCGGCACAAAATTCGAATATGGCTTCTCAATTGATGTCTTAGGACTGATTATCGAAAAGCTCTCCGGCCAGCCGCTTGATGAATATTGCAAAGAGCATATCTTCGAGCCGCTAAAGTTATCTGATACCAGCTTTGTAATTTCCGATAAGAACCTCAAGCGACTTGTTAACCACTACGAACTAAAAGATGATAAGCTTGTTTGTATCGAAGATCAGCAGACTAGCCCGTTTAGAAAACGTGCCAAAGCTCTCTCCGCCGGCGGCGGCTGGGATTACAGCTACCCCGGCCTGCTAACATCTGCTAACGACTGGGTTACCATTATGGAAACTATCAGAAACAACGGCACATATAACGGCATAACAATCCTAAAACAAGAAACCGTAGATATGATGTGCCAGGACCAGCTCGGCGATATCCCCGGCTTCCAGCCTGGCCTTGGCTACGGCCTCGGCATCGGCGTGGTTACCGATACCGATACCCACGGCCTAAACGCCGCCAACGGCACAGTATTCTGGGCCGGTTCGCCACATAACACCTTCTTCTATATCGATAAAAAGAACAAAATCTCAGCACTAATGTTCCTCCAAAGTGGACCATTTTACCTCGACGATATAATGAACCAGTTCTGGCAACGCTCAAACAAAATGTTCAATAAGCAACTCAAGCCTTCTTCCTAAAGCCCAGATATTAACCTATATGAAACTGGCAGAAATTGATACCGGGCTGTTAATAAACTTTAATATAACCAGACTGGTTGACGGCATACAAGATTAAAACTATAAAAAAACTCAGTGTTCTCTGTCCGCCTCAGGCGGATAAATTCCCCGCTATGCGGGCTCTGTGGTTTAACTAAAAAATGTACTTTGCAAACATTATGGGTTCAATACGAATAATTACAAATAAATTGTTGATATCAAATTGAAAGAAATAGTAATGAATGATTTGAATGTAAATGTTAAAGGCTTAACTAAATTTATGGGGGTTCTTTATCTTCCGGTCTTAGTAACTGCCTGTTTTAGTTTGGCCCTTTCTTCATTTGCTTTATATCAAATGTTTTTAACATATGACGCGGATAAACTTATATCTGATTATTTGTCAGTTACTCCTGGCGTCAGGATTGAGGTTAAATGTTATTTAATAGTTGAATATTTCATTAAGGTAGCAGTTGTTTTATATTTATTATCTGGTGGTAAGTATGCAGTTAAGCTACTTTCCATTATATTGATACCAAAGGGTGAATTTATAGATGGAGTTTTTTCTATTTTGACTAAACTTGCCGGTTTATATCTATTTCTAGATTCGTTTTTTAGTTTGCTTCGTCAGATAAATTTGACAATAGGTGTGAATTGTAATGTTATTTCAGAACCTTTACTAGATGGTTTGTTAATTAGCTATTTTGCTATATTACTTAAATGCATTATAGCGATATATCTTATGTTTTACGGAAAACTAATAACAAAATTCTGTAGTAGTAATCTAAAGGAAAAAGGATAACCTATTGTAAACTGAACCTAAATAAAAGGTGTCAGGAGTAGTTTTTGTAAACCTAGCAATAATAAGTGTTTACATTTATTCTATTTTGAGCTGGCTAATTACCTCCAGCTCAAAAAATATAACCGGTACAAAAGTCATTTAACCCAAGTATTATTCAAGATATAATAAGTCATCATGAAGCTATTTAACATAATTAAATCGATGTTCGGTCTGTCCTTCGGCACTGGCTGGAATTATCGTAGTGTTCAGGCATTGAATGGCCAGGATTTATGCGGTGGCTCTAGCATCTATAATAAACAGCGGTGTTTTGTAAGCAATAATAATGCTGCATATATCATTCGCCGTCTGGTCGTAGATCCCTCTAACGGCGAAAGCCAATGGTTCGATCTCGAAACTGCCGACCATACAAACTCTGCGGTTGCGGTTGCGATTCGCTACTGCTGGTATTATGCCGCTCTGTATCCTGATAGCTCCCAGCGATATTGTAGTGACAGGGCGGCCAGATATTTTATCAAGATAGCTGATATGCTCGAAGATGGTGATTTTGACGATACCGCATTAGAAGCCTGTGACGACCAACTATCAAGAGACGATCTCCCACCCCAGCTAAAAGTACTCTAAAACCGTCAAATCCTCCGCTCCCGTAGAGACGCAAAATATTGCGTCTCCCAACGCCTGCCTCCTCTCAAACCACAAAATAACATACCCAAACCAACCACCATACACACCGTCACCCGTCCGTGCCAGTCTGTGCCAGTCCGTTTCCCCCATATTAAATCCATCCCAAACCCATATCCAACAACCCTTTGCGTCTCTGCGTCAAAAATTTTCCCGCCCCACGCTATCCGGGTAAGTACAGTACACACAAATTTCACTCACATCCCAATTGATCTCCCGAAAAGTCCTGTCAAATCCTCTTCCCAATCCTATCAGAAAAAAAACAGGCATAAACTCGTTGTGAGCCTATGCCTGTAATCTCATATTTGAAAGCTAATTATTCTATACTATTATATTTGTTTCTCAAACATTGCGTCTGCGAATTCTTCCCGCAATTCCAGTTCCAAGTCCAGCCAAAAGCAATGCACCTGGTGCTGGTACAGTATTAGGAATGTCAACATTCTCAAGTGAATCTCCTAATACGTAGTGATAATCAAGAGTAATTGATTCGCCAGTGTTTAGTGTTCCAATATTAAAACCAATACCAATTGTATTATCGCCATAGCCACTATTTGTACCTGCTAGGTATGATGTAGGATCTATTGTCCAACGTGTAATACCTGTATTATGTAATACATCTGACTCAGAATATAATCCTAAGGTCAAGCCTGAATGTGGACCTTCTGAATGAACCCAGTCTTCTGGTGCCAGTTCCAAAGTGCCGCGACCATTTATTGTATAAGCGCTGTGATAATTATAAGAGTCCTGATCCGGGTCAATTGCTCTGGCAAAGGATACATTTGTCAAGTCATTTAACGCTGTGATTGTTGTCTGTATACTAATACGCTCATCACCGTCGTTAAAGAAATAGTCATTTGAAACTTCGAAAGCACCAGTGACAAAACCAGTCCAGTTAACATAATGGTCATAAGTACTGCTACTGCTAAGGTCGGTTAATATATCATTGCCTATTTGACATGTATTACCAGAGTTGTTATTGCATTTGATACCTGTTTGATCAGTCTTAACCGAGAATATTTCCCACGGTACTCCAGGTGTTAAATAATCATCAGTAGGAAAGTTGCCAGTACCTGTTACATCATGGACAATACCAGGACGTGTGTTATTGCCATATCCTAATGTACCGTTATCACTTACTGCTGTTCTGATATAATCACCTTCCATGATCACTGACGTTGCTTTTGCTGTGCCGGCACAAGATACAGCAATTGTTAACAGCATACATAAAACTTTATTTTTCATGTACATTCTCCATTTCTGCATGGGCAGGTAATTTATATCTATGTTTAATTTAAAATTAGTTTTAGCCAATTATATATAAGAACGATATAAGCTATAGAAAAAGATACCACACCCATAAAATTAAAGTTATTTTCTACACTAGAATTTTATAAAACAAAAGTCTAAGTATAGCTCCCAAATATTCAATTATTCTATAGAATATTACTTTTGGTTTCAACATTATTTTGCAATTAATGCTGGAGGGGACATTGTTGCATAAAACAAGTTTAAATATGTGTATAATAATTATTATCATGATATGAGGCTGTATGTCGCTTTATATGAACTTTACTTGCTTATCTTGCTAGAGCTATGTTAATTTCATGGTTTAAAGATTGTTGTTAAAAAAAGTAAAATATTTATTTTCGCTTTTATGATAAATACTACGTAATAATTATTATTAATAGATATACCTCTTGTAAGAGAAATGCCCATTCCATAATATCAAATCTTACCATCTCAATCATCCTCTCATCCTCTAATCCCCACCCAAAAGCTCTTCTCAACACCAACATCTCAAACCAACCCCCAATCGCCAACCATCCCTCTGCGCAGGAGTTCCGGCTTTCCAGCCGGTTCTTTAGTCTTCTTCCTTACTTTCAAACCATCCCTCTGCGCCTCCGCGTGCTCTGCGAGAAACAGTCTTTTCTATCTTATCCTCAAAATCCTCGCATCCTTGCGTCAAAATAACTTCCCTCTTTCACCAGTCTAAATAAAAGGTGTCAGGAGTCGTTTTTGTAAATCTAGTAATAATAAGCATTTACGTTCGCTCTATTTCGAGCTGGCTAATTACCTCCAGCTCAAAAAATATAACCGGTATAAAAGTTATTTAACCCAACCATTATTCAAGATATAATAAGTCATCATGAAGCTATTTAACATAATTAAATCGATGTTCGGTCTGCCCTTCGGCACTGGCTGGAATTATCGTAGTATTCAGGCATTGAATGGCCAGGATTTATGCGGTGGCTCTAGCATCTATAATAAACAGCGGTGTTTTGTAAGCAATAATAATGCTGCATATATCATTTGCCGGCTGGTCGTAGACCCCTCTAACGGCGAAAGCCAATGGTTCGAGCTCGAAACTGCCGACCATACAAACTCTGCGGTTGCGGTTGCGATTCGCTACTGCTGGTATTATGCCGCTCTGTATCCTGATAGCTCCCAGCGATATTGTAGTGACAGGGCGGCTAGATATTTTATCAAGATAGCTGATATGCTCGAAGATGGTGCTTTTAACGATACCTCATTAGAAGCTTGTGACGACCAACTATCAAGAGACGATCTCCCACCCCAGTTAAAAGTACTATAAAACCGTCAAATCCTCCGCTCCCGTAGAGACGCAAAATATTGCGTCTCCCAACGCTACAATAGTACCATTTACACAGTTAAATGAAAATCCTGGACAGATGATTCCTAATGACTTCTCTGACGGCCTGTTCTCCCCCAGATACATTACTAATAACGCTAATGGTAACCTGTTTCTGCGGCAGGTATACCGACTCAAACCCAACCCCGGCATCCACGCCTACAATTTTAAATATAGAATCATCACACCGTTTGTAGATACCACATCCATACCCATTCTTTTCATTAAAACGGTATGAGGTCTCCAAAAACGCTTTTGTCAGCTCAGGAGATAAAATCTCAAAACTAAATAGGCTATCCCAAAAACTCTCCAGATCTTCATAGGTAGTATACAAACCTCCATCACCACCTCCACGTATCGGCAGATTATAAATGTTGGTTTGTGTAGTGTCTTTTTTATACCCAAGAGCTGTATTGTGTGGCAAATCATTAAAAGCAAAAAAACCACTTCTACCCATTTTACCTGGCCCAAGAACTTCCTGCTTCATATAATCTGCAAATTTCATTTTCGTTATCTTCTCGATCACGATCCCCAAAAAGACATAGCCTCCATTTGAATATGAAAATCTTTCTCCATGATTGAATTTCTTATTCTCAAATTCAAATAAAGGGAAATAATCAGTAGGGCATTCTAGTTTGTTCCAGGGAATTTTTACAAAAAAATTATCGTAATCTTCAATAACATCTTCATCTAAATAGTCAAAAATTCCAGAAGTATGTGTTAGTAGCTCTTTAATAGTTGCCTCTGGATCCACAAATCCGCAATAGCTTTTATCTATATCAGCAACTTTGGTATCAAAAGAAAGAGCACCTTTATCAATGAGCCTGCCTACCCCTAGAGCTGTAAAAAGCTTCGTCCCAGATGCTATCCCAAAACGAGTTTGTGAATTGTTATGTAACTTTTCCGCAACATTACGATAGCCAAGACATTCGATGAACTCATCAATATCCGGCCCATTCAAAGAAACAACACCACTAAACTCTGTTTTTCGCATAGCGGTTTTTAAGTCATCCATCAAATCCTTAATCCACGCATCCAACCTTAGAGTTTCCTTTCGCTTGACACTATAATTCAGGCCGTTTTTTCCGGCATAATATGTTTTTGTGCTTGGAAATATGCTATTGGTACTGTTAATTTAAGCTCACCTTGTTTATTGGCAAGCTCATTGAGATTGTTTTCTAGTTTTGTAAAAATGATAGATAATAAGTCTTCAGGAACAATCTGTTTCCATGAAGATAGGAATCCTAGCCGTATAAAGAAATGCCGAAGGAATGCAGAGCCATCAGCAAAACGCATAAGCATTTTGTCAGTAAAATAGTCTGTTATCTCAAAGCCAGTATCAGCAAATAGTTGACTAATAGATTCTAAGTTAGCTCTATGGTTAATGTGCTTTTTAAGTTGCTCTGCTTGATCATTAAAGCCTCCATCAGCAAGCGTTTTTAGGAAAATCTCATAAAATTCAGTCATATGGCCTGCAAGGTTTGTGGTAAAAGCAATTTTTCCATCGTTTTTTAAAATACGAAAACAAGTTTGAAATGCAGCAAGTGGGTTTTCAAAGTTATTTATACCCAAATTAGAAACAACAAGATCAATTGATTCATTAACAATATTAATATTAACAAAATCACTGCAAACCGGAATAACATTCTTGATATTTAAGAAATTGATTTTATAGGCCAATCGACTAATTGCTTCCTGCCATAAATCAACGGCATAGACTTTTGAAGCAGAGCCAAAACGCTGCGATAATTCGATAGCCATAAAACCTGTACCGGTTCCAATATCGACTATTGAAGCATTCTTTTTTATAGGAACTTTTTCCAGAAGCAGCTGGCCAAATGGGGCTGACCAAAGCGGCAGCTCATCATATATCAGCCCAAAGTCAGGCTGGTTATAATTTATTTCTTCGAGATAATCCATAGCAGTAAAATGTATAATAATCAAATTTAAGAAAACTTTATGCCTGCAATACGATTATGGGCAATACGTGTTAGGGGAACCAAAGGAGTGTCTCACCTTATAGTTACTCCCCACTCCCAACTGTACACGTAGGCATCCTTATCCGTCGTCAGGTTTTCCGGCGAGGGCATAACTCAATGACACACCATCAACGATAGTATAACGGTTATTGACGCTATTTACAGAATAATATTAACGGCAATTATTATCTAATTTTGGGACTAAATAAAAGGTGTCAGGAGTCGTTTTTGTAAGCCTAGCAATAATAAGTATTTATATTTACTCTGTTTTGGCTGACTAATTACCTCCAGCTCATAAAATATAACCAGTATAAAGTCATTTAATCCAACCATTATTCAAGATATAATAAGTCATCATGACGCTATTTAACATAATTAAATCGATGTTCGGTCTGTCCTTCGGTACCGGCTGGAATTATCGTAGTATTCAGGGTAAATAAAAGGTGTCAGGAGTCGTTTTTGCAAATCGCTTTAACATATATGCTTACGTTAGCTAACATTTCTGACTGAACAAAAAATAACATTCTAGGTTGAAATACCTGCTTAAGCATACCTAGATTATATATTATGACCAGAGCAAAACGCAAGACATTAGGTGGTTACTATTATCATGTATTAAATCGTGCAAATGGCAGATTGCGTATATTTCGCAAGCCAGGCGATTTCATGGCTTTCGAGCGAATATTGGGTGAGGGCCAGGAACGGTTCGGAATGCGAATTTGCGGCTATTGTATTATGGGCAACCATTGGCATCTGTTACTCTGGCCCGAGTCTGACAATGTTTTGCCGGAGTTTATGCATTGGGTAACACTTACCCATTCGCAGCGATATCACACCTCACACTGTACTTCCGGCATGGGGCACATATATCAGGGCCGCTATAAAAGCTTCCCATTTCAGGCTGGCCGACATTATCTGCGGGTATTACGTTATATCGAGGCCAATCCAGTGCGAGCAAAACTCGTCACAAACGCTGGGCTTTGGCGGTGGAGCAGCTATAATTTCCATTGTGGCATCGCGCAATCAGACAAGCCTTTAGTAATATGTCCCAGCCCTGAGAAGCTAACCCAAAACTGGCAGGAATTCGTACATAAACCCATTAGTGAAGCAGAAGATCAAGAGCTCAGCAATGCCATCAATAGAGGCTGTCCAATAGGCGACCCAACATGGCAACATCGCACCGCAGAAATCTTGGAACTACAATCAACCATGAGAAAACCTGGAAGGCCAACAAAAGTAAAATAAAAGGTGTCAGGAGTCATTTTTGTAAGTTTCTTTATAGAAGTTATTTACAGACGTTAATGATTTCTCTTAAACAAATATACTATCATCATTAGTCGAGCACAATCAAGCAGGGCACAACAAGGTTATCCCTACTACTAACTAAAACTTCGATAGTACCATTTACACAGTAAATGAACATCCCCCAATCCAATAACCTTAATTCGCTATCCTGTTTATCATCCTCTTATCCTCTAATCCCTGCCAAAAGCTCTTCTCAACATCAACATCTCAAACAACCCCCCAACCGCCAACCAACCCCTCTGCGACTTCTCGCCTTTGCGTTAAATTCTTATTTTTCTCTGCACCTGTCCACTTCCCGATCTTACCCATTTTAACCCCACAAATCACTCTCCGGCAAAAGTTTGCATTATACCCCGCTACGCCTTATAATATCCACTTATTATCGTGCCCTCTGTTTGGGCCTGGTGGTAGATACGAATTCAACAATAATGGAGCTTATTCGATAATGAAAAGATCATGGATGATACTTCTGGTTCTCGCTTTATGCCTGACCGGCTGCACGAAGCCAAAGGACAAACAGTACGATAAACCTCTGCCGCCCGGACAGTTAGCTTTGCGTAAGATCACCGATCCCGCCGAGCTGCCTGATCTCAGGCCAGGCTTTATGAACCTCACCGAGCTGGAGCAGTCCATTAGCCATTCACTCGAATATATGGCACGCCCATCAAGCGAAAATTATTTCCCATACGGCCAGATCACGCACGGCAAAGCCGTACGCTCGCTCGAAAGGTTCCGCGAGCTTATCACCTCCGGCATGTCACCGCAACAGATAAATGACGCTGTTATGCGTGATTTTGACGTTTATATATCTGTCGGCTGCGATGATCTAGGCACCGTACTGTTTACCGGCTACTATACACCGATCTTCTCTGGCAGTCGCCAGCAGGGCACCGCAACCGCTCAGACCTTCGCCGGCAGCAGAACCAAAACAAATGTATACAAATATCCGCTCTACGGTCTGCCCGCCGACCTTGTCAAAGGCCCAGAAGGCACTATCCTCGGCCGGAAACTACCAGACGGATCAGTTACCAAATATCCTGCCCGTGCCGAGATCGAACGCTCTCATATGCTCGCCGGCTCAGAGATCATCTACCTCGCCGACAAATTCGACACATATGTCGCTCATGTTCAGGGCTCGGCCAAGATCAGGCTACCCGACGGCTCTCTCATCAACCTCGGCTACGCCGGCAATAACGGACACGAATACAATAGTATCAGTAAAGAACTCATCAACGACAGCAAGATTCCAGCTGCCGAGATAAATCTCAGTAAAATGATTGAATTCTTCCGTCAGCACCCAACTATGCTCGATGATTATGTCAATCGCAACCCGCGTTTCGTTTTCTTCCGTGAGCAGGACGCCGAACCGCTCGGCAGCCTCAACGTCGAAGTTACAAAAATGCGAACTGTCGCTACCGATAAATCTGTTTATCCTCGCGGCTCAGTTGTCTTCGTTGACACCAAACTCCCACGCCAGAAGGGCATGGAATATGTCAAGCAGCCGTTCAACGGATTTATGCTCGATCAGGACACCGGTGGTGCTATTCGTGCTCCTGGCCGCTGTGATATTTATATGGGAGTCGGTGACAGAGCCGGTAAACTCGCAGGATACACCTGTGAAGAAGGCAAGCTCTATTACCTGTTTTTGAAGTAATTCTATTCAACTAATTGCTAAATCCTAAATCCTATCAAACAGACCATTGGTTAGTTTGAGTAACGATAATCCTTTTTTCTTAAGGAGAAAAAGTATGGTTTTCTGGATTGTACGTGGTATTTTTATACTGCTGATATCTGCCGTTGTCCTCGCGGGCATGGCAACTGACGGCGGCGCGTTCGACTTCGCTGGCCTCGAAAATGTAAAGTTCGCTCAGTATTCGCTTGTTTTTGGCGTTGCTCTGGTTTTACTCCTGGGCTTCTCAGTTGATCTGTTTGTACCACAGAAAAAGATTCATATTTTCGCCGGGGTTTTCCTCGGTGTCATTATCGGCCTCTTGCTCGGTGTTATCACAAACTCCGTTATCAATATGCTATTCGACACCTACGGCATAGAAAAGAACAGTGGAACCGTCGCTGGCCGCATCAGACCTGGCCTGCTCGGTATCGTTAACCTGCTCTGTTGCTATTGGTCTGTCATTATGGTGCTAAAGACCAAGGACTCCTTCCGCTTTATCATCCCATATGTAGAGTTCAGCAAACAGAAAAAAGGTGTACGCCCGCTCGTTCTCGACACTTCCGTTATTATCGACGGTCGTATCGTCGATATCGCTGCCACCAGAATTTTCGATTCAGCTTTCGTCGTCCCTCGTTTCGTTATCAGCGAACTTCAGCTTATCGCCGATTCCGCCGACAAAATAAAACGAAATCGCGGCAGACGCGGACTCGATATACTCAATAAAATGCAGAATGATGCTAATATCGACCTTGATATTACTGATATCGATATGACCGCCAAAGAACGCGCAGAATCGACCGACCTCCAGCTGGTTACAGCCGCCCATAGGCTCGAAGGTAAGCTCGTCACCAACGATTACAACCTGAACAAGGTCGCCAAGGTCCGCGGTGTTGAGGTTCTCAATATAAACGATATCGCCAAATCGCTAAAGGTCGTCGTTATCCCCGGCGAGATCATATCAGTATACCTGGTCAAACCTGGTGACCAGTCCGGCCAGGCCGTCGGTTATCTCGAGGATGGCACAATGGTAGTCGTCGAAGGCGGTAGTAACAAGATCGGCTCAGAACAGCAAGTTACCGTAACCTCGGCCCTGCAAACTTCAGCCGGAAGAATGGTATTTGCAAAAGTAGAATAAACAACCCTATAATAAACTATCGCAAGCACCACCCAAATAGGTAGTACAAGCATCCTTGCTTGTGATTTTTAGTGTTACATTGCAAAATGTAAAAAAATATAGAATGAAAGTCACACAAAGTGTTGACTTTCTCTTTTAAACAACAGACCCATACATCAGGACTTGTGATTTGAGTAGCGTAAGCATCCCTGCTTGCGATTCTTAAAAGTAAATAAGTAAATAACTCAAACTGACCAAATCCTTCAGTTTGTATATTGTAATCCACTATCAACAAAGGGCTTAATGATTGGTGATCAGTAATTAGTTTTTGAAGTCATTCTATTCAACTAATTGCTAAATTCTAAATACTAAATCCTATCAAACTGACCATCGGTCAGTTTGAGTAAATTAGCTTCGAGCAAAGCGAGAAACCAGAGCTTATTTCGTATTTCTTGTTTCTTACCAACTTGCATTCCTGGCTATTTTTTATAAAAACTAATGTAAATAATCATTATGACAAACTACAGAACAGAATCAGACCTGCTCGGCGAACTTCAGGTTCCCGCCACTGCTCTATGGGGTATCCATACCCTCAGAGCCATCGAAAATTTCCCGCTTAGCAACCGCCGTATCGCTCCTGCTTTTATCGCTGCTTTCGGTGCCGTCAAACTCGCCGCCGCCCAGGTAAATGCCCGTCTCGGCTCGCTTGCCCCTGATATCGCTCCCGCTATCATCTCAGCCGCCGAAGAGCTCATGGCCAACAAGCTCGACAAACACATTGTCGTCGACGCATTGCAGGGCGGTGCCGGCACATCAACCAATATGAACGTTAACGAAGTCATCGCAAATCGTGCCCTCCAGCTCCTCGACAAAGCTCCCGGCAGCTACGACATCATCGATCCGCTTGACCACGTCAACCTCCATCAGTCTACCAACGATACATACCCAACCGCACTAAAGGTCGCCTGCATCTGGAAGCTCCGTGAGCTTGAAACCGAGCTATCACAGCTCGTCGAACAGTTCCAGCTCCTCGAGCAGAAAACCGCCGATATCGTCAAGGTCGGCCGCACTCAAATGCAGGATGCCGTACTCACTACTGTCGGCCGCGAAATGAGCGCCTATGCCGAAACCTTCGCTCGCGACCGCTGGCGCGTCTACAAATGTGAAGAGCGCCTCCGCGTCGTTAATCTCGGCGGCACCGCTATCGGTACCGGCCTTTCCGCTCCTCGCCAATATATCTTCCAGGCCATCGAGCAGCTGCGTTCCCTCACCGGCATGGGGCTCGCCCGCGGCGAAAATATGATCGATATCACCCAAAACAACGACGTTTTCGTTGAAGTCTCAGGCATCCTAAAGGCCTCAGCCTCCAATATGCTAAAAGTCGCCGGTGATCTACGCTTCCTCTCCAGCGGCCCATCCGCCGGCATCGGCGAGATAAACCTACCGCCAAGGCAGGGCGGCTCATCCATCATGCCCGGCAAGGTCAATCCCGTTATCCCGGAAGCCGTTAGCCAGGCAGCTATAAGAATTTTCGCGCACGATCAGGCCATCGCTCAGGCCGCCTCACTTGGCAACCTCGAGCTCAACGCCTTCATGCCTCTTATCGCCGACTCCATTCTCGACAGCCTCGATCTGCTTACCCGCTCAGCCCGCATCTTCCGCGAGTTCTGCGTCATGGGCATCACCGTCAACGCCGACCAATGCCGCCTGCACCTCGAATCTTCCGCCGCTCTCGTTACCGCTCTCGTCGAAAAGATCGGCTACCACAAAGCCCAGGAAGTCGCCGCCGCCGCAGCCCAGCGTAACTGTCCCGTTCGCGATATCGTCCTCGAAATGGCTCTGCTAACTTCCGAAGAGTTCGACTATCTTATCAGCCCCGAAATGGTAACCAGGCTCGGCAGCAAATAGCATAACCAGCCAGCCACCCAAACATATTTCACCACAAATACTGCATTTTTTCTTTCATAACAAATGTTAGTGTTCGTTTACATCTTCACCTCGCCAACTCACACTATTAACATTCCCAACCACCTGTACCATCCCCATTTAACTTTCCATTCACCGTCCAACACCTCATAAATTATTATTCCATATTATTCGCATCTCTTTTATCCTGCCTGTCACTACTATTACAACCGCCTTCTTTTCCAGTTGACTTATCCCGCTCCCTTTTGTAAATTCGACCTCATGGGGCTTTTCGCCGTTTCTATTTTTCTGGCTTTGTACTCTGGGTGCTTATTATGAAGTTTATGGTATTGGTGGTATTATTTTTCGCGTCTGCTGTTTATAGTTCTACTCCTGCCGGCCTCGCCGGCGACGGCACTTCCACTTCGCCCTATATTATAAATAGCGTCGATGACTTCAATATATTCTGCGATAATAACTCCTCGGTCGATTATTGGGCCGAAGGGGTTGTCACCCGCCTCGATTGCGACATCGACCTCGACGGCTTCTCCTGCTATGATCGTGCCATTATCAATCATCAGGAACCAGCCAACTATGCCACTCCCGGCTATCAGGGCCCATATTACAACGGCATATTCAAAGGCTCCGGCCATACCATCTCAAACTTCCAGATCGATATCTACTCGCATGGCCAGGCCTACTCCGGGCTATTCGCTTATCTATCTGCTTCCGCTTCTGTCTCTGGCCTAAACGTCCAAAGCTTCAATTACAATATTTACGCTCAAGCCGACTATATTTCAGTTATCGCCGCCGTAAATGACGGTACAATCTCCAACTGCACCGTCACGGCCGATATAAATTCCTCTTACGGCGGTAGCTACAACGGCCTAATCACTGCCGTAAACAACGGTACTGTCACCAAATGCGTCGCAAACAATTACTTCATTATAGACTCTGCTAGTTATATCGGCGGTATCTCTGGCTCCAACTCCGGCACAATATCATACTCTGCCGCTTTTCTCAATTGCTGCGGTAATAACTGTACTGGTGCCATCGCCGGCGAAAACACCGGTTCTATTTTCGACTGCTATTCTCAGAGCTCAGTTTATGATAATACCTGTGCTGGCGGTATATGCGGCTTATCCTATGCAGGTAGTATCTCCAGATGTTACCACTCCGGACCGGTTGGCGGCAATATGGACGCTCACCCCATTATTGGCATCAATGGTGCACCTGCCAGCGACTGCTATTATGACAGCTCCTTTGGCGGCACTTCTTCCTTTGCCACGCCGCTCACTAATACACAAATGTTTCTCCCCGAATATTTACCCGGTCTGGATTTCTCTTCCGCCGACGGCTCGCCTGCTATCTGGATCGCCCAGCCAGACGACTTTCCTATTCTCTTCTGGCAAGCCTCTTCTGTTACCGTCCCTTCATTAGTTGGCTTATCTTATACCGCTGCCGTCGACACGCTTGCAAGTTCCTCGCTCGTCGTTGGCCAGATCGATTATATCGTTAGCCATACCGTCCCAGAAAACACCGTCATCAGCCATAATCCATCTGCCGACCAGACTCTATCCGCTGGCGAAGCTGTTGACCTGCTCATCTCTTCCGGCCACCCATATTCCTCTGGTTCCGGCACACAGATCGACCCGTACATTATCGATTCACCCGACGATCTTACTGATATCGCTTATTGCCCCGAAGATCTCGATAAACACTTTTTACTTAACCGTGACATTTCACTTGCCGCTCTCACTTTCGACTCTGCTCTTATCGCCTCCGAACCGGGCCAGATATTCGACGGCTCTTTCGACGGCAACAACCACAAAATCTCCGAGCTCAACATCTCCGCCTCTTCCGCCGGAAAGATCGCTCTCTTCGCTTCTCTCGGCACCAATGCCGCTGTGACCGACCTTACGCTCACTAATTGCTCTATCGACTCCGGCACTTCCGCAACCTGCACTGCCATACTCGCCGGCGAAAATAGGGGGCTTATACAAAACTGCCGCTGCTCCGGCTCGATCTCTTCCATTTGCGATTCTGCCGGTATCGTCGCCTACAACGATTTCGACGGCTCCATCGAACGATCTTCTGCTTTTGTATCTATTACCTATACCGGCAATATCTCAAGCTCGGTCGGCGGCATATGCGCCTCTAATCTCAGCACTATCTCCCGTTCCTTTGCCGATATAAATATAAACATCAACGGCCTGGCAAACTGTGGTGCTATTTGTGACTCCTCTGGTGCCCAGGGTACTATTGAATACACCAATTGCAGGGGGCTTATCGCTACCGACCGGTTCGAGCAGACTATCGCTGGCTTCTGTGTCTATAATACCGGTTTTATCGCCGACTGTTATAGCCTCGTTAACATTATCTCTCTACCAGAGACAGACGCCTTCGGGTTCTTCTGGAACAACGGCGGAACTATAACCAGATCATATTGTGACGGGAATTATATGACCGCTGCCGGCCAGCCGCTTCCTGTAAACTTCGGCTCTATCAACAAAGCTCCCGGCAATGTCAGCTCATGCTATTATCCAGCTAGTTTACATCATAACAATATCGCCCAACCACTCGACAAAATAGAAATGTACAACCAAAACAGCTACCTCGGCTTCAACTTCGACCAAACATGGACCATGGCCACAGGTACACTACCTCTTATCAGAGACTATCTACCAGCCGACATAGACCGCAACGGCACAGTAAACCTAACCGACCTAACCCAACTAGCCACCCAATGGCTCTCAGAATAACTATTTTAACAATCTGACTATATCGGTGAAAATAATAAAGAATACTTTTCGAACGTGGAATATATTCCAGACCTAATTGTATATGACTCAATAATTGTAGATACAAAAGTTATTAACTCTATTGGCAGCCATGAACTTGGTCAGATGCTAAATTACTTGAAAATAACCAAACTGAAACTAGGCTTGATCTTAAACTTCAAAAAGCCTCGATTAGAATATAAAAGATTAGTATATTAACTGCTCTTTATCCGTGTTAATCCGTGTCCATCCGTGGTTCGAAAAACTATATTAAAACATTGGTAGACTGATAATTCACAGGAACTTATCAGTTGGCAGATAAGGAGTCTTTGCCCGAATTTCTTCTTAAATCTGTGATAATTAATCAATCAGCGTTTGCGGTAGCAAACACCTCTTAACGAATCTGTGGATCAACTATCAAGTCACCTTCTCATAACTACCATCGCCACGTTTAACCATCTTAGTAAAACCTTTATCTCTCAGGTTACTATTAGACAGGTAGGGCGAGTAGCCATTGCACAACGCCGGCACTTTCTGCACCTTCTTACCGCAATCCGGACATTTACTCAAAGGCTCAGCCGACATCGACTGCATCACCTCGAATCCATCCTGACATTTCTCGCAGCCTTCCTTCACTGACTTATATTTATATATAGGCATCTATCCTACTCCTGGCTCTAGCTAATTTCTAATTCCTATCCCGATATACATCGGGACTAATTCCTAATTCCTAATTCCTAAATCCTAATTCCTAATATATTACCATTCTAACTTCTATATCGTCACAAAAACAACTATTTTCTACTCATATTCCAAAAACAAATCCTAAAAAAGGTAGGCCCAATAACCAGGCTGCCGATTTTAACAAAAAACACCTCCAAATCAACATATTATTTTTATAATCCACCGCCCATTATCCGATTAATAAGTAGCGTAAGCATCCTTGCTTGCGATTCTTAATATCACATAGCAAAATACAATAAGAATTATAAAATGAAGTTACACATAACATTGACTCTCTATATTTGGGCACAGCCCCCAAACATCGGTACTTGTGATTTGAGTAGCACAAGCGTCCTCGCTTGTGATTCTTAATATCACATTGCGATATATAAAACGAATCATAAAATGAAAGTCACACAAAACATTAACTTTCTCTTTTTAGACAACGGCCCCATACATCTACATTGTCATAAATATCCAACCTTATTCGCCACATAAGAACGAAGAAACTTACAATTTTGTAAGTTTTTGCTCGCTCTGACGTAAAATCCAGACTAAAGATCGGCTATCCTGCCCTAAAAATATATTTGATAGCCAATCAACCCTATTTCAATTATTGACATAAGCTTATCTATTGTTATAATTGACTAGATTCAAAGAGAATGTGATAATGGAAAAGCCCACACTATCGCCAACTTGCTTTTGGTTGGCCCACCCTTAGAGGTAAAATCCTTAATATGTCGCGAAGTAAGAAAAAAATGGGTGAAATTCTTGTTGATTGGGGACTGATCGACAAGGTTCAGCTCAAAAAAGCAGAAGAAATATCAAGCCAGACTCATCGGAGACTGAGTGATATAATAGTTGAAATGGGACTTGCTGATGAAGAGCAGGTCACCAAGGCGCTAGCTCAGCAGTTTGACATGGAATACATTGATCTCGATCATCATTCCGTGGAGAAAAGTGCTATTGAGCTAATTCCTGAATCTATTATTCGCCAGAATATCGTGCTGCCTTTAGGCCAGGACGGCAACCGTCTGAAGATCCTTATTCATGATCCGCTTGATCTTGACACTCTGGACATGCTCAGGTTCAGGCTCAATACTGAGCTAGCCTGTTGTCTCAGCTCAAAGTCGAAGATCAAACGTTATATCGATACTTTCCTCGATAAGATCAGTGGTTCGATTGACGCGACCGTAGATGAGATTCAAAAGTCGATTGACGCTTCGATTGACGCTTCGATGGATGCTTCTATCGACTTGGAATCGCTCGACGTTGGCAAACTCGACGAAGATTCTGCTCCGATCGTTAAGCTTATCAGTAAAGTTATTGACGAAGCGGTTAAGCTGAGAGCTTCAGATATTCATATCGAGCCTATGGAAGACCGTATCAGGGTTCGATATCGTATCGACGGCGTATGTGCCGAACGCGATAATATCCCTAAGCAGCTGCAGAACGTCGTTATGGCTCGTTTCAAGATTATGTCTGGTATGGATATTGCCGAAAGACGTATTCCGCAGGACGGACGTATCAAGAAAAGCGTTAACGGCAAGGATATCGACTTCCGTGTTAGTGCGCTCCCTGGCTATCATGGTGAAAGTATCGTTCTTCGTATTCTGCGACCTGATGCCGTTCTCGTTGGTATCCAGGCTCTTGGTTTCAGTAAACGAGATTACGATCGTTTCGAAAAGATTATTCGCAGACCAAATGGTATCTTCCTGGTAACTGGTCCTACTGGTTCTGGTAAGACTACCACTCTATACTCTGCTCTTCAGGTGCTTAACCGCCCGGATAAAAAGATCATTACCGCAGAGGACCCGGTCGAATATAACTTCGCCGGTATGAATCAGTGCCAGGTTAGGCATGATATCGGGTTCGACTTTAATGTTATTCTTAGGTCTATGCTTCGTCAGGCACCTAATATCATTCTCGTCGGTGAAATTCGTGATAAGGAAGTGGCGGATATCGCTATCCAGGCTTCACTTACCGGTCACCTTGTTTTCAGTACTCTCCATACCAATGATGCTCCGTCGGCTATTACCCGTCTTATCGATATGGGGGTTAAGCCGTTTTTGGTTGCCAGTGCTATCCAGGCTATTATGGCTCAGCGTCTTGTCCGTGTTATTTGTCCTGATTGTAAAACTGTCGATCCGAAACCAAATATCAAGGACCTTAAGCTTCTTGGCTTTACCGAAGAAGACGCTCGTACTAAGACCTTCTATACTGGTGCTGGCTGTAAACGCTGCCATGGCGGTGGATATCGCGGGCGTAAGGGTATCTTCGAACTTATGCTTTTGAACAGCCAGATCCGTGAAATGGCCTTCCAGAGAGCCCCTTCTAATAAGATCAAGCAGGTTGCTATGGCCAGTGGTATGATTCCGCTTGTTGAAGATGGTAAGGAAAAGATCCTTCAGGGTATTACCTCTGTCGAGGAAGTGGCTCGTCATGCTCAGGTGGAAGGTACCGTTGACGAAACTGAAGATATCGAAGAACTATAATATACTAACTCCTCTATACTGACCAGCGGGCAGTTTGAGTAATAATAGATAGACAAAGGAAGATAGACAAATGGCTGAGCAGCAGATGATTCATATTGACCGTGTACTTGAAACCTGTATTAAGCAGGGGGCATCGGATATCCATATCGTTACCGGTAGACCGCCCGTGCTGCGTTTACATGGTGGTCTGCGCTCCCTTGATACCAAGGTACTCGACTCTGACGATACTCAGGCGATTATGAAGTCTATTACTCCTGACCGTAATCAGCACGAACTTCAGGAACAGGGCTCTACTGACTATGGTTTTGCTTTTGGTGATAAGGGGCGTTTCCGTGTATCTGTTTTCAGACAGCGCGGCGAACTTTCGATTGTTTTGCGTTTGATCCCGAACGAGCTGCTTAGCTTCCAGACTATTGGTCTGCCTGATAATATCGCTGAGCTCTGCCGTCGGCCACAGGGTATGTTCCTCGTAACTGGCCCAACTGGTTCTGGTAAATCTACCACTCTTGCCAGTATGATCAACTATATTAATGAACATATGGATCACCATATCATCACTGTCGAAGACCCGATCGAGTATTATCACTATCATAAAAAATCTGTTGTGAACCAGCGTGAAATTGGTAATGACGTTCCGACCTTTGCTGAAGCTCTGCGTCGTGCTCTGCGTCAGGACCCGGACGTTATTCTTGTTGGTGAGTTGCGTGACCTTGAGACTATCGAAGCGGCCGTTGCTGCTGCTGAAACTGGTCACTTGGTTTTCAGTACTCTACATACTACCGGTTGTCAGGGTACTATTACACGTCTTATCGATGCGTTCCCGGTTAACCAGCAGGAACAGATTCGTGTCCAGCTCTCTACTAACCTTATTGCTGTACTTAGCCAGACTCTATGTCGTAGGCGGGGCGGGAAGGGCCGTGTCGCTGGTTACGAATTTATGGTTGTTACTCCTGCGATCTCAAACTTGATTCGTGAAAATAAAACTTACCGTATCAACTCAGCGATCCAGACCGGTAAGAAATACGGTATGCAGCTTATGGACGATCATCTATGGGAACTGTTCTTTAAGAAGATGATCGACGAACGCGAAATGCTTGATAGATGTCGTTTCCCTGAACAGGCTTTGGAAAGACTTTCAAAGTTCAAGATGGGGCTCAGTCTCGAAGAAGCAAACGCAACCGAAGAGAAAAAATAATATCAGCCGTACTTTTGTTTTGGCTTTAGGTTTTAGTTTTTTATTAAGGTGACCTCTAATAATTACTAATTCCTGTTTTCTATCCCGAGCTGAATCGGGATTAGTTGTTCTTTCAGAGTTACGCTCTGATAGTTAATATAATTATAATTTTAGTATATTACCAGACAAGGTGAGGAAATGTTACAAATTCCGCCTGTGGAAAAATTAAAAGGTCGTCCGCTCGGCCGTGCATTGATTAAAATGGGCATTCTTACCAGAGAGCGTGTCCATGAAGCTTTGAACGTCCAGAAAAATGCCGGTAGGAAAAATCCTATCGGGCAGATTCTGCTTGACCTGGGTTATGTAACTGAGAAAGATCTTAAACTCGCGCTCGCTTTCCAGCTGGGTATGCAGTATGTAGATATTCAGAATCTTGATATTCCTGAAGAGGTTGTCAATATTCTTACTGCTCAGATGGCTATGACTTACAGGGCGCTCCCGGTTGAGTTCGATCCAGCTTCTAATAGGCTTGATATTGTTATCGATTCTTCTGATAACTTCTCTGCTACCGACGATTTGCAGACTTTGCTCGATTTTAATATCAGAGCTCTTATCACTGACAGCGAATCGCTTGACGCGGCCCTTAACCGCTATTATGGCGATAAGGTCGAAAGTATCAATGAGATCATCAGTGAACTTGCTGACGATGGTGGTTTTGGTAACCTTGAAGATCGTGGTGCCAGTATCGACCTCAGCGAACTACGCCAGGCTGCGGACTCCAGCCCGGTTAAACGGCTGCTCAACCTTGTTCTACTACAGGCTATTCGCGATAAGGCTTCCGATATTCACTTTGAACCTTTCGAAGATGATTTCAAAATGAGATATCGTATCGACGGCGTTCTATACGAAATGGTGCCGCCGCCTCGATCTATCTCGGTTGCTATCGCATCGCGTATCAAAATTATGTCTGACCTCGATATCGCGGAAAGAAGACTTCCTCAGGATGGACGTATCGCGCTCGTCGTGCAGGGCAGACCTGTTGACTTGCGTGTTTCTGTGCTGCCTACTATGTTCGGCGAATCTGTCGTACTGCGTATTCTTGATAGAACTCAGGTGGACCTCGACCTCGATAAGCTTGGGCTCAGAGAGCATGAAAAAAATACTTTAAGACAGCTTATTAAGAAACCTAATGGTATTGTTATTGTTACCGGACCTACTGGTTCTGGTAAGACAACTACCCTTTATTCGGCTCTGAAAGAACTTAATACTATCGACCGCAAGCTCATTACTACCGAAGATCCGGTCGAATATGACATCGACGGCATTATCCAGTGTCAGATCAGGGCCGATATCGGTCTTACATTCGCTGCCTGTCTGAGAAGTATTCTTCGTCAGGACCCGGACGTTGTTCTCGTCGGTGAAACTCGTGACCTTGAAACTGCTCAGATCGCGGTTCAGGCCGCTCTGACTGGACACTTGGTGTTCACCACACTTCATACCAATGACTCGCCGAGTTCTATTGCTCGTCTCGTCGACCTGGGTGTGGATAACTTCCTTATTACCGCGACTATCGAAGGTATTGTTGGCCAGCGTCTGGTACGTACCATTTGTAAAAACTGCCGGACTCCATACCAGCCTTCGGAAGAAATGCTTATGGAACTCGAACTTACACTGGAAGAAACTTCAGGCAGACATTTCTACTATGGTAAAGGCTGTGACTATTGTAATAACACCGGCTATAAAGGTCGTATGGGTATCTACGAGATCATGACACTTAACGAAGAAATGCGCGAAGCTATCATGGAAAACGCCTCTTCTGGCGAACTGAGAGAACTTGCCATCAAAAATGGTATGACCACTATGCGCGATGCCGGTATCTCAGCCATCTACGACGGCCAAACAACCATAGAAGAAATCGTCAAGGAAACAGTCCTAGAAGACTTGTCCTAATAAGTAGCACAAGCGTCCTCGCTTGTGATTCCTAATATTACATAGCAAACCATAACAAGAACCATGTAATAAAGTAATACAAAATAAAGACTTAGATTCAATAAAAACAACCACAACAACGAGAGCCACCAGCAGTTATTAGTTACTAACTCCTAACTCCTTCCTCTCTCTGTGACCTCTGTGTCCTCTGTGGTTAAAAAAACTAAGTAGCACAAGCGTCCTCGCTTGTGATTCCTAATATTACATAGCAAACCACCATAACAAATTGGTTAAAAAGCTATAAGTATCACAACCCCGAATCACATTCGGGCCTTAAAATTAAAAAGTAAATAAAAACAACCACAACAACGAGAGCCACCAGCAGTTATTAGTTACTAACTCCTAACTTCTTCCTCTCTCTGTGACCTCTGTGTCCTCTGTGGTTAAAAAAACTAAGTAGCACAAGCGTCCTCGCTTGTGATTCCTAATGTTACATAGCAAACCATAACAAGAACCATGTAATAAAGTAATACAAAATAAAGACTTAGATTCAATAAAAACAACCACAACAACGAGAGCCACCAGCAGTTATTAGTTACTAACTCCTAACTCCTTCCTCTCTCTGTGTCCTCTGTGACCTCTGTGGTTAAAAAAACTAAGTAGCACAAGCGTCCTCGCTTGTGATTCCTAACATAACATAGCTAACCACCATAACTAATTGGTTATAAAAGCTATAAGTACCACAACCCCCGAATCACATTCGGGCCTTATAATTAAATAAGTAAATAAAAGTACAAAGTAAAATGAGTATGACTCCCAACCTTTCATGCTCTTCAACCGCCACAGGCGGACATGTTACCCGCTTTGCGGGCTTCATGGTAAAAAAATTATATTAAACAATCTGTGGACAAAACAAAGATTTTATGTGGGCGATTTAACGTCCATCAGGTAAAATCCAGTTAAAGGACCGGTTTTCTGCTCTCTCTATGCAGAATCCCGGCTAGTATAAATATTATTGTTAGCATCGGTTTATAACCGGTTAAATTTTTTTCAGGAGCTTATGCTATGCCTACTTTCCATTATGAAGCAATGGACTCAATGGGCCAGGAAGTTAAAGACACCATTGATGCTCTGAGTTCTGACGAAGCTCTTAGTAAGATTAGAAATATGGGGTTATACCCCACTAAGGTCAAAGAAAAGGGCGCCAGAAGAACAAAAAAAGAAGCTGGTGCACTTAGCGCTACTCCGAAAAAGCCTCGCGGTACCGGCGGTAAAGTTAAGCTTAAGATTCTTACCCAGTTCACCAGACAGCTCAGTACACTTCAGGATGCGGGCCTACCAATTCTTAGAAGTCTACGTATCCTCGAAGAACAGCAGAAACCTGGTACACTTAAAAAGGTTTGTTGTGCTGTTGCCGACGACGTCGAAGCTGGTACTACCCTTTCTGAAGCTATGTCTAAGTACCCTAAGTGCTTTAACAACCTGTATTCTAACATGGTTGCTGCTGGTGAGGCTGGTGGTGTACTCGACCTTATCCTTAACCGTCTTGCAGACTTCATGGAAAAATCTGCTGCCTTAAAGCGTAAGGTTGTCGGTGCCATGATCTACCCGATCGCCGTTTTGACGATCGCGTTTTCGATCGTTATGGGTATTATGACCTTCGTTGTTCCGAAGTTCCAGACTATCTTTGCCGATATGGGCTCTGACCTGCCCGGCGTTACCAAAACTCTGCTTGATATCTCTAACTGGATTATGCACGATTACGGCTGGGCCATTATCATGTTCTCGCCCGTCGTGCTTATTGTCTTTATTAAGCTCTTGCGAATGAGTAAGAAAGGACGCTACGGCCACGACACCGTGAACTTAAAAATCCCCGTTATCGGCCAGATTCTCGGTAAAACCTCAATTTCCAGGTTTGCTCGAACGCTGGGTACTCTCGTTTCCGCTGGTGTGCCGATCCTCGACGCGCTACGAATTACCAGTGATACATCCGGTAACGAAGTGTATAAGTCAGCTCTATTAAAGGTGTTAGAAAGTATCAGAAAAGGTGAATCCATGGCCGAACCCCTGCGTAAAGCAAAGGTCTGTGACTCACTCGTTACAAATATGATCGACGTTGGTGAAGAAACTGGTGAACTTGATAAGATGTTGACCAAAATTGCCGATAATTATGATGATGAAGTGGACGTACTCGTTGGCTCGCTGGTATCCCTTATGGAACCGATACTGGTTATTTTCCTCGGTGTTGTCTGCGGTTTTATCGTTATCGCTCTGTTTATGCCTATGGTTAAAATGATCGAAGACCTCGGCTAATAACATCATATTGATACTGATTCTGGCGAAGCATTTGGCACGCCCTAAAAAGTAGATTTTTTTATCCGGGCATAAAACGCCCAACTTTGGAGATTATAAAATGCAAAAAAGAAAAGCATTTACACTTGTTGAACTGCTTACCGTTATGGCCATCATTGCACTTCTGGTCGGTATCGCCGTTCCTTCACTAAGTGCAGCCAGAAAAAAAGCTAAAGAAACCGCATGCCGGGCTCTTATAAATTCTATAGAGCAGGGGCTTCTCATGTTCAGAGATGACTTTGGTACATACCCTTCTTCTGCCAGTTCACCTGCTGGTTTTGCCAATACCGGTAAATACGATATGAATGATAGCGAGATGAATGGTGTAGCTACTGTTGCCTCTATTAACACTGGTGCACATAAGCTTGCCGAAGCTATGATGGGTTACGATATGCTCGGCTACGAAGAAAATCATAGTTATTGTGACAGCGCCGGCAATGTACTAAACGCTCAAACTAGAAAAGGTTATATCGCTACCGACAATCTGGCTATTTCTACTCTTCCTGATATTGCTGCCAGAAAGTCGCTCACGGGCGTTGTTGCCGGCGACACAACCTGGTCTAACCGTAACTACGTCATTACAGATAACTTAAAGGCTGAAGATTCTCTACCTTTGCTTTATTTCAAAGCTAATAAAAGGGCGGTTCTGCAATTCAATTTCTTCAATTATGCTGATAATGCTAATATTACAAACTATCTTTCCAATTTTGGAAGCTTTGCTGTAAATGACCTGACTAATCAAACATTGAATAACTTCAATTACTATACCTGGGATTATCGTACTGGCACCGGTAATTTTGGCAATCCTGCTGGACGCCCATATAATAAAGATACTTTCATTATCATAAGTGCTGGTTTCGACCAGATATACGGCACAAAAGACGATATCTGTAATTTCGACATGGCTCAAGGTAAAGTAACCAACTAATTTTTATTTACTAACGGCAGGCTTTTTTGTTTGAACCGTTTTCTATCAGGAAGGATTTTCATGAACCGTAAAGGTTTTACTCTAATAGAAGTACTCGTCGTGATCGCTATCATCGCCATTGTTGGTTTTGGTGCCGTCACTATCGCACAGAGTGTCATAGAAAAAACAAAAGTCTCTAAAACCGAGACCGTTATACGTACCCTTGTCGCTGTACTTGAGCAATACCAGATTGAAACTGGTGGATATCCACAGTCAACGTATGTTAGTAATATTACTTTAAATGATAACAGTATTATAAATTTTAATTGTGGTTATAAAGGTCCTAATATAGCTACTATGTACAATGAACTATCACAAAATCTAAAATGTAGACCTATGCTTGAGGGGTTACCACAAGATTGTGTTATTCCTTTGGAAAATTGTGACTGGGACGGCTCAGGCACAATTGAGTCTATTGAAAAGACTATTGTTGCTATTGTAGACGGCTGGCATGCCGAAGACGAAGGCAACGATATCCCTTTAACCTACACCAACCGTGGCAACGGCAATTTCCCCGTCATCCGCAGTGCTGGCAAGGATCGTATCTTCAATACTGCCGATGATATCATCTCATCAGAGCTCTGATCTCGTCATAATAAGCCCAAAAACAACATAAGCCACTAAGAAGTAATACTTTACAGCTAATGAACCGCTGCCCATTACTTCCACCAAACGGTGCAAAACAAAACCACCAAAGAAGAAAGCATTCCTTTCTTCTTTTTTTTATAACTCAAACTGACCGAAAACTTCATGTTGTATGTTGTAATTCACTATCAACAAAGGGCTTAATAATTGTTAATTATTAGTTAGTTTTTGAAGGCATTCTATTCAACTAATTGCTAAATTCTAAATACTAACTCCTATCAAACTGACCATCAGTCAGTTTGAGTTATTACCTTTCTACTTTTAACTATTTATATATATTTTTTTCTGTTAATTCAGCTAATTTCCACTGGGCGATTACCTTTTCTCACAGTATAATCTTGCAGAGAAAAGAGAAAGATGCTGGAAATAATTAAGTTGTTAGATTATAATAACTTAATTGTTTTCAGCGGCCATTGTTTTTCAGTGGTTTTGGCCACCGAATGACCTCCCGAATGGTATGTTGCGTTACCGGAGCAAAATATAATGATTTTTACTTACAGCAGACATAATAAAAACGCTTTTACTCTCATTGAGATGATTACCGTTGTTGCTATTGCCGCGCTGCTTATGGCCGTCGCTCTCCCAAGCGTACCCGGCATGATCAGAAACAGCAAAATGTCTAGTACCAAAAATCTCATTAAAACCGCTCTAGCCCAGGCTCAAAGCTACGCTATTCGCAACGGCGTTAACACCGGCATTCGCTTCCAGAAAGCCGCCGACGGCAAAACTTACCTCGTACTCATCGAAAACCGTAACAGCTACGATTTCCTCGAGCAAGTTCTTGCCACCGTCCCGCCTACTCCTGTTAAAACCAAAAAATACCAGAATAACCGTTACGTAGCTATAAAAAACGCTAAACCAAAACCGCTGCCCGACGGCGTATCTGCCATCTCGCCTGACTTCCTCAAGATAGATACCGGCATAATCGATATCGAAACCTCACTTCAGAATTATCCTTCTGATAGGGGGGGGGTAGGCCTGAGAAACATCGAGGACCTGCAAACCTTTTCCATCATCTTCGCCCCTTCTGGCCAGATGGTCAAAAAGCCTGTTATACTCGAACCACGTCGCGACGCATTCGGTGCCTTATCCTACTATTACAACGCTTCTGATGAATTATGCCGCTGTACCGACGACCTCTACGGCGATACAACTGAGCCGCAATTCACCTCAGACGCTATCTTCGGCTCAACCTTATTCACTTCACCTTCTATGTGTGCAGAAACAGTAAAAGATGAATACCTCAGAGAAAAAAGAGCTCTGCTCTCATACGATAATTATATTCTTGGTTGGGCAGGTAACGTACCAATTACCGTTAATGATGATGCCACAAATTTCAACGACGCTCTACCATGGTGTCAAGTCGCCGATATCGACAAAGCCGGCGAATTAAGCGTAACTTCTATGCTCATTTACCTCGATGAAGACCTCGCCGATGCCGCTCCAAACGGCACTAACCGTTATGCTAATTTCTTCGTCGAGTCCTCTTACACTATCGGCGCTACCCAGGACGGTAGCAACGAGTGGGCCGTAGTTGGCAAAGGCAAGAGAGACGGCTGTGAAATGCTGCTCATAAATAAATATACCGGTGAACTTATAGAAACTGAAGAATAACCGTTATGATAAATAAAAATAAACAATCTGGTTTTTCGCTGCTCGAAGTTATGATGGCTGTCGTCGTTCTTATGATGGGCATGGTCTTCGTCGCCAGCATGTTCCCCGTCGGCCTGCACAACAGCCGCATCAACGTCGACAACACCATGAACTCTATCGAAGCTCACAACTCCGATGTTAATGTCGAACTCATTATCGACCGAGCTCATAAAGATCTCGCACAAAGGATTTATACTGACTATAACGCTACTGCTTCTATTGATACTATCAACGAATACCTGCAGCGTTCTTTCTTCAATGAAGAAAAGGGCGATGGCTTCCGTGGTACTGTCCATTTCATCCCTCGTCCAAATATGTTTGTCAAAAGTAGCGTCGCTGCTATCTCAGATCGCGTTTTCATCACCGATCTGGAATTCGAAGACAATCCATATTATGGCAGGCCAATAAATTATACCGAATGCGTTTATTATCAATTTAATTACACCGGAAATGATTATGCTGCTAACTTCGGTACCGACTATTTCGTTTTCAGCCCGTTAGCCAGTGCTTTCGACCCTATGGACGGAGTTACTTTTGGCCCATCTGCTGTCAATACCGCAAATACCGCCGCCGCTAGTAATTATATCCTGAGCAATTTTGTAACTAGTACCTATAAAATTCTTCTCGATAATTCTCCCGTCGCAACACCGCTCACCGGCGATATCGGCCGCATCTGCTGTCCTGTTATTGACGAATCTAGCCCGGAAGTTAATGATTATTGCATAAAAAATTTCGGTTCGAATATGTTCCTTAATCATGCTATCAGGCAAGGCGTACTTTACCCGGCCATTCAAAAAATAGCTCTCGAACAAAAGTACAATTGGGCTGTTGCTTATAGCGAAAGAGATAATCGTTCTAGCGACGAACCTATCCAGCTTTATATTTTTATCCTAAAACAGATCGGCGGATCAAGCCTCCGTTACCCGGTTCAGAACCCGGCCTGGTCATACCTCAGATATTACAATTTCCCTTATGCTGACGTTATCACAACCCAGGGCGAAAACATTGTCGCTTACGATACTTCCCAAAATCCAATGCTCGACCCGCAGTACGATTGTCGTTTCCCCGTTCCATGGCTCGTCTATATTGACCAGCCCTACACTAACTACAATTTAGCAGAATCTAATTCATTAAATAGTTCTAATGATTCATTCAAGTTCACAATAAATACTCAAATTGGTAGAATGCTCCTCCCTGATACTTATATCATCGATGCCGACCCGGAACCGGGTATGAATATCTCGCTCTATAACCGTTACGGCGACCTGTATAAGATCAAGGACGTCAAACCGGTACTCGACGGCACTGGTACTATTATCAGTTATGAAGTCACTCTTTATACTTCTATAAATACCAGTGGCAGTTCAAATTCGCTCTTCAGGTTCTGGTTCTTCCCTCCGGCATACAACCGAACCACAGGTGAATTCGCCGACGAACAACCTGTTATAGACGTAATTCAAAAACCGTACTGGTATAAAAACTAAGTAGCATAAGTCCCGAAGTACATCGGGACTTGTGATTCTTAAAGTTACATAGCAAAACATAACAAGAACAAAGAAACAAAGTAACACAAAACATTAACAATATATTTGGGCCAACAAGCCCATCATTACTCACGAATTAAAAAGTAAATAACCCTAAAAACAGTTAGCACAAAGTGCCAGGAAGCCCGCAGTTATTAATTCCTAATTACTAACTTCTTCCTCTCTCTGTGACCTCTGTGACCTCTGTGGTTAAAAAAATAGGTAGCACAAGCATCCTTGCTTGTGATTCTTAAAGTTACACAGCAACCCATAACAAGAACAATAAAACGAAGTAACACAAAACATTAACAATATATTTAAGCATTCCGCCACAGGCGGACATGTTACCCGCTTTGCGGGCTTCATGGTAAAAAAAATGGTTAAATAGGAACTTAAAGTATAAATCATGTTTAACAAGACAAGACAATCTGGTGTAACACTACCGGAGATGCTTACGGCGGTCGCCATTACCGTCATCATGCTCTCCGCTTCCGGCATGATATTCCGGTCCGCCTCAAAGTCTTCCGGCAAGGCCATGGCTTTAAACTCTATGATGGCACAGAGCAGGGTCATTACCAACCAGCTCGATAAAGACTTCGCCGGCTTTAGGGGCGACCTGCCTTTCGGTATCATCTTCGAAGCTTATAACCGCGGCAACAACACTTTCTCTCGCCGCGATCGCGTTTTCTTCTTCTCCAACGGCGACTGGCAGGACCTCGAATACTCATATCGATCCGACACTGCACGTATCTTCTACGGCCAGAGTACCGACGTATACTCCAACATCGCCACCGACGAGTTCACCGAAATTCCACAACAGCGTTTCTTAGCACGTAAGCTTAAGCTCATGACCTCGGTTAATACTTATGTCCCCGGTATGCCATACGATCAAGCCAGCGACGGCAACATCGACTGGTTCGATTACGAAATGGCCGGCATGGAATATGGCCCCGACAGCATATGGAAAAACGCGTCTGCCTCTTTTTTCGACATATATCTATTAGAAAATAAACTTTCTCCTTCATATGAATATCTAAACAACGACGGAGAATCTTTTATCCGTCGTCCTTGTATCGGCTCTCCGTCGTCAACCTGGGGTGCCACCAGATATGTCCAGGCCGCCAACAGCACAAAGATAAATATCAGCTATTCTCGGGTCGACGATTATAAGCAGGGCATTTACATGATCGACGACCTCACCGACTTCTCCGTCCAGGCTTGGCTTACCCCGCCCGGCGAGAATCAGCCGCGATGGTTCCCCGACGATTCCGACATTGCAAACTTCCTCGGTATGAACCCAGTTCTCAATGCCCCTCTCTCAGGCACAAACTACAATCTACCCGGCGGCGACGCGTATTTCGGGATCGGTGCCAATCTTAACAGTACCCAGGGAACTCTTGTTTCATTCCCACTTTCTGGCGCTATTCCTGCCCTTAACTACGGCAATATCGGCAACATCGGTGGCCTGAACATTATTTCTGTTAACAACAACTATCCTAAAGCCCTGAAATTCTCATACAAGCTTTACGATTCCACCAGAAACCATTTCCCCGAAGGGAAATATTTCGAATACATAGTAAAACTAACTAAGTAGCACAAGCGTCCTCGCTTGTGATTCCTAACATTACATAGCAAACCATCTTAACTAATTGGTTAAAAAGCTATAAGTAGCACAACCCCCGAATCACATTCGGGCCTTAAAATTAAAAAGTAAATAAAAACAACCACAACAACGAGAGCCACCAGCAGTTATTAGTTACTAACTCCTAACTCCTTCCTCTCTCTGTGCCCTCTGTGGTTAAAAAAATAGGTAGCACAAGCATCCTTGCTTGTGATTCATAATATAACATAGCTAACCATCTTAACTAATTGGTTAAAAAAACTAAGTAGCACAAGCAGTCCGCCTCAGGCGGACTTGTGATTCTAAAAAGTAAATAACCCAAAACAGTAAGCACAACAACGAGAGCCACCAGCAGTTATTAGTTACTAACTCCTAACTTCTTCCTCTCTCTGTGTCCTCTGTGACCTCTGTGGTTAAAAAAAATAATCTGTGAACAAAAACTGATACAACTAACTGGTCGATCCCAATCCCAACAAGTATAATCAGTTATAAGTAGCATAAGTCCCGAAGCACATCGGGACTTGTGATTCAAAAAGTAAATAACCCTAAAAACAGTTAGCACAAAGTGCCAGGAAGCCCCCAGTTATTAATCCCAAATTACTAACTCCAAACTTCTCCTTCTCTCTGTGCCCTCTGTGACCTCTGTGGTAAAAAAAATTAAACAATCTGTGGACAAAACTGTTATACAAACAGGATTAATCATATGAAGATAACCTTAAAAAATAAAAAACGCGGCAGCACCCTTATCCTCGCTCTGGTTCTCACCATGGTCCTTTTCATCATGGGCATAGCATTCATCTCCAGCAGCACCATCGAACGCGACATGTCTACCAGGGTTAACGACAACCAATATCTATCTGACGGGGCCGACTATACCGTTGACTATATCAAAAAGGTTCTAAAAGAAGACCTCTTCGACGACCCTGCCAACCTCACCGGCTTCCTACAGGGCAACGCTTCATACGACTATCCCGACAAAAACAACTCTTGGCTCGCCAGCATAACACCTGAGCTCGCCACCGACTCCTCCGGCACATTCTACTACTGGCCGCAGGTCACCGACCTTTGGAACCAGCTGCCAAATAAGACCAGCAAAGAAACATTCGGCTCCGGCACCGGCGAATATGACGCATACCGACTAGACTACCATTACGACCCGGACCCATCTTTCCGTGACGAAAACAACAGAAGTGGCTACAATGGCAATCTGGGCGCTATGCCACACGCTTGGGACTTCTGCGAACCTATTTCATGGCGATATATCGTCGAAGGACACCCAGGCATACTATGCCGTGTCATTACCCAGGACGAACCCATATACTCGACCCTGCTAAACTGTGACGGTCTCGACGGCACAGCTTTCGGTGGCTATACACCATATTACGACACCCGCCAGTGGAACTATCCCGTTCCAAACGGCTCCGGGAACCTCGTCAACACCTATATCGGTGCTGCTGATATGCTCACATGGTTCACCAACGAATACAACAGTTACCGCTCTTCAGGTATCCCAATTTTGGACTCCGGCTGGAGCACTCCTACCTGGCCAGACGCTATGAACCTCTCCGTCGGAACATCCAACAGGGCAGTTGTCGAACTTATCTCTCCAAACTCTACCAGAGCTCTTTTCCCTGACTGGTATTATTCTAGCGGTACCAAGTATTTCAACTCCTACTCACCAACCAACTTACCCAGCTTCTCACGCGCTGACGCCGACGGCGACGGCGTGGCCGACTCACGATGGTACAGACGATACCGTGTAAACGCCAAGGACGACTACCTATACGTAGCCGTAAGGATCATCGACAACTCCGCCATGATCAACCTAAACACCGCATTACATAAACCGGACGACGACAACCAGAACCCTTACGACGGCTCCGTTGCCGACAATGCCAATATTAGTAGCCCTCTTGAAATCGCTCTCGACAACTGGGACGGCTCCAGCGTTTCTCATATCGACGCCACTGGCATCGCCCGTGTGATCGGCACATCTCCAGACGGCATATTTAACCTTTATAACAATATGCTCTATTCCTCTTTCAGTGCCAAACAATATGTCCATGACTATTGCTTCGCTGTTAACAAAGCGGCTAGTCCTTACGCTCCCCGTCAATTTGGTAAGGATACTACTGATACTTTCACCTTGGCTAATTACCCTATCGATCCGACAAATACTTATACCGGCTTTGATATCTCTGAAGAGCTGACCCTGCGTAGCCGCTTCCTCGTTCAGCCTGCTACCCCCGGTAACCTTGAAATGCTTTGGCACGATACTCTCGATCCAGATAGCACCAATACCGGTGTTGGATATAATATAAATTATCCTTATGCCATACCCGACAGCGACGCTTCTGGTTTTGATGACTGCTATGAATACACATTTTCCGGCTTAGACTGGAACGGTTTCAACTGGTTTGAAAAGGCCGGATCTCAGCTTCGCGGCACACCAGCCTACGATACCAGTATTTATATGTCTCGCAGACCTCTGGTTACAACCTACAGCAAAGACCGACTCATCAGACCGGAGTTTAACTTCGACTCTGGCAGTACTGTCGACAACTATCAGGCCGAAAATATTGCTTACAATATCACAGATCTTTATGACCTTGATGAATATATGTTCGGCATGAGAAAATGCCAGGTTAATATCAAGGATGCATCTGCTGATAAAGACGGAAATGCCATTTTCGATAATCTGCTCGATATGGACCATGACGGCGTAGCCGATGATTTCGATGCCGATACTATCACCGATGCCTTCGACCCGATAACTATTCAAAATATCGCTTCTGCTTTCTATATGTCTATCCGCAGCCTCGACTCGGCTGCCGCTTCTGTCAATACCATTATCAGAAACTATTTCGGAGACTATAGCTCGCCGCTCGATCTCAACTCTGAAAGATTAGCCTCTGTTTTCACCGCTAACTATCTCGACTATTTCGATATAGATACCACCGAATCCATTGTTAAGGTCAGAAAAGATTCTACTTCCACCGATAACCTTAAATACGATGTCAGCGGCTTACCTACTCCGCCTACTGCTGCTCCTTTTGATCGAAACCACGAAGAACTTTACTTCGGATTCGAATCGATCAGCAGAATTGAAGATGAAGTGCTTAATATCTCTAAAGTATCATTCCTTAACGTTTCTGCAATCACAAATAATTATACTGGTCCAGGCTTAAATCTCGACACCACGACAGCTGGTATTGTACCTGCTGGTAATTATCTGGCTATCGAACTGTTTAACCCATCAACAGTGAAAACTAAATCTGCGGCAGCTGATTCTACTACTAATATGGACCTGAGAAATTATTTGTTATTAGTATTAAATCAGAACAATGAAGTTAAGGCCAAAGTAGATTTCAATAGCTTTGGAGTCGCTCCTAATTTTGGAACATTACCTACTGTTGCTACAGCAAATGCTGGCGCAGGTTACAATACTATGGTGGTAGTTTTATTTGATCTCAGCATTTCAGGCTTGCCGGGGGGGGTAACTGATACTGATTTCCTATATGATCCTACACCTGGTACCTATGTTGATACATCAGGTACTACTAAGACCTTAGGTTCAACTGAATATGCATTTTTGAATAATCCATACGACCGTGTGCAAAATACTTTCGGTGGTCCTAGCAGTCAAATGGTATACGTTGATGTGTCTTCAAGTAGTATTTTCAATCCCGCATCCTATATTAATAGTGATTTTTCTCTTGCTCTTGTTAAGAAACCTGTTTCTGGTGGTACTACAAGTATTGCAGACCAGATTGGTGCTACTACCGATGTTTACCCTTGCGATGTTGTTTCGTTGGCTTCCTGTGAAAAATGTTTCCAGAGCTATCGTTATGCTGACCCGACAGGTACTTTTGGTAATCCTGCAGGTTCTGCTACTGTTGATACAGATTTTAATACCGGCTCTGGAACAACTCCTCGTGGTATGTTTGATAATAACGCCGCTGGCGATGATATCCTTCGTACCTGCTATCGCCGTGATGTTTTTGGTAGTAGTTTTGATGTCTCAAATAACTTTGACGGCTCATTCTTACTACTGCCTGCCAGCTTTGATAATAGCTTTAACCCGTGGTGTTTTGGTTATCAAACTGTTCCAAGTGGTACAGCTAGTACCATTGTTCCACCAAATATCGGTGACCAGATCGATGTACCCAACGATAATGCAAATTATCCTTTAGGTGTTTACGAGTCACTTGCAAGCACTCCAAATCAGCTTAATCTGGTATACAATACCGCTGATATTCTAAATACCATAGACAATGGAAACGCTGCTAACTGGGTTACTCTGGATTCTAGAGATGCATGGGCTGAACTATCAGGTGCTAACCAGAGAAGTTATTATACTCAGCTAGCTGCTGATAAGGCCGCTGGCTACGCCAAGGTCGCCGCTCTTATGGAAGGCAACTTTGACACTCGCCAGCTATATGACCGCTTCAATACCACCTCTGATAAATTATGGCTAAAGAGCTTAGGCCAGCTGCAGGATATCTTTACTGTATCTGCCCGTTGCGTCGAAATAGAATGGGATGCCAGCGATGATTTTCCTAGTGATAATGGTTTTCCTACTACAGGTTCTCTTGCTGATGGACGTGTCTATTATCAGCCGTTTATGAACGCTCTTACCGACGCGGTCGTTTCCAGTGTAGATAACCGCTATTGTGCGGTCAACTATCAAAGCTTCGTTGGTAACCCTGCCCGCATAAATCTAGGTAGCGAACTGTTTGCAAATATCCCGGACTTCATGACCGTCATCGACTATACCCGCGACGGCATAAATAATGATGGTAATTATTACTATGAACGTGTTAATGCCGAAAATGATGGCATCGATAATGACGGCGATAGCACCCTCGATAATGCTGGTGAATCGTATAGTGATGATTTGATCGATCAAGATGGGTATGTAAATTCTACATTATCAACCCTTAAGTTACAGCTAAATGCTGTTGATCCAACGTCAGGCTATGCCAATGAAGATGAATACATGCAGGATCAACCGGAATACTACGATAACGAGATCTACGGCCGTATAAATATCAATACCGCTCCATGGTACGTTCTCGCACGCCTGCCGTGGGTTACCGAAGAAATGGCGCAGGCCATCGTTGCATACAGAGATCAGCGTGCCCTCTATAATACCACTTTCGATAGTGGTATTATGAACTATCCGGCTGTTAATTATGCCACTGGCAGGGCAAATGGTATGTGGGACGCTGTCTATGGCTCGCCTGCACCGTTTACTGTCCGTGACGGCGAAAATAATAAAGGTTTCCGCAGTATCGGAGAGCTTATGAACGTCACTCATGGCCTGAAAAAGAATTTCGGTGCCGCTGCTGCCGACGCTGCAAATGTTGTTGCAAGCTATGTTGGTGAATATGTTGCCGGCTATCAGGAAACTACTTTCAAAGCCAATAATGTTGACCGTGTCCCAACTTCTGCCTCTGAAACTGCTGGACTTGCTCGTGGTATTACCTATGACAATGCCTTCGATATCCAACGCTGGGGCAGAACTGCTAATAACTACGTTGCTGTTAGCGATACAAACGGCGACGCTGTTATTACCGCTTCCGAAATTAACACTAACAATGCTCTTGCTACTTGGTGGGGCAATGGTGCTATCCCATTCTTTGACACAAATGCCGATGGTATTACTAACGATGACAATGAACGTAATGCCGTCTTTAATCGTATCAGTAACCTGGTAACAACCCGCAGTGATGTATTTACCGCTTATATCCTTGTCCGAATAGGCAACCAGCCAAACTCACCGCAGAGAAGGTACATCGGCATTTTCGACCGTAGCAAAGTCTACGGCAAAGAGGACCAGGTCAGACTAGTATCCCTATACCAGGTCCCATCCCCAAACTAAGTAGCATAAGTCCCGAACCAAGGGCGTGTTGCCCATGAGTAGCATAAGTCCCGAAGCACATCGGGACTTGTGATTCTTAATAAAACACCGCCAACATCTTAACAATTACAAAACAAAGACTTAAATTCAAATAAATCAACCACAACACAACGAGAGCCACCCCCAGTTATTAATCCCAAACAACTAGCTCCAAACTTCTCCCTCTCTCTGTGTCCTCTGTGCCCTCTGTGGTAAAAAAAATCTTCTCCTCTCTTCCTCCTTCATGATCTCCCTGTCCTTCATGGTAAAAAATCTTCCCCCTTTGCGGGTGCAAAGCACCTTGCGTCTCCCCAGCTACCCCTTATCAGTGTTCATCCGTGTTCATCCGTGTTCATCCGTGGTTCCAAAAAATTCTTCTCAATGCCATCATCTCAAACCAACCCCCAATCCCCAACCAACCCTTTGCGACTTCGCGCCTTTGCGTTAAACCCTTAATTCTCTTCTTACATAAAACTATTGGTTGCAGCTCGACCGCCCTAAGTCCTCTGTACTACTATTCATCAACTTCTTGTTTTATATGTGTCATTATTTTTCGCATTCAATGTAACTTGCTAAATAATCGCACGTTACATCCTCGTTAAAAGCATACAAACTTTTCAGATTAATAACCTTAATTCACTATCCTAATCATATTTTTCTTATCCTATAAATCCTCGCATCCTAGCCACTATTCTTCTTCCTTTGCGGGTGCGAAGCACCTTGCGTCTTTGCGTGAAATCCTCTTCTTCTCTGTGCCCTCTGTGCCCTCTGTGCCCTCTGTGGTAAAAAAAGTCTTAATCCCAACATCTCAAACCAACCCAAAATTGCCCCGCGCAAGAGTTTCCCGATACACGTCGGGATTCTTCAGTCTTCTTCCTTACCCACCAACTAACCCAAAAACTCTATAAAATACCTACATCTCCAACCAACCCTTTGCGTCTTCGCGCCTTTGCGTTAAACCCTTAATTCTCTTCTTACATAAAACTTTTGGCCCTAAGCCCTCTGTGGTTAAAAAACTAAGTAGCACAAGTCCCGAAGTACATCAGGACTTGTTATTCAAAAAGTAAATAACCCAAAAAATGCAACGAAGCCCAGCAGTTATTAACTATTACCCAAAATAATAACTCCTAAAAAAACTTCATGCTCTCCATCCGCCACAGGCGGACATGTTACCCGCTTTGCGGGCTACATGGTAAAAAAAAAATAACCCTCTCTGTGTCCTCTGTGCCCTCTGTGGTTAAAAAAAATCTTCTCCTCTCTACCTTCATGCTCTCCCTGTCCTTCATGGTAAAAAAAACTTCCCCCTTTGCGGGTGCAAAGCACCTTGCGTCTTTGCGTGAAACTCTTATTAATATTATATTCTACTTTCCTCCGCGAGCTCTGCGAGAAACAATTCTCCACTTCATTTTCTTATCCTAAAAATCCTATCATCCTAGCAATTAATTCTCCCTCTTAAATCCGCGTAAATTAATCAATCAGCAGTTCGCGGTAGCGAACCCCTTTCAAATAATCAGTGGATAAAAAAAATCTTCACCTCCCCCGAAGATCAGGAAGGTCTAACATTACCAAACGTATTTAAGCCAAACATAATCTGCCGAAAAAATCCAGCCCGTACTCGGGCGGTTATCTCGTCTATAAAAAAACTACCCACCATAAAACTTTGCACCTTGCACTTTGCACTTCGCACTTCGCACTTTTTCACTTTCGCACTTTTTCACCCATTTTCTTCCCAATTCCATCCAATTCTTATCAATTTTGACCAATTTTCAGACTTACTTTTAAAATGTACATTTGACAACATTCAATATACATCCAATGTACATCCAATTTTTCAGAAATCATATCTCCTTATATATTAACACCTTAATTTTTCACCTATATACATTCAATGTACATCACCCGCCAATAGCTCTATTACCCACAGATCCGATATTATTTACCAGAATTAACATTCCAAAACAGCAATTTAACTATTATAATTTGTGAATATAGGTATAATAAATCGTTTCGATAATATGATATTTACATATCCGGGAACGGCCAGTTTTTTTAGGTTATTTTATCGTTATTATTTACCGATAAAGGACATATGTAACAATCGTACGTGTAATATTACCTGTTTTCAGGTCTGATTTTTCATATCACCTGACAGGGACGGAGTGCGTCCGCACTCCGCATAACTCTTTAATTGTCAATATATTAACTCAATTGCTGCAATATCTTAAACTTATCAGGCCATGGCAATGGACAAAGAATATTTTCGTCCTGCCGCCGCTCCTATTCAGTGGTAAACTATTTGATAGCAGTGCTTTACAAAAGTCACTACTAGCCTTCATAGCCTTTTGCCTGATCTCATCTGTGGTATACATAATAAATGACATAACTGACTGTAAAAAAGACAGTTACCATCCAAGAAAAAAAGATCGACCTATAGCCTCCGGCCAAATATCCAGACCAGCCGCCGCTATCTATGCCGCTGGCCTTCTGTTAATGTCTGTCATATCATCACTTACAGTTTCAAAACTGTTCCTCGCTGCCGTCATGCTATACTTCATCTTACAATGCTTCTATTCACTAGCATTAAAAAATGTTGTCATTTTAGATGTGATAATCATCGCCTCCGGCTTTGTAATTCGTGCCATCGGTGGGGCGATAGCTTTGCAAGTACCTTTCACAGCATGGCTTGTAATTTGTATCTTTACCCTGTGCCTGTTTATGGGCTTTTGTAAAAGGATAAATGAACTTGTCGTTCTAAACGGCTCCGATCTCGCCAGCCACCGCCAGACCCTGCTAGAGTATACCCCTCAGCTGCTAACCAGTTTAATGTCTGTCAGTGCTGGACTTACGGTTATTACCTTCATGCTGTACTCTATCAGCGACTGGTCACTAGACCGCTTCGGAACCTCAGCGTTCATATATACTGTTCCCATAGTGATTTACTGCGTTTTTCGATTCGCCGCTATCAGTATGCTAGGTAAACACGACGGCCCAAGTGAGCTACTCATACACGACCGACCACTACTGGCAGGTGTCATTTTATGGTCTTTCCTGGCTGTCATTATTGTTACTAAAGGTCAGCAATTACACGAGTTATGGCAAAAGATATACTATTGATTCACTTGTGAACAGCTTGCTCTGACTTTTAATCTTTATTGATTTTGATTTTCATAACTTTATAGTTATAATTGATTTAGAATTACAGGTATCATAACTTTATGAAAGATAAGAACAAAAAACCTAATTACGGCATATATATAATAGTAGCCGGTTTCCTTGCTATTCTGGCTGTAAACCTTTTAACTGGAAGCACTAAGGTTAACTGGGGCTCTTCGCTCACTGACGCTGAAAAAGCAGCTAAAAGCAATAATAAACCAGTTATGATCTTATTCACCACAAAGACCGGTGATTACGCAACTGTCTGTGATAGAATGGATTACGCAACTATCAATAAACCAGACATCGCAAAGTATATCAATCACGGCTTTAATCCAGTTAAGCTGGAACCTGCTGATAATAAAGAACTTGTAACTAAATATTCCGTAAATGCTCTGCCGGCCATAGTACTGTTACTACCTGGCAGCGACGCCCATATCCGTCTCGACGGCTTCATAAGTGAAAAAGAGTTCGTACCAAGAATCTCAAACGCTCTTAAAACCTTGAAAGATAAATAATATAAGTTTCAATATTAAACCTAAATTATTATGAAAAATAAACTTACATTACTATTAACTCTGGCCCTATCTCTTTGCTCTTCCATGCTCTATGCCCAGCTCGCAGAAGATGTAGTAGACGATACCACAACCGATCCAGTAATAGTAGACACCGACACCGACGCAGTATCCACCGTAAACTACGAAAACAACCCAGTTTACGGTAATAGTAGTAGTCGTGGTGTTTCAGTTTTCTCCGTCCCCGGCCAGGCAACAACTGGCTCATCATCAGTTAATCGCTTTGCCATATACTCAACTGGTTTGAATCGTCTGATTCTAAGCGATCCAGTTTATAGCCGTAACCCTCTCGCATACAGTCGGCAGCTTCCGGTTTCTGGTGTCGGCTCTGTTAAAGCTATGCCGTACCAACTACTTACAAAGATCAGAACTCAAATGCCAAGTGTTCGTGCCAGTGATATGACTAAGTTACAATTGGCTGGGTTTAAGGATTTAGCCGGTGTTTCTATTTACCGAAACGAATCAGATAGTATTGAAGATATGTTCCGTGAAAGTTCGCTAGTTATCCCTCGGCGTTCTATTAGTAACCCTTTGTATAAAATGATATTACAGAACAATGCTTCAAAGCTGAGTTCTAAGAAAAAGGTATTGCTACTGGGAAAACGCGGTGGCAGATTGTCGTTCCAAAGAAATTCAATGAAGAGGTCACTGGTTAATCGGTATAGTCGAGTGACTGGTGTTAGTAAGTTGAATTCTTTATTGAATACTTCTGCGGTATTAGGTGGGAAGTAAGTTAAGTCACTTTCATTTATTTCATCCTATATCATTTCTATAAAAGCATTTACATTTTAGTAAGAGTTTAATTTTGAAGATTTTAGTGACAGGTACAGCGGGTTTTATTGGTTACCATCTGGTAGAGAAACTAATAGCTCGCGGTGACACAGTTGTCGGTATTGATAATATCAATGATTATTATGATGTGAACCTGAAATTTGGCCGTCTGGCTGAAACTGGTATTGATCGTGATAAGGTTGAGTACGGAAAGCTTATTCAGTCGCAAAAGTATACTGGCTATAGCTTTATGAAGCTCAATCTGGAAGATAAGCCAGCCTTGGACGCACTGTTTGCAGAGCAGAAATTTGACCGGGTTTGTAATCTGGCAGCTCAGGCCGGTGTTCGCTACAGCCTTGAAAATCCTGGTGCTTATGTAAGTAGTAACATAGTCGGTTTTGTCAATATACTTGAGGCATGTCGCAACTTTAATACCGAACATCTCGTATATGCAAGCAGCTCAAGTGTTTACGGCTCAAACGAAAAGATGCCGTTTGCGACTTCTGATAATGTAGACTATCCGGTAAGCTTATATGCGGCAACGAAAAAGAGTAATGAGCTGATGGCCCATTGCTATAGCCACTTGTTTGGTTTCCCAACAACCGGTTTACGTTTCTTCACAGTCTATGGCCCGTGGGGTCGTCCTGATATGGCCCCGATACTATTTACCAGTGCGATAACAGCCGGTAAGTCTATCAAGGTCTTCAATCATGGTGACATGAAACGCGATTTCACTTATATTGATGATATAATTGAGGGTGTAGTTCGGGTGATCGATAATCCGCCGTCAGCTGGAGCGACAGCAGGTACGAATGCTCCTTATAAGGTATATAATATTGGTAACTCAACTCCAGTTAAGCTTATGGACTTTATCTCTGCAATAGAAAAGGCTTTAGGTACAGAAGCGGTGAAAGAGATGCTGCCAATGCAGCCGGGCGATGTGCCGGCAACGTGGGCTGATGTTGATGATCTGATCGCTGATATGGATTACAGACCGAATACCCCGATCCAGAATGGTGTTGACCGGTTTGTTGAGTGGTATAAGAGTTTTTATTGATGGTAACCGATTACGGTTACAGGTTGAAAGGTTGTAAGGAAGTAAGGTTGAAAGGAAGTAAGGTTGAAAGGAAGTAAGGTTGAAAGGGAATGTTTCTCGCTCCGCTCGAAGCCATTTGATCTTTTGTATGTTTGTCATAACTGATTAATTATCATAGATTTAAAATACTTTTTGATAGATAGAATTGAAAAAGACAGTCGAAAACGTGTGCTGATAGTTAGTCTATTGGTTGGCTTTTTGGCTTTTATTCTTTATGCTGCAACTTTGGCACCGGATCTGGTATGGCAGGATCAGGGTGATTATCAGGTGCTGGCGGCCAAGTGTCAGCTTCGTCAGCCAGGCGATGTTGTCAGAGTTCATCCGCTATATGTTATAACCTCACATCTGTTAGGTAAATACACTCCGCTAAGCTATGCGTATGTTGCTAATCTTACCAGTGCGATATTTTCAGCGGTTGGCGTTTCGGTAGTGGCTGCAATCATGCTGGTTTTGACCAGACGAATATTGCCAGCAATATTAACGGCTGGTGTTTGCGGGCTGGGTCATACATACTGGTTTATGGCAACGCAGGCGCAAACCTATGCGATGGCGAACGCCTTTATGCTGCTTGGTATGCTCTTTGGTATTTTATTTGTGCAGGGTAAAGGTAAGTGTAATATCTATTATTCCAGTTTGTTTTTCGGGCTGGGGATAAGTGTTCATAATATGAGTCAGATAGCATTTGTTGTGCTTGCGGGATATCTGGTTTATTGTCTCTATAAGAAGCAGGTTGGTTTTACTGATATAATAATTGCCGTTGCCTGCTGGCTGGTTGGAAGTGTATTTTTGATCTATGCAATGATACTTGACCATCAGGAGACCGGTAGTTGGCTGACAACTATTCTTTCGGCTATATATGGTAAATGGGGTAATGCTGTTTTTAACGGCAGTGATATATTCATGTTGATAAAAAGAAGCGTGCAGTTTTTGATATTGAACTTTCCTACCCCGCTGGCTATCTTAGCGATCCCAGGTATATTATTGGGTAAAAGAGTGGTAGGTAGAGATATACATATCATGCTGCTGATATCGCTGGTACTGTATATACTGTTTGCTAGTCGATATCATGTGCCGAATCAGAATAACTTTTTTATGCCAGCGTATATTATCCTGAGTTTATTTGTAGGTTTGGGCTATTGTGTTCTTCGAGCCAAGAGCAGCGTCACAGACTGGGTAGTTATACTACTTTTAACAGCTGGGATAATTCCAAGCTATTGGGGAATATGCTATGCGGCTGAATCGGGCGGGTTTAGATGGGGCTCGAATTTCAGGCATATTACATATCGTAAAGAATACAACTATTATATTGAGCCCTGGCAGCATGATCAGATCGGGCCTCGCCGGATGGTGAATGAGGTCTTTGGTGTTGTACCAGATGGTGCGATACTGGTAGTGGATTCAACGCCATATTCAGCATTTGAGTATGCGATCGAAGTTGAAAGGCAGCGTACAGACCTGACATTGGTTGATATGCAGTATTTCAGTGTAGAGGAATATGGCAGACGTAATGTTTATTTTCTGATGGACTCAGAGCTATATCGGTCTAGAGTAGAGCCGGGAACGGTATTTGAGCCGATAGAGCTGGCAGATGGTGAAAAGCTGTTCAGACTGGAGTTTGAGGGGAGTAAAGGGAGTGATGGTTTACAGTAAAGAGCAGATGATGAAATATGCCGGAGAGGCGGCAGCGGGGCTGAGATTGAAGGAGCGGCTGCTGATGAGCTATCGCCCGGCGATCTGTCCGTTTCATGAGTTACTGGAATATGTTAATGACGGTGAGCGTATCCTTGATATTGGCTGTGGTTCCGGGTTGTGGCTGCATTTGGCGAATAAGGTTAAGAAGCTTGGTAGTTCGCTGGGCGTAGATATCTATAAAGAAAAGATAGATGTTGCCAGTGAAATAGCCAAAGATGAAGAAGCTTTGAGCTTTCGCAGTGTGGGAGCAGATGAGAGCTGGCCAACAGATATGGAATTTGATGTGGTGAGTATGATAGATGTTCTGCACCATATACCGGCTCCCTGTCAGGAAGATTTTGTCAGGCAGGTTGGGAATGTATCGCCGAAACGTGTTGTCTTTAAGGATATCGACCCGACAGCAAAGTTTAAGGCGGCAATGAATAGTCTGCATGATATGGTACTGTCGAAGCAGAAGCCGATATATTGCCGGCGTGAGAATGTCGCTGGCTGGCTAGAGGATATGGGCTATAAGATAATCGAGAATAAGCGGGCAGATATGATCTGGTATAGTCATTATATGGTTATTGGTGAGCTTGATACATAGATTATGTGATTTTGTTCGTTCGGTTAAGATGGAGCTAGGGGACAGAGAAAAAAGGAAGAAGATTTTTTTATCCACAGATTTGTTAAGAGGGGTTCGCTGGGGCGAACGGCTGATTGATTAATTTTCACAGATTTAAGAAGAAATAATAAAGAAGAGAATTTAAGAGTTTAAACGCAAAGACGCGAAGTCGCAGAGGGATGGTTGGAGGTATAGGATTTTAGGGAGTTTATGAATTGGTTGGGAAGTAAGGAAGAAGGCTAAAGATTCCCGATGTGCATCGGGAGAAGGCCGGAACTCTTGCGCAGGGAGTTGGTTGGCGATTTTGGGTTAGTTTGAGATGGTGGCATTGAGAAGATTTTTTACCACAGAGGGCACAGAGAAGAAGAGGATTTCACGCAAAGGCGCAAGTTGCTTCGCACTCGCAAAGGATAATGAAGAAGAAATAAATAATTGCCAGGATGCGAGGATTATTAGGATAAGAGAAAGAGAAGATTGTTTCTTGCAGATGCGCAGATTTAGTAATCTGGTTTCTTTTATTCGATTAGTGTTGTTGGAGTTATGATGGTTCAAGCAGAGATAAAAAATAAAATCATATCAGTAGTGAACGGAGATTGCCGTTTTGATATTGTTGATAAGATTAGAGTTTTTGGCTCTTATCAGGACGGTACCGCAACAGCAGAAAGCGATCTGGACTTGCTAGTAGACTTTGTTCCTGGTAGTCAGGTTGGTTTACTTACTTTTTCAGATTTAAAAGCAGCATTTACTGATAAATTGCATGTAGAAGTTGATCTATTGACGGAAAGGTCGATAAGTAATTATTTTCGTGATGACATATTGAGTCGAGCGGAGTTGGTATATGAAAAATGATAGAGTTTATGTGCAACATATACTTGATTCAATTGCTAAGATCAGGATTTATTGCGAAGGTAAAAATTATGACGAGTTTGCTAAAGATAACATGCTTATCCATCAATATTTTGGTGTTGATACAAAAATAGTATGGCATACAGTTGAGCATGATATTGATATATTGGAAGCTATGTTAATAAAAGTATAGATGAGTGAGAGTAATATGAAGATATTGGTTACTGGTGGAGCTGGGTTTATTGGTTCGCATATAGTTGAGCATTTTCAGGGTAAGGCTGAGATTGTGGTGCTGGATAATTTGCGTACTGGTAGGAAGAGTAATCTGGATGGTTTGGAATGCGAGTTTATCGAGGGTTCGATAACAGATCGTGATATAGTACGTAAGGCGGTTGCCGGTTGTGATTATGTATTCCACCTGGCGGCGATGGTAAGTGTGCCAGAGAGTATGTATAACCCGGTCGAATGTGTTGAACTTAATGCTATTGGGACATTGATAGTGCTGGAGGAAGCGGCGGCTGCTGGAGTTAAGAAGCTGTGCTTTAGTACCTCGGCGGCACTATACGGAGATAATCCAACGGTTCCGAAGATCGAGACTATGGTGCCGGAGCCGAAGAGTCCTTATGCGGTGACTAAACTAGACGGCGAGTATTATTGCCGGATATTTGCAGATGAAGGTAAGCTCAAGACGGCATGTTTGAGATATTTTAATGTTTTTGGGCCTAGACAGGACCCGGCGGGGCCGTATGCTGCGGCGGTGCCGATCTTTATCGAAAAAGCGGTGAAAAATGAGGATATTACCGTTCATGGCGATGGCGGCCAGACCAGAGACTTTATCTATGTAAAGGATGTGGTGGCAGCTAACGTTTATTTTGCTGAAAATAATGAGCTTTGCGGTGTTTATAATGTAGCATACGGCGGTAGTATAACGATAGCCGAGCTGGCGGAAAAGATAGTTGTGCTGACCGGTTCAGAATCGAGGATAATAAATGGTCCGGTGCGAGCTGGCGATGTCAGGCATAGCCGGGCATGTGTGGAGAAGCTGCATACTGCGGGCCTGATGCTCAGGGAGAGATTCGAAGAAGGGCTGGAAGCAACGATTCAATATTTTGAATCGATTAAATAGTTTTGATCCACAGATTATTCGAAAGGTGTTCGCTACCGCGAAAGGCTGATTGATTAATTTTCACAGATTATAATATTTTAATTAAAACAAATATGGGAAAAGTTATGGCAAATACGACTAAGAAAATTATTGTTACTGGTGGGGCTGGGTTTATTGGGTCGGCTTTGATCCGGTATTTGATCGCTAATACTGAGTATGAGGTGCTTAACCTTGATAAGCTGACTTATGCGGGTAATTTGGAGTCGCTGAAGGAAGTGGCAGATAGTCCGCGTTATAGCTTTGTTCAGGCTGATATTTGTGATCTGGCGGCGATCGAGAAGATATACGCTGAGTTTGAGCCGGACGCGATAATGCACCTGGCGGCTGAGAGTCATGTTGACAGGTCGATCGATGGGCCGGGCGAGTTTATAATGACTAATGTGGTGGGTACGTATAACCTGCTGGAGGCGGCACGGAAATACTGGCTTGAGCTTGATGATGAGCGTAAGGCAGGGTTCCGGTTCCAGCATATATCGACAGATGAGGTTTACGGCTCGCTGGGCGAGACGGGCTTTTTCTATGAGACTACCGCTTATGACCCGCGTTCGCCGTACTCGGCTTCTAAGGCTTCGAGCGATCATCTGGTGATGGCGTGGTATCATACCTATGGGCTGCCGGTATTGATGACGAACTGTTCGAATAATTACGGGCCGTACCATTTTCCGGAGAAGCTGATACCGCTGATCATTTTGAATGCACTGGATGGTAAGGAATTGCCGGTCTATGGTAAGGGCGAGAACGTGCGGGATTGGCTGTTTGTCGATGATCATGCGTCAGCTCTGGCGACGGTGCTGGAAAAAGGTAAAGTCGGCGAGACGTATAATGTTGGCGGAAATAATGAGAAGCAGAATATCGAGGTTGTGCGTACGATCTGCGGGATTTTGGATGATCTGCGGCCTAAGGCGGCGGGTGAGTATGCGGACCAGATAAAGTTTGTAGTGGATAGGCCGGGGCATGATCTGAGGTATGCGATAGATGCGACGAAGATAAAAGATGAGCTCGGCTGGGAGCCGGCAGAGACGTTCGATAGTGGTATTCGCAAGACGATTGAGTGGTATCTGGAAAATGAATGGTGGTGGGGACCGATCCGTTCCGGTAAGTATGCGGGGGAGAGGTTGGGGAATAAGTGATGATGGTAGGTATAGCTTAGCTGAGAATAGTATTTTCCTTAGTAAAAATATCAATCCACAGATTTGCTAAGAGGTGTTCGCTACCGCGAACTGCTGATTGATTAATTTTCACAGATTTAAGAAGAAGGGAAATTAAGAAGAGAATTTAAGAGGTTAAACGCAAAGGCGCGAAGTCGCAAAGAGTTTGGTTGGCGATTTTGGGTTGGTTTGAGATGTTGGGATTGAGTTTTTTTTTACCACAGAGGGAACAGAGGGCACAGAGAAGAAGAGAAGAAGAGGAAAAAGAGTTTCATGCAAAGAGGCAAGGTGCTTGGCACCCGCAAAGGATAATGAAGAAGAAATAACTGATTGCCAGGATGCGAGGATTATTAGGATAAGAGGAAGAAAGAGTAATGTTGATTTATTGGCAGAGATTAGAGGATAAGAAACGGTAATAAATGTCAGATATAAAATGTCCATTATGTAAGTCAGATACGGCAGAGAAACTTTTTGCTGTTAATGGCTATGATATGCTGGTATGCGATAGCTGTGAGCTGTTGTATATTTTGCCTTATCCGGCGACTGAAGAGGAGCGGTTTGAGGCGGTGGCAAATAATAGTCATCTGGATATAACTGTGATCGGGCCGGAGAAGTATCATGAGGCCCGGAAGGTTTACTATCAGGAGTTGTGGCCGTTGGTTGAACCTGGGCTTGCAGGTGCTGGTAGTTTGCTGGATATTGGATGCGGGACGGGTCATTTGCTGAATATGGCCCGGCAGTATGGGATAGAAAACTGTCAGGGGCTGGAGCTGAATAAGGCGAGGGCGGCTTTTGCACGGGATAATAGCGGTTGTGAAATAACAGAGAGCCCGGTTGAGCTGTTTAGCTCTGATGAGGAGTTCGATGTTATTACTATGGTTGATGTTTTGTCGCATATATATGACTACGATAAGCTGTTTGCCGCGGTTAAGGGGCTGTTAAATGAGGGCGGCAGGTTTGTAGTTAAGACAGGCCAATATACCAGAGAGGTTAAGAAAAACAGTGTTTTTGATTGGGAGGTTCCGGATCATTTGCACTTTATGGGTATGAAGACGCCGGAAGTTATTGCTGAGCAATATGGAATGAAGATCGTTAGTAAAGAGTCGGTATCGTATGCTGACGAGCTGTATACTCGTAAGCGTTTTCTGACTAAAGGACGCAGCTGGAAGAGGAATGTTGTTAAGGCATTACTGGCATATACGCCGTTTGCTATTGGATATTTGAAGAAGAAATATGTAGAGCAGTATGGCGATAATTGCTATTCGGTTGTGATGGTATTGGAGAAGAGATAGAGCTGGGATATGAGTGATAATAGAAGAATAGCAAAGAATAGTGTTATAATGTATATTCGATTGATTATAACGTCTATTGCGGGTTTGTTTATATCCCGTTTTGTTCTAAAGGCTCTTGGAGAGTCTGATTTTGGATTGTATAGCGTTGTTGCAAGTATTGTTGTTATGATCAATATTTTGAATACTACAATGATCTCAACATCGTTTCGATTTATTGCAGTTGAACTTGGTAAAAAGAATCTTCATGATATCAATAAAGTATTTAATATAAGTTTATTTATTCATATATGTCTTGCGTTTACAATAGTTTTATTATCAGAAACAATAGGTATATATTATATAAAGAACTATCTTAATGTTAATGTTGAACGTATCCCAGATGCTGTTTTTGTTTTTAGATTTTCAGTTTTAGCTACTATTGCCTCAATATTAAGTGTTCCATACAGAGGGATGGTTACAGCGCATGAAAAGTTTGCAGTAAGAGCTGGGATAGAGATATGTGAAACACTGTTACGGTTAGTGATTGCAATTAGTTTGTTATATCTTACAGTAAACCGCCTTAGAATATATTCAGTGCTAATTGGATGTATTTTAATTTTTTCGTCTTTAGCGTACTATATGTATTGTATGTTAAATTACCATGATTACATTAAATGGAATTTCCAAAAAGACAAGAAAAAATATAAAGAGATAATTGAATATTCTGGGTGGATATTATTAGGTGCTGTTGCTTATGTTGGTAAAATACAAGGCACAGCATTAATAATTAATATCTTTTTTGGTACAGTACTTAATGCAGCTTTTGGTGTTGCCAATAGTGTGAATCAGTTAGTACAAATGTTTAGTAAGAATTTGGGACAGACTGCGATACCACAAATAACTAAAAGTTACAGTAGCGGCAATATTGAAAGATGTTTCAATCTTACCTGTTATATGACTAAGTATTCATTTTTTCTTATGCTGTTTCCTGCAATTCCTATATTATTGGAGACCGAGTATCTATTAGATTTGTGGTTAGATAAAGTTCCGCAATATAGTGTGATTTTTTGTCGATTGATGATTATAGGTGCATTGATTGAGTGTTTAAGTACTTCGGGGGTGTCTTCAGCATTTCAGGCGTCAGGGAAAATAAGATTATATCAGATATTTCAATCAGTAATATCGTTATCTAGTCTACCAATAGCATATTATTGTTTTAAAATTGGTTATCAGCCTTTTGCGATACTTTATGTATATATTTCAGCGAATTCTATATGTTTACTGGTTAATCAGATCCTACTTGACCGTATTATGAAGTTTAATATGAAATATTTTGCGTACAATTTATATTTTCGACTAATTGCCGTAATTGTATGTGTTTTACCATTATGCTATTTTAGGTATGTTATTGAACAAGGTATGATGCGTTTTATCTTTTTAACTGTTGTATCTGTAGTCTGGTATTTAATATTAGTATATACCATTGGAGTTGGTAGAGCTGAGAGAGAAAAAATCAATTTATCCATAAAAGAATTATATAATAAAGTCATTGCAAGATAATAGGATTAAATAATGGAGAGTAAGAAGCTGGCACCAATAGTATTGTTTGTATATAATCGTCTGGAGCATACGAAAGCAACAATCGAAGCACTATGTGAAAATGAGCGTGCTAACGAAAGTCAGTTGTTTATATTTTCAGATGCCGCCCAAAATGCTGATAACGAGCGTTTAGTGCAAATGGTTAGAGATTATATCAAAACTATTACAGGTTTTAAGTCAATTGCTATAATAGAAAGAGAGAATAATATAGGGTTGGCTGAATCTATAATTGATGGTGTAACTAGAATAATCAATGAATATGGCAGAGTAATAGTGCTTGAGGATGATATTGTCACTAGTCCAAAGTTCCTTAGCTATATGAATGATGCATTAAATTATTACCAGGATAGAAAAAAAGTCTGGCATATCAGTGGTTGGAATTATCCTATAGATAAAGGTGGTCTAGAAGATTGTTTTTTGTGGAGAACGATGAATTGTTGGGGATGGGCTACCTGGGCTGACAGGTGGAAGCATTTTGAGAGAAATGTTGATAAGACATTTAATGAATTTAGTAAGAAAGATATTAAAGCATTTAATTTAGATAATGCATATAATTTCTGGGGTCAGGTAATAGCTAATAAAGAAGGCAGAAATAAAACATGGGCTATATTTTGGGGAGCATGTATATTTAAGAATAGAGGCTTGTGTTTAAATCCGGTACAAACATATGTTTTTAACGCTGGATGTGATGGAACTGGTCAAAATAGTGGTAATCATAGCTGTTTTTCCAGAGACTTGTGCGTGAAAAAAGACATAAAATATATTGATGATTTGATTGAAAATAAGGTTGCCTATAGTAGGATTCGGCAATTTTATTGTAAACAGAAAATAAGTTTAGTTTTAAGGTTAATTAATAAAATTAAGCGTTCATTAAGAATGTGGAAGAAATAGAATATGAATATTCTTTGGATAGTGAATACGATATTTCCTGAAGCAAGTAAACATCTTGGTTTATCTGTTCCGGTAGTTGGTGGCTGGATGTATGGTTTGGCAAAGCAGGTTTCAGATTCTGATGGTGTTGAACTAGCAGTAGCAACGATATATGCTGGAAATGAATTACAAAGGTTCAAGATTGATGATGTTACATATTATCTTCTGCCTAGTAAATGCCGTACAGGATATCAACGGTCATTAGAAGTAATGTGGCAAAATATTTGTGACGAGTTTAGACCAGATATTGTCCATATTCATGGCTCAGAGTTTCCGCATGGTTTGGCATGCATGCGAGCTTGTCCGGGTATGAAGTATGTTGTATCTATACAGGGGTTGACATCTGTGTATTCCAGGTATTATACCGCCGGAATGTCAGTTAAGGATGTGTGGTCAAATATAACAGTGCGTGATATATTGCGTAGGGATAATATATATCAGGCTCGTAATGCCTTTAAGCGAAGAGGGGAGTACGAAATTGAATGTCTTAAGCGTTCAAAGCATATAATAGGTCGTACTTCCTGGGATTATGCCCATGCAAAATCGATTAATTCTGTTGCGGAATATCATTTCTGCAATGAATCACTTCGTGATGTGTTTTATGATTCGAAGAAGTGGGATTACAAAGATAAAACAGATAATACCATTTTCCTAAGTCAGGCTTCATATCCTATCAAGGGTGCACATCAAGTAATAAAAGCAGTTGAATTATTAAGAGATAAAATTCCATCAATCCAGATTCGGATAGCAGGTGCTTCTGTTATTAGAGACGGTTCATTTAAGAACCAATTATTGTTAAGCGGATATGGAAGGTTTCTTCGTAAATTGATATTTGGTGCTAGTTTAGAAAATAATATTTCCTTTTTAGGATCTTTAGAAGAAGACGAAATGGTACAAGAGTATCAAAAAGCACATATCTTTGTTTGTCCTTCGTGTATAGAAAATAGCCCAAATTCATTAGGTGAGGCTCAGTTGATTGGAACGCCGGTTGTGGCATCTTATGTAGGTGGAATATCAGACATGGTGGAAGATCATTGTTCTGGTTTGCTATATCGATTTGAAGAAGTAGAAATGTTAGCTGAAAAAATATATCGAATATTTACAGATAAAGATTTATGTAGTACATTATCGGCAAATGGTATCAAGGCAGCTGTTGCACGACATGATAGAAAAGTTAATTTGAATCAGTTACTAAGCATATATTCTAAGGTGGCATTTAAATGATAGTTCCTTTATTAGTTGGTATAGTGGCAGTTTTCCTGACCTATTTGAGTAAACATACTCAAAATGGCTATGGTCTGAAGGCTGCTTTTTTTCTGATATTTGTGTTTCTTGGTATCAGATACGATTATGGAAATGACTATTTGACATATTTACAGCGTTTTGAGTCTATATCATTTTGGGGGACTCAGATAAAGATTACGGGTGAAAATTGGGAGCCAGGATGGGTTTTTCTCCACTTGATTTTTCATCCATTTGGATTTTTTGCTTTGATAGCATTTACTTCATTGTTAACCGCTGTAGTATATTATCGTTTTATTAGAAATTATGTTCCAGCCAAATATCAGTGGTTTGCGGTATATTTATATTTCTTTGATCCGTACACAATGTTGATTCCTGCCTCAGCCATGAGGCAAAGTTTTGCTGTACTATTATTTTTAATAGCATTTGAGTTTCTACATAAGAAAAAATCGCATATTTTAATTTATATTATTATTGTACTTATGGCTGCATCGGTACATAAGACTGCATATATATTGCTATTGATAGCATTTTTCCCATTTTTTAATATAAAACTAAATAAGTTTGTTGCGACACTTTTTGTATTGTTTTTATCTTCATTGTTTTTCTTTGGTGGACAAATACTTTTATATGTAAATGCAGTTGTTGAGTCATTATTTCCTGATTATGTTAAAAGTTATTTATACTATGGTGGCGTTTCGATTAATAGTGGGATTGGCTTTATATATGTTATTTTTCAAATGTTATCAATACTATATTTTGCAGGAGTCGAGTTTACTTCTCATGGTCAGGATGATATGCTTGAAATAAACGATACAGCTAATAGTGACTATTATGATTATGGTGGAAATAATACTGCTGTACCGTTAAAGCTAAATCTTAGTGCACGGAGGTTATTTTTCAAGATAGCCATATTAACATTCATAATATTGCCAATTTCGCTACATATCGTTATGTTTGGCAGGTTGAATATGTATTTTCTGCCGATGCTCATTGTTGTTTATCCTATGATATTGAATACGACAAAAGACCGGTTTTTCCATTTTATATTGATGTATTCGCTATTGGGGTTCACCATGTTCAAATTTGTAGTATTCTTTATTAATCCGATATGGCACGATAAATTTTCTACCTATCAAACGATTTTCTCGACATTTTAAGATAAATTATGAATATTCTATTTGTTAGTACACTATGTTCACCTAAAACTTTTGATTATATTCTTTCAACTGCGACCAGGAAACCGCCACAGTCAATTCAGAAGTTTAATAGATTGTTAGTTGAAGGTTTTTTGAAGAAGGATCCATCAAATTGTGTGGAGACCTTGAGTTCATTTCCGGTAGTAAGAACAAGTCATGCCAGAAAGTTTTGGTTTATCCCTTCTGAGCGGTCAGGCAATGTCAAATATTGCTATGCGAATACCATTAATTTTCCGATATTGAAAAATCTTTTGGTTTTTATTGGTGCTATAGTTAAAACATTCTGGTGGGTACTAAAATCTTTTAATAAAGACAAAGTTATAGTTTGTGATGCATTAAATCTTACTATTGCTACAGCTGCAATGCTGGTTGGTAAAATTACCAGGACAAGAACTGTTGTTATTATTACAGATATGCCTCATTTAACAGTGGGTAGTAAGAGTGATACCAGTATCATTAAAAAGCCACGTTTGTGGTTTAGTTATAAGATGATATCCAGTTATAATGGTTACGTTGTATTGACTGAAGCTATAAATGATGTAGCAAATAAAGCTGGCAAGCCGCATATTGTTATGGAGGGGCTAGTTGATTCTGCGATGGTTCTTTCTGAAAACACTATTGATGCTAAAGAACAGGAAAAGATCATAATGTATGCAGGCGGCATATATGCAGTATATGGCGTTAAAAAGCTGGTTGATGCTTTTATGGAAGTCAAAGGTGAGAATCTTAGATTTTATGTTTATGGTGATGGTCCGATGGCTGATGATATGGCAGGATATTGTGAGGCAGATAGCAGGATAAGGTATTTTGGGGTTGTGGAGAATGCTGAGGTGGTTGAGATGCAGTTGAAGGCTACGCTGCTATTGAATCCGCGTCCGACATCGGAGGAGTTGACCAAGTATTCGTTTCCGTCTAAGAATATGGAATCAATGGTTTCTGGTACACCACTGGTCACAACTAATCTGCCAGGTATGCCGCAGGAGTATCATCCTTTTGTTTATCTTTTTGAAGATGAGACGGTAGAAGGGATGAGAGATACATTGCAGGCATTGTTGGTTAAGCCCAGGGAAGAGCTGCATGAGTTTGGCTTGAAAGCGAAGCAGTTTGTACTGGAAAAGAAGAATAATAAGATACAGGCTGGTCGTATCCTGGAATTTATTGAAAATAAGTTATAGTTTCATTGAATACTATTTGTCACATATCAACAGTTCATCCCTGGAATGATACTCGGATTCTTTATCGGGAATGTGGTTATCTGGTAAAGAGTGGGTTTGATGTTTATTTGGTTATTACTGCTGATGGCGATAGGGTTGTCAATGGAGTGAAGATCAGGGCTTTGAAAGCGGTGGGTAGCAGGTTGGGGCGGATGTTGTTTATGCCGTACAGGGCGATGCGTAAGGCATTGGCTACTGGAGCTAATGTATTTCATTATCATGACCCGGAATTGCTGCCAATAGGTTTCCTTTTGAGGTGGGTATACAATAAGAAGGTGATATTTGATGTTCATGAGGATATTCCGGGGCACTTAAAGAGTAAGGAATATCTGCCGAAGGTGTTAAGAGGTGGGATTTCATGTCTGTATAAGCTATGCGAGCGGATATTGCTCTGTGGTCAGGAGATCGTGGTAGCAAATGAGAGTTGCGTAGGTAACTATCCTGAACGGGCAGTTTTGGTGCAGAATTATCCAGAAATGGCAGGTAAGTCAAACACTGTAAAGGTTGGTCGGCCCAGATTGGTTTATGTTGGAGCTGTTGAGGAGATACGAGGGGTATTTATATACCTTGAACTTGCTAAAAGGCTCAAGGCGGCTGGTAAAGATGTCGAAATGTACATTATAGGACAGTATAACACTGACCTAGGAGAGAAGATATTTTCTTTTATATCAGAGAATAATCTTGGTGACAGAGTTCATATTACCGGCAGAGTGAACTGGCAGGAGGCGATGGAGATAGTCGCCGGAGCTTCAGTAGGTTTGTGCATTTTGAAGCCAGAGCCTAATTTTATCAGCTGTCTGGCGACGAAAATACTGGAATATATGATGGCAGGTGTGCCGGTGCTTTGTTCAGATTTTGCTGTATGGCGAAAGTACGTAAGTGACTGTCAGAGCGGGCGAATGGTAGATCCGCTGGATGATGATGAGATATTCAGAGTATGTTGTGAAATGCTTGAAGATCCGGCTGGGGCGGAAGGATTTGCAGTTAATGGCTTACGGGCGGTGACAGATAAATATAACTGGCAGGTTGAGTATGCGAAATTACTAAAATGCTATGAGAATTGCATTTGTTTGGGGTAAAAGAAGATTATTTTTTAACCACAGAGGACACCGAGGGCACAGAGGAGATGAGGAAGAATAGTTTCACGCAAAGGCGCCAGGTGCTACGCACCCGCAAAGGAAGATGAAAAATAAATAATTGCCAGGATGGTAGGATATTTAGGATAAGAGTAAGAGGGAAGGAATAATGTTAAGAGTTTAACGCGAAGGCGCAGAGACGCAAAGACATTGATTTAGGTATGGTTAGTAGTGAGTTTCATGGCATTTTAGTGTTGTTGTATATTTAAGATTATTGCTAGGATGCGAGGATTTTTAGGATAAGAGGAAGAGAAGATTTTCATGTAAAGGCAGAAGATTTTTTTAACCACAGAGGACACCGAGGGCACAGAGGAGATGAGGAAGAATAGTTTCACGCAAAGGCGCCAGGTGCTACGCACCCGCAAAGGGGAATGAAGAAGAAATAAATAAATGCCAGGATGGTAGGGTATTTAGGATAAGAGGAAGAAAGAGTATTTTTATTTATGTGTGATCCTGAGAGATGGGTAATATGTAAATATACTATGGAAATAAAATGAGAATCTGGTTAATAAATCCGTTTGATCCGCTGCCGGGTGATCCTGAGCAGGAAGGGCGTTATGCTACTTTGGCGAGAATGCTAAGGGATAAGGGGCATGATGTCGTTTGGTGGACCAGTAGTTTCAGTCATCGCTTTAAGAAACCTGTTGATCAGGTGCAACTTCAGGAGAGTTGTCGAGAGCTTGGAATTGAAGTGTTTTTTCTTGAGGGTGTGGCTTATAAGAAGAATATAAGTGTCAGCAGGCTGTTAAACCATTATCAGCTGGCAAAGTCGTTTAAGAAGGCGGCAGGTCAGCGTGAGGATAGGCCGGATGTGATTTTGGTTAGTGCACCACCACCATTTCTGGCTAAGTATGCGGTCAGGACGGCCAGGGAGCTGGGAGCCAGGTCGGTAATCGATATTCAGGACTTATGGCCTGAGACGTTCTATCGCCTGACAAGTGGAATTGGGCGTGCCGTATTGAAGCTGGTTTTGAGTCCCTGGAAGCAGGCGTCGAAATCGGCATATTGTGGAGCTGATGTTATTGTTGGTGTGGCGGATCAGTATGTAAACCATGCATTGGATATGGGGGCTAAGCCGGAGAAGCGAGCTACTATCCCGCTGGGAGTAGATCTGGGACAGTTTATGCAGGCGGCCAAAGAAGGGGAATGTGAGAAGTTCACCAAGCCTGAAGGTGAGATATGGTTTGCATATACCGGTAGTTTGAATGTCAGTTATGATTGTCTGACGCTAGCGAAAGCGTTTATTGAGGTAGAAAAGCTGACAGATAAGAAGGGCAGGCTGTTTATAACCGGTCGCGGCCAGCTTGATAATGAGCTGGATAAGATAATTTCAGGTTCAGGAACTAGTAATATAGTCCGTACTGGTTTTCTGGATTTTCCAGAATGGGCATATTTGCTGAGTCAGTGTGATGTCGGTTTTAATGCGAGTTTCCCTGAGGCGATGATCTATCTGCCTAATAAGATATTCTACTATTTTGCGGCTGGTTGTGCGGTATTGAATACGATTTCCGGTCAGTGCAGCCAGATAGTATCGGAAGGAGAGTGTGGGCTGGATTATAAGGCTGGTGATGTTGGGGATTGTGAGCGGGTTATGATGGAGTTGATAAGAGATGTGGAAGGGTTGAAGGGGCAAAAGGAAAAAGCATTTAATTTAGCAGTAAATGTGTATGATCGTTCGCGGTTATATAGCGATTATTGCAATACTTTATTATCTAACTAAATATTTTTTAGTGGAGAATTTTATAATATGAATAATTTAGAGACAAGGTTGCAGGGTAAGACGGTACTGATAACTGGTGGTACTGGTTCTTTTGGTAAGACAGTAGTAAAGGGTTTGCTTAAGACCGGTGTGAAAGAGATCAGGATCTTTAGTCGAGATGAGCTTAAGCAGGAGCTGATGAGAATAGACTTTGCAGAGCCTCGTCTTAAATTTTATATTGGTGATGTTCGTGATCGTGCTTCGGTTGATAATGCTATGATCGGGGTTGACCTGGTATTTCATGCGGCGGCCTTGAAGCAGGTTCCGAGCTGTGAATTTTTCCCGATGCAGGCTGTTATGACGAATGTATTAGGTAGTAATAATGTTATCCAATCAGCGATCCAGCATAAAGTAGATAAGGTTGTCTGTCTGAGTACAGATAAGGCAGCGTATCCGATCAATGCTATGGGTATAAGTAAGGCTATGATGGAGAAGGTTGCCCAGGCGGCGTCACGTCAGAATGCATCTGGTGATACTGTGGTATGTCTTGTGCGTTATGGTAATGTTATGTGCTCACGTGGCTCAGTTATTCCACTATTCATTAACCAGCTTAAGCAGAGTAAACCGCTAACCTTGACTGTGCCGGAGATGACCAGGTTTATGCTGCCGCTGCGTGAAGCGGTTGATCTGGTATTGTTCGCTTTTGAACATGGTAATCATGGCGATCTGTTCGTGCGTAAAGCACCAGCATGTACACTTGATATACTGGCACGTGCGGTATGTAATGTATTTAATATGCCTCAGGATATCAAGGTTATTGGTATTCGCCATGGCGAGAAGCTCTATGAGACTTTGCTGACAATCGAAGAAGTTGGCCGTTCGGAAGATATGGGCGACTATTTCAGGGTTCATTTGGATGATAGAGATCTGAATTATACTATATACTTTACTGAAGGTGATAAGGAAGAAACAAAGCTTCAGGATTACCATTCGCATAATACCGAGCAGATGGATGTTAAGCAGATGGAAGAGCTGCTGCTGAGCTTGCCGGAAGTGCAGGATGAGTTGGTTGGCTGGAAGAAGGGGTAATTGGCGTTTGGTTTTGAAGAGTTTTTTGATAGGATTTAAGGATGTTTAGGATAAGAGGAAGAGAAGATTTTCATATAAAGGCAGAAGATTTTTTAACCACAGAGGACACCGAGGGCACAGAGAAGAAGAGGTTTTGTCCACGGATTATTTGTAATGGGTTCGCTATCGCGAACTGCTGATTGATTAATTGGCACAGATTTAAGAAGAGGAATAATTAAGAATTGTTCTCGCAAAGACGCCAGGTGCTTGGCACCTGCAAAGGAAGAAAAAGAGTTTTGGCTAGGATGCGAGGATTTTTAGGATAAGAGAAAGAGAAGATTGTTTCTCGCAGAGGCGCTAAGGCGCAGAGGGAATAAAAGTAAATAGAAGAGTTTGACGCTAAGTCGCAAAGAGTTGGTTGGCGATGTAGGTATTTTATAGAGTTTGTGATATGATTGGAAAATAAGGAAGAAGACTTAAGAACCGGCTGGAAGGCCGGAACTCTTGCGCAGGGGAGTTGCTTGGCGGTTTTGGGGTGGTTTGAGATGGTGGCATTGAGAAGATTTTTAACCACAGAGGACACCGAGGGCACAGAGAAGATGAGGAAGAAGAGTTTCACGCAAAGACGCCAGGTGCTTGGCACCTGCAAAGGAGAATGAAGAAGAAATAAATAATTGCCAGGATGGTGAATATTTAGGATAAGAGGAATAATGTAGGATTTTTCTTCTGGCTGGTTAGAAGGTTTTTTGTGTTAATTTGATTTATGGACAGTATAATATTTACCCTTAAAAAAGGTTGATCATGGATAAGCAAAATATAAAAGTAGGAATAACTGGAATGGCTGGCTTTGTTGGTTCGCATTTGCGTGATCGGCTTGGCCGGGAAGAGAATATAGAGATACTTCCATTTGAAGATAATTATTACGATGATCCTGATAAGTTCGTTGAGTTTGCCGGGCAGGCTGATTTTATCGTTCATCTTGCCGGAGTTAATCGTGATGAGCCGGAAGTGATCTATAATAAGAATATTGAGTTGATGGAGAAGCTGCTGGGGTATTGTGAGCAGGCGGGTAATTATCCATGTATACTGTTCTCAGCGTCTACGCAGATAGAGCGAGATAATGAATATGGCCGGGCGAAGAAGCGTGGTATGGAGCTGCTGGAAGAGTTTGCTAAAAAGCATAGCGTTGGCGGTGTTTCCATGGTTGTTCCGAATGTATTTGGTGATAACGGCAGGCCGTTCTATAATTCTGTCGTAGCGACATTCTGTCATCAGGTAACTCATGGTGAAGAGCCTGTAATTCAGAATGATGGCCAGATGAGTATGATCTATATCAATGATCTGGTAGATGATATATTTGGCCTGATCAAAGAAGATCGTAAGGAATATACAGTAGAATATATAAAGCCTAGGGTAGAAGTGAAGGTCTCTGAAGTACTGGCATTATTGAAGAAGTTTCATGGCGGATACGGTAGTGTTGGAATGGTGCCGTCAGTTAATAATAACTTTGAAAGAGACCTGTATAATACCTACATAACCTATATGGATGAGGCCGACTGGCAACGTGATCTTAAGCTTAATACAGATGATCGTGGATCATTTATCGAAGTGTTCAAGCTGGAAAAGGGTGGTCAGGTATCGTACTCGACCACTAAGCCGGGTATTACCAGAGGTAATCATTATCATGTGCGTAAGAATGAGAAGTTCTGTGTGATAAGCGGTGAGGCTAGTATAAAGCTGCGTCGTATCGGGACTGATAAGGTGATAGAGTATAAGGTTTCTGGCGATAAGCCGGCGTGGGTTGAGATGCCGATATATTATACACATAATATAAGTAATATTGGTGATACTGAGCTGGTGACACTGTTCTGGATCAATGAGCATTTTAATCCGGATGACCCTGATACGTTCTTTGAGCCGGTGGAGTAGAATTAGAAGAGTTTTTTTGATAGGATTTAAGGATAAAGAGGATAATATAAGCAAAATTAGTATTGCAGAGTCATTTTGTGATTGATGTGAAGTTTATTTATGGAATATCAAGAATTAACAGAGAAAATCATTAGTTGTGCATATAATGTTTATAATTCATTAGGGTATGGTTTTCTTGAGTCTGTATATGAAAAAGCATTGCTGATAGAGTTGCAAAATGCTGGATTAACATTTGAATCTCAGGTTGCAATTAAGTTAAATATCAGGGTAAATCAATAGGTGATTTTATAGCTGATGTAGTTGTAAATGGTTTGGTAATTATAGAACTAAAGTCCATAACAAGTATAGCAAAGGTACATATTTCTCAGTTAGTGAATTATCTTGTTGCTACAGGTAAGCCGATTGGCTTATTAATTAATTTTGGTCCTCACAAAGTCGAAATTAAGCGAAGGGATTTGACATATCTAAAAAGCCTATAAAAGAGTATTAATAAATATTATTTTGATAATATTGAATGAAAGCTGGATATAAATAATACAAAATATAATCCTGAGTATTTTTTAATCCTATCTGAATTAAATATATGATTCTTTTACATATTGAAAAAAGGAAGATCATAAAATTAAGGAAATATATGATGAAAGTAATTACTGTTTTGGGTACGCGTCCGGAGATCATTCGGTTGTCTGCTGTTATGAAGATGTTGGATCAGCATGTTGAGCATGTTATTGTTCATACTGGTCAGAATTATGACTATGAGCTGAACGAGGTCTTTTTTGATGATCTGGGTGTTCGTAAGCCAGATTATTTTATGAATGTTGATACCAGTAGTCTGGGAAAGGTTTATGGTAATATTCTGATCAAGGCGGAAGAGATATTTGCCAAGGAACAGCCGGACGCAGTATTGATCCTGGGTGATACCAATAGTGCTATCGCGGCGATAATTGCAAAAAGAATGAAGATTCCGGTGTATCATATGGAAGCGGGTAACAGGTGCTTTGACTTTAATGTGCCGGAAGAGACAAATCGCAGGATTGTGGATCATGTAAGTGATTTTAATCTGGTCTATACAGAACATGCCAGAAGGCATTTGCTCTCTGAAGGGATTCCACATCGCAGGATTTATGTTACCGGCTCACCTATGAAGGAAGTTTTGTTACAGAATCTGGATAAGATCAATGGCTCTAAGGCATTGGAAGAGCTGAAGCTGGTGAAGAATGAATATTTTCTGGTAAGTGCCCATCGAGAGGAAAATGTTGACAGGAAGGAAAGTCTGACGAGCTTGCTGGATGCATTGGAGCTGCTGGTAAGTGAGTATGACTTGCCGGTAATAGTTTCTACTCATCCGCGTACCAGGAAAAGGTTGGAAGCTCTGGGTAAGAAAGTGTCAGAGAAGATCCAGTTTATGAAGCCATTTGGTTTTCTGGACTATGTGAATTTGCAGATGAATGCTAAATGCGTTATATCTGACAGTGGTACGATCTGTGAAGAGTCAAGTGTTTTGAATTTTCCAGCGATAACTTGTCGAAATGCTATCGAAAGGCCGGAGGCGATGGATACCGGTTCGATCGTAGTGACAGGGCTTGAGCCGGAGGTTATCCTGAGTGCGGTTAAGCTACAGACGTCAGAGAGTATAACAGCTCGTGAGGTTGAAGTGCCAGCGGATTATCAGATAGATAATACTTCGCATCGGGTTGTGAAGCTGATAGTTGGTACTGCCGGTCTGAGCAATATGTGGAACGGTATAAAGAAGAATGACCTGAGGTAAGTGATCTATTCATATGGATATTAGCGTAATTATACCAACATATAAGCCGGGCGATTATATTTTTGAGTGTCTGGATTCTTTGCTTAAGCAGCAGACAACTGTTTCTTTTGAGATTATTGTTGTATTGAATGGCTGTAATGAGCCGTTTTATGATACAATCAATAGTTATATCAGTGAGAACAAGATAGGTATAGATATTATACTGTTACAGACAGATATGCCAGGTGTCTCATATGCAAGAAATATGGCGATTGGTGAATCAAACGGAGATTTTTTAACTTTTATCGATGATGATGATATTGTATCAGAATGTTTTTTGCAGGAATTATTTACCAACTCTAGTAGAGATACAGTAGGAGTTGCAAATGTTAAGGCATTTAAGGGGAATATTGAAAATATAAATGATGACTATCATTCAGTTGCATTTAATAAACATATGATGACATCCTCGGTTATAAAATCTAAAATTAGTATGCGAAAATTTCTTTCCAATGCCTGGCCAAAACTGATTAGTAAAGATATCGTTGGCGGTAATGAGTTTAATACTAAAGTTCCTATTGCTGAAGATTCATTATTCATGATCCAAATATCAAAAAATATTTCGTGTATAAAGTTAACATCACCAGATTCGATCTACTATAGAAGGATTAGGACAGAGTCAGCGACCAGAGCATTTCGTTCTAGTTTTGAGTTGACAAAAATTTATACCTATCTAATAGGTAAATGCCTATCGTTTAGTATTATGCATCCTTTAAGGTATAATCATATTCTTATTATTATTAAGATTTCAGCAATGTTGAGAAGTTATTTAATAAGATGTATCTGGGGAATCAAATAGGTCTTTAAGACGGGAATTTTACTATAAAATGAATTTTAGTGTTTCAATCTCAGTATATGCAAAAGATGACCCAAGTTATTTTGAGTTGGCTTTGGAAAGTATATTTAATCAGTCAGTTAAGCCCGCAGAAGTGGTTTTAGTTGTTGACGGGCCAATACCGGATTCTATAGATAATGTTATTTCATCCATGCAATCAGTACATAGCAATCTTAAGGTGATATACCTTAAAGAGAATGTTGGGCATGGAGAAGCCAGGCGGGTTGGATTAGAGAATTGCAGTTACGATATGGTTGCTATAATGGATAGTGACGATATTGCAGTCTCAGATAGATTTGAAAAGCAACTAAAATGCTTTGAAGAAGATAAAGAGCTTAGTATTGTTGGCGGTTACATTTATGAGTTTGAAGAAGATGTGAGTAATATTATTGGTATTCGCAATGTTCCATTGTTGGATAGTGATATTAAAAGTTATATGAAAAGCCGCTGTCCATTTAATCAGCAGACAGTGATGTTTAGCAAACCGCAGGTTATGAATGCCGGTGGGTATTTGGATTGGTTTTGTGAAGAAGATTATTATTTATGGCTTAGAATGTACCTTTCAGGAGCAAAATTTCTAAATATACCTGAAAATCTTGTTTTTGTCAGAATGAGCCGAGATTCGTATGCCAGGAGAGGTGGTTTAAGATACTTCTCCAGTGAGGCTAAGCTACAATACTATATGTATAAGAATAATATAATATCATTCTGCAGAATGTGTTTTAATGTTTGTATTCGATTAGTCGTACAGGTGCTATTGCCAAATAGCGTACGAAAATGGATTTTTTCCAAATTGTTTAGAAGAAATAAAGGTTAATAATGACAGATAAGAAATATAAAGTTGGATATACTACTGGCGTGTTTGATCTTTTTCATGTGGGGCATTTGAATGTTCTAAAGAGAGCTAAAGAGGTGTGTGAACATTTGATCGTTGGAGTTAGTACTGATGAATTAGTTTCAGAATATAAGAACAAAACTCCAATTATTGCTTATGATGAACGTGTTGAAATTGTGAAGGCTATTCGGTATGTTGATGAAGTTGTGCCTCAAAAGACAAGGGATAAAATGGCAGCATATTTTGAATATAAATTTGATGTGATGTTTGTTGGTGATGATTGGAAAGGTAATGAGTTGTTTGAAAAAGTTGAAAAACAGCTAAACGAAAATGGTGCTGAAGTGGTATATTTCCCGTATACAAAATCAACCTCGTCAACATTACTTACACAAACATTGAATATATTAGCAGCAAATGCTAAGTTTTAATAGAAGGTGTGAAATTGGCTACATTTCGTGAATATGGAAAGTTCTGTCAGAAAATAGAAAAGTCCGGAGTTAGGACTTTTACTGCTAGATATGCATGTGATCATCCAGATGTTTTTAACAGTCAGTTTTTGATAATCAAGCATGATGTTGAATCTAATTTAGCTAAGGCATTCAAGCTTAGCAGGATTGAGCATCAATATGGAATTCATTCGACATATTACATTCATTCGTTTTTTTTAGATGAGCCAGGTAATATATCCATGTTACATGAGATGGTTCAGATGGGGCATGAGATAGGATATCATTATGATGTACTTGACAATAATGATGGTGATAAAGTCAAAGCCATGCAAGAGTTTTCTGAAACATTGGGACGTTTTAGCAGGCAGGGATTGGAAGTAAGAACTCTTTGTCCGCATGGAAATCCATTGAAAAAGCGTGTTGGATATTCGAGTAATAAGGACTTTTTCTTAGATAATGCTATCAGAGAGGAATATCCGTTGGTTGAAGATATCTATATAACTTTTCCTGATATTATTCCTAAGGATTACTTGTATATAACAGATGCTCAATATTCATATTTTTATAGGGATGCTAAATCGACAAAGACAGATGCAACAGAGAAACTTACTAAAATGTCGGGGATTGATGATGTGTTAGGTTTTATTGACTCTGGCCAGTCAATTATTCTTAGTACTCATTCGCATAGATATGTTAGCTTTGCTTTTATAGGAACATTCAGGTATTTAAGCTATAAGCTTGCAAAGACGGTTGCGAAGATTATCTATAAATCTAAGATAGGAAAATATTTTATAGATAAGTTTTATTATCTTGCCAAAAATATTTAGTTAGGATGCCAACTAGTAATGAGTAATTATTCTATCAAACAAATACAGGATAAAATTCTTGAAATAATGATGTATATAGATAAACTGTGTCGTGAAAATGACATTGTTTATTATATTATGGGGGGGACGGCTTTAGGAGCTATAAGGCATGGAGGATTTATTCCCTGGGATGATGATCTTGATATTTTTATGACACCTGAAAATTATGAAAAGTTTAAGGTTGTGTTTAATAATTCTAACGTTTCGGGTTTTGTTATGCAGGAATGGGGTTTTGAGGGTAAGCCCCTAGAGTATGCCAAGGTACGTATAGATGGTACGACATTTATTGAAGAGAATTTTAAGGATCGATCTGATATTCATCATGGGGTATATGTAGATATAATGATACTACATAAATCTTCTACGCGAAAATGGATAAAGAAATTATTATTTTTATGTTCCAGATATATCGTTGCTATGGGGCTGGCAGAGAGAAATTGGGTGCCAAAAAGTAAAAATCAAAGAAGAGTTTTGCAGTTTATAAAGTTATTGCCTAAGCATTTTTTAGCGGGTTTATGTTATAAGCTGATCTACAGGTATGATAATAAAAATATCGAAGATTATGAATATTGCTATTGTTTGACAAAAGCTAAATTTAAGCAGGCATTTTTCCCTAAGGAAATGTTTGCTGAGCCAGTTGATATAGATTTTGAAAATGTTAAACTTCTTGGTCCTACTGATATTAAAGGTTACTTGGCTACACGATTTGGTAATTTTATGAAGTTACCTTCAGAATCAGAACAAAAAGTGGCACAGCATGGCAGTATTGTTGATCTGGAAACTGACTACAGAGAGTACTTTAAGAATAAAAGCTCCTGATGAGTCCTTTCAATGTCCAAAAAACGTTGAAAAATGGCTTGTTTTGGGGTAATATGGCTTTTTTCTGGTTTTGTTGGCTGGGAAATAGGATTATTGTGACGTAATTGGATAATAGAAATAGGCATTTTTAAGATTTGTGAGTAAATATAGATGAATGAGCTAGTACCATTTAAGTTTAAGCCGGTATTGAAGGAAGTTTTGTGGGGGACAGATCGTTTTAAGGTTTTGTGTGGTCGTGAGGATCTGCAGCAGCCTGTGGGTGAGAGCTGGCTCTGTGTTGATACGCCGACTGAGCAGTCTGAGATCGAAAATGGTCCGTTTGCCGGTAAGAGCTTCCGCGAGTTTCTGGAAGTTGCGGGTGTAGAATATGGTTTCGCCGCTGATCAGTGTGAGAAGTATTTCAATATGCTGAATAAGTATATCGATACCAGCGATGCTTTGAGCGTGCAGGTGCACCCTGACAATGAGCTGGCGGCTAAATTCCCGGAATATCGTCCAAAAGATGAATGTTGGTACATTGTTGATGCCAAAGAAGGTGCGTTTGTATATGCTGGTCTGAAAGATGGCGTTACCCGCGAAGATATGGCGGCAGCGATCGAAAATAAGACAACTGCGAGCCTGCTCAAGCAGCATCCTGCGAAGGCTGGCGATATATTCTATATCCCGGCTGGCATGGTGCATGCTCTGGGTGCTAATCTGCTGGTAGTTGAGATCGGAACACGCTCTACGACAACATTCCGTCTGTATGACTGGGATCGTGTAGATGCAAACGGTAATGGCCGTGAGCTGCATATTGAGCAGTCATTGGAATCTAGCTGTTTTGACCCAGCTAAATTGCAGGCTCGAGTTGGAAATGGCGGTAAGATAACCGAAAGTATTATGAAGGCTGCCGGCGAGATGGGCGAAGCGAAACTGCTGGTTGACAGTCAGTATTTCACAGTAGCTGAGATCAAGGCTGGAGCTGGAAAGGTTAGCTTTACACCAGATGTGCCGCTGATGGTTTATCAGGTGGCTGGTACTGGCCGGATAGCTAATAGCGAAGCCGGAGAAGCGGTAGAGATGACTCTGGGAAGTGCGGTTGTGTTCCCGGCGAATACCCCGGCGACAATTGAATATGATAATGACTCTATTGTACTGATAACTACTCCTGGTAGTGTTAAGTATTAAGAGGACAGGATTTAGGAATTAGAAATTATTCCTGATGCATATCGGGATAACAATTTGGAAATAGAAGGCTCGGCTGTGATTGATTGCAGTCGGGCCTTTTTTTGTTTTGGCCGTAAGGAGGGGAGAGGAAGGGGATACTTAGCATATTATTTGGCAGTTAAGCTTAAGTTGTGCTTGCTAATTTATCATTTTAGTGCAAAAAGATTTGACAAAGACGTCCTAACGCACCTAAACTTCAGTTAACCACTATTTATAATTGAGGTGAATTTTGTTTTAAGGAGTTTTAAAAATGAAAAATTTACCAATTAGAATTATTGTAGCATTGATCGCTTTTCTTGCTGCAAATGTTTCAGCTATCACTCTTACCGCTATTTGGGATGGCGGCGGCGATGGCTCAAACTGGAGCGACCCGTTAAACTGGGATATCGACATTGTACCAATAAATCAGGGAGCTGTCGGGTTTGACGTTACAATACTGGTAGGTAAAACCGTTAACTTTGATGTCGCCGGTGATAACGAGATCACTAACTTTACTCTAGGCGACAGTGGATCAAGTGACGCAAGGCTAAATGTTAAAGAAAACTGCAACCTGACAATCATCGGTTCCGCAGACATCTTCGACCTAATCTATGCCGAAGGCGGTAACTTTACTTCCATCGCCGACCCTGACTCTCTCAACGGTACACGCAATAGACTATATGCCCTCAACGGTTCAATCGTCACCGTCAACGATAACGAATTTAACTCTTCAGGCCTTAACAATACAAACTATACAATACTATCAGCTGACGGGGCGGGTTCTATACTAGATATTTCAGGTATGACTTCACTGAATGATAGTTTTTCAAATACAGGCCATAATGTCAGCCTCACTCATACTATAAACGCTTCTAATGAAGGTAATATTATTTTGTCTGGGCTACAAAGTATTTATGGTCCCAATGACTCTGAATCACTGGTAATAAATGTTAAATCAAGTTCTACAATGAATATGAATGCCCTTGAAACAGTATCTCATTCTGGTGGAAATGGTCGAATTCGATTCAGCATTGATAGCGCTAATCTTAACCTGCCTTCACTTTCCAATATTAGTTCTACGGAAATGTATGTAACATCAGGTGGAACTTTAGAAGCCAGTAACTCTAGTTTTACGTATTCTGCTAAAGAATTAAGCTGGTGGGATCATACTATACTTTCTGCTGATGGTGAAAACTCAGTATTAGATTTATCCGGCATGACATTACTGGATGACAGCTTTTCAAATACAGGCTATAAAGTTAACCTTACCCATAAGATAATTGCAAAGAACTATGGTTTAATCAACCTTTCTGGAGCAACTAAAATTAATGGACCAGGTGATACCGAATCTCTTAAATTTGAAATTGATACAGAAGGATCTATAAACTTAGACAGTCTTTATTCGATAAACAACAGTGGTGGGTTTGGTTTCACATATTTTACATTAAATGAAAACACATTTACATTCCCATCATTGTCTAATGTTGGCTTTGTTAAATTTGCAGTGAACAACTCAACAATAAATTTCTTAGCTTTAAGCACTGTCAATTCAAGTGAATTTAAAGTTTCAAATGGCGGCATAATTAATGCGTCTAATTCTTCGTTCACATATAACTCTTCAGGCCTCAACAATACAAACTATACAATACTATCGGCTGACGGGGCGGGTTCTATACTAGATATTTCAGGTATGACTTCACTGAATGATAGTTTTTCAAATACTGGCCATAATGTTAGCCTCACTCATACTATAAACGCTTCTAATGAAGGTAATATTATTTTGTCTGGGCTTCAAAGTATTTATGGTCCCAATGACTCTGAATCACTGGTAATAAATGTTAAATCAAGCTCTACAATGAATATGAATGCCCTTGAAACAGTATCTCATTCTGGTGGAAATGGTCGAATTCGATTCAGCATTGATAACGCTAATCTTAACCTGCCTTCACTTTCCAATATTAGTTCTACGGAAATGTATGTAACATCAGGTGGAACTTTAGAAGCCAGTAACTCTAGTTTTACATATTCTGCTAAAGAATTAAGCTGGTGGGATCATACTATACTTTCTGCTGATGGCGAAAACTCAGTATTAGATTTATCCGGCATGACATTACTGGATGACAGCTTTTCAAATACAGGCTATCAAGTTAATCTTACCCATAAGATAACGGCAAAGAACTATGGTTTAATCAACCTTTCTGGAACAACTAAAATTAATGGACCAGGTGATACCGAATCTCTTAAATTTGAAATTGATACAGAAGGATCTATAAACTTAGACAGTCTTTATTCGATAAATAACAGTGGTGGGTTTGGTTTCACATATTTTACATTAAATGAAAACACATTTACATTCCCATCATTGTCTAATGTTGGCTTTGTTAAATTTGCAGTGAACAACTCAACAATAAATTTCTTAGCTTTAAGCACTGTCAATTCAAGTGAATTTAAAGTTTCAAATGGCGGCATAATTAATGCGTCTAATTCTTCGTTCACATATAACTCTTCAGGCCTCAACAATACAAACTATACAATACTATCGGCTGACGGGGCGGGTTCTATACTAGATATTTCAGGTATGACTTCACTGAATGATAGTTTTTCAAATACTGGCCATAATGTTAGCCTTACTCATACTATAAACGCTTCTAATGAAGGTAATATTATTTTGTCTGGGCTTCAAAGTATTTATGGTCCCAATGACTCTGAATCACTGGTAATAAATGTTAAATCAAGCTCTACAATGAATATGAATGCCCTTGAAACAGTATCTCATTCTGGTGGAAATGGTCGAATTCGATTCAGCATTGATAACGCTAATCTTAACCTGCCTTCACTTTCCAATATTAGTTCTACGGAAATGTATGTAACATCAGGTGGAACTTTAGAAGCCAGTAACTCTAGTTTTACATATTCTGCTAAAGAATTGAGCTGGTGGGATCATACTATACTTTCTGCTGATGGCGAAAACTCAGTATTAGATTTATCCGGCATGACATTACTGGATGACAGCTTTTCAAATACAGGCTATAAAGTTAACCTTACCCATAAGATAACGGCAAAGAACTATGGTTTAATCAACCTTTCTGGAACAACTAAAATTAATGGACCAGGTGATACCGAATCTCTTAAATTTGAAATTGATACAGAAGGATCTATCAGCCTATTTTCACTCGAACAAATTTCAGGTTCAACAGGTTATGTCAACTTTACACTTAGCGAAAGCGCGTCTGTTGCCATGCCTTCCCTGGAATACTACAATGTCGCTGGTTCTATTAACGCTACTTTACTCAGCGAGATTGGACTTGGCAGCACAGCGTTCAACGGTGGCAGTTATCACAACATTTCCCTCTCCGAAGGCTCTTTTCTGTCTGCCCAAAGCGTATCCGCTACCCAGCCGGTTGCAATCACCCTCAACAGTCCAAACGACATGATAGAGATTGCCGGTGATTTTGCACTTAGTAATAAAATTTCTATCACAAATCCGGAAGCGGCAAACATATCTGTCGGCGGCGATTATACATATTCATCAACCAGCGAAGTTAGCCAGCATTTGGCATCTTCGGTTCTATACATGCCCGGCGAGTCACCTCAAAAACTTGAAATTGGCGGTATTAATGTTGATATCTACACACAATTCCTGACAAATGACAATTTTGGGTTAGGTCAGCTTTCGATCGGGCGATGCAGCAATAGATCGACTGTATTCCTTGCTGACGATTTTGATAATGGCAACCTTAGCGGGACTGATTCTGAAGCCCTATATCTCTTTGGCATAGATGGCCAAAACGGTCTCGAAATTTCTGAAGGTTCATCTCTGTACCTGTGCTATCTGCCGACCTACGCCATGATCGACGGCTCAATGACTAGTCTTATCGATCTGCTCGGATCACAGATGAGCATACCGTTTGACCAGGGTACCATATACCTCGGATTCCCGCAGCCAGATTCCGAAACCAATCTGTTACTTAACCATCAGTTTACTAACGGCCAGCTGCCGCCTACCTTCCCGGACATTACCATTGGTGACTGGAAATATCCTGTCCAGCCCGGTGAAGGTAACATATTCGATTGGACAGTAGCCAACGGCACTATAAACTGGATTTACAATTCCACTTCGTTCAATCATTATATCGATTTTAGTGCTGCACTAGTCGGTGATATACTCAACCCGCCACTTATCACAAATATCGGCACTATAAGCCAGACTATTGATACTATACCCGGCAAAAAATATATGCTTTGGTTCGATATGGCTGACTATGGCACCGGTAACAAAATTATGGTTTCTGCTACCAATGATTCAGCAGAGTTCTATTGCGATATAGCTGCCACTTCGGAGATATTAGACGGCACAATTCCAACGCCTCTATGGCAGTCCAAAATGTGGCGATTCACCGCTCAAGGCGTATCTACTACTATAGCGTTCGAAAGCATCAACCCTGAAGCAGACCTGAATGTTGCAATCGACAATGTATATGTCAATTACGCTGACGGCTACGAATTTAAACCGTGCAATATGATCGACCTGGAAACTATATCTGCTTACTGGCTCTCTCCGTGCGACTGGAATAATTGCAATTGCGAATCTTCCGACATCAACGAAGATGGTTATGTCGACCTGTTCGACTTTGCACTTCTGGCCGGCAACTGGCTTGATTGTGGCGGACCTCGAACCTACTTTGTTACTATCGATGCGACCGATGGTGGAACCGTACTTGAGCCAGGTGTCGGAAAGTATTCTTACCTCGGTGTTCAGGAAATTGATATCATAGCACAGGTTGATGATCATTATTCATTTACCGGCTGGACCGGCACCGCGGTCGAAGCTGAAATGGTTGCCGAACCCGACCAGCTGTCAACCACTCTCATCATCGACGAGAACTGCACCCTCCAGGCTAATTTTGTTATTGACCAGCATACTATTACCATATCGTCCGGCGATAATGGTTCAGTCACTTCTCCGGGCACCGGCCAGTTTACTTACGACTATGGTACAGCCATTACAGTTGACGCCGTCTCCGATGACTTCTACCATTTTGTCGAATGGACCGGAACTGCCGTTGACAGCGGCTTGGTGAACGACCCTTCACTATCATCAATTACCGTCTCGATCGAAAGCGATTGCTCACTCGAAGCTGTTTTTGCTATCAATCCATACGGTGAATTCGTCGGTGACGATCTCGACACTGACCCGCAATGGTCAACCTCCGGCCAGTGGTCTTTCGGCATACCAGCAGGGCTTGGTGGCGAACAGTACGGCTATCCTGACCCAACATCAGGCACTACCGGTGACAATGTCTATGGTGTAAACCTAGACGGAGATTATGCTACTACCGTCGGGGGACCTTACTATCTTATCGCCGGGCCATTTGATCTGACAGGGTACTATGAAACAGAGCTTCAGTTTGCGTCCTGGCTTAACTCTGATATCGCCGATTACGTCATACACGACCTGCAAATTTCTACAGACGGCACAAACTGGACCTATTTATGGATTCAATCTGGCCGTGATGACCTGCTCGCTGACGAATGGTCAAATGTTAATATAGACATTAGCTTTATTGCCGACGACATTGGATCGGTTTATTTCCGTTGGGGCTACCAGATCATAGAAAACAGGGCTTATCCTTATTCCGGCTGGAATATTGATGATTTCAAAATCAATGGTATACTCAAATAATCATCCATTAACATACTCAAGAACAAAAGGTGTGGCCTAAAAGCTACGCCTTTTTTTATTTTGGATATTTGGTTAGAAAAGTGTGCCGCACTAATATGATACAAATATTTTAAGGCATGTAGGAAATGAACATGTACACTTACTAAGGGTGTCAAGAAACGGATACCGGCTTGCAGCTGATCGCTGTGGAATGGGGGGAGACGCAAGGTGTTGCGTCTCTACTTTGTGGGTGATTGCTGGTGATGGGTGGCTATTATTAGTCCTTCTGGTCTGATTGTTTTTCTTCTAAAGTAATTAAAATGTCTTCGAGTAAGCTAACTACCTTATTGATTTTCCAATACCAGCATAGTACTTCACGGATCAATAGGAAAATAACCAGGATAACCAGTAAATAGACAAGGAAAAAGCCAATTTCTTCCTGATGTTTTGCTAAACATAGTAATTCTAACATGATGAAATCCTCAATTTTTAATTATATTACCGAATTTATTTTTATAATATGTCAATGTGTTGGTAGTGTCAAGAAATGTTTATGGATAATTATTTGCTGGCTTTATTGCTGGTGAAGTTTTGTTTTAGGTGTGGGGGAAGAGGATAATTAATTTTGATAGGATTTTGAGGATTGGCAGGATGAGCTGGCACGGATGGCTTGGTTCGGGCAACGTGAGGAAAGTATGTTTTAGTAGTGAGAAAAAGGGAGAAGGTTTTAACGCAGGGACGCGAAGACGCAAAGATTTGGTTGGTGGTTGGGTATTTAAGTAAAGGGTGTGTTGGTTGGGAGAAAACGATAATTTGTACGACTTTCATTTTGTAATTCTTAGTTTGAAGCCGTTTTGTTGGTTAATATTATATGTGTTCGTTTTGCTTATGGCTAAAGAACAAACTGAAGTTTGTACTCTTAAAGCTACGCGATGGTTGTGGGGTAATGGGAGGGAGACTATAGTTTAGAAGTGAGAAAAAGGGAGAAGGTTTTAACGCAGGGACGCGAAGACGCAAAGATTTGGTTGGCGGTTGGGTATTTAAGTAAAGGGTGTGTTGGTTGGGAGAAAACGATAATTTGTACGACTTTCATTTTATAATTCTTAGTTTGAAGCCGTTTTGTTGGTTAATATTATATGTGTTCGTTTTGCTTACGGCTAAAGAACAAACTGAAGGGCGTGTTGCCTAAAAGAATAAGTCAGAATATTGTGTAACTTATACACCAGATTCATTGATATGGTTGGCAAAGTTATACCAAGAATCACAAGCGAGGACGCTTGTGCTACTCATGGGTAACACGCCCTGAAGTTTGTACTCTTAAAGCTCGTTTTGCTCGCAATTGGGAATGGGTGGTGCTATTTAGATGTATAGTTATTATAGTAGTTTTGATAGTTTTTGGTAGTCTTGTTTTCCGGTGCCTAGTATTGGTAGTTCTTCCAGGGTTCTTATTTCTCTTATGTTGTGTAGGCCAGAGAGTCCGGCGTCTCTTATTGCTAAGTTCACCTGCTGACGGTCTATAGTTATGGTGCTGAAAAGAATAAGTTCCGGGTTTTCGTCTACGTTTGAGGGCAGGACGGCGAAAGTAGGGCCATTTTCAGCCATTTCAGGGGTAACGAATCTTTTATTTAGTACCTCTTCGATAGCCGGTAGGGATATCATTTCACCGCCTAGTTTTATGAATCGTTTTTGTCGGCCAACGAAAGTGAGTACATTATCGCTATCTTCGATGACAAAGTCGCCGGTATTGTACCAGTTTTTATTTTCGAAGTTGATAAATGGTGATTTGCCGTCATGTTTGAGATAGCCGTTGAAGACGTTGTCGCCTCGAACGACAAGTACGCCTCGTGTGCCGGCGGGAACTCTGGTGAGCTTTTCTGGTTCGATAATAGCATATTCCATACAGCTGATAATCCGTCCGATAGTTTCACGTCGCGGGTCTTCGTAGGAGTTTACACATACGCCGGGAGAGCATTCTGTTATGCCGTATGCTTCCTGAACCGAAGCGTTTGGGCAGGCTTTTTCTAGAGCGTCGTAGACGTGTGGCAGGCACTTTTCAGCACCTGATATGATCGTGCGTACACAGCTAACCGCACCGGGAGCAGCGGCCCTGACTATGCCGTTGAGAAAGGTCGGTGTGCCTAGTAGGAAAGTTACCTTATAAGCTTCAACGATACGGGCCAGTATACCGCCTTCGTTGGGGTTGGGTGAATATACAGCTCTAACACCTACCACCAGCGGCACAACGATCAGGCCTGTTAATCCGAATGAATGGAAGGGTGGGAGCATGCCCAGCATAATATCACCGGTACTAAAATAGAAATAATCAACCAATGAATCGATATTTGCCATTATGTTTTTATGGGTTAGTGGTACAGCTTTAGGCACACTTTCAGAACCGCTGGTAAAGAGAACGACCGCGGTTTCTGCGGGGGTGACCTTTTTGAGCGAGTGCCAGCTGGCTTTGGACTTTACTTTACATAATATTTTTCGCCAAAGCGGTATTGTCTTGCCAAGAGTTTCGAGGGGCATAAGTCGGCTCTCGATCGAATCGAGCTGAATATCCTGGCCTTTTAGCTTTTCGACAAGTAAGGCGGAGGTTAATATTGTACTAACTTCCAGCTTATCCATAAGCAGTCCGAGGTTACGGCTGCCCTGTGTCCAGTTTACCATAACAGGTACTTTTCCGGCAAAGAGAACCGAGAGGTATATTATCGGGGCAGCAGCTGAGGCCGGGAGCATAATACCGATATATTTGCCGGGCATTTTAGCTATTTCCGGTGCTAGTACCATAATTCCGAGTACGATATCGCGGTATGTTTTTACACCTGAATTATCGTCGGCAAGTACGACTTTATCGGGGTTGCGTGTAGCCTGGAACAGGAACCCTTCGCATATAGTCTTTTCTGACATGTTATCTATTTTGACGAAGTTTGGGATGCACTTATTCCATGCGGCAGGTACGGGGTTGAGAGTTGCCTCGGCGGCTGACACTGCCTGACCGACAGCGGCGAGCATAAGGTCACCGACAGTTTTTAACGAGTCCAGGTCAGTTTGCGGGAATCCAAACTCCTTTTCGATCCAGATAGCAATTTCAGATATGGCCAGTGAGTCCATACCGAGATCGCCGGCGAGTGAGCTGTTATCGTCGAAATCAGAGATACCAACCCTGTCGGTAATGAAGCCGGTAACGATCTCTCTTGTTGCTGTCGGTACTGATGATGTGTCGCGATTGACTATATGTACCTTTGGTTCGGGTAGCTGTCGTATGCCGCTGCGATCCCAGATCGAGTAAGGGACGAAAGTAGCGGGCAGAGCTTTTTCATTATAATACTTTTCAAGATAGCTGTTGATCTGTCGTCTGGTACCGTTTCTCGGCAGTTCGTTTGCATCTTTGAATTCTAAAGTTACTTTGCGTTTGGGAGCAAAGAACAGTCCGCTGAGTAGCAGTCCTTTGATGCCAACTTTCAGAGTACGGTCGATAAGCGGTCTTGTGCCGTCGAACCCCCAACTGAAAGAGCTGCCCCAGATACCACTACTGCGTACCATAACGATCTGTAGATCAGGAATTTCGCGCAGGATCAGTTCGACACCGCTATTGGTGCCAAGTGTTTCGTGTTTACTTCGGTATAATGCTCCGGAAGGGTACAGTACTACATTGTCGCCATTTTTCAATGCAGTTACGCAACTGTCGATAGTCTGTCGAACGGCACTAACACCGCCAACACCTGTTTTTGATAGAGAGGGCAGAATGAGGACATTGATCTTTTTTGCTACCCAGCGAATAAAGAATCTGTCGACCTGGTCTGCATGGCCAACCGGTCTGACGTTGAACTTTGTGAATATTTTGCTGATGACAATGACCGGATCAATAAAGCCAGGATGGTTGGGCAGGAAGAGTATGCCGGTCTTGCTTTTTTTATTGATCTTGTCTAGCCCGCTAGTAGTTATAGAATATCTTAATTTAAGTAGCAGTCTTACTAGTATTACAATTGCTTTCACAAGCATGTTATATCCCTTTATAAAGTGTTATCAAACATACCTTCGATCAGTTTGATAGAAGGTAGGATTTTAATATTATGCCTTTTCGATGTTGCCAGGCTTTACAAAGGCAAAGCATAGAGCACCGATAGCGAATAAGATCATGACTGAGAATATGCCGTAGCGTGAAGCTGTTTCCTGGGCAGCGCCCATATGGCGGGCGAAAACGGCTCCATAGCCCACGAGCAGCGGTCCGAGGAAAACAGCGAACTTACCGAGCATATTATAAATACCAAAGAACTCCGCCTGCTTATCAGCAGGTATAAGTCTAGCGTAGAACGAACGGCTCATAGCCTGTAGGCCGCCCTGAACGAGTCCGACAGTACCGGCGAGAATATAGAACTCTAGGCGGCTGTCCATAAATGCTGCGAAGAAGGTAATTGCAACATAGGCAGTTATACCGAAGTATATACCGGCTCTGGGGCCAGCTTTTTGTCCGAGATAGCCGTAGATGAGAGCGGCAGGGAACCCGATGAAGTTCGTCAGTAGTATAGCTTTAATGAGATCGTCAGTAGCGAGCCCGATGGAAAGTCCGTAGTCGGCAGCCATTCTGATGATAGTGTCTACGCCGTCGATATAAAACCAGTATGCACAGAGGAAAAGCATAACCTGTCGGTATTGTTTGAGCTGTTTGAAGGTATTTGCGAGTTGAGCGAGTCCTTCGCTGATGGCGCGAGAGATTGAGACTTTATCGCCTTTATCTTCAGGTACATATAGGAATAGAGGGATAGAAAAGACAATCCACCATATACCAACGGAGATGAACGACCATCTGGCGGCGGCGGTAGAATCGGTAAGACCGAAGGTTTGGGGGCTGGTCATCATCCAGGTATTGACGGAGAACAGAAGAGCACCGCCGATATATCCCATAGAATATCCGAGCCCGGACACGAAGTCGATTTTCTTATCATCAGCAACATTAAGCAGTAATGAATCGTAGAAGGTTAGTCCGCCAGAGAAGCCTATGGTAGCGAGCATGAAGAGTAGTCTAGCGAACTGGTAGTCGCCTTTGCCAATTCCGGCCATAAGTGCAGTAGTAACAGCTCCTAAGAGCGTGAATAGAGCGAGGAATAGCTTTCTGCCGCCTGAACGGTCGGCAATGGCACCGAGAATGGGTGCTATTATTGCGACAATAATGCATGAGACAGAGTTCATAACAGCGAGCAGAGCGGTACTTTCGGTAGAGTCTAAGCCACTGCACCAGAACTGTTTAAACATAATGGGGAACAGAGCCACCAGGACGGTCGTAGCATAGGCCGAGTTGGCCCAGTCGTACATGGCCCAGCTGAATATTTTCTTATCTATTTTCATCAATCAGTTCATCCTTGATCTGGAATGTCCAAAAAATCATCCGGGAGTATTTTACCCGGATAAACAATTACTTGCAAATTGTAGGTTTTGATATATCATTAATTATTATTGCAATGGCCGTGCCAGAAAAATGCATGATAATATAAAGTATTATCAGCAAATAGATTAAGAAAACTGAAAAAACGGCGAAAAATAGCAATATACATCAGATGTATATCAATGTACATTGGATGTATATACACCAATATAGAATGTATATATTTTTGGAAGCTTAGAATGAGCAAAGAATTTACAAGAAATACAAATAATTGGCAAAGAATCAGCTATATATTGGCTGTTATGACGTTTTTTTGTACGAGTCCGTTGCGGGCGGTCCAAAACTTTCCGCCTCCTGAGTTTGAGACGGAATATCAGATGCCGGCGTTTGAGTTGCCAGAGTCGTCATTTAATCTGGCAGCAGCGACGGATGTATTTTTGCTATTTGCAGCGTTGGCGGCTGGCAGCTGGCTGGCGATCAAGAAGCGGTCTCGTAAAGGTCTGTTTGTTTTGATGCTGTTATGTATGGGGTATTTTGGTTTTGTTCGCAAAGGTTGTGTGTGCCCGATCGGAGCGATCCAGAATGTTTCGTTAAGTATATTTAACCAGGATTATGTGCTGGCGTGGCCGGTCTTGGCATTTTTTGCGTTACCGATAATCTTTTCTCTGTTTTTTGGCCGGGTATTTTGCGGGTCAGTGTGTCCGCTGGGCGCGATTCAGGATCTGGTGGTGATTAAGCCGGTGAAGGTTCCGGGATGGCTGGAGAATATTCTACAGGTAGGAGCGTGGCTGTATCTGGCGTTGGCTATATTGCTGGCGGCGACGGGTACAGCATTTATAATATGTCGATTCGATCCGTTTATCTCGATATACCGGTTTACGGCCAGTTTTGATATGATGGTATTGACAGTATCGTTTTTAGTAATTTCAATGTTGATCGGTCGTCCGTATTGTCGGTTTGTATGTCCGTATGGAGTTATATTGAGGCAGACGTCGAAGCTGGCGAAGTGGAAGGTGTCGATCGTGCCGGAAGGTCAGGATTGTATCCAGTGTAAGCTATGTGTAGATAAGTGTCCGTTTGATGCGATCAATCCGCCGTATAAGGCACCGGTGAAGGTTAGCTATGGCAGTGAGATCAGGAAGCTGGTAGTGTATTCGAGTGTTACTATATTGCTGATGGCGTTGTGCGGCTATTGCGGGTATCGGCTGGGCGATAAACTGGCGAAGGGTCATCCGGCGGTGATAAAGGCTATGGTGGTACAGGGCGAGCAGGTAGAAGGGCTAAGCCGTTCAGATAAGCTGGCGATCTTAAGTGGTGTTGAGCTTAGCGGTGAGGATAAGGAGGTAATAGCTGCTCAGTCTGAACTGATAACGGGCAGGTATAAGGCTGGTAGTGCTATTGTGCTGGGGCTGCTGGCGTTTATAATAGGTGCGAAGCTGATAAAGACTATTATCTATCGCAGCCAGAAGGATTATGAAGTTGATGATGGTAAGTGTTTGTATTGCGGCAGGTGCCTGGGGGCGTGTCCGGTGCCGGATGAGGGGTGATTTATCTACAGATTAACTGAAAAGGTGTTCGCTGGTGCTTACTAACTTTTTGATTAATTAACACAGATTAAAGAAGAATAATTAAGAAGAGAATTAAGAGTTTTAGCGCAAAGTCGCAGGGGCGCAAAGAGTTGGTTGGCGGGTCCAGGTTGTTCAGGCAGTTTGTGATTTGGTTGGGAAATTCTGTTGCCTAGAAGAAAATGTCAGATAATTGTGTAACTTATATGGCATATTATTTGAGATGGTTGGCAAAGTTATACCAAGAATCACAAGTACCGATGTGCTTCGGGACTTATGCTACCATTAAATCGGGAACTCTTGCGTGGGCGGATGCTGGGTGTTGCGTCTCTGGGGGTGAGGATGTATAATGGTTGGTAGCTGTTTTAAGTTAAAATATAGTATTTATGATTACTAAGGAGTATAAAGTGGCATTGAAAAAGTATATTACGGTTGCGGCGGGTGTTTTTGTTTTGGCTTCGTTTTCATTTGCGGCTGATTGGTCAAATTGGCGTGGTAGTGATTATGATGGTATCAGTAAAGAGACAGGGCTGGAAGTTGGTGCCCTGGCAAGTCCTGAAATTGTGTGGCAGGGAAAGGTTGGTATGGGATATTCGTCTGTAACTGTTGCTAATGGCAAGGCTTATACTATGGCGAATGAGAATGAGGATAATGATGTTGTGTACTGTTTTGACGCGGTAACGGGTAAGAGTTTATGGCGTCATACTTATGCAGAGGCATTGGACCCGAAGTGGTATGATGGCGGCTGTAGTGCAACGCCGACAATTGATAATGGCCGTGTGTATACTGTGAGTAAGAGTGGACATGTATTTTGTCTGGATGCTGATAGCGGTAAGGTGATCTGGGAGAAGAAGCTGTCTTTTAAGGTTCCGACCTGGGGCTTTGCCGGCTCGGCGTTGATTTTGGGCGAGAAGGCGATATTTAATATTGGTAGTGCTGGTTTGGCCTTGAATAAGGCTGACGGTAGTGTTATCTGGCAGAGTGAAGATTCTGAGTGTGGATATGCTACTCCGGTTCCATATGAGGCGGGTGGAAAGACATTGATCTGCATCTTTGGTAAGGATTCTGTGATGAGCGTTGACCCGGCAGATGGATCGAAGCAGTGGGAATATGGCTGGAAGACTGGTTATGATGTAAATGCGGCTGATCCGATAATAGTTAATTATGAGGTGTTTATCACTTCTGGCTATGGTCATGGCTGTGCTTTGCTGAAAATAAAGGATAATAAGCCGGAGCTGGTGTGGGAGAGCAAGAAGATGCGATCTCAGATGAGCGGCCCGGTATTAATTGGCGGGTATCTGTATGGCTTTGATGATAATAAACTTGCCTGTATGGAATGGAAGACTGGTGAGGTGAAATGGACAGAGAAGGCACCCGGTAAAGGTTCGCTTAGTGCGGTTGGTGATAAGCTGATAGTGATAAGTGAGCGTGGTAAGCTATCGATAGTAGATGCGAGCCCATCAGGATTTAAGGAGTTTTCGTCTGCTCAGGTGCTAAAGGAAATATGCTGGGCTATGCCGACTTATGTTAACGGGTATATATATGTCCATGATGCGAAGAAAGGTAAGATGAACGACCTGATCTGTATTAAGGCTGGGAAGTGATGAATATTTTGTAGGCGTTTACAGTGTATGTACGGTACCAAAGTTAATAATAACTTAAATAGTTTAGTAACAAGTAATAAGTAACAAGAAATAAGCTCAGGATTCTCGCTAGAGCTCGAAACTGTTTGATTTTTTATTACAGGCTACGCCTGTATTTCAATAGTTAGTAAGATGAACGGTAGTACTTATTTATGGTACTTTAGTCTAAGTGTAACATATTACATATAATGTAATTGCGTGAACGGTTACAATATTGATTATCCTCAGATGTTTTTTAAGGTGTTCGCTGCCGCGAACGCTGATTGATTAATTTACACAGATGAAGAAGGATAATTAAGAAGAGTTTGACGCAAAGCCGCCAAGTCGTTATGACTTGGTGGTAATTGCGATTTATTTTGAGATGTTGGCATGGGAAGAGAGAGTTTTTTCTCGCAAAGTCGTCAGGTGCTTCGCACCCGCAAAGAAGAAGGTTAATTTACTATAAAGGTGAGCTTTTGGGCGGATGCTACTTTAAATTGGGTGATATAAGTTGTTATTACGTAATGTAATGCAATAATTTAAGAGTGGTCATTTCAAATCTTTTTTTCGATTCTATGTTAAGAAAAGTTTAAAACGTTGTTATATAAGTAGAGGAAAGAATGATATTTATTCTTTGATCTTTGACAGCGTTTGTGCGTATATCTAAGTTAACTGTGATACAAATTGTTTAGTAACAAGTAATAAGTAATAAGCTTATGTGTCCGCCGGGCGGACGCTATTTTAAAGCAGAGCGAATAGTTAGATCGGCTATTATTGATAGGTGAATCTAATTTTATTTAACAGGTTATTGTGCAGTTTAATTTGCTGTTTGCTTTTGTTATTTTTTTGTGGGCGGTAATACGTTCTGTTAATTTGGGTAGTTATAGGGCAGGTTCTTTGTCCTGGCTGGCTATGTATATATTTGCATATGATAATTGCGGTTTTTTAATTTAGGATAGAAAAATGATAAGATCGGTCAACAGGATACTATTGGCGATGGCTATGGGTGTGTCTGCAATTAGTGTGTGGGCAGGTGATATTGTGCCGGAGTTTGACGATAGTATGGCGATAGCGGATTATAGCTATGCTCATAACGGTGCGATAGATGATACGGTTGATATTACCAGTGGGTTGATAACGCTGGCAGCCCGGTTCAGTCCGGCTAGTACGATGGCGACTGGTGGTCCGTATATAATAATAGAAATAGGCGGTACGTCTAATGGTACCGGATTGTATCTGGCAGATGGAAATATTGTCCTGGCGGCTAAGGCTAATAGTGCCCGGTTGGGTGTGCCGTCGAGTATGAATGATACTGATTATAGTGATAGCGTGCTTGCTGTTACTTTGGGTGCGGTAGCAATCGATAGCGAAAATGAGGTTTATATTTCGTTTAATGATCATACGGGTGAGCTGTATTGCAATATTAACGGTGAGTTTACGTCGTATAGTATAAGTGGTGTTACTGGCGTTGAGAATATTGATGGTAATCATTCGGTGAGCTTCCTTGGTAATGGTGCAATTACAGATTATGGATTTATGGGCGGTTTGCTGGAGGCGGGAGCGGCAGAGTTTCCGCTGCTGTTCTGGACAAATGCGTCGAGTATGGTGCAGAGTGCTGGTTATACCGGTCAGCGAGGTCAGGTATTTGCATCGGTGGTAAATGACCCAAATGCTGAATATGAGATACGAGTAGTGCAATCGGAAAATGTTACGAGAGTGCAGGAGGGCGGCTATACTGATACTATAGGGCTGAGTATAACTGATAATCCGGGGGCATATTCTGTGACAATTAGTCTTACCGATAAGCTGGACCCGGACCAGATTGAATTTGAGCCGAGTGAGGTTGTATTTAATTCTGGGAACTGGCAGCAAGTTCAAAATGTGGCAGTAACTGCGATAGATGATGCTGATATGGAGCGAGCTGAGCATGATACGATGATCGGTTTTGAAGTTGAGGTGTCGTCTGAGTCTGAATATTCTGGTCAGGTGTTGACAGATATAATGGCGTATATAGTAGAAAATGATTGTGGTGCGTACGGGTTTAACCCGGCTGACCTTAACCTTGACTGTCAGGTAGATCTGGAAGATTTTGCCTTGTTTGTACAGGAATGGATTGCATGCAGTAATGTTGTGACGGAGTGTCAGGGGTTTGAATATTGATGGTTAGTAAACAGGTAACAGGTAACAAGTAACAAGCTGTGGTTTCGCCCTTTGGGCGAGGCTGATTAATTTTAGAGTTATATTAGATGTAATGCGGATCGTGAGCGGTTAGGTAATATATGAAGATTGATAGGCGTACATTTTTGAAGAGTGGTTGTGCGGCGACGGCTGGGTTGACATTGAATCAGATGCTGCCGTCGTTGTTTGCTGGTGAAGGTGGTGACAGGCCGAATTTGCTGGTTATCCTAGCAGATCAGCTGGGAGTGAACCGTTGTGGGTATGGTAAGTATTGGAATAATACGAATTATACGGGCGGTGAGAATGCGGTAACACCGAATATCGATCAGTTTTCCACGCAGGGTATGAACTTTATTAATGCGGTCGCTAGCAGTCCGGTATGTTCGGCGTATAGAGCTACGTTTATGACGGGTAAATATACCACCAGTCATGGCATGGTGATCAATGAGCTACAGTTGAATCCGTATCAGGATTGTCTGGGGCATTCGCTAACGAAAGCTGGTTATAGTACAGCGTACATTGGTAAATGGCATATGTATGCTAATAAGCTGGGCGATCATTATAATTCAGATAATTCATTTGTGCCGCCGGGAGAGCATAGATTAGGTTTTAACGGCTATTGGGCCGCGTATAATTTTCATCATGAGTATTATAACACGTATTATCATACGAATACGAAGCGTAAGATATACTGGGGGCCGGGTGTGTATGAGCCGGACGGCCAGACTGACATGGCGATTAATTGGATGAAATGTCATAATCAGAAGTCTGGTAAGCCGTTCTCTATGGTGCTATCGTGGGGGACGCCGCATGATCCGTGGTCTGATAAGAATGTTCCTGAGCAGTATCGTAATATGTTCAAGGATGTGAGTTTGCCAAATGCGCCGAATTATGTGGGATCGAATGATCCGTATGCTGATAGCTGGGCGCAGCTTAGCGATTCTGGTCGTGCGTCGCTGGAGGCATGGCGGAGGAATTATTATGGCATGACCAGTAATCTTGACTGGAACTTTGGCAGGATAATGCAGTTTCTGGAGACAAGCGGGCTGGCGGATAATACAATAGTATTATTCTCGTCAGATCATGGCGAGATGTTTGGCTCGCATGGTCGAAGGGCGAAGAATATATTTTATGAGGAAGCGTCGCGCATACCGTGTGTGATCCGTTGGCCGAAGAAGATAGCCGCAGGTCAGAGTTCTGATGCGTGTTTGTCGTCTGTAGATCTTATGCCTACTTTGCTGGGGTTATTAGATCAGCCGGTGCCGTCGCGGGTAGAAGGAATGAATTTATCGCATCTGGCAAAGGGTGAGAGCGGGCCGGAGCCGGAGTTTGCATTACTGCAGAATACGGGAGCATGTGCAGCGTGGCAGAATGGTTTTGAATGGCGGGCATTGCGTAATAAGCAATATACCTATGCCCGATATCGCAGGGACGGCAGTGAACTGTTATTTGATAATGTGAACGATCCGTATCAGGTCAATAACCTGGTGAGTGACCCAGGCAGTCAAACTGTGCTGTCTACGCTAAAGAATAAGATGCAGTCGAAGATGGACTCGATATCTGATACCTTTGCGGAGTCGACATATTATCGTGATAACTGGACAGATGGGAATCGGGTTATCTTGCGTGGAGCGAGAGGGTAATTAGGTAAAAAGTAAAAGGTTGTGGTGTCCGCTGGTGCGGAGACTGTTAAAAGCGATGCTAATAGTGGATTATTATTACTGGTATGATAGATGTGGATGAATTTGAGGTGGAATTATGTTTGAGGTATTAGCTCTGTGGACACCGGGAACGATGGAGATGGTAGTGATACTGGTTGTTGCTTTGATGGTCTTTGGTAAAAGGCTGCCGGAAGCGGCAAAGGGTATGGGTAAGAGTATTGTTGAGTTTAAGAAAGGGCTTAAGGATACAGGTGAGTTGGGGGAGAAATGAGGCGTAAGACGTAAGAAATAAGCTGTGGTTTCGCCTTTGGGCGAGGGTAATTTAAACTGACCGATGGTCAGTTTGAGAGAGGTTAGGGATTAGTCTCGAAGAGTATCGGGATGGGAGTTGAGTGTGTTTGGGGGATATTGGCGGTTATGGGTGTTTCGGTATTGGGCGGGGCTGGATTTTGTTTTCTTTTTGAACATTTCTGAGAAGTAGTATATAGAGCTGAAACCGGTAAGTTGTGCTATGTTGCTAATTGGCAGGTCACTGGCTTTGAGGAGCTACTGGGCTCAATAGCATAAGTATTGAGCCCAGCAGCCCAGCGAAGGTTAATATTGTTATCGTTTAGGAGTGATATGGTGGTCCTGGGTTATTCCAGGGTGATGTCCATATATACTGAATGATAGCCGTAGGTTTCGTAGAATGGCTTTAATGTAACTCCGTTAGTGGTGAATGTCAGGGTTGCCGGGTCGCACTCGAAGGAGCTGGCCAGGTTATCGGCATTTAGAGTGATCTTTCTCCAGTTGACTCTGGAGTCTGGTTCCTGTACAGCCAAAAGAACCGGGCCGTAGAATATACTGGCGATATTAGGCTGGTCCATGATCGGAGATAGATGGAAGTCCATTGGCATAGTGATCTCAATGGTGTCGCTGGTTTGCCAGTTTCTGTTGAGAGGGATATATGTTCCCGGTATGGCCTTTATGTTCTGTTTGGTGTTATTGATACTGACAGAATAGCCATTAACAGCCCACTTTGGCACACGCAGATATATAGTGAACTTTGTGTTTTTATTTGTGGTTATCGATAGTTTAGTACTGTCTGAATATGGCATAGATGTGCTCTGAGTGATGATAACATCTTTTGACTTCCAGTTGAGTGATGAAGGGATGAACATATTGACATATACGGCACTGTCGTCTGTGTTTTTTAGGTATATAGTGTCCTGCAGCTTGGTATTACTCTCGAGGGCGGTACCGTTACAGCAGGTAAAGCCGTTCATATGGGCGTTACTAAAGCTTTTGTGAGCACCCGGGTTGAGAGGTACGTGATATGTATTGCCGGGGTTGTTTTCAGCAACAGAGGAGAGTATATGGTTGTAGAGGGCCTGTTCGTAGTAGTCCATATACTTCGGCTGTTTTTCAAACATGAATAACTGACGGGCGAGCTTGAGCAGGTTGTAAGTTGCGCAGGTTTCGTTTTGGCCGCCCTGAGATAGACCGTTGGTAAATAGGGTGTCTGGCTGTGCGGTGAAGCACTCGGCATTGTTTGGATTGCGGGCACCGGCTACACCACCGATACAATACATATAGCTATGTGAACAGATATTCCAGAAGTTTTCGGCAACCTGCATGTATTGGGGTGTGCCAGCGGCTTTGTAGGTTTCGAGCGAGCCGATGATCTGGGGGATATGCTGGTTGGCATGTTTGCCGCGTATGGTATCAACATTGCAGGCGAGGCCATGTTCGTGTTTTTGGTTGCCGAAGAAGAAATCAATATTGTCGAATAGTTTGGCACATTCTAAGAAGCGTTTGTCGCCGGTGATGAGGTTAAGGCGTGCCATAGCTTCGTTCATACCGCCGTATTCGCCGGCGATATACATATTCCACATTTTAATTCTGTTTTCGGTAGGGACAACAGCGAGCCTGTTATAGACCCATAATCCCATGCCTTTGGCAATTTCGAGAGCTTTTTCGTTGCCGGCGACTTCGTAGCAGTCCATTAGCCCGGCGAGTATCTTGTGCAGGGTGTAGTATGGAGCCCAAACCTGTCTATTACTGCCGCCGTAGGTAGCGCCCTTTTCGAGCATAATAAACTGATCCGGCGGGTAGCCGCTGATGAATCCGGTTCCCCAGTTCCAGTAGTCAGTGCGAATACCGTCTTTGCTGAGGTCGGAGTTGTAGCTGTTTTTGCCGGGGCCAAATGGTACTTTGGTAGGGTCGGCGACACAATCGCCGCCGGTTGTGGCTGGTTTACCGGATCTTTGGGCGAGGTCATAGAGAACATCGATCATATAATCGATCTTATTCGCGAAGTTTTCGTGAAGTTTCTGGTCGTAGGTTGTACTGGCGTATGCCTGAGCGATAGCGGTAAGATAATGGCCTGTGGCATGGCCGCGTAGCTTGGTTGTCTGGCTGTCCCAGACGCCAAGAGGGCGGACGTTTGCGGGCTGATCCTGTCCGAAAGCATCTCTGAAGTTGTATAGGAAACTGTCAGGGTTGGTTTGGGCGAGGGTAAGGATGAACTTATCGCGATTTTTGATAAACGGGGTCTTGCGGCCCTGTGAATCGGTGTTTAGGGTTACTTCGCCGAGAGCAAAGGGTATAAGTGCCTGTTGTTTGGCAGTTGTATTGTTAGGCGAGTCGACGACGGTGACAATAGCTTTTGGTTTGAGGTCAGTTGCGGGGACAGTACCGGTGATGGTATAAGAGCCGGGAGTTTTGACCTGGCTGTTGTCTTTGGGAGATGGCCAGATAACTCTAACGGGCTCTTTAGTGCTGCTGTTTTTGTATTTGCCCGGCAGGTAATATGGCAGCTGGGGGAGGGTGCCGGTGGAGGTTTGTACTTCGGTGTCGTCAACTTCTACCAAGCCTGCGTATAGCTGGTGCGGGCCGTTGTATTGTTCGGTGTCGTTGTTTGGTGTGATTTCTTTACCGGTATAGACGAACTCTTCATCTGAGATAGCGTTGTGGTGAATTTCCGCTATGTTTTTGGGGTTAAGAGCTATGTTATAGAATCGGACATCGTATAGTCGGCCTTGTAGGGTCTGGTCACCATCGTAAAGGGATTTGCCCAGGTAGATATGGTTGTTGTCCGGGTTGTCCTGATCGAGCAGGTCGGAAAGTTTGCAGTCTATATTGCTGCTGGATCCGACGTTTATACCGTCGATGTAGAGGCTGAGTTTTTTTCTTTTGCTGTCGAGTACGGCCGCGATATGAGTCCACTTTTTAGCGGGGACTCTAAAGGTTGTCGGTCCATCTTCGCTGCCATAACCATTTTTAGCGATTCTCAGTCTGCATCCGTTCTCACGCTGCTGGCCCATAGGTGTGCAGTATAGGTAGCTTCTGGTACTGTTTCCTATGTCAAAGAACCGCTGCCAGGGAGCAGGTGACGAAATATATATCCAGCCGGTGATGCTGAGGCTGTCTAGGCCATTTAGGGCACTGCCGGGTAGTGTGAGATAGCTTTCGCCAGATAATGATATTACATTACCAAATTGTTCGTCAGCGAGGTAGGAAGCAGTGCCGGATAGTTTTGCGTTAAGGGTGTTGCGAGTCCAGTCGTTAGTGTTATTGCTGAACAGGTAACGGGCGGAGAGGGCTGTTTCTCCGATACCGTCTAGGAACTGATCGCCGTTGGTGGTGTCAGCAAAGGCGGCGGCAGAGCTAAACAGCATAGCAAGTGTGACAATACAGGATATAATTGATATTTGCATTTTTCAGGTTCCCTTTATTATGATAATTGTATATGTTTTTTTATAGTCTGAGCTAAATTGGCTGAGTAACAAGTAATAAGTTCAGGTGTCCGCTTGCTGCGGACGCTATTTTGAAGTAAAGAGTCTAAAATTATTATTTTTTTGTGATGACTCTGAACCATTCGTATTCTACCCAGCCGGATAGATTGTTTTCGTTAATGGTTTGGGTGAGCCCTACCTGCAGGGGCAGATTATTCATATCTGGCCGGTAGACAGGAGAGCCTTTGATCTGAGTCCAGTTTTTACCATCGGGCGAGGTTCTCAGGTAGAACAGGTCGCCTTGTCTTTGGATTTGCAGGTACATGTCAGGTCGATATCCGGTTGAGTTGAAGCCCTGTGGGCGGCTCTGACCGTTCATACTGGTCCATAGATTTCCACAGTTCCAATATGGGAATATGCCGGAGCGGATATGATCTTCGCCGGGGCCTGCCAGATCTTTGTCGGCTACCCGTGCGATGAGAGCGGGCTCGAGGAGTCCGGGCATCTTTCTTTCTGACCAGCCCTGCATATTTGACACTTTAGTTTCGGCGGTAAAGTTGCCGGTTATGGTTTTGTATATTATAGGTGCTCCGTTTTGCTGGTCAACAATAGCACCGTAGGATTCAATATGCAGGTTGCCGGAATTGTTTTTTATGCTATTGGCTTTCATATTACCTTCGCCGGTGGTTACGAGCCCATCCCATATGGTTCCGTCAGTGTTTTGAGCGAGATAATCGTGGTCGCCGGTGAAGTCGTCATAATAAATGTTAAATAGATCTTTGTCAGTGCTAACGGTAATAGTTTCTGTTGGTTGGGTAATATTACCGAATCTGTCAGATACTTTTAGAGCGTATTTGTAGGTCGAGTCTGGCTGAAGGTTCAGGTTTACATATTCGGTGTCTTTGACCCAGCCGCTAGAGAGGGAGCCGGGATTTTTGGTTATTTCCTGAAAATAGTATCTGACGCTTCCGCTGGCATCTGAAGATGGGGTGGCGGCCATTACGATAGTGTTTGGAGAAATAGCCTCAGGTGCGATCTTGAAGCTGCAAACAGTTGGCGGAAGGATATCTTTGGCTGTAGTAGCGTATAGGCTTTGTGCTATATTATCGGTAACTGTACTGGTGTGAATGGTGAGCTGGGCCAGGGCACCTTTGAATCCGTTTCCGATAAGGAATTTTGAGCCGGTTTTGTTGTATAGGTCTGTTGGAGTATCAGCGACTTTTTGGCCGTTAATGTAAATGCCGGAATCGCTTGCTATGATATGCTGCCAGGTGTTAGTTTTAAGAGCTGGCATTTTGAATGCCGGTTGGATGGTGTTGTTTTTATCTTTCCAGAAGAACAGCTGTTGATCGGATTGGGGGCAAAGCAGAGCTTCGATAGAGAAACGATCTTGAGATATATTTTCATTGTCCAGTATGAGCTGGTTATTCTGGTCGAAGATAAGAGCAATTTTACCGTTTATATCGCCAATTGCGGGGGCGTTGTTGCTGGTAAACCTACCTTGCAGTGATCCTTCATTGGTATATTCTTTTAGGGGGCCGTATTCATGGAATGCTGTGTTGATTGAGATGGAGACGGCACATTTAGGTTTGGTGTTGGCGAGATCTTTAATCTCTGTTGGTGTGAGTGCCTTATCGAATAATTTAAGAGATGCGATAGAGCCGGAGAAATATTCTGGTTGGCCGTAGCTGCGTCCGAGCAGTATATTTTCAGCACCGGCGAGATGCAGCATTTTTTCTTCCTGATTATCGAGCTGGCCATTGACGTATATTTTCTCAATAGAGCCGTCGAAGGTTACGGCTATATGCTGCCATTTTCCAGCTTGCGGCGGGTTGCGGTAGGATAGGTCAGCCCATCCGCCATGTACCATAGCACCGAACTCCCGGCTGGAGCCAAAGCCCATTCTGGCACAGGTTCCTTCAAGTCCGCCATCTTCTGAGAAGCTGACGATGAATTCTGTTTCGGATATATCAGGGTTAAATACCCAGGTAGCGATGGTGAAGTTGCTATTGCCTTTCAAGGTCAGAGGAGCAGGGAAAGAACTGGCCATCGAGCTGCTGCCGTTGAATGATACCGCCTTTACACCGGCTACTATATTGCTATTGCATGATGAAGATTCGGAGGATAGGAATTCTCCGCCAGTTATGCCGAGATTAGTCCAAGATGATACTGTACCGGGTTTAAGGGATTCAGCGTTCAGGTCGACGAGCAGCCCTTGAGGATGCGGGCTGGGCGGTGCGGGCTGGGTGTATTGGCTGTCCATGATGTATTTTATTTCGGCAGGTTCGAGTGCCCTGGCGATAATTTGAACGGAGTTATAAGCGATTTCGTTATCGGCGTTATTCCTTCTGAAATTACCTAGTCGGAAGCTCATAGGTGGTCGGTTTTGAGATATTGGTCTTTTGCCTCTTGTTTCGCCATTGAAGTAGAATGTGCTTGATTGGCCGTCACGTACAAAAGCGAAGAATTGCCATTTCTTTTGACCGCTCTGACGGTCGGGCAGGTATACCCTGATAAGTTCAGTGTAAGCATTATTGTTTTTGAGATTTTCTGGTACTATACCATTGAATAGAGCTTCTCCCTGATCGGATAAGACGACTGCCTTGCGACCGTCGATAATGCGTACTTCACCTTTACCGGCAGTTAAGTTATAGCTGCCGCCGAGCATGCCTTTGTTGTTTTGCCATTGAGAGAACTGACCGGTAGGCAGGTCGTCAGCCTCGAGGTGTACCAGAGTTTGGGGCGGGTCTTGTTTGGCATCGCTGAATGCTTTGAAATTCCACAGTCCGGCGTACATTCCAGGTTTTTCGAGGCCGGTAATTGTGAGCTTGAGGTAGCGGCACTGGATATCGCCGAAGTCTACCATGGGGCTGCCGGCGAGAGTGTTATCTCTTTTATCACTGAAAATGTGCCAGATTGTGCCATCGATAGAGTATTCGATCAGATATTGATAATACCAGTTTGGGTATTGGAACTCTGTCCAGGTGCGTTTAACCGTTTGGGTCTCGCCGAGGTCAATTTGCAGGGTTTGGGGCAGGGAGTTATCTTTTGCCTTCCATAATGTCCCGTTATTGTCATCGACAGCGTATTTCGGCAGGAAGCGATCGTCGTAATATGTGCTGGCAGTAATATTTTTAGTATAAACGAGATTGGCGAAAGGGTTAGTATTTTCGGCGAGATAGCCGATCCCTTTATGGGTTGGTACGATCTTCTGGATAGTGTTGTTGGGTCCGAAGATGAGTTTGTCGGCGGCAATTTGTCTGTGCATGCCGTGATTGGAATGGGGGTTGTCGTGGCGATGGTAGATAATGTAGTAGTTATCGCCATCTTGTAAAATGCAGTGATGGCCTGGGCCGTGTATAGAGCCGTCGCTGTTGGTGGATAGCAGGGGATTGGTGGCCTTGTCGTAATGGTAAGGGCCGGTTATTTTGTCAGAAGTAGCGTAATGTAGGCGGTATGTATCATCATGGCAGCTTCCGGCCGAATACATGAGGTAAAATATGCCGTCCTTTTTGATCATGAAAGGCCCTTCAAAGAGGTCAGGCAGTTCGCCGTTTGGTATCATGCCCTTGGTGGAATCGATCGGGAGCATATCATCGCCAACTTGTACGTATCCGCAGCCGTGTCCTTTGTAGATAGCCCAGGTGCAGAAGAAAGCGAACCTTCTGCCATCATCGTCGAGAAAAGTCTGCCAGTCGAGAGTGATGACAGGGGGGACGTATTTATTAGGTACGATCATGCCGTTAGTGTTGGGTATGAGCGGCTGCCATGGGCCTATAGGTGTATCGGAAACGCCAGCGTAAATTTCGCAGGGCTGGGAATAGTAGAAGTAGTATCGGTTGTCATTGGCCTTTACAACGTCTGGTGCCCATATCCATTTGGTATTGGGCCAATTCATAGAAAGGTTTGTCCAGTTGACGAAATCTTTGCTGATCCATACTTGTGACGGGCCGTTACCGGCGGCTGTGCCGTCAGTGGTAGCGTACATGTAGTATGTATCGCCAAATTTTCTGACAGTAGGGTCTGCAAAATATCCCGGTACGATCGGATTGCCCATACCAGGTGATTCGAAAGCTTCAGCATGGCATATAGCAGAATAATTGTAAGCAAATAGTAATAATGATAGAATATATAATATATGTTTCATAAAAATGATCCTTCTGCTTACGTTATGAAAATTATAATGACGACTTGATTTTATTATATCTTATGATCGTGATCAGACAATACTAAAAGTGCTTATATGGAACTAATTTATGATCAATTATGATGCGTTTTAACCAATATTTAAATATGGATTTGTCATTAAGCGTGTATGTGAAAGAGTGGTGGATTTTGTATTGATTTGTGGTTGTGCAGTATGAGAAGTAAAAACTGAAATAATAGCACGAGTAGTGGTAGATATAGATATTATCAAATAGTTGCAGTTGATGTTGGGTTTTAGGAATATGTGGAGTATGAATGTAAAAAAATCCAACCAACGTTTGCACGAGTCAAGTCGATAGTTATTATAAGTTCAAAAGTTGAAGTTGTGTTGAATTTGTAATTTTGTTGAAGAGGTTTTATAGGAGAGCCGTATGAACTAATCCAGAATGCTGTTGTCTACAGTGTTTTCAGGTTTGGCTGCTGCGGTCTGCTGTGGTCAGGTAATATATGATGGTAAAATAGTAGTGTTTGCCGATAAGGTGAATAATACAGTAAGTCGCTTAACAACCGGTGCTTGTCTGGAAGATGTAAATCATGAGGTTTATGGCGGTATCTATAGTCAGATGATCTTTGGTGAGCGTTTTGATGAGCCGTCACCTGCGATACCGATTGGGGGCTTCTGGCCCGGGAGCGTATGGTCGTATTGAGCGAGGCGAATTTGTATGTCTAATTGAATTTTAATGGGTGGGTCGAATAATTTTGGTTGAGTATTTTTGGGGAGTGAATATACTTTTGAGTTGTAACCGTTCATACGGTTACAGTAAAAGGTAAAAGGTGAGTATTGTGGTTTAATTTGCATATTTAATATCTAATGCCGCAATTGTATTATTATTTCGGATAGAAAAAAATGGCAACATTTGTAAGATTCTGCACTTTTAACCTTAAACCTTTAACTTTTCACTGTGAACGGTTACGGTGGGCTTAACTTTGTCGTCAATAATGACGATAAGGTTTAGGACTAAAAGGCAACCTCTAAAAATTCATTCCGGGCTACAAACGGTCTTGATTTTTCCTGAGCTGCGTCACGAAAAACCGTGAATATAAATCAATATGCCCGGTTCTTCGTTCCTTGTCAGTAAAAATCAATCCTCGTTTTCGCCTCGAAAGCAATTATTAGAGGTTACCTAAAATCTAACTTCACGGACCAGGAGAATGTGATGAGAATGATTAAATATGTGGCTTTGTTGACTCTGTTTGTGTTTGGCACGCTGGCGTCAGCTTCGGTTATTTGTTCAGTAAGCGGTGTTTATAGCGGTACAGATACAATTGAAGGAGAGGTCGGGACATTGGATTTTGGTGTCTGGTATTCTATTAATCGGTATTATACGACACCAATACCAGAGACGCTTATCGACTGGCAGGATATTGATGTGACAGATGTTGGTAAGGTGTATTTCAGGAATGAGTTTAACGACCCGCAGTATGGTATATTCAGGAACATGCTGATCAATAATACAAATGACCAGATCCGGTTTGGTTGTGGAGATGTGGTTAAGCAATATGATGAGAATAGTATATTCGACTATGGTACACGTCAGGATTTTGACTTGATGCATGGTTTGTCGCTTACGATCGATTCATATGACCGTGTTTCTGACGATACGTATGAGGTTGTTTATACGTTCTCGTTTCTTGATATTGTGCCGGAGCCGGCTAGTGCGAGTTTACTGGCTGTTGCGGCAATGGCGTTAATAAGACGTCGCGGCCGGTGATATCTTGGTAGTTTACCTGACAATTTAAATAAGAATAACCGCCTGATGATTATTATCGGCGGTTTTTTTATGTAAATTCAAATGCTTGTTTTAGCTGTATTTAGCAAATAACTGATATTTTTTAGCGAAAAACAGGTTTTTCTATGAAACCTGGCAATAATCTGCATGTCTTCTATTTGACTTTCTATTTCAGGCCGTATAATATTAAACTGATTGGGAAGTGGGGTGGTATGTATCACCTTAAAAATAAATATAAAAATATAATGACATGTTAGGAGTTACTAAATGGCAGTTGAATCTAAGATCTACAAGTGTGACATTTGCGGCAATGTAATTGAGATGCTGGACAATAAGGGTCCTGTACTGGAATGTTGCGGCGAAGCTATGACCGAAATGGTGGAGAATACTACAGACGCAGCTAAGGAAAAGCATGTGCCGGTAGTTGAAATGACCGAAGAAGGAATGAAAGTTACTGTTGGGTCAGTGGCACACCCTATGACACCAGAGCATTGGATCCAGTGGATCGAAGTTATTGGTGAAAATGGTATTTCTCGTAAGTATCTCACACCAGATGATGAGCCAGTTGCGGTATTTAACTGTGGCAAGAAATGCACAACAGCACCAAAAGTACGCGAATATTGCAACCTTCACGGGCTATGGGCAGTTCAGGGCTAAGAATAACCGGATTCAGCTTTTTGCAGGTTTAATACAATGATTTTGTTACATGGAGAGTTTTAGATGATTAGTGATAAGATGGCGTCTGCCATAAATACCCAGATCAATCGTGAGATGTATTCTGCATATTTGTACCTGGCTATGAGTGCGTATTGTGAAAGTATTGATATGCCGGGCTTTTCGAACTGGTTCAGAATCCAGTATCAGGAAGAAATGGCACATGCGTTTGGTATGTTCGACTACCTGATCGAGCGTGATGGGGAGCCTGTATTGATGGCTATAGAACAGCCGCCGAAGGAATTTGGCAGTCCTCTGAATATCTTTGAAGAAGCGTTAAATCATGAGCGTAAAGTAACCGCCTGGATCAATGAGCTGGTAACTCTGGCTATTGATGAAAAGGATTATGCTGCTCAGAACTATCTCCAGTGGTATGTAAATGAACAAGTAGAGGAAGAGTCAACAGCCAAGACCATTATTCAGGAACTGAAGATGGCAGGCAAAGATGGTTCGACCCTGTTTATGATCAATCGCGAACTGGCCCAGAGAGTATATAATGCTCCAGTAATCGGAAAGTAATATCTTGTTCTGCTCATGTGATGCTTTATATAAAGCATCATGATCAGTTGTTGTTTGTTCTTTTGTCAGCTCCTTACGGTATTGATACTGTAAGGAGCTGTTTATTTTTAGGATTTAGAATTTAGAAATTAGGATTTAGTGCGGGCGGCCATTATTATTCGTGGTAGATGGTTGGGTCTGGAGTGCGAGCGTCAGCGAAGCCTTTTTTGCGTATAAGGCAGCTGTCGCAATGGCCGCAGGCACGTCCCTGTTGGTCTGGGTCGTAGCAGCTGTGTGAGATAGAGTAGTCCAGTCCCATTTCTACGCCGGAGGTGATAATGTCAGCTTTGGTGAGATTAAGCAGTGGAGCGTGAATTTTGAACTGGCCCGAGCCTTCAACTCCAGCTTTAGTGGCCAGATTTGCGAGGGTCTCGAAAGCTTCCATGAATTCGCCACGGCAGTCTGGGTAGCCGCTGTAGTCGACGGCATTGGCACCGATGAAGATATCGAAAGAGCCTAATACCTCTGCCCAGCCGAGAGCGAGGGAAAGCATAATGGTGTTACGTGCTGGTACATAGGTGCTGGGTATAGAGCTTTCAGCTTCGTCAGCGAGAGAATCTTTTGGCACTTCAATTTCTGAAGTAAGTGCCGAGCCTCCGAAAGTACGCAGGTCCAGGTTAACAGTTTTGTGTTCTGTTACGCCCAGGAATTTAGCGATTTTGGCGGCCGCATCGAGTTCTATATCGTGACGTTGGCCGTAGTTGATGGTTAGAGCGTATAGCTCGAAATCGCTTTCACGTGCAAAAGCTGCAGATGTGTAACTGTCCAGGCCGCCGCTAAGAAGGACGACTGCTTTTTTAAGCTGTTTTTTACTCTCACTTGCCATTTTTATGCCTTTTTGTTAAAATATCTCTTCTAGCCCGTGTATAGGGGGCTGGACTGTGACTCTGGTCTGTAATAGTCCAGATAAAATAGACTGTAATAGATTTTATAGTGCCCGCAACGGTTTCTGGCTATAGGCTTTGGTATTAATGCCTGTGTTTTAGTGACTTATCCCGATGCGAGCGAAATAAATCATACACTAAGTGTATAACTCATTATAATAGTAACTTTTACGGAGTTAAAACAAAAAATGACCAACGAAGACCCAAAATCACTGCTGGAAACCTTTGAAAACCCAAATATGGCTCGTGATTATGAGATCGAGATCAATTGTCCGGAATTTACCAGCGTTTGTCCGGTAACCGGCCAGCCAGACTATGGAACAATTAATATCGTCTACAGCCCAGATAAAAAGTGTGTAGAGCTTAAAAGTTTGAAGTTTTATGTACAGACCTACCGTAACAAGGGAGTCTTTTATGAGAAGCTGACAAATGATATCCTTACCGATCTAAGCTCTATTATCGAGCCGAAATGGATGATCGTTACTGGCGATTTTAATGCACGCGGCGGAATTACTACTAAGGTAGTGGCCGAATACGTAGCAGAGCAGGACTAATTATTATGTAACCATGTGAATGGTTGCATTATTTTTTGTATATACAACAAATTGAAAAAAGCCTGGCCGGAGGATATCTGGTCAGGCTTTTTTTGTTTAGTTTTCTTTATATGCAATAAGGTTTTAATGATATTTATTAAAATGTAAATGGTTGTGTTATTTTTAATAAAAATTTACATTTTTAGTATTTTAGTGATGTTTTGTTTTTGATATTACGGCGTTATCTGCTAGAATCCATATTGATTTGGTTATTTTCTTATGTAATGATAGTGATTTGAGTATCTCTCAGGGAAAATCTTTATATTATTACGACTATATATTTGGGAGTGTCGTTATGAAAAAGTTCTTTTTGATGTTATTTTTAGTGTGGTTGAGCGGGAATTGTTTAGGTGCAGATGGAGTATTGCCTGGAGAAGGAACGTCTGATAGTCCATATCTAATCGAAGACAAGGCTGATTTCAATGCATTCTGTTCGGACTCAAGTAAGTGGTTAGCAGGAGTTTATGTAAAAATGGCCAGCGATATAGCCCTCTCTGGCAGTACTTTTGAAACGGCATTGATCGCTTATGATACTTCTGGAAGTTCAGGGTATCAGGGGCAGACATATAGTGGCAGTTTCGATGGAGATAATCATACAATTTATGATTTAAGTATCAATAACTCCAGAAGTTATGTTGGTTTATTTGGTATGATCGGTTCTGAGGGCTCTGTATCTAACCTGAATCTCAAAGATGTTAAGCTTATATCAAGTGATGGTGATGGTATAGGAGGTTTGTGTGGAATTAATTACGGCAGTATAAACTCCTGTTATGTTACTGGCTCTGTCGATATTTTTTCACAGAATTCTTGGGGCAGTACTGACTCTGGAGGCGGTTTGTGTGGAGCTAACAATAACGGCAGTATAAGCAACAGTTATTTTATAGGTTCTGTGACTGGCAGGGCTGGTCTGTGTGGTAAAAATAGCGCTACAATAACCAATTGTTATTCATCTGTTTCTGCGAGATATTTTGAGCACAATGATTATAATGGCGGTTTCTGTAATGTTAATTACGGTGTAATAACTAATTGTTATGTTAATGGTACTATATCTGCAATTGCATATGGTTTTGGGTACGATGATGAACCGCATAGTTTCAGCGTAGGCGCCTTTTGTGGGAGAAATCGTGGTGAAATATCCAACTCATATGCAAACAACTTTTATGAAGTAGTACAGGAAGGTGGGCTGGCATATGTTTTTACTTATGGGTTCTGCTCTCGTCAAGATGCAAGTTCTGCTATAATGCAGAATTGTTTCTGGGATATTGAGAAAAGTGGCAGGTCGGTTGGTTATGATAATGATAGTGGCACAGTAGATAATGTATTGGGTTTAACTACAGCTGAGATGCAGACTGAAGCTACTTATACCGATGCTGGCTGGGATCTTTCAGTTGATGATGGTGATGCTGCTGACTGGACAATGCCTGTAAATGGTTATCCACTATTAGGGTGGCAGCTGCCAATAGCAGTTATTAGTGAAAGTTCATTGTCTATTCCAGCTGGCTATTATAGTTCTGTAGCATTGGAGTTTCAGGTGGCAAGTATGGTTTCTGAACCAGTCGATTGGACAATTAGTGGTATTGAAAATTGTTCATGGATAAGCTCAGCAACTCCGAGTATCGGCTGTAGTAATCCGACAGAAAGTGTTACTGTCAATATAGCCGATGATCTTGTTGTAGGGGATTATACATGTGAATTGATCTTTAGAGATTTAAGTGATCGGATATTAATAAAACCAATTTCACTTCATGTTTATGCTCCGGTTGATAGTGCTAAAATTGAACTTTTGGCTGAGAACTGGCTGCAGGGAAATTGTATCGAAACTGACTACTATCTTGATGGTGTAATTGATATGCTCGATTTTGGCCAGCTTGCTCAGTGCTGGTTGATGGAAGATGTTACATACATTAGAAATACAGATGGTGATGGTTTCGAAACTGGCAATATTACTACATTTAACTGGGAGCTGTCAGAAGATCCTAATTATTGGCATGTCGATAGTACCCATGCTTTCGAGGGAGATTATAGTGCCAGGGCAGGTACTATAACTGTTGACCAACCTTCTACTCTCTCAACAACATTTGTTTGTACTGATGTGTATTCTGTCAGCTTTGTTTACTGGATATCCTCTGAAGATGACACCTTAAACTTCTATATTGACGGTGTGCAGCAGGATCCAATTTCCGGCATGAGTAACAGCTGGGCTGAATTGTCATATACGATTGACTCAGGTGTACACACATTAGAATGGATATATAGTAAACGATTTATGTATAGCAGTGATGGCGATGTTTGGATAGATGATGTCAAGTTTGTGCCGGTGGCCCCGTTATAGAAATTTGTGGGGCATATCTTTAAGGATAAGTCCTGAATATGATGCGAAATTAACTCTATTGCAGTAAATGGCTGCTGGTAATTCAGTGGGCAGAAGTGATATAAAAGGTTCTCTGTGTAACCCGGTAAGGGGTATCGGAGAACCTTTTTTTGTTTATTGTCTAGTTTTTTATATTAAGTTTCTATAGATAGACATTTTCTAGAGTTGCAAAAGTCTGTGTTTCAGTTAGTGTTCTATGAGCTCACGAACCTGTGGTCTGAGGTATATGTTTTCGATTTCAGGTCTGTTTTTCAGGGCGTGTGCTGTGGCTTCGATCTGGTCTTCTAGTGGAGCTGCGAGGTCGATAATGAGTACCCATCTGCTTTTGAGTTTGCATATACCACCGCCACTGGTGCCGTCCATATGAGCTTTTCTAACGTCTATGCCTAGTTCTTCGGCGGTAGCGATAAGATTATCTAGTAATTGTTCTTTGTTCATGATCTTCCCCGGGATCAAAAGATACTGTGTATAGTGTTTGCACTGAGTGCAATGTATTATTTAAGTAACAAGAAATAAGCTTTTGATTCGCCCTACGGTCGAGGCTAAATCATTATTAGTCTTAAGTTATTGTTTTTAAGTTGTTTATGGTTTTTAATGGCTTAAGATCAAGCCGTAAAGTCAATGTTTTGTGTAATTTTCTTTTAATAATTCTTGTTGTATTTTGCAATGTAATATTAAGGGAACCTCTAAAAATTCATTCTGGGCTGCAAACGGTCTTGATTTTTCCTGAGCTGCGTCACGAAAAACCGTGAATATTCACTAATATGCCCGGTTCTTCGTTCCTTGTCAGTAAAAAACAATCCTCGTTTTCGCCTCAAAAGCAATTTTCAGAGGTACCCTTAAGAATCACAAGCAAGGATGCTTGTGCTACCTTAGCGTTGCAAAAAAGGCCAGAAATTATATATTTATTTACTGGTCTTATGTAGGTTAAGTGCTTGAAATTAAAGGATAAACAGTAATTTTAAGATAAAAAAAAGATAAAATCGGTTAAGCTCAAGAAAATACCCCATCATATCCGATTAAATATAAACCAGCGGTGGCTTTATGCCGTGGCTGATTATGTTACTATTTTAACGACAAAATGCAGGGCCGCAATAGAGAAATTGAAACAGACAAAAGAAAAAAACGAATTTCTTAACCAACGCAAGAATATATATCGGCAGTTGGAGGATAGTGAGAAGAAGATCAAAGACCTGGAGAACCAGCTTATATTTGCTCAGAAGCTTGCGACAATGGGGACAATGAGCTGTCTGGTGGCCCATGAGTTCAATAATCTGCTAATGCCAATAGTTAACTATAGCGAGTTGGCGCTGAAGCATCCGGATGATGATAAGCTAATCAGAAAGACTCTGGAGAAGACTATAAAGCAGGGATTGCAGGCGGGCAGTATAATCGAGAGCATTTTGGGTATGACCCGGGCAGAGAGTCTGGAGTTCAATAATATCAATCTGTTGAGAGTAGTTCAGGAGTCGTTCAAATGTCTGGCCAGGGATTTCTCAAAGGATGGGATATCGGTAGTAATTAATGTGCCGGAAGATATTGAGGTTTATGCAATTCATAGCCAGCTCCAGCAGGTGTTACTGAATTTGATAATTAATGCTCGTCAGGCGATGCTGGAGGCCAGAAGAGGGACGCTAACCGTTTCAGCTGTTGAGGTTGCTGATAGTGGCGTGGTCGAGATAGCGGTTGAAGATACCGGGACAGGTATAGCTCAGGAGAATCTGGATAAGATCTTTGAAGCGTTCTTTACCACGAAAAGGGATAATAAGAATCCAGAAAAGCAGGGAACCGGGCTGGGGCTAATGATCTGTAAGCAGATAATCGAAGCACATCATGGTGAAATATCGGTGAGTAGTGAACATGGTAAGGGTACGAAGTTCACGATTGTGCTGCCGAAAGAATAGAGTGATAACTAAAACTGACCGATGGCCAGTTCGATAGAATTTAGCAATTAGTTGATTAGCTGGTTTTTATGTCTTCTACCATCATTTCTACGGTTGTATTTCCATTAAAATGATTTAGTTTCGGGCTGAAAGCTATGTCGATTGTCTGGGCGTCGATAAGAGTCTTTTCCAGATCGGCCATTTTGAACGCTACTGCTCTCATTGTCAGGTTGTCCCTGGTGGGGTCCTTAACAAGCATAGAGAGGTGTTCACCGGCTTTGCCCATCTTGCGTGGTGGGCCGACGAGCTGTAGGCCGCGAGCGGCGAGGATGACACGCGGGTTACCTTCACCGATCGGTTCCAGACGACTGAGGTTGTTGATAGCGTTGTATGTCAGTTCGTGCAGTTTGGTTTCGGTGTCGATATTGATAATTTTCTTAATATCTTCTTCGTTGAGGTGCTCAGAGGCGTACTGGTTGAGTGCGAGTCTGAAATCGTGAATCTTTTCCGGTGCTACTTTCATGCCGGCGGCTTTGGCGTGTCCGCCGAATTCGATCAGGTGTTCTTTACATGCATCGAGAGCATTGTAAATATTGAACCCGTCAATACTGCGAGCCGAGCCGTGATAATATCCCTTTTCATTTGCAGTTAGTACGATAGTAGGTTTGTGGTATTTATCGAGAATTCGTCCGGCGACGATACCGACGACGCCTGAGTGCCAGTTTTCTTCGTCAATTACGAGTACTTTCCATTCGTTCTTATTCCATCCGGCGGCGTTTATCTTGGTGCAGGCATCTTCAACGATCTTCTTTTCGATCTTTTGTCTGTCTTTGTTCTGCTGGTCGAGATAGTTTGCTATCTGCTGAGCTTTGGTCTCGCTTTCGGTGGTGAAAAGCTCTATTGCGAGTCGGGCGTGTCCAAGTCTGCCGGCGGCATTTAGTCTGGGAGCGAGCAGGAACGCGACGTCACGGCTGGTGAGGTTCTTATCGAGTCCGGCTTTTTCCATGAGTGCCCGTATGCCGGGGTTCTGGCTGTTTAGCAGGCCGTTAATGCCCCAGGTGGTAAGAGCCCGGTTTTCACCGACCAGCGGTACTACGTCTCCGATAGTTCCGAGGGCCGCAAGTGAGGTAGCAGCGAGTAGGAACTCTCTGAACCTGGGCAGTACCTTCTGACCGCCGGAAAACTGTTTGGCAATAGCCCAGGCCAGCTTGTAGGCAACGCCACTGCCGCAAAGGTCCGGGTTTGGGTAGCTTTCGCCGGGTAAGTTTGGGTGCACTATAGCGGTAGCGGGCGGCAGCTCGGCTGGCGGGGTATGATGGTCGGTAATAATTACGTCCATACCGAGTGATTTTGCTAGCTTGACGGGTTCGACGGCGGTGATAGCACAGTCGACGGTGATCATGAGAGAATAGCCGTCTTCGCTGAGCTGTTTGACGGCATCGCTGTGCAGGCCGTAACCTTCGTCGATACGATGTGGGACATAGAAGTCGACTTCTTTGCCGGCGAGTTTCAGGCAATGCCAGAGAATGGCGGTACCGGTTGTGCCGTCGACGTCGTAGTCGCCGTAAATGACGACTTTTTCGTCATTTTCGAGAGCTTCCCTGATGCGGGCTACGGCTGTTTTAGTGCCTGCCATGAGTTCAGGTTCATGTAGTGCGTTAAGCTTGGGGCTCAGAAATTCTCTGCCGGAATCAACATTGTCAACCCCGCGGTTGAACAATAGTTGAGCGATAAAAGGGGCGATGCCAAGGGCGGAGGCCATAGAGTCTCTCTGCTGCCATTTTTCCTTGATATGCCAGATAGTTTCCCGGTTGATCTTCTTCTTTGCCATTAACAGTACTTACCTTTTTAGCAGCCTTTTTCGATATGCTTATTAAACAATTCGATAATTTTCCCGGTTATAACGCCAGTATCGCCAGTACCAACCTTATGGTTACCGATATTGCCGACCGGCACGATACCCATAGAACTGTTGGTCAGGAATATCTCATCCGCCTCCATCAGGATTTGAGATGAGATATTCTCCTCCTTGACCTCTATCAGCGCATCACCAGCTAGTTCGATAACAGTCTTGCGGGTAATACCCGGAACAATAGCCCGAGTAAGTGCAGGAGTGTATATCTTGCCGGCTTTGACCAGGAAAATATTGCTCAGACAGCCGCCGCAGAGATAACCTCTGACCGAGAAGCACAAAGCCTCTCCATAGCCTTCCCGGTGGGCTTGCTGGAGCATAGTAAGCCTGTTAAAGTAGTTTAGGGTTTTGTGGCCAGCTCCCGGTTCGTCATCGTTGACGCGATATTGAGTGATAATAGTGCTCAATACCGAAGGTGGTGTGGCTCTTTGTATTGCAATAGGTGAAGCCGTGATAATAACGGAATTGCTCGGTAGGCCCGAATCGCTAACTTCACGGATATTGCCGGGAGTTATGGTCAGCTTTAGGCGACCGTCTTTTTCGCTGAGGTTGTTGGCCTCGATTAGGCTTTCGATGGCGGTGACGATCTCTTCGCGTGCAACATTGATATTCATGCTGAGTACTTCGGCAGAGCGGAAAATGCGATCGAGGTGGTCTTCGATACGGAAGACGCGGCCGTTGAAAATTCTCATTGTCTCGAAAAGGCCAATACCGTGCATTACGGCAGTGTCGTAAATGCTTATATTGGCGTTATTTGCGTCGGTAAGACAATTGTTCAGGAATACAAATTCCGTAGCTTCCAAAAGTTCGGCTCCTTCCGGTGAATAGCGTTTGCAGGCGTTAAAATCTCTTTTATTATCAGTTTTTCTACTTCTCTGTTTGGATTATATAGTTAAATCCTTTCACATTATAGTGCTATATCTACGGATTCTCAAGTATTTCCCGGTATTTGCGGAGAAGAGGGGGATATTTTTTTGACGGGATAACCGCACGGATACGGGCTGGATTTTTACGGTAGTTTGAGTGGTTAGAGAGTGAGTTTGTAGTATTTTACCTTTTCGAGTGGCGAGCGGATAGGATTTGGATTTATGGTGTAAACTTGTTGGTGAACTGTTATACTAGATACTGAATACTTGATATAACATGTTATGAAATTAGTTTAGCGTTAATTATTTTAAGGGAAATGATCTGTATAGGGTATCGAGGTTGCAGGGGCGGTTGAGTGGCAAGCATATAATTTTATGTAAGAAAAGAATTATGAGTTTAACGCAAAGCCGCTAGGTCGCAAAGATTTGGTTGGCAATTGTGATTTGGCTTGAGATGCTGGCATTAAGGAGGATTTTTGCATTGTATTAGAGGGTAATAAGATGATGGTAGGAATAATACAGTTAACGGTTGTGCTGTCAAAAGTGAAATAAGATAGGAAGGGGCTTTTGAGATTTTTCTATTAAGAATTATTAAATAAATTTTCTATTCTGGGTTTATGTGGTATGAAAGAAATTGAAACAAATAAGCAAGCGTGGAGCGAGTTGGCAAGAGAGCATTATGAGCATTTTAAGAAAGTATTACAAAATGGTGAATATAAGTTTAACCCAACTATACTTGAAGAATTAGGGGATATAAGAGGGAAAACAGTTTTGCATCTTCAGTGTAATACAGGTGCTGACTCTATTATACTTGCCAGAATGGGGGCAGTGGTTACAGGTGTTGACTTTGTTCCTGATAATATTTTATACGCGCGGAAGTTAGCTGAAGATTGTGGTATAACTAATGTCAAATTTATTGAATCTGATATAATGAAGCTTATGGATTTCCATCATGATAAGTATGATATTATATTTACCTCGGAAGGTGTGCTTATCTGGCTGCCTAATAAAATCAAATGGGCTCAGACAATAAGACACAATATAAAAGATGATGGTTTTTTCTATATTTATGATTCTCATCCATTTTACTACATATTTGATGAAGTTGAATTTCCCAAAGGCAATTTAATAGCTAAATATCCATATTTCAGCAAAGCTCCTGACGTTTGTGATTGTGTAGGCGGGTATGCCAGTAAAATGAAAGCGGCACATACTTATGAGTGGATGACGAAAATTAGTGACATTGTTAATTCCTTATCAATGTCAGGGTTATTTATTGAGTATATTCATGAGTATGATAGAAGTTCGTATGGAATGGTGGCTGGCAGTACTGAAAAAGATGAGAATGGTTTAGTTTATATTAAGGAATTTGAGAATAAAGTTCCCGTAGTATTTAGCTTGAAGGCGGTGGTTCGGTAAATTTATATGGATAATGAAATGAATGGATTTGATGTTGAATTGTTGAAAATTATCCCAATGGCATCTGGGCATTTGTGTTTGAATTTAACTGAAAATGTTTCTTGGGAAAAATTCCCTTGTTATGCAGAGAAATTATTAAAATACTTAAATGGAAATATTGTGTCTAAAATAGATGCCGTAGATGTTAGGATTTGGAATATCAATATCAATAATGTAGGTTTTCGTCTCACTTATGATGACTGGCCAATAATGGTTTCAATAGAATCATCGGGTAGTGAATCTGACAGCATAATTGAAAGTATAAAGGATTCTTTATATAGAGAGAAGCTAAAAGGGGACTGCTCTTTTTAGTTCTCTGTATGTTTTTGCTATGCTGTTAATGAGCTGTTTTAAGTATCGGAGCAATATATATGAAAGCTATTAATTATTTATTATTTTTTTATCTTATTCTGATTTGTGGTTGTTCTGCTGATAAAGATATTGATGTATCTTCTATTCAGGGGCAGGAGACTCCGTTTGCAACGGTTTTGAAATATTATAAGTCTCTTTTAATATCAGATGAACAAGCATTAAAGGAGTGTTGGTGGCAAGATGAATATTGTATGAAACTTGCTGAGTGTGATTTTCATTTTTACCAAACTATGATGAGATATCGCTTAGCTATAGAAAATAAATTTGGTGTAAATAGCTGGTCGGAATATGATAAGATAGATCGTAATGGGATATACATAGAATTTTTGCCAATTGATGACCTTGAACATGTTCTTGAGTTAAAATATCCAGAGTTATATGAAAATAAATCACCTGGCGATAAAATACCAGTTAAACTGCTTAAGGATGCTGAATTTCAAATAGTAAAATATCAAAATAAATTCTTTTTACGTTTGCCTGATGAATTTTACTCTGATGTTAAAGCTGATCGAAATAGCCTTGATTTCAATATGGCGTTTGGCGAAGGGGCAATTGCTGCCGTTAAGGATACTATTAAGGCAATGGAATCTAGTGAGTTGGTTTTGACTGATTGTAAAAAGGGATTGCTACCGGAAGCTTGGAATCGAATTGTTGAGCTTGATACAAAAGATATGTCTTTGGCTGAAGTCAAGGAATTGTCAGGTACTTTGATTGTGATTAAAACAAAACCTTCATTAGATAAATATTGGGGAAAGTAATTATTTTAGCTGTAGATTTGAATTCAGGGATTTCGTTTTTTTGACAGGATAACCGCCCGAATACGGGCTGGATTTTTACGGTAGTTTGAGTGGTTAGGGGGGGGGGGGCGTTATTTTTACCTTTTCGAGTGGCGAGCGGATAGGAGTTGGATTTATGGTGAATTGGGGTATGGATTATGCTGTAAGTGGTGTTGGGAAAGGTTTATATTTTGATAGGATTGAAGGATTGAAGGATTGAGAGGATAGTAACGATGGTAGTTGCGGAATGTGTGGTTTGGTTATTTGTTGGGATTAGAGGAGGCGCAAGATTTTGCGTCTCTACAATGTGAATTGGGGCGGGATGTTAATTGGATAATGTTCAAACTTTATTTATGACTTTACATTTATGGCTTAAATATCTTAAGCTCCACTTCAGTAATAGCCTTATAATGCTTACCGTTACCAGTGCAAAGGATTAGCTGGTTTTCTGCGGCGGTTGCTGCTAACAGGGCATCTGCCATACACATTCCGGTTTTAAGGCAATATTCTTCCATGTACACGCTGGCACGATATCCGATGTTTTCAGTAATAGGTAATGTTTCAAAAGCAGCTTCTTTCAGAAAGCTTCTTATTACCTTGATCTCTGCTTTATTTCTAGCACCCTGAAGAAGTTCCATATATCCTACCGCAGATATTTTTTTCCCTGCTGTTTCCTGGATAAGCTTAGCAGATTTAATATTTCCTCGCAGATACCATATTAGGACATCAGTATCAAATAGCATCGAACCGACCCTTCCTCATATTTCTTACTATGGCAGGTACGTCCTCTTCCTGGTATTTGTCTGCCCATAAGCCAAAAGCCTTATTTTTGGTCAGGTCAGCATTATTACTTGTGTTTGAAGGTACAATTAACGCCTTTTCTTTGCCTCTATAGGTTAATTTTACCGTTTCATTTTTATCAAGTGCGGCAATAACCTTGCTCATGTGCTTTCTCAGGTCTAGTATTGAAGCTTCCATTTAATTAAATCCTTTATATTGAATGTATACATTAAGTGTACACTTGGTTTGTGCGAAAAGCAAGGAGTTGAAGTTGAAAAAACTATAACTAGTGCCTAATGTGTTTGTAGTAAATGACTTACATTTAATATTGTGAAGTTTTTTTGTATTAGTCGCTTAGCAAAACTAAACAAAAATGGTTCTTTTGAGCATATATTTGCAAAATAACAATCCTGGAATACTCCATTCGATAAACCACCAATTGTCGCTTTAAATCCCTTTCGTTATGGTATATAATTATCGGTTTGGATATTATAATTACTTGCTGGAGCAGAGTTTTTGGTTTGTTTTGGCAGGTTGGCTGATTATTTATTTTGCCTTGGAGGCGGCTTTTAGCCGTAAGAATGATATTATGACAATGTCGAAAGAACAGATAGTAGAGAGTATAAAAGAACTGATATATCATGAAGGTCGTGCGGTTGAGTCTATGGCTGGTGTGGTAGACGAAGATTATCTAAAAGCAGTTGATATGATCGTGAACTGTAAAGGTAATGTTATTATAAGCGGTATTGGTAAGGCTGGAATAGTAGGAGAGAAGCTATCAGCTACTTTGGCGTCAACAGGAACGCCGAGTCTGTTTCTTCATGCTGCGGAAGCGATTCATGGCGATCTGGGTCGAGTACAGCCGAATGATGTTGTAATGGTACTTAGCTATAGCGGGTCAAGTGGTGAGATCGTTACGTTAATCGAGCATTTGAAGCAGCTGGGTGCGGCAATGATCGCAATGACCGGCGACCGGACATCGCCGTTGGCAAAGTATAGTGATGTGACTGTATGGCTGGGTGATCTGACGGAGGCTTGTCCGCTGGGTCTGGCACCGAGTACGAGTACGACATGTATGATGGCGGCAGGTGATGCCATAGCCTTAACAGTAATGAAGCTGAGAAGTTTTCAGGCCGAGGATTTTGCCAGGTATCATCCGGGCGGAGCATTGGGCCGTCAGCTGATCACTGTAGAGCAGGCGGCATTGTTCAATCGCGGTAAGAAGCTGCCGATCGCCTCTGACGGGTGCACAGTTCAGCATGCTCTGGTACAGGCAGAGAAGCTGGTAGGTATTCGTCACGGATGTATTATGCTGGTAGATGCAGAAGGTCGGTTGACAGGTCTGCTGACAGATGGCGATCTCAGACGCGGTATAGAAAATAAACAGCAGCAGATCCATGATCTGGCGGTAGCTGATCTTATGACCAGAAACCCTGTTACTGTGAAGTCTGATACACTTGCCAGTGAAGCGATGGCAATATTTAAGGGTAAGCGAATAGATGAAATACCGGTTGTTGATGATGAAGGTCATCCAGTTGGTTTGATCGATATTCAGGATGTGTTGGCGTTGAAGATAAATGATTAGCTCAAACTGACCGATGGTCAGTTTGAGAGAAGTTAGAAGTTAGGAATTAGGTAGTTAAGTCTGTTTTAGATTGGTGAATATGTCGGCTGATAAGATAACTAGTTTGAAGAATGATCTGGTGAAGAAGGTTATTTCGCTTTCAGGTGGTAATAAACGTCGTAAGGCAGGTTTATTTGTGCTGGAAGGTCGTAAAGAGATAGCACATGCTCTTAATGCCGGGATCGAAGTGGTAGAGGTATTTATCTGTCCGGAGATACTGGCAGACGATGATGCGGTAAGTGAGTATCCTGGTTTGATAGATGCTCTGGCAGAGTCGACAGATAGAATTCATGAAGTAACGGCTCCGGTGTATGCGAAAATAGCGTATCGCGGCAAGGTTGAGGGGCTGGTGGCTCTGGCTGAATATCCAAGTGCGAGGCCGGAAATGGCGAGTTTGCCGGAGAAGCCGCTGATCCTAGTAATAGAAGGAGTTGAGAAGCCTGGGAATCTGGGTGCGATCCTTCGTACAGCTGATGGAGCCGGTGTTGATATGGTGCTGGTAGCTGATAATGGCGGAACAGATCTGTATAATCCTAATGTTATTCGCTCGAGTGTTGGCGCGGTATTTACGTTAAATGTATTTTGTATGCCTCTTGACGAAGTTATAGCGTTTTTGAAGGAATCGGGTGTTAAGGTGGTGCTTACCAGTCCAGATGCAACCCGTAGTTTTTGGGAAGTTGATTATTGCGGGGCGACTGCGATCGTTCTGGGTTCGGAACATGCGGGGCTGCCGAAGCAGTGGCTCAATAATGAGAAGCTCTCTGTATATATTCCGATGGCGGGCGATATGGATTCGCTAAATGTTTCTTGTTCTGCGGCGATTACGCTTTATGAGGCATGTCGTCAGCGTAGTATTAATAGCTCAAAGTGAGTGCGGTTTATGCTACGCATCTTTACAAGTCGCACTTTTGGCTGCTCAGCGTTTAACGCAAAGGCCGGAACAGGGCCTTGTGAATGAAACTCTTCGATATTTATCTTGTTTTCGAGCCAAATATCGAAAGTATATTTAATTCAGTATGTCACAGGAAGGCCCTTATTGGCGATTTCTGTGACTTAAAAAGTGCGAAAGTTTACAGTGAGTGATGGGATATTATTGAGCAGGATTTAGAAGTTAGAAATTAGGATTTAGGGATTGGTTATATAGAGTATTTTTTTGCGGCGGTTTGGTGGGTGTAAATTTTTAGAACCTTTGGGAATGGTTGGGCGTAATGTATTTGGCCGCTTTGATGGCTGAGCCGGAAGACCTATTGTATGATTATTTTTTTATAATATACAGATATCTTGCAAGGTAGGAACAAGAATCACAAGCGAGGACGCTTGTGTTACTTATGGCTGCTTTGAAGGTGGTCAGAGTTAATTGGTTTAGATTTGTAAATTTTGTAATAATAGCGAATTATAGTAATATGCTGCCTCAGGAAATATTAAAACAGATCAGACGTATCCAGATATATACCAATCGCAAGGTTAACGATGTCTTTGCGGGCGAGTATGAAAGTGCCTTTAAGGGTCAGGGAATGCAGTTTGATGAGGTGCGTGAATATGCACCGGGCGATGATATACGGTCTATCGACTGGAATGTTACTGCGAGGATGGGTAAGCCGTATATTAAGCGATTTGTTGAAGAGCGTGAGCAGGTGGTTATGCTGCTGGTTGACACCAGCGGTTCGAGTGATTTTGGTACGGTAGAAAAGACTAAGAATGCACTGGCGGCAGAAGTATGTGCGGTTCTGGCGTATTCTGCGATAAAGAACAGCGATAAAGTCGGGCTGATCACCTTTACAGATAAGATCGAGAAATATATCCCGCCTCGCAAGGGGTCTCAGCATGTCCTGCGAATAATTCGTGAGCTGCTCTTTGATAATGCACCAGGCGGCGGAACAGATATTGCGGGTGCATTGGAATATCTGGCCCGGGTACAAAAGAAGAAATCGACGGTATTTCTGGTCTCTGATTTTGCGGGAGCGGATATTACCAGGCAGCTTCGTCTGGTAGGTAAACGCCATGATCTGGTCGCAGTGAACGTTATGGACCGATATGAGCTGGAGATGCCGAATATAGGCCTGATACAGTTTCAGGATGCGGAGACTGGCGAGATCGTAGAGGTTGATACTTCATCACGTAAATACAGGGACGCATTTGCAGAGCAGGCGGCTAATCGAGCCGTTGAGCTGGAACGGATATTTAAGCAGTCTAAGGTTGACCAGATAAAGATCCAGCCGGGTAAGCCATACTTTAGCGAGCTGGTGAAATTCTTTACTTCACGCGGTAAGAGGCGGTAACCAGCTCTGGCAGTCAAATAGATTTGAGCAGGACTTGTCAGACGGTCTTATGGAAGTATGGGGTCTTTGATGAGACTCTTACTATTGCATTGGTTGGGCATTCGACGGCGATAGCGCATTCATTACAGTTGAGGCATCTATCGTGCATGATCTGTAAATACAGCGAGCCATTACCAAAAGCAGAACAGCCAAGAGCGCACTTAGCACAGCCGGTGCATAGTTCCTGGTCGATATGATATTGGAAGTATGGTTCTTCGACAAATTTTCTAACCAGAGCACCGGTAGGGCAAACCTGATTTTCGGCAGCGGTATCCAGAGCAGACGGTTCGGGGTAATAGTAGCCGGTACAGAGGTCGCAATAGCCGCAGATATCACTTTTATGCAGGCACTTTACCGCAGAATTTTTCAAGACGCACATAGAGGCACATTTACCGCAATGAACGCATTTATTAGGGTCGATCTGCCATATTTTATCAGCAGATAGCTGAGGGTTCATCTGTCCGCTTTTTTTAGCTGAAAGCCATCCGATGGAGCCCAGAGCTGAAATAGCGCCTAGCCGGGCAGCGGTTTTGAGGAAATTTCTACGATCTATCTTCTTGTTGCTCATGGTTATAATTTTAGCATTTAACCGGGATAAGTTCAAATAGATAAGTTATTCAATAGTGAAAATGATAACTTCTTCTTCAACAGGGTCCAGCAGGAAGAATGATTTATTATCCAAACCTGCGGCTATTTTGGGGAAAGTGAGCTCTTTGAAGGCGCTGGGGCGTGTCAGGTCGTGTCGGTCGGCGAGTAGAGCGATGAAGTCGCCTTGAGCAGAAAATAGTTTTACGAGCAGGGCACCTTTTTCCGAGGTTATGAATTGGCCGTCGGGTAGGATATCGAAGCTGGCAGGGTTACAGCAGCCGCTGAAGCCTTCGAGCTCGAAAGAGGCAATCCCCCAGCTTTTATCAGGTTCGTCTGCATTGAAAGGGTACCTTTGTATAAGGTGCTTGCCGGTATTGGCGGCCCAGATGGCTTTTGTATTGGGATAGTATGCCAGCTCCATATATGAGCCGGGCAATACGAATTGTCTATTGCCAACGGGGCATGGCTCGAGGGCTGTTTCGCCTTTGCTTTTGTCGTATCTGTTGTACTGCCATAGGGTTTTGTTTTTGCCGTCAGCTGCGATGAGGAAATCTTCGGTAATTGCCAGGTCGGTAATCATAGAGTCCGGTTCGGCAGGTAGATAGCTTTCGATGGTTTCGCCAGAATCGAGATCGTAGATATTGGCGGAGCTGCCGTTTGAATATGCGATGAGGCTCTGGTTGTTAATTCGGATAGCGTTTAGAGCATATATGGTGCTGCTTAACGCTATGTTTTTCAGGTATTTACCAGTTAAGTCGCAGATCATTATGTTTTGTCCGCAGGCAACAGCCAGTATAGGTTGATCCTGCCAGCTAGTAGCAGCAAAAGCTGTTGGAGAAAGATTTTTGAACGATATCCGGTTGGCTACCCTGGCAGATTTATCGGCAGAGGTGTCAAGTTGGGTGGTGAGCTTTTGGTAATCGAATATCTGGTAGCTGCCGGGGAGGTGTCGGTATACGACCAAAGCAATAGCAAACCCTGAGATAGAAAGCAGTAAGATAAATGTTAGTAATGGTTTGCGTTTTTGCTCTGGCATTTTGCCTGCTCCAGGTCTATAATATTAGCCGATTAAATTTATGTAAAATAGTCAGTAATATATAAGTTAATCAGTTAAATGCTGTATTTTTTGGATAAAGCTAATAGCTGATACTTTTATATTTAGGCTACTTTACAATTTATACATATACAAGATACTATACATAAAAGACAGATATTTCAAGGAGATGTTGATGGCACTGCGTTTATATAACACAGTATCAAAGGAAAAAGAGTTGTTTGAGCCTGTAAACCCTGGTAAAGTGGGCATTTATGTCTGCGGCCCGACCGTTTACAAGCCAAGTCATATCGGTCATGCAGTAGGGCCGGTTATTTTCGATGCCTTGAAGAAATATCTCAGTTATAAAGGCTACGAAGTAAAGCTGGTAATCAATATCACTGATGTTGACGACAAGATGATCATAGAGGCAGGTAATCGTGGTATATCAGTAGCAGAGCTGGCCAAAGAGGTATCAGCGAGCTATTTTGAAGCAATGAGCCTGCTGGGTGTCGATTCGATCGATGAGTATCCGCGAGCAACGGACCATATCCAGGGGATGTTCGACCTTATCCAGAAGCTAATGGAGAAGGACGCGGCATATGCAGTTGACGGCGATGTCTGGTTTGATGTGAGTAAGTGTGCGGACTATGGCAAGCTATCGCATAGAAATCTGGACGATCAGATATCTGGTACCAGACAGCTGGCGAGCAATAGTAAGCGAAATCCTGGTGATTTTGCGTTATGGAAAAACGCAGAGCCAGAGGAGATCGGCTGGCAGTCGCCATGGGGCTACGGCAGACCGGGCTGGCATATTGAATGTTCAGCAATGAGTATGAAGATACTGGGCGAGACATTTGATATTCATGGCGGCGGTATGGATCTGGTATTCCCGCATCATGAGAATGAGATCGCACAATCTGAGACCGCTACCGGCTGTGTGGCGGCTAAATACTGGATGCATAATGGATTGACCAGAGTCAAGACCAAGAGTGCCAGTGGCGAATGGAAAGATGAGAAGATGAGTAAGTCTCTGGGTAATGTAAGGACCCTGAAAGACTTGTTCAAGGAATATGATCCTCAGCTAATACGCTTCTTCCTGCTTAGTACTCACTATCGTCGTCCGATCGATTTTTCTGGTGAGGCACTGGACGCAGTTCGTAAAGGTATGATGAACTTACAGCGTACTATCGAACGTGTGGGCAGAATAAGCAAGGCTGATATTTATGGTCATGGCTGTGATCTGGCATTATTGGAGAGTACCGCAGTTGATCGTGACGCTGATATTGTTCGTGAAGCAGGACAGTCGCAGCTGAAGTATCTTGAAGCTTTGGATGATGATTTTAATACGGCTGGTGCTCTTGCGGTATTGTTCCAGTATTGTACATCATTGAATCGCTATATTGACCAGAATGGTCTGGAAGGAAGCTGCGACGAGAACGGCAGAGTTGTACTTGCCAATCTGGGCAGAATGATCACCTCGCTGGGTTCTATTATTGGGCTGCTGACCTCGCCAATAGAGTCGTCAGCGGGAAATGATGAGCTGGTAAATGATCTTATGCAGATATTTATCGAGCTGCGTGCAGATGCACGTAAGGATAAGAATTGGGCTCTGGCTGATGCTATAAGAGATAAGCTAAAAGTGGCAGATATTGTAATAGAAGACCGCCCAGACGGTGCTGTATGGTCGCTGAATAAGTAACTCAAACTGACCGATGGTCAGTTTGAGAGGATTTAGCAGTTAGGATTTAGGATTTAGAAAATAGGAGTCAGGTGAATGGCTTCTATAGTTTACTATTGATAATTAAAGCTCATGGGCATATTGCTTGTGAGCTTTTTTTGTTTCACATCTGAAATATATAATAGCAATTGATCTTTGACAAATAACAGCTGTAGTCATATCATATTATGAAACCTTCGATATTATTGCTCCCGCTTTTTTAATGTATTCTGAATTGTAATTATTATTGTAACCGTGAACGGTTATAGGAAGAAAGGTTGTAAGGGGCGGATTGACCGCTTTGCGGTCAGGCTAGTTTAAATAATACATTGCAACTTTACTGCTATTTGTAATCGTGTGTACGGTTGCTAACTATGTATATGGAGTGGAATATGTATATGAATAATAAAATGATTGTTTGTGCTGTTTTGCTTGTTAGTTGTTTTTTCAGTGTTGTATCGGCTTCTGATTCATTTGTCAGTTATGAGCTATTTCCTGATACTGCCGGAGAGCATATTAATGCTCATGGTGCAGGTGTGCTTGAGCGTGAAGGGGAGTATTATCTTTATGGAGAATGTAAGGGGCGGGGTAATGCCAGAGGTGTGAGCTGTTATAAGTCTACGGATTTGTATAATTGGGAAAATATGGGTATGGTGCTTACCACTGTGGATACGCCCGGAGATGATATTGAGAGAGGTTGTATAATAGAACGGCCCAAGGTAATTTATAATGCTAAAACTGGCAAGTATGTTATGTGGTTCCATCTTGAGCTGCGGGGCAGAGGTTATGCGGCAGCACGAACAGCGGTTGCTGTGAGTAATTCTCCAGTTGGCCCGTTTGAGTATGTGAAATCATTCCGTCCCAATTCCGGCATATGGCCAATGAACTATCCGGAAGAGATATACAAGGCGTATTCTGATTGTGTTAAAAACAGCGGCTCATGGATGAGTGATGGTGATATAGGTGTGTTTCTGGCTCGCGATATAAAGCCGGGTCAGATGGCACGTGATATGACTCTGTTTGTTGATGATAATGGCAAGGCATATAATATTCATGCATCAGAGGAGAATCAGACGCTCCATATTTGCGAATTGACTGATGACTATCTCGGCTTCACTGGTCGATATACCCGTGTGCTTGCTGGTATGTCAAATGAGGCTCCGGCAATAGGTAAATATAAAGGTCGTTATTACCTGCTCTCTTCGGGGTGTACGGGCTGGGCACCCAATGCGGCTCGCAGCGCGGTTGCGCCAACTATCTGGGGGCCGTGGCGATACGAGGGTAATCCGTGCGATGGAGTTAATCCACATAATAAGCTTGGCCCGGATAAGACCTGGGGGGGCCAGAGTACATACTTATTGCCTGTGTCTGGTAAAAGTGGTTGTTTTGTAGCCATGTTTGACGTGTGGCGTCCCAGAGATCAGAAAGACAGCCGATATTTATGGTTGCCTGCTTATATAAATGAGAATAAACTGGTCGTAGTTTGGCAGGGTGATTGGAGTTTGGATTGGTTTGATAGGCTGGATCGTAAAAACTGAAAAATATTAGCAAAAAACATTTGATTAAAAGTTGTTTCTGCCGTTAAAATATTAAGATTACAGGATTTAAGGGCCTGTGTTAGTGTTGATAATATGCGTTATTTACGTAGTTTATATCAATAATACGCTTTTTTGGTGAAATTAAGGTTGCTTTTGATAGCCCTTTTTATAAAATCTAAAAGGTAGGCCCTTAATTAGAGCCGAATGACAAAATACAAGGATGTTTATTGCCTAGGATAACTAGAATATAATTGCTAAGGAGACTAAAATGACAGAATCAAAGGCTATGCCTATACATAGAAAGATAGCTGAGGACATTCGCCGCCAGATCTCAAATGGTGAATTGCGTCCCGGCCAGAAGATCCCTTCCGAACGCCAGATCGCTCAGCAGTTTGATGCATCTCGCGCGACTGTGCGTACTGCATTGCAGCATATAGAGCAGGAAGGTCTGATCACTCGCCGTGACCGCAGAAGTGCAATAGTAACAATCAAAAGAGATGTTACACCGAGCTTGAGAATTGCGTGCAGCAGTTCAAGACTTGCCGGTCTGTTCAAGAAGCTGGCCGATAAGCAGCTTTTGCCACACCGTACTCAGGTGAGCATAGTCGATATGAGGCAGCCGGAGGCATTGAATCAGCTGGCAGCTGGTACTACAAGCGGAGCAGATATTCTGGTCTGTAACTTTGAATATGCCGGATGTGTCTGGGATCAGCCAGATCTGTTCAAGCCATTTTCACCAGCACTAGTAAGCGATGTGAATATGCCAGAGAAACTCCGCAGTAAATTCACAGTGAACGGCAAGCTTTCTGGTATACCATGTGGTATATCTCCTATGATTTTGTACTACAATAAGAAGATGCTGGGCGATAAGGGCTTTAGCATTCCTATGGGTGAATGGCATTGGGACCAGCTGGTAGAGATGGCGAAGACTTTTGTTGAGCCGGGCAAATATGGTTTCCAGATCATTCCTCGTTTTAGTCATTTTGCCTCTATGCTCTCTTGCTTTGGCGGCGAGTTGTTTGACGCTCGCGGTAAAGTAAATGCTGAATGTATGCCAAAGATCAAGACCGCGGCTGAATTTATTCAGAAGCTTATAGAAGACGGTATAACCCCAAGACTTAGCAAAGAAGCCCAGGTGAACCTGTTCGCTGAGAAACGCTGTGCTATGGCCATTGACGGCGTCGGAGCATTAAACGTGTATCGTAAGGCTCTTGGTGACGATTGTGGCGTAGCGTGTCTGCCTGGTGCTCGTACCGGCTCTAGTATAACAGGTGGTTTTGTAGTTCTGGCGATGCGTAACCAAGAAGAGAATCAGCTAATCGAAGATGTAATCAGGAACCTGCTTATCCTTCGTCATCAGCAGATCATAGCCGGCAGCGGCCTGCTTATGCCGGTTCATGGCAGTGTGCTGAATTATGAAGGTATGAAGGCTGCAGGCTTACCTGATGATGTAGCCGGTGTATTTGCGGCTCAGACCAGAGAAGCAGTTCCAGCTAATGTGCCTTGTTCTGTTGATGCTACCAATAATTTCCAGGATATCATTTACGAACTGTGGATGGGAATGGATACTATTGACAGCCTTTGCGAACGGATGGGGTAATTCAAACTGACCGATGGTCTGTTTGAGAGGAGTTAGAAACTAGCAATTAGCAATTAGCAATTAGCAATTAGTTGAATTGAATGACATCAAGAAGTAACTACTATTTTCTAAACCCTATACTATTAGCAAATATTTAGTTACGATACGCAAACTGAAGTTTTTGGTCAGTTTGGGATAGTAACTTGTTCAGGTTTCTGTCGTGGATGGAGGCTGGTTATATTTTGATATAGCTGTTGATAATGATGATATTTAATATAGAGGTGGTTTGGCTGCCTCTATATTTTTTTGTTTTTTGTATTTTGGGTTATCTTGTATTTTGCTATAGGGCCTGAAATAGCGAGTGTTTGTTATGGAAACGGAATCGGAAGATAAAAAACACAGGTTTCTACTCAGGCAGTTAGAGTTTTCTGCTGTCAGCTGGGTAACGTCACTGATATTGCATATACTGCTTGTTGGTGGTTTGATGTATGTTACGTTTACGCATATCCAGACAGCAGAGCAGGGTGAGGAAGAGTCATTTACCGTTGAACTGGGCACAACTCAGGGGGCGGATACTGTTGAGCCGGGACTTATCGCTGCTGATAGCCAGGTAAGTTCAACATCGGTAATTGAAACGCCAACGGTTTCAGCGGAAATAATGTTAACACCAGTTGAGACATCAGTGGTTGCTATACCAACAGCCTCTGACGAATTAGCAGAGACGGTTACCGGCTCGGCGAGTTTTAACGAATCGCTAGCAGGAGGTGATACTGGCGGTACGGCGGGCTTTTTTGGTCTTACAGCCGGCGGTTCGAGCTTTGTGTATATTATAGATTCATCGGGCAGTATGTCTGGCGATAAACTGGTAGCGGCAACCCACGAGCTGAGGCGATCTGTATCAGCACTTTCATCAGAAATGAGTTTTTATCTGATCTTTTATAATGATAGCTATAATCCTATGCCGTCAGCGAAGCTGGTTGCAGCAACGAATTCTAATAAGAGTAAATATCTTAACTGGTCTCGTTCGATATCAGCTACGGGTGGTACAAATCCTCTTGAGGCAATAATCTATGCAATTTCGCTGAAACCTGATGCTATCTGGCTGCTTACCGATGGTATATTCGACGGTCAGATGGTAGGGCGTATCACTCAGGCAAATAAGAGCAGGATACCGATCCACACTCTGGCCTTTGGTGCAGGAGCTGATGTTCAGCAGTTAAGAGATATAGCAGAAAGTAATAAGGGTAAATTTAAGATGGTATCGTTTACCAGGTGATAGGGGATAAGCTCAGGTGTCTGCCAAAGTGGACGCTGGTTTAAGGCTAGGTATGTTGGCTATGTGAATTGCTCAAGCTGACGAATGGTTAGTTTGATAGAATTTAGTAATTAGGTGAATTGAATGAAAAATAAAATTGTAATGTATTCGATATCATTGTTCGTTTTGGTTGTAACTGCCAGCTGTCTGGGGCAGGCCGATAGTATTGATACCGCGTCAGAGAGCGTGTCTATGTGGTCGACTATCGTTAAGGGCGGGGTGATCGGCTATCTGATCATTTGTATGAGTTTGTGTACGGTCGCATTGATAATAGAGCATTTTCTATCCCTGCGATATTCGGTGCTTATGCCGGAAGATGATATTGATGCACTGGCAGATCTGGTGAAGAAGGAAGATTATAAACAGGCAATCGCTCTTTGTGACGATAATGTGAGTTTTATCTCACGGATAATGGCAAATGGTTTAAAGTTCACAGTTGATGATCTGGCATATCAGGAAATTGAAAAGGGAGCAGAAGAGGCGGCCAGACGTGAAGCGGGCAGGTTGTATCGGAAGCTGGAATATTTAAGCTTTATCGCTTCAACAGCCCCTATGCTTGGTTTGTTGGGGACGGTTACCGGTATGATCTCGGCATTTAATCATATTGCCGCTGTTGATGGAGCAGCTCGTTCATCTCAGCTGGCTTCGGCTATTTCTCAGGCATTGGTAACTACCTGTCTGGGATTGATAGTAGCTATACCGGCATTATTCTTTTTGTCCCTGTTCCGTAACCGAATTGAAGGGATAATGACCGAGGCAGAAGTTATAGTTGAACAGATATTGCACCCGCTGAAATTGCGTAAGTCTGGCCGTTGAGCAACAGATCAAGCAGATTTATTCTTCTTCGTCGTTAAGATCGTCCATGGCCCTGATAAGCTTAAGTTCTTCAGGGCGTACGATTTCTTTTTTCTTTTGCGGAAGCCCGAACATCTGTCGATATTCATTATCACGATCAATTAGCTTTTCGAATACGTTTTCAGGTTGGCGGTGTACCTTACCGTTAGCGAAGAGGACATTACGGCGTGTTTTATGGCCGTTGATCTTGTCATAGGCTACGATCAGTTCGTCAGGAACACCGGTATAGAGGTCGTCGCCTCGATATATGTAGCTGCTTTCGCCAACAGGGAATGGGCTAACCGGGCAAACCAGTTCCCATACTGTGATCATTTTTAATTCTATCAGAGTTTCCAAAGAGGGCGGGAAACTGCCGTCATTTAGTTTTTGGTATTCCTTTATCTTTTTACCGATAAGTTTTAACGATTCATCACAGTGTGCCATATTGTTCCTGGTTAATGGTGTATATCAAGTTCAGCAGCAGTCAATTATCATGGTTTGAGCTGAGGGCGGCGGTTAGCATTTGTTAGTGAATTTAACAGAGTCGCCTCGTCCGGTTCCAACAGTTCTGCCTATTGCTTCAATACGATCTTTGATCTGCTTATTGAACATATCGGCATCTTCCTTAATGCATGATTTAGCGGGGTAAATTTCGTATAGTTTACGATATTTAATCGGGGTCAGATTTGGCATGATAACATTTCCACCACAATTGAGGCCTTGCTCTCTGCCTTCGTCGGAGAGGGTAGAGAGGGCGGTTGTGCTAGGGAGGTTTGTTTCAGGGCACAATATTCTGGTAAGGGCCAGTACGATGCAAGTCATCATCTGGTTGTTTGGCACCTGCTCGCTGGCTGGTATCTCGATGATATTTTCACCTTTACCGAGCGAAGTGTCCGGGTGTGGTATATATGGTCCGATACCGATCATATGGAGGCCCAGATTCTGGAATGATAGTATATCATTTGCAAGTATGTCATAGCTTTGGCCGGGGATACCTACCATGACACCGCTGCCGGTTTCGTAGCCGATGCCTTTTAGCTGTTTGAGAATCTCAAAGCGATCGTGATGTTTCTGGCCTTTTACCGGCGGATGGATATTCTGATATAGAGCAGTGTCTGAGGTTTCAAATCTCAGTAAATATCTGTCAGCCCCAGCTTCGTGCCAGTCTCTGAACTCAGCCTCAGAGCGTTCTCCGAGACTAAGGGTAATAGCGAGAGGGGTATTTGCTTTGACCCACTTAATAAAATCAGTGATAAACGCACCAGTGAGACCGTAGTCTTCGCCCGCCTGGACAACTATTGTGCCGTAGCCGTATTCCTGAGCGAGCAGGGCACAATGTTTCATTTCATCGAGGTTCATTCTGTATCTGGGTATACTATGTCCCTGATCAGCATTGATTCCGCAATAGCGACATTGTCTGGAGCATATATTAGAAGCTTCGATGAGCCCTCTGAGGTGAACAGCTTCACCGACAGATTCTTTTCTTACTTTATCGGCTTGCAGGAACAGTTCGGCAAGCTTTGCCTGGTCACGTTCCTGAAGCCATTGTATTATTTCTGTTTTATTCATAACAATTTATTATAGTGCATTAAAAAATGAAATTAAAGCGATATTGAAAAATATAGCGATGAAAAATGAAATGGTATGTGCGGGTAAAACGGGTTAGAGCGAGTTGGTATAATAGTGCGGTTTCGCACTTTTGACTGCTCAGCGTTTAACGCAAAGCCGGAACAGGGCCTTGTGAATGAAAATCTGAGATATTTATCTCGTTTTCGCCTCAAAGCAATTTTCAGAGAAACCCTTAATTCAGTATGTCACAGGAAGGCTCTTATTGGCGATTTTTGTGACATGAAAAGTGCGAAAGGTGCCTAAAATAGAAACTAGTAATAAAAAAAGCCGCACATAATCATGCACGGCTTTTAATAATTTTATTCAGGCTCGATTAGCAAGGGATGATGTTAACGATCTTGCCGTGGAAAGAAACTTCACCATCTTTAAGAGCAAATAGTGTGTAATCTCTGCCGCAACCAACGTTCTTGCCAGGCTTGAAAGTGGTACCAACCTGTCTAACCAGGATAGAGCCAGTCTTAACTGTTTCGCCACCAAAAGCTTTGATGCCACGGTACTGTGGCTTACTGTCACGACCGTTACGTGATGAACCTTGTCCTTTTTTATGAGCCATGTTTTAAATCTCGCTTATTTTTTCTAACTGTTATTATGTTCTAACTTTTTGTTTCTATATAACTTAACGCATGATCCACTCGCGGCGACTAAAGAGCATAACCTTGTCTTGTTGATTATACTGGTCACCGGGAATCTTATATTCTAGCATCAAAGTCTTACGAAGCAAGACCTTTTTGATATTTTTTTTGTTATTTTCATCGATTTTTTCAACAACAGCGGTTTCGTTAGAAAGTCCGCTAATGAAAACCTTTACGCTGGTAGCGTTTGGGTCAAAGTCGTCTAGAATTGCCACGCAGTCACGAGCATTGTCTTCGCCCTGCAGGATCTTGCCGGCAACATTTATCTCCGGCTCGAGCAGTGGTACAGACTCAGTGTATAACCTTTTAACTTCATCGTAAACTGGTTTGGTAGGAACCTTGCCAGCTTCGTATATTTTGAAGGTGTCGGTCATGACTTCGATAGTAGGGTAGTAATCAACATCAACAGCACTATTATTTGTTATGGTGTATACCATGTACCAGAATCTGGTAGGGACCTGTTCGCCTGGCTGAACGACATTGATCTGAGTCGGATTGCCGTGGAGTTCGATATCGAGCTGCCATAGGCCTTTATCCGGGAAGGAAGCCGGTACAGGTGCAGTAGAATCTGATATGACGGCATCAGCTGAGAAAGCGACAGCTGACAAAGCGACAGCTGACAAACATAGCAAAATTGCGGTAATTATAGGTGATTTCATTGCTTATCTGCCTGTGGTAGGTATAAAAGGTTAAAAAACAACAAGCTACTAATAATAATAGTTTTTTTGCTTATGTCAAGTTTAATATGCGAGTTATGGATAGGATGTTAGTAAGCTAAAATAATAGAGTTTTTTTGTGGTTCTGGCCATGGTTTGTCGTTAGAATATGACATAAAGCCCGTAAAGCTGTTCGGCAGAGATATTTCGTTGTAAATAACTGGCTTATGAGAATTTTTTGTATCATTTATGCGGACTTCAGGCAGGTAGCGAGATTCGGTGATGCGAGTGTGTTATGAAAAAGCAGTGATAGAGCACCTAAATACTGAATTGGACTTGCATTATTGCAGGTTTACTGATAAAATGATGGTCTTAAATCGTAGCTTTATGTTGCGTAAAAGTCGTAAATGATTGTAACGAGAGAGTTTATGTTGATATAAGCAGGAGACTAATATGCGTAAAAAATATGTAGCTGGTAATTGGAAGATGAATCTGGATGCTGCAGGTGCAGTAAGTCTGGCATCAGCTTTGGCAGAACAGTACGGCAAGTGTTCAGATAAGGCGTCAGTAGATATGGCTGTATGCCCTCCATTTGTATACCTTGCGATGGTAAAAGAAGCTCTTGGCGATAGCGGTATCGGCCTGGGTGCTCAGGACCTCTTTTATGAAGGTAATGGCGCATTTACAGGTGAGATCAGTGTAGCTATGCTCAAGGATATCGGTTGCGATTTTGTACTGGTTGGTCACAGCGAGCGTCGTCATGTTATCGGTGAGACAAATGAAATATTGAATAAGAAGACCAAAGCGGCACTAGCTGGTGGTCTAGATGTTATATTCTGTATTGGCGAACTTCTGGAAGAGCGTGAGTCAGGTAAGATGGAAGCAGTACTGGAAAGTCAGCTTCGTGAAGGTCTGGCCGGCATAACAGCAGAACAGATGGCAAATATTACTATTGCCTATGAGCCAGTATGGGCAATTGGAACAGGTAAGACAGCGTCAACATCACAGGCACAGGAAGCACACGTTTTCTGTCGTGGCGTACTGGCAGACATCTTTGGCGGCGACACAGCAGCTAAGGTTCGTATCCAGTATGGTGGAAGTGTTAAGCCAGACAATGCAGCAGAGCTGATGGCTCAGGCTGATGTTGATGGTGCACTTGTAGGTGGTGCTGCACTGAAGTCAACCGACTTCATGAATATCATGCAGGGTGGCGTACAGCCAGGCGGCGGTTGCAGCTGTGGCTGTTCTTGCAAGTAATTCACGATTTTGAACGGGGACTAGTTCCCTGATGTTGGATAAATAATATCGACCTGTGGCTTATGTGGCCGCAGGTTGATATGTCTTTTTTGGATATTATAATAATAGTTAATTGTAATTCTGGAGTATTTATATGAATGCAGCTATGTTATGTGCTGTTCCATGGTGGGCTCAGGGACTGGCGATAATTTTTATCGCGGTATGTGTTATTCTAGTTCTTCTGGTTCTTTTACAGAAGGGCCGTGGAGGCGGTTTGGCATCTGCATTTGGCGGAGAAGGCGGTCAGTCAGCATTTGGCAGCAAGACAGGTGATGTATTTACCTGGATCACAATTTCAGTTGTAGTTGCTTTTGGTTTACTGGCAATTATTCTAACTAAGTTCTACAAGCCAGCTGAGATGGAAGAGAATCTTCCAGGCAGACCTGTTGTAGAGGCACCACAGGATATTCCAGCAGAGCAGCCGGCAGAACCAGCTGCCCAGCCAGAAGCAGAACCAGCAAAAGCAGCTGCTGAAGAAGCAGCGGCAGAAACAGCGCAGACACCTGTTGCAGCTGACGAAGCTCCTGTGCAGGACACAGAAAGCAAGTAACAATTATTATTGTTGCCTGTAATATTTTCTGATTTGTATAAAAGTCTGAAAAGTTAAAAAATAAGAATGATCAGAGCTGTAATTCTACTAGATATCGGCTATGGTCATTTCTTGATTTTAGCAGGGAGTACATATGCTAAAAAGCATGACTGGTTTTGGTGATGCACGCTATGAGATGGACGATCTCAGCTTTGCTCTTGAAATAAAGACAGTAAATAATAAGTATTTAAAGATATCGATAAAACTGCCTGATATTCTGTCTTTTGCTGAAAGCGAACTAGAGAAGCTAGTAAAGAGTGAAGTCTGTCGCGGCTCAGTCTATCTGAATGTTTATATGAAGGATTCTGGTACAGGTTCAGTATCAGATGTTAATCATTCAGCGGCATTGCACTATCTGGAACAGGTAAAAAAGATCAGTCACAGTGCAGGAATAAGGGAAGACAACGTTGACCTGATCAGGATGCTGTTTTTACCGGGGATATGCCAGTCGAAGCAGTATAGCGAGCAGGAAAATAAACAATTCATGGATATCCTTTCCGATCAGACCAAGTCGGCACTAGCTAGACTTTCTGAGATGCGTGTTCATGAAGGTCAGGCCCTTCTGGAAGATCTAAGGAAAAATTGCAAGGCTATATCAGATAATCTTACGCTCCTGGAAAAACTTACCCCGGAAGTTGTTATTAACTATCAGAACAGGCTGGAAAGCAGAGTAAATGAGCTGCTGGCAAATGCCAAGCTATCTGTCGATCAGGAGACCCTTCTTCGCGAAGTAGCAATCTTTGCTGACAAATGCGATATTAATGAAGAGATCTCACGTTTACGGGCTCATCTGGTACAGTTTGATAAGATATGTATTGGTGATGAGCAGGTAGGCAGGCGGTTGGATTTCCTTACCCAGGAAATGCTAAGAGAAGCTAATACGATAGCTAGTAAGGCTAATAATGCACAGATAAGTCAGTATGTAGTTGAAATTAAAGTAGCTATTGACCGACTTCGTGAGCAGGTGCAAAACGTAGAGTAAATACTTTACCGGAAGAAATTATGACAGAAGAAAGTAATCATTCAGGCAAGCTGTTTGTGATCAGCGGCCCTAGCGGTTCAGGTAAGGGCACATTAACGAGAGCTCTTATCGAGCGTAGCAATGCTGTATTGAGCGTATCTTCTACTACTCGCGGTGCAGGGCCAAATGAAGTTGACGGCACGGATTATTTCTTTGTGACCAAAGAAGAGTTTGAGAGTAAGATCGCAGCAGGTGATCTATTAGAATACGCAGTAGTTTTTGATAATTATTATGGTACGCCGGCTGGCCCGGTAAAGAAACTACTGGCGGAAGGTAAGACGGTAGTCCTTGAGATAGATGTACAGGGCGGTTTGCAGGTATTTGAGAATATGCCGTCGGCCTGTGGTGTGCTAATTGTGCCGCCAAGTGAAAAAGAGCTGCATCGTCGTTTGGTATCGCGTGGCAGGGATGAGGCCAAGGTAATAGAAAAGAGACTGGAAAAAGCTCGTTGGGAAATCGAAACTGCTCATAGCAGTGGTAAGTATTTGTTTGAGATCGTAAATGATGATCTTGAGACAGCGATCAATGAGTTAGTGAATATTGTAACCGGCAGTTAAGACCGGTAAATTATAAGCGTAGAAGTAGAAACAGTATTAACCGGCAGTGTGTAAATAAATTTGTTACTGCCGGTAGAATTTGTATCTCATATAGTGTGCTTTAATTAGTGAGGACAAGAAATGATCGAAGCATTAAAAAGTGATGATATTGTGAACAAGTGTGGTGGAAAGTTCCGTATGACAGCTCTGGCTCAGCGTAGAATGAAAGAGCTGGTAGACGGCTCCCGCCCATTGATCGATGATGTTCAGGGTAAGAATATGGTAGAGATCGTAATCCAGGAGATTAGCGAAGGAAAGATCTCAATAGACTATGATAAGTCGCCAGATCTGGAAAAGCCTGAATAATCATATCAGTTCACAAGATAATATCTGCTGTGCCGAAATATAAAATGACAGGGGAGTTAGCAGCTGTAAAGGCTTGCTAGTGCCCGGAGGGCTGTTGAGTGTTATTTTGGTATAAGTAGATTTCTTAAGCTTTTTTTGTATGGTTGCCGGCCTTGTGCCGGATGGTATTATAATCTTTTTTTCCCGGTAGTACCGGGTAAGGCGATTAATTATGAAAGCATTAGAAGATTGTGAAATAGTTTTGGGTGTCTGCGGGGGCATAGCTGCATATAAGAGTGCGGTGCTCTGCTCCAATCTAGCCAGACACGGGGCTAATGTTACTGTTATTATGACTGAAAATGCGAAGCGTTTTGTAACGCCTTTGACCTTCAGTACATTATCTGGCCGCAAGGTTTACTCTGAGATGTGGATAGATAATGAAATATATGATACCAAGCATATAGAGATCGGCAAACGTACCAGACTGGCTGTTGTAGCACCAGCAACTGCAAATGTAGTTGCCAAGCTGGCCAATGGTATTTGTGATGATCTTTTGACTACTACGATGTGCAGCATGAATTGTGATATTCTGCTGGCACCGGCGATGAACAAGCGTATGTGGAATAATCCGGTAACACAGAAGAATATTAATACTCTCTGTGATAATGGCTATTATTTCATCGGCCCTGACAGTGGTCGTCTGGCTTGTCGCGAAGACGGCGAAGGCCGGATGAGTGAGCCGGATATTATCCTGGAGCGAGTCCTGGAGATATTACATAAACTGTAATACTATCTTGCCTTTTCACATATATCAGTTTAGAGACTGATTTTGCATAGCATAGGTAAGATATTTTGCAAATAGTATTTTACTTGACGGAGTTGTTGTCGCTATACAGTGACACTGGAGCTTTTTGATGAATTCAGATATAATAAAGAGTGGCTTTCAGAAGGCCCCTCATCGCGGGTTATTAAAAGCCTGCGGAGTTAAAGATGAAGATTTTGGCAAGCCATTTATCGGTATTGCCAATAGCTATGTTGATATTGTACCTGGCCATGTTCACCTGAATCAGGTTGGACAGTTGGTGAAGGCTGCTGTTCGTGCCGCAGGCGGCGTACCATTTGAGTTTAACTCGATTGCGGTATGCGATGGTATAGCTATGGGCCATACCGGCATGAAATATTCACTTGCCAGCAGGGAAGTGATCGCAGACTCAGTAGAGACAATGCTAAGGGCTCATTGCTTTGACGGCGTTATCTGTATTCCAAACTGTGACAAGGTTGTTCCTGGTATGCTTATGGCAGCAATGCGAGTAAATATACCAACGATCTTTGCTTCTGGCGGTCCTATGATGGCGGGTAAGACCCGTGACGGTTCAGCAGTTGATTTGATCAGTATTTTTGAAGGTGTTGCCAAGTATAATGGTGGTACTATCACTGACGATGGTCTTAAAGAGCTGGAAGATACTGGTTGTCCAACCTGCGGCAGCTGTTCTGGTATGTTTACTGCAAATAGTATGAACTGTCTGTGTGAAGCTATTGGTATAGCACTTCCTGGTAATGGCACAATTCCTGCAGTTGACCCACGTCGTAAAGACCTTTGGGAAGCGGCTGGTCGTCGTATTGTGGAGCTGGTTAAGGAGAATATTCGTCCTTTGGATGTTCTCTCTCTGGACTCGCTTGACAATGCTCTTATCCTTGATATGGCTATGGGCGGTTCGACAAATACTGTACTGCATACACTGGCGGTAGCGAATGAAGCGGGTATAGAGTATGATCTCGACCGTATCAATTCACTGTCGGCGAAGTGTCCGAATATTTGTAAAGTTTCGCCATCGAGCAGCTATCATATCGAAGATGTTGATAAGGCTGGTGGTATAAGTGCTATCCTGAAGGAGATCGAGAAGACAGGTCTGCTCAATAAGGATTGTATAACAGTTACCGGCAAGACAATATCTGAGAATATTGCTACAGCTGATATTACTGACGATAAATGTATCCGCAATCTTGACAATGCATATTCCAAGACTGGTGGACTGGCTATCCTTAAGGGTAACCTGGCCCCGAACGGTTCAGTTGTAAAGTCTGCGGGTGTTGCTCCTTCTATGCTCAGTCATAGCGGTCCAGCTGTTATCTTTGACAGTCAGGAAGATGCCTGTGAGGGTATTTTGGCAGGTCAGGTAAAAGCTGGCGATGTTGTAGTTATTCGTTATGAAGGGCCAAAGGGCGGTCCTGGTATGCAGGAAATGCTCAGCCCGACCAGCTATATTATGGGGGCTGGTCTTGGCGAGTCTGTGGCGCTAATTACAGACGGCCGCTTTAGTGGCGGTACTCGTGGTGCCTGTATCGGTCATATCAGTCCTGAAGCTGCAGCTGGCGGTCCGATCGGTCTGCTGCAGAATGGTGATATTATCGAATATGATATTGCAACCGGTTCTTTGTCAGTTAAGCTGTCAGATGAAGAGCTGGAAGCCAGGCGGAAGAACTGGCAGGCACCGGCTCCAAGGATCGACCATGGAGTATTGGGCAAATTTGCTCATATGGCCAGCTCTGCTGATACCGGCGCTGTTTTGAAGTGGAAATAAGACTTAAATAAGAAATAAGCACAGGTTTCGCCCTTTGGGTGAGGCTGGTTGATTTTATATTATTTTGAGATATAAGCAAGATCGTTCATTGACTGGGCGATCTTGCTTTTTTTATGGTGAGTGTAAACAAATATTGTAATAATATTTTGGTTATTGTATAATAGGTCTGATATAAGTCATATTATTAGATTTTAAGTTGTAAAAGCCTTTCAGGTAGTTTCTTACGTTTTGTTGCTTTTGTTAGGAGGGCAGTCTGATGAAAAGATCATTGATTTTTGTCTTTACTGTATTTTGTCTTTTGGGGATGGTTTCCCAAAGTGTTTATGCTGAGAAAGTAACCTCCGGCCAGGTTGAGCTTGTGGTTTACGGGTGGCTTTCTTCTGATGCATGTCCTATGGGAATGGCTCTGAATAGCGATATAGCGAAAATAGATAAGTATGAGAATAAGGGATGTCCGTTTTTTGCTGTATATTTAGAGCAGGGCGGTCTTATTATCGTTTCAGGCGATGATCGGATCGAACCTGTTATTGCTTTTCTTGATGATGCCTATGCAGAGTTGGATGATTTTTCACCGCTGTTTTCTTTTGTTAGTAAGGACGTTTCGGCGCGGTTTGGTGCGTTGAAGTTTGTGGATGGGGGAGTTGGGACCGACGCAGCCACGAAAGCAGGCGGTGGTTTGTCTACATTATCGGCTGTTGAAAAGTGGGATGTACTAACCTGTTTGTCGCCAGAGTATACGTGTAAGGCCGGCTACCAGACGAATATATCAGATGTTCGGGTAAGTCCGCTACTGGCAACTAAGTGGTCACAGCAATCATATAATAATATTGTTGGTGGTCTGACCTGTTATAACTATTATACACCGAATAATTATCCTTCAGGTTGTGTTGCTACAGCTATGGCACAGTTGATAAAGTTTTGGCAATATCCGCAGACGGCTGTTTCCGGTTCTAATACGATCTATGTAGATGGATCGTCACAGGTTAAATCTATTATGGGCGGTTCGCTTCCGGGTGGTGGTTATGACTTTTCACTTATGCCTGATAACCCTGCTTTGGGAGTTACACTGGCACAGCGTCAGGAGATCGGTCGTCTTTGCAGCGATACAGGTGTTGCCGTTGGTATGTCGTATTATTCTGCTGGTTCGTCTGCATCTCTTTCAGATGGAGCATCATCGCTTAGGAGTATCTTCGGTTTTGCAGATACGAAATATGTTGCAGATGACATAGCACTTTCAGGTGGACTGTTGAATGTGCTTAACCCGAATCTTGACGCAGGTCAGCCGCTGATAATGGGGATATTGAATTCTTCATTGTATACAGGTCATGCGGTTGTTGTGGATGGGTATGGTTATAACTTTGGTACTATGTATCATCATCTGAATATGGGTTGGGCTGGTTATGCTGACCTATGGTATAATTTGCCGACGATAAGTTATGGCAGTCAGAACTATGACCTGGTTACCGATTGTATTTATAATATATCACCTTCGACAACTGGTGAGATAATCAGTGGCCGTTTGACGGATTCGTTTGGTAATCCATTGGGTAATGTAACTATAACAGCAACGGACGGCAGTAATAGCTATACCGCAGTTACTAACTATTCGGGTATCTATGCTTTTACTGGAATGGCATCTAATACTGAATATGTCCTTACCGGCGATAACTCACAGTTTGCAATTCCGATGTATATAATGAGTATCCATACTGCAACCGGTCAGTCGGGAGTGTATGATGATGTATCGGGTAATGTGTGGTTAGAAGATATGATAGCATATCAGATGCCTTGTATGCCGGAGGCGATCGACAAGGAGATAAAAACAACTACGCTGTCGTCGGTAGTGATCACACTGGAAGCTGACGATGATGGTTATGTAGATCCGGTGGTTACTGGTTCGCCGTGGTTTGTAATAACCAGACTACCGGCAGAGGGCCATCTGGCTGAACCGGGCGGGCAGGCAATAACGTCCGTTCCATATCGACTGAGTAATACCTCTAATCAGGTGGTATATTCCAATATGATAGGTTTAGAGGGGCTCGACGACTTTGGATTTCAGGCTTGTGATCATATGGGATTTGGTTCTGGTCAGGTTGATATTGTTATGCTGTCTATGGACCAGGATTTTGAAAACTGGCCGAGACCGGGTTGGTCGTTCTATGATGGTAATATACCACAGAATGGTTCAAGCTGGAATTTTTATAATATTACCAGCACACCAAAATCAGTATGGACCGGTACAATCTCTGCCTTGTGTATAAGTTATAATGGTTCATCGCCAAACGATTCGCTGGTGTATTCTCCTATCGATACCAACTTATTCCCGCAGGGTTTCCGATTATCCTTCGATCATATGTTCCGCACTTATTATCCGGGTGTATCGTTGGGTATAGTAGAAATATCAATTGATGGTATGAACTGGATTGGACTGCCTGGCGGAACTTTTTATAGTAATGCTGACGGCAGGGTTGATATTGATGTACTGCCAGCTGTAATTCCGGGTATTTTTGGTGCTCCTAATGTTCGTGTTCGCTGGCGATATTCAGCTTCTAATGATATGTACTGGGGCATTGACAATGTAAGCATATTGAATCTGGAATTACCGATGGATCGTATGGCAGATATTGACAATGACAGGGATATTGATATGCAGGACTTACAGCTACTCTCGAGTGACTGGTTAAGTGCGGCACCAATATATAATACAAATATTTATAGTTCAGACCCGGAGGTAAATCTACTCGATTTTACTATCCTGGCTGATAACTGGCTTTCTTTGCCTTGATGATCTTTAAGCTTGCCGGAAGAGTGAATATATTGCTCTTCCGGCATTTTTTTTCGACAAATTCTCGTTATAATCGGCAACTAACTTTGCTACATGTGTATAGTCCAGTGAGATGCTAGAGCTTGCCAGAAATTAATGTTACACATGCCCTGTTCTAAATACGAATCTATTCTATTGACATTCACCTTTTATTATATAATAATGGAAATTGTGTTTTGCTGTAATTGCTTGGAATTTAACCATTTACAGTAATGGAAAGTGCAATTTGCGTGCTGTAGTTCAATGGTTAATAACTTAACGTTTAAGTAACTTTTACGGTTACAGGAGGAAAGGTTGTAAGGAAGTAAGGTTGAAAGGGGCGGATTGACCGCTTTGCGGTCAGGCTAGTTTAAATAATTCATTCGATATTTTACTCTTAAGTTAACATCTTAGAGAATTATTGCGATTTGGCCTACTATCAACTATATCTTACATACTTTCTTCCTTGCAACCTTTCTACCTTTTGTAATAGTGTGAATGATTACACATTTAATAACTTCTTATCTGGAAGTAGTTTGAGGAAAAAGCATGATATTGGATAGAAAAAACTGTTTTGTAGGGATGGCTGTTCTGTTATTGGTAGTATGCAGCTTTATTGGTGGTTGTGACTCTGGTACTGGTTCAGAGGGATCTTCGGTAGGAGTTTGCAGCTCGGCAAAGTCGATTGTTGGAGATATGCCTTTTGATGATTTCTGGCATTTTCACAGAGGTGATATAGCTGATGCAGAGCAGAGTGATTTTAACGATAGTGATTGGCGTGTGCTTGATTTGCCGCATGATTGGAGTATTGAGGACTTGCCCCCGGTGGTGAACGAGGTTCCGCAGTTTTTGGCGGTCGATGGTAAGTGGCTGTTTGTCAAGGGTGATGATCCGGCGTATAGTATGCCGGAGTTTGATGATAGTGCATGGCAAGTTGTGAGTCTGCCGGCTAACTGGGAAGAGCATTCCAGCTATACGGGTGATAATATTTACGGCTGGTATAGGAAAACGATAGCAATTCCGGAGGATTGTCGGGCTGGTGAATTTGATATTTTACTTGGTGCTGTAGATGATGTAGATGAGACATGGCTCAATGGTGTAAAGATCGGGGCGACAGGAACTTTCCCGCCCGACTATAAAACAGCGTGGGATACTCAGCGTTGCTATCGTGTGCCGGCGGGGCTTGTACGTGCAGATGGTGATAATGTACTTGCTGTGCGTGTGTTTGACGGCAGTGGTAATGGCGGTATTAATCAGGGTGTTACTCTTGCGGATAGAGTTGGCCCATTTTCGCCGTCAGAGAGTCCTAGTACGCATTTTACCGGAAATACGGTTGGCGGCACCAGTTGGTATCGAAAGAGTTTTACTGTTGATAGTGCTGGCAAACGAGTTGCTATTCGTTTTGACGGTGTGTATATGAATTCTCAGGTTTGGATCAACGGGCATTTGCTTGGTGACCATCCATACGGTTATACCAACTTTGAATATGATCTGACAGATCATCTCAAGGGGGCAGGTGAGGAAAATATAATTGCTGTCAAGGTGCGTAACGAAGGGCGTAACAGTCGGTGGTACTCTGGCTCGGGGATATTCAGGCATGTCTGGCTTGTGGTAAATGATCCGGTTCATATACCAACCTGGGGAGTGGTTGTGAAGACACCGGAGGTTGCTGCGGAAAGGGCTGTTGTTAGTATCTCGGCAGAAGTGAGTAATACTCTAGCTGCTGAGGTTGAAGCTATCGTAAGTTATAAAATAATTGATAAGGGCGGCAGTTGCGTAGCTACAGGTGAAACAGCTGCTATGCTTGGAGCTGGTGATAATGATGTTGCAGGGGTATCTCTGGAAGTGGCAGAACCGAGTTTGTGGCAGCTGGAGGAGCCATATCTTTATACTGCGGAAGTTTCAGTTATACGTGATGATAAGATATTGGATGTTGTATGTGTTCCATTTGGGATACGCACTATCGAAGTGGACTCTGTTAATGGTTTCAGGCTAAATGGTAAAGAAACTCTGCTCAAGGGTGGTTGTATACATCATGATAATGGTCCTCTGGGTTCGGCGGCTATAGATAGAGCGGAATATCGCAAGATGGAGCTGCTCAAGGCTAATGGCTATAATGCGATCCGCTGTAGTCATAATCCGCCATCGTCGGCTTTGCTTGAGGCTTGTGATGAGCTTGGTATGCTGGTAATTGATGAGGCATTTGACCAGTGGAATTATTCGAAGGAGAATAACCCGCAGGACTATAATGGCTATTTTAATGACTGGTACGAACGTGATATAGCCTCTATGGTTTGTCGTGACAGGAACCATCCATCGGTTATTATGTGGTCGATCGGTAACGAGATACCAGAGCAGTACAATGCGGTAGATACACAGAGGAAGCTGCGTGAGGCTGTACTTGCTTATGACGACAGCAGGCCAATCACTCAGGCGATTAGTCGTGCCTGGGGCGAGATTCTGGAGAATTGGGATACACGTTCTGACGTAGCCTTTGAATATCTTGATGTTGCCGGTTATAACTATCTGCCGGAGTATTATGAACGCGATCATAGCAGGGTGCCAGAGCGGGTCATTCTTACCACGGAGTCGTACCCTAAAGATACATTTGAATATTGGAGTCTGGTAGAGAAGCATCCGTATGTTATCGGTGATTTTGTCTGGACGGCTATGGACTATCTGGGCGAGGCAGGGTTGGCCCATAGTATTTTGAGTAATGAACCGGACAGTTTCTTTATGCCATGGCCATGGTTTAATGCCTGGTGTGGGGATCTTGACCTGTGTGGATTCAAAAAGCCACAGTCTTACTATCGAGATGTTGTCTGGGGGCGGAGTAAGGTTGAAATGGCTGTTCATGCTCCGGTTCCGGAAGGGCTGCATGAAATACTTAGCTGGTGGGCGTGGTCGAATGAGTTGCGAAGCTGGAACTGGTCAGGGCAGGAGGGCAGGCCGCTTCAGGTTACGGTATATTCCAGCTGCGATAGTGTTCGTTTGGAGCTAAATGGTAAGGTAATAGGAGAGAAACCGGTATCTGCTCAGACGAAGCTTACGGCTGCTTTTGACGTACCTTATGCACCCGGTGAGCTCAAGGCGTATGGGCTGGAAAATGGCGATGTGGTGGCTGAGACATCTTTGGTTACTACAGGCAAACCATTTGCGGTAAGGCTCTCGCCAGACAGGGTGGAAATAACCGCCAGCCGTAATGATCTTTGTTATGTTGCAGTTGAGATAGTGGATGATAAAGGTCGTCTGGTGCCTGATGCTGAACTAACAGTAGGCTTTGAGGTTTCTGGTGTCGGCGAGCTGGCAGGTCACGCAAGTGCGGTACCAAATGAGCCAGCAAGCTTTCACAGTGGCCAACAGAAGACGTATCAGGGGCGATGTATGGTGGTGCTGAGACCAATGGGTAACACAGGGGTAATTAGCCTTAATGCTCAGGTTTCAGGCTTTAGTACTTCAAATACAGAGGTGTGGGTCAGGTAAAATGAAAAAATAACCGTAAGGGATGAATTTTCCTCTTACGGTTATTAAATTTATAAACTTAATTTAGGTCTACTTTCAGCATATCAATTATTCATGATATTAATTCGCTGTTGAAGGATTTGGCAGAATCTTTTGCGTAGTTCGATTTTCAGTTGAGAGTCATTTATCATATTGGTACATGATCCTTGCAGTTCTATCAGTTCATGTATCTTTTTTTCTGCATAGGTAATGTCAACCTTGATCGTCTCAGCAAAAGTCAGGAAGTCACTTTTATTTAGGCGATTTCGTTTGCCGTTAATAGTTAATGCCATCTCGTCTTTTTCTTCGGGTATAACCAATCGTGAAGAAACCAGATCATATGCTGGGCTTAATGCTATTATTCCTTTCTGGCTGGTTAGAAGCGAGAAGTTTTTGCGGTGTGCATCTCCGTTACCGATGATATAGTTGAAGATTGTTATTTCAAAGTATCTCTGCAGCTCCAGCGGGGCGAAAGAGCAATGTTGGCTGATGATCTTTGCTATTTGCTCACTACTTCCAGAGTATTTATTTACGCCGCCTAGTATCTGATGCATATCCTCACAAGCTAGTTTTTCCATATATTTACCTTTTTTGAAACGGTCAAATCGTTTGACCAGGTAAGCAGGTGATCCGTCAGATAGTTCTATTAGAATTGAATTGGCAGTATTTATACCAAACAGTTTAGCCATTTGCATGCAGAGATATTCATTTTGAGGCAACTCAGGAAACTCTTGTGTCTGTGGCTTAAGTATGAACTGACCATCTTGTGCTACTGGTTGTAGAGTATCACCTACCAAGCGAACAGATAGTTTTGGCTGAACGCCAGATATGCTGAGCTTGCCAGCGAGCTTTTGAGCTTCAAGTGAGATTTGTTCCAAACTAATTGGTATGGTTGGTAATATCGGCTTGCCAAACATATCACGCAGTTGTTTGTCTGTATATTTAATCTTGTCCATCTTTTAGCTCCTTTAGGCTGACCGCACCAATGCAATCGGCACATGTTTTTGCCAGCAGCCCAAAAGTATCTTGCTCATCAATTTTTATTGTAGGTGCTACAATGCGTAGGTACCAGCCTTCTGGTATGAGCCCGGCAAAGAATGGAAAAATAACTTTACTTTCAAATGGTTCAGCCTGAAGTGGAAGAGAGACTGATATTGCCGGGCCACATGTCAGGTACTCGGGAAAATAAATAAATCTATATATCCCTTCAGGAGTTTCACTGAGTATACCAGCTGGTGTGTTACGATAATATACTTTAGCTCTTCGTGTCATGGCTTCTGCCTTATACCAAGCTCGCAACCGAATAGGTCTAACACCTGACTAACCTTATCCAGACGAACGGTGTGTTTTCCCTGTTCCAGCTCTCGAATAAACCTCAATCCAACTCCGGCACGTCTGGCAACATCTGCCTGAGTAAGGCCGGCAGCTTTACGCATTGTTTTAATGTTATTTGATATACTCATAATAGTACCTATCGGGTATAAAATTAGTTCTATTTATTGTATTATTCAATATAAATATAAAAAAGTAAAGTAAATTATACCATTTAGGGTATAAAGATGGTTTTTTTAAGGCAGAGGTGACATTTTTCTGTGTATTTATTGCATATTTATACCCTTTAGGGTTGTTTTGTGGTTGGGGTTTGGTTTATTTTACTAGTTTATTGGCAGCAATGTAATAACCAGATTTTTTTATTGCTGTAGTGTTCTGGATTGGTTAGAATTTTTGATTGGAATAGATGATATCGGGGCGTAGCTCAGCTTGGCTAGAGCGCTACGTTCGGGACGTAGAGGCCGGAGGTTCAAATCCTCTCGCCCCGATTTTTGATTTTTTGTACAAAATAGCTTTTCTACACTGCTGGGGGATTGGTTAAGGCAGGAAAGCATTACTATATAGCCAACAGTACACCAGCCGATGAAAACTGCCGTATATAAACATTTTACTATGCTGAGAAGGTATGTATCGCTTGCTATTAAGCGACAGACTGAGTATAAGGCGTCATTTTATACATTTATCCTGCATCAGGCGTTGACGATCGTTATATGGCTGGTGTTCTGGAAGATCCTGATATCTAAGTTTGGTAAGCTGGGCATCTGGGATTTTAATCGTATGACAATGCTGATCGGATTTGTCAGTATTAATATGGGGATGTTTGCTGTTTTTGGCTATATCTGGCGGTTGCCGCGTGAAATTATTACAGGTAATCTTAACAGTCACCTCATCAAGCCGGTTCATCCGTTCGTTCATATTATGTTTAAGCAGATGAATCTTCGTTCGCTCCCCAGGGTTCTTATGGGTGTTATTATCGTGTCATATGCTCTTATTGCAAGTGAGGGTACAGTCTCTGGTTCTAAGGTTATTATTGCAGCACTAATGAGCCTGGGCAGTTTTATCACTACCTTTATGCCATTTGCTATGCTCTGTATGACGGCGTTCTGGATAGGTCGAGCGGAGTTTTTGCGTGATCTTTTTGTAGAGCTGTTTCTATTTCAGAATTATCCGCTGTCAGAGTTTCCCCGTACGATGATCTTTTTCTTCTCTGTTGGGGTGCCATTGATCTTTTCGGCAACAGCCCCGGTATTGGTCCTGAAAGAATGGCCTATTAGCCGTTCACTGCTGGTACTCGCTGGTATGGTAGTAATATCGATAATTCAGCTGCTATTGTTCCGGGTAGTGTGGAAAAGGGGTCTGAGGCGTTATGAGAGTAATGGCGGCTAGCGTATCAGCTGGCAGGAATTAGCTATTATTGCTTTTTTTGCGTATCTTGGTCTGGCCCTTGGCCATGCGTTCAATTGTACTAACCGCATTGATAATACATTCAATGCTGATCTGCGGTATTTGCTGAACCTGTTCTGAATATTCTTCCAGAGTGCTGTCGAGCCCGTAGGTTAGGTCCATTCTACTGCATATAAGCCAAGCTGCGGCAGAAGCTTCAAATTCGCATTCCAGCTGGCCGAGTCCGAGTCTGTCCGGCCACCAGCGAGCGTCCGGAGATCCGATATGGCCGCAATACAGGTGAGAGAGCTCATGAACTATCGATATGAACGACTGGTTATTGTCCAGGTGTTCACTGATCACCAGCTCGTAACGTACCGGAACCGAGAGGTTGTCGTTGATCTCGATCTCCTGGTCGATCGTTTCGGTTGGGTATATTACCCCGCCGAGCTGTGAACCGCTTTGGGCCCGAGTAACGCGAATACCATCATATTTACAGCATTCGATGAGGTTGTCGAGCAGCTTGCCACTAATTTCATTTTCCGGCAGATCAAGCTTTAACTGCGGCAGTTCCGGCAGAGGTGCACCATCGGTATCGGTGACATCGAACAGGAACATAACCGGGCCCATAGGCTGTAATAATATCAGAGGGACCGCACCGGGACGAATTTTCCGGTCAAAATCGCTTAGCCAGTGCGAGGCGGTAAGTGCGAAAGTTGCACTTGGGTTTTGAACATACATCAGAAAAGCGTTAAACGGCGAATATTTACGGAAGCGGGCCATAAACTCCAGAGCTTCAAAGAACTTATCTGAGTATTGTAGAGTACCCATAGCCGCTGATATTTCGTCCAGAGAGTGTTTTTCCTGCTGACTCGCCCACAGCTCGGCATGAGTGGGTTTACGCTCATCAAGCTCAAAGAGATACTGCTGGTTTATACTGTCCTGGTGTCGGCTATTGTCCATATATATTGCGTTCTTCCTGAATTTATATACGATGCTAAATATGGAACTATTATAGATAAATATAGATGGAATTTAAGAAAAAAAGAGGTGATTTTGAAAGATTATTTTCCATAATCTTTTAATTGATGCAGGTTTATAGAAAAGTTGGCATTTATTTACACGCTTTACAGGTGAGTACATTGCCGTCATCGTCGGGGACAATAGAGTCCCCGGGGGCAACGATAAGGAAATCCTGTTTGGGCCAACAGCCGCTGAGCAGGGCTCTTAAGAGTGAAAGATCACCTTTTATCTGATTAAATTCAAGATTTTTATCTTTTGCTTCCTGCTGAGTTAGTTTGGCGTATTCCTCGTCGACCGGCAGCCCGACATTAATATAGGTTATATTATCGTATTTACCTGTCCAGCAGCCGAGGGTTTCTATAATATATTTAGCATCATCTTCGCCGTATTTCTCGATGAGCTCATTTGCGGTGAAATCAAGACCAAGCTGGCTCATTACCGAATTTTCGGGAGTAGAATCCCTTTCGGTCCAGCCGGAGCTGCGGTAGAATGTGCCGGGATGGGCCTGGAAGTATGCAGAATGAGCTGAATTTGATCCAAACAGGGCACCGATACAATCATGGACTCTTGGAATGATAAGTGGTATTTTACCAGCTTTTACACCAGCTACGCCGTTATTACAGCGTCCGTAAGCCAGTAGAATAGCATCGTATTTATCATCAACGGCATCAATAGTGGTTTGGAGCTGAGCACACATTTCTTCACTTTTAATATCGTGAAGCCCTTTTTGCAGAAATTCGACATCAATTATATGCTCAGATTCTGCGATAAGCTTACATAGCTCGCGATAGTATATTTCGCAGGCGATAAGCTTAAAGTGTTTTTTACCAGCAGGTAAATTAACCTTCAGCAGTTCTTTGGATGACTTAGGCTCATTTAGCATTTTATTTATATAAAGCTTCAGAGAAGATTATTTATCGTCCTCGTCCTCATCTTCGTATTCTTCCTCTTCCTCTTCATCGAGGTAGGTTACGGTTTCGACAAACTCTTCATCCTCAACCTCGTCTTCTTCGTACTCTTCTTCTTCCTCGTATTCCTCGTCAGCTTCTAGCTCGGCATCTTCTTCTTCGACATCCTCGTACTCTACTTCGTCATCCTCTTCTTCATATTCATATTCATCTTCGTATTCCTGGTCAACTTCCTCTTCTTCGACCAGTTCCGATTCATCGAGAACCTCTTCTTCTAAAGTTTCCTCTTCTTCATCCTCTTCGGTTTGATTGGTCTTGAAGACTAAGGCGTTGCGAACCGGCTTTCCGTCAGATGTTGTTCCGGCAGGTAGAGCGGTTGAGTTTTCTTCTGGTTCGGTCTCATCTTCGTCGAGAATGATCGTCGGCTGAGTAGGGTCAATTATATGTTCAACCTTGTTCTGCAGGTCGTTAGGGTCATTCTGAGTTTCCTGCATGTCTGTGTAGCCATTGATCGCATCGATCTTCATCTGGCGTTTAATGCTTTCATATTCCTGTAGGGTCATGAGTACTTCACGAGCCTGAGAGCCTTTATATTCGCCAACGAGTCCAGCTTCAGCCATCTGATCTATCAGGCGGCTAGCCCGGCCGTAACCAATCGAGAACTGTCTCTGTAAGAGTGATACGCTGCCGCGTTTGGTTTGCAGGATGATCTTGACCGCTTCGTCAAAGAGCTCATCTCTATCGCCAGTACCTTCGCCGATACGGTTAAGCTGCATGAGCTCGGAGGAGTACGACGGCTGAGAAACGTCTTTGAGATATGTTGTAATACTGTTGATCTCATCGTCGCTGATATACGCACCCTGACAGCGGACCAGGTCGCTGGTGCCGGGTTTGAGAAAGAGCATATCACCCTGACCAAGCAGAGTTTCGGCCCCGTTGGTATCAAGTACGATTCGACTATCCATTTTTGCAGCTACTCTAAAGCTAATTCGGGCAGGCATATTACTCTTGATAAGACCGGTTACGACAGTAGCCTGAGGACGCTGGGTTGCCAGAATAAGGTGTATACCAACGGCACGACTTTTCTGTGCCAGGCGGACGATATGGCTTTCCACCTCTTTTGCAGAGGTCATCATAAGGTCGGCGAGCTCGTCGATGATAACTACCAGATACGGCAGTTTCGATGGCGTGCGAGCCTGTTTTTCTTCTGATTCTGCACCAACGCGTTTATATATTTCATCTTCAGTAAGTTTATTATAGCCGACAATGTTCCTGACCTTGGCCTGAGCGAGCAGAGAGTAACGTTCATCCATTTTCTTAGTAAGCCATTCGAGGATCTGCTCTGCACGTTTCATCTCAGTTACGATCGGGCACATGAGGTGAGATATATTAGCAAAGGCGTTCATTTCCACCATCTTCGGGTCAACCAGAATAAGTTTGACCATATCAGGTCTCTGGGTGAGCAGAATACTAACGATGATGGTATTTATACATACACTCTTACCGCTACCGGTGGTACCAGCGATCAGACAGTGTGGCATAGCAGCCAGGTCTGTGATAAGCGGTGATCCGGTGGCATCTTTACCCAGGAACAGCGGAATCTGCATCTTGCCCGGCTTATCGCCAGCGAGCTGGAGCAGTTCTTTGATCCTCACCGTTTCCTTTTCGAGGTTAGGAGCTTCAATACCAATAGTCTGTTTGCCTGGGATTGGAGCTACAATACGAATGGTAGGGGCACTGAGTGCACGAGCTATATCATATTGCAGACGAGTGATCTGTGATACTTTGGTACCAGGTGCGAGTTTAAGTTCGAACATGGTGATAACCGGACCGGTTTCGATAGAGACAACCTCGGTTTCAACTTTGAACTCTCTTAGAGCCTGTTCGAGTAATTTTGCACGCTGTTTAACCGCTTTGGCGAGCTGGTCGTTAAAGCCGTAGACGGGCTCCTCCAGCAGTTCTGCAGGCGGATATTTATAATTACTGTAGTCTATTACCTCGCCAGCACCAGGGGAGATTTCACTGGCAGTCTTTTGGCCAAGCATACGAGCCAGAGCAGAAACGGTAGGGCCGGTAAAGTTGCGACTTAGTTCCTGACGGGCGGCAAGCTCTTCGGCAGCCTGCTCGCTTACTTCGTCATCATCTTCGAGATATTCATCTTCAGCCTCTTCTTCATACTCCAGATATTCGTCTTCGGCTTCCTCTTCGTCCTCGTAGACATACTCTACTTCTTCGTCGGCTTCTTCATATTCAGCTTCAGGGTCGTATTCCTCGTATTCTACCAGCTCCTCTTCCTCATCAGGTTCAGCAACAGCAGTAGCAGAGGTTTGTTTGAGTATTTCAAAGTTGCTGGCTTTGCCAGAGCTCTTTTTATTGCGTTTATTTGCTGCGGCCGCTTTTTTGCCAGCTGAGTTGACAGCAGCCAAAACCGGTCCGGCAAGCCTTATCTGTTCAACAAGCAGCCATAGGAGTCTTGGCAGCATAAGTACAAGGTTGTCAGCAGCCAATAGCAGGCCAACCAGAAAAGTGGAAATAATTATCATTATTGCGCCGGGCATAGCGGTATTGGTCAGCAGGAAGTGGCCGGTAGCGATACCGAGTATTCCGCCGTTACCGCAACTTAGCGACATTTCATCGCCGGGGCAGTAGAGATACTTTCCGGCAGAGACCGCCAGGCAGATCAATAATATACCGATAGTTCTCAGTAAAAGCTGTTCGACAGGCTTTTTGAGGCAATAGAGCACGAGCATGACCGCTATGCTGATGAGCATGACAGAGAAGCCAGGGCCGAAATAATAATTGATATTATAAGCCAGCCATGCACCGGCACGGCCACAAGGATTTTCGGGCATAATCGTAGCAGAGGCCTGATAATCAGCCTGATTGTGAAACTGGTAGGTAGGTGCAACATCCGGGTTTGGCCAGTCATAAATACTGAACCCGAGCAGGCTAAGCAGTAAAAAGCAACAGAATACCAGTCCCAGGAAGCTAAATGCTATCCGGTTTATGTACCTTGTCTCCGACATAATCTAACAAAATCCTTTCAAAGCTCTATTTCGCAAAATCCATTATTTATAGCTAAGTTTCAGCCTGTCTGTAGACAGAAACTTGATATTATTTATCGGAATATGATAACATAAAACTTCACAATTTGGCAAATTAAACCTTATATGTAAAATGTCGACATATTTGTTATGTTTTACGGGAAAATAGTGAATTCAGGAAGGTTAGCTAAGTGGGATTTGACAAAAAATTAGGCATGTTCGGAAAGGAGTAACGAACATGCCTGTATAAAAATGAGAAGAATGTGGACTAAATTGTTATAAAAAAGGATGTGGTTTGGAAATCCCGCGTTTCTTGTTATATCCAACCCCATTTGTGCAAAGACTAATTGCTCAATGTTTGGGATAACCCATTCCAGCATCCTTTTAGTAATATTATAGTCGCATTGACTTTAATATGTTATATTTATCGGGATTCGGTACATCTCAGATTTAACATAAATGAGCCTTTAGTAAAACAATTGACAAACAAGCATATATCTGATACCCTTTTTCTGAAGAAAATTAAGATATTATGACACATGTTTTTGTCACTGGAGATAGCCTTATGAAAAAATGTAAAATATTATTGATACAAGTCTTAGCATTTGTTTTGACCTTTGGCTTTTTAGCTTGCGGCACTTGTTTGGCACAAGCGGCAGATTCAGTTAATACCAGCAAAAACAGCGAATTAAAAACTACAGCAGAAGATTCTTCAGAGGGGGCTGTTACTGTTTCTACTAACAGAATGCCTGTTATATCTAAAGAACTAGAAGAATTCCCCTATATTGCTCTAGTTACTGGGGATGATGTCAATGTCAGGTCGGGGCCTGCGACCCCATATTACCCTGTTTGCAAGGTAAATAAAGGGCAGGAAGTAATAGTAACGATGGTTCGTCCGGGCAAGACAAACTGGTCCAGAATTGAACCGGTACCAGGTGCGATAGCTTACATTGCAGAAGAGTATGTAGAGATCTTAGAGAATGCTGCGGTGCAGGGAGCTAAGAACTCTGGCGTTGACATTCTTGGTAAAGAAGTGCTTACTGGTATTGTTACCGGCAGTGATGTTCGTGTTCGTGCTGGCAGTGTCGATATGGCACCAGAAAATGCATATCGTGTGCTTATGTTGGCTCAGAAAGGTCAGCAGCTTGTGGTTTTGGGCAAATCAAACGGCTATTATAAGATAGTACCTCCACGCGGCAGCTATTTCTGGGTTGCCAGTGAGTATCTCAGTCTTAAGGAAAATACAACCAGTACAGATGTTGTTTCGTTGAGAGATGAAACTGCGGAAAATCTGGAAAAGGTGGTAGAGCCAGGTGAGCTGCAAGGTCAGTATGTTACCCTAAAGGCTATTCTTGATAAATATGATGCAGTGCAGTCACTACCTCTGATGGAACGTGATTACACATCGCTTAAAGAAGAAGTACAGAAGCTGGCTGATACTACAGATTCTCCGGCAGTAAAGAAGACTGCTGAGGTGCTGGTAAAGAATATTATTACTGGCGTCAGTGCTCAGAAGCAGATCACAGCGTCAATAGAGCAGGACAAGAAGATCGAAGATGCTATGCTGAAGATCGATCAGGCGGTAGTTCAGGCATTAAAGGAAATGACACCTGCTGATACTTCGCCAGATGTTGTGGTAGTAAAAGGAAAGCTTGAGAAGTCAGCTGTATTTACCAGCGGCGTGTCTAAGAGATTTATCATGCTTGACGGCAATGGCCTTATCAGCTGTTATGTATCTGGCGATAATCTGGAAGCTTTCATTGGTAAAAACGTTTCAGTGAGCGGCCCGGCCAGCTATGATCCTTTTGGCAAGACCAGGGTTATTGAAGCGGTTAAGGTTGTTGAAATAGCAACAGATCCACAATAATAATTCAAACTGACCGATGGTCCGTTTGAAAGGATTTAGGATTTAGAAATTAGCAATTAGTTGAATAGAATGACTTCAAAAACTAACAACTAATTACCAATTATCAAGTCCTTTGTTGATAGTTGATTATAATATACAAACTGAGACATTTGGTCAGTTTGAGTAACAATAATTTTCTGTCCCATTTTTATGTGGGGCGGGATTGGGTGATATATCTGCAATGTCCAATAGTACCAGTCAGCAATACAATGCGAAGATCCTGCCTTTGCGGGATAATTTAATGAAGGTAATTCTTGGTAAAGAGCATTGTGTTGACGCAATGATCATTGCCTTGCTGGCTGGGGGCTCAGTTCTTCTGGAAGATATACCTGGGGTAGGTAAAACAACTCTTGCCCGGGCTGTATCCAGGAGTATTTCAGCGAGATTCAATCGAGTCCAATTTACCCCTGACCTTTTACCAGCCGATATTCTGGGTTCATCTATATATAACCCGGTAAATGGCGAGTTCAAGTTCCATGAGGGGCCAATATTCTGTAATATTATGCTGGCCGATGAGATTAATCGTGCTTCGCCGCGTACCCAGTCAGCTTTGCTCGAGGCTATGAACGAATATCAGGCTACGATCGAGGGTACCAGCTATATTCTGCCTAAGCCGTTTATGGTGGTAGCGACACAGAATCCGATAGATTTTCATGGTACTTATCCATTGCCAGAGGCCCAGCTGGACCGTTTTCTGGTTATGCTTGATATGGGTTATCCTAACCCGGAGCTGGAAGTGAATATACTCAGCTCACGTCAGGAGAAAGACCCGCTGGATGGTTTGGAACCGGTGCTTAGCGGTGAAGATATATGTGCAGTTCAGACCGAGGTTAAAAAGGTACATTGTGATGAAAGTATAATGCGGTATATAGTTGATCTGGCCGCATATACCAGAAATGATGCCAGGCTCAGGCTGGGCGTAAGTCCACGCGGTACTCTTATGCTTTTTAGAGCATCTCAGGCGGTGGCATATTATTTCAACAGAGATTTTGTTATTCCTGACGATGTGAAATGGGTAGCCGGTCATGTACTATCTCATCGTATTGTATTGACTGCGGGCACCAAATATGAAGGTGTAACAAGGCAGGATATTATCAGGGAAGTACTGGCCAAGGTTAAAGTACCAGTCTGAGTGTTTTAAAATAATTCTCTAACATCTTTATTTTTTGGAAGGTCTATGCTTAGTAAAGCTGAACAGATACTATTGGAAGGTGTGCGTGCAGGTGATGCTCATACCTGGCAGCAGTTTGTTACTCGCTATCAGGGGCGGCTGACAACATATGCGGTTCGCTCTCTTAATGGTAAGGTTTCAGATGCAGAGGATTTGGTTCAGGATGTCTTTATAGCTTTTCTCAAAAATATCGATACTTTTGAAGGTCGGTCTTCATTAGAGAGCTGGCTGTTTATGATCCTTCGCCGGAGGATGATCGATATGTTCAGACGCAAATCATCTGATAAACTTTGCCTGGTAAATGACATGCTTGGTGACAGCTCTGGTGGCGTGTCTGATAGTTCCGCTGAATATGTTCTGCCTGGTCAGGTAGATGATATGACAGCGAGCAGATACGTACGTAATAATGAAGATGTCAGCAGTTTGCAGGGGATCTTAACAGAAGGTTTTGGCCAGCTGATCAATAATCTCAAGCAGAAGCAGAATTTTCGAGATTTGAAGATAATAGAGCTGGTTTTTTATGCCGGGCTTGGTAATAAGCAGATATCCGGGCTTCTTGATGTTGATGCGAACACTATAGGCGTTATTCGTCACCGCTGTGTGGATAAGCTTCGGGCGTTTCTGAGTGAGCGAACCAGAGATATAGAATTGCCGGCCCTGGACGGTATCTTACAGGAGCTTTGGCTGGCGAATCGATTTACGTGTCCTAAGAGAAGTACTATCGGCAGCTGGCGACTTGGTTCGCTTGATGAACAGTGGTCTGAATATGTGCGATTCCACATTGAGACACTGGGGTGTACGATCTGTATGGCAAATCTTCAGGATCTGGACAATTCATTGAAAGAAAAACAGCAGTCAGAAGCTGTCTGTCAGCGAATTTATGAATCATCAATTGGTTTTCTGAATTAAGGCGCCTTAAAAATAGCTGATCATTCAGGCCATTTCCAGCATATCCTGCAAATTCAGCAGGGCCTCGATTGAACGGCTCATCGGGGTGATAATAGGATCGAGCTGCTCTAGCTCTTCCTGCGTAAATGGCACTGTTTCACTACGATATAGGACAAGAATCCCTTCATTGTGAACGCTGTGGCGAATTGGAATGCCGCAAATACTTAACCCATTTAGATTGGTACAGCAAATAGTTGGGAATGCATTATTGTCGCCTGCATTATTGACTATTACGGTTTCGTTCTTTGCAATTGTTGCTGGGATAATACTGTTTTTAAGACAGCTTTCCAGTTGTTGCGGGCTAATTTCCCCATCAAACCACGAGTCCATAAGCATAACTTCTATCTTGTCAGTATCGCAAAGATAGATAGCGGCGTTGGTATTTGGGTGATTATGGGAGATATGTTTCAGTGCCTTGTGCAGCATATATTTCAGGTCGAATTCACCAGTTAGGCTTTTCTGGAAATCATATGCTTTGCTCATTTCCTTCATCTTGCCGGCAATATCTTTATTACTCTGTACGAGGTCATTACAAAGCAGGTCAACTTTACTTTGGAGTATGTGCCTGTTCTGGTTTATTGCTTTGATAACACGCTGCAGGCGGTGATATCTGGCATTTAAGAGGCTCTTTTGAGTTTTTCTTTCGATTGCACCACTGATAATATTCTGAAGGTGTCCACCGATAAATGGCTCGGTTAATATGCCATCGAAATCGAGTTGAGCGGCTATAACAGCATCGTGAATATTATCACCTGTTAAGACGGCAATAACTGCGGCATTTATATATTGCCATGGACGATTAGCGTCAAACATATTCGAGTTATCTTCGCTGACGCTTTTAAGCTCCCTGATATCCGTACTGCTAAGAGGCAGCAGGACGGCATCCGGATTTATCTTACTGATCTTTTTCCAGAAAGATATGCTTCCAATATCTTCTGCGTCAAAATAATCAGTGCTGCTGGTAAGGTTTATACAGCAGTCATCGCTTATAGCATAGCTAAAGCTGCCGGCAACGTCACAGTTTAGCATCGAATATATATTAATCACTTTATTTTTATTTATATCACTCACGCAATTACGACCTCAATAGAACCGCTATAAGCGGTTAACTGCGATATCACCTTTGGATGGTGTCGCTTTATGACACATAGTTCGGCGGCAGATAAATTCTTGCCGTCGTACCCTCTCCTAGTCTACTGGTTATTTTTATTGTTCCACCATTATTTTCGATATTCCTTATACTTTTACTTAAGCCCAGGCCGCGTTGACGTCCTGCCTGTTTGGATGAGAAGAATGGCGTTGTAGCTTTCTCCAGAGTGTCCTTGTCCATTCCGCATCCAGTATCTGAAATACTAATAATTACTTTTTCAGCTAATTCATCAAAGCTGCTAGAAATCAAGATCTCGCCAGGTGTGTCATTATAGGACTGAGCTGCGTTTTCTAACAGTTCAACAATGGCTGATACCACCTGGTTATTGTCTGCTGATATATCGGGCAAATCTGAGGCCAACTTAGTTTTAATTTCAATTTTATTGTCTTTAGATTCTTCGTTATATTTGTCAATAGAAGCCGCAACCAGTGTATCAATATCAATATCAGCTGTTTTGGCTGATGGCGGCTTGGCAAATTCCATTAATTCGGTGATAATATTAGTAATAATTTTACCTTTTTCGGCAATTTTAAGCAGAGTGCCTTTTCGGTCTTTATCGGTTTCAGAGGCGGCAAGCCATTCAGAGCGTCCCACAACAATCGCCAGAGGGTTATTTATCTCATGTGCAGCTCCAGCGGCCAATTCACCAACCGCGGCCAGTTTCTTGCTGGAGATGAGTTCCTTCTGAGCATCATGTAGCAGGCGGTTATTAGTTGTGAGCTGTTCGCACATCATGATAAGTCGATTTTGTGACGAAGCCTGGATAAGTGCCAGAGAGGTAGCACCAGCCAGAGCGGAAAGCTCTTTGAGCTGACTGTTATATGGTTCTGAGCCATATTCAGATTCCCATAATATTGCACCTATTACTTTATCATTTATTATTAGTGGTATCGCTATTGACCTGCTCATGTCAAAGACCGGGCAGACCTTATCGAAGAACCATGGCATAGTAGGGCCAGCGGGCAGTATTCTGAACTTTCGTCTGTCTGAATTCTGCAGCTGGTCGAATTGTATTATTTCCTGTGGTATCTCGTGGGAGTCGAGCATGAAAGCGGTTGGGCCTTCGCTCTTATTTTCCCAGAGGGCAAAACCTTCGATCATGTCGAAGTCGTCATGGAACAGATAAACCGCCGTGCGTTTGACGTTCTGGTGTTTGGCCCATAGTGATGAGACAGTTTCGCATACATCCAGAACGCTTTGGCCTGGTTTGAGGTTTCTGGTAATATCTGCGAGCATCTCAAAATAGCCGCTGCGGATCTTGAGATTATGATTCTGCTCCTGAAGTTTGGAGTTGAGCTTACCCAGCTCGCTATTAGCGCTGGCCAATGCTTCGTGGTAGAGGTTCTCAGTCTCGATATTTTCAAGACCGAGCATAACAGCTCTCTGGCCAATGTCCTCTAAGAGTTTCAGGGTGATTTTTTCGATATCAGCCGGGTCGCAGCCTAGTTGTTTGGCAACTTCTGTTGATGTGTCAACGATAGGGTGGTTGCCGGAATAGCCGATTCGCTGTTCACGAGCTATTATGTCGGCTAGGTGAACTGATTGTACTATGGTTGGATAGTGCAGGATCTCAGGCAGGGCGTTTATCCAGCTGTGATGAAGCCAAATAGTTTCAACGACACTTTCAGGGAGGTTCCATTTCTGTCCCAGTCTTTTACCTGCTATGGTATGGTCAACGCCAAGGATCTTATTCTCGACATCAGCTATATTTGCCAGAGAAGACTCTGTGAGCTCAACAACGCGAGAATAACTTTTAGGCAGAGCGGAAACCAGAGCGAGTTTCCCGATATCGTGTAGAAGCCCGCAAATGAAAGCTTCTTCCGGGTCGATCTTGGGGTCTAGTAGTCTTATGATCCTTTTGGATGCACAGGCTACAGCCATGCTGTGTTTCCAGAAGCCGGACCAGTCGAACATAACTTCCAGGTCGTTGGGGCTGGATTCCTTAAGAGTTTCAAAGACTTTTATGCTCAGTACAGCATTACGAACAGCATCAAAACCGAGCAGGACAACAGCTTTGCTTAGTGAGGCATTATTACGACTGATACCAGTAGAGGCATTGGTAGCCAGAGATATGATCTTACTGGTCAAAGATGGGTCAGACTCGATGAGTTTAACCACTTCATTGGCCTGCGTATCATCCTGGATAGTAACCTCCAGCAGCCGAACCGCGATCGCCGGCAAGGTAGGAAGACTGGTGAGCTGATGCAGCACCAGCTCGATCTTTTTATTTTTCGACTTCCTGAGTTGTTCTTCTGTCTGCAAAACCATTATTGTTCCTTATCATATCAGACATTTCGAGTTATGTACCATATATGCACGTCTGTAATACAGATCATAACTGCCGGGATCATATACCCAGCATAGTTGCCATTCGGCCGACAAGCTCATCGATACTGAAAGGTTTCTTGAGGAAATCGTTAGCGCCCAGGTTTAGCATTTCGTTTATTTCGTCCTGATTAACTACACCGCTGACGATAATGATCTTGGTGTGTTCGAACAGAGGGTTCTGACGAATTGTCTTGCAGACGATATTGCCGTTAACGTCAGGAAGCATATAGTCAAGAATGATCATGTCAGGACGGAATTCCTGTGTCATAACACCGGCATCATAGCCGCTGCCGGCAGTACGAACTTCAAAGCGGCCGTCACGTTCAAAGACGTCAACCATCAGTTCTACAATTTCCGGATCATCATCGACAACGAGGACTTTATGACGACCGGAATCCAGATTATCCAGTGGAATGTCATTATCCTTCATGAATTTAATCAGGCTCTCTCTCGGTATACGGCGAAATCTGGAACCCGGCACTCTGAACCCCTGAAGTCTTCCAGAATCAAAGCAGCGTATAACTGTTTGCTGGCTTACCTTGCATATTTCCGCTGCTTCACCTGTCGAATAAACGTTTTTCATCTGAATTTTACTCCTTATTCAGCATTCCCATTTATGACTGAACAACCTTCTGTTCTATAATTGCATTTTATGACAAAAATGCATCTTGTTAGTTTCCTATTTTAGCACATTGTAAAATATTACCTATATTAGCCATTTTAACTATCGGTAACCCAAATTACCAACTTGAATTTTATATAATCATAAATATTTTTGAAAAATGCTTTTTTTGTCACTTTTTATTCCTAAGTGTTTGCAAATAAAGCAAGTAAATGGTGAGCCCATTAGTAGGGTATTTCACTGATATTCACGCTAATTTGTGGCTTTTGCAGTGGTGTAGATGCTGTTGTTGGCTAATGGGAAAGAATAATTGGTAATAATAACTTTATTATCAGGCGTTTAATAGGAGTTTATATGGGTAAGTATGTCAGTTTGAGTTAAATAATCAAGTATAGACATGATAGTGGGGTAGATGAACGTTAAGTTGTTTTAGCCTACAAAATTAGAGATTCAATCATAATTTTTTTGCCTGATAGAAGCAATACCAGTATAATACCGGGCTATGTCTAAAAATAAAGGAAAACAATTGAATATACCAGCGGAACGCCGGAAGAAGCTTGTAAAGATAATGAGGAAAGAATCGTTAGATGGCCTTATTATCACCAATGTGCCGGATGTGTCATATCTCACTGGATTTACAGGAGATGACAGTGTTTTGGTATTTGACGGATCAAAAGTTACTTTTGTAACCGACAGCAGGTTTCTTGTTCAGATCGAGAGGCAATGTCCAGAGCTAAAAGTGCATCAGCGAGAAAAGCTAATGTCTGACGCAGTAGCGGCTGTTTTTCTGGGCAAGAATAAGAAAAAGTCAGATCTAAAAGGGCGTAAAATTGGAATTCAATCTCCATTTATGTCTGTAGATCAACTACAAAGGTACAAAAAAAGCCTAGGTTCGGCAATAACCCCTGTTGCTCATCTGGTTGATCAGCTTCGTATGGTCAAAGACTCAAATGAGGCATCATATATCAAGAAAGCAGCAAAGATCGCCGGTCAGGCGGTTGCTAATACTGTATTATGGGCCAAACCAGGTATTACCGAAATAGAGATGTGTGCATATCTGGAATACCAGATGATGATGCTCGGTGCTGATGGTCCAGGATTTCCTACGATAATAGCTTTTGGCGGTCACGCTTCAGAGTGTCATGCACAGCCAGGTAAACTGAAGTTGAAAAAAGGCCAGCCATTTTTAATAGACTGGGGAGCGAGATATAAGGGTTATACCAGTGATATAACTCGCTGTTTCTGTCTGGGTAAATTACCAACTCAGGTAGCAGATGCATATAGGCTACTATTAGAGGCACAGATCGCGGCTATTAATACAATAGCACCTGGAGTACCATTGAGTGCACCAGATGTGGCGGCGAGAAAGATACTGGCGAAGTGTCCGGATGCATACACGCACGGCACGGGTCATGGTATTGGCCTTGATGTGCATGAAAAACCGTTTTTAGGCTCTGAATCAACAGAAGTTTTCAGGGAAGGAATGATCGTGACTGTTGAGCCGGGTATTTATCCTGCTAACAAGTTTGGGTTAAGGATAGAAGATGACGTGCTGGTGACCGCTAAAGGTCGCAGCGTTTTAACTGCTTCAGTGCCGAAGGCATTAGAAGCTGTGTCTATTTGATGAAGGATTATTTTATACGATGGATATTGATAAAATCAGAGAATTAGTTGAGATGATGGAAGCCAATGGTCTTACCGAAATGAAGATCATTGACGGTGAGGATAAAGTTGAACTAAAGCGCGGCAGTACAGAAGCAGTGCAGTATGCACCAATGCCAGCGGCTCCAGTTTATTCTCAGCCAGCAGCCGCTCCGGCAGCAGCGTCAGCACCAGCTGCCCCAGCTGCAGAAGCCTCAGCTAATACTAATTTCCAGGAAGTTAAATCACCAATAGTTGGTACATTCTATACTTCACCAGCACCTGACGCGGCTCCTTTTGTTAAGGTTGGCGATCAGGTAACAGCAGATACAGTAGTTTGTATCGTTGAAGCTATGAAGGTTATGAATGAAGTTAAAGCAGAAGTTTCAGGTACCATAAAGAAGATCATGGTAGAAAACGCTCAGGCGGTAGAGTTTGGCCAGGTTATGTTCCTGGTTGAGCCGTAATAAGTTTTTCTTTTATCGTTCAGTTTTTGGGGCTGAGGATTGTCAGTCATAATAACTGTTGTTAATTGTTAACTTTTGCTGTTAACTGAATCTTTGCTAAAACGAAAGTTTTTATGTTTACAAGAATATTAATTGCAAACAGGGGTGAAATAGCCCTGCGTATTATTCGTGCCTGCCGAGAGCTTGGAGTTGAGTCTGTTGTTGTGTATTCAGAAGCAGACAAGGACGCCAGCTATCTGAAATTTGCTGATATGGCTATTTGTATCGGTAAGGCCAGCCCAGCTGAGAGCTATCTGAATATACCAAGTATTATTTCTGCTGCTGAGATCGCTAATGTTGAAGCTATCCATCCAGGCTATGGCTTTTTGGCTGAGAACGCTCACTTTGCCGAGGTATGTAGAGATTGTAAGATCAAATTCATTGGCCCATCACCAGAATCAATGAGACTTCTGGGCGATAAGGTAGCGGCCCGTAATCTGGCGATCAAGGCCAAGGTGCCTGTTGTACCAGGTTCTGAAGGAGCTATCGAGACCGAAGAAGAAGCAGTTAAGCTTGCCAATAAGATCGGTTACCCGGTAATGATCAAGGCTTCAGCTGGCGGTGGCGGACGTGGTATGCGTGTTTGTCATAATGAAATAACACTTAGAACATCTTTCCATTCAGCCAGAAGTGAAGCTCAGGGTGCATTTAATAATCCTGAAGTGTTTATGGAGAAGTTCATTGAAAACCCTAAACACGTTGAGGTTCAGGTGCTTGCCGATGAGCATGGCAATTATCTCCATCTATGGGAACGTGACTGCTCTCTTCAGCGTCGTCATCAGAAGCTGGTTGAAGAATCGCCTAGCCCATCGCTCAGTAAAGATCAGCGTGAAGAAATATGTAAGGCTGCATTAAGAGTAGTTAAGGCGGCAGGATATTTTAATGCTGGTACTGTTGAGTTCCTTATGGATAAGAATGGTAACTTCTACTTTGGTGAAGTTAATACCCGTATCCAGGTTGAGCATCCGGTAACAGAAATGGTTACAGGTGTTGATCTTGTTGCCTGGCAGCTCAAGATAGCTTCAGGAAGTAAGCTCGATATCAAGCAGAAGGATATCAAGCAGACCGGTCATGCAATTGAATGTCGTATTAATGCAGAAGATGCATATCAGAACTTCAGGCCATGTCCGGGACCGATCAATGATTATATTGCTCCAGGTGGATTTGGTGTTCGGATTGATTCTCACTGCTTTGCCGGTTTTAAGATATCACCGAACTATGACTCAATGATCGCCAAGCTTATCGTTCATGGTTCCGATCGTGCTGACGCAATTCGTCGCGCTCGTCGTGCTTTGTCTGAGTACACTATTGGCCCGATCAAGAGTACAATTCCGATGTGTTATGAGATACTTTCGCATCCTGATTTTGCTGACGGTAAATGTGACACAGGCTTTATCGAAAGAACCTGGAACCAGAAGAAGTAAGTAGTATAAATAGAATTTAGGAATTAGGAATTAGGATATAATATCTACTGATTTTTATTTTGATTAGGTTGTTTGTAGTGCAGGATACCGGCCGGACATATTTTGGCCGATTTCTGTTTAGTATATATATTTTTTTATATTCAAACTAAGGTTTAATGATACTCAGATTTTAGGAGAGATTTAGAAATGGCTCAGCTAAAAGGTAATGCAGTAGTAGGTCAGTCAGGTGGTCCTACATGCGTGATCAACCAGTCACTGGTTGGTGTAATTGAAGAATGTTTTGAACACGATTGTATCGAGAACCTGTACGGTTCACGTCACGGCAGTCGTGGTATCCTCAACGAAGATTTCCTTGACCTCAAGGCAATAGCTTCTCAGGGTGCCGCAGGCGGCAGCAAGTTCAACGCTGATTTCCTTAATCGTGTAGCTTTCACACCATCAGCAGCTCTTGGTTCTACACGTGATAAACCAGATGCAGAATATTGTGAAAAGGTATTCGAAGTATTTAAGAAGCACAATATCCGTTACTTCTTCTATGCTGGTGGTAATGACTCATCAGATACAGCTCGTATCATCCGTGATATGGGTGTAAAGAGCGGTTACGACCTGAAGGTATTCCACGTGCCTAAGACAATTGATAATGATCTTTGCGGTATCGACCATTGCCCAGGTTTTGGTTCAGCTGCCAAGTTTGTAGCTCAGGCGTTCATGGGTGACAATCAGGATAACCGCTCACTGCCAGGTATCAAGATCGACGTTATCATGGGTCGTCATGCCGGCTTTTTGACAGCTGCTTCAGTTCTGGCTCGTCAGAATGAAACAGATGGTCCACACCTGATCTACGTTCCAGAACGTAACGTTTCTATGGAACAGTTCATCAGCGATGTTAAGGCAGCCAAGGCCAAGTACGGTCGTTGTCTGGTAGCTGTTTCAGAAGGTATTAACAATGAAAACGGCGAACCTTGGGCAAAGGTAATGCAGGAAAACGTTGAAAAGGATGCACACGGTAATATCCAGCTATCTGGTACCGGAGCTCTTGGTGACTTCCTGGTATCTAAGCTGAAGGAAGCTATGCCGGGCGAACGTCTGCGTGCAGATACTTTCGGTTACCTGCAGCGTAGTTTTGCAGGTATCGTATCAGAAACTGATGCTACAGAAGCTCGCGAAGCAGGGCGTCTGGCCGTTCGTTACGCATGTACAACAGATGAGATGAGCGGTTCAGTCAGCTTCAAGCGTGTTAGCGACAGCCCATACAAGCTGGAATACTACCGTAATGAGCTGGAAAACGTTGCTGCTAAGACTCGTCATCTGGACGATGCATTTATCAATGCAGAAGGAAACAACATCACTCAGGCTTACATCGACTACCTGACACCACTGGTAGGCGAAGTACCACAGATGGGTTACCTGTTTTAATTAGTATTTCTGACCGGCATTATATGCCGTAAGTCATATTGATATATACAACCCGCATATTCAGGACTAATCCCTGGTATGCGGGTTTTTTTATTACTTATTCATAAAAGCAAGAGTTTTTTCGTGACATTTGTCCTTAATGTTGCCTAGAGTTTATGAGTAAAGTTATCTTTATACCAAGTATGGTTTGATTTAACCGCTAATTATTGAGGAGTATCTAATATGTCTGATGAAAAGCTAACTAATAATGTTGGTATACCTGTGGGCGACAATCAAAATGTATTAACAGCAGGCCCGCGTGGTCCTCAGTTTCTACAAGATGTGTGGTTTCTGGAAAAATTAGCACATTTTGACCGGGAGGTAATACCAGAAAGGCGTATGCACGCCAAAGGTTCAGGAGCATTTGGAACCTTTACTGTAACACATGATATTAGCAAATACACTTGCGCTAAGATTTTTTCTGCGGTTGGCAAGAAAACAGACCTATTTGTCAGATTTTCTACCGTTGCAGGTGAGCGGGGTGCGGCAGATGCGGAAAGAGATATACGCGGTTTCGCTATAAAATTTTATACTGAAGAGGGAAATTGGGATCTGGTAGGTAATAACACACCAGTATTTTTCTTGAAAGACCCGCTTAAGTTTCCAGATTTGAACCATGCGGTAAAGCGCGACCCTAAAACGAATTTACGCAGTGCCAGAAACAACTGGGACTTTTGGACCAGTCTGCCAGAGGCATTGCATCAGGTTACAATTACTATGAGTGAACGGGGGATTCCACTTTCATATCGTCATATGAACGGTTACGGCAGTCATACCTATAGTATGATCAATGCCAATGGAGAAAGGTTTTGGATCAAATATCACCTTAAAACACAGCAGGGTATAAAATGTCTAACGGATCAGCAGGCAACAGAGGTGATTGGTATGTGCCGGGAGAGTCACCAGCGAGATCTGTTTACCAGTATAGAAAAAGGAGATTATCCAAAGTGGGATATGAAAATACAGGTAATACCGGAAAAAGCGGCAGCTGATTTTCCATTTAATCCTTTTGATCTTACAAAGGTTTGGCCTCATAAAGAGTATCCATTGATTGACGTAGGGGTGCTGGAATTAAATAAAAATCCTGAAAATTACTTTGCTGATGTTGAACAGGCAGCATTCAACCCGGCTAATATTGTGCCCGGACTAGGCTTTTCACCAGATAAAATGCTTCAGGGCAGGTTATTTTCCTATGGTGATGCACAGCGTTATCGTCTAGGGGTTAATCATCATCTAATTCCTGTTAATAAGGCTCGTTGTCCTGTGAACTGTTTTCATAGAGATGGGCAAATGAGAGTTGATGGTAACTATGGGAATACACTTGGTTATGAGCCAAATAGTTATGGAAAATGGCAGGAGCAACCAGGGTATAAGGAGCCGCCATTGGAGCTAAACGGTGCTGGGGATCATTGGAACCATCGTGAAGATAATGATGATTACTATTCTCAGCCAGGTGATCTATTCAGACTAATGAACGATAGTCAGAAGCAGGCTTTATTTGACAATACTGCTCGTGCTATGGGCGATGCCCCTAAAGATATTAAGATACGCCATATAGGAAATTGTATGAAAGCTGACCCAGCATATGGCAATGGTGTTGCCGCTGCGCTTGGTATTGATCAGGGTGAGCTATAAGGTTAATTTGTGTATATCGTTTAAGTAATACTGCATAATAAAAAAACAGGCTGTATAGTTTGCAGCCTGTTTTTTTTATACTAAGATTGTGGTGTTTATGTCTGGTAATGCTCTACTGTTAGCCTGATATGTAAAGTTGTTATTATTAACTAAGATTCATTTTTGAACTTTTACAATAGCAATGCTGAGGTCTAATGCTGATATTTTTCTAAGTGAAACCCCCTACTTTTTGCGCATTATGGTTATGCTTTAACGCTTTTATGGTTTAGTGTTGTAACGATTAGTCAGATTTTGCAAATTTTGCCCTAAAAAATGATTTTTTACACTCCAAATTTATAACATTTTAGCACAATATAATAAGAAGAAATAATCATTATATAAATCTGGTCTCTGAAATATAAATTTGATGTAGTGTTGAATTGTGTCTGCACAGTTTTTAGTGTATTAAGTAATTCATGAATCGTTCTTGATTGATTATCTTAAATGGAAAAGTTGAACAGCAAAACTAGTAACGAATTGCAGAGTCAATTGAGCATTGATTTTGTGCGTCAGCTGGTTCAAAGCCAGAATAAGATATATGCTTTCATACTTACGATGGTTTCTAACTGGAATGATGCAGATGATATATTACAGGATACAGTTGAAGTACTGTGGCGTAAGTATGGAAACGATATTAAGATCGATAATTTTGCTGCACTTGGAATAAGTGTTGCACGCAATATTATATATGCTCATTATCGAAATAAGAAAAAGCAGGAGTGTTTACTACAGGGAGATACACTGGAAAACATTGCTGACTATGCTCAGGAGCTGAACTCTTATACGGACCAGCGAATAACTACGCTTAGAAATTGTCTTACTAAACTAACAAGTAAAGATAAAGAGCTTATCAGGCTCAGATATGAAGAAGGACTTAATATTAAAAGTCTGGCACAGGTTGCCAACCGTTCTGTTGATGGCCTGTATAAATCTCTGGGGCGCATACATGATTCTATTATGAGGTGTGTCAGGTCATCTCTGGCACAGGAGAATCTTTGACTGCTATGGAATGTGAATTTGACAATTTAGAGCTCAGGTCGCTAATTTTGGGCAAGCTTGACAATAACCTTTCTACTGAACAGGAAAAGCAGTTTCAGGATATTGTAAATTCCAGTTTAGAGGCCCAGCGTTATTATACTGAATATGTTATGCTTTGTGCTGCAATTAAGCAGTATGTATCCTCTTCTGTAATGGTTGATGTGCCAGATAGTGCTGGTGTTGACGAGGGTATGTTAGAGTTTCTGGCTGACAGTGAGAGCAATGCTCCAACTGTAGAGCAGGAGCAAAAGCCGCAACCTGTAGTAGAGAAGTCGGTTAAGAGAGTTTCACGGCCGGGCAGGAATATTGCAAATCGTATTCTTGGTTTTATTGCTCTGGCAGCGGTAATGGCATTTCTTGTACATGTTTATAATGTATATGCCTATACTCCGGTTGCAAGAGTGACGGATATTATGAACTGCACGCTTTTGTCCGGCAGTTCAGAGGTTACAGTGGGAAGTGTTCTTTGTCGTTCTAACGGCAGAATGAGCTTGGGAAGGGGGTATGTTGAACTTGAATGTGATAGTGCCAGGGTTGTACTTGAAGCTCCGTGTGAGTTTTCCTGTAGCGGTATTGACCATATCCAGCTTTACAGTGGTTGTGCGTATGTTGCGATGAATGAAGGTCATACTGGTTTTGTTGTAGATACGCCAGTGTCCAGAGTGCTTGATCTGGGAACGGAATTTGGTGTAAAGGTTTGTCCTGACAGCAGTACAGAAGTGCATGTTATAAAAGGGGAAACAAGGGTAACAGCTAAAAACAGCACACAGACATCAGGTCACGTATTTAATGCTGGATTTGCCGGCAATATTGACAGTTCCGGCAGGCAGGTTACTAATGTAGAATTTGAAGTTCATAAGTTTGTCAGAGCAATTGATTCTGCTTCAAATACTATTTCGTATGGTCCCAGAAGTATATCTATTACTGATATTACTGCTGGTGGCAATGGTAAAATGGAATATTGTACAGAAAAATGGCTTTGTCCAGGCAAAGGTTATGTTAACAGTCCGTATGACAGTGGTTCGGATTACCTGTTCAAGACCATGCCAGAAAATAAGTATGTAGATGGTACATTCGTGCCTGGTAGTAAGAGTACTACTCTACAGGTAGTAAGTTCCGATGGCGATGTTTTCGATAATTGTCCTGTAACTTGCGGCGAATTTTATGTCAATATAGGTGTCTGTCCTGAAAGCAGTTCAATTGGCAGAGATGGCGATAGAAACGGGATTATTAACTTTAATGGTACAAACTATAATTCTGGCGGCAAGGAATGTATTCTATTACATGCTAATATTGGCATAACTTATGACCTTGGTGCTATTGTCGCAGATTATCCGTTTCAAAACGTCAGTTCATTTCATGCTTATGCTGGTATCGCTGATTTTAATGAAGATGCTCCATGTAATGCTGATATCTGGGTACTGGTAGATGGTAAGGTCAGATATTCGCTTAAAAACTGAAAGATAAAGCGAAGTTATATGAGATCAAGGTTGACCTTGAAGATGGTGACCGGTTCCTTTCTATTGTCACTACCGATGGTGGTGATAATGATGTCAGGGCAGATTATGGACGAGCGTTTACCTGTGATTGGTGTGTGATCACAGAGCCTGTTATTAATGTTGATTAAAAAATGCTGACTTTTGATCATAGCATTTTGAAAATTAGAGAAGAAGACTACCGCGGTTTTTCTTGATATGTCTTTAATATCCCCGGTAGAAATATAAATAATTGTAACCGTTCACGGTTACAGGAGGAAAGGTTGTAAGGAAGTAAGGTTGAAAGGGGCGGATTGCCCGCATAGCGGTCAGGCTAATTAAAAAAACATCTGTTTTTTTACTCTTATGCCAATAACTAGAGGATTATCGAATTCTGGCCTACTATCAACTTTATCTTACATCCATGCTACCTTTTGTAACCTTGTGAACGATTACAAAAATATAGAATTAGTCTATAGAATTTGATTTTTTGGTGGCAGCTATATCAGCTGCATGGTTTGATACATTTTGTTTGCAGGATAATTGTTCGTACAGTTTTAGGTTAACTGAAATTAAGCTGTAGTGACCATGTCGGACTTAATTCGCCTGTATTTTAAAGAGGAGAATTTGTTATGAGTGCATCAATAATAACTGTTGATTCTGGATGAGTATCTGTTTTTTAAGTCGGTAATATTAACTTTCAAACTAACTGAATTTCAAGGAGAATAACTATGCAAAGACAATTTTTCTGGCTGTTATTGGCATTAGTTGGGATTGCAAATCTAAGCGCTTCGGCGGCTACGATAAGCTTTAATCCTACTATTGAAGACCCAAATTTCTTTTATATAACCAATTTTATCGGGGCTGATTTAGATTCTGATAACGTTGGAGATGGTGATGATAACTTTACTTATGTTGCTCCAGACAGGCCAGCACAGGGTCAGACTTTTTTAACTGGCGGTGCTCCTGAGGTACTTACTGCGGTTTGGGTACAGCATGGCGGATATGATGTAACTAATACCGGAACTACCTGGTATCAAATGACGGCAGACAGCACAATTACAGTGCGTATTACTGATCCGGCGGCAACAGGTACTAACGATTTCGTTATATACAGTGATGTAGTGACTTTGACAGGTAATGAAGAAAATGCTTTACCATCAACTTTGACCAGCAATGCGGAAGGTTCCGGCTTATGGGTAAGAGTTGCTCTGGATATTCCAGTTTTACTTGAAGCTGATACCTTATATGGTTTCGATCTGGGCTCATCTTCTGGCACATTCTTTGAAACATCAGGTATTAAAGACAGTGCAGAAGGCGGTAACCCATATGCTGACGGTTCTGCTTATACTACAGGTGGCGGCGGTGTTGGTGATAATACCATGGCAATAGCCGCTGGTGACAGGAAATTCCTTATTGAAACTGGTATATACCTGGTTGGTGCAACTTCTCCTACTCCAGTAGATAATGCTATTGATGTTAGCTATGAAGAGATGGTAACTTTCAGCTGGACTGCAGGTCAGACCAATGATACTCCAGATTCTTCTATTATTACCAATCCGGATATTATGTATCACCACCTGTATATTAGTGCAGCGAATGATACTGATCTGTCAGCTGTGACGCCAATTGTTATTGATGCTGATATTGACCCGGCTGACGGTGTGGTTGACGCTGCCGCATCATATCAGCTTGATTATTTGCTACAGTCAGACGCAGTTTATACATGGCGTGTTGACGAAGTGCTTGATAATGGTTCAGGCAGCCCATATCCAGCTGGTGACCCTAATAATCTAATAGGAAAGCTATGGAGCTTTGAGACAGAGAAACAGCAGGCTCAGCTTGACAGTATGTATCCGTTAGATAATGCTGTTGAAGCTGGTGATGAGATAGTTCTGACAGTTTCTGCTATTAACCCTATAACTGATGACAATACTGGCATGTCTTATCAGTGGTATAAAAATGATGCTCTTGTTGTAGGTGAAACAGGTGTTGAATATACTATGACTGTAACTGAAGACGATGAAAACGCTGTTATTTATTGTAAAGTTAAAGTTGTTGAATCTGGCACTGTTGTCCAGTCTCGTTCTGCCAGTATAGTATTCAAAGCGTTGGTCGGTTACTGGCCAATGGATGCCGATGTAATGGATGCAACCGGAAATGGTTCAGATGGTACTGAAAACGGTACTATAACCTATGCAGCGGCTGAATTTGCTAACGGTATTGAATTTGATGGTACTGAAGACTTTATCGCTCTCCCTGAAGGGTATGCGAACTTCAATACTGGCCTTACCTTTGCTCTTTGGGTTAATCCTGAAGCGGCAGGTAACTTTGCACGCTTTATTGATTTTGGTAATGGTGAATATAACAATAATGTATTTTTCTATCGTATGGGAACCAGTACAGACCTGGCATTCAATGTAATGAACGGTGATGTTGGTTCTATTATTCAGGCACCAGCACTGGAGCTCAATACCTGGCAGTTTATAGCTGTTACTATGGATAATACCGGTAATGCAGTTCTTTATAAAAATGGCTCTCCTTTAGTTGCAGGTAAAATAAGTATACCTAATGATGTTGTTCGTACAGGTAACTTTATTGGTAAGAGTAACTGGGAATCTGATGCATTGTATGCAGGTATGATGGATGATCTGAGATACTACAATTATGCACTTAGCGGTACTGATATTGCTGAAATGTTCTATCAGCAGCGTGGTGAGTTCTGTCTGGAATATCCGGCATTTGATATTACCGGTATTGACGGCACTCCAGACTGTGCAGTTGACGTGCTTGATCTGGCTGCTATTGCCAGTGAGTGGCTTGATTGTGGTATGTTCCCTGAGTGTCCATGATATACTCAACATACATTATAATTAACTGATAATCCTATATTAAGGAGAATAATAATATGAAAAGTAAATTATTATCATCTTTGTTGATATTGTCTGGTATGATCGCATCAGCCGATGCTGCCAGCCTTACACTTAGTACCAGCCAGCCAGAGATTGGCCCATATGATATTGCATCGCTAGTCCTTGCAGCCGAGGATGCTGAGAATGTTGGTGGTGGAAACGATGCTACAACTTATGTTGCTCCAGATCGGGCAGCTCAGGGGCAGTTCTTTACTATTCCTGATGTTTCTGGTGTTGGCTATGATTATATGTTGACAGGAATAACTGTTCAGCATGTAGGTTATACTGATAACCCAGGAGTAACCTGGTATAATATGCCGATTGATGGCGTTTTGACTTGCCGTATCGTTGACCCTCAGTATTCAGGTACTGATGACTTTGTCCTGATGCAGGATTCATATACTATTACTGGTAATGAAGAAAATGCACTGCCTACACCAGCAATTAATACAGCAAATGGTACCGGAACCTGGTTTACCGTTACTTTTGATAATCCAATATCTTTGGGAGTTGGTGTTCCTTATGGTTTTGATCTTGGCGGTACAGCGGGTCTGTTCTTTGAACTTTCAGGTAATTCAGCGGACAGCTACGACGGTGGTTCAGCTTATACAACAGGTTCTAGCGGTGTTGCTAATAATAACTACGCTAATGCTAACGGTGACAGGGCGTTCATCCTGCATTTTGCCCCTGTATATAATCCGAGTAGTCCATCTCCGGCTAATAAGGCCAAAGGTATCACTGCAGAGGCTCCATTGACTCTTTCATGGAATACAGCACTATCTCCAGCTAATCCGGAAGTGTCGAACCCAGATGTAAAGGTTCATTATTTATATGGTAACTTTGAATATGGCGATCCGAATATGGTCCTTGTCGATACTATCGATGCCGGATCACCAGTAAGTGCAACAGCTTCTTATCTACTTGATGGCGATTTAATGCCGCAGCGAGACAAGGTATATCAGTGGTATATCGAAGAAGGTATGTCTGACGGCAGCGGTGGTGTATTGCCTCCAGGTGATCCGAATAATATCGTTGGTTTGACCTGGAAATATGCGTCAGAGTTGTCAGTGCCAGATCTTAATCCTGCATCTCCGACTGACCAGATAGTATTTGCCGGTGAAACTGCTACATTTAATGCTAATGCAGTGAATCCATTTACCGGTGATTCAACTGGATTGTCATATCAGTGGTATATGGATGAGCTTATTCTTGACGGCGAAACTGATGTGATTCTTGAAGTTGCTGACGTGACGCTCGATGATGAAGGTTTTTACTCTTGTATCGTAACTCTTGATTCAAATGGTAAGACCTCTGAGACACGTTCAGCTCAACTGGTTACCAAGAAAATGGTTGCCCATTGGGACTTTAATAATAATGTAGACGATGTTGTTAATGGTTATGATGGTAACCTCTTTGGTGACCCAGAGTATACTACTGGTGTAAGAGAGACCGATGTTGCTCTTAACTTTGACGGCGTAGATGATTATGTTCAGATCCCTGAAGGCATGGCTGACTTTAAGACTGGTTTGACAGCTATGGTATGGGCTAAACCAACTGCAGCTGGCAACTATAGCCGTATCTTTGATTTTGGTAATGGTGCGCCAGATGACAATATCTTCCTGTATCGTGTTGGTACTGGCAATGATCTGGCCTTCAGGACAACTGACGGCATAGTTGAAGGTGCTTTGGTGTCTGCTACTGTACTGGCTATGGACCAATGGCAGCATATGGTGATCACTATGGACCCAGCTGGCGTTGCGATATTGTACTATAATGGTCTGCCGGTAGCTACAGGTTCAGTTACTGTTCCAAATCAGACTATCCGTACTCTTAACTATATTGGTAAGAGTAACTGGGCAGATGATCTTTTTGCTGGTCAAATGGATGACCTTAAACTTTATAACTATTCATTGTCAGCAGAAGAGATCGCTACTGCGTTTGCTGAAGTTAACGGCAACTTCTGTATGGAAAAACCTGCATATGATATTTCTGATGATTGCAGGGTGAATATAGAAGATTTTGCTCTTATTGCTACCCAGTGGCTGGACTGTGGTTTCTACCCATCTTGTTACTAATTTTGTTTTTTGTGTGGCCGGGTGTCGTTTTCTGACACCTGGTCATATATTTAGATTTGTGATTTATCTGAGTGAAATTCCCTCCATAACTCAGATTTAATGTTTTCTTCATAATCTGGTACTGCGCCTTGCTTTTGGTGCAGTACCTGTATTTTAGTATAGTAAAGACTACTGGCAAGGAGAGAGATGATGAAAAGGCTATTGCTGCTGCTTGTTTTATTGCTGTTTACTAGTTCTTCATATGCGTTAGAGCTTACTTTTAATACTGAACAGCCATCTATCGGTTCAGATGATATATATTCTCTAACCGGAGCTTTGCTCGACCGTAATAATGTTGGTACTGCTACTGCTGACGGCGGGGCAAATGATGGTACAACTTATGTGTCATATGACAGACCCTCGCAGGGGCAAACTTTTACTACTAACTCTACTCATCCTGCGTACAGTTTAAATGCTATTACAGTGAGGCACTGTCAGTATTCTGGTAATACCGATTCTACCTGGACAAGGTTTGTAACTGGAGATAATATTATCCTGCGTATTACTGACCCTCAACTTAGTGGTACAGACAGCTTTGTTATTGCTTCTGAGGCTTATACTATTACCGGCTCTGAACCAGGTATATTTTCAGTTAATTCTGTAACGAATTCCTCTGACGGCACAGGTACATGGCTAACCTTTACGCTAGCCAGTCCAGTTGTTCTTGACCCGGCAAAAATTTATGCTTTTGACCTGTCTTTGCCCGGTTCATCTTTCTTTGAGCTGCATGGCATTAATAATACCGCACCAGATGGTAACCCCTATAGCGGAGGCACTGCCTATACCAGTGGCAATAACAGTAATGCTGATAATAATATGACAGTTGTCAGTGGTGATAGAGTGTTTATATTGAGTTTTACAGAATCAGAGCCAATTGATCATTCTATAATTGATAAATTTGATAGTTATGAGGACACCTCAGCTTTAGCAGAATTTTGGCAGACTGAAGGTGCAATCTCATCATCTATATCTTCTGATGGTTTTGACGATAGCTCTTCTATGCTGCTTGCTTTTGATAATACCGGGGCTACTGATAATGCCGGAGTTACACTGAGTTTTGATACTGTACGTAATTTCACAACAGATAATTCTAAAAGCCTGAATCTGGTATTAAAGAATAATACTTCGACTACTTCCGGTATGTATATCAGGCTTGCTGATGATGGCTGGGGTGTGAATTATGCTGAAGCAGCCTATAGTCAGGAACTCAATACAACAGGTTGGCAGAAGTGCAGTATTGCACTTGATAGCTTTACCGAACAGAATCCATCTCTTAACCTTACCAGAATTAAGACTATTACAATTGGTTTTACTGCTGATTCAGGCAGTGTGAATATTGATAATATATCTCTTGCTCCTCAGAGTCTGATTTTGGAAGCAGATTTTAGTGGTGATAACAGTTCTGATATAGCCGATCTGGAAGAGTTGGCTGACCAGTGGCTATCTGCAGGGAGTACCGCTGATATTGATCATAACCAGCGGGTTGATCTTGCTGATATGGCTTATCTTGCTAAAGAATGGTTGTCGACAGGCTCACTATTTCCTGTAGATGATACACTTGGCGGGATATCCAGTGTGCCGTTTACCCAGGTTTCGTTCAATGATGATTTCTGGCTGCCCAGACTTGAGGTTAATCGTACTGTGACTGTGCCGTATATCTTTAATAAACTGGAAGAAACCGGCCGTATAGAAAACTTTGCTATTGCTGGCGGGCTCAGTACCGCAACTCCGCAATATAGTTTTCCTTTTGATGATACAGATATATATAAGACGCTAGAGGGTGCGAGCTATTCGCTCATGGTCTCGCCAGATCCTGAGCTTGATGCCTATCTTGATGAGCTTATAGTGCTAATAGCAGCGTCCCAGGAAGATGATGGTTATTTGTATACGATCCGCACTAATGGTATGGATATCTGGTCAGGCTCTGAGCGTTGGAGTTCGCTGGTGGGCAGTCATGAGCTTTATGATGCCGGCCATTTATTTGAAGCTGCAATTGCACACTATCAGGCGACAGGGAAAACATCTCTGCTGAATGTTGCTATAAAGTTTGCTGATCTGCTTGTTGATACTTTCCATGAAGGGGGGATTGAGATCCCGCCGGGCCATGAAGTGGTAGAGACAGCTCTGGCTCGTCTGGCTGAAGTTACCGGTGATATGCGTTATCTTGATCTTGCCAGGTACTATCTGGATATAAGAGGTACTGTTACAAACGATTACAGCCCATGGGGCGAGTACAATCAGGATCATTTACCTGTACTTCAGCAGACTGAAGCTGTAGGCCATGTTGTTCGTGCCTTATACTTGTATATGGGTATGGCAGATGTTGCCCAGCGTTGCAGTGATCTGGAGTATCACGATGAACTTATGACTGTATTGGAGAAGATCTGGCATAGTGTAAATGATACCAAGGCTTATATAACCGGCGGGTTAGGTGCTCAGCATGGTGGCGAGTCGTTTGGTTCGCCGTATTATTTGCCAAATGACGGGTATTGTGAGACGTGTGCGCAAATTGCAAATGTGATGTGGAACCAGCGTATGTTCCTCTATTTCCGAGATGGTAAGTACATTGATGCTATGGAACGCTCACTTTATAACTCTGTTATTAGTGGTGTTTCACTTGACGGCGATAAATTTTTCTATCCGAACCCGTTGGAATCACATGGCGGCTATGAGCGAAGCAGCTGGTTTAGCTGTAATTGCTGTATCGGCAATATTGCCCGTACTATTCCGTCGGTGCCTGGCTATGTATATTGTAAGGGTGATCATGAGATATATGTGAATATGTATGTTGCCAGTACTTCTAATATTGAGCTGGCCGACACATCGGTATCGATCACTCAGCAGGGCCAGTATCCATGGCAGGGCAGTATGAGCTTACAGATCGACCCTGTTGAGAGTAAGAAGTTTACTGTTTATCTGCGTATTCCTGGCTGGGCCAGAAATCAGCCTGTTCCTGGTGACCTGTACCAGTATAAGCATCAGGCGAGTGAACCTGTACAGATCATGGTTAATGGTAATGCCGTACCTGTTATTACCCATAAAGGTTATGTTGCTATTACACGTGACTGGTCGGCTGGTGATACTATTTCACTGGAGCTGCCAATGTCGGTTCGTCAGGTATTGTCTCATCCTTCTATTGCTGAAGATGTCGATCATGTATCGCTTGAGCGCGGACCTATTGTTTACTGTCTGGAGTGGCCTGATTATCCAGATAACCGGTTCTCTCATTTATATGTACCAGATGATGTACAGTTTACAGTTGATTATTCACAGAATATGCTATCTATGGCGAATATTACGAATCAGGGTAATATTATTCATGCTATGGTAAAAGGTTTGTATGAGAATATTGACGGTGATATAGATCAGCAGGATGAGCTGCTGACAGCGATACCGTATTATGCCTGGGCGCATCGTGGGACAGGGCCTATGGCCGTCTGGCTTGCAGATGTACCATCGGCAGCGGTTCCGGTTTCTACACCAACACCTTCAGAGCTTATTGGTCATTGGACGCTTGATGAAAATACTGGTGTGACAGCTTCTGACAGCAGCGGTTTTGCTAATAATGGTACATTGGCCAATGGACTTACCTTTGACGATAATTCGGTTTCTGGCGTTATTGGTGATGCATTAGCCTTTGACGGCACAGATGATTATATAGATCTGGCTGGTGACTATGATGACTTTGCAAAAGGCTGTACTATATCTGTCTGGGTTTATCCAACTGCTGTTAAAAACTGGGCTCGTTTTGTTGACTTTGGTAATGGCCCAACTTCTGATAATATCTGGTTTGGTCGTCTTGACGGGTCTAATACCCTGATATTTGAGTCCTGGGCTGGTGGCGGTTCTGCGGGTAGAGTGGTTGCAGATAGTGTTATCGATCTTGACCAATGGCAGATGTTTACTGTTACCTGTGATTCGCAAGGTAATGCCAGGTTATTTAAGAACGGCCAGTTCATCGTCGCCGGTACAACATCGCCTTTGACTAATGTTGTTCGCAATAACTGCTACATAGGTCGCAGTAATTGGGGCGGCGATGCGTACTATCAGGGAAGCGTCGATGATCTGCGTGTTTATAATTATCCGCTAAGCGATACTGACATAGCTGATATATATAACGAAGCGCAGTAAGTAAAATATATATTTCTCTTATTATTATTTAGGCAGCCATATATGTTATTCATGTATGGCTGCTTTTTTTCTTGTATAATTATGAATTGTATATAGTATCGTTAGTAATTGTATTTATGTAATCAGATCATGTTGAAAAGAAAGTTGTGTCATGAATAGAAAAGTAAGTATAGTTCAATCTTTTTGTGTAATTATGTTGTTTTTGGGTTTTATGTCTGCAAATAGTATGGCTTTGTCAGGTAAAGGATATGATGGCCTGAGTTCATTAGGCCATCCGCTTATTCCCGATATGGTGGCCGATCCAAGTATAGTTGAAATTGACGGTGTGTTTTATTGTTATGCTACTACTGATGGTGCTGGTGCGGGACTTGCCAGTGCAGGGCTGCCGGTGGTTTGGACATCTAAGGATTTTGTTAACTGGAGCTTTTCCGGTTCGCTTTTCGCGGATAACTACGATGCCAAGTACTGGGCTCCCAGTACCTCGATTAAGTATCAAGGGAAATACTATCTATTCCCAACATTGAATGAGAAGATCACCACTCTCAGAGCTGATAGTCCGCTAGGGCCGTTCAGGACTGTTGACGGCAAGGATATCAATAATAGTTCAGGTTGGAGCCCATTTCCTATCCGTAAAGCGAAGCCTATTGATGCTGAGGTTTTTATTGATGATGACGGCAAAGCATATATGGTCTGGGCTCAGCGTGGGCTGGCTCAACTGAATTCTGAGCTTACTGATACAGTAGGGGAACAGATAGTAGTAAATACCAAGCGTAATGGTTATTCTGAAGGTTCCTTTCTATTCAAGAGAAACGGTATCTACTATTTTATGTATACTCTAAGCGGGCATGAAGCCTATAAATATGCCTATATGATGAGCTATGATTCGCCTTTAGGGCCCTGGGTGGCACCTGAAAGGGATATTATTGCTGGATCTGATTATGAATGTGGTTTATTTGGGCCCGGACATGGCTCGTTTTTTAGTCCGGCAGACTCGGATCAATGGTACTTTGTTTATCTGGAGTATGGTCGCGGTGGCTGTACTCGCCAGATATGGGCCGATAAAATGAATTTCAATCCAGATGGCACCATAGTGCCAGTTAAGCTCACTTTGGCTGGTGTAGGGGCTCTTGGGGCTTCTGAGGGCAGGGCAAACCTAGCCTTAGGTAAGGCTGCAACCAGTTCTCCACAACGGCCTGATCTCAAAGTCATCCCTAGAACCTATCCGAAGCTGGATCGCTATGAAAACTTTATACCTGCAAATGCTATCGACGATTCTAATGCTACCAGATGGCTGGCAACTGACGGGGGTGATAGGCCATGGTTTATGATCGATCTTGGTAAGAAAACTGCGGTAAGCAGTACAGAGCTTTATTTTGTGAAACCTACCTGGGGACACGCATATAAGCTAGAATATTCTATTGATGGGCAAAGCTGGCTGCCTTACGGCGGTTCAGAGAAGCTTGTGATTAAATCACCACATGTTGATAGCAGGGCGGTCAAGGCCAGGTTCCTGAAGTGTACAATTCTTGAGGGAGAGCCCGGAATTTGGGAATTTAAGGTATATTGATATTAGAATATAGTATAAAAATAAAACAGGACATGCTTGATATTATTCAGCTTGTCCTGTTTTATTTTAAAGAGGCAAAAGTATATTAGTAACTTTGTGAAAAGTACTATCTGTTCAGGTCCGTTTTATACAGTTCCTTAATATCTTTCTCTGATAGGGCGGAATTGTATATTTTTACTTCGTCGATCATGCCGTTGAAGTATTGGGCTGTCGATGCATAGTGGGTACCGATCTTGACGTTTTCGGCCGATGCGGTATTGACCGGGCAGGCGGCGGCAGAACAGTTAGTTTCGAGTTGACCGTCGACGTAGAGCAGAGCTTCAGAGATATCGGTCGAGCCGTCGTCAGGAAGAACTACTGCGATGTGGTGCCACTGGTTGTCGGCTATGTTAGTTGAGCCAAAGATATAACCGCCAGAAACTTCGGTACGCAGGGTGCCGTCACCATGCAGACGAACGAGCCATTTGGCACCAGTGTCGGTTGTACCCCAGCCCATAATGAACTTATTATAGGTTTCGGTTTTAATCCAGGCGGTGCAGGTTCTGCTGGCAGAGCCGAGTATGCCTTTGTAGTTGGCAACTTCGACATAGTCGTTTGTGCCGTCAAACTGGATAGCACCGTCAATACCATAGTCAGGCATCCATGACGGCTGATTATTCAGAGTAGCCGATCTGTTGTTTAATGAATTGTCAGCAGTAGTTGAGCCGAAGCCTTCACTAAACGGCAGGTACACGTCGAGGTTTGTAAGGGCGTAATTACTGATCTCGTCAGAGGTCAGAGCATAGTTAAATAATCTTGCATCATCGATCATGCCGTTAAAGAAAGCTGTTGGGCTGTCAGGGTTGACAGCACCGATAAGCAGGTTATTGTCATCTGATGTGTTGATAGCCTGATTATTGATGGAAGTAGATTCCTGCAGCTGGCCATCGATGTAGAATAGTACTTCGCTAATATCCGGGTCGCCATCATCGTTAAGTACAGCAGCGACATGATGCCAGTTACCATCGTTAACCGTAGCGGAAGTAGCCGCAGCACCGCCCCAGATACCGAGTCCGAGCGTGCCGTCAGGTTCGATACGGAACATCCATTTTTCGCTTACATTACTGCTGCCCCAGCTCATGATCATGCCCTGACTGGTGCTGGTAGTGTTAACCCATGCCATACAGGTACGGCTGGCAGTGCCGGTGATGCCCTTGAAGCCATCGAATACTACATAGTCGCCGTCACCGTCCAGGAGCAGGGCGGCAGTGCCTAGTGGGCTTAATATGCCATCAGATGAAATCTGAGCGTCGCCGTAAGCTGTGCCGTCATTGTCAGCAGAAGCGTCAGACATATCAGCGTCAAACGGCCAGTAAGAGGTTCGGTTCTGATTTTGTTGAGATAGCCATAAGCCGGCCATTACTTGCAGGTCGTCAATACCTACAGTGCCATCACCTGTAATGTCGGTTCCGTTGCACAGATCGCCAGAGCAATCATTATACATCCATTTCGCCGCCAGCTGAGAGAAGTCATATAGCCCCAGCTCGCCGCGGAAGGTATTGTTAACATTTATTTTAAGTGTTGTAGTGCTACTGCTGCCCTGGTTATCTGTTGCTTTAACAGTAAAATAGTTCATGCCGGTATCGTCCTGGGTAGGAATACCGCTAAGTTCGCCATTTAGGGCAATATTGAGCCAGCCAGAGCCAGCTGTTTTGCTGTAGCTGACCAGACCATCATCGTAATTGGTGTTAGCGATACTACCCTGGTAGTTATATCCTTCACTGGCACTATTGCCATAAGTAATTTCAGAGTTAAAAACGGCACTGAGCTTGCCGTAAACTTCAAAGTCGTATATTCGTACCGCAGTATTTGTATTTTGTGCCGGGTCAGTAATGTATAGCCTTACATATCTTGTTGTTACCGGTTCAATTTCATGTCTGCTAATATGCTTGGTATTAGCATTGGCTGAAACAACTTCCTGCCAGTCGCTTACCCCGTCATTGCTGACTTCTATTCTGAAGCTGCGTGTATTCCAATCTGACGATTCACCGCCAGCTGCCGAATGGTGGATTACAAATGTGTCAACTTCGTAATTATTTTCCAGATCAACAACCATCCAGTTATTACCAGTATTTGAGCTGGTACACCATTTACTATTGTCGTCAGAGGTGCCGTCAACAGCTAGTGCCGGGTATTCGGCAGATATAAAACTATCAGCGGTGACAGGTTTATCCAGAGCCAGGTTTGCACCTTCGCCCGGTACGTATACGTCCACGCTGAAAACTATCTCGCTGGTTGTACCACAAGAATTGCTATATGTTGCTATATAGTTTCCTTCATCTGAACCTGTTATGTTACTGATAGATATTTCACGGGAATATGATGTGAAACCGTTTGGCCCGCTCCATGACCAGCTGCCATTGTCAGCTTGAGGACTTAAAACTATATTGTCACCTGCGTCAACATACATAATAGCACTTTCGTACCACTGGCCATTTACCTGGCAATATGGGTGAATTTCGCTTGGTGGGCAGTCGTTCATTATTTTTAATGATGTTGTTTTGTTATCCATGCCATAGCTTGAGAGACACTGTATGTCAGTTGTTACTGTCATATTAGTGCCTGAATAGTTTGCATCGTTATACAGTATAACTTTGTAGCCGTCTTTGACTTTTAATGACGATATTCTGTCATTGCTCATGCCGGCCAGATACAGGTCGTTCATATTGTAGTTGCCGAGGTATAAACCTTTAGCTCTTCCTTCATAGCTGCAATCATCGCAAACTACAACTGGGTATTCCGGGGCATTACCGCCGTTAGTGCGTGCCAGTGTCCAGTAGCCGATTGCGGCAGATGCGTTATCGATAATATCAGTTGAGCCAGGAGCTGATGTGTCGTCCCAGTCAGTAGTATAAAGACCGTCAAATAGACAGTTTTCATGCAGGAATTCTAAGTAACCAGCGGCAATGTCAAGCCAATGCTGATCGCCGTCAACTTCATATAATGCTACATATGCGTTGGTCATGTCGTGTCCACACCATTTACCAGTCTGATTCAGACAGTGCTTATAGGAATTGACTATTTGTCCGTTCATTGATGCTGCTACACGCTGAGCTTCAGCGAGATACACTTGCGGCTCGTCAAGATTCAATGCCGCTTCTGCTGCCTGATTGTCATCGTCGCTTGCAACTTCATACATAATGATCGTAGCTTCGAGCATTGGAGCGGTATCGTAGCCCAGCTGTGCGTAGTCTATAGTACCATCACAATTTATACCCTCGTAATACAGCCCTGTTGTGCTATTCTGTCCTCCGGCAGCTTTAACATAATTGTACAGTCTTAAAGCAGATTCGAGATATTCGCTTTCGCCGGTGATCCTGTAAAGCTTCATATTGAGCAGACAGACGGGGCTGGTAGAGCACATTCTGGTACCGCAGGTATTATTTTCGTGCCATCTAATACCACCAGATGGAGCTGGGTTTTCCCATGACATTACAAATTCCTGACCAGCACGAGACCAGTCGAGATACTTTTCGTTACCTGTAATTTCGTAAAGTTCCAGCATACCTAAGATAATCCAGGCCGAGTCGTCAGAATAACGGTCGCCGCAGCCGCCGGCAGATGCATTATACCCACCCCAACTACACCAGAAACTACTTTGGATCTTGGATGCCAGACTTTCAGCTTCAGAGATGTACGAGCTATCTACTCTGGCAGCTGCAGTCATGGCATTGAGCATGATACCGTGTCCCCAGGCGAAGGTCTGGCCGGTATCGCCGGGCGAGCCGGCATATAGTCCGTTAGGCAGGCAAAATTCAGACTTTAGCGTTGCTATGGTTTCCTTACCCCAATCGGATAAGTTTTCTTTTGTTACTGATTTGGCGGTACCTGTAAATGCAAAGATGCACAGTAGTAGTAGAAAAACGCTGAATCTCCGGCGAATGATCATTAAATCTCTCCTCGTTTGTCTGTTGCGTTGTTTATATCGTATCTGCTTGCGATTGGAACTGATATGCTCAGTTCTGTTACTCTCTTTATTATCTGACTTTAATGGTGGGGAAAGTCAGAGTTACCTTATATATACTATATATGAATTCTCGTCAAAATATGGCCAATATTCTTCCCAATTTACAATTTTTTTGCAAATTAGCTGTTAATTTTTCAAATTTGGTAATTTATGACGTTTTTTCTGTCTGGTAAATTGTTTTGTTATTTGTGTATTATGTTTTTGTTGACATTTTTTTGTTAGCCTGTTATTGTTTTATATATCTGCTAACTTTGATAAGTTGTATATCAAAATTTCTTTTATGAGGTCACAATAATGCTTTGTAATCGCTCACTTTCACTTAAAAAAAGTGCCAGATATTTGTGCGCTTTGGGCGCCGCTTGTTTTTTAGGTAACTCTGCCAGAGCACAATCTCGTCCGAATATTGTGTGGATCTTTTCTGATGATCATTCGTACCAGACTATAGGAGCTTACGGAGGACAGCTGCAACAGCTCAATCCTACGCCAAACATTGATAAGCTTGCCGAGCAGGGTATGAGATTTAACCGCTGTTATGTAGCTAATTCTATCTGTGCTCCCAGTCGTGCGACACTGCTTACCGGTCTGCACAGCCATTTAAACGGGAAATTGGCAAATGATTCCACTTTATTTGACCATAATCAGCAGCAGTTCCAGAAGATTTTGCAAGGCAACGGCTATCAGACTGCTATGATAGGTAAGATCCACCTAGACGGTAAGATGCAGGGCTTTGATTATTGGGAAGTGCTTCCTGGGCAGGGGCGATATGAAAATCCTGAATTTGTTACAGAGCAAGGTAAAACCAGTTATAAGGGATATGTTACAGATATTATTACTGATAAAGCTTTAGACTGGATGGATAATAAAAGGGATAAGGAAAAACCTTTCATGCTCATGATCCATCAGAAAGCTCCACATAGAAGCTGGCATCCGGCGATGCGGCATATGAACCTGTATGAAGATATTGATATTCCGGAACCAGATACACTTTTTGACGACTATGCCACGCGCTGTTCAGCTGCGTATGGGCAGAAAATGACTATTGCAAATGATATGTTTATGCTGGATGATTTAAAAGTAGGCCCAAAATACTCTAAACAAGGCAATCAGTACTATCGCAGGAATCAGTGGTATCAGAAAAACAAACCTCAAGGGCAGGATCTTACCCGTTGGAAATATCAGCTTTATATGAAAGATTATCTACGGTGCATTAAGGCTGTAGATGAAAATATCGGAAGGGTAATGGAATATCTCGAAGAGTCAGGGCTTGATGATAACACAATAGTTATGTACTCCTCGGATCAGGGTTTTTATATGGGAGAGCATGGCTGGTTTGATAAACGCTTTATGTACGAAGAATCATTCAGGACACCTCTTATAGTTCGCTGGCCGGGTACTGTTAAGCCGGGTACTGTTAATAATGATCTGGTACAGAATATTGATTTTGCGGAAACGTTTCTTGATATAGCCGGAACAGATATTCCTGGAAATATGCAGGGAAAAAGCATTTTACCTATACTAAAGGGTGAGTCTACACCGAATTGGCGAAAGTCGCTTTACTATCATTATTATGAATATCCGGGTTGGCACTCAGTATTACGGCACGAAGGTGTTTTTGACGGTAGATACAAGCTTATTCGTTTTTATGGTAAGGACGCCGTTAATGGCGAAGAGTGGGAGTTGTATGATCTGGCAAGCGATCCAGCTGAGCTTAATAATATTTACGATAAGCCCGAAAATAAGGCTACTATCGAACGGATGGTTCAGGAGCTAAAGACTTTGAAAATACAATATAAAGTACCGAAGGATGAAACAGATTTATCGTGTACGATCTGATTATTATAACATACCATGAGTTTCCAGGAGAAAGGGACCTGGAAACTCATGATATAATGAAAATTGGCAATTAGTTATTCAAACTGACCGATGGTCAGTTTGATAGAAGTTAGGAGTTAGTATTTAGCAATTAGTTGAATTGAATAGCCTCAAAAACTAACTACTAATTTCTATCTCGATTGACATTGAGACTAAAATCTCTGTTAATAAAGAATTAGAACATGTAGACTACAGTTTACAGATAGTTTAAGTTAGTTATATATGTAATTTTTTTTATTCTGAGTATAGCCAGTATTTTGCTAATAGGGCCATATCAGACATTTCGACACCGTTTACATGGTTCAGGTTTGCAGGTGACAGGTCATTTTCGGTTAGCCAATCCTGCACAAAGCTGCCCAGATCATCTATCTGTACAATGCCGTCGCCGTCCATGTCGCCGGGGATCTGTGTTTGAAATTCCCATACAGTTCCTCGTTCTGTGACATTTCCATATACTTCATCGACACGCCAAAAAAAATGATCACACCAGTTGAGCTCTTTTACAGCTGATAGCTCAAAACCGTCAGCAGGAGTTATTATAGAAGCGATCAGTTCCATCTCGTTTGAGCTTTGGCCAAAATAAAGGTCAAGGCTATCAGCACAGTTGCAATTATCCTGCCAGCCCAGATCAGTTCCGGGCCAAATGTTTTCTGCTTCATTGGCAGGAAAGGGATCGCTAAGCGAACGGCTTATTGGGCTGATCGTAAAGGAATAATAATAGCTGCCCGGCCATAGACGATATTTGTCAAGTGTGCCCGGTCCACAGCTGGCACCGCCGAGGCCCATCTGCGAGTAGTCAATATTTAGTGTTACATTGCCGCTTCTGTCCAGCTCATTGATATGGCTGGCTGATTCCAGTTCTGCCATAGTATACGGCCAGGCACTGACCTCCATCGGCCTGTTACCTGCCTTGATAAGTAGACCGCTACCGCTATCATTGGTATATGATACCCAGCGAACATTGGTGCGATTTCCGTTTTCCTGTGGTCTGACATACTCATATATCCAGTTTTCTACAGTAGAGCTATAGAGTGCGATATTACCTGAGATCTGCCTGTCCCAATATGTTTCCTGTGGGCCGGCACCGTACCAGTTAACATTGCTGTATTCGCCTGGTATTTCCATCTGCATACCAAATCTTGGCATATCCGGCTGATTGCTGTCAGCGTTGAGGGTGTTTGCAACTTCGATCGTGCCGTTGCTCCAGATAGTATATTCTGTATTGAGGCTGGTATTACCGGCATTAGTTATATTGCTATTGATGTATATATGGATTACATTGGAGGCCGTGATATTGTGGTTTGTCATGCTGACATTTTTATTAGATTCAGCATTTTTCCAAACAGACTGTACCGAAGACATTCTGGCACTTATATCATTATCTGTAGGTACACGCCAGAAGTTAGCCTTTAGTTCGTTTACGATCATCTCTTTGCCGTTAATGATATATGATTCAATATCGCCACTAGTCTTACCAATGGTAACGGAGAAGTCAGGGCCGCTAACAATATAACTATTAGAGTCATTAGTGAAGTTTAGTGGGCTATCTGCCCCTTCTGATACTGCCGGCAGTTGTCCGCTATCCCATGGAACTTTGAACTGATCCCATGCTACGGTATGGCCTGTGTCGGCCCAGATAGCAGCTTCCGGTAGTTTGTAGTATATAGTTACAAAATACTCAGCTCCTGCAGGTTTATATATTGGTTCGATCATATTCAGCTGTAGATCGTCAGTTTGACCTGCTGAAAGTGTTTTTCTCGGCAAAGTGGCAGATTCTATTAGTTTGCCATTTTCTGTTAGCTCCCAGTAGATGTCATAATTATTGAGGTTGTTAAATGCATAGCCGTTTTTAACTTCAAATCTACCGGCGGCGGCATCTATCTCACTGGTCTTTATGTATTGGTACATCTTCTTAACTTCATATAAATGCGGGTTAGGGGTGCGAGCCGGATTTACCAGTCCGTTAATACAGAAATTGTTATCATTTGGTCGGTCGCCGTAATCGCCACCATAGGCCCAGTATTCTTCGCCTTCTTTGGTGATTGTAGATTCTGCGAGGTCAAAGTTTAGCCATAGTACAGCACCGTCTGTTGGCAGGGCGTTTGGCTTATTCAGTTCAGAACTGCCCAGAACTCGATTATAGATGCGAACCTTATCGATCTGACCGTTGAAGGTTCTATCTGTATTCTGTGAGTTACGACCGATATTCACCGGGTAGTTACTACTTTGTATATTACCAACATAGCTCGTAGAGTTTTGTTCTATACCGTTAATATATATACGCATAGTATTGCCGTCATATGTTCCAGCTACATTATGCCAGTTGCCGATCCAGTTTGCCGGCAGGTCACAGCGTAATGTCCGCCAGCCGTCATCATAAAGGAAAAATTCCAGTTGATTGCCGCCGTCTGCTATCTTTAGAGCATATTGTTGATCGCCTTTACCTGCGATCGGGCCGTGTGTGCTAGTCGACAGAGGCTTTATCCAGGCTTCGACAGTAACGGCTTTACCGGTTATATTCAGTTCCGGCAGATCTTCAACTACGGCATAGCCGGTAAGAGACTCGCCGCTGTATCCGGTTGTCAGTTTGCCATGTACGCTTGTGTTGTAAGTTCCGTTGACCTTGTCTAGAGTAGTATATTCAGCATCAGCTACTTTTCTCAGGCCCTGGTCAACCCAGTCCCAGATAGAGCCGCCTTGCAGAACCGGGTAGCTTTCTATTGTATCCCAATATTCCTTGAGGTTACCGACGCTATTACCCATAGCATGAGCATATTCACACATTACCAGCGGCTTGGCAGGGTTGTTTTCCGCATAACTTCTCAGAAAGTCGACACTTGCATACATAGGGCATCTGATATCTGTATTTATACCGTCGCCTGCCGCTTCGTAGTGCACGATCCTGGTATTGTCTCTGTTCCTTATCCAGCTGCTGTTAACTTCGAAATTTCTGCCGTTTCCAGCTTCGTTACCCAGTGACCAGAATATTACAGATGGATGGTTTTTATCTCTTTCAACCATATTTATTGCACGGTCGAGGAAACTGTCCTGCCAGTGCAGGTAATCAGATATTTTTGTGTCGCCATGACATTCTATGTTAGTTTCATCAATGACATATATTCCGTATTCATCACATAGATCGTACCATTTCGGGTCGTCTGGATAATGGCAGGTACGTACAGTATTAAGATTGAACTGTTTCATTAGTTCAATATCCTTACGCATAGACTCGATGGAAACATATTTGCCAGTGTCCGGGTCATTCTCATGGCGATTGGCACCCTTGAAATATACATACTGACCATTGATAAATATCTGCTTATCAATTATCTCTATTTCACGGAAGCCGAACTTACATCTTTCTACTTCGATGATGTTATTGCTGCTATCTTTTACACTCAAGAGCATGGTATATAGCTCTGGTGTTTCAGCAGTCCACTTTAGCGGGTTGAGTACGTTGACAGACATATCAAGCACCGCTTCAGTATTACCGTCGATGTTTGTTATTGTTTTGCCCATGATCGGTCCGCTTCCAATTTTCAGTCCGTCAGGGGAGTACATAGTCAGCTCCACGCGGTGAGCACCTGCTGGCAGATCGCTATAGTTTGTAAGCTTGGCAGTCAGTTCTAATCTGGCGTCAAGATAATTGTCATCCAGGTCGCAACGCAGCCAGAAATCACGCAGATGTACTTCTGGAGTTGAGAACAGGTATACATCTCGGTATATACCGCTCATACGCCACATGTCCTGATCTTCCAGATAACTGCCGTCACACCAGCGATATACTTCCGTTGCCAGAGTATTGGTACCTGGAGTCAGGTAATCAGTAATGTCAAACTCTGCCGGTGTCATGCTGTCCTGGCTATAGCCTACCTTTTGGCCATTAACCCAGAGGTAGAACGCACTCATAACTCCGTCGAAGTGGATAAATACTTTACGACCATCCCAGTTTGCGGGAATCTCGAATTTTTTGCGATATGAACCTACCGGATTTCTCTGCAGGTAGGCGGTAAAGTCTGGATTTGGTGTGGTCATTATATAAGGCTCGTCGGTAGCGTGCGGATAGCCGACATTTGTGTATATCGGTACTCCATAGCCGTGCATTTCCCAGTTACCCGGTACTGGTATTTCAGCCCAGTTGGAGTCATCGTAGCCGTTCTGGTAAAAATCAGCTACTCTTTCATTTGGGTTCTTTGCCCAGCTGAATTTCCACTTACCATTTAATGATTTATGGTAGATAGATGCCTGGCGTGTTCCTTCTATAGCACTTGCCATATCGCCATAGGGCAGCAGGGTGTTGTGTCTGGCTGTCTTATTGCGATCGAATACGTTTGGGTTCTCCCAGTCATTTCCGCCAGTAGTAAAAGAGCTTAGTTCACTACTGTATAGCGTACCGCCAGATATTGCTGTTACCAGCCAGTAATAATTTGTAGCTCGGTTTAGATGATAGTTCAGTTCATATTCATTGCCGATAACGCTAACCGGGGTTACTCCTGTAAGGTTTGAGTCGGTTCCGATATATACATTGTAAACCAGTGTATTATCATTCTCAGCGGCAGGGAAGTCCCATTTGAGCTTGACGGTTTCCGGGTCAATGAAGTCTGTTCCATCTGCCGGTACACTCAATATTGGCTTGATGTCATAATTACCAGTTATTTTGAAAGCTGCAATTGTTGAACGTTGATTGTTCCCATTTTGAGCGGGGCTGATCATGATAGTGTCGGAGCAAAGCTCGCCGGAGTCGGCATATGCACGAGTGCCGCCGTCATTGTACCAGTGATTATTTTCCTGTATGCTTTCGAGGTGAACGTTATTGCCATCTAAGATGCCAAGTGAGCTGAAACTTGCATTGCCGGTATCAGTACTCTGGTATATGCGGATAGAATAAGAATTAAGACCTTCGCTTATCAGCCATTGCCTTAATCCGGTGATGGTGACCATATTACTGGCGCCGCTATCGTCGAGATAGATTCGGTATAGCTGCTGATCACTGCTGCTTTCTGAGCCGGCGTCCCATAAATTATTACAGCTCCAACTGCATTCTACCAGTCCGCTGCTGCCTGTGAGGGTGATAGTTCCGACTGTTCCGCTGTCTGGACTGTCAACCGGCACAGAGTCTGTCCAGTTGCTCATCCCGTCGGCAGTCTCGCCAGCTACATGAGGAGTTTCCCAGTGATCACAGAAATTCAATCCTATCTGGCTCTCGCCCCGGCATATTGATATTATCGCCAGGGACACCATAATTATTGCAGCGATCGAACGGCTTTTCATAGCTTTCTCTTCTCCTCTGATTAAATAAATGTTCTGATTCCGGGCTTTTGGACAAAAGAGCGGGGTCTGTCCAGGCTTCTCCGGCAGTGGGCCTTACACTATATAATTACAATGGGAGGGGTTTTTAGTAGATTTTTATGAAAAAAGTTTAAGGAGATATTGGGGGGTATGTGGTTAAGGTGTTGTGGTAGCGTGGCTTAGTCAACTTTGGCTTGTTTTTAAGCGTCCAGATACGTCGAGATGATAGCTGGCATGTGGTTTTTAAGATATTTTAACCTTAGTCCAGCAGCACCGGTGTTCAGGGCGGTTCCGTAGCCGTTATTGCTGTCTGTTGTTATTACTGCCGATTCAATATCGCTGAATTTGAGCGAATCTCTGCCTGCCATAGCAGCATTTAAACGAGCCAGCCAGTTTATAGAGCATATTGCCAGTACCAGGCTGTAGAGGCCGTCAGCCATGCTGTAGCCGTAATAGTTCAGCCCGCAATAGTTTAAGCCAGCCAGACGGCATATAATATATCTTTCGAGCAACTCTTGTGAGCTGTTTAGCATATTACCGAAGGGCTTTTCCATTTGGGATATATCAATATCTTTCCAATGCGGCCAGAGCTTAGGGAGCTCGCCTTTGCTATTGCCGAATTTGCGTATTTCCGCGGCATCTTTGAATCGTTTTTTCAGCTGTTGCAGTTTGCCGATCTTTTCGCTTGTTATTATTTCCGGGCTTCTACTGAGCAGGTATAATATCTGTCCGAAAAGCACTCTTGCCTTACTCGCTGGCTTCTGGTTTTGTGTGGTAAACTTGCTCGCTTCGCGTATTGTACCTTCTGCGAGCAGGCTAATCAGGCCGTCAATATCGTCTTTACTTACACTTGACCATTTTACTTTTTCCAGATGGTCAGCAAACATTACCATCCAGAGCAGTTTGTTTTTAAGCGGCATATCCGCCGTTATGAAATTCTCTATTATCGTTGTATTGATCTTATCAAAGTAGGCAAAAGATACCTTCTGCTTGCCGTAAACTGCAGGTAGTGCCTTTTCAAATTGAGCTTCAGAAAGACCGTCTGGATATATTTGTTTTGCTATTCTTCGTATATCTTTTATCTGGTCGGGAAGGTTGCCTTGCTCTTTGTTTCCCCGGCAGACACCAGCACAGTCAAACCGCAAGCCAACTTTCAAAGAACCGTTGAAGGGGGTGAGGACAAACGGGAACAGCTGGCATGCAGCAGGCTTGGCTGTGAGTCCATATTTGCGGTGGATCGCGCAGAGATTATCACTGTCGAGGAAAACGCAGCTGTTATCTGCTCGTTTGGCCAGAGCACCATCTTTGAAGCCCGGTGCGTCAATGTCGACAAAAAGACTCTCAACACCCAGCGTAGCGAACCAGTCTTCCTGATCCATGATCGCACGCTGTTCTTTAGCGGTCACTGGCACCATAAAGCTCCTACACCCATGGCCGCAGTTTTGACAGCTATATCCCTGCCCGGCTGATATTCGATTGTCGATCTCTATTTTCATATTTATATTAAGTAAGAATGGTTGCAAGCCAAACTCGCAACCATCCTTGATTTTTTAATTTCTATCCCGATATGCTTCGGGACTATAATTTCTAACTTCTTCTTCGGATTATCTCATAGCCTTATAGCTATTGATCAGACCGTTTGTAGAGCTGTCATGTGAGGCTACAGTATCATCGCCGCCCAGTTCCGGCAGGATCATATTAGCCAGCTGTTTGCCCAGCTCAACACCCCACTGGTCAAAGCTGAAGATATTCCACATTACACCCTGACTGAAGATCTTATGCTCATAGGCAGCGATAAGTGAGCCCAGGCTTCTTGGTGTCAGCTGTTTGAGCAGGATAGAGTTTGTCGGGATATTACCATTAAATATCTTGAACGGCAGCAGCTCAGCGATCTGCTCATCAGTCTTGCCGGCGGCCTTCAGTTCAGCTGTCACTTCTTCTGCGTTCTTGCCTTTCATCATAGCTTCCGTCTGGGCAAAATAGTTGCTCAGCAGTTTTGTATGATGGTCGCCGATAGGGTTATGGCTGCGAGCTGAAGCGATAAAATCACATGGGATCAGCTTAGTGCCCTGATGGATCAGCTGGTAGAATGCATGCTGACCATTTGTGCCAGGTTCACCCCAAACGATAGGGCCGGTCTGGTAGCTTACTGTCTTGCCGCTGCGATCAACGTACTTACCGTTACTTTCCATATTGCCCTGCTGGAAATAAGCTGCAAAGCGGTGCATATACTGATCGTAAGGCAGGATAGCTTCTGTTTCAGCACCAAAGAAATTGTTATACCACAGGCCTATCAGTGCCAGCAGTACCGGTACATTCTTATCAAGGTCAGCTTCCTGGAAATGCTTATCCATAGAATGGGCACCGCCAAGGAGCTCGATGAAATGATCGTATCCGATCGTACAGGCAATTGGCAGACCGATCGCTGACCATAGTGAGTAGCGTCCGCCAACCCAGTCCCAGAAACCGAACATATTAGCTGTGTCGATACCAAATTCGCCAACGGCTTTGGCATTGGTAGATACAGCGACAAAGTGCTTTCCTACGTGGGCTTGTTCGCCGTCGCACTTGCTCAGGAACCAGTCACGGGCACTGAATGCATTTGTCATTGTTTCCTGGGTGGTAAAGGTCTTTGATGCAATTATGAAGAGGGTTGTTTCCGGATCGACCTTTTTCAGAGTTTCTGCAATATGCGAGCCGTCAACGTTTGATACGAAGTGCGGGGTAATGCCTTGCCAGTATGGCTTTAGAGCTTCGGTTACCATAACCGGTCCCAAGTCAGAACCACCGATACCGATATTAACAATATCAGTTATCGCCTTGCCGGTATAACCTTTCCATTCACCGCTCAGGAGCTTGCCGCAGAAACCTTCGATCTGAGTTAGTACAGCGTTAACGTCCGGCATAACATCTTTACCGTCAACCATGATCGGGCTGTTAGAACGATTACGCAGGGCTACGTGCAGTACAGCGCGGCCTTCAGTTTCATTGATCTTTTCGCCGCTGAACATAGACTTGATACCATCTTTCAGGCCAGTTTCTTCTGCCAGTTCTACCAGCAGCTTGATGGTTTCTTCTGAAATACGGTTCTTGGAATAATCTACCAGAATATCTTCGAACTTAACTGAAAACTTGGCAAAGCGGTCATTATCAGCAGCAAACATATCGATCATTTTCTGATCTTTCATTTCTTCATAATGGCCAGCGAGCTTTTTCCAGCTTGCGGTTTCGGTTGGGTTAATTCTCTTGAGCATTATAATATTAGCCTTTCTGTCTCTAGTATACTTTCGTACTTTTTATCTATTGTTTTGCCTGCAAAGTTGGCTTATTGTTTTATTACCGTGCCTTTGCCAGCTCAACTGTCGTTGTTAATCTATATTTTTCAGTGTAGAACCAGGTAACTTGTGCGGTCAAGTCACGTGGTGCATTATTAACTGTGAAATTCAGCGAATAACTGCTTGTTATCCTGTCCCAGTATTTCTGGTTATTTTCCGGGCTTCTCAGGTCAAATTCAACGTAGCCATTTTCATTAATATTAAGTCTTTCGCCAATATTGTTCTGGCTGGTTTTACGGTTTCGCTCGTAAAGCTCCACTCGAAAACTGCCGGGGAGTTTCATGCTATCGCCAAATTCGTCGAGAATACTGACATACACTTCTATCTTGAAGTTAGTTGAGTCTTTTATCTCGCTTATTCCGCTGAAAGCCTCGTTATAGCCCAGTTCCACCGGCACAAAGCAGGGCGATTCACCCTTGATCGGCATACTTCTGCTGTTACAGCCGCAGAGAGCAGCTAAAGACACCGAGCAAACGATTACTAACAGTTTAAGCCATAGCTGCTTAACTCTTTTATTTGTAACGTTTTCCATCTTTTTGCCTGTTATATCTGCAATTAGTTAACTTCATATTCCTTCAAACCCAATATTCTAACCAAAGCTTGAGATATATCAACCTAAAAGCCAGAGCTTGCGAGTGTTATGAGGCATCTTGTATCTACTGACTAATCGTAAAAACTGGTTGTCTCTGCGGTAATTCTGGATTATAATGTGATCAAATTTGTAAAAGCTGTAAATAATTGTCTTCGTTATTGTTAAGTGAATAAATATCCGTCTTTTACATCTGTCTCAATGGTAGTCGACGTGGTATTATTTACTCGGGGGTAGTGCAGTTTATCGTTTTTTTTTGTCGTTATGGAATGAATTTGTGTAATTGAAAAGGAAAATGAATGATGGAAATGTTTTTACGAGAGAAACATCTGTTGTCCCTGTGCTTGGCTGCAGGGGTGTGTCTGCTGTTTTTTAGCAGTGTCAGTTCTTATTGTCAGGCCGCTGATGGAGACCTTTATCTATTTAATCGAGCCCCGCTTGTTGAGAAGCCTTTTACTGAGCTGCCTTTGGGTGCTATTGAGGCCGATGGCTGGCTGAAAGATGAGCTTGGGCGTATGGCCAAAGGTATGACCGGTAAGCTTGATCAATGGTATCCGGAAGTGTGCGGGCCTAGAAATGCATGGCTGGGCGGTGATGGCGATACCTGGGAACGCGGGCCATATTGGATCGACGGGCTGTACCCGCTTGCACGCATATTAGGCGATAAGGAGCTAATCGCAAAAAGCTCAGAATGGGTCGAGTGGACTCTCAATAATCAACGTGAAGATGGCTATATTGGTCCTCGTGAGCTAAAAAAAGAAGACCGCACTATGCCACCGCCAGCTGGTGCCCAGATCTATGAAGAAGATGACTGGTGGCCGCGTATGGTTATGCTCAAGATCATGCAGCAGCATTATCTGGCAACTGGCGATCAGCGTGTAATTGATGTTATGACAAAATACTTCCGCTATGAGCTGAATAATCTGCCGGAGGCTCCTCTTTGTGCCGGTCCGGACGGCAAAGGCGGCAGCTGGTGGGCTCAGCAGCGAGGCGGCGATAACCTTATGTCTGTTTTGTGGCTCTATAATATAACCGGCGATAAATGGCTGCTGGAGTTGGGCGATCTGCTCTATAAGCAAACATTGCCATGGACGCAGCTGTTTTTGGATGGTCAGGCTCTTGCCCGTCAGATCGATAAGCCGGGTAATCCCGATGGCGTACCGATCTTCCATTGTGTAAATCTGGCTATGGGCTTTAAGACACCGGTTATCCGCTACCAGCAGGATCACGATTCCAAACAGCTTTTCGCTGCCCATAAGGCGTTCCGTGACGTGATCGCTTATCAGGGCCAGCCGCACGGACTCTACGGCGGCGATGAACTCATGCACGGGGCGGCTCTTGACCGCGGCAGTGAGCTTTGTACTGCGGTTGAAACCATGTATTCTCTTGAAAAAATGGTTGAGATAACTGGTGACGTGGCTTTTGCCGATCAGCTGGAAAAGATCGCTTTTAATCCGCTGCCAACGCAAGTGCTGGACGACCATTCGATGCGTCAATATTTCCAACAGGCAAACCAGGTTGAGATATCTCGTGGCGATCGCTCTTTCAGAGACGATGGCGGCGAAAGGCAGGAGTTTAGCCTGCTTAACGGCTACCCATGCTGCACCTGTAATTATCATCAGGGCTGGCCTAAATATGTTCAGCACTTATGGATGGCTTCTGCTGACCGTGGGCTCGCTGCTATGGCTTATGGACCATCTACTGTTACTGCAAAAGTTGCTGATGGTACTGAAGTAACTATCAAGGAAAAGACCGTTTATCCGTTCGAGGAAACTATCCGCTTTGAAATAACAGCTTCAAAAGCAGTAAAATTCCCGCTTCATTTGCGCATTCCAGGCTGGTGTGAGCAGGCCCAGATCAAGGTTAATGGCCAGCTATCTACGGCTGACGGCAATAAAGTATTTGTCCTTGATCGCAGCTGGAAAACAGGTGATGTGGTAGAGCTCAATCTGCCGATGCAGCTTAAACGCTCTCACTGGTATGAGGAAAGTGCTGCTATCGAACGCGGGCCGCTCGTGTATGCATTGAGAGTTGAGGAGAAATGGTCAGATCATCCTTGGCCGGCACCTGAAACAGCGTCTAAGGATGCCGTACACAGGGGACATAAAGAATGTCACCCGGCTTCGCCCTGGAACTATGCTTTGCTAAGGAGTACACTCGATAATCTGAACTCTTCTGTTAAGGTTGTTAAGAAAGATAAAGTTGCCGCTAACCCATGGACGCTGGAAAATGCTCCGATCGAGCTTAAGCTGACCGGTGTTGTTATGCCAGACTGGACTATGTACCGTCGTAGTGCAGGCCCGGTTCCTCGCAGCCCGGCCGCCTGGCCACACAATGCTCAGCGTAAGACTATTACCCTTATCCCTTACGGCTGTACAACCCTGAGAATCGCAGCCTTCCCCTGGCTTAACGATTGATCATTTTTGTCTACATGTTTAATTCAATTCAAAGTCATAGCCCTAAAAAGCTATGACTTTTTTTATGCCCTTTTCCTTAGTAAATATTTCAACCTACTTAATACTAATATCTCCTAGCTCCAGGATATAAAATCTATCATTATTTACTTTGTACACAAACTCAATAATGATATAATTACTGATATTATATGTTTTAGATGCAGGGACGTTTTAATGAAAAGTAAAATAAACTTTACCTTCCATTATGGTATTGTTTGTGTGTATGAAATGTGTAATTGCGTATTATATATGTGGTTAAAAGTGGTCGTGTGTGCCGGGTAGGATATTTTATTTAATCTTTTTTATTCCTGCCGATCTAATACAAAACGAAATTAGAGGTTAAACTTATGAAATGGTCGAAAATTTTCCTGTGGATAACAGTGTGTATTATTGCATTGTCAAATGTCAACTCTGCAGAGGCCTTCTCCGGCGGTTCCGGTACCGCTGAATCTCCATATCAGATATCAACTCTGGAGGATCTACTTGCTATTAATAACCAAACAGGCAGTGTTAATTATGTGCTTGTGAATGATATTGACCTTGCAAATTATACTTTTGACCATTCTGTAATTGATGAGTTACATAGATATGCTATTTTTGATGGAGATTATCATACTATATCAAATATAACCATATACGCACCTGAATCAGATGATATCGGATTTATTGGCTTTGCCAGCTCTGATACTATCATTAAAAATCTCATTCTTACCAATGTAGATATTACAGGTGAGAATGGTGTTGGTGGTCTTTGTGGCGGAACAAGTGATTTTGGTATTGATATAATTTGTTGTTCGGTTAGTGGTTCTGTTGTTGGTAATAATAGTGTTGGTGGACTATGTGGTTTTGCTGATAGCAATGGATATATATACGATTATATGTCACAGTTTATTGTCAGTATCGATCATGATAATATGGCAAGGATTTCCGGGTCATGTACAAATGTTTCCGTTACTGGCAATTCATCTGTTGGTGGGTTATGTGGTTATATAAATGGTTATATTTCAGATTCATATTCTACAGGTGAAGTAACTGGTTCGATATGTTGCGGTGGATTTTGTGGTAATAACTGGTACGATAACTCAATTAGAAATTGTTATAGTGATTCCATTATAAATGTTATTAAAACTGAAGATACACAATATATTGGCGGTTTTATTGGATATAAAGCACCAGAATGGAGAAGTAATGATGGTACCATATATCCTGCAGCACGAATTAGTAGTTGTTACTGTAACTATGATAAACTTCCTACTGATGGCTCCGTTGATACAAGTTACTCTGTTTTTTCTAGTCTGATGATGAATGTTGACACATTCACCTCTGCCGGCTGGGACTTTTCAAATGAAGATGGCGACCCTGCCATCTGGCGGATATTTAGTGGCGTTGATACTCCGCGTCTCGTATGGCAGCTTATGATTGCAAGTGATCCCTACTTCGCCGATGGTTCTGGTACTGCTGATGACCCATATCAGTTATCTGGTTCCAATGATATATCAAATTTCATAAATAATCTTGATTCGTCTTATGCGGATAAATGCTTTATTCTTACTGTTGATATTGATATGTCTGCTAATGTCTTTTATAACCATGGCTTTGACTATCCATTTTCAGGTACTTTTGATGGTAACGATCATACAATATCAAATTTAACAATAAGGAACTTAAGCGTTGAAGATGCTTTTATTTGCTCTTTAACGCCAACTGGTGTTATTAAAAATCTGGTTCTGGATAATATTTATGTATCAAATATTAACGGTGGTTATTTTAGTACTTTATGCAGTATAAATAATGGTCATATTAAGCATTGTGCTGTTACAGGTGAAGTATATACACAAGGATATAATGTAGATTGTCCTCTTATAAGTTCCGGTGGATTGTGTGCTTTAAATGGTGGTCTTATTGAACAGTGTTATACAAACGTTCTGGCTCAAAATGTATCTGTTTACGGCGGTATATGCGGTCTGAATTATACATCTATTGACCAATGTTACAGTGTTGGTCAAATAATTCCTGACAATTTGTATTTCCCTGCTAATGTTTATGGTATTGCAGATGGTGGTCCAGTTACGAATTCATTTTGGGATATTGAAACTACTGGTACTACTGAAGGCCATGGAACAGGTTTATCTACAGTGCTAATGACTACACAGTCAACCTTTACCGATGCTGGCTGGGACTTTGTCGGCGAAACGGCAAATGGAACCGATGATATCTGGGTTATGAATTATTATCCTGTATTTAAGTGGCATATTGTTAAGGTGCCAGATGTTACAAATATGTATTTGCAGGATGCTAAAGATGTCTTACTGAATAACGGCTTTGGGGTAAGTAATATTACTTTTGTCATTGCAAATGATGTTCCGAATTACACTGTCTTATCAGCTGCTATAAATAGTGATGGATGTAATGTTGATCTGAGAGTTTCTATTTCCAGCCAGCTTGATGGTTCCGGTACTGAAGCAGATCCTTTGCAGATATTTTCTCCGGAAGATTTAGTATATATCAGCACTTGTGATTCGAATGCATATTGCGGGCAGTATCTGATTTTAACTAATGATATTGACCTGAATGGGTATAGTTTTACCAAATCAGTTTTTTCAGCATGCCTGGACGGTAATGTAGATACTGATGCCATACCATTTTCTGGATCTTTTGATGGAAATGGTCATTCTATTACTAATCTGTCCATAAATACGGATGATTCTGGTTGTTTTGGCTTGTTTGGCAAAATTGATAAAAACGGAATTGTTAAAAATCTCGCACTAAACAATATATCTATTTCCAGAAACAGTACTGAATATGGTGGTGTGGGTATAGGTCAAGGTGTAGGTGGTATTTGCGGATATCTCTCCGGCCAGATAACTCAATGTTATGTAAGTGGTGCAATTTCTACTCTTGGAAATAGTGGCGGAATATGTGGGATAAACCATGGCGGAACGATTCAGCAGTGTTACTCTGATTGTGTTATTTCTTGTGTTGGCACCGACTTTGTTTTTGGCGGATTATGTGCGAGAGTTGAAGAGCATGGCAATATCAATGATTGTGTTTCAGCTGGTTCAATTATTGGAGGTGTGTGTGTAGGTGGTTTTTGTGGTTCTATTGATTCTGGCTTTATTACAAATTCCTATTCAATAACTAAGATTTCTAATACATCTTCGGGTACTGATGGCTTTTGCTCTCTTTATAATTATAATTATATTTTTTATAATCTATACCCCATTAATAATTGTTTTTGGAATATTGAAACTTCTGTTGTAGACCATGATAGAACTGATACATATATAACTTCAACTCAAATGAGTTTGGAGTCAACTTTCACATCTGCTGGCTGGGATTTTGCTGGTGAAACCGCAAATGGAACTGATGATATTTGGACTATGAATTATTATCCTACCTTATCATTTTTGTCATTTATGTCATCTGATTTATTAAGTGAAGTTCCTGACTATAGTGGTATGACACTTACTCAGGCTCAGGAAGCTATTACCGCCGCAGGTTTTACTGTAGGTAATATAACGAAACACTATTCTCAGGAAAGTAATGAAAATAGCGTTGTTGGACAGTTTCCATCTCCTGGTACTGAATATTTTTATGGTAATAATTTGGTTATTGAACTGGACTATTCAGTACTCCTGTCTTATCCTGGCTCTGGTACGGAAATAGATCCGTATCAGCTTTCTTCTGCTGAAGATCTAATTGTTCTCGGTGACCCTAATAATTCATATCATGATAAACACTTTGTTCTGACTGCTGATATTGACTTATCTGCTTATTTATTTGATGCGGCAGTTATTGCTGGAGGCGATGGTGTCAGGACAATTGAACCGTTTGGCGGTACATTTGATGGCAATGGTTTCTCTATTAAGAATATGTCTATATCTTCAAATTATAATAATATTGGCCTGTTTGGAAGTCTCAGTGATTCTGCGAAAGTAACAAATCTGAAGGTTGTCACTGCTAATATTACTGGTTCTGGTATTGTTGGTATTATTTGTGGAGATTGTGACGGTATTATACAAAACTGCTATTCTTCCGGCACAATATCGGCACATAATTTTGCTGGTGGTATTGCTGGTGTGTTGTCTGGAAGTATTTCTGGTACATATTCTGATACCACTGTTATTGGTAACGATAATATTATTGGCGGCTTTGTTGGCCAGGTCAATTCAGGCTTTGTATCTGATTGTTATGTAGCTGGCAGTGTTGCCGGTTATGCATATGTAGGTGGATTTTACGGTGAAAACTATTATGGTGAGGTTTGTAATTGCTATGCAGATGCGATTGTCTCTGGCGAATCGACTCCAGCTGGTGGTTTTGGAGGCGGTGCCCAAAGTGCTGTAGTAAAAAATTGTTACTGGAATATTGATACTGCTGGTGTTACTACTAGTTACGGCGGCAGTTCTATCACTGATTCAAACTTGCACAATATGCAGTATTTCATAAATGCCGGCTGGGATTTCTGGGATGAATATACTAATGAAACGGATTATATATGGTATATGGATGATACCCCAAGGTTATTCTGGAGTATGGATAGCTTTATTGAAGTGCCTGATTTGGTTGCTTTACCTTTTGATCTGGCTGCTGATTCTTTAGCTACTGCTGGTTTTAGCTACTCTTGTGATTATGTATTTGATTCATCTATGCCAGCTGGTATGATTCTCTCTCAGCAGCCTGAATTTGGTAATTCCTGGCCGTCTGGTGCCATTGTTCGTGTTTCTATCTCTGTCGGTGAAAAATATTCTGGTTCCGGTACTGAATCAGAGCCATATCTGATATCTTCTCCAAAGGATATTTTAGGATTAAATAGTTGTACCGCCGATTATGATAAATACTTTATTTTGACTACTGATATTGATCTTTCCGGATATTATTTGGACTCTGCTTTGATCGCTAAGGATATTTATCCAGATGATAACTACGATGGTACTCCGTTTGCCGGGCAGTTTGATGGTAATGGCTTTACAATTTCAAACCTCACTATCGCTGGAACTTCAAATTATACTGGTTTATTTGGTATGATAGCTGATGATGCTGTTGTATCTGATCTCAAACTTGAGAATGTTGACATTTCTGGTAATGATTATGTTGGTGCTGTTTGTGGTTATACTTATGGTGATATCTATAGATGCTCATCAAGCGGCACTGTAAGTGGAAATAATAGTGTTGGTGGTTTCTGTGGTAAAACTCATGGGAAATGGAGCTCTAATGTCATGGACTACTACAGCAGAGATTGTTTCGATTATAATAATATAGGCTATTCTTCTAGTACATGTAATGTTTCTGGTTTTTCATCTGTAGGTGGTTTCTGTGGTTCTACCATGGTTGGTTGTATCTACAGATGCTACGCTTCTGGTTCTGTTACAGGCGATAGCTATTATGCGGGTTTCTGTGGTTTTGCAGATGGATACAATTTTGTAGAATATGATTATATAGGCACTTATTTAGTGGAGTGTGATATAGTAACCATTATACGGGACTGTTATAGCACTTCTACTATTATTAGTGATGTCAATGCGACGATGCCAGGGACTGGTTTTTGTGCCTATGCATTTAAAGAAGAGTCAGATATGTGGGACCCTGGGTATAATGGTATGCATGATTGTTTCTGGGATATGGATGCTTCTGGTTGTACCTTGGATGTTTGCGCAACTGGGCTTTCTACCTCCCAGATGTACGATAAGTCTATTTACACCTCTGACGGCTGGGATTTTAACGACCCTGCTGAAGATCCAAATACATGGCAAATCCGCGATGGTTTTGACTATCCGCATCTCACCTGGCAGGTTCCGACACCAGGTGATATCGCCGGCTCCTGGGCTGTTGATATGGCTGATCTGGAAGCTATGTCAGCAAAATGGCTTGTGCCGGACGACCCACAATCTGCTGATCTGCTGGACTTTGCAGAACTGGCAGAAAACTGGCTCAAGCACTAATCAACTGAGCCCACTATAATAAACAAACCGTTCGTCAGTAAAAAATGGCGAACGGTTTTTCTATTTTTGGGAACTTATTCTCTTTGTATTAAAACTCTAAAATGTTATAATCGAAAATGTTATTAGTTAAAGTCGCAGGGTCTTATTACGTGAAAGTAAATTAAAGTTTACTATATTCTGTGGCTGTTTATGTGTGCTAATTTATAACTATAAAAAATATAGTTAGTTAAAAGTGGTCGTATGTGCCGGGTAGGATATTTTATTTTATCTTTTTTATTCCTGCCGATCTAATACAAAACGAAATTAGAGGTTAAACTTATGAAATGGTCGAAAATTTTTCTGTGGTTAGCTGTTTGTTTTTTCTCATTGTTAAACATTAATTCTGCTGAGGCCTATTCCGGCGGCTTAGGTACAGCAGACGAACCTTACCAGATTGCTTCTTCAGCAGATCTTATTGCGATGGGTGGGGATTATGCAAATTACAGTAAATTCTTTATTTTAGTAGATGATATCGACTTGTCTGCCAGTTCATTCGACAAGGCTGTTATCGCTCCAGACTTGCTTCCAGATGCTGGTTTTCAGGGGCAGGTTTTTAGCGGAGTTTTTGATGGTGATGGCCATACTATAGCCGGTCTGAACATTTCCGGGCCGTCAAACAATAATATAGGTTTGTTTGGTGTGATCGATACTGTAGGGAAAGTGCAGAACCTAATTCTTGATGGTGTTTCAATTACGGGTAATAATAATGTTGGTGCCGTCTGTGGTTTCAATCGTGGTACCGTTTTGAAATGCTCTCTCAACAGCGGCAGTATTGAAGGTAATACTTATGTTGGCGGTCTGGTTGGCAGAAATTATTTCATGGGAACAGAACTATATGGTTTTGAAAATAATTATTCTTCAATTTCACATTCCTATGGAGCAGTAATATCACTATCGTCGGCGAATGCTGATGTAACAGGAGCTTCAAATGTAGGTGGTTTTTGTGGCGAAAATGTATCAAGTATAGTTGCTGACTGTTATTGTTCTGGTACAGTGACAGGAGGCCAATATGTAGGTGGTTTTTGCGGTTCTTCGGTTGATGATGGTTTTGTGTTGACTGTTCGTTATGACGATTATGAATATGCCGCTTTTTTATGTTCAGTTTATAATTGTTATAGTACGTCAACAGTAATCGCTGAACCTGATGCTAATGTGCATGGTTTTATAGGCCAGGCAGCATCATCTCCTGTGTCATATTATTCACATTTTTCTATTAGCAGCACTAAGGCAAAGTATGATGGTTTTTATGGTAATTTCTGGGATGTTGATACATCAGGTATTTCTTATGCTGACGAATCTGCAACAGGTCTGATTACTACCCAGATGCAGTCTCAATATTTTTATATCAATGCCGGTTGGGATTTTATCAATGAAACAGCAAATGGCAGCTATAATACCTGGGTAATGGATACTTACCCGGTATTCTTATGGCAGTCAGACTCAACTACGGTGCCAGATATTGTTGGTATGGCTTTGGCAGATGTTGAATCTGTTTTAACTGATAATGATTTGGTGTTAGGTAATGTCTTATACCAGTATTCAACTGAATTGCCTGAAAATACAGTTATTACCCAAAGTATCGCAGCAGGCACTATTGTTGGTGATGGTGTAGCTGTAGATATTACAGTCGCTACTACAGTACTATTTACTGGTTCTGGTAGCCTTGAAGATCCATACCTTCTCTCAAATGCCAATGATATTTCAAATTTTATTAACCTTGATTCTACTTATGCGGATAAATGCTTTATGCTGACCGCTGATATTGATATGTCTGCTAATGTCTTTTATAACCATGGCTTTGACTATCCATTTTCAGGTACTTTTGATGGTAACGATCATACAATATCAAATCTAACAATAAGGAACATAAGCGTTGAAGATGCTTTTATTTGCTCTTTAACGCCAACTGGTGTTATTAAAAATCTGGTTCTGGATAATATTTATGTATCAAATATTAACGGTGGTTATTTTAGTACTTTATGCAGTATAAATAATGGTCATATTAAGCATTGTGCTGTTACAGGTGAAGTATATACACAAGGATATAATGTAGATTGTCCTCTTATAAGTTCCGGTGGATTGTGTGCTTTAAATGGTGGTCTTATTGAACAGTGTTATACAAACGTTCTGGCTCAAAATGTATCTGTTTACGGCGGTATATGCGGTCTGAATTATACATCTATTGACCAATGTTACAGTGTTGGTCAAATAATTCCTGACAATTTGTATTTCCCTGCTAATATTTATGGTATTGCAGATGGTGGTCCTGTGACAAATTCTTTCTGGGATATTGAAACTACTGGTACTACTGAAGGCCATGGTACAGGTTTAACTACAGAGCAAATGACTACACAGTCAACCTTTACCGATGCTGGCTGGGACTTTGTCGGAGAAACGGCAAATGGAACTGATGATGTCTGGTTTATGGATGGTTATCCAAGATTTGCAACTCAGGATCCTATGTATACTAAGATACCTGATATTAGCGGTATGGTTTTAGAGCAGGCCAGAGCCACTTTAGAAAGTGCTGGCTTAACTGTTTGCAGTACTTCTTATGTTGAGTCTGAGTTTGTTTTCAATACTGTTCTGGAGCAGTTACCTGCTGCCGATAGTATTATAAAGATCGGTGGTTGTGTTCAACTAACTCTCAGTAACAATATTTACTTTGATGGTGCAGGTACAGAGTCTGACCCATATCAGGTATCTACAGTTGATCAGATAGTACATTTAGATGATTTTCTGTTTTCATTTGGTATGCGTGATGGTTCTGAGCCAAATATATACTTTGCCTTAACATCTGATTTAGATTTTTCTGATCATACTTTTGATGATGCTGTCATTGCTAATATGAACATTCTTCCATTTATTGATGTTTTTGATGGTAACGGCCATATGATCAGGAATTTGAATATTTCTGGTGAAAATTATATTGGTCTTTTTGGTATACTTGCCGAAGGTGGTTTTGTTAAAAACCTTGGCCTTGAAAATGTATATATTAACGGTGACTCATGTGTTGGTGCTATTTGTGGTAAGAGTTATGGTAAAATTATAAACTGTTTTGTAACAGGAATAGTCATAGGTGATGCTGATAGTATTGGCGGTATCTGCGGCCTGAACTATTCTGGTAGGATCGATCGTTCTTACTTCTCTGGTTATGTTAATGGTTATGCAAGAGTCGGTGGTATCTGCGGTTATAACTGGTCTGCTATTGGTCAGTGCTGGACAAGTGGTACTATTAGCGGCTGGAGAGTTGGCGGTATCTGCGGAGAGAATTATGAGCTCGGCAGCGTTTGGCAATGTTACTCGGCAGCTCAAATTTATTCCCCATTCACATATGGTTCCGAGCTAGCAGGAGTTATCTGTGGCTATCAAAATAGCAATTATGCATCTATTACTGATTGTTACTGGGACGCTCAACTTTGTGGTTGGTTTGACGGATATGTTCTCAATAGCTACCAACAGGGTACTGTTAACAACGTTTTGGGCAAGACTACTGAGGAAATGATGACTGTGGCAACCTATACGGAATCTGTAGATGAGCCAAATACCTGGGACTTCTCAACTGTCGATGGTGATCCTGCCGACTGGCAGATCCGCGATGGTTTTGACTATCCGCATCTCGCCTGGCAGGTTCCGGCACCAGGTGATATCGCCGGCTCATGGGCTGTTGATATGGCTGATCTGGAAGCTATGTCAGCAAAATGGCTTGTGCCGGGCGACCCACAATCTGCTGATCTGCTGGATTTTGCAGAACTGGCAGAAAACTGGCTCAAATAATAAAGGCTAACTTATTTAACAAACAAACCGTTCGTTGGGCATATGACAATGTTCCGGCGAACGGTTTTCTTTGTGTTGCTTAACTCTGTATGTACATATTCTTCACACGAAATCCTGTGATACTGTATCGGCAAATGACAGACCTTTTCGTGTAAGTTTTATCTGATTACGGTCGGATTTGATCAGGCCCAGTGTTGTATTCTTCTCGATCGCCTGAGCGAAATATACAAGCGGCGATACGCCAAACTGTCCATTAAACTTTGCAATATCTATTCCTTCGATCCTGCGCAGGGCTAAAACCGCGGCCAGAGTTATTGTATCCTCTTGTGTATCTTGTACTATTTCCTCGCAGGCGTAATTGCCGCTGTTGATACTAGTGATATAGCTGTCAATATCAGCTATATTGTTCCATCTGGCATCTGCCACATGCGAGCCGGCTGCCGGCCCGATCCCGATATAATCGTCATCATCCCAATAGCGAATATTATGTCTGGATTCATACCCGATTCTCGCAAAATTTGATATTTCGTATTGCATTATACCAGCGGCTGCGAGCTTATCTATTGCCAGATAGTACATTTCCCTGTCTAGCTCATCACTTGCCTCTGTGAGCTTTCCTGCGGCTCTGGCGAGGGTAAACGCCGTCCCTTCCTCCCACATAAGGCTGTAAATTGACATATGGCAGGGTGCCAGCTCCAGAGCCTTGGCCAGGTTTGCTTCCCAACCAGCCAGCGTCTGATCTGGCAGGCCAAATATCAGATCCAGCGAGATATTGTCCAGCCCGACTTTTCTGCATAGCTCAACTGCCTTGTAAACATCGCTGCTGCTGTGGCGTCTGCCGAGGAGTTTGAGCTCGTTGTCGTCGAAAGACTGCACCCCGATACTTATCCGGTTCACACCCTCATTGGCTAATTCTGTAATAAAAACTTGATCAATATCGCCCGGGTTAACTTCGACAGTAAACTCACAGCCAGTGAGTTCGATGTTCCGGCAGCTTAATTGCTTTTTAAGGCTTCTAGCAAGCTTAGGGAGCTCGTTTTTTATGGTGGATGGGCTTCCGCCTCCAATGTAGACCGATGGTACATAGCCGTCGCTATAGCCTTTCAATCGTCTGTCCAGCTCAAGTAGCTCGGTTTTTATCAGGTTGGCTATCTGACTGTGGTTCTGGGGGGCGATAGAATAAAAACTGCAGTAGCTGCATTTGCTGCGGCAGAATGGTATATGAAAGTATAATGATGGTATTGTCATAAGGTAAAAGATAGCAGACGGTGGGATATATTCAAATAAAAAAAGACATCTCCGCACAATACAGAGATGTCTTTAGTTTTACTAATTCTGAAATATGGTATCAGATAAGCTCCTTACTTTTCGCCAGCAATGGTTTCTGCTATGTTAAGGGCGTGATCTTTGATCTTGCGGTAAGAGTTCAGGATATCGGTAAATACCAGGCTATGGAATGGCGAGGTCTGGCCGGAACTGACGCGGTCGAGATGCTCTGAACGGAACTGCTTAATCTTATGTGTGATCGATGCACCTTTGGTCTGAGCTCTGGTTAGGATATCACCAACTTCTTCAGAAACCGCATCGTTGATCATCGTCAGGTAATCAGCGACTAAAACGTGTAATTCAGTCAGGGCCTTTTTGCCTTCTTCATGCAGTTCAAGCTCATTATTTTCAAGCTTAATATGCAGTTTCAAGATCGCAGTAACATAATCGCTTATCGATTCATATTCATCTGCCAGTCTGATATGCTCACGGGCATCGTCGGCAAGTTCCTGCGAGACGTTACCAGTGAGTGACTTACTTATAAACTCAACAACTTCCTTCTGGATATTATCCAGGATATTCTCTTTATTAAATATCTTATCACGCAGTCCGGCTTTTCCAGTGTTATTATCAACAACTTCCTCTTTGAGCAGGTTAAGCATTCTTTCGTTCATACGTGCCATGTGAACGATCTCTTTATGGCATTGTTCGATAGCAATGGCAGGGGTCTCGAGCATTCTAACGTCGATATATGTCAGGTGCGGTACTTCAGCTACCTTCTTATCTGGTACGATCCTGGTTAAAAACTTAGCCAGCATAGTAGTGAACGGCAGCAATATGATCGTGTTGATAATATTGAAACCTGAATGTGTTGCCGGTATGAGTTTGGCAAGTCCTGGGTAGCTAATCCCTGCATCATCAGTAACAGCAGCCAAACAGTCGCCACCGATGAACCAGTTACAAATATCAGTTACAACGCTGATATACATACTAAATATAGATGTTATCCACAGTACACCAAAAATATTGATAAATACATGCGCCAGTGATGCACGGCGAGCATTGGTTCCAGCACCGATCGAGGCCAGAATAGCAGTGATGGTTGTACCGATATTTTCACCCATGATCAGGGCCGCAGCGGTAGGGTAGTCAATAGTCCCCTGAATACCAAGTGCCATAGTAATACCGATAGTTGCTGATGATGACTGTACAATAGCAGTTAATATAGCACCTACCAGCACACACTTCCATACTCCAAAGTAGCTGATGTGGCTTATGCCTTCAGCATCAAGGTAAGATGGAGAGAAAGCGTGGAACCACTGGCTGAACTCAGGCAGAGAACGCAATGGCTTAAATCCGCCTGACATGAGTTCTAAACCGAAGAATACCATACCCAGACCGACAAAGAAAGTCGCCCAGAATTTCAACTTGTCATTCTTACTGAAAAGGAAGAACAAAGCTGAGAAACCCAGGATCGGTAAGCCCCATTTGCCGATCGGCAGACCGATGATCCAGGCTGTGATGGTTGTACCGATATTGGCACCCATTATCACACTAATCGCCTGTATTAGTGTCATTAGGCCAGCGTTTACCATACCAACTACCATTACTGTAGTAACTGAGCTGGACTGTACGATCGAGGTGATCGTTGTTCCAACACCACAGCCCATAACGCGGTTATTCGTTACGGCATTGATCATCTTGCGGATCTTATTGCCCGCTACGGTCTGCATACCTTCTGACATATTCTTCATTCCGATCAGAAATATACCAAGACCGCCGATTACGTTAAAGATGATTTCAAATAAAAGTTTAATGTCCATTAAGCTTTTCCTTAATTGGGGGTTCTTTTTGCTTGCCGTGGTGTTAATATAGGCAATTTGCTTACAGGATGTAATGTAGAATGTTAATATTACATAAGAATACTATTATTTCCAGTTTAAAATGACCTTTATCAATGTCATTTAAACCAAAATGTGTACATTTTATTTCATAATAGTCCACTTGTTTTTAATTACTAAAATATCATGGCTTACATACCATTCTTATTATTGTATATTTATGTGTTTTATGCTTGTAATTGTTAATTCTACATACACTTAACCTATTTGCGTTGTGGTTGATATGTTTTATATATGTTTAGTATTGACATGCATGAATAATGTTTTAGTATGAGGCTATGTTATTGAGTTGTTGAAATAATTTTATTGTTCTACAATAGGGAGGTGTTATGTGCCGTTTATTACTTCTAGTTTTAGTGATTCCTTTTATGTTAGCCGTTAATGGTTGTGTTGGTATACATGATGCGGCTCGCAAGGGTGATCTGCAGGCTATCAGGCGTTATGCCAGTTGGGGAGGAAATTTGGATGCGAAAGAGCGGTTCAATCTCACATGGTCTGTTGATACACCTCTGATCCTAGCAGTTAATAGCGGCCAGTATGATGCGGTAAAGCTTCTGATAGAGCTTGGCGCCGATATTGACGAGAAGGGTGAAGCGTGGTATACACCAGTTGGTTGTGCGGCATATCCCGGTCAGGAGCGCATCTTGCAGCTGCTGCTTGATAATGGCGCTAAGATCGAGCCTTTCAAGGGGTATCATTCGGCTTTATCTTTCGCAGCTTATTATGGAAATGTAAAGGCTGCTGAGATTTTGCTCGACCATAATGCTGATATAGAACATATTGGAATAGATGAAGCGACGCCGCTTATGGTTGCCGTTTGTAATGACAGGGTCGAGATGGTGGAGTTCTTGCTTGATCATGGGGCAGATATAAACACCAGGGCCAGCTATGACAAGAGTGTGTTCGGGGGAGCACGCAGTAAGCAAATGCGTGAACTTCTGATCGCACGGGGTGCAAAATAGAAGCTATTATCAGCTGTTAATTCCCTATTTATTATTTATAGTTGGATTAACCAGCTGGTCGTCTGTCATGAATTTATATTCGCCGCGATAGCTCTCGGCTAGTTGGATAAGGTATCGTTCATTATCCATACTTCCGCATAGCAGGACATTTATTATCGCCGGATCTTTACGGCTTTTCTGCATGGCAGATAGGGCAGGATTGATTATAGTATATTCAAAATCACCGTCAGTGAACAGGTATATCAGATTTGGGCTTTTCCGGTCAAATGTTACAGAATCGAAACAGCATCTTAATGACTTTAGTACCGGTCGCCATGATTCAGTTCCCGGTGTTACCGGCTGAACATCTATGGCATTTATGAACTCTGCTGCCTTTTTACGGTTATGATAAGATGCCCGGGTTAAGGCTTCTGGTGAGAATATTAACGGTTCTTCATTGGCATAAAAAATGATCTGGAAATACTTCTCTGGCGTTAGTCTGGAAACCGACTTTATAAGCTCAGCTTTGATATAGTCAATAGCCATGATCATACTGCCGGATATGTCGACGATATAGCATATTCGTTCACCTTCGCCGGAAGTGCCAAAGAATATACTTTTGGTTGTAGCGGCACTAGAGGGCAGACTCGAGCTATTTTTAAGGCTGTTGTGGTTTTGGACCGCAGTTATAGGTTTGATCGAAGATAAGCTCATACCCGAGAGGTCTTGCTGGGGCATGATATTGCTGCTATAGGCAGGAGCCTGTGGCAGGGAAAGTTCTTCCAGCTCTTGATCTTCTTGCAGCTGAATATCATCCAGACTACTGCCGATCTTCGCCGGTGGAGCATCTTCCAGCTGGTTACTTATGGTCTTACTGGTCGTTATCAGCAGTGCTGTTATCACCAGTACGTGTAGTACTATTGATAACAGCCAACTGCTAGTTGAATTTTGGGGCTTATTATTAGTAGCCTGACGAACCATGTATTATTTTTCTTCTGTATCTGGTGTTACTGGTACTTCTAATATAATCTTGTCTTCGTCAATGACAGTATTGGTGTTGAACTCATCTGTATCTGGTGTTTCTGGATCAATAGAATACTTCGGATCTACCAGATAATCCTGCGGCTGCAGGGTTTCCATAAGTCTGTCATCTCTTTTTTCGCTCTTGGAACGGCTTCTCAGGTCGTTGGTCATCCTCAGCGAATCTTCCGGTGTGTCAAGGATATGTGGTGTCAGGAAGATGATCATCTCAACCTTTTCACGTTTTTTATATGAGTGTTTGAACAGCAGGCCTACCAGTGGGATATCACCCAATAATGGAACCTTGTCTTCCATCTCATTTATCTTGTCGCCAGTGAAGCCAGCTAAACATACAGTCTGACCATTTTTAATTCGCAGGTTAACCTTTGCTTCACGTTTATTTATGATCTGAGGATTAAAGTCCTGTGTGATCTGGAATGTCTCGGTACTTATATCGTCAACGGTCTGTTCAATTTCCAGAGAAATGAACTTATCTGGATGGATCTGAGGCTTAACTCGCAGTTTTGTGGTTACATCATCATATTTTACCCTGCTTATATATGCCTGGTCATATCTGGTTTCAAGGCTTTCCAGCTGCGGCACTTTGTTACCGAGCGATATTTCACCCCAGATATTGTTCTTGGTTACCAGATGTGGTCTAGAAATAACGTCAATATTACCAGAGGTTACCATAGCTTTCAGGCTCATTTTAAAGTCATGGTCGAGTACTTCGTATGACAAACCTGGGATACTGTCAAAGTCGTTAAAACGACTGGTTGCAGTATAGCTGCCAATATGGCCATCACGTTCATATTGGTTAGCGTAATCCCACTGTACTCCGCTTTCTTTATTGTTACTTTTGTTTACCTGAGTAATAAATACTTCGATGTATACCATTTGCTGGGCAACGTCCAGTTGGGCGATCATCTGCATGATCTTAGGGAAGTTACGTGAAAAAGTATATACTATCAGCGCGTTACGTACCTTATCAGATACAATCGTGTATTCACTTTGATTTACCAGTGCCAGTGATTGACTTATACGCTCGGCAAAACTAGCATCGTTTATACCAACTTTGGAGATTCTCTGTTTGATCTTTTCGGTTGTAAGGTCGCTGTTTTCGGCACCATCAGCCTGGGCTTCGATCAACTCCTGTGGAGTTTCCGGCGGAGCCGACTTATATATCTGGTTAAGCAGATTGGTTACATCATCTGCATTGGCATATGACAGAGGGATAAAACGCAGTTCTTTTTTATCAATATCAAATTTCTTTTTAAGATCTTCTATTACCGGGAAAATAGTCTCATCCTGAGTGTCTACAACGATAACATTATTTCTTTCTTCTGTGGCGGTGTATTTACCTTTTAGCGTTGGGTTGTTTTCCATCAGTGCCTGGAATGACTCGACGCTGATATAGTTCAGGGTGATATATCGCTGCATAACTGGCGGGCCTGGGGGGGCAACGTCCAGCTCTTCTTTGATAACCCTTTCCATTTCGTCAATAACATAATCCGGGCCTTCAACAACGATCTTTCTCAGTTTCGGGTGTTTATGGATATTATATACTTTTCTGGCACGCTCTTCAGCTGATGCATTTGGAGATACCAGGTATACTTCCTTCAGATAGTCTAATATTTCATCGGTTACCGGGTTGTTAAGGTCGATACTGCGAATAACTATTTCAGGGATATTACTCTTTAGCAGACCAGCGACATCACTGGTAGGGATAGTTGGAGTTATAGTAGGCTTGGTCTGGGCGGGTTTAGTGCCTGCACCAGCTACCGGCAGGTCGATCTCAGCCAGATATGACTGAATCTCTTTGATAACCTTTTCAGGGCCGCGAACAATGATCGAGTCGCCATTTGGGTGCGGTTCGATCATACTGGGTTTCTTATTCTTATTATCACCCTCTTGTCCGGGTGGCATAAAACGCTTTTTCAGGATAGATACCGTCTCGTCAGGCTTTAGATAGCTCAGTTTGATAACCTGATCTATATCCTGGATCTGGGTGATCATTATTATCTGGCCGTTCAGTATTGCTTTTCGGTTCTGTTTCAGCAAGACTTCATTGAGAAGAACTATCATTCCGTTAACGTCAACTTTTTCACGGCTTATAAGAGTGACCGGGCCGGAGACCAGTTCTATGCCGTCAAACTGGACATGATAGGTCTCAGAGAGCATCTGGAATAGCTGTTTTGGTTCCAGATCAGGGTAGTAGCAGCTGGCTTTTATAGGTTGCGGAGCTGCTGCTTCCTGTGCATAAGTTATTGCTGGTAAAGTGAATACAAGGAACAACAGGGCGAGTAATAATCCATTATTTTTCATTTGTTCTGTCTCCTGAAACAATTGTTGTTAGCTTACTTCTAACATAATTCGTACTCTTTTTCAAGTAATTTGTCGGGTTGTAGGGATTGACGCCTGTTGAAATCTGACTTTTATGTCGTAATACGCAACTGATTTTGGGCCTGCCAGTGGGTCTGGTTCAATGATTATCAAGGTTGAGTATTACATTGCAGGTATTTCATTCTGTAATATAATGTTATGATATTTTGAATTGAAAAAAACCGGTTTCTAGCTTAAAATAATGTATTGTAGCCATAGCCTGTTTGTTGTACGGCGGTTACATTTGGATCATCATTCTATGTGAAAGGACTGAGTTTGGATAAACTGGCAGAACTTAGAGATAAAATTGATTCGCTCGACAAGCAGATCGTGCAGTTGCTAAATGATCGCGCACAGGTCGTTGTTGAGGTTGGTAAATATAAACGTACAGAAAAGAACGCTCCGCCAATATATGCACCAGACCGTGAAAGGGCTGTGCTTGATAAGATAAAGGCAAATAATACCGGCCCATTGCCAGATAAGTGTCTTATGGCGGTATATCGTGAGCTTATGAGTGGTTCGTTCTTTTTGGAACGTCCGCTGCGTATTGGTTGTCTGGGCCCAGAGGGCAGCTACTCTCATCAGGCTTCAGTATTGAAGTTTGGAGAAAGCGTAGAATACGAAACGCTTACCGATATAGCATCAGTTTTCAATGAGGTATCACGCGGCCATACAGATTTTGGTCTTGTTCCATTTGAAAATACTATTGCCGGCGGAGTTATCGAGACTATTGATATGCTTGTTAATACCGACGTGACTATCTGTGCGGAAATGTATCTGGCTATTCATCATAATCTGATGGCAGCCTGTCCTATGGATCAGATCAAGAAGGTATATTCCAAGCCAGAAGTTATCAATCAGTGTCGTAACTGGCTGAACTCTACTTTGCCGGGTGTTGATATTGTCCAGTCGCCGTCATCAGCTTCAGCGGTCCAGCGGGTTCGCAATGAGGAAGGTGCTGCTGCTATTGGCTCTAAACATGCATCTGAAATATACGGGCTGAAGATACTGGTCGAGAATATTGAAGATCGCACTAATAATGTGACACGATTCTTCGTTATTGGCCGGACACCACCAAAATCAACTGGAAACGATAAGACGACTATGATCTTTAGTGTTCCGGATAAGGCTGGCGCTCTGGTAGATGTACTTCAGGCATTCAGGCATAATGATGTAAACCTGACAAATCTGAAATCTCATGCCAGCAGTAATAATGCAGCAGAATATTACTTCTTTGCTGACGCTCTTGGTCATAAGGATGATGATAATGTCAAGCGTGCTATTGACCATGCATCGCGTCAGTGTGCTCATTTCTCAGTTATGGGCAGCTTCCCGATCTCGCCGGAAGTATTTTAACGCTGACGACAGATGAGTAATAAGTTGATTTTAATATTTTTATAATAATGTTTGCTATAATAATAACAGTGGAACGGCGGGAATTACCTGCTGGCCCTGATTATGATATGTTTTTAATGAATCGGAGGATATAGATGTTAATTGTACTTAAATCTGGTACTGAACAGGCTGGAATAGACCATGTTGTTGACCGTCTTGACCAGCTGGGCCTGAAGGCTCATATTTCACAGGGCCAGTTCCGCACTATTATTGGTGCTATGGGTGAAGAGAATGAAACTCTTCCTGATCTGCTCACTACAATTGATTGTGTAGAGCGGGTAGTTCCGGTTATGAAGCCGTATAAGATGGCTAGTCGTGATCTGCAGAAGGAAAACTCTATTATTGATGTTTCTGGCGTTAAGGTTGGCGGCGGCAATTATGCCCTGATCGCCGGTCCTTGTGCTATCGAGATCGAAGAAGACTGTCACGCTACTGCCAAGGCTGTTAAAGCCGCTGGTGCTAATATGCTTCGTGGCGGTGCTTTCAAGCCTCGTACCAGTCCATACAGTTTTCAGGGCATGGGCGAAGAGGGACTCAAGATCCTGCGTGCCTGTGGTGATGAGAATGGGCTGCCAATTGTTACTGAGGTAATGGACCCTCGTAATGTTGAGCTGGTTGCAAAATATGCAGACGTTGTACAGGTTGGTGCCCGTAATATGCAGAATTTCGTATTGCTCAGCGAAGTAGGTAAGATCCGCAAGCCGGTTCTGCTCAAGCGTGGCTCAGCTAATACTGTTAAGGAATGGCTCATGAGTGCTGAATACATTCTCAGCGAAGGTAATCATGATGTTATCCTTTGTGAACGCGGCAGTACAGGATTTGAACCAGAACTTAGATATAACCTTGATGTTGGTGCTATTGTTGCTGCTAAACGCAATACACACCTGCCAGTTATTGTCGACCCATCGCATGCCGCTGGTCATCGTGATTTTGTTATCGACCTGGCTCTTGCTGGCCTTGCTGCTGGTGCTGACGGTTTTATGGTCGAAGTTCATAACTGTCCGGAACGTGCCAAATGTGACGGCCCGCAGGCTCTTACCGATGTACTTTTTGCCCAGCTTATGGATATGGCAAAGAAGATCATCGCTGCTCGTCAATGCTAAATAATAAAAGGGGCCGGGTAATAGTACCTGGCTCCTAATTTTTAAATTCTAACTCCTAGATCCTAACTCATGCACATTCTCATTACAGCTGGCCCAACCCGGGAATATATTGACCCTGTCAGATTCCTCACTAACGGCTCATCGGGCCAGATGGGATACTCCTGTGCTGCGGCGGCAGTTGGTGCTGGCCATAAGGTTACACTTATCAGCGGTCCTACCGCTCTTGCCCGTCCCAAAGGTGTGAAGTTTATATCTGTTGTTAGTGCCGCCGATATGGCTGCTGCGGTCTTAGATATTTATGATAAGATAGATCTGGTAATTATGACTGCGGCTGTTGCTGATTATACTCCGGCGAAGACTTTTGACGCTAAGATAGTTAAGATGCCCGGTGATATGAACCTGCATATGGTTCGTACTATGGATATTTTAGCTGAGCTGGGGCGGACTAAACAGCATCAGAAGCTTATCGGTTTTGCGGTGCAGGATAAAAATGCCCGGTCGAATGCCCGACGAAAGCTTATGCAGAAGAATCTTGACGCTATTGTTTTGAATGATACTTCGGCTATGGGGTCAGCACGAAATACGATACATATATTAAAGGCCGGCCAGAGAAGCTGGCAAACAATATCCGATCGAACCAAAATTTCACTTGGTCGTGACATAATAAAGCTTGCCGAAAGCTTATAGCTTGTTTTACTTTTATACTGTAACCTAATCTATGGTTACGCAAATTGGGATTAGATTTATGCAGGAACATATTCAGCACGCCGCAGGCTCTATAGCGATCGAACATACTGTTGGTATTTATATTGGTCTTATGATACTAGCGTGTCTTGTTGGTACCGTAGCTAAGCGGATAACTCATTTGCCATATACTATATTTCTGACCCTTGTCGGTCTTATGATCGGTGTTTTCCATTTTGGCCCATCTCCTGAGGAGTTTGGTTTTGGCCATGAGCTGATATTCTTTGTATTTCTACCGCCGTTGCTGTTTCAAGGTGCGTTTCATATAGAGCTGCAGCATCTTATGAAGAACATATGGCCGGTGCTATCGTTTGCTATCCCTGGCGTTATTATCTCTACTGTCGTCTGTGGTGCGATCTTCGGCTATTCTATTGGTATTGGTGCAGGTATGATCGCTATGCTATTTGGTGCTCTTATCTCGCCTACTGACCCGGTTAGTGTACTGGCACTATTTAAGGAAGTTGGAGCACCTGAAGATCTTAAGATACTGGTTGAGGGAGAATCGCTTCTTAACGATGCTACTGGTGTTGTTATATTTGGTATAATCTTCGAAGCTTTGCTAATGGGTACTGATCTTAGTGTAACTCATGCCATTTCAAATTTCGTATCGGTCTCTGGCGGCGGGCTTATTATAGGTTTTATTTGTGGTGTAACAGCCTTTCTCTTTCTCCGCAAGCTTGAAGATCATCTGCTCGAAAACGCTATATGTATAACTCTTGCTTATGGTGCATTCTGGCTAGCTGAATATTTCCATATGTCTGGTGTTATTTCTACGGTTACTGCCGGTTTGATCATTGGTAATCATGGCAAGAAGTTCTCTATGAGTAAAAAGACTACTGAAACTGTAGAGGTCTTTTTCGAATCGATAGATTTCCTGCTCAATTCTATGCTCTTTATCCTAATTGGTCTAGAGCTCAGAGAACTGCCTTCCCAGCTGCCAGAGGGGATCACTACCATAACAGTTGTTTTAGGTTCAATTGCCGCTATGATCATTTCACGTGCTTTGGTGAGTTATGTCTTTTATTGGCTAGGTAACAAAGTTGGCACTCGCCGTCCGGACAACTGGAAGCATGTTATCTTCTGGGGCGGCTTGCGAGGCTCTATCCCGATCGCCTTATTACTCCATCTGCCATATGAATCTATCGGCGGTGCTGGGGAGTTACTTGTCAAATATCGTCCGGCACTGATTCTTGCGGGCTTTGCCTGTGTTGCATTCTCGCTTATTGTGCAGGGTACTACAATGAAGCCGCTGATGAAAAAGCTTAATATATGACAGAGGGTGATTGTTGCAGTTTTGTGAAAGAAAGTGCTGTATATATGTTCAAGAAATGGTATAATATTTGTTTTATTGCTCTATAGTTACTTTGTTTAATTGTGTGAGGCGTTAATGAAAAATATTATATCTATTGTATTTTCTCTGTTTTTGGCCTGTTCTTTTGCCTTGGCTCAGGATAAGGCGTCTAAGTTTGAGTCATATCCAAAGGATAAGGTTCATCTGTTTTTGCTTGCCGGCCAGTCGAATATGGCAGGGCGTGGCAAGATCGACAAGACAGATAATAAGCCTAACCCTCGGGTTTTTGCTCTAAATAAAGAAGGTAAATGGCAGCCGGCAGTTGCCCCGATCCACTTCGACAAATCATTTGCCGGCGAAGGGCTGGCCCGGTCATTTGCTGATTATTATCTTGCCGGTCAGGATGAAGGTATTGTTGTTGGGCTTATTCCTGCCGCTTGTGGTGGTTCGTCAATCGATCACTGGAAGAGTGGTGTATATTTCGATTCAACTAAAAGCCATCCTTTTGATGATGCTATTGCCCGCACTAAGCTGGCATTGAAAAGTGGTACATTAAAGGCTATACTCTGGCATCAGGGAGAAGCAGATTGTAAGCCTGGCTCAGCTCAGGAGCATGAAGCTAAACTACTAGACCTTGTAAAACGTTTCCGAAGTGATCTGAACTCACCTGAGCTACCGTTTATTGTTGGTGAATTGGGGCGGTTTTACTCTAAGGGTACTATTAAGGATATTGCATCAGTAAATCAGGCATTAAAAAACGTCGCAGACAGCTCTGCTAGTATTGGCTTTGTATCTTCTGAAAACCTGACATCTAACCCGGATCATGTTCATTTTAATACAACTTCACTGAAAGCATTTGGCCAACGCTATGCCAGAGTATATCAAAAGTTATATACCAAATAATCAGCAAGCTAAGTAATAAAAAAAGCTATTACCTTTTGCGAGAATAGTCTCAGAGGTAATAGCTTTTGAATTATAATAATATGCGATTTGTATTAGAAATCGATACCAAGTCCTAAGATGTACTTAGTGTCAGTTGTGCTGACGGTTTCTGCTGGAGAGGCATCGAAGTCAAGCAGAGTTTTAAAGCTTCCATAGATCTTATCATTGAATTTATAGCGGAACTCAGCTTTAGCTGACAGGTAATAATCAGAATAAGTCTGTGTGCTAGGGTAGTATTCAATGTTGTGTTTGAAGCTTAGCTTTGAGTTAACGGCCCAGCTTAGATTGTAACCAAATCTAATTGACAGTTCATCGCTGGTGTCAGATACGCCTTCAACGGTATACTTTTCGTGAAGCTCAGATAAACCAAGGTCAGCATTAAACTTGAATGTATCAGTCTTGAAAAAGCGATGACCAAGACCGAGTGTTCCAATTATTCTCTGGTCGAGATCGGCTATATGGTCTGTCTTGTATCTACCATCAACAAAGCCGTAGTTCTTTTCTGTAAGATTAAATTCTCTTTTGGCACCAGCGGTAAAGTATTCTTCAGAGGTGTATTTTGATCCGTCAGGGCGTTCTGCTCTGGTTGCGACATAAGTAAAATCAGTACCAGTTGTTCCACCTTCGGTATCATAGTTTAATTCAATACTGATAGTGCCACTTTCTGCGAAGGTGTTGCCGTGTGAGCTGGTAAAGCCTGCTGTAATATTACCAGATAGCTTTGGCAGCTCTGGCGGGGTAGGGTTTATAGCTGTCAGGGTAGAGATATCCTTTTTGCTATCGCCAGCTAAAGTGATAGCAGTATCAGTTATGGTACCTGTAGATTTTACTACTGTACCGTCAGCCATTTGGAAATCAGCTTCAGATGTGATCTTGATAGATTTTATATTTACCCGGTCGACGGTAATTTCGCCAGCCATTTCGGTCTTGAAAACAGCTTTGCCGTTTTCCAATTTTACCAAATCTCCCTTTAGACTGTCACCATTTGAGAACAGTAGGGTGTCAGCATATACACTGCTGCTGATAATTGCTAATAATAGAGCTGCTGCTTTTTTCACTGTAGGCATCCTTTACATCAATTATTTTGTGAATTCATAGGAAACAAATCCTCTGTTTCCAGCTATATCTGTTATTTTAACGGTTACGAAGTGTAGGCCGGTGTCTTGTGGGTCTACACTAAAACTGAATTTCTCAATATTACTGTCAGCTATATTGTCAACTGGTGCTGCTTCTCTGAGCTTTCTGTCAGAATCCAGCGAGTATTCGACAGATTTGATTACGCATAGCTTATCACATGCTGTTAATTCTATACTCTTTCCATTGGCAGTATCTGCCATATTATATTCAGTGATTTCCGGTGCGGTATTATCAACCAGGACATAGTCACTTGTCTTGCAATTTGTGAGTTTTGTGGCTTCAGGATTACTCAGCTCATCTGATGCCTCGAGCTTAACATTATAATATCCGTCCGGAACCAGATTAGTATCCCATAGATACATATTATCATCAAGATTGTCAGCTATTTTTATCCAGCAGTCTGACTTACTTTCTTTGATATATATGTCAAAGATCAGCTTGTCTTTATTGGCATCTTCAGCCTGCCATGATACTTGAAGTTTCTTCATCTCTTCGAGCGGAATTTCCTGTTTAGGATTACCGCCGCCTTGAGGGCCTTCGATCGCGAGTTCATTAACCTGCGGTTTCAGATTAGGAATACTGAAAGACGCTTTAATCTGGCTGATTTTTGGTGTTTCCTGGCTGTTTGTTCTGATTATTACCAACTTGTACTGCAAGAATCTTCCAATTGGAGAATTGACCATTACTGCCGGTACTGAAATATCGGCTTTGATCCACTCTGACCAACCGCCATTGTCTGGGTCACTGGTATTACCGCTTCTGCTGAAGAAGTCAACATTACCAGTGATTGCATTTCCTTGCAGGTACATTGTACCCCATAATGACGGCTGTTTGGCGTCGAATACAGAAGAAATGAATGTGCCTTCTTCTACATATTCCTGATCAAGGCTTACCAGAGCCGCCTGGCTGGCACAGCCTAGGTATAGCTTGTTGTTTGCCATTTCCAGAGCTGATATCTGGCTGCTTTCAGAATCATAAACTATTACGGATTCCAGAGTATTCAGGTTAATTGTGATAAGATTGCCGTCAAACCCGGTAGCGAGGTATAATTCATCCTCTTTTTCGTTTAGTGCGATATCATGAATAATGACAGGGCCTGCAAATATTGCTTCTGCATATCCTTCAGGAGAAAGCTTGAATACCTGATTGCCATCGGTTTCCTGTTTGTTATTTGGTCTGCGACTGGTATGAGCTCTGGTGGCCGGCGGCTGCTTTTCTGCTGAGGCATCACCAGACATTTTATCTTCAGAACCATCTTTGTCTTCTGTTGCGTTTTTGCTGCTGTTGTTATCAGAAAGGATCAGTTTTGTGCCGGGCCTTGCCGAGCTGCTGTCTGCAGTTGCGATATAAATATTACCAGCTTTATCCAGAGCCAGAGAGCTAACTTCTGCCTTTCCTGTGTCATAAGCTACAGTAGTAGTTTTGCTGGCCAGGTCAGTTTTGTACACCAGCCCATGTTCATCGCCACCGGCATATAGAATCCCCATATCTGCAAGGCACAGACTGATAATATTGGCAACAGGTGCATCGTATATTAGTTCCGCATTTTTCCCGTTTGCGTCCATTGAGTATATCTGGCCATTTGGGCCGGTAGCTACATAAACTTTTCCAGTTGGACTAACGAGAATATCCCAGATGAATTTTACATCATCATTTGACCAGATTTTCTTGAACTTCTTACTATTGTACGAGTACAGCTCGCCAGTTTCGCCGCCGGTTCCAGCTAGCAGGGTACTGTCATTTGTTACCGCAACTGAAAAAATATGGCGTGAATGATCTTTGTCTTTCCAGATAGATTCGACCTTGTTATTTGGCCCAATTCGATAAAGTTCGCCGTCGCCGCTGGTTGCTGCGTAGATAACTCCGGCTGAATCTGATGCCAGATCATTGATAACCCAGTCCTGGTCAGAGCCGCTGTAAATAACTTCTGATTGATATGATAGTGACAGGCTGCCATTGCTATGTATGAGGATGTTTTCTGCTGTACCGTCTTTGAATTGCTGCTCTGTATTATGTTCGGCGAAAAAGGTATTAACGCCAAAAGCAGAGCCGCCTAATAGTAAAATTACAGCCAGGATAGATCTTTTCATAGCTACTTCCTTGTCATATCAAAATGATTGAGCTATCGCCATTTGCTCATAGCTCTTTTAATGTCCATTTTTACTTGTTTATCTTTTAGGGTAGTGCGTTTGTCTGCTACCGATTTACCCTGTGCGAGTGCTATTTCTACTTTTGCGAAGCCACGGGCATTAAAATATACTCTGGTTGGTACAATAGTAAAGCCTTTTTGATTGGTCTTGACTTCCAGCTTTTTCAGCTCAGCTTTGTGCAGAAGGAGTTTGCGTGCTCTTGAGGGTTCATGGTTCAGTATATTCCCGAACTCATATGTAGAGATATTAACACCGAGTAATACCAGCTCACCATTTTTCAGACGGCAATAAGACTCATCCAGAGTAGCGCGTCCCATGCGCAGGCTTTTCACTTCTGTGCCTGTCAGAATAATGCCAGCTTCAAACTTTTCGATCAGGTTATAGTTGAACGAAGCCTTCTTGTTTCGAATGGTCGGGCTGTATTTCTGGTCTTTTTCTTGTTTTTTATCCTTTTTACTCATAATTATCTATGTGGATTATATTTAGAGACAGTCCATTGTCAAGAATTATCCGCTTTTGTCGCTTAGATTTATTGACTTTTAATTTGAAGTAAAATACAATAATATTCTGTTAACAGCCTTAATTATATAGGGTTAAGAATCTTTATTCTTTCTGTTGTAAGTTTTTAAACTGACAGGATAGATTTATAAAGGTTTTTTTATGAGCAGTTCTGTTATTATTAACGGATATATATGGATAAAAATGGAAAATTGAAGTTTCCTAAAACCGCTGTCCTTTCGAGGTCTGCCGACTTTGCGGCGGTATTTAGAAATAAAAAGAGCAGTTCAGACATGTATTTGCTGATTTACGGCAAGCCAAATGAGCTTGGTTTTAGCCGGATTGGTATTTCTGTGGGGAGAAAGTTTGGCTGTGCTGTTAAAAGAAATAAGGCCAAAAGGCTGATAAGAGAAGCCTTTAGACTCAATAGGGCAGAGCTTCCCCAAGGTTTTGATTGGGTTATTGTCCCCCGTGTAGTAGCTAAAGCTTCGCTTGGTTCATATGTGAATTCAATGAGAACGATCATGCATAAGGTCGAAAAACGCTGGGTTGTGAAGGATAACGGTGAGCAGAGATAGATTCATTTTAATTCTTTGGCCATTCAAAATAATACAAGCTATATTGCTTTATATTTTGCTGTTTCTGGTCAGGTTCTATCAGGTAGCTATTTCTCCATATTTACCAAAAAGTTGTAACTATGTACCTACTTGCAGCGAGTATTCTCTCGAAGCACTGAAAATGTATGGCCCTATAAAAGGGGGCTGGCTAAGTGTAAAAAGGATACTGCGTTGCCATCCATTTACCCGCGGCGGCTATGATCCTGTCCCGCTTAAAGGCGATCAGAATAGTAAATAAATGCTTATACTGTAAACTTCCATTATTGTTATCTTCATCTTTTTTTTTATCATTATCTCGTCCCATAATCATTATCCATTTATTAAGTATAAATTGTTTTTGTTTTTTTATTAAAAGTGTTCGTGATGTAACTTCCATGAGATACGGTAGTTATGCTACAATGCGTGGATGGTCTGTTTTTGCCATAACAACCTTTGTAGTAGATAGTTAAGTTGCTTAGATACTATGACGAAATATGCAAAAACCGTGGCAGTTTTACATTATTTGTTAAAAAGTGTTTTAGGAATCAAATGTTACAATCAGGTAAAATAATAAAAGAATCAATTTTGATAGTATCCACAGGTATACTATTGGTTGGTATTTATTATTTTTACATAAAGCTCGGTGGCCCTAAAAGCATTTCAGCAGATAGTATTGCTACTGTTAAAACTGAAGCAGTGAAAAAGGTATCCGATAGACTTAATATCTTATTCTGGGAAGAGTATCTTAGTGATTCTGCTATTACCGGTTTTGAAAAGCAATATGGCGTTCATGTAAATATTGAGTATTTTGACGATGAAGATGTTCTTCTCTCAACGATAATGTCCTATAGCGGTAAGTATGATATCTGTGTTGCAAGCGGTATGTACATTGCGAAAATGTCGGCAATGAAGCTTCTGGCAGAGATCGATCTTGATAATCTCCCTGACCTAAAAAATATAAATCCAAAGTTTATTGACCCTGCCTATGATCGGGGTAATAAATATAGTATCCCATACATGTGGGGGACTACGGGGCTGGTTATCAATAAAAAATATGTTAAAGAGGATAATCCTGATTGGAATGTTCTGTTTAATCCGGATTATGCCGGACATATTGCTATGATAAATGACCAGTGGGAATGTTTTGCTGTACCGTTGAAATGTCTTGGCTCAAGTCTCAATACAGATGATTTCTCAACTCTGGAAAAAGCTTCTGCTATCCTAATTCAGCAAAAGGAGCTAGGAGTACAATATCTGGGTGAATTGGAAATAACGGAACAGATATTATCAGGAGAACTGTGGGCAGCTCTTACATATAGTGGTATTATTACCGGTGAAACTTATAGTATGGATGAAATTGATTTTTTACTGCCTGAGCAGGGTTATTCTATCTGGGTTGATAACCTTTGTATACCAGTCGATTCTCCACATAAGCATACGGCCGAGCTATTTATTAACTATATACTGGATGCAAAAGTTAGTGCAGAAATAGCTAATACTTATTATCTGGCTAATGCTAATAAAGCGGCCGCAGAATATACATTGCACGATATTATAACAGATGAGAGGGTGTATCCTTCTGACGAGGTTTTGGACAAGGGCGAAAGCTTTAGTTATGACCAATCCTGCATTGATGTACAGAAGCTGTTTAACAGAACCTGGCAAATGCTAACTATGGAATAAGGCTTCCGGAGTAATAATGCGATTCTTTTATAATAGTCTTATTTATAAACTAGCACTGGTATTTGTAATTGCTGCTATTTTACCTTTCGGCTTATCTGCAATTCTATTTTCTATGCAGGAGATGTCTGTCTTAGAAACTCACGAAAGTAAATACGATCAGAAGCTGGTCGATATTGCAGATAATAAAATTGATAATGCACTTTCAACTTCTCTGGTACAAATGAAGCTGTTGGCCAAGAGTTATGCATTAGCCCACGAAAATTTAAATGATGACGATCTGCTTGATGAGATTAGGCGGGTTGTTGATAGTAATCCATATATAGATGATATTACTGCGCTTGACACTGAAGGGCAGGTGCTTACTTCTGTTTACTTTGATTATAGTGGCAGTTGGACAAGTAAAAGCTGGTATTTAAACGCTGCCAAGGGGGAGATTACTTTTTCTCCGGCTTATATGAGGGTGGTTATTCCCGAATGTCTAATATCGCTTAATGTTCCAGTAAATGATGGCAATCATGTAAAAATGGTATTATCCGCTAATATCAATCTTGGTTCATTATGGGATGATATGTTGAAAGTAGATGAAAACGATGAAGCCTATTTCGTATTGACTAATAAGGAAGGTAGAATTATCCGGCATCCTCGAGGTGAATATCTGCTTGAAAAATTCCCGGATAATGCGGTCAATGACCTTTTAGCTAGAAAGCACTATGGTCGGGCAGGCTATAGTTCTGGTGGAGTGCAAAAGAATTTCTATGTAAAGCACGTAAGCAGTAGATTTCCAGAAGCTGATTTTGGCTGGAATATTGTTTTTTTCAGAGAGACAGCCGAAGCTGGTATCTTGCATGGAGCGATACTTAAAAGTGTTATGGGGATATTTTCACTTGTTCTTATATTTATAGTTACTATATCTGTTGTTTTTGCAAGAAGGGTTACCAAGCCTATTCAGGCTGTTACATCTGCTGCTGAACAAATTGCAGATGGAGATTACAATATTTCTCTTGCGGTAAGTTCAACTGACGAGATCGGTATACTTAGTAAAACTATCAACGAAATGGCCTCTAAGCTTCAGCTTACGACAATGACTCGTAACGAGCTTGCCGGCGAAGTTATGTATTATGAGCAGATAGAAAAGCAGCTTAAAGTTGCCAAGAAAAAAGCGGAAGATGCCAATAAAGCCAAAGATGATCTGCTGGCTTGCGTCTCACATGAGGTGCGAACTCCGCTAAATGCGATCATGGGCTATACAGAGTCGCTTATGATCGAAAATGATAACCCTCAGTATAATGAAAAACTACGGACAATACTTAACGAATCAGAGCATTTGCTTTGTCTGCTTAATGATGTTCTTGATAATGCCAAGATACAATCTGGCAGGCTTGATATTGAGCTGCAGCCATGTGACCTTAAACAAACCCTCAAGTCAGTTAAACAGCTAATGCAGCCAAAAGCGGCTAGTAAGGATCTGGCATTTTCAGTTCAACATGAAGATATGCCTGCTTATGTAATTACCGATCAGCTCAGGCTCAGGCAGGTAATCTTAAACTTGCTATCAAACGCAATTAAATTTACAAATTCCGGAAAAGTAGTACTTGCAGTGAATGCAGAGGCTTTGGATGAACATTATACAAAGCTCAAGTTTAGTGTTACTGATACTGGTATAGGTATTTCAAAGGAAAAGCAGGATTCGATTTTTGACAGCTATATTCAGGCTGACAGCAGTATTTCCAGGAATTATGGTGGAACTGGTCTGGGGACAACAATTTCCAAGAATATTGTCGGACTTATGGGTGGCCAAATGGGCCTTGAGAGTACTGAGGGAGTTGGGTCAACATTCTGGTTTGAGCTGCCTATGAAGCTATGCAGCCAAGAACAGATCGATGCAATCAAAAAAGAAACATCAGTTGCGCGAGATATGATGGTTAGTTGTAACTTTGATGGAGCTAAGGTTTTATTAGTAGAAGATTATCTAACTAATCAGAATCTTATTATTAGCCAGTTAGGTAAGCTCAATATAGTCTGTGATCTTGCCGAGCATGGCCGTCAGGCGGTTGATATGGCCAAAGAACGTGAATATGATATTATACTTATGGACCTGCAAATGCCAGTTATGGATGGAATAACAGCGACCAGACTAATCAGGTCAATGAAATCTCCGAAAAATGAGGTGCCAGTTATTGCAATGACTGCCAGCGTTGAGCAGGAGATAAAAAATGAGTGTTATAGTGCTGGAATGAGCGATATTGTCTGTAAGCCTCTAAAAATCGCTAAACTTGCAGCGGTAATAGAAAAATGGCTCGATGATAGTTTGGGTTCAGCAGTTAACACTGGGGTAAATGAAGATAGTGGAAAAAGTATCGAGTCAGGTTCCGATAATTCGATGCAACAGGAACAGGGCACACCATGGGATAAAAAACTTGCGTTGGAATTATTTGGTGATAATGAGATGCTGCTAAATATGTCCATTAAAAATTATATAACTGATGTTGATAGTCTTATAACGCAGATTGAATCGGCTGTAAATACAAAAGACTTTGACTTTATCTGTACTCAAGCTCATAAAATTAAGGGCGGTGCTGCTTGTATTGCCGCTGATGGAATTTCGCAACATGCTGGCAAATTGGAAGATATGGCAAAAAATAGTGTTGATGATGGAATGCTAAGTATATTGAATAATTTACGGTCAGAGTTTGAAGGGCTAAAATCTCAAGCTGATATTTAAGTGTTACTATTTCAAATTAAGTTTTCAGATGGGGAGTTAAAGCCTAAAATTGTCCAGCTGGTAATGGAGTTAATTATAGAGTTTTTTATTAATTATGCTGTATTTTCTGAACGATAATATGATTGGTAGTGATAAGAATTATATATTCAATTGAGGGTGTATAGAAATGTTAAGAATATTGATAGTTGATGACAATTATACCAGCAGGTCACAGATTAAAGCTATTTTTGGTCAGTATGGGGATTGCGATTGTGCTCCTAACGGCGAAATTGCTTATCAGCTGTTTCTTTCAGCTCATCAGGAAAATATTCCTTATGATGTTATCACTATGGATATTGATATGCCTAATGTGAAAGGCGATGAAATTGTTAAGAAGATTCGCCAGTGGGAAAAGAATAATAAAGTATACAAACACGACCATGGCAAAGAAGCTGCTGTGATTATGATCAGTGCTTTGTCTATTAAAGATACTATTATGTCATCCTTCAAAAATGGCTGCGAAGCATATATTGTCAAGCCTATCACCAAGAGCAAGGTTGAAGAGGTTATCGAAGAAATCAAAATGCAAAAAGCATAAGTGTCCTTTGATACCTATTCCTCTATCTACAAACTCATCTGGTATATAGCTTTTATCAGATCTATATCGTATCCGCTTACGCCTCTTTGCTTGAAAGATTCGTATGCCAGTTCTGCCATCAAATCTATATCAGGATTCATTACTCCTGCTTCAGAGAAGCTTGTCGGAGCTCCAATTTCTTTATAATAATCTCTGAGTTTCTGAGCTATTTCAGCTGAATTACTACTTTTTAGCCCAAGTATTCTTTCTGAGAACATTGATAATCTTGAGATATGTCTGTTACCTGCTTTTTCGATCCATGATGGAATTATTACAGATAAGCCAGCACCATGGGCCATGTCGTATACTGCACTCATAGGCATCTCCAGAGCATGGCAAGGCATACCGCAACCGCCCAGACCTGCGTGAAGTATGCCGCTCCAGGCAAGCGAGGCGCTCCACATGAATGCAGCCCGGGCATTATAGTCAGTAGCAGATTTCTGGATATTTGCCATTGCTTCCATAACAGACAGTATTACAGCTTCCAGTATTTTATCCTGTACGATTGCTTCCTGATCGGTGGTAGTAAAATACCCTTCGGTCATATGAGAAATGATGTCAGCACAGGCATATGCAGTTTGTGAGGCGGATAGTGAGAATGTTGTATCAGGGTCAAGGAATGATATCGCCGGATTTAGCACACCGGGACATACCAATGCTGTTTTTTCATTGGTTTCCTCATTTGTCAATACTGATATGCCATTTGCTTCACTTCCCGTAGCTGGTAGGGTTAGTACAGTGACTAATCTCATTGTCTTGCTAACAGTTTTACGTTTAGCATAGTATTCCCATATGTCATCTTCAGTGCAGACACCGATAGAAATAGCCTTAGCCTCATCAATTACACTACCGCCGCCGACAGCACAAATTGTATCCACACCGCTGCTGCGAGCGAGTTCTATGCCTACTCTGGTATGCGACAGTAGCGGATTACCTCGAACACCGCTATATTCTACAAACTCAACTTTTGAGGTACTGAGCTGGTGTATTATCTTATCGTAAACACCATTGTTTTTTATACTGTTCTGACCGTAGACCAGTAATACCTTTTTAGCACCAATATTTTGAAGTTCTGAACCTAATGTATCGATTACACCTTTGCCAAATACGATCTTAGTTGGATTGTTGTATACAAAATTATTCATTCTTTTCCCTTGGTGTTTAGCTAAATTCTATTCATATTGGATACGTAGCATAGTCTTGGTCACTCAAAACGAAGTGATTCTGCGGGTTGTATCCGTGCCGCTTTGAATGCTGGTATTGCCGCCCCCAGGCCAGCTGTACATATGCCAGATATGATAATCCACCATAGACTTCCATAGTGGACCCAGTTTGGTATCTGGCTAAAGCCATAGCTGCCTGATTTCCAGATCTTAAAGCCCAGAAGGGCGGATAAGCCACCTTCCAGAAGTTCTATATTGTTTACTGCCCATATCCCGATTATCAGCCCGAGGACTGTACCACTTAGGCCGATCATGATTCCGTAGTTAATGAACAGGCTCAATACAGAGCTCCACGGCGTGCCAACAGCACGGATAATGCCAATATCACGCCTTTTCTGTATTACCAACATCATAATAATTACAAATATCAGTACCGCTGCTATCATACAGACAAATCCCAGGATCACCTGCATGGTTGCGAGCTGTTTCTGTATCTCGCGATTAAACATTTTAACCCAGGGCTGCTCGCTTGAGATCGACAGGCCTCCCTGGCTGATAGTATTGATATCCTGCCCAAGTACATCGAGAGCGTATGTAGTCCAGTGTTTTTTTACAGCCTGAGCAAGGTCAGAGTCGCTTACGCCTTTTTTGCCAACGATCAGCATACGGCCATCAGTGCCAAACTCTTTGATCACACTTTCAAAGGGCATGTATAACACCATCTCGTCCAGATGATTTGAACCAGTCTCTATTACATCAATAGGCCAGCATCTGATATTTTTTCTTTTGGCAAGGGTGGCGTCACTTTCATTGCCGCTTTGAGCAGTAAATATAAATGCAGGCCTTTTCCATTGAGAAATCTCATCAGATATAGCAGTTTTGTCATATTTGTCTGTTTGAGGATCAACTTCGCCTAGCAGGCCAACGGACATTATGCAGGGGATAGCTGCCGGCTTATCTTCCTCGGTTAGCTCTTGACGAAGCTTAGCGGCTAACCATGTTTCAGCTTTAGCTTCTGTTTCCTCGGATAGCTCAAATCTATCGCTTGCCCCATTAATATTAAATAATCCACCACTGAACTGATCGGCCCTCTTTTCTCTTGTCAGGTCGATGCCTTTTATGGTTATAAGTTTGACGTTGCCGTTAGACAAAAACAGGAGGCCTTGTGATGTGGTCGAGATTCGAACATAGTCTATTTCTGGTTGGCTTTCGAGATAGTCAGCGGCCTGACTGAAGTCTGATATCTCTCCAGCGGGCACTAATTTAACCTGTCCGAATTCATATTGCCAGTAGCCATTATACAGGTCAAGAAAGCCGTGAAACAGGCTAGTGATTATTACCATTAAGACTATACATAGCGATACTGACCCGACTGCAAACAGTGCCATTGGTCTCCTTATCAGGTATCGTAATGCTAATAATATCTTATACATGGCTGATATTTTAGCTATCTTTACCTCTATTACCAATTGTTTCTTAATACTATGGTCGTTATTGTTTGTTTTATAAAGATTTCTATTTTTGTAAGTTGTCTAACAGTAGTTATTTATGGTGAATTATTGAAGTTATTGTCAATTCTGTGATTTTGCTTGTTTTAAGTGTCAAAGCAAACTAAAATCTTATAAATATATTTCATAATTAGTTATTATTTCATTTGTTAGTTCTAAAACTAGCATGGAAAGAGAGGCACAATACATGGAAGCTGGTGAGCCTAAAATAGAAGTTACTCATCATGACGGCATAGTTCAGGTGGAATTCCTGGAAGAAGAAATTCTGGAAGAGGCTGTTATTTCATCACTTACAGATTCTGTCCTGAATCTTATCGATGATAATCCAGGCTTGAATCTTCTGATAAGTTTTAAGAATGTTAAGCATTTCAGTTCTAGCGCCTTGGGTATGCTTATCAGGATACATAAACATATTGAGGAAAATAATGGCAAATTAAGAATGTGCAGTATTGTTCCTTCTTTATATGAAATTTTCGTAATTACCAAGCTGAATAAGCTGTTTATGATTTTCGAAAAACAGGATCAGGCGATAAAAAGCTTTGAAAGATGATCTGGCCCTACCTTCTGTGGCAGGAGCGAGAGTTTATAATTATCTATATTTGTACGCTTTGGCGTGTGTGAATTTTAATTACTTGTTTCCGGAAGTTAACTGGGATATGTAAATAACGTTTATTATGACTGAGAAAAAATATACAGAAATTACCGTATTAAGCACTTTAGAGAAAGTGAGAGATATTGAAGAGCAGATTCTCACTGGTGCTTCCGATATAGGGTATAATTCCGCCGATATGTTTGCTATTAAGCTGTGCTTGGAAGAAGCTCTTACAAATGCAGTCAGGCATGGCAACTGTGGTGACGATACAAAATCAGTGAAGGTCAGGTATTGTGTTTGTGAATCCCGTCTAGAGGTCTTTGTAGAAGATCAGGGTAAGGGGTTCAAGCCTGAAGATGTTCCAGACCCGCGATGTGAAGAAAACATTTCTCGACCAGGCGGCCGTGGATTGTTACTTATGCGGGCCTATATGGATACCCTTGATTATTTGGGCAGGGGTAACATCGTTCACATGATTAAGAAGAGGAGCAGCTAGTATATGGATAATTTCAGTATAAATGTAGTAAATAATGACAATGTTTCTGTTGTCTCTTTGGTTGGTATGGCCGATATGCTTATCGTTGATGAGCTTGACCAAACCTTCAACGATATTATACGTGATCATGGTAATAATATTGTAGTTGATCTTACTCAGCTTGACTTTATTTGCAGTATTGCTATCAGCAGTCTGATTCGTGCACATAGAGAATGCACCAAAAGTGAAACCAGGTTTGTTCTTACCAGTGTTCCTGTGGTTATCGAGAGATTGCTCCAGACGACTCAGCTTGATACCTTTTTCGAGGTATTCGACAGTCTGGAAAATGCCTGCAATGAATTTTAATAAACGGATTTTTTTGCTGTAATAAGGGAGTATGTGGCAGTGATTATTAAAAAGTTATCTATGGTGCATTTGTTTACCATTGTTATGATGTTTGCCGGTTTATTACTTTCCGGCTGTTATGATAGCGGTGGCAGTTCTACGTCTCAGAAACCAACATTCGAAAAGGTTTTTGATGTTAATGGTAATGGTCAGATATATCGTCCAGTTGAAAATAAAGTTCTGCGTCAAAACTGTAAATATCCTCAATGGCTGCCGCCAGCTCAGTTGGAAGGTTCGAGGCATTGGGAAGGTATTATTGTTCATCATTCAGCATCCGATTATGGTGATGCTGCTACTTTTGATAAATGGCACAGACAGAAGGGCTGGGACGAACTTGGCTATCACTTTGTAATCGATAATGGTGTGAGTACCCTTGCAAAAGGTGACGGCCAGGTTGAAGTAGGTTCCAGGTGGCTTAAACAAAAGCATGGAGCACATTGCCGTGTCGATGTTAACGATGATAATCATTGGAATGAGCACTATATTGGTATCTGTCTGGTTGGAAATTTTGAGAATGGCTATCCAACTGAATCTCAGTACAGATCGTTAAAAACACTGATTGACTTTTTGACCGATAGGTATAATATTCCTGGGAATAAAATAATAGGTCATAAAGACGCAGATAAGGGAACATTATGTCCAGGGAAGTATTTTTCCTGGAAGAAGATCGGGATAAACAGGTAATTTTCAGATATGGCAAAAGACTACTCGAATTATCAGCAAAAGGTTATCAATAATTATTACCAGAATATTGATGCTATTTCGTTGCAACGTATCCAAGAGCTCATTACGGAACTATATTTGTGTGAAAGTCCTAAAAAGACTGAACAGCTCTGGCAGCGGGTGCAAAAGGCTATGATAAATCTAAATATTCATCCGCAGATCATGGACCATATTATGTCGCGAAGGGATATTAAAGTATTAGCCAATAATGTTGAAATGTGGCAGAAAAAAAAGTAATCAGGGGTGTATATGGAAGTTGCAAACGGCTGGCTTGTATCTAAAAACAGAACCGTAGTTATTTTATGTTTTTTGATGTTATTCGCCTTTACGGCCAGGGTTATATATAGTCTTGATTTCCCGCTGTCAGGTGATGAAGTTGGTGTCGGTATGCTACAGATCACTGGTTGGGGGGTAGAGTATTCTACTTATGATGGCTACCATCCTATTCCCATTTCTGTTTATGAGTCGATGTTGGAGTATGACAGCAACTATGGTTTAAGTGATGTGCATGATTCCCTAAAGCTTTCAGGGGGGATGCATCCTCCTCTATATTACTATATAATCAGGTATTTTATATACTTCTTTAACAATGACCTTATGAGTTTGAGGATAATTTCAATTATCTTCTCGATGGTTTCTATTGTATTTGGATATTTATTGGGGAAAAAACTTTACAGTCAGCCTGTCGGATTTTTGTTGGCTGCAATTTTTGCCTTTTCATCATATACTACCAAGTATTCTATTATGGTTAGGCCATACCCAATGCTTTTTACTATATCTTTGGTGTCAACTTATCAGATGCTTAAGGTTGCTGAGGATTTCTCTTTCAAGAAGCTTTCTTTTTATTTCTATATTCTATTGACTGCAATAGGAATGTATACTTTATATCATTATTTATTTGTGATAGCTTTTCAGTTTACATTTTTGATGCTTACTGTTTTTACGAGCAAGTCTGATTATTTGAAAAAGTTATTCCTATGTTTTGTAATGTATTTTGGGGCGGTATTACTGTTTTTGCCGTGGCTCCCTATTTTGCAATATCAGCTAGGTGTAGTTGGCCGGGGAGTATATTATTTCCACTCCGAAGGTGGTTTTATTGGTTTTCTTAATACCCTTTTCCATCTATTTTGGATCACCAGTGCCAGTAGGTTGCCAGGGGCTATTCCTATGGTTTTAAGAGAACTTATATCATGGCTTTATATTGCTATTAGCATTTATGGTATCATGATTGCTGCTAAGAATAAGAGAATGCTTTTATTTATAGTATCCTCTTTTGCATACCTCTTGATCTATTTTGGTATCGAAAGCAGCAAAGGAATGAATACACTATTATCCAATAAGTTTCTCTTTTTTACATTTATAATTGTTAATTTATTCTGTTCAATTGCCTTAATAAACATTAAGCCTGTGCTCTTGAAAAGAATAGTGTTTATTATGATTTTTATCCTTTTATTGACTAATCTTGCCGGAGAGTTTGTTAGCAAGCATCGTTTTGATGGTAATTATATGAAGCAGCCATATTTTGCATTTAAAGAATATTGTGCTAATAAGTCGGTCTTAATGATTACAAATAATCGTGCCAGACGGTTCATTTTCCCTTTTGTTCATACTTTTAAAGATTTTAATGATGATATAAGTATCTATGTAGCTAAAGCTCAGGATGGGGTTTCTGATACCTTTGATTATTCAAAATACGATACAATAGTTATTTTCAATGATAATACAGAAGGTTTCCTAATGTATACCGAAGCTGATATTAGCAGATATGAAAAGCAATTGGGGGTGGGAGATCCTGTGAATGTTACTAATTATGAGAATGAATGCTCCTGCCGAATTTATACCCGCTGATCGTGAAATAAAAAAAAGGCTGATGATTTGAGTATTCATCAGCCTTTTAAGTTTCAATATTCTGAATAATGTTTATTCAAGTTCTTCATCATACTGCATAGCATTGCGGTCGATCTTATCCATAAAGCCTTCGAGCTTGCGTGATCTTACCGGATGCTGAAGTTTGCGTACAGCTTTAGCTTCTACCTGACGAACACGTTCGCGGGTAACTTTGAAGATACGGCCAACTTCTTCCAGGGTGTAAGTGTAGCCGTCGCCGATACCATAGCGTAGTTTAATGATCTCACGTTCACGGTAGGTCAGTGTATTTAGTACTGATTCGATCCTGTCCTTGAGCATTTCCTGGGTAGCTGCGTGTACCGGACTCTCTGTTCCGCTATCTTCGATAAAGTCACCAAAGTAGCTGTCTTCGCTTTCGCCGACAGGGCGGTCAAGACTGATCGGATGACGTGATATCTTCATGATCCTTCTAACTTCAGATACCGGCATATCGGCCTTTTCTGCGATCTCTTCGATCGTTGGCTCAATACCAAGTTCCTGCTGTAGTTTCTTGCTGATATTACGCAGCTTGCTCATAGCTTCGATCATATGGACAGGAATACGGATTGTGCGGGCATGGTCTGCAATAGCACGAGTAATAGCCTGACGAATCCACCAAGTAGCGTAAGTACTGAACTTATAACCACGACGGAACTCATATTTATCAACAGCACGCATAAGGCCGGTATTACCTTCCTGAATAATATCAAGGAAGCTCAGGCCGCGGTTACGGTATTTCTTGGCAATAGAAACTACCAGTCTCAGGTTAGCACCTGAAAGTCTGCGTTTTGCAGTTTCGTATCTTTTATATGCACGTTTAATTCTTTTAACACGGGCACGAAGTTCAGTCTGGTCTTCCATGATCATGTCACGAAGGCCTTCCAGTTCTTCCTGAATGACTTCAATGTCATCTGACGCTAAACCATGCTTAGAAGGATCGGCCAGCATAGCCTGCAGGCTATCCATCTTCTTAAGAATATGTTCCAGTTTCTGAATAAATGGTGTTACACGACTTGTACGAAGTGCGATCTCTTCGAGAAGCTTCGACGCTCTTTGGCGACGAAGGTTCATCTGGATCTTAATTTCTTTGATCTTCTGCTCATCGTCCATAGTAGCTATCTGGTCACGACAGCGGCTATTTTCGTCGAGTATTTTTTTCAGTGTATCAATATTACCAGGCATACGGTTGATTATGCTGTTACGTACGGTATTATTGCTTGACGACAGACGCATTGTACGGTCAAATGGGAGCTCGCCAGTTGCTACCTGTTCAATGATATTGATGCTTTCGCTTATACAATAATCATTTTCGAGGATTCTGCGACGAAATACCATTCTTGACATTTCGATAGTTTTGGCCAGCTCAATTTCCTGCTCACGGGTAAGTAGAGGAATTTCACCCATCTGGGTAAGGTACATACGGACAGGGTCATCAATACGCTGATCTTCAAAGAAGATATTTTCTTCATCATCTTCTTCAACTTCTTCAAAGTTGCTGTCGTGATCTTCATCATCTTCCAGAGCTTCAAACAGAGCTTCTTCCGATGTATCTTTAGCGTTTGCATTAGTTTCGTTATTAGCTGATCTTTTGGCAAGCTCTGACTTGTCGATAAGCTCAATACCCAGCGAGTCCAGGGTCATTAAGAAACCGTCTAGCTGGTCAGGATTGACCGCTTCGTCAGGAAGCTCTTCATTTAACTGCTCATATGTAAGATAGCCGCGTTCCTTGCTCTTTTTGATCAGGGACTGGAAGCTTTCTAGTATTAGCTGTTCGGTTAATTTTGGGTTATTAGGCAATTCAGCTCTCCGTTATATATTTCAAACCAGTTATATTTTGTTGTATTATTACGTTTCTGGTAACTGCTCAATCTTACTCTGTCTTGTGTTTTATTAACCTGGCCTGTAAATCTGCCAGCATGACATCCAAAGTGTCTCTGTCAAAGCTATTGGCTGAATCAGTTATCATCTCTTTCAACTTTTCTCTTTCTACCTTTTCATTTCGCATGGCAAGTGAACTGAACGCTCCTTCAAGCGTTTTTTCATAATTGCCTCGCATCTCACCGGTATGGCTTAGGTCGGTTATTATATTGCATAGTTCTATGCTTTCACAACCGCCCAGGATGGCCCCCAGTGAAGGGCTCTCCATTTGTTCACAGCATTGTTTGATTCGTTCGTAAACCTGTCTCAGTACCGGGTGGCTTAATCCTGAAAGGTCAGACGTCTGTTCTTTTACCATTCCATAAAATCCAGGTTCATTTAGCAGAACCTCCAGTATATTCAGGTAACTTCTGTTGACAGCGTCCAGCGTCCCGAAAGACAGTTTGCTGTGTTTTAGCTCGCTATTCAATTGTTGACTGGCTGGCTGACTATTTCGCATTGATGCCAGCTGCCTGTGTATAATATTTGGTTGCTGATTAAGTAATCCAGCGACTTTATTAACTATCAACCCTTCTCGTATCGGGTCTATATTACCATGACGGCTCATCTGGCTGGTCAATTTCAAAAATTCTTCAATTGCCTTGCCGCGGCCGTTAATGCCATCAGTCTTTTCGTAATTTCTCAGTAGTGCGGCCCACTTGTAATCCATCGCATTTACTGATTTACCCAGCTCTGCGGTAAACGCCTGCCCGCCATTAGCCAGCAGGAAGTCACAAGGGTCCTGACCGTCTGGTAATGAAACCAGCTCTACTTCTACGTTTTGACCAAAAAAAAGTTCTATTGCTCTATCTGATGCTTTCATACCAGCCTGGTCAGAATCGAACATAAGTATTATCTTCTGAGCATAGCGGCTTAGCATTCTGGCATGTTCTTTTGTCATTGCTGTCCCAAGGGTAGCAACAACATTACAAACACCTTCCTGATGCGCCATTATGCAATCAGTATAACCTTCGACTACTATGGCCGTTTTTTCTGTTACTATCGCATCTTTTGCGGCATGAAGACCGAAAAGGTTTCTGCTCTTATCGAATAGATCACTTTCCGGACTATTCATATATTTGGCCGGATCGTTGGCAAGTGTTCGGCCGCCAAATGCTATTACTCGTTTGAGCCCGTCTAAAACCGGGAACATCAGTCTTTCTCGGAAACGGTCGTAATAGCCGCCGCTATCTTTTTCTATTACCAGACCGAGCTTGCTTAACGCTTTCAGGTCTATATTATCAGCCTTGGCTGCTTTTATTAGCAGGTCCCATCCTTTAGGGGCCCAGCCTAAACCAAACTTCCGGCTTGTTGACTCGGATATTCCACGGTTTTCTACATAATCTCGCGCTATCCGGCCTTCGTCTACTTTGTCGTATTCTGATCTGTAAAACTTGGCAGCCCAACGGTTTACCAGCTCCAAGCTATTTCTGTCGTATTCACGGCCCGGGCTACTGCTGCGATTTGTATCCCGCTCTGGCAATACTATATTTGCCTGTTCAGCCAGATACTTCACTGCCTCCGGAAAGGTCATTCTTTCCTTAAGCATAATGAACTTGATTACATCGCCGCCGGCACCGCAGGAAAAACACTTAAATATTTGCTTTCCCGGGCTGACAAACATACTCGGACGCCTGTCATTGTGGAAGGGGCACAGCCCTACAAAATCTTTTCCCTGAGGCTTGAGAGCCATATACGTACTTACAAGTGCAACTATATCAGTTGCTTGTAAGATCTCACCTATATGTCTGTCCTCAAAGTAGGTTGGCAATTGCCCTCCAGGAGTTTTCTTCCGGCTCGTGTGCTTATTATTACTCCGCTGTGGAGCTAACAAACATTTAAGTATATATCATAAAGTGGGGGGTGTCAAAAAGAAGAGACCAATTATTTTAGCATATTTTTAACTAAATCGGATACAAATAATTGGGAAATAACAAAAAAATATGAAAAAAAAGCCAAAAATACTGGGACTGTGACGTAAGTTGTTTATTTATAATGTTATATATTTGTGAAGGAATTGTAAAAAAACTCCCTTGCATTTCTGTAAATCATTATACAAGAGAGTTTATTGCAATATTTTTTTTAAGTTTTTTTAGTCCAATATTAAAATTAACTTCTGAAAATCATCTTTTTAGATCAAAAAACAGAACCATTTTCAAGTTAAGTCAGGTTCTTTTTTTGTTTTATTATACATCCATGATCGATTTCATGGTATGCCATTCCTTTTGAGTCGTGACGGCCTGCTTATGGTAGTTACCCGGGCAGATGCCAAATTCACTTGCACCTTTATCTAAAGTCGTTATCACATTCTTTTTATTCATTGCACCTGAAGAATTTATGGTCGTACTTATTGTCCGGCTCCATCTTAGCATAAAACCTGCGGCCTTTAGCTTGCTTGCCAGTGCACTTGCAATAACATCATCTTTAAAGATGTCCTGGTTTTCAGGATATTTATATTGGAATCTCACAGCTTTACAGAATGAATCTGAAAAATGCCACTCTGAGAGCATATCAGACGCTATTTCACAGTGGTCTATACCGAACTCTTTTTTCTCCATTTCACATAGTTCCTGACCGCCACCTTCAGTGTCTTCCAATAGCATTCGATTGTAGGGCTGTGGACAGACAGCGGCAAAGGCCAGTTTACCTACCTGGCTTAAAAGTCCGACTGTATAGGCCTGATCAGGAGTAAACAGGCTCTTTTCAGGAGATGTTTTATTTACATAGTTAGTTATATTTCTTGCTGCTATGGCGCAGGCGAGTGAGTCCTGATAAAATGTTTTATAGTTAAACGCTTCACACTTTATCTCGAAATCTCTGAAATCAATTGCAACATTAAGTGCTATTTCTTTGATCCTTGGCAAGCCGAACATACTTAACGCTTCGATACTGATACTGGAAATAGTATTTAATGTCCTGAAGGTAGGGGTGTTAAGATATTTTAGTATCTTTGCAGTTAAAGCCGGATCTTCTTTTATTGATTCAACCAGTTCGCCGTAGTCTGTGTTTTCTCGACATGCGATAAAATAGACTTCCATCGCCTTTTTATTGGGAACCGGATAATTTTCCGGGTCTTTGAGTTTCTGGTAATAGCTGTTTGGGACTGAAACTTTTTGAGGTTCCTTGGGGGTTTCAGATACGGACCTGAAGAATCTCATCTTTTTAAATGAATCAAGGATTTTATAGCACAGCTCCAGAGAGTCACCTGGTGTAACTGATAGAGGATTGATCTTTATACCTACCTTATTTGACATTACTAAAAGCAGATTGAAAAGTGTTTCCTGCATCTCATATATTGATGTATCTGATTTATCGCTGAGTTGGCTTACTATCTGATCTTGTATAGAAAGATTATTTGATCTGGTCATAAATATTTCTATATATGGTGTGATCTTTTGCCAGTATGTGTGGAATCTTGCAACTTCGTCATCAGATGCTTTGGTCTTCTCAATTGAAAATCTCTTCAGATCGTAGATAGCATCAGAAACATTGTCTTGCTGATTATAGCTAAAGCCACCGCCGCCATTGAGATAATCTATGGTTGAAAAGATTATAAAGAAAAAGTCATGTTCAATATCATCAGGGTGGGATATTACCAGATCACATTTATTAAGCTCGTCTGCACCCTTGATATTTTCTGAGCTTATCGGTGTAAAAGCGATATTGTTGATGCTTTCCTTAAGATTTGGCATTTTCTTAACCATCTCATCTGCGGAAATGAACATGTCATCGTTACCAACGACATAAAGCATGCATTTTTCCCCGGTCTCTGGCCAGTGAAAGATATATACTCTTTCATCAATATCGAATCTGCTGAATAGCCAGTTATGCTTGGTAAGCAATGAAATTGCTTCCATATCCAGAACTATTCTGCTTTGCGGATTGATCGCAGTTGCCAGCATTTCACCTGATGTTACGTCTTCCATCATTATTTTCTCTTTCTTCCATTCTTCTCTATAGAATTATCATTTTTTGGTTTTTTTTGCAATACAACACAATGCTCATGTTAAATTGAGCCTGCTCCTGGTTGTTTGCGCAATATCTACCAAAAGATTAACGTATTTTGTATCGTCTTCTTTTTGGGTATGGATTAGCTCTATTAAGTGGCATTTGACATATATTTCATTTATCTTTTTCCGGTAATAACGATTTTAACGAAAGGCTTTTATGTTCAATGCTTCAGGTGTTATCTGAACATTACTTAGTATAAGGTGGCAGTTATTGTATTTTTTACTTGCCAATTACCTTATAAATGACGATATTATTACACTTTGTGATTATTTATTACCCTATATTCAGGTTGTTTTTATATGCTCGTTCGTAGAAAAAGCAAAAAAAGAAAAGTTGTTATCAGTGTTTTTATAGGACTCATTGGAGCAGTCTTTGCTTGTGTTGGGCTGGTTGTAGTTCTTTATCTAATGGCTGTTTACAAACCTTCAGAGTATTCTCCGGAGCCAATAACCTTTGCGCAACAGGAGCAGGCAGTCGATCAGGCTATTTCGTTAATTGCTGATATACATAATAATGTATACGCAATGGAATCGTTTTCTGAGTCTATATCGGCGGATTTGCTAAACAAGCTATTATTGCATCAGGATCTTACCAGACTGCTTGAAAAGGAATTTGCCAATACAGATGTGTCCATCAGGCATCCTCAGGTAAGTTTACGCGACGGCATGATCATATTATTTGTTACTATGAAATATGATAGTTACAATGCGGTAGTTAGTATTGCACTTAGGCCGCAGATCGATTCTGGTGGAATGTTGGTTATTAAGCTAAAAACTATTAAGTCTGGTATGCTTGGTGTTCCAATGATGGTTATTCAGGATTACCTGGTTCAGGCGGCAGATAAGATTAAAATGTATATTGACAATACTGTGTCAGATGATCATGTAGCAGGAAAGCAAAGTGTAGAAAAAGAGTTAGGGCGTTTTATTGGCCAGGCACTCCCTGAGCTTCTACGTGGCGGCAGGTTTGAGGTTAAGCCTGTAATAAATAATCCTGACGATGGTGACAAGCAGATCCAGCTAACCTCAATTAAGATTGAAGACCAGCTGGCGACTATGGAGTTTACCCAGCTTCAGCGATAATACTTTTATCGAAGATCGTACATGCTGTTATCATCACAGATAAAGCCAGTTCCTTCTGCCAGATCATCATGGCCGCCGCTGTAGATATCACCGGTTGACTTTACATGGCTGTCGCAAAAAGCGATATTTGTTTTTTTGTTATGTCTGAACCCTTGCGTGCCGGCAACTCTGCTGTTAAATGAAAAATTATTATCCTTTTGGTATCTATCATCAGGGCGGTTTTGCGGAGCTCTCATAAATTTATTGGCACCACCGGCATATTCTCCATCCCCAAAGATCAGTGTTGCACAAGGGTGTTTTACCTGTCCATCTTTTGCCGGCTGCATGGTACTTTCGCCGCTGCCACCTCCAATGTAGCTTGTATTATAATTATAGCCAGTATAAGGGTCTGACAGCCAGTTGCTATTGCCCCGATATCCGGGACACTGCTGTACTTCGCCACTGTCGGTATAAGCCCATAATAAACCGGGAGTTATTTCAGTTTCCGGAGGAGAAACATTCCAGTCTTTCTTACTTATAAAATCCCAGCAATACGATACCATTTCTGTTGAGGTACTTTGGTTATAGTATGCAATTGGATAATACTCATTATTGGCAGCTGTATAATTTATTGAAGCGATTGACAACTGCCTGAGCCTACTCATACATACTACAGATCTTGCACTATTCCTTGCATTACTCAATGCAGGAGCGATTATCATTACCAGTAACGATATAATAGTAGCTACAACGAGCAGCTCCAGCAGTGTAAAGCCTCTATTTTTGCAGAAGCACATTAATTATTTCCCCAGCTTCGAACCAACCAGTTCTCTGCAAGATCAGACAGGTCATTCATATCATAGCAGTTTATTAACTGAGGATCAGTATTCTCCTGACATGCCAGCCATCGGTTAGCCAGATAAGCAAAGTCATCCATACTTACCAGGCAGTCCATATTATAGTCACCTTCTGGGTACGGGTTTTGCCAGTCACCGCAGCAACTTACATCGGAAAAAGCATCTATTTCCGGGGTATTACCACTACTGGCAGGGTTGCTTACCTTTATATATTGAATCCATTCTGGGCTGTTTCTGAAGCATTTAAGGTCAAAACCGCTGCCGCCGGCGGAGTAGCCATAATGATTAGTCAGTTGAGCTACAGACCAGCCGTTCCAGTCAGTGAAATCTTCTTCCGGGTCAAGCGGCAGGGTAGGGTTGGTTTCTGATGTCCACCATTTATTCCATGTTCCAAGCTCATTATGTCCATCATTCGGTTCATTTTCCAGCAGTTCCGGCTCATATAATCTCCCTAATGTTGGGGCAAAGCCATCAGCAATATTATCTCCAGCTGTTAGTTCAAGCCAGTTCTCACCGTCTTGACTGACAGATACTATACCACCTTCACAAAAGCCGCCGCCGCTTATTCGGCAGTATTCCGGATTGCGATTTGTCCAGCCCTGACCGTTTCCGACAACACACATAGAGTTGCCAAAAATAATGAAATCTACACCGTAAGGGTTGTTGATATCGTCTGCTATTTTATGGTCAAACTTAACGATCAGCTCGCCTCCCTGTCCGATTGAAACTAATTCGCTGGCTCTGAAGGCCGGATAGACTGGGTTTACTGGCACATTGCCATCTGCCGGGTTAATATACCAGTTATCTGGTGTGGTATCGACGGTTGGCCTGGCCAGAGCATTTTCAGGGATATTGAATTTTGTCCCGTTGAGATAGTCTCTGCCAACGCCGTTACCTTCGATATAGTTTACAATCTCAATAGCAAAATGACTTTCATCATATGTATATTTGGCATAGCCCTCTAGCATTTGGGCTCTGATGATTGTTGTTGATATTAGTATAAGTAAAATAATCTTTTTCATTGTTATTACTCTTAATGAGGTATACCGGCAATAATCCATGAGAACTATTGCCGGTGAATAATTATTATTATCTTTGCCTTCTTCTTAGTGCAAGTAAAGATCCAGCACTCAAGCTAATAACTGTTAATGGTTCCGGCACTACAAACGGAATGTCTAGCTGATCGTCGGCGTAATCCGGCAGCGTACTAAACCAGGTGATTGCATTTATTCCTTCAAAACTGCCATCAGTAAGATATTCTGCATCGATACCAGCCGTATTAAAGTCCCACTCAGAGTTGCCCCAGGTTCCCCATTGTGCGTAGGCATTATCTGTGCTTGCCAGGTTCCAGCTCCCTTCTTCTATGTGCATATGAACTTCATCGTCTGCAACATCGTAGTAGCCAATGTTATATATAAAGGCTCCACCGTACCCGCTTGTAATTGCCAGGGTGCCATCATTAGAAAAAACATCCAGCATATCAGCAACTGTTTGGCTGCCATCCCAGCGATAGCCGAAAGCGTGAGATTCGCTTACCGTTTCAAGACCATTATCAAGGCGATTCCAGTCTACTACCAGTATCGTTTCGTTGCTGCCGGTGCCAGACCATGATTCGACATCGACGAGTACAGACTGACCGCTTGCAGTATCAAAAGTGTAAGCTCCAGCAAGAAGATTTGCTGATAGCGTCAGTAACATTATTATTATCCAGTTCTTTTTATGTGACATTGTTTATTTCTCCAATTGAATATTATGAACGAATTTTTCTTCTTGAGAACAGCAGAGAACCAATACCCAGCATAGCAAGAGTTGCTGGTTCTGGTACTTCATTTATAACGCCAATTCCCTCAGAGAGTCTGAAGTCAAAGCCGCCTGATCCTGATGTCTGCCATGCATCATAGATCGGGTTACCCAGCGAGTCCAGGTATGAGCCATTTCCCGGAATGTCAATAAGTCTGACGTACTGAATATTATTCAGGTCAACTGTACCGTCCAGCACCAGAGAATTACTGCTTAGCTCGTCCAGATCAAACGGTGTGCCCCAGCCAGACTGGTTTTTACCGGCGAGATTATATACATTAGTTGTATCCCAGCCAGAGAAAGCGCCACTGCCGGTAGTTGGAGCTGTATTTGTAGATATTGCATCAAACTGAATGTAATTTGTGCCGTCAGTAGATACCTGAACGAATGCCAGTTCCATGAATACACTGTTACTGCCGTAGGCAAAACCGTTTTCGAAAACAGCAAAATCTGCGCCGTTTCCATTACTGATCGCATATTCAAAGCCAAGGGTTATCGAGCCAGGTAAAATTCCAGTTGCTATTTGAACGCTTGAAAGGTCGCCCAGACAGCCAAAGCCGGTTTCAGGGTTCTGATAGCTTGCACTTACTCCCGGTGCCGGCGAATAATCGATGACACTATTGGCCCAGTTGGTAATAGAGCTGTCAGATTTGCTTATTGCTCCATCATAAGCGTTTAGTATGTCGGTCGGACCGGAATATATTCCCGCCTGTACCAGAGAACTGGCTAAAGTTAATGCTGTAATACACATTGATAGTTTTATCTTCATTTTATTTTCCTTAATATTATTCTGGTTAGTTTTTATTTGTCTTCATGTCGTTTGTGTTTCATCTGCTACTGCATGATCTATTACCTCCCGGTTTCCCATTGCAGGCATAGTCTGCGCGTACATTCTCCGCACAACATTTCACTATATCTAAATCAAATATCCGACATGTACATAACGAAATAGATTGCAGTATAAGCGTACATATACTACACTATATTTCGCATGTTTAAGTTTGCAGGCTTTCATGTCGGGCATTGGCTATTTATAGTCGATGCCTTTTTTGTTACCATGAATTTGGTATTTACTGTCTTAAAAACCCGTTACGAGAGAATAACGTGAGAGATGGGGCGGGCCAATAGCCACAAAAAAACCCATGCCTCAAAAATACGGGCATGGGTGTATATGTACATTCATATTTACCACATGGAGCCGATTTACTCGCGAAGGCTTACCAGGTAAATTCAGTTCAGATATTCTGGCTTCCGGGTCATCCTCCGTACCTGCCTTCCCAGCAATTACTGCCAGTGGCTTCCTTGGTACGTTGTCACCGGTTACAGCGGCGCGTCCGCAGCCGATTTTCACGGCTTTTCCATAAACTGAATTATCGACAACACTATAGCACTAATCTTGTATTGTCGTCAAGTGCTTTTTATTTTTATTTTATAACCATGGTCGGGAGAACGGTTATTTCATTTCTTAAATAGTTCTGGTTTGGAACTGTTTATTGTTATTGTTCTTGGTTGGCCAAGGTACTTCATAGCGATATTTTTAACTGCGTCTGTGGTAACTGCCATATATCTGTCAGCATTGCCTGAAGAGTAGTTGAAGTCAGAATAATATAACTCGTTCAGGGCCGCATTTTTGGCAGTATCGCTAAGGGTAAGTGTCTTGAAAACTTCAGAGTTTACCAGATTACTCTTGGCCGCATTTACATCGTCATCGGTAAATTCACCTTTGGCGGCCTTATTTAGCAGCTGTTCCATAAGCGATAATACCTCTGGTGCTTTATCAGACTCGCACTGAGCGGTAGCAGTTACATAGCCCGGAACCAGACCTTTCATATCAAAGCAGAAGGCATAATATACCAGCGACTTACCTCGCAGGGTATTGTGCAGCCAGCCTGTATTACTTCCGATCATCTGGTTCAACACAGCAAGCGGGTAGCTGTCTGTTGTGTCGTAGACTCTCATGCCAGGCATGCCGATCGTTACAGTTGCTCCCTCTTTTTCTGTCTTCTTAGTGAGTAGACGGCGGGTATTATTTTCATCGAGTCCATATCTTTCAAAATCGATATCAGTTCCCGCTGGCATACCTTTGAATTTATCTATAACCAGACTTTCAACTTTCTTTACATCAATATCACCAAATACTACCAAAACTGAGCGTTTAGCACTTTGTGTATTTTTGAGGTATTCTCTTACTTGTTCTGCAGTAAGATTTGCCAGGCTCTCTTTTGTGCCGTATGAGGCTCTCTTATATGGGTTTTTGTTAAAAAATGATGCTCTGAAATGTCTGGCCGCTTCTGCCTGCCAGGAATTGGCAATTTGCTCAATATTTGAAAGCAGCACAGGTTTGAGTTTGTCAAACTGATCATTTGGGCAGGTTGGCTTCTGGATAACTTCAGTAAAGATATCAAAGGCGGCGGTAAAATCGTCTTTCATAACTTCTGATGAGTAGCCGAAAGTATTATTGCTGCATTCCGGGGTTATGTACCCTCCGACATTCTCAAAGAAATCTGTTATCTGATTATTGTCGTAGTGTTCGGTTCCCTTAATTGCCATTTGAGTTGCAATATTTGTGATACCGCTATTAGCGTCGTTTTCATCAAGCAGGCCACCCAGGGTCATAAATCTCATGTTTACCAGTTCGGTAGTTGGGTCGCGTTTTATCAATACTCTCAGTCCATTTTCCAAAACGACTTTCTTGATCGCAGACTGTTTATTGGAGCTTTCTGTTTTTTCCTGTTTTTTAGGGAGCGGGGTACCACTTAATATCAGGGTAAGCTGTTTCTGTGGATCAAAATATTTTTGTGCCATTGCCTTTACGTCAGCTTTGGTAACTTTCTGCATGTTTTCGCAGTAGTGTTCTGAGAAGTGCGGATCGCCGGTGCTCAGGTAATCATCAGCCATAGTTGAGGCAATGTCTTCTGCTGTCTGGTGGCTACGGATGTGGGCTACCTGCATTTGTTTTTTAGTGCGAGATAGTTCTTTATCGCTTACGCCTTCAGATTTTATTTCGTTAATGACGTCCCATATCTCGGCTATGGTCTGGTCGATCTTATCCTGCTCAACAACGCATGATATATAGAACGTGCCGGCGGCATAGTCCGGGGTAAAGTTATATGAGTTTACGTCCAGTACAAGTTGTTTTTCCTCGTGCAGACGTTTATACAATCTACTGCTTTGGCCAGAACCAAGTATGCCAGCCAGAGTATCCAGTGAGTAAAGATCTGGGTCTTGAAGCTTGAACGATGGGAATCCTACTGTCAAACGGGCTGGCCCATTCATAAATGGCAGTATTTTTACCATAGTACGTGGTGCTGTTACTTCCGGCTCTGTAGGCAGGACAATTGTCGGAACGAACTTACGTTTGAAGCTGGAAAATTCCTTTTTGACCTCTTCCAGCATTTTTTCAGCATCAATATCGCCAACAACCGCAACTACACAGTTATCGGGTATATACATTGTGTCGTAGTAGTCCATTATCTGTTTGCGGGTCAGGGCCTGTAATATCTCCTGATGGCCGATAACCGGGAACTTCGCCGGATGTACCAGATATCTCATTTCGTCTTGCAGTTTCCACTGCTCTCTATTTACATCTGTTGTTCCCATTTCCAGTTCACGCTGGACAACACCCCATTCGCGGCTAAACTCTTCTTCTGGAAATGCCGGGCGGGTTACCCAGCTAGCTATAGTGCTAAGAGCAGTACCTACATGTCGTGACGGGACAGTTAGATAATATTGGGTTCTGGCTTTGCTGGTTGAAGCGTTAAACTTGGCACCAGTTTCCTGGATTATCTTCATACTCTGTTCTTCTGTCAGATCCTGTGTGGTACCGCCAGCTAATAGATGCTCGAATAGATGGCTCAGGCCGGCACCTAAATGTTCGCCTTCGTATATACTGCCGGCTCGAACGTGCAGTCTGACCGCTGCGACCGGGGCAGTATGGTTTTCTTTGATAACGGCTATCATGCCATTACTGAGCTTGGCAACTATCTCGCCTGGCTCATCTACAAAACGGATCTCTTTACTGTTGGCTGTCCAGGGTGATGCTTCCTGAGCTGCACCGGACGAAGCCATAAAGTTGAAGGCTATTGTCATAGTTAAACATATCCAGAACAGAGTATTTCCTGTTTTCATTGTAATGTCCTTTGGTTTGATAAATATTTCTTATTCATCAGAGCTATTATTGTCTGTATTTGGTGACAAGAAATATTAACAAAATATTATCTCACACTGTCCGATAGGGAGTATGAGTTAGTTGGCTTTTCTTTCAAGTTCTTCCATATAGCTCAATGTGCGTTCCAGTTCGCTTTCGAGCCCGCGAACTCTTAGTAGGGCTCTTACCCTGGTTAAAAGCTCAGCTTTATTGATAGGTTTGTTCAGGAACTCGTCAGCTCCACATTCGACGCCACGTTCAATATCGCCAGATTCATGCAGGGCGGTTACCATAGCTATCATAATATCTTTATTCGATGGGTCATTTTTGAGACGCTGACAAACTTCAAAACCACTCATTCGTGGCATCATAACATCGAGCAGTACGATATCAGGTTTTTTATCCGCTATCTTTTCCAATGCGTCGATACCATCGTAAGCTATGCGTATATTGGCTTCCATGGGGATCAAATATGCCTCTAAAAGCTCAGCATTCTGAATATTATCGTCTACGATCAGTATTTCAACCGGTTTCTCGTCCCTGACGGCATTGTCAATTGCCATAAATCTCTCCAAATCAGTATTTTACAAATGTTTTTATTATAGTTGTAAATAGCTATAGTACAATATATTACGTATTGTAAAGTCAGCGGTTCATATTACTTCCACTGTAGATTATATTGTCTTTACCATTTGATTTCCAGTAATTTATGGCCATATTCACTCTTGCCAACGCTACTATGTGGTTTGTGTTGGTCTATTTGTAAAACATTGATCTTCAAGTGTTTAGGATGTTAATAGCCAGAATAAACTTCTCGTTATATTGCTGATCTTTTTACTTCCGATAAATATGATAAAATGTATAATTAGCTGTTAGTAAATTTTTATTATCGTTTCTCATTATTAAAGGATAGTTTTACAGATTATGGCCAGTGCTATTGTTATTGCTTCTGTTATATTGTTTATATTAGCTTATCAACTCTATGGTCGCTGGCTGGCCCGCCAGTGGGGGATCGATAATAATATCACGACTCCAGCACATACATTAAAGGATGGCGTTGATTATGTGCCGGCTCCGTTACCTGTACTTTTCGGTCATCATTTTGCTTCGATAGCCGGTGCGGCACCCATTATTGGCCCAATTGCCGCTGGTATTTTCGGATGGGTGCCAGTTTTGATCTGGATCGTACTGGCCGGTATTTTTATTGGTATGGTGCATGATCTGGGGGCTCTGTTCTCTTCAGTCAGGCATCAGGGCCAGGATCTCAGTAAAGTTATAAAAGCTAACATTGGTCCGGCCAGCTTCAAGATATTTTCTCTGTATATATGGCTGACCTCTTTGCTTATTATTGCAGCATTTGTTAATGTTGTATCTGGTAATTTTGCACAAAGCCCGGAGGCAGCTTCTTGTTCAACTATGTTTGTATTTGTTGCCGTCTTTCTCGGTTTTATGCTTAATAAGCTGAAAATGTCGCTTATTCCTGCCACTATAATATCTATACTTTTTATGGTATGTTGTATCTGTCTTGGCAGTATTTTGCCGATAACTCTGGGTAAAAATGTCTGGATCGCTATTATCCTGATATATATTGTCGTTTCGTCTGTTACTCCTATATGGATATTATTACAGCCCCGGGACTATCTTAACTCATTCTTCCTGTTAGCCCTAATTGTTCTTAGTGTGGGTGGTGTGGTATTGGGTAATCCTGAGATAAAGATGCCTGCCTTTAATGGTTTTGTTATCCCTGCTACTGATACTCAGCCTGCGAGGTATCTGTTCCCATTCTTGTTTGTAACTGTGGCCTGCGGTGCTATCTCCGGCTATCATGCTATGTTTGCCTCTGCTACTACTTCAAAACAGTTAAATAAAGAATCAGATGCATTGCCAATTGCCGGTGGCGGGATGTTGGTGGAATGTGTACTGGCTATTGTGGCTTTGCTTGTAGCTGCTGGTTTTTCATCAGCTGAGTATAAAGAGCTTTCCAACCCTCTTACCATTTTCTCTACCGGGCTAAGTAATATACTCCAGGTTTTTCATCTGCCCCAGGAGTCGCTGAAGTCATTTATTATCCTTACCGTTTCGTCTTTTGCTCTTACCAGTCTGGATTCTGTTGCCAGAGTTGCCCGTTTCATCTTGCAGAATATTGGTGAAGATGTAGCATTGTTCCATACACTTAAGCTTAATAAGGTTTTAGGTAATAAATACTGTGCTTCTATTGTTACCGTTATTTTTGGTGGCCTGCTTGGTCTGTGCGACTGGCGGATCGTCTGGCCAGTTTTCGGTTGTGCCAACCAGCTAATCGCATTATTCACTTTTGTCGGTATGCTCGTCTGGCTCAAGCGAAATAACCGCTGTTACGGCATGATAATAATACCAATGGTCCTGATGTTTATTATAACTTCTGTAGGGCTGCTCAGACTGACTCAGATCAGTTTTGCAGCAGGCAGTTATCTGCTTTCCACCCTGGCTTTGGTTCTTATTGTTATAACAATCTTTTTCGTTATCAATTCCCAAGGTGCGGTTAAAAACGCAGTTAATGTAAGTGATTGTGAAAAAAGCCATTAACGGTAATTTTGTATGTGATTATATACTAGAATGCCATTTTACTATTATTATATGTTTAATACACTGGCTATACTTTTAAGCTTTGTTATAATACTAAAAATGCAGGAACGGACATTATAGTCTATTCCTGCATTTATTGATTTAAAGCACCCTCAATAGAAAGTAGTATAGAGCTGATATGGGACAAGTTGAAAAAAAGACTTTATTCTGGTTTATGACCGCCGCATTTTGTTTTATGGCTGTTGTCGGTATGTGGGACCCAGTTCTGAGTAATTATCTGGATGAAGTTTTTAATATATCAGACCAGACTCGAGGCTATCTCGAATTTCCTCGTGAATTTCCCGGTTTTATGGTGGTTGTTATGACTGGCGTGCTGGCAGCTTTGCCTATTGCCCGGGTGGGTATTATCGCCGCCGGACTTTGTATAGTTGGTCTGTTGTCAATGGCCGCTTTTGGCGGAAGTTTCGCCATGATGGTCGCAATGATGATCCTTATTAGCTCTGGCGTTCACCTGAATATGCCGGTTGTCTCAACTATTACACTTGCCAGTACTCCAGAAGGCAAGCGGGGCAGACGGCTTGGCCAGATAGAAGCTCTGACCACTTGTGGTTTTTTGCTTGGAGCTGGTATTGTCTGGCTTGTATGCCACTTTCGCCCAGACACCAGCAAATTCTCAACTATCTTTGTTATCAGCTCATTTGCAGCTGCTCTTGCCGCCTTTGCATATAGCCGTCTTCATTTGCCGGAGCTTCATCAGAAACGCTCGCGCATTGTACTGCATAAGAAGTTTTCATTGTATTATTGGCTCGAATTTCTCTTTGGTGCCCGTAAGCAGGTATTCTTGACTTTTGGCCCTTGGGTACTGATTCGTGTTTACGGCCTTGAAACCAGCCAGATCGCTCAGCTGTATATTGTCTCTTCACTTGTTGGTGTCGGCTTTAAGCTTATCGCAGGTAGGGCGATAGACCATTTTGGCGAACGCGTGATTCTTTCAATTGATGCTGTTATGTTGGTTGTTGTCTGTCTGGGCTACGGCTATGCAAAACATTATTTCGCAGAAACGCCAGCGTTTTATATTGCTTCTGCCTGTTTTGTGGTCGACCATATGCTATTTTCGCTGAGTCAGGCTCGTAGCGTATATGTTGCCAGAATATCATCCAATCCATCCGAACTTACCGGTACTCTATCACTTGGTATTTCGATAAACCATATAGCTTCAATGGCTATACCATCCTGTGCCGGCCTGGTTTGGGCTGCCTTTGGCTATGAAAAAGTGTTCCTGCTGGCTACCGTCTTAGCTGCCGTTGTGTTTGTTAGCGTACTTATGCTGCCAGCTAAGGTTAGAGCAGCAGCTTAGTGCATTGACAATATTGGAGGGCCTTCCAAAAAGGTTTGTGTTTTTTTGGTTTTTTTGTATCCAAGATGGTTGGTCTTGGTTTATAATGCTTTTACTGCTCAACAAACGAATGTTATTATGTAAATCAGACTCTATGGTCTTTTTTGCCCTTGCCCTATTTTGTTACAATAGTTTTAATTACTTTGTACGATAATGTGAAAATGTATGCTCAATTGAATTTGAGTCTATAAAAGTGCTGGAACGTTAGGAGCAGTAGCATCGCATATTCAATTTCGAATGTTTACCTGTTATTTCTTCTCTGCTATGTTTCTGCTTTTACTTGATTATTATATCAGAACTGACATATCGTTGTGTTAGGTCAGTTCGCTTTGTTAATTATGTATCGTTTTGTAGGAGATTGTCTGAATGAGTAAAAGATTATTATTTATTTTGTCGCTGCTATTACTTGCCGCTTCTTTGCCAGCACAGATGCTGGAGAAATTACCAAATGATCCGCATTTTGCGGCTTTTAAGCCGGTGAAGGCTCCTGTTACTCAGGAATTGCAGTTTAAAAAAGGTGACCGTCTGGCTATTATTGGCGATTCGATCACTGAGCAGAAGATGTATTCCAGAATAATGGAAACCTATCTTACCGTTTGTGTTCCGCAGCTTGATATTACTTGCCGTCAGTTTGGCTGGGGTGGTGAAACAGCTCCTGGTTTCTACTCTCGTATGGAAAATGACTGTCTCCGTTTCAAACCTGATATTGCTACTACCTGTTACGGCATGAACGACCATCACTATGAACCATATAAAAAAGAAACAGGCGATGAATATTACAAGGCTTCAAGTGCTATAGTTAAGCTTTTTAAAAAGTCTGGCACTCGTGTTGTTCAGGGTTCTCCTGGAACTATTCTACTTAAGCCTTGGTGGCAGGGCAATCCAGATTCAACAGTTGAAGCTATGAACCAGAACTTATGTGAATTGCGTAATATTGGTATCAAAATAGCCAAGGAAGAAAATGTCGCTTATGCTGATGTATTTGTTCCTATGCTTGTTGGCGAGTTTAATGCACGCAAAATGTATGCTGATGATTATAAACTTGCCGGCGAAGATGGTGTTCATCCTGATTGGGCTGGTCACCTGGTTATGGCCTATGCATTCCTGAAAGGTCTTGGCCTGGATGGTAATATTGGTACCTTTACCATGGATCTCGCTGATGGCTCTGCTACTGTTAGTGAAGGCCACAAGGTTCTTTCTTCTAATAACGGTCTGGTTACTATCGAAAGTACACGTTACCCGTTCTGTGCTACCGGCCCGACTAATTCATGGAAATCTATTCGCTCTGGTATGACTCTGGTTCCTTTCAATGAGGAACTTAACCGTATGATGCTGGTTGTTAAAAATGCCAAAGCTGATAAGTATGTTGTTTATTGGGGCTCTCAGCGTCACACATACACAAAGCAGCAGCTCGCAGAAGGTGTTAATCTGGCAGCTGATTTTGATGTTAATCCTTTCTCTGACGCATTCAAGAAAGTTGATGAAGCGGTTACAAATAAGCAGAATTACGAAACACATCAGATCAAGACCATGTTCCATGGCGAAGAAGCAAAGATCGACATGGATACTATTGTCAAACTTACCGAAATGGTACATGCTAAGAAGGTAAAAGCTCTTGAAGATTCTATCAAGCCGGTAGTTCATACTATCAAGATCGTAGCAGAATAATATTTGATTATTTAGCATATATAATGTATAAAAAAGCTGTTGACCATATCTTGGTTAGCGGCTTTTTTTTTAATCATTGAAATAGTATTGTTTTAAAGGGGACTGATTATGCGACGTATGTTGGCTTGTCTTTGTTGGGTATGTATATTGTCTGGTTTATCTTTTTCCCAAACTCTGCCTCAACAGTCTGTTAAAAGCTTTGAATACTGTAATCCGATAGATTTTAGTTATAGCGTTTATTCTGTTGAGCATAAGGAGATAAGAGACCCGTGTATTATTAAAGATGGCGGTCGGTATTATCTGGTCTTTACTGTCTGGCCTTTTGCCAATCGTGAAACAGACCGCTTGCACATGCCAGACCAGGGCGGTTCGCCCGGCATTATACTGTTTTCATCGCCTGATTTAAAAGAGTGGAAGTTTGAAAACTGGCTGGTAAAGGCTAGTTTACTCCCTGAAAGTTCACCTTATAAAAACAGATTCTGGGCTCCTGAGATACATAAGATGGCAGGCAAATATTATCTGATCTTTACTGCTGATAATTGGATAAAAAAAGAGTTTAACCCGGCTGGAACCTGGGGGACTGCTGGCTATGCATTTGTTGGTGTTGCTGATAAGATAACCGGTCCTTATGAGCATATAACTTATATAGAGGGTGGTGCTTGTGACACCTCGCTATTTGAAGATACTGATGGACAGACTTATGCTGTAATTCCAGCTGGTGATATATTTATCCAGCGTATTGACCTGACAAAATTAAATGAAAACAAGGTTTCTCTAACTGGTCAGAGGGTCTTGGCTGTGGCAAATGATAATACAGATATTGGATTAGCGGCTAAAGCTGATTATCAGGAAGGGCCATGGCTTATTTGTGAAGATGGAAGATATGTCTTGATGTATTCTGGCCCATATAGAGAGGCTAATCCTCTTGAGAGACAAGGATATTGGGCTGGTTTTGCTTATGCTGATAGCGTGCTTGGTCCATGGAAAAAGGACAGCAGGGGGCAGGTATTTCTTGGTGGCCATATGGCAATATTCGATGGGCCAGACAATAAGCCATGGTTTAGTTATCGCTGGGAAAAAGATAATAGCCATAGAGGGCTTCTGTGTATTGATCCTATGAGATTAACTAATGGCCGGGTCGGGGCTGACAGGCCGACAGATAGTATAGTTAATATTGCATTACCTTAATAAAGATACTAAAGCTGAGTATAAAAAATTCCCGGGTCTGCCGTCTCTTACAGGCCCGGGAAATCGAGATGGAAAAAATTTAATGATCCATTTTAAAATGAGCGAACACAATTATTGGTTGTTTTGATCTTGTTCTAATGGGAACTTGCTGTATAGCTGCTTAATCTTATCAGCGTTCAGCGGACTGTTCCATACTGCCATATCATATATCCAGCCGCTAAATTGGCACATAAGGTTTTTAGGACGAATTCCGAGATGGATATCGGTATCGGTGGATATTGATATATGTTTAGGGAGTTTCTTACTCAGTGTATTACCGTTATACTCGCTATCAATAGCTTTGAGCTCTTCTGGATTAGCAAAAGCCCAATTGGTTATATTGCCGTCAAGATAACCGGTAACTGTCGAATTACTACGATCAGCAACCATTACTACTGAATGCCAGCCTTCGCTTAATGGCTGATCATTTGTCATCCACAGCTGATATATAGGTTGTGCGGAATATTCAGACATTCTAATGAAAAGTTTATTGTCCAGCATACCAATTCTCCAGCCGCTTACAGTAGCCGGCTCATAATTTGATACCAGATATTGTTTTCTGGGGCCGGGTTGATCTGGGTTTTGCTTAAACCACAGGGCAATAGTAAAGCTTCCTTTATCAAATTCAGGCATATTGTGCAGCTGAGCATAGCTTTTGACGGAACTGTCTGAATTAAAATATAATGCAGAATCGGATAATAGAGCGTCCTGATCACTAAATGGTGAAGTATATGTATCGTAATATTGGAAATTGTCCTTTATACTATTCCGGCCTACATAATTATTTACCCATGAAGTTTTATTGTTAAATGTCATATATCTGCTGACATGCAGCTCTTCCAGTTTCTTTTCATATCCAGATAGTGTTCGGTTAAGAACGCAGTTCTTTTCAAATGGAATATCTGACATCACGCCTTGATTGTCAACAGCACGAGCAATACCGGTTTTTAATATCTCACGTCCAGATTCATCCTGATTATTTGATATTACCGCTGATCCTTTATACATTTGCACCTGTGTTGATCCGAGGAACCTATCTACCTTTATACTGAATTCAGTTCCAAGGTCAACGATCATTGCATTAGGTGTTTTAACTGTAAAGCCGGCACCTTGCTTCATAACTTTGGAATATATGTGGCCGTAATTAAGCTGTAACTCTGATGTGGTCTTAAACTCAAATTCAGCTGGGCCTTCTATTATTACCGTTACGTCCCGGTCGGTCTTTAGCTCGATAAGCCCCTGTGACAGACTTACTTTTTCATTGGTAAATATATTATTACCAATCTGTAGATCTGTCAGGTGGCCGGTCCAGCATACTTTACAGGTATCAGATAATATAGCAGCTTTTGGTTCTTGCTGAGTGGGAGTAAGTCTGATTATCAGGGCCAGCAGTACTATGGCTGCAGTAGCCAGTATCGTTAAGAGTGAAAACTTGTCCCTGTGCGGTCTTTCCGGCAGCTTCACGGTATTAATAACCACCGGATCTGGCTTAGGCAGCTCTTTTTCTACGCTTGGGGCATTATTTTCATACATAGCAAACTGGCGTAAAACTTCAAGCTCAGTTTCGGCTGAACTTTCGGCATTATTAGCTGCTCCGGATGATATGATATCATGAACCAGCTGTTCCTGTTTACAGACCATTACAAATCTTTTAACGTATTCCGGCCTTTTGAGGTAATCTCTGAGCGTGTCGGCGTCTTTTTCTGTGATCTTTCCTTCAAGGTATACTTGCATCAACACATCAAAGCGACTGTCGGAAAAGTCTGAGAATGAATAAATTGTATTATCTTTATTGCTCATTTTATTCTTTCATTGGTTCTATTTTCTTTCGCATACAGTTATATAACGCTCGATGTGCCCGGCTGATCGCAACATATATTGATTTGGTATTTCTGTTTAACGACTCTGCAAGTTTAGCACCAGTCAGATTCTGTTTATACCTTTTTTCCAATAAGTTCTTTACCGGCTCGGAGAGCTGGGATATACATTTTTCCAATATTGACTGTATTTCGGGATAATCCAATATCGAATTATTTTCCGATTCGCATTGGATCATCTCAAGGATTTCTTCATTTAGAACAATTGGTTGTTTTTTTTGGGCTCGCAAATGCTTTAACGATTCATTCCTGCCAACAACCCACACCCATTTCATCAGATGGCCGCTGTCTGTGAATTTTTCTTTGTTCTGCAGGGCAGACAGGCACACCTTCTGGTACAGGTCTTCAGCAACGTGAAAATCGCATACTATTGACCTCATAAACGAGATCAGCTTAAGCCTGTGTGTTAGCACCAGCTCAACTATTTGTTCTTCATTTAATGACATTTATAATTAACTTTTACACGTTCTGTTGCAAAAAACGCATTAAAAAACATTCTGATATACTAAAATTAAATCTGTAGTACGGTTAAATACTTGTATATACTCCACATTTATAATCCATTTTACTGATTTTCTTAACAATTATTATTCTTTTTAGCATGCGATAGGCAGAATAGTAATTGGCATTTGATATTTATTTACCTACTGCAAATATTGGCAGATAGCTGGAAGGGGAGTTTGTGTTTTGTAAATACTTATTGTAAAGTAGTTTATGTTGGTGTCGGTCTGGGTTGGTCCTACCTAATAGAATTACCTTTTGTAATAAAATGCAACTATATACTTTTTTTTCGGATATATGTTTTAATTACTTGATAATCTTTGTTGGCAGGCCCTATTATTCTAACGTGATTCTTTCTTAAATAAGCTGTATTTATGGGGTAATGTACATGTAATTCTGGGAGATATGTTGCCTGTAAGGGATTATTCGTCATTATCATTTTCACTAGTAAAGATGGGGAATTTCTATTTAAATGAAAGGTTGATTTATGTTTAAACTGCTTGGTAATGTAACAAATTCTGTTCGTATATTATTTCTATTATCTTTTGTTATTTTGGTGTCTGGTGCATCGGCTTACGAAACGGGTGAGCTTTCCGATGTAAGTATAATTGTCTCAGAAGCTTTAATAAATGTTCCAGAAGGTGACTTTAAAATTATTTATGTTAGTCTTTCCCAAGCTCCAGAGGGGAACCTTACAGTATCTGCCAGAATTGAATCTCTAGGGCAGGATCTGGCAATAATTTTTGGTGATACTCTGGTTTTTGACAATACAAATTACAGTTCTGGTAAAACAGTTATTATTTCTGCAGAGGAAGATGATGACGATTTTCTTGACAGCTCTGCGATGTTGCTACTTGAGTCTGAACAATGTGATACAGTTGAGATAAATGTTACAGCTGTTGATAATGATGAATATGTACCTGGTACAGTTGTTCAATGGTCTGAAGGTGCAGGTGGTAATGGGCATTATTACCTTGCAGTTGCTGCTCCGAATGGTATTTCGTGGCAGTGTGCTAACAGTGCCGCAATTGAAGCAGGTGGCCACCTCGTTTCTATTACCAGCGAGCAGGAGAATGATTTTGTTTACATGATCAGTGATTACGATATGTATTGGACTGAATGGCTCATTGATGTTGATGTTCATTTTGCCGGCCCATGGCTTGGCGGCTATCAGATCAATAAAAATAATGAACCGGGTGGAAGCTGGACCTGGGTTGACGGCAGCCCCTGGACCTACTCCAGATGGCATGGTGTTGAGCCTAATAACTTACTTAATGTTGAAGATTATCTACAGTTTATGTGCGTTGGTTATCGTGCTGCTTATTGGAATGATGCTGAAAATATTGTTGACCTGGTATATGCTGGGGATGTTGTTGGTTACATAATTGAATTTGAGTCTAAACCATCTGCTTTTGATACTGTAGTTTTTACTGACCCAAATCTCAAAGCTGCAGTAGAAGAGCAGCTTGGTGTGATTTCGCCAAATGTGATCGATATCATGGCCCTTGCGACTCTTGATGCTGTTGGCCGGAATATATCAGAGTTGGCTGGTCTTCAGTATGCTAAAAATCTTGAATATCTTAACCTTTCTGGCAATAATGTCGCTAGTCTTGAGCCTATTGGCGGTCTTACATCTCTGCAAACTCTTTGGGTAGATGGTAACGAATTATCTGATCTATCACCTTTGCAAAGTTTTACCGATTTAAGATATCTTCATGCAGAATATAATCATATCACTGATATATCAATATTAAGTGGCCTGACCAGACTTGAGGTACTCGGTATTTCAGATAATGAAATAGCAGATATTTCAGTTATCGCTAATTATCCTGTCCTGAATACATTGATGATTGATTCTAACCCAATAACAGATACTAGTGTTTTGGATACTTGTGATAGTCTTATATTACTGAATGCTTGTAATATAACAAATCTTGACCCGGGGCTACTATATTATATGGGGAATATGCAATTTTTATATATAGGCAATTGCGGGGTTAGTGATATTTCATTTGTTTCAAATATGCCTCGTTTGGCTGGCGTTGTATTGAATAATAATGAGATCATTGATATTTCTCTATTAGCGTCTTGTGATCGTCTGGAAAATGTTTATCTGCAAAATAATAATATTAGTAATATTCAGCCAATAACAACACAAACTGGTTTAGTTAATGTTGATATTACTAACAATCCCCTATCTAATGTTTCGCACTGCTACTATATTCCAGCTATAGAAGCTCATAATTCTTCATTAGAATCATTCTATTACGATTCATGCCAGTGTAGTTGTAACACTTCCGCTGATATTAGTGGCGATGGAAATATCGATATTGCAGACTTCTCTATGTTGGCTGCCGAATGGATGAATAATGCTTGTTCAGGTACAGATATTACTGGAGATTGTAATATTGATATTGCAGATATTGAGGTCATGGCCAGCCAATGGTTGGCATTGGCCGATAATGCAAATATAATAGGCTATTGGCCATTGAATACTGATACTCAGGATGTAGTAAACGGAAACGCTGCGGTATTACATGGCGATGCTTATATCGATGACTATTATATCCCAGCTGTTCTGGGCGGTGGAGCTGTTTCACTTGACGGGGAAGGTGACTATATAGAACTTGACGGCTGTTATGGTGTGGGCGGTTCTGCCAGCCGTACGTGCATGGCCTGGGTGAAGACAAATGTTAATGAGCAGCTTGGTATTCTTACCTGGGGACAGGCTAGTGCTGGTGAAGCGTGGCTGTTTAGGGTTGAATCCGACGGCAGGCTTGGAGTTGGTATCTTTGGCGGTTATATCAGTACTATTAATAAGATAGACGATGATCAGTGGCACCATGTTGCTGCTATACTAAATGGAAGTGATAACGCTACCGTCAAAGACATTATTCTTTTAGTTGACGGCGTGGTGCAGGGTGTTACTTTTGCCGGTGAGCAGGTGATAAACACCAATGCCAGCAGAAATGTTCTCGCTGGTGCTATATATGTAAATGATGTACCAGGTAAGTTTCTGCCGGGTATGATCGATGATATAAAGATATATGAACGTGCCCTCTCTATTGATGAAATAAAGAAAATTGTTAAGAAAGATGTGTTATTATATCTGTCTTGTGATGAAAAAGATGGCAATACCTTTGAAGACGGGTCTATATACCAGAGGCTATGTTATGCATATAATGGTGCCAATAGTGATCCAGGTGGAGATGGTGTAATAAATAGCAGTCTTTTACTTGATGGCATAAACGATTATGTATTCTGTATGTCCTATAAGGGGATAACAGGGACGCAGGACAGGACTTGCAGTATGTGGATAAAAACTGAGACTCCCGGCAAGCATATTCTCAGTTGGGGATCAACTGATATCGGTGCTAAATGGCTTGTACGTTTAAATGGTGACAGCAATCTCAGGGTTGAGGTTTCAGGCGGTTATATTAGCGGTACCAGAAATCTTGCCGACGGCCAATGGCATCATGTTGCAGTTGTTTTTGCCGATGATGGTTCACCTAATGTTGAAGATGTGCTTATGTATATTGATGGTTCGCTTGAGATAGCAGGTGCTTGTGCTCCTTGTGATATAAGCACAGCAGAAGGCGATAATGTCACCATCGGAATGTTCTCAGCTGGTAGGCAATACTTTAATGGGAATATTGATGAACTGTATATATTTGACCGTGCACTTCCTGAAAATGAAATTCAGAATTTGTACAACCTAAGCTATTAAGTTTTTGTAGTTATAAGATTAAAGTTCCTGTAAGTACTTATTAGCTTACAGGAACTTTTTTGGTTAATGACTCATTAGTTTTTTGGCCGTTTCTACCGCTGAGGCGGCATCAGCGGAATAGCCGTCAGCTCCTATCTGGTCGGCAAATTCCTGGGTTACAGGTGCTCCGCCCACCATTATTTTGCATGATAACCCTGACTGACGGATTGTTTCAACAGTCTGTGCCATAGCTGGCATTGTAGTTGTCAGCAGTGCACTTAAGCCAATGATCTCGGCGTTTAGCTCTTTGGCCTTTATAATAAATTCTTCCGGCGATTTATCCACACCAAGGTCGCACACTTCAAAGCCTGCACCTTTTAGCATCATAACCACAAGGTTTTTACCGATGTCGTGCAGGTCGCCTTGTACTGTTCCGACAACAGCTCTACCCAGTGCACTTACTCCCGCTTCTGCTAGTTTGGGCTCAAGTATTTCCATGGCCGATTTCATTGCACGTGCGGCAATAAGTACCTGTGGTACATATATCTCATTTGCCTTGAACCGAACTCCAACTACGCTCATGCCGGCTATCAGGCCATCTTCCAGTATCTGCTGTGGCGATATATTATCCATTATTGCTTCAGTTGTAATTCGTATGGCATCGTCTTGCTTGCCATTTATTACCGAATTTGCTAATAGTTGTAAATCTGTCATTACTACTCCTGTTATTTTACAATATTCTTTGTTTCTATGTGCGATTACTGATTCTGATGAGCTTTATATAAGCATTTTTCAAATGCGGCTGTAAGCTCCTGTTTCTCGATTTCCCATCCAATTACACAAAATGATGTGTGATTACCCATGTTTTGACATGCCGGTTTTACAATTATCTCTTGGCCGGCGATTTCAATAAATGCATTACAATCTGTAAAAGCAATATTCCCTTTTAGTCTAAGTATGCTCTTTTTAAGCTTTTCAACAGTGTAAAAAAACACATTCTTATCGAGTGGTATATCAGTTTTTATGTATGATGACGGCATTTTCCCTGGGGGATTCTGCGATATTACGCTTTTCTTATTCTGTCGACATATACTGGTTAAAAAGTCGCTTTTAACCTTTCCATATTCAGCTTTGTAGATCTGAGCAGCTGGGTTTAGCCTGGTAACTATTTCCTGAGTCTGAGCCAGGCTATTAGCAGTTGCGAGGTCAATTTTATTTATAATAACAGCATCTGCCTGTTCTACTTGTGAAACGGCCGTTTTTAGAAATGCAGCAGTCTGGACAAAGTTCTTCGCATCTACCATGCAAATATTGCAACGTGTTTTGAATAAGTTTTCCAGCATGGGTTCACTAAGAAGTTGTTCTATACCGCTGGTTTCTGCAATCCCTGTAGCTTCTATAATGACAATTTCAGGTCGATTTGTCCGCAATTGTTCAAATACCTTGAAAAATTCAGTTTTGGTACAGATACAGAAAATACTGCCCTTATTGATCTCGTATTTTGGCAGCTCCTGTTTCTGGATAAGGTTGCTGTCTATCCCGATACTACCGTATTCATTTATCACCAGTGCGGTATCTTTATCAGCAAAATACTCATTATTGAGCAAGGCGTTTAGCATGGTAGTCTTGCCCGAGCCCAGAAACCCTGTCAGCAGCCAAACTTCAATTTGTGCATAGTTATTTTGCATTTATACGCCCTTGAGCCATTCTTTTATTGCCGCTACTTCTGGTATATGCCGGGCAGATTTCAGGCTGTATTGTGCCATGACCACTGCCGGAGTCTGGCTTTTAACAGCTCCGTAAGAGGCTATTTCTGTGGGCTCAGTTATTGTTTCAATGTCAACGTTTACCCCTAGTTCCTGCGCAGCCTGACCTATCCTGTCTTTGATATTACTGCTGTAAATATCGTCGCTGTCCAGGATGTATAGTGTTGCCTTTCGCTGTTTTACCATCATACTGAATTTTTCATTTATTCGTTTCTGGATAGCTTTTGCCAGCTCATCGTGGGGTGGGATCCGAGAAACAAATGTTATCTGCCCGTCAATGCATATAGTTGGTATATTGCGTACCATTAGCGATGTCATGAACTGGATAGATTCTTTATATTTGATCTTATGTTCCTGCATCTCAACTATACCGTTAAATTCTGGTAATACTTTTCTAACAGCGTCAACCATATATTGACAAGGAGCACACGCTTCAGAGTCCAGGGTGATTATGTCCACTATTACTTTATCACTTTGGCCATATTGGCTCATATCAAATACTGGCAGTTCGCAGCTGTCTTGCGGGATATTTCTTGCGACATCTAGTTTGTATTGATCTATAATGATTTCAGATATTGCCTTTAGGTTTTCTGGTGGTGTGGCAAACGGCAGATCACAGCCGGGTGCCAGTAGGAAACCACCGTGATCGTTACAGGTATCAATGCATCGTATAGCATCTTTCTGGCTGTCTAGTTCATTGCCAAGCAGCAGGACACTTGTCAGCTGTAAGTTACCGCCGTAACTGATATTTCGTTTAAGGCATTCATCTCGAACAAAATCCAGCGGTATATTTTCGTCAATAGAAACATTATCCGGCTTACAGTCGCACATCGCTGATATGTTCTGCTGCGCGTGACCGCAGACGAAAAATGAGCTTTTAGCACCCTCTTTTCTTATCGATTCAAACACCGCTTTAACATATGGAGTTATAAAACTGCTGAATTCTTCAGGGCCTATCTGGCTTGTCATTGGGTCTACTATCGCTACTATATCACAACCGGCTTCTATGTAGTATTTACTTACTGCTATATTTACGTCTCGACAGAATTCCATAAGTTGGAAGATATATTCCGGGTTGTCAAACATCTTCATAAACAGATCTGTACCTAATAGATGCAGGGCAAGTGTAAATGGACCGGTTATCAGGCCATACAATGCAATATCCGGATGTTGCTTTCTTAGCTTTTTTGTTGCATCGAGTGAAACCTTCAGTCTGCTCATGTCTGCTTTGGGCACGATAAGGCTATTAAGCTCTATTCCATTTGATAATGGGTGAGATACGACAGCCGGCGGGTTATCTTTTGCCCATTTAAGCTCGCAGCCCAGTATTTCTGCTTCGATCTGCAAATCAAATACAACAGGAATGCCGTCTGGTTCGTATAGTTCTACAGCTTTGTTTACACCTTTTACGATTGCCTCAGATGATTTTAGATAATCATTTGCTGTCATATCGATCAGTGAAGCTCCATGCACTCCAACAAAAGGCACCCAGGGGATTCTGTCAACCTGTTGGCAGCTAATTGCTTTTAGTACTCTTTCTTTTCCTGTCATTTGTAGTAACTCCATGATTGTCCAGGTGCTTGTATTGAAATATCCAATCTTTATTATTGTAAAAATACCTATAAATAGAATAGACATAGTTGCAAATGAGATGGACTTTATTTTATTGGAGTTGCTTTTGCCTTGTATGCTAACAAAAAAAGCCTTGAATGCATTTAGCATACAAGGCTTTAGTCGGTCAATAAGCACCATAGTTTCTACTACGGCGGTATTAAATTTATGTTTTATAGTGCGGCTTTCAATACCTCGATAATATCGTCTACTGACATTGCAGGCAAGGCAGGTAGGTTTCCTTTGCCGTCATTTATTATCCGCAGGGTTTCTTTGGCGTATGTCTCAATTAGCTCATCGCCTATTCCCAGTTCTGAGAAGCGTACTGGACAACTTATAGACTTCAGGAATTCTTCAAATTTATCTATTCCAGCCATTGCACATTCCAGATCGTCCGGGCCTTTAGCTTTTAACCCGAAAATACGCTCTGCAAACTGTACAAACTTAGGAGTATTGCTCTTTGCGGCAAATCTCATCCACGCCGGGTTGATTATTGCCAAACCTGCAGCATGTGTGATATCATGGTAGGCTGATACGGTATGCTCGATCATATGTACCGGGAACCCAGCACTACCTGAACCTGAGCCGATCCAGCCGTTAAGTGCTACGATAGATGCCCATTGCACCTGAGCTCTCGCTTCGAGATCATTGCCGTCAGCAATTGCCTTTTGACCATATTCAATAGCTGTGAGTATAGCACCTTCGGCGAATTTATCTTGTATTGGTGTGGTATCTGAGCTATTTAAGTATGATTCTGTTATATGTGTGATAATGTCACAAACGCCGTATGCTGTTTGATTTTTAGGGACGCTGACTGTTAGTTGTGGGTCAACTATCGCAACTTTGGGGTACAGACAGCCAGTACTCATGAATGACTTTTCTGTAGTCTCTTCATTTGTTATCACAGCTCCGCAGTTCATTTCAGAACCTGTCGCAGCCAGCGTTGGAACTGTTATTATTGGCAAAGCTTCGGTGGGGATATGGACATTTTCCTGACCGTGGAATACCATATCCCATGGATCGCCATCGTATAATACCGCCGCAGCGATCGCCTTACTGGCATCCATGGTACTACCGCCGCCCAAAGCGATGATCATGTCACATTTATTCTCTCTGGCAGTTGCCGCACCGCGTCTGACAGATGATATTCTTGGGTTAGGTTCTATGCCGTCACATTCAAATATAGCTACTCCGGCATCTGTGAGGCTTTTTGTCAGTTTGTCAAAAGTACCGTTTCGCTTGACACTTCCACTGCCAGTTACTACCAGAGCTGTTTTACCATATTTGCTTGCTACTTCACCTATGCGGGCCAGAGAACCGGCACCGAATATCATATGGGTTGGATTATAATATTCAAATTGCATGATATTACCTTTCGATTGTATTATTATTTATTGTCCTAAAGAGATGTGATTAGTAAATATTTATTTTACTGCTTCATTATACTCTTGGTCATTCACCTGTCCGAGCCATTCCACTTTGTTTTCGCTCATCTTAGGTGTCAGTCCGATATGAGCGAATTCACAGTCTGGAGCAGCTCCGTGCCAATGGTCCACATTAGCTGGTATATTCACCACATCGCCCGGCTCTAGTCTCTGAGCCGCTTTACCGCGTTCCTGATAATAGCCGACACCTACTGTGCATAGTAATATCTGGCCAACACTGTGTTTATGCCAGTCATTGCGACAGCCTGGTTCAAATGTTACATTGTAGATCAAGATATCGCATTCGTCATTTTTTGTAAGGAACGAAAGCCAGGCCTTGCCAATAAAGTTATTTGATATTACCTCACCTTTAGGAAAAACATCTGGCAGGTGGTTGCTATTTTTATTATCTTCAGTATTCATGTTATTTACCTCTTTATTAAATTGACTGTGCTATCCATTCAGATAGTGTGGTTTCGTTGTTTCTATTACTGTTATTATACAGGCCTATTGCTTTGGCGAAAGTTGAACCGCTGCAAGCTTTTTGAATGTCAGCTTCACAGCGAGCCATTCCACCACCGCCGTGAGTTACAAATGGTATAACTTTCTTACCTTCCATATTATGTTTAGCAATGAAGCTTAGTACTGGTGGTGCCATTGTGCTGCACCAGTTTGGTGTGCCAATAAAAATAGTGTCATAGTCTTCTATGTCTGGTACTATATTAACCAGCTCCGGCTTGAATTTACTGCCACATTCTTTGCGTGCTTTAGACACGCAGGCATTATAGCTGGTTGGATACGCTTCGGTTGGTAATATCTCAAATATTTTACCGCCTGTCTGGTTCTTGATCTCTTCTGCTATCGATCTGGTATTTCCACTATATGAGTAATATGCTATTAAAACCTTTGATTTTATGTTATTGGCCATATAAGTTCCTTCTTGCTGGTTATTGTAGGCAGTTTACCTGTTATTGTTCACCTATATAATTATACGATCAAAAGCGGGTAAGTGGTAGATTGATCCTGCTTAATTCTTGCCTGATCCAGCGAGCTATAGTAGATTTTATTGAAAAACAGGTAATTATTTGCTAATCTGTAGCAGTATATTATAGACTATATATATAGCATTTGAGGTTAACTATTGTGAAAAAAGAACTTAAAATATTATCGGATGCAATTGCCCAAATAACCGGAGGTCTGAACTTTGCTGAGACTGAGATTCAAGGTCTGGCCTGTTTCCGGCGTACAAAACCTACTCAGCCGGATAATGCAATGTATGAGCCGGTATTGTGTCTGACTGTGCAGGGGGCTAAAAGAGTTATTCTTGGAAGCGACTCGTACACTTATGACTCAGACCACTTTTTACTCTCTTCTATCGATATACCTACTACAGTGCAGGTAGTGAAAGCCTCACCCGAGCTTCCTTGTCTGGGATTGGCACTAAATCTAGATCTAAAAGAAATATCTCAGCTTGTTGTGGAAGGGAATCTGCCTCAGCCCAGAACAGAGCCGTCAACCAGGGGAATTGCTCTTGGTGAAGTTACTCTGCCACTGCTCGACGCTTTTAAGAGGCTGGTGCAGCTGATGGATGAACCTGACGATATTCCTATTTTGGCACCAGTCATAAAACGAGAAATATATTATCGTGTTCTGGTCGGTGATCAGGGGCTGCGTTTGAGGCAGATGGCATCTGCCGGCAGCTCCAGCCATCAGATAGCAAAGGCGATCAGCTGGCTCAAGACAAACTATAGCGACCAGCTAAGGGTTGAAGAGCTGGCCTCTCATGTGCATATGAGCCCATCGACATTCCATCATCATTTCCGTAAAATGACCGCAATGAGTCCACTTCAATATCAAAAATGGCTCCGGCTTAGTGAAGCCCGCAGGCTTATGCTGGCAGAGTCGTTGGATGCTGGCATGGCGGCCTTTAAGGTAGGCTATGAGAGTCCATCCCAGTTTAGCAGAGAGTATAGTCGCCTATTTGGTAATTCGCCGTTGCGTGATATTACAAATCTGCGACAGGAAACAGCTTAGGGGCAAGACTATATTAGTTTGAGCCAATATAGCCCATTTTGGCCAGCTCATAGCGTGTTGTAGCTTTCAGATTTGGAATTGCCGCTGCTCGACTGAACATTATTTCAGCCTGTATCTTACTGTCAACATTTTCCAGACACTTACCAGCATTGTAGAATGACTCGCCGGCTTCGGGTTTGTACTCATTGCCCATTGACAGATATATATTTCCCGCTTTCTCGAAGTCTTCTGCTCCCAGCTGGCTTTTATGAAATACAGCTTCTGGTACTATCAGTGAGACATTACCACGGTTGAGGTAGAGTTGTAACAGCTCTTGTTCTGTGCTCATCAGTTTTTCGGCCTTGTCGAATATTTCGTAGGCCTTTTGCACGCACCCGACGGCATCCATTATTGACGTTGCCTGACCACCTCGAATCGCACTTATACTGCCAGAATAAGCCAGTACAACGGCATTGTCACTATCCTCAGCAAGTATGGTTTGGGCGAGCTCTTCAGCTTTATCAATATGGTTGGCTTTGAATAATTCTACCATTTTATCTGTCTGGCTTTTATCTCCGGATAGTATATCTTCTATACTTTCAGGTTCAGGCTCAGATGCTACTTCTTTTTCCGCCGCTGCTTTCAATTCTTCCAGACTTACCATTGGTGTGACTGTACTTTTTACTTCTTTGCCGTTAGCAATTACTGGGTATATGGTAGCTGGTGTACAGGATGTTACGTTATATGAATTAAGCATATCTCGCTGGCTATGTGATTCTGGCGTGAGCATATCATATACTTTTGGACTTAGCATGCATTTTGCTCCGCATCCGCAAACGGTAGTACTATTACCTGGCTGTACTTTCATAAAATGTCCATTGTCCAGCTGTGAATATGCACCTACTAATACATAATGGGCGGTAGCTCTGCCGTCAAGTATGTTAAGTAAGCCATCTTTTTCAAGTGGCAGTCTGGCAATAATAGTATTATTTTTCTTGTCCAGGTAAAAAGGAAATTCCTTCTCATATTTACCCTCAGCAGATTTAAGTTTGCCGGTTGTACTGAACCCGTTAATATCCACGTAATAATCCCATGGGTGCTCTTTACAGAACTGTACCATCTCACATTCAGGCTCCGCTGTTGTGGTTGAACCGCTCTTTTGGCCGTCAATGTCTATATATATGTGAATGGCCGGGTGGGTAAAGCCAGCTGGTGCGTTAAGCGGATTATCTAATGCTCCCAGTGTTATATCAAGCTGCCAGAATACCTTTTGTGATGACCATTTACCGTCAGTGACTGGCTTGTGTACTACATAGCGGATAATATCTAGCGTATTCATTCTCTGCCAGTATTTGTTATCAGGATATGTCAGAGTCCCTTCTCCATTATCATCGCCATATGGATCGTTAAAACTGGAATATACACTTCCGCCGGTATAGTTTTCGGCCACCTGCATTGGGTAGCTCTGGTACATATACTTTTCTATCACTCCGCTGTTAATAAAGAAAAGCGGTACAGACAACGCGCTTAGTAGAGCGATTATTCCTGAAATTAAAACTCCTATCGATCTCATATCTGTTCTCCTGAAAACAGCGAAAGCAGCATTGCTATTGTTTGTGTTGCAAATCCTGATGATATTATCATGCCAAATATAAACGCGGTAAAAGGCAGCAGGGCATCTGGTGATAGCAAATCTCTGAATAAGCCTTTATGGTGAATTACTTTTTTATGGATACTGAATCCGTATGATATCGCACCTGTTGGGCAGTTATCTATACATTCTCCACATTTTGTGCAGCTATAAAGAGGCTCCCCTTTACTTTTATATGAGCTTTCTGTCATTGACAGCGTAGGGCACATGCGTATACATTTACCGCACTTAACACACTTCTCGGTATCGATTCTTACCCGGTACATACTCACGCGATCTACTATGCTTTGGAAAGCGCCAAATGGGCAAAAGACAGAGCACTGGAATCTTTTCTTTGTCAAGAAAGGCATTACTATTACCAGACCAAAGAACAGGCATATAAACATGATCGTAGCAAGGTAGCTTTTAAGATTGGTCACTTCTGCATATTCTGTTACCATCTTAAATGGGCAGAACCATTCGCAATATATCGATGAAGCTGTTGCCAGTGATACCAGCACCAAGAACATTAGCATTGAGTAGTTAAAGAACCGCAGAACCTCTGGTGGATTGTCAATATTAAGTCTCTTTTTCTTCGAGATATGTGAGGCTCCTTCTTCCCAACCTCCATAAAAGCATATCCAGGAACACCAACCTCGCCCCAGGATCATAGATGCGATCAGCCATATACTGATCATAGAGTATACTGAAGCATAATGGCTGGTCATTCTGGCTGGGAAGATGATCGTTTTGCTTATTACTCCCTGGATCATTGTTATAGGTATTACAATATGACAGAATGGTGTTTCGCTATTTACTATGTCGGCTTCTGTCAGGCCCATGCTGCCGCGCATTTCGACCAGATTTGCAATAAATGCTGGGAAAAACAGCAATGCAAATGATATAAAGAAAATACGGCGATAGAAGCCCGTCTTGCCGGTGTATAGCATCAGGCCATATAGTACAGACAGGTATATATAATACACCCAGCTGGCCGCTGTTGCTGTGCCCTGATTATGTTGAATGATGAAAAAATGCATTATTGCCAGCATCATAATATAAAGCATTACCGCTGCCGGGATAGATAAAGCATTTTTACTGCGTTGAACTTTCATCTTAATCATTTACTTAAAATGCTCCGAGTATGCCCATGAAGACCAGATAGTATATGCCGATAAGTATCATTGCGGTACGTGAGATTAGTTGTATCGGTTTTACCACACGTTTTATAGCTGGTACTCCCAGCAGCGGCAGGAACCATATGCTTGTACCAAGGTAGAATATGAAAAAGTACAACGCTCCGCCCAGTGTTGACTGTTCACCAAATACCCGGGCGGCAGCGGCAAAAAAAGGAGGGCACAAGCTCAAGCCGGTTATTAATCCGAGCAGCAGGGCGTTGATATCTGATTTATAAAATCTGCTGTACAGCTTACATATTTTAAGTTCAGGCATACTTAGCTTCAATCCACCCGCCAGTAATACAACACCAGCTATCGGATATGATATCCGTTTTAATTGGATAGATGTGTGCGGGTCAAGATAACTACTGGAAAATGCCCCCAGTGCACCTAATATCATCCCAACAGCGATATAGCCTGCCAGACGGCCGGAAAGGAATGATATGAATATCTTGAAGTTCTTGTGTTTTTCGCTGCTCGCGGCCAGTGTATATGGCAAAATCAGCGGAAAGCAGGTCGATACGCAGTATAGCCCTGTGGATAATCCAAGGATAAATGCGTCTGTCATTATTGTACTCCAGTTATGTTACTATTCTAGGCTGGTATGTCCAGTTTTGGGCTTTTATATACTCTATATATTTGTTAACAAGTGATAAGCTTAACTGCGGCATTTAAAATAAAAAAACCTTGTAAGTTTTTGGCTTACAAGGTTAAGTTTTAGTGCTAACTATGTAATAATAGCGATTTACAGGTTTGTTATTACCTGCTGTACTTTTTCGATCTGAGTCTTGAGCAACTGTGCCGATGATGCATCCTGCTCGGCATTGGCCGCTATAGATTGAGTAGATTCATTTATGCTATGCATAGCGATATTGATTTGTTCTATGCCGCTGGTCTGTTCGCATGAGCCGTTATATATCTCAGAAATAAGATTATTAACTTTCTCTGATGTGTTTGTAACCTGCGTAAAAGCACTGGAAACGTCCTTAACGATCAAGACGCCTTTTTGCGAGCTTCTAACTGATTCTTCGATCATTTCAGCTGTTCCCTTTGCCGCTTCCGCAGAACGCATCGCCAGGTTTCTTACCTCTTCTGCTACAACGGCAAAGCCTTTACCTGCTTCACCTGCTCTGGCGGCTTCTACTGCAGCATTAAGTGCCAGTAGATTTGTTTGAAATGCGATCTCGTCAATTATCTTTATAACATTATTGATCTCATGCGATGAATTCTGTATGCCTTCCATTGCTGCGGTCATCTGAGATATTGATACTGAGCCACTATCAGCGATCTCGCTTGACTCAGAGGCCAGGTTTTTGGTTTCACGGGCATTGTCAGAGGTCATCTTTGACATTGAACTTATCTCTTCCAGTGAGCTGGAGGTCTCTTCTACTGCTGTTGCCTGGCGAGTCGCATTGTCAGTCAGCGATTTCGCGCCTTGGGCTATGCAGTTGGCGGTCTGGTCGATCTCTGATACTGCACCGGCTATAACTTTCAGTACATGTTTAAGCGGTCCTATTACCTTTTTAACTATCATAAGTGAACATATTGACAGCACTAGAACCGAGCCGACCATTATGGCTATGTTGTACCCGACATAGTGAATTTTTTTTGTATGAACTGTAGCACATAGTGCTGCTTTAGCCTTTTCTACATTATCGATATAGACACCAGCTCCCAGATATATATCTGTTCCCGGAATAAGCTTAACATAGCTCATTTTTGGTTGTACGCCTTCATTACCTTTTTCCCAGCTATATTCTACGAAGCCGCTTCCCTTACTTTTTACAACTTCTGCAAACTCTCTGGCGAAGTACTTGCCTTGCATGTCTTGAGCATTATAGAGTGAGCGACCAATATGCTTGCTGTCTGCGGCGTGGTTTATGCAGAGACTGTCTAAATTATTAGCGAATAAGTAGCCGCTTTTGTCTTCAAAAAAACGAAGGGAGTTTGTTTCTTCTGCTATAATGTCAGCTATGTTAGCGGATTCGCCAGCTTTTTTTAGCTTATTTTCAATATTCTGTACTTGTGTGTCTACAACAGATTTTATTGCCAGTTTTCTACTCTCTAACACAGCCTTTCCAAATTCAGGCATAATAATATCGTCTGATACTCTTTTATTAATATAGGTCTGACTAAAAAATACTATCACTATGCATACTAATGCTATCACTGGTAATAATAATACCTTATAAGTAGTATTGGATTTGTGTTGAGCTGACATAGTCTTTTCCTTTTAATATTTATGTAATTCCAATTCTTTCTTTTCTACTTTTTATAGCTTCTTATAGTTCAGTATCGTAAATTTCATACTGTAAATTAAATACAGTTTATAAAAAAAGAAAAATTGTATTTTAGGTAAGTGAATGGGTTGTTGTAGATGTTTTGTGTCTGTGACTTCCAATAATAGTGGTATTTATAGCGATACTCTTGTTGTTTTTGTGTTTTTAGCAGCTGTGGTATTTATAGTTGAAAATTGACATATATTTGAATTGTTGTATTTATGCCTAGTTATTGGACTATCTAATGAGTGATGCAATAATACGAAAAAAGCCCTATAGATATTGGGATCTATAGGGCTTAGATGTTTGATATAACAGCAAGTGATTACTTTTGTTCCCAGTCAACTATCTTATAGCGTCTTGGGCTATAATTACCTTGTTTGTTGGTGGTTCCTGTGCCATTTTCCCAGTTTAGAGTTATTTTGCTGTAGTTGCCGTTTTCAAAATCCCAGGTAACGCCATCATCAGCGTACAGAGTGAAAGCGGTTGGCTTTTTGCCAAATACTTTAACTGTTAGTTCAAAAACGGTATCGTCAGCCACATATTCTACAGGTTTAGCAAAAGGTACAATTGAATTTTCCTTAACAAATACCGGTACATCACCTGGCTCTAAGCTAACTTCGATTTCCTGGCCGCCATCTAGCCATGTACTAGCATTAAGGTCATACCAGCTACCTCCGGCAGGGAGGTACACATTGCGAGACTTGTCTGTGCCTTTTAATGGTGCTACCAGTAGTGAATCACCGAACATGAAAGCATCATCTACTTTTCTTAGGTTCTTATCCTCTGGGAAGTCCATCACAAGAGCACGCAGTGGTGGGAGGCCGCGTAAGTAGTACTCATAATATGCTGAGTACAGATAAGGTATAAGGCTCATTCTTCTGTTAATGATCTTGGTGAAAGCATCAGCTACGGCTTTTTGGTCCGCTTCACTTAGAAGTTCTCCCCGCTCATTTTTACCTCTGTCGTACTGAGTCCATAATGGATTTGGAACAAACCATGGATTAAGGCACATCTGGTGGGCAAATGAGGACATTGCCACCCGGTTAAGTAGTTCATCTAGTGACCCGGCTTCACGAACTTCAGGTGACCAAAGCAGGCCTGTAAATGAAGAATTTACCAGCTGGCGAAGGTATTCGTTAAAGCCATAAGAGTCGCTATAGAGAACAAAAGGCATAGGACTAGCCAGACCACAGGTCGCACGAACATCGCTCCATGTACGAATATTACGCTCTTTAAATGCTTTTAAGATGCTTCGCTGATACAAGAAACCGTACATTTGAGTCATTTGGTCACCATCAATACCCGAACTAAAAGTTGAGCAGTATGGATAGTTAAAAGGTGTAGAGTTATCTACAAACTCTCGGTCACATTCATCAGCCTTGAAACCTGTAACGCCATGGTCGATGAAAGTTTTACCGTGGTATTCGGAAAAGATATCAAATGCAGAAGGTAGTACAAAGTCTACAACTAAACCGCCCCAGACCAGGAAGTCGCCGCATTTGTCTTTCAACGCATCGAACATCGGTGAACTGGGGTGAATATATGCATGTTCCCATAGGTTTACGCGGTAACCCATATCAACCAGTTCGCCTACAAACTTGTTATGGTCTGGAAAACGTTCATCTGACCATTTTAGTGAGCAGGAATATGCAGCTGTCTGCCAGCCCGGTTCCAGCCCCAGCATATCACAAGGTATACCGAATTTACGTAGGGATTGGGCAACAGTCATAACACTGCCCTTGTCGCCTCGGGTGTAGTTTCGATATTTCATGCCAAGTCCCCACAGAGGTGGCACTACGCCGCCGCCTGAGAACAGATTGTATCGCTGGACTGCTTCCTTTATACCAGGACCGGCAAAAACATACACATCTACTCCAGTTGCTCCCGGCAGGTCAAATACTACCTCAGATTTACCTACCGCAGCACGGGCAGCATAAAGTTCTTTTTCGGAGGTCATTATTTCAGATGAGTCTGAAATATTGGAGTTGCTATTGCCTTTGGTTACTGTGCCAGCTGGGCTCAGACGCGAGACGTGTACAAAAGGTACACGGGCAGTATCAACATATACGCCGTAACCCTTGGTACTGACGTAAAATGGAACCGGGCCATGGCTGCTGCCGGTCCTGCCTATTGACTGGGCGCTGACAGTAAGGAATTTACGAAGCCCTTTTTGTTCATATGCTCCACTGTCAAGGCCAAAGCCATATATCTGTTCCCACGGCTCATCGCATGGAATGTATACAATTGTACGGGCAGTTTTTACCTGACATTGAATTTCTTCCAGACTAAATGGTAATTCTGATGCTGCTGGCAGGTTCTTGAATGATTCCTGAGATATATCTTTTTCCCGGAATTGATTTGGTGTGAATGCCTCTGGCTGGCCAAATCGTACTCGCCATACGCCGTTAGCTATTTCCTCAACATTACCAGATTCTGCAAGGCATATTTGTGTGCCAAATAGTAGCAAAACAAGACTCAAAAGTGATCGATAGGACATAAAGCTCTGTATCCTTTCATAGCTAACATTTATCCAGTTAAAAATTATTAAACAATATTAGCAGTATGTCAGTTAACCAGATAAATTTATCCTAAATTCTATATAAATTTTATTATGTTTCAAATATATTGCATTTATTGGTAAAAAAGTTTTATCGTGTTAATATTTTGTGAAATGGAAAGTGAACTGTTATAATATACTCAATTATTGTTAGCGTTCTAGCTGTGTTTTGATATATGTATTACCATTTGTGAAATTGGAATTAAATAGTGTTTTAGATAAAGAGGGCAAAATGGGAAGGTTTTGGATTCTTGTTGTTATGTATATGATTGCTTTTGGCAGTTCGTTTTCATATGGAGAAGGTGTATTTGGGCTAAGTGATTTGGCGATAACTGCTGAGAGCTGGCTTATGCCGGTGGGGGCTGGTGAGGCTGATCTAACTGGGGACGGCATGGTTAATTTGGCAGATATTGCTATATTGGTGAGAAACTGGGGTGCCTGTAAAGATGTTTCAGAGCATATATATTTTGTATCAGTTGAATATGGGATAAATCACAATCTTCCAGTTTACAATGGCCAAGTTGCATATTATTTTGAATTTGAAGTGGAAACAGATTCGACTGTTGAAAGGTTGGAGTTTTCTACTCCATCTGGAAATCAATATGAGATTACGGGTGAATCATATATTGATCTGGGTGATCGTATCATAGAGACTAGCTGTTACGAAAGTGATGATGTGTCGGGTGAGTATGAATGGAATTATGAGGTAGTCTCAACAGATAGTACACTCTTTAACTCGTATGGTGATGGAGAGTATGTAATAACAATATATTATCATGATGGTTCCAGCTATCATACAGCTCTCTGGTATGGTGTACCTAATAGTACAGAGAAGCTGGTTATGCCATCTCAGGTGCCAGTACTTACTAGTATAGCTAATGGTTATATCGTAAATTCGCCAGTTAATATAGCATGGGAGCAATGTCTGGATACAAATGTTAATTGGATAGGTCTTGATATTGAAGATTATGACGAAGTTAGTAATATTGAGCTCAGTCTACCGTTGGATTCAACGTCGTTAAATGATCCGATAGAGCTGTATCAGGGGCAATGGCAAGTTCAGCTTGAGTTCCTCAATTATTATTCATGTGAAAATAGTGACGGCATTGAGCTAAGCCTGACAAAACACCGGCAGAATGAGTATCACATTGAATCTAACGGTAGGTTACGTGATCACGTGAGTATGATTGCTATTGATTATGGATATGACTATAATTCTCCTGAGTTGGAAATGGATGATGAATATGACTTTGAAATCTGGATACAGACAGATGCTAGTATCGAAAGAATAGCGATTGAAACGGCAACTGGAAATAATATTGAGATTGTTGAAGATAAGCATGTGGTTACGCCAAATGGTTCAATTGAGACGAGTATCGAATATGGTGCAAACGGCAGTTACGGCTGGCGTTATGAAGATGAGTCGATGGCTCTGACTGATTTTGACAGATATGGTGATGGAGAGTATACGATTTCGTTTTACTATCGAAATGGCAGCATTATGCAGACAAAGGCGATATTTGGTGGTCCGTTTGGCGATTCTGTGTTAGCTCAGCCGACTCAGATGGGAGTGCTAACTGGAATTGAAGATGGGGGAAATGTAAGTTCACCGTTAAATATTAGCTGGGAGCCTTGTGTTGACGCTAATGCTAAGCTGATATGGTTTGAGATCATATCAGCTGATGATAGCGAAGAGTATGAATATGACCTGCCGAAAACTTCAACTTGTATTAGTGAGCCATTTAGCCTTACGTCAGGAGAATGGGAGATAAGGCTGTGTTTTGCGGCTTTGTATACTTATTGTAATGAAGAAGATATTGAGGTGTATTCATCTAGATATAGTGAGAGTAATTATATATTTTATTGTATAGAGTAGTGTGCTTTTTCATAGGAATATAATGTATAGGAAATATGCAATGGAAGTAAGTAATAAAGGTAGGTTATTGTCTCTGGATGCCTTTAGGGGCTTTGATATGCTGTGGATAATCGGTTTTGACCAGATAGTACGTCAGGCGGCGGGGATCTGGCATTGGCCGTGGCTGGGTTGGCTGGCGGGTCAGATGGAGCATCCGTACTGGGAAGGCTTTAAACTGTATGACCTGATATTTCCCACGTTTTTATTTATAGTTGGTGTGGCTATTCCGTTTTCTATCGGCTCTCAGCGCAGGCGTGGAGTGAAGGATACGCGGATATGTGTCAAAGCAGCACTGCGCATGGTCGTTTTGATTATACTGGGCCTGGTGTATAATTGCGGTCTGAACTTTGCTGGAGTCGCGGAGACGCGTTTTTGCAGCGTGCTGGGGCTGATCGGGATAGGCTATTTCTTTGCAACACTGATCGTCCTGAGATGTGGTATTCGCGGTCAGGTGTTGTGGCTGCTGGGGATATTTCTGGGCTGTTTGGCGGCGGTGTGCTGGTACCCGGTACCGGGCGTTGGAGCAGGGGTTATTACGCCGGACGGTTCATTTGCGGGGTGTCTTGACAGGCTTCTGGTTCCGGGCAGGCTGTATTTCGGCAGTTTTGATCCAGAGGGTGCAATGTCGTGTATCTCAGGGATAACGACGGCTTTGTTAGGGACGCTTGCCGGTCAGTGGCTGATGCGTGAGGGAGTGGGGAAATGGCAAAAGGCCCTGGGCCTTCTCTGCGGCGGATGTATCTGTGCAGTGGCGGGAGCTGTATTGGGCTGCTATTATCCGATAATCAAGAATCTCTGGTCCGGTTCTTTTGTGCTGCTGGCGGCAGGGCTCAGCGGGCTGGGTCTATGTTTGTTCTATGTGGTTATCGACTGTCTGGAATTCAGGAAGTGGTCAGTAGTATTTACTGTTATAGGTATGAATTCCATAACGATATATATGGCATGCTGTATGGTAAACTTTGGGCATACTTCAGGTTTTATATTTGGTGGTGTGATCAGGATGATGCCGGATGTATATCATCCGATATTATATAGCGTGGCGGTTCTGCTGGTGGAATGGCTGTTCTTATTTATTCTGTATAAGAAGAGAATATTTTTAAAAGTGTGAAGTTACTGAGCGGTTTTGGCAGTTAGTTCCAGGCCGTTCAGATATGCGTATGCACCGAAAACTTTTATGACTTCCAGAGAAATTTCGCCGTTGGAGTCTGGTGATAGGTTAGGGAACTCAATAATTGTGTCGGTATTGCCGTTGTAGCTTTTGTTGGCAAGGTTTGTGCCTGAGGTTTGCAGGTCGTTAGACTGTGAGCCATTGGCATCAGTAACGCGATAGCGAGAGATACGTTTTTCGTCGGAGTCGCGAGTGCCGAGTAATCTCAGGTCGTAGAACATGTCAGGATTAAGGTTGGTAAACTTCAGTGAAGCCCCTTTTTCCAGTTCGTACCAGAAATCTTCGGTAACGGTCTGGATCGCGAAATCGCCGAGGAGTTTGTTGTCTGGGTTGAGCTGGCTGCCGATGAGCTTGCCGCCGCTGCCGAAAGCATTAGTGATCTCGATCTGTAAGTCAAGCGGGATGTTGTCGGTACTGACAACCGTGTCAGGGTAAGTTGTGCCGTCGATGATGGGATCGCCACCTTTGAAAGGCTGGAAGCTGTTCCAATAGTTGTTATTCTGGTCTGGATTAGTGGTTTTCCTGCCTTCGTTTTCATTTGACGGGCCGAAGTCAAATAGGACGCGGTAGGCAGTTTGATAGGCCGGCTGTTGGGTTGTGACAACAATAGCCGGACTGGTAAAGAGTGAGTGTGTTTCGATATTGCTGTCGGTAGGCTCGCCGGGAGTGAACGGGTACTGAGTGGCGGCCAGAGTGAGGAAGTCTGTGTTGTCATCGATATCGATCTTCAGTTTATCGCAGAGGCCGGGGGTGTTAACCATGTATCGCTGGTAGATGGCTTTGCCGTCGAGCAGAACCCAGAAGTCGGAAGCGAAGTTCTTTGATACGGAATCGCTAAGGGCAAGAGTGGTTTGGAGTGTCAGGTGAGCATTTGGCGGTAAGATACGTCTCAGTTCGGCGAGGTCATAGGTAATGCCGGCATTTCCAGAAATTGTGACAGACTGGGTATTGGGATTGATAGAGATATCGTCAGGGAATAATTGGTTGACAATAGGTGATTTTGCGAATTTGTGTCCAATAGAAGACACAAATTGGTTGGCAGAGGAGTTAAGCGAGAATATGCCGTCGATGAATTTGCTATTGGCGGGTGAGAAATTTGCGTTTATGCTACCGGCGAGTAAAGGCAGAGCGTTGCTGGGAGCGATGGTTGCCAGGCTGATGGGTTGGCCTTTCCAGACGAAGCCACCTGCGGCAGAGGAAATCTCCCTGGCAAAGATATTGTCTTCGTATTTGATAGAACTGATGGTATTGGTGCCGGGTGTGACTCTCAGAGAATTACCTTTTAGTACATCCTGTGAGATATGTCTGCCGTCGGCGGTTTGAGTGGATATCCTAGCCTTGCCTTTGATCATATGCAGGTCGCTAGTACCTTTTCGGGTGACATTAACGCCAAATTCAGTACCGAGGTCGATGATCGTGGAGACTGGAGTGTCGACAGTGAAACCGCTTTTTCCTTCGATATTGGCGTAAATCTTACCGTAGTTTAGCTTCATGCTCATCGAGTCTATGAGCTCGAAGCTGGCAGGTGCTTCGATGATGGCGATCGGGCCGCTAACAAAGTGTATCTTCAGGTAGCCATGTTCGAGCTGTCTTGTGCCGTCGTTGCTGTATAGAGCGTTGTTATTGCTTTGGGGCGGGTTAGCTGACCATGTAGTGTTAATGGAGTCGGTTATCTCGGCGAGCTTTTGGTTTGAGCCGGGCAGTTGCAGGGCAGCCAGAACAAGCAGGGCAAATATAATCGAAGCTGCGGTATAATAGCGAATTTTGCGTATAAGCTTCTGGTGACTGTCGTTCAAGGTGCGTGGCAGCTGAGGTTGGTTCAGATTATCTTCTATTGCAGAAACTATTGGTGCCTCTGCTGCGGTAGTTTCGTATTCTGCAAGCTTTCTGAGCTCTTCGAACATATTCACTGTTGGGATATCAATATCAGTGGTTTTAATAGCAAGAGATTTACTGATAGCAAATCTGGTTTTGATGAATTGGTAGTAATATTTCCTGGCAGGATCGCTGGCTAGTAATATTGAATTAAGCTCGCCGATCTCATCTTTGGTTATGGTCCCTTCACAATAGCTAAAGGCCAGATAATCGAGTCTATTCTGTAGTTTAGAATCCATTAAGCTGATTCCTTTGAAATTGTTAGATTGATACAGCGATTTAGTACGCCATGGAGTTTGGCGAGCCTGATATAAACAGCCTGAACTGTCCTATTGATCATGGCTGATATTTCCTTAACGGAGCGGTCTGCCTGATATCTGAGTTCAAGCAGTTTTTTGTCAGAGTCTGGCAGTTTAGCGATGCAATGATGAAGGATCTCAATGTATGATCCAGCATCATTAACATTTTCGCAGGCACTGTCGTGCAGTTTTTCCAATACTTCATTACTTAGCTGATGTCGGCTTTGCTGGTTGCGGAACTCTTTGATCTTGTAAAAGGCGATTGATATACCCCAGCGGACAAAATCAGAACCAGGTTTGAATTCAGAGAAGCGTTCCCACATAAAAACGGTGGTATTTTGCATAATATCGTCAGCGTCACTGGCGTTACCGACAGACGTTAAGATGTAAATGTATATCTTAACGTGGCTTACGCTCATTAAGTTTACAAATGTCTTGTTTATATCTTCTTCTGGCTGTTTGCCGTTTGCAGACTGGTCCATGTTTCAATTCCTTAGTACAGATCATTACTCCGAATAATAATGAAGTTTCAAGTATAGATTTTAAAACAGAAAATGATAAAAAACAAAAAAATATTTTTAATTTTAAAAATCGCCTCACCCAGCTCATTAGAAAGGTTAAAAGATTATTTTGTTTTGAATAATGTACTGATTGTCAGTACGGAAAAATGGATGGATATTATTTGGAGAATGAAGATGAGATCGATCATGAAAAAGGTCAGGCTGGTTCTGTTGTGTATGGCGGCGGCAGTTATCTGCGGTGAAGGAAAACTATCTGCGGATACGCCAAAGAAGATACTATTTATAGGCAATAGTTTTACCTATCAGGGCCCAATTCCTGATGTTGTGCGTAATCTGGCTATTGATGCAGGATGGCCGGTTCCGGAGGTATCGCTTGTGGCCGTTGGCGGCCAGTCGCTGAACTTCCATCGCAATAACCCTGACTCAATAGCGGCTATAGACCAGGGCGGCTGGGATTATGTGGTATTGCAGGAGTATAGCACCAAGGCAACTGATAATATTGGTGATCCAGCTGAGTTTAAGGTGGACGCTACATATCTCTACGATAGAGTAAAGTCAAGCAGTCCAGATGCTACAATAGTAATGTATGAGACCTGGGCCAGACATGAAGATAATACCATGTACCCGGATAGCTTTGTTGATCGTGATGAGATGCAGAGTCAGATAAATGCACATTATCATGATTGTGTAGAAAATTATATACCGACCCATGCCTCATCAAGCGTGAAAACCGATGTGGTACTGGCTCCGGCAGGCGAAGTATGGCATGCAAACTACCATGATCGTAACCTGCTTCTTCATGGTGACGATCTGTATCATGGTGGCAGTCTTGGCCAGTATGTAAATGGTATGGCGATCTATGCGACTATATACCACAGAAAGGTGGAAGGTCTTGACCCGCTGCTGGGTGTAAGTGAAGCAGATGCATTGTACTTGCAACAGCTTACAGATCAAATCACTGGTGAAACCGTAGAGCAGGTTGGCGGTAGTGTAAATAGTGTAAGTGTAAACGATCGTATTTGTGTTGACTTTGGTGTAACACAACTTGCCGCAGGTAACTGGAATATTACTGGTAGCCCAGATGGCACGATCGATAATCTGATGACCGATACTGGCAAGATCACTAATGCTGATTTGATAATAACAGACAGGTTTAATGATACCAACTCAAACGGTACAACTACGCCAGATGCTTCGCTAGGCATCCCCGGCGGAGCTTCAAATGATTCATTCTATGGTCATACCGGCGAATGGATGGGAGTATATGAGCCAACTGCTCAATTTGAAATTGCAAACCTTGATCCTGAGCTTTGTTATGAACTGACATTTTATGCTTCTCGTATGGGGGTAAGTGATAACAGGCAGGCACAGTATACCGTTAGTGGTTTAGAAGGTCAGAGTGAGGTTCTACTACTAGACTCTGCTAACAATACTAATGAAGTAGTTACAAGCGGTTTATTATGTCCAACTGCAGAAGGAAAAATAACTGTAGATGTGCAGAAAGGCCCGGCAAATAACAATGGCTACGGCTTTTTCTATCTTGGTGTAGTAATAATAAATGTCGTTGAAAAGCCCTATCTCCCTGAAATTACTCAGCAGCCGCAGTTACAGCTTCTAGAAGCTGGTGATAGTGCGGTATTTAATATCGAGCTGCAAGAGCCAGAAGGTGTTAGCTATCAGTGGTATATCGATAGCGTCGAGTCTGGTAATGAAGTGGTAAATGATAGCCGTATCAGTGGTGCGACTACTTCTGAACTGATAATTGCAGATGCTGGTATTGCTGATGAATATGAATATATCTGCCAATTAAGCTCGATCGCAGGTGAGTGTAACTCAAATCCTGCCAAGCTGGTTGTCAAGCGTCTGTTGAGCTATTGGCCGATGAATGACAGCCTGGAAGATACTGCTGGTGATAATGATGGAGTGCTAAATACAGGAAGTCCTGTTTTTGGCGATGGTATTGTTGATGGTGCACTGCTTCTTTCTGGTAATGCTGGTGACTGGGCGGAGGTAGGCGAGACAGGTATAAGCGATTCTCAACCTCGTACAATTACCGGATGGGTTAAAGCTGATGCTATGATCGCAGATCCTGCAGCTGGTGTATTTGGTTTTAGCAGCCTGGAAGGTGCGACAGGTACTTTTTTTAACTTTGAACTTCAGGCTGATGGCCTTGTATTAAATCTTAATGAAAGTGCTAAGGCATTGGCTGGAGCGGACCAAAGCGGTAAATGGGTGTTTTTGACAGCGTCATATGATGGTGATATCCTGAGCTGGTATGTAAATGGAGCTTTGGTTGGTAGAGACAAGTGCGATATTGATACGGCTGATACCTGGAGCTTTGGCAAACGTTATGATAATGATGCCCTGTTTGCTGGTGCTATAGATGAAGTTAAGCTGTATAACTACGCTTTAACTGATAAAGAAGCAGCAAAAGGCTGGACAGATATAAGTGGCGGCTATGTCTGTATCGGCGAGCTGGTATTGGACCTAAATCATGATTGTATAGTTGATATACATGATTTTGCAGACCTTGCAGAACAGTGGATGGTTTGCAACAGGTACCCGGATTGTTTTTAGTCCACCATATTAAAGTCATATCCCAGTACTTTTTACTCCCCATATCCATCCTTCAGGCGGTGGATATGGGGTTTTCTTTTGTTAGATTATCGGTTGTAGAGCAAGGTTGTTTTTGGGGCAGATATGATATATAATCGGGCTTATGAGATCGAGCTTGATATATTCTGAAAGGCTATTGCAGCTGGTACTGATAGCAGTGTTTTGCTTAACGCTTACGGCTATTGGTAGTGAGTTTGCCTTTAGCTATCGTTTGCAGGAGGATCATGCCGCATTTCGGTTGCCTGATATCCCGCTTTCAGAGGTTGGTTGGATATCTCAGGATTCTACGAATAATTTTCATTTTGGTCCAAAGGCTGGTAAGGTAGAGTACAGATCTTTAGATGGTCGACTGTGCAGCTATTTTATGGCGGTTAGGGGCTCTGGTGCGGTTGTGTACCGTATGAACGGTAGTTGTGAGCGGGTTGTCGGCAAAGCTGGTCTGAGCGACCGTTGCGGCAATGATATTCAGGTACGCTTTGAAGTTTGGGCCGACCGAAACATACTTTTCAGGTCTGAGACAATAAATAAAAATTCTCGTCCGGTAGAGATCAATGCATTGATCCCAGCTGAGACTCGCAAGGTTAAACTTTTATCGGTAGTGCAGGGTAATATTGGCGGTGGTGAGGTTATCTGGCAGGACCCGGGCTTTATACTGCGTGAGTATCGGCCGGTGGTTGGCGAGTGTGAGCTATTTGTGCCGGAGGAGTTGACTGGTAAGTGTCATGTAAGAATACTTACTCCTGACGGCAAAGATGTTTCCTGTCGGTTGTATAGTGGTGATATTAGTAATCCGCTATTGGTAGAGTTTGATACCAGTTCGTTAAGTGATGAGTATCTGGCGTATGTGATAGTCGGAGCTGATAAAGAGCAGAATCGTGGCAGTTGGCACGGAAAAGGCGGTTTACGCCTTGAGACCCGTTTGGTCAAAAAGGACAAGGAAAAGGTTCTTACCCATCCGGGGTTTATCGAAGCCTGGAATAGTGATAGCACCATATTAGCAGGTTGTGAGACTGTAGATAGTATACATCATTCCTTTCCGGTAGTAGATATGTCTGAGGCTGCAAAGGCGAGTGAAAACTTTGGCAGCTATTTTGGATTATATATTTATACCGGTTATTTCAAGGCTATGGAGCGTGGGGAATACGACTTCTCAACTATGTCTGTTTGGGGCTCGTCAATCTTTATAGATGATAAATTTGTGGTTCAATGGCCCGGCCGTCATGACTTTCATGAAGGTCGACGCTGCGAGTATAGCGGTAGTGTATTCTTAGATGAGGGTGTCCATAAGATCGAGTATTTGAACTATAATAAGTGGCCTCGCCAGCTGACGGTTTGTGCATGGCGTAAGAAGGGTGATAATTACCGGGTATTATCGGGTTGCGACTTTATGCCCTCGGCCAAGTATAGAGCAACGGAATATATATCGTCAGCCGACAACAGTAATGACGAGACCTTTCGTTGGAGTGTTGAAGATGATATGAGATTTGATATAAACTCCCCGGCATTGGTTGCAGTGCGATTTGAGACTGTCAAAAACAATAGCGGCAAAAGTTATGAATATCGTTGGGATATGGGTGATGGAATAATCGCTGTTGGTAGTGAGGTCGAACATGTATATTTGAAAAAAGGTCAGTACCGTGTGACATTGACTATTAGTGAGGGCGGCAAAATAGTAGCTAAAGCAACTCAGCTTGTTAATGCCGGGATAGATAGAGCAAAGCTGGCTAGTGATCCCCGGGATGTGCGTCTTTTTGATAATGTTGCATCAAGAATGTATCTGGAGCACGTTGATATAGTTTCATTACAGGCATTTTATGATTTTGCCTGTTTGATCGATAATGACCGGTGGCAGAAGCTAACCGCAGACGTTATTTTTAGTAAGTCAGAGCAGGAGCTGGTATTTGCTGATAATATTTCATTCTATAATAAATTTGCGTCTGATATGTGCGGTTTGCTAACCGGACGTTATAGTGAGGCTATATCGCTAATGAAATCGGTATTGGCAGGTAGTGGAGCTGCTAATGCTGCACTGGCAGACCTCAGATTGTTATACATAAGAATGCTGTTGGATTATTCAGGCGATTATCAGGAGGCAGATATTCAGTTGGAGCATCTGCGTACAGCTTTGAGTATGGACCAGATCGCTAAGCGTGAGATACTAAAAGCTGAGCTGCAAGCCGGAACTGGAAAGCTGGGCACAGAAGAGATTATTAATCTCCCGTCGGGTTCGATGTCAGATGTGACCACTCGTCAGCTTGAACAGGCAAGTGTCTTTCGGTCGGCTATCGCGGCCTCCCAGAGTGAGGATAAAGAAGTCGTTCAGGGTGGCTATGAGGAGCTCATGGGAGTGTTGCTTAAAACGCCGTCGCTGGTATTTGATGCTGACTTTAACCTGGCCCGTCTGGAGCTCTTGAGGTCTGCAGGTGAATATAGACAGGTATATAATATTGCTACAAGGTGTAGTAATATGCCAATGGCTGATGTTTATGAACCAAAGTTGTTATATTTTCGGGTTCAATCGCTTCTTGAGCTGGGAGAAAAAGATACTGCAAGTGACCTTGTGCGTAGAATGGAACAAAAATATCCATATTGCACAGAAACTGCCGAAGCGTTACGTTTAGTAAATGTTGGGAATTGAAGTGTAGGTTTATACTCATCTCTGCTGAGAGTTGGTTGGATAATAGTAAAAAATGGGGATTTTTCTATATTTATCGAAAGTCAGAAGTTTTATCGTCGTCAAATAGTGTAGGAAACAGCAGGCAGAATATATAAGCTGTTTTCCAGCCAGAAATCAAGGCTGTAAACTATCATGCCAGCTTTTAGACAGGAGGCGAGATGAAATTCAGTGATATAAAGTCGATAATAAGAAACAGGTTAGCGATAAGATCAGTTTCAGATAGTAGTTCCGGGTTAAAGCTGGAATCGCTAGAGAGACGTACACTTCTGAGTACTTTAATAAGTCAGGACCCTGGCAGAAATGCGAGAGGTGCTACCGAATTGGTACTGAAAGATTCTGGCGAGACTGTAATTGAGAGTACTATCTCCGGCGTACGTGATATTGATTGCTATAGTTTCACCGCGACAGAAACCGGATTGATGACCGTGACAATGGCGGCGATAGACGGAGATGGTGATAACTGGCTTGACCCATATTTGAGCGTGTATAATAGTCGTTTAAGAATGGTTGTCAGAAATAATAATGCCTCATTTGGTACGATGGATGCCGCAGTTGAGTTTTACGTTCAGAGTGGCGATACCTATTATATCAGAGCTGACGGCTTGAAACGCAGCTGGGGTGATTATGAGCTGACGATTATATCGCCGGATAGTGATGGCCCGCAGTTTGAAGAGACAGATTACCCAAACAGGTTGTCAACCGCCCTGGATATTACTACAGGCTACGAAACTGACTATGGTTCTATTCTAATTGCTGGTGGTATAGATAGTGGCAGGGATCTGGACGTTTTTTCTTTTGCTGTGCCGGCCGATGGTGAATATACGATCACAATGACGGCAACTGATACAATTCTTGATACATTTCTATATATTTATAATGAAAATGGTCGGCTGATCGGTGCAAATGACGACAACGGCTGGCCTGATACTGATTCTGAGGTAGAAATCAGTTTGGAAGCTGGTGATACAATTTACATACGAGCTGATGCCTGGAGGCATAGTACTGGAACTTATGAGTTGACGATCGTGTCTGATGCTTTACTGGTCGATAGCATTGATAGCAGTCAGGAGGATGATAGTGCCACAAATGTTGATGATGGCAGTGATAGCGGCTCTGATAGTGATCAGGTTGATAATACGCCAGATAGTGATAGTGGGACAGAAACTGATGAAGGCAATAGCGACAATACTGACAATGGCACAGCAGATAACGATAGCAACGGAGCAGTAGAAGAATATGTGGAAACCGTGCCAGATGATGAGACTGTGGTAGTGGAGAGCCCGGTAGAGGGATACCTGGTCTCATTCTGTGCATGGGACTATAGCGGTACAATTAACGATCTTGCCGGGCCGCTGATTGATGGCCAAATAGTCGAGCAGGTATTTACCGATACTTATGGTTTTGAAGATAGTAATGTACATATTATCTATGGTACAGAGACAACGCTGACTGTTGAGACTATGGCAGCTGAGTTTGAATGGCTTGCAAGCGTAGTTGATAGTAACGATATTGTTGTCGTCCATTATTCTGGTCACGGGACATCTGGCGATAGTGTCAGGCGTAATGATAATGAGGGGCTCTATCTGCCTGATGGCAATACTGTATACGCTGAAGATCTGGAAGGCTGGCTGAACAATATTGTCGTAGAAGCAACCAAGCTGGTTATTCTCGATAGCTGCTATAGTGGTGGGTTGGTAAGTATTGCTAATAATGTGAGTAATTCATATGTACTGGCATCGTCAAGATATAATCAGTCGGCATGGGATGAAGTTGCCCAGTTTTCGCCGGCAAATGCCAGCTTTGGCGGTGGAGGCGTGTTCTGTAACTGGTTCGGATATGGAATACTATCAGGTGAAGCTGACTCTGATAATGACGGCACGGTAAGTATTCTGGAAGCTTTTAACTATACTGACCGTAATGTAAATAGTGCAACCGGCAGAGGTTACTATAACCAGGACCCGACAATGAATACCCCACTTAACTTCGATTATGAGATATTACTTGGTTAAGGTCTAAACTACGGTCAAAGGCTAATGCTTTGCTGGAGATTTGAGCGTAGTTTGCACTTTTTCTATTTTTAATATGGGCTGCTGCAATTTAATGTGGCAGCCTTGTTATTTCATGAAAGCGAATAATAAACCAAATTCTGCCAGATACATACCTAAACAGCCTAGGATATAGCCATAAAAAAGAGGGCTCTTTGGCACAGCAGGCACACCAGTTTCTGGGTGCTTATCAGCCAGCCATTTTATCAATACTCCAAAGCAAAATTCGGCGAGTATTATGCCGTATAATCCGCTAAGAAAAGAAAGAGCCATCGCCGGGCCAAGTGATGATGGGTCGTCACTATGCATCAGATATGAGATCATGCCAATAAAACCTCCAAGCAGTCCAGCTGCTAAAGCTATTCTGTAGCCAATCTGAAGAACGTGACTTAGGCTAACTATATCAGCTGTGGTTATGTCAGTGGAGTTATCGCTGATCAAGGCCTTGATAAGTTTGATATGGTCATTGCTTTTAGTGACACTTAGAAGTAGGCCAGCTACCAGACCAATGACCAGTATAAGTCCAAGTGGTTCAATAAAAACCATACTGTACTGACGGGCAGATGTTATAATGCTGTAAATGATTATCCCAAAAACGATTATAAATCCATAGAACTTTCTCATAGTTAATTGCTCCTGCTGGTACAATCATTTTTAAGATTAAAACGTCTGTTGATAAGTCGATAGCCAGGCATAAAACAGAGCTCAGACAATATCAGACCATAAAGTATTGTAATTAGAGCAACTGCAATAGCTGGTGCTGTATTATCGATATCCGACATATTCATAAGTATAATAATAAAGCCGATTATGGTACCGATAAAACCAGCGGCAATAGCACTGCGAGCACCACATTTGAGTAGATTGCAGAGGCTTGTGGCCTGGTCATTTGTGATCTCTTGTTTTTTTCCAGCCCAAAAATTGAATAGCAGGCCGAAATCCCCTTTTTTACTGCAGGAGAGCATATTGCCAAAGGTAACTAGTAAAACTATAGCCGCAGAAGGTATATCTACAAATACCGGCGCATACTGTTTTGCTGATGACACGGTTGTATGCCATAAGATTGCAACTACAATTAAAATGCCAAATAATCTTCTCATAATGTCAGGTTCCCTTAATGACTACATAAATATTTATAATAACGTCAATTAAAAGACGCTATATATTGTAATATGTTACATACATTTTTAAAAATTTTCCAAATCGACACTTATACATAATATATCGACACGGAGTGCTAATATATTTAATAAGATATTGGTTGAATAGGATATGGGCAGTAGCTGTAATATTGACTTAATATTATTTATGTATTGGTAGATTTTAGTAGGCTAAGAGAGTTTAGGAATTCCTGTGGGGTGTCAGGTGAAATTATCAATTTATTGGAATTGATACATTCAATGAGAATAAGATTTGATGTGTTAGTGGCTGCCATCGTGAATGGCCCTATTGCCGAGCTGCGATATGTGCCGTACATGCCCATAAAGCCGCCGACGCCAAATATGCGATATGTAGTTTTGAGCTCTTTCCGGTGAATGTATGAAGTGTTAATAATGTTACCAAAAGGGATAATGAGATCTGAACCAAGTCGGCGAACGATAATTTGTTTATCGGTTATAATATATTTCCTTGGGGCAAACAAAGCGGCAATGATAAATATTGCCGGCCCAATCAATAGTATGGCTATGGAAGATGGATAACTTTGGTTAGTTTGGCTTATATGTGAAGTATAGAGCCACGGAACAATGCCGAAAACAATTGTGGTAAACAATAATGTTATTATCCATGTTGATAGCGACCATGGAGCATTGAATGTTCTGTTACTAGCCATTTATTGTGCCCTTTAAAACATCTTTTTAGTGCAAATCGACTTATAATATATTATTGTGTGTATTATGATTGTCAAATCATATCTTTTTGCTAATATGGTATTGATTGGTTTTAGCTAATTCTATAGCAAATAATAATTATTGAGAGGATTAAAATAGCAGTTCATGCTTAACGGTATTTCAAATGACAGCTCGGCTAAAAGGCGATATGGTTTCGATGCCAGCGGTAAGAAGCTGGTTGTGGTGCTGGTTGTACTGGCGTTTAGCGGGATACTATCATTTATCTCGCTGGGTGTGTGTATGTGCCATATCTGGAGCGGTGAGAGCCAAGAGCTGACATCAGGCCTTGGCCGTCAGATGAGATATTATGCACGTGATAATATGGGAGCGTTTCCGGCACATGACAGCTGGTGTAAAATCCTTGAAAGTGAAGGGTATTATGATTTTAGCAAAAAGCGAGAGCATAAAGACGGCTGTGGTTATGCTGTTAATCCCGAGGCTATAAGGTTGGGACACAGGGTACCGGATGATATGGTACTCATGTTTCCAGCCGAGAAAGGCTGGAATCTCTCTGGCGACTATCAGCTGGTGCGTAAGGATTTGCCTTTGGGGCGTATACCTGTGCTGTTAGCCGATTATAGTGTAAAGTTTTATCGAGAGCATGAGCTTGCGGGGCTGCGTTGGAAGGCTCTGAATAATCCGGAGGTTGTAAGTCGCGGCAAAAGTATATCAGGGATACTGTGCGGGTTAATATCATTTTGTATGTTAGGATATATACTATTCAAATATTATCGCTATATAAAGAACCATCAGATATGGTTTGTTCTTGTCGCTCTGGTTTCAGGTATGGCTGGCTCGCTGCTGGGTTTTATCTTCGATGAAATGTTATACTGCTATCATTTAAGTGAACCATTGTCGTTAGGCTGGCTATATGGACTTGTTATTGCTTTATTATGTGAATTATATTTTTGTGGAGCATTAACAGAGTATTACAATAAGCTCCAGATCAACTATAGGCTAAAAGATGTGCATAGGTCATATAAGTGGCAGATTATGAGTCATAGTGCATTTCTTGGTCTGTTTGTTGGTATCGGATTTAATGTGTTGGTACATGTACTGCTGATGGTTGGGTATGGTGAAGTTAGTCTGTGGCCGTTTAGTGCTGGCTTGGCGTTTGGCAGTTGGGCAGGTGTAATGCTGGGGATTACAAATGCTGTTTTTGTTGGATCGGTTGAAGCTATGTAAATAGGTGTATTAGTTAAAAGCAGCATGAAAAAGAAGGAAAAGGTGAGATAAGCTTATGCCTGAATATATTGATGTAAATACCGGGCAGGTTGTGGTGACCAGTAAGGCCTACATACTTCGCTCAATGGCGATCGGGTCGTGTATTGTTGTGTCGGCATATGATATGAAAGCCAAGATTGCTGGTATGGCACATATTATGCTTCCGGGCAGTTCCAGGGGAGTTGAAATGGGCAAGTATCGTTATGCAGAAGATGCTATAATGCACTTATTGCACCTAATGACGGTTTCTGGTTCTGTTCGTGAGGATATCGACATTTGTCTGGTGGGAGCTGGTAATGTACTGGCTGATGAGAAAGATACAGTCTGTTCAATGAATATCTGTTCGGTTAGCAGTATACTTGATAGGGAGAATCTGCGGGTTAAGGCATCGTGTCTGGGCGGATTTGAGCGAAAAGCAATGTATTTGAATACTATAAATGGTCGAGTTAAATATTCTTGCGGCGATAGCGATAAAATGCTATTGTGGCCACAGGTATAATAGATATTGCTAAGGTGTTGTGGTTAGAGAGTTTAAGTTGTGTTGTGGTAGTTTCTAATATAATTTATTATTTGCAATTGACATTATTGGTCTATAAGCATAAGATTTATTTGGTACTCGACTTACATTTCCGGGTTGGAGTTTTCTGGGGAGAAAACAGTAATAAACCAAGGAAGTTCTTAGGTTAATCTTAAATATCAGGTTCATTATTATAGTTAAAATGGCTGGTGTGCTGGTTTAATTGTTTATTTAGCCGTAAGGTCATTTCAATAGTGTAACCAAAGAGTTAGTATTAATTTTGAGGTGTATTAAATGAAGAAATCTTTTAGTAAAATGATGTTGTTGGCTACCCTTTTAATGCTGGTATTGATATCAGGAGTGTATGCGATAGTCCCGCCAGTTGTTTATGATGACTTTTCTGGTGGTGACCTCTCGCTATGGCAGACTTCTACGTTTGGCAATGGCTTAACCCCATATGTTAATAGTGGTCAGGCCGTTTTAACCAATATGGATCAAGATACATTTGGATATTCGGGAAGTACTATTAAAGCTAATGTAATGGTTTCGTATGTCAGTGCTGATATAAATGCACCATTTATGATCGCTGACGAGATACCGGCATTGGCTGCACAAGTGCCAGTAGATAATCCATTTGCGAGTGAACTTGAGAGTAATATATCTGTTATGCTCAGGGATAATAATGCTATGGTATCTGTTAGCTTATTTGGAAGCGGGGCTCCCGGTGAGCAAATGGCGTATAAAGGCGTAGCAGCTTTTTGGGGTAGTGATGACAATATTGTATTTGAAAATGAGTTCGTTTGGGATGGTATCAATGCGGTTAACGTTGCGATAGAAATATATGATAATACCAGTTTGTATATATTGGTTGACGGCAATGTGATGGGAACTGCTGAGCTGGATTGTCCTGATATAATTAATGAGCTGGCATTCAATGCTGGTGGTAGCTACGGCTGGTATCTGGCTACAGTAGATAATGTGAATATTATCAGCTATGATATGGTTGATAACGATGCCTGTGATGATGCTGTTATTATTGATGAAGGCGAGAGTGTAACAGGTAATACATATTTTGCTACTGGTGAAGATGTATTGGTTAATGTCGGCGAGATAGACGATACCAAGGATTTGTGGTATATATTTGAACCAGAAACAGATGGCCTATACTGGCTGAATAAAAATATAATGACTATTGGTGAAGATAATACCGTTGGGTATTATTCCTTAATGGTGTTTGATAATACCTTTGGTGTATGTGGCACATTTGATGTTAATGGCGAGACAACTTTAGTTCAGGCATTAGGTTATGAAGATATGACCGGAAGTTGTATGATGTTTGCCGGTATGGAATATCTGATACGAGTAGCTGGTGCCGCCAATGGTATTGATGAATGTCCGGGTAATGTTGATGGCAACTATTACGATTTCTCTATTCTAAGGGCAAATCTGACAGTTTCTGCATCAGGAGGCGAAGATCTATACTTTGCCCCTAATGAAAGACAGGTTATAAATTATACAGTAACTAATACCGGCGGTGTTGACTGGCTGGAAGATATATATGCGACAATGTATATATATAGTGACCCGAACGTTGGCAACCCGATAACATTACCATTAGGAGTTGTCTCAGAAGGGCTTTTGGCGGGTGAAAGTATCGAGGCGTCCCTGCTGGAGATGGGCTTTACCAGTCTGCCGAGTACTGCACTGATACAGGTTGTGATTAATGATCCGACTGATCAGAGTGTGGTATTTGGCCCAATGGGTGCTACTGAAGCATATGTTGATGATAATGTTCAGGTTTGGCAGGATATTAACTTTGGTTATCCTGATCTGACGATAGCTGATATCCCAGATATTAGTGTTAAGCAGGGCGAGTTTATGCTGGATGCTGAACTGAAAAATATATCTGATCATTATAATCTTGTGCTTGCAGATCGGGAAGAGGTGGTTATAAAGGTTTATCTGGCCACAGCTCTTCTTCCAGGTACTCCTGCAGAGATGGTTGCTCCGTACACTTGGGTCGAAGCTGCTGAGACAGTCTATGTAGATGAGCTGGCACATGGTAGTTCTGCCGGTATAATGTTTGATCTTACAAGCGTGGCAGCTGGTGATTACCTGCTGAAGGTAGAGGCAACTATACCTGCGACAGTAGGTGACCCTAACGAAGCTAATAATACCTCAAATATTGCGGCAGTAACAGTTGGTCTGCCGGATCTTGTGGGAGAATATAACGGTGGCGCACTTAATCCAAAGCAGGGTAAAGTTGTGTCTGTCGGTTTTAATATAGTAAACGATTCTGATTTTGCAATTGACCAGCCAAGCAATATTGAAGTTTATTATGGTACTGATGCTCTGGCACAGGGCAGCTGGGTTAAGATCGATTCAGTTGTTTCTGATGAAATAGCTGCGTTGGCCAGTGGTGCATCTCAGTCAGTAAACGTTCAATTCTACGCTCCTGATCAAGTTGCAGATTACAGTGTATTTGTATTACTTGACACAGGGAGTAGCGTAGAAGAGGCTGATGAGGCTAATAATCTTCTTGCTATACCTTTTACTGTTATTCCGTTAGAGTATTATACACTGGATCTAAGTGTAGTTGGTGGTGGCAGCTTGACAGCTAACCCTGACCTTGCAGAGTACGTGGAAGGTAGTACAGTGACATTAAATGCCACAGCGAATGAATATAATGAATTTACTGGCTGGTCAGGAACTGATGATGACTCATCTATGTCATTGGTTACAAGTGTGCTTATGAATAGCGATCGAACTGTAACTGCTAGTTTTGTACAAAATCAGTTTGAACTAACGGTTAATGTAGGCGAGCATGGCTCCGCTGATACAGCTACCGGAATGTACAGTGGTGGTGCTGAGGTGACGATCACGGTTGTGCCTGAGACTGGCTATAGGGTTAAAAGCTGGAGTGGTACATCAGATGATACCTCACTTGCTAATAGTAATATTGTTGTAGTTGATAGTGCAAAGACAGTAAGTGTTGACTTTGAACTGATACCATGTGTATTAACCTTAACAGCTGGTGACGGCGGTACCGTACAGGCTACTCCGGCTGCTGTAGATAATGTTTATGATTATGGTACGATAATCAGCTTTACAGCTGTGCCAGATGAGGGTTATGTTGTTAAGAACTGGACAGGGACTGATGATGATGGTGCTACCACATTGAATAATACAATGACGATAACATCAGATACTAGTGTAGCAGTTACGTTTGAGAAGTCTATACATGATCTTCAGGTGATAATTATTGGTGGTAATGGCGAAGTTACTCCAGAAACTGGCAGCTACGAATACGGCACGCTGGTTGATCTTACTGTTACTCCGGATGCTAATTACAGATTGGTTAGCTGGCAGGGAACAACAAATGACAGCTCCGATCTGTTGACTAACCAGGTCAGCATTACTGAAGATACCACAGTTACGGTAACGCTTGAGTTCACGCCAGCATTAAACTTTGCCATGATCGGTGCTGTAGAGCATGCAACTATACCGAGTACAAGTGGTAATTATAATGTGGATCAGGAAGTACAACTAAACGTTCAGCTGGATGATGGTTATACTGTTAAACGGTGGTATGGAACTGATAATGACTATACAACGTCTAATACAAATGTTGTAACTATGAGCAGCAGTAAGGATGTTACTGTTGAGATAGCTCTGGATGAGACGCCTGGCAAGTGTCGTATTATTGCTGGACGTCGGCGTGGGCTTGATAGATTCGTATTAACCGGGACTATCAATGTTACAGAAGACGATCTTAGAAATGCGTCAAGTATTGGGTTGCAGATACGCTCTGAGGCAGGTGTAGTGATTGATACTCAGGAGGTTAGTTATGACCCGAACAGTATTCGTAAGGGGCTACTGATCGTAAAAAACAGGCTAACTCGTGATTCAACAAATGTTATTAGATTAATTATTATCAATTCCAGAAAGGGCTTATTCAAGGTGGTCGGTATGCATTATGACCTTACTGGTTTAAGTGTGCCTTTGGTATTGACAATGGACCTTGGTGATTATGATGGTGTCATGAAAGCCTCTGAGGAAGAAGTCAATGGCCCTCTTGCCATGCCTATGAAGTTTATGAATGGTTTTAAGGATTCTATAAGAGTTGATAAGGTAATAATGAGAGACCGCAGCGTGGAAGCACGTGATGCGATGAGCGTTATTGGTGGTATTGCCTTTGCAGATGCGGAGATTGATCTGAGTGCGAACGATCTGTCGTTGGTATTTGGCGAAAAGAATTACACAATACCTGCCAGCAATATTATTCGTAAGGGTACAAGGTATTATATTCGTAATTATATTGATGAAGTGTCTGGCGATATTGTAAATGTTATTATCAATACTGCGAGTTGTGCTTTTAAGGCTACTGTAGGCCGCACTGACCTGACGGGTTTACCAGAAAATGTAACTGTTGGGTTTGGCTCTGGTAGTGCTTCTATGACCGATACGGTCGATATGGTGAAAAATACTGCTGAAACCGTAGCAGTTCATAAATGATAGATATTTGTAAGTAGTCAGCAGCTCGTGTAAGTTATTGCTACTATAATTTAGAAAACTGAAGAAGTTTGTTAAGGTACCCGATAATGGTCACATTTGTGGCTGTTATTGGGTATTTTTATTAATTGTTTTAGACTTATATGTCTTTGAAGGCGTCTTGAGAGTGGCGAATAACCAGTGGGGTATCTGGTTCGGCTATAACTGCAACTATATCAAAACGACAAGGGTGTTTGTATAGCCGGTAGTGATTGATGAAATGTCGGGCAGACTTAATTATGTTCTTTTGCTTACTTTTATTGACCGCTTCTTCTGCTGTGTAGAGAGCTTCGCTGGTTCTGGTTTTTACCTCAATAAATACCAGTTCCGGCCCATCCTGCATAATAAGGTCGATCTCGCCATGTGGGCAGCTGTAGTTGCTTTTGAGAAATTTCATTTTCTGGCGGCGGAGGTAGCGTCGGGCGAGTTTCTCGCCTTTGCGTCCCAGCTTAAGATGCGGGGTAGATCGAGATTTGAATAATCCGAAAAACATTTGCGTTAAGGTTCTTCTTATATTCTAATTGAAAATTGTGATTATTAGTAAAAAACGGCCGGACAGCTTTTGAGTGCGTTCCGGCCGATGATATATTATTCTCCGTTGTCGAGGATACTCATAAATGCTTCCTGAGGAATATTAACAGAGCCAATAGTCTTCATACGGGCCTTACCCTCTTTCTGCTTCTTGAGAACCTTCATCTTACGGGTCACGTCACCGCCGTATAGCTTGGCTGTAACGTCTTTTCTATATGCTTTGATCGTTTCTCTGGCGATGATCTTGCCGCCAATAGCAGCCTGAAGCGGAACTTCAAACTGATGACGAGGGATAGCCTGACGAAGTTTGAGGAGCATTTTACGTCCTCTCTGCTCAGCGTTCTGTCTATGGATAATAATCGACAGGGCATCGACAGCTATGCCGTTTACCAGGAAGTTTACTCTAACCAGCTCTGATGTTTCGAAGCCGATAAGCTCATAGTCCATGGTTGCATAGCCGCGGCTCACGCCTTTGAGCAGGTCATAAAAGTCATAAACTATTTCTGCTAATGGTGCTTTAAACTCGAGCATAACTCTTGTTGTACCGAGGTAATTCTGGTTTCTAAGTATACAGCGACGATCATCAGCAAGCTTCATAATTGCACCGATAGTATCAACCGGCGTAATAACTTCCAGCTTAACAAACGGTTCTCTGAGTGCTTCTATCTGAGATGGGTCAGGCAGCTGGCTAGGGGAGTCGATACGAATGACTTCATCTTCAGTTGTAACCACTTCATAACTTACTGTAGGTGCAGTCTGTACAACTTCAACATCATTTTCACGTTCTAGACGCTCCTGGATAATTTCCATATGGAGCAGGCCGAGGAAACCACAGCGGAAACCAAAACCGAGAGCAGGCGAGCTCTGCGGCACGAACGAGAACGATGAGTCGTTAAGTGCCAGCTTATCAAAGGCACTGCGTAGTCTGGTATAGTCTGTAGAATTACCAGGGTAGAAGTCAGAGAATACCATCTGAATTGGTTTCTGATAACCCGGTAGCGGCTCATTGCAAGGGTGGTGGAAATTAGTGATCGTATCACCAACAGTTACTTCGCTAAGCTCTTTAATAGCGGCAACAAGATACCCTACCTCACCGCAGCCAATTTCGTCTACTCTGGTCATTTTAGGAGTGAACTTACCAAGTTCGCAAACCTGATATGTTCGGCCTTTGGCCATAGTCTTTATAGTGTCGCCTTTTTTTATCTTACCAGATTTAACTCTGATATAGCATATAACGCCACGATAGTCATCGTAATGACTGTCGAAGATCAGTGCTTTAAGTGGTTCATCAGCATGGTTTTCTGGAGCAGGCAATAATGTTACTATCGCATCAAGCAGTTCAGCCATGTTTGCCGCATTTTTAGCACTTACAGCAAAGCATTCGCCGCGTTTTATACCGATTACCTGTTCGATCTCTTCAGCAACGACGTCAACCTGGGCGCTGGGCAGGTCGATCTTATTGATAACAGGTACTATTTCAAGCCCGCCGTCAACTGCCAGATATGCGTTGGCTACAGTCTGAGCTTCAACGCCCTGGGTAGCGTCCACAACCAGCAGAGCACCTTCACAGGCGGCCATAGCTCTAGATACTTCATAATGGAAGTCAACGTGGCCCGGAGTATCGATTAGATTGAGCAGGTATGTTTTGCCGTCACTGTGTTTGTAGTTCATGGAAACAGCAGATGCCTTGATGGTAATACCGCGTTCTCTTTCGATATCCATACTGTCAAGAAGCTGCTCCTGCATTTCCCTCTCGGTAACCGCCCCTGTAAGCTGCATAATTCTGTCAGCAAGAGTACTTTTACCATGGTCAATGTGAGCTACGATCGAAAAATTTCTGATTAAATCTATATCCATATGTGTTTTTATCTGAAAGCTGGTGTTATTTGCTGGCTAAGGTTTGCTGTTTTAGGGCAAATACTGATTCCCTAATGTCTATACCTAAGACTACTACTGGTATCGGGTATAGTAAATGCTATAGTTTAACCGTTGTTGGGACAGCTATATAATCCCAGTCATGTTAACTATATACAGACCCGTATTTTATCATAATTCGACATTTTATTCAATATTTATTGTGGATCGCATAAAAACTGCATTGTGCTGAATGTAATTGCATTTGTTGTAATGACTTATGTGTGTGGTGGCAGGTCATGTTTTTTTATTGATTGTTTGTAGACATATTGATATTACCGGCCTATAATTAAATCAGATAGATGTGTAATAAAGGCAGGAGGCCCATTCAGATATTCATGGCAGGTAATTATGTTTGATTTTGTTATTCAGGAACATGTACGCGGAGTAGATATCCATTGGGATCTTATGCTTCGCTGTGGTGAAAAGTTATTAACGTGGCAGATTCCAACAGCCCCGCAAAATTGGGGTGCGGAGCCATTAGAGTGTAAGAAGATATTTGACCACCGGTTAGAATATCTTATTTATGAAGGTCCGATCAGTAAAGATCGTGGTTTTGTAAGTATAGTTGCCCGTGGGCAATATGTCGACCCACGTGGTAAGCTTTTAACTTGTTTGCCGTTCGATGATCTGGAAGTTATCCTAAATGGTGACCAGTTGAGCGGCAGAGTAACTCTTGCACGCATTAGTGATGATAATTGGACGCTGTCTTTCGCTGGTAAAGAATCAGTAGTAGGCTGAAAATATTTTTTTGCTACCTGTCCAATAGCCAGTATGAGCAATTCTGTTAATTGGATATCAGATATGGGCAGATCACGGGGGGAAGGTGATCTGTTGCCATACAATAGAAAAAGCCTCGAATCAGGTTATGATCCGGGGCTTTTTGAGTGTTTGGATTTGGAAATTGGCTTTTATTGACGTTCGATAGTAATATTGTCGAACTCTGCTTCAGTGTCTACTACTCTGACACCAGCCAGACCGCTAGAGTAATCACTGTCATTGACTTCAATAACCTTTTTCCCATTAACGTAGAAAACGATTTTACTCTCAGAAGCAACTACTTTCAGGTCATACCATTTGCCCACCTGAGCTTTGAAGTCGGCATTTGCCAGCTCATGCCAACTTTTGCCGTCCATTTTGCCGAGAATGGCTTTGCCGGTGGCAGGAATGATACCAGCGAAATAACCTTTCATAGCATCGAAGCCGATTGCGGGGTGGTTTGTGCGGAAGATAAGTCCGGCATCTCTATTGCCCTTGGCAATGCGAACTTTTGCTTCCATAGTGAAGTTATCCCAGATAAGATCTCTGATAACAGCCTTTTCACCGCAACGGTAGTTATTAGCGATACCCCAGCCCGGATTTACACCGAGTACCAGAGCTCTGTCACGAATGTCAATAAAGCGGTTATAGCCGTAGTAGCACCAGTTGTCCCACCGTCTATTGAAGAAGTAGTCTTTGAATGTCTCGCCCATTACCGGAGCTTTTTCGCCAGCTGGCTTTTCTAAAATCGTGCCTTCTGGTGTCGGCGTATTGAATTTTGGCGAACCGTCTTCGTTCCATGTGAACTTTTCGATACGAACATTTCTCTGCCATCCTCCGCTTGTAGATATCTTGGAGTGATATACCATCCAATCTTCAGAATCATCTGGTGATTTAGTGAACGAGCAGTGTCCTACGCCGTGAACCTTGTCAGTTCCTACGCAGACAGGAGTACTCTTTTTGACCCAGTTTGCCGGGGCCATCGGGTCTTTTCCTAGTTCGATAGAGAGCTGACCGAGCTTATATGTCGGTTCCCATGAACCACTGCAGGAGTAAATGACATATACTTTATCGCCATTTTTGAGAACTTCAGCACCTTCGTTGAGACCTTTACCGTTTGGATTATTTGATACTCTTTCCCATGGGTAGGTGTTATTCTCACAGATTTTTACCCTGCTTGAAACAACTGTCCAAGGGTCGCTCATTTCAGCGATGAAAAGCGACTGAATATCATCGTTGGCACCGTTCCAGCCAGACCAGATAAGGTAAAGCTTATCATTCATTTCCAGCGGGGTAGCGTCGATAGCCCAACGGCTATTGGTCTTAGTTTCGTATTCATCACCGGTATATACTGCACCCATATCGTTGTATTCGCCCTGAGCATCTTCAGTTTTGCTCTGGAGTACACCGGTTCTGTGGTCGCGGTTATTGCCACTGTCGGCGGCGTAGTAGATATACCAGCGTCCATCAAGGAAATGGATTTCTGGAGCCCATACTTCTTCTGAGTTCCAGCCGGTATCTGGAGCCTTCCATACCAGACGTTTTACACCTTTATCGGTAAGCTTATCAGATTTCCAGACGGCAATACCTTTATCGCCTTCTGACTGGCAGAAGTAGTAGAAGCCATCAGTATGTTTATAGACGAACGGGTCAGCACCTTCGTAGATAGGGTTAACAAAGGTATTATTGTAGTCTACGGCAGCAGCTTTATTAGTATAAGCAAAAAGCGAAACAGCCGCAGCGAGCAGGTACATAGCAGTAATAAACTTTGATTTCATTTGTCTTCCTGTAATGTAATAATATAAACAGTTACAATAGCCAGTTTTACGGCTAAACAGGTGGTGATTATACCGGAAAATGGTGGAAAAATCAATTTGTTCTGGGATATTTTGGCTCTGGTTCCCATAGCTTTAGCAGGGTTATACAAGCTGGCAGAACGATAATATCAGAGAGCCATGCGGTCAGCATAGTAAGAGAACCGAGCAGTCCAAAATACTGAAGCGGCTTGAACGGTGCAAAAAGCAGTATTGCAAAGCCGGAGGCTGCAATAATTGATGTCCAGGTAATACTGCGGGCTGTTTGGTCGAAGGTTGCAAAAAATGCCTCTTTTGCTGATTTGTTGTGTTTTCTCTGTATGCGATAGCAGGCAAGCAGGTGGATAGTGTCATCGGCTGCGATGCCGGTAGCGATACCGGCGATCATAACTGTAGCGGTATCAAGCGGGATATTGGCCAGAGCCATGAACGAGAACAGGGTAAATATCGGCAGGGCATTTGGCAATATCGCAGCAAGCATAGCTTTAAACGATCGCATGAAGATCCCGATAAGCAGTAGGATAATAACAATAGCAATAGAAAAGCTTCGTATTTGAGTGTAGACAATTGCAGATTGCGAGTCGTTTAGCAGGGGGATAAGGCCGGTAATGGTATAATCAGCAAAAGGTTTTAGTACTTCCAGATCATTTTCCACCTGATGTTGAAGTTGGCGATATTGTTCTGTGCCTTGTGCCCGGCAGAAGAGCGAGATACGCCAGTGGTTGCCAAAACTGTCATAGGAATGATAGCGATTCAGCATAGACGAGAATTGCCTGTTGGCCGGGTCAAAGTATAGAGCCGCAATAGCAGGTAGCCCGAGTCTTTTTATAAAGGGTTTGAACTGGCCTGGGTAGATAGCCTTGGCAATAAGCGTGTTAGCTTCGAACTTATCAGCTAATGACTCGAGTATATCGGCAGTCTGTTTTTTATTCTCATCGCTGGTATTTATATCGATCTCAAGGGAGTATAGTCCAGTTAGATCGTTCATAATAGCGTGGTAGTCGCGAGCAACCCGACTGTCGGTAGGCAGGAATGATACTGTGTCGCTATTTGCCTTGACCTTGAAGGTGAAGTATATGCCGGCTGACAGTATTATCACCGAAAAAACGATAATCGTGCGAGGTAGGGGCAGCAGCCTAAGAAATAGCTGACTCCAGTGTTTGGTGTTATATTGTCTGGTTGGAGCAATGGTGCGTACGTACGAAAGCAGGCCGGGTAGTAGTGTGAAATTGAACAGGCCGGAGATGAGTATGCCCAGTGCGGCAAAAAGCCCAAAATCCTGAATGGGCATAATGTCTGAGATCATAATCGATGCGAAACCAACCGCGGTAGTTAGGCAGGTCATAAATACCGGAAAGAGCATCGTTTGTATGGTTAGTCTAATAGCATGTGTACGCGAAGCTCCTCGAGCGAGTAAGGCCAGATAGTGGGTTACAATATGGATATTACCAGCCAGTGCCAGACTGATCAGCAGAGCTGGCAGTGTTATGGTTACCATATTCAGACTTCGGCCGGTGAGAAAGAGCAGGCCAACCGTCCAGATCATTGATGAAATAAGGGTAATGGCAATTGCGATACAGCCTATTAGGTTATGGATGATTATAAATAGCGAGGCACCGCCTATAGCGATAGCCAGAGGCAGAAAACGAGCAGAAACAGAACGAGAGCCACGGTCGAGCTCAAGGTTAATAACAGGGGTGCCCGCAAGAAAAACTTTATTGTCAGGTAGGCCGGAAGAGTTTATTGCCGAGTAGATAGCGTCAATAGTTTCCGGCAGCGGCTTGCTGTTATTGAGCGTAATGAGCATGCCGACAGTCTGGTTGTCGCTGCCGATAATAAAGTTGTGCAGTAGTGGTTCGTTTCTGATAAATGTACGCCAGTCGGGGCGGTTGAAGCCGAAAAAGCGAGTATAGTCGCCTATCTCTAGACGCGAAAATTCTGAGCTGATATTACCATAGCTGTGGGCTATATTTACATATAGCTGGATAGGAAAGACGAGAAATGAGCTATTGACTGAGCTTTTAGTTATAGTCTGATAGCAATTTGAGGTTTCACTGACGAGTGCTTTATAAGCCAGTGCTATATTATCTGCAATATCAGCAGCATCGTCGGTGGAGATATTCAGTGTGTGTAAGGTGCTCCTAGTGCGGGCTATAGCTGTAAAAGCTTTGAAAGTTTTGAATATAACCTTTACCGGAGATGTTGAAAATCGCATATTGTCAGGGATGCTACTGGCAGCGGTAGTATTAGTGGAAGAAAAAAGAGATTTGAAAATGTCGCTGTATATATATTGTGAAGCTTCGATCTTTTTTGCGATACTAGCGAAGTCGAATACATTTTGAACAGCTGGAATATTTTTTATCTCTCCGGCGAGCTTGAGCTGGCTGTCGAGAGCAGAGTCAGAAAGAGGATCTGTCCATTGCGTGGCGAGTATTATGAACTGTTCTGTGCCGTAGCGTTCAAGGAAACTGCGATATGACTGAAAAGCCGGCTTCTCGGGCGAAAGCCACATCTCAACATTGTTATTTATCCGCCCTTTAGGCAGTTGGGCCAGCGGGATGATCAATGATATAAGTGTTATGAATGTCAGCAGCCTGCAATGCCTGGACAAAAAACGGGTAAGGAAGTTCATTTCCATCTCCGGCAAAAAACGCATTTCTGGTATGATCAATATTTTAGGCAATTGTTAGCAAGTGCCTAAAATTATAGCATATTTGTGGGAGGTTGTATAGAGACAATGAGATGTGTTTTAAAACTAGCAGTTCAAATAGACTATAAAAAAACCTCGTTATAAATAACGAGGTAAATATATCATAGCCGAGGCGGGACTCGAACCCGCACGTATTTTCATACAGAGGATTTTAAATCCTCAGCGTCTACCAATTCCGCCACTCGGCCTTGATTTCGATATTAAATTTTTATTAGCTTCGCCATAAAAAACGAAGTGTTAATTTATAATAAAAACGTGGGAGCAAGTCAATATAAAATAAATATTTATATCGATTACTCACCTAATTTTACTACAGGTTTGCCAGACTCGACCATTTTATAGAATTCATGGAAGAGGTAGTTTGCATCATGTGGGCCAGGCGAAGCTTCCGGGTGATACTGAACTGCAAAAAGTGGAGTGTCTATATGGGCAAAACCTTCAAGGGTATTGTCATTTAGATTCACATGTGTTATCCTGACCTTGCTGGTGTCCATAGAGTCCATGTCGATCGCGAACCCGTGGTTCTGAGATGTGATCTCAACTTTTCCAGTGTCGAGGTTCTTAACTGGCTGGTTCCCGCCGCGATGACCGAATTTCAGCTTATAGGTTTTTCCGCCAAGAGCCTGTCCGATAAGCTGTAAGCCAAGGCAGATACCAAACATAGGTACTTTCTTGTCGATAAGCTTCTTTATAGTTTCGATAGTGTATTTGATCGGCTCCGGATCACCAGGGCCATTACTAACGAAAATACCGTCAGGATTCTGACTCATTATATCGTCAAAGGAGGCAGTTGCAGGCATAACCACAACGTCAAAGCCAGCTTCAACAAGGTTTCTGCTGATATTATCTTTAAGTCCGCAGTCGAAAGCAACGACCTTGAACTTTTTCTTGTCTGAATTAGCAACCATTGGGCCGGCGAACTTAGATTCATAGCCTTTTGCCCAATCGCAGGCTTCTTTACGGCAGACATTCTGTACAATATCACGACCTACGAGCCCGTCATAATCCTTTGCCAGCTTGATAAGTTCTTTATTATCAGTTATTTCAGTACTAATAACGCCTTTCATAGCACCTTTGATCCTGAGCTTGCGGGTAAGTGCTCTGGTATCGATCTCGCAAATACCGACAATGCCGTTATCTTTGAGATATTGTTCCAGAGAGTTGTCAGCTCTGTGATTACTGACTTCACAGGAAGGTTCACGTACGACAAAGCCGGAAACGTGAACTTTCCGGCTTTCAATATCTTCATTACTAACGCCATAATTACCGATCATCGGGTATGTCATAGTGATGATCTGGTCACTATAGCTGGGGTCTGTAAGGATTTCCTGATATCCTGTCATACTGGTGTTGAAAACAACCTCAGCCTGTTTAGTGCCTTCAGCACCAAAGCTAATACCAGAGAAAATAGTACCGTCTTCTAAAGCTAATTTTGCAGTTTTTTTCAAGGTCATAATTTTTTCTTCTACAGAGTCCGAAAAATTTATTTCTTTATTTATCACAGACCAATTTTTGGTCGATAACATAACAAGCCTTTAATAGGCTTTTTTGGCTGTGGGTCATCCAGTTTGATGACTGGATAGCAGCCTGGCTTGGAGGGTCTGGGTATCGGCGACTCAGACTCTTCTTTTTTAGCTATATTCTCAATATTATCCTAAAAACGTTCATAATAATGAGTTACACCTAAACTGGTATTACCATTATTGAAGGTAGGCTTTGTCCTGTATCTCCTGTAATAGCAATATGTTTCCAGCCCTGACATAATAGTTTATTGTTGGTTTTATATCAATGAAAATTTTGTTATATTGTTACTTAAAATTATGAAATAAAAGATAAGTAAAGTATTTAATTGCAATTCTATAAAGAGTTTATTGCCAGATATGGCAATATCAATATAATATATCAGCAGATATAACTCAGGAGAATATGCAAATGGAACAAAAGAAGGTTGAAGTAATAAAACATGAGATCATGTCAGCTTTAGCTGGTGAGGGTAGTGTGGAGCGTCTATCTCTGTTTTTTGGAGAAATGCTAACTGAGTCAGAAATGGCCAATATAGCAATGCGTTGGGAGCTGATGAAAAGGCTTATGACCGGCCATTCTCAGAGAAATATAGCAGAAGACCTTAGTTTGAGTTTGTGTAAGATAACACGTGGTTCAAAGATACTTAAAAATGACGACTCAGTAGTAAAGTCGTATTTGTCAGCTACCCTTACTAATCAATCAGCAGATGCTTCTGAAGCTGGTTTGTGATCTGGTTTTGTTTGTTTTGCCTGAATAAATCTATGCCCGGTATGTTTATTACATTCATAGATTATCTCATTTATACTGGTAATTAGTTCGCTGAGTTTTTTACCATTTTCAATATTTTCATTTAATACGGCAGCTGGATAAGCAACTTCTGGTATATCCAGGTTGGCCGCCTCCTTAGCGAGAGTAGCAGCTAGCATGCTCATAAGAGCTATGTCCTCAGCTTCAGCGGCACAGATAAGTTTTTCTATCTCCAGACCGATCTTAAGAGCTTTTATTTCATCTGCATTTGGTATCATATACTGACGCTCTTCCTGACGGGCAGTAATGATCTCCTCAATTCTGGATACTACCCAAGGGTCAAATTGTGCCGGTGAGTTTTCTTTCATTTCCTCTATTGCTTCTTTAGGGCTTTTCCCTTCGCGGTATACGCTGTCAGTGGTAATAGAGTCATAAGCGGTGGCAGCAAATATTATCCGTGACCTTAGTGGTATATTTTCTCCGGTTGGCAGGTCGCTTCTTCCTGGGGTGCCGCTGTACCAGGCATAAATGTATTTGATGATAATAGTCAATTCGCTTGAGTGGAACGCATGTTCCATTATATCAGCACCTCGTTGCAGGTGGTAATTAACCGTTGTCAATTCCTGAGAGGTCAGGTCGGTTGTTTTAGTGAGTATAGAGTCTGGAACACCGATCTTCCCAATATCATGAAGCAGGGCGGCAACTTCCAGGACGTAAAGGTCTACATTATCCATAATGTCCCGGGCAATAGCCACACATAGGTCTGCTACTCTGCGGCAGTGCATGCCGGTAAGGGCGTCACGTTGTTCGAGGGCGGTAACGAGTGCGTTAACTGCCTGAAACGGGATATCAGCTAAAGATGAGGAGTGAACGGCATCGTGATGCGGGAGTTGGCTGTGTTCGTCAGGTGTGTTTTCTATATTAAATTCTGCAGGTATATTATCCCACCGGGTATGCTGATTTCTGCCATTGTGTTTAGAGTGATAAAGAGCTTTGTCGGCTTGGTCAATAAGCTCTTGCGGGTTTTTAGCCTCAAAGTTAGTGGCAGATACGCCAATGGATACTGTGGTATGTATATCTCCTGGGTTTCTGTCCTCTATCTTCTCCCTGATCTTTTCAGCTACAGAAACAGCATCGTCTATTTCAGTATGCGGCATAAGAATGCAAAATTCTTCTCCGCCATAACGACAGATCTGATCAGATTTTCGAGTATTATCATTTATTACTTGCGGCAATGCTTTAAGTACTTCATCGCCTTTGCTGTGTCCGTGATTATCATTTATCTTTTTGAAGTAGTCGATATCCATCATAATACAGCTTAGTTCGTACCCGTAACGCTTTGAACTGCTCCATTCTGTATCGAAAAGTTCAAAAAAAGCACGGCGATTCAGGCAGCCGGTAAGGGGGTCTTTCATGGACATTTCTTTTAATGCGGCGTTTTGGGCCTGGATCTTTTTATGGTTCTCTTTTAACTCCAGCATAGCAATTTTGATCTTTTCGTTTTGCTCATGCAGCTCTGTAACGTCGCTAAGAGTTACCATAACGCCACTAACCGTATTGTCTTTGTCTAATACCGGCGATGAATTTACCAGAATAATTTTTGTTTTATTTGCATTAGTAAAACTGAGCTGAACACCTTTGGTTACTTGTTTCCCCGTGATAGTTGAAGTCCATGGCATTGTCTCTGGTTGGTCAGACCAGCTTAGGTTGTTTATTGGCTTGTCTTTCAGGTCGCGGAATTTTTTACCGGTTAGTTCAAGGAATTCATTATTGGCAAGGATGATCTTTTCATTATTATCCAATACTGCAATAGCCTCAGACATTGTGTTAAATATTTCGTTTACTCTATCTGTACTAGCTGAATTTGCACTGGAAAAAGACTTTTTGAACATTTTTCTAATAAAAAGCAGGTAAAATAGAAAGGTGCCTGCAAAGGTGTAACCGCCAGCTATAAGTGAAGTGCTGTGATATCTGTTATGGCCGTCAATTTTGTAGCAGAGAGCGAGTTCAAGTGGTGCACCATCTGTACGAGGTATTTCCAGAGTGATATTAGTGAGGGCTTTTTCGTGCTTATCTTTATTGGACCACTTAAGTTCATGGTCTGCTGAGCTTATTAGTGTTTTACTGTTAACCTTCAGTGCAATTGAATCTAGTTCTGGGAACTGCTTTAGTAGAACATCTATCAGGTTTTGAATTGTTTTTTCTCTACCAGTTTGGATTGCCAGCGAGAATTGCATAGCAATAGACTTAGCATGCTGATTCTGCCATTTGAGGTGCTGCGCCTGATCACGTGGAATAAGTATGAGTGTTGTGATCATAGACGATATGCTCATAGCAATAAGTGCCAGTTCAAAACTGATCAGCAGGGTAGGATTTATTTTTATTTTCAACATATTCTGTGTATCGGTTTATGTATGTAAAGGCTTAATGTGATAAACAATTACGTATGTAATTAGAAGTGCTTGATTAATTGTATTTAATGAGTAAATATACTGAGAAGGGTATGTAATTATCTTGTCTTTACAGATTTATGAAATAATACTAGCACCAGGAAGTAAGTTAAGTGCTAAAGGCCTGGTGAAATTATTTTTAATATATATCGCTTCAATGATACGCTATGTAGGGTCAAATGTTGTAATTTGAGTGTTATTGGACGTTGTCGTGGTCTATTAGTAAATAAAACTTTATGTATATTTGTTTGTATTCTATTTAAATCATAGGATTATATGGCTGATAGTATATATGTTATTGTAAAATCACTTTTTTGAAGGAAATATGGGAAAAAAGAAGCAAAATACAATTAAAACGTCCCATAATGACATGGGCGGCAATAACCATCTGGTAGAAAATTGCGGGCTGAAGTTACGGATAGAATCTCTTGAGGTTCGCCATCTGCTAAGTGCTTCGGGCTGGGATATCGCATTGGTTGACGGAGCTGTTGCAGACTCTGATATGTTTGCAGATATAACATCTGCAGATGATATTATAGAGTTCAATAGTGAGCATGATTCTCCTGTAGATGTGATTGATAAGATTTCAGAACTAGCTTCTGATATTGATCAGCAGATATCAAGTCTGACCATTATATCCCATGGTCAGGAGGGTGCATTTAATCTAGGTAATGAGCTGATCAGTGCAGATGATCTAGATTCTTTGGAAAGTAGTTTTGTTCAGTTAAAAAATCTGCTGGCAGAAGATGCGGCAATATATATAGCTGGTTGTAATGCCGGAGCTGGTGATTCTGGAGCGGAGCTGGTGAACTTGCTAGCTGCGGTTACCGAAGCTGATGTATATGCTTCTGATGATATTACTGGTGCTGGAGGTGATTGGGAGCTAGAAGTAAATTCGGTTTGTTTAATTGATGCTGTCATGCCATTTGATCAGGCTGTGGCAAATTTATATCAATATTCACTACTGAACAGTACTCTTTTGGCAGGAGACTATTTTGAAGTTGGCACTGTAGATGAGACAACTGCCACGTCGATAAGTGATACGATCAATGGTGTGAATGTTGATATTGATCTGACAAGTGCTAATGGCCAGTTTATAAATGAGTATTTGCATGCATCTATAGTAAATAGCACTCTGGCCAATCTTTTTGAAATGAGCTCCGGTACCAATATTGACACCTTTACTCTTACGCCAAGTACATTACAAGCTGTGTTAGATTTTAACGTTGCCAACAGCAGCCAGAACGTGTATCTAGTGGCATTGGACGTAGATTTAAGTAGCGATATACTGTACTTTACTGATGGTGTGGGAGCGGCTCTGCCAGCTGATAGTTTTATTGGTACATATCAAAAGAATAATGAAACAGATGCGACCGCAAACTATAACTATGATCCGGTAACTGGTGAATTTACAGTTGTTGTTGGTGCTGAATCAAATGATATGGTTAGTGTATTTGATATTAGTGGCTTGAGTACTGTTACTGTAACATACAGCGGAAACCCTGGGGCTAATACAGATAATATTCGTTTTGCTCTGGTAATAGTTGATGATCAGGGGCCGACAGCTACTGATGATAGTGCGACAGTAGATGAAGATGGTTCAGTTATTATCGATTTGTTTGGTAACGATATTGACCCAGATGGTAACGGTTTAGCAATATCTGTGGTAAGCGCCGCTGGCAATGGTACTGTTGTAGATAATGGCAACGGTACAGTAACCTACACGCCAGATACTGATTACAATGGTGCTGATAGTTTTACCTATACGATCGTTGACAATGAAGGAAGCAGCAGCACCGCAGCTGTTGCAGTTACGGTCAATTCTATAAGTGATGTACCTATAGGTGGTAATGACTATGTTATTTATACCGTTGATACCCCGCTGACAACTGTCGATCTGCTGGCTAATGATTACGATGGTGACGGTGACATTCTGACAGTGACCGCATTTACTAATGGTGCTCATGGGACGGTAGTCGATAATGGTGATGGTACATTTACCTATACTCCTGATGCTGGCTATCAGGATGCTGACAGCTTTACCTATACTATTAGCGATGGAAATGGTGGAACTGATATTGTGACGGTTGATCTTTTAGGCTCATTGCTGGAAAATCCGGCTTTTGAAGACCCGGATTCAGGAAAGATCTCAACAGACTGGGACCTGATACCAGGTTGGGATAGTGATGGTGTGCCGTCAGATTCAGGTGTTGAATTTAAGTATCCAGGTGAAGGATATTCTGGCATTATTAAGGATGACGATCCTTCGTTCTATCAAACGACAAATACTGAAGTAGTTGCAAATGAAGTATATACTCTGTCATTTAGGGTAACAGATGCATATACTGATATTGATAATAACTGGAGTAATGATCCAGGTTATGCTGAGCTGACTGCTTCGATCTATTATGACCTTAACGGTACTCGGACGGTAGTGGCGACCTATACTTTTACCGATTTATATAACTCCAGTAGTGAAATGGAGACTTCACAGTATATACTAACTTTCGATTCTAGCGATATTCCGGCGGCAGTTGGTTATGATATTGGCGTTGAATTCGATAATGTTACTCCTTGTGTCGCTGCTGGTCACAGCTGGATAGCTATAGATGATGTTTCGCTTACAGCAGAGAGTAATACTGTACTAAAGAGTGAGTTTTTTGAAGTTGGTACAGTAGATGAGACATCGGTAACTTCGATCAGTGATACGGTAAACGGAGTTAATGTAGACTATACGCTGATAAGTGCCAACGGCCATTATCTTAATGAGCATGATCCAATAGTTATCACCAGTCCGGCCCTCAAGGATATTTTCAGCTTTGAGACTGATACTACAGTTGAATATATGAAACTTACTTCCAGTACTCTGCAGGCGGAGCTGAACCTTACCTGGGATACAACAGATAAGTCCTTATATCTGGCAGTAACTGATCTAGATTTGGCGGCAGATATTGTAACTTTACTGGATAGTCTTGGTAATCCTCTGGACGCTGATAGATATATTGGTACCTACGATCCTGCATCTGCTTATAATGCTACACCTCGTTATGTATATGATGAAGCTAGTGGTCAGTTCAATAATTCGGTTAATGAGTGGACTACGGAGTATTTTAGCGTTTTTGACGTGAGTGGTCTGGAAGATATATCTATATTTGTTGGTGGTAACCCTGGCGCTGATACCAGCTTTATGGGGTATGCCCTGATAATAGTGGATGATCAGGGGCCAGATGCTATTGATGATACTGCAACAACTAATGCAAACGTTGCAAAAGTGATAAATGTATTTGCCAACGATATTGATTCAGATGGTAATGGGATAAGTGTAGATTCTGTATCTGTACCGGCTCATGGTAGTGTAGTTGATAATGGAGATGGGACGATCACTTATACTCCGGCGGTTGACTACTATGGTAGTGATAGTTTTACTTATACTATAGTAGATTTGGATGGCAGCATCAGTACTGCAACAGTAACTCTTACAGTAAATGCTTTACCTGTTGGTACAGATGATGATATATGGGTTGTTGAAAATACAGCTTACACTACTGGAAATCTGCTGCTTGATGATATTGATGCTGATAATGATGTGCTAAGTATTAGTTCGGTGACAGATGGAGCTCATGGCACAGTTGTCAGTAATGGTGATGGTACTGTAACCTATACTCCTGCTGCTGATTATGATGGCTCTGATAGCTTTACTTATACAGTTAGTGATGGTAATGGCGGCAGCGATATTGTTACCGTGAATGTTACAGTAGTAGATACCTATTCTATGGCAAGTGATTATACTGGTTATTGGAACCTTGATGATGCTGGAGGGTTAGTAGCTGATGACAGTGTGGCTGTCAATGATGGCGATCTGGTCAATGGTCCTGTGTGGACTGCTGGTGTTGTCGGTGGAGCTCTTGATTTTGATGGTGTAGATGATTATGTTGTTACTGGTAGGGAGATTAGTGACAGTTTTACCATATCGTTCTGGATGAATACAACATCGACTGGTACTGAAGTTGGTGTTCAGTGGTATGATGGTAGCGGTCTGGTCGATGCAGAACAGACGTTATGGGTAGGAGATTTTGGTGTCTCGCTGCTTGGTGATAATATAGCTTTTGGTATTGGTGATCCAGTCAATCATGTTGATACTACTATAATCTCTACTAGCGCAGTTAATGATGGGTTGTGGAATTATGTGACCGCTACTCGCAGTGCTGAAACCGGTGAAATTACATTGTATATTAACGGTGTGCAGGAGGCGCAGACAACAGCTAATCTTGAGTCTCTGATAGATACGAATTTTATCCGCTTTGGAAGTATTCAAACTGGCACATACTTCTATGATGGCTTGTTGGATGAGATAAAAATATACGACCGTGATCTTTCAGATCAGGAAGTGTATAATTTGTATCGGTCAGTTGAGAATAATGATCCGACTGGAACTGGCGAATCAATAACAGTAACAGAAGACGTTCCTTTAACTACAGGTAATTTACTGGCAAATGATATAGATGCTGACGGCGATACTTTTACGATCACTGCTGTAAGCAGTGGCAGTCATGGTTCGGTGGTAGATAATGGAGATGGTACTGTTACCTATACCCCGGTTGCCGATTATTATGGTGCTGATAGCTTTACGTATACTATTACAGATGTTTATGGTGGTGCAGACATTGTTACTGCTAATGTTACTGTAAATGGTGTGGCGGATGCTCCGATTGGTAGTGTTGACCATATAAGTGTGACAGAGGATGTACTCACCGTAAGTGGAAATTTACTGGCTAATGATGTTGACGCTGATAATGATGTGCTTTCAATAATAGGGGTAACAGACGGTTCGCATGGAAGTGTTCTCAATAATGGCGACGGTACTGTTACGTATTTACCAGATGATAACTACTCTGGCCCGGACAGCTTCACATATACCGTTAGCGATGGTAATGGTTTATTGGATATTGTAACTGTAAATGTTACAGTTGGTTCGGTAAATGATCTGCCAATTGCGGAAAATGATGATTATTCTGTGACAGAAGATGGGCAATTAGTCATAACAGATCTGCTCGTTAACGATACCGATATGGATGGTTTTCTGTTAGAGATCGTATCGATAAGCCAGCCGACATTTGGTTCTACAGTGTTAGATGGTAGCGGTAATGTGACATATACACCTTCTGCCGACTTTTTTGGTCAGGATACATTTACTTATGCAATTGTTGATAGTGATGGTGGGGTTGATACAGCAACGGTAAATGTAATCGTTGTTGGCGTTGAAGATAATCCTGTTATAGTAGATGATATTCTCTGGTATGAAGGTAAACCATTGTCACTTGATAGTATTATATTGAATGACTACGATCCCGATGGCGATGAGATCAGGCTGGTAAATATTTCAAAACCAACTTATGGTTATATCTCGTATGATGGAGTAGGTGGAGCTATTTATATCGGCCCAGCAGGTTATAGTGGTGATGATACTATTGTTTATACGATAGCAGATGCAAATAACAATATAACTGTTGGATACATTACCGTAAAATCTTTTGTGCCAGTTATTGCGCCGAATATAGTTGATGACAGTGCTGGAAGTGATATTGTTCAGGATGTTGTAATTGTTGATCCGATTGTTCCAGAAGTGGTCGATGAAGGTGTTCCCGTACCGATACCAGAAGATGTCCCGGTAGTCCCCGACGATTCTTTGGTTTCGCCGGATGTAGTAGTGGATAATAGTTCAAATACTGTTGTTGAGCAGACTGTACCTACAAGTGGCAGTAGTAGTCTTGTTGCACAAATTATTGCAAATCAGGCGATTAGCCTGAACGTTAACGATTCAAGTGCAGTTGGTGATACTGGCACTAATACCGATTCGAATACTGTTATTGCAGATGCTAATTCATCTGATGTTAGTGAAGAAAGTGTTGCTCAGACTACTCCGACGCAGGAAGAGAGTAGTGCTGTAGGTAGTGTGGTAAGTGAAACAACTAAAAGTACTGCTGCAGTAACAGATACGAGTTCAAACAATGATGCGACAGAAGAAGTATCTAGTTCTGATGCTGGCAGTGACAGCGAAGGTTCGTCGGAGGTTGAAAAGGCTGCAAAGGCACAGCAGAAAAGTGACGACAGTAAAAAAGAAATGATCGCTGAACAGCAGCATGATCAGTGGCAAGAACATTCTGTTATGAGTGATATGCCTGGTTTTAAGGTTGCAGCAGTGGAAGTAGTTAGAGATTCCGGAAAGATGATAAATATATCTGACGGAGAAATGGTCAATAATTCTGATGTTGATATGATGTTCACTGAGTCTGGATTGTATATTGGCTCACTGGGTGATATAAGCATTTCCCCTGAGCAGGATGCATTGACGGCTATAGTTCTGGAGAAGCAGTCTGATTCTTTGAGGGCAAACGAAAAGAATTTCTCTGAACATGAGATAACAGTGCAGGATATTGATATAACTGTTATTGGAGGTGCTGTTGGTTCGGTTGCTACTGGTGTTGCCATTGCTCAGGGTGGAGCATCTTTGCTTGGTATGACCAAATCTTTTGCGGTTATTACAGCTATTGACCCTACTCCGGTCATTAATAGCCTGGCTTCGTCATCGAATGTGGTTCGTGGTGGCGGATTTTCTGGTGTTGGTGATGCCAGTATAGAAAAGATCTTGAATCTGAAGTAAAGGATTAATATCGATATTGCTGTTGGCTAAAGAGTGTATGAGTGGTAACTGTTAATCGATAATTTTTTATCTATACAATCCCCTTAAGTCATTTTGTTATAACTATTTGTTTTGCTATTTTGCCTTGATTTGTTCCCCTTATTTTGTTAATATTTCCAATCTATTACGTAAGTGACTTATTAACATGCGTTAAGGAAGTGGGTTATTGCAAAATGACAGAGTCGCAAAAAGACGGTAAATTTCTGATTGTATCGTCATCACCTCATTTAAGTGAGCCGGCTACAAGCCGTCGTGTGATGGCAGAAGTGATAATAGGCTGTGTGCCTGCGATCATTGGAGCTTTGTTTTTCTTTAAGATATTGGCAGTAAAGGTCTTACTGACTTGTATTATAACTGCTGTTGCAACTGAGTACATATTCAATGTTGTTCGCGGTAAGCGTCAGACGGCATTTGACGGCAGTGCAGTTGTAGCCGCAATTATTTTAGGTCTATCTTTACCACCTGCTATACCATTTTGGGCTGCTATGCTCGGTATGGTCGTATCTATTGGCGTAGTAAAGATGCTCTTTGGCGGGCTGGGATGTAATATCTTTAACCCGGCAATGGCAGGTCGTGCATTTTTAATGGCTTGCTTTGGCACACTGATGACCTTCTGGGTGCTACCTCAGCAGGTAGATATCTCTGGTATCAAGGTTGATGACAGTGGTAAGTCTGTTGTAGCTGTTTCGGAGGCGACCCCGCTTAAGATCGCCAAGCAGCCGATCAAAGATAAAACTGACGAAGAGAAGGCTCCAGAGGTTAAAGCTAAGGCTTCCGAGGCCAATAGCTGGATAAAGGATGCCTTTATTGGCAGAGTGGGTGGTTCGCTGGGTGAAACCAGTGCAATAGCATGGCTTATAGGTGGTCTTTTCCTTATTTTCCGCGGTACTATTACCTGGCATACTCCAGCTGGTGTACTTGGTGCTGCAGCTATGGTATCTGGTATTGCGTGGTTCTCTGATCCCGGCGTGTATGCCAATCCAATTCTCCATCTTTGTAGCGGTGGTTTACTTATGTGTGCTTTCTTTATCGCTACAGATCCGGTAACCTGTCCGCTGACTAAAAAGGGTAGATTTATCTTTGGTGCTGGTGTTGGTATTTTGACCATGCTTATCCGACTTATTGGCGGGTATCCTGAAGGTGTTATGTATGCGGTTCTGCTGATGAACTCAGTTACCCCGCTGATCGATAACTGGACCAAGCTCGCCCGGCTGGTGATATTCCTAAGCCGTAAGCAGGTATCATCAATTATTGATAAATAAACGTTATCTGAAACTGAAAAGGTTAAATAATGGGTAGATTTATAAAAGATTCCTGGCTGGTTATTGTAGCGTCACTGTGTTTTGGCCTGTTGGTGGCTGGAGTACATGGCTCGCTCAAAGACCGCATAGAACAGAATAAAGTGATTAAACGCGACAATAACATGAAGCGTCTGCTGGGTGAAAATTGCACTTTTGAAGAAGTGGTTTACGAAAAAGCCGCAGCAGAAAAGGATGCGGATAAAGTATACTATAAAGCTTTTGACGGTGATAACTTCGTAGGCTATTGTTTCCCTGCCGAAGGCGGCGGTTTTGCTGACCGGATCGAATTATTAGTAGCAGTTGATGCTGACTTTAATAACTGTAAGGGTATAGCTGTTATGTATTCGCAGGAGACCCCGGGCTTTGGCGATAAGATCGTTCCGGTTGGCGAAGGCACTTTCAGTGATGAGTTTATTGGCTCGCCTTGTCCGGTAAAGGGGGCTAAGCTTAAAGTTGCTAAAGTTGGTGATAAAAGCGATCGTTCTGATAAGGAGATCGTAGCTATTACTGGTGCAACTATTACCTCAGAAGCCGTAACGAAGATCGTTAACAATTCTATTATTAAGATGAAAGAACTGATAGTTAAATAATTGACTGTTAGAATTCTATTTAGCTAATATTTTGGCCGTCTGGTTGAGGCGGTCAGCAATTATAATACACGAGGTGTATATGTCAGAAAATGCAGTAAAAAGCAAATCGCCTGAGGCAATAACCGCGTTTATCCGTGGGCTCTGGGAAGAAAATGCCATATTCAGGCAGCTTCTTGGTATGTGTCCGACTCTGGCGGTAACCGCAGAGGCAAAGTCAGCCCTTACTATGGGCCTGGCTACAACGTTTGTACTTTTATGCTCGAATGTTGTGGTTTCGCTAATGAGAAAGCTTCTGGTTGGTCATTTACGTATCCTAATGTTCACTCTTACTATCGCCACATTTGTGACAATAGCAGATTTGGGTTTACAGGCTTTTCTGCCAGATATGTCAGCGAAGCTCGGCCCGTTCGTACCGCTTATCATTGTAAACTGTCTGATCATCGGCCGTGCCGAAGCCTGCGGAAGCAGAAAGGGCGTGGTAGTGAGTTTCTTTGACGCATTGGGTATGGGCCTGGGCTTTACGCTTGGTCTATGTATCCTGGCTTGTGTTCGTGAGATTCTTGCAGACGGTTCGATCTTCGGTATTATGATGATGCCGGATAGTTTTGAACGCTGGAATGTTATGAAGTTGCCTGCAGGTGCATTTATGACACTAGGTATTCTTCTTGGTTTGAACAACCATTTTAATAAAAAGAAATAAGTTAGCGATAATAACGTTTTGACTTTTAACCTTTAACCTTTTACTTAATTTTAAGGTATAAAATGTTAGCATCATTAGGTGAACAGATAGGCAACCTGGTACTGGTTTTTATCTCGATATCAGTTGTAAATAACCTTGTTTTAACCAAGTTTTTGGGAATTTGCCCTTATATCGGTGTATCGAGAAAGATCGATATGGCCTTTGGTATGGGCTGTGCCGTTACTTTTGTAATGACACTTAGCTCAGCTTTGACCTGGGTGGTAAATCACTATCTGAAAGAGCTTGGCCTTGGTTTTCTCAATAATATAGCGTTCATTATGGTTATTGCCTGTATGGTACAGCTGGTGGAAATGTATGTACGCAAGTTTTTCCCGCCGCTGTATAAGAGTTTTGGTATATTCCTGCCCTTGATCGTAACAAACTGTGCTATTCTCGGCTGTTGTTTGTTTATTACACTATGGGGCTATGGATTTCTGGAAGCTGTAACTGCTGGTTTCGGTGGTGGCGTCGGTTTTACCCTGGCGATCTGTATTATGGGCGGTATCCGTGAAAGGTTGGAAGCTGCTGATGTTCCGGTATCACTTCGCGGTGCAGGTATAACACTGATAACAGCATCAATAATGACACTGGCCTTTATGGGCTTCTCCGGTATGGTAAAATAAGCAGATAGAATCTGCAATAGATATATATTCCACTGAGCTGGACGGTCGCTTACAGTCATGAGCTGTAAGAGGAAAGTCCGGACAGGACAGGGCAAGGTGACGGCTAACGGCCGCCGGGGGCGACCCCAGGGAAAGTGCAACAGAAAAAATACCGCCGATGGGCTTCGGCCACAGGTAAGGTTGAAATGGTGCGGTAAGAGCGCACCGCGGAGCTGGTAACAGTAACGGCATGGTAAACCCCACCTCCTGCAAGATCAAGCAGAATCGAGTGTCGGCCCGGCACAGTGAGATTCGGGTAGATCGCGCTGGCTTTATGCCAGGAGCTGAACGGGTAACCGTCAGTCAAGTTAAATGACCGTCATCCATTTATGGAGACAGAACCCGGCTTATAAGCACAGTGGAATTTATTTTAATAGCTGTAAAAGGTTATAAAAAAGAGGTATTTGCCCGCGAGCAGATACCTCTTTTTTGTTTATTATCACCTAAGCTGGATAATGTTGGCTGGATTAGTTCAGTAGTATTTTTATACCATCTTTTGAGCAGATATCACCCAGTGCATGGTAGACTTTTCCAGATTCGATAAGTTCCAGCTTAACTATACGACTCTCAGGGGCAAGGTTTCCTTTCGTTCCTTCGCAACGGACGATAACATTATTGCCGTTACGTTCGGCTGAGAAGCCAGAGATAGAATACTGGCCTTCCTTAAACTCATAGCCGTCGCCAGCGTCCTCGTATACTCCGCCTCTGGCCTTGCCGTCATCGTCCAGGTTGATCAGCAGAGTTAGCTCAGAGAGAGCTGGCAGTTCGGCGGTGGTTTGTACAACAGGCCCCAGTGGGACAATTGCACCCGGCCTGATCCTTACATCACATTGATATTGGTCATTGGCGGTATCTTCGCCAACGAGCGAAACCAGCGGCCAGTTGCCAGAAGGCAGCTGAGGGGCAGAGGCCCACTTTGGTACAATAATAAGATCCTGTCCCAGTAAGAAAGCTCCATTTTCCATTCTTAGCGACATATCGGCCGGGTCTGCAAAGAATATAGGATTCATCACAGGCTGGCCTGTCTTGTGTGATTTAGCAAATAGACTGTAAAGATATGGCATAAGCCAATAACGTCTCTGGAGGGCTACTCTGGAGATAATTTCAGCTTCTGGACCAAACTCCCATGGTTCCTGATTACTGGTGCCAATTGTGGCATGAGCACGGCTAAATGGATAGAATGCTCCAACGGAGATCCAGTGTTTCCAGAGCTCAACCGGTGCATCAAAATTGAAGCCGCCAATATCAGGTCCGCTAAACGGCTGACCGGCCAGTGACATGTTCATTGCCATAGGGATAGACCATTTGAGATGTTCCCAGGATGAATTATTATCGCCTGTCCAGGTTGCCGCATAACGTTGGCCGCCGATATAGTTTGACCTTGTGAGTACAAATGGTCTTTTATCGGGGTAAAGCTCTTGTATGCCTTCGTATGAGCCTTTTGCCATATACATACCATATATATTATGGTACTTTTTGTGGGTGCCTGGCGGCAGGTCGCCACCGCCGCGATGGAGACTATCCATCGGCATAGTGTTATCCGGGCCACCTCCTACGTACGGCTCGTTCATATCGTTCCAAACGCCGTCTATACCAAGTGCCATGAAGTCGCGATAAAGCTCGCCCCACCATTTGCGAACTCGTGGGCTGGTAAAGTCAGGAAATACGCAGCGGCCGGGGTGTACGTTACCTTTAAGGGTTTCACCTTCCGCAGTTTGCACCCAGACATCGTTTTCTGTGCCACTATCGCAGATGCCGTATCCTTTTTCATCCTTTATACCCGGATTGACCATCCAGATGGTCTTGAATCCGAGAGAATGCAGATAATCATTGGTAGCTTTAGGATCAGGGAAATTATTCTTATCAAAGGTAAATATTCGGAATCCGTCCATATAATGTATGTCAAACCAGATAACATCACATGGCATTTGCTTAGCCCTGAACAGGTCGCCTATTTCGCGTGCCCGAGCATCCGGGTAGTATGACCAGCGGCACTGATGGTAGCCTAGTGACCAGCGAGGCGGCATTGGAATAGTTCCGATGAGCTTGGCAAGCTGGCTCATTACTTGCTGAGGTGAAAAACCCTGGCAGATGATAACGGGGAAAGTCTCGACATCATCATCGGTAGTGAAAAGAATACCTGAGCTTAAGTCGAGAGTAGCTGGCCATGTAGTATCAAATAGCACGCCAAAAGCAGTGCCGTCTGGATTCACCCCAATAACCCATGGGTGACTCTGGTATAGCTGGTCGGGTTTGGCGTAACGAGGAATATCAATATTCTGCAAAACTATCTTATAGCCGTTACGGAGCAGAGAGCCGGTTACCTCACCTGTGCCGTAAAGGTCTGTTTCAGTGTCAATGGGGATATAAACGTGTTTTTTACCCTCTGTTTGTGAAAAAGCGGGTTTTATCGGAAAGTTTTCAGGTAGGGGGCCAGCCGCCGGCAGCTTTGACTGTAGAGCTAAAGAATACGGCTCATCGCCCGGCTTGACATAGTCTGACCAAAATCGAGCAATATTATTATAGATCAGCTCAGTTCTGGCCGGTGATTTGGCCCCATTGGTAATGAAGTTAATATATTCACCGTGATCACTGTCGGTTGGACAGGTGTCTTCAAATGAGTCTGCTAGCACAAGTTCGTCAAACTGCCATGAACAATTATTTTCACCGCAGCGAAGGCGTATTTCATCGAAATCGATTGTTGCAGGGTATTCAGTCCATATATGGTCTGGCTGACGACTAACACTGCGGCCAACGATAGGGTCCAGGGCGATCCTTGTTTTATTCTGACTAATTTCTATTAGCAGACGGTGTACCTGCTGGTCCATGTGACGCTCAGTATCGGTGATTCTGGTGGTCTGACCACCTGGTATCCAGAATGTATATTGATCAGAACCAAAATCATTTCCGGCACCAAATACTTCAGTATTATCTTTGTAAAGAAATATACCTGCAAATTTACTATTACAGCTGGCGTTGAGATTTTTGAATGATACTGCTAAATAGATAGTGCCAGACTCAACCTTTTCTATAGCTTTAGGGGATAGTTTATAGCATAATCCATCATTGCAGTCTTTTAGAATTACACTGCCGCCACTTTCGGCTAGATATGGATAATTCAGACTGTCAGAAGAAACATTTACTGTTGTCAGAGCAGAGGGGAGTTTACCAGAATAGTTATCTTGTAACAGAATACCTGAATAAACAGAAGAACAGAACAGGGAAAGTACCATAAGGCAACTTCTTTTGAGCATTTTGCAGCTCCTTTCCAAAATTTGCTTTGAAAGTTTTGTAAATAACCAGTTCTTGTTAGCGGATAACCAAATAATAGCAAAATAACAGGTATTATCAAGTGAATAGTTATTTATGCCGGTTCAAGCTGCATTGTATTCAGTTTTAATATATTTCTATTTCAACGATTGATAAGTTGCCTTTTGTGGTCTGGCTGATCTGGCCTTGTTCATCTTTTTTGCCGGTGACTTCGACCAGGTCAAAAGCATCTTCATCTTTATTTGCTCCTATTAGCTCAATAGAAACTGTCCTGCCGGTTGTTGGTTTAAAGTCGAATGTGACATAGCCCAGACTTTTAGGGCTGTCACCTTTGAATACTTCCTTATCGTCAACCATTATTCGAATAGGATAGCTTCTAGTTCTCCAGCCGGAGAATTTAGCGACAACCTGGCTGACGGTGTGTCTCTTATCGAACTGGTAAGATATCCAGCCATTCTCTTTTTCATTGTGATTATCCCAGTTGGTCATTTCATTATCGTCATAACTGAGGGTGGTTTTTGAATTGTTAGCCCCTGCTATTGCTGAAACGATTTTGATTGGCGTACGCTTAGTTGTAAAGCTGTTACCGGTAGGGGTAGGACCTCTGTTGAGATTGACAGGTAGTTGAGCAGCAGGGAGGTACTCTGATAGCCCGCCAGATACTGTGACAGGTTCAGAGATGAGCGTTATTTCAGCAGGACGTAGATCTTCTGCTGTGGCTTTTACAGTTATCTTACCGCCTGTAGTTAGTGAACGTACCAGTATACGGTTAACTCCTAGCTCTACTGGCAGAGTTTTGCTTAGAATATAGTTACCTGGGCCTTGAGCTATTCCTCCTCGCCACTGAGCGGGGCCAGTCAGCTCGAAGCTGATCTCATTAAAGGCGGTAGGGCAGCGTAGACCGTTAGCGTCAACCACTTCTACTTCAATTAGGGCAAGATCAGCACCGTCAGCAGTGAAGCCCTCAGGTGAGGTAATAGCCCGTAACTTTATCGCTGCTGGTTCTCTGGCAGTTTTTCTTTCTGTGCGGCATAGTACATTATCTTCATTGTCATATCCGATAGCCGTAATCTCACCTGGCTCAAAAACTATATTATTGAAGGTAAATAGAAAATCATAGCTGCGTTGGCCAAAGCCCTGCGATTTACCATTTATAAAAAGCTCAACTTTTTCCGCTGTTGAACAGGCGGAAATATCTTTAACCGTATCCGACTTATAGTTCCAATGGCCGAAGATATAGATACCATATTTCTCTGTATCAACCCAGCCATCCCACATTACCTGATGAACAAAGAAACCGTCCTTTGGTATACGCATAGCATCAACTTCACCGCTGCGTCTATAGTTTTCATCGCCGCGAAAATGGGTATTGGTATCAGAGAAAACTATATTTACGCCTCCGGAACTTACTCGCTTGCCGGTCCCTGGTCTGCATTGCCAATAATCGAACCATCTGATGATATTTTCAATTGCATGTGAATCCTGATTACGGTTATAAGCTGGTGAATCTTTATGATATGGCCAGGTAAATTCATCCTGGTACCGTCTGAGTCCTTCATCACGAGAGTATTCCATGGCCCAGACTGGCTTGCCGGAACTTTTATTGATATAAAGCATTTCACCGCCGTATTCAGCGATTTTACTATCGAGCATTTCCCGGCTGCCGATTGCACGCCCGCCATACGGGTCATATGTGTCACGAATAGACTTGAGCTCTGCCATATGTTCTTCACTTATGTTTTCATTACCGCCTTCATAGAATATAATACTTGGATTATTGCGGTTATAGATAATAGCATCACGCATAAGCTCGCAGCGTTGCCCCCAGCGTCTGTCTGATACATCCTTTTCAGAGTCACCGGCGGGCATAGCCTGGATAAGCCCTACCCGATCACACGATTCCACGTCCTGCTTCCATGGTGTAATATGCATCCAGCGGACTAGATTACCGTTGCTTTCGGTTATCAGGCGATTACTGAAATCGCTGAGCCATGGCGGTACAGACATTCCAACCGCCGGCCATTCGTTACTGGTTCGCTGGGCATAGCCTTTGAGCTGTAATACCCGGTCGTTAAGATAGAACATACCGGAATTAAATGCTGTTTTGCGAAAACCAGTTTGGGTGCAAACGGTATCTACAGCTTTACCATTTACTATCAGTGATGTTTTGACATTATATAGATAGCCATATCCCCAGCTCCAGAATTCCAGATTAGACACAGGCGATGATGCTTTTACATTGGTTGTTTCGCCAGGTAAAACCGTTACAGTTTTACTGGTGAAGGTCTTGAGTGTGTCGCCGTCAAGTGATTCGAGTGACACGAGATACTTGAACTTAACGATTTTATCAGAAGCGTTGCATACTTGACTTTCAGCATTAATTCTTGCTGTTTTTCCAGTGATATCGAATTGATTGGCGTATATGTACGTGCCGGTCGTTCCTAGATTAGAGTAGAGCGGCAGGGTTTGATACAGCTTACCGCTGCAGTGAAGTTTGACGTTTTTCGGGATACCACCGTAGTTGGCATTGAAGTTTTTGTCGGACCATTGATAGCGACTGTTTGAGCTTTTTTCTCGATAGTCCCAGCTGCTGTCTGTGTGAACTGCAATAATATTATCGCTGTCTGGCCCGCGTTGCACCGCATTGCTGATATCAAGTCCAAAGGCCATAGCTCCATTTTCATGACGACCGATCCAGGTGCCATTCAGGTACACTTCAGCAGCCTGTCTTACACCTTCAAATTCAAGAAATACCATGGCCCCGCAGTTCTCCGGCAGGGCGAAGTGCTTGCGATACCAGCATATGCCGTTAGAGAGATCGTGAATATCCAGCTTGAATGCTTCATCTTCATTCCATGCGTGAGGCAGTGATATCGCCTGCCAGCTGCTGTCATCAAAATCTGGCTGCTGGGCATTACCCGGGTCGCCGACGCTGAGCTTCCAGCCATAGTTGAAATTATATGTCTGTCTATGGTTTTCACTTGCCAGTGAAATGTGGCCAGTAAGCAGTACAACTATTATTGCAGATAAAAAGCGGATCATCTTTCAATACCTTTCCAGAAGAAAGCCAAGCACAATTGGAATGGCTGGTTCAAAAGTTGCTTTCCAAAAGTATCAATTATCTACCAAAGAGTAGTATAATACAACTGGAAAGCCCTTGGGGTTGAGTATTGAGCAATAAAATTTGTTTTTATTTTCGTTAAGACTTATTTACGCTTATTTGCCGGTATGTTTTTCCTTAGCAATTCGATAAATTCTTCAGCATTAACCACTTTTACATTCTCATCTAGCAGTTTTACGGCCTCTGCAATATCGTCCATACCTTTGCTCCAGGCGTGGACTGTCACCATACTATAGCTGTCCGGATCATGCGGATCACGCGGCAGAGCGTTCAGGGTGTCGGCTAGTTTTTCCGGCGTGCTGCGAACTGCTGAATAAAACTCTTCATTTCTATAATCGAATCTGGCTGTAACCATTGGTTTATTATTGTACCAGTATATCTTGCCGCCGTGCGGGGCGTACTCGACATATTCCATATAGTACAGACCGTGGATCTGTTCCAGATTCATGAAATACTCGGCATATGGCTTGTAATATTCTCCGCTAAACTTGTTATCTGGTAATACTCTGTCGATAAGAAGCATGGTTTTCAGGTCTGCTCTTTTAATAAAACCTTCCAGACGCTGCATATGGCTCTGCAGATAAGGGGCAACATTCGGGTAGAAGTAGCCCAGACCACAATAGCCGACAAAAGCATCGGTTTTAGTCGCTGCATTATACCACAGTTCAACCGCTGTTGGCGATAGTTCTACCAGTGAAGGAGCCATTCCCCAGCTCATTGGAAACTCGCCGCGATGGTCATTGGCGAAGTAGCGTTTATTTGAGTAGAACGAATTTGTGCCGATTTCGGTGAGGATATTGTCCATATCACTCATCACAATAGTGACATAATGAACATTGTCTTCAGTAGGTGGCTCTTTTCTTTCGAGCTTCTGCTTGAACTGCTTATCCTTGAGCATAGGGCCAAAAGAAGCGTGAACACTCAGGTTGGTCATCCAGTCGCTAGGCATCTGGAACAGGCCTTCTTCAGAGTGGATCTTAACCGTAAGTCCTTCATCGTCAGTAGTTGGGTCCTGCCAGCCGAAAGCCGGAGAACATGGCGACATACTGCGGTAAACTTCACGGGAATATTTATCGTCAGCCAGCCACCAGCAAATGCTTTTAGTCGCAGGGCTCCAATCTATCAGGCAATCTACACTAGGGTGTATCTTATAGTCGTTGGTATGGATGACAATTCCGTCATAGTTTAGCTGGTCGCGGTAGTTTTCATATACCCAGCGACAGTCTTTACCGCGTGCGTCAAGAGCCATGGTATAACCACTGGCCTTTGCCAGATTTTCAATCTTTATATCGATCGCCATACCATCGACTAGTCCGGCCAGAGTATTAGCGGCACTCAGAGATGGACTGTCATTTATATCGTAAAGTACGTACTGGCCACTGGTATAAGGCTTCATTTCCTTGATAAGGCCAACGAAGTTATTTTCATACTTTCTATCGATCTTTATTCCATAGTTCTGTGAGAAATTATCCAGATGCGTGTCATCGCCAGAATCGAGCCAGATATGCGGGCCAGTTACTCTGGCGGTAGTTCCCTGTAATGAACCGATAGCTATAGCCTGAAGGTTATTTCTGCGAGAGCCTTTGCGGTATGTATAAAGGGTGGTTCCAGGTGTCATTGGCTTGATATCGCCGTAGAGTGGATTAAAGCTTATTTCGCGAGCGAGAAAAATATTATCTATATATGTTTTGGCTTTACTGCCAGCTGCCGGCATAGAGAATTTGACAGCCACATAGTAGGCATTCTTGTCAACCCGGCAATTGAATATCTGTGGTGACCAGCTATTTGATAGTTTGCATTTGAATGTCGCATTGGACAGTACAGTCTTTTTGTCATAAGAGTATGAGATGATCTCTGCGGTACATGGTGTAGAGCTTTTAACTGTCATAATATCAAATTGCAGCTGGACTGCTTCATTTTTACGTATAGAGACAGGTTCTGAGCAAATAGAAGCTTCCTGGCTCGAGCCGCCCAGCAGAAAACACTTTCCTTTTTTACCGCTTTTAACTATTTTCGCACTTTCAAAAGTCCAGCTATTTAGGCAGTCTTCAGCATCAGAGTTAACGACTGGGCTGTAGCTAGTGTCAAACTGCTGAGCAGATAGGTTAGTGCCCCAAAAAGTGAAAGCTGCTATTACAGTAATGAGAATATACTTAAGTGATATTATTGTTTTGCTATTATTTGACATTGTATCTATGGTTCACTTTCGCTGAATATATAGTTGGTAATCTGGTAGTGGTTTATCTTGTTGTTATGACGATATTATTGCCGTCGAGCATATTCTGGTAAGAGATAAAGAAATCAGTAACAGTCTCATTTCCACAGCTGATACTGGTGATCTCAGGGCTGTTATTCTTTTTAATAACCTTGCAAGTGTTACTATTACTCATCTGTATTTTAGTTTCGTCAAAGAGCGGTACACTTACGATATAATCAGCATCACCCGGCGAATATGGGTAAAGACCGATTGCACTGAATACGTACCAGCTGGACATTTCCCCGGCATCATCCATACCGCAGAGTGCGTTACCTTCTTTACCCATGCCGTAAAGGTCTCTCATAATCTTGTTCATGACTTTCTGGGCCTTTGGCTGTTTACCAATAAAATAGTACAGGTACTGGGCACCGTGGTCTGGCTGGTTACCGTGGCAATATTGACCGATAAAGCTCGAAACATTTCTGGCTATATGTTTGCGATCCCATGGAATAGTGAAGAATTTGTCCATCTGCTGCTCAAACAGCTCGGCGTTTGGAAACAGGTTTATCAGGCCTTTCGAATCATGTGGAGCAAAAAAGGTAGACTGCCAGGCATTTGCTTCACGGTACATATATTCGTAATATGGATATTGCGGATTAAAGTTCTCCACCCAGCTGCCGTCATCGAGCTTACCTCTCATCAGGCCGGTAGAAGGGTCGAACAGATTTTTATAGTATGAAGATCGCTTCATGAGCATATCATAATTCTGTTCATCGCCGAGAGCTTTTGCCAGCTGAGCAACACAGTAGTCATCATAAGCATATTCCAGTGTCTTGGTAACACCGGCTTTGGCCTTGGTCTCTACGTGTGGGTTATCGATCTTCGGAGTTGAAATATATCCTTTTTCGATATACTCCTTGATATGAGGTCTGGTACCGCCTTCTACTGTAGCATTTCTTAGCAGCAGGTTGTATGCACTCTGTACATCAAAGCCTCTAAGCCCTCTTAGGTAAGAGCCGGAAACAAAAGCCGCGGCATGGTCGCCGTGGAAGAAGGTAGGCATAAATCCGCGTTTTTCGCCAATATCTATCATAGACTGTATTACATCAGCTGTTACTTCTGGTTCAAGCATACATAATAGAACCAGTTTATTGCGGTAAGTGTCCCAGATCGAAGGGGTGGTATAGTACTTGAAACCTTTGTTTACTACCTGACCGCTGGCATCAGTAAAATCGCCGTTTACATCGCTGCGAAGTGCCGGCCAGAGAAATGAGCGGTAGAGGCAGGAGTAGAATAGTTCCTTTTCGCGATGGCTGCCGCCGTTTACTTCAATTTTACCGAGAAGCTTTTCCCATGTTTTTTGAGCTTGCTCTCTGGTTTGGTCAAAGCTCATGCCAGTCAGTTCAGCTTCCAGGTTTGCTTTTGCGTTTTCTACACTGACAAAAGATAGTGCTATCTTCATTTCCAGTGGTTTATCAGAGCTTTCAAACTTTACTACTGACGGCGACCAGCGTTTATCTCCCAGTTTATCAATTCCAGTAACTTTATGACTAGTGGTAGCGTAGAAATAGATATTGCCGCCGGTACGCTGACGACCAGAGATTGCAAAATCTCCTTGCTGATTAATTTCCCAGTCTCTAACACGTTCGTTTGATGCAGCAAGGTTAAACAGGATCTTCATCTCGGCACCAGCCGGGAAAGTGTATTTATGATAGCCGCAATGCAGTGTTGAGGTCAGCTCGGCATTGATATTGTATCTGTCAAGTAGTACGCGATAATAACCGGGACTGGCCTCTTCGTTTTCGTGAGTATAATGAGAACCGAAATCACGATCTGATATCTCGCCCGTTACCGGCAGAACAGGGATATGGCAAAGATTCCAGTGGCCTTTATTGGTATGTGTAAAGGCATAGATAACTGTATCTTCATATTCGTAGCCGGCACCGCTACCAAATTCAGTGATCGGGCTCAGCTGAACCATTGCATTTGGAACTGAAGAGCCAGGGTAGGTCAGACCAGCCCATACACGCCAGCCCGCAGGTGGCCGATAGCCGATTTCCTTACTATTTGTAAGCGGGGCAGTGCCTAAAAATGGGTTAACATAGTCAGTTAATGGTTTTTGGCCGTACAGAGCCGTAACCATCGTCATAAAAACGGTGATCCGGAGCAAATTTTTTACCATGGGAGTCTCGATCTTAATTTTTTTAGGTATGTAATTTTCAGGAATGTTCTATTTTCTTATGGTTAGTATTTTAACCATAATCAGTCATACTTCAACCAATTTTCTTAAAAGTTCGTTGCTAATACTATATGTCATTTCTAGCGTTTTTTTTGTATGTTTTATGATTTTTTTTATAATATTGTGATATTTTTGGGTAAAAAGACATCAAAAATGGTTGACGAAATAGAGGGGGAAGTTCTGGTTTCTTTCTCCCTATACACAAAAAAAGGTCCCGGCATATACCGGAACCATTGTATAAAAGTGTGTGTGGTAATCTTTTCTGTTAGTTTTTGTAGTAGTCCAGACCTAACACCTGCATTATCGCAGTAAGCACGAAATTGAACGGCTTATTGAAATGCGGCAGGAAGTATACATCGGTAAAGGCCAGATCTACCAAAGTCAGCTTACGCTGGATCGCAAGAGCCAGATAATATATAACTTCTGTGTGATTACTATCGCCGTATGAGCCGATCTGAGCTCCCAGCAGACGCAGAGTCTTCTTATCGTAGATGATCTTGAACCTGGTGCTATTGTATGTGCTCATGAACTCTGGGCGGTCATTATCTTCGACGAAGCTGGCTGCGGCATCAATACCGAACTTGGCGGCAGTCTCAACGTTGATACCTGTACTGGCGAGCTTATTCTCAAAAACGCAGATCGCATTAGTTCCGGCTACACTGTCAACCTTGACGAGCTCGTTGCCGTTGATATTGCTAGCAGCTGCGATACCGCTTTTAACTGCGTTAGTTGCCAGTGCCACTTGCACATGGGTATCGAGTGCGGCATGATACATGGCGATACAGTCGCCGATACCGTAAATATTGGGCAGACTCGTCTTCATATGGCTGTCAACGATCATCGCTCCGTTTGGTGTCTTGGCCGCATCAGGCAACAGCTCAGTGTTTGGCTTAAAGCCGATACATTCAATCACCAGATCAGCCCGGTAGCTGTTCTTATCAGTGATGATCTCTTTTACTTTTCCATTTTCTCCCTTGAAGTCTACCACCTTTTCGCCCAGGGCCAGGGTGATCCCGCTGTTTCTCATATCCGCTTCGAGGGTATCGGTGAATTCATTATCAAAATACTTCGGCAGTACGCGCTTCTCGAAGTCAACCAGAGTGACCTTCTTGCCTTTTTTCATATAGGCTTCGGCCAGTTCGATACCGATATAGCCCGCACCCACTACGGCAACTGATTCGATAGCCGGATCATCGCCTTTGCGGATAAGCTCCTTGGCATGCTGGAAGAGTTTGCAGATCTCGATATTCTCCAGTGAGCGGTTGGCCTCCGGTACACCGGGGATGGCGATCGGCCAGGAACCGGCGGCATAGATGAGCTTGTCATAGCTGTCTTCGAACTCTTCACCGCTGTCGAGGTCCTTGACGGTGACAACCTGCTTCTTATAGTCGACCGCGATAACATCGTGATTCATCCTGATCTTTGCCCCTTGCTCCTCAAGCTTGACAGGGTTACAGTAGAAAAGCTTCTCGATATTGTCAACTTCGCCGCCGACGGCCAGGGCTATACCACAGCCCAAAAATGATATATTCGTATTGCGGTCGTAACCGGTGATCTCATGGTCTCTGTTCTGGGCCAGCAGAGTCCTGATCGCCGATGTACCCGCATGATTAATCCCTATAACTATTATCTTCATCTCATTTACCTCGGTTTTATATCTCGTTGTTATTTATACTATTTATAGCTATTATTATTTAACCTTTCGATGAATTATAGACACCTGTAACAATGAAAGTGAAGCAAATTGAGAAAAAAATATCAATTTCTTATCCAACATTTGTTTATGAACAAAAAATAGTCATTTTTCGTCTCTGGTTGGTGTAACATTTAACATGCAAAGCGGGAAAATCCACCGCATTTTCCAATATTCGGCCCCGATAAGCACCAAAAGCAGCCGATAATCAAAAACCACCTCCAAACCTTATAAAATAGATTGGTTATTATCTGATAAGTGTTTTATATGTATGAGTTTATGTAAAATATTTGCGATAGCTTATCTTTACGTCGGACGGTAATAACTATCCAATGAACTTTTTAATTTGAATCTGCTTCTTGGCGACTATGCGAAATGAACTTATGCTACATTATATTTTTATCAATACAGTAAAATATACTTTATAAATTTAGTACTTATGAGTAATATCAATTATTAATGACTTGATTCAGGATTCTTTCTGAATTATTTAATTAAGAAGTTGCTAATTGGGTTGGAGTTTACATATAGCAGGCATCTTTTTGGCTATTATTACGGATTTATTGAACATATATTACAAGGAATGTTATGGCTAAAGCTAATAGAGATAAATATTTTGATTTAATTAAGCTCTCTTTGTTTTCACTCACAATATCATTTTTACTAGTTCAGTTGCTAATACCTAAATGGCTGGAGTTATATAGTAAAATTGATAATGGTTATACGGTATCTGTGCTAGTGATATTTTTATTTTCTGTCATGATTTTACTATTGAAAAATAATTATGCTTTGAATTATGCAAGGATTTTCAGAGATTTGTTCAATTACAGATACCCTGCGATTTGGCTGGTTGGAATTCTCAATAGTTTCATTCTGATATGGATATACTCCATATTGAATATATCTGTCATTTCTATTTCAGAAGTCGGCAGTTTTGTATATGTACTATTGTTTCCTCTGATTACATTTGGCTTGGGTTTTATATACACATTACTTCCCCATAAAAACATAAATAGCCCAACCATTTCTGATATTCAATTAAATATAACGCCTGAGAAAATATTCAAATGGCTCAATGATGAAAGGGCTATTGAAACTTATGAACAGGATCTAATTGACTATAATTATATGGTAAAGAAACTTGCAGCTAAAATCACTCAAAACAGTTTTAAGTCAATGCTTATCAAGGGAGAGTATGGCATAGGCAAGTCAAGTATTATCAATTTAACCAAGAAATTCATCAATAATAATTATTTTCAAATGGATGATAAATCTAGTCACTTGATTTTTTGTGAATTTAGAGGTTGGGGTAAGGTTGAAAACCCGGATAAGTTTCTTCTGGAAAGTGCAATTAAGGAATTAAGTAAGATTTTTGATTGTTCCGGTTTAATTTCAGTTCCACAATCTTATAAACAGGCTATAACAAGTGTTAATAAATATGGAGCTGGGCTATTCGACCTGTTTGATAGTTTTTTAAAACCATCTGATATTCTAAAAAAACTCAATGATGCTATTACTATAAATAATTGCAAAGTAATATTTATCATAGAAGATATAGAACGTGTAGATTCGATGGATAACGAATATAAAGAGATGATCTTTTCACTTTCAGACCGATGTAAAGATTTACATAATATTGCTTTTATATATTCTAGTATTGATGAAATTGATATCAGGCTTGCATTTACACGAGAAGATATAGTTAATCTAACCCCACCACAAATTGCCTCATTAATTAATACTTTTATGCAGGGTATTGATGTTACTAATTATAATGGTATGCTAAATGCAGAAGGTAAGATAAGACAATTAGAAAATGTATACCCTCAAGGATTGGATTTATTCAAAACTATTGGAACCCCACGAGTTTTAAAAGCTATTTTAAGGGATTTCTATGAAAGCTGGGAAAGAATTAAAGGTGATATTTGCATGGAAGATATATTAGTTTTGAAAACTATTAAATATGCGATCCCACAACTTCATGATTTTATCGTTAATAATATAAATTATCTGAGATCTGGTTTAGATAATGAGGATTATATTATAAATAAAGAGAATAATGAAATATCTTATACAAAAAGATTACTTAATTCCAGCGTTATCTCTCTTCCAAAATATGCTTGGATAAATTCTTTTGAAGAAATCGTGCATGATTATCTGATATTTCTTTTCCCTGAAGCAAGTAAATTATTAACAGATGAAAAACTTGATTATCGGTATACAAAACGTTTTCAGGGTGTTTGTTTCAGAAAATATTGGGATCGATATATCCTTGATTCTATTTATAACGAAGATATTCCAGACTCCCAGCAAATAGAATTACTACAATCATGGAAAGACAATAATGGCATCAAGTATCAAAGTATATCTGTTATCGAGTTGCTATTGAATGGCAAGTTTGACAATGATATTATTATAAGCTATCATATTGAATATGGTTCAAATGACTATTTATTGTTGTTTAAATCATTACTATGCAGCTTATTTAATGATGATAGAAATAAAACAGCCAATAATGGATTAAATAGCAGAAATACACCATATTGCATTGAAATCATATGGTTGCAGTACATTAATGCTGTACAAATTATCCAAAGTGCAATTGATAATGTATTTCTTGAGATTATTGAGAATTATATTGAAAAAGATTTTTTATTAACTGAGGAACTATTGTATCGAGTTGGTGCAATGAATGTTGATAACAATAATGATATAAATAAATTAAAACCAAAATTTCAATTAATGATTGAATCTCATTTTATTGGCAAGCCTGACAAGCTTTATGCTGCTATAGAAATGAATTTAGATAAGTATTATATTTATAATAGAATATTAGATGCATATTTATTAGGTGAAGAAAGGTCTTTCCCTTCTGAGAAAATGGACACTATTAGCAGTTTATTAGAAACTTTTATTGATACAGCCTATTATAATATTAGTGTCCTTCCCTTATTCATTAATTTAATTGTATTTAGATGTATTTTCAAATCAAAAAGAAATTATAATGAATTAAACCACTTAGATGATAAATTTATCGAGTTGGATGATAAATTTTATATCTTAGATTGGTATCGTATTAAAGACTTTTTTGGAAAACACTATTTTAAATTGTTTGATTTATTTACAAATGATCATACAAAAGACTTTATTGATAAATGCAATAATGAGTATACAAAAAAACAATTACAAACAATTGCAGATTTTATACATACTGTTAAAGAACAAAATTAGTCTTCATTTCATATTTGCAATAAATATTAATAATTAATGACAAAAATCTGCGTCCATCTGCGTTAATCTGTGGTTCAGAAACCTGATTTTGTAAAGTACGGAGTTCCTATAACAAATTTCGCCCGTCCGGCGTAAGAAACTTCATGATCTGCAAGTACTTCATGGTGAAAAAAACTTTAAGTGCACTCACACACTTTGTTGTACTAGTTTGCAAATATGATGGACTTTCATTGTTTAGTTTCAAAAAAAACGGCTGGTAATGACATATATATCTGGTGATTCAGGATATGATATGAAATCGTATTACTTAGTTATAGATTACGAAAGTGAGCACTTATGAAGAAAGTATTGTTTGTTGGTTTATATCTGGCGGCGGCGATGTGGTCGCAGGCGGCCTTGGGGTCCTGGACGGCAGATAATGGAAATGGCACGTTCTCCAATCCGCTGTTTTATGAGGATTTTCCCGATCCGAGTATGATCCGGGTGGGTGAGGATTATTATCTGACCACGACGACGAATCAGTGTATGCCGGGGCTGCCGATCTTTCATTCCAAAGACCTGGTGAATTGGGAGTTTCTCACTTATGCCTTTGATACCATCGACCTGTCGCCTGAGTTTCGTTTGGAAGGCGATGAGATATACAGTCAGGGTATCTGGGCACCGTCGCTAAGGTACAAAGACGGTAAATATTATATCTTCTCAAATATAAACGGCTACGGCACCCAGGTCTATCGCTCAGATAGCCCGACCGGGCCGTGGAAGCATAACTGGCTCAAGACCACTCTCTACGATCTTTCGGTTCTGTTCGATGATGATGGCAAAATATATGCCGTACATAGCTATGATGAGGTGAAGCTTTCGCAGCTAAACCCGGAGCTGACCGATGTTGTGCCGGGCACCGAAAAGGTTATCATCCCCCGCGGCTCTGGTATGGGCGAAGGTCTGCACGTGTATAAGATAAACGGCTGGTACTATATTATTACCGCACTGCCGGGAGCTCATACCCCGATGCGGTGTGCCCGCTCGAGGAATATCGAAGGGCCATATGAGATAGAAACTATCAGTGAGAAGGAGAGTATGGGTATCGGTCTCAGCTACAGGCTGCGTGATCATGGGGGCGGTAAGTTCGAGATCGCCCCGAAGGATGTCAACCATGCCGGAGGTCTGACCCTGCACCAGGGCGGCATAATCGATACCCAGAGCGGGCAGTGGTGGGGCTATTCTATGATGGACCATAACGGTATCGGCCGCATGACCTGTCTGTCGCCGGTAACCTGGAAGAACGACTGGCCGTATTTTGGCCTGGAAAATAATCTTACCCGCACACCCCGGGTCTGGGTTAAGCCTGACACCGGATTTCTCCAGCAGCCCAAGCCGCTTTTTGAGCGAAGTGATGATTTCAGCGGCGAGAAGTTTAACGATATCTGGCAGTGGAATCATGTGCCGGTGGCTGATAAATGGAGTATGAGCGAAAGGCCGGGCTTTTTGCGGCTGCATGCTATGGGAGCAAATGATTTCTGGTGGGCCAGAAACAGCCTGACCCAGCGGGCAGCGGGCCCCGAATCGACCGGGACCGCGGTACTTGAAACTTCCGGCATGGCAGTTGGCGATACCGCCGGCGTCGCTTTACTGAGCTATCCGTTCTACTGGGTGGGAGTTGAAAAGACAGAAAGCGGCCTGCTGACCAGTCAGTATGACCAGTTCCACGCGAAAAAGCTTACCGTTGCAACCGATAAGGACCGGATATGGCTGCGTGCGAAGTGTAATTTCGATCTTGATATCGCCAGTATGAGCTATAGCACTGACGGCAGGTATTTTACCGGAATCGGAGATGAGATAAAGCTGGCCTTCCAGCTGCGTACCTTCCAGGGTATTCGCTATTGCCTGTTCTGCTATAATGCCGACGGTAAAGACGGCGGATATGCCGACTTTGACAGCTTTACCGTCGATGAGCCGCGTGATAGGGGGCTCACCAGGGCGATACCTTACGGCAGGAAGATAACTCTCAGCAGCCTGGCGGACGGCAAGAAGGCCGGCGTTATCAATGGTACCGTTTGTGCGACTTTCCTCGGTATGGAGTTTACCGTTATTGACATGGGGCAGGGCCGGATAGCCTTGCAGGACAGCTCCGGCGGCTATGTCTCCGTTAGCGGCAAAGGTAAGGCTGGCGAAGTGGTTATCGTAAAGCGTAAACCATCGACGCCTGAAACTTTCCAGTGGGTAGATATGCAGCGTGATGACCTTATGCTTATGTCGCTGGCAACGAACCGGTTCCTGCAGATAACTCAGGCAGAATCGGCCCCGGCCAATGCCGATATCCGCACACCAAGACCAGACCGGTTAGATGGCTCAGTATTCAGCTGGAAGGAAAGTCAGTAAAAGGTAAAAAAGTAAAAAGTAAAAGGCTTCCATAGCATTGCGATGGGAGCCTTTTTTTTGTTTAGGTAGCAGCTTTTGGAAAAAGCCTGTCTATTTGTAAGTATTGAGTTATAATAGGATGGTATATCGCTTTTATATGATCTTAACTTCTAATACTGTATAAGTGAGCTGTATATGAAAAAAAGGTTTATATTCTCATTGTTGGTTGTTTTTTATATAAATGTCTTAGCAGTTTCTGGTGTTGATTTTTATGTGTCGCCTGTAGGCAGTGACAGTCAGGCTGGTACAATTGATTTGCCCTTTGCTACTATTGTGCGTGCTCAGCAGGCGGTGAAGGCTGCTGTTGCTGAGGGTGTCAGTCGCGAAGTGAATGTATATATTCGTGGCGGTGTATATTATTTGCCGGAGGGCTTGAACTTTGCCCCATCAGACGGCGGCAGCGAGAGCTGCATGGTTAGCTATTGCGGTTACGCCCAAGAGATGCCGCATTTGTTCGGCGGGCAGCGGCTAACTGGCAGAGGCAGGAAAATAGCTGTCGACGGCTGCCGTCAGGATAGCGAGCTTTTTGCCGATGGTCAGCGAGTGGTAAAGGCCAGACTGCCGGAAAGCGGATATTTTGAGATGGGTAAGCCCTTGCCGGGCAATGGGAAGTTGTCCTTTGAATTTCTACCCGATGATATTGCTCCGGAAGGCTGGGATGTCAGTTGCGGCGAGATAAATTACTGGCCGGTCGAGAACTGGTTCAATATAAATTGTAAGCTTAGTTCTATTGATATCTCTTCGAATAAAATCATAGTTGATACCCCTGAGAGGGAGATAAGGGCTGGCAACCGCTATTATCTATATAATATCCCTCAGTTGCTCAAGTCTGGTAGTTGTGTAGTAAACTGGCTTGCTGGTGAGGTTTTGTATATACCGGAGGATGAGCAGGAACCTTCGGAGCTGGTATTGTCAACTGCGGCTAATCTTATCGAACTAAAAGGCTCAGATAAAGCCCTCGTGAGGAACCTGCACTTTAAATGTCTGGACCTGTCGATAGCCCGGAATAATATTTTTGATATCAGCTTTGCGGAAGGTTGTTCGATTAGCGGCTGCTTGATCGCCAATGCCGCCAGCACCGGAGTCTACATTCACCGCCAAACGCAGGAAATAGCGGTTACTGATAATGAGATACGCTATAACGGCCTTCATGGCATTGGCTTGCAGGGCTGGGGGCGTACCAGCAGTAGCAATTGTCATCGTCATATGGTGAATAATAACCATATCTACAATTGCGGCAGACTGCTGGGCCATGGCAACGGTGTGTATACCGGCCATAGCGGGTACAATCATATCGTACATAATCATATTCACGATATGCCACGATATGGGATAACCGTTAAAGGTGAGAGGTATAAAACCATTGAGGGCAAGGTTCCGGGTATGAGCTGGGAAAATCGCTATGATTTTATGCCGGCGAGGAATAATTATATCGCTTTCAATGACATACACCATGTCAATCAGGACAGTCAAGATACCGGTGCGATCGAGAGCTGGGGCCCAGGCAGAGATAATGTTATCCACTGCAATCTTATTCACGATAGTGGTAATGACCAGTTCAGTCTTCAGAGCGGTATATATCTCGATGATCAGGCTGATTACTGGACGGTGACGGATAATATTATTTATAATATCGCAGGCAGTCGGCAGAATCAGTGTATTTATGCCAAGGGTATCGGTAATCGTATCGAGAATAATATACTTATTGGCAGCAAGCTTTGTACCGCAGGTATAAAGTCGTTCTATATGGCTGATGAACGCTGTGATCATCATGTATATCGCCATAACATATTCTATTTTGCTCTTGATAAGCCAGATGGCGTATATGCATATGATTTTGTTAACTATTTCCCGGGCAGGTTGAGTGATTGTGACAATAACATTATGTACGCTACAGCTGGAGAGGTTGCTACAGTTGGCAGCCCGGCAGGGACCGACTATAATAAATGGCTGGAGCTTGAGGGCGGGAGATTTGACCAGCATAGTCTGCGGGTTGACCCTTGTTTTGCCGATCCGGCTAACCATGATTATACACTATTGCCAAATTCACCAGCTTTTGAGCTGGGGATACACCAGGTTGATGTCGATTCGATCGGTCTGACTGATGAGTACCCCGGTTGGCTGGGGCGATAGTATGGAAAATGGCTTATTGTACACCATTTCAGTCGTCCGCTTTAATCGATGCTTGTAGCTTGCAAAATAAGTATCGGTAGTTTATACTGTTACGTCTATGAGCGAACAAATGTACTTGATAATGGGCTGTACCGCCGGCGGCAAAAGTCGGTTGGCATTCGAACTAGCTAAAAGACTTGATGGAGAGATCATAAGTATCGACTCCATGAAGGTTTATAAGCGTATGGATATTGGTACCGCCAAGCCCTCCGCCGATAAGCTCGAAGTGGTAAAACATCATATGATCGATGTTGTAGAGCCGTGGGATTATTTTGGCATGGGCGTGTTTATGGAAATGGCAGAGCCCGTGATCGATAGATTGCGTAAAGAAGGGCGGCCGATTATCGCAGCTGGCGGCACAGCAATGTATATCAGAGCCTTGATGGAAGGTATTTTTGATGGCCCTCCGACCAATGCTGAGCTTCGGGCAAAGCTGGAGAAACAGGCTTCAGAAGAAGGCAGCATGGTTCTGCATAGCCGTCTGAGCGAGGTAGATCCAGAGGCCGCCGGTCGTATTCACAGTAATGATATGAAAAGGCTGGTTCGGGCACTTGAGGTGTTCGAGCTGACCGGTAAACCCATCTCATCTTTCCAGAATCAATTTAGAAGCGGGAATTTGCGTTATCCATGGAAGCTTATCGGGCTGGCCAGAGAAAAAGATGAAGGCAATCGACGTATGAATGCCAGGGTAAAGAAAATGGTAGCCGATGGCCTCGTTGACGAAGTGAGACGGCTGGTTGATGATCCGCGAGGATTAAGCGATCAGGCGGCACAAGCTGTAGGTTATGCCGAGATAATCAAATATTTCAATGGCGAATGGACGCTGGATCAGGCGATAGAGAAGATAAAAATAAATACCCGCAGATTTGCCAAACATCAGCGAACCTGGTATAGAGGTTTTCAGGGTGTGCAGTGGCTTGACCTCGCCGAGGATGATACCGCTGAAGGTGTGGCTGATAGGGTAATGAAAGATATAATAAATCCAAGCTGACTAATATCTGATAAAAGAATTATTTAATGGAAATTCAACCGAAAAAAGCAATATGGCTGTATGCTGATCTGGAAGAGTCTGCTATCGGTACGCGTAGTCGTTTAGCTGATGAGCTTTGCGGCATAGCGGTTTTAACCAGAACAGTTGAAAGACTGCTTAAAGTTACTGAGTTTGACCTGGTGACTATTTTTTGCCCGGCAGATCAGCAGGGGCGTGTTAAAAGCTTTGTACCGGATAGTGACCGGATAATTGTTCATGGGCTTTCAGATTCTGTCAAGTCGCTAGCTATCAAATATCGCAGATGGGCACTGGAAAGCTGGCGTGGCGGTTTGGGTGAGCTCTGTCAATTTGATGAAAATCGGGTTAGCAGGGAGATGATACAGTTTGGTATCGAAAATAAACATCATGTCATTATGGTTTGTCCGGCTGACGCACCTCTGATAGACCCTGAACTGATCGATAATGTTGCCCGCCATTATGAAGATAATAAAGACCAGATGCGGTTTGTTTTTTGTCAGGCACCTCCGGGTTTATGCGGTTGTATATATCGTTTAGATATGATACATGAGATAGATCTAGCCGGTATGACAGTTGGTAATTTGGTTGCTTATGACCCCAATTCACCTCACTCTGATCAGATCGTACACGAATGCACTTATAAAGTTGCCAAGAAAATCTATTATTGTTTTAATCGGTTCATAGCTGATAACTGGCGTAGTTGGCAGTTGCTGGAGAAGCTTATTGAAAGCAATGAAATTGACGAGTTAGTAGCTGAGATTATAACAGAGCAGGCAAATGCCCTTACTCTTGATAAGGCTTCTGTTTGTCCTCGAGAGATAGAGATCGAAATAACTACCAGTCCTTCTGTTCGATATTCAGGGTACCCGCACTGCCCGGCAGATCGTAGTTTTCTTGCTCGTCGAGCAGATGAAATGTCGCTGGATGAATTCAGATCAATCGTAAACCAGTTCAGTGGCTATGATGATTTATTGCTGACAATTGGCGGTTTTGGTGAGCCATTAGCACATAACGATATAATCGAGATGGTAAAATATGCCAAAGCCAGCGGTGTCTATGGAATCAATATTGAAACTGACGGCCTTAAGCTTGGTAAGGATATGACAGATAAACTTATCGAAGCTGGAGTTGGTGTAGTTACCGTTTGGGTTGATGCTTGGGAGGACAGTACCTACAAAAAGGTAAAAGCGAGGGAAGATCTTAGCGTTGAACTGGTGAACGGAAATATACGTTATTTTATTGAGAAAGCCAAGGGGACAGATTCTATCGTAGTACCGGCAATGACCAAGACCAGATCGACATTGGCTGATATGGAGCCTTTCTATGATCAGTGGAGACGTGCCGGGGCGTTGTCAATAATATTCGGGTATGACTATTATTGTGGCTATAGTGAAGATAAAAGTGTAATGAATATGTGTCCACCATCCAGGAGCAGATGCAATAGCCTGTTCAGGGATATGATGATACTGGCTGATGGAGATCTTGTGCTTTGCCGACAGGATTATGCTGGTCAGATGCGTATTGGCAATGTTGTGACAGGTACAGCTATTGAGCTGTGGCATTCTCAGCAGGTAGAACAGGTAAGAAATGATCATTTAGCCGGTGACTATGATCGCTGTGAAATGTGCGGCAAATGCAGGCAATGGTTCAGGTAGTTTAGGTAATTTGATTTTAACACAGATAATTATAGTGTGCATTTATAATCGAAACAGGAGTTTATAGTATGTCTGAGACAGAAAACAATGAAGTTCAGGGCCCCCAGAAGAAAAAATCTGATATGGGATTATATATCGGCTATGGTATAGCTATTGTGGTTTTAAGTTATGCAATTACCTATGGTATGCGGATATGGGAATACAATAAAAATTTCAAAGGTGTAGAGTCTGCTCTGAATATTCCAGTATCAGAAGAATCCTGGACAGCTCAGAGCGGGTTGCCTGTAACAGATATGGGTTCTTTCAATATGGCAGTTCCGGCTGGTGATATCCAGTTTATGGCTATTTTGCCTCAGCAAGGTGCGGTTCTGGTGGCACTGCAGAATGCGGCACTACAGATCAATCAGCCTACATCAGCTGTTATTGCGGCAGATACAATACGCAAGGCTCAGGAAGAGAACCCGGAAAACGAAGTTCTCAAAAAGATGGGCGTTAATGATTACCAGTGGCATAAAGACGCTGCTGTGATCCAGAAGAAGGGGTATTTCGATTTTATCGGTATGGATGAAGTTGCCCGTACTAAGTATCTGGCCATGATAAATTACAAAGCTGCAATGCCAAGTAATGCTGAAGGTATTGTTCTGTTTGATACAGATCAGGTTAATGGTATTTTGCATAAAGGTGCCAGGCCGGTAGAAGGTAAAAAGGAAACAGTTGCGATCGTTCAGCTATGGGATAAAAACCGCGACATTATCCAGGATATAAAGATCAGCTGTAGTTATGAAAAGCTGGATGAAAGCATCGAATACCTAAAACCTATACTGGCATCGATCAATTATCAAGATAAAGTAATAGAGGAGCCTCTCAAGCAGGTTAATAAGTGTTTTGCTGTTATTAGCAAGTATCCTTGGTTTAAGCAGTTAAAGCTTAGTATACAGCAAGGCCCACAGCCGGAAGGTGAAGCAGAAACTGCTGTTCAGGAGCAGCCAAAACAGTAATAGCTGTTATATAGGTGGTTTAATTTGGGACAGGAACTTAACATCGTAGGATTTATCCCGGCACGGGCCGGTAGCGTTGGCGTGCCGGGTAAGAACAGGCGGCTAATATCTGGTCGCCCTGTTATAGCGTATACAATTGATGCCGCTCGCAGTTCACAAGCTCTGACCAGAGTATGTGTTAGTAGCGACGATGCTGAAGTACTGGCCTATTGTCGGGGAAATGATGTAGACTCTATAGAGCGTCCGGCTGAGCTTGCGAGTTCTACTGCGAGAATTGATGATGCTATTCGCCATGGTATCGTGGCTCTGGAAGCAGATGGTCCACGCGTAGACCTGATTGTGCTCTTATATGCCAATATTCCGGTGCGTGCTGATGGGATAATTGACCGTGCTGTGGCCATGATGGCGGAGAGCAAAGCAGACTCGGTACATACGATATCTGATATTGGCAAATTCCACCCTTACTGGTTATTTCAGAAAGATTCTGACAATAATGTGAGTAAGTTCATCCCAAACAATATTTACCGCCGTCAGGACCTTCCGGAGCTCTTTTCGATCGATGGCGCTGTAAGTGTATTACGTAGAGATGTTGTAATGAATGCTGCTGGTAGTGATAATCCGCATGCTTTCTGGGGCAGTAACATAAAAGGGCTTACTCAGGCATCGCACGAAACAATAGATATTGATTCTATGAGAGATTTTCTGCTGGCTGAATCGATAATCAACAGCAAAAAATGACTCTTTTATATCACGTTGTTTACATTTTTTTTGTTTTATACTGCTAGTAGTTCCTATATAATTATTTATGTTATTTTCTGAAGCTTGCTGATTATGCAGGCCCACTTAGAGCTCCTAATAAAAGTAAATTCAACATTGATATGAGGTGACCTTATGAAAAGACATTTGCTATTGATAATTATGGTGCTGTTTGTTTCCCAGTTAAGTGGTGTATTTGCCGATGATTGGCCGGAATTTCGCGGTTATTCACGAAGCGGCTATTCTGCTGAGACAGGTCTGCTTGATAGTTGGCCGGAAGGTGGTCCTGAGCTTCTCTGGTCCGTAGAAGGAGTTTTGGGACTTGGTTGGTCGTCTGTTAGTGTGGTAGATGATATAACATATATCGCCGGGACAGATAAAAAGAGTAAAGAAGGTGCTGTTTTTGCATTTGATAAAAGTGGTAAGCAGCTATGGAGAACTGTATACGGCTTGGAATGGGCAAAGTCATTTCCGGGAACACGCAACACTCCAACTTTTTCTAATGACCGAATCTACATGAATAGTGGTTTAGCAAAAGTTACCTGTTTGGACGCACATGATGGAAAAGTCATATGGGCAGTCGATACTCAGGAAAAGTATAAAGGCAAGGCTGGCAGATGGGGCTTTTCCGATTCTGCTTTGATTTACGACGATTTGGTTATTACCACACCGGGTGGTGATCTGGGAGCGGTAGTAGCATTAAATGCAGAATCTGGTAAGGAAATGTGGGTTACTACAGATCTTACTGAAGCATCTATTCACTGTTCACCAATTCTTGTCAGCCATAATGGTCTTGATATGATTGTCGCGGTCTTGAGCGAGTCAATAGTTGCAATAGAGGCAGGTACAGGTAAAGTTCTATGGAAAGTTCCTTATAGTGAGTTTGAACCGCAAGGCCGCCGGATAGGAGCCAGAGCAAATTGTCCCATTTATTCTGATGGCAAGATCTTTCTAAGCAGTGGTTATGAAAAGGGTGCTGTTATGCTTGAACTCTCAGAAGATGGACGTTCGGCCAGCGTAGCAGGCACTTTGGCAGATTTTGATACTCATACGGGTGGTGATGTAAAAGTAGGTGATTATGTTTACGGCACAAATTCAGCCAAGCCAAATAAATGGGTTTGTATGAATTGGAATGATTGCAAGTACAGCTACGAGTATGATTGGGATAATAATAAAGGTACGCTTATCGCTGCTGAAGGTTATTTATATTGTTATGGTGAGCAAAATGGTATTGTGGCCCTGGTAAAGGCTGACCCCGCTGGATTCAATATAGTAAGTCAGTTCAAAGTTGACTGGGGCAGTGGTGAGCACTGGGCACATCTGGCCATATCAAATGGCAGATTATATGTGCATCGTGGTGATTCTTTACGTGTTTATAATATTAGTAAGTAAGCTCAATAGAATTGTGTTAACAGGAAATAAAGTATTAAATCTACGAGGATAAAATGAGAAATTTTCAATTATTATTAATAGTATTGTTATTTGCAGGATGTTTGAGTGCGGCAGATTGGCCGGGTTTTAGAAATGATTTACAGCGGACAGGTAAGTCTACTGAGACTGGTTTGTTGACCAGCTGGCCGGCAGGCGGACCAGAAATGTTATGGTCTATAGAAGGCGAGCTCGGTTTGGGTTGGTCTGGCTGTGCCGTAGTTGATGATATTATATATACCGCTGGAATGGATAAAAAAACTCGTGTTGGTATATTGTACGCAATTGATAATAAAGGAAATATTATCTGGCAGAAAGAATATGGTCAGGAATGGTTTAAGTCATTTAAAGGTGCTCGCAGTACACCTGCAGTAGTAGATGGAAAAGTCTATATTATGACTGGTAATGGTCTGGTGAGCTGTTTTGATGCAAAAGATGGTAAACCCAACTGGCAGGTTGATGTTGCTGAAAAATATGGTACTAAGTCACCGACCTTTGGGCAAGCTGAGTCTGTGCTGGTTGTAGACGGCAAGGTTATCTGTACACCGGGTGGTAGTGAAGCCAGCTTGGTAGCGTTAAATGCAGCAGATGGCAAAGAGCTCTGGAAGGTCAAGTCTTTTGGTACTAATGTCAGCTACTGTTCTGCTGCTTATATCAAACATAATGGGCAGGATATGGTTGTCACATTACTCTCTGATATGGCTTTTGGTGTAGCATTGGCAGATGGTGAGCTACTTTGGGACCTCAAATATGAAGTATTTGAGGGTAAGGCTTCAGGTGGTGGTAGTGATGTACGTGCAAATACGCCTCAGTATTTTGATGGTAAGCTATTGATGAGCGCAGGTTACAATAGAGGAGCTGGTGTTATCAAACTTGCTGATGATTGCCGCTCGGTTGAAGTTCTTAAGTATATCAAAGAATTTGATAATCATCATCATGGTATAGTTGTCAATGATGGTTATGCTTACGGTTCCTGTTGGTGGAATACTAATGATAAAGGTCGTTGGATGTGCATGGATTTGGATAACTATGAGATCAAGTATACACATAACTGGGGCACTGGTAAAGGTGTCGCAATTTTTGCCGAAGGTTATTTGTATTGTTATAATGAAAAAACTGGTAAGGTAGCTCTGGTAAAAGCAGACCCTTCTGGTTTTGAAATTTCTGGTTCGATGTTTATAGAGGGCAGCGGAGAGCATTGGGCTCATCCTTCTATCTCAAATGGTCGTCTTTATGTAAGACATGGCGATTCATTATTTGTATATGATATTAAAGCAAAATAGTAAAAGTTTGAAACTGTTTCTTTTTCCCTAATCTGTACTTTATGCAAGACGCGAACAGGACAACAAGAATAGCGAATTTGACTTGGGCAAGCCTGGGTATAAATCTCATTTTGTCAGTTCTTAAATTTATCGCCGGTGTCCTGGGGCATAGTCAGGCCGTTGTTGCAGACTCAGTACATAGTTTTTCAGATAGTTTTACTGACGTTGCGGTTTTATGGGGTGCCCGATATTGGGATAAGCCTCCTGATAGTGAACACCCACATGGTCATAAGCGATTAGAGATCGTATTAGCACTTGTGATAGCTATATCGTTATTTGCTGTTGCTATTGGAATGATGTACAGCTCGTTGTCCGAGCTTAAAAAAGATCACGATAATATAATTGGTTTAATAGCTGGTATTGCTGCATTTGTGTCAATTGTAGTAAAAGAGTTATTATACCGCTGGACAATGAAGTATGCCAGAGATCTGCATAGTCAGGTCCTGGCTGCTAATGCATGGCATCATCGTAGTGATGGTCTTAGTTCTATACCAGTTATGATAACGTCAGTAATTGCATATTTTTGGCCTAATTGGGCTTTTTTAGACCATATAGGTTCTGTGGTAGTATCGATCTTTATTGTTATTGCAGCCTATCGGATCGGCAGGCCGGCGTTTAACTTATTGATAGATGCCGGAGCATCGTCAGTAATAATGGCAAAATTAAAAATGATAACTGCTACAACTGAAGGAGTTATTGAAGTTCATAAACTTCGTACTCGTTATATTGGCAGTTCATCTATAGCGGTTGATATGCATGTTGTTGTTAATGGGAGCCTGACGGTCAGGCAGGGCCATGATATAGCGGAAGCTGTTGAGGCACGGATAGAAAAAGATGTACCTCAGGCTGTTGATGTGGTTGTTCACATAGAGCCTAATTGATATAAAAGTGGTGGATCAAGATAATGATTTTTGGGGAAGAGTCGGATACAAATTGTAAATATGATCATATAAGTTTTTCAAACTCTGTTATAGTCGCATTGCTTGTTTTTATACTATTGCAGTCTTTTAGCCTTACCGTCTATGGTCATAATATCAGCTTCAGAGATAATGTATATAAGGCTGGATTGCCTGATGTTCCTGGTTTTATTTTCAGAAATGTAGACGGCTCCCCCGACGGGTTCCCCGCTGAGATATTAGCAAATCTGGCTAAGGATGAAGGAGTTAAGCTGGAATGGGTTGACGGGAGTTGGCCTGAATTACTTGATAAGCTGAAAAATAAAGAAATAGATATTTTGCCGGGTACACAGATAACAGAGGAAAGGGTAGAGTATCTAGATTTCCTCTCAAATACTCTATATACTATGTGGAGTGAACTGTATATTCGGAAAGAAGATAAAAAAGATTTTAACATCTCGGCTTTGAGTGGCAAAAAAATAGGTATGGTTCGAGATGATAATAATGGACTGGGGTTCCAAAAGTATATTAAACGTTTTGATGTAAATTATTCTTTAATGTACTATAAAGGTCACGATGAATTATATGATGCTCTTGAAAAAGGTAAAATATTTGCTGCAACAGGTCCAAGGCTATTATTTCGCGAAAAGCTGCATAAGCACGGCCTGGTCAGCTCAGGAATGTACTTTAATCCAACAGATCTGAACATTGCATTTGCCAAAGGTGAAAATGTACAGCTGCGTGAGGCATTTGACCAGAGAATGGAACTGTATAAAGCCGACGGCGGTTCTGTATATAATAAACTGTATATAGAGCATGGGTTGGCTAAAGTTCGCCAACCAGAATATGATATTTCTGAATACCTGATTTATGTTTTGGCTTCTTTTGTCTTTTTAGGTATTGTTTCGCTGATATTTATTTTGGTATTAAAGTATCAGGTTAATGCCAGGACTAATGCTTTGCTGGCAAAAGAGCAGGAGCTTACTTCTGCGCATAATGAAATGAAATCGTACTCAGTAAATCTTGAGCGTAAGGTTGATGAACGTACCGAACTGTTAAAGCAGAAAAATGATGAGCTTGAATATTCATTAGCAGAGCTCAAGCGGGCACAGGGTCAGCTTATACTCTCTGAAAAAATGGCAGTGTTAGGCAATCTTGTTGCCGGTATCGCACATGAGATCAATTCTCCTCTGAGTGCTATCAGCTCGTCTTGTGGTGTCATAAATATCAATATCATATCAATTATGAATGATATCGATAAGATTCATACCTGGTTTACCGGCCCATATGGTGAGATTGTTAAAAATACTTTTAATCATGTTATTTCATCAACATCGTTCAGCGATCAGTTCAGTACTCGCGAAGAAAGGATCGCAAAAGCTTTTCTGGCAGATAATCTTATAAAAAACATGGTATCGGATGCAAAAGATAAGGCTGCTATTCTAGTTGATCTAGGTGTTCATGGCGACTGGCAGGATTATATCGAATTTCTGAAAGATAATAATTCATATGAAATCTTAAAAGGGATTACTCGTATAGCAGATATGCTCCGCAGTTGTAGTATGATAGAGCTTGCTGTTGGCAAAGCGTCAAGGACCGTTAGGGCTCTTAAAAGCTATATGTACAATACGGCATCTCAGACTGGTGAGTTCCAGCAGGGGCCGCTTGATATTCGTGAGGGGCTTGATACTGTATTGTTGTTATTTCATAATAAGATCAAACATGGTGTGAAGCTGGAGAAGAATTATAATACATCACTTAAGGTACTGGGTAACTCTGATGAATTTAATCAGGTGTGGACAAATCTTATCCAGAATTCACTTCAGGCTATGGATGATAAGGGGCATCTAATTATTGATATTTATAACGATGGCGATGAGGTAGTGGTTAAGATCAAAGATAGTGGTTGTGGAATGTCGCCAAGTGTTTTAGAAAGAGTATTTGAACCATTATTTACTACGAAAAAACCAGGTGAAGGCACTGGCTTAGGTATGGACATAGTTAAGCGTATAGTAGAAAAACATAACGGAAGAATTGACTTAGAGAGTGTTGTTGATAAAGGTACGATTGCAACCGTTAGTTTTCCGGTATGCAATTAACTTAAACATCGAGTTCTTAAACGGCAAAAGCGGTATCTGTATATTGTAGTACAGATACCGCTTTTAACTTTTGTAGTTGCTATATTATACAGCTGCGTCAAGGGCCTGCTGAATATCAGCAATTATATCATCGATATGCTCAACACCTACTGAAACTCGGATCGATTCCGGTCTGATACCGCTTGCGAGCAGGTCTTCTGCCTCCATCTGGCGATGGGTAGTGCTGGCAGGATGAATAACCAGTGTTTTGGAATCGCCGACATTTGCCAGGTGATATGCCAGCTTCACCGAATTAATGAACTTTTCGCCAGCCTTAACTCCGCCTTTGATACCAAAAGCAAGAACGCCGCCAAAACCACCCTTAAGATACTTCTGAGCATTAGAAAAGGCTGCGTTTGTTTCCAGTCCTGCGTATTCAACCCATTCTACCTTGTCGTTTTTACTCAGGTACTCTGCTAGTTTTGCTGTATTTGAGCAGTGGCGTTCGATTCTAAGAGCAAGCGAATCAAGGCCAACCAGCAGTTGGAATGCACTAAATGGTGACGCACATGGTCCCCAGTTCCTAAGTCCCTGGGTTCTGGCCCGGATAGCAAATGCTATATTTACACCGCCCAGATTACCAAAAACATCCCAGTATACCACGCCGTGATAGCTTGGGTCAGGTGTGGTGAACATTGGGAACTTACCACTTGTCGACCAGTCAAATGTACCGCAGTCAATTGCTACGCCACCAAGGGTTGTACCGTGACCGCCAACCCATTTGGTACATGAATGGATAACAATATCAGCTCCATAGTCTTTCGGACGGCATATTATAGGGGCAAAGGTATTGTCAACGATAAGTGGAATACCTGCTTCGTGCGCTACTTGGGCTATAGCCTCAAAATCCGGCACTGTACAGGCAGGGTTGGCAATAGATTCAATGTAAATAGCTTTGGTATTAGCCTTTATTGCGGCTTTGATCTTTGCCGGATCTGCGTCTTTAACAAAATCGCTGGTAATACCGATATCTGGCAGAGTGTAGCGGAACAGTGTGTCAGTACCGCCGTAAAGCGAAGCTGATGATATAATATGGTCGCCAGCTTTGGCAATGGTCATAATAGTGAGGAAAATAGCTGACATTCCGCTGGCTGTACCAACAGCGGCAGTACCACCTTCAAGTTCTGCCATACGTTGTTCCCAGGCGGCAACTGTTGGATTGGTCAATCTGGTATAAATATCGCCGAATTCTTTCAGGTCGAAAAGATTCGCTGCATGTTCTGTATCTTTAAACACAAAACTAGCCGACTGAACGATCGGGACAGCACAAGCGCGAGAGTTGACGCCGTCAGGGCGGTATCCTCCATGGATTGCGATTGTTTCAGGCTTAAAACTCATAATAAAATCCTCATTATCTTTCATTTCCAATTATTATACAACAAGGTATAAAAGTGTTGTTTTTTGTTATTCTTTTCATGTCGGATTCTAACAACATAAAGCGGGTAAATCAAGTTCCTAAAACTTCATTGTTAATAACAATTGTAAAAAAAGAAATATTTTATTGACGTATTAGCAGTATATTTATATACTTTCTCTTCTGTTAATAATTTACGTGTTGCAGTAATAACTTTATACCGTAATAATATTCCTGTGATTGGGATATTTTTAGTTGTGACAATGTAAAGCTTTGTTATTAAAGCACTTGCCGAAGTGGCGGAACTGGCAGACGCGAGGGATTCAAAATCCCTTTCCTTCCCAGGAGTGTGGGTTCGATTCCCACCTTCGGCATTTTTCCTTCTCTTTTATCATACGGAACAGTTTTCTTGGGGTTTGATCTGTTATGCTTGAAATACTACGATTCTGTGATGTAGAAAATGTGCAGAAAAACTCTGCTGCATTGATCGCTTCTTGTCTTAGTTCTGTACTGGCTACAAAAGATAGTGCTATTTTGGCAATTTGCGGCGGTAGAAGTGTCTCTGGTGTTTTTACTCACCTTCTTAATAAGAATATCCCTTGGTCAAGAGTTCATTTTTTTATGGCTGATGAGAGATGGGTGCCATTAGATAGCCCAGATAGTAATTATAAGCTGGCAAAGGATACTTTTTGGGGTGATATGATAGATTCTGGTAAGATATCAGAGACAAATATTCATCCTTTTGTTATTGGGGCTGATATTGATGGTGCTATATCTGATTATAATGACCAGCTAAATGAATTTGGCGGTGCTTTCGATATAGTTCTTCTTAGTATTGGTGAGGATGGCCATATAGCTAGTTTGTTCCCTTATCATGATTCTATAAGAGATTCAGTGTCAAAAGGCTACATTTTGGTAGAAGAATCTCCAAAACCTCCCGCACGACGCATATCGGCAAGTAAATATCTGATAAAAAATAGCAAGTATGCTTTGTTAATGGCTACTGGTGAAAGTAAACGACAGGCCCTTACGGCTCTTGACGATGAAGTTTATGATGAGGTTGATTGTCCCGCAAAGATCATTAAAAGTGTCCCTTGCAGCTATTTATTGACTGATCAGAATAATATTTAAGCCATAGTTTGTGAAAGTAAAGTTATTATATGAATAATGAATTATTTACCTCGGCAATTGAATCTTATTTTGCCTTGAAGGCCAGGGTTGGCCAGCAGGTTCAATATTTGCTCGATATTCATGGTAGTCATATTACATGTTGTGCTAAATGTTCTGATTGTTGTGTGAATTTATCTGTTTTCCCTGTTGAATATTATGCTATAAAGCATGAACTCTCAGATAAGCTTGCAGAGCTTACCTTTGACGCAAATACATCTTGTGGTTACTTAAAAGGTGACTTGTGCGTCTTGTATGCTTCGCGTCCGCTTATCTGTAGAACTCACGGAGTACCGATAGTATTCCTTGCAGATGAACTTGACCCTCCCAGCTATGCGGTTGATTTCTGCCCAAAGAATTTTACCGGCCAGCAGGGCGAAGCAGTAGAGTTTACTCCTGATAATATTCTCAATATTGATGAGATGAACGAAGAACTGTATGAGATCAATCAGCGTTTTATAGCTGCTTTTGAAAGTGAAGAGATTACGGCTCTTACAAGACTTCCACTGGCTGATCTTGTAAAATGATCATATAAATCAAAAAAACCTGACAGTCGATCATTACTGTCAGGTTTTTTATATGCTTAGCAGTTGTTTATGAAGTTCTGCTGAATGTTGCTATGATTATCCGGCCAACATAGCGTCAAGGTCTGCTTTAGCGTCGCCAGTTGGCATAATTCCAAAGTTTTCTACCAGTACATTAAGCACCGCAGGTGTGACAAACGCTGGTAATGATGGACCAATACGCATATTTTTAATACCTAAATGAAGCAGAGTCAGCAGAATACATACCGCTTTCTGCTCGTACCAGCTTAATACTATACTTAGTGGCAGATCGTTAACACCGCATCCAAACGCATTAGCGAGTGCTACAGCTATCTGAATGGCAGAATATGCATCGTTACATTGACCCACATCTAACAAACGCGGTATACCGCCTATATCGCCAAATTCCAGTTTGTTAAAGCGATATTTTCCGCAAGCCAGAGTAAGTATGACGCTATCATCTGGAACTGCTTCTGCCAGCTCAGTATAGTAGTTTCTACCTGGTTTGGCGCCATCACAACCGCCGATAAGGAAGAAGTGCTTGATCTGTCCTGCTTTTACTGCATCTACAACGGCACCAGCTACGCTCATTACCGCATTACGAGCAAATCCGATAGTTATAGTTTTCTCTGGTGCGTCTTCAGTAAAGCCATCAGCGGCCAAAGCAGCATCGATCACAGGAGAGAAGTCTTTATTCTCGCCAATATGTACAACATCCGGCCATGCGACCAGGCCAGTTGTGAATATTCGTTTAATATAGCTATCAGCTGGTTTCTGTATGCAGTTAGTTGTCATAAGAATTGGTCCAGGGAAGTCTGCAAACTCCTTTTGCTGATCCTGCCATGCTCCACCATAGTTACCGACCAGATGACTATATTTTTTAAGTTTTGGATATGCCAGACATGGCAGCATTTCGCCGTGTGTATAAATATTAATTCCCTTGCCTTCTGTCTGCTGACAAAGCAGGTCAAGGTCTTTTAAGTCATGACCAGATACAAGTATAGCCTTGCCTTTAACTGGAGATACCTTAACTACGGTAGGTTCAGGGTGTCCGTATGTGTCTGTATTGGCCTTATCTAATAATTCCATAACCTTGAGATTTACTTCACCAACTTTCATTGCCATAGGAACAAGGTTACCAAGTTCTTTGGCTTCAGCAGTTGTCAGGAAGTTCAGTGATTCATGGAAAAATGCAAGTGCATCATCTTCCATTACATTTAGCACCATTGCGTGATCTGCGTATGCGGCTGTACCCTTCAGGCCGTATGTAATCAGCTCCTGAAGACCGGTTACATCCTCACCCAGATCGCTAAGTTTACGTGCTATACCAATTGATGCAGATTCTTTTACCATTTCATCGCGAGTTTGAGGAAACTGCCAATTGTCCAGGTCTGATATAGTCTCTGGTGTCTGACCTTTGCTTGCACAAACAGATTCATATAGCTTTTTAGCATCGGCAATAACTTCCTGCCCATAAGCAATGATCTTTTCAATTCTTGCCGGGTCAAAATTGACATTTGTGACTGTTGTAAATAATGCTTCGATAAGATATTTGTCTACTTTAGCATCTGAGGCGCCAAGTACTCTGGCACGATGGCCGTACATGGCTACTGCTTTAGCGACATATACGAGAAGATCCTGTAAATCTGAAGTTTCTGGTGTTTTACCACATACTCCAGATACTGTACATCCCTGTCCCTTAGCTGTTTGTTCACACTGATAACAATACATATTACTGCCTTTCCTTTTAATAAAGAATTTACCCATTTCCTGTTTATGTTATAAGTTAAAAATATCAGGCTTAGCCTGCCTGATCATTGTTTAGTATTTCATTAAGTGTTTTTTCTGATAAATGTTTATCAATTTCTTTTTGAAGTTCCGCCAGATGGCTGCTCACTGGACACTTGTTTTTTAGCGGACATGCAAAGCTGCTTAAAATGCATTTGTTCAGACATAATTTCCCTTGAATTGCTTCGATAACCTCCATAAATGATATAGTATCAGGGGTTCTGCTTAGGTTGTAGCCACCTTTAGGGCCTTTGGTACTGATAACCAGATCGGCTTTTGCCAGCATTTGCAGAAGCTTTCGGGTTAGCTCGTACGGCACAAAATTGTCTTTCGCTAGTTTTCTGCCTGATATTGGGGCATTTCCGTACTCTGCCGCAAGGTTAGCCGCAAGCCTGAAAGCGTAGTCTGTATTTCTATTGAGAATATCCACTTATTATATATCACCTTGAATACTATTGTTATTTAGGGGCTTTTATTGCTTATATGTTCATTTGCTATAGTTAGTATATGGGATAATATTAGTCTCATATACAAAAAGTCAAATTCCAAAAGAAAAATATATAAAAAAGTGGGGCATTTACGGCATATTTAGATATAAACATCCATAGTAAAGATTCTTATGGAAATAGTCTGAAATTAGAAAAACAGGGCGTATTGTAGAACAATCTAATATTTATATTTACCAACTCTGTCAGTAAGTATGAAAAAAATGTGTATTTCTGATAGAAAATAGCTATTATTGGACTTGTATGACTCGATTTCGTATTTTCAGCGAATTACATTTTGATTTATTTTCTTTGGATAAATAGGTAATTGCAATCTATTGCACGTTTTTGTTAATCTGATGTCATTGGATCAATATAGTTATATCAATGCATCATAATTGTAATTGTGTATGAATTATTTTATGAAAGGTGAATTATGAAACGATCAAAGCAGTTTGGTATTAAATTGGTTATCTCTACCTTTTTAATGCTGTTTTTAGGTTCCAGTGTTTATTCTGCTGATATTCCGCTTCCTGAGCATCCGCGTCCAGATTTTATGAGGGCGGATTGGCTCAATCTTAATGGTAAGTGGCAGTTTGAGTTTGATAAGGCCAATGTTGGTGAATCAGAGAGTTGGTTTGCTGGCAATAAAGCCTTTACCAAAGATATCTTGGTTCCTTTCCCATGGGGCTCAGAGCTATCTGGTATTAAAGATGAAGCTGACATTGGTTGGTATTCGCGCAAGATAACAGTTCCTGCTGACTGGAAAGGCAAAAAGGTATTTGTTGTAGTTGGTGCAAGTGACTGGATAAGTAAAGGCTGGTTTGACGGTAAAGAGCTGGGCTCACATCAAGGGGGCTACACACCGTTTGAATTTGAACTTACAGATATTAAGTGGGGCTCAGAGCAGACTCTTACACTGCGGGTAGATGACACGCCGCACCCATTTAAGTTGGAAGGTAAGCAGGGCTATGGCAGAGCCGCTGGTATCTGGCAGACAGTATACCTGGAAGCTCGCCCAGAGCTGGCTATTGAAACTATCCATTATTACCCAGATATTGACAATGGCAAGGTGACAGTAAAGGCCGAGTTAAATAAAGCTACAGCCAGAGATAGTGAAATGATTCTTGAATTTGCAGAAGAATCTGGTTTGCAGACTGTTAGTGAGCCGATACAGGCTGGTGTAAAAGAGCTGGAATTCTCTGTTGCAATCCCACAGGCACATCTCTGGTCGCTTGAAGATCCATTTTTGTATGAAGTTAAGGCAAAAGTTAGTGATGGTGCTACAACTGATACCGTTGATACTTATTTTGGTATGCGTAAAATCAGTGTGGTAAAACTTCCCGGAACCGATATCCCATATATAGCTCTAAATAATAAGCCGATCTATCTTCAGCTATGTTTAGATCAGTCGTACCATGAAGATGGTTATTATACCTTCCCTAGCGATGAGTTCATGCGTGATGAGATCCTTCGATCTCGCCGTATCGGTCTCAATGGTAACCGTATCCATATCAAGGTTGAAGTTCCTCGCAAGCTCTATTGGGCTGATAAGCTTGGTCTGCTTATTATGGCTGACGTTCCGAATTTCTGGGGCGAACCAGGGCCAAAAGCTCGTGCTGAATCTGAATATACTATGCGACGTATGGTTAAACGCGACTTTAATCATCCTAGTATTTTCTCTTGGATCGATTTTAATGAAACATGGGGTCTCAAGACAGGTGATGACCATAAATATCTGCCAGAAACTCAGGAATGGGTACGCGATATGTATCATCTGACCAAGAGTCTTGACCCTACCAGACTGGTAGAAGAAAACTCTACCTGTAATTGGGATCATGTTGAAACAGATATAAATTCCTGGCATGCATATCGCCCGGGTTACGATTGGCGTGAGTTCCTTGATGATGTATGCAAGCAAACCTATCCCGGTTCAGGCCATAGCTATATTGGCGACAATAAGCAGGATGGCGATCCAATGATGAATAGTGAGTGTGGTAACGTTTGGGGCTATGAGGGCAGTACCGGCGATGTAGACTGGAGCTGGGACTATCATCTAATGATGAATGAGTTCCGCCGTCATCCAAAGATGTGTGGTTGGCTTTATACTGAACATCATGATGTTATTAACGAGTGGAATGGTTACTATAGATTTGATCGCAGTATGAAATATACTGGCGTAGAAGAACTGGTTGACGGCATGTCGCTGAATGACTGGCACAGCCCGATATATTTATCTCCTGGTGTTGGCGTTTGTCATACCGTTACACCTGGCGAGAAGGTATCAGTACCGCTGCATTTGTCTTCAATGACAGATAAGCCTATGGGCGATAAGCTTACCTTGAAATGTGAACTTTACGGCTGGGATTCATTTGGTGAACGTGAAAGCTATTCAACGTTTAGTAAAGAGCTTCCGTATAAGGCTTGGATGCAGTCAGAGCTTGAACCTTTGGCGGTTACTATGCCGTCTAAGCCGGCAGTTGCTGTTTTGGCAATGGTACTTGAAAATAGTGCTGGCGATATTGTACAGCATAACTTTGTTACTTTTGATGTGCGTGATGGTGTCCTGCCTCGTGATGAGACTGTTATTGAAGATGGTGTCAGAAAACGCATTATCCGTTTTGCACCGAAAAGCTATACTTCAGGTGATTTTTCAGTTCGTCTTTGGGATGTACTTGACGGCTTAAAGGTTAACGCAGCAGGTGCTGGTTATCTGGAATATCATATTGCATGGCCGGAAGGGCTAAAAGCCTCAGATATAACTAGTGCAGTATTTAAGATGGAAGCATCTGCCAAAGAGCTCTTCGGCAAGGATGTTGTTGGTGCCAAGGTTGAAGAAGGCGACTTCATGCGTGGCGGCGGTACACATGACCCAGTTAAACTTCCAAACGCTTACGCTATGACTGACGAGGTAAAATACCAGTCAGCTGTTACAGTAAGTGCTGCTGGCAAGGTTATTGGCAGGTTCGATCTACCTGATGATCCTGCTGACCATAGAGGCATACTGTCATGGCATAGTCAGCTGCAAGACAAGAAGCTAAGAGAAGCTGGTTCTTACGGCTACTTGCTTAGCTCAGTATTTACTGAAGAATCTTTAGCTGCAGCAGAAGCTGCCGGTGAGATCGTTCTGCGTATTGCTGTTGACGATTCGTTGCCAGGTGGTATTGCAATTTATGGCGATAAGTTTGGTCGCTATATGCTCGATCCAACTATAGTATTTGCTATTAAATAAAGTTGGTAAATGTTAGTAGTTTAAGGTCGGCGGCATGTTGTATATCAGCTGCCGACCTTTTATTCGTTTCAATAGTGCGGTATTAATAAAAAGGAAAGGGTCAATGAATAGATTTTTAACCAGATTTGGTTTAAGTGCGTCGTTATTTGTGGGGGTATCTGCAGTTTTTACCCGCTTTGTTTCTGGTAAACCGGTAGCAGAGAAGGCAGTTGATAAGAGGCCGAATGTTCTGCTTATCATGTCAGATGATATGGGGTATTCTGATTTGGGCTGTTACGGTAGTGAGATACATACCCCGAATCTTGATAAATTGGCGGCACGTGGCTTACGTTTTACTCAGTTTTATAATGGTGCTCGCTGTTGTCCAACCAGAGCTTCCTTGCTTACCGGCCTATTCCCGCATCAGACCGGAATTGGTCATATGGAAACCGATGAGCATGTTGAGGCTTATAGTGGCAAGATCAATAAAAAATGTGTTACAATTGCTGAAGTTATGAAGGCAGGTGGTTATAATACTTTTATGACAGGTAAATGGCATGTTAATAGTTTTATCTTCGATCCCGATGGTGATATCAGCAATTGGCCGGTGCAGAGAGGTTTTGAAAAATGTTACGGCACACTTAGAGGTGCTGGTAGTTTTTATGACCCTCAGACATTGGTACGTGGCAATACAAGAATATCGGCTTATGCTGACCTTGATTATAAACCGGAAAAATATTATTATACTGACGCTGTAACAGATAATACTATTCGCTTCATAAATGAACAACATGAAGAGTCTCCAGATAAGCCGTTCTTTTCTTATGTTGCATATACCGCAGCTCATTGGCCGCTTCATGCTTTGGAAGAGGATATTGAAAAGTATCATGGCAAATACGATGTCGGCTATGATGCTATCCGTCGTGCCAGGTTTGAAAAAATGAAGAAGCTAGGTGTGATAGAACAAAACTGCAAGTATACAGAGACAGTTGGTAACTGGGACGATTGTGAGTATAAGGCCTGGGAAGCTCGCTGTATGGAAGTATACGCAGCAATGATCGATAGAATGGATCAGGGGATTGGCCGTATAGTTGATACTTTGGAGGAAAATGGCCAATTAGATAATACAATTATCTTTTTCTTGCAGGATAATGGAGCCTGTGCTGAAAATATTGGCCGTGGCCCAACCAAAAACTGGTATATGCCAGCTAAAAAGCCAATGTCCCCAGAAGAGCAGCAGGATAGATTTATTCCTCCTATGTATACTCGTGATGGTAGACCTGTTATTGGCGGTAAAAGTGCTATGCCAGGTGGTGACGGCACATATATTTCTTGTGGCCAGAATTGGGCTAATGTATCAAATACTCCATTTCGCCAGTACAAACACTGGACACATGAGGGTGGTATTTCAACTCCGCTTATTGTCCACTGGCCAGCTGGCATTGATAAAAAATACAATGGCAAGCTAAGGTCGCAAACCAGTCAATTGATGGATATTATGGCAACCTGCGTTGACCTAGGTAATGCAGATTATCCAATAGAGTATAACGGCAATAAGATCCATCCAATGGAAGGTGTGAGTCTGGCACCGGCATTTAACAGTGATAAACCTTTAGATCGTGAAGCGCTATATTGGGAACACGAAGGTAATAGAGCCATTCGCATGGGAGATTGGAAGCTGGTTTCTAAAGCCTTTAACCATGCAGAACGCTGGGACGCTGTTGAAGTACTGCCTTTAGACGGATGGGAGCTGTTTAATATACCGCAAGACCGGGCAGAGCTGAATGATCTTTCCGGAAAATACCCGGAAAAGGTAAAAGAAATGGCTGATAAATGGCATAAGTGGGCCTTGAGAGCTATGGCCTATCCAAAACCAAATAGAAACAGATAGCCAATTCTGACTTGATATTGTATAAATAGGATCAGTCGCCATTTGGCAGTATATTTACTGGCTAATGGCGACTGATCCTATTTTAATTAGCCGGTAGCAGATATTTGTGGCTTGCTGGTTTGTATATCTTCCTTAGCCAACTTACCAATTGTTTTGATAGCGTTTATAACCTTTTCAGTACATTTCAATCCGCAATTCAGTCTCATATAGTTCTTATAGTGTCGGCGAGAGGAAAACAACACACCTGGCGCGGCTGATACTTTTTGCTTCATGGCTTCTCTGGTGATCGCCACTGCATCACATTTTTTCGGCAGCTCAAGCCAGAGATAATGTCCGCCGGCAGGGTCAGCAGTGCGTGTTCCTTCTGGAAAGCTCTCGGCAATGATACCTTGGAAAGTGAGAGTATTATTATGGTACTTTTCCCTTAATCTGCGTAAATGCTGGCGAACGCCGCCGCGTTTCAAATAATCAGCTACAGCCTTTTGCAGTACCGGTGGGCTTGCCAGAATTGCCATACTATAGCATCGTCTCAGATCGTCTGTGTACCTTCCCGCCGCAGCCCAGCCTATGCGATAACCAGGCGCAAACAGTTTGCTAAAACTGCCCAGATATATAATATCTTCTGGTGCCAAAGCTTTCAGTGGTGGAAAAGGGCGGTGTGAGCTAAAATATAGTTCACCATAAGTATCATCTTCAATAATAATGAAGTTATATTTTTGAGAGAGTTCAATCAGTTTCTGCCGGTTCTCGCCGGGAATTACAGCGCCGGTAGGATTAGAAAATGTTGGTGAACATATCAGTGCTTTGGGTCTGACACCTTTTTTAAGTATTTTAGTTAGTTCAGGTATAGATATCCCGCAAGACGGTTCAACGGGCACTTCAACAGCTTTAAGATTGAGGTATTCTAGTATAGTGTAAAAACCATAATAGCCAGGTGACTCTACCAGTATGGTATCTCCGGGTTTACTTATAGCACGCAAGGCTAGATTCAGTGCCTGAGTTATTCCCTGAGTTATGGTGATTTCATCTGGTAACGGGCTGCAGCCTGTATTAACCATCCATTTGCCAAGCTCTGTTGCCAACTGCTGGTCGCCAAATCCCAGATAATATTGATTATTCTCCATCGGCCAGGTACGAGCCGCTCTAGCCAGTGCGAGACTTAGTTCCTCACTTGGCAAATCACCAGGGTCTGGCAGCCCCGCACCGAGAGCTACCATATCAGGCTGAACCACAGCTCTGAAAAGCTCTTCGACTTCAGCTGGTATTTGAACCGTTTTTTCCTGAACGGTAATATTGCCAATTCTTGCTTCAGGTAATTTTATGATGTTAGCTGGTTTTTGCAGTGATGGTGGTCGAACAATATATCCGCTGCGAGGCAGACTCTCGATAAGCCCTCTCGCCTCCATTCTACGATATGCGTCTAACACTGTCATTATCCCCAGCGACATCTGTTGTGCCATCTGTCTGACACTGGGGAGTTTGTCACCTTCTTTGAGGGTCCCATTATTTATCAGGTTTGATACTCGTTCTATTACTGTTTCGTATTTTTTCATAATATCAGCCATATTAAAAGATTGTTAGCTAATACTATTATTTAACATTTAATAACAGAAGTCAAATAATAGCTGCTGTTATGTGTTAAATTACTGGTGTCTGTAATGGGAGGAATATAAAAAAAAGGCTGTGCCAAAACAACACAGCCTTAGTGATAATTCAATTATATATTATCTCAAAGGTTAAAATAAACCAGTGAACTTATAGCTATAATAACAAGATAAACAGCAAAAACTTTGAGTTTGGCTTTTCGGACAGCCCACAGCAGCAGGCTAAGTGCCATAAAGCCAACTAAGCCGCTAACTATAGAGCCAATTATAACTGGCCCCCATGGCAGAGCCGCATTTTGCTCAGAAAAGAACTTTATTCCCTCAAGCAAGGTTGCTCCGACAATTGCCATTACACCGATCAGAAAACTGAATTCTCCAGCCCATCTTCTGTGCAGCCCAAGTAGAACACAGGCACAAATAGTTGAACCGCTGCGAGAAATACCCGGTAAAGTGGCTATCCCCTGAGCAAAACCAATTATTAATGCACAAATGATCGTAAAATGCTTCAAGCCTCGTCTGGTTTTCCGTTTTTTGTCTGTAACAATCAGTACAGCAGCAGTAACCAGCCATAAGATAGAAACCACATTAGGATTACCAAAAGCCAGGTCGAAAATGTCTTTACCGTCCGTTTCGCCAGCTATCTTACCTATGACTTTTGTTCCAACGTAAAATACTGCCGTGGCAAACATAGCCGCAAAAGACAGTGCTAAGAATCTCCAACTAGGACTGCTATTGTATAGTTGCCGAGGCTGGAGCAGGCCAGCCTTGTCTCGGTTTAGGCCAAGTAAAAATTTTGTAATGCTATTGCGGTAGTAATACAGAATAGATGCAACAGTACCAACATGTACAGCCAGATCAAAAATGATCATTTGCGGCTGCTCCGGGTCAATGCCCCACAGGTGCTGGAACATTACCAGATGTCCGCTGGATGAAACCGGCAGAAACTCTGTAAGTCCCTGTATGATACCCATGATTATTGCATTTAAGTATGTCAGGTCCATAAAAGCATAATTCCTAATTATAATATACTACCCAGCCTATACAACAAGCTGAAAGGTTTCTTTTAGATTGCAACAATGTTAACTAGCTTTTTCTTTATAACTATGGTATTGAGAATAACTTTACCTTCCAGGCTTTTCTGGATCTTTTCGCTGGCACAAGCTATCTGAGTAATAGTATCATCGTCAGAATCTGCTGGTACAATTAGTTTATCGCGAACTTTACCATTAATCTGTACGACAAGCTGAATCTCAGGATCTTCAAGCTTATTTGTGTCATATGTTGGCCATGGTTCATAGCTCAGCGTGTCGCTGTGGCCTAGTTTGTCCCATAGCTCTTCAGCCAGGTGTGGGGCGAAAGGAGCAAGTAACAGGACAAACTGTTCCATTGCTGACTTATTACGTTTTTCGAGCTTGCTGAATTCATTTGCGAAGATCATCATCTGGCTGATTGCGGTATTGAAGCTGAATCCTTCAACATCCTCGCCAACTTTCTTAATAGTCTTATTAAGCAATCTATCATTAGCATCGTCCAGCGGTGCATCACAGATAGCCGGGTTAAGATTTCCGGTCTCTTCGTCAATAATCATACGCCATGATTTCTGCAGGAAGCGGAATACACCTTCGACGCCATTCATGTTCCATGGTTTATTGGCTTCCAGTGGCCCCATGAACATTTCATAAAGACGCATAGAGTCGGCACCGTATTTACTTATAACATCTTCCGGATTTACTACGTTTTTAAGTGATTTACTCATTTTAGCAGTAAATTCAGTCAGTTCTTCACCTGTTTCTTTGTGATAGAACTTGCCGCCTTTGGCCTCGACCAGATCGTTTTCAATTAGACGACCGGCCTGAGTCTTGTAGCTTAGGCCAAGGATCATGCCTTGATTGACCAGCTTCTGGAAAGGCTCAGCAGTTGTAACATAACCAAGGTCAAACAGTACCTTATGCCAGAAGCGGGAATAGAGCAGGTGAAGAACAGCGTGTTCTGCACCACCAATATACAGATCGACCGGCATCCAGTAGTTTTCTTTTTCTTTGTCAAATGGGGCATTGCTATTCTGTGAGTCAATATATCTGAGGTAGTACCAGCAGCTGCCAGCCCACTGTGGCATTGTATTGGTCTCACGGCGGAACTTCTTGCCGTCCTTTTCAAAATAGAGCCAGTCAGTACAATTCGCCAGTGGAGATTCACCCTCAGACGATGGTTTGAAGTTTTCGGTTTCTGGCAATGTCACTGGCAGCTCATCTTCTGATATGGCCACGATCTCACCTTCATCACTATGAGCTATTGGGAATGGTTCGCCCCAGTAACGCTGACGGCTAAAGAGCCAGTCACGCAGCTTATAGTTGACCGATTTACAACCTAGGCCTTGTTCTTCCAGCCAGGCAGTTATTTTATCCTTAAATTCTGCTGTAGGGGTACCATCATTATCGCCGGAGTTTATCGCAACGCCATAATCTGTGAAACAGCCCTCATACTCGCTTCCATCAGCAGGAGCTACCACTTTAATAATCGGCAATTCAAATTTCTTCGCAAATTCATAATCGCGGTCGTCATGGCCGGGAACACACATTATTGCACCAGTACCATAGCTAGCCAGTACATAGTCACTGATCCAAACAGGGATCTGCTCGCCGTTAACCGGGTTGATAGCGTAAGCACCGGTAAATACACCAGTCTTATCTTTCGCCAGATCAGTTCTGTCCAGGTCACTCTTCATTGAGGCCTGTTGTTTATATTTCTCAACTTCAAAACGCTGTTGATCAGAGCAAATTCTGTCTACCAGATGATGTTCAGGTGCCAGAACCATATATGTTGCACCATATAAAGTGTCGGGTCTGGTGGTAAATACTCTAATAGTGTGATGCTTGCTTGGCACTATTTCTGTTGGGTCAAAGAGTACTTTGAAATCTACTTCAGCACCGATACTCTTACCTATCCAGTCGCTCTGAAGTTTTTTGATACCATACGCCCAGTCAAGGCCTTCCAGATCATCAATAAGTCTTTCCGCATAAGCAGTAATTCTCAGCATCCATTGACGCATAGGCTTACGTATTACCGGGTGGCCGCCGCGTTCGCTAACGCCGCCGATTACTTCTTCGTTAGCCAGAACAGTGCCAAGTTCCGGACACCAGTTTACAGGTGTTTCTGCTTCATAGGCAAGACGCTTGCTGTCTATATATTCTGATTTTTCTTTGCCGGTTAGACCTTCTGGTATTGGCAGCTCAGATATATCTCTGGCCTTTTGCATATCAGCATCGTACCAGCTATTGAAAAGCTTCAGGAATATCCATTGAGTCCATTTGTAATATCCAACCTCAGTTGTGTTTACTTCCCTATCCCAATCATAGCTAAAGCCTAGCTCTTTGATCTGCTTACGGATATTATTTACATTCTTTTCAGTTGTAATGGCAGGGTGGGTACCAGTCTTTACGGCAAACTGTTCTGCTGGCAGACCAAATGCGTCGAAGCCCATTGGGTGCAGAACATTGAACCCTTTCATTCTTTTATAGCGTGAGACAATATCACTGGCAGTGTAGCCTTCAGGGTGGCCAACGTGCAAACCGTTACCAGATGGGTAAGGGAACATGTCCAAAACATAATATTTGGGCTTACTGTAGTCGTCAAGTGTTTTGAAAGTCTTGTTCTCTTCCCAGAATTTCTGCCACTTTGGTTCAATACTGCCAAAATCGTATGTGCCTAACCTGTTATCTGCCATAATCTTATGCCTTATTTATCTACTAATAACAAACATCTGCTGATGTCGATCCAATAATTTAAATACAGAACTAAAATATTAACCGTAACTGCCTGTAAAATCAAGCTATTCATGAATATTTGATGTCTGTATTGTATTATCTATCGGTGTAGTTGCTGTTATTTGATTATAGGCAACTTATTTTGTTTTTTTATTAGAATCGGACAATGGTATTTCGTATTATGATAATCCTACAAATAAGATATTAACCAGAAAACGGGCATAGAGAAGTATGAAATCCATCAGGCAGATATATAAAACCGGAACAGGGCCTTCCAGTTCTCATAGTATGGGGCCACGTAGAGCTGCCCAGCTATTTTTAGAGTCACAATCAACCAAATTTGACAGAGTTAAGATCGAGCTTTACGGCTCATTGGCTGCTACCGGACGCGGGCACCTGACAGACCAGGTTATCCATGAAGCACTTGCCGGCATAGAGCATGAAATTATCTGGAAACCACTGGAATTACTGCCAGTTCATTCTTGTGGAATGAGATTTGTCAGTTATTTGGGTTCAGAATCGGTAAATAATGAGATCTATTACAGTATTGGCGGTGGTAATATTGCTGGTGAAGATGGCAAGCTTATCGATGCCATCAATGGTGAATATGAACATGATTCTATCGCTGATGTACTAATCTGGTGTACTAAAGAGAGAAAAAGCATATGGGAATATGCTATAGATCGTGAAAGTGATAGTTGTCGGGTATTTCTGGACGATGTTCTTGGAAGTATGTACCAAGCTGTTAATAGGGGGCTTAACAGCTGCGAATCGGTACTTCCCGGCGGGTTAAATATTCAGCGTCGTGCAAAGAAGATGCGTAAACAGGCTAACCGATATAAGGGTGGAATGTTCTATGACATGACAATGCTGAGTGCTTATGCTCTGGCTGTGTCAGAGGAAAATGCATCCGGACAGGTTGTTGTTACTGCCCCAACTTGTGGTGCCTGCGGTGTGGTGCCTGCGGTATTATTTTATATGGAGCATAATTGTCAGGTGCCGCGCAGTGATATTGTTGAAGCTTTGATCACGGCCGGGATATTTGGTTCCAGCATAGCAGCCCGTGCATCGATTAGTGGAGCTGAAGTTGGTTGTCAGGGAGAGGTAGGCTCGGCTTGTGCTATGGCAGCAGCGGCGGCAGCTCAGATCCTTGGCGGCGAAAATCACCAGGTTGAGTATGCTGCAGAAATGGCCTTAGAACATATGCTGGGACTTACTTGTGACCCGGTTGCCGGTTTGGTACAGGTGCCGTGTATCGAGCGTAATGCATTCGCCGCTATGAGGGCCGTGGAATGTGCAAGTTATGCACTCTCAACTACAGGTGACCATTTTATCAGCTTTGATGATGTTGTTGAGGTTATGAACAAGACCGGTCGCGATATGCAGGCAGAATACCGTGAAACCTCACGCGGTGGCCTTGCTGCCCTTATCCATGCGAAGTTACTTTCTGGTAAAGATTAGTCTTAGCAGAGACTATTTCTCTTTATCCGGTATCAGCAGTGATATTATAATAAAGGTAATTGCTGAGATCGATATGCCGAATATACTGGCATCCAGCCCAATTTTTTCGATCGATTCGGGTAGTTGGACTACTTTTGTCAGAAGTAATAGAGTTGATATACCGCCAGCAAGCATAGCAGTTATTGCACCGGCTGAACTGGACTTTTTCCAAAAGTATGCACCTAGAGTTGGGATAAACAGGCCGGACACCATGAATGCATAGGCGTATAGTATTGCGTCAAGTACCATTGTGAACTGGGCAGCCAGAATAACTGAGATTGTACCTACCAGTAATGTCGCCAGCATAGAGAGACGTATTGACTGTTTGGCTGAGATATTTTTCAGGAAATATCTTTCAATAATATCATTAACGAAATTACCGGATGATGCCATCATACAGCTGTCTGCAGTTGACATGATGGCAGAAAAATAGGATGCGATAACTATTCCGGTTATGCCAATAGGCAGAACATCTCTAATTAGCATTGGCAATGCCATTTCGGATTCTGCCTCAGGGTATACTACCCGGGCACACATTCCCAGAAAAACACCAGTGAATGCCATTATCGGGTATTCAAATAGTCCCGCTATGTACCATGCTTTTTTTGCCTGTTGCTCATTTTTGCAGGCATACATCCTTTGGTATAGTGTCATACCTACCAGCCATATAGGTACGATAGTAACCATCCAGTTGATAAGAGTTATAGCATCAATATTTGTTAAGGTAAAATATTCTGCTGGTAAAGTGTCGTATAATGCCTTTGGACCGCCAATTTTAATTAATGTTGCTGGAATAGTGATGAAAATAAGACCGCTTAATAGAAGTATCCATTGTATTGTGTCAGTGTAGATTACTGCTTTCAAGCCACCGATCACTGTATAGAGAATTGTAACGGCTGCAATGACCAGCAGTGCAAAAAGAATTGGGTCCATACCGAATGGGTTGTTTTGTAATATGGTAGCTGAGGCTAGTTTGGCACCTGCCAGCATCTGGGCACCGGTGAAACCAAGATACCCGATACCAGATATTATTGCGGCTATTAGTGCAACATTGTTGTTGTAATGATGACGCAGGAAATCTGGATAAGTCATGAACTGATGAGTAGTATCTAGCGATTTAATCTTTGGAATTATAAAAATCGCCGTCAGCCACGCACCAATAAGGCCGGTAAAAAGCAGCCAGCTGCCAGAAAGTCCCATCATAAATCCGACACCGCCAAGCCCGATCGAAAAACCACCGCCCACATCAGTTGCAACTATAGATAGGCCAACATGTGAAGCCTTGATATTTCTACTGCCTACATAGTAATCTTCTGTGCTCTTGTTTTTTCTGAAGTGATAAACTCCAACAGCCAGAACACATAGCATATATATAGCAAAGATCAGATAATCAATAAAATTCATTGAATAATTCCTGTTTAATTTGTAACTTAGTTTTTGTATTATCTACAGAACTCAAGATGAGCGTATATTAAAATAGCTTTTATTATATGGTTATAAACTTAAGATTAAAAGGAATTTATGATTTATACTAGCTATTGTGAAGATAGTTAAAATAAATATAATACTATTTTAACTTTTTAGCGGTAACCTTTGGAAAGGTAGAATATTAGTAATGAATAACAAAAAAACAATTGTACTAGCTAGCGGTTCACCTCGTCGTGAAGAATTACTAGTACAGATATTTGACGATTTTGAGATCGTGCCGGCCAGACTAAATGAGCCATCTCCCTGTTGGCAGACGTCTAGGGCACCGGAATTATGGGTAGAGTCTTTAGCATATCTAAAAGCCGCCGAGGTCGCCCAGGCTTATCCATCAGCGGTAATAATTGCGGCCGATACTGTATGTGTTCACAATGGCAAGATAATCGGGAAGCCGGCTGATATTGATGATGCACGTAATATCCTGACAAATCATTTTGCAGGTCCTAATTATGTTATTACTGGTTTAGCCGTATTAGCTCCAGCGGGAAATATAAAGATCATTGATCATGCTGTTACCGAGCTTGATATGAGAGCTATGACAGATATTGAGCTGGAAGAATATCTCGATAGCGGCATATGGCAAGGAAAAGCGGGGGCATATGCGTATCAGTCGGGAGGCGATAAGTTCGTCAAACAGATTAAGGGAAGTGAATCCAATGTGGTAGGTTTACCAATGGAACTGCTAACTGACATTTTGCAAAGTTTAGGTATTCTTAATTGGCTAAGAGACGCAGAATAATGTTATACCCTTTACTAACTATCTAAATTAAGGGTACCTCTGACAATTGCTTTTGAGGCGAAAACGTGGATTGATTTTTACTGACAAGGAACGAAGAATCGGGCATATTGGTGAATATTCACGGTTTTTCGTGACGCAGCTCAGGAAAAATCAAGACCGTTTGCAGCCCAGAATGAATTTTTAGAGGTTCCCTTAACAAGGTTTATATAGTTTCTTTCTTATTTTCCCTTACTAAGCTGTTTTTTTATGATTTTATGCCTATTATTATTGTATAATGAATATTTGGTATAAAATGAAGTAGGTTATTTAGTCTATGTAATGACTGGGAGAGAATTTATGTTTAAAAAGTATTTATGTTCGTTTTTATTATTATGTATAGCAGGCAGTCAGTATGCTGGTGCATATAGTGGAAGCGGTACGCCGGAATCGCCATATTTGATCACATCTGTATCAGACCTGGAACAGCTTGGTAGTGATGTCGATAATTATGACAAGTGTTTTCTGCAGGTAAACGATATAGTATTTAGTGAAGAGTACTATATAGATGCTATTATTGCCGGTGGTGAAACTGGATTTTCTGGTACCTATGATGGTGGTGGGTTTAGCATTCAAAATATGGCTATCAGTAACACTGAAGAGTCGTATTTAGGTTTGTTTGGTACTGTAGACGCTGTCGCTGTGATCAAAAATGTTAACTTAATAGATTGTTCAGTTTATGGCTATAGTAGAGTTGGTGGTATTGCCGGCATATGCTATGGTAAGATATATGACTGCTCTGCTGATGTATTTATTAGTGCTTTGTCTAGAGCTGGTGGTATAGTTGGTGAAGCTAACAATACTGAAATAAATAGATGTAAAGTTAGCGGAGTAATTAGTGCTACTGACTATGTCGGTGGTATTATTGGTCTTGGTGATGCAGCTGATGTGACAAATAGCTATACTTTATGTGACATTCTTGATGCGTCACAATATTCATACGGCGGTATCATTGGCCGGGCTAATGGCGGCAATGTTTTAAACTGCTACTGTGCTGGTATAGATGATGACTTAGAAAACCTTAATATTTTTGGTATGGGACAGGGTGTAACTAAAATAAACTGTCATACCGGAGATGAAGACCTCACTCAGCGTTCAATTTTTGAGAATTGGGATTTTTCTGATAGTATTGAAGATGGTCTGGATAGTGTCTGGCTGATTACAGAAGGCCAGATGCCAAAGTTGCACTTTGAGGGTTTGTTAAACGTTGATACATCTCTGATCAGCTATTCTGTGTTTACCACTGATAGTGTATTGTCTATTGATCATAACTTGGCTTTATCCTTAGCTATGGGCGGTAGTGAAGCATCAGGTAGCGTTCTCCCTTCTGCTGATAGTTGGCTTACGGTAGATCCTACAACTTTCGAGCTTAGCGGACAATCTCCTGTAAATATAGGCTTAAATATGGATATGAGTGGTTTGCTTCCTGGTGATTATTCTAGTACAGTGAGTGTCATTTGTGATGATGATAATTTCGAATATGTTATTCCTGTAAGTGTCTCTGTCATACAGCCGATCGGTATGGAAACTTTTGCTACTCTTGCTGAACACTGGATGGCAGTTGATTGTTATGGTGGCTTCGCTTGTAGTGAATGTGATTATTCTGAAAATGGTACAATTGATATTAGTGATCTTGCTATGTTGGTCGATAGTTGGCTGCAGGCAGAGGTAAAAACCGAATTCTATGATGATTTCGAATATGATCAGATCAATAGCCATTATTGGTCAAGCGTCTCGCCATATTACCCAATTTTCTCATTAATTACTGATGCTAGTGGTAATAAACTATTAGAAACTAACTCTTATATTAATACTCTTGTACTCAACGTTGATCTCACCGGTAAGAGCAAGGTGTCTTTTGATTTGCAGGTTTACGCTGCTGATGCAACATCTACTTTGCAGTTGAATGCTAAAGGTAATCCGGTAAAGCTGTGGACAGTTACTGAAGGTATGCATACTGAAACATTGGATATCCCAGAAGGTGAATCAGGTAGTGTCGGCATAATGTTCATGTATTCAAAGGGTTTTATGAGCAGTAGTTATGTTCGCATTGATAATGTGAGAGTGTACTAAGATACTAGTATTTGACTTAACGTCTTATACAATTTATTCACAATAACAAAAAGACCACCATTCTCATTTTGAATGGTGGTCTTTTTATTCAGTATTTAACAATATGAACAGTTAGTAGTAAAACTGCTATTCCATATTCTTGCCGCAGCATTTTTTGTATTTTTGGCCGCTGCCGCAAGGACATGGGTCGTTTCTGCCAACCTTAGGTCCGTCATTCTGGACAGTTTTTGGCATGGCAGGTTTTTCCTGTGGTGCCTGCGCGGCCTGTTGCTGCTGATTAAACATAGTAAACTCATCGTGAGCTGCACTTGATATGTTCCAGACTGAACGTCTTTCTTCTTCGCCGCCAAGTCTGGCCTTAAAAATCATATCAGTAACTTTATCACGTATCGAGCTAAGCATTTCCTGGAACATACGATAGCCTTCGCGTTTATATTCCATCTTAGGATCACGCTCAGCCAGCCCTCTTAAGCCGATACCGCTCTTGAGATGGTCCATTGCGTAAAGGTGGTCTTTCCAGGTTGAGTCATATATCTGAAGTAGTACATAGCGTTCCAGCTCTGTAAGCTCTTCTCGCAGGTATTTGCTTGCAGTCTGCTCGATAAAACCATTGACACTGACAGCCGCGGAAATCTGCCAAGGCTTGATCTCCTGATTGAAACGACCTGAAAGCAGGGCGGCAAGGCTTTCGATGCCCGCTTCATCGTCCTGAACCTGATCGGCAATAGTTTTAGTTTCAAGTTCGACAGCACCATGGCCCTTTGATTGAACCAGATCGATAAGTTTGGTGCGAAGCTGGTCGTAGCCCAGAGTCTGGATCTCTTCAATATTCCAAATGACACGATATTTGCGATATACCCAGTCGACAACTTCCTTGGCGGCATAGCTGCTGCCCGCTTGATGGCGATGTGCGGCCATACTTAGTATAAAATCGACAGGGTATTCAATTTCACGCTGATGATATTTCTCACGTGCTGCCTGACCGAGTATGCTTACAACTTCCTCAGGCTTTTTACCAGAGATATCCTCTGGTTTAGTGGCTAATTCAAATTTCTGATTTACCCAGTCTGTCAATGTCTCAGCGGCATATTCCGGAGAAAGGAATTTATCCGTTTTGGCAAAGTCAAGTTGGCTGATATTTTCCAGAGCTTCGGCAGTAATTTTCTCTTTTGCCTGGGCAATAGTCATAGTACGGAACTGTGAAGGCGAGATATTAACATTATACTTACTCATCGCCCACTGGCTCAGTCCAGCCAGATCCCAGTCTTTCTGTTCCAGATCAATCTGCATATATTCGCCGATTGTTATAGCAATATCCTGCTCGGCATTGTTTTCTGTATGATTACGAAGTAGTGACGGCAGTGACTTGGTATTAACGCTCTTGAGCTTGTCAATTTCCATGTCGATAGCAAATGCACTTCTGGCCCATTCGCTGATACATGAATATGCATAATCCTTGTCGAGTATTTCGTAGGTTCTTTCTGTTATAATATCATCGATCATATCCCAGATATCAGCTTCAATACCGAAGCCTTCCAGAATTCTCTGACGGCGGGTATAAAATACCTGTCTCTGGTAATCCATAACCTCATCGTATTCAAGCAGACTTTTACGAGCTTCAAAGTTACGCTGTTCGACCTTTTTCTGGGCCTTTTCAACGTATTTGGTAATGCGTTTTTCAGTGATCGGTTCACCTTCCTGCCAGCCAAGTCTTTCAAAAGCCTTGACTATCCAGTCTGGAGCAAAGATTCGCATAAGGTCATCCTGGAAACTCAGGAAGAACTGACTGGCACCTTTATCGCCCTGACGACCAGTACGACCGCGAAGCTGGTTATCAATACGTCTAGCTTCATGACGTTCAGTACCCAGTACATACAAGCCGCCTCTGTCCATAGATTCAGCTGGAACCTTAATGTCAGTTCCACGACCAGCCATATTGGTAGCAATAGTAATATTACCCCACATTTCGCCATTGCGGCCTTTATGCTGCTGACCTGCTTTGACAATAATAGAAGCTTCACGAGCGTGCTGTTTGGCATTTAGTACTTCATGCTGTAAGCCGTAACGTTTAGTCAGGGCCGCAGAAAGAGCTTCGTTCTTTTCAATGCTGATTGTACCAACCAGAACCGGCTGACCAGCTTTACTAACATTGAATAATTCGTCAACGATAGCATTGAATTTTTCCGGGACAGTTTTGTAGACAAGGTCGTCTCGGTCATCACGAATGATAGGCCTGTTCGTTGGTATAGCGACAACGCCCATATTGTAAATATTCTGGAACTCGTCAGCTTCGGTCATAGCAGTACCGGTCATACCTGATAGCTGCTGATACATCTTAAAGAAGTTCTGCAGGGTAATTGTCGCCAGCGTCTGGCTTTCCTGCTTGATGGTAACGCCTTCTTTGGCTTCAACAGCCTGATGCAGACCGTCTGACCATTGACGTCCCTGCATAAGACGACCGGTAAACTCATCAACGATGATAACCTGATTGTCCTGAACGACGTAGTCTTTTTCTTTTTCAAATGTAATATGTGCTCTCAGAGCCTGTTCCATCAAGTGAGGCCATTCCATATTACTACCGACATAAAAACTACCTATGCCGGAAATATCCTGAGCCGCGCCGATACCTTCATGGGTCAACTGTACACTGTGGCGATCGTATTCAACTTCATAATATTGAATCTGTTCGTCAAGCTTTCTAGTGAGCTCAGCAGATTTTGCTTCGATATCTTTGATTGCCTGATGAGCTGCGGTTTCACGTTCTTTATCTTTGTGCTTTTTCGCATCAGAAAGTTCACCGGCCGCATTAGCTGCGTCCATTTTAAGCTGGCTGATCTGGTTCTCTATTTTTGTATACGGCGACTGGAGCTTGATAATCTCACGTGCAACCTGATCAGCTTTGCGATAGCGGCTGGAATCGTCACGGGCTGGACCTGAAATGATAAGCGGTGTACGTGCCTCGTCAATAAGGATCGAGTCAACTTCGTCCACGATCGTATAGTCGAGCGGACCCTGAACCTGATCAAAATATCTGGTCTTCATATTATCACGCAGATAATCGAAACCAAATTCGTTATTTGTACCGTATGTGATATCGCAAGAATACATTTCGCGTCTTACCATACCTGCAGTATCCATATCAGACTGGATAGCGCCAACAGTAAGGCCAAGTGCACCGTATACCGGCCTCATCCAGTCGCAGTCACGCTGGGCCAGGTAGTCATTTACAGTAATAACGTGTACCTTACGACCGCTGAGAGCAACGATATAGGCCGCCAGAGTAGCTGCCAGTGTTTTACCTTCACCAGTTGCCATTTCTGCGATCTGGCCTTCATACAGAACACTACCACCAACCATCTGTACATCAAAATGACGGAATCTAAATGGCGGGCGTTCAGTAGCAGGATATTTTGCTCTCACTTCAGCATAAAGTTGTGGTGGTAATTCGATTTCATTTGGATCTACACCCTGGCAAACCTGATCCTGTGCCTGGTTAAATACATTAAGCATTTCAGCAGATAATACTGAAGTGTCAAATTTGAGTGTATTGTTAAAGATGTTTCTGATACCGAGGTGTCTGTCGGAAGCTTCTCTAACTGCAGCAAATGCTTCAGCCAGCACGCCGTCACAGCTTTGTTTAAGCTTTTCAGATAAAGCTTTTTTCGCTGGTGTTCTATCTGCTTCAGTTAGCGTAGGTAGTTCACGGAGAATGTCACGCAGGGGCCTATCCAGAATAGATTTCTGGATTTCCTTGATCTTTGACTTTAGCTCAGTTGTAACTTCCTTTAGCTGTTGGTCGGTATATGTGCTGTAAACTTCTTCCAGCTGTGAAACTTTATTGAGAAACTCAGCTCTTTTTTTAACGTATCTGTCGCTGCTACTTCCGAATACCTTCATCATAGCTTTGCCAAGATTTTCGAGAATTGCCATATTAAATAATTTATCCTTGCTCTTATTTCGTGTAATAAAAAGTAATTTTTGTCAATTGCAGCCGTAATGCCAGTTTATCAGCCTGTAAAACAGCCAGCTATATAATAATAATCCAAACGACGGAAAAATGTTTGAATTATTTATAATAATATCGCCAGTAAATATATACAACCATAAATAATATTTTAACAATAAAAAGGTTTTATAATAAATAAGTTACAAAATAATTGGTGCCCCATAGGGTGGTGGAGATTGTATAGATTGTGGTGTTGGTTGAAGTATGTTGTTATGGGTCTTTGTGGTATATGTTATTGAAGTTTTAATTTGTGGCTTATGTCGTGTTAAGTTACTGCAATAAAATGCTTTATCTGTGGCCGTAGTGGCTTGAAGTGTTCGCTGTGATTGAGATTTCAAGGTATTATTGTTACAAACAAGGCCACAAAAGCCGATAAATGCATATGGGACGCGTTGGTGAAGTCTATTATTTTGATATCCACTATACTGGGCGTGCCATTATGGTTGTGCTGGCTGTATAGAGATAATGGGTCTCTGTAGCTGCAAATAAAAAATTGAGGCTAAAGTAAGGAATATTGCCATGAGTATACTTCCATGGTCAAGTTTGATGTCTGTAAGAAATCCGCTGCTGGATAATCAGCATAAATATTTACTTCAGGTGATTAATGATGTGTATGCTGGTGTAGTATTTGGCAGAGCGGTCAATATTTTCGCTGAGGAATTTCCCGGCTTACTGGAATATGCAAAAGTTCACTTTAAAACAGAAGAGTTGTTGATGGATGCTGCTGGCTATGAAGGGTTGAGCGAACATGTAAAGCAGCATGAAATATTGCTGGCAAAACTGGAAGAAACTGGTAAAAAAGTCGCAGAAGATGTCACAAGTGTTGATTTTGAATATATTTGCAGCTTTCTTGGAAACTGGCTCACTAATCACATGATGAGAGAAGATCAAGGCTATGTGGATGACATTGCTATGGTTGGTCAGGATGTATACGATAGGATAGAGCAGCAAATCCTGACTTCTGCCTCCGCTTAGTTAAACTCCATTCTTATAACTACTTATACATACAGCAAGGGTGACTTTCTATAGTTAGACCCCTCTTTACCCTGCGCATTGCAGTATGGCCTGTCACTATGGCAATAAGCTATTTTAATAATGTCAGCTTTGGCAGGGGGGGAGTATGCTATCAATTCTTTTGTTTTTTTTATAACATCCATGAAATTAGGTACTTACGGCTATTATTGAAAAAGGCCGGTTTTTGGCATAATAATTGCTAATATGTTTAACGCAGGTGTTGTAATGTACATAGCCTGTACGTAAGTTACTATAAAATATGGTATTTGAAATACAAGAAATAGTCATTTAAGGAGATTTATAACTATGGCAGCAAAAGATCTGACTTTTGAGACAGACGCACGTAAATCATTGCTGGTGGGCGTTAGCAAACTAGCCGCTGCAGTAAAGAGTACACTTGGACCTCGTGGTCGCAATGTAGTACTGGATAAGGGCTGGGGCGCACCTACCGTTACAAAAGACGGCGTAAGCGTAGCCGAAGAGATCGAACTCAGAGATAAGGTTGAAAATCTTGGTGCTAAGCTGGTTAAGGAAGCCGCCAGCAAAACAAGTGACCTTGCTGGTGATGGTACAACAACTGCCACTGTTCTGACAGAAGCTATTTTCAAAGAAGCTCTGAAAAATATCACAGCTGGCGCTGATCCAATGAGCGTTAATCGTGGTATTAAAAAGGCTGTTGAAGCTGTTTGTGACGAGCTAGCCAAGCTGAGCAAGCCTGTTGATATCTCTAAACGTGGCGATATTGTTAATGTTGCCTCTATCAGTGCCAATAACGACAAGACAATTGGCGAAACAATGGCTGATGCATTTGAGAAGGTTGGCAAAGATGGCGTCATAACTGTAGAAGAGTCTAAGACGATCAACACTCATGTTGATATTGTCGAAGGTATGCAGTTCGATCGCGGTTACCTTTCTCCTAATTTCGCAACTGATATGGAAAACATGATCTGCGAAATGGAAAATCCTCTTATTCTTGTTTATGAAGAAAAAATCTCTTCAGCTCAGAAGCTGGTTCCGGTACTCGAAGCAGTAGCCAATTCTAAGCGTCCTCTGATCATTATTGCTGAAGACATTGAAAGTGAAGCTCTTGCTACTTTGGTAGTGAATAAACTTCGTGGCATTTTGAATGTTTGTGCTGTTAAAGCTCCAGGCTATGGTGATCGTCGTAAGGCTATGCTGGAAGATATCGCTATTCTTACTGGTGCCAAGCCAATCTTCAAAGAACTTGGTCTTGATCTTGAAGGTGTTACTCTTGCAGATCTTGGTACTGCTACTAAGGTAAGCATTGATAATAATAACACAACTATCGTTCAGGAAAACAACAGCACAGCTAAGGCTGTTAAGGCTCGCATTGAACAGATTCGTGCTGAAATAGCTGCTACAACCAGCGATTATGATCGTGAAAAGCTTCAGGAACGTCTCGCTAAGCTTAGTGGTGGCGTTGCCCAGATCTGTGTTGGTGCTGCCAGCGAAATGGAAATGAAGGAAATTAAGGCCAGAGTTGAAGATGCTCTGCATGCTACTCGTGCTGCTATCGAAGAAGGTATTGTTCCTGGTGGTGGTGTAGCCCTTATTCGCTGTCGTGAAGTGATTAAGTCACTCAAACTCAAGGGCGACGAAAAAGTTGGTGCAGATGTTATCTACAATGCTGTTAAGATGCCTATGTATCAGATCGCTGACAATGCTGGCGAAGAAGGTAATGTTATCATCAATAAGGTCCTCAAGGGTAAAGGCGATGGCTATGGCTTTAACGCTGCTAAGCTCGAATTTGAAGACCTTTTCAAAGCTGGTGTAATTGATCCTGCCAAGGTTGTTCGTACTGCTCTTACTAATGCTTCCAGTGTAGCAGGTTTGCTGCTTACTACTGATGCTGTCATTACTGACAAACCTGCCAGTGGCGATGACGCTATGGGTGGTATGCCAGGTATGGACGCTATGGGCGGCATGGGTGGTATGGGCGGAATGCCTGGAATGGGTGGCATGGGCGGTATGGGCATGGGTGGCATGCCTGGCATGATGTAAGCTCTGCTTCTAATATTTTTTTTAACTAAATAATTTATAAATAAGATTTATATATACGGAGATAATAATTATGGCAATTAAACCTCTTGATAATAGAGTTATCGTAAAACAGTGTGAAGCGGAAGTAAAGACAGCTGGTGGTATTGTTCTACCTGGCAGTGCTCAGGAAAAGCCACAGCGTGGTATCGTTGAATTTGTTGGCCCTGGCCAGATGATGGATAATGGTAAACGTGCTGAACTGACTGTTAAAAAGGGCGATGAAGTCTTTTATGGCAAGTATGCTGGTTCTGAAGTTGAGATCGACGGCGTAAAGTATGTTATCCTGCGTGAATCTGATATTCTGGCAGTGATCGAATAATTATTCTGTATTCAACAAGACTATGATAATCAAATTTGAAACTTTAATGTGTTTCAAATTATAAGGAGTTTATATTATGGCCAAACAAATGATGTTTGATGAAAATGCAAGACGTGAGATGCTCAAAGGTCTCACTCAGCTTGCTGATGCTGTTAAAGTAACTATGGGCCCTACAGGTCGTAATGTTGTTTTACAGAAAAGCTACGGCTCTCCTCGTGTTACTAAAGACGGCGTAAGCGTATCTAAAGAAGTTGAGCTTCCTAGCCCTTTTGAAAATATGGGTGCCAAGATGGCTAACCAGGTTGCCAGCAAGACAAGTGATGTAGCTGGTGACGGTACAACTACTGCTACAGTTCTGGCTGAAGCGATCTTCCGTGAAGGTCTGAAATATGTAACTGCTGGTGCTCATCCTGCTTCTATCCAGAGAGGTATTAATAAGGCTGTTGAAGTTGTTGTTAGTTCTATCGAATCTCAGGCTAAGAAGGTTAAAGGTTCTGGCGATATTGCTAAGGTTGGTGCTATCTCTGCTAATAACAATAATGCTATTGGTAAGCTGCTTGCTGACGCTATGGACAAAGTTGGTAAAGATGGTGTTATCACTGTCGAAGAAGGTAAAGGTATCGAAACTGAGCTGGAAGTTGTTGAAGGTATGCAGTTCGATAAAGGTTACCTCTCTCCGTATTTCATGACTAAGCCAGATACAATGGAAGCTGAACTGGAAGATTGCAGCATCCTTCTCTATGAAAAGAAGATCAGCTCATTACGTGATCTGGTGCCTGTACTGGAAAAGGTTGCTGGTGCTTCTAAGCCATTGCTGATCATTGCTGAAGATATCGACGGCGATGCTCTTGCTGGTCTGGTGATCAATAAGCTTCGCGGTATCCTGAATATCTGTGCTGTTAAGGCTCCAGGTTTTGGTGACCGTCGTAAGGCTATTATGGGTGATATTGCCGCTTTAACTGGTGGTCAGTTTATTACTGAAGAACTGGGTATTTCACTTGATGCTGTTGAACCTTCTATGCTTGGTACTGCTCGTAAGGTAGTTATTGGTAAAGATTATACTACTATTGTTGAAGGTGCTGGCAAGAAGAAAGATATCAAGGCTCGTATTGACCAGATCACTAATATGATCGACAAGACAACTAGCGATTACGATCGTGAAAAGCTCCAGGAACGTCTGGCTAAGCTTAGCGGCGGTATTGCTGTTGTTCGTGCTGGTGCGGCAACTGAGATAGAAATGAAGGAACGTAAGGACCTGCTTGAAGATGCTCTTTACGCTACCCGTGCTGCGGTTGCTGAAGGTGTTATTCCTGGTGGTGGCGTGGCGTTCTTAAGAGCTGTTAAAGCAGTTAATGATGCCAAGAAAGACGCTGTTGCTGACGAAGCTTTTGGTTTTGATATCATTGCCAAGGCGATAACTTATCCAGCTCGTCAGATCATTGATAATAGTGGTGAAGATGGAGCTACTGTTGTTGCTGAACTGATGGAAAAGAAAGGTGCTGCCGGCTACAATTCAGCTAATGGTGAGTATGTTGACATGTTTGCTGAAGGTATCATTGACCCTGCTAAGGTTGCTCGTTGTGCCCTGCAGAATGCGGCCAGCGTTTCAGCCCTTATGCTCACTACAAATGTAATGGTTACCGATATAGATTCTGATCCGGAAGTAGAGCCGGTAACTGGAGCAATTTGCTAAAATAAGTATGGCAACGGCTGTATATAATTTTATAAGATCAAACAACCGCAGCCGCACCAAAAAGCGGTTTGCGGTTGTTCTTTGATAATAATATTCAATATTAAGGCACTGGTTTAATGAGTACAAAGCGTGATTATTATGAAGTACTGGGAGTAAATAGAGATACTACCCCGGAAGAGTTGAAGCGGGCGTATCGCAGATTAGCTCTTAAATATCACCCGGACAAAAATCCTGGCGATACTGAAGCTGAACTGAAATTCAAAGAGTGCGCTGAAGCTTATGAGGTTCTTAGTGACTCTAATAAAAAGGCTAAGTACGACCAGTTTGGTCATGACGGTCTGCGCGGAACCGGTATGCATGATTATTCGCATATGGGTTTTGATGATATTTTCAGTATGTTTGATGATATCTTTGGCGGCGGCATTTTTGGCGGTCGCGGCAGAGGTGGCCAACCAAATCGCCCCAGACGTGGCCCGAATATTGAGACTCAGGTTGATATTACGCTTAAAGAAGTACTGACCGGTGTCGAAAAAGAGCTCGAATTTGAACGTCGTGATATTTGTGATACATGTAAAGGTACTGGCTGCGAACCTGGACATGATCCAGCTGTTTGTCCTCAGTGCGGTGGACAAGGTCAGGTTGCTCAGACCGGTATGGGCGGCTTGTTCAGGATGGTAACTACCTGTCCGGCATGTAAAGGTGCTGGCAAGAAGATCACTCATCCATGCAAAAGCTGTCGTGGTACCGGAATGGTTGATAAAAGCCGCAGACTCTCTGTGAAGTTCCCTGCCGGTATCGCAGAAGGTCAGGCTGTTCGTGTAACTGGCGAAGGTGAGCCAGGTACTCTAGGTGGCCCTAGAGGTGACCTGTACTGTTACGTCAGGATAGTTGAAGATCCTATTATCATGCGTCAAAATGATGACTTGGTTGTTAGGGTTCCTGTTAGCTTTACTCAGGCCGCTTTAGGTGCAAAAATTGAGGTACCTTCTCTTAATGAAAAGCTCGAAGTTGACTTGCCAAAAGGAACTCAATACGGCAAAGTTATCGAGATGAAAGGTATGGGACTTCCTAACCTGAGAAGTGGACGCAGAGGTTCACTTATGATCCAGGTACTTATAGAGATACCTGAGAATCTTACTAAACAGCAGGAAAAATTGTTGCGTGAATATGCTGAAACGGAAAACAAGGAAGTTATGCCGGAACGTAAAAAGTTTCTGGATAAATTAAAAGATTATTTTACTGAGTAATTGTAAATATAGGGTACCTCTGAAAATTGCTTTTGAGGCGAAATCAAGACCGTTTGCAGCCCAGAATGATTTTTTAGAGGTTCCCTATAGTATTTCGATCTGTTAAATATACAATTTCTCTCATTCTGGTCTTAATGGACCTATGAGTTACTTATTGCTCCCGTAAGAGCTGTGATAAGGTAAAAATATATGAAAAAGAAAAACAAGGATAAAAATCAGGATAAACCTATCGAGAATATGGATCAGGCTCCAGAGGCAGTTGAAGAAGCTGCCACTGAAGTTGAGGTCAAGCCTGCAGAGCCAACAGTTGCAGATGTAAAAGACCAATTACTGCGTCTCGCAGCTGAATATCAGAACTACCAGAAGCGTTCAATGCGTCAGATCGAACAGGCTGGCCAGTTTGCCGCTGAAAACGTAGTTAAAAATATTCTTCCTGTTCTTGATAATTTCCAGCATACTCTGGAAAAAGGCAAGGAAACTGGCGATATTATGACAGTAATGCAGGGTGTTCAAATCGTATTTGATCATCTGATGAATACATTGCAGACTGCTGGCATGAAGAAGATCCAGGTTGAAACTGGTAGCGTTTTTGACCCTTCAAAGCATGAGGCTCTTATGCATGTTGAGTCTGCCGATATCGAGCCGAATCATATTGTTATGGAACTCGCTGCCGGCTATGAAATGAATGAACGCACTATTCGTCCTGCCAAAGTCTCTATTGCCAAGGCTCCAGAAGTAAAGGCTGAGCCTGAAAATGATCAGGATAGTGAAGGTTCTGAGGAATAAGAAATGCCTACATATGATTACAAATGCCAAGCTTGTGACTATACTTTTGAGGAATTTCAGTCTATAACTGCTAAGCCATTGAAAAAATGTCCGCAATGCGGTAAAATGTCTGTCAAAAGGCTTATTGGCACTGGCGCAGCTCTTATTTTTAAAGGCAGTGGCTTTTATGAGACTGATTATCGCAGTGATAGCTATCAGAAAGCAGCCAAAGCTGATAAAGAGCAGGTCTCGGCAGCTAAAAAGTCCGAGCCGAAGTCTGATAGTAAACCTGCTAAAAAAAACAGCGGTAAAGATACAAAATCTGCCTGATAAAGTGCCAGTAATCGAAAGCCTTTTGATATATAATGAGTAAATCAAATTTTAATAAAGAAAAATGTCCCGTTTGCGGCAAAAATCTAAGCGTATATAAATTCGCTCCTTTTTGCAGTGACAGGTGCAGACAGGTCGATTTGGGAATATGGTTTACCGGTGGGTATGCTATCCCTGCGGTCGATCCACCGGATGATATTGATTCATTACTGGACGAGTTAGATGATGGATTTTAGCCTATGAGCCTGACAGAGAAAAATACAAGTATCAGAAATGCGTTTTTGTCAATAATAATCAGCATTGTTATGATGCTTGTTTCTGCTTCTCTGATGTTATTCGCCTATGTCAGTGAAAACAGGTCACAGGTATTCGATAATAAACAATTTGAACAGGTAAAGCAGCAGCTTAGGGAATCGCCAGACGACCAGAGTTTGCAATGGTCAGTGCGTGAACTCGACCGTAGGATGCGAAATGAGTATATCTTTAGTCGTAATCTTGCTGATAATAGTAGATATTTACTTGTTCTTTCAGTTCTTGCTCTGGTAATCTCTTCCAGAGTTTATGTCAATCTTCGTATTGAGCCGACAGTGCCTGAAAATGATGCCTGTAATTGTGCACAGCAGCGGTCTCGAAATTATTCTGCCTATGGAGTATTAGCTGTAACCGCATTATTTGCCTTGGGTAGTACAGTGTATATAATTTCTGATATTGCTTCTGATAAAACCCAAACAGCTCCGGTAGTCAAATCTATTTCAATGGATAAGCTCAAAGAAAACTGGCATCGATTCCGCGGTTTTGCTGGTAGTGGAGTTGTTCCTTTTGCAAATGTACCACTGGAGTTTGACCTGCAATCCCGTGATAATATTTTATGGTCGGTTGACAACGAATTAAATGGGTTTAATTCCCCGATTATTTTCGATGATAAAGTATTCTTTTCCGGTGCTAATGAAGTTCTGCGAAAAGTATATTGCCTAAGTCTCACTGACGGTAAGTTACTCTGGAGTGCAACGGTTGATGTACCAGATTGTTCCAGTGAAGACATTCCCGATGTAATGGAAGATACAGGCTTTGCCGCTTCGTCGCTGGCAACAGATGGCACATATGTCTATTCTATATTTGCTAATGGTGATTTTGTATGTCATGACTATTCTGGTAAACAGATATGGGCTAAAAATCTAGGGCTCCCAGAGAGTACTTATGGTTTTTCTGCCTCCCTTGATATCTGGCAAGGCAATGTGCTGGTTCAGTTTGACCATGGTTATGATGATCTGGAGCCAGTTTCTGTCTTATATTCTGTTAATGGCGAGACGGGTGATATTGATTGGCAGATCAAGCGGCCGGTGATAAATAGCTGGACGAGCCCTATTATTGCTCAAACCGGCGGAAAATGGCAGTTTATTACTGTTTCAAACCCACTGGCGATTAGCTATGACCCGTCAACCGGCAGTGAGTTTTGGCGATATGGCACATTAAATGGCGACACTGCACCCTCTGCGGTAGTAACACCTGAGCTAACATTCCTTATTAGCCCATATGAAAGTGTCAAGGCTGTCAAAACATCGCTCTCGGGAGATATTTCTGACACAGAGCCTGTCTGGATTGGTGAGGAAGGTATTCCGGATACGACTTCTCCTGTAACTGACGGCAATAAATTATGGCTATTGACAGCTGACGGCACGTTAACTTGTTATGATGTTACCGATGGTTCTAAGCTGTATGAATACTCTTTGTCGGCCTTTTACTACAGCTCTCCTACGCTTGCTGGTGATAAGATGCTGTTTTTCAGTATGGAAGGTAAGTACACTGTGCTTAATGTTGCCGGAGATGAGCCAGAGGTTGCTTTTGAGGCTGATTTTGGTGAAAAAGTGTGTAGCTGTCCAGCTTTTGTCGATGGTAAAATGTTAGTAAGGACAGATACTAAACTCTATTGCTTTGGCAAAGAGTAATGTTGGAGAGAAATAATGACAATTGACGCAGCACGTAAGTTTTTGGTAATGGCCTCACGCCGTCCGGAATGGGTTCAGCTACTTAATTCTGCTTCTAATAAGGCAGAGCTTGATGATTTACTGGCCAAGGAAGGTCTGGTTTTCACTTATCATGACCTGGATGAAGCTTATGGTAATATTCTTACCAAGTGTCAGTTTCCAGCTCAAGCTGAGGCTTTAGATCAGATTCGCAACTGGTATGATATGCTGCTTTCCAGCTTGGAATAATACTCTATTCACTAGTGTTCAAAACCAGTCTCATTAAACTCTTTTTCTTCACCATTGCGATTGAGATAAAGTTCACGTTCTCGCTTGGTTACGATCGTACCGATCTCTGTAAGTTCTGTCTGAGAAAATTCAGGCCATGTATTAAGCAGTTTAGCACAGTCTTCCGGACTGACCGTGAAAAGTAGTTCAAAATCCTCACCATCGGTCATAGCATGTATTCCCGGCTCGCTGTAGCTTTTGGCAGCATTACTTGCCGGTAATTTATCGTAGTCAATTACCGCTGAAACACCACTTTCTCTGCATATATGTCTTATATCGCCGCCAATCCCATCACTTAGATCCATCATAGAATGAAGCTGGCAATTATCATATAGCCATTGTGCCTCTTTGACGCGAGGTATAAACTCAAGGTGTCGACCGTGTATTGAACCGCCAAGTGTGCCGGTCACCATGATCTTATCACCAGGACGGGCACCATTGCGGTAAACAGGCTTTCGCCCACTTTCCATAACTGAGAACATGGTAACAGTGATAGTCAGCTGCTTATCCCAACTAGTCATATCGCCACCGATGATGGGACAGCTATAGTCAAATGCCGCTTTTCTCAGGCCGCTGTGTAGTAGGGCGATAGCGTCCATGTCGAAGCTTTTAGGCAAAGAGATAGAGCCAACAGCACCGACCGGAGTAGAACACATCGCCGCACAATCGCTCAAACTACAAGCCATTGCCTTATAACCAACCTGGGCAAGAGTGGCAGTTTTAAGGTCAAAATGAACCCCTTCGAGCAGCATATCTGTAGTAACAAGTACCTTCTCGCCACCAAAATTCATGACTGCCATATCATCGCCCGGGCCTTTTTCAATGTATTTGCCCTCGCTGCAATTCTGGCCGCGGAAGTAGTTTATTATGTCAAATTCTTTAGGCATATATCATATCCAAAATCAATTTATCTTATCTTTAATGTTGCCAGAGCCAGAGTTGCAAATGCTATGCAGACCAGCCAGAACCTTACAACAACCTTCGGTTCACTCCAGCCGATAAGGTGAAAGTGATGATGGATAGGGGAGCATTTGAATATCTTTTTGCCCCCGGTTCGCTTGAAATACGTCACTTGAATTATCACACTTGCCACTTCGATCACAAAAATACCGCCCAGCAGGATAAGCAGCAGTTCATGGCGGGTGACTATTGCCGCATATCCTATCAGCCCGCCCAACGGTAAACTACCTGTATCACCCATAAATACTTCTGCCGGATAACAGTTAAACCATAGGAACCCTAAACATGCCCCCAGCATCGCCATGCACACTATAGAGAGTTCTCCAGCACCGGGGATTTGCGGTAATCGCAGGTAACTCGCCCACGTCTGGTTTGTCGTTAGTGATAGTGGCTCGCTGGCCAGATAGCATAATATTGCCAGAACAAGCGCTACAATACCTACACAGCCTGATGCCAGCCCGTCCATGCCGTCGGTAAGGTTAACTGCATTACTGGTTGCTGTTATAACTAAAATAGACATTATCAAAAAACCGGCAAACTTCAGATCGAATCCTGCCTTACAGAATGGCAGCCAAAGCTTCTGCCCGTCCTCGATATTCTTAAAATCTACCAGGAACAGAAATGAACCAACTAAAGCTCCCAGACCAACCTGGTACATAAACTTTTCCCAGCTTAACAGCCCGTCCCGACTATGGTTACGTGAGTTTTTCGTTAGCTTGAGCCAGTCGTCAACACCGCCAAGCAGGCCCAGCCAGACGGTAACAAACAGAGCCTTGATAACAAACTGATTAGTCAGGTCAGCCCAGAGTAGCGTACTTACAATAATGCTAATGAGGATAATTATACCACCCATAGTAGGCGTACTGTCTTTGTGGCTGTTTTTCTGGTTGAGTATCTCATGGTCAAAATTTGGGATATCGCCGATTTTTTTAAGCTTTAACCAGCGGATGATTTTTGGCCCCAGGATTAAACATATCAGCAGACTGGTCAGCAGCGACAACAGTGACCGCAATAGCACTTCCTGCCAGGAATAAAACCCCAGCGTATTGAACATAAAATCTTTAAGGTAATTTTGCAGTATGTAATATATCATTTATTGTATTCTTAATTTATAAACTATAACTAAACTATTCAACTCTCTACTTGTCGCCCAGGCAGGAATCGACCATTCTTGCAGCTGTAACCATTGGGTGATCGAGCGGTACAGTCTTACGTTTCCCGGCAATATCTTCCAGTGGAAACGCATGGCATTTATTATTTTTCCAACCAACCATAATATTATACTTACCATCAGCAATATGCTCTGCGGCACTGGTGCCCAGTAGTGTGCATAATTGACGGTCCATTGGTGATGGGCTTCCGCCACGCTGAACGTGACCGAGAGTGGTTACTCTCGCTTCGATGCCGGTCATATCCTGCAATCTGCGAGCAACTCTGCTTGATATCGGCTCACTAACCAGATGGTAGCTCATGGTCTCGCCATCGATTCGCTTTTCGACGATTTTATCTTTATCATTTGCAGATAGGGCATGGGTAGCCTGTTCCAGACTGTCAAAAACGGTTTCTTCTTCACCGCTTTTTTTACTGTTTTCCAACTGTTTGGCTTCTTCAATACTCATCGCACCCTCAGCGACGGCAATTATAGAGAAGCGTTTACCCTTTTTCCGGCGTTTTTTGATATAACTCGCGACAACTTCCAGATCGTATGGTATCTCTGGAATCAGGATTACGTCTGCACCGCCAGCAATACCTGCTGAGAGTGCCAGCCAGCCGGCTTTATGGCCCATTATCTCGCATACGATCACTCTGTGGTGGCTGGTTGCGGTAGTGTGGAGCTTGTCGAGTGCGTCAGTTGCTATCTGGAGGGCAGAGTCATACCCAAAAGTAAGCTCAGTTCCCCAAACATCATTATCGATGGTCTTAGGTAAAGTCAGGACATTTGCACCTTTTTTAAGCAATTTCATAGCATTCTTCTGGGTACCGCCACCACCCAGGCAGACCAAGCAGTCTATATGGTTGCGGTCAATGTTTTCCATAATAAGATCGCTCATATTCACGACCTTATTACCCATCTTAACTTTGTTAACCTTTGTCCGGCTGGTTCCCAGTATAGTGCCGCCGACTGTCAGTATTCCACTTACCGCCCGATCATCCAGGGTAATAAAGCGGTTTTCTATCAGGCCCATGAAGCCATCTTGTATCCCCAATACCGTCATGCCCATGTTCAGAGCCGGTTTGGCGATAGCGCGGATCGCGGCGTTTAGTCCGGGGCAGTCTCCGCCGGAAGTGAGTATTCCTATGCATTTTGATTGCGGGCTCATTGTAATACCTCCATGTTTCTGGTCACCGCCGCATCCTGACGTATTAATTAGTGATATTTATATAATTATAAGCATCTTGGTTAATTATGGCAATAATCTATTCCTTGATAGATTATTTTCAGTAAAGCTTGCTGATACAGGGATTATCTTGCTGTTGCATAAATAATTGGTCATCTTACTTTGTCCTGAATTATCAATTATTGACTTATCCGGCTAAAGGAATTACTATATTGCTCATATGACAGAAAACACAGAAAAACAGGCGAAATTTGAGCTGCTGGCTGAACTGCTGCTGGCTGAGAACGAAAAGTATAATCTTACCCGCATCGTCGACCCGGCACAGGTAAAAGTAAGGCATTTTCAGGATTCCCTGATTATCGCTGATAAGCTTACGGCATATGCAGCCGATTGTGACTATACTCCAAGGCTTATAGATATCGGCTCCGGAGCAGGTTTCCCGTCACTCGCCCTGGCTATCGTACTTGATGACTGGCGGTTCGTCTCTGTTGAGGCCACTGGCAAAAAGGCGGCATTCCAGAATATGGCCGCCGAGCAGCTGGGCCTGACAAATTTCACTGCTACCAATGCTCGTGCAGAAGATCTAGGCCAGGACCGCAACTTCCGTGCGAATTTTGATATCGCAACCGCCCGCGCCTTGGGACATATGGCCATGATCGCAGAGCTCGCTTTACCGCTTATACGCACCGGAGGACGCTTCTTTGCATGGAAAGGACCAAAATACAGTGAAGAGCTTGGTGTTTGTGGTAAACTTATCGCCAAACTTGGCGGCGATCGCCCGGAAATATTCCCATACTCGCTGCCAGGCGAAGATAACAAGTTCTACATACTGGAAACCGAAAAGATCGAGCCAACACCAACCACATATCCCCGTCAATTTAATATCATAAAACGCTCAGTAGAAAAACTAACCAGCGCAAGATAATACATATCAGTTTTATCCTCGTACTTATAAAGCCATGGCTTTCGCAATATTGGGCGAGGCTGGTCAAGGAAGAAGCTTTTGGCGATATAACGCCCTATGGCGGCTACAATGGAGATGAAGATCAGGGGCAGATGGGAGCTTTAGGGGTGCTGCTGGCGATCGGGCTGTTTGATGTGCAGGGCGGGGCAGATATTAACCCAGATTATGAGCTTACATCGCCGATTTTCGACAGGATCGTGATAAAGCTGGACCAGAAGTATTATCCCGGCAAGAGTATAACGATAAATTGCAGTAATAACAGCCGAGACAATGTGTACATACAAAGTGTCCGTTGGAACGGTAAACAGTGGGATAAATTCAATATCCCGCATAATGATCTGGTAAATGGCGGGGAGCTGGATATAGTACTCGGACCGGAACCAAATTATAGCTGGGGCTATTGAACGTAACCTAAAGCACTGTTGTGCAGATGCTTATCTATATTTTGATCTATTGTGGCAAAGGTCGAACAAACCAGGTATCTTTTCGTATAAATCTTATTGTCCGGCTGGTGTTTTTGCTGTCGGTTCGTTAATATTTGTTTAGTGTAAAATACTGGACAGTCCGGTTATTGTCTGGTATACTGATTTGTCAATATTGCTAGTTATAATTATTGTAATATTAAGCTCTTACGAGCTAATGGAGACGAAAATGCAGAAGTTTGTGCTTTTATTGGTATTATTAGTCTGTGTATGTGGCCTTGACATTGCCAGAGGTCAGGAAAATGCTGCTGCCGATCAGGCAGGGACAGCTGTTTCTGCTGTTGATCCGGCATCAACTGCTTTAACTGTTAATGGCGTAGCGATAACTGAGGCTCAGATATCAGATGCTATTGCCCAGCAGTTGGCCGGCAGGAAAAATATCCCGACCGAAGGTCCTATGCTCGAACGTTATCAGCAGATAATGCGTCCTCGTGTTATTGACAGTATGATAAATGTTGAGCTTATCAGTCAGGCGGCAAAGTCAGAAAATCTTTCACTTACCGAAGATGATATTCAGAATCGACTGGAAGATATTGTTAACATAGCAATGGAACAGAGCGGAATGACTCGCGATGAGCTGGCAAAGGATATCCTTAAACGTCAGGGAATGACTATTGAGGAGTCATTAGCGAAGTATCGTGAGAACAAGCAGTTTCTTGATACTATATTGCTCGAAAAAGTTGCTGCTGCAAAATATCCTCAGGAAATAACTGTTTCCGATGATGATGTTAAAAAGTATTACGAAGAGAATAAAGAAGCCCGTTACAGCAAACAGGAAATGGTTCGTGCAAGTCATATTCTGATTAAGACTATCGATGAAAAAGGACAGCCTGTTAGTGATGAAGATAAAGTTGCGGCTTTGGAGACAATAAAAGAGCTCAAGAAGAAAGTTGATGAACCGGATTCTGACTTTGCTGAGATCGCACGTGAAAGCTCTGAATGTCCAAGCGGTAAACGCAGTGGCGGCGATCTGAACTTCTTCCCAAGACATAATGCTATGGTAGAGCCTTTTGCAAAAGCGGCATATGATCTCAAACCTGGTGAGGTTAGTGATATTGTTGAAACACAGTTTGGCTATCATATTATAAAATGTACCGATCGCCAGAAGGCGGAAGTTACACCGCTGGAAGATGTAAAGGACAGTATCAAAAATCTGCTGGCACGCAATAAGAAAAGCAGTGTTTTGAGCAATCTTACCAGCGAGCTGCGTAAAGAGGCTAAGATCGAATATGCTAACCCGCAGGATGATCCTGTGGTAAGAGCCAAAATAGCTGAAGAACGCAAAGCCGCTGCTCAGGCAGCTGCCGAAAGTGAGACTGCTAATAAGGCAGCTGACGAAAACGATGAGTAAATCAATTAAGTAAGTAGTTTAGGCTGGCATTATGTTCACTGAAGGTGTCCTTCGAGACGTTCAGCTGGCTTAGACAAAAATATAAGATAAGTAAAATAATAAGCGAGGTTTTTATGTTTACTGGTTCAATGGTAGCTTTAGTAACTCCATTTAATAATGGTCAGGTCGATTATGACAGACTGGCTGATCTGGTTGAGTTCCATATTGAAAGTGGAACTAACTGTCTGGTTCCATGCGGAACTACTGGTGAGTCGCCAACTCTCAGTACAAGCGAGCATAAAGGAGTGATAAAGTTTGTAGCTGAGAAGGCTGCTGGACGCATTCCAGTTATTGCCGGTACTGGTTCAAACTGTACCGAAGAAGCTATTGAACTTACTGCCTATGCTAAAGAAGTTGGTGTCGACGCAACCTTACAGGTTACTCCTTATTACAATAAGCCAAGCCAGGAGGGTATGTATCAGCATTTCATGGCAATTGCTAATGCCGTTGACCTGCCGATCATCCTTTATAATATTCCTGGTCGCTGTGTAGTTAATATGGAGCCGGATACCATTATCAGGCTCGCTCAGCATAAAAATATCGTTGGTATCAAAGAAGCTACCGGCAAGATGGATCAGGCCTCTTCAATATCTGTTAGCGGCTGTGATCTTGTAATTCTCTCTGGTGATGACAGTCTGACTCTACCGCTTGCTTCTGTTGGCGGTCAGGGTGTTATCTCTGTGGTTGCTAATATTGTTCCGGTAGATGTTCGCAAGATGACCGATGCTATTGCCGCTGGTGATTTCGTCGAAGCTCGCAAGTGGCATGATAAGCTCTATAAGCTTGGCAGTGCTCTGCTGGGTCTGTCAACCAACCCTGTACCTATCAAGGCTGCTATGGCCATGCTGGGTATGTGTTCTGAAGAGCTGCGTCTGCCTATGATTCCTCTTGATGATGCTGCCAGAGTTAAACTTACCACAGTTCTAAAGGACTACGGTCTACTTTAATTTTAACAGGAGTTAGAGTTTAGAAGTCAGGAGTTGGTTATTGCTGATTCCGGGTTACTATATTCTAGCTCCTTTTTTTTGTAACCGTGTTATTTATGTACATACTGTGTACGGTTACACATTGAGATAAATTATGTTTATATTGCCAATTGGTACTGACAACAGGTTAAGCAAACCGCCGCTGGTGAATTATGGCATTATCATGATCAATTTTTTACTGTTCCTTATGGTAGCGGTAAAAGGCGGTAATCATGCAAGCGAGGGCAGCGGCTTTCGTCATTTTATGCTTCATCCCGAAGCGCCGTTTCTGTTCCAGTTTATAACTTACGGCTTCCTGCACGGCAGCTGGATGCACATTATTGGTAATATGCTGTTTCTGTATATCTTCGGGAATAATGTAAACGATAAGCTGGGCAATCGCGGCTATGCGATATTTTATCTGGCGGGCTGTGTCTTTGCCGGGCTGGGCCATGCGGTCTTGAGTTCCGGGCCGGTGCTGGGCGCCTCAGGAGCTGTGGCGGCGGTAACAGGGGCCTATATGGTACTGTTCCCGATGACCAGGGTGAATGTGCTCTATGTGCTTTTCTTTATCGGTACGCTGGAAGTGTCGGCCCTGTATTTTATCATCTTCAAGCTGATCATCGTCGATAATCTGCTCCTTACCGGTGATGGAGTTGCTTATGATGCCCATATTACCGGTTATATCTTCGGGATTGTGGTAACTCTGACCCTGCTGCATTATAAATTCCTCCCGCGCAGCCAGTTCGATCTCTGGGCCATGCTCAATCGCTGGAAACGCAGGCAGGAGTTCCGGGCTGCTACCAGTGGCGGTTACGATCCTTTCGGCGGTAATACCTCGAAGGTTGATGTGAAGGTCTCTGATGTTGATCCGGAAAAGGCTGCTCGAGTCGAAGAGCTGCGTAAGAATATCTGCGATCGTATCTATGGCGGTAATCTTGCCATGGCCGCAGAGGTCTACACTGAGCTGCTCGAGGTTGATGATTCTGCCTTTATGCCGCGTCAGCATCAGCTGGATATCTCAAATAAACTCATGCAGACCGGAGCCTATCCGCAGGCGGCCCGGGCCTATGAGCTCTTTCTCGAGAAGTATGGTAATTACCCGTTCATCGAGCAGATCGAACTTATGCTCGGCCTTATCTATGCCCGCTATCTATCCAAACCCGAACGCGGTAAAGAGCTGCTCCTGCGTGCCCAGAAGAAACTAACCGATCCCGGCCAGAAAAAACTCTGCAGCGATACGATAGCAGCTATCTAGAATTTAGAAGTTAGGATTTAGTAATTAGGGGGGCGGCTTCTTTGGAGATGCAGGAATATTATTTAGACAGGATAACCGACCTTCGGTCTGGATTATTCGACAGATTGAGTGGGGATTGGCTCAGCTGTAAATATATTACCTTCTCCAATGGCGGTCAACCTGGTTTATTGAAATAAGAAATATAACTTTCTATGTCCCACGCAATCGGGGAAGGTTAAGTATATACTGATTAGCGTAATACTTACTCAATCCAGCGTAAAAATCCAGCCCGTACCCGGGCGCTTATCCCGTCTAAAAAAGAATTCAATAGAGATCTGCGCATAAAAAAAGCACCATGGTCAAACCACGGTGCTTTTATACTTTCTACTTATGAAATGAGCTCTTATTCTGCCAGACTCAGTAATATTTCTGAGTTTGATGTTTCTATCTCTACTATGTCCATGATCTCGGCTATCTTTTCCGGAGTCAGGCCAAATTCTTCACGGATACTGCTGTCGTAAACTGCACAGTAGTTACCGCTGTCGCCGATCTTCTGGTTATGGCAGATATAGTCAGCCAGATGAACCAGTTTGATAAGCGGCAGATGTTTTTCTTCCGTACAGCTTGCCGGGTCATGGTGATATTCGATAACCGCTTTGAGATCTTCACCCAGACGCCATTTATCAGCCAGCCAGGCACCAGCTTCATTATGGCTCATGCCAACGAAACGGGCCTCTTCTTTATCAAGCGGAAGTTCCAGGAGCTTACCACTCTTGACCGCCTGATGGAACTGCTTGTTAGCGTATTTCTCGAATAGGATCTTACCCATGTCGTGCACGATACCAGCCAGGTGAGCAATGTCTCTTGTCACTCTCTGGTCAATGTGATTGGCACAGAAATCGTAAAGAGTGGCGGTGATGATACCAACTGTGATCGAATGACGCCAGAATTCACGGCGGTCAAAGACCGGCAGCTGAGTTTTGCTGAACGCCTGGAATACGCTGGTACTCAGAGCGATATTGGTAATGGTAATAAAACCAAGTCTTGCGATCGCTGGCGAGAGCTGGGTGATCTCTTCTCCGTGAGCAGGGCGATAGAAAACTGAATTAACCATTCTCAATACCTTGGTAGATATCGCCGGGTCATCTTCAATTATCTTTGCCACGTCGCGGGCATCGCTGTAAGGGTCATCAACAACTTCCTGCAGCTTTAATGCCACCTCAGGCAGTGTCGGCAGATCTTCTGCTGATTCAAATATCTTTATGAGCTTGTGGGGCTCCATGGGTGATGCGACTGATGAATCAATGTTTTGTTCGGTCATCTGGTCATATTCGCTCATTTTTCTAATCCTCTTAGCTTTTTCTAAGTAATTTTCTACAAACGTCCTGTCATAATATCTTTCGGTCGTAATGGACCATGAAATTAGTAAACTTACACAAAACAATAAGTAAAAAGACAAAATAATCTTTCTTATGGCCGGGAAGTTAAGTTATAAGACTATTTTCTCGATAAATGATAAGGATATATTTGAAATATGGAGGCTCTTGGGGTATTATCCATTATGAAATAATAATATAGCTATAATTGCTTAGTTACAGGAGATTTATAATATGGCTAAACAGAAAACAGTAAATGTTTCAGTTCAATATAAGGAACTTGATACGATAAAAGATGAATTGCTGGTAGTTGGTGTCTTTGAAACAGATACCATGCCGCGTGACCTTTCGGCACTGGATAAAAAAACTGGCGGAAATATTAAACGCGTATACGATCTGAAAGATTTTTCAGGTAAAGCCAAAGAGTCTGTACTGATCTATAATGCAGATGCAAAATCAGCCAGCAGGGTACTACTTGCCGGACTTGGCAAGCGAGATGATTTTGAGCTTGATACTATTCGTGCCGCTGCTGCCTCAGCGATACGTAAGGCTGATAATATCAAAGCTGCCAGTGTTGCTATCTGCATGGATGTTCCAAAAGGCACCTGCCCGGAAGCTAAAGCACAGGTAATTGCTGAAGGTCTGGTATTTGGCCGTTATCAGTATACCGAACAGCTTTCGAGCCCATCTGGCAAAGATGGTATACTAAAAGCATCTATTATCGCCTGGAATAAAAATGATCTTACTGCAATGCGTAAAGGTGCTAAAGTTGGTATCCTGCAGGCGGAAGGTCAGAACTATAGTCGCTCCCTTGCTAATAAAAGTGGCGGCGAGATCAACCCGGTTACTCTGGCAGCTGAAGCCAGGAAGCTGGCCCGTAAGTTTGGCATGAAGTGTAAGATCTTCGATGACAAAGAGCTGGTTAAGCAGGGCATGGGTGGTATTTTAGCTGTTGGGCAGGGCTCTGTTAGTAAACCCCGCCTTATCATGCTGGAGTATAACGGCAAAAAGGCTACAAAAACTCCTGATCTGGTTCTTGTTGGTAAGGCCGTTACATTCGACAGTGGCGGATTGTGTATTAAGCCTGGTGCCGGTATGCACGATATGAAATTCGATAAATCAGGCGGTTGTAATGTTCTTGGTATTATGCAGGCGGTTGCCAGTCTGAAACTGGCTAAAAACGTCGTAGCTCTTGTTCCGGCAGCCGAAAACATGCCTGACGGCAATAGCTATCGTCCTGGCGATATTATCAAGACATATAGCGGCAAGACAGTTGAAATCCAAAATACTGACGCCGAAGGTAGAATGATCCTTTGCGATGCCCTGTCATATGCAGTGAAAAATCTAAAGCCAAAGGCGATCGTTGACATGGCAACTCTTACCGGTGCCTGTATAATTGCTCTTGGCACTCACAAGGCCGGTTTATTTGCTAATAATGACGATATTGTTACCGCACTTAAGACAGCTTCCGCTGCAGCTGGCGAGCCGGTGTGGCATTTGCCTTGCGATAAGCCGTATCGTGACCAGCTTAAGAGCGAATGTGCTGATATGAGAAATATTGGCGGACGTGATGGCGGTTCTGCAACCGCTGCTGCATTCCTTCGTGAATTTGTTGGCGAAGATGTTCCTTGGGCTCATATCGACATAGCTGGTGTTTCAGATATTAAAACTTCTAACGATACCATGGCCGCCGGCGGCACAGGTTTCATCGTTCGGACAATAGTAGAATATCTCAAAAACTGTTAGTTTGCAGTTTTCCTATTTGAACTTAAAAGAAGCTGAAGGAGCATTACTCTTTCAGCTTTTTTTATTATTACATTGTGTTTTATTGGACCTGCTTGTGGTTGTTGAAAATCTTTTAAGCTTACTAATATAATATTATTTTTTTTTACATATGCAACTAACTGTAGTATCGAGACTTATCTGTTGCTGATATTCTTTATGTATTTTTTGAACCATTCAGTCTGGAATAATATTAATGCTCTCCTATCTCCTGTCGATAAACATGTTATGGAGTAAGAAGTTATTGTTATTTATGTTAAGGCAGTTCAATTATTCAGGTTAGAAGTGTTAAGCTCCATTAACTGTCTGGAAAAGCAGATATTATGGTCACTCAGAGAAAACGTAAAATATTACTATTTACAACATTATTGGCTGTAATGATCATTAATGTTGTTTTCTACTACTCTAGTTCCCTTAGCTATGAAGATGCTGAGCAGTTGCTCATCGGTTATAACTATATGGATGGGCAGGGTGGTAATCTGATAAATTCCGGCAAACTGGCATTCGGCCTACTTATTAATACTGTTATTCTTATTGGTGTTTGTTATTTTGTCTATTATTATGGCCGGGTACATGCAGTTGCGTCTGTAAAGCACATTTCAGACCATTTACAGGAGATGACTTTCACTAATAACTACAAGCCTATCCCAGATATGACTGTAGGTTACGAAATCGCCAATATGTGCGAAAAGTTTAATATTATCATTGGTGATATTAAAGACTGCACATTCAAATCTAAAATGATTACCGAAAACATCTCTGTTGGCCTGGTTTTTTTAGATTCTGAAGGCAAGACAGAGTGGGTCAATCCAGCCGGATTGGATATGTTAGGCTTCACACGTAATCTTGATAATAATACGCAATGTGATAGTTTTTGGAATAGTTGTCAGCACTTTCCGTTAAACGATGTAATAAATTCAGGCAAGACAGTGCAGGGCGATGTATATTCTGACAGTCAAGAGAAATGGTATCAGGTTAATATATCTGCTATAAAAAATACTGAAGGTGAATATGAAGGTTTTGTATTAAGCTTTTACGATATAAGCGAAAGGTATCAGGCACAAGACAGCCTTAATAATATAAGTAAAATCATTGCTTCCAGTGATATGCTGGCAATTGTAAGAGATGTCGAAAATGAGGATTCTTATCCGGTATCATATGTATCAGGCAATATTATTAATGTATTAGGCTATAATGTAAATTCCATTATATCAGGCGATAAGAATTTTGATTCATTTATCCATCCTGATGACCTGCACTTGCTTCAGGATGAAAATAAAGGATATATGTATCATACAACCCAGGATAAATGGGTGCATAACCCTTATCGCCTGATCGCTCGGGATGGTTCTATTATCTGGATTGAAGATTGTACTACCTGCGTCAGAAGTGTTGAAGGGCTTCCTTTAACTCTAAGGAGCGTATTAAAGAATGTTACAGAGGACGTACATGCCCGTCAGCATCGTCAGCAAGCCTGGACTGTTGCAAAGGTAGGTTATTGGAGCTATGACGGCAGAACCAATAAATACACTGTCAGCCCTGAAGCGGCTGAAGTGCTTGGACTTCCATATTTCAGCGATAAAGTAGGCTTCGATGATATGATGCTTAATATTTCTTCTGAAGACAAGGAAATGTTGGAAGAAAGTATTGCCAGAGCTATGGAAGAGCAGCTTGAAGTCACCAGAGATGAGTTCAAAATTGTATCTGAAGGTCAGGAACGATATATAATGATAAATTCCAGTAATGAATATGATATTACTGGTAATATTGTTGGTAAGTATGGTATAGTTCAAGATATCACTTCGACGAAAGATACTGAGATAGAGCTGGAAAATGAACGGATCAAGTATTACTCAGTGTATAAATATTCAGGTGATGCGATCCTTATATTTGATGAAGAGAGAGTGGTAATTGACTGTAATAATCGTTCGCTTGAAATATTTGGCTCTGAAAATAATGAGGAGATAAAGACAAAACGCTTCAGGGATATTTCCAGTTCTGATCAGGGTGGCAGGCTTATCAGTTCTGAAGCTGTGCGTGAAATGTTTGATGCGGTTAAAGAGAGAAGTGTTTGTGTATTTGAGTGGAACTGCTTAAGAAACACAGGCCAGACATTCCCTGCATTGATCTCACTCACGAAGTTTTCATTAAATGGCAAAATGTTCTACCAGGCTGTTGTTCGTGATACCAGCCAGGAGATAAAATCTCGCGAAGATCTCGAAAAATCAAGAACTCTTGCTGTTGATGCATTGAATAATGCTGATGAGATGATCTTTAAATTGCAGCGTCAGCTGAATGAGGCCAATTATAAGGCTAAAGAAGCTGAAATTGCTAATCATATTAAGAGTGAATTCTTAACTTGCATGAGCCATGAGATCCGAACACCACTGAATGCTATTATTGGATTTGCCAATGTTCTGCATATGGAAGATCTCCCTGAAGATGCATGCAATTATGTAGATCAGATTCGTGTTAGCGGTAAGCATTTGCTTGGTGTTATAAATGATATACTAGACTTATCTAAGATAGAGTCTGGTAAAATAAGTATAAATCCTGAGCAGTTTGCATTGAATGATATTTTGAACAATGTTGAAATGATCATATCACATCAGGTGCAGGATAAAGGATTAGAGTTTGAGATCAAAAAGATTGGGAATATTCCCGGTATATTGAATACTGATATGCAGCATTTGAAGCAATGTCTTATTAATCTGGTAGCTAACTCCGTAAAATTCACCAAAGAAGGCGGCATATACGTAGAAGTAACTAGCCATCAGGATGAAAAACACGAAGAGTTAATATCATTTGCTGTTATCGATACCGGTATGGGAATATCTCAGGAACAGTTAATGAGTGTATTCGAACCATTTGTCCAGTCATCCAGAGCAGGTAACGCCGCATTAGAAGGTAGTGGCTTAGGGCTGAGTATAACTCGTAAACTGGCTCGCCTTATGCACGGAGAGGTCATTGCATATAGCCAGGAAGGTAAAGGATCAAAATTTGTCCTGACTATACCTGTTGACATCAATGTAGCAAATGAAAAATCCGAATCAAAAGATAAGGTGATAACCGGCTAACCAATTCACTCTTGCTTATGTGTTAAGAGTCTTAACGTAATCTGCGACTGTTTCCTGCCAGTTTCTTGGCTGCCAGCCGATAGCATTATAGGTTTCGGAGCTGTCAAGCACAGACCATGCCGGTCTTTTAGCTGGTCGTGGAAACTCATCAGAACTACACGGTTCTATGTTGCAATTAATTCCTGCTCTTGCTACAGCTTCCTTGGCAAGATCGTACCATGTACATTGCGGCCCATTACAGAAGTGGTATTTCCCTGTCTTACCATACTTTGCCATATCAGCCATACACTTTGCCAGATCTGGTGCCCAGGTTGGACATCCTGTCTGATCGTTTACAACCTTTAAGCTGTCTCTTGTCTTTGCTAATGACACAATAGTCTCTACGAAATTTTTGCCTTGTGGACCGTAGAGCCAGGCTGTTCTGATTATTTGCCAGTTACTGCCGGTTTTTTCGATTAGCTGCTCACCTAACAGTTTAGTTCTGCCATAGGAGCCTTGTGGGGCCGTTGGATCGCCAGGTAGGTATGGCTTATCATTGTCACCTGGAAAAACGTAATCAGTACTGATATGTACAAGCAGGGCGTTATTGTCTTTAGCAGCTAAAGCGATATTCTCGACTCCATAGCCATTTATTGCTGCGGCAATTTCTTCCTGTTCTTCCGCCTGGTCAACGTTTGTATATGCAGAGCAGTTGAATATTACTTCAGGTTTATATTTGCTGATAAGCTCAGACACAGCACTTCTGTCTGTTATGTCCAGTTTAACCTGACCGTCTCCCGGGGCAATATCTGCATATACAGATTCCAGCCCGCGAGCTTCCAGAATTGCTACCAGCTCTTTGCCCAGCATTCCCTGTGAACCTATTACAACTGAGTACATATTATTATCCTTCTCAAATTTTATTGGTTAACTGTTTGTCTGAGAGTAGTTTTCCTACCAGTTCTACACAGTCACGGCATGGTAATTTACCTGATTTACGGATTGTCCTGCAATCCAAAGCTCCTGAATTTTTAGTAAATTCATTAACTACTGATTCTAGTGTTTCCGGCTGATCTTCCAGCAGTACGACAGAAGCATACAAGGCTCCGCACATACCCTCAGGTGCACGACCGCCTCCATGTTTTCTGAAGTTATCTTCAATATAATTATCTGTCATATTGGTTTGGGCTGAATACGCTTTTAACACAGCCTGACAGCAGTTAAAACTTTCTTTACCGTGAAAATACTGTGCGGCAATTGTATCTGATACTTCCATTTCTTTTCTTCTCTATCTCTCTTTTATTTCTAATTTTGCGGGAAATTACATATGGTCTATCAGCATAGAAGGCTCTTCCGGCGTAAGTGTAGCTGATGATAGATATGCTGTGTTGATCGTTGCGAGCGAATTAACAAAGCTGCTTGCATCGCATGCCAGATCAAGAGCACGGTTGTCCAGGTGATCGGCAAAATGTTCTAGTTGAGTAATCAGTACTCTCTGCTCGTCACTTACAAAAGTCTGTTCTTCTATTATGTTATTATTACGGTCATAAACTTTAAGAGTTTCATTATCGCAGTGCACACTGCCTTCGGTGCCGTAAAATGACATATTAAGTTTATTTGTACCGGCCATCCAGCCGCATGATAAATTGGCAATAGATTTATTTTTATATTCCATTGTTACCAGGGCCGTATCTTCTGTAAGATATGGTGGCAGTGATGTCTTTTTACAAAGGTCTGTCTTTGTAGCGTATATTCTTTCAGGCATACCGTTAATACGGGTTAGCAGGTCGATATTATCAAAATTGCCTTCTAACAAAACACCTCCGCCCGACATCTTCGGCTCACCTCTCCAGTCCAGCACTCCTTCATACTGGAAAAAGTTGCTGATGCTGCTAAAGTATAGTGTTCCGATCTGCTGGCTTTCCAATATTTTGACAACTCTGTCGTATATTGGATTATTACGAGTCATACAGTTAATGCCAAAAGCACAGTTGTGTTTTTGGGTAGCAAATATCCAGCTTTGAGCTTCCGAGAATTCTCTCGCTACTGGCCCTTTCTTAAAGATATGACAGCCAAGTCCAACTGCCGTCTGGATTAGTTCACCAGCCTGATAGTTTGGGGTCGTCATAATGATTATCTCTGGCTTTTCTGACAGTATGAGTTGACGAGAGTCATCATACCCTGTTATGTCATACTTTTCAGCCATCTCAGAGCATTTGATCTTGTTCTTATCGAATACTGCGCATAGGTCAAACCTCTCACTAGCGGCAAGATAGTCAAGTAGCTCAGTAAAGACCGGTGCGGCTCCGATCATAGCAGTTTTATATCTTTTCATCCCGAATAATACCTTAACAACTGTATTATAATATTATATTCCCAATTTCTTATTGATCATATTTGCGACACATTCTGGTACCATAGCTGATACATCGCCGTGGTGTTTTGCAACCTCACGGATAAGTGTTGAACTTATGAACCCTTTAGTTTCGCTTGTCATGATAAAAACAGTTTCAATGCCAGTAAGTGCTCTATTAGTGAGTGCAAGCTGGAATTCATACTGTACATCTGATATGTCACGTAGGCCGCGAACAATAACCTGTGCGTCAATGTCATTAGCGAAATCAACCGTCAAACCGGTAAACCTTTCAGCTTTGACCTCCGGCATATTACATGTGATCTCATTGATCATATCTAATCGCTCCTGGCCAGTGAACATATAATCTTTTTGTGCACTATCACCAACACCGATAATGATCTCATCAAACATTTTCGCAGAACGGTGTATTACGTCTATGTGGCCATTAGTTATCGGATCAAATGAACCCGGAAACAATGCTCTTACAAACTTATTATTCATGGATTAATTATAGTCAGAACCCTTGATGCCGTCAATTGTAACATTGGCATCTGGTAGGGTATCATTAGCAGAATTGATATCTGCCGCCTTCAGAAAGGCTGTATGACCGTCAGAAAAGACAAAATTCCTTTGACCGGACCAGTTCCACCATCCATTTTCATCATCGATCATAGCGTGGTTGCTGTTCCATTCGCCATAAATAACCTTTGCGTCAGGTTTGGCAACAGCATCCATCTTTTGAGCTTTGACCTCCAGATTTTTCTCCGGAGTAATAGTCTGATTCTGATCTTTAATGGTATTGATCTGTTCCGGGCTATGATAGAAGCTCATCGAATAGACATAACTTCCTATTTCATCAGTAGATGTGATATCTATAATGGATGGGCAGGTAAATACATCATCACCTGATATATACGGCCCAATTACTTTACGCCACTGATTTGTCGTCCAGAATGGACTATTTTGCTCTTGGGTTGGAGCAGGTAGGTATCCACTATTGTCAGAACAGTATATTTCAGTGGCCATGGAGAAATTTTTAAGGTTGAACTGGCATAATGTCCTTTTTGATGTTACCTGACCTTGCAGCATGACCGGGTAGATCACACCTGTTAGCAGTGTAAGCATCAATAGTACTACCATCAATTCAATGACGGTAAATGCCTTATTGTTCATGCCTTTTTTCATATTATCTATATCGGACGCTCTCTTTATCAACATTAATATATTACTTGCTCGTTAGTCAATTACAGATGCTTTTGTGATCTCAATTGGTTCTTCTGGAACATCGCCGTAAGGGCCGACTGTGGTGGTTGGTACTGCAACAATTGCATCAACCACGTCCATACCATCAGTAACCTCACCAAAAACAGCGTATCCGTTTGGATCGTACATCTCGGGGTCCAGCTTACCGCTGTTGTCTACCACATTGATAAAAAACTGGGATGTAGCACTGTTAGGGTCTGAAGTACGTGCATAGCTAATCGTACCACGAGTATTGCTCAAGCCGTTTTTAGCTTCGTTTACAATAGGGCTTTTTGTCTTTTTCTGATTCATGTCAGCAGTAAAACCACCGCCTTGAACAACAAAACCAGGTATAACCCTATGAAATATAACTCCATCGTAAAACCCTTCTTTAACATAACTTAAGAAGTTTTCACATGATACTGGAGCTTTTTCTGGGTTAAGTTCTAATGTGAAATTACCTTTAGTAGTTTCAAATAGTACTTTTTGTGCTGCTTGTTCAGACATTAATAAGCCTTTCTATGTATATTATAACTTATAATCTATTTCAAATTATCCATTTTAACACGTTTTTTTTATAATTCAACCTAATTTACGGCTGTAAATGATTTTATATTAAAATAGCACTTAACGCTTTTGCCCAAACCTTATATTTGCTATCAAAGTTCATTCTGGCATTGGTAGGAGAAGTTGACGGCATTTTCAGGAGTTCTATATCTTTTAAGCTGTCGTTGGTGCTTTTAAGTATATACTTTTTAAAGTATAATTCTGCATTTCCTCCATTAAATAATATGCATTTAAGTTGAAAATGACCATCAATAAAATCTTTTATGTCATTTGCCTGAACGTTCTTAATATTCGTGTCCAAACTACCTTTACGTTCACACTTTGCCAGTGTGTCCCACAAGCCTATTCCTGCTTTACGGATTTCTGCACATCTTTGTTCATACGGTAGCTCAATATTAAACCCCAGATACTTTCCCATTATGGACCAAAATGCGTTGTGTTTATAACCGTAATATTCCTGACGGCGTAGTGATTCCTCGCCTGGCATTGTTCCAAGCACTAGTATTTTGCAATTACTGTCTTCTACTGGTTCAAATGAACTTAGGGTGGTCATATTTCTCTAATTTGATAAAAAAAGCCACTGTTATATTACAGCGGCTTTATGTTAAGTTTGTTAAATATGTATGATATTTAGATTTACATATTACAATGATTACCATTGATTGGCATTTTGCTGTAAATATTGCTTCATATATATTGTCGCCGCAACACCATCACCAATAGCTGTTGCCAGCTGCATTGTGGCTCCAGTACGACAGTCGCCAGCAACATAAACACCTGGCATTGAAGTAGCTAAATTGCTATCGCATTTAATAAAGCCGCTCTCGTCCAGGTCTACAACACCTTTCAGGAACTGAGTGTTTGGTATTGTGCCCACAAAAATGAAGACACCGTCACATGGATAGTCTTCAGTTTCTCCAGTTTTAACATTCTCTAAAGTTGCAGAATTGACCTTATCTGTACCATTAATACTATTAACTACGGTATCATATTTGATGTGAATAGTACCTTTTTTAGCTTCTTCCAGCAATTCTTCTACAAGGATAGGTTCAGCTCTGAACTCATCTCTTCTATGGATCAGTGTAACCTTTTTGCAGTATTTCGCAAGGTGGATAGCGTCTTCTACTGCAACATTTCCGCCGCCAACTGCTATAACATCTTTGCCTTCAAAGAATGGCCCGTCACAAGGACCGCAATAGCTCACGCCGCTTCCGGCATTGCGGAAGGTGTCTTCACCTGGAACGCCCAAATTACGATAACTGCTGCCTGGGGTAAGGATAACTACTTTGGCATGATAGGTGTCATTAGTTGTTGTTATTTCAATTTTACTATTATCTAGCTTTTTGATTGCTGTAACTTCAACTCCCATAGCAATTTCGGCACCAAACTTCTGAGCCTGCTGGTACAGGTTCATAGCCATATCAGATCCGCTAATGCTATCGATACCTGGGTAATTTTCAATTTTATCTGTAAGGTTGATCTGGCCACCAGGAGCAAACTTATCCAGTGCCACAGTGGAATAACGGTTTCTTGCACCGTATAGAGCAGAGGCCAAACCAGCTGGCCCAGCTCCTACTATTACCAAATCTTTTTCAATTATACTCATATCTTGTTCACTTTCAGTAATTTATATTATTATTAGTTACAACATTCAAAATTATATAATATTATTATATCCATGTATATCATTTTTCAAGTGAGCTTTTGATTTTATTCTGGAATTATTTCAATACCAGCTAACCAGTTTTGAGCAAATATTTCAATATCAAGCATATTTATAATTCCGTCCTTATCTTTAGATATGTCAAATATCTTATCATATCTTGAATCACCATCCATGCTTAGCCAGGTGCCAGTGATTGCTGATAGGTCCGCAACGTCAATATCGCCATCAGGCTCAGAATCGCCCGCTATTGGTATAATTGTGCAGTATAGTTCGGGGCTAAGGAACATATCACTACTGTCTTTAGTAGTATTATGCACCTGTATTGCCAGTACATTTAACCCCGGTTCTAGTAGCCCGGTATATGGAGTAAGATCTATTTCATCTGGTATGGTATAACAGTGCGTTTCATGGTTATTTGTCCCTGCCGGCTGATTATACGCAACTGTACTTGGCGGGTAATGGCTACTAACTTCTACACCATTTATATAGGCTATATAGCCATCGTCCCAGCGTACTGTAAGCGTCAGAGTCTTTACTCTTTCAGGATCATCGAGCCAGAATGGACAACGCGTATAAACGCTGTAGTAGCTTCCCTTCATATCATCCAGATAGGTTGCAATACATGCCTGATTGCCATTGTTGCTATCTGTGTCATAGCCTATAGGAGCTGGTCCGGTGAGCCAGCTATCTGTTAGGTCTGTCTCGTTCCAGTTTGATGGTGGGGCGGTGCTACCTTTGAAGTATTCAAGTATATCACCTTCACTTACGAGGTTTTCTGATAGTTCATACGGCTTTTCGTAAATCAATTGATAGTTTGCAAGTTCTGCGTTAACCGGGTTACTTAGAGAGATGCGGATATTTCTAATGCTACTTGTATCCCCAACGGAAAAACTAACATATTTTACGCTTTCACCTGGGATATATAAAAGTGTGCTACTGGTTATTATGTCGTTATTGCTATTAACTGTATAATCTACAGAGACGTTACTGTCAGTAAATGTACTTAATCTTACTGGGATGTTGTACTCTGTTTTATCTTCCAATAGAGGTAATACCGAATTATTAACAGCTATCCCTACACCAACATTACCGGCAGCAGTACTCATAAAACTGCGAAGTTTATCTAGTTGGGCTGGGTTATTGGCCGGTGCCCAAAGGGTATTGTTGGGGTAACTGTTATCGACTTTGCTTATATAGTTATTCTCAATATCAGTTCGTGATACATGTTCCTGCCAGTCATTCCAGCATCTGGACCATATATCTCTATGATTGAATAGCAGCAGAGAGTCAGCAACAGAGAGCCCGCCAGAGTATGCTCTCTCATAATTATCGCCAAATCTGGCTCCAACAACATTTGCTGTACAGAAAACATTTCTTGCAGTAATAAACGGAGAGTTGTAACCGCATTCTATCGCTTGACCACAGTTGGTTACAACAGTATTGTTCATTGTGGCGTATCGATATTGACCAGATCCGCATGACCAGGCTGTAGCCTCATGAATACAGGATTCAAACCAACAGTTATTGATGATAACTTCTCCCGTTTCTCCTTCACCAGCATCAATGCCATCATCCAGTGTCCACCCCATTAGACAGTCAGTAAATGTGTGTGGACCGCCGTTGAGGTATATTACATCGTTATCAGCATCTGCAAACTTTTCTCTATCACCAGGGAATTCGATCAAAGCACAATTATCAAATGAAACACCACCGGCATTATACTGACCACAGGTTATGAATTTTTGAACTAAACAATCTGTCATGCTGAGATACGAACTTTGGCCGTGACCGAGTTGGCCATAGTTGTCTACCATATAGCATTTTGTCAGGTATAGATTACTGCCATTGCTAAGATAGAATAGACATTGCTGCTTCTTATGGGTAAAGTCGCCACTTTTATATGTATTAAACCAGTCTTGATCAGCTCCACTGGCTGTGAAAATGGTGCCGTTCATATTGCCGCTGCAACTGGAAGATTCAAACATGAATCCACCCCAAGGCTCATTTCTATTTTCAGCTGTGAATACGATAGGGGCTATGTCTGAACCATTGGTGACTATATGTCCTTCAACATTAATCGATACCTCAGGTGCCACAATAATTACACTGCCCGGACCTATAGTAAGAGTTATGTCAGGTTCTATTGTAAGAGTGTCGGTAATTTTAACCCTTGAATTAGCTGACCATATAGTGTCAGAAGCTATACTCCCGGACACCTCCTGCCAGCTAGTTGATGGTTCGATATGTATATCTTTATTAACAGATTCTGTCTTAACGGTACCATTATAGTGTATTGTTTGATTGCCTATTGCTCCCGGCAGAAAAACTGAACCTACGCCCCTAAGCAGTGGTATGGGGAAGCTGGCATATTCGGCTGAAGTTATAGTGCCGTTAACTCCTGTTCTTTCTCCAGTTGTACTATTGGAAACCCAAGCGATAACCGGTATTTCCAGTCCGGCAGGAAAAGTTGCCGGTGTTACTATTTTAATTTCAGAACCAGTAAATTCATCACTAGCAGAATCAATCATTGGGAGTGGTGTGAATTTTGGTAGTCCCCATTCAGTGTCCAGTCGTTCACTACTGCGAACAATAAATTGTATCAGTAAGCTGTCCTCAATATTTGTTGCCAGCTCAGTTCTTAGGATCGTCAGTTCGTAGTATTCTGGTTCGCTTATAGTGATCTGACTGTCAATATCCACTGGGGTATCATTAATGCTGGCAGAGTAGCTATATCCAGCTTCAGAATTAATAGTAAATGACACACTATCAGCGTATACTTCCTGTGAAGTTAGGCCGCTCACTGAAATTGCCGCAAAAATGGTAGTAGAGTGAAAAAAGTAAAACACGAGACAAGAGATGAATATCCATTTTCTGATTACATTGATAGCATAATTTCGTCTGGTAAACATACTTTTCTCCAATATTGAAAGCCAGGTAAGATTCTGGTTGAATTTGAAATCCTATTATACTTAATTGGCCCTCTAGTTACAAAAAATAACTGTCAGAAATCATACTAATTAAGACTATTGAAATTCATATATTATATGGAGTATCCTACTAAATATCTAACGATGTGGCCTTAAACCCGATATTTCTTGCAAATTATGCACTTTTTCATTATAAATACTTAATATGAAAGAACTCAGAACAAAAACCAGGCAAAAGCTCCTGGATAATATTGCTATTTTACCGTCACTTATAACACTTTGTAATGGTTTGTGTGGCTTTGCTTCCATAAACTTTGCGATGCGTGGAATGAATGACACGACAGGCCTATGGCTTCAAAACCCCCAGGTTTCTTATTTTACTGCTGCAGCGTGGTTCATCGGCTTTGGTATGATCTGTGATGGACTTGACGGCTTTATCGCTAGAAAAGTCGGCAGCATGAGTGATTTTGGCGGCCAGCTCGATTCTATGTCTGATGTTATTACTTTTGGTGTAGCACCAGCCTTTTTGATGCTTACTGTCATAGAAAGTTCTTGGCGAGACGCTATTGGTGTGGTAGGTCCAGTATTTGGCGGTTGGTCTGGTAAGTTTCTCTGGACTGTTGCCGCTATTTATGTGGCTTGTGCTATGCTCAGACTTGCTAAATTCAATGTCGAAAGTAGTACCGAGGAAGACTCACATATGCAGTTTGAAGGTATGCCAACCCCTGGTGCTGCAGGTGTTGTTGGCTCGCTTGTTCTATTGTATAGTGACTTTCTTCCTGAATTACAAAATGGTGATATTTCACCAGGCTTTATCAGTTTTCTATCTAAGGCGATAGTATTCCTTTTACCTGTTTTCACAATCCTGGTTTCATTGCTTATGGTGAGTAAAGTTGAGTATTCACATGTCGTAAGTCGTTATGTGAAAGGACGTAGGCCATTTGAACATTTGGCTATGCTGGTTATTGTGCTGCTGTTACTGTTTTGGAAACCTCAGTTTACTATGGCTATTGTTGCACAGCTTTACCTTTTTAGCGGGTTTATCCATTATTTGCACAGCCGTAAGTTCAATACTCAGGACAATACTGCCACCGCCGTTTCACAAGAATAATTACAGTAAGGACCTTCTATTCGGCTGTTATATGATTTAAAAATAATAAAGCCGAGTGGAGGACTCGGCTTTATTATTCACCGCGATGTTATGATTGTAAGCTCATAACAATTGCGACAGCCTTTCGGCTGAGAACTAATAGGATACCCTGAACCGGAGCCCAAGTTATTCATCTGGGAATATATCATAATATATCGTGCTTGTCAGCTCTAAAATGCAAAAAATGTTGCCAATGACGCCTAAAAATCAATAAAAATGATTATTTAGAGCTGAATTTTTCATGTTTTTTTATCTCTTCCGGCTTAAATATCCCAACTTCAGTAATAATACCTGTTATTAGTTCTGCTGGTGCAACGTCGAAAGCCGGATTATACACTTTAACACCTTTCGGTGCAGTTGGACGGCCCGGAACAAAATCTGTCACTTCTGTAGGATCTCGCTGTTCTATTGGGATACCTTCGCCGTTTGGTAAGCTTATGTCAAATGTGCTGTAGGGGGCGGCTACATAAAAAGGTATTTTGTGATAATTTGCCAAAACTGCCAGTGAATAAGTGCCAATTTTATTAGCAGCATCACCATTAGCGGCTATTCTATCAGCCCCAACAACGACCAGGTCGATCATGTTCTGCTTCATTAGCCAACCCGCCATATTATCACAATTTAATGTTACATCTACCCCTGCCTGCATAAGTTCCCAGGCAGTAAGCCTGGCTCCCTGTAATAAAGGGCGGGTTTCATCAGCAAATACCTTAAATTTCTTACCTGATTCATGGGCAGCAAATATGACTGCCAGAGCAGTGCCGTAATCAGCAGTTGCTAGTCCGCCGGCATTACAGTGTGTTAATATTCCACCGCCGTCCGGTATGAGATCTTTACCATTCTGGCCGATAGCACGACACATACGTGCATCCTCTTCCCGAATCGCATGAGCTTCATTAAGTAGCTCTTGGCATAAGTCAGCTGGTTGAGTTGCATTACTACCCAGGCATATTTTCTTCATACGATCTAATGCCCAGAACAAATTCACCGCTGTAGGGCGACTTGTCGCCAGGTAATCGGCAGCCTTAATAGCCTGCTCTTTTACTGCTACAGTGTCAAATTCAGATAAATATGGCTGGATGCCAAGGATCACACCATAAGCAGCAGCTATGCCAATTGCTGGCGCTCCTCTGACACGCAATACTTTAATCGCTTCCCACATTGCCTCTATATCACTAATAGTTATTATTGTGAACTGGTTGGGCAGTAATGTCTGGTCGATCATTTTGATCTTGCCGTCAATGCTGCCATCCCATTTTAATGTCTCTGTTGCCATAAAATACCTTTTTGCAGTACTGATCTAAAAAATTAGTCGTCAATCTTGATATTAACGTTATTATATTTTTCCAGACAGCCCTGAGCTCTATGGATATTCATAATTGCCATATCATATTCGATCATTGCCTGAACGGCCGCTATCTGATTACGACTTAAACGGTCGTCAGCATTAAGTTTCAAGTTCAAAAATTCAGGACTATTACTGTCTTTTCTGTCTGTATCCTGAATTGCTAGATAGTTCAGCAGTTCATTTCTTGCCGCATTAACAGCGTCAAGTCTGGCAGTTGTTTCACTGTACTTATTGTGCAGGTCATGCAATGATACGCAGACATCGTAAAGTATCTGTTCCTGCATTGACTTTAGGGTCAGCTCTTCCTGTTCTCTCTTTTTGCCAACCTGGCTTAAAGTTGCTTTTGCCGCTCTGTTTGCTATTGGGTATTCCATACTCAAACCAAATGACCAGCTGTAAACATCATTTTCCAGCTGTTTGTCAAAAGCCATATCGTAATTAGTACCAGCACCATATATTGTATGGGTAACGAACAAGTCCAGATTTGGCAGCACCTGGTTCTTTGCGATCATAACTCTCAAGTCTGCAATATCAACACCATATTTTTGAGCGATAAGTTCAGGACGATATTCAAGAGCGGTTTCAACAGCTTGGTCAAATGATATATCGTATTTTTTACGCTGCGGATTATCCATTGTAATTATTTCACAATTACTTCTGATTGGCCATGCAGGATTGTTGATACTATCCAGCAAGGTTTCCTGCTGCCTTAGTGCCATATTTTTTGCATCTAGCATATCAGCTCTGGCTTCTTCGATAACACTTTTGCTACGGGCAATTGAACTGCTTTTTCCATCATAGTCATTACGTGCCAAAACACGTTCTAATGTTACTTCAGCTCTCTCTAACAGCTGTTGGCGTATCTTTACATGCTGACGATAGAAAAACAGCAGCCAGTAGTTATGTTCAACGTCTAACATCGTGCTTATAACCTGTAGCTGGAATTGCTGTTTGGCTATACCTACCATGCTGCGTTGGGCTCGAATCGATGCTCTATTCACTTCAACACCAAAATTACGTAATAATGGCTGTTTGACCGTGATGTCCAGACTATACTGAACAAACGGGTCATAGAATAGATCGTAGTCGTTTGGAATCAGGTCATTGATCTTACTTGATGATTGAGTTATCTGAAATTCTGTACCTGTGCTTAACGCTTTTCTAAGACCGATCGAATAACTGTAATTATGGTAACGATCGTATCCATCCTCAATTATCCGTTGACTTGTGACGTTACCGTTATTATCAAGGTACTTATTGGTATAAGTAGCATCTGTATTATTCTGGTCAAGCGAATCATATTGTACAGAGCCCACAAGGGTAGCGTCGAAATATGATTCAGCAATAGTAAGATCATCCATAGAGATAGCTGGCTCAAATGCAGCTATCTGGATATCGTAGTTATTAGCTAATGCACTTTTGATACACTCTTCCAGAGTGAGCTTTAAAACTTTGGTATCATCTTTACCCAATATCTGCTTCTTGCTTTCGATAAGATTTTGCAGAAGGGGGACTCTGAGATTGTCATTGTTTTTTGCAGCACCATAACCGATCAACGGCATAGCTGCAACTATTAGTGATATTAAGGACAAAGCAATCTTTGTTTTAGCTGATTTAGATTTTGTTGATATATAAATCATAAAAAACCTTTCGTATTATTATTATGATCAGCTCCGAATTTCCCGGAACCGTATTTTATTTAGTATTCCGGGAAATATTATTCTACTACAGTTGTTTCCGAATAGATTGTATTATCATCGCTATCTGTCACTGTGATCGTTAGGTCAGATGATGGTGCTGTAAGTGAATTCTTTACCATATACACCTTAAAGGCACATGCATCCCAGTCGATCAATAGCAGTCTGAATGTGCCGCTTGGGTCTTTATAATAATAGCGATTTCTATTACCAGCTCTAACCATGTATTTAGAAGCAATATCGTCGCTGGTTGTTCCCCAGGTAACAGTTACACTTCCAACATCTGTCAGGTCAATATTACTGCTTGCCGTAATACCACCCACGATCACCAGTTTGTCATTGATCCTGGATTCATTCCATCTTCGTACATAGCGGTATGCTTCCAGAGTATCATAAGTGCCTTTATTGAAGTACACCGGCATTTTCCCTAACAGTTCAGCGTTATTTTGATATATCTCACCACCAGCGACCATGGTCACAGCAATAGGCTGTTTAAGCCCGGAAAGGTCGATCCGTGCGGCCTTGAATAGAAAGATATCATGCTTAAGATCCAATGCCAGATAAACAATACTCCGTCCATCAACTATAGCCTTATATCTATATAAAGTGTTGCTTAGCTTCTTGAATGCGGTGCTGGTTGTGTCAATTGTTGTTGACCAGTTACCAACAGCAATTGTCAGTGGCATACCGACAAACTCTTCAGCAGTCAGATCAAACTCACCTTTCATTACCAGACTGTCAGATATTCTGCCGGGCGTCCTGTCTCTTGAAGCTGCCAGCCTTATTACAAGATCGTCAATACTGGTTTCTTCTGCCTGGTAGAAACCGTCAGCAGTTCTGTACTCGATCATGTCTGGGTCGTCATAGTTTGGATCTGGCTCATTTGGGTCCATAAAGCTGTCGTACAATGACAATACAACACCTTCTGTTTGTGCTAAGTATGTGTAGTTGTCAACATCGCCAGTAGGGTCATAAGTCTGTTTAAGCAGAAATACTGTTTCGTCCAGATCTGCCCTTTGCGATATTTCAAGCTCATCTGCAATGAATTTTTTAGTTATATCGCCATTGGTGAATGAGTCGCCAACTGCAATATCATCATTAGCACACATCTGCCAGCGAATGTCCGGCCAGCGTTCAAACGGTACTGCCTGGTCAATATAATCAGTTTCAAATACTGCCTGATCATTTACGTAGTCTGCCAATATCCACAAAGAGTCATCTTCTGTATCTCGTGCAACAAAAAGCGATTCTTCCAGATTGATATCTTCAATTTTAGTTAAGTCGGAGTAGAGTTCCAGGCATTGAACACCTAGTTTGCTCGCCAGACGGTATTTCACAAGATAGCTCAGGTCTTCGTATCTACCCTGACCAACCATCAATCTGATATCACCCGGCTGAGCATATACAAACCTAACATCGGAGAAATCACTACTTTCGCTATTGAAAGTAGGCTTTGATTTACTTGACCATGCCAGTCTGTATGTGTCTATGTTTTCCAGATCGTTAACGTCATTGGTTTCTGATCTGATCTCACGGACAAGACCATCATCTTTATGGTAGTACTTCCATCTGATACTATCGTTAGGGTCTGTCAGGTTATCGTATTCTACTAAAACGAGGTCATCATTGTAGTATGGTATCCCTGGCAGCGTTGCATTAAAATCAACTATAGCTTCTGTAATAGAGTCAGAGTCGCTGTTAGTATAAGCAATCTTATTAACGTTCGTATCTTCATTTTCTTCATCATACGGCAGACTGCTGTCATAATCATTACAAAGCAGCTTAAAGTACATATCTTTATCTGCAAAATAACTTAATGGTTTAGCTTCAAGATATGCCTGACTGCCGCTGCCAACGTAAAATACGCTGCTGCCATTTTTCTTATATCTAAGAACCCAGATAACTCCAAGATTATCTTTCACGATCTGAATATCGTAAAGATTAACAGAATTATCTTCTTCTGATGCGATCATTCTGAATGCTGATAATCCACCAACCGTTACGCTGCTAAATGTCTGAGTAATGTCTTTATCTGCCAGTTCATTACTACCATAGTATGATCTGGTATTGCCTATTGTTGCTTTGAGGTAGTCAACTTCAGTCATATCCTTTGAGTCAGTAGAGTCAAACAGGCCGCCATAGTGGGAAGCCTCCCAGCCGGGAGCATCGCTGCCGGTTTCTCCATTGCGATCGATCCTTAGCAGACCAACTCTTTTACTGAAGTACATTATGTTGTTATCATCTTCAGTTGCACCTTCCCAGCGTTTAACTTTGCATAAGTTACCCTGAAAATGCGGTATATAATCTAGCGTCTCGTCGAAAGCTGTGATTTTCTCATTGATATCAACACCACCTTCATTTCTTGTATATGAATTGGAAGCACTGTCTATATCATCGCTATCGTAAGATCCACTCATTAAAGCAAAGTGAACATATTCGTTAGCAAAATATTCCAGTTCTCTTGCTTCCAGTAATGTGTCAAATTCCAAAGTCTGTAGATCTGTCTTGAAGTAGAACACCCATATCTGGCCTGTTGTATCGCGGGCCATGTGGATTTCAAAGTCCCTGATTCCTTCTTCCGGAATACCATTTTGGATCCAGGTTACATATTTAACACCGTTAAATTCGGTAGTTGGATAGCTTATGCTTTGGCTGAAATTATTATTATCCTGATCGCCTATTCCTACAAAATATCTGGTGAAGGCGAAATCTTTTTCAAGGTTAAAATATGGCACGTCAGAGAAGTCAGTACTATTAGAATTAAATATTTTATCGTCAAGTTCCCAGCCAGCACCATCTGGATCATTATCGTCATCCCACAGATAAAGGATCATACCATAGTCTTTGTGGTAGTAATAATAATCAATTCTCGTTTCGCTGTCTTCCAGACCACGGTAAACTTTTACTACAACTACATCATTTTCGATGAAATTAGGTGACAAGTTGCTGGCAAATGAGATTATTTGCTGAGTTTCAGTATTGCTTCCAGAACCAAGTACTATTTTATTGGCATCAGCACTAAGGTCATCACTGTCAAAAGCTCCTTCAATGATCTTAAACTGCATTAGATATGATGAATAGTAGCTTATTGCTCTTATGTCAAGTAGATTGGATGCTTCAAATATTACCTGTTCAGAGCTGGTTCCCTCGTCTCTGACTTCCTTGAATATATATATTTCTCCATCGGTGTTGCGTGCCAGATAGAAAGTCTTATCGGCCAGATCCGAATCACCATCGTTAATATGCCATTTCAGACAGTTTACACCATTAACCTCGTCTGACGTGAATTCATAGTTCCAGGTATCACCATTGGTATATGCTGGTTCTGGGTCGCTAGTGGAGTAATTTTTAAGAACAAATGTTCGTATGCCGCCTTCTGTAGCTTTTAGATAGTCAACGTCTTCAAAATCAGAACTGGTATCATCTTCAAAGCTCTGGACGCGATAGATCCGATTCATAATGATCGGCTCAGCAGGTAGGTCCTCGCCAAAATATGCTGTTACATCATCATATTCGGTCGTGTCAGTGTCGCCGTCCGGGTCTTGAATATTTTCTACACCATTCATTGCATCAACAACATCAAAACCGTCGATAACTTCACCAAATACAGCATAATCGCCGTCAAGCCATTCATTGTGCTCAAAATTGATAAAGAATTGACTGGTTGCTGTATCATTACCAGAACTACGAGCCATAGCTATAGTATACGGCTGGTTTTCAAGTGCTATTGCTCCATCTTCAAGTGCTATTGGTGCATTTGGTGTGTGGTATGTATTAGGGTCTTGTAGACTAAATGGATTATCTTCTGAGAATTGAGAAAAATCAATTTCGTATAGATTTGGGTCATAAACACCACCCTGGGTCATAAAATCTTCTATTACCCGGTGGAATATAAGATTTGTATAAAACTCATCATCAACATAGCTTAAAAAGTTAGCTACTGTATCTGGAGCTTGATCCTGGTATAATTCTAATGTAATGTCACCGAGATTGGTTTCAATTGTTACCAGGTTCCTACCAGCCTCTACATTATTTACGGCTAACAACATCACAAACATCGTTAACAGGCTGAAGACAAATCTCTTTGCTAAAAGCATAAAATGCTCCTTTCGGATATAATTACTTTCAATACAAGTAGTTAACTACTTATCTATAACATAAGGCTTCGAAGCTGTATCTGTAATGATTTATACATCTTCGAAACGATAATTATATCATTATCCATTATTCTGTCAATTGTTATCAGACCTTAAATGTTTATTACAACATATTTTGTATGAATTGCTATAAAGTATATCGCTTGGAAAGTTACCCATTTTGACATTTCCGGTTTAATACCACAAACTGTACATTTTAGTTTAGCTTTAACGTGTAGTAAATATGACCTGATCTAGATAAGATATACAAAACTTACTATTTAACAAATATTTATAAATTCTGTCTTCATAATCATTGTAATAATAATAGATATGAATATAATAACTTCTCCAGTTTGGCTGACTATTTTGTATTGAATACCAATATCATCAATACGTTACATGTCCCAACTGAAAAAGTTCCCGTAGCTCAACTGGATAGAGCGTTGGCCTCCGAAGCCAAAGGCTGGTGGTTCGAATCCACTCGGGAACGTTTCATAGTTAATCATCTAATTCTAAATCCACCAAAATTCTTGAAAAAGTCTTTATAGAGCATAATTTGTGATATCAAGTATAAAGCGTATTACTTGATCACGATAATTCAAATCTGATTATAGCTGATTAAGCTGGCAAATTATATAAGTGACACGCAATTATGGAAGAGTGTAATGTGCTGTGGGGTAAAGCATTTTGAAGTTATGTAAATGATTTTTTAATAAAAGAATATAAAGCGAACGATCGGATTCGAACCGACGACGTCCAGCTTGGGAAGCTGGCATTCTACCACTGAATTACGTTCGCATAAGTCATTGACTTATAGTTAAATATAGCACTATTAACTTTCGTGTCAAGTGTAAATAGTTTACCTTACTAGTTGAGTGAAATATTTATTTTGTAAAATGCCGTCATCGATATCAATTATTCATAATTAATCTCTTTTTTATGTTAAGATTCTCCAAATAATGGATTATAAAAGTATGCAGGGCAATTCCCCCGCATTTTCCAGCCTGTTCCCGCTGAAAGGGGTATTCTACTCCTGACTCTTATTGCGGCCAGGTAAGCTTAGTTTTTGGTATTTCAGCTGATTTTCGACATGTGTGAGTCGAGTATCGATCAGCTTTTAAATGAAAAACATGTTTTTTGGAGGTTTAATATGAAGAGTTTGTTAAGGTATGCCGCCGCATCTTGTTTGTTTCTATCTGCAGGTGTAGTGCTGGCTGGTGAGATTGTGCCAGATCTTGATGATGCCCAGGCCATTGGTGATTATACTGTTGCCAGAGCTGGCGTCTTAAATCCTGCTGATGTCCCAGACATAACAACCGGCGAGATTACTCTCGCTGCCAGGTTCAATCCTGACGCGTCCATGGCTGACGCTGCTCCGGTTATTGTAATCGAGGATGGTGGTACATCAAATGGTACAGGGCTCTATATTGTCAATGGCGATCTGGTTTTGGCCGCAAAAGCTAAAAACGCCGCAGCTGCACAGCCAGCTAGCATGAATGACACCGATTTTTCAGATGGTTGTTGTGTTGTAATCTTAGGGCCAGTTACTTTTGGTGTAGAAAACAAGGTTTATGCCTCAATAAATCTGAGTACAGGCAAAGTATTTGGAAGTGTTAATGGTATGGTAAAGGCATTTACATTTACTGGCATAAACGGCACAGAAAACCTCGACGGCAATCATACTGTCAGTTTTCTCGGTTCTGGCGAAATCGTCGCTGCTGGCGATAGTGCTGGGTCAATGGGTGGTCTATTAGATTTTTCATTAGCCAACCCAACATATCCTGAGCTGGTCTCATTAAGTGCTGTTAATATGGTTCAGACCGCTGGCTATACTAATCAGCGTGGTCAGGTTTTCCCTGCCGCTGCTATTCCACCGCAGTTCCCGTCAAATCCTACTCCTGCTGATGGAGCTGAAAATATTGATCCAGCAACTGTTAGTCAGCTTAGCTTTACTCCAGGTCAAGACCCGGATAACCTTGGTAGCGTAAACCCAGATATAACTGGTTATTATATAACAGTATACGATTCCTGGAATGGTGAACCTAACTATGCGGTTCCTGTTCTGCTTGATACTGTTGTACCTGCAGGTACTTCGCCTGTTGTCGTTGATTACTCGTTCACTCAGGATGAAACTGTTTGCTGGCAGGTTGAAGAAAGAGTTGCAGACTACGAAAAGGGCGATCCGAACAATTTCGTTGGTCCTATCTGGTCATTTAGCTCAATTCCATCAATACCTGTTGTTACTGATGGTCCAGTAGATACTTATGTACCTGTTGGTGGTAGTGCTCAGTTGTCTGTTACTGTTGCCTCTATCACTACTCCATCATACACCTGGTATTTCTCAGCTGATGATGTTATTGGCGACGATGCTGAGATTGGTACTGATAGCCCTACATATTCCGTAGTTGATGCTCTGACATCACAGCAAGGTTATTATTATTGCTCTGTTATTAACGCCAGCGGTCAGTCTGTAAATTCGCCGCTTGCTTTACTTGAAGTTGGCCAGTTGGTTGCCTACTATAGCTTTGATGCAGTTGACCCTGAAAGACCATCTGTGGTTATTGACTCTTCTGCTCTTGGCAATGATGGTACAGCCCTATATTATGACGGCACAGCTGAATCTGAATCGACCTTGAATTACGCTCCTGGTTTTATTGGCGATGCTCTTGTTCTTGGTACTGATGAAATGAAACATGCTCAGATCCCATGTTCTGTCCGTAATAACTTTACTATTGAAGCATGGGTCAAGACCAGTGATACTGCTGGTACTGGTGCCTGGTGGTACGGTGCTGGTATTGTTGATGGCGAAATGGCTGGTTATGTGGCAGACTATGGACTTGTTCTCAGCGGCAGTAAGCTAGCTCAGGGTTCAGGGCCAAGCGGTGATGCTGGTACAACTATTCATTCTGTAGTTGATATCAATGATGGAAACTGGCATTATTGTGTTGCTACTCGTGAAGTCGCAACCGGTGAAATGAAACTATACGTCGACGGCCATCGTGAAGCTACCGCTACTGCCGATATTGGCTCAAAATATTCAGCGGTAGATTTATTAAATATTGGCAAGATCAGAACCGGTTTTGATCCTGCTATTTATTTCACTGGTGCTATAGACGAAGTTAAAATATATAATTATGCAATGAGTGAAGTTACTATTGCTGAAACTTATATGAATTTTGTTCCAGGTATTGAGGATATTTGTATCGAAAGTCAACGGCCAGACGCAGCCTATGACCTTGACGGCAACTGTATCATCAATATTGGTGACCTTGCATTGATGGCAGGTAAATGGTTAACCTGTGGTCTTTATCCTGATTGCATTCAGTAATCAGGATAATATGATGCTCTTGTTAATATAAAAGCAGGCGGTAGCCAATCTGGTTTACCGCCTGCTTTTTTTATGTTAAAATCTTGGTGTATGTGATTTATTATTCCATTTCCATTAGCCATTGGCTGGCCATTTTGGAAAAGTCAGCCAGGTCAACTCTGCAATCACCATTTAGATCGGCAGAGGGACACGGTTCTGCTACATCAACCGGCAGTGAAATATACTGATTGTCATACCGCCTATCGTCAATTAACAGATAAACACTTTCTGGAATATTGCCTGTGTATGTAATGCTAAATATTTCTAGCTTCGATGCGGAGCTAATATTGCAATATGATCTGTTTTGACTATTATCCACGTCCTTAAAATATACCCAACTTCTTGACGAATTGGTATTTAGCCCGCATGCAGGTAGATCAGGTGCATTGCTAAAGAGTTCATCAGGGAACTGTCGGTGGTTTGCTAAGCTAAAGGTCACATTGTACTTATCATTGATTACGTCATATTCTTTATCTAATACTTCCAGTTTCGGCCTGCGCAGATCATCGTAACTCTGGCTCTCAACTTTAAAATTATATACAGCACCAAAACCATTATCAAATACAGAGGTGTGCATTCCCGATTTCTTTCCAGAGCTGTCATACGCATTACAATTGAGCATGTAGAACTCATGTTCATCAGTATTATCTAGCAAAGCAACATAATATGGCTCTGTTAATGATTCATTTACCACCGTCTCGATATAACCAGCACCGTCTGGGTGGTCACTGTCACGATATTTTTTAATACTTAAAATGATATTGTCATAATACTCACAGTCGTTATCCCACTCGAATAATACGCCATGCTGATGTACAGGCAAAGGATCAGTTGTCATTCCGAACGAAACTGAATTATCGCTGGGACTGGTCATGTGCATTGTTTTGTATACATAGATATGGGTGCTTCTTTTTTGGCTATATGTCATATCAGACAAGGTAAAACGCTCTTGATATCCGGTGATGTAATTTCCTGGTAGGTTTCTATTAGTGTCCGGCTGGTAGAAATATGCATTGATATAACATTCGTGCTCTTCTGGTATGCCGTTGATCGTATAAGCACCGCCATTGATCTCTGGATAAAAGTTAAAATCCAGGTCATTTCCTGATAGCCATATGCCAGCTGTAATATCTCGTACCATAACATAACTACTAAGATCAGTAATGTCTAAAAGTTCGTCGCTATGATAGATTTTACCCATAATATCATATTCGGGCAAGATTCTAACTTCACGTACTTGCGAAAGGTTATTGCCTTCATTTTCTTCGTTTAATACTTCTAGTGAATCAACCTTAACTTGATAGCTGTATTCTCCCGGTGACCAGTTCATACCTGTACCGATAGCAAAATCATGGTGATAGTATTCACCAGTTCCTAAAGTAGCTATATCACTAAGTGAAAAATAGCCGCTATGAGTTACAGATTCTCCATCCCTGGTCTTATTAACAATAGCAGCACGTAAATTACTAACATTAGGTACCATTGCCTTAGTGATTGCTGCGCCGTAATTTAACACGGTAAATGATGTCCAATATTGTTTTTCATGTCCAAGATTATTATATGGTATTGACTTTAGGCCGACTACAAGGTCTGGTTTGTTCATTAGTGTAAAGTAGTAATCTTTGATCGTAGTCTTATTTATAAATCTATGTTCAGTGACTATGTTCATGTGTAGTTTTGCATTTATTGTAAGATCTAGTGTACACGTGATAAATTCAGCTGGTGATACCTTATATAGTGCAACAGGGAATTCCTGGTCGTCAATTTTACCGCTTAGTACAGTGCTTAAATCATAGCGTAGTAGATCTACTCCAACTTTACCCGGTTCTTCTTCTGGTATAGTTATCAGAATACGGCTCATATTTTTGTCTTCGCTTAATGCAATGTCATTTTTCCATGCTCCCTTTACTGCCGATATTGGAACAGCTGCTGCAACTGTGCTAAATACTGCGATTAGTGTGATAGTTAATGTGTGTGTAATACGTTGGTGCATAAATTCTCCTTTAATCCCTATAAAGAGTTGCAAAAAAATAAATTGAAAACCCAAATACAAGCAGAAAACAATAACGGCACATGGATAGGATGTCAAGCAAAATAGTATTAGCAGTGATTCTGTTGAAGGTAGTGATACTGCATTATTGTATATCTTTGGAGAAAGAATGCAGATTACAGATGATGAGGAAAGATATTTTGGTGGGGCAATAGTTATAAAAAAAGGTTATCCAGTCTATAAAAACTGGATAACCTTTAGAGATATGGAATGAATGTTAATTATTCAATGCATGTCGAATAAATGCCACAATCTAGCCATTTACCTGCAAACATTGCCAGGTCATAGACGTCAAGTATGCAGTCATTATTCATGTCGTACTGAACAGGTTCTATACAAAGTGAACCGCCCATTACGTCAACGTATAGCTCAGCTATTTCTGTGTTAGTTAGTGAATAGTTATATACTTTCACTTCGTCCATCGCACCTGCAAAAGACTGAACAACGGTAGGATTATTCTTGCCAAGATAGAAGTTTATACTAGATGGAACAGCATGAGTTTCTGGCTCATCGCTTACAATCTGTATACCATCGAAGTATATAGTTCTAGTTGTACCATCGTAGGTGACAGCCGCCAAATGCCAGCTATCATCCAGCATACTTATTGGTGTTTGCCCGTCTAGGTCAGATGACCACCAGAAGTTGTTTAGTGTGCTGTCGCCGGTAACTCTGAATCCATTAACCTGCATTGGAGTTGGGTAATTACCCCAGCCAACTATACCACGGTTATCAGATGCAGTTGGCTTTATCCATGCTGCGATAGTAAATGTTTCGTCAGCGACAGGGATGTCGCTCATTAGACCATCTTCGCTTAGTGTGCCAAGTGCAAATACGCCGTCAAAGACCAATGCTCCGTTTGTTGTACCGTCAACGCCGGTTGTGAACGAATAAGTAGTGGTTTCTGTAGTAAATGCTGGCTGTAGATCATTTGTTGATACAGAAGAGTCGACAAGTGACAGGTTGATATCGCCACCTGTTATCTCGTCGAGTTTCCAGTAGCCAACGAGACGTTCTACTCTAAGATCTGCAAGAGCAGAGTCAGTAGTGCCAGCTGAATTTGATATTTTGCAATATAGTTGAGCTTCATCTGCTAAAGCGATATTATGTACAGTTAATACCGACTGATATGAAATTGTATCTAGCGGAGAAGTAACTTCAGTATTTTCACCTGACAGGTCAATAACGATATCGTTATCACCATTTTCGATATACCAGATTACCGCAGGCTCAGTCATACTGCTGAAAGTACAAGTAAGCTGAGCAACACCATCAGATGCTATTGCTGTGGTAGGTTCTACAGTCACGACTGGGTAGGTAAATGTGTCAAAAGACCATACATCACCAGCAATAAGATTCGGGTCTGTTGGGCCTGAATTGCCAAGGCTTTCATCTACTCGCCAGTAATACTTTTTGTCGTTCACAAAAGTATACGCTGATGTTGTTATCGGGTTTGTTATATCACTAACAAGTACAGGTGAAATATCAATGAAGTTAGGTTCATCTTCTGCTATATAAAGATAGTGACCAGTAATATCAGGGTTTGCAGTGCCGTCAGATCCTTTTCCTATATTCCAGCTGAGATTAAGTCCAGCTGCTGTTACGAGTGTGTCGCCGTCGATTGGAGAAGGGGTATTTGCTTTATCATTAAAAGCAGTGGTGATTTCGAGATTGTCTACAAATACACCAGCACCTGCTGTTCTACCGCTAAGTGCTACGTAATTGATGTCTGTATTATCCCATGTAAAGGTTTGGCTATCAATGAGTTCATCGTTAAAATAAACAGCAGCGATAACTGTCGTTCCTGCATTGAAATCGTCAACCAGAAAATCTGCTCTGATATTACCGCTGTTAACGCCAACATTTACAGCATTTACAAGTAAGCCATTTTTCCAGATATGTACATTGTTATCTAGAGCGAGGTCTACGTAAAAGTCTGCAACACCGGCATTAGCACCAGATAGCCCGGTATTTGGTCTTAGTGGATTTGGTTGGGCTGTATCATTAGCTGCTAGTGCTTCGTCACGTGTACAGCCGACGCCAAACCCGCCAAAACGGTTACCCTGGTCATCTGCAGCAGTGATTGAAACAACATCTAGTGAGACGCTGAAACCATCTGACGCAAGTATTTCGCTATCAATTAAGTTATGGTCTATAAAGAACGAGCTCATACCAGCACCAACTGCAATATTTAACTGGTTGTCGAGGACTTGAATTGAGGTTGCAGAACCTGACCCTTCAAAGGCTTCTTCATAAATAGCTGGTAAGAGCAGCCCGCTCATACCAGTTGAGTCTATGTCTACATCGACATTATTAGTCCTGTCATAGCTGTCACTGAACAGGTTAGTACCCTTAGTTGCTCCATTAGCTGATACTGCCAGACATGAAAGTAGCAACAAACTTAAACACTTCTTCATAAAATCCGTCCTCCTAACTCTATTGTTAATTATTTTGGCGAAAGCCTGTATTCAGACCTATTCGAAAAATGACTTAACTCTTTTTATAGGTCGTTAAATATCAATTATTTATATAGCAATGAATAACCAGTTATGTTAGAAAGCTGGGGTTGAAACACATACAAGGTAGAAACTTGTACCGCCAGCCTCTAATATAAGAATCCCAAATAGAAACTTTCTTAACATCAAAAAAATAAAATATTAGATATTTATATGTGTATATAACTCTATACGGAGTGGGGAGGTAGAAAAAAAACCGCTTGCCAATAAGGGTAAGCGGTTGGAATGATTTTTATATTCTTTATTCAGAGTTATGAACTATTAATTGTTATTTAAGGTCAATTAAAACCAGTTAGTATGGAAAAACTCACCTCTTGGCTTGTCAATTCTTTCGTAGGTGTGAGCACCAAAATAGTCTCTCTGGGCTTGGAGCAGGTTAGCTGGCAAATTTGCTGTGCGATACCCATCATAGTACGATAGTGCGGCGCTAATAGCTGGGGTAGCTATACCAGCTTGTGCCGCGAGAGCGACTATATTTCTAAGAGATTGCTGAGCGTCTGCAACCTCCTGCTTGAAGAACTCGTCAAGCAGCAGGTTTTCCAGTCCAGGGTTCTTTACGAAGGCCTGTTTGATCTTTTGTAGAAAAACTGATCGGATAATACAGCCGCCGTTCCACATGAGGGCGATATTGCCAAAGTTCAGATCCCAGCTATATTGCTTTGAGATAGCTCTCATTAACTGGAAGCCTTGAGCATAGCTTACGATCTTGGCCATATATAAAGCTTTTTCAAGATCAGCTAAAGTCCCATCTTTGTCTGTGACAGCTGGTGAGTCAGGTCCCGGCAAGACCTTTGCCGCAGCAACTCTCTGATCTTTCATACTTGAGAGACATCGCGCAAAAACAGCCTCGGATACCAAAGTAAGTGGCTGGCCAGCTTCAAGGGCAGACTGGCTGGTCCATTGACCAGTACCTTTCTGGCCGGCAATGTCAGCTATAAGATCAACCGTATATTGGCCGTCCGGCTCTTTATGGGAGAAGATATCTGCTGTTATTTCAATTAAATACGAATCCAGCTCACGGGTGTTCCATTTTGTGAATATCTCGGCAAGTTGTGAGTTATCCAACTTGAGGATACGCTTCATTATATCGTAGCTTTCACATATAAGTTGCATATCGCCATATTCGATGCCATTATGCACCATTTTAACAAAGTGACCTGCGCCGCCTTTGCCAACCCAATCACAGCAAGGGCTGTTATCCTTATCTTTAGCAGCGATAGTCTGGAAAATATCTTTTACATGTGGCCATGCTTCTGGTGAGCCGCCAGGCATGATGCTTGGCCCGTTAAGGGCACCTTCTTCGCCGCCAGAAATACCGGTTCCAAGAAATAGTAATCCCTTTCCTTCCAGATATTCAACCCTGCGCAGGGTGTCCGGATAGTGGCTGTTACCGCCGTCAATAATGATATCGCCTGGTTCCAGGTGCGGAATGATCTGCTCGATAAGAGCGTCAACTGCCGGACCTGCTTTGACCATGGTCATAACCTTACGGGGAGTCTTTAATGAACTGCACATCTGGCCAATATCGTGAAAGCCGCTAATATTGGTGGCTTTGGCACGTCCATTAACAAAATCATCAACCTTTTGAGTAGTTCTATTGTAGCAGGCTACCTTAAATCCTTTACTATCAAGATTTAATATCAGATTTTCGCCCATGACCGCCAGACCGATCAGTGCAATATCATTTTGCATTATTATTTATCTCCATTGTAATATGCTAGTGTAAGAATAGCATTATATTCGCTTTTGAAACAGTTTTTGAATATCTCTATAAAGTATATGCGTCACAAACTCTGAGTTTCTTAAAATTCGGCTTATTTCTTGTTACGAATTCTATATGATTATCAGAAACCTGGTATGTGTCGTGAGCTTGCTTATCTGTGAATACAACATTTAAGCAGACGTCAAATTCCTGATCACTAACATCACGGGTAAACTCTTGACCGCGTCTTCCTATGGCAAAGTGAGTAAGGCCAGGAGCATTTCTCAGGAACTTGTCAGCATCATTAAGTAATATCTGAATTTTTTCTTCACTATTGTCAATCAAAGTAAAATATACATTATGTATAAGCATATATGCCTTTCAATTAAACTGTTTATGTTATGTTGTTTATATGCAATTTATTATAGTCGTGGGAATTGCAAAAATCCATGAATTATGAATAACATCATAAAACTAGTGAATATTAGGGTATTGCAGTTGCTGGTTTGTGATGATTTTATATGTTTTCCATCAGGTTAATGATTGTATCTGTAGGTAAATACGCACGTTATTGAATTCCTGAAATTATATCACAATTTGGTTTATTTATACGTCGAAATGGTTGGAATTAACGAGTTTATGGTAATATAATGTTCGATGTATTATTCATTTTATATATCATATTTGATGAAAAGGTTTGGCATGGATTTGCGTATATATTGTGTGATCACTATAATTACTGGTTTACTTTTTGGCTCTATAAGTATGGGAGGGGAGTTACTAGAAGACTTTCTTCAGCCTCCTGATAGTGCCAGGCCCGGCGTGTATTGGTATTTTATGGACGGCAATATCAGCGGCGATGAGATGACAGCGGATCTGTAAGCGATGGAAAAAGCTGGCCTTGGGAATCTTGTGTATTTAAAATGCAATGTCGGAGTGTCGCGTGGCACGGTATAGTTTATGAGCAAGAAGTGGCAGGAGCTATTTATTGGTGCGGTTCGTAAAGCCGAAGAACTTGGCATCGATATTACTCTTGGTACCGGGCCGGGCTGGGCAGGAATATATGCTTTAATAAATAGTAGCAGGTGGATATAATGTCAGGCTATGATAAGAATAAATGAATTAACCTTGCGTTTTGACCATACCGAACCAGAGCTCAGGAAAGCTGTATGCCGCGAATTGGCGGTGAATGATGATATGATTATAGATATCGTCAAGATCCGTAGAGGTATAGATGCCAGACATAAAAACAGCATAAAAGCTGTTTATACTGTTGATGTAAATGTAATGAATGAGGATATGGTGCTGGAAAAAGCTGGCAAGAATCATCGTATTCTTCGGGCACCGTCCCTGGAGTATGCATTTCCGGCAGTTGCAGGCACTCCGGATAGTCGACCGGTAGTAGTTGGCAGCGGGCCATGCGGACTGTTGGCTGGTCTGGTTTTGGCCAGAGCTGGTTTAAGGCCGATCATAATTGAGCGTGGCAAATGTGTTGAAGAGCGGGTATCTGATGTAAATGCATTTTGGAATGATGGCCAGCTCAACCCGCAGAGTAATGTCCAGTTTGGTGAGGGTGGTGCTGGAACTTTTTCTGATGGAAAGTTAACGACTCAGGTGAAGGATAAGTTCAATCGATCACGGCTGGTACTAAGGGAGTTTGTTGCAGCAGGTGCCCCGGAAGAGATTATGTATCAGGGTAAGCCCCATATTGGAACTGATAATCTCATTACTATGGTGAGGAATATTCGTAATACGATAATCTCCTTAGGTGGTGAGGTAAGGTTCAATACTACTCTTACCGGCCTTGATATTGTAGATGGTGTAGTTGTTAATGCTATAGTAAATGACAATGAATATATTCGTACCGATCATGTAGTATTGGCTCTTGGTCATAGTGCTCGCGATACATTTGAAATGTTATACGAGCTGAATATTCCAATGGCAGCGAAGAATTTCTCGATCGGAGTTAGAATTGAGCATCCGCAAGGTCTTATCGATAAAGCTCAATATGGTAAATTTGGTGGCGATAAAATACTTGGCCCAGCTGAATATAAAGTCGTTAATCATTGCAAAAATGATCGGACGGCTTACAGTTTCTGTATGTGCCCGGGTGGTAAGGTTATCGCATCTGCCTCGGAGCCGGGCAGGCTGGTAACTAATGGAATGAGTGTCTATGCCAGAAATGGCAAAAATGCAAATAGTGCGTTATTGGTGGGGGTTGGTCCTGACGAGTTTGGTAGTGATCATCCGTTGGCTGGAATAGCTTTTCAGCGAAAATGGGAAGAGCGGGCATTTGTAGAAGGTGGCAGCAATTATTTCGCTCCGGTGCAGATGGTGGGCGATTTCCTCGCTGGCAGAGCCTCAGTAGAGACTGGAAGTGTTAAACCTACCTATACCCCTGGGGTATGTCCTACAGATCTGCGAAGCTGTTTGCCCGCCTTTGTCGCTGAAACACTAAAGGAATCATTATCTGTATTAGATAATAAGATAAAAGGCTTTGCTATGCCGGAGGCGGTTATGACCGCTTTAGAGAGCAGAAGCTCATCACCTGTCAGAATAGAGAGAGATGAGTATGGTCAGTCCCCGACGGTAAAGGGCTTATTCCCCGCTGGTGAAGGTGCAGGCTATGCCGGCGGTATAATGTCAGCAGCCATTGATGGCGTCAAAGCCGCCGAAGCAGTAATAGCCATGGTGTAACCTGTTGTGATAGTTGCTATAGTTAAACTTAGATTTTTTACTATTGACAGTTCCGCTTTAAGACGATAATATGAAAGTCTAATAGTTAATTCTTTTACAGGAGTTCGGTTGTGCCGAGTTTATTGACAAAATCTAGTGTACGAATGATGTCTCAGATGATGATGCTGAGGTCGCGGAACCAGTTTGTCATAAACTCGGGAATCATGCTAAGTTAGATTCTACACGATAATAAAATATGACAGACCTGGAAGCCGTTACACTTCCAGGTCTTTTTTTTTGCCATAAATACTTGGCGTAAAATGAATAATAACAGGCGCATGCCTGTTGGAGAATCTGACAATGACAAAGACATATATTACAACCGCAATTCCATACGTAAACGGCAGACCTCATATTGGATTTGCCCTTGAGCTTGTTCAGGCTGATGTTATAGCTCGCTATCATAGGCTAAAGGGAGATTATACAGTATTCCAAACAGGTACTGATGAAAATGCCTACAAGAATGTTCTCTCTGCCAGAGAAGCGGGTATTCCTACTAGTGAATTTGTTGATAATAATTCTGGTGAATTTGTACGTTTGGCTAGAAGTCTGGATATTTCTTTTGAGTATTTCATCAGGACATCACAAGTATTGCATAAGTCAGGAGCAGCCCTTCTATGGACAAAGTGCAAGGCTGATGATATTTACGTAAAAGATTATGAGGGTTTATATTGTAGTGGCTGTGAAGATTTTTATCAGGAAAGTGAACTGGAAAATGGATTATGTCCAGAACACAATACTGAGCCGATACGAGTCAGCGAATCTAATTATTTCTTCAGATTATCCGCCTATCAGGATAAGCTTGAGCAGCTGATCGAGGATGATATTATTAAGGTTATTCCCGCTGGCTGCAAAAAGCAGGTATTGAACTTTATCAGGTCAGGGTTGAAGGATTTTAGCATATCTCGTCCTGCCAATCGTACCGATGGCTGGGGTGTAGGGGTGCCCGGTGATCCTGATCAGACAATATATGTATGGTTTGATGCACTTGCTAACTATCTGACAGGTCAGGGTTTCGGCAGCTCTGGTACCTGGCGGTGTACCTGGAATGACAGTTGTCGCAAAATACATGTGATAGGTAAAAATGTCTGGAAATTCCATGCTGTATATTGGCCGGCGATCTTAATGTCGGCTGGCTTGTCATTGCCAAATGAGATTATGGTACATGGTTTTCTTACTGAAAATGGTAATAAGATAAGTAAGTCAAGCGGGGGCAGTATTGACCCTGTTGGGCTTGCAGATGAATACGGAGCTGATGCTCTCAGGTATTACTTATTAAGTGAGTTCTCACCGTTTAGCGACGGCGATTTTTCATTAGAAAACTTTATCAAAGTATACGAGTCCCGACTTGCGAATAATCTCGGAAATCTGGTTAGCAGGTTGACCGCATTATGTGAGCAGTGTGGTTATGATGAACGCTCGATCCTGATTGGTAAACCGTCTGAACCTCCTAAGGGTTATATAGAATCTCTTGAATGTTATGAGTTTGATAAATCATTATCAGCATTATGGATAAATCTTACAGAGATCAACCAGGATATAGATAAGCATAAACCATGGATATTAATCAAAGAAGGTAGTTGTGACGAGGTTAAAGCACTTCTAAGTCAATGGCTAAGAAACCTTTATGATATAGCGTACTGGCTCCGTCCATTTTTACCAGATATAAGCAGTAAAATAAGAGTGCGTCTGACTAATGTTCCTATCAAAAAATCAGGTGTTCTGTTTAAGAAGGTCCAATAATGCGTATTTGAGTGTCTTAACAGATGTATAGGTTTGGTATTACAAGCCTATATATCTGTTATTTGTTATTGAATATGTTGATTATAATGGTAATTTTGGATAGTTGTGCTGTCGATATATCATCTCAATATTCTATGCTACAAATCTGTTATCTAGCTTAAATATATTGCCGATATCCTGATAGAATATTGTGAGCTATTATTTTATCGCAATTTGAGAAGATTTTACAGGAGAGGCACCCCTTGTCTCTTTATGCTGATAATAATAATCCTGCTCAGTTCTTCAATAGCTGAACAGGATTATTATATGTACATATTACTCAACACTCGCACTTTTCAAGTCACAGAAATCGCCAATAAGTGCCTTCCTGCGGCATACTGAATTAAATATACTTTCGATATTTGACTCGAAAACGAGATAAATATCTCAGAATTTCATTCACAAGGCCCTGTTCCGGCCTTTGCGTTAAACGCTGAACAGTCAAAAGTGCGAAACCGCACTATTATACTTTTTTAACGAATTCTGACTTGAGCATCATAGCGCCAAAACCGTCTACTTTACAATCGATATTGTGATCGCCTTCAACCAGACGTATGTTTTTTACTTTTGTCCCGGCTTTGATCTTTGAATTTGATCCTTTGACAGGCAGATCTTTAACAAGGCTAACTGTGTCGCCGTCAGTAAGTATATTGCCGTTAGCGTCTTTGTAGACTGGACCAGATTCTGTTTCGCTGGCAGTTTCAGGGTTCCATTCGTAACCACATTCAGGGCAAACAACAAAATCTCTATCGACATAGGTATAGTCACAATTACATTTCGGGCATGCCGGCGTTTCGCTCATTTTCTTCCTCGCATTATTAATGTTATTCGCACTTTATGTGTGCGTTAATATAAATAGTATTCTTGTTCCAATTGCAAATCATTTATTATAATTAAAATGCGAAGAAAATGCAAGTTTTGGGTTAATGTGGTAATTGTTAAAATGCGACATTGAAAGCTAAAAGTCATTATTATATCGATACTTAGTAGTTATTTGGCGGAAGCTGTAATAACCTTTTCAATCGGCTGAGTGTTATCGATTTTGAACCTATATGGCCATTGCTCGTCATCATTACCCTCCGAACCTCTTCGTCTGCCGCGAATCGTAGGGGTATGCTTCTCTGGTGCGCCCATAACCACTAGCCACAAGTGTTCAGTATCTTTTGGTACAATAAATGTGCTAGTACTATGCTTACTATCTAATACGTCACTATAAACTCTGGTTTTATCCTGTTTATACGCAAGAAATCCGTATCTCCAGCCAGCTTGGGACTCGTCAGCATTATCAGTCTTTTGGCCGGCAAAAGTAAGAGTTAACTTAGTGTCAGGAGTAGGTACATTAAGCTCGATAGCATTATATCCGTAATTCTGAGGGCATTTCTCTGGTGCGATAGTATAGTAATCGTCCGTTTGCTTAATTATCTGGGTATAGTGCTGATTGGCGTAAATATTTGCCACGCCTTTTACCCGGTCAAGATCCCACGTAATGAATCTCCGGCACGCATCATACATTTCATCATTAAACTGCTTTTGGCTAAGGGAATTAAGCCTTTTATATGTCATAACCGGGTCTTCTCCTTTGAGAGTTTCTCTGCTTAATCTTCCGAAAAACTCTTTGCCATGTTTCTGGGCCCAGTATTCCAGTACATATGGAGAATGGTACATGTTGGCCGGGTGCAAAAAGGCTAGATGGGTTTGTTTCATAAAATCAACAAGATGGTAGTTTTCAAAGGTCATCCATTCCGGATATACCTGCCAGAGCATGTATTGTGCAGACATCTCTATTATTGAACCACCGGGGCCATTTCCACTATCAGCTCTTGACATATACTGGAAACTATGAGCCAGTTCATGTGCAAGTGCCCCGTACGGCTTATTATGGATTCGTACTGCCGGTGTCCATAATGCTCCGATCTTATCGTCAATTCCGCCGCCAAAAGCTGTAGCTTCATCGCCGCCAAATACAATAATTAACATTTTGTATTTATCTGTGAGCGACCTGCCTTTTTCTATCATTTTAAGATCATTAACATAATAGTCATAAAAACGTTCACACTCTTTTAAAGCGTATGCTGGGTCAAATCGTTTGTTAACCACAGCATTTTTCATCGGGTCGCTGCCGTATTCTTTGCTCCAGAAAATAGCGAGATTATCACTTTCGAGCATTCTTTTGTATGAATACTCGCTATTATCATCATTAAAATTGTTACCTGCCGGAACCCTGTCAATATGATCTGGGAGCATCAGGACTTTGCCTGAGGCAGTTTTTTCAGCAGCAATTAGCAATGGTGTGATTAACAATAAGCTTATGATCGATAAATATAAACAGGGCCTATACATAGTTAACTCCTTATTAATGTTTATATATGGATGAATACTTTCTGGAAACAATAACAATCTCAATGAATAATCTAAGACAATTGTATCGTTATGGTAAGATTGTAGCAAAGAGAATTTTCAATAAGGTTATTTGCTGGTGTATAATGGTTATCTGAGCTGTAAGTGTTTGAAATACAGCAAGATAACGATAAGTGAAATGTCGCATGTAAGGTTAGTTGTAGTAGATATAAAAGATTTTGAGTTTTTATTGTAACAAAATGCAATTTTCATCGTCATTTATTGTATATATCTACCCATTAATACTTTTGGTAGTTGTTATTAGTGAATAATTTAGATAAAATAATACGGAACTTTTGTGTAAATAATATTTGGTCAAATAATATAAATCAAGCGGATTAGCCGCATATGTTTTTTGCGGGAACTATAAGGTGTAATTATGAATAAATTGAAGTGTGGTTTGTTGGTATTGGCATCGATTATGGCAATCACCGGCACAGATCTATTGGCGGCAAATGATATTGCTGATGTAACCGGTTCAGCTGCGAAGTATTATAATATACTACTTAAAAGACCTGATGCAGGCTATGTTTATGAACGTTTTGTTGGGAGTTTCCTTGATAATTATGACAGTGAGCAGCTTCGTGGCTGGCTTGAGAGTCGAGCACAGCAGGAAGGTGAAACCGCACAGTTGGTTTTGGGTATCTACTATCTGAAAAACAGTGATATCGGGCTAGCTGGCGAAGTATTTAGCAAGATTGTCGAAGCTGATTCGGGGAATTATTACGCACATTATTATCTGGGCCAGACTCGCATGCAGTCTTTGGAATTTGCAAAGGCGGCTGAATGTTATAAACTGGCCTTAAGCTGCGATCAGGTACCTGAAAAACTTAGAGATAGTATATTCAATCAGCTAACCCGAGCATATATTCGTTCTGAAGAACAGGCAAAAGCGATTGAATTGTGGGAAAATAAGCTAAAAGGTAATCCGAGTGATGTAGAATTACACGAGGATCTACTGGAGCTTTATGTTGATGAGGATATGTATAAACAAGCTTTATCCATATGCGACAAGCTCATCGATATGGTAAAAGATGACCGGTACGAAACAGTGATAAAGTCGCTGCGGAAAGCAGATATACTGCTGTTTTCAGGCAAAGAACAAGATGCACTGGCGTTATATAGAGATATGTTGACTAATGTTGGTCAGGATAGCTGGTTGGAGAAGGAAATTGTAGCTCAAATATCTCAAATTTTCACTAGAAAAAGCGATAAAACAGGATTAGTGAACTACTTTGCTGATATAGTAAAAGACAATCCGGCAAGGACTAGTTTTGCCAGAAAATATGCTCAGGTACTTGCTTCAGCTGGTAATGGAGACAAGGCTGGTGAAATATACAAGGACCTGATTGCAAGATCACCTGGCGATAAAGAAGTTGCATTGGAATATGTGCAGGTATTATCAACAAATAAAAAATATGAGAATGCCGTTGAAGTGTTGGAGGCATTAGCTGAGCAATTTAACGGCGATCTGGAATTGCTGATGATGCAGGCGGCTATGCTGAACGATGCTGACATGAAAGATAAGGCCAGTGAGAAGATATTACTATATCTCGATAAGTCGTCAAAAGATGAATATGCGTATATCCGCACAGCCAGAATGTTGGAAAAAGTTGAAAATGTGGTAGCGGCCAGCAAAGTATTCGATGATCTCATCAGGCAATTCCCAGATAGTATTAGTGCCAGGGAAGTTTATGCTGATTACTTATTTAAAAATGAAAAGAAAGAGCAAGCGGTTGAAATATTAGTTGCCTTAACCGATGAACCCGATCGTGAGCTGTTTTTACGCACTTGTCGGTCATTAAATAGTTATGGTTATAGTGACAGGGCGTTAGCAGCTATTGATAAACATTTTGAAAGCTATGCTAAAGATCCGGTTATTCTTATGCTTGCCTCTGAAACGGCTTGTCGCGTTAATGAATTTAATAAGGCCATAGACCTTGCTGTTCAAAGGCTTGCCCTGTCTGATGATGCCGAGTTGCTCGATTCGTCCGTAGAACTGGTTATGGCAGCTATAAAAAAGAGCGATAGAGTAAATGAACTTATTGCAGAATTTGAAGCAAAATCAGATAAAACAGTGCAACAGTTGGCGTTATTGGCTATGTTGCTGGATAGCTCCGGCCAATGGGAGCAGGCGGATAAGGTTTTAGCTGAGGCTGTCGAAAAAGAACCATTGCTTGGTCTTAGTCGTCAGGTAGTATTAAGCAAAAAACGTTACGATTGGAGTAAAGCTTCAGAACAGGCAATTGCCTTATGCAAAACAGCAGGGGGTAATAACAGTAGAAATGCACGAGATGCAGCTGAGCTATTGATTAAAGCTGGAAAATACGACCTTGCCCGACAATGGATCGGCAAATGGCGTGAGCTATCACCTGGAAGTACCCAGCCTTGGCTTAGTGAAGCTCAGTTGTGCTGTGACAGGTTTGAGATTAAAGAAGCTGTCAATATACTTAAAAAAGCGGCTGTAAAATTTAATAACGACCAGCAAATATTAAGCAAACTGATTTCGGTATATGAAGCTTTTGGTGATTATCGCGATGCGATGAGAGTGTGCTGGAAGCTATATGAGGAAACCACAAATGTTACTGATAAGCTTCGCTGGGTTGATAAGCTCGGCAATATAGCTGTGTCTCATGGTGTTGTTATTGAAGTTATAAATAATTTTGCCGAAAGAAGCAAGACTGACAAGACCGATGCGGTACTCCACCTGGCATTAGCAAGATTGTACCATAAAACTGATGATTATGAACTCCGTCGCCGTGAACTTCTGGAAGCCGGTCGTTTACGTCCGGATGATATCCATATTGTTTATGAAATCGCCCAGATAGAAGAACTCTCCGGCAGATGGCAGGATGCAGTTGCTACTCTGAAAAAAGCGACTTCATTAGATAAAACCAAGCGTACTGAGCAGAAGATAGCATCGCTATACATGCAGTATGGCGATGAAGAAGTGGGCGTTAGAATGCTCTTGGAACTCTCTGGCGGCTATGATGCCCCAGCTGAAGATGCCGAAAAGCTTGCTGATATGTTGATTATGAATGGTTATTGTCAGCAGGCAATAGAGTATCTTGATTCGGTATTGACCAAGTGTGAAAATGACTGGCGTTTGAAATATCTCAAAGCTGTTGCAATGATGGAAAACCAGCAGGACGAAAAAGCGATAAGTGTGTTTCTACAGCTAATGAGTTCTGATGAAGATTTAAGCCGTCTGAAGAATATGCAGCAGGTTGATCCATATACTTCATACTATTCCGGGTTAAATGCTATATTTCCGTCAGATTTTATCGATACATTTATGTTGCTTACAAGATCCTGGCAGGCAATGAGTTATAAGAATAATAATGTGTATTACAGCGCTAATATGAGGCCTAGTACAAGGATATCATTGCCGGTAGACGTTAAAATACTCAAAGATTACTGCGTCTTGCATATATTGGCAGCTGCTCAGAACTTCTCTTATGATAAGAACGATATCGAAGCCAAGCTGCAATCTGCTGGAGTTGCTAATTCAGATATCCTGCTTGCCATGCCAATGTCAAACGGCTACGCGATAAGTACAAATGAATTATCATCGCTTGTAGATGAGTTTCCTGACAATGAAGGTGTACTTGCCTGTGCTGTATTGATGGGTAGTAGTGGTGAAATTGAAGCTCAGCAATGTGTTAAGGCTTATAATGTGTTTAAGAATAAGCTCCCTATGACTGCGGCGATCGCAGGTTTAAGTCAGCTAAAGACTGAAGTCATAGATAAAGCTGTTATTAAGGAGTCCATTGAGCTGCTTCGAAATGCGGAAATTACTAATATGATGAGTTTTCAGCTCATTGTATCTCTTGTACCAAGTATTATTGAAAGCTCTGATATTTCGACTGATGATGAAAGTGACTTTGCCGATGAAATACTTGATATAGTTTATTCGGCTATCAATAAGGGTAGAGATAAGTTCAGTGGTAGTCAGGTATCGCAGTTTTCATATATGTTGGGTATGTACGGCGGGCTATTGGTAAAAAATGAAAGTTATGATAAATTCGCTGATTTTATAAATCATGAAATTGAGTACGAAAAAACTCATTCTAGTGCTAATAACACAAATACCCCTATGATATATTCTGGTGGTAACAATATGTTTAGCCAATCTGATTATCCTCCTGTTAAAATACCGGGTTATCCTGAGATTTTGTCGGCAGTATTTAGTCAGACAAATGTCTATTATTACAGGTCTATGTATGTATTTCCTGAAGTGCTATTAGAGCATATTGATAGTTTTGACGATAAACTCGTAAAACTTATGATAGCTGAAAGTGCTGAAAGCAAAGACTTGGCCGCTAAATTGGCAGAGGAGCTATTTGCTGATACTGAAAACATGTCACCTGGAGTTGTCTATTTTAAGGCTTTCTATGATATACATAATAACGATCTGGTATCAGGTATGAACGGTTTGCTGACTTGTAGAAAAATGGCAACTCAAATTCAGGAAAAAAATGAGATCGATAAAGCTATAGTGTCATTTGTCCTTAGCTATCAACAATTGCCCGATGAATCAAAAAGTGAACAATGTCCTGCGGATAAAGCTGATTGGTTCGTTGAGCAGGGGCAGACTGCGGCCTTACATTTACAGCGTGCCAAGCTCTCAACTAATCAGCGGGTTGAGCTTGCAGATGCTATGAAAAGTCTCGGGCTTAATAATGAAGCACGTCTGATCAATATGCAGGTTGCAAATGCTGGAAATAATAGCAATAGTGTCTCTATGGGTGCCTATATAAACAATCGATTTGATACTTCAAAAGCTAAAAAGATGATCGATTCCGGCAATAGTGATGGTGCGGTAAAGCTTGCCAAAAGATATATTGATAATATGGCCAGACAGGTTGCAAATTCAAATGTAAGATATGATAGCTACTATATGCGGCAGACAGTTAAATTTATCAATGAAAATAACCTTATGGCGGATATTATAAATGATCTTAAACCTGAAGATGATAAGGGAAGTAAAAGCTGGTGCCAGTATGCAACAGCTTGCATGCTGCTGGATAATAAAACAGCCGAACAACAGGCTTGGGAAAAAGCATATCAGATAAACAATAAGGATATGCAGGCAGCGGTGTACTATGCATTATCGATTTATAATGACGATTATCTAAAGTCGCTCGATATAATAAAGGCGGTACCTGTTCGTGATATTAGTAAACAGCTGATCAGGTTATACAACTCAGCTCAGTCGAGTTATAACGAGATCTTTCCAAAGTTTACTGCTGGTAAATTTGTAGTACTGGCTATGGAAGCAGGGAAACTCAGCAGTAAACAGGACTATAGCTTTGTTTATCAGGTTATGACACTGTTGACTAGATCAATTTATATTCAAAGTCTTGGCGAGAGCCTGAATTCAGTATTTGAAAAGAATAATGATGTTTCAATTCAGGATATTTGCAATCAAAGAACTCAATTATTCCTTGCCATTGTGGATAGGTGTATGGATATTCCTGAACTTTGTGATTTTAGCTTTAGTGCCAGACTGTTTTTCGATATGAATCAGAATGATGACGGCATAGTAGATAAGGATAAATACACTAATCTTGCCTGGAAGGCGGTTGAGTCATTTAAGTCAGGAGTTGATAAGTCAGTAATAGACCCTGAAGCACCAGGGGCTGTTGAGTATCTGCTCAATAATGCATTTATCTCAGGTACCCTTGACGGCGTATTGTCTGATGTTACTTCAAAGCTAGAGACTGGAAATAATTCTAAATTAGCTCAGTTAGTAAGGAACTATGGCCTGTTATACACAGCAGATGAAGATGTGTTTATTGACACTGTTCATGATGTCGATAAAAACAATAAAAGAACAAATAGCCGAGTCTCTGACCTCTTGGTTAGTAATAAGTGTGTAATTGAAAGTGCTATTGAAATATCTGACCTTCGTAAGCTTGGTGTTAATCTGGACGAAACTATTCTCGACGGGTTAACTACAAAATCTGAGCCTGATATTCCTACTAGTACATATATCAAGTATGTCAGAAATATTATGAATGAGGACCTTGCTCGTACCAGAAAATTCATCGCAAATGTTGGTGTCAGGCTTACGACAACTCCAGAACGCCGTAGCGACTATATGGAAAAACAGTATAATCCTCATCAGGGCTGGAGTACAAATACACCTGCTGGGGCGGTAAGGTACTACATGAGCCTGCTTGATGATCTTGCTGAAGAGCTAGATACTGCTGCTTTAGTTTTACCGGAGTTGGCTTATGTCCCGGCTTCGCATATTAAAGATGGAATATTCCAGGTAAGAAGTTTGCCCCACAGGCTGATATCTAATAATGATGATATTGATATATTTAGAAATGTCATTTCTAACTCTGGAATGATAAGTAACCTGCAGGATATGGTAATTGCACCGGCATACTCTAACTATGGTAGTGAAGAGTCCTTCACTACCTTTAACGGCCTGGTTATACACCTTATGGCTAATAGTACAAACCAGAAGAAGGAAATGTTCACTACTGTTATCAGTGAAATGCCGGACAGCTTTGGTAAAGACTACACCCTTGCCTGTATTGCTCAAGATTGGAAAAAGTGCCTTGAAGTGATCGGCAGCTCGTATCTTGAGATAATTGCTCTGCCGGAAGATAAGCAGATAGCTGTTGCGAATATGATCAATGAGACTATTAGCAAAGACCGGGTCGAAGAGTTTGCTTCGGCATTGTCTGATGATGCTAGAAACTGGCTGGAAAGTACAATTGATCTCAGCGGTGAAAAAGCTCTGAATGAGTTTTTAGCTAAAAAAGACAAGGATATCCTGACAAACGATGTTTATGATTATGTATTTATCAAAGATATTGGTGAAGTATTACGAACGATACATGATAAAGATAAGATAAATCTGGTATTTGATAAGGCTGACCAGTTATGGGAAAAAGGCAGTCGTACCGGCAGACTCCAAAAGATAGATGTTCCATTCCGCTACTATTTCTTTACAAAAATGCGTTCTTATAACCTTCCTGTGACCAATGAACTGGCTGCGATGATGTTTGACACCATTCGTTCTGGTGCCAGTAAGGCTAATGTCCGTGGTTGGGAGGTGCAGGAAGCATTTAGTCCAACAGTTGAGGAAAGCTACGCTCACGACTATCGTAAAGAACAGACTGTTGAAGCGTTAGCTAAGATAGTTATGGCTTATAGCAGGATCATTGGGCAGGGCGATGCTTCTATTGTGGCTCCTGACCTGAACCGTATGATACGCCAGCTTGCTGACAATGACGAAAAACATAAGCAGCTCGATAAAGATATTGAGGCTCTGGCTCTGGCTATAGAGCTTCATGATGATGGTTTTAATAAGGACATAATTAAACAGTTACGCAATTATTCTAAGTATAAGTGGATAGAGAAGAAAAAAGAAAAAGATTACAGCGAATTGACTGATTATTATGTAAATGTATTAAAATCAGGTGATTTGTCCTTCTCGTATAAAAATGCGCTATATAACTATATGGAGGGATGGTTTAATCCGGTATTAAATGATACGCTCAATTGCTGTATGTTTAATGAGACTGTAAATGCTGCGGAAGCTGATGAAAGTATCATATTTGACATGATACAGAATATTTTCAGGCAGACAATCGAGTCATATGCCAAAAGTGAACATAATGACCAGTGGAAAGACACTGGTTTGCGTATGCTGAAAGTGTTTAACAGGAAGTATTCAGCAGCTGTAGCCAAAGGTAGTAGCCCGTATATAGACAACGCACTACTGTCACGTATGCTTTCGATTGCTTGTAATGTTGGCACTGCAGATCAGTCTTATAATTTTGATGAAATACTCTTTTATAGTGACAATAAGCTAAGAAAATCTTCTGAATCTCTGTATATATTGATTGCAGAAGGATATAAGGATAAAGCTATTGAGCTTTTTGCCAATTGGAAAGATGGCTTTAGCGATCTCAATTATTATTGCTCTAAAATGAGCACTGAAAGTTATGGTAGGGTAGCTGATTTCATTGAAACTTTGGAAATTGACAAAGATAAACAGCTTGCGAAAATCTTATTGTATCTGGTACCAGATAGTTCTGGCGATATGAAACCTCCGATATCAAAAAAGGAGCGACAAGAGCTTATCGCAAATGAGTTGAAAAACTTAAATATAGCGAACCCAAATCTGGAACTTGTTGTACTGCAGTACTTTACTACAGACTTTAACACTGTTGGTATCCTAAAAGATCTGTTAAAGGAAAAGGTCGCTGGCAGTTCATTCTGGCAGCTAAGGCAAATAGACGATGACCGCAAACGTCAGAATATGATGGCGATTTATCGCGGGGTATTTTATAATGAAATAATTGATGGTAAACCTGAATTATTGCTTAGCACCCTGGCAGAGCTCGGTACAGTTGGTTCTTCCCGGGAATATTATATCTCAAATATGAGAAGCGACCTCGCTAGGTATGTAGCTGACATTGACCATCATATACGCCACACTAATGGCTCAACTGCTGAGCAGGTAAGTGCTTGTGCAGATGTTAGTTATGAAATTCTGAAATATGTGCCCGGCAATACATCTATGGCAAGAAACTTTAATCCTGACGATTACTATACAAGGTTTGTCAGTGGCCTGATTGCAGCAGGTCGAGCAGATGAATATGATGACCTTATAAAACTGTTACCAGATGACAAAAATCTATGGAAAGATACTGTACCGGTGCAGGGTGTGTTCAATCGTGCTTCGTCACAGTGCAATTCCGGCAACTGTAGTATTGAGACTCTCCTGACGGGCATATTGAAGCTTATGGAGCGTCCTGAGTATCAGAAGGCGTTAAATGATAATAAAGTTGGTGTAGACAGAGGAGTTATTCGTTATCTGGTCAAGACCTGCGGATTGTTTGCCAATACTATGCTGGATCATCCTGAGCTGTTTAACCCGAAAAATGCATTTGGCTGGCATTATTATAATGATCTTGGTATTCTTTTGAGAGATAGTAACCGATCAGGCGATGATAAGAGTGAAAAGGTTATTTCATATTTTAATAGTGCTCTTGAGATCTGCGGCGAGGATAAAGATGCCATTGTACAGGTAAAGGCAAATACTGCGGCTGCGTATGTTATTCTAAATGATGATATCGAGACTGCCAGAACTATGTTGTCGGAAGTCGCAAATGATCTCGACGGCATATCATCAAGTTCAAAAGCGGTATTTGATTTTGCCAAAGGGCTTGTACCAGACTTTGAAGCTAAAACTGAAGTGTCCGCTGATGCGACAGCTATTAAAAGCTAAATTGGAAGTGAAGTTATGAATACACATGAAATTATAGAACAGTTTCTCCTGCTAATAAGAAAAAGGCTAAATGTTGTACTTTTGCTTAAGCTCGTTCTTATCACTATTTGTATAGCGAGTGCTGCGACAGCCATCACCGCCCTTGGCTATATCTTTAATGGTTATTCTTGCCCGCCATATGTGTATCTAATTGCAGGTGCGGGTGCTCTGGTTGCACTTGTGATCTCTTGGTTTATCCAAAAAACTTCTCGCAGGCAGGCAGGGCGTTTTGCTGATGACTTTTTTGACCTTAAGGATGGTCTTTCCAGTTACATCGGTTTTACTGAGCATGATTCGCATGGCGGTTTTCATGATTTGCAAGCCTTGCAGGTTACTTCAGCAGTTAATGAAAGTGCTGATAAAGTGAATTCTATTCCTTACGGAATAAGTAGAAAACTCGCTTTCACAGCTGGTTCTATGCTTATGCTTGTCGTATTGCTTGGTTTTGTTGATGATAGTGAACAGGTAAAGCAGCTACAGTTTCAGCAAGAACAGGTACTGGCCGCTACTGTCGATAGTAATAAAGAACTGCTGAAAGAGACAAAGGATATAATTGAAGAGCTGGAAAAAGAACATGCTGATCAAGAGACTCTCGATCAGGCGAAATTGATCCAGAAAATGGTTGAGCAGCTCAAAGAGACTAAAGATCAAAAAGAGGCAATGAAACAGTATGCCCAGCTTGAGAAAAAACTCAATCAGATGTTAAATAGTGCTGCATTAAAAAAAGATGAAAAGTTACTCGAAAATATAGCAGATAAGCTCAAGCAGGAGCAGTCTTCCAGGGATCTTGGTAAAAAGCTGGGCCAAAAGGAATACCAAAAGGCCGCCCAGGAACTTAGACAGCTAAAACAACAGCCAGATAAAAAAGAACTGGAAGATAAAAAACGGCTAGCCAAGCTTAATATTATCGCTCAGCAAATGCAGGCGGCACTTTCGCCTTCACAGCGTCGCAGTAATTCAGAAGGTGCACAAGGCAACAGCAAGCCGGGTGAAAGCTGTGCAGATGCATTATCGGAAAAGGCATATGCTCAGTCTATGCAAAACATGTCTATGGCCGAGCTTGTCAATAAGCTAAATGAATGTGTGTCAAATTGTAAAAAGTCACAATGTAAAGGGTGCTGTAATAAACTCAATGCCTGCTTAAGTACCATGTCGAATAAAATGTGCCGCATTGGCAGTAAAAGGTGTTTGAGTAAGAAGTTTGCCAGTATGTGCAACAAACTGGGCCAGTGTCAGAGCAGATGTAGTGGCAGCTGCCTAAAGCCCGGAGCCAAACCAGGTGGTAAAAAAGCTGGTAGCGGCAGTGTAGATTCCAGAACCAGTGCTGCCAGTGAACTATTCGATAATGGCAATACAGTTTCCATTCAGGGCCAGAAGGGCAGCGGCCCATCGCAGAAGATGACCGAGGAAAGTGACTCAGGCAGCGGCACTGCAAGTCAGGGGAGAGCAATATCTGAGAAAGAGTATAAAAGACAAATTGAAAACTTTATCCAGAGAGAGGATATCCCCGAAGAAGTTCGACAGGGAGTTAAAAACTATTTTGAGATCATTCACGGTATCTGAAAGTAGGCCGGCTTGAGTGCCCGGTTGTGAATGGACTATTTACCACGATATAAACAGTGAAAGGATATTTATGGAGCTATCAGCACAGCAAGCCCAGGAGGCTGCCTGTAGGTTTAGGGATGTATTTAATCGTATCAAAAGCGAAGTACAGAAGTTTATTGTAGGTCAGGAAGATATTATTGATAATGTGCTTATTGCTGTTATTTGTGGTGGCCATGTGCTGCTCGAAGGTGTTCCCGGGCTTGGTAAGACGGCATTGGTTAACACACTGGCAAAAGCTTTATCGTTGAAATTTGGCCGGATTCAGTTTACCCCTGATTTACTACCCGCAGATGTCATGGGTACAAATATCCTTATCGAGCGGGACGGCAAAAAAGTGTTCCAGTTCCAGCCCGGCCCGGTATTCTGTAATATATTGCTTGCAGATGAGATCAACCGTGCTACCCCAAAAACACAATCTGCACTACTTCAGACCATGCAGGAAAAGGCCGTGACTGTAGCTGGTGAAACTCACGACCTCACTGCACCGTTCTTCCTGCTGGCAACTCAGAATCCCATAGAGCAGGATGGAACGTACCCGCTGCCCGAAGCACAGCTTGACAGATTCTTTTTCAAACTGTTCGTAAAGCTGCCTAGTCATTCAGAATTTTCAGAGATTTTGTTCCGTACTGGCTCGCTTGATCAACCAGAGATAAATGCAGTTGCTACTGGCGAAGATATGTTAGAGCTTCATAATACTGTTATGCAGATTCCAATAGAAGAAAGCATACAGGATTACCTTATTCGTATTGTAAGAAACACTCACCCGGAAAACGAACATTCTCCGGAAATGGTCAAAAAGTATGTAAGAAATGGTGCCTCTCCAAGAGCGGCCCAGACTATCCTAGCCGCCTCAAGGGCCAGGGCGATGCTCAAAGGACGCTATCATGTATCGAGAGATGATATAAATGCTGTTGCCTCAGCTGCGATGAGACATAGGTTGGTACTGAGCTTTGAAGGTGAAGCAGATGCGATATCGCCAGATACTATCATTGAGAGTGTTATTAAATCAGTAGAATCAACTGGAAATTAGTCAATATAGGCTTGGTTTATGGCAAATAATATGGAAATGAAGCTTACGGACCCTGAATTTATCAGGAAGCTTGAAGGATTATGGCTTCTGGCGAGGAAAGTGCTGGGCGGCACTTTACAGGCTAACCGGAAAAGCACAAAAAAAGGTTCTGGGTTAACCTTTGCTGATTACTCAGAATATTCGCTGGGTGATGACTATCGCAGTATTGATTGGCGTGTATATGCTCGACTCGAATCGCTGGTAATAAAGCTTTTCGAGCTGGAAGAAGATGTGACCATATATTTCATGCTCGATTGCAGCTGGACAATGGCTAAAAAGTTCGAGATAGCCCGCCAGCTTATCGCCGCCCTGGCATTTATCGGTTTGCATCAGCTTGACCGGATCGTAATATATGGCTTTAATGAACAGCTGGTGCCGATTATGCCTAAAACGCATGGTCGGGGTAAATCGTTAATGATGCTCCAGTCGCTCGAAGGAGCCCAACTCGGCGGTAGCCATTCAGATTTCAATGAATGCTGTAAGTATATGCAGGTACGTCACCCTAAAAAAGGTGTTATGATCGTTGTTAGTGACTTTTTGTTTCCCGGTGGATATGAGCAGGGATTAAAGCTGCTTAACTGGTGCAAGCATGATGTGTATTGTATTCAGACACTTGATAAAAGTGACCTTGAGATTACTGCCAGAGGTGATTTGAATCTGGAGTGTGTTGAGTCTGGTGATAAGCTAAGAGTGACTGTTACCCAAGCTGCGGCTGAAGAGTATGCTCAGTTGGTAGCAAATTACAATTATGAACTACAGCGATTTTGTGCCAGGCAGAAAACCGGGTTTGTCAGAACAATGAGCGATGATTCCTTTGAAGATGTAGTGCAGAAAATCCTGCGTAAGGGAGGGCTGGTCGCTTGAGCTTTTTAAGCCCTATCTTTTTTTGGAGCTTTCTGTTTCTGATCCCGCTTGCCGCCGTGTATTTCTTGAAGGTCAGGCCCCGAAAAGAGCCAACTACGGCATTATTTCTCTGGCAGAGCATATATCAGAAGAAGCAGACAAATAGCTTGTTCAATAAACTTCGTGACTTGATAAGCCTATTGATAATGGCACTTATTTTCATTTTACTGACTATGGCTATGGCTGGTCCTGAGTTCAATGCCGGTGATGATAAAGATTTACTGCTGGTAATTGATAATAGTGCTTCCATGTCAGCAATTGATAATGGAAATAGTCGTTTGGAACTTGCCAGAGAGCAGGCCAGATCTATTATTACCGCACTAGGGGCAGGTCATAGAGCGGCTATTGCAACTGCCTCGGCTGCGGTAGAGTATAAAACCTTCATGAGCGACAATCAGCGTATGCTCTATAGAGCTATAGATGAAGTTGCACAGAGCGATTTAGCATTTGATAGCGGTGTTATAGAAAAAGTATTGGCTAAAAACTCCGATTCCAGTCAGGTTCGCACCATATTAATTTCTGATGCATGTTCGATATCCAAAGATTTTGGTCATAATGATAACGAATCTGATGGCTTGGTTTGCGAAATACTAAAAGTTGGTACTAAAGTTGGTAATATTGGTATTTCTGCTTGTGATATTCAGGTACAGAAAAGTAAGTCTGATCAAATGGCATTTTATTTTCAGCTTGTTTCCAGTTTTGATAAACCAATTGATACTCAGGTTACACTGTATTATCTAGCCAGTGATAAATCTGACGATACGAACATTATCGATAGTCGTTATTTGAATGAAGACTTTTTAGCCGATCTCGTGCCGGATAAAGTAGTGCCGGTCACTGTCTTGCCCGGTGAAAACAAACCTGAGATATATTATCTTAGTTCTGCTATGCCAGGAAGGTGGCTTGCCGTTCTCGAATATGATGATGCAATGTCAATTGATAATTACGCTGCTATGGCGGTTAATATCCCTGATCCTGTGCAGGTTTGCGTTTGTGAAGACTATTTCTTTGACAATTGCGTAGATGCCTTTTCGCTTAGCTCCCGGCTTATACGGCTGGTAAGAGAACCTGAAGAAAACTCTCCAGTGGTATACTTATGTCAATCGATACCAGAGTATGAGCAGCTGCTAAGCAGTAATGCTGAAAATATTAAAGCTGTTGTATTTAATCTTGCTAAAGAGTCAAAGTATTTTACTGGTAGTGGTGCAGAATTAGAAACTGGCACTTTCGCTGTCAAAACAATTGCAAAAGAGCATCCGGCACTAAGTTTCTATGATGTTAGTCTTATCCCATTTTATGGTGCTGTTGATATTGGACCTGTCCCGGCGGCCAGAACGCTGGTTGAGACTGATACTCACACTGGACTTATCTGGCAGATGAGTGATGATCGTTCGGATGCTTTTTTTGTGAATATGAATCCAGCAGAGGGCGACTTCTATTATAGCCCATATTTCCCGGTTATGGTGTTCCGTATGGTGTTAGCATTGGCCGGAACTGAGAGGCTGGACGCTTCCTCGTTTTCAACTAATGAAATGTATCATAAGAATATAGGGATAAATTATACTAATATGGGATTGTCGATTTTCTCTGGTTACCATAAAGCTAATGGCCCTGAGTCTCAGGTATACGGCTGTAGTTTGCTCTCTGGTGCAGAGTCTATGTTGAATTGTGATTTTGAACCAGAAATTATTGAGCCGATAAAGAAAGGCCATTCCATATCTTACTGGCTGATTGCAGTAGCTTTAATGTTGGGAGTTACAGAAAGTGTACTGTACCACCGTAGGAAGCTTGGCTAATTTAGTGAATTTTAATAAGTGTGTAGAAGTTGATTAAATAATAATGGAACTAATTAATTTACAATCTTTGCTTTGGCTGTTGTTTTTAGTAGCAATGTTGCTGGGGCTTAAATATAGTCTGGTCAATCGGCCGGTTCTGCTTAAGTGGCTGTCATTTATATGTCGGATAGCTGCGATCATTCTTTTAGCAATTGCACTGTGTAGGCCCTATATAGTCTCAAGCGGTAATAATCAGCATGTGGTAGCAATTCTTGATGTTTCCGAATCTGTAGATATCGATGCCGCCATAGATCGACTTAATGACATAAGACAGTTGCAAAGTAGCCTTACCACTAGCGATAAGTTTACCTTGTTTTTATCTGGCAGCAGGCTTAAGCAGGTCGAATCCATCGATGAGGCTGAAAATGTTCTTAATAAATGGAAGGAAACTATCTCGGATAGCGATCTTAGAAGTGAGTCTTGTTTAGGCGAGCTTCTTCTGGCTGGTCGTTATGCTTTTGATGCTGATAAGGTACGAAAAATGGTATTGTATTCAGATGGTGTTACCACTGGCGGCAATATTTCTGAAGTGCTTTCTACACTTGAAAAGGAGCATGTAGCAGTATATTTCGAGCCAGTAGCGGCACTAAAAAATGAAGAAGTATCTGTCGTATCATTAATGCCGTCTTGTGCTACAGCATATACCGGCCAGATGGTGCGTCTAAATGCCCAACTGGCGTCTAATCACGTTGTTGATACAACACTGAGTTTAATACATGATGGAGTAATAGTAAGTAATAAGCAGCTTCAGGTGAAGCCAGATGGCGATAATCAGGTCTATTTTGATGTGCCAATGGTAAAATCTGGCAGCTCGAACTGGATAGCTGAAATATCAGCCGTTAGCGATCATTTCACTATCAATAACCGTGCAGGTTGTACAGTGAATGTTAAAGGTTCTCCCCGGTTGCTGATACTGCATCAGGAGCCGGCAGAAATGCGAGATTTTGCCCGTGCTATGAAAAAGCAGGATATCGAAGTAGAAGTTCGAGGTAAATATGGACTGGAGTGCAGTCTTCAAGAGTTACTGGCTTTTGACGCTGTTATGATTGCAGATGTGCCGGCGAGTGATCTCAGCGTCTCTCAGATGAATATGCTTAAGAGTTATGTCTGTGACTTTGGTGGCGGGTTCCTTATGCTCGGTTCTGAGAATAGTTTTGGACTTGGTGGCTATTACAAGACCCCGATCGAAGAAGTTCTACCTATCATATCTAGATTTGAGAAGGAAAAAGAAAAACCATCCATGGCTATGGCCCTTGTAATTGACAAGTCAGGATCAATGGAGGGTATGCCTATTGAGCTGGCTAAACAGGCGGCTAAAGCGGCAGTTGAGCTGCTTAGTCCGCAAGATCAGGTGGCTGTTGTCGCTTTTGACGGTCAGGCGAGCATTATATGTCCTATGTCCTCTGCCGCTGATTCTTCCAGTATATGTTCTAATATCGACAGTCTGGCAGCCGGGGGCGGGACGTATATGTATCCTGGTATGGAGACTGCATATCAGATGCTGGAAGACACGTCAGCCAAGATCAAACATGTGATCATTTTAAGTGATGGAATGAGTCAGGAAGCAGACCATAGAGGCCTGGCAGAGTCTATGGCATATAGTATGATAACTGTTTCAACTGTGGCGATGGGCGATGGTGCAGACCGTGGACTGCTAAGTTCTATAGCTGAGTTAGGGCGTGGACGCTATTACGAGACTAATGATCCAGCAAATGTTCCACAGATCTTCACTCGAGAAACCATGCAAGCGTCAAAATCATCGATAAAGGAAGATCTGTATTCGCCATTGATTATTTCTGACCATCAGATACTCTCTGGCGTATCTGACACCGACCTGCCTTTTATTCTTGGCTATGTGATAGCAAAACCCAAACCTACTGGACAGGTGCTAATGGCACTCGAGACAGGTGACCCGCTTATGGCTATAGGGCGTTACGGTCTAGGGGCGGGTGTTGCATATACCAGCGATATGACAGATAAATGGGGCGGTGAATGGCTTGTCTGGGACGAATGCGGCAAGTTCTGGGCTCAGGTATTGCGTACTGTTATGCATAAAGCTGACACTGACGGCTTATATGTTAAGGCTAAGCTAGTTGATGACCGTTGGATAATGAATATAAAAAGGACCGGCCCAACTTCTGAGTCGGTAAATGCGGTAAGCTGGAAAGCCTGCATGACAGATCAGGATAATAATACTCACGATATTGATGTGAAGCAGATCGGTATTGGTTTATATCAGGCTGAAGCGGCTATGGATAGCGTTACTGCAGCATCATTAAATCTGCATGACGTTGACTATGACAAAACATCAGTGATGCATTACAATAGACTGTATCCAAGAGAGTATGACCTGACAGGTCAAGCTGATGAGGCTCTGGTTGAGTTAGATGGGCTATCTGCTGAGAATGTCAATGAAGGCGATGTTGTGGTTAGTATTTATAAGCCATTTGCTAATAATATGTTACTTGCTGCGATGGCTGTTTTCATTCTTGGTGTCCTCTTTAGAAGACTTTAGTATAATCATATTGTAGTTTTTAATCTTTTTGATTTTTTACTAAAAATGTGCAGGCTTTTCTGGTATATATAGTTGTAACAGTGAAATTGGACAACAAAATATGTAAAATCAGACGTGGACAGGTATTAAATTGTTAATAAATGTCTTATTCGTCTGGTTCTAACTTTTGAGCCTGCCTGGCCGTCTTTGGGATTTGAGGTGATTCTGGAGATTTCGGGTAATGGAACTGATTTCAAACTGTAAAAATGGAGACCTCCTAATGTTCACACCACCCCTTTCCTTGAAAAAACGATTAGTTCAGTTATTTTTATCTTGTTTAGTTGTCGCGGTACCATGTTCAGCCGGACAGGATCTTCTCAAGTATGTAAACACCTTACAAGGTACAAATTCCAAGCCTGATTATAGCAATGGAAATACCTATCCAAGTGTTGCTGTACCATACCCAATGCACTCATATTCGGCCCAAACTGGTAATAATGGTGATGGTTGGAAATATCGCTACTCCGCTAATACAATTAGAGGTTTCCAGCAAGTTCATCAGTGTAGTCCGTGGGTCAATGATTATGGCGTATTTTCCCTTATGCCGGTTATGGGTAAGTTGGTTGTAAATGAAAATGATCGTGCCAGTAGTTTTTCGCATGATAATGAAATTGCCAAGCCAAACTACTATCGTGTTAAGTTCGATAATGGCATAATGACTGAAATATCTCCTACTGAGCGTGCCGGCCATATGCGTTTTACCTTCCCTGGCAATGAAGATGCATGGATCGTAGTTGACGGCTATACAAAGCGAAGTGAAATGAAGATCGATGCCGCAAATGGCAGAATCACCGGTTGGACACACAATGGTTTTTTAGTGCCTGGAAAGTATAAAAACTATTTCATATTACAATTTGATAAACCTTTTAAGGAATATGGAACCTGGGAAAACAGAAATAATACTATTGATAGCGGCAGTATTGAAGCATCTGGTGACGGGGCTGGTGCATACGTTAAATTCGCTCCTGGTAGTACTGTTCAGGTCAAGATTACATCTTCATATATCAGCCCGGAACAGGCTCAGGTTACCTTTGACCATGAAATTGCTGACCATAAATCTTTGGATGTTACCAGACAGCAAGCCGCAGAAACCTGGAACGAACTTCTTAATCGTGTAAAGGTTGAAGGTAAAAGTGAGGCCGATAAAGCTACTTTCTACTCATGTATGTTCCGTGCCAATCTGTTTTCTCATAAGTTTTATGAAATAGATAAAGACGGTAATCCATACTATTTCAGCCCCTATGACGAAAAGATCCATAAAGGATACATGTACACAGATAATGGTTTCTGGGATACTTTCCGCAGCCAGTTCCCATTAACCAATATCCTCCATCCTACTTTGCAGGGCCGCTATATGCAGTCGCTGGTTGATGCTCAAAAGCAAAGTGGCTGGTTCCCAACCTGGTCATGTCCCGGCCCATCTGGTATTATGATCGGTAATCACGCTATCTCACTTTTAGCTGACGCCTGGGCTAAAGGTATCCGCGATTTTGATGTTGATGCCGCACTTGAAGGATACTTGCATGAAATTACAGAAAAGAGCTTCTTTGGCGGTTCAAGTGGTCGCGAGGCTCATAAAGAGTGGTTCGAGCTTGGCTATATCCCTTATCCTATGGTTGGCGAAGCCTCTGCCAAAACTCTGGAATACGCTTATGACGACTTCTGTGGCTATACATTGGCAAAATCGGTTGGTAATGAATATCTGGCAAATATCTTTGGCCGTCAGATGTATAATTATAAAAATGTTTGGGACCCTTCAGTTGGATTTATGAGAGGGCGCGACAAGGACGGCACCTGGCGTGAAAATTTCAGTCCATACGAATGGGGCGGCCCATTTACCGAAGGTAATTCCTTCCAGTATACCTGGTCTGTCTTCCATGATGTTCGTGGCCTGATCAATTTAATGGGTGGCGAAAAACCTTTTATTGAAAAACTTGACGAACTCTTCTATGGTAGCAATGAATACAATGTAGGCTCTTACGGCCATGTTATTCATGAAATTAGCGAAATGCTCGACGCAAATATGGGTCAGTATGCACATGGAAACCAGCCTGTTCAGCATGTATCATATCTGTATTCATACGCTCGTCAGCCATGGAAAACTCAGCACCGTATTCGTGAAGTTATGAGTCGCCTGTACAATGCTACTGAAAACGGCTATCCTGGTGATGAAGATCAGGGCGGATTATCTTCATGGTATGTTTTAAGTGCTCTTGGTATTTACAGTGTATGTCCTGGTACCGATCAATATGTAATAGGTAGTCCGGTATTTGAGAAAGCGTCTATTACTCTTGAAAATGGTAATGTGTTTACTATTATTGCCGAAAATAATAGTCCTGAAAACGTATACATCAAATCTGCTACTCTAAATGGCAAAAACTTTACCCGTAACTGGATCACGTATAAAGAGATCGCTGACGGTGGTAAGCTTCATCTGGTTATGAGTTCAAAACCAAATTATAAACGTGGTATTGCAGACGAAGATCTGCCCTTCTCGTTAACAGATGTTAAATAAAGCATTACTTATTAATACAAAACCGTCAGTGTTCAAGATTTGGTACTGGCGGTTTTTTTATTTTAAATAGCTTTCAATATCATAAGTCTGTATTATATATAAAGTATTGTTATTTATTGTTTTATATTATGGTTATTATGCAACGCAATTTGGATAAAAGTATTTTTTAGGAGTTCGCAATGTTTATTAAAAGATTATTGTTACAGGTTTTAGCTATTTGTATATTAGGTTTGGCTTTGCATGCTGGCCAGGCACATAATCCGCTTATCTGGGCTGATGTACCAGATGTAGCGGCTATCAGGGTTGGTGATACTTACTATATGAGTAGCACAACAATGCACATGAACCCAGGTGTACCGATAATGAAGTCGAAAGACCTTATAAATTGGGAGTTGATTGGGTATGCCTATGATAAGCTTGTCGATAATGATGCTATGAATCTGAATAATGGTAAAAGCACTTATGGTGCTGGCTCATGGGCGAGCAGCCTCAGATATCATGACGGCAAGTTTTATGTCTCGACTTTTTCTAGCACCAGCGGCCAGACACATGTCTACATAACTGATGATATTGAAAAATGCCACTGGGAATGTAAGACTTTTTCACCATCTTTACATGACCATTCACTGTTCTTCGATGATGACGGCAAAGTGTATATGTTAACTGGTGGCGGCGATCTTAGGCTCGTAGAGCTGGAACCCGACTTCTCTGGTATTAAACAAGGTGGATTTGACCAGGTCGTTATCAAAGATGCACATAAAGTAGCAGGTGGAGTTACAGGGTTAAGGGCTGAAGGCTCGCAAATGATAAAAGTTAACGGTAAGTATTATGTGATGAATATTACCTGGCCTCGTAATGATATTCGTACTCAGATAGTTCATCGTGCTGATAAGATAACCGGTCCATATGAAGGGCGGGTTATTCTCCATGACAAAGGTGTTGCCCAGGGTTGCCTTATTGACTCGCCGGATGGTGATTGGTATGCATTGTTATTTCAGGATCATGGTGCTGTTGGAAGGATACCGTATCTTGTTCCAGCTAGCTGGGTTGATGGCTGGCCTATGTTAGGGATTGATGGCAAAGCTCCTATGCAGCTGGATATTCCTGTTGACAATATAAATATGTTAGATACTAAAATCGTCGCTTCAGACGAGTTTAACAGCAGTCTTGATCTCGCCTGGCAGTGGAATCATAATCCTTTGCCGGATTTCTGGTCTTTAACCTCGCGTAAGGGATATTTGAGGCTCACTACTGACCGTATTGATAGCAATGTACTCGAGTCCAGAAATACACTTACACAACGAACTTTTGGCCCGACCTGTTCAGCTGTTGTTAAGCTTGATACAGCAGGTATGAATGATGGCGACCAGGCTGGACTGATCGCATTACAGAAACAATACGGCTTTGCAGGTGTGAAAGTTGATGGAGGTAAAAAATATATTATTATGGTCTCAGCCCAAGGTCAGCAACCAGCTGAAATGGCAGAAGTTTCCCTGGCACAAAACTTTATATACCTCAAGGTCGACTGTGATTTTAGGGATAAGGTAGATATTGCATATTTCTACTACAGCTTGGACGGCACAAACTGGATTCGCTTCGGAACTGAACTGAAAATGGCTTATACATTACCACATTTTATGGGATATAGGTTTGGCTTATTCAACTTTGCAACAAAAAACGCTGGCGGTTATGCTGACTTTGATTACTGCCGCATATCAGAAAATATTATGGTTAAATAGGGTGGTTGTTTCTTAAGTGACTTTCATTTAAGGCTTTAAGTGCAGTTAAAAGCGTAAAATGCGATTGTTTTATATTGGCAGTTATAAATAGATTATTATTTGTAACTGCCTTTTTTTGTAAATTATATGATCTGATATTTTTTTTGGCACATATTCAACTTGTACGGCATAACATTTATAGTGATAATAAATCTTTTAGCGAGAAAGTTGTGTTAGATAACAGCCAAAATAATAATAATGATTCTGCAGGGAATAATCCCGAGTACTTCTTGTATCTGCTTACGCCGATACAGGGGCGACTCTATGCTTTTATTTTGAGTCGTTGGCCTAATAAGTCCGATGCAGATGATATTATGCAGGAAACGATCTCGGTTCTTTGGCGAAAATTCCACACTTATGAGCCGGGAACTGAATTTACAGCCTGGGCTTTTACTGTTACCAGATATGTACTCTCCGGCTTCAAAAGAAAACACAGTAAATACCCTGTTCAGTTTACAGAGGAAACCTTATCGGTTCTCGACAAACATGCGTCTGATTTTGATAAAAGTTATGACAATCGTATAGAGACTCTAAGAGATTGTATAAAGAAACTATCCGGCAAAGAGCTAAGTCTGCTCAAACTCAAGTATGAAGAAGGATTACCATCTCAAAAGATCGCATCCCGATTCGGTATGTCCATTCGTACCTTTTATCGAAACATTTCTAAAACACATGCGGCTATACTGCGTTGTATGGATCTCAATGGGGAGGTTAGCCGTCAATGAGTGATCAAAACAAGAAAAGGTATCTCGAAGAGCTCGTTGAGATTATAATCCTAACTTTTGATGGTAAGGTCTCTGAAGAACAGTTTAGCTATTTAGAGAAACAATTGAATACAAGTTCCCAGGCCCGGGAATGTTATTATAAAATGCTGGCTGTTTATACTTCTCTAAATGATTATAACAGTGCTGGTATTGTCTTCTCTGATTTTGTAGGCAATACTGAAGACGAAATACCAAAGGTTGATAAAAAGGTTCTTCTGGAACTTGCTGAAGATGAATTTGCCGCACCAGTAATCGAGCTGCCAACTGAAAAGCCGGAAACTAGTAGAGAACTCCCTAACCCAGTTGAAATTAAGACTGGTTCGCCAAGAAGGAAGGTATCATTGGCTGGATTGGCAGCTGTTGCAGCTCTTATCCTTCTTGTTGTATACATTAAGATCAACCCGTTAACTTTGCCTATGCGTGCAGCATTACTCAAAGATTCCTGTAGGCCAAGCTGGTCAGGTAGTATAACTCATCTTAATGATGGTGACAGTATATATCTGGGTGAGGTCGTGACTCTCAATAGTGGTATCATTGAACTGACAACTGAAAGAGATGTTAGTGTGTTTTTAGAAGGGCCTGCACAGTTTGAGTTTAAGACACAAACTGAGCTTTCTTTGAACTATGGCCACGTATACTCAAAGGTAATGAAAAAGGGCGTTGGTTTTACTGTAAAAACTCCAAACGCTATGATCGTTGATTTGGGTACAGAGTTTAGTGTTAAGTACGATAAATATTGCAGTGATACTCAGGTGCAAATGTATAAAGGGTCGGCTGTAATATCAAGTAATAATGATAGTGCTGACCGGGAAATATTAAAAAGCGGTACAGCCAAAGCGGTTAGCAACAAAGGTGAAGTTTCTGATATAGCATTTGACAAATCACTAATATTGGATCGCACCCTCTCTAAGTATGAAAAAATACTAAATACATCAAAAGTCGCTGGCTACTGCACATTTAATAAACGCTATTCCTGGGTTAATGATTATGTTGGTAGCGGTAACCTAAGCAACAAAGTTCAGTATCATGATGTCCAGTTAACAGATGTTAATGTCGATAAGGATGGTAATTATGATACTGCTTTATTCTTTGATAATATAAAAAGTCAAAGTTACGCAGGTATTGAGGATCTGTATTCCTACGAAAAAGATAGTTTTACTGTTGGTCTATGGTTTAAGGTTGATGAAGATGTTGACCGTATGCCAAATAAACAGTTTATTGCTTCTAAATTTAATCCAAAGAATCAAGTTGGCTGGCGCATTGGCCTGTTAAGAAATACTCCGTTTATCAGAATATCATCTAAAATCGACCAACAAGTATATCATTACTGGTTGTCATATGATAAGCCAATCGCCTCTGGCTGGCACTATATCGTTATGGTAGTGGACAGGAAAAAGGATCATGCGCAGGTTTATCTTGATGGCAGTGATACTGGTTGGGGTGTCCCTGACCCTGATAAACTTATAAGCATTGATAATGAGTTTAGTGTAACTATGAATCTTCATGATTCGTTGCCTAAAAATATCAAGATTGACAATAATGTGGAATTGCATTTAGGTATTCGGTCTCGTAGTATGGATAGACCTTTTGTTGGCTGGATATATGATATTGCAATTTGGGATAAGGCTCTTTCGAGTCCAGTTATTAAAAAACTATACCAACAGTCTCATTTAAAGTGATATTTGGTATTCTATTTAAGTTCTAAGTTATTTACATGTGTTGACATGACAGAATGATCAACTGTTAGTCATTGTTAATTATTTACAGTTAAGGTGCGCGCGGACAATTAATATTAATAAGATGGAAAAATGGAGGTCTAAGAAATGAAATTACTGTTCAAAAGTTTTCTGTTATCCTGTTTAATTGCAGTGTCAGCAAATGCTGAGTTTGTCAATTACTGGAAATTGAGTTCGATTAGCAACTCTACCACTCCTGAAAGCGTAGTCGGAGCTGACGGCACGACCATGATTAATGATGCTGTTGCTGCTGGCGGTGTTGGCCCTGTTATTGTTAATGACAGCCCATTCAATAATTGCGACTCAATGTTATTTGACGGTACAAACTCCTGGGTCTCAACCACAGCTCAGGGTGTGCTTGGTTCTGAGCCCCGGACGGTGTCTGCCTGGATAAAACTTACCGTAGAGCAAAATCGTCATACTTTATTCCAATATGGAAAGAGCAGTGCAGGAAATTACTTCAGATTCCTTATCGAAAATAAAAGACTCAGATTCGAAGTAGCCAGCGGTAATGCTTTGGCGATGGAAGTTGATTCAATTACAATGGATCAGTGGCATCATGTTGCTATAGTTATTGATGACTTCAATGGCAATGGAAATGTAAGAACCCCTGAAGTGAAATTTTACTACGATGGTATATATCAGCCGGTAGCACAGAGTCTTAACCAGCTTGTAAATACAGTGTCTGAAGATGAAACCCATACTGTATGTCTTGGTGGTGCTCGCCCAGCAGCTGGTATTATACCTCCAAGAGAGCCACTCGGCGGTATGCTTTGCGATGTACGTATTTATGATAACGTATTGACAGACGATGATCTATTCTCTCTGGCTAATCCGTATTTAGCTGGTACTCCACAGCCTGCTCCTGGTGCTATAGATATAGAGGCTCCTGTTACACTGTCATGGGAACCTGGTGTTGACCCTAACGGCTACACTCATCCTGAACTGGTAGGGTATAATGTTTTTGCTGGTATTGATCCGGAAGCATTAACAAAAGTTAATGATACATTATTGCCAACATCAGAATCAGAAGTAACTATCAACCAGCTGCTCACGGATAAAACCTACTACTGGATGGTTGAAGGTGTAATAAATGGTAATAATGGTAGCCCTATCCCTGCTGGTGACCCAAACAACCTACATAGCAATATGTGGGACTTTGCGACTGTAGTCACAGCTCCTGAGATTACTACACAACCTTATAGGGTTTACACTGATCTTGGCGGTACTGTTGAGTTCACAGTTGCTGCTGAAAGTATTTCTGCTATGTCGTATCAGTGGTACTACACTCCTGATGATCTTACTAATACACCGGAAGATGATTTGGCTGTTGCTTCTACCCAGACACTTAATATTGACAATGTAGAAGCATCTGATATTGGATACTACTACTGTGTTATTTCAAATGCAAGCAGTAGAACTGCTGTTTCTGAAATTGCTGAGTTAGCATTAAAGCGTTTGGTAGCAAAGTATTCATTTGAAAATGACTTAACTGACTCGGTTTCAGAGGCCATTAACGACGGTACAGCTGTTGGTATGCCTGGTTTTGTGCCGGGTGTTTCTGGTATGGCTTTATCTGTTGATGGTGATGATGCTGTAATTATCCCTAATCAGACTCAGGAAAGCTTCACATTGTCGTTCTGGATCAATACTACCCAATCTGCACCAACTGGTGCCGACTGGTGGGCTGGAAATGGTATACTGGACTGCGAATGGCCAAACTCATGGCTGACTGATTATGGTACATCAATGACTGGTGGTAAGTTTAATTTTGGTATTGGTATTGAGGAAGTTACTATCAAGTCAAATACTCTTATCAATGACGGCGTCTGGCATTATTGCGTCGCTACCAGAGATAACACCACCGGTGATATTGCCTTGTATGTCGATGGTTTACTAGAATCATCAGCTACTACAGCTACTGGCGTACTGGATCAGTGTACTGAAATGCGTATTGGCTCTCTGCAAACTGCGATCAAGTATATAACAGCTGATATCGATGAAGTTGAACTTTATAATTATCCGCTGGCACCTTTGACTATTGCTCAAAACTATACTCAGGCTACCGGCAGAACTGTATGCTTCGATAAGCCTATGTATGATCTCAGTAACGATTGTAAAGTTGACATAGAAGACTTTGCATTACTGGCTCAGCAGTGGCTCGATTGTGGTATTGTACCAGATTGTATAAACTGACCCTAAATATCAGCAGGTTGGCCGGGGCATACACTCGGCTGACCTGCTATAATTTGAATTTCTAAAGAGAGAAAAATGATAAATAGATTTGTAACTGCGGTACTGAGAAGTAAATTTATGCATGCTGTAAATTTACTATCCATGGTAACTATTTCAAGTTCGCTATTACCAGCGGCTGAACCTGTGCATCAGTGGCTGTTTAATGAAGGATCTGGCGTTATAGTAACAGATACTGGTTCTGACCCGTGTAGTGGTGTATTTTATGATGGTACAACAGCTCAGGCTCATGGCCCAAAATTTATAACAGACCTGCAATTTGGCCCAGCACTTGAATTTGACGGCAATGACTGGATTCTTACCGATTCAGAAGGTATAAATGGTTCATTACCCAGAACTGTAACAGCGTGGGTGTACCTTACCGCAGATACCTATCGACATACTATTATGCAATATGGAACTGGCACTCCCGGTCAGTATTTCAGACTCGTTATTGAAGATCGCAGATTGAGATTTGAAGTATCCAGTGGAAATGCTCTTGCTGTGCCGGTAGGGACTATGTCCTTAAATCAGTGGTATCATATTGCAATTTCGATAGATGACTTTAATAACGATGGGGCGGTTAAAACTAATGAAGTAAAGTTTTACCTCAATGGTACAGAGTATCCTCAAACTTCTGCTGTTGTCCGTAATGTAAATACAGTATTCACCGATTCCAACTCATATCTGAGACTTGGCGGTGCAGCAGCTGCTGATACCTCAGCAGTTCCCCGTGAACCTTTAACAGGTCGTTTGGGCAAAGTACGGATGTATGACTATGCTTTAAGCTCTCAAGAGATCAAAGATGATATGGGTATTGATATACCTGATAGCAAAGTGGTAGTCGATAAATGGCTATTTGATGAAAATAGTGGTGTCCAAACAGCTGATACTGCTCCAGACAATACCAATACTGGTATTTTTATGGATGGTTCAGTATCGTCAGCGGTGGGGCCAAAGTGGGTTAATGATGCTGCTCGTGGTACTGTTCTTGACTTTGATGGTGATGACTGGATCATGACTGATTCTAAGGCTGTAACTGGCCCTGGCCCCAGAACTATTGGACTCTGGTTCCAGCTGAACTCTACCATATCACAGCAAACTCTGGTTCAGTGGGGCAATGCCAATACAGGTCAGTATTACAGATTTATGATCGAAGATATGAGATTCCGGCTGGAAGTTGCCAGCGGAAATGCTTTAGCTCTCAATGCTGGCGATCTGGAAGTTGGAAAATGGTACTACGCTGCTGTTGTTGCTGATGACTTTAACAACGATGGCAGTATTCGTACGCCGGAAGTAAAATTCTATCTAAATGGTATCGAAACCCCGCAGACCTCTGGTGCCGGACAGGTTATAAACACAGCATTTGTTAATGACAGTAGTTACTTACATATAGGTGGCGCTGCCGAGCTTAGTGGCTCTGGTGTTCCTAGAAATGGCTTTATTGGTAAAATTGATGATTTACAGATTTATAATTATGCATTAGATCAGGATGAGATCCTTGAAGCGATGGCACAGTATAGTGCCTGGCAGCCAATTCCAACTGTTAATGATACTGTGAAAGTCTCAACTGATACTTTGAGTTGGACCGGTGGTATATATTCACTTATGCATAGAATTTATTTTGGTACAGACCAGCGCAGTGTTGAAAATGCCTCACCAGAATCACATACCGATGTTTTTGTCGCTGATATAGTTAGTATACCTGATGAAAATGGGAATTATCTTTTCTCGCTTGCTGACAGTGGCATCATACTGGCAGAACTTACAGATTACTATTGGAGGGTAGATACATACAATGGTAATTACTCTAACAGTCCATGGCAGGGCGATGTCTGGTCGTTTATTACTGCCGCCTTTGACTGTTCGCCTGACGACCTTAGCTGTACCGGTAATCTTAGTAACCTTACTTTCAACTGGAACAACGATCTCGATATTCAGGAACCATTGTACGATTTTGTTATTTGCTCTGATAGTGATCTAACTTCTGTTGTTGCTAGTGTTCAAGGTCTATCGGCAGTCACCTGGACAGCTGACACGAGTAATATGTTATATGAAAAGTCTTACTACTGTTGTGTTTATGCTTACGATCCAGCAGAACCTGCTTTGCGCGGTCAGAGTAACGTGCTTGAAATTAAGTTTAATTCACCAGGTATAGTTGAAAACTTTAATTCTTACCAAACGATTGAGCAATTTAACACGCAGTGGATCTACCAGGCCCAAAGCTTACCTGCTGAACCGGTTACTATGTCATATGATGCTGATGGTCAGTCAATATATGTATGTTATAACTTAAACAATACTGGCGACAGAGCTCTTGTTTCTCGTGAGTTCTCTGAACCTGTAAATATGCAGTTATGGGGTACTGATATTTTCCAGTTTGAATATCGTGGTTTGCCTGACAATTCTCCGGCTGTACTTGGACTGACCTTGACCGACAAATCTGGTAATGCATACAGTTTTACCTATTCATGCTCAGAAGAAGATATTATTCAGGATAAATGGTCGCCGAAATCGTCAATAAGAGCTTCATTAGCTGATTTTAATAGAAAGGGTGTTGATACTACTAGGATAGCGGAAATTGGTATTTATATTGAAAATGTCACTGGACAACATTCTCTCGGTGCTGTCAATATTGATAATATCTCCCTTGACATTCGCCGATGTCAGCCAAAAAATACTGTTAATGCAGATAGTAATTCAGATTGTTATACTGACGTTATAGACCTCGAAAGCCTCTGTAGCTATTGGTTGCGTTCGGGTTATCTGGTCGAAGCCTCGTATTTTGAGCCGGAAGCCGCATATGCTTATTATAGTTTTGATCAGGTAACGGGCAGTTTGATTTTCGACTGTTCTGGTAATAACCGTAACGGCTACGTTGTAGCATCACCTGACACTATGCCCTGGTCACAAACTGGTGTGAAAAACGGTTGTATTTACTTTGACGGCACATACTATGCTTCATTTCCAGCTGATATATTTCCTACTAACGCAAGTCGATTTAGTATGAGTTTTTGGGTCAGTCAGGAAGGTCTCGCTAGTTCTTACTATTATGTTAAAGATAGTGAAAATAATTGCCATAGTCTTACTTTAGGCAATGCCTTCGATGATAACTGGAATCATATATGTATTACTCGCAATTCTGACTCAGGTATAAATATAGTTTACTTAAACGGCGTGGCTGTTAACCTCGTACTAAATGTAAACGGTGATTATGCTAATAATGACAATATGTATCTGGGTGCAGGAATTGGAGGTGAAAATGACCGATTCTGTGGATATATTGATGAACTGGCAGTTTACGACAGAGTGCTGAGTCATGAAGATATTGTACATCTCTACGCTGGTGCCGGGGCTGTAATAGAACAGCCGCTAAATATGTTGAATGACGTTAAATATGCCAAGGTTGACCTGGATAGTTTTTCTGATCTGGCGTCTGTTTGGCTGGAAGATACATTAGAATAGTAGTAGTAACGTGGTATAAATAATTGGAGAAATAATGAACTTATCGAAATATCTTAAAGCATTTGGCTTTTTATCCGCTTCAATCACCGGCGTATCGGTCTCTCACGCTGATACCGTAATTGACAGCAGCAGTATTAGCGTCAAAACTGAGAAAAGACCAAATATAATCCTTATTCTGGCTGATGATATGGGCTTTTCTGATCTAAGCTGCTATGGCTCAGAAATTGACACACCAAATCTGAATTCTCTTGCGGCTAAAGGCATCAGGTTTTCTCAGTTTTACAATAGTGCCAGATGTTGCCCGACTCGTGCATCATTACTGACAGGCTTGCACCCGCATCAGGCTGGTATCGGATGGATGACTGACGATTGGGGCGCTGCAACCAGAGCCAAGCTTGACAGTGATGCATATTCAAATGCGTTAAATCACAATTGCGTAACAATTGCAGAAGCCTTGCAGCGTGGTAATTATAACACTCTAATGTCAGGTAAATGGCATGTTGGTTATAAGCATGAGCTTGGCCAGTGGCCGGTTGACCGTGGCTTTGATCATTCGTTTGTCCTTACTCATGGTGCCAGTAGTTATTATAGTATGAACCCAACTTTAACTGCTATTGATGGTGAATATTATGATGCAAATCATGAAGGGTTTTATATTACAGATGAGTTTACTAACCGTGCTATCAATTACGTAGAAGATGTAGCCGACGATAAGGAGCCATTCTTCCTTTATCTTGCCTATACTTCCCCACATTGGCCGCTTCATGCCCAGCCAGAGGATATTGCAAAGTACAGAGGTAAATATAAAGCAGCTGGCGGTTGGCCTGGTATCCGTACTCAGCGTTTTGAACGTATGAAAAAGCTTGGTATCCTGGATAAGGACTGGGAACTATCTCCTGTTGATTCCGGTGTCGCAAACTGGAGTACTGTCGATCAGGACCAGATGGATCTGAGAATGTCTGTCTATGCTGCTCAGATCGATAGAATGGATCAGAATATTGGACGTCTCCTCAAAAAATTAGATGATCTTGGCGAAAGGGATAACACCCTTATTCTGTTTTTAGCTGATAATGGAGCATGTGCGGAATATTACGATAATGTTATTGGCAGTGGTATCGGAAACGCTGATTCCAAAACTGCCTACTGGCGTTCTTGGGCCAATACCAGTAATACTCCATTCCGTATGTATAAGCATTGGGCGCATGAAGGCGGTATCTCTACTGGTCTTATAGCTAATTGGCCGGCAGGCATACACAAGCACGGTATGGTAACTAATGAGCCGGGACATATTGTTGATATTATGGCTACTTGTCTGGATGTCGCTAAAACTGACTATCCTAAAACCTATAAAGGGAATGATATAACCCCATTGGAAGGATTGAGTCTGGTACCTATATTCGAAACCGGAACCAGACCCGGCCATGAAACTATTTGTATCGAACATGAGGGACACCGCTGCTGCCGCAAAGGCAAATGGAAGCTAGTTGCAAAAGCAACTGGCAGCTGGGAACTATACGATATCGATAATGATCGTACTGAAACCAATAATCTAGTCTCTGAACACCCTGATATAGTGGCTGAACTTGAAGCGGACTATGATGCATGGGCCGCGCGTTGTAATGTCAGAGATGTTTCTTACTGGCAATAACTTTTCATTCCCTTCTTCAAATGAAGACCATAATCAAAAACGGCTTACTGAACTGTATTTGTTTAGTAAGCCGTTTGCGATTATAAATGTAAGGGAAAAACTGCTATTCTTCCAATTCAGTCAATAGCTCTCCTGTCTGTTCCCATTCTTCCATTAACTTTTCGATCTTTTCGCTGATCTGGCTGATCTCTAAGGACAATTGTTGTCCTTTCTCGTGATCACCATCGCTAAATGCATCAGACGCTTGTTTTTCTTTATCATCTTTCAGCTGTTCTTGCTTGGCTATCTCTTTTTCGAGATCTTCAAAGTTCTTCTTGACCTTACGCAGCTGAGCATTTTTAGCTTTTCTATCAGCATGATGTTGTGCTGCCGCTTTAGGCTTATCATCTTCAGCATCACCACGCAACTTGCCACGAGATGCCACTCGGCCGGCGCCAGTACTCTCCTGCCTGAACTCTGCTGTTATCTCCCAATAGCTGGTAAAGTTAGCATCATATGTCACTAGCTGATTATTGCGAACTTCGGCCACATGGTTAACGATCTTGTCCAGAAAGTACCGATCGTGCGAGACGACAAGTAGTGTGCCGTCAAACTCAGTAAGAGCTTCTTCGATCGCTTCACATGTATAAATGTCCAGATGGTTAGTTGGCTCATCGAGGATCAAAAAATTAGGCTTGCTGTATAATAGTTTTGCCAGCTGTAGGCGGTTACGTTCTCCGCCGGAGAGGTTTTTTATCCTTTTGTTTATTGCTTCATCTGTAAAATGAAATCTTGCTAAAATATCAAATACCTGTTGCTCATTTATGTTTGGCAGGTCATATAATTCGTCAAAAACAGTATTTTCACTATTTAGCACTTCTTGTTGCTGCGAACAGTAGCCAACAGACAGTGAAGGCCCAATTCTGACAACTGCATTATCCCACTTGCCGTAGCCGATAATATCTTTCAGCAGAGTAGTCTTGCCGCTGCCGTTAGGGCCTACTAAAGCCCAACGCTGACCGCCTTCGATCTGCCAATCTGCACCGTCAAACAGGACATTATCGTCAAATGCTTTCTTATAGCTGTTAAGCTGTAGTGCAATATCGCAGCGAGTAGCTTCTGTATTGAAGTTTACCGAGATTTTGCTATTGCTCTCTGTTGGTTTGGCTACTTCCTTACCCATTTCGCGTTCTAGCTGGCTGCGACGGCTGCGAAGTCTTTTACCCCAGGTATTGTCGCTCGCATGGCCCTGAGCGATATCAGCGAATTTCTGGACTAACTGTTTCAGGTGATCTACTCGTTGCTGCCACGCTTTATGTTCAGCTGCCATTGCACGCAGCTTTTCTTCCTTTTGTACCTTAAATGCACTATAATTGCCCGGATAATAGTCAACTTTTCCATTTTCCAGCTCTAATATCCCATTTACAGCTCGATCCAGCAGGTAACGATTATGTGAAACGATAATGATAGCACCCCTGAAACGACATATAAATTCGTCCAGCCAGGCCAGACCGTGATAGTCCAGATGGTTACCAGGCTCATCAAGTATAAGCAGATTTGGATCTGCTAATAATGCTCGTGTCATACACAGAACATTTCTTTCACCACCAGAGAGTAATCTTGCCGGCTGATCTATTTTATCGGTAAGACCAAGAGCGCTAACCAGACCTTCAGCACGCTGTGGGTATAGATCCCCACCGATATGGTCAAATCGATCGCGAATCACCTGATATTGATTCAAAAGCTTATCATGCTCTGAAGTTGCGGCATGGGCGAGCTTATCTTCTGCCGCTCTTAGTTCCGCATTTAATAGTTCATATTCTTCCAGTAGGTAGTTGCCAACGGTCCTGTCATCCGGTATGTCAACATGCTGTGGTACATATCCGATTCGTATATCGCTGGCAACCTGAACTTTACCGCTGTCAGGCTTGATTATCCCATTGATGATGTTCAATATAGTAGATTTTCCGGTTCCATTTGCACCAATCAGCCCAAGTTTTTGGTTTGAATTGATATCAAATGATGCATTTTCTAAAATGGTCTTACCAGAAAATTCTTTATTTATGTTCTTAAACTCTAAAATCGCCATTATTAATCTCAAAAGAGGTCTATTCATTGTTCTTGCACATATAATGTGCCAAAATGATATTTTACATTATTTCCGGGCTCGTGTCTATATTCAGAAAACAGGTAAACAACTTGAAAGAATATGTTTATATTTCAAATGTTTTACAATACAATGTTTTCGATTATTATATGAATTAGTTAGATTATTGTGTTAATATAGGTAATATGAAAGCGATACTATACAGTAAAAAGCATAACTGCTGGATAACTTTCACCCAGCCGCTACAGGTACTAAAAGCAAATACCCCAGCAGAAGTTCCAGATATCATCGACCGCTGCGAAAAAGCAAATCAGGCACAAGGCTTGTGGGTTGCTGGCTTTGTAACTTATGAAGCTGCTGCTGGCTTTGATAGTGCCTTAAAAGTAAGACCAACTGAAAATGTCCTGCCTTATGCAGTCTTTGGCATATTTCAGGAACCGTTTGGTAAAAAAGATCTTCAGCATATGCCTGAAGGCACTAGTGCAGAGATAAACTGGCAGCCGGAGATTGATAAGAATAAGTACCTGACTGATCTTGCCTATATAAAGCAAAAGCTCAGTGATGGAGACACCTATCAGGTAAATCATACCTTTCGACTCAAAGGTGAATATAGCAATTCAGCCGAAGAGTTATTTTATTTGTTGGCTCAGGCTCAGCCGACAAATCACGCTGCATTCATAGAGTTGGATGATTACGCTATTTGCTCGGTATCGCCGGAACTGTTTTTCAGTAAACATGGTGAGAAAATCACCTCTAAGCCAATGAAAGGTACAGCTCCCCGTGGCTTGTCTTTTCTGGCAGATAAACAAGCCGCAGTTGCATTGCAAATGTGTGAAAAGTCACAGGCGGAAAATGTTATGATCGTAGATATGGTTCGCAATGATATGGGAAGAGTTGCAGTTCCTGGTACTGTTTCTGTTCCGGAATTATTTTCCACCGAGAAATATCCGACCTTATGGCAAATGACATCAACGGTTACCTGCCAAAGTAAAGCATCACTAAAGGATATATTTACAGCTTTGTTCCCGTGTGCTTCTATAACTGGCGCACCTAAAAAAGCGGCAATGGAAATAATAGCTGATCTTGAAACCTCTCCTCGTGGCATTTATTGCGGCTCTATTGGTATGATAGATGAAGATGGTGATGCATCATTTAACGTAGCTATCCGCACTGTAACTATCGATAAACGCACTAATATCGCACATTACGGCAGCGGCGGCGGTATAGTCTGGGATTCCTGTCCGGAGAGCGAGTTTGAAGAAGCCTGCTTAAAAGCGAGTATGTTGACCCATTCTGTTGCCCCAGAGTTCCGACTCCTTGAAACTATGGCCTATTACCCTGATGATGGCTATTTTCTACTTGATAGACATCTCGATCGTATTGAGTCGTCAGCTGATTATTTTGCTTATAGGTTCGATAGGGCGGCATTAGCTTCCAGGCTTGACCAATATACTACAGAGTTGTGTGCTCCTGGTCGTATTCGGGTTCTCATTGACAAAGCAGGTAATATTGAGCTGCAGAACTTTTTACTTGGCGATACCCCAGTTATGCCTGCAAGAGTAACTATTGCCAAATCTCCTGTAAATAGCCAAAATGTTTTTCTGTATCATAAAACCACAAATCGAGGCATTTATGAGAACGCTGTTAAACATACACCTGGCTATGACGATATCATTCTATATAACGAGAAGAACGAAGTTACTGAGTCAACTATCTCTAATATAATAGTAAAACTCGACGGGAAACTCTATACTCCTCCAGTCTCATGTGGACTACTTGGCGGCACTTTCAGGGCATATCTGCTTGACACAGGCGAGATCACTGAAAAGATTATTACCTTGGATATGCTTAAACAGGCAGATTCTATCTTCCTTGTTAATTCTGTAAGAAAGTGGCGTGAAGTCTCGCTACAGCTTTAGCGAGCAGGGCGGCTTAATTATTCCTTGTTCAGGCTATTAATGAACCGCTGAATTTTATGCACCAGCTCAATTCCAGCTGGCCTTGCATAAGTACCAAGCTTTACAGTTCCAGTCATGCCATATCGAAATACATTATTGTTATTATCGTCGAGCATGATAGTTATCAGGTAGTGTGGAGTTGTCATCTCTTTACCTTCGTTATTTACAGCAATATTACCTTGTCCCAGGCTGGTTAAGGCCGGGATCTCTATCTCCCTTTGGCCTTGCGGCGAAATACTCACTATATTGCCGTAAAATGTATTGCCGGGACAGGCAGCAGCTCTAAATGAAGCTTGCTGGCCTAGGCATATATCAGTCCCTGCCATCTCCTGTTCGCTTATAAGAAGCTTAATTACCCATTTACCAGATATGATTGTCGCAACTGGTGTTCCTTTTTTGACATAGCTTCCTATCTCTTTTTCGTCCATACAGGCGACTACTGTACCTGTTTCGTTTGGTGCTATTACCAGATTTTTATACTCCATTTTGCATAGTTCAAGTTCAGAGTTCACTGCCTTAAAGTATGCGTTTTGCTGCTCTGCCAGCACCGGGTCGTTAACCTGATATGAAGCACTTGCGAGCTCAAGTTTGGCCTTATTAGATCTGGTACTCAACTCAATAAGGTTATTTTCTATTTCTTTATTATCTAATGTGATCATTGGTGATCCGCTGGCGATCTGCTGACCTCGTTTGACAGATATAGAAGTGATAAAACCATTCTCCAGCGAATGGATAACAGATTCTTTTTCACAGGTTATTTGGCCTGTTGCCTTTAGTTCACCGGGGATTGGTATAGTAAACAATGCAATTGGCATGACCGCCAATATTAGTATATTTAAAACTATAGCCCGACCACGAACTGAAGCAGATTCCTGGGCGGTCCACATATATACTGTCATCCTCTTTAGAATTTTGTATAGCTGAGAGATTATATAAAATGCAGCAAGACCTAACCCTACAATAAAAGCCTTCATCGCTATCATGATAGAGATTGATAGTATTACTGTACTGCGATAGAGCGAAGAAGCAATACCGAATGTGAACAGTATGCTTTTTATCTTCCACCCGCTATGATTAGATTTTACCGGGATACCTAAAGTTATTCTTTTAAGGATATTGGTGGCGTATTGCTGCGATTCTTGCCTCAAATTCGGTATTTCAAGATAATCACTCAGAATATAATAGCCGTCAAATCGCATCAAAGGGTTGATATTCATTAAAACTGTAGCAAAACTGGCGAGAAAGAATACATCATGAGCCAGTTGCTGAGTGGTAGTCCCATCTGATAGTGACCATACTATTAGGGCGATTACTGCGATAAGTGACTCAAAGTATACGCCGCCGAGACCAACTATTAGCCTGTTGATCTTTCTATTGAACCCCCATGAAGAAGTTACATCAACATATGCGCATGGAGTCATTACAATAAAAAAGACTCCCATTTCCGTTACCTGGCCACCAAACTTCTTACAGGCAAAACCATGTCCAAGCTCATGAAAAACTTTTAAGACTATAAGAATAAACCACATAAACACAACGTTTTTAGCGTCAAACATTTGCGTTAATGAGCCCATAAGATCCTCATACCGCGCGGCAATAATATAACCGCCAATAGTCATCAACATCAGCCAGACCATGAAAAATGTTTTAGTAAATAGCCAGCTTACAAGGCTCATATACTTGGTAAGAAACTTATCCGGGTCAAATAATGGTACTCTAAGAAAGAAAAAACTCATGAGCTTTTCTTGTTTTCGAGCCGTCATTCTTGCCCTGAACTTCTTGTATAGTGTCTTATCATTTGAGATCGGCAGATTGAGTAGTGCCATTTGATGCAGTGATACTACATACCGGTAAAAACCATTCTCTTCTTCGGGTTTCATTACCCCTTCAGCAACTAACCGTTCAAAGATTTCAGCCAGTGCGTAGTCTCTGGTAATGTATGTGAGAATAGTATAGTCTTTATGGTTAAGTTTACAGCATTTAAGCGTCAGGGGGTCACGGATAACGTACTGAGCAACACCATGGAATAAGTGACGGTGTATCTCCAGATCAGGACGCAGGCTCACGTGAGCTGTTGAAAGCCTCTCGGCTAACTCGCTCTTAGGTGTGGTTTGCTGTTCTGTATTTTTCTCTGTGTTACTCATAGCCAGAATTTCAGATATGCGTAATTAATTATCTTATGAAGTACAACCCAGTATACTTTACGTCGCCCAACAGTAACTTTTGTTACACCTTCCATACCAGCTTTTACCCAAGGTTCATTGATATCAACCTCAGCTTCAGCTATATACACATTTTGGTTTTTATATAGCTGGGCACCCGGGCTGATATTTTTAATCTTAACATTACTGATCGTGTCTGGGCGGGCGTTGGTAATAAATATACCATCAAGCCCCGGCTTAATGTCTGCCGCGGCAAACTCAGACGCTTCCAGCTCGATTTCCCACTTACCTAGTGCGGCAATTTCAAAGAGCGGTTCACTTTGAGGTATGATTTCGCCAATTCGCTTGCTAAGATCGCCCCGGACTACAATCCCGTCAAATGGGGCTCGCATTGTTGCCTGTTCAACCTGTCTGTCAAGTATGTTTAGTTTGGCGTGAGCCAGATCGTAGCTTGCCTGTGCCAGTCTGGCGGCTACTGCATCGCTTTTACTCTGTGATGATAGTAGCTGTATTTTTGCGATTTTCATCTCTGAAAGTAGTTTCTCTCTCTCTACCAGATCCAGCGAGTCTGTATTAAACCTGCAAAGTATATCCCCAGCTTTCACTCTATCACCTAACCGAACAAAGTTCTCAGCTAGCTCTGCAGTATTTGGATTACTAATATGTTGAAGCTTTTCCGGAGTGATCTTACCCGGTACAGTTATTTTATACTCTACAGTACCAAAGAAAAACCACGCAGTAAAGAGCATCATACATAGTGTGATTACCTTTTTACTCCATTTCTCTGGCTTTACCACAGATACTACTGTATTACATACACTGCTAAATGTATGTTCAAGTATATTCCTGTTAGCTTTTTCTATTACCCCGAATACCGCTGTATATGGTTCTGCCAGTGCACGTATTTCATTTAGCTCTTCAGTAGTGAATGGGTGTGTGCCGTTTCGTTTTAAACTCAATACAGCTTCGCAGCCGCTTGGTCCGTGCAGGGGGATTGAAGCCACTGCACTATGGCCGGATTTCTCATGCCATTTGCGGTGTAGCTTATATTCCCGTTGAAACTCATTTTTACCAGACTTTGATTTTTCTGTTGCCTGATAAAATATTATTTCATCCATATCAAGACATTCTTCCATAGCATCTTGAACGGATGTTATATTTGCACTGTGTTTTTTAATTTCAGACAGGCCGGAAACTGATAATATTTCGATCTTATGCTTGTGGACGTGGCCAAAAGCTACCTGGTCACATCCTGTTCTGTTACGCAGATTATTTGTAACTGCATATGACAGTTCGTGGCGATCTGAATAGTTTGCTGCCTGTGATAGCCTCTTGCAGGCTTCTAGCTTATCGTCATTGACAATCTTATTCTGCTCGCACAGGTCGCTGGTGCTTGATATCAGATTCACCAGAGATTCAAGCAGCTTCATTTGCAGGGTAGCGTGATCTTTGTCCCTGGCCGCTGTTGTAACTGCGATTGCTCCAACGCTAGCGCCAGAAGGGCGGTACACTATTGTTGATAATATTGCTACAGATGGGGCCTTTTCAGGGTTTTTGCTTTTGAAGAAACGAAGTGAACCTTTACCCTGGTCAATACTGTCGTTAATGCTTTCCTGTATGGTCGGACGCCAAAAATCAGGATCTCCGCTTCCCTGATGATAATAGTCATCAAAGACCTCAGTATTCATATTTACGTATAAACATGAACAGGGGCTATTGAATAATTTGCCAACAGATTCGAGTGCGCCACGGTAAAATGCAGGCTTAGAATTTACTTCATATGCGCATCTTGATATTTCCCGATAAGTATCGGAAACCATGGCCATCTCAGGTATGGCTGTATGATTTGTACTTGAATTAGAATTCAACTGTTAACACTACCTTTACAGCAAATCGCCCTGGGCTTCTTCTGCTTTTTCACTTTCAAGCTTTATTGGGGTGAAAAACGAAAAGCCGGCACTGAAAGCATCTTCACGTATAATCCTGCAGTTTCTACAGCGGGCAAATACCATAGGAATATCATGACCAGCCCAGGATATGGTCAGCCTGTATATATCACCAACTGTCACTGGTACCGGAAACATTGTTCCGCAGCCACCTTCGGAGATATCCGCTGTTACACCCTGCACCTTATAGTTGAGCAGTTCACTTGAGTTGCCCGGCTGTAATACAACCTGCCCCTTTATGGACTGACGCTCATGCTTTCTCTGCTTGATAATTTCATCACTGGTCTGCTTTTCAAGGTCACGCAGTGTGTCAAGTTCGAGTTCTTCCTGGTCAATTTTTATCATTTGTTCTGAATAGTTACTCATTATCTTCTCGTCTTTATAATCTTTACATTATTTTATCGGGTTATAATCAAGTACAGTTAAGTATAAAAGCAACTTTATTTAATCGTGCAGTGGCATTGATCAGTAATGCTAATTGTGTGCGTAAGTGCTTATGGAGTAAGTTATTATATGAAGATGGTGGAGCGGTGTTATGGTGGTATTCCTATAATGTCATTTTACTTTTTCCCAGCATGATATGCAAAAAAAATGCAGTTCACACTACTTTTTGAGTATGAACTGCATTAGTCCTATATATTTCACAGATATTTTATTATCAATTACTTATCTTGTTCATCTTCATCTTCAGTATTTTTGGCTAGACCGGCAGAGCTACGTAATAGGCCAAATAGCCCAGCAAGGTAGGCCCTTGCACCTGAACTTGTCTTTTCTGCTGCTGTAAGTTCTTCTTCTGCTTCTGTATGTTCAATTTCGCCTACCATATTGTCGGTGCCTTCAGTTCCTTCATAAGCCATTTCTTCACTATAAATATCGTCAAAACTACTCTTGGTTATTTCGTCTGGCAGGTCAAGCAGTTCATTTAGCAATTGGCCCAGGTCATTTTCAATGTTTTCATAGCCAGCATCTTCAAATTCCAACTCTGTATTGCCTGCTTCATCTACACCTGGTATGCCGCCAATACTCCAATCTGGGCTAAGAATCTCAGGGCCGTCCATCTGTAATTGGTCTAGGCCAGCCAACATTTGTGCTTCAAGCTCTTCTTCTGATATTCCTATATTGTTTTCAGTGTTATTATCAGTGCTGTTTCCAGTAGATTTCTGGCTAATATTTACATCACCACGGCTATTTACTGTACCACTGTCTTCGCTTGCAACTATATCTTCAACAGGATTTACTGTGATTGCTATCGTTCCAGTCGTTGTACCGCCATGACCATCACTAACGGTATATGTAAACGAATCATCGCCATTGTAATCACTCTCCGGCGTATATGTAAACGTGCCATCTTCATTGTAAACTACAGTGCCATGTTCTGGATTTGTAAATCCGGTAACCTTTAGGCTATCGCCGTCGGTATCAGTATCATTTGCTAATACATTCCCGGTTGTTATTGCAACGTCTTCATCTGTTGTGAATTTGTCGTTTTCTACCACTGGAGCGTCATTCTCGCTGCCTACCTGTATATTTACTACCGCCGTATCACGCCCGCCATGACCATCGTCAACTGTATAGGTAAAGCTGTCGCTGCCATTGTAGTTCTCTTCCGGCGTATAAGTGAATGTACCATCGTTATTATAGATTACAGTGCCATGTTCTGGTCTGCTAATACTAGATACTCTTAATGTATCACCATCAGCATCTTTATCATTCTTTAACAGGTTAGATGTTGTTACGGAGCTGTCCTCTGTTACAAATATTGAATCATCACCAGCCCTTGGTGCATCATTAACTGTTTCAACAACAATATTTACGGTCGCAGTATCATAACCGCCATGGCCATCTGAAACAGTATATGTAAAGCTGTCTGTGCCGTTATAGTTAGCATTTGGCTTATATGTAAATGTTCCATCATTATTGTATGTTACGGTGCCATTTTCAGGGTCTGTATTGCCGGTAACTGTTAGTGTGTCGCCGTCGATGTCAGTATCATTAGCAGTGACAACACCTGTAGTTACTGACCTGTCTTCTGATGTCGTAATCGTATCCGAGGCAGCCTCAGGAGCATCATTGTCGCCAGTAACATTAATAGTCATTACTGCGGTGTCAGTGCCTCCCTGTCCGTCTGAAACGCTATAGGTAAAGCTGTCAGTACCGTTATAGTTATCTTCCGGAGTATAGGTAAAAGTGCCATCGTTATTATAAACAACTTTACCATGTGCTCCCTGGCTATAATCGCTTACACTAAGCGTATCTCCGTCCAGATCAGTATCATTAGCCAGTACATTAACTGTTCTTACCGGGGTATCTTCCGATGTTACCGCAGTGTCATCAGCAGCAACTGGGTTGTCATTAACAGAATCAACTGTTATTGATATTGTAGCTGTTGCTGTTTCACCGCCGGCATCTGTAACTGTATAAGTAAATGAATCGCTGCCATGATAGTTTGCATCAGGTCTGTAGCTAAATGTACCATCATTATTATAGACAGCGGATCCATGTTCAGGTTGTGTGAAATCACTTACTTGGAAATTATCGCCGTCAAGATTTATATCATTCGCTAGCACGTTACCAGTATTGACAGCTGTGTCTTCGCTTGTTGATACGCTATCATCAATCGCCTGATAGCTGTCATTTACAGCGCTTACATTGACATTTACTGTACCGGTTGTAATTCCGCCTCTACCGTCTGATACGGTATAAGTAAAGCTGTCACTTCCATTGAAGTTGTCATTTGGTGTATAGGTAAATGTACCGTCGTTATTGTAGATTACGCTGCCATTTGTACCCTGGCCAAAATCTGTTATGGCTATGCTGTCGCCATCTACATCAGAATCATTTGCTAATACATTCTGGGTAGTGATCGATGTGTCTTCGCTGGTAACAACAATATCAGACTGAACTACCGGTGCGTCATTGACCTCCGTTACATTAATATCAACCTGTGCTGTAACAAAATTACCATTATTGTCAGTAATAGTATATGTGAAACTGTCAGCACCATTATAATCAGCATCTGGTGTATAACTGAATGTCCCGTCGCCATTATTTACAACAACACCATGACCAGCCTGTGTAAAATCTGAGATACTCAGTGCATCACCATCAACATCGATATCATTAGCAATGACAATACCGGTTGTTATTGTCTGGTCTTCCAAACCGCTTACCGCATCATTTGCAGCCTCTGGCGCATCTTCTATTGCGTTAACATTGATCCTGACTGTACTGGTGGATGTTCCGCCATTACCGTCAGAAACAGTATATGTAAAGCTGTCTGTACCATTATAATTACTGTCCGGCGTATATGTAAAGGTGCCGTCATTATTATAATTTACAGTGCCATGCTCTGGCATAGTAAAGCCATCAACAATAAGTGCGTCGCCATCTATATCACTGTCATTAGCCAGTAGATTAGCCGCTGTAACTGACCCATCTTCACTTACGCTAATATTGTCATCTGCCGTTACCGGAGCATCATTAACCGATCCGACTGACAAATTGACTGTGCCAGTGGTCACGCCGCCGTTACCATCAGAAACGGTATAAGTGAAACTATCTGAACCATTATAATTTGCATCAGGTGTATAGGTAAATGTACCGTCATTATTATACTCAACTGTTCCGTGTGACCCTTGACCAAAGTCAGTAATATTTATCGTATCACCTTCAACATCAGAATCATTGGCTAGTACATTTTGTGTTACGACTGCACTATCCTCATTTGTATAAACTGTATCATCCTGAATATCTGGTGCATCATTTACCGCTGTAATTGAAATTGACATTTCAGCCGTAGAAAAACCACCGTGACCATCACTGGCTGTATAAGTGAAGCTGTCTGAACCGTTATAGTTAGCGTCTGGGGTATATGTAAACTCCCCATCGCCATTATATACCAGCGTTCCATGTTCTGGCTGAGTGAATTCTGACACATCCAGTACATCGCCGTCAATATCAGTATCGTTTCCGATCACATTAAATGTCTGGCTGACATCTTCTGTTGCTGAAACACTATCGTTGAATGCAACAGGTGCATCGTTTACAGGTGTTACATCGATAAATACCTTTTGGGTACTCATCGCACCATATTCATCTGTGATATCATATGTGAAATAATCCAGACCATTAAAATTCTCATTTGGCGTATAGGTAAATGTACCATCATTATGATATTCAATAGTACCATTAGACGGCTGAGTGTAGCCCAGGAATATAATGTCATCACCTTCAACTTCATAGTCATTAGCAAATACATTAGCTGTAGTTACTGCTTGATCTTCCAGTGTGAAGAACCTGTCATCACCAGAGCGTGGAGCGTCATTTGAAGCTGTGATATTGATTTCCATGGTGCTGGTATCTGTACCGCCGTGGCCATCACTTACAGTATAAGTGAAGCTATCTGTTCCATTATAGTCAAGATCAGGTGTATACGTAAATGTACCATCGTTGTTGTAAGTAACTGTACCATGTGCTGGCTGCTGATAGTCTGACACTGTCAGTTCATCGCCATCAACATCAAAGTCGTTCTCAAAAACATTGACGCTGGTTACTGATATATCTTCAATTGTCTCCATTGAGTCGCCAGCGGCAACTGGAGCATCGTTGACAGAATTAACACCAATATACACTCTGCTGGTGTCAGTTTCACCGTCAGCATCAGTGATTGTGTAGGTGAAACTATCATTTCCATGGTAATTTTCTTCTGCAATATAAGTAAAAGTACCATCGGCATTATAGCTAACAGTACCATGGCTAGCTTGCCCATAGTCAATAATGGAGATCTCGTCACCATCAACATCAACATCATTATCGATAACGTTTCCGGTTACAAGTACATTATCTTCATTTACACCATACCAGTTTGTGTGAGCAACAGGAGCATCGTTAACCGCTGATATATCAATGTATACCGTAGCGGTGTCAACACCACCTTGGCCGTCAATTAAAGTATAAGTGAAACTATCTGAACCATTATAATCCTGGTCCGGTGTATAGTCAAATGTACCGTCACCATTGTAACTAACTGTACCATGTTCTGCTTGTGTGAACCATGGCGCTGATATTGCATTGCCATCGATATCATAGTCATTGGCAAATACGCTTGCAATAGTGATATTATTATCTTCTGCCAGACTGACATCGTCATCGCCAGCAACAGGAGCGTCATTTACCGGTCTTACAACTATGTTAATTGTTGCTGTGTCAACAGCACCGCTCTCATCGATCATAGTATAGGTAAAGCTGTCCGTACCGTAAAAATCGTCGTCTGGCGTGTATGTGAATGTACCGTCGCCATTATATGTTACTGTGCCATGATCTGATGCAGTAAAACCGTCTATATAGAGCTCTTCAACGTCAACATTGTCGAACATGGTAAATACATTATCTGTAGTTGCTGATGTATCTTCATTCAACACGATACTCGCATCCTGAGCATCAATTTCATCATTTACTGAGGATATGTTAATGTTGATTGTTGCAGTATCACTACCGCCGTTACCATCTATCACAGTGTATGTAAAACTATCGCTACCGTTATAGTCGGCATCAGGTTTATAGCTGAATGTACCATCACCATTGTATTTGACAGAACCATGCTCCGGCTGTTCAAAATCATATACCAGTACATTATCGCCGTCAATGTCGTAGTCATTTGTAAGTACATTGCCTGTACTTACCACTCCATCTTCGTCAACATTTATACTGTCATTTAATGCTATTGGTGCATCATTAACCGAATTCACATTGATGTCAACTCTGATTAATGTACTGCCGCCATTATCGTCAGCTGCAGTATATGTAAAACTATCGCCACCGTGATAATTCTCATCTGGAGTATATGTGAATGTTCCATCGCCATTACTAACCAGTGAGCCATGTTCTGGCTGCGAGAAGCTGTCCACATGCAATGCATCTCCGTCAACATCAGATACATCCGCCAGTAAATTACCGGTTGTTAAGACATTATCTTCATTAACGCTAACCCTTACATCTTCACCTTCTGGTGCATCATTAACCGAATTTACAGTTATATATACTGTTGCGGTGTCAGAACCGCCTTCGCCGTCATATATCACATATGTAAAGCTGTCTTCGCCGTGATAATTTGCGTCTGCTGAATAGGTGAATGTTCCATCGTCATTATAGTTAATGTGTCCATGTGACGGCTGGTCAAAATCGTATACAAACAGCGTATGACCGCCTTCAACGTCAACATCATTAGCCAGCACATTACCTGTAACCAATGTAGTATCTTCATTTGTGACAAAACTGTCATTAACCGCATCCGGATTGTCGATCACTTCGCCAACATTGACTGTTACTGTAGCAGTATCAGTGCCGCCGTTACCATCACTGACGGTGTAGCTGAATGTATCTGTTCCGTGATAGTCGCTGTCAGGTGTATATGTGAATGTACCATCGTCATTATAGTTTACACTACCGTGCGAGCCCTGACTAAAGTCTGTTATACTTAGATCGTCACCATTTAGGTCATAATCATTTGTCAGCACGTTGCCAGTAACGACTTCAACGTCCTCGTCTGTATAAAATGTGTCATTTGCAGCATTTGGGTCAGCATTACCATTACTTACACGGATTTTAACCAGTGTAGAATCTGTATCGCCATATTCGTCAGTTAAAGTATATCTGAAGTAGTCATTGCCAGAAAAGTTATCATCTGGTGTGTATGTGAAAGTACCATCTCCATTATACTCAACTGTACCGTGAAAGGCTCCGCTGTAATCGGTTATCTCAACCTCACTACTGCCATGTAACCCGTCATTACTCATAACGTTTCCGGTGCGGAAACTTACATTTTCGCTAGTTTCATATGTGTCGCTGTTGGCGTCCAGGCGATTGTCTTCAACCTCAACATATACCGTAGCAGTTGTTGTTTCACCATCTTCATCGCTAACTGTATATGTAAAACTGTCAGTTCCATCAAATCTATGATCTGGCGTATAAGTAAAGGTTCCATCCTCATTACTAACCACTGTACCATGGCTGGCCTGACTGAAATCAGTTATTGTCAGTGTGTCGCCGTCGACGTCATATACACTATTTAGCAGGTTTCCTGTGGTTATAGAATCATCTTCGCCAGTCACCAGTTGTATATTTCTTGCCGTTGGCGCATCATTAACTGCATTCACATTAATTGTAATATTTTCAGTCTGAGGCTCACCCCGGCCATCAGTTATTGTATATGTGAAGTTATCCGTACCATTATAGTTAGTATCTGGAGTATATGTAAATGTACCATCTCCGTTAAATGAAACACTACCATGCTCCGGCTGGCTATACCACGCGATACCTAGAGTATTACCTTCAACATCTGTGTCATTAGCCAGTACATTACCGGTTACCAGCGTACTATCTTCATTTGTAGTATACGTATCGCCAGCTGTTATCGGCGCATCATTAACAGATTCGACGTTAATATCCATAGTTGCTGTCGATGTTATACCCTCGGCATCAGTCACTGTATAAGTAAAACTATCCGGCCCGTTATAGTTAGCATCTGGCGTATAGTTAAATGTACCATCGCCATTATATTCCAAACTACCGTGTTTTGGGGTAGTATAGTCACTTATTATCAGTTCGTCGCCATCAACGTCAACATCATTGGCAAGTATATTACCAGTGGTAATCGTACTATCTTCCAGAATTGTTATTCTGTCATCTTCAGCTTCCGGCGCATCATTAACAGCAGTAACGTCAACATTTACAGTAACGCTCTGTTCTCCGCCATTACCATCAATAATAGTGTAAGTAAAACTGTCTGCACCATTAAAGTCGCCATCAGGTGTATATGTGAAAGTACCATCGCCATTATTAGCTACACTACCGTGTTCTGCCTGTGTAAATCCTGCGATGTGAAGTGTATCGCCATCGACATCACTGTCGTTAACCAGTACGTTACCCGTTGTTACTGTACCGTCTTCAGTTACTGTATAGCTGTCAGTGCCACCATCTGGCGTATCATTGACAGCTCTGACTCTTAATACTACTGTAGCAGTATCGGTACCGCCATTTCCATCACTAACAGTATAGTTGAACTCGTCTCTGCCGTTATAATTAGCATCTGGTGTATACGTAAACGTACCATCATCATTATACTCAAGGCTTCCATGTTCTGGCTGATCAAAATCAGTAACAGTCAGTGTATCGCCATCCAGGTCAAAGTCGTTATCAAATATGCTGTCTATTACTAGAGTTGTATCTTCTACAGCAATAATTCTATCATCTTCAGCTTCCGGGTTATCATTCACTCCATTAACAACTACATCTACAGTCACTTCAGACTCGCCGCCAACGCCATCTTTTATCGTGTAGGTAAAACTGTCATTTCCGCAATAATCGGGGTCCGGTGTATATGTAAATGTCCCATCACCATGGTATACCACGCTACCATGTGAAGGAGAGCTTACTCCGTCAATAAAAACCGTCTCGCCATCAACGTCAAAATCATTATCTAGCAGATTGCCAGTAATAACTGACGAATCTTCATCAACGGTTATTGTATCATTGCCAGCTGTAGGGTTATCATTTAGACTGTTAATGCTAAGACTGATCGTTTCTGTTACTGTGCCGCCATTGCCGTCTGATACGGTATATGTAAAACTGTCAGTACCGTGATAGTTTGCAGCAGGGGTGTAAGTGAATGTACCATCATTATTATACTCTACAGAACCGTGTTCCGGCTGTGTAAAGCTGCCAATACTTAGCATATCCCCGTCGATATCACTTGCATTTTCAAGTACATTACCGGTAGTGATTGCGATATCTTCATCTGTAGTATAACTGTCGCCAACCGCGGTAGGAGCATCATTAACAGCAGCAACAGTTATCTCAACGTCTGCTGTATGGGTTTCGCCGTTACCGTCAGTTACCGTGTAGCTAAAGCTGTCTGAACCATTGTAGTTGGCATCTGGTGTATAGCTGAATGTTCCGTCATTATTATAACTTAGTGTACCATGTTCAGGCTGGTCATAGTTTACTAGTTCTACATCGTCACCATCAACGTCAAAGTCATTAGCCAGGACATTGCCAGTTGTTATTGTACCATCTTCATTTACTGTTACAGTATCGTTTACGGCTGTCGGTGCATCGTTAACATTTGCAACATTAACTTGAATTGTTGCTATTGAAGAACCGCCATTACCATCAGAAATGGTATATGTAAAGCTGTCGCTGCCGCTAAAGTCCTGATCTGGCGTATAGCTAAATGTCCCATCATTATTATATTCGACCGTACCATGTGCCGGCTGCTCAAAGTCAGATACTGTTAGTTCATCTCCATCCAGATCCGTTGCACTTGTAAGTACGTTTCCGGTTGTAACTGCAACTTCTTCTGTAGTATTAAAGCTGCTATTGGCAGCAACTGGTGCATCATTAACAGCACTCACATTAATATTTACTGTACCTTCTGTTACTCCGCCGTTACCGTCGCTTACAGAGTATGTAAAACTGTCAGTTCCGTTAAAGTTTGCATCTGGGGTAAAAGTGAATGTGCCGTTATCGTTATATGCTACTGTTCCGTGTTCTGGCTGTTCAAATCCGCTTACTGTTAGTTGGTCACCATCTGGGTCAGTATCGTTTGAAAGTACATCAATTATAGAAGATGTATCTTCATGTCCAAAGAGATCGTCGCTGCCTGTTATAGGGGAGCTGTTAAGAATTTCATCTATGGCGTCGTCGCCGCCGTCAATTGGCGCATCTCCTCCGTCTGCTCCATCTGGATCGGCATCGATCCATGTCGCTGATAGCATAATACGCTGCTCTAGCGGTGCTATGCTGCTGCAGTACTGCTCAGCAGCGGTATTGTCCTGGTTAATAGTAGAACTTGAATTGTCTTTCCGACGCTTTTTATTTCTTCTCTTCTTGAACATTTGTTTCTCTTTCTCAGTGTAAACTTACCCAGTGACACCTGGAATGTAGTTTTCAGTACTGATAATCAATTATTCCTTTGCTTGTAGTATATCTTACAATACTTATTTGTCTGGTCGGAATAAAGTGAGAAAATAAATAGAAGAAAGTGTAAATATTTAACAATTATTATAAATATTGTCAACGCATTATTAAAACAGACTGTATAATCGTTACCCATTAACGATTATTACAGTCTGTTGCATGTGTTAAACAAAAAAAAGTTAAATCTGAAAGGGGGCTTAGTGCTTTTAATGCAGTCAGCAAAATAGGTAGTACCTACTTTTTGTCTTTCTCTGGTATTTGCAGAAATCCGCCTAGTTTTACAACGTAAAACGACACACCAAAGATAAACACAAAGGCCATAAAAGCATGAGAAAGCCTTACTACCGACATTGATAGACCTGCAATAGCATATACTATACTAAGTAAATAACAGATCTTAACTGTCTTTATCTTGGATATTCCGCGGTCAACTAACTGGTCATAAATATGGCCTCGGTCTGATAAAAAAAGTGGTTTCTTGTTTACATATCGCCTTATCAGAGCTGTGGCTGTATCCATTATGGGTAGTCCAAATATGATGATCGAACCAACTGTCCATCTACCTGGGTAATCTGCAAACAATATCATTAATGCACCCGCAATATAGCCCAGAAGCATACTGCCTGCATCACCCATAAATATCTTCGCCGGATGGCGATTGTACGGCAAGAACCCCATAACACCGCCTACCAGTGCTAGCGAAACTACCATACGAACTGTATCACCTGCCGGATTATGGTTCCAGGTGGCTAGTGACCAGGCGAATATGAAAAATGCTAATGTTATTATTGCTGTTACACCGCCACACAGTCCGTCAAGTCCGTCCAGTAGATTCAGACTGTTTGTTGCTGCTAAGATAAAAAACAATACAATAGGGGCTGTTAATGTTATTTCCAGCCAATCCGGCATTATCCAGCCTGTCATATATTCACAAGCCACTTGTAGGTCAGGTCTTATGCCACATGCTATAAGTGCAAGAGCTGATACGGCCTGACCAGCGAATTTCTTGCCTGGTTTAAGGTCGTAAAGGTCATCAAGCAAGCCAACTATACAAGCTATTATAGCACCTATGCCAATAGCTGAAATTATCCACACTGGATCATGGTCAAGGCCATACTGTGCTTTTGCAGCAGGCATAGCTGTGTGACAATTTTTACTTACTACAACCCATATCCCGATTACAATACCAGCTATTGCTCCGCTAAGTATGCCAAGCCCGCCCAGATATGCTGTTGGTGTCTTATGGGTCTTAACTGTAGAATCTGGCATGTCCATTATGCCCTTCTTTAACGCCAGTTTACGAAATACCGGTGTCATCAGATAGGCTGCGATATATGCTATCACAGGAATTAGCCAATAATGTTGCAGAATACTGATTGGTGAAATTTCATCGCCAAACATTTATTTAACCTTTCACATTTTTACTTTCGCATTTTACATTGTTCAGCATAACAAGCTGCTATTGCAATATATACGAAAGTGAACTCATAACTTCTTCCATACCTCACTGTCGTAACGCATCATCAGCAGATTTTCACGCCACTTACAGAATGGAATATCTATTTTCTGACCGGCTACCATTGCTAATATCCACTTAGGAAAATCTGCGCCAGCTTTTATCGATAGAGGCACACCGCCTCCAAATCTTGGATTAATTTCAATAAACTTAACTTTATTCTCTTTTGTTAAGAAACACTGAGTGGTAATTACACCGGGCCCAGCCTTGAGCTTTTTGAGCATATTATATGTCTGCTCTATTATCATTTCATTCTTAACTGTTATACCCTTTACAACTTCACCGCCACGTACTTCTAATCGCTCTCTTGGGACAATACAGCGTATCTCTCCGTCAAAATCAACCATTGAGTCGATTGTGAATTCCTTACCTGTAGTATAGGATTGCACCAGGCAATTTGGTATACGACTCGAATAAAATCTTAACTCTTCCTGATTGTTGACTTTCTGACTTCCTCGTGCCGCCGAGCCGTCCCAAGGCTTTAGAAAGTACGGAAAATGGTTTCCATTATTTTTCAGCAGCTTTCCAAGGTCAAATAATTTGGGTGTGTCAAACCCATATTTGGTGAGAAACTCACCTGTCAGTCGTTTATCCTGACATACTTTGATCACACTTGCAGTTGAGATCAGTACTGTACAGCCCATCTTCTTGAGCATAGCTCTGTGTTTCGACCAGATATGAAGGTCGGTGTCAAGCGTCGGTACTACCAGATCTACTTTATATTTCTTAATGACCGCCAGGCTGTCTTTGAAGTAGTTCTTACTTTTGATTGTTGAGACAATATGTTTATGATCACAGCACTGCAATGCCGCAGATGTGTCATCCTTATCTGTGCCAACTATTACACAGCTCAATCCGAGTTTCTTCGCAGCTTTGCGAAAACTCTTGAGCAAGCTTACCCGACGACCCGCACAGGGGAATAATATTGTTATTTTGTTTTTCAATTTAAATGCTCTTGTAATATCACAATTCGTTTTTTGTATTTAGGCTCACACAAATGCCACATAAAAATACACACTCTCATTGTCGGCAGAAAATAACACTCAGATTACCTGATTATTCATATAATTAGCGTCTGAATATGGAATTATATGAATAATTCAGCTATAGCACAATCAATAAATATATAAGTAATACCTGCTTGTTATTCTTCGTTTGATCATTTCAAGTGATGGCCTACATTATGCCGCTATTTTATGGTGATGCATATTCTGTTTCAATTATGATTCTCTTCAGAGATACGTATGATAAATAATATTGAGTGTGGATTGATATATTCTTAAGTGTTTATAAATAAAGAAATTAAGTCCATGTGGTAAAGCGGTGTTTTCCGTAAATACCATTTGCCCGAATCACCTCAAAAACGAATGTTACTGTTTTTCTTTACAATAGTTACACTTATTATTATACTTACAGCCTTGATATGTATACATTATTATGTCAAAGGTGTATCTTGGCATTAATTATTTGGTAATAGATTAGGAATTATATTTAAATGATTAGCTTTGAAGAAGTGGTTCCCGCTTTGAATGGCATGGAGGCACGGATAACAAAAATCCGTGACTCTCTTTGACTTACCTGCCAAACTTGAGCAGCTAAAGTCTTTAGAAGAGACAATGAGCCATCCTCAGTTCTGGGACAATCAGGAAAAGGCCCAGCAGGTTATTGATGAGATGAAAAAAATCAAAGGTTTTGTCGATCCTATCATCAAGACTACTGAGCTGGTAGAGGATGCTATGGTTTTATGGGAAATGGCTATCGAGGAGAAAGATGTTAGTACCCAGAACGATATCTGCGAATCGATATCTGAGCTTGAGGAGAAGGTCGACAGTATAGAGCTTGCATCTTTACTCTCAGGTAAAAATGATTCCAGCGACTGCTTCTTCAGTATTCATGCCGGTGCTGGTGGAACAGAATCTTGCGATTGGGCCAGTATGCTTCTCAGAATGTATTGCCGCTATTTTGAAAAATGTGGCTATTCCTACGAAGAAATTGATATGACCCCCGGCGAAGAAGCTGGTGTTCGTTCTGTAACTCTCAGAGTTAAAGGAAGTTACGCATTCGGATACTTGTCCTGCGAAACCGGTGTTCATCGTCTGGTACGTATAAGTCCCTTCGACTCTGCCAGCCGTCGCCATACCAGCTTTGTGGCTGTTGATGTACTGCCAGATCTAGGCGACACATCAGATATTGACATTGAAGATAAAGATGTCGAAATGACTCTTTATTGTAAAGCCAGTGGTGCCGGCGGCCAGAATGTTAACAAGGTTGCTTCCGCGGTAAGATTGGTGCATAAGCCTACCGGGATCGTTGTTAACTGTGTTACTGAACGTAGCCAGCACATGAACAGGGCCTTGGCTTTTGCTATGTTAAGGGCCAAGCTTGCTCGACTTGAACAGCAGAAACGCGATAGCGAAATGGCTCAGCTTTACGGCGACAAAGGCGATATCGCCTGGGGTAACCAGATCCGCAGTTATGTTATGCAGCCTTATCAGATGGTTAAAGACCATAGAACTGATTATCAGGTTGGTAACCCTCAAACCGTCCTTGATGGCGGCCTTGATGACTTTATTGCATCTTATTTAAGACTAAGGGTTAGTAAAAAATAGCATTTGATTTGCTCTTTGTACTGATGCTATAAGTCCTTATGAAAAAGGTGGTTCTAGGATAGACTAGCATTGACACTATTGTGACTCTATGGTATAATTGGAACCTTGTGTAAACTTTAGTTAATGGATGTTTAATGAGATACGCTTTTATAATTATGGATGGCGCTGCTGACGAGCCGCATGATCAGTATAATGGTCTGACTGCGTTGGAAGCTGCTGATATCCCAAATATAGACTGGATTGCAAAAAACGGCAAGTTTGGACTGGTCAGAACCGTCCCGGCCGGCATGTATCCTGGTAGTGACGTTGCTAATATGAGCCTTATGGGGTATAATCCAAAGCTCTATTACACCGGCAGGGCTCCTATTGAAGCTGCCGCTCTTGGTATTCATGCTAACCCTACTGATTGCATTTTCCGGTGTAATCTGGTTACTATTTCTGACGGCATTATGCTCGACCATTCTGCCGGACATATTCCTTCTATTCAATCTGAAACTCTGATTTCAGATTTGAACTCGCACCTGAATTCGGAAGATATTACTTTCTACCCCGGTACCAGCTACAGACATATTATGGTCTGGAAAAATACCGAATATAAAGAAATAATGGCGGCTCCCCACGATATTCTTGAGCAGGAAGTGGCAAAGTATATGCCTAAGGGCAGACTCGGCAAAAAACTTATTGAGATCATGGAAGAGGCAGCTGATTTCCTTCATAACCATGAAATCAATAAAGTGCGTGCTGATCTCGGTGAAAATTCAGCTGCTCATATCTGGCTCTGGGGGCAGGGAACTCTGCCGAAGTTCGATAATTTCAAGAAAAAGTACGGTAAATCGGCTTCGCTCATTACTGCCGTTGACCTTCTCCGTGGTATTGCACGGCTCAGCGGTATGAAAGTTATCGAAGTTGACGGAGCTACTGGTTTCTACGATACTAATTTTGCAGGCAAAGGTAAAGCCGCTATCGATGCTCTTTCTGAACGTGACCTTATCGTTGTTCATGTTGAAGCTCCGGACGAGTGTGGCCACGCCGGCGACGGCCAGAAAAAAGTCGAATCAATCGAAAATATTGATACTCATATCATCGGACCTATGCTTGAACATTTCAAAGCCTCTGGCGATGATTGGCGTATTATTGTTCTTCCTGACCATCCAACTCCATTACGCAATCGTACCCACACAATGGACCCAGTTCCGTTCTGTATGGCTGGCAAAGGACTCTCAGGCAATGATTTCGGTGGTTATACAGAAAAAAATGCTGCTAAAACCGGCATGATGATAGAACAGGGTCATGACCTTATGGAATATTTCCTTAAAATCTGACCTATCGTAAGTATAGATCGTTAATGATTAGTTTTTATTATAATCAGGATATTATTTAATTATGAAATTACTTGTACAGAAATTTGGTGGTACTAGCGTTGCTAATGCTGAACGCATCAACAGAGCCGCAAGAAGGGCGATAAAGGCCAAATCTGAAGGCTATAGCGTAGTTGTTGTAGTTTCTGCTATGGGCGGAGCTACTGACGACCTGCTTGACCTGGCTAACCAGATCAATAGTAACCCTCCTCGTCGTGAACTTGATATGCTCTTAACTACTGGTGAGCAGGTTAGTATAGCTCTTATGGCTATGGCTATCAATGCTGCTGGTCATGAAGCTATCAGCTTGACTGGTGGCCAGATCGGACTTATCACCGATGCCGTTCACACTAAAGCTCGTATCCAGAAGATCGATGCTGATCGTATCAGAAAAGAACTCTCGAGCGGCAGGATCGTTATCGTTGCCGGCTTCCAGGGTATTGATGAATCTGGTGAGATTACTACACTTGGTCGCGGTGCTTCTGATACCACTGCGGTAGCTCTTTCTGCGGTTTTGGGTGCAGAAAAGTGTGAAATTTATACCGACGTTGACGGTGTTTACACTACCGACCCAAGAGCTGTCCCGTCTGCTCGCAAGATCGATCAGATCAGTTACGATGAAATGCTGGAAATGGCAAGTCTGGGTGCTGGTGTTATGCATTCGCGTGCTATTGAGTTCGGCAAAAAATATAATGTAAATATTCACGTGAGAAGCAGCTTCTCCGATACTGAAGGAACTTTAATTACTCAAGAGGTTGAGCAGATGGAACATATAGTGGTTTCCGGCGTTACTTTGAAAACAGATTTAGCACAGTTCTTATTGCAGGATCTCCCTAATGATCCAGGTATTGCTGCTGGTGTATTTGCCAGAGTAGCAGAGTCAACTGTTGCTGTTGATGATATTATCCAGACTGTTGGCGATAAGGGCAAGGCTAGCATTAGCTTTACTGTTGAAAAATCTGACTTGGCTGAGTCTAAGCTTGTTTGCGATCAGATCACTAAAGAATATGGCATGACTGACGCTATTACCGTTTCTCCGGTATCAAAGGTATCTGTTATCGGTGTTGGTATGAGAAGTCATACTGGTGTTGCTCAGACTATGTTTAAGGCTCTGGCTAATGCTAAAGTTAACATCCATGCGATCACTACCAGTGAGATCAAGATCAGCTGTCTGATCGACCCGGCTGATGGTCAGGCCGCTCTTAAGGCGGTTCATAGTGCTTTTGAACTGGATGACTAAGCTCATTTGTTCAATTATTGCTTTTTATAATGTATAGTCAAAAGTACATAATCGTACTGGCAGGATAGATATGAATTACGCAGTTATTATGGCTGGCGGATCAGGTAAAAGACTCTGGCCGCTCAGTACCAGGACAACACCAAAGCAGATTCTACCGCTCTTTAACGGTCAATCTCTGCTTCGCTTGTGCTTTAACAGGATCAGCGGCATCTTTAATCCTGAAAACATACTTATCGTTACTAATGATGAGTATGCTGAGGGTATTAAAAAAGATATCCCTGAATTGCCAGCTGAAAATATTATCTGTGAACCGGTTGGCAGAAATACTGCTAATGCGATTGGCCTGGCTGCTACTCTGATCGAGCTAAAAGACAAAGACGCTCTTATGGCTGTTTTCAGCGCTGACCAGCTTATCGACCCGATCGAAAAGCTTCAGGTTGCTATCCAAAGCGCTATTGACTATATCAGCGAACATCCAAACTCCCTATTCACTTTTGGGATCAAGCCATCTTGGGCCCATACCGGATTTGGCTATGTCAAACGTGGTGAGGAAATCGGCGACACCGGCATATATCCGGTCGCAGCATTTAAAGAAAAACCCAACAAACATACCGCCAGCCGTTATATTCGTTCAGGCGAATATTGCTGGAATAGCGGTATGTTTGTATGGCGAGTTGATACTATACTTAAACATCTCGATAAAAATCTTCCACATAATTTTGAACGTTTCAAGATGATCGGTGAACACTGGGGGACTCCTGCCTATAAGAGTATTCTCGCCGAAGAATATGAGCATCTCGAACATATCAGTATTGATTATGCTGTAATGGAGCGTGCTGAAAAGGATATTTTTGTTATTGAGCTGGATTGCCACTGGCAAGACGTAGGCTCTTACGAAGCACTCAGCGAAAATGTCTGTGAAGATATTTCTGATGGAAATGTCGCTACTGGTGAAGCTAAGTTAAAACTTGTTGGCTCTGCCAATAATATGTTCCTTAGTAGCGACTCTGACCATTTAATTGCAGCTATTCACGTGGAGGATATGATCGTTGCCCATTCACCGCGAGCAACTCTAATCTGTCATCGTGATGAAACTGATTTGCTCAAACAGCTTATCGAAGAGTTAGAAGAAGAAGGTTTTGGCGATTATTTGTAAGTTTTTGCTAGTGCTTATATTGGACCAGCCTGTTTATCAGGCATAGATTATAAGGATATTTTCAGCTTTTGCGATACATGGCGATTGATTATGGTCTTAAGCGTATTGGGCTTGCTATTTGTGATGCAGGTGAAATAATCGTTTCGCCTCTTTGCCAGTTAGAAAATTCTACTGTAAATCGTCAGATGACAGTCGATAGTATCCTCACTCTTCTCAGGGAACATGCCATTGAGGCTATTGTTGTTGGCTTGCCTGTCAATATGGATGGCACCATGGGCGAACAGGCCAGAATAAGTAGGAACTTCGGAACCAAACTAGCCGAACAGGCTGGGATTCCTGTATATTTTCAGGATGAACGACTATCCAGTAAAGCCGCAGATCGACTTCTTGCCGATGGTGGTTTCACTCGCAAAGGTAAAAAAGCCAGGCGGGATATGATAGCCGCATGTGAAATACTTAAAGATTTTCTGGGGCAGTAATGGATATCGAAAAATCCATTTCAGATTTCGAAAATGAAGATCATGGATCAATGAGTATTGGTGATCATCTCAACGAGCTAAGGGCAAGGGTTATTTTGGCTCTGATCGGGCTTGCAGCGGCTTTTATTATATGCCTTTTTTTTGGTTGGCAGCTGGTAGATTTTTTCGCAGCACCTCTTATGGCTGCTCTGGACGCTAACGGCCAACCTCGTTCATTTTTGGCAACTGGTGTTGCGACAGGGTTCAGTACCTATATTAAAGTTTCTCTGGTTGCAGCTTTATTCGTTGCCGCGCCATGGGTCTTTTATCAGCTATGGCAGTTCGTCGCTTCCGGGCTTTACCGTCATGAAAGAAAACTGGTAAATATTTTTGCTCCCTTTTCTGCATTGCTCTTTATTCTTGGCGGGCTGTTTTTTATCTATGTCGTTGCTCCCGTTACCATAAATTTCTTTCTCAATTTCAATGCCGGCCTTAAGGTAAACCCACATACCAGCACATGGTTCAATACCATTTTAAGTAGTGATAATGCTTCATCGTCGCCTGAAATCCCTGCTTCCGGCAGGTTCTTCCTTTCAGCACCGGTACCATTTTGTCATGATAATTTAGTGCTCGATATTACTCTGCCAGCTTCAAATACAGCATCAGTAAGTAGTACTTCAATTCAAACTCACTGCACTATAAATGAGTATATATCATTTATTCTAACCTTAACCGTAGCTTTTGGTGCGTCATTTCAGATGCCGTTAGCCGTTTTTCTAACAGGCTTTTTAGGACTTGTCACTATTGACCGGTTCAGAAAAGTACGTAAGTACGTCTTTCTTGCTATCATTGTTTCCGCTGCGATCATTACACCACCAGATATATTATCTCAGCTGGCTATGGCTTTTCCTATGTACCTGCTTTATGAGCTTGGTATTTTCTTATTGGTACTTATGCCGCCAAAATCTAAAAAGGTTCAGCAATGAAATCTCTATTAACTCCATCTACTGATACTCCTGTTGTAATGGGTATTCTCAATGTCACCCCGGATTCCTTTAGCGATGGTGGTAAATATTACTCTTCTGTCGATATCGCAGTTGAACATGCTTTGCAAATGGTAAAAAATGGTGCCGGTATTATTGATATTGGCGGAGAGTCAACTCGACCAGGCTCAGAACGCATATCTGCCCCAGAGCAGATCAATAGAGTCGTTCCGGTTATTTCTGCTCTCGCGGCTAAAACATCTGTCCCGATAAGTATCGATACTACACTTGCCGCTGTTGCCTCAGCGGCTATCTCTGCCGGAGCTTCGATCATAAACGATATCTCAGCTTTCGAAGATGATCCGGATATGGCTGCAACAGTCGCCAGGCTTAATTGTCCGGTTATTATTATGCATAAAAAAGGCCGGCCCAAAGATATGCAGGATGACCCAAAATACGTAAGTGTTGTCAATGAGGTGTATGACTATCTTGCAGATCGTATCTCGCTGGCAGTTAGTGCCGGCGTTAAAAAAGACAATATCATTGTTGATCCAGGGATTGGCTTTGGTAAAACAGTAGACCACAATCTCGAACTTATTCGTTCGCTGGCTAAACTTCACGATCTGGGAACACCAGTGCTCCTTGGTGCTAGTCGAAAGTCTTTTATAGGCAAAGTTCTTGATATTGATATTCCTGCTGATCGCATCTACGGCGACCTTGCCGTTCTTGCTTATGCTCTTACGCAAGGTGTTGACATAGTTCGGGTACATGAGGTTAAACCTGCTGTCCAGGTTGTTAATATGTTTAATGCAATAAGTAAACAGCCAATATGATATATTAAAAGGAGGAGTTACTCTATGAAAAGCTATCGTAAAGAACTATGGTTCGATATAAAGAAAAGACGCGAACTGATCAATATTACTAGAGATGTTGAAAGCTGTCTGGTTGAAAGTGGAATCCGTGAAGGGCTGCTTCTTTGCAATGCTATGCATATTACCGCTAGTGTGTTCATAAATGATGATGAGTCCGGCCTTCATCAGGATTTTGACGACTGGCTGGAACAGCTTGCTCCTGAAAAGCCATATTCTCGATATCGCCATAATGGATTCGAGGATAATGGAGATGCTCATCTCAAAAGAACGATTATGGGCCGTGAGGTCGTCGTTGCCATTACTGACGGCAGACTCGATTTTGGCCCGTGGGAACAGATTTTTTACGGAGAATTTGACGGTAAAAGGAAAAAAAGGGTTCTTGTTAAAATTATTGGTGAATAGCTTTATTGCCGATACATATTATGGAGTATACTGTTTCCACCCTGATAATATGGCTTGCAAGTACAGATAAATCTTGTAAAATGGCATTTGTTTGTAATGTTGGCTTTTGATAAGCGTTTGTTGTTTAAGAGGATAAGTAATATTTGGAACTTACGTTAACACTTGATAATCCATCGCAGAGAGTAAAGCTTTTTGGCTCTGCTGATTGTAATTTACGACTTCTAAGGGATTTATGTGGAGTTCAGGTTTCCGCACGACAAGATAGGGTCATGATCGCGGGCTCCAAGGAAGCGGTGCAAACCGCTGCCGGCCTATTCCAGAAAATGCAGGATTATGTCGAAATCTCGCCAACTCTTGACAAAAATGACATTGCTTTATTATTAAAAGATATTGAAAATGATTTTGAATCAACTGGCCCAAAGATCGGTCATCGACTTAATGTCTATCTTAGCGGAAAGTTCGTTGAGGCTCGCACAAAAGGCCAGCGTAAATATTTAGAGGTTATTGATCAGAATGATATGATCTTCTGTTGTGGCCCGGCTGGTACTGGCAAAACGTACCTGGCTGTTGCTGTTGCCGTCGCTATGCTTAAGCAGGCCCGTATCAGACGTATAATTCTGGCTCGACCAGCGGTTGAAGCTGGTGAAAAGCTTGGCTTTTTACCCGGCGACTTACAGGCAAAGGTGAACCCGTACCTGCGCCCGCTTTTAGATGCGTTAAGCGATATGATGGAATACAGTCAGATAACCCGCTTTATGCAAAATGATATTATCGAAGTTGTGCCTCTGGCTTTTATGCGAGGCAGAACTCTTAATGATGCTGTTGTTATTCTCGACGAAGCTCAGAATACAACTGTGTCGCAGATGCTTATGTTCCTGACTCGTATGGGTAATGACTCAAAAATGATCATTACCGGCGATGTTCGCCAAAGTGACCTCGGTGACAATGAAAGGTCTGGCCTTTCTGACGCTCTTATGAGGTTAAAAGGAATTAAGGGCATTGGTACTGTTAAATTATCCGAAACTGATATAGTCAGACATAAGCTTGTACATAGTATCGTTAAAGCTTATGAAAAATAATTTCAGCCGCATCTTGCTTTCAGGTGCATACGGTTAAAATAAATTATGTTAAACAAAAAAAAGAACAAAAGAGTAGATTCAAGCAAGGTTATTGAGTCGCAATGGGCACTTAAAAGAAGGAATTTCATGCTTTCTGGTGCTCCTTTTGCAATTTTAATGTTGCTCTGCTTTGCCTTATTGGTCAGCCTGATAATGTCACTTGGAGCCATCAGCGGCGAATCTCGTGTCTTCTGGCAGTTTCCTTCTATTAGCCATTTTATGATTGAATATGTACTTATGCTTATTCTCTCATTTGGTCTGGCTCTATACGCCTTTGCTAATGAGCCAAGATTAATGAAATGGCATCTACGATCGTTCCATATACTTATGACCATGACCGTTATGGTTTTGGTTGTGCGTGTTATTGTATTTAAAGAGTGGTCGCCGTATCTGCTTTGTATTCCAATTATGCTTACCGGCATTACTATGACCATTGCCTATAATCAGCGTTTTGCTCTCGGTATGAGCGGCTATCTTATTCTTCTTGGCATGCTCGCTATGTCCGACAATATAACTGATTTCAGGCAGGGACTAGGCGTACTGCTTGCCAGTGGTTGTAGTGTCGGTATTTCGATTATGATGCTGAAGAAGATACGATCGTTTACCAAACTTATCGAAGTCTCTGCAATTGCATCTGTTATGGTGTTTTTAGTTGTATTTGTCTTTGGTATGTGGATGAAAAACGATGTTTCAATCACTCTGATCGATTGTTTATATGCAACTGGCGGCGTACTCGCTGTTGGCTTCCTTATGCAGGGCCTTCTTCCGTTTATTGAAAAAGTGTTCCGCACTGCTACAGATATGAGTCTTCTCTCTTATGGTGAAGCTACTCAGCCTTTGCTCAAACGCCTGGCCGTCGAAGCTCCCGGCACATTCAATCATAGCTGGCAGATCGGTATGCTTTCTGAAGCTGCTGCTGAAGCTATTGGCTCTAACGGCTTACTATGCCGTGTGGGCTGTTATTATCATGATGTAGGTAAGCTCAACAAACCTCGATATTTCATTGAAAATCAGCAGGATAGCTTCAATCAGCATAAAGAACTTTCGCCAACTATGAGCCGTATGATCATTGTCGGCCATGTAAAAGACGGCATGGAGCTTCTCGAGCAGTATAAAATACCTAAGATCCTGCGTCAATTCTGTGAAACTCATCATGGTACAACGCTTGTCCAGTACTTCTACCATGCCGCAACTCAAAAGAGCTCTGAAACTGGTGAAGTGGTTGAAGAAACCGATTTCAGGTACCCTGGTCCTAAGCCTAGAACTAAAGAATCGGCTATTGTTATGTTAGCTGACGTTGTCGAAGGCGCTACCCGCGCTATGAAAGACCCGACTCCAAGTCGTATCGAGTCGCTTGTTCATAAAATGGTTATGCTCAGGCTTCAGGACGGCCAGCTTAACGATTGTGACCTCACAATGAGAGAGCTCGACCGTATCGAGCAGTCGCTGGTTAAGAGCTTATGCGCTATGTATCATGGCCGTATTAGCTACCCAGGCGGCAGTGACAGTGAAAAGAAATAGTGCTAATAATACACTTATGATAAATATACATATTGAAAATACCGTACCGGATGCTATACCTGCTCTGGATATTGCTGAGCTGGAGAAAATCGCTCGTTTCGTGCTTACTAGTGAAAATTTCACTAATGGTAGCTTATCGCTTGTCATTATTGGAGATGAGGATATTACTCAGCTCAAGCGTGATTATTTCGATATGGATACCACCACCGATGTCGTCAGTTTTGACCTTAGCGACGATGATTGCCCCGATGATACCATTGACGCGGAAATAGCTGTCAATGCCGAACTCGCCAGCCGGGAAGCTCCTCAGCGTGGAAATGAACCTGCCGCTGAATTATTTTTATACGTAGTTCACGGCATATTGCATCAGGCTGGCTATGATGATCATGACCCGGATGAATATAAACAAATGCATAAAAGAGAGAACGAGCTGATGACGCAGCTTGGCTATGGCGAAGCTTTTGGTACATTGGAAGACTAAGCTCATCTTTAACTACTGAACACTTGTTATTTTAACTGATTATTTTCTTTTTTTTGAAAGGCATATTAGAAGTGGACGAACCTGGCAGTTTATACTGGATTCTGACTATTTGTTTTATAATATTTACGGCTTATTTCTCGATTATTAGTAAGTCGCTCTTGAGAATTTCATGGAATCGCCTTGAAGACGGTTTCGAGGCCAGAGGCCATCTTGAACATCTCGATTATGTTCGTAAGAACATGGCCATCTTGCTTGCTACCAGCAATCTGCTAAGAATGCTGGCATTGCTGTCTTTCGTCCTTTGCATCGCCTGGCGACAGTTTCAGGCTGTCAGCGAAGATTATACACTCATTACTGCTTTGCTCCATACTTTTGCTATGTGTGCGATCGTATTAAGCGTATTTTTTGTTACTATCCCACATATTCTGGCCACATACTGGAGTATCTGGATATTGGTAACTGGTTTTTCACTTTTAAAAACGATGAGCATTATTTTCCGCCCCCTTATTTGGCTTCTTTACTGGGGCGAGCCGCTTATGCGTAAGCTTGCTGGTGTCGAAGATGATGATTCCCCAACTCGTATCGAAGAGCGGCAGGAAGAGCTGTTAAGCGTGGTTGAGGAGCGTGAAAAGGAAGGTGTTGTTGACGGAGAAGAAAGGGATATGATCGAATCTGTCCTCGAATTCCGTGCTACTACCGCTGGAGAGATCATGACACCCCGTACCGATATTAGCGGTATTGAGATATCTATTGGCTTTGATACTGTCGTAACGACTGTTATTGAGTCAGGCCATTCCCGCTACCCGGTATATGAAGAAAATATTGATAATATAATCGGTATGCTATATTCAAAAGACCTGCTCAATTACCTGAAAGAGGATACTCGCCCGGAAGGTGTTGCTGATATCCTCAGAGAAACATTCTTTGTGCCGGAAACTAAAAACCTACGTGATCTGCTCCATGACTTCAAGGAACGCAAGGTTCACGTTGCTGTTGTTTTAGATGAATACGGTGGTACTGCCGGACTGGTAAGCTTTGAAGATATTCTGGAAGAGCTTGTCGGCGAAATTGAAGACGAACATGAACAGCCACGAGCTGACCTCATAAAAAAAATTGATGAATTTAATTTTGATATCGATGCCAGAGCTGAAATATACGAGCTTATCGATGATTATCAGCTTAAGTTACCGGAAGATGAGGATTATGAAACCTTGGGCGGGTTTGTTTTCTCTCAACTTGGACATATCCCACTGGTAGGGGAGAGTTTCGAATACGGCAATATGAAATTCACTGTTGCCGATGCGGAAAAACGTAAAATAAATTTACTGAGGGTTTCTATCCTCACTGAAAATAGTACACAGGAGAATTAAATGGCTGCTATTGTTGTAACAGGCGGAGCCGGGTTTATTGGCAGTGCGATCGTATGGGCTTTGAATCAGCAGGGACGTGAAGATATCATCATCACTGATGACCTCTGGCACGATAGTGATACCGAACGCTGGATGAATATGGCTCGACTCAGGTTTACCGATTTTGTCAATAAGGACATGTTTCTCAACCAGCTTGAACAAGGTGTTTACGATGGGCAGATCGAGGGTGTCATCCATATGGGGGCTTGCAGCAGCACCACAGAGCTAAACGGAGGATACCTGATGGACAATAACTACCTTGATACTAAACGCCTGGCAAACTGGTGCTGTCAGAACGATGCTCGCTTTGTTTACGCATCCAGTGCTGCTACCTACGGCGACGGCTCAAAAGGCTTCAGTGATGACCATAGCACGCTCAATGACTATGTCCCGCTTAATGCCTACGCTTTTTCCAAGTGGCAGTTCGACCTCCACGCTCTTAGAACTGGTATGCTTGACCAGATTGCCGGCTTAAAGTTCTTTAACGTCTTTGGCCCCAACGAGTACCACAAACAAGACATGCGTAGTGTTGTCGAAAAATCATTCCACCAGATCAAGTCTTCCGGCAAGGTAAAGCTTTTCAAGTCTCACAAAGAAGGCTTCGATGACGGCGGACAGCTTCGCGACTTCGTCTATGTCAAGTATGCTGTCGGTGCTGTTCTTGCCGTGTACGCTAATAAACAAGCCAACGGTATATATAATGTCGGTACCGGCAAAGCCAGAAGCTTCAAAGACCTGGTCCTGGCTGTTTATTCTGCTCTGGATATCAACCCTGATATCGAATTCATCGATATGCCGCTGCATCTCAGGGAAAAATACCAGTATTACACCCAGGCAGAAACTGCAAAAATACAAAATATTTACAAAGACGACCAATGGCAATCTCTGGAAATCGCCGTTGCCGACTATGTAACTAACTATCTCGTTAAAGAAGACAGATATCTAAGTTGACCAGTTAATGGCCTTTTTTCACTCATTAGGCCTAATTACTTGTCAATATTGCAATTAGCCACAGACTTTTTGACTTATATTATTAAAATAGTATTGACATTCTGTTCGCTTATTGTTATATATTATGGTCTTTCCAGTGACAAAAGTCACCAGAAAACAGCATAAGCACCCGTAGCTCAGCTGGATAGAGCAACGGATTTCTAATCCGTAGGTCACAGGTTCGAATCCTGTCGGGTGTGTTTATAACTGCCTTAAATATGGTGGTTTACAATTCGGCTCAAGCGTACATTAATTGCATTGCACCAAAAAACCGTGCTAAACCTTGGTGCAATGTGCTCGAAAGAGGTGTACGATGAAGATCAAAAATTTGCCAGGATCGCTAATGAAGCGTGGCAATCGCTGGTACTGGAAGATTAAACTTCCAGGTGAGAAAAAATATCAACAAATGTCGTTAAAGCCAGTAGGTGCAGATCGAGCCACGACAGACCTTGCGACGGCCATTGAGTGTGCTCGTCTGTTATATGATCAAGCTGTGCTTGTCGACGAATACGACCCACAAGACAATTCTCTCGCTGGAGTGTGCCGGGCTTTTGTCTCAAGCGATTCAACGACCGAAGGTGAAAAGCGAGCGTATATAGTATCTATTAAGTATTTGGCCGAGGTGTTCGACTGCTCTATCCCCGCGTATGAATTCTCACCACGCCAACTGCGTCAATACCAGGAATATCTGGCTGATAAGCGACTGAGTGTCACTACAGTTAACAGGAACGCCGCTAATGTTCGCAGGATAATCAAATGGGCAGTCGGTGAGGGTTATGTGCCAGCCGCTACATATCTCGCCTTGACAGCTATCTCAGGCATTCGCAGTGGTAAAGCTAAGCCCGCTAAAAAAGTCCGTCCTGTGTCTGATGAAGTGATTAATGCGACATTGCCTTATCTATCTGACGTTGTTGCTGACATGGTGCGACTGCAACGCATCACTGGTATGAGGTCAACCGAGCTTTGTATTATTAAGCCGGAGCAAATTGAGCGATACGGGAATATCTGGAACTACTACCCAAGCAAGTATAAGGGGCAACACCTCAATCGTGTTACTGAGAAAGTGATACCACTCGGTGAACATGCGCAGGAGATACTGCGACCATACATGCTACGGTCGGCAGATCAATACACATTCACGCCAGCCGAATCAATGGCACAACACCGCCGGCGGCGTAACGAGAAACGTGTGACAGATAGACGGTTTGGGAATCGACCTGGCACAAATGCGATGGGGACACAGGAATTTAAACCATGTTTCACGGCGGCAAGTTACGGTAAGGCTATTCAGAACGCAATCAAGGCAGCTGAACGCGATAATGTGACAATACCCTACTGGACACCCCACCAGCTTCGGCACGCGGCAGGTACAGCTATTTGCGACGCTATGGGTATCGAAGCTGCGTCCGGCATGTTAGGGCATTCCAGCTTGTCAATTACGCAACGATACGCACCTATCGGTTATACACAAGCGGTTAAAGTCGCTAAGCAAATGGGATGATCATTCAATAGTGATTTCCCAATTGCCAGGCCCTGCTTCGATGTAGTACGTGCCTGGCTGATGCCAATAACTTTGGCCTGTGCGAGATTGGCCAATAATGGAATCGGCCAGCACGTTCGTTGTAGCGTCGAATACGCTTATATAAAACGTGTCAGATGTGCTTGTCCACTTAAGTACGGAGTGGGGATGGTTGATGCTAAACACTCGCGTCTTGATGCTACCTGAGCCTTTGAGTTTAATTGGTGATGATGAAGCGGTAGGGAAGGTTGTATTTGAATCAGCTAATTGCATGTTATTACTGTATAGATACTCCGTTAGTTGGCTAATGTCGGTTATAGTGATAGCATATAACCCTGACGACGTAGCAGTGTAACAGTGTTCGCCTTGAGCTATCATTACCGTGGAGCCTACTTGCGATTCAAGCATTTCAGTTTTAATTATATTTCCGGATCGATCAGATACTACGAGCGTTAAGTCACTAGTAGTGAATTCACCATATTTGGCGTCTTGAGCCCACTCGATCGCAACACCGTATGCGGAATTGAGAGTTTGTTTTTGGTTACCACGAGACACAAGCAGGACGGACTTGCCGAATGCTGGTAGTGGTGTGAGGTTGTTGTTGGTCAACACTTGTCGCATCGTAGTCGTTAATCGCTTTTCACGGGAGATGGCTTGGTCACACATGGTACCAAACAACGTTAAGGTTTTGTTTTCCACCTCACTATCAAGGTCTACAGCAAATTTCCACGCACTATCACGCTGTTCCGTTGCCGTTAGAACTTCGATCTTATGCTGTTTTTCGAGTGCGGTAAACTCTGAGTATCGTTTGTGCGTAAAAGCTACGCCAACTAACATGCCACAAAAAATGCCAATACATAACCACAAGAATGCTATTACAGGTTTAGACATAGGAACCCCTTATTAATATATATCACAACTTTAACACCTACTATTATACCTTTTTTGTTAGTTAGTTCAATACCCTAATAAAAACCTAACAACTTTCTTGACAGTAAAAACAGAATGTTGTATAGTTCTATATGTTAACTGGAACCAGGATTGAGTGACACATCCTTCCCCGAAGGTTTTCAAAAAAAATAGATTAATTGATTGACATACTCCACACTAGCGATATTATTTATATATACTATTGTCTAATTAGACAATAAAAAATAATTAATGGAGATTAAAAAATAATGAGTGATACTATTAGGACGGCGATTTTAACAGAATTAGAAAGAAGAGGTATAACAATATATGAATTCTCTATTATTATGGAGAAAAACGGCGTTAGTCAATCGGTCACGTATAAATTCTTAAAACAAGGTAAACAGTGCCAAACCGACAAGGCTGGTTTAATGTTAGATGAATTGGAATTAACGTTTAAAATTTAAAAAGTCCTTTAAAAAAGAATTGGATTATCATATTATGTTAAGAGCGAAGAAATACGACAAAAAGCAAACGCAACGCACGAAATTAACCGTGCGGCCAACTGCGTTTGCGCAGGTCGTATTTCTTCGCAAAAATACTACAGGTCGCACGGTTTTTTTGTGTGTTGCGATCAGTATGAGTGCACAATAAGGAGGAGCAATATTGGAACAATCCCTTTAAAATAGTATAGCCTAGCAGAACGGCAATTCCACTAGGCTTGGTCGCATTTAATCCACCAGCGTTGAAACCAGGAGGAATCATGCAATTTAATTATATGATTCAAAGAGAGAAAAGTCTAATTAAGACAGACATTTTCCCCATTTTTACATTTATGTCGATATTTTGTCCCCAATTTCAGTGCAGTATAACACATTCGTGTTGCACATGCAAGGTTTATCATTGCGGGGGTGCAGAATGACTCCAGCAAAAAATAAACGCCTTGAACACATCCAAGACCTATTAACTAAAATCCAATCTGAAGTAACCTCTATGGCCGTCTCTGATGCGTACACGGACACGTGTAAACAACTCGACTGCCAGATGTACCACTTGGCAATAGCAGTCATTATATCACGATTAGAGAAAGGGGTACAAACATCACCGCAAGATTTAGCAGTACTGTTAAGAGTTACGCAGAGGACTGTCAGGAATTGGTACCAGAATCGATTCTTCAAGTTGATGTTGAATTACGATCCAGACGCACGAGAATTAGCCAGTTCGCACAAAAAGGAGCAATTTGACGAGGAAATTAAGCTGTAAAAATATCAGCAATTTCCGCCGTAAAAAATAAAATAAAAAATTTATCTCATTAATAGGACGTTACTTATAAAGTTTCGTCCTATTTTTTTTAGCCATTTTGTTTCCGCTTTGTGGGTAGGGTGACAGAACTTGCTAAACACTGTTAACAATTTGACACCACCCCGGATAACCAACCGGAAACATAAAGACCACGAAAGATTAAGCAAGTTCTGTCGTGGTCTTTTTCTATTGGCTGTAAAACGCTTGAGCCGTTAGCACGGAGGGCCGCGAGACTGAAGACAGCCACAGTTGAGCGGCAAATTTAACATGAAGAATGCAACAGTAACAATACCTATACACCCGTCAGCAATGCTGACATTAAAGCAAATAGCCGTACTTGCTGGAATCTGTGATAAGACAGCTAGAAAGAGACTGCCAGCCTGGCGTGCCAATGGATTGAAAGTTGTAGAGATCGACACTGGCAATAGGGTATCGCAACAGTATATGGTGCGGTTGAGGGATTGGGATACATTTTGCGAGAAAATGATTAAAAGTGAAAAAGCGATTTAAGTTCCTCCTCGCCGGGTCGGCGAATTCCCAGACGCTGGCCCGGTTATTTTTTGACAAGTGAATATTGACACTCAATCATGAGCAGGTTGTTGGGGCATCCCTTCTTGAATCCCGACCATGACTTTAACAGCCCTGACACCTGCTCATATTTTGATAAAACAGTGTGGGGCGGCCTGCTCCTTTTATGCGGTGAATTTCACAAACGCAGGTCGCCTTCATTTATAGCCCTGTAGCTCAATATGGTAGAGCGGCGTAGCGCAGCGTGGCGGGCAGTATTAACGTATTATACTGTCAATTGCCGGTGTACAACGGTAAGTGCAGGTTCGATTCCTGCCGGGGTTATTATATTTCATAATTTGATCCTTTGGCGGCTTTGTAAGCTTTATCAATCTTGACTGTTAATGGTGATACGATAAGCCACAGAAACAGTTCTGACAGCTCGGAAAGACGGCAATATATAGACTGGAGGTGCGCCTATGAAATAATGAAATCCCTTATTCGAAATTGCGTTCGGCTGGCGAATTATACAATAGTTAAATTTCTGAATGCGTTGCCAGTCGAACCTTTGTTATCAATCCGGTATCGTTCCGGTTAACCAATATCAATAAAGTGAGGTAAATATGACAAATACATTTTTTGCAATTCAAGACTTATACAAATGTGTCCAGCTGGATAAGGTTGTTAATAGTATAGCCGCTGAGAATGACGGCGAAATTCCAGATGAACTACTGGAAGAAATGGTAAATACACAAACCACAAGTTTGGATAGCCTTGAAGAACTGGGCGGGTTTTATATGTATCTGCAAGCTAGAGTTGATACAGCTAAAAAAGAGCGTGACCGTATATACGAGATACAGAAGCGTGATGAACGTTTAGCGGAGCGTATCAAAGACGCATTGGGTGCCTTCCTTGCAGTTAACGGAAAAGTAACCGCTGGTACATATACATTCAGCTTACGCAAGTCTGAAGCGGTATCAGTTGATGATATGGCACTTCTTCCGAAAGATTTTATTAAAACCAAGATTGAAGAGAGTGCCGACAAAACTGCTATTAAACAGGCTATCAAGTCAGGCCAGGACGTACCAGGGGCAACTATTGAAGCACGTATGAATGTGCAGATTAAGTGAGGAATCAATGAAACAGTTAATTGCTAATCTAATGAAGGTTCAATTAGAACTCAAAGTACCGAAAACTGCATCAGGTAGGTTCGGAAAATGTCGCAATGCTGAAATGATATTAGAGCAAGCTAAGCCATTATGTGTTAAGTATGGTTTGCTATTGACACTGTCAGAGCGAATGGAGCTATTGGGTGAGCGATACTACATTGTATCAACGGCTAAAGTGACAAACCTGACTGACAAGAATGAGAAATGTAGTTTTGAGACTGAAGGCTGGGCGAGAGAGCAGGATAAAAAGCCAGGTACTGACGACCCGCAGATAACAGGAACATCCGTAAGTTACGCGCGGAAGTATGCATTGCAAGGATTGTTCGCTATAGATGACTCTTCGGACGATCCTGATATGCACGGTCAACAATCTGAGCCACAACAGCATAAGCAAAAAACACAGTCAAAACAACAATCGAACTCGAAACAGCAAGACAGCAAGAAGCCTGTATTGAACGCTAAACAGCAGCAGTTCGTTACTAATGTTAAAAAGTACGTACATGACACATATGCCGTTACGATGAAGTATGACGATGAGAAATTGATATCAGCTATTACAGAGGCGAAATCTGCATCATGTAAGACTGTTGATCAAGTTGGTTCATACATCTTTGAAACAATTGGTGTCACAACGGTTGGTACGGAAGTTAAGGCGTGAAATTCAGGTTTAAGAAGTTAGAAAGCGGTCAGCACTATGGAAACTGGGAAGGTTTACAGAAAGCTATCCAGGCACAGCCGGACGTGATCGTTGAGGTAAGAAAATATGATCAGCAAAAGGAAATATCACTCGCTCAAATGGCATACCTGCATTCGGTTGTATTTCCTGCACTGGCTGAATATATGGGAACATCACAACTTGCTGCTGAACTCTACCTGAAAGCTGAATGTGGCGAACAGTTCTTTGTGAAGATGATCGAAGGTGAAAAACACCTATTAAGTAAAACGTATCTCAATACTAAACAAACAACAATCTGGCTGGAAAATATCTGGGACTTTATGGACTCCATTGGTTGTCCTGTCCCGCCACCAGATAAAGACTGGAGAGTTAATAATGAGCAGTTACAACAAAATCATAATCATGGGTAATCTAACTCGTGACCCGGAACTGCAATATACACAGAGCCAAACAGCGGCGGTAGAGTTTGGAGTTGCCACAACGCACAAATATACCAGTAACGGACAACAACATGAAGAAACATGTTTTATTGACTGTCGTATGTTCGGCAAGCGGGCTGAAGTTATCCAGAAGTATTTCAGTAAAGGTAAGCCAATAATGATTGAAGGCCGACTTAAACTTGATGCTTGGAACGCTCAGGACGGTACAAGGCGGAGTAAGCACCGCATTATGGTAGAGAATTTCACGTTTGTTGGTGGCGGCAATAACCAAGGTGGCCAGCAGCAGGCACAGGACAGTAGTTTCGATAATATGGCAGATGATGACTGCCCATTCTAAGGAAAATAATCATGGCAAAAACAGCAATAAAAGCACTTGAGAAAAAGAAAGACGCATTGCGTCAAGACATTGTAGACCTGGCATTAAGTACTCGTGAACGCATCAATGTGCTGGGTGGGCGTTTGCGTGAGTTACATGCTGAGATGCCGGGGCAGTTCGAAGAGTATCTCGACACCCTACCAATATCGCGCAGGACTGCGTACAACTGGATTAACGCCAATAAGAGAATTGAGTCTGGTGAACAGCCGGAGAATATAAGCGATCTATACACGCTCGAATCTGGTCAATGTGCAAAAGTTGCACATGCCAACTCAGTAGTGACAAGCACTTATGGCGATTCTGAAAGCGAAAACGATGAGGAAGAGTACGAAAAAGACGGGCCTGTAGAAGATGAAGAAGAATGGGAATACGAGACAGAGCCGGAAGAGATTAAAACCGCTGAAGCAACTGTAATTGACACTGCCAGGGTCAAGAAAGACCGCTTCGGGCAGGAGATACCAGAGCACTTACATGCAGTCTTCACTGCGATTAAAACTTACGAGAAGTGGACTGGGCAACTTGCGTTAGTAAAGAAGGATATTAAGGCTGTAATTGGCGAAATTGGATTCACTGATATAGAAGATAAGTATGTGGACTCTCGTTTCGCTAATCTATACGAAGTGCTTCGCTCTGCACAGGCTTATTGCATCTGCCCAGTGTGTGCTGGTGAAGGTGGCCTTGGAAGTAAGTGTGGACATTGCCGTGGCACTGGCTATATGACCAAACGCATATTCCATACGTTACCTGAAGAATACAAAGTTGGCTTGGATAATTATAACGGGAAAGGAGATGAATGATTATGTGGCTGATACTATGTTTATCGTTACTCATTCTCGGTATGGTTTGGCTCAATTGTGAAGCGATCGGCGTATGTAGTAAATGTGGCACTAAAATGAGCTATGTAGACCTAAATAATGATGGTTGTGGTGAGTGGCTTTGCCCGTATTGCGGAAGGTGGTGAGATCGTGAAGGCACGAAAGTATCAAGATAAGGCAATTAATAATTCTTGGGAGATATTTAAGACTCAACAGGCGGCACTGGCGGTCATGGCTACAGGACTCGGAAAGACGATCACTTTTGCCCATGCAGCCGATAGGATGCACCAGGAGACAGGCGGACGTATATTAGCACTAGCCCATAGAGAAGAATTGATCACTCAGGCAGCCATAAAGATATATAAGGCAACTGGTCTCGATGTAGATATTGAAATGGCCGAACAATACGCTCATACTTCAACTATGCTCAAAGCTCCGGTTGTAGTAGCGACGGTGCAAACTTTATCCAGATTACACCGCCTTGAGCGTTTCGACCCGTCAGAATTTCGCCTTGTTGTAACCGATGAGGCTCACAGATCAACAGCTTCAACGTATCGTAAGATATATGATTACTTTCTAACAGACAATCCAAAATGTAAACATCTGGGCGTAACCGCAACACCGAGCAGGACAGACGAACAGGCGTTAGGTCAGATATTTGATGACGTAGCGATTGAATACGGCGTGTTTGATGGTATTCAGGACGGTTATCTGGTCGATGTTGAACAGCAGGTTGTTGAGGTGTGCGGTATGGATTTATCGACCTGCCGTACTCGCCTTGGCGATTTTGCTGCCGCCGATCTGAATGAGATACTCGAACACGAAGAAATAGTTCATGCGATGGTAATTCCTACTATTGAGATTGCCAACGGTCGCAAAACATTATTCTTCGCAGCGTCAGTAGATCAAGCTGAATGTGCTAAAGAAATATTTAACCGCTATGAGCCGAATAGTACCGAGTTTGTTTGTGGTAAGACACCGAAAGACGTTAGGCGTGCTATCGTCCAGGCGTACTATAAAGGTGAACTAAGAAGACTGGTTAATGTTGGTTGCTTCATTGAAGGGTTCGACGATCCGGGCGTGGAGGTAATTGCGAATGGCAGACCCACAAAGAGCCTAACTATGTACACGCAGATATTTGGCCGTATGACCCGTCCGGCTGAAGAAATAGCGGTAGAACTGAATAACTATGATCACGCTGAAGATCGCAGGAGACTGATAGCGAACAGTTCGAAGCCTAAAGCGTTGATGGTAGATCTGGTTGGTAATGCAGGTAGGCATAAGCTAGTGTCTGCGGTCGATATTCTTGGTGGTCAGTATCCAGACGAGGTTGTCGAACTGGCAACAGAACAAGCTCGCACCGCAGGTCGTCCAGAGAATGTAATGACCGAGCTTCAGAGAGCAGAAGCGGAACTCAGAGAACGCCGTCGTAAAGCAGAAGAAGCGGCTTTGAAAGAGCGTATTTTATTTAACGCTCAATATTTCTCAAAGAATGTATCACCGTTCGACGCTCTAGCAATCACTCCACGTCGCATACCTGGTTATATGAAAAAGAAGCCTATGTCACCGAAACAGCGTGAAATGCTCGAACGCTGGGGAGTGCCGAATGTTGATCAGATACAGAACACGATACACGCAAGTCAGGTCATTGAGGCTACGCCACCGTCAGAGAAGCAGCAGAAAGTATTACGTCGCTGCGGAATTAATCCGGCGGCAGTTAATAGAATAACTGCTAATAAGATAATGAACGAATTAGCAGGTAATAACTGGCAAGTAAATGACAGTGTAAGGTCATTAGTTGAAGACAAGAAGGTCAGTTAATCGTGAATAAGTGGGTACGAGTCAAAAAGAATAATCCTTGTCCGATATGCGGCAAGCCAGACTATTGTGCAGTTGCAGACGACGGAACTGTTGCGTATTGCATGAGAGTTATGTCTGATAAGCCCGTTGAGGCAAAAGACGGTTCTGTTGGCTATATCCACACACTGAAAGAAGATGACAGGCCGCAATATGCGAAGAGAGTTACACGCCCGGAAAAACAAGCGACGTTAAGCCCTGTCCAGTGGTTTGAGTTGGCTATGGGTTACCGGGCAGGAGTAGATTTAATACCGCTCAGTGAAAGCCTGGGTGTGTCTGCGAAGAGCTTGGAGAGATGTGAGTATGGACAAGGATGGATAAGGTACAACGGGCAGAATGGACCTATGGACCTTAAAGGCTGGACCTCACCAATGAGGGATGGAAGAGAGAATATAATCGGTATCAGGACAAGGCACGACTGGTTTAAAGGATCTTACCCAGGGAGTCAGAACGGACTCTGTATTCCTGACGAGATCGGGCATAGAGAGCTAACTATCGTGGAAGGATTCACGGACCCGCCGGCCTTGTTAGATATCGGTGTTGATGTTATTGGTCGTGCTACCTGTAGTGCAAACGTTCAGGATATTAAAGTATATGTCGAGAGAACAAGACCAAAGAGAATAATCGTGCTCTCTGATAATGATACAGCAAAGATACGGCCAGATGGTAGTAAATGGTTTCCGGGACAGGAAGGGGCTTTGAAGCTCGCCCACGAACTACCGTATCACAAGATATCTGTTTATGTAACTAAACCGATTCGGTGTAAAGATGCCAGGGAATGGCTCGGCAAAGGATTAACCGCAGCTTTGTATGACGATCTAATTAAGAATACTCGCCGATTCTGTGGTTGATAGAAAAGTGAAAAGCAGTGTTGTGACTGTACTTTAACCTTGAGGGGTATCACAATAGCAGAGGTTTAACACGGTTTACCTGCGTAATGAAAGAAACTATGAGCAGTGTACAACTGTCACGTGTGTGGCAGACAAGAAATGACAGTCGGCCTACTAAGCGATACCGGTCGATTGCCTCAATAATAATTGAGCACTACAGCGTATAGGTGAGTGACTGCGATAATGGTGAGACTATACGCCGCTGAAGCGATGGCTTGGCTCCGGTAAGGAACTATGTTTTCAATTCAGGACCCTTTATTGGGTCGCTGTGCGCTCCAACTTTCACCAATAAGGAGACTTGATAATGCGAGAGATAATGATTGTGTATGATGATGTTGAGTTGGTTGCTTATAAGATACTGTTTAGCCTAACAAAATACCCACAGCCGATACCGCAGTTGACGCGGGAGGTATATGGAGATGATCGTAAGCTGACAGTGAAGAGGTTTTGCGGTCAGATACAGAATCTTAGGAATGCGAGGGGGTGGAGTATTGAGAGGTCAGGAGGTAATGCGTCATTATCTGATGGTCATATAAGATTGTTGAATGACTATGTAAAATATGTGTTGAATGGCGATTTGAGTAACGCTACACATTGCAGTACTATTGAATCGATTAAAGAGGAAGTGAGGAAAGCCAGGCATGGTAGAAAAAATGGGATTTAAAAAAAACAGGCGAATTACTCTGAGTATGAACAATACCAGGGTGACAGCTACTGTGGGCGGGCAGAGATATCATTTTCGTAGTAAGTTCGAATATCACTGGGCGCAATATTTGCAAATACTGACAGATAATCAGCAGATACAAGGCTGGTCGTATGAAAGTGAGACTTATTATTTTGAAGGTGAGAAAACGGCACCAGTAATGTATCGACCTGACTTCCTGGTTGTCGAGAATGACGGCTCGGAAGTATGGCACGAAACAAAAGGTTATCACGACGGTAAGACTAATAAAAAACTCCAACGAATGGCAAAGCATTATCCAGATGTAGTGATCGAGCTTGTACTACAGCACATACCAAAAAAAGGTATCAAAGGTGCTAATCGTAGACAGGTAGCCGAGAGGTATTGCAGGCGTGTTTATGATGGAAGTGTGGTATTGAGGCAATGTAAAGGTTTAATTAAAGATATGCCATATGGCGAGGAGTAATAAATGGTAGCATTTAATGAAAAACAGGAAATGACGCATGACATACTGGATGCGTATGCGTCGCAGATATCATGTGAGTACATATCGAGTATAGTTAAGAATGCTAAGGCGATGAACCTAAGTCAGAAACAGAAAGTTGAATTGTTAACAAAGATAGTTGCTGAAACTATCGTATCTGTTTTGGATGTAATTAGAATCGTCACACCTATGCAACTATCAAATGTAGTAGATGTATTGAATCGAGCCATTGACGATGGGCGAACAGGAGTTGGCTTAGAATTGGAGATAGATAATGAAATGGAAGCGGACAATACCGGAGGTAGAGAGGGCGATTCGGATAAGTCTGAATCAGGGATTTGGACTTCAGGGAACTGCGGACCGGTGGAATGTGAGCCGCTCTGTAGTAACGAGAATCAGGGACAAGATGAAGCAGGAAAGGAAGGTATGCAGTGAGAACATTCAAAGTAAAAATTACGCCAGCTCCTTATGAGTTGCTAATCGATGCTGATAATTTACCATATGCGGTTGATTTGGCAAAAGAGTACTCAGAAAGAGATATAGCGTCTTACACAGATAATAGAACAAAAATTGATGCTGTTGAGAAGAAGCTTACCAGTAAGCAACTGAAACAATTCGACAGTGTTTGGGGCAAATTGTCGCACGAACAGCAAAGGTCAGTAATTTCTCAGTTTGGTATCGATGAGATTAAGGGATTAGCGACAAAGTTTGCTTTGCAAGAAATAGAACAATATGGGTTAATGTCGCATTTTCGCAGATGTGTAATAGATGCGATTAAATAATTATTAGGGACGAGGTTAAGATATGAGTTGTCAGTATGTAAAAGATCACTATCAAGTACCAGCAGAAATAGGACGAAGAGTAAGCGTTGATGGTAAACTGGGTATTATTGCAGAAGACCGTGGTAATTACATTGGTGTTAATTTCGATAGCGATAAGCCCGGCGTAGTATTTAACATTCATCCTACTGATAATGTAGAGTATGGCGAAATGGGTCAGATAAGGCATGAGAAGCTAACTAGGTCACAAAAGCGGTACCGTGAGTATCTTAAAAATCAAGATTGGTATGACGGGACGTTTGCTGAATGGTTAGGAATTTATAAATAAATTTAACTGAGATTGGTGAGGTAAGATATGCGAGAATTAGTAGTAGACTTATTTGCCGGCGGTGGCGGGGCTTCAACAGGTTTGGAAATGGCGGGGTTGCATGTTGACATTGCAATCAACCACGATGCTGACGCAATTGCAATGCACCAAGCGAATCATCCAGATACATTACATTATCGTGAAGATGTATTCGAAGTTAATCCGCTGAAGGTTACTAAAGGCCAGCCAGTGGGTTTACTTTGGGCAAGCCCTGATTGCACCCATTTCAGTAAGGCCAAGGGCGGTAAGCCGGTCAAGAAGGAAATCCGCAGCCTTGCCTGGGTGGTTGTTAACTGGGCACAGTTGGTAAAGCCACGTATTATCATGCTGGAAAATGTACCGGAGTTCCGCACATGGGGGCCGATTGGTGAGGATAACCAACCAATTAAAGAGCGGGCCGGGGAAACATTCAGTTTATGGCTGTCTCAACTCAAAGGTCTTGGTTACAAAGTCGAGTTCAAAGAGCTTCGGGCTTGTGACTATGGTAGCCCGACGATTCGTACACGGCTGTTTATGATAGCTCGCTGCGACGGTCAGCCGATTGTGTGGCCGGAGCCTACGCACGGAGAACCGGGGAATTTGTTCGGGCTTCCACCGTTCAAAACCGCAGCGGATTGTATCGATTGGAGTATTCCCGGTCATAGCATATTTATGACAAAGGAAGAAGCGACAGGGCTACGGAAAAAGACTGGTATCAGGGTAGTCAGGCCGTTGGCTGAACACACTATGAAGCGTATTGCACTTGGTGTTAAAAAGTTCATATTGGACGCTCAAGAGCCGTTCGTAATACCTATTGACCATAAGAGTAGTAAGGGTGGTGGAGTCTCAATAAATGATAAGTTGAGAACTATAACATGTGAGAATCGATTTGCTTTAGTCTCTGCATTTATCAAGCAGTATAACACACCTACAGGTAATGGCTCAAGGTGTTATCCGGCTGATGCTCCATTGAATACGGTAGTAACTAGCAATCGGTTCGGTGTGGTATCAACATTTCTAAGTAAGTATTATGGTGGTGTAGTTGGGAGTAAAGCAAACGAACCATTGCACACAGTAACGGCTATAGACCATAATGCTTTAGTATCTGCTTTTCTTATGAAATACTACGGTGCCGGTATCGGCTCAGCTATCACAGAACCAGCCCACACTGTAACCACAAAGGAACGGTTCGGCTTAGTAATGATTCATGGCGTACCGTATCAGATCACAGACATTACCCTCCGTATGTTGACTCCAAGAGAGCTGGCAAACGCTCAAGGATTTCCGGCAGAATATATAATGACAGGCTCTAAGAGCAGTCAGGTAGCCCGTATCGGCAACAGTGTATGCCCGCAAATGGCTATGGCGTTAGCTGGTGCTAATTGTGCCGAGGAAGTTCGGGAGGTGGTGAGTTGTTGAGGGTGTTCCCACGCAAAACAAACGCAACACCGACCGACGATAAGGCTTATTACGATGGTCCGCCAATCTGGCAACTGCCAGAGAATGAGGTACATGTAAGTTGCACATTTACTTATGATAAGCCAAGAGCCGAGCAGTTGGCCCAACAGTGGCAAAAGGCTGGGTATAATGTAACGCTCGGTGGCCCTGCTTACGATGATAATGGCGGTGACTTTGTGCCGGGAAGATATTTAAAGCCAGGTTACGTCATTACATCGAGAGGCTGTAACAACAATTGCTGGTTCTGTGTGGCCCCAAAGCGAGAAGGTAAGATCAGGGAATTACCGATTACTGACGGCTGGATATTGCAGGACAATAACTTGCTACAGTGTTCAGATAGCCACATTAAAGCTGTATTTGAGATGCTCAAACGTCAACCGCATAAGGCTGTATTTTCAGGCGGTATCGAAGCCAGAGAGCTTAAAGATTGGCATGTTGATTTGTTTGTTGACCTAAAGCCACAATCGTTATTTCTGGCCTATGACACGCCAGACGATTACGAGCCGTTGGTTAGAGCATCGAAGATGTTCAGCGGTACAAGTATGCTAAAACAACATAAAGTGCAGTGCTACGTTCTTATCGGCTGGCCTAGAGACACGATCGAGCAAGCCGAGGAAAGATTGCATAGTGTAGTTGCGTTAGGACTAATGCCATTTGCGATGCTTTACAGAAATGAACGTGGTGAAGTTGATAAGCAATGGCAGAGGTTTCAGCGTGAATGGGCGAACCCAGTGATCGTTGGCTGTAAGATGAAAACTCTGGTTGAGAATCAGGAAGCCCTGATAAGTTAGATAATATAATCTTTCTTATCGGACGTTGTGTAAGTGTGGCCCTTTTAATAACTTATGGAGATAAAAATATGAATTACGCAGAAAAACGCATGAATGAAATTCTGAATTTCGGTTGCTACGAAAACGCCGTACTTACTCCGATTGATATGGGTAGATACGAGGCATATTATCTTGGAGCAAGTGGCATTAGGACAAATTCCACCCTGATAATATTCTCGCCAGAAGGTATTATTCTTTGCGGTGACTTATGTCCGGGTAAAGATAATTATGGTGTTATAAGCAGTGTTGGCTATGGTCCGACATGGTTTTCAGAACCGAAATCTCTCGGTTATCTGGCCGAAAAATTCAGAGTGCCGCAAGTATGGTCAGCAGAAATAGCAGCTAAGTATTTTGACCATGACAATCATAGAGACGGTCTAACCGAAGACCAGTTGGAAGATTTCAACGATGTTGTGGATGACCTCAAAAACGGCCGCATAGAATCAGATCGAGATATGTATGATAGATTGGACGGCATAGTAGATTTATGCGACGGTATTCCAGGCTATCAACCTGACCCTGATATGTTGGGGCATATCGCGGCAATTAACCGCAAATTCGCAGAATTATACCAGCCTCCAGTTAATAAGCGTAAAATAACAAAAAATATGGCCGATACCTTTGCGTTAATCATGGCTGAAATACCCAAAGCAATGTCAGGTATTAACTGGCACTTGGAAGAAGTAATTGAAAAACCTGAGTTGACAGGGTACACAAAACAAGATTGTGAATCAGATTTGTTTGAGTATGAACTTATCGACCAAATGGGAGATGGTGACTATGGTTTTTATGGAAACGTGTTATTTCCAATTGGTGATGACAGATATATCAAAGTGAGTTTTTACGAATAGCCCAGGCGGGCAGAATGAGGAAATAATGAGTGATGATCAAAAACACTATAATATAGGTAGAGAGCTCGCAGAGAAATCATGTTTGGAAGCGGATTTGAAAGCTATCACGAATAGATTTAATCCGCATACTGGAGATACAAATAAAGCTTTGCAGTTGTCTTGTACCTTAGATCGTATACATAGGCATAAGGATTTCTTAGACGGTATATATCCAGAAAGGAAAGTTGCAACGGAGATGTTGGAAGCGTTAAAAACTTGTGTATGTCAAATAACAGTAACCAATGAGCGATGTAGATGTGGTTGCAAAACAAATAATGATTATATGGATACACTAAATAATATAATCGCCAAGGCTGAGGGAAGGGAAAGCCAGTAATGGGTAAAGATAATGTAATTAAATTATATCTATTGCTTAATATTCCGGGAAATACTCTTTCTACGGGGTGTAGAGAAGGAGAAGATGTATGCGGAAGATTATCGTATAGCAGTATAGACGGTTTCTACATCAACGATGCAAGGCGGTCAACTAGAGTGCCTTATGGAGTAGCAGAATATTTCCTAATCAATTGTGCAAGGAATTGGTTAATGGGGAGAGGGTATTTAATGCCAGAACCAATATATCAAAACAAACAACCTTTTATATATGGTTGGGAGCTTGCAGGTGAAATAGGAGTATTTAATACAGAAATAGAAGCATTAATTAAAGCTATTAGCCGTAGAGTTGAAAGGAGTTGATAATGGCAAAAGGCGACTATAAAAAATTAGTATTGGAAATCAATTACATACCAGAAATTGAAAACATACTGGGTAATGGCTTATCTCAACGCGATAGAGATCGGTTAAATAAACTGACTTTCCAGCAATTAGATATGGTTAAAAGGTTGATAGAAGAAGCGTTTTTTGTAGGCAGGCAAGCCGAAAGTGAAGAATATGTTGATCGGTGCGAAGGCTGCCAGAAACCAGCAAAGTATAAAGACTCAGAAGGCACGCCGTTATGTGCTGATTGCTATATAGCTCTGCTACAAGATACACCGTTATATACATCGGCACCGGAGATGTTGGAGGTTAAATGAGGAAGATCGGCCAATATCCAGAGCCAGACGAGCAAGAGGCATGTTTATTCGCTGATAGGTTACTCATGCCCAAAGATAAGTTTTGTAAAGCAGTAAAAGAAACTGGTGGAGATATAGCGAAACTGGCTGCTTATTTCCAAGTGCCAACACTGGCAATAAGGCATAGAGCAGCACAATTAGGGTATAAAGGGCATGGTATCGACGAATATACAGCTAAAAAGCATGCCGGGCAAAATATTGGCAAACTAGGCCATATCGTGTAGGTCCACGAGAAGGTCAGAAAGGTTAGACAATGGACATATTTATTATTGTATTATCAGTGATTGCAAAATAATTTAACAAGATAGTTTGAGGTTAGTAAATGAAAACAGACTTTTGGCCTCTGAATAAAGGCCCATATAACGATGTAGACTCAGGAGTAAAGACTAATGAAATACGTAAGCTTGGCGGTAAATGGAAGCCAGAAAATTATCCTTCAGGGAGATTAGCTCGTATATCTTATGGTTATGGAACTTATCGTCCAAGGATCATTGTAGAAGTGATCAGAACACATGTCACTACTGTTGCCGGCCTGTTTCCAGATGAGCGTAAAGCGGTTAGAGAATGCTATTCAGGTATAGCTGACGACGATAAAATGCTGGTGATTACTTTTAAGAAGCTTAGATATGAGGAGTAAACAATGGAACAATTAAAGTTCGATTTCTTCGAGCCAGTAACTTTGAGGATAAGTTTTGAAGACTTATTTGGGAAGAAAGCATCTGACATGCCTGGCTGGATGAGGAAGAAACGTTGGCAGGAGTGGAAAGCTCTTCCGGGGCAAGATGAGGAAGTAATTAGAGGATGGAGACCTCAGCTATTATGTCTTGAATGTGTTGATTTTGAAGACGGTGACTGGTGTTACAATCACGATCTACCATGCTCTGTTAATCCTATATTATCATTCAGCACAGGAATGCCAGGGTTCGCATGTATGGGAGTGGCGTTTGAAAAGAAAGGCGGGAGATAGTGAAGAACAGGCACTAAGGGACTTTGCTGAAGATATACGGGAAGTGGCGAAATAAAAGTATGGACACAAAAAAAAAGAGAGGTAAAATACAACTATGCACGACGACGAAGTAAGAGAATTTGTACTGGACGTATTACAGGTGAGCTTAGATGCGTTAGGGAATGATGCGGATAAGTGGGATGTTAATCGCAAGAGTCTTAAGCGAGCTATAGATCACATTAATAATAATGCATTAGTTAATTGCGACAGTGGATATCTACAATTCGCAAAGGAGTATGTTAAGGTAGCACGATGCGGTGAGGCTTTAGCATCACTGTCTGAAATATTCAGCGTGCAGGGTAATATAACACAAGCGTACAATCGAGCTGTGATAGAGAGGAAGAATAATAGAGCACAAGAGGTGCTCAATGTGCTTGATCAGCACATAGACGTAGTCAAGGTACAGGCGCACAATGTGCTAGCTCACAATGCTATAGTCGAAAATTTAGCCGACTACTGCGAACTTCGAAACGGGTACATACGGCCCGGAAATACCACAACAAAATAAGGGTTTATGGCTGTAACGTAGGGGGAGTAGACAGGACTTACGTGCACTATTAGGTGTGTAAAATAAGGACTTACGGCATTATTGAGATAATAGCAATGTTAATTTTGGCTTAATATCGCAATTATTCAAGCTCATTTTAGAGTGAAAAACCGCATTATTGAGGTTAAAATGCAGGTGTCAATGAAGAGGAATAATAAGCAGGCACGGAAGGTGGCCCGGATACCCCGTTTTTTGGGGTCCTTTGGCTGATTTAGAAAGCGCGGCATCGGCTACGCCCTTCTCGACGTTTTCGTGCACTGACGACACCGTTTTTTGTCATATCAGGGGTATGAGATGATTAGATAACTACTCAGCAGAGAAGAGAATACCAGAGCGAGCATAAGCGAATAAGCAGGAACGCTGCTCGCGACATTAAGCCGGTACTTGACGAGCTCAGGGCGGTGGTGGATCTGCGTAAACGCAGAGCGTTAGAACGTAATACAGAGAAGTGGCTTCGGACAATGTGGCCGGAAGACTTTGAATTTGCATTCACGCGTGACCAGAAGTTCCGCATGACACAAACTGAAGATCGTATGCGGACCGGTGGTAAGATTGCAATTGCGTCGCCACGTGGCGACGGCAAAACGATGCTCACTGAAGGTTTGTCGCTTAAGAACATAGCACAAGCTGTGATTCGTGGATTGGTGCTTCTTAAGGCCAACTCAGAAGATGGTGAGCAGATGCTTGAGAACATCTACGAGAAGATACTTCACGATAACTTTCTATACTGGTATCCCGAAATTGCTTACCCATTCATTGACCTTGGTAACATTAAACAGCGTGCCGTATCGCAACATTATGACGGTGAGCGAACTAAATTAATTGTCCGTAAGGATAGAATCGTCTTTCCAACTATTCCAGGCAGTTCTTGTTCTGGATCATTTATCAAATCGTTTGGTATGAATAAGCCAGTGCGTGGCTATCGTCGTGGCTCTCAACGTCCCGATTTTGCCATTATCGACGACCCGGAAACCGAAGAGTCGGCAGTAAGTTTGACCGAGATTAAGAAGCGGTCGAAGATTTTAGACCGCGGCCTAGCAAAACTTGGCGGACAGAAACGTTCAATTGCGTGTATCATGCTCACGACTATTCAGGCGAAAGATTCAATATCTGATACGTACACTGATATCAATCGTAAGCCAGCATGGTCTGGAATCAGGCAACGACAGATTATCAAATGGCCAACTAATCCTGACTTGTGGGATCAGTACATGGACATACGACAGCAATGCCAGAAAGACGGCGACAAGGATGGAAGTAAGGCTACGGCGTTCTACAAGAAGAATCGAAAAAAAATGGATGCAGGTATTGAGCTGTCGAACGTGAATGTATATAGTCGTGATAGCGAAATATCCGCAATACAGAGCTGTTACAATTTCATATCTGATCATGGCATTGACGCCTTTATGACTGAATGTCAGAATGATCCACCGGAGGAAATAATCGAGGAAGGATTTGACCTGACGGCGGCAACAGTACAGAAGCGGTGCGATGGCGTGCCTATCAATGTTATCCCTGACGGATTTGGTTATCTAACTGCCGGTATTGACGTTGGTGGTCGTATGCTTCACTGGGTTATTACTGCCTGGAAAGATGAGTTCATCGGCCATGTCGTGAACTATGGCATTACCCCAGTTCATGGGCCACGCGGTAACTTGCGAGCGGACGAGAATCAAGAAGAGCTTGAAGAAGCTGTTCGGTTAGCGATATTATCGTGGGCTGATGATTACCAACAGTCCTGCTGTTATAGATCGGGAGAAGTGCGACCGGTAGACTGTGTGGCAATTGATGCGAGATATCAGACTCAAGCGGTATATAATGCGATACGTGATGCACAGTCGCGTGGCTATATACCAGTAATGGGGTACGGCACTTCAATTAAACAATACTACCGTAAGCCGAGGCAGGTGTCTGATGCTGTGAAAGTTGGTTCGGGATGGCATAAGACATTTCATGATTACAAGTCGATGAAGGTATGGCAATATCACGTTGACGATGATTATTTTAAATTCAAAGTACAACAGGGATTTGTTCTGGACGCCAGCATGCCAGGTGGCATTACACTGTTTGGCGAAAATCCGTATGATCATAAATCATTCGGCCGTGCTATCGTATCAGAGAGACGCATGGAAGAATTTAAACCAGGTCGCGGGCGTGTGGTCGAGTATGTGGTAAAAGACCGCAATCAGAACCATTATCTTGATGCATTGAAGTATAGCCGCATGGCCGCGTCTGTAATAGGAGTGGCAGCGATGCAAAAGAAACCATTGGAAGTAGCACACAGTAACAGGCGATTGCGAAAAGCAAGTAAGCCTAAGATAGGAATAAGAACTAATTATTAAGGAGTATTAAAATGGCGAAAAAAACCAACACTCAAAAAGCTAATGTGATCGGTGATATCGACATCGAACCACAGCTGGAAAATGATGATTCATGTGCAAAAGTTGCACATGGGGATTCTGATTTGACAAGTACTTACGGCGAAAAAAAAGAAACAAAACCGGACACGCTGAAAGTTGATATGGATGGTTATGTATTCCCAAAACGACCATGTCCGAAATGCAATTATCACTTAACACGTGCATATAAAACTGAGTTTCCAACACAGTATAGAAAATGCTTAAACTGTGGTAATTCGTTTCCTAATCGAGCTGTAAAAATTAAATAGTTACCAAAGTTGGTAAGAATTTAATATTGATATAAAAAAAACTAGCGCGAGGGAATTTATATTATGTTAGGTTGCTCGTATGACAATCACTAGTACAAGTTCTCTCGAAGATGTTGTCGCCCAGTACATGGACAATTTGGACTGGGACGGCAATGTCACTAAGGCTCGACTAGCCTTGCAAGCTGTGCGTGCTTTATTGATTATTCGTCCTACTGCTACTGACTTTAGGGGGCAACGTGTATCATTCGATGCGACACAGTTGACTCAGCAAGAGAAACGGTTGATGGATTATGTGGCTAACCAGTCATCTGTGTCTAAGCGTTGCTTTTTCATGCGTGGGAGGTGCCGTACTTGATGAGTAATGAGCTAACTACATGTTACGCAACGCACCCCGTTAGTAATTCTACTATCGTCGTAGCTGGCACTAAGGTACGTAATAAGTGTAATGTCGACGATCAGTATTATTCAATGACTGGCTATAAGTCCGCACGTGAGGCACGTAATAACGGTGTTCATTCACAAGGTAGGTCTGGGCGTCGTGATATGCAGTATGATCGCGAAACAATAGTACAACAGTCGCGTGAGTTTTGTAAGAATAACCCTATCTATTCAGGTATAATTAACTCGGCAGTTAATTATACGGTTGGTTTGGGGCATTCGCTTCAGATTATTTGCGATAATAATCCAGAGCTTGGGACAAAAATCGAATCACTCTGGGATGAATTTTGGAAGAGTCCTGAACATCGTGGTTTGTTAAGAGGTGCCGAGGTTGAACAGATGGTCATGCGTGAGCTGTTCACGTGTGGCGATGTTGGCACTATCAAAATAAAAGGTGGTAAGCTTCAGATAGTAGAGTCTGAACAAATTGCTGGCGGAGCAAAAAAAGACGGCTATGACGATGGCATTCAGACTGATGGTAACGGCGGCGTAAGCAATTTTGCAGTGAGTACGTATGTAAACGGCATTATCTCACGTAAGAATTGTCGAACAATTGCCGCCGAAAACATGATTTATCTGGCTAATTTGAAGCGTCCGTCGGATTATCGTGGAATGCCACCATGCCAAGAAGCTTTCCCGATGTTACACCGGATCAATGATGTATGTGACGCTGAAGCTATCGCGTGGCAGACTCTGGCGCGTTTCGTCCTTGTGATTCAGCAAGAATCAGCACAGGATAATGGCCTGTCTATAACTACACAGGATGATGATAAGGACGCAGATTCGTCACCTATTACAGATCGCATTACCGATCTTGGTTATGCATTGATGGTTAATGGTAAGGTCGGTGAGGATGTTAAGGGTATCGACCGCAACATTCCAGGTAAGGACTTTCCGCAATCCATAAAAACATTTCTACGTCTCATGGGGCTACCGCTGGGTATGCCACTGGAAATACTTTTTCTTGACTGGACCGATTCAAATTATTCTCAGTCTCGGGCGGTACTTGAACATGCCAAACGAGTATTTGACACCTGGCAGAAGAAGCTGCAAGATTGTTTCTTAAACATCATTCTCGATTGGAAGATCAGGCAATGGCAAGCTGAAGGTAAACTACCTAAAGATATAACATTTACGCCAACTTGGATAGGTCCATCGTTCCCATGGTTAGACCCACTGAAAGAAGCTATGGCAAATAGCGAGAAATTAGAACGTGGCCAGACTACGCTGCATAAGGTGACTAATGAGAATGGCATTGAGTATGACGACTGGATTGCAATGCGTAGTAGTGAAGTTAAGCGAGCTATTGTGGAATCTCAGAAGGTTAAAAAGGAGACTGGATATGAAGGTGAGATACCGTTCGAAATATTCGCCGGTCTGAAAGTTCCTACTAAGAACGAATCGAAAGCAGAGGTTAGAAGTGAATCAACCTCGGAGGTTAAGAAGTGAACATAAATGATCTTTGGCTATGTGAACACGATACTCTTACGAGTTTCTTGAACAATATGAGACAGGGATATAAGCCGGTTAATATTAACAGCCTACAGCTTGCACCTGTGATTGATGGCCGTCGTGCTGTTATCTCAATTTCCGGAATGCTGATGAAAAGTCGTCAGCCGTGGATGTGGGGCGTGACTTCATATCAGGAGATTATCGAAGCGGTACAGGCAGTTGAGGATATGCCTGGTATTGATGAAATCGTGCTGGACTTTTCGAGTGGTGGCGGTGGTGTTCTCGGGCTGGCTGAAGCTGCTGAGGCGATATCGAACTGCAAGAAAAAAACGACCGCTTACGCCTCGTTCTGTTGCTCCGCTGCGTATTGGCTGGCATCTCAGTGTGACAGTATCGTCACTGAAGAGAACGCAATTGTTGGCTCAATCGGTGTAATGCGTGCAGTGGCAGACTACACCAAGATGTATGACGATTGGGGTATTAAAATTGAGTTGTTCAGGAGTGGTGAGCTTAAAGGTGATGGTGTACCTGGTACATCTCTGTCAGATGGCCAACGTGCTTCAATACAGCGTGAAATTGACGGTCTGGCTGCTAATTTCAGAGCTACTGTAATGACAGGTCGTAACCTTACTGAAGTGCAGATGGAAGCAATTACTACCGGCGAAGCATGGTGTGCAAAAGACGCCCTTGCGTTAGGGCTTATTGATAGTATTAACAATAGTTTTCTCAATTCATCATTACAATCGGCGAATAGCCAGAAAGGAACAAAGATGGAAAAAGAAAAAGAACTGGCTAAAGCGGAAGAGTTGAAGAATGCTGAAGCCAAAGGCAATGAGGACGGCTATAAAGCGGCTATGACCGATCTTACTCAGATGTTGGCCGCATTCCCAAATGATCAGGCATTTGCTGTTAAGCAGTTCCAGGCACGAGTATCGTTACTGGAAGCGAAAGCCGCATATGCTGATGTTCTGGCAGACGAGAACAAGAAGCTAAAGGAGCAAGCGGAGGCAGCAAAGCAGGAACAGCAGGACTTGGCAAACTTCGAAGGTGAAGAGGAGCCAGTAGCGAACGGTAAGCCTGGTAATAATTCAACAAAAATCGATTTTGCCGTTAAGCTCACAGAGTATATGGAAGCGAATAAATGCGATAAGGTCACTGCTATTAAGGCTTGTCGCAAGGATTACCAGGATGCATACAATGCATACTGTAAGCGTCCTCAGAAAGGTGGTAACTAATGAGTCAGCAAACAGAGAATATGAGAGCGTTTAAGGCTGGTGAAGCGATTGGTCGCAATTGCTTAGTTAAGTTGAATAGTTTTAACGAAGTAGTTCGCGTCGGTGTAGGTGAAATGCCGATTGGTGTCACTCAATCTGATGTAGCTATGGGTGACAATGTAGCAGTTAAGTTGCTTAATGATGGCGGTACATTTAAAATAATGACTGGTGCGTCTATTATCGCAGGGCAGCTAGTGTATGCTGGCAACCTTGGATCTATTGTAGGCACGCCATCTGGTGTACCATTAGCTTTCGCTTACGAGACTGCTAGTGCTGCTGGGTCAATCATTGAATGCGTATTGGTCAAAATTCCGAGCACTCTTGCCAATTTGGACTTCGAAGCGGTCCCAGACAACAAGACGTTGGACGCTCAGGACGTTGGCAAGGTGCTTTATGTAACTACTGACGCTAAGACAGTAACTCTGCCGGCTACAGCAGCTGGTTTGCAGTATATCGTAATGAATGGTGGGGCTACTCCTGGGAGTGTGGGTATGTCGGTAAGCCCTAACACAGCCGATAGGATTATGGGAGCAGATCTAGCAGGCGCTGATAATAAGGACCGTATTAACACAAAAGCAACAGCACGACCGGGTGATTATATTAAGCTTGTGGCTGATGGAGTTAATGGATGGTATGTAGTTGAAGAAAATGGCACATGGGCTGCTGAAGCCTAAGAAAGGATAGTGTGATATGGCTATTGTACACGATAGGGCAAATCCAAGGGCTGATTTGGCAGATGCAGTTCAGGATTTCAATTCAGATGATTATCAGTTTATTGCTGAACAAGTTCTGCCGGTTCGCGACGTGCGTAAAAAGGCTGCTAATTATTCAATTATTTCAGCAGAAAACAATTCTGGCAATGACAACACGGCCGCTAAAGGTTCGCGGCTGAATAAGATTGTCATGATGGCAGAGGATGATGGTTATAAGTGCGTTAAGCGCGGTCTTGCGATTGATGTACTAAACGAAGATGCTGACGACTATGCAGATGACTACGATGCTGAAGTTGAGTCAACACAGGTTCTCAGGTTGAACAACCTGATCAATAAGGAAATCCGTGTAGCTGCTAAAGCGTTTGATACGACAGTGTTTTCTGGTGCGACAAAGTTTACCGACATGTCATCTGCACCATGGTCTGATTCGACGAGTGATATTGTTGCTCAGCTCAAAGTCGCTAAAATTAAGGTGTGGCAGAATTGTGGGTTCGAACCTGACTCAATGGCGATCAGTTATGAAGCGTTTGAGCATATGATGGCCAATAATAGTATTATGGATCGCATTAAGTCTGGCGTGATCACAATGGATTTATTGGCCGCTGTATTAGCGCCTATGTGTGGTATTCGCAAGATCCATGTCGGCAAAGGCCAGGCAAATACTGCTGATGAAGGTCAGAGTTATGTTGGTGGAGCGATTTGGTCACCGAACTACTGTCTAGTCTATAAGTCAACACAGCAGAACATGAAATATCCTGGACTGGGTTGGTCGTTTAATTGGCTAGGTAATGGCAAAGTTACTCTTGGTGTAGCATCTTATGGTGATGCGTCAATTGACGGTATAACTGTACAGGAAGTCGAATATCGTGATGAGAAGATTCACGAAAACGGTAGATATGCACACCTGTTGAAGATTAACTAATGAATATAGCCCAACAAGTAATGCAGAGTGCAGCGTCGCACGTGAAGCAATGTTTCGGTGGTGATGTGCTGTACAACCACACTCCCATAACTGCTCTCTCGTTTGAACAAAGAGAGGCGAGAGAGCAGGGAGAGTATGGTATAGAGGTTATATATGATGCCATTATTGCGGTTGATAAGTCAGATGTAGCTACTATTGTAGTTAATGTTGACAAAGTTACTATTAGTGGGGTTGAATATTTGGTTATTATGTCGAGCGATGAAGTCTCGTTTTGGGTGTTAGATTTACGGGCAATAGAGCGACTCGATAGGCAAAGTGTACGCGAAAAGAGGTAAGGTTTGGATAATAATCGTATGGCAACCGCAGATGACATATCAAGGCTCTATGATGCGATCAATAAGCATAAGGATGAGACGAATAAGGCAGTAATGGGGCTTGAGGTTGCCGTTACCCGGCTGAACACAATACTGGAAGGTTGGCCGAAACCAGCCGAGCGACCTTGCGATCAGTATAAAGCTCTCGAAGAGAAATGTTATGAACATTTCGAAGCACATAAAGCCGTCAGAGCCGGTTGGCAGAATACGCTGATGGGCGTTGCCGGCAGGCTGATAAGTAAGGCCATTGGGATGGGCGTTGTCGGCGGCATAATGTATTTTGCATTGAGGAAGTAAAATGAAGCGAGTAATAATATTAACAATCTTGTTGGCGGTGGCTTTGACGGCCACTGGATGCGGTCGGCAAGGCTCAGCGGAGCCTGCTAAATCCTCTGAGCTGGTGGAGTCAACCGGAAGCGAAGATGGAGCCGACACCGCCATTGACAGAAAGCGAGAAGTTAGCACTGAGAATCAACGAGGCGATGAGCTGGCTGCTGGTAGCGGCGACCTTTGGCTCGATGGTCTACGCCAACGGTGTATCGATCAAGGGCGTACTGCTCAGTGCGATATTAACAGCAGTGATAGTGACAGTAGCGGTGAACACTTACCAGCGGTACAGAGAATTGATATCTATCATCACATTTGCGGCGGCTCTGGCGACAGTGTTGATATCGCTCTTTACGCCGATCGGCCCGATCAACCTAACACCGAAGATAAAGGCGATCTTTCGGCGAAAGAAGTCGCCTACGTCAAACGCAACATAATCATTGATTACATTAAGTGGATATTATCTTGCGTTGTAATACTCGGCGTGTGTTTATTGTTTATATTAAAAAATAACAAGAAACTATGCCAGAAGCTTATAGAGAAGTTTAATCGTGTATACGATATATACGCCGGAGCAGACGGCAGAATGAGCAAGAGCGAAGCTGTAGCGTTAATAAAAGACATACTGACAGGAGAGCTAAATAATGGCAGAAGTGACAAAAACTGATGGCGTGATACATGTTGACGGTGTGGCTATCGCCACTCGCAATGATTTACTTGTTTTGGACGCTGAGACCGGCCTGCCGGTCGTCGATGCGGAGGCGTGCGACTTTGTGGCGAAGTACCCGGCCGAGGTAGCACAGCAGATATATGACCTGCTCGCAGTACCGGACGATCGCAAGGCGGCGATATTGAACAGATGTACTTGTGGTGGCAAGGAAGTGTTCGCAAAGCTCAGAGAGATACAGAGCGTCTTAGATCAGTTGGTAAGCGAGCTGGAGGTCGATGCTTCCGATGTTGGCGGTGACGTGTTGTATGAATCTATGCGGCAAATGAAAGGTTGTGTCACGAAATTTAGTAACTCGAAGAGGTTGTACATTGACGATATCGGCGAGTGTGTAATGAACATTCGCTGGGCCAAGGCTATGATCGATACGCTAATGGATCCGGATAATCCGCAGTCGGCACTCAACCCAGCCAAAGATCGTGCTATGAGACGGAGTGAGATGTAGTGGAAGTTTGTATCTGTACAAAACCAATTGCAACTTACACTGGTGTTAGTGATACTAACGGCGGAGGTTACGTTGATGGCTACGACGCTGATTACAGTAGCTTCTGTAACGCTAACGGTTCGGCGATAGACTCGCTAGTCGGAGCAACAACACTAACCAGCAGCATGACGGTTAACTCTACAGGTGTGTATTCACTGTATGATATATCCGCACCTACCGGAACTATATGCCGAGTATTAATAACCGACGTGTCTGCTAGTTCCACCTATCTGTTTTACTGCTATGTAACCGAGGACTTTGGTTACAAAGTAGACGTTGCCTTTATGGTAGTTGGCCCTCCGAGTTCTGGATATGACCCGATGCCGACACAAAGTGAGATCGATGCAGTTATCACTGGATTAACAACAGATGATAGTTGGACTATTTATGCTGGTGGGGCGTTGGCAACGATTGAAGCAGCAGCCAATCTAGCTAAAACAGAAGGCTATACCGTATTAGTACAGACAGGCACATACATAAGAACCGCAGAGATAACAGGCATAGAGGATATTGTTGTAATTGGTGTTGATGGTAACGGAGATATCGCTGAAGGTACGGATAGGCCGCTTGAGGACTTACATACAAATGCAATACAATATGGGTGGAGACATAACACATCTACAGATTCTTTTATTAAACATATCAGTATACAACATCTAATATACTCTCTGCCTGGCACTATTACTTCTGTAATCAAGAGAGATGATGACAGTAATTGTTACACTTACCCGGTAAAAGTGTACGTTAGGAATAACGGTGATGCGGGAACAACTTGGTATAATTTTGGAAGTTACACAGATACCACTAGAGATTACGGGTGTGCAAGTATGGTAGTTACAGATTTAATAGGAGGATTTTGCTATGCAGCAACATCACGCATGTCGATGAGAATTTACAATAGCAATATTAAAGCTGTAGTGTTGTTCTCAGGTAGGTATGGTTCTGGTAATTTGGGTGTTTTCAGTTCAACTATTGTCACTGATGCTGTAAGTGATATACGTGCAGAGATGTTAGTTGGTAACGTTACTTTCGTAAGCATAACTGGAGACGCACCACTAATAGCTGTTCGCTATAGTAGTTTTGGAAGTACCTTTTCGAACTGCATTTTTGCTGGGTATGGAACTGGCAGCGGTGCTCCTATAAGTGACTACCCTATACTTATTAATTGTGGATTTTACTCTACATCTTCTATAGCGGCTGACATCTTAGGTGATAGGTGGCAAAACAATATAGAACTATCAGACGACCCATTCATTGATTTTGTCAACGGTGATTATCACCTTGACCCAGATGAAGCAGATTTTGACAAGCTTTATGACACTTCAACTGGACATGTGTTGATTGGTGCGACAGGGCCAGAACTAACGACAGGCGGTGGCGAAGAGATTACAGGTTTTAATGTGGGGTTTAAAGCATGAGAATTATAAAAGCAAACGATACAGTTACCGAGATGCTGTCCGTTACAATTGACGGCAATGCGGCTAATCCGACCGGAACACCGACAGCGAAGCTGTACATAAATGGTGTGGACGTATCGGCGACTATCGTGACGACCGTAACAGTTGTTTCCGTGGGGTTGCTCTCGGTGAGCTTTACGGCTCCGGCGGATATCAGTAGCTATCTCGGCCATAAGGCTCAGGTACACATTAACGGCACACTTGGCCTTAAAGCGGCACATACAGTGCTGGAGGTCGGCGAGTTTGATACTAAGCTCATGAGCGATCTCAAAGACTTCGACCCGGCCAGCGATAAAGTCACAGAGGTAGAGACGTGCAACAACAATACCGACATGCGAGGCACAGACGGTGCGGTAACGTCACTGGCTGGTATAGCCACAGCAGACAACATAACAGCGATGGTGTCCGCTCTCTCTGCCTATGGCGATAGTCACTGGACAACGGCTGACGTCGGAGAGTTGGCAACCTCGACAGCCGTTGCGGCGATAGCGACAGCGATAAGCGAGCTACCATTCCCAGCGGTTCAGGCGATACTGAATAAGCTCAATACGATGATCGAGGCTGACGGCGATAGCAGTAAGTTCACCGCTAATGCCGTAAGTAATGCACCGGTCGCTGATCTGACTGCCAACACAACAGCAGTCGGCGAGTTGGCCGTTTCGTACAACAGTGTCGCTGATGCGGTTACAGCCATCAATGATCTACAGCGAGCAGATAAAGCGTTCGTAGGCTCTAATGCAATAGAGTATCGCAAGGCCGGTACGTCTGATGTGATCATGGTCAAGGCCCTTAAAGACTCCAATGGTGATGCTATTACTGATCTGCTATCACAAATGGTAGCGGCGGAGGTTACAGAATAATGTTAGGACTCGGCTACAATGCGCCGCCTGATTACCCGGCACCAACACAAGTGCAAAACGGTGTGACTTATGCGTATGAGACATTAACCGGCGTGTTGGTTACCTCGTCGTCGTACCCTACTTGTGATCCAGGGAGTCAACCGATGGATAATCTAATTAATAGCTTATCGTGTTCGTCCACATTTATGAACATGTTAGGTGTGGCTAGTGATGTTGAAGCTAGATTGCGTATTTATAAAAATGGGCTACCTAGCAATATATTGCCTCAAGATGTGGCTCCTTATGCAATTATAACAACTGGTAATAGTAGGAATTGGGAACGGATAGGGTTTGGCGTATCTGACCAGCATGACCAGCGAGGTGTATTACAGGTAGATTTTGAATCGGTACTACGCGGCGAGGATGACGAAGTTGTTGTATCTTCTACGCAAGATGATTTGTGTGATCAGATAATGACAGAGCTTTTAATGTTATCCGGCTCTGGTGGCTTCCTATCGATCGAATCAGTGGAGCGAACAGAGGCAACAGGAGTAAGTGATGATGTATACAATGTTGAACTGTTGCAGAGTTCATATTTAATTAATTGGAGATAAGAATATGAAAGTGTTTTATGATTACGCGATTACATTTGATACGACAGTTGATGTTACTATCGACGGTATAAGTTCAATTAATCTGTCCGAAAATGTACAGGTTCAAAGCCCGCAGCTTGACGGTGCGTCCGCTCCTGCGATGAGTTATGTGACGGGGTATGATCAGGGAGTGGATTTTACTACAACACAAATTGGTATATTAATGGCATTAGTGACTTCATCCTCTGACTGTACAGTCGGAAAATCGATTGCTGCGACGGACTCGTTAAAGCTATTTCAGCGGCTAGCAGCGTCTGGTGGTACTCGTCAAACCGGTGCAGTTAATGAGAAATATACCGTAAATTCAGGGATGATTATACCTATTGGAATATCGGCAGATAACAATAACCCAGCTACTATAACAGTGATGTGCTATCCAATCACTGACGGAACGAACTTGCCTATCGTGTACCAAGGCAGCCAATCGCTAATTGGCACAGCATCGCCCGACGAGCAATTCTATGCCGGCCCTGCAATATTGAATGGTACTGAAATTGACGGTATCCAATCTACATCTATACAGTTTGGAATTGGCGTCAAGAAGTTACCAGACGCTGGCAACGCAGATTGTTCTTTCGCGTGGATAGATTATCGCAACCCACGTATCACTATCACCACAACTAATGTGGAGTTACATAGGACGTATGCTCGTGGGGTTGCAATCAGTGGTACAACAAAAGCATTCTTGAGAGCGGCTAGTGCGAATGGTACTCGTAAAGCCGAGGACACTGCTGAGCACCCGGCATTTACTGTATACGATGGTATGATTGTTAGTCGAGGGATATCTGGTAGTAACCCGAAAATATGCACTCTCGAAATAATACCTAACGATGATGGCAGTAACCCGCTAATTGGATATGCTAAGGAGGTGATAGCGGAATGAATGGATTTTTATATTTCTTCCCAGATGTTCTAAGCAACGATCTGGATATCAGTAAATACGACCTGGCACACTTGCACGGTCTAAATCTTAATCGTGGTGAGTGTAAGAGTGGTCCGGGCGATAGACCTGGGGCAATAAGATCATTCGGCACTATGTCGTGTGGTTACTATCCAGACCGCCAGACATGGATTAAGGCGGGCGATATATACATAGGGTACGAAACTAAACCAACTCCACAAGACCTGTTACGTCGTGACGCTAAAGGCTTCTGGTGTGATACATTGCTAGGTAAGTTTATCGTGTCTCCGGTTCGTTTCCTGCCTCGTGTCGTCAGCCTTAATAATGCAGGAGAGGTAGAATATACGCCGAAAGATGAATATCAAGCTGTAGCGGCACTAGCACAGGAAGTATTAGCTGAGACTCTGGAGTATTATAGCCAAGGTAATATGCCAGAGGATATACAGGCGAAACACATCCAATTGGCCATTGAGGCGTTATCAGTTAATTATATCATCGGTAGGCTAGAATGTAATGCGTTAGGAATACTAGACGATGAATCGATACATAAGATCAATCGTGCAATAATGGACATTGACGCACTGTTGCAGATGTCGAGTAAAAAAAAAGTAGAAGGCTCTTAACGTACCGACTATGGCGTGCTAACGAGCTAACAGATTACTACCCAACATTGGCTGACATTCTGATGTGGGAGGACGAAATGTGTACACAAGAACCGTCACTATAACTAAAATCGGTATGCCGAGTACGATACTCAAGAATCGTAAACATGCAAAATATCGAGCTCAGGCAATGTCAGCGGCTGGTATGGCTTGGTTTACTGGTATTCTACCGAAACATTTTAGTGCATCAAATAAACATGAATATAATGAGGAGTCGAGAAGGGCGTTTAAATACCTTAAACATAGACGAGCAAAGGCGAGGCGTTCAGGTCGTTCTGATGCACCGCTTACGCTAACTTGCCGCCTAAAGAACATGGTGACACGTAACGCTACTATTACTGCAAGTGGAAGACGTGTTACAATTAGGTGCAAAGCTCCTTATTATGCTGTTAGTGGTCGATCGTCATACATTAAGGATGAGTTAGCACAATTAAGCACAGCTGACCGCAGACGTATTACAATGGCGTTTGGTAATGAGTATGTGATGTTAGTTAAAAACGATAAGTCGAAAGAAACTGTGAGGGTTAAATAATGGCAGAGTTTAAGATGGTCATGTCCGCTGAAGAAGCGGCTGTCATAAAGACATATCAGAAGATGATCCAACAGGAAGTAAAACTTCAGAGGGAGATGAAGCGTACTAATAAGAAGCTGAAGGATAATAAAGATAGTCATGACCAAATGTCTAACTCTTGGCAAAAGAATACAGAAAGTGCAATCACTAGTTTAACTAAATATGTTGTTGTACTCGGTAGTATCAAGTCGATGTATGATAGTATAGCTGATAACTCTCGAAAGATTCGTGAAACGCAGGATAGACTTGGTGAGGCAACAATTACTCAAGGTAACCCAGTTTACAATGCAATTGCACGTCAGAACAAGAGTTCTATAAGTGAAGCTCGAACATTAACTAATACTGTGGCTGCGGAATTACTATATACTAACCCTGCACAAGCCCGTTCAGTGATTGAGGCACAAAGCTCGATGGGTATGACTCGCGAGATGTCAAAGAACTTCAACATGTTTGCCGCGGCCAGTAGTTTTTCGCCTGAACAGTCTTCCGCTGTTGTATCATTGATGGATAAGATGGACCTGGATAAAGACGCAGCTGGACAAAAGTTATTTATGGGACAGCTATTTGGCATTCAGCAAGCATTCCCAACAGCAACTGGCCCATTCTCTAGCGGCTATACTAAATTTGGTCCAGTAGCTAACGCGTATGGGCGTGACCGAATATCGTCAATGGTAGATTACGCGAGCGCAATCACTATGAAAGGATCGGAAGATGAAGCAGCAGAACTTATGCGTCAACTCTATCGAGATGTAATTGATAAGAAAACAGGAAGGTTTTTGGCGAAAAAAGAACATTTAAGTTCCGTGGAATATGAACGTAAATATAACACAATCGACAAACAGTATGATTTGTATCGTGATTATATGACTAAGAACCTTGCCACACCTGAAGGCATGGCAGAGATTAAAAAAACATTCGAGGGGAGACAGGTTGAGCGTGCATCATTGTTCTTTTCGCAAGAGGGTGAGAAGCAACGAGCAGCAGCCCGAATATCTTCACAAAGTGCTACAGCAGATAACTTTTATAACGTCTTATCACCAATAGTAGATTCTGATTCGTTTAAGGCAAGTCGGAGAATGTCAGAAGCTAAACTGAAGGAATTTGACGCGTCAGATCTTTTACAGCGAGGGACGGCGGAAATAGCTATGGGCAAAGCTGCTTATGATGAACAGGTGGCACGTGGCGAAATCTCAGGTATGGAGAGGTTTCTCGGCCAAAAGGTAATGAGCTGGTTTCATGGAGGACTTGAATATGATCAATTTAAGCCTATCGAAGAAGCAAGTGCAATGCAAATCGGTCGGCTCAAAGAGTCTGCTGGTTTTCGTGAGTTGTCGTATAACCAAAAAGGCGACGTGTTAGATGAGTTTTCCGGTAGGTCGCAAAACGCACTAGATGTTGGTAGGTTAGCGATATTGATAGATAGGCTAATCAAACTTACTGAAGATGGCAATAAGCTTACCACTGAATTGGTCAGTAAGCAGCGAGATCAGGTAAACAAACTGAATACCGTAATTGGACGTAGTCCCCAGGTGGATAACCCTAATAGGCATAACTAATATGATTACAATTAATGGAATTGAATACCATCACGTTAGTGGTGAACTAGAATCTGTTGGCCAGGAAACAGAAGATATATCACAACAGGGCGTAGATTATCGTTTATGGCGCAATGTCGGCTTGCGAGGTGATTATGTCGAGATAATCACTATGAGAGATTACAACAATGTTGCTGACGCTAATACTGCATATAAATCAGCGAAATCAATTCAAGGTTATTCTGTTTCTGTTACTGATCATTTAGGAGTTGTTTTTCCTGCTGTACATATTCAAGCTGTCCGCAAGGTGTCGTCTAAGGTATCTGCATTAGTTGTTGGCGATAAACATAGTACTGTTAGTGGTAACGCTGTTGTTTTAGTAATGCGTTGGATTATGGTGGTAAACTCATGAGTAATTTAAATTGGCAATATAGTAAGGTCTATATCAAGACCCTATGGTCTGACGTGTGGGAGTATGCGTCAGACATAGTGCCACTCAATATTGAAGTTAGCGCTGCGCCTGAATATTGCCGAGCTAACTTACTATGGCAATACGGTAAGCGAAATACGTATAGTAACCCTATAATGCAGAAATATGATCCTGCGGAACTAAACGATAAGTTCGTGCAGATAACAGCTATCACTGCAACTGGTGAAGTGGAATTGTTCACAGGCATTATCCAAACTGATAGCAGTCTATTAGCTGGCGAGGTGTATGATCCTGTAACTTTGTCGTATATATCGACTGGTAATCAAACGTTTGTAGCATATGATATGTCGTATTTCCTGGACAGGTACACTTATTCAGGTACTTATGTCATGAATGGCTCATCTACCACCTTAAACCATATCTCGCATGTGCCAACTATGAACATGTCAGATGGGTATGGAGGTGTAGTTATCGGTAATAGGAGTAATCAGGCCGACGCTAATGGTTACTATCGTTTTGGCACTGATGATGAAGTGTGGAGTCATTATGAGTTTTTACGCACTGTCATAAACGATATATCGCCGATTCCTGTAACATTTGTCGGTCAAACTGCCGAGTTGGATAAGATTAAAACGGTACAGAATCTTGGTGGCCAAACAGTTCGTTCGATACTTAATCAGTTAGTACAGGCACGTTATGGATTTGGTTGGTGTGTAATGCCCATTGGTGATCTACCTGGTGCAGCTCTACCTATACGGATTTTTACAGTAATGTCGGACGACCTTACTGTCGGCAATATAACCATAGCAAAAAATGACACAATTCGAACAGTGTACCTTGATCCTCAAGGCAACGTAAACAGTGATATCAATATCACAGAGTCACTTGAGAGTCGCTGGGACGCTATTCGCGTTGAAGGCGAGCGAATGGTCGCATGTTCAACATTCCCGCTGGTTGATATGGACGATGGTTGGTCGACAGAATCTGAAGCTGAGTATATTGCTGGTGCGAGTGTTGAGGATAGCAATTACGAATCATATGACGATGACCAAAAAGCAACAATCAACGATGCGTACAGATCAACAGATAAATTCGACGATGTGTATCGCTTTTTTAAAATGCCAGAAGACTGGGATTGGTTTATCAATAGCAACAACCTGAATCTTAGTACCGGCAGTGATGGTACATTGATTCCGAACGTGCCAGTTGGGTATTATAATCGCGGGAAACAGTTTACTAATTTCATACCACATTTATCAGCGTCCGGCGATAAATATCGCACGCCATTTGCAGTGGTCGAGCATGACGGCAAATATTACTATTTAGACCGTGTTAGCGAATCGTTGGTGGACGTAAATGGTACTCCATATCGCAATATAGGTCTATCGATGTCTCCAAAATCTTTGGGCTTTGAGTTCGCCGCTAGACCAAATCATTTGCTCGCGAAGGACTGGTTCGGTGAAACCGCTGAAATATCAGCACACACTCCTCAATTTAACCCTTATGACATCAAAGTCACAGCGGCGGTTCGTACTGACCATAGAATATCAGTAACGACTATTAACCGCACTCCCATTAACTCAGTGTTAACCATACGTGTCCCGAACGCAGAATTATGGTACATAGCTAAAGGCACTATACTGGACGTGTATGGAGATGGAACATTGAAGCAATCGGGAGTAACTGTAACCGGCAAGCCTGCCCCCGAATCTACTGACGATTATTGGGTAACTCGTAATGATAAGGATATGCTGCAATCGGTAGCTACTGCTGCGAAAGCGTGGTATGGCACAGCTCGCAATCTAATTGAGTACACATTAGAATACTTAACATCTGATGCATATCCGGGCGTGATGTTAACAGCAGCCGTTGTTGGCTCGCAATATACTGATATCAATACACTGATAACAAAGGTTAGTTATGACTGCCGATCTAGTAAATGTACGGTACACACGCAGTATGAAGATATAGACTTTAATAGCTTACTTGGTAATGGTGGCTATGTCGGCAGTACTGGCACAGTCGGCAACATCCAAAGCGAAATTGAGGCGATCAAGGAAAGAATAGCTCACATACCTGTGCGACAAGGTGAAGGCGGTAGTGGCAGCGGTAGTGGGGGAGGTGTTAAACCTAATATCCGGTGCGTGGTGCCGGTCGAGCAACCACAGGCTGATGGCACTATCAGTGTTATTGATGTATTACCTACACTATCGGCTATGGTGTCGGCTACCCCATATGATATATATCTATTCGGCAACAAGCAGGGTGCAACATTAAGTGCGTTAGCTAACTCATATGGTCTATCGTCTTTTACTCCATTTACCCAAACGGCTTTATCAGGCACCATGGCGGGTACAACGTTAATGCAAGCTGAGAAGGTTAGCTTCCCGGCTGGTGATGATTTCTATGTCTGTGTTCAGCCTTTATTTGCTCAAACGCAGGAGTGCCCGGAATGAGAATATTAAGACCTGCAATAAACGGTAAGCTGGTGATGACTCCTAATAAGAAGCTGGCTAGTTGCCCGCCGGGAGAGATATGGCCACCATGCCCTTCTAGTTCATGCTCTGTGGTTGCAGACAGTAGGGCGTTTCCGTTAAACTCAACTCCGAGCAAGATTAAAACAGTTGTACGGCACAATGGAGTTAATTATGATTATTATGTAGCATTATATTCATATACCAACTTATCATGTACATATAGGTCGGTTTGCGATGGGTATCGAATAGACCTACAAATCACATGCAGTAGTCAAACAATTTATATATATGTGTTAAGTTTTGGTAATTGGATAAAGGTGTTTTCTGGCTCTAGTAGCCCCTTTTCAACTGTATATAATACGATTCCCGCTTATACAACAGAATGGCCTCAAGTGACTCCAAGCAAAATATGCTCAGGTGAACCATCTCCATCATTGCCCTCTTGCTACCTTCCAACAAACAGTAGTCACGCAAGAAGTATAGCGACAGGATATTATGTAGAGTGCGAGGTGGCATGGGATTATGTGCAGCCTTTTATAGATGGAGGTAGCACTATCGCTTTTTCTAGCACTTACAACGTTGCGGCTCTAGTAACAAACCTTACGGGGACATATTTTTTTGGCACGCTAACACATTCAGACGAACGGAGCTACCCAGTATGGTACGACCGGCAAGGCAACTCTGTTAACCCTACAGGTACAGGCACATGGGAAAACGGATTTTTGATACAGGAAGTGTATTATGATTACAAGGTAACCAATACCGTAGACGTAAGTACTGGTAGGCCAGTACCTATTAGATTTACACAAGCGTATAGTGAAGGCGATGATTGCCAAACAGGGATTACTATCGACGCGATTAGCTGTATTTCAACTCCGTACACAATCAATGTACCTTGTTCTACTCAAACAAGTTCGCAATATCTGTATTGTGCGGAACCAACTACATTAATACCAGGGGTTCCGATTAAAATTAAAGAATATCGCAGTGATGGGCATAGTTCAAGCATTACCATGATGCCAACAGCTTATAAATCTACAATGTCTGTTAATATTACAACAACAATAATATCCAGCTAATGTGTGAATATAAATATAATAATAGTTGCAATTTCCTAAACCCTCCAATGCAAGGCGTAGTTGATTGGTTTTGTGATAAAATGTGTCCTAGGAGTAAAAAATACACAAGCGTACTAGAGTTTAACCAACGACGAATAGTTGAACAGAAAAATGATAAACAAGCCAAACATTACCGCTCTCTAGCCTCCTATATGGTTACGATTTGCAGCGGTTGCCCTGATCGCCAAACCTGCCAGCCTTACAGTGAGCATATTCAGGGTAAATCGCTCTGCGGGTGCAAGACTAAGCAATTGGCCGACGAGTGCCCTAGGAAGGTGTATTGTAAGGCTATTGTCAATAATTGGGGGTATTTCCGGTCGGGTTTTGGTCTGGCGGCTCTTGACCGTTAAGGCTCGGCAAGTTCTTAATGGCTAATGCGAGACATATAAACATATCTCTACTTGGTAAGATCGTCCGGCAGCAGCTCCAGATATGCCAGCACCTTCAGCAGCGATGCTGCTGTCATATCCCGCTGCCCGGCAAAATAATAACCTAGACTGCTCTTACTTACGCCGGTTACATTAGTCCGCTCTCTTACTTGTTCTTCAATCGTTTTCATTGTTTTTTGTGAAAATATTTTCATGTGCAAAAGTTGCACATGGGGATTCTGATTTGACAAGTACTTACGGCGAAAAATACTGTCAAAAAAACAATTACTACCTCATTGCACCACGATTGCACCACAAACAAGTAATTGCTCACTTGACATTCCGCAACATTCCTCTATATTACAAGCTGTAAATAGTTTTAACAAAACGGTTAACGGTGTATGTGTATTGTATGTAAGAGTTTATGTAACCCACTTAAATACGGATTTCTAATCCGTAGGTCACAGGTTCGAATCCTGTCGGGTGTGCTTTGTAAAAGCCTTGTAAGTATAGACTTATGAGGCTTTTAGTCTTTTTGGCAAACTTCCGTTTCTTGCATTTTGATTGCCTTTGTTATTCCTGTAAGATAAAATGTAACTCTACTTTAGACTTATATTCAAGTTCACAGAGCTTTTGTTATTATTGAAACTTTACTCATATAAATGATATCACATTTTATGCATAAAATCCTACTTACAGTTATTATCGTATTTGCTGTCAATGCAGTTTCTTCGGCTCAATGCTACTTGCCTGAAAATGTAAATACTATCTCAGGCTGTATGATCGAGTCTGAACATTCTGCTGCTGCTAATCAGCAATATATCAATATGGGCGGTCGTGGTACCTGGCTTCAGTGGAATAATATCACTGCTCAGGGCGATAGATATCTTGAATTTACCTTTGCCAATGGTTCCAGTTCTCAGCGTACTTGTCAACTCCAGGTTAATGGCGTAACGGTTGCCAATCTGCTTTTCCCATCTACAACTTCATGGCAAGCCCTGGGCAAGCAGGTAGTCTATAAGGTAAACTTACCAAATAAGACTAATTCTATCCGTCTCACTGCAACCACTGAAACCGGCGGCCCAAACGTATATGAGCTAAATGTTATAGACAATTACTATACCGGCCCATGGCAAGCCGTACCAAAAATATTAAAAGATATAAATCCACCTGTATTTCTAGATCAGGATTTTGTTATAACAGATTTCGGTGCCAAAGGCGACGGCCAGTCTGATTGCTATCGTGCTTTTAAGTCTGCTATCAATGCCTGCCATAATGCCGATGGCGGTAGGGTCATTGTCCCCGAAGGTACCTTTTTAGTAGAAGGACCAGTTCATCTCAAAGCAAATGTAAACCTGCATTTAGCGTCAAAAAACAGCACGATCAAGTTCACAACTAACCGTGAAAAGTTTCTCGTCGGCGATAAAAAGCATAATGGCTGTGTATTGGTAAGTTGGGAAGGCACACGCATTTATAACTATTCTCCCGCACTATACGCATATAAATCTGACAATATTGCCGTTACAGGCCCCGGTACGATAGACCATCAGGGCGAAATAACCTGGAAACCACTGAGAAATAAGCAAAAAGCTGACAGACTGCTAACCAGAGAGTGGAACAATTCCAATACCCCGCTTGATGAAAGAATAATGGGCTCAGATCATAATATCCGGGCACATTTATTGCAGTTTTATGATTGTGACAATATCCTTATAGAAGATGTGACTTTCAAAGATGCTGGTTTTTGGGTGGTTCACCCCGTTTTGGCAAATAATGTAACTGTCCGTCGAATCAAGTTCCAGGATTGCTTCAATTTGAATAATGATGGCGTTGATCCGGAATTTTGCACCAATGTACATATTCACGACATTGACTTCGATAATGGCGATGACAATATTGCAATTAAAGCCGGACGCGATCTGGAGGGCCTAACTTTGGCCTCGCAAGGTTACCATAGCCAGAATATCGTCGTTCAGAACTGTAGGTTCAAAGGGCACAATGCCGTATGTATTGGTAGCGAAGCTTCCGGCAGTGTCTACGATGTATTCATTGAGAATAACACCTATTGTGGCACTGTTCGTCAGGCAATTTACCTCAAAACCAATCGTGACCGCGGCGGCGAGTACCGCCGTATTTACCTTAGAAATTCCGCTTATAAAGGTGTTGAAAAAGGTATATATCTAACTACTGATTACAAGGGTGAAAACTCTTATGATCGTATCCCATTTATCGGTGATGTACATATGGAAAATGTATTTATCGATACTACTGACAGTAATGCAGTTAGTATGCAGGGCCTGCCTATGCTGCCCTTTGATAACATTGCACTAAAAGATGTTTTCATCTCCAACGCTTCCCATCCCGAATCAATAGAGCACGTCAACGGCCTCAAAACAGATAATGTCTGGATAAATGGCGAGCAACTACATAATTCAGCTAAAGATAATAACTAAGGTGTTAAATATAATAAGTCTATATATCGCCTGTGGCTTAAGTGCTCTAATTGCATAGGTTTATATCGCTTCAATTATTCCGCCCATTCTCCTGCACTGCTAATCGGTAATATTATTTAAAATATTCTTGTTTTTTTTGCGCAAATTCGTATTTTTTGGCTTATCTATATGAACACACTCTCGATTAAACTTTTTAAGTCAAAAAACGATATTATAACTAATGACCGAAGACAATGTAAATATTAGCGACCGTGAATTTGTCGCATTGATCACTGCTAATCAGAGGCGTATTTACGCTTATATATTGACACTGCAGCCGAACAAATCTGACGCAGACGATATTATGCAGGACACTACGGCATATATGTGGGAAAAAAAGCATCACTTCACTCCCGGTACCGACTTTGTCGCCTGGGGGGTGAGGATCGCATATTTCAAAGTCCTCGATTATCGCAAAAAACTCAATAAAAACCGATGTATGATTTGCGACGATGATAAGTTAGCCAGTATTTCAAATGCAGCGTTCGAACAAAGTAAAAAAGTTGAAGAAACTCTTTCAAAGCTTGAAGACTGCATAAAAAAACTGTCAAATACTGATAGGCTACTGGTTAATATGAAATACACTCTCGAATTCAGTATCAAAGAGATATCCGCTCAAATCAATAAAAGTATAAGGTCGATTTATTTCAAATTCGCCAAGATACAGGGGCTGCTCCTCCAATGCCTGGAAAGGGGGGGCGAGTGATAAGTACTGCTAAAGAAAAGCTACAGCTTCGATTTTTGATAAATAAATCACTGGATGGAAATATTACTGATCAAGAGATACGGAGTTTTCATAAATTATTGAATGACTACTCTGATCTGGAAGAATACTATATTAAGTGCGTTCAGCTTTATTACGTGCTCAGTGAGGTCAATATTGCTTCTGAACTGAATATCATAAACGATATGATGCTTGACGATCAGGCATGGTCGGATATGGCAGTGTCTGAAAATTCCGCACCAAGGATTGAGCTGCTAAAGCCTGAACCTGAGCCAGTTTCAGTACCGATATTGGAATCAAAAGATATTAAATTACCTCCATGCAAAAAAAGCTTGTCTAAATCTGAAATATTTGGATTTGTAATGAGCGCCGCTGCGGTTTTGTTCATTATTTTCATGGTAAAATTTGCGCCTCAGAAAAACTTTAGCCAGGAGGTTGCAACTTTAACGGATCTGGTTAATGTCGAGTGGGGGAATACTGGCTCTGTAAGAGTGTCTGGCCAGCGTCTGTATTCTTCCGGAAAAGCTATTAGCCTCGAGTCCGGTATTGTTAAGATCAAATACGATAATGGCGTTGATGTACTGGTAGAAGGGCCTGCATTATTTGAGATTGTTAATTCTGGTATCTATTTGAATTATGGCAGATTATTTAGTAAGGTTTCAAAATCTGGGATTGGTTTTAGCGTTGAAACACCCAGCTGTAAATTTGTAGATCTTGGTACCGAGTTTGGTGTACAGGCCGACATCAATAATTCGGCCGAAGTACATGTCATCAAAGGCAAGGTACAGCTCTATGCTGAAAGTGGTAAGCAAGATGAGTTTACTACTATTGTTAATGAAAATTGTGCTGTCAAATTCGATAATTATACCAAAAAGGCACATGACATCCCGGTTCATACCGAAGCTTTTGTGCGTAATGTCAGCTCGAAGTCAAACGTGATTTGGAGAGGGCAGGATTCTCTTGATCTTGCTGACATTGTTGGCGGCGGCAACGGCTTTGGTACTGGGAGTTTAAATACTGGTATAGATAATGCCAATGGCAGATATTCAACCAACTTAAACTTTACCGGCTATCAGGTAAGAAATATAGGCTTTTTTAGAGTGTCGCTACCGTTTATTGACGGAGTCTTTATTCCTGACAATATAGATAAGCCTCTTATTGTTAGTTCATATGGCCATACTTTTGCCGATTGCCCGGATACCAGTGGAAAGTTCAGGAGTGGCATAATAAATGCCGGCCAGCTTCATTCGCTGTTTAATGCAAATGATAAAATGCTAACTCTTGCCGGACAGGTTTATGGTACAGATGATTCCCCTGCAATTTTAATGTATCCCAATCAGGGTATTACTTTTGATCTCGCCAAAATACGAAAAAGTCTATCCGGTGTTGAAATAACCAGTTTCAGTGCTATTTGCGGCTTATCTGATAGCTTTTTGATTAATGATGAACAACTTGCTAAATTGCCTGAATGCGATTTCTGGGTTCTTATTGACGGCAAAGTAGTATTTTCTCATATTGGCCAGTCTCCTGTAAGTGAACCAGTGACTCTCAATATTGATATACAAAGAAATGATCATTTTTTATCATTGGTAATTACAGATTCTAGCCAAAGCGTATCTAATTCATGGTCAATGTTTGCCAGGCCAATGCTGAATTTACACAGTATTAAATCAAATTAAACGGGCCTCTGGCCTATTTGAGTTATTATCATGAATGTTTGCAATCCTGATATTTCTTCAGGTTGCTTTATTGTACTCTTAACTGATATTTGCTTTTGATGCAATAGTTAAGGTTATGTATTTATTTCTTGGAGGTTTGAAATGAAGAGGAAGGTATGTTTGTTTATGCTTGTTGCTATGTTAACTGCTGTGAATTATGCTCACGCAGTTGCAATGACAGATTCCAGAGTATTAATTGATTTCGGCCCAGCTGATGAGATTAACGGACACTTGACTGTCAGCCCTGACGTCAATGGTAACTACTGGAATAATTGGCACCCATATAATGGTAGTCATCCTATACCAAATGGCGAAGTCTTTAACGGTACAGTGATCGATGCCAGTAATAATGCCACTGGTATCGCACTAACAATGACTAATAGTTTTGATAGTAATGGTATTCGCAATGGTGGACTGCTGGCACCAAGTGCTGAGCTCTTAGGCGATTTCGCTGTGGCTTCAGCTACTGAAGATTATTGGTTTGAATCTATTGGTGGGGCGGCAATTCTAATTAGCGGTCTCAATGTAAATTCTACTTATGATTTCAGAATGTTTGGCACTCGTGAATCTACTTCCAGTAGGATCACTCGATACACTGCTGCTGGCAAGTATGTAGATTTACAAACTTCTGGTAATGGTATTGGTACAGGCGGCTACAACGGTAATAACGATACTATTGCCGTATTGTCTGACTTGTCACCAGATGCTAATGGCGAAATATTACTTGATGTCTCTGTTGTTGAAGGCGGCTACGCATATCTGGGAATTCTGGAGATTACTGAAGTCCCAGAACCTGCTACTATTTCTATGATCCTGGCCGGGTTTGGCTTTATAAATTATAGGAAGATCTGTAAATAAATAATCAAGTATGTTCTAATTACATTATATTAGTGATAAGACCTTGTATAGGTTTGGTTTATGGCCTTGTCCATGATTTGGTCAATTATATCGTGGGCGAGGTCGTTTTAATCTTCTATCAGATTGGAGAATATTTAATAATGAATAAGATGTGTTTGTTATCAATTGCTTTATTGACTTGCTTTGCAGCACATTCGGTAAAGGCTGAATTTCTTTGCGGCTCGCGTATATTAATGGATTTTGGCCCAGCTGATGCCATTAACGGCCATGCAACTGCTAGTCCGGATGTTAATGGAAACTACTGGAATAATTGGCATCCTTACAATGGAAATAACCCGATCCCAAATGGCGAAACATTCCCAGGTGTTATCATTGATACCAACAACACCAGCACCGGTGTTGGGTTTATCATGACTAATAGTTTTGATAGTAACGGTATTCGTAATGGTGGGCTATTAGCTCCTGATTCTTCTTTACTTGGCGATTTTGCTATTGCAACTGCCACAGAAGACTATTGGTTTGAGTCTGTTGGTGGTGCTGCACTTAAGCTCACCGGACTCAACCCGAGTCTGACTTATGATCTGACCATGTTCGGTACCAGAGAATCTACTTCTACAAGGATAACTCGCTATACCGCCATTGGCTCAAATGGCACAAAGTCTGTTGATCTAATAACTTCAGGCACCGCAATAGGTACTGGCGGCTATAATGGTAATAATGATACCACAGTTTCTCTAACGGGCATTGTCCCAACTTCTACTGGAGATATAGTTCTTGATGTTGCCATTGTTGAAGGTGGATTTGCTTATTTGGGTGCTTTGGAGGTACAGGCAAAACCAGGCCTGCCCTCGAACTCATTTCCAGCCAATAACGAACATGGTGTAGCACTGAATACTGAACTTACATGGGATGCACCCATTGGTATCGATTCGCCTGCTTACAATGTGTACCTTGGTACTGCCTCGGGAGACTTGCAGCTGGTATCTTCAGCACAGTCAGCCACTTCCTTTGTCGCTGTACTTCAGGCAAATACCGACTATTTCTGGCGCGTTGATGTTGAAGCTGACGGCACACTATACACTGGTTTAAACTGGACTTTCTCAACCAGCCCTAGATTATCAGCTAAAGTGTACCTTTGCGGCGGCCAGTCCAATATGCAGGGACGTGGTCTTGCTAGTGAAATTCCGGCTGATATCCGCGGCCCGTTTGAAAACATACCGGCTTTCTGGCGTGAATGGACAGACTGGGATGCTCTTCAGGTTGGTATGGGCAATGTAGATAAGTTTGGCCCGACATTTATTTTTGGTCAGGATATTGCAAATTACTCTACTAATGAAACTGTTTTAATTCTTAAATATGCTGTTGATGGTACCGATCTGTATTCAAGATGGAGACCACCGAGTTCTGGCGGCACTCAGGGTGACCTTTATACCGATTTTATCAGAGTAGTACCTGAAGCTTTAGCTAAACTGGAAGTTGTTTATAGTGATGTCGAAATTGCTGGTATGATCTGGTTCCAGGGTTCAAGTGATTCAAATACCGAAGTTCGTGCAACTGAATATGAACTGAATCTTACCAATTTCATTACTGACCTGCGTACTGAATTTAATGTTCCTGATATGCCATTTATTATCGGTGACCTGAAAGTCGACCAATCATATGCAACTTTTGGAGATGTCATTCTCAATGCACAGGCTAATGTTGATATGAACGTACCTTTTACCCGTTCTTTCCCTACACAGGACCTGACTTTTACCGATGTCGTTCATTATGACACTAATGGTGCAGTTGCATGTGGCCAGCGATTCGCTAGTGTTATGGAGCTTGCACGCTTTGGCGAGTGTGAAGTTTACCCGGAATTCGATATTAACCTGAAAGGCCTGGTTTCATATTCTGACAACTCTACTTATTTTGATCTTAAAAAGAGTGACAATGTATATGAAAAGCTTGTTGAGGTTGATTCTGGCACCTATAGCTATCTTGAAGCTAAATGGTCTACCTACATACCAAAAACAAAGAATTGCACCTTCAATATTGAAGCATGGAGAACAGCAAATGATGAAGGTGACAACTTCGTGCTTTCATATTCTATGGACGACATCATATATACTGATATGCTTGCAATATCTCGCTCAGATGATGACAATTCCATGCAGTCCTATCAATTACCAAATGGCCTTGAAGGAATTATATATATAAGGGCCCAGGACACAGACCGTACTAATGATAACAGGGCACTAGATACTCTGAATATTGATAAAATGTATTTTTATACTCAAACCGGCTGCGATGGAACTATACCGGGCGATGTAAATAATGACTGCTATGTCGATATTCTTGATTTTACCGCAGTCGCCGTGAGCTGGCTGGACTGTAGCGATCCGCAAAACTCATTATGCGGAAATTGATTTTGTAGTATTTATTCTATGAAGTATGGTGTAATGCTCACCATACTTCATAGTTATTTTATCTCATCACTTCCACTACGCCAAGATCAACTATCATCCCTGCTGCCGTCACCAGGTCAATGTTTACCGTATATTTGTTATCATCACTATCAAGAATAGTAAATATTACAATATTACTACTCACCTTGACCGCAAACTCCATGTCATCTAAGCCCGGCCCGGCAAGGTTACCTTTCCCGCTCCTTTGATCATGAACATGCCAGCGAGCAGTAGCCATAACAGAATCTGCCATTGTATTTTTGGATTCTATATATTTATGACTGCCTTTACTTGCACCTGGGCTGTATTTCTTAAACTTTAAGCTGCCATCATTGATATAGCATAAGCCTCCGATTTCGCTATTGTCATAAGCATCATAAAGCAGTTCTCTTAACTCTTGAGGCTTATCGTATATCGATTCACACAGTAGCATTATACGCAGCAGGTCTGTAATCGTTAAATCATCTATTTGCTTAATGAAACTGTCTGTCCTGTCATTTGTTGCATTTTTATAAGCAGGGGGGCGAGTCACATGTATTGCATTTGTGATATAATCCTTAGCGGTACCAATAAAGTCATTTCTGTGTTTAGTGAATTGTTCAGCTGGCAAACTTAAAATCAGTCCCATATCGCTTATTCTGAACTTATAGCCGCCCATCTCCTTGGACTTCCCTACAACTTCCGCCAAATAATCATCTTCTATTTCTCGTATTAACATATAGCATTGAATAATTTCACCGCTGCTAAATGCAATATAGTCTAGCTTTGTACTATAAAACTTTAAGCATCGTACAAGGTCGTTTCCTGCTGATACCTCTCGTACCCATTTGCAAAGCTCATCCCTAGGATAGTTAGCCGCGACATACTCCCACAATCTCGCATGCAATACAAAATCAAAGCCTTCATTACCATCTTTTTCGTTTACTATATCCAGCAAATATTCCGGGAAGACTTGTCCGCTTATACTTTCGCATATTCTAACCATTCTATCATGTTCTAATGGACATCTCGCTCCATATTCACATAAATATCTGATTGCCTCCAAAGATTTCGACATTGTCAGCTTGTCAATATACTCATCTGTAATATACTTATCAGGAGTATTGTTCAGCCCAACCCCCAGCCAATGAACATACTCCCCGGGGTACAGCTCTTGTGCTTTTTCTATACTTGCCAACCGAACCATTCTATCCGTATTGGAATTAGTGATCGCTTTTGCTAACACCTCTCGTTCAGTAGAAACTATTGGTTCAATTCCACACCCATTAATAGTCATTATAAATATAAGTATCAGGCTTATTACTCTCATTTCAGCCCTTTCTTATACACCTGAATTATCCCGCCATTGCTCGTAGCTGACCAAGGCTGCTTCTGCCAGTTGAGATAACAGTTCTCTATCTTCAAACCGCTATTTTCATGCAGCTTAATAAATCTGCTATTGTCGCGCATATAAAGTGTATGAACTTCTGAAAAATCACCACCTTCAGTACCAGACAATCCAAGTGTAAACTCAGCGATCCCATTCTTATTGAAATCATAGCTCCTGCTAAAGACCATACCGTCAATATTCTTATCGGGAAACTGATAGTTTTCCATCCCCTTAAAGCTATCCCAGTTAATTACCTGAAATATCCAATAGCCGCCACTATTTAACATCCTCTCGACATTAGACACCAGATTACTCATTTCATCATCATTCAGATATGACAGCACATTACCCGTACATATTATCAAGTCAAAGCTTCTGTGTAGTCCACCGATATCCTGCACTGCCATTGCCTTAAATTCTATCTCCGGATACACTTTCCTGGCCCGAACTATCATCGTCTCATCATTATCTATCCCAATTATATTTTTACTCTCACTTGCAAGTCTCTCCGCAAGTTTACCAGTTCCGCATCCCAGCTCCAGAATTGAAGTATTAACAGATATATATTCCGTAAAAAAATCAGCCTGAACATTATTAAATGGGAATATTCTATCATAATATTGGACAAATTGTTCATATCTCATAATGGAATTATAATTTTTTGTGCATTAACACTCAAGCAAATACTGTATCAACACTAAAACATTAGACATATCTTTACCAGTTTTGTATCATGCTTCTTTCCGGTAAAAAAGTATTACCGGTTTTATATCAGCTTATAATAGTAAAGAAGTGAAAATGTTTGATTTTGATAAAATAATAGACCGTGCTAATACTGGCTCTATAAAGTACGATGTGTTTTCTGGGCGTGATATAATTCCTATGTGGGTTGCTGATATGGATTTTGCCGCTCCACCTGAGGTTATTTCTGCCATCAAAGCTCGAGCCGATCATGGTGTAATGGGTTACACTATCCCTCAGGCTAAGCTCAAACAGCTTATTGTCGATCGCATGGAATCTATGTACAACTGGCAGATTCAGCCGAAATGGATCATCTTTACCGCCGGCCTGGTCTCTGCTCTAAACTGTATTTGCAGGGCCTTATGCAATCCCGGTCAGGAAGTATCAGTTTTTACACCAATATACCCGCCTTTTCTCGAGATTCCTGAGGTAAACTACTGCAATTTATCTAAAATACTAATGATAAATGAAAATGAGTACTATAAGATCGATTTTGACGCTTTTGAAGCTTCTCTGAATCAAAACTCCGGCATGCTTATGCTCAGTAACCCTCATAATCCTAGTGGCAGAGCACATACCCCTCAGGAGCTTGAAATACTCGCAGAAATATGTAATCGCCATAATCTACCCTTAATTAGTGATGAAATTCACTGCGAACTCATGCTCGACGGCAATACCCACACCCCAATTGCTACTCTGGGCGATGATATCCTCCAAAATAGCATCACTCTTATGTCACCGTCAAAAACCTTTAATATCGCAGGGCTTATGTGTGGTTTTGCTATTGTACCTAACTCTAATATGCGTGTGAAACTTCAGTCTGTAGTGAATAAACTTTCTTCCCACCCAAATGTACTAGGCTACGAAGCGGCTTATGCGGCATATAAATATGGCGAATCCTGGCGTATGGAGCTCTTGGACTATCTTACCGCTAACCGAGATCTGGTTACCTCTGAGCTATCTGGCTACAAGGGGCTAAAGGTTTGTTCTCCTGAAGCTACTTACCTCAGTTGGATTGATTGTTCTTCGCTTGGCCTTGAGAACCCAACTAAATATTTTGAATCTCTTGGAGTTGGCTTAAATGATGGGACCGCTTTTGATGCCCCTCAATGCGTAAGATTGAACTTCGGTTGCTCACGAATTCTACTCAAAAAAGCCTTGGATCGCATGAAAAATGCATAAGCATGTTTTTTTGTAACCTTCCTAAATAGCGACTGTATAAGACATTGGCCAACTACAGGTTGGATTGAATGACTAAAAAATGTTTTTTATAACTAGGAGTCCTTAAGCTATGAAGATAATTAAGTACTTATATATCAATGCGTTAGTTGTGGTATCTGTCCTTACACCAATGCTCAGGGCCGCCTCTCCGGAAGCCTTGGGATACTTACCTTCAAATTGCGAACTTATTGTATTCACTCCATCTTTAGCTAAACTTGAAGCCACAATTACCGGTTTTACCGAAAAAATCGGTGTCAATGCCGACCATGTTACAATTGATGGGTTTTCAAATGAGGTTGCCGATAGTTTGGGGTTAGATACACCATTACCTTTAGACAGCTCTAAGCCTGTTTGTATCGCTCTGACATCTATTATGGCTGCCAACAATTCAGCTGTTTTATTATTGCCGGTTAATGATGCTAAGGCTCAGCTCGATAAGATCCCCGGCGACACGCTGGAAAATGGTGCTAAAAAAGCGGACAGTTCAACCTTTATCGCTGCCAAAGGTAATTATCTCTTAATTGCCAACAATGAATATAATCTGGGTACTATTATCAGTTCTCAGACATCCTTTGCCGCTGATAAGGTGATTCTCGACGATATGCTCGATTCTGACATTACTGTCTACGCCGGTCTGGCCAATCTGATGAACGTTGGCAAGCTTATGCTTCCCGCCGCTTTAATGAATGTCCCTGACTTTCAATCAAACCCAAAACTCATGCAGAATGTTCAGAATATAATTGCAAACATCACTGAGATCGATAAATTGTCATATTCCATTAGCTACACACCTGATGGTCTTATCGCTAAAAATAATCTTTTCGTTACTCCTACTGGACAGCTCGCCAAAATTCTAAAGCCTGCTGATAAGGTTTCATATACCGGTTTTGCTGGTCTTCCTGACGGGAAGTTAACTTCGCTCTCAGCGGCAAGCATCTCCCCTGATATTTTCAAGGTTGTTTACCACTCTATTTTCGATTTGATCTGTATCGGCAGTATCCAAAACGGTAATCCCGAAGCTAGTGAAGCTCTTACCGCTTTATCTGATAATGTAGATCAATTTCTTGACGAGTTCGGCAATCTTCTCACAGAAACCCATTCTGCAGACTATATGTCTGATATTGTTAAAGAAAAGACCGAACAGCAGATTTATTCAATCAGTAAAGCAGCATTGACTATCAGCGAAGTAAAGAATATATGGACTTCTATTGCCCAGTTCCCAGCTAATCCTATTATTAAGGTTAACGAATATACTTTTGATGCTGGCAAGATCAATGATTGCGATACTTTCAGTATGGACTTCACTATTAATCAACAGCTCCCAGGCGGTAAGACTATGGCAAATGATATGACTGTATATTTAGGTCAACCTGACCCTGGAATGTATCTACAGGCTATGGATAAGGATATTTTTGCTGAAGCTGTCTCGCTTTATTCATCTGATAAAACCTTAAAGGGCTCTGCTATCTACAACTCAGCTCTTGATGTCCTTCCATCCGAAGCAAACTTCTACCTTGTTATAGATGTAGCTCCATATGCCGGCTTATTTGTAGATGGGTATAATACTCAATCCGAAGAAATGATTAAGGCTAATCCGGAAATGGCTATGGCTTTGGCGTTCACTGGGCCAGTGATCAATATGTTCAAAGGCATGGATGGCAAGGCTGGCATATCAGTAGAGATAAATGATGGCTATCTTCGCTCTGTAAGCTTCTGTGATTCTGCTACTATTGACAGTATCACAACAACCGTTAAATCAGCTGTCGCAAATTTTAGCGGTGACAATACTCCTGCTCAGCAGGAACCAGTTAAAGCTTCTGAATTTTGATCAATAGGCAATGACAGTCAGTTAAAAAAAAATTATAGCAGCTGCCGGACTTTTTCGATTGTTCTGGCAGTTGCTCCTCTATGTTCAATTATCACCTGCCTGCCGTTTGTGGCCACTTCCAAGGCATAGTTATCGTCTTTCAGCAGCTTAATGATTGAAGCAGTCAACATATCCTGATCTTTAACTTCAATTATGCCTCCGCCAGCTTTGAGAGCTGTTATTGTCTGCATAAAATTCTCAGTATATGGCCCAACAATAACAGGCTTGGCTAGTGCCGCAGCTTCCATCATATCGGACCCGCCCATTGGAACCAGCGAGCGACCAACAAATATTATACTTGCCAGCGAATAGAACTTCCGCAGATCGCCCATGGTATCGCCTAAAATAATATTATCACTGCTTTCAGCTTTTTTCTCGCCAGATTTAATCTCACTATATCTTAGCAAATTATAGCCTTCATTCTTGATCAACTCAGCTACTTCACCAAACTTCTCAGGCTTTCTCGGAATAATTGCTAATCTTAGCTTCGTATCAGGCATTTCGTTACATACCTGTCTGAAACAATCAATAATAAGCTTTTCTTCATCTACTCCCGTACTGCCAGCTACTATCAGCGGCACTTCCGGCTCAAGCTTTATCTGTTCGGCTAGCTCATCACTGCCTGAAACTTTATCAGTAATCTCTGCGGTATCATATTTCAATGAACCAACATTAAAGATCTTTTCCTTAGCTACACCAAGATACTCAAACCGTTCAGCATACTCTGCGTCCTGAACCATTACCGCCGCCAGACGACCAAACATAGGACGTATTAGCCAGGCGATCTTCTTATATCTCGGAAATCCTTTACCTGAACTGATTCGACCGTTAGCTACTACAACAGGTATATTGCGGCTTTGTGCTATCTTGGTAAAATTCGGCCATGCTTCCAGCTCCATTAGTATACATAGATCTGGCCGGAGTCTGTTAAATGCTCTCTTTATGCCAAAGGTAAAGTCAAATGGATAAAATACCACTGTAGCAAATTCGCCATAAAGCTTTCTTGCTCGATTGATACCCGTATCAGTAGTAGTGCTGACCACAATATCGCAATCTGGTATATCATTTCGAATTGATTCTACTATTGTCGCCGCCGCATTTACCTCACCCATACTAACAGCATGAACCCATATGCATCGATTACTGCCGTTTCTTACCGGAGTAAAGCCCAAACGCTCACCCCAGCCTTCCCGGTAGCGGTTCTGTTTTATCATTCGATAAATAATAAATGGTGATATTAGTATCAATAAGCAAAAGTAAATAATATTCAAAATATACGGCAAAATTACTGCTCCGGTTTATTGGCATCTGTATTTACTGCTATAATTGTCTCTAGCAGCATCGAATTAGACCATTTTATCGCTTTTTTGCCGTATTGCAAGAAGCATCCAATACATATTACCACACTCAACAAGATCATTTTTTATTGCCGTTGATTTTACAAATTACCTGTATATAATTATTTATAGATATTTAACTGTTTTTTTAGGAGCTGATTATGGACGACCTGCTTTTCCAGCTAAAAATCGAAGCCGAAACTGAAGCCGGCTCTAATATTAACCCCTCTCTACTTAGTGGCAGGGTGGTTTCTGATAGCAGAATGGTAAAAACAGGTGATATCTTTGTTGCTGTTAATGGGCCTACCGTTGACGGGCATTTGTTCGTCGAGCAGGCGGTTAATTCCGGTGCTGCTATCATTGTTTACCAGGACGATATAGACATCAGCCAGTACCCTTCATGCCATTTTATGAAGGTGTTCAGCAGTGCCAGCTCGCTCGGCAGGTTAGCTCAGGTGTCGTTTGGTAAGCCAGCTTCAGAACTTAAGGTTTTCGGCGTCACTGGTACAAATGGCAAGACTACAGTAACAACTATGTTAAAATGGATTCTCGACTCTAACCATTGCCATTGTGGCCTTATTGGTACCATAGGTTATGACTCCGGCAATGGCCCTGTTCCGCTTGATAATACCACACCCGGCAGTGTACAGCTCGCCGAGATTATGAGCCAGATGGTCGCTAATGGTATGGCGGCTGTTGCTATGGAATGTTCCAGCCATGGCTTGCATCAAAGGCGTACTGAAGGCATTTATCATACTGCTGCCGCTTTTACAAATCTTACTGGCGATCATATGGACTATCATACTACGATTGATCATTATCGAGAGAGTAAGGCTATTATTTTTGACCATATTCGTCCTGACGGCACAGCGGTCATAAACCGCGACGACCCGAATTTTGAATACTTTTATGAGGCCGCCGCTGGTTCTGGTAGGCGTATCATATCTTTTGCTATTGACCGTACTGACGCTGAGCTTACCGCTATTATCAATTCTATGAACCTTAAAGGCTCTGATATCTCGATCAAATGGCAAAACGAGTCGTACCAGCTCTTTTTGCCTGTTCCTGCCCGACATAATATCAGTAATTTCCTCGCCGCCGCCGCAATGGCTATAGCAGGGGGGCTGACTATGCCTGAGATTCTTTCTGCTATGGATACTTTCCCTGGTATTCCCGGTAGACTCAGTTCCGTCAATAAAGGGCAGGATTTTTCCGTTCTCATAGACTACGCTCACACTGATGACGCTTTGGAGCATGCGCTTTCGACTGTGACAGAACTTACAGAAAACAAAGTGATTCTCGTTTTTGGCTGTGGTGGCGACAGAGACAGCTCAAAACGACCTAGAATGGCTGCGGTTGCCTCAAAATACGCCGATCTGGTTATCGTTACTAATGATAATCCAAGAACTGAAAATCCCCAATCTATTATTACTGACATCTTATCAGGCATGAATCTTTCTGCAGAGAAAGTTAAAGTCATACCAGACCGAAGAGATGCTATTAACTTTGCTATTAGTGCTGCTGGCTCTGACGATTGTGTACTTATTGCCGGCAAAGGACATGAAGATTACCAGTTGATTGGCCACGAAAAATATCATTTTGATGATTCAGAAGAAGCTGCCAAGGCTATAAGTTCACTTCCAAACTGATATTTGCCCTTTTTGTGATTTCCACCAGGTATCATATTATTATTGGAACCCTGTATAGACGTTTTATATCTAAAAAATATTCTGCGATAACATAAAGTATTTCTGTTAAAAGGATTACGGTAATTGCGTAACTCCTTCTAATCGTCTTTCCATATTTCCTTAAAATAGTGCCACACTTACACCGATTTTATATACTGGAATAAGTCAGCTTTATGCTCATGGGGGGTATATACAGACTGAATGAAAACTTATGTCTCATAACATGGTATAAATGGGGATTGTATGAGGAATGTATTAAATAGTGGTGTGTCACTCAATTTTAAAATTACTTTCATGGTCGGTTTAATTATGACTGTGCTGTTTGTTGCCATCAGTGTAACTTTGGTAACTATTAACGATCAAAAGCATGATGGCTTAGAGATCAACCTTGCCGGTCGTCAGCGAATGTTATCTCAAAAGTTTACTAAAGAGTTATTTGCAGATGAAATTGTTAGAGTTAATTCTGGTACTGTTGTAAGTACTTCTGATAGCACACGCAGTCTGTTTGAGCTTACTCTTGATGCTTTGAATAATGGTGGTACTACGTACATGGATCTTACCATGAAAACACCCGTGTCGCTTCTTGGTACTTCTAATGAAGACATAAAAAAACAGCTCAATACTGTAGGTACGCTATGGGATAATTTTCAAAAAACTGTAGCTCAGTTAAAAGCCCAAACTCCCGGGACAGATCAGTACACCGATCTTTCCAAACAGGTGATAAACGGTAGCCTTGATGTGCTTAAAAATATGAATCAGGCAGTTGTTATGTTCCAGCATCAGTCTGAAAGGCATGTTAAGTTTGCTGAAAACATACTTTATATGGGAATGGTGGCAGCTGCTCTGGTATTTATCGCTACTGTTATTTACATCCGTAAAAAACTTATGATGCCGCTTATCCGGATCATAACTCACCTGGAGGATGGGTCAAAGGCTGTTAGTGACGCGGCTGAAAGTGTATCAGCTACTTCACAACACATTGCAGACGGCGCTGTAAATCAGGCTGCCAGTCTGGAAGAAACTTCAGCCGCTTTAGAAGAAATGACTAATAGTACCCGCGAGACAGCTCAAAGAGCTACTGACGCAGATTCGCTTACTAAAAAGGCCAGTACTAAAGCTTTTTCTGGTAATGAAATAATGGGAAAGATGAAACAGTCTATTGAGGCTATTCATCGCTCTGCTGAAGAAACAGCTCAAATTGTAAAAGTCATCGATTCTATTGCTTTTCAGACTAATCTCCTGGCCCTTAATGCTGCTGTAGAAGCCGCTCGTGCCGGAGAGTCAGGTAAGGGGTTTGCCGTTGTTGCTGAAGAAGTCAGAAACCTTGCCTTAAAATCTGCTGAAGCTGCTAAAAATAGCTCTGCAATGATAGAAGAATCTCTCAAAAATTCACGTGAAGGTGTTAGTATTAGCAACGATGTAGCTGAAATGCTTAATGAAGTAGTTACTAGTATTGCTGGTGCCACTGACATTGTTAAGGCTATTTCTGATTCTAGTGTCAGACAGGCTGATGATTCTGTCCATGTTACCGAATCTGTTAAAAAGATTGACGGCGTAACCCAGCAAAACGCTGCCTGCGCAGAAGAGGCTGCTAGCAGTTCCATAGAACTCAAGGATCTGGCAGTTACTATGGATAATGCCGTCCACGAAGTACTTAAACTCGTTGGCGGCCAGGGCTGATATCCCGCCTCTTAAACTCCGTCTACATGCTCTTTTAGCTTTTCTATTATTGAGTCGGTCAGTAGGATAGGGCGTCTGTCATTAAAGTCAAAATGTACGATTACCGTCTTGCCGGTAACTGTCTTTTGCTCTTTTTGCCAGACTTCATGTCTTAGCGTAAACGAGCTATTGCCTATCTTCTCAACAAAGGTACGTACTTCCACGTCACTGCCATAATGTGTCTCAGCATGAAAGTCATAACTGCTGTGTGCCATTATCAGATTCCATTCGTGCGGGTCCATGCTGGGATTGAGCAGACGGTGAAGGTCGTTTCTGGCCAGTTCAAACCACTTTGCGATTGATATATTATTAATATGGCCTAGGGCGTCAGTATCGCCAAACCTGGGCTCAATTATCTTTGAAAACATTATTCACCTATTATCATTTATATATATTTTTTCTCAGTATCGTACCACGCAATATTCTACATTCATAAAGTACACAAAATCAAGTATATATGACAAAATACCTCAAATATCAGCTTTTAAGTCTCATATCTATTTTGCCGAAAAATACTTCTGTATCAATTATAACAATTATTCAATATCTTAATCGAATTATAACTGTATGCTAACCATAAGTTTATAAATTCTGATATACTATCAGCTAGTTCGCTTGCTATAAAATATTATTAAAGGTTTTAGCCACTAGATACGATAATTGTGACCGTAAGCGTAAAAAACATAAAAAAAACTTGACTGAACGGCTTTTATGTTGTAAATTACTTTTCTATACCCATCGGGGGTGATAGGTATAGACGCCTAGCATAGCCTACCTCAATTATGCTTGCGGTAAAGGAGCTTTGAAGAGGGGATGGGGTTTTTAGCCCACCACGATTTATTTGCATTATGTTTGTTAAACGGAGAATCTCTCCTTGTATATTGTGCGTACAGGGTTTGTAACCGTTTTTGTAATTTAATATTGTTTTATTTGGTTTTAGGGTGTGTACGAAAAGTATGGATACCGACAAGGAAAAATTAATGGAAAACATCAAAAGTATTAGAAACATTGGTATATCAGCGCATATTGACTCTGGTAAAACTACTCTGACTGAGCGTATGCTGTATTACGCGGGTCGTATTCACAGAATTCAGGAAGTTCGTGGCGGCGATGGCGGTGCTACAATGGACTTCATGGAACTCGAACGTGAAAGAGGTATCACTATTACTTCTGCTGCTACTCAGGTTGGCTGGAAAGATAAAGTGATCAATGTTATCGATACTCCAGGTCACGTGGACTTCACTGTTGAAGTTGAACGTTCTCTGCGTGTTCTTGATGGTGCTATCATGGTTCTCTGTTCTGTAGGTGGTGTACAAAGTCAGTCAGTTACCGTTGACCGTCAGATGAAGCGTTACAAAGTTCCACGTATCGCTTTTATAAATAAAATGGACCGTATTGGTGCTGACCCTATCAGAGTTCGTACCGATATTGGTGAAAAGCTTGGCCTTAACGTTGTGCCTATTCAGCTTAATGTTGGTACTGGCGAAGATTTCGCTGGTGTTATCGACCTTATCACTATGAAGTATCTCACTTTTGAAGGTAATAGCGGTGAAAAGGTTGTTGAGAACGATATTCCTGCTGATATGCTCGACGAGGCTAAAGACGCTCACCACGAAATGCTTGAAGCTTTGAGCATGTTTGATGATGAACTCATGGAAATGCTTCTTGAAGAACAAGCTCCTACTGTTGAGCAGATTCAGGCTATCGTTCGTGAAGCAACTATCAATCGTGACATTGTTCCTCTGATGATGGGTACTGCATTCAAGAACAAGGGTATTCAGCCTCTGCTGGACGCTGTTTGTACTTATCTGCCTAGCCCGCTGGATAGAGTTAATACTGCTCGCGACCACGATAACAATGGTGCTGAAGTACCTCTGACTAGTGACCCAGATGCTCCTCTGTGTGCTATGGCGTTCAAAGTTACTGACGAAACTTTTGGTCAGTTGACTTACACCCGTATCTATCAGGGTTCTATCGTTAAGGGTAGCCAGTATAGAAATGTTCGTACTAACAAGAGTGTTCGTATCGGACGTATGGTTAAGATGCACGCTAATGACCGTGAGGATATTGATACCGCAGGTCCTGGTGATATTATCGCTCTGCTGGCTGTTGACTGTGCCAGTGGTGATACTTTCTGCGGCGAAGGCATTAACTACTCTCTCGAAAGTATCTATGTTGCTGACCCTGTTATTAGTCTTTCTATTAAACCGAAAGATACTACAGCTCAGGATCGTATGGGTAAAGCTCTGAACCGTTTCATGAAGGAAGACCCTACTTTCCGTGTTTCTTCTGACCCTGAAACTGGTGACACTGTTATCGCTGGTATGGGTGAACTTCACCTCGACGTTTACATCGAACGTATGCGTCGTGAATACCGTGCTGACGTTGAAGTTGGTGCTCCTAACGTAAGTTACCGTGAAGCTCCAACTATCGAAGCTGCTTTCGATTACAAACACAAGAAACAGTCTGGTGGTTCTGGTCAGTACGGTCACGTTGTTGGTCGCCTGATTCCACTACCGGAAGATTCAGAAGTTGCTTACGAGTTTGAAGATAATATCTCTGGTGGTCGTATTCCTGGTGAATACATCCCAGCTGTAAATAAAGGTTTCGAACAGGCCATGGTAAAGGGACCTGTTGCTGGATATGAGATCGTTGGCTGTAAGATGTGTCTTGATGATGGTACTTACCATGCTGTTGACTCATCTGAAATGGCTTTCCGTATCGCTGCTCGTGACGCTTTTAATCAGGCGTTCCTAAAGGCTAAACCTTGTCTGCAGGAACCTCTTATGGCTGTTGAGATCGAAGCTCCAGCTGAATACCAGGGTCCTGTTGTAGGTGACCTTAACAGTCGTCGTGGTATCATCATGAATGCTGAAACTCGTGATAATATCTCTATTATCAACGCTGAAGTTCCTCTTTCAAGCATGTTCGGTTATGCTACTATCGTTCGTAGCTTGAGTAAGGGTATGGCTACCTTCACTATGGAAATGAGCCGTTACGCTCAGGTTCCTAGTTATATCGCTGATGAGATCATCGAAAAGCGTAGAGCTGAAAAAGAAGCCAAAGCTAAAAAGTAAAGACCAACAGTATTAAATTACTGAAAGCACAGAAGGAGAATAGCTCGTTATCGGGTTATTCTCCTTTATTTTTTATACCGGAACAATAACCGTGTCGCCTACAATTTTATGATTAATAAAAAAAACCCACCTCTGTGGTGGGTGTTCATTGTTTTGGGGACTCTGACATGTCCCTGGAGTCAAAATGAAGAAATTACATTCAAACAGTAATATTTAAATATATATATTCCAAATAAAATATATTATTTTGACTGACACATATTGAGTTAATTGCCGCTCTTATTCATAGTATCCTATAAGTGACTATAAACAAAAGACCTATATTCTTTACTCTTAACTTTTACTCATCTATCTCATCTGCCATTACCAATCCCTAACACAATTGGTACAACTGTACTATCATTGATATTATTTTGCTATTGTTGTGTTCATTTTACGTTATTATAATGCTAAGTAATAATATTATTCTGTAATCTGAATAATTTTGGCAACTAAATGAGATCCCACATTTGAGATTTTCCCTCATTGTATTTATTTTCAACCCGCTATTGACAATGCGCAACGTATCAACCTATAAGCGTTTGGTACGTTTATTGTTTATTATTATAATTTGGCTGTGCTAATATGCTGCGCTTAAATTGCCAAAACCCGACTTGACGTAGAATCCGATATTTTACTGAACATTTTGTAAGGAGTTAACTGTGAAAATTAGAGGATTGTTTTTTATTACCCCGATACTTTTAGCGAGTACACTTATGGCAGGAATGTATACTGAAAAATCAGAGCATGACCTTTCTAAAGAAAAGGTGCTTTATGCAATTGGCTATGCTCATCTTGATACCCAGTGGCGCTGGGACTATCAAACCACTATCAACGATTATATCAAGGCTACTTTAGATGACAATATTGCTCTTCTAGAAAAGTATCCTGATTACACGTTTAATTTCACTGGGTCTACCAGATATGAAATGATGAAGGAATACTATCCAGAACAGTATGAAAAGGTCAAAAAGTATATCAAGGAAGGTCGATGGTTCGTTTCTGGATCGAGTGTAGATGAAAATGACGCTCTTGGCATTTCTGTTGAATCTGCTATCAGGCAGGTACTTCTTGGTAATGAATATTTCCGTGAAGAGTTTGGCAAAATGAGTAGCGACTATATTCTCCCAGACTGTTTTGGGTTTATGGCTCATACTCCTTCTGTTTGGGCTCATTGTGGCCTTGACGGCTTCTCTACTCAAAAACTTACCTGGGGTAGTGCTGTTGGTATCCCTTTTAGTATTGGTAAATGGCAGGGCCCAGATGGCAAAGACCTTATCGTTGCCTTAAATCCTGGCAGCTACGGCGGATCTATTAAAGAAAAAGCTGACGATGATGAAGGTTGGGCTAAACGTATCGACGAAAATGGTGAAAAATACGGCCTGTTCGCTGAATATCACTACTATGGTGTTGGCGATATGGGTGGTGCTCCAAGAGAAAAGGACGTTATTAACTATACTGACTGTGTCAAGAAGGGCGATGGTAAATACGAAGTTTATCTGGCTTCTACTGATCAGCTTTACAAGGACATAACTCCTGAAATTCGCGAAAAGCTCCCTACCTACGAAGGTGACTTCCTACTCACTGAACATTCTTCAGGTTCTATCACTTCTCAAGGCTATATTAAAAGATGGAATCGCAAAAATGAATTACTGGCAGATTCTGCTGAACGTGCCGCTGTTGCCGCTGATTGGCTTGGTGCTATCGCATATCCAAAGTCAAAGCTTGACGCTGCATGGAAACGCGTTCTTAGCAGCCAGTTCCACGACATTCTTCCTGGTACTTCTATACCTCGTGCTTACGAATTCTCATGGAATGATGAAGTACTGGCCATGAATCTGTTTGCTGAAACTCTTTCTGGTTCTACGGGTGCTGTTGTTAATGCTATGGATACTCGTGCCAAAGGCAAGCCTGTTGTAGTTTACAATCCTCTTGCCATCGCTCGTGAGTCTGTTGTTAGTGCTTCTGTAAAATATGATAAAAACTGTCCTGAAAACGTTGTTGTTGTCGGCCCTAATGGCAAGGCTGTTCCATCTCAGGTTGTTTCTACTGATGGCAATACTCTGAATGTATTGTTCCTGGCTGATGTGCCTGCTGTCGGTTATGCCGCTTATGATATTCGCAACGCTAAGAAACCAGGCAAGTTTAATACTGGGCTGGTCGTAGAAGGCAATACTCTTGAAAATGCCTACTATAAGGTTGTAATTAACAATGCTGGTGATATTGAATCTGTATTCGATAAAAAAGCTTCTAAAGAGCTTCTTGCTTCTCCGGCTCGTCTTGCTTTCATGCACGAAAAACCTCAGCATTGGCCTGCATGGAATATGGATTGGGCAGACCAGCAGAAAGCACCAGCTGGCTATGTTGACGGCCCGGCTGTCATCAAAGTTGTTGAAAATGGTCCTGTTCGTGTGGCTATTGAAGTTACTCGCACAACTCGCAACTCTACTTTTGCTCAGACTATCAGTCTTAGCTGTGGCGATGCTGGCAGCAAGGTTGATATCAGCAATGTTATCGACTGGCAGACTCCTGGACACGCTCTTAAGGCTGAGTTCCCGCTTTCTGTTGCTAATAACCTGGCTACCTATAATCTTGGTCTCGGTACTATCCAGAGAGCTAATAATGATGAAAAGAAATATGAAGTTCCATTCTACCAGTGGTTCGATCTTACTGACGCCAGCGGTGACTACGGCGTTAGTATCATGAATGACTGTAAGTTTGGTTCTGACAAGCCTTCTGATAACGTTATCAGGCTCACTCTCCTTTATACTCCTGATGTTGATGTAGACAGAAACTACATGGAACAGGGTACTCAGGACTGGGGTAGACATGAAGTGAAATATGCCATCTACGGCCATAAAGGCTCATGGCAGAAGGCTCTCCCTGAATGGCAGGCTCTTGGCCTGAACCAGCCTATGGTTGCCTTTGAAACTCCTGAAAATAAAGGTAAGCTTGGCAAGTCATTCTCATTCGCCACTTTGAATACTGATCAGCTCGATATTCGTGCTATCAAAAAGGCCGAGAGAGATGATGATACTGTTATCGTTCGTGTTCAGGAACTCACTGGTAACCCTGCAAAGGCTGTTACTCTTGATGTTGCCAATGGTATTGAATCTGCCTACGAAGTTAATGGTCAGGAATATCGTATTGGTGATGCAAGGGTTAAGGGCGGCAAGCTTGTCTTTGATGCCACTCCATACTCTCTACACACCTTTGCTCTCAAGCTAAAAGATCCTTCAAAGAAGGAAATGGTTTCTGCTCCTGAAAACACTATTGTTGCTCTTGATTATAATGTTGACGTTATCTCTACTGATAGCGACCGCAGCAGTGGTATGATGGCAGACGATCTTTCTTATGCCGCTGAACTTCTACCTGAAACTGTTATTAGCGAAGGTGTAGAGTTCAAACTTGGCTATGCTAACGCAGCAAATGCTGTTGCATGTGCCGGCCAGGAGATCAAGCTGCCTAAGGGTGATTATAACCGTGTTTATATCCTTGCTGCAGCTGATAGTGATACCGACGCTGTATTTACTCTTGGCAAAAAGCAGAGCAACCTGAATATTCAGGCTTGGAGAGGCTATATCGGCCAGTGGGAAAACAGAATTTTTAATGAAGAATGTCCTGCTGTAAGCTATGGCGGAAAATATACACTTAAGTCAATTGAGACTGGTTATATCAAACGTGCTCCTGTTGCCTGGTTTAGCAAACACATCCACAGCAAAGATGCAAACGAAGCTTACCGCTTTAGCTATATGTTTAAGTATGCGATAGATGTTCCAGCTGGTTGCAAGAGTATCACTCTTCCTGACAATCAGGCTGTTAAAGTCTTCGCAATTACTGCATCAAATAATCAAATTGACGCTGTTACTCCTGTTCAGCCTCTATATGATGATTTCACTGACAGAGCTCCAACTGTTGTTGCTGCTCCTGTTGCAAAAGCTGAAAACTAATTTGCCAATTCTATTTTGAGTTGACAATAGTGCAACTAAGCTTTTAATGATTGCTTTTATAAGCTCGGAAATGCCCGCATTGTGGTGTTTCCGAGCTTTTTCTATGGCATAAAATATTTCCATTTGCTCACTATTCTATTATAATTACTCTAATTGAACGATTTGCCTCTCTTGGCTAAACCGCGATAGAACTAATATTAAATGGAGCAAATGTTAATTATGAAAAATCTTTTGACGGTTATTCTTCTTATTGTTGTTGTGCTGGCAGTTATTAAACTGACTAAGCCCAAAGAGTCTTACTGTAATATTAAACCATATGAACTTACCTGTGAGTATCGCAAGGCACCGGAGGGTATTGACACTACTTCTCCAAGATTATCTTGGAAAGTATCCTCCGAGCTTCGTAACCAGCAGCAGGCGGCCTATCAGCTTATAGTTGCTTCTTCTCCTGACCTTGCCGATTCCGGCCACGGTGACCTATGGGATTCTGGCAAAGTACAATCTGACAACACGCTGTATATAAAATATCAGGGTAAACCGCTCATGTCATATCAGCAGTGCTGGTGGGCTGTGCGTGTTTGGGATAAAGATGGAAATAAGTCTCCATGGACAAAACCTTCATACTGGTCTATGGGTATTCTCTCACCTGAGCTATGGGCTGCAAAGTGGCTTGGCTATCATGCACCTTACAGCACAGAGGAAGATATTGCTCTCAAAGGCAATTACAGGCAAACTGCCCCATCTCCTATTTTCAGAAAAGAGTTCTCTATCGATAAGGAAATTTCCCGAGCTTCCCTCTATGTTTGTGGTTTAGGCTTCCATGAAAGCTACTTAAACGGCGATAAAGTTGGCGACAATGTTCTTGATCCTGCTTTTACTCGCTATGACCGTGCCAGCTTATACGTTGCCCATGATGTCACTCATATGATAAATAATGGTGACAATGCTCTGGGTGTTATGCTTGGTAATGGCTGGTACAATGTATTCACTCGTGCTGCTTGGGATTTCGACCGTGCTCCATGGCGCAGGTTCCCTGAAATGCTCGCTCAACTATATATCGAGTATACCGACGGCACAACTCAGACCATTGTAAGTGATGATACCTGGAAGGCTTCAACTGGCCCCGTAATCGTCGACGGTATCAGGCAGTCTGAAATATATGATGCTCGTAAGGAAAAGACCGGCTGGGCCAATCCTGGCTATGATGATAGCTCCTGGGCTTCTCCAGAGCTTACTGACGGCCCTGGAGGCTCGCTCAGGGCTCAAGTTGCACCTCCAGTGAAAGTCACAGCTTCTATTGCCCCTGTTAGCGTCACAGAGCCATCTCCAGGCGTTTTCGTCTATGATCTTGGCCAGAATATCGCTGGCTGGGCTCAGCTTAAAGTCTCTGGCCCTGCTGGTACTACCATCAAGCTGAGGTATAGCGAGCGTATCAAAGATGACGGCAATGTTGACCTCGCAGCTATAAAAATGCATGTGCGTGACAAGGAGTTTGGAGAAAATACCTATATTCTCAAAGGAGATGGTACTGAAATATATGAGCCTAGATTTGAATATTATGGCTTCCAATATGTAGAAGTTACCGGATATCCCGGTAAACCTGCCGATGACGCTATTATCGGTAAAGTTGTCAATACCGACTTCAAACAGATTGGTCAGTTCAGTTGCTCAAACGAGCTTCTTAATAAGATGCATCACGCTATCCTCTGGGCCTATCGTAGTAATTTCCAGGGCTATCCGACCGATTGCCCGCATCGTGAGAAAAACGGCTGGACTGGTGATGCTCATCTTGCCTCTGATCAGGCTATGTACAACTGGGCCAATGGCGGCGGATATACTAAATGGATGCTCGATATGAAAGATGAGCAGCGTGACTCTGGCGAGCTGCCCGGCATAGTACCAACTGGCGGCTGGGGGTACGCCTGGGGTAATGGTCCCGCTTGGGATAGTGCATATCTGATCATACCTTGGAATATGTATTGCTATTTTGGCGATACTGGCATTCTGGAAACTCATTTCGAACGTTTCAAACGCTATGTTGACTATCTCACCAGTAAATCTGAAAATTACATCGTATCCATAGGCCTGAATGACTGGGCCCCGGTTAAAACCGAAACCCCCGGCGATGTAACATCAACAGGTTTTTACTATGTTGATACTCTTATAACTGCTCGTGCCGCAGAAATTCTCGGCCACAAAGAAGATGCCGATAAGTATTTCGCTCAGGCTGATGCTATATACAAAGCCTTCCAGAATAAGTTCTATAATGGTGACGGCACATACTCTGTTAAGAGCCAGACTGCTATGGCGTTCCCTATGTTCTGTGGCCTTGTCCCTGACGCTGAAAAAGATAAAGTTATTGATAAGCTGCTCGAAAACATTACCGCCAACGGCGATCATATCGATACTGGTATCCTCGGTGCAAAAGCCATTTTTAATGTTTTGGCCGATAATGGCAAGGTTGACACCGCTTATAAGATGATCGTTAATCCTACTGAACCAAGCTATGCAAACTGGATCGCTAAAGGTGCAACAACCTTCTGGGAATTCTGGAATGGTGCCGACTCTCAGAATCATATTATGTTTGGCGATATTGGTGCATGGTTCTACAAGAATATTGCTGGTATCAGGCTCGCCCCGGAAATTTCCGGTAACGAAGCTTTCAAATATTTTGTCCTTAAACCGTTGATCTTTGGTGATATAACTTCTGTTAACGCCTCAACTGACTCTGTTCGCGGCAAAATAGCGAGTAAATGGCAGATCACAGACAATGCCTTTAATTGGGACATTACTATACCTGCCAATACTTCTGCTCAGGTCTGTATACCATCTGCAAACGCTGACTCAGTCACAGAAACAGGCAAACCAGCTAAAAACGCTGAAGGCGTATCTTTCATTAAAATAGAAAATGGCTATGCCATATATAACGTAGCCTCAGGCAAATACTCTTTCTCATCAATATTGAAGTAATTCAAGGTCAACTTTCGCACTTTTCAAGTCACAGAAATCGCCAATAAGGGCCTTCCTGTGACATACTGAATTGAATATACTTTCGATATTTGGCTCGAAAACGAGATAAATATCGAAGAATTTCATTCACAAGGCCCTGTTCTGGCCTTTGCGTTAAACGCTGAACAGTCAAAAGTGCGAAACCGCACTCAAGATCAACAATTAAAAACAGCAGGTTCAATGTTCTTATTGATACCTGCTGTTCTTTTTTCTAAACTCTGGCTATTGCCCCTTAATCCTATTTCCATTGCCCGCCTTTGGTTGCCATTGTCCTGGCATTAACATTCAGGTACTCCTGATTTTCTTCCCGATATCGGCTCGGACTCACCCCGGCCGTTTTGTGAAATTGCTTATTAAAATATTGAGGATCACTTATCCCAACCGAACAACCAACTTCATAGATTGTTAGGGTAGTTGTAGTAAGCAATGATTTAGCTTTATCAATTCGCTTACGCAATATATACTGACTTATCGTCGTATTGTACTGCTTCTTAAACTTCTGCGATAATGTATTAGCAGTTATATTGGCTTTTGCCGCTAACATTGCCGTCGAGATCGGCTTATCAAGATTTTCATCTATCCAGTTCAGTATTGTCTCCCAGGCAAAATTCTTACCACTCCGGCTATGCCTCTGGCTTCCGTTTGCCATATTATATATCGATATCAGTAATGCTTTCAGGCGATGGCTCGCTTCCAGATTCATAAGTTCTGTCGCTTCGTTTGTTCCTAACGAATTGAACAGGGTGCTTATAAGCTTCAACTGCTCCAGATAAAACAAGCTATTGATACCTGTTGGGATAAATTCCGGTATGTCAATCGAATTAACTCTCTCAGGACTATCGTAAAAGTGCACGCACCAGTGTCTTCCCGGCTTCTCGCTATGATAGCTGTAAAGTGTTCCACCTTGTATACATGTCATATCGCCAGCCGCAAATTCATACTCCTTATTATTGACTCTGATCTTGCCGCTATAGCCGTATAAATGCACCGTATTTGTAGGGTTTCGATACGTAAAGTCATATACAGCATTAAGTAATGGAAATTCACCTATCCTGTCTATAACTGGCATCTCATTTGTACTTATTTGCATACTCATGCATATATTATACCACTGCTAATATAAAAATACCAGTAAATATATACCACATAAACTAGTTCTCCCCAATTGATATTACTTCTCTATCTTGTTATTATTGTATTTATGATTATTACAGCAGATTTTGGCGGCTCATCTATTAAAATTGGGCTGGTTGAAAATGATACTGTCCTTGCTCGCTCCGTGATCGAGTCTTACGCAAGTCAATCGTTTTCTGATTGGATACCATCCCTTAAGCAGGATATCACTAACCTTTGCGATAAGGCTGGAGTTAGTATGGCCGGCATTGACGGCATGGTCTGGGCATTACCATTAATTATTGCTCCAGGTTTACGATATGCAACCCATGCTTTCGGTAAGTTCGTCGATGCGACTCACGAAGATTTTTGCGTGCATGTTGAGGATCTATTCCAGTTCCCGCTCTTACTCGAAAATGATGCTCGGGCCGCTCTTATTGGCGAATGGCAATACGGAGCTGCTTGTGGTAAAGACAATGTCGTTATGATCACTCTTGGCACCGGTCTCGGTACTGGTGTTATCTTAAATGGCAAACCGCTACGCGGCCGCAGCGGCATGGCAGGCAATCTTGGCGGTCTATCTATTACCCACTTAAACGCTCCCAGAATCATAAATATGCCTGCTGGATGTACTGAAACTCAAATAGCAACATGGGCTCTCCAAAATAAAGCTCAGGCTATTCCTGGCTTTGATAAGAGCTTATTGGCCTGTGAATCGAAGATTGATTATAAACTTGTATTTGAGCTTGCCGAAAAGGGCGATATTCTGGCCTGTAAGCTCAGAGATTATGCCTTTGAAGGTTGGGGTGCTATGGCCTTAAATATGATTCAGGCCTTCGACCCTGAATGTGTCATCTTTGGCGGCGGGATTATGTCTAGCAGAGATATGATAATCCCGGCGGTTAAAACTTTCGTTAATGATTTTGCTGTCCAGGCAGGGGGGGAAGTTGATATCCTACCTGCAGCTTTGGGCAATTCTGCCGCCTTACTCGGTGGTCAGTGGATTTGGAATATGAGGAATGAATTTGCAGCCAAACTTTAATAAAACTCCATTTGTTCAGGTTACCGGTAGAGACAATAGCTGTATCTCCGGCTGGGAAAGCACTTGCGATATTCTTAGACAAGAATATCTTGCCAGCAGCTCTGCCCGGCACGTTATTGCTATTGAATGTTATACCGGAGTACATGTCTCCGAGATCGCCGATGCCGTTAATGAACATCTTAAACCGGATATGACTATTCTTAGCAGTGATGCTTTCTGCTCACCCTCTGAAATTGATCAAAAAGTAGCGCCTTTTAACGGTGGTGATGACCCTATCTTTGGCTGGATCACCAATCTCCAAATGGCTGACTTTATGGACGAGCAAAAGTCTCAGCTTATAAGAACGACAATACAGCAGTGCAATAGCGGCCTTATCGTTGTTATTGGTTGCGGTGCCAGCTTACTGGCTGAAGCCGACACTCTTGTTTATGCCGATATGGCTCGCTGGGAAGCACAGTTACGCATGCGACGCAATGAAATATCTAATCTGGGCGTAGATAACAGCGAGCTGAAATGGTCGTTACAGTATAAAAGAGCCTTCTTCACTGATTGGCGGGTTTGCGATCGTCTCAAACGAGAGCTCATAGACCATTGGGATTATGTTTTAGATACTAACATCCCCGGCCAGCCTCGTTTTGCAGACGGCGATTCTGTGCGACTCGGCCTACAACTCGCCGCCAGCCAGCCGTTTCGTGTTCTGCCTTTCTTTGACCCTGCCCCTTGGGGCGGCCAATGGATGAAACGTGTCTGCGATCTTGACCCGAAATCAGACAATTATGGCTGGTGTTTTGACTGCGTCCCTGAAGAAAACAGCCTATTGCTAAAATTCGGCGACACTCTCATGGAAGTACCATCCATCAATGTCGTTTTCTATCAGCCTAAACAGCTCCTTGGCGAAAAGGTATATGCCCGTTTCGGTGCTGAGTTCCCAATTCGTTTCGATTTCCTGGATACCATTGACGGCGGTAATCTCTCTTTCCAGGTTCACCCGCTAACTGACTATATCCAAAAAAACTTTGGCATAAATTACACTCAGGATGAATCCTACTATATTCTTGATGCCGACGATGATGCTACCGTATATCTTGGACTTAAAGAAGGCATTTCTCCTGACGAGATGATCGAAGACCTAAACGCCGCTCAGAGTGGTGAAAAGCTATTTGATGATGAACGATTTGTTAATTGCTGGCCGGCTAAAAAGCATGATCATTTCCTCATCCCGGCCGGTACCTGCCATTGCAGTGGGAAAAACGCCATGGTTCTGGAAATTAGTGCCACCCCATATATTTTTACATTCAAAATGTGGGATTGGGGCAGATTGGGCCTTGATGGTCTGCCTCGCCCCATAAATATCGAACATGGAGCTAAAAATATCCAGTGGGAACGCACTACCAGCTGGGTCAAAGAGCATCTTATCGACCAGGTTGAAGTTGTTGATTCTGGTGAAAACTGGCAGGAAGAACGTACCGGTCTCCACGAACTAGAGTTCATAGAAACGCGACGTCATTGGTTTACTGGTATCGTCCCGCATAAAACTGCTGGCAGCGTAAACGTCCTGAACCTCGTAGAAGGGCGTGAGGCTATTGTTGAAAGCCCAGCTGGAGCATTCGAGCCATTTATAGTGCATTATGCAGAAACATTTATTATCCCTGCTTCTGTGCAGGAATACACTATTCGCCCATACGGCCAGGCAATTGGTAGCCGATGTGCAACAATAAAAGCATCTATCAGAATATAGCTGCACTTGAAAAAGTATTAACATAAGCAGGCAAAGTCTGCATAATATAATAGCGTCGAGTCTCGATCAGCTTCGAGACGAGATAACTTATTTCTTATATGAATGGAGTTTATCTATATGGCTGTAGAAGTTTCAAATAACAGAAATATTCATAAGGCAAATATCCTGTTCCTATGCTATATATCGCTCGCCTCGGCTCTCGGCGGCTTCTTGTGGGGCTTTGACGCCATTGTTATCTCCGGTACCATTACTCCGGTTAAGCTGCTTTTCAACCTTTCACCTGCTATGGAAGGGTTCTTTGTCAGTTCTGGTCTTATCGGAGCTGTTATGGGCTCAGCTATTGCCGGCTGGCTCAGTGAAAAGCTCGGTCGCAGTCGCAATCTATCTGTTGCCGCCGCTCTGATGTTGATTTCTGCTATTGGCAGTGCTTTGGCCAACAGGATCGACCTCCTCATCTTTGCCCGCTGGCTTGGCGGCTTGGGTATTGGTATCTCTGCTATGGTCAGTCCGCTCTATATCTCTGAAATATCACCCGCCCATTTACGTGGTCGGCTGGTTACTATGTTCCAGTTTGCCGTTACCATTGGTATCGTTGCCGCTTTGTGTAATAATATATTTGTCAATAATCTTGCAGAGTCATTCGCTGACAAAGTTGAAAAAGGAACTTTTATCAACTGGCTGTTGGTCGAAAACTCCTGGCGGGCAATGTTTGCCTGTGAACTTATCCCCGGCATCTTATTTTTAGCTATGGCTTTCACTCTCCCCGAAAGCCCTCGCTGGCTGGTTAAAACCGGCCGAAAGGAAGCTGCGTTACGTGTCCTTAATCGAGTTTTTCTAACTGGTGCCGATATTGAATATAATGAAATTACCTGCACTATAGCCAAAGAAGAAAAAACCATGCTCAGGTTCTGCGATGTATTTAATATTCAATATCGCAAACCGCTCATAGTTGCTGTTCTGTTGGCCGTCTTTGCTCAGTTTAGTGGCATAAATGTCATTTTCTACTACGGCCCGAACTTATTGGAAAAAGCAGGTTTCAATCTCGGCGGTGCTCTTGGCGGTGTAGCAGTTATTGGCTTTTGTAATATGATTTTTACCATTATTGCCGTTTGGCTCGTTGACAAGCTCGGCCGTAAAGCTCTGCTGCAATTCGGTACTGTTGGTGCTATTGCCTGTCTTGTCGGTATAGGCTCGGTCTTTGCCGAGCAAAACCCAAGTAATACTCTTGTTATACTTATTTGCAGTTTTGTTGCCTTCTTTGCCTTTTCACTCGGCCCGATCAAATTCATCTTCGCCGCTGAAATATTCCCAACCAATATTCGCTCACATGCAATATCAGTTGTAATTCTTTCTATGTGGCTGGCTGATACACTTGTAGGTCAGTTCTTCCCGCTTTTACGCGATAGTGTTGGCCCATCAATAACTTTTTACATCTTTGCCGCAATTCTTGTACCGCAAATATTTTTAGTATGGAAAATGATGCCCGAAACTGCTGGTCGTACTTTGGAAGAAATTGAAAATTCACTTACAACCCTATAATTATAAAAAAGGATAATGTAATGAAATTTAATCGTATAGCAATATTACCCAGGATTTGTTTTATTGTCGCTATAATGGCGATATTAGCCAGTGCCGTTCAAGCTGATACTCTTTGGAATATTGGTAAGTCTGACAACTCCCCAGCTGAGTTTGCTCTGAATGATGGAAATTGGGCTAAATATCCAAAAAACTTTCCTGCCGACTGTTTTTACATTGTTGGTCAGTCATCACTGGATGACTTTTCATATATCATTCCTGGACCACAGGATAACTGGGCTGGTAGTAAAAAGCATACTTTTACCATTATATTTGGTATGAAAAAGACTCTTCCACGTGGTGATTACAGATTATTGATAGATCTTTTCGATTCTCATTCTGCCAGCCCGCCGCTGCTTCAAATTAGTGTTAACGGTTATATTTTTGTCATTCAGACGCCTAGGGGGGCTTCTGACAATTCACTCGACAATTCCAGGCAGGCTGGAGATGAATACTGTATTGATATTCCAATAGAACCCGATGCCTTTCGCGATGGTAATAACTTCATTGAGATAATAAATGATTCAGGCAGCTGGGCAATATTTGATAGTATCAGTTTAACTGGTCCGGCCAATGCCCTCAATAATGACCTGAAACCTGCTACCAAAATACTCCAGGCTTATACTAATCCTGGACTCATAAAATTGTCTGACGGCACTCTTGCCCATCCAGTCACATTGAGAACACTACATATCGGCAATTCAAAAATGATTAAAGTTGCTGCAAATGATAATATCATAAATGACAATGAACTGCATACAGGCGTTGATCAGATAAATTGTTTTATTCCTGAAGTTTCGAGCAAAACTACTGTTAATATTTCTTTACTTGATAATCATTCCATATGTGCTGAAGCTGATCTAGAGATAGCACCTGCCCGAAAATGGGAAATCCATCTAATACATCAGACCCACCTTGACATTGGGTATACCGACACCCAGGACAACGTGCTTGATCTTCAGCTTCAGCATTTATATGATGCCCTTGACTATATTGACAAGTCAAAAGACTATCCCAAAGCCAGTCAGTTCAAATATCACCCTGAAGGTATGTGGGCGGTTGATGAGTTTATGCGTCGTGCATCTCCCAAAGATCAGGCCAGACTTGTCGAAGCGGCCCGAAATAGACAGATTCATATCGATGCCATGTACGCTCAGGCTATGACTGGTGGCTATTCAGAAGAAGAACTTTTTGAGCTTATGGGCTCTGCTGTCAGGTTCTGTAATAAATACGATATTAAGCTCGATTCATGTATTCAGTCTGATGTCCCCGGCTATACCTGGGGGCTTGTGACTGCTCTCGCTGATAATGGTATCAAATACATATCGGTCGGACCTAATGGTGGCCATCGTTTAGGCTATTTGTATGATTGGGCTGACAAACCTTTTTACTGGGTAGCACCTGATAACAATAAAAAAGTACTTTTCTGGATGGACGGCTGTGGCTACTCAAAGTTCCACGGTAAACCCAAAGGCCATATCATCCAACCGCAAACCGTTTTCGACTATATCAAATCCCTCGAAAATAAAGATTATCCATACGATATGGTGATGCTCAGATATTGTATTGAAAGGGATAATGGCTCACCAAATCCCGCATTATCAGATTGTGTCAGACAGTGGAATGAAAAATATGCATGGCCCAAACTCATCATCGACGGCAACGGCGAATTCCTGGCCAGCTTTGAAAAACGCTACGGCGACTCGCTTCCTGTTGTTACTGGCGATTTCACCCCATATTGGGAAGATGGCATGGCCTCAACTGCTGCTGATACCACAGTAAACCGTCAGGCATGTGAAGCTCTTGCTCAGGCTCAGATTCTTTGGACTATGCTCAACCCTAAAGCGAAACTATTTCCTCTGATTGATGCCGCATGGGAGAAGCTCATCATGTATGATGAACACACCTGGGGGGCATGGAACAGCATCTCTGACCCCGATTCTGAGTTTGCTATTAGTCAGGCCCAATATAAAGCCAGTTTTGCAACCGATGGCGCATCTATGGTTAATGATTTACTCTCTAAGGTAACAAAACCTGATAGCCATTCAAATACCATCGAAGTTTACAATACCGCCTCTTGGCCTCGTAGCGAACTCATCATTCTCTCGCCTGCTGAATCATCCTCTGGTGACGCTGTTTTCGCCAGTGATGGTACTAAATTATCTTCACAACGACTATCAACTGGCGAGTTAGCTTTTTACGCTAATAATGTACCTGCTCTTGGCTCCTCTCGCTATACTATAAGATCTGGCTCATCGCTCAATAGAGGCAATATTAAAGTGTCCAATAGTGGTCTCAGTAACGATAATGTCAGTCTTACCGTTGCCCCTGACACCGGTGCCGTTAATAGCCTGATATATATGGGCCGCGAATTAGTAGATACTACCAGCGGTTCCGGCATAAACGACTATCTCTACATGCTTGGCCGTGATGACTCGAAAGGCTTTTCACGTATTACCGGCCCCGTCAGCATATCAGTAATAGATAATGGCCCTTTAGTCGGTATTCTGCAAGTATGCTCCAAAGCTCCCGGCTGCAATTCTCTCACTCGTAACATCAGGCTGGTCTCCGGCAGCGATCGTATAGAGTTCCTCAACATCACCGATAAATACAAAGAAAGAACCCCTGAAGGCGTATATTTTGAGTATCCCTTTAATATCCCCAATGGCATTGCTCATATCGATATACCTTGGGCAACCTGTCAGCCTGAAACTGACCAGATTGTTGGTGCCAATCGAAATTACTATTGTGTACAACGCTGGGTCGACCTCTCAAACTCTGATTACGGCATTACCTGGGTCACTCCCGATGCCCCAATGCTCCAGTTCCACCCGATCAAGATCGCCTCTACTGGCTGGTTCAACAAAAAGGATTGGCGACGCAAGCTGGACCCCACTCCAAGATTCTATAGCTGGGTTATGAATAATCATTGGGAAACAAACTACAAAGCTGATCAAGAAGGGATTATCTCCTTCCGCTATGTCATAGAGCCGCACCTGGGGGCATATGACGAGTTCTTATCTCAAAAAACAGGCCGCAGTGTGTGCCAGCCTCTTGTCGCTGTTAGTGTTGATATCTCACGTCCTCAGGTTAACCCGATATTCACTCTTGATGATAACGGTATTATAATGACGTCTATGCGCCCCAGTCGAGATGGAAATGCTATTATGCTCAGGTTATTTAATACCGCTCCCAATAGTACACCTGTCAATATCCAATGGCACAACAAGCCTGAACATATCTGGCTAAGTGATACCAGAGAACACGAAATATCTAAAGTCAATAAACCAGTGAAGTTAGCTACTCATGAAGTATTAACACTGCGAGTTGATTTCTAAATCACACATTTAACTAACAAATATCAGGGAATCAATATGAATAGACTAATAATTAGCAAAAGAATCTTAATCGTATTACTATTATCACTAGTCCCGGCCATTGCCGAGGATCTCACCTCATACGTCAACCCCAACATCGGCTGTATTCATAGTCGCTGGTTCTTCTACACTCCAGCCTCTATGCCTTTTGGCATGGCCAAGCTTGGCCCAACTACCAATGCCCATTACGGCAACCCCGGCGGCTGGGAAGCGGTCGGCTATGATGGCAGACATACCTCCATCGAAGGCTTCGCAAATGTACACGAATTCCAGGTTGGCGGTATTGTCCTTATGCCTACTATAGGAACGCTGCAAACCGTACCCGGCGATCTGGACAATGTCGCCGGTGGATATCGCAGCAGCTTCGATAAGGCAGATGAAAAGGCTACTGCTGGCTATTATAAGGTTCATCTCAAAGACTATAACATTGATGCCGAACTAACAGCTACCAAACGTGTAGGGTTCCATCGCTATACATTCCCCGCTAATGAATCGGCAAATATTATCTTTGATATTGGTAATATTCAGGGTGAAAGTGGCAAGATAGTAGACTCTCAGGTTAAGATTACTGCTGATAATAAGCTTGAAGGTTATGTCATTACTTATCCGGTTTATGTTAATAATTATCAGCAGGGGGCTACAGTTCCAATCTATTTTGTCGCAGAGCTAAACCGTACAACAGATAACTGTGGTGTATTTGTCCATGATAAAGTATTTCCAGACAAACGCAGTATAAAGCAAACCGGCTGTGGTGCCTATTTCACTTTCCCTGCCAGTAGCCAAAAGCAGTCTGTTGATATTAAAGTTGCTGTTTCATATTGCTCTATCGCTAACGCCCGCGAAAATCTACTCGCTGAAGCGTCAAACCTCACTTTTGACCAGGCTCTTGACCAAAATCGTAAATGTTGGCAAAATGAACTTGCTAAGATCTCCGTCTCCGGCAGCACTCTCGATGATAAAGTTAAGTTCTATACTGGCCTTTATCACGCCATACTGGGTCGTGGCTGTGCAATGGACGTTGACGGCAGCTACCCTAAAAATGATGGTACAAATGGCCGTATTACCCTTAATGACAATGGCGAACCAGCCTTCACATTCTGCAATACTGACGCTGTATGGGGGGCTTTCTGGAATCTTACCCAGCTCTGGCCTTTATGCTGGCCTGATAACTATTCAGATCTGGTTCAGACCCACCTTCAGGTATATAACGACTCCGGCTGGTTTGGTGATGGACTTGCCAATAGTCGATATGTTTCTGGCGTTGGCACAAATTATGTCGGATTGTTCATCGCTTCTGCCTTACAGCTTGGTGTCACCAGTTTTGACTCTGAAAAGGCATACAACGCAGCCTTAAAGTGCGAGCTGCAATATAAAGATCGTCCAGCCGGTGCCGGCAAGCTCGATCTTAAATGTTTCGTTGAAGATGGCTTCATCCCATACATAAATTCCGGGACAAGTGATAATGGTTCTCAATTCAATGCATCTCATACCATGGAATATTGTTTTAGTACCTATGCTATCGCCCAATGGGCAAAGCAGCTGGGGAAAACCGATGATTATGATCATCTGCTCAAACTCTCTCAGCAGTGGAAAAACATATTCGACCATGATAATAATCTAATTCGGCCAAAAGATGCCGACGGCAATTTCCTCGATAACTTCGACCCATACGAACCATGGCGAGGCTTCCAGGAAGGAAACGCTATTCAATACACCTATTATGTACCTCATGCTATCGATGAGCTGGTAAACATGGTTGGCACTGACAAGTTTAATCAACGTCTCAATGAAATATTCGAAATTGCTCAGGAAAATGGCTTTAGTGGCGGTAAACAGGTCGATGCATTCTCCGGATTGCGATTTGTCTACAACCATGGCAACCAGCCAAGTCTGCATATCTCATGGCTATTTAATCGTAGCGGTTGCCCATGGCTCACCCAAAAATGGACTCGTGCTATTTGCGATGAATTCTACGGCACTCAGGAGATGCACGGCTATGGCTACGGCCAGGACGAAGATCAAGGTCAGCTTGGTGCATGGTATAATATGGCCGCTCTTGGCTTATTTATGATCGACGGCGGCGTTTCGTCCGATTCTGTCTTCGAACTTGGCTCTCCCGTTTTCGACCTGGCAACTGTTAAGCTAGCCAACGGCAATACGCTACAGATCATAGCCAACAACAATTCTAAAGATAATATATACGTTCAATCGTGCAAATTTAACGGCAAACCATGGAATAAATGCTCTATCCCAGCCAAATCCATCTTAGCCGGCGGCAAACTAGAGTTCACCATGGGCCCCAACCCCAATAAAAACTGGGGATTATAATGCACTATCATTAAGAATGGCTATCGGTAGAGACGCAAGATCTTGCGTCTCCTCCAACCAATCTTACATTACCCAATAACATCCCGCCCTCAAGTAGAGACAAGGCATGCCTTGTCTCATAATATGCATAGAAAATATAACTCTAACAACCCAGCCAATAGTAACTACTGCCAACCACCTCTTTGCGTCTTGTCGGTTTTACGTTAACTATTCATTCTATTCATCACCCATGTAAATAAAAGGTGTCAGGAGTCGTTTTTGTAAGTTATTTTTTCATATATGGTTACATGTCATGTATATTCCCATCCAAATAATCATACCATCCAGCAGGTAGGGCAGTAAAATCCTCTTTCCATATACGTCGCATATATTTGCGACCCTTGCGGCCAAAATATCTCACCCAGGCCATTACCAACCTTCTCTCCGTGCCTGTCAGTATTAGTCCATGTCAGTCCTCTTCATACACCAACCCCACATTCTCCAACCAACTCGCGTCCATGCGTTAAACTTCTTCCGCCCACACCATCCTCCCAATCCTTAAATCCTATCAAAAAAAAGAAGGCCTCGACAAATAGTCAAAGGCCTTCTTCTTTTTCAATATTGCATATCATTCATATTTATGGCTTAATGACATCATAGACCATTATACCAGCATCGATAAACTGACCACCCATTGTCTGATGGCAGTGAATAGCAATTGTATTTTTGCTATTAGTCTTAAGTGCAGCTCTGCCTTCCTTGGTCATTTCAGTTGTTGTATAACTAGTAGTAAACCCTTTGCCAGAGCCGGCAAGTACACCGTTGATATAGATCTCATAATCTTCATCGTAGAAGATATTGAAGCACATCATGCTGATATCCTTTGCACTAAAGCTGCCCATATCAAAATCACGACGGATCCAGATATCAGATGTGTTCCATTCTGTTCTTACAGTTGAGTTTGGTGTATTAGTAGCACCAAAACCACCTTTGCCGGTCTTCCATCCGCTTACATCTGCACCTGGCTTATACCAGTCTGCGGCAGGTTTCTTGGTTGTATATGACCATTCGGCTGCTTCTACTGACGAATTCGCAAGTACCTTCTTAACCTTCAGGTCGCCATTGATCACCAGGTTATTGAGCTCAGCTACACGTTTTTCGTCAACCTTAACAATACGGTCATATGTAATCAGACCATTTGTCTCGTTTTCCACGTCTGTGATCTCAGTATAAACAGCCGCACTCAGGCCCTGATTGACCTTATATTCCAGCAAACTGTTGTTATACATGTTATAGCGGAAGAAGAAGTCCTTATCATTGGTAATGCTTGAGTACTCCATAATGTCACGGTCAGGGTTCCATAGGTGACCTTCATAAATATAGCCGATACCACCATATTCACCACAAGCACGTGCCATTCTGTTTACTGCTTCATCATTAGGGTTCGGGTACGCTGGTGGCGGATAGCTGTGAACATCATAAACATCACCAACTTCAGCAAAGCCCGCACCACTGTCCTGATTCACCAGACGGCTAGGGTCTTTTCTCTTTACCATATCTACCAGATAATCAACATCATGACGACCCTGTCTCTCGTTAAATACTACCCAGCTGATGATCGATGGGCTGTTCCATAGATTGTCGATCATTCTGTTAAGTTCCAGTTCAAACTGTGGGGCATCTATCGGCTGCTGATGTGGGGTATACGAGTTAGTACTCGGCATATCCTGCCATACCATCAGGCCAAGTTTATCTGCCCAGTAGTACCAGCGGGCCGGTTCAACCTTAATATGCTTACGTGTCATATTAAAACCAAATTCCTTGGTCTTGATTATATCATACTTCAATGCATCATCTGTTGGAGCTGTATACAGACCATCTGGCCACCATCCCTGATCCAGTGGCCCCATCTGGAATACGAATTCATTATTCAAAAACATCTTCAATACGCCGTCTTCACGTCCTAATGACATTTTACGCATACCGAAGTAACTATTTACAGAATCAATAACCTTACCGTCTTTCTTCACTGTTACTGTCATATCGTACAGGAACGGGCTTTCTGGTGACCATAGCTTCTGATTTGGGATCTTGATCGCCAGATCAGCATTAGCCTTACCGCTAAAGGTTGTTACTGTCTTGCCTTTGCTGCTAACTTTAATGTCAACTTCCTGACCTCTGTTAGTAAAAGTATTAACCTTCAGGTTAAGCTCAGACTTGTCAATGTCAGGTGTCATCTTCAGATTATTGATACCGTTAGCATCAACTGGCTCCAGCCATACTGACTGCCAGATACCGCTAACTGATGTGTACATAATACCGCCAGTGTGCAAAGTCTGCTTACCACGTGCGTAGCCTTTATTATCAGTCGGGTCATAAACACGAACGATCAGTTCCTGTGAACCGCTGTTAGCCAGATACTTGGTAATGTCCAGTATGATCGGGTCGTAACCGCCTTTATGTACAGTTACGCTTTCGCCGTTAACGAAGATCTCCGATTCCCAGTCTACCGCATCAAGATGAAGTAGAATATTCTTACCTGACCACTTTGCCGGCACATCAAATGTCCTGCGATACCAAGAACGCTCATAATGCTTCATTACGCCAGATATAGCAGATTCCATTGCAAATGGTACCAGGATCTCTTCTGATAGCTCTCTGTTAAATGGAATACGGTCATTCAGCTTACCGCCTTCAAACTGCCATAAACCGTTCAGATTCAGCCATTCACCACGTTCCATTTGTGGTCTTGGATAGTCCGGAAATGGATTGTCAACATTAACCTCATCTGCCCAGCGTGTCATGAGATTGGCTTTTTTCATTTGCCATTCTGCCAGTACCGGACTGCACATCATAGCAGCCAGTAAAAGTAATAACGAGATCTTTTTCATTTCATTTTCCTTATAATCTTTTGATCATATATTCACTTCGCATTTATGCGACACAATTCAAAATTGAACATTATTGTCATGGATTGGTACAATAGTAGTCACGTTACATATGTACTATAATGGTGTGTTCTTGTTTGTAATAATTTGTTGTCTTATTGTTATGCCAAATATATACAATAATTTTATTATTTTTTATATTCCCTGAATATTTTTTTAATAGCACTGACTATTGACTTACTGTAAGCACCTACAGTATAAAGACTAATACTAATAACTAGTGTCGCAGTTACAATTCAAAGTTTATGGCTATTTTAGCAAATATAATATTTCCTCCAAAACGTGCACTATTGTTTCTCTTTTGATTTACTCTTGATAATAATATGTTATTTTCATAATATATATTAGTTTTGTGTTTACGCTTATTGCTTATTCTATTTGCAATATTATAAGTTTAGAAATTGGAGTGTCTGTTCGTGATAGATGATGATCTACAAAACCCTGATGCCAGTATCCCGCAAAGCGAGGTTATCAAAATTGTCAGCCTTCTTGGTGAAATAGCTGGTATGGACTGTAATATCCAGCAGCGAAAAGAAGCACTTATGATAAAGCTGGCAGAAATGCTTGACGCCGACGGCTGGCTCTGGACTGCCACCCAGGTACTTACCGAGCAGGGACGTCCTGTATCAGTTGGTGTTATTTACGGCGGCCTAACCAGTGATGAGTTCTCCGGCTGGCTTGAAGCCTCACAAATGGCCTCCCAGCAGCCGCCTGAAGATGTACCTTTTACCTTACTCATGGCCCAGGGCAAACATTTCACTCGTACCCGTCAGCAAGTTCTTAGCGACGAACAATGGTACACTCACCCAACCGTCAAAAAATATCGACTCGAACGTGGTATTGACCATTTCCTCTATTCCGTTTACCCTCTCGGCCAGACCCACTGTAGTGCCGTCGGCTTTTTTAGAAGAGTAGGGCGTAAACCCTTTTCTTCTCTACAAAGACGAATTTGCCATATTATCTTCTCAAATGTTAAATGGCTGCATGAAAATTCATTCCCCGACCATAAAGGCCAGTCTTGTAGAGATATCTCACCTCGCATGCGTACCGTACTGATATATCTTCTCGAAGGCATGCAGAAAGAACAAATAGCCAAAAAACTCCACATCAGCCCCGAAACGGTTAAAACCCACATCCGCAAAATTTATAAACACTTCCACGTCAGTTCTCAAATTGAACTGATGCGCCATTTCAAAGTCGGTAACGGCGGCGACCTGGGTAAAACAGCTTAACTATCTGTCAATTTACCTCTTTTCAATCAGCACTGTTATACTTATAAAAACCCTTGCTGCGATATATCTTATTGTCGTCCTTTGTACCGGCTATTATCATTGCTTCTGTATCTGCGATCGACTCTATCAGCTCTATCCCTTCCTCAGGCGGCAGTACCGACAGGGCCGTTGCCAACGCATCTGCGTCCATACATGTAGGTGCGATTACTGTCACCCCAGGATTATGATTTGCCGGATACCCGGTTCGGGGGTCTATTATGTGACTAAAATGCTTACCTTCGATCGTTTCATACTGGCGATAGTTACCACTTGTCGCAACCGCCTTATTTTCAAGCTCTAAGACCCAGCTATAGCTTTCATTTACATCTGAGCTTTCAACCGCAAATGGGTCCTGTATCCCGATCTTAAACTTTATACTGCTGCTCTCGTATTGACGATTGCCCGGCCCATACATTTCCTGTTGATACATATCAGGGTTCACCGGATAATCGCCACTGTCATCATACCCTTGTCCTTCCTGATAATCTACCGGCCCATTCTCCATTGGTGTAGGCGTATAGCTCTCCGGTGAATATGTGATATCATTATTAAAACATACTATTTCCCCGCCAATATTGATCATGCCCGCACTCACTCCCGGCATCTTATGCATCTCTGCTGCTGCCAGATCAGCTATATATCCTTTGGCTATTGCATTAATGTTCAGCATCAGGCCCTTACAGTCGATTTCTAACATTGCTGGTTTATCATCTGTTGCGGCTGTTAATATCACATGCTCATATCCAGTCATATTATCGCGTACTTCCACTACCAGTTCATCGCCTGGGATCTTATCTGCCTTCTCCGCATCTTTCCATAGTTTTATCAAAGGCGGCATTGTCAGATCAAATGCTCCTTTCGTTAGTTCGCAATACTTCAAACTCTTATCTAAGATGTAATATAGCTCATTCGATATTTCGGTCGGCCCTGACTTGGCTCTTTCTACTGCAATCATCATCTCTGACTGAGGATCATACGCATTCATTATCTTGGCTGCATTATCTATCGCATATACTGCTGAATCTGCCGCAACTGTTGCCGATGCTTTATCTACTGCATACACTGTCAGATCAACATACGTACCCAGTTTCTGCATACGTTCAAATGTAAATTTCTCAGGCCCTTGCTTGGGGTTATAACTGCTAAGTATAAATAAGCCAAGGATTACTATTATTAACGCAGTTTTCTTTAATATTTGTTTGCTATTATTCATTTCTTGTTATAAATCCATAAAAAAATCAATTATTTCAACCTATTTTACTTGCTCTGCTTTGCTCTAATGTATATATTAAATTTTCATATTGATAATTTCTAAGGTTAATTTCGTTTTTTTCGAATTTGAAGAAAAATTTTTAAATTTTTGTGTTTTTTGATTTATTGCTGGAGGTTATATGGCAAATTATTCCGTAGAGGAGATCCGTAACCTGGTTTTGGTGGGACATGCCGGGGCGGGCAAAACCACCATCTGTGAATCTATGCTCCATAAGTCAGGCGTTACCAGCCGCTTAGGGAGTGTTGCAGATAAGACCAGTATCCTGGATACCGACGAAGAAGAACGTGAGAGTGAACATTCGATCGATTCGGCCTTAATTCATATTAGCCAGAATGGTAAACAGCTCAATATCATTGATACGCCCGGATACCCCGACTTTGCTGGTGCTGCTGTTAGTGCATTACCCGCTGCTGAAACTGCTGTAGCTGTTATCAGTTTGTCTGCAGGTATCCAAATGAATACTATCCGAATGCTCAATCAGGCGAAAGCTCGCGGCATGGCTGTGGCTATTATCATCAACAAGATCGATTCCGACTTGCAAAATACTGAAGAGTTACTCTCTAGCATTAGCGAAAGTTTCGGTAATCAGTGTCGTTGTGTTAATATCCCTGCGTCAGATGGCAAATCAGTTATCGATTGCATTATCAATGAAGCCGGTAGTGGCGTTATTGATGTTGCCGCTGCTCATACCGAACTGCTGGAAACTGTTATCGAAGTTGACGAAGAGCTCATGGAAGCTTATCTCGGTGGCGAAGCTGTTTCAAATGAACAAATGCAGAAAGCTATGAAACAGGCTATTATCTCGCAGGCTCTTATCCCTGTCATGTTCGCCAGTGCTATAAATGAAACTGGTGTTACCGAGTCGCTCGAATTCTTCGCTGAGTATTGTCCATCGCCGGTCAACGGCCATAAGGCAAAACTACTCACCGGTTCTGACAATTCAGAGATAGTTGAAGTACTACCTGACCCATCAGGCAACCCGCTTGGTATGGCTTTCAGAGTTTGTGCTGACCCTAAAACGAATATCAAACAGACTGCTATAAGGATATTCAGAGGACATATCGAATCTGATACAACTCTTCATTCTTGTACAGGTAAAAAGTTCAGAGCTGGCCAGATTCAGAAGCTCCAGGGTGATACTCTCGAAAAGATTGACTCTGGCTCTGCCGGCGATATTATCGTCTTGAGCAAGCTCGAAGAACTTAATATCCTTGACACTGTTTACGGCGGTTCCGATGAACCTGGACTGCTGCAGAAGCCAAAACTCCCTATACCTATGTATTCTCTCGCTCTTGAACCAAAGAGTAGGGGAGATGAAACCAAGATATCAGGCGCTCTTCATGAAATTGCTGCCGCGGATCCGACTTTCCTCATCGAACGTGACAGTCAAACCCATGAAACTATTGTTAGTGGTCTTGGCGAACTCCATACTCGTGTAGTACTAAACCGCATGAAACATCGTCGTGGTCTCGAAGTCAATACTAAGCCGCCGCGTATCCCATATCGTGAAACTATTCTTGGTATCGCCAAGGGCGTCGAATACACCCATAAGAAACAGTCCGGCGGTTCCGGCCAGTTTGCTCGTGTTGTTATCGATGTTGAAGCTAACGAGTCTGGCAACGGCTACGAATTCGTCGATAGTATCTTCGGTGGTGCTATTGATCAGCAGTATAGACCTTCTGTTGACAAAGGCTGTCAGGCCGCAATGGAACATGGTGTATTGGCTGGCTTCCCTATCGTTGACGTGAAAGTTACTCTCATTGACGGTAAGACTCACCCGGTTGATAGTAAGGATATCGCTTTCCAGACTGCTGGTCGTGAAGCCTTCCGTGAAGGATTCCTGAAAGCTAAACCTACTCTCCTTGAGCCGATTGTTCATATGGAAGTTACTGTCCCTTCCGATAAGGTTGGTGATATCGCTGGTGACCTCTCCGGCCGCCGTGGTCGTGTTCAGGGTCAGGATATTCTACCTGGAGGTATGGCCTGCGTAAAAGCCCAGGTTCCGCTATCAGAAGTGCAGCAGTATAGCTCTCAGCTCAAAAGCGCTACCGGTGGCCTTGGCAGTTACACTATGGAACTCAGCCATTACGAACCTGCTCCACCAAACGTAGTACAACAGGTAGTCGATAAGGTCAAAAGTGCTCGCGAAGCAGAACACGCTCACGCTCACTAACCAATTTTGACTCCTTTATTAAAACAAAAAGCTGACCAGGCATCACACCCGGTCAGCTTTTTTTATAATTATATTAATCTGTCTTGCCCGTAGGGCGAAACCACCTCTTTCAACCTTTCCAATCCCCAAAGCCTTACCCTCTATACCCTAGCCATCAACTCCATTCTTACTCTCATTCTTCTTAGAAATTATCTCAATCTCCTTCTCGGCCTGGGTCAAGATCTCTTTACCCATATCGTAGAGCTTCATACCACGCGCGTACTGCTCAATACTCTTTTCCAACGGTATATTTCCCTGCTCGATATTCGATACTATCGTTTCCAGTTCTTTTTTGATCTCTTCAAACTTCAGCTTTTTCTCATCGCTCATAATAAGTCCTTACTTTTCTTTATATTATCAATAGCAGCAAACAGCGAATATTGTCAGAAGCTATTACTCGCCTCTGACCTCTCGTCGCTCGCCTTAAATTACTTCACTTTCCACTACGCCGTCAGCAAATTCTGTCTTTAGTCTGTCGCCAGCACTCAGATCTGCCGCATTATTTACTATCTTATCGCTGCCTGTTACTCTGGTAACCGTATAGCCACGTTTAAGCACCTGCTTGTGGTCAAGATTATTCAACAGCTTTTTCAACTGCTCCAATGAATTCTTTTCTTCTCTTATCTGGCCAATCAATGCCGCATCAAGCCTTGACCTGACCATCTCAAACTGATTCTGCCCCATAGCAACCTGGTTTGACGGGCTTCTTCGCTCCAGCCGAATCTCCATATTCGCCAATCCAGCATTTTCGCGATTGATCTTGTTCTTCAGTGATCGATAAGCCCTATGGTGTACCTCCTCAAGCTCCAGCTTCATCTTGCCTATTCTACCGTGTGGCTCGATCTTCCTCAATGCCTCATGGCACTTTTCAAGCATTTGCCGATTGCGATTGATCTGACTTGCCATCTGGTGTCCTAATCGCATCTCAAGCTCGTCAAGCTGCTGTCTGGGGTAATTGAGCATTGACATAGGTTGGGCGAAAAACGGCCGTCCTATGACCATCTCAAGCGATTCCCGGCAACTCCGCACCATCTCCTTCAAGTCATAGTTCAAAACCCGGCTATATTCGGCCAGATCCATTAACAACTCATCTGCAACTGGTACTGCCAGTTCCGCTGCTGCTGTCGGTGTCGCTGCCCGCACATCAGCCACCATATCTGCTATTGTCGTGTCTATCTCATGACCTACACCGCTTATTATCGGGATTTTCGATCCTGCGATCGCTCTTGCAACCGGCTCTTCGTTAAATGGCCATAGATCCTCAAGACTGCCACCGCCACGGCCTACGATCATTACATCTACCTGTAATTCATCTAACCGGGCGTTAATATCCTTGATCGCCGCAGCTATCTCCATTGCCGATCCCGTTCCCTGTACTGTCACCGGATACAGCAGCTTTCTGGCAAATCGCCATCTTCTGCCCAAGGTTTGGCATATATCCTTAACCGCAGCTCCTGTCTGGCTCGTAACGATTGCGATTGTCATCGGGTAGGGCGGTAGCGGCTTCTTCTTCGATTTATCAAATAAGCCTTCTTTTTCCAGCTTCTCAGCCAGTTGCCTGAATGCCAGCTCTAACGCACCTACACCAGATGGCTCAAGCTTTTCTAGAATCAGCTGATACTTACCCTGAGGCTCATATACCTCCAGCCGTCCTGTCGCTACAACCGCCATTCCATTTTCAGGGACAAATTTCAAACGCCCCGCAGTGGTACGCCACATAACCGCAGCTACCGTACTATTCTCATCTTTCAGCGATAGGTATAAATGTCCGCTACCATGATGTTTATAGTTCGATATCTCACCTTCGACCATTATTTTACCAGGGAAGGTGTCAGCCAATGCGAATTTGATAGACCGATTCAATCCCGTAACTGACAAAATCGTAGGCTTTTTAACCTCTTTTTTAACTGGATTTTGCACTGTTGGAGGAGTTGCTGCAGGCTTATTATTTGACTCAGCCTCCTTTGGTTTCGCCTTAACCGGTTTATTGAAGAAATCCGGCCTACGCTCAAACGACGGCTGCTCGTCATCATTATCATTAAAATTAAAACTTCCTTGTCTCATAGCTCCGTATTATAGCCAAAATATCATATTAAGGCAACCCAGCCTATTTATATCTCAGGGCAATCGCACGAAATTGGTTAACTGCACGAATGCGGCCCGGTTTTATCGGAGACAGATTGCTGCACGATATGTAAAATAGTATTTATGTATCAATTCACAAATTACGCGGAAAAATATTATAAAATAATCGATTTTGACCGCTATTGGAGAAGGTGAAACTCATACTATTTTGATAATTTGCACTCAACCTGTCGTAAAAATCCAGACCGAAGGTCGGTTATCCTGCCAATTATAATTTCATGCTATAGCCCTGTTTGATATCTAAATCACTCTTGACAAAATCCTGCCATCTACTACAATCAATAGTATTGACTTGACTTGGAATAAAGGTTACCTCTAATGATTGCTTTCGTGGCGAAAACGAGGATTGATTTTTACTGACAAGGAACGAAGAACCGGGCATTTTGGTGAATATACATGGTTTTTCGTGACGCAGCTCAGGATGAATCAAGACCGTTTGTAGACCGGAATGAATTTTTAGAGGTTGACTGAAACACTAACGGTTACAAAATATGGCTATAAAACCTAAAACTATTGACGAACTCGGCGAACTTCAGCGAGCGGTTATGGAAATCGTCTGGGATTCCGGCCAGGCAACGGTAAAAGATGTTCTTGCCGTTATTTCCAGCCGCCGTGACACCCCGCCCGCATATACCACTATCCTTACTGTCATGCAAAAGCTCGAAAAAGCAGGATTTATCAGGCATCTTAAAGACAGACCTGACCAACAGAGCTCCGATATTATCGAAGTTGATCCAGCTGAAAAAAACTTCAAACGCAGAGCATATCGCTATGAACCGGTAAGATCTCGCAAATATGAACAATCAAGAGCTCTTAGAGCCTTCATCGAAAGAGTATGGACCGACAAGGAACTACTCGGTAATCAGGCTGATGGCGATTCTCTCGAGACCATCTCTAGACTTACCGCCACCAGAGCCAAGGTGCTCCTGTTCAAACATCTGCTTGACGATGACGATCTGGGCCGCTCTCACCTAAACGAGATTAGCGATAAATTAAATTCCAGATTGACTATTAAATAAATAATGAAAAATGAGTCAACATGAATCCTGATAAGCGTCGGGACGAAATTCCAGAACTTATTTTTTGTTATACACTGTGAATAATCACATATTATAAATTTAGAAAGTATTTAAAATGGCAATAGAAAAAAGCTGGCAGAGCCGCATGGCGGTTGAACAGGATAAACTAGCTGTTGATTTCGTTGAATCTATCAGTTACGACCGCAGGCTTTATAGATATGATATATTAGGCAGCATAGCCCACGCCCAGATGCTTAATGATCAGGGTATTATTACTAAAAAAGAATTTAACCAGATCAAAAAAGGGCTTCTTGAGATCGAGAAAGAGATCGAGTCCGGCAAGTTCGTTTTCGATGTCGCCTGTGAAGATATTCACATGGTTGTTGAAGCCGCTCTTATCGAAAAGATCGGAGATGTCGGTAAAAAGCTCCATACTGGCCGTAGCCGTAATGATCAGGTTGCTCTCGATATGAGGCTTTGGGCTCGCGACGAAGTTGACATTCTCTGCCATCTCGTCAAAGACCTCCAGAAAGCTCTTGTCGAGCTAGCCGAAAAGGAAGGCCAGGTTATTATGCCTAGCTTCACCCATCTACAGCGTGCCCAGCCTATCGTTTCCGGCCATTATCTGCTCGCCTACGCTGAAATGCTCGAACGTGACCGTCAGCGTCTGGAAGATGCTCGCAAAAGAATAAATATTTCGCCTATTGGCAGTGGTGCCGTTGCCGGAAGTACTCTGCCTCTTGACCGTAAACGTACCGCTGAACTACTCGATTTCCCTGCCGTTACTCGCAATAGTATCGACAGTATCAGCGACCGTGATTTCTGTATCGAGCTGGTTTTCTGCTGTTCTACCGCAGCTATGCACCTTTCACGTCTCGCTGAAGACTGGATTATCTATATGACCGAAGAGTTCGGCTTTATTCGTATCTCTGACGCTTTCTGTACCAGCAGTAGTATGATGCCGCAGAAGCGTAACCCAGATATGCTAGAGCTCATCAGGGGCAAAACTGGCAGAGTCTACGGCTCGCTCGTTTCCCTACTTACCATGATGAAGGGACAACCTCTGGCATACAATCGTGATATGCAGGAAGACAAAGAACGCATGTTCGATGCCACTGACACTCTCCGTACTTCGCTGACCATTATGGCCGCTATGGTTCGTAATACCTCTTTCAGACCTGACAATATCTCTGAAGGACTCGATGGCGGATTCCTCGATGCTACCGCTCTTGCTGAATATTTCGTCTCCTGCGGTATGCCGTTCCGTCAGTCTCATCATGTTGTCGGCAAGCTCGTCGCACGCTGCGAAAAGGAAAATATTAAACTTGCCCAGCTGCCCCTCGAAGCCTTCACCGACGAATGCCCCGCTGCTGATAAAGCGGTTTACGCCACTCTCGACCCGGCTAATGTAACAAAATCATACAAATCAGCTGGTGCTGGTGGTCCTAAACAGCTTAAAACTCAGCTTAAGTTCTGGGAAAAGAACCTGGCTAAATAACTATAGATAATAATCTTATGACATATAAAGCCATACAGTCCTATTGCCCCAGGCTCTCGACTGTATGGCTTTTTTCTTATACCGAAATCAAAATTAACCCCAAAAAGTAATTGAAAAACCATTTTCATCCGACATAAAATAATGTTGATATAAGTCGCAAAACGTTGTACCAGAAGTTATAAATAATCAAAATAGTTTCGAGCCCTAGCGAGAATCCTGAGCTTGTTTCTTGTTACTTATTACTTGTTAATAAACAATTTAAATTGCTATCAACTTTGTTTTCAGTGCATACACTGTAAACGGTTACATATATTACTTCAAAATTAAATGGGGTTATCATGAAAAACGATGGATGGAATCCGTTTATTGCCGGTGCTCTTGCTGGTATCGTTGCAATATTATCTGTTCTTATTACTCAAAAAATGGTCGAAAAGTCTCATTATCTCGGCACATCTACTACTTTCGTCAGGGTAACCGGCCTGGCTGAAAATGCGGTTGTCCCTGAACATGTTGCACAAAACGAATATTTCACTAAAACCAAAGTAAAGATCGACTGGCAGATGCTCCTTGTTGTCGGTATTTTTATCGGTGCCGCTGCATCTTCTTTAACTGACGGCAGTTTCAAAATCGAAATGTTGCCCCCGCTCTGGAAACGCTATCACGGCAAGAAGGTTATTAAACGTGTCTTATGGTCGCTTCTCGGCGGCATTATCGCATTGTTTGGTGTTAGGATGGCCAGTGGCTGTCCTTCCGGCCATGGCCTTAGCGGCATGATGCAGCTCGCTACTAGCGGACTTGTCGCTATGGCTGGTTTTATGGCCGGTGGTTTTGTTATGGCTCGCATCTTCAACTTCAAAGTAATGGAGGCCGACAATGAATAGTTCAGTATTATATTTCATCGCTCAGACTCAATCCGCCCAGCCTGCACCTTTTCTGGATAAATCCCAAATTTTAGGCATTATTACAGGTATAGTTTTCGGTTTTCTTCTGCAAAAGGGTAGGGTGCTTCGTTACGACAAACAGGTAGGTTTTCTGCTCTTGCAGGACTTTACTATCATTAAATTCATGTTCTCTGCTATTGCTGTTGGTATGATTGGTATAAATATCCTTGCCCAGATGGGGATTATAGAATATGAGATCAAAGGACTCACCCTTGGCGGCCAGCTCGTCGGTGGCGTACTCTTCGGTATTGGTTGGGCCATTTGCGGCTACTGTCCCGGTACTGCTGTTGGGGCTGTCGGTGAAGGGCGGATAGGGGCCATATGGGTCATTATAGGCATGCTTTGCGGGGCCGCTATTTATGCTGAAGTTTACCCTTGGGTTAAAGCCAACATCCTATCTAAAGGCCAATATGATACGCCTCGCCTTACAGACCTGCTCCATGTCAACCAATGGATAATAATTTCTGTATTTGCCCTTGCGATTCTGATATATTATCTTATTGACCGTGGAAATAAAAAGATTGAATCTAATAATGATAAATAGGATTGCACATGCCAGAAACCAAAGACTTAACATCTGATCAGCGTAAATCTCTGCTCGATGTTGCTCGTAAGGTCATTACCGCTGTAGTTAACCGTCAGCCAGTAAATAATTATTCCAGCGACGATCCCGTTTTCAACGAATCTCGCGGCTGTTTCGTCACTATACACAACAACGGCGAACTCCGTGGCTGTATCGGCAATTTTACACCGCCTGGAACATTACTTGCTACTATTGTAGAGATGGCACAAGCCGCCTGCCATGACAGTCGGTTCGTTAATAATCCTGTCACACCAGCTGAACTATGCGAAATTGACATAGAAATATCGGTCTTGTCACCTTTGGTAAAAACCGACGACCCGCTTAGTCTCGAGCTTGGCCGTCACGGCATATACATCCAGCAGAGCTATCGTGGTGGTTGTTTCCTCCCCCAGGTAGCAACCGAAACTGGCTGGACAAAAGAACAGTTCCTAAGCTACTGCTGTAGCCATAAAGCCGGCCTCCCACCCAACGCCTGGCAAGACCCCGAAACCGACGTTCTCCTATTCACCGCCGAAGTCTTCGGTGATAAGTAGCACAAGCATCCTTGCTTGTGATTTATAACGTTACATTGCATAATGTGCTTAAAAACATGTGGTAACTTGTGTGTTGTAATGAATAAATACTACTAGGTTAGTGTCAAACGCTAGCAGTTATTTTATTAATCCAAACTCCCAAATTACACAAATCTTTACAGATTTACACAAAAGCATATACTTACCTACATCCTAAACAAATATAGCCTGGGATACTCCTATTAAGCGTATCCCAGGCTATCACAAAATGAAATGAATGTGTTTATCATTCAAATATATTCATTACTGAATACATGTAGGTGCAACATTACATTCCAGCCACTGCTGTGCCATTGCAGCAAAGTCATAAATATCAACTTTACAGTCGCTGGCATCTTCTGGACCTGTCAGGTCAAACTGTGGTCTTTCCACACAGATCTCTACACCAGGGTTAAAGTCTGTATAAAGCAATGCTGCCGCATTGGCATCTAGTGGATAGTTCCACATACGTACATCATCAAGCAGGCCAATAAATGGTACTGAACCGTCTACCAGTTCTGCACCAAAGATCAGATCTGATGTTGAACCCTGTGCTGACTTGTTATTATAGCTCTGGTTAACGAATAAACCGTCAACATACAGCTTACCAACATGAGTTTCTGGGTCATAAGTAGCAACTATACTGTGCCACTGATCATTATCAATAGCAGGACCGCCAATTACATCATTGTACACTTCACGCAATGTCTGATCTGCCTGACCAGCACCAGTATGAGATATAATAAATCCTTTACCATGGTCATCTTCCTGCTTGGAAACCATAGCACCCCAGACATCAACTCCTGGGAACTTCGCCCATACACTTACTGTATAACCTTGTGCATAACAATTAAAGTAATCAACACTTTCGGTGATAGTAACGATATTATCGATCTCGCCAGTACAAATATACGCAGCACCATCTTTACCATTAACATCAAAACCAGCCGATGTTGCTGAACCATCATGCGATTCAACTTCTGCAACAACCTCATTTACTGAGTCTGTCAGGTCATTATCAAGCTTCCACCAGCCGATCATACGTTGAACCATGACTTGAGCGGTCTTCGATGTCGTTGGCTGCTCCAGTGAATTATCACAGATACAGTAGTAGTAGCCTTCATCTTCCAACTCTACATCATACAGTGTCAGTGTTGCACTTGTTTCACCTGAATAATGCTCATCTGCAGGATCATCAACCAGAGCGATACCGTCCTTATACCACTGATAGCTTGTTGTATTCAAAGCTGTCAATGTAAGGTCAACACTTGCAGTACCAGCTTTTACAGTCTTGCCTTTTGGCTCTACCGTTACTACTGCTGATGGAGGTGCTGTTACAAATGACCATTCGCGACCTTCATATACAGTTGCAGGATTACCCGGTACAACCGCATCTACACGCCAGTAGTATGTTGTACTATTTTCAAGTTCAACTGCTGGTGTATAGAAGAAATCACTAGCTTCTGGTGTTGTTGTCTTTACCAGATTCGCCAGATAATAGTCAGGATCAACTGTATTTGGCTCATCGTTAGGGTCCTGGCTGTATTCAAATCTTGACTTACCGAAGTATACTTCATAGTAAGCATCTGAACCTGCCGCCTGCGGAACCTGCTGCCATTCCATTGTTTGGTCTGTTGTTGCAGTTTCACCTTCAAATGGACTTGGTGAATATGCAATATACTCACTCAAACCTGTGATCTTAATACCACTTATTGTCGACCTTATCCCAGCTTCCAGATTACGTGTCTGTGGCTTGATCGTAATTGTATCAGCTGCCAATAGACTTGTATCTACTTTTGCCTGCAGAGTAGTAGAGTTATCAAAACCCCAGATATCTGAAGCCTGTACAGTATCAATTACTGTACCATTTTCAATGATATCTATTGGTGTAAAGATAATACCATTATCAGTATTCTGATATACACGTATTTCGTATAATCCTAACCCTTCGCTTGCCAGCCAGCTCGACAAACCACTTAGTGTTATCGATGCACCATCGCCGCCGTCATCAAGATATATCCTGTATAACTGCTCTTCACTGGTATCTTCTGGTCCAGCCCACCATAGATTGGCAGAACTGAATTCGCAATTGACAGCTCCGCCGCTGCCTTCCAATATTGTGCTGCCGCTAGCGTTTGCACCAGAATCTGTCCAGCCGGTAAAACCGTCTACCAGTTCGCCTGCGATATGAGGTGTTTCCCATTCGCCGCTGACATTAAAACCGATCACTGAATCCGCCATTGACGCTGAACATAAACCCAGCATAACTGCCGCAACAGTCTTAAACAACTTTTTACTTTTCATAGTGTTCATCTCTCCTAGATCAAAAAAATAAATAAATGTTAGATGTCATAGTCGTATAGAATGACCCTGTATCCCAAATTAACATTGCCCGTTATCGATATTTCAGAAATATGATAATTGGCTTATGTCCAGAAATACTTTACAGATCACTCCAGAAGTTGTTTCATACTCGTTCCCTCCTCCTTCTTTCTTCCTGTATTTTTGCTCGATATATAGGCGCACATCGAGCGCAAATACAAAGCTATTTTCTTTGTACTATATAAACTTTTATATAACATGTCGCATAATCAATGCGACACACAATAGATAACGATTAGTTCGCTTCTCCAGAATTATTAGACTCAATTATTAACGCCGGTTCTCCAAAGAATACCCAGTCACCGTTAATATCATTTTCACCTTCTGTTGATATCAGGGTAAGGAATCTGTTGCTGTAGTTCAAGTCTACACTAACAAATTTTGCTTTCGGATTAGCTGAACTGATATCAATTTTCTCCATTACCTTACCATCTACCAATACCCACATAGTAGCTTCCTGGCCTTCCCACATAACTGTACTTCGCAGCGTTTCAGATATGCCGCATACAGTCTCAAACGACTTCAGCGATACACCAGGGTTAAGCCTTCTTATCGCATCAAGATCCAGTGTTATACCGGCATTCGCATGTAAAGATATCGCAGGATGCTCGGGGTTCCCATACTCTATACCATTATTAGTAATAAACTTCTCATTATTTGTTGTTTCATACATGCTGAACGTACTGGTTATTGCGTAATTGGTTATGTCCATCCAGTAAATTCCAGCTGTAACAGGGCACTCCTTAAACACATGACCTTCTGACGAGATCTGTACCGGGGCCTCTCCATAAGGGATAAATACTCCGTCTATACACTCGATCTCTTTTATTAAGTGATATCGATAATCGTCTGATTCTCTTGGATTGTATCTTACCGTATTTTGTATATCACCACTCGCTGGGTCGATGCTCACGCATTTAACACCAGTGCCGTACCCATTCCCCTTACCGAACAGATCAGCAACATCTATCCGTTTCCCCGGTATCCCAAACATCTTGCTTTTCGGCATTACTCTGGAGTATTTACTGCTGTCTGCTTCTCGTATACTATCCGATATCGTTCCGCGATATACATTGCCGGCCTGACCGCCTACCAGCTGTTTACGACCCTTGAAACGTATCGGGTCTGAGCCACTACGCAGTTCTACATTACCAACAAATACATCTGTCTCAGTTGTCCCATACCGATCTGTAGTTACGCCAAATTCGGTACCGTAGTCTACAATACTTGCTCCAACCGTACGAACTACAAATCCTCTCGCACTCTCTGGTACAATAGCCGTTATTTTACCATTATACAAAAACATCTGATTTTCATTCTCTATTCGCAGCTCGGCAGGGGACTGTACTACTATCTCTGCATTATTGTCAAATGTTATCTGGGCAAATCCCTCTTCCAGCTTCAACCGTGATGTAGCATATAAACGCTTGCCTTTATTATAATTGTTGCCATCATTCCAAACTGCCGCAACATTGCCTGTTATTGTCGCTACCTGCTCCGGCTGTTTCGGCGGGAACATTATAAAGAACGATATTGTCATCAGCAAACACGCTGCTACAAATGATACCACCGTATGCAGCTTCGATATCTTCTTACTGAACGGAACCACCTCAGGCTCTTGACATATGTCAAAACAACATTCCAGATCGCCTTCCGGCTTCATTATCTCTATCGATTCTGCCGCCTGCTCATTATTCGCCAACATTGACAGTACATCTGCGAGCTTATCCTGTGCTAGTCCGTATAAATGAGGTTGCCCGCTATTGGTAACATCTGACTTTAACATTCCAGCGCACAGCGATACCAGCTCAACATAAAACTCAACTGCTTCAGGATCGCTACGCAATATATCCTTTAGCTCCTGAAATTCTTCGTCGCTGCAATCGTTATTGAGCTTTTTCAATACCAGTATTTCTATTCTACTCTTATCAGTCATCTATCGACTCCATCGCAATAGTGCGTCTTGTGCAGTGCAGTAAAAGATCATGCAGCTTTGCCATTTTCTTATATAGCCCGCTTGCCGGACGCTCTATTAATTGTGATATCTTCTGAATAGTATATGATTTCTCATAATGCAGCGCTATTATCCAGCGGTCTTTCTCCGGTATCCGGCTAAGACACTTCCTTAACGCATCTACTCGTATATCTACTTTCTCTACCGCTTTTGCCGACTGCTCATCGATCAGCTCTATAATATCTTCATCAAATACCAGCTTCTTATTCTTTGTCGTCCGGCAAAAGTTCAGGATCTTATATCTTGCTACACTCACTCCCCAGGCGCCAAAGCTCGTACCTTCCTCATATTTGTGGAAGTTCAGCCACATCCAGGTTGCCGTCTCCTGCAGAAGGTCGTCAGCATCTGTCCTGTTTGGTATACACATCAGGATAAATGAATAGATCCTTTTCTGATTCATCAGGAATAGACTCATAAAATTGTCTTTTCGTTTATCGTTTTCCAAGTTAGCCCTATCGAATAAGTATTATCAGATATATTATCGCTATAAACCGTTATTTAGTCAGCTGTTATCAATTTTCTATCTTTCATATGATATAAATTCTCGCCTGACTATCTATTTCTATATATCGAATTATGCACCATATATAATAAACATAACCGACATATTGACATAAGCTTCTTAATTACAACTACATATATTCAGTACGCGTTTTTTTTGCCTGTTCATATAAAAGCTTATAATTACGTTGCTTACACTGCTTAATCGCATCTTATCCAATTTATTTACCCTTAAAAATAAAAAAAAATCTTAAGGTAACCTGAAAATTGCTTTTGAGGCGAAAACGAGGATTGATTTTTACTGACAAGGAACGAAGAACCGGGCATATTGGCCCCGATATACATCGGGGTTCACGATTCTTTGTGACACAGCTCAGGAAAAATCAAGACCGTTTGTAGCCCGGAATGAATTTTTAGGTTGCATTAAATTACACATTGCTGTACAAAAAAAGCCCGACAGTATCCATATTGTACTGCCAGGCCTTGATTTTCAACTATTTATAACTATTCTTGATCTCTATTACTCATCTGAAGCCAATACCTGCTCCAGCATCCACCTATATACCTCTGGGTTATCGTAAGTAACTGTCCAGCTATCATGCCATTTATCCGGATATATAGTCAGTTTTGCGTTCCCACCGGCATTATTGATAGCGTCAACCATCATCTTACTATTATTCACTGGCACAACATTATCCAGTTCGCCGTGAAAAGCCCATACCGGCAAATTCTTAAACTGAGGTGCCAGGTAGGGGATACCACCGCCACAGATCGGGATTACCGCTGCAAAATGCTCTGGATATGTACTCGCAAGTGCCCAGCTGCCATATCCGCCCATGCTCAGCCCCGTCAGATACACACGGCTGCTATCTACCGCGTAATTCTTCTCTGCATGCTTCAATATCGCCATAAGCGAATCACACATACACGGCCAGAATTTACCCGTCGGACATTGCGGTGCAATTATTATAAACTCAAACTCCTGTCCCTGGGCCGCCAGTTTCGGCAGGCCATGAGCTTCTACCCGGTTCACATCTTCGCCACGTTCGCCAGCACCATGCAAAAACAATACTAGTGGCCATTTCTTCTCCGGATCTTTGCCATAGTCTTTAGGTAAATAGACTATACTATCTAGATCGACCGTTGTTAAGATCGGATCTTTCAGCACCAGCTTACTCATCTTCTCGTCAGCCGTCGCTGGTACACACATAACTGCCACTACAGCAAAAAATAACAGCAATGTCACCTTAATTTTCATAACGTTCTCCTGTATTCTTCTTTGTTCACACCCAGGCCAATCAATCGCCCCAAGCGCACCATCTGTAATCGTTAGCAGTTTTTATTCTTATCTTTTAGCTACTCAAACTGACCAATACGTCAATTCAGCTAATTTCTAAATTCTAAATCCTGAATTCTAGGTTTCAACCTTACTACCTACACAAGCTTCAATCAACTTACCTATAAGTAAAAAGGCCACCAATCTCCAACCAACCTTACTTCGCTCCATACTCCGCCAGATAAGCTTCCATCCTGGTCTTAATGTCGTCATCTATATAGACCTTACCGTTTACTTCGCGATTATGCAGATATTCCATCACCTCACGAACATTAACAATTGAAAATACCTCGATCCCATAATCTGCCTTAGCCTGATCGATCGCTGTCAGATCGGTAGTACCTCTCTCCATTCTGTCAACTGATACGATCGTAGCTTTAACCGCCGGCTTATTATATTCTTCCAGTAGTCCCATTGTCTCGCGGATACTGGTACCCGCAGTGATCACATCTTCTATTATCACGACCTTTTCACTGCCGCTATACTTATAACCGATCAATGATCCGCCTTCGCCATGATCTTTCGCTTCTTTACGGTTATACGTGATTGTAACATCCTTATCGAACTCATTCGCCAACGCAATACCTGTTGTCACCGACAGTGGTATTCCTTTATACGCCGGCCCATAAAGATTATCAAAATCGCTCCCGTACTGGTCCATTATTGCCTTAGCATAAAATCCACCCAGCTTACCCAGCTGGCTGCCGGTCTTATAATTACCGGTATTAACAAAATATGGGGTCTTGCGACCGCTTTTGGTTGTAAAATCACCAAATGTCAATACCCCGCAACCCACTAAAAACTCAATAAAGTCCTGTTTATACTGTTCCATCATAGTATCCTGTTCATTTCCTATAACTAAAAAGCCTGATGATTAAGCTCTCATCTCTATCTATTCTACAAAACACCCCATTATAACCAACCAACCCCAAATCGCCAACCAAATCTCCTCGCAAGAGTTCCGGCCTTCAGCCGGTTCTTTAGTCTTCTTCCTTACTTTCCAATAAAATTACAATCTCCATAAAATACCTACATCGCCAACCAACTCTTAGCGACTTCGCGTCTTTGCGTTAAAATCTTAATTCTCTTACATTAAATTATTGGTTGCGGCTCGACCGCCCTAAGTTAATTAATCAATCAGCAGTTTGCGGTAGCAAACCCCTTTCAGCAAATCAGTGGATCAAAAAGAAAAACTATAAACCCGCCCGCTATCATCCGGTAGCAATAACCCATCATCACTCATATACACACCCAGCGTCATCGACTCACCGATCAAATATTTCCACTCCACCTTTCCATCGTCAAGCCCCAGCTTATAGACCCACCCATTCTCAGAACAGCAAAAAACACTCTTACCTTTTATCACCGGCGAAGTCAATGTCTTATTATCTACCTTAAAGACCCATTTCTCCTTACCATCTACTTTATTCAGACAATACAACTTACCACTTTCGTCAACAAATACTACCTCACCTCCGCTGCAAGCCGGTCCCTTCATAATATTTTCATCTTCAGCAGTAAATCCCCATTCTTTTTGACAGGATTTTATATTTACCGAATAAAACTCGCCTGTATAATTGCCAAAATAACAGCTCACGCCATCATTCACCGGCCAGCCTGGAATATACGCTCCGCTATCAAATTTCCCGACAACCTTTCCATCTGCCAGATCGACCACATATAAATACCCGTCACAGCTGCCTACCGAACCAATATCTCCCTGTATCGACACGCTGCTGTTAATATAATTATCCGCCTCCGCCTGCCATAATATTTCACCATTTTCAAGGTCAAAGCTATACAGCATATGATCATAACATCCCGTAATTATCTGTACTCCAGTTTTACCGGCATATATATTGGCCGCACCTGCTACCTTACCGCCAATTTTCTTTGACCAGTTCAGCTTACCATCCGCCAGCCCAAGTGACATAACTTCACTATCAGTAGTACACACGATCACAGTATCATTGTACACTGTTACCGGTGCCTGAGATTCCGACCCCAGTTCATATTCCCACAATACATCACCTTTAGCCTTCTCCAGACAATATACTTTTTCATCTGTACAGCATACAAGTATTCTACTACCAGCTGCAACTGGTACCGCTGATACTGCCGCAGGAAGCTGCTTTCGCCACGCAAGCTTAGGTTTACCTGCTATTGCGCCGTCAATATAGCCGGCCAGGTTGCCTTGGTTCCTGAATATACTCAGCTTTTTTTCCTGGGAATATAAATCACCTGATATGATTAAAATCAGGCCAAAAACGAACAGAAGGGGGGTAATCTTCATAATACTGCCGTATTGTTAGTCTTGAAAGGAATGATAGTTATTATTAGTTGACTTACTCTTAACTTCTTGGATCTCGATTGGATCTTCTGTACTTTCTAATGCTGTCTTGCCATGTTTCTGACAGTTCTCAAAAAATGAATCAAATTTACGTATAAAATAAAACTCATTTAATATTAACTGGTATATCAACTCGCTTCGCACCACGCTCATATCAAGATTAAAGATCTTAGCTTCTATACTGCCAGACAAAGCTCTTGCAGCTGGTGCGTTCATATTATACGTCTCTTTCAGACTGCTCGCCAAGCGAGATTTATTCCACGGCTCTAATGAAAAGCAAGGGCAGCTATCTTCATTACAGATGAAATAATCTTTACGATTAACACAACATGACTTTAGCATCTCATCTTTATCTTCTGCTGGTAAATGGTCCTTCAAACAGTGCAAGATCATCTGGCGTGACCTCTTTATCTGACGCGTTACCCGATGGTGTTTCAACGCCGCCGCCGCTCGCACCAACCCGGTCTGCTCTAGTGTTGCCAGGACCATCGCATATATCTCATCTGAAGCAACCACTGCTGAATGAGTATTCTCGTCCCGACAGTCCTCTATGTACATACGTACCGCATCAGCTAGTGCGTTTACTGTCTGTTCATCATAACAGCCAACATCGCTTATCGCTGCCGATATCGTTGCCATAACTCGCGTATGAATATACGGTTCTTGCTGACCATCAATTTTTTTAACAGAAAGTGACAAAATTACTCTCCATCGGGCTGCATTACTTCGTTAATTTCCTGGATAAACTGACCTACCTGTTCAAATTCCTGGTATACACTCGCAAATCTTATATATGCCACCTTATCCAGCTTCTTGAGCTTCTTCATCGTAACTCGACCTATTTCCGTTGACGTTACTTCTACTGTATTCAAGTGTAGAAGATCATCTTCTACTGCCTCAGCTGCCATTGAAATATCATCTTCAGATACAGGACGCTTATAACATGATTTCCGTATGCCTTCTTCGATTCGACTGCGATTATAAGGGACTCGACTTCCATCTTTTTTGACTACTGTAAGCTTGATGATCTCTTCAACTCGTTCATAAGTTGTAAATCTTCTGTTACAATTCAAACACTCGCGACGACGACGAATTATCTGACCATTCTCACCAGATCGTGAATCTACCACACGGTCATCATCTTGTTTGCAAAATGGGCATTTCATATATTATGTCTACTATTTGATTACTTTTAATTTCCAGAATACAACACAACACTCAATCCAATTCTTTTAACCACTATATCTAGTTAAATTATATGTTTACATAACTACTTATGTCAACAAAAAAAGCAAACACCATTATTTTATATCAAAATATCCTCTTTGCGATATCGCTGCTGTTTTTTTATCATTTTAAGCTCGACCTTTATCATTTTTATTAGTAAACTGCTCTATCTCAGAGGATTATGACATGAACCATTTTTACGCTAAAAATAAGGCTTTTACTATACTTGAACTGCTTCTGGCGATTACCCTTATCGCTCTGGTGGCTGTGCCGTCCTCTATTTCTCTTTTTAATTTCCTTAGACAGACTGCTGTCGGTGCTCTCGTCAATGAATTAGACCAAACCATCGACAAAGCCAGATACGCCAGCTCTGAGTTTAACATTCCCGCCTATCTCAATATTGACCCCGACAGCGGTACTATCGAACTACAGATCAATAACCAGCAAAACAGTTCTGCCAATGACTTGTTTTCTCTGGCCGCCAACAAAATATCTCTCGCGGGCGATATATCTATCGACAATATTTCACTTAATGGTATTACCACCACCACTAGCTCCAGGATTATTTTCAAGCCCGACGGCACAGGTGACTATGCTGTTATTACTTTCACAGCGGGTGAGAACACCTTTGAATATCTCGTCTCACCATTATACTCTCTTACTCCAAACCTGGTTTCCGGTGATTTTATTAACGTTATCAATCTGGACAATACCGACCTCGTCTCAGATGACATATTTAAATAGGTAGCTCAAGCATCCTTGCTTGAGATTTTAATTATTACATTAGAGATAACAAGACTTGTTACTATAGGGTACCTCTGAAAATTGCTTTTGAGGCGAAAACGAGTATTGATTTTTACTGACAAGGAACGATGAACCGGGTATATTGGTGAATATTCACGGTTCACCATGACGCAGCTCAGGAAAAATCAAGACCGTTTGCTGCCCAGAATGAATTTTTAGAGGTTCCCTATATATATAATGCATTATAAAAAAGCTTTCACAATTATTGAAGTCTTACTTGCCGCAGTTCTTTTGGCTGCCGGACTTGTTACTGTCTTCTCCATGGCCAATAGGGCGGTATTCGCTCATGCCGACCTGTTCAAGTCTGGCATATGCTACCGGCTCGCAGATGAAACATTAGCACAGGTAAAGGTTAAACTTCCCTCTCTACCCGAAAAAACAACTGTCCTTACTGGCGATTTCAACGATCGCCTGGCTAATACCACCTGGAAAGCTGAAATCAAACCAACCGACCTGCCCGGCCTGGTTAATGTCAACATAACTATTAATAGACCTGGGCTCCTTGCCGATAAAGAATTTACTTTATCTACTCTGATGTATCATTGACCTTGATCAAATACCAATTTATGATTTTATTCAATAAAAAACATATAAATACTCCAAAAGCTTTTTCTGTACTTGAGCTTTTACTCGCGATCATCCTGACTGTTCTCGTTGTACTCTCAGCTGCGGCGGCTATTAGAGGGCTCACCAGAAATCGCTCTGCTGTCGAAAAATTCGACACTGTATTCAGTCAGGCCACCTTTTTTATGGATTCGCTCGCTCGCGACCTGGCTAATACCTATTCTGCCAGCGATTCAAACTCTCCTGTCATAAATATCCTTATCAACGGCTCCGAACAGTTGCCCGCAGATCGCATCACGTTCTTACGTGTAACTGACCCTATATCTGCTGATATCCCTGCTTCTGTCGCCGAAATTGAATACGGACTCACACGATATGGTGATTATAAAGACTCCTTAGCTCGCAGAGTTGCACCTCTTGGCTCTGACCAGACATCAAATAAAGGAGGAAAAGTCTTTTTACTCTCTGACCCTGTAAAATCTCTCAAATTCGAGATATACGATGGGGCTTCGTGGCTCCGTTCCGCCATTTCTACTGACTCTGTCCCCGTTATGGTACGCGTCACTCTCGACCTGGGCACAACCCTCTGGGCACAGGATAGCTCTCTGATCGTTAGACAAATACCTGTTTACCCTTGTATCTTAAAGACAAATGAACAAAATAAATCTGATAACAACTAAAACTCGACACAGCAGGGCACTTGTACTTATTATGTGCATTTGGCTGCTCATGATGCTCACCATTACCGTTATGCAGCTGGTCCATTCCGGCAGTATGAATTTGAGCATCTCTACCGCTTCCGCTGGACAGACGCGCGCTCGCTGGGCGGCTCGTGCCGGGGTTGAGTTTGCTATCGCCCAATTACTCGCCGACAGCCCCGAAATTGACTCCGCTTCCGATTCATGGTTCAGTAACGATTCTCTTTTCCATGACCACCAACTAACTCCAGGCGTCGTTTTCTCTATTTATAAGCTCGATTCCGACAGCGATAACCTCATCTACGGCATATCTGACGAAGCTTCTAAGATAAACCTTACCACCACAGCCAGCTCAGACTTATCATCCGCTACTGAACTGCTCTCTGAGGAAAAAATTTCTCCTATCACAGACTATTTCTCCGAAACTGACAATAATGGTAATGCCATCCATGATGCTGCCGGACTCTCTCTTCGTGACCTTATCGCTAAATTTGAACTCTCTATTGAAGACTGTTGCGGCGAAGATACCAACCTCAACGGCATTCTGGACTGGAACGAAAATGACGGCCCGCTCAGTTTCCCGCCCGACAATGCTGACAATAAACTCCAAAAAGGCATTTTCCACTATTCTACCATTTACTCTTCTGATAAAAATGAAGATGCTCAGGGCTCAGCTCGTGTCAATATCAATAACGCCACCGCAGCCCAGCTTCTTGCCTTGCCCGGACTTACCCAGGCGAACGTACTATGGATAGTCGACAGTAGACCTTTCGACTCTGTCGCCGACCTTTTTACTCCCGACCTTAGCGCTGAGATCTTCAACCTACCAATGATCGCTGAAGCTGACTTACTTGCACTCGTCCCCAATCAATCAAAAACCACCACTCAATCCAACCAGCAGATTGTGCCAACCCCGCCATCTCCGCAGATCGTTAGAGTGCTTTTTGACCATCTTACTGTTACCGATCAGGATATATTACCCGGACTTATAAATATCAATACCGCCGGCTTGGCCGTTCTTGCTAGCCTCCCCGGCATAGACCAGACAATCGCAGAAAAGATCATCGACCGACGCAACCAACTGCCCGCCGGCTATCAGACCCCAGCCGAGATCTTCGGCTCCGCCGTCATACCATACAACGTCTTCACCGACCTGGTCAATAAGCTAACTGTACGCAGTAACATCTTCACTATCCATTCACAAGGAACCTGCAAACTTACCGGCCGTCAGGCATCTGTTGAAGCTGTAATAGAAAGAAACCCACACCCCAATACAACTGAAAACTCCGACTCGCCCGCCACCAAATACCGTATCCTATACTGGAAAGAATAGCATCAAACCCCACCCTGAATCATCGCATTCAACAAAAACAATCACCACCAACCAACCTTCCCCGTAGAGACGCAAGACCTTGCGTATCAAACCTCCATCCATCCCCACCAACCGTAGAGACGCAAGATTTTGCGTCTCACACCTACTCCACCAAAGCCACCCAACCTCCGCTCTGTGCCTGTCAGTGTTCGTCCGTGCCAGTTTTCTTCGCAAGAGTTTCCCGATACACGTCGGGATTCTTAAGTCTTCTTCCTTAATTTCCATCCAACCCAGAATATCACATCCGCTAACCTATTCCTTGCTTCTACGAGAAACAATTCCATCTCCTACTTTTCTTATCCTAAAAATCCTAACATCCTAGCCTATATTTATCACCTTCCTTTGCGGGTGCAAAATACCTTCCACCTTTGCGAGATACCTTCATATTTCTTCTTCTTAAATCTGTCCAAATTAACCAGCCAGCAAGAGTCTGTTGAAAATAACTCTTCTTCTGCAATCCTCCTCAACCTTCATACTACTATCCATCAACTTCTTGTTTTATATGTGTCATTATTTTTTACATTCGATGTAACTTACTAAATAATCACATGTTACATTGTCGCCAAAAACACACGAACTTTGCAGATCAATAACCTTAATTCACTATCTTAATCATCATCTTCTTATCCTATAAATCCTAACATCCTAGCCACTATTCTTCTCCCTTTACGGATGCGAAGCACCTCTCGTCTTTGCGTGAAAATTTCTTAATTATTCCTCTTCTTAAATCAGTGCAAATTAACCAGCCAGACATTTGCCCATCGAAGTGCCTCTCCCGCCAATACTTACGGCTACGACAGCCTCAACCGGCTGACAAATGTGGAATATTTCAGTAATTCAGCAGATACCGAAAGCTTCGATTACGACGAGCTTGGAAACAGGCTTACATCTACATCTCGCGGCGGCACGTTGCCGCAAAATTATTCTGTAAATGATGCAAATAACCAGTATAATAGCATTGACGGCACGGCTCTGGCTTATGATGCCGCTGGCAATTTAATAGAGGATAACCGAGGCTACAGCTATAAATGGGACCACGAGAACCACCTGATAGCAGTTTATAAGAATAATGGCGTAACCCAGGTAGTTGAGTACGTCTACGATGCTCTCGGACGGCGGGTTAGGAAGGTTCTTTACAATAACGGCAATCCCGGCTTGAAGTATGATTATAACTATAATGGCTGGCAACTTCTGACCGAAGTAATTGGAGCTGGTTTGATCAACCTTGAACGTGATTATGCTTATGGTAATCATTTATATGAAGTAGTATTACAGCATCAGAGAAATAACAATGGCTCATTATACTTCGTGCATGATCACTTAAACAGCCCGGCAGCGATAATCTCAGATTACAATAACGGATCGTACTGGTCAGCCGGAGATATCGTAGAACGTTACGAATTTGATGCCTACGGCAAACGCCATAGCTTCAACGCCGACTATACCCCGAAAACCGAAACCAACTATACCAACGTCGGCTTCACCGGACAACGCTACGACCTTCTGGATTACAATGCCCCAACAAGCACTTACGGCTTAACCTTGAATTATTACAAAAACCGCTGGTATTCGCCGGATATGGGAAGGTTTTTGAGTAATGACCCATTGGGAGTGGTGCCAGAAGGGTATATGAATGGCTTCAGTCCGGTGGGACAGTATAAAGATGGTGTTAATATTTATCAGTATGTTGGGAGTTCCCCGGTTTTTTTAGTTGATATCTATGGTCTTGTTGAAGGTGATCCAACTTCTCCTTATAATCTTGGTGATTATAACGCACGTACACGTAAAGATAAAGATCTTGCAAAACTTGATAAAATATGTGAACAGCATGCTTGCCCATGCGCTGGTTGTATGAGTGTCTCACAATGTAAAAGAGAAGCTAGAAAATTATTAGATAGTTATCGCCGAGGGGTTAAGGACTATGTAAAGTCAAGGAAAGATGAGTATATTAAATGCGATGAATATGCTGATAGTGTTGATGATTTGCATTTGACTACAAATACGAGTTGTTGGAAAACTAAGCGTGGACTTTGGCAGTTAAATGTTTGGGGGGATAAGTATGCTCATACCTATGCTGGTTTATTTCATGCGTGTAACGATAGTGATTGTTCAGATGCCAATTTAGACCCATGGAATTTAGGGAATTATTTTGGCAAAGGACCAGCAGTGAAATCAGGTTCGTGTAAAGGAAAGGTAAATGTTCTAGGTGTGAGTAGTGATAGGGATTGGGTTTATGATACTGATTAGAAAGATTATCTAAATGGGCAATAGAAATAAAATTAAAGTATTAATAATATTTGTGATACTATTGTTACTTTGCATGATTACCGTGTTGCTAGTTTCTGGTTTAAGAAAAAAGACTGGATCTGTTTTGTCAATACAACATTATCTTATAACGAAACAAATTGATATTAATATCGAAGAAGGTGTTGATTTGCCAAAAACGATCTCTGATTTTGGCGATAATTCTAGATTTCTTGAGAATATTGTTTTTTATGCTCCCGAGAACTTTGGAAAGTCAGATTTAATATTGATTTGTAGTGAACAGCATGTTTCAGGAAGGCATATATGCTTATTTACATTTGGTGATGGTGAAGAATTGTATTTTGATAATGTGAATATAAAAAGTGTGTTAAAGAATTTTATTTTACAAAAAAAATAAACATCATACAGCTATACATCGCTGGGGCTAAATAAAAGGTGTCAGGAGTCATTCCTATAAGTCATGTTAACACAGATAGTTATACACCCTAATAATTCTACCAATACAATCATACAATCCAGCAAGTAGGGCGGTCAAGCCCTTTCCACACACCACATATATTCCCTGCGTTCCTCTGCGACCCTTGTGGCAAAAAATCCGTCTAAATGCCAACATCTCCAACCAACCCAAAATCGCCAACCAAATCTTTGCGACTTCGCGACTTTGCGTTAAAATCTTAATGCTCTTACATTAAATTATTGGTTGCGGCTCAACCTTCATGCTCTTCATGTACTTCATGGTAAAAAAATTCCCCGTCAAAAATAATCTCTCACTATAAATTAACCCGAAATACAGAAATTATTGTTGCATAAACACATACCGTTAGTATATAATCTTCACATTGCTAACAAACCAAATTGTATTCACTAAAAACCGCTTATTTTTTACCAGTAATCCATTTTTAAACCACTGGTAGACCAGAGATTATTTCAATCAAGGAAGCCGAATATGAAGAGGAAAACAGCATTATTTGTATTATTAACCGCATTTCTAACCAGTTTTCTACACGCTCAGGAACTCAGAACTTCACTTAATAGTTCAGATGTCACCTGGAAAGTCTGTCCCGCAGACAGTTTAGACAATTACCAGAAGATTTTTGACGCCCGTTTTAACGACAGAAAATGGGTCACTGCCACCGTTCCCGGCACAGTTTTTGGCTCTTACGTAGACCAGGGCCTCGAAAAGAACCCAAACTACGGCGACAATATCCACAATGTCGATAAAACCAAGTATAATAAAACATTCTGGTATCGCACCAGTTTCAAAGTTCCCGCAAATTTCTCAAATCTAACCTGGCTGAACTTTGAAGGTGTTAACCGCAAAGCTGAAGTTTTCGTCAACGGCTCATACGTCGGCAAACTCGACGGATTCTACGAACGCGGTAAATTCAATATCACTGACATTATAAATATAAACGCTAGCAACACACTCGCCGTGAAAGTTTTCTACCCCGGCGAACCTGTACCAAATTACGCTAGTCCAACCTATATTTCCAGTGCTGGCTGGGACTGGATGCCATATGTCCCCGGCCTGCTCAATGGTATTACCGACGATGTATACCTTAGCTCAACCGGCTCCGTTCAGCTCGTTGATCCATGGATTCGCACTCAGAAAATATCAGACTCTACCGCAGATATCTCTGTCGAAGTAGAGCTGCAAAACACCACTGATACCGAAGTCTCCGGCACACTTACCGGTATTATCACCCCAGGCAATATCAAATTTTCCAGAAAAGTTAACGTTGGTGCCAACCATTTCAGCGTTATAAAATTTGAACCTGGCAACGAGTCAAAGCTATCTATCAAAAACGCTAAGCTATGGTGGCCTAACGGCTACGGCGATCAGCCACTCTATAACTGCCGTCTTACCTTCTCTGCCGACGATAAAGTCTCCGACAGCCGTGATATCTCCTTTGGTATACGTCAATACAGCTACGATACCGAGGGCAACGTCCTGCACGTCTCCGTTAATGGCCATAGAATATTCCTAAAGGGCGGTAACTGGGGCATGTCGGAATATATGCTTCGCTGTCGCGGTGAAGAATACGATACCAAGATCCGTCTGCACAAGGAAATGAACTATAACATCATCCGTAACTGGATCGGCTCCACTACAGACGAAGAATTCTACCAGTATTGCGATAAATACGGTATCTTGGTATGGGACGACTTCTGGCTAAACTCGCACAAGAACCTACCACGTGATGTGTTTGCATTTAATAAAAATGCAGTTGAAAAGATCAAACGCCTCCGTAACTACGCCTGTATCGCAGTATGGTGTGGCGATAACGAAGGCTACCCGCTGCCTCCGCTAAACGAATGGCTCACCGAAGATGTCAAAGTGTACGATGGCAATGACCGCCGCTACCATGCAAATTCCCATTCTGACGCTCTCACCGGCAGCGGTATATGGGTCAATCTCGAACCTAAACAGTATTTCGCCAGCCCACCACTCGGTTTTGGCGGTGAAACCGGCTGGGGCCTCAGAACTGAGATCGGTACTGCCGTATTCACAAACTTTGAAAGCTTCATAAAGTTCATGCCGAAAGAAAACTGGTGGCCGCAGGATGAAATGTGGAATAAGCATTTCTTCGGACCAAATGCCGGTAATGCTGGCCCAGACCGCTATTCAAAGTCTATCACCGACCGTTACGGCGAACCTACCGATATCGAAGATTTCTGCAAAAAAGCTCAGCTGCTAAATATCGAAACCAATAAAGGTATGTACGAAGGGTGGGGCGATAAGCTCTGGGACGATGCCTCAGGTATCATGATCTGGATGAGCCAGAGTGCTTACCCATCATTTGTTTGGCAGACTTACGACTACTATTACGATCTTACCGGTGCCTTTTGGGGTGCAAAAAAAGGTTGTGAACCTGTTAATATCCACTGGAATCCGGCATCTAACGATATCCGTATCGTTAACGCCACTATCGATCCGCTCACTGACGTTACCGCAACTGCCGCCGTTTACAATCTCGACGGCTCAAAGGTTCCTGGCTTTGAAAACGCCGTATCGCTCGACGTCCCAGCTAACAATACCGCAACATGCTTCACTATGCGTTTTGAAGAAAAAGATAACCTGGCCTTCAAAAAGCCGGCCTTCGCATCATCTTCTATGGATGTCGGCACTCCTGCCGATGCCACAGACGGCGGTGCCGGCTCCCGCTGGGGTAGCGACTACTCTGACCCACAGTGGATATACGTTGACCTCGGCGAAATTCAGCCTTTCAACGAAATACAGCTCGAATGGGAAGACGCCTACGCCGCTGCCTACAAACTGCAAGTATCAAATAACGCTACTGATTGGCAGGATATTTACTCAACCGATAACGCCGACGGCGGCAGAGATAAGATCGAGTTCGATACTATCAACGCTCGTTTCGTGCGTATGCTCGGCACTAAGAGAGCCACCATGTGGGGCTATTCTCTCTGGGAACTAAAAGTCTTCAATAAGGACCGTAGCGTAGAAGAGGCTAACCCGCTTTCAAATGTCCACTTCATTAAGCTGGCACTTACCGACAAGCAGGGCCGTCTCATCTCCGACAATTTCTACTGGCGTGGCAATGAGTACCTCGACTACACAGCTCTTGACCAGCTCAAAGAGGTCAAACTAAGCCTAAAGACCAGTACAAGCTCTATCGGTGACCGTAAAGTTACTACTGCCGATATCTCCGCTCCTCGCAATGCTCCAAATATAGCATTTGCACTCAGAGTTATGCTTGTCAACGCTCGCACTGGCGAGCAGGTATTGCCGGTCTTCATGAATGACAATTACTTCTCGCTCTTACCGGGCGAATCTAAAAAGATCACTATGGAATATGACCCGGCCTTACTTAACGGTGACAAGGCCAAAGTTATCATCAAACAATATTGTTCCGAAACTTCCGTTAAATAGTTAGGATACCTTAGCAGCATGAAATTAAAGTCTATAATTGTTTTTTGTTCGTTTTTAGTCCTTTCTGCCACCATAAATACCCATGGGCAAGATGCTTATTTTGCCGATGGGTATCATGGCGGCATTTACGGCCATTATCCTATGTGGCAAACCGGGTTCCTCGTCGATAAGCTCACCGCTAACCCCGAATGGATGGTTAACCTTGAGATCGAACCGGAAACCTGGGATGTCGTTAAGGAAAAAGACCCGCAAAAGTACCACAGACTACAAAAGTACTTCGCCGACACTCTCAATGATCATCGTATCGAGTTTGTTAACCCAGCCTATGCCCAGCCGTATTGCTTCAATATCTCCGGTGAAAGTATCATCAGACACTTCGCCTACGGCATAGACAAAGTCAAACAGCACTTCCCGCAAGCGACGTTTAAAACCTACTCTTGCGAGGAACCATGCTTTACTAGCTGCCTGCCGCAGCTGCTCTGCTCCTTCGGCTATAAATACGCCGTATTACGTAACCCCGACACCTGCTGGGGAGGATATACCTCTCCCTTCGGTAAGGATCTTGTCAACTGGATTTCCTCCGACGGCTCATCTATACCAACTGTACCTAGATACGCCTGCGAAGAACTGGAAGAAGGCTCTACCTGGCAAACCGCATCATGGGACAATTCCAAAGAATTTATCAAATCTTGCTTCGACGACGGCATAAAATACCCTGTCGGAATGTGCTTCCAGGACGCAGGATGGAAGGGTGGCCCATGGCTCGGTAGCGTCATAAAAGACTACTATAAACCCAGCCATTACGTAAGCTGGACTCAATATATTGACATGATCTCCGATAAGGTCAAACCTGACGATTGGCATTTCTCTATCGAAGATGTCAAGCCAGGTCTCGTATGGGGCTCTCAGATACTTCAGAAACTTGCCCAGGAAGTGCGTTACACCGAAAACCATCTGGTTATGGCCGAAAAGGTTGCAGCCTTCTCGTCTGCTTTCCATAACTTCAAATACCCTTCAGACCAGTTCTATGAGGCGTGGCGTACCCTTATGCTATCTCAGCACCATGACTGCTGGATAGTCCCATACAACGGTCGTCCCGGCGGAAATTGGGCCACTAACGTAACCGAATGGACTACAGCATCCAACAAGATCGCTGACCAGACCATTGCCAAAGCCCTTCACTCGATCCCAACCGGTACAAATTCAGCCGATACCGGCATTATAGCCTTTAATACCCTCGGCCAAAAACGCAGCTCTCTTACCCAGGTCACCTTACCGGCCAATCTAAACCCAAATGATTACACCATAACCGACCTGTCTGGTACACCTGTTATTTCTCAACCGCTATCCGACAGCAAGACCATCGCTTTCACAGCAAATACCCCGGCGTACGGCTACTCTACTTTCAAATTATCTAAAAAGTCTACTTCCACCCAGCCTATCGCCGTCCGTACTCTAGCCGATAACAAGCTCGTTATCACTACCAACTACTATAATGCGGTAATAGACCCATCTCGCGGTGGAGCTCTAACCAGCCTTGTCAGAAATAATATTCAGCTTATCAAACCCGGCCAGGCCCTCAACTCTATGGAAGGATATCTGTACGAACAGGAAAAATTCGTCAACACCGCTGATTCTCCTGCTCAGGTATCCGTTACTGAACATGGCCCGCTCTTTGTGAAGCTAAAAGTCGACTCTGCCTTCGATGGTATTCCATACACTCAACATATCACTTTCTTCCAGAACAACCCGCGTATCGATTTCGAACTCGATATCAACTGGAATAAAAAGATCGGTATAGGTGCGTATTCCCAGTATAAAAACTTCGTCAAAGAAGACCCTAAAAAAGCCTTCTATAACGACAAATACAAGCTCCACGTTCGTTTCCCGATCGTCACTCGTTTCACCGATATTTACAAAAACGCACCGTTCGATGTCTGCAAAAGCGAGCTGAAAAACACATTATACGACGGCTGGGACAACATCAAGCATAACGTCATCCTTAACTGGGTGGATTTGGCAGACAAAGCAGGGCGTATGGGAGTTGCCTTGTTCTCTGACCATACCACCAGTTACATAAACACCCGTGACCTGCCACTAGGTCTTACCGTTCAGTATATCGGTCGCGGCCTATGGGGTATGAACTATAAAGTCGACGGCCCAACCCATATCAAATACGCCTTACTCGTCCACGAGGGCAATTGGCACACCGCCAACCTCGAATACCAGAGCAGATTATGGAACGAGCCGCTAATCGCCAGCTATGCTGACAAAACCCCAATTGCGAACTCTTGCTCATTACTAGAGATAAGCCAGCCATACATACAGCTGGTCTCCTCTATCGCAAGTCCCGACTCCAGCACTATCAGGCTGTATAATGCCTCACCAGAGCCTACCCAGGCTTCAGTTATCCTGCATCAGAAACCTACAGCCGTCAATCTCGTCAATCTAGACGGCTCAACCATACAAAAAATATCGCCTGAACTCGTTTCAGATAATAACTGGAAAATTACATTCAATATGACCAAATTCGGAGTCAATACACTTCTGATCAAATAGTGCAAGTTGTATCGCCTGACTCGATTTCACGTTAATCTCTTTTTGGGAGCCATTATGAACATAAAAGCATCAACTGGAAAATTACTTAATCGCCTGGTATTGTCAGCTCTTTCCGCTGCCGGCCTATACTCTATCTCCGGCTGCACCATCGACAAACAGCCCGTAGATTATATCAGCCCCGTTATCGGCACATCAACCTCTGTTGAAGATGCCGGCGTACTCCACGGACTCGGCAAAACCTTCCCTGGTGCCGCCACGCCATTTGGCCTTGTTCAGCTCAGTCCCGACACCATCACCGGTGGCGATAATGGTCCCGGATACTCCTGCCATTTCAAAACTATCGAAGGTTTCAGTTTTATCCATATGAGCGGTATCGGCTGGAACGGTGATTTCGGTAATTTCCTTGTTATGCCTACTACCGGCCCACTCAAAACCGCTTGCGGCAAAGAAGAAAACCCTGATGCTGGTTATCGCAGTCGGTTCAGCAACTCAACCGAAGTTGCTACCGCCGGCTATTATTCCGTCAATCTCGACGACTACAATATCAAAGCGGAAATGACTGCCTCTCCTCATGCCGGTATTCTGCGGTTCACCTACCCCGAATCCGACACTTCTCGTATCCAGATCGACCTCGCTCGTCGTATCGGCGGCTCATCTGACCTCCAATACGTCAAACTTGTTGACGATCACACTATCGAAGGTTGGATGAAATGCTCTCCTGACGGTGGTGGCTGGGGTAACGGCCTCGGTAAGGTCGGCTATACAGTTTATTTCTATTGCCAGTTCAGTCAGCCGGTAAAAGACTTCGGCGTCTGGTCTGCTGATATCCCTGATAGCTGGTCTCGCAAAAATGAAGATATTGTTGCCGATCACTACCGCGATGCTGTTGCCAACGCCAAAGTTATACCTTCTTGCAAAGAAAAACAGGGTAAACATCTCGGCTTCTATCTCGAGTTCCCTACTACCGCCAATCAGCAGGTACTACTCAAGAGCGGTATCTCATTTGTCAGTATAGCAGGGGCCAAAAAGAACCTCAACGCCGAGATCACCGATTGGAACTTCGACGCTGTAGCCGCTAACACCGCTGATATGTGGAACGATGCCGTCTCTCGTATCACCGTCAAGGGCGGTACCGACACCGACAAAACGGTTTTCTATACCTCAATGTACCACACCATGATCGACCCGCGTAGCGTCTCTGACGTTGACGGCAAATATCTCGCCGCTGACAATAAAGTACATTCTTCTGATAAGTTCCAATATCGCACGATATTCAGCGGCTGGGACGTTTTCCGCAGCCAGTTCCCGCTTCAGACCATTATCAACCCACAGCTTGTTAACGACGAAGTCAACTCGCTCATCCAGCTCGCTCAGCTCAGCGGTAATAAATACTATCCTCGCTGGGAAATTATGAACTCCTTCTCCGGCTGTATGATCGGTAATCCTGCCGTACCTGTCGTTCTCGACGCTTACGCCAAAGGTATCCGCGACTACAACTATCAAAAAGCTTATGAATATTGTCGCAACTCAGTCGATAAATTCAGCAATTTCCCGCTTGGCTACATCCCTGACGATATATCCCGCACTCTGGAATACGCCTATACCGATTGGTGTACCGGGCGTTTCGCTGATCTGCTTGGCAACTATACCGACGCTGTCAAATACTATCAGCGTTCCAAAGCTTATAAAAACATCTACGATCCCGCCGTCCAATGGTTCCACGCTCGCAAAGCTGACGGCACATGGACAAACTGGCAGGGCAAAACCGTCCACGGACAGGGCTGTATCGAAAGTAACCCATTCCAGCAGGGCTGGTTCGTACCGCAGGATATCGAAGGCTTGATCGAGACCCTCGGCGAAGATTTCTTCCTGCAGGAACTCACAGCATTCTTTGAAAAGGCACCAGATAAGTTCACATGGAACGATTATTATAATCATCCTAACGAACCTGTCCATCAGGTAGCATTCATGTTCCCTTATATCGGCAAACCATGGCTCACTCAGAAATGGTCTCGCACCGTCTGTAAAAATGCATACGATATCGGCGTACAGGGCCTCTGCGGCAATGAAGATGTCGGCCAGATGTCTGCATGGTATATTCTCGCCGCCAGCGGAATACATCCAGTCTGCCCAGGTGATAATACCTACATCATCACCAGCCCAGTCTTCGATGAGATCACTTTCAATCTCGACCAGAATTACGCCTCCGGCTCAACTTTCATCGTTAAAGCTATTAACAACAGCCCGGACAACATCTATATCCAGTCGATCAAACTTAACCGCAAACCGCTCGACAGAGTATGGATCACCCACGAAGAAATAACCGCAGGCGGAACCCTCGAACTCCAGATGGGACCAGAACCAAACAAATCTCTTGGCTCCGACCCAACCCAACTGCTAAAGAGAACCAAACCTCTCTTCGAACAGTAATTAATAACCCCCAAATTCCTCAACCAACCAACAGGTATCAGCTCCAACGACCCCGGACTGATACCTTTTTTTCTTTATGTAGAGACGCAAGATCTTGCGTCTCAAACCTCCAACAAAACCCCGATCTCATATATATAGACAACCCATGCCTTGTCTCATCCCCTCAGCCCATTCTTCAATAAATGTACACTACTTTTTCCGCCTCAAACATACCATTCCCATTATCCCAAACAACGTCATACTGCCTGGCTCCGGCACATCTGGAACCGTAATTACATCAGATATTGCATAATAATGAAGTTCATTTAGCGACCCGCTCCAGTCGAGTGTTACCCAGCTAGCCGTAGTATTACCGCTATTGCCCATCTGCACTCTATATCCAACTGCTCCAAGTTGCCTATCAGCTAAACCAAGCCCATCAGCTGCTGTACCAGTGAATACCGCACCAGAAAGGGCGTTACCATACTGGTCATAACCTATTGCATGGCCGAGCGTTCCGCTCCATAGCCCCATATAATCTCCAGCAACAGCCTCCCCTGCCAGATTATAAATCGATATATCACTCACAGACGTTGCTGTTGACGTGTTATCTATAGCGTCAATATCAGCCGTACTGGCAATTGCATACCAGCTTACATTCAACCCATTAAGCTCTTCACTGACCATAGCCTGCTCAGTAACAAAAGTATTGTAATCAGCAATACTTGTAGATTGCGCATTTTTTAATCCCGCAGTCACAAACACCAGCCTGTACTGATCCCCCGGCAATAGACCTAACGGCTCGCTAATAACCGTTGCCTGCACCTGAGAAAGTAAAGCCAAAACACATCCCAAAATTAGTACACACTTCTTTCTAACAAAATAACTCATACAAATCTCCTGCCTTATAAATCAATTAATACGAAACAACATACAATAATTATCCATAAATAATATGCACCATAAGCCAAAATAGTCAACACCAGAACACAAAAAAACTCATTCTCCCATCAGCATGTCTGTTAATCATGTAGAGACGCAATACCTTGCGCCTCAAACCACTTAAAAAAAGGTGTCAGGAGTCATTCCCATAAACCATTTTAACACAGACGTTTACACACTCTAAATATTCCCACCCAAACAATCAGACTACATCTAGCAAGTAGGGCGGTAAAACCCATCCCCACACGCCACATATATTCTTTACATCTCCCTGAGTCCCATACGCCCAAAATTCTTCCCTTTGCGGTTGCAAAGCACCTGGCGTTCCTTGCGAGAAAATCTTCTTATGCAATATTTCCCCCGTTACCACGAGAACGAATTACCCGCCTCAAACTCCACATCCGCCAACTCGATCTGTCTCCGAAAAACCGGAGCTGGCTCCAAAATCCAGCCCGTACCCGGGCCGTAATCCCGTCAATAAAAAAAAGCCTGCACATAAGCAAAACTCACATGCAGGCATATAATACTACACAAAGCAACAGCCACGAAAGCCTTATTTACCATCCAGCCATTCATCAGCAAATATCTGCAAATCTTCAACACCTGCTATGCCGTCACAGTTCATATCGCCGCTGCCATCTGCCCTCAGCCATTCTCCGGCCAATACCGCAAAATCTGCCATATCAACCATACCATCTTCAACCAGATCAGCACTCAGCAGCTCGCTATTATATATACTGACTATCTCACTATAGCTCAAAGCCCGGCTATATATCTTCACCTCATCCAGCTTACCTTTAGTAAATACTGAATACGGCTGATTGACTCCGCTCTTCATATTCGATTCAACTAGCGTATTCACCGCCAGCGCCGCCACAGTACTCAAATTCTCCAACTTCCCGTCAATATACACATCTGTTTCGCTAATATCAACGCTGCCGTCATTCTCCAAAACCACCGCCACATGATGCCATTCATCATCAGCCAGGTTAGTACTACCACTGACATATCCACCGTTAGCACCTACCCTCAGCGTTCCATCGCCGTTCAACACCAGCAGCCATTGATTACCAGCACTTCTCGCTCCCCAGCTCAACATACAATATGACGGCACATCAGTCTTAACCCACAAACAACACGTCCTGCTCGCTTCACCTGTTATCCCGGTAAAGCCATAAGCCTCCACATAATCATCTACGCCGTCAAACTCCAAACCACCGCATTGCTTTCCATAAACCCGGCCGCTTTCGTCCATGTCAACCATGGCACCATCATTACCATGCCCTGACACATCAGTCACAACACTTCCGCCGCCTTCGTTAAACTGCCAATGCAATACCGGCTCCATCGGGTCACCACTTTCCGCCAGACTCAGCTTCGCCTGCCCGCGGTTATACAGATTTCTAACCTCATCCGCACTCAACATACGGTTCCAGATACCATAATCGTCCATCAGACCCTTATAGTACGCATCTGACCAGTTACTCTTACCTATATAATTCTTAGCTCTGCTAATTACCGGCGGCTTCTTAGTAAATCCACGTGCCACCAGACCGCCGTTCTTATACAACCGCACATAACCGCTCGGTGTCACCGTCGCAGTAAACATCTGCCATTGATTCGCTACAATAGCACCATTCGCCGTTACCGTCCCATTGCTCGACCCATCATAAATTGAAAATGACAGATTCGTACTGGTTCCGTTCCTCGCAAACAGTATATTATTATTAGCTGCTCCATTACCCATATCCAAAAAGCGTGCCCAGTTTGGCGTACCTTCTGGCTTGGCCCATAGCGACACCGTCATCCCCCCGGAAAAGTCCGCCAACCCATCCGCCAGATCGATATAATCATTTGCCCCGTCAAACCTGAACGCTTCACCCGATATAGCTTCACTGCTCACTACCGGCCCATACATTGTCCCGCTATAATACGGACACTGCGAACTGTCAACTACCGTCTTACCGCTCACATAACCGCTATCCATCGTCAGATGCGTTAATAGTCCCGCCTCAACCGATCTCGTCGTCGTAAAGCTCCACAGCCTGCCTTTCAGCACTGTTCCGCTCTCATTAACCTCATCAACTCGCCAATAATAGGTACTCTCAGCTTCCAGCTCCGGCACATAACTCATACCACTCTGGTTGCCCATATACTCAGCCGAACCTATTGTCGCATTCGCTACCGCTTCCGCATCTGTACCTATATACACATTATGACTCACCGCTCGCGATCCAGCCATCCAGCTTAGTTCACATATCTCGCTTACAAGCTCGTTACCATCAACCGGCTCCGGATTCTCTGCCTGACCGCCGTCCTGATATATCGCTGCCACATCATCCGCACTCAACGCATAGTTATATATTCGTATATCGTCCATACTACCGCGATAATACTTGTCACCGCTCCAGTTACTCCGGCCAATATAATTATTCACTCGCTCAATATTCGACGGCACCGCCGTTGTCCCGCTCGCTATCGCTTCTCCATTCTTATACAATACCACATGGCCATCAATATCCAGCGTCGCCGTAAAATGCTGCCATTTATTCAGCTCTATCGCTCCAACAGCCTGAACCTGACCACCGCTATTTGTCCGGTCGTAACCTTCAAATACTAAATTATTCGTCGTACCTCTACGTGCCATCACAATATTATTGTTATATTCACCATTTCCAAAATCGATAAATCTCGCCCAGTTTACATTACTCGATGGATTTGCCCACAACGCAACCGTCATTCCACCCTTAAAGTTACCAAACCCATCCGGCACATCAATATGATCATCTGTACCGTCAAAATACAATCCACCACCAAGTGGGGCGGTAACCGAACTAGTATCAAAACTTAGCCCAGAGCCGCTTAATGTACCATTATTGCCATACCCGCTCGAATCAGCCGCAACTGTCCCGCTCGTCTCGTCAAGCTTCCATCTGCCGACCATATGCTTCTGGAAATGGCTAAACTGTGTTATTATCTTCGTATCACCAACAGAACCCATTCTCAGATACGACTTCGCAACCGACGCCGCATCGATCATTCCTCTACTATAATCACCGCTCGTATCGTTCCATACTTCCGGGTATAGCCCGCTCACCGGCTCCAGACAATAAATGTATATATATTCCAAATAACCCGCCGCCACATTCAGCCAGTGCCTGTTGCCGTCAAGCTTATACAGCTCAACAAAAGCATCTGTCATGTCGTGGCCACCCCATTTACCATGCTGATTCAAAGCACTGTTCGCCGGATTAATAAACACATCCTCCATTCCCTGTGCCATCCAGTACGCTTCCTGCTTATACCCCTCATCGCCGGTTATCTCATATAAAGCGATCGCCGCCTGAGTCATTACACCCGTCAGATAACCCAATACTCCCTGACTCGGTTCATGATACAGCCAGTTATCTGTTTTCAGCCCCGATTCATCTCTTAACCATTCATATACCCGCAGCCCATCAACAAAATATGACTCTATACCTGTCGTCTGGTACATTCTCAGATTCGCCAATATAGTAGGGGAAGAAGCACATATTGAAACACCTGATGTATTCGTCTCTTTCCAGCGTATGCCGCCTTCTGGGCTGTCTCCCGGCCCATTTTCGCCACTCATACAAAATACCAGTGTATCCTTTGCCCAATCCAGATACTTAACCGTACCCGTCAGTTCATACAATGCTATAAAATCAAGTGCCAGCCACGCATTATCATCATAGTATCTGTCATTACAGTTAAGATTTACCGCATCATAGCCCCATATACCATTTCGATAGCAATAATAATATGTACGGATCGAATCAGCTTGCCTTGTTGCGGTAGAGATCAATGATGGGTCAAGATGGGCCGCCGCAATATTAGCTCCCAGCATTACTCCCTGTGGCCATACTGTATCAAAATTCGTCCAGCCTGGCTCTGTAGCATACAATCCCGCACTACTGCTGAAATCATCTTTTATCTGATTAATAGTCTCAGTGCCCCAATGCTCAAAGTCATAACCCGTCAGCACATCGCCTTCAGCTGCCGCACCAAATACCATAATAAATAATAACGAAATGATTCCTTTACGCAGTTTTTCTCTCATATTCCTTCACTTTCCATAGTGGCTGCCTGATCAGGTCTCAAACGGCTTACCCGATCCTACTCTACTATATATTGATTTGATTCGTTTACTCCAGACTCCAACGGCAGGGCGCCGTTTTCTCGTCTGATTTTCTTATGGAATGTTTTTAACACAATTCGCAACTATCTAAGTAGTTACATTTTTCTCTACACTGATACTACCAAATTTGCCATTTTCAAGTCAAGAAAAAACCACATTATCACTTCTTAGCCTAAAACAAGAGACATTCTGCCAATTTCCTTGTACTTTTGTGCAGTTTTTAGCGTTTTTCACTCATTTCCTCCATTAAAAATCATATCCTCACTCCTCTATATATCAATCTAATACAACAATTTAGCATTATTACCTAAAATATGCGCATAGTGGTTAATAATAGACGCATTTAAACATTCATATAATTCACCCTGGACGGTATAATCCTAATAATCAAATTACCTAAACTGACTGATCGTCGGTTTGAGCTATATTATAACACATTCAAAACTGTGGAGATCGTGATTCATGCAAAAGTCTATTTGTACGACCCTTCTGGCGACACTGATTTCATGCTTTACTTCTGCTTTACTTTCTGCCCAGCCGGTAGATGTCGAGCTAAAGGTTAATAACTCTCCTATGCCTATCTCGCCTGACCTCTACGGCATATTCTTCGAAGATATAAACTATGCCGCTGACGGCGGGCTCTATGCCGAACTCGTCCAGAACCGTTCCTTCGAATATTCTCGAGGCGATAATAAAGACTGGAACTCGCTTTCATATTGGAAACTGACCTCCGAGACTCCATCATCTGCTTCTATCGCAATTGAATCTACTCAACCGCTCAATGAAAACAACCCGCATTACGCAGTTGTGACTATTAACTCACCTTCTGATAATAACAGCATAATAAACGATGGCTTCGATGGCATACCCGTCATCGCCGGCGAACGATACGACTTCTCCATTTTCGCACGCTCCATCTACGGCACTATCAGCGGCCTTAACATAAATATCATAAACTCAAACGGTAACTCTATCGGATCAACTTCTGTTACTAATATTACTCCACAGTGGTCAAAACTCAACGCTGTAATTACCGCCAAACAAACCTACCCAAATGCTAAACTCAAAGTTACCATTATAGGCAAAGGACAGATCGCTATTGATATGGTATCCTTATTCCCGCAAAACACCTTCAAACAGCGTCCAAACGGCCTTAGAGCCGACCTCGCTCAGGCTATTGCCGAACTTGAACCTAAATTCGTTCGCTTCCCCGGCGGCTGCCTTGCCCATGGCGATGGCCTTGACAATATGTACCGCTGGAAAGACACTATCGGGCCAGTTGAGACGCGAAAAGCACAAAGAAATATCTGGCGATATCACCAGACTCTTGGGCTGGGCTATTTCGAATATTTCCAGTTCTGTGAAGATATCGGTGCTAAACCGCTCCCAGTTGTTCCCGCAGGTGTCTGCTGTCAAAATTCCGGACATTATCTCAACCTTGTCCCCAGAGGCCAGCAGGGCATACCCATGAATGAAATGGATGATTATATCCAGGAAATTCTCGATCTTATCGAATACGCTAACGGCCCGGAAACCTCTACCTGGGGTGCCAAGCGTGCCGCCGCCGGCCACCCTGAACCATTCAACCTCGAATATCTCGGTATTGGCAACGAAGATGAGATTACCGAAACCTTTAAAACAAGGTTCAAAATGATCAATGATGTCGTTACCGCCAAACACCCTGAGATAATCGTCATAGGTACTACCGGCCCATTCACCCAGGGTCGCGACTATGACGAAGGCTGGAAGTTCGCTCGTCAGGAAAATGTGCAAATGGTAGATGAACATGGCTATTGCTCGCCATCCTGGTTCTGGAGCAATCTCGAACGATTTGACGCCTACCCACGTACCGGCCCAACAATATACCTCGGCGAATATGCCGCTCATGATAATAACCGGGCCAATACCCTCCGCTCAGCTCTCGCTGAAGCCGCGTATATGACCACTCTCGAACGTAACGGCGACATTGTCAAACTCTCTTCCTACGCGCCTTTACTCTCCAGGCTCAACCGCACTCAATGGCGTCCGGATATGATATACTTCGATAATACCCGCATCTCTCGTTCCACGAATTACTACGCCCAGCAGCTCTTCAGTTGCAACTCCGGCGATAAATACCTGCCAACCAGCGTCATAGAAAACAAAAAGCTCACTACTGCAGATACTCCCACCTCCAACGGTATAATTCTCGGCACCTGGAACACTCAGGCAGAGTTTGACGATGTTAAAGTCGTTCGCAATGGTAAGGCCATAGTCAGCGATTCTTTCAATACCAGCTCTTCCAACTTCCAGACCCTCAGTGGCCAATGGCAAAAGGGCTCCGATAGCTTCGCCCAATATTCAAACCAGACTCCCGCTCTTGCATATCTCCCGTTCCCTGGCGACCAGCCATATACCCTCACCCTCAAGGCCAGAAAGCTTTCCGGCTCTGAAGGGTTCCTTATCGGCTTCAACGCCATAAACGCAGAATGCTATACCAGAATAAACCTTGGCGGCTGGGGCAACCGTACCCACGCTCTCCAGGCTTGCCAGGAAGGCTCTGGCACAACCTTCGGCCCCAACATCCCCGGCACCATCGAAACCGACCGCTGGTACAATATCAGGATCAATGTCTCCTCCGACTCTGTCGAATGCTATCTGGATAACCAGCTCATAGTGAAAGAAGCTCTGCCACAGATCAAACCAACCCCCGATATTGCCGCTTCAACCGTTATCGATAGTACTACCGGCGATATCATCATAAAGCTGGTATGCAAATCAGATACACCTCTCAATACCAATATCGACCTTACCGACTTCGGTGCTATCTCAACCAAAACCGCAAGCGTTACTATTCTAACCGGCGATAAAATGGGCGAAAACAAGTTTGCCCAGCTGCCAATTATCACTCCAACTACAAAACCGATAAAGGTATCAAGCAGTTTTAACTTCCAAACCCCACCGCATTCAATATCAATTATCCGTATCCCGGCCGCCTATTCCGCCAAACCAGTCTTAAAAGACTACTTTAAGAACAATTACTATATCGGTACCGCTCTAAACTACAATCAGATCAACCAACCTAACCCCACCGAGTCAGACCTGATCAAGTCTCAATTCAACGCTATCACCGCAGAAAACGCAATGAAATGGGGGAGTATTCACCCGCAGCCCAATAAATATAATTTCACTACCGCTGACAACTTCGTAAAGTTCGGCCGGGATAACAATATGTTTATACTGGGCCATAACCTCATCTGGCACAGCCAGACTCCAGACTGGGTCTTCAAAGACGACAATGGCAACCCACTCGACCGCAACACACTACTCGCTCGAATGAAAGACCACATATTCACTGTCGCTGGTCGCTACAAAGGCCGTGTTGATGCCTGGGACGTCGTTAACGAAGCCATCGAACCCGACGGCACACTCCGCAAATCACATTGGCTCAATATTATCGGTGATGACTACATCGCAAAAGCATTCCAGTTCGCTCATCAGGCCGACCCCGAAGCCGAACTATATTATAACGATTACGACATGTGGAAAAAAGATCATCGCGACGCTGCTATCAGACTAGTCAAAGACCTGCAAGCCAAAGGTGTTCATATCGACGGTATCGGCATGCAGGGCCATTGGGGCCTCGGCTATCCTTCTCTACGTGAAATAGAAGATAGCATACTCGCCTATTCTGATCTCGGTCTAAAAGTTATGATCACCGAACTTGACATAACCGTCCTGCCTGGTGCCTGGCATGCAACCGGCGCCGACATATCCAGAAACCACCAATACCAAAAAGAGCTCAACCCATATCCCAACTCACTACCAGCTGATATCCAGCAAAAGCTGGCCAATCGCTATGTCGAACTATTTGCCCTATTTAACATACATTCCGACAAGATAACCCGTGTCACCTTCTGGGGCCTGCACGACGGCAACTCCTGGCTAAACAACTTCCCTGTCCGCGGGCGTACTGATTACCCGCTCCTCTTCGACCGTAACTACCAGCCCAAGCCAGCCTACAACGCCGTTCTAACCCCTAAATCCTAAATCCTAACTTCTAATCACTGGTTCTCTATGTATACACTAGGTTACGACTCAGGTACATCATCAATAAAAGCATCTCTGCTCAACGTCGACACTGGCCAGGTTGTTGCCTCTGCCTTCGCACCTGCCGCCGAAATGCCGATTGATTCACCATGCCCATCTTGGGCCCAGCAATCACCTGAGCTATGGTGGCAAAACCTCATACTAGCCACTCACCAGCTGCTCAATTCCACTCAGGTATCGCCCGCTGAGATCAAGGCTATCGGCATATCCTATCAAATGCACGGCCTCGTCTGCGTTGACAAAGACCTGCAAACTATCAGGCCATCTATCATATGGTGTGATAGTCGAGCTGTTGAGATCGGTAATATTGCCGCTGACTCACTCGGCCACAACCACTGCCTGCAACATCTACTAAACTACCCCGGAAACTTCACCGCCAGCAAGCTTAGATGGCTTATCGAGAACGAACCGCATAACTTCGACCGGATCAAATACATTATGCTCCCCGGCGATTGGCTCGCTATGAAAATGACCGGACTGCCCGCAACTACCCAGTCTGGCCTATCTGAAATGACACTCTGGGACTTCCCAAACGCTGCTCCCGCTGGCTTCCTTATGGATTTCTTCGATTTCTCTGCTGACCTTATCCCTGAGATCGTTCCAACCTTCGGCCATCAGGGAAAACTCACCACAGAAGCTGCAAGTGTCCTTGGGCTCGCTCCCAACACTCCCGTAACCTATCGTGCCGGCGACCAGCCCAACAACGCCATGTCATTAAACGTATTAGAACCCGGCGAGATCGCAGCCACCGCCGGCACTAGTGGCGTTATCTACGGTATCAGCGACTCCAACCTCGCCGACCCTCACTCGCGGGTGAATGTTTTCCTGCACGTTAATAATACACCAGGCACTACCAGAAACGGCGTTCTACTTTGCGTCAACGGCACCGGCCGTCTCAATAGCTGGCTGCGTAACACACTCACTCCCTCGATGAGCTATTCCGAAATGAACTCGCTCGCCGATTCTGCTCCTATCGGCTCCGATGGGCTCACCTTCCTACCTTACGGCAACGGCTCTGAACGCACTCTCGCCAATAACAATATCGCCGCCTCCCTCCATAATCTCGAACTAAACACCCACAACCTCGCCCATATACTACGTGCCGGCCAGGAAGGTATCGTTTTCGCTCTAAACTACGGACTCGACATTATGCGTACCATGAACATTTCCGCCAACACCATCAAAGCAGGCAGGGCGAATATGTTCCTCAGTCCAATTTTCGCCAATACCTTCGCTGCTCTTACCGGCGCCACTATCGAACTATACGACACCGACGGCTCACAAGGCGCTGCTCGAGCTGCCGCTCTCGGAGCAAACCTATATACATCTCGCCACGATGCCTTCTGCTCACTAACTAAACTAACCGAGATCCACCCCAACACACTCAACCAGCAAGCCGTCCAATCAGCCTACCAAAACTGGCGTAACACCCTAAACTCAATTATAAGCTAAACATGATAATCTTACAGTAAACTACTTTTTTGCAAGAGTTTCCCGATACACGTCGGGATTCTTAAGTCGTCTTCCTTACTTTCCAACCACCTACAAACTCCATAAATACCTACACCTCCAACCAACTCTTTACTCCTTAGCGTAAAACTCTTCTATTAACTTTTTTCCCTCTGCGCCTCTGCGAGAAACAATCTTCTCATAACTTTCTTATCCTATAAATCCTCGCATCCTAGCCACTTTTCTTCTTCTTCCTTTGCAGGTGCCAAGCACCTGGCGTCTTTACGCAAAAATCTTCTTCTCTGTACTACTATCTCCCAAAACATTGTTTTTTATGTTCGATTATTTCTTGTAACATCTGTAACTCATTTAGCAATAGAGATCAATAACCATACCGCAAACATACGAACTCTTAAATAAATTAGCCTCGAGCATAGCGAGAAACCGGAGCTTATTTCTTATTTCTTGTTTCTTATTACTTTTGGTTGCGGCTCGACCACCCTAAGCCCTCTGTGGTAAAAAATCTTCTCAATGCCACCATCTCCAACCAACTCTTTGCGACTTCGCGCCTTTGCGTTAAACCTCTTAATTCTCTTATTAAATAACTTATATTACAACTTGACCACCATAATTTTTCTAATAATTAACTCCTCCCAGTAGAGGGTTGCCTCGATAATCTAAAGTATGAATTCCCACGCAATTCGAGAACGACAACCATTCACAAATTGTCAAATCCCCACCCAATCTGTCTCCGATACACCGGAGCTGGCTCCAAAATCCAGCCCGTATCCGGGCGGTTTATCCCGTCAAAAAAATATCCCCACAATCTCCCCCGAAATAAGTAATCAGTTTTTCAAAAAAACACTTGTACTCAGCACTAAAATCATTATTATATAACATCTTGAAAGCAGGGCGGTTAGCTCAGTTGGCTAGAGCGTCTGGTCGACATCCAGAAGGTCGTTGGTTCGAGTCCAATACTGCCCATTTTTCATAAGCCACTGTAATCTAAATAGTTGCAGTGGCTTTTTGCTTTTTCTCGCTACATTATTACTCTGGACTCTATTTTCAGGATTATCATATGTGCAGATTTACATTAATCACTACGCTCTCTCTCACTCTTGCTTCTCTAATGATCTCTGGCTGTAAGAACAATTCCGACGACGATTCTGCTGTCAAAAACCTTAAAACGGCAACTATTAACATCTCCAACGTTCCCTTCAAACTCGAAGTTGCCGACAATGAGCAGGACCGCGTTATGGGCCTTATGTACCGCAGCAAGCTAGGGCGAAATGAAGGAATGCTTTTCATCTTCGATTATCCCCAGGCACTCACTTTCCACATGAACAACTGCAATATCGACCTCGACGGCATATTCCTCGACCGAAACTTCAGAGTACTTAATGTCGAACGCATGCTATACCCTCGTTCCGGCCGCTCCCAATATTACCGCAGCTCTGGCCCAGCACAATACGTCATCGAACTTCCACTTGGTACCGCCGCCCGCATCGACCTGAAAAAAGGCGACAAAATCAACATCTCATCTATCATAGACAAAACAAACTAACCAATTACGACCAAATAGTCTTTTACCCTCCCAAAAAACACCTTGACAGACTACCCATCTCCGCTATACTCTCTATTCTTCGACAGTGTCTCCTGTCGATTGCTCAAAATGTATCTTATACACCAAGGATGAGAATTAGAGAGTTGCGACTTATTTCGTACTGATTTTGTTATTTCACTACGTTTATATCGATATCGTTGTATCATTTGTACTAATATAGGTAACCTCTGAAAATTGCTTTTGAGGCGAAATCAAGACCGTTTGTAGCCCAGAATGAATTTTTAGATTGCCTATAGAGTTACAGATCTAACTCTGCTGTCTGTAATGCCTGTACCGGTCTTTTCTCCTCCTTTTTTAGTTGTACTGATTAGTCAATCTATACATCAGCACTTTTGCTTGTGACTGCTTTTTTATTTTTGACTAGCTGATTATTTGCATAGTATATTTTAACCATATACACTATCTTTCGCATATTAACATTGCTTTTGTTATGTTATTGAAGGATTTCCGTTACAAGGAGGAGAAGAAGTATGTCTGGAAGATTTGCTAAAAATATTATTTGTCTGATACTGCTCATATCGTTACCCGCCTTGGCTCAAAGGCAGTACCAATATGCCCTTACTGTCGGCATGCCCACCGATTATGAAAATTTCAACCCAGACACAAACTTCACTTCTATTAACTCCGCGATCGCCGCAATGAACTCTTATAACTCTCCGCCTCTTGGCGATGGTATTTACGGCTGTATTAAAATCTACGAGGGCATTTACCTCGAACAGATCAACAGCCACTACCCTAACTCATACGATCTGCCTGCCTGCTGTGACCTTATCGGCATGGCCTCCGATCCCGCCAATGTTGTTATCCAACATTGGAGCCAGTACGAACATAGCTCGTTCCCCGTCCAGATCATCTACGCCGGCATTTACGCGCTCGGCGACAATATGATATACAACCTTACTATCTCCAACCAGCGACCCGAAGGCTCCTCTCTTGGCTACGTTCAGAACTCCATCGAATTCACCAGCCTCGGCATCATTGACAACTGTAATATAGTTTCAAGGCATACCGCCGTTACCGCCCGAGACTCCCTAACCGTTAACAACTCCTCGATCAGTTCGCTTTTCACCTGCACACTCCAACTATACAGCTGTGATTTCTCTATTACCAATACCAACCTGGACGCTGGCCAGTACAGTTCAAACTACGAATATCCAACGGCCTTCAACGCCTCAAATTCATCTGGTATTATCGATAATGTATCCATTACATCTTCCGGCACATACTCCGCCTCTAGCTGTACTCCCTCGCTTAACGGCATTATCCATTCCGGCTCTATAACCGACCATATACAAATATCAAACACAAATATAAACCTGTCTCTAACCAGCACCAAAGCTGACAGCTGGTCCAATATCGCCGTTACCGGAATAAAAGAGAAGGGGGCCACCGCATATATCAACAATACCAGCATAAATATAAATGTAACCGAAGCAGCCAACTCAAACGCTCTTGATGTAGCTGGCGTTCTCACCGCTGATAACGGTATCGCCCATCTCGATTCCTGCAATATATCAACTGCACGTACTGCACCCGATAGCTCAAACGGTAGCGAATACTTCCTCGCCAACCAGTCTGCCAGCCCAGCTTTCTTTCTTGACGACAATACAACATACGCCTCTTTTAATATCAGCGTCCCTTCAGACGATCGACTACTATATTGCTCCGGCAACCTCCACACACCCGAGCTGATAAAAAACAATAGCACCAACCAGCTTTTCCCTTCTATCCAGCTGGCCCTCGACTCTGCCTCTTTATTCGATTCTATCACCGTACAGCCCGGCTATTATTTCGGCTCTATCTCTATGCCCGGCAAAGGCCTGCTCTTGCAGGGTAGCGACTCCAATAGCGATTCCATAATAGCAACTACCATTATCGACGCCGACGGTGCATACTCTGCCGTTAAGTTCAATAGCACCGCCACCCCAGACACCATCAAAGCCCTAACCATTACCAATGCCCAAAATGGCATCATCGCCAGTGCCGCTCACGGCACCATATCCTCCTGCAATATCAAAGATAACGACTATGCCGGCATCTACACAGACTCTCACTCTTCGCTCACCGTCTGCAACTCTGCCATTAGCGGCAGCGATACCGGTATCATGTTGATCGACCCAGCCGCCACCAATATCATTGATAACACTATCTACGGCAACTCTCACGCCATTATAACCAAAGACGCTGATTCTGCCATTATCCGTAATAATACCATCGTAGACAATCATATCGGCGGAATTTCTGCTTTTGGCTCCGACCCGCAAATCAACAGTTGCATCATCTGGAACTGCTCAAACGATCTATCCAGCTGCAAAGCTATGTACAGCTGTATCAGTGATACCACCGACGCCTACGGCGAAGGTAATATAACAGCCGATCCATGCTTCATCGATTCGCTCGCTCACAACTATAAACTGCTATCAACCTCGCCATGTATAAATTCCGGCGACGAAGCACTGACCGTTTTACCCGACGAAACCGACTCCGACGGCTGTCACCGTATCGCTGATGGCAGAATTGATATCGGCTCTGACGAAGCCAGCTTCTCTGTTTACAATCAACGTTCCGGCCAATTCTTCGTTACTATCCAGGAAGCAGTCGACCTGGCCCGTACCGGCGACACCATAACCGTCTACCCCGGCATATACAAACACCCGGTAATCATTTACAACAAATGTATCACTCTTACCAGTTCTGATCCATACGACCCCGCCGTCGTCGCTTCTACCATATTAAACATTGACGATAACAGCAATGCGATCACTCTAGTCCTTTGCTCTGGCTCGCCATCCGAAATATCAGGATTCACCATTCGCAACGCCTCCTACGGCATATATTGCAACAGGTCAGACCCGCTTATCTTCAACTGTAATATAACAAATTCATCGGCCTCAGGTATATATTGCCTGAACTACTCGTGCCCAACGATCACAAACTGTACTATCAGTAACAGTGCCGATTGCGGAATTATGCTGTATCGCCAGAAATATACAACCATACAAAATTGCATTATCAACGCGAACACTACCGGCCTTAGCTCCTCTTCGCCCAATACCGCTAACTCAGATATTCGCAACAATACTATTACCGATAACTCCGGCTACGGCGTACTTTTCTCCGGCAGCCCGCTCCAGCTCACAAATTGCATCATATGGAACAACGCTATCGATTGCAGTGGGGCACTAACCGAATATTGCTGCCTTGCTACTTCCGACACCGAACCTGGCTCCGGATGTTTCAGTACCGACCCCAAATTCGTCCCTAACACCAACTTCCATATCGCCGCCGACTCACCTTGTATCGATACCGGCCTGAACTTCGCTTCTGACCCTGACGAATCGATCGATATCGACCTCAGCTCTCGTGTCGTTAATGGAACTATTGACATCGGTGCCGACGAATTCTACCGACCATACTACGGCGGCTCCGGCACAATCATTTCCCCATTCCTTATCTACGATAGGGCGGGTATGCTTTATCTTGCCAGCCACCCAGAAGATTACGACCAAAATTTCAGACTCATGGCCGATATCAGCTTCGCAAACCTAAACTTCGACCAGGCTGTCATAGCCCCCAACTCCAGTACAAACACTGCTTTCGTCGGCACACCTTTCACCGGCTCGTTCGACGGTAACGGCTGCAAAATATCCGACCTCAAGATTCACAACGACACTACAGCCAGCAGCTATTTAGGTCTCTTTGGCAATATAGCACATCAAGCCATTCTTGAAAATATGACCCTTACCAACATTGACGTAACAGGGGGCAGCTACTTCACCGGTTCTCTCTGCGGCTGTAACGACTATGGCACTATTACCGGCACACTGGTTACCAATTCTTCCGTTACCGGCCTCGTATACACCGGCGGCATAACTGGCATAAACCGCGGCACTATCTCAGGATCAGGATCATACCAGCTCAACGTAACCGGCAATAAAACCTATACCGGAGGCGTGACCGGCGCAAACTATTCTTCTAATAGAACCTATACTGCATATGTTACCGAATGTTTCGCTATCGACTCCTCAGTTACTTCATACGTCGGTGCTGGCGGTCTAGTTGGCTATAACTCAAACGGTGCCATTATCAACCGATCTTTCGCCTCTGGCCTATCCATACAATGCGGTAGAGACCTAGCCGGCGGGCTCGCTGCCATGAACGCCTGTTCGCAGATTATCGACTCCTACGCCACAGCAACATCCGTCAGATCAATCTATAACGCCGGCGGTATCGCTGCCCTTAGCTATTCCGGCATTATCAAAAACACCCTCGTTTCCTGCTCAGTAGACGCTCAAAGAGCCGACGTCTTCGCCAACAGCTATTTTACCACTGCAACCGGCTGTCTGTACAACTCTTCTATACCCGGCCTGTCATCTCTAAACTCACTTAACATAACACCCAAAACCCAAAATCAGCTTTCCCAACTGGAAACCTATCAGCAAGCATCATGGAGTATTTCAACCGACACCAGCACCACAACCTGGCAGCTACCCAACACCCAATTCCCACACCTATCCTGGGAACTCTAACACCACTAAATCTCTAACAAATATATATAACCACCATACTCATAAAAAAAGCCTGCACACAAGTGCAGGCCCTAAATTCTAATTACTATCCCGATATACATCGGGACTAAATCCTAATTTTACAATCTCAATCCCAGCGGGTTATCGCCGCCGTCTACACAGCCTAGGCCGCCTTTGAGATTCTTCTTGCGTTTCGGCTTCGCTGGTGCTGCTGTCTCAACTGCACTTACATCAGCCGCTTCGCCGGCATCTTCTACCTGTAGCAAAGCACGCATAGAAAGGGCGATACGTTTGCGACCGGTATCAACTTCCAGCACACGTACCTTTACTTCTTCGCCTTCTTTTACTGCGTCGCCAGGGCGTTTGATATGCTTATCTGAGATCTCACTGATATGTACCAGACCGTCAATTCCAGGCTCAAGTTCTACAAAAGCACCAAAATCGCTCAGACGTACAACCTTACCTGTATAATCCTGCTCTACAATGTACTTCTCAGTCACATCATCCCATGGATTACCCTGTACAGCCTTTATACTCATTGAGATCTGGCGATTCTCTGTTGAACATTTCAAGATCTCAACATCAACCAGATCGCCTTCTTTCACTACTTCTTTCGGATGGTTCACTCTACCCAGCCAGCTCATTTCGCTTACTGGGATCAAACCTTCTATTCCTGGCTCCAGTTCGGCAAAAGCACCAAAGTTCATCAGACGAACTACCTTGGCCTGACACCTCATACCTACCGGATACTTATCGCCAACACTTGACCATGGATCGCCGTTTACCAGCTTCAGACTCAGGGCCAAACGTTTCTTTTCCTTATTGATTTCCTTTACAAATACATTCACCTGCTGACCGACAACCAGCATATCGCCTGGCTTATCGATATGAGCCCAGCTGATCTCGCTGATATGTACCAGCCCGTCAACTCCGCCCAGGTCAATAAATGCACCATAATCCATCAGACTGCGAACGGTACCAGGATATACCTGACCCTGTTCCAGCTCATCCCACAGCTTCTCAGCGTTTTCTGACTGCTGTGCTTCAACTATCTTACGATGGCTCACCACAATATTGCGGTCGTTACGATCTGCCTGAGTTACCTCACAGATCATCTTCTGGCCAACAAATTTATCTTTATCTTCATCTTCTACGCGGTATACATCGATCTGAGATATTGGCATAAACGCCTTCACGCCGCCTTTGATCTTTACTTCCAGACCGCCTTTATTACTGCCGGTAACGGTCACTTCTACATGATCGCCTGCCTTCAGATTCTTCAGCATGATCTGCTGTGTTGCTGCACTGCGTGACAATATCAGAAGCCCGTCTTTCGGGTCCCGGCGAACGATACATACATCGATCGGGTCACCTTCCTTGATATTCTCGCCTTCTTCGATCTCTACTATCGGCAAAAAGCCTTCGCTCTTACCGCCCAGATTAGAGATAAACAAACCATCAGACTCGATCTTCAATACTCGACCGCGTAGTATACCTGGTATCGCATCTGCATCACTTGAGCTCGACTGGCTCTTATTCGATGTTCCGCCCATATTACCAACTATGGCGTCCATATCCATAAGCGACATATCACCCAATGCTTCCGCTACTTCCTCTTCTACCGAAGCTGCATTGATGTCATCTGGAGACATAACTTCATTCTTAGCCGCAACTTCCGCTGTGTTTGCCGCCTTGAATGCCGGATGGTCTTCCTTTGCTATTACCTTTACATGATCAGGCGTTTCAGGAACAATTTCCTCTGACGGCTCTGATACATTGGTTTCAACTGGATTTTCATTTACCGTTTCTGACTGAATTTCTTCAGGAGTTTTTTCCGGAGTCTCGCTCATCTTTTGGAACCTTAGCTAAACTGTTGAATAATAACTATTTATAAATTTTTACTACTGCCACCCATGCTACCATCGTTTCTATTGAAAATAACACAGATAACTCTTCGCCGCGACACACTTTCGCGAACATTATACAAAGAGATGAAATTATATAAGTTATAACTCTATATGTCCATTAAATTATTGATAATACCACACTTTCACCACCAACCCAACCTAATTACCAATTCCCCAGCCCCCGTATAGCTTCGCCAACCAACTCCCCGCGCAAGAGTTCCGGCCTTCAGCCGGTTCTCTAGTCTTCTTCCTTACTTCCCAACCAACCCACAAACTCTATAAGATACCTACATCTCCAACCAACCCAAAATCGCCAACCAACCCTTTGCGTCTTCGCGTCCTTGCGTTAAACTCTTAAAATTCTTCTTCCCTCTGCGCCTCCGCGAGCTCTGCGAGAAACAATTCTTCTCATAATTTTCTTATCCTAAAAAACCTGGCAACTTCTTCTTCCTTTGCGGGTGCGAAGCACCTTGCGTCTTTGCGTGAAACTCTTCTTCCTCATCTTCTGTGTGCCCCCGGTGTCATCTGCTAAAAAATCTAATTTAACTCTACCATTAATCAGAATAGGGGGGGGGGCTGCCGCTCTTTCTCAATTATAATTCATCGAGTATACCTTCAAAACACCTAAGAAAATATAGACTGGCAATAGTCCACCACACAATATAAATTAATAGTCCTAATAGCAAAATTATGGCTACTCCACCATCACGCACAAAAAACAAAATTAATGATAAAGGTATAAAAAGAAGAATCCATGCTAAAAACACATTTTCTATCTGAATTTTCACAATTGAACAACCATCAATTTCCTCAATATCCCCCATGATTTCACATCTACGCCCGCCTGAACGATGTCCAATCGAAAACGAGTATTCACTATCTGCCCTTTCAAAGAATGGTGTTTCGATTAGTGCCAGAGCACTTCTTTTGCTATTGGAATAATTGTTATTACATTTTTCTTTTAATAATCTATAACATTCTTCAACTGGCATATTCTTATGATATTCAAATTTCCTATTTAATAATACATATAAGATTTTATTCATTTTAGTACACTGAGTCTTTCTTTCCCACTGCCCCCAAAAACGGTGTCAGGAGTCAATTTCATAAACATTTATAAGCCAATAGTTAAATCCCTCATTCTATTACTCTATCTCTGTAGTACACAAATACTCTTAATTATTCTTTCTCTTAAATCTGTGTTAATTAATCAATCAGCAGTTCGCGGTAGCGAACCCCTCTTAACAAATCTGTGGATTAATATTCTTACATTTCACTCATCCCGTCAATTAAAAATTAATCCGATAGCCCTTACCACAAAGCAATATACCTTGCTTATTCACCCAAAAACATGTAATATTTACCAAATGGAAACACCTAAAATAAACTTTATATCGCTCGGTTGTGCTAAAAATCAGGTTGACGCCGAGAAAATGCTCGGTTCCCTCGCCGCCGCCGGATTCATTTTGGTTGGCCCGGACGACTACGCCGACGCTACTATCATAAACACTTGCGGATTCATCGAAGACGCTCGCAACGAGGCTATCGCCCATATTCAGGAAGTCATCGAGCTCAAAGCCGCCGGTAAAGTAGGACATATTATCGTCGCCGGCTGCCTCGCCCAGCTATGGGGCGAAAAGCTTCTCGATTCTGTCAGTAGCGACATCGACGCTATTGTCCGTCTAGACCAGCGTGACCTGCTGCCTTCTATCTTGCAAGATATTGTAAATAAAAAAGTTACAACCCCAACTGTATACGGCAACCCCAAATACAGCAGTATCAGCGACGACCTGCAGCGGCTCAGGCTCACTGACCAATGCTGGTCATACCTGCGTATCAGCGAAGGCTGCGACCGCCATTGTAGCTATTGCACTATCCCATCTATCCGTGGCTCATTCCGCAGTAAGCCGCTTGACATGATACTCACCGAAGCTCGTGAGCTTATCTCAGATGGGGCGGTTGAGCTAAATCTTATCGGCCAGGAAACATCTCGCTGGGGTATCGATATACCCGGCAGTGGGGGACTTGCCACTCTGCTCAGAGAGCTAAACAAGCTCGACGGCATAGTATGGCTCAGGATTATGTACACCCACCCGGACAGCATCACCGATGAGATCATCGACGCCATCGCCGAATGCGACAGGGTAGTACCGTACATCGATATGCCGCTCCAGCACATAAACGACCGCATTCTCAAGCTCATGAACCGCAAGGTCGACAAAAAACGTATCGTTGAGCTCATCAAAAAGCTCAGAGAACGTATCCCCGGCCTAATCCTGCGGACGACTATGATCGTTGGCTTCCCTTCTGAAACTGCCGAAGAATATAATGAACTCGTAGAGTTCGTCAAAGAAACAAAGTTCGATATGCTCGGTGCGTTCTCATACTCTCCAGAACCTGATACCGCCGCTGCCGCTCTCGACGGCCATATCGACGAGGACCTCCAGTTTGAACGTCTCGAAAAACTTATGATTATCCAGCAGGAGATAGCTTTCGAAAAGGTCGCCAATATGGTCGGCTCCACCTTCGACTGCCTGCTCACTAACTACGTATACGAAGATGATATTGAAGCTGTCGGGCTTGACCCATCTCTGCAATGGTTCCACGGCCGCTCTGCGGTACAGGGCCCCGAAGTTGACAGTATAACCTGGGTCGCTATTGACGACCCCGAAGAACTGGTTCCAGGCATGATCATCCCTGTCAAGGTCGTAGACTCTGTCGAATATGACCTGATAGCTGTTCCGCACGCGGAATAGTATCTCGCCCGGCACTATTAGTCGATAACGGAATATCGATTTTGCTGAAAAAGGATTTTACTATGGCGGTTTCTTCTACACAATGGAATACTATCGAGTTTGCTGAACTCGCTGCCAGACTGTTAGACTTGCTCAAACAGCCTGACCCGATCGCTCAGATTAAAGATGAGCTCGCCCGTTACATTTCGGGACGAGCAATAGGCGATATTGAGCTCGTTTTCCTGGATATTATCAGCCTGACCCTCACCAGAGATTTCCCGGCTATACTAGCCAAGTACGAATTTCTCAGAGAGGCTATACCAACCGCTGAACATAGCTCTATACCACCTCTGTTCAATATTCTCTGGTTCGATGCCCAGTTCAATGTCGCTCCAAGCGATAATCCCTATACCCGTATCTGCCACAAAAATTACATGAGCAACCTGAAAGCTCTTCGTAAATCCAACAAAGCTCTTGCCGATAGTCTAAGTAAGGCCCAGACGCATCCCGATTTCCGTATCATTCAATTCTGGCCCGGTATGCATTTTTTCGATACCAGAAGTTCTGTTATTCTCACTATGAAACCTGAGATCCATGACAATCTCAGCAATTGCACTGAAAATAAAGATCCTATCGCCTTCGACAGTATCAACAGCGGGCGGGAGATCATCTACTGCCTGCAGAATAATTTCAAAGGCCTTCACGGCATGGCCCGTCCTCATTATGTACTCGAAAACGATATAAATATACTTAAAAGCTTCCTTGAACTCGACGACTTATCCGAATATATTCGTAATGATGAAATTCTATTCTTCATTGGCCCCGATCGGCTCCAACAGCTCGAAGATCTGCTTGTCACTAATAAATATCCTGTTCCTTTTATCAGGCTGGAATTAGCCAATTCCATCGAACAAGCCTGCGAGCGGGCACTTAAACGCATCGAACTCGCCGATCCAACCGCACAGATGATGGAATATTATCAAGGGCCTATCTTTAAGCAAAGGCTTGCCGATATTGCCGCCGGACGTATTCTACCACGCGTTCAGGTCTCGACTTGCCTCTGGACTACTTACCTCAAACACTGCGCTGCCGATTTCGAACGCAGCTTCGCCGAGCTTGGCTGCGAAACCAATTTTATTATCGAAGGTTCAAACACCCAAAGGATCGGCGTTCCGTATCTGATGAGTACCGTTTGCGACTTCAAACCTGACTTATACTTTATGATCAGCCACGGTCGGCCTTCAGTTGATTTCTTACCCCTGGAGCTGCCGTTCTTCTGCTTCATGCAGGATCGTTGCGGTCCCATAGTTGCAACTCCTGACCTTGCCAAACTCATCGGCCCCAACGACCATTTCATCTGTCAGACCGGCTTCTATGCCGATTTCCTCAAGAGCCGTAACGTCAGCGAAAAGCAGATATCTATTATGCCCGTTCCGGTTGATGATTCGGCCATATTCCCAATGACCACTCCTCCAGCCAGTTCGGCTAAATATGCCGCCGATGTATCTTTTATCAAACATACCGCTGGATCTGTAAATACCGTCTGGAATGAATTCTGCACCAATACCTATATGCAGATACCCCAAGTGCCCACAGCCGTAAAAGAAAAACTCGACTTTACCCTCAATGAGCTCTATCAGCGTTCCATGCTCTACGGCCCGGATCATCTCACCGAAGAGCTGGTAACCGCCAGCCTCAAAGAGTTCTTTGACCAATACTTCGACATGGACAATTCCGAACATTTCTCGCACAATCAGGCGATAAGGTTTATCGTCTCTGTCGCTACTACCGCCTGGCGATACGAGTTCCTCAAGCCGCTATTGGGCCAGAACTTCTCACTTGCTCTTTACGGCAATAACTGGGACACAAGCCCAGAAACCAAACCATACGCTCGCGGCGGCCTGACCAATAAAGAACAGCTAAGAAACGCCTACGCACTCTCAAAAATAAACCTGCACATTAACAATGTATGCACTATGCATCAGCGTCTGGTAGAATGTGCTCTTGCTCAGGGCTTTATTATCACTGCCGCGATCCCACCTGATAAAGACTGGGAACCGGCCGATAAATATTTCACTCCCGGCTCTGAACTTATTATCGCAGAATCTCCTCAACATCTACTGGAGCTCTGCCAATACTACCTGGCCCATGAAGATAAACGTAACGAAATAGCATACAATATGCACAAAAAAGCTCTTGCTCATCATACCATGAAGCAGGGCACTGTTAACATACTGAACATCTATAAAAACATGCTAATAGCTAAAACGCAGAAATGAGTTATTTCTAATATGCACTGTAGAGTATGTAAAAGTCATAATATTGAAGAGATTTACGATTTCGGCATTCAGCCGTTTTCGCTTACCTATCTCGACTCTCCAGATCAGGATTTCTCCTCCCATCCGCTCATGCTCTCTCTCTGTCGCAGCTGCGGTTTCGTATTTATCCCGAACCCAGTTGACCCGGAACAGCTATACTCTGGCAGCTATGTCGAAACCGCAGGCTGCCCCGTGCCGTACCTGCCTGAGCTGATTGCCACTGTTGACAGATTATCTCCTAAAAAGTGTTCTGACGCTTTCGTTATAGAAATTGGCTGTAATGATGGTACCGCCATGGCCATGTTTCGTGATTACGGCTTTACAAATATCCTCGGCGTCGAACCGTCCCAAAACTGCTCGGCAGTTGCCCGCTCTCACGGTCTCAATATCCTTAACAGCTTTTTCGACTCGACCGCTGTCGCCGATATTACCAACAACCATTCCGCTGCCGACATTGTCCTGTGCCGTCACGTTATCGAGCACATTGTTGAGCTGGACGATTTCATGCAGGCGATAGTCTCCGTTATGCACGATGATTCTCTGCTTGTCCTTGAATTCCCGAATTTCGACTGGATCGCCACCGCCGGCAGTTACATGTCCATCATGGAACAACATGTAAACTATTTCGGACAATGCTCGTTTAAACGCCTGCTCAGTCGTTTCGGATTCACGCCCGTCGCCGAAAAACACTATCGCTATGCCATGGTTTATTACATTAAAAAAGACCAGTCGGCAAAAACAGGTATCTCGGCAGAAAATGAACTCGATCTCTTTTTCACTAGTTTGACCTATTTCAAAACTCTTACCAGTGAATATATATCCCAGTTCAAATCTCTGCTCGCCGATACTCCCGGCCCGATCGCAGCTTTCGGGGCAGGGGGCAGGGGCATGTCCATGATCAATAACAGCAATATATCTTCCGGCATTTCATGGCTCATTGATGACGATAAGGCAAAGTGTGGCAAGTACGTCCCATTCAACAAACTCCCGATCTTACCTTCATCTTCGCTCACTACCGATCCACCGCAGGCATGTATCGTTCTGCCTATGCTCGAGAAGTCAATTGAATACCAGATAATGCACCGCTTTGCCGATTACGTCAGGGCAGGGGGCACTTTCATTGAAGTATTCCCCGGCGAAGGACCATATCCAGACGGACTATTTTCCACGATAAATACTGTTGAGCAGATACCTCAGCTTGAGATTTGAATATGAATAATAATAGTAATAGACCATTAGTTCTGCTGGCTTATCCAGCTATGGAAGCCGATGCAAAGGGCGTTAGCCTACAGCCGCCGCTGGCCTTGCTCTATCTGGCCGCTGTACTGCTAAACGACTACGAAGTCGTCATCTATGACCAGCGTGTTGAGCCTATCGCAAAGTTCCAGGCTCAGCTCGACCGTAAACCAGTTTGCGTCGGTATTTCCAGCTTTACCGGCAAACAGATCAAGTACGCCCGCCAGCTGGCTCATATGGCCAAACTATCAGACATCACCACCGTCATGGGCGGCATACATGCCTCGCTCATACCAGTACAAACCCAACAGGACCCCGACATCGATTACACTGTTGCAGGCGACGGCGAAGTTGTATTCAAACAACTCATCGATTCTCTCGCCTCCGGCGAATCTATGGCTCCGGTTCTATATGCTGACGATTTCCCGCCCGTAGATCTCGATTCTATTGGCCATCTACCGTACCATCTCGTCGATGTCGAAAACTACGCTCATATCGCCGCTATTCCCGGCCGATCTCTGCCGTTTCTTTTCAGTCGAGGCTGCCCGTACCGCTGCACCTTCTGCTGTAATCCAGCCCTCAATAAGGGGCTTGGCTGGCGTAAAATGTCCATTGATCACGCTATCGAACAGCTCGATCTACTCGTCGAAAAATACAGCCTCGACGGCATATTCTTCCACGATGAAAACCTATCCGTTAATATCCCGCTGCTTAATGAGCTCGCCGCTCGCATCAACAACCGCTTCAAATGGGCCATTCAGGCACGTGCCGACGGCCTGCTCCGCAGCGATCTGCCGTATCTTGAGTCTATGGGCCTTTACCACCTCGGCGTTGGCATCGAAAGCGGCTCACCACGCATACTCCAGCAGATCAAAAAAGAGGAAACTGTCGAAGAGTTCATCGAAATTAACAAACGCCTCGCAAAAACTGGTATCGAAACCTGGTACAACTACATGACCGGCTTCCCCCAGGAAACCCACGACGATATCAAAATGACTATCGATCTGGCACTTACCCTGCTAAACGATAACCCCAACGCCCTGAACAATACCTTCTACACCCTCTCGCCATACCCCGGCACAGAGCTGGGCACCCATTATCAGGACCGTATGCCAAACTCGCTTGCCGGCTGGATCGACTTCGACCGCCACAATTACAATGCCCCTTGGCACGATCCCGAGACCAGAACTCTGCTCAAACGCATCACCTTCTCTTCCAAGTTCGTCGGTCGCAGACTAACCCGCCTCTTCGACAACCCATCTCTGCACCAGCTAGCCGAAGAGCTAACAGACAAATGGAAAAACTTCGACTTCCATAACGACTCTCAATGGGAAAAACTAGAGTCCGACGGCTGGAAAGTCCTAAAAGAGCTATTCGGCCCCAACGCATACTAACACTTTATAGGTAGCACAAGCATCCTTGCTTGTGATTCATGATCTTGCATAGCAAAAGTATATATTATAGAAATTAGTCATATACAATTTATATATTCATATCACTTCATAATTATCCTTAAATATCTCCTATACATTCCACCAACTCCAAGCCATACCTACTGCACCTTTGCACCTCTACACTTTCACACTTCTTCTCCCACCCCTCAAAAAAAAATCATATTATAAACTATATTTTTTTGTCTCATTATCCAGCTATCACTGAACTATCTGCCTACTTATCTGGTTATTACCAATTCCCATTTTGGCAACACCCTCACCAACCTCTCGTATCTCTCTATCTGTCAACATTTTACATCAGACTCGCAACCCATAACCCCTTTCATATCACCACACCCATCCCCGGCAAATTCCACTTGATTCACATATCTTCGTTTTGTACTATTGAATACAAGAGCTATACAAAATTAACCCTGCCATATGACATAACACATGATTAACTAAGGGTATACCTTTGATATTAGAGGAGGATAGTATGTACTCAGGCCATTTCACTAAGCACCTGTTCAGTTCGGTTCTAACGCTAGCGGCTTTTTTGTCTCCCGCAGCCATCTTACAAGCCGATGACTATTACCAATGGCCCCAATATTCTCCTACTGTCTCATACGATTATCAAGACGAGTTCGGCACTCTCGAGCCGCCCACCATGGTTCTCGACGATGTCACTGGTGTAGCAGGCACTTATGCCGACGGATGGTGGTGTTTCCGCTGGGGTGACGACAAAAACCCAGCTGTCACCGAAGATGGCTGGATACCCCTTATCAAGCGACTTAACGACGACTTCTCTTATATCACAGACATTATGCGCTGGCCCAGGGACTATCGTGCCCGCAACGGCTATTACAGCACCGTATACCTATATGGCTCCGGACTCAGCACCGACTCGGCCTCCAATACCGACAAGGGCGGCTGGCAGGGCACTACCTGGTACAATAATCAGGCATGGCCTATGATCCTCGCTTCATATTTTCCCGTTGCGTGTTTCGATCCCACATATACCGGCTCCGACGCTGGCTATCAGCAGGGGGCCATGGTACACGAAGGAATACACTCTATTCTATCCAGCATGCCCGGCTGTAAAAACGCCTGCTGGTTCCAGGAGGGCGGCAACACCTGGCTGCAGGGTACTATGGAAGCTCAGCGTTCTGGTAACTTCGACGGCATGGGATGGCTCAGTGTCGGCGCTGCTATCGCTCCTTTTATGCCCATCGAATGCTATACCGGATGGCTGCAGGACGGCTCATTTGGTGGCCCTTGTGCAGAAGGTGTTAACATGTTCGAAGGCTCTCAGCAAATATGCACATGGCGAAATCTTCTCGGTGGCAGTCAGTACGGCGAAGCTTTCCCACATGCTATGGAAGTCATACTCGGCCCGCAAAGTATCGCCTGGCTATGGCGATACTGCGACCGTAGCGGCAGACTACTACAGGATCTCGCAGAAGCCCCCAACGGCATAGGCTCCCAGCAAACTCGCCGACTCATTCAGGAATATCGTGCCCGTCAGGCGTTCTGCGACTTCGGGCTCTGGTCCTACGCATACCGCCAGCTACTCAATGGTGGCTGGAATGCTGAAATAAAAGCCGAATGGGCGCCTTACTGGATCGACTGCCCAGTATGGAATGCTACCTGCTATGCAAAGACCACTCAAACAGGAAACATACTCGAACCTGAAGACAGAACCCTTCCCGGATGGAGTGGTGCCAACCAGATTCCACTTACCATTGACCAAACAGCTACCGAAGCGGCTATAACCTTCAACCCGATCGGTTCAAACATGAGCTGCCAGCTCACTTATCGTGATACCAGCGGCAATGTCCACTACAGTTCACCTGTCAGCTCCGGTTCCTGCTCCATCCCGCTCGCCAACGTACTCAATAATGTCATAGTCGCCGTCATCTGCAATACCGACTACATTTACAATGGCGAAGCAACCCGTACTGCAAAGTTCGACTATTCTATCAATATCGATTCCGGTATCGACGGCAAGGCCGACATCTACACTCGCTGGTTCGAATATAACCCCACCAATTATACCATCACCGCATCAGCTCAGGCCAATGGCTATATCATACCCGATGGTGCTGTCACCGCCAACCCCGGTTCGAGCACTACTTTCACCTTCTTACCTGAAAATGGCTACGAAGTTGATCAGGTTATACTCAACGGCTTTCCCATCGGATCTATGGATAGCTATACCTTCAATAGCATTCACGGATCATACTCCATCTCAGCAACGTTCAAATCGCTCGTACCAGCCAATATATCTTTCCAATCTGAAACTCCTGCTATTACTGACAGCGATATATATCAGCTAAATACCTCCGATTCTTACGCTGACAACATCGGCTACGGCAATAATTCTGCTACCTATATCGGCCAAAATCGTACCTCGCTCGGGCAAAGCTTCACTACTGGCCCAGACCTCAATGGCTACCATGTCTCCGGACTATGGCTTAAACACGTATCATACGCTCAACCAAACGCCTCTGGTACCAACTGGGATATCAATAATCAGGGTGCCCGCCTCCAGCTCAGACTCTCACAAGCTAATGGCACAACCCTATCCAATCTGCTCATCAAAGACTACACCATCTCCGGCATCGAAACCGGCACAGACCTCATGTCTGATGACGCCGCTGCCGATAAAACTGGTACCGGAACATGGATATACTTCGAGCTGGACAACAATCTTCTCTTAGCTCCAAATACCACCTACGCTCTCGATCTAACCGTACTTGACGATTATAGCGACTTCTTCTTTGAATCCGCAGGAACCAGCACCGACTCCTACACTGCCGGATCTGCCTATACAACCTACACCAAAGACGATACCGATATGGGAACCGTATATTCCGGCGACCATACCTTCATTATAAACCTGCAAACCATCTCCGCTATCGATAACTGTACCGCTCATTACGACATGGAGAACAATACCACTGATTCCTCTGGCTCTGGCAACAACGCTGCCGCTTACGGCTCGCCTGACTACTCCGCTGGATACACCAACACCAAAGCATTACTCGCCGACGGATTCGACGACTACATTTCTATTCCCAAAGCAGCAATCAACCATACTGACATAACCGTTGCCGCTTGGGTCTATTGGACCGGCTCTTCACAATGGCAAAGAATATTCGACTTCGGAGATAATACCACAAAGTACATGTTTCTCACTCCCAGAAGTGCCAATAATACTCTAAAATTCGCGATCACAACCGCCAGCGGAGGCGGCGAACAGATCCTCGAAACATCTCAACTCACCGCTAACCAGTGGACTCATATTGCCGTTACCTTGCTAGACGATACCGCAACCCTATTCATCAATGGCTCTGCCGTTGCCACTAATAACACCATAACCCTCAACCCAACCGACGTTGGACTCACATACAACTATATCGCCAAAAGCCAGTGGCCTGACCCGTTCTTCAGCGGCATGATAGACGATTTCAGAATTTACGACCATGCTCTATCTAAAACCGAGGTTGCTGCTATCACCAGCTTCGCAAAAAACCAAAATTCTCCATACTTCACAACTAACCCCATCATCGCACCTGACGCTTGTGAAGACTCACCATATACCAGCTCTATTGCCAGCTTCGTCACCGACCCACAAGGCTCTGACCTTACCTTCACTAAACTTTCTGGCCCACAATGGCTCTCTCTAGCCTCCGACGGCACAATATCTGGCACTCCCAAAGACTCAAACCCCGGCATAAACTCATTCTACATAAACGCCCAAAATACTAACGGTCTTTCTCGCACCGCCCAGTTACAAATAAATGTCGATAATATATATTCTGGTAGCAGGGGGGTAGACGATCTCGCTGGGTTCCTGCAAAACTGGCTGGACTCTCAGCCTGACCTATATAGCCAGCTGCCTATGCTTGACTTCGCTCAACTTGCTCATAACTGGCTTAACGACTCTTCTCTGCAATTGTATCTAAACTTTGACAACGATATCTCTGACAGTTCCAACTATAACCGCCCATGTACAACCTACGGCACACCACTCCGTACCATGGACTACTACAAAAGATCTCTACTCTTCGACGGCACTAACGACTATCTGCTTATTAACGACTATTTCGCACCGGCAAAAGCCACCCCCCGTACCGTCGCTGCATGGATCAAAGTTAACCAGGACCTCGCTAATAACGATCATTCTCTACTCGTCATCGCCAGCTGGGGTAAAAACGACAGCCAGCAAACCGGCCAGAAATGGTTCATAGCTATCGACGATGCTACCGGCCAGCTTGCAGTTGGTATCTTCGGTGCTCGTATCAAAGGCGGCCCAGATCTGGAAGACAATACCTGGCACCATATCGCAATCACTCTCCCAGAACAGGCAAACAATTTAACTAAACTTAAGCTTTACGTCGACGGCTGCGAAGTCGCCACCAACGCCGATTCTATTGACCACATTATTAACACCAGTCAAACCGAAGAACTGCTCATCGGTGCCATGGACATCACCCCAGACCCAGGTATCCAGACCCCAGCCCGCTTCTTCAAAGGACACCTCGACGACCTGAAAATATACAACAGACCACTTACCCCAACTCAAATTATTTCCCTAACACACTAACACCACCAACCATGACAACATCCCACCCCCACGTAGAGACGCAATACATTGCGTCTCCTCTGTCCTCCGTAGAGACGCAAAATATTGCGTCTCCAACATCCAACCAGCCCCTCCTCACAAGAGTTCCTATAAGTAGCACAAGCGTCCCCGCTTGTGATTCCTAATATACCATTGCAAATTCTATTATGAATTATGTCATGCCTTAATATTGACCATATCTTTACTCTTCTTCCTTACTTTCGAATCATATCACAAGCTCCATAAAACCCTATACCTCCAACCAACCCTTTGCGACTTAGCGTTAAACTCTTATTATTAATTTTTCTTTTCTCTGCGCCTCCGCGGGACTAAATAAAAGGTGTCGGGACTAAATAAAAGGTGTCAGGAGTCGTTCCCATAAGCCACGTTAACAAAAATAGTTACACACTCTTAATATTCCCACCCAAACAATCAGACCATCCAGAAAGTAGGGCGGCCATACCCTTTCCCCACACGCCGCTTTTCTTCTCTGTAACCTCTTGCGTCTTACGGCCCATCAGTTCCCACTCAACTTAACATTCTCCAACAATATCCCGAACCCACGTAGAGACGCAAAATATTGCGTCTCCAACATCCGCATTTTCTTATCCTATAAATCCTGGCTCATACTATTTTTCTTCTTTTGCGGGTGCGAAGCACCTGGCGCCTTTGCGTGACATCCTCTTCTTCTCAGTGTCCTCTGTCGACCTCAGTGGTTCACATTATCTTAATTATTCCCTCTCTTAAATCTGCATAAATTAATCAATCAGCGTTCGCAGTAGCGAACACCTTTCACTAAATCTGTGGATATAAAACTCTTCCCACTTCATGACCTCCATAAACTTATGGTAACAAATCTTCTCAATGCCACCATCTCCAACCAACCCAAATTCGCCCCCGCGCAAGAGTTTCCCGATACACGTCGGGATTCTTAAGTCTTCTTCCTTACTTCCCAACCAACCCACAAACTCCATAAAATACCTACATCGCCAACCAACTCTTTGCGACTTCGCGCCTTTGCGTTAAATCTTAATTCTCTTCTTACATAAAACTATTGGTTACGACTCAACCTAACTTCTCTGTGACCTCAGCGGTTCACAAAATCTTAATTATTCCCTCTCTTAAATCTGCGTAAATTAATCAATCTGCGTTCGCAGTAGCGAACACCTTTCACTAAATCTGTGGATATAAAACTCTTCCCACTTCATGACCTCCATGGTAAAAACTCTTCACTTCACTTTCTTATCCTAAAATCCCTGGCAACTATTCTTCATCACGCTCAAACAATCAATCCCCCGTTCGGACACCAGCGAAAAATATCCTTTAATTTTCATCAATACCCACTACAATTAGCATGTCAGCCACCTTAGTCGACTCCCAGGTCATCGGCAAATCCGATAAAAAAGAAGTTAAGATGGCAGTGAGGTGTAAGGGTGAGGCTGATATAAGGTTGCCCTTAAAAGGATATTCAACGTCGTATAGGAACACGAGATGTTTATTCTCTTGCCAGGCATAATTGTCGCTTGTATGTGCAGCTTGAATTTGAAAAAGCACCTGGTTTTTTAGATGTTGATGCGGTAACAGGAGCTTCGTACTGAATTATTTGAGGTGCTTTATGCATTGTTCTAATAAATGGATAATTTGTGTTATAGCGATATGTATTATATTGTTCTTTCTGTTTGTTGACAGGGTTCCTCCTTATTCATATACAATAACAACAATTAGCTGTATAGGTGATAGGATAAATACTTTTTTTATAGAAAACAATAAATTACCCGGTAAGCTTTCCGGCCTTCCTCCAAGGGAAGGTTATAACAATAGTCTGGAAGATTATTGGGGTAGAGAAATAATCTACGAATATGATTCAGAACTAAATATTAAGCTTATCAGCTATGGCAAAGATGGCAAGGTCGGTGGCGTAGGAGATAATGCGGATATTATTGAGAAGTTTAGAGTTCCATTGGGACTAAATAAAAGGTGTCAGGAGTCTTTCCCATAAGCTTTGTTAACACAAACAGTTACACGTCCCGCATTAGTGCATAATTGTTAGACATTTGTAGGTATTTATTATGATCTAATGATACATACATGTGTGAAAGGAAAGGGTAATTAAAATGTTAATTAATGTTTTTTTCGTGGTGATTATATATGTGTTAGCACTGAGAATTTGCTTAAAGAATAGGGGGAATAAATGGGCTATTATATTACTTACCATAGTTGCATTAGTGATAGCAGTTGGACCAGTGCTACTTTTTGTTTACATAGGAGATAGCTAAATAAAAGGTGCCAGGAAAAGTAAAAGGGGACGTATCCCTTTAGCTTATCCTTGATTATAAATGTCAATATAACAAATGAATCTTAGCGGCAATTTATATCCTAATATACTGTTTGGGATCAAAGATAATGAAAAAGTATATTAAAATAACTATATTGTATTTAGTGCTATTTGTTGCGGTTTTTCTTTCAGTCAACTTTGTACTGGATTATGTTATACCATCTATACACAAAGCAGGTATTGCATCTTCCCTTAAAGATTGGGGTGGGCAATATTCTGATATTCAGAACGAAAATGATGTAGTACATGCGGTAGAAATGTTGGGTTATATAAATAATTACTACTCGGGTTATGAAGATGATGGTGATATATATAGTGAAAGATTAAAAAAACAAAGAACTGAAACATTGCAAGTGATAACGAAAGCTCTAGGTGATTATACTGGTGAAAAATTTGGAAATGACATACAGAAATGGGAGGATTGGTTAAGGCAAAAGGGGGTGACGCTTAAAGGCGACTGGTTTAAGAAAAATCAAGTTGACAGTGGAGCTAAATAAAAGGTGTCAGGCTGGGAGTGTTCATTTAACTGTGTAAATGGTCATAAATATGTTATCCTTTAGATGGAGGTACAATTTATGGCTAAGCGAACAGAGACCGACAAGCGTAAAGATGCGTTAATTGATGAATTACTAGATGGTTACTGCACACCTGAGAAGTTTTGGGGTGAATCTGGATTATTTTCTGAGTTGAAAAAGCGAATAGTTGAGAGAGCTTTGGATGCGGAGATGAGTGACCATTTGGGTTATAGTAAACACGATCCCAAAGGCAATAACAGCGGTAACAGCCGTAATGGCAGAAGTAAAAAGGCTGTTGTTATTGATTCTGATGAAGTAGAGCTTAATCCCCCTCGAGACCGCAATGGCACATTTGAGCCTATACTTATCCCTAAGGGCGAAAGATGTTTTGATGGTTTTGATGATAAAATAATTGCTATGTATGGCCGTGGTATGAGTGTCAGAGATATTCAGGGAAGTCTTCTGGACATGTACCATGTTGATGTCTCGGAAGGACTTATCAGCCAGGCAACAGAGGGCATCATGGAGGAAGTTAAAGCCTGGCATAATCGTCCCTTGGATTCAATATATCCCATTGTGTTCCTTGACTGCATAGTGGTCAAATGCCGTCAGAATGGCAAGGTGGCTAATGTATCAGTATATCTTGCTCTGGGTGTAAATATGGATGGCATGAAAGAGCTTTTAGGTATCTGGATAGCCAAAACTGAAGGCGCTAAGTTCTGGCTGGGGGAAATTAAAAGGTGTCAGGGGGGGAAATTAAAAGGTGTCAGGAGTCGTTTTTGTAGGTTTTACAACGAAATCGGTGGGATAGTTATTTCTTTTTCAAGCTAGTTATCTAATATATAGCTAGTCTGGGCTGGAAACTAATTTACGATTATGAACGAGGCATTTCCGAGAACGGCCGCTGGGTAGATTCCGAGGGTCTTGAAGTTGGTGATCTGTTACAGCTGATGACCATGCCGCACCAATAACCTCAATAAGCTCATACCCCGCCAAAATAAAGGTTTACAACCTCGCCGTCGCCCAATATCATAATTATGCCGTCACCGCCTCCGGCGTGCTGGTGCATAATAAGGCTTTATATAGTCCATATAATAGTCCAATTGACAATGTTGTAAGTGAGACGCTAAATGGCAGTGGTAATTTTACAAGCAAGTTTACCTTGTCAGCGGATGATGCATTGGATGCCGGCATGGATTTTCTCGGACCAAATTACAGAGAACTCGGAAAGCCCGGATCTGGTGTGTTTAGGAGTAATGACATGATAGATGGCTACTACCGTCAGTTTCGTATAGATAGTGGTTCTCTTTCTGGTGCACATGAGCCCGGTATTCCACATGTCCATTTAGAGTTATTTAAGACAGAGAAAGCAAAAAAAGCTATTATGAATAATCATATACCATATGAGAATTGAATTATGAATATAAAAATAGAGACTATTGGCAGAATTATTTCTGGTGATGAAACAGGTTTTTTTGTGAAAATTTTGGACGATAGTGAAAATACAGGAGGATTTATAATTCTAACATCTCCTAGTAAAGAATTTAATAATACTGTATATGATAATTGGGTTGAAAAATTTGATTATCTTGAAGAATATTTTAATGAATCAAGCTGGGTAATTGATTGGTTGGAAGAATGAATAAACTCCCAACCAACCTTATTTGCTCTTGGAAAAGAAAAAAAGGTGTCAGGAGTCGATTTTGTAAGCCTTTTCTCTGTAAGCACTTGTAAGGTATGATATAAACAGTCAAAAAGCGATTACTGGATGTAAGCTTTGTTTGAGAATATTAATTCGCCATAGATTCATACTCTACTGTTCTACTTTTTTTGATTCACCTGCTCTATTTAATAGTCGACGCAAAAATCGAGGAGAAATAAAAGGTGTCAGGAGTCGTTTTTGTAGGTTTTACAACGAAATCGGGGAGATAGTTATTTCTTTTTCAAGCTAGTTATCTAATCTATAGCTAATTCAGTCTGGAATATTCATTTACGATTATGAACGAGGCTTTTCTGAAAACGGCCGCTGGGTAGATTCCGAGGATCTTGAAGTTGGTGATCTGTTACAGCTATTTGATGACCATACCGCACCAATAACCTCAATAAGCTCATACCCCGCCAAAATAAAGGTTTACAACCTCGCCGTCGCCCAATATCATAACTATGTCGTCACCGCCTCCGGCGTGCTGGTGCATAATAAAGGGGCAGCTAATATTGCAGAAGACTTTACCTTTTCCAATACCACGAATCTATATCATGGTGGAAATCATGAAAATGGTATTTCGCCAATAAGGACATTGAGTACAACTGATGATCTGAGTTATGCACAATTTTATGCAGATAAAACTGGCGGCAAGGTTTATACTATTGAAATGCCAAACGATGTTTTTAATAGTATGAAATCTAGCCAAAGTGTATGGAAATACAATGATAGTTGGATGGGTATTAATTCTGGTACAGAATGGCGTTTTAATGCTGGCTTAAGTGATGAATTAAACAAGTATATTGTTCCTGCAAAATAATGAAAGGTTATTGTTATGATTTCATGGTGTTGTCTGCCCTTTGAAAATAGTATTAAGCATTTAGGCAGTAAAGGTATAAGTGTTTTTGCTGAAATTGCATGTGGTTATAAAAACTTTGCTTTGGTTGCTCAATCCATTGAAAAAGAAGAATACCTGCAAATGATAAATGCGGAAAAAGGTTCATGGGAAAAATTGCGGGAGGCAATTATCAATGATTACCCGCACTTTACAGTAACGACTTACGCTCAGATAAAGTTTTGTCCTTTTTGTGGTTGTGATTTGTCTGAGTTAATCGAAAGAAAACCCAAAGAATTTGATGAATTGAACAAATTGGCCAAAAAACTTCAGATATGCAAATAGACCAAAAAATCAAACTAAAGGAAAATAAAAGGGGAAATTAAAAGGTTCTAGAAGCCATTCCCATAAACCATGTTAACACAGGCAGTTACACACTCTTAATATTCACATCTAAACAATGAGGCCATCCAGAGGGCGGCCATACCCTTTCCTCACACGCCGCTTTTCTTCTCTGTGACCTCTTGCGTCTTACGGCCCATCAGTTCCCAATCAACTTAACATTCTCCAACAATATCCCGAACCCACGTAGAGACGCAAAATATTGCGTCTCCAACATCCGCGCAAGAGTTTCCCGATACACGTCGGGATTCTTAAGTCTTCTTCCTTACCTTCCAACCATATCATAAACTCCTTAACACTTTAACCATCCAACCAACCCTTTGCGAATTAGCGTTAAACTCGTATTATTATTTTTTCTTCCCTCTGCGACTCCGCGACCTCTGCGAGTAATAAATCCTCTTCTTCTCAGTGCACTCTGTGACCTCTGTGGTTCCAAAAATTCTTCATAATGCCATCATTTCAAACTAACTCCCAATCGCCAACTATATCTTTACGACCTGGCGCCATTGCGTTAAAATCTTAATTCTCTTCTAAATTAATATTCTTCTTAAATCTGCGCAAATTAATCAATCAGCGTTCTCAGTAGCGAACACCTTTCACTAAATCTGTGGACAAAAGACCTCGCACTTACTCACAATACTTCTTTATCGTCCGCCAATTCAACCCCGTTATCTTCGCCACCACCTGATAATTCTCATACTTATGATACAGGTTCCGGCAATACTGCTCCGTCAATTCCGCCACCGAACACTCACCAGAATAATCCGCCATATTTAACCCGACGGCAGGGGACTCGCCATCTCCGCTTCGCCTCCTGGTCTCCAACTTACAATTACTCTTTATAATTATCCGCCGTATCAGCTGTGCCAGCTCCCGCACATTACCCGGCCAGCTATAGTCTCCCGGCAGCTCCTTCGTCAGCCGCCTGGTTATCACCTCCTTCAGATCATCCGCTCCAGCTCCAACCATACCATCCAGCAAATGACCTACCATCAGCTCAAGCTCGCCCGGCTCCTCATCCAGCCTCTGACGCAGCGACGGCACATAGATCACATCACTACACAACCGATAATACAGATCATCTCGAAACCGACCCATCTCACACAAATCATCTATCGGCTGATGCGTCGCCGCTATCACTCGCCCCTGAAACTTCGCAAGCTTATGACTACCCAAAGGACAATACAACCTCTCCTCCAGAACCTTCAGCAGCTTCACCTGGGTATGCAGTTTTATCTCTGCGATCTCATCCAAAAATATCGTTCCATACTGACCACATCGCGCGAACAAACCATCATAACTCTCAGTCGCACCAGTAAACGCACCACGAGCATGACCAAACAACTCCGACTCCAGCAGCGTCTCAGGAAACTGCGACAAATTCACCGGCACAAAATTCTTCATGAAACTTATATCAAACTGACGCTTCTTTGCATCATAAGGTATATAACTACTAAACCCGATCGCTTGTGCCGCCGCTCCTTTTCCGCTGCCAGTTCCACCCAGCAGCAGGGTGGAAAAATCCTCCATCCGATACCATAGCTTCTTCTCATATATCTCAACATTATGAGTAAATATATTATTCCAAATATCCTCACGCATACGCATCATCGACGGGCCATTACCTTTAAGCCTGCCGGAGATAAACAGCCACGCCCGGCGAAGCTGATAAAAATAACTCAACACCCTCGCCGCATTATCAAGCTCGATCCCGCGTACCGCCAACTTCTTTATCAACTCATCAGCAAACCCAACCGTACACGATCCCTCTGGCTGTTTCAACTGACACGCAACCAACTCATCGATCCGCTCAACATACTCATGAAACACTCTATAACAGATCGTATAATATATGTTCTGTTCTACCGAATGACTAAAATCTGAAACTCGAGCAGGGCGGCCCAGATTCTTATCAAATGGCTCAAAGAAATTGTCGATCTGTGAAATGTAAAATTTGGATAATTCAACACCAGATTTATTATGGGACTTTCCGCATAGTTTTTGCTCAAGCTTTACCGCATCAGGGGAAAAAGGATTTACCGCGACCGTCTTATAGATCAGCTCGGCGAAGTGTTTTTGGGTATTGTTGAGTTTTATCAATTCTTGCATAAAACCTGCCATATCCTTTCAATTTTATGGTAATTCTTATTAAATCTTGATAGATTTTGACCTTGCACCAAAAATGTACATCTCACAACACACTATATACATCCAATGTACATTCATCCGCAGCAGGCTGCAAGGACATTTATAACTATCTGAAAATAAAGAACTGAAAAAGTAGGGCCTTCCATAAAAATATACATTTCACAACACAACCATTTTAAATGCAATCCCAGAAAATACCAATCATAAACAAGCTCAAATAGCAGGGAATAAGCACATATCCCAATTTAATATACCCCAAATCACCCTTTTCCCTACCCACCTTAAACGTCCGATAATATATATTATGTTTCATTGTAGGTAATATGGCCAAATAGAGTTCTCATAGAATGGCTGAAAATGCACGAAAACCCTATCTTTTTTCTAAACAATAACTTATGCATAATTGAGGACTATAAAATGACTATTTATTTATGGTTTGCTATCCTAAGACATCTCATCTCAGTAAAATCACGGACGATCAACAAGCCGTCAACCATAGCCATCAAACCCCAGCTTTCACGACCATACAAAACCTGCTGCCTGGCGATAAGTTTGTAACCACTTGGTGTTAAATCAATTAGACTCAAAACACCATCATCATCAAGTGCAACCAGCTTATCATTAACTATCATAAATGGGCTGTCTCCATATGGGTCATCCTTGGGAGATTCCCAAACGATATTGCCATCTAAGTCTAGGCAACAAAAGACTTTATCCTGACGAATACCATATATATAGCCATTATAAAATACCGGAGTATGCTGGACCGCGCCAAAAATACTGGCAGGGTGCATAAAGATCATTTCAGCTGCGTAACTTACCTTTAAACCAGTACTTACACTTGCAACCGTACCATTTTCCTGCTCTGATAATGCGTCTTCTCCCGGGTTATTTTTTACGCTTTCTAACACCATACCACCCGACTTCTCAGAGGTATTATCTGACTCATTATTTAAGGTCCGATAAACCCTAAGCATAGCGCAACCCTTGTTATATCCGGCACATAGGAATAATCTGCCATCTCCGATATCTACCGGCGTTGGTACATTTGTCCTCATTTTCCAGTCATAATTAACCCATAAACGTCTGCCGCTGACGGCATCAAATCCAGCGATCCCGCCGTCACCACAATATACATAAGTCTTCACACCATCGATATTTACAGGCTGTATTGACGAGTGTGTCATATTCCATTTATCTGGATTATCTGTCTCCCAGAGTATCTTACCTGTAGCACAGTCAACCGCGATCATAAGTTTAGTACCAGATGGTGCTATAAGTACTGTATTACCATCAAGTAACGGACATTGAGAACCATGCCATAATGGTATCTTGGTTTCATATTGTTTAACCAGATCCATATGCCATAGCTTTTCGCCTGTAAGTCTATTTGCACACATGACTTGGCATCGCGGACCGATCGTCACAACATACTTATCATTGACCGCCGGCACCGGTCGGCTCATTCCATGATCACGTTTGATCTTGACATTGTAAGATAAGTTCCAAATATCGCTGCCGTCAGCCAGATTGATCGCACGCAAAACATCCCGCTGATCTTTGGCATTATAATCAAGCACATAAACTATTCCATTATAAACAGTTGCGCCTGCATAACCTTCGCCCATCTCAATATTCCAAAGACATTCCAACGGCTCAGTATAATCGGTGATCAATTCATATGAATCATTCTGCCAAATCGCATCATGATTATTCCCTCTAAACCAAGGCCAGTTTTCTGAGACACCAGTCGATTCTGAAATATGCTCTGGCAGGGCGGTAAGCTCTTGTAAATTATCGAGTTGGAACACCAGCTCCCCCGCCGACTCCCCTGCCGGATGAGCCGCCCTGCCGTCAGAGCCTGGAATTCTGGCTGGCAGTTCTACTGGGTTAGGTATTGTCATAAATACTGATATAACAATAACTAATGCTACAAATACATATATAATTGGTTGAAGATATTTCATGGAAAGCTATTTTATACTATAAGTGTTTACTAATGAAGCATTTTTGTAATATATTTCTTATCCGGTCAGAAAGATACATTACTTAACTGTATATTTAGCATGGGCTTCTGTTAATTGACGAGCTTCCGGTGAGTTTGGCATAATAAGTCTTTCCAACTTTTTACCGCAAAATGGACAGAATGTAATACGCTTCAGAATTACCAGCGGTAAACTAATCTCTTTATCTACAAGTATTTGTGACATTTCATCCTGCTGCGAATAATCACACAACCTGGTCTGGATCGCATATCTAAGCATCCCGACACAATCAGTTAGAATAATGCTAAATCCTTTATTACCAGCATTATCCAAAGCATTAAAAAATGGTTCACAACAATACTTCATGCTTGCATCTCCTGTATTGATAATTAGTTACTGATGCTTTTCTTTCCATATCTGCTGTGCCTGCCGATACAGCTCCAGCAGTCGCGAGGGCTCAATATCGAATCTTTCGCATAGCTCATTTAGCATATTATAATGAGGTCCATTATATAAACGATTATCCTCTAATAGTTTAACGAGATATTTAATTATTTCACCATCATCCAAACACCCAGCTCCTGTGAATATTCAATATTATATAGAGTTATTATCGATATTATACATAGGTATTATAAATAAAGGAAGTTATGCGTAAAAAATACTTTATAATAATAGACATATTAGCTATAATTCATACAAGATTGGTTAAGAATATCTTTAACCAGAGGCGATAATTGTAAAAAGAAATAAGTATATTTATTAAGTTAACTAGTTATAAGTTAAACGGTTATGATGATTATGAATAAAAGATTTGCAGTAATGATGTTGGCAGCGTTTATGTTCACTGGTGTATTTATGGCTGATAGCTGTTATGCAGCACCAAAGAAAACAGGTGTAAGTTCTATCCCTGAAGAGAACAGACCATCAACAGCAGCACCATGGTTCATGGGTATAACTCTTAGTGCCGGAGCTGTTGTAGTTGGTGTCAAAAACAGCAAAAGAACTCATCTGGACTAATTCAGAATGATCATAAATCGTGTAGGCAAAATGGTTTGTCTACACTTATTTATGTTTGCAATGTTAATACTAATAATTTATTGCATTGCCCCCTACGCTTTCTGCGTATACCTTTAGTCGGGTTTGAGTGTTTCTTGTTCTCATTTTTATCATCTTTCAATTTTATATCTTTAGTTAATATATTATTACTATTTTAAATTACGTTACCCCCTGCTGGATAATGTTCATGAAATAAAGGATGAGCTGTTATGGTAGTAATCAAGACGGAGAAACTGCGTAAGGAATATGGCACCCTTGCAGCAGTAAATGATATTGACATCCAGATTCAAGCTGGAAGTGTGATCGGACTGATCGGGCCAAACGGAGCGGGTAAAACGACATTACTCCGTATGCTGGCAACACTTATGCTACCTACTAGCGGTAAGATCGAAGTGCTTGGCAATGATAGCCGCAGCGACTATCATCAGATCCGACGAGTGACTGCTTTTTTGCCGGACTTCTTTAATCTTTATAAGGATCTTACCCTGGTTGAATGTCTGAGCTTTTTCGCTCGCAGCTATGAAGTACCAGCTTGTGATATTGACCAAAAAGTAAAAGAATCTTTATTGAAAGTCGGGTTACTTGATAAGAGTACCTCCAGGTGTAAGAACCTATCTCGAGGCATGGTTCAACGGCTTGGTATGGCGGTTTTGCTAATTCGTGATCCTGAGATATACCTGCTGGATGAGCCGGCGTCTGGCCTTGATCCGGCGGCGAGGATACAGCTTAAGAATTTAATAAAGGAGATAGCCGGTCGTGGCAAGACGGTAATCATTTCATCGCATATACTTACAGAGCTCGCAGACTTTTGTACTGAAGTTGTGATAATGGATAAAGGCCGTATAGTTCAGTCTGGTACTGTATCTGAAATTCGGTCGAGGATATCAGCTAATAGTAATATCATTATCTCTCTGTTAGATAGCAAGTCACAAGAAGCGGCTACGCTAATAAATAATACTGATCTTAATATATCAGCCAACACAATCGGTTTAGATAAAGTGCAGTTTGCGATAAGCGGAGGTGATGATGAAATCGCTGAGGTTAATTCGCTGTTAGTGAGTAATTCGTTTAGAGTGTGTGGGATAGCTAAAGAGGAAATAGATCTGGAAGATATATTTATGAAGGTATCAGCTGGTGAATGTGGTCTATAGATTTATCCACTGTTTTGATAATAGGTGTTCGCTGCTGCGAACTGCTGATTAATTAACTATCACAGATTAAAGAATACTATATATAAGGTTTGGATTGCGGTATGAATAATAAGTCATTGTATGCAGAGTTGATCGGTAATAATCCGTTGATCTATCGTTATGGATGCAGTCTGTTTCGACAGGATAAATTGTTTGTCGTGTTTGGCTGTTACTTTGTTTTGATGCTGTTCTATATGATAACGATAGGTAATCATGACAGAAGCAATCAAGCGAGCTATCATTTTTTTATGTTCATTGAGTTTGCTTTGTTGTGGATCGCCGGGCCGCACATGACCAGTACAGCACTGGGACAGGAGATAGAGAATAAGAATATAGACTTCTTTCGGATGCTGCCGCTATCGCCAAGGCAGAAGGCGGTCGGGATAGTAGTTGGCCGTAATCAGCTTGTACTGCTTGTTGCTGGCATTAATATACTGATCGCGTTTATGATGGCTGTGCCGGCGGGTAAAGTGAGTATGTTCTGGTTTAATTTACTGGTATTGGTTACTGGTGCGTTTTTTCTTAATAACCTTGCACTTGCTATGTCGCTGAAATATTTATTTAAAGGTGGTAAGAGCAGCTCAGGGATCGGTGTATTGTTTGGAATAATTGGTATGGTTGGTATATCGCTTACTATGGGAGTAAATGAAAAGACGACCTGGAGCTATTGGTTTATTAAGAGTGTATCGCCGTTAGTGGTTGTCTCGATATTTTTGGCGTATCTGGGATGTATTAATTTTCATTGCAGTTTGCGGATGATAAACTATGAGAACGCCCCTGCTTTGAGCAGGAAGGCTGCAATATTATGGGCTGCGGGAGTTGTGCTGCTTATTCTGGGTGGGTATGTGTCAGAGTCTGCCAGAAATGCATTCAGGGAGATAACGCTTATGGAGATGCTTATATTTTCCGGCGGTATTGCGGTATATTTCCTGGCACTTGGATTTAAGAATTATGGTCATTACTGGCAGATGTTTGCTGACCTGAAAATTGATAAGAAGAATAAGCCAGGCTTAGTATTTTTCTACAATTCAAATGTTATGACAGCAGTATTTATTTTTGCTATTGGTGCTGGGGCTGCTATTGCAATGGCTGTCTGGACTAACCGGCCGAGTAATAATATGATATTCGAGATGGTTAGTGTTATGTTTTTGACTTTGCTGCTGCCGCTGCTGATAGCTGAGATATGTATTATTACCAGTGAGAAGTATAGTAAGCTGCCGTGGCTGATGGCAGTTGTGTATATAGCTTATCTGCTATTGCCGCTTATGACGATGCAAGGCAGCAGCTACGATGATAACGGTACGATGTCGATATTTCAGATGGGAGATTATTTTATGGGCAGACAATATAAAGCTGGAAGTACGAATTTTTATACTTTTACTGCTGTGCATGCATTGTTAAATGCAGTAGCGTTGGGGGTAGTGATTAATATGCAGGGCAAGATGGCGGCGATGTATAAGCGGTGATATTCGCAGTGAACTGTGTGGAAGGTGACTAGTTGATTTTTTGATAGGATTTAAGGATTGGGTGGATGGTGCAGGCGGAAGAGGCCAGAGAAGATGGATGGTTACGATGTGTATGTGGGTTGATTGTGATTATTTGTTGGGATATTTGGAGACGCAAAATCTTGCGTCTCTACGGGGACGGCAGGCTTATGGGGTGATATGATATGGTTGGAGAGTAAGGAAGAAGACTTAAGAATCCCGACGTGTATCGGGAAACTCTTGCGCGGATGTTGGAGACGCAATATTTTGCATCTCTACGTAGGATTGGGCTGGTTGGCGATGTTAGATTATGGATCACAAGCGGGGACGCTTGTGCTACTTAAAAGAAGAGACAAGGCTTTGGGGGCCTTGTCTCTGGGTGGTTTGGTTATGCGTTTTTCAGGTCTCTTGAGATTCGGACTGAGCACCATTCTTTTCCGCACATTGTGCAGTGGTCAGTTTGGTCGAGTCTCTTTTCCTGATGCATTTTGGTTGCGGTTTCAGTATCGATGGCCAGGTCGAGATGTGTTTTCCAATCGAGGTTGGCACGAGCGGTACTGAGTTTGTCGTCCCATTCGCGGGCATGAGGCAGGCCGAGAGCAACGTCGGCGGCATGAGCGGCGATCTTATAAGCGATCACGCCCTGCTTAACATCGTTAATATCAGGCAGTCCGAGATGTTCGCGAGGGGTAACATAACAAAGGAAGCAAGCGCCATGAACGGCAGCGGCGGTAGCACCGATAGCACTGGTGATATGATCGTAGCCAGGTGCGATATCTGTGACCAGCGGGCCGAGTACATAGAAAGGAGCACCCTTACATAGTTCCTGCTGAAGTTTCATGTTATGTTCGATCTGGTTATATGGTACATGACCTGGGCCCTCTACCATAACCTGACAGCCTTTTTCCCATGCTCTTTCGGTGAGTTCGCCGAGAGCTTTGAGCTCTCCAAACTGAGCTTCATCTGAGGCATCGGCAAGAGCACCGGGGCGCAGGCCGTCACCAAGCGAGAAGCAGACATCATATTCACGCATAATATCGCAAATATCATCAAAGATATGATAAAATGGATTCTGCTTATTATGATAATTCATCCACTTGGCGATAAGAGCGCCTCCCCTGCTGACGATACCAGCGAGACGTTTCTTGGCAAGCGGGACATGTTCCTGCAGTAAGCCGGCGTGTATCGTGAAGAAGTCAACGCCCTGCCTGGCCTGCTTCTCGATAACTGTTAGAATATCGGAATAAGTGAGCTCTTCGATGGGCTTACCATTTATAATCATTTCATAAAGAGGGACAGTACCAACGGGAGCCGGACAATGATCGATGAGATTGCATCTGCAATTGTCGACATTACCGCCAGTTGAGAGGTCCATAATAGCGTCCGCGCCATACTCCAGAGCGATCTTCATTTTTTCGAGCTCGCCCTCATTACTGGAGTCCAGCGGACTGGCACCAATATTAGCATTTATTTTAGTTGAAATGGCACGCCCAATACCTATTGGGTCGAGATTATCAGCAAGATGTACTTTATTTGCAGGGATAACTAATCTGCCAGCGGCGATCTCATCCCTGATCAATTCAGCTGAAACATATTCTTTTTCAGCAACAATTTTCATTTCCGGGGTAATATTCCCGGCTTTAGCCTGTTGGATTTGGGTCATCATAAGTCCTTACTTTTTAATGTAGTTATCTACAATCATAAAAATAGCCTGATATAAAGATATCGAGGTTATAATGAATATTTTATTATAATCGATAAGTTTATAATGGTCAAAAGGATTGTAATTTAGAAGTTAGGATTTAGAAATTAGTAATTAGGTGTGTATATTGTTCAACAGTTACGATGAATGCTAGTGGAAATGTAAATATATGGTGGGTGCGGGTGTAAAAAACTAGTATAATCTGAAGTAGGAGACAGAAAGTCCCGAAAATAATACTGTTAGCGATATAATATAACTATAACTGGGCATATATTTTAGTAAAAATAAGACTGGAAAGAATGTTCAGATAAGGTTACAATAACCGTGCTAAAAATTGAAGACAGATAAAAAGCTGTTACCATTTTCAGGGCAATGGTTTAAGTCGGAAAACTTCACAATTCCGGCGAAAATATCAGAAATACCACAAAATAAGAAGTGAAATCGGCCCAACATGAAAGTTATCAGACGGTAACAGACGAGAAATAAGACGTAAGAAATAAGAAATAAGCTGAGGTTTCGCCCTTCGGGCGAAGCTGATATATTTAAGTTAGTAGTTTGATATATATAAGATTGAAGGATTAATGATATGGCAAAAACAGCCGGAACGGCGTGGGGTATAGACCTTGGCAACAGCGCTCTCAAAGCCATTAAAGTTACTCTAGGTGAAGACGACAAAGTAGAGGTTCTGGATTATGCGGTAATCGAGCATGAATCGATCCTAACGTCGCCGGAGATTACGCCGGGCCAGAGAACGGAGCTGATAGAGAAGGCACTGGAGAAGTTCACAGAAGAGCATGACCTAGCCGGAAATGCGGTAGTAGTAGGCGTACCAGGCCATAGCAGTTTTGCCCGCTTTGCAAAACTTCCGCCGGTAGAGAAGAAGCGTATACCAGATATGGTACGCTACGAAGCCCAGCAGCAGATCCCATTCGATATCAATGATGTAGAGTGGGACTGGCAGGTATTGAGCGAAAGTGATGATGCCCAGGAAATAGAAATAGGTATCTTCGCGATCAAGAGCGATATCGTCAAGCGAGCACTTCAGCCATATTCAAACTCAGATATCATGATCGATACAGTTCAGATGGGACCTATGGCCCTGTTCAACTTTTTGACTTTTGATAAGTCTGAAGTATCTGACAGTAAAGACGCTATCATTTTGATCGATATCGGAGCGGAAAACACTGACCTTATCATATCTAATAAAGGTAAAGTATGGCAGCGTAGTATAAAGATCGGTGGTAACCACTTTACCGCAGCAGTACAGAAGTCATTTAAGCTGAGCTTCCAGAAAGCAGAAGGCATAAAGCGAACTGCAAATACAAGTAAGTATGCCCGTCAGATATTCCAGGCGATGCGTCCGGTGTTCTCAGATCTGGCGGCAGAAATACAGCGTTCACTGGGTTTCTACAGCAGTGGAAACAGAGATACACAGTTTGGCGAAGCCTATGCGATGGGTAATGCAATCAAGCTACCGGGTCTGCTGAAATTCTTACAGCAGAGTCTGTCACTCCCTATCAAGCGAATGGATAACTTTGACCTGGCAACAACCAGCAGCGAAGTTTCAGTTGCAGAATTCAGCGGTCATATACCAAGTATGTCAACAGCCTATGGTCTGGCACTACAGGGTCTGGACCTGGGTAAGATGAAGGGTAATCTGCTGCCAAGAGAGATCATTCGTCAGACACAGTGGAAACGCAAGCACAAATGGTTTATAGCCGCCTGTGCGTGTATGGCGATCGCAGCAATTGGCGGGCTGGTAAAGGCTATGTCGGCCAAGGGCGATATCAATGAAGCGAAGTTCGTGATCAACCAGATAAGCACGTCGGTTTCCAAGGTGAACCAGAGTGCAGCGGTTAAAAGCGAAGCTATTAATAATGTAGAAGAGATCAAAAAGACAATCGACGAGCATAAGCAGATCTACGAGGACAGAAGTCTGGTTCAGAAGCTATATAAGTCGCTGGTCGATTCCCTTCCAAGCGAAGTACATAACCCAGATCAGGCCAATCTGTATAGTGCATATAATAGCGGCGACAGAGATGCTGTTATGGAGATGCCGCGAGGCGATCGTAAGCAGGTATTTATCTCAGGCGTGCATATTGTTTATACCGACGATCTGACCCAGGATTTTGATACAATTTTGAGCAGCGGCTCAGCTAGTGCAGCGGGCAGTCCGGCAGCGGCAGTTGCGGTAGATCGCGGCCGAGGTATGATGGACCGTGGCGGAGTAGGAGCTATGAGAGGTGTACCAGTTGCAAGACCGGGTATGCCTGTAGTATCGCGTGGCGGCGCGGGCAATGCTGTTGGTGCAGGTGCGGCTGGAGGAGCGGCGGCAGCTGATACGAAAAAAGCCGGATTTGTACTGGTGCTGGAAGGAAGTACCCCACATAAGAATAATCTACAATATCTGAACCCCCCTACAGCCGGCATAGACCGTAGTAACTGGGGATTCTTTACCAGACTATATTATCTGGGTAAGACAGATGAAGAGATAAAGAAGATTTTGGAAGAAAAGAATAAGAGCGACATTGCTATTCCAAGCAGCGAGTATCAGGTAGCTCAGAGTACAGAATCGGCGGCCCTACCGTTCGAGTCATTCATCGGCAGTCAAGAGCTGAAGATGTATTTTGATACTGATGAAGGAGCCCAGATATCGGGCAATCGCAATACCAATCAGCCAAGCGGAATTGGTATTGTCAAGCCAAGTGATAAACCAACAGCTAATGCAGGACTTGGTATGCGAGATTTCAGAGGTGGAATAGGAGCTGGAGCTGGAGGCGGAACAAACCAACAGCTGCCTCAGCTGGTAGATCCATTTACTCAGGAAGTTATCAGTACCGAATATAAAGAAGATCTGAATAAGGAAATAGTGCTGGAAAACGGTAAGCCAATAACTGTAGATCATGATTACTGGTTCCGTGTAAAACTGAAGATAGCTCTAAAGGATAGCGGCGAACCAGCGGCAAACTAAGCTTCAGGACCAGATACAGTAGAAGAAAGAATAAACCGTTAAACCGTATTGATTCAACGAAAGAACATATATAATGGATTTTGTAAAAAAATATTTAGCATACGGCATATATATCCTTGTGGTACTGGCATCGATAGGCATTTATGCGTGGAGCATAATGATAAACAACCAGAATATCAAGGAATACAAAGATATAGAGTCTAAGTATAAGACTGCATCGAGCTTGTCGTCCAAGGCAGTGCATGAGAATGAGATAAAGTTTTATAACGATAATATAAAGCTGGCGGAAGAAGATAAGAAGAATGTAATCGACTTCTGTAAGATGACCTCAAGCAGGCCGTTCTTATTCATCAAGATATTCCCGTTTGCCCCGCAGGATGTTAGAAAACAGTACTATACCAACTTTGGCGGTGAATACTGTAAGGCGATAGAGAATTATCTGAATGTACTGCATGCGAGCGATAAGCCTTCGGCACTGGAAGAAAAGAACTATCTGGACAACTCGAAACGTACTACAACAGATCCGGCAGGTGGCGGAGCTGATATGCGTCGTGGAGGTGGTGGCGACTTAGGTATGGGAATGACCTCAGGCTCGGCAGATCAGAAGCTGTTAATTGAAATGCGTGAGAAGCGTGCAGAAGAGATAAGTGTATATGCCAATCTTGAATCGTTTGTACTGTATGATTTCTGGCAGAACCATGACGGTAGTACAGGCACAACAGCTGAGCTGCAAAATGACAGCTGGTACAGCCAGATAGCACACTGGATACAGGAAGATGTTGTTCTGTCGATCAATAAGATCAATTCAACAAGTAATAGTGTGTCAGAAAACCCGGTTAAAAGACTAATAGAGATATCATTTTCGGGACCGGCGGCAACCAGCGGCAGCGGTAGCGGAGCAGCGGCCGGCGTTGGCGGTCGGGCAATGGTTGGAGCTATGAGGGCTCGTCCGATCACGACAGCAGCCAGAGGTGCTATAAACAGCAGTGGAATTGGCGTTGCAAGCAGAACCGGCAATATTGGGTCGCTACCAGGTATAGTTGAAAATGCCGGCGGTGGTGCCGGAGCCACTGGGGCAAGAAGTGGTATTAACGCCCTGCAAAGTCCATCATATCAGATGACAATTCCATGGACTGGTCATTATACAAACACTCTGACCGATGTATATCATTTCACTACATCTATGATAGTTGAAAGTAATAAGGTAAATGAGCTGATCAATGCTCTGCAAAGTGCGAGGTCAAACCCTGACGGCACTAACAGCAGAAACCAGATAACAGTATTGCAATATGACCTACTGCCGGTAAATATACAGGCGGAAGAGATTGATGGTTATTATTATGGCTCTGGTTCACTGGTACAAGCGAATATTATATGTGAATATGTATTCTTCAAGGCTGGTTACGACTCTAAGGTGCCAGAATCGATCAAGGGTGGAGCTACTGAGGCAACAGCTAAACCAGCGGCCCCTGCACCAAACCCAATGAACAATTTAAGAGGCCGCAGATTTTAATACACTCAGCTGAGAACTTGCAGGTAAACGAGGAATCGTGGGTACTATTTGCACCATAGTTCCAGAAGAGTATCAGCGGGTAAACAGGAAGAGTAATTACTATAAGATAAGTAGAATAATTTAGATATCAGACTCACTGATCTATATAACAGGAAATAATCATGGCGAAAAAACAGACAATGAACTTTTTTGAAGCAAACTTTGAGAAGATCGTAATTGCCCTGGCAGTTATGTTCCTTGGCTGGGTATTTTATGCGAATATCCTGAATGCTCCGGGTGTAAACGTGAGCGGCCAGGTGGTCAGTGGAGTTGATGCGGCTAATGAAGCCAAGCAGAAGGCAAACTCGGTTGTAGCGAGTATGAGTAAGCCGGCCCCGACAGATGATCTTGAGAAGTATGAGCCGGTGGGCGATCTGCTGGCACTGGTAGAACCACTGCAGATGAAAGAGATCGCACTGGCACCACCTGATATGAGTAAAATAATTAAAGAGCAGGATGTAAGAGATTATACACTGCCTGAGATTCCTATGCTAGCTGATGCCAAGATCATGCTGACGCATACAATGGCAAATGTGCCGGTAAAAAATGATAATGACAATGCAAACGCTGACCCGGCGATGGCGATGAGAGGTCGCAACTTTAATGCTGGCAGAACTGGTAATACTGAAGTTCAGGATATAGTGTTTGTATCTGTAGAAGCTACATTTGATATGGAAAAGCTGTATAGCGATTTTACAGCGGCCTTTACCGGAGTACGAGTTGATAAGCCATTGACTGATATGTATACCCCGATAGTAGCGTCTGTTGACCTATTGAGAAGCGAGCTGCATGAAGATGGCAGCTGGGGTGAAATGGTATCAGTGCCAAGAGCTAAGATCGACCCACTATATAACAGTTTGAATGCGGCTGACTTTGCAAATATATCCAAGGCACGTCATGCAGTTGCGATGAAGGATAATTACTCTGATAAGATACAGATGATGCTTATCCAGCCAAGTGCATATGACCTGGTAGATGAACCTTGGCATAACCCAAGCTATGAAGCTGAAACTGATGCTAATGGTAACCAGAGAGATGCTAATGCTGGTATTGACCGGATGCGTGGCGGTTTCAGAGGCGGTATGGGCATGGGTATGAACCAAAGCGGTGAGCTGAAGGTTAAAGATCTGAAGATCTGGGCTCATGATGACACTATCGAGCCAGGTAAGATATATAAGTATGCGATCAGATTAGGATTCTTCAATCCATGTTATGAAACCAACTGGCTGACAGAAACACAGTCGGATATGAAGTATCAGCCGGTAGTATGGACCAATACAGCAGAACCGGAAGAAAGTGTACAGATACCACCTGTATCACTGTTTATACCAAAGGCTATCGCTAATAATGAAAGTGCAAGAGTAGATATCTATAAGTATCAGAATGGCCAGTGGTTCAAGAGGCCGTTTACAGTTTCAGTTGGCGAAGAGATCGGTGGTGTTGCGACACAGACAGCTATGGACCTGACAAATAGTGCTGGCGGTGCTAATAACGCTATGGACGTTGGTAGAGACGGCATGAGAGGTCGCGGCGGCGGCGCAGAGCAGGCGACAAACTCTGAAACTATTGAAATTGAAGTAGATTTCAGTATGCATGCAACCGTAGTTGAGATCAAGGCCCCTACCCAAAGAAGATATGAGATCAACGGCCAGGTCGGAACAGAAATGTGCGGCGAGATCGTTTATAAGGACGATGATGATGGCGAGATCCATTCAATAACAACACATAACGTCTTCTGGCCAGCAGCGTTCAGAGAGATGCAGTCTGATGTTAACAGAGCATATACTGCAGATGAACGCAAGCGTAGAGACCTTGCCAGAAAGAATAGAAGATAGAATTTAGTATTTAGGAATTAGGAGTTAGGAAATATCTATGATACTCTGACTGACTAAAGCTATATAAAATAAATAATTATAAAAAGGCGGATGGTAATATCAGACGCCTTTTTATTTTTTTGGCGTATTTTGCCGATAGATAAAGAGATGGATAAGCAGATGATAATTACAATTGACGGCCCTGCCGGCAGCGGCAAGAGCACAATAGCCCGGATACTTGCAGATAAGCTGAATATATCGTATTTAGATACAGGGGCAATGTATAGAGGGATAACACTGGCGGCGATGGAAAGCGGAGTGGATTTTACCTCAGCGGAGCAGATCGAGAGATGTGCGAGGGAAACTGAGCTATCATTTGACAGGGAAGATGGTGTAGACCATTTAGTGCTAAATAATAGCCGTAAGTTGGCTGACGGGCGTGTAGTATCTGAGGTGATCCGCGAGGTAGCGGTAACGAATAATTCGCGTGCGGTAGCTGATAATCCGGCAGTCAGAGCAATATTGGTGACCCAGCAGCAGTCGATAGGCGAACAGGTTGGCAGTTTGGTAACAGAAGGCCGCGATCAGGGTACGGTGGTATTTCCGGGAGCTGAATATAAAATATATCTCGATGCAAAAGCGGAAACGCGGGCAAGACGTCGATTTGAGCAGATGAGAGCTAAAGGAGATGCTACGGTAACTTATGAGCAGATACTAAGCGATCAGCTAAAGCGTGATGAGGCTGATAAGGCGAGAGGTACTGGCGGCCTGAAAGCGGCGGAAGACGCGGTGATAGTAGATACAACTGAGATGGACATTGACCAGGTAGTTGAACATTTGTATAAGATGGTCAGTAAAATATAATATACTGGGTACAAGAATCATGATTTAGGTGCAGATGCCTATAAGTGAAAGTCAATATTTTGCATCACTTTCATTGCATAATTCTTTATACATTATGCAATGCTATATCAGGAATCACAAGCGAGGACGCTTGTGCTACTTATGGAAATTTGAATAATAGAGCCAAGAAACAGACAAGGAGATCATATGCCTTTTAATGAAAATCTTAATAAAGAGACCTGGCGTGTATTTCGGATCATGGCCGAATTTATTGAAGGATTTGAAGAGCTATCATATTTAGGGCCAGCGATATCGATATTTGGTTCAGCGAGAACCCCGAAAGATAGCCCATATTATAAAATGGCTGAAGAGACAGCAGCAGAGGCGGCTAAGGCTGGCTTGGCAGTAATAACTGGTGGAGGCGGCGGAATAATGGAAGCGGCCAATAAAGGTGCATTTGATACTGGCGGTAAAAGTGCCGGATTAAATATACAATTGCCACAGGAACAGAAGCCAAACGAGTTCCAGACGCTGGAGCTGCACTTTAAGTATTTCTTTGCCAGAAAGACAATGTTTACAAAATATGCTTGTGGTTTCGTTATTATGCCGGGTGGATTTGGTACGCTGGACGAGCTGTTTGAAGCTTTGACACTGATGCAAACGCTGAAGATGAGCCATTTTCCGGTAGTTATGATGGGTAAGGATTACTGGGCCGGGTTACTGGACTGGATAAAGGATGTTATGGTGGCAGAGAAGACAATCTCGCCGGAAGATGTCCACCTTTATTCATTGACCGATGACCCGAAAGAAGCTATTGAGATAATTAAGAGAGCAGAATGCGGTTGTCTGGGTGAATTTGTAAATGGAAATTGCAGTAAGACTAAGACAACGATTTAGTCCCGATGTACATCGGGATAGAAGTTAGGAATTAGAAGTTAGGAATTAGAAGTTAGGAATTAGATAATGTATATATTACCAGCAATTGATCTTCGTGACGGCAAGTGTGTTAGGCTTATTCAAGGCGATTACGATAGACAGATCAACTATAATGACGATCCGGTAGCACAGGCTAAATTATTTGAAGGTGAAGGTGCTCAGTGGCTGCACGTGGTTGACCTTGACGGTGCATTGCACGGCGATCAGTATAACTTTGAAGTGCTAAAGGCAATTCGTGAGAATACTAAGCTGCATATTGAAGTTGGCGGCGGAATACGAAGTGAAGAGAGTATTGCCAAACTGCTGGAAACTGGTATAGACCGAGTGATAATTGGAACTAAAGCATTTGAACAGCAGGAATGGTTCCATGAGATGGTGAATAAATATCCGGGTAAGATCGTACTGGGTATGGACGCTAAAAATGGACACATTGCAACTCACGGCTGGACCCAGACTGGTGAGATGACAGTACTGGAGATGGCTAAGACTATCAATGAACTGCCACTGGCGGCAATTGTATATACAGATATAGCCAAAGACGGTATGTTGACGGGTCCCAATATCGAATCGACCAAAGAGCTGGCGGAAAATTGTAAGATACCGGTGATAGCCTCTGGTGGTGTTGGTTCAATAGAAGATATTGAGAACCTGAAAGATCTACCGATCGAGGGGGTAATCACTGGCCGTGCATTGTATGAGAATAAGTTTACAGTAGCTCAGGCGGTGGAAGTAGTAAAGTAAAATTAGAATTTAGAAATTAGGAGTTAGGAATTAATGTCCCAAACAAGTTTTCAGAATCTGGGATATATGTTGGGGTTGTAGGGTCAGGGAATCTGTTATCAGGTTTCTCTGTCGCGGGGTGAAAAGTATTGGGGCTTGCGGTGAGAAATCAGCTGGGATTCCAAGGGAATATTTTACCTTGCTATGAAGCTGGGCTGTTCCCTGGCCGGTAACGGCTGAGACTAAAATATCTATCCGCGATGAACAATCGCCCTTCAACAATTCTGATTTACTCAATACGGTAATAAAAGGCTTACCTGGAGCGAGGTGAGCCTTAATATTAACTATTTCATTTTCAATTGAGCCGGAGAAATCAGCCGGGATAAGTATTAGATACAGGTCTGCATCATTGAGCTGATCCTTTAGTCTGGTAAGGCTAAGTGATTCCAGATGATCACTGGTATCTCTGGTGCCGGCAGTGTCGACAAGCTCGACCGGTAAGCCGGCCATATCAGTTAATTCCGAAGTCCAATCGCGAGTAGTGCCGGGTAAGTCAGAGACCAGAGACTGGCTTCTGCCAGTGAGATGATTGGCAAGAGTGCTCTTGCCGGCGTTTGGCGGGCCGATAAGGAAAACTCGTGAAGGTTTTAGCAGGCGATCGGCAATAATGGAATAGTTAAGTAATGCAGTAGCCTGTTTTTTATAATCATCATGGGTGATAGTACTATTTGACAGGCCAGAGATCATAGTCTGGCACCAGGCGGCGAGTCCAGCTGGATATTGAGCTGCGATTGTTGTAATAGCAAGCTCAGTTTTAAGGGTGGCCAGAATATATTCCTGTTCAGCGGCGATGGAAGCCGGAGCCTCGAGCATATGCCAGGAAATAACCTGAACGCCGTAACTGGTCAGGAGTATGAATAGCCTTTGGATAATTCTGGGGCCGCCATGAGACTGGATCTCGAGTGCGGTATTATCATTGTCACGGCTAAGGACGACCATAACCTGATCAATCACCTGTTCAGAGTCGCGAATCTCGCCGAGATAATACTTACCGGGTACGATAGTATCAACAGCGGGAAGCGAGTGCGAGGTAAATATCTCAGCAAGTAATGCGTCTACGGCCTGGCCGTAAAGCTTGACAACAGCTATGCCGCCAAAACCTGGTGGGGTAAGCAAGGCGGCAGTAATTTGAGAGTATTTACCAGTTTGACTCATACTTACTGCTGATCATCCTCAAATAGATCGTTGATCATATCTTCGCCAGAGTCTCTATTATCGCGCCAGCGAGAGTATGATATGAATAAGCCGTTGAGACAAAGCTCGGGAACGACATTTTCGACAATATCAGAACGTTCAGCGATCATTTTCGCATATCCGCCGGTAGTGATAACCTGTGGCCAATAGCCAAGCTCACTTGCGTAACGTTCGACTAGTTCTCTAAGGGCGCCAAGAGCGGCATAATAAATACCGTTATTGATAGCGGCGGCTGTATTGATACCATAGGCAGATTCGCCTTCTGGGATAGAAGGTTCGACATATGGTAAAACAGAAGTATGTTCGTTTAGGCTGCGTGCAGAAAGAGCCAGCCCGGGAAGGATAACGCCGCCGAGGAAAATACCGGCATCGTTCACCAGATCGATAGTAGTAGCAGTACCGAAATCGGCAACTACAACCGCCCTACCGACAACATCGAAGGCGGCAGAAGCGACAAGTAAACGGTCGTTGCCAAGAGATTCGGGATTCGATACGCCAACAGGCATTTCGAGAGCGTAATCTCTACCGACAAGAGTTATATCCTGATTGAACTGTTTGAGAACAATAGCTTCAACAAGCTTTTGAGCCTTTTCGTTAACAGAACAAGCCGGCAGCGGCACGGTGCTGGCACCGAAGTCCTGTTCGCCGCAGATAGCTCTGTACTTCTCAAGTATTGCAGGGAGCTTATCCTGCAACTGGTCAATAGCTATGCTGGTATGTTCTTTTAGCTGGCCATCGTCAAAAACGCCAACCTTAACAGATGTGTTACCGATATCAAATGCGATTAAATCCATATTTTTACTCTTAAATGTTATGTAGCCGTAAGTGCGGCTACAGCTAGTCCTGTGTTCTTCTAAATACCGCTACGATGTTTTCGAGCTCGATCACGAACAATTTATTACTACCTTCAAAATCCACCGGAATAGCACCCTTGGGATTGAAAAGCACTTTATCATAATTTTTGAGCGGAACCATAGGGTCAGACTCGATTTCAGCAGAAACAGCAACGATCCGACCGGTAATAGTAGGAATCTCGATATTATCGGGAAGCCTTATACCGCCCTTGGTTTCTTTTTTATCCTCATCCTTGCGGATAAGAACTCTTTTACCAATGGGTTCTACGGTTTCGAAAACTTCAGATTTAGTATTCATGTTTGTTAATTCTAAGTCAGGTAATACGTCTTAGGGGATCGCTTGAAATATTTATTGACAGGATAACCGACCATCGGTCTGGATCTTTACGGCAGTTTGAGTAAATGTCACACAAATTGTTGGGTTTTACCTTTTCCAATAGCGGTCAAAATTGATAATTATATTGTGCTCTGTTACACTGTCTAAATAAATTTCATGCGATAGCTATGGGGCTACCTGCTGTTATAGTTAATAAAAGTAATGCAATGCATTAGTTACAAGTGGTTAAATGTACCAGAAAACGAGGGTATTTTAAAGGAAATTTAGTAACTCAAACTGACCGATGGTCAGTTTGAGAGGATTTAGAATTTAGGATCTAGCAATTAGTTGAATAGAATGACTTCAAAAACTAACTACTAATTACTAATCATTAAGCCCTTTGTTGATAGTGGATTACAATATACAAACTGAAGGATTCGGTCAGTTTGAGAGGATTTAGGATTTAGCAATTAGTTGAATGGAATGCCTTCAAAAACTAACTATTAGTCACCATCCATTAAACCCTTTTTTAATAGTGAATTATAATATACAAACTGAAGAATTCGGTTAGTTTGAGTAAATATTCAATAATACAAATTGCGTATTAAATTGCACTAGAGTTATATTTACAAGAAATGAGAATACAACTCATTTATTTACAGGAATTTATCACACCACGCGAAATTATTATGGAAGTATTTCATTAGATTTCGCTTGGATAATTGACAGTATTGGGGAAATGGAGCTAGGGTCAACACGTCTATCTCTTAGTTGTTAGTGACAGTTTTCCAAGCACTTATGGTCATTATTATAAAAATATTAAATTATTGTAAAAATAGTTTTGACATAGTGTGGTGTAAATTGATAATATGAAGGTGTAAGATTTGAGGAGAGATTGAATAGGAGAGTTTGTTCTGAACTCATATCATAAATCCTATCGGAAATCTTTTTTATTATAACAAGATACATATAAGTTCGTATTCGTACTTTTAGGTATTCTGTATTATCATTGATGGCTAAATTGTGGCCTTATGATTGTATTGTAAGATATTACATTTGCGCAAGATGTATGTCTGTACGTATACAAATCAATTGATAAAGGGAATGCTTATATTGGAATGTACGTATCTTGAAAAAGCAAAGGTTAAGATATAACTAACATGTAATATTTGTTTTTTGTTTTATTTTTATGGAGGTCTGAAAAGATGAAGAAGTTTTTTGCATTGTTATTAATGGCGGGTCTAACAGCATCAGCAAGCGCGAGCCTGGTACATCGTTACGACTTTGATACAGACGCAAGTGATTCTGTAGGAACAGCCGATGGTACTATTTATGGTTCAGCATTAATTCAAGATGGTGGTCTATATTCTGGCGGTAGCGGAATTAGCGGCCAATTAGATAATGGTATCCCTCGCAATGGTGCGTTAATTGACGCTTCAGCGGTTGATGGTATTACTGGTGCGTTCACAATTGAATGCTGGGTGAATGCAGGCCAAGGTGGCCCATGGACAACAGCCTTCTCATTTAGTGATGGTACAACAGGTAATTATGTAATTGGCACACCTGCTCGTGGTAATTTCGGTTATGCATCCAGCGTTGCTGTTATAGGTGGTGGAGCAGCTACAACTGAAGCATTAGCTTTCGGTAAGTATATCGATACTGGTATTCTCGTACAGATGGTTGCATCTTTTGATGGTACAAACCTGACATATTACCAGAACACTTCAACTGATTTTGAAGGCTTTAATTCAGGGAACAGCCTATCAGCTACAATAGATGCGACAGGATTAGACCTGTCATCACTGACACAGATCGGTGTAAACGGTGGTGGCCCATGGCCAGATAACAGCATGAACGGTACAGTATATGATTTCCGTATTTATGATGGTGCTGTATCAGCTAGCCAGGTAGAAGCACTTTATGCACTTGGTACAGATGCCAGTAATGAAGCTATTGTAGCGGCAGTACCAGAACCAACAACAATGGCCCTGCTTGGTCTTGGTGGATTGATGCTTCGTCGTAGAAAATAATTTTATCTAACTGACCAATGGTCGAAATGGTAAAATTACGATAATAATATCTATTTGATTTGAAGTTTATAGAATAGAATTAATAAAAGAAGACCCTGTCATGTAATGTGGCGGGGTCTTTTTTTGTTGTTGATTTGGAGATATGGGATATATATAGAGGAGACAAGGCATGTCTTGTCACTACATGGGGTGGGAGTATTAGTATAGCTTATGGAGTTGACATTGGGTGGTTGGGTGATATAATCGAGATACAGGGTAGAATAATGTATATTTAGCTTAAATGGAGATATGGTGGTTTGAAATTGCACAGGACAAGGAATGTCGCGGTAACTGGTATTGCCGGAGGAGGCAAAACAGTGTTTTTGAGCTCGCTGCTATGGCATATGTCAGAATATGAGGAGTCTGACTTTGTTCTGGATAATGAAGTGAGGCTTAGTGGATGGCATGAGGTGAAGCGCGGGGCCAGCGGAGAGGGAGTATTTCCATTTGAGAGATATCGCGAGGCGTTGAGCAGGTCTAAGTCATGGCCGGCGAAGACAACAGACAGTTATAACTACTGTTGTGAGTTTCGCAGAAGTGACTGGAAGCATATTCAACAGCGGCTACAGTTTACGGATTTTCCGGGCGAACGGATAGCTGACGCTGCAATAGCGGCCTATAGCGATTATGGGCAGTGGTCGGATCATATGTTGAGTCATTTTAATGATAGCGAAGACTATAAGGCAGCTCTGGTACCATATGAACAGGAGCTTGCAAAGGAAGTGCCGAGAATAAGCGAACTGATCAAGGGCTATAAGCTTTCGTTAGCCGGGTTGATACTGGGGTATAAGCCGATGATCTCGCCGTCGGTGTATCTAATTGATCAGAATGGCGGAACGATCGAGCCGGGAACTGATATATCGATAGCGGAGAGTCGGTTAAGCGGTCTTGATGGGGAAAGTGAGTTTGCCCCCCTGCCGAAATCGTACCGTGACGCACATCCTGAAATAGTAAAGGAATTCAGCAAACGATATCGAAAATATCGTAAGATTGTTGTTTTGCCACTTTTCGAGAAGTTGAGTAATTGTGAATGCCTGGTGATCTTGATAGACATACCGTCATTACTGGCAGGTGGTGTGGGTAGATATAATGACAACCGGCAGGTCGTATTAGATTTGATCGAAGCGTTGCAGCGTGATTCATCGATCGGGAGTAAATTAAAGCGAATATTCCGGTTTTGGAGCGGCAGGATAAAGAAGGTTGCATTTGTTGGAAGTAAGTCTGACCTGGTGCGGCCAGAAGATATTCGTAACGGGAGGTTGAACTCGTTATTGAAACAGATGACGGTACGAGCGAAGAATCTATTGCCGGAGTCGGAAGTGAAATGGTTTACGTGCAGTGCGTGTCGCTCGACTACGGCAGGTAAAACATCAGAGAAATTGATCGGCAAGCTGGCTTATGATAATGCTGATAAGGCAGAGATGGAATTTAGTGTGTCTGAGCTGCCGGAGAGTTGGCCAGAAAGCTGGGGTGCGGACGAATATCATTATTATAGCGTATTTCCGAATACGTTTCAGAATAACCAGATTCCTCCGCAACATATGGGGCTGGATAGGATACTTGATTTTATGTTAATGTAGAATGGAATAGAAAGGTTTATCCATAGATTTTGTAAGTGGTGTTCGCTGGGTCGAACAGCTGATTGAATAATTATCTTAGAGCGGTCGAGCCGAAACCAATAGTTTTATGTAAGAAGAGAATTAAGGGTTTAACGCAAAGGCGCGAAGACGCAAAGGGTTGGTTGGAGATGTAGGTATTTTATAGAGTTTTTGGGTTGGTTGGAGGGTAAGGAAGAAGACTGAAGAATCCCGACGTGTATCGGGAAACTCTTGCGTGGGGAGTTGGTTGGAGGTGGTAGCATTGAGAAATTTTTTTTACCACAGAGGGCACAGAGAAGAAAAGGATTTCACGCAAAGACGCCAGGTGCTTCGCACCCGCAAAAGAAGAGGAATAGTGGCTAGGATGCGAGGATTTTTAGGATAAGAAAATTATGAGAGGATTGTTTCTCGCAGAGTCGCGAAGACGCAGAAAGATGGTTGGAGGTTATAGGGTTTTGTGAGGTTTGTGATATGACTGAAAAGTAAGGAAGAAGACTAGAGAATCCCGATGTACATCGGGAAAGGCCGAAAGTCTTGCGCGGGGAGGTGGTTTGAGATGGTGGTATTGAGAAGATTTTTGCAGGGATTAGAGGATGATGGATAGTAGTACAGATTGAAAATATTCTGATAATTATATTAAAAATGTAAATATTGTTCACAGTAATTAGATAATAATAGGTTTGGGGTAGTATTGGGAGTGTGTAGTGGCAGATAATGAAAAAAATGATGAGATGCGAGTTGGCGATCCATTGTATCGAGCGGTGAAGGCAGATGGTGAAGATGATCGAATAGAGAAAGCTGTAGAGACAGTAGAGAATACGGCTGGGTGTCACAGGGAAGGCGATTTTGGGGTAGGAATACCAGCATTTGTGCCGGAGGACGCTCGCAGGCTGGATGATCAGGAACAAAAGGAGCTAGAGCAGAAGCTGGAGGAAGAGCTGCGCGAGGAGTTTAGCGAGAAGCTGAAGGCAATGGAAAGCGGTAATGATAAATGGGCGATTCCGGTGAAGTTGCGGCGGCTGATAAGTTGGGGATTACTAGCGACGGGATCGGTGCTGGGACTGATATTGATAAGTCAAGGGGTGCGATTTGCTAACGATATACGGCAGTTACCGAAACCATTTAACTGGACGGCGGGTATAGCGGCCGGAATATTTGGAGTAATAATTACTGTTATAATATTGAAGATATTCTGGCAGCTGATAAAGCTCAACAGGAAGCCGACCATAAGTATTAAGGCTATAACTGTACTGGAGAAGCGAGAGGGTTTCAGGAGGCTGGTTAGAGAAAGGTCGGAAGAGGTTAGAGGTCAGCTGGAGAAGTATCTACGAGATTATCCGATCGACGGAGTTGGCAGGAAGAAGCTGATAACGTTGGGGATGAGTGCCGAACAGACAGTTGAGCTGGGTAAGGCAAGAGAATATCTGCTTGATAGCAAAGTGCCCAGAGAGGCTGAAGAATGGCTAACAGAATATCAGGTACGGTTTCAGGTGATACTGGATAAGCTGGCAGAGAAACGCGTGAGGCAATATGCGATAAAAGCTGGAACCGGGACGGCTATGTCGCCGGTGGCGATAATTGACCAGAGTATAATATTGTATAGCAGCTCGGCAATGATCAAGGATCTGTTGTATATATATCAGCTGCGTCCGGCGTTTGGGCAGACAGGGATAATTCTGGCGAGAGCGATTGTGAATATATATCTGAGCGGGATGATCGAAGAGACAGCGGGTAAGGCGGCAGAGAGCCTGAGCGAGCCGGTAAGCGAGTGGAGCAGTCATCTGGGAGGTTTGCTGGGCAGTTCGCTGGGGAGGACGATAAGCGTAAAGACAACAGAGGCGGCTCTTAACGCCCTGCTGATATCACGGCTGGGTAAACGGACGATACGGGAGCTGTCGCTTGGATAGACTTAGAATTTATTTAAGAAGAGAATTAAGAGTTTAACGCAAAGACGCTAAGTCGCAAAGAGTTGGTTGGGGATTGTGATCTGGTTTGAAATTGTGAGATTAAGAATATTTTTTTGCAGGGATTAGAGGATAAGGAGACGATAATCAGGTTTAGTAACAAGTATGCACCTGATTAAATGCGTGTTGCCAAAAAATGTTTTTTTGTGACACTCATTTCGTAAATCTAAATACATTTTGCAATGTAATGTTTAGAATCACAAGCCCCGACGGATATCGGGACTTGTGCTACTCATGGGGTTACCTGATTGAGATGTTGATCTTTAGGGAGGCCATGTTTACTGCTTGTTGGAGTTGGATTAGTTCCTTGTCATCCGGTAGGAAGAGGTCGAGGTCGGTGATGTAGTCGTAGCACTTCTGACAGCGTGTAACGCCACTACCTTCACACTCAGAGCAGATAACAGCACCGAGACCGCCGCAATCCGGGCAATATTTACGCCCCTCCCCTTTTATAGTTATTACGCCGTCACCTTTACAGTTATCGCAGCGAACGTAGATAGTACCTTCGCAATCTGGGCAAATAGTGTAACCGGTATTACCACAGCTATCGCAGATGAAGTCTGGGCTTTCAATGAGGATCTGGACCAAAGTAGGTTTTGCCTGCTCGAGTACGCGACGGCTGGCAGGCCACTTAACGGCTTTTTTGAAACAGTCGATCGCAATAGCAGTTCCGGCGCCGAATTTACGATTTTGGAGGGCCTTTATGCCAAGCTGGAGGTAGACAAGGCCTTCACTATCGCGGCCGTCGATAGACTGACTGGCAAGCTGGGCCTCTTTATACAGTTCGGTAGAGAACGGGTTATCACGCAACTGTGCAAGTATATCGGCCAGTGGTTTGTCAGGTCGGTCATTATTGGTTGCCGGCATATCATAATCACTAACCAAATCGAAATTGAGATCGATATTTATGTCAAGGTCAGCAAAAACAAGCGGAGATTGTGCATAATTGACAATATTACCAGAAGCGTACTTTTTAAGTGCATCGTAAAGAGTGTTGCGAACGGCAAGATACGTGTCGATATTCTTATTCAGGCGTGAAGACTTGCGATTATCATACTTTTCGCCATTCATGAGCTTACAGTAGATAAGAATCTCGTTTACCTTTGCCTGGGCACGATAATTTACATCTACGAAATCGTATTCCTGACTAGTGAAACGGATAACGTCTATATCGTCAAGTATGGCAATATCCTTATCGGAGTACAAGTCGTAAATAACGGCGAGCAAACCGTTTGATATCTGTTTAAGACTGTCGGCGAGAATCTGGTCAACAGGCAGATCGCGGTTCGGTGATATTTCTATATCAGGCGATAGAGGCGGTAGGTAAATAGAATTTCTTAGCAGGGAATTCAGGATGTACGAGTTTTTCCAAACAGCAGCCAGGAGTACAGAGCGATATTGTGCGGGTGAGAGATCCGTTTCAGGCTTCTTTTTAGTATTATAAGCTGGACGTTGTTTGGCGGTACTGACCTTTTGGAGATTTGCCTGCCACCATTCTAGAGTTTTATCAACATCTCTGCGAGTGAAGCTGTACGGGAGCATACGGTCGATTTCGCTTTTTTTGAGCTCGCCGTAAGGATAGCGGGTGTTGAGATTATTGAAAACCCTGCGAGCGATGTCTCTGATAGCGGGATTAACGATATTCAGCAGCTGATATTGATCGGCAGGAGCACACCATAGGCAAATAGAGCGAATAGTTCTGCTAGATACTTCGTCGGTATCTTTGCCGTTTAGGTTTTTCAGGAGTTTATCACGCAGTAAGGAGCTGTTAGATACGCCGGCAAGCTCAACCATGCGGTATCGGCGTGCGGGAGATGCACTGTGGAACTCTGATTCGAATAGCTCATCGGGGATATCAATTTCATCGGCAGTATTACCGATAAGCTCTGAAAGATTGTCCAGAGCGATATCGTCTATTCCAAAGGCAGCGTGGATATTATTGCGATAATCGCCAGATTCTACCATGGTCTCAAAGGCTGATGTATCGTCAGAATTTGAGGCGATAAGCTGCCAGGCCTGGAGAGTGACGACAATATCTTCGAGCAGAGAGATAGCATCTTCCTCTTCGGTAAAGCTATAGGCTACTTTGTCAAGGAGGAGTGAGAAATTTGCCGGGACTTCCTGAGCGACAAAGCCAAAATCGAAGACCTTGTCTTTATTGACTTTTTTAACCGCGGTATTTGCTGAAGAAGAATCGGTGCTATCTACCAGCTGACTATCGGTATCGACCAGATCGGCTGGGGTAGAGGTATCAGCGGTTTTATCGTCGCTGCTGAAAAGGAACGACATAAATATAATAATAGCAATAACAGGAATAGCGGCCAGAAGATAAACGAGCATTTTATCAACCAGGAAGTTTTTAGATGAAGATTGTTCATCGTCAACTTCATCATCATCCTGCTCTACAGCCTCGACATGAGGCAGGTCATCATGGTCACTGGTGAGATTATCGAGCAGGTCATCGGGGATATCTTCTACATCTGGTACAGCTTCCAAGACAGGGACACTGTCATCATCGTCATCGACCGGAACAACTAAGGCAGCTGCGGATTGTTCTGGCTGAGCAATATCTTCGAGAGCGATCTCGAGGAATGGAATATCATCGTCGTCGTCTTCGCCAGTTGTCTCCTCGTCCGGTTCGGGGTGATAATCATCTGGTAGAGATAAGAAGCTATCCTGATCGATGTATTCTTCGGTGACAGAGTCTGGGGATTTCAGACCGGGGATAATATCATCATCGTCAGATACGGGATCAACAGCAGGTGCAGGTGGGGTATCCGGCAGGTCATTAAACTGTTCATAGCTGTAAGAGGGTTCAACCAGATTTATAATATCATCATCGTCATCATCTGAATCGACTGGTGACGGCGAGGCCGGCTGAGGATCATCATAGTAGACGTCATCGATAGGCTTGAGACCATAATCGCCGGAATCATCGTTTTCAGGGGCAGGAGAAGTGTTTGGGGTTTCAGAAGCAGTATTTACACTTTCGGAGGCGGCAATATATGCGGGGAGAAGCACCTCGGCCTCGAACTTATGGAGCTGGAGTTGATTTAACATAGAGGCAACGTCGGCAAGTATCTTTTTACGAGCCTGCATAGCAAGGTCGATGTCATGTTGGTCTGCTGAGATGTCTAGCCCCAGAATCTGCCAGTTGTCAGGGTTTGTACCATCTGGAATACCGAAAAGTTTAAAGAATACCGACCACTGTCCCATTATTTATTCTCCGTATCATCAGCGTTAAGCTGTTCGTTAATAAAATACCACTCATTTATGCTGATATCCTTATCAGGCATAGAAGTTGAAGCTAATGTGCTGTTTAGCTCAATGAACCTGTTGTCAGCTCTAACGGCAGGATCACGCAGGATAGCGAGAGCAATTAGCTGACGAGCTTTGTCGAACTCCCCTGCCCGCCACGAGCATAAGACTTTATTATAAAGAGCTTCCTTACCATATTCATCCATCGAGATATTATTCACCTGAACAATACTCCAATATTTAACAGCAAGATCATACTGGCCGAGCTTTTGATGAGCTAAGGCCATCTGTCGGTAATTTTCAGCTGTGATATACTGCTTGTATTGATTTTCGAGTGCCCGGACGGTGTCAAGATATGCCTGATAATTACCCTGGCGATAATAACACTGGGCGAGATATACCCTGATAACGGCGGCATTGTTTCTTTCGAGGAGCTTACTACTGAGCATAAGCTTATAGACGCTGCTAAGGAGCTCGTCATTGAAAATACGCTGCTGGCCAGAGGCGGCAACAAGCTTGATAAGTGCATTGTAAACTGCGGGCTGGTGCTGAAGGTTAAAGTCGGAAATCTTAGTGATAAGCTCGCTGATATCCTGGCGGGAATCCAACCTGATAAGCAGATCGACAGCAGTAATACGAGCAGTTATTTCCTGGCGAATGTACGGGAGATCAGCCATAGCCGTAACAACTTGCGAGGCAAGATCATTGCGGCCGAGAGTTTGGAGCTTTTCGGCGACAGAACACGCACCAGAGGCAGAATCGAGCATATTCTGGCCAGTGAGACTGGTATTATTGGCGGTGAATAATTCACAGCTGGCAATGACTTTTTCAGCTGCGATAGTGGCTGATAGCTGACCGGAATCGAGTAACGGGCTAATAGTGAGCAGTATGCCAAAAGTCTTTTTATCTGGCGAGATAGTATCAAGAGCGGAATCATTGAAATATTCGTATGCAAGAGCAAAACGAGCTGAATTTATCATGAGACAACCAAGCGACCACGAGAAACGACGCTCATTGATAAGGTTTGAAGCAAATAGTCGGTCGAGATCAGTGCGATAGAGATCGAAGGCTGAAGCATCGGTAAGGATAAGCTGAAGGTCAGACTGGACAATTATATCGGCAAGCTGGCTGCAGCGATTGGGGTCGTCAAACTGGTCAAGATAATCGAGAGCAACGGTACGACTTTCATCATACTTTGAGAGATTCCAAGCTGACACTGCCTGCATATACATAAATTCAGAGCGTTTATCGTCTTGGCCGTCAGTGCATAATTCGAGGCCCTCGGTGGCGGTACGGTAAACCTGTTCATAATTGCCGGCTGGAGAAGAGGCAATCTGATCCTGCAGCTTAATCAGCTTTGAATAGGAACTGTTAAGGTCAATATCACCAATAATCTTTGCAAGACGCTGCTGCCAGTAGCTGCCGTAGCCGTCGGTGAGTTCTACGGCATAGGAAAGCTGTTGTTTGAGCGAATTACTCATTTTAACGGGTAGATCTCGTTTGAGCAGCTCAACTACAGCTTCGATACAATTCAGGAGCATTTCGAGCTCGGGAGCAGTGAGTTTGCGGTTAATAGAACCCTCGGGGAAGTAATCCTGTACAACGTTTAGAATATCAATACTCAGATTGAGTTTTACGGCAGCAGCTAACCGCAAACGAGCAAACTTTACCACTTCAGCCTGATCAACAGGCATATTATCGAGCATTGTGATAAGATCGTAATATCTGCCGGAATCTCTGAGACAGAGCCCTTTGCCGTAGAGGCAATTTACCATAACCGGCATATTAGAATCATTATAGCTTTTACCGAGAAAACTGGTGAAGAGTCGATCGGCATTGAAGATATAATCATCTTTATCAGGAGCAGAGGAAATAGTCGAGAGCGAATACCAGGCCCAGGCATTAGTGAAGTCGCAGCGATCGATCAGAGCCTGATTTTTGATAATTGACATTTTAGAGGTAACATTAGAGGCTAAAGCATCTTTACGGGCAATGAGCATTTGCTTGACATTATCCATAACAGTAATAGCCTTGATGAGATTATCCTGAAGCCAGGTAATCTTATCATTTACTATGGTATTATTGTTTTGTTGTTCGAGGAGCTGGGCAAGTGCTGAAGCTTCGATACGGAACCGGCATTGAGTGATATAGACCTGGAAGAATGCACTGCGGTCAGAGGATAATCCGTCGGCAAGAGCGAAAGCCTGAGCGAGATGCTGCTCGGATAGAGCGGTATCCTGAAAGGCTAACAGGACCAGCTCTTCTATGCGAGTTTCCTCGTCAGGAGAATCAGTGGTCTGCTGTGCCAATGCGGCAACAGGAAGCAGCAACAGGCAAAGAAGAAGAATCATTTTAAGATCACGTATAAGCATATACACCCAAGAACAAAACACTAGTTAGAAACGGGGATGGCCAATTTTTTGAGACCGCCCTGCCGACAAATATCCATAATATGAACGACATCTTCAAACTCTACATTATCAGCAATAGAGAAAATAACCGGTATATCAGCAAGTATGCTGCGAGCGGCAATCTGCTCAAGCAGGTCACTATCGCCATTACAAGGCTGATCATCGCAGTAAATCTGCAAGCCAGAATCAGAGGCGGATATAGCTACTTTAACAGGCTGAAACTCAGGAGCTGAAGAAGAACGGCCCGGCAGTGCAGCTTTAATCTGGCTCTCAGGCAGATGAAGCGACGCTGTGCAGATGAAAAAGATCAAAAGCAGAAAGACGACGTCGATCATAGCGGTGAAGTTGAGATCGTTATTTTTTTTGGCTGTCCGATTAACAAAATTCATAAAATCCACTCAAAAAGCAATACGAGAAATAAGCAAGGAAAAGCACAAGCAAAATGAGAATTTTACTTAGTGCGTGACTCTACAATTTCGAACATTTCCTTGATATACTCACGTTTCCAGGGCAAGATCCCCTGAGTTTCTAAAATATCATCCAAATCACCGGGGAGAGCGTTGATAATGGAATACCACTGACTCCTGGTGACTAATAAAGGCGGCTCTATGTTCAAGCGTTGAGCAACAGCATGCGAGGCCTTCTGATAAGGCTCTATATTGACACATACATAATCTTCATCGTAGCCGCTGGTATCAATAGGCAATCTTATAGGCGGCAGATCTCTGTCAGGAGTTTCAGCAGCCTCGTCGATAGCAGATAAGAAATCTTCGTACTTTTTCCCTTTAAGGTTAGAAGGAAGCTTAATTCGCTTAGCACTTTTAGGCGATTCGCCTTTATTAAGAGAGCACCATATAGCAACACTAATAATTGTGCCGTTTGCCATAACCTTAAATGCCGGACGGTCAAGTTTGCGAGCTAGATCATCTCTCCAATACCACAGTCGGCGCACAAACTCAAGCTGTCTGCGTGATAGGTTTTTCATGCCCTTTATACGCCACTGGCGATTGTGGTCAGGTGTATTTTCATCTTCATCATCATTGAAACATGAACGGTCGAGCATTTCTTTAACGCAATCGCTAAGCCATAGTTCACGATCAAGTTCCTGTAAGCGGGCCTTAAGAATATCTGCCATTTGTTCCAGATAGCAGGTATCTTTAATAGCATAGTCGATTTGCTTATCAGTAAGCGGTCGTTTCGACCAGTCGGATTTTTGAGCACCTTTAGGTAACTCGATATTGACAAGTTCAGCAGCGAGATCGGTAAGCGATACTTTGGGCATACCCAATAAGCGGGCAGCAAGCCAGGTATCAAAGACTTCAGCGCAGGGCTTAAAACCGAAAGACTTTTTCATCATACGGAAATCATAGTCACCACAATGAACAATGATTCGCTTTCTGGAAAGAATTTCGAGAATATTGGTAAGTTTGATCTTACTGAGAGTGTCAACGAGGTAGTTTTCGCCCCCGAAAGTCAATTGCAGGAGACAAACCTTTTCAAAATAATGGTATAAGCTATCGCATTCAGTGTCAATTGCCACAGAATCGGCCAGTTCCAGTTTGGCACATAAGTCGTCAGCTGCCTGATTGGAATCTACATAACAATAGCTATCGCCTGATTGAGATAAAACCATTTTAACTCTATAGTTACCTTTCAAAAAGATTGTCAATACAAAAGGGTAATTTTACCAGCTTCTGATTGGTAATAAAAGGGATATTTGGGATAAAAATATAAATATTTATCAATAGGAGGCCCTGTAGATGCTGGGTGACGCAGTAATAAGCTGAGGTGCCGTGCTCTGCGTAGGCTAATATAGCCAGATCGATCCTGATTATAGGAATGAGTAAAACGTTATTTTTTACTGGTAAAGGGTATATGGGTGAATATACTTAGTTAAACGAGTGCAGAAATGTACATTTGAGAAGAAAAAACAGTAATTGTCAGAATAGAAGCATATTTATGTCAAAAGACTTAGTAACAATTCATATAGACGGTCAGGCAGTGACCGCTAATAGTGACAGCAGTATAGTAGAAGCGGCTCGAGCGGCGGGGATATTTATACCAACGCTGTGTTATAACGAGAGATGTAAGCCGGAGTCGTCTTGTATGGTGTGTATGGTCAAGATCCATGGTAGAAATGGGTATGCTCCGGCGTGTGCTACCAAAGTAAGCCATGAGATGAAAATCGACAATAATACAGACGAAATACTGCATTTGCGTCGTAAGGCCCTGGAATTGCTGTTAAGTGAGCATTTGGGTGATTGTTTGGGGCCTTGTATGGTATCTTGCCCGGCGAAAATGGACATACCAGAGATGCTTCGAGCGGTAAGTTCTGGTGATATGGTTAAAGCGGCAGAAATAGTGCTGGCCGATATACCAATTCCGGCGATATTAGGTGAGGTATGTCCGGCACCATGTGAAGGTATATGTCGTCACAGGAGCATGGGCAAGGCGATCCCAATATGCAAGATCAAGGGCGAAGTTGGTAGATACATCCTAGATAATGGTCTGGTAGCAGCACCTAGTAAAGAGATCGATAAGAAAATAGGTATTGTCGGCTGTGGTCCGGCTGGTCTGACGGCTGGCTATTATCTAAGGCAATATGGCTATCAGGTAACGCTGTTTGATAAGAATCCGCTACTGGGCGGCGGACTACTGGAAATAGAAAATGACCGACTCCCGCTGGATATAATAGCAACTGAGATCAAGGCTATTTTGAGCAGCGGGTGTAAGCATCGGCAGGTAGTTATTGGCAAAGAAATAAGCATGCAGGAGCTGGTGAAGGAATTTGATGCGGTATTACTTGCTACGGGTGAGTTGGAGGCTGGTGAGGCTGAGAAATGGGGACTGTGTGACAAGGGCAAGCTAATTGACCATGTAGACAGAGAGACATTGCACCTGAATAATAAGGCAATGCCGAATGTTTTTGTCGCAGGCGGGATAATACAGCCGGGTAAAATGTCAGTTCGGGCGGTAGCAATGGGCCATAGAGCGGCGGAATCGATCCGGCAGATGCTGAGATGCGAGCCTATTTTTGGGATAAAGGCTGAATTTAATACGCGGATAGGTAAGGTTAGCGAAGCTGAGCTGGAGGCAATGGTAAGGCTGCGTGAGATCGATAATGCTGAGCGGGACAGTGATATAGAATCGCTGGGAGCGGAAGATTGTTTGCATTGTGACTGCCGGGCAGTAGAGAGCTGTAAATTGCGTAAGTTGAGCGAGCAACTGGGAGCATCAGCGACAGCGTATAAGAATACCGAACGACGAGAATATGTGGTTGAGGCTGAAAGCGGATGTGATCTGATCTATGAGCCGGGTAAATGTGTAAAGTGCGGGTTGTGCATACAGATATCGCGAAAGAACCCAGAACAGGCACTAGCCTTTACGGGACGCGGTTATAATACGAGAGTAACAGCCCCCTACGGACTTGAGCTGAAGGATCTGTCAGAAGCGATCGTGAATGAGATCGTTGAGATATGTCCAACGGGTGCGATGAGTTTGAAATAAGGGTTAGGGTTTAGTATGTTTACTTGATTAGGAAAGTATGCATTGGATGGAATAATTGAGTAATAAGTAGCAAAGAAAAAATAACAAGCTCAGGTGTCCGTTTTGCGGAAGTTTTTTTAAGCATCGCGATTCATACTATTAGATTAATTATATTAAATGAAATATCCGCATCAGATAGCTACTATATATAGCTTAATCTGATGCGGATAAATAACTATTCAAATATCATAGACATTATAGTAAATATAAAATTAAATTGCAGTATTACCACCACCATCGATAGCAATGCCTGTTCCACCAAAGCCAGCTCCGTTAAGTCCGTCCTCAATTTCACAGTTAGAAAACTTTGGTTGAGAATCTGAGCTATTAAAGACCTGGCTACCATTATCAGTAGCAGTATTGTCATCTATAGTACAACCAGAATAACTACAATCGCCATTTGAGGAATGGTATAGACCTCCACCATTTCTGTTAGCTGTGTTATTATAAACATTAGTATCACTAACAGTTAATAAATTAGATAGACTGAAAATACCACCACCATCATATGCTGATGCATTATCATGAATATTACAATCTATAATAGAAGTAGCTAAAGTGTTATCTCCAACATATACACCAGCACCATAAAGTCCAGCAAAATTATTATAGATTGAACAATTGTTAATGATAGCTTCACAATAATCCATACCAACAGTAATTCCGCCCCCACGGGTTGAAGACAAACCTACATTATTGTATATACTAGAATCATAAATTTCTAAGGCAGCTCCATTTGCAACGCAAATACCAGTACCGTGGCTATCGCTAGTATTTCCATAAATATTGGAACTATATACTTCACAGTTTGAATTTGAAGCAGAACAATATATGCCACCACCATATACTCCCGCATGATTATTATATACATCACATTCGGTAATATTTGCACTTCCATTTGCTACGATACCAAGGCCACCACCATGGTTCCTTGATTGGTTACCATCAAATGTACAATTAGTGATTTCGGCTTCACCGGTTGAAACACTAAGGCCACCGCAAAACGTTGCAATATTGTTTGAAAATTCACAGTTACTTATAATGGCTTCAGAATTTGTTCCATATACTAACATTCCCCCACCTTGACTACTGGTAGAATTGCAGTTAGTGAAATAACAATTGGATATGGTTGCACCTGAACTTATTATTGCTAAACCTGCTCCTGCGCCTGAATAATTCGCACCTTCTACCTTAATGCCATTTATCACCAAATCAGTGGTTTCACCTTGGTGGATGTAAAATGCTCTGTGGCCAGTTTCTGGTTTGAATAAACAAGAATTGGGATCGGTTGGGTCAACTGGGTCACTTGTTAATGTAATATTTTTACCATCGAACTCTAAATCTTGAAAACCAGGGCCAGTATATATCCCATCAGCAAGTTCTATTGTATCACCAGTGCAAACGTAATCAATTGAATCCTGAATGGTTGTTAAGAATGCTCCACAGTTTTCATAATTGGTACCGTTTATAATTGAATGAACACGTGGACAATATCTACCAAATTTATCATCTTCACAATCTTTATTAGATGTTAAATTTTGATACGTAATTACTCCAATGTTATCATCCTGTCTAATTAAATACTCAGATCCAATCCTGTCACTATTAGCTGATATTCTACTGGTATTAATTGTGCAATTGTTAATTTCAAGCGGGTAAGTAGCTGTTGCCCAATTATATACACTCATCCATGAACCTACACTACCATTACCACCCCACACACCAACAACATTTATTCCATACCCATCATCAGAAGGGTCATTTTCAGTACCCAAACCACTTTCTACTGCATTAAGATCTATTTGGCAATTTTCAATTACAGTATTTACACCACCTAATATGTAAATACCCAATAAATAAATTGATTTACCTTCATCCAAAGGATGATCCTCTGGGGCAAATGTTGTCAAGTCCAAGTCAACTTTCGTGTTTGATATATGAATTGAAGGGCCTGAAGAAACTAATGCTCCACAAAGCATTATACCAGATAAATAATTATCACGATCATAGTAGTAAGAGTAATCTTCAGATCGACCTCCAGCTAATTTAATATCTACACAATCGATTATACCAAACCCTGAACCACTAATACCACAAGCATGTTGAAGTTTATTTTCATCAACTCTAGGAGTTAAAGTGCAATACGAAATGTTAAAATTACAATGCGCTACAGAAATACAACTACCGTATATTGAATGAATATTACAATTATATACACGTAATGGATAACCATCAACGCTAGCAATACCTTGAAAGCAGCTTTCTATATTACAATTTTCAATAATACCACTACCACAAAATTCGACTGAAGTTTGTACAAATCCTGTCGTGTCTGGATAAAGTGGTGAACTATACTTATTATTTACAACTCTTAGGTTAGAGAGAAGGTTGTTACCTCTACATTTAATGCCACCTGTATTAATTTGCTTCGTTTTCGCCCATTCAGGATCGCTATCTACATAGTAACTCCTGTGCTGTATGACTACATCGTTAGGCTCATTCCCCATGCCTATCAAATCACAATTACCCGGAAGGCAATTAGTACCATAATTAGCATAATTATTATTTATATTTTCTTTATAAGTTCCAGGGTATACTTCAATACATCCTAGATTATCACTCGAAAGCTGATATTGACTGATACCAACTATTGCATCATTTATGCTAGTATAATCATATGTATTAGGATCAGAACCAACTGTAGTAATATGTGAATAACTTCTATCAGCAAATGATACTCTTACAAAGATAAGAGATATTACACACATAACAAAAAACATTCGTTTCATTACACTCTCCCAAAAAATAAAAATAATAAAAATTAAAAATCCACTTAAGCAACAAGGATGATTACTTAAGACCACAAAATAACATCAACACTACTTAGTTATTATTTACTTGATTATATGTAGTAAAAAGTCTTTGTCAATATTCAATATATTAATTTACTTATATATAAAGTGAATATCTACATAAAAAGTAAGCTAGAGTTAAATTGATGAGTAATAAATATTAAGCTTTTATGACTGCTTTGCGAACGGCAATTTAAGGGGAACGAGATTACGAGACAAGATAAGCAGTGGCGGATAGTAAATAATTACTATTTTTTCAGTAAGAAAAAAAAGGTAGAAATCATGTGCCTTTGGTGTTGCCCCAGAATTCTACGTGTAGACGGGGGGTGAATCGGAAGCCGTATTTGAGTGCAAGTTCTGCGACCTGGGGTGCTATTTCGCGGTACTGTTGACGGCCAGCGGCTTTGGGCATAAGGAGTGTGATGTTTTTAAGTTCCTGAGCGGAGAAGTTTGAATAGCCGGCGATGACTTCGTTAACGGCGATAATTTCAGTGACATCTTCCTCTGTAGCAGCTACGTACTTTAGCTGGCAATCATAATAATTCAGATATGATGCTACAGCCTGGGGATTGAAACATTTTTTGGCATACTCACGCAGGTCGATATTGTCGGGATAGCTGTTTGATAGCTTGGGGCTGATACTAACGAGGTCGCACGGTATAGAGCTGTATTTCAGAGCTGCGGTTTCCAAGGTGATATGGAAGCCGGAAGCAGTGAGCTGTTCGAGTAATTTGTCGAGGGAGTCGACTTCTAGCGGCTCGCCGCCGGTAACGACAATATGCCGGCAATTGAAGCTGGCAACCTTGTTGACGATATCCGATATAGACATAAAATCGCCTTCGGCTGGGTCCCAGGCATAAGCGGTATCGCACCATTTGCAACGTAGAGGACAGCCGGAGAGTCTGATAAATACGCTAGGAACGCCGGCAAGTAAACCTTCGCCCTGAATAGAATAGAAGATTTCAGATACAGTATAATCCATAATACGCCCTTGAGATATTCGCAAAGTTATATAAAGTCTATTTTTTATATAACATTATTTAACAATTTGTAACCGTAAACGGATACAGGGAGAAAGGTTGTAAGGAAGTAAGGTTGAAAGAGGCGGATTGACCGCTTTGCGGTCAGACTAATTCAGTATTTTACTATAGAAAATACCTTTTGGCCTACTGTCAACTTTATCTTACGCCCTTTCATTCTTGCAACATTAATACATATAATAACCGTGTGAACGGTTACATATTCTACATATCGGTTATATAGCAAATATACTTTTAGATTATTACTTGATGTTTGAGTTGTTTTTGAGCCACCACATGACATCAGAATAATAATATGGTGTGTTATAATGGTTATGTAAGACTTTAAGTCTTTCCAGAATCTGCTCATACAATTCATTCTGCAGCTCGTGCGGCAGGTCACGGCAATAGAATATCCGGCAGCCAGCGGTACGTCCATCATATAACATACAGCCAGCCTTATCTCGATAGATGCACATGTCGTTATCAAGCGAGCCAAAAGGTTTGACATTGCGTGCGAAATGGAAGAAAACAAGCATTTCGAGGGTAGTTGCGTATAGGCGATGTCCGAAAGTACCAAAGTCGCAACATTTGCCGCAATTTTCACAGGAAGCTGAGGCTGATTCAATATACATAGCAATATCACTGTAGATATCAAGTACCTGGTCGATAATATCCTTATTATCTATATTGCTATTTATCCATTCGAGAGCCTCGGAATCTGGTGATATCTGTTTCTGAAGCGGAGTAAGGTCGCCATCTCTGACGGCTTCAATCTCACTTATATTGAAAAGTCGTCCTCTATTCATGCCGGGACAGGTAGAAGCGGCAGCCTGCCATGTCATTTTACTGGCAAGATTACCTTTCCAAAACGGCCAGGTGCGACATTGGATCGGTCTGGTATTATATACTTCGCAATACTTGCCACCGCCCTGCCGTTTCTCCAGGAAGATACAGTCATTGCTGGGCTTTTTCTCTTTTAGAGAATATTTGAAGCCAATACGCCTACAGTAATCATTTTTAAATTTTTCCGGGGTAAGGTTGACCTCTTTCGCCATAGCGTTTAGCTCTTCGGGAGCCATCCAGACGTAGCCCTCTTCGGGGCCTGAACAACAATTACCGCAACCCTGACATTCAAAAGTCAGGCCATCTTTGTACCATTTATCTCTAGCCATGGCAAGATTTTACATCAAAAATGTTGAAAAGACAAGAAATTAGTTGCTCAAGCAGACCGATGATCAGCTTGATAGAATTTAGTCCCGATGTACATCGGGATAGGATTTAGGGGTAATTAGTGCAGATAGAATGAAGTTGAATGTGCTATTCCTGTATATTGAGATAAGCAGTTTTATTGCAGTTGATTATATTATAGATGAATAGAAAAATGCTTATATTTTAAGATAGTAGTATTAGCCTAACCGTCATAATCAGCACAGTGTAAAGGTAAAGAAATATTTAATAAATAAATAACAGATTATTACCTGAAAAGGAAAGGTTAAAGAAACGATATAATAAACATGAGATAAATCAATGGCTTCGAAGCCCGATCTCACCAGGCAAAGGTATGGATCGCAGTTTGATCCATAAAAAAAGACAGTTAGGAATAATTCACTAACTGTCTTTTTTTCATTTAAATATAATTGGCATAATAGTGAGAAGACATGCCTTGTCTCTACAAAGTTATTGCTAGAAGGTTCTCAGGAAGAAGTCGTCTCCAATAACTGTGTCCAGCTGCCAAGAATGAGTTGGTGTGTAGAGTGTACGGTCGCTAATAAATCTACGAATAGAAGTACCAGCGGCAACACCAAATTCATCAGAAGTACCTTCTCCAAGGTTGATAGAACCGAATCTTACGTATCCAATGGTGCCGGAGACAGAGCTTGCTGGAGCATATTCACCGAAAACTGAGTAATTACGGTTGGCGATATTAGGGTCACTATTGACACCAACACCGGCGAGCATACTACTATCTTTAAACTCATCACCAACAATAACCTTATTGATAACAGAGCCGCCAACAAGACCGTCATCAGAAGTACCGATAAGGCCATCAGAACCTGGTGTAACACCAGACAGGATAAGCGAATCGATAACATTTTCTCTTACATAGATGTATCTGATATTGTCTTCAACGGCTATCTTGGCATCTTCAAGGTTGCCGGCAATCATTTTAGTGAGATTTTCAGCAATAAGGTCACCAGTGAATTTACCACCAGTAGAGAAGCTAACAATACCGATTGAGCCATCAGCGGTGATGTCACCGGTGAAATCAGTAACCCTGCCAAAGTTCAGGACACCAATCCGGTCGTCAACAGTGATGTCGGTAGTGATATCACCATAATCTCTTACAACCATACCACTAAGAATGCCGTCGATCTGAATGCTATCAGCCTGAAGGCCGCGATCATTAGAAGTGATACTATTAACAACAAACGCTCTGACATTAGCACCGATATGGATATCAGAGCCAGAGGCTATACTACCAGTCGAAACGCTTACCGCTCTGGCAGGACTAGAAGAAACTTCGATATCAGTTTCACCAGTTATATCACCAAGAATAAGTCTGCCAGCAAGAGAAGCGATATTAACATCATATTCATAGCCAGCATCGTAAGTAGAGCCATCAAGGTCAACATATCTCATGAGGATACTGCCAAGCTCGGAGATAGCTTCGCCATCTTCGCCGACAATAGAGCCAACCACCGAATTATTAGCCAGTCCACGCTGACCAATGATCTTGAGAACAGTTCTGGAAGTAGAACCGGTAACAATAATAGAACCAATGTCGTTATTATTAGAATCAACGGCATTAACAGTGATATCACCAGGACCGGCAATGATAATAGTAACATCATGGTTATTATCGTCAGTCCAGGTCAGGCGTCTAACTCTGTCGGTAGTCTGCTGAGACATGACAACATTTGCATCGAGAATGATTTCTTTGCTTTGCAGTGCCTCATCAGAATAATTATCGTATTCGACGATAAGTTTCATTTCATCGCCAAGATCAAGTAAGCTGGTATCAAACTCGCTATGAGCAGCGTAGAATGATACAGCAACGAGGATAGAGTCGCCCGGGGCAAGTTCCAAAGCCATATCATACTCATTGCCAGCCTGGAAGATTTGAGAACCATCATCAATTATGTCAGTCCAGACTTTGAATACACCATTAGTAGTGTAGATATTTTCGATAGAAAGGAGAGCATCACTACTGTTAGTTACAGTAATAACCTTTCTGAGTTCGCCATCAGCATCTTTCCATGGCTGGCCATAGAAGACTGAGCCGAAGTCAAAATAGTCATTAGCGATAGAATCTTCAATATCAAGACTTATATCGCCAGCGGATACTGCCTGACCAGAAATTTCATAGTCGAAGTAGTAATTGCCGTAGTTTGGATCGTTTACATCAGCAACAGCAGTCTGAGTTGAGTCATTACTGTAAATTCTCAGGATAGCCTGACTGAGCGAGCCCATATCAGCGACAGTTGGAGCAAAGACAACTGGGATGTCCTGAGTAGCAAGGCCATTTATATAGAATGATTCATCAAAGGCCAATACGCTATATGGAACAGCAGAATTTGAAACCCAATCGTCACCGGCGGTATCATCAACAACAGCAACATACTGACCGAGATCAGCATCGTAAACCATAAGGGTCCAACCCTGAATATTAAGGTTAGTAGCTCCGGTATTAGTTATTTCGATATCCTTAGTGAGTGTGCTGCCGATACCAACATTAGCGAAGTTAAGCTTAGAGTTACTCAAGCCATCGTTATCGCCAACAGAAATGGTCTGATCTGTAACCAGAGCATAAAACTCTGTGAAGGTCTGATCGTACTTAGTTACACTGTCATTATTAACCCACTTATAGTCAACGATAAAGAGCGGGTCTTTTTCGCCAGTAGATTCCGGAGTAAAGGTTATAACGATGGTATAATCATCACCATTGTTCACAAGAGGAATATCAATGCCATCATCAATAGTGTTGGCAGGGTTTATGATATAGTTATCTTCTGTGCCATCGCCAGTGTATCCAATAGTGATACCTTCAACGTCAAGATTAGCGCCGCCGATATTTCTGATATTCAAGGTTCTTGTGAATACGCTAGAACCAACATTACCAGAACCTAGGTTAATAAAACCGGTAATCCAGCCCTGTTCAGGGTCCCAGCCACTAACAACAATACCAGTGTCAGCGTCGATAACCTGAATAACCGGTGCCTGCGGTACGGCATAAGCATCTACCGACAGTACAACTTCAGAATCGTTCTGAGCGTCGGTTAGGATAAAGAGGCTTTCAGTTACGTATAGGATATCAGAGGTAACATCTTCAACATTGCTGGTATCCGGAGTATAGGTTAAATCGAAGTACATTGAATCACCAGGGGCGATATCAACGTCTTCAATAACAGAATCCGGTCCAAAGGCTATCTGAGCGGTACCACTCTGGAAGTGGATATCTTCAATATTCAGGTTCGTAGTACCAGTATTAGTGACCCTGACACGCAGAGGTGTTTCATCAGACTGGCCCCAAACGGTGCTACCAAGATTTAATACTTCGTCGACATCATCACTGTCAGTTACGTTAGATCTCCAAACCTTAGTCCAACTTACGCCGTCGATAGAGATATCGACTTCCATATCACCGCCAGAGAGGCCGTAACCAAGCAGACGGATAGGGATAACAGGATCGAGAGTATCGTCGGTACAAACGAACATAGTTTCATCGTAGAGAATAGCTTCTTTCGGAATGAAAGCAACTTCAACAGCAAGGTAATCTCCAACCTGCATTGCAATTGGAGCATCGAGTACACCATCATCATTTACATCGAGGTCGGTATCAGAGCCATTTTTCTTAACAGATTTGATAGCGAAACCAGCACCGGTATAAACGAGAGAATTAACATTCATTGGAGCAGTACCGTCATTACTGACATAGACCGTCTTGGTTTCCCATAGATAGTCATCATCAGCGACAGTGTTGCCCTGGTCATCGTCGGGATCATCCGGGTCGTAGGCAGATCCGGCAACGGTAGCATCATCGAAGTAGAAATAATCATTATCAACGACGATATCACCGAAGTTTTCGACGACTACCTTAACATTTATTTCCTGGAAGTTGTCGAATGGATGGTATTCAGATTCACCTTCGTTGGTCTGAATAACGATCACACCTTCATAGGTACCCGGTTCAATATCAACTACTCTAGACGGGTCGAAGAGTAGATTGAAAGTGAACTTGTTATTATTACCGGCTTCGATAATAGCAGAATCAGTACCAACACCTGGATCGTTAGTGATTTCGAAACCATTGATAATAGCGTCAAGACCACCAATAGTGATGTCCTGGATATATAAATCACCCAGACCGGTATTAGTCAGTGAGAACTGGCGAGAGATAACACCACTACCAACGAGTCCGAAGTCCATAAGGTATGGGTCATCCGAGCCAACAACAGCGATAACAGCATCACTATCTTCGAGGTTTGGTACAAACTCGCGTACACAATAAGTGAACATATGACCGGCTTCATAGACGATAAGCGGGTCACCATCCTGGTCAGGAATCATCTCGGTAATAGACATAGCCGACCAATAGTCATTGTTCTGTACATCACCATCGACTATATTAGAGCCAGCACCAAGAGCCTGCCATGTGCCGTCGACGTATCTGTAAGCCTGAGCCGCAGAGCGAGCATGCCAGTTGCTATAGTTAGTCCATGCAACAGTTGGTGCCTGGTTCGGTCCAGAGATAAGCTGGCCGTCCATATGAGAGCGGTACTCAGTACCACCGAAAATATTAGTTTCAGGTAGAGGCATTTCAACATCAACCCACTGCTGATTATCGGTATCATCATCATCAGTAATATCCCAGCGTCTAAGGACAAGGTCAGTTATAGTGTGTTCGTGCCAGTACTCAGGAGGGTTATTAGTGTCAAATGGATGGATCACATAGTAATCGATCTTACCATCTTCATTAGGGTCAACCGGGTCAGTTGTTGAACGAGTAAGTAGAGCCCATTCAACCTGATTTGGACCAACAGTAAAGTCGTCGAGATAGTATAAGGTTGAAACCGGGACAGTAGTACCGGAGTTTCTAACACCAACAAACTCTACAGTGGCAGTAGCGGCATGGCTAGTACCATATTTTTCCCAGACATTATCATTGAGCTCAAAGAGAGCTGCGTGATAATAGGCAGCTTCTAGCATGTTGCGGCCATTATAGCTTAAGCTGGAGATAAGGTGTTTGCCAGCACCAACATCGCCGTCAACGTAAACCAGCATATCCTGAGACATGTAGGTAGCACCGACGATAAATGCTCTATTACCATCCTGACCAACAGCTCCAAGTTTAACAATAGGATTTATAGTGTGGGTGATAGCTCTGGTAGTCTGAATAACCAGATTATCAATCCAGCAGTTAGTTCCGCCCTGAAGCTCTACACTGATATCATGATCACCAACCTCAAGATCAGGAATGGTTATATTGAACCAGCTGTACTTAGGATCGAAGGTATTGCCATTTGACCAGCTGGAACTACTGGCGTAAGCAGGAGCGCCAAACTGAGCGTCAAGCACATTGGCGTCATATTCTACACCATCAATGAGAATTTTTATATCATTCAGGTTAGGATAGTTGTTGGTGGTAATGCCCAGGTCTGTCCAGCGATAACGAAGAGCAATAGTTGCATCGCCGGTATAAGCCTGATTATAGTCTGGGATAGTGAGCATCTGGCTACGGATACCCAGATCGGTATTATCAATAAGAGCGGTACGCATATCGCCATGGAAATTGTATTCATAATTTCCAGCATTATCAACCATACCAACAGTGTTATTACTACCGTTATTGTAACGGAAATCATTAAAGCCAATTTCGTTGGTAGCCCAGGTAGAATAGCCGGAATAGTTTACATCAACATCGTCAATAGCGATTGTAGTTGAATTACCGCCACCAGCAGTACTATCAGAGATGACACCTCTAAATATAACAAAGTAAGTTGTACTTGGGTCAAGTGGAGTGGCAGAGGTAAGATTAGTAACATCAACCCAACCACTGTCATTATCAGTTACACCGTCAGCATATTGCCTGAGGGAACCAACACCAGTTAATTCGTCATAATATATTTCAGACTCATCGAGGATACCGTTAGCATTAAGATCCTCAACCAGATAAGCCTGTAACTGTCCATATTCACCCAGAGTCATATCTGTATTATCTAAGCTAATGCGATAAGAGAAGTCAAGATCCAGATAGGCAAAATATGCACCAGAGGAAGTACCGGTTGTGAATGCATAAGCAAGGTCATCATAAGAGATTTCACTAATACCACCGGTGTATGTCATAACGATAGCACCATCACCAGCACCATCATCACCAGCGTTATTATCGAAAGCAACTGCAACACTACCAGAATTATCTACATATACCCAATCACTACCATCAGTAGAATCGGCGTCAGTTAAGTCAACGTCGGCACCCAGGTCAAGAGTAAGGGTATTACTAATATCAACGTTGTCGATGTAGACATAAGCCCGGCCGTCAGTAGATGCATCATTATTGAGCACAGTACCGGTAAAGGTAACATTTATGTCGCCAGCTTCAGCGGCGGTAGTAACAAGAGAGACTCTAGTCCACTCGGTATCGCCAGCAGGGCCAGTTAATGGGATAGTTTCGATAATACCATTACCGGTTGTAGCGATGGTAAACTCCAGGACATCATCTTCGCCGAAGTCTTCATCAGTAACAAGTCTATAATCGAAATCGATTCTGACAAGACCAGTTTCAGACATAGTATAATCTGGACTAACAGCGATAGAATCACGGTTAGCAGAAGAGTCAAAGGTCATAGTGATGGCATCGTCATCTGTATCGCCAGATTCGCCAACTTCAATGGTGTGTTCTACGTCAATATCACCATTATTGAAATCCCAGCCATCACCAAGGAGAGTAGCAGCATCAGTATTATCAAACGTATAGGTTTGATCACCAACGAAGCGGTTTTCGGAGATTATTCTCTGATAGACGACAACATTATCAATTCTGATGGCACCACTTTGAGCTACGCCAGCAGCACCGGTACCATCATTAGCGGCAACAGCAATAAAGCCTAGCCTGTTGTCACCAACGGACAGATCAACAGAAGAGAGGTCACGATACTGCAAGTTAGTAGAGTCAAACTGGAAAGTGGTCATTTCCATTAGCTCGCCAGCCTTACAAACAGCAATAGGTGTGACCTCGCCGCCCTGTGGGAAATAGGTATTGTCATATTGAGAGTCATTAGCATTGACATCGACAATAGCACCGTTGATAGTAAGGTAAAGGTATAGATCCATATTAACCATTGGATCAGCTAAAGCGGCAGATGAGATAGAACCCTGACCATCAAGAGAAGCATCGAAAGAGACAATAATGTCGCCATCGTTAATCATATCGAACTGATGGTCAATAGTAGCTGATACAGCATTACCGGTAAACTCATCGTCCATCTCGAAGCTGAACTCAAGAGCGCCCTGCATTGGATCGCCATCATTGTTATACCAAATATCTAAACGGTCTGTATTCCAAGCTAAGTCAAGGTCTTCATCACTGTAGCCGGTGATATCACCAGATACTTCTTCTATATCAGTGTCGGCATTACCATCCCAGTAATACCAGGTATTATTATCTTCGTAAACACGGTTGCCGTCACCATCATAGTCACCATCGGAGAGATCGCCAATTTCATCGAAGTCATAACCGTCGAAGTTAGCGAAATAAGTAACTTCAGCAATAGCATCGTTAGCTAAAGCGCCAAGTTCAGCGTCGCCCCAGGTGTCAGTAGTCGGGTTGTATAGTCTGGTAACGACATAATTAAATTCATCACCGATAACAAGTGGATCATTTTCGTCGGTAGCGACATAGGCAACGAGCATAGAACCGCCAGCACCCACCTGAATATCAATACCCTGATAATCAGCGACACCGAGGTTACCGACAATATCACCGATCTGCCCAGTAGCGGTGCCAACCGGCTGCCAGCCAGAACTGATAGTATATTCATAGACATAAGGGAGGCCGTCATCATCGCCAAGGAAGGCAACGACAGGATTACCGCCGTCGATATCATCATATTCTATTTCAGGTTCGCCGTCGAGGTCATAGACAACACCAAAACCAGTTATAGTGTCACCATCGGTATCAATGGTGTTCATACTCTGACCGCCAGCACTAGCAGGTTCATTTTCAGACCAGGTTCCGCTGTAGCGATCGTACACATAGAGCTTACCTTCATTGACACCAGTAGAATCTGGAACAGCTACAACGACATCATAATCGTCAGTAGAGTCAGAGTTGAACTCGAAGTAAGCTATATCGCCATCAATTTCGCCAAGAGTAGGGTAGTCAGAGAACACTTCATTACCATTAGTAGCGGCACCCATACCGTAGGAAACCCAGCTACTGGTAACTGTGTCCCAATACTTAACAAATACTTCCTGATCATGGTCATGTTCAAGGAACGCATCTGAGGCCTGAACATAAGAAAGCAGAATCTTACCATCTTCTTCAGAGTAGAGGATAGAAGGAGCCCAAGCCAGTTTGTCAGGTTCATTAGCAACAGCACGCTGAACATTAGACTGAGCGGTAGAGATAGAGCTATCGAGCCACTCGTAGGCAGCTTCATCATAATCTTCGAAAAGGATCTCGAAAGTGTTATTGGTAGCAGCACTGCTATCATGGTCGTAATAATAACTAACAAAAGTACCCCAGTACGGGTCATCATAAACAGCAGGAGTTTCATTTCTATTAACAGCTTTGTTTTCACCTTCGCCCCAGCCAAACCAAGAGATAACAGGGTTTTGGGCGGCGTCAAGAGTGATAGATGGATTGTAGTACCAACCGAGACCGGCACGTCCTTCAGGGACATTGTTACCCTGAGCAATACCAGCATCATCATCAGATTCTACTGGGTCGCCGTCAGCTTCGAAAGAATAACCACGCCAGTTACCATCGAGGTCACTAGCAGGTAAGTAACGAGCGTAAATAGCAGCATCACCATCGGTCTGATAGCTGGCCCAATTATGCCAGCAAACCCAAGATACGATAATATCACCATCATCGGTAATAGCGACGTCTGGTTGAATATCCTGGAAAGAATTGCTAGATATGCCGCTGTTGTCAGTAGTAGAGCTATAGCTGGCAGAATTTAAGCCAATCTCATTCCAGCTATCGCCGTCCCAGACCTTACCATAAATTTCAGCATTACGCGACTTGAAGGCTTCAGTCCAAACAACGACAGGTTTGCCGAATTGGTCAATAGCAATAGATGGGTCGTAAGAATTACCACCAGAATTACTGACACCGGCAGTAAGCTGGTTAGAGGTTTCGCCAAGGAGTCCGACCTCGGTAGTAGTAAGCTCTTCCCAACCCTTATCATTAGCAAGCGGAGCACCGATAATATTCTGATCAGCGTAAGTGTAGCCGTACTTCATAACGACAACTTCACTCTGGTCAGTGTTTGGATGCTCAACGCTGTAAGTAACAAAGATCTCACCAGCATCATTAACAGCTACCGCAGGACCGGTAACATCGGCAATGATGGTCTGAGTAACAGCCTCACCTTCATCGACAATAGGATCGCCATTGTCATCGATAATATCAGTGGTAATAGTCTGGATAATATTTGGATTAACAGTAGATTCGTAACTCTGATTCAAATTGGCAATAGTGATATCCTGCCAATCCTGGCCATCCCAAAGCATAACGAAAGCCTGATCATATGTGCTAACCAGATCAACTCTCTGCTGCGTACTCATAGCAAGAAGCTGGTCATGAGTATAAGTAGCGAGGAACGGGGAATCATCAGAGAGGAAGCGTTCAACACTGATACCAACACCAGAGATAATGATGGTACCATCCGGGCCAGAGGCAGCATCGATCTGCCCACCATAAGCGAGAGCCTGATCACCAGAGCCGTAAGAGAAATCCCACCAGCCAAGGTCTTCACCGGCATACTGTTTACAGTGAACAGTGCCGTTGAAAGCATAAGTACCCTGAACCGGGTAATCGCTAACGTCAAGAGTGCCGCTATTGCCATATTGTCCCTCGACCCAGAAAGCGACAGAGTCGCCGTCAGAGGTAGTGACAAGAGAGGTTTCGCCCACTTCATTGCCCGGGTCCCAGCTGACACCGCCACCAGAGCCACTTCGATATCCAAGCTCCGACCAATAGCCGGCGACATCCAAAAGCAGACGATTCTCAAGAGGCTCGAGCTTCAAACTGGAGATTGCTGATCCATTTTTGTTATTGCCTTTAACGGCATTGCTCATCTGGCGGCGAATTTTACGCAACATATTTTTTCTCCTGGGCTTACTATTTATTACTCATTCAATATCAATAGATATCAAAAAAAGTGCCACTAAAAACCTGCTCGGTGTAGTAAAACATCTCGAGCGAAAAATCCATTTTTATCCATGTATCCTTACATTAACTCAAAAACCATCATAACCTGATAAATTTTGATCTTACTGGGGCCGTTAAAGGCGGGGCCAAATAGCTGCAAATAACTATTTGGTAGATAGTTATGTATAACATAGAAAGCTGTCGCCGCATTTGGACCTACCAACACCAGCGTATGCTAATATGTTGATATACATATTATTATCTAACTACTTTACAGTCAAGAAAAAAGAACATAAGTAATTAAAAGCAAAAAGTTAATTATGGGACGTTAAAATGAATATAACCAATGCAGAGAAGCTAAAAAAAAATGATTTTTATGCGAAAAACATAAAAATCATTTTTAATTAGTCAATATATTGATTAAGAACTATGTAAATTACTTAATAGTATGACCTAAAGTGAAATGGATCATATAGTTTCGTGTTCGATAAGGTCCTGCCAGGTTTCTCTACGTCTTATAAGAACAGCTTTATCACCATCAACAAGTACTTCAGCAGGTTTTGGTCTTGAATTGTACTGACTGGCCATAGCGAAGCCGTAGGCACCAGCAGTATAAGCGGCAATGAGGTCGCCACGCTTAACAGGCGGAAGCATTCTATCCTGAGCAAGGAAATCGCCAGATTCGCAGATAGGGCCTACAATATCAGTTTTTATAAGTCCTGGTAGATCCATAACTTCTTTACGCTGCTCGATAGAGAACTGCTGCTCTACAGAAGCAGGCCAGATGAAATGGAAAGCACTGTAAAGCATAGGCCTGATAAGGTCATTCATTGCACCATCGATAATAGCGAAGTTCTTTTCACCACTAGTCTTGGTATAGCTGACTTTGGAGAGCATAATAGCAGAGTTACCCATAATGCTTCTACCTGGCTCAAGGATGAGCTTTAGGCCCTTATCTTTGACAAGTGGAACGATCTGCTCGGCGTATACGTCAGGAGCGGGAGCCTGGCCGGTAGAGTAATCAGCGGCATAACCACCACCGATATCAAGAGTATCGATAGTAAAGCCACGAGATCGCAGGTCGTCGATCATAACGAGAGTCTTGCTGATAGCTTCAACATAAGGTTCGACAGTATAAACAGGCGAGCCAATATGGAGATGGATACCACAAATGCTGATATTTGGGTTTCTGCCGTAAGTTTCAAATACGTTTATTGCACGTTCGATATCGACACCGAACTTTGATTCTTTCTTACCGGTAGTAGTGTAAGTGTGAGTTTTGGGGTCAACGTCTGGGTTAACTCTAAGTGCACACTTAACAACCTTATCCATTTCAGCAGCAATAGATATGATGTTTTCAAGTTCAGCTTCAGATTCGATGTTAAAGTAGCCAATCCCCTGCTCAATAGCATATCTGATCTCGGAGTCGGTTTTACCCACGCCAGCGTATACAACCTTGGCAGGATCGCCGCCAGCCTGAAGAACGCGGAATAGTTCGCCGCCACTAACAACGTCAAAAGCCTCGCCCTGCTGAGCAACCATTTTGAGGATATTTATATTACTGCAAACTTTTACAGAATAACAAATTGTGGTGTCAACATCTTTGAAAGCCTGTTGGAAGTTGCTGATGTGTCTTTTGATAGTATTGGCACTATAGATGTAAAGCGGAGTGCCGTAGTTTTCAGCCAGATCCTTTACTGGAATATCTTCACAGTATAGTTCGCCGTTTTTGTAATTGAATAAATCCATTTCTATCCTCTCAAGTCATCGCATAATGCCGATGATAATAACTAGTAATATGTAACAGAAATACAGTTACAAACAGTTATAGTTTAAATAACCGTATATAAAAGCAATTGTCAGAGATGATACCGCAAAAAAAGTAAAATGTAAACCATTTCCAAGCATTTTGCGATAGGACGGACGAAAAATGCCAATATTGGAGCGTGTTAGGATGGTCTTAGCGGACGATGTCGGCTTTTTCTTTTTCGGTATCGATGAAACTCTCCAGAGCATGCTGCTGAAGCTCAACGAGGAGATGGTCGGTTATATGGTCTTTAACCTCATCGAAAGCCATAGTAGTTTCATGACATATATTATTTACACGGACAATATGCCAGCCGAACTCGGTTTTGAATGGTTTGCTGATCTGGCCGCGTTTGAGTTTGAAAACGGCATTTTCAAATTCTGGCACCATCTCGCCTTTTGTGAACCAGCCCAGGCGGGAATCCTCTTCAGATGCGTCAGAATTGTTTTTCATAACACTATCGAAAGAAGAGCCTTTAGCTATTTTCTTTTCGAGTCGGGTAATCTCTTCGCGGGCAAAATCCGAGCTGGTATTATCATCAACAGCGATAATGATCTGATCAACATCAGCCATAGCCTGCTGTAGAAACAACTCAGGGTTGGAATCGTAATAATCTTTGATCTGCTGTTGAGAAGGTGGCGAAACAGCGTCTTTGATCTGCTGCTGGAGCATGTCAAGTCTAATAGAGTTTTCAATTTCTAGATAAAGCAGATCTTTATCTTTATCAGCCTGCTGAAGGAACTCCTGCTCGGAACTGCATTGCTGGCACATTTCAGTATAAACATCGTCAATCTCGGATTGATCAATCTCAGAGATGCGAGTATGAGCCAACTGGAGAAAGAGGGTGTTTTCGATAAGGTTTTCAATCGCCCAGCTGCGGAGCTGATCGTCTGAAGAGGCATTATCCAATTCGCCCTGCATTCTTTTATAATACGGCTCAAGAGCAGCTACTTCTTCATTGATAGCCGCATCAGTAATTACTTCACCATTTACAGAAACCATAAAAACTCCGTGAGGAAACTATATTCCTCTATACCCTTCCTGCAGGTACATAGTAGGGAAAAGGAAGAACTCACCTTTGAACTCATCGACTCTACCAGAAATTCTGAACTTGAAATTTTGTCCGGCGGCAGAGGAAGCTTTTTCAACCATTTTTTCCAATAATAAACAAGGCTGGAGAACGATCTGGCTACCACCAGTGATACCGTCACCAGACTCGAACATAAAATAAATTCGCCCCTCTGACTGATTAGGGAAGATCCTGCCAACACGGTCACTGATGATCATGTCATTTTTAAAGGCAGCAACATCATTCTCGGCAATAGTAACAGTATCCTGATCGGTTTCTTTCATTTTGAATGGGAATGAAACAACTTCAACTCTAGGTACAGCCATTAACTTATCACGAACGCTGTCAGGAACAATACCAGAAGATTCAAGGTCCTTAGTGGTACTTGAGCTGTCAGGAGTCTGGCTAAAAGGAGAGAGAGTATTATTGCTCTTGTCATTTTGCTGGGCTGAATCACCAAAGAGCGATTCGGTAGCAACCATAGTCAGGAACAGAAAGTTTCTATCCTGATAAACAGTAACATTTCCCCATACTCTAAAAATAATATTATAGTCAGAAGTATTATTAACAACCCTGAGCATGGTTTCAAGCCAACGAGAAGGAAGAAGCTCGATAACAGAAACAGGCTCCTGAGTATCAGGTTCTGGAGCAGAGGTAGTATCTGAATTATTTGCGGCAATATCAACTGGCTGTCCATTAACCGGCTTATTGAAAACCAGGAACCAGCGTTTATTATCAGGATGGCTAACTAAGCGAGCACGTCTGCCGGCAACGAAATACCCTTCATTGAGAACCTTTTCCTTGGGGAGTTCGTCTTTGACTACTTTGATAATGTCACTATCGGCAGAGTCAGAATTAAGCTGAGAATATGCCGGAGAAGAAAACAGAGACAAAGTAATTATAAGAGCCAGACAATACGGCAGGCAAGCACGTATATTTATTGAAGTAAGCATAATATAATATCTCAAAGCAAGATAATGTAGAATGTAAAAAACAGATATACCAGCGCAAGGTCGAAACATATTAAATAAAACTCAAACTGACTATAAAGCCAGTTTGAGCAAAATGTTTGAAATGAACGATATATAAACGTAAAAGCTAACTGGAAACTATGCCTGCGGCTGTGAAGCGGGAGCAGAGTCAGCAGGTTCAGTCTTAGGAGCAGTTTTTTTCTTAGGTTCAACCGCCCTCGGAACCGGACTCAAAACCATAGACATTCTCTTGCCATGTCTTTTTGGCGGAGCGTCAACTTTACCGATATCCTTTAGGATCTCAGCAATTTCCCTGAACTGCTCATGAGCCATGTCCATGTGCATCATTTCACGTCCACGGAACATCATGGTAAATTGCACTTTGTTACCCTTTTCAAGGAACTTTTTAGCATTATTAACCTTGGTATCCTTATCGTGCTTATCGATTTTCGGTCTGATACGAACTTCTTTTAGGACAACATTATGCTGTTTAACCTTAGCTTTGTGTTCTTTTTTCTTCTGGTCGTACTTCCACTTACCATAGTCCATAAGTCTGCAAACGGGCGGTTTGCTGCCAGGGGCAACTTCAACCAGATCAACACTAGCTTCACGAGCCATAGATAAGGCTTCAACAGTCCTGACAATACCAACCTGGTTATTGTCCTGATCAATAAGCCTGACCTCAGGGACTCTTATACGTTCATTAATTCTCAGATTTTTTGAATTTATAGTTGTATCTCCTTAAAATACATACTCTTATATTCCAGCTTTAACAAATAAAGCCCAAGGAATTATTTATTTAACGTCGATTCTAACGAACGACTTTGAATTTCACAAGTTATTTTTTGGATAAAGTCATGCAAAGCAAATGTTTGCTGTTGCTGACTGCCGCGTACGCGAACAGTTACATTGTTATTTTCGGCTTCATTAGGGCCCAAGATTAGCATATAAGGCAATCTTTGTTCGTAAGCTTTCTTGATTTTTGCATTTATTTTATCATTTGCCAGGTCAAGAGTGGTTCTAACGCCAGCTTTTTTGAGCAGCTGATATACTTCCTGGCCGTAATCATTAGTTTTTTCGCTAATAGGCATAACTCTAACCTGTTCAGGAGAGAGCCAAGTCGGGAACGATCCAGCAAAATGCTCGATAATGATACCAAAGAACCTGTCAAGAGAGCCCAGAATAGCTCTATGGAGCATAACCGGACGCTGTTCAGTATTGGTATTTGTCACATAATTAAGGTCGAATCTTTCAGGTAAGGCAAAATCGCACTGGATAGTACCAAGCTGCCAGCTCCGGCCAATACAATCACGGACATGGAAGTCGATCTTCGGACCGTAGAAAGCACCATCACCAGGATTGAGCTTATAATCGATACCTTTTCTTTCAAGAGCATTTTTAAGTGCATCAGTCGCCAGATCCCACATTTTGTCATCGCCAATAGATTTAGCAGGACGAGTAGAGAGCTCTAGATTGACATCGCTCAGACCAAAAGTCTTGTAAATTCTGAATACCAGATCAATCACATTCACAACTTCGTCAGTGATCTGCTCTGGAGTACAGAATACATGGGCATCATCCTGAGTAAAGCGTCGCACACGGAATAAGCCGTGGAGTACGCCACTGGCTTCGTGACGGTGAACGAGACCAAGCTCAGCCATTCTGATAGGCAGTTCACGATACGAGTGATTACGAGATTTGTAAACAAGACAACCACCCGGACAATTCATCGGCTTAATAGCGTAACGTTCTTCGTCGATATCAACGAAGTACATATTTTCCTTATAATTATCCCAGTGACCAGACTGATGCCAAAGCTTTTCGTTAAGCATAGTTGGTGTGCTGATCTCGCAATAATCATCATTATAATGTTCTTCACGCCAGTACTTAAGCATTTCATTCCAGATGGTCATACCTTTAGGATGATAGAAGGCAAAACCTGGTCCTTCTTCCTGGAAGCTGAAGAGATCCAGCTGCTTACCAATAGTTCTATGGTCGCGTTTTTTAGCTTCTTCCAGCTGGAATAGGTACTGTTTAAGTTCTTTTTTATCAGCGAACGCTGTGCCGTAGACTCTCTGCAGCATTTTTTCGCTGGCATCACCACGGAAATAAGCACCGGCAATACTCATTATTTTGAAAGCACCAATCTGGCCTGTACGGGCAATATGCGGGCCGCGACAAAGGTCTTCAAAGTCGCTATTATCACGAGAACCAGTAACGTAAAAGCTGATAACGTCAGAGTTGGCAGCTTTAGCATTTTCAACTTTATAACGATTACCTTCATTTTCAAGATAAGTCAAAGCCTGATCAAAAGGCATTTCATAACGAACGAAAGGACGATCTTCTTTAACGATAGTCTTCATTTCGCCTTCGATCTTTGAGAAATCGTCAGGTGTGATTGGAGTATCCAGGTCAACATCGTAGAAGAATCCATTTTCAACGGTTGGGCCGTAAACAAGCTTAGCTTCAGGGAAAACACGACAGATAGCTTCAGCCATAACATGAGCACAACTGTGCCTGATAAGTTCTAAAGATAATTCCGGGTCGCTTTTAGCGGTGACAAATTCAAGATTGCAGTCAGAATCTATAGTTGCGGTAATGTCGCACAGGTCACCATTGACCTTAGCAGCCAAAGCAGCTTTAGCGAGGCCAGGGCCGATTGCCATAGCAACATCGTAAGCAGAAACAGAGCTATCAAACTCTTTTACAGAATTATCAGGTAAAGTAACTTTAATCATAATTTAATATCTCAAACCTTCACACTATAAAGTAGCTCAAGCTGAGAATTATTACAGCTTGAGAGGAGCCAGAGTGCAAGATAATGATAATGGTCAGTCAGAACCAAAATTTAAGCCGGCCTCAGGGTCCTTTATTTAACGTATAAGTTTAAACTCAAACTGTATCTATCGGACAATTCGAGTAAAATTATATATATTTCTAAGATTTAGAAATAATAAGCTCGTAAATATCTTCCGAAGTCCACTGTTTATGAGTTTCGGGATTTTCTGGGCTATAAAGCTTCTCACGAATACCAGGAGTGGTAATAATTCTGGAAATTCCAGCAAGAGCCTGAATGTGAGCACCTGTTTTAGCAGCTGGGCTCACCAAAAGAGCAACTAATTTAACAGGTTCAGAGTCGATACTGTCAAAATCAATAGCCTCATCACAAATACCGAAAGCAATAGTGACTTCATCAACCATCCCGGTTTTACAATGTGGGATAGCAAAGCCTTTGCCGACGCCGGTACTTCTGATCTCTTCTCTTTCCATAACCGCTTTAAGGATACAGGCCGGATCAGGAATTCTCCCGTTAGCATGGAGAAGCTCGACAAGCTCTGCAATAACCGCGGCTTTATCCTTTCCCTTTAGGGAACTTGTAATGTCTTTTATATCAATAGATTGTGTTAAATCCATGTTGAATATCTTAATGTTATTGGAGTTCTATTTTCTACTATCATACATACATCTTTTGCCATAAGCATTCTAGTCATATAAAAGAGTTAAGCAATAGAAAAATGAAAGAAAAGGGATATTTATCCTTACTCTTACCTATTATTTCAAAAGAATTTAGTTAGCTTAAGACTAAAAAGAGATCGAGCTGTAAGCAAAATGAGCGTTGGGCTGGATTGGGCTGGGCAGCAAAGAGAAAAATTGCAAAAAGCCGAAGGCGTTGCACCATCGGCTTTTTGCTTACTAAGGCGTAAAACATGGTATATCAAAATTAAGCGGCAGCTAAAATCAGAGCTGCCAGAATATCATTAACAAAGGACGCATTCGCTAACAGCATTTTTGATAACTTTACATGCCGTTTCGACACATGTTGTACTATCAAACCGCCCTGCCAGCTGAACACCTTTGATGAAATGACTCATTAGCATATGCTGGTCAGTGCCATCCATAACTACAAACTTAACGGATAAGAACTGAGACCTGGCATCAATAATGAGATCACTCTCGTTAATTCCCCAATCGGCAACGATCACGAGGTGCCTGACACCGGCACAGGCCAGCTCGTCAATACAAATGATAGCTTCCTCAGGGCTGACACAAAATGACAATTTACAGCTAGTGTCCTTTAATTTATTATTTACAGCCTCTTTCCAATCTGAATTTTTGCTGATACAAAGTACTGCAGTTTTATTGACATCAGGATTTAAGCCATTAGCGTCATAACTCCATCCCATTATATCACAGATAGTTGTATCGAGAGCCTTTACCAGATCCTGGCGATCCCAGGGTTTATATACATAAGCGTTCAACTTTACTTTGTCTTTAAGTTCTTCAATCAAAGTGGTTGATATATAGCCACTGAGTAGTATCTTGCCTGTATCAGGGTATTTTGCGTGAATCATAGATAATAATTCATCGCCTTTAATAGAGCCTAAGTTCAGGTCACATATAACAACTATCTTATTGATACCACTAGTCTTTAATGATTCAATTGTATCAAGAGCAGCAACTCCGGTATTAGCAAATTCAAGCTGGAAATTATCTCCATAATACCTTTCCAGCTGCATCTGCAAACATTCAAGTATGATCTGCTGATCATCAACACAAACAATAGCAATCTTAGACATCAAACAACAATCTCCATCCATGTACACAACTGATCAATATGAATATATTAATCGAAATACATTGTATAAATTAACTGCTGAACTAATGATTAGAAATGATTTCCACATCTTCTTCTAATAACTTAACCAGCAAATTCTTCTCTAGTTATCTCTTTTCCCCAGGAAAAAGCCTTAACATTCTTCTCTATAAAATCAACTTTTCCCTTGTAGGTTACTATATCGGCCATTTAGGAATAAACTTAAAGGAAAAACAAAAAAAGTGTCAAAAAATTTCTTTAACTTTTGTAATTAGCTAAAAGCTAAAGCTTAGAAATAAATTATTGCACTTTAGAGCACTAAATGGTTGACGGAGGCAAAAACAGAAACAATAATTTCACTTATAAAACTATTGAATTAAGATATTTAATAGCAAACATTTATCTAATCGTTAAATATACGATAAAGCTCCAGAATACAAATATGTAAATTCATCTTAAGCAAGTTACTACTATTATAATGGTTATATTGAAATATGGAATTGGCAGTTAACAGGATTTTAATATTACCTAAAAAGATGTAATAATAAATGAATAATCTAAGAAATGAATTTCGACTAATTAAGTGATATATTTGAAAGTGATGCACAAAAAAAAACGCAAAAAGCAATTTGAAATCCCTTATAACTAAACAAATTACTTTTCGCGTTATATATTTAATAAAGTAATGTTCATGATAATAGATAGTAATAGAACAAACAACGTTCCAGCTAAACTGCAGCCAAAATGTAGTATGAACAAAACTGCTGTCCAATTGCCACTTTGATATATCTAATATATTGCAAATACAAACAACCTATTTGCCAACTGAAATAAACTACATTCCAGCCCATGAACAATTACAGGTATTCAATTGTTAAGAAATAGGTATCTGCTCAGGAATTAACAGCAGCAGAAACCAAAACAGTAATTAAAACTACTAATACTAAAAATCTGGTCAAAAAATACATTTTATACTCCTTACATCTATATAAGCATTTATATAACCAAGTAGAAATCTAACTCTACTACTTTCTACACATATAATTATATCCTACGAATGTAAGGATTCTGTTAATTGCAGATGAAAAACAAATTAATGTTTGACCTTGGGTAACGATTGCATGTATACAAGAAAGTATGCACACATAAAGTGTTTATTATCAAGCGATAAGAAAATAATGATGAGCCGTGGTTATTGCTTATGAGGGAGAGTAATTTAAATGTAAAACCGTATTACAGATGTAAATGGCTAAATATTAGATTTTGGCGGCAGTGGAAAAAATAAGTGGGTATAGTTTTTCGTAGTACCATAGTTTGGCGAAATATAGGCCAATCGGGGCAGAAAGACTGTCTAGGGATTCGCTTTGCCAGCGAGTATGGAGATACTCTACCGCCCTGCTTAGAGCCTGATTAAGTGAGTCCGTTTTCTTTTGTTTTTCATTGGGTAGATGTTTTACAGCTTTTTTCAAAGCTAAAACCGCAAGAGCTGTTTCCTCAATAGAGGCAAGATCATGCTGGGAGTCGGCAATCAGCTGGGAAATGCCGCCGGAGAATCCGCCGTTGGGGCATTGAGCAGAAATGAGCCAATGAGCGGCTTTTTCAAGCATAGGTCGCGTTAGATATAGGTAATCATCGGGCATATCGGCCAAGGCAGCCATAACACGAGCTGTGCCGTAGACTTCATTTGTGTCATCAGGTGTGTATTGACAGCCAAACCAGAGCGGACGCCACCAGCCATCAAAATGCTGCTGCTGTTTCAGGAAATTCAGAGCAGCAATGACAGCGAGATTTATTTTGTGCTTTAATTTTAGGTCGGATATATGCGGTAATGCTGCAACCCATGCTGAAACTGCATGGGCGGTGATATCGTTGCAACTGCGATCAAATGGAAGTTTGCCCCAGCCACGGCAAAAGGTAGGTATACCACCATCACGATTTTGGACAGTTAAAAGCCAACGACAGCCGGCGGAGATAGAAGGAAGGAGAGGACCTATCTCGAGGCCAGAGTTTGCCAGATTGCACAAAGCCAGTACAGAACCGGAGGTATCGTCAGCATCTGGCACGGAGCCAGGGAGATGAGTCCACCCCCAGCCTCCGGGTTTACTGCCGGTGTAGGGATGAGTGTGTTTATATTGGCAATTGGAAATATGTTCGGCTATCTGAGCCCGGTCAGTAATATCAAGAGAGCTGAGGCGGCCAGATTCAGCAAGAGCATTAACAGAAAGAGTTGTGAGCCAGAGCGAGAGATTAGTATCAATAGGCCAGCTGCCGTCAGGAGTTTGTGAGCTGGTAAGGAACTCAACGCCACGCGAGACAATAATTGAATTGGTAAGGCCTTTGGCTGCGAGTGAAAGAGTTACAAAGGCGGTTAAAGGAGCGGCTTCTAAGAATCCGCCGTTAGATGGCTGTATAGCTTTAAGCCTGCGTAATGACGGCTTAACAGCCAGATTACGGATAAGACGTAAGCCTGGAACTCTGGTAGGCGAATAATGGTGGCCGACCTGCCCAATAGCGATAAGAGCAGGCAATGCATAACTAACAACCGGCAGCCCAAGGAGGCTATAGAAAGCCTGAGGGAAAACGCTAAGTTCAAAAGGAAGTCTGACATTATGCTGCCATGCGTCTGGGCCATCACCAAATACGCCGGAGAGAGCGCAGACGGTCATAATAGGAGCAGAGAAAGTCCGGTCATTATCATAACGAGCGTAAACCGCGTTTGCGATATCAACGGGTGCAAGCGAGCCGCAATGATCTGATATCCATCGTTGAGCGGCGGAAATCACCTGGTCTTTACCAAGGATCTCTACATTTGTCTTTTTTAAGGCACACCAACATAGAAGTGTGGTACTGATATTAGAGAAGCTGCGTGTCGTATCGCCCCAGCCGCCGTCAGAGTTAGTATTTGCCAGAAGCCAGGAGATACCTGCATTGATAGCCTGAGCATGTTCAGAAGGGTTAACGGTATGCAGAGCAATAGCCGAAACGGCAGTAGCCAGAGCACTGTCAGAGAGCTGACCAGTCCAATATGGATTGCCATCGCGTGAATTTATAAGGATATCAGCAAGGTCAAGCATAAGCTATCACCAAAGCGAGCCTAGTCTTTAATAGTTACAACCGATTGGCCCTCAGCGAGCATATCATAGACAAGTTCAACATCCTGATTGCGAAGCCTGATGCAACCACGACTAGCAGGCTGACCGATCTTTTTCGGTTCGATGGTACCGTGAATACCGAATCCGGTACGGCCAAGAGCAGCACCTTCAATACCATGAATACCGATCCAGCGTTCGCCGAGCGGATTGTCAGGATCGTCTGGGAGGAAAGTTTTTCCAGTGTCGGGGTCTGTCCATTCAGGGTTAAGAAGCTTTTTGCCCTTTGTAACCATCCACTTGCCTGTAGGAGTAGAACGCCCTTCACGACCAGTAGAAATCTGCCAGGTAAAGGCGATAACATCGTCAAGATACAGAGTAAGAATGAACTTGGTACGGTCGGCGACGGCCATAAACGGGCCTTTGATAACTTTGATATTTTCGTCAGCACGTAAATTAGTGGCACGAGAAATACCATTTATTCTCATAAGAAACTGGTACGGCACACCAAACTTCTGGCCAATAGTAGAGAGATAATCACCAGACTGCACTTTATAACGAAGGCAATGCGGGTCATTATCATAAATATTTTTAGTGAAAAGCCAAAGACGAGCGAGATCGTTTAGTCTGGTACGGGCGAGCTTTTCGGTTTCCCAAGGCAGACCACTAGCAACCGATTCGCTTAGCAGGTTACGAGCCTCGATGACCTTACCGGCGTCAGCGGCTTTAATACCAGCATTGTACTTGAGCATAGCCTCAGAGAACTGAGGATGATAGTTATTTTCTTCTGGCTCGATAACTACAGCTGTTTTTGACTGCTCAGAAGCTTGAGAGTCGGCAGCTGCGTCTGGAGTAGCAGCATTATGAGTCGAATTTGTGACAGGAGATTCATTTTTAACTACATCTGGCAGCGGTTTTTTAGCCGGCTGAGAATGAACCAAAGATGTATTATCGTCAGGAGTGATAATATCCAGATCACCGCCAGTGGTTTTATCTGCGAACCGCTGCTGATAGAGCTGGTAGCCAGCCAGGCCAACAACCACAATAACGGTAGTATATAGCAAAACGCGTCTTGGTGTTGTTCTTCTTTTAGTTCCGTAATAGCTTCTTCTACGAGCCATAAGATCCATCTCCTGTTTTTTGAAGAAGCAGCAGCTGAGCAACCAGCTCAGAAAAATGGCACATACAAAGGTTCAACCGTGTGTATGTTACTCCTACTGCCTGATATAACTATTATATTAATCAAACTGACCGTTGGCCAGTTTGAAAGGAGTTAGAATTTAGAAATTAGCAATTATTGAATCGAATGCCATCGAAAACAAACTACTAATTTCTATCCCGAAGTACATCGGGGCTAAATCCTCTGTTTATAGCGAATTACAAATTATATAACAAAATCCAACAAATAAGCCAGACCTAATCGTTATTTTCTCTTACTTCCAGCGGCTTACGATTGAGTTTGCTGATCTCTTTATCCTGCCTGCTGGTTTCCATGTACCTGCCGAAACGACTGGAGCAACTATTAACAATAGCCTGAGCAAAACAGCGAACCTCGTCAGAGCACTGTTCATCAAGAGCAAAACGTTTAGCAGTCTCTTCAAGAGAGCCGCCTCTACGATAAATTTCGTTATAGGTTTTCTTTAGAGCCCTGATAGTATCAGGATCAATACCATGACGTTTGAGTCCTTCAGCATTTATACCTCTAACCTTGTTTGGATCACCTTCGAAGATCGAAAAAGGAGGCACATCGCGACGGACAGGCGTTTTAGCCCCGACATAGCAATTTCTGCCGACAGTAGTAAAATGATGAATACCAACCATAGCCGCGACCATAGCACCATATTCAATTTTTACATGGCCAGCAAGAAGTACATTATTACCTATAATAGTGCGGCTTTCCACTATACAGTCATGGGCAATATGGGCACCACCCATAAAGAGGTTACCATCACCGATAATAGTTTTATTGCCGCCAACTTCAGTACCACGATGCACAACAACAAACTCTCTAAAAACATTATTAGAGCCAATGATCGTCTCTGTTGGCTGTCCCTGATACTTTAAATCCTGAGGAGCAGAGCCAGTGATCGTATTCTGATAAAAGACATTGTTAGGGCCAACTTTAGTATTACCAACGATAGTGGCATTATTATAGAGCTGGCAATTATCGCCAAGTACCACTTCGGGGCCAACAACACAAAAAGGACCTATCTTAACGTTTTTACCAATAACCGCCGACGGGCTGATATCTGCTAATTTTGATATATCTGACATTATTTCTTTTTTCTACTTCTTTGTACGTTAATCGTACTAAAACCTATTCAACGTAAAATCAGACTGGCTAATAACTGCCAGTTCAATGTTTTCTACTCAACTCACGATATCTATTTCTAGGACTGGAGTAACTCTTTGCCAGGAACTCCAGCATATATCTAGCATTTTCGTCCAGCTGATCATTGGCGAGCATTTCATTGACCAGCTTGTCAATAGCCATAGATCCTTTTCGCCGGTAAAGAGCGCCAAAGACATCTTTAATAGCCCTGACAGACTCTTTAGAGAAACCGGCTCTAAGTAAGCCGACCGTATTTACACATTTTGGGCCGCATCTGGTTATACCGCTGGCCTTCAAGAAAGGCGGCATGTCCTGACTGACGTGTGCACCACCTGCAATATAAGCATATTTACCAATAGAAGTAAACTGATGGAAGGCACAAATACCAGCCATCCAGACATTATCTTCAACCAGTACATGACCAGAGAGCTGACAGCCGTTGGTAATAACTACATTATTACAGATAATGCAATCGTGGCCGATGTGGGTATAGGCCATAATGAAGTTATTATCACCGATTTTGGTAACACCACTACCGCCGGGAGAGCCGCGGTGGATAGTTATGTACTCTCTAAGTACATTATTATCACCGATCTGAAGTTTGGTGTCAGGGTTGACTTCTCCAACATTTTGAGGTTCTTCACCCAGAACCGCGCCGGAGAAAACACGATTACCTTTGCCAAGAGTAGTACCAGAGCAAACGAGTACATTATTGCGCAGTTCGCAATTATCACCAATGGTCACACCATCCTGAATAATGCAACCAGGGGCGATAGTGACATTGTCACCGATCACAGCGGTCTCTGATACATGTGCAGCAGGCGAAATATTCGCCATATAAATACTCCAAACGTAACCTGAAAAGTAAAACAAACGGTAGAAAAAAACCGATATGTACAGTGTCAGGCGTAATTTAATAAACAAAAGCCAAAGTCGCAGCCAGTCAATACCGGCATTTCCGATAAACTATGGTCATATAAAGGCTTCATAATATTAGATAAGGGTAATATTAGCAAGAAGAAATAATAACCATAGCCCAGTAGTAAGCAAGATTAAGGTAAAACGAGATACTGGTATTGTTATCATATATTTAGGTGACGGCAGATCACCATCCCATTCTACCTATAGTGGCTATTTTAACACCGAGGTATAATAGCCATGTAATGATGTTTATAGTTTGCAGGAAATGGGATTATCATATAAAATAAAGGTTTAGAATAAGCTCAAATTGACCGAGGGTTAGCTTGAGCCCCGAAGACCTTCGGGCCAAAATGTTTATCATATGATGTAGAGACAGGAAAGACTAAATGACAACATCAACTAATCAGTATGAAAACCCATTGATCAGCCGTTACTGTTCAGAAGAAATGTCACACATTTTCTCGCCAGACTTTAAGTTTGGTACATGGCGTCGGCTATGGCTGGCACTGGCAGAATCGGAAGCCCAGTTGGGCCTACCTATAGCCAAGGTGCAGCTGAAGGAAATGAAGGATAATCTAGATAATATAGATTACAGCAAGGCAGCGAAATATGAGAAGAAATTCCGCCATGATGTGATGGCACATGTTCATACTTTTGGTGACTGTGCCCCGAAGGCGGCCCCGATAATTCACCTGGGAGCGACAAGTGCATTTGTAGGCGATAATACTGACCTGATACAGATGAAGGCTGGTTTAGAGCTGGTGCGAGCCAGATTATATAAGGTAGTTGACCAGATCGCTAAATTTGCCAAGAAGCATCGCAAGCTGGCAACATTGGGTTATACCCATTTCCAGCCGGCACAGCTGACAACAGTGGGTAAAAGGGCTACACTATGGTGTTATGATTTTGTAACCGATATGGACGAAGTTCAGCACAGACTGGATACTATTGTGTTCCGCTCATGTAAGGGTACTACCGGCACACAGGCATCGTTCCTGAAGCTATTTGACGGCAATCACGATAAGGTGAGAAAACTAGAGACCCTGGTAGCAAAGAAGATGGGCTTCTCAGAGATATCTCCTGTTTCCGGTCAGACATATAACCGTAAGATCGATGCCAATATACTTGGTACACTATCAGGTATAGCACAGTCAGCACATAAACTGGCAAATGATGTCAGACTGCTGGCGTCACTGAAACAGCTGGAAGAGCCGTTTGAAAAGAGCCAGATCGGTTCATCGGCAATGGCATATAAGAGAAATCCAATGCGTTGCGAAAGAGTGACATCACTGGCCAGATATGTTATTTCACTAGCGAGCTCCCCTGCTATGACAGCTGCTGAGCAATGGTTTGAGAGAACTCTGGACGATTCTGCGAATAAGCGTTTGAGCATACCAGAAGCATTTTTGGCTATCGACTCAATTTTGAGCATAGTAGCAAATGTAATGGACGGTATGGTAGTATATCCGAAAGTAATCGGCGCGGCAGTAGATGCGGAACTACCATTTATGGCAACAGAAGATATACTTATGGCTGCGGTTGCCGCCGGTGGTAATCGTCAGGATCTGCACGAAGCTATCAGACAGCACAGTATGGCAGCTGGCGAACAGGTTAAGATCCACGGTAAGAAAAATGACCTGATCGATCGCCTGAAAGAAGATAAGCTGTTTGACAAGGTAGATCTAAACGATGTACTGAAATCAGAAAAATATATCGGCAGAAGCCCTGAGCAGGTAGATGATTTTCTGAATGATGTTATTGCACCATTCAGGAAACAATATCGCAAGTTTGCCAAGGTTGCTGATGTTGATTTGAAGGTATAGTCTGGAAATTAGATTTACCAACTAATTCGATACACAATTGAGAAGAAATGAGCCAGCTACCATTTGGTGGCTGGCATCAACTTTAATTGAAGAAAAAGGATATAACACCTATGTACAGGGATAAAAAAGTTGTGGTGGTCATGCCGGCATATAATGCGGCTGAAACATTGGTGAAAACACATAAAGAAGTTCTGGCACAGGATTATGTAGATCTGGTGATAGTTGTGGACGATTGCAGTAGTGATAAGACAACTGAGATCGCCAGTGCACTACCGAAAACAATCGTGCATCGTCACGACACTAATACAGGCTACGGTGGTAATCAGAAAAGCTGTTACAAGATCGCAATTGAAAATGGTGCGGATATTGTGATCATGGTGCATCCTGACTATCAGTATACCCCACTGCTGATACCTGCAATGGCGACAATGATAGGCAATGGCCTGTACCATTGTGTTTTGGGGTCGAGGATTTTGGGCGGTCACGCCAAAGGCAGCGGGATGCCGATCTGGAAATATATTGCTAATAGATTTTTGACAGCAACTGAGAACTGGCTGCTGGGAGCGAAGCTGTCTGAGTATCATACAGGATATCGGGCATTTTCCAAAGAACTGATAGAGAAGCTGCCGTTGGAAGTGAATTCTGACGATTTTATATTTGATAATCAGATGCTGGGGCAGATATTGTGGGCTGGATACCAGATCGCGGAGGTTTCGTGTCCGACCAAGTATTTCCCGGAAGCGTCGTCGATCAACTTTGTTCGCAGCTGTAAGTATGGTTTTGGCTGTTTAGCGGTTGCTATGCAGTTCAGGCTGGCGAAATTGGGACTGATGAAGCATAAGATTTTCAAGAGTTTTTAACCACAGATTTTTTTGACATGTGCTCACTACCGCGAGCGATTGATTGATTAATTATCACAGATTAAAGAATAAGAAAATTAGAAAGTAAGGTAGCAAGGGGCGGATTCGCCCTACCGGGCGAGGCTTATTGATTTAACTGTTACAGGCTAAAAAGTATTATGAAAAATATTATCAGCGATATTACGAACTGGTTTGACCATATATTGACTTCGCCGGGGCAGGAGCTTAGCCGTTGGGTGAGGCTGGTTAAGTTTCAGGTGCAGTTGGGGAGATTTAGTTTCAGGAGGCTGAAAGACCTTAACGCCCCAGCTATGGCGGCGGCATTGAGTTTTAGAACGCTGTTTGCTATGATACCGCTGCTGGTGCTTAGCTTGATGATAATGAGTGCTATGGGGATAGTGGAAGACAGCAAAGAATCGCTGAGGAACTTTTTGGACTCTTCTGGTATAAGTCAGATAACAGTTAGTAGTGCTGAGACAGGTACAGCTGGGGAAGTCAGTGGTGAAGAAAGTTCGGACCCCGCTAACGTGGAGAAGGATGCTGAAGCTATAGAAGATAGTGACAGCGATCTGAGGCAGTATCATGTAGCGGACGAGATCGAAAAGGTTGTGACTCGTATCCAAAGTAAAATGACTACAAATGCTGTGGGAGCGATCGGTGTTATAATCATGATCAGTGCGGCAATTGCTCTGTTAGTCGATATTGAGAAGTCGCTGAACAGGATATTTGAGGCAAGACGCCATCGAGAATTTGGCAAGAGAATGATGCTATACTGGTCGGTGGTAACGTTGTTGCCGATCGTGCAGTCAGCGGCAGTACTGGTAGGAAGTAAGACGCAAAACTACTTATTAGCCAATGAGACAGTAGGCAGTGTGTTCGCCAGTATGACAGGAATATTCCCAATTTTGGGCAGTATTATTATGGTGGCGATGGCGTATCGGTTAATGCCAAATACGAGGACGAAGTTCCGCTGGTCGCTGTTTGGTGCGGTTATTGTCGTACCGATATGGTTTATTACCAAGTTTCTGTTTGGTCTTTATGTGAGCAAGCTTGTGGGGCCAAATAATCTATATGGTAATATCGGTTTGCTGCCTTTGATGCTGCTGTGGATCAATACATCGTGGATGATGTTTTTATATGGTGCGGTAATCGCTCATATAGCGGCCAATATCTCGGTTATGGAATCATCTGAAATGGCGGCGAGTATTAATCTGGGGCCGTTGGATGTACTGGCGGCTACAATGGCAATCGCCGGGCCTTTTTCACGTGGGCAAGGGCCGGTATCATTTAAGGAGCTACGCAGTCAGCTGGGACTACCGGATGACTGTGTGCAATCGCTAGTTGACAGATTGATAGAACGCAAGGTCATATGTCCGGTAGAAGATAATATGGCGGTTGACAGTAGCTGGCTGCCAGCGAGACCGCTAGAGTCGATCTATTTGCTGGATGTTACAGGGTTAAATCCTGATAATTCAATAATAATCAGAGATCTGCCGGATACTGATCTGAAGGCAGAGCTTACAAGGGTATGCGAGCTAACACAAGAGAGTCTGGCTGATCTGACGTTGGCTGAGGCGGTAATGAAAAGCAAAAAGAAGCCGCAGCCTTAATAGAGTAGCCTAGAAATGGGCATTATGATTAAGCGAAAGAAAGTGCAGAGGTTTTCAGATGACAAGAAGTATTATTTGCACAATTATTGCGATAGCAGTTTTTAGTATTGCTTGTAATGGCAGAACATATGAAAAGCTTAATCGTGGCGGTGTTGCTGTTAGTTTGGGGGATGGTGGAAACTATATTAGCTGGCGACTGCTTGAAAGCGATGCGGATAGTGTCGGCTTTGAGGTGTACAGAGACGGGGTAAAGATAACAGATAATCCTATTGTTGATACTACCGATCTTATTGACCATGAAGGTAAGTCGGATTCGGTTTACAGTATAAAAGCTGTAAGTGATAGTGCAGCGGTAATGGCGAGCCAGGAAAATATTGTGCCGTGGAGTGAGGAGTATCTGGAAATACCACTATCAGCACCAGATGGGGTAAAATTTGGCAACAGGGTATTTCCATACCGGCCAAATGATATATCAGTAGGCGATCTGGATGGCGATGGTGAATATGAACTGGTCGTAAAATGGGAAGGGATAAGCCACGATAACAGCCATAAAGGAATGACCAGTCCGGCTATTCTCGAAGGTTTGGAGCTGGATGGGCGAAGTCTATGGCGGGTGAATCTTGGAGTTAATATTCGGTCTGGTGCACACTATACACCATTTGTTGTGTTTGATCTGGATGGTGACGGAAAGGCAGAAGTTGCTTGTAAAACCGCAGACGGTACGGTTGATGGGCGTGGGGATAAGATCGGTAATGATAAAGACTATCGTAATGCTAACGGATATATATTGGCGGGAGCTGAGTATCTAACGGTATTCAGAGGCACAGACGGTAAGGCGATGGATACAGTTAATTATGTTCCGGCACGTGGTAATCCGAAAATATGGGGGGATACATATGGTAACCGGGTTGACAGATTTCTGGCGGCAGCAGGCTGGCTGAAAGGCGATAGGCCGTCATTAATAATGGCAAGAGGTTATTATCACGGCAAGACCTCAGCGGGTAGAACGGCGATAGCAACATGGGACTATATAGATGGTAAACTTGTGCCAATGTGGTGCTTTGACACGCTGGCGGGCGGGTTAGATGAGTATATCGGTCAGGGTAATCATTCGATGTATGTCGGCGATGTTGACGGGGATGGTTATGATGAGATAACCTATGGCTCATGTGCAATAGATAATGACGGGAGTGGGTTATATTCGACCGGTTTTGGTCATGGCGATGCCGGTCACCTGGGGGATCTTGCCCCAGATAGGCCGGGGCTGGAATTTTTCATGCCTCACGAGGAAACAGTGGCGGGTAAAATACCGGGAGTTGATTTTCGAGATGCCAGGACAGGTGAGGTGATATGGTCACTACCAGTGAATCGGCATCGTGATATAGGCCGGGGTGTTGCAGGTGATATTACGAGTGAGTACAAGGGTTCGGAATGTTGGTCACTGGCAGATGGTAACCTGTACAGCTGCAAAGGGGAAATAATCGGCAAACGGCCAAGCAGCTGTAATTTTCTGGTATGGTGGGATGGTGACGTGACCAGAGAACTGTTGGATGGGACGTGGATAGGTAAATATTCGCCGGAGAAGCGAGGTAATGCCGAGACAGTATTTATTGCTGATGGCTGTACGTCTATTAATGGTACAAAAGCTAATCCATCTCTTTGCGGGGACATACTGGGCGACTGGCGAGAAGAGATCATATGGCCGAGTAAAGACTGGAAGAGTCTGCGGGTGTATACAACTACAATTCCAGCAGAATTCAGGCATACTACCCTGATGCATGATGCAGTATACCGGTTAGCTATTGCCTGGCAGAATAGCGGATATAATCAACCGACACATACGGGGTGCACTCTTAATTAACCATATTGCGTTATAGTTTTGCCAAAAGTAATCCTATTATAGTACAGTATTCACCACTTCAATACAGCAATAAACCACAGTACGCAGGGTTTGCATGTTTATCACCAGAAACGTGCTACATAGAGCAAATAGAGCCAGAATATGCTTGCAATAGTGCATTATAACACACTACAATACTCTTAATGAGATCGTTCAATTCAATTTGTCAGTTTGAAATCGATAGTGATATTTAACATTTTACAGAGGGTATATAGAATGAAAATAACCAGATTGCTAAAGATAGTAGTTATAATAATCGCATTTTCTGCGATATGTGCATCGGTATCGATGGCGGCGAATCCAATAATAACGGATAAATATACAGCAGATCCGGCGGCGCTGGTGTACGATAACACGGTGTATCTGTACGCTGGGCACGACCAGTGCCCTTCTTCACGAAATAGATATGAGATGCATGAATGGCTGGTATATTCTTCTAAAGATATGATCAATTGGCAGGAGCACCCTGTACCATTGAAGCCGGCGGACCTGCCCTGGGCGGCTGATGATGCGTGGGCGGCACAGGTGATAGAGAAAGACGGCAAATTTTACTGGTATGTAACAGCGTCACATAAGACAATTCACGGTAAGGCAATTGGAGTAGCGGTAGCTGATAGTCCACTGGGTCCATTTAAGGATGCACGCGGGACAGCACTAATTACTAATGATATGACAACCGATACGAAAATATCGTGGGATGACATTGACCCGACAGTATGGATCGACGATGACGGGCAGGCATACCTGTTCTGGGGAAATACGAAATGCCGGTGGGTGAAGCTAAAAGATAATATGATAGAGATGGACGGAGAGATCCACACGATCGACAGTCTGCCGAACTACACTGAAGCTCCCTGGATAAGCAAAAAAGGAGACTGGTATTATTTGTCATATGCGTATGAATTTCCGGAAAAGACGGCGTATGCAATGAGTAAGAGTATAACCGGGCCGTGGGAATATAAAGGTATACTGAATGAGGTGGCAGGCAATAGCAATACTAACCATCAGTCGATAATCGAATTTAAGGGTAAGGATTATTTCATATACCATAATGGCTCTATACCAACTGCCGGCTGTAGTTTTCGCAGATCGGTATGTATAGACTATTTATATTATAATCCGGACGGTACGATGAAAAGGGTTATTATGACATCGGAAGGTATTGGCGGGTAAGATAAGACACTACAGATCGATATAAAAAAGAGAAGGCTGTGCATTTTGATTTTGCACAGCCTTTTTTATGTTGGATACTAGCATTAGTTGCGGCCGCGTTTGCCTGTTGGCTTACGTCTGCTGTTTTTTGCCGGGTCTGGTTTACCCATGATGGTCTTTTTAGCTACACGCTTAACAGCCGGCTTAGCTGATGCAGAGCGAGTAGTCTTTCCGGTTTTTCTGGCAGCTGGACGAGCAGGCTCAGTAGTAGTTGTCGTTTTTGAGCCGTACATTGACTTACGAGTAGTCTTAACCGGTTCTGGCTTTACAACCTTAGCTGTCTTAGTAACCTTTTTCTTTTCTTCAGTTTTAACTGGCTCGGTTTTTGGCTTTAACGGTGGCAATTTAACCTTCTTTTTCGAGTCAGCCTTTGCTTTAGCCTTGTATTTTTCAACTGACTTTTTTAGTTCTTCGATCTCAAAAGGCTTTAACTGGCGATGTTTACCAACTCCGCAGCCTCTAAGGTTAAGTGGGCCAAAAGTTACACGAGTTAGCCTGGTGACTTCATGGCCAAGTCTGAGAAGCATACGTCTGATCTGACGATTACGCCCTTCTCTGAGCGTAATTTCAAGCAGAGAGTGTCTTCTGTCACGCTTTAACACCTTGACACTATCCATAGACGCCCTGCCGCCACGAGAGATAAAGAAACCACGTTTAAGTCTTTCTACATCATCATGGCTGATATTGGTAGCGATCTCGGCGATATAAGTTTTTGGTACGCCGTAACGAGGGTGGGTAAGCTCATTTGCCAGCTCACCGTCATTAGTCATGATAACGAGCCCCTGAGAGTCAGCGTCAAGCCGTCCAACAGGGTAAACACGTTCACGCACATCTTTCATAAGATCGATCGTACGTCTTCTGTTATCAGGGTCATGATTGGTACAGATAACCTTTTTAGGCTTATTGAGGAGATAATAGACTTTTTTCTCAAAACGAAGCTTTCGTTCATCAACGATAATTCTATCTTTGAACTTATCGACCATAAAAGGCAGTTCGGTAACGAGCTTACCGTTAACGGTTACCCGCCCTTCAGCAATCATTTCTTCACATGTTCTTCTAGAGGCAACACCGGCCTCAGCCATTACTTTCTGAATTCTTTCCATATTGTTCTTTCCTAACCTGTAATCACTACGGTTAAATATAAGGGTATAATTTAATTATATCCCATAATTATACAATGCAAACTAGCTCACATTGTCATTTATATCAATCGGCCCCAAAGTGCAAATCAGCAGACAGCAATCATCGTTAAACTCAATGACACCATGCTGACTAGCGGGGAAAATAATACCAGATCCCATTTTTATTTCAACTGTTTCTTCCGTGCACATTTCATTATAAATAGTAGCCGAGCCGCTAACAGGCAAAATAGCGAAAGGAACCGGAGTTTTGAACTTTTTAGTACCTGCGGAAGAGGTAAGTTCAGCAACGCTGAAATAAGGATTTTCGACCAGTACCCTGGTTTCACCAAGCGACTCGGTGAAGGTCTGTAAAGTACCGTGGATAAATGCCGGCTGTGAATCCTCGTCGATAATAGAGTCTTCGAAATAGGTAGATTCGAGAGCCTCATCAATATTGAGCTGACGGCCATTTCCGCTGTCGTCTTTACGAGCCCAATCATAAAGCCTGAAAGCGGCACGTGAAGGTGTGCCAACCTCAGCAACCAGGATACCAGCCCCTAAGGCATGTAAGGTGCCAGCTGGCACAAAGAAGAAATCTCCCTTTTTGACTTTTCTTTTGAGCAGCAGGCTTTCAACAGAACCATCGGCCAAAGCTGCTTTCATATCGTCCTTAACAACACCATCAATAAGCCCATTATAGATATAAGCATCGTCAGCAGCATCAATTACATACCAACATTTTACTTTAGGGCCGGATAGATTGTACTTACGGCAAACAGGAGCGTCCGGGTGGACCTGTAAGCTGAGAATATCACCTGCCCCCAGATACTTATTCAACAAACCGAAGGTGTTCTGACACTGCTGTTGGTTAAAGCCGAAAGATTCGCCATGGACTTCGAGGAACCAATGCAAGTTCCTGCCGTCAAAACGCCCGCCGTCGATAACAGATTCTTCATCTGGCAAATCGGCAAGAGCCCAGCATTCACCGATACCATTGGCATCTTCTGGTAAGGAGAAGTGAGATTTTAGTATATTACCGCCCCATAATCGTGGCTTAAAAGCGTGTTTTAATTTAATTGGTGCAAAATCCATAAAAAGCTAAAGCTATGCTCCTTAACGAGTACGCTTGTGATACCTGTGGGCAACAAGCATTATAAGGCGAAAACTAATTCGAAAGCTCAGAACTACGCTGAGCAGCTCTGGAAACGGTTTTAGAAATAACATCGGCGACATCGCTGCTTTCGAGAATGGCCCTACCGGCAACAGTCGTACCATTGGGCGAGGATACCATTTCTATGAGCTTATCAGGCTGAATATCCTTTTCGCGGAGCATATGAGCAGTACCGACAAAAGTCTGAATCGCGAGAGATCGAGCTACATCCGGGTCAAGTCCATCCTTAACCCCAGCATCGATAAAAGCCTGAATAAGATAAGCGACAAAAGCTGGACCAGAGCCACTAAGGCCCGTAACAGCGTCAAGCTGAGATTCTTCAACCTGGATAGCATGTCCAGCACAGTTGAGTAGTTTTGCTACATATTCCGCCTGATCAGCCGGCACATCGTCGCCAACGGTGAAACCAGCGGCCATCTGTCCAATTAGGCAGGCAACATTTGGCATAACCCTGATAACAGGAGCATTAAGAGTGGCCTTGATCTTAGCAATAGTAATACCAGCCATAATCGAGACAAGTAGATGACCATTACGAAGATTTTCACTTTGACCACTTACTGCGTCAGCAAACCCCTGAGGTTTAGTAGCAAGAAATATAATATCAGCCTCAGCGAAAACCTTAGAATTATCAGAAGTAACAGAAACCCCAAAGATTTCACGTGCATTATTTAACAATTCAATATTTATATCAGAACAAATAATATGTTCCGGGGCTGCCATTTCAGCGTCAATAAAAGAGCCGATGAGCACATTTGCCATTTTTCCGCAGCCAATAAAGCCAATTTTCATCATTTTATCCTGTTTATTCATCAATATTAACCATTCCGGGCAAAGTAGATAAGCAGCTTATCCCACAATGCGCGGAAATAAGCTATAAGGTTATCAAATATAAGTAAATAAGTCTAACAAAATGCTTGCCAGTGCGTATAATATTCATTATTCTCATACCTGTAAATCATGAGAATAATGAATATTACGATTAAATCGACTATGAATCTCATCTTCGATAGTGGCTTATCAGCCCAGGTGAGAGCAAATTATTATAGAAAGTAATGGTAAGAAATATTCTAGAGAAAACAGTTATTATTGCTATTTTTATTACATATTGATTTACAGCGACTTACAGCATTTTAACGAACGATAACAAACTACAGACATATGCCGGGACACGATATAATGAATGATATTACGCTATTAAAGTCGGATTTCTTTAAGCAGTTAAGTGAAAACTATACCAGCGAAGAGCTTTTTGACCAGCTTACCGATACCGTTTATTTTATCAAAAATGCAGAAGGTAAATATATTGTCATTAATCAGACGCTAGTAAATCGCTGCGGGTATAAAAGTAAATCTGAAATAATCGGTAAACTGCCAGATGAAGTGCACCCTGAACCGCTGGGAGTGCAATATCGATCTCAGGATGAACAAATACTCAAAGAAGGCAAGCCGATCCATAATCAATTAGAGCTGCATATATCACCGAATCTGAATCTTTGCTGGTGTTTGACTACAAAAGTACCGTTGAAAAGTTCTAGCGATAGCATAATCGGGATAGCAGGTATCTCACGCGACCTTCAACAGCATAACGATAAGAACAAAGACTATACGGGCATAGCAGATGTAGTGACATATATAAAAAAGAATTACAGCCAACCGCTACTGATCGACGACCTTGCGTCAATGGCAGGGATGTCAACGTATCAGTTTGAACAGAGAATGCAGAAGATATTCAAGCTTACCGCAGGCCAGTTTATACAGAAAACCAGAATTGAGGTTGCAGTCTGGAAACTTCAGGAAAGCAGACTGCCAATCGCAGCGATCGCACAGGAGTGTGGATATGCTGATCAGAGCGCATTTTCGAGGCAGTTTAAGAAGACAATTGGAATATCGCCGGCTCAGTATCGAAAAATGATGAGCAAGTAGGAATAGGAACTACTTCAAGGCTTGTTTTACAGCTTGAACAATGATTCGGGCAGAGCCTTTTATGCCGTACCTGGAGGAGTTTAAGACCAGGTCGTAGTAGTTTGATCTACCCCACTGACGATGAGTGAAATAGCGACAATGATTAGCTCGCTCTATGTCAATTCTAGCGATCTTTCTTTGAGCGAATTCAGGGGGGAGATTATCTTTTTTGCAGATAGCCTTTATCTTAGTCATTATATCAGCATTAACAAAGACGTGCAGACCATTTTTATGATCGCGTAAGATATAATTTGCCAACCGCCCTACTATGACGCATGAATGGCGAGCTGCAAGTTCTTTAATTACCTGCTCTTCGATGTGATATATCTGCTCAATAACAGGATTATCATCCTCATTTACAGCTGAGGTATAGCGAGCATATAGTTCATGCAGGAATGGTCTGTCAATCATTTGTTCATGTTCGCGGATAAACTCTTCGGCATAACCGCTTTGCTGAGCGGCAAGGCGAATGAGCTCGTAATCGTAATATGGTATTCTTAATATCTTTGCAACAAGTTTGCCGATCATCAGACCGCCACTGCCATACTCGCGTGATATTGTAAGTACAAAGTTATCTTCTGATATTGGAGTTGAAGGCTGGGTCTGTACCGTTTTTTCAGGGAGAAGCCAGTTTGTCAGCGGCTTAAGTTTATTGATATATACTTTTACTATAATGCCAGTAATAAAAGCGGCAATAATCGTCCCTTCACGTACGCCAGATAGCTTGTGCAGAAAGGCCAGGCAAAGTATACCGGCAATAACAGACATAGTAACATCTGAGATAACCCTTATCTCTCCATATTCTCTTTTTAAGAGCTTACTCAATGCTCTTACTAAAGCGTCACCGGGAAGCATAACAACATCTGCAATTACCTGCATATATGCGCCAAGAGCAATAATTGCACAACCAGATACCAAAGATATCAACTGAATGACATATATGTCCGGGTTAAAAGCACGCAGGCAATACATAGATAAATCGATCAAATAGCCAAAAGCAAAGGTAATAATAAGCTGAAGGAATAGTTCGAGCTTGTTAGAGCTTTTACCTTGTAGAACAATTTGAAAGATAATTAGCAGTATGCTAAAGACAATAGTCCAGTTCCCCATAGATAGTTTTGGGTATATAAGCGAGAGACTATATGGAATTGATGAAATAGGAGATGTGCCCAGAAGAGCTTTGGTGATAAAGGCAACACCAAATGCGGTTACGAAAAGTCCAAATAGAAAAATGGTGTATTGCCTGGTTATTAATTTAATATTCATAGTGGTGTGTATGTTTGTTGGCAGGACCAATACGCTGGTCACATGGCAGGGTATTTTGCAGCTGTTTTAACAGTTACAAATACCATTATATTGCATAACAGACTTGTAAAAAAAGGAAAAATACACCATTGCGGATTTAGGCAAGAAATACGTAGAATTATTATAGAAATAGTATTTTACATTTCCAATATGCTATTGCAACCAAGGCGTGCTGGTCAAAAAAAGTCAGGGTTTCATGATACTCTCTCTACCTGATATACAATACATTTTACAACGTAATGTCAGGAATCACAAGTGAGGACGCTTGTGCTACTTATTTGATCATGTCGGCAATTTGATTAACTATATTCTGGTTGCCGAGTAGGCATTGTACAACTTTGCCGGTATAGTTGGCACAGTCGAATGGGAAAATGTCATCGCCGGAGAAGTCTTTAAGTACGCCCCCTGCTGCCTGGAGCATGGCGGCACCGCCGGCGACATCCCATAGCTTGGTACGAAGAAAGATGCCAGCGGAATATTTGCCAGCGGTAATGTAGGCCATATGTAATGCGGCGGTACCAAGATTCATATGTACACAGTTTTTGAATACGCGTTCAACCTGCTGAGCAGTCCAATATTCATGGAGAAGGCCAGAGACGCAAATCTGGCTATTATGGTGGATAAGCTCGTCCTTAACAGATAGGCCACTAGCGTCATTACAACAGGCGGTCTTGCCGTCAGAGAAGAACATTTCTTTGCGGTCTGGATAGTAGATAACACCGGCGGCGGGATAGCCGTCGATGAACAGGCCGATACTAACAGCGAAATACGGCAGGCCAAAAGCGAAGTTTCTGGTGCCGTCGATAGGATCGATGATCCACCATGCGTCAAGATCGCCCGAAGGCGGAATATTTAGCAGCATCTGACCGCTGTTATCGTCCGGCTCTTCGCCGATAATGCCGTAAGATGGGAACTCGGCACGTAATGCGTCAATAATCATCTTCTGGGCATTTACGTCGATGTCGGTAACGATAGAGTTATCGCACTGTTTGGCACGACTCTCGGCAGCAATATTGATAAGTGCATAATCACCAGCAGCTTTGGCCGCGGCCTTTGCTACTTCTATTTCTCTATTGAAATCCATAAATTCTCCTCAATCTTAACCCTGGGAGTTTTATCACCGGGTTTGAATATTAGTCTATTGAAGGTACCCCTTGCGGTAAGTACAAGTTCGTTATTTTGTTTGTCATATCGCCATCGCCAGATACTAAGCCGCCATGGTTCTACTATTCCGCCGGAAGCATTATCCCATTCGCCGCCGATATCACCGAAATTGGTTTCGGCATAGCGTCGCCTGAGATTAACAAGTGAGTATAGCTCATTGCCAGAATCAGAAATCATAACAGCAATAAGCGAACGATCATTATAAAAGTCTTTGACGCGGGCGAGGTGTTCCTGAGTAAGCTGAAAAAGGTCTTGTGGACCCTTGGAAGGGAATCCGACAAGATAATTGCCATCGCGTACAATAGCTAAAAAGACATTTTCACCTAAAGCAGACCTGACTGAAACAGAGTTGGCGGCCAGGTCGATAGCTGCCGGCACGGGAGTGAGGCTGCGCTGGGTGACGGCGAAACATTTATCGTTATTTTTGAGCTTAAAATTGTTGAGAGTGAAATTGTCGAATTCACTGAAAACGTTAGCGGGGTCGATGAACTTTATACAGGTGATATATACCAGATCGTCGAGAGACTGGCCCTGCTTGCCTCTAACCTTGGAGAGCAGCGGGAGCTTTTCAACCGAATCGGCGGTTTTCAGGTAAAGAGCTGTAGAATATAGATGGCCGGCAAAAAGCTCGCCACTATTGGCAGTTATTGAGGCGGCCAGATAGATAAGCGGATAAGGTTCGCCGGAGTATTCTTTTTCAGCTGGAGTGTAGTCAGCTTCGGCTGTATTTGGGTCGTAATGTGTCTGGCTGATAAACTTCCACTTGCGCAACATTTCCTGCTTTTGGAGAAAGAACTCTATTTTAGATATGGAATCCAGGTAAATCTTTTTAACCCGGCCGTATCTGACAGGCTCGCCGGTAACCATATCAGAAGTGTATATGTCGCCAGAATCGGGCATGTTGAGCTTTAGGGGTTTATTAGCGGGTATGGAGAGCTGGCCAGATTTGACAGTGCCATCAGAAAAATAGACAGCCGCCTCGAACTCGGCGGCAAAACAAATGGAAATATTAAAGACTGCCAGTGTTAGAACGGCAGTTAAAAAAGACAAACACGATTTGGTCAAAAATATTTTCATGAATTTTTTATTATAGCGAAGAATAAGCATCTTTACTATAGCGATTTATCGTTTTTTTGCAATTATATGCACTCAGAGGGAAAGTCGGGAAAAAATCATGCAAATCCCCTATATGATTTTAGTAAAACAGTACCATAAATAATACAGCACTATGTCTTATTGTATTTGCTAGAGAATGCGGTTCTAATTATAGGTGCGGAAAAATGGTAATCACCATTATTTGGGAGCAAACTATGACGCAGGACGCGAAAATACAAAAACAGATAGAAAAACTGTCTAGCCTGTTCGACTCGATGGGTCTGAAGGCTATTGAGACCAAGCGGATAAAGCGAGTGCTCAAAGATGGGATAAAGTATCAAGATGACACTTGTTTTAGAGCTTCAGGTTGGGTAAGGTCGTTAAACGAACATAAGATCGAGATTGAGCCGGGGTATCCTCCAACACATCAACAACATGAGATAATGTTTGCACAGCTACACTATTATCGATATGTTGAAAACTGTTTGAGGGAAAAGATATTAAGCAGTAAAGAGGTAAATCCAAAACTTTTGGTAGCAATAATCAAGTGGGATGTAAAGCAGATAAAATTGCGAGATTTTATAACTACGTGTAATATGGGGCTTGTGCTGAATATGGCCCAGAATTGCAAATACGGGAGTTTGGAATACGGCGAACTAGTAAGCGAAGGTTCGATGGCGTTGCTGAGAGTGACAGAATGCTATGATTATCGTTTGGGGTTTCATTTTAGTACGTATGCGTGCCGGGCAATCGGCAAGAGCTTTGCCAGGCTGGCCAAGAAGCAGTACAAGCTAAACCGGATATCATTTGTGAACTACGACCCAGGGCTGGAGATCGATAATACCTGCCAGCAGATGCGTCAGCAGCGGATACTGGACGCTATCAGGCAGCTGAGATATTATATACTTGGCAACCGCGGGAATCTGTCGGAAGTTGAGAAACAGGTATTGAAAATGCGGTTTTCGGTTGGCGAGTATAACGGCAATCAGATGACACTGAAGGATATTGGCACGATTCTGGGCCTATCGAAAGAGCGAATTCGTCAGATACAGAACCAGGCTGTTGATAAGTTGGGCGTAATCATACGAGATTAAAACGAGCATAATCGCAGCATAAGTGTGCATTTTATTGAGTGTTAATAAGGTAAATAGTCAAAAAATATCTTTCAATGTTACAGAAGTTTTTTGAGAGCCGGGTTCTAAATCGCCAAGCACTCTACCTATCTTAACCAGTTAAAACCTAATATTTATTGCTAAATATCACAATTTAACAAGCAGAGAACAGCAAGAGCGTCCCATAACGAAAGGCGGCAAATTAGGGCACGAGTTCAAAATACTTTATTGACAAGGGATTACAAATCGTTACTATTGGTAGAATTGCGAGGAAAAAAAATAATTATTCGCCTTGTAATATCCGATATATTTAGTGTAAAGTATTGGAGAATAGTCAGTTCCCTTATTCAAGGAGAGCGGGTTGTGCCGGATTTGTCTGGTATTTGACCATTTGGATTACTTTGGAGCTTCTTAATGAACACAGCGTTAGTTTTATTTAAGAAAAACGGCAAGAGAAAAGATATACCTATTGTGGATAATGACACGATCATCGGTCGTCAGCCAGACTGCAATATACGGGTATTGAAATCGTCTGTTTCTCGCCATCACTGCAAAGTATCAATGACTGATGATAAAGTTACAATTTCAGATCTGGAAAGCTCTAACGGGACATTTATCAATAAGAAGAAAATCGAAATACCGACAACAGTTCACCCGGGCGATGTTTTGACGGTAGCAGATATCCATTTCACAATTACCATCGACGGCAAACCACAGGAAATAAACCCACCTAGCGAAGCGATAGGCGTATAAGAAACTACTAGGATACCGGCAGCTACTTGCTCATATCATACTGATTTGCAATTACTTATCTTGCACTTACTTGCTTTATACTTCCATATTTATCACTTGACTGAAATAGTATTTATGATTAATATTATGCACTTCTCATATAGAAATATTTGAGATATCGGGCTGTGGCGCAGCTTGGCTAGCGCGTTTGACTGGGGGTCAAAAGGTCGCAGGTTCGAATCCTGTCAGCCCGATTGCATAAGTCCTTTTTCTATAGGTAATTGGGCTATAATAGATGTTTTAGTCACATATCCATCGAAATCAATAGGTTTCGACAAAGGTTTCGACTTTCATCAAATCGAAAGATTATCAGCGGTAAAAGTCAATCATTTAGCGAAAAAGATAAATCTAACCAGGTGTGGTCAACAGATATAACTTACCAGATGTATCATATACCTGACGGCGATCTTGGTCATTATTGCAGAATTTCCATAATAGCTCATTGATATGTTCAAAACTGTTTACCTAATTATCTACGCTACCGGAACTATAAAATTACTCCAGGTATAACAAATTACGTTCTCTACCACTCCTTTCATTGGGACAAAAGATTTATTAAAAAATAAGACCATTAAGCGTATCCCAGTTCAGCTCAATGGTCTAATTCAGATTAGTTTTTGATTTTATTTAATATGAGAAACAGAAGTAATCTGCGCACCAGGATACTTAGCTTTGGGAGTGTTCATTTAACTGTGTAAATGATCATAAATATGTTATCTTTTATATGGAGGTAAATTTATGGCTAAACGCACAGAATCCGAGAAGCGTAAAGATTCGTTAATTGATGAATTACTAGATGGTTACTGCACACCGGAGAAGTTCTGGGGTGAATCTGGATTATTTGCTGAGTTGAAAAAGCGAATAGTTGAGCGAGCATTGGATGCGGAGATGAGTGATCATCTGGGTTATAGTAAACACGACCCCAAAGGCAATAATAGCGGTAACAGCCGTAATGGCAGAGGCAAAAAGGCTGTTGTTATCGATTCCGATGAAGTAGAGCTAAATCCCCCTCGAGACCGCAAAAGCACCTTTGAGCCTAAGCTTATACCTAAAGGTGAGAGATGCTTTGAAGGATTTAATGATAAAATAATCGCCATGTACGGTCGCGGCATGAGTGTTCGTGATATTCAGGCAAGTCTGTTGGATATGTATCAGGTAGATGTCTCAGAAGGTCTTATCAGCCAGGCTACAGAGAGTATTATGGAGGAAGTTAAAGCCTGGCATAACCGTCCCTTAGATCCCATATATCCTATAGTGTTCCTTGACTGCATAGTGGTCAAATGCCGTCAGGATGGCAAGGTGGCTAATGTATCAGTATATCTTGCTCTGGGTGTCAATATGGATGGCATGAAAGAGCTTTTAGGTATCTGGATAGCTAAAACAGAAGGAGCTAAGTTCTGGTTGGGTGTTATTACCGAACTTCAGAATCGTGGAGTAAAAGATATATTCATAGCATGTGTTGATGGCTTGAAGGGCTTTCCGGAAGCTATAGAATCAGTTTTTCCTCAAACCCAGGTTCAGCTTTGTATTGTGCATATGATACGTAACTCCACTCGATTTGTTAACTGGAAAGAACGCAAGGAGTTATGTGCTGACCTGAAGCTGATCTATACCGCAGCTACCGAGCAACAAGCAGAGATGGCACTAGACGACTTTGCTGATAAGTGGGATAGCAAATACCCTATGATCAGTAAAAGCTGGCGAAATAACTGGCAACATATCATTCCATTTTTTGATTACCCGGCAGATATCCGCAAGGCTATTTATACTACTAATGCCATAGAATCACTTAATAGATCTCTACGTAAGGTTATTAAAACCAAAGGAGCATTCCCTAGCGAAGCTTCGATAATGAAGATATTTTACTTGGCTCTTGAAAATATCTCTAAAAAATGGACAATGCCAATTAGATGCTGGAACACAGCAATGAACCAATTCGCCATTAAGTTCGGCGATAGAATGAATATGTAAAATACGGGCAGATATGTTTCTGCCCATATAATAATGGAGACCATTTACACAGTTAAATGAACACTCCCTTAGCTTTTATCAGATCACGAGCTTTAAAGCCATTTTGACAGGTAATCAGCTCCTTATAAAAACTTCCATTAAACCGAAAATGAATTTCATAATTATTCATAATACTCATCCTTATAACTAGTTGGTTGATACGTAGCAATCTAACTAATATAAGGAATAGATGCTTTTTCAATATTAAATTATGGAAATGTAAAACGTACTAGATTGCCTCCTGCGTAGATGAAAAACACTATCGTTGCTATTTGCTTAACTGTAACTCAGTAGCCTTACTATAATATCTCGATTATCACTATAGTATTGCCATTAACCGATACATCTCTCATTACTACAATCTCCCCCTCTTCTATAATACGCCTGCAAGAACGTTTGCTTGTCTTCTATAATCTCTTTAAGAATGATCATATTATCAGCCCCCTTTTTACCGATGTTTTTTAAATCAAAATTGGATTCAAGTATCATTTTATCTGACAAGACCTTCTTAATCTGAGCAATGGCGTTTCTGGCTATTTTTTTACCAAAATATCTACTATATACCTGCTGAAATGCCAAATATCCAAAAGTTCCCTCATTCTTTTTTATTACTAGGATATGGTGAATATATAAAGCAATATCATCATATGTTATTCTCCGATTTTTACCATCGTGATACTTCAGGTCACTCTCACCCATAATTTGTTTGATATTATCAATTATAGCTGGCATATAATTCTTTTTAATTTTACTTATATCAAAATACTCGTGCATGTTCATTTTCACAAAACGCTGCACACGACTCTCAGTACTCCCCAGGGTATTGTTAAGCCCTTGGTCTACATATTCCCTTTCAGCTTCTTCAGGACTTACACAGCAGCCTTTAAGCCTACAGTAGTGGAAATAAAAGTCTTTACTCTTTTGCAATGTATCAGATAAAGGATATAACCTCAACTCTTCAACTATATCTTGATATGACCTATCACTCAATTTTGTACCAAATTGTATAATAGAGTTATTTTCTATATTTATATTGTTATTTTTCTTATTAGCTCTCTTATTTTTCCTTCTGTTTTTCCTTGGGGTCTTAATGAGTCTTTTGATTTTATTCTTTGAGGGATCATCAATTAATACACTACAGAGTCTATCTATCTCTTTCTTTGTCATTTTTGTTTCATTATGCGAGTAATAGTCAACAATCAAATCATTGACCTTACATGCATTAATCATGATATCATATATGGTGTGAACCTTATTTGAATTAAATAATATCCCACATTGTTCTATGTCTTCCAGATCAGGTCTTGGAGCTTTGCATAAACTTCCACAATAAATCGACCAATCTTCTTTATAATGCTTTAAATTGGCTTTTACGCCATCATAATCACAATTATAATCAAGTATTACATTATAGTAATAAGATAAAATTCTATTATATTTTTTTAGAATATCATTAATTTCCTGGGCTATATATCCTTCTTTATAAACAAGCAAATATAGATGATATCCCCTCTTTTTCGTTGATTTATCAAAGTAAATACCATCGTGAAAGTTATTTATGATATGATTAGTCATATCTAAAGAATCATTATCAATATTGGAATCAATATGGAAATCTATGTCTATTACTACAAGGGCAAATTTGCCCGTATCATCATTGTTATAAAGAATAGAATGATTACCACATAAATGTCCTTCTAATGAAGGGATAGAGCTATCTAGTGGACTAATGAATGTTCTTAATTTAAAGTTATGTAATGGTATATACTTACGATTATTCGCTTTGCATAGTTGATAATATTCATAGTTTTCTTTGCTTAAGTCTTTCCTAAGATTTGGTGATATAACCCATTTCTTTTGTTCACCAGTTCCATAAGTCTCAAACGTTGTAAATTGCTTCATGAACTTTGAGTATTGTCTTACAGTATAATGCAGCAATCCAGTATCTTTATTCAATTTAGGTTCTGGACGATATAAATCGTCTATATCCCTTCTCATTTGTTTTAGATATTTCATTGACGGTTCATACGTCTTTAAAATGCTTTTCCTTCTATTGTTTACACTCAATTTATTTATCCTTTAATAACATTACATTTATCCTACTTTCTTATTTATGGTCTATTCTGTCGCCAATAATTCCGCTAACTGACGAACCTTTGAATACTCACACTCATTCAACTACTCTGATCTATCTCCTCTTTTTCTCAATAGAACCCCCAGGGGAGCGCGAGAGAAATAAGTATATATATGCGTACACACTTGTTTCTGTCCACAGAATCAACTTAGGGCGAAGTTCCATATAAACCGCTATAATGAGCTATTATGGGTGATTCTAATACATGGAGATACTAAAAGATATTTTGAAATTTAATGAAGTTTTTGCCATTCAATAAACTCAATTGCACCCTCATTTTTCGCCCCAATTTACCCTTATTTCATGTGTATCTACACGGACACTATCTACATACAGAAACCAGTTTTGTATAACTAGTCTCTTTCTCTCTCGATTGATTCCGCTTCCTTCAGAACCAAAACGGCTACTTGATTTATGCTGAGACCAAGTACCATTGGATTAAGATTAATAATTAATCAATTAAATGTCGAAATTTAGAAGTATTTACGCCAGTGATTTCGGCATTTTAACGAAAAAAGCTACTATAGTGAAATAATTAGTTACCATAAAGCAATTTTATGCGTTTTTAGGTTATCACATAACCTATTTTCACACAAGAATTTCACCTACGCACAGAAAACGCCTAGGATCGCCCCCAGCACCCACGCTCAACCAAAGACACAAGGGGATTAAGTCTTCGGAAAAAAGCGGTAGCGACAGCGTATCGGCGACCATTAAGGCAAATAAATCAAACAACATGACCCTACAAGAATAAGGGAAATTCTTATTAATATTGAGCATAAAAAATCCTGGCTCAAAAGCCGAACTTTAGAGTCCCTGTCAAACTTAGGGGAGGTAATCGATCCCAAGGGGATGGGGATGGGGGTACGGTAATAACAAAAAATTATTTGGGAGCCTTACCTGCTTCTTTTTCCTTCTTCTTAGACATACCATTCCCGGTAATCAAATGACCATACTTCTCTTGAAAATTTGCCATACCACTTTCGGTTTTAGCTTCAATCTCAAGCTTTTCACTAAAAAACTTATATCTCAATTTAGCATCAGCGAAAATATCTGCCCAAGTTCTAACATAAACCTGTACATTTCCAGAGTCCATAGAGCAATATTTAGGAAAACGTGGTTGGTTGATTTTTGCTTTCACAAACCTATCATAATTATTCCCAACTAAAATAAACTTCCATTTGTATCTATCTGTATCGAATCTTTCATCTTCTGAAACTGTAATAGCATAATCTTCTATCTGTGTCAATTCAGTATTACCAAGTTTAATTGAGGGTCTTTTAAGTTCAATTACAAGATTTTCAAATAATTCATGGGAATGAGTAAATTGTTTTGAAAGCAATAGGTCAGGAATACCATTGATTCCTGATACTGTTTTAACATTTACATCCTCAATAATTTTCTTTCTGCCAAGTTTCTTAATATGCTTTTCAAGAATAGCAGTTAATGACTCATCGTCACTATCCAACGTATAACCTTCTCCAAAAATCCAAAGATGATGCACAAGCAGTCTATGAAGTTGCGTTCTTTCCAGAAGAGTCTTCTTCCAATTACTATTAAAGATAATATGCTCAAATGCTCCAATGGCATCTAAGCGATCTGCAACGACTGAACTGGCTTTAATAATGGAACTCAAGGTGGTTCTTTGCAGTAGCTCTACCAAACCATCTTGTTCTTCTTTAGGTAAAGATAGCAATTCCTGAAGTATCTTGGAAATGCCAGATGGATTTGTTTCTAATGCCTGCTTAACTAAAGCCAGAGTTAGTTTTTTATTTGAGAGATCATTTCGCTTAAATGTCGGATGCTGCTCATTGATCGTTATAGCAACAATATCAAAGACTTCTCTTTCAGCTTCTTTTATTGGTCCGGTTGGCTCGTCATCTGAATATGGATATATGTTTTGCTCTTTCCACTCTTTAACAATATCACCAGCTTCTTCTGCCAGACGCTTACGAATATGATCCCTGATAGTATCTTTAGCAACATCAATGAGCTTTATCAGGTCTAAACTCATATCACCCAAGCCTAAATTCCCTGAATTATATACATCTTCAATCATTGTTGATTGCAGGTAGGCTGAATATTCAATTCCAGGAGCATGTACCCCAGCAGCAATTTCATGCCGACAAAAACCATGCTCATTGCACAGATGTAATTGTTTACTCTCAAGTCTTTCGTTCCATTCAATTACAGTAAGCTTATCATTATTTCCCGTAGGTAGATTGTATGTTTTTTTGGTTTTAATAAAATCATCAATAACGATTTTGCGTGAGTCAAAAACAAGTGATAGTCCTGGATAATTAAGTAAATACAAAACAAAATGCTTTGCGACCTTTATTTTCGCATCATCCCTTGCTAATGAATTCTGTCCTTGCAGGATATCTTTAAGAATAACTGTTGTTCCAGTTTTCTTTAGCGGGGAGACTTCTGGATCTGAGTCGTCATATTCATCTGAAAAGACATTATCAATAGATATTATATGCTTATAATATTCATTGTCATTTTTAAACACAGTTACCCATATAGGCTTATTACATAATGAAAAAGTCTTAAATCTCCCTTTGCCCTCTTTGCCGTGAACTAATCTCCCATTGACCGTTTCTTTATTAGTAAGTTTTTTAGAATTGCCAAGGTTACCAAATGCCTGAGCAAGTTCCTCGTATGCAATCCCTTCACCATCATCTATTATCTCTATATCCTGGACTGCTCCAGTACCATTTGAGCGAAGAACTACTTCAACAGTATTGGCACCAGCATCAAAGGAATTCCAAATCAACTCAGCTAAAGCAGAAATTGGATCAGTGATACCAATTTTTTGTATAAAGTCTTTACCTGCTGTTACTTTTTTTCGTGCCATAAAAACTCTCACAAAATTTTATTTAATAGAATCCTCAATAATAGCAATATCATCATCACTAAGATCAAACATGTCAAATACTATCGTATTTATTGAATCTTCATGTTTAGGGATATTATCGTCATGGCTATTTGCTCTTAATTCAATGATCGTATCAACCATCTCTTCAATTTTGTTTTGAATTTCCGTAGATGGTCTCATGACTGGAATGCTCATCAATGGAGCTTTATCCACCTGATAATTATCTCCTTGCATCTTTCCTTTATTTTTAAGCCAGAACTTAACAATTTTACTATTCATGAATCCAGTTAAATATTTCATATTTAGCCTGTGTGTTCTGATCACAAAATATGTTTGTGATACATAACAATCAAAATCTGTGTAGGTAAAACTTGGTTCACTACATTTACGAATGGATATTATTTTTTCATCTTGAAAAAAGTGTTCTTTCCTTGCTCTATGTAATCCATAAGGCGCATTATCAGAGGTGATTACGGAAGCAAATCTATCTAAATGTTCTTTAATATTTAGGTAGTCATCAATTGTACTATTAATATTTGAACGAGTATAGATTACCCATTGCTGATTATTACGATTGCCGTAATATTTAAATAGCTCATTAGATGTATAATATGGCTTTAGTAATTTGAGTTCAGCCTCATCAAGGTTAAGAGTATTTTTCTCTTCGTCAGAAAGAACAAATATCCCAAATCCAATTTTATATTTATTACCTAACTTACTTGCACTTTTTCTATTAACAAAGTCTTGCGGAGCAACAATACCTTGTGCAACTTCATCATTAGTAAAATTAAAATTACTTTTATCTAAGATTTTTTTTAATACAACTTCAGTATTACTTTCGCAAAATGAAATATATTTATCCTTGAATTTAGCTCTATCAAACTCAACATCCCTCTTTGTATAATTATCCGTCTGAAAATCTGATTTCAAGAAAGTGCTTAAGTAATCTCTAGTTACATTAGGATTATTTAACCTCGAATAATTCACACTGTATTTTTTTGGTCTTTTAGATTTACTCAATACATAAACCATTGTTTGAATGTCAGCATTATCAAATATTTTATAATTGCCAAAATCAACAAACTGAAGAATGTTAGTTTCGTTTACTACTTTATTTCTTAGCTTTGATGCTCCGGCATTAGTTATCCAATTATTTGTTGCAATAAAACAATGAACTCCATTATTCTTTAACCAATCAATAGCATTGCAAGCAAATAAATACCAAATATCCATTTTACCTTGGTAGTACTGTTCTTCTCTGACCCCATCGAATGCTGCTCTACTTGTATATTCTTTTATATAGGGAGGGTTTCCTATAATTATGTCGAAGCCTTTGTCAACACCAAACATAAATTTTGAGTCAAACCAGCCACAAGGCTCATCTGCAAAAGGATTCCAAGTAGATAGTTGTTCCATCCTTTTACTTGCTTTTGACCACATCAATCCAATAACTTCATTAAATAATTTATCTTTAATATTTTTATACTCATCTTTGATTTTTTGCTTAGATTCGCCAGAACTACTGAGATACTTTTTCCGTATTCTTTCAAGTTTCTTTTGAAGTTTTAATGCTTTATCATTGTTAGTAAAATCGATTTGTTCTCCAAGGCTAATAAGGGTATTGGCACAAACGAACTTAAATTCCAAGTTAGGGAGAGGTTCAATCCCCCTATTGGGTTCTCCGTCTTTAATATTCTCTTCAATAATAAGAGATAAAAAGACTCTAAGCTTTGAAATTTCAGTTGCTATAGGCTGAATATCGATTCCATAAATAGAGTCTCTTATCATACCTAATTTATGAATATAGTCCGTATTCATATGAGTCCTAAGATATTCTTTGACAGTTTCATCATCTATGTCATCAAGAAGTCTTTCAAGCCATTTCCCTGATTCGGGGTCTAGTTTTTGCAATATTAGAAGTATCTTTTGCAGAACCCCCATAGGAAAAGCACCTGAACCACAGGCTGGGTCAAGAATTTTTATATTGTAAAGTGCATCGAGAGCTTTATCAACTATCTCTTCACTAATAGATGGGGAGTCTTCAACATAGTTTAATAATGATTTAACATCACTAGTATGCTCAATTCCAAGATTAGCAATAAGGTAATGTTCGAGACTTTTATCAACCATATAGTCAACAACTTCTCTTGGTGTATAATAACTACCGCTTGCTTTTCTGGCTGTTTCACCTGTTTCTGGATTAATTTCAGCTAGAAGATTTTCAAATATTCTCCCTAACATTTCAGGATCAATAGAGAGTTCAATATCAACTGAAGTATTTTCGTCAATGGTAAAATTATAGGTTTCAAATATTGTTACTAATTCCTTAATTTTCTCATCTGGTACTTTTAATATATTAATGTACTTGCCTGATACTCCCGTGATCCTGTCAAATTCATAATAATCTTCCTCATGTGGATCAAATAACCCTCCATTTAGAAATGGTATTATATCCCAAGGTTTTGTTTGATATTTCGGATGCCTGTGCTCTAAGTTCTTATTTAGAGTTTCAAAGAATAGTGGTTCAAGAATATAATGATAATAATTAGAATTCTCATTCAATGCCTGTAAAGATAATACATCATCTGGAATTAATGGAACATTATTACTTGATATTTTCTTTTTAAGAAACCAGCAAAACACTAAACGACCTATTAAACGAACCGCAAATTCTTTCCTTGTTTTTTCATTGTTTCCTCCGGGTATAATCAGACACCCGTTACCTGCGTCGATATGCCTGCTGCCGATATCTCTTTGCCCGCCAGTAAGTTCTGTAAAGACTGTAGCAATTTCCTGATAAAACTGCCGGTTTACAACTTCGATCGAGAAACAATTCTGGAGTTCTGTTAACGATGAAACTCTTCCCTTGGTTAAAAATTGTTCTGGAGTATTAGTTTTGGCTCTAGGACCAAGAAAATATGAATATCTTTTCGGGTTTGAATATTCTCTTGTCAATTTATTTTTATTGAGCTTAAACTCAATGGTAACTAGAGACAACCGATAGTTTTCACTCTTATTAGTATGAAAAACCACCAAAGCACGCTCTATTGACAGATTACTTATCAATCTGAATACATCTCTAGATAGTGTTACTCTTGGATCATTTTCTGAATTATGCAATACTTCAAAAACGGTCAGACCTAATGATTTCACCTCGCCAACTTTAGCAACAGTCTGAATATGGTTTGGAGCAAATTCAAGGTCAATTTTCTCATCAAACAATTCAAGATCGTCTGGGAGAAAATCGTTTTTAAGGAAATTCAAAAAATTACTTCTATGGTATTTGGCATTAAAATCATATTTCATATTAAATCAATTCCTCTGCTATGATTAGGGATTCCTTCTCATTTGCTATAGCTTGTTCACGATCAATTATTTTACTAAGATATGTGGTAGATACTTCATCAATAAAACTGTTCATATCCTGTTCTATTGTATCTATGCTAATAGCCCGTATCATTTTCAGGTATCTTTCCGGCAATGCATCCAGCTTTTCAGCAACATATACCAAATCTTCAAGATAGTCACGATATTGAGAAAAGTCTTTTTTCAGCAATTTCAATTTTGCTATAGCATCTTTTTTGCCTTTATCTTTTGTCATCACGGTCTTGGTAATAAAGAGATTTGACTTTGCAATCTGGTAAACTTTATCAAATACTTTTGAAACCTCATGCGGGTCTTCCTGTAGTTCTGCTTCAAATAATTCTAAACCTTTAGCTGAGGTCAGATTCGTTGATTCACCCTCCGGTTTTGTAAGCTTGAATACGTATTCTTTCCCTTTGCGGGCAAATAATAAAACTCCATCCTCATCCTTTTTGAATGAACGTTTAATTTTTACTCTTTTCGGAACTGCAAGAGCTTCATTTATAATATCTTGATTATATGCTCTGTAATTCTTTATCAGATTTTCGTACTTTGCTTCAGGTGATAACTGTTCCTGTTTACCAATTTGTTCCTTGAACTGTACCGCAAAGCGAGAACCAAGCTTCTCCTGATCTGTCAAAACCATGGTATCTTCACCAAGCAAGGCATGTATCATATCCATTTTTAGAGTAGCAATTTCTTTAATGTGAGTTTCTTTTTCGCCTGTAGCACTAGGAAAGAAATTATAGATAAACAACTCATCAAAGACTTTTTTGTTTATTCGATTAATTCTACCTACGCGCTGAATTACTCTTGTAGGATTATATGGTATATCATAATTAAATATTGTACCTGCTCGATGTAAATTATAACCTTCAGATATCGCATCTGTTGCAATCAAAATATCAAAATCATTTTCTGGCTTGTCATAACCAGCATCAAAGTTCGATCTGATAGTCTGCTTATTTTCTTTAGTATTATCAGATGATGAGTATTTGAATATCCTTAAACCATCCTTGAGAGATTCATATAAGTAATTTGCGGTATCGGCAAATTCAGTGAATACTACTATTTTTCTTGTTGGATCACTTCTTAATTGGGATTTAATTAGCTCTGTAAAATGACTAAGCTTTGGATCAGAAATAATTCTATTGCCGAACCAGTCATTATATATCTCCTTAAGTAGCTGAATATCCTTTTTAACTTGAAGGATAAAGCCTACCTTAAGTTCTTTTTTCTCAATAAACCATAACCCACGCTGAACGTATTTGTCCAGTTTTTCATCTTCAAGTAATTCATCAAGAGTTTTGAGAGCATCATCACCTGTAAGATTAAGTAAATCTTCAGGACCAGGGAGGTCACCTTTCTTAAAAACAGGTACTCCGCCCTTCTTTTCATACCAGCTTTCAATAGTCTCAGAAGATTTTATCATCGACCTTAGAGACAGCCTAAATGATTCCATTGAACTTTCAAATCTTCTAACTAAAAGCCTCCGCATAAATTTTGCTAAGTTAACCTGTGATTGCTTTAACAAGTTCTCGTCGATCCCCATATCTTTAGCTATATTCTTTTTGTATTTATCAAAATTCTTTACATAGTTAACCGGCATATATCGTGCACCGATAAAACCTTCATCTTCGTTCTGGGGGCAAATTTTATGCAATGTATTTGCATACAGCTCTTCTATATCATCAAGGTTATATTCAAGTTCAATCGGATCATTTACAACAGGAAATGATATATTTTGCTGAACTAAATCTTCCTTATACTCCTCAATAGCCTCAAGGTCTAAACGACTTCTTCTAACGATCAGAGGGGAAAGTATATCTCTGATCTCATTAGCAACTTCATTAATGCGTTTTTCTATTTCTTGCTGACTTTCAGTTTTACTACGCTGTATCTTTTTGATTTCTTTATAACGCAGTATTAAACTATAAAACTGATAAGACAAGTTCTCTATTGTTCTTATAGTTGACCGTGTGGGTATCTGGAACAACTTAATCATAGAAAATATATCTTGAGGACGATTATTAAAAGGCGTAGCCGTGAGAAGCATTACCTTGTTTTGCTGGCATAACTGGTGCAAATAGGCATAATCCGCATTTAATTCGTTTCTGTACTTATGAGCTTCGTCAATGATTATAAGCTTTTGTTCATCATCAAGATTTTCTTCCAATGCCGTTTTTATTTTACCAGAACTATACACCTTGGCATTGAAGCTAAACTCATATCTATAGTCATTCCACTGCTGTTCAAGATGTGGAGGAGCTATTACAATGGTTTTTAGATTTAAATTATGAGCAACGGTAGAAGCAATAATACTTTTCCCAAGACCTACTACATCAGCAACTATAACACCATTATGACGTTCAATAATACCAATAGCTCTTTTAATTGCATCTACTTGATACTTAAAGTTAAAATATTTTCCATCAGTAATATCAGCAGGCAGCGTAATTAACTCTTCTTGCTCCGCAAAATATTCGGCAAGAACTCTTATATAAAGTAAAAAAGGCTTTGGCAGCTTATCTAGCCATATTTTTTCTACAACCTTATTCAAAAAATCATTTTTATTATTCTCATCAACGATTACGACTGATTTTTCCCATAGCTCAAGAAAGAGATTTTGGGCTAGCGTAAAGTTATAATTATCCCTCAAGCTGACATTGATCTCAAACCTTCCCTCAAGTCCTGAATGTGTTAGATTGCTTGAGCCTGTAATAACTGTCCCCAGAAATTCCCCACCATGATTTTGCTCCGTTTTGTTCTCGAAGATATATAATTTTGCATGATTTGATTCCTGAGTTTTTCTTATTTCCATGGTTCCATCATGAATTTTATCGATAAATAGCCTGAAAGCATCTTGTTTTTCTTCAGTATCAAATATATCAGTTTCATTAAATACATCAACTATTGATTGAAGATAATTATCCCTTACTTTAGCCCTAGAAATATTCAATTTTTCAAGAAAATACAACTCTTTGATTCTGTTCGTCAAATCGATTTCAATTTGAAGCCCAACTAGTATTTTCAATTTCTTATCAATAACTTGCTTGTATATTTTCTCGAAGCCGGAAAAGTAAAAATAACCAACCAGAAAATACAAATTGTCAGTTGCTGGCAATATGTTATTAATTACATCTGATAATTTTTTATCTTTATTAGTTATAAACTCACTAGCCATATCATTATTACGCCTTGAAAATCAATATAAAATCCCTTATAATAAATAGTTAGAACAAATATCTATAATAACTATTTGCAACACTTAAGTCAAAGACATATTTCAATATAATTATCATCAAATACCAAGAATAAATATTATTTTTATTATTATTTTGGGAAAAATCTAGCTGCATTAAACAGATTCATCGACCAATAGAGATAAGTTACATATTTGGCATAAAGTATAGAAAAATTCCACATTTGACACAAGCTAACATTAAATATACTTTCTTGTATAGTTTTTTGTTTATTTACTATTAATTTCCACTTTTTTGACTACAATTAATATTAATGGTTTTCGGCTTGAAATCTAAACTTGAAACAAACTAACACTGTAAAACACTATAAAACCATAAAAAATGAATATTGGTTTGCTAACATGCCATTTTGAAGCATAAACCCCGCTTTTTAATAACGTAAAGCATAAAAAATGAAGTAAAGATGATTTTTATCGATTCGAGGTAGAGCTATGAGTAAGAAAATAACAGCAATATATTGTCGTATCTCCACAATTCAGCAGAAACTTGACAGCCAGGAAGATGAATTGACTAGATGGATTGATACCCATCAACCGCATAATGTAAAATGGTATAAAGACAAGTTTACTGGTAAAAGTATGGATAGACCCGCAATGTCAAAACTTTTGGAAGATCTGCGTAATTCTAAAATAGACCAGATTGTTATATATCGTCTGGATCGCTTAGGCAGAACAGCATCAGGGCTAACTAAGCTTTTCGAAGAACTTCAACATTTCCAGTGTAATCTAATCAGCCTTAAAGACCATTTGGATTTGAGCACCCCTGCCGGACGATTGAATGCCAACATAATCGCCTCAGTATCTGCGTATGAAACAGAAATTAGAGCTGAAAGAGTGACATCCGGACAAGCTGCTGCAAAGGCGAGAGGGAAGATATGGGGAGGAAGCAAAAAAGGGGTAAAACCTAAAACAGCTTGCAAGATAAAACCTGTTCTGGCATTACTACAACAAGGACTCTCAAAAGCTGAAATTAGCCGAACTGTCGGTATTTCTATACCAACTATATATTCTATTATTAGAAAACACCAATAGAATTATTTTATAATTTGTCCAAATATCTCCAAGATAATGAGTTGCAAAAATGGCAATAACAGAAAATATAGAACAGAATAATAAACAGGAATATGTTAAAAATAAGATATTAAAATACATAGATAATAATCCTAAATACAGCGTAGAATCTTGCCAGAAAGACGAGAAACAAAATCTTATAATTAAAATTATATTGCTGGAATAGGGTGAAATACACATTTTTAGCAAAACAACTAAGAGCCAGGCATTAGTTGTCAAATCCAAACTACAGCGTATCAATTACATTCTTAAGATCATTGTAGCCGCCATCGGCAATCTCATGGAGTGCCTTTTCTAGATTGCCCACATAAGAACCAATCTCCCCTGCTTTTCTCAAAGAATGTCCAAGAAACAAGTCTATTACAAGATATTGCACTCTGTTCTCGTGCGCGATAGTAGATAGTGTTGAACGCAGGTGTTTGAATAGGGCATTCCTGTCATTAGCTAATTTAATTTTGGGCATATTTAATTTTTTCTTGTCAAAAAAATCTCCGAATTTACAAGAAAGATATTGGTCGGAATATTTAGTTTTTGTTTTAGGATTCACAAAGACAAAATCGCTTTTTAGCTCAGCAGTTTCTTTTAAATATTCGTCCAGCAAATCAGCTGTCTTTTCCCACAAAATACATTGTCTGTCATATACGCATTTCATTTTTATACGCGGAAAATCAATCATTATATGTTCTTTTAGGTATCTATTATTAGTCTCATTTTCTTCTAAACCATAGCTAAAGTTAGGATTCGGTTCTTTTATTCGATATATATGCTTTGATTCTTTGTCATCTGACCTAGAAAAATTAGCCACATCAACAGAATTCCATCCGCAATTAAGAGTCAACAAAAACATCAATTTAAGTACCTTATCATTTTTAATTTGGGGTAAATTGAAAAGCTCATATAGAGCGTGAGCATCCCATTTTTGAACTTTATTCGGCTTTGTCTGCTTCCTTTCTATGCCATCTTTAATCAATTCTGCGAGATTCCGCGCCGCTTCTACTTTGCTGCTATCTTCTTCATTTACATAGGCATTAAGAACTGTTTTAACATCTTTGGAAAAGGCGTTCAAAGATACGTTTGATGCTTTTTTACCGCTTCTTGAATTTACAAGAGAATCCAGATAATTCTTGAATTTTGCGACATCGTTTTTATCGATTTTTGACATGTCCTTTTTTCCGACAATTTCAACAAATCTCTCAAAGTATCTCACCGCCCTGTTCTTAGTACCAGCATCACAAGTCGCTTGAGCTATATAAGTCTCAAGAACCTCAGTATAAAGTAATGGCAAAGGCTCCTTATATTGTCTTAGTTGTTCATGGAAGGTCTTTAGGCAGGGTAGCCCTGTCTTGTCTGCTATCATGTCGGTGTCATTAATTAACAGATTTCTAACTAACGAATATAAGACTGATTCGTTCATCTGGAAGCCATCTATGATAGCCCCCTGTTCTTTGTAGTATTGATATAAAGGGGCATAGTCATCAGGTTTTATATCGCCATTTTTACAAGCTGTCAAAAAATGTTCTCTCGCTCCTTCCAAAAAACCGACAAATTCGATATCTAGAAGAGCATTTTTATCTATTTTTAACGTTTCATTTATAGATGGAATTGCAAAACTTAACGCCAATTCTGATGAAAAGTGCTCATTGCTCTTATTTTCGGTTATCTCCCCGACCTCCCCGATCTCTCTGATACTATCATATGGAATCCGCATATATGTGTTATCTTTGTTTCTTAATTCTGCTTCTACTAATCTGAACTCTTTTATGGCGATATCGAAGTTGGAACCATAGTGCCACTTGTTTTTGGGGTAGCCATTCGCTTTTAAATTTTTCCATCGCTTATGCAAATAGTAGTAGGTAGATGGCTGAAAAATCAAATCCATAATCGGTCTTTGCTTATAGTCATTAACCAATTTCACATTTTGACCATTCTCGGTTTTAACTTTTGTGATACCATATCTGGGTTCGGTTCTTTTTGCCATTTCGACACACCTTATTTTAAACTATAATAATCGTACTCCAATAACTTATTATAGCTATTTTTCAGCGAAAAACAAGGATAAGATTTCGAAAAAGATTTCGACTATTGCGTTTTTGGCATAAATATAGGGTAAATGAGTTTGACTGGGGGTCAAAAGGTCGCAGGTTCAAATCCTGTCAGCCCGATTTTTTCAGCTTTACTGAAAAAATCAGAGCAGGTGACCGATTAGAACCGTTGAGCAGTAGAATAATAGCCGGTGGCGATACTGAACTCACATACGAATTAGACCTCCTGCGGTCTTCTGTTCTACTGATCTCATGCTCAAATAAGAACAGTATGATAACCGAGCCGTTGATCTGTAGATAAGCAAATCTTCATCAACTGTTCAAATACTCTAATTCCTAATCACGGTGTGTTCGTGCCATTCATGTTTGAAAATCTCAAGGTCTATCAGAAAGCTGTTGATTTTGTCGAGCAAATGATGTCCATTACCGAGCAATTCCCGAAAGGATATTATTTCTTATCAGATCAGCTCAACAGGGCTTCATTATCAATATCTCTAAACATAGCTGAAGGAAACGGCCGTTTCACGAAAGCCGATCGCAAACACTTCTTCATTATCGCTCGCGGCTCAACCCAGGAATGTATTCCGATACTGGAAATCGTTAAACGTAAAAAGTTGATATCAGATTTAGAACATAAAGAGATGAAATCACAGCTTGAAGAAATCTCCAAAATGATCTCCGGGCTGATAAATGGGTTGGAAAACAGAAAGAATTAAAAGTTTAACGCTAGGACGCAAAGTCGCAAAGAGTTGGTTGGCGATTTTGATTTGGTTTGAGATGATAACATTAAGAATAGTTATTGCAGGGATTAGTAGGTAAGGGGGAATATTTTCGATAGGATTTATGGGGGCCGTATTTCGGGGAAGGACGAACACGGACATGCACAGACCATTGCGGAGTGAGTAATTGGTGTATATGGGGGGGATTTGAGGGAGACTAATATTTTAGTTTGAATTTGCGGGAGGCTGATGGTTAAATATATGGGGTTCGTTTTCGATTATTTGTTTATTATCTGATTTATGTTGTAAGGAGAAGTCCGTTGGCGTTAATAATAAGCTTAATAACTGTTACTATGGGTTTTATTTATACCATGTTTCAAAGGCATGTTGATTTTCGGATGCAGAGGAAGAGTGTGGCAGTGCTAATCATGGTCGAGATAAAGGAAGTTGTTTCTGGGCATTGTGGACAAGATATTGATTGGGATACTATCAAAAAACATGCTGATAATGGCTGTGTTATGATCGCCCATTCTAGTGATGTAAACATACTTCACAAAATAGAATTAGAGAAATACAAATTCCCAGCTGAAGTAATATATCAAGTTCAGCATTTTTTTAATGCAGTTACAGACTTTGCTACTTGCGTAGAAACGATTAACCACGACAGGTTCCCAAGATTACCAAAAGATCGTAGAGACAAAATCATTAACCATACCACATATCTTTCTAAAACGATTAACGAGAGAGCCGAAACAGCAGAAAAAACACTGATAGAGAAACTTCCAAAATCTTATTTCAATGAAGCATTTTTTAAGAAAGCATAAGTGCAATAGATAAAAAAACTTAACGTATTAGTAATTTTTTTGTAACTATTATTTATTTTGCTGGTATTAGTTTTGTATATGCGGGTTATTCTGGCGGTTGCTAGATGGCTTGCTGACACTGCTAACAATTTTCGACAATTTAAACAGCTTGCCCAACCTTCAAGAGGGAAAATGGAGTAAGAATGATGAGAGCTATGATCATGGCAGCCTTATTGTGCAGCTGCGCCTTTGCCTGGGGTGCAGAAACGTTAAATACCAGATATCAACATGAGCCAACCTACGAGATAACAACGATTAACGATCAATGGCTGGATAAATCGCGTGGTCGGAGTTTTCCGGTGCGGATATATTGTCCAGTTGGCAGCGGGCCGTTTCCGGTGATAATATTTTCACATGGTCTGGGTGGCAGCTGTGAACATTATGCGTTTCTTGGCCAATATTGGGCCAGCTGCGGGTATGTGAGCGTGCATATTCAGCATCCCGGCAGTGACAGTAATGTGTGGAAGAATAAAGGGCCTATGAAAGCGTGGAGCGATTTGAAAGCGGCAGCTAATGCAGTAAGTGCCCTGAACAGAGTTTTTGACGTTCGTTTTTCGATCGATAAGCTTGAAGAGCTAAATATTAGCGATGTTAAGCTAAAAGGGAAACTTGATATGTCCCGGCTGGGATTATCGGGGCATTCATTTGGTGCTCATACTACTCTGGCCTGTGTGACAAAGGGTATGCTGCCAAATATATCGCTGACAGACAGTCGTATCAAGGCTGTTGTACCGATGAGTACGCCGGTGACTGAAAAGACAGACGAACAGAAGAGACGAGCTTTTAGCGGGATAACCATACCATGTATGCATATGACGGGAACGAAAGACGATAGTCCGGTCGGTGAGACATTTGCGGCAGCGAGACGTGTGCCGTTTGACTTTGCTGATAAGTCGCAGCAATACCTGATAAACTTCCAGGGCGGCGACCACATGGTGTTTACCGGTCGACTGCCACTTATATTCAATCGCGGGCGAGACAAGAAGATCCAGCGGTATATACAGGAATATTCACTAGCATTTTGGGATGGCTGGCTGTGTGATGATGTTAAGGGTCGCAACTGGCTGGAGAACAATGGAGTTCAGGAGCTAGGTAAATATGCAACCTTTGAGATGAAATCACCGTCATTGGACTAATTTCTGGAGCTTATAATCGTCCATAACAAAACCATTGCCGATATCACTGACGAGACTTTCGATAATTTCGAATCCGAGCTTTTTGTATATGGCAATAGAGTTTGAGTTGTGCTTATTGACGGTAAGGTAGATACTCTTGAGATGATGGTTGCGAGCCGTCATCTCAATATAGTCCATGGCAACCCTGCCAAGGCCCCTGCCTCTGAAAGCAGAGTCGATATAATACTTACTAAGAAATAGCTGGTCAGGGTCGAATCTTATGGAGAAATAGCCGGCGTATTCGCCCTGCTCAACGACAAGAAAATATTGATAGCCGTTAACCATTTGTTCGGTAATAGCGGGTGCAGACTGATACTTATCAACCATATAGCTGACCTGCTCGGGGCCAATGATAGGAGTATAATGCTCCTGCCATATTTTTTTAGCAAGTTCAGCGACACTGTTAATCTGTGAGATGCTCTCTACTTTTTCGATCTTATCCATAAAAAACCACTATCATTTATAATATTGTATGTAACCAAATATAAGGATATACATTAAAACCAAATAGAGGCTAAAAATCAAGTCTGAGCAGTTGATAATTGGAGTATAAACATTCAGATACAAATAACTTGCCTAAACAAGGTGGAAAGATTATTCTATAAAGCATGAAATTACACATACTAACAAAAATAAGAATAACGGCAATAATTCTACTGGCAATCGTAATAAGCTGGGCGATCAATTCGAGATTTCAGTTCAATAATTGCGGTACGCCGATAAACATTGTATTTTCCGGCAGTTACGGGGCAATATTAACGTATACAATAGCAGCGGCGGCAGCGGCAGCAGCGGCATTTTTCCTGGGAGGTAAGAATACAAGATACATAGCCCCCCTGGCAGGCCCATTTGTACTTGCATTGCCGGCGGTGTACTCAGATAACCTTAATAATCTATTGGTAGCCAATCAAGGGCAGGCGGCGAGATCGCATATGTTCAAACTAATGTTTGTAGATGCGATACTATGGTATATTCCAATCTTAGTGAGTCTGGCGGTAGTTGTAATACTTGGCAAAATGGTCAAAAAGAAGGAACAGCAAGTAAGCGAGATAGCTGATAAGGTCAAGTTTGACGTGACATTCCCCAAATGTGCAACAGCCACTTTTGCTACAAGTCTGATAGCTATAATAATATTACCATATTTGTGCAAGGGTGACCTGTCATATTTGTCTTCGGCAGGAAGTACAATCGTACTATCAACAGCGGTTTCTATTGGCCAGCAGGCATTTGCGGTAACAGCAGCGTTTTTCCTGGCAGTAATGGCAAGCCATCAATATTTTCGTACTACGGGCAAAGCGTACCTGCCAGTACCAATTATTGTAGCAGGATATTTTTACCTGTTCGGTGGCAGCTCAATATGGGATAGCCTGGCATCTATTGGAGTGAGTCCGGTATTGGTACCACCAAAAAACACAGCTCAGACAGTATTGCCAATTACCTTCATGGTGTTTGGCAGCCTGGGAATTGCCTGGGGATATTGGAACAGCTATAAGATCCACTTTGCGAGAATTCATAATCTTATAAAGGTGAAGTAGCTGGGCCCACCTAACCTAAACTATAGTAAATATGCCGAAGAAATTATAATCCCGGACACTAAACCAAGAATGGTCGGCCCGTTAATTTTAGGTTAAATTCGATAATATATTGAAAAACAAGGCTTTACATTGTTACACTTTTTTACAAAATTAACTTGAAAAGTCCGATAAAACTAGCTATATTAATAGAGAAGGAAAAAAGAGCAGAATCCCAAAACATAGAATGCTATGTTGGGAGTGAGCCTGCTTAGGCGATTATCCGGGGTGGTAAGGGTAGATTTTTCTGCTTTGTTCTGGGTAATAATGATCCATAAGGGTAGAAAGCTCACAAACAACTAATACTCCGGGTTGGACTTGTCCAGCCCGGTTTTTTTTTGCCCGCAGTTTAATATGAATTCAAAAAATAAAGCATAATCTTTCATAAAAAGTAAGTCTATAATGTTACATACCCGATATTTACTATTGTAACTATTTATGATAGAATAGAGAGCTTAAGAATACATAAGACTATTTTAGCAAAGAACCTAAAGGCGTTATGACACAAGAAATAGATATAGATAAATTATCAGCAAGATCAAACAAGGACTCAGATTCGGGTGTGCTGCCAAAGGCAAGAGCCGATCTGGAGATCACAGAACAGGTATATTACGGCCACCCATGTTATGTACTGAAAGATCCAACCACCCTGAGATATTACCGTTTGCGTCCGCCGGAGTATACAATATTCAAGATGCTCAACGGTAAGACAACGATCGAAGATGTGTTAAAAGCATTGGCAGAGCGTTTTCCTGACGATACATATGATGCTCAGGCAGTAATGAGCTTTATCATTATGATGCGTGGTGGGAATCTACTGATTGGCAGCGGAGATAATACGAGCGATTACTTACTGAGCAGGAAGCAGCAGCTCACCAGAAGTTTCTTCCAGAAGCTCAAGACTGAGTATATGTTCTATAAGATCCCCCTGCTGGACCCTGATAAGCTGCTGACAAAAATGAACCGCACAATAGGCCCATATATATTCAGTAAGACAATGGTAATATTTACAATACTAATGTTTACCGGGTCACTATATTTGCTATTTTCAAATATCGATAACCTGGGCGGTCGTCAGCCATTGTTGAGCTGGACTAACCTAATGTTTCTGTTTCCAGCATTATTCTGTATAAAGATCATACACGAGTTTGGTCACGGTCTGGTCGCGAAGCACTTCGGGACAGAAGTACATGAGATGGGTTTGCTGTTTCTGGTATTTATGCCGGCGATGTATTGTGATGTGTCTGACGCGTGGATGATAAACGAGAAGCACAAGCGCGTATGGATCACGGCGGCAGGAATAGCGGTAGAAGTATTTTTAGCGGGAATGGCGACGTGGATATGGGCGTTGACCGTTCCGGGCAATCTTGTCAATCAGTTTGCCCTCAATGTAATGCTGGCGGCAAGTATAAATACTATCATGTTCAATGGCAACCCCCTACTGAGATATGATGGATATTACTTCGTGATGGATATGCTCGAAATACCCAATATGAAGCAAAAGGCCACGAACTACTTGCAGTATTTAGGTAAGAAATATGTATTGGGCGTAAAGAAAGCTGAAAAGCCAATTGATGTAGAAAATCGTGAGCTGGGCATATTCAGCTTTGCGATTCTAAGTGCGATATACAGATGGTTCATTATGTTCGCGATCATAGTAATGGTTTGGACGTTTCTGGACCCTTACGGCTGGGGAGTAATCGGTGGTGTATTGGCAGTATCGTCAATATATGCATCGTTCGTACTGCCATTGTTCAAGCTAATGAAGTTCCTATTTAATCAATGGGACTCACTGAATATTCACCCTATAACGGCCAGTGTAATATCAGTACTGATGATTGGTTCAATTGTAGGCGTAGCGTGGATACCGACGGAGCAGAGTATAGAAACCCAGTGTGTAATACGTCCGGCAGACCTTACTCCGCTATATGTGAACCGCTCAGGATTTGTATCATTAGCAGATTCCGGTCTGGCGTTGCCATATGATGGTATGCCGGTGAAGGCTGGGGATGTGATAATCAGGTTGACCGACCCGGTACTTAACTACGGGGTAAAAGACCTGGAGATACAGAAACAGCAAGTTGACATAAAGCGTAAAGAAGCCAAGAAACAAGGTAGAGATATCGAAGAAAGACAGCTGGACGAAGAATATCTGGCGTTAGAGCTTCAGTTTGAACGAGCAAAGCAGGAACAATCAAGGCTGGAGATAAAGTCTCCAATCGACGGTATTGTAGTGCTGACAAATTCAATTCCGCTTGATTGGCTGGAAGGTACATACCTTGACGTTGGCACTGAACTGCTGGCAGTATGTAAGCCGGGTAAATTTGAGGCGGTCGCAGCGGTTAAGTCACAGGATATGGAATTTGCCGAGATCGGTCAAACAGCTCAGATAAAACTATGGGCGATGGACGATAAAATGATACTTTCAAAGGTAAAGAGTATCCCGGATACCAAGGCTGAAGTGCTTAGCACCCCTGCTTTTGCAACGATATTCCATGGTGATATACCAACCCAGCCAACAACAGATAATGACCAGCTGTTAAAGCCGTCGGACAATATTTACGAGCTTGTACTACCAATTGACGGTGAAGACAGTATCGGCTTGAGAGATGGCCTTACCGGCCGTATAAAGATCAACTATGAAGATAAGACACTGGGGCAGACATTCCTGAGTTGGCTGTTCAGAACGCTGAGACTTGACCTTGGACTGTAATCATGGCAATGAACCCAAAGCTAAATAGTTTTCCAGCAGATATGGCGATATCTGAAGGCACATTCAATAACGTTCGACTATTTGAATATGAGATAGCTGAACGCAATATTGACCTGTGCGTTATGGATGGGTTATCAGCGAATTTGTCTGGTATCAGCAATACGGTGATCAATGACAGTAAGATAGCTGAAAGCAGTTTTACTGATTGCAAGATATCAGATAGTGATTTTTGCCGGACATTCATGAGCAGGTCGAATTTTAACGGGACAGTATTCGATAAATGCAAAATGCATTTATGCGATCTGGGCGGGAGTACATTCAGCAATAGTCATTTCAAATCAGCCAGACTAACAGAGACGGCTTTTAGCGGTTCATTCTGGAATAACTGTACTCTGGAGGATTGTGACAGTTTCTTTGTAAGAATGCCGGGGGCGATCTTTAATAATGTTACCTTTAAGGGTTGTCGATTAAAGAAGACTATATTCCGCACTGCCGAGTTTTATAATTGTCGTTTTATAGATTGTGATTTGAGTAATGCAGTATTTCATCGTAGCTATTTCAGTGATACTGAATTTATTAATAGCGACATTAGACAGGCAGACAATATAAACGGGATAGTTGGGCTGGAATTATAATGATCAATTCAAATAATAATCAACTGGCTGTCAAAGGATTTACTATTGGCGGCTACCCGATCAATGGCTACCTAATATTTGATAAGGCCAGTCGCGAGGCGGCTTTTATTGATCCGGGCGGATTTCGGCCTGAGATACCAGAGTTTATAGAAAGCCATAATCTTAGCCTGAAGCATCTGTTGATCACACATGGGCATTGGGACCATATTGAGGGCTTTGGGCAGTTTAAGGAGGCATTTGAGCTGACCTCGTATGCCGGAGAAAGCGAATACCCTGATGCTGACATTACGGTAGGACATGATTACAGAATCGCATTGGGCGAACATGAGATAAGGTGTCTGTCGACACCGGGCCATACGGCAAATGGTATATCATACTATTGTGATGGGAATGTATTTACTGGCGATGCGTTGTTTGCCGGAAGTGTTGGTGGTACGCACGGAATTAATAACACCAGACGTCAGATAAAGTCTGTAATAGAACAGGTTTTTACCCTTGATGACAATACTCGAATATACCCGGCACATGGACCGATGAGCACAGTTAGTACTGAGCGGTCATTCAATCCATTCTTCTTTAAGCGTCTAACGTAGCAAATCTATTGGCAGTAAATAGCAGGATAGAGATTGCAATCCAGCCAGCGTTGGGCTATCTCGGCCAGATCAAGCACATTAACCATGCAATCGCCAGTGATATCTGCTGTGGGCTTTTGTAAGCACACACTGCAAAGCTGCGAAACAGGCAAGATGAGAGCCGGGCTATCAGGGTCGTTTGAGTATATTATCAATTCAGAGTCTTGCGAAATAAAACTTCCGTCACATGGGGAGCAATCAACAGCAATACATATACTCCGGCTAGACGATGGTAGAACAGTATATGGCGGAGCCGGGTCTAACGAAATCCATTGCGGGGTTTGAATATCAGTGACTTGTAGAGTTTCGGCACCAATATTTTGGATTTGCAATGACTGTTGAGAGCAAAATACGAGATTTTCAAGAGCATTGGCCAGATCAACCATAGGAGTTGAGATAGCAGACTTACCATCAACGATATTAGTTCCAGTCGATTTTATATGGTCTTTGACCTGGTCAGGCGTGAGATATGTGCCGGAGATCTGGTACATTTGCGATTGTAAAACTGCAACAGCACCAGCAGCGTAGGGACAAGCGGCTGAAGTACCACCAAAAGCCGAATAATAATCATCTGTGGTGTAGCCGTCAGAGCCGGCGATATCAGTTGTGTAAACCGAGGTTGACGGAGCCAGAATATCGAGTATAGAAGCTGAATTAGAATAGCAGGTAACTTCCCCGGCAACAGAATTGGTATTTCTGCAATAATATTCTGTAGAGCAGTCATAGTACGTATCGGGCTCAGCAACACAGGAGGTTGGCTCAACGCAATAAGACACAGAAGAGAAAGGTGTATCATATACGGCACCAACGGAAATAACACCACTCATACAGGATGGCCAGGCAATAGATGAGCAATAGCCATCATTGCCAGAGGCAGCGAGAAGAGTAATGCCGGCGGTATTTAGCTGTTCAACCATAAGAGTAAAAGCTGATGACGCTGTATCGCAAACAGATGAGAAGGAGTCGGAGCCGAAGCTGTTACTGATAACCATAATAGGGTTATTCGGGTCATCATATTGATGGGTCAGACACCAGTCCCAGGCGTTAAGGACAGCTTCATTGGTCATATTTTCAGCATCGTCATCTGACACCTTCAGAGCGTACAGTTTTGCTCCAGGGGCTACGCCACCAATAAAGTCACCAGAGCTGGTAATATCGCCAGCGGCAATGCCGGCACAGGAAGTACCATGAGCTACACCGACCGGCATAGGGTCAGCGTCATTAGACCCAAAGTCATAACCGCCAATAACCTTGTCATTCGGGAAAGTGCCGTTACCCAAATCAGGATGAGTGTAATCAATTCCGGTATCACATATAGCGATTGCAATACCTTGGCCGGAGATAGAAGAGCGTGAGTCGAGGGCGTGCATTAGCGGTAGGCCCTGAGCGGTAAACAGCTCAAGCTTTATCACAGGCTCGACGGAATAGACATAATCGCTTGCAATCAAATCCTGCAATTGAGAGAAATCTACAGTTGCGGAAAATGATAAGAGATTATCATACTGCTTTCTTACTTTTAGGGCTTTTTTCGACTTTAATTGGGATAACAGTTCACTACGGACACTACTAATAGCATTTTGATATTCTTTGGTACTACGCCCCGCTTTTGTGATATTTAACGCCTTAGTTATAAAAGCAGGATTAAGGTTTACGATAACATTTACGCTATTGTCACGACTGAGTTTACTATCTATAACATACTGATTAAGCAGTTTCGAAGTTGTCGAGACGGTCGAGGACTTATCCGATGCAGATGTCGTTGTAGTGAGTTGAGTGTCGCTGCAGTCGAGCTCAAGTGACTCTTTATCGAGCTTTATTGCGGGGTTAGAGGGAGAATAGTAGACCTTGAGAACCATTTCATTTAAGGTTCCAACATCTTCACCAACAATATCACGGACACGATAATACCACATCTGGCAAGGGTCATCACCAGTAAAGTCAGAGAAGTTTTGCAGCAGCTCATCATAATCATTAGTTGAATCATCACTAGAAGAATGAACCTGCCAGGTGTGCAGTTCATTAGCCAGCTGGATTTCAAGATCACCGTTCCAAGTATGGGAAATATTATGATATAACTCAACTTTCGTAACAACATTGCCTGGTACTATGATGCCGTTGGGGTCACAGACCACCTCAAGCCAAGCGAGATCATCATCTGGTATAGCTACCGGTTCAGGCAGACTCCAGGAAATATAATAGTCAGAATTTGCAGGGAGAAGCTCTTTAAGATTTATAGCCGATTTACTTAAATCAGCACTAGATGTATGCACCTGGGGCCTGAGAATGATACTGTCAGCACAGGCGTGTGTACTGAATGTCAAAAACAGAATGATCAAATATATACAGTAATTAAAGATCAGTTCTCTTTTGTGGAGCCAGATGAAAGTTTTTATCATAAGTTTAATTGTAACATATGATTAGGGGCAAAAACAAACAGTTATTGCAAGTTTTAGTCAATAGAGAGATATCTCCTTGTATAGGCCGGAGTTACAACCAGGGCGACATGGCACTTTAGGTAACTACTGCAGGTATATACCATAAAAAACAGCCCGCCTGCTACTGAGAACAGACGGGCCACTATGATCAAATATCATATAAGAAAATGAAATATCAATTATTGGCAATCAGGATACACACGACATTCTAACCAATTTGCAGCGAAAGCGGCAAAGTCGATAACGTCGATCTGACAGTCATCATTTACGTCATAAATACCTTCACCACCAATTTCAGATTCCATACAAATTGGAGCGTTAACTACAGGGTAATATAGCATACCAGCAACTTCTTCAGCAGTCATTGCATAGCTATATACTTTAAGGTCGTCAACTTCACCAGCAACGATCGAATAAACATTTTCAAAGTCAGGATCAAGTTCGATACCAACGGTCAAAGGCAGCTCGGTTGTTGTTGATGGTGCAACAGATGTTACTCCGCTGTACTTGAGTCTCAACTGACCCTTATCATCAACATCACTAGCATACATTTCAACCATGCCTTTTTCTGGGTTATATGTACCAACAAGCAGATGCCACTGACCATCAGCAATGTTAGCACTAACACCAGCAGCACTACCACCTCTGAATACGAGGGTTACATCATTATTATTGTGTTCCATAACCCAACCATTAGTAAGACGACGGCCTTTACCAACAATCGCACCCCAACCATCATGATTTGTCTTGAACCATGTAGCAACAGTGAAACCACGAGATACAAAATTCATATCTTCTTCTGAACCAAGTGAAGCAAAATACGCAGAACTATTATTTTCATCGTCTGCAGGAGTAAATTCCAAAGCCTGATCGATAATACCAGGAGTATAGTTAAGAGCATCTGTGTAAGGAACATCACTACCAACAGTAACCATAGTACCATCATGTGGAGTTACACCTGGAATAACAGTATCTACAGAATCTTCGATATTACCATTGAATTCCCACCAACCCATTAATCTTTCGGCGAGCAGCTTAACAGGAGCAGTTTCGGTAGTTTGTGTAGTTGCAGAATTACTCAAAACAGCATAGTATGAACCTTCATCAGCTAACTGGAAATCAGCGATTTCAAGAGTAACAATGAACTTATCAGCGTCAGCAACAACAGAAGAAGAATATTTAGCACCAGAAAGTGGAGCTTCTTCGCCAACTTTATACCAAACAGCCTGTTCGGTATCAGATGCAGTCATAGAGAAAACAGCTGTTTCGCCATAAGCCACAGTGAGGTCCTTCATAGCAATAGCAACCAGCGGTTCCTGAGCTCTGGTAGTGAAGCTCCAAACTGGGCCTTTATGAATGATATAAGAAGCATCATTAGGCTCGTAAGCATCTACACGCCAGTAGTAAGTTGAGTAGAAGTCAAGGTTAGCAAAAGTATATTCAGTAATCTGCTGATTGGTAACCTTCTTATAAGATGAAATTGTATCCATATTAGGTTCATCAGTTGTCAGGTACAAGTCGACATTCCAATCGTTAGCTACAGCCCATTCAAGAGTACCGTTTATATCAACATACTCTTCTTCAACAGCTGGAGCAACTGGAGATACATAATTAACTTCAAGAGTAACAGTATCAATACCAGCCCAACCATTTGAAGTACCATTTTCACTGAGAATATGATTGATCTCGACACCAACAACATTGCCAACGGCAGGAGAAGCAGCGTCAACAGACGGAGCGATAAGGCTATATCTAACCATTTCGCCAGTAAGTACTATATCCTGAGTAGCAAAAGTAACTCTTTCAGTACCATCAAGAAAGTACAAAGACATAGTAACAGTACCAGCATTTGATGTGTTACGCCCATCCAGCGAGAGTACGAAACTCTGGCCAGAGTCGATAACATGGCTAGTTGTCTGCCAGATAGACTCATCAGATTGCATTATAAAAGCAATCCAGTTGCCAGTAGTTGCAAAAGAATTTGTCTCAACACCAGAGTCAGCAGCATCAGCATCAGAAAACCAACCAGGAATATCTTCAGTATTACTACCAGCAGCACCAGTACCATCCCATCCGGTTACTTTAACTACACCCGGCAGATCGAAATCGGCATTAACCAGTTCGATGGGGGTAGAACCAAAAGCAACAACACTTAGCAATGCAGTTAAAAGCACTGCAAATTTCATTTCACTTTTCTTCATTCTTTTAACCTTTCAAAATAAAATGTAAACGTTTGCGAACAATATAAACAATTAATACACCAACTTAAAAACTTCCTCCTGTACAAATGCCAGACCTATAGACGTACATTCTCCGCAAGAATATACTAATATTCATTAAATAATAATTTGATAATACAGATCAGTCTCAATAACACAACCAGATAGAATGAGGTTATATAAAAAGAGACCACGCAATATTTATAATAATTCAAACATACAAATTAGCGAATTCTTAGAATGGGATTTGCGAAAACACACCAATCATAGCCATTCTCATCTCCTCCGTCAACTACAACAAGAGTAAGGAACTTGTCCTTATCATTGAGTTTAAGGTCAATTTCCTCAGGTTCAACATTGCCTTCTCTAGTAATGTTCATTGTATATACACATTCACCGTCAATGAGAACCATCATTACAGCCTTGCTGCGTACACCAACATTAGAGACTACACCACAGTCAGCAGTGAAACTCTTAAAACTAATATTATACTTATTTCTGATCTTTGCCAGGTCAAATGTTATACCAGCATTTGAATGCATGAAAATCATATCATTACCAGAACCCTTGCCAAACTCCATTTCGCCAAGTTTGACATTTATCATCTTGCTGCCTTCGGAACTATCCTTCTTGACAACATTATTAGTGGTAATATCACACCAATAAGAATTAGATGTAACTGGGCATTCTCTAAAAACATGACCATCAGAGGTAACTTTAAACAGTTTTGAGCCATCAGGCACAAAGACACCATCAATAAATTCTCTGCTGGGGACACTATGTAGCTGAAAATCTCCATATCTTTGATAGTCTTGCTTTCGGATATCGTTTACCTCTCCAGTAAGAGGATCAATACCACATAAGTCATCTGGTATATCAACACCATCACCACCAGCTACAATACTGGCAAGATCTACATCCTGCCCCCTCCAGCATGTTCCCTGTTCTGAGTTTATTACTCTTATATATTTGTTTTTATCACAGGCAATACTTACCGGCCTACCAACACTACGAACAATACGACAGGCCTGGCCAGCAATATAGACAGATTCATTACGACTGTTTTTGCCAATCACACTGGTCTTACCTTTGAGTACATGCATTTCTACATTTCCATCTTTATCAGCAGTAACCCCAAACTCAGTGCCAAGATCTACAATACGACTATCGTTAGTCGATACGGTAAAACCATAACCACTTTTTGAAACTGATGCATAAATGCTTCCATACTCCATGAAACATTCATTAGCAGCAGTAAAAGTAATTTCAGCAGGTCCCTCTAGTAACATTGACACACCAGTATCAAACTCGATTTTAGCTACACCGCTTTTAAGCACAACCGGCATTGAATCTGTAGAGAAACGATATAGACTATCAGCAGAAATTACTTCATCTTCAAAAACCGCATTAACCGATTCGGTCAAGGTAGCAACTTCCTGATATGTTGCAGGTAATGAAGGTGGTTGATTATAAATGATATTATTTATCGTATTTATCTGAAGCATTACTGCAACAAAGATCATAGCAACAGCGGCAAAAGTAAAAGCATAAAGCGAGAGTTTCATTTTTCTGGTAACAGACTCTGAGCCAGTTTGCAATGAAAGTGATTTATCGATTATCTTTGGAGTACTTGGTGCACTTATCTCAGTTTCAAGCAAGGCCATCCAAGTATCAGTACGTCCATTTATCAGGTCGTAATAAGCTTTCGAGATGACAACATCTTCACCATTAAAAACGGAATCCGCTAACTTAGGGCAACAGAGATTAGTATGTATCTTTATGAGCTCAGAATAGAAGTAGGCTGCCTCAGGGTCATCCTGTACCTTGAGCATCATCTGCTGGAAGTCGGCATCGGAGATGTCACCTTCCAGAGAAGCGATCACTTTCTGATAGAACTCAACTATTTCTTTAACGTTCACAGTATATTTCCTTACATACAACTACCAAGGTCATTTTAACTCCAGCTCAATAGCGTTTTTCTAACACATGACTGGAGCAAAGTATACAAACAAGCCATCCTTTTATACAAGGTATGAACTGACCGATCAGTGTTCTGGGCAATCTCTTTAATAGAGATACCATTCTGGAACTTTAACTGGATAAGCTTAAGATCGTTTTCTTCCAGCTTGCCCAGACACCCCCTCAGAGCAGCCATATGTTCTTCCATATCGCCAGCATTATGCTTTTCATAAATATTTTCAAGAACATCAATATCTATGTGCAGAGACTTTTTTTTCTTTCGGTAATGTTCAAAGGCCTTATTTTTCGCAATACTTTTAGACCATGCCAGAAAATTGGTGCCAGGTTCAAATTCTTCGAATTTGTCCCACAGCATGCAGGTGGTTTCCTGAAGAATATCCTCGGCATCAGAATGGGAAGGCACCAAAGAGAGGATATACCCAAACAGCTGCTTATTGGATTTTACAAATTGTACCAGAAATTCGTCTTTTTTAGACATTTGAAACTTCTCTCACCTACAAAAAATGATCATACTTACAAAATATTATGACTTAATTAGGTGATTTTAGTATATTTTTTTACAAATATTCTTAATTAAACCAACTTTTGTAGTCCAATAACATAAAGCCTTAAAGTTTACCACTATTTAATTATGCAATATATTAATCAGATTACTACTTCTACCAGATATATGGTAACGCATATTTGTACGTAATCACTTACTGTAGAATATGTTATTAAACTGGAGAGCTTTTATACAAAAACAGCCTTAGGACATACACTGCTGTCATCCTAAGGCTGAAAATATTATATAATTATTTGATCATATCTTTTCGTGGAGGTATGGTTTGCCATTTGGCTCAAAATCGGCGACAGCGTGGCCATTGCCGGTCATGAGCCATTTGTAAATCATTAGCCCTTCAAGGCCAACCGGGCCACGAGAGTGGATCTTGCCGGTACTGATGCCAACCTCAGCGCCCAGGCCGTAACGGAAGCCGTCAGCGAATCGGGTCGAGCAGTTATGGAATACGCTTGCAGAATCAACGAGAGCCATGAACTGTTTAGCACGAGCAGAATCTTCGGTGACGATGCAATCGGTATGACCAGAGCCGAAATTGTTTATATGTTCGATAGCCTGGGCCATATCGTCAACAATGGCGATCGAGAGGGTCATATCATTATATTCGGTAGACCAGTCATCTTCTGTTGCAGGAACGCAACTGTCAAGAATGTCGCATGTTTTTGAGTCTCCCCTGAGCTCGACGTTCGCTTTTTGATATTCGGCGGCGAGCTTGGGCAGAACCGTTGGAGCAATCTCGGCAGATACCAGCAGAGTTTCCATAGCATTGCATACAGCTGGATATTGACATTTACTGTCAAAAGCAACTTTAACCGCTTTGTCAATATCGGCTTTATCGTCAATATAGACGTGACATATGCCGTCGGCGTGTCCCATTACAGGTATCTTGGTATTATTCATGATATACTGAACGAATGCATTTGACCCTCTGGGTATAACCAGATCAATATACTTATCCATAGCAAGCATGGCCTTTACATCGTCTCTGGTTTCGAGTAGAGCCATCCAGCCCTGTGGCAGACCAGCCTTGACCGCAGCATTGTATATAGTGTCAGCCAGGATACGATTAGTATTGGCCGCCTCACTACCGCCCTTCATCAATACGGCATTGCCGCTTTTAAGAGCCAGGGTAGAAATCTGGACAAGTGCGTCAGGCCTGCTTTCAAATACGATACCAAGTACCCCGATCGGACAGCGGACGCGTTCAAGGATGAGATCATTATCGAGCTTAACAGCATCGATACGCTGGCCGGCAGGGTCAGGTAGATCGATAAGGGTCTCGATACCGGCAATTACGCCGTCAAGCTTGGCACGGTCAAATTTTAATCGTTTTACCAATGGACTGGCCAGACCAGCATCAACAGCAGCGTCCATATCGGCTTGATTAGCTTTGAAAATATCGTCAGCAGCAGCGTTCATTGCGTTTATAACAGCTGCTAAGGCAGCATTTTTAACCTCAGTTGAAAGAGATGCGGTAACGATCGAAGCCTGTCTTGCGTTTTTTGCTATTGTTTCCATAAATATTCCATTATTGAAAGCTATTATTTCTTTTTTCTTTTCTTTTTAACAGTTTTGCCGACCTGTGGAGCGTCTTTCAGCTCCTGGATCTGGTCTCTGAGTCGTGCCGCCTTTTCAAACTCCATAGCTTCAGCAGCAGCGAACATTTCTTTTTCCAGAGTACTAATAAGCTCATCACGGTCAAATTCAGTACCATCGTGAGTAACGATCTCTTCAGCGAGTTTGCGAGCCTGGAACTCCGTTTCAAGGGATTTACGTATCGCCTTTTTAACGGTCTGTGGAGTAATACCGTGAGTTTCGTTGTATTCTTTCTGCAATTCACGGCGGCGATTGGTCTCATCGATAGCATTCTGCATAGACGGGGTGACTTTATCGCCGTAGAGTATAACCTGAGCATTGACATTTCGAGCAGTACGGCCGATAGTCTGGATAAGAGCTGTTTCGCTACGCAGGAAGCCTTCCTTGTCAGCATCCAAAATAGCGACAAGCGACACTTCCGGCAAGTCGAGACCTTCTCTGAGCAAATTCACACCAACAAGCACATCAAACTGCCCTTCTCGAAGCTGTTTGAGGATATCCACACGCTCTAAAGTATCAATTTCGCTATGTAGATAGGCACATTTGAAGCCACTATCTTTAATGTAGTTACTGAGGTCTTCCGCCAGACGTTTAGTAAGTACCGTCACCAGAACACGCTCATGCTTAGAACAACGTTTTTCAATTTCTTTGAGCAGATGAGGAACCTGTTCAGAGGCCGGCTCAACAAAGATTTCCGGGTCAAGCAGACCTGTTGGCCGAATAACCTGCTCCACAACCTCACCATTACACTGTTCCAGCTCATACGGGCCAGGTGTAGCAGAGACGAAAACTACCTTATCCCAGCTTTCTTCGAACTCCTCAAACTGTAGCGGACGGTTATCCATGGCACTAGGTAGACGGAAACCGTGATCAACGAGAACCTGTTTACGGCTACGGTCACCAGCGTACATAGCACGCAACTGAGGCAGAGTAACGTGAGATTCATCGATGAGCATGAGGAAATCATCAGGGAAATAGTCAAGCAGAGTAAATGGTTTGGCACCCGGTGCCAGAGCTGCCATATGACGTGCGTAATTTTCGATACCACTACAAAAACCAACTTCACGTATCATTTCAATATCGTAGCGGGTACGGGCGTTGAGACGCTGAGCTTCGAGCAGCTTACCTTCGCCGCGAAGCTGGTATAGACGCTGCTTCAGCTCTTTTTCTATCGATGCGGTTGCTTCATCAACGCGATCCTCAGGCATAACATAGTGTTTAGCAGGATATATGAAAAACTGAGTTTCACTGGCAAGGATTTCGCCACTAACGGGGCTGATCAGAGATAAAGCTTCTATTTCATCGCCGAAGAACTCGACCCGCACCGCATATTGGTTATAAGCCGGCCATATTTCCACCACATCGCCTCTAACACGGAAACGGCCACGTTCGAAACCAATATCGTTGCGTTCGTAGCTGATAGCTGTTAGGTCTAGGAGCATCTGGTCACGGTCTATTTCTAAACCAACTCGCAGAGGTACAATGTAGTTTTTATAATCGTCAGGACTACCCAAACCAAATATACAGGATACACTGGCAACTACAATAGTGTCACTACGACTAAGGAGTGAGGTAGTAGTACTGAGTCTGAGACGGTCGAGATCGTCGTTTCTGGCGGCGTCCTTTTCTATGTAGATATCACGCTGGGGGATATAAGCTTCCGGCTGATAGTAATCGTAGTAACTTACGAAGTATTCTACTGCATTATCAGGGAATATCTCTTTGAATTCCTCGTAGAGCTGGGCGGCCAGAGTTTTATTATGACTGATTACCAAAGCAGGCTTTTGATATTTTTCAATAACATTGGCCATAGTAAAGGTCTTACCAGAGCCGGTTACACCCATAAGTGTCTGATATGTCTGATCTTGTATCAAGCCTTGATACAGCTGTGCAATAGCTGCGGGCTGATCGCCAGCCGGGCCAAAATCGCTCTTTATCTTAAACTTTGCCATTTTCTACTCTAACCTAAACCACATCAAATACTAGAACGGCATTACGAATAATGCCGCAAATATACAAGTAGATAATTATACATAAAGAACTTAGGACGGTCAAGCCGCAACCCCAATGTGATAAAATGTAAGCACTAATGCAAAGCTTCATATACGGAGGGACTGAATGCATCGTTTTTATGGGTAGACAAGGCATTTTATGGTTCGACAATGAAATCTAATTCGGTAACCGTAAACTTAGCTATAAAGACGTCAATATCATCTATATTTATTGATGAGTCTATAGCCACAAGATTTAAATATGCCGTCCAGCTACCAGCACTCAAATCTATCCCATCCAAACTTGTTACAGATTTATCGAGTTGGCCGTATTCGATCTCGTCATCGTTGTCTTCATTTTCGGCATCGAAATAAATAAATGATACATTACTATCGGTGCATTCTTGCCATGAGAATGTAATTGGATTCGATATACTTTGGCCATGAGTTGGAGAGGTGAAGACTGGCTCCTCAGTTGGCTGTGGAATAATTTCTCCAGTGGATGTATTGCCGTAGAACAACCTGCTTTGCTCAATTCGGCCGTTAGGAAGATAGAAGGTGAATTCGTACCAGCCATCGCCATAATTATCTAGTGATTCGATATTGCTAAAACAGGCTTCATACACCCATTCATATTGCTGGTTACCTACATTTACGGCTTCGTCCTCATCGAATACATATTCTGTCTCAATGCAACCATGAGGCGAACAGGTTTCGGTATACAGCTCATTAGTGATTTCATATAAATAACCAGCAGGGGTAAGGAATTCTATTTTTTCAACATTAGAATCTGTATATACTGATAATTCAAAAACATAGACAGTGTCATTACTATCATCTGGTTTGCCATACATTATCCCTGTAGCACTTTCTATAGCAGAAACATGATTTGCTATCACATCCACAGAAAGCCAGTTTTGAACTATTAGTATGAGATCATCGATACTCACACTAGAATCTCCGTTTAGATCTGCCCCGTTCAAAGAACTAACGGCTAACTGCCAGTTGTCTGAAAGGATTGCAAAATCGGAAATATCTACAATTCCATTATCATCAATGTCAGGACTATGCCAGATCAATCGTGGGTAGTTTTGGCCGTTAATCATCCACACAGGGGTATCAAAATCCCAATTAAGATATATTGCCTGATCTTGCATTTGCTGAGTTGGCTTCCCTACGCCGCCGTCACTGAATGTAAGACCACTACTATCGGTATCCCAGTAGCAACTATGGAAATTGACACCACTATAGTTTTTACCAATCAGTCCACCGGTAGAGTTCGTCCCATTCACCTGGCCACTGGAATAGCAATTGCTAAATCCACAATCAGTATCGACAGCATAACTAACACCAACCATACCTCCAACATTACCCTGTCCCCAGACATCCCCCTGCGAAAAACAGTTTGCTACCGGGACATGACCATAATGCAAACCAATCAAACCACCAATATTCAGGTTGCCATTTACATTAGCTGTTGAAAAAGACCTTAGCATCTGCGAAACACTGCTTTGCCCAACAAGTCCGCCAATCTTACTTTGGCCATTAACCTGTCCCGTTGAATAGCACCGATCAATTTTGGGAACTATAAAGGTATCGTCAGTGTTCGTATGCCAGGCACTTTCTCCAATAAGACCACCCACACACTCATCGCCAACTATATAGGCTGAATCTACACCACAAAGAGTGATACTGCCGCCATCGTTATAACCGCAAAGGGCGCCGACGTAATACTCACCGGTAACCACTGGGCTTTGGAGAAGGAGATTTGTTATCTTAGCTGAAGCATTGATTCTACCGAACATGCCAACATAATAATCTTCTGGTACATTTATAGTCAAATTTGAAATTGTATGAGAGTTGCCATTAAAGAAGCCCTGGTAACACATGCTATCAGAAATCCCAATCCGACTGACGGAAACATCTGCCAGGTCAAGGTCAGAAGTCAAATGCGTATGAACATATGGAGCCCAATATATAGCAGAGTTGTCAAGGTCTGAAAATTCAAGATAAGCATCAATTGAATCAATCATAAACGGTTCAGACTCTGTACCTGATCCTGAAATTGCAGAACCAAGCGAGATCGTAAGGGCAATATCTGAACCTTCAAGATATGTTGTTCCACCAGCTGGCGACTGGGCCATTGCAGTACCAGCCGGGACTGAAGCATTATATGATGTTGTGACCGTCCCGACGGCAAAACCAGCCGCTATAATGGCATTTTCAGCGTCTGACTGAGTAGTGCCAATAACATCAGGGACAGTAACCATCTCAGGCTCACGTGTAACAATTAAGTTAATTGCCGTCCATACTTCTAATGAAGTACCTGCCGGATACGATTGGCTAATCACACTGTTTAGCGGCACATCTGCGTTTTCTGCAATTGTAATCGAGCCAACAGTAAGGCCGGCATCAACAATGGCAGTAATTGCATCAGCTTTGAGCATACGCTCTAAGTCTGGTACTGTGACATATTGAGTAGAAAGCCCTTCCCATATGAAATGAGGATAGTCCTTATATCTTGCCTGCCAAAGTGCAGGATTGCCGTCGTCGCTGGTAAAGTCCCACCCGGCATAAGTAAAGGTGCTCTTTGCGTACATCTCAAGTGTTGTTTTACCTTCGACACCAACGTAATAAGCAGATTGTGGTGATAGTTCATTATCCCAGAAAGATGCTGAGATATCAGCGTCACGGATTAAACCGCAAAAGCTATTTGGCTGCAATTGCTCCCCTGTCATAGCACCAGCTGAAAAACAATCGCTGATAGTACCATCTTCGAGCCAGCCACACAAGCCACCACTTATAGGAGAAGCAGAAAAGTTATCGATAGCTACGAGGCTGTAGCAATTACTGATTTCACCATTGTTCAAACCACATAGTCCGCCGACTTTATTACCACTTCGGTCATTTGCAATTGTACCGGTAGAGAATGATTCAGAAATCTTGCTGGTCCCGAAATTTGCTCCGCACAAGCCACCGACAGCCTGAGTTCCCCAATTTTGCGTGCAGTTGATTTGAGCCTTGCATCGCTCAACAATACCTAGTCCAGCATTATTTCCGCAAAGCCCGCCATAATATTGAGCCTCCATTGGAACCGCAAAAGTCGTGTTTGCACTTGAATAACTGATGGGGCCACAGTTATTATAGCCGCAAAGTCCGCCTACGCTTCTGGTGGAATCACCTGTATTAAAACTGGCGGTGACATGACAGTTATATATTTCCTCGGAATTATTCAGGCCGCAGAGTCCACCCAGAAACCGCCCAAAAGTACCGCAGGTAATACTAACATTTTCAACCTTAACATTTTTAACGGCACCACCATATTGTAATACGCCAAGAAAACCCAGACAATGGTTGTTACCGTCTGAAGATGCATCTATGGTGAAGTTACTAATAGTGAAGTTTTGGCCATCGAGACTTCCGGTAAAGCAGGAAACAGGAGAATAGTCCAAAACACTGGACATATCGATATTTGCTACCAGGATAAACTTTTTATCCCAGTCCTGCGGCCGCTTTGACATACATACAATATCGTCTGCATTTGCAAGCTCATAAGGCTGATCAGTTCCATTGCCGTAATATGTTTTATTTTCAACATGATCAATTACTGTACCAGGTTTATTTTCCCAAGCAAGACGCGGATAATCAATGCCTTCTTCAATCTTCCAAAGTCCATTGTGCCAGCCAAGGTAGTTTGACTCGGACTTCATCTGATTACTGGATAACCGGTAACCACCAGCACTGTATATCAGAGATCCCAGTCCTGGCAGATACTCAGTATCCTCGCTCCAGTAACAGTTTTGAATTACACTTCGATCGGTAGAGCCGCAGAAACCGCCATAGTATCTTGGAAAGTTGGAATTGTCAATTTTGCCAATAGAATAACAGTTTTGTACGGTTCCAGAGTTTTCGCCGCAAAAACCGCCAGAGAACTGTCCGTAGCTCCTAATCAAAACATTGCCAGTACAATATGAGTCGTTAATAACGGCGCCGGTATTTCTACCGACAAATCCACCAATATATTTATCGCCGGTAACATTACCAGTAGCATAACATTCACTAATACAGCTGTCAGAATAATTAAAGCCGCATAATCCGCCAGCATACTCATCACCACCAATTACTCTCACCGAGGAAGAACATCTTTGGATGGTACTACTTGTATTAAGGCCGCAAAGTCCGCTGATGTAATTAGCGTCATAACGACCTTCAACGGTTCCTTCAGCATGACAGTCCAGAATACTACCAAAGTAATTTGTACTGCATATGCCACCTGCGGTAGCCCTACTATAGATAGTTACATTTGCAAAACAGTCTGTAATTTCACCATGTGAGTTTTGACCACAAATACCTCCTGCTTCCCTACCATTAATTGAACCATATACCGAACAATTATGAACAGTTCCAGAGTCATTAAAAGCTACTATTCCGGCGGTATACTGGGAACTATTTCCACCTTTAACTGAGCAATTAATAAGCGTAAGATCTTTTATCTCAGAGTTTTCGCCACTAATCTGACCGAACAGAGCAATATAATCGTTATCTGCATTTATTGAGTCGATGGAAAGATTACTAATTGTATGATCGTTTCCATCAAAAAAAGCTGAGAAAGATATGCCGTCATATTCCCAGAGAGTGTTATCGATATCAGGAGCTATCACTGCCCGGTCGTATTCCTTACCTGTCAGATCAAGATCTGTATCCAATCTTATATAAACACCACTAGCCCAAAAGACATCTGCATTTTGCACGTCAGCAAATTCATCGAAATCATCCTGAGTCTGGATCAAATAAGGATTATCTGATAGCCCATTACCATCCAATGCCAATAAAGATGAAGATAATATTAATAATATACCAGCGAATAAAACCCATTTCATCACGGCAGACTCCCCCTGTAACGGCTGTAATATAAGCAAAACGTCCTTTGCCTATAATCTCATGTGACTATTGCAACTAAAACACATAAAAGTATCAACGTTTGATATCCAGCAGAACATATGTGTTTGTCCAAATACCCCTTTTGATTCCTCTTTTCGATAAAATATCAAATATCAGATAAAAAATCAAGTATTTTGGAGTTCCAATTATTATGGCAGATACCTGCTAATTCAATATTGATAGAGATAAATGCCTATAGTATTTTATAACATCCTTAATCAGCTACACTTACCATTTAGCCGGACTTGAAATGTAGTAATTAACAGAATTACATGCCCTCAATATTAACTACTTATTTCTAGCTCAATGCACATATGTAATTGGCGAAGAGAATGATACAAATAAAAAACAGGCAAATGTTGAGATAGGTAACATTTGCCTGTAAAGTAAGCTTGATAATATCAATAATATTTATGAATACTTATTGGACAATATTCATTTGACACAATTCTGTGATTTGTTCAGGTGAGAGTGCTTTATTGTAGATACATAGATCGTCTATAGAGCCGTCAAAGAATTGTGCCATATCACGTGCTTCGCCTTGTGATGCTCTATTCGTTGCACCGATAATTACTTCGGTGTAGTCGGTGTTTATAACTGCATTAAGCGAACCGGCATTTGAAGTAACAAGTTGGCCGTCGACATAGAGCAGAACTTCATTGATATTATCAGCATTTTCAGGAAGGACCACGGCAATATGATGCCATTGCCCATCCTCCAGATCGGGGCCTCCCATTAGTCTGGTTCCGCTTATACCGAGTGCTAGCTGGCCGGTAGCGGAATCAAGCGTGACAAACCATTTTTCATATCGATCGAAATCACCCCAGCTGACAATAGCGTGCAAGTTATTTTCCTGATTTTCCAGGTCTGATTCTGCCTTTATATAAGCAGCAATAGTCCTGGGGCTTGCGCCGGCAATACCGCCAAAGCTTTCAACATAGATATAGTCATTACTACCATCGAAATCAAAACAGCTATCATTTACACCTGTTGTTATGATAGGAGCACCGAAAATGCTGCCGTTGTGGCTATAATCGGAACTATCGTTTACAATTCCATCGTCTGCATTATCTAAAGGCCAATAAGCAACTAAATTTGATATTAAAAATTTCTCAAGCCATAGTTCGCTAAAAATCTCGAGGTCAACAAGGTCTATCTGTCCTGACTGATCGAAGTCCAATGACGATTTCAGCGGGTCTGTACTTAGCCAGTTTTGGGCAATTTTGGCCATATCGAGCAGGTCAACACAGCCACTATTATCGGTATCTGGTGTACCCTGCCAAACTAAAGTTGGATAATTATTGCCTAAAATTTGCCATACAGGCGGGGTACCGTCAGATGAGCTGAAATCCCAGTCGGTATTAGAATAAGTGTTGATATCGCACAGCTGGGCAGTAGAAAGAGCTATTGTTTGATACCCGAAAGGATAATCGGATACTGGGCATAACTGGTTATCCCAGAAAGATTGAGATTCATTATCATTATAGGCAATGGTAACTTCTGCACTGCCGGTAATATCTACAGATACTGCTGCATAAGATCTTTCAACGTAACGGTATGCTCCAAATAAATACACGGTGTCAGCATTATCCGTCGTAATGCTACCCTGTGCATAACAATCATAGATAGTCGAGCCATAATAGTCACCAACGAAACCAGATATGATCAAACTGTTGCTTGAATTAGAATAGACTTCAATATCTATATCAGAATATGACTTGGTTATAATACCACTATAGTTTTGCGCAACAAATCCAGCAACACAATCACGGTATACCTGACAAGATAAATTTATATCAATACCAACAGAACACTTCGAGATGCTTCCTGAGTTATTGGAACAAAAACCACCTACACTAACATTTAACCCGTAGTCAGTAAAACCATAAGTATTTACGCTACAAGAAATAACAGAGCACGATGATACTGTACCGCTATTCATATACACAAACGAACCAGCAAAGATCGTATTTAGAACATTACAATCAAGCTGAAGCTGAATATTATCTATGACACAGTTTGAGATATTACCGGTATTTATACCAAAGAAACCGAGCGTACGATAATTATTTGAAACAATATTGATATTTGAAAGCAACTTATGGTTACCGTCAAAGTTTCCTGTAAAGTCAGTCAGATCGCCATCTACCATGCCTATAACATGGCGCTCAAAAGTATATCCAGAAAAATCAATATCATTCATCACTATTGAGTAACCTGAATACTGAGGATATTTCATGGCTCTAAACATACCAACAGTAGATAACTGCCATGGTCTAGCTTGTGTACCATCACCAGGGTTGTCAGCCCAGTTGTAACTCCCCAGACTAACGAGTACCTTTGCTTGGGTACCTTGTTGTAAGTAGTCAGGTCCGTCTATTAAGAATACAGTGCCAACGGGGTAATCTGGGTCATAATCGTATTTTACAGTTGCTGCAACACCAATATCAGTAAGGGTATCGATTACATATTGTTTAGTATTACCTATAAGAGAGCTTGCATACACAGCGGGTTTTACACTTTGCCATACTAGCTTAGGGTACGTTGATTCTGGATCTAGGTACCAGTAATCATTAGTACCATTGGACGATTCATCCGTAAAATCCCAGCCGGCATTAAGATAGGTGTTAACATCGTGCATTTGAGCAGTTGTTTTGGCTGTAGCGCCGCGATTTGTAACATCCGCCTGACCAATATTACTAATCTCACAATCCCAGAAACAGCTATTGACACTGTGTACATATTGCCCACCACTTGTACCAATAAAGCCATTATTTAGAACATCATCAGCACCAGCAAAAATAAATTTAGAAGATGAGTAGCAATTAGTTATAGAATAATCTGAAGCAACAATACCTGTAAATCCACCGGGGTAATACTTCATTGAAGAACCAACATAAAGCTTACTATTACTATAGCAATTAGCAATTTTTGATCCTATTCCAACAAAACCACCGCAGTACAAAGTATCATTATAACTAGTAATTCGACATTCGAGACTTAATGATGCATAACAAGATTTAATATTTACCCCATAACCAGCAAAGCCACCTAGTATATTGGTAGCTATTGAGGCGCTTGCAAAAATTTTACCACCATTAACGTAACAGTTTTGTATACGTGCTGAATCACATACACCAACAAACCCACCAGTAAGATCAGCATCACCTGAAATAGTAATATTTTCAAGGCCAAGATTTTCGACTACAGAATTTTCGTCCCAGATAACACTAAAGAGTCCTGCACATTTACCATCAACATGATAATAGCCAGGAATATTGAGACTATAAACATTATAGCTACAAAAGCCATAAATATTAGCATTTCTTATTACGTGACCATTACCATCAAAAACACCTCTAAAAGTGTTTCCACTAGTATAATCTGAACGAATAACTGAACCGTTAGAAAAATAGTAACTGACCAGATCGATATCATTCATTAACTTGAAGTGATAAAATTTGTCAATAGGCAGACCAAAGAGCATACCGGGAGTAGTAATCTGGTACGGGTCAATGGCGGTTCCAGTACCAGGATTGGTTGACCAGTCATATGGGCCAGAGCTAACGATAACATTTAGCTCTGTAGCATTTCTTAATATAACAGAATCGGCTTCGGAAGTAATGACAGTGTCAGCAGGAATAATACGACTGCAATCATAGATAATATTTGCAGTAATACCAGAATCCGCAAGCAAGGCAACAGCTTCGTCACAAGTAATACCTTTCAGGTTCTTTCTGTCAAAAAATACAGTATCGTTTCTAGGCTTGCTCCATGAGAATTCCGGGAAAGAGGAGTCAGAAATGACCCAGGTTGAGCTATTGGAACCACTATCAGAAGCTGTAATGTCCCAGCCGGCACTAAGGTAGGTGTTTATATCCTGCATTTCGAGAGCTGATTTTCCACTAACAACAACCTGAACATTGGGCTCAAGCAAAACGGCAAGCCCGGCGATATCGGTATCAGACAATGCACCATTATAAAGACGAAATTCGTCAATACAGCCATTAAAGAAATTATTGGCAGTGTCATCGATGTAGTTCATACCTATAGTCATTTTCCCTAATATCCCAGTAGATATTTCCTGCTCAGAGGAAGCTATGGAATTTGTATCACATACGCCGTCAATATATATTTTAATATCAGCAACAGTCGCAGGATCGCCAAAAGGTAAAACTACGGCAACATGATGCCATTGGCCGTCATTTACAACTAGAGAAGACTGTTTATACCCGCCACCGACAAGTTGTCTAAGATGGCCGTCTGGTTCAATATTGAGCTGCCAAATCTTGCCGCTAACACGCTTGCCCCAACCGGTTATAACCTGCCTGTTTGTAGCTGAAGTTTTAATCCAGGTCGAAATAGTTCTGGGCATATTGTAGTATATTCCATTGTAATCATCGAATTCCAGGTAATCGCTTGCACCGTCAAACTCTAAACAGTTTCCTGATATACCTGCAACGATAGCAGGAGTACCATTTACGGCAGAACTATAATCGAGAGTGCCATGGTTTTCGGCTGTTTCGTTAACAATATCATCCATAGTTAAATACAATAGTAGTGGATCATAAGAATAATCAGGAGATGAAGCAAGGTCATTATCCCATACACAACTTGACACACAGGAGGTTAAATCACTGTCATATTCATAGCAGAAACCAGCCTCCTGACCGGATAATGAGTGAACCTGGGCTGAACTGTAGCAGTTAGAAAGCATCCATGAGTTTTTACCGCAGAAACCGCCAACAACTTCATCGGCGGTAACTGAACCTTTTGCATAACAGTTTGTTATACTGATATTATTCAGATTATTGAAATTGTGTGTATAGCCACAGAAGCTGCCGGCATACCTTGTATTAACAGCAACAATATCTACATCAGCATAAGAATCAGAAATAATGCTTAGATTATTAGCGCAAATACCACCAGAATCCCAGCCAGAGTTATGCAATACCCTGCCCATAGCACTACAGTGGCGTATGATACCACCATCTTGATTTATACCAGCCAAAAGACCTACAGATAATGTGTCGTTAGCTGCAACCTGTCCAGTGACATGACAATTAACGATAGTACCGTTGTTGTTACCACATAATAATGCGTTATAACGTTCGTAGTATGTTGACTGTACGTATGCATCTTTAATAATAATATTTTTTAGCACACCTGTAGATGTTAAATGTCCAACTAACCCACCAATAGCACTTCCATAAAAATAACCAGCGTTAACAGTTAAGCCGGAGATCGTCTTGTTGTTACCATCGTAAATACCAGAAAATTGATATGCATTTGGCACAGTAGACGTGGCTGAGCTATAATTTCCCTGGAAACAGCAATTATTAAAAGGGGAATCTGCCAGGTCTATATCACACAGCTGTTTGGTGTAAACATCGGCTAGCTGATATTCAGAACACCAGCAGTAATAAAAGAAATCAGCCCTATCTTCGATGAGATATGGGTCATTTTCTGTGCCGGAGCCGGGCAAAACGCCGTTGGCGGCAAAAGCCGATGAGGCAATAAGTATAGACAATACAATATAAAGTACATTAAAACTTCTCATTAACACTCCATTTAACTGTAATAAAAACATGATCACTCAAATAACCATGCTCGTGGTTCAAATATATTTACTTTAGCCAATATTCGGTGAAGGTCTCCAGGTCGGCGAGATCGACTGTGCCGGACTGGTCTATATCTAAGCTTTGGTCTGGCTGGAGCCACTGCTGGGCAAGGGTCTGGAAATCCAGGATGTCTATGCCGTAGCTGCCGGTGGTGTCGAAAGGTATATCCTTTTGCCATGAGAGAATTGGATAGCCGGACATTGAAGACATACGCCACAGATCGGATGAACCGTTGGCAGTTTCAGAGACGAAATCCCAGCCGGCGGTAAGGTAGGTGGTGATGGCTTGCATTTGGGCGGTTGAGTATGCTGTAGCACCTAGGTGTTCCATACCTTCATCTCCAAAACCACTGGCCTGATAATCCCACATACAAACAATAACAGTTCCAGCATCACGATAGCCTATTAGTCCACCATAAATCGAGCCGTCACATTCTACATTTCCCCTTGCATAGCATTTTTCCAAATTACTATAGTTACTTCTTCCTATAAGTCCACCAGCAATATCATCACTTATGATGTCTGATAAAGAATATGAGTCATGTATTATAGACTGATAGCTATAGCCCGCTATACCACCGGAATAATATTTACCATTAATACTTCCTTCTGACACAGAATTGCTGAGCGAAGTACGATCAACCCGCCCAATCAGTCCACCAACGTAAATATTACCAGAAACAGCACCCTCTACATAGCAAGCCGAGACATCAGCACCATCAGAATAGCCGGAAAGAGCACCGGTATAATTATCACCAGAAATATTAGCATTTACTAATTTCAAATTTGAAATAGCTGCATTTGAGCTAATATAACCAAACAAACCGGTATAGTAATGTTCAGTATTATTTATAGTAAGATCATTTATAGTGTAACCTTTACCATTGAAGTTACCTTCAAACTTAATACCTGTAAAATCAGTATCAGGGCTGGCATTAGGCGAAATCAAAGAATTTGTAAAAGGATGACCACTCATATCAATATTGTTTGTAAGTACATAATACGCATCAGACGCTAAAAATGATTGTATATCACTAAACATTATCAGATCAGCGGCCGTTGAAATCTGATACGGATCGTTAATAGAACCATTACCACCTGAAAATGCTATGCCAAGAGAGAGAGAGACATCTACCGTCTGTCCGGCATATACCTTAGCCCCACTTTCGATAGACTGAAAACAGACTTTTCCCTTGGGGACATCGCTAAAGGCATACGATACAGCACCAAACGAGAAATAATGTTTAGATATATATAGCTGGACCTGTGCCAAAGACATACCCGTAAAATCTGGCATATCCATTGTCTCGCAAGTCAAATGAGGACTTTGCCCAGGAATGGAATCCCATATATCATCAGTGCCATTATCAGTTTCACCAACGAAGTCCCATCCAGCATCGATAAATATATCCGGGTTATGCATATCTTCAGTTGACAACCCTACTAACTCACTGGTACTCCCAGACAGTATACCTTCAGACTGACCGCTTGAGTCAATATCCCAAAAAGAATTGAATATATTATTGCCGTAATACGTAAATCCTGATATAGAATAATATGAATCAGAAACTACTCCATCTGAATAGCAATTTGAAATAACAGTACTATTATTTACACCAACAAAACCAGATGCATCATATGAGCCATCTAGCAAAGAGGTTGAATAGCAATTATCAATAGTACTATCATAAGAATGCCCTATTAATCCACCAACATCCCAACTCGAAGTATATATTGCTCCATGTGAAACAGATGAAACAACAGAACAAGTACTAAGAGCCCCAACTAACCCACCCACATAATATCTGGAATGTACGATGTTATCAGTGTAACATTTATCTATACTCACATTAACAGTTTTCCCAATCAGACCGCCAGAATAACCTCCACCATTAATAGTTCCATCTATTGTCAAGCAACTACTTACGACACCCCCAATACACTCACCAAACAATCCACCACTATAATCCTCAGCATTTATGTCGGCTTGACATATATTATTATGTGCCATAAGCGATAAAGAAGACCCTGCCATCCCCCCCACATAATCATTTGCAATAATATTCGACACGACATAACAGTCTTCAATATCTGAATATGCGATTATCCCTGAGAGGCCACCTGCATAATCTAACTCTCTAGCGTTTATAGAAACACCAATTAGATTCAGCTGGCTAACATTTCCTGTTAAAATAGAAAAGAATCCAGAACTATTTTCGCTAGCATCAATTTCGACATTTTGGATTATATGATTATTCCCTAAAAAAGTACCATTAAAAATCCCTGTTACAACAGCCTGAGAAAATGTATACCCAGAAAGATTGATATCACTTTCTAATGAATAGTATCCAATTCTTAATCCAGGATTGCTACTAAACTCTAAAAGATCACTTTTACTAGCAATAATAAATGGGTCATTATGACTACCACTGCCAAGAAGAGTGGTTTCTACATTAGTAAGAGGAGACACAAATCTAACTTCATCATTTTGCCACGTTAAATATGGAATATTACCATTACTAATATTCCATATATCGTCGATACCATCATTTGAATCACCTACAAAATCAAAACCAACATATGTTTTTTTATCAAATATTTGTAAGTCATCAATCGCAGTTCCTATTTGGTTATTAGGTCCTGAATATTTATAAAAATATGAATTATTGACATTAGCAGAATTTTCACCAACAAGTGCGCCCGTAAATTCACCTACTGACATAACAGATCCAACAAAAATGCAATTTACAACATTTCCATAATTATGAGCAATTATACCACCGGCATATGAGGAATTTTCACATAATACATCACAAGTAGAATAGCAATTTATAATTGAACCTGAATTCAGAGCTACTAAACCTCCAACTATTGTTCGAGCGTTTACAATACCTGACGAATAACAGCCATTAAGATCTGTGTCTTCAAGATAGCCAGCAATACCACCAGCATATTTGCCAATCCCAGTTGCACTTGATGAATATACTGGAATACCGGAAGTAATGGAAACATTTGCAGCACAATTATTTATAGTACAAGAATTACCACTTCCTAGAATACCACCCACTTTATCGCCAGTGGCATCAATAGAACAATTTAAAGTGCAATTATTAAATACAGAACGATAACTAGAACCAGATATTCCACCAGAGTGAGTAACAGATTTCATACTTCCAGTAACCAAACAATTTTCCAGAGTTGCGTATGAACTAGAAGCAGCTATGAAACCAGTTGTTGTATTACCAATTATACTACAATTAGTTAATTTCAGATTGCTAACTATTGACGATTCGCCAATTCTTCCAAATAAACCGATATAGTACCCATCCTCATTCTCAATAGTGAGATTACTAATAGTTTTACCATTACCATCAAAGACACCGGTAAATTCAGTACCACTAAAACTCCAACTGACCCTAGGGTTATGGGCTATTACGGCACGTGTCAGTACCCCAGCTGGCTCCATATCAATATCATTAACCAACCGAAAATATTTATTATAATCATTTGTATTTTCACCTAGTGCTAACAAATCATCAACCTTAGATATTAAATACGGTGATGCAGAAGTTCCATAACCACCAGAATAACGATCACCTAAAGAAATATTTAGACTAACAAGATACATATTATATGATTCACTACCTGCTGGAATCGATTGACCATAGACAACGTTTTTGGGTCCCATGTTGTATGAATATTGGATCAGACCTGGTGTTAAACCAACATTATTCAGCTCAATTAATGCCTGACTGTAAGTTAATCCCAATAGATTTGGCACATTGACGGGGCTATACCCCTGCCAACTAAAAGTAGGGTATAGATTTTGTTCAATATTCCAGTTATCTACAGTGCCATTATCTGTCTCTCCTACAAAATCCCAGCCCTGATTTATAAAAAATGATTTATCACACATTTCGGCAGAAGTAAGACCTGTAGACCCTGTAGAATGATGTACGTCGCTACTACAAAGCTCAGTATTATAAAATGAATTGCTGACAGGGCAACCATAGTCTGCAGCAAGAATGCTCCCCGGATTAGTCACTGCAACAATACTACTTGCTGAATAACAACTGTCTATAGTACTATCTTTACCATAAGCACAAATGCCACCAGCTTTATCCTTACCAGAGATTTTGCAACATGCATAACAATTTGAAATTGACGCTTGATATAAGTTACTAACAATTCCAGCACTAAATCCTCCAGAATCCATACCTCCAGTAACAATACCTGTAGCAGATGAGTATGTCAATGTCCCTCTTGCAAAAAAACCAGCGATACCGCCAACATTGCCGAAACCAGAAGCATTCACATCAGCAGAACATTTGCTTAGCACATCATAAACACCCCAACCATAAATACCTCCAGTATTCAGAGACCTTCCACTTACTTTACCATTCACTATACAATAAGTAATCAAAGAACTTTCACTACGGCCTGCAAGTATACCTACATATTCCTCAGCACTAATATCAGCTAAAGTAATTATTACATTCTTTATCTCTGCACCATTCAATTTAGAAAATAGTCCCACATTACTTACTCCAGGTGCATTGATATGAAGGTTACTGATAATATGGTTATTACCATCGAAACACCCAGTAAAATCAGCTGTGGTCGCGATAACAGATTCAGTAAAACTGTAAGAGCTTAGATCCAGATCGTCTGTAAGGATAAAGGAGCATGAATAGTTTTCGATATCACTACCTAAAAATATTAGTTCTTCAGCGGTACTGATCTCGTAAGGACTATCTGGAGTACCATCACCTCCAGAATAAGCTCTAACTTGAGACGAGAATGGTACCAAGCACAAAATCATAATGTAAAGTATATAGCACAATTTACTCATAAACACTCCAGAATATGTATATTTAATATTAGTAGACTCAATTATATTTACTTCAGCCAATTTTCGGCCAACTGGCCAAAGTCGTACATATCAATACTACCATCTGATATAAAGTCAGCTTCAGAACAGGGTTGACCTGATTGACAATCGGATTGTAGCCAATAAGCAGCAAGCATTACAAGGTCACCCTCAGTAGCAGATCTCGATATTGATATGTTCAGTGGTACATCTGTAACTGAGCCGTTACTGGAAAGTAGCTTTAATGATGTAGAATAGACACCATCTGACAATTCTCCAGTATTGACCTTAATAGTAACGAGTAATTTATCAGACACACCAATAGTAATTCCATTATCAGGATATATACTATATATCCACGGACAACTACTATCGTTTTCAATTGTCCAGAATTGCAATTCATCAGTAAGGCCAAATATTTCAATGTTTACTTCAGCAGTATTATACAAACTACTCAACAATATGTTTGTATTACCTGCATAATATATAGTTCTCTCCCCTCGAAGTATAGGATAGCTATTTTCAGGCAAAAGCCATACACCACTACTGTTTTCAGTACATATATCCCAGCCGGCGGTGAGGTAGGTGGCGATATTTTGCATTTTTTCGGTTGTTTTGCCTATTGCTCCGTTGTTGTCCCAGCCGTCGCTGCCGTAGGTGCAGACTTCGAAGTCCCAGAGGCAGTTTGAGACGGTGTTTGACTCGACAAAGGCGTAGCGTCTGCTGTCAGCATCGGCTTTACTGAGGCTTACGGCACAATAGCAATTGGAAATAGTGCCTGATTCGGTCACATTATTAACAAAACCTGCTACAGCTGAGCCACCAGCAGAGCAGGCATTGCCGAGTGAGCAGCAGTTTGAGATGTTCTCGCCATAGGCTACAAAGCCTGCGCCATGGCCGATATTGTCGCTAATAAAAATGCTACAATTACTATAGCAAGAGTTAATATTACTGCCGTAGCCAACAAAACCGCCAACTCGTGATGAACTGGTTGTGCTATAGCCAGCTGCAATGATTCCAGAAACTGAGCAATTGTAGATACTATCTATAGAATCACAGACACCGACAAAACAACCGGCATAGTTATTTGATTCGCCAACTGAAAGGTTGATATTTTCGAGCTGTAAATCACACACAACAGTGTCAGTACCATAAATAGCAGCAAAGAAACCAGCTACTCCATGAAGGCCTGTTTTATTGGTAGTTACTATGTCGTAGTAGCTTACAGAACTGATCGCAGCATTGCTGATAGTGCAGCCGTTACCATTAAAGCTGCCCATAAAGCCACATGAGTCGCCCATATCAGATTGTACAACACAGCCATTTTCAAAGAAGTAGGCCTTCAGGTCGAGATCGTTCATTAAAGTAAAGTAATAGAACTGATCATTTGGCAGTGCAAATAGCATTCCGGGGGTAGTTATCTCATACGGAGCATTTAAGGTACCATTACCGGGATTAGTTGACCAGTCGTATGGGCCGGAGCTAACGATAATAGTCAGTACCGATTGATCGACTCTGATGATAGTATTTGAGCGGTCGTAGCTAACAACATAGCCAGGGGCAACCGTACTACTGTAATCGTATTGTATATCTGCGGAAATACCTGCACTGGTTAATACATCTACAGCTTCAGCTTCAGAGAGGCCGGATAGTACAGATGGGTCAAAATATACTGTGTCAAAAGGTTCAAGGTCTGACCAGGTAAACACTGGATAGCCATTTTCTGGCATAACCCACATTGAGTCTTCATCAGCCTGAGCTTCCGGTACAATATCCCAGTCTGCGTTCAGATAAGTGTTAATATCCTGCATCTGGGCGGTAGTACTGCCGCTAAGTACAAAACGCACATCAGGCTCCTGCAAATTGGCCAGCAGCGTTATATCTTCAGCGGATAAAGCTTTACTATAAAGATAGAATTCGTCAAGACTACCCTCAAAATAGTTATAAGGAACACCATTGATATAGTTCATACCAATTGTCATTTGAGTGTTACCTGTATCAATATCCACACTAGAAGATGCTATAGCATTGTCATCAAGTATGCCGTCAATGTATATTTGGACATCAGTAAGTTTTGGAGACTCAACGCTAGGAAGAACAACTGCGACATGGTGCCACTGCCCGTCATGAATACTAATTGCGGATGTTATATTTCCACCAATAGCAAGTAAACGTACTTTACCATCACTTTCAATATTAACCTGCCACAACTGGCCATCGACCCTATCTCCCCAACAGCATATAACCTGTCGAGAATAGACGCCTGTCTTAACCCAGGTAGAAAGAGTACGTGGATTTTCACCAGCGGTATCTGCAGCAAGATTAACAGTCAAATAATCATTCCATCCGTCAAAACTCAGACAGTTTCCAACTTTGCCTTCCGATGACCATGATGCACCATGAATATTAGCTGTTGCAGTGCTAACTCCAGAGTTTAATGCCTCAGTACCAGTCATCTCTTCAAATGCAAAATGATAGTAATTTAGATTTGTATAGATATCATCAGAATTGTATATGCCAGCATTCCAAAAGCTATTAGCCATAATACTGTTGGCATCATATCTGCCGACAAAACCACCATTATTTGCACCAGTAGGATTTACAGATGCCGTTGTATAGCAGTTTTCAAGAGGACAATCATTATACCCGACAAAACCACCAACATCAGATCGACCAGTAACCGATCCGGCTGCATAGCAATTCTTTATACCTTTGCCACTTCTTGCATTGTTATCAAAATCGCTCCATCCGCAGAAAGCACCGACCTGCTCATCACCAGTTACATCGACATTAGAATAACAGTTAGTTATTATTGATTCATTAGCACCACAAAAGCCGCCGGCGAAAAAAGAGCCGGGAGTATACTGAATAACAGTACCAATCGCACTAGAATTGGTTACAATACCGCCATCGGAAGCATTGTTGGCAAGCAGCAGTCCTGCACTAGCAACAATCTTACCGCCAGATTGTAAATAACCTGTGACATGGCAATTATCAATTGTGCCCCAGTTTCTGCCGCATAGAGTTCCGGTATCATAAGTATTAGACTCAATATAAGCATCTTTAATAGTAAGGTTTTTCACCACACCTGTTGAAGTAAGAACAGGAAACATAGCAGTTACATTCTCATGAAAATTTGTACCAATAAGAAAATTTCTGAGTGTATAATTTATTATGGAATGGCCATCACCATCAAATACACCGCCATAACAATTATTATAGTTATAATCCCAACGATAACCACTAACTATATGGCCCTGACTGCCGTCAAGGGAGCCAAGGTCGAGATCAGTGGTTAGTTTAGTGTAGACATTCTCCTGGTTGTACTGACTCTGTTGACAAAAAGCCAGAAAATCAGTAACGTCCTCAATGAGGTATGGGGCGTTTTCTGTGCCAGCACCAGGTAAATTGCCGTTGGCGGCTAGTAAGTGTAGGGATAGAAACGGTATTAATAGCAACAACTTAACGAACTTCACAATAGCACTCCTAAGTATCACACAATGGTAATATACTCAAACTGACCAAGGTCAGATTGAGAGGAGTTAGCCCCGATGTACATCGGGATAGAATTTAGCAATTATTGAATAGAAAGACATCAAAAACTAACTACTAAATTTCCAAATACTAAATCCTCTGTTAATAGTGAATCACACCATACAAACTGAAGTTTACGGCCAGTTTGAGTAATATATATAATTCCCGCACAACCAATTTATGCCAGAACATAACATTCAAGGTAGTATTATACATAAAATCGGCTATTAATTGAACTTATTTTAGTAAAAATAAACCAAAATAAGCAGCAGGGTTTGGTATTACCAGTACTGGGTTATGTTGTAATGTCATTACTGGCAAATCAAAGTTAATTGCAGTTCAACTTTGGTATATTATTAACCGATATATTTGTAAGTATCACTACAAACAGGTGATAGCGTAGACGTGTAAACAGTAATTTTCTGGCTTTTATACGAACCAGCGGATAAAATCGCTGTACAGTAAATATAGGTAAAGAGTTAGCGTTTATAAGCTTTCAGATCAAAGTAAGATAAACAGCTCGACAATGAAATAACCCGCATGGCTTATTTTATCATAATTACCTGTTAAAAAGAAACTTACACTATAATTCAATAATTATGTTATGGCCAACCAAAAAGCAGCAGTTTTGGCAACTGCGAACTAAGGAATTAAACATGAAGCATATATTTAGCCGTTATATCTCTAACTTATTTAAGCATAATATCTTAAGCACAGCAATCATTCTAGCTGCAATCTCAATTACTTCTGTGGCAGCTGATTTTTCAGACATATATACTGATCTTGACAAAGGCGACCTTCAGAAAGCGTCCGAAAACTGGCAGGCCCTAAGTGATAGCCAGAAAGTAACTGACGAAGGGGTAAAGCTCCAGGCAGTTCTGAGCAAATATGACGAGCTGGAAAAGGTCATGACCGATGCCCGCCAGAAAGATCACGATAAGCTTATCGAAGAGATGAATAAATCTCTGGAAAAGGCTAAGTGGCAAGATAGTCTTTTGAAGAATAGTCTGGATTATGACCTTAAATCAGAAGAAAAGACCAAGCTGGAAAAGCAAATGGCGGAAGATTCGGATAAATACTGGCTGGAAGCACTGGCCGATTTGTTCGATATTCATGCATTTTGTGAACGAATGGATATGGAAGAGGATGTTGATCCGGGACTTAAGCAGACAATAATTGATAAAGGTCTTGAAATCGGCAATAAGCTGGAAGCAGACGGCAAAGGACTGGACGCATACAGCAAAGCTCTGGCTTTTGTTGGCGAGCTGACCGATCAGCCTAATAAGTACGATGATATGCACGATGAGCTTCAGCGAAAAGCGATCGTAGAAGCTACATATGTGCCGGACCCAAATTCTGACGGTATAACCTGGGAAGAACGCCGGAAAGAGATCACACTGGACATAATTGAACAGGCACTATCAAGCATGTCGACAAACTATTTCCAGGTACCAGACTTTAAGGCTATGATGCTTAAGGGGCTTGATTACTGCCAACTACTAGCCAAGACAGACAATCTGGAAAAGAGCTTTCCAAGCTTAAAAGATGAAGATAAAAAAGGAATATATTCATTAAAGATCAAATCGCTGACCAGAAAGATCCGGGAACTGCCGGAGGAGCAATGTGATTTTAATAAATGCCGGGAAGTGATCAATGAAGTATTGAGCATTAATAAATCAACCTTAGAGTTTCCAATGAATGTTATTCTGGCGGAATTCGGCGAAGGGCTATTTGATGCTGTAGATACCTACAGTTATATAATCTGGCCACAGGCGGTAGAAGAATTTCGTAAGTCAATGACAAATGTCTTCTCGGGTATTGGCGTAGTAATTAAAAAGAACGAAGAAGGCTATATCGTTGCAGAGTCACTAATTAGTTACGAGGCCCCTGCCTGTTTGGCAGGTATGGACGCCAATGACGTGATCATGTACGTTGACGGCAAAGAAACCAAGGATATGACCACAGAACGGGCTATCGATTTTATTACCGGCCCGGACGGTTCAGATGTAAAACTTACAGTTATGCGTGAAGGTTTCAGTGAGCCAAAAGACTTTACAGTTACCCGTAAACGCATAATCGTACCGACAGTTAAAGGGCTGACCCGCGATATAATGGGCGATTGGGAATATTTTCTGGATAAGGAAAAGACCATCGGCTACCTGAAATTGACAAGCTTTGCAGGCGAATCTGCCCTGCACCTGCTTCAGGACATGGCCCGCTTAAAGGCACAGGGTATGAAAGCTATGGTGCTCGATCTGCGAAACAATAGCGGCGGCTATTTGGAAACGGCGGTAGATATCGTTAATTTCTTCGTAAGAGAAGGTGTAATAGTAAGTATTCGCTATCGAAACGGAGAAGGAATAGAAGACGTAAAGATGGCGCGTCCATCGAAGAATTTCGACTCGAAAATACCGATAGTTGTTTTAGTGAACTCGGCCTCGGCCAGTGCATCAGAAATTGTCTCTGGTTCATTGAAAGATAATAATCGTGCTATCATTGTCGGAACCAGGACATACGGCAAAGGTAGCGTGCAAAACGTTAACAGGCTGGGCTTTACCGGAGCTGAGCTGAAAATGACAATTGCCAAATATTATCTGCCAAATGGAACTTGTATACACCGCGACCCTAAAGATAAGCTTAATAAAAACTACGGTGTTACACCAGATGTTAAGGTTGAGCTAACTATCGACCAGATAAAGGAATGGGCCAAGGCAATACGTGCGGCAGATACTCTGCACAGACCTGATATCCCTCGAGAAGATCGCAACTGGGACGTTTGGACTGTTGATGAGATACTGGCAGTTGACCAGCAGCTGGAAACAGCCAAGCTAATACTCCAGGGTAAACTTCTGGAAAAATAATTTAATATGCACTATACTCAGGATCTCGGCAGGAAATATGTGCCGGGGTCCTGTTTTTTTTGAATCTGACGGGTAATCTAACCCTGAAAGTCATTCTGACACTTTCTGTGACTCGAAAATTGCGAAAGTAAACCATGAATTACAAGATCGTAAATACAATATTACGCAAAGAGCTGCTTGAAACATTGCGAGACCGACGTACACTAATTGCGATGATCGGGATACCAATCATATTGTACCCTGCCATATTTATCGTGATGTCGCAGTTTACGATAATCCAGCAAACTAAGCTTCAGTCACAGCAATCGTCTGTCGCCTTTATAGGAGATGATACTGACAGTATCACAGCGTGGATAGAGAGTACCAGTAAGCAGAGTGATACTGAAACTGAAATTGATGAACATCAGCAAAAGCTAATCAAGACGATAGGTAATATCAATTTTCTGGAGATAAGTGACGAGGTTAGGGAGCAGATAAACAATTCAATTGCCAGTGATGATGGCAAGCTTGAGGAGATACTGCATAAGAATAGTATTGATGCAATTGCAGTTATCAGCTCCAGCGAACAATCCAGCCTTGAAGAGCATGACGCCAGAACATTTACCAATATCGAAGTTAAGATCAGCTATGACAATACAGTACCTACATCTTCGCAGGCCAGGAAACGGCTTATAAAGCTCTTTCAGGGTTATTCTGACTATGCCAGGGAAAAAAGACTGTCAGAGCTGGAAGTTACGGCAGAGCTTATATCGCCAGTGAAGATAATTATTAGGGATGTCGCCCCGCCGGAGAAGACGGCAGGGTCGATCTTAGGGCGTATCCTGCCAATGCTGATGATCATGTCGCTGGCAGTTGCTGCATTTTACCCGGCACTTGATCTTACAGCAGGCGAGAAGGAACGAGGGACATTTGAAACACTGCTAAGTACCCCGGTACGCAAGACGGAGATCGTAACAGGTAAGTTTCTGGCAATATTTATACTTGCCATGATAACGGCCACGCTGTCGCTGGCGAGTATGGCTATGACCATAGCGGGCCAGCTGGGACAAATGGCCAGTGCGATCAGTGACGCAAACAGCCCATTTACAGCATTGCATATATCACCGCTAACTATAGTGATCATGCTGCTGATACTTATGCCGATGGCATTTTTTATATGTTCGGTTATGATGTCAATCGCACTGTTTGCCCGAAATTTCAGGGAAGCACAGCATTATGTAACACCATTTTACCTGGGTATCACTTTGCCGGCGGTGGCAGCTAGTATGCCGACGGTAGAGCTAACTAACTTCACAATGCTAATCCCGATAGTGAATGTCGCCCTGCTGTTTAAGGAGCTGCTAATCGGTAATTTTGCGGTGAATATGATAACCGGGGTATTTATCTCTATCTCCGGCTGGGCACTACTGGCACTTACGATATCGGTCAGGCTCTTCCAGAGTGAGCAGCTGATACTATCACAGGAAAAAGGGCTGGCAGTAACTATCAAACGCTCTCTGATACAGCCGTCGGATAAACCTAATGCTGGTATGGGACTGGGGATGTTCGCATTCTGTCTGCTTGGTCTGTTCTATGTAGGCTCATATTTTCAGTCAAAAAACATGATCTCTGGTATAATAATCACTGAATGGATCATTGTACTAGCGCCTGTTCTGGCAAGCTTATGGTTCTATAAGATCGATATGGTAAAGAGCCTGAGCCTGAAGATGCCAAGATGGTATGAGCCTATATTAAGCGTTGTTCTTATCCTTGCCAGCAATATAATTATCATGCGGCTTGGTATTGAGATGTCGAAGTATATGCCGATGCCGGAGGCTTTGAGTAAGCTGGCAGAGGCAATGATGGGCGACGACCATTCGTGGCCGACAACATTAAAGCTGATATTTGCGATCGCAATCTCGGCAGCGGTTTGTGAAGAGGCACTATTTAGAGGAATGGTCTTATCAGGGCTAAAGAAAAAAACCGGAACTAATCACTTACCGGCGGTAATCATTACGGCAATGCTGTTTGCAATAATGCATATGAGTATTTACAGGTTGATGCCGACGTTTATACTTGGTATAGTACTAGGCTATCTGACCTGGCGAACAGGCTCAATATTTAATAGTATGCTGGCCCACTGTGTGAATAATGCTGTGCCGGTACTATTATTAAATGAGAAGCTGCCAATATTACAAAAATGGCTATCGCAGTTTGAAGGTGAGTCCGCTGAGGCGATCAACCCGATGCCTGTGTGGGTTATACTTACAGCTATGGCGGTCATCGTCGGGGTCGTGCTGCTCATGGAACAGTTAAATAACAATAGAACCAGTAAACAGAATATAGAGCTCGCAAAAGGCGAATAAGTATGAAAATAGAAGATTTTAAGAAGTGTGAAATAGGTGAGTGTGTAACTGAGATAAGAGTACGCTATTATGAGGCGGATCGTCAGAATGTGGTACATCACAGCAATTACGCCAGATACTTTGAAATAGGAAGAACTGAACTACTTCGAGTCAATGGCTATGACTATAAGGATCTTGAAGATTGCGGGGTAATGCTGGTGGTCGCCAAGCTGGATTGCAGGTTCAAGATGCCAGCCCAGTATGATGACATACTGGAGATACATACCAGAGTAACAAGAGCAGACCGGGCCAGACTTGAGCACGGATATACAATAAAGCGCAAAGCAGACGGTAAAATACTTACCGAAGGTTCAACTACACTGGTGCATGTAGACAAGAACGGCAAACTGCACCCAATGCCAGAATTTCTGATCGGATAAAAAAAAGACGCAAAGCCAGAAGCCTGCGTCTTTATAATACATATCATATTGAAGCCTTGATCGGCATTATGGTAGGTAATCAAGAAACTTACTGTTATTATTCTGAGTTTTGAGTGCCTTGATAAGCATCTGTATGTCCTGTCCAGGAGGCATACCATGAAGATGACGACGCAGGCGGTGGATCTTATCAAGATCATTTTCCCTTATAAGCAGTTCTTCTTTTCTGGTACCAGATTCATTCAGGTTCAATGCCGGATATGTGCGGTTATTTGCTATCTGACGATCGAGAACAAGCTCCATATTACCGGTTCCCTTGAACTCATTAAAGATAACATCGTCCATTCTGCTGCCAGTTTCGATAAGGGCGGTAGCAATAACGGTGAGCGAGCCGCCATGTTCAATATTACGGGCTGAGCCGAATAATCTCTTGGGCAGCTGCAGAGCACCGGCGTCAATACCGCCGGTCATAACACGCCCGGTCTGAGTGCCAGATTTATTCCAGTTATTATAAGCACGCCCAAGCCTGGTAAGCGAATCAAGCAGAACAATAACGTCGTGGCCGGCTTCCAGTAAACGCTGAGCATAGGCAAAGCCAAGACGGCCCATTCTTACGTGACTGTCAACTGGCTTATCGTTTGAGGATGCAAAGAAAGTAGCATCGATCTTACGAGTCATATCAGTAACTTCTTCAGGACGCTCATCAATAAGCATACCGATAAGTTTAGCTTCCGGGTAATTTTGGGTAATAGCAGCAGCGATCTGCTGAAGCAGGATAGTCTTACCAGTTCTAGGCGGAGCAACGATCAAAGCACGCTGCCCCTTGCCAATAGGAGTGAACAGGTCAATTATCCTGGTACTCATAACGTCAGGTGTAGTTTCAAGAAGCAACTGCTCATTGGGGTCAATAGCAGTGAGATCTTCAAATGGGCGGAAATCGTAATATTCATCCGGAGTAACACCATCAATAGAGATGATCTTATCAATCTGAGGTACGGGCCCCTTTTTTCTTGAATAACTTGCAACAACATACTGGCCCTGACGAAGATTGTAATCTTTTATCAGGTTGCGATGCACAAAAGGATCGCGATTAGTTACAGACCAGAAAGGCGGTTTAGCCCTGAGGAAGCCATCCTTATTTGGCGGCATCTCCAATAAACCCTCTACAATATTTCCTTGCTGATTACTTTTCTTTTCTGCCATGTTTCACCGTAAAAATAAAGTGTTACCCCCGCGTCAAGGCGAACTCTGGTAGGTTAATGGGGCATAAGTATTTGAAACGAACAAATTTAATGCGGTATTGCCCCGGAGTGTCATAAAAGCATAGAGTTGTCTGCCAATTCCATCAAACAACAGGCTATTAAACATATTATCATATAGCCCAACCCCCTATATATTCTATATTATAATGAAAAAACATGCAAAATGAAGTATTTTTTGGTCTGTGAACAGAAAAAAATGTAATATTAGCCGAGATAAATCGTAAATTAGAAACCAAATTGCGTCGAACAGCCATTATATAAATAGCTGGCAGAGCTTAAATACCAACATTATCCCTTTTTTTTTCTCCGAATATGGTTATAATTAGCGGTCTGGAATTAGATAAGCCTAATTTTATTTAGCAAATATATTTTATATGCAAAGAAACTGTGAGATCAGAAATCAGATGACAAAAATAATACTAAACGGCGAGCCTAAAGAAGTATCAGAAGGCATAACGATCCGCGATCTGCTGGATTCACTGGCAATTACCGGACCAGTTGCAGTTGAGCTCAACCGCAAGGTATGTCCCAAAGCATTTCATAGCGAAACGGTAATAAAAGAAGCTGATGCGATCGAGATCGTAACTATAGTTGGTGGTGGTTAATCACTAACTAGCAGTACAAATAAAATAATGTCGAAAGGATAATACTATGACAGAATATAAAGAACCACTAAAACTAGGTAAATATGAATTTAACAGTCGTCTATTTGTAGGGACTGGAAAATATGAGACCTTCGAGCTTATGCAGGAAGCACTAGCTGCTTCTGGCTGTGAGGTTGTAACAGTAGCAGTTCGTCGCGAAAGGCTGTTTGACAAGCAGGAAAGAAACATTCTGGACTTCATCGATCGCAACAAATACACACTACTGCCTAATACCGCAGGCTGTTTTAATGCTGACGACGCGGTAAGAACCGCCCTGCTTGGCCGTGAGCTGCTGGATATCGAATGGGTCAAGCTGGAAGTACTAGCTGATACAAAAACCCTGCTGCCAGATCCACTGGGAACACTGGAAGCAACAAAGCAACTGGTAGCTGAAGGTATGTCAGTGCTGGTATATACCAACGATGACCCGGTAATGGCCAAGAAGCTGGAAGAGGCAGGTGCGACAAGCGTTATGCCGGCAGCCGCTCCTATTGGTTCAGGTCAGGGTGTGCTCAACCCTAACAATATCAAGATCATTCTGGAACAGGCAAATGTTCCTATCATCGTTGACGCCGGTGTTGGAACTGCCAGTGATGTAGCATACGCAATGGAACTTGGTGCCGAAGGTGTTCTGCTCAATACCGGTATTGCCTCAGCACAGGACCCTGTTAGAATGGCCTGTGCGATGAAGCATGCTATGGAAGCTGGTCGTCTGGCAGCTAAGTCAGGTAGAATACCACGCAAGCTATATGCGACAGCTTCGACCACAATGGAAGGACGTATAAACGGCTAACCCGTTACGCCAAACCATATATGAGCAAGATCGTACATATAATAACCCGTCTGATTCTTGGCGGAGCACAGGAGAATACTTTATTCACCTGTGAAGGCCAACATGCAGCGGGTCATGAAGTAACCCTTATCTCCGGTCCAACCTATGGGCCGGAGGGCGGGATGCTGGAGAGGGCAAAATCGGGCGGATATCGCTATATAGAAGTTCCCGAAATGGTACGCCAGCCAGCACCGCTAAAAGACCTGAAGTGTTTGAAGTCTATAAAAAATATACTCAGGGAAATTCAGCCTGACATAGTCCATACCCACTCAGCCAAAGCAGGAGTGATCGGTCGTGTGGCAGCTGGACAATATCGTGAAGAGCAGTTTGACAGCTGCTGCGGGAAGATCAGCAAGTTCCGCAAGGCTCAGGCAGCGTGCCGGAAGCCGCATCCGCTAATTATTCATACCTGGCACGGAATGCCCTTTCATGATTTTCAGGCACCACTAAAGAATAAACTGGCAGCAGCACTTGAACGCTGGGCAGATAAATATACTGACGGCTATATAAGTGTGGCAGATTCGATGAGCGAACAGGCAAGGGCTGTAGGGATTGGTGAAGGCAAGAAGTTTACCAGAGTCTTTTCCGGCATGATAATCGACGACTATATACGCCACCCGGGTGACAATGAACTAAAGGAATTGCGTACCAAATACAATATCCCTGCTGATGCGGTAGTTTTAGCTACTGTCGCTCGTATCTCGCAAATTAAGCATCATGAATATATAATTGAGTCGGCACGAGAGATATCAAAAGAATTTCCACAGGCACGCTGGATGTTCGTGGGAGATGGTAATGTTTTCGATAAACAAAAGGCTCTAATCGAAAAGTACCAGCTAAGCGATAAGTTTATACTTACCGGTATTATCCCACCCGAGAAGATCGGACTATATCTGCATGCATCTGACATTCTGATTCACAGCTCATTGAATGAAGGACTGCCCAGGGCTATACCACAGGCTATGCTGGCTAAAAAGCCAGCGATAAGCTTTGACGTTGACGGCTCCCGAGAGGTAATAAACGAAAACACAGGCATACTAGTGAAACCACTGGATGTCCAAGGTCTCATTGACGCCCAAAGAAGGCTTATCCCTGATAAAGAGCTAAGGGAAAAAATGGGGCAAGCTGGCTTTGATTACTGTAGTAAAGAGTTTGGTCACGAGCTTATGGTAGAAAGAATTCAACAGGTTTACGACAGCTATAAATAACTCAAATTGGCCGATAGTGAACTTGAGCTGGAAACAGATAAATACAATGTACGAACTAAAATTCATAATTGATCCACCGCTTGAGGGTGCAATGAACATGGCTATAGACCAGGACATACTCAATGCGGTCAATAGCGGAGAATCGGGGCCTGTTTTACGATTGTATCAGTGGCGTGAGCCGACGATCTCATTGGGATACTTTCAAAAGAATGAAGAAGTTGAAAAGCTAGAGCCTGAGCTGCAAGCCTTGCCAGTAGTAAAAAGAATAACCGGTGGCGGTGCGATACTGCACGACAAAGAACTTACCTACTCGCTAACTATTCCGCTAAATCCGACAGCAGCGGTAAACGATCTTTACAGCCTTGTTCACGATATTATAATCGCCCTACTTCAGGAATCCGGTATTGAGGCAGGCTATCGTGGGTTCACTGACAAAGGAAACAGTCAACGCGGCCCTTTTTTCTGTTTCGCCAGAAACCACAGCCTGGACATAGTCACACCTGAGGGTAAGATACTAGGTTCGGCACAGCGAAGATTAAAGCATGCGGTATTGCAGCACGGGTCACTGATATTAGAAAAGCGATATCAACAACAGCCCGGCGCATATGCTGGCAAAGACTTTGATATCGGTCAATTTGCAAATGAATTGCATAAACGACTCCAGTCTTCATTAAAAAGTTTTCTCTGATTATGCGCATAATTTACCTTTTGCATAATTCCTGACACAAATCCATTCAAAGCCCATTCTAAAGCTATAAAACAGTACATTTTATAGCTATTTTCGTGTATAATCTCGGTGCTATGAATTGTAATATTGACATGAAAGAAACAGTTCCCCCTTTCGACAAAACAAAGTGCGGAACTATATTTGATATAAAACGTTTCGCCATTCATGACGGACCGGGAATACGTACAACTTTCTTTTTTAAAGGGTGTCCATTAAAGTGTCAATGGTGCCATAATCCTGAAAGCATTAAGGCGACTCCAGAGCTGACATGGCGTAGCGGATTCTGTATTTTTTGCCATAGCTGTATAAACGCCTGTCCAACCCACGCTTTAAGTATAGATCCCGAAACCAATAGAATGCACCTGGAAAAAACTCAATGTCAATTGAATGCGCAATGTGGTGAGGTTTGCCCAACTGATGCACTAACTATAACAGGGAGAAGTATCACTGCAGAAGAGATACTAACAGAAGCAAAGAAGGACAGAATATTCTATGATAATTCAGGTGGTGGAATAACCTTTTCTGGAGGAGAGCCCACTGCCCAGCCTGATTTCCTGATACAATGCTTGACCCTCTGCAAAGAAGCCGGGCTGCACTGCACAATAGACACATCATGTTATACAAAACCAGAAATACTTGATAAGATCATCCCGCTGGCTGATATGTTCCTGTGTGATATTAAACATACTGACAGCGATACTCACAAAAAGTTTACCGGAGTTGACAATTCCATGATACTGTCAAATATTCAGAGAATTTCAAAAGCGGGTAAGCCTATAATCATCCGCGTTCCGATGATACCTGGGGTAAATGACTCAGAAGAAAATCTTCAGGCAACAAGAGACTTTGCAAGCAGACTTGAAACCCTGATAGAAATAGAATATCTGCCTTACAATAGCGGCGGTATCGAGAAGCGTGAAATAATGCTTAGCGAACGACCATAAAGTCAGGCTTTTTATGTGGAGTATTGTTTAATATGCTGACAGAAAGAGTAAAACGTCTAAGAACTCAAAGTGTTGAAACTGAGCCCTATATTTCTACCGAGCGGGCCAGGATAGTAACTGCATTTTACAAAGAAAATGAGAATAAGTTACCGGTCGAGCTGCTAAGAGCACAAAACTTCTACAATCTTATGGCCAATAAGACTATATATATTGGCGTAGATGAATTGATCGTAGGAGAACGTGGCGAAGCCCCTCGTGCTGTTTCTACTTATCCAGAGCTATGCTGTCATGGTCTGGACGATCTGGACACACTTAACAGTCGAGAGAAAAACCCATTCCGAGTAAGCGAGGCTGCTCGCTCCGACTATGCAGAGATCATAATACCCTTCTGGCAAAATCAGGGCAGGACTATGCGTGAGAGAGTATTCTCAGCCATGACACCTAAATGGCTGGAAGGTTTTGAAGCTGGCGTCTATACTGAGTTCATGGAACAGAGGAGCCCGGGCCATGCGATCTGTGACGATAAGATTTATCGCATGGGGATGCTGGATATTAAGAAGAAGATCGCAGACGCCAGAGCAAAACTTGCACCAGAGAGCAGTGATGAAGATAAAGCAAAAGATATCGAGCTTCAGGCAATGGATATCTGTGCTGACGGCATAATACTTTTTGGAAAACGTTATGCGGAAAAAGCCCTTGAACTGGCAGCTTCTGAAACAGATGCCAATAGACGTTTAGAGCTGGAAGCTATTGCCAAAGTGTGCAGTCGCGTGCCGGAACATGCTCCAGAGACATTCCACCAGGCACTGCAAATGTACTGGTTTATACATCTGGGAGTGATAACCGAGACAAATCCGTGGGACTCTTATAATCCAGGCAGACTTGATCGCCACTTGAACCCATTTTACCAGAACGATCTAAGCTCAGGGCGAATAACAGAAGATAAGGCACGTGAGCTACTGCAATGTTTCTGGGTTAAGTTTAATAACCACCCTGCTCCTCCAAAAGTTGGAGTAACAGAAGAGCAGAGCTCTACCTATACAGATTTTTCACTGATCAATGTAGGCGGCCTGAATGAAGACGGTACGGACTGTGTGAATGACATTTCACATATGGTACTGGATACAATAAAGGATATGAAGCTCACCCAACCGAGCGGCTGTATCCAGCTTAGCAAAGTCAACCCTGATAATTTCCTCAAACATGCTTGTGAGGTAATACGAATTGGTATTGGCCAGCCGTCATGTTTTAATTCTGATGCAATCGTAAAAGAACTGACATTTCAAGGTAAAAGCCTTGAAGACGCCAGAAACGGCGGGCCAAGCGGCTGTGTAGAGATAAGTGCTTTTGGTAAAGAAAGCTGCACATTGACTGGCTATATGAACTGGCCAAAAGTGATCGAACTAGTACTTAATAATGGTGTTGACCCTAATAGCGGTAAGCAAATAGGTCTGGCGACAGGCGATCCAAGAGAATTTACCTGTCTGGAAGATGTTATGGAAGCATATCGTCGTCAGCTCCAATATTTTGTTGATATCAAGATCGAAGGTAACAATGCCATAGAGAGGCTATACGTTAACCACTACCCTGTGCCGTTTATGTCTATTCTGGTAAATGACTGTATTGACAAAGGTCTGGACTACCATAATGGCGGCCCTCGCTATAATATGTCGTATATTCAGGGTGTAGGATTAGGGGTTGCTACCGACTGCATGAGCTCATTGAATAAACATGTATTTATGGATAAGACATATAGTATGGATGATATGCTGGAAGCGATTGCAGATGATTTTGAGAATAAGGAGATCATGAGACAGCGTCTGCTGAACAAAACTCCATGTTACGGCAACGATGACTTTGAAGCTGATAATATTACACAAGAGCTATTTGAGATATATTACAATGCCTTTAGCGGCCGGGCAAACACTAAAGGCGGTAGTTATGGGGTAAATCTACTGCCAACCACCTGCCATATCTATTTTGGTCAGGTAACCGGAGCATTGCCGAATGGCCGTAAGGCTACAGTACCGCTTTCTGATGGTATATCACCAACCCAAGGTTCAGACCGACACGGACCAACAGCAGTAATAAAATCAGCAGCCAAGATCGACCACTGTCGTACCGGCGGGACACTACTCAATATGAAGTTCAATCCTCACATTTTTGATGATGGTAATATTGGTAAGCTTATGCCGTTAATTCGCAGCTATTTTGCGATGGACGGGCATCATATCCAATTTAACATCATCAATGTGAAAACCTTACTTGCGGCCAAAGAGCATCCAGAAAGACACCGTGACCTGATAGTCAGAGTTGCCGGCTATAGTGACTATTTCGTTGGGCTTGGTGAAAAATTGCAGGATGAGATCATTATGCGGACTGAGCAGAAATCACTCTAGGTACAACTTATTTGATCAGGCGGAAGCAGGTAGGATATAAATTGCGATAGCGCAATAGTGGCAGGCTGCTCCGGCAAGAACAAAGAGGTGCCAGATGGCATGATTGTACCTTATCTTTTCGACGGCATAAAAGATAATCCCAAGGGAATATACAACACCGCCTGTAACGATAAGAGTTAAGGCACCAGCAGATAGTGCTGAGCATAGCGGTTTTATGGCTACAATAACTGCCCAACCCATAACTGCATATAATAAAAGGCTTAACGCTTCAAAACGTCCGGTAAAGAATACCTTAAATACAATTCCAAGTACAGCTATCCCCCAGACGACACCAAACAGACTCCAGCCCCATGGACCATTAAGAACGACAAGAGTAAATGGAGTGTAGGTACCAGCGATGAGTAGGAAAATCGATATATGATCAATCCTGCGCATGATCCGCTGTACATTTATATTACTAATAGCATGGTATAGTGTGGAAGAGAGCATAAGGAAGGTAAGAGTTGCACCATATATGCTGAAGCTTACGATGCGATATGGGTCGGCCTGCAAGGAAGCGGCGACAATAAGGAATACCATGCCGGCAATTGCAAGCAGAAAGCCAAGGCCATGACTGGCGGCACTAAAGATCTGCTCACCACGGGTATATGAATAAATTTTACTATCTACAGCAGAACTCATCTTTATCTCTCTCAATCTATAATCTATATTTCAAAATACCATTATTAAATGCAACCAGTACATAACAAAGCTAAAACTGGTTTGTTCCACTATACTGTTTTTTTGGAACATAAACTATTATATTAGTAGAAAATATGTAATTCCAGTAAATATATTAATACGAAAGTATAATTTATAGAATCCGAGTTTCATTTTTAGCGATAATTCTTGTATATATAGTAGCAAATCAGTGATATATATGCATATAATAGTTGTTAGTTCCATTATACTATGTTAAAATCGAACAATGTTAAGATATATATCCAGTATCTAGACCAAATTGAGTCATAAATTGTACGGGAATAATAATGAATATTGAATTACTTCATTTCATTACAAGTAATCTATCCATCATGTTCATGATGATATTGTTTTACTACGCTATAGTCCGCTGTGAAAACAAGAATAAGATTATATACCAAATCGTATCATCATTATTAATGACTGGCGTATTAGTAGCAACATATATCAATACTTATTCACTTGAAGGAGACATGGCGATTAGCTGCAAGACCATTTTCCTACTGGTAATGAGCATGTTTCTGTCACCCGCAGTTATGATAGAAATCTTCATATTATCCACACTAATCAAATATACATTCATTTCTGGCTGGACAATATCCAGTGAGACAGGCCCAATAATCGTCATTCTAATCGGGCAACTATATTACCACATTAAAAAGAAAACTAATATTAAATTAAGTTTATTTAACACTTTATTGATAGTACTAATCGCACATTCAATTACTATAAAGTCCCAGATTACAATACAATCTGATAATCACTACACAGTACAGGTACACACACTGCTGTTAGCTATAATAACAATAATCTATTCATTGGTGTCAACGTTTTTATTATACCTGATGCAGCAGCAAGAAAAGATATTGTCCATAGAAACAGAAATATTATCGAGTAACAGCCAGCTGCTTAACAGTGAGCAGCAACTCCGTGCCAGCGAACAACAATTACAAGCTTCTAACCAGCAATTACAGGCCTCAAATCAGCAATTACATGCTAGTGAAACCGAGCTCGAACGACTTGCCCGCCTACCAGCGGAGAATCCATGTCCGGTAATGAGAATATCAAAAGCTGGCGAAGTAACATATGCCAATAAGGCAGCAGAAACGCTGATACAGAATATCAACACAGCAACAGTACTAAAAGACTACGCCGAGCAATCTCTAATAAGCGGTAAAACCATAAGGTATGAAATTGATCAAAATGATAATAGCTACTCAATATTAGTGGTTCCATTTGCAGAAAACAAATATGTTAATTTGTACGGCACTGATATTACAGCAAGAAAGCAGGTAGAAGACAAGCTTGCTAAAAGCGAACAACTGCTAAAAGAAAGTAGTAAAATAGCAAAGATCGGCGGCTGGGGGTTTGATGTTGAGAATGGTATAGGAGAATGGACAGAGCAAACAGCAATTATTCATGATCTAGAACCTACCCAATCAGCAAGCGAACAGGAAGGACTAGCCTTTTTTACTGGGATACATCGAGAAAAGATCGAAAAGGCAATAGCACACACAATAGCAACAGGCGAAGGATATGACCTTGAATTAGAGATAACAACAGCCAAAGGAGTGCGTAAATGGGTACGTACAGTAGGAGAAGCAACGATGGAAAATGGCGTTGTTGTGCGACTATCAGGTTTTATGCAAGATATAACAGAACTGAAAAATGCGGCTGATAGCCTGGCATTGAGCCGGGAGAAATATGAATATCTTATACAACATATTAACTCTGCGATTATATGCTGGGACAGTCAGGGGATAATAACATTTGTAAACGAATATACTCAAAAGATGTTTGGGTATAGCAAAGATGAAATGCTGGGTAGACACCTTGTAGGAACTATAGCACCTGGGATTGATACCACTGGCGTAAATATATCAGATCTTGTAAATAATATAATTAAGCATCCGGAGCAACATGTGCATGTTGAAAGCGAGAATATGCACAAAGACGGTCATCGAATATGGATAAGATGGAATAATCGCGCAGTTTTCGATGTAAACGGTAATATTGAAGAGATGCTGTCTGTGGGTACCGATATTACGGAACAGAAAATAGTCCAGGATATGATCCAAGATTATAATAAGAAGTTGGAACAGGAAGTAGACGCTCGCACTGAGGAATTAGCAGAGAAAAATGAACTTCTAACTCAGGAGATCAACGTCAGGCTAAATGCAGAAAAAGAGCTGAAAGAAACACAGTCTCAACTGGTAGAATCAGAGAAAATGGTAACCATAGGCAGACTGGCTGCTGGTGTGGCACATGAGCTGAATACGCCACTAGGGGCTATTGGATCAACAAATACAACATTAAATATAAACTTTACGAATCTGTTAAAAGAATGTGACTACTTTTCAGTTCACTTCAATAAATACCACGACCAGATATACAGTTTAATAGAAAGACTCTTTGCAACAGAATCAATAATAGGACCAACAAGATTACGCAGACAAAAGAAACAGGAGATCGCAGATAAAGTCATATCGTCAGGCTTTGACAACGCTGAAGCAGTATCATCATTTTTAGTAGAAAGTAATATACTCGACGATTATGAGCAATATCTGGAAATGCTTACATCAGACATGTCAGAGTTGATAATTGAAAGAATCAATAAGATAGCGACTATCATCCAGGGTATGAGAGTTATAGATAGTGCGATTAATCAGTCATCAAGGATCGTATTTGCACTACGGGAATATGCACGGGCCAGTAACTCAAGTAAACCGGTAAAGGCAAATATTAAGTCTACTATAGAAACTGCAATAGTGTTATACGGCAACAAAATCAAGCATGGTATAGACCTTAAATTTGAATGTGAAGAGCTGCCAGAAATAATGTGTGTACCAAACGAGTTATGCCAGGTATGGACCAATCTAATACATAATGCAGTGCAGGCAATGGAAGGCAAAGGGGAGTTGGAAATAAAGTCCATAATGCAGGACAATGGCATAAGAGTAACAATTAAAGATTCTGGCAGCGGTATACCAGAAGACATAATATCGAAGATATTTGATCCTATGTTTACCACTAAACCGGCAGGCTACGGAACGGGGCTGGGACTGGATATATCCAAGCGAATAATTGAAAGACATAAAGGTACGATATCGGTGGAAAGCGAAGCCGGGAAAGGTGCAACCTTCACTGTTTGGCTACCGATATCGGAAACTGTAGACTAATCCTACAAAGTTAAAACAGCCGACAGCAAAAATGCTATGTAAAGAGTTTTGCCGTCGGCTTATTGATTTTAGAATTTATATCAGCAGTCCAAATCAGCTTAAAGCTTGATATTCAAAGAACTGCCAAAAGAGCCGCCACCGGAATTGCGGTCGTTACGACGAGGTTTACCGGCTGGTGCGGAGTTTTTGCGATTATCAGGACGAGAGGCTGGTCTGCTGCGTTTTTCGGTATTATTTGCTTTAGGAGCCTGAGACCTTTCAGATTTCATACTAAGTGAGATACGTTTACGGTCAACATCAACGGCTGTAACACGCACTTTAACCTGCTGTGCTACTTTAACCACTTCGTTAGGATCGCTGACAAAACTGTCTGACATTTCACTAATATGAACAAGGCCGTCCTGATGAACACCAACATCAACAAAACAACCGAAAGCAGTAATGTTAGTTACAATGCCAGGAAGTACCATTCCTTCGCTCAGTTGTTTCATATCGTTAATACCCTCGGCAAACTGGAAGATCTCGAACTTTTCACGAGGGTCACGACCTGGCTTGCTAAGCTCAGACATAATATCGTTAAGAGTAGGCATACCAACAGAGTCAGTAACATACTTTTTCAATTCTACTTTTTCACGCAGCTGAGGATCATTCATAAGGTCAGTAACAGAACAGCCTAAATCGGATACCATCTGGTCAACAATAGCATAACTTTCGGGGTGAACAGCACTAGAGTCCAGCGGATTGCCAGCACCACGAATACGCAGGAAGCCGGCGGCCTGTTCAAAGGTCTTGGCACCCATACCAGTAACGTTTAATATGTCCTTGCGACAGGCAAAAGGACCATGTTCCTGACGATAATTAAAGATTGCACTAGCAAGACGACTGCTAAGACCTGAAACATAAGTTAAGAGCTGCTTACTGGCGGTATTTACCTCAACACCGACACTATTCACACAGCTCTCTACAGTATCGTCGAGAGATGATTTTAGCTGGTTCTGGTCAACGTCATGCTGATACTGACCAACACCAATACTCTTAGGGTCGATCTTTACAAGCTCGGCAAGCGGGTCCATAAGGCGACGGCCAATAGAAACGGCACCACGAACTGTCAGGTCATAATCTGAGAATTCTTCACGAGCAGCTTCAGAGGCAGAATATACAGAAGCACCAGACTCATTTACCATAACCACAGTAACGCCGGAAATGTTCAGTTTTCTTACAAAATCCTCAGTTTCACGGCCAGCGGTACCATTACCAATAGCAATAGCCTTGATAGCATATTTCTGACAGAGAGCGATAACTGAATCAGCAGCAGCGGCAGCCTGAGCGGCACCATTGTGCGGATAGATAGCTTCATTATGGAGCAGCTTACCCTGAGCGTCCAGACAAACCAGCTTGCAACCGGTACGGAAACCGGGGTCAAGAGCCATAACCGCCATCTGACCGAGCGGAGCGGCCATAAGCAGCTGTCTGAGATTATCAGCAAAAACCTTGATGGCAACCTCGTCTGCCATTTTTTTGGTTTCAAGACGAATTTCAGTTTCCATAGAAAGCGAAAGCAGACGTTTGAAAGAATCTGCGATAGCAAGCTTGACCTGAACAGAACATTCATTATCTGATGTAACGAAAAGCTGTTCAAGCAGGTTCAGGGCATATTCATCTGGGACAGAAATTCTCAATGAGAGCATTTTCTCATTAGCACCACGACGCATAGCAAGAACTCTATGGGATGGAGCCGACATAGCAGGCTCAGTCCATTCAAAGTAGTCTTTATACTTGGCGGCGTCTGGCTCTTCATCTTTGCCAGAGGCGACCTTGGAAACAAACTCACCCATTTTGTGATATAGTTCACGCATCTTTTCACGGGCCGGCTGATCTTCACTGATCATTTCGGCAATAATATCACGAGCACCAGCAAGAGCGGCAACAGTGTCTGGAACAGCTTTATCACCCTCTTCTTCATTAACGTACTTAGCTGCTTCAGTGTTTAGATCACATGGCTCTTGTGCCCAGATAAGCGTAGCGAGCGGCTCGAGGCCCTTTTCACGGGCGATAGTAGCACGAGTGCGACGTTTTGGCTTATAAGGAAGATAAATATCCTCAAGAACACTCATGACCTCAGCGGCCTCGATCTTGGCCTTTAGCTCATCGGAGAGCTTGCCCTGAGAAGCAATGGATTCGAGGATAGATTCCCGGCGTTTATCAAGTTCGGCAAGCTGGTTAAGCATGTCACGAATAGTCTGCACCTGAACTTCATCCAGAGATCCAGTAGCTTCCTTTCGATAACGAGCAATAAACGGAATAGTAGCACCTTCAGCCAGCAGTCCCGCAACAGCCATAACACCTTTAGCATTCAAGCCGGTGTCTTTTACAATCCTCAAAATATGCTTTTCATCCATAAGCAGCAAAAAACTCCATAAATTTTAGTTGTTAAAGGGATATCAAGAGATCGCCTAATAATATAAAAGGCAAGCCAGGCAAACATACAACGAACGTAGCTGTTGTATAAGCGTGGGTCTCTTAGCGATATACCTGATCAATATTGTATATTATCTTGTAAAAGGGTAAATTTGACATGATAAAGGGGTATATGTCAAGGGATATTTATAATCTTGGCCAACGAAGGAAACAAGCCTTTGGTGGGCCCTGTTAGTTTTGTGACGTTGGCCCTTCCTCAATAGTCAACTGACCGGGGATAACATTTAGCTGCGTAGCATCAGGAAGCGACTTTTTTGAAGGTAAGCCGAGTTCATTAAACCTTCGAGCGCTAACCAGAACACGTTTTTCAAATGTTCCAATAGTACTATTATAAGAACTAACAGCTTTTTCCAGCCCCTTACGCAGGTTTTCAAAATGGCTCGACATTACACAAATACGTTCGTATAGCTCCTGTCCCAGCTCACTGATCTTTCTGGCATTGTCAGCAACCTTTTCCTGTCTCCAGCCGTAGGCGACAGCTTTTAACATAGCAATAAGAGTGGTTGGGGTGGCAATAATGACATTGCGGTCTATGCCGTACTCGATAAGCTGTGGGTCACGTTCTATTGCTGCACTGAAAAAAGCCTCACCGGGGATAAATAGAACGACAAATTCAGGGCTGCCATTATAATTCGACCAGTATGACTTCTGCCCTAACTGCTTGAAATGTTCGCGCACCTGGCGGGCGTGATTATGCATAAGCTGTTCTTTTTTCTCTGGGTCTGTTGTTTCAAGTGCTTCCAGATAGGCACTAAGCGAGACTTTTGAGTCGACCACAATAGTCTTATCGCCGGGTAAGTTAACGATCATATCAGGTCGCTGTAATTTGCCGTCACTGTCGCGTACACTGTCCTGAGTGACAAAATCACAATATTCCATCATACCAGCCAGTTCAGCAACACGTTGGAGCTGCATTTCACCCCAACGCCCCCTGCCTTCCGGACGACGAAGGGCCTGGACAAGCGAGCTGGTCTCGTTATTGAGCTGTTTTTGTCCTTCGCTGAGATTTTTCACCTGTTCAAATAAGCCTGCATATGCCTGTGTACGATTTTTTTCCAGCTCACGGAGCTGAGTATCGACCTTGGTTAGGGTTTCCCGCATCGGGTTGATCATTTTATCGCCAGCAATCTCAACAAAAGACTGATTATTATTTTTAAGAGCTTCGGCAGATAGAGCCTTAAAGGAGTCGGTCATTTCCTGACGAGCAGACTGGATAAGCTTGATCTTTTCGTCAGCATTTTTCGCTGTTTCCTGGGCGCGGGCCTGAAGCTCAGCCATATCAGCTTTCAGTTGCGATAGTTCATTTTGCGACTGATCATACTGTTTTTTCAGATCGGTAAAATGTGCGGCAGTACGTTCGGCAGAGCTGCGAAGCTCGATCTCATGATTCAAACGATCATTTAATGCTGAAATATCAGCCTTTACCGTATTAACCTCAGACTGAAGCTCGGTAATACGTTTTTCCTTATCAGAAAGACGTTCAGCGGAAAGGGTCTCAGAAGCCAGCAGTTTTTCATCGCTTGCTATTTTAACGGCAGATAATTTTGCACGAAAGATAAGCCAGCCAGCAACAGAGCCAATTAGTAAACCAATAAAAATATAAATGATATCAAGCATAGTTTTTCAGAATGTCAAGTTAGGTTATAAAGTTAAATACACAACATATGACTATTATAGCTATAAACGTTCGACTGACAACAAATTCATAAACGTATATTACTTTTGACGAATGAGACGATGTATAAGAGCCGGCGGCGGATATTGGCCAGCATTTTTTATATCCTGCAAGAAGCGAGTACCGTCCTGGTAGTAGCCGGCGGTAGGTTTAATGCCTGGTACAAGTGTATCAAAATAGCGATTCAGGTGTTCGACCATAATCTCACGCACAAGCTTACTGAGCATAGACGCAAGAGCAACAGGGAGCTGTTTCTGATCGCCCTTGGCAATGAAATGTATCTTCATTGAGCGATTTCCCTCAAACATATGATAACTGCTGATCTGCGGAGTTTGTTTAATCTCATTAAGCTTGGCATAAGGGAAGAGCTTCTGGAGCTTGTCCCGGTAATTTGCCCGACCGCCCTGCTTATCTACTACAACATTAAGCTTATCATGGGAGTGATTTTCCCAGGCATGGAATATGTGACGACAAGCCAGGTTAAAAAGGACTACTGCTTTATTGCCAGTCAGTGAAACGGAATCATTATAACTACCGACGTCCATAGGAGTAGTCAGCAGATATTTCAGAGCAACATCACACTTTTTCATAGCACGCCAGAGCCCGCTGCCGGCAATGGCTGTATCGGCACGATCATATTCCAAAGCTGTATCGAGGAGGTCGTAATACCAGGGATAATCATTGAACATATCGTACTGGTTAAAACCAACCGAGGTAAGGAAGTCGCGAACAGTTTCCGGAAAAAACATTTCAGCGGCATTTTCAGCTGAGGCAGAGCGACAAGCAAGTACGCTACGAGCAAGAAGTGAATAATCACCCGCAGTATGATGAAGCTTTTTACTATCATTTATTATAACGCGGCCTTTGCTGGATTTTTTGGTCAGGCAAACACCAGCATCAAGTAGCTCCCAAAGAGAACCTGAGAGCTTACTATCTGGCACAGAAAAACAAGCCGAAGAGACCACAAGCGGCCCCAGCAACGGTCCGTAACCAGCTTCATCAATTCCAACAATAATAGCCATAGATCGATATTATACCGCAAGGAGTGTAAAACTTTAAGTGAAAATAACAGGCATATTATAGAAAACTATATATTGCCAAAGTTAAGTCCTGCGGAACATTTTTCTCAGTTCATTAAGGGATATGCTTATTGTGGTGGGACGGCCATGGGGACAATTGCTGCTGCGTTGGAACTTTGGCTTTTGACGGAGCAACTCAGATATCTCTGCATCAGTCAGCTTATCACCAGCCTTAACAGCTGCTTTACAAGCCATCATATCGAGAATACTGTGCATGAGCTCTTCCCTGCTAAGCTTTCCAGAGTTTTCGGCAAGCTTATCGAGCATATCGATAACCACTTCAGCTGGGTTGGCTTTTTCCATGATCTGTGGAAACGATTGTATACCAACAGAGCCGGGGCCAAACTGTTCCAGCTCAATACCAAGATGTTTTAAAGTATCCTCATTTGCCTCAATTACAGCCAGCTGGGCAGGAGTAACATCAACAACCTCAGGTATAAGCAGCCGCTGAGAAGGCATATTACCGCCCAGGAAACGCTCCGTGAGTATTTCGTACATCATCCGCTCGTGCAGTGCGTGTTGATCGGTTATCTCGATACCATCTTCCGTCTGCTGAATAATAAAAGAATTATGTATCTGCAGAAATGCCTGTGGCAGATCAGAAAATGAAGATTCGTAATTTTCAGCATCTATAGGCTGTGGCGGCTGAACATTCGTTTCTGCCGACACTGATACCTCATAAGCTGAGGCGCTTGCTACAGGCCGCGAAACATTTTCGGAAGTTGCTCCTGATACAGAAGCAGTAGAATTAAAAGTTGACCCCGTAGAGCGAAAATCCATCTGCTGCTGATTTTGACCTTGAGATGCAGAACGGGTATTAAAAAAGTCGAGCAGAGCTTTGCGAGTATCTTCTTTTTTCGTGTCAGATGATTGATCGTCATTGTCAGATGAAGTAGCGTCTGGTGTGACCTGCGAATCGTCAGCATTCTGCGTTGAACTATCAGAGGCAGAATCTGGCTTGGAAAGTGAAGATGCTTTGATATCTACTGCCATATTCCCGCCCAGCAGCCTGTCGCGAATAGCGGCAAGAACCTGACTGTGTATACAGTTGGAGTCAGCAAAACGAACTTCGATCTTGGTCGGGTGAACATTTACATCTACCTGATCAGGTGCAACATTTATAAAAAGGAAAACCACCGGCTGGCGGTTGATCTCGATCATACTTCGATAGCCTTCACGGACAGCATGGCTAATGAATTTATCACGGATATACCTGCCGTTAACAAATACATACTGCCATTGCGTGCCTGATCGTCCCTGCTGCGGCCTACCGATCATGCCGGAGATAGTAACACCACGGTCGTCACGAGCAATTGAGAGTAAATCGTCAGACAGCTCGGAACTAAAAAGAGAGCCAATACGCTCACGCAAACCCTGCGAGCCGTGCAGTTCTTTTAGCTTCCTGCCATTATGGGTAAGGGTAAAATGAACCGCTTCATTAGCCAGGGCAATGCGTGTGAACTGCTCTGAGATATGGTTCATCTCGGTATTGGCAGTTTTCATGAACTTCCTGCGGGCAGGAGTATTATAAAACAAATTTCGGATTGAGAAAGTAGTACCTTCAGGTGCAGAAGCGGGGCTATTTTCCAATATATCGCCACCCTCGATCATAAGCTTATTGCCCTCAATATCACCTCGGGGACGACTGATAATAGTCATCTGGCTGATAGAGGCAATACTAGCGATAGCTTCGCCACGAAAGCCCATGGTGCTAATATTGAACAGATCATCTTCAGAGGAGAGCTTACTAGTGGCATGCGGAACGACACAGCGTTTAAGGTCTTCGGCATCCATACCAATGCCGTCATCCTGAACCTGTATAAGTTTTCTGCCGCCATCTTCAATAGTAACATCAATGCGCATCGCACCAGCATCAAGAGCATTTTCCATAAGCTCTTTAACAACACTGGCCGGTCTTTCCACAACTTCACCAGCAGCGATCTTATTAACAAGATTCTGAGGCAGTATATTTATTTTAGACATATATAAGGAAACCTATAGGTATATTCAATTTATCTTAACACCTTCAAACTCTGTCTGAAGACAGGTAAGCAAGCAGGTGAGTTTAATCTTCTTTACTTATGCTATATTATTCAATTACAATATATTTATGTTATTGTAGGCAATAAAGAGGTTCAGGTCAATTACAGATTGGATGACAACAGGACAGAAATGATAATATATACACGAGAACAGCTTCAAGACCAGATAGACAACCCTGGCAACGAGCAAATAGAAATAATTGATTGCGGGGTAAGTATTTACACGCTGGCAAGCGATAATAGCGAAGAAGCTCTCCAGAAGATAGCTGAGACCCTGGCACAGGCGTCAGTACTAGAGACTCGATACCGAGCAGTAGACGAAAAAAGGCATACCAAAGCCGCACCACACAGATCAATAGCTATACTGGTACGGGGCGATCTGGAATATCCAGAATTAGCCGAAGCACTGCCAGGCTATGAGAAATCATTAAATAATCTTTTCATGGCATTGGAAAAACTTAAAGAAGAGTTAAATAAATACTCGCTATGGCTCATATTGGAAAATCCTGCCGGCAAAATACTTATATCGCCAATAGAGCTTCGGGAGCTGATCGATGAGCTAAACAGCCCCTGGCTTGGAGTATATTTTAACCCGGCCCATGTTGCACCGACATTATCTAAAGATGATTTCGGGTCAATATTAGGTAAAAGAGTATTTGCAACAGCAAAAAATATATAGATTAACGGATTATTAACAGAATCCTTGTATTCCAGCCCCATAACATGCTATATTATGCTAGAGAAAGTTAAAAAGTAAGCACTAGCCCACCACCTTGGAGCCAGAGAAATGAAACTTGGAATTATAAGTGACACCCACGACCATCATCGCTGTGTTCTTGCAGCGATTGACACGCTGAACGACAAGGAAGTAGATATGGTACTCCATGCCGGAGATATCGTATCGCCATTTACAGCCAGGGCGTTCATAGACCTTAACTGCGATCAGATAATAGCGGTTTATGGCAATAATGACGGCGAAAAGCTGGCTCTCAAGAAGGCTTTTGACACTATCGGTGGCGAAATACACGAATATTGCTATAAGGGTGAGATTGCCGGCTTAAAAGTATATATGACACACGTCCCCAGCGATATAGACCAGATAATCGCCTGTCAGGAGTTTGACCTGGTAGTCTATGGCCATACGCATCAGCAGGATATTCGCAAAATAGGTAAAACCCTGGTAATTAACCCGGGAGAGAGTACTGACTGGGTAACAGGCAAAAGCAAGCTGGTAATACTCGACACTGAAACAATGGAATATGAAAGAGTGACACTAGGGAATTAAATCCAGACAAATCCAAAACAGAATAAGTTATAAACACAAAAAAAGCCTTAAGATCAATTTAATCTTAAGGCTTTTTTGTTGCTAAATGAGGGTGCTGGGACTCGAACCCAGAACTCACGGCTTAAAAGGCCGTTACTCTACCGATTGAGTTACACCCCCACTTCCCCGTGGGGAAAATAGCTGCTTCTCTTTTTCTCCATGGCTGCCAAATGCTTAGACAGCCAATTGCTTGCAAGCCCCTCGCCTCAAGCAATTTGAAGATTAGATATAATAAAGAGAATCGAAAAAAATGCAACCCTAAAATTTAAAAAAGATAATCATTTTTTACTTAACTCTTGTAAAAAGAACATTTTCCCATACATGATACAGATAGATGGACGCACCAAAACAATTTCAGAGATAAGAACCAAATTACACAAGTAAACTTCAAGTCAAAATGCTTATCATTTTTCACGATCAATTAGACGCACCCAAACCAGCACAAAGCAAAAGTGTGACATGTCACTACAAAAGTAACTGTTATGAAACAATGCCACTTTTGTATACATTAATGTAGTTCTCGTTACCAGCGAGACATTATAGTCACTTTATCGTTACATTTATTTCACAATTGAAGAATATGTGATTACAATTATTTCGGAATAATATTTTTTTACCATTTTCCTGGTGCATATACGAATAGTCCGAAAAATGCTATTTTTAACTATTTTTTAAGGGATACACTAATCAATACGATTCGAAATAGGTATAAATGCTATTAAAACTCGACACAAAAATAGCAGTTTGACTGTAATTAGAATAATTCTGGCACAGCCTTTGTATAATGAGATGCTCAAATAGAACATGAAAATGTCAGGTTGAATATTCTGACAAAACGGGGATATTAAATCCAGTTCTATAGAAGATGTGATAAATTGTTAAAGGATTAAGTAGTACAGGAGTTGGTAATGAAAAAAATCACTGGTTTGGCACTTTTGACATTTGCCATAATGTTGGTAATACCTGGTTTAGCACTGGCCGATGACGGCTCAACAGAAGCGGTAATCGATACAGGCACAACAGCATGGATGCTGACATCCACATCGCTGGTATTACTAATGACCCCGGGGCTGGCAATGTTTTACGGCGGTCTGGTTCGCACAAAGAACGTAATTGGCACAATGATGCACAGCTTTTCAGCTATGGCTATCATAGGTGTAATGTGGGCTATTTGCGGATATGCTATGACATTTGGCGAAAGTCACGGCTGGTGCGGCTGGGACTGGAGCAAATTCATGTTAAAAGGCTGCGATGGCGATATTCGCCCTTCTGGTATTCCAGAAATCGTATTTGCAATGTTCCAAGGTAAATTCGCTATTATCACCCCTGCTCTTATCGCTGGTGCTTTTGCCGAACGTGTTAAGTTCCGCGGCTACTGCATATTTATCGCACTATGGTCACTTCTGATCTACAATCCACTAGCACACTGGGTTTGGGGCGGCGGCTTCATGACTGGCTTTGCCAAGGACTTTGCCGGTGGTACAGTAATTCATATATCTGCTGGTGTATCTGGTTTGATCATGGCTATTTACCTGGGAGCTCGTCGCGGATATCCAGAAACAGCTATGCACCCTAACAACCTGGTTATGACCCTTATGGGGGCTGGTTTACTATGGGTAGGCTGGTTTGGATTTAATGCGGGCAGTTCTGAATCAAGCGGACTACTTACAGGTCAGGCTCTGGCAGTAACACAGGTTGCAGCAGCAACAGGTGCGGTAGTCTGGATGCTGATCGAAGCGTTCCATCATGGTAAAGCTACATCACTTGGTTTTGTATCCGGTATGTTGGCTGGTCTGGTTGCGATCACACCAGCTGCGGGCGATGTAATGGTCCCTGGCTCAATCGTTCTGGGTGCGGTAGCTGCAGTAGTATGCTATCTGGCACTAATAATGAAAGCCAAACTTGGCTATGATGACTCGCTAGACGTTTTTGGTATTCATGGCGTAGCTGGTATCGTTGGTGCTCTGCTACTGACATTCTTCCTGAGAGTTGTGCCAGAATATGGTGTAGGCAAACAGTTCTACTACCAGCTGGAAGGCGTAATCGTTAGCTGTGTATATGCTGGTGTAGTTACAATTATACTGACTATCCTGGTGGATAAAACAGTTGGTCTGAAAATGGGTGCATCAAACGAGATGGCCGGTATGGACCACAGCCTGCATGGCGAACAGGGTTACGGTATGCTGAATATGAACTAATTCAGATTTCGGAATTACCACTATTATTGATATATAAATGCAGACTGTATAACAGAAGCATTATAAAATAAATAAGGATATAAAATGAAACTAGTAACAGCTATTATACAGCCAGATAAACTGGACGAAGTTCGCGAAAGCCTGATCAAGGCTGAGATCACAAGAATTACCGTAAGCCGTTGCAGCGGTCGTGGCAGAGCCGACCAGACCGACCTATACCGCGGGCAGGTAGTTGCACCTGACCTGATAAATAAAATAAGGCTAGACATTGCCTGTAATGAAGAATTTGTCGATACAGCGATCAACGCTATACTAAAAGCCGCAAAACACGGCGATGAAGGTAAGATCGGTGACGGTAAGATATTCGTTACGGAACTGGAAAGATGCATCCGTATCCGCACAGGCGAAACTGGCGGCGAGGCGATATAAGCCGACACTGTCAGTTCAGACTATCTAGAATCATTAAGAAATTTGAACTCCTGTCGTTTGATATAATATCAGCGACAGGAGCTTTTATAACATATATTAAAACATAATAATATAAAAACTAGTAAATTAGACGTACAGAGACTTAAACCGTACAAATAGGAATTCCATAGAACACTAGTTTAATATAAGCACCAGAACTGCTACTGTTTTGTAGTTTTTGAGCAAATCGATACCTTTTTGTCGCTTTATTGTTACAATTATTTCACTATATGATTTGTAAGTGGAATTTTTTTTCACTTCCGAAATTATTGTAATTAACTGCGATGTTGATTATGCGCACATGCATGTCAGAGTCATATCTATCGAGAATTATTAACTTTATATTAATACTCAACTCCGCAGACTAACTATCTACACACCTACATATATTTCACTTGTCACAATTATTTCACGGCTTGCTTACAAATATGGCACATTATTTGTTAAATAGGCGACTGTTAAGGAACAGAATTGTATAGTGAGGGTGGATATTATATCCTTATTATTTTTTCCATTTGTGTAACACCGTATGGAGAATCCCCGCGACAAATCTGTCACGTTTATGTTAGTTATTATAAATAGTGCATTTGTAAACAGGAGATGATTATGACAAAACTGTCCAAACTGGCAGTAGCTGGGATACTGGCATTAATGGCGATGCCGGGAGCGGTATTCGCAGAACATGATGGCAGTATAGCGATTGACACAGGAACAACAGCATGGATGCTGACATCCACCGCCCTGGTACTCTTGATGGTGCCTGGACTGGCAATGTTTTATGGCGGACTTGTAAGGACAAAAAATGTACTGGGTACGATGATGCACAGTTTTGTCTCAATTGCAATTATCGGTGTACTTTGGACAGTTTACGGCTATGCTGCAACTTTTGGCACAAACCATTGGGGCGGTTTTATTGGCTGGGATTGGGATATGTTCCTCTTTCAGGGAATGGATAACGCTATCGACAAGGCCAGTCATGTGCCGGAATATGTTATAGCGATGTTTCAGGGTAAATTTGCGATAATCACACCCGCTTTGATCGCAGGTGCACTTGCAGAACGAGTATATTTCCGTGGATACTGTATTTTTATCGCTCTATGGTTCACTGTTATTTACTGCCCTCTATGCCATTGGGTATGGGCATCTGACGGCTGGCTGTTCAATGCCGGAGCAAACGGCGTGATCGACCTTGCCGGCGGTCTGGTAATTCACGTTTCCGCTGGTGTAAGCGCTTTAGTTGTCGCTTTATTCTTAGGAGCGAGACGCGGCTATCCAAAAACAGCTATGCATCCGAACAATCTGGTTATGACCATGATGGGTGCTGGATTACTATGGGTAGGCTGGTTCGGATTCAACTCTGGTTCTACACTTTCAAGTAATCTTGAAACAGCAAGAGCATTGACAATGACACAGGTTTCAGCGGCAAGCGGTGCTTTGACCTGGCTGATAATAGAAGCAATTATGCTTAAGAAGGCTACTTCTCTTGGTTTTGTATCAGGCATACTCGCCGGTCTGGTAGTAATTACACCGGCAGCAGCAGTTGTACAGCCATCAGGTGCCCTGATACTTGGTGCATGTTCATCTGTAGTGTGCTATATGGCATTGATATTAAAGAACAAACTTGGCTATGACGATAGTCTTGACTGCTTCGGTATTCATGGTGTTGGCAGCGGGCTTGGTGTCCTGCTGCTCTCATTCTTTATTCGTGACAGCTGGATGACAAGTGCTGCGGCAGCAACAGAAAGCGGCACATGGACAGCTATGGACCAGTTCATGGTTCAGCTTAAAGGGATGGGAGTAACGATTGCACTTGCAGCTGTCGGTACTCTGATCATATGTATCCTGGTACAGAAAACTGTTGGCTTCAGAATGAACGAGCAGGACGAAATGGCCGGTATGGACTATGCATTACACGGCGAACACGGCTATGGCATTCTGAACCTGAACTGATTTGAATTCGGAACATATTTGTAAAACAATAGATAATATATACTATGCAGCTGCAATGCAGAAGCATTTATAAAGAATATAAGGATATAAGATGAAGTTAATAACAGCAATTATTCAACCGGATAAGCTTGACGAGGTTCGCGAAAGCCTGATCAAGGCAGAGATCACCAGAATAACTGTAAGCCGCTGCAGCGGTCGAGGCAGAGCAGATCAGACAGATCTGTACCGTGGTCAGGTAGTTGCCCCCGACCTGATCAATAAGGTCAGGATCGATATCGCCTGTAATGACGAATTCGTCGACACAACAATCGATGCAATATTGACAGTTGCCCGTCATGGTGAAAACGGTACTATTGGTGACGGTAAGATATTTGTCACCAGTCTGGAAAAATGTATCCGTATAAGAACTGGCGAAGAAGGCAGCGACGCTATATAATTCGACACCAGCTAAGCAATAATATATAAAGGCCGCAGTTAAATGATTACTGCGGCCTTTATTTTTATATTTATCTGAACTGTAGTCAGCAGGAAATCAACTAGAAACGACTACAGATCTAAAGCATATTTTAATACTTCATCTGCATTTTTAACAAACTTGAAGTTTAGCCCCCTGGTAACTTCCTTTGGAACTTCTGCAAGATCTTTCTTATTGCGTATCGGCAGAATAACCGTTTTGATACCAGCCTCCACAGCGGCAAGAAGTTTTTCCTTTAGCCCGCCAATAGGCATAGCCAGCCCACGCAAAGTTATTTCGCCAGTCATAGCAATATCACTGCGAACAGGAATACCAGTTAGCAGCGAAGCAATCGAAGTAAACATCGCCAGACCGGCAGACGGGCCATCTTTAGGCACAGCACCAGCTGGAACGTGAATATGAATATCACGCTTATCCATCGATTCTATATCGCTAAGAACCTCTTTGAGCTGAGCGAAAGGTCTGGTTTTACGAACTTTAGTATCGAGAGCCATACTCTTTAATACGCTCAGGGCAGTTCTGGCAGATTCCTTCATAACGTCACCAAGCTGTCCGGTAAGAATAAGCTGACCACGCCCAGGGAGCAAAGTAGACTCGATGAACAATATTTCACCGCCTACAGGAGTATAGGCCAAGCCAGTACAAACACCGGGAGTACTGGTACGAAGAGCGATCTCCGACTCGTATCTTTCCGGGCCGAGAATATCAGTAATATTTCGGACGGAAATGGTAGCCGACTTTCTCTTACTCTCGGCAATTTCAGCAGCAACAGAACGACAAACAGTTGCAATTTCACGTTCAAGATTACGCACACCAGCTTCACGTGTATATTTATCAATAAGCTTAGCCAGCGACTCTTCTTTCAAGGTGAAAGTTTTGGCAGTAAGGCCGTTTTCCTTCATCTGACGAGGAACCAGATATTTTTTCGCGATATTTAGTTTTTCCTTGGCAGTGTAGCCCGGGATATTGATAACTTCAAGCCTATCTTTAAGAGCATGAGGCACAGCTTCCATATAGTTTGCAGTACCAATAAACATAACCCTGGAAAGATCAAATGGCTGATCTATATAATGGTCTGTAAAGGTATTGTTCTGCTGCGGATCGAGCACTTCAAGCAAAGCAGAAGCCGGATCACCGCGAAAATCAGCACCTATCTTATCAAGTTCATCAAGCATAAATACCGGGTTATTACTACCGCATTTACGGATCTCCTGAATAATACGGCCGGGCAATGAACCGATATACGTACGACGATGGCCACGAATATCAGCTTCATCTCTTATGCCGCCGAGCGACATACGAATGAATTTCCGTCCCATACTGCGGGCAATACTCTGGCCAAGTGATGTTTTACCAACACCAGGAGGGCCGGCAAAACACAAGATCGGACTTCTACCTTCCGGGTTAAGCTTGCGAACAGCCAGGAATTCCAGAATACGCTTTTTAACTTTGAGTAAGCCAAAGTGGTCGGCATTAAGCACACGGCGAGCTCGTGGGATATTAAGAATATCTTCAGTACTCTCAGACCAAGGCAGCTCGCAGAGCCATTCAAGATAATTACTCAGAACACTGAATTCTGGGCTCATAACGGGAATCTGACGAAGACGCTGCAACTCACGCAGGGCTTCAGCTTCAATCTCCTCAGGCATACAAGCCTTAGCAATATTCTCTTCGAGTTCTCTAACCTCAGAGGAATTGCCGTCATCCTGGCCGAGCTCCTTCTGAATAGCCTTTAGCTGTTCATGGAGGTAATATTCACGCTGATTTTTATCGATAGCCTGATGAACCTTGCTCTGTATCTTTTCGCTCAATTCGAGCATTTCGAGCTGGTTTGCCATAGCAACAGACAGCTTGCTTAGTCTCTCTTTAACGTCGATAGCTTCTAATACACCCTGCTTCTCTTCCTGAGAGAAGTGGATATTACCAGCCAGAAAATCAGCCAGCGGGCCCGGATCTTCAATATTCTGCATAATGACCTGAACTTCCTCCGGTATATTTGGAGAAAGCTGGATTATTCGTTCTGCCATATTATTTATGCTATTGATCTGGGCTTCCAGCTCAATGCTCTTTTGATTCTTCTTAGGCGGCAACGGCTCAATATCAGCCTGCAAATACGGCTCATTGGTAATCCAACGCTTAACCTTAAATCGCATCAGGCCGTGAACTACTACTGTCTTGTTACCATCGGGCATATTTATTGTTTTCAATACCGCAACAATAGTACCAACAGCATAGACATCTTCAAATTCAGGATTGTCAACGTTCTGATCGATCTGGGTAACGACAGCAAAAACCTTATCTGTCTCGTTTTGGAAATCGAGATCTTTGAGCAGGGCCTGACTCTGCGGACGCCCTACCCCCAGTGGTACTACAATACCAGGGAAAAGGACAATATTGCGTAGAGCCATGACACCAATACGGGAAGGAATAATATACCTGTGTATATCATCTTCATCATCGTAATCATCGCTGTTGCGGTCATTTTCATTGTTTTTTTTCGATGAGCCGCCCTGAGTATCTTTCTGGCTGACTATTTTGACGCTACCCTTGGTTTCGATCAGATTAGAATTAAGGTCTACATCTTCAATATCAGAATCAGAAGTATTAACCTGGCAGGTCATATCAAAAATATCAAACGATCTGTTTTTTTCCTGATTTTCTTTGCTATCAATATTTTCAGATTTTGATGCCTCTGCCTCTATGGCAGATTCTACCTGATCAATATCGGTTGAAGCTGACTTATCAGCAGGTTTAGCTTTCTTTTTTGTTGTCTTTTTTATCTTCTTTTCAGCCATAATAGTCTTAATTGTATGTTTTATAGTAATTTACATTCAAAATCACACTATATTATACATAGCAAATCATATACCATTTATCAAATTCTGAATATTGTTTTGCTCATATCTGTACTCAATTATATTCGACACGGTTCGCTAATCAACTAAAACAAAAATGATTTATTTCGATGATATAACTTGATTTAGGTAAATTATGAAATATAATCACAAATGGAAATGATCATTATCGACAGCAAAATTTAAATAAGCTCAGATAATTACGAGGGAAATACTATTAATAAAAACACTACAAGAAAATACTTTTTCTCATTATTGCTGACATTTCTGGCTAACGCAGGCCTATGCAGTGAGGAAAGTGGCAGTGTATCAAAAATGCCGCCTGAGCTGCTGATCAAAGATATGGCCCAGAGGCTGGAATATTTCCCCGGTGATGAAGCAGCGATTGCTAATTGCAAAAAGCTACTTACACCTGACCCTCTAACGCAAAAATGCTATCTACTCGATAATATTGGAAAGATAGACAGAAAAACCATAATATCGCTATATAATAACGGTTTGGAGATATCTAAAACCCTGCCATCTGGCGTTAAGTGCTGCTGGGTACCGGCCGGCAGTACAAATAAGACCGTTCGAGACACTTCCGGCATGATGCCAGAGGATATTGAGATCACACTTTCGCTTTCCAGCGGGTTCTGGATGAGCGAAAAAGAAATTACTGTCGGGCAATACATTGACTACCTCAACAGCACTAAAACCATACTGGCTGACGAGGTACGATTTAACGATTTTGAAGAGGAATCACTGCCGTTTGAACTGGACGAGTACAATTGCTTCCACCTATCAGACGACTATTTCACTAATAATAGCGGTAAACCAATAAGCATGGTCAGTTATTACGAAGCTTTAGAGTTTTGCAAATGGCTAAGCGAGTTTGACGGCGTAGAATATACTCTGCCAACTGAAATCCAGTGGGAAATAGCTTCAAAAGGCGAACAACAGGATCAGAATTATTTTTTCGGTAATGAATTGGAATTACTATCAGAATATTGCTGGTATAATAATTACTATTCACTATGCCCACAAGTAACAGGTAGGAAGAAGTCTAATCTATTTGGCCTGTATGATATTTATGGAAATGTGTGGGAATGGTGCAGTGACTGGTATTCTGAGAAACCATGGCCAACGGTAGATATTGTTGACCCTAAGGGGCCTGATATTGTTATACAGAAAGTTATCAGAGGCGGTTGCTGGCAGAGTCCAGCTGAAAAATGCAATTCTACATACCGGAGTTCAGCTAATCCAGACCTTAAAGATAAAGCAATTGGTTTCAGGGTAATTATTAACTCAAACTGACCATAGGTCAGCTTGAGAGAATTTAGGATTTAGTAATTAGCTGAACTGACAGCCCTCAAAACTAACTACAACATTCTAAATTCATTGCGAATAGTCAATTGCAATACTCAAACTGAAATTATAGGTCTGTTTGAGTTATTAATAAATAACCCTGAAACCAACTGCATAAAATCAATTTTATATACCAGGTGACGGTGCGGCGGCAGACCAGTTTATATAGTCATTGCCGTAATCGTCAAGTGCGATACGATGCAGCGAATCACCCTGAGCATCTGGAGTTAGCGGCCAACCATCTTCATCGTCGTAATTAACACGGTCGACGCGGATAAAGAACCTCTCTATGCCATCAGTATCGCCGGGCATTTGCAGCTCGATCTTTTCGCCGCCATTGGAAAGCTTACCGGAAGTCCACTGATAATACTGAACACCATCTGGTACAGTACCAAATACAGTTTCAAAATCTTCCTGATCTTTAACAACCAGCAGTTTTTCGCCAGCTAATAAAGTCACTCCTATTGGGAACTCAATTAATATTCCATCTTCATCAATCAGACGCCAAGGGATCTGTTCAGAATTTACATTATCATCATACCAGAGATTTACCGCATAATCAGATGTATTCTGAATCTCGATATATTCAGCATCACCATCTTCCATTGGATTATACATAATCTCAGTAATAACCAGAGGGCCAACCAGAGGGTATGCATTTGCCGCTCCCGGAGTTGGTTCACTCATTGAGACAAAATTATAGCTGCCATCTGATTTCTGATAGCGGCCAAACGGCACACCTGTGTTAGATGCGCCAAAATCTTCAGATTCCTGATAGCCGGTAAGAATACCGCCAACCGCAGAGCTAAGATAGAGCTTTTCACCATTTTCACTCAAACGGAAAAACTCGCCGAAATCAGTATCTTCACTGAATACAGCATAGCCATAGGCTGGTATAGTAACAGACGGGATCTGATACTTCTGAAGGTTTTCAGCGGAATCACTTAAATACCAGCCACCGATATTTATATTGCGATCTGTTGTATTATAGAGTTCAACCCAATCAGGCAGATCATTGTGTGAATGAGCTAATATCTCATTTATTACAATACTATTCGCAGCAAGTACCTGCTCATACTCGCCGGGTGTGCCGTCAGGTGAAGTACTAACTGTCCAAGAATCCTTCAAATTCCAATTTGTAAGGACATTATCATATGCGTTCAGTATAACCAGCGAGAAACCATCGCCGTCAGTCTGAGAATACCAGTCTTTATATTCAAATTCCTGAATGATGTTGCCTGTAGCATCTTTAACACGAACCATTTCACTATTGTTGTCAAGGGTTCCTGAATCCCACTGCTCAACAATACAAGATGGTGACAGATCGGTATAATATGCCTCAAACATTGCTTTATCTGGAACCAGGACCACAAACTCACCAGCAGGTAGTGTCACATCGCCAAAGAGATGGTTAACACCCTTGGTCAGCTCAACTTTATTGAGATTTATAGGTTCAGTACCAATATTCTGAAGCTCGATAAACTCATAGTTCGGGTCAGCCGGATGGTACATAAGTTCAGTAACTCTCAAGGAATCTGCTACGGGGCCAACACTAAAGTCAGCACTAGTCAATGCAGACCATTGGCTACCAGTAAAGATACGAGCCTTAACCTCCTGGCTCTTATCAAGCGTAACCGGACCGGTATACTCAACAGATGTTGGTGACGGCTCGGAATTTCCAGTTGCATAAGCAGTAAGCTCAGCAGAGATAAGGAAATCGCTAGAGGTTGGCTGATCGTTAAGGCCGTGAATAGCCAGAACATTATCACCAACTCTAAGCAAGTCGACATACTCGCTAATGTCAATCGCTTTCATTACAACAGCAAAAGCATCATCGCGGAAATCAAATGCCTGAGAGCTCCATATCGGCTCTGTGCCATCAAGATTATCTCGATACACCTCAACACCATTTAGATAGACTATACAACCATCATCATAACGCATATTGAGTATCAGGCTTGAAACCTGAGACGCAGAATAAGTAAATGGAATACGGATATAACAGCTGGTAAGTTTACCAAACATTTCAGATTTAACGTCGATACCAGCAGTAACATAGCTGGTATAATTAATCTCATTGTTAGGGCTGTTTTCATAGGCAACCGGGCCATAACCAACAGTCCAGTCAGCAGTATCAAAATATGGCTGAGCCCAAAGCGTATCATCAGGAGGCAGAGTAAAATACTGCGAGTCGATAACGACCGGGCCAGCAATATCTGGACCAGACCAACCAACCAGCAGATGATCGCCACCGGAGTTTTCCTTCTGCAATGCTTCGATATAATAAGCCTGCCCTGCTTCAAGGTAGATCGGCTCTGACTGCTGAAAGGCAAATTTATACCAGTTGCCAGGGTCACCCCAGGTGTTATCACCATAAATATAAGCTATTTCAGATGCGTTTTCCGGGGTCGAGTCAGTACTGAGCTTTAAGCTGCCGTTATCATCACAGATCAGCCAGAAAGTATACTCACCAGAAACTGGCGGATGCAGCAGTGCTCTTGTGCGCGTAGCATAAGTATTATCATGATCTACTGTCGGCATAGATATCTTATCCCACAGCTCTACATACGAAGGATTATCAGGATAATTTTCACTGGCATACAGATAATCAAGCAAGAAACCACCTATGCCAAGGAAGGTCTCAGCTTTTACACCAGCCATCGACAGCTGTTCGGTTGGAACACATACATATTTGAGGGAATCTTCGGTAAAGAGTGATACGCCCTGCACCTCAGAAGACAAGTGGCGAGGGTCTGCACCGTCGGTAGTGTAGTATATTGTACCAACCCCATCAGGGTTTGATATAGAAAGCGAATAATTACTCTCTACATTTCCGCCATGCTGAGAAAACTCAGGAGCGTCAAACGATGGATACCAGTTAATAGAACGGAACTGTCCAATAACACGATCTTCACGTGGATACATAGGCCAATTCTGATAGTAATTCAAAGTACCATTTGACAGCTCAGTCCTTGTTCCGTAGATCCAGTTATAGGTAAACTGCATCGCTTCATTCCAGGTCTGCCAGGTATATGGATTATTAGCAAATTCGCCAATAACATCACCCCAGCGTGCAGATTCAGCGATCATAGCAGTATTTATCTGCTTAGCTAGCGAGTCCATTATCTCATAGGTCTTGTCACCAGTAAATATACCGCCATTATAAAGCAGCTCATGAGCACGGTCAGCGAATCTGAGACGATATTCCGGCACCTGATTAGCGAGCTGTTCATGCAGCCATTGCGGATTGAAATAACTGAAATTCGCACCGGCAGTAGTTAGTGGTGTAACCATATTTTCACGACGTGAATCATCAGCTTCGCAGACACCAAGAGTATGTTCATTATCGTGGGCAAGCCATTTGAATCCATCAGGATCATTACGATTGATAATCGCATAGAAATTATTGGTTCGGGTCCATCTTGAGCCAGGGCCGTCGGTATTAGCGACATAATAAGTAAGTAGCATAAAATCGATAAGATTATCCACATCGAGAAGACGCTTATAGTCTGGGTTGCGTGTACCGTCAGAATTTATACCCTGCAGCGAATAATATTCAAGTGGGTCGATACCATCAATAACGGCATCATATAGTTCGCGGTAGGTATTCAGATCGCCGTCAGTTGCTACAACTGAACGAGTAAGAGCATCAACCTTCATAACATCATAATCATCTTTGGAACCAGGTAGGTAACTGGCAGCAAAACGATAATCCACTCTTTCCTGAGTTTCATATAGTCCCCAATACTGACCATTGAGATATAAATGATAATAGCAGGTACGAGTGTATGGATGCCCTAACATCCCCTGCACCAACCTGCAATATTCATCATGCACGCAAGTACTGAATACACTGATCAAATGAGGCAGCCAGTTACCATGCCAGGCGAAATTAGCATTTGTACGAAGATCTATCTTATCGAACTCGTCAGTACCTTCATCGCCAAATAGTGGATATTCCAATTTCGGATCGCCATATTTACTGCGGAAATATAAGTGTAAAGAATGTTTAGGATTTGATAGCTGGCGACTATATGCACCACGAATACGAGCACCACAGTCAACCTGAAAGCCTTTAGTGCCATCAGGATTTATCAGCTCAAGCGAAATAGGCTGCTCATAATATTCACCATTTATACGCGTATCATCATCAACATGAACATATACACCGTTTTCATCATTAAATAAATTATCAAGATCAGTTACAACTGAAAGAGTAGGAATAGACAACAATGCTGTTTCCATATATGAAGCATAGGCAAGATTATTTACAATATCTGGGTCCATGCCATAATCCATAATATGCCCATTGGCTTCATAGCTTGCCGGCCACCCCTCAGGAACTTCACCATTTGGAGACTGAGTTAGTACATCACTAACAAAGATATAAGTTTGAGTATCAACATTACTTGGCAGCCAGCCTGTCTTATAAGCGGTAGCACGTAATGTAGTAGTTTTGTCTACGTAGATCGGACTTGACGGGTCATACAAGGTTCCGTGTGATACGGTCGGGGCACTGCCATCGGTGGTATATCGTATCTGAGTATCAACCTCATCTGCTGTTATTTCGACATAAAACGGATCGGTATAAAAACCACGTTTAACAGAAAAATGAGTATCAGAAACAATAGATATTACCGAGCCAACATTTGCTGAACCTGGGGTAGCTGGCGAGAAATAACGCTGCTCAGTAAAATATCCGGCTAAACCATATGAGATATTTTCCAACTGCTCGGGGTAACCATTATCAACGGTTGTATAAGCCTGAGCAACACGGCCGGAAGGATCTACGATCGCGAGATATTCACCAGAAGCACTTAATGAAAAGTTGGTATGCACATAACCATTATCAGAAGTATCATTTCCACTGGCATATACGAGTAAGTATTCACCAGATGCAATATTCATATCTTCCGGGAAAGACCACTTTGCAAGGTCGTCGGCATCATCAGTCAGATACCAGCCAGCCAAAGATACAGGTTCTGTAGATACATTATATATTTCTATCCAGTCGCAAGCTTCATTGTTCTCATCAAATACTTCCCAGCTTTCCTGATCTACTCCAGGGTCATTACTAGAATTTTTCGCCATAAATTCACTAATAACCACCGGGCCAAAGACCTCGTTCCAATTAGTAGAAAGTATCTGGAAGTCGAGCATGTCTACGCCGTCAGCATTTACCAGATCAGCACAATCAGGCCCGCTACATGGACTACCCAGCCATTGAGCAGCCATAAGTTCAAGATCGCTCATACTAACAGTACAGTCGCCGTCTATATCAGCTTCGCTACAAGGATTGCCCTCATAGTCAGTAATATATACATTTACAGGAGAAGCGGTAAGATTGCTATATGTCAAATCTTCGCTGCTGGCAGAGATGTCTATCTGACAAGAATGAGAACCTTCTTCTATAGAATCCTGTACCGCCCGGACAGACACATCCTGAGCTACAGACCAGTTTGAACTATTGAATTCAAGAATGATAGAATCGCCTGGATAATCACCATTTAGCTCAATATCCATTGTTGTGGGAACAAGACGGACCTCTACCAAAGAAGTAGGCGAAGAAGAGAGTGCAACGCTAAAATAATCAAAGGACACACCTTCAGAGACCTCTGTTATGCCGTCAGTTTCTGTGACAACAATATCAGCAGAAGCAGCTGGCAAAAATCCAAAAGCTAATACCCAAAGAGGTAGTACCAGAAAGATTTGTTTAAAATTACCTGAACTAAATCTCATATTCTTCTCCTAAACAACAATGCACAATTCGTATAGCATATTCATGAATTCAGCTACATGACCTGCCAGAGATTAAAACTTAATACGATATTTTAACAATCTGACAAATTCGGACAGTAAAACTGTACGCCTACTATAACTTTATTCTAACAAAAATCTAACTATGTTTAATAGAAAATAGTTGGGTTAAATGAGATTTTAACACACTATTCATACAAGTCTTTTATAGATAAGGTATTAGTAAGTATTTCTTTTTTATTTTCAGTTAAGTAATCTTTATCATAAACGCTATTTATTAGCACCATTTAAGCAGCTAGTTTATGGCTGTTTACATTTCATTTTATATCGGATATCATTTGAATAATAACACTACAGTAAACCAGCAAATAATTAAGCAGAACACCCTAGTAATATGGATCTATTCAGAGAAAGCGAACAAAAGAATATAGACGCAGCTCAGCCTTTGGCAGTTAGAATGCGACCTGAAACAATTGAAGAGGTTGCCGGCCAAAGCCAGTTTCTGGCACCAGGTAAACTATTATGGCGAATGCTAAAAGCCGACCGGCTAAGCAGCCTGATCTTTTACGGACCGCCCGGCACAGGAAAAACCACTCTTGCCCATGTAATCGCCAAATGCAGTTCTGCGGAATTTGTTGCTAAAAATGCAATTTCAGCAACAGTCGAAGAAATAAGGACAGTGTGTAAGCAAGCTCATCAGAGACTAGCAACTGAAGGCAAGCGAACTGTGCTACTACTGGACGAGATACATCGATTTAATAGAGCCAGGCAGGACGTTTTACTGGCTGATGTTGAAAGTGGAACTATAATCCTGATCGGTGCAACTACTGAGAATCCATTCTTTTCAGTAAACTCTGCTCTGGTAAGCAGAAGTACAATATTTGAATTTGAGCCGCTAAGTGAAAACGACATTATCCAACTACTGCAAAGAGCGATAAGTGATAAAGATAAAGGGCTAGGCAACTATAAAGCTGAAGTGACTGACGATGCCTTGAAGTTTTTAGCAGTCAGATGCGATGGAGATGCCAGGAAAGCGTTAAATTCGCTCGAAGTGGCAGTGATAAGCCAGCGAGCCTTTGAGCCCGATAAACCTGTTGTTATCACTATCGAAATGGCAGCTGAATCTATCCAGAAAAAGTCTCTGGTTTCAGACAAAAGCGGTGACAGCCATTATGACCTGGCTAGTGCATTGCAAAAGTCTATGAGGGGCAGCGATCCAGATGCAACAGTATACTGGATGGCAAGGTTAATAGCTGGCGGAGAAGATCCGAGGTTTATAGCCAGACGGATATGCGTTTGTGCCGCTGAAGATGTAGGAAACGCCGATCCAACTGCTACGATACTGGCGGCATCAGCTGCCCAGATAGCCGAGTTTGTAGGTTTTCCCGAAGCACAGCTACCCTTGGCTCAGGCAGCTATATATGTAGCTTGTGCACCAAAGAGCAATGCATCGAGCCAGGCGGTCCTGACAGCCCTGAATGACATCCAGAACGGTAGAACAGCTCAGGTACCTGCTCACCTTAAAGACGCTCACTACAAAGGAGCAAAAAAGCTTGGAAGAGGTACTGAATATAAATACCCTCACTCTTACCCTGGCGGCTATGCAGCACAAGATTATTTACCAAAGGAATATTCTAAAAAATACTATCAGCCTACAGATAGAGGTCGTGAAGCTAAGATCGGTGAATACCTGTGTAAGCTGGAAGAATATCTAAAGAAAATCGAATCATAGCACTAGCAGACTATACACTATATGCGCATAAAAAAAACCGGCAAGGTCTATAACCAAGCCGGTTTTTATTTTATCAGGACTTGCTATTAGCAAGAACGTTTTCTGATAACACCGAAAGCACCAAGTCCAAGAAGTGCAAATGTTGCAGGTTCTGGAACTGGAATAGCTGTTGTCTTATAGCGAGGAGCTATAAAAGAACCATCATCTTCTAATGCAACAGTTACATCAAAAGAGAATGATACAGTATCATTTATTGCAACTACATCATAAGCATCAGCAGGACCAAATGTCAATTTAGTTTCATTTGAAACAGGATCAAGAGTGAATGCAGTATTTGATATAGAACCAAGATCAATCGCACCAGCATCTAACAGCTCAATAACATATCCACCCCAAGCACTTGAAGTGTAATTAGTAGCATCGAAGCTATAATTAACAGTCTGAGTGTAAGCAGCAGCATTTGCAAACGAGCAAACAGCTAACAATAATACGATCGCAGTAGAAAGTAGTCTCATTTTGAATCTCCATTTTCTTTACTTTATATAATCCGTTCTCAATACCCAGAATAAACTTGGGACATCCTTTGTTATTACCCAAGGTTATTTACTATACATTATTATACATATCTGCATATTGATTGACCAAATTTAAAATTTTAAAAATAAAAAATGTATAATTTACTTAAATACTTACATTACAACAGTTTAAGAAAAATACAACTTTAAAGCCATACAACAAAACCAAACTTAAACACAATATATATAAGCACTTATAAATTTTTACAATTATTTTATTTAAATATAAAAAAAGTCGGTAAAAGTAAACTTTACCGACTTTAATAATCAAATATCGCAAAAATTATTAGCGAGAGCGTCTCTTGAGAAGACCAAAAGCACCCAAACCGAGAAGCGACATAACGCCTGGTTCAGGAACAGCAATCGCAGTATAAGTAAAACCATCAGATGTAGGATTAGTATCAGGAGCGATTACATTGAAATCAAACTGAACTTTTCCACCGATAGGAAGCAGTGTGCCGCCGTAGAAGTACAGTGTGGTATCGTTTGACTGAGCCACATCAAGAGTGAAGTAATCACTATTAGCACTTAAAACATCAAAAGCGCCTGGAGTTGTAAGATCAATCTGGTAACCGATACATTCTTCAGTCAGCGGATTATACTTTTTAACAGTATACTCAGAAGTAAGCAAAGCAGCGTTAACAGCTGTACATACAGCTAGAAGTGCAATAATAGCAGTAGAAAGTAATCTCATCTTAATCTCCATTTTCTTTACTAGTTTGTATTCTCTTTTATATAAAGAATATGCTTATTACCAAGCATCTCCCAATTTAATTCTCTAATTTCAATGCATACACATTGATACCATATTTAATTCTAGCTAATTACATAACTAAAACAAAATAAAAAACTGGTAATTCTAGAAAAATATTACTTTTATAATGCATTACATAATAATAACTTAGCAAAACAGTCGTTTTTCATAGCTATAACAACTTACGCTATATACTTATTATATAATCACTTACAGAACACATGCAAATATTTTTATTTTTTTTAGAATAACCGTAAAAAGTTAAATAATATTCATTTATGGATATATTTTGCCCATCATTCTAGGGTAGGCAATACATTCGCGTATATGTTTCACGCCAGTTATCCAGGCAACTGTGCGTTCAACACCAAGCCCAAAACCACCATGAGGCACAGAACCATACTTACGCAAGTCCAGGTACCAGTTATAATTTTCAACCTCGTAACCAAGAGCCTCAATCCTGGCCAGCAGTGAGTCATGATCATCTTCTCTCATAGAGCCGCCGATGATCTCGCCGTAACCCTGCGGTGCCAGACAGTCATAATTAAGTACGACAGACTGGTCTTCCGGGTCTGGTTTCATATAAAAGGCTTTAACCTCTCGCGGATAACGATGGACAAATACTGGCTTATCAAACTGCATAGAGATAATAGTCTCGTCCGAGCCGCCCAAGTCCTTGCCCCACTTGAAATTAGCTGCCAGCTCCTTATGCTTGGGCAGGTTTTCTATCTGCTCATTAAGCTCAGCAAGCAACTCACGACCCTGAGCAACCTGAGCGGTCAGCTTATCGATCTGCCACTGCTTGCCCCCCGCCTCGATTTGAGCGCTCCACTGATCGATATCAGCGTTAAGTTCTTTAGCGGCTTGTATCTTTTCTTCCAACTGCTTATCGACCCAATTAGCAATATCAACGCTATGGAGCATATCGACAGCTTCCTTGTAGCTAAGTCTTTCAAAAGGAGGCTTTATTAGCTCTAGAGAGGCAATATCTTTACCAAGAATATCCAGCTCATGGCTACAATCCGCGATCGCATTGTCGATAATTGCACAAATAAGCCCTTCACCAACAGCCATAAGCTCCGGCAGGTCAATATAACACATTTCAGGCTCAACCATCCAGAATTCGGTAAGATGTCGTCTGGTCTTGCTCTTTTCTGCTCTAAAAGTCGGGCCAAAGCAATAGACCTTTCCCATACTCAAGGCTGCCGCTTCCAGATAAAGCTGACCTGTCTGGCTAAGCCCTACCTCTTCACCGAAATAATCAACATTGAATAGATTCTGTTCGCCTTCGCCGGCAGCAGGTGAAAATATCGGGGTGTCAACAAGGGTAAAGCCATTATTATTAAAATAATCCCTGATAGAATTGATAATATTGTGCCTTATCCTGGCAATAGCCCACTGACGTTGACTACGCAGGTGCAAATGGCGATTTTTCATTAAAAAATCTATGCCATGGCTCTTTGGAGTGATCGGATAGTCAATAGTCTTATGAACTATTTCAACAGAATCAACGGCAAGCTCATATCCGCCAACACTTCGCGGCTCAGCCCGAACAAGGCCGGTAAGGATTATCGAAGATTCCTGGCCAAGACGTTTAACATCCTGAAAAACAGATTCATTTTCAGCCTTTTTCTCCAGTATAGACTGACACAAACCTGTGCCGTCCCTGAGAATAAGGAACTGTACTTTACCACTTGAACGTGCATTATAGAGCCAGCCTTTAAGTGTGACAAGCTGCCCTACATGGTCTTTCATATCCGAAATAGAGATATACGGCGTCATAATATCCTCATAATACCGATAATAACAATAATACAGAATGCGATACGTAATGCTATCCTGTATATGACTTTATCGTCCATGCCAGCATTATTATTTAATGAAATATACTTGCTGGTACATAATAACACAATACGGTTACTTTATGTCTTTATTATCGTCTTCTGTCTTGTTAGCCATAGAATAATTATCATCCTGGCGAGTATGATTAACCCCCAGCTTCTGCTGATACAGACGAAAAGCATCGTCAGCATTCATACCAAGAGAGAGAGCAAGCGAGATCCAGAAGAAAAGCATATCAGTAACTTCAACTCTGGCATTCTGCAGGTCGTGAATCTCAAAACGGCGACCTTCCTTGGCCTCTTTACACCAATGTTTCCAGAACATACAGTCTCTAAGCTCTTCGAGCTCATTACTCATTGCTGCCAGATAATTATTTACCCATTCGCCACCTAGCTTTGGATCAAAATTCTCACGTAAAGCATCTGCATCAAAACCAATACGTTTATTTAATTCTGCCTGCCATGCAAAAAGCTGGGTGAGCCTATCTTTATCTTCCATCAATAAAACCTTTCCTTAAAGCAACCTGCAAAATATGCCGGCTATACCAAAATCATAAACCGAAGCAAAAACTAACCCTGCCAGCCAGATATCCATTAAGGCAAAACAGAGTCAGATCAATTATTATATTCCAAAACCTTAATTCTTGCCAGCCATAAACCAGCCCACATGCTATCGACTGAAGATATTTTATCCTGGGCTACCAAAACTTCAATAGCATGTTTTGCCCTGTCAGCCTGCCCATCAAGAAATAGACAGTAAACACCCCAGAAACGAGCTTCCCAATAATAGTAATCATCATCAGAATTACGAGCCTGGCGAATTTTCTGCCAGTACTTTCTGGCCAATGTATAATCTTCCTCACCAACAGCAATAAAAGCATTTATCCTTACCGCTGCCAGAGACTCGTCGGCAATCAACCCGGAAGCAGTTCTAAAAAGCGGCATAAGCTTTAATAAGCCAGACTCAATATTTGAATTACCTGCATTATAACTTAACTGGTACGAACAGAGCTCAGCATACAATCTTACAGCAAATGGCAAATCATCGGAGGTGGCCTTATCATAAACAGCTTTGGATAGCAGACAGACTCTTTTACATATTTTACTGAAATCAGAAACACTACCCGATGCCGCCATTTTTTGCAACTCACTGAGCTGGCTATCAAGGAACTTCATTGACGACCTGACAAGAAAACCCGCCCTATCATTTTCAATATGCTTTAGTACTGATAGAATATATTCATAATAAACTTCATCCCATTTCGTATTGATACTTATACTTGCCAAAAGCTCTGCAGCCTTTTGATTGACCTGACCTACTGCATTATCTTTTACTGCAGCCAGATCACATAACGGCTTAATGACTTGCTGATAATATTTACGGCTCTCTGGCTGAATTGTACCACATTTATACTTGCAGTAAACCCTGTGGTATGTGGCATGATCTGTAAGCAGCTGATCTTTTATTAATGCAAAATATGCAGCAGCGTCAAGATATCTACCAGTATCCTCCAATAAAGAGGCATAATAAAATAGTAGATCGTCTGGAATAGCCGCAATTGCAGAATGATCCGTAATAGTACCACTGCTATCAACAGCAGGCAATAGATTAGAGAGCGATTTTATTATTACCGCAATATCAGCATTTTCCAAATTTCGGTAATTATTTGTTAACAGTAATAACCGACCGAATATCTCGGCCCGCGTCGGAAAATCACCCGGCCATTTTTCACACTTAGTTAGCAAAACCACCATATCATCAACAGCAGCGGCTAGCGAGCCAAGGCTCTTATCTGCACCCTGCTCAATAATAGCAATAGAATGCAAATACAACATTTGAGCATATGCCGGCTCATTGTAACGTTCTGTTGAGATGATTATGTCATATAAGCCCAAAGCAGATCGATAATCAGGGATATCGGCAAACTGCATATTTTTTGCCACAGCTAATATAACACTGTTATCCCAGCCAGATAGAAGCCCCGCCCACTGGTCAACAGGCTTCTCAGTAAGCAGCTGTTTAACCCGAACAGCAATTAGCAATTTAACTCTACGCTCCAGGTCAGGGTAACCAGATACCCGCCGTAACATTTCCAGAAAACATTGCCCGCCAATCTCATTTTTATCAACATCCTGCGAAAGGTTGCTCTGGAAATAATTACCACACATCGAACATTCAAATAGAACAACACGCAAAAACAACTCAAGATTATTTTGAATCACTGAATCAGGAGAGCTGGTAAAGTTATTTATTAAGCGGTCCACCTCATCCAAAACCACACCACTGCTTATCTTGCCTGCCTTATATGACAACTCAAGCCTTAAAAGCGAAACATTAAGCGTCTGGTCATAACTCACCTTCTCCATCAACAGCCTATTAAGCTCAGAATCAATATCTGAAAAACCTTGTTCTAAAGACGACAAAGCCGTCCTCAACTTGATCTGCCATATCAGAAAATCTGGCAGGCCGTTAGCTGCATACAGCTCAGCTAAACTGTCAATACAACTATCAATTTCTAAAGAACCCGCACTGGAAACATCAGAATTGACCAGCAATGAATAATATAGCCATGCAGAGGTAAAAAGCTGAGATTCGCTATGATAAAGCTTCACTTTTTCATAAATACCGGTTTCGCCAAAAAGCCTGTGCCAACTGATATCATCTTTGTACTTATCTATATATTCATACATATCAGAAAGCAGTAAAGGATAGCAATGCACATACGATGATAGCTCACTAAGCTTACGGCTATAATAGGCGTTTAACTGAGTAAAATCCGGCCCCAAAAACATTAAAAGCTCATCAAGCTCTGTGAAATAGTAAAGCAGATCTGTACGGAGAATAGACGACAATTCATCAAGCTCTTTACAATCAGCCTCCATAAGCTGTTTTTGTATAAACTTTGGGAGATGCTCCACGCCATATGGTGACTGTCTATCCAAATATGCAGACAGAACAGAATTATTAAATTCTGAATCTGGAACTGAAATATACATCCACGGCATTTCCCGGGAAGTAATAACCTCGGAAGAAGAGGCATCTAACGGCAGGATAACCAGTAATACCAGTATTAATGTTTTAAGTATTAAATTCATAAAAAACTATCTTTAATGGCAGTCAAATTCAAAAGTCACAGACTACCTATACTAACAGCGACACAGGAGAAAATTATACAAATTATCAGCGAATTTACCAGAAATCAAACTTAGAAAAGTACAAAAAAATATAGCACTTAATATACTGCAAAAAAAAGGCTTATCCATACTATCTGCTAGTAGGCCAATGATGAAAACAAAAATATACATAGCCAATCTACAAAAATAATCAAAAAAAAGCTATTTTTCTATTAAAGTACCAAAAACAAGACGAACGCAACACATCTACCTTACTAACAAACACTTACAACACTTTACACACTCACAACAAATTAACAAATCGCCATAAACCGCTTTGGAATTGGAATTTCTGCAAAAAGATGGTGTTCTTTATTTGCATTTCACTTCCGGTTAAAGTAGAATGATATATGTAATAAGTCTTATTGCTCTGCAACGGTCCAATAAGATACTAAAAATTAAAAGACAAGTATGAGTCAGGAATGTCAGACAAATTAGAGTGTTAGACTATTTCCTGCCACGAAGAATTTAATAAGCAATAAAGCCAAAAGTAGTGTATTACATGGGGATATGGTATATGCAATATATCACCGATTCCTCCATTTCGCATTACTTCCAATCTGGCTAATATGCATTTAGATCTCTTCAAGGAAATAATTACAATTTGATATTCTCAATGAGAGAAAGAGACAAAACTATGAGAAGTTTTAAGTTCAAACATGCTATGATAGCCCTTTTGGTATCTATGCTTGGTTCATATGCTTCAGCAAGCATTATCAATCAGTCATCAGTACCTTACGCTAATACGTACTTAATTAAGAAGAATAAGACAGTTCTTAGCGGTTCAAACCCTACATTTCAGTACGGCTACAATTGCCTGACAGGTGATGTTGCAAATCTTAATACTGCATTATTTACTGGTAGTGTACTGGACAAAAACGATACTGATGAACCACGTTTCTATCAGAGAGTTTCAGCACAGCCTTTCTATGGTTCTTCTAAGGGTGCTTCTCAGCTCTACTCCGTTATTAATAAAAGCGGTGTTCGTGATGAATATGATCTTAGTGATGAATATTCTAAAGGTAGAATCTCACTAGTTCAGGTTCAGAAGACATTGGATCCTATCTATATTTATGTCAATAAGAACTCAGAAGTTAACCAGCACGGTCTGGTAGCTAAGTATCTGGTTCAGCTGAATAAAACAATCGAGCGTAAGCTCAAAAACGGTAAGACCAAGACAGTTACCAAGAGACTTACCGCTGGTGTAATAAGAGTATACAGCACAAGATCTGGTGCAATATTTGTTAAGACTGCTGGTATTATCAATGGCGGTAACATAAGCAGCATTTCTGAGCTTGATCCAGAAGGTGATAAAATTGATGGCTACGGCAAAGCGATCAACAACAGAGATATTGTTGCGTTCTCTAAAGAACACGATGATATGGTTATTACCCTTGATAACATTAAACTATCTAAGAATTTCTGGGTAAGATCAACAGATACTCTATATGTTGATACAGTAGTAACTTCTTCAGTTTACGCAAGACAGTCTGATCAGGTAGTTATTTCAAATGACGCTCAGGCTATTGCTGAAGTTCCTGAACCAGCTACAATCGCCTTTATGGCAGCTGGTGGTCTTTTTGCTTTCAGAAAACGCAAAGCATAATAGATTTCATATCATAGTTATCTCAAGAAGGACAAAGGTCAGCTTTGTCCTTCTTTTTTTATATATACTCAATTCTTTGGCAAAATACACAGATTGCACTTTTTGCCAATCCTCATACTTGACAATAGATAAACGAACTACTATTATCTGTTATAAACTTATATTATAAAGCCAGATAGAGTAAATTGAAATGAGCAGCACTAAAACCCAACCGTTTTCGATAGTTATATTCGGAGCTTCAGGTAACCTGACAAGCCTTAAGCTTATTCCAGCACTATTTGAACTGTATCATCACGGTCTACTGGCTGAAGATTTTTCGATAACTGGTATTTCCCGACGCGAATTGAGTAATGAAGAGTTTGCCGATAAGCTCTTTACTGACGTCAAAAAAGCTGATCGTTGCGGTAATGCCACCCAAGAGAATTGGGAGAGTTTTAAGTCTCATATTTACTATCTTAGCGGCGATGGGAATGACTCTGACACTTTTACCCGTTTAAGTGAACATTTATCTCAAATGGCTTATAATAACGGTACCCCGGGCAATTGCCTTTTTTACTGCTCTGTTAAACCTAACTTATTCGGTGCTATATCTGCTAATTTACATAACAGCGGCCTAACTAAAAGTGATGATCCAGACCAGTTTCGCCGGGTCATCATTGAAAAGCCTTTTGGAACTGATCTGGAGACAGCAGTTGCACTTAACAAGGAATTGAAGCAATATTTCACTGAAGAGCAGTTATACAGAATAGATCATTATCTGGGCAAAGAGACCGTTCAGAATATTCTGGCTCTGCGTTTTGCCAATCGTATGTTTGAATCGGTATGGAATAAAGATAATATAGATCATATCCAGGTATCAGTTTGTGAAACAGTTGATGTCGGACAGCGAGGCGGATATTACGATGAGTCTGGTGCTATCCGCGATATGGTGCAGAATCATATCATGCAGCTGGTTTCTCTGGTTGCAATGGAAAGACCGAAATCGTTATCCGCTGATGATGTACGAGATGAGAAGGTAAAGGTAATAGAAGCTATTCGGCCGGTATGTGAAAATAACTGCTGCTGTAGCGTAGTAACAGGCCAATATACAAGCGGCTCATTAGATGGCAAAGAAATAACTGGCTACCTTGAGACTGAAGGCGTTGCGTCTGACTCGATAACAGAAACCTTTACCGCATTCAAGCTGTACGTCGACACCCCTACCATGAAAGATGTGCCTATATACATCAGGACCGGTAAAGCTCTGGCTAAAAAGACAACTGAAATATGCATATTCTTCAAGCCGATAGAAAACCCATTGTTCAAAAAAGAATGCAGCTGCAATTCAACTATGAACAGCTTGATATTAAGAATACAGCCTAATGATGGAGTCTCAGTGAACTTCTTTACCCATAAAACAGGCCAACAGTGTCTCGAAGGCAGAGAGCTGACTTTTTATTATCCAGACTTCTGCCCTAGCCCAATACCATCAGCATATGAAAAACTGCTGCATGATGCTTTACTGGGCGATCAGACATTATTCATACGTAGTGATGAAACTGAGGCTGCATGGCGATTTATCAGCCCATTACTCAAGAGCATAAAGGAAAAGAATAAAACACCAATGCCATATGCTCCGGGCAGTTTCGGGCCAGAGAGTTCTGACCAGCTAATGAAATGTGGTGGTAGAAGCTGGAAAAATCAGTGAATATCAGTATAAAAGCTGTCGTTGAATACAAATTTTAAAAGCCGGATATCAATAAACGATATACCGGCTTTAAAATTAAAGCACAATAAAATCTTATGCCCCATTTAGAGAAATGAATCCCTGGGCAGCGGCTCCTGTTTCAGCAGGCGTGCCGGCTATCCTGGCCAGATATGCCGGACCAAGCTTATCGATATGCCCCGCAACATTATCAAAATAATTGAAATGCTGTTGTTCTTCATCAATGATTGTCTCGAAAAGCTTAACACTTAGATTATCGCCATTTTCACGACAAACCAGCAAATATTCATTATAAGCAGCGACAGTATCATCTTCCAGATTGGAGTCATACGGGTAAACAGAGTTGAACTCCTGATTTTTTACTACCTCATCGGCTTTTTCGGTAGTAGGGTCGCCGCCAAGCTCTTTAATTCGTTCTGCAAACATTTCAGCATGTCGCATTTCGTCGATCGCGATAAGCTTCATATTAGCCGCCAGCTCGCCATAGTCCATATCGTCAAGATTATAGTGCTGGTGCATATACTGATGAATAGCGTGCAGCTCCATACCACGAGCTTTATTCAATACTTCGATCACATTCTTTTTCGCCTGCTGTCTATCTATAGCCATAACAAATCTCCTGTGTCTAAATATAATGATTGCTCAGATAACATTATGCCATCTGTACTCATAATTGATTATAACACTGGAAATCGCATAATCAATATGTAAATCGCTACAATCATCATTATTCCAGTAGGATTGGCAGTAACCATCAAATAGAATATTTTCTTGTCTGGGCTGTTCTGAGTGCTATAATACTGTATAAGTTACCATGATTAAATATTTTGCAAACATTAGCGGATAGATTATGATCAGAAAAGCCAGATTAACAGATGTACCAGAAATCCATGCACTAATAAATTTCTTCGCAGAGAGGGAAAGGATGTTGTTTCGCTCCCCTGCCAATCTTTATGAACATATCCGCGATTTTGTAGTATATGAGCATGAAGGCAAAGTGATGGGCTGCTGTGCACTGGCGGTAATGTGGAAGGATCTGGCTGAGGTCAAATCACTCGCCGTCGACCAGCAGATGCACGGCAAAGGTATCGGCCGTCAGATGATAGATAGTCTCATGTCAGACGCACAAGAGCTGGGACTGAAAAAGATATTTTCCCTGACATTGGAGCCTGAGTTTTTCAAAAAGCTCGACTTTGAAATAATCGACAGAAAACAGCTGCCGATGAAAGTCTGGTCTGAATGTGTTGCATGCAGCAAGCAAGATCATTGCGACGAAATAGCAATGCAGAAAATAATTGAATAGCTAACATACATTATATCTGGCAAAGGCACAAAATGAAGCTTCTATATAGAAACCTTATATACTATCGCCAGCTCAATCTATACGCAGGACTAGCCGCCGGGGTCTGTATTGCAATAATTACAGGCGCATTGATCATTGGCAGCACACTGCGTCACAACCTATGGGAATCTGCCCACGACCGCTTAGGTTTTGTCCAATCGGTCATCAACTCACCAACAAGCAGTTTTTCTGCAACTATATCAGATGAGATAGCCAGTAGCCTGCGCGATCTTGATATTTCCCCTTCTGATATCTCAATAGTACCAGTTAAGATACTTAACGCAACTGCTATAAATCCAGAAATTGAAACAAGAGTAAATCTTGTCCAGATGATCGGTATTGATAATAATCTGGCACAGACAAGTGGGATAAGTTCACTTGAGACACCCGGGATTAACGAAGCAATAATAAACAGTGAAACAGCCAGGCGACTGTCGCTTAATGTCGGTGACGATATTGTATTGCAGTTTCCGGCAGAGAACATGGCGTCTGAACTGGCATTGTACTCCGGTGAAGATAATACCAGATACTGGCGAGTAACAGTAAGTGAAATAGCAGACAATAAGCATTTTGGTGCATTTAGCCTGAAAAACGATCAAAAGCCGGTATGCAACATCTTCTTAGATGCAAACCAGCTTGCAAACAAACTGGAAACCAGTGCTGGCTATAACACACTATTACTGGGATATAATAATGACAATAATAGAGACCAAATAGAAAAGCTTATTATCGATAACCTATCACTTGCTGACCTTGGCTACATAGTTGGCGATAATAACAATAATCTTACCCTGAAATACCGAGGGGTTTTCATCAATAATGATATTACTGATGCTATTACTCAGCTTAACGATAAAATAAAGCCATTTAGCGGATATCTTATTAACAACATAACAAATAATAGCAACGATCTTACCAGCAGCTATTGCTTTAGCGGCACAAGCATATCTGAGCTTGATGACAATTCTGTTATTATCAACGATTGGCTGGCAAATGATATAAAAGCAATTGTCGGTGATATGCTGGTGCTGGATTATTTTGAGCCGGCAGATAATAATGAGCTGAAAACTGCTCAGATAAGTCTGAAGATCAGTAAAATTGTACCAGTAGACTCGATAAGTTATATGCAGGATCTTATGCCTGAGATTCCCGGGATGACAGATTCGACCAGCTGTAGCAACTGGCAGGCCGGCATACCGGTTGACATGGATAAGATAAGTGATTCTGATGAAGACTACTGGGAACAGTACCGTATGACTCCCAGGGTAATATTAAGTTACCAGACAGCCAAAAGGCTCTTCGCTGCCCGCTACGGCATAGCAACATCGCTAACCGGAGATATTACCACCACAGACAATACACAAAAAAATATAAGAGACACTATTCTCAGCATTGATCGCCCCAGAATAATAAGAGCTGATGCAAATGCTGATTTTTCTGTTAATAATTCAATGGATTTCGGCGGGCTATTTTTATCGCTGAGTATGTTTCTGATCGCTTCCGCCCTGCTGCTGCCTGCAATGCTATTTGGACTCAATATCGAAAGCCGCAAAGTTGAGATCGCCAGCCTGCTTGCCCTGGGCTACAGTAAAAGATCTCTATTACAGTTATTTATGATAGAAATAGCAATTGTTTCAATTATAGGTGGAGTATGCGGGATCTTCCTTGGCTGGTTATACGCCTGGGGGCTCAATATTGGCCTAAGCGGTATATTCTCTGGTGCTATTGCGAATTATGGATTGAAACTTCACATTGACAGCCAGTCAATAATCACTGGCTACGTAAGCACTCTGATAATGGTAATTGGAGCTTCAATATATAAATGCCGGAAAATAATGAATAATAATATCCGTTCTGCTTTTTCGATCGCACCGCCATTAATGACAGTTAATATCCGTAATGGGAAAATATCACTGATATTGGGGCTGACTATAGTTATTAGTGCTGTGCTTTATGCTCTAACAGGAAAATCAGGTGTAATGACATTTTTCGTTGGCGGCAGCGGTTTATTATGCGGCAGTATTTTTCTTTGCAAATATCTGCTATCGTTGAACTGGATAGGAAGACAGCTTACTACCAGCACAATTGCATGGAACAATCTTACCCGAAATCAGGGCAGTACATTATCGGTAATAATATCATTAGCATGCGGTGTATTTTTAATTCTTGCGGTAGGTCTGAACCACTACAACCCTATGGCTGATATTGATAAGAATACCGGCCCCACCGGCGGATTTGATACTATGGCAAAGTGTTCGGTCCCGGTTACCGAAACTGTAAAATCTGATAGCGGCCATTATCTGGCTTTCCGCGAACATGGCGGCGACGATGCCAGCTGCCTGAATCTCAACAGACCGGTAACTCCGGGTATTATCGGTGTCAATGTTGACGATATAGCCAGACATGCACCGTTCTCATTTGCCAAGACTGCAACCAGTAAGCAGGATTGGAGAATGCTAACAGCGGATGATGAGTCAGAATATATTCCCGCAGTCACAGATTATAATACGATTATGTGGGCCTTACATAAATCCGTCGGCGATATTATAGAGGTAACTGACCAGCAAGGTAAATCAGTAAAACTCAAGCTTTACGCTGGTATGAAAAACTCCATCCTGCAGGGAAAGCTGATAATAGATGAAAAAGCTTTCAAAATGCTTTACCCAAACGACAATGGATACAAATTAGTTTTATTCGACAGAGCAGATAAGCAACTTGCCGATATATTAAATGAACACGGCAGCGAACTCAGAGACACGGTAGATGTGATTGGCGAATTATACAGAGTAGAAAACACCTATATGACAATGTTCGCCCTGCTAGGCGGTTTAGGGCTTATAATGGGTAATATCGTCCTGGGGGTGACTCTGCTTAGAAATGTCCAGAGCCGTAAACGCGAATTTGCACTTATGAATGCAATTGGTTTTTCATCAACTGATATCAGTCGCATAATACGAAAAGGGTATCTTTTGCCGATAATCGTGGCATTAGTAATTGGAATAGGCTCGGCGGTCTTTGGCGTAAGTCATCAGCTGGCTACCAATATCAGTAATCTACCGGTATTCATGGTGTCGCTCATCGTTTTAGGAGTTATGGCCAGTGCCCTGATAGCGGTAGAGTTTGCCTGCTACTCTGCAAAGCGAAATAATACACTCGCTACACTAAAGAATAAGTAACCGACTCTGTCAATACCAAAGATCAAACAGTCACACGAGCCAGAATTTGGTCAAGATCGATCGAAGTATTTATCTGTGGGTCCTGATTATTCCATCCTGTACCGGTACTAAGATTGATATTCAGATCGGTATAATTGAAAGCTTCAAGAAAAGACACTCTGCCGTCATTATTAGTATCAGCATATCCGGCGAAACCATACCTTAGCCAATTACTGAAAATACCGCCAGAGGTAATATCAGCACTTGGATAATACGATGAAACCTCATCCCAGGCAGACTGATCATGGCCGGAAGAAGATATAACTGCTGTTTTTTCCAAAGCTCCGGCGATAGATGTAAACCCGCCGCTATAACAGCTGTCAATTATCACTATCTTACTGGCAGCCGGGTTTATTCTGGAAACCCACGCAGCCATGGTATTTTCACTTACTATCGAATTATCCGGCAACAACAGCTCTTCATTATCATTGAGATAGTAACTGCTGCCATATTGCCCATGGCCGGAATAATAGATCAGCACCAGATCGTCAGCAGAAGCGCTGGCAGCCAGCCAATTTACACCAGCCTCAAAAGAAGCATATGTCAGATCATCCCCTCCGCAGATAATACGTGAATGATCACTATCAACACCAAACTGATCAGTTGCTATTGTAGAGACAATTTCAACGTCAACAGCCGGGCCGGAAAGGGAATTTGCATAACCATGATAATCTGTACCTGCAACAGCTAATAGCCAGGTCTGACCTTCTGAACTACCAGTTGTCTCAGTTGTATTTGTATCCTGCTGAGAATTAGAAATATCGCCAGCTAACAATAATGGATCTACGTCGCTATCACTATCAGTATCGGTAACTAAAGGCTCATAATCTTCGAGACAAGATACCGTTAGTTCATAAGTTCCAATACTGCCCCGCCAGGCATCAGCCCGAATATAAAAGACATCGCCCTCTTGAGCTTCAAACTCAATATATGAATCTGTATCGGCATAGCTGATATCATCATTGCGTGCAACCACACGATAACGATAATTGTAAAGCAGCAGATACGAATCCAAAATAGAATCGGGAGTAGACATATCAATCGAATATGTACCGCTATACGGTATAGTTATCTTGAATATATCCTGATCTCTGACCGGGTAGATACCGCCGTAAACTGTTGATTCATAATCATCGATAAAGTCCAGACTGTCAGTATCAGCAGTCTTTATCCTGTTAGAGAAATCATGATCTTCCCATACCGGGCTATCCTGATCGGGCTGATCGATCAAAAGCTGATAACTGCCAACCGACCTGCGTCCGTAAGCAAGAATATAGTAATTCTTATCAGCCTCTACATAAAACTGCACCTGGGCATCTCTGGTCTCAGAAGTTGCATCATTATTTACTGCGATAGTTCTGCCCCGGTTGTTGTACACGCGGACAATACTATCCAATGCAGACCCTTTGATCATTTCAGTACATTCCATACTGACGGTCATTAATCCAGAATATTCAGGAGTAAATACATATGCATCCCTATCCTTAACCCAGTATATATCCTGACTAACAAGAGTTTCTGAGCTATCGTCAAGGTCAATGCGCAATGCTCTCCTGAGTGATGACGAAGGATCTGCGTCGATAACGATGCTGCTAAGCAAACAACGCGACTCCAATACGTCAAGTCTTAACGTACTAATGCTATTATTAATTGTTCTCTCTGCCTTTACTTATTACTAGAACTGTACAGGTAAAATAATAAACATTCACCTGAATAACAGATATGCAGTAAAAACTGCAATAGAAATAAACATGAAAGGTTTGAATAAACCTTACGTAAAGAATGTAGCAGATTTAACGATTAAATTCAATATAACTTTACTGTTTTTACAATAATTATTGAATAATTAACAAAACTTGAGGTTAAAATAGAAAGAATAGAGAGGACTGAGAAAGAAATGGTTAGCCCTGACAGGCTTCTTCTACCTGAGTTATTGTTTTAGGAACGGCAGCACCAAGTAAACGCCATGATGAATCTGTAACTAATATATCATCTTCGATGCGTATGCCACCAAAGTCACGATACTTCTCAACTGCACCATAGTTTATAAAATCATCAAATTTATGTTCAGCCTGCCACATATCAATCAGCTGAGGGATAAAATAGATACCAGGCTCAACTGTAACCACATTACCAGCCTGCAACTCCTGGGCCAACCGAAGCGATTTAAGACCAAACTGCTTACTACGAGTCAGTTCGCCGTAGCCTACATGCTGCTCGCCCAGAGCTTCCATATCATGAACATCAAGGCCAAGCATATGACCAAGACCACACTGGAAAAACAGGGCATGTGCACCTAATGCAACTGCCTCTTTATGATCGCCCCTCATAAGCCCCAGGCACTTTAACCCGTAAGCGAGCTTTTCACAGGCATGGAGATGAATATCCCTGAACTTTACGCCCGGCTTGACCATATCAATAGCATCTTCCTGGGCATTCAAGACGATAGAGTATATCTCTTTTTGAGAGTCTGTAAAGCGACCGCTAACTGGTATAGTTCTGGTAAGATCGCCCGCATAATGCAATGGCGACTCCGCTCCACAGTCACAGACTGCCATATCGCCATCAAACATTTGATTTCTATAGAAAGGGTTGTGCAGGATCTCGCCATGAACGCTAAAGATCGGCGGGAAAGCGTAGGCTGACCCGTAGGAATTAACAACAGCTGCCATCTCCGCAACTATTTCAGATTCAAAAACGCCATTGGCAGTAAGCTCCATAGCTGCCAACTGCATATAGCCGGTAAGATCGGTCGCCAGCTCAATCTGCTCAATTTCTTCGCTAGTCTTAATATTACGCTGGTTTGCTACTGCCTTGATAAAATCCAGAGATATAAACTGCATAATACGGTCAGTATCGACTTTTAGCCAACTACTAGCCTGTAGACGCTGCTGCGCCCGGTAAAAAGGTAAAAAGCTAACATCCCTGCCACCCTCGGCAGCATTAAGCAAATAATCAGAAATAGCCGCCATTGGCCGCACATCGCTAATACCAATCTTCTCAGCTTGGTCAGCAATTGCCGGCAACTCACCAGACCAGACCTTATCATCTATAGACTGCTCATCAGCGAAAATGATCTCGGTTCCATTGTCAATGTCTATAATCGCAGCTACCGCTGGTATGTCCAGACCAAAATAGTATAGAAAATTACTGTCTTGCCGGAATGGATAACAGTTGGCCGGAAAATTAATCGGGCTATAGCTATTACCTGGAAATACCAGAACGCCACTTTTTACATTACGGGCAAGTACATTTCGCCTGTCGATATAAGTATTAACCGAAAACATAATCACAATCCTATAGACAACTACCGTTAACCAGCCTCTGGCTTAATCTACTAATAACACAGCAATAGATTATAACGATATAATAGTATATTTCCAACAATCTTTACCTTACCAGCAAGTACAAAAAAAGCATGGACCAGAGAATAAACCTGCCCCATGCCATCAACTAAAATACAAACGAAGAATCATTTGACATTAATAAGCGATACACTATGCGGCGGAAGCGAGACTGTCAGTCGTCTGCCGTCAAGTTTGATATTTGACAATGCTTCAATCTTTACATCATTCGGATTTTCAAAAGTATTGTGCGAATTCATCTGCTCACCAGCCAGTACTTTACCAACCACAGAAACTGGACTTATCCCTGTTATATCACAGACAAGTTCAGCTGAGTTTTCCGGATCGATATTGCCTACTGTTATATTTACTGTGCCAGAATCATCCTTTGAAACTGAAACGGTCAGACTCTGAACTTTTTTCTCAGAACCGGTAAGCGGATTACATTCCAGCTCACTTTCGAGCAGTTTGGCGTTATGGTGTGCGGCATATAGCTCAAATACATGATATGTTGGCGTTACGATCATCTTTTCCTTATCGGTAAGGATCATAGCCTGTAATACATTATTGATCTGGGCTATATTGGCCATTTTCACGCGGTTACAATGCTCATTAAAGCTATTGAGGAAAATACTGGCCGAAACAGCATCACGCATAGTATTCTGCTGATAGAGGAACCCAGCGTGACTACCTGGCTCCTGGTCCCACCATGTTCCCCACTCATCAACATAAAGTTCAACTCTTTTACCACGATCGTATTTGTCCATTATCTCAACTACATTGTCAATATTCTGGTCAATTCTAAGCGTATTTTCCATAAGCTTAACCCATAACTCCCTGGTAAAACTGGTTGCACTGCCTTTGCCGATACGCGCGTCCCAGCTGCCGGTGAATACATAGCGATGCAGTGTAATAGCATCCATCTTATTGGCAGCTTTACGCATTACCACTTCAACCCAGTGCAGATCTTCGCCGCCTGGCCCGCAAGCAACCTTTTTCATTCCTTCATTGCCAGGAAATGGAATAACATAGCTCTGATATCTGCGATATTCGTCAGCATAATACTCAGGGCTCATTTCACCGCCGCAACCCCAGTTTTCATTACCAACACCAAAGAAAGGTACCTTCCACGGCTTCTCACGGCCATTCAACTTACGAAGCTGAGCCATAGCACCAATATCAGCAGTCATATACTCAACCCACTCCTGCATCTCTTCAACAGTACCACTGCCAACATTGCCGGCTATATACGGGTCTGCTCCCAACATCTCGCATAGATCCATAAATTCGTGTGTTCCGAAACTGTTATCTTCGATTACACCGCCCCAGAAAGTATTAATCCCGGCTGGCCTGTCCTTACGCGGTCCTATGCCGTCCATCCAATGATATTTATCAGCAAAACACCCGCCCGGCCAGCGAAGTACCGGAACCTTTATCTTCTTGAGGGCCTCTACCACATCTTTACGAATACCACGAATATTAGGGATATCGGAGTTTTCACCTACCCAAAAACCCTCATATATACACCGGCCAAGATGTTCGGCAAAATGGCCATAAATATTTTTACTGATTGTCCCTTTTTCGACATCTGCCTTAATAGTCAGATACTGCTGAGGCTCTACCTGATCACGCACAACTGTGCCAGCCTGAACAAACGAAGCCAACGATACAACGACAGCCAATAATACCTTTTTGCTTATCATAACACGATCTCCTGAAAATTGCAGAATTACTGCTAAAACCACCTGTGACATAAACACACAGATACAACTTAGTTTATGGTATTATAACTCAGAAAATCAAGCAACAAATATCAAACCATATCATAACTTTATTTGACAAATAATTAACATAATACTGCACTATTAACCGCATATTAGCCACAGATAACCAATATGCAGTTATATTTAATTATTTTGCATATAAATGCATTATATACAAAAAAAAGGTCATCCCATATTGGAATGACCTTTTGAAATTTATCATATTGCATAAAAACTATCAGGCATCAACACCTGTAGTAAGGATAACATCGTCAGTTACCCTGTTTTTACCAACATAGACGAGCATGCTTCTTGGACACTTGCCCTGAGCTTCGTCTCTGGCAGGATCGTCACCATAAGTTGAGTAATCGATCACTGGAAGATTATTTTTCATTGTAAATGTCGCTGGGGCTGTCTTGGCACAGATAGTACAGGCTACACAACCAACCTGACAATATTCCTTAACATCTTTTACCCTGTCGAGAGTAGAACAGGCAACAACCATAAGCGGGTCCTGAACCATAGGTACCAGGTCAATGATCTTTCTTGGACAAGTGTTTACACATGCACCACAGCCGACACACTTTTCATAGTCAACAACTGCCAGACCGTCAACTACGGTCAGAGCACCAAAATCACAAGCCTGAACACAGTCGCCAAAGCCAATACAGCCATAAGGACAACCAATCGGGCCTGGTATCATCTGTGCTTCAGCACAGGTCTTAGGACCCATATAGTCAACTCTCTCTATCTGGTCACCGCGATGGGCATTACAGTGAATAACCGCACGAATAGGAGCACCAGCTTCAGCTTCAATACCAAGAATAGCCGCTATCTGATGAACCAGAGCATCGCCGCCAGGGCCGCACTTGCCAAGCAGACCATGATCATTAACGATCTCTTCAGCATAGGCACCACATCCAGCCAATCCACATCCGCCGCAATTGGCACCAGGCAGCACATTCTCAATAGCTTCTACTGTCGGGTCCTTCTCAACCTTGAGCTTATTCCAGGCAATAGTGAGAATAATAACAAACAGCAAACCAATACCAAGCAGGATAATACCCGCTTTACCGGTCAGCACCAGATCCAACTCCGCTAAAATATTCATTGAATTAAACAGCATAGCCCACTTCATTTTCTAAATATTAGGTGCAAATGCACGTCGACACACAGGACAAAATGTCCCTAACTAACGGTAAACGAGTATGATACATCGCTAATTGCTGGTCGTCAAGTTCAAAGTAGTTATTTTAGTATTACTGACAGTGGATTTAGATATTAAATAACGATATCAACCGCTGACTATTAAGACAATACCCCCTGACTGCAAATAATGCAATTAGGGGGCACTTCATTTTACCTATTTTAACACCAAAGCAATAAATAATTGCGGGATATCAGTTCAACCAGTTTTCTGCCATTATCTGGAAATCGTAGCCGTCAATTGAACCATCGCGATATACATCGGTACCACCACAGGCACCACAATCTGATTCCAGCCAGTAACCTGCCAGAACCGCAAAGTCAAGCAAACCATCTGAACCATTTCGCTGCTTGAATATATCGAACATAACCGTGGTAATGTCACTTTTGCCGTCGCTGTCAACATAACGGATAACAGCACTGTTACCCCCGACCGATGATAGATCTGGCAAACCGATAATACCGCCAGAGGTATCAACCGAAAGCCAATCCGGGCCAGCTAATATTGAATATGAACCCTGAGTTGAAGGGTTAACACCAGCAAGCTCAGCCGCTATCGCATCACTATAATCAATACCGGTAATCCCGTCAGAAAGGGTGATTTCTGACGAAACAAACTCCGGCGAATATTCAGCAGATCGTGGCCGGGAAAGACAGGCCACTTCTTCGTCGCTGAGAGCCCTGTTCCATAGTGCCGCTGTCTCCATACGAGCATATGAATTTGTACCGTTAACATTACATGGCGACTCAAAGAAAAGGATATTATTATCAATATCACCTGCAAAGCCGGTTTCAAGTGAATCAAAGTTAACAGCGATAGTTTTTTTAGTTCCAACCTGACTCCCAGTAACAGGATCGTAAACATAAACAGTCAGAGAACCCTGAGCTGCGGGATTAGTAGTATCGGGGTCAGCCGTAAACACACCGGTAATATCATACCACTTGTAAGTAGATAAGTACGAAGAATGAGTAGCTATAGTTTCCGACTCTGAACCATCAATCTGACCGTCAGCAGAAACCACAAATCTCGCATACCGATTACTGAATTCCAGAGCATACATATCCTGACCGCCAAAGCCAAGACCTGTACCGCTGCACGAACCTTTACCTACACGCCAGATATCATCAACACCACTAAAAGAAGGGAAATATACCCTGGCAAACATAGTAAGCGATCCGCGGGCAGTATCAGTAAACTTCTCAGGTACAGGATAAATATTACCAAAACCGCCAGAAGACGATTCGGTCATATAGAACATATCCGAATCAATTACACTACTATTATAGTAGTTTGTAATTGAGATATTATTCAAAAGTGAAATATTCGCAATTGGCGAGATCAGATCGCTGTTATTACCAAAGTTCCACCATGCTACCGGATCAAAGGCCATCATAGTATCAAATGACCAGATATCACCATAAGCTATCCCAGAATCGGTTACTATATCAACTCGCCAATAGTACTGTTTATTAAGTTCAAGATCGGGATATATGCCGTCAGTCACATCATAGCGTCCCAGATAGGCCGCTGAACTGTGGCCGGCCTGCTCCACACAATAGCGATCATTAAACATATAAACATCATATGCAATTGCCAGATCGTTCCCTGTCCAGCTCAAGCCAGAATTAACCGAACGACTACCGGCACCATCAAGCGGCAGCGGGCTAATCGCTTTAGCAGAAGCAACTGGAACGTCAACCGTAACTTCAGCAGAAGCACAATCGCCATACGGTGTCTCTACACTCACAAGATACGTACCAGGTGCCTGTGAAGCCCAGAATTGTCCACTGTCAGGATCAATTACGCCACCGCCATTAACAGACCATTTAAGCTCGAGCGGTTCGTCAAGTTCAGTACCGTTAATCCCAGTTACCAACACTTCAAAAGCAACAGTTTCACCGGGTTCAATTACTACCGCCGAAGGAGATACAGCAAGCTGTGCAAAAGTAGACTGCTCACCAAGTATCTGAATATATGGTCGCGGAGCCTTCGCCATTCCATCACCAATAAAGAACCCCGGATGCGGTGGCTGATTATAATCATTGATCTGCCAGGCCACTGCCTGACGATACTGCGGGTCTTGCATAAGGGTATATATCCTATGCTCAGTAATATCAGTAGTAGTATACAGCCTTAGCGACTGATTATCTGCACTACGCCAAAGGACCTCTTCCCGCCAATCACCAAGAATATCCGCCTGTAAACACGGAGTACCTTTTGTCCAGTTATTTGAATATGTGCCCTCAGCGTCGAGTATAGAACTGAGAGTATGATTCTGCCAGTCCCACTTCTGTATCTGACCATACCAGAAACCATATTCACCAGCATGGCTTAACAGCTCATGGAGCAGGTCGCCATCCCAGAATATTCGGAAGTTCATAGAACCCGGGGCAGTACCAATATTATTACCCTTACAGTCGTATAACGGGCAGCCGGTAGAACCCCACATCTCGTAGCCTGGGTGCAGCGGGTCAATATCAGCGGCCATTGCCCTGCCAACATCAGCAGTATTATAGTATTCGAATATTCTTTCACCAGTTGCGGCATCTCTAAGATCAATACCACTGCCAGAACCTTCAATACAACGCCATACTTCCAGCCCCGGCCTCTCTGGGTCCATATCTGATAGATGTATTGCATCACCATGGCCCATATTAGAAGTCCAAAGCCCTCTTCCATCATGGTCAACTACCATACCACCGTAAACGATCTCGTCAAAGCCATCGTCGTCAACATCGCCTGTAGTAAGATTATGGTTACCCTGATATCCAAAACCGGGATAATCTTCACTGGTAAAATGCCAGATCTTTGATAGTTTGCCGTCACGATAATTCCAGGCTTCAAGTTTGGTCAAAGCATATATACCACGAGAGATAACCAGAGATGGTTTATGGCCATCAAGATAGACCGCAGCCATAAGCGGCTTATTAGCACGATGACCATATGTATCGCCCCAGATACCAACCGGGTCACGGGATATCCACGGCTCCATTGCCAGCTTCACACCACTGCGACCATCAACTATGGCCAATAAGTCCGGGCCTTTGGTCATATAGCCACCGCCGCCATATTCACTATAATCGGTCCTGCCGTCTCCGTCATAATCGCCTATCTGTTCACCATCGCCAAAGATCGTCTCTTCCTGAGCACGAATAGCAACCTCAGCATAACCGTCGAGATCAAAATCATATATACAGAAATTAGTCTCAACATCACTAATAAAATTCGGGCCAAGATATATACGCCACAACAATGTACCATCAAGCTCATAAGCATCCAGAACAGGATCTTCGCCAGCATCTGGCGATATGCGTTTCACAACAAACTCATACTCACCATCGCCGTCAAGATCACCAGTGCCGGCATCATTAAGGATATATGACAAGTTAGTATCACCGTCAACTGGAGTAACTGGAATAGTTAAAAACTGGCCAATAGCCGTCCCGGCAGCAATCGTATACTCCTCTGGCTCCTGTGCTATTCCATTATGCAGTGGGTAAACATAGTACGTTACGTCATTATTAAATGACACCTGCGGGTCAAGAAAGTTTGTGCTATCAGTTATCGGTGCCTTATTCATCTTCACCGGAGTGTTAGTTCCATATTGACGGTATATATCAAAAGCAATATCTTCCGGGTCAGTAGCAAATAATCTCCAGCTGACAAATGCCCTGGTACTCGCAGCCCGAACAGCAACAAGTCCGCGATCGATCTTCTCCATTATCCTCGGTTCAATCTGGTCAACCATTTCAAAAGACCACACATCACCTTTGATCGTTTCAGTAGTTCCTACCGCATCAACCCGCCAGTAATACGTTGTTCCTTTTTCTAATGCATAAGGTAATGACTTAGTACTGCCGGCTGTTAAACCAAGATAATTGCTTGATGTCGCATTGTAAGCATTTTCAACATCGTTTTTATCTGTACCAAAATACACACGACTTCCATTAGCAATAGTCCCCGGCGTCCAGGACAAAGCTGATACATTTCTCTGCTGACTGTCATCCCATGGCGACGGGAAATGAGAACCGATAATACGTTCAGCATATACACTGGTAGAATTAGCGGCAGAATCATACTTAACCTTGAGTGCAAGGCCGCTATAAGTGCGTATTGTTCCATTACTGACCAGATCATTAAAAAATGTTAATGAATTTCCAGGGCTATGTAAACTTCCGGTCTCGCCAATAATAATGTCAGCAGATACTATCGACGGCTGACGGCCAAAATAGACCGTTCCGCACCATACATCCAGTGTACAATGCCCGCTGCCATAGCCCAGATAACAGCTGTAACCATCTTTATTACCAAAACTGCCGGAATCGATCCTGAGATAGCAGTCATCATTTTTGCCTAAAATGACAGAACTTCTTATATTCAGTACCGCACCAACCCCAACTTCCAGATATCCGTTAAGATAATCAGAGTTCCACGCGTATAGCTCACCACCCGAAATTACCAGATTCGCACCAGCATCAGTATTAAGCCGCCCCGGCCTGGTTGATGAGCTATATCTATGGACCGGGTTATAGCCGGAGGTCGCACCAACTACCAGAGTACCTGCCAGGTCATCAGAAGTCCAATTATCAGTATTCCAGAAATCGTCACTGACTGTACCTTGCCATACAGCATCAGCCAGAAGCGTAAAATTCATCGTAATTAATAGTAAAAATGCGATTAAAGACACTTTTTTGATCATGGTGCATCCTTAAAAATGAAAAATCCTGTTAGTTCTCTCTATACTTTTGACATCTTAATCTATTATTTAATAACAACTTACAATAGTACTAAATAATATTGGGCGGGATATTGGGCAGTAACTCTCTTCTCCACTATAATTTCATGCCTCAAATTCATATCCTATACTTATAATTATAGTTCATAATTATACTATATCCAAAAACAAACTTAACTAAGCAAAACCTATAAAAAGCAGCCACAAGCACACATAAGAACCTCTTTTACAGACACTTACACCAAGACCACACCCCTCTTACCTGAAAAATCAAATTTATCAAAAGTTACACTATTATCCACTCGAAACAACAACAATAACCATTATCAGTTCTATTTAGAACGCATTCATTTCCTGCGTTCGCTTCTATTGTAAGAGAATAATCTTGATATAGCTTGTAATTGGCTGTAAAATTTGCAATTCAGTATAAATATAAATTTGATAACCATAGACGCAAACGGAGTTTAAACCATGACAGGAAGCACCCCGGACTATAAAGTAGCAGACATTTCGCTGGCCGAATGGGGCCGCAAGGAAATCAATATAGCAGAAAAGGAAATGCCAGGGCTTATGGCAATTCGCGAAAAATACAAAGCCCAGCAGCCTTTAAAGGGTGCCCGCATCTCAGGTTGTATTCATATGACCATTCAGACCGCTGTACTGGTTGAAACCCTTATCGCACTTGGCGGTGAAGTTCGCTGGTCCAGCTGTAACATATTCTCAACTCAGGATCATGCCGCCGCTGCTCTGGCTGCTGCTGGCATCCCGGTTTTTGCCTGGAAAGGTGAAACAGAAGAGGAATATGACTGGTGTATTGAACAGACCATCAATTGGCCGAACGGTAAAGGTCCTAACATGCTTCTTGACGATGGCGGCGACCTGACCAATATCATGCATACAGATAAATACAAGCACCTTATGGCTGAAGTTAAGGGTGTATCTGAAGAAACTACTACAGGTGTACATAACCTGGAAAAAATGGTTAAGGCCGGCACTCTGCTCTGCCCTGCTATAAATGTTAACGACTCAGTAACCAAGAGCAAGTTCGACAACAAGTACGGCTGTCGCGAATCTCTCGCTGACGGCATCAAACGTGCTACTGACGTTATGCTGGCAGGTAAAGTTGTTGTTGTTGCCGGCTATGGCGATGTGGGTAAAGGCTGTGCTCAGTCTATGGCTTCATACGGTGCCAGAGTTATCGTAACAGAAATCGACCCGATCTGTGCCCTACAGGCAGCTATGGAAGGCTTTGAAGTAACCACTATGGACAAAGCTGTTGCCCGCGGCGATATCTTTGTAACTACTACCGGATGCTGCGATATCGTTACTGCCGCTCACATGAGTAAGATGAAGGATCAGGCGATCGTTTGTAACATTGGCCACTTTGATATTGAGATCGATGTTGCAGGCCTGAAAGCAACTCCAGGTATCAAGATGATAGAGGTCAAACCTCAGGTTGATATGTGGACATACCCTGACGGTCACTCTATCATCCTGCTCGCAGAAGGCAGACTGGTTAACCTGGGCTGTGCTACTGGTCACCCATCGTTTGTTATGAGTAACTCGTTCAGTAACCAGACTCTGGCCCAGATCGAACTGTTCCTGAACAGCGATAATTACGAAAAGCAGGTATACACTCTGCCTAAGCAGCTCGACGAAGAAGTTGCAAGACTGCACCTCGAACAGTTAGGTGTAAACCTTGAAGTACTGACCGCGAAGCAATCTGAATACCTAGGACTTCAGGCTGAAGGCCCATACAAACCAGAACACTACAGATATTGATCATTTATTAGTCAATATCCTGAAATGCCAAATATAAGAAGCTGAATTACAGGAAATTATTATGATAGATATCAGACTATTAAGAACCAGCCCGGAGCTATTCAAAAAGGCCTGTGCTGACAAACGCTGTATAGACAAGGTTGACGATATCCTTGCTCTTGACGGAGAACTGAAAGATCTTCGCAAAGAACTACAGGATATAGCAACTGAAAAAAACGCTGCCGGTAAAATGATCGCAAAGCTCAAAGACCCGGAAGAGAAGAAAGCGTCTATCGAACGCATGAACAGCCTGAAAGTAAGGGAAAAGGAACTTGGTGATAAGATCACTGAACTAGAACCTGAACTCGAAACCATGCTGCTTCGCACCCCACAGCCGGCGAGCCCGGAAACACCTGTAGGGCCAGATGAGTCTGGTAATGTTGAAGTTCGCAAGTGCGGCACTGTCCGTGAATTTGACTTTACACCTAAAGATCATATCGAACTTGGCATGAACCTGGGCATAGTTGATATTGAACGTGGCGTTAAGCTTGCCGGCTCAAGAAACTATGTTCTTAAAGGCGCTGGCTGTCTGCTCCATCGTGCAGTATTGGCTCTGGCACATGATACTATGGTTGCCAAAGGTTTTGACCCGCTGACCGTTCCGGTTTTGACCAGGGAAGAAACTTTCCTCGGTACCGGCTGGTTCCCGGAAGGTAAAGATCAGGTTTATCAGGTTCCAGAAGACGAGCTTTTTCTGGTTGGTACCGCTGAAGTACCAGCTACCAGTCTACACAGCGGCGAGATCCTCGACGGCGAAGAGCTTCCTATGAAGTTCGTTGCACAGAGTCTCTGCTTCAGACGCGAAGCCGGCTCTGCTGGTAAAGACACTGCCGGTCTATACCGTATCCACCAGTTCGAAAAAGTTGAACAGGTTATTCTGTGTAAGAATGAAGCGGAAGAATCTGAAAAGTGGCTTCAGCAGATCGTTGCAAATTCTGAAGATGTGCTCAAAAAGCTGGAACTGCCTTATCGTGTGCTGGAAATATGTACTGGCGATATGGGTATGGCCAAGTATCGTATGTATGATATTGAAACCTGGATGCCTAGCCGTGATGCATATTGCGAAACTCATTCTGCAAGTAATCTGCACGAGTTCCAGGCACGCAGGCTAAACCTCAGATATAGAGATGCTGACGGCAATATCAATTTCTGTCATACTTTGAATAATACTGTTGTAGCTTCTCCTAGAATCCTCATCGCTATTATGGAACTATACCAGAACGCAGATGGTTCAATAACTGTACCAGAGGCACTCAAGCCTTACATGTGCGGTATAGAAGTCATCAAGTAAGACTTTCAGCCGGGGTTGAGCTATAAACCAGCCCCGGCTTTTTCTAATATTTTCCAGATCGGTTATCGATGAATATTAAAAATATCAAACTGCTATGCATGGATGTTGACGGAGTTTTAACTGACGGCGGCATAATCATCCACGAAGATGGTACAGAGTCAAAACGTTTTCATGTTCACGACGGTGCATGGCTGCGTATCTGGGCTCGTCAGGGCCTTAAGACTGCTATTATTACTGGTCGTGAATGTAAAGCTGTCGGCTATCGCATGGAAGCTCTTGAAGTTGACCATGTATATCAGGGAGCGATCAAAAAACTTCCTGTCTTTGAACAGCTTATCAAAGATTCAGGTGTACCCGCTGACCAGATAGCATATATCGGCGACGATGTGTTCGACCTACCGGTAATCAACCGTGTTGGTTTTTCCGCTACCGTTGCTGATGGTGTACCGGAAGTAAGAGATCATGTAGATTTTATTACCAAGTGCGGCGGCGGCCGCGGTGCCGTGGGCGAACTTATCCGCCATTTACTGAAAAAGATGGACCTTTTTGAGACTGCTATGGAACGCTACCTCGTGTAGTACCGGTTCTATATAGCAAAACCAACTATAATGGCAAAAAAACTCATACTGATAATTGCAGCTCTGTTTGGGGCTTCTCTACTGGGCCTGATCTTTATATTTATAAATAAAGATCTATCCGGTACCAGCGATATATACATACAACCCAAACTCGATAAAGACCTGATCCCTGACACAAGAACCGATGTTGAACCGATCAAGGCCGGTGATATCTCTTTCAGCGGCTCAGAAGGCGTTGTTTTCCACGTGCCGGGTAAAAGAGAGTTTGGTTACGAAAAAAGGATAAGCCATCCGGAAGGCATGTTCCAGATACTTAATCCATGGGTTAAGCTGTACTCGGATAATAATATTGTGCGTATAACCGCCCAACGCGGCCTGGTTCCTATCGACCGTGAAAGCGATGCTCTCGCCGGCGGCGGTCCTGAACACGGTATCCTTGAAGGCGATGTCAGTATCGAAGTTTTCAGAAAGCCTGAAAATATCACATTTGATAAATTCGAATATGAGCCAAAATATAAAGAACTGGCAGTTAAACTTGGCAAGACTAAATTCGAAAGAGAATTCTCTCGAATTGTCGGTGAAGGTCAGATAAAGGTTGTTTCACAGCAGTTTTTAGCAACAGGTCAGGATCTGGTAATGCAGTATGATCAGATCAATAAGAAATTGCAGCTGCTCGAAATATCGCAGATGCAAAAGCTGATCGTAACAGTTAAAAAAGGTGATAAAACCAAAACACCTCTGACTGACACTCCATCAGCACAAGATCAGCCTGCCGAACCTGTTCAACCAACCGATTTCATGACTTACAATCTGAACCTCTCAGACAATATCTCAGTTGAAACTGAAAATGAAACATTTACTGCTGATAGCCTCTCTATTATGGCTGATATCAGTAGTGGTCAAAAGATAGTTGAAGAAAAAGACAAGATAACCAGCGGTAATGACAATAAACAGCTTATCGCGAATAATTCAATTGACCGCGAAAACTACCGTATCATTACCATGACATGCAGTGGCCCACTGGTGATCACCTCGCCACAGGAAGTATATCATGCAGAAGACGGGCTCCCAAGGCTGGAAATTACTGCCAGCGGTAAACCTGTCGAAATATACCGTAATGGCCTGCTTGCACTCAAGGCAGATAAAGTTATTTACAGTCACAATACCAACAACCATAACCATGACATTCGCATGATCAGCAAAGACCGCTTTAGCGATCTTTATCTGGCACAAGGCATTCAGCAAACAATTACAGCGTCTAATCAGATCAGCTATGATTTTAATACCGATATAGCAACACTTGCCGGCCCTGGTATTATAAACTCTGCAATTAATGCCGACGAAGAATCTAAGATTGAGTTCAAAGACACTATCAGTATTAAGTTCGCATCAAGCGAAGATGATAACAGCGGGAAAATTAACGTCCCACTCAATAGTAATAGCAAAGTTGAATGGATAGAATGTCTCGGAACTGTTCGGGCCAATATCAAAGAAGGTACCTTCACTGCTGATAAAACCCGGATCAATTTCAATACTAATACCGAATCTAATATATCCAGCACAACTGTGCCGGCAATTGATAATATGATCATGAACGGTAATGTTACAATGACCGACAGCCAGAGTATTTTCAGCTGTGGAAAGCTAATACTTCGCTTCCGTGTCAATGAAGGTGTATCTGAACCATGCAGTCTATGGGCCGGTGAAAACGTTAAAGCTGAAAATGAGTCTTATCTTATTCAGGCAACAGACCATATCCTGATCAATTTTGGCACACCTCGCAGCTCAGCTGCCAAGGCACAGAATGCCATGGCAGCTCAGCAGTCTCAGACGGCTTTCTCTGACATGAATAATATCTTCGATAATCTTAACCCGATCTATGTGATTGCCGAAGGCGACAATAACAACGTTACCTTCAAAAATAAAGATAAGAATTATGCGGTTAAAGGGTCATCTATTGAGGGTAAACTACCTGATATAGCCACCCCTGAAAGCGACCTCGACCCTGCTCTGGCAGTTTCGCTTAGCTCTAACAATCTGTCAGAAGATGGTATCTGGTCGATCAAAGGCTCCCCTGCTTTTGTCCAGCTTAGTCAGGATAGAACGGTAAGTGGAAGCAATATCACACTCGACCAGAGTACCGGTTTTTGCTCGATACCGGGTGCCGGTAGTCTGAACCTTATGGCAGCTGGCCAGCTCAGCGGTTCTGCTTCAATGCCGGTTAATATCAAGTGGCATGATGGTGTTGTATATAATATTTCAAATAATATTCTCACCCTGCAAAATGCGGTATTCGAGATCGACACCCTCTCTCAGAATAGTATTCTGCAAAACAGCAAGCTCTATGCCAGCAATGTTGATATAGAAATACCACCGACAACTGACAATGATACCGGAAAAGTCAAGTACGACCTGAAAAACTTCAGAGCCTATGGACCGGAAGTTAAGCTTGTTAGCAACAGTATAGACCTGCTGAATAATGACCTGCTCAGCCAATCGCAGCTGCACGCTAAACAGCTTATATTTGACAATCTGCCCAGACCAAAGATCACTGCTACTGGCGGCGGTTGGCTGGAACATATAATATTGTGCAGTAAGGATAAAAAGATACCAGCTGATGAGGCTCTTGCCAAAATCGAACAACTCGAAAACAAGTCTGGTTCAGGTACTACTGACACTGGCTACTACTTCCTGCAATTCACAAAGAATATGACACTTAATGTGAACGAGAAAGATGTGCTGTTTGATAACCCTATAGCAATGCACTATCTGCCGATCGATCCAACCACCCTGGAACCTGTTAGTCTCAACGAGGATAATTCGTTACCTGCTGGCGGTATGAGAATGTATTGCAATAAGCTGCAAATAGCAAATTCTGAAAATGATAAGGCTATGGCGGCCAGCAGATTTGCGGCCAGCAGTGGTAATAATAAAATAACTAGCACTATCGGTAATGGTGCTCTTGGCTATGTGGCAGCTTCCGGCAATATCTTCATTGAACAAAGTGATAAAGATGGATTAAATCATATCTTCACTGCCGAAGAGCTTTTATTCGACACTCAGCAGGATAAATTCAGTATATCCGGCGACGAAACCACCCCGGCCAGATACGACCAGATGCAGTTTTCTTACTTGAACTATGACCTCGCAACATCAAACTATAATGGTAAGACATGGGGCCAGTCAGCTATAAACACAAGTAAGTAAGTGTATTTTTTATTCCATTACAGGAACTCGTGAAAGTTTATTATAATGAAAACAACAGATAAAAACAGAACATCACTGACCTTCGGCATTATCGACCGATATGTGAGTAGAGAATACCTGATCAGCTATCTTATCGCTATTGGTGTACTGCTGGGCCTGCGTATATTAGTAGATGTCTTTGTCCAGCTGGACGAGTTTGTCGAAAGCAAAGATGGCCAGTCACCAACCACTATAATGGTTATTGGATACATACTAGACTATTACGGCCCAAAATTCTTTGAATATTTCCGTGATCTATCAGGAACGATCGTACTTATTGCAGCAGCTTTTTCTCTCTCGAGAATGACTCGCCAGAATGAGCTGGTCGCTATCCTATCCTCTGGCATAAGCCTGAAGCGGGTTATCGCTCCGATAGTCATTCTTGGCGTACTGCTAAACTGCCTCATGATCATTGATCAGGAATATATACTCCCAAAACTTGCCCATAAGCTTGTGCGTGACCATGATGAGATGGCCGGCGAAAAGGCTTTCCCTATCAAATTGCTATCTGATAATGAAGGGGAAGCATTAGTATATTCAATGCGATATAACCCTCAAACATCTGAAATGGAAAAACCTCTGATCATCTTCCGTGAAGACAGCAAAATGACATCTATTATCAAAGCTGATTCTGCACAATGGGATGATAAAGAGCATAAATGGCTATTTACAAATGGATTCAAATATACAAATTCCAACGATCCCAAAGAGTCTAAAAAGCCTATAACTGAATATAGATCAGAACTTACCCCTGACTTTCTTTCGGTTCAGAAAAACTCATCGTATAAAAGCCTAATGAGTAATGAAGAGCTGACTAAATTCATTAACCGAGGCGGGATCAAACCAGCCGATAAATCTGAAGCTTTATCAGAAAAACACTCTCGCTTTACTGACCCGATCATCAACATGATCATGCTGCTGGTTGGACTGCCGATGCTGGTTACCCGCGAGCGGAAAAATAATAAGATCGCTTATGTATATATGTTCTGCGGCTCGGGTGGCTGTTTCCTGGCTACTTTCGCTTGTAAACTGCTCGCCTCCAGCGATATTTATGTTTCCAGTGATGTTCAGCGTGCACTGATATCGTTTCTTCCGATCATTATCTTTGCCCCGGCTTCATTACTGGCTGTTGACGCAATAAAAACATAACTCTGGCAGCCAGTGTCTTAGCTGTTTAGTGAATCCATATATTTAATAGCTCGTTCTATTGCCAGATCTATTGTCTGACAGAAGTTCTCTTTACCAAGTTCGTCAAGGAAACCTGACTGCTTAAATGCATTATATGGAGCCTGAGAGACCCCAGAAATGATCAGCAGAGTGCCCTCACCGCGGCATTTCAAATGTAGCTCTTGCAGTACATGTATACCAGTAGCGTCAACCACAGGTACATTTCTTATTCTGATAATAAGTACCGGAACCTTTTTATTCTGGATATTCTTCAAGGCATTCCTGAATGAATCGATCATACCAAAGAAAAATGGGCCATTAACTTCAAATACTTCTATGCCATCTGGCACGGCTTTCAGGCCATTAGTAAGTATCTCACGGTCAATTTCATCGTCAGCTCGCAACTCACGTGTAATAACTCCAACATTGCTCAGATCAGCCATTCTACGTACAAATAGCATCGCCGCCATAACAACGCCTACCTCAACCGCAACAGTCAGATCGACAAGCACTGTCAGGGCAAAAGTTATCACCAAAACCAGAGCATCACTCTGAGGCCCTTTCATTAGCGATTTAAAATGCTGTAATTCACACATATTATAACATACTACCACAAGGATACCTGCCAGAGCTGCCAGTGGGATAAGTCGGGCGTACGGAGCAAAGAACAGTAACAGTAAGGCCAGAACTACCGCATGGATCATACCAGCAACCGGTGTTTTAGCACCACACTTAACATTTGTCGCTGTCCTGGCAATAGCTCCAGTGGCTGGAATACCGCCAAATATAACACTAAAAATATTCGCTACCCCCTGCCCAACCAGCTCGGCATTTGACCGGTGACGACCGCTTATCATGCCGTCAGCTACGGTTGCTGACAATAGCGATTCTATTGCAGCCAGCAAAGCAATAGTAATCGCAGGCTGGACAAGCAGATGGATTTGGCCCATTGATACAGTTGGAAAAGATGGCGTTGGCAAAGTCCTGGGTAGATCGCCGAAACGACTGCCGATAGTTTCAACGTCAAGCCCTAACACAATTGAAATAACCGTGGCTCCAAACATCGCAATAAGCATACCAGGCATTTTCGGCCAAAACTTCTTCATAATAATTATCGATGCCAGCGCCCCCAGCCCAATCGCTGCTGCCTGATAATTTATCGTACTAAATGCTATACAATATGCCTGCCATTTATCTATAAAATCAGCAGGTACCTCAGCCATAGTCAGACCAAACAGATCTCGTATCTGAGTAGAGAAGATCACAACTGCGATACCAGTGGTAAATCCGGTTATTACCGGAAATGGTATAAATTTGATCATGCCCCCCATCCGGCATAAACCAAACAGCACCAGAACCACACCAGCCATCATAGTACAGACAGCCAGCCCTTCATAACCAAATTGGGCCATGATACTTGACACCAGAACAACAAAGGCTCCAGTCGGACCACCAATCTGAACCTTGCTTCCGCCCAATAAGGAGATCAGAAATCCTGCTACAATAGCAGTGAACAAACCTCTTTCCGGGGGCAGCCCGCTTGCAATAGCAAATGCCATAGCCAAAGGCAAGGCTACTATACCGACAGTTATGCCGGCAAATAAGTCAGAAATCGCTTTTTGTTTTGAATAAGTTTTTAACTCGGTAACTATCTTGGGAATTAACATTTCGCTAACTCATATTGAGCTTTGCGCTCATAATAATAAATTGTCAATATTAGCAAGGCTGGCCATTATCCCTTCACGCGAAGGGCTGGTATGAAGAAATTCGAGGAATGCAGGTCTTCTCAAGGCAAAGGACAGCCTCGACAGCAACTGCAGGTGGGCTCGTGATGATGATGAAAGCATTAAAAAGGCAATCTGAACAGGTTTTCGGTCGATTGAACTGAAATCTATTGCATTTTCCAGAAAGTTAATCGTTAAAACCGGTGACGGCAAGTCGAATATAATCGGGGTTCGAGTGTGTGGAATGGCTATACCATCACCAATACCCGTACTGCCAAGCTTTTCACGCTCGAGCAAAACCGCTGTCAGGGCCTCTCTGTTTACAGTCTCCGGCAATGGTGCCTGATTAACCATCTCACTAATTACAGAGCCTACATCATTGCCGTCTATTCTGTAATAGATACCACCGCTGCGAACAGCATCAGATAATGTAAATACCGCCCTCTCACACACTTCCGGCTCAACAGCTGTCAGCGTACCACTATTGGCAGCAAGCCACTCATTAAGCCTGGAACGTGAAAACCGATATTGAGAACCTATCTTAAAATACGGAACCTTTTCCGCTGATATCCATCTATAGATCGTTTTCTCAGAGACATTCAATATCTCTGCCGCTTCTTTTACTCCTACTTCCATATCACCTCATAATATGTAATAATCTTCCTATCAATTAGACATTAATAGACATTTTATAATACAATGTCAATAGAATAGCAATTAATTATGTATTTTTCTCGGAATATATAAAAAAATCAGGCCATCTGGTTGTCATAGATGGCCTGATTCAGGAGAAGCGAGATTAAAATGATTTATGTATAAATTATTCGGACCATAGCCAGTTTTGAGCAAAACCAACCATATCCAACTGATCAACTATGCCGTCACGACTTATATCAGCAGTATCAAGATTGCTTTCTATCAGCCACCGCTCTGTCAATATGGTGAAATCAAACAAATCTACAGTATTGTCTCTGTTAAGATCGGCCGCATTTCCTACCAGATCATCATTACTCATACTAGCCTGAGCGGTTGCCCCATATGCACCGTAATTTACCCGGCCGCCATGAGGCCATAGCTCATTACTGCAATCACTTTCAGGGTCACCGGCATCAATACACATACTGGTATCATCATCTTTGACCCACGACAAAAGCGTCCCATCCCATCTGCCAGCTTCACTCTTTAAGTGGTAATCGCCAGCATCGGGGTCAGTAAACATAGGATCAACATCAATCACACCATCAAGCAAATTGATATACGTACCTTCATTAGCTAAAACACTATCAGGCCCGCCTACAAGGTCGGAGTACGAAATATTTACCCGTGAATATTCACTATTTCTCATTGAATATACATTCTGTCCCTGCTCAGCTGTATTACCGGAAAGAATACTATCCGCTACTTCCAAATGGCAAGAATCTTTACAGTATATAGCTCCGCCAAAGTACACAGCAGAATTATCGGCTATAGTACAGTTAGTTATATTACCAGTGCAGTAATAGCCGCCAATCATACCACCGTTGAATGCTTGATTTCGACTAAATACACTATTCCTGAAATCAATCTCGCAACTACCAGTGAGATAGAGTGCTCCACCAACAACTGAATTATTGCCTGAGATCAGGCAGTTATCAAGAGTTAATCCACCACCATCAGCATAGACCGCTGCACCAGCTACAGCATTATTATCGCTAATAACACAATGCCTGAATGTTGGAGTTGAACTATTACTCACTACAGCCCCGCCACCATCTTCATCATAACCGATAGCTCCACTAATTGTTATTCCTTCAATTGTATAGTCCGTTTCAGGAGCTTCATTGAAAGTTATCACCGGCCCGTGTCCGCTACCGGCAAAGACCGTCTGAGAGGGATCATATACACCGTTTATCGGTATCGATCTCACAGTGTTATTATTACCCAGAAAAACCATATCTTCATAATATGTGCCCGGCTGAATCTGGATCACATCATTACCCGCGGCATCATATAATGCATTTTGAATAGTATCATACTGTTTATGATTATTCACATTTTCTACCGGCCCGTCTGCTACCGAATAGTTGCAAGAGATGAAAACACCTTCAGCTTCACCATAGGCTGATGTCTGCCAGATAGCAAAGTGGTTACCCATTCTTGGAGCAGTACCTATCTGGATACCCATACCAGTATATTGATTTTCACCTAAATCTATTGGAATTACAGAATAGCCACTAATATAACAGGCAAACTTTATATAGTCATTATCACAATAGCCAATAATATTGCCATCTATCGCTGGCTGCTCCTGTATACCAGATGCTTCGACCAATGGAACAACCTTGATATTATTGATATCTGATATATCAGCACCATAGATATCGCCACTATCATTTCGACAATCCTGCCAAACAACCATAGTTCCGGAAATTGCCGGATCGAGCTGGGTACCACTATCAGTACATACAGGAAATACCACTATATTATTGAGATCACTAATATCAGCACCATAGATATCCCCCTCAGCTTCCCATACCACAAGATTGCCATAAATATCAACCACTTCATTAAAGTCATAAGAATAGTCATAACACGGATATGGGTCTCTGTTACCCACATTTTGAGCAATTGTAAAGTATTTCGGAGAGCTAAGATCACTTATATCTGCTCCACAAATATTATATGGCGTATTATACCAATTTACCGCCTGGTCACTATCAGTAGGCCTAGGGTCAATTCCCAAGTGTTCCAGCCAGACAACTTTTTTACCAGAAATCGAAGGATGACTATACGACTCGCCCCAGGTATATTTACGCAATGTATACTTACGCCTTGCGTTCAAATCGTAGGCAAAAATACTTGAGTTGCTCGGCTCATGATACCATGGATTCCCCCATGATATACCAGTCCCATACCAAACGATAGTATCTCCATCGATTCTTGCACGATTATCACCAGCCCCTGATTCGCCATCAAGAGTAATAACAGAGCTATCTGCAAAGTTCAAACATTTTATATTCCAGGTGTAATCACAGTTATCACCAACAGAATAAACTACTCGCCTGCCGTTTGCGTCTGGATAGTGATAATAATCTGTTGTATCAATTTTCATATCACGTTCCCAAAAAGTAGAAGTCAGCTCAACAGTCATTACACTGATCATAACTGGCATACTAACATCATCAGAATCGCTAACCTGAAGTTCAAATTCGTACTTGCCGCCTACTGTACAGTCAAACCAGGCTACTGCTGAACTACTATCATTAAGTACAACTGCCGGGCCTGAAACTTGTGACCAGCTATATGACAGCTCATCTTGCATATCAAGATCGTATGAACCACTGCCGTCAAGATATACCCGATCGCCAACTTCAACAGCCAAATTTGCCCCAACTACAGCAACCGGAATACGATTACCAATTACAACAGTAACTGTATCAGGTATACTATATATAGCTCCATCACTGACTACCAATTCAAAAACGTATTCCCCTTCTTCTACAGGTATAAAGGACACTACACCATCTTCCACAGTAGAAAGCTCAACTGTCGGCCCTGATATCTGATTCCAATAATAGAAAATATCATAACCTTCCATTATAAAACTGCTGGTACCGTCAAGTCTTATCTCACTCAGCTCATCAACAAACAGATCATATCCAGCACTTGCAACCGGGTTCACATAACCAACATATTCATCCGCGCCCATATCAACTCTTAAGGCATACTCTCTGGCCTCCAGATCAAGATCAAGCTCTGTAGCATCAGGTACATGATCCGGCTTACCAGCAGAGATACATGGCGACTCTTCAGACAAGTGATAACCATCTGCAAATAGCGGATCAACAGATATATTATTATGAATACCTGTCAGGCTGCTTATATCAACATAATCCGAACTGCCATTATTCCAGACATTGTTATAACTGAAAAACGAAGTGTCGGTAACACTGCCGTTAAATGATACGCCACCACCACTGACAGCATTTACAATTATATTATTGAAAACCTCAGTAGGTATACCATAAGAATCATCATCAACATACCAGATACCAACATTACCACCATAATTGTCTCCAGTATTAGATGAAATTGTATTATTATAAGCCTTTACTCCGAAGGTATAGATTGCCAAACCACCACTATAATAGGCCGTATTATTATCGATTACATTATTGCGTACCACCGTACCGCCATAGGCCAGCACACCACCGCCTTCCAATGCTGAATTCTCAGTGAAATAGTTATTTTCTACTACAGCATCAGACAGCAGACAGCAAATACCACCACCGACACTAAAATACTCCGTATCTGATCCCGGCAGATGATTATCTCGAAAGATATTATGAGATATAGTCGGGCTGGAATTATAGCTGTACACACCACCGCCATAATAATTCTGTTCGCCCGGGATACCTCCTTTACCATGACTGATAGTAAACCCGGAAAGCCTTGCATCTCTGGTCTCACCATCAGCTATGATCACAACCGCTCCAGCTCCATATGTACCATTTAATATAGTTGACTCTACAACAGATACCTGAGCCGGATCAGTTGACCTTACCGTAATATCCTTACCCTTAAAGTTAAGATTCTCATAGTAAGTGCCAGGAGCAACAACTACCATATCACCATCATCAGCATAATCGATCGCCTGCTGAATTGTAGCAAAATCACCCGGTACATTTTTTATCGTCGGATCTGCTGATATATACAAATATACTGGAACCTTAATATAATAGTTCACCGCATTCGGCACGATAAGCGTAATACTGCTGGAATAAAAGCCGGCAGCCATACCAGTCACATCCACTTCTAAAGGTACATAACTAAAAGAATATTCAATATTGCCATAGGTTGCACCGGGTGTCAGCCAGCTGCAATGCTCGATAAGATCCCAATGTGCAGTATCATTGCCAGATTTCCTCATATACATATACTTTGTTATAATCGAAGTATCACCCTCAACAGCATTGATCACAAAAGGTTTAGGGTCGCCCATATAGCTTTCAGTTTGAACAGTTATATACGAACTATCTGGCTGTATTTCATAGGCACCAATATCAACAACTGCAAATCCATCTTCATCACCATCAACAATTCTTAAATTCCCTTCAATATCAACCGGTGGAAGACCGCCAGGAGGGGTATTAGTACCAATTTCAACGCCAGTACCTTCTAAGATACGATAATCACCTATTTCTTTATTATAGAATTTAAGAGAATATGCTCTATTATTACTTACCCAATTCACACTGGAATCATCACTTAGCATAAGCTCTGTCGGACCGTCTGGTATAACACTATAACCTACAGTAACTTCTGTATTATTTATAACAGCCAGCTCTGACCCTTCCGCAGACTTGTTATTATTTAATATTGAATTATAGATATTAACCACTGACGATGCGGTCAACAGAAACGCGCCACCTCTTGTTGTCGAGCTGTTATCAGCTATAGTACAGTTTGCAATTGTTACATACGAATCTATTACTGTTCCCGCTGCACCTAAGCTAGCAGTATTGTCATGAAAAACACAGTTAACGATTCTTGTTACACTATCATCTCTAACATGGATAGCTCCACCTGCAGCCTGACAAGAGTTACCGTAGAAGTAGCACTGGCTGATCATAGGAGATGAGTTCTTTATATAAAGAGCACCACCACGAAATGAATAATTATCTCTAAATATACAATATGAAATACCAGGCGATGTGCCGTCACACATGATGCCGCCGCCCTCATCTGGGTCAACGCCATAACCTCCGGTAATTGTCAGACCACTTATAGTACAGGAACTGCTCTCGCCTTTGTTTATCGTGATCACGCAACCGCTATTATTACCTGAAATAATTGTCCGCTCAACGGTTTCCAGATCCTGTGGGTTAAAACTCTTCAATGATATGTTTTTACCTGACATATCAATGTTTTCATAATACACACCCGGCAGCAACATAATAGTATCGCCAGCCACTGCAACATCTATAGCAGCCTGAACAGTTGCCTTCGGGCCATTTGGTGCTCCGCCATAGACATCATGCCCGGCCCAGGAATCATCACCCGTATTTACACTTACATACAATTCTGTCGCATAACAATTTATTGAACATAAAAATAGAAAAACCGCCATAAATAATTTCATAACACAGCTCCCAAATCAATTTTACCCAATTTAACATATTGTCTCATTGAGTGGACTTAGAAGCCATATCCCCTGAAGTTTCTTACACTTCTTCCAATTAAAAGATAACTACCAACTTCTAGATCCGAATTTTCTGCGATAAAACACAACACATTGCCCAAACATTTACTATTTGCTTGAACAATGACTATTATTCACAACTTTTAAGGAAAGTCGCAATTCACTCTTTATTAAATATCACATTAGAACCAATAATTAGAATACTCATCTATTATGACGCATGAAATCGAATTTCGTTACATTAAATATCGAAAAAATTAATAAAAAAAAGCCGCAGCTGAAACAAATCCAACTACGGCTTTTTATTTTATCTCACGATATCTGCTTCTCTGACATAAACCAGTACGCGCAGAAAACGTATTAGCTCTTTCATGATAACATCACTATACAAACTTACCTACTTTTACAGAAGTAATTCGCAGATATAAGTGACTATCAATCAGTGCATTATTTCGACAGACTACTATTATAGTTTGCCGGTAGCATTTAGGCTATCGCACGCTTCTTCGATACGAGCAACCATGCTTTCCTGAGCCTTACGAAGCCATACACGTGGGTCGTAGAACTTCTTATTAGGCTTATCAGCACCTTCTGGATTACCAAGCTGGCCCTGAAGATAATCTTTATTAGCATTATAGAAATCAAGAACACCCTTCCAGGTAGCCCACTGAGTATCTGTATCGATGTTCATTTTGATTACACCGTAAGAGATAGCTTCCTTGATCTCTGCCTGAGTTGAACCAGAACCACCATGGAATACGAAGTCTAGTGGGTTTTCGCCAAGGTCGAACTTCTTAGCAACTTCTACCTGAGAATCACGCAGGATAGTTGGAGTAAGTTTAACATTACCTGGCTTGTAAACACCGTGAACATTACCAAATGAAGCCGCAATTGTGAAATTAGGGCTGATCTTGATCATTTTTTCATATGCATAAGCAACGTCGGCAGGCTGAGTGTAAAGCTTAGACTCATCCATATCGCTGTTATCTACGCCATCTTCTTCGCCACCAGTACAACCCAGCTCGATTTCAAGAGTCATGCCGATCTTAGACATACGTTCCAGATACTTACAGCTGATTTCAATGTTTTCTTCCAGAGATTCTTCTGAAAGGTCAAGCATATGTGAAGAGAACAGTGGCTTGCCAGTTTTAGCAAAGAACTTTTCGCCTTCATCTAACAGTGCATCGATCCAAGGAAGGAGCTTTTTAGCAGCATGGTCTGTGTGCAGGATTACTGGAACGCCATAAGCTTCAGCAACAGTGTGAACATGCATAGCACCAGAGATAGCACCAAGAACTTTACCGTTATCACAGTTTTACCAGCAACAAAGTTGGCACCACCATTTGAAAACTGAATGATTACTGGAGACTTAGCCTTTGCACCAGCTTCCAGAACTGCATTACAAGAGTCTGTTCCAACACAGTTAACCGCAGGAAGTGCAAAAGCATTTTCTTTCGCATAAGCGAAAACTTTTTGTACGTCTTCACCAGTAACTACGCCTGGTTTTACAATATCTAGGATACTCATATTTTGCCTCTATAAGTTAAGGTAATAAAATTAATTAAATACAAACCCGGGTTATTATACCCGAAAACATTATTATTGCAAAACTAAACTAGTAAGCCACTATGCTTTCAAATCTGCAATTGTATGCTTCCTTGAACTTTTATAATATTCAGGCTTACTAAATCATATTGTTCATAGTATTCTTGTACTGAAAAATAATATTTAACTGCACATATTCCCCCGTGCGAAACTGAAGCAGTGTACAGTCTCGGGCAAATTCTACCGGTAATCCTAAATGTATGCAAGGAAAAATATTAAGACCAGGAGAACTAAGGTTTTTTATGCAAAAAGAGAGAAAAACTGTGCCTTTCAACCGACGTAAACCGATATATACAAAGAAATTGGCTAAAAAAGCGTAATTTAGGAATATTAGCTAATATAGGAAAGATTTTGAACGAGCAATTACTTAAAATAGAAAAAATATTACTGGAATCATCCGCAAGCCATGTACTGCTCGCTGGTGTTATCATGATCATACTGGGTGCGTTCCTCTGGCTTGGTGGTCTAAAGTACCTCAAAGTTGTAAGCGGTATGCTCGGCGGTGCTACTGGTGCTATGCTCGGCTCGATCATTGCAGCATCATTTTCACTGCATCTGATGGGAACAATAGCAATTACAGCTGCTGTTTTTGCCATTGGTGCGATCTTACTCCAACAGCTTATCATATTACTGATCGCAACTGTCATATTCGGTATGATTTTCGGTGGCGGCTATATGGAATATGCTATTGGCAAAGTCACTCCACAAGATGACAACAACACTAAGGTATCTTCACAATATGACAATAGCAATGATCAGCAGACATCGGATAATGCCTTTCATGCTGATAACCCATTTGGTAATATGAAAAACTTCGGTGTTAATCCTGAAACTGTCAGTAAAACAAGTAATGCCGTAGTAAAGACCGGAGAATATGTTGGAACATTCTACGAAAAGATAAAGGCAGTGCTAAGCGAGCTCACCCCTACCATGAGCAATAATGCCGGGTACCTGATAATGTGGTGTGTACTTGGTGCTATTGTTGGCCTGGTACTGGCAAAGCTGCTCAAAACTCTGGTCATGGCATTATGCTGTAGTATTGTGGGGTCAACCTCTGTTGTTGCCGGCCTGATAATAGCTATCATATCAAAAGGCAACCAGCTCTGGACAAACCTTCAGGGCCATAGTCGTGTGCTAACCATGGTTTTTATCTCTATGGTTCTATTCGGCTGGCTGTTCCAGATACTCACAAGTAGAAAAAGTAATAATACACTTTCGAGTGATAAAAGCGATAAGGAGTAATAACAATGTTAGCACAAGTATCAACTTTATTCATGCTGGCACAAACACAAACAAACAATAATTCAGCTACAGGACAGGAAACCATGTCACTGCCGGTAATTGCAGTTGAAGATATCTGGAACCACCTGACTACGATATCATGGCCCCAGTCGATGGCAGCAATAACAATTGCAACTATTTTCCTGTTTTACGGCTGGCGTCTGTTTAGACTGCTGGTAACATTAAACGTTGTATTTATCGGTGTTATGCTCGGCAGAAAGGTCGGCGTAATGCTCGGTAGTGCAATGTGGGGTGGAATATTAGGCTGTCTTTCTTTTGGCAGCGTAGTATATCCTATTATGAAATACTGCGTATCATTCCTTGGCGGATTGGCAGGAGCTGCTATTGGGGCCGCTCTCCAACGTGGAATTACAGACTCAAGCGTGATTGAGCTGGCAGGCTCCGGTGCTATTGCCGGCCTTGTCGCTGGAGCTTTCCTGGCCTTTTCTTCATTTAAGAACACTGTCATGCTCTTTACCTCTCTACAAGGTGCAGTCGCCCTGCTGGCCGGCACATTGTCTCTAATCAAAAATGAAACTCCACTGGCCGAACAACTCAAGCAGTATGTATTCGACATGCCAATGGTACTACCAGCGATGCTCTGTGCAATAACATTTATGGGAGTATATGTTCAGCATAAGTTCCTGGCTGTTGCCGGTAGCTGGAAAATGCCAGCTGACGAAGGTTGGAAGCGAAATTAGCCGATAACTATTTTAAGATAGCGTAAATAATTACCAAAATAAAAGATTCAATATATTAACAGGTTTGAAAGGTGAGTTTGATGCGTAATAAGAGATCAGCTTTAATTTTATTCTTAATAACTATGATTACTGTTGCCGGGTGCAGCTGGAAGCATGATAAAGCAGTAGAGCACTATGTATCTGCTCTTGCGCTGAAAAACTCTGACTTTGAACAGGATGCTATCAACGCTCTGAAGGAAGCTGTTAAACTCGACGGCGAGTTCACTATGGCTCACTCGCTTATGGGCGATATATACGTCGAAAACGGCGAATATGAAAAAGCCGCCACCGCTTATAAGAAAACGTGTAATATAAACCCATGGGCTTTCAGCGACCACTTCAAGCTGGGTAAAGTGTACCGTGTATTGAAAGACTTTTCCGATGCCATCAAATATCTCCATCGGGCATGTGAGCTTAAGCCACGCAATCCGGAAGTTAATTACACACTCGGTGTCTGCTACTACGAAACTGAAGATTATTCAAATGCCGAAAGATATTGCCTGAATGCAACTAAACTTGACCCTAATAATGCCGCTTTTACCGCAGGACTGGCTGACGTTTACAATAAACAGGGCAATTACGAGAAAGCGATCAGCGGATATAAGCAATCTCTCGAACTCGACCCGATCGATGTCAATGCCATGCTGGGCCTTGGCTCTGCCTATACCAATATGGAAAGATACGAGCCGGCCAAATACATTTTGAATAAGGCCATTAAACTTGCTCCTGATAATAAAAAAGCTGTAATGATGCTGGGCTACTGTTTACTATCCAATAAGGAATTTGAAGCGGCCTTTGAGCAATATCAGTCTGTATATAAAATGGACAAGGTCAACACAGAAGCCCTTAACGGCATGGGCGTAACTCGTATGATGCTATTTATCGCTTCGGACAGCACAGATAAAGCCATGGCCGATGAGGCGGTAGACTACTGGCAAAGATCACTCACTATCGACCCGCAACAGGATAAGATCATTAAGCTTCTTGAGAAGTTCACTAAAAAGTAATTTCCACAGCACCTTATTAGACAAGTACTTACAAAGAGAATAAAATTCTTCCTTGTAATAACGGGACTATTCAATAACATATTATGGTTTAATTGGACCATAATATTGGAAACATATGGACAGTTTCCGCAAGGATTATTATATATGATTTTACCTGACCCTAAAACTTATCTGCCGCTTATCGAACTCGCCTGGCGTGAAGATTATCAATATGGCGATATTACCACCGAAGCTACGATTCCAACCGGCCACAGCAGTAAAGGGGCACTTGTTGCCCGTGAAGATGGTACTATGGCCGGTATGCTTATCGTTAAGGATATACTCAAATACTACGATCCAAAGCTTGAGCTGGAAACTTATGTTAAAGATTGCGGCAAGTTTGAAGTTGGTCAGGTTCTGGCTGAAATATCCGGTAATACCAGGAGTATGCTCGCTGCCGAACGTGTTATTCTCAACTTCCTGCAGCGGTTAAGTGGGATTGCGACTATCACCAATAACTATGTAGAGTTGGTCAACCACACGAAAGCCAGTATCTGCGACACCAGAAAAACCACTCCCGGATGGCGTACACTGGAAAAATATGCCGTACGCTGCGGTGGCGGCACTAATCATCGCGATTCACTTTACGATGCGGTTCTGGTTAAAGATAACCATCTGGCAGCCGTCAGCGGCATATCGCTTCGTGAAAAACTCGCTACCATGTGCCAGAATGTCCTGCTCATGGACAATAAGCCAAAGTTCATCGAAGTTGAGGTTGATACCCTCGAACAGCTATCAGAAGTATTGCTCGTTGACGATGTTGACATTGTCCTGCTCGATAATATGACTAATAGCCAGATGAAACAAGCCGTCGAAATGCGTGATCAGCAATGCAGCTCTGGCAAAAAAACTCTGCTGGAAGCCTCTGGCGGTGTTACAATGGAAACACTTGTCCAGATCGCCGAAACCGGAGTTGACAGAATATCTATTGGTGCCCTGACCCATTCAGTAAGAAATCTCGATATTGCACTAGATATGTGATCTGAAGCTTTCAAACAATATAAAAACCAAAAGGAGTGTGCCGAATATTTTCTGCACACTCCTTTTATTTTACCCGCCTGTAGGCAAGAAGATTAGGAGAAGAATTGCAAGTCAGCAAATGCCTTCTTATTTTCTTTTACAACTAAAAACTTTACTGGTTACAAAAAAATAATACTTTTCAAATGCTATCTATCGGCTCAGGGTCGAACATATACCCAACTTCACGCACTGTATGTATACAGGTAGGGTCTTTTGGGTCAGGCTCGATCTTACTTCTTAATGTAGTAACAAAACGATCTACACTGCGATGACCGGAAATAGAGTTATAACCCCAAACGGCATTTAATATCTGATCTCTGGTTAACGCCCTGCCGCGACTTTTAAGAAAATACTCCAACAACTTATACTCTTTTGGCGATAGTTCTATGGTACAACCATCTTTGGCTAATCGACAGGTTTCAGTATCAAGCACAAACCCGCAAAATTCATATGAAAGTGGCTCTTCTATCCGACGCCGACGCAGAAACGCTTCTATTCGTGCTAATAGCTCGCGGATACTAAACGGCTTAGATACATAATCATCAGCCCCAAGGTTCAGCCCTAGTACTATATCAGATTCTTCACCCTTGGCTGTCAGCATAATGATCGGCATATCCAGCTTTTCTTTACGAACTAATCTACATATCTCATAGCCGTTTATCTTCGGCAGCATAATATCCAGCAAAATAAGGTCCGGCCTCAAACTCAGCGCCGCCTGTAAGCCGCTTTCGCCATCGGCAGCTGTCTCAACATTATAACCCGCAAAGCGGCAGTTATCAGATAAACCACGAAGCATCGCAGGATCATCTTCTATTATCAGTATTGTTTCCATTACAATCTTTCATTTTAGTCAGTCTTTTCTCAGTTATGATTAAACCAATTACAGGCAATCCTGTGCAGAACAATGTTGTTGCCGGCTCAACTCTAAACCCAACACAAAACAGAAGACTCACAAATGGCATGATCGTGGTAAATATCCTTATTCGCTTTAGCCTGGCAATACGCCATTTATAATATTCGCCCTGCTCAGGATTCAGCTCTATACCGCAATGTGGACAGGAATAAGCCCTATCCGATACATCACCATTACATTCTTTGCATTTTACCAATGCCATTACTATACTCCACGTATATTAAACCATCATATACATACAAATTTCATCATAATATTCATCCGGCCCATGCTTAAATTCATTAACTCGCCTGCCCTCTTCAATAAATCCAAACTTCTTATACATATTACAAGCCCTCTGGTTATTTGAAATAACACATAAAGCAAGCTTTTCAAGCATACTATCCGCCTGGGCCCAATCTATCATCATAGCCATCAAAACACTACCAAGACCATTGGATGTATATTCTTCCAATATAACCATAGATATTACACCAATATGGCTCTGGCGTTTCTTCTCGCAAAGTGAAACAGTACACCGGGCAACTATTTTATCATTATCAAAAGCAAACAAGGCCAGCCATTGTTTATCAATAGCATTTTCCAGCCATTTAACATGATCTTCGATAGTTTTTACCCTGTCTAACGCTTCCTCATGAGACATAGTAAAGTATTTATGATTCTGTTCAAATACCTTGTTAAATAATATTGACAAATCCTCTGCATCCGTAATCCGGGCAGGTCGAACCGTTAATCTCTTTCCATCCTTTAAGATTATTTTCTTATCTAAATCCATTTTAACTCAAATCATCTTGTCAATCTTATAAAACACAGTATCCATATCCTCACCATTGGCTTTCTTGGTGATCTCTTCCTTGAATATTACTCCACCCAGAAATTCAGGTATCTTGCGGCTGGAAGTATTAGCCCGGGCCACAGGATATATCATATATTCAAAATCCAGATTAGCACATGCCCAGTAATAAAGAGTATGAATCGCTTCACAGCCATACTTATTGCCATGTGCTGACTTTTTGATCCAAACGCCAAGTTCGGGAGTGTTTGCCAATTCTCTTTCAGAATGTATCCCTCCATTACCAAGAAACTCGCCGCTCTCTTTATCAATAAAGTTAAATGTTAGCGAATTTCCTGATGTCATTTCCTTACGGCTTTTATCAATAAATGCCAGGGTACTCGCAATATTTTCATTGGGCGATGGAAACATATACTTCGTGATCTCTTCATCAAACTCACGATACATTGTCTCAACATACTTCTCGTTTACCGCTACAAGCTTAAGCCGCTCACTATATATAATAATATCGAGCGGCTTAATGCTTTTATCTTTGAAAATCAACTTATCCATAACTTCAGTTTATATTTTGCAATTATTCCTAAAACCTAACTCCTATTTAGTCGACAATCTGACAGCTAGAGTAATATTATATTATTTCAGATCAATATTACCAAATGAATTAACTATCTTTATACTGCCTTTGCCGTCAGCTATCTTACCAGATATCCTATCCTGGGATATACGTCCCTGAACGGTAATAGGCAGATCAGTCTTAACTTCGCCGTAAGATGTCGACATTTCAACCTTACCGGTAAAATCTTTCATACCCGACACACTCACGTGCCCATAACTGGTATTAAAATCTCCGATAAAACCTTCTTCAATATCTAAACCTTTATAGTTAATATCAGAAAATGATGTATTCAGTCTGACTTCATGCGACAGGGTCTTTTCCACCTTTATATTACCATAGCTGGTCAGAGCTTCAATGTCACCCTTACTGTCTTTAACATTGATACCACTAAAAGAGGTATGAAGCCTCATATCTTCCGCCTGACAGTTCTTCACCTTCACGTCGCCATAACTGGTATTAAGATTAAGTTCACCAATTATATCACTAACCTCTATCGCCGCAAAGCTCGATACTGCCCGACAGTCACCAGTCAAACCTGTAACTTCAATTTTGCCATAGCTGGTATTGAGATCCGTTATCGTAGATGCTGGAACCTTTATCTCAATATCTGCTCCATAGCTTTCATTATTTCTTTTATCCGGACAGAGCACCTCAATCTTGATCTGGTCGTCACTAATATCAAAAGCTATAGACATTGTCCCTAAAAGTTCCTCAGCTCTTTCCTGGCTTCCAGCTCCGGCAAAATACTTAGCATGTACCGAACACTGATCGGCAACTTCTGACACCGAAACAATTATCTCGCCAAACTGACTATTACATACCAGTTTTTTACCACTGCCGCAATCTGCAGTAGCGTCAAATTCTTTATATGCCTTATGCTGATTGCTCATATTACAGCCGCCAACAACGATTATACATCCTGAAAACATAAATAATGCTGTTAGTGCAATAAATAATACTAAAACCTTTTTCATAACCAAAGAACCTTTCTTAACCCACTATACAAATACAACCAGAGAAAATGAACATAGTAACAACAGATAAGATCAGGATAACAGCCTTTTTCATAATAAATTCCTATATAATTAGCAATACATACACAATTAACACTCAAGCTTACCACGAAACAGTTTGAGTGTATTATGCCTTCTTCTTTTTAATAAGTTCACACACACCGTAAACCAGATGCAGTACAAGCACACCGGCAAGAGCATAAAAGCATCCGACAAACACTTTCAGATCAGAGTATACCGGCCCCTGCATTTTCCAGATCGGTATCCTGCCGGTTCCATTCCAGACATCCGAACCAGCCAGAAACATTATCACCCATAGCGAGATCAATACCAAAGTAACAATTACTGGTATATTCTTTTTCATTTATTCATTCCTCAACAGCAACCAATAAAACAACTAATTTACAAGGATTGCCGCGACAATAAACTCACTTCCAGCTCCCGGCTGCGATCTGACCACAATATCATAACCATGTGCATCAACAATATACTTTACTATTGCCAGACCTAATCCGGTACCCTCGGTATTACGGGCCAGAGTATTATCAACCCGATAAAAGCGTTCAAATATTTTACGCCTTTGTGCCGGTGCAAGTCCAATACCATTATCTTTAATTATGAACCTGACCCTGCCCATATCAATATCAGCAGTAAGCGATATCTCCTTAGGCTCTTTGTCCGTATACTTCCAGGCATTGCTAAGCAAGTTCAGCAAAACAGTTTGCATCGCATTAGCATCCGCATATATAGTCGCATCACTACCCGGTTTTGTTACAGAAAAAATCACATTTTTATCATCTTTTTTATAAAATGTTTCTTCTATATCATCTAATAACTGATATACACTGACTTTTTTGCGGTCAAAAACAGCCTTTCCACGTTCCATTCTGCTAAAAGTCAGAAAATTATCTATCAGAGTACATAATCTGTCATTTTCCCTGCCTATTATTGCCAGATAATCCGTTAAGATACTCTCATCCTTATATTTACCATCTCGCAGAGTATCTATCAGCATTCTGGTCGATGCCAAAGGGGTTTTAAGCTCGTGGGTAACTGTAGCAATAAAGTCATTTTTCAGACGATTAACCCGTAGCTGACCGGTCAATAACCTGACAACCACTACTCCACCAACTGTAGCCGTAACAAGCACCAGTAAAGCACCCCACAGATAGGCATTTTTGAACATTTTTGCCGCCGGATCAAATACCCCTGGTCGAAACGCCAGACGCAAAGTAAAATCATCGCCCAGCGATGTCTTCATTGGCAATGAAAATATATTTTCAGCAACCATCATTCTCCCTAAAGAACTATCTGCTGTAATATTATACTCACCGGCTATTAATTCATCTGAAGGGCCAAAGACATCTACAAACACCATCTCATCGCTATATTTGTCTGTCCATGTGCTTATATATTTAGTAAATTCATCGCTTTCTACCAGACAATAACAGACTCCGTTATCACTAACCGCATAAAAACCATAATAACTGCCGTCCAAATCGAGTTTTTCTATTCCAATACTCGGCACAGAAGGTGAATATTTATTTATAAAACTCGATATCAGCTTTGCATACTTCAACTCTCGCTCGAGATCACTCATAATAGCATTAAAGCCGTGGTCTTTTGCTATTGATAATGCCGCATCTAAAATAAATACTCGATAATCAGGCTCTAACGGCGAAGAAGCCACCTCACCCAGCTCAATAACAGCACCCTGCAGCTCTACCCTTCCGGCCTGAGCATACATATTAGCACGCAGCAGCTTCATATTCCAGATATCTTCCAGACTATAAGGATACCTACCCAACTTACGATCATAATCGATCTGCTCCGTTGCAAGGTCAATAGCTTCTGCAAGCCTGCCATCCTTTCTCAAACAGCCAACACAGGCAAAAGCTGAGGCATTAGCCAGCGAACTCTCCAATGAGGCAATACGCTTATACTCAGAAACAGCGGCTTTATAATCCTTCTCTACATATTCCAGCCTTCTGGCCTCATCAAATACCGGATAATCCAGCTGCCCTACAATACCACCTGCAAGCTCATCATCAGTATCTTTATCCAACTGCCAATATGTCTTACCTGAAGGAGCAAGTATATACCCGCCCTTACTTGCCGGAATGATCGCAGCTGGCGACAATACTGTCTCTGGCAGATCGTCAGCAGAGACAACCCTGCCAGCCGATACTACTCTGCCAGATATATCAGCAAATTGTGCATTCAGCGATATGAGCTCTTCACCCAGGTTCACGAAAAACGCACTTTTAACCTCCGGCGAATATTTATCTATCAGCCGCTGCTTGATCGCCATCTGCTCATTTACTGCTGCCCGGCTCACAAACCAGAGCATAGCCGCTGTCGGCAATACCACAACGCCAGCCAATAAGGCAAAGATCAAGGTCCATTGTTTCTTTTCACTATTCATACTATTTCATCTGATAATAATTTTTATCGGATATCTTCGCCAAGTGCCGAAATCCTCTTACCATAGTCGCAATTACACCTATAAATACTATAGCTGCATTAACCAAAGCATAAATTAAAAATTCAGGGTCGATAAGGTAATCTAACCAGATCAATCCTATTATGAGACAATCTGATACAAACAGCACAATACCTGTGACAATCAGATCTCGACCGGAATATGCATTTATATCATACCATATTTCTTCGCTTTTATAAGCTCCCGGTGTTCGCCAGCCATACCAGCTATTTGGCTTTACCTTTCTCTTTACCAAAGGAATAGCGAGAGCAATAAACATTACTGCGACCATACATGTCGGAATTAATAATAAAATTATATCCAAAGTATCTTTCATGATATATACCCTTACGAATAATTACAAATATTATGCAGCTGGGCATCCAGATGACTCATTGAAACTCTATCCGAAATATACTTCATAAACGGTAATGCTACAGGCCAGACAGCAACCGACAGTAAAGGTGCAAAAGCAGCCATCCAAAAGCTTTTACCCTCTGGCCTGAGAAATACACCAAACAATAAAATAAAAGCTATTGTCATAAAAGCGATCATACCACCCAGAAACAAAAACAGCTTCCGATAGCCCTTTAGCTCAACTTCAGCTGAGAGCTTATCGCCCTGGACTCTAAATATCGCCTTTGACACAGCTCCGATCGGACAGCTCCTGTTATTAAGCGGCACTGTAACCTGCACCAGCTCTATACTGCTGCCGGTCTTCTCATTTATCTTATAGCCATGAAGCGAGAATATATTGGCAATTTTTTCGATTACATTCTCACGATCAACTTTAATTATATATTCCTTATTCACCATTACTCTGATATCCTCATCAATATTATTCTAAGAGTACAGATCCTGATGGTTATATCGTAAGGACATCAGGATCTGTACAATTTTTTAACATATTACCACTTTTCTCAAACTACATAGCTGCCTTCATTTTAGCTTTGGCATCTTTAAGCTTTTGTTTAACATCAGCATTATCTGGTTGAGCTTTAAGCCATAGCTCAGCATATTTAATTATATTACTATAGTCTTGCTGCTCTGTGTAATAATCCAGCAAACCAGACAGCGATGCTGTAGCATCTTTAGATACTTCCACTGCTTTCTGCCAGTTACTTACCGCCTCGTCCATATCACCAGCATTCTTTGCAATATAGCCTAGCCCGTTAAGAGCTCCTGTTGTCCTGGGATTTATTGCCAAACACTTTGTAAAGCTTTCAGTCGCTGCAATTGTCTTGCCCTGATTGAACTGCACCCAACCCAATCCATTCCAGGCATTAGCATTTGAGGGGTCCTTTTTACAGGCAAGCTCAAACTTCTGCTCACCCACATCGTATTTCTGCTCCATAAACATACGCCAGCCGTAAGCTGCCAGAGCCTCAGATGCCTTTTGCTCCGCAGCAGTTGGCTTTTTGTCTGTTTGCCCTGCACCTACTTCTTTCAGCAGCATCTCAGCACTGCCCGCATCATATTTAACTATACTACTGCTGTCGTCTTTACTTACCCATATATAGTGCTCCATCGCCTTAATATTGCTCACCCAGAGTGACAATGCCAGTTTATAACAATCATAGCTTCCCGCCGGTACCGACACATTCTCACTACCAACAACACCAACCCGGCACTCTGTTACGATGCCGCTTTGAACTGGTAATATATAAAAAGTACAGGAAAAATCATCGTCAAGCGGTAGCCTGCGAAGCATACAAAGCACTTGCTCATTATCATATACATCACCAGAAACAACTATCTCCGCTGGTTCCTGGTCGTTTACTTCCATCATAACCTTATTCTTACTGTAGGTGGCCTTATACTCGCCAAGAGAGTTTTTGGTATATCCTGACACCGGCAGATAACTGCTGTAATCAGCATAAACCTCAGTTGTCTGCTTTGTCTCACCTGTGCCAACATCAATACTCTGTTCTCCTGCGATCAGCCAGCATTTACGCCCCTGTTTACTGGCAATATTAAATGTATACTCAAGAGTACCAACAGAAACCCCTGTTTTTAATCTAACGTCCATAGTAAACCTTTCGCCATCTTTCCACGGTGCCGGCAGCAATGACAACGATTTAATATTTGAGATTTCATAACCGCTAAGCTGACTGCGTCTTTTACCTTCAGCACGGATCAGCCAGTCGCCTTCATCATAGACACTTGCTGATACTCCCGGTTTCCCTCGGTATGAATTACCGCTGGATTCCTTATCATAATACAGATAGAAGCCTTTTGTCCGCTCTGCATTGAAATTAACGGCTATATAGAAATCACCAGATACTTCAAACGGCTCGAACTTCAGCGAATACCATTTTGTATCACCTCTGCGTTTAAATGTACTGTACGGGAATTTCAACTCTTTTAGCACTTTCAGCTTACTGTCGCAAATATATACCGTAAAATCTTCATCTGGTGCCTGAGTATAGCCGTAGCGACTGCCGTATATCTGTACTTCATCCAGCAAAACAGCATTATAACCACTGTTAAACTTAACGATCTGTGCAAGGCCGGCAGAACTGTTTTTGCCAACACCTTCGCCATCATCATTTTTCAGTGTCACATCCTCATACATTGGCTCATACTCTGTGGATACATAATTTACATCCATATTACCAGCTTTGAGTACTACGTCCACAACCCTATCTTCATTGGAGGGAGTTTCTCTCTTAAAGTCATAAACAACATAGTCGCCAAAATATTCTACTCCGGCAGGCTCTTCAGATGCATCTGCCAGTTCCAAATCTTTTCTAGCTATCAAAAAGAATGAGATCAACGCCCTTGGGCCAAAGCGATTGCCCATCTGAACCGCAATTTTATTATTACTTACCACTTTGACAGCGTACGGCGTATCTGCCTGATGGATTGTCTGCAAATCGCCATGAGGTGGTATAGGCTTATCAACATGCATAAACACATCAAAATAACCCGGCTTGTTTGATTTCACTACAAAGTCAGCCGCCATAATTTTACCATCGAATCCTTTATAATGCGATTGACGATCTCTTGATATACCCATATTGATCTTACCGACAAATTCCTTATCGGTATCATTATGATAATTACTAAGTGCCCCATGCCAGAGATCCATTTCATCGTCCAGATAATAATAATGACTATTAGATAGTATATCCAGCTCAGAAGCTTCTCCAGCCAGAGCTGAAACCTTACTGGAGATATGATCCCGAATCTCATCAGAAAGATCAAACAGCCCTTTACTGACCTTTTCTTCTTCACTGCCAACTGGCTTGATCGTTACCTGGGCCACATGGTTACTGCCATACGGAAGTACCTTGCGATATTCATATATAGTATAACCGCTGACACTGATCTTTGAGCTATATTCGTCAGAATTATCTGCCAGCTCAAGCTCAGATTTCATTATAAGATAAAATGACTCTATCACTTTTATCCCATATTGATTCTGCATTGTCAGTGCAATATAACCATTCGTATCCTTTGTTGTACTGATCTTATTATTATTGATCCAGCAATAACCAAGCATTGCATTCGCTGGCAGCGGATACTCTGGCGTGCAATATACCTGCCATACATTTTTCTTTACTACTGACGGGATAAAGTCAACCTTTAGACGGTTGCCAGTATAGTCATAATAAGTACTGCGATTATAACTGGAAATACCTAGAAAAACTTTGGCCATATCCTTTTCTGTTTGATTTATAAAATGATTGATACCGCCGCCATATAAGGTCAGATCATCATTAACAATATAAAACTGGCTATTTGACGAAAAATCCTTCTTATCAGCTTCCTGTTTGAGCTTTTCATAAAGCTCAGCAATTACACTCTTGACTTCATCTGGTACGCTGTCAAATACCGGCGACCGGGCAGCTGTTTCATAAGCAATATCAGCTTTCAGCTCACGCAGCTTTTCGTTTGCCTTACTGCTCCATTTCTCAATATCAGAAAAATCCCTGCTCGCCTGACGATAATATTCCTGGGCACGAGAATCATCACCCAGATTCTCATAACACTGCCCCAGCTGATAGCAGGCCTGGGCCGCATATTCACGATCCTTGGTATTCTGTTCTATCACCTGAGAATACAGATCGATCGCTTTCTCCATATCACCCTCGCTCCGCTGGGCAAAATAAGCTTTCTGCATCAATAACTGAACAGAAACAGATGAGTCTGCACCCAATAGTGGCTGGCTTAATCCACTAAAGAGGATAAATATTTGAGCCGCACTAATTACAAATCGTAACATTGCCATAACAGTCTCCTTGTTTACAAAGGAAGTAATAAAAACAACCGCTTTATCACTTCAATATCCAAATATTCCTTATCTATTACAACAATAGCCGGCATTTGTTACCGATTCGTTACGGTTTTGATCCAATTTTAAGATTTTTATGAAAAAAAGGTCGAAAATAAAAAAAATGACATCTCAGTTACCCAAACTAGCCAAATGCTTCAGTTTGTATATTGTAATCCACTATCAATATAGGACTAATTAGTTGGTAGTTAATAGTTAGTTTTTAAAGTCATTCTATTCAACTAATTGCTAAATTCTAAATTCTAAATCCTGTCAAACTGACCATCGGTCAGTTTGACTCAGTTATTAAATGTCCATTTTGGCTGTTTTATGAAAACTTGCAGATATGGAGCCATAGCAGCGGTATAAGCACCAGAAAACCAAATAGTTCGCGATACACCAGCAAAATTCGTCACTTCCATCTGGCCCCTCAATAACAATACTACAACCGCAGCATGCTCAACTATAACCGTAAATAGTAATGTCCAAAATACTATCATAAAGACATTCTGCACATAGAGCCATTTTCGCATCACGATTATAAATACTCCCGCCAAAGCCAGACTCACGCTATATATTCCAAATGGTGTTATACTGGTTAAGTCATGAACCAGCCCCAACAGCCAGCACTGCAATAGTGCATCATCATCAGAACCAGCACGAAACGCTATTAAGATTGCGGCGAGTATAAGAAAATCCGGCACTACCTGCTGTGGTCCCAGGGCGATAAAAGATGATATACTCAGCTGTAAAGTGAGCATGATCGCTGCCAGAATTGTAAATGTTAACCATTTCATATTGATCTGATTCTGGTCAATTATTAACCATTTATGACATAACAGCCTGATACAGCTGTAGTTTTAACGCTCTCAGGGCCTTATCGTTCGTTTTCCCGGCAGATAACCACTACGTCCTTCACATCGGTCAGATCGATCGCCGGACGAACTGTAATATTCCATAATACTGCATTATCCGGGTCATAGCTGCACTCTGCTACATAACCGATTATCACATCAACCGGAAGTGTATGCTCAGAAGCCTTCAAAAAGACCGGATCGCCCGGCAACACCTCGCTGCTGGTCTCAACATGCTTGATATGGATCATGCCGGAGCCGTCATTATGAAGCACTCCATCGGTACCAGTAACCTCGCCACGATTAAATGCCGGCTTTATCACTACATTTGCACTAAAAGCCTGATCATTCACCATCTGAACCACGCTGCTGTCTGGTCTGGCCTCAATAACCCGACCCGCAACCGCAGACTTCCAGGTTATCTCATTTACTGCATTTTGCGGATCGCCAGGAGTAAAACTATCCGGGCAACCAGCCAAAGCGATCAGCCCCGGACGAATATAATCATTACTGCCCCTGTCCAGTATCTTACATTTACGAGTTACACTGGAATCATCAGCCGCTATATGTGACCGAACCAATATCGCCCGGCCCAGACTAAGGTCTGTCCGGATATTTGCCAACTCACGAATGAACTGACGCTGGTATTCAATCTCACTTTTTACATTATTCAGCTCGATCAGAGCTGACTGATACTGCTTCTTGAGCTCACTTTCTGGATCAGAAGCGTCTACTATCTCACTTATGCTGTCATTTACCTCTGCCGCCAAAGCGTGAGGCTTACCAGAAAAGAGATTGGTAATACCAGATGCCATAAAATTCAGCTTATCAGTGAACCTGCCCGGCAGAAATATCGCTACACCGGACAAGAATAACAGGAAATAGAATATCCTGGTCTTAATTTTATTACTTTTTGCCATTTTACACTAACTATTTACAGCTGCCGGATAATAATTATTATTTCTCTATGCAATAACTGCTATGTTACTTATTACCTATAACTTACTTAATCTGAAATTATATAGGATAATCCGGGGAAATAAAGGCAAAAGTTAAGATTGACTGAATATGTAATATCCTGTAATATTTTGCTTTACAAACAAAAATCGCTATCAGGAAATATCCTGAGCAACGAGGTTGATAAATGAAAAATATTATTATCATTATAATAATTCTGGCTATCTCTTCCTTCAGCACCTATGCTGCCGAACCGCTATTGGACAAACTTGAGTTTGACAATAGTAAGTATATTGATGTCAGTGAATTACATCGCGGCATGGAAGGTTACGGCCTGACGGTTTTTGAAGGCACCAAAATCGAAAAGTTCAAGGTCAGGATTGTATCTGTTATGACCGCCAAAACCATTGGGCGTAGTGCGTTCCTGGTTATGGTAGAAGACAACAAAATTTTCGATGTCGCTCGCGGTGTTCATGGATGCAGCGGCTCACCAGTCTATTTCAACGGGAAAATGGCCGGAGCTATGTCGTTCGGCTGGGACTTTCAGGAAGAACCAATCTACGGCGTTACCCCTATAAAACAGATGCTCAATACCTACAAAAGGGTGTTGGCTAGCGAAAATAACAAAAAAAATGCTTCTACGCAAGTCAAACTGCTCGATAGAGAAGTTTACACCAGACTCATGTCCCCTGAGATACTCACTGTCGATGATCTACGTAAAATGACTGCCAGAATGAACCCGACAGCTCAAAGCCTGATCGCCGGTGCCAAGCCGCTGCCGCTGAATATATCTGTTAGCGGGCTCGAACAGGGTACTCTAACTGATATGTCACAATCTATGCCGGGGCTCAGTATAAATACAAGTTCCTTTACCGGCAGCCTTGAAAATGAATTAAAAAACGGCCGACCAAAACTCGAACCCGGCTCCACTATTACTATCCCGCTGGTGTCTGGCGATATGGAAGCTTGCACGCTTGGTACTGTAACTGAAGTTATCGATGACTGGGTATTCGCCTTTGGTCATTCCTTTAACGGCAACGGCCCATGTAATTGGCCTATGGCTACCGGCTATATCCACTCCTTTATCAGCGGTAAGCAATCATCATTCAAACTAGGACAGGCTATCGACGTTGTCGGTGCCGTTGAAGCAGACGAAGTTGTAGCTATCTGCGGCAGGGTCGGTCAAAAAGCACCCACCTCACCTGCTCATACCGTTGTCCATTACGAAGGGCTTGGCGAAACGATAGAGTTTAACCTGAACCTGGTACAAGATGACATGTACACCCCTGCAGTTGCGTCAATTGCTACTATCGGCCCCGCTCAATATCGCGGTGCTATGCCTGACCACTGTACGGTAAAGTATAATGTCGCCCTAGACTTCGGTAAATTCGGCTTGATCAACATAAACGATGTCTCTTCAGATTTCGCTACCTCCGAACTCAGAATGGACGTTATGCAGGCGGTATCGCTTATGATCTCCAGCCCATGGGATGATGTCAGACTCGAAAAAATGGATGCCGAAATCACTGTTAGCGATGTAACTACGATCGTAGACATTGACAGGGTAAGCCTCGGTAAACTCGTATATAAGCCCGGCGAAACCATAACCGCCGATGTCACCTGCGTCAAGTACCGCGACAATGATGTAAAACTGCAAAGCACTCTCAAACTGCCCGATGATATAAAGCCAGGTAAATACAACCTGACTATCGGTGGCAAAAGAGTATACCTGATACAAAATGAAATAGCAAAACCGTACATTGGCTTTGCCTCTTGTACTTCTGATATTGTTAAGATAATGGAAGTCAGGAATAAATATAAAAGAGATAATATCTTTATGACGATCATAAATCCCAAACCGGAGCTCGCTCTTGAAGAAGAACCGCTAGACCGTATCCCTGACAGCAAAGCGATGCTGTTGGTGAGTAACGCTCGCCACACACCTGTCATGGAATACAATAACATGATAGAGTCTGCCACCCCTTGCGACTTTATCATATACGGTCAGGCAAGGTTCCAGATCGAAGTTGAAGAAGACTAGAATAAAACGTATTGATTACTAACATATATCTCAAATTGACCTGCCGTCTTTTGAGTATATAAACATACATTAGAAAGTAAAATAGAAGGAAGTTATTATAGTGGAAACAGCATGGCAACAATGTATTGAAGAGTCCTGCGGTGCTACCTATGGCATTGAAGAAGTATTACCAGCCTGTCCAAAGTGCGGCAATCTGCTGGATGTTAAATATGACTGGGATAAGCTCGAAATTCCTGATAGTCTCAGCTGGTTCGAAAATCGCTGGGCTACCCGCAATAACCCACTTGACTATTCCGGCATATGGCGTTTCCGCACTCTGCTGAACTTCTGTGATCCCAAATATATCGCGACCGTCGGCGAAGGCCAGACTATATTGCAAAAAAATGATAATGTCGGCAAATACGCCGGTATGAACGCTGATCGCCTATACCTCGAATACGAAGGTTGTAACCCAAGTGGTTCTTTCAAGGATAATGGTATGAGCGGTGCTTTTACCCATGCCCAGCTCACTGGTGCTAAACATGCAGTATGTGCCTCTACTGGTAACACATCTGCTTCTCTGGCTCTATACGCTCATTCCTGCGGTATGGACAGTACCGTATTTATCGGCTCAGGCAGAATAGCTTACGGCAAACTCTCACAGGCCCTTGACTATGGTGCCCGCACCCTACAGGTTAAAGGCAACTTCGACGACTGTATGAGACAGGTAATGGCCGTCGCTCGTCAGGAGCAGCTCTATCTGGTTAATTCTGTTAACCCATTCAGGCTCGAAGGTCAAAAGACTATCATGTTCCGTATCCTCGAAGGACTAAACTGGCAGGTGCCAGACTGGATCGTTGTTCCAGGTGGTAACCTTGGTAACAGCTCTTCTTTTGGTAAGGCTTTTGCCGAACTCAAGGAGCTCGGTCTTATCGATCGTATCCCGCGTCTGGCGATTATTGTCGCTGAAGGTGCTGACACTCTATACGAGCTATATACCAACCGCGGCTTAAGAACTGACACACCAGATAGAGATGCAAAGATCAAGGCTTATTATGATGAGCTTGACGCTGCAAACTACTCTCCGGAAACCGTAGCTACCGCTATCGAAATATCTCGCCCAGTTAACCTGACAAAGTGCCTGCGTGCCCTAAACGTCTGTAACGGCGTAGTGAGAAAGGTTTCTGACGAAAAGATCGTTGAAGCCAAGGCCGTCATCGGCCGTCATGGCCTCGGCTGCGAGCCTGCCTCTGCCGCTACTATCGCTGGATTACGTCAGCTTCGCAGCGAAAACGTTATCGGTGCCGATGAAACTGTAGCTTGTGTTCTTACCGGTCACCAGCTCAAAGACCCAACTGTTACGGTTAAATATCATATCGAAACTGACGGCGAATTCTCTAATAAACCAGTCGAAGTTGAAAACGACCTCGACGCCATTATAAACGCATTAAAAAATTAGAATTCCCTCTTAACGTTTATAAAAAATAAAATAACCATGCGGCAGTTGGATTTACAAAATAGTCCAACTGCCGCATATGCCAGATCGAAAACATAACGGTCACTAATAGATTTCAGGTTAATGAATATATGGAATTGAACAAAGAACTTGGCCTTTTGGATGTGTTTTGTATTGCCTGCGGGGCTATGCTTTCTAGTTTGTTTATTTTACCCGGTCTGGCCTATAGTATTGCCGGCCCGGCAGTACTCATAAGCTATCTGCTTGCTGGCTTTCTGGCTCTTACCGGTCTGCTTAGCCAGGCGGAGCTCGCCAGTGCCATGCCCAAAGCTGGCGGCACATACTTCTATGTCACCAGATCTATGGGAGACGCCGTCGGTACGGTATATGGCCTTATCACCTGGCTATCTCTGGCACTTAAAGTTGCCTATGAACTGGTTTTCATGGCCGCCCTGCTAATCATGCTGACCCATCAGGCACCCGGTATGCAAATCCCCCTTGCTATTTTACTTTGCGGCGGATTTATGTTCCTGAATATCGTCGGTGCCAAAGAAGCCGGACGCCTGCAAATGATACTTGTACTTGCCATCGGTGCTATCCTGATTTTCTTCTGTTTCAAAGCATACAGCAGAATGGACGTGATAAACTTCAGCCCATTCACTCCTGCCGGCTTAAACGCTATCTTACCCGCTACCGGCTTTGTCTTTATCAGCTATGGCGGATTACTAAAAGTTGCCAGTGTTGCAGAAGAAGTAAAAGATCCCGGCAAAAACATACCCAGAGCTATGATCCTGGCCTTTATCACGATCATTATCATATACCTCTCAGTTATTTTTGCCGCTATTGCTGTTGCCGGAGGCCCGGTTTCCAGTTCGCCGCTCGCCGGGTCTCGTGACCCGCTCGCTGATGCGATCAAACTCTTCACCGGTAACTACGGCCATATTCTCATAACTGTCGCTGCTGTTATGGCTATTATCTCCTCTGCTAATTCCGGCATTATGGCTGCCAGCCGCTACCCATACGCCCTTAGCCGCGATGAAATGCTACCGTCCAAACTCGGAATATTGAGCACCAGGTTCAAAACACCGCACTATTCGCTGTTTATCACCTGTGCCGTTATCGCTTTGGTAATGTTCGCCAATATCCAGACATTGGTAAAAGCTGCCTCAGCAGTTCTTATTCTTACCTATATTTTCTCCTGTCTGGCGGTAATTATCCTGCGTGAAAGCCATATCCAGAACTACAAACCCCAGTTCAAATCCCCGCTTTACCCCTGGACTCAGGTTATCGGTATGGTCGGCCTGATCTTCATTATGTACGAAACAGGTGTAAAGGCTTTCCTATGCAGCTTTGTTTTCGTCGGGATCGGCTTTGCAGTATATTGGTTCTATGGCAAAAAACATACTGGCCGTGAATATGCTATCCTGCATCTTATAGAACGCATTTCAGACCGCAAACTTACCGACCATCGTTTGGAAAGCGAGCTTAAAGACATTGTCCACGAAAGAGACCTGGTTTTAAAAGACAGATTCGACCATCTGATCGAAGAATGCCCGGTTATCGATATTGAAAAGAGCGTTACTCTGGCTGAATTTTTCAGACTGGCCGCCGAAAAGATGAGCGATGATCTGGAAATGCCAGAAAGCGAAATATACAATATGCTTATCGCCAGAGAAATGGAAAGCTCGACCGTACTCAATGAGTTCCTGGCCATCCCTCATATTGTTATACCTGGAGCCAAGCACTTCGATTTACTGATTGCCCGCTGCCGTGAAGGCATAAAATTCAATGAAAAGCACCCGGCGATCCATACCGTTTTTATTCTTATGGGTACTCGTGATGAGCGTTCTTTCCATTTGCAGTCTCTGGCAGCAGTTTGCCAGATAATTCAGAATGAAAATTTTGAAAATAACTGGCTTAGTGCCAAAACAGAGAAAGCGCTGCGTGATGTTATCTTACTGGGCAAGCGTCAGAGACAGAGAAAAAACTAAATAACGAGCTCATTATTTGATAAAAAAGTATCGATTTTGATTCGCATTGCTGATATAATTTAAACTCCAGTTGCAAAATACCATTATACAACTGGATACAAGAGTGAGGAAACACTCTGTAAATATTTTATATAAAATGCTTTATATCTGACCACAAGTCAGATTAAGTACATAAGGGTAGCTAAAAACACTACACGGAAGGATATGATAATGAAAGTACCTTTACTCGATCTCAAAGGTCAATACGAACAGGTTCGCTCTGAAGTTGAACCAGCTGTCTTAAAACAAATGGCCGATCAGGCTTTTGTGCTGGGCCCTACTGTCGATAAATTCGAAAAAAATATCGCAAAGTACTGCCAGGTCAACCACGCTATCGGTATGAGCAGTGGTACTGACGCTCTGCTCTGTGCTCTTATGGCTTTCGGCATCAAACCCGGCGATGAAGTTATTATTCCTACCTTTACTTTTTTCGCTACTGCCGGAGTTGTTTCCAGGCTTGGTGCTACTCCTGTTTTTGCCGATATCGACCCGCTTACCTACAATATTGACCCGGACTCGATCGAAGCGAAGATTACCGACGACACCAAGGCCATTATCCCGGTTCACCTTTACGGCCAGATGGCTCCTATGGATGAGATCATGGCTATTGCCAATAAATACGAGCTTAAAGTTATCGAAGATGCCTGCCAGAGTATCGGCGCTGCCCAGAACGGTAAAATGCCCGGCGAATTGGGAGACTGTGCAGCACTTAGCTTCTATCCTAGCAAGAACCTTGCTGGCTTTGGCGATGGCGGTATGCTTCTATGTCAGGATGATGATCTGGCCCAGAAATTCCGCTATCTGAGAATGCACGGCGAAGATAAACGCTACTACCACAGCACCGTCGGTGCAAACTTCAGGCTCGACGCTCTACAGGCACTTGTACTGGATATCAAGCTCAAGTATCTTGACAAATGGGCTGAAGGTCGTCGCAATAATGCCGCTCTTTACGAACTGCTCCTGGCAGAAGTTGACGAAGTTACCACACCATATATCCTGCCGGAAAATGGCAGTGTATATAACCAATACGTTATTCGTGCCCAAAAACGCGATGAACTGAAGGATTTCTTAACTGCAAATGAGATCGGCTGTAATATCTATTACCCTGTCCCTCTACATCTGCAGGAATGCTTCAATGACCTGGGCGGTAAACTCGGCGACTGTCCGGTCTCTGAAGTTGCTTGTGCAGAAGTTCTCGCCCTGCCGATCTTCCCTGAGCTCAGCGAAGAACAGATCAGATTTGTAGCTGAAAAGATAAAAGAATTTTACTCGAATAAGTAAACTTCACCAAAATAATACAGCAAGGATGAAAGCCTTCAATAATAAGGTTTTCATCCTTTTATGCATTTAAATATGACAGATTTAGTTTGCAGCAAGGAAATAATATGACTGATATGCGAAAAGAAAAAGACGCGCTGGGCGAAGTTATGGTACCTGCCAATAAGTATTTCGGCGCCCAGACTCAGCGAGCAGTTGAAAACTTCAGGATCGGCAGCGAACTCTTCCCTAAAGAGTTTATTCAGGCTCATGCCCTTGTAAAAAAAGCTGCCGCTCTCGCTAATAATAAACTTGGCCTGCTCGACGAAAAACTTGCTGACGCTATCGTCGCCGCCGCTGACGAAGTTATCGCCGGTGAAATGGACGACAATTTCCCGTTGGTCATCTGGCAGTCTGGCAGCGGTACTCAGTTCAATATGAATGTTAACGAAGTTATCGCTAATCGTGCCAGCGAGCTCCTCGGCGGTGAGATCGGTAAAAAGCACCCTGTTCACCCTAACGACCATGTGAACATGGCACAGTCAACCAATGACACTATACCAACCAGTATGCATATCACCGCAGCGGTACTGACCTGCAATAAGCTGCTGCCCGAACTCGAAGCTATGCGCGGCATTCTCGCAGATCACGCTCAGAACTATGCTGATATGATCAAAAGCGGACGTACTCACCTGCAGGACGCTACCCCGCTTACCCTCGGTCAGGAATTCTCCGGCTACGAAGCTCAGATAACTGCATCTATCGAAACTATAACTTCCGCACTTAACCATGTATTCGAACTGGCTATCGGCGGAACAGCTGTTGGCACCGGTCTTAACAGCCACCCTGATTACGCAGTTACTGTTGTTGAACAGATAAGCGAACTTACCGATATACCTTTCAAACCAGCTCCAAACCTCTTCGCCGCACTTGCCGGCCATGATGCTATCGTTGAGCTTTCCGGTGCTCTTAAAGTACTTGCTACCGCCCTTATGAAGATCGCTAACGATATTCGCTGGATGGCCAGTGGCCCACGCTGCGGACTCGGCGAGTTGATTTTACCAAGTAACGAACCCGGCAGCAGTATCATGCCCGGCAAGATCAACCCAACCCAGTGCGAAATGATCACCCAGATCGTCTGCCAGGTCATCGGTAATGACGCCGCGATCACAATGGCGAACTCACAGGGTAATTTCGAGCTCAATGTATTTAAACCGCTTATGGCTTATAATATCATCCAGTCTATAAATATACTCGCTGACGGCGTCGCCTCGTTCAACGAAAACTGCCTCGCAGGACTGGAAGCCGACCCGGCCCGCATAAACGAACATCTGAACAATTCACTTATGCTCGTCACCGCCCTCAATAAGCATATCGGCTACGACAAAGCAGCTGAAATCGCTCTGAAAGCCTGGCGTGACAATACCACACTAAAACAAGCTGGAGTAGAACTAGGACACCTATCCGAAACAGATTACGACAAATGGGTAAAACCAGAAAACATGATCACACCCAGCAAAGACAATTAACATTAAGGTGCCTTAAATTTAAATCACCAATAACCGTAGAGACAAGGCATGCCTTGTCTCTTTTCATATCCATAAAAATAACAACCCCAATATAAAACAGCTAAAATCTAAATTCACTTAAACAATATTATCTGCCGTCAAGATCGATTATATATTTAGTACTCCCCCGCAATTCGGGAATGAAATAGATCCCCAAATTACCCTATCCCGCTACAATCTGTCGAAAAAATCCAGCCCGTACTCGGGCGGTAATCCTATCAAATAATAACCTATACAATTCCCACGTTATCACTACCCTCTAAAACACTTCAACTGGTTATTCCCTTACATCGTTCTGGTTTTTTCATTTCTGAATTAGCACTAATCAACCATCTGCAACAATTACAAACATAATATCTTGCACATTTTTCCAGTCCACAATCAACTCACCCGATAGCAAATATATAAGATTACAGGTAAAAAAGTGATATAAACAGCACAGATTGCGCCATTTGGTTAAATAAATACCACAAAAGGCCTAGTTATGGTTTTTTATAATGATATAATTATAAATACATGTTTAGAGAATTGTGTAACTTTTAAACCCTGATAAATCAAAAGATGGTGAGTCATGATAGAATTAAAGAATTTTGAAGTATGGTTCGTAACAGGTAGCCAGCACCTCTATGGCCCAGAAACACTCAAGCAGGTAGCTGAAGACTCCAAGCAGATAGCTGACCACTTGAATAAGGCTGGCGGATTCCCTTGTAAAATAGTTTACAAACCAACCGTAAAGACTCCTGCCGAGATCGAAAATCTCTGCGTTGAGGCTAATACTACACCTAACTGTATCGGTATTATCACCTGGATGCACACATTCAGCCCCGCCAAGATGTGGATCGCTGGCCTGAGCATCCTGAATAAGCCGTTTGTTCATTTCCATACCCAGTTCAATCGCGATATCCCATGGGATTCGATCGATATGGACTTTATGAACCTTAATCAGTCAGCTCACGGCGGACGTGAATTCGGTTTTATCTGCTCTCGTATGCGTAAGACTCGCAAAGTTGTTGTTGGTCACTGGCAGGATCCAGAAGTCTACGCTCGTCTGGACGCCTGGATCAGAGCCGCGGCAGCGGTTAACGACTGGAAAAACCTAAAGGTTGCACGTATCGGCGATAATATGCGTGAAGTAGCGGTAACCGAAGGTGACAAGGTTGAAGCACAGAAACAGTTTGGCTATTCAGTTAACGGCTACGGCGTAGGTGATGTTGTTGCCGTTATTGAATCTGTTACCGATGCCGAGATAAAGGCCATGGTCGCAGAATACGAAAAGGCATACGATGTTAAACTGACCGATACCCAGAAACAGAACGTTGCTGACTCTGCCAAGATCGAAGTTGGTATGAGAAAGTTCATGGATCAGGGTGGTTTCAAAGCCTTTACCACAACCTTTGAAGACCTGCACGGTCTGGTACAGCTGCCAGGTATGCCGGTTCAGCGTCTTATGGCTGACGGCTATGGCTTCGGTGCTGAAGGTGACTGGAAGACCTCGGCCCTTGTCCGTGCGATGAAGGTTATGGCTAGCGGGCTAAAGGGCGGTACTTCTTTCATGGAAGACTATACCTACCATCTTGACCCGGCCGGCATGAAGGTGCTTGGTGCTCATATGCTTGAAGTATGTCCATCTATTGCAGAAGGCAAAGCCAAGCTCGAAGTTCACCCACTCGGTATCGGCGGCAAATCTGACCCGACCCGTCTGGTATTTAACGTACCAGCTGGCGATGGTATAAACGTCTCTGTTATGGATATGGGCAACCGTTTCCGTATGCTCATCAATCCTTGTAAGGTCGTCGCACCTGATGCTGACCTGCCGAACCTGCCGGTTGCCAGAGTTGTATGGGACCCGATGCCAAACCTAAAGGTCGCAGCTCACGCCTGGATTCTCGGTGGCGGTGCTCATCATACCGGTTTCAGTATGGCGATCAACAAAGAACACATGATCGACTTCGCAGAAATGACTGGTATCGAAAGCCTAATGATCGACGAAGATACCACGATCCCAGAGTTCAAAAACTCTATCAGGATTAACGAGATCTACTACATGCTCGAAAAAGGCCTGAAGTAAAACCATTCATCATTCAAATAACGATTCTCAGCCCACTTATTGCTATCGATAAGTGGGCTTTTTTTTATTGTATTTCACCTTAAATGAATATAAACTTATATGACTATGATAGATAAGAAAAAAGTTACAGTTTTGGGCTCTACCGGATCAATTGGAATTAACTCAATGGCTATCATTGAGCATTTGTCCGACCGTTTTGAGGTTATCAGTGTAAGTGGTCATAGCAAATGGCAGGATATCGCCGACCAGGCCCGCAAATTTGGCTTGAAAAAGGTTGTTATTACTGACCAAAACTACACAGATCAGCTCAAGAACGAGCTCAAGGACACCAATACCGAAGTTATTTCCGGCCCCGAAGGCATGGTCGAGCTGGCTACTGATCCCGATTGCGATATTGTTATCGCTTCGATCGTTGGTGCTGCCGGACTGCCCGCAGTACTCGCCGCCGTCGAAGCTGGTAAAACTGTAGCTGTTGCCAATAAAGAAGCACTCGTCGTCGCCGGCTGTATCCTTATGCCACTCGCACGCAAAACTGGTGCTACCATACTACCGATCGATAGCGAACACTCTGCTATCCTCCAGTCTATGCACTCTGGCAAAGAATCTGAAGTCGAAAAGATCATAGTCACCGCTTCCGGCGGCCCGTTCCGACAGGCTACCAGCGAACAGATCGAAAATGCAACCCTGGAAGATGCCCTGAACCACCCAACCTGGGATATGGGGCCAAAGATCACCATCGATTCTGCTACTATGATGAATAAAGCTCTCGAAGTCATTGAGGCCCGCTGGCTATTTGATATGCCCGCCGAGAAGATTGAAGTAATAGTTCATCCAGAATCGATCGTTCACTCTATGGTAGAGTTCTGCGATGGCTCCGTTATCGCCCAAATGTCACCTCCCGATATGAAACTGCCTATACAATATGCACTTACATATCCTGACAGACTGCCCTGTCCTACTAAAAGGCTAAATCTCCATGAGCTGGGTACACTTACCTTCCACGAACCGGATATAAGTAAATTCCCGGCGGTAAGGCTTGGTTTCGAAGTTGCCAGACGCGGCGGGACCGCCGGCGCTGTTTTCAATGCCGCCAATGAAGCATCTGTAAACCTGTTCAGGGCCAAAAAGATTAAATTTGTCCATATTGCCAAACTGGTAGAAATGGCTCTCGATGCTCATGATTTTAACCAGCAGCCCGATCTGGCCGAACTATTCAAAGCCGACAGCTGGGCCCGCGATTATGTAAATTCTAACTATACGAACCTGCAAAAATAACACTTCCAAGTCTTAAATCATCGATTTAATGCTTATAATCGCTATATAAATGCCTCAGGCTCAGGCTTTTTAAATAGAATCAGCTGAATATAGTGAAATAAAACGGATTTCTTACCGGAAATTTCGTAAAATATAAAGTTATACATGTTAACTGCCGTAACCTAATATAGTCAATCGGTTATAAACATGTGTTAAGACATGTGATAGATTATTTTTAATATAATGCGTCTCCTAACAGAGCGTAATTCAAATTTTATAAGGATATTATAATTAAATGACTGAAGCCAATTCAACGACTTCCAATACAGAAGAACCGAAAAAGAATCACTTCTCTGCCCTTATCAATCTCGCCATTTTAGCACTGGCGATCTACTACATTGTCCAGATGCCGACTATACTTATGGTTATCGCTGGGTTTGGTGCAGTAGTTATGATCCACGAGTTCGGCCACTTTATCGCTGCTAAATCTGTCGGCATTAAAGTTGATGAATTCGCTATTGGTATGGGGGCCGTGGTTACCGGCGTGAAGAAAAACGTTAACGGCCTTAAGGTCAGAGTTTTACCTTCTATCCTTTGCGATTCCAAAATGAACGCCAAGCTGGTTTTTAACCTGCCTATCTTCGGCGGTGCTGAAGGCGAAACCGAATATCAGATCAGACTGCTGCCACTGGGTGGTTTCGTTAAGATGCTAGGTCAGGACGATATCGGCCCGGACCAGCACAGCGAAGACCCTCGCAGCTTCGGTAATAAAGCTATCTGGCAGCGAGCTATTGTTGTCTCTGCCGGTGTTATTATGAACCTTATCAGCGGTGCTATCGCATTCATGGTAGTTTTCGCTGGTGGTGTTGATCTCCCTCCTGCCATCGTAGGTGCTACCTACCCCGGCTCACCTGCCGAGGTTGCCGGATTGGTTCCTGGCGATAAGGTGCTAAAGATCAACAATGAAACCAGCCCTATGATGAGCTTTATGGACTTAAAGCTGGCCAGTGCATTCTCCGGCAAAGATGATAAAGTTGTCTTCACTGTTGAGCATAAAGATGGCTCTGTCGAGGATATGACTCTGGTTCCCGCTATGGATCAAAAGCTCGGACTCAGAATGCTCGGTATTGAACAGCCTGTAACTATGACTATCGCTCCTATTCTGGAAGAAGAACCTATCCAGGAGCTTGCCAAACTCGGTCTGGCTGCCGGCGATACAATTATCGAAGCTAACGGCAAACCAATAGAATACTATGGCGAATTTATCGCTCTATTCAAACAGACTACCGATGGCGTTGCCCCGGAAAGCCTGAATATCAAGATCAAAAAAGCTGACGGCTCAATAGCCGAATCAACTATCGATCATCAGTTTATCGCTTCCACCATTTTCGGACTCGACCCACAGGTTGTTGTTGATAAAGTATCTCCTGGCTCTCCTGCTGATATAGCTGGTATGCTCGCCGGTGACATTATCGTTCGTGCCGGCGACCAACCGTGGCCTACCGTATCAGAACTGCCTGCTATCTGTAATAACAGCAATGGTCAGCCGGTTCCATTTACCGTACAGAGAAAAGATAGCGACGGAAACACTACTGAGGTTGACCTTAGCATCAAACCTTCCAGAAAGTTTTCATTACTGAACATATTAAAAATGTCTAAAAGCCCTGCTCGCATCGGCATCTCTATGAACAGAGAATTATCGGACACTACTATCGCCAATGCAACCCAGTGGGATACATCTGACGATAAAGACGATAGTGCCCTTTCACTGGAAACTATGCCCAGAGGCTCAAAGATCGTAAAGGTCAATAACAATGACGTTGCTAACTGGCAGGATATTCTGCTCGCCATGCAGAGCTGTACTGGTGGCGAATGTACTCTGGCTTTCATCGCTCCTGGCAGCGAAGATTTACAGGAAATCTCTGTTACCATCCCAAATAATAATGAAAAGAAATGGTACTTTGCCGGATGGATACCAGATTACGGCAAACTCGCTGACCTGCCGCTTAAGACTCTGGAAGTTCAGTATAAGGCTAAAACCACTGCCGAAAGCTTCAGCATGGGTATTACCGCGACAAAAGGCTTCCTCACCCAGACTTATATGACTATCAGCGGGATGCTCAGTGGAAATGTAAACATGAAAGCTGCCAGTGGCCCGATCGGTATCCTGAAAATGAGCTATACCGTCGCTTCTACCCGCCCTGTCACTTACTATATATATATGATGGCAATGTTAAGTGTTTGTATTGCAGTATTTAACTTCCTGCCGCTGCCGATCCTTGACGGCGGACTTATGGTATTACTCATTCTCGAAAAGATCATGGGCAGACCGCTGTCTATGAAAGCTCAGGAAGCGATCAACTGGGTTGGCCTGGCACTTATCCTAATGCTCTTCCTCTCAGTTACATATAATGACCTGATCAACGTACTCGGCGGCTAGTCGCCAGATTTTCAATAAGTATCTACAGGCCTGTCTGGACATTGTTCTGACAGGCCTTTTTCTTTTTAAATACTGTAATATAATCATTTACCGCTATTTCTGGTGAAATATCACCTGTTTTGCTGATTATAAAAAATGGAAATTATTCTTTTTTTCTGAAATAAATTGTAAAAATCTTTCACTATGCTCAATTGAGTTAATAAGAAAGGTAATTCTTACCTGCAAAGGAATTTTAACTATCGATGAAAAACGAATCTGAATATCTTAAACTGCTTACCGGAAACTATTCCCGGCTATATTCTTATGTGCTTTGCATGGTCTGCAATAAAGACGATGCCGAAGACATTATGCAGGAAACCGCTATTATTATGTGGGAAAAGTTCGACTCTTTCACACCCGGCACCAGTTTCATCGCCTGGGCTAAGGCTATCGCCCATAATAAAGTTTACGATCTAAGAAAAAAACAGGCTCGCAACAGGTGCCGGCTCGACGACAATGTACTCGAACTGCTAATCAGCGAACGAGATACTTATAATGACAACTCCAGCCAGAAGATAGAAGCACTCGAACAGTGTATCAAAAAACTTCAGGCCAGAGATAAACGCATTCTAAAACTTAAATATTTCGAAGGTAGACAAGTTAAGGATATTGCCGCAGGGATAAATGTCCCACTGCACACGATGTACCGCTTGATCGCCAGACTGCATGATCTACTGCTAGGCTGCGTGAAAAGAAATATGGTGAAAGGAGATGTGCAGTAATGAATAAGAACACCGAACTTGCCAGCCTCATAATCAGCTCTATCGAAGGTAGTATATCAGACGATGATATGGCCAGACTCAATAGCATACTGCTTGACGACCAACAGGCCAGACATTATTACTTTGAATATATCGATATTATCACCGCTATCAATCAAGTCTATTCCGATGAATCATTCGCCGAGATGATTGAAGATAGCTCCGATGATATTAAACAGTTCCTCTCAAAGCTGGAAGAAAAGGAAAACACCGCTTCTGCTATAGAACTGCCAGCGATAAATACCCCTGAAAAGGCTCCTGTTATCGAAAATAAGAAAAAAAACTCTATAAGAGAAAAGTATAACAAAATATACAAACAGACTTTTTCTTTGGTTGCAGCGTTATTAATATTCTTCATTGCCTACGCTCATATTTTCCCGCCTAAACCTCTCATCGAGGTAGGTACTATCACCGACCTTATAAATGTTCAATGGGGCGAAGATTCTCAACAGCTCACGAAAAACGATCGCATTCTAAATAGTCTGGTGCCATACATACTTGAAAAAGGTATCATCAAACTCAAATACGATCAGGGTGTAGATGTTGTAATAGAAGCTCCTGCCATGTTCCAGGCTGAAAGACTCGGTATATACCTCGAATATGGTAAACTATACTCTTATGTCTCTAAAAAAGGCCAGGGCTTTACTATTGACAGTCCTAACGCCAGATTCATCGACCTTGGCACCGAGTTCGGCGTCGATGTATCAAATAATGGCAGCTCTGAAGTTCACGTACTCAAAGGTGAAGTACAGTTCTACGCCGGAATGAAAGGTAAAGACAAGACCAGCCGTCCGGTCAAACGTGATCAGGCCTTAAGATATGACTCCTACAATAGTATCGTCAAAACCATACCCTTTAACGGCGAAGAATTTGTTAGAAATATAGACTCCTCCAAAAACCTGATATGGAGAGGACAAAATAAAATTAATTTGGCCGACATTGTCGGCGGCGGAAATGGACTGGGCACAGGCACGATAGGCACAGGCATAAATCTGCGTACCGGGAAATATGTCAGAACTCCGTCTCTGGCCAATTTCCCGGTTATTAAATGCCAGTACACCCCTGTTAGCAAAATACCATTTGTTGATGGTATTTTTGTACCTAACGGCAAAATCGGGGATGTTACCATAAACTCTTCTGGTCATACATACAGTTCGTTTAATAGAACTAAAGGTGATTTCCGTATGTCCATTACAAATGGTCCGGCTGTTCATGATCGCAGTAAATATAAAAACTGGAAAAAGTCCAAAGTAGACTTCTACCTTATGGACCTCACTATAAACAATATTGTTTACGGACCTAATGAAAATCCTGCTTTATACATGCATAGTAATTGTGGCCTGACTTTCGATCTTAACGAGTTCCGCAATGCTTATCCAAACAGACAAATCACCAGCTTTAATACTACTTGCGGCATATCTGATGAAGTTTGCTCATATGTAAGCAAACTGAATAAAAAAGTTAAATATGATCTTTACATCATTCTTGATGATAATTGCAAATATGTTAGATCTTTTGATCTCGATAGCGCTGTCGAGAATATATCGATCGACATTGAGCCGAATTCTCAATTCCTTACTATAGCTGTTGTGGATTCTGATGACGCTATTGAATATGACTGGTGTATTTTGGGACACCCGACACTCGCCTTAGAGTAAAGGTGTATTAAACTATTTTTTACAAACTGAAAAAGGGAGAAATTAATGAAGAAGTTATTATTGTCTCTATTGCTGATGGGTATGGGTTCTGCGGCCTCAGCACAACTGGTAACTGATGGCCTGATCGTTCATTTAGATGCTGACAGCATCAAAGGTCTGGCAGATGGTGACCCTGTCACATCATGGCAGGATCTGGCAACTTCTGACAGTGCTGACGGTAGCCTGTCATCTGTAACTGGCTGGGCTCAGCCTACCTACTACAGACATGGCTACAACAGTAGGCCAATACTTCACTATGTTGGAACTGATTGTCTTATGTCAAACCAGTTCAGCATTCCTGATGTCAGCAAAGGTGTTACCGTTTTTGTTGTCGCTACTGGTGATATCTCTGGCCAGACCGGCGAACGCGTTATGCAGATCGGCCAGACTGGTGCTGCCGCCGGTAATGTACTTGGTGTTGACTTCTCTACTTCAAGTACAGGTACAGACCAGGGCTCTGGTGCCCGGTTCAATAATGGTAAATCTCTTGTAGCTGCCAACAACCCTCTTGACACCAACTTCCACATCGGAGTACTGCAGATGGGTCAGGGCGACAACTACGGATCACTCAGATACTATGTTGATGATATGGATCAGGAAACTTTTGACGTTACTGCCAATTCAGGTAATATCTTCAACCTTATCGAAGCCAATAATGACCTGGTTGTCGGTACCGGTAAAACCTCTGCCGGACTCTTAACTTCTGATGACTATCAGGGTGATGTAGCTGAGATCATTATCTATAATAATCAGCTTACTGTTGCTCAAATGCAGCAGAATATGGATTTCCTCGATAACAAATACAATAGAACTACCGCCTGGAACCCTATCCCTGAAGATAACTCACCTGAGTTCCAGGGCACTGTAAATGGCACTAAAGTAGATGTTACTTTAGAGTGGAACACTGGTAATGACCCTGCCACTCCAGACGTAGTAAACAGCAGTATTACTAAATACTTCCTGTATGTTACTGCCGATGAAGCCAATATGGCTAATGTTACACCTATTGAGATCAATGCCCAGACTCCTCCGGCTATTTCAGTTTCAACTGCTTTATCCCTCGATTTCGATAAAGAGTACGCATGGCGTGTTGATCAGGCCGTTAGCGGCAGTCTGGTCGATGACCCTAACACTATCATTGGCCCAACATGGCATTTCCTAACTATTCCTAGCGTGCCTGTTGTTGAAAATAGCCCGGCTCACGCAAATGCGTTCCCTGGCGACGATGATGTAGTATTTACTGCTGAGTTCAGCAGCATATCTGCTATGACCTACCAGTGGTATAGCTCTATAGACAATAATAACGATCCTGCATCTGAAGATGATGAAATGATCGTTGATGCTACTGCCAGCACTTTATCTGTCAGCCCTGATGCTGCTAATGAAAAATATTATTACTGTATTGCTACTAATAACGGCGGCTCTACTGCATCTGATGCTGGTTACCTCACAGTTAACCGTATGGTTCTCTACTGGGATATGGAAGCAACTGGCTTCACCGATGCTTCTGGTAACGGTCACGACCCTATCGATGAAAGCGAACTTACCGCTCCTCTGGTAACTATGCCTGTTCAGGCTGCTGATGTACCAGGCGATGCTGGTGTAAGCTCTGCCCAGTTCACTCGCCAGGAAAATGGCGACTATACCCGCCTCACAGCCCCACTCGACATCAACGGCCAGCCTCAGGTATTCTACACAGGTTACACCGTAACTCTATGGGTCAAGACTGATGACCTTAATCAGGATATCAATACCGGACTGTTCAATAATGACGGGCCAACCAACCGTGACTTCCAGCTGGAACTCAATAACGGCAACTACCGTTACAACGATGCCTCTGGCACTTTTGTAATGGGTGCTGCTCCTGCTGGCGAATGGGCTTATCTAGCCGTTATTTGTGATGGTACCACAACAACCTGCTACATGAACCTTTACGGCGATACTAAATTGGAATTAAACACTTACCGTAATGAATTCGGGCAGTTCCAGGTTGGTACAAACCGCAATACTGATAAACCATACACTGGCTTTATCGATGAAGTTAAGGTTTGGAATTACCCTGTTCCTTTCGAAGTACTTGCTAATGACTACACAGACGTTTGTGGTAAGTACGCCTGCTTAAGCCGTCCTGAAATGGACTTTAACGATGACTGTATGGTTAATCTGATTGACCTTGCCGATATCGTTAATAGCTGGCTTGATTGCAACCGTTTCCCTGAAACCGGCTGTAACTAATTGTCCTTTACACTGGTATCGCTGGAGCATTTCTGGCGATACCAGTTTTTTTAAGGAACTCAAAAGGAATATCGAAGAAAATGAGAATACTTAATACCATAAAGTCACACTGTAGCCCTAACCACGGTGCACTGATCTCTATTGGTGCATTATCTGTTGCCGGCATTTGCAATTCATTACATGCTGCTCCGAATGTCATTTTTATACTCGCCGACGACCTTGGCTGGAGTGAGCTGGGCTGCTACGGCAATACCTACAACCAAACACCAAACCTCGATCGTCTCGCCACAGATGGTATGAGATTTACTAATGCCTATGCCGCCGCGCCGGTTTGCTCTCCATTCAGAGCCAGCCTTATGACCGGTCAGTATCCCGCACGCGTGGGTATTTACAAATGGCTCGATGCCAGAGATTTTGACAAGAATATGCCCAGACAATATACCACTGTTGCTGAAAGCTTCAAAACGGTTGGATACGACACTGGCATAATTGGCAAATGGCACCTGTCCTGCTACGCCTCTGACGGCGACCCAGACCCGATACCGGCAACTCAGCAGGGCTTTGACGAAGATATTGCTGGTGCTACGAAATATATCGGTAACGGTGACTACTGGTACCCTTACTGGATCATGCCCGGACTCGCAAAGGCTGATACAGTTTTCGATAGTAACTACCCTCAGGATGAATTCCTCGTTGACCGCATGAACTATGAAGCGGTTAACTATATTGAACGACACAAAGATGAACCATTTTTCCTCTACCTGAGCCATTATGCGGTACATACGACCCTTGATGGCAAGCCCGACCTGGTAAGCCACTTTGAGGCTAAACCAGGTAGCGGCACAGGTAAATACGCCCCTGAAAACAATCCTCACCTGGCCGCTCAGCTCTATACAATCGATGAAGGTGTGGGAATGATCGTTGATAAACTAACAGAGCTTGACCTGCTCGATGATACCATCATCGTATTCACTGGCGATAATGGCGGAGCTGGTAATGTCACTAATAACGGTATCCTGCGCGGTGCCAAAGGCAATCTCTACGAAGGTGGTGTTCGTATCCCGATGATCGTCAGCTGGCCCGGCCATGTGCAAAGTGCCGCAACCTGTGACGAACCGGTTGTTAGCTGTGATTATTATCCAACCTTCTCTGAACTATCAGGATTCGACCTACCCGGCAACCAAACGCTCGACGGCGTATCACTTGCCTCGCTGTTCACCAGCCCGCAATCAAAGCTCGAACGCGATGCGATCTATTGGTATTATCCGCATAATAACCAAAGCTCTGTCCGTTGTGGCGACTGGAAACTAATCGAAAACCTTACTACCGGCAATATCGAGCTGTATAACCTGGCCAACGACATTTCTGAAACTACCGAACAGAAATATGACCATCCCGAAAAGGCGATGGAACTGCTCAATAAACTCAGAAACTGGAGAAGTGAGTTACCAAGACTGGTTGATAAGGATAAAAGCGGTTATATTAACATAAATGAAATTTCTAATATTGCTACCAGCTGGCAGGATTTTGATTAATATGAGAAGAGGAGAAAATATGCGTATTAAACTATCAATTTTCATGCTGCTGGCTCTTTCTGCAATAGCAAATGCAGCTAACCTTACTGTTACCGAGAACCTCATCGTACACCTCGATGCTGCTTCTCTTAATGGCTTACAAACAGGTGATACAGTAAGCAGCTGGTCTGACTTGGCCATTTCTGACACACTTGACGGCTCGCTAAGCTCTGCCTCGAACTGGGCTCTGCCAATATACAAGGCAAATGCGATCAACGGCGAACCTGCCGTCAGCTTTGCCGGAGCCAACCTGCTTGCCTCAGACTCTAACCTGACCATACCCAACACCGCAAACGGCCTGACCGTATTCGTAGTCGCTACCGGAGACAGAAGCGATGCCGCTGCCGAACGCGCCCTGCACTTTGGACAGGCATCTGGCAGCCCGGGGCAAATAGTAGCTCTGGATCTGTCAACTAACACTACCCTGAACGATGGCGGTTCTGGACTAAGGTTCAATAACGGTAAAGTGCTGGTTAAAAGTGGTAACCCGATCAATTCCGCTTTCCATATTGCCGCTTTCAAAATGGCTCAGAACAGCACCTACGCTTCAGCAGAATACTACGTCGACAGCCTTACCCGCCAAAGCTATAACAACACTGCCAATACCGGCAACACTATTAACTTGTTAGCTAATAGCAATATTCTAACACTTGGTGCTGGTGTGCAAAATGGCTCATTCACTGGCGGTGACGCCTATACTGGTGATATTGCTGAAGTCATAATCTACAACGCACAACTTAACACAGCACAAATGCAAAGTGTTTACGATTATCTCAATGCCCGCTATTTCACTAGTTCCGGCGATGATACCGGGCTGGTTATCCACCTCGATGCAGGCACATTGGCTGGGCTTTCTGATGGAGACTCTGTCAATAACTGGCCGGATATAGCTTCTGATGATTCGATACCTGGCGATTTATATACTTACGGCAACTGGGCCGCCCCTATCTATCGCCGTTATGGCATCAACGGCTGCCCGGTCGTTAAACTACAGGGCGGTGACCTGCTCACCTCCGGCACTTTCTCGCTGCCAGTCGATATAACTGGAGTTACCATGTTCATCGTCGCTACCGGTGATGATACTTACGCTGGCGGCCAGAGAGTTATGCAGATTGGACAGGCAAGCGGCAGTCAAAGCAATGTCCTTGGCACCGATCTGTCAACCAGCACTACCGACGCTGATGGCGGCTCCGGCGGAAGGTTCAACAGCGGTAAATCGCTTGTTAAAGCCAATAATCCTCTTACTACCGGTTTCCATCTTATAGCTATGCGTATGGGCCAGAACTCTGCCTACGAAACTCTGGAATACTGTGTCGATGACCTTACCCCTGAAATATTCGACAACAAAGCCAACCCAGCTACGATATTCTCACTACTTACCAGTAATAATTCGCTTACTGTTGGTACTGGCGTAGGCAGCACCGGCGATTTTATGACCTCTGATAACTATCATGGCGAGATCGCTGAAATAATGATATACAACACCCTGCTTGACGATCAGACTATGCAGGATATATTTGACAGTCTCCACGAAAAGTACTTTGAAAGCCCTATAAATATCTCGCCAAACCAGGCAGAACTTACCGAGGGCGAATCCGTTATTTGCAATATTTCATTATCTACCCAACCTGTCAGCAATGTTACTCTTTCACTAACTGAATCAGCTGACCATCCACAAGTTGCGTTTGACCGCAGCGAGCTGACCCTCACCCCGGAAAACTGGAACACAGCTCAAACTGTAACTATCACCGCAATTGACGATATCCTACTGGAAAACAGGTACGAACTCACATCCGTAAGAGTTAGGGCCACCAGTACCGATCCGGAATACGACCATATTGTCACTCAGTTCAATACTACAGTTATTGAAAACGAATGTGGTCGATGGAGCAATTTAGAAGGCGATTATAATGAAGATTGCCGGGTTGATATGATGGACTTCGCAGTAATTGCCAGATTCTGGCTCTGGTGCGACCCAATGAAAGATGACCAGTGTTTTAATCTTGATTAAAAGCACCATTATACATTAAAATTAAAAAGCCGTGGACAAAGCATTCCAGATCTCCTACACAATCAAGTCCCGGCTTTTTCTTATTTTAACTTTCACAATGTGTAGTAAAAAGAATGATAGACAAGGAGCAAAACATGAACAACAACAGAAATAAGACGTTTCTCTGGCTTTTGGCTGCCGTCATGATGGTCATGATCTACGCCACCCGCCTGGAAGCTGCTGAACCACCGAACATTATAATGGTATTCGTCGACGATATGGGCTGGAGCGATTTCTCCTGCTTTGGTAATACCGAGGCTAAAACACCTAATATCGACGCTATGGCCAGTCAGGGCATTCGCTTTGAGCAGTTCTATGTGAACTCACCAATATGCTCGCCTTCACGTACCGCTATCTCTACCGGATGCTATCCGCAGCGTTTCGGCATATGCTCATATCTCTCAAACCGCAGAGATAACAATAATCGTGGTATCCAGAACTGGCTCACTCCAAACGCTCCTATGCTCGCCCGCAGCCTGCACAAGGCCGGTTACGCAACTGGTCATTTTGGCAAATGGCATATGGGTGGCCAGCGTGATATCGATAACGCCCCTGCTATAACATCTTACGGCTTCGATGAGTCTCTGACCAACTTTGAAGGTATGGGGCCAAAGCTCCTTCCGCTTACCGAAGTACCAGACAAAAATGGCGGCGTTAAAAAAGGCCGTATCTGGGCCGATGCTGAAAGACTCGGCGAACCGGTAACCTGGATGCTTCGCTCAAAGATAACCGGCGGCTTTGTTGACCGTGCCCTGCAATTCATTGACAAGGCTCAGGCTGAAAAGAAGCCGTTCTATATCAATCTCTGGCCGGACGATGTACACAGCCCATTCTTCCCATCTGTCGACCGCTGGTCTTCTAACAAACGCGAGATATACCTCGGTGTACTGGAAGAAATGGATCAGCAGTTTGGCAAGCTCTTTAACAGGATCAAAGACGATAAGGAACTATGCAACAATACCCTTATCCTCATTTGCTCTGATAATGGCCCGGAACCCGGTGCCGGTAAGAGTATCCCATTCCGCGGTTCTAAAGGTATGCTCTTTGAAGGAGGCGTTCGCTCATCACTTATCGCATGGTCGCCAAAGCTTATCGACGCCTCTCACAACAACACAGTCAATACCAAGTCAGTTTTTGCCGCTATCGACCTGGTACCATCTCTTCTAACCATTTCTGGTGCCCAGCCTCAGCCGGGAGCCGTATACGATGGTGAAGACATGTCGGATACCCTTCTCGGTAAAAACGAAAACTCCCGTACCAAACAGCTCTTCTTCAGAAGGCCTCCAGACCGTAAAGACTTCTCCGGCCAGAAAAACCTTCCTGACCTCTCTGTCCGTGAAGGAGATTGGAAATTCCTCTGCAATTATGACGGCAGCGGCCCACAGCTCTATGATCTGGGAACCGACCGTGGCGAAACAAAGAACCTGGCCAGCGAAAAACCAAAACTGGTTAAAAGACTTACCAAGGCCACCCTGGACTGGAACGCATCACTACCAAAAGATGCCGGCGACCCAGGCTATGTAAGAGACAAAAAATAACATAAATACAAAAAAAGCGGCTTATAGTTCATAAGTCGCTTTTTTTATATCTTTTTATCACTGCTCACTGCATAAAATAATACAGTCGCCGCCAACACCAGCTATCAGCTAAGCTGACCACTATAGTCTGCATACGTATTGCATGTTTCCCAGATACGTATATTATGCAGTTTGGCATTTGCAAACTTATCCTTGAGTATATCCCATATCACGATCGACATATTTTCGACCGTAGGCACCAGCCCCTGCATCTCTGGTATATCAAGACAAAGATTCTTATGGTCAAACTGCTCCATGACCGTATCATTCACTACCTGGTCAACCTCGGTCGGATCGATACATATCTTATCGCCCGTCATGTCACAGGCAACAGAAACTTCTAATGTATAATTGTGACCATGCCCGTTTGGATTGGCACATTTACCAAATTCACGGTAATTTTTATCATTATCCCAGCTGTCATTCCATAGACGGTGAGCAGCTGCCAGCTCATATTTTCTCGTTAAAATAAGCATATTATTACTCCCGGCTGATACCGCGAAAGATAGATCGTCAAGCTCCAGGCACGCATTCACCAGCTTACAGCAATCAAAACAGTTTTCCAAGGCTGTATACACCCAGCGAATGATATCATATACCGAACTGCAAAATACATCTGAACCGTCCAGCCGGGCCTTAACCTCTCGCTTGATATGGCTAACATTTACTATCAGACCGCTGGCAGGGTCAACCTGACCGCGAAAGCTAAGCCACAGCTTCACCGGCAGCCAACTCAGCAGCTCACCTGTTGGACACTGACAACTCAGCATACCATCTGATACTCGATAATATATTTTTACTGCTCTGGTTATTAACATATATATAAAATGAATTAACTAACTAATTCCCTAATTCTTAAATTCGAATTTCTAACTTCTAATTACTAATTCCTAAATTATCCTTTGCCCACTGCACCGCCAGATCGAATATATGCAGATTGCCGTCGATCAGCTTTTGGTTACCAGCAAATGTATCACGTATTGACTCTCTATACAGCTCTATATCGATTTTGAATATATCCAGTGCACAAAGAATACCAAGCATATAGGTATTAGCACCCTTGCCAAAACCGGCTTCCTGGCTCATCTCCATCGCCGGCACAGAAAATGTCTGGATATTATCTGGAAAATCAAATCCGTTCAGACTGGAATCATAGCATACTATGCCGCCAGGTTTCACTTCCGGCGTAAACTTCACCAGCGACTCTTTATTGAGTGCTACCAGCACATCACTGCGAACAAAAGCCGGAGACCCTACCACCTGACCCGACACCACTACCGAGCAATTCGAAGTACCTCCTCGCTGCTCCGGCCCATACGCAGGCAGCCAGGACACATGACGCAGCGACTTACACCCGGCCTGAGCCAGAATAAGCCCCATACTCAACAGACCCTGACCGCCAAAACCTGACGCTCGCAGCGAAATCGCTCCATAGTCATGGTCATATACCGGCTCGTCAATTGCCTTGCTGTCATGACTGTATATCTCATTTAATGCTTCAAGGGTATAATCACTTGGCTTACGCTTGATCGGTGCAGCCTCTTCTGTTCGATCGAGAAAAACTCCAAGCGGAAACTCTTTGGTCATCTGGTCATTAATGAAATCAACCGACTGGGCCGTATCCAGCTTCATTGTCACCGGGCACACCGTCAATAGCTCAACAAAGGCGTAGCCCTTACCATCACGCTGTATCTCTAATGCCTTACGGATCGCTGCTCGTGCCTTGCGTATATGCTTGATATCAGATACCGCTACCCGCTCGATATAAACAGGGCTCTTGAGCGTACTCAACATCTCACACATATGCAGCGGATGACCTGCCTGCTCAACATCACGCCCTTCCGGCGTAGTAACTGTCACCTCACCCACCAGTGTAGTAGGTGCCATCTGACCGCCGGTCATACCATAAACGGTATTATTTACAAAAATAACCGCCATTTTCTCGCCGCGGTTAGCTGCCTGGATCGTCTCGTTTAACCCGATTGAGGCCAGATCGCCATCTCCCTGATAGGAGATTACTACCGCATCGTCGCACGCTCGGCTTATTCCGGTTCCCACTGCCGGGGCACGGCCATGAGCCGCCTGAACATTACCAAAATCAAAGTAATAATAGCCAAACACTGCACAACCAACCGGACTGATCATAACACACCGGTCACGAATACCCAGATCGTCAACAGCTTCGCCAATAAGTTTATGTATTATGCCATGACCACAGCCGGGACAATAATGAGTCGAGGTCGGTATCGAACCGCCCTTACGCTCATAAACGTCAAACATAGAGTCAGGCTTCTTAAATAATGTTTTTTCCATTTTCAATTCTCAAAATTGGGATATATAACCGACTATCGCCGCCCCTGTTCTCTATCATGACATAGAGCAAAGTTTATCTGCCAGATCTGATATGGTTATCAGGTTTCCACCATAGCGATTAATCAACTCAACCGGCACCGAACATTCTACCGCCAGCTTTACATCCTCCAGCATCTGGCCCGAGCTTAGCTCCGCTACCAATATTCTGGCATTGTTAGCCTTGGCAACTTCCTTCAACTGCTCACCTGCAAACGGGAATAGTGTCTTCGGCCTGAACAGACCTGCTTTTATACCCTTCTCGCGTACCATCTCGATCGCTGAACATGCGATCCTGCTGATTATCCCATAAGCCACGATAATGATCTCTGCATCATCAAGCATATATGAATCATAGTCAGTTTCATTTTCCTGAATAGTACGATATTTCTCCTGGAGTCTGAAATTCAACTGCTCCAGAGTATCAAAATCGAGAAAGATAGATGTGACTAAATTCTTACTGGTCGCTTTAGTTCCACAGACCGCCCAGCTCTCATCAACAACAGGCTCTACCGCCGTCTCAGGAAACTTGATCGGTTCGATCATCTGACCCAATACCGCATCTGCAAGCACAAAGACAGGATTACGGTACTTATGGGCAAGATCAAAAGCCTTCATCGTCATATCGCACATTTCCTGCACAGAATTTGGTGCTAATACGATATTCTTGTAACAGCCGTGTCCGCCACCTTTTACCACCTGAAAATAATCGCCCTGTTCCGGACCAATATTACCCAGTCCCGGCCCGGCACGCATAACATCAACGATCACACAAGGTAGCTCTGCTCCAGCGATATACGATATCGCCTCCTGCTTGAGACTTATACCCGGACCTGATGATGCTGTCATTACCCGGTGACCAGTTGAAGCTGCGCCATAAACCATGTTTATCGCCGCTTCCTCTGACTCCGCCTGCACAAACTTCCTGCCCAGCTTGGGAAACAGCTGAGAAGCCTCATGCAGTATCTCGCTGGCAGGTGTTATCGGGTAACCGAAATAACAATCACAACCAGCGTATAATGCTCCTGTTATCGCAGCAGCATTACCTTTGATCAATTGAGTTGCCATCAATGCTCCATTAAAAATAAAGATTCAATTCCGTCTGAATCTATCTAAAATCCAATATCCGCCCTGTTATTTACATTACACGGAATAAAGGGTGTTATTCTTCTTCGCAACACACTTCGATAACATTCATTTCCGGGCAGGCATAAAAACAATTGCCGCAGCCCGTACAGCCTTCTCCGATATACTGCACCGGGGTAAAGCCTCGTTCATTTATCTTCTCTCCCAGGCTCAATAAATTAAACGGACAGGCATATACACATCGTTTACACGCCTTGCATTCAATAGCATTAATCTTTGGATAAGCTTTATTTTTCTTGGCCATCATCCATCCTTCATTTACAATCCATTGCCATCATGCTTTTCATTCTTACCGTCCTTTACACTTTACCTTCGCGTGTGAAGAACCAGAAAATTGCATTTAAAGTAATTCAGGAATTATTAACTACCGCTCAAAACTTTAAGCATGTTGTCAATAATTCCTAAATATTAAAACACTATTTTCTTTACATATATTTATTTGTCAAATAACAAATTACTTATTTCTTGCGGGATTATACCAGAATTTAGTCCTTTTTTCAAATCATACTAGTAAAATGCCTGTTATCATGCTTTTTACATATATTTTTTACTAACCAACCTCAAAATTACAAATTGGATAATTGTTAACCTTTTTTTACACCCAATATCTTTTAAGCTCATTTTCATTTTCAAAACAGGACAATTCTACCCATCGGCCATCGTAAGTCCTTTACCCTTGCGCAAGTTGGTTACATTTTAACGTAAAAAGGTCTTCTATTAACTTCCGTTTAATATAAAATACGTAAAGTGCATATTGACAGAGATTTATTAGATGTCTATAATTCAAAATATTGATCTAACTTTTTTCTGTTTAATTGCATTTTTTGTATCTCTGAAATTATCAGGGTTTTAACCCGTGATTGATAAGTTTATTTGTTTAAGGCAGTTGTGTATTTTTATTTATTCTTTTAGGAGATAATTGCGATGTTCCATTCAATGCTTGCAGCAACGGCTTTTGAGTCACTTGACTGGGGAGTTCTGGGGCTTTTCGTTATTGCCATGGTAGGCATAATCATCTGGGTTACTAGGCAGAAAGAAGAGACCTCTGACGATTACTTCCTCGCAGGACGTAATGCCGGCTGGCTTGCGATCGGTGCATCTATCTTCGCTTCTAATATCGGTTCTGAACATCTCATCGGTCTCGCCGGTGCTGGTGCTTCCAGCGGTATGGCTATGGCCCACTGGGAAATACAGGGCTGGATGATCCTTATCTTAGGTTGGGCTTTTGTACCGTTCTACTCTCGCAGTATGGTTCTCACCATGCCTGAGTTCCTCGAGAAAAGATACAACTCTCAATCCAGAACTATTCTATCACTAATATCTTTGATCAGTTATGTTATGACAAAGGTTGCTGTTACCGTTTATGCTGGCGGGCTGGTTTTCCAAAAAGTATTCGGCATCGAAGAACTCTTCGGTATCGACTTCTTCTGGATATCTGCTATCGGTCTGGTACTCATCACTGCCCTTTACACTGTGCTCGGTGGTATGAAATCGGTACTTTACACTTCCGTACTGCAAACTCCTATACTGCTCGTCGGATCACTGGTTATTCTCGTACTCGGCTTAAAATCACTCGGCGGCTGGGATCAGATGATGGAAGTTGTCAGAGCAACCCCTGTCAATGAATACGGCGATTCAATGGGCGAACTCATTAGAAGTAATAATGACCCCGATTATCCATGGCTGGGCGTTTTGCTTGGTTCCTCTATTATCGGGTTCTGGTACTGGTGTACCGATCAGTTTATCGTTCAGCGTGTTCTATCTGGTAAAGATCAGCAGCAGGCAAGACGTGGTGCGATCTTTGGTGCTTATCTAAAGCTCACTCCGGTATTCCTGTTCCTTATACCTGGTATGATCGCTTTTGCTATGGCTAAGAAAAATGTCATGGTTGGCGGTAGCGTGTTCGTACTATCTGAACCTGACGCTGCTTTCCCTACTCTGGTAGCCACTCTGCTTCCTGCTGGTATTAAAGGACTCGTAGTTTGCGGTATTCTTGCGGCTCTTATGAGCTCGCTGGCGTCTCTGTTCAACTCTTCTGCTATGCTCTTCACTATCGACTTCTATCAGAAGTTCAAACCTGAGACTCCACAGAAACAGCTCGTTACTGTCGGCCGTATCGCTACTGTTGTTATTGTTGCTCTTGGTATACTTTGGATTCCGGTTATGAAAAGTATCGGTGATGTACTTTATACTTACCTGCAGGATGTTCAGTCTGTACTGGCTCCCGGTATTGCCGCAGCATTCTTAATGGGTATCCTATGGAAAAGAACTTCCTCTCTCGGCGGCATGTGGGGACTGCTCTCAGGTATGATCATTGGCCTCACTCGTCTGGGTGCCAAAGTGTATTATACCACACAAGCCGGACAAGGTAATGACGTTAAAGCCTGGGCTGCCGCTAACGGCGTTGACAGCTTGTTCTACAAACTCTTCTACGATGTGAACTGGCTATTCTTCTGCGGTGGTATGCTTATCTTCTGTATTGCCGTTGTGATTATTGTCAGCCTGATGACTAAGGCTCCAGACCCTGAAAAGATCAAGGGACTCGTATTCGGTACTGCTACCGAAGATCAGCTCGCTGAAACCAAACAAAGCTGGAACAAATGGGACCTCGTCCATACAGCAATCATTCTCGCTATTACTGCAGTTTTCTACTGCTACTTCTGGTAATAACAAACCAAATACCGATAACTGGTATTAACATCATAATTTTTCAAGGCATAAGCCATGATTTCGAGCGATCGAATCATGGCTTATTTTTTATTTACTATTTACCCATTCCCTACAAACTTTACAATCGCTACTTTCAGTTTGCATATAACACCACAGCTCATGTATAATAGCTAAAATCGGCACTTCAATTACATCGATATTACTTATGGCATTTCAATTGTTATAGGTCCAAATAATATACTAAAGACAGCTTAATAATAGTACGAATATCAGAAATGGAGACAGTTTTCTATTTCGGGCCTTTACCCGAATATTTATGAAATACAACATATTACAGTTCAATTACTGAAATAAGAGATACTTATGCTTAATTCACAACCTAGAATTGTTACTATTGGCGGCGGAGAGATCGCTCATATTGCTCATTGCCCCAAGATACCATCAGTAAATGAAACTGTTCCAGCTCGGGACAAGATCATATCCGTCTCCGGCAAAGGTGCCTCACAGGCTGCTGCCATGTCTATTCTCGGTAGTGATACGCATTTTATCGGATGCCTTGGCAATGATGCCAATGGCGATATGGTCATAAACTGCCTGAAAGCCTGCGGAGTTAATACTGAATTAGTCACCCGTGCCAAAGCACCTACCGCTACCAGTCTGGTAATGGTAGATTACGAAGGCGATAATATCAAAGCCTACCACCCCGGCGCCAATCTAAAACTTACCGTTGATGATGTTAGAAAAGCTAAAGGGATCATTGCCGAAGCCGATCTTATGGTCTGTCAGCTCGAAACTCATAATAGTGTACTCGAATACGCTATCGGCACCGCCTCCCGGTTTGGCGTACCTGTTGTTCTAAACTCCTCGCCGGCACTGCCCTACGATTATAATCTATACTCAGATATCTCCGTACTGGTAATGAACGATACCGAGGCAGAATATTATACCGGCCTGGAAATACTCACCGTTGATGATGCCAGAAAATGCGCTGAAACAATACTCGACGATGGTGTACGCTCAGTTGTACTTACTCTCGGCGGCATGGGCTGTCTGGTCTCCTGCTCAAGCGGCAGTGTTCATATCGCACCGCCAAAGGTTAAAACCATCGACTCCACCTCTGCTGGCGATGTTTTCACCGGTGCTCTCTGCTGGTCGCTTGCCTGTGGCAGCTCTCTGGAATATTCGGCCGATCTCGCCTGCAAAGCGGCGGCACTTAGCGTTACCGTTCCCGGTGCGATCGAGTCTATCCCTACCCTGGAACAGATCACCGAAAAATTCGGCGAAACCATAGAAGAAATACTTCACATCGCCTGATCTGCTCACAGCCCCCAACCGCTAATCATTGCCCCCCGGCGATGTAAGCGGCACAAACTTACTCACTCTGGTATTTGATAGTGCCTTGTTAACCTCATCGTACATCTCTTGCTGAGCTCGTATCTTGCCAGTTTTGCCCGGTGCCTTCCAGCTCCCGTCAGCCTTCAGCTTCCACGCCGACACATCATCTGCAAAATAGATATCCAGCATCTTCTTTATTCGCTCCTGCTGCCTTGCCCCCAATACCGGCGAAAGCAGCTCGAAACGCTTATCAAGATTACGTGTCATCCAGTCCGCACTGGATATATAATATTCCGGACGACCTGCATTGCCAAACGAATATATACGGGCATGTTCCAGATATCTGTCTACTATAGAAATAACCTTTATATTTTCTGATATTCCCTTTACTCCGGGCCTCAGACAACATATACCACGAATATTGAGCCGAACCTTCACACCCGCCGCCGATGCTCGGTACAGTGCCTCAATTATCTCCTTATCCTGCAGCGAGTTCATCTTTGCAATTATTCGCCCCGGACTATTAGCCGTTGAAAGTGCGATCTCCCGATCTATCAGCTCGATAAATTTCTTCTTCATATTTAACGGCGACACCGCCAGCTGCTTCCAGCGTGTCGGCTCTGACAGACCTGTCAACAGATTAAAAAACGCGGACACATCAGACGCGATCTCTCTATTTGTCGTCATCAATCCCAGATCAGAATACAGCTTCGCTGTCTTGTCATGGTAGTTACCTGTCCCCAAGTGCACATATTGCTGTAAATGACCCTGCTCCCTTCGCACTATCAGAACAGCCTTAGAGTGAACCTTATAGCCGGCCACTCCATAAATAACAAAACAGCCGGAACTCTCCAGCCGGCGAGCCCATTTAACATTCTGCTGCTCATCGAATCGAGCTTTTAGCTCAACCACCACCGTTACCTGCTTGCCAGATTCCGCCGCACGCTCTAAGGCCTTTATTATCGGTGAATCGCCGCTGGTACGGTACAAAGTCTGCTTGATCGCCAGTACATCCGGATCATCTGCCGCTTTTTCGATCAGCTCGACTACCGGATCAAAAGACTCATACGGATGTGATAGTAATACATCCTTCTCACGCATAGTCTCAAATATATCATGACAATCTGCCAGCTCCAGGGCCGGACGTGGCCGCCAGTCTGGGATCTTTAGATTATCAAAACCATTAATAGCACTTATCCGCATAACATCCGAACCGTTCATCAGCGTAGGTACTCTATAAGTATCAAGCTCTGTCAGCTCCAGCGTCTCATGCAGCCATTGAACTATATCTTTATCCAGATCATCTGACACCTCAAGCCGTACCGGACACCTGCGTCTGCGCGATCGTACAGCCTGTTCTACCGTACTTAGCAGATCTGCCGCATCATCATCCTGAAAACCAACATTTGCATCGCGTGTTATCCTGAAATAACCTGCCGACAAAATATCATAGTTTGGCAGAAGTTCATGGATATTGGCAAATATCACTTCTTCCTGCGGAATGAATACTTTCTTATCCTTCTCATCACATACCACAACAAACCTCGGCACTGACGGCAACAGCGGAATAATCGCATAGCTTATCTTATCCTGATCGACAAGCTGAGAATGTTCATTATTACCTCGTACCTTCAATATTATATTCAACTGACCGCCCGGCATCCATGGCAGCTCAGACTCTTCGCTAACGGTCATTATCGTAACCACTGGCTTTATATCCGACCTGAAATATTCCTTCATAAACTCCTGATATTCTCTGCCGCACTCCTGCCGATTTGCCAGCTTTATTCCATTTTTCGCTAGTCGCCCCACCAGCTGCGCCAGACACTCGCTGTGGCTTTCGCTCAATCGGTGAACTTCACTGCTGATCTCTGACAACTGCTGCAGCGGACTCATACCCGCCACACCTTTCTTACGAACCTCTGCCGCTACCTGCTGTTTTATACCAGCAACACGTATCATATAAAATTCGTCTAAATTTGAACTGAATATCGCAGCAAATTTTAACCGCTCCAATAAAGGCAGGTCTTCCCTGAACGACTGGGCCAATACTCGCTCATTAAAAGCCAGCCAGCTTAATTCTCGATTAATAAAATGCTCTTTGTCAAATTTCATCTGCTTCAAAACTATTTCGCCTTTTCTTTATCCTAACTTCTAACTTCTAACTTCTAACTTCTAACTTCTACAGATATACAGAATATATCCTCTAGCATCGCTGCCGCCCGTCTTATACTCTTGCTTCTGCCCCGTAAACTACTGCCGCTGATTTCTATCTGAAACCTGTCATTAGTAACCTCAAAACTCACATCTCCACCCTCGGCAACATTTGCAAGTGAAACCGCCAGCCTTAATATAGATGCCAGCTTATTCACAACTATTCGCTGCCTGCGATCCAAAGCCATATACGATATATGCGTTGGCTTCGGAGTACTCCTGCGATAGTAACGAGCTATATGTGCGACCTGATTTAGATCACTATTACTCAGGCCAAATATCTCCGAATTGGCTATTATATAATACGTATGCTTATGATGGGCCCGCACCGAGATAAATGTACCCACTCGATGCAATATCGCCGCCAGCTCTAACATTACCTTCTCACGTGGATACATCTTATGCAGCGGCATAAGCACATCAAAGAGCTTTTGCGACCATGACAGTACTGAATCATATTCATCTGGTGTGATCTGATACTTCTCCGCCAGAATACACGCCGAATGCTTCGCCTCTCGCCAGGTAAACTCCTGACTCTGAAAAGTGCCACCGCAAAGCACATCCGTTATCAGGCCGTCACGCATATTGATATACGGAACATATATTTCCTTTACCTTGGTCTGCTTTACCAGTGAATTATATATCGCAAACGTAGGATTCATTGTCTCCGCCGTTGACAGTGTTATATCTTCATATTCAACCGCCAGCTCGCTTGGTGTATATTCCTTAAATCGCTTTACATAATCCTCAAACACCGAACCAGGCAACACCGACAACCCCTCCAACACCATCTCGCCCGCACGCTGAGCTATAAAACGAATATCTGAACCTATCAAAAACAGCTTATCTATTTTATTCAATGATAAAACATTTCTCGCCGCATCAACAAAAGTGTTCAGCCGATACGCCGCCTGACGATATACATCATCCCAACCGGTCTGCCAGCTGTAATACTCTTCCAGCAGCTTCACCGCCCCCAGACCAATTGTATGCGAGGCTACTATATCTCCATTATTCACTATGGTCATGATCGTATTGCCGCCTCCGGCTACCACAACCAGAACATTACCCTTTATTATCTTCTCATCCTGCGCTGCCAACTCGTATATAGACGATACGATCAACCTGCTTTCCTCTGATGTATCTATCAGCTCCACTTCCATACCGGTAGCAATTAGAATTCGATCTAAAAACACATCCGCATTAGACGCTTCGCGAACCGCACTTGTCGCCACTACCCGTACTTTATCAACCTTGTACGACTTTATTACTCCGGCAAAGTCTCGCAATACTGATATCGCAGACTGCATAGCCTTTTTACCGATCTTGCCATTGGTAAATGTATCATGACCAAGCAGCACGCTCTGGTGCAGCTCCTCAATATATTCTATTGTCCCATCCGGCATACGCTGGGCTATTACCATCCTGATAGCGTTTGACCCTATATCAATTGCCGCCGCTATCGCTGGTACTGCCACTACACCCACACCTGTTCCTGATGACATATATAATAACCTTTCTTATCCTATCTTCTTATCCCGACTCACATCGGCTATACCGGTAAGATTATATCCAACATTATTCAGTTTATACTACGATCTGAAAAAATATTGTTTTAATCTTATTATTATTCTTATAGTTCACTCCAACGAGCACACCTGAAGTAATCTGCGGACTTAAAAACTCTACCTTACCATTATTTAAATCGGCATTTTTTCGGGAAAGTCTTTGCTAAAACATTATTTATTGCCGATAATAACCACTGATGGATACCGAACAAAAACTTAACATACTGTCAGATTCCAGTAAATTCGACCTGGCTTGCTCCTGTAGAATGAAGCATGAACCGGGACGTGTTCGCGGCGATGCGGGCAGATGGATCTACCCGGCGGTATTGCCTGACGGACGTAAAACCTTCCTGCTAAAGGTATTACAATCTAATAAATGCATAAACGACTGTAAATACTGCCCATTTAACGACTCACGCGACCTATCCCGATGCACACTCGCCCCTGCCGAGCTGGCAAAGGTATTCATGGACCTGGTATTCGCCAAACGTGTTGAAGGTTTGTTTCTATCCTCTGGTATCGAACATTCCCCCGATAATACCATGGAAACCATGCTCGATACTCTCAGAATATTAAGGTTCAGACATAAGTTCAAAGGATTTATACACTTAAAGATCATTCCAGGCTGTTCACATGAAGCTATCCGACAGGCGGTTCACCTCGCAACCAGAGTATCGGTCAATATTGAAGCACCAAATGCCGACCGCCTGCAAAAGCTCAGCCAGAAAAAAGACTTTAACAACGGTATTATTACATCTATTAAAAAGATTAACGAATATCGACAAGAACTAAACCGACATTGTAGCCAGTCAACCCAGTTTGTCGTCGGTGCTGCCGGCGAAACTGACCTCGAGATCATTAACGCCACCGCCAGACTATACGACGGCTACGACATGGAAAGAGTTTACTACTCTGCCTACCAGCCGGTTATTGCCACCCCAAAAATAACACCTGGAACTCAACTGCCGCTTTTTGACGATATACCAATCCCATCGCAAGCAAATAACAACAGCTTCGTCCGTGAACACAGACTATATCAAGTCGATTTCCTGCTCAGAAAGTACGGTTTTAATAAAAATGAGATACCCACCGACTCCGATGGCAATCTATCTCTGGCCAAAGACCCAAAACAGATCTGGGCAGAAGCTCACCCGCAATTATTCCCTATGGATATCAATAAAGCAGATTATTATGAACTGCTCAGAATTCCATCGGTCGGCCCTATACTCGCTAAAAGAATTGTAAAGATAAGAAAACAGAACCGCATATCGAAAGATAATATTCATAAAACTGGCTTGAATCTTGGTAGATGCCAAAGCTATATTAAACTGTCGTAACTTACCGCACTTTGCTGTAAGTCAATACAGAATAGCTAGTTTGGAGACTTAACTTCTCTATAAATACCAGGATGGTTATATTTTATGTCGCATATTATCACGAAAAAGTACGGTTGTTTTCCCAAAGTCCATTGCCTCGACCATGGATTCGTAAAGCTCATCGACTGTATGCCCGCGGTCTTACCAGATGGTGAAGACTCTGCTGACTACGCAATCGCTGAAGCCGCACGATGCAGCTATCAACGCGGTACTAAAAGTATAAATGACGATAAAGCCCTCATAAGATACCTCATTCGCCATAACCACAGCTCGCCCCTTGAAATGGTCGAGTTCAAATTCCACCTCAAAATGCCTCTTTTCGTCGCCAGACAGTGGCTCAGGCACCGCACCGCCAGCCTGAACGAGCTCAGCGGCAGATATTCCGAAATGCCAGACGAATATTACATACCACCTCTGGACGAAATGAGAACCCAGGGTATCACAAATAAACAAGGTTCAGAAAGCTCGCTCGTTGATAACCCGCAGGATGTTGCAGGCACCCTCCAGCAAAGCTGCTCAGATTCCTTCACCAACTACGAAAAATGCCTCGATAGCGGATTAGCTCGTGAACTTTCAAGAGTTATACTACCTCTCTCAACCTATACCGAGCTATACTGGAAAATTGACCTTAAAAACCTGCTCCATCTTCTAAATCTCAGATGCGACAGCCACGCCCAAAAAGAGATTCGTGTTTTCGCAGACGCTATTCTCGAACTTATCACTCCGATCGTCCCTCACACTATTGAAGCATGGAATGACTATAGCGAGTACAGAGGTGCCATGAAATTCACCGCCGCAGAACTAACAGCATTAAAGGCCTGCCTTGACACCAAAACCGAGCTCCCAGCCCTAAATTCGACAAGCAAAACTGAGCAGATTGAGTGGCGTCAAAAGCTTAACCGTTTGCTAAATTCATAGAGCTTCAGCCCCACCACGCACGCTTTACTTATTTTTATCATACTACTGATATTTTGTGTCATAGCACGTCAATACAGCAAGTACTGTCAAAAACAGTCACTTACAGAAGCTGCATAGATTCCCAATGAAACACTTATATTTTTAATCCTCTAATTACCCCGCTTTCTACTAAAGAGCACCTCTTCTTCTGTCGAAATTTATAGCATAACAGGAAAACAATGGCCTTTTTTATACGTTCGGATTAAAAAGCCGTGTTTTCTTAACCTTGTTAAGTTTTTTTGGAGAAGAAGTTTATGAAGTTTAGTCTTACCACCCGTTTGGTAGGTGGATTTATTGTTGTTGCTGTCATCACAGCTATACTTGGCGGATTTGGTATTTATAACACCAGATCTATGTCTGGCATCGCCCAACATATCATATACCAGGACTCACCATCTATAAGCCTTGCCCAGAATCTTAAAGCTGACTTTAGCCAGTCTGTATGTGCTATCAGCACTCTTTCCAGACTTGTTCTTACCGATGAACATCTAAAGATCACTGAAGATAAGATCGCAAACATAAGTTCTAACTACCAGAATGTTATCGCTAAATATAAACAGCTGGAACTTACCGAAAAGCAGGATCAAAAGCTGGCCGAACTGTCTATCGCCATGACTAACTGGCAATATACAGTTGATAATTTCAAACAGCTCAGATCTCAGGCTATCGCAACTGTTGACGACCCGGCCCAACGTGCTACAAGTCGTAAAACACTCGATGACTATCAGTTCGGTCCGATCAATGAGACTACCAATAAACTCAATACTATTATTGATGAGCTCATCGCCATCGGTCAAAATAATATGGACGGCCAAAATGCCAGTATCGATAAGATATCCACTTTGACCAATACGGTTATGCTTACCGGTACTATCGCTGGTGCTATTGGAGCTATTGCTCTGGGGTTATATCTCAGCCTGAGCATCACTCGCCCTGTAAACCAGATCATTGCCGAACTATCTGCCAGCTCTAGCCATGTTAGCGAAGCGGCTAATCATATCGCGGTCGCTTCTCAGCAGCTAGCTTCCGGCAGTACCGAACAGGCCTCTGGACTAGTGGAAACCACAACTTCACTTGACGAAATGTCTTCTATGACATCTCGCAATGCTGAAAATGCCAGAGCCGCAAATACACTTTCTGACGAAGCTAATAAAGCAGCTCAGCTTGGTACCGTCTCTATGGACCAGATGAAAACTGCTATCAACGATATCCAAAAATCGTCTGAAGAAACCAGTAAGATCATCAAAGTTATTGACGAAATTGCTTTCCAGACCAACCTCCTGGCTCTTAACGCTGCGGTTGAAGCTGCTCGTGCCGGAGAAGCTGGTAAGGGTTTTGCCGTTGTTGCCGAAGAAGTACGTAACCTCGCTATGAGAAGTGCTCAGGCCGCTCGTAATACCTCTGAAATGATCGAAGAATCTGTTAAGAACGCAGGCAATGGTGTTGAAATAACCAGTAAAGTTGGTAAAGCTCTCGAACAGATCACTGAAAGTGTAAGCAAGACAAGTTCTCTTATCGCTGAGATTGATAGTGCCTGCCAGGAACAGGCTAACGGCATCAAACAGATCAGTAGTGCCGTAAGTGATATGGACAGAATTACTCAGGTAAACTCTGCAAATGCTGAAGAATCTGCCAGTGCCTCTGAAGAACTATCCGCTCAGGCTGGACAGCTCCTTACTGTTGTTGGCAACCTCGAAGGTATTGTCAGTGGCAACCAAAAGAGTCAGCCTGTAGCACAGAAATCTCCTTCAATCCAGAGCTCTGACCAGATCTTCCATAATATCGCTTCTGCTCCTGCTACTGGACATTCTAACTTCACCGCACCAACACCAAGCGGCAATGTCATCAGTAAAGCAGAGCAAATGATTCCATTTGAAGATGTATTCGATCTGGACGAATTCAATTAACCAAAACTACCGGCAACAAATTTATTGCCAATAATTTGTACTTCCAGTAGCAGCTTCGGAGGGGAAGCTGCTGCTTATCAATTAAAAAACTCCACAGCCAGAGAACTGTGGAGTTTTACTTTTAAAATCTAATTTCTATCCCGATGTACATCGAGACTAAATCCTAATTACTAACTTCTAAATCCTAATTAGCCTCTTCTTCCTGATCGACGTCCTCTTCCGCAACTGCCACAACAGGCTTCATCTGAGGGAACAGGATCACGTCACGAATACTTGGACTGTTTGTCATCAGCATTACTAGTCTGTCAATACCAAAGCCAAGACCGCCAGCCGGAGGCATACCATAGCGAAGTGACTCAACAAAGTCTTCGTCCATCTGTGCTTCCGACTCTTCCTGACCCTTCAGCTGGCTCAGGAAGTTAGTTTCCTGCACCGCCGGATCATTCAGCTCGGTATAAGCATTAGCTACTTCCATTCCGGAAATAAACATCTCAAAACGCTCAGCTATTGTCGGGTCAGATGTCTTCTGCTTGGTTAGCACACACATAGCAGCCGGATAATCCATTACAAAAGTAGGATTCACCAGATGCTCTTCTACATAGTGCTCAAACACTTCATTGATCACTACCACATCGTCCATCTCTGCCTGCTCTATTCCAAGTCTGGCCGCAACCGCTCTTACGCCGGTTATATCATCCATATGACACGGACAATGCTCATTGAACAGCTCTGTATAGGTCGCACGACGCCATGGACGACTATAATCGATCATCTTGCCGTTAAATTCCAGCTTCATATCCGCAGAACGCTTCTCGACCAGACTGCAAACGATCTCTTCCATAATATCCATCATGATATTATAGTCAGCGTACGCCTGATACAATTCGCACATTGTAAATTCAGGATTATGTCTGGTACTGATACCTTCATTTCTGAAACTGCGGTTGATCTCAAATACTTTTTCCATACCACCGACCAGCAGACGCTTGAGGTACAGCTCTGGAGCTATACGCAAAAACAGGTCCAGGTCCAGGGTATTATGATGAGTTACAAATGGCTTGGCCGCGGCACCACCAGCAATCGGCTGCATCATCGGAGTTTCAACTTCCAGGAAACCCTTATCTGTCAGTAAACGACGGATATCAGATACAATATGGCAGCGATCCTTAAAGGTAGCCATAGACTCAGGATTAGAGAACAGATCAACATATCTCTGGCGATAGCGACGTTCAACATCCTGCAAACCATGGAACTTCTCTGGAGGCGGAACTGTAGCCTTACACAGCAGTGTCAGCTCAGTAACCCATATAGTAACCTCACCGGTCTTTGTCTTACCCAGTGTACCTTTTACGCCAACGATATCACCCAGATCCAGCAGCTTAGCCAGCTTCCAGCTTTCTGCCAGCAGCTTCTTGCTCATACCGATCTGGATATTACCAGATGAATCGCGGATTGTAGAGAACATCAGACTGCCCATAGCACGGTGCAGAATTATACGACCTGCGGCACATACTTCCTGCTCTTCATTTTCAGGATCATATTTACCTGCTACCGACGCTGCTGACTCTACCCCCGGATAAAACTGACCGTAAGGGTCGATACCTAGTTCCTTGATCTTTGCCAGCTTATCTAGTCTGACCTGCTCATATTCGCTGATAACTCTGTTATTACTCATCTTTACCACTTTATCCAAATAATTATATACTAAATTTCTATCCCGATATAAATCGGAACTAAATCCTAATTTCTAAATCCTAAATCCTAATTTCTATTCTCTCACTGAATCCCCAATTCAGTAAAATAACACATTTCCAACTGCTTGTAAAGGCTTTAATCGATATCTATTTATCAATAACCCAGTCCATCATCATATAACCCATTAAAATGCTGACCGTCCTGCTCCTCTATATGCTTGACGTATTTCTGGTAATTCTCCTCCGCCTGATTCTGCAATCCAAACAAACAGGAAACTACTATACCTATAAATACTGACATCAAGGCCGTCGTCAATGCCTCACTGCTAAAGCCCTTACGCATGATCAGCATAATAAACTGGTCAAACACGCTATAGGCGACCATGATCACCGCTGTCCAGGCAAATATATACTTATTCACCATGAACTTATTCTTAGGGCTCAGACACCGCCACCACAAAACGGTAACCAGAAAATAGCCGGCCATGTAACCCAACGGCTTTAATGGATTCAGCTCCTTTGGCAACTCGATAAAATGAGTCGGTGACGGCCAATGTGAAAATATGAACAATACGGCCCAGATTATAAATAGCCAGTGTATCAGCCTGCGGATAAAAAAGAGCATTACCAAAGATGTCATAATACCAAACGAATCGAACATCAGGTCCATAACATCAGTTGTTCTGCCGAAATATTTCTGTGTGATCTCATCGAACGCACCATAGGCTACCAGTGTAAACACCATCAGCCACGTTCGCTTCTGTCGAAATGATGGACGCATATCCCGGTAATAACACAGCCAGAACACCAGTCCCAGCCCCAGGTACGCCAGGTAATGCATAGTGCGGTCTTTGCCCATTACCTGTACTGCCGGTAATCGTGTCGCCGGCAAATGGGTCAATACAAACAAAAACACCCAATACCCGCCAAGGATCAGCCAGGGAGTGACAATAAGCATTATCCTGTGAAATTTGAATATTGCCTTAAATGCCGGTCCGAAACTCATAGCTGATTATTCTCTCCCATTCCGGTATTTTCACTAACGCTCCACTGCTCTTGAACACTCACCTGAGCATTATCAGCTGGCAGCTCGCGTATCTCATTTACCGCTTCTTCACCGCCACCTGTTTCAACCGCTCTCTGTTCTTGAACACTTTCTGAAACAGCCGTTTCCTGAGCCACAGTCTCAGCTGCCGCAGCTTCTTCCTGCGGCGTAGCCTGCTCTGGCTCAACCTGAACCTCTGGCTCTGGCACAGCAGCTTTTACTTTCTGACCTGCCAGATTATCGCCGCCTTCCATGAGGATAACTTCCTCACACAAAGCCATATAATCCTCAGCTCCATTACTGGACTTCTCATATTCAAAGATTGTCTGGCCATAACTAGGTGATTCTGCCAGTTTCACATTCCTGCGAACTCTGGTATCAAATATCCGTATCTTCTGCCATGGACATGGGCTTTCACGATGCTGTTCGACAAAACTCTCTATCTCTGAGACTACCTCATTTGATAATGATAAGCGACTGTCGAACATACAAAATACTATACCACTTACTTCCAGCTCTGGATTGATCCGCCTCTGCACAAGGGTTACCGATTCCAGCAGCTGACTCAAACCCTGCAATGACAGAAAATGCGGCTGCATAGGTATGAATATTTCCTTCGCCGCTCCCAATGCGTTCAAGGTCAACATACCCAATGACGGCGGACAGTCGATAAAGACATAATCACAAGGCTCATCATACTCGGCAATAGCATCACGTAAGATAGTCTCACGACCTACTACTGATACCAGCTCCTGCTCAGCTGCAGTAAGATTAATACCAGAACCCAGCACCCGGATATTCTCACGGATATCTACCAGACATTCAGACAGTTTCTTATTCTGACATAATAGCTCATAACTGCTTAGTTCAAGCTTAAATGGCGATATACCTAAAAATGTCGTCAAATGTGCCTGCGGGTCAAGGTCGATCATGATAACCTTTTTACCTTTAGCCGCAAGTGCAGCCGCAAGATTAACTGTCGATGTGGTCTTTCCTACGCCGCCTTTTTGATTTGTTACTGCTATTACTCTCATGAACCTGTTAACGTCCTGTATTGATTATTTACTCAAAATGACATTGTATAAACAATCTCATTCCCTAAATCCTAAATCCTGATTTCTATCCCGATGTACATCGGAACTAATTTCAAAACGCTATCGCCGCATATCCTACACTATTCATATCTGACCGCCCGAACTTCTTCATAAATACTTCTGAACTGCATGTCTGGTCTAAAAGTACACCTTTAGACGCTCCTCGTTCACTGGCGTATTTTAATGTCGCAGCGATCGCTCCTGCTCCGCATGCATTACTGTACGTCCGGGCAACCTCAACAACCTGACCTGACTTTAATGTACACATCAGATCGATCATATATTTATCATTTACATTCTTGGCCCATACCAGAGCCTTCTTATCTGTACCCATAGCGGTATTATAATAGCTCGGGCCATAATGGGTCAGGTCGGTCGAACCGATAGCCACAAATTTCTTATCCGCATATTCACTTGCAACTTCCGCCGCCAGATCACCGATCTTCTCCGCCGAATCGATCGGCTGGACCATTATCGGTACTATCTGAGCTTCTGGAAATAGATACTGTATAAATGGTATCAATACTTCCAGCGAATGTTCACTGCTGTGACCCTGACAATTTGCATGCAGTAGACCGTCACAGCGGTCGAGCAGAACTGCAGAATACTCTTCATCTATTTCTATCCTGCCCAGCGGACTGGACCATTCACCTACATCATAAACCATATGATTATGTGAATTTACCGTATGGTTGGCGCCAAATAGGATAAAAGTATCTACCGACTGACGACGCTTGATCTCATTAAAGACCATTGCACATAGATCGCCGCTGAATACCCAGCCGGCATGAGGTACTATTCCTGCTGTTATATTCGTCGGTAGCTCTAAGCCTTCTGTTATTTTACCTTTTTTAACTAATTCTGCCAGATCACTCAGACATTCATCGTGATCGGCACTGTAAAATCGGCCGGCTGCTGTTGCCATCCTGACTGCCATAAGTTAAGACTCCTGTTCGTTGTTAGTATCGCACCGCCGTATGCGGGAACCATACATCTTAATCAGCATCTTGACTTTTCTGCCTGAATCTTGTATTATACACAACTTATCGTGTATGTTAAGTTTAATATTTACTACTGCATTTTAAACAATACTGTGAACTGACAATATTGTATCGACATAAGTATAGAAAGTACAGGGAAATACAAGAATGATTAAAGCTACTGAAATGAAAAAAGGCATGGTAATTAAAATCGATGGCAAGCCATGCGAAGTGCTAGACTACCAGCATGTTAAACTGGGTAAAGGCGGTGCCGTTCTACAGACCAAGTTCAAAAATCTGCAAGATGGCGGAACTGTTAACAAGCGTATCCGCTCTGAAGAAACTCTCGAACAGATGTTCGTTGATAAGCAGAAATACGAATACCTTTACTGTAGCGGCGACATGCACATCTTCATGCACAAAGAAAACTACGAGCAGATCGAACTGCCTACCGCTGAGTTCTCTGACGGCCAAGGGCCTAAATACTGTAAAGAAAACACCGATGTGGAAATACACTTCCTCGACGGCAAACCTTTCACTGTTATTATGCCAAATACAGTTGATCTGCAGATCACCGATACTCCTCCGGCCATGAAAGGTGCTACCATTACTAACCAGTATAAAAAAGCCGTTCTCGAAACCGGTGCTGAAGTTCAGGTTCCTCCTTTCATCGAGCCAGGCGAACTTATCAGAGTTGATACCCGCAACGGCGAATACGTTGAACGCGTAAAGAACTAAATTAGGTAGCACAAGTCCCGAAAGACATCAGGGCTTGTGATTCTTAATGCCACATTGCAAAAAAAAAACAAAAAGGCCCGGTCAATATCATAACTGACCGGGCCTTTTCTTTTATCTCATATCTAAGCAACATGCTTTACAGCGAAGCCAGATTCTTCTCCAGATCCGCCAGCTGTTCCTGCAGAAGTGCCATACGCTGACGCTCCTTCTCAACAACTTCAGGATTAGCTCGCTTAACAAAGTTCTCATTGCCAAGCTTACCTTCCAGAGACTTAATACCCTTCTCCAGGGTCTCTTTCTGCTTCAACAGTCTGTTCTTCTCTGCTTCAACATCTACCACATCGTGAACAAAGACCTCAAAACCTTCACCTACAGCTACCGCCGCATTTTTAGGCCTGTCAACCAATTCGCTCACACAGTTAAAGGTCTCTATATTGGCGATCTTACCGATCAGGTTCTGCTGACTGCCTATTACAGCCGCCAGATCACCAACCGCCTTGATAGTTACCTCTACCTTGGCCTTTGGTGCAACCTGATACTGAGTACGAAGCTCACGAACTCTGGAAATCACATTCTGAATGATCGCGATCTGACCTTCTACTTCCTCGTTGAACAGCGAACTGTCTGCAACCGGCCATTGAGCCGTTACCAGTGCATCACTTGCCGCCAGCTCTGCTATACCAGCCAGAGAACGCTCTGGCAGCAGTGTATTCAGATGCTGATAGATACCTTCTGTTATATAAGGTAAAAATGGATGCAGTAAACGCAAACTACTATCCAGAACATAAGCCAGCACACGCTGGGCAGAACCCTTGCGAGCCTCATCCCACATACGCGGCTTGATCAGCTCAAGATACCAGTCACAAAGCTCGTTCCAGAAAAACTTATACAGTGCATTTATCGGCTCACTAAAGCGGAACTCATCGATCTGACCTGTTACTTCCGCTATCGTACGATGCAGACGTGACAAGATCCAACGATCTTCCAGCTCCAATTCCACCTTATCACATGGAACCAGCGACTCAAGGTTACCCATCGCAAATCGGGACGCATTCCATAGCTTATTACAGAAATTACGGCCAATGTCAAATTTCGGTGAACTGTTCACCTTACGACCATCAGGCAGCGTCATTGCCTCTACCGGCATACGAACATCCTGCGTCATAGTAGTCATCTGAGCCAGTGCAAATCGCATCGCATCGGCACCATGGCTATCGATAATGTCCAGCGGATCAATACCGTTACCCAAAGACTTACTCATCTTACGACCCTGACCATCCTGGATCATCGCATGAATGAAAACATCAGAAAATGGTATATCGCCTATACAATACTGACCCATCATTACCATACGAGAAACCCACAGGGTTATGATCTCACGAGCGGTACAAAGCACACTGCCCGGATAATATTTCTTCAGTGAATCAGAGTCATCTGGCCAGCCAAGTGTACTAAACGGCCACAATGCAGAACTGAACCAGGTATCAAGTACATCACTGTCTCTTACCCAGCCTTCAGCTTCCATCGCCGCTTCCAACTCGCCAAAACCAGGCCTCACACACAAGTATGTTATCTTGCCATTATCAGACTCCATTACCCGGCGGATTGTACCATGCTCACATCTGTTTGGATGCTCACCTTCCTTATGCCATACCGGGATCTGATGCCCCCACCATAACTGACGACTTATCGGCCAGTCACGCAGGTTCTCTAGCCACTGCTCATAATTACGTGAATATCGCTCTGGAGTAAACTTCAATTTACCGTCAACCAGCGGCTTCAAAGCCATACCAGCCAGTGAATTTACCGGCACATCGGTATCCGGGATTATATCTGTTCCAAAAGCCCCAGCCTTACTCTCGATCGGCTTCTTTACCGCTACATACCACTGATCAGACAGATATGGCTCGATCGGCACATGACTGCGATAGCTGTGACCTACTTCATGAGCATAATCGCGAACATCTTCCAGCAAATCTTCCTGCTTGAACCATTCTACGATCGCCTTCCTCGCCTCAAATCTATCCATTCCCAGATACGACTCTGCTTCTGACCCGGCAGCATCTGCCCAGCCGAACTTATCGCTGATCGTACCATCTGGAGCCATAACATTGATCACCGGCAGACCATGACGAAGACCGATCTCCCAGTCATTGGTATCATGTGCTGGTGTTACTTTCAAAAAGCCTGTTGAAAAACGTGCTTTCTCGTCTTCACTTTCAGGATCAGGCAATACCACATGCTGATCTGCTACGATAGGGATCTCCCTGCCTACCAGCGGCAAACGAACCTTCTTACCTACCAGTGCATCAGCACGAGGGTCAGACGGATTCATCGCGATCGCAGTATCGCCCAGCATTGTTTCTGGACGGGTTGTAGCTACTGTTATATAATGTACAGTCTGACTGTTAAGATCTACAGGCTCCACCAGCGGATATTTCAAATACCAGAAATATCCCTGAACGGTCTCATGCTCCACTTCATCATCAGCCAATACTGTCTGTGTAGCCGGGTCCCAGTTCACCAGACGCTTACCGCGATAGATAAGCTCATCTTCAAACAACCGGGCAAATACCTCACGTACCGCCTTGGCACAAACATCGTCCATTGTGAAACGAACTCTGTCCCAATCGCACGAACAGCCCATCTTCTTCAGCTGATTTACTATTGTTGCCTCATACTGATCTTTCCATTGCTGAATACGGCCAACAAACTCGTCCCGCTCAAAATCGGTACGACGACGACCTTCTTCTGACAGAATACGCTTCTCTACAACTGTCTGAGTTGCAATACCAGCATGATCTGTCCCAGGCATCCATAAAGTATTACGACCTTCCATACGACGCTTGCGGATCAGGATATCCTGCAGCGTATTGTTCAAGGCATGGCCCAGGTGCAATGCCGCCGTAACATTAGGTGGCGGTATTACAATTGTATACGAATCTGCCGGATTTTTTGGATCGGCACTAAAGCTGTTTTTCTCAGCCCAGAGCTCTAGGGCTCTCTCTTCTATATTTGATGGCTCATAAACCGTTGAAAGCTGTTCTGTCATTATTTAAATTCCTGAATTTCAATTACTTACAAAATATAATTAAAGGTAAAACATTATAACCGCAATACTCCTATCAGTCAAGACCCATAAAAACCTCGTAAATTACCATTTCCACACCAGAAAACACCCACCTGGACAGCCCATATCGACTGCCAACACTAAACAACCTGCAAATATATAAACTTTTTTATAAAAAGTTAAAAAAAACTTGACTAATTGATATTTCAGGTCTATATTAGTGCTTCGTTGTGAAAAACGTAACAATGTTAATTTTGTAACAATGTGATTTTCATAACAACACCCGCGAAGGTTAGAGGTAGTATAGAGAGTAACAACAGATAACCCCGCCTAACAGAGAAGAATTATTTACCGGAATTATGGCCGAACAGATATCAGAAAAGATCATTGCCAGATTGTGCCTGTACAAACGCATTCTTAATGAATTGCAGGCTGACAATGCCCTGAGCATATACTCCCACGAGCTCGCTAGTCGTGCCGGAGTTACCGCAGCGCAGCTCAGACGCGATATTATGACCGTCGGCTACGTCGGCAGCCCTACCAAAGGCTATGAAATATCCGGACTCCTGCATGGCATCAGCCACTTCCTCGAAGGCAGCAACACCGGCACTACCGCTATCGTCGGTGTCGGTAATATTGGCCGTGCGATTCTCGCCTACATCGGGCTCGACACTTCAAGCATGAGAATTACCGCTTGTTTTGATCAGGACCCTGCCAAGATCGGTGAAGTCTTCTACGGCACTCGCTGTTACAACCTCGACGAACTAGACACCCGTATCCAGCAATACAATATCAAATCTGCTATCCTGGCAGTTCCAGCCACTGCGGCACAGGTAGTGGCAGATAAGCTGGTCGAGAACAATATCAGGGGGATCATGAATTTCGCACCCGTTCAGCTTCAAGTACCGCAATCGGTTTATGTCGACAACATAAACCTTGCCGTCTCGCTCGAAAAGGTGCATTATTTCGCCAGACAATAATTTACAGTCGTGGACGGCTGTAGTTAAAAGTTAAAGGCAAAAAGTTAAGAATAGGATTTTCATTATTTTTAACTTTTTACCTTTTACCGCAACCATAAACCTTGGTTGCGAAAAATATATGTTTTATTGGTACTTAGAGTAAAGGAAAGGTCATCGTGAGTACACAAGTAGCAGAAGTATTAAAACAGTATCCAGATGCCGGAAGGGATAAACTCATCCCGATCCTGCAGGATATCCAGGAGCTGGACGGTTTTCTGTCCCGCGAAGCAGTCTTGGAAGTTAGCAGTCACCTCAATCTGCCGGCAAGTAAGATTTTTGGCGTTGCAACTTTCTATAACCAGTTCACTTTCGAACCACAGGGTAAATTCCATATCCAGGTATGTCGTGGTACAGCTTGTCACGTTAAGGGTTCAGCTACTGTGCTGGAACACCTCGAACGCGAAACAGGTTGCCAGTCTGGCAAAACTTCCTCTGATGGCTTATTCTCCATCGAAGTAGTTGCCTGTATCGGAGCTTGTGGTCTGGCACCAGTTATCAGCATCAACGGCGAATTCTACGCCGGTATGACTGCTGAAAAAGTGCAAAGTGTTGTTGCCGAATATCGTGGAAAGGCTGGTGAATAATGATAGCTAAGGATTGCAAATGCCGCCATGGACTGGACAAGGTTAATACCGAACTCATGGCTACTCTTAACGGTGATAGTAACGCAGCTGATACCATCGCTGCCCTTACTCGTAATAAAATAGAAAAACCTGTTATCTTCGTTGGTACTGGTACTTGTGGTCTCGCCGCTGGTGCTGGCAAGACTCTCGACAAGATCAACAGCTACCTCAACGACAAAGGCATTTCTGCTGACGTTATCGAAGTTGGCTGTATCGGTCTCTGTGCTTTCGAACCTATTATCGAAGTTCAGATCCCAGGCAAAACCCGCGTAACTTTCCAGGCTGTTACTGCTGATAAGGCTGAAGGCATTCTGGACAACGCTCTTGCCGGCAAGATCGAAGGCGAAAGCGTGTTCGGTCAGACTCGCAACGAATCTCTCGAAGCATGGGATGGCGTAGCATTCGTTGACGAAAACCCATTCCTACAGATGCAGCAGCGTCTGGTTCTCGCTAATTGCGGTTCTATCGACCCTTCCAGGATCGACGAATACATCGCTTTCGGCGGTTACAAAGCCTTCGCTAAGGTTCTCAAAATGAAACCTGCCGAAGTTTGTGATGAAGTATTAAAGAGTGGCCTGCGTGGTCGTGGCGGCGGTGGCTTCCCTACCGGTCGCAAATGGCAGTTCGCTCTCGGCGCTGATGGCGACCAGAAATATATGGTTTGTAATGCTGACGAAGGTGACCCGGGCGCATTTATGGACCGTGCTGTTATCGAAGGTGACCCACACAAACTGCTCGAAGGTATGGCTATCGGTGCTTATGCTATCGGTGCTACCAAGGCTTACTGCTACCTCCGTGCAGAGTACCCGCTTGCTATCGAAAGATTCGAAGAAGCTATCCGTCAGGCTACTGCCTGGGGCCTACTCGGTAAAAATATCATGGGGACTGGTTTCGACCTTGAGATTATCATCAAGAAAGGTGCCGGAGCTTTTGTTTGCGGCGAAGAAACTGCTCTTATCCATAGTATCGAAGGTAAAAGAGGCATGCCTCGCCCTCGTCCTCCGTTCCCGGCTATCTCAGGTCTCTTTGGCAAGCCAACCTGCGTAAACAACGTAGAAACCTTTGCCAACCTGTCAACCATCATCAACAAAGGTGCTGACTGGTTCGCTGGTATCGGTACTGACAACAGCAAGGGTACCAAGGTATTTGCCCTTTCTGGTAAGATCACTTACACGGGGCTGGTTGAGGTTCCTATGGGAACAACTGTACGTGATATTATCTTTAATATCGGTGGCGGTATCCCGAACGGCCGTGACTTTAAGGGCGTTCAGATCGGTGGCCCTTCTGGCGGCTGTATCCCAACTCAGCATCTCGATATCGAGATCGATTATGAATCACTCAAGACTGTTGGCGCCATGATGGGTTCTGGTGGTCTTGTTGTTATGGACGATCAGACCTGTATGGTTGACGTCGCCAAATTCTTTATGGACTTTATCCAGCGTGAAAGCTGCGGTAAGTGTATCCCTTGTCGTGAAGGTACTCGCCGTATGCTCGAGATCCTCGAACGCATCACTCAGCCGCGTGGTACTGAAACCGAACAGGAAACTCTCGAACGCTTCAAGGGCATCATGTACATGGAACGCCTTGCCGAAGTTATCAAAGACACTTCACTTTGCGGTCTGGGCCAGACAGCTCCTAACCCGATCCTGAGTACACTCAGATGGTTCCGCGATGAGTACGAAGCACACATCTACGACCGTAAGTGTCCGGCTGGCGCTTGTAAGAGCCTGCTCCAGTACAGCATCGAAGCTGACGCATGTAAAGGCTGTACTCTCTGTGCTAAGAAGTGCCCGGTTGGTGCTATCGAAGGTACAGTTAAACAGGCACACGTTATCAATATGGATAAATGTATCGCCTGCGGTACTTGTGTTGACGTTTGTAAGTTTAATGCTGTTAAAGTAGGCTAAGACAGTTTTCCTTCTCCGCTTAAAACCGAAGATGAAACTGCTGATTAAAGATATAAGGAATTATTAAAGTGAAAATAGAAATTAACAATCAGGTTGTAGAAGCCCAGGAAGGCCAGACAATTCTGGATGCCGCCCGGGCTGCTGGTATCAATATACCAACCTTGTGCCATATGAGTGACATGTTCCCTAGTGGTGCTTGTCGTATGTGTGTTGTTGAACTCGAAGGCGGTCGCGGTCTTACTCCAGCATGTGCCTATCCTGTCAACGACGGCATGAAGATCAAGACCCATTCTCCAAAGGTTGTTCGTGCTCGTAAGACTATTATCGAACTTCTGCTTGCTGACCATCCAGACGACTGTCTCTACTGTGTTCGTAACAGCAATTGCGAACTCCAGCAGCTAGCCGCTGAATACGGTGTGCGTGAACGTCGTTACAGCGGTGCCAAGACCAGCCTGCCGGTTGATACCTCTAGCCAGTCGATCGTTCGTGATCCTGAAAAGTGTATCAAGTGTGGACGCTGCGTTAGAATGTGTGAAGAAATTCAGACTGTAAGTGCTCTCGACTTCATCGATCGTGGCAGCGAAGCTCATATCGGCTGTGCTTTCGAAGAAGGCCTGAACGTTTCAAGCTGTATCAACTGCGGTCAGTGTATCCTGGTATGTCCTACCGGTGCCCTCCGTGAACAGAGCCATATCAAGCAGGTTATTGACGCTATCAATGACCCTGAGATGACTGTGGTATTCCAGCACGCACCAGCGGTATCTGTTACTCTTGCTGAAGAGTTTAACCTACCTGCCGGCCAGGATATCTGCGGTATCATGACCACCGCTTTCCGTCGTCTCGGTGTTGACTATGTATTCGATACCAGCTTCACTGCTGACCTGACCATCATGGAAGAAGGTTCTGAGCTTGTTCACCGTATCACTAACGGTGGCGCCCTGCCGCAGCTGACTAGCTGTTCGCCAGGATGGATCAAGTTCGTTGAACAGTTCTACCCTGACATGATCGATAATGTTTCTTCTTGTAAGAGCCCACAGCAGATGATGGGTGCTGTTATCAAGAGCTACTTCGCTGAAAAGAACGATCTTGACCCTAAAAAGATCTTCAGCGTTTCTGTTATGCCTTGTACTGCCAAGAAGTTTGAAGCACAGCGTCCTGAAATGGCCAGAAATGGTGTCCCTGACGTTGACGCTGTTCTTACTACTCGTGAAGTTGGCCGTCTGATCCGTATGTACAATCTGGATATGACCAAGCTTCAGCCTGAAAAAGCTGACTCTCCATTTGGTGAAAGATCTACCGCTGGTAAGCTCTTCGGTGCTACTGGTGGTGTTATGGAAGCTGCCGTTCGTTCTGCTTACTTCCTCATCACTGGCGAAGAGCTCACTAACCTCGATATCGAACCTCTTCGCGGTATGGACGGCATCAAGGAAGCTACTGTCAAGATCGGTGACCTCGACGTTAACGTCGCTGTTGCCAGCAGTCTGCAGAATGCACGCACCCTGCTTGACAAGGTCAAGAGCGGTGAAAAGCAGTACCACTTCATCGAAGTTATGACCTGTCCAGGCGGCTGTATTGCCGGTGGTGGACAGCCATACAATACCGACAAGGACGCTGCTCTGGTTCGTATGAGCTGTCTATATGACCTCGACGGCAACTCTGAACTCAGAGTTTCTCATAAGAATGAAGAAGTACAGCAGCTCTATAAGGAATACCTCGGTGCTCCTCTTAGCGAAAAGAGCCATCACCTGCTTCATACCCACTATGACAAGCGTGATGTAATTAAATAAAAAAAACCGCCTGGCGGTTTCTATGGAATTAGAAATTAGGAGTTAGTGATCAAAAGCTAAGTCCTAATTTCTATCCCGATGCACATCGGGACTAATTTCTAATATTAAAGGATAATTATCATGGGAAAAAATATATTACTCACAGATTGTGATTGCCAATTTGTAAAGCCTACTGTAGCTGCCCTGACAGCTGACGGCTACAATGTAATGATAGCTGACAGTGCCAAAGCTGCTGATGAACTGATCGCTCAGAACGACTTCGACCTGGCTATAGTTTGCCTCGAACTCGAATACGCTGACAGCGGCTTCACTCTGGCATACCATATCAAAAAGAAAAATGCCAATACTCCGGTTATCATGGTATCTGGTGTTGAATTTGATTCAATGACTGACGAAGAACAGAACTGGACCAAGGCCGACACTATTCTGGTTAAACCTGTTCGCTACGAACAGATCAAAGCCCAGATGCAGAAATTGCTCTAAGAGCGATCTCAACCAATAAAACAAAAAGAGACAGTTCCTCATCGGGCTGTCTCTTTTTTTTGCAACCGCATTCTAACCCTCTCAAAAAGACCAGCGGTCAGTTTGAGTTATTTAATTAGCCTGACCGCTAAGCGGTCAATCCGCCACTTACAACCTTTCCTCCTGCAACCGTAAACGGTTACTTTTCTTTATAAACTGCCTCCGCCAAAGGAGGAAACAAACACCGTTAACTCCTATTTACCCACTGCCTTATAAACTCTCACATAATCAACCAGCATCTGCCTTGGAAATGTCACTTCCGCCTTTGTCGTCTCTTTATCCCACCAGCCGGAACCAACCGCAAAATTCAGCAGTATATAGTATTCATGATCGAACGGAGCCGGAAAATCGCCCATATCACTCCACCATTTTGAGGTGCTATAGTACTTCTTATCATCCACATACCAGCTGATAGCCTTCTCGTCCCATTCCACAGCATATATATGATACTTCTCGCCCAGCTCCTCAGCCAGCACCAGCTCACTGCCGTTCTGCTCATGCTTATTCTCTTTGGAACTGCCAAAATGAAGCGTGCCAAGTGCCTTCTTACCGTCGGTCATCATCTCAAATATATCTATCTCACCGCACGACGGCCAACCAACCGAACCAATATTATCGCCCAGCATCCAAAACGCCGGCCACACACCATGACCGCCAGCCGGGCTCTTTATCCTCGCCTCGATCCGGCCATATTTAAACTCATGCTTACCCGCTGTATCAATCCTCGCCGATGTATAATCGCTGCCCTCATACTTCTCCTCACGAGCCTCGATCACCAGGTTACCGCCCTCTACCCGCAAATTCTCTTTTCGACCGGTATAATACTGCCATTCCTGATTACCCCAGCCGTTTCCGCCTCTGCCGACAGCTATATTCCAGCTCGCACCGTCGAGGCTGTCACCATTAAACTCATCTGACCAGACAAGCTCAAAACCCGGATAGTTCGGATCTGTCACCTTTCCTTCACCAGTCCCGCAAAAAGTCAGCATCGCCAAAATAATAACAAAATATCTCATCCAGCCCATCTCCAATATATAAGTAGCACAAGCATCCTTGCTTGTGATTCTTAATGTCATATTGCAAAATATAAAAAGAATTATAGTATAAAAGTCACACAAAATGCTGACTTTCTCTCTTGGTCAATAGCCCCATATTTCGGGACTTGTGACTCATTACGCTATTTTCTTTATGCAGGCATAGCCCTGCGCTAAAAATCAGATAGTTTCGAGCATAGCGAGAGACCAGAGCTTGTTTCTTGTTACTAAACAAGTTAGCCCATAGTCAACATTGGTATCTATACAAACACCACCAACTAAATCCTATTGTTTAATAAGCTTATATACAAAACTATCAACCAGCGCCTGCCATGATGCATCGATAATATTTTCTGACACACCCACAGTACCCCAGCGACTGCCGTTATCCTTCGATTCAACGATAACACAAACCTTCGCCGCCGATGCCTCACCTGAGTTCACTACTCGCACCTTATAGTCCACCAGCTGCATCTCTTTCAAACACGGATAATGTCCCTGCAATGTCTGACGCAAAGCAGCGTCAAGAGCATTGATCGGGCCATCGCCTTCTGCTACCCTATGTTCAGTCACACCATTTACCATCAGCTTCACAGTCGCCTCAGATAACAGTCCATCACGACTGCCGTCTTTCTGAGTAATAGCACGATAATGCACCAGATCAAAAAACTTATCTTTCTTACCCAGATGCTCTCTGATTATCAGGTCAAGGCTGGCATCAGCCTTCTCAAAGATATAGCCTTCGTTCTCCAGGTCCTGCACCTTCTGCAATACCTTGCGAACGACGCTCTTATCTTCCATGTTCGCCAGCTTCTGACTCCTCGCCAGCAGATTAGACGCACCTGAAAGCTCACTTACGATAATACGTCTGGTATTACCCACCATTTCCGGTGCTATATGCTCATAACAGCGAGCCGACTTCTGGACCGCATGAACGTGCATCCCGCCCTTATGAGCAAAGCTCGACGGGCCAACGAACGGCTGATTAACCGGCAGATTAACATTCGCAGAATCATATACAAAACGCGAAACCTCGGTCAGCTTCGCCATAGCCGCCTTATTCAATACCTTCTTATTCATCTTGAACGCCAGGTTAGGTATTATCGCACACAGATCAGCATTACCACATCGCTCACCCAGCCCATTGATCGTACCCTGGATCTGCACACCGCCGGCCCGTACCGCCGCCAGTGAGTTCGCTACCGCCAGACCACTGTCATTATGCGTATGAATACCTATCTGAATACCAAGCTCTTTATACACCTCAGATACAATATCCTCGATCTCATCGGTCATAGTACCGCCATTGGTATCACACAGGACAAACCTGCTCGCTCCGGCATCAGCTGCCGCCGCCAGTACCTTCAGACTATACTCAGCATTTTCCTTATAGCCGTCAAAGAAGTGTTCCGCGTCAAAAAACACATCGCGACCCTTCTTCCTCAGAAAGCTGATCGAATCTGCCACCATCCGCATATTCTCTTCCAGCGATACGCCCAGCACATCCTTAACCTGCATATCCCAGCCTTTACCGACAATAGTAACCACCGGTGCCAGCGACTTCTGCAAGGCCAGCAGACAGGTATCCTCTTCCGCCTTCACGCCCCGACGACGAGTCATACCAAAAGCCGCTATCTTACTATGCTTCAGACCGCGTTTACGGATCTCCTTGAAAAACGCCTCATCTTTGGCATTACTCAGCGGATAACCACCTTCAATATAATCCACTCGAAGCTCGTCAAGCTTCATTGCCACCGCAAGTTTATCTTCCAGCGAAAATGACACACCTTCACCCTGTGCTCCATCACGCAGAGTTGTATCATATATTTCAACACGTCCGGCAGGGACGATCTTCTTTACTGATTCCTTGGCCATTTTATATCTCCATTTTTCAATTAAACTGCGGCCTAACTCCTTTTTCACCGTTCATATAGCCGCCAGACTAAAAACAATACTTAACTCAGACTTACCGCAACGCGATCTATCAGCTCATTCAATAGCTAAAAAAAAAGCCCCGGAGAAGTCCGAGGCTTGAATCTGTTTTACACAACATCACCGGCCGCAGACCATTTTCTGGTAGCGTATAATAATACCGGTAATTTCAATAGTAGTTAACATATCTATCTTTATTTTAGCAATTTACAAATATTTTCACATTTATTCTGCTAATTATACAGTCAGGGCATATCAAATGTCAACCCTTAGCTATTTTTTTTTGACGTTCACATCAAAAACAAGAGCCGCAAACCGCTCCTTAGTCTAGTGGAAACTTATCGCACATTTCGTTCACTTCACTGCGAACTGCTGCGATCTTGGCCTCATCGCCTTCACTCTTAAGTGCACTGTCGATCAGGTTAGCAATAGCCTTCATCTCAGCTTCCTTCAACCCGCGAGTTGTAAGAGCTGGTGTACCAATACGGATACCACTGGCTTCTGTCGCCTTGCGTGTATCGAATGGGATAAGGTTCTTATTGGTAACAATACCTGCCTGCTGAAGCCATTTTTCAGCTTCTGCACCGGTAAGATTCTCATTATAAGGGCGTAAGTCAAGAAGAAGCAGGTGATTATCTGAACCGCCAGAACATAGACGGAAACCACGTGATACCAGATCTTCTGCCAGAACCTGACAGTTCTTCACTACCTGTTCCATATACTGCTTATATGCCGGTGTCAGTGCTTCGCCAAACGCTACAGCCTTGGCCGCAACGATATGACATAGAGGGCCACCCTGCAAGCCAGGGAATACTGCCGAATTTACCTTCTTGGCATATTCTTCTTTACACATGGTCAAACCTGAACGAGGGCCGCGAAGGGTCTTATGAGTTGTAGTTGTCACAAACTCACAGCTCGCTACCGGACTCGGATGCAGACCTGTACAAACCAGACCAGCAATATGAGCGATATCAGCCATAACTACCGCACCATTTTCATGGGCTATAGAAGCGATCTTTTCAAAATCAATTATTCTTGGATACGCACTGGCACCACAAACTACCATCTTTGGCTTATGCTCTGCCGCCAGCTTGGCCATCTGATCGTAATCGATGGTCTCTGTGTCCTGCTTTACGCCGTAGCTTACTACATTGTACAGCTTACCACTGAAATTGATACGGAAACCGTGTGTCAGATGACCGCCGTGTGCCAGGTCCATTGCCAAAATTGTATCGCCTGGGTCAATAGCTGCAAAATAAGCCGCCATATTAGCCTGTGAACCGCTATGTGGCTGAACGTTTGCGTGTTCACAGCCAAATAGCTGCTTGGCACGATCGATTGCCAGCTGTTCTACATCATCAACACATTCGCAACCGCCATAATAACGCTTCTGCGGGTATCCTTCTGCATATTTATTGGTCAGACAACTTCCAGCAGCCGCCATAACTGCCTTTGAGGTATGATTTTCTGATGCGATCATCTCAAGGGTGTTCTGTTGGCGAGTATGCTCCTTTTCAATTAGATTAAAGATTTCAGGGTCACTACTCTTCAAGAATTCTACATTATCTGACATTTTCTGTGTATCTCCATGGTTTGTATATACTTATGTTAAACAGGACGCCTACCTGCAAACAAGCCAGATATAATACCACCTTTTTCACTAAAAATCAACCCTTAGAAATAGCTATTACAGTAACAATAGCCATAACTTATGCCCTGACCACAGAATAGAATAACTTAATAGCACTAATTCACACAAACCACATATCAAACAGGCTATCACTTCCCCCTACTACCAGCAAAGTCAGCTTCATCCGCCGGCAATAAATTCGATCCCTTCGCCGTCGTATAATACTCCATAACCGCTCCCGATTCACCTCCATCGATACATATTGTAGATATAGAACGTGCTTTTACCGCCACGCCAGACTTCCGACTGCCCAGCTCAAGCTTCAACTCCCGATCTTGTTCCTTATCATTTACAACGTATACGACTATACTGCCATCTGCGTTCTTCAACCCGCAACAAGCAATATCACCACCATCAACCGCTATACGAACCGCTCCCGGCTCAATAAACCGCGATAAATGACCCATTGCATAAAACTGTGCGTTTCTGGTCACCTTCCTGCTTCTCTGATCTATCGTTATCACGCCATAGCAGGTATCACACCCGCCGGCGATCTTCGGACCGTTCTTCTCGTCCAGTGCCAGATTCCACTTGATTATACTCTTTGACCAGTTATTTACCGCATCTATCACAAATCGACCATTAGCCAACAAATTCCGCTCAAAGCCACGATCATTCCACGTACCATCGGAACCCTCAGTAAAATATATACCTTTATCTGGAAATTTATTGTGTACCTCTGTTTGTGCCTTGATATTACCGCCATAATGATGAAATGCCGTGCCAGCAATGAACTTATTCGCCTCCGCATCACTCAAAACCTCGATCGGATACTCCGGCCTGTCCCAGTTATGGTCCCAGATAAGTATATCAGTCTTTATCCCATGGCTCTCAAACGACTGTCCCAGCTTTTTCACCAGTTTTATCTGATCTGACGGACTCATAAAACAGCCGCCATAGCTCCCAGGCTCAAAGTACGGCTCATTCTGCAATGTCACCGCACTAACCTCCAGCCCCTCTTTGCCATAAGCCAGTATATACCTGCTAAAATACTCCGCGTAGCTTTCATATGCCTCATGACGTAAATAGCCCTTACCCAGCTCGCCACCGGATTTCATCCATAACGGCGGACTCCACGGACTACCCATTATCTTCAAATCCGGGTTAACAGCCAATATCTCCTGCAATACCGGAATAATATACTGCTTATCATATCCGATCGAGAAATACTTCAACTCCCGATCTTCTGCCACCCCCTCTGGCAGATCATCGTAGCTATATTCCTTCAACCTGAAATCCGACCCGCCCATCGGCTGACGCAAATAGCTCAGACCTATGCCGCTTGATTTACCAAAAAGCTCGTCCAGAACCGCTTTACGTTCCGCTGGAGTTAAAAACTTATATATCAGCCAGGCAGACGAATCTGTTAGAGATGCCCCCAAACCTTCTACCACCTGATATGTCTTGGCAGGATCAACCTTTATCTCACACACGTTCTCAACACCCTTGCTCACACTTATCAATATCGAGCCCAAGAGCACAGCCAACAAAAGTAAATACCTGCTATAAACCATACAATTATCCCTTTCAGGGCTTTTTACTGCTGATCTTGCTTGCTATCGTTCAAACTCAACTCAGCATGATAGCTGCTTCGCACAAATGGCCCCGAAGCAACATGATCAAAACCGATCGCATCAGCCTCTTTCTTCAACTCTGCAAATTCATCTGGATGATAGTACTTCTCTACTTCAACATTTTCCTTCGACGGCTGCAAATACTGGCCAATTGTCAGCATATTCACTCCTGCCGCATATAGATCCTTCATTACCACTACCAGCTCATCAAAGCTCTCTCCCAAACCAACCATAAATCCGCTCTTGACCTTCCAGGCCAATTTCTTATCCGCCATATACTTCAATACCGCCAGCGAACGGTCATAATCAGCATTACTGCGAATCGATTTCGTAAGCTCTCTGGTAGTCTCAACATTATGATTAAATACATCAGGACCTGCCTCAGCCACAATATCAAGCGCCCTATAGTCCAGCTGAAAATCTGGTGTCAAGACCTCTATCTTAACCGCCGGATTGGCTTTCCGCACCTCGGTTATACACGACGCAAAATGCTCCGCCCCGCCATCTGGCAAATCGTCCCTGGTCACCGAGGTTATTACCACATGCTTGAGCTTTAGCTCTGTTACAGCCTTGGCCAGTCGCTCAGGCTCACTCACCTCCAATTCGCTAAGCTCGCCATGGCTAACAGCACAAAACCGACAATTACGACTGCATACTTCACCCATTATCATAAACGTTGCTGTCCCACAGCCAAAACACTCGCTCCTGTTCGGACAACACGCACTCTCACATACTGTCGATAGCTTAAGCTCTGACAACAAAGAGTTTACTTTATTAAAATTACCACTAGCCGAATATTTAACCTTCAGCCATTCTGGAAGACGTTTCTTCTTTTCTATTCTCATCTGTTTACCAGCTCAAATCTTACATCTTATCAATATCTACAGTTACAGCCCATCATATCAGGCCAACACCAGAATTATACCACATTACCTCCCATATGCCCATCTAAAATACCCACAACACCGTCGCTACGTAAACAAACTTTTAACTACAATATCTCCCCCGCCATCGGAGAATGACAAATACTAACAATTTAACTCATCTCGCTACAATCTGTCGCAAAAATCCAGCCGTACTCGGGCGGTTATCCAGTTATAAAAAAAACCCGGCCAGCGAAAACTATCACTGAAACCGGGTATTTATATATACTTAGCAGCCGTTCAAACAGCCGCATTCAAATCTATCTGGACATATTACTCCATCCAGCTAAACCATTTCTCACTCATAACGCCAAGGTCAAGCAGATCAACCCTGCCATCATAGTTCACATCCAGATAATTCAGAGATCTGTCTTCCGCCACATTATCCAGCCAATGCTCACTCAACAGCTCAAGGTCTGCTATATCAATATAGCCATTATAGTCAATATCACCATGTAAACCATACGGCGTACCAGTCAGATATATACTATAATCAGTCGTCTGCCTGTCTTTCTGAGCAACCCTGACATAATAATCATTCCCGACAACAGCCTCAAAGCCCATTACACCATCAAAACTATCACATGGCCTGTGTATACCTATCATCTCACCAGCACTATTGAACAAATTCGTCCACTCCCTAACATACAGCGAATAACGCGGACTACTTGAACCATCAACACCTGACACCTGCAAGTTACAGTAACCAGAAGCTATTGGCGTAAAGACATACCAGCTGTCAATATAATCTTCACAGACATCATCGGTTATATCTACACCTGTCATACCGTCAGTCGTACCAATTACCAGCTCATACGGATATATACGCTCAGCATTGAGCCAGTGATCATTAGCCACACCAGCCCGACCCCAGTTCACTACCATATCAAAGTCACTTTGATAGCCGCCGCTAATGGCAACACATAGATAATACTTCGCTCCTGCTATACCATAGAACTTATTATTACTACCATCAAAATAATCGCCTATTTCCGCGACCGGATCCAGCAGTGAATCGTAAACTGTAATCTCCGGGCTAAACCCGTTACCATTAAAGCCCACAGAATACACTCCTTCAGTTTCAGCAGTAAACTCATACCAAACATCATGGGTATCATCCCAAGGGTCACCCATATCTGGTAATGTACCAACTGTCGTACCCGAAACAAGCTCACCTAACCCTATCGCGATCGCGTTTCCTGCCTCATCATTCTCCGGCTCAGCAAAACCTGTATAAGTCAGAAGTAACTGAATCTCAGGGTTATAACTGCTGCTATAGCCGCCAATGCGAATCTCATATTCCTCTCCTGCCTCACAACTGAAAAGCATATCCTCAACACACCCTCTGGCTTCCATCATAGCAGTATGCTTACCCTTTTCAAACACCGCCATTGTAACACCCCAACGGTTACTTATCCTTTCAAGACTATATACTCCTGTCTCCATCGCCGTAAACTTATACCAGATATCATCATAATCCGAACAACCGACCTCAGTCAGATCTTCACCGCTTATATCTTCCATATAACCATATGCCCAGACATCCAGCGGAATCTCTTCTGCATTACACCTGAGATCATTTGTAAAGTTCATCGCCAGCTCAGGGCCACCTATCTTAAACATATAATGACCGTCACTGCCACCCCAGCCAGACTCCACTTCAATGGTGTAGCTCACCTTGATCAAATACTCACTTCCCGCCTCAGCATAGAAGAAATAACATACTCCACCCAAAAAGTAAGTCTGAGCCTCAAACTCAAGCGATTCCATCGTATCTTTCAGGAACACTTCTTGTTCATACGACCAGTTATCTTCAACATAAGTATCATCAAAGTAATACATACCACTCTCTGTCGGAGTGAAGCTATACCATAGCGTTGAAGTATCACCCTCTGCAGTGCTCATATCAAAATCAGCACTTACTTCGACTCTACGAGAAATTACCTCTGCCGACTCCTTAACCTGGTTAGTATCCGGCACAACAATAGCATAACTGAATACACCGTCGCTAGTTAGAACCTCAGAATAATAACTGCTGTAATCATCTCCGATCACATCAGTAACTTCAAGCTCACGATTTGGTATTATAGCCCGTATTATACCGCTAAAACCAGCCGGTATATCTTCCAATATAAATTCACCCGGCCCATCCAGCGTAGTACTAGCCGCTATCGAATCACTTGCATGATATATATCACTGCAAGCCTGAACAATAATAGGCCCTTCCTCATAACCGTCAAACGCTACTGTTCCAGTATAGTCATACAATTCACGAACACCATCATTACCTACAATTCGTACTTTATCACTTATACACTGCTCCGCAACATCATACTCTTCCCACCAGCCACCGCCTATCAGGTGTGCTTCTAACTGAAAATATTTACCTGCCAGGTTATCTTCACCCATCTCAATCGCAATATCAATAGAGTTTTCATTTACTTTGGCACCTTCAGCAAAACGAGTCTCCCATTCGTCCCAATCTTGATTTCTCGTAAAAACCGAAGTATTAATATGGATACTGTCATTCAATGAACCATTTGAAAAATATACTTCAAGTTTCATATCGTCTTCACTATTTACTTCATGACTATTATAAAACTTCATATCGATCCAGAGATATCGTCCACCTGTATTATAATATTCTGGCTTCAGCTCAACTGACATATAGAAATATCCATCATCACCTTTGGCCATCGATACCGACTCGATCATCTCATCTTCATCATATAGCTCTGTATAACCCTGGTTCGCTGCATCATAAAATACCTGTTGCGGCTGCCAGCTACCAACCACTTTAGTCGCATAATTATCATATACCAGCTGTCCTGGATCGACTGTATCAATATAAAACTCTCCGCCATAAACCAGCCCCAGCGAACGCCAATGGGCTTGACTGCCTTGTGGGAATATACCACCCAGCTGCGCCGCCGCATCCGGGTCTATTCCTCTTTCGATAAATCCATATCCCATAGTTCCCGCCAGCGGATAATTCGTCCCTCTGTCAAACTGCGGCAGAATATCTCGTATTGATACCGGCATCGGATAACGACCTGAGCCAAATAATGGATTCAAGTCCACTACCAGCGTATCAGCTTCACTATCAACCAGCTCAGCCTCCATATTCATGATCGAGAGATCTTCCCAGTCACTCAAAATAACATTATCCATATGGCTGCGGTCAAATGACAGCCTGCCTTCTATATACATATCGTAATTATCATACTCATCTTCTTCAGGGTCACTGCAAAACGCCTTGTTAAATATCGCTACCAGATAATCATCAACTTCTGTTATCTCAATATGGTCAGAATTATACTGATACAACACTCCATCACGTTCCAGCCTGAGCGTCGCCTTATTCGCCTGCTCATTAAAGGCCATCTCTACTGTCAATGTCGCATATGTTGTACCATTTTTAACAATCACATATTCCTTATCCTCAACCGCCATAAATTCTATCGGCTGATCATATATCAGACTGTCACGGAACTGCTCCAGACGAGCTGCGATCCTCGGCGGCACACGACTATCTGAAAAGAACAGTAGATCGTCACGCTGGTCATCCGCCTCATTCATCACGCTATTAATAAAATCGATACCACACTGAAAACCATCAATAAACCCTTGACGTGCATCAGCCAAAATCGCCAGACCATCTACCGGCTCTTCTCCCGGTACAACCTCAGTTGGCAATATCTCTAAAAACGTTGGATAATTATCCAGAATATCCTGATAACATACCTTATTGGCAATTATAGCTGTCGCCAGATTCTCCTCGCTGCCGCAATTAAGATCATATGCACTCTCAAATGTCAGCAACCCCTTAAACAGCGACATAATACCCTTAAACAGCAGCACATCACTATGATCAATTTCTACTGTATGGTTTAACCCTGTCTCATAACTGACAAAATAAGTACTAAAGCCATCGCTGATCATATCCAGCTCATCAATAATACCGGATACCTCATCAGCACCATCTATACTCAACACATCCAGCAGAGTCTCAAGATCCGGTGCTCCTTCCGGAAATTTGTATTGACCATCGCTGCCAAGCTCTACCATCGCTTTCATATTCATTGGCAATATACTATCGCCTTCTATCGTAACACCAAACGCCCTCAACAGCTCAAATATACTCCCATCGTCGCCGCCCTTATCATTTACCATCAACATCATAGTACGAGTCAAGGCCGACAGAAAATACTCCTCTTCGCTATGACTGGCCGCCGGATCTGACATTACCTGTTCCATTATACTCGCCGCCCGCCTGAATGAGTTCAGACTACCGCTGCATACCAGCCTCCGCACATAACTTATCGCTGATGCCTTATCATATTCCACCAGCACCCGACATGGCTCACTGCTATTACACAAACTTAGCGTAAAATCATCTATATCAGCATATACACTCTGCCCCTCCGGCTCTGCTCCTTCGCTATTTACCAGTACGAAGCGAGAGCTGCCAAAGCCTGTTTGACCATAATACGTCACATATACCGATTCCCCGCCAGCTAGCCCCGTCAAACCGGCAAGCTCTTCGGCCATACCGCTATAATCAGATCGAATATCATTCCATTCCGCCAAACTCGCTTCGCCGCCAAACTCCAGCAGCACATCACCCGCCTGCTCCAGACCATAGCTGTTATTACTCAGCAGGTAAACATTCTCAACAGCCTCAACACCTGAAACCGACAGCATAAATCCAATTATCGCTAATACAACCTTTTTCATCTTACCTTATTGCCCTTTCCCAAAAAATATTTTTGGCTCTTTATTATAAATTTCCCAGTCATACCCAAAACCACTTTCTACACCTTACGACTCCCTCTTCGCACTTCCCCACCCTTAACCGGCATCAAGTCATAATCAAAGTTACCATTTAGCCCACCCCGGCTCAGCTCGCCTTCGATCAGTCGAAAACGACCCTCAACTATAAAACATTCACGGTTAAAGTCCCAACGGCATTTACTACATCTTAATATACTGCCCTTTACACTCTCTATCGTTACCATCCCTGTTAGAATAAGCTGCTTATCCAGCACCGAACCCTTCACAACCGACGCTTTGATCTTCCGAAATCCCAGCAGACTATTACTTACACTTACATCAAAATCTTTTACACTTACCCGATAAACACTGGTAATATCAACCCCGCAATACTGCTGCCATAGCTCACTCTGAGGGCCAAATGGTAAAACATAACCGATCAGCTCTTCAGAAGAAAACCGTCCTCCCGCTTCACTCAAACCAAGACTATTCAAACGCTCCTCAGAACCTGTCAGGTCGATATTAAATCCCTGCAACTGTAAAGAACTGCATACTCCTGTATTTACACCTGAAAATGATGCACTGCTAACCTCTACCTTGTCAACTTGAAGCGAACGACTCGACCAGATTTCATCACCAGGCAGACGAAGCGATACACCCTCGATCACAAAACCCTCATCATCTTTCTGAAAATAATTAACCAGACCACTGCCGCCCTTATCTGGCTGTACACTCTTACACACCACACAGCTAATCACTATCGCCAAAAACACCATTCCTACACCAACGTACAGAACAGCTTTCGGTACCAAAATTGTAATTCCTTTTCTCAACTTTTCTCCCAGATTCGCCCATATCCGATCACGCTATCGAAATAAAATTTTGCAACCATAGTCGGCTGCAATTATTACTATACCCTCTCAAGCTGACCTTCTGTCAGTTCGAGTACTTCACCGTGATCGTGAACCAATACCTAAAACAACTCTCTAAACTACTACTTTTAAATAATAATGTCAAAACAAATCCACACCCAACTATAATTATTCATGCCTTTTTTACACATCTCCTCTGGACCTACCCAATGACTACACCAATATCATTACAATCCATACATTTTACCCTATTTATCCAATTTTACTGCTTGACTTAACTGCCCTTTCAGCTATAAAATATTTGAATGTGTTTATTTCCGGTCGGGTCATGTCGAAGACTGGAATAGTCTACAACACGACCTGCCAATATCACTATCTATACAATATGTAACCTCTAAAATTCATTCCGGGCTACAAACGGTCTTGTTTTCGCCACGATAGCAATTATTAGGTTACCTATATTTACAATCGCTGATTTTACTATTTTTAATTCGCAAAGGTAATTGACAGGAAAAAAATGAAATCGCTTCATACTTTTACTATTACTATAGTTTTCGCCATCATCACTGCACCTGCTCTATACGCCGACAACTGGCACATGAAACAAAAGGACCAGTTCCATACCGGACGAGCCAACGTAACGATACCGCTCCAACGACAAGGCAGCTCCTTCTTCGACGCATTCCTATGGCAGACTCCAACCCCAGGGTCACCAAACGATGGACGTATCGGCGCTGGCAGTATGAGCTTCTTCGATACCGCCGGCCCTGACGGCTCTGATATTGTCGTCGCCGGCTACCATTGGCCCAAAGGCATACAAGGCATGGACCGACACACGGGCGAAGTTTTCTGGGCCGGTAACCCCGACGGCGGAGAAACCATCGGAGAAATCACCCCCGCTTTCTCTTTCGACGGCTCCACCGTATACGTCGTCAACGACTACACCAGCTCCGGGGCCGCTCTTATGGGCTTTTATACTTCCGACAGCCCGGCTAATTTCTGGGGTAATCAGCTCGATACTAACCCCGCAAACTTCCAATATGGCTCGCCTGTCTATTGCCCTTCCAGTGGCACTATTTACGCTCATGGCTGGTACGATAAACCATACGGAGCTATCGATATTGGTGTTGACATATATCAGGTATGGCAGGGTGCCAGGCCGCTCGGTATGATATACTCTGAACCCTCTGTTTGGGAAGACCCGTTCTTCGGCACCATCGTTATCGCTGCCGGCCGTGACGGCGATCTATCCGCTACCGACGAATTTGGTACTGAGATATGGGCTGTTTCTATGCCCGACAGCACCGACGCTACCCCCTCCATCGACCCGCTAAATGGAAACTCATATATTGCCTGCGGTTGGAATGACATTTTCGTCGTCGCTGTTGACATCTTCGGCGATCCAATTTGGGAATACGAAGCCATCATGGTTTCCGACACTGAAGATGGTACATACTCACCCCAGCACGCTATCGACTGTGGTTGTCTCAGCCATGATGGCGCGACTTACTACTTCCAGACCGTAGCACAGGATGGCTCTGGTAAACTATACGCCATAAACACCATCGACGGCTCTACCAAATGGGCGTTCGATACCCAGAGTAAAGGCTGGGAAAACTATTACAGCTGCCCGATCATTACCCTCGATAATATTATCGTTATCGGTAATAACGAAAACGGTACTTACTTCGCTATTCGAGACGACGGCCAAAACACACCTACTCTGCTCGACACCTTCGATGTCTCGGCCAACTCCGAAGGATACTTCGCACGAGCCTCTGCTACTATCAGTAGCGACCAGACAATGTACCTGCCCTTATGTACTACCTGGTCTACATCCAACGGCTCAGGCGATACCCCTGATTTCTCTGTACAGAATATGTTCGCCGCTTTCGATCTATCAGAAAATGCCCAGCCGACCCTACCAGCTCCCGCCAATCAGAGAGCCTTCGCGGGCAATTCGCAAATTACTCTAAAATGGAATCCGATCGATGACAACTCCGGCATATTCGACCATTACGCCGTCTTCCGCTCTGAAGCTCCTTTTGATACCGTCGAAGCCCTGACACCTATCGCCCAGCTATCCGACATCAATCAAAACAGCTGGACCGACACCACTGCTATAAATGAAACTGCATATTACTATGCCATATCCTCGATCTCTGCCGCCTTAACCGGTGAAACTAATATCAGCTCGATCGGCCCTCGTATTCCTTTCGATGAAACCGACCTGCAAGTAGTATCTATCAGCAGAACCCCGTTCTATCCTCGCTATTGCACGAACTATACCTCTACCCTCGTCACAGAATCCGATACCGGCTATGGCCCTTACTGGCTCTCGGCCTGTACCAGCCTATGCAGCGATCAGGACGAAAATACCAAACACTTACCTGAACCCGGCGAATCTGTAATCTATACCGCAACCTGCCGAAATCGCGGATCTAACACCATAAACAGCACCGTTACCGCCACCTGGACGCTTGATACCGTTTCCGTAGACTCACAATCTATAAACATTACTCTCAACCCCGGCGAAACTTTCCAGCAGACCTTCCAGCTCAACTGGGACTCGCTATCGCACGACCTCCAATTCGCCATCGATATCATCGATAGCCGTCCAGAGAACAACTCGCTCAATATCGATACCAATGCCGTCGGGTTCCTCACATACATCGACCAGTCTTTCATCGAAAACTTCAGAGATATATGGTCACCTGACCACACCGGCAGCACCACTAACGATATTATCGACTGGCTCAATCTAAATATGGCTCGGTTCAATGAGCTGCTCGCTATGGCCGGAACTGCTAAACGTGTACGTTATGATATTCTACAGGTACTCGACGACCTAGAACCAGATCCAACATCACCTGCCGCGATAAACTTCGCGTCGTTCCCGTTCCGCTATCACTGGGCGACCGACTCCGACCCGCGGACCTCAGGATATTATCATAACGATGATGATATCGACTATGGCCTCCTACACGAAATGGGCCATCAGCTCGGTATGATCGATATATACCAGCTCAATCTCGATAGCTCGGCCAACCTGGTCAACTCCCAAAGCTATTCCGCTCACCCTGACCTTATGAACGGCTGTAGTCCATTCCTGAACACCTTCCATGCTCTTGCTATGGATTCATGGCTTAACGTCGCTCACGGCATGTACGGCCAATATCTTTACAATATACCACAACAGATTCAGCTGCACCTTATCGGCCGTGACGGTAACCATATCGCCAACGCATCTGTCAAAATGTACCAGATGTGCGAAACGCAATCTCAAGGCAAAGTCATAACCGATCAGGTTAAAGCTCAGGGCACAACAGACACTAACGGTCTTTTCACACTGCCTAACAGCTATGTCGACCCGGCACTTGTACCGCCATCTCCGACCGGAGAAGTGCTTCACGATAACCCGTTTGGATATGTTCACGTTGTCGGTACTAACGGCCTGCTGCTCTTCGAAGTCGAATATAATGACGAAATAGATTTCTGCTGGCTCGATATTACCGAAACCAATGTAGCATACTGGCAAGGTAATACCACCAATGCCGTTTTCCAGCGAGAGCTATCTATCGGCGGCCCCAAACTGCATATTATGCCGCGAGACCTCGCCGAAAACAACTACATCGACTGGACAGCATGGGCACAGGACGCTACCAGCTCTGTTTCGCTCGACACCGAAAACTACATAACCGGTAACAGCTCCATCAAGTTCACAACTGACGGCGGTGCTGACACCTATATCCGATACCCTGAAACTTATAATGCCAACTGGGACCTCACTACCGCCAGCGAACTAAATATCTGGTTCCACCCCGAAAATGACACACCTTACGGCTTCCAGAATAACAGCCCTTGGATCAGACTATACGACGATCAGGGCAGCTATTTCCAATATCGCTGGTATCAATATGGCAGCGAAGCAGACTTCCTGAACCAGACCAACTACCAGTGGGCTCTGGCAACTATCGAACTCAACCCGGAATTCACCGACGACGGCTGGAATAGATCTGAATTTGGTTCGCCCAATATGGCAGCTATCAAATACATCGAAATTCACGCCGATACCTGGGACAGTGGCTTCAAACTTTGGGTCGACGGCATATACTTCAACTGGGAAGACTTCAAATACTGCGATATTTCAACCGACGACACAATAAATATCGACGACCTCGCCATCTTCGCCCAGTTCTGGCTCACCGACGATACCTCGTTCCACCAATCGCTAGGCTCTGACCAAAACAGCGACAATAATGTGAACCTGCTTGACCTAACACCATTCGCCACCAACTGGCTCAACTAAGTAGCACAAGCGTCCTCGCTTGTGATTCTTGATATGGCTTAGCCAACCATCTCAAATAATCTGGTATATAAGTTACATAATAATCTGAAATTATCTTTTGGGCAACAGGCCCGCACATCGGGACTTGTTGATTCCTGGTATTACATTGCGAAATGTCACTAGATTTATAGAATAAATGCCACACAAAACATAAAACCACCACCCAGGGACGAACCCACCCATTCGCCCCTGGCCTATCCTTTTACTATATTCCCTGTAACTTATTGACACATAAACTGTATAACGCTATAGTTAACCCTATAGTTATTACTGTTTACAGACTTTTATGGAGATTTTTATAATGGCTTTATGGATAATTTTGGGTATTATCGCTTTCGCAATAATCGTTTTTGTCGCTATTTACAACGGACTGGTCGGTAAAAAGAACATGGTCGAAAATGCCTTTTCCAGTATCGACGTCATGCTCAAAAAACGTTTCGACCTTATTCCAAACCTGGTCGCTACCGTCAAACAGTACATGACCCACGAAAACGAAACGCTGACAAAAGTAACCGAAATGAGAGCAAAAGCACTTAGCGGCGGCCTTACCAATGACCAGATGGTTGAGCTCGATAACATGGTCGGAAACATCATGGTATCAGTCGAAAAATACCCCGACCTGAAGGCCAGCACCAACTTCCTACAGCTTCAAGGCTCACTTAACGAGATCGAAGAACAACTCTCCGCATCTCGCCGTGCCTATAACGCCGCTGTTATGGACTACAATAACGCTATCGAAATGTTCCCTAGCAACATAGTAGCAAACATGATAAACTACAAACAACGCAAAATGTTCGAAATAGCTGAATCAGAAAGAGCCACCCCAAACGTTAAAAATCTCTTCAGCTAATCCAAACAATTTCAATAAACAAAAAAAGCTCAACAGCCATTAACAACTGTTGAGCTTTTATATTTTAAACCAGCCTCCGCCCACGGCGGAAACCTCAGCTTATTTCTTACGACTTACAACTTCCTAGTCTGCCAAATTTACACTAACCGGCACCTTCACAGAATACCGCTTTGTCATAACAAATACCTGCTTCTTATCAGCCAGATAAACAAACCCGGTACCATTATCGATAACTTCATCGATCGATCCAAAACCTGCCAGCTTCTCGCCGTTTACGATTACCTGACTAGCTTCTTCTACACCGTAGAAGTTCACACGATATCTGCGTTCCTGGGCTATTCCATCATAGCTGCCCTTTATCGCATTAACTGTCACTGAACCTGACTTATCATCATACTTTATCCCGGTAATAGCACATGCGTCTTTACTCCTGAAATATTCTGTTACGCCGTCATCTTCGTACAGCTCAAACTCACCGTCCTGACCAGCATACACATCCAACACCAGTGTATCCTTAGGCAGCCAGAACGTACTCGTTGCATACAGCGACTTCGGTATTATCGCACCCTGCTTAACGAACATAGGCTGCACACCGGTCTTCGCATAATACGAGATAACCTGATCACCCTTATAAACCTTACCGGTCCACAGATCATACCAGTCACATCCGCCCGGCAGCCAAACAGAAACATCATCATTACCAGGCGTACAGTTCGGAGCTACCAATATAGACGGCCCCCACATATACTGCATATCGCGTGACCACGCTTCCTTCTCATTCTGATGATCAATCACCATAGCACGAGCCATCGGCATAGCCGTATCATGTGCCTGCCACGCCAATGTATAAATATACGGCATCATCTCATAACGCAGGTGCGAATATACCATCGCATCTGCCTGACATTCTTCATTACGCTTCAATGGCCAGCGATCATACTTGCCCGGTCCATGCGGACGCCAGATCGGAGAAAAGCTGCCAAACGCCATCGACCACTGCCTGTACAGATCATCTACCGGCCCAGGATTATGGAACCCGCCCGCATCATGGTTATAATACGGAAACGCCGCCAGACCTGACGCCTGCATCGCACGTACATGCTCCGCCATCGCTTCAAAGGTCACATTAACATCACCAGACCAGTGTGTAGCATAACGCTGACCACCAGCTGTCATACCTCTAACCCAGACAAACGGCCTCTTTGCATCGCCAATTCCCGGAGGGTCGTTCTTATTCTCATTATCCCAACCCTGCTCTACTACCGCCTTGGCGATCAGGAAAAAGTAATTATTCTTATTCTCTGCCCAGCTCCGGCCGTCCGCCATGATTGTACTATCTGCTATACAGCCTATATCATCCGGCTCATCCATCCACAACGCATCGCCGCCATAGCCCAGGGCCGGGTCAAATGTCTTATTCCAAAACAGCTCCCAGTTCCAGTCACGAACCGCCTGAGATGTATAATCCGGCGTTGAATGACCATAGTTAACACATTCGGCATTTGGTATATTATATTCATCCTTCCAGCCCCACGAATTCGCACAGCTGTTACGGTTCAAGTCCAGTGTCATCGTCAGACCATTATCCTTCACCCACTTGCACCAGCGAGCCGGATCTGGATATCTGCCCTCGTCGATCGCCCATTCAAAACGCGAACCAGCCCACGCACCTGAACCAGCACGCCAACGGTTATCGTTTACTATATGATCTATCGGATAACCGGCAGCACGATGCTCGTTAATAGTCTTCATCCACCACTGCTCATCAGAATCACGTGGCGATCCCTTATCCGACAACTGCAAACCAAACATAGACTTCTGAGGCAATCTTGGACGACCCGTCAGCTGACTATACCTATCCAGTATATCTGCTACCTTTGGGCCAACAATGAAATAATAATCCATCTGACCGCCAAAACCTTTACCATCTATCCCAAATGAATATTCACCATCAACATTAAACCGGAAACAGTTCTCAAATGTTGAGTTCATAAATATACCATAGCCCTTATGTGAAAAGTAAAACGGTACCAGCAGCGGGGCCTGCTTCTCATAATTTCGCTTTACCTCTGTTCCGGTCAGATCCAGCTTACCCTGACGACTGTATTCAGGATGACCAACACCAAAGAAATGATCGTTTGATACTTGCAGATCGGTATATATTCTGTTACCGTCCCAGCATATGCCATCGCGGTCTGCCAGCAAAGCTCTGCCCCTGTCTGCACTATAATATGTCAGACGCATAGGGTTCTTACTCAATACCAGCGATACTCCGCCCGGCTCGATACTATTGATCGCTATTCTGTCACCACGATCAGTCATTACCAGCTCACCACCCATATCATGGTTCGCTACCATCTCATAATGGTCGTCAGCCAGAAATCCCTCACCAGCCCTCGCAGCCTGTACCCTTACGATATAGCCGCCGCTGGCCGAGACCCGAAGCTTATTGTCGTTAATATCCTTAAATACATAGCCCGAAACACTGTCTCCACTAAACGAAGAATAATCGCCCAGCGAAACTACATCTGCTTGTGCTGAATTCACAGCTACCAAGACGGTTAAAACGATCAGCAACTTTATTACTTTCAACATTGATCTCCAAATCTTTCACACGATTAACCAGTATACCTTATGCAATAACCATGCATTATTGACTTTTTCTTATTATATCGCCTCTAACGCTCTCTTTCAACAACTTCTAATTGCACAATTATAATATTTACCAATTAAATAATAGCAATTACCTAACGATAAAACACACTTTTTTGCACTATTGCAATAAAAATCAACATTCTAACCCAACCAAAGCACAAACACCCCAAATTAACACTTGCCTAATCGCTACCTAACCGCATAAAATTACAATAAACTAAAACTTATACATTTAGGTCGATTTAGAAAGGATTAACATGAAAATTCATTATTATTTACTATTAACACTCACTCTTTTATGCCAACTTAACGCATCTGCCCAACCAATTATCATAGACCATAATTCCACTGATATCACCAAACTCCCCCAATTTGCTATCGAAGCAGCCAAAAGCAAGCTCATTATCGCCTACGGCCACACATCGCACGGCAGCCAGCTAACCTCCGGCATGTCATCACTCGTCGATTTCGCTAACTCTGGCGGCAAAGGTCTGGATTTACCACACAATATCTTCGCATTCTCATCCGACGGCTCAAACAACTCACTTCACCTCAGAGATGCAGTACTCGGTGGCGATGTCGGGTATTGGCCCACCTGGTATAACAACACCATCAACTACCTCAACGACAATCCGGAAATTAACGTCATTATCTGGTCGTGGTGCGGACAGCTTTCATGGTACTCCCAGGCACAATTGTTTGAACAGTATCTCGAGCCAATGACCAACCTCGAAAACACCTATCCCCATATCAAATTCGTCTATATGACCGGCCACTCCGACGGATCTGGCTTCGACGGCAACCTCCATATTCGCAACCAGCAGATCAGACAATATTGCATCGATAACGACAAAATACTTTACGACTTCTATGATATCGAATGCTACGACCCCGACTCAAATTACTACGGCGATAAATTCGTAACCGACAATTGCGACTATACCCTTAACGGCACCAGCCATAACTGGGCCACTGACTGGCAAAACTCACACACTCAGGACTATGACTGGTTCGATTGCTACTCCGCCCATAGCCTGCCGCTAAACGCCAACCAGAAAGCCTACGCAGCATGGTGGCTCTGGTGCTCACTCGCCGGCTGGAACCCTGCCCAGCTCAGCTCCGATATAGTTCCTGACAACCAGGTTAACATGCTTGACTTCGCCGCGATCGCAAACTCCTGGCTAACAACCGACTCCCCATTCAACATCACCGGCTCCACTAACCTGATCGACACCGAAGACCTAACCACCATGGCCCAACAATGGCTCACAACACCCTAACATAAACAACCATACAAAAAGAAAGAGGAAGCAGCCAAAACCACTTCCTCTTTCTTTATCTTTATCTTTGCACTTCTTCACTTATGCACTTGTACACTTACTAACTATCACACTTATCGCCTTAAACTGATCAGATGTCAGCTTCTCCGCCCTTATCTGCGGATCAACACCAAGCTTCTCCAGCTCGGCTAAGACCGCCTGTTTCACCTCGCCTTTAGGCAGACAGCTCTGTAGCTGTTTACGGCGTTTATTCAACAGCAGATCGCAGCAGCTTTTCAGCGAATCGATATCACTAGCCGTCATACTCCCATTCGTCTGCCAGCTCACGATCGCTGAATCAATCTTCGGTGCCGGCCAAAACGACGATGGCTTGATCGTACGTACCTTTTCGACCTCACCCGTCGCCTGCAAAATAACTGACAGCTTACCATACGCGCCGCCTTCTTCCGGCCCAGCACACATACGGTCCGCTACTTCCTCCTGAACCGTCACGCACATACCATCCAACGCCGGCTCTTCTGTCAGCAAATTAATTATCAGCGGCGACGCTACATTATAAGGCAAATTAGCAACCAGCAGAAAACGACCGCTTAGCCCTTCTCTTGCCTCTGTCACCGCCGTCATAACCTCACGAGCTATCAGGCTCTTTTTCGCCAGAATATCCGTATGGATAAAACGCACATTCTCGCGTTCCGCCAGCTCCCGGCTCGCTATCTCATGCATCGCCGGATCTATATCTACTGCCACCACCTGACCAGCCGCATCAGAGAGCAGCTCAGTCAGCGACCCGGTTCCGTGCCCCACCTCCAGCACAACATCATCACGAGTTATCTCGATCGAATCTACTACCAGCTTCATTAGATTAAGATCGATCAGAAAATTCTGACCCCACTTATGATGTGGATGACTATCGATCTCATTCAAAAAATATTGTATCTGCTGCTTACTATGAGGCATTAACCGCTCATTTCCTTTTATAAATTATTATACTTACTAGAACAAACATATCGTTTGCTACCCAAAATCCCCTAATTGCTAACTTCTAAATTCTAACTCCTTCTTCTTACCCTTTTACCCTATAAACCGCCTGCACCAGCTGATCTGTCGCCTCTATCTCAGGTTCGGCCTTCAAGACCTTATCGATAAGAGCCTGTGCAGTCGCCGCCTGCTCGCCCAGCTGGATCAGGATCTCCAACGCTTCCTTCTCGATACTGCTAACTACACGAGTAGCCTTCCCTGGCGTCTGGGCCGGCATATCAGAAAATTCTGACATCTTACCCTTGAGCTCAGCTATTATCTGCTCGGCCGTCCTCTTGCCAATCTCCGGCAAAGTCTTCAACATCGCAGAATCGCCACTTTCGATCGACCACGCAATATCTGACGGACGCTGGCTCATCGCTCGCAACGCCTTCTTCATTCCGATACCCTTAACCGAAGTAAACTTCAGAAAAAAAGCCTTATCCGCCTGTTGCGGAAACCCTACTATACGCGGGATAAAACTAGACGCACTCGCCGAATTACCCTCATAAAATTCAAGTGTATACAGCGTTATATCACGACCAATTGCCATACTAAGCTCACTTATCGTATATCCCGGTGCCAGCACCTCATACACAATAGCGCCTACCTCAAGCAATATCGTATTAGCCTTACTATCCAGCTCCAAAAGTTTTCCAGTTATCCGTGCTATCATTTTTTTCTCTAAACTAACCAACCTATCGGTCGGACATACCATCTTTAAAATTAGTAGCGACAAGCATCCTGCCTGCCACCCAAAATCCGAAAAAGTCGAATCCCCCTTTTAATTACCCTCGCCCGAAGGGCGAAACCGCCCCTTTCAACCTTTCTTCCTTACAACCTTTAATTGCTAAATTCTAAATTCTAAATCCTCTCAAACTGGCCGCCGGTCAGTTTGAGCTATCTGTCATAATTATTAATACAACACATCGCGATCGCCAGCGCATCTGCAACATCCGCAGGCTGCGGCACTTCCTTCAGACCCAACTGCTGAGTCACCGAAAGCTGCATCTGCTCTTTAGTCGCTCGCCCGTTTCCGGTCAGCGATTTCTTAACTCGTGTCGCAGTAAACCCTTGTATTTTAATATCTCGCTGGGCCGCGGTCAATAAAAACAATCCACGAGCATGTGCCATCATTACCGACGTGCGTGGGTGATTATAATGGGCATAAAGCTCTTCTATCGCGATTATATCTACCGCATGCTGATCCAGCAGACTATTAAAGTCGTCATAGATCGCAAGCAGCCGATTTTCCATCGCCTGATCCGCCCGCACAGAAATAGTTCCGGCATCTATCACCTTATACTGACCTCGATCCAGCATGATTACGCCATAACCACTGGTACGAAGCCCCGGATCTATTCCCAATACTATCATTATAACTCTCTAAATCTTTTAATAAGTGGGGCAAGCACCTTGCTTGTAACCCAAAATTCGACACCGTCGAATAACCCCTATCAATTTCCCTCGAGCGGAGCGAGAAACATGAACTTATTTCTTATTTCTTACAACTTTTCTCAAACAGAACTAGTTCTGTTTCAGAAACAAAATCTTACCCCATACTCGCCGTCGACTCAATGAAATTCCTCGCCAGATCAACCGAACGTGTTATCTCATCGGACGTTGGAGCATATTTCGCAAATTTCACCATATCGCAATGTGTCAAAAACTCCTTAAGCTTATCCTTAAACGCCTCCGGCATATCTGGGTTCGACATTGCCTCCTGTAAAAACTCCTCTGTCGTACGCTCTGGTGCTCGTAACGCATATCTATGCTCAATATACAGACGAATTATATAGCTCAGCTTCTCATAAAACTCTTTTATCTTACCCTGCTGCAGAAGATTCTCCGCCATTAGACCATTTAGCCGCTCTAACGCTATCTCATGGGCCGGACGCTGTACGACCGCAGGCTCTGTCAGCTGTCGCTTACTCATAAAGTACACCACCGCCAGCAACCCTACCATAACCACAAACACACCCAACGCCATCCAGATCAGCTTACTATGATCTGCTGGCAGCTCTACCGGCCCTTTTATATCGTTCAACTCGCCATCAACCGAGATAATATCTGTCACCAGCAGCTTCGGACCGCCCAACACCAGCGTCTTTATCTCCGGGTCGCCATCGCCTTCTGGCTTCTGATAATATTCCAGCTCCAGCTCAGGCAACTCTAGCTCACCCGTATTCAAAGGCTCAATACGACACACCACCGACTTCGCTGTCCTGCCATCATCCAGCAGCTTACTCTCCGGCTTATCTGCGTCCAATACCCCAAAATCATCATTACCTTCCAGCAGCATCTCCAATTTCGGCATGATAACCTTTATTCCATCCGGATACTTAGCCGTCAGGGTAAGCTCGAAAGTATCTGCAATTGATAACTCACTTTTGGTAGTACCAAGCTCGAACGATACCTCGCCCCGCTCAACCTTATCAACATAACCCGCCGACGGCTCAGCTACCACCTGCCCCCTCAACCCGCCGCAAAACAGCGATATCCCTATAAATACTATAGCTAATATACATTTACGTTCTATATATCTGCCTTGTCTATCTATCATTGTCAGCCTTCTAAATATATCAAAAAAAATAATTAACTTCACCAATAGTAATCAAAAACCATTACATTTTCAATATTTACATTCTAAACAACAATACGCCCCAACCCTTAAAAATGTTCACCCCCATAGAAACACAACACTACTCCAACACCCCGCCCCCTCGTAGAGACGCAAGATTTTGCGTCTCCTCTATTCCCAGCATACCCCCCCCCTTACCCTCCAACCAACCCTCATCACAAGAGTTTCCCGATGCACGTCGAGATTCTTTAGTCTTCTTCCATACTTTCCAACCAAATCACAAACACCCTAACACCCAAAACCACCAACCAAATCTTCGCGACTTAGCCCCTTAGCGTTAACTACTATTAATAATGTATTCTTCTTCCCTCTGCGCCTCCGCGAGCTCTTGCGAGAATCAAATCTTCTCTTCATTTCCTTATCCTAAAATCCTAGCATCCTGGCAATATCTTCCCCCCTTTGCGGGTGCAAAGCACCTTGCGCCTTTGCATGAAAATCTTCTTCCTCTTCTTCTCTGTGTCCTCTGTGACCTCTGTGGTAAAAAAATCTTCTCAATGCCCCCATCTCCCCCCCCAAATCGCCAACCAACTCTTTGCGTCTTAGCGACCTTGCGTTAAACTCTTAATTCTCTTCTTATCCTCCAAATCCTTAAAATCCTATCAAAAAAATATGTCCTTTTTCAAATACTATTAACTGAATTAAATCCGTGTCCATCCGCGTTAAACCGTGGTTCCAAAAAACTCTTCTCAATGCCATCATCTCAAACCAACCCCCCAGTCGCCAACCAACTGAACCCTCATGTCAACGTACATAGGGCTTCGCGACTTCGCGCCCTTGCGTTAAAATCTTAATTCTCTTGCGACTCCCACTTCTTCACTTTTGTACATTTGCACTTCTTCACCTCTCCCCCTTCTTAAATCCGCGTAAATTAATCAATCAGCCATTCGCCCCAGCAAACACCAAAAATATAATCCTGTGGATAACTAATCGACCAAAATCGCCCAAAGCGAGAATCATAAACCTTTTACCTTTTACCTTTAACTTTTAACCCAATCCCCCACATATCCCCTTTATCAGCAGCCCATAATAACAATACTCACTATCAAGCACCTTATCCTCCGGACTACCATAATACCCTCCATTCTCTGCTTTCATCGCATCGGCAAACCGCCCACAATCGTAGAACGATCCCTCAAGCTCACTGCCCACACACTTACACCCGCTCTTCAACGCATACATCGCAACCGCTGTTGACAGCAGATCTGGGTTACCGCCCGGCACCGCAGAAAATCCGCCCTCAGCACAATTACAGCTCATCAGCCACTCACATGCCTTCGCCGGCACACTACCAAGCAAGATATCCAGCAAAACCACCGCAGCAGCCGTCGACGGCACCATACCGATCGGCATCTTCTTCTCATTCACATACGAGCCATCTGCCAACGCCAGCGACTCGATCGAGCTCACTACCGCCCGCGGGTTCGTTATCGTCTGACCCATATCCTGCAACGCACCCACCGCGATAAATGCAGCATAGATACTACCCGACTCACTCGCCTCCGACAGTGCAAAACTGCCATCCGCAGAGGTAAATGCCTGTATCCGCTCCGCGATCATATCCTTTATCGCGTCAAACTGATACTCCATCGGCAGCATCCCCATACAACGACCCAACGACGCAGCCTCCAGCAGATCAAAGTCCGCTATCTTATCATAATATCTCTGTAAAAAACCCGACACTCGCTCATACGGCACATCCATACCCGCCGCCGCGACCAACTGCAAGCCAAACACCGTATAATACAGATCGTCCTTGCCATCCCGATCGATAAATCCGCCGCTATCTGACATCTGACCAACTATAAATTCACGCATCCTCTGACTCTGCGCTCCATCATAAGAACCAAATCCCCGCCTGACATATTCCATTATTCCATCGCGAATACTCAAAACTCAATACTCCAAACTCCGGGCCGGATAAAATTGAACTTATATTATCTATACAGGCTCTCACAACTCACCAATAACCTGCCAATAACCCAATTATCGTCTATCCAACCCCAAAATAACAGAAAAAACCCCATTTAACCCCAAAATTCACATCTCATCTAAAGACAAGCCATAGCTCCCCTTATTATCCTAACTTATCATCCTCCTATTTTCTAATCCCCGCAAAAATTCTTCCCAATGCCATCATCGCCAACCAACCCCGTAGAGACGCAAAATTTTGCGTCTCCTCTAATCCCAGCAAACTTCCTAACACCCTGACCCGCCAACCAACTCCCCACGCAAGAGTTCCGGCCTTCTCCCGATGTACATCAGGATTCTTCAGTCGTCTTCCTTACTCTCCAACCAAATCACAAACTCTATAAAATACCTACATCTCCAACCAACTCTTAGCGACTTAGCGTTAAATTCTTAATTCTTCTTATCCTTAAAATCCTATCAAAAAAATATATCCTTTTTCAAATACTATTAACTGAATTTAATCCGTGTCCATCCGCGTTAATCCGTGGTTCAAAAAAATTCTTCTCAATGCCCCCATCTCAAACACCCCCCAAATCGCCAACCAACTCTTTGCGTCTTAGCGCCCTTGCGTTAAACTCTTAATTAATATTATATTTTACTTACCTCTGCGTCTCCGCGATCTCTGCAAGAAACAAATCATCTCTTCATTTCCTTACCCTAAACATCCTGGCAATTTCTTCCCCCCTTTGCGGGTGCGAAGCACCTGGCGCCTTTGCGTGAAAATCCTCTTCTTCTCTGCGTCCTCGGTGTCCTCTGTGGTTAAACTTTCTTATGCTTTATCCCCACTCAGACCTACATTTCACACTATATAACATCATTAATATATATTAAGCACTTACGCTATTATCAACCTCAATAATGTCAAGCAAGATGCTCGACCTACTTAATTATAACGGTTCTAGTCGGAGTTTACAGCATAAATATCGGTACTGCCATCTCGCAGATCGACTTCCTCCCGGTTGCCCAGCAGATCATAGCCAAATGTCTCGCTATCGCCGGAATCGCTGAAATACTCAACCGAGGTAAGACGACGCAAAGCATCAACGGTTATTTAATACAGTAGCTGTCGCCGGTTAATTCCAATATGGTGGCTGTCCCCGGTTAATTCCTTTTTAGAGTAATCCTCATAGCTACCTCATATTCCTCCATTCGATTTAAGCAATCGTACAATTTCAAGATTACCCAAAAGATTTGCATAGTATAGTGCAGTATGACCATGTTTATCTTTAAAGTTTACATCAATCCCCTTTTCTATCAAACTCTTTACACCCTCTACCCAGCCAGCTCTAACACAATTTTGTAATACATTAAGCCCATCTAAGTCAGTAATATCAAAGCTCACTTTACATTTAAGCAATTCAGAGGCAATATCAACTCTATTATACTTAAGAGCAACAGACATTGCAGTACCCTGCCTAACAGGCTCTCCATACTGGTTTTTATAACCAAGATCCCAGCTTATTTCATCTTCAAAACCTAATACAACAAGCGTCCTAACAAATTCCCGATTCCATGTTCTGACACCCAAATGCATACAACTCATTCCTTTATAAGCAATATCTGGCACAACCGCTCCACTATTGACCAATAACATTACCATATCAGAGTTACCAATACTACAGGCATAATTAAGAGGAAAAGCTCCATCATTAGTTCTGGTATTGATGTCAGCTTTATTCGATATCAATATTTTAGCCATATCGTATTGATCACAAAGTACTGCCATATGAACTGGTGTTTCTCCATAAATATTTGTTATATTAATCAAATCCGGATAAGCTCCTATCAAAGATAGAAATTTATCCATATCGCCAGCTATAATTGCATTATGTAGTGTTGTCATCCCAATATCTTTTGCTGGTTGCTTTATCAAAACACATCTAAAACCGGTATCGTAGCGTCTTTCTTTTGTGTAGCAAATATTATAAATATCAAGATACTCTTTTCGAGAAGTGTTATAACAGGCTCCAAAAATCTGATATGGATTTTCAGTATCGGAGGAAATATCACGCGACATCTCACAGACATTTCCTCTCAAATCGTATATACCAAGGCGATTCTTTTCTCCGCTGCCTATTTCGCAAATTTTAATTAATGACGCATCATATCCGCCGCTAAAACCATATATCCCGGCTTTTGTTATCGATTTCTCTACTCCCGCATCGGCTATATAATCTTTCCACTCATCATAGCTTGGTAACTGATATGAACACCCCTTAGGAATCCGCCCCCTTATATAATCGAATGAAGTAAGTTTTGCACAAAATATCTCTGCCTCTTCTTTTGACATATTTTCAATCGGATATTTTCCCGCCAAAGGACAAGAGCTTGGATTGAATCCCATAATATTTGTAAATTGGTCTTGTGTTGTCTCATATTTACTTACCCAATAACCTTTGTTAAGGTAAATCATTTCCATAGCAACAGAATTTGTGATTCGCTTTGAAGAATCCGAATAAACATCGTTTTTTTTACAACACCCGGAAATGTTCATATATAAAAATACTATACAAACGATAAAAGCATTCTGTAATTTAAACATATAATATATATCTCCAAATTAATAATCGGGAATAACTAAAGGGGACGGACCCACACCTGTTCGGCACAGTCTTTGCATCACTTAGTTCATTTATTCAGTAACGGTATAATCGCATTGTATTGACGGAGCAAAATCTAGGCAAGAATTATTTCAGCGCAGCATTAGCCGACCAGCTTGTTTACGCAAATTGGCAATTATAAATCAATCCTGGTTTTGTAATTTGGAGATGTGAGTTAGTAATTCATCCAGGTCTGCCATTCCGGTGAAATACCAGCAGATAAATTCGTAAGTTCTGACTGTTGGCTTTTTGCCTGTCCATAATGCTATCAGCATGCAGGCGATAATGGCGGCATAAGTTTGCAGGGCTATGCCGTTTGGATTCTGACTTAGCAAAGAACGGCAGCCAAGCATATGTTTGAATTGCTTGAAAAACACTTCTATTGCCCAGCGATGTTTGAATATTAAAGCGACAACATCTGCATCAAGATCGAACCTATCTGTCGCAATAAGAAGCATTTCTCCCTGTTCTGGTCCGCCTCTCCCGGTCTTGGCTTTCTTCTTATGCGGAGTACATTTAACCGCAATCAAACGGACATGTTCTTTTAGCATTTTCTTAGTATTATTGCCGCCCAGTCTGACTTTACAGTCAAAACGTACGCCGGCATTAGTAGCTTCGTTATTGACAGGGTATTCTTCGGTCAAGTCATAATTTGAATTATCACGTACCCTGCATACAAAGGAACTTTTACTATCAATTATCTTTTGAAATAGTTCCAATGAGGCATAACCGCGGTCTTTTACATAAATGCGACCAGCTTCAAGATTCTCAGAGAGTACTTTCCGTTCGTTGCCATTACCTTCAGTAATCGAAACTCTTACGGGAACATGTTTTTGGATATCAAAATGAACATGAGCTTTTACGGCATTGTTATTGTGCTGGTATAACGCCCAGGTCATCTTTGATAGTGCCGGGATAAGTGTGCCATCAACAGCAGTAAGAATGTCGGTAACACTGTCGAGCTTGTTGCTTGTAGGGATAGGACTAAGCTTTAATGCCAGATTATCGATTATATCCTGCATTAACTTACTATCGAAAACTGTAGTTGCTTCTGATAGGCTCCCCAAGGATGCGCGAGGGCATTTCAATAATCGCTGAACCTTTTTAAGCTCACTTGCCTGCTGGATACCTCTCATTGATTGACATATCGGGTTGAACATATATAAGAGCAACAGAGACATATACTGATCCATGTGAAGTTTGCGATTGCCTGCTTTGTCTCTCTCACAACCGGCATCATGCAGACTATCAAGCATTGCTGATATAGCTTTAAAATACTTAAAGCCTTGAAGCTGAAATTCCTGTATGTCTTCACGTTTTGCTGTCATGCCTTATATTATGCATAAAAAAACACGTCGCGCAAGTTAAGATAGATAGTTTAAGCTATTATTTTAAAAAATATTTCCAGAAAAAACAACCATACATTACAATAGCAAACTTAGTGCCGAACAGGTGTGGGTCCGTCCCCTTTTAGTTTAATTCATTAAACACATGCCTCTTGCCGTAGGCATCGTATTCGTAGCGTTCGAGGATTGATCCGGTTGAATCCAGTCTGGCCGCGGGGCTGTTGAGATGATCGCCAATAAGATAGCTTATCGATTCGCCGCTGCCGGGATTAGTCACATAGAACAGCACCTCATCGAGCTGATAATCTTGGTATTCGATTGTCTTGTTTGTAAAATACATTTTTTTGTTAAACCACAGAGCCCACAGAGCCCGCAGAGTTTTTTTATAGTTTTAATCTTGTTATGCCGTCAACCAGTCTGGTTACATTAAAGTTTATCAACAGCCCGGTATCAATTCCCGCCAATTTCATATAGGTTAATATCTGGGCTTTATGCACATCATTGATTTTATCTACAGATTTCAGTTCAATTATCAGCTTATTATCAACAAGAATATCAACCCGATAGCCGCAGTCAACCACTACATCCTTATACTTTACCGGAAGAGGCTACTCAACCTTACAATCAATAACCCTCAGACCTAATTCATACGCCAGATACTTCTTATAAGCCGACTCCAACAACCCCGGCCCCAATGCCTTGTGAACATCAATTGCACAACCAATAACAACCTCAGTAAAAGCATCTTTCATCATAACCTCTGTACTACAATCCATCATTTTCTTGTTTTATATGTGTCATTATTTTTCACATTCGATGTAACATACTAAATAATCGCAAGTTACATTCTCGTTAAAAGCATACAAACTTTTCGGATTAATAACCTTAATTCGCTATCCTGATTATCATCTTCGTATCCTCTAATCCCTGCAAAAAATTCTTCATAATGCTGTTATCTAAAACTAAGCCTAAATCGCCAACCATCTCCTCGCGCAAGAGTTCCGGCCTTCAGCCGGTTCTTTAGTCTTCTTCCTTACTTTCCAATAAAATTACAATCTCCATAAAATACCTACATCGCCAACCAACTCTTTGCGACCTAGCGCCTTTGCGTTAAACTCTTAATTCTCTTCTTACATAAAACTATTGGTTGCGGCTCGACCGCCCTAAGACCTCGGTGTCCTCTGTGGTTAAATTTTCTTAATATTTATCCCACTCCCAACTGTACACGTAACCACCATTAAGGTAGCACAATCAGTCCGCCTCAGGCGGACTTGTGATTCAATACAAACTCCAACCGAACTGCATTTTACATCATGCAATTTCAAATGAGTATATCAATTCATTCCGCAAACATCAATATCAAATAATCTCAAGCAAGGATGCTTGAGCTACCTGATTATAACGGTTATTGCCGGAGTTTACAGCATAAATATCGGTACTGCCATCTCGCAGATCGACTTCCTCCCGGTTGCCCAGCAGATCATAGCCAAATGTCTCGCTATCGCCGGAATCACTGAAATACTCAACCGATCTCAGACGACGCAAAGGAGCAACAGTTATTAATTATGGATGGCTTCGGGTAATCGTCCACGGTTAATCGCATTCACTTTCGCCAAGTTAAATAATGATAGAATATAACAATAAGTGTTAATATTAAAAAAAATGATAGTGCAATAGACACTACAATACTATTACCAAATAAAAACGATAGTAATAAACCAACACTTGAAAAAACAGGTAGAATAATATAAATCCATAAGTTTCGACCGGAATAAAAAAGTTTCAATCCACCATCAATGTTATATTGTTTTTTGTTTTCTTCGATTATTCCCCCTTCAATAATAGTTATACTGTTATTACAAAATACCCAATTGTTATATGCTATTATAGGTAGAACAAAAAAAAACACATCAAGGTACGAGATAGAATTGTCAACATATAATCTAATAACAACAAAAAATACGGCTATAAAAAAACTAAGCTTCCAGAAAAACTCTAGTACTTTTTCCCATATTTTAAGAGTTGTTTTATTCTTTAAACTTCGCAATGTCAAACTTGAACTACCAAAAGTTAAAAACAAAAAACATAATATTACATTTTGAAAGAGTTTTAATACGGTCTTAGTATCGTCACACTTAACTAAAATCAATATAAAGACTAACAGCATTTCAAATAAAATGATAAATACTGCTTTCTTATTTGGAAATATTATTTGTATTCTATCCATATAAAACCTACTCCTAACCAATCAACAATTTAATCAGAACAAGGAAATTCTCCAACTTTATGAAGTTTATATTTAACCCCCATTCCATAACCAGCCCCAGATTTGGAGATAGACCTTAAATCATCAGTTAAAGAACAAGTTGCTCCAGCCCCCACACAAATTTTTCCTTCACCCTCAATAGTTACACCAGAACCATCTCCAAACTCATAAATCTCTTGAGCATTAACATTTAAGATATCAACTGAAGCTTCAGCTCCTATTTTGCCTTGCAAAACATCCAGTGGATTTGAATAAGCCATACCTGCCGCCTTAGCACTTGCCCCTAAATATTCAATTTTAAACACCGTTTTAAATTTACCTTTACTTGTACATACACAATCGGTTTCAATCGTATTACAAAAAATAGAAACTTTTGCTTCTCCTTCAAATCCTTTTCGTTCACCATTCCAACACATTGAACCACTACAAGATAAATTACCCACATCTAAATTATCACCGCCGGCCCCAGCGCTAACACCAGTAGCATTTATTGAAACTGACAAATCAAAATCTACATTTCCTTTTTCATTTAAAACACTTAGAGAAAAATTACCATCAACTTTCCCTAATGTGCCAGTACTCATTTTACATACAGAGCAGTGAGCTGAAGCAGAGTAAGGGGTTAGATAACCGCTTACAATATAATCATACTCTTCTTGTGAAACACAAAAACTCCCTGTTAAAAGTAGAACATCCCCTCCACATCTCTTTCTTAACCCTAACGGATCTATATAAAGATAAACATTTGAACTCACATACTCGTAATAATTCATACCATCAATATACAACATCGGATCTTCGCTTAAGAATCTCCCGAATGCCGGGCCATACCAGCGATTCTTATAATAGCAAAGCTCTAAGCTGCCACCATCTAAGTATTCCACCCGCTGTCCGGTGAAGCCGATGTGCGTGCCGAGGTTTGAGGCAAGTTCTTGGGAATAATCGGCATTGAAGACGTGCCTCTTGCCATACGCATCGTATTCGTAGCGTTCGAGGATTGTTCCGGTTGAATCCAGTCTGGCCGCGGGGCTGTTGAGATGATCGCCAATAAGATAGCTTATCGATTCGCCGCTGCCGGGATTAGTCACATAGAACAGCACCTCATCAAGAGCGTTCCCATAAGCAAAATAGGTACTACTATCAGTTGCCGGTGATGTAGTTGAACATTGACTATGTTCCATCAGCATCTGCCAACCACTGTAATAATAGCGGGTATAGACAATATCAGTGCCACCCGTTGCATCGGTAATGTATTCAATCTTCATCACCCGCCGCCCCAGAGCATCGTAAGCGAATTCGGCAACCGTAACCAGCCCGCTGCCGCCGCTTTTCTCGATCTTCGTCAGATGATTGTCATAATCCCAGCTGTACACGTAACCACCATTATCCGTCGTCAGGTTTCCGGCGAGGTCATAACTCAATGACACACCACCAACGCAATTATAACGGTTATTGACGGAGTTTACAGCATAAATATCGGTACTACCATCTCGCAGATCGACTTCCTCCCGGTTGCCCAGCAGATCATAGCCAAATGTCTCGCTATCGCCGGAATCGCTGAAATACTCAACCGATCTCAGACGACGCAAAGCATCATAGCCGAAATCATTCACAGGAGCCGCAGACGGCGAACCAACCGCCGGGCGATGGCCAAAGCTCTGGTAATCTATATCGCCGCGGGAATCATAACCATAGCCAAACTGGGTAATATTTACATCAGAGCCCCCGACGGCATACACACCATCAGAATCACCATCTAAAAACGCCCCAATAGTCTCAACCCGGCCAAATCCATCATAACCATAGTCCTGATAAACATTTAGCTCAGGATAACTACGCCTAACCGCATACCGCCCCGCATAAGAATAATCCACAAGGGTAGCAGAATCCCGCTTTAGTTCTCCCTTACACTATTAAACCCTCCAAATCCTTGCATCCTGGCTATAATCCTTAAGCCACAAAAAAAAGACGAAAGCCACCCAAAAGCAACTTTCGCCCTAATTTCTAATTACTATCCCGATGTACATCGGGACTAAATCCTAATTCTTCACCACTTCCTTAGCAGCAGCAACTACCGCTTCAGTTGTAATATTGAAGTACTCGAAGCACTTGCCGCCCGGGCCAGAGGTACCGAACGAGGTCATACCAACGAACTTACCGTCCAGGCCGATATACTTATGCCAGCCGAAATCAATTCCAGCTTCGACCGCCACACGAGCTCTCACTGACGGCGGGATAACTGAATCTCTATAAGACTTATCCTGCTTCTCAAACACATCCAGCGACGGCAGCGACACAACCTGTGCCTTCACACCTTCGCCTGCCAATACCTCAGCTGCCTTCACTGCCAGCTCAACTTCTGAACCAGTCGCCAGCAGCAGCACATCAGCGTCTGCCTGCTCAACCAGCACATAACCGCCGCGAGCTACGCCTTCTTTACCCTTGGCCTTGGCCGCTTCCATTGTCGGCAGATTCTGACGGGTCAGACACAGTGCGATCGGCCCTTCGCTGTTCTTCAGCGAATACTGCCACGCATACGCAGTCTCATACGCATCAGCCGGACGGAACACTGTCATCCCCGGCATAGCACGCATCGACGCGATCTGCTCGATCGGCTGATGGGTCGGACCATCTTCACCCACACCAATACTATCATGTGTATATACATATGTTACCGGATGCTTTGAAATTGCTGCCACACGCATCGCGCCACGCAGATAATCACTAAATACCAGGAACGTACTGCCGTAAACTCTCAGTAGCCCGCCCGCGGCAATACCATTCATTATCGCACCCATCGCATGCTCACGCACACCAAAACGCAGATAACGACCACCTGGTGTCGCCTTCTGGAAATCGCTCATACCCGGCCAGTTGGTCAGGTTAGATCCGGTCAGATCAGCACTACCGCCCATGATCAGATCAGTATTCGGCATAAACTCACCGATCGTCATCTGTGACGACTTACGAGTCGCTATCGAGCTGCCCTCACCAAATTCCGGCATAACAGCATCAACATCAAAGTCCAGCTTACCGGCCTGTGCATTTTCCAGCTTCGCCGCCAGCTCCGGATACTGCTTCTTATATTCAGCAAATACTTCGTTCCACTTCGCTTCCGCAGCAGAACCCTTTTCCTTGCAGTTCATATCAGCATAAACTTCTTCCGGCACAACAAAGCTCTGCTCCGGATCGAAACCAAACTTCTCCTTGATCAGCTTGATCTCATCTGCACCCAGAGGAGCACCATGCGACTTCTCCAATCCTGCCAGGTTCGGGCTACCAAATCCTATTACCGTCCTTACCTTCACCAGAGTTGGCTTGCTGGTCTCGGCTTTCGCCGCTTCCAGTGCCTTCAAGATCGCCGCCGCATCTGTACCATCGCCCGGCACTTCTATTACATGCCAGTCCATAGCTTCAAAACGCTTGCCCACATTTTCAGTAAACGAAACATCGGTTTCACCATCAATTGTGATACCGTTATCATCATAGATCACTACCAGCTTACCCAATCCCAGGTGACCAGCCAGCGACGCCGCCTCATAGCTGATTCCTTCCTGCATACAGCCGTCACCAGCTATAACATAGATATTATGGTTAAACAGCTCGAAGCCGTCCTTGTTAAATGTCTCTGCCAGGTACTTCTCTTCGATCGCCATACCAACAGCATTAGCAAACCCCTGACCCAGAGGACCAGTTGTCACTTCCACACCTACTGTATGACCAAATTCCGGGTGACCTGGTGTTTTGCTACCGATCTGACGAAACTGCTTGATATCGTCCATCGCAAGATCATAACCAGTCAGGTGCAGCATTGAATAGATCAGCATACTGCCGTGACCTGCTGACAGAACAAACTTATCACGGTTCATCCACTTTGGATTAACCGGATTATGATTCATCATCTTGGTCCACAATAGATATGCCGGGGTCGCCATACCCATCGGCATGCCGGGGTGGCCGCTATTGGCTGCCTGTACGCCATCAGCTGAAAGCAGACGAATAGTATTTGCACATAATGTTTCAATATTCTGACCTGTTCCTGGCATTATCAAAAACCTCCTGGTTAAAGCCGGCCTGAACCCTCAGAGGCAGATTCAGGACATATTTTAAGTTATATTTCTATTACACAAACAAACAATTATTCTCAGCTTGTGTATGTCAACTTTCGCACTGTATTATAATTCACTATTAGAAAAGATTTTATCCCGATAGACTCGGAATACAAATTTTAGTAGCTGATTCTATAGGTATTTACTATTTCCTAACTTCTTTCCCGACGCACATCGGGACTAACTTCTCCCAACCTTACCGGCGGTCAGGCTGACTATAAGCTATTCTACTCACATTTCTAACCTGCACATGATAACCGTTCAGAAATGCCAAATCAAGCGATATTTTGGTTGTTCCGAGTCCATTTAGCGTACTCCCCTAACCATTTCACGCACTACTGTTCACATTTGTAAAAATCCGCACATTTGGCACCCGTTTCCTACACTTATACGCGCTTTTTAACCGCATTCTATTCATAATTAAACCTAATTTTTCACCCACATACTCCCCTTTTTTCCTTTTTTATAGCATCCAACTCATTTTTTTCATCGAATATTAAATATTTGACACTCTCCGCTCAGATAATTATAAAGGGTACCTCTGAAAATTGCTTTTGAGGCGAAAACGAGGATTGATTTTTACTGACAAGGAACGAAGAACCGGGCATATTGGTGAATATTCACGGTTTTTCGTGACGCAGCTCAGGAAAAATCAAGACCGTTTGCAGCCCAGAATGAATTTTTAGAGGTTCCCTAAATGGATATAATATATAGGATAATAATTATCAACGTACCAATACTTTTGATTTAAACTCAACAAAAACAACCTATATACCACAAAATACCTAATTTAGCAACTTAGGTACAATACATACACTGGGAGCTATTATGCAAAAATTACTACTGGCATTAACATTGCTTACTATATCAACTTGCGCGATGGCCGCTGAGCTGACTGTGCCAACCCAATACTCTACGCTCAAGCTCGCTATCGAGGCTGCCTCCTCCGGCGATATTATCACTCTCGAAGCCGGTACATACAACCAATCCGGCTTCTCTGATCTCGATATCGACGCCATTGCTCTCACCATACAAGGCCCTGCTTCACCGTCGCCAACTGCTATTATCGACTGCAACGGCACAGAAATTGGCCCAAGCCGTCTCGCCACAGTAAAAAACGATGGACAGCTCGATCTCGCTAATATATCAATCATAAACGGATTCCATACCTCTGGCGGTGCTATTCTCGTTACCGCCGGCACTCTATCGCTATCAAACTGCTCCATTACCAACTGCCAATCTGAAAGTACCGGCGGGGCTATCGCCATCAGCAGCACAAATTCTCAGATCACTATCAATTCCTCCTCGTTCTCCGGCAATTCAGCAGAAGATAACGGTGGTGCCATATCGATCGACGGCGACATTACAACCGCCATCACCAACTCAACTTTCACTACCAACTCATCAAATCGTGACGGCGGTGCTATTGCCATCGAAAATAATACCTCCGGCTTACTTATCGATACCTGCTCGTTCACAGATAACTACACCTGGGATTTTGGCGGTGCTGTAGCCGTCGAGACCTGCTCGACCTTCGAGATCGCCAACTCACTTATCGCCGGTAACTTTGCCGATAGCTATTCTGGCGGTCTATATTTCTCCAATACCCCGTATTCACAACAAAACGCCAATGACAACCGCGTCATAAACTGTACTATAACTGAAAACCTCTCCGGCCAGGGTGCCAGCGGTATAAAACTATTCAATACCGAAGCCATTATCGCTAACAGTATAATCTACAACAACGACCTCTACGGCTCAGTAGGCAACTATAAGGAAATTTCAGTTGACGGCGACTCTTCACAGATACTCATGGCCCATTCCCTATGCAGAGGCTTTGACGAATTCTTTAACGACGACGATAGCTATCATCCAGAATACTGCTTCATCCACGTAGGCTCGCTGCTCACCGACCTCGGTGCCAATAACGACTCCGACCCAAACTTCACCGCCGCCGGCTCATGGCTCGATACCGATTGGACCTCCGGAACCTACACCCCTTCGCCAACCTCGTTCTGCTATAACAATGGGCTAAACGACTATAACAGCGAAAACAGACTATACGACCTCGCTGGCGATTCCAGACTACAGGCCAATTATATCGATATCGGCTGCTATGAACTGCCACTCCAAAGCGGCCCTGACCTTACCGGTTCTATGGCTGTCAGCCTGAGATATATCGACGAAATAATACCTGGCGACAGAGGCAGATGCACACTCACTCTCGATAATATCGGTGACGCTGACCTGCTCGGCTCGTTCCCTATCAGACTATACTATTCTGCCGATAAATACATCGACAGCGGCGATACCCTGCTCGCTGAGTCCAGACGTGACCTGCGCGTTCGTATGCTCGCTGCTCGCCCACGCAGTATCAGATACGCTTTTGCTTTCACCATACCCGGCGACACTCCTGCCGGAACATATTACCTGCTCGCCGAGCTCGACACAACCAACATTACCGACGAAGCAGACAGAAGCCTCAACAGTAATGTCATCGCCAGTGACCCGCTCAATGTATATTGGAAATTCGGCACTTTTGGAAATCGTAGAAATGCTGTTCTGGCTCTACCCGACAGCGAAAACAATAATATCCGATACGTACTCAAGTTCGGCTCCGGCGAAGTAGCCTCTAACCGCTCTGATATTACCATTACCAGCGAATCGGAAAGATGTATGCTTACTGTACTGCCTCTTACCCGTGGTGTCACACCCAAGCTCGGCAGTATCGAATGTGACGGCTCTTTCAGCCTGAACGCCAGAAAATGCAACCTCACCGACGATATTCACGCCAGCGGTGTTATACCAAAGCTGCTCGTTAACGATGTTATCTATAACGAATCCCCGGTTACTGTTACCGTTGACGGCTCATCAGAAAATGCAAGACTTGCTATGACCTTCTACGCTGCTAATGTTAGCGACCTTAACCTATTCAGCGAAAACTTCCCGATCGCTCTCGTTAAGGTTACCAACTGGCTAAATACCAGCGGGTCACACCCTCAGCTACAAACGCCATGGCTGCGGTCTATGGTCTGCTACGGCGACTTCGAGGCCGATATGACACTCACCGGCGAAAATGCTATCAGAGATATCGCACTTACCGCCGCCACAGTTCGTGGCAATATAAACAACTGCCAGTGGATCATCTCCGGCATTGTCAGAAAGGTATACGCTCTCACCGTTAACGACTTCGACCTGCTCGTAGGCGTAACTGACGGCGTAACAACTCCTACCGGTAGTGCTGAAAATGATATCGCCAACCAATATTCCCTGTACCTCTATCTCGCCAATCCTGGCCTGTGCATGACTAACTCAACTGTCATCACCTGGGAACTCACTAAATTCGCGTTCCGTAGAGGGGCATATACCGACGAAAATTCTACTCTGGAATACTTCTATACCAGACTCAGAACCGTTACCGCTCCTGACAATATCAACCTGATAACCGAAACACCATCAAGCGGTCAGGAAGGCGAAGACTCCGACCCTCTAATTTGGGAAAAAGATCTATACAACAACACCGACCTTTTCTAAGGTAGCATAAGTACCGAAACACATCGGGACTTGTAATTCTTAGTATAACTTTGCCAACTATCTCAATAATCTGGGTATAAGTTACACAACAATTTGAATCTATCTTTCAATTCCTCTCGCCCAAAGGGCGAAACCAAGCACTTTGCACTTTGCACTTTGCACTTCTTCACTTACACACTACCCTAACAATCGAATCAATAGTCGAATACGAAGCAGCCGGCGAATTAGTCAAAACCGAAAATGCTATCCAACGGTCATTACTATCCAGAACATATCCGCTTAACGTATTAGCTCCGCTTATATACCCCGTCTTGCCGTACATCCTGCCCTTTAGCTCCTTAAAACGACGCTTCTTAGCGATCGTTCCAACCTCCGGCGTAGATAACGACTCACGATAATTCACAAACTCACCTGTCCCTGCCATATACACCAGCAGCTTACATAGCCCGCTCGCCGATATCCGGTTATCATGGCTCAGTCCGCAGCCGTCATCTATCTTATATTCTGAATCCGGCACACCGACCTTACCCAGAAATTCCTTCACCGCCGACCGGCCGCTCTCCCAGCTGCCCGGCCCTCTGAAGCTGCCGCCATAATTATACGCGCCAACCGTCTTAAATACACATTCTGCTACCATATTCTGGCTTCGCTGATTACATTCATCTATTACTTCAGCCAAACTATGCTTCTCTGTATACAGCTCTCTAAAACCAGTCGGTACGCTCCTGCCAGCCCCGGTAACCTTACGTATCTCAAGCGTACCATCGAGCTTTATCCCGTTTCTCAACAGATATTCTGCCAGCACATAACCATGAAACGCTGCCGGCCGATCTACGGTAACATTTATCGGCTCTATTATCGCCGTACGACACTTACCGATCAGCGTTACTTCATTACTATCGTATTTCCGTACCGCTCCCACAGCTGTGCTACCACTGCGAACTGTCCGGCAATTATTCGTTATCTGCAAATACCCGGTATCCGGTATAAGTTCATAGATCGCCTTACCACCGCTCTTGGCCGGCTTAAAGATTATATCCACGCAATTATCATTAAAATTCAAACCTGAGATCTGAGCCTCATACCATCTATTCGCCTGCTCGATCGGCCACGATTCATGGAAGCGAATATCATCGAACACGTAATTATCTATCAGCAGATCGCCCTTTATCTCATTTATCCCAGCATCTTTCAATGCCTGCAAGACCCTGGCAAAACTATCGTATATATCAGTCGCGTTCTTCTTGGCCACTTCCGGATCGCCACTCAAAGCGTCACCACTACCGATTATCACCAGATCATCGCCCAGCATACCATAGCGGGTCACATAGCTGAAATCGCCGCCCAGTCTGTCAAGTGCCGCACCAGTAGTCACCAGCTTCATATTACTCGCCGGCTTCAGCGGGCTATGTGCTTTATAGCTGTACAGCTCTTTGCCACTGGCAACATCAATAAAGCAAATAGAAAAATCCGGCCGACTCTTTCCCTTACCAGACTTGGCTATTATACTACTTACACTATCAGCCGCGTCACATACTACAGCTGCCAACAAAATTATATATACTATTCTCTTTATCATAATAAAAAACAAGGGTAATCACCACCCAAACGGCTCATTACCCAATTTAAAAAATTATATTTTCTTCTTTGCGCCCCTTACGCCCAAAACTCTCTTCCCAATACCACCACCTCCAACCAAATCTTCGCAACTTCGCGTTAAACTCTTCATTATTTTTCTTAATCTGCCTTAATAGCTATCCTATTTATCCTCTAATCCCTGCAAAAGTCCTTCTTCATGCCACCATCTCAAACTAACCCCAGATCGCCAACCAAATCTTTGCGACTTCGCGACTTTGCGTTAAAATCTTAACTCTCTTCTTACATAAAACAATTGCTTGCAGCTTCGAACGCCCTTCATGATCTTCAAGTATATCATGGTAAAAAAACTCCCCCGCAACCGGAAAAGCCAACCCAGTCAACAAACGAAATCAATCAACCCACAAACTGTCGTAAAAATCCAGGCCGTACCCGGCCGGTTATCCTGTCCAAAAGAATCTTACTTCTCCACCTTCCAGCAAGCACAAAAATGCCCCGGCTCTATCTCCACCAGCGGCGGCTCAGACTCGAAACATCTCTTATCACCCTGGCATACCTGACAGCGGGTATTAAACTTACAACCTACCGGAAAATCAAGAGGATCTGGCACCGAGCCCGGAATAACTTCCAGCCTATCCATCTTCTCATTCAATTTCGGCAGACTATTGAGCAGTCCGCAGGTATACGGATGCAGCGGCTTCTGGAATATTGTCCGAACATCAGACTTCTCAACGATCTTAGATGCATACATCACTGCAACATCATCTGCATTCTCAGCCACAACCCCCAGATCATGAGTGATCAGAATAACGCTCATATTCTTTTGCTTCTGCAGATCTTTTATCAGATCGAGGATCTGTGCCTGGATCGTCACATCAAGAGCTGTTGTCGGCTCATCTGCGATCAGCAGCTTCGGATTACAGCTAAGTGCCATAGCGATCATCACACGCTGACGCATACCACCCGACAACTGATGCGGATATTCATTCACACGCTTATGCGGATCGGAGATACCCACCTGCCTGAGCATATCAACTGCATGAGTTATAGCATCTGCCTTATTTAGCTTAAGGTGCAGCCTCACCGCTTCCGCGATCTGTTCACCCACGGTATACACCGGGTTCAGTGAGGTCATCGGCTCCTGAAAGATCATCGCAATTTCATTACCGCGTATATCTCTCATCCGCTTATCATTCATAGTCAGCAGGTCTATACCGCGAAAGTTTATATTACCAGTCTCATATTTACCCGGTGGTGTCGGGATAAGCTGCAAGATAGACATCGCCGTTACGCTCTTACCGCAACCGCTCTCACCTACCACCGCCAGCGTCCGCCCCGGATAGGTCTCATAGCTCACATCGTTTACTACCGTCACCTTACCAGCCTCAGTCTTAAACGAAACAGTAAGATTCCTTATCTCTAATAATGCATTTATATCAGGCATATTAACAAATCCTGTCTTCTAATTCATATATTACTATGCACCAAAGCACATCTAAACTTCTTCTTAAACTATTATAATCAGCCTCGCTAAAGGCGAACAACTATCTTTGCACTTTGCACTTTTTCACTTGTGCACTTCCTACCTATTCTTCAACCTCGGATCAATAGCATCACGCAGCGCATCACCCACCAGGTTATAGCTAAATACACCCAGGAAGATCGCGATACACGGCGGATAGATCATATGCGGGGCGATCTGAATATAGCTAAACGCCGATCTCAGAATATTTCCCCACGACGGTGCCGGCGGCTGTACGCCAAAGCCCAGATAGCTCAATCCCGCCTCCGTCAAAATCGCACCTGCGATACCAAACGTTATACTAACCATTACCGGTGCCAGCGAGTTCGGCAGTATATGACGGAACATTATCCGGCCATTACTAAAGCCCAACGACTTGGCAGCCATCACATAGTCAGCCTGCTTTATCCGCATAAACTCCGCTCTCGTATAACGTGCTATACCTGTCCAGCTGGTCAAACCAATAACGATCATTACATTATTAATATTCGGCTCCAGCCAGACCATAATTATCAATATCAGGAAAAATAGCGGGAAACAGATCACTATCTCTATTACCCTGCTCACCAGTATATCTATCCAGCCGCCGAAATAGCCTGCTACTCCGCCGACAAATATACCTATTAGTGCCGCTATTCCCATCGAGATAAAGCCTACTCGTACCGCTACACTTGTCCCGTGTACCATTCGACTGGCCAGATCGCGACCTACCCCGTCAGTTCCAAGCCAATGCTTCGCTGACGGCGGTGCCGGCCACTGACTACAGGTATCATCGATCTCAAACTCTCCATACGGCACCAACGGCCAGATTGCCCACGAATCTTCATCTTCTGCCAAGGCCTTCTTCACATCAAACCACGCACGATCAAATGGTGCAGAATGTTTGATTATATGATAGCCGCTGCCTCTGCTCTGGAATATCTCTACTATCCCTGGAAAATAAATCTTGCCATCCAGCTTGCAGGCGATCGGTTTATCATTTGCCAGCAGCGGACTGAAGATCATTATTACAAACATCATTGCGATAAAGATCAGACCCACCATTGCCCGGCGATTCTTCTTCATCCGGCGAAATATTATCGCGGTAAAGCTTTCTGACTTATTATTCTCTCTCTTACTCATACTTCACCCTCGGATCTATTATGCCGTAGCTCAAATCTGCCAGCAAAGTACCTAGTAATACCAGAGCCGCAGAAATCACTGTTAATGCCATTACTGTATTATAATCTCGCTGTAATATACTATCGAACATCAGACGACCTATTCCCGGCCATGAGAAGATAGTCTCCAGAATAACCGAACCGCCCACGATAACCGGCAGGATCATTCCCATCAAAGTTGCCAGCGGGATAAGCGTATTCCTGAACGCATGCTTGATTATTACCGTACTCTCTGATAAGCCTTTGGACCTCGCGGTACGCACATAATCCTGTCTGAGCACCTCAAGCATATTCTGACGGATAAAACGTGAATAATAAGCCCACGCCCCGTAACTGCTGCAGAATGTTATCAGTATATAATGTTTGAGCAGATCAGCACATTGCATCGCACTGGTCATCTCTGCATAACCCTCAGACTTCATTCCCTGAAACGGCAGCAGCTTATATTTAACCGCAAACACCAGTACCAGCGGAATAGCCATTACATACGATGGTATCGAATACAATCCATACAGTATCGTACTGGTAACCTTATCAAATGCCTTATCCTGCTTTACCGACTGAATAACACCTATCGGTACCGCGATCAGAAGACTACTGCCGATCGCCAATAATGCCAGCGACATAGTAGCCCAGAACCGAGACTCAAAAAAGCTCGGGCCAAAGATCTTATCTGCTACCGCCCGGCGATCCTGTGCCATTGATGTCCCAAAGTCACCTCGCAATATACCCTTTGGCCGGGTCTTATTGATCACTTCACCATTATCATCATACCGGGCAGGATGACCCGCCAGCCAGTATACATACCTCATTACGATCGGCTCATCAAGCAGCAGCTCCTTACGCATAAGCTGATATGTCTCTTTTGACATATCACTGCTTATCTGACCGTCAGCCTGAGCCGCGATCATAGCCGGATCACCCGGCGATAACGCCATCGTAGAAAATGTAATAAATGTTATTCCCAGTAATGTCGGAATAACAATTAATAGTCTTTTAATCAAATATTTTAACATATCTCGCAACCGCTCACAGTATATACATATAAATCAGCCTCGCCAAACGACGAACTACTATCTTTGCACTTTGCACCTTGCACTTTGCACTTTTTCACTTTTTACAGTAACCGTGTCAGCGGTTACTACTCTAATACCGGCCTCTTCTCTTCACCCTTAGGTACCCACATATGGAAAAAGCCCGGATATGCCTGACACAAGCCAAAATCTGATACATCCATACCTCTGATACGCTTATGAATTGCGGCCGCCGATAGACGGGTATCCATAAACATATAAGGCTGATCATCATAGATCAATTCCTGTATCCTGCCGTATATCTTCGCCCGCTTGGAACGATCAAACTCATATAAACCCTTCTCAAACAGCTCATCAACTTCGGCATTAGCATAGCCGCCGTAGTTACGACCTGCATTATAATCTTCTGTCCTGAACGCTCCCTTACTGCCGTCCGGGTCAGTTCCTGCACCCCACGCCGCTGCCCACGACTGCATATCATGCTGGAGCACCCGACTCATAAAACTGGTCCATTCCATCAACCGGACATTCATATCCACACCGATCTTGATCAGATTGGTCTTATAGATTACTGTCGACGCCCCCATCGAACCGGTACTCGAGGTCAGCAGCATAGTATACTCAAACTTACAATGCTCTTTACCTTCGCTCTTGAGTGTCTCACCTTCCTTGGCAACATAACTTTCGCCATCTGCCAGATAGATCTTCTTCGGCTCTATTCGCTGCTCATCGGTATTAACATCTGTTATCACCTTATCGACGATAACATAGTTTACATCTTTATAACGCCAGCCGTCATCCGCCAGCTCCCAGCCTGCCTCATCCAGAAGCTCAGCCGCTTTATCAAGATCAAACTTTATCAACTCAATATTCTTACTCGACATCCACGCATTAGGATGGAATAAACCATAACATGGGTTGATCATATTATTCTTGATCTTGGTCTTTTCCAGCTCAAAATTATATACATAGGCCATCGCCTTACGCACACGCTTATCTATAAAGAATGGATTGGAACCGTCCATATTCCAGCCGGTGTAATCATAGATCCATTCCGGCATAACATACTTACGACCGATCTCGGCAAACTCTTCATCATTAGTCTCAAGAGCACACTGCTTGCCGTCCAGGTAATACATAATATCAACGTCACCCGCCTTGAACGACAGCAACGCCATCGGAACGTCAGGCTGGAACTTAAAGGTTATTCGCTTTAGATATGGCTTCTCTCCCTGATAGTCTTCCCAACGCTCAAAGACCATCTTCTCATTCTCCACCCATTCAACCAACTTATAAGGCCCATTACCAACCGGCTCCATAGCCGCCTTGCGATAGTACGGCCCTGTCTTCAGGTCTGGATGATCTGCCATCTCTGCTTCATTATTAAAGATATGCTTCGGCATCGGAGCATAAGGAATTGATAAAAGATCAAGATAAGGGGCCGACGGCTTAACCATCGTATATCTTAAGGTATACTCATCTAAGACTTCTACCTTTTCGATATTCTTTACATCTGACTTAAAGGTATAACATGGAACCTTATCACTCTGCATCATCTCCATGGTAAATGCAAAATCTTCCGCAGTCAGCTTCTCGCCATCATGCCAGGTGAGATCCTTTCGAAGATGAATAGTTACAACCTTATGGTCCGGGGTCTCTTCCCAACTTTCTACTACCGCAGGATTTGCAAAGATATTCAGCTTACTGTCAGTGTGGAATAAACGATCAAAGACCATCATATGCGCCAGAAAATCATAAGCACTGGAACCAAACATTGGGTTCATTGTCTTGGGGGCACTTCGCATACTTACAATGATCGATTCATTCAGCGCGATCTTACTAAGATCAGATGGGGCTGGCTCAAACATCTCTGCCGGATTTACCAGAGGATCGTTTTCTGGATCATATTCTGTATCGTGCTTTTTCGTACACCCTGACGACAGGAATAGAACTCCTGCCAGAAATAATATCATTATCGCCATTGACGGCTTTCGGTACAGGTTCTCGACGGCTCCGCTCGGTTTCAAAGCTGAATTCATAATTCTTCTTACTTATTACAGTTACATTACTTAATTCTATAGCAGAACTTACATCCTGCCTACGCTATCCCCTGCGAATTCGTATTGAATTCTTACTACGGCGAACCTACCACCATTTTACGGCAATCTGCTCGCAATAATCGATGTAATTATAAGCCCAAACACCAGATATGTAAACCGCAAACTTGACTTATACTCGCATCGTTTCTATATCAAGTAACAAAACCCTTGTTTATCCTAACACTTTCAGCTATACTGATATGTCTATATAGTTTATTAGAATGGCAGTACTATGTATTGACAAAAAACAAGAAGCCGAACTCTGCCATCCGGCTCGATAATTAAAGAATGACAAGTAAAACAGTAATTTTTTATCTGAAAGGAAAAAAATATGTTTGGATGCCATCTTGGAAGATTATTCCAGTTGACAGTTGCCGGCGGTTCTTACCAGGACGGGTTGACTGCCGTTGTTCAGGGTGTACCTGCAGGTCTTGAGATCAATGAACAGGAGATCTATGGTGATCTGCTGCTCAGAAAACCTGGCGCTGATGAGCTCAGCTCACCTCGTAAAGAGCCGGATATCCCGGTTATTTATACTGGTGTTAATGCTGCTGACACTATCGAAGGTGCTGGTAATGCAGGACTTACAAACGGTTCGCCGCTCACCCTGCTGATCCCTAACCTGGATCGTCACTTTATTCACATTAAACAATATCAGGACACAAACCGCACTCCTCGTCCGGGCCATGCCTCTTATGCTTCTTTCGTTAAGTATGGTCAGGCTGACGACGCTATTGGTGCCGGTATCTTCAGTGGTCGTTACACATCTACAATAGTAGGCGGTGGTTACATCGCGAAGAAGATCCTGAAAAAATGTGGTATTCGTGTATTCTCTTATATTAAGGAAGCTGCCGGCGTTCGCTGCCCGGAAGTTGATCTGGAGAAGGCATATGAATATACCGAAGCTTACAAGCAGATGCGCTGGGATTATGATCCATTCTATCAGGATCTGTTTGTTGGTGGCCGTCTCAAGCCGGGTATGAGATATCTGGAAAAGATGGCGGTTCTAGCTGAGGTTGAAGGTCAGATCGATGAGATCCGTGCCAAACAGAAACCTATGATAGGTAAGGAGATAGCAGATAAGTATGGTGTTCACCATGTTATCAATGCTCCTGATCTGGACGCTTCTGAAGCTATGCTTGATGCATGTAATAAGATCACTCAGACCGGAGATTCATCTGGCGGCGTGGTTGAGATCGCAGTACTGGGTGCACCAGCTGGTCTGGGCGAACCGGTATTCGATAAGCTCGACGCTGAACTGGGTAAAATGCTTGGTATTGGCGCGGTTAAAGGCGTGGAAGTTGGTGCAGGCTTTGGAGTTAAGGATATGACCGGCTTCGAATGTAATGACCAGATGCACGCTGAAAATGGCAAGGTTGTATTTGACAGTAATAATGCTGGCGGTATAACAGGCGGCCTGTCAACCGGTCAGCCGATCATCGCTCGTGTTGCAGTTAAGCCGACCCCGACCATTGACAAGCCTCAGCATACAATCGACAAGTACACTAACGAGAACCTTCAGCTGGCGGCGATCACCAGACGTGACCCGACTATCGTTGGCCGTATCTGGCCGGTAGCTGAGAATTATACTGCTATGGTTATCCTCGACGCGCTCATGCAGCATTATGGATACCAACAGGTAATGAAGGCGATCGAAAGCTAAGAAGCCGATTTTTGACAGTGCCGAAATAAGCAGCTGTTAATAATAAGTTTATAAAACAAAGCCCCCGCAATCTGAAAATGATCGCGGGGGCTTTTGTCTTAAATGAGTTCACTATAGTTTAAAATGTACATTGAATGTATATACCGTGTTGTCAAATGTACATTTTAAAAGCAAGTCTGAAAACCGTCAAAAATCGATAAGAATTGAAAGAATTTGATATAAAATCAGGCGAAATAGAGCAAAAATGAACAAGTTTGAAGAGAGTGCAAAGTGCGAAGTGCAAGGTGCAAAGTTGCCGATGGGATATTTTTTCACCATGAAGCCCGCAAAGCGGGAAGCGTGTCCGCCTGAGGCGGATGAAGATCATGAAGAAAAAAATAGAGCATAAGATATAGAAATTATCTCGCAGAGAGACGCGGAGAAGTTGAGTGAAGTTTATGCTATTAATGCTATGTGGTGATGGGAGAATAAAAGGGCTGGAATAATATTTGATAGGATTTAAGGATTGGAAGGATAAGAAAAAGGGAAGAGTTTAACGCAAGATGCTAATACGTATAGATATGGTTGGCAGTGGGTGTTAGTGTTTGGGAAATTGAGCTTTGGCGGCGTTTTATGAGATAAGTCATGCCTTGTTGAAATTATCAAGAATGGGGAGACGCAATGTATTGCGTCTCTACGTAAGGTAGGCTTACTATCGGAAAATTGGATAGTACAATTGTTCTAGCGGAAACAGTAGTGAATGTAACTAACTACATTTAAGAGATTTACGAAATCCATTCCTGACACCTTATATTTAGTTTTTAGCAGCAAAGTGAATCATTTATATTTAATGTTCACTATCATATTAGATTTCATAATCGTTACGTTAGGATTAACTAAAACGTATTACAATCTCAGGAAAAATAGGTATTGATGTTAAAGATATGATATCATAAGATATAGTTGTATTCACGTAAGTGCAAAACAATCAATATGAATAGTATATATATTCTGGGAGTATTTATGAGTATCATAGGGATTGACCTTGGAACAACACATTCAGTCGTAGCCGTAATGGATAAATCTCGTCCTGTTGTCATAAAAAATTCTTATGGGAAATATTCTACCCCATCTGCCGTTGCTTTTGGTAAAAATGGAGAAGTGTTAGTTGGACAGCCTGCACTAAATCAAAGAATAACTAACCCTGAGGCAACACTTTTTTCAATCAAACGCCTATTAGGCAAACGGTATAATATATCAAAAGAATTATTACCATATAAGACTACCATTAATCATGAAGGCTATGTATGCGTGAATATAAATGGAAACATATATACTGCACCACAGATAATATCATTTATATTGTCGAAGTTAAAAAAAGATGCAGAATCATATTTGGGTAAAGTTGTTGATGAGGCTGTTATTACTGTACCATCATACTATTACGAGTCACAGAGGCAAGCCACCTTATTAGCAGGTAAACTTGCGGGGCTAAAAGTTAAAAGAATCATAAATGAGTCAACTGCCGCAGCATTAACATTCGGACATATTAATAATACAAAGCTGAATAAAAAGATAGCTGTAGTTCATTTTGGTGGAGGGACATTTGATGTATCAGTTTTAGATGTTGGTGATAGTGTATTTGAAGTATTAGGCACATATGGCGATACTACCCTTGGTGGAGATGACATTGACAATCTACTAATAAAGCATTTGCTAAAATCTATAGATTTACAGACACAAGCATCTATTTTGTCTGACCCTGTGGCTATTCAACGATTAAAAGAAGCTGCTGAAATAGCAAAGTGTGAATTAAGCATGCAACGTGAAGTGGAAGTTGATTTGCCATATTTGCATTCAGATTCATCAGGTTCTGTACACTTAAAAAAGACTATTTCAAGATATGAATTTGAAAATCTAATATGTAATATAATCAGTAATATAAACGCTATCATTGAAAAATCATTCATATTCCCTCATTACAATATTTACAAAAGCGAAATTGATGATGTGATGCTTATCGGAGGTTCAACACGCATTCCATTGGTGCATAATACAATCAACAAATATTTTGGAAGAACTTGCAGGCATAGTAATTCTGATGATACTGTAGCGATTGGAGCTGCCCTCCAGGGAGGAATTCTTTCTGGCGATAGTTCCATAAAAGATTTACTGATTTTAGATATAATCCCTATGTCGGTTGGCCTTGAAACCAAGGGAGGGGTTATTGCTAATATGATAGAGAGAAATACAACTATCCCTACTGAAAAAAAAGAAATTTTTTCTACCGTAGAAGATAATCAGAGTGTTATTGAAGTTAGAGTCTTTCAAGGCGAATCTGAAATCGCAGAAGATAATCATTTTATTGGCAATTTAATACTTGATAATATTCCTCCTATGCCAAAAGGTAAGCCTCAAATTGAAGTAGTATTTCGTTTTGATACAGATGGGATTTTAAGTGTCACCGCTAAAGATTTAGATACTGGAAAAGAGAAGCAGGTGCGGATGGATACAGAAGCAGGGTATGTCAAAAAAAATGTGGTTCGCAAATCACAAGGTGACAGCAATACTTTAAAACAAGAAAAAGAAAATAAAAGTAGAGATAATTCCAAACAGGATGTCAGGAATGGTAATAAAGCTGGTACACCTATTAGTAAATCAGATATTAAACAAACAAAAAAGCAGTTTTCTAAACTTATTAAAACACAGATAAAAAAAGTAAAAAAAGACAAGAGTGTCCCTAATGAATTCTTGAAAAACACTAAAATGTTAATTAATAATAATCTTGATGACATTGCAGCAAAGATGCTTAATTCATTTCAATATCATAAAATTGAGAATTACGCTTTCAAGGACTATGAAAATGGAATATATTTGGTAGTCTCTTACCTTCCCTGGGAGGAAACTGAAGCTATTGAAAAATTAAGAGATATTTCAATAGACAAAAGTATTGGTTATACAAATATGATGAATAAAATCTTTTATAATAATTGGCCATCTCCTGATTTATTCTACTTTGCTCATGTAATTTTGTGCAGCAGCGGTAGAATGCACAATGCTTGGGGACACTACGGCGGTTTCCCTGATGCAAAGCATGAATTTGCTGTATTTCCTGTGGAATTATTAAATCCTAAAGAGAAAGTAAAAGTTGTATAGCATGAAATTATTTAGTTTGTTCACAAAAAAGAAAAAAGATTTAACCTTTGAACGTCTTGTACGAAGGCTACTGTTTTATCAAGATGATAAGATCTTTATCGAAGCACTAACTGAAGCATGTTCTTTGTCTAGCAATGGTGACGAATTGGGAGTTAATGCACTAAGTGAAGCAATTCGTAGGAGATGTAAAAGAGATGATATTTCTTTTTATAAGCCACTTGTAGGTAAACTGAAAACTAGACCAATCAAAGAGCATTTAGATGCAAATGAGATTTTACTCGAACTCGCTAAAAGTGGTAAACTATTAGAAGATCCGAAAAAAACACAAAATCTAATGAGTGCAGCACTAGTTATTTCAACAGATGGTTTGAAAGAATTATTGCTATCGATCTACATCCATGCTGGCATTGAACAAGGCTTTGATTTTCAACTACTATATAATCAGTTAAGTCAGTCTGTAAAGTTAAGAGTACTAAATGGTGAACAAACCTTGACTCAAAAAATGGAACTCGGACAGCTATCTATGGATGATATTAATGAGATTAAAGATTCTATAGACAGTAAAGGTTATAAAAGTGAGAGTGGTTATGTAGGGGATGAAGTAAATGAATATTTTTGCGATATCTGTGGAAATATGATGCGTAAAACTTCTGGTTATAGTTTTAATACTGCACAAGTAGTTAATAGTGTAAGATACTGGGAGAAAGTTTTCAGTGGTAATAACTATAAAGACATGAATTCTTCAGTAATAATTTACAGTGTAAAAAGAAATTGCTCATATAGTACCGCTTGGATTGTATGTAATAACTGTGCTTCTTTAGTTGATGGAGATTCTAGCATTGCCAGAAAGTTTGCAAAACAAAATGAAGATCCGCCAGGTTGCGGACCAGTAGATGAGTTAGAAACTAGTATTATTGCGGGAATGGGTTGGAGTCTAGCTTTTAATGAGTGGCCAGAATCTGTGCAGATTGGCAGCAATCCTATTATTCAAGATGCTAGCCAAGGAACTGTCTGTGATTTTTGTAAACGTATTATATATGGTGATGAGAAACTATGCTTCATAGGTGATGACAGGTATAAACTCCTCAAGGCCAAGGGCATAAAATTCATACGTGATCCAAAATCAATTCATGATTTGCATGGAATTAAGTATAAAGTAGCTTGTTCAATATGTGTAAATCAATCTGGAATGTCAGATGCAGATAAAAAAAGTCTATTCGGAGGTTAGATATTACAATTAACCATTAGCACCTTTTATTTAACTCCCTATTATTTATTATTATCCCCAAAGTTTGAACAATAATCATATTTTGTTTATGAAAGAAATCCTCAAGCCCTCCACTTTGGGCTCCAAGATTCAAATATATTGGTTGGCTGAGGGAACACGAATGATACAGTAAATAGTAGTGGTAAAACATCGATATTGTTTTTCTGATAGGATTTAAGGATTGGTAGGATAAGTAAATGAAAAAAGAAGAAGAAGAAGAAGAGTTTGGCACAAAGGTGCGAAGACGCTGAGACGCAGAGGGTTGGTTGGAAGGTCAGTGTGTTAGGTAGTTTATTATTTGGTTGGAAAGTAAGGAGGAAGACTTAAGAACCCGATTAATCGGGAACTCTTGCGTAGAGGATTGGTTGGTGAAGTTGGGCCAATAATCAAGCTGAAGCTTGTACTCTTAAAGCTTCGCGGTGATTGGAGAATAAAAGGGCTGCGTTGGAGGTGGGTGGTTCCAACGCAGCTGGGTTGATTGGGTTTGTTATTATATTCCTTCGAGCCAGTGGTTGGCTATGGTTTGTAAGTCGGTTAGGTTGTATGGCTGCAGCCAGTTTGTTGAGATGGTGGCGAAGTCGGCTATTGTTATGCCGTAGGAGTCTGTGGTGTCGCCTGGGATGTCTCTTTGGAACCACAGCATAGGGTAGCCGGCGGTTTGGTATGGCATGTGCCATATGTTGGCTGTGCCGTTGAATGATTCTGCGTTGAAGTCCCAGTTGGTATTGGTGTATGTAGATCGAGTCTGGAGCGGGATGGTAGGTAAGCCGGAGAGCTTAATAATTTCTCCGGGCGAAGTTTCGTCTGCATTATAACCAATAAGCATTTCGCTTTCGGTAATATCCCAGAAGCAGCTCGAAATATAAGCACTATTTCCAATCTGATTACCGCAGAACCCGGCAGAGTTGACGCCCGGGCAATCGATAGCTACGGCACTGTAGCATTTTGATATTCTACCGGTGTTATTTATACCGCAGAGTCCGCCGACAAAGTCAGAGCCGGAGGCCAGTCCCAGGCAATAAGACTGGATAACATCGCCAAGATTTGTACCAACAATACAGCCGGCACGAGTATCGGCAAAAACACTTATGTCGGTATAGCATTGCTGGATATAGCCTTCTTTATTGAGGCCGGTAATACCGCCGGCAAAGCTAGTTATCGCAAGTACAGTCCCCTTGACAGAGCACTGGGTGATAGTACCGATATTTTTACCGCAGATGCCCCCTACCGTCGTGTAGCCGTTGACATCAACACTATTGAGGTTAAGGTTAGTAACGATACCATTGATGCCAATCTGGCCAAAGAGGCCTATATAGGTGTTTACACCAGCGAAGATGGTAAGGTTTGAGATAGTATGGCCGCGGCCGTCAAATGATCCATTAAACTCAATGCCATCGAAAGTGTTATTATCACCAGAATTTATATCAGGTGAAATAACAGCACGATTGAATACAAGATCATTAAGGTCGATATCATCAATTAAAATGAAATAGTCGTCGGCCATAGCTGAGTTGTAACTGATATATATGAGGTCGGAAGCAGCAGCAACCTGCCATGGGTCGGTTTGTGAGCCTGAACCGGCCATATTATTAACCAGCACTGATGACGGATGGTCAGTTTCCCAGGCAAGTTTAGGATACTGGCCATTGGTAAATACCCATTTATCACTCCAGCCAAGGTCAATGTAAGTAGCGACATTTTGCATTTGGGCGGTGGTTAAGCCTAAAGAATAGTCTTCACTCTGACTAGTGTCAGCAGAAAGATCTCTATTCCACAGACAGTTTTCTAATTTAGGCCTCTGATCGCTAGTTTCTGGATCGCTGAAACTGTATTTGGGGCCACAGAAACCATATTCGAGGCTATTAACAGCAGCAAAAGATTCATATATATCACCACCATTATATATACAGAACCCAGAATGAACATTACCATCGCCAACGGTATAAGAATAGGATATCGTACCAAAATTGAAACTACAGAAATTGCTATTCATATTATTATGATAATTTAACGATTCGCCATCAAATTTTGATTCATTAACTCTACCAAAGTTTACCCCGAGTAACCCACCTGAATATATTGAGGTGACATAGCCGGAAGCGGCACACTGGTCTATAGTGCCAAGATTTATACCACAAAGTCCGCCAGCGTAATAGCTGCCGGAGATGTAAACATTATCTAAGTAGAGTCCGGTCACTTTGCCGTCAAAACCTATCTGGCCGAATAGCCCACCGAGGTAAAACTGGAATACATTATAATGCTCTCTAAGCGTTGGGAAAGAAGGCCAACTAAAGTCAGGGTCATGGATATCCCAGTCACCGTTATTCAGATCTGGGATATTAGAGGTAGGCTCTAAAGCGGTAATAAGTGGTATTTGGATATTGAGTCCTGAGATCGAGTGGCCGTTACCATCGAAAGAGCCGTTAAACTGATGACCACAGTAATAGTCATAAGAATTATAATTTATATAATTAGCAGAAGCTATAGGGGCATTACCAAAAATATAATCGCTTAGATCGATATCATCAATGAGAATAAAGTCATCGCTAAGATACTTTGAACTTGAACCCATAAGTACAAGGTCTTCAGGAGTAGCGATCTGCCATGGGTCGGCTTTGGTGCCGGAGCCTGCCATATTGTTTATGTCAAATCTGTTTCCATCGACGAGCTCCCAGGCAAGATGTGGATAATCATTTTCTGGAAGAACCCAGCTGTCGGAGTCCCAGCCATAGGCGGTATAAGGTATAGGAGAATGCAAAGCATTAGTCCCTAACCCAACGGCACCAATATGACTCTCACCGCCAGCTAAATAGGAATCCCAGAAGCATCTTGGCTCAGCGAGATATAATATTTCGCTATAATCACCACAAAATCCGCCAGAGGTGTCAGAGTCAGAAGCTATAATGGTAGCGGCAGAAAATGATTCGGTCATAATACCACCCTCTAGTCGCCCACACAGGCCGCCAATCTTTGCTGTGCCGTAGACAATACCGAGGCTATAGCAGCGATCAATCTTGCCGGAAGAATAGCCGCACAGGCCACCGAGATAATCACTGCCGGATATTGTGCTATTGCTATAAGAACAGCTAATATTGCTGTAGTTTCGTCCGGTGATACCGCCAACTCTTGATTGAGCGATAATCTCGCCGTCAAAGCTACAGTGGTCAATAGAGGCAGATTCTTTATTCATGCCGGCGATGCCGCCAGAGAAGTTTCCAGAAGTAATACTTCCATTGACTCTGCAATTATATATAGTACCGAAATTGCGAGAACAAATAGCACCAACGAAGGAATCGCCAGTGATATTGACATTGTCAAGTGTAAGGTCAGATACTACGGCATTCGGGCCAAGCTGACCAAACAAACCAATACAACAGGCGCCATCAGCGGCAATAGATAAGCCAGAGATCGTATGGTTGTTGCCATCGAAGATACCGTTAAACTCTATGCCGTTGAAGTTGGTATCTGGATCAGAATCTGGCGAGATAAGTGCAGATTGAAAAACCAGGCCGGAAAGGTCAAGATCATTTAGCAGGATATAATGGTCATTAGCAAGATCTTCGTCAAGGGCAACAGCGAGTAGGTCCTCTACTGTCGCGATCTGCCAGGTATTAACATCCGGGTCAGGAATAGTGGGATCAGAGGTAGTGTCAGATACCTGCCAAGCGAGAATCGGATACTGTCCCTGAGTAAATACCCATTTATCGCTCCAATCGAGGTAGGTATTGACATCCTGCATTTGCTCTGTAGTTAGAGGTACGCCATATGAGCTGGTATTACCGGCATCGGCAACAGAGCAATCCCAGAAGCAGGACTCGAAGACAATTTGGGGATCGGTAATTTTGTATTGAGTTTTCAGAGAAAAGCCAATACTGGAACGAGAGGGAACGGCATAACATTCCGAGATAATCCTTTGATTTTCATAGCAAAAGCCAGCCTGGGCATAGCCATCGTTATTGGCGTAACAATACTGTATAGTTCCAGCGTTTAAATGGCAAAAGTTGCCACTATATGGCAGATAAGATATTTGATCAGCATTTCCAATACCTTCAAAGTAACATTCGGAAATAGTGCCAGCATTAGCAACACAGAAGCCACCGCAAGTATACAATAAGGTTACAACACCAGTGACAGAACACTGACTGATCTTTCCGAAGTTGGTGGCACAAAAGCCAGCTATATACTTATATCCTTGAATATTGACATTCTCCAAGGATAAGCCAGTAACTTCAGCATCTGCACCGATACGGCCAAATAAACCACCGGAAAATTCTAAGCGATGCGACTCTACTTGTTCGCCATAATTACGCATGAAACCATGATCTGACAAAACATTTATAGCAAGATTCGATATTTTATAGCCATTACCATTTAAGGTTCCATTAAACTGAGAGCTTAAGAAAGCATTATTAACCATTATGTAATGATAATAATAAGAGGAATAAGCAATAACTGATCTGTCAAAGGAGTAGCCGGCAAGGTCGATATCGTTAACAAGTACAAAGTTATCGTCGAAAAATATGGGGTTACTACCCATTAATACGAGGTCTTCAGGAGTAGCAATTTGCCATGGGTCGGCTTTGGTACCGGAACCGGCCATATTGTTTTTGCCGAGCAGGTCGCCGGTAACCGGCTCCCAGGCGAGATGTGGGAAATCATTTTCGGAGATAATCCAGCTACCCGGGTCCCAGCCATTATTAAGAAAATATATGGGCGATTGCATTTGTTCAGAAGTTAAGGCCCTAGGAATAGAAGTAGATCCCAGATTAATATAATCGCCAACATAATCGAGAGTAAGGGTCTGATCTTGTATTGATATATCCCAGAAGCAGCGAGGTTCAAAGCAATTAGAATCACTGACGCCAAACATACCGCCAATAATGCCGTCGTGGGCGACTGAGACAGCGGTAGCGGAATAGCATTGAGTAATACAGCCATCGTTATAATAGCCACAAAAGCCGCCGACACTTTCACTGGCGTAGGCGGAGCCCAGACTGTAGCAGGTATCAATAATTCCCATGTTGATACCGCAGAAACCTCCGACGTAAGCGGTAGCGTTAATGTTGCTGTTGCTATAGGATTGGGAAATGGAGCCAAAATTTCGACCGCATAGGCCACCGACCCTGGTTGGGCCGGTAAGGGTGCATGAGCTGGAAGATTGGATAATTGAGCCGGAGGGCTGATTGTCGCCGACGAGCCCGCCGAGGAATACGCTAGCTACGGCAAGGTCGCCAGTGGCAGAACAATTGGAGATAAGCCCAGAATTGCAGCCTGCAATGGCACCAACTCTGGTGAAGCCCTGGATGATCGGGGTATCCATATTTAGTGAGAAGACCTGGCCGTCGGGACCGATATGTCCGAAAAGGCCGAGATAATGTTTATCACCGGCCAGGATAGTTAAGCCAGTAACGGTGTGACTGTTACCGTTGAAGATCCCGTTATATGGGGTACCGTCGAAGTCGACATTTGAATGGTCGGTGTCGAAGGCTATTGGTGCGTGAAGGTAAGTGAGATCATCGGTAAGCGAAAGATCGCAGTTTAGGTCAGTATATGTGCCGGAAGACCATTTTGATGGGTCGGAGCAGAAAGAATCGAAATCGGCTTTGTCTTCGATGAGCCAAGGATATATGCTTGAGCCATCGGTGAGCGGTTGGGTGGTCAGACCGAGGTCGCCGTCGAAGGCAAATGAGATATTAGAGAGCAAAGAGAATAGGCACGTAAATAATAATATTTTTTTCATAAGACACCCACTTTTTTCGTTATTGAACGATACTATTGTATTTAAAATGCTAAATAATAAACAATTCTATGAATAGAAAAGCCCAACAAAACAAAGCGATAAAACATTAGAAGCTAAGGCTTTATCAATACAAACTCAATCGCAGAACCTGAGCGGTTCTTTGCTAACATGTTTTATGATAGCATATTATGGGTGGTGATACAAATGATAATTGGGAAGTGTGGGGGAAGTGCAGAGGTGTAGAGGTGAAAAAGTGCAGATGCGCGAAGTGCGAAGTGCGAAGTGCGAAGTTTTTTTTACTATGAAGCTTAGGGGAGACGCAATGTATTGCGTCTCTACGTGGGGGCGGAATATTGTTGGATTTGTGTTGAGATGATGGCGAAGTTATACCAATAATCAAGCTGAAGCTTGTACTCTTAAAGCTTCGCGGGGAACGGTAGGTTTATGGCGGTGTTGGAGGATGGTGGATTCTGTTTGGGTTAGAGATATTATTTTAGGTGTTGGGTTAGCCAGTTTTTTATTAGTGAAAGTGGTTGTTGTGGGATGTATATTGGTTTTGGTAGTTTTTCGTAGTTTTGGGGGAAGCCGTCGAGGTCGTGTACGAAAAGGTGGTTCAGGTCTGGTAGAATGAGAGCGGTGACGTCGGGGTTGCCGGCGGCTTTGAAGGCTTGCTGCTGTAAGGCGACCTGATCTGGTGAGGCCTGCTGGTCGCGAGAGCCGGTGAGGATGAGGACCGGAGTCTTTATCTTTCGCATGGTCGCGGATGGGTCGTACTTCAGGAAGAAGTCCATCCAGGGGTCGGCGGCCATCATAGCGTCGATCTTGGCGGGGATATCGCGAATGAGAGCTTCTCGCTGGGCTGGAGAAAGAGATGTATCGTGTTCGTAGATGTTTTTGATCTGGAAATGGAGAGCGGAACGCGGCGGGTCAGCTACGCCGGCGAGTAAGACAATGGCCTTTAGATCTGGCTCGGCGAGGGCAACCATAGGAGCGATAACCGCCCCTTCGCTATGGCCGATAAGTCCGAGTCGGTTGGGGTCTATTTCGGGACGGGTGCGTAGATAAGCGAGTCCGGCACGAATATCGTTAGCGAAATCGGCACTGGTCGCACCTTTGAATGTGCCGGAGGAAGAGCCGGTGCCACGATCGTCCATTCGCAATACAGCGATATTGGCATTGCCGAGAGTGTCGGCAATCTGTCGATACGGTCTGAAATTGCCGAGGCCGAGATATTCGTCACGATCCTGCGGGCCGGAGCCGGTGATAGTGACAATGGCGGCTACAGGCTGGGAATGGCTGGCAGAATTCGGGAGAGTAAGTGTGCCGGCGAGTGTATGGCTGGCGGGTGTTGGAACTGTTACGTGCTGGGCGGTGTATGGAGCGTTGGGTGGTGCAGAATAGATGGAGTCTGCGTTGGGGTTAGAACAGCCAGAGCAAAAAGCCAGGGTAGTACAGGCTAGCGTAAATATTATTTGAATAGCTTTCATATGGTAAGGCTCGTAATAATTTCAAACTGACTGGATTGGTCGGTTTGAGGGTAAGTTGCTTTAAAGAGAATGTTTATATAATGTGTAACTTTTGTATCATGTTATTTATCATATTTTGCGATATAATGTTAATCACAAGTCCCGATGCTTGGGCATGCTGCCCAAAGGAGAAAGTCAATTTTTTGTATAACTTTCATTCTATAATTCTTTTTACATTTTGCAATGTAATGTTAAGAATCACAAGCAAGGATGCTTGTGCTACCTAGGAGACGCAAGATCTTGCGTCTCTACTGGCGTCTGGTGAGGATTATGCCGGCGGATAGCATGAGTGAGAAGCTCAGCGGTTCTGGTACAGAGACAGGAACTTGAGTATGTAAGTAGTTTTCGTCGGAGCCGTTGAAAATGGCGACCGGGCCCTGGCCAGGATAAAGAGCTGCGGTGATGGTGAAGTTGGCCTGATAGCCGGGGTTTATGCCGTCGACGTTTGCAGTGAGGTATTCAAGTTCATCATTAAGTCGCTGTATTTGCAATAGCTGGGCGGCAAGCTCCTGTTCGTACTGATCGAACTGATTTTGATATTCCTGCTGTAATAGCGGATGTATCGGCTGTCTTAGATTGGAATAAGTTTCTAGCAAATTTTGATAGCTGGACATGGTGGTTTGATATTTAATATAACTTTGGGGTAAAGTATTGTTTATAGCCGTTTCGCGAAGCTGACGCTGCTGTTCGTCGAAAGTGAAGGAGATAATCTGATATGGGGTATTGAACTGCTGCATATTAGAATCGGTATTGTTCTGATAGCTCCAGGTAGTCTGGGAAAAGTCCTGGAAGGATATGTCCCAGTATTTTGGTGCTACGATATCGTCGATCGTGATAGCAGTCTCGGGCTCGGAGACGATGGGTAAATACCATTTATCGATAGTGGCGGTGCTGTCAGAAGAATTGGTTAGCTGGAAGGAATATTCGAAGATATTCTCAGAGGCGGGCGAAACGGTAACGTCGATGGCAGCGGCTCCGGCTACGGCAGCTGAGACTGATAGAGCTAATAAGAATAACAGACTAACAATATTATTTTTCTTTAAGATAGTAATATACATCATTAACCACTTTCGATTGATAAGAGCTAAAGCTCATGTTAGTAAAAGGTAACAATATTTGGTGTCCGCATGGACGGGCGTATTATTTATATATGGCGTAATATTTCGCCCAAGTGACTGATATTAGAGTTATTATAACATTATATCGGGTGAAATCGTATTAAAAATGGAGTTTTTGGGCTATCTTTATGGTAGATGGGGGTGTGATAACCGTTATTTTCTGAATAAACTGACTGGAATGGTTGTTATTGATCGGATTTTAGGATTGGGAGGATCAGGAAAGAAGAAGAGTTTAACGCAAGGGATTTGGTTGGTGGATGGGGTGTTGAAGGTTGGATGGGAATGGATTTATGAGATAAGGGAGCCTTGTCTCTACGTGGGGTCGGGATATTTGGGTGTGTTGTTTAGACGAGAAAGTCAAAAGTATTGTTTAACTTTTATTTCATAAATCATTTTAGATTTTGCGATATAATATTAAGGATTACAAGCGAGGACGCTTGTGTTACTTAGTTATACGGGGTATTGGTTTGGTGATTCGCCGTAGAGTTCTATTATGGCGGGGTATGATCTGGTTTGTTCTGGTTTATCGGAGACGGAGAGGGTCGTGATCTTATGTAGCCATTCGTCGCCGAAATCGAAGAGATACCACCATTTCTTTTTTGGGGAAAGTCCGAGCTGTGAAAGTCTAATATTTGAGCAGTCGTATAGTTGTGTGCCGTCGGGTGAATATTGATAGCATGATGGGTGAGTGAACTCGACGGATTCGCGAATTATGCTGGAAAGACCTGGTACTTCGATATCGGCAACCGGCATAAAGAAAGAGAACATATGCTGGTCGTATCGGTCGAAAGCGATAAAAATAGCTTCGTGGAATTCTAACAGAGTAGAATCGGCTTTGATAGCGATCCGACGCCAGATCTCAGGAGAGAGCTCGACGAGGAAAGTATAAATAGTCTCACTGTCGGTATCGGGATAGAAAGGGGCAGGTTTCCAATTTATAGTCGATTTATCCGACTCTATCCCCCTTTCGTTACGATATTTCGCATTCACGGCGGCGTCGAGCGCAACTTCGTCAAACTCGATCTCCGGGCAGATCTTTTGTTCCAAACGCCATATAAGGTCAACGAGATTGTCCATAGCAAGTGCGATCTCATGGTCGTCTGTCTGCTGGATAATGTCGATGGAAACCGCTTCGAGTTCTTCGAGGTCTAGAAAGCTCATAAGGACCTTATAGCCGTCGTCACCTTTAAGAGCGACGGCAATCTGGCGATATACCTCAAAGTCTCTGAAAAACTCCTGGTAATCCAGAAGAATATCCCGCTGGAAGCTGGATATATGTAGAAAATTGTCTCGTTTGTCAGGGTTAAATAACATATATACCTATTATCAATCCAGAACGGTAAAAACTTGAATAAATGGCAATAAAAGAGGGGTTTGTTAAGATAGAAAAAGAGATAAAAGTAAAGTCAGGTAAAGTTGCTAAGTTGCACTATAGTAAACTAAGGGTAATCCCCTACTTTTAATCATATATGATTATAGAATCAGGTTTTAAGGGTGAAATGATGATAGAATAGCACTAAAAACTGGCAAATAGTAACAGAGTGAAGGCAAGTGGCTATATGAGCGATATTTACAATTGACAGAGCGATGTAATTGGGGATAATCAGATGTTATCGAACCATAAAATTGATTATTAGCAATTGTATATATGAATAGCAAAGTATGCTGTGATTTAGTTTGTTTAGTAATAAGTAACAAGAAAAAAGAAATAAGCACAGGTTTCCGCCTATGGCGGATACTATTTTGAAGCGGAGCGAGTATCGCTATTTGGGTATAGATGCCAACTTTTATTTACGGGCAGTTATTGCTAAGAAATAGAAATTAGTCCTATTTTTATATCGGGACAGAATTTAGAAGTTAGGATTTAGAAATTAGGATTTTGGATTTTGGATAAGAAGGAAGAATCTGATATGAGTAGTGAAATATGCGGACCGGATACAAGTAAGCTAACACCTTATGTTGGCAGGCAGTTTGTGCCAGCGTGTTGTGATCTGACTAGTGTCGATATGGTAAAAGAGCTGTATCGTCGGCTATTAGAGAAGGAAATCGGGTCGTCAGATGATCTGGAGCGTTTTCTCCTGAATCGCTCAGAGCTGGCTGCGGCACTTGGTCAGGTTGGCTCGCTACTGCATGTTCAGATGACCTGTAAGACAGATGATCCGGATCGTACAGAGGCGTTTAAGAACTTTGTAGAGCAGATCGAGCCGGTAATGAAGCCGCTGGAGGATGAGCTGGACCGGAAATATACGGCAGCCAGAGAGCAATATCCAGACACATACGGTCATTATAAGCTGCACGATGAGCATTTGAGAACGGATATAGAGCTGTATCGTGCGGATAATGTGCCTTTGAGTACCGAGGAGGCCCTGCTGTGTCAGGAATATCAGGCGGTAACAGGTGCGTTGGCTGTAGAGTTTGAAGGTCAGGAGCGTACCCTGCCGCAAATGGGACGCTATCTACTGGAGAATGATAGAGACCTTAGAGAGCGAGCCTGGCGGGCAACGGCACAGTGTCGTCTGACGGTATCTGATAAGCTGGATGAGCTATTTGATAAGCTGTATAATGTACGTAAGAAGATCGCAAATAACTGCGAATTTGAAAACTATCGGGATTTCAGATTTAAGCAATGGTATAGAACAGACTATAGCCCGAATAACTGTCGGGAATTTCATGAAGCGGTAGAAACGCTGGTTAAGCCGTTAGTGGCTAAGATCTATGCGAAACGGTGCAGTGACCTGAAGCTTGAGAAGCTTCGTCCGTGGGATCTGAGCTGTGATCAGCTGGGCAGAGAGCCGTTGAAGCCATTTGAAGAGGTCTCTGAGCTGATCAATGGCTGTGAGCGAATCTTTGCTAAGATCGACCCGGAGTTGGGTAAGCAGTTTTGTTCGATGAAGGAAGACGGGCTACTGGACCTGGCAAGTCGCAAGGCAAAGGCGCCGGGCGGATATCAGGCGACGATGAGTGAGGCACGTAAGCCATTTATCTTTATGAATGCAGTAGGTACGCATAATGACCTGACCACCCTACTACACGAAGGCGGTCATGCATTCCATATGTTTGCTGCTCGCGAACTGAACCCATACAGCTATCGTCATGCTCCGATGGAGTTTTGTGAAGTAGCGTCGATGTCGATGGAGCTGCTGGCGTATCCGCATCTGGGAGAGTTTTATACTGAAGCGGACGCAAAACGGGCCAGAACCGAACATATGGAGCGTATCCTTGAGCTGCTGGGCTGGATAGCGACAGTAGACTGTTATCAGCATGAGCTGTATGAGCAGCCGGAGCTGGATATGGCAGGTCGTCACGAGCTATGGCAGCAGGTTCGCAGCCGGTTTGATATAACCGATATGATGGACTATAGCGGTCTGGAAGAAGAGAAGAAATATGAATGGCATAAGCAGCTGCATATCTTCCTGTACCCGATGTACTATATGGAATATGGAATTGCACAGCTGGGTGCGCTTGGTATATGGAATCAGGCGATAAAAGATCCGGCGGCTGCGTTAGAGAATTATAAACATGCACTGGCGTGCGGCGGTAGTCGCGGGTTGAGCGATCTGTTCACGGCGGCCGGCTTGAAGTTTGGAATGGATAAGGCGACGTTTAAGCCGTTGATCGATTCTATAACAGAAGAGCTGGGAATGTGAGGAAAGTGCGGAAAGTGCAGAAGTGCAGATGTGAAAAAGTGAACAGGTGCAGAAGTTTGTAGGTAAAGAAGTGTGATATGATCGAGATACAGAATATAAGTAAGACATTTCACCATGCTGGCGGTCGTGAGGTTCGTGCGGTGCAGGATGTGTCATTTGGTATAGAGCCGGGTGAGATATTCGGGCTGCTTGGGCCTAATGGTGCGGGTAAGACTACCCTGCTGCGTATGTTGGCTGGGATAATAGCACCTGATAGCGGCAGCTGTATAGTTGACGGAGTTGATAGTCGCGATGAGCCTGAGGCGATCCGAGCGAAGATCGGGTTTCTCTCTGGTAATACGCGGCTATATAAGCGGATGTCGGCGCGAGAGGTTTTGATTTTTTTCGGTCGATTGAATAATATGCCGGAGCAGCTGATAAAGGAGCGGATCGACGAGGTAGTTGAGATGCTTGATATGAGCGAGTTTATCGATCGTCGGTGCGAGAGCTTTTCGACTGGTCAGATGCAGCGGACGAGTATCGCACGAGTGATAATCCACGATCCGCAGATATTGATATTGGATGAGCCGACATTGGGACTGGATATAATGAGTAGCCAGGCGATCCTGGACTTTATCCGCAATACACGGAGCCAGGGTCGTGCGGTGATATTCTCGACACACTATATGACAGAAGCAGAGTCGCTCTGTGACCGTATCGGGCTGATATATAACGGGAGCCTGATGACGATCGGGACGCGGCCGGAATTGTATGAGAAGACCGGTACAGATAATCTGCAACAGGCGTTTCTGGCGATGATAGGGAATGGGTAATAGTTTAAGGCGAGAAATAAGAAATAAGAAAAAAGAAATAAGCTCTGGTTTCGCCCTGCGGACGAGGCTGATTAAAGAAGAAAATGTAAGAAGAGGATTAAGAGTTTTAACGCAAAGGCGCGAAGTCGCAAAGAGATGGTTGGCGATTGGGGGTTGGGGTGAGATGATGGCATTATGAATATGCTTTTGCAGGGATTTGAGGATGGTAGGATTGATTGAAGAGGATAAGAAAAAGAATTTATTGCAAGGATGCAAGGATATTTAGGATAAGAGGACGAAGATAAGATTTAAAGAGTATAGGAGATGGTTGGCGGGGTTCGGCGCTAGAGAGTTTATTTATATGATTGGAAAATAAGGAAGAGGACTTGAGAACCCGATTAATCGGGAACTCTTGCGCTGGGGGTAGTTGGTTTTAGGTGTAGATTAAAATAATTAAATTGGAATTATGAATTCGATTTGGGTATTGGAAGAATTATTATATGAGAATTGGTAGAAATGTTGTTGTTATTGCTTTGCTGGCGGTGTCTAGTGCTTTTGCTGGTGAGACGGCTAGTAGTAATCTGGATAAGTTTTTCTTTGCAGGTGGCTGGCTGATCTGGCCGCTGCTGGGATTGAGTATAATAACAATGCACCTGATAATCCAGATCGGGATAAATATCCGTACGGGCAGATTCTATAGTCAGTCGCTGATAAAAGATGTGCGAGAACATCTTAAGCATAAGAATCATCATAGCTGCCTGGAGCTACTAAAGAATAATAACTGTGTACTGTCGCGAGTGCTGCGGGCAGGTCTGAATGAGCGTACGATCAGCCATGATGCGATGGAAAATGCGATGGTGGAGATAATCGAAGATGAACGAGGAGAGTTTTTCCGGAAGCTGGAATGGCTGAATATAATCGGTAATATAGCACCTATGATCGGATTGTTCGGAACGGTCTGGGGTATGATCCAGGCGTTTAACGGGATCGTCGAAGCTGGCGGTCGGCCGCAGCCGCCTGATCTGGCGGGTGGTATATCTAATGCACTGGTGACAACGCTATGGGGTATGGCGGTTGCGATACCGGCATTGGCGGCGAGTGGATATCTGGGGAACAGGTTTGATGCTTTGACGGCTAAGATAGCGGTGATAGCGGAAGAGTTGTTGATTGATTAGTCGTAAGTGAGAAGTGCAAAGTACAGAGTGCAAAGTGAGAAGAAGAAGAAAGAATTTGACGCAAAGACGCTAAGTCGCAAAGAGATGGTTGGCGATGTTTGGTGTTTGGATGTTTGAGGTTTGGTTGGAAAGTAAGGTAGAAGACTAAAGAACCCGATTAATCGGGAACTCTTGCTAGTAGAGGTTGGTTGGCAAAGTTATACTACGAATCACAAGTCCCGATGTGCTTCGTAACTTGTGCTACTTATGGGTGTTTTCTTATTTTTGATGCGGCGAGTGTACCGATCAGGGCCAGGAACATGGCTGAGGGAGCTGGTACAATTTCAGAATGTAGGAAGCCTAGTGTGTGTCCGATCTCATGTTTTACCAGAGAGTAGTAGTCGTATTTTGAGCCGTAGTGGCTGATAAGCTGTGTGCCGTCGGTGTCTTTATTTGTTATTTTACCGTCACCGTCAGAGTCTTTTACATAGTACCAAGAATATCCGGGTGGCAGATCTTTGACAATCTGTACCTGCCCCCTATCGATATAATCGTCGCCTGTAGTTTCAAACCATCTGCCGTCACCGAAAGAAGTTTCATTTGTGAGGTAAACCTTATAGTTTGACTCAGCTTCAGTATTGACATAAGACACCTCGATCGAGGTATCTTTGTAAAGCTGTTCCATGCCGTTAACGTCTGTACCGGAGAGGTTTCTTCCTGATTGGCCTGGGGCCTGGTCTTCGCCGGTCATAACATCTTTATTTTTCTTGCCGTAGTTTGATTCTGAGAGAGAAGTATCGGCCGTTTTCCAGTTTATCCACTGGTCCATAGCGAGTTTGAACACCCTTTTCTGTTCGGCGTTTAAGCTATCGAGCCAGACGTTTATCTTTATTTTGCCGTTACCGTCACGAGACCAGCCTTTTATCGGGTTTGAGCCGCCATCGATAACGGGTTTGGTAGGATTGGCACATAAAGCAGTAGTGAAAAGTAAAATTGACAATACAATAATAGAAGATCTTTTAATAAAGAACATGTGTCACCTCATTTGTTAAAAAGGTACGAGAGGTCAGGGGCAAGGCGTTAGAAAACCCAGCAGGCATCCCCAACGGCAGTTATAAAAGGCTATATTAGATGATATGCAGAAGTGAAGGGGATTTCTATAAATAGTAAATAATAATTTAAAATCCAGTTTTAGACCTGATGGTTAATTCAGGTGAAACTCTGAGTTTTCATCCACTGATCTTTATATTTGTGTTTGCTGGGGCAAACTGCTGATTGATCAATTTACTTAGGGCGGTCGAGCTGCAACCAATAGTTTTATGTAAGAAGAGAATTAAGATTTTAACGCAAAGACGCGAAGTCGCAAAGATTTGGTTGGCGATTGGAGGGTTGGGGTGAGATGTTGGCATTATGATATTTTTTTGCAGGGATTAGATGATGATAGGATTGATTGAAGAGGATAAGAAGAAGAATTTATTGCTAGGATGCAAGGATATTTAGGCTAAGAGGAAGAAGAGAAGATTTAAAAAGTTAATGAGATGGTTGGCGGAGTAAAGTGTTAAGGAGTTTATAGGTTTGGTTGGAAAGTAAGGTAGAAGACTAAAGAATCCGATTAATCGGGAACTCTTGCGCTGGGGTTGGGGGTTAGGGCTTTTAGGGCTGGGCGTGGGGTTGTGTCGTTTTCGAATAGGGCTCTGGATTCCAGAGAATAGTTCCAGTTGGTATCGTTCCATTTATTGCCGGCGATCCATTCCGGAGCCCAGTATATAACGCCTCTGCCGGAATTGTTGGGGGCTGATCTTACGATTTTAATGAGAGCGGTCAGGAAGTCTTTTTGGCCCTGAAGGGTTTCGGGGAATTCCAGCGTGGTGTCCTTTGGGCCCCTGCAGTTATAAGCGGTTTCTACTATCATAATATCTTTATGGAAAGTATCGGCAAGAGAGGTCATATTGGTCTGTAATGAGCTAAGAGTACCATGCCAGAAGGGATAGTATGAAAGGCCGATCAGATCGAAATCGACATTGCGTTTTTTAAGGTTATTGAAGAACCAAAGTGATCGATCTTTATCACCGCCACAGTCGATATGAATCATGGTCCGGGTAGTAGAAGATGCGGGATAATCCCTAACGGCTTTCAGGGCGATATTGAGAATAGAGGCGAAAAAGTCCCAATCTTTATCACTTTTAAGTGGACCGGCGGCGGGCCAGAGCATGCCATTGGTTATTTCATTACCAACAGCAACTATCTGGGGATAACAGTTTTCATGATCGAAGGCGGCTAATACACTAGTGGTATATTTGGCAATTTCGTCGGTAAGGTTGTCAGGTGAGAGCGACTGCCACTTTGCGGGAATTTGCTGGTGGGCAGGGTCTGCCCATTTATCAGAATAGTGTAAATCGAGCATAAAAGCCATATTAGCCTGTTTGACACGCTTGGCAAGCTTTATGGTATATGGGAGAGTATTGACCTGGCCGGCGGTATTATCCGGGGCGACGAATAGCCGGAGACGCACTATATTACAACCATTGTCATGGAAAATCTGTAGTGGGTCGATAACCGAATCATTCTGTCGAAATTCGATACTGTGATCCTGTATATACTGTAAAAGGGAAAGGTCAGCACCCACGAAAAAAGTGCTGGAGGGTGCGGTATTGGCTGTTGGGGATTTGGTAGAGTCTGTGTCAGCGGCAATGCCGGAACTACAGAACAAGCTCAACAGGTATAGAGTTAAAACAGATATTCTTTTTAACTGCATATCAATTGCCCCGCAACCAAGAGTAATATGTCGTAATAAACAAGTTTTGGTCAGACCAGAAGTTTTTCCCAGCTTATTGTCATGCCGGTGAATAGTACCCAGCCGAGTGGTGCGGCGAAAAAAGGAGAATCGATAAGGTCGAGGAAACCGCCGAACTCTGGTATGAGGCTGGCGGAGTCTTTTAGGCCAGCGTCGCGTTTGAAAGTGCTCTCAACAAGGTCGCCGAATTGGCCGTAGACGCAAAGAATAAGGCCAAAGGCGATAGCCTGATTTACAGTGATAAGGTCGAAAAGATAATGGCCCAGACCAGCGGCGATGGCAGCGGAGAAGATAAAGCCTCCTACGAGCCCTTCCCAGCTTTTGCCGGGGCTGATAGAAGGTATAATCTTATGTTTCCCGAAGGTACGACCGACGAGATAGGCGCCGATATCGGTACCCTTTACGACTGCGAGGAAAGTAATAATGAAACCAGACTGGCCGGCGAGGTCGGAGGCGTACTGGTCCATGAGCCGGAGCTGGAGCAGGAAATAACCGCCGAAACCAAGATAAATAAAGGTGAAAACGGTTGTAGCGATATTTGCGATAGCACCCTGATAAGCGAATTTGAGCATTTGCTGGAAACTGGCCAGGAGGAAGCATAGCATAACGATGAGGCCGAGCGAAATCTGGGGTGCTGGATTTATACGATGGAAGGGTAATAAGATCAGGCAGATAAAAGGTAGAATAGCGGCAAAGGCGAAAACCTTTACCCCCCTGCCGGCGGCGAACTTTCTGAATTCAAAGATACTGAAAATTCCGATGATCATAATGACAATAGCAAGCAAAAAGCCGCTGATGCCCATTTCCATATGTTTAGAGCTGAAGATCCCTTCATAGATCAAGCCGCCAACTAAAGCAGCGGAAAGGAGAGTACCAAAGGTAAGTCTTTTTGCGTGTTTTGCGTCCATTGTAATTTAGTAAAAGGTAAAAAGGTTAAAAGTAAAAGGTTAACTCAAGTTGGCCTATGGTCAGTTTGAGTTATTTATTTAGGCCGCCGAATCTGCGGTTTCTTTTTGAGAAGGCTATAATAGCTTCGTGTAGAGCTTTGGTGTCGAAGTCTGGCCAGTGGATATCAGTTACGTAGAACTCAGCGTAGGCGATCTGCCATAGGAGGTAGTTACTGATACGCATTTCGCCGGAGGTGCGGATAAGCAGGTCCGGGTCCGGTAAGCCGCCAGTGTCGAGGCTGTCACTGATAAGTTCTTCGGTGATATCGGCAGGAGCCAATTCGCCAGAAGCAACCTTTTTAGCGATCCCCTGAAAGGCGTGGGTAAGTTCTGCACGGCCGGAATAGTTCAGGGCCAGGCAGAAAGTCATGCCGGTATTGTTTTTACTGAGCTCGATAGTCTCGTGAAGCTCTTTGAGAACGAAATCGGGTAGATTATCTTCAAGGCCAACGTGACGAACCCTGATGTTCTTGCTCATAATAGTAGGCCGCTCTTCAACGAGATACTTAGCATAAAGCTGCATAAGGCCGGCAATCTCCTCTTTAGGGCGACGCCAGTTCTCGGTACTAAAAGAATAGAGGGTAAGAGCGTCAATACCCAGATCGGCACAATCGACGATAGTACGACGTACCGAGGTACTGCCGGTGGCGTGACCTTCGAGACGAGGTTTGCCCTGAGCCTGTGCCCAGCGGCCGTTACCGTCCATAATAATCGCGATATGACGAGGGATCTTTTCGTAAGGAATACCAATCAGCGGATGCAGGTTTTCGTTAGCTTCGGTCATGGGTTCTGTTCCTGAAATGCAAGACAATGCGATTGTCTGGGTATTTATTTATATAAGTGTTCACAGTGTTAGCTTTAATCGTAAAGCAGAGCTTTAGGGCACACTGATTAGTAACAAGTAACAAGCTCAGGTGTCCGCCCAGGCGGACGCTATTTTAAAGCGAAGCAAATGTGAATAATAACTATATTTAATAAATTGCTACCTCTATAATATAGTATATAGAGGTAGCAATTGGTTGTTTTTATCGACTGTTATTTTATATGCTATGTTGCATTATAAATCACAAGTCCCGATGTGCTTCGGGACTCGTGCTACTTACTTTACAGTCAGGGTCTGTTCGCGGCCAGGTCCGACGCCGATCATAGAGATCGGGGTTTCGAGCAGTTCAGAGAGGCGTTTAATGTAGTTTTTAGCCTCAACTGGGAGCTGGTCGTAATCGGTTACATCACGGAGATTAGCTTCAAAGCCAGGTAGAGTTTCGTAAACACACTCTACCTTTTCAAGGTCTTCAGCTTCAGCAGGGAAGAAATCTACGTTCTGGCCGTCGATGGTGTAGCTGGTACATATCTTTAGCTCTTTTAGCCCGCTGAGAGTGTCAACGTGCTGTAGAGTGATTTCGTTTATGCCACCGATCTCGATAGCGTATTTGACAGCAACCGCGTCAAACCAACCGCAACGGCGAGGACGACCGGTAGTAGTACCGAACTCATGTCCCTTTTCACGGATATAATCACCAGTTTCGTTGTCCTGTTCGCTAGGGAACGGTCCAGCCCCTACTCTGGTGCTATAAGCTTTAGCGACACCGATCCAGCGGTCAACGGCCTTTGCCGGTACGCCGGTAGCGGCCGAGAGGCCAACAGCACTGGCGTTACTAGAGGTAACAAACGGGAAAGTACCGTGGTCCAGGTCAAGCATAGTACCCTGAGCACCTTCGAAGAGGATATTTTTATTTTCTTTCCAGGCCTTGTGCAGAACCGCGGTAGTATCAGTAATAATATTACCAAGTTCAGCGGCCCAAACTTTACACTGCTCGAAAATAGGTTCAAATTCGAGTGGTTCATTATCGCCCCAAACGGCAGCGAACATTTTATTCTTAAGTTCGATGATATTTTTGAGTTTTTCAGCCATAACGTCGAGATTTAGCAGGTCAGCAGCTCTGAGAGCGGTCGATCTGGCTACTTTATCGCCATAGCAAGGGCCAATACCGCGAGCAGTAGTACCGATCTTTTTCTTGCCGAGAGCGGCTTCGCTGAGAATATCCTGTTTTTTGTGATAAGGCATAACCAGGTGAGCCCTGCAAGAGATAAGCAGGTTAGGCATAGGATCAATTCCACGGGCCTGAAGGCCTTTAATCTCACCGATAAGGGTTTCAGCATCTAGAACTACGCCGTTAGTGATAAGGCACTGGGTGTTTTCCCTGAGAATTCCGCTAGGCATAAGGTGAAGAGCAAAAGAATCTTCGTTTTTATTACGCATAACGGTATGTCCGGCATTAGCACCACCACTGTAACGAACAACAAGATCAGCAGTTTCACCGAGGATATCAACAATCTTTCCTTTACCTTCATCACCCCATTGAAGGCCAACTACACAAGAATTCATCTTAAACCTTTTATTTCAAGTGGATTAAAAAAAATAGTTTGCTAAAGCGAGTAACACTTTCTACTATACAATCACAAGCGAGACAGTATAACATAACGCGTAAAAAGGTCAAGTTTTTTGCAAATGTCAGAAGAGTAGAAAAAAAGCGCAACGATGATATTGACTTAAGTTTAAGAAACGGTATAATTAGAATTAACAGATTGAAAATTTAGATGAGAGGCTACATACAGCAAGATTTACCACCGTACCTAACTGCTTATCCGTAATTCTGTTACATCAATAGAAAATTCGGTTACAATAGTAGTTAATTGAATATGAAAGTATAGTGGTGAAGATAAAATTAAAAAAGAAATTTTCTATTTTCTGCAAAAAAGCGGAAAATAATAGGAAATTGAGTTGCGGAAAATAAGGCAGAACTACAACATTCGCTTTTGGACCTAAATTATTTCCCCAGCTAGTAAATTGAACCAGATAGTATATAATCAAGCGAATTAAGATAATTAGATGCCAGATTTTCCAACTTTAACTATAGGCAATTTGAAGATCAATCCACCGATAATACAAGGTGGCATGGGTGTAAGAATATCATTGGCCGGCCTGGCCAGTGCAGTAGCCAATCAAGGCGGTGTAGGAGTAATAGCTACAGCCGGTATTGGCGGTATGTCCGAAGATCCGAAGGCGAAGTATTCGGAGCTGAATAAGGTTCAGCTGATCGAAGAGATTCGCAAAGCACGTTCTTTAACAAAAGGAATAATAGGGATCAATATAATGGTCGCCCTAGCGGACTATGATTCCCTGGTGAGGACAGCGGTAGAAGAAAAAGCCGATGTAATCATATCGGGAGCTGGTTTGCCATTGAATCTGCCGCAGTTAACCGGCGATAGCGATATAAAGTTGATTCCGATAGTCTCTTCCGGTCGAGCATTATCCGTGATATGTAAGAAATGGAAGAAGGACTATAATAAGCTTCCAGATGCGGTGATCGTAGAAGGTCCTAAGGCCGGCGGTCATTTGGGGTATGATTTTGACGATATCATGACAGATAAGACCAAGAGTCTGGAAGAGATAATAGAAGAGGTTATCCCGGTAGCGAACAAATATGAAAGCCCGATCCCAGTGATCGCAGCAGGCGGAATATTTGACGGAGCCGATATAGCCGGAATTCTCAAGCTTGGTGCTTCTGGAGTGCAGATGGCGACCAGGTTTGTATGTACAGATGAGTGCGACGTAGATCCGGCGTTTAAGCAGATGTATATAGATGCCGGCGAAGATGATATAGCATTGATAAAGAGCCCGGTAGGTTTACCAGGTAAGGTTATCAATAATGGCTTTGTAAAAAGGATTAATAGCGGCGAGAGATTGCCGTTCAAATGCAAATATCAGTGTTTGCGCAGCTGTAATTTCAAGCAGGCGCCATACTGTATAGCGGAAGTACTGCATCAGGCCTCAAAGGGTAATTTGCAGGACGCGTTTGCCTTTGCAGGGTCAAATGCATTTAAATGTAAAGAAGTAGTTTCGGTCGAAACCCTGTTCAATCAGCTCAGGGAAGAATATCAGAAATCTCTTTAAGAACACAAAGGTGTATTTAGGCATATGGCTATGCGCGAAAAACACTTTTGAAGCTCTAATAAAATTCGATTTTAAATTAATAAAATATAAAACCGGGTGTTCGAAATAGCAAAAATTTCTCTATATCGTAAAAACCTGGTGATCTGGCAAATTGTTCTTGCTCTTTCGAACTGACCTGGAAAGTAAAAAAAAGGTTAAAACACCCCTAATGGAGATATTATTATGGGTAAAAAGTTGTATGTTGGTAATTTGAGTTATGATGCTGTACAGAGTGACCTCCAGTCATGGTTCGGCGAATTTGGTACTGTTGAAAGTGCAAATATCATTTCTGATCGTGAAACCGGCAGAAGCAAAGGCTTTGGCTTTGTAGAAATGTCATCTGATGACGAAGCACAGGCAGCAATCGATGGTCTAAACGGCCAGGATTGTGGCGGTCGCGCAATTCGCGTGAACGAAGCTAAGCCACAGGAAAATCGTCGCAGTGGCGGCGGTGGTGGTCGCGGTGGATTCGGCGGCGGTCGTGGAAACGGCGGCGGCAGAAGAAGCTTCTAAGTTTAACTTAGACTTTTTCCTGAATGTCGGAATTTATATTTTCGATATATAAAGAGAGCAGCTCGTAATGGGCTGCTCTTTTTTTTTGTCCGGCAAAATGGTGGTTTGGGTGGGAATGTTTATATTTATTATAAATTGTTTGGTAATAAGTAATAAGTAATAAGTAATAAGTAATAAGTAACAAGCTCTGGTCTCTCGCTGAGCTCGAAACTATCTAATTTTTAGCGTAGGCTATGCCTGCTTTAAGATATTAGCGTAAAGCGAACAGCCGCTAATGCTACGCGTCACTGCGTATCATTATATTTATGGGTAATACGCTCTAAAGTTTGTATTATTAATGATTTAGGGGTAGAGAAGGTATGGCTTATCTCTACGTGGGGGTTTAGATTTTGGGGTTGTAAAAAATAAAATATTAAAAAGAGATATATTTTCTGCAATAAGGGGGCGTAAAAAAACGTTTATTATTTTGTGGTAAGTACGAATGATTAACTTTTTTTGGAGATAAAACAAAATGAAAAAGGCGATTTTTACAGCAATGGTTGTTCTTCTGGCGGCATTAGCGACACTTAGCTATTCACAGAGTATGGGTCGTGGCCAGCGAGGCGGCGGTTTCCAGGGTGGCCCTGGTGGTCCGGGCGGTTTTGACCGTGAAGCAATGCAGCAGAGAATGTACCAGATGATGAAGGAACAGCTGGAGATATCAGACGAAGAATGGACAATAACCGGTCCTCGTCTGACCAAGGTAATGGAACTAAACCGTGAGACAAACGGTATGGGCGGAATGGGTCGTATGATGTTTGCTCGCAATCGCGGCAGAATGGGTCAAGGCGGCGGTATGGGCAGGCCAGGTCAGCCAGAAGGTGAAGAGCTGAGCGATGTTCAGAAGGCAACAGAAGCACTAAATACAGTTCTGGAAGCTGAAAAGGTAGAAGCATCAGCGATCAAAGAAAAGCTGACCGCCCTACGTGCAGCTAAAGAAAAAGCACGTCAGGACCTGATCAAGGCTCAGGAAGAACTCAAAGAAGTTCTCACATTGAAACAGGAAGCAAAACTGGTAATGTTTGGCATGCTAGACTAATATCAGTGTTCAATAGTACGCTCTCCGGTACAATAGACTATGCGGAGAGCGTACATATTTCAAACACCTGTAGAGGTGTTTTCATGGCATTTTAAATATAGACAACCTATAGTGTCAGGGAAATACCACTAACACCCCCGCCATAACCCTAATATGATATTGTGATGTTATGAACAACGAATCAACTAATCGTGAGCTGCTGGAAAGTAAGGGTATCGCCTGGCTAAGTCAGGGATCAGTTAATAGCGGCTCATTGAATTCATTTCTCTTTTCTGAATCTATCCCGGAACAAGATGCGTTAGCGTATATATCCGAGAAGCTCCACTACCCGCTGATAGACCCAAAAGGGCTCGAAAAGGATATTAAATATATCTCATCGTTCCCGGCTGGTATCTTGCTGGAAAGGCAGATAATCCCCTACCGCAAAGACGGAATTAACTATGCGATAATAAGCAATCCGTTCGACAGTCGCGGTATAGATGAACTGCGGATAAGCAGCGGTAAGGAGTTTGAGATCGCCCTGGCGGGCAGTGTTGATATAGCCCGCTATACCAAGGAAGTAATGGGATTGGGAGCAGATACTGTTCAATCGATGTTCGATGAGGCGCGGGAATCTGGCATAGAATATATAAGCCAGTCGGACGGCGAAGAGAATGACCTGTCGAACGATGCGGGCGAAGCGTCTATGATCCGCTTTGTGAACCAGATATTGTCGGAGGCGATCGAGTCGCGGGCGACAGACGTACATATTGAGCCATTTGAGCATGAATTACAGGTCAGGTACAGGATAGACGGGGTATTGCAGGCGGCTTCGATCCCGCCGGAGATCAAGCAGTTTCAGCCGGCGATCGTGTCACGTATAAAGATATTGAGTCATCTGGACATAGCAGAGAAGCGTGTACCTCAGGACGGCAGGATAAAGCTGGTATTATCAGGTCGGGAAATAGATGTGCGTGTATCGATAATCCCGATGCTCTACGGCGAGGCGGTGGTATTGCGTATATTAGATCGCAGCTCGGTACTGCTGGGGCCGGAAAATATAGGTATGGGCGAAGAAGATGTGGCCAACTTCAAAGAGATATTGAAAAAGCCTCATGGAATAATATTAGTTACCGGACCGACCGGCAGCGGTAAGACCACTACCCTGTATGCGGCTTTGAGCCATATCAACGATATTAACCGCAAGATAGTAACTATTGAAGATCCGATAGAATATCAGCTAAATGGAATTAACCAGATCCAGGTATCAAATAAGGCGGGGTTGACATTTGCCCGTGGTTTGCGTTCGATATTGCGACATGACCCGGACGTGATATTGGTAGGTGAGATACGAGATCTGGAGACGGCAGAGATAGCGGTTCAGGCATCACTGACCGGTCATTTGGTATTTTCTACCCTGCATACAAATGATGCACCGGGGGCACTGGTGAGGCTGGTGGATATGGGGATAGAGCCGTATCTGGCGGCATCGTCGTTGGAGGCGGTAATTGCCCAGAGACTAGTGAGGATACTTTGTCCACAGTGCAGGCAAGAGCTGGAAGCGGCAGAACAACAGCGGGCAAGGGAGATGTTCGGTGATAGTATAGGCGATAGCAAACTGTATAGAGGCAAAGGCTGTGAGAGCTGTCAGGGAACAGGCTATCGGGGCCGGGCAGGTATCTTTGAGCTAATGGCGGTAACAGAAGATATTCGCACCCTACTGCTGCAGAATGCTACTCCGCGTGATATAGCGAAACAGGCTCGCCTTGACGGAATGAAGCTTTTGCGTGAAGATGCGTTCAGGTATATAAAGAACGGGACAAGTACTATCGATGAGCTAATGAGAGTTACCAAAGATGACAGTCACCCATCGGGCAAGAGGGAGCTGAAATAAATGACGAGGTTCAACTACAAGGCGATAGATGGTCAGGGTAATGTTACCAGCAGCGAACTGGAGGCGGCGAATAAGGAAAAGGCCGTCCAGATGATCTATGAGCTAGAGCTTGATCTGCTGGAGCTGAAAGAGGCAGATAACGGAGCACGGCCGGTACGAGTTGGGCGGGTCTCAAAAAATGATGTAGAGAATTTTACCCGTGAATTGGCGAATCTACTGACGGCTGGTGTGCCATTGAGTAAGGCATTGAATATACTGGTCAGAGAGACGTCGAAGCCGGCATGTAAGAAATACTGGAGTATGGTACACGATTATGTATCGGCTGGTATGTCGCTGGCAGATTCGATGCGTAAGCTGCCGAAGGTATTTTCGCCGGTGCATATTGCAATGGTACAGGCCGGCGAAACGGGCGGGTTCCTTGACCTGGTACTGGCCCAGATCGCAGAGTTTCGGTCGCGAGAGCAGGATTTGATGGGCAAGGTAAAGTCGGCAATGTTCTACCCGCTGACACTGGCGGTACTATGCAGTGCGATACTGGTGTTTTTACTGATCTATTTTGTACCGAGATTTTCAAATATATTTGACAGTTTCGGCGGTACGTTGCCGGGGCTGACGGTAACAATAGTAAAGATAAGTGAGTTTGTGACGAGCTATTGGCTGTTGATCGCGGGGGCATTGGCGATATTTATACTGGCGGTGAAGAACTATCTGAGCCGGGACGAAGGCAGACTGGCATTTGAAAAACTAACCCTTAAAACTCCTGTTATTGGAAAGCTTACCTCTCGATTTGCATTTGTAAGATTTTCGCGGATGCTAGGCACCTTAACAGGTTCTGGAGTACCGCTGGTATCTACTCTTATCGTAGCCAAGGAATCGATAGGTAACCGAGTTTTATCAGATAAGGTTGACGGCACAATAAAAAAAGTTCGAGGCGGAATGTCGCTGGCCACGTCACTGGCAGACTGTCGGGAGTTTTTCCCGGGAGCGGTTATAGAGATGATCGCGGTAGCAGAGGAAACCGGAAGGCTGGATAAGGAACTAATGAGAGTTTCAGAGTTTCATGAAAAGGAACTAGATAGGCAGCTGAAAATGGCAGTGTCCATGACAGAACCGCTAATGTTATTTGCAATGGCAATTATAGTCGGAACAGTAGTAGTTGGTATGCTACTGCCGATATTTAGTTTGCAGGAATACGTTCAATAAGATTTACAATTAAGATTACATAATCATATATGGTTTTAAGATATTTGTGAGGAAATAATGAAAAATAGAAGAACAGATAGAAAAGGTTTTACTCTAATCGAACTGCTACTGGTACTAGTTATTATTGCAACCTTAGCATCATTAATTGTACCGAAGTTTGCCGGGCGTGGTGAACAGGCGAAGGTTACCGGAGCAACGGTAGATATATCTCGTATAGGTTCTGTGCTGGATATGTTCGAGATGGATAATGACCGGTACCCTACGACATCAGAAGGTTTGAAGGCGTTGATCGAGAAGCCGTCGAATGCAACAGGCTGGAAGGCTCCGTATTTGAAGAAGATGGAGATCCCGAAAGACCCATGGGGTAATGAATATAACTATCGTCAGCCGGGTCAGCATAATGAATATTCGTATGATCTGAGCTCGGCCGGGCCGGATGGTAAGTTTAATACTGATGATGATATTACTAACTGGGCGGAAGAGAATAAGTAGGTAACCGTTATACGGTTACCTAAGAAGTAGCAAGAAATAAGAAATAAGCTCTGGTTTCTCGCTCCGCTCGAAGCTATTTGATGTTTTTAATAAAATAAGTCAGCTTAGTTGGAAATAATTAGTGTTAGATATATTGACAAAAGATAAGGGACAACGTGGGGTTACGCTGCTGGAGCTGATTTTGGTGATGGTGGTGTTGTGTACGGTGCTGGCGTTGGCGGCCCCGTCGATGCGTGGCTTTTTCACGTCCCGTGCGGAGAGTGACCTGGCAAATACCATGGTAGCATTACTGAACTATGCATCTACCCAATCGATATCAGAAAGTAATTATTATCGGTTCAACTATAACAGCGATAAACGTCAATACTGGCTGACGAGTATGCAGGATAGCAGCTATGAACTGCTGGATAATGACTATGGCCAGAAGTTTGATATACCGCGTGAGATAGAGATAGATACCGAAGATATGGACCGGGCAGAAGGATCGTATTATATAGAGTTCAGCCCGCTGGGCACTAAGACGGTGTGTAGAATGAGACTGCAAAACCCGCAGAAGGATATAACAGATATACTATGTTTGAGTAGTACAGAGCCGTTCCAGATAATAGAGTATAAGCCGGACGATAATGAGATACAGTATAGACAAGAAAAATAGCCGGAGATATGGTTTTACGCTGGTAGAGCTGATGGCGACAACTGTACTGGTAGCGATAATTCTGCCGGCGGCGTTGAAAGGATTGACAGCGATAAGCGGCCTGACCTCGTCGGCGGCCCATCGGTCGATAGCCCTTAACCTGGCAGAATCGAAGCTGAATGAATTGATAGCTACAGATGAATGGGAAAATGGGTTTCAGGAAGGAAACTTTACTGATTATAAGGAAACTATATCGGTTTCAGATTATAACCTGCGAGAGACTGACCTGGATCTATATCGGTGGACATTTACAACTGGTGATAATAATGACGGTATAACAGAGGCGACAGTGACAATATACTGGATAGCACGTGGATTGGAGAAAGAACTTTCGCTGACGACGATGGTGGAATAGGAGAGAGGATTTTCATCCACAGATTTTTCAAATTGAGTTCGCTACCGCTCACTGGAATTTGATTAATTAGCACAGATTAAAGAAAGAAAAAAGTAACAAACTAAGGCAGAAGACTAAAGAACCCGATTAAGGGCCGTATTGCCCAAAAGAAAATTTCATATTATTGTGTAACTTATATGCCAGTTTAGTGAGGTGGTTGGCAAAGTTATACCAAGAATCACAAGTCCCGATGTGCTTCGGGACTTGTGCTACCTTTGAACTCTTGCGAAGAGAGTTGATTGACAAAGAATACTGATAACTGTGTAGTTAGTTTAGAATTACAAGGAAATAAAGTCGTATATATGTATATTGGAAGGCGACAATTCAGGGGTGGTTTTACTTTGTTGGAGCTGCTGGTTGCTATGAGCATAATGGCGGTGATAACGGCCTCGCTGTATAGTACTCTGTCGCTGGCGTTTAAGATGAAGGATAGTATCCGGGAGAAGCTTGGGCCGCTGGCGAGGGCAAATGCAGTGCTGGATATGATGCGAAGCGATCTGAACTGCTGTGTAGACCCGGAGATGGAGCTGGCGGGAGCATTTATCGGCGAGCAGGCAAGTGTGAATGATAATGACCGGCTGGTATTTTACTCTAGTAATAATAGTTCGCTGCGAGAGTTAGAAAATGCGGCCTGTGATATATATCAGGTGGAATATTCGCTAGAGCAATATGACCAGTGGAACGGGTATTCGCTGGTAAAGCGGACGGCGGTGAATCTGTTATCTAGCTCGGAGCCTGAGAGTAAGGATAATATATTGTGCCGGGGAGTATATGGCTTGAGATTTAGCTACTATGACGGGGCAAGCTGGCAGGCAAGCTGGGACTCAGAAACAGCCGATAGCCCCCTGCCAAAGCTGTTAAAGGTGACGATAATACTGACGAGAGCAGATAAGATAGATTTTGACGAGCCGGAGACGATGGCAGTAACACGGATATTTGGTTTGCCGGAAGCTGGCAGTGACAGTCAGGAACAAGATAGTCAGGGAGCAGTTAATGCGCCGATGCCGTAACAATGGGACAGTGCTGATAATAACAATATGGGTAACAACCATATTGGCAGGATTGGCAATAACGCTGGCGTGGCATATCCGTTCGCAGGCGATGCAGACGGAGAATATCATAGCGGCGGCCCAGGCAGATTATATTGCAAAAGGAGCGATTAATTATGCCAAGAGTAAAATCGGCAGTGAAGAAGAAACAGATGGCAGCAGCGATGGTTTTGAGGAACTGGAGCTGGGTAATGGTCATTTCTGGCTGATAAAGCCGAATCTATCGTCAGATCGGGAAGTGGACTATGGGCTGGCAGATGAGGCGGCGAAGGTGAATTTGAACTCAGCTTCGCTGGATATGCTATTGAAGCTGCCGGGGATGACAGGCGAGCTGGCGGCCTCGATAATCGACTGGCGTGACAGCGATAGCGAGGTTACAACCGGCGGTGCGGAAAATGAATATTATCTGCTCTGTGGTGATAGCTATGAATGTAAGAACGCAGATTTTGAAACGGTAGAAGAGGTTTTACTGGTCAAAGGAGCCAGTAAGGAAATACTCTACGGTGAAGATCGCAATGTTAACGGTGTACTCGATGACAATGAGAATGACGGTACTAACAGTTTACCTAACGATAATAGCAACGGTCAGCTGGACAGTGGTTTCTATAACTATGTGACAGTATACAGCCATGAAGAGAATAAGACGGCAGACGGCGGGGATCGTGTGAATGCGGCCGATAGAAGGAGCCAGTCGCAAGTATTGGAAACGCTGAAAAAGGTGATAAGTGAAGATGATGCACTGGTAGCGATAAGTAAGATAAGAGCAAAACAGAATTATGAGAATATAATCGATGTATATTATACCAGCGGTATTGAATATGATGACTTTCTGCAGCTGGCTGATCTGCTGACAACGACAGATGAAGAAGAGATAAGCGGGCTGATTAATGTCAATAGTGCCCCGAAAGAAGTACTTAGCTGTCTGCCGGAGCTGGAAGATAAAGATGTAGATGAGCTGATAAAGAAGCGAGAGAAACTGGAAGATGAAGAGAAAAGCTCGGTTATCTGGGTGACTGAAGTACTGGATAAGGAAAAGGCGATAGCGATCGGTAGTTTTATAACGACGAAATCGAGTCAGTATTCGGCTGATGTGGTAGCGATAACGGATAATGGCCGTGCATTTCGTCGGTATAAGGCGGTTATAGATACGACAAGCTCGCCGTCGATCGTGTATAGGAAGTCGCTGTCAGAGCTGGGCTGGCCATTGGATAAGGATGTATTGGAAACCAGGAATCAGGATTTAGAATTTAGAAATTAGTAAACGGGCTTTGAGATAATAAAGGCTTTGAGATGTCAAATAAGAATGTACTGATAATACAGATATTGCCAGAGAAGTTAGTACTCGGCGAATATAAGAATGATAAAACTGATTCGGCTGTAGAAAAGCTGGAATTGGCAATATCAGCTGATATGCTGTACCAGGAAGCTGGTAAGGCGGCGATTGAACTGGAGAAACTGCTAAAAGAGCATAATATCCAGACAACTAATACGATCATCATACCGCAGGCGGCTGAGGTGCTGGTACGCAAGATAAGTGTCCCGCCACTGAATGACAGCTCACTGCTGAAAAATATAATTCATTCGCGGTTGGCAAGGGAATTAAAAATATCGGCTTCAGAAATGACACTGGACTTTTGTGGTGAGATATCAGGTCAGAACCAGAGCGATATTCTACTGGCAGGCCTGCAAAGAAAACGAGAGGCTATTCTGGCGAGCATGTGCGAGAGCGTGGGCCTGAACCTGACGGCGATAATACCGGAATTCTGCTGGCTGTATAATGGTCAGGTATCGGCTGGTGTAAATGAGAATATAATATATGTAAACGATAACTCGGCTGGTATAGCGGTTGTTAATAAGGGAAGCATCTCAGAGTTTACTTCGGTTAGCTGTAATGCAGTTGATAGTGAAAGAGCTGTGGGACGGATTTTGGCTGAGCTGGGCAGGAACCCGGTATTTAACAGCGGCGAGCAGAAGTTCAAGGTGGTTGCGGGATCGGAAATTGCAGTGAAGCTTGAGGTAGCTGCCGGCGGGAATATGAACTTCTACGGAGTGAGTACGGCGGTTAAGAGCGGTATGGACAATATAGCGGAACTGTACTTTGGCGGTAAGGATCTACCGATCAATTTTATCCATAATCATTTTACGGGAAAGAAAAAGAGTAAACTGAGCGGGCGTAGCCGGAAGGCGATAATTGCGGCGGTTGGAATACTGGCTTTGACTGGCTGGTTCTTTGCCGATTGGAATCAGGATAAGATAGATACAGAGAACGCCCAGATGTGGATCAAGGGCACACAGGACCAGGTAAAGACCTCGCAGGGTATGATCAATAAGATCAATAAAGCCAGAAAATGGTGCAATACCAGCCCATTCTACAGCGAGTGTCTGAAAGAGGTAACAGAGGCGTTTCCCGATTCTGAGAGTATCTGGACGCAGAGTCTGGCACTGGATGAGAAAATGGGCGGAGTAATAACAGGTATCTCATTGAGTAAAAGTAATATAGAGAAAATGCTGGAAGGCTTTATCAGGAATAAGCATTTTAGCGATGTTCAAACGCGATATATTCGACAGGCTGGTAAGAGTACAACTGAGCTGTCGTTTGCGTTACAGTTTACTTATACCAATTGACTATGATATAGGAATAAGTAACAAGCTCAGGTTTGGCCCTGTGGGCGAGGTGGTATTAGCCACAGGTCTTATTATTTGTGTTCGCTAACGCGAACGGCATAGATGATTTATTAGTACAGATTTAAGAAGAAAACAAATAATTCTGAAGTGATCTGAAAAGTTGCGGGTTATGCCCGGGAGTTGTGATGGCACTAACAAGACGAGAAATGAATTTGCTGATCCTTACTATCGCGGCGATAGTTATATTGCTGGCGGACAGTTATATTTTGTCGCCGGTACTGGAGGCACGAGGAGTGGCCAGAGATGAGAAGGCGGCAGTAATAGATGAGATGACGCAAAATAAGGAAATAATAGAGACTTCCGGCCCGATAGCGAGGCGAAAATGGAAGATGATGCTGGAAGATGGGATGGCTGAGGGAGCGGCTGAGTCTGAAAGTATGATAATTAACTATCTGAACGATCTATCATCAGATCATGGTGTATCGCTGTCTTCTATTCAGCCTGAATATGGTGAGAAAGAGGAAGGTATCGGGGTGATAGAATTTATTATCGCCGGTAACGGTCATGCTTTAGATAGCTATGAATTTATCTGGAATATAGAGAGTACCAAGATGCCATTGAAGATCGAAAGTGTGCACCTGAGCTCTAAAGATACCAACAGCGGGCAGGTGTCGATACAGCTGAAGATATCATCGATATACAGCTATGAGATGCCGGCAGTTGAGGAGGAGATATGATAATGAAAAAGAAACAAGTGGCAATTATCTCAACTGCGGTGCTGTTTGTACCTTTATTGATGAGTCAGATGCGGGCGGAAGAGGCAGGCAGCGGCTATCAGGAGCGATTTGGGATATTGACGGAGAAGAATATTTTTTCCCGGACGCGGTGGGTACATAAAACAGTTGATATACCGGTAGAAGCAAAAGAGCCGGTGATCGTTCCGAAGAAATATTCGAGTTATATTCTTATCGGTATATCGTCGATCAATGACAGCTGGAAGGCGTTTTTTGAGAATCTGATAACCGGAGATTGTAAGATAGTTAATAGTGGTGATATTTTTGAAGGCGGTACGGTACTGGATATTGACGCTGACGGAGTGAAATATCAGCGAGGAGAAGAAGAGATCGAGCTGGTAATAGGTTCGGATATGAAAGGTGAGACTGAGGTTGACCCTAATGTAGTATCGCCGGTATTGCCGGAGAGTACAGGTACAGAGAGCGAAATACCGGCTGGCAGCAGTGATCTGCTCAAGCGGATGATGGAGCGACGAAACCAGCAGTTGAAATAGCAGAATATAGTGCCGATGCAGATCGGAATAGAAATCAGGAATTAGTTTACGAAAACAATATATATGTTAAGGACACAGAAATGAAAAATAAGCTTATATTAACCGTGCTTATCGGGTTTATGCTTTCAATGCCCATGATATGTGTGGGAGAAGAAGCCGGAAGCGAGATGAAGCTTACACTGGACTTTAAGGACGCCCCACTATCGACAGTAATGGACTATCTGTCAGAGTCAACAGGTATGGTGATACTGTCGAACTATACGCTGGAGAGCCGGATATCGATAATAAGCAAGCAGCCGGTGGATCTGGACGAGGCGTTGGAGCTAATCAATTCGACACTAAGCGAAAACGGTTATGCGGCGGTTAAGACCGGTAACATACTCAAGATCGTTAAGCTGACCGAGGCCAAGCAGATGAATATACCGGTACGGTCAGGCAGTGACCCGGATAAGATAAGCGAATCAGATGAGGTGGTTACACATATAATTCCGATACTATATGCGGACGCGGTGAAGCTGCGAGATGATCTGGAAGGACTATTGCCAGAGTATGCGGAGTTTACGGCTAACGAGGCCAGTAACAGTCTGATCATAACCGATAGCAGTGCGAATGTGAAACGAATCAGTAAGATCGTAAAGGCACTGGATACTCAGATGGCGACCGTGGCAGAGATACGGGTATTTCACCTGGTATATGCAGATGCTGAGAATGTATCTAATCTGATCAATGAGCTGTTTGAAGAAGATAATTCATCTGACGATCAGAACCCTATGGCGAGGATGTTCCGCGGGCGAGGTGGGCCGTTTGGCGGACCATTTGGCAGGAATGACGATAATAATTCATCATCGTCAGGAAAGTCAGCGGCCTCTAAGGTTACGGCGGCCGATGATGAGATGACCAACTCTGTAGTAGTGAGCGGGCCAACAGATACGCTGGAAGTGATCTCGAGAATGATAAAGGAGCTGGATACAAACCCAGACGAAGAACGTAGCCTGTATGTATATGAGCTCCAGAATGCGGATGCGTCGAATGTTAAAGAGCTGCTCAATAATCTGTTCAATGAGCTGCAATCAATAAATGATGACAACACCTCCGGTATCGGCGGCGGCAGGAGAACCGGTAACTTTGGTGCCCCGGGCGGCAGTAGCAGCAGTTCGAGCAGCGATCTGTCTGATGAGACGTATATTGAGGCGGATGAGGATACAAATTCATTGATAATAATGACATCGAATAAGAATTATGATAAGCTAAAGTCGGTAATAGAGAGTCTGGATAAGCCGTCACCGCAGGTATTGATAAAGGTATTGATAGCAGAGCTGACAGTGTCGGATGACCTGGACCTGGGCATGGAATTTGAGCATAAGCGTACTAGAGCAGATGGTGACTATGTCTCATCAATGACGAATTTCCTGCCTGAGAGTACGTCAGGTTTGTCGTTTGAGACGGTAGCTGGTGATCTGACCGCTAAATTGCAGGCATTGCAACAGGCGGGTAAGCTGAATATTTTGTCCCGTCCGTACATATTGACCAGTAATAACCAGGCGGCGTCGATAACAGTCGGTCAGTCAGTGCCGTTCATCGAAGGTTCGACCTATACAGAGACGGGCCAGACGGTGAATACGATCAACTATGAAGATATCGGAATAATCCTGGAGGTTACGCCGTATATCAATCCTAGCGGGCTGGTGATAATGGAGGTAGCACCTGAGATATCGACAATCTCGCCAGATACGATCCAGATATCAGAGAATGTAAATGCTACGATCTATTCCAAACGTACGGCATCAAGTAAGGTTGCGGTACGCGACGGTCAGACTATTATCATTGGCGGCCTGATGCAGGACGATGAGTCTGAGACAGTGGAGAAAGTGCCATTGCTGGGCGATATACCACTGCTGGGAGCATTGTTCCAGCATAAGGTAACAAGTAAGAATAAGACAGAGCTCCTGATATTTTTGACACCTCAGGTAGCAAATGACAGTATGAACCTACAGGATATTTCAGACCATGAAGAAGGTAAGAGCAGTCTATTGAAGTCCAGTCCTGAAGACTCACTGCTGAATGAGCATATTATGAATATGAAGGATGTTCAGTAAAAACAAACCGTTCACAACATTTACTTAGATAACAATGTTAACTATTAATAAATTTGTTTAGTAACAAGTAATAAGTAACAAGTAATAAGTAACGAGAAACAAGAAACAAGCTCAGGATTCTCGCTACGCTCGATACTATCTGATTTTTTGCAGGCTATGCCTACATTTAGAAAGAATAACATAATCCATGTTTCTTGTTACTATAACAGTTTAAATGGTTACTCATTTGTCCCGATATACATAGGGATAGGAATCAGAGGGTTTTACCGCCCTGCCAGCTGATAATTTTATAATAATTTTTTATTTTTTTAGCTAAAAAAGTCTTGTGTCTGAATATATTTTTAATATAATGAGATGCTCTTCAGTTGAAGAGAAATACGAGCGTCATTAGCTCAATTGGTAGAGCATCGGACTCTTAATCCGTGGGTTCTAGGTTCGAGTCCTAGATGGCGTATGATAAAGCCTTGTAAGTCAAACACTTGCAAGGCTTTTTTTATGCGCGTAGTTTGAGCTGGTGTTATTATATGGGTTTTGTGAGTGGTTTTAGTTGACGAGTGGTGTTTGGTTTGTTATCCTCAACTGTCAGTTGGAGCATTATATATGCGTAAGGATAACGATAATTAAGGTAATTTTGTAAAGAATCGGGAACTATAATAATAAAAGCTGGCAGATGGTCAGTTTTAGTATTTTATACGAGAAGTACAGTCAAAGATGAAACTAAAATATAAAAAGAAGAGGCTTGCCGCAATAATTGCCGGAGTTGCAGTTTTGGCGATATTTTTTGCCGGAGTTGTATATAATGTCGGTACAGAGTACTCACATTATCGGTATGATGTAAATAAAGATTATATATATGATCTCAAAAAGACAAGTTCGATAGTATCTGAACTTGAACTAAAAGATTGTACCGTTACACTAGCAGATAGCTATAACAACTGCACTGCACTATTAAAAATCAGAATTTCTCCCCGACTCTCGAGTATGGTAACTCGCCCTTACATAGAGATAAAAACGGGCAAAAAAAGCTTGAAAGAATATTTTGAGCATAATGCCAGAGGAATAAGGTATATCAATATAAGCGATCTGAACCTATGTAAAGGCGATAAGCTAAAACTAGTCGGGCACCATTTGGAAATAGCTGACCAGAAGGTACAGGTGGCGGCATATGCCAATGAAGATATAAGCAATAAAAAGATACTTATAATATCGCCCCACCCTGACGATGCAGAGATAGCAGCCTATGGATTATACAGCACTAACAGCGAAAACACATATATAGTAACAATATCTGCAGGCGATGCCGGCGGCTATAAATACAATGAGATATATGATGATAAAAAGGAACATTATACACAAAAAGGCAAACTAAGAACCTGGAACAGTATTACTGTGCCATTACTAGGCGGGGTGACTCCAGAAAGATGTATAAACCTGTGCTACTTTGACGGCACATTTACAAAGATGTTCGAGAATAAGGGCAAAGCCATTAGCGGAGTACATACTGATATAGCTAACTTAGAATTATATCGGAGTATCAATGTCTCGAGCATGATGGATAAGGTAAAGGGTGATTCAAGCTGGAATGGGCTAGTGGCGAACCTAAAAGCAATAATAGGTAAAATTGGTCCAGATATAATAATTACCCCGCACCCGGCGATCGATAGCCACCCTGACCATAAACTATCGACGGCGGCAACGCTAGAAGCGTTAGAGAGCCTTGGTGACTACGATGTACAGCTATATCTTTATAGTAATCATTTCCATCTATGTGAATATTATCCATACGGGCCAAGCAACACTATGATAACACTACCTCCACAATTTGATGACTCGCTGTATTTTGATAAGATATTATCTTATCCTGTTAGTCTTAAAACCCAAAAGGCCAAGATATTTGCTTTAGAGGCGATGAATGACCTGAGAATAGATACAGAGTGGCAAACAGTCAGCGGCACAACAAAACTGGCAATAAAAAGCTATAAAACTGCATTTATGGAATCGATGAGTTATTACCGCAGAGCTATTCGTCAGAATGAACTGTTCTATGTAGTAGACATGTCTAAACTCAAAGGAAAAAATGTCTATTCTATACTCGGACTAAAAGAAGTAATAAACAAACAGGCGAAGATCGAATATTAAAGGTACCATTATAATTTGAAAAATGCCTGCTCAATGTGTATGGTTTCGAGCAGGCATAATTCAAATATATGGAAAGGGGAAAGACTTATTTAGGAGTTAGAAATTTGTCCCGATGTATATCGGGATAGGATTTAGGATAACAACATAATTCTAAGCTCGGTTGGTCTGTTTTAGTTTGTTAATAGTGATGGTAAGATAATGTATTTATCGCCGGTCACTGATATAGTCTTTTTCAGTTTGGTATCCTTTGAGCTGGCAGCGATAGATATTTCAAACTCGCCTGGCTCGACAACTCTCTGGTCATTAGCATCGATAAACCAGAAGTCTTTTAGCGGGTCAAGAGCGAAAGATATTGTTTTACTCTCACCAGGAAGTAAGTGGACCCTTTCAAAACCTCTCAAGACCTTTTCGTAAGTAATTACGCTGCTATATTTATCATTTACATATAGCTGGACAATCTCGTCACCTTCGTATTTGCCGTCATTTGTGATAGTAACACTAACATTAAGTTTATCAGTAGCCTTGATCTTAGCAGCACTAACAGCCATATCGGAGTATTTGAAGGTGGTATAGCTAAGTCCGTAGCCAAACGGATATAGGCATTCTGTTACCCTGCTGAATCCTGTGCCGTTAGGGTCGTCGCCGGAGGATTGTTTACCGAGAGCGAGTGGGCGGACGGGGAAATTCATAGGGATCTGGCCGGCGGTACGAGGGAAGGTAACAGGTAGTTTACCGCCGGGGTTATATTTACCGAAAAGAGCTTCGGCAACAGCCTGGCCCATATATTCGCCGCCAAACCAGGCGTCAAGAATAGCGGGACAATTATTATCTTCCCAATTTATGCTGATAGGACGGCCATTGACCAGGACAACAATAACAGGTTTGCCTGTAGCATGGAGTTTTCTAATAAGTAGACGCTGTATCTGAGGTAGATCCAATGATGTTCTGGACCGCCCTTCACCTACCATGTATTCATTATCGCCAACCACAGCAACAATATAATCAGCTTTCCGGGCAGTGTTGACAGCATCATCAATCATCGCCAGCTGCTTTTGAGTTGGTTCGGTATAGATAATTTCATTGGTCGGCCAACCCTTGTCATGATGGTCGCAGCCTTTGCTATAAAGGACATCGACCTTATCAGCACAAAGATTTTTGAGGCCATCGTAAACACTGATGACATTACCCTTTTTCGGGCCGTATCTTGACCGAAGAGCGGCGGTTTCTTTGGCATTGGGGCCAATAACAGCGATAGTGCCAACGGAATCCAAGTCAAGAGGCAGAGTTTCGGATTGGTTCTTTAGCAGCACCAGAGACTCACGAGCAGCCATCAGAGCGACATTTTTATTGGCAGGAGACGAGACAACGGCGTCTGCGCTGGTTTCGTCAACAAACGGCTTATCAAACATACCCAACTTGAACTTTACGGCGAGTACGTCACGCACACGATCGTTGACAGTATCAATTGATAACGAGCCCTCTTTGATACATTCACGGATCGGATCTATGAACTTATTGGGCATGGAGAAGTTGGTCCGCACGTTACCGCCGCCTTCGATAAACAATCTGGCGGCTTCTTTGTAGCTTTCTGCGACTTTATGTTTATGATTGATCTGTGAGACAGCGTCGGAGTCGGAAACAACATAGCCTGTGAAGCCCATTCTGCCGCGCAGGATATCGATCATGAACTTTTTACTGGCAGAAATCGGTTCGCCGTTCCAGTCATTATAAGAGCTCATAACACCGGTAACATCGGCATTTGCGATAACCTGTTCAAAGGCATATAGGTGCATGAGTTCCATTTCACGAGGCGACACCTGCGGGTCGGTACGTCCCTGGCCGTCACGTCCACCATTTGGCACACTGTAGACAGCATAATGTTTACAGGTAACACCGGGGCCCTGGCTGCGAATACCACGAGCCTGCTGAATACCGAGCTGGGCAACGAGATAAGGCGATTCGCCGTAACATTCAACTATTCTGCCCCACCGCTGGTCACGAGGTACATCCAGGATAGGGGAATAAATCTGGGTATAGCCAAGAACGGCGGCTTCACTACCGGTAACTTTACCAATATCATTAACCAGCTTTTTATCCCAACTGGCCCCTACCGCTATCTGGCTGGGGAAATTCGTCGCGTAAACATGGCAGATACCTCGGATACCTTCATTGGTAAAGTCAACGGGTATACCAAGGCGGGTATGTTCAATGAACCAGCGTTGCGTGTCATTTATAGCTTTTGTATGCTTGGAAGCAGGCCAGAGATAATCACTGTCTTTGATACCATTATGTTGTTCATCGATATTGGCGATACCATCTTTCCAGATGCTTTCTGACCATTTATCGGTAGGCATAGCATCATTAAGAACACGCTTATAGCCGTAAAGAGTGGCAAGCTGTACAGTCTTTTCGTCAACAGTCATTTGGCCGAGAAGGTCATCAACACGTTTATCAATGGGCTGATTCTTATCCTCGAAGACATCCATAACATTATTCTTATTGAAATCTATCCAGGAATCATGATAGATACCATCGGCATAAACCGAAACGGATGTTAGAGCCACAGCCAAGGACAAAGCAACTGATCTGAACATACGCAAAACCACCTTTCAACGCTTGTACGTTAACCATTTTACGATATTATTATTTGTGATTGAATATTAAGAATGATTATATTGGAATCAGCGGGAAATAGCAACCCCCACGAAGCTATCAGCGCAACCATAATACAAATACCATTTATCATTATAGAATACAAGGCCTTCGGAGAAAGTTGTGCCAGCGGCGTATTGACCGCTCTGCTCCCAATCGAGTTCAGGCTTGAAAAATGGTTTATCTAGTCTGGTGATGAGCCTGGTAGGGTCACGTTTGTCGAAGAGAGCCTGACCACAGGCATATACCCCCTGTGCCAGTTCCGGGTCGCCACTGGTTGCGGGGTTAGAGTTTTTGCCATTATATATGAGGATAATGCCATCCTCGGTGAGAATCAGCTGTGGGCCGACCTCGGTAAGCATACTGTCAAAGTGGCCGCTACGGGTTCTCATAACAGTAATGAGATCGCCGTTAGCATCTTCTACGGGGTTCCAATGGATAAGATCGTCAGAAGTTGCGACGTGTACAGAGCGTTCGCCAAAGTACATCCAGTATTTACCTTTGATCTTGACGGCGAGAAGATGACCGTCAACAACCTGATGAACGACAGAAGCGGACTTTATTTTCAGATTTTCGTATGCGGTTCCTTCAAAAGGCGAACCGTGTTTTTCCCAATTGACCAGATCAGTGGAAGAAGCAAGACCTAACCGAAATGTGCGGTTTGTGCTCTCTACACCAGTATATTGAGTATAAGCAACAATATACAAACCGTCTTCACGTTCGGCGATACGAGGATCTTCACAACCACCCATCCATTCATGAGACGCCTGATCATCATCAGCAGGGAACAGAACAGGACTGGAGCGGAAAGTGAAGTCTATACCATTAGCAGTAACAGCAAGTCCGCCACGCGAGGTATGACCACCGACTTTCATTTCGCCGGTATCATCTTCAGCACGGTACATAACGTTAATGAGGCCATCTCTAACGACAGCGGCGGGGTTAAAGGTATGGAGTTTTTCCCAGCTTATGTTCCTCTGACGCATCGGACAGAAAAAGACAGAATCCGGGTTTGGCCTGATAACAGGCTGGGCATCTGCAGGACGCTCAAAAGGGCCAATAGCCCAGTATGGGAAGCCTGCATATGGATTATCGCAATCCGGGTCATCTGGGTCATTACAACGGAGCCAGTTCGAGATCAATCTGGCAACATCATAGATATTGACTTTGCAGTCACCATTTAAGTCACAGGCCATGAGTAGCCCATCGTCTTTGATACGCTGACAATCCTGAGGTATTTCGATCAGTTCGAGTTCCGCAAGCTGGAAGTAAGAATCACCGCCATTAGTCGGGAAAATAACTTTATAATGCAGGTATGTGGTGGAATTGGCAAAGCGTACCGGAGTAGTGTTTTGCTTTTTACGTGGCCAGGTACCGTTTTCAAAGTCTACAATAGTTCCTGAAGATATCAGGTTCCAGTTACCAGTTTGTGAAGCTTCGGTATCGTTTGAGCCGTAGAGTTCGTAGCTGTGAGGGTCTCGGCCGGGGTCATCGTTTGCAGTAGTAAAGGTTAGCTCTTCAACAAGAGTAGCACCTCTTGCGGGAGTAACGATAATACCGCAAGGCACACTGCTTTTATGCAGATACTTGGTGTTTATATCGTTATCGATAACATTGTATGGAGACTCTTTAGACGGCCAGTTGTTATTTGCGGGCAGTCCAGAAACTGCGTCACCGAGATAGGTGACATCATCGGCAGAAACATGGAATGAAGTAAGTAGTAAAACTACCAGGGTCAATAGTAATTTCGATTTCAAAATAAATACTTTCTCTCAAAAAGGCTCTCTCTCAATAAAGCCATTAGGGTGAACAACCGAGAATATCAGCTGTTCACCCTTCTGGTCACAAACAAACGCTTATTCGTAAGGATTCACACAAGTAACATCCTCTGGATCATTACACTTGAGCCAATCAAAAGCAATAAGTGCAAAGTCGTAAATATCGACATGACAGTCTTCGTTGATATCGCCAACGAGAAGCAGGCCATCATTACGAACTCTTTCACAATTTGCCTGATTAACAGTAATAGTGATCTCTTTGTAGATCTCGTCATCCAAGCCGAAAGTACCATCATTGATATTCAGACGGAAAGTATAAGTACCAACTTCAGAGAAAGTAATCTGAGGATCTTTAACGTCAACAGCAGAGAACTGAGCTAGTGTTGTTTCAGGAGCAACCTGAGTCCAGGCATAGCTGATCACATCGTTATTAACATCGAAAACGTCAGAATCCATATCAATAGTAGTAGCACCGGTGAGCATAATAACGTTGTCATCTCCAACACCAGCAGCTGTAATTTCATTGATAGTAGGAGCAGCGTTCTGGCCAAGAGCTGCCAGGTCACGAACTGAGTCGAGGCTGAGAGGATAGCTGTAGATACGTACATCGTCAAGCTTACCATACATATAGTCGCCAAGATAGCGTTCGGCAACATCTTTGTGCTTACAGCCAATACTTACAGTCTGGCCTTCATAAGGATAGAGAGCCTGATAAGTATCGTATTCTTTAGTACCAACCAGAGCACCGTCAACATACAGATTGGCAACCTTACCATCGTAAGTACCAGCTACATGATGCCATTTACCAGTAGAGAAGATAGGGGCTGTAACCTGACGCTGAGTATGACCTGATGCCATATAGTCAGGGATAAATCTCAGAGCATTGTTTTCGTAGAGCAGACGGAAGATATTCTGGCTGTCATTTGTGCCAAGACCATACTGCACGAGACGACGATTACCTTCCCAGTCGTTAGCGTTAACCCAACAGGCAACAGTAATACCGTATTCCAGGTTCATAAGGTTTGGATCTTCGGTGCCAGCTTCAGTATCAGGAGTAATTTCTACATAGCCAAGGTCAGTGAAGTCCAGGGCGTAGTTGTTACTGCCAGGAATCCAGCCAGCAGTCCAGTTTGGATCGGCGTGAGTTGCTCCGCCTTCTTCTTCATGATGGCCCAGTACACCGAAGTCATCAAAAGAAGTTATATCATGAGCTACAGTACCAGTACCTTCGTCAAACGGCAGGTGAGCGATCAGTTTGTCGTCAATGGCTGAATCGAGAAGTTTAACAGAAGTATAGGCAGGGAATGAAGCGTTGTTAGCTTCGTCTTTAACGATAATCTTGAATTCGTAATCGCCTCTGGCAGAAGGGAAAGTGATCTGAGCATCTTCCTGAGTATCAGTGCCGTTAAAGGCTACCATAGCAGGGCCAGAAACCTGACTCCACTTGTAAGTGAAGCTGGTAGAGTCAATATCATCAACTGTTGCATCAATAGTAACTAAATTTTCTGGAAGCTTAACAATGGTGAATTCCGGGGCAACAGTAACGCAAGGAGCAGAATCTCTATCGCCATATACTTCGAATTCCCAAAGAGAGACACCCCATTTTGAATTGTATGGTTCGGAAGACCTCATTCTCGCATAACGAGCCTTACCGAAACCGCTACCACTGACATCAATATCTACAATACCGCCAGAACCGATGGAAGTACTATATACAGAAGTCCAGTTTTCATTATCATTAGATAATTCTATATCATAGCCTTTAGAGTAAGCACCTTCCCAGCTCAGGATAACGTGTGTGAGATTATAGTAATACTCAAGGTCGACACTAATCCAGGCTTCGGTAGAACCGCCAGAAGACCAGCGAGTGGTAGAGTTGCCATCAATAGCATTTGCTGGCGGGAGGTCATAGCCAATCTGAGAAGCAGTAGCAGTTTTACCTACCGCAACATTTGAGTCTGCCTGCGCCGCTGAGGCAGCGAAGGCCAACGCCATTAAACAAACAGACATTGACTGTTTAAAACGTTTCACTGTGTTCATTTTTCATCTCCAACTTAAATATGATTCTCTTGTGTACAGGACACCGGATGTAATAACCAAAATACAACTCAAAGCGATAATCCTGCACTAATACAGATCAATAACGTAATAGAAAAAAAAGCCTCCATTTGCCGGTCGAAATAAAATATGAATAGAGAAACAGCTCCCTGTGAGAATAGTCTCCCCTCTAACAACCATGGGGTTCATATTAAACTTAGAACTGATCAATCGCAAATCATATTGACCAACGAATTCACTAAGCAATGACAGGTTTCAGGGAGATTTTCCAAAAATGTGAAAAAAATTGCAAAAAATTGGGACTGGTTGATATGGAAGTTTGTATGGGGCAGAATAGTTGGAATTTAACTGTTGAGTAACAAGGAAAAAGTAACAAGTGACAAGCTAAGGTATCCGCCCTGAGCGGAGGCTAATTTAAAACTAAAGCGGGTATTGCGATAATGGAAGATATAGGAAGGAAATAAGAAAAGGCCATGAGATACATTTCATATCCCATGTCCTTTTAAGTGTTTATGGTATTTTTAATTTATTTTAGATGGGGTTATATTCCAGCCATCTAGCAGAAGACTAACCGCTTCTGGATTATCGGTACTATCGTATTCGATAGAAATTTCCTTTGACTCGCCGGGGAGTAAGGAGAGATAGTTGTCAGAATAGAATGCCGGCAAAATCCGTTTGGAAGTATTTTTATTTACCAGAGTAAGCGTGGTCATATAAGCAAGAGCTTTGGAATCGTTATGGATTTTGACCTTTAGCTGGCCAGATTTTGAGGAGCTGAGAACAGACGCCTTGAGAGTGACCTGCGGCATGGAATTTATAGCCTGCATATCATTGTCATTATCAGCAATCAAATAGTAATTTTCGGACAATTGTTTATTGGCAGTATCGGTCCAGGCCAGGCGAAGGAAATATGCTTTTGGAGTCCTGCCGGTCAGCTTGACTGGGAAAGTATCTGTTTTAGAATTTAATTGCGCTTCAACTTTTAATGACTTTTGCCAGAGAACCTGAGCGTCAGGAGTAAGAGCTGTGGCAGTGACAATACCATTTACAGGGTTGTTAGTATGGTTGATCAGCTCTACCATTTTATTGGTAGGACAAAACTGAATATGAGTTGGTTCATTGGCCTTTTTAGTACCAAAGAACGCACCATCAGTCCCATACCAGTAATCATAAATCTGCCAGACAGTACTCGGCCAGGCAGGATGCGACATCCATAGCAACAGACCGCTGCAGTCGTTCCAGAGCTTATGGTTACAGGCCTCGAAAATGGCACGATAGCCGTCGTAGTTAACCAGCTGTGCCTTTTTACAGAAATCGTCTAGGGAATCAGGTTTACCGTAGCGGTTTTCGATAGCACTGATATAAGTCCCCCGCTGCTGAGCACCAATAGGTGCAAAATCATGATAAGCCCAGCGCAGATCAAGCGGCCACGGGTTAGGCGAATCGAGCATTTTTCTCATAGAATCGGCAGACGGCACCGAGGGCATACCTATTTCAGTTTTGAATCCTCTTATGTGGTTAGTGAAGTATCCATCAGTGCCGACATAACGGTATGGGCCATGGCCGTTAACACCATTAGCGGCGGAATGGTCCTGATAGAACCTTGTGCCGTCAAGCTGTTGAGTTAGCTGACGTATGCCATCATCGATAGCTTTAGGCGGCAGACCTTCGTTACGTCCGCACCATACGGCAATCGATGGGTGGTTACGATAGCGGCTGACAGCATCTTTGACATTAGTCAGGAATAACTGGTCGTTAACGGGATTTGGGCCGTCGGAAGGGTTAGCGAGCCAGAAATCATTCCAGATGAGTATGCCGTATTTATCGCACATCTCATAGAACTTTTCGGTGGTACTCTGGCCAACCCAGTTTCTGATCATATTCAGGTTAGCTTCACTGTGAAGTTTTATAGTAGTTTCCAGTCGAGAATCGGTATTTCGTAAAAGCACTTCCGGGTAGCCCCAGTTTCCACCTTTACAAAGAACTCTCCTGCCGTTAACGCTGATCTCAAGCTCAGTTGGAACATTATCAGCGACACAATTTTTAATATCAGTCCAATTAACACCATCATTTGAAGATTGGATAATGAACTCTTTAGCAAAGGCCGCTTCCCAGCTTACCTGAACAGTATCAACAGTCTGAGCAGAGCCCAGGTCAACGCATATCCAGTGCGGCTCAGAATATTCAGAGCCCCATCTGGTATCAGGGTTGTTATCGTTGGCATGACGGGCAGGATGTTCATCACTTTCCTGAGAGGTTGCGAATATATCTTTATTAACAGCCAGATCGATATTGTTTTTCTGGCTATTGAACACAGATAGGCTGAAGATAGAGAAACCGTATTTGGTAGCTCTTTTCAGGCAGTTAAGGCGAATGTATTTAGTCTTAACTGGGTTGAAGTTGTAGACTTCGACTTTTGAGCTATCAACCGCCCCACCTCTGTATGAAAGCTCACGTACACCAAATTTCAGCTGGCGACCATCGCTAATCTTACCATTTATACTTGCAGATAAGCTGAGATCGTAGAGATACTGCTCACCACAGCCGGCGGGCCACCATAGGCGGGGATTGTTGAGATTTAGCTGCTTATACTCTGCGGGAGCAAAGACGACAGCACTGGCGGCACCAGGGGCTAATTCTATAGTTTTGGCAACAGATAAATTGTCAAACAGAGCAGAGACTATAGTATTTTGTTTTTTATCGGAGTGGTTAGTCACAGGAACGGTAATAGTTACCTGAGCAGATGAGATGGACGGCAATGGCAGGTCGGTAATAACCTGTGGGTCACCGAGAACAACAGAACCGCTGCGGGAGAGGCGAACGGTGTCCCAAATACCCATGCCACGGTCACGAATACCGGGCAGCCAATCCCAACCAATACTGGCGACGAAAGTTGGGCTGTCTTTGCCAAGAACGCCGCCATTTTTGAGTTTATCAGTTTCGGATTTTTCGAGTGGTATGCCAGGGTGAGCCGGCGGAATAATACGTACGGCTATGGTATTTTTACCATTAGAATTGAGGAAATTTGTGATATCGAATTTACCCCTGATAAATGCACCATTTATCTGGCCGATATACTTAGAATTTAACCAAATTTCGGCATCATGGTTTATGCCGTCGAAGTCAAGCCAGATAGTCTGGTCGCTTGCACGCCAGGAGTCAGGCAGGGACAGTTCGGTACGATACCACCAGACCATACGGCAAAGAGAATCGGGGATCGATAGATTATTCATACCGATCGTAGGTTCAGGAAAAACGCCCTGCTCTACGAGACTGGTGAGAATTGTGCCAGGAACAACGGCATTATACCAGTTGGAAGTATCTGCCTTGCTATCAGATATGACGGCAGCGGTAAGGTCAGAGAAGCGTTCGGGGAACAGTTCCCAGCCACTATCTAAGAGCAGCTCAGTGGAATCAGAGTCGGCAGATAGGCTGGCTGGTGTTTGTTTGGCTTTTCTTCTGAGCTTCCAGCTGTCACCTTCCGGACGTTTGACAGAGCAGGTACCCATAACAGCGATCTCATTGATACCAACACCGCATTTGGGATTTGACCTTTTATCTGTGATGATCCGAACAAAGCGGGCAGAGACAGGTTCAATATGAACTTTTTCATTACCACCAGAGCCGGCGGTAGTGTGATATACAGTCTGCCATGATCTGGCGTCGGAGGAGATGGCAACAGAATAGGCAATAGCATATGATGATACCTGCTCACTACCATTGAGGTCGGCAGTCTGAATACCCTCAAAGACCGGCAGGCCAGACTGACTGGCCCAGTTAATACTTATTAATTCGACGTTGCAGTCGGCTTGAAGATCGATCGTGATAGTATCGTTTGTCTGCCCTGTGGGAAGCTCTCTGGCAGAACGCCAACCGGTGTCAGTTTCACCATCAACAGCGAACTCTGCAATACAGGGATAATGGCTGGTGGTAGAGACACTAACAGGTCGGTAAAGAGAGAGATTTTGTAAAGTATGATTTTCGCTGGCAAAGGTACAATTACAGCAACTCACAAGAAAAAGAAGCGAGGCCAAAATAAATGTTCTCATTTTTATAATTCCATCCACTTTATATAATAAAACTAAGGGTAATCAGGTATGGTCATACCAATAGAAACAGTCATTTACTTCATTTGGAGAGTTAACTCTGGTTCGCCGAACAAGAGCCAATCCCAGGCGTCAACCTGAGTTTCGCCGGGTACTCTTTTGCCCTGAGTAACAACCAGAGATAAGAATCTATCATTTTCCTGCAAAGGAATATCAATATCAAACTGTTTTGAGGTTGAAAGATCGGTTTGAGAGTACTTGAGTTTACCATCAACGAGAACCCACAAATCGACATTGTGTATTTCACCATCAGGGTTATCCGGAGAGCCGGCTTTAGAGACAAAACTGGCAATAAAAGCCCCTTGAGGTAGCGATTTGCGAATAATATTCATATCATAGGTAATACCGCAATTTGCGTGCATAAACAAAGACGGCTTGTTCTTTGAGCCGTATGGCTGGCCATCGATCTGTAAGCAGGAATCGGATTTTTTCTCATACTGGCCACCATTTATGATAGGAACACAGAAGGTCGCATTGGTATCGGGACATTCAGAGAAGGAATCACCATTTGAGCTAATAACGACCTTATCTCTACCGCCATCAGGGACGAATATGCCGTCGATAGCAGTAACTTCAGGAACAGGCTTGAAGAAACGGTCTTTAAGCTGAGGGTGATTATTGTAGCCACTGACATAAAGCGGGAAATTCGAGAGTTTGGCAGTATCGACCATAATACCATAGTTGAGACGGCCAGTACCAAAGCCATTACCGCCACCGACGAAGTCAGCGAGGTCGATCTTCATCTGACCATGCCAGACCAGATCTTTACTTGAGTCAATATCTCTAACGAAAGTTTCAGAACGAACGGGTATAGTTTCCAGGACATTTGAACCAGCCTGATACTTAACAGCATTATTGGCAAAAACAAGCTGGCTGATCTTTTCTTCAGTTTCGGCACCGGCAAAGAGCTGTACCTTACCAGTCATAACGTGTAATTCAGAATAGCCGGTTTTGGAGACGTCTATACCGAACTCAGTACCGAGATCGATATATCTGGCACTGGCAGTGTCGATAGTGAAACCTTTGCCGGTACTAGAAACGAGAGAATAAACGCGGCCGCTATCAACGTAGAGTCCGTTTCTTTCGATAACGAATTTGGCGGGGCCTTCGATAAGAACATCAACGCCCTGATCATATTTGAGCTTAACGATACCGCTATTTATGACATATGGGGCCTGATTAGTCAATACACGCTCGTTATTAGCTAACTGCTGAGAGTTATTAGCCCAGTTTACACCGATCTGATCGATAACGGTAGCAACCTTAACAGAATAGTCAGGGGCGAAAAGTTCAGCATAAGCGATAAAGACTATTAAAATGGCGGCGGCAGAATAAATCAGCTTATCGAATACCACAAAGAACCTACTTTTTCTCTTAGGTTTAATGACTTTAATTTCAGGCTTTTCAATCACCTTTTCTTCGTCAATCTCGACTTCAGGTGCGTTAAGCTCCAGTTCAGCGAGTTTAAGAATATAGTTCTGGTTTTCATCATCAGAGCCATTGAAATTGGGGTCAGTATGGCTTTTTTCATTACTGTACATAGTGCTCAAGATGACACTATTGAGTATGTACTCCTGATAGTAACGTCTGGCGTTTTCATCCTGAAGTAACATACGGTTCAGTTGGGCCATATGCTCTTTACTAATACTTTTTTCAGCTGCTTCTGAAATGAGAACTCTTAATTTTCTATAATCAATTTCAGACATAATTAAGCTCTGACTTTCATTTTTCTCTGAACACAACTATGTAATAAACCATGTATTCTAGCGTTATTTCTAAATGCGGAAGTAACAGAGAGGCCAAACCTGTTGGCCAGTTTTTTCAAGGTAAGGCCGTGTGAATATTTTAACTGGATAAAATGACGGTCAACCTCCTGAAGCTCTTTTACGCATTCCATAAGTTTTTCGGTACGTTCTTCTGTCTGTTCAGAGATGTCCAGATTGTTTTTAGCTAAGATTTCCAGTACCTGATTGTCTACCATAAGTCCATCGGAATAGTTCTTGCGACGGAACTCCATGACTTTATATTTAGCAATAGTAACAGCCCAAGCGGTGAAATCTGTTTCAGGGACGTAACTGTCAAACTTTTTCCACATAACGATACTGGTGTCCTGCATAACATCTTCAGCATCAGCTTCATTAGAAAGCAGCGAAAAGATAAAGGATTTTATGCGCACATGATTGGCGGTAAGCAGTCTGATATACCTGCTTTCTTTGTCTTCAAAACTTTTTTCCTGGCCAACGGTCATAAAAAACCTCAAAACAATCGTTTTTTTGTAAGTATAGTACCAATAACCCAAAATAATCTATAAGTTATTATAAGCAATGACTAATAATGGCGAAATATTCCACTTTTTCCAGAAATAATATATAGTGCGGTTTCGCACTTTTGACTGCTCAGCGTTTAACGCAAAGGCCGGAACAGGGCCTTGTGAATGAAATTCTGAGGTTTTTATCTCGTTTTCGAGCCAAATATCGAAAGCATATTTAATTCAGTATGCCACAGGAAGTCCCTTATTGGCGATTTCTGTGACTTGAAAAGTGCGAAAGTTGCCTTATATATAAGTAATTATATTTAGTAATACAAGAGTAATAAGTTGCACGAAATAAGAAATAAGTTGAGGTTTCACCCTACGGGCGAGGCTGGTCTACTAGACACCAAAAGGTCAACTCGCTACATAAAGACTTAAACAACAGCACTTTATGCAAAGCTACACAATAAAAACAATGGGCACCTCAGTCATTGCGACCGGAGGTGCCCATTCGATTCGATAGGAGATCAAAATCTTTTATTAGTTTTCGGAACTAACGCTTCCGTCAACCAGCCAATTTGTAGCTATAACAGCAAAGTCTTTGAGGTCAATTACACAATCTTCTTCCAGGTCACCAGCTGGTCTTTCAACGCAGATAGTAGCATCAACAGAGCTAACATATAGCTCAGCGATATCCCATGAAGTAAGAGGGTAATTCCAGATCTTCACATCGTCAATAGCTGCTTTTGACATGCCAACAGTACCATCGGTACTTTCAGCACCAAAGATCAATGGAGCCAGGTTAGGCTTATTGAAGTTAGCAGGGTTAGCATTAGTGTTTTCGCCGCGGAATTCGCCGTCGACATAGACTTTAACGGTATTATTAGCGGCATCGATAACACCAGTAATGAGGTGCCAGCTGCCGTCACCGGTAGAGATAGTATTGTTTGGCGAGAATGTTTCACTAGGACGAACACCAAAAGCACCAGCACCACCAGGATTACGAGCGATATAGTAACCTTTACCAACAGACCAGTCGATGTCGCGATCATATTCTTTAGATACAACAGTATCCCAGATAGTTGGGTCCTGATCTTTGACCCAACAGCAAACTGTGAGGCCCTGTGTATAGAAGTTAAAGTAATCGATACTATCAGTTACGGTAATAACCTGACCATCACCAGAGAACTGGTAAGCCTGAGTTTCAATACCGGTAACATAAGATTCAGAAATAGCAGCAGCATCATGTGCAGGAGCACCAGGTACTACAGAAGCAACAGCGTCTGTGAGATCGCCATCAAGAGGCCACCAGCCAACGAGACGTTCTGTCATAACCTGAGCCATACCAGAGGTGTCTTCACCAACTATAGACGAAGCTTTGCAATAGTACCAGCCTTCGTCAGTTACATCAGCAACAGTAACCTGGATAGTCTGGCCAGAGCCAATAACATTATCAGTTTCATCAGCAATAGGATCAGCAGAATAATACCAGGTATATTCATCGGTATTGAATGCAGTTACGCTAAGATCGATAACAGTACCAGCGGCAACAGTCTGGCTAGCAGGGTCAGTATCAACAACCGGGATAGAAGGAATAGTTGTGAAAGACCATACAGCACCGGTATGAACGATAGAATCAACACCGTTAGGCTCGAGAGTATCGACTCTCCAGTAGTAGGTAACATCGTTATCAAGAGCATAGCTCATGTCAGAGTCTGGATTGATCGAGGTATCTGACCAGTCCATAGCAGAGGCATCATCAATGTTTGGATCGCTGCCAATATAAACATTATAGCCAGCAGGATTGTAGGCGTTAGGAGCTTTCCACGCCAGATCAGTGGCAGTAGAAATAAGTTCTTTGCCGTCAGCAGGAGCTACAAGAGCAGCGATAACTGTTTCAGGGCCAGCGAGACAACTAGCAGCAAGTTCAGCTTCAGTTAAGGCATTATCATGAATTCTAACTTCATTGATAGCACCACGATAGTCGCCGTCACCAAAGGCAACAGCAGAACCTAAATAGAATTCATTTAAGACAAGATCGCTGAGTAATTTGCCACCCAACTGATCAGAAGCCGTAACTGCACTAGCAGGATTATCAGCTTCAGCGAGATAGACGGTTATACTATTTGCTGTCTGATCCCAAATAGCTGCGATATAGTAATCGGTATTATTAGATATTGGGTCAGTATCTAAAAGACGAGCATTACTTTCCCCTGAACCAGTGTTTAGAGAACAACTGCTTATATCACCATCGTTACCACGACGAGGTGTGATGTCCATATAGTTACTATCACTAGAACCAGCCATGAGCAGTTTTGCCCAGCCGGTGTTTTCGCTTTGCGAGAACCATATTTCGATAGTTAAGCCAGTAGTACCATTTATGGTAGCAGCCAGCTCGGTGAGAGCATCGCCAGTAGCACTGGCATTATGCGTGCGAGTTCCGCCACCGGGCAGAGTTAAGACACCATCAGCAACAACAGCATCACCGTTAACAGTAAGATCGGCAGTACCAATAGCATCTTCAGCCAGACCAGCATCATTAAAAGTATATTGGTGAACCATAGCTGCATTTGCAGCTCCAGAGAGGCCCGCTAATACACTTAATGCAAAGAAACTAAACAACTTTTTCATTATTTTTCCCTTTCCAATAGAAGTACGAGTTTTATAAAAAATACATTAAAATAATCATCCTATCGTTAAAAAAACCATCTCGAAAATAGAGTTTCCTCCTTATGATAAATCGCGAAATCACTCAAAGATTTAAATGCTTATTCCAACTTGCAATTAACAATGTTGCATAAAGTAAAACAAGTCAGAAATAAGCGACAATATATTTAGGCAACCTAAAAATTCATTCCGGGCTACAAACGGTCTTGATTTTTCCTGAGCTGCATCACGAAAAACCGTAAACGCCGATGTACATCGGGGCCAATATGCCCGGTTCTTCGTTCCTTGTCAGTAAAAATCAATCTTCGTTTTCGCCACGAAAGCAATTATTAGAGGTCACCTTTATAACTGCAAACCCGAAAAGTCCGTCAGTTACTTATTCTCAATTTCAAAATTCAGTTCTGGTCTGGCAAATAATGACCAGGTAAAGGCACTGCTGCCATTAACGCTGGCAATAAGAGTCAGGAACTCGTCAGAATCGGTGATCTCATACTCAACTTTATTAAGTTTATCACCAGAGCTGACCGGCAGATCTGAATTTACCTGTTTGCCATCAATGAGAATGTAGAAAACGCATTCAGGTAAGTCAGCAGCATTTCTTTTCAGAGGGGTATTATTTTCAAATACACTCTGGTCAAAAACAGAATCTGAAACACCACAGGTGGTAGTGAAACTTTTAAGTTTAAAACCTGGGATAGATTTTCGTATCTCGTTGAGATCGAAGGTTACCCCCTGATTGGCGTGCATAAAGATAGCAGGATTTTGAGCTATGCCATAGTTAACACCATCAAGAGTAAGAGAGTGTTTGACTATATTACCTTTATGAGAATGGATAGCACCATTTTGCACACAGCCCCAGAAATCATTATTTGTGTCCACGCAATTATTGAACAGATCGCCTTTTGAGCTTATCGTAACAGGGCCATTGCCGCCGTCGGGGATAAAGACACCGTCAATAAATTTGCTTTGAGCGACTTTCTGATAGCCGATATTTTTATCTATAGAATGGAAATCGTGATATTTATCAACAAACTTTCCATTGGTAGCCAGAACGCCGTATTCGATGCGTCCGGTTCCAAAGCCATTACCACCACCGACTATATCAGCGAGGTCGATACTTTTCTGGCCTCGCCAGATAAGTTTAGAATTAGTATCTATCTGCTGCACAAAGGCATTGCCGTCAAAGTCGATACTTTCGAGGTCGCTGGTATTGCTATTAAAGGCAAAAGCCTGGCCTTTATTGACCATTTTTATTTCTTTATTAGAATCAGCGAGTCCAGCATACATTTGTACTTTTCCGTCAAGTACATGCAGCTGAGAGGAGCCGGAGAGATCGGCTACAATGCCAAATTCAGTACCAAGATCAATGAATTTACTTTTTGCACAATAAACCGTAAAGCCCTGTCCTTTGGCTGAGACTTTGGAGTATAATTTGCCGTATTTGAGGAATACTCCTTCTCTTTCGATCTGGAATTCGGCTGGGCCTTCGACGAGTACATCAACGCCGGTATCATAAACAAACTTAACAATACCGGAATCTAAGATATACGGAGCCGTATTGGTAGCCAAACGACTATGCTGATATATTGTTTCAGAATCTTTGTTCCACTTAGCCTCAACCTGCTCGGTAAGGGTTGCTACCGGTTTGCAATATTGGGTAGGGAACATATTTGCATAAACAATAAAGAATAGTAAGAGAACCGCGGCAACAGAAACAATAGCATTATAAGTGCGGAAGAACTTACTTGGTTTTGAAGGAGAGTGTTTAGGCTTTTCAACTTCAATGGTAGTAATATCAAGCTGGGGCTCGTCGAGAACCTCCACTGGTGCGGTATCTTCATTGCAAGAGAGTAATTGGAGGAGCACATCCTTAGTTTCAATATCCATTGGGATATCAGAAGCCTGAACAAGAGATCCATGCTTGGCAAGCTGGAAAGAATGCATAAGACCACAGACCTTAAAGTAGTCGATATAAATATCACGAGCTGAAGGATCGTTTATAATGATCTTTTCAAGGCGTTTAAACCGCTGAGGAGATATGGTCTGCTCTCTTAACTCATTAAGAAGAGCAAGCAGCTCGCTAAATTGTTCAGATCTTGTATCCATTGTTTTAATTTAAATGCCGGGGTCTGGAATTGGCTCTAAACCTTACTTCTAACACAAATCAACAGCATTCCATGTATTCTACCAATTTTTTTATATATGGCATTAATGCCAAGATTAAATCTAGAGGCAATATCCTTTACCCCGGCATTGATTTCGTATCTCAACTCTAAGAGCAATCTATCTTTGTCAGATAGTTTAGAAACACATTCTTTTAAGGCTTCGATAAAAGTATCGTCCTTGTTTTCATTTTGAATATTATGTTCAAGCAAAAGTTCAATAGCCTGATCGCTGAACCTGAGCTTGAGGTTTTTTTGTCTCTGATAATAAGACATAACCTGATAGCGGGCAATAGCAAGCCCCCATGCGGCAAAGTCTGTTCCCTGTTCGAACTCATCAAACTTTCGCCACATTACAGATAGAGTTTCCTGGATAATATCTTCGGTATCATCCCACTTATGAACCATGCTCATAACAAACCCATATAATCTGGGCTGAATAGCAATGTATAACTTCATAAAATCGTGAGGTTTTCCAGGTTCTTCATTCAGTTTCGTTTGTGTTATATCTTTTCTCATGGTCACTTTTTTCAATCCGAGCGATGAGCAGAGATAATTAAAATAACTCATCATTCTGATTGATTTATTTATACTGGATATATGGGTTAATATTGAAAATTGTAATTAAAAATCGAGAAAACTCTCCAAAAATATCACGCAAATAACCATTAGATTGTAAGTGACTATTTTAGAGACACTTACAAAAACAATAAAAATAATTATTTAATACATTTTTTTCACTATTTAATGGAAATAAATATCGAAAGTGTCTGAGCTACACCTAAAAACACAACTTCAGATGGCGATAATTTACAAGAAAGAATAGAAGAAGCGTAGCTCAAAAGGCGAGAGAAAACGGGAGGATTTCAGTTTTTTATTGGGCAGAGAGCCAGTTTTGGGCGAAAAGAGCCAGGTCATTTATATCTATAAATCCATCTTCGATGAGGTCCCAAACGGGATTGAAGCTATCGTCCCAATCATCGGTCAGCCAGAGAGTGGCCATAGCCTGAAAGCCTATGAGGTCGTAGCTGCGGTTATTGAAAGCGGCATCGAGAAGAGCATCGTAAAACCAGGTGCGAATCTCGGAGGCTTTTAGCATGCCGGTGTACATGCCATCGGCGTTTGCATCGGAAATCCAGTTGATATGGGCGTAGAAAAGGAATTTGCTGGTATCAGCAAAAGGCAGGTAAGCCGCCCCGCCGCTATTATATACAGTTGCACCGGCATTATAGGCGATATTATCAGCAACCCTGAACTGAGCGGTTGCATACTGAGAGCCGACACTACTATACGAAGAGTTCATTTTCATCGTGACAAGTCGGCATATGCCATCCCAGGTCATAGAGGGCTGGGAGACTATGGCTGGTCTGCCATAATCAACGACATCGACTTTGTACGGACGTGAGCCAGAGTAGAACTCAGCGGTTGGTATGCCGGGTATACCTTGCGGAACGCGAACCATAGCGGTATCGATAGAATATACGGTACCATCATATTCCGGGTGGACAATGAGATTATCAGCGGAAGAGACAGCGAGCGGGCCGGAGGTGCTGAGGCTATCGTAATAGTCGCCATTATAAAATTCAAAGGAAACGAAATTTGAGGCAAGAGCACTATGTCCGGCAAAGAGCACAACACGGCCGGAAGGTACATATATATCCTCGAAGACTGTGCCGGTACCGGTAATGACTCTACTACCAGAAGAGGTGATACCCACAACGACAACAGAAGGGGTAAGACCAAAATCGAGAGCACGCTGTTGGGCAGCGTCTAGTTCCAGCTGCGATCTCATAACCGCAGCAGAGGAGATAAGCGGCATCAGCAGGCATAGTGCTACACAGCTAACAATATAATTCAACTTCCTTTGCATTTCTAATATCCCTGAAAAAAACAGTGAATAAAACAAGAGGAAATAATTATACCAAAATAAATGGGAATTATTAAGTGAAAAGTATAACTCAAACTGACCGATGTTCAGTTTGATAGGATTTAGGATTTAGAATTTAGTAATTAGCAATCATTAATCCCTCTTTTGATAGAGGAATACAATATACAAACTGAAGGATTCGGTCAGTTTGAGTTAGATAATATCAACAGCATCGTATGGGCATAGAGCTTTACAGCCGCCGCATTTAATGCACTTATCGGTGATGATATGCTTTTTATACGGAACGGCCTCAATAGCACCAACGGGGCATGCCTGGGCACAGCGGGTACATCCGGTACAATTGTCGTTTATCTCGAAATGTATCAGATCAGAGCACTTACCAGCCGGGCAGCGTCCTTCAATATGGGCAATATATTCATCTCTAAAGAACTTGAGGGTAGTTATAACGGGATTTGGAGCGGTACGCCCGAGCCCGCAAAGACTGCCGGCACTGACCTCCACAGCCAAATTCTCCAGTTCATCGAGCATCGCCATTTTACCACGCCCAGCACGGATCTCATCAAGAATTTCGAGCATGCGTCTGGTACCAACCCGACAGAAGGTGCATTTACCGCAAGATTCATCCTGAGTGAACTCGAGGAAGTAGCGGGCGATATCGACCATGCAGTCGGTATCGTCGAGGACAACTAGCCCGCCTGAGCCCATAATGGCACCTTTATCGCTAAGAGCTTCATAGTCGATAGTGAGATGTGACATAGCAGCTGGAATACAACCGCCAGATGGACCGCCAACCTGAACAGCCTTAAAGGTACGGCCAGGTGCAACACCACCACCAATTTCATTAACAACTTCGTAGATCGACATTCCCATAGGTACTTCAATGAGCCCGCCGCGAGCGACCTTACCGGCGAGAGCAAAAACTTTGGTACCTTTGCTGGTCTCTGTACCAAGCGAGCAATAAGCATCAGCACCATTTGAGAGAACCCACGGGATCTGGCTGTAAGTTTCGACATTATTAACAAGGGTCGGCTTACCGAAGAGCCCGCTTTCGGCCGGATACGGAGGTCTGAGCCTGGGCATACCACGCCTGCCTTCCATAGACTCCAGGAGAGCGGTTTCTTCGCCGCAGACAAAAGCTCCGGCCCCTTCCATAATATCGAGGTCGAAAGAGAACGAACTGCCCAATATATTATCACCAAGCAGATTATTATTTCGACATATGGCAATAGCCTCGCGTACACGCTTAACAGCGAGTGGATATTCAGCACGGATATAGAGGAAGCCTTTTGAGGCACCAACGGCATAAGCGGCTACGATCATGCCTTCGATAACGCGATAAGGGTAAGACTCCAGCAGCATACGGTCCATAAAGGCACCCGGGTCACCTTCATCACCATTACAGAGAACGTACTTTTTGTCGGCTACGGCTTTTTGGACAAGCTGCCATTTTACACCAGTAGGGAACCCTGCCCCACCTCTGCCGCGAAGTTTACTTTCCAGAATAGTATCAATAACATTTGTCGGAGAACTACTGAGGATATCGCTAATAACCTTGAAACCGCCCTTTTGGCGATATTCAGCCAGGTCGACAGGGTCGAGGAACCCGCAAAATTCAGTAGAAATATGCTGTTGTTTATGCAGGAAATCTTTTACCTGCCCTTCGCGAACATCGATAGAATATTTTTCAACCGGCTCACGGCAGGTATCGGTAACTATATCTCTGAGAGCGGTAGAAAGAGTCGATTTAATGCGTTTAACCCAGCTGGACGGCTGGAAATGTCGTCTTAGTATCCCAAGTGCATCCTGAGGCTGGACCTGGGCATACAAATATGATTTACCAGAGGGCATAACAACTTCAGCCAGAGGCGTCTGATGGCACATGCCGACACAGCCTACATGTTTGAGATTTATATTGAGGCCCAGCTCAGCGACAGCATCTTCGAAAGCGTCTTTTAACTGGCCGCTACCCCGGGCGATACAACAGGAGCCGAGGCCAAGTCTGATCTCGCCCACTTCAATATTATCAGTGGCGGTTGCGGCGGCTTTGCGAACAGGCTTTTTATCCTGAGCGGCGATGAAATCTTCGAGCATAGCCGAGACAGACTGGCTGGTCTGATGGCCGTAAGTGATATTATCGATCTGGACAGCAGGAGCAAGCGTGCAACAGCCGAGACAGGCAACTTTTTCGATAGTGAAAAGGCGGTCGAGATCGGTATCATCATTATCTGGGATATTAAGCTGATTATGGATAGCATTATAAACGGCGTCGGCGCCCTTAACGTGGCAGGCGGTGCCGTTACAAACGCTGATAATGTGCTTTCCGGCAGGTTTTCTGCGGAATTGCGAGTAAAACCCGGCCACACTCTCGATATCAGCCATGGTGAAATCACTGTCAGCACAGACCTGGACAAGGATATCATCGGGTAGATAGCCCCACTGCTTCTGAACAGCCTGTAAAACGGCTATGAGCCTGTGCTGGGCACGGCCGCATTTGTCCAGAATCTGGGAGATCAGATGTTTGTCTTCTACTGTCATATGGTAGATATTTTAACAATAAATGATATAGAAGTCCAGAATTGAAACGTATCTGCACCATATGTAATCAAAAACATTTTACAACATATGGGAACCTCTAAAAATTCATTATGGGCTGCAAACGGTCTTGATTTTTCCTGAGCTGCGTCACGAAAAACCGTGAATATTCACCAATATGCCCGGTTCTTCGTTCCTTGTCAGTAAAAATCAATCCACGTTTTCGCCTCAAAAGCAATTTTCAGAGGTACCCATATTTATGTATAAGAATCAGCATTATTGGCATGCAGAAGTCGGATATAAGCCACAATCCAGCCAGCTATTCAGAAAACTGGCAAAATCAGCCAGGCAAAAACGACAGAGAATATCACTGTTGAAAGAATTGTATATATGTTCAATTTCTGCTGGAGATAAGGCAAAATTATACACCTGTAAATCATCAATAGCTCCTTCAAAGGCATTACTGCCATCAAGGTCAGCCCCAATAGACAGGATACCTGAGAGGCTATCTGAAAGGTTTAGCGTCCCCTGTACGGATAGTTTTGCGTCAATATAGACAGATACATTTTTATTGTCATAGACTATAGCCAGATGCTGCCAGTTATTATCAGAGGAAATTGCCGGTGGTGAGCTTACTGATTGGCCGGAGGATGACTCTGAAATGAATAGCTCAGCGGAGTCCATATCATTATCAGCCAGATTAGCCCAAAGTGAAATGGTAAAAGCACCGGCAGCAGATATAAGAGGAATCTCACCGGCAACAGCAGAGCCATTAGCATCGGTAATATAAGCTGCGGTATTACCGAGGGCATCTATTCCCTGAGTGAAGGAAGCATCACCAATTACAGCGGCATTTTTATCGCCTGCAATATCAGAATAGGCATTGGCAATATAGTCGGTCTGGTCAAATGTCCAGTGATAGGAAACAGTAAGCAAAGAAAACTCAGCAAGACGACTGGAAACAGTATAAATAGCTCCATTATCAATAACAGCATAATATATACCTTCGGTATAAGTAGTTAACATAGTAAAACCAAGTCTGGAAGTATAGAGTTCTGTACCACTATCATAAGAATCTGTAATTTGAATTTCAGCTGAATCTGCAAGCAAAATATCTCCTGAAGGTGACTGACAATACCAGCTAACAGCAGGTTCTGTTATACTGGAATATTCTAAAACCATAGATGCAGTAGAATCTTCCCGGGCAAGAATATCAAGCGGCTGAGTAACAATACGAGGTAAAGAAGTATCCTGAATAGCTAACATTTCGGCAGGAGTTCTGGCAATGGAACTGATACGAACCTCATCGATTAGCCCCTGTAAGTTTTCGGTACTGCCGCCAGTGTCTCTGGCCTCGTTACCAATGCTAAAATCTACAAGCCTGCCAGAAGGGGTATCAGCGGGCATAAGAGCAGAACCGATCAGATTTGCTTCTGTGGCATTAGCACCGAGCAGAGTCCAGTAAAAGTTCAGATTGGCAGGGGTATTTTCCTGACCATTATAGGTAACTGCAATATGATACCAATTACCAGGAGCAAAAGCATTTGCACCAGATGTCGGTATAGCTACAGAATATGTACCGTAAGCGATATTTATAAACTCGATATAATTAGCTGACGAGATCCTGAACTGCCAGCCGCGATCGGCGGAGCCATCACCTTCTCCACAGACAATCTGCATATTGCCGTGAACAACAGCTGAAGGGTCAAGATTTATCATAGCTTCAAAAGTAAAAGCTCCATCGGAACCAGTAAACCGGTTGACGGCAATGTTTTCTGCTGCCGCGGCTATAGGCATAGCTGATGAGGTGGTACTACTGAAAGTACTTAAGACAGCATTGTAACCTTCAAAAGGTGATATTTCGTCAGCCAAAGCCCCATTGTCAAAAGTAAGAGCAATCGGGTCGGCAGTTACAGAATCGACACCACTTCCATCCAAATGATATAAGTGCAAAGTGTAATCATCGGCAACGTACGGGCCAACTAAGGCAGAAGCCGGTCCTACTGCAATACATATAACAATCGCAATAATATAAACAATAATTCTCATTCTTTTCTCTCCCTGCCTGAATGTGTCACTGAAGTTTGAAATCCAGGATTCGAACAGGCGTTGACTGGCGGCTGGATGTCGGGGCATCCTGTACAAAAACAGACAGCATTTGGGTACCACTGTCAGCAAAGCGATATACATCGCCAAGCATTTCATTCATAAAATATCCATTATTATTTTCCAGCTGATAAACTTCCTGCCAGTCAGTCCAGCGAGAGGCCGCTGAGGCAGAATAAATTTTAAGATCACCATTAGTAAAGTATATTTCATCATTAAGCGATTCAACTGTGCGGCAGGCCTGGTAAATCAGGACGGCATCGCCATTTGCCCGCATAAACAGCTTAGGGCGACTACCGGCATAGCCTGGTATCTTGAACTGATGCCACGAGCCATCGATATCCTGCCAGTAATGGAAATAGAACCTGGCAGTTGCCGGCCCCCACCGCAGCTGGTTATCTGTTGCAGGATCGTATCCGGCGTCCGCAAAGGTCTGATCGGTACAATGCCACATTACAATATGAGGACGGCCCTGCGGATCAACGGCGTGTGCCTGGGTATTCATCATACCATAGATACGGTCAATCTTTTGGACTACGGTACTATCGGTAGTTACACCCATGATAAGATCTGAGGTATTGCAAACGAGATTTACATCAGAAACGGCATTGGAAAGCTTGAGCAGATTTTTAACTTTTGTACCGTCAGGTTTTTTGATACCAATAGAAAGATCGGTGACATAGCTATTATACCATTTATACCCGCCATCATTGCTAAAAGCATAAACAACATCATGGTTTGCACCAGCGGCAGACTCTCTCCAGCACCAACTAACCTGCAGTCTGCCATCTGGCCCATAGCAATAATAGTTTGGATATGCACAGCGTGAAGTACTACTGCCAAGGCTATCAGAATAGTAGCCGGTAGCATTGATAAAAGTACGATTACCACTCCAGCTGTGAGTTGAGCCATTATAATCATAAATACGCCATATGCCGTCACCTGATGAGCCGTAACGATAAATAAGCTGCATATTACCGTCTGGTGTGCGAATAAAAGCCGGGTAAGTAAGTACTGTAACCGGAGCTGATTCCAGAGTATCAGTTACAGAAGAAAAAAGATCGGCCGTCCAGCTGTAAGCCGCAGGATCAGCAGCCACTGCCTGTTGAGATACACGATAATTAAGGTTCTCACCATGATGATCAAAAGCGAGATGGATAGTGCCGTCATTTGGGCATATACCGAGAGATATGGTGTTATGGGCATCATCACCACTGAAATAATAGTCGGAAAAAACAATCGTCTGCCATGAACCTGCAGGCAGCGCCCTGCGAGCCAGAGCAACATGGCGATCGCCATTATAATAAGCAACATATTGATAGCCATTATACGAAGTTACAATATCCTGCTGGAAAGATAAACCATTTATCTGACAGCCATAGGTAGCATTTGAAGCCAGGGTAAGACCAGAGGTTGAAACTGTGGTATCCTGGGTGAGGGTAACATTACAGATAGCTAAAGCATTGCCTGAAGCGGTGATGGAGACTGCCAAAGCCAATAATGATAGTCGGGTTAATGTAAATGAAAGCAAAGGTCTCAACATTATACTGGTCCTTTCCAGAGTCATAGTAATCCTGATAGCTGTTTAGATCTGACATATTATTACATTCGGATATCAGAAGCCAGATACTTAAAATAGCGAATATAATATTTATGGTAAATAACAGCTGTCAGCAGGAAGGTAAAAGCATGGTTGGGCGAAGTAAAACACTTCACCCAACCATAAAGGGAACCTCTAAAAAATCAGCGGGAATCAATTACAAGTAGACTGAGGATAGTAACCACAATCCAACCATTTACTGGCAAATACTGCAAAATCAAGGATATTAACTTCACAGTCGTCTACAAAGTCATAAGTCTCATCAATAGGCAGCAGACAGAAGCTGGCATCAGTTTCTACTTCTATATAAAGATCGACAACTTCAAATTTATCTAATGGATAATTGAAGACCTTCAGGTCAGCAACAGAACCATCCAGGAAGCCGTTGGCACCCTTGGTACGGTCATTATTGGCACCGAGCAGAAGTGAATAGTCCCAGCTATTGAATTCAAGAGCGGCAGGATAGTTTACTGCAGAACCAACGGCCGCACCATCAACATAAAGCTGCATAGAGCTACCACGAGCATAGGCAACGGTGACCATATGACATTTACCATCGCCAATGATCGATGCTGGAAGTGTTGCAGAAGCCTGCACAGAAGAACCTGAGTTACCACGAATTCTGGCATTTACAGTATTACCTACAGTCCATAACTGGAAAGCATCGACAAGGTCATAACTGTTATCGTCATAATAGAGACCATTAACAACACCCATAAGCATTACATTTGCCTGGCCTTCAACAATGCCATTGATCGTAGTCCATATAGATACAGTTCCACTTTCGAGACCATTGCCGAAACCGGCAGAAGGATAGCCATTTGTCCCCAGATCAACAGCCTGAGTCCCATCCAGAACGAGAGCACCATCGGTTATATCGGCAGCACCAGATGTCAGAGCAGCAGTTGCCCCAGAGATCGAGTCTGATAGGTCAGTATCAAAAGTAAAGGCAGATATCTGACCACGAACAAGTAGATCAGCAGAAGCTGAAGCAGTCAGACCAGCAGTTGTAGTAACAGTACAGGTATATGTTCCCTGATCTGCAGGAGCAATATCCGAGATAGTAAGTGATGCGCTATAGAGGGTACCATCCTGAGTAAAACCAGAAGCAATAACAGTATCAGAAGGATCTGTCCATACAACAGATGCAACACTGCTATAGCAGTTAAAATCACAGGTAAATATCGCATCGCCTTCATAATGAGCTATACCAGAATCAGGATATAGACTGTCATCAGAGGCCGGGAAACGCACCAGATCAACTGGAGCAGATGTGATAATTGGAGATGTTGTAAGGGTAGCCAAAGTCCAGATATCACTAGATATAATTTGATTATCATAGTCCAGAACAGCGTCGACATTCCAGAAAACGACTTTATCTTTACCAACAGCCAGAGGGCCATAACTATTGCCCAGACCGGTTACGGCAACAGCACCAACAAGATTTGGTTCTGCAGGAGCTTCTGACGCATCGTAGATCGCATAATTCAAAGTATAGCTGCTGACATTTGGATCTATGGCAGGCACTTCAATATCATCCCAGCTGAAAGAAACATTTTCATCAACATTATCACTACCATCAGCCGGCACCGGATTGGAAGGTTTACCGGCAAGCATTTCCAGTTTGAAATAATCAATATCAATATCACAGGAGTTAGAGGTGAATGCCACATATCTAACATCTGTTGCCGGAGAAGCAGTAGTAAAAGAAGTGGTAAAAGCACCATCAAAACCCCAGGTTATTACCCATGAAGGCTCGGTTGTATCGACGGTAATAGTAATATTATCAGCCCCTGTAGTAGTACTCACAATACCATTATTGGTACGCACGCCGCCAAAACACTGATCATATTCAGTGGCACCACGGGTCAGAGCCCAATAGTATAAACCATCTTCCATAAAACGATTAGCTGCATCAGTGTTGGTGTTAACGGTGAACCCAACACCGGCCCATTTGTTGCCGGTATTTACACAATCAATATCGACAGTAAGGATATATATGTTACCGGATTCAAGTGTAATAGGCAGATATGCAGTATCGCCATAAACGATATTATCGTATGTGCCGTAACCATTAGCGGCAAAGTTTGCACCAGCAAACCAGGTAACTCCCTCAGGAGCAATATCAGGAACCAAACCATTAAGAGGTGTTCCGGCATCACCATCGAAATTATCCTCATAGATAATCGCTGCATTTGCTGATACAGAAACAGACAATAGAGATAAAATAACTGCAAACAATTTTTTCATAGTTGACCTCCATGAAAAAACCAGGTTAATAAACTCCACATAATACAAATTATTGTGGTATCCAATTAAAATTAGTTCTGAAAAAAACTATCCCGGGAATCGGTCTTACAAACGCATTTAATTAAAAATAATCCCAGGAAAGTGTGTAATGATTCTCTTATATAAGTACTCCAAAATAAATGCCAAACTATCCTCCAAAACAGCATGGCGGCAATATTATTTGCTAAAAAAATGAACAGCAGTGCAGATGCAAAAATACAATAAGGCACCAATAAGTTCATGACTTATTAACTCAGTATACAACTCGAAAGCAAGAGATTCAATACCTCAGTTTCATGATAGTGCAACTTGACTGCGAGATTGGAGCCTGTTAAAAAATGACATATTCGCTTAGTGTTAATAGAGTTACACGATAAATATTTATTCAAATGGAAACATGCAGTTCTATATATGAATAAAAAAGTAGGTAAAAAAGAGGTATTTCAATATTTAGAATTGAGAACGACAAGAAGTAAAAAACACAAGCAATAATATCATGCTCACTACCTAAGGGGCTGTTATGAAATTAGTTATAGAAGATAAAGCAACAGCTACCGTACATTTGCTTTGTTAATTTATATGATGGTATACAAAACCGGCTATAATTGCAGTAGAGGGAGCGACGGCGACTATGCCGAAACTACCGATAAGCACATTCATAAGCTCGGCGGCAACATAGTTCATATTTAGTACCTGACACAGCGGCGTGCCCTGCCCCATGAAGAACATCATCATACAGGTGTAGCCGCCAGAGTAGGCGAGCAGCAAGGTGGTAGTCATAGTACCAATGACGGGACGACCGATACGCAGGCCTGAGAGTACGTGTTCGAGATAGTGGATATCAGGTTTTTTACGCATAATTTCATCCATAGAAGCTGATATATCCATAGCGAGATCCATAACCGCACCGGAGCAGGCGATGAAAATGCCGCAGATAAATATCCTGGTGATGTCCAGGTCGGCGTATCCAGAATATAACAGATTTTCGGCAAAAGGTCGTACAGCTCCATTAATCTGAAATGCATGAGCGAAGATAAAGGCGAGCAGGCAGGCGATCAATAAGCCGGAGCAGGCTCCCATAAAGGCGACGATCCCTTTGCGATTCAGACCGCCGACAAGAAAGCTAATAGAAGCGGTAAGCATAAGCACAATAACAACAGAAACCGCAAAAGGATCAATATTGTTTAAGAATAATGGTATCATAACTTTCCAGATGACCATAACGGCAAAGACAAAGGAAAGCATAGCCCGGAAGCCAGTCCAGCCAGCAACGAGACATAGTGTGCCGGCAAATAACAGAGCTAGGCAAATCTCAAGATTAAGGCGATAGTGGCCGCGAGCATAGCCGGTGATCTTTTGTGAACCGGATTGATATTCCACCAGTAAAGAGTCACCCACTTTATAATATTCATCCACTTCTAGTTTGCCGAAAAGCTGGTTGATAACTGATATTTCCTGTGAGGCTTGCGGGCCGTCGAGGAGCCGAACCTGTAGAAACTGGCTACCGACCTTAACAACGCCAACAGCCTGCATATCGTCGCTGACCTCAAGCACAATGGCACGAGCATGAACTGAACCTGGATTAACAGCCTTTTCAAACCCAGTAGGAAGAAAGTATAGAACTGCGCAAAAAACCAAAAAGATAACAGTAATAACCAATTCTCTTTTATTCATATTTGAACTCTGTTTAATTTATACAGTAAGGTTAGAATATAATATAACTCTTATACTGACTTATACTTAAAAATATCTCAAACAATATATTAGCCTACACTGGAAACGGATAAAACGCAAAAAAAATAAAAAACGAGATAGAACGATAAATTTCCCTTGAAGCACAATCGTGCAATATGCTAAAATTTCGCTATAGGAACAGGAGTTTTATATATGAATCGATATGTAGTACCAAACTTAATGAAGACATGTGAGATCCTCAAGCTATTGGCAAGAAATCAGAATGGTTTACTGGCCAAGCAGATCGAGCAGATGACAGATACCCCTAAAACGACATCGTTCAGGATATTGAAGACGCTTTGCGATGCAGATATGGTGGTGAAGCGTGATAGTTTGTTCTTTGCGGGGCCGGGCTTGTATGAGATCGGGCTGGCGGCACTGCGAGATAATAAACTGCGAGAGATGTCAATTGAAATATTGCAGGAGCTGACAAAGCAGACAAATCTGACATCACATCTGGCGATACCGTCAAGTAAACATTCGCTGATATTGGAAGTATGTGATAGTCCGGGCCCGATACGAGTGGCATCTCGGCCGGGAACACAGGCATATATGCATAATTCGGCAACCGGTAAGCTGTTTTTGAGCTATCTGTATAAAGATTGTCTGAAAGAAAAGATGAGCGAGCTGGAACTGCCGAAGAATACCAAGCAGACAATAACTACGGTTGAAGGTATGGAGATCGAGACCAGCAAGATACTAACACTGCACTATGCGGTTGATAATGAAGAATATCATCCGGGTGTGAAGTGTATAGCGGCACCAGTGTTTAACATACATGGTAATCTTGTTGCGGCGATCGGCGTGACAGGACCGGCGAATATGGTTGATTTTGATATGCTGCACGAGATAGTAGTGAGTTCTGGCAGGAATCTGTCTGCCAAGCTTGGGTGTAATGTTTAGGAATTAGAATTTAGAATTTAGGAATTAGTTTTGAGAGACGTTATATACTCCTAATTACAAGCTTCTAACTATCAAACTGACCTTGGGGCAGTTGAGGAAATAACGAACGAAAGGGCTGGATATGAAGAAGATAGTACTGAATATTTTGCTGGCAATGGCGATGTGCTGCGGCTTTGCCGGGGCTGAAGAGCTAATCGGTAAAAATGGTGACTATGTAAAGGTCAAAGTTAAAAACCCACTGAGTATAAAACGAGAATGTGAGACTATAGAGCTTGATCTGGCAGAATATGTGGGCAAAAGCAATATAAGCAAAGTCAATGTCGCGGTATATTCATTTTCCAGTAAGAGTCTGATAGTATCACAGGTACTGGAACTTGAGGGTAAAACCGCCCTGCTGTTCCAGTCGGGCTTTGATGCGGGCGAGGAAAAGGAATTTGCTATTCTGGCCAAGCCGCAAGAGGTAAAGGCAGCAGAGAGCAAGCTGAGTACCTTTGTTGATTTTTACCCGAAACGTCATGATGATATCGCGTGGGAAAATGATAAGATGGCGGCGAGAATGTATGGGCTGGGGCTGGAATGGGAAACTATATCTAGTGGAATAGACCTATGGTGTAAGGAAGTGGCCCGGCCAATACTGGCACAGAAATACAGTGAATATATCGATAAGAAGATGAGCTATCATAACTCACGTGGTATCGGCGGCGACTATTACAAAGTCGGGGTAACTCTGGGCTGTGGTGGTAATGCGATATATAACGGCGGGAAGCTGTATATGCCGGCTCATAATTTCAGCTCGCATAAGATATTGGCTAATGGGCCGATACGGTCTATTTTCGAGCTGAACTACGATAAATGGGATGCAGGCGGTATAAGTGTCAGCGAGACGATGAGAGTGAGCGTAGATCTGGGCAGTTATCTGTGTAAGGTTGAGGCGAAGTTTGATTCTGATAAAGATAAACTGCCAGTAGCGACAGGAATAATAACGCGTCCAGAAGGCGGCGAGATATATAATGCACCCGCTGACGGCTGGACCGGATACTGGCAACCGAAAGAGAACTTCGGCACAATATGCTGCGGGGTAATAGTACCAAAGAGCAGTAAGGTAAAATCTGAGCTGGCACAGAATCATACCCTTCTGACCAGAGAAGTCAAGAAAGGCGAGAGCTTTACATATTATACCGGGGGAACCTGGGATAAGGCTGGTGAGATCACCAGTTTTGAGATATGGAAGCAATATCTGGCCCAAAGCAGTAAGACGATAAATACACCGCTGATAATAAGCAAGTGAGAACCAGCAACTGTTATTATCAATGTAACTTTCTCAAGCTTACCGATGGTCAGTTTGAGCAACATAAATAATGCGAAAGTTTAGAATAGAAAGATCAGGAGCAAAAATGGAAGTCAGATATAGCCCCGACCCGATAAGATTTAAGACAATGCCGACGGCTGAGGTTCGCGAAGCATTTTTAATAGAGAGATTGTTTACAGCAGATACTATCGAGATGGTGTACAGCGACGTGGATAGAGCTATCTGCGGTGGTGCTGTGCCGGTAGATAAGGTACTAACCCTGGCGGCTGCAGATGAGCTGCGAGCGGACTATTTCTGCCAGCGGAGAGAGCTTGGCATCCTGAATATTGGCGGTGCGGGAAAGATCACTGTTGATGGTCAGAAGTTTGATATGGCAAATAAAGACTGTCTGTACGTTGGTCTGGGCAGTAAAGAAATAAGTATGGAAAGTAACAGCAAGGATAAACCGGCGAAGTTTTACCTATTGAGCTATCCGGCACATAAAGAATATCCAACAACACATATCCCGATCTCAAAGGCTAACCCTGTTTCAATGGGCAGTCAGGAACAGTGTAATAAACGTACAATATACCAGTTCATCCATCCAAACGGGGTAAAGAGCTGTCAGCTGGTGATGGGCTTTACGGTGCTGGAGTCTGGTAATGTATGGAATACTATGCCACCGCATACGCACGAGCGTAGAATGGAGATATATATCTATTTTGATATGCAGGAAGATTCGAGAGTGTTCCACTTTATGGGTCAACCGCAGGAGACACGACATATATCCGTAGCAGACTCGCAGGCGGTAATATCACCAAGCTGGTCGATCCACTCAGGCGTGGGGACATCGTCGTATACCTTCTGTTGGGGTATGGGCGGCGAGAATCAGGCTTTTGACGATATGGATCATCTGACGATCGGCGAGATATTGTAAGATAGGATTTAGGAGTTAGGATTTAGAAGTTAGGAATTAGAAATAAATGATTTTAGATATGTTCAAATTAGATGGCAAGAAGGCAATAGTTACCGGCGGCTCACGTGGGCTGGGACTAGGGATAGCAAAGGCACTGGCTGAGGCCGGAGCAGATATTGCACTGGTAGATATACTCGATATGACAGAGGCGAAAGCTGAGATCGAGGCTCTTGGCAGAAAGTGTATAACAATAACAGCGGACCTGAGTAAAAAGGAATGCGTTGACACTATCGTAAGTGAGACAGTAAGCGGGTTAGGCGGCATTGATATTCTATTTAATAATGCCGGAATTATCAGGCGGGCACCGATAACAGAGTTTACAGAAAAAGACTGGGACGATGTTATGAATATCAATATCAGGACACTGTTTTTCCTGAGCCAGGCGGTAGGTAAACAAATGATCGCACAAGGCCGCGGCGGCAAAATAGTTAATACCGCATCGATGCTGAGCTTCCAGGGCGGGATTTTGGTACCATCATATACAGCGTCAAAAAGTGCGGTGATGGGACTGACAAAACTGCTGGCAAATGAGCTGGGAGCACACAATATCAATGTAAACGCTATAGCACCTGGTTATATGGCAACAGACAATACCAAGGCACTGCGGGAAGATCCAGAACGCAATAAAGCGATACTGGATAGAATACCAGCGGGCAGATGGGGTACGCCGGAAGATTTGCAGGGAACGGCAGTATTTCTTGCTTCAGAGGCGTCTAGCTATGTACAGGGATATACAATTGCAGTTGACGGCGGTTGGTTGTCGAGATAAGAATATAGTAACCGTTTACGGTTACAGGAGGAAAGGTTGTAAGGGACGTATTGACCGCTTAGCGGTCAGGCTAGTTTAAATAATTTATACAGTATTTTACTCTTAAGTTAATACCTTAGAGAATTATTTCGATTTGGCCTATTATCAACTTTACCTTACATGCTTTCTTCCTTGCAAATTAAGTAACAAGTAAGATGAAATATGCTCAGGCGTCCGCCTATAGTGGAGGCTACTATATAATAATCTATGCGCAGAAAATAACAGACAAGAGCTTAATAAGCCCTTGTCTGTTTGCTTAATAGTACATATCACCTATGGTCTTATTTATTACGACGACGCTTGCCAATATACAAACCAGCAAGACTCATAAGACTTATAGTAGCAGGTTCAGGAACAACCATAGTAAACTGGTCTGGAGTAAGTGCAGTATCGCTGATACGGATATCGTCGATCCAGCCATTATAGTATCCGCCCAATCCACCATTCCATGTGTGAGCACCTACAACCCATGGATTTGAATCATAATTCATGATACCTCTGAAATCCTCACCAGCAGTATTGCGATAAGCCAACCAGCCGTCAACATACATATCAATATGCCACTGACTGTCAGCTTCACTGAAATAGTTTACAAAAGCACCATGATGGAACTCTGGGAAAACAGTGGGCTGTAAATCCCAGGACCAGACAGCCGATTCAGAGCCATCAAGTCTTTGAGTCTGCCACTGCAGTTCGCCTAAATTTGATATTGCGACATTTGCAGCAGCATCACCATTTTGCTTGCCAGTACGACACAGGATACCAGCCCATGCATTATTTTCTGAGGTAAACTCAGGAGTGATCTTGAACATTACTTCAACTGTATAGCCATTGGTATAATCAATCGAATTTAATGGTGCATTATCAGCAGTAGTATACCAGCTGCCTAAACCGTCCGCATTACTACCGTACATTCTAACTGATCCACCATTAGCGTATGGTGTAGCATATGTATCAGTACTAAAGGCTGCCTGACGTTCAACAGGAGTACCATCCTTGTGCTGTACATATAGTGTATTGCCATTGCCAGAAACATCTGAAATAACGCCGGAGGAAATTTCACTAGCCATATCAAATGACCAGTGGGCAATAGTAGCACCAAAAGCTGAGCATGACATCAATGCTGCAGCAGCAAACGTAAAAACTTTCTTCTTCATATCCTTCATCTGAATACCCTTTCTCGTAACTATTATTTACGAACTATCAAAAAACATTATCGTCAACAGCGACGACTTCAACAGCACTAAATAATATCTATTTATATTAATGAAAGCTTACACTTAGGTTAAATAATAATTAAACACCTTAAAAATAACCAAAACGAGCAAGAATAATAACAACATTAATGAAAGGTTAACTATAAACAAATGATACCTGTGCAAACCACTAACAATCAATAACTCCATCATTCATTTTTTGTATATATTAAAATCTTCTAACCAAAAAGTAATTACTCACTAACCAATACGCATTATATTTTCGCCACAGATGACAATGAAAATATTTATATGCATTTGGATTTTGTTTTATCCAAATAATAAACGCTAACAAATTAGTAAGGAGTAAAAGATGTTAAGAAGAATTAAACGGGATATTATTAAATGTGCAGGGATAACGGCTGTACTATGCTTACAGGCAACTCTAGCAGCAGAGACGTTTTCCTTGATCGCACTGCCGGACACACAGTTTTATTCAGCGAACCCAAACACCAGTAGTTATAATGGTCAGGAGAATCCTTTTGTAACACAGGTTAAATGGATAGTTGATAATAGTGAGTCTGAAAACATAGCATTCACTTTACATTTGGGTGATGTAGTTGACAATAGCCTTGATGAAGCACAATGGGAATTTTCAGATCAAACAATGAAACAATTAGATAGTAATAATATTTTATATGGAGTATGCCGAGGTAATCACGATGCATTCGACGATAACTCATTTGTAAGATGGTTTGGCCCTTCAAGGTTTAATAATATGCCAACATACAAAGGATCAGACACAACCGGTCGCTGCAGCTATCATATTTTTTCAGCTGGAGAGAGGAAGTTTTTGGCTATGTTCCTTGACTGGGAAATGAATAGTGCCGAAATTGAATGGGCAAAAAACACGCTCAAAGATAATTCAACAACACCAACTATAATAGTATCCCATGAGCTCTTATATCTCGACGGTCAAAGTCCGGCATCGTGTTTTATGTCTGATAATGGAATGATGATCTGGAACGAGCTGGTAAAAGACAATAACCAGGTATTTATGACTATGTGCGGCCATAATCATGGAACTGCATGGCGAGTAGACAAAAACTCAGATGGGCACGATGTACTTCAGACGATCATCGATTATCAGATGTCATTTGCTAATGGAACCGGTTACCTTCGTCAATTTATATTTGACACAGCCAACGATAAAATAGATGTTAAAACATTTTCACCATGGGTAAAGCAAGTTAAAGATAATGGTTTTAGATTGCCTCCATATATATTAGAAGAAGTAACTACTATTGATGCAGAATTTACTATTCCAATGAATTTTGAAGCACGCTTTGCTTACTGCGGTGATGCAGACCATCAATCCCCTATCGGAGATATAAACCATGACTGCATAGTTGACATAAAAGACTTCTCGATACTGGCCGATAACTGGCTAGAAAATAGCAGACCATAAGCACGAGATGCAAATGCATTTCTATTGATATCCATATAATCAAAATCATCCCTAATAAGGGGTGGTTTTGATTTATCATAGACATTTACAGTGCGGTTTCGCACTTTTGACTGTTCAGCGTTTAACACAAAGGCCGGTACAGGGCCTTGTGAATGAAATTTTGAGACATTCATCTCGTTTTCGAGTCAAATATCGAAAGTATATTTAATTCAGTATGCCACAGGAAGTCCCTTATTGGCGATTTCTGTGACTTGAAAAGTGCGAAAGTTGACTCACAGAAAAGATTATTTAGAAGCTTTGTTTATTGTTGAGCCGCAACCGACGATACGGGCGGCGAGCTGGACCATTCTATAGCGGGAGGCTACCTGGTCTGACCAGCAGATAACCATGTCGCCCATCAATTCTACATCGACGGCACCAAGCTTTGATAATGCCAAGAGGAAATCTTGTGTCAGTATAGTTTGGGCAGAATCTATCTGGTCAGAATAGACAGAATATTTTTTCAGAGCGGTTCTGACGGTAACAGGGATATCGAATGAAGTGAACAAATGTTCGAGATCCATTATTTCAAAATGAGCAAATCTGTCGATTGGCAGAATGTTTTTATGCCGGAGAAATAAAATGGAGGGATTGGGATATTTGGTATTGGCAATAAAAACGGTTTTTTTAACGACAGAGCGGTTGATCTTTGCCCCGAGTTCAAATCGATAATCAAAAATAGTCAGCGGGATCGCCCTCTGTCTGCCAGTGAGTACAGACGAGCCAAAGTGAGAATGGCCCAATAAGGTGTAATAGCTGCCGTTTATAGTGGAGAGAGTGCCGGAGAAATCATAACGTTGGAATCGCATTTTCCAGCGGGTAGCGATATATCCGAGCATCAAAAGTCGTTTGCGATCTTTGCCGGCACGCCATGAATAATAGACAACGGCTATAAAAGCAATAGCCGCTGGTATAGCAATATCAAAAATTATACTGTTATTTTCCGAAATCATAAAAAAACCAGGTACCTCATATTTATTTATTTCCACCAAAGTCTAACGGTTTCATAAAAATAATACAAAATAAAAAGGATATCCGCCCAAGTTGGTAACCTGTTTATTTTAACACTAAAAATGCTAATTTCATTATAAGACCTGTGTTTTTCAGCATTGAAAAAGGGTATAGAAAAATAAAAATAAATCATAAAATTAAATTCTGGCTCAATAAATTTATAATTTTATAGAAGGCAAGCCGAAAAAATGGCTGTGATCAGTAAAACTGAGTTAACCGCGTAAGTGGCAAACCAGAAAGGAATGAGGTGTAAGATGTATTATATAGTGGTATGTAGTTTATTTGCATTAGTTCTGATCGCAGGGCTGTGTTTTGCGAAAGAGTTATTATCTGATATTAAAGCAATAGCCTGGGAGCAAAATGACCAGACAGGGTATAGCTGTTACTCAATAAAGGAAGCATTACACTCGGAGAGGTCGCCTCCAATCTTGACCTGAAATAACTAATAAAAATACAATATAATTGTTTTATATTACAGTAGTTAAAACCAGTAATAATAACCAGCCGGTCCTGATAAACGACCGGCTTTTCTTTTTAGCAATAAGTACTCTATGCAAATTAGTATAACTCACTATCCTATAGAGATTTAAGTTAAAAGCTAATCAGTAACATTTTTTAACCGAAAACACGAGCAAATGACATTTTTGTAGGTACAGGTTAAAAAAACAACAATTTAAATATCTATAAAAAAAGCTACTTATAGTCTTGACAGTATTATTTTTTTTTTAGATAATTACCTCTTTACGGGGGTAAAAAGAAAACGACGGGGATGATCGCTATTTGAAGAGAGCTTCAATAGGCTAATTTAAACAGCAAGCATGAAAATAAACGGGTTACGCAATCCGAAACCACACACTATTACTGCCTTAAGTTTATATTATTAATTAACTTACCGCAAATTATTCAGAAATGACAGAGAGGACATAATGCCAACCGAAAAGTTTAGAAGTATGATTCTTGAGAAAGCAGCGTCAAATGTTAAGCATATCGTGCTGCCAGAAGGTACAGATCCAAGAATGATCGAAGCCGCAAAGATAGTAACCGAAGCCAAGGTTGCCAAAATAACTCTCTTAGGTAATGTTGAGAAGATAACCAGCGGTTTAAAGGCAATAGATGCCCCACTGGAAGATATAACAGTAACAGACCCATCGGAGTCAGCGAAGCTGGCAGAATATGCAAATGCATTTTATGAGCTTCGTAAAGCCAAGGGTATGACAGCAGAGAAGGCCTTGGAAGTAGTAAAAGACGAGATGTACTACGGTATGATGATGCTCAAGACAGACGATGTTGACGGTCTGGTAGCAGGAGCAGTACATTCATCATCAGATACTATCCGCCCTGCCCTGCAGATCATTAAGTCTGCACCGGGAATCAAAACCGTTTCGAGCATGTTCTTTATGTGCCGTGGCGAAGAGACCTACCTGTACTCAGACTGTGGTTTGATAATCGATCCAAGTGCAGAAGAGCTATCAGATATAGCATACTCAACAGCACGTACCGCCCAGCAGTTTGGTATTTCACCAAAGATCGCAATGTTGAGCTATTCAACCAAGGGTTCAGCTGGTGGTGCAGGTCAGGAAAAGATGGTAAAGGCAACAGAACTATCAACAGCGAAACTGGAAGCAGAATTTGAAGGCGAATATGCAATCGACGGCGAGCTACAGTTTGACGCAGCATTTGTACCAGCAGTAGCAGCATCAAAAGCACCGGAAAGCAAAGTAAAGGGCCAGGCAAATGTATTTATCTTCCCTGACCTTGGTGCCGGCAACATCTGTTATAAGGTAACACAGCGTCTGGGCGGGTTCAGTGCATACGGTCCAATCCTCCAGGGAGTGGGCAAACCAGTGAACGATCTATCCCGAGGCTGCTCCGCAGACGATATTGTGGCAACAATAGCGATCACAGCAATTCAGGGCATGTAAGCAAAAATACAAAGGCAGGACTATATCCTGCCTTTTTTCATTACACTGTATACGCAGCATTCGGATACAGAATATAAGTGTTCCTACTGGGGGGAAATCCAGTAAAGCAATGAAACACTTATGACGATGTTAAATACACCGCAAGACTATAAAAATTTATAGGCGATATAATCGCTATAATCCGCATAATAAGGACAACCAAAGGAAAGGCAAGATGAAAATACTTGTAATCAACTGCGGGTCGAGCAGTATCAAATACCAGATGTTTGACATACTTGATACTGAGTTTCACCTACTGGCTAAAGGCCTGGTCGAGAAAATCGGCCAAAAAGACTCATCCCTTACTCACACCCCACTGGGCAAGGATAATGTAGTAATTGAAGAAAATCTGCCGGATCATTCAGCCGCAATGGCACTGGTAGAAAAGACGCTGACTAATCCGGAATACGGTGTGATCAAAGATGTAAGCGAGATCGACGGTGTCGGCCATAGAGTAGTACACGGCGGCGAGGCCTTTACCGACTCTGCATTGATAACAGAAGATGTTATAAAGGCGATCAAAGAAAGATACGACCTTGCCCCACTGCACAATCCGCCAAATGTTACAGGTATCGAAGCTTGTATCAAGAGCCTGGGCACAGATATCCCAAATGTTGCGGTATTTGATACAGCGATCCATCAGACAATGCCACCGAAGGCTTATATGTACGCTATTCCAGTTGAGATCTATAAGGAACATGGGGTACGTAAGTATGGTTTCCACGGCACCAGTCACGGCTATGTAGCACATAAGGCTGCGAAACTGCTGGATAAGCCATTTGAAGAATGCAAGATCATTACCTGTCACGTTGGAAACGGTGGTTCAATAACCGCTTTTGACAATGGTAAGGTAGTAGATACATCAATGGGTATGACACCACTGGAAGGTATTATTATGGGTACCCGCAGCGGCGATATAGACCCTGCAGTAATACTATACCTGATGGAAAAGCTGGAAATGAACCCACAACAGATCAATGACCTGCTCAATAAGAAGAGCGGTATGCTCGGTCTTTGCGGAGCGTCAGACCTGCGTGATGTGCATAAGCAGTCACAGGAAGGTGACCAGGACGCTAAAAACGCACTGGAAGCCTTTAACTACCGTATTTTGAAATATATCGGTGCATATGTAGCAGTACTAAACGGCGTAGACGCAATCGTCTTTACCGCTGGTGTAGGTGAAAATGACTGGATTATCCGTCAGGAAATCATCAAGAGCCTGAGCTATCTAGGTATTGAACTAGATGAAGAACGTAACAAGAAAAACGATCTTCACCTAACAACCTCAGATTCAAAAGTACAGGTATATAGAATACCAACCAATGAAGAACTGGTAATCGCTCAGGAGACATTCAAGATCATTAAGCCGCAGCTATGCCCGGCAAAGTAATATTTATTACTTTTTTAATATTCTGAATTTGCTATAATCCACAGGACAGCCCTTATTTTTGGGCCGTCCTGTTTTTTTTATTATAACCACATGAATATTTATTGAATTGCAGAATAGAGAAATACAATATATTATCCCGCAGACCAGCGAGCAAAGGAATGAGATCACTGCCAAGGTAGCAGCATGGCTCGATAATCTCAATATTATCCCCCCTGTTAATTTTGAGAGGCTGTTTGAGCTTGCAGGTGAGTATATCTGTGATAATCCGTCAGAGCAGGAGCTGGTAGCGTATATCATGATCCAGCTCAATAATCAGCTCTGGCAGCCGTGGATAAAGGCGGTGCCGGTGGAGAAAAGACTGCTGCTGCTGCCAAGATGTCTGGCATCGTCCAAAGAGTGTCAGGGCACGATGGATCATGTAGGGTTGATCTGCAATCACTGTCAGAGATGTGATATATCCGGGATAGAGAAAAAAGCCCAGGAAATGGGTTACGTTTCGCTGATCGCGGAAGGGTCACCGATAGTTGCTGAGCTGATAAAGACAGGTCAGATATCGGGGATAATAGGAGTTAGCTGTCTGGAGGCATTGAGGAAGGCATTTGACCATATTAACAATGCCGCGATCCCAGCGATAGCAGTGCCGCTGCTAGTTGACGGCTGCGAGGATACGAGAGTAGATCTGGAGCAGTTGGAAGCAGCATTGAAGATAGAGTATAGTGCGGATAATAAACTGGCGGATCATATCCAGATAAAAGAGCAGGTGCAGAGCTGGTTTGAATATGAGAGGCTAATGAGTATTTTGACGGATAATAAAATACCGCTTACCGGGTCTACGGCGAGTAATTCGATAGAATATGCGGCAGGTAACGGAAAGCGATATCGGCCATTTATCACAGCGGCGGTTTACGAAGCGATAACAGGTGATAGTGTCTTTCCAAAGGAGTTGATCCAAACATCTATAGCGATCGAGTTTTTCCATAAGGCGTCGTTGATACATGATGACATAGAGGATAATGACAGTGAGCGATATGGCGAACCGACACTGAATGCGCGGTTTGGTAGTGCTTATGCTATTAATGCCGGAGATTTCCTGATTGGAACAGGGTATTCGCTATTGGCGAACCTGACGGTTGAGCCGGAGATTAAAGGTAAGCTAATAGCAGAGATAGCTTCGGCCCATCAGATGCTGACGATCGGTCAGGGAATGGAGCTGGAAAACAACGGCAAACAGCTGCCATTGGAAACAGTTTTGGAGATATTTAAGGCGAAGACGTCCCCTGCCTTTGCGGCGGCACTGAAATGCGGAGCGTATCTGGCTAATGCTGAGGCGGAAGTATATGATATACTGGAAAAGCTGAGCAGTCTGCTGGGAATAGCATATCAGATAAAAGATGATCTCGATGATATAAACACAGATGGCGGCGAGCTAAGTATTCTGGACTGCTTTGGCGAGATGACAGATAGTCAGAAGATCGCTGAGACAGAGAAACTGCTGGAGGAGTATCTGGAACAATGTCGTGAGCTGCTTGATGAGATAAAACAGCCGCAATTGAAGTTTCTGCTGACGAAGATCGTAGCTAGGGTAACGAATAATCAGCTTATTTCATAATTATATTATAATCGCTTCTACGGTTATAGAATCACAAACTAAAAAAATAAGACCTGTGCGGTTTGGTGGCTGCACAGGTCTTTTGTTTTAATTATGGGCAGGATTATTTGGTTTCCTGCTTTTCGCCGATATGCATTAGTGGTACCGGCATTGGGCTATCGCCGTTGATAAAGTATATCTTACTTGCCGGGTCGTTAGAGATATCGGCAAGGGTCTTTAATGCTTCCAGCTGGATATAAGCCGGATTGTTCATAATCGCAGCATTGATCTTTTCGATCTCATAAGCCTGGGCATCAGCAAGCATTTTCTTCTTTTCGGCTTCCATAGATGCAGCTTCTTTTTCTGCATTTGCTTTAACAACCAGCTCTTTCTGTTCCGTTTCGTAACGTTCGAGCTCGGCTTTTTGTTTTTCAACTTCCTGCTCACGTTCTTTCTTAGATTCGATAGCACGCAGAATGAATTCCGGCAGTTTGATATCTCTGAGTAGGACCTGTTCGACAATAATTCCCTTCGGGGCAAGATAGGACATCAAATCCTCAGTAAGAGTTTTCTGGAAAGTATCCTGCATTTCATCGGAGAAGAAATCTTCAGCTCTCTTAACCTTTTTACCCTGCTCTCTTAGCAGAGAACGAACCTTAGGAACAAGGTGAACGCTCATAACCTGTTCAAATGTACCAGTTTCCTTTAAGATAACAGGCACCATAGTCCCGTCAACACGAAACTGTACAGAGATATCAACCATAGTACGCAGCTGGTCCTGACTTGGAACGGCTGCGGTTTCGGAATGAGTCTTCATACGAGCATCGTACAGTTCCCAGCGGTATAATGGGTTAACAGGGAAATGGATACCCTCTTCATAAGGTGTCATCTGCACTTTACCGAACAAGGTAGCAACTCCAACATGTCCAGGTGGCACAGTCTTATACATCTGGGTAGAGAGTAAGATAAGAATAAAAACAACAACAATAAAACCAATCACTCCCCCTTTTAACTGGGGAACATGCATCTGATTATTATTTGGCATAATAAGTCTCCTTGAATTTCATAATAATATTTAGTAATAAGACGTAAGAAACAAGAAATAAGCACAGGTTTTACCCTAAGGGCGAGGCTAATTTGTTGAAAAAGTACGTCTAACCGTCCATACCACTTTCTTATACAGTATAAAAGTGAAATGGTTACTTTAATTCCGGGCCGATATCTTTGAAAGCGGCGAACCGGATATTTGCGAGTCCGGCAGCGGCGGCAGCTTTGATAGCCGGTCGAACCTGACTACATGATAATCTGCCATCACCTCTAAGGCGAATAATAGGGTTCTGCATACCGTCAGCAGCGGCTTTTAGAGTATCTGACAGTTCTGATATAAGAGCAGCAAAAGAATCGCTGGCCCCTGCCTTTGCGGTGAAATCATTTTGGCCGACAGAGAAAATAACGGTATCAGGGTCAGTATTTTGCGACCAGACCTGAACAATTATCTCATTTTCAGCTTTATACTGCTCTTCGGTAACGGTTGAGCATTGGTCCGGGACAACGAGCCGTTCATTATCCTGACTGATAAACTGACAAATTAGCATAAAGAATACAATAAGCAAGAAAACAACATCGATCATAGGTGTCATGTTAAAACTTGACATCCTGCTCTTATATCTGCTGTTCCTTATTCTTTTAGCTAACATTAAAAATCCAGATAAGTCGAGGGTAAAACAACAACAGCAAACCAAGATCCGGAAAAAATCCGGTAATATGTATCCTGGTTTGCTGCGGCTGAAAAAGAATACAGGTGATCGAGAACAATTGTTCATTCTCGATCACCTATAAATAATACAATTATTTTTTATATAATATTTTGTCTTTATGCAGCGTTTTTACAGACTCTACAGCAGCAGGCAGCTCTTCGCCAGGATAAGCACGCTGACGAGCAGCGGCAACCAGTCCGACAAACATTTCCTGCGGAGCCATCGGGAAGCTGGTCATACAAGGATGAGCCTGTGTGCCAACAAAGAACGGATGGTCAGGTAATTCGAGGATCTGCATGATCTGTTCGCCAGGTGCAGTACCAGAGAATACCAATCCGCCAGCTTCAAGTTTATCAATGTATTTTGGATCGACTTCGAGTCTGTGTCTGAAACGCATACGAACAGAATTGCGTTGGCCAAACATATTCCATGCAATAGTATCTTTCTTCAGGTCAACATCATGGCCGCCGAGACGCATATTACCGCCCAGGCCTCTGATATTCTTCTGGCCCGGCAGGATACTGATAACAGGATCTTTACAATCCGGATCGACCTCTGTACTATTGGCGTCCTTTATACCACAAACATTTCTGGCATATTCAACCACAGCCATCTGGAAGCCGAAACAGATACCTAAATACGGCAGACTATTTTCTCTGGCATACTTGATAGCGGCGATCTTACCTTCAGCACCACGAGCACCAAAGCCACCCGGTACGATAATACCGTGAACGTCCTTGAGCTTTTCAGCGGCGTTAGCATCGTTTAGATCGGTAGTATCAATCCAATCGATCTTAACCTTGGTATGAAGGTTTGTACCACTGTTTTCCAGTGCATGAATAATACTGGCGTAACTGTCTCTAAGCGAGGTATATTTCCCGGTAATACCGATAGTGATTTCATGGTTGGTGACGTTCAGGCGGTCAACGAACTCAGTCCACTTTAGCCATTGCAGGCGTTCATACTGAAGATTTATGCGCTGTTCAAGCTTGAGCAGCTTAAGCACTTCGAAGTCGTAACCGAGATCGCGGAGCATTTGCGGGATAACATATATACTTTCGCAGTCGTGCATACTAAATACCCGGCTCATAGGAACGTTAGTGTACTGAGCGATCTTCTGGCGTACCTTTTCGTTTACCGGTCTGGAAGCACGACAAGCGATAATGTGCGGCTGGACACCCATTTCCATAAGACGCTTGATACCGAGCTGGGCCGCCTTGGACTTTTGTTCGCCAAGGGTCTTTGGCTCAAGTACATGGGTAAGAGCGACAAAGCAAACAGAGTTTGGCCCTTCTTCATAGGCCAGCTCACGCATAGCTTCGATATAGTAGGCGTTTTCTACATCGCCGACAGTACCACCAATTTCGACGAAGACAACATCGGCCTGAGTATTAACAGCGAGCTCGCGAAGGCGATATTTTACTTCGCCGGTAACGTGAGGGATCATCTGTACATCACGGCCAAGGTAGCCGCCCTGGCGTTCTTTGTCGAGTACCTTAGTAAAGATCTGGCCACTGGTAGTGAAGTTTGCCTTACTGAGGTCCTGATTGAGCATACGCTCGTAAGTACCGAGGTCCATATCACACTCCATACCATCGTCGAGTACGTAAACCTCACCATGGCGGAATGGATTAAGTGTGCCGGAGTCGATATTGAGGTACCCTTCGAGCTTGATCGGCGATATTTTGAGCCCCTTATCCAGCAGTAACTTAGCTAGCGAAGAAGAGAAAATACCTTTACCAAGCCCGCTGATAACAGTACCCATAATAACTACGTACTTACAGCGTCCCCTGATATAGCCATTAGGCATAGGAGTATAAAACTCTGTTTCATCTGATGTTTGACTCACACTATTTAGTAAATCTTCTGTACTCAAACTATACTGTCCTTACTTAATTCTTACTTTTATATCTACTAACAAAATCGGCATACTGCTGAGGCGTATCAATACCAACGGCAATATGATCAACCTTATCAATAGCGATTTTAATACCATTTTCCAAGGCCCTGAGCTGTTCAAGCTTTTCCATTACTTCTAATGGTGTCTGGGCCATCTGGCTGAAAGCCAGAAGAGTCTCTTTACGATATGCGTATATCCCCAAATGTTTATAATACGCCCCTCTCCATTCTCCATTGTCCCTGTTATATGGTATCGGAGAACGGGAGAAATATAAAGCCTGTTTTTTTCTTCCGGTAACAACTTTTACAATATTCGGGTTGGAGAGCTCTAGTTCATTGGTAATTTCAGCACATAAAGTGGCCATACCAGCGTCAGGGTCATCCAACATGAGGTTAACCAGTCGGTCAATCCCCATCGGGTCAATTTCAGGCTCATCGCCCTGCACATTAACGATCAAATCAAATTCCGGCCTTCTACAGGAAACTTCAGCGAGTCGGTCAGTGCCGCACTGGTGATCATCTCTGGTCATTTCACAGTCAGCCCCAAATTCGAGGCAGGCATCATAAATGCGCTGATCGTCCGTGGCAATAATCACAGAATCTATAGTGGCGGCCTTACACACCTGTTCATAGACATGCTCAATGAGATATTTACCAGTTTCTTTGGCAAGCGGCTTGCCAGGAAATCTCGTTGAGGCATAGCGGGCGGGTATAATCGCAGCAATACTCATACAAAACCTTTCAAACATAGAACTTAAAGTATTACATAGCAAACACTTAAAAACAATAAACCATACTATATGGCACAAAGGCACAGTATGGTTTTAGTTTATAAGCAATTATGTAACAACTGTCGGTTCTGACTTTTATTACTGCCCGGATATGCTATCAAATATAGGAGGAATTGTCAAAAACTATTATCTGGATAGAGCTGATATTCCAGTATAATATTTTTGATAGTGAATAATGATATATTATTCGTATAATTCTATGCCAACGACAGTTACATCATCTCTAGGATGTAGCGAGCCAGCTTCATCATCGATAAGATAGAGTAATTTTCTAACAAGATCGTCAACAGAGAGGCTGGTAAGCCCATCGAACTCTTTACGGAACCTTGGTGGGCTATCCAAAGAGTACTTTTCGGTATCAAAAGCGGCCTCAACGCCATCGGTATAAACCAGTAATTTATCACCGATATCCATGGAGAATTCCTGAGTGACGTATTCAGCCCCGTCAATAACGCCTAAAAGCGGTCCTTTAACCCTGAATTCTTCGATCGTGCCGTCAGATTTCATGAGCATGGGATATGGATGGCCGGCGTTGGCGATCCTGAGTTTTCGTTCTTTGAAGTTCATTATGCCGTAGCAACAGGTAGCAAACTGCTGATCACTAAGGCCCTGCAGGCACATATCTTCGTTGAGAGCGAAGAGAATTTCGCCAGGTGGTACCAGTTCATAGCTTTTGCCTTTGATCCTTTTTGGAACAATAGCTCTTTTAATATACATGGTAAGCAGCGCGGCCGGCATGCCGTGACCGACGGCATCAGCGACATAAAAGGCGAAATTATTTTCATCTAACCGCATTACATCGTAAATATCGCCACTGACCCAGGTAGCAGGTCGATAAACAGCGCCAAATTTGACACCAGGCAGAACAGGCAGTTCTCTAGGCAAAAAATCTCTTTGGAGACGACTGGCCAGGTGCATTTCTTCGGTAACTTCGTTGAAATGTTCACTGAGAGGCTGGCCGATCATTTTAAGTCTTTCGATCTCGATACGATTTTGTATATGCCAGTTATTCATTTCGAAGAGAGTACTAATTCTACCGGCGATCATATCGGCATTTTCATTTATATTTGCGAACGCGACACAAAGCCTGGGCTCGGTAGAAGTAATTTTGGCATTAACCCTGATATAATCTTCCTCATTAGTTGAAATGACAAGAATGGAAGATTTTTTCTTTTCAGCAAGTGTGATAAGTTCCTGCTCAACTTTTTCATTCCAATTTAAATTTTTATCAGCAAAAATAATGAGAGCAAACCTGGATTCTCTATCTTTTAGCAGATCCAGCCCCTGCTGCGGATTTTTTATCTGGTAATTTATCCCCAGCGTCTCAATAGCACTAATCACATTATCGCTATTGGTATCGGCAGAAATTATCAGGCAGTTCCAGTTATGCATACATCACCTTTCAAACAAAAATATCACAGTAGGTACTTTTTATCACATCAAGCCTATATGGCCTAAAAAGCCTGATAAGCGAGTAAATAGCCATATATTAAGCAATACAGCTACCTCTACAATCAAGTGTAAACAAATAGGAAACAGCTTTGGTAACACCAAGCTATTATACTATCTGTCACATAGATACATTTCGTAATAATATCAACAGAGCTTTAACAAAATGCCTTGTTAAACTCACTAAAAAGCTGTTAAATATATCGGCAGTAAATCACATTAAAAAAAATAGTAAAAGTAGTAACCAGCGAGTAGCAAAACATAATTATCAATACTGTTAAGAAGTGAAAAAGAACTCACAAAGTTGCTAACAACCGCCCAGTTTTAAAAGTTAAAAAAATATGAATCTGAAACTGCTTATATTTCAACGGTTTATTTTAATTTATTGCAAAAACCAGATAAAAACAAATTGACAATACCATATGTTGTGGTAGGATAGGCACGTCGTCACAACAGTTGGCAGAAAAAGAGAATAGCCGACGAAAAGCGACAGGAGAAGCAAAGACCAGTTGCAGCAATCGCTGTTGCTGTTTTAATCTCGATAAGGGATTTCGAATAGAGAATATTAGGAAAAGCATAAGCATTATCATTGAAAATAATGCCGGTGTGTAATTTCCTATCGGAGGCCGATGACAGGCCCATTTTGTTTAGAGTAAAAGAAGAAAACCAGGCGCCCCCGGTGCCTTTATAAATACGACAAACTAATACCAAAGGAGTACCGACATATGAAGGAGTCAGCCAAGGACAGGCCGTCCAACGGAAGGAAAAACAAAGAAATTACGAAGGATACAATGAAGAAGTATTTGAATGTGGATCGTTATTTCAGCGATGAAAAGATAGCACCATTTGACCAGGTCAAGTGGGTAACCAGAAATGCAACAATAACAGACGAAAAAGGCGAAATAGTATTTGAGCAAAAAGATGCCGAAGTACCAGAGTATTTTTCACAACTGGCAACCAAGGTAATCGTGAGTAAATATTTTTACGGCGAAAACGGAACAGATGAAAGAGAGAAATCCCTAAAAGATCTGATCCACCGTGTAACTCGTACAATTGCTGACTGGGGTCTGGAAGATGGTATCTTCAAAGATCAGAAGCAGGCAGACCTGTACTACGACGAGCTGACATGGCTATGTTTGAACCAGTTCGCGGCTTTTAACTCGCCAGTATGGTTCAATGTTGGTCTATATCATGTTAAAGGGGTAGAAGGCAGTAAGCACAATTACTACTGGAACCCTAAGACAGACAAGATAGAAGAATGTCCTAATACCTATCAGTATCCACAGGCTTCAGCATGCTTTATCCAGAGCGTAGATGATACCATGGAAGATATCATGGCACTGGCAGTAAGTGAAGCTATGCTGTTCAAGCACGGCAGTGGAACTGGTACTGACCTGTCTACACTGCGTTCAAGCAGGGAGAAGCTAAGCGGCGGCGGAAGGCCATCTGGTCCACTGAGCTTTATGAGAGTATATGACCAGATCGCGGCAGTAGTAAAAAGCGGTGGTAAGACCCGCAGAGCTGCTAAGATGCAGTCACTAAAGATCCATCACCCTGACATCCAGGAATTTGTAAGCTGTAAGACCGAAGAAGAGAAGAAAGCCTGGGCCCTGATCGAACAGGGATACAGCGGCGAGTTCAACGGCGAAGCATATAATAGTGTAATGTTCCAGAATGCCAACCTGTCAGTTCGTGTGACCGATGAGTTCATGGAAGCGGTAGAACAGGGAACAACATACAATACTATAGCAGTTACTACCGGTAAGCCAGTAGAGCAGTTAGATGCTCAGGAAGTGATGCACTCTATATCAGAAGGCACACATGTTTGCGGCGACCCTGGAGTTCAGTACGATACAACAATTAACCGCTGGCATACATGTCCAAACAGCGGCAGAATCAATGCAAGTAACCCTTGCAGCGAATATATGTTCGTTGATAATTCAGCATGTAACCTGTCAAGTCTGAACCTGATGAAATTCCGCAATGCTGACGGTTCATTTGATATCGAAAGCTATGAGCGTGCTACCAAGATAATGGTAATAGCACAGGAAATATTGGTAGACCACGGCAGCTACCCAACAGACATGATCGCTCAGAACAGTCATGACTACCGCCCTCTGGGTCTGGGTTATGCTAACCTTGGTTCACTACTAATGAGCCTTGGTATCCCTTACGACAGTAATAAAGGTCGTGCGATCGCTGGTGCGGTAACAGCTATTCTAACCGGTACCGCATATACAGCAAGTGCAGAACTAGCTAATGTAAGAGGCACATTCACCCATTACAAAGCTAATGAAAAAGAAATGCTGCATGTAATTGATATGCACCGTGCAGAAGTTGAGAATATTGACAGTAACTGCCCAGACGTGCTGCTGAAAGCGGCGAGAAAAGCGTGGGATAATGCAATTGCTGGTGGCAAGAAGTACGGTTTCCGTAATGCTCAGACTACCGTACTGGCCCCTACCGGTACGATCGGTTTCATGATGGACTGCGACACAACCGGTATCGAACCAGATATCGCTTTGGTTAAGTACAAGCAGCTGGCCGGCGGCGGAATGCTGAAGATCGTAAACCGTACCGTAACAATGGCACTGGAAAGCCTGGGCTACTCAATCGAAGAAATTGAGAGCATCAAGCAAACGATCGAAGAAGATGATACAATTGAGACCTCAAAGGTTATCAAGTCGGAACATCTTCCAGTATTCGACTGTGCATTTAAGGCAGTTAAAGGCAAGCGTTCAATCCATTATATGGGCCATGTTCGTATGATGGCAGCAGCTCAGCCGTTTATCAGCGGAGCGATCAGCAAGACCGTAAATATGCCAAATGACAGTACAATAGAAGATATCCAGACAGCATATACTGAAGGTTGGAAACTCGGTGTGAAAGCTCTTGCTATCTACCGTGACGGTTCAAAGCGTACCCAACCGCTGAACACAAGCACACAAAGCCAGAGGGAAGAAGAGAAAGCTGCTCAGGAAGTTAAGAAGCAGCCAGCACAGGAAAGTGAAACCGCAGGCTACCTCGAACGTCGTCCACAGCGCTTACGTCTACCGCAGACCAGACGCAGTATTACGCACAAGTTCGATGTAGGCGGTCACGAAGGATATCTGACGGTGGGTCTCTACGAGGACGGATCCCCGGGTGAATTATTCATCACTATGGCCAAGGAAGGCAGCACCGTCGGAGGCCTGATGGACGCCTTCGGTACCTGTATTTCAATGGCCCTGCAGTATGGTGTGCCGCTAAGTACTCTGGTAGCGAAATTCAGCTATGCGAGATTTGAGCCAGCGGGTATGACCAACAACAGGGATATCCCAATGGCCAAGAGCCTGATCGACTATATCGCCAGATGGCTGGGGATAACCTTTATCGATGGGTTTCGCAAAGCCAACACCCCCGACCGAGGTGAAAGCGATCAGGAACACGAACCGATTTGGCCGGTAATGGGCAATCGTCATAAAGATGTATCTAATCGCAGTCAGCAGGAGAAGCTGGCCCAGATAGGTAATCGTATTGACGAGATCCTGTCAAAGGCAGAACAGCCAAACGCTGAAAAAGTTTCAGTTTCCGGTGACGGCTCAGCTCAGATGAAGAAATTTAATGACCAGTTCTCACACTTCCAGAGCGATGCTCCAGTATGTGACAACTGCGGCTCGATCGCAGTGAGAAATGGTAACTGCTATAAATGCTTCAACTGTGGTAATTCACTAGGCTGCAGCTAAAAGCAGATAGTTTAAGCTAAATAAAAAAGTCGAAGTTAATTGATATTGACTTCGACTTTTTTTATTTTAAAGTATGTGGATAGCAGCATCAACTATACATATCAGGAGCCAGAGGTACAAGATTGTTCCAGGGTAATAAGGCCCAGTTTCTGCATCTGGCGTGTCATCTGGTTAAGATCGAGCGGCTTGACAAAATAATGATTAGCACCACACTGATAGCAGGCTTTCATGATTACCTTTGGATCTTCGACGCAGGAGATCATAATAATAACGCTTTCAAACTCGGTACCTTCGATATCCTTGCCGCGTTCGATCTCACGAATGGTCTTTGATGCGACAGTACCGTCCATATTAGGCATCTGCACATCCATACAGATAAGGTCATACGGAACAGTCGGAGTCTTTTCATAAGACTCGATAACAGCCTGAACAGCTTCCAAACCGTCTTTTGCAACATGGCAGTCGCCATAACGTGACAGAGCAGTTACCATAAGCTGTCTGGAAGTAAAATCGTCTTCTACGACAAGAATTCTAAGCGGTCGGAACGAGTCTTTAGCCAGGGAACCAAGGAAGTCGTCGGTTTTTGACTTATCGCCAAAGACATGAGTTCCATCTTGCTCCTGATCATCACATTCTACTTCTATACCTTCGGCAATTTCTTCCTCTGGCTGCAAATCCGCCGGTAAGGTATCTTCCTGCTGTAATCCGGCGAGATCTGCCTGGTATGCACAAGCGGTAATATTATCGAATACCTTGAGTAAGCTGCTAATATCAACTGGTGTTTCGTCACCACTTTCGATACGTTCAGTCATAATCTTGATAGTATCGGTCGAATTCAGATAATAATCTACCAGTTCAGAATTTACCTCAATGCCACCAGACTTTACTATCGAAAGGACATCTTCGAGTTTATGAGCAAGTTCGCCAATATCAGTAAAACCGGCCAGATACGCATTTCCCTTAATGGTATGAAATGCTCTATATATTGAATTTACAAGTTCAACATCATTTGTTTTTTCCAGATCCAGAATACTACCAGAAATAATATCCAGTAGCTCGTATGTTTCAACAATGAATTCTTCAGTGATTTTTTGCATTATTGAGTTACTATCCATAATATACCTCACCCTATAAATAATTTTTCCTTAGTTCTTCTGGCAGCGAGTCAGCTAAAACCTTTTTTAACCGATCGAACTCCAACTCAAGCTCCGGCAATCTATCTGCAAGACTTTGCAGATCACCATTATTGCCAGCTGATTCCATTAATAATCCAATATATCTTAACGCTTCCCCACCTATATTTGCGGCAGCACCTTTTATCGTATGGGCCTGCTTTTGAGCATCAACAACACTACCACACTCTATATAGGCCTTAAGAGAGTTGATCTGGTTGGGAATATCCTTTAAGAACCCATCAATTATTCCTACAGCCATATCAGCATCGCCCATAAGCCTTTCCATGAACAAATCTTCATTGTAAACCGGCAGCTGTGCTAGATGCTCCTGTTCAACTTCCTGCTGCGAGCTATCTGCTTGCTGGCTTACAGTGCTGATATTTGCTTCAATAGGATTTATATTAACTTTATCCGGGGAAGGCTTAACTTTGTTTTTCACCAACTTGCTCAGTACGTTTTTAATACTTCTCGGTTCCACAGGCTTGGCGATATAATCATTCATACCAGCTTCGAGACAATTATCCCGATCACTTTTAAATGCATTTGCAGTTAAAGCTACAATAGGCACCTCAGGATCTAGAACAGCAGTTTGCGGGTCCCTAATCATTCTGGCAGCGGTCAGGCCGTCCATTTCCGGCATTTGTATGTCCATAAAGACAATATCAAATTCGGAGCGTTTTAGTGCTTCTATGGCCTCCAGGCCGTTATTAGCGATTTCAACGGTACAATTCAGCTTGGCAAGAATAACCTTTGCCACCTGCTGGTTAGTCAGGTTATCTTCAACCAGCAAGACAGTGGCTGGATGGTCAGTTTCAACACTAACTGGATCATCATTAGTCATAATTTGTTTAACGGTTGAAACATCTTCGTCGAGCACTTTCATACTGATAGTGAACCAGAACTCAGAGCCATTATCTGGTGAACTATTGACTCCTATAGTACCACCCATAAGCTCTACCAGTTGTCGCGAAATGGCGAGCCCAAGACCAGTACCGCCAAACTTGCGAGTAGTAGACTTATCCACCTGGGTAAAGCTATCAAAAAGCGAACTGTGCTTATTTGCTGGTATGCCAATACCGGTATCCTTAACAGAAAAGATAATATCAGCCATGTTATCATGAACAGATTCAAGCGATACATTAACCGATATTTCGCCCTTTTCAGTGAATTTTATGGCGTTACCAACCAAATTAGTAAGAACCTGTCTTATTCTGCACTGATCACCAGTTATGTTTAACGGCACATCAGAGTCGATATTTTTAATATACCGCAGACCTTTCTGACGAACCTGCACACCAATAGTCAAAGAGAAATCGTCGATAAGCTCTTCGAGGTTGAACTTGACCTCTTCGATCTCAAACTTACCAGACTCTATCTTAGAGAAGTCGAGAATATCGTTAATGATAGACAATAAAGATTCACCACTGGAATAAATCGATTCAGCATATTGCTTCTGGTCGTCGCTAAGCTCAGTTTCGAGCAGTAAGCCGGCCATACCGATAACGCCGTTCATTGGAGTACGGATTTCGTGGCTCATACTGGCAAGGAAGTCGCTTTTCGAACGACTGGCTTTTTCAGCCTGAACAGCCATTTCATAAGAGTATGAAGTGAGCTCCTGAAGATTTTCGTTAAGCGATTCAGCCTTTTTCTGGGCGATCCAGGCTTCTCTGGCATTATCTTCAGCTTCCTGTGCTTTTTCAATAGACAATGCTCTTTCAGAATCCGCTGACGCTACAGCTTCAATCAGCTGTTCTTCGATGTTTTTTCTATCAGTGATATTATCAACGGTAAGGACTACGAGTCTTTCACCGGCTATAGTAATTGGCGAACCACTTATCTCGAACCACACCTTTTCCTGCGAAGCACCAAACAGGACATTATGCTCAACCTGATAATAATAAATCGGATCACCAGTATTGAGTACAGTCTCAATGACATGTTTTATGCCACAATCGGTACATACTTTTGTGTTATCAAGATAAGTACACTCACCATTTTCAGCGCAGCAAAGAACTACACCAGGTCTTTGGCCAATAATATTTCCATGCTTGATATGAGATATTTTATCCATATTTGCATTACCAAGGACAACCTCCCGGTCGGAATTTATCAGGAATATGGCAATAGGTGAAGCATCAAATACGCTTTGTACAAGCTGCTTCTGCCGGCTTACAATTTCATTTTCAGAAAGGAAACTAGAATAAATAATCGTGGAACCTACACCAATCAAAGCACAAATAATAAAAGCAGCAGATGATAAATACAGCATCAAATGATAAATATCAGCTTTTGCAGATAATTCGGCAGCTTTATCCTGTGAAAGCCAGCTGAGCTGTTGTGCCAGATCGGCTGCCCGGTTGAACAGTTCACTGCCGGAGACTTCGAAAAGCGAGTCGAAAGAAAGACTCTCATTAAGATTATTCTCAAGAAAGAGCTGTTTTTCCTTATGAAAGCGTTCTACCAGCTGGCTAATACTCATTACTGTAGAACTTAAGCTATAAGTAATATTACTTTTACTGCTGATACCTAAGCCATAGTTATCAAGGGAATACACTACTGGCACGGAATCGGAGTCGGTTTGAGCAGTATAACAACCACCATTTTTAAGAATATTAACAATTGTAGATAGATCTTGCTGGGCAACATTTATAACTGAATACCAGATATCCAATTCTTTAGGTTCAGAAATACGGTGGGTCACGTAAATAGAATCTTTGATCTGCCATATCCTTGCAGAAGCTAAAGAGGCCAGATAAGACCGGTTGCTATAAAAGGTTTGCCTTTTGTCAAGTTGACGGCTTTTATTGAAAGCGTAGGCAGAGAAACAGGCAGAAAGCACAAATATCGCTATGAACAGCCGGAGAAGCAGTACATTGTGCTTATTAAGTATTTGTTTAATTGTGCTAGCCATGTAATCCCCATTTATGCCGCAAAACAAACATTACTATGCCGAAAAGAGGCAATAATCCCCTGTTTCAATATTGAAATCGCGAAAAAGTCGCAATTTTAATAGTTATTCGGACCAGCAATTACTAAAATGCTGGTTGTTCATTAAGAGTTTCGACTTTAATCACGCTTGACTTAACTCAAAAATAGCTGGATATAACCCAGTGAAATTACGTTAATATGGGTAGTTTATACTAATTATAATGAATAATTGGAGGGATAATTGCGATTGTAAGGTAAATTTTTACTCTTTAAGAACTTATAATAATAGCGTTATAAGGCGGAATAATGCAGGTGACGGCAGCAGGCCGGCTATTGGCTATAGTTAAGGTATTATCAGGCAGTGATTTATAAGTAATAAAAAAAAACAAGAAATATAAATAATTATTATTGACAACTATAGGTCACATCTATAAAATACATAGCTCATTGATCGAGAGAGAAATGAATTGAAAAATAAATAACTTCTGGTTAATACCAGACTTATACCAATATAATCCCTGATAGCTCAATGGTAGAGTGAGTCCCGACGTGAAGCCGGGATTAACCGCTTGAATTAGTTTTGCAAAAGTTAAGGATTATTAAATCAGAATTTATTCCCTGATAGCTCAATTGGTAGAGCGAGTCCCGATGCACATCGGGATTAACCGCTTCAATCAGTTTTAGATGCTTGGAATGACTATTTTGTTGGAATTTATTCCCTGATAGCTCAATTGGTAGAGCGAGCGGCTGTTAACCGCTAGGTTACTGGTTCGAGTCCAGTTCGGGGAGTGTTATATAGGGCACTGTGAGAGAAATCTTACAGTGCCCTTTTTTTATGGAGTTATGGATATGTTTTGGGTGTATATTTTAGAAAATGCAGACGGTAAACTTTATATTGGGCAAACTGACGATTTGGAACGCAGGTTAGGGGAACATAATTCTCCTGAGGCTGGGTCCGGTAAATTTACTCATAAAAATGGACCGTGGAAACTTGCGTGGCAAGAAATGCATCCTAGTCGAGCTTCGGCAATGGCTAGAGAGAGGTTTATTAAATCAAAAAAGTCTGCTAAATGGATAAGAACTAACTTACTCAATCGGTAGAGCGAGTCCCGACGTGAAGCCGGGATTAACCGCTAGGTTATCCCGATACGTGTCGGGATTCGGGGAGTGTTATATAGGGCACTGTGAGAGAAATCTTACAGTGCCCTTTTTTTATGGAGTTATGGATATGTTTTGGGTGTATATTTTAGAAAATGCAGACGGTAAACTTTATATTGGGCAAACTGATGATTTGGAACGCAGGTTAGGGGAACATAATTCTCCTGAGGCTGGGTCCGGTAAATTTACTCATAAAAATGGGCCGTGGAAACTCGTATGGCGAGAAATGCACGCCAGTCGAGCTTCGGCAATGGCTAGAGAAAGGTTTATTAAATCAAAAAAGTCTGCTAAATGGATAAGAACTAACTTACTCAATCGGTAGAGCGAGTCCCGACGTGAAGCCGGGATTAACCGCAAGGTTATCCTGATGCGTGACGGGATTCGGGGAGTGTTATATAGGGCACTGTGAGAGAAATCTTACAGTGCCCTTTTTTTATGGAGTTATGGATATGTTTTGGGTGTATATTTTAGAAAATGCAGACGGTAAACTTTATATTGGGCAAACTGACGATTTGGAACGCAGGTTAGGGGAACATAATTCTCCTGAGGCTGGGTCCGGTAAATTTACTCATAAAAATGGACCGTGGAAACTCGTATGGCGAGAAATGCATCCTAGTCGAGCTTCGGCAATGGCTAGAGAGAGGTTTATTAAATCAAAAAAGTCTGCTAAATGGATAAGAACTAACTTACTCAATCGGTAGAGCGAGTCCCGACGTGAAGCCGGGATTAACCGCTAGGTTATCCTGATGCGTGACGGGATTCGGGGAGTGTTATAGAGGGCACTGTGAGAGAAATCTTACAGTGCCCTTTTTTTATGGAGTTATGGATATGTTTTGGGTGTATATTTTAGTAAATACTGCGTTATTTTTTTATTGTAAACTTATAGATAGTTTGAGAACGGAATGTTTCTCCCGGCCTTAAAATACAGTTGGGGAATTTTGGTTGATTGGGAGAATCCGGGTAATGCTGAGTTTCAAGGCAAAATGCACCGTATCTTGAGAAAGGTTTCCCTGCTTTTCCTGTAATACCTTCATTCAGATGATTACCGGTATAAAGAACAACTCCCGGCTCAGTGGTATAAACACTTAACTTTCGGCCGCTCAGGGGCTCATATGCACTGGCTGCCAAAGCTAATTTACCCGACTGGTTACGCAGGACATAGGTAAGATCGTACCCTCCGCCATTTCCAGTTTTATCAATCCGGCTACCAATTAATTGCGACACCGTAAAGTCAAGCGGTGTCCCCTGCACATCTAGTATTCGGCCGGTTGGAACATTGTCTGGTCCCGCCTCAAGGTACTGATCTGCCAAAATGCTAAGTTCGGTATTTACAACTTTTGCCTCTTTCCCTCCTGAAAGGTTAAAATAGGAATGGTTTGTTAAAACAAGAGGAGTTGCCTTATCTGTTGTTGCCTGATAATCAATTTTAAGTTCATTGAGGTTTGTAAGCGTATAGGTTACTGTTACATTTAGATTTCCGGGATACCCTTCTTCGCCATCCTTACTGAAGTAAGACATCCTCAAGGCCACCTCTTTTTTCCCGGGCACTTCTTCAGCATTCCAAAACCGCTTATGAAATCCTCTTTCTCCTCCGTGAATATAGGAAGAGAGAGAATATTCCTGACCATCTAAGGTAAATTTACCATTGGAAATCCGGTTGGCCACCCGCCCTACCGTTGCGCCCATGAGTGCATTTTTCCCACCCTTGTATTCTTCAAGAGTATCGAATCCAAGTACAACACTCGCCATATTTCCATCTCTGTCGGGAGTCAAAATATCACTGATCGCACCACCATAGTTGATGACATTTACCTGCATTCCATTGCTGTTTTGAAGTGTGTATTCAAAGACCTTTTGGCCGTCGGCTTCTCCAAAGGCTTCCTTTTGTATCGAGGGCATATTTTCCTTTGAAATGATACCAGCCCCAAAAGCTTTATATGGATCAGCAGCCGACAAAAGCAGAAAAGCCATACTCACAGACAATAATACATGTGCCATTTTGTTCGTGTTGCAATTAAATGTTTTAACTATGCGATTTATCGACATTCTTATAATTCCTCATTATTCTTTCAAATGTTATATCAGACAACAGTAGTTCCGGGAATAAACTACTTATTGACTAAAAATCATAGTGTTTTTCTAGCCAGGCAAAACGTGCTAATATTTCCAGCATTCCGCCATGTTCTACTAAATTGTATGTGCCCTGCTTGGAAGCAAATAAGCCCTTTTCATTTTTGTTTTCTTTCAGTGCATTATCTAAACATTTTTTGAATCCCAAAATGTATTTCATATCATTATGATGCTTTAAAAGGTGCTGATAACCTCGTAATAATACTGCATTAAACCAATACCCATCTCTAAATTTGTCGCTTCCATAAAAATAGGCAAGTGAGCTATCGGCCATCTTGATCGCTCTTTTCAGGTACTTTTCGTCGCCTGTAATCTCATACAAATACACATTCGACTGAAGCATAGTGCCGGTATTGTAGGAGAATATGGCTTTTCCGATACTTTTGTCCTTAGTTTTAATATTGTCGTAGAACAAACCCGTGGGCGTTTGCAGTTTTTCGTTGGTCCAGTTGTATATCTTCAAGGCAGTGTCGAGGTAATCTTTATCTTTTGTTGCATTGTAAAGTTTAAGTGCAACAATTACACCCGGGCCATTGGAACAGGTATTTTTCGATTCTAAATCGTTTTCACGCCAGTATAATCCGCCTCCCAAAGCCTTATCGTAAGCCGTCATCATGAATTCGTACATCGACTTTCCTAAATCCAGATATTTATCCTCTCCTGTTCGCCCATATATTTCTAATGCGGCAATTCCAATCCACTGGTTATCATCGTAATATCGCTGCCCGCGACTCAGTGATACAATGTATTCGCCATAACCGGGCTTTGGCGGAGCAGGGTCATAATAATTCTTAATATTTTTAAATATATCATCTACTAAATCAGCATTTTCATCCACTTTTTCCACTTCATTAGTTGCTTCAAACATGGCACAAAGCGCCCAAAGCCAACTATATTCACGCAGATGCCCAAATTTGGTTTCCCGTTTTTTGGGGTCTAGCTCGACATAATAATAGCCAGAAGTACTATCGTGGAAATCATTTTCAATAGCAGCGTGCAATTGCTGCATCTCCTTTTTATAATGTTCGCTTTTCTTGCTGTCGTTCTTTTGAGCATAGAGAACATTAGAGACCACAGCCAAGAACAATACCGCTAAAATAGTTTTTTTCATGTTCATTCGATTTTCCATTCCTTATTGTACAATTTTTTTAATCACGATATTACCTTAGATTTCCACTTCACTAATGGCCATCTCTTACCATTTCACTGAGTTTGGGGAAAATAACAAAACTGCAGGTGAGTAAAAGAAGTAATCCTGAATGTGTATTTTGGTGTAAAAATAAGGTAATTGTGAGCCGTCAGCAAAAATCAGTCACATTCGATTTTGACTCATTATATGCGAATTTATATTATTTGCAAGTGTACAGAAAAAATCTGAATATGCTTATATTCTGTTAACCATCGGGTGAAAAATTACACTTACGTCCAAAACAGAGACGAAAGGTTAACAGCAAAGTTTTTTTACGCTATGGCACTGTTAGAGAAATCTTACAGTGCCATAGCTGGAAGGGAATCACTAAAAACTGCACATTATCTTGCGTATTGCTTCTAGTATTGTGCTAATATAGCCGATATAATGATTATATACTTAAACTGATCGAGGGTCAGATTGAGAGAAATTAGTCATTTAGTTGAGTTGGAGGATGTGTCATGAAGAGGCTGGCGGTATTATTCACATTACTTATAGTGTTGTCAACACAGGCTTTAGCTGATATTGAAAGCGGACTCACCGGGTGTTGGAGTTTTGATGAGGGCGATGGTTTGGTTGTTACTGACTCAGCTGGTAGTACCGATGGGACTATCGTTGGTGAACCGAGCTGGAATAGTGACGGATATCTAAGCTTTGATGGTGAGCAGTACGTAACTCTAAATGGTATTAGCGGTCAGCTGCCAAGCGATGAAATGACAATTTCTGCATGGGTATGTCTGGATAACCTATCTGGAGCTAAAGTTATTTATAATTGTAATAACTGGTGGGAAGATGGTTTATTTCATTTTCAGACATATAATGACCATATAGAGTTTGCAGTATGGGGATATGATGCGTTAAGTGTTCAGGGTTTTACCGAAGCAAATAGCTGGTATCATGTAGCGGCGGTATATTCAAATTCAAATAGTAATAGTACTATCAAACTATATATTAACGGCGAAGAAGCGGCTGTAATGGCTGCTGACCAGACATTACAGGTTGATCTGAGTAAGGCGGCCTGTATAGCTGCATGGGATAATGGTACAGAGATCGAACGCATGTTTAGTGGCGATATGGACGAGTTGCGAGTGTATAATCGGATGTTATCTGATGTAGATATTGCAGAGTTATATGACAGCGATGGCGATGGAGTAAGAAATATTGATGACCCTTTCCCTTATGATCCGGAAGATGATGTTGATGGTGATAGTATCGGAGGTGATGTAGATAACTGTCCGCTGACATTTAATCCAAGGCAGGATGATACTGACGGCGACGGGATTGGTAATGCGTGCGATGAGTATCCGAACGATCCGGACAATGACATAGATGGTGATGGTATAAGTGGCGATATTGACAACTGTCCATATACACACAACCCGAGGCAGGATGATGCTGACGGCGATGGTATTGGTGATACTTGCGATGATGACAGTGATAACGATGGAGTGATTGATAATAATGACAACTGCCCTGCTACTGCCAATAGCGACCAGCTCGATACTGACGGTGATGGAATTGGCGATGTTTGTGATGTGTACCCGAACGATCCGGATAATGACATTGATGGCGATGGTATAAGTGGCGATATAGATAACTGTCCATATACATATAATCCGGGTCAGGAAGATGCTGACGGCGATGGAATAGGTGATGCCTGTGAAGGTATAGAGTATATTGTTGACCATAATGCAGATAACCCTGATAGAGATTTTGACAGTATTCAGACGGCGATAGATTTTGCCCAAGACGGTCAGGTAGTTACTGTTATGCCCGGCACGTATTATGAAAACATTAATATAAATGGCAAAAAGATAAAACTGCAAAGCAGTGACCCAAAAGATCCTGAAACCATAGTAACAACAATTATCAATGGCAGCCGGGCTGGTAGCGTCATAACCTGCAATAGCGGGGAAAGCAGCAATACAGTAATAAGCGGATTTGTAATAACTAATGGAGAAGCTATACGTGGTGGTGGTCTTCGTATTTCTTCCAGCTCCCCTACAATAAGTAACTGTGTGATCAGTAAAAATTATGCGATAGGCGAAAGTAAAGGATATGTGACCTCACCGCTTACAAGCCTCTGGGGCGGTAATAGCTACGGTGGCGGAATATATATTAGCTACAGTTATTCCAAACTCGTTAATTGCACAATCAGCTATAATGTTGCAAAAGGCGGCGATGGCGGCTATAAAGACGATAGCAATGGTGGTGGTGGCGGTAATGGCTATGCTGGTGGTATATACAATTTAGGCTATTCGGCTGAACTTAGCAATTGCATAATAAGATATAATGAAGCAACAGGCGGTAATGGCGGTGACGGTACTGGCAGTACAGCACTACGTGGCGGTGATGGTGGAAATGGCCATGGCGGCGGATTATATAATACAAGCTACGCTCTCCAATTGAACGAATGTGAAATAGAAGAAAATACCACATTTGGAGGCGAAGGCGGCGTTAGAAGCAGTCCAGGTGTTTCGATAATATATGACGGCGATGATGGCAATAGCAGAGGTGGTGGTATATATAATATCTCCAGCGTAAGCTGGACAATCGATCACTGCACAATTAGTAATAATACAGCTAATAGCGGCGTTGGTGGCGGAATATATAATGTAAATAATCCTCTGGTAATAACTGCTTGCGAGTTTTATGCTAATTCACCTCAGGCAATTTATAACACTTACACTGATGGTGGCAATAACATATTAACATCTTACGATATTCCTCCGATCCCGGTAATTGTAACAGATTATTTTGGTGATAGTGACGGCGACGGCGATGTTGATATGGAGGATTTTGCGGCATTTGCGGCAAACTGGCTAAAGTAGAATCAAATATTACAATAGAGCAATGGGCACTGTGAGGTAGATCTTACGGTGCCCTTTTTTATGGGATTATGGCATGTTTACTCAAATATCTTTTCTTTATTGTGTATATTATAAGTATACAATGTGATGACATATGTAATTCTGTGTCATCGAACTGTATAGTACAGGGACTTTCTTATTGCAATTTTTATTAAAAAGATTGATAATCGCTTTATAATATTCAGATTGTACCTCCCCACCTAAAAGACAAAAAGTTAACCTAAAGGCGCAGGAAGCTAGTTAGTAGAGGCTGGTGCTGGTAGTATAGAGATAGCAGATATGATTTGCGGCGACACCTAGAAGGAAAGGTTGTAACATGAGTAAAAATGGTACTATATTAACCATAATCGTTTTATTGCTATGCTATGCCAATATTTTTGCGAATGACTTTGTGCCGTTTGTTATTCCGGTTGACCAGAGTGCGGGGTCGGTGATAAAGCTGGGGTATAAGCCGCTAACTGAAAAAGATCGGCTGGAGGTACGGGGTGAGAAGTTTGTTACAGCTGATAGTAGAGAGGTGCGAATCTGGGGTGTAAATCTGGCATTTTCCGCTAACTTTCCGACTCATATTGATGCCGGAAGGATAGCCAGACGGCTGGCGAGCTTTGGCGTGAATTCGGTGAGGTTTCACCATATGGATACATCTAAGTGGCCAAGCGGTATTTGGGACGCCAGCGGTAAGGAGCTAGAACCTGAGGCACTGGACAGGCTGGACTATTTTATAGATCAACTGGCAGAGTGCGGGATATATGCAAATATTAACCTGCATGTAGGTAAGGCCCACAGCAAAGATCTGGCGATACCAAATACAGATATGTCGAGTCTGGGCTATGATAAGATGATAAGCATCTTTACGCCGGAGATCGTAAATGCACAGCGAGAGTATGCGGGCAAGCTGCTGGGGCACGTGAATAAGTATCGCGGGATAAGATATGCAGATGACCACGCGGTAGCGTTTGTAGAGATAACAAATGAGAATAGTCTGTTTATGTGGTCGGCGTCAGATACACTGTCAAATCTGCCGGATTATTATGCCCGGCTACTGCAAAAGCAATATAATCAATGGCTAAAGGCCAAGTACGGCAGTGATGACGAGCTAAGGCAGCAATGGCTGAGCGGAAATGAGGAGCCAGGCGATAATATTCTGGATAATATATCGTTAAAGATGAGTAATGGGCAGGTAAAGAGCTGGTATATGGAACAGCACGAACAGGCACGTGCAACGCTATCGAGAAGCGTGTGGACTGATGGTAGTGAATGTTTGAAAATCGATCCGGTAAATATAGATAAGACTAACTGGCATTTGCAGTTTAATTATCGTGGCATTAAGCTGGAAAAAGGCAAGGGCTACACCGTCTGGTTTATTGCTGCCGCAGATAAAGCGAGATATATTACTCTACATGTCGATGAAAGTCATGCGGACTGGGCAAATCTGGGGCTTAATCAGAGCGTTCAACTTAGCAATAAACTGGAACTACATACCGTACACTTTACTGCAACTAAGAACGAGGATAATGCGAGGGTAAGTATATCTTTTGGCAGCGACGATACAGCATTTTATATGCAAACAATTGCAATGCACCCGGGAGTGGAATATAAAATGAGCGGCGATGAATCGCTGGAGAAGCTCAATATAAAGCTATACAACGAGTCAGAGTCGGAGATCAGACAAAGAGACAGGCAGATATTTTACGCTGAAACTGAGAAGTCGTATTTTGAAGGTATGTATGACTATATAAAGCAGGATCTGGGCTGCAGGGCCAATGTAACAGGTACGATCGTATTTGGCGAAGCGGGGCTATGGGCACAAAGCGGGATGGATTATATAGATGCTCATGCTTACTGGCAGCATCCGGCATTTCCGGGCAAGTCGTGGGATAGTAATAACTGGTTCATTAACCAGAAGGCAATGACAGATTATCCTGAGCAATCAACATTAGTTAAGCTGTCAATCGAAAGGCTGGCAGGTAAGCCGTTTACTGTGAGCGAATATAATCATCCGGCACCACTTGACAGCCAGGCGGAATGTGTACCAATGATCGCGTCCTGGGCAGGTAGACAGGGTTGGAACGGGATATGGTTATATACATATTCTCATTCAAATAATGAATGGGACAGAGACAGATTAAACAGCTATTTTGATGTTGATAGTAACCCGGGGAAATGGGGCTTTATGACGGCAGGTGCATTGGCATATCGTGACTATGGCCTTGAGGTATGTGACAGACCGCTAAAGAATATGAACTTTTTGACCTGTGCATATCCACCTAAAGTGTTTGCCCTGAATAATCAGCTTAGCATAATAGATAATGTACATAAGGTAGCCAATAATACAGAAATGATAAACAGTGCGGGAAGCTGGAAGGATGGTGCATTTATAGTAACAAGCGGTGAGAGTGGTGTTTTCGCAGGAAAGGTTGGCGAGCTGAGAAAACTGCTGGCTGATAATGATAGATTTTCTATTGATATTGAAACGCCGGAGAGGGTGACAATAATGATCACTCCCCTGCCAGAAAAAAATGGTAATGATGAATATTTGATAACAGCGTGCGGCAGATGTGAAAATTCTGATATGCAGTTTTCAGCTAGCCGGAATACTGTGGGGAGCAACTGGGGCCATGGACCGGTACAGATAGAAGCAGTAAAAGGCCGTGTCTCGCTTAAGGAAATATCTGGAAAGAGTAGTTGCTTTGCACTCAAGCCCGACGGCACTATCAGCGAAGAAGTAGCGACAGACGCGGGGAAGATATTACTTGATCCCAAATACGGAACAATGTGGTATCTGGTGCAGTGTAAGCATTAATCAGATAAGTAATATTACACTAAGGATCGAAGATAAGCCAACCCAGCTTCGATATCATGCTGAGCTGGGGCCCAGGAGGCATTATCTTTTTTAACAGGATCAAATGGGCCCTGCACGGTTTCGTGGACAATAACGACTTCGTCTAAGGGCACAACAGTAAAGTAGCATGGTCGATTCAGGCGGAAAATGGCGACCTCGCCCTGGCCTGGAGGAGCCATGATAAATGATCTGGTCACATTGCCGTCATCGTCAAATAATATCACCTTCATTCTGCCCTCAATCATATGGAATGATTTTGGCTTACCAGAATGGCGGTGCGGAGGATTGTAGGTATCGCAACATTGGGCGATGATCATTTCATGTACCATCTGCTGATCATCGGTATGCAAACAATATCTGCTGCGTCTTAACGGCTCTGCTAATGCATGCTTTTTGAGTATTTCGAGATCATTGGCAACAAGCGATATTTCATCCATATTATCAATTTTAATTACAGCGGCCATTTACTTTCCTTTATAAAAATCATTTATCAGACCAGCGACATATTGAGCCTGCAGCTCAGTAGTCTTTTCATTGGCAGGAAGGCAAAGAACACGTTCAAGAAGCCTTAAAGCATTTGTAAGCTCATCTCTACGACAGTCCTTGTATGCAGGCTGCAGTGCCATCAGCAAAGGATGCTGGATCTGAGTTTCTACCTCATGATCTGCCAGATAGGCCATTAGTTCATCCCGATAATCAGCCTGTATAGTGTAGGCATAATACGAGTCGCGGCGACTGGAACAGCGATATGGCGTCTGAACGAGGCCGGCTAACAGTTTATCGTACAGTTCAGCGATATATTTGCGATTTGCAATAACAGAAGGAAAGAGTTGATATCTTGCCAACAATACTGAAGCCTGTACCGTATCAAGTCTGCCGTTATGGCAAGGAGAGTTACAGGTATGACGGTCAATCATACCATTGTAACGAAGAATTTTTAATTTTTCTGATATTTCACTACTGTCAGTAACAATTGCGCCAGCCTCACCAAGAGATGCGAAGACTTTCATTGTATTCATACTAAAACAGCCGATATGGCCAAACGAACCAGCCGGGCGGTCGTTATAAGCAGCAGAAAAAGCCTGAGCACAATCTTCGACAACAAATAAGTCCTTTGTTTTGGCAATTTCCAATATTCTATCGATCTGGCAAATACTTCCGGCAAAATGGACTGGAACAATAGCGGCAGTCTTATCAGAAATGAGGCGTTCGACACTGGATGGTTCTATAGAGAGTCTGTCATCAATATCAGCAAAAACAGGCTGAGCGCCGGTTAATGCTATGGCATTAGCAGTAGCAATCCATGACCAGCAAGGGCAAATAACTTCATCGCCGGGGCCGACACCTAACGCTCTCAGGGCAAGATAGATCGCATCTGTTCCAGAACTAACCCCCACCGCATATTGTCTACTGCAGCAATTAGCAACAAGCTGTTCAAACTCGTCAACCTGAGGGCCATTTATCAGCCGTCCGTGGTCTAAGACACGTTCAACAGCAGCCAGCAAAGACATTCGCTCATCTGGATCGGTTACCTTTAGATCTAAAAATGGTACTTTCAAAATTATAATTCATCCTTAATGGGAAAAAGTTCTAACTTAATGCCGTATTTCCTGCCGTCGATAGTAATCTCCGCAGTAGTACCGGGTGCAAAATCATGTGCCAAAGCCCACCTTGTCCATTGTTGAGCCGTCATCATCATATCATCATCAGCAATTCTGTCAATATTTGTCTGCTTGCGGGTATGGTATGAGCCGCCAGGTGTTTGAGTCTTCAAAGAGATCTTTCCAGATTCAATATCGGGCCAATATTTTAAGAATACCTGAATACATTTATCCTGAAGCTTTTGATGAAGCTGTTTTCCGGTAATGGGGAAGGAAAACTCTAACTTTTCCTGCACCCAGAGGTCAGCGGCGTCAATCTCAGAATTCATCTCGAGCAGGGAGACACCAGCATAACAGTTTTCGCGAATTACCCAGGCAGCATTATCATTGCCTTTACACCAAGGGACCAGAGCAGGATGAATATTGACTCTTCTGGCAGCCAGACCGAGGAACTCATCAGATAATATATGCGGGGACCAAAGATTCAAAAGCCAGTCGAAATGAATAGCAGAATCTACTAATTCATCAGCAAGAGCTTTTGAATAGACCTCGCAGCGAGTTTGATCGCCAACCATAGAAAACATCACTGCATCATCCTCAGTCGCAACCAGCAGGATATCAATCTTATAGCCGGCATTAACAAGATACTGCAAACACTTTTCACCAACATATTTTGACGCTAATACGAGCATATTACTTTTGGAAAACCATGTACATGTTAGGACTGCCCCAATATTTGCCAATTACCTTATCTTCTAAAAACATAGCTGATAATTTATCTGGAGAACTCTGGCAATTATCAAGACAGAATTTAATTTCATTAAACAGCAGGTCAAGTTCAGAGCCTGTGAAATCTTTAACAACACTATTTAATACAGTAACGACAGAATCAATATTATTGTTTATAATTTGAAGCTGACTGGAAATATTATCTACGGTAAGAGTATCTAAAGACCTCAGAAAAGTCTCAAGCTCATTATATAGTTCATAGAGTAGATCAATATTAACATTATTTATTTCAACATATTTACCAAGTATCAAGCCAGGAATCAACTTCAGGCCTTCGTGCTTTAAGGTTAGTATATAGTCTTGCTGGGAAGGCACATACTTGGACCAGCTCATATCGGGGCTATAGGATAATCTGGGCCATGAAGAATACATCATCATTCCATTATCCACCATATGATCAATAATATCAATAAATCTGAATGCCCGGTCACAATGGATAAAAGGATTCATAACAACGTCATTAACCCAGGATTCAAATGTACGGGTATGATAAATACGATCCCACTTGGCCCTGATAATAATTTGAGCAGTCTCAACAGGAGAAAGGTTATTTAGAGCAGAAGATATCCTGATAATTCTAGATTGGAAAAGCTCAATTAGATAGCCTGCCAGATCATAATAAGTAAACAGAGTAAAACCACCAGGTCTAACGCAGTCTGCCAGCCAGCTTATCCATTTATCAGCGGGGCCGGAGGTGTCAACAAAACCTTCGGCAACAACAAAATCATACTGAGCGGAGGAGCCGAAAGACTGAATAGTATTACATTGAACCTCTTTAAGTCTATTTAGAGCACCGTACTTTTCAAAGTAAGTTTTAATATTATGATGAAAATCAGATACAGGCTCAACTAAATGCATATTTGCACCAAGTAGAGCTAAAATTAAGGCATTTTCACCAGCACCGGGGCCAAACTCGAGTACATCTAACTCATTAAACATTTTAACAGGCAAATTCAATCTGCTCTGGAGCAAATAACACCTTCTGCTAAAATAATCATCAAACCTGTCTCTTGACTCAAGAGCCATATAAGTTGGATTAAGTTTCGTTTTTATATAATATTTATACATGTATTTATATCTCACTTAAGCTGGGAAATATCGTCCCAAACAGTACACCCTTTACATATAGCCATACTACCCCTGCCGCTGTTTTGATGCTTTTCTCTGATATCTGAAAATGATTTACTGTGCCAGATATCATAAATAGTATTTGAATTCAGGTCACCTAAGACATACTGGCCGGAATAGTCATTACAGCAAAGTACTACTCTGCCGTCAGATAAAATCACAAACGAATTCCAGGGTGAGATGCAAGGTTTATCATCTAAGTTAACACTGGCCGGATGTTCACCAGTATAAAGCTCCTCCAGAGCAGTATCGCCCCCGAAATTATGCATATATTTTGCGTAGGCTTTATCATTTGGCCCAAGCAGCGGTTTCCAGTAGTTCAAATAATCATTCACCTCATGACAATTAGCCTGCTGGATCGTATATCTTAATCTTATAGCCGTATCATAGTTACCTTTATTACGCATTTCGATAAAGTTTTTAATATTAGCAACAACATCAGAATAACTAAGACCAACCCTGATCTTTTCAAATGTTTCGGCAGAAGAGCCGTCAACTGAAAAGTCAATTTGATCGACTCCGGAGTCAAGTAAAACCGCCGCCCTGTCATTATTGAGCAGAGAGCCGTTAGTACCGAAAAACACGTCCGCAATACCAATATTTTTCAGCCTTTTTACCCTGTCTTGCAGTTTTATATCCAGAAGCGGCTCGCCGCAAAACTGAATTGTAACTCTTTTAATACTGGCAACATTATCTTTAAGCTCAGCTAATATTTTTTCAAATAGCACATCAGTCATAAAAGCGGCTCTATCAGCTTTATGCACAACACACATATTACAACGAGCATTACAGACAAACGAGGTTTCCAGCTGAATATATGGCGGGAAATCAAGCATTTTCGCCCCCTACTGCAACCAGAAGCTCCTGCCACTTTTCCAAAATCATTTTAACAACAGAATCACAACTCATAGTAGCCAAGACCTTCTTCCGTAAATTATCAGCTATATCCTTTCGCTCCTGTTCATGTTCAGTATAATAGCGAACCTTATCAATCAAATCATTACAATCATCGAAAAAGACCACCTCTTTCCCCTCCTGATAATACTCTCTGGCAGGTCCCCAATCTTTATCCGGAGAATGATCAGCGATGATAATGAAAGCGTTTGCCATACCACATTCAGCAATTCTTACATGCAGAGTTGCAACCTGACTAATCATTAAATTTACCTTTGAATGATTATACACATAATTTAATTCTTTCTCACGATTCACACCGCCGCGGGCGAATCTGGAAAGCGCAGGGTATTTATCCCAGCCATTACCATATAAAGCCAAATCAAGCCCAGCATTAGCAAGAGCTTCAATAAACTGTCCTCTCCACATATCCGAGAAAGGACTAACATAATACATATGACAATAGTACCTCAAGAAATGCATCTTATCGACATCAACTTCAGAGTTTACAGCAAAAGATTTTACTGCAGATTCAACGATATCATCTTCATAAATTCTTTTTGTCCCTGCCTTGGCGTATAAGCCATGGATATCGTCAAAGAACATCGCCAGAGCATTAGAAGTCTCTACAGACTTGCTCGATTCCCTTAGCTTCTTTAAAAAAGTATCCATCACGTCCATGTGCCAGCCATTGCAATGTTTAACAAAACTAACGTCAGAAATGTAACGTTGATTAACAACCTGATCTTCAGGTAGCGGGTAAAATAATGTACCCGGTGCAGGCATAGGCCAGATAAGGATTTGAGAGTCAGGAACATTTTTACCGGATATATACTTTGCATAAGCAGGAGATATACAAACATAAAGATCCTGGGGGCTATAGTAATCCTTAATGTCCATTATTTCATTCAACTTGCCGCATCTGTCCTGAATATCAGATATGAACGGCAGCTCTTTAGGTAGAAAAGAATAGGACGGTCTGGCATGGCTTACTGCAAAAAGTACATCAGGCTTAAAATTTATCAATTCATTAAAATAAGATATGGTCGAGAGATTCTGCACATCGTCAGTTTCTATAACATAGCTTGTCTGACAACCATTATTTTCAAAAGCGATCTGGAAATCTTTCGCTGCATATTTAAGAAAAGTTGTCCAGCGGCAAGTAACAAACAAAACTCGGGGTTTTAACTCACCTCTGACTATTTTGCGTTGTCGTTGTTTAAATTCATCAGATCGATAATACGAAAAGACTTTTTCCTTAGCAGAGTTATGGAATTCCATAATCTTGCAATTTATTTCTTTGATTTTAGCATCATACCTGCCGTCAGTATCCAGAACTAAAGATCTTGGGAGCATATAATAGCCGTCTCGAGCAAAATTGAGCAAATGTTCATCCCAGCCTTCACCGCCAAATATCAGCAGTTCTCTGGTGGGTATATACTTTGCAAAGTCATACAGGCAAAAGAAATATCTGAGTATGCTAATATCATCTTCCAGAACATAATGGGACCTGGTCATGCCGAGAAAACCTTCATGCTGGCGTTCTAAGCAGTAAAAAACAGGTGCAGCCCGCTTAACCCCGGCAAACCCAACACTATCCCTCTCATCACACACTGGGTCAAGAACGTTTAATTCTTCATTTGACAGAACAAGTAATATCTTATTAGTTACATCAAAACCAGTTAGCCCATCCCAGGTGTAAACCAGCATGATATCGGGTGGCATTGCTGCCTTATCAATATTAGCTGCCAGTTCTGGATCAACTTTCTTTAATGCTCTTAAATTTCCCCTGAAATTTTGGAAAATTGACTTATAAGCCGGATTATGCCGAAGCGGAATTTTCAACTGAGATAGAACCCAGTCCGGCAGTAATATTTTTTTACAAAAATGATCCTGCGGTACGATATTATCCCGGCTCAAAGTATATAACAGTTCAACGGCCTTAATATCATCTTTGTTGGCCCATGCCAAAAGAACTTCAGCGAGTATAGTTTCCAGTTCTGTCGTTGCCTGGGAAGCCAGAGACTCTGCAGCAGCAGCAAGTTCGTCCATTTTCCCTTCAGATAATAAAGAAATCATGGCAATAAGATCTTGTTCTTCTAACACCGTTGAGCTCAAACTTATCTCCTTTATCAAGAATTAAGGAACCTCAGAAAATACTATATCAAACAAAAGCGAGATGTTCTCTGTCTGCTTCCAGATACTCTAATAGCATTTTATTCTTATCATTGGACACACAATGATGATTACAGTTAACCGAAGGATCAATATTATAAAACTTCTCTTTATTATTCATCCAGAAGTCTTTGAAACTCTGATCTTTTATACTGCCCACCACGCCATCAGTCAGATTATATGCCTTATCCTGACATGTATAGACATTGAGATCAGCACCAATCACCGATAATATTTGCATATATGGGCACCAATTGTAATTCTTCGCAAATTTATCAGAAAGGAGATGATATGTATCATAGACTTCAAAGCCATCATCAGGAAGGTTATTCATCACCTTTTCAATTTCACCTCTGGCTACAGACCAGAACTTTTGATGATATTGATTATTTAGCTGGCCTTCGTTGGCAACCACACAGCCGGAGAGTTTAACACTATCGAGCCCTGTATCTTTTAATAAACTTACAAGCTCATATACATGAGCAGCATTGTTTTCGTCAATAATAACACTGGCACCGGTATAACAACCGCCATTAAAAGCTTTAAAAGCTCTTAAATTGCCAATTACCTTGTCAAATTCTTTTTCAGAAACACCGCGGTATTTTGCATAGCTGGGGCCATCATAGCCATCAATTGAGACCCTCAGCCAGGTCCCTTTATGGGCAAATATTTCCGCCACTTCACCAGCAAGCAACCCGCCATTTGTCAAGGATGCGAATTTAATAGGGCTGTCCGCCAGTTTCTTAACTGTATCAATGAGATAAGGGTAACAAAATGGTTCTCCACCACCACTAAAAGTTACAGCCTTAACACCCATATCGACAATATCATCTATTATCTCAGACATCTTCTCACGAGGGATACTATCACGCACGTTCATATCACAACCAAGCTGAAGAGCATCCACCCGATAAGCACAATAGTTGCAGTTATGATTGCAGGCATTAGTCGGCTTTATACGGATATGTAAGGGAGGCAGGATAGTATCAGTTTCCCTGCTCAGAGAATCAAGCTTATCTTTATAATGAAATATTTTATATCTTGTATATAATTTCTGACCCAAAATCAATTCACCTTATTCAAAATATATAAACTCGTAGTCACCGGTATAACCACTCTGCTGAAAAAACCATTCCCATTCATCCGGCATCATAAAGGACGCACAAGTCAAAGCCCAGCACTGTAAATTAAACAATTCCTGATCATTCTTAAAACTTTCGGTCATAATATATTTATGCTTACCTATTCGTTCGATCTCAGTGAGAGCAAAAGAAAGCTCAAAGTTTTTAAAATTATGCAATACACCTAATGAAATCACCAAATCAAATGAGTTGTCATCGAAATCAAGCTTCTCGCGGCCGTCAGCGACAAACAGAGAATCCTTGATCTCCGGCTTTGCATTTTCTATTGCATGTTTTGAAATATCAAAACCAACTACTTCAGCATTGGGCAGCAGCTTCTTAAATTCATATAGCAAAAAGCCCTTGCCGCAGCCAAAATCAAGAATACGGCAACCATCCTTTAAGGAAAATCTTTCTATCAGGGCTGCGGCCACTACTGACCATCTGCCATCATAATTATAGCCGCCATAGCCAAAACGCCTGTCGCCGTCCCAGTAGTCGGCCTCATACTCTTTGGCAACTCCCATACAGTAGACTTTTTCATCTACCATTCGTGAAATATAGTCGCGACTGGTTCTTTTATGTAAAGGATTAACAATATTCAGCAGCTGTCCCATTTTATTACCTTACTTAATCAGACTACACAAAGTCAGTTTTAGTTATTATTGATGATTTTCAGTAATGACTCAGAATTCATACCAAAAAACTGCCTCATTCCATCATTATTTTTCACATGATGAATGAAATCGTATGAAACCCCAAGTTTCTTTAGCTTATATGGTTTGCAATTATCGAGTACCCACTCCCCTATTATTGTTCCCAAGCCGCCGACAACATAATGTTCTTCAACAGTAATTATCTGATTTACATTGTCGAGCATTTGTTCTAAAGCAACAAAATCAAGCGGGGAGACCATCGGAACAGATATAACTGTAGGTTTTACCTCTGCCAGCTCTAATGCTTTCATCACTTCAACTGAGACAGCACCATGAAATATCAGGGCCGTAGCAGAGCCTTTATTTATAAGTACAGGTTTGGTAATATCCGCTACCTTTTCATCATATATTTCCGGCTCTCCACCACGTGCAATCCGGATAAAAGCAGGCTTTTCACTGGTTATCACATAATCTATTGCCGCTTTGGCTTCAAAGGGATCTGCCGGAGAAATAATATCGAGCCCTGGCATTGTTCTGGCAAGAGCAATATCTTCAACTGAATAATGAGTCATCCCCCCAGGAGCATATGCCAATCCACTGCCAATGCCGATCAAAACAACTGGAAGCTTTTGGTAGCATATATCATTTCTCACCTGTTCATAACATCGATATAAGACAAAAGGAGTGATATTATAAACAAATACTTTACGACCGGTCATAGCCATTCCCGCAGCAAATCCAATAGTATTCTGCTCAGCTATTCCCATATTCAGATACTGCTTTGGCATTTGCTGCTGAAAACTGTCTAAAACACCATAGCCGCCATCACCGGCAATGACAAATATATTGTCATCCTGCAGAGCGTATTCTTTCAGATGGTTTATTGTACTGTTTCTCATAACCTTAAACCAGCTCCTCCAAGGCCTTTTCTTTTAGCTCCTCAGTTACGATGTAATAATGCCATTTAAGCTCATCTTCCATAAAAGAAACACCTTTACCTTTGGTTGTATTGCAGATAACAGCCCTTGGCTTACCGTTGCCTCTGGCGTTAAAGGCATCAAGGATTTCAGAGATATTATGTCCATCAACGGAAATAGTATCCCAGCCAAAACTCTGCCACTTTTTCACAATATCTGCATATGCACATATTTCGAGCGGTCGGCCATAGCCCTGTAAATTGTTATGATCGACAAAGACAGTAAAATTATCTAACCCATAACCAGCGGAAAATAAAGCACCTTCCCAAATACTTCCTTCCTGATTTTCGCCATCACCAATAACGGCAATAACTTTTCGAGGATCACCGCTAAGTTTATAGCTATACGCCATCCCCAGCCCAATATTAAAGCCATGGCCAAGTGAACCAGCGGATACTTCAATACCATCAGCACAAAACCTGTCCAGATGAGCAGGTAAAGTGCCATTATTCTGCATATAACCTTCCAACTGTTCCAGGCTGAGCAAGCCTTTCTCGTAAAGACTGCAATAAAGACATAATGCCGCATGGCCTTTACTTAGAATAAAGATATCTCTGTTATCCCAATTATTTTTATCTATATTAAGTATGCCGAAATAGCAACTGGCAAGAATATCAACACAAGAAAGCGATGAGCCCACATGGGCAGTTTTACTCAGAGCGGCAACATTGATAATATTGCGTCTAATCGAGAGAGCTCTTTTCTCTATTATATTTATTAAATCCATTTTGCAAACACATCCATGCTAAACAAATACTCAAACTGACTGAAAGGCCACAGCTTGAATCAAATAAAATTAACGTGACTCGGTGGATTTTTCAATCCCCACAAATACCGGTTAATCTCATCCATTCGACAATTTAACCTGCACTTTTTCACATCAAAATCCCCCTCATTTATCCACTGCATCAGATCCTTACGTTTCTTACTATTCCAGATATCTTCAAAACTTGATTCCATGATATTGCCCAAGTTGAATCTATCCTGTTCCAGAAACATACTACAGCCCCAGACATTACCACCAGAATCGATATAACTCCAGAACGGCAGAGCCATACACCGACAGTAGTCTTTGTCCCCTGTATCATTTTTTTCCATCGCATTGACCCTGAAGATAACATTAAAATCATCTGAATCAAACTGCTCAAGCTCATCAGCCAGATACATATAATCGTTATAAGTCAAACCCTCATACAATCTGGTCTCACTTTGGGGATGTTGAGAATAAGGTTTTACCACCAAATAATCCATTCCAATCGATCTTGCCAGCTGAGCCAGGTCCTTAACCTCATTGCAATTATCAGGTAATAATAAGATCTGCATACCAAGGGTACATTTATAGCCTTTTGACTTGCGAAGGGCATTTGCTGATGTCAGATTATCAACAACTCTATGGAAATCTTCCGGCTTGGTCTGATGTATCTTAGCATAGGTTTCAGCTGTACCAGCGTTTATGCTCACCTTTAGCCATTGGGTATTAGCCAGCACCATATCCTGAATATTTTCTTTGAACAAAACGGCATTGGTAGTGAATGCGACATCGATCCCGGCAGCTTTAGTAGCCCGGGTTATCTCTGCCATGTCAGGGTGTAGAAAAGGCTCGCCTTCGCCAGCATACATAATGCTTTTCAGGCCAAGCTTACCCATTTCGATAAGACGTGTTTTAAAAAGTTCAGTATCAAGCCTGCGATTCTGGTATCCCATAAAATCGAGGGCACAATAAATACACCTGTGATTACAGGCTCCAGCAGGGCTTACTTCCATATAGATTGGATAAATATCATCGCCGGCAAGCCATTGACCAAGCTCTTTCGGGTGGTACATTAATTTATGACTATCAATATTGTACTTATCTTTTGCCATCAAACATCCTTGTTTATCTTTACGGCACTATTCAATATCGAAATCACACATCACTGACATACTGGAATACAAAACCAGAAATAATTAGCTATTGTGATATCTGAATAACCACCCAAGCCAAAATGGCAACACCTTCATCGTGCTTCGACTATATTCAATCAGAAAGCATAAAAATACAAAATCAAGTGTTGAACTAACAAAGTAGAATAATAACTTATTTAAGTAGTGACCGCAAGGTAAATCTATTAACCATAAATATTACCAGCTATTGTAGCGATGAGAAAACTGCCCTGTTAGAGCCATTTTTTTACTATTCTAACCGAGCTGGTGATTATTATTTATGGTATTTGGGTATACAAGACAGATTATCTATATGTTTCTATTTGGTTTTATGATGATATATCATTTTAGAAACAAGGACAAACAGAGACGACAGTCAGTCTAACTCACCGTAACTTAATATATAGCAATACATTAAGGCAATTAGAGCCATAGCAGGGATCACAAGACTTTTTATGTCGGAATATTCATTGTTAGTTATTTACAAGCCAATTTGCTGCGAACTCTGCAAAGTCAGCCAGGTCGACATCGCCGTCGTTGTCGCTATCGCCGAATAATGCTGGCTGGGGCTCTGGACGAGGGCAAATATCATAAAATGAATTATTACCTAAATCGCCGTAACTCCCAAAAATTACACTAAGTGAATTAGAACAGAAGAAGCTATCTTTGACATATGGATAGCTGCGAGTTTCATTCCATATAGCACCACCCTGACCAGTAGCGGAATTTCCGATAAAATCACAGTTTCTAATAGCTGGTGATGATTCTCTGTAATTATGCACACCGCCACCATCTGGAGCTGAATTACCACTAAATTTACAGTTTTCTATAACAGTAGAGCAGTTCATATTTCCAATTCCACCACCAGATTCATTAGCCCTATTGCCTGTAAATACACAATTATTGATACTCTTTGGACTGTAAATATTATAGATAGCACCACCTTTTTCAGAGACATTACCATTAAAGGTACAGTCAATAATAGTAGGACTACCACCTAAACAGTGACTGTCTATCCCACCTCCAACGCCTCCCGATACATTATTAGTAAAAGTACAATTTCTCACCGTAGCAGAAGCTCTTAAGTTACGTATTCCTCCCCCAGCACCATTTGCTGTATTGTTTGTAAAAATGCAATTGGATATTAGAGGAGATTCACGTAAATTATACACCCCTCCGCCGGCATCTTCAGCAGCGTTATCATAGAAAGTACAATTATCAATTACCGGTGAGGATGAATCACAAAAAATACCGGCACCGTAACCAGTTGAGATACCACTGAAAGCACAGTAACTAACAATGGGTGATGAAGAACTGATATACATACCACCTCCACAATATTCATTATAAGTGTCATACATAGTGCCAGAACCATTGGTAATAAGAAAGCCACTAATGACAGTATCTCTGGCTTCGCCACTGACACAGGAAATAACACTACCACTAGAGCTGCCGTCAATTATGGTTGCAGATACAATATCAGGGTCAGTAGGGTCTACACTTCGGAGAGTGATGGCTTTACCTTTCAGGTCAAGGTTTTCGTAATATGTCCCCGGCATGACAATAAGAGTATCACCGTTACTAGCGGCGTCAATTGCGGATTGTATCCCAGAATTTGCCGGTACAATAGTACCATCACAGAAATCGCCAATGCCGTCATTATCACTGTCAAGCTGATTTGGATTAGCTATACCGGGGCAGTTGTCACAAGCGTCAGCAACACCGTCTCCATCAGAGTCGAGCTGGTCTGGGTTAGCAGACAATGGGCAATTATCATCAATGTCAGGAACGCCGTCATTGTCATCGTCGGGATCGCAAATATCACCCTCGCCATCGTTATCATTATCCAGCTGGTCAGGATTTGGCGTAAACTGGCAGTTGTCATCAATATCAAGGACACCGTCATTATCATCATCTTCATCGCATATATCACCTTCACCATCGTTATCATTATCGAGCTGGTCAGGATTAGGTGTAGTTGGACAATTATCTATCTCACCACTTATGCCGTCGCCGTCGAAGTCGTTATCTGGGTCATTAGGCCATAGATCGCAAACATCTCCAATACCATCATTGTCAGTATCAAGCTGATCGGCGTTTGCTGTAAACGGGCAGTTATCATTTATATCTAAAATACCATCATTGTCATCGTCATCATCGCAAACATCACCTATGCCGTCACCGTCATTATCACTTTGATCGTTCGGTGTGTTAATGCAGTTATCTGAATAATCATAAACTCCATCACCGTCGGAATCAGTACATTCACCGGCCATGTTGATATCATTATCACCAGCGTCGACTATCGTTTGAGCCATAATCACACCAGGGTCATTACCACAGATAAAACTACCACTGATAAATAATTCAGCTCCGGAATAGGCCACAATAACACCGGTCATTACTTCATGATTATAAGTTCGATTATCAGTGACTACGCTATCGATAATTGAGACATTTACGCCGCTGCTGCGAATAGCTCCAGGGCCATTTTCAGAACCATTTTGTGCAATATAGCAGTCAGATATAGTTAATGCTCCAGAACCAGTGCAATAAAAGGCTCCTCCGCTAAGTTCTGCATAACAATCAATTATTTCACACTCATTAACAACAACGTTACTATCCTGAGAATAGACTCCCCCGCCATAATTGCAATTACCAGCATATATACGAACACCCTGGACCGTCGTTGTTTCGCTGCAATTTATAAAGCTTACAATGCTGTCATCAACAGCACCTCGAGTTAATATTGTCGAGTCCGCACCTTCACCTATAAGCGTAACACCACTTTTCATGATAACTGTTTCATTATAGCTACCAGCGGAAAGCCTGATAGTATCGCCACTAGCCGCTGCGGTGATAGCGGATTGAATAGTAGGATAGTCAGTAGATGGAACATGGAAATCTGACGCCAGAACTCCACTTACACATAACAACAGCGACACTAATAAGTTAACAACTTTTAAGCTCATTATTCAACCTTCATATTATTGCGGTAAGAAACTATAAGATCATGGTATTACAATAAGTTATCGACAAAAACAGCCAATAAGTTAAATGGCTTTACTGTTATATAGCTACGCATGAGGAATAACTATATATTTTGTAACCGTGAACAGTTACTATATTTTAATTTTAGCTTCAATACAGGAAATAATCAAACGAGGAATAATTGCAATACAACTTAGGTTGGATTTTATGTTGAAATTATTTGCTTTGAGTGGCATAATTGGAAGGTGTGTTGATTTAGTATGGGCGAGATAGGCGTTTACTTCTGATATCACTTACAAGCATATCAGGCTAAACACCTATACGATCGGTAATATTCTTTAAAATACAATATTTATATCAACGGGAGATAGTTATGTCAGAGCAAGAATATTCTGAAAGCGGAGCACCTGTATATCGTTATGGTGACAAAGCTGAATCTAAATTTACAATACCAGTTCATGTTGATGAAAAGCAGACGGCGATGATCGAGAAGCATATCGAGAAATATATTGGTAAAATTGAGAATGTATTTCACGAGGTTGTGTCGGACACTGTTCATATTGACATAAATGTTATACCGCCAACACCAGAGCGGAATGTTTACACTCTTATCACAACTGGTATGAGCGACTTGCCGATGACTGTCGATGAAGAGGACCCAGCTGGTGATGAGCTTAGGTATGCTGAGCTGATGATCTGTCTGCCACCTGATTGGCCGATAGATACAAGTGATCTGAGTGTAAAGTCAGATCATGAGCATACGTGGCCTGTTCAGGTGCTGAAATTTCTTGCTCGTTTCCCTCATACGTATGACACCTATCTGGCTATGGGACATACAATACCGAACGGCGATCCGGCAGAGGCGATAGCGGATAATGTGGACTTTACCGGATTTATACTCATTCCTCCGATGCTGGTATCTGAGGAATTTAGTCAACTAGAAATATCAGAGGATAAAGTTATCAACTTTTATGGTATATGCCCGGTATATCAGGAAGAAATGAACCTGAAGCTTAAAAAAGGAGCTGACAAGTTATTTGACCTGTTCGAGCAAAACCGCGTATCGGAGCTGGTAGATATAGAGCGGCCTTGTGTGGTTAAAAAATCTCGGTGGAAATTCTTTTGATAGACAGGTGGTTCCAGTAAAGATTAAAATTTAAAGTAAGCAGTAATATAATGTATTTTAGACAAGGCATGCCTTGTCCCTACAGGGTTGTAAGTAATGGTTCATGCAGTGGTGATGTATGAACCATTTTCATATTGTAATCTTCAAAAGTTACGGTTAAAATCGTCTTTCCCAAAAAAGTAATTTTACATAAGTTGTTAATTTTCAACGCCTACGACTATACGAGGAAGAATACAAAGATGATGAGATACTTTAGTACAACTATGGTTATTCTGGGTCTATTTTTAACTGGCTGTAATAGCTCTGACGCTAAGAGCAGCTTTGAGAGTGACCCGGCGAAATATGTTGACCCGATTATTGGTACACATGATATGGGGCATTGCTACCCAGGTGCTACGGTGCCGTTTGGTATGGTACAGCTGAGTCCTGATACCGATATTCAGCCTTATAGTCTGGGACGCGGCTATAACCCCAAGGCATATGCATATTGTGCTGGTTATCAATACCATGATAACACTATCGTAGGTTTCAGCCATACTCACTTTAGCGGTACAGGTCACGCTGACCTGGGCGATCTGTTGATCATGCCGACGGTAGGTCCGATTCAACTGGAGCCAGGGACAAAAGAAGAGCCAGAAAGCGGATATCGCAGTCGTTTTTCGCACGATACTGAGACTGCTTCGCCGGGATACTATTCTGTGCATCTGGACGACTATAATATTGATGTTGAACTGACCGCGACAGAACGAGTTGGCGTACATAAAGTTACATTTCCAAAAGGTGCTGACGCCCATATTATTCTGGATATGACAGCTGGAATCTACAATTATGATGACAAGGTAGTATGGTCGTCGGTTCGGGTTGAAAACGAGAATCTGATAACCGGCTTTCTCCAGACAAATGGCTGGGCCCGTACCAGATATGTATATTTTGCAATGGCATTTTCTCAGCCAATTAGCTCTTACGGCTTAAAGAATGATGAACGCGAGACATATAACGGCTGGTGGGGTAAGTTTAATCAGAACGAGAACTTCCCGGAACGTACCGGTAAAAAACTTAAGTGCCACTTCAACTTTGATACCGAGAACAACCCTGAAGTACTGATAAAGGTTGCCTTATCGCCAGTGAGTGCACAGGGTGCGTTGAATAATCTTCAGGCAGAGATGCCGGGCTGGGATTTTGCTAAAACTGTGGCAGACGCTCGCAATAAATGGAACCGTGAACTATCAAAAATACAGGTTAGCGGTACTAAAGATCGAATGATCAGCTTTTATACATCTCTGTATCATAGCTTCCTGAGCCCGATCATCTATGCCGACGTTGATGGTCAATATCGCGGTCTTGACCAGAATATCCATCAGCCGACAGATTTTACTAACTATACAATTTTCTCGCTATGGGATACTTACCGTGCCCTGCACCCGCTATTTACAATAGTACAGCAGAAGCGAACAAGTGATATGGTAAACTCCCTTTTGGCACACTATAAGCAGAGCGTACATAAGATACTGCCGATATGGTCGCATTATGCCAATGAGAACTGGTGTATGATCGGCTATCATGCGGTACCAGTGATCGTGGACGCGTATATGAAGGGTATTGGCGGCTTTGACGTTGACACTGCATTTGAAGCGGTGGTGTCAAGTGCTACTTACGGGCCATACGATGGTATAGCAGCATATGAGAAATACGGCTATGTACCAGAAGATAAAAACGGCAGCTCGGCATCCAAGACTCTGGAATATGCTTATGATGACTGGACAATAGCACAGTTTGCAGAAAAGCTGGGCAAACAGGACGCTGCTAAAGAATTTACTAAACGAGCCAACAGCTATAAGAACATATTCGATCCGGAAACAGGTTTCATTCGTGCAAAGATGTCGAATGGTTCATTTAAGACACCTTTTGATGCGATGAGCACTCACGGACAGGGATATATCGAAGGTAATGCCTGGAACTATTCACTATATGTGCCACATGATCCGAAGGGCTTTATTAAACTGCTGGGCGGAAATGAGAAACTGGTAACCTGGCTGGATACCCTGTTTACAATGGAAGTTTCTGATGAGGATATCGCCGGAAGCGAAGATGTAACACGCGTTGGTATGATCGGTAATTATGTACACGGTAACGAACCAAGTCATCATGTGCCATATCTGTATTGCTATGCTGGGCAGCCATGGAAGACACAGGAACGTGTGCATCAGATCGTTAATACTATGTACAAGCCAACCTATGATGGTCTGTGTGGTAATGACGATTGCGGGCAGATGTCTGCATGGTATATATTCAGCTGTCTGGGCTTTTACCCGGTGGCACCGGGCAGTAACCAGTATGTGATCGGCAGTCCATGTGTTGACAAGGCTATGATCAATCTGGAGAACAATAAGCATTTCTCTGTGGAGGCCAAGAACCTGTCTGCAGAGAATATCTATATTCAGTCAGCAACACTTAACGGAAAACCGCTGGAAAGATGCTATCTATGGCACAATGAGATTGCAAAAGGTGGTAAGCTGGTCTTTAATATGGGGCCAACAGCGAATAAGAATTGGGCAGTATCTGAGGGAGAGCGGCCATATTCAATGACAAAATAAACGGGGGATCTTAAAATGAGTGTGAAGATAACAAGTTCTATAGTGATATATGTCTTAGCAGTTTTGGTTTTATCCGGTTGCGGCAGGGTAAAACCAGAACTGCAAGACGAATATATGCGAAGCGGGCTTTCTACCGGGTGGCAAGACTTTACGGAAAAGCAAAAGCAGATCATCCCTACTGCTATGACAGAAGCAAAGATCCCGGGCCTGGCTGTTGCGGTTGTCGACCGGGAAGGCATAGTCTGGGGTGCGGGCTATGGCTATACAGACTACGATTGTAGAATCCCTATAACGACAAATACAAATTTCAGTATTCAGTCTATTTCAAAGGCGGTCACAAGTGTTATTGTGTTATGTGCGGTTCAGGATGGTATTGTTGAGCTGGACGTTCCAATAACGAAGTATATCCCTGACTTTACTGTTAATAGCATATTTGAAGATACCCCCCAGGATAAGATAACCTTAAGGCATCTGCTTACCCATAGGGCCGGCTTCATTCATGAGGCACCGGTTGGGAATAATAATGAGCCGGAATGTCCATCATTTGACGCACATATCAAAAGTATATCGAGAACATGGTTGAAATGCAGAGTTGGGAGTGAATGGAACTATTCTAATATCGGTATGGATCTGGCAGTTTATATAGTTGAAAGCCAGATTGGAGAACCTTATTCTGAATATCTGGCCAGAAGGCTTTTTATGCCGCTTGGTATGAATAACACCACGGTAGATATGAGGAAAATACAGAATGACAGTAAGCGTGCCATGGGTCATATACCTCACATACAGAATATCAATGAACATGTAATACCTATGACCGGGGCTGGCGGTGTATATACCAGCGTGAATGACTTTTCACACTTTGTAGAAATGTTTATAAACGATAGATATAATGCTATTAACAGAGATTATCTGGAAGAAATCAATAGCGGCCAGAGTGTGACGGTGGGCAATAAAACGGGTATACAAGGTTTAGGGATAATATATAGAAATGATGGTCGAAACAAGCTGTATAAGGAAGGTTCAGGGCTTTCCGGACCGTTCTGGGGCGGCGGCTTTGGCTACAATACTTATACTGCGTGGTCATATGATTATGGTGTTGGAGTTATGGTCTTTACAAATATGATAGAGCATAATCGAAATGAGACGATCGCACTTGATATTTTTCATGAGCTCATTGACAAGGGGCTAGTTGATAAAGGAAATATAGCAAATAAGTTAAAATGGAGTACTGTTCCCAGCTTAGCTGATGACGGGAAAGAAGCTGCCAGTAAAATAGACCTGAAAGCTTTTAGTCGGTATAGGCCTGAGTGGAAAAAATATCTTGGCACATATACTTATAAGACAAGCTGGAAGATGGATATTATAGGCAGCACCGAAAATGACACATTTGCCCCGAGGCTTGTAGTAGCAGAAAAAAATGGATACCTTGAGATCAACAGCAAGAGGCTAGATGAAATAAAACCTGATATTTTTGTAACTGAATCCGGCCAATGTCTAGACTTCAGCGGTGATACCGCTATCTGGAACGGTCTGAGGATAAAGAAAAAATAGGGTATCTCTAAATAGATATTCAGAGATACCCTATGTATTTATTGTAAATCTAATAGATTTAGATGGTGGGAGCCTTGTACGAGCTTGAACTTTTTGGTGCCTTTAGCCCATTTAACAATTAGCACGAAATCATGATCGGTCATTACGTCAATGATCGGTGCTGATAAATTACTATTTTGTTTTTTACAGATAAGAGAAGCTGTTACGTTACCAAAACGGAGGTTGTTTATGCCGTGGCGGTCGGTTCTGGTCAGGTTCCATGTCAGTTCGTTTTTTACGCCGTCAGGGCGGATACCGATAATGTTTTCGATAAGTAAGGCAATCGGTCCACAGGCAGTCCAGCCGACGAAGTCTGGTCTTGCCTGATGGTCGCCATGTTCACCCTGGTGGCCAGAGCCGAGGCGGTCCATATCAGGGGCGTATAGTTCCCAGACGGTACCAGTATCTTCAAATACCCGAGCCATAGAATCCAGATGGCGAGTTGCGGCTTCGAGAGCAAAATCTTCATAGCCGCGTAAGGTCAGGCCGCGGATAATTGCATAGTTGGTAGGAGGCCATACGCCGCCCTTCCAATATCCACCGGTAGGTTCATAATATTTCTGGTCAGCGGCAAGAGCGGGAAAAACATTTTTACGCCAAAAAGACTTTGGATCTTTGAGGTTGGCGATAAGCTTCGATTCCTGATGTTTATTGGTAATACCAGCAAGCAGAGGCCAGAAGCACCCTACTGTCTTCCATTTGACCTGATCGCCATTATCGTCCACATCATAGTATAAGCCGTCATCTTCATTCCACATGTATTTATTGATCTTTTTGGCTATAGCTTCGGCACGGGCACGGAACTTATCAGCCTTGTCGAGCTGCCCCAATTGCCGGCACATAGCGGCCAGGTCATTATATTGGAGTACCATCTGAGCGGACATATCAACCCAGCCAGAACCACTGCGAGGGGTATTATCCATACCGGAACCAAGTGAATTGCTCCAGTATAACTGATGCACAGCTTCAGGCTTTTTACGGCCGGTTTCCAACCATTCTACATACATCTCTAGTACAGGCACTACCAACGCTAAACGCGACTTATCGCCAGTCACACGGAAATTTTCCATTTCCGCCCAACTGAAAAGCGGTGGGTTTATCGCTTCTGGGCTATCTTCAGAATGATGATCTTTGCCCGAATTTTCCCAAATCTCCCGCAGATAAAACCGTTAGAATGTTGTTTACAATAGAAATTATCCAAAGACTGGATTGCTGGGAAAACATGGTTAGCATACCGGGCGAACATGATCATAAAGATCGTGTCCCATTGGAAGATATTTGGGTTAAAAGCCTCGTCCATATAGTTGGAGACAAAGCCGCTGCCCGGTTCGGGCTTTTTGTAATGGTCGAAAGCCAGCTCCCAGCATTTCCAGTACATATCAAGATAATCTGGATTATCGTCAAGGACAGGGTCAGGTAGAAGCTTACGACTCTGAGCGAAAGTCGGCAGCTCTTGCGGCTGATATTGCTTTTTGGCGAAATATATGCCACGCTGTCTATGCAAAGGTACAAAGGTGCGAGCAGCGTCAAGAGCCGGGCCTTCGAGTATAATTGTTTTGAGGTTCATCACGGCCTTATTCTGCTTTGACAGGGCTTTGACAGTAACCTGATATTTGCCGGGGGTGTTAATCTTAAGCTTTCCCAGCTTGATAGTATTAAACTCCCCCCAACTGCCAGTATCAGCAACAGTTCCATTTATCGAGCGGTCAGCAATAGAGACTGAGTAGAGATTGCCCGCAGCGGAACTGTCTGCGGCCTGTATAGCTGAAACATTTACAGTTCCACTTTTGTTTAGCTCTATATCCCAGGAAACAGTAGCATTTACATCTTCCCAGCTACCGATGCAGTCACGGTCTCTTCTACTTTCATAGGCAATATTATCGCCATTTATAACAGCATCAGCGGCCTTTAGCTCAAGTAGCTGAGCAGAAGCAGCAGCTGTAATCATCAAGTTGAAAATAAAAAATAATCTCTTAATCATTTAGTCTCCATTACGTTTGTTAGAAAAGTGTTCGTTTGTGTTATATCGTATTTATATGTGTTAGCAATACATAGCAGCAGAATCATTCCACAGGCAGTTTCCACTCTGTTGGCGGCCAGTTTTCCGGCTCTGGTAGAGAAGTTTCGTTTTGCGAGCCGGCCATATCTCTGAAAACTTTACAAAACCCCTTAAGCTTTTTGACGATCTCAGGGTGGGCAGCAGCAACATTACTCTTTTCGCAAGGATCTTCAGAGATAGCGAAAAGCTTATCGCCAACGAGCTTCCAATTCTGGGTTACAACAGTATCGTCACCGAGATGGAAAGGTCTATCTGGTGCAGTCTGCTTACCTTGCAGGATCGGGAGCATATTTATACCGTCACGAGAGTTACCTTCATTGCCAGCGTAGCCGGCAGCGGCAGCGAGAGTAGGCCACATATCAATATAGCCCATAACTGTATCGGACGTTGTGCCGCCTTTGAGTTTTTCTGGCCAGCGAATCATGGCAACGGCACGCACACCTCCGTCCCAGGTAGTGAATTTATTTCCACGTAAAGGCAGGTTGCTACCACCATGCTTTGGCGTGGCACCATTATCGCTATGGAAGATGACAATTGTATTATCGCTAATACCCTTCTCGTCAAGAGCGTCGAGCACAGCACCAACCTGTCGATCTAAGGCGGTAGTTATAGCAGCGTAGGTCTGGCGGATAGTGTTACCCCGCCCTTTTTCGCCATATGTCGGCTGACCTTCGCGGATCGCCAAACCGGTGTCGGTATTTTTACTAATGCCTTTTGCCGGGTCAAAGCCACAGGCGATAAGATCTTCCTGCCTGGCCTGAAGCGGAGAATGTGAGGCGTTAAAGCAGAGATGAATATAGAACGGCTTATTTGGCTGGCTATTACGGATAATATCAACCGCCTCACCACCAAGCAGGTCGGTTGAATAGCCTTCATCATAACAGGAATCGTAATTTCTATGCCAATCCAGCTGACCATGCCGCATATGTGTGAAATAGTCCAGAGCACCGTTATAATGGCCGTAAAAGCTGGTAAAGCCATTTCTCAAGGGGTGAAACATAGTTGAAGCGTGTCCAAGATGCCATTTACCGATCATAGTACGCGACTCATAACCCACTTCAGCGAGCATCTCGGCCATAGTAAAATCGTCGCTGCGAATACCATGTCTTTCATTGGGAGTAACCACACCATGTTGCATGCCATAGCGGATAGGATAGCGACCGGTCATAACACCGGCACGAGTTGGCGAACATACCGGACACACATAAAAGCGATCGAGAATAATGCCTTCTCTGGATAATTTGTCAATATTTGGAGTACGTATCTTACTGCCGTGAAAGCTTACATCGTTCCAGCCGAGATCATCGGCAATAATATAGACAATATTTGGCATGTCTGTATCAGGAGGAGCAGCATTTAACTGCGAGACCATAGAAAGGGATATGCCACACAGACCGGCATTTAACCATAGACTTCTTCTATTCATAATAATCACCAATTCTTATAAAAAGTTATAGAAAATAATATCGTGTAGAAGATTATAAGGCGATTAAATGACTTTCACAATGGTATTTTTATAGCCCTTATAGCATAAAAAAACAGCATAAGCCAATTATGATATTGACCTATGCTGTTTAAAAATGTACTAAAAGCTACTAGTATTGTAACCGTTCACAACGTTTGCATAGATAACAATGTTAACTATAGGCTAACTTGTTTAGTAACAAGAAATAAGTAACAAGAAACAAGCTATGGTCTCTCGCTCCACTCGATACTATTTGATTTTTATCGCAGGCTACGCCTGCTTTAAGACAGTAGCATAAAGCAAAAACCAGGCGTGTCATATTTTTTATTACTATAACCTTGTGAACGATTAAGTATTTACTTTATGGTATTCAAAATTGTTTTGGTTACATTGTAGCCATCGATAATGAATACAGGGGCTTTAACAGGAGCATACGGCTCAACAGTTATCTCAACAGACTCACCTGGTAATAATGACACATAGTTATCATTATAGAAGGTTGGCCTGACTGGTTTCTCAGAGCCACGTTCTGTAAGCTTAACACGGCTCATAAAGGCAAGAGAGTCAGTATTATTTGACAGAGTTACCACATAGCTGTTACCAGCCTTTTTCCACTTACAGTCAAGCTTAACTGAAGGCAGCTGCTGAATAGATTCAAACCCACCGTAGAGCGGGCCAGTCCAGGAGCCTTTACCCTCATACTGCTCGTTAGAACGCCAGTAGAAGGTATCAGCGACCTTTATACCAGAAGTGTCATTTACTATAAGCTTAATGAAATGAACTGGAGAGAGATCATTTGGAAGCTTGACAGTAATAATATCGTTTGCTACCTGATCCGGCCCGACGGCTACATTTACCTTTTGCTTATACTTTGAGCTCATATCCATATTGAAGAACTCGACAGATACCGTACCATGGAAGTTACTATAGTATTCATTATTAAGAGATACAGTATTTTTAATGAAATCATACTGGGCGTGGATCGGTTCATGGGCATCCTGAGAGTAGTACAAAGCGGCGGTCGGCTGTAAAGACCAATCCCACATTCTGCCGCAAACCTGACGAGTTGGACTGTTATGGTACCAGAACCAAACACCGGTAGTGAATCTGTCGCCATTATTGCCACGATTGTATGTCCAGCATTCCCAAATACTGCGATAACCAACCGCACCAACTGCCTGACCGCCCCACTCGAGCATCTCAGGAGAGTTTATCTTGCCATACTTTTCAACAGCTGGTATATAGCGAGATACGATATCATGGAAGGCACCGCCGTCATGGTAGTCCCAGACAAGCTTATTAACCGGCCAGATATCTTTCTCATCCATCATCTCACGCAGACAATCGAGAGTAGGCAAACAGGAGGTACCATATTCCGGACAAAGACCGTTGATCCTACTGCCTCTGGTAGATGCGGTATCATCATAGTAGAACATAGGGTTTACATATTTATATGGGCTGCCGTCGTGTATGCCGTCAACCTCAGAGGCTGCCTGCCACTGCCGGCTGTCATCGTAGAGACGAAGCAGGTCTTGTACCGGCACAATATTGTTATGGCCTCGTTCATTAGCAGAGATATAGTAAACGATTGACGGATGATTACGCTGAGTTTTGATAGTATCAGCGAAATTAGCACGATATAGATCCTGGTCAACCGGCAAAGCAGTATCGCCAGTAAGCCAGAATTCCATAGAAACCATAATACCCAGTTCATCACAAAGGTCGTAGAAATGCTCACTTTCTGCAATACCACCAGCCCAAAAGCGAATAAAGTTCACACCAGACTGGGCAGTATACCTCATTTCAGCATACATACGCTCCGGGGTTTTGCGAAGCATTGCTTCTGGTATCCAGTTCGTACCATGTAGGAAAACAGGCTTTCCATTAACGTAAAACTGTCTGCTCTTATCAGGAGTATTTCTGTCACTAGTGACTTTTCTGACTGCAAATCTAGTCATACGAGTATCAGCTGTCTGGCCGCCAGAGATGAAAGAAGTTTTAAGTTCGTAAAGATTCTGCGGGCCTTTATTAACCGGCCACCATAATTTTGGTTTTTTGATCGTTAACTCTGGATAATCGGCAGAACTGAAAGTTACGACCTTGCTCTCACCGGGGGCCAGGCTGACTTTTTGACTTACTTCAATACCAGCTAGCGGTATTTCAACATTCACAGCACCATTCTGAGCAACTTTTGAATGATTTATCGCCTCAACGGATATGTTCTCTTTACTTGAGAGCATCTCAGGCATTTGCAGGTCACTTTTAATGAAAGGATCACGCAATTCAACGTTATTTACTGCAAAGATCTTGATATCTTTCCATATTCCAGTATTACGGTCACGGACACCGTCTGAGAAAGTGAAGTCCCAACCGGTCGACATCAGCATAGATACATTTTTACCAAATTCGCCATCGCCACCGTTTTTATTTTCACCAACAGCACGCACCTGTTTGAACTTATTCTTAAACCCGCCATGCACATCAACCGGTTTGACAAGGACAGCAATGACATTTTTATTATTTGCATTGAGATAATCAGTAATATCAAAGAATCCCCTGATAAACATACCTGCCATATCGCCAAGCTTATTGCCATTAAGCCAGAATTCAGCACGATAGTTTATGCCGTCACACTGCATTATAACTCTTTTACCATTCATATTAGCCGGCAGAGAAAATGAGGTGCGGAACCAGTAGGTATAATAGTCACTGCCAACATCAGAGATATCCGGTATAAGGTTCTCTTCTTTGGCATTATTCAGGCCGTAATAAGGTTCTGGTAATACCTTATTGTAAACGAGGGTGTTAAGAACAGTACCAGGTACAATCGCATTATAACTGGCAGCTGGTGAATAACTTGACGAAGAGAGAAGCGAGCCGTCGAGCTTTTTATCGTCATGTTTGATCATTTGCCAGTTGCAATTTCCGCTATGGAAATCGTCAGAGCGTAGCACTATTTCGCCAGAACGTCTCTGGAAAGGCTCTCTGGAAATATCAGAAAAGGCTTTTTGTGAAAAAGAGCAAACAGACGCAATAAAACAGATATACATAGTAAGATGCATAACCTTTTGACGGGTTATAAATAAATTCATAAGACATTCTCCGTTAATGAACAAAAGTACTACAACTCTCTGTAAATAAGCCAGTTAAATAAAAACAAAAATCCCTGCCATTACAATGCAGGGATCAATTATACTTATTAGGGGCCATCATTCAAATAAACAATATTCTAATACTAGATGATTATAATAAATCAATTTTTCCCAAAAGGTTACAATACAGCAATTAAAATACAGCTTGTAATCATAATTAACACACAGAATTACTGAGGATAACTGCCGGTACTGAGCCAGTTACCAGCAAAAGCAGCGAGATCATAGCTATCAATAATGCAATCAGCGGAATCATTTGGGCCGGAAAGGTCCAGAGTACTATCATAACTATCTAAATAACAGATACTTGCCTTATTCAAAGCGGCTCCATTATAAGCATTTAGGATACCGCGTTCATCCAAGACACAGTTATATATTCTCAGATCATCCAATTTGCCATGGAAATAACGACTTCCTGCATCGATACCGAAGTGCATTATACTATCCTTTTTAGTGCCCATAACCACCTGTCCGCTATTGACCAGCTTCATATCGATATATAGCTGGGCGATCGTGGTATCAGAATCATAGGTAACAATAAGATGATGCCACTGGTTAGCAGCGAATATATCGGGGTCTATTGGAGTTTGGAAATCCGAAGAATCCGCGGCAACAAAGTTAATTTTGTTGGTATTGGGATTTATCCCCCAAACCCACATCATATCAGAAGCATTCCAGCTGTTTGACTTATCAACAATGATACTAGTATCACTGCCACCGGTATAGTAAACCCAGCAGGCAATACTGAACTTACCAGTATCCTGCAGTGGGTCCCAGTTACCAATTGTGCCGGTACCATTAGTTGAAGTAAGGCCAAGGGCCCCTGACGGCATTTGATCTGCACCATCGACAAAGACGGGTGAGCCGTTAACTGTCATATCCCTGCCGTAGCCGGAAAGGTCGACATACTTTCCTGTCTGGTAATCTGCTGAGTTCAGACTCCAATGGGCGATCATTTCGCAGACAGTAATATCAGCTGTTTTTGAGACATATAATCCTTCATCATTTTCAACGCTACAATAATAGCTGCCAGCATCAGTGGCGTTTATATTCTGAATAGCTAGAGTAGTGAGATACTCGCCGGTATCTTCGCTAAAAAAAGGGCCTGATATAGAATAGTCTTCGTTTTCAACAAGCAGAATATCATCATCGCCATTTACCTTATACCAGTTTATCACTGGCGGTAAAGGACTTTTAAATACAAAATCAAAAGAGGCATTTTGAACGTTCGACTGACCAGAGAGGTCTATCTGAAAGCTCTGAGGTTCAATAACAGCTACAGGAGCCAGAGGCGAACTTGCCAACTGTACGATTTCCACAGTATTCAAAAACGCCCGATATTCAGAACCAGCAAGCCCCTCTACTACAATTACAAGATCATTTCCTTTATCAACAGATACGATCGGTGCAATAAAGTTTTCATCGAACATCCAGGAGCTATCTTCTTTGCTGTTGACCAATGCTGCAGCTGAAAGACCATCGAAATCAGTACTGGCGGCAGAAGCTGCGGTTTCAAAAGCATACACATTGTAAGAATCGTGTGCTGTGGTATTGGTATTATTGGCGGTGGCATAGACAGCATATACGCCACTATTAAGACCGGATACCTTTACACCGAGAGCTACATGGCTGCCTTTGCCATCGTTAACAAAAATGGCACTTCTGGCATTTCCTGCGTAAATCCCAGAGCTAAAATCATCGCCCAGGCTACTGTTTACAAAGCCGTGCCTGTTCCAGTCAATACTACTTTGGCTGGGCAGGGTTTTTCCCAGATCGATAGTCAAAGCAGTAGCTATTCCATCGGCGGTTACTATGCCACTGCTTTTATCAGCGGTAATAAGATTCCAGTTAGTACCTGTCACCTTGCCAACAGCATGTGCAGGGCTAACATTATTGTCGTTTATCTGAGTACCAAAGTTTAAGAGTACTGAATTGCGATCAGCGGTAAAGGTTTCTTTCAGACGCTGGCCATCATGGAGGAGTTGAGTTCTAAGCATACCATAAGGTACATCCTGAATATCATATTCATAGTCGATCGCTAGTGCGGCAGCTGAGGCCGCAGACTGACCAAGAATCATATAAGTAGGCTCCATACGAATACTACCAAATGCTGCATGGCTGGCAGATAAACAGACAGGAACGAGTAAATTGTCTGCCTGTTCGCGTTTTGGAACAATTGACTTATAGCTGATAGGATAGCCAGTACTCCACCACTGGTAAAAACCGCCTTCATCCCATATGGCACCATCAATCACAACGCGTCTGACGACATGAGAATCGAGAGAATACGAACCCTGACCAATGGAATCTTCTACCTGATAGCCAGAGTGCATTTTCACATGATGCTCGGTCATGACCATTTCGCCCTCTAATCTACGAGCTTCACGAACATAAGAGAAATACGGCCAATGGCCATTATCAGCAAATTCGTCAAGAGGGAGACCCCACTTTACCCTTTTACTGCGAGATGTTGAAGGCACACGCGGATGATACTGCATAGTCCATATCAGCCCCTGCTGATAGTCACGCTGCCTTTTGACATAGTTCATACGCTCAGTGTAATCAGCTTCAGAATATATCCAGTTATTACTGGCAGAATAATTGCCGCCCGGCCAGTCAAGTGACATCAGGCCACTATTATTATTATCTGTTTTGAGATTAGGCATTCTCTGATCGGTGAACCCAGGGTCCTGACCAGCTTCGTAAAGTCTGAATAACAGCTCGTAATCTCTTTCATCATAGGCCGCCGGCTTCTCTACCGGCACCTTGTTAGAGCTGACATCAGTCATACACATTCTGAAATTGAATGCCTGTAAACGGCCATCTGCTTTACCTATTTGTGTCTGATCATTAAATTCACCTTCGATCTGGCGGATATAGCCGCTGTCAGGATTACCGGGGACAACATATGGATCGATATTCTTGTACGGCGATTTTGAAGGGCTGAGATCAGTAGATTTGAAGTAGATACCGTTTAGAGTTTCATTATATTCGTTTTTGTTATCACGGCCAATACGGTAGGAAACACCGGCAGCGGCCATAAGGTCACCTTCGTATGAGGTATCGATAAACATTTTAGCACTATAAGTTTCAGCTGCAGAGAAGCCAAAATCGCTGTTATAACTCATCGTTTTTATAGCTGTGATGGTATTACCCTGCATAATTACTCCACCCTCTGAACGGTCGAGCCATCTGTTACGTACAACGGTGATATTTTCTTCGTCAAGCCAATGCTGGAAGACTTCTTCTGCAACATGAGGCTCAAAAGTCCACATAGTCTGGGTGCTTTCCTGAACAGCGGAACCAGCCTGCCAGCCAACATTATACGAGCTGCGACTTTGATAGACCCACGCTTCCGGGTCGTTGTAGTATTGCCAGATACGATGGTAGAATTCTCTGGAGAGACCGCCGATACAATTTGTATCTTTAGTGTCAGTCCATCCAAGACCACTTACGGTAAGGCCGCCTAAATGTTCTTCAGGACAAACAAGGATAACATCCTTACCCATGCGTTTGGCCTGGATAGCGGCAGTAATACCAGAACAGGTTCCGCCATAAACGACAATATCATACGTGTTTTCAGCTCTTACGAAACCACATAAAAGCATAAATGAAAACAGTAATAACGATGCAGATCTAATAGACTTATTCAAAACATTCTCTCCAGTAATTTAATATGTAACCGCTTACACGGTTACAGTAATAAGTAAAAAGAAATAAGTAATAAGCTATGGTGTCGCCAAGGCGACCTAATTTAAAGCTCCGCATATACAAGACTTGATATACAACTCCTGTGAACGCTTACTAAAAACTTTGCTACTCACTCTTTTACATACTTAAAAATTGGCAGGCATACTCCGAAGAATATGCCCACCATGCGATAGATAATAGTAATATCGTATTTCTATTTATAACTTATTTACGCTGACGACGCAAGGCACCTATCAGGCCACCAACAGCAAGCATCGACATAGTTGCCGGTTCTGGCACAATAGTAACATTATCAAGGTAAACGCTTGTACCATCAACTTTACCGCCATCAACACTGCCATCAACAGAACGGATCTTAACTTGCAGCTGAGTAGTGTTTTCAGGTGTTACAAAACTCAGAACAGAAGATTTCAGCCATTGATCTTCGGCAAGGATAGGAGTATCAGTTTCTTCGTCAGCATCAAAAAGTACCATATCAAGCTCAGCGCCGATCTGGTTTCCATTGGCATCTTTGAACTTAATAAAGACATCAACCTTATCGCCCGGCTCATTCATCTGCCAGCCGCTATTGGTATCACCTCTACCATAGAGCCAGAAGCTAAGGGCTTCGCCGCCGGTTATGCCGTCAATTGTCTGGTGCAGCATACCATAGCCGTTTCTGGCAGCTATTTTATAAGAATAAACACCATCATAGACAACATCGGTTTTAGCAGCATAATAAACAGTAGCACCGGTGCCTTTATACTGTGACCAGCTATCCGGGGCAAGCGGATCGCCCGACATAGATTCGAAACCAGAATTAACAAGCAGATTTGCACTAGCGGCTGATGTGATAAAACACAACATGATCATAAGTAATTTCTTCATTTTCGACCTCCTAAAGTCAAATAACGCATACATATCGTAACCAAACAGTAAGTAACAAGCTTTGCTGTAATAGTTACATCTAATAACCATACTTCGGCAGATCTTAGCAAAATAAGACCTGCCGAAGATTAACTCAATCTAAAACAATTGTAACCGCTTACGGTTACAGGAGGAAAGGTTGTAAGGAAGTAAGGTTGAAAGGGCCGGATTGACCGCTTAGCGGTCAGGCTAATTAAATAATTCATCTGTTTTTTACTTTTATGTCAATAACTAGATAATTATCTAATTCTGGCCTACTATCAACTTTATCTTACATCCTTTCTTCCTTGCATCCTTACTACCTTTTGTAACCGTTCATGGTTACAAATTGATATTATTCAAAACATTCTGGATACAAACCACAATCCAGCCATGCCTGGGCAACTGCGGCAAAGTCCAGCATATCTACCCTACAGTCGGCATATTCAGGGCCAACACCACCCGGGCCGGCCAGGTCAAAGGTAGAAGCATAGGCTTCAATACAAAGTGATTTTGTTACCGCCGCATAGTCATTATAAGTATCAAGCACCTGCTTATTGGTCAGCGGATAATTGTACATCACTATGTTATCGAGCATACCAACATATGGATCTGCGATAGTTCCACGAGTATTACCGGCACCAATGACCATTGAATAAGTCCATGGAGCAAATACATCATTTTCACCAAGACCGCCAGCAGAAGCAATCTCTTCACCATCAAGATAGAGAACAGTGTCACTGCCATTTTCATATGTCGCAACAACCTGATGCCACTGGCCATCATATATACCAGGAACTGTAGCCTCTACAGTTGTAAATGCATGGGTTTCAGCTCTGATAAAGAAGTATAATTTCTCAGAAGTCTGCAAAGACAGGTTAAAGCATGTGGTCAGATCGTTATTATAACATGACATTACTGTACCAGTTTCCGTGGTATCTTTTTTGAACCAGCATACAATAGTACCAGCGTCAAGACCCTGACGGCTATTTGGAAACGCTTCTTTACCAAGATTAGAGTAGCTTTCGCCATCAAAGACAGCTGCACTGCCACTTACACCGCTTGGATCATAAGTGATCGTAACAGGGAAATTCGGGTCGAGGTTTGTAGCTGTGCCGTCAAAGCCGCTGGCAGAGTCGCTAAGATCATTATCCAGACTATAGTCAAGCAGAATACCTTTAACACGCAGGAAGGCTGCTTCACTGGTAGTCTGTTTACCCTGACTATTAGTTAACACACAGTAATAATTACCAGAAATGCCAGTTGCGGCATTTTCAAATGTCAGAGTGTCAGCATCACTGCCAGAGAGAACGAGCTCGTCATTATAATTATACCATTCATACATTACTACTGGATAATCAGAAGTAAATACTGCAATAGTCATCTGACCGGACTCACCTGCAACAATATCAACATCCTGCGGCTGAGTAGAAACTTCCGGGAATGAGCTTTCGGTATAGAATGACCACCATGTACCAGCAACAGTACTGGTGCTATAAGGTGAAGAACCATTTATACTCTCATCGACTCTCCAATAGACTTTCTTATCGTAGCCATAGTCGATACCATCAGCAGGATATTCAGTTGAATCTACTGCGATAGGTGTAATGATCGGGTTATTCGGTTCATCAAAGCCATTCGGCTCACCTGGGTCACTAGATACATTGTAAACATCAACGTAGAGGTAGTAACCAGTGATATCACTGTTTGGAGTACCGGCAAAATATGGGTCATCACCCGGTTCCCAGCTAAAAACCAGATCAGAGGCAGGCTGTTCAATTGAATTATCAGCCGGAGTTGGATTTTTAGTGGCAAGAGGCAGTACGTCCATAGTGATATCGTCAAGATAGATAGAAGTACCATCATTATTATTACCATCTGGTGTGCCGTCAACGCTTCTGATCTTCACCAGGAACGATGCAGTACCATCAGGAACAGTAAACTGGATAACCGGAGACTTCAGCCATTCGGTAGAATCCAGTAATGGAGCTTGGGTTTCAGGGTCAGTATCAAACAGGATAAGACTTTCTTCCTGACCGATCTGGGCACCAGAAGCATCTTTGAACTTGATATATACATCAACCTGATCACCAGGCTCATCCATAATCCAGCCGCCATTGGTATCGCCTTTACCATACAACCACAGGCTGTAAGTTTCACCCGGATTAAAACCACTTGACACTTCCTGATAGATCATTCCATAGCCGTTACGAGCGGCAATTTTATAAGAATACGTACCAGAGTAGACATAATCGGTTTTTGCAGCGAAATACACCGTTACCTGAGATGGAATATAACTGGTCCAGTTGTCGGGCTCCAGTTTTTCAGTCTCTGTATTCATGGTCATCGCTTCAAAACCAGAATTTACTACCTGAGCTTTAGCCAGACACACTGACGCAATCATCAGCGATAAAAAACAGGTAAATACAGCTTTCATCATCGAACCTCCTTAAAACAAATATAAAAATGACATAACAACTTCAGATATATAAGAGCAGCGTAAACAGTCATGTAATAATGCTGCTATTAATCTTTAGAACCTAACACGATTTCCGGATTGACCAGGAAGAAGAAATCATTAGCCCAGGGGTTAACTTTCGAATTATCAGTATCTCTGAGACCGTCAGTTACAATAACCGTCAGGAATCTATCGCTACTGTTTAGATCGAAATCAATATCAAGCACACCATCTTTAACCATTAACAGTTCTTTTACATAGCGTGGCTTGCCGTCAACCAGTATCCATAAATCAACATCAGCAGCCCGACCAGATAAACCAGCAACAAACTCGGTAATACCGCCTTTGGCCTTAAATTTAGCTAATGGTCGTCCACCCATAGAATTGGAGAATGCCTTCAGGTCGAAAGTAATTCCGCAATTACTATGGAAGGCCATAATAGATTCAGGGTTATCTTCGATATTTACACCGTTAAAAATGACGGGGGATATTTTGGATTTTTCTCTTACAATACCACTTCTGAACATACAGATATTCTGAGTGAAGCCGCCGCTGGTATCAGGACAGGCAAAGGTATCGCCCGCTGAGGATATAACAACCTCGCCGTTGCCGCCATCAGGGATAAATACACCATCAACAAAGATAGATTCTTCTACTTTATGGTACTTATTATCGCTATTGGCTCTCTTGTTAAATTTAGCTGGGACATACTTACCATCAGAAGGACTGATCCCGGCAGCATCACCAATTTTCCATGAATCGTTTTTGCCGGCTGCGATCTTAACCAGGTCAATACTTTTCTGGCCACGCCAGATAAGACCGGTATTGGAATTCACATGACGGGCAAACTCTTCAGATGCAACAGGAATAGTAGTAACCTCGCCAGTAAGTGAGTTAAACCTGCGAGCACTATTCTGAGTGAGTATTTTGGTAGCTTTAGGTGCCCCAGATAAGCCAGAGAAATACTGCACCTGACCCTTAAGGACGTGCAATTCAGCGGAAGCATCTTTATCAACTACAACGCCAAACTCAGTACCCAGATCAACAAACCTGCTGTTTGGCGTATCGACCATAAAGCCTCTGCCAGTCTGAGTGACATACGAATATACACGACCGTAAGTCAGATCAAGCCCGTTTTTCTCAACAACAAATTCAGCTGGACCTTCAACAAGTACATCTACCCCCTGGTCAAACCTGATGTTTATAATACCGTGGTCAATCTTATATGGGAACTGGTTGGTTAACAGCCGGTCAGTTTTATTGAGCTGTTCAGAGCCTTTGGCCCAGCTCACATTTACCATATCTTCAACAGTTGCAACCTGTATAGTGTACTGCGGTGAGAATACTTCCGCGTAGACGATGAAAATAACCATAAAGACCGCAGCCAGATAAACTATACGATCAAATATCTTATAGAATTTACTCTTCTGTTTAGTTTTCCCATCATTTTTAGCGATTACCGGAACGATTTGCTCTTGTTCGAGTTCTACTTCAATGGCAGGAGCATTATCCTCAATATCAACTATTTTATTGAGCAGTTCGGCAACCTTTAATTCACCAGCATCGGTTGAGCCAGGTTCTGAGACTTTATCAAGAAAGAGATCCGCCCTGCTTTGGCTGGACAGTTCAGAGAACATGGATATTATCTCAACATACTTTCTGGCATAATCCTTATCTTTGAGCATATTATTGAGAGTATCAAACTGCTCCTGAGACAGATCATTTTCAAATTCAGCGGAGATAAGCTCGCATAATAAGATTAATTCTCTATTATTCATGATCTACTCTCCCAGGCCAGTAAGGTCTTATTTATACAATTACCTAAAAGAGCATATACTTTTGCCAGATGTTTATATAATTTTGAAACGGAGATATTGTTATCCAGAGATATTTTCCTAACTGAAATATTTTCCTGAAAACGCAACTTGATCAGTTCCAGATCACTTCGGCTTAGCTTATTAAGACAGCCCTGCAAAGCGACGGCTCTACTATCATGGCTGCTTACGATCTCGTCATTAGCTTCCAGAATATTTTCCAAAACTTCACTATCAAAACGTCTAACGTTTTTCTGACTTCTATAATAATAGCTGATCTTATACTTTGCTATCTGCTTGGCCCAGGCATAGAAATTTGTGCCCTGCTCATAAGTATCGAATTTTTGCCATAATACAGAAGTTACTTCCTGAAGAATATCTTCTGCGTCAGCGTAATTCGGCACACAGCTGACAATATATGTGAACAGCTTCTTGTTGTTCTGTAAAAATAGTTTGAAGAATATATCTTTTTTCATAAAAACTTACTATCTGTAACCTGAGAAATATTATTTGTATACTTACATAATCATACTAATCATCTATTTGTGTATATTTTTTAGTATATTTTTTATTATTGACCTTTAATTATATAAAAGCAGGAACAATAACCAATCACCTGCGACACTCCCCCCCCCTTAAACACTTAAAATAAAACAACTTAAACAATACCATAACAATTCAAGGCCCTTGGGCTATCCAATGGTCAATATTTCATATAATGCAATATAACTGAGAAAATAATGACAATAATCACACAGTCCCATAAGGTCCAATAAGCATAATAGAAGCTGGGTAATAGCAAATGCTAAAAATAGTAATGAAAGTTGGATATTATCTTGACTATATTATACATACTCGTATATATTAATTACATAAAGACAAACGATAAAATGACTTATAAAAACAAGGTAACCAAACGCAGCTATGGATGAACATGTACTAATACAGCATGCCCTGAAACTTCTGGCGGAATATGAATATGAAGGGGAAAATGTCGACCCCGGTATTCTTTCAGAGAAGCTTTCTATGCCGGAGGAGCAAATAACTCAGCTGGTAGGCGACCTGATATCAGCCGGTCTAATAGAAACAGACGACCTCAGCCTTACATCAGAGGGACGTGAGTTTGCTATGCATGTACTTCAGGCGCACCGTCTGTACGAAACGTATCTGGCCAGAAAGACCGGCCTGCCCGAATCAGCCTGGCATACCATAGCAGACGCTAAAGAGCATAAGCTGTCAAAAGATGATGTTCAAAAGCTTGCAGAAGAGTTAGGTAACCCGCTATTTGATCCGCACGGCGATCCAATACCCAGCATAACCGGTCAAATGCCGCCGAAACAGGGTAAACCACTTACAGAATATCCTTCCGGCTGGGCCGGCAGAGTAGTCCATATTGAAGATGAACCGCCCCACCTTTACGCTTATATTTCCAATGCTGGTATCGCACCAGACACAATGCTGAGGATAGACAAGATCAACCAGCATGAAATCGAGGTATTTACCGAAGGCTTATCGTTTACGTTTCCAATTGAAGCAGCAAAACAAATAACAGCTGTTGAGCTTGCAGAAGGAGAAAGCTTTGATTGTTCAATAGAGCGTCTGTCGAGCTTAAAGCCAGATGAGCAAGCATCAATAATAAGCCTGTCACCATTATGTAGAGGGTTGGAAAGAAACCGCCTGCTGGATCTGGGTGTGGTGCCGGGATCTAATATCAGCATTGACCTTATAAACCCATCAGGCAACCCAATAGGATATCATATACGCGGAGCCTGTATAGCTTTACGCCTGTCACAAGCAGAACGTATCCGCATAAGAAAGGCGGTAAAGTAATATGGGGATCAAGAAAAATAAAACAGGCTGTAACAGCTGTAGTCAATGTTCAGTTCCGGCGGTTGCAAAGCTGGAAAAACTGGGAATGAAACTGGGCCGAACCGACTTTGTCGTCGCTTTGGCCGGTAACCCAAACACTGGCAAAAGTACAGTTTTTAACGCCCTCACCGGCCTACGTCAACATACAGGTAACTGGCCGGGCAAAACCATAGCCCGAGCTGAAGGCGCTTTCTCTTTAGATGGTAAGCAATTCAAGCTTGTTGACCTGCCTGGTACATATTCACTGCTCTCAGCAACGGAAGATGAGGAAGTAGCCCGTAACTTTATCCTGTTCGGCAAACCTGACGTTACTGTTATTGTACTGGACGCTATGCGTCTGGAAAGAAATCTTAACCTGGCACTTCAGGTACTCCAGATAACAGATAAAGCGATAGTATGTGTCAACCTGATCGATGAGGCTAAAAAGCACGGAGTGACCGTTGATGGCCGAGGGCTATCAAAAGATCTGGGAGTACCGGTTGTTATGGCCGCTGCTCGTCAGGGAGAAGGAATTGAGCAGTTATTACAAGAAATTAACGATATGGCCAACGGCCGCAGCGAATGCAATCCTCATCGTATGCGATATGATATGCCGGCAGTGAAGGATAGCATAGACGAACTGGCAGAGGCTCTGGAAGCATCGTTCCCCAATATACCGCATCGCGAATGGGTGGCAATGAGACTGCTTGAAGGCGATGCCCGGATAATGAAGGCAGTAGCATCCGGCGAGATCGGAGCGCTGAACAATGACCACGCCTCAACAGGTACCACCGAACAAGAAACAAGCAATTCAAGAGGAATTGAGTAATGACTCCAGAACAGATCGTCGAACGTGCTAACCAGCTTCGCTGGAACCTGCCGCAAAATTATCATGACCGCTGTGTAGAAAATATCTATGCAGAATCAACCCGCATAGCCTCGCGTAACGTGGACTATAAAGGTAATAATCAGCGTGTGCTCTGGCAGAAACGTCTGGACTGGCTACTCACTAACCGCTGGACAGGAATGCCGATAATGGTACTTATGCTGGGGTTGGTACTTTGGCTCACTATCGAAGGAGCCAATGTCCCGTCCGGCTGGCTGGCATATTTATTACTGGATAAAGGTCATCCATTCCTGCAACATATCGCAGAAGTTATACATATGCCATGGTGGCTCTCTGGAGCATTGGTAGATGGTATATATCTTACTACCGCCTGGGTTGTCAGCGTTATGCTGCCGCCGATGGCAATATTCTTCCCTATGTTTACTATGCTGGAAGATTTTGGTTATTTACCTCGAGTCGCCTTTAACCTGGATAACTTATTCCGTCGGGCAGGAGCACACGGTAAACAGGCATTGACAATGTCGATGGGCTGGGGCTGTAATGCCGCTGGTGTAGTAGCGACCCGTGTTATCGATTCGCCGCGAGAGAGACTGATAGCTATCATAACGAATAACTTTGCACTATGTAATGGTCGCTGGCCAACGCAGATACTAATAGCCTCGATATTTTTAGGTGTACTGGCTCCTCCGGGCCTGACTGGTCTGGTTTCTGCGGGAGCTGTTCTGGCAGTTGCACTACTAGGCGTCTTTTTAACCTTTTTATCGTCCTGGATGCTCTCCAGAACGGTATTAAAAGTAGAGGCATCAACATTTACCCTTGAGCTGCCGCCGTTCAGAACGCCCAATATACTGCGTACACTATACACCTCTATTGTCGATCGTACATTGATCGTGCTATGGCGTGCAATAGTCTTTGCAGCACCAGCTGGGCTACTGCTATGGACTATCTGTAATGTTGACTTTGGTGGTAAATCCGTTGCTCACTGGCTGGTCGATATACTAAACGGCCCCGGCTGGCTGATCGGGTTAAACGGCGTTATCCTGGTGGCCTATATTGTCGCGATCCCAGCAAATGAGATAGTAATCCCAACTATCCTTATGCTTACGGTTATGACAACAGGCATGACCGGAGTTGGTGAACAGGGTGCAGGAGTAATGTTTGAGACTAGTGAAAATTCAACACTGTCTACTCTACTGCATGCCGGCGGCTGGAATGTGTTAACGGCTATCTGCCTTATGTTGTTTAGCCTGTGTCACAACCCTTGCTCTACAACTATATTTACAATCTGGAAAGAGACTAAAAGCCTCAAGTGGACACTAGTGGCAACGTTTATGCCGATTGCCTTTGGTATTATCATCTGCGGCGGCGTAGCATTAATATGGCGAATGTTTGCCGGTTAAACAGATTAGCTCATTTCACAAAAAAAACACGCTCAGGCCAGGAATTAAAACACCTGGCCTTTTTTAATTTCCGTTTTTCCGATAAGAGTCAAAATAGTAATAAAAATACTATTTAATACCGAATGTTAGCCAGCTGTTTTATCGTTTAAATAATTAGCAGTTCCAGGGGGAGGAGCGTTTACGCCTTTCGCCAGAATCAATAACCTCACAGACAAGCAAAGGAAGAGCTAATGAGAGCTAACAAACGAGAAAACAGCAAACACATCTACCGCAAGTACTTACCCAAAATCAATCATAACACTACAGCAATACTTATCAGTACCCTGCTATTAGCGATAACCACAAGCAGTAAGGGACAAGTTCAAATAACCGAGTGGCTCTATAGCGGTACTGACGGCGAATTTATCGAATTTACTAATACCGGAGATACTGCAGTAGATATGACTGGCTGGAGCTTTTCCGACAAAAGTGAAGTTCCTGGGGTAATAGATCTAAGCGGTTTTGGCACTGTCGAGCCGGGTGAATCTGTCATATTAACAGAAGCAGAAGCCTCGGTATTTGCAAGTGCCTGGAATCTGGGGGGAACAAAAATAATAGGCGGCCTTACAGAGAATCTGGACAGAAATGACCAGATTAACCTGTATAATGCTGACGGCTTACTGGAAGACCATCTAGTATACGGCGATAGTGATTATCCCGGTACGCCACGGGCAAGATATGCCAGCTGTAATATCCCAGATGCTGATTATGATTTAACAATGGCACAAGTCGACTGGAAACTGGCAACGGAGCGAGACAGCTTCGGCTCACAGGTATCAACCGGCGGCGATATAGCTAGTCCGGGGCGAATAATCGGTTATGCTCTTAGCGATTATGATATGGACGGCGATGTCGGGGTATCTGACTTTGCAACATTTGTATCCTGCTTTACCGGAACTGATGAGTCATACGAACCACTACTGGCAGAGATAAGTCTATCGCCGGATACAAATGGTATAATAGCGGCCGATGCTGACGCTGACTACGATGTAGACCTTATAGATTTTGCGGTATTTGCTAACTGCTTTAGCGGTGAAGGTAACCGGGCAGCAACCCTTTGCGGATGCTCGATAGATGAAGATACCGCTACTGAGATCATATTGAACGTGGATACCATAAACATAAATGGCACTAATGTTACAGCTGACGGCACAACAGCCACTATAACAGGCCCGGGCAAATACATCATAAGCGGCTCACTGAGCGATGGCCAGATCATTGTTAATTCTGAGGATGAAGGATTAGTGGAAATTGTACTGGCAGATGCTGAGATCAGCAACTCCACAAGTGCGGCAATATATGTAATGGAAGCATCATTTACATCTCTCATACTGGCTGATGGGACAGAGAACTACCTGTCAGACGGTCAAACATATATTTATAGCGATGCGACAGTAGATGAGCCCGGCAGCTGTATATTCAGTAAAGATTCAATGGCGATCTCTGGTGGCGGAGAACTGGATATTTATGGCAATTATAATGATGCTATAGTAAGTAAGGATAAACTGGTAATATATGGCGGTACGATCAATGCTGTCTCCGTTGATGATGGAATACGCGGTAAAGACTGCCTACTGGTATATGATGGCGATATAAGTATTAACTGCGAAGGTGACGGCCTGAAATCTGATAATGAAGATGACCCAAATATGGGATATATTTGCATAGCAGGCGGCAGTCTGAATATCAACTCTGGTAGTGACGGTATATCGGCGGAAACTGATATTATAATAAGCGATGGTGATATCTCGATAATTTCAGGTGGCGGACATACTGCTGCGATCAATAGCGATATTTCAAGCAAGGGCATCAAAGGGCTTGAAACTGTAACGATCGACGGCGGAACACTTTCGCTTAACTGTGCTGATGATGCGATACACTCTAATAATGCAATAACTATCAATTCCGGCTCATTTACCATAGCCAGCGGCGACGATGGTGTGCACGCCGATAGTACGCTAGAGCTTAATGGCGGAACTATGTACATTACCAGCTGTTATGAAGGACTGGAAGCTGCGGTTATAACCATAAACGATGGATATGTTAACGTTGTATCAAGTGATGATGGAATCAATGTTGCCGGCGGGACAGACGGCTCAGGCGGCACAGATCCATGGCAGCCGCCGCATATGGGAGGTGGAATTCCAGGTGACCCGGGTGATCCGGGCGATCCAAGTACTGGCGGTGATTACTTCCTGTATATCAATGGCGGTTATATTGTAGTAAACGCTACCGGTGATGGGCTTGACGCTAATGGTAATATCGAAATAACTGGCGGTACCATTTTGGTAAACGGGCCAACAGCAGATAATAATAATGCCGTAGACTTTGATGGGACATGCAATATCAGCGGCGGCACACTTGTTGCGGTTGGCAGCTCACAGATGGCTCAGGCTCTTAGCAACAGCTCGACACAGCGTTCTATAAAGATAACATACAACCAGACACAAGCAACTGGCACCTTGCTCCATATTCAGAACAGCACAACAGGTGAAGAGATCGTTACTTTTGCGTCAGAAAAATATTACAAGTCATGTGTATTTTCATCACCAGCTCTTGTAGCCGGGGCAAGCTATAAACTCTACAGCGGAGGCAGCTCAACCGGAACAGAAAATGACGGGCTATACCTGGGTGGAGACTATACTCCCGGCACGCTGAAAACAACGTTTACTACCAGTAATATAGCAACCAACCTTAGTGTATATTAAAAAAATAAGATAGAGGCCGAAAGCTCCCAGAAAACGGCCTTTTTCCTTCCAATACTTACCATCGTCGATGCTCAGTAATTATTCAAGGCATAGTAGGAATATCTCTTACTATGCCTTGAACATTTAGCTATAGTTTTTGTCGGCATTAACTCTGATGAATGATAAGTGTAGTGAGTTTAGTTACTCCAATTAGAAGCCGGAAAATAAATACATTACAAAATACTAGTTCTCTATAAAAAAACCTGTCTGAAAACATTATTTCAGACAGGTTTTGATTTTTATACAGCTAGAAAACTGGATGATTATTTGTAAACTTCCGAATGAAGCTCATTCATCCTTGCGGGGTCAAACTTGATAACTTCTCTATCGTACGTCATCAAACCATTGATCTCGCCTTCAACGTCCGTTGTCTGGGTATAAACAGCACCAGCCATACCATTCTTTTTCATCTCTACGATCTGGTCAAACTTGTGTTTATAATCATTAAAGAGCTTATCTGAAGTTTCAGATTCCTGATAGCCCCAGTTCTTCTTGTCGTTTTCTGTCCACATATGGCCACTGACGGCATAACCAATACCGCCGTATTCACCAACAACAGAAGCCCTGTTCGCAAAATACTTAGGCTCTTTAACTGTTGTGCCATAGGTATGGATATCATGGATATCGCCACATGGACGAAGTGTCCATCCGCTAACAGAATTTACCAGTCTGGTCGGGTCACAGCCTTTAACTGCATCGGTTATACGTGCGGTATCATACTGGCCCCAGCCTTCATTGAACACAACCCAAACTACAACTGACGGCGAGTTATAATGCAGGTCGATCATACGACGCAATTCCCATTCGTACTGAGCTGCGGTTTCTGTACGTTTCTTCTGATCCGGGTCGCGATGCCAGATCTGCTGCGGCTGATATGGCTTAACAAAGGCATTACGATCTTCGGTCTTTGGTATTACCTTCATACCAGAAGGCATATCCTGCCAAACAAGGATACCCAGCTTATCACACCAGTAGAACCAGCGGTCAGGTTCGACCTTAATATGTTTACGGATCATATTGAAGCCCATTTCCTTAGTAACTACAATATCATACTTCATAGCTGCATCTGACGGCGGGGTATGCAAACCATCTGGCCACCAACCCTGGTCCAGTGTACCATAATGGAACAGCGGCTTATTATTAAGGTACATTACCTTACCCTGCTTGCCATCACCAAGGCTGATCTTACGCATACCAAAATAACTGCTAACTTCATCTATGGTTGAGTCATTATCACCACAATCGATCAATTTCAGCTTAAGGTCATATAAAAATGGGCTATCTGGTGACCATAGTCTGGCACTTGCTATTGGCAGAGTTACCGGCTTATCACCTTTACCACGGCCAACTACCAGTTTTTTACCATTGTCGAGAACAGTGATCTCAACCTGATAATCATTGACATAGGCTTCTTTAAGCATCGGGCAAATAGTAACAGTACCAGCGTCAATATCCGGGGTGATCTTTACCTCTTTGATATAACTCTTCTCTGGAACAGCTTCCAGCCATACAGTCTGCCAGATACCGCTTACCGGAGTATACCAGATACCTTCCTGCGGTATTCTCTGCTTGCCGCGAGCGTGTGGCCCAAAAGATGTTGGGTCGGCAACAGCAACAACGATATCCTGCTCGCCAGAATCCTTTAGATATGCAGTAATATCAAAACTGAAACGGTCGTAGCCGCCCTTATGAGCTCCGACATAAGCATTATTAACCCAAACGGCAGTCTCCCAGTCAACAGCTTCAAAATTAAGTATTACACTTTTACCTGAGAAGCTGTTCGGGGTAGTAAATGTGCGATGATACCATAGTCTGTCTTCCGGCTGGAAACTCTTTTTCACGCCGGACAATGCTGATTCTACACAATATGGAACGAGGATCTCACCATCATATTTGGCTGGTGCCGGAGCGGCCAGCGGCACGATCGCATAATCCCACAACCCGTTAAGGTTTAACCAGTTTTCTCTTACCAGCTGCGGACGAGGATATTCCCGCCATGCATTAGCAGGAGTAACTTCCTTGCCCCACTTGGTCATAACAGGACAATCAGCCGATTTCCATTGAGCATACGCCAGAACAGGCATACACAATACAAATAAAGTTACGATCTTCTTCAACATTCAAGGCTCCAAAATTGATTAGTATTCTGGTTTTTAATTCGCAGAACTGACTTTTGCCAGCCGCTTTTACAATAATATACGAAAACCAAAGTGTACCAACACATTACAACTTTGTCCACTTTTATCCATGAACGATTTACATAATAGTTGACAAATATCATCAACAACAAAGACTAGCAGACAGACTACACACACATATAACACTTATAGACAGGCACTTACAAAAAACACTTACCAAAACACATTTGTATGCTTTTGTAACTTCCAGATAACACCCACAGTACATATCAGTACACTATCGTACAATCAACCCCAAATTTACACAAAAAAAAGACAGCCAGCTTATTACACATAAGCTGGCCGTCATAAATATCAAAAAGCTAAAAAATTAAATTAGAAACTATAAGGATCGAAGATCGAACCACTACCCAGCTGGCTAAATCCGCCGGAGAAAAGATTCTGTATGTTTTTGTTTACAACAACTGACTTCATCTTAACGTTAATGCTGCCGGTACTATTAAGACAGATATTGTCAATACTCACCTTACTATCGATCTTCACCTTGCCAAGTAGATCATCAAAATTTCTGGTAAATGGTAATGCCACCTTTTCTGTCACAACTGCTTCGATATTACTTACGGCTTTATCACTTGCCACATATGACTCTTCAACGTTTCTATCAGTAACAATCGCCGGCTCAATTTCAGTTTCAGAGCTAACAGCAGCACTCTTATCAGTAACCTCACTGACAACAGGACTTGCCGCCGGAGCTGCTTCTAATGAAACATATCCCATCTGAGCCTGTTGGTCGGCTATGGTAAATTCCCTGATATAATCCTGGCCAAGAGCAAGACCCGAGATATCGTGCATAGAATCGCCATTTACGACAAGCTTATAATTACCCGCGGCAAGCTCTCCTGAAAGTATATCAAGAGTAACTACAGACGACCCTGCATAATAGACTGAATTCAGCTCCAGCTCATAATCGTCAGCATCGCCTTCAATACCATTTGCCCCGAAACAGAGCAGAGAATAATTAGAAGCCGATACCGCATCGATAACGTTCAGCGGTTCACTAAAATAAATATTTATCATATCAATAACAGCTGAATCCTGACCGCTGTTATGGATAAAACCTGGATCAGTATTTACGATCTCAGGTGCGATCGTATCGAAACTTGACCCGGTAAATTCGTATGCACCAATATCAGTCGCACCCGGCAGTAAAGCAAACCTAACGGTAGAGTCTTGATTGTCAAGTTCAGAGTTCTTAATGAGCTTATAGTCACCTTTACCGCTGGAAATACCGATAACAGCTGACATACCTGCAGATGAACCATCGTATATGAATTCAATTTCTCCGTTATCGTAGAGCGAAACAGCAAATTCTACATTTGCTCCATCAGCCTTCGAGGTAGCATCCCACCTGATAGTTATCACACCAGCTTGCGTATCATCGATATAGATATCATCACCATCACCATTTGTGGCAACATCTGACCAGAACGGAGCGATAACGGCATACTTAACAAGATTGTTCACATCGCTGAGATTGCTATTGAGCTGATTATTGGCACCAAGCTGTATAGCACCACTAGTAGAGATATACAAAGTACTATACGAATTACCATAGAAATCAAATGGTGTTGCCAGTGCATAAGAACGCACATCATTAGAGCTATGCCAGCCCATCGCAGTACCAGTATCAGCAAGCGCTTCACTATCGCTTATTATCGCATAATAGTCATTTGAGCCAGCATTAACCACACCCGGATCGTCATGGATATCATCCTGACCATCCAGCCAGCTATAACCGGCATCGATCGCAGGTGAGTTCTTGGAAAGGATAAAGTTATCGTCCAGACCACTATTAACATGTATCTCTGAACGCTGATAACCAAGGATACCGTCGGCACCGTCCATATCAACAAAGAGCGGATCAGATTCTACACTGACATTATCCAGCGAAGAATACTGCTGCCACTGTGAAAGGTCGACAATATCAGTTAACCCTACTCTGGCAACAGATGAGTTTGCCTGCACTGACCGGAAGAAAAGGTTATGATCACTTGCCAACCCTACAAGACTGTCCTCACTAATACTCAGGCAATGCCCGGTGTCAATTGCCATAATATTATTGACCAGGCTAACATTTGAACTACCGCCGGTGAGCCTGACAGCATCACCAACAGGCTGGTATATAGTATTATTTGATATCTCCATACCAGTACGTCCGCGGTTAATAACTATACCATAATCGCTATTTGAATAGATAACATTATTACTTATATTACCGGTAAAGTCGATATTGGCACTGGTCGAAATACCAACAGCATTGGAATAAACCTTATTCTCACTTATATTACTTTTATATGACGCTACTATACCAGTAGTATTACCATATACATCGTTACCAACAACTGTAGCTGAACGGGAACTGTATGGCTCGCCGGTATAGATACCTATCTCATTATCATAGACATCATTGTACATTGCAACAGCATCGCGGGTAACCTGTATGCCATAATGTTCACTTCCCTGATGGCCATAGACAGTGTTTCCACTCACCTGCACTTTGTATGCCGCATAGATACCGATACGATCATTGCCGTAAACTTCATTATCACTAACCTGAACCGGATAGGTTAAACCATCACCGTTCGCATAAATACCGATATCATTACCTGATACTGTATTAGCAGTCACCTTGGCCGGGCTATTGTATACATAAATACCATAGCTGGCATTATCCGTTACGGTATTATTGGTTATTACCGGGCCGTTACGAGTTTCGCCGCCTGAAACATAGATACCATAATAGCCGCCGGTAAAGGATAGATTCTCAACTACTACATTCTCAGCATTAGTCAATTCCAGTACATTATTACCTGAGGCTGTATTATTACGGTCGAACAAGGCCTGATGTCCCGGCACTTCCGGGCCGTGTAGTGTTACTCCGGCATCGGAACTGTCGATAACCATATTGTTCAGTACTGTATATACGCCGCTGTCAATATAGACTATATCACCTGCACCGAGATCATATATATCCAGTAATGCACTCAGGCTCGACATTGGATAGTATGGACTCTTACCGCTATTATTATTGTCACCGGCGGCAAAGGTATATTCATTATCACTAAAGTCTGTATCACCTGCAATATTTACATAGTAACTATTGCCGCTGGAAGATACCTGGAAGATACTAGACTCATCTGATACTTCAATACCTAAGTATTCGCCGCTGATACGTACGATTACTTCTTCGCCTACCGTATCAGCCTGCCAGATATAACTGCCGGTTCCATCTGCTTCCATCGCCAGAGATGTAGCCAATGATGACCAGCTCGAACCATTGTCTAATGAATATTCCAGATCAACGGTCATTTCAGACTGATATGAGCTCAGACCATAGCTACGCCATGAGATAATAACCTCACTGCCATACTCGTATTTATCCAGTGCGATCGGGCTAAGAAGCTGAACGCCGTACATCGAGCTTGCTGTTGCTTCGAAGGTATTGCCGTAGGCTCCTATATTTACACGACCACCATTTGGATACATCTCCAGAATAAAATCATCGGTCGGGGCACCATTATCAACTGCATCTGAATCCGGGCTTACATGATAGCCATTGGTAAACTGTGGATCACTGCTATAGCTGTGATGATCGAAACCAAGCTCATAATACCAGTCAGCACGATCATCTATCTCGGTACCGCCCCAGATTGCGGTTTTACCATGGAGAATATTATAATCACTACTAAAACCGGCAAAGCTATCGGATAATATCTCCAGACAGTAACCGTCTGCAATATCGAATATATTATTATACAGATCAACATCACGGCTAGCTGAAAGCTTCAAGCCATTACCAGTTGACTGAGAGATTGTATTATTGAATATCTCAGCTCCAATACGGCCGCGAGTTATCGCTATACCATAATCGCTATTAGAATAGATAACATTATTACTTATCTCGCCGGAGAAGTCGATATTAGTACTTGTTGCTATTCCTACAGTATTAAGATAAACAACATTTTCACTAATCGTACTCTTATACGATGCTACTATACCAGTAGTATTAGAATGTACATAATTACCAACGACTGAAGCTGAGCGAGAGCTATACGGCTCACCAGTATATATACCGATCTCATTGTCGTAGATATCATTATACATTACAGAAGCGTCGCGGGTGGCCTGTATACCATAATGATTACTGCCCTGCTGGCCATAGATGGTATTACCGCTTACCTGCACATTATATGCGGCGTAGACACCAATAGTACTATTATCATAAACTTCATTATCACTAACACGTATTGGGAAGCTTAATCCTTCGCCATAAGCGTAGATTCCTATATTATTAGCTGATACAGTATTAGCAGTCACCTTGGCCGGGCTATTGTATACATAAATACCATAGCTGGCATTATCCATTACGGTATTATTGGTTACTACCGGGCCATTATGAGTTTCGCCGCCTGAAACATAGATACCATAATAACCGCCGGTAAAGGATAGATTCTCAACTACTACATTCTCAGCATTAGTCAATTCCAGTACATTATTACCTGAGGCTGTATTATTACGGTCGAACAAGGCCTGATGTCCCGGCACTTCCGGGCCGTGTAGTGTTACTCCGGCATCGGAACTGTCGATAACCATATTGTTCAGTACTGTATATACGCCGCTGTCAATATAGACTATATCGCCTGCACCGAGATCATATATATCCAGTAATGCACTCAGGCTCGACATTGGATAGTATGGACTCTTACCACTATTATTATTGTCACCGGCGGCAAAGGTATATTCATTATCACTAAAGTCTGTATCACCTGCAATATTTACATAGTAACTATTACCGCTGGAAGATACCTGGAAGATACTAGACTCATCTGATACTTCAATACCAGAGTATTCGCCGCTGATACGTACGATTACTTCTTCGCCTACCGTATCAGCCTGCCAGATATAACTGCCGGTTCCATCTGCTTCCATCGCCAGAGATGTAGCCAATGATGACCAGCTCGAACCATTGTCTAATGAATATTCCAGATCAACGGTCATTTCAGACTGATATGAGCTCAGACCATAGCTACGCCATGAGATAATAACCTCACTGCCATACTCGTATTTATCCAGTGCGATCGGGCTAAGAAGCTGAACGCCGTACATCGAGCTTACTGTTGCTTCGAAGGTATTGCCGTAGGCTCCTATATTTACACGACCACCATTTGGATACATCTCCAGAATAAAATCATCGGTTGGGGCACCATTATCAACGGCATCTGAATCCGGGCTTACATGATAGCCATTGGTAAACTGTGGATCACTGCTATAGCTGTGATGATCGAAACCAAGCTCATAATACCAGTCAGCACGATCATCTATCTCGGTACCGCCCCAGATTGCTGTTTTACCATGGAGGATATTATAATCACTGCTAAAGCCGGCAAAGCTATCAGATAAAATCTCCAGACAGTAACCGTCTGCAATATCGAATATATTATTGTATAGATCAACATCACGGCTAGCTGAAAGCTTCAGACCATTACCAGTTGACTGAGAGATTGTATTATTGAATATCTCAGCTCCAATACGGCCACGAGTTATCGCTATACCGTAATCGCTGTTAGAATAGATAACATTATTACTTATCTCGCCGGAGAAGTCGATATTTGCACTGGTCGTAATACCAATGGTATTAGAATATACAACATTCTCACTTATTGTACTATTATACGACGCTACTATACCTGTGGTATTAGAATGTACATAATTACCAACTACTGTCGCTAAGCGATAACTATACGGCTCACCAGTATATATACCGATCTCATTGTCGTAGATATCATTATACATTACAGAAGCGTCGCGGGTGGCCTGTATACCATAATGATTACTGCCCTGCTGGCCATAGATGGTATTACCGCTTACCTGCACATTATATGCGGCGTAGACACCAATAGTACTATTATCATAAACTTCATTATCACTAACACGTATTGGGAAGCTTAATCCTTCGCCATAAGCATAGATACCTATATTATTAGCTGATACAATATTTGCAGTAACTTTCGCCGAACTACTATCAACGTAGATACCGTAGCTGCTGCTATCGGATATTGTATTTCTGTCAATTTGAACATTCTGAGAGTTATCGACAAAAATACCATGCTTACCGCTTTGGCTGATCTGATTGCCAGTAATAGCAATATTAGTTCCGACAACCGTAATACCATTATTACCAGTACCGGTAATATTATTATTTACCAGCCTGACATTATCAATATCGCCACTGAGATTTATACCGTCATTACTAACCTGATAGATATCACAATCACTTATCAGTATATCAGCTGCCGAGTTTGAATAAAAACCGCTATAAGCATTAGTCATGGCGATATTCTTTATAGCCACACTTCTGACATTATCAAATTCGAAGACATAATTGCCGGTATTCTGATTTCCATGGTCAATAATCGCCAGATCATCACCCTGTATCGGACCACAGATAGTGAAACCATAATCATTTTCGCCGATAATGATATTACTTGAAATTGTATAGTATCCAGTATCAACATAAATAATATCGCCAGGACGCAGATCATAACTTTCAATGATCGCCCTGACAGAAGACTTCGGCGATGATGGTGTCAGACCACTATTAGCATTATTACCCGGAGCAGTAGTATATTCATTATCAGCGAAATATGAATCATTCTCGATATTCACATAGTAAATACCATCATGCTCCATGATCGCGAACATATTACTACTGTCTACGATCTCAGTATTATCAGAGCGAGTTACAACAATATAATATTCATCAGGATCGACGTTATCTGGTACCTGCCAGCTGAAACTGCCGTCATTAGCCACACCAGAAGCAAGAGTAAGCTCAGTAGACTCACCAACCAGCGTAATATCAACATAAGATACTTCCGCACCACGATCACTTCTCCAGGTAATATCGAACTGCTGACCATTTGGCCATAGTTCACCGCCCTGTGGCGAGGTAATAAGTACATATTCCTGCGGGCTGATCGCCGCCTGATCGGTATTACCGTAAGCACCGATATTTATATAACCGCCATTATTAGCCGGCTCCTGAGCATAATCAAAACCAGCATCACCACGGTCAATAGCCGGCGACTGATCAGAATATACCTGCTGAACCAACTGAGGATAAACCGGCAAACCAGATACCGGATCTATTACCGGTGCCAGCGAGCCGGAGCTGAAGCTGCCGTAAAGACTCTTCAGATGGAAATTATCATCGCTGCCGTTTGCCAGATCACTTTCATAACCAAGCACGCCGTCAGCTCCTGTAATATCTACATAATACGGATCGCCGATACTGCTGTTACGGTCAGAAAACGCCATACTCTGCCAGTCATTGATAGACTCAATATCACGCCCCTGCCATTTACCCAGGATAGACACACCAGACAGGTCAAACAGATTATAATTACTGTCAAATGCCGTCTGACTGCGTTGGTCAACACTAATAGCACAGCCGTCGACAACAGTAATAATATTATTTTTCAGTTCTACATTATCTGAGCTACTATTTTCAGCCGCCATAACAGAGACAGCATTTCCATAAACCTGATAAATAGTATTATTTATAATACTGGCATGTTCACCATCATATTCACGGGCATTATAAAGGCGAATACCATTTATATTATCATATACCAGGTTATTGGCAATAGTACCGCTAAACGGCCTGTTATTATAATGATACTCACCAATCGCATAAATACCCAGACCATTGCTATAGATAACATTACCAAGGATATCGGTATCATATATCGCTCTGATACCTTCTATACTATTATTGTATATTCTGTTATTCGAGAGTACCGAGCCCGTTGAATCGGCAAAGATACCAGTAGCATTTGAATATACAACATTACTATCAACTTCAGTGGCCTTATCTATATAGATACCATATTCACTATTACTTACGACATTATACTCCAGCTTACCACCATTAGCGTAAATGCCGTTGTTATCATTATCGTAAATAACATTATTACTCAAATCAGCATAATATGAGTATATACCTGAACCGTTATCGTGAATATCATTATGGCTTACAACTGAATTACTGCCAGCTACTATAGCATAATCGCCATTACCATAGATCTCATGATCGGCAATAGTGATAGTTGAATAATAAGCATAAATACCATTGTCGCCATTAGCATAAACCTGACAGAGCTCAAAAGATGTACCAGTAGAATTGGCCAGCTCTACACCGTCATTACTATTATAATAAAACTCGCTATTAAACACTTCAGTAACATTTCCGCTAACATACAGGCCATCACCCCTGTTATTCTCAGAAGTGACACTCAGTACTGCTAATGATGACTGATTGGTCAAATAGAAGCCGGTATTACCATTATTTGCTGCATGAGCAGAAGACAGTTCAGAAATACCCTTTGTGGTATATAGGCCATAATTACTGTTATTAGAAACTTCTATACCAGAAAGTAAAGGCTCCAAATCGCCAGATGTTATGCTAATACCATTACCTGAATTATTGGAAGCATCAATACTATCCAGCGATGCAACTGAAGAACCGCTTTCCACAACAATACCATCTGAAGTATTATAACTACAGACCAGACTGGCACCGACAAAGTAGGTACTGTCATTTATTAGTGCCAGGCCCGTATAGCCATGAGAGAGTACCAGATCATACATATAGACATAATCAGCATTATCAAGTATTACCGTTGCTGTCTCGCTATGATCAGGGTCAATAAGTTCAAATGACGCTTCATTGCCATATCCATCTGGACCTGAGAGAACAAAACCTTCATCGTCGCCAATTCCATCTGTTCCCGAAATTATTACCGGATACAGCAGTGAATAATCACCGGTATCAACAAAGAGTTCATCACCAGCGGCCAGTGAATATACCTTGAGCAGGTTAACCGGGTTTGGCTTAGGTGAATCCGGCCTGCAGCCAGTATTACGATTACTGCCAACTGCGGTTGTATATTGATCGCCATCAACTGAACCATCATTCACATAATACTGATCTGTATTTTCCGGAATATTGAACGATTCGGTACTAATATCAAATACATTCTCTGCGCCAACCAGCGAGATAAAGACCCTTAGCCCGTAGACACCATAGTCAATACCACTATCAGAAGGCAGCCAGGTATAACTTCCATCATCAGCGGTATAGGCAATATTCTGTAAAAAGACAGTACCCACCGGCGTATCCTGATATAGATCTATCCTAACCTGCAGATCGTCATCATTATTGAAAGAATCCCACCTGATAGTATGCGAAGTGTCTCGCTGCCAGTCGAGATACATCTCCGGATAACGCAGGGCTAGGGCAGATGTCTCGTTCACACTGCTATAGGCACCGATATCACTGGAGGAGGCATTATCCTCAACATACAAGAAGGCATTGTCAAGATAAGCATCATTATTAAGGTCATTATTCTCTACCTGACGGTCTGCTATATAGCTATAACGAATCTGGCGAGTACCCTGCGGGATATTTACCCTGCCACCAGCCAGCTGCCAATATTGATCTTGTGCTTCAGGTGAAAGCTCAGTTACTGCTATCTGACTGCCGGAGCTGTCCAGGAAGGTAAGCTTGATAGTACCGCTGTCTGATACAGTTTCCAGAGCAGACCTCAACCTGCCGCCAAAGATAGCAACCAGATCACTTTCATCTATCTGAGCGTTGGTATAACCATGATCTGCCAGGTTAATTGTCTGAATTGCGGTTCCATGTGAAGTCTCACCTGCTGAATAATAATTTTCGCCGTCAAAGGCATCAATATCATCAGCCGCAAGTGAACCATCACTTACCACCCAGCCGGTAAGAGCATCCTCGAAGTCAGGATTTGCCAGCAGATTGACCCTGTCAGCTGACAGACCAATATCTATCGCCTGATTCCCGGCATTAACCGCCGGGTTAGTAAACCGCAAACCAGCAGTAATATCGATAAGACTATAATCGTCAACTGCCATACCATTGAATCTAGGTTTGGCCCAATCGCTATTGATACTTGTTCTGCCAACTGAATGAGAGTCGAACAGACCAACATCAACCTGCCAGTCGAGAATATCATCAAAGTCGATTACCCAATGAACCAGATGGCCCTGCTCGCCAGTGTAAAGGACATTATAATCACTGAAAAAGCCGTCACGGCTATTATTACTGATATACATCGCATAGTCATTTTCAGACCAGAGAATGTTATTCTGTATATCTATCTCAGAGGCAGACTCGTTAAGTTCAAGAGCATTTCCATCTTCGCTATAGATCGTATTATTTATTATACGGACAGTTTCAACACCACTTACCAGTACACCATTACTACTATTATTGTAGATAGAGTTGTGGGTTATTATCTGGTCAGAGCCGGCCTCAATACCAACACGATTATAACCGATCTTATTGTATGATATATTTGAACCAGCTTCCATTGCCACACCAATAATATTATATTCAATAATATTAGCATCACCGAAGTCTGCTCCACCAAGATTTCCAGAACCAGTAACACCAAATGAGTTATCAACAATCGTCTGACCAGCCAGATAACTGTCATCAAGCACAACACCAGTAGAATTACCCGTAAAGGTATTACCTGCCGTTGAACCGTAGTAACCCGGTGCATCCGCAATATCTGACACATTGACGGTCATGCCGTAAGTACAATCGTGTACTATATTGCCGATCAGATCAGCTGTCGCCTTATATGCGATACCAGTATCAGAATCTGCAATATCATTTTCTGATATCTTACCCGCAAATGCAGTCTGAATATCAATACCCAGTACAGCTGAGCTTATCCGATTCGCTATAATACTGCCTTCAGAATCGCCACCTATCTCAATAGCAGTATCAGCACCAGTTATCACATTACCATAAATATCTATCCCAGACTGACTGCCGTTTAAGACGATACCACTACCGCTAAATACATTATTATGGACATAACTGCTATCGGTATTTGACAAAGTGAGCATCGCACCAGAAAAATCACTCGCTGCGATAATTATGTTTTCACTATACGAAACAATAACATCAGCAGTAAATGTCACATCCTGCAGAGTGATATCACTGCTGGCATTGACTACAACCGGTGAAATAATCACCGAATCAGCAAACTGACCACCTATAATCGTCACCCCGGCATCATCAGCAGAGATCTCAAAGCCCTCGTACTCGCCAGCTTCCAGATAAATAACATCGCCCGGGCCAAAATCAACAGCATCCAGCAATTGCTGAATTGATTCTCCTGCCGCAACGGTACTTTCAACTGAATGGCCGGTATTGGCCGCAATTGAGATACCAGCATTAACGTCCTGCCAGATAGCATATATACCAGCGACGCCCTCTGCGATAGAGAACGAGCTGTTATTATCCAATATACTGCCGTTATTATCGAGTTCTGTAAACTGTGGCTCATTAAACATACCTGAACCACTATCAAGCTTAGAGAAACCTAACTCAAAGCCGCTGATATCATCAGTATTGACAGTCTGCCATACAATCTGCAAGCCATTACTGCCAATAGCCCAGTCAGGATTTCTATATACTTCATTTATCGCCGCGTCGATCGTCTGTCTGGCCTGCCAGCTGCTGCCGTCATAGCTGCTTACAGCAACCGCCTGACGACCCTGATCTACTTCCAGCCAGCTTAGATAGATATCATCATTATAATATTTAACGCTCGGCATCGAAGCTGAACCGACAGCAGGAACGCTGCCAAGAGTATTCCACTGCGAGCCATTGTACTCCAATATTGAAACCACAGAGCCAGTAGAAGAGTCACCTTCAGAGAAGCTCAATACAATATTGTTTCCATCTATGTCAATATCATATGAAGCAACACCGGCTAGCGAATCTACAATCTTAGCACTACCACCTAGTGGATTCAAAGTACCATCACTATACAGACCTGCATAAATATCGCCGTCCGCCTGCCAGATTAGTATCGGGCCATTAGCTGTTTCAGATATCTTACAACTGGTTATTTCTGTACCTACACCAGTTTCACTGACAAGAGTTGTCAACTCGCCAGCTGACACATCATATCTGGCCGCCGACAGGCTGGTATTACCAGAATCATCTGTCACGATCCACGAGATCAGAATATCGCCATTACTATCAGAATATATCGAAGGCTCACTGGCACCAGATGAATCCAGGCCGAACAATTCGCTGCCTACCCCGTCAACTACTGTCACCCAGTTACCGTCAATGCTTTCAGCTAAAACTATATCATATTTACCATAGCCCGCATCAACCCAGGCGGCAAATATACGGTCATTACCAGAAGCTGAAACCGCTATTACCGGAGCGTATACCATAGCGTCAGAGCTGGTACTGCCGGCTATCTTATGCCATACCGAACTTTCTACATCAGCAACATATTCCAGTGAACTTTCGGCACCCAAATAGCTATACGCCATAAGCGATGGAGCTGAGGTTGGCACAGGAGCAGCGAAAGTTTCAGGATCTACTCCTTCACCACTGCCATAATTGATAGTATTTTCACCTGAATTATCAATTATCTTATCATCATCACCTTCGCCATAGATAAAATCGTTACCAGCCTGGCCATAGAGCTGATCACGGCCGCTGCCGATCTCGCCGGCACCAGTACCAAAATCACCATAAAGATAATCCGTATAGTTACCGTTTTCGGTTAGACTATCACCATATAGTATATCGTGATCTGCTCCACCAACGATAACATCGCTGCCAAGTCCGCCGTAAAGAATATCGTCGCCCTTACCGCCGTAGATAACGTCCCTGCCGGCATTGCCGTCAATTACATCATTGCCGCGATAGCCCCAGATATTGTCGTCACCATCATCGCCAAAAATCGTATCAGATCCATCGTCTGAGCCATGGATAACATCATCGCCTTCACCACCATAGATCGTTCCGCCAGTGCCGTAACCAGCGTAAAGCTCATCGTTGCCTGCACCACCGTAAATAGTATCAGCATCAAATCCGCCGTCGATGTAGTCATTACCACTATCACCCCACAGCTCATCATCACCCAGCCCGCCATATACGCGGTCTCTGCCGATATTACCATGGATAATATCATTTCCAAGCCCACCATAGATCGTATCGTTGCCAATACCACCATCTATCGTATCTATGCCAGCCAGTCCCCAGATAATATCATTTCCATAGTCACCATATATCAGGTCGCTGCCAGAGCCGCCGGATATATTATCATTACCAAGACCGCCCCATATATAATTACTTCCAGCAATACCATAAATAGTATCATTATCCGCCTGGCCAAAAGCCTGATCATTACCTAAACCACAATAGATAGTATCATTGCCAGCACCACCGGAAAGGCTGTCATTGCCAGCATCGCCATAGATTATATCATCGCCAAGATGACCATCAACAGTGTCATTGCCTTCTCCGGCATAAACAATATCGTCACCAATACCAGCATTTATACTATCATCGCCAATACCACCATAGAGCAGGTCATTGCCATCATTACCATTGATAATATCGTTGCCTGAGCCACCATCAATGAGATCATCACCAACACCGCCATCAATGCTGTCACTTCCGGCACCGCCGTATAATACATCATTACCAAGTGCCCCTGAGATAGTATCATCACCAGCTTCACCCAGCAGCAGGTCATTACCCTGACCGCCGTCAATATAATCCTGACCAGCACCGGCATATACCGTATCATCACCAGCTTCGCCGTAGATGCTGTCTGCTCCGCCCTGACCATAGATAATATCATCACCGGCAAGACCCTCTAAAAGGTCAACATAGGCAGAATCCTGGGCAAAATCACCATAAATTATATCTGTATCGGAAAGATGATCAGAAAAATCATTCTCCTTATAACCATAGAGAATATCATTATCAGCACCACCAATGATCACATCATTATCAGCACCGCCAAAGATCAGGTCAATACCCTGATTACCAAACAGAATATCACTACCGGCGTCACCAAAGATTATATCATCACCAGTTTCGCCAAGGATAGTATCATTACCAGCACCACCGTGAATCTCATCACTGCCAACCTGACCATATAAGAAATCATTACCGCCGCCACCAAAGATATGGTCATCGCCCCTGCCGCCATAAATGGTATCATCACCAGTATTGACCAAATAGCTATCTGCTTCATAACCGTACAGCAGGTCATCACCTGAACCACCGTCGATATAATCATTACCAGAGCCACCAGAAATAGTATCAATTCCAGAGCCACCCATCAGACGGTCATCACCAGAGCCACCATCAAGATACGACGGCACCATCAACCCGCCCTTTAGCTCGATAATATCATTTCCAGCTCCGGCATTTGCCACAATAGATGTAACCGGATCTTCAAGCGAACCATATTCCTGCTCAAAGCCCCAGGCCTTAACGATAACCTTGCCGCTGCCGGCATTAACTATTTCAAACTCTTCTGAAACATCAGAACCAACAGCAATGTCAAGGTAACTCTTATACCTTGCCCCGTTCATTGCCGATACATATGTATATGGCTTTTCTCCACCATTTAGTGCATACTCCGCCCTATCACCCATATTGAGGTACAAAGTACCATTTTCCATTGTCGCCAACACGGGCGGATTATATACACTGTCATCATTTGACACTGTAAAATCTACCAGCGTAATATCTACCAGCTCAAGGGTGTACTTGGTACTGCCGCCAATACCCAAAAATGAAGCGCCGACCTTGGCATACAAGTCAACATAACAGCTTATTTCACCTTCCAGGTCAAAACCGGCAAATTCATTGAACCGGACTTTACCATCGTTGTCAGTATCAGTAAGGTCAGCTGAAACGGTCAGCTTTAAGCCGCCTTCAACACCAGCCTTGGCCTCGGCGCTCATAAAACCAAGGTCAAACCCGCCGCCAACCTGACCGTAGAAGCCAAGCGAACCGTAAACCGAAAGCTCTGGAATATCCCTGCCGCTGCTGTCAGTATCTGACATATACAGGCCATCTGCCAGACTGGCAAAAGAACCTTCTGCGTAAGCATTTCTCAAGCCTAGCGTATCATAACCAAAACTGATAGAGCTTGTCAGCCCCATACTGCCGCGTAAGCCCAGAGTTACCGGTATCGGGCCAACAGGAATTACCCCCAGGAACTGATCAAATGATTCGCTAAAGGAGAAATCTGGCAGGTCACACTTCACCAGAGTCGGGTTCTGACCAAAGAGCATGCCAAGCAGACCCTGCGGCTCATCTATTATCGGGAAAGAGAAGAAATCATTCGTATCAGAGATATTTGAGGCATAGCCGGGAGCCTGCTCTGATATCTGCTGACTGACATTCTCTTCCGGCATCTGCCAGCTCTCAGCTGAAGCGGAAACAGTATTGTCAACATCAAGTGTCACACCGCCAAAATCAAGCCATAGATCATTACCGATGGAATGGGCCTGCTGAACGAAATTATCTATCGTATCAATAGCAGAAACAAAGCTGATAAAATCACTGTAATCACTATCGCCAAACAAATTCAGAATATCAAGAACCGAATAGGACGCTATACTGAAATCGATTTCAGTTGTCAGAGCATCAACTATCGGCCTGACCGGCTCGATTATATCATTTACCGTCTCAAATATCGGCTCGACAAAACTGTTTACATAGTCGCCAAGGTTAAGCTGTACTTCCGAGAAACTGCTGCTGGTGAGTTCACCCGCAAAACCAGTTGAGCTATTTACCAGCCAGCCAAGATTAAGACCACCACGTAAAGATGGGAAAGCATCATTACCCTCTATGCCAGTTATAAATTCAAGGTTCAGAGCAGCCTCTGCTTCAGGTGTTATACTGAGTACGTCATTATCACCAAAAACATCGCTTATAGTCAGTAAACCATCATTATCATGTATATCTACCGCCAGAGAACCATTAAAGAACGATGGCGAATCACTGGAATCACCAACTTCTAATGACAAAAAGCCGAGATTACCAATAGCACCCAGATCAGGCATTGAAGCTTCAAAGCTTATTACAAACTCATCCTGATCTGTGGTTTCAATATAAAAGCCGTCATTGCGACTGACACCAAAGTTCAGGTTCAGATCATAGCCAAGCTCAAATAGTACCGAGCCGGTATCTTCAATATTCAAATCCAGCCATGGCAGTTCAAGATCAAAATCAGGGGTAAGTTCCACCGAAGCCAGCTGCTGAGAAAGCTGTATCGAGAACGACACATCATCAAAATCACCATTATCACCAATTGACGCGATCTCAATATCTGAAAGGTCAATATTACCATCGAGATTAACATCACCAAGCACATCAAAACCAGACGGGCCGAAAGTTGTCAATAAGGCATTCTGCACGCCGGCAATAGAACCAATACCGGCAAGTGTCTGGGTAAGACCATACTGGTCATTATCAAGAAAATCTATCAGGAAACCTGCGGCATCTTTCAGGCTGGCACCGATAAACGGTAACTCATAGCTGCCCACAGTAGTATCAAACAGACTGGTAAGCTGACGTAATGCCTGATCCAGACCGGTATTTAACACCGACATAATATCGATATTGGAAATATACTCTCCCAGATCCGGGCCGCTTACTGTTGTTGTATTTATCGGGTTAAATACATCTGCAACCTGAAATTCAAGATCACCGAGATAGCTCCCAGAGCTTGTATCCGGGAAATACAGCGGTAGTGCCGCGGCAATAGCAGCACCAGTTAGACTATTAAACTCCGACGCACTTGCCAGCTGACTAATAGAGTATCTGTGATCAGTCTCATCGGTTGGCAATGAAAGCTGAAGCTCAATAGCATTATGACCAGAAGTGCCATCATCAACATGGAACTCGCCATCTACAACATGAACACCCAAAACACCAAGCGAGACATCAAAATCAATATCCTGTGCCTGACCATTCAGTGTAAATGAGATCGCACTATTATCCTTAACAAATACCTCAGGAACCTGACTGGTCAGGTCTATGCCAAAGTACATATCCACATCAGCACCCAGCTCAACGCCAAGGCCGCCGCTGGCCTGTACAAATGCCAGATCAGTTAACTCAGCAGGCAGCCCCAAGGCCGACAGATCGCCTTCCAGATCAAGCTCATAGCTTTCATTAAGGAAATATGACATATTCAGACCAACTGTCAGAATATTATCAGCAAAGTCAACATCTACCACAGAGCTGTCTAAACCACTATCTCCAACAGTGTTTTGTGCATAGTCGACAAATATGGCCTGAAGTTTATCCTGCAGCTGCTGTATAGACATAGCCGGGTCAGCTGCATAGCTCTCCACCAGCCTGCCAAATTCCTGAGCCGGACTAAACAGATCGGTCAGCGACTTATCTGTCACCTGCAGGTCAAAATCCAGTACCCCGGTACTCTCGAGCCTGCCCAGCCAGCTTTCAATATTTTCAAGCATAGATACTATCTGACTATAGGCCAAAGACTCCAGATCGCCCAGATCGCCAAAATTCTGTAAATCGAGATTTACAAGCGGATTGTCTAGCAGATCCTGTGCTGTCACATTTATACTTGGACTGGAATTAAAGTCCAGACCAGCTCCGGTTGTCAGGGTAACCGTCGGCATTTCCAGATTTACATTCGCATGGTCATTACTGATCCTGAACGCTGAGAGACTATCTGCACTACTAAGTAAGTCGGTCAGATAAACCGCAGACCTCGACGGCACAAACTCAAGATCAAAGCCCAGATCACCGGTAATATTTATATCGGTAAGTTCAACACCTAAAAACCCGATACTAGCACTAGCTTCAACATCAACCGAACTAACCGAAGCATCAACGCTCAGATTTATATCTTCCAGCGAGATATGCGACAGATTATTCTCTTTCGCCGACATATAACTGCCCAGACCAAGGTCAGTACTGGCAGGGTCATTTTCATCAGCTGAGATCGTCAGCTGGGCGTGAGTTGAGCCATTTGCATTGATCTTCAAATAGCCATTATAATAACTAGCTCCAACACCAGTAAGACCCGCTGCGGCCAGAGCATCATTTATCTGATTAACCAGAGTATAAGCACTATTATTACTATTATTCTGCGGTACAACAATATTTACCGGCTCGTTATCGTTAGCAACAATGGTAAAAGATGCATCGCCGGAGAGCCTGCCATTAGTCGGTAGTTTCCGCTCAGACATTATCGTTGCATCATAATCGTTCAATAATATATTGATCTTAAAGTCAAGACTGCCGCTGGCATCGATCTGGCAAAAACCGGCCTGTTCAAAGAGTACCAGATCACCCATCTCAAAATTCAGGCCAACCGGAACCTGATAATCTTCAATCGAAGAACTCAGCGAGACAGTATAGCTTAATCGCTGGCTATACTCATCATAATCCGTTACAACCTGGGCATATTCACTGCCAAGCTGCTCAATTATATAATCTGCAAACTGCTGTGCATTGATCTTCTCGACAGCACTGCTATAGCTATCCAGCAAACCATCAATAGCATCCGGCAGAGCAAGTATATCGCTAAACTGATAATCTTTGGCAACCGGAAGCGAAGCTGACAGATTACTATTATCTACCGCCTTGACCATCCAGTCTTTCAGACTAGAGAGTATATTAACATAACTGGAACTATCGATCGTAAAGAACTTATTGATTCTGGCAGAATCTGCTCCCTTGAGTGAAACGTCCAGATTGTCAATATCCCAAATGTCACCGACAATACTTACCGCCGCACTACCATCAACATTAAAACTTCCCATGCTCACGTAAACCGGCAGATCAGCATTAATATCACAGTCAGCCTGCGATATCTCTACCAGCTCAGATATACCATATGCCTGCATATCCGCACGGGTGATCTTTCCCTCACTATCATTATCAGCATTTACAAACGCCCCGTGAATACCAGCGGTAAGTGCCAGAGAACCACTGCGAACCTCTACCCCCAACATGCCAAGATCGATCTCTGTATTAACGGCAGTATCAATTTCAGCTCTCAGGTCAAGTTCTGCATTTTTAATATAAAAGCCGTCCGCCGCAGCTACCGAATCGCTTAGTTCAATACCAAACTCAAAACTAAGCTCAAACCCGGCATTAACATCAACACTAACCGCAGCCATATCAAGTGGAAGATCGCCGCTAACCTTACTTAGATCGATATCAGCCGTCATACTGCGTGATGCGTTAATATCTAAAGAAAACAGCAGTTCCTCACCATAGACACCAGAAACCATCGACACCTGCGGCACCATAGCTTCAAGATCGATACCAGAGAGCTGTTCATGCACACTCTCCAGAGCTGTTACCAGCTCACCAACTGTCGGGGTCACATCAGAGGCAAAATAATCCGCTACCGGCTTTTGCAGTGTCTTGTATATTATCTCTGACGGATCTGAGATACTCGCCAGCGAGCTATCTGTTATCTGTAGAGACGCAGCCAGCTGCCCATATGATTCCAGATCGGCAAACTCATCTGTTACCGAACTCAAACCATCATTTAACCGAGCCTGCACCTGATGCGAAATGGCATACTCCAACAAACTGTCGCCATTAAGCAATACACGATTTTCAAGCGACTCCAGGGTAAGCTTTTTGGCCACTCTATCTCTATTTCTTTGAAATCTTCTTCTCAATCCCATTTCGGAAAGCCTTTACTGATCTTTAATTATACCTGTTAGCAGTGAAATAAAACTTAAGGGTACCTTAACAACGATTGACTATTTGAGCCAGTTAACCGCGATAGCAGCAAGATCAAGCAGATCGATCCTGTTATCATCAACGATATCAACAGCTTTATTCCACTCCGGATCACCGGCCTCTGTCAGCCAATATCCTGCCAGAGCATAAATATCAGCACTATCAACAGCATAACTGCCCGCTATATCACCGACAGCAACCGGCTGCCAGGTGAGTCTCGGATATGCATATCCTTCTCTTATCGACCAGAGATCGTCTGTACCATCTTCATCACCGATAAAATCAAAGCCAGCAAAACTTGCTCTCTGCATCATTTCTGCGGTACCTAAAGCTACGACCTCAACCGGGTCATCACCAGTTCCGCCAACACCATTAGTTACACCAGCGATCTCAGAATCCCAATAGCAATTGCTGTAAGTTCCGCTAAGACTACCGGCAAAACCTCTGATATTACCCGCCAATCCACTTCCGGCGGTATAACAGTTACTGACAATTCCTGATGAACTGCCAAATGCTGCACCAGCAGAAGTGCTTCCTGTAACAATATCATTCGTACTATAGCAGTTATTTACAGTACCATAGTTGATCCCAGCTAAACCGCCAACATTATATGTGCCGGCAGTTGTACCCTGAGAAAAACATGATGTTATAACACCGCGACCCTCATTGTACCCGATCACACCGCCAGTATTACTAGCACCATCTACAGACACTACCGATGAACAACGATCGACAACTGAATAACTCCATCCGGCAACACCGCCAACATTATCCCAGCCATTGACCACGCCTTCAGAATGGCAGTTTATGACACTGCCGTTATTTTCACCAACAATACCACCACTTCTGTTATGAGCATTAACTGTAATACTTGTACTACAATTCTCTATCAGGTTATTACTGGAACCGGCCACTCCACCAATATTATTGCTTTCGGTCTCAATAGAACCAGTACAACTGCAATCGCTTATAGTACCTTTATTGTAACCTACAACACCACCAGAGCAATATTGTGCTGTCATATCCACATCAACAGTACAGCCGCTTACCACGCCCTCGCTTTGACCGGCAATAGCTCCTGTGTATTGATAAGCATTAACCCGGCAACCTTCAAGAGCAATGTTTTTAAGCTCACCTTCTGCGGTAAGAACACCAACCATACCAGAGTAATTATCATTCAGCCGCTCGATACTCAGATTACTTATAGTATAACCTGCTCCATCATATGCTCCACTGAATAGGAAATAAAAAGCGTTCACATAGCCTTTACCGACTGACTTTGACGTGAAATATTCATTATCGCCAATTATTCTGTACGCTTTACGACCTTCAAGGCCATCATAATCAATCATATCAATATCAGCTGCCTGCCTGTAATGAGAACCGTAATATTCCCATTTATAATCGGCGATCCGATACAAGTCTAACGCTGTTGCAATTAAAAACGGATCTTCTTCTGTTCCACTTCCACCACTAAAGAGCATAGCATCATCCTGCCAGGTAAAGACCGGCAGTAAATTGCTGGTATCTCGCTGCCATATATCGTCTGTACCATTTAGCAGCATATCTCTTATATCAAAACGAACTTCGGCAAAAGTAAGATATTGCTCCATTTGGTCAGTTCTCTTAGCGTAAACCGTATCCAGCTCACCACCGATATTGGCACCAGCGGTAAAACTAACACCCGACGCTCTGGTACTATCCCAAAGCGAATAATACAGATTGCCGTATTTATTACAGCCAACATATCCGCCAACATACGCTGAACCAGAAACCGCACCTGCACTATAGGTATAATAAGCAGTTCCAAAATCATTAAAACCGAACAAGCCGCCAACATAATTCATACCGGCAATATCGCCCCAACTGTAGGCATTCAAAACATTGATGTTCAGACCGTAACCGATCAGACCGCCAACAAACGAGGATGACTCAGCTGTAACATCGCCTCTACTGTAACATTCTTCAAAATCGATCGTACTACCATAGCCAACCAGACCGCCAATATATAAAGATGAGCCGCTGGATACTACATCAGCATCTGCAAAGCATTTCACTACATTGCTATGCTCGATGTAACCGACCAGACCACCAACGTATGTACTATTGACTCCGGTAACAGTTGCCCTTGATGAACTGCTGTTTAGCTCGCCTTTATTATAACCAACCAGACCACCAATATTATTCGAGGAGGTCTCACCTGTTATATGGCTGCCGGCAAAAACCTTACTATTATAAATACTGCCGCCATCATTACAGCCCAGCAAACCACCCACACTAAAACGGCCATTTACCTGAACATCTCCCTGACAGTTCTCAATACTGCCAGCCTGAGAGTAACCGATCAGACCGCCAATATATTCATAACCCTGAGCATTACCAGATATCTGACAGCCAATAACACTACCAGAACTCTGACCAGCCAGAATACCACAGCAGCTGCCTGCATTGGTAATGACCGCATCAGCAATCTCTAAATTGGTAATATTACCGCCGTAACCGATATAACCGATCAAGCCGGTATAATCGTTATTATCAGCAGCTATATGAAGATTGGTAATCTTATGACCAGCACCATTTAACCGGCCGGTAAAGGCTGTTCCCTGAAAACCCGGGCTATCAGGATCAGTATCAGCAGCCATAATATCATAGGCTGGATTACCATCCTGTCCATCATAACCTGAGAGATCTATATCATTTACAAGCTCAAAAGAACTTGACCAGTAAGCGGAATTTCCCGACATATGAGCAAACTGCGCTGGCGTCTCAATTGTGTATGGGTCACTAATAGTACCTGATCCGCCGGCAAATTGTGCCAGGGCTGCTGACGATAAACAAAAACCGGCAATTACACCGGCTGCAACCTTAAACATTCTCAATTTATACTCCTAAGCCTTTTCTTTTCGATAAAAATTTCTTTTGTGCATTCACTTTTCTATAACAGCCGCAAAAGCCCCTAAACTAACATTATGGCAAAAAAAACTGTTCACAATGCAACAAGAACTTGCCTGTAAACAAGTTATGTTTTATACCCAAAACTCCATAAATGCTAATTCTATTAAACCTTTGCCACCAAAGCATAACTTATAGGATAGTATACAATATGAATATGATGTAATTCAACACAAAATCATATATTCAATACACTTCGAGACTTTTTATCATCTTGAAAAACTATCTAAACTACCACGTCCAGATATAAAACTGGGCTTCTGCAGAACACAACGTCCACAGAAGCCCGAAAATGAGTATAATTATAACTTTTTTTTGGGTTATAACAGATAGTTGCCAGCTAAATGACTTGACCTTGTCCTCTTAAAAATATTCTCGACCATTTCAGCAACCAATCCGCCATCGCCAGCCCTATTGATCTCCTCGAAAAAGATACTATACAACATAGGACTGACTAAGACTCCCCGCTTATCTGCATCGACCGAAATTACTGCCTTACCAGCAGCAGCCCCGACCAATACAGACAAACAGAGAACCATAAATAAAACAATACTTTTTATCAATGTCTTCATATTCCAGGCTCCTATTCATAAGCAAATGCTCAATGCAAGCTAATTAAACTAATGCCTGTTTTTTTACTGCCAACTGTTCTTCAATTATGAATGACTGCATTACCTTCGTTTTTTGATTTATTTTTCACTAAAAGCTGTATCAATTAACTATTTCAAATAAAAAAACTAACACTATAACCAGAAAAAGGATATCAAATAACCAGTATAGGTTTTTTCCTACACAATATTTACCATCTACTGACTCATAGTGAAAAACAATTACCAACCGCAAGACTATATAAAAAAACTATAAACTATTGAATAAATTGAGGGTAAATGAATGTTAGGCACTCTAAAGATAATTAATCAAAACTAACATAAAACTACCGTTTACAACAATTAGTAAATAGCTTAAGGTGCGATATAAACCCATATTTCATAATAATTAAAAAGTTATAATAAAAATTTTGCCCCATCAGTTGACTTCCAGTACAATCTCTGCCTAAAACAAAGTAGATAAATTAAAATATTGAACATTAGGACAGAAAAGGATCAAATACTATGTCAACACAGGACAACCTTATGGCGGCTTTCGCTGGCGAATCTCAGGCTAATCGTAAATATCTGGCTTATGCAAAAGCGGCTGACAAAGACGGTTTCCCGGCTGTTGCCAGACTCTTTAGAGCTGCTGCTGAAGCTGAAACTGTACATGCACTTACCCACCTACGTAATGCTGGCGGCATAAATGATACTGTTGCCAACCTGAAAGATGCTATCGCAGGTGAATCTCATGAGTTCAAAGATATGTACCCTGGTTTCATCAAAGAAGCTCAAGCGGAAGGTGTTAAAGGTGCACTAAAGGGCTTTGAAATGGCTAACACTGTTGAAGAACTTCACTTCAATCTTTACTCTGAAGCTCTTAAAGCTGTTGAAGCTGGCCAGGACCTGCCAGCTCAGGATATTTACGTTTGCGGCGTTTGTGGTAACACGGTATACGGTGCTGCCCAGGACAAATGCAGCGTTTGCGGCGTAGCTGCTGACAAATTCTTCGAAGTGAAGTAATTCCCTTCAAATCGATTTTATATAATCTCACCAAAAAACACTCCATTGTACTATTTACACTGGAGTGTTTTTTATTATTCCACAAAAAAAGCCCGGCATAAACCAGGCTTATATAATCTTCGCGGTATTTCATTTTTCTCTATTCGATAAGAGTTCTGACTATTTCCAGTTCCTCTTCGATATTGTCTATTACATGTTCCAGAGAATCTTCTGACAGCTTTATCTCTCTTAATATCTCAGGATCAAGCTCGCCGGCCTCCTGGCTCTTGACCATACCCAACCCCTTCTTGGTACAGATATAATCTGCAACATGGGTCACACATGCCAGCAGACGATTTTCTTCTGCCAGCTCAAATGGGGTATGATGATAACCTGTAACAAACTGGAATGAACGAGGGAACTTCCATTTAGACGACAGTAAAGCACCAATCTCCTGATGGTTTGCTCCCAATACCTGCTCTTCAGCATTGAGCAGTGGAATACCGGCATGAATCGCCTGAACCACCTTTGACATATCCTGACTACAACATTGCAGCTCGGCAACAATACCAATATCATGGATCAAACCAGCTAGAAATGCCTCATCCGGAAGTGCCAGACCGATCGCCTGGGTGATAAGTTTATTGGCAGCTCCAACAGCTACGCTATGGGTCCAGAGATCTTTACCTGTCAGATCATCATGAACAGCTCCACCCTTGAACATTTTGCTCAATGAAGCAGCAATAGCAATATTCTTCACCGCATTCAAACCGAGAAGCATAATTGCACGGTCTATACTGCCTATCTGACCGGGCAGACCATAAAAAGCCGAATTCACCACTCGCAAAACTCGTGATGATAGTGCCGGATCGTTCTTCACGATTTCATGCAGATCATGGGCGGTACTACGCGGGTCCTGAACGACCTCGATGATCTTCATAGTCACTTCTGGTAAAGTGGCTATTTCAATTGTATTATTTGCAATCTTAAGTGCCGCTGTTTCACTCATAAATAATTCCTTTTCTAAGTATTTTTCATACTTCCCTGGAATCAGGGCATTCTCCAATCAACTCACTTCTCATGCACTTGATGAACAAAAGCCCTTGCGGCAGCTTATTATCACTAATAGACGATCGTCTTTAGCCTCAGTTCGTCATCAAGCTTAACCTTTGCCAGAATAGATGCAATTTTTCGGCCGCTTTCGCCTTTGCCGTAGATACCGCTTACTTCACGATTTCCACCCGGCTCCGATAGCTTCAGCAGCTTATTTACTGCCCTGGCGATATTGTCCCGGCCAAAATCACTATGGATCACCCTGCTACTACGCTGGCGGCCGGCTTGTCTATTTCCAACGTCTAATACATCGACATTAATACAGCTCGCCTCTACTATTCCTCCCGAACTATTTCCGATCAACCCACTACTTTTAGCCAATAAACCTAGATAAATACTTCTGGGTAAGTGCCTTACAACTGTAAAATCATCCTTACTCTCTATAGCTTTAATTGCTGTTATTATACCCGAATGGCCTGGGTCGCAGTTAGGATATAACACCAGCTTATGCACTGACTTACGACTACAAACGTCAAGAATTTCTGACATCTGCTCCTGTTCTTTACTATCCGAACCGCCAGAAGGGTGTACCAAAATGATAAAATATTTTTCTTTCAGATCAAACGGAACATACTCACTGAGCGTTTTATTATTTTTACAAATATTTTTTTTAATTCCGTCAATTGCCGGTGAGCCGGTCCGATAAATACGAAATTTATCCTCTCCCAGCTTTTCTATTCGCTCGGCAGACTCATCACTAGCCGCAAAATGGATATGCGAAAGCTTGGTCATAGCGTGCCTGAAAGAGTCATCGCTAATACCAGTTGCCCGGTCACCGCCGTGGATATGAGCTATTATCTTGCCGCTTGCAATAGCCGCCGATGTCGCCGCAAACTGCTCCAGTCGATCACCAAGCACCACAACTATATCACTGTCATTCTCAAAGTATATCTTACTGTACTGACTGATAGCCCGCCCCATACCTATCGCATGCGCCTGAAGATCATCATTATTAGTCTGAAGCTTTACCTTACCCACGATCGGCCAGCCGTCAGCTTCTACTTCACTACAGGTATAGCCAAACTTACGGAGCATATGCTGACCAGTTACCAGCAACTGCAAATTAAGCTTTTTCTGGGCTGATATAGCCTCTATTACCGGACGAAGAATACCATAATCTGCCCTCGTACCAGTCACCACGGTTATATTGCGTTTCTTTGATTTCATATATGCATTGTAAAGATATCAGATTGTATTATCAAGCAGACAATAAAAAAGGGTAAGTCAGCCGCTTGTTCAACAGCCTCTTACCCTTGACGAATTTCATTAAATACTACGCTTACTTTTTCATATCGCGAGCTTTGGTCTTACCGGCACGTACATACTGTACCAGCGGTATCTGAGCCGGACAGACATAAGTACAACAGCCGCACTCGATACATGACATCAGGTGATTATCGAGAGCCTTCTGGACATCACGTGCCTTTATCGCATGTGCTATGGTAGTCGGCAATAAACCAACCGGACAATTATCTACACAACGACTGCAGCGAATACACGCTGTCTCATCAAGCACACGATATTCTTCTTCTGTCATTACAGTTATACCGCTGGTGCCCTTCATAACCGGGACATCCAGACGATAAGCGGTAGGCCCCATCATAGGCCCGCCAAGAAGAACTTTTGACGCTGTATCTTTCACTCCGCCGCAATGTGCCAGCAGATCTTCAACTTTCATTCCAACCGGCACCAGGAAATTACCCGGACGGTTTATGCCCTTACCGGTAACAGTTACCACCCTCTCAATAAGAGGACGACCGTCCAGACAAGCCCACGCCAGCGACGCAGCTGTACCAACATTACTAACTACAACCCCTGCATCCATCGGCAGCCCCCAAATCGGAACTTCGCGACCGGTAACAGCCTTTATCAACTGCTTCTCGCCACCCTGCGGATACTTGGTTTTACAAACAGCAATATGCAGACCGTCAATATTCTTGATCAGGTCAAACATCTTATTAACCGCGTCCTGCTTGTTATCTTCGATCGCGATCACACCTTTAGGAGCACCAACAGCTTTCATTGCCAGACGAAGACCGACGATGATAGATTCCGGACTCTCCAGCATAAGACGATGGTCACTTGTCAGATACGGCTCACATTCACAGCCGTTCAGGATAACCATATCTATCGGCTTGGCCGGATTAGCAGTAAGTTTCACTCTGGTTGGGAAAGCCGCTCCGCCCTCACCTACCAGGCCGCAATTACCAGCGGCTTCTGCGATCTTGCCCGGCTCGATTGAGTCCAAGTCAAAATCCATCGGAAAATCCTGCCAGTTCTTCGGCTCTGGCTGATCTTCTGCAACAGTGATAACAACCGACTCGATCTTCCTGCCTGACGGATGAAATAGTGGCACAATACTCTTTACCACACCATTACATGGGCTGTGAACCGGTGAAGAGACAAATGAATCAGACTCACCTACCACCTGACCGGCTGTTACTACATCCTTAGGCTTTACCACCGGCTTACACGGTGCGCCGATATGCTGCACCATTGGCACTACTACATCATGGCCTGGAGTGAGTGAAACCCGCTCGACAGGTAGACCCTCTGTCATTTTACGATGTGGTGGATGTACTCCGCCGGGAAAAGAACATTTGCCAAAGACCTTTTTGCTTGTATCAACTTTCGCGGGCATAATTATTTCTCAATAAATGATTTACATAACTCAGCAGTGCCCCCCGGCCCCCCGGTCGGGAAATACACACCACTTCATACTTCAATTTCGCATAAATGCAAATTTCAGTATTATTTACTGGTATTACCATAAGAAACGGCTTTCCGATATACACCTGTAAATAACATACTGTATTATCGAAGTTTAACTGTCGACTTGCTGGTAAACATATATAAATACATTGTTAACGGTAAAAGTTCAAGGAAAATTCGATTTTACCCCCTTATACCTCCATAAACGCCATAACTAATACTAATTAGCTTGACTCTAAGGCTTATTTCTCATATAAATTATTGGATAATGGAGCCTTTAATAAACATAGCAGTAGTAGAATCAAGAGGACCTACCAGTTCAGAAAAACTCTGGATCGTCGGACTCACACTCGCCACCATAGCAGGACTTATCATTATCGGCTATTGCCTGATGAAATTCCGCAGCTGGCTTAAAAGTGATACTATTGTTTCCAGCAACAGCAGCTCATTCAGCCTTCACGAACTTAAGGAAATGAATGCCAAAGGCCAGATTAGTACCGAGGAATATACCAGGCTAAAAGAAGCCTTTATAAACAGTAACAAATAAGGAGTAAGGACGCTTTCTCTAAGGAAGGATCTTTAAAGGAACATGAGCGAAAAAAAAGGAAATGGCGGACGTCGCAGAATTAGTAAATGCAGCTTTTGTGGCAAAAGCGATAAAGAGATCGGACCAATAATCGAGGGGCCAAACGAGATCTTTATCTGCTCTGATTGTGTTGAATTATGCTCTACTATTATCCGTCAGGAAAAACGCAAATCCGGCAGCAGTAGTAGCGACAGCATAACCAATATTCCTACACCTAGAGCTATTAAGGAACATCTTGACACTTATATCATTGGTCAGGATTATGCTAAGAAATGTATCTCCGTTGCTGTTCACAACCATTATAAACGCCTGAGTCAGGATCGTATAAGCGACAGTGATGTTGAGATCGAAAAGAGTAATGTTCTACTGATCGGCCCGACCGGTTCTGGTAAAACTCTTATTGCAAAGACACTCGCCAAGTTTATCGACGTACCTTTCGCAATTACTGACGCTACCACCCTTACCGAGGCTGGATACGTTGGTGAAGACGTGGAAAACATTCTACTCAGACTCCTGCAGGCAGCTGAGTTCGATATCGAAGCGGCTCAACGTGGTATTATCTACATTGACGAGATCGATAAGATCGGCAAGACTAACCAGAATGTCAGTATAACCAGAGACGTCTCCGGCGAAGGTGTTCAGCAGTCGCTATTGAAACTGCTCGAAGGTACTGTGGCAAATATCCCTCCTCAGGGCGGACGTAAACATCCTGAACAGCAGTATATCCAGATGGATACTTCGCAGATTCTCTTTATCTGCGGCGGTACTTTTGCCGGCATGGATACTATTATCCGCAAACGTCTGGGCCATAGCCAGATCGGGTTCGGCTCTGAAGAGTCCATTACCGAGGATAAGACAGACGAGACACTAAAGATCCTCAAGAGCGTAACACCTCAGGATCTGGTCCATTTCGGTATGATCCCGGAACTGATCGGTCGTCTGCCTATTATCGCCGCTATGTCGCCGTTGGATGAAGACGCACTTATCAATATCCTAACCGAACCGAAAAACGCACTTGTTCGTCAGTATCAGAAGTTCTTCGAGCTCGAAGGCTGCGAACTGGAATTCACCCATGAAGCACTGCTCGAGGTAGCTCGCAAGGCTATCGAACGTGATACCGGTGCTCGTGCCCTGCGTGGTGTTATGGAAGATTTCATGCTCAGTATCATGTATGATCTGCCTGACCAGAAAGAAAAGGGCAAACATGTCATAACAGAAGAGATCGTTAAACAGGAAAAAGGCATGTTTGACACTTCTGACATCGACGATGAAGACAATAAGAAAAAACCTGCCTGATATCTGAATATATTCAGCTTGAGCTTATTTTAAAATGACAGTTATAAATTGCTTAAATACCAGTGACGCAGACTTTGCCGGAAACTGGACCGCTTATAAACAGAAGTTCTCACTTGAAGGTGCCCTGCTAAACCAGCAGGCTCGCCAACAGGCCGTTAGAGACATTGTTGACCGTGTTCGTTCCGGCGGCGATAACGCTATCGCTGAAATGACCGCTCAGTTCGATAATGTTAAACTGACTCCTGATAAGTTCAGGGTCACTAACGAAGAACTCGCCGCGGCCCATGCTGCTCTGGAACCGGAACTGCTCGCAGCACTCCGTGAGGCAATTGACAATGTCCGCAGCTATCAGGAAAAGATCAAAGTCGCTCAGATACCAGACTGGCAAACCAAATCAGGTGCAACTCTCGGCGTTCGCTACACCCCTCTGGATAGAGTTGGTGTATGTGTTCCCGGTGCCTCTGCACCATTGCCGTCTACGGTTATTATGACTGTTGTACCTGCCCAGGCTGCCGGCGTTAAAGAAACCGCTGTAATTAGTGCCCCAAGATTCAACGATAATATCCACCCGGTAATCCTTGGTGTCTGTTACGAGCTTGGCGTTACTGATGTTTATCGCATCAGCGGTGCCCAGGCTGTTGCCGCTCTGGCTTTTGGCACTGATAATATCAGGAAAGTTGACAAAATAGTAGGGCCTAGCAATATGTGGGGCCAGCTGGCTAAAAAAGAAGTATTTGGTCTGGTTGATATCGATAGTTTCGCCGGCCCAAGTGATGTACTGGTGATTGCTGACAGCTCTGCCAACCCCGAATATGTTGCCGCTGACCTGCTTAGTCAGGCAGAACACGCACCGGGCAGCTCTATGCTGGTAACAGACTCACCAGAGCTCGCCGAAAATGTCAAAAAGGAACTCACTATCCAACTTGAACAGCTCGGACGGGCTGATGCTACCAGAAAATGCCTCTCTGAGGACAGCCTGATAGTACTGGCCGAAAACATGGATCAGTGCATTGAGCTAGCAAATGACTTTGCCGCAGAACACCTGCAGATTCAATGTACAAATAGTCAGGAAGTAGCAGATAAGATAACAAATGCCGGAGCGATCTTTATCGGTCACTATTGTCCGGTAGCCTGCGGTGATTATTTTGCCGGTCCCAGCCACACATTACCAACTGGCGGCTCAGCTAAAATATTCGGGCCACTCAATGTTAATGACTTCATTAAACAGAGCAGTATCATAAAATACGATAAGAACGCATTAGCACAAGCATCATCGTCAATTCTGAAAATAGCAGAAGTTGAAGGACTAGATGCTCACGCACGCAGCGTGTCAAGACGTGTATAATTTACTCAATTGCCAGCTTCTGCCTCTACCGGCTCTGGAAAGTCAAACTCCAGCTCTTCAGTCTGCCATTTTTTACCCAGCCATAGCTGAACCTGCCTGAGTACGGTCTCATCTGTTTCATTTTTACTGAACCATTCCAGTACACTATCGATCTTCACATTTGCCTTGAGAGTGTTCAGTGCCATCAAACGGACAAACCAGTTCTCATCTTTCAAACGGTCTGAAAGTGCATTTACAACTGCTTTATCACTCACCAGCCCGTCAAGGTAATAAGCAGTCCAGGCACGCACTAGTGGGTCTTTATCTGCCAGCACCGCCAGTACCGCCGAAACTGTTTTATCATGATCTATCTGCTTTGGACTATAACTCAGCTCTCCAGCTCGGGCTGCCATCCCTTCCTTGAGCAACCCTGTAAACAACTTAACAGCACGAACCTTTTCGTCAGAGCGGCCAGTCATTAGCATTTTATAATTCAATAACAAACGCTGCGGGGTCAGCACAAAAGCCTGTCTGGTTACTACCGGTTCACTACTGACAAGCTCAGGGAATAAGCTCTCTACTTTGCCAACTTCACTTATATACGGCATTGGCAAACAGGTAAACTTCACCTTACAATCGATCTGCGGACATCCCTCTATCAAACGCCCCAACTCGCCATAGTTTACAATATCCTGAAAACTGTTTGAAAAGCCTGGACGTAATGTCGGACGCTGAGCTAAATATCGAAGACCTACCGGAAAAACAGTCCGTTCTGGTTCTTTGCCCGGCACATCACGCACCACCTCTGCCACTACATACAAATACGGATCAAAAAACATATCAGAACCCATCACAAGTTCAGTATCTGATATATTACTCACCGATATATCGATTGGAATATCCTCTGTATATTCAAACATCTTCCTTGAGCATCGAGCCCCGCACTGCAAATATTCCTCCGGCTTAAAGGCTATTGCCAGTGCCGAAATATCCAGACGATTCAATACCATATCGATAGAATCCAGCATCGGCTCTGGCTCTGTTATTCCGACCTGTTGAACCAGCTCCGCACGAGCACTTTCGATAAAACTATTCAATGCACCCGGCGAAGAGTCTCTGGCCTGCGTTATGTATTGATACGCCTTATCAAAATCTCCGCTATTGGCATACGCCCGAGCGATAGCAAAACAGTTGATCGCACTGTTAGGCGGATACTTGCTTATAAAATCATCTATTCCATCTACCTGGCCGCTTACCGCCTGTAGATAGCCAACCACACCCGGCAAACTCGCAGAAGCTTCTGTTTCTATTTTTTCAGCATACTCCTGTGCTTTAGCCAGATCATTTTTCGCAAAGATATAGTACCAGACCATATCTATATTATTCTGCTCTCTCTGAGCCGCTGAACTCTCAAATTCATTAGCATAAGCAGCTGCTTCCGCTGTCATACCCTTTTTCTGTAATACCAAATACTCAAATGCAGCTGAAGCTATATCGCCGGGAATCTTCGCCTGTACGCCATCTAAAAAGTTGGCCGCCATATCATATTTACCAGCATTAAAACAGCTCACAGCCGCCTTAAACTCTATCCCAGCAAGATCAGTCACTTTCACACTGTCATCGTTTTTCATCGCCAGCAATTTCAAACAATGATCGTAAAACACCCAGGCACTATCATACTTATTCATGGAAAACAGAATATCTGCCAGATTCAGCGAGATATCAGCCTTGCCCGGATCGGACGCCAGTACCATAAGCATATAATAAAACGAATGGAATACCCTGTTCTGCTGAAGCTGAATATTTATCGATGCTTTCTCTTGTTCACTTAGCTTGCCGTCTTTATCATCAACTTCCGGCAATGGTAAAGCCAGCAATCTGGCAGCTGAATCGATATTATACGGCCATACCTTCCAGGCATACTCGAACATCCCTGCCGCCCTGTCAGCATCACCCTGCTCCAGTGCATAAATACCCAACAGCTTTATCATATCTGACTGAACCTTGGGATAGGCCATGAGATTTTCCAGCATCGAATTAATATAGCTGCTTCGGGCATCCTGTTTATTCAACATAGCCAGCGTATAATCCATCCAGCCCGACACACATAAATTATCTTCCGGCACAATATCGCTATATCGCACCAAAGTCTTCATCGCCCTGCCGGGATCATCGATCATTTCCGAACGATACAGATATTCCAGATCAGCCAGAACATACTTATCATTATCTGAGAGCCTCTCTGCCGCCTCCAGCCAGATAACCGCCTGACGAACCCTGTCTACCAGCTCTTCTTTGGATAATACTGCTTTTGTCAGACCTTTGCCCTGAAGTTCTGCCTGACCCCACTGAGCATGTGCCATTCCACGCAGACGAACCGCATTTTCTATCTCACCTGCATTCAGAAATGATGTTAAAAAAATGATTCCGACAAATATCGTAAAGTACTTCTTCAATTTCTATCCTCTTCATTTATGAATAGTATTAGAATAGTCAACTTTCGCACTTTTCAAGTCACAGAAATCGCCAATAAGGGACTTCCTGTGACATACTGAATTAAATAGACTTTCGATTTTTGGCTCGAAAACGAGATAAATATCTCATAATTTCATTCACAAGGCCCTGTTCCGGCCTTTGCGTTAAACGCTGAGCAGTCAAAAGTGCGAAATCGCACGAATATGCTGTAATGGGAAATAATCGGTCAGCACCCAGGTATATCAGATTCTACTCAAGCAGCTGCAGACAACCTGTATTTCTGACAGAAGAATTTATGAGGACTAGCCGATCTTTTCTGAAAAAGCGGCTATCTGAATACTCAATAAAGACAGGTAATCCAGATCCTGGCGGTCATAAGGCTGACAATCCTGCCAGTTATCAAGATAAATGATACCGTAAATACCGATCGGGGCTACTATCGGAGCTGCCATCGCTGACAGTACGTGCCCGGCATCTGGTAAGCGGGTATCCTCAGGAGAAAAACTATCTGAAAAATCTGGGACCAGAATATACTTCTCGGTCTCGACCGCCTGACGGATTATATGCTTACCCGGCATACCGGTCATATCTAACCTCGCTCCGCCGCGACCTCTGCCATAATGACAAGTCAGCGGACCTGCTGTCGTTTCCCTTAATCCCGCCCAGACATGAGCCGCCTGGAACTGATCTTTCAAGATACTGGTAAATTCTTCCAGAAACGACTCTTCATCGGTCAGGTTGAATAATGCCAGGTTCATATCGTAAAAATCTTTGAGATGACGAGGGGCAAGCTCTACGACCCTGTCATATCTGCATGAGCAGCTGTAAATCGACTCTTTTACCTCGTGTGCTATTACCGTTTCCGACAAATTGAATCGCTGATCAAAGACATGCTGTTCTTCTCGCTGGCTCTGACTTTCATCCGGCTCCGGCATAGGATCGTCAAAATGTACCTCGATCGTAAAATCCGCGATACTTATCAAATCTCCTTCACTCAAAGGTACACGAGATACGGGCTTACCATTTACTAGAGTCTGATTCGCTGATTCCATATCCTGGATATACCAGTTACCACTGGGATCTTTCAGCATCATAGCGTGTTTTCTTGAAACCGACCTGTCCGGCAATGATACATGACATTCACGGCGACGACCAATATTTACTGGCCCCTTATCAAACCTTTTGTCATAGATCAGGCTAAAGCCACGTTTTACAAGTACACGCATATCAAAACCCTTATTACAAACAAGCTATATCTTGCTGAAATCTAAACTTAGCAATTTCAACTCTTTATATATTGTTCTATAGATTCGGCAATTCGCTTCCAGGTATCTCTGCGCTTTTCATCATCGCATTCTAGCAGAGTCACCCGAAATCCGTGCTTTGTACAACAAAAGCCCGTTAGCGGAACCACACAAACTCCGGTGCTTCCTAGTAAATAATAAACAAATCGTTTATCGGGCGCTAAGCCAATTACCTTATTTTCTATATAATTCCTTACTTCATCATTATCTATCGGCAGATATTGCTTATCACTTAATATTCCGTCATCAAAAAGTATTGAAGCGTAAAATGCACCCTGAGGTTTGACAATGGTAACACCAGAAACATCCTTAAATGCATCGTATATTTCTTCGGCCCGCTGCTCAAACATAGCCTTTCTACGTTCTAAATGTGGGATATATCTCGGGTCACCCACAACCTTCGGGATAGAATACTGAGGCAGACTAGTCGAACATACTTCCAGCCTCTTAGCACTGATAACTGAGTTTATATACGCTTGAAACTCGGGATGGGCCTGCTGATTGAACACTTCTATCCAACCACAGCGAGCCCCCGGCCAAGGATATTCCTTACTTATACCCCTCAACGCTATACCAGCGACATCACCTATTACTTCACTAAGGTGCGTCGTCTGAGAGTCGCCATAGCAGATATGAGTATAGATCTCATCACAAATAAGTATAACCTTATGACGACGAGCTATATCAACCATCTTCTCCAAAAAATCACGCGGATAGACCACTCCCGTTGGATTATCTGGGTTGATCAGCAAAATACCTGCTATAGAGTCATTATACTTAACCTTATTCTCCAGGTCTTCCAGATCAGGCATCCAACCATTAGTCGGGTCCAGCTCATAGGTCAAGTGTTCATAGCCGCTATGTGCCGCCTCTGCTGACGAATGGGTCGAATATGCCGGAGATGGGCCAATGATACGAGCCTCCCTCTTCAGAAAACCAAACAGCCTCGCAACCGCATCACCCAGACCATTGAAAAAGACTATGTCATTGGCTGTTATCTGGGCTCCGCCCCGCATATTCACCTGGTTTGCCAGAAACTCGCGGGTCTCCGACACTCCCTGCGTAGATACGTAGCCGTAGGTCTCATCTCGGGTAACCAGATCAGAGACTATATCCTTTATCCATTGGGGCATTGGCTCACCTTTGGCTATCGGATCGCCGATATTTTCCCAGGTAACCTCTAACCCAAAACTTTCCAGGTCATTTGCAACATTAACTATTTCACGAATTTCGTATGTTAACTGACCGGAACCTTCATGTACTAAGCTTCTTCTAATCATTATCGCATTATAGGTAGCATTTAATCGGTTAGCAAGTAAATAAATCCCATTTATACAATTATTTCAAACTAATATAAAACACTATACAAAAAAGATTTACACAAATAACATTTGAAGTGACCAAAATCTTTCAGACTCTCCAACTTCTCACTCACCTACTACTAATCGACTACTTTTTTCGAAAACTTTATTACATTCCAAGCCTTTTTTTAACGAATAATTCCCAAATCAACTACCCCAAATCCACATTCCAACCACACCACACAACCCCAAAACGAATTTCGTAGCACACCCCCCAAACCAAAGTAACCGAAATTCACACACAAAACACAAACCATCACTGAATATTACTCTCTGCGATTTTGTGATCTGCGAGACAATACCTTCCATCTATCCCCTACAGTCCACTACTGAAACACCCTTCTGGTCCTGAGACATATCTTCACCAGCATAAGCATAACCGGTACTTCGATCAATACTCCGACAACAGTTGCTAGTGCCGCACCGCTTGACAGACCAAACAGCATCGCTGCGGTAGCAATTGCAACTTCAAAATGGTTTGACGCTCCGATCATTGCCGATGGTGCGGCATCTTCATATCGAAACTTTAATAATCTGGCCATCACATAGCCCAGCACAAAGATAAACACCGTCTGCAAAAACAGTGGTATCGATATCCACAGTATAGTCAGCGGATTTGAAACGATCACCTCACCCTTAAAGCTAAACAGCAGTACCAGCGTTATAAGCAAAGCTGTGATCGTAACCGGTGTCAGCAGATGCAGGAATTTCTCCTTAAACCACTCTTCGCCCCTTGCCTTTATTATAACCTTTCTGGAAATATATCCAGCCGCCAGCGGCAATGCAACATACACAGAAACCGACAACAGCAATGCCTGCCACGGCACCGGCAGTCGGCCCACGCCAAGTAAAAATCCGCCCAGCAAACCATACAAAACCAACATCGCCAGCGAGTTCACCGCCACCATCACCAAAGTCAGGCCATCATTACCACGTGCCAGATAACCCCAGACCAGCACCATAGCGGTACACGGTGCAATACCAAGCAAAATACAACCCGCAAAATAACTTCGCCATAGCGGTATCTGCAGCATCTTTACACCTTCATGCAATACCACTGTACCAGAACCATATTCCGCTCCCACCGGCAGATCAAGACCAAAAGGCATCTTCACCAGATCAGTCGCCTCTGAACCGATAAAACCATTTAACAAATAGCCCAGGAACAACAATGCAATTGCATACATAGTAAATGGCTTTACACACCAGTTAATGAACAATGTCAGCAAAACAGGCTTACCGCTTTTTCCCGCCTTTACAACCGAGCCAAAGTCGATCTTCACCATTATCGGATACATCATAAAAAACAGACATATCGCGATCGGAATAGATACCACCGGAGCACCATTAATATTAATACTCATTGCATCAAGCTTACCTGCAAGCCCCGGAGCAACCTTGCCCAGCACCACTCCAGCTACTATCGACAAGCCTACCCAGACCGTCAAATATCGCTCGAACAGACTGGTCATCTTACGCTCTGCTTCATGTTCTATACTAACCATTTTTAGTCTCCTGACTTTAACGCCTCTGGCAGCGTCTCAACATAAGCCTTTATCTGATCTCTTACCTGTCTGTAACATTCCAACTGCTGCTCTGGATCTGTATATGCCTTCGCCATCGCCGGCGGATCATCAAAACCAGTATGGATCACCTTCGCCGACCCCGGAAAGACCGGACACGTCTCGTGTGCATGACTGCAAACAGTAATAACATAATCAAGGTCAAGATCAGCGAAATCAGCTATATTCTCAGACTTCTGACCTGTTATATCCACACCAGCCTCAGCCATAACCTTTACCGCATTCGGGTTTAGGCCATGAGTCTCTATCCCTGCCGAATATACCTCGATCTGATCACCTTTGAGATATCTGGTCCACCCTTCAGCCATCTGACTTCTGCAAGAATTCCCGGTACACAAATACAATAACTTTATCTTTTTACTTTCTGACATTTTACTATCCTTTTATACGTCCGCATAATTCATTTCTATCACAGCTTACTATTTCCGCAAGCCGTTCCTTATCATCACAATCACGACACTCTGCCTCCAGCCGTCTGATCACCACCTCCAAGACAGAACCGTTAGCTACCCCTGCCAATCGATAATAAACCCACTTACCATCCTTACGGCTAATAACCAGACCCGCATCTATCAATATCTTTATATGCCTCGACACCGTCGCACCGGTAACCTGCAAAAGCTCTATCACCTGACAAGCACACAACTCGTCATATTGCGACAATGCATGTATGATCCTCAGCCGATTACCATCTGCCAATGCCTTCATCTCATCTATTATCATAAATACCTCACTTAGTCACTTAGCTAACCATCTAAGTGTAGCATCAAAAAAATATTCAGGCAAATAAATAATCTAAACTTATAATAATCTCTTTTAAGTAAACAACCTTGATTATCCTGAATTATGTTAAGATTTTATAAGGATCTCTCATATTTTTGAAAAATTCGCTTAAAATGCAGTAAATAGCTTACTGGTCGTCCGTCCCAATCGCCCCACCAGCACGCGAGCCACTATTTCCATCACCTTCAGTCCCAGTTCTGGATTTTTCTTCTTCAAGGCCTGAAAACCAGCCTTACTTACCTGTATCAGACGGGAACTATTTACCGCCGCAACCGTTGCACTGTGCGGCTGATCCAGGACCAGAGAACTTTCGCCAAATATCTGACCCGCCGACAACGTTGCCAGATGAGAATCTGAACCAATATCAGCATTCTTAAAGATATTTACCACACCAGAATGGATTATAAATAAGCCGTGAAGGTCGGTATCTGCCTCACCTGCCCGATACAGAACCTCATGTCTCTGTAGGTCACGCAACGTTATAACATGCAATAACTCATGGCAATCATCATGCGAAAGATCTTGAAACAGGGGAAATTCTGACAAAAATTCCAATAACCAAACCGCTCCCTGCTCGACGTAATTCACTATTAACTGCCGTTTTGCATCTTCCAGCCCCACAAACCCCAAGCCATAATAATACACGCCCAACAGCTCATCATGCCTCCGCCAGACAACTTTCACTCGCGAGGTAAGACTATCGCCGCCCGCACCAAGCTGAATAAACACGCTCAAAAGCTCACCATCTGAAAATGACTGGTCCGTCTGAATACACAATCCCTTTTCACTCAGGTTCAATTGCTTGATCACCGGAACTACCTTCTGATCGTCTGTTACCAGCTCAATACCAAATTCTGTTATTATTCGTGGAACCATAATAATATAATAATTTCCATTCTCACAACTTGCAAGATGATAAAAAAAACCCTATTAAAAACTCGTAACTAAACACACCAAAAAAAATAACCGATTTAACCAAAATAGTTTGCGAACTTTTGCGGCAATTTGCTATAATCAAATTATAACATAGCACGATGGAGGCACGAAAAGAGCAACCCACCATTTTACTGGCACCTGCCTAAATACCCGCATTTAAGTTCGCAACCAATATCAATATCAATGTCAATAATTACATAAATATTGATTTTACAATTATTTAAAACTGACAAATAAATATCATACACATATGAAAATTGGGCGATTTCATTTCTGCTAGTCAAAACCCAATAGAACACCAATGACATTTATGTGATTATTGTAACATTAATTAATTGTCATACATTCTATTATACTACAGTAAATGCTAATCAAATTATCTTTAACAAACGAAGGAAAGGATTTATTTATGTCAAGATTGAACATATGCTTCAATAACTTTCTGACTGCAATACTATTATTTGCATGCATCTCGGCAGCCTCAGCTGCTAACCTTGACTATAGCTTTGATTCTGCACCCGCCACGATCAATATTGATCTGAACGGCCAAACAAGCCAGGTTCAGACAATAACCAGCGTCGCGGCGATCGGCAGTGAAGTTAAAACCGCTGTCTTTGACCTGAACGATTCTCAGAGCTTCCTGACACAATCTGGTCAGCCAAAGATCCCTTTCCAAACTATACGCCTATTACTGCCCCCTACCGCTGATATATCATCTGTTCAGGCTAAACTATCAGCTTCTTACTCTACTGTAGAGGGCAACTGGAACCTAACTCCAACACCAGCTCTTGCTACTCGTGATGAAAATGACAATGAGATCATCATCTGGCCTGAAAACGCCAACATAATCGATGGCTATGATGTAGACGTATATAGCAGTAATTATATGTGGCCGGCAATCAAGCCTAAAAATATCAATTCCGGCCAGCTAAGAAGCTATAAACTCACTGAAATGGCTATCCCTCTTTTCCGCTATAACCCAACCACCGGAGTGCTCGAAAGACTTAGCAAGGCTAACCTTGACGTAACTACTGCAACTCAAAAAGATGCTAAAAGCAGTGACACAACCGACTATAACTACGATAGTTACCAGCGTGTTATGCAGCTTACTGACAACTTCAGCCAGGCTGCATACGATTATCCGGTTGAAGAGCTCACAAAAGCCCCTAACCTTTCCGATACCGGCTATGTGATCATAACTACCAATGATATCAAGAACAAATCAACCAAGCTCGCCAGCTTCGTTGCCCATAAACAGTCAAAATTCACTGTTAACGTTATTACCGAATCTCAATACGGCTATGGCTCCGGCGATACAGCTGCTGAAAATATCCATGCATGGCTAAAGAATAATTATACCAATACAGCTTACGGTAACGGCGGTATTCTTTACGTCCTGCTTATCGGTGACCCGCGTACCGACAGCAGTAGTGTTCCTATGAAAATGTGCCGCGGAGACCTGCCTACCGATTATTACTATGCAGAACTAACTGGTAACTGGGACCCAGATGGCGACGGCATCTACGGCGAAGAAGATGAATACAATGAGAAAAACTTTGAAGTATACGTCGGTCGTATACCTTATTACAACAATATAAATGATACTGACCATATCCTCCAAAAGCTTATCGACTATGATAATTCTACCGATACCAGCTGGCGACGTAACGCACTGCTGCCTATGGTACCGCTTGACGACTCTACTCAGGCCTACCAGATGGGTGAACAGATCAAGTACAACTGCCTGGAGCCGGTCGCTCTTCCTTCTACTCGTATCTACAGCCAGAACTATGGCCTTAACCCTGCTCCTGAATATCTCCTCGAAGAAAAGCACCCTGCAACCGCATGGGCCGAAGGGATATATGGTATGGTTATCTGGCAGACTCATGGTAACACAGAGTTCGCCGGCGAGATCATCAGCAGCAGCGACACTCCAAACCTTAACGATAACTATCCTAGTGCCGTTTGGCAGGGTTCTTGCCTAACCGGTCACCCTGAAACTACTACCAACCTTGGCTATTCTATCCTCAAAAATGGTGGTATCGGTACTGTTGCCGCCAGTAGAAATGGTATCTACTGGGTTGGCGAAACAAACTTCACTAATACCGCTAGCGTAGGTGGTCTCGGCTATCAGTACGCCAAAAGAATAGTAGAACGCAAATCACTTGGACAGGCCCTGTACGACACCAAAGAATACCTGGGCTTCTGGGTTCAGAACTATTATGTATATAACCTCTATGGCGATCCGTCTACCGTTGTTATGCCGGCTGTCCCCGATTTCACTATCACACCAACCCACGGCACTACATACAACACCGTTTACGGCGGCACAACAACCAACTCTTCTGAATACACACTGTATAACAGAGGCTCTTCCAGTGTTAGCTGGTCTGCTCAGGCTGGCGATGCCGACTGGTACACTCTATCTGCTACCAGCGGAACTATCTACAGCAACAGCAGTACAAAGGTACAGATCACGCCAAACGCTGTAACTACTGAAATGCCTATCGGTACCTATGAAGATCTGGTTACTTTCACCAATAACAATACTAACGAATCAGTTGTTCGTACCGTCAGGATCGTGATTGATCCGAAAAAGACTGTTGCTTACTGGCCGTTTAACGAAACCAACGGCACAACAGCCGTCGATGCCTCTGGCAATGGTCACGATGCAACTGTAACTGGTTCTGACTTCGAAACAGCCTCAGCCGATGCTAAATCAAGCACTGGCTTCAATTTCGATGGTAACGACGACCATATCCTCGTCCCGGGCTTCTCTGAAAATATGACCGGGCTGACTATCTCCTTCTGGATGAATGTCAATGACTGGGGTGGTAATCGCCGTATCCTGCAGAAAGGCGGAGACGGCAGCGAATATCGCGTGCTTGTTGAATGGGACGAATTTGTATTCGAAGTAGGTAATACCAGACTGGAACTATCTGAACTGCCTGCAACTAACCAATGGGTACACGTTGCCGCGGTTTACGACGGTAACCAGATGCGTGTCTACTACAACAAACAGCTCAAAGGCTCTAAAAACCGGACCGGTATGGTACCGTCAAGCACCCGCGATATTTATATCGGCAGCAAAGACGCCGGTTCAAGCGGCTCTGACCGATTCTCTGGTATCCTTGACGAGCTCAAGATCTTCAACTTCGCTCAGGATGACAGCGGCATAGCTGACCTATACGACTGCAAAGATCTTGCTCAGGCTATCTACCCATATAATGTGGAAGGTGATGTTACACTTTTAACCAGCCTCGAATGGTCTATGGGGATCTTCGCTGCTAATAACGATGTATACTTCGGCTCCAGCTATTCTGACGTTGCAAATGCCAATACATCGTCACCAGAATACAAAGGACGACAGAGTGCTACTACATACAACCCTGGCACTCTGACTAAATACTCTGATTACTACTGGCGTATAGACCAGGTTGACGCCTCTGGCAATGTCACCCCTGGTAACGTTTGGCACTTCATCACCGGTAACGGCTGCGGTGCCATATCTCGCCAGCTATGGTTTAATATATCTGGTAATCAGGTAACTAATCTTACCAATAATTCACGATACCCGAACAGCCCTGACCAGACTGGTATATTAACCTCGTTTGAAGCGCCTTCAAATATCGCGGAAAACTATGGGCAGCGTATTTATGGGTTCCTTATCCCTCCGGCATCTGGCAGCTACACGTTCTGGATCGCCAGTGACGACTATTCAGAACTATGGCTCAGCTCTGACGATACCCCGGCTAATGCCTCTAAGATCGCATACGCCTACGGTGCTACCGGCAGCAGAGAATGGACCAAATACGGCTCTCAGCAGTCTTCTCCGATAGTTCTCACCGAAGGTAAGCCATATTACATCATGGCTCTTCACAAAGAAGGTGCTATCGGCGATAATATCGCTGTCGCATTCAGCGGCCCGGGCATTAACCGTGAAGTTATCCCTGGCTCTTGCCTCATGCCTTACGCTAACGACTATAACTGGGGCTCGACTTTCGAGGCCAAGATCATTCACTGTCCGAACGCTATTGAAAACAATGCATATTCGACTTCTATCGCTCAATATGCAACTTCCGGCACAAGCGGCTCTATGACCTTCAGTAAAGCTGGCGGCCCGCTATGGCTAAACGTTAGCGAAGACGGCATACTTTCCGGTACTCCTGACAATAACGACACCGGCAGCAATATCTTCGAGATACACGCTACCGACTCCAGGGGCGATTACTGCTCAGCAGTATTTACTATCAACGTTATAAATACCTTCAATGGTGAAGATGGCCTTGCCGACTTTGCTGGCCTTGCCGCTAACTGGATGGTTAATTCATCTGAGCCAGCAAGTGCCGACCTGACAAATGATGGTACCGTTGATATCTCTGACCTGCAAACTCTTGCTGCAAACTGGATGAATATAGTTCCAGCTGCTGAGACTTGTTCTTACTGGCCGTTCGACGCTGATATGTCTGACGCTTCTGCTGACAACGACGCCACAGCTTACGGCGACGCTCAGATTTCATCTGATGGCATATTAAGCCCACTAGGCACTGCCGCCCTGCTCCTTGACGGTGACGGCGACTATGTAGTATTCGATGGCTTCAAGGGCATCACCGGCACTGCCAGCCGTACCTGTATGGCCTGGGTTAACACTACCAGCACCAGTCAGGGCATGATTATGAACTGGGGCAGCAGTAATGTAAGCGAAAAATGGATGTTCCGTGTCGAATCTGACGGCACGCTCGGACTCGGTATCTGGGGCGGTGCTGCGGCTACTTCCGCTACGGTTAACGATGGTAACTGGCATCATGTCGCCGCTGTACTAAACGATGATGGCGACCCGGATATAAGCGAAGTACTATTCTACATCGATGGCCAGCTGCAGGAATCTACTTCCATCAATAATCAGGCTATCAACACCTCTGATGACAATAACCTGCTTATCGGTGCTGTCAACCCTGACAGCCCAACAGCTTTCTTTAACGGCATGATCGATGATGCAAGATTATTTAACTATGCTCTGACCTCTGACGAGATCAGTAATTACGCCCTTACAAACCTCGACGTGTACCTGCCGTTTAGTGAAGGCTTCGGCTCAACTACTGCTGACAATTCATTAAACAACAGATCGGCTACTCTGAATAATCAGCCGTCATGGGTGCCTGACTATGGTATTGACGGTGCTATCCAGTTTGACGGCACAAACGACTATGTCGAAGTTGCCAACTACAAAGGCATACTCGGCTCTGCCAGCAGAACCTGCACCGCCTGGATTAAAACCGAAACCTATAACAAATTCATTATGGGCTGGGGTACAACCGACATTGGTGCCAAATGGCTCGTTCGTCTGCATGGTGACGGCACACTGCGTACCGAAGTTTCTGGCGGTTATATCTTTGGCTCAACTAACATAGCCGACAACCAGTGGCACCACATCGCAGTAGTTCTTCCTGACGACGGCTCGACCGATATCTCTGAAGCTCTGCTCTACGTCGACGGTCAACTCGAAACTAACTGTTCTGCCGCCGCCTGCCCGGTCAATACCGCATCGGCCGAAAACGTCAAGATCGGTACCCACTATGCATCGACAGCCCAATACTTCAACGGCATGATCGACGAAGTAAAAATATACAATTCCGCTCTATCTCAAAAAGATATTAAGGAACTCTACCAGGGCAAATAACTGCCTGAACCACATATAACAAAAAACAGGGTGTTCCAACATAAAACGGAACACCCTGTTTTTTTATATATCGATTAAGCTCAAATACCCCCCCCCTCCAACACTCCCAGCACCACAATATAGTCAAAATAGGCAACTTACAACACTAACGAACTACGCCCCACGCACAAATAATGTAAAATAACTATAATTTAATCTCCATTTCCTATATAATAAATTGCATCATAAATAATAGTATCTTATTATTTACTTTCGGTTGCCTTTAACATTATTTTACAACATACAATATCTGGGGAATAAATATGAAGTTTTTTAGCATCTTGCTGCTTTTTATGGCCGTTAATGTTTGCTCTTTGGGGGCGGATGAGGTTATACAGATCAAACTCAAACCTGACTCTTCAATTCTAAAAGCAAAACCGTTGCCTACAAAAGCCGGAGACAATATAGCCACTGTTAATTCATTTGAAGACTTTGCTGGAACTCAGTATAGCTCTAGCCGTGTTATTCAAATGAATTCTGGGCAGAATATGATGATTATGGACCCATTGACTAATGAATTAACTTCAATAGGCCTTGATGGCGTAATTTGGAAAATTGGATATTATGACTACCAAGGTTATATTATTGGGTGGTGCGATAATCCTTGGGTTGATTATGAGGGTTATGAAGGCTGGTTAAGGGGGGAGTATACCAGTGATTTAATAGACTTTGGAGACCCGGATAAAAAGCCTGATGGGATGTGGATTATTAAAGACACCAATGGCGACGGTATCGGAACATTTAACTTCGATACCGCTACCTGGCAAATGGGTGACGATGATATATTTTATACTCATGAAGATGTCTTATTTGGACCAGAAATGGTTCGAGGAGATATCTTGCAGTTGCCTGCTTTTGATCCACTACCTTCTTTACCTCCTTTGCCCGATATGGCAATCCATAAAGTATCACCTGTTCCTATTTCCCCAAACGATATTTCTGACAGTGCTGACTTAGACCTTATTCTTCAGTGGCAATCTCAATCTGAAAACTTTACTCACGACTTATACTTCGGCGACGACAAAGACAATCTCGAACTTATAGCTGAAAATCTGACAGTAACCACATTCGATATTGGTTCACTTAGCTGGCAGCACAAATACTACTGGCAGATAATCGAACACGACGGCGACTCGGAATACGCTGGTGATATATTCTCCTTTACCACTATGTCACCAGTTGTTACAAACCCGGCAAGTATGGCTGTTGAGATCGACCCCGACCTTGACATCTCCTGGCAAAATGCCACCGACCGGACATGGACTTACAATATCTATTTCTCCGAATCCGGTGCACCACTCACCCTTATCGCAGAAAATACCAGTACTGCTACCATAACCATGGACAGACTCAAATGGTCCACATGGTACAACTGGCAGATCGATGTTATCGATGGCGATACAACATACACCGGGCCATTACTAACATTCAAAACTATTGTACCAACATGCCCCACTCCACCCGCTGGCGACCTAAACAGCGATTGCGCAGTTGATATCAACGATCTGGCAATAATAGCCGCAAACTGGATGGAGTGTCAATGGCAGCCAATAAAAGCCTGCCCGTAGAGACGCAAAATATTGCGTCTCCCAACCTCACAAAAAACATCGTCCCCAAAGAAATAATCATCAAGCGAATACCAGCCACCCTATCCGCTTCGCTTAAAAATAGCGTCCGCCCCCGGCGGACACATTAGCTTATTTCTTTTTTCTTATTTCTTATTACTCGCAATCACCCCAACAACTTAACCATCGCGATCACCCCAACAACCAAGACTACTATCAATGTTATAACTATCCTGCCCTTATAATACCCTTTAGTAACAAAATCGCAGATGAAATAACAGCCAACTAAAGCCATAAGCAACCCGGCAAAATTATATATCATCTCCATTAGCGACGACATACGCACTTCCTGCTTCACTACCGCCTGCTTTGCTGTTATCTTCTGCTTACCCCTGGCTTTTTCACGCAAGTAGGAAAGCTCCTTTACAGCAACGGCTCTGGCCCGAAATACACTACCGGCCGTCCCTTTCAACTCCTGCAGAAACACATCCTGCACAACATCCATCTCCCTAAGATCCACCGCGGTAAATCCCGCCCCTTCACCTACCGCAGCATTAAGTTTAACCGCCAGATCTTGTATTGCCTGCTGACGGGCGATATCCATATCCGGACAGCTCTGCTGCGAGCACCCGGTAACAACTACCATTGACGCCTTTAAATTCCGACAGAAACCAACATAGTTCACCATCCAGTTCGCCTGCGAAAACCTCCTGGAATCAATATTAGAATATGTACCACAACTAATATTGCAGATCAGATCGGCATTATACAACACAACATATAAACCCGCTCCCCTGCTATGTCCATTAGTATCTATCGCTATAAACATCGCATCCGGATCCTGCGACCTTTTATCTTTTACCTGCTTGTTTGATATAACACTAACGTTAATAGCAACTGCGGACATCTCGCTCTTAATCACTTCCGCCAGCTGCTGCATCTCATCTGCTGTCAGCTCGACATCTACCGGACAGTCAAGATACATATATATATTTTCACATTTATCAACCGAGCTCATCGCCTTAGCCAGCTCACCGCTATGTATTGCATCCATGATCAATGCTGTTGCCGCCAGACGTGCAGAACTATACGTATCCACCTGAAAATCCAGCTCAATATCTTCCAGCCATACCGGCGAAACATGAGGAGATGCTATCGCTTTTGCCACCTTTGGCTGAACATTATCCTCAGCATAGCTGACCGGATACGGCGTTCGCCCCACAAACATAAAAAACACAGGTATCATCACCACTACCAATAGCACAACAAAAACCCGCTTCAGGCTTTTGTTCTTACTAAACAGCATTGCAACAATAAAGCCCAGACCAATAAGTATTATACCCGCCAAAGGTAATGTAGAAACCATCTTTATCCTATCCTGATTATCATCTAGTGCTATTTCTAACGAAACGGGGTCCGTCCCCTTAAACTCTCTAAATTCTAATTCCTAATCTATACTCCCACTGCCTGCTCTGCCTGCGAGATAAGCTTCGGCTCCGAACGCTTGGCCGGCCAGGCCGCAACTATAGCTCCTGATAAACCTACTATCAGCGATGGAATAAAATCTGCCTTACCAGCACAATCCAAAAATCTCTCCACCACCAGCATAGGGTCACTGCCAGCTCTTACTGAAGCAACTGCTGCCTCAAACTGCTCTATACTAAATCCATCGCCAAAGATCATTATACTCATCGCCATAAGTACGATACCAATTATTGCCCTTATCACATGGGCAGCTCCTTTATGTCGACGACCTATCACGATAAGCCCAGCACCCAGCATAGTAAAGACCACGCCACCTGGCCCCAGAATACGGTCTAATATCAGCATCCACGATGATGAGCCCAGCTCTCTGGTTATCTCATCGCCTACCTCTGGTATAGACGCCAGCAGATATGGCAGTGAAATCGCCGCCAGCGATAACAGCGTAAAGCCGACAAACAGCAGTATATTACCCAAAAGCCTTAAAAGTGCCGCTACCGGCCGCCATGGCTCGCGATATATTATATATGAATTACCGCTTACCGGATCGTGCCTCACATCATCTTCTTTACCACGACTGAATACATCTTCTTTTTTAATATTTTGCTTCATCTCACTCACCGTTCCACGCACAGAGCCTGCAACCTCTCTGACCGTACCTACAACACTGCTTACAGAATCCTTTATATCAGCGGCCATATTATCTTTCATATAACTCCCCTTCTTATGCGGATATCCGCTATTAGCTCTTACCGCGGTTTCTGTCCAGTCTGTTACCGGTAATCCATCAACATCAGTAAAGCTGCCCGTCAAGATCATTATAAAGTCTATCAGCTGCCCGATACCAAACAAACCAAAGGTTAAGAACCACGCGATACCACTGCCAACCCTGCCAACATAAAATCTATGCAGACCGAACAATGGTAGCTTTATCGCACCCGTAAACATCGGACAGGCACATAACAAGGCCGCCCAAACACGCTTCTTCTGCGATACGATCCCTGCCCTATCACTAAATGGCGACACCGGCTCCGCTGCTTCTCTGACTGCTGTGGCCTCTCTGCCGCCAGCTCCCGCTCCTGCTCCTGCATTAACAGCTTGAGCCTGGGCTTTATTATCATAAAAGTTTCGGTCGTTAGCTGGTTTCTTAGGCGGTATATTACCAAATGGCGGAATAAAGTCATCTTCCTTCGATGCAAATGGTATACATAATACCACCCAGAACACGATCATACCCGGGATAATAGCACCCAGAAATTCATCTTCACCTGTCGATGCCAGCCCCAAAAAGCCCAGCATAGAGAAGAACAATGCAATTATAAGTATCAATGGCTTGACCAGATTGGCCGGCACACCGCGGTACCTTCTTCTTTTGGCCGACATTGCCAACGCCCAGATCGCCGGAGCTATACAGGCCAGTGCCCAGCACATTGCATAATCAAAGACGCGGCCGGAACTATTACCAGCAACAAAGAATAGTAGCACCATCAGAAAAGTAAAGAAGGCGAAGATACTCAACCAGGTATGTCTCAGCCAGCCCGGCTGGCTCCTGTGCCGACTATGCTTTTCCTTCGATTGATTTACTCTATGATCCCACAGCCCCAAACTGCTGGCACCATATTCCATAACTCCTACCGGTATACACAATGTCACCCAAAACAGGATCATACCGGGAATTACTATTGACAATGGATCATCAGAAGCATGACCTACGCCTACCAAAGAAACAAAACCTGCTACCGTAAAAAACAATCCTATTACCAGCAGGATCGGTTTAACTAAATTCGCTGATATACTGCGATACAGCCTCAGTTTTCTGCTATTGATCGCTGACCATATACATGGCACGATAGAAGCAAAAGAAAATCCCACATAATACGATCTGGTGAATGGATCACGATTACTTGCCGCACCAAGGAAAAACATAACTGCCAGCATAACAAACAAACCGCTGAAACACAGCCATACATGCCTTATCCAACCCGGCTGATATATAAAATTACCGGCATGATACTTTTTATCATTTGCCGTCACATAATTTGTCTTATCAGCTTCAAAAGCGTCCCTGTCCTGCTTTTCAACAAAAGGAAATGCCAGCTGACCAGCTAACACAACTCCACTTGCCAGCATACAGGCAAACAACAGCAGATTACTATCTATATGATAATTGATAAATGGCACATGCCTGGCCACCATACTCATAATAAAGATTGTAAACGAAACTACTACCGCCTTCTTCAAGCCGAATCGCTCTTTTCGCAGCGGCGACAGCCAGTTATCTTTCTCCAGAGTCGCCAGGGCCACTAGCCCCAACGATGGTACACCTATTACACGCAGCCAGCTATCCAGATTATCCAACAGATAACCCGGCAGCATGATAAGATTGGCCGCCAATATAGCAAAAGCCACTCTCAAAAAGCCTCGCACCGACTTATCGGATATATCACCCAGAACCAGACTGCTTACTTTCAAACTAGCCAGACCGGCAAGCTGCATAAAGAACAGACATATCACCAGCAATAGCTTATCGCCGCTGGAGATGCCTACATTATCCATTGCCCTGCCGGATATGATAAAGCCAAAAGCAAACGTCACTACCAATATAGCCAATAAAGACGAAAAGACACGGAAAAGCGTACCCTGCTTATCATACTTACTGCACTTGGCCGTAAAGCTGCGATATTGGCTTATATGACCACTATCAGCATATATCTGCTCCGCCCTGTCGCCCACTGAAGATAGCTCCGGCTGCTGAATATATTCCTGCTCTGGAGATACTCTTACCTGATCCACTGCTGGCACTTCAGCCTGAACCTTTTTCGCTACCCGCTCAGCAATTATCGACAGATCATCAGCTCTGAACTGGCTTACACTATTGCGGATATGTTCAGTACCAAAGGCATCTTCCACCATCTCCTGAACGGTCTGATACCGCTGGTTCGGATCTTTCGCCAGCGACTTACGGATTACTCTCGCAAAGGTCTCATCTATACCTGACAGATCAGGCTCCGCCGATACATGCTTCATAAGGATCTCGCCCGGTGAATTGCCAAAAAACGGCACACTACCGGTCAACATCTCAAATAGCACACAACCCAGAGCATATATATCGATCGAGCAGTCATAATTACCAGCACCGATCTCAGGGGCCATATAATGCACCGTACCAACTGTTATCGTCTGATTACTATGATAACCCTGCTTGATCGCCTTACTCAGACCATAATCACCGATCTTGACATAGCCGTTCTCATAAAAAATATTTGCCGGCTTCAGGTCACGGTGTACTATTCCACATTCGTGCAGATAGCTCAGCCCCTTGGCGATCTCTCTCAGGAAAAAGGCAGCCTTATGCTCACCCATTCCACTTGGTGACTCATCCATTATATCTCGAAGTGACGGCCCCGAAACATACTCCATCAGCACAAAGGGCTTCTTGAGCTGATTATACTTTACATCAAATATACTTACCAGATACGGACTCTTGAGATTCATACATTGGGTAATGCCGCGCAGCTCAATATTCTCATAGCTCTGCACAGCCTTTAACGCAACTTCACGACCGGCATCGCTAACGGCATAATACACCTCGCCAAAACCGCCGCGACCGGCAGCACGCTTAACTGTATATCCATCTAAAGGCCTGTCGCCATGTTTGTATAAATACTGATCCATTTCGTTTCCCAGTTAATATATTATGATTCCTATAGTCATCTTTCGCACTTTTCAAGTCACAGAAATCGCCAATAAGGGCCTTCCTGTGACATACTGAATTAAGTATACTTTCGATATTTGGCTCGAAAACGAGATAAATATCTCAGAATTTCATTCACAAGGCCCTGTTCCGGCCTCTAGCTTATTGTCAAGCTTATACCATCCTTCTGGATTCCGCTGCCAGCTCTAACCTGCTCGCCCTCACAGCTGAATCCGCCGCGAGAGTTAAGCTTCAAAACTATATCTTTCTTTGCTCCACGACACTTAATATGTGCCGCTGAGCTGCTCCCTAATATTACTTCGCTGCCAGCCAGTACCACACCTTTTATATCAGACTGAGGCATACGCACCGATGTCATATCAAGCACTGCCGTCTCACTGGCAGGATTAGCCCTGCCAAATTTCGCTACCGACCGGTTAGATACCGATATCTTATCGCCATTGGCCAAAAGTGCTTCCCGCTGCTTCCTGCCGTTTACTTCAATTTCGCCAGCTATATTCTTAGCAAAATAATCGCCCTCTTCACGATATATCTCCAATAATGGTGAGTCTGGCGACGCTATTATCGCTATATCTTTCTTCTCCACCGAGCTAACCGGCCCTATCCGCACAGAGTCGCCGGTAAAGACCAGAAACGAACCTACGCCGTCAATATCGATCTGCGTTGCTTTTTCCGTTTCGCGTGCTAAACCGACCTTAACCGGCTCGTTTTTCACTGGGGTATTAGAAACATATACCGACGGGGCCGCAACCGGCTCGACCTCCGGCAATAACGAAAACAGCTCATCATGAACATCTGCAAATCGGCTCAAACTTGCCACTACGCCGTCAAGCCAGCTGGCCTGTGGTGCGGAAAGCTTCAAGCGATTGAGCTGCTGCAATGCCTTGCGATATTCGCCCTGTTCTATATTCACTCTCGCCTGCTGATATTGCTGAACATGATCATACCATTCTGCAAATTCTATTGAATCTGATATTACCGCACGGCTTTTTTCTATTACCACCGCCAGACGGCTAAGGCGACCTGCTGTAAAATCCTCTCGCAGCCGGGCAAAGATCATTTCTCGCACTCTACGCACCAGCGACGACAGGCTATCGCCCATACGCTCGCCCTGTGACACATCATGCAAAAGCTCAAGACAGAAATCCAGGTCATTATCACCTAATGCACTTTCCAGCTTGCCTGCTATATTATCTATCTGCATTCGCCTCAACTCTCCCTGCTGCCTGAGAAGTTCGCCACCTGGCAATCCGCTTTCGCCCAGAACGTTCATCGCCATTGTCAACTGGCCTTTTACCAGCATTTCGTTAACCTGGGCTGCCTTGCCGGCCTGCTGCTGATCCTGACCGGCTTTCGCACGGATCTGACTCTGATAATCAGCCAACAGCTCGACTGCCGGTTCATAGCCGGGCATACATTTTTCAGCCTGCTGGCAAAATTTCACTGCATCTTCATATCGGCCCTGATCGCCCGCTTTACCAGCACGATCAAGGTAAATATCCGCCATCTCTTTAAGCATATCTCGAGCTTCTTTACGCTGACACAGATATTCATCCTGCAGCAGCTCAAATGCCCGGTCGAGATCGCCTGCGGCAATAGCCTGTTTCACTTGTCTAAGCTGGATAAGATACACTGATAAACTCCAGAAAATAAGATTAAACCCTTATCAACAGTAATTTTAGCGTTTTTGATAAATAAGCACAACCAATTTTAGGTAATCTCTAACAATTGCTTTCGTGACGCAGCTCAGGAAAAATCAAGACCGTTTGTAGCCCGGAATGAATTATTCGAGGTTGCCTTTATACACTTGCCCCCTTCTGTACTGATATTTGAAAAACCAGGCGACCACACACACCATGATCACCTGGTTTCGAATATTAGTTTAGTCTGTCCTGTGGGCCGGCAACTGCATTCTGCAAATTACCATCATTTTCGGCCATAGCTTTTAGTCCTTCACTGCGTTCGATCACTGTCGGATTAAAATAGTCCTGGATCTGACTTACCAGCTCATCACTATTTACTGAGCTATTAGCCATTACCGGCTGTTTTTCATCTAAAAACTTACCTTTATTAGCCAAAACTCGCTCTGCTACGTCCAGACGTTTCTTGATCTGGCTGATAAGCTTTTCGCTCTTGGAGATACTGCTGTTATCGATACTATAGCCAGAACCAACCGATGATGCCTGGATCAGACGATACTGACTTTCCAATGATGCTATCTTATTTTCTAAAAGCTGTTTGTTCTGACGGGTACTTGCCAGAGTCTTGATCGCATTTTCCAGGGCCCGCTGACGTGTTTCAAGCATCTTCACCCTGCTCTGCTGGAGCATTTCACACTCTTTATAACGTTCAAAGCGATTTGACAGATCTTCGGTTAGCTCCTGACGGGTAAACTGATGACCACCAACACTATACGCGGCTTTCTGAACACACATCTGCTGGCTCATGTTTTCTATCTGGCTGCGTTCCATTGCCAAAGGCTTTATATTATTATCAATTTCGCCCTTCAACGCCGCAATTTCAACTTCTTCCTGCGAGATCAGCTGAATATTAGCTGTCATCTCTGGAATGATCTCTTCCAGCATATTCTTGGCACGTTCGAGCTCAAACTCTATTGGAATACGGTCATTAACTTCAGTACGGACATGCCTGAGTGAACTACTGAAAAAGTTGCCAGCAGCAGGTCCAAATAACAAAACAGCCACCAGAAAAATCCCTAAACCCAACAACACACTTGACTTAAATAACTTCTTAAACATAATATTTCTCCTTATTAAATAAGTTTCGCTAACAACTTTCAGCCGACAACCACTGCCAGCTGAACTATTAGTCGAAACCGCGGGGAAAATATTACAAATTAAAAAATATTTCGCAAAAAAAAGACCTGCAATCTCTCACAGGTCTTTTTCTTTCATTTCTTAATACTCGCTTCTTGCCACTCGACACTCGCTCCTTAAAAGCTATTTCTTCTCGGTTAGCTCTATATCAAACTGCATATCTTTGCCTGTCTCCCAGGCCTTGGAACCATCTTCCAAAGTGCGTTCCAGATAAGGGGAATATGTCTTTACATGTACTGTTTTGCCGTCCGGCATAAACTCAAGTAATCGAACCCAGCCATTACCGCCCTTTGGTGCCCATTGGCCGTTAAACAACATCTGGTGCACTGTACGACCGTCATCATAGCTATCCTTACGATAGGATACCGCCAGCTTATCCCAGATAGCCTTTACATCTCCTGGATTAGGACCTGTCTTTTCATATGCCTTATAATGGCCATTAAATACAAACTCAAAGTTTGAATATTTTGATACAAAATTATCCCACAGCTCAACACCGCAATTAACACTACCGACCTTGCTCACTCCATAGCCATATGGACTGTTCTTGGTATCGTGAACGGTATGTCTAGCCATTCCATCATCGCTAAACAGAGTTGACTCCTGATCAATAAACTCATGAGTCACCATAATGAATCGCTGATCTGGATGGGCCTTGGCTACCTTATCCGCCCACTGTACCACTTCATCTCTCGGGCCAAACTCCAACGAAAAGATTATATAATCCTTATCGCCATACTGAAAATGATACCAGGCATTCTCAAGATGCCCCTCTTCAAAACAACCGCCAAATATCTTCTCATTTAGTGGATTATCCGAGATCTTAAAGTAATCATTTAACATAGTTGAACGATCGCTGGAGTTCTTACCCAGATCATGATTACCAACCGCCAGCACATACGGGACCTTGCCATCAAAAACACTTAGACTCTCTTTAGCATGTACCCACTGCTTGGTTTCATTATAATCGACAATATCACCAACATGCAATATCAGCTGAAGATTAAGCTCTTCCTTATGATCTGCCAGCCATTTGGTCATTTCGGTTAATACTGGTGCATTATCGTCACTTCTGACATAATACTGAGTATCTGGGATCACAGCCATTGTCCAGGATTTCTTTTGTGCTTTGGCTTCCTGCCCAAACAAACAACCCGCACATGCAACTACTGCAAATAAAACACATAAATTAACGGTCAAACGTCTGAATTTTCTCATATTCCGCCCTTTCTAACTCTTAAAACAATATAATATCGGCTTATTAAAAACAGCTGAAAGAGATTCTTACACATCACAAACAACTGCACTTAATCTGATTATTATAGTTGCAAAACACCCAAAAATCAAACGTTATGACAACCATATCAGGGCTATCACCCGAAATTATAATTGAAGTGATTATTTTAAATATTATTCCCACGCAATTGGGGAATTGATACATATTTACTAATTGTCATATCTTGCAGCAATCTGTCGTAAAATCCAGCCCGTATTCGGGCGGTTATCCAGTCTAAAAAAAATCATGCGATTGCCCTGACAAGTATATACCCATATTAGCAGTTTTTACTCTACCGCCAGCATCTTAAAAGAATCATGTCTCGGTGCCGCCATAATATCAAGCTTATCACCTACTATCTCTTTCGCTGTCGATAATGCAACTACCGGAGAATTATTCTTCTCACTCAAATGAGATAGAACCGCCCATTGCAATCTCTCACAATTATCTCTCAGCAAAGTCGCCGCCTGCTCATTTGAGATATGACCGCCATCGCCACTGATACGCTTCTGCAGACCCGGAGGATACGGCCCATTGGCTAGCATATCAGGGTCGTAATTACTCTCAATATATATCCCGTCCAGCGTACCAATTATATCGCCCAGACCATCAAAGCAGTAGCCTAGATCAGTGAATATCCCCAACCTTTTCCCTTCATAGTTGATAATATACGCAACCGAATCTTCCCCGTCATGAGGCGTTGGAACCGACTCTACCAGCGTACTCTTAAACCTCAAACTATCGCCGCTTTCAAACTGCCGGCTATCATAAAGCACACCTAGCCTGGGCTCACACACTCCCCAGGAGCCAAATGTCATATACAAAGGCTTGCGGATCTTACGCTGAAATACGCCGGCATTTCCTGAATGGTCTATATGATCATGAGTTATCAGGATCGCATCAGAATCCCAAATATCTCGCTTCTTATCTGCCAGACGCTGCTGGGCCTGCTTGCCGCTTATCCCGGCATCAATGATCAGCCTCGCATCTGGGGTCTCTACATAAAAACAATTACCGTTCGAACCGGTCTGTAATGAACAGGAAAATATCATATCTTCTCAACTTACTTATACATAATCACTTAACGCTATTACTACTTCTACCACAAGCTATTAATATACCAAAATCAACCAAAAATGGAACAAAAAAGCCTATACATGCCTTTAATTGCACTTGCCGCTATTTTCATATTCACACCACAGTCTTACCAAAACCACACAAAACACTACACCATACAAACCAATTGTTACTTTTTTTTCACCATTTTACTTATTTTTTTCCATCACCAACCTGTTCTTTTAACTAGCAAGTCAAGCACTATACTGCAACAAACCAGGCTAATATTTCAAAACATCAGCTAATACCTGATTATTTACACTTCACAGTGACTTTTTACCTCTTTCTTCCCTGCCTCGACCAACGCAATAGCTATTGAAATAAACTAGACTATCTGCAATAATCACTTCATAATTGTGCAACAGAAGATCGTAAATTATTATTCAGAAGAACAGGAGAACCTATGAAGATCAGGATCAGTCTGCTTGTATTTCTTTTATTACCACTCTTAAGCGTAAGCTACGGCAAATCTCAACTGGAGAAAAACTTCCAGAACCCGCCTGCCAGTGCCAGACCACACACATGGTGGCATTGGGTTAACGGTAATATCACCAAAGAAGGCATAAGAGCCGACCTGGAAGCTATGACTGATGTTGGTATCGGAGGTGCCCAGATTTTCAACGTTGGTGAAGAGTCCGGCAGTGTTGATATCCCCGCCGGCAAAATAGACTATATGAGCCCCGAATGGCTCGACATGATCGAATTCGCGGTCAAAGAAGCTAAAAGGCTGGGCATGGAGCTATGTTTCCATAACTGTGCCGGCTGGTCTTGCAGCGGCGGCCCCTGGATAACACCTGAAATGTCTATGCAAAAGCTAACATGGTGCGATACCGCTGTTTCTGGCGATGAAAATGTCTCATCTGTCAAGCTTGCTATGCCAGAAGTGGTTGCTGGCTACTATCGCGATATCGCCATCCTGGCCTTTCCAACACCAAAAGACAATATATATCGTATCAATAACTGGAACGGTAAAGCCGGTTTCTATAACTTCCAGTATAATATCGGTCCGGAGATCGTCGATACACCCGCCGATGCTATTATAGATCACAAAAACATTATCAACCTTACCAGTAAACTCGATAGCAACAACACTCTCAACTGGAATGTACCCAAAGGCAGCTGGACTATAGTTCGTATCGGCCACACCTCTACCGGCAAGACTAACCACCCGGCACCAAACCCAGGTCTGGGCCTCGAATGCGATAAACTAAACAAAGCTGCCGTAGACCTACACTGGGATAAAGGTGTTCAGCCTATTCTCGACCGGATCGGTAAACTCGCTGGACCAGTACTGAACAATATCCTCATCGACAGCTACGAAGTTGGACTAAATAACTGGACTCAGAATATGCCGCAGGAGTTCAAGACCCGCTGCGGATACAAGCTCGATAAATACCTGCTCGCTTTAACCGGACGTGTCGTTGATAGCTCTAATGATACCGAACGCTTCCTATGGGACTATCGCAGAACTATTGCCGATATGTTCAAAGATAATTACTATGAACACTTTGCTGACAAATGCCACGATCGCGGTATTCTCTGCTCGGTTGAACCTTATGACGGCCCCTTTGAATCTCTACAGGTCGGTACCAAAGCAGATATCCTTATGGGCGAATTCTGGGTTGGTGGTTTCTTCTTCCATAGCGTAAAACTCGCATCGAGTATTGCCCATACTCACGGTCAGAAATATGTCGGTGCTGAATCTTTCACCGCCGACCCGCATAACGGAAAATGGCAAAACCACCCCGGCTCACTAAAGATGCTCGGCGACAGAGTATGGTGCGCTGGTGTCAACCGATACATATTCCATTGCTATGCACATCAGCCATGGATGGACAAAGCTCCAGGCATGACTATGGGCCAGTGGGGAACACATTTCGGCAGAACAAATACCTGGTGGACTCAAAGCAAACCATGGATGAAATATATTGCCAGAAGCCAGTTCCTGCTCCAGCAAGGAAACTTTGTCGCTGATGTACTTTTCTTCGCTGGTGAAAACTGCCCGAACAACGGCACATCTATAAATACCGAACTTAAGAAATATGGCTATGATTACGACATCTGCGGCTCTGACCTGCTCGATAAAATAACCGTCAAAAATGGCCTTATCTCGCTCCCTAACGGCATGCAATATCATTTACTCGTTATGCCAAACGAACAATACATACGCCCTGCACTGGCAAAGAAAATGCTCAAACTTGCCAATCAGGGTGCAACCATCATAGGTGGTCGTTTCGATTTCTCGCCTAGCCTGAAAAATTATCCACAGTGCGACAAGGTAGTTAAAGAAACTGCAAAACTTATCTGGGACAGCTCAGACTCGGCAAAGATCATTACCGACAAAACTCCATTGCAAGTATTGCAGGATATGAATATCCCTGGCGACTGCATGACTGTAAATTCCAGTGAGCCATTTGAATTCATACATCGTAAAACTGCCGACACAGATATATACTTCGTATCACATCAAAGCGATAACAGCTCTGAAATCATGGATATGTTCTTCCGCGTGAGTGGTTATCAGCCTGAGCTGTGGAACCCGCTCACCGGCGAAACTGTACCGGCACCTATCTGGAAAAACGTCGACGGAGGTACTCAGATCAGCCTGAACATGGGCCCGGCAGAATCTATTTTCGTAATCTTCCAAAAGCCAGCGAAAAATAGTATACATGCCGACTCTATTTCATACAACACTATTGACGCTCTCAGCTCGGAACTCGATAAACTCATTCCAAAGCAAAAGCTTGAAATTCTCGACGCAGGCTACGGTGTCAAAGACGGCAATATCGATGGCATGGTTGATGTAACTGATAAGCTAAACCAACTCATCAAAGACAATACTCTTAACGTCACTGTCTCAAATAACATTGCCGGCGACCCAAAACCTATGGAACCAAAGCAGCTTCTGGTAGAATATCAATACGGCAGTAGTACCGATAGTATCCGACTGAACGAAGGCCAGACACTCTCTCTTCCTTTGGCCAATAACGAATCCGGCCTAAAGCTCAAGATCACCAAAGCGGCCTACGGCATAATACCAGACTTGATAAATACTCTGCCCGACTTTAAAGTGATCGATGTTACCGAGATCATCAGAAACTCTGTAATTGATAACAGGCTCGATATTCAGCTCTCAAATGACCTGTTCGGCAGTGATCCGGTTTTTGGAGTGCCAAAGAATATCTATCTCCATTACAAACTTAACGGCAAAGAAGTAACAAAAGTGCTCAGGGAAAATCAATATCTGACCCTGCCTGCTGTTAAGTGGAAACCGCAAGGATGGCTCCCTGAAACCAATGGCACTAAAAACACCCTTAAACTCACCGCCTGGGATAATGGCAGTTATAAAGTACACACTACAGACGGAGCAGACAATAAGATATCTATCTATTCTATCGACGACCCGATCATTCTAAACAATAAATGGACTGTAGATTTCACTCATGGCTGGGGTGCTCCTGACCAGATATCGCTTGATAAGCTTATCTCATGGACACAGCACAGCGACCCGGGTGTACGCTATTATTCTGGAACTGCCGTCTATAAAACCCAGCTCAAACTGCCTGCCGAGTTTGTCAAAACCGCTGATAAGCTGGAAATTGACCTCGGAAATGTCGGCTGCATCGCTGAAGTTTACCTTAATGGCAAAAATGTTGGCATTGCCTGGAGAAATCCTTACAGAATCGATATCACAAAAGCCGCTAAAAAAGGTAACAACAAACTAGAAATCCACGTCACCAACCTATGGCCAAACCGCCTCATCGGTGATGAACAATATCCAGATGACTACAACTGGAGCGGCGACCATATGGAACAGTGGCCTGACTGGATCTTAAATAACACTCCACGCACTGTCAAAGAACGTCTGACCTTCAAGACCTGGAACCACTGGTCCAAGGACGATTCTCTTATTCCTTCAGGCTTAATGGGCCCGGTTTATATCAGACAGGCAAAAACTGAAAAGATTACTATTAAATAGGATTTCAAACTATTGTTAATTTAGGTAGGGATCAGCTCAATTTTCGGGCTGATCCCCCTTTTTTTACGCACCATCTGGACATACTAAAACTGCAACTTCTCTCGTAAAATTATAAGAATTGTAAAAACTTGGTACAACCAGAAACGACAATTAACAGCACTGATATCAGTTTTTTATTTGAACTTTAATTTTTTCTCCCTTTTTTTATATATTATATTATAAATAATTACACCACATTCACCCCATCAATAAGATTCTACGTTTGTTATCGGTCGCAAAAACGGTTTTCATAAATCCTTTTATAGCAGTATAATACAGTTTACAGCCCACTAAACAAACGTTGCCTAAAAACAACAATCGTTACAACCTGCATAACCCCACTACCTGTCACAAATGATACATTAACCACGTAACACCTTATTTAACAGTAGTTTATTCCAGTTTATTTCAAAATGCTTTGCATCGTATATGTTTTATTTGGTATAATAAAATCATGAGGTTACCTGATCGGAATCAGGAAGAGAATACAAGAGAACAAAAATTACTATTTTTATATATGCCATAGGAGCAGTAGCATGGACGAAGCAACTTTCCAAAAAAAACTTGGTGAACTTGTCAAGGAAATCGGTACACTTCCAGCTTCTCAGAGAAAGAAGCTCGAATCACTTGCAGAGGAAACAAAACAACGTCACGCCCAGCTGAAAAAGAGCGTATCTTCTTTACAGGATTCGCTTGATTACCTGAGACTGAGCATTAAATACTTGTTGTTTGATCTGGAAGCAACTCGTCGCGAAAACAGCTATCTTCGCAAGATGTTAGAAGAAACAGACAATAATAAATAAGCTGTCTGTTCCCGCATACATGCGTCGGTGGCTTTTGCGGACATTCCCCGTAAATCCGGCTCACCTAACGGTGACTTGGCCGCAGTTGTTTTACGGCTCGGGGTAACGCTCCTCTCTCCAGTTGTCTGGCAAGAGTGGTCGATGAATGATATGCTCACAAAAGTCAATGCTAAGAATAACAGGCCGTACTGTCAGGGTACCGGCCTGTTTTTTTGGTTTAAACGCCTACTTTATTCTGTTAATTATTCAGTAATTCATGAATATATCATTAATATTTCCTTAATACACACTAAACCACCACAATCTAAACACCTGATTAACACACACTTACAACACCCAGGCCCGTAAACAATTCCCCAATATTTTCTGCATACAATATTAACAATAGGTTAATATTATATTAACAATTATCTTTTATTATTCTTACTGTTGATTTATTATTAAAAATACATGATATGGAAATCGTGTATACATAAGCACTTAATTCTTGGGGAAACAGGATAAGGAAATGGCAAAAGAACTAATTCTGGTTGTTGATGATGAAGAAGATGTTTTAGAGCTCGTATCATATAATCTTAAAAAAGAAAATTATCGGATCGAAACTGCTCTTACCGGCGAAGATGCTATCGGGAAAGCCGTCGCCCTTCGACCTAATCTTATCTTACTCGACCTTATGCTCCCCGGCATCGACGGCCTGGAAGTATGCAGAAAGCTCAAAAACGACGACAAAACCTCGGATATACCTATTATTATGGCTACTGCCAAAAGCGAGGAAGCTGATATCGTCACTGGACTCGAACTTGGAGCGGACGACTATATCACCAAACCCTTCAGCCCAAAAGTGCTTATCGCTCGTATTCGACGCAGCCTGAGCCGTCAAAAGACCAAAACTATCAATGACGACATTCTTACCGTTCATAATATAGAAATAAATTCCCAGAAACATGAAGTCGTCGCAGGCACCAAAAAAGTTGACCTGACTTATACCGAATTTGGTATATTATGTGCACTAGCCAAAAGACCTGGTATTGTCTTTACTCGATATCAGCTCGTTGACACGGTACATGGTAATGACCATATGGTTACCGACAGATCTGTCGATGTACAGATCGTATCGCTCCGTAAAAAACTCGGAAAAAGCGGAAAGTACATCGAAACGGTAAGAGGTGTTGGATATAGACTTAAGGATATCGAAGATAATGGTTAAAAAGAAATTATTTCTACAGCTATACATGCCGTCACTTATCCTGACGGCTATTGTACTGTTTGCTCTTGCTTCTTTCTCGATAAATGCTATACGTGATTTCTACTACAATCAGGTAAGTGAGGAACTCTTTACCTATGCCAGAGTACTGGAAGAACCGGTATCAAATTTCCTTAACGAAAAGAAATTTGAACAACTTGACACCTATTGTAAAAGTCAGGGTAAGCTAACCGGTAATAGAATAACTGTTATCTTACCTGACGGCAAAGTTGTAGCAGAATCTAACAGAAGTGTACGTGATATGGCCTCACACAAGGACCGTGTCGAGATTGTCGGAGCCCTGCGCGAAGGTAAAAGCACCAGTACCCGTCCCAGTGGTACCGAAAACGCTGATACCATGTACGTCGCTATCAGGCTCGAACACGGTGACCACCAGTTCGCCGTCCTGCGTACCAGCCTCACCCTGCTCTCTGTAGAAAAAGTATTCAATAATATTCTCAGTAAGATCACACTCGGCGTAATTGCTGCTATCATTATTATGGCAGTATCCAGCATTGTCATTCTGGCAAAGATCACTAAACCCCTTGCCAAAATTTGTACTGTTGCCGGTAATTTTGCCAGCGGCAATCTCACCAGCCGTGCACCTGCCTGCGAGATCGAAGAGCTTAACGCTCTCTCGACCGTACTTAATGATATGGCCGGCCAGCTTGATAGCCGAATCAAAACGATTGTCGAGCAAAGAAATGAAACTGAAGCTATTTTCAACAATATGTCAGAAGGTTTGCTCGCGATCAATAGCAACAGGCAGCTCATAAACATAAATAATGCCGCCGCTGACATTTTTAATATCGACGTTGAAAATGCACTCAAACACGACATAGCGGTCGTTATCAGAAAAGCAGAACTGATCGATTTCGTCCAGCATACATTCCAAAGCAGCTTCTCAACGGAAACTGAAATCACCGTACCTGGTAAAACAGACAGACATCTGCTCATCCATGGTGCGAAATACGAACAAAAAGGCGAAGAGACCGGCGTGATCATCGTGGTAGCTGATATCACCCGACTGAAAAGACTGGAAAATCTCAGAAAAGAATTCGTCGCAAATGTCTCACATGAACTCAAAACACCTATCACTGCCATCCGTGGCTTTGTAGAAACTTTGCAGGATGGAGCAATCGATGATAAGGAACAGGCCGCTAAGTTCCTCGACATAATCGCCCGTCAATCAGAGCGCATGCACGCACTCATAGAAGACCTGCTCAGCCTTTCCCGGCTCGAGCATAACAACTCAGCCAACGAAATTACTTTCGATGATGTAAATATAGCAGATATGCTAAATGATATAACTGAAATGTTTAACAGCAGGCTCGCCGAACGAAATATTAGTGTTAACATAGATTGCGAAGATAATCTCTCCATTCGTGCTAATAAAGCACTTCTCATTCAGGCCGTTAGTAACCTACTCGACAATGCGATCAAGTACAGCCCAGAAAACGACTCTATCGACCTGTTCACTGATATAGATGATAACGAATTATTCCTGAACGTCAGAGATAACGGCTGCGGAATACCATCTGATCACCATGACCGACTGTTTGAACGTTTCTATGTGGTTGATAAAAGCCGAAGCAGAAAACTCGGCGGAACCGGACTGGGACTGGCGATCGTAAAACATATTGCACGTGTTCATAATGGAAATGTAACGGTTAACAGCACCGCAGGAAAAGGAAGTACCTTCACGATAATAATCCCGGTATAAAAAATAGCTGTTAGCTTGATTTAAGAAAATACTTATTGAAGTTTGCTGTAGTTTTCTCTGCTACCTCTTCTAGAGCAACCTGCTTGATCTCGGCAAGCTTGGCAGCAGTATGAACTACCAGTGAAGGTTCGTTCGGCTTGATATTGCGATGTGGCTCCGGGCTAAGATACGGACTGTCTGTTTCGACCATAACTCTGTCAAGCGGAGCATAACCGGCGCTAGCCTGAATATCCTGGGCATTCTTAAAGGTCAGTGTACCGGAAAAGCTGATAAGTGCTCCCAGATCTAACACCTTCTTCGTTGTCTCCAGATCACCGCTATAGCAATGGAATACCACCTGATTCGGCTCAGGAGCAAACTCTTTCAACACTCCCAGACAATCATCAAATGCATCACGGCAGTGAATGATCGCTGGTATTGAATATTTACGCGATAATTCTAAATGCGCCTGAAATATCTCGATCTGCTTATCTCGCGGTGAAGTGTCGTAGTAATAATCCAGACCCGTCTCGCCAACTGCTATTACTGAGCCATCCTCAATTATCCGACCCATATCCAGTATGTCAACCGCACTATAATCTTTCGCCTCATGCGGATGAACCCCGATCGCCGCCAACACGATACCCTCGTATTCCTTGGCCATTGCAACCGCCTTCAGGCTATCCATAAGGTCGGTACCGATCGTAAGTATCTGCTTAACTCCCGCCTGCGATGCCTTTTCAAGGATTACATCGATTTGCCCATCAAATGGTTCATATGTTAAATGAGCATGAGAATCAACAAAATCCATAAAAAATCCTTTAATCGAACAACTATCAATGCAAACTTCAGCATTTCACGTATTTACTGGCCACCTGGGCCATAAATGCTTTTTCCTATACTACTGATCGACTTTTTGCCAACTTTGCACTATTTTCTAATACACTGGCATAAAAACCGAATAGTCCTATATTATATCTTATCTATTTTAATTTGCAAGATTGACATTTCAATACTTTATACACTAAAATATATCATTGATATCGGCTAAAATCGATACCATTTACAGTTACTTTTAAATTTGAAACACACAAGAAGCACACAAACCACACCTTTATGGCAAATCTACCCAAAACTAAAAGTCCGGTAATTATTTACGGCGTATTCATTCTCGGTATTTTATGCACTATTGCATTCAGATCCATCACGATTCTTTACGAACTTGCACCAGCCTTCGCCAGACCTGTATGGTATTTTGGCGTTATCGGATATATCGCCTTCTTCTTACACAGATACCTTATTTCTGTGCGTAGAAAGCGGGCTATTAAAGACTTCCAGCTCCATGAAGCGGTTAAAAATGCTCAGAGTCTCTCCAACGACCAAAAAGAGGTACTGCAATATCTGCTGAATTCCATCACAAAATCTAAAGAAAATTTCAACTATCTGGCTATTTTCATCTTATCTGCATTAGCTCTGATTGTCGATATCATCCTATGCATCAAGGGGATGTAATTGCATCCATATAATGTTTGGGGACAATATAGCGATTATATCGATTATAAGGGCTTATACCTATTGCTGGCTGTTTAGCCTCTTTGGTACAGCCTTGAACTGTAGTATTATTAAATATGATGGGGATATACTTAAATGACAGCTACAGAAACAAAAGAAAAAATAGTAGATCTGTGCAATTCACAATCTCTTGCAGTACTGGCTACCAGCTGCAAGGGCCAGCCTTACGGCAATATCGTCGGATTCGCCATTAGCAGCGATCTTACCAAAATATACTTCGCCACTCTTAAGTCAACCTGTAAATACGGCAATCTGCAAGCCGAACCCAGAGTTTCGCTCACCATAGATAATCGCAATGGCAATGCAATTAATTTCGACTCAGCCACAGCAGTTACCGCTCTTGGCAAAGCCACCATAATTGAAGCTGACCCCGATGGTTCATATAGAAGAGTTATTCTCGCCAAACACCCCGGAATGTACGGCTTCCTCGATATGGACGATTGCGTAATTATTTCTGTAACCGTCGAAAAGTATATTTTCGTTAACGGCATATACCGCTCAGAAACACTCGAAATGCCAACCAATATCGAGCACTGCTGCTAACAACTTTCCTACCCGTAAATATTATTGCCTAATACAACCAATATTATTTATCATTTTTAATATATTGTGGCTCTGTCAACTCATTTTTTGTATAATCGAGATGTATTATTACATTAGTTTACTTTTTTTGTCGGTTTATATGAGAAGAGTTCCCAACTTAGACATACTTAGAATTATCGCCGCTGTTATGGTTATCATAACTCATACAGTATTACGACATCAAATACAATTGGGTACTTTAGTCAATATGGGCGGATACGGGGTAACACTATTCTTCGTACTCAGCGGATATCTGATCAGCAATCTGCTATTTAATGAAATTGATAAATATAATACAATAAATATAAAAAACTTTCTCATACGCAGAGGACTAAAGCTTTATCCGCCTTACTACGTATTCCTCGCTTTCTCAATTTTATACCCTGCTCTAAAAGCCTATCAAAAAAATAGCGACTGGCTTACTACCCTTAAACATCGCTTCGATCTGGCCATACCAAACTTTTTGTTTTTGAACAACTACCTGGGAAATAATGCCTGGAAACACACATGGTCTCTTGCCGTCGAAGAACACTTTTATATACTTTTACCATTCCTTATTGTATATCTATATCATAAAAATAAATCTCTTAGATTTATACCAAACTTATTTATTATTTTTACTATTTTTTGCGCTATTATCAGATACTGCCATGTTGAATTCTGGCAATCTAATGCATCCTACACATATATAACTTCTCATTGTAGATTTGACGCATTATTCACCGGTGTTTTCATTCAATACTGCTTCAGACATTACTATGAAAAACTAACTATCTTTAGAAAACATCCTATTATCACAATAACAATCGGAATAGTATTGTATTTCATAGTTATTTCTGGTTCGCTAAAACATATTACATTTGACCATATTCCATTAACTAACACTATAAAGTACCTCACATTAACGACTAGCTGCTCTTTAGTACTTATCGGCTCTCTGTTCTTCAAGATAAATAATCAACATATATCTTCAATAATCAGAATCCCTACAAACTTACTGGCTAAAGCTGGCATATATTCATATTCAATATACCTATGGCACGTTGAAATAATCTGTCACACTGACACATACCTGTCGCCTTACATCACAAAATACTTGAACAGCTATTACAATATTACTATCATATTAACCTCAATTATAACGTGTGTTACTGCTGGGATATTACTAAGCCTGATTATCGAAACACCTATTCTTTTTCTCAGGGATAAATTCTGGCCTTCAAGATCTAATTAATACCCTTTCATTGCACAACTAAGTTTAGCAAACGATTGAAGGCACTATTATATCAAGTTCAGCTTTCTTCGCATATACCATTCAAATGTGATAACTATCAGAAATATAGTCAGAAAGATATATCGCTCGGCAACCAGCGGAGATTCTTTCTGAACTGCCCTGCTCATAGCTTTCTCTTGTAACATCCGCTTAAGCGTCTCTACCTGATGCTCTCTGAAATAAGCACCGCCACTCCGTGACGCCAGATCGTTCAGAAAAATATGATCTACCCAGGGGTACGCTCCCTCATTATTTTGATTACCGGACCTGATAACCTTGCTGTATTTCTCCAGCAGCTGCTCACCACTTCCTGAACCAGCCAAAAATGCGTCCATTGTCACATAATATGAACCGGTATCACTAACCATAAATTCCAGATTATACACCTGACCAGACTCATCTGCCTGTTTTATACTGCTTTCAAACTCTTTATCATTCTTTAAGACTGTCTCTCGCAGATGAACCGCTCCCGGCATATACCCAGACGAGATATTGACAATTGCCATCGCCTTTTCGCCAGGGTTATAACTATCCTTTGACCACTTAACCGACAACACCCGTCCCGATTCTTCACTATCTGTAACAGCCAGAACCGACTGACGCCATAGCTGACCAAAACACTCTCCCAGCACTCCACCAGCACGCGACCACTTCCAAAACGTATTTGAACATACTGTCAAAACCCGCCCCTTGCCATAACGGCCCAAAACCACCAGCGGAACGGTTTTATCGCCATACCCAGCTGACAGCAACTCGATCGATGCGGTTTTTAATTTACCACTTATATTAATACTCTCGATTACCGGCCTGGCTACAGTATCAAGCTTCTCTGCTATGCCCGATACTATACTGTTTCCACGAGCGCCACCTGGCACTGAAACTGGAAACTCACCTGCCCTGAATACCTCTCGCTCTGTTGTATCAAGGGCAAACGGCATCAGCTGTGACAGGTCATTACGTAAATATCCGCCCGCCGCAAAAGACTGCTCACCGCCCAGAAAAATAACTGCTCCGCCTTCCTCCACATAGTCTTTTATAGCACTTACCTGCGAAACGCTCCAGCTCTCTGCTGGTATAGAATCAATTACAATACAGTCAAACTTCTCTAACTGATCACCAACATCGGGAAAACCGCCCGATAGCATACTGGTAAGCTCCGTATCCTGACTCTGCACAATAAACTGACTGCTCGCCCCCGACTGCATAAGCCTGAACAATGCGGTTAATGATATATTTGCCGCACTCTCAAGCTCTTTACGTAATGAACGAAACTCCCAGCCCAGCTCATGTGCATAATAAAGTACCGACAACATCTTATCTCGTATCTCTATTGACAACTCACGGCTATTATTCAACAGGGTCAGCTCCTCTACGCCGCTGCCCAGAGTTACCCGAAACCGCCTGACTCCCGGCGTGTTATTATCCGTTATTGGAAATGACATTTTCGATCTGCCGCTGCTTACATCAATTGGCTTTACTGCCAACTGCTGCCATTGCCCCAATACACTCTCCTCCAGAACCAGCTCTGCAGTTGCCGCCTTATCTGAAAAATTCCTGAACCCCAGCTCACATACCAGCTCAATATCATTATCAAGGTCAACTACCTCCGGGCAATCTATCTCTTCTATCGATGCGTCCGGCACCATATTTTCATCTGCACCAACACCAACAATATACAGCGGCTTACCCGGTACCACCGCACTATCTACCACCTGATCACCGCCATCAGTTAACATTATTATTGCCTCTGACGACATCACCGTCTCATCTACACACATATCCACCAGAACCTTGCCCAGATCGGTATTGCGTATCTCACCCCCCTCAGCCGGTCGCTCCTGATAAAGCATATCAGAAAAATATTCTTCCGAAACATCTACATAATTATCAAAACCTTCCAGCAGCCCTTTTTTAATTGTTTCTGCCCGCTCTACTCTACTGCCCTCCACACCATCTGCAATATCCATTGAAGATGATATGTCAGATACCAGCACCAGCCTAAGAGGCTCCTCCGGCTCACCGACCGTTACCCGCACCGGATCATATATAGCAAAAAATAACAAGAGTAGTAATATCACACGCGGCAGAAATAATAGTACAGCTTTCAACATAGTGTATCTGCGACGAAATACACGCCATAAGTACAAGACCACAAATACAAATACAATTGCTAATAGCAGCAATAATAGAGGTGGATTTTCACTATTCCAGTATATCAATTCCGCCCTCCCGAACTATACACCCTGTTAGCAAGCAGAGATTCAAATATCAAAAAACAGAAAGCCGCCAGCACACACCAGCTATACATCATATGACCCTGCAATACCGAAGCCAGCGGACGGTTATATTCATCCTCATCACTAACTGTATCTAGCGAATGGGATTCTATCGGTAACGACTCTATCGTCCTTACCCCTCTCGCTAAATAGTTCATCTCACCTTCTACACTGCTGGCACTAACTGCAACGGCAAGCTGCACATTTTCGCCATCAACCAGAACCACGGAACTATCGCTAAATACCGGCATCGCCCCCGCCGACCCGGAATACTCATAATTCGTACCTGCTATCGAAATCGCCCTCACCTCTCCCGACAGCCTCGCGTCCTCCAGTCTCATACCCGCCGATAGCTTGACAATATCACTATCAGCCTCATCTTCTCCGCCCCGCATCGTAACCATATTCTGCAATAGCACAACCATCAACGGCGTACCAGGCAGCTCGCTCCAGCTCTTATCAAAAGCCAAACCTGAAACAAAAACATTACCAGCACCCACCTCTTTCTGGGCCAGTACCGTTTTAACATCACAATCCAGTAATCCTTGCACGCCCCCGGAAACTGTCAGCGGAAAATACTTATTACATCTCGCTTTGTCTATCTTTTTATCATTTTTACCGAAGATCCGGTACCACAACAGACTATTGCCACCCGCTGGCTCAAGCTCACTACTAACCCCGCTGGCCAACGCACCTATACTGATACCATCAAAAACGCTACCGCCAACACTATCCTTCTCATTCACCGACGGCACAATTAGTATATTACCGCCAGTCTCAACATAACCATTCTGCCAGCCGGGAGACTTCTCCTCCAACTCCAAACTGCCCTTATAGGTAAGCACTACCATGACACTCTCATTCTCGCCAGAATACTCCAAAAGCCTCTCCAACGACCGAAATACCGTCCTTACCCCACATAGTTCCGGATTGTCAAATGGTGACAACGCCAGCGGTATTAGGCCAAACTCACGCCGTGACCCGCCAAAAAGCACTTCTACCGGCTCTGCACATTTTATTACTGCCGATCCGGTATTGTCCGGCTCAAATCCATCTCCTGCTACCCTCACCGACACCGGATTAGTACCTGTCGCCATACCCGGCAATATAAACGGCACCGCTCGTACCGCCATACTGCCAATAGTCGCATCTGCCGACAATAACGCCCCGGAGCTATCCACTACCGTTATCGTCACCGCCGCCTCAAAATTACTGTTATTTTCCAGTACCACCTCGATTGGACATGGATGCCCCGGCAATATCAGCGGATTCTGGATAACAATATCGCTGATCGCAACATTAGCAGAATCAGGCTCTTTCGGATTGATCCTGTGAATACGCACTGCAACATTGTTAGCAAGTGCTAACCGCCCATCACCACCAATCTCATTTCTCTGCATATCGGTAAAGATATGGATCACGCCACCAATATCACCTAACAGCTCTTCTGCCCTGACAATAGCACCCGGCAGATTACCCGTTGCTGAGCTTTGTGACACACTCAACTCATCTCCACTTATTTCCTGGTCACCTACCAGCCCCAGCACACTACCCTTCTGACCCACAGTTAGATTAGCCAGCAAATTAGACGTACAACTGCGTGCTATATCCAGACAGCTCCTACTCTCGTCCAGCTCTGACGGACGAGCCATCGACCCGGAGTTATCTATTATTACCACTACAGGCATATTACTACCAGCGTCTGAACCGGTAAAGATTACCGGCCGGCACAATGCACTTATCAAAAAGAATAATACCAGCACCCGGCACAATAAGATCAGAAACTGACGCAGCCGATGCCGAGACGCTATCTTGGGGTCTGTCCGGTAAAAGAACATCAAGGTTGAATATACGATCTTTTTCTTCTTCTGTCTGAAGATAAAATGAAATATCACCGGCAATATTGCACCCGGAAGCAGATACAGAAAGAAAGGAGATGAAAATAGCATTACTTACTCCTCTCCAGTAAAACTTCATATATATCCCTGCGGGTATCGGCCAGCACATACCGCCCCTTCAAATTCATTATACCCTGCCGAAGCTCATTGAGATATGTATGAACCTGATGAGCATAGCTATCCTGTATCTCTGCCAGATCAACGTTCATAGTATGACCTGTCTCCATACACTTCACATTTGCCATCGAAATACCGTCACTGGTATAATCTTTTGGCAGCGACAGTTCCGCCGGATCAAGCGTATGAAATATACTCACTTCCTTGCCGTCATGATATAAATGGCTCAACCCGCGAATAACCTTCACCGGATCTTCCAGCAGGTCAGAGATCACAATTACCAGCCCCCGACCCTTTGCTATATCTGCCGTCTTATGCAGCAGATTCTCAATATCAACCTTACCCTCTGGATTTATACTCTCCAGATTCTCCAACACTGGCTTCAAACCGGCAAAACTGCACGCCGGACCGGTATAGTCTAGCTTCTCGCCATTTGACGTTAACAGCGAAACAGAATCTCCCTGACGTGTTAATAAATACGCCATTCCCGCCGCCAGAAAACAACCATACTCAAATTTACTCATCATACCGCTATGCTTAAATTGCATACTCGCGGAGGTATCCAGGATAATATAGCTGCGGATACTAACATCTTCATGATATTGACGGATCACATAGCGGTCCGTACGAGCATACACCGGCCAATCGATCTGACCTACCGGATCGCCCGGCACATAATCTCGATACTCTGCAAACTCGACCGAGGAACCGAATGAATGGGAATGGTGCTTACCCTGGAAATGTCCGTCCATAGGCCGACGGATCGCTATCTCTAGCGAATGAAGCTTATCTGCCAGTCTCGATGGTAAATATTTGTAGCCGGTTGACGTCATAGAAAATAGATCACAGTAAAGGTTAATTCTTATTCAATACTGTAACTATTGTAATCACAATCAATTCAGACGGCAATAAGGAAAATTAACATCAATGAATTGTGAAGATATTCATCTTCTTGGGCTCTGAAAGCATCTTGATCGCTGTTTTCAGCCCTTTCTCGTCTACAGGAAGCTTCTCTTCAAGGTATAGATTCAGACAATCTAGAGCCTCCATCTGGTGGGCCCCTTTTTTCAATACCGCTTTACATACCTGCTCATAGCCCATCGCATCGCCGAAGCTCATCAATGCCTTAGCCGCCGCACATACGACATACGGCTGACGATCGTTCAATGAATCATAAAGCTGTGGGACGGCCTTCCTGATACCCAACTTGGCGATCTGACGACAGGCCTCGACACGTACTATTACCGCACAATCGTTCAAACGGGCTGTTATTAGATTCGCTACTTTATCGCCTCGCATCTCAACTAACGCAACCATTGCCGCCACTCGATATGCACTATTGCTATCAGCTAATAAAACCATTAATTTTGTAAATCCAAGTCCGGAGTTAACCAACCGACCATCTGGCAGCTTAACATTCGTACAATCAACCTGACTGTACTCTGTGTTTTCTTTGGATTTATTATTAGTGGTAGTCGTCATAAACTCACAAAATTCTATTACGGTTAGTTAACTTAAGATCGCTTCTGTGATAGTACAGCTTTACTAATTATAGCTGACAAACTGCAAAGATAAGACTTAAACAGCTAAAAGCACAAAAGCTTACAAAATTATACACACATAATATTATTCTGCATTTTAAACTGCCCGGTTTCCACAAATTACTTATTTTAACCGCTCTTTCTCAAAATTTACCCTTATTTATTCAATACAACACGAATAATCAGCATAAATTATATTTACGATAGACTTATTAAACAAAAACAACCACTCGGTAGGCCCAACAATCACTCCTTAACCATCTCCATTTTACCGCCTAATGAACTCATCAATTCGACAAAATTTGGAAATGTAATAGCCATTGCCTCCGCAGTATCGATCACAGATTCACCTTCCAACGCCATTGCCGCCAGTGAAAGTGCCATTACCACACGATGGTCACTGTGACCGCAAAGCTCACCAGATGCCGTAAGCTTACCCGGACGAACTATCAGACCATCTGGAAGCTCCTCAGTATGAGCACCCAGCTTCTTTAGCTCTGCCGCCATTACCGCGATTCGATCAGTTTCCTTCAGACGCGCCTGGGCTACGTTCACAAACCGGGTCTCGCCACTGGCAAAACACGCCGTCACAGCTAACGCCGGCAATGCATCTGGCACCGAATTCATATCAACCTCAATTCCATTGAGCTGAGAGCTGCGAACCCTGACACCAGATTCTGTTATATCTATATCTGCTCCCATATCCTTTAATATATCAACAACCGCCTTATCTCCCTGCGGATCATTAAAGTCCAGACCGGTAAGCGTTATATCTGCATCCAGGATCACACCCGCACATAGGAAAAATGTCGCAGACGAAAAATCTGCCGCTACCTGATAATCCATAGCCTTATAGCTCTGACCACCCGGTATTTCAAAATGCTGTAGATCCTCCGACGCCGTATAGCTCACTCCCTGACGGTCTAGATAATCCATCGTTATCTTCACATAAGGCTTCTCATTGAGCAATGGAACCGTTATTTCACTATCATTTGCCAGCAACGGACAATGAAACAGTAAACTCGATAGATACTGGCTGGTCTTACACTCGATTGAAACTTTACCGCCGCTCATCCCGCCGCCTACTGTCAATGGCGGCTTACCATCTCCGGTCGCTGATTCTGCCTTTGCCCCCAGCTCACTTACAGCCTCCAGCAGCGGCCCCTGAGGACGACTGCGGATCTGAGCATCACCATCCAGCACGATCTCCTGACCTTCCGCCAGAAGTGCCGCTGACCCGATAGCAAATCTCATGGTCGTTCCAGAATTACCAACATCGATCTTATCGCCGCTTATCTGCGGACTGCCGCCAAAACCTGTTACTTCCCAGTATTCACCTGTGGTATCAATTTTCGCACCCAAAACACGGTATGATTCGACCGCTGAGATCGTATCCGATGAGTTCAGGGGAGAATATATCCTGCTTACCCCATCCGCCAATGACGCCATAGCAACACAACGAATTGTATGAGATTTCGATCCCGGCATAGGGGCTATGCCAGACAATGCAGACTTATTAACCTTCAGTAACATTTTATACTCCATTTATTCTACTTAACTGCTATTTCGCAGCATTTATCTCGGTTTTATTACAAATGGAGCATTATACCAGAGCTTCAAACTCTTGAAAACCGGAAAAATCAACATCCAACCCCAAATTAAGTAGCATAAGTCCCGAACCACATCGGGACTTGTGATTCTTAGTGTTACATTGCAAAATGTAAAAAGAATTATAGAATTAAATTTAGGCGACCTCTAATAATTGCTTTCGTGGCGAAAACGAGGATTGATTTTTACTGACAAGGAACGAAGAACCGGGCATATTGGTGAATATACATGGTTTTTCGTGACGCAGATCAGGAAAAATCAAGACCGTTTGTAGCCCGGAATGAATTTTTAGAGGTTGCCTTTATACAAAATTTTGACCTTTTCTTTTGGCAACACGTCCATACGTCCTTACTTGCCATTCTAATTCTCGCACCACACTCACCTACTCCAAAATAACTTCAATTTCACCTTCCTCCACTACCTGCCCCTCTAGGTACCTCGCCAGATTCCGCTCAGAAGCCAAATCATTCACCTGCTCGACCGTCCTGTCCATTCTCTTATTATCTGCATACTTATACTGAACGACAAATGACAGTACCAGCATAGACGACACCATCAATGCCAAAATCGGCAATATATAGATAAGCATAAACCCTTTTGAACTATTGTTTAGCCGCATAACTCTCACCGCCCTTCAAAAAAAATAATACATTCAGCACATGTTCCGACCTGTTCTCAGACTGCACATAATGATCATCAGCCAGCCGCAGATTTACCGCCCTCTTCTGTCCGCTGCTATCAATCCAATCCAGCAATTCACAGCTGGTATAACAAAGCTCTATCTCACGCTTTATATCTCCTTTATCATAACAGACCATCGTCTTCTTCTCTTCCGGATCATAAATACTGCTAACAGTCACCATATTTGAACCATTACAGATAGTCAGCACCCCATCAGCAAACATAACACTATTCGCCGAAACAGCCTCTATCTGCAATTCACTTATCAGCTTAACCGCCGCATTCCTCTCGCCTGCCGCCACATTCATCTTCGGGACCGTTCTACACACTGTAAAGAACATCGGTGCCGCCAGGCTAAAAACCACTACCAGCAAACCAGTACAACACAATACTTCTACCAGCGTAAATCCTCCATTTCGCCTGCCGTATCCATCTTCAATTCTGTTCATTTTCAATACCTCCATCTCTATCCGATGGTTTAGCACAAATATACCTGCTCTGCACAGACTCGATCTGCGGGTCACTACCCTTGAATCTGGCCGTAACCGTATATTTCGTCAACCCCTGCCATTTATCCGCTCCCGCCTCCTCTTCCACTCTGATCTCCACCCGCGGCCACAGCTCTATAACCTGTTCGCCTGAGATCAGCTCACCAGTATTATCTATACTCTCCAGCTGACCTAAAGCCGCCGCCATACACGCTTGCCGGGCAAACATCCGGTTAGAAACCATATTACTACTAGCCGCCAACCGGGAAAACACTACCAGCATAACACCCAGTATCCCCAGGGCCACAAAAGCCTCTGCCAGCAAATACGCCTTATTATTATTTGTCTTCTTCATATTATTTTACTCTACCAATTCTTTCACATCATACCCATAGTTGCATCTATCAGATACACCATAGGGAGAAACATCGCATACACTACAAAGCCTACCATAACCGAGCAGATAATTACCACCAGCGGAGCCAGATATTCTTTCAACAGACTGGCACGATATTCCAGATTCGCTGAATAATTCTTCTCCAGCATATCCAGTGCCTCACCCACATTACCCGGCCCTGTCTCGCCGTCGATCGCCCAGACAAAAGCTTCGCTCATCCCCACCTCTCTGGCCGCCTTTGACACCGGCACCCCTGCCAGCACCTGCACATGCCAATTCTGCAACCTGCGTCTGAAATGCAGGTTCACGTCAAGCTTTAGACAGTTCGCCAGCGTCTTATCCATAGTTAAGCCACCCGCTTCGGCAAGCTGTAAATATTCCAATATCCGAACATAACTCACTGTCTTCTCAAACCAGTGCAATAGTGGACAATACCATTTTATCGTATCGACAAACCGACTCAGAAACGCAGGATTATCCGGCCTCCTCACATAAAACAATCGCATCATCAGCATAAATAATATCAATACCCACAAACCATAGAACAGAATACTATAATCGAATAAATACTTTATAAAGCCGAGTAATTGCAATGTAACCTGAGGCAGTTCACCACCTATATCCCTGCACATCGCCATTAGCATCGGTAAAATAAACACGGCCATATATAGTAACAGCGAAACCAATACCAGAACAATAATAAATGGATACATAAACAGATCCTGAAAGTTCCAGTTTCGCCAATTCCCAAAACACTGCTTATCATATATCTGCCTTTCCAGATACATCGCAGCTCTGGGCAATTGACCCGAATCTTCCGCTGTCTCCAGCAGTGACAGTATCCGACCCGGACATCTTCGATATACCTTCTTTAACGAATCGCTCAAGCTATAGCCCTGACTAAGCCAATCTGAGATACCATTCAATATTTTACTCGACTTTCCACCCAGCCCAACAGTCGCCTGCCTCAAAGCAATATTCAAAGGCATATTCTGCTTAAGCGAACTGCTTATCGCCGACAGAACATTAAACTCTACATTATTCCTCGCTGATATCCAGGCCGCTATTATCGAAGAATAAAACAATATACCAAACGGGCCCAGCAATACACTCGCCAGCAGCAGCGGCAATAAGAATATACTTATCAATATCCACATAATCACATTATGTCTGTACACTACCATAGCAGTTACCAGAAACGACAAAGCTGATATTATCGTAAGCACAGCCAACGCAAATTCACCATTATAACAGCCCGGCATAACATTGCTGTAATAATTATTAATAAATAAAATAGCGACAAACAAAATAATACTTACCATCAGCTTACGCTTAAGCATCAATATTATTATAGCTATTGACACTATCAGCTCGACTATTATTATTGTATCACACAACATCTTATCAACCTCAAAACAGGTTCTTCATATTCAGTTAACATCACAGCCAAATCATAAATAACTTTTAATCAGCCTCGCCCATAGGGCGAAACCGCCCCTTTCAACCTACATTCAACCCTAACAAAGATCCTCTATCATCTTCACCATCGGTAAAAACAATGCAAGCACAACCACAGCTATACTGCCCCCCAGACATACGATCATAACCGGGGTAAGTACACTTGCTAATCGCCCGCTGGCTATCTTTGTCTGCTGGCGATACATCTCACTTATACTGTACATATTATCCACCAGCTCATTTCTCTGTATTCCCAGCTGCGCTGAATACATAAACAATCCAGGGATAACTGTACAATCCTGAGTTGCCTCCACCAGGTTCTCACCATGTCGAATACGACTTGATATTTTATTACACTCTTTTATCAGCGACTGACGACCAGTCGTCTCCGCCGCCATCTCCAACGCCTCTGGTATATCAGAACCACTATTGATAAGTAGACCAAGATTATCAGCCAACCTGCTCAAACCATTATAAAAGTACATTCTGCCTAAAAATGGTATCTTGCTATATACACCTTCCAGTGCGACCCGCATCGAAAAGCTTCGCAAACTGTACAAATGTATTATATAACTACCGCCAACCGTAAGAAACAGTACCAGCCAGAAGTATCCAATAAACTCCGGCCACATTAATAAAAATTCGGTAATAGCAGGAAGATCAGAACCCATATCTGCATACATTACGCCAAATGATGGTATTATGAACGTAACAATACCGGTTATTATTATCGCTGCCACAAAAAATATCACCAGCGGATAGGTTATCGCTTCGATTATCGCCTGCCGCATCTGCGTTGCTGTCACCAGATGCTTATTCAGACTTACCAGCATCTCACTCAGCCGCCCGCTAACAATACCAGCTTTCATTATCTTGCCATACAATAGCGGAAAGCGGCTCTTTCGCTTCTCAAATACCTGCTCGACCGGCTCACCTTTTTCCAGATCGTCCGCAATCTCCTCCAGCAGTTTCCGTATCGGCCTGCCCGCCACTTCTGACGCTATCTGACGTATCCCTTTCTCCAGCGGTATACCAGATGCCGCCAGTGATGCCAGTTGTTGATTAAACAACAGAAGCTCACTGCGATTCACTGCCGACGCTGTCGTATGTGTTTTATCTATATCGATCAGCTGTACGTCCAGATTCATATCAGTCAGCAAACTACGGGCCTGACCCTCATCTGAAGCCTCAAGCGATCCTTTCATTAGCTGACCATTCCTGGTCAATGCATGATATTTAAATATTGCCATAATAACATTTCCTGTAAACGGGGATTCCCCATCTGATTCTTAAGGTAATCTAATAATTGCTTTCGTGGCGAAAACGATGTTACACTTAGACTAAAGTACCATAAATAAGTAATACCGTTAAATTTACGAACTATTGAAATACAGGCATAACCTGTAATAAAAAATCAAACAGTTTCGAGCCCCGATAAACATCGAGACCAAAATCAACTAATTGCTAATTGCTATCCCGATACACATCGGGACTAAATTCTCTCAAACTGACCATCGGTCAGTTTGAGTTATTACTATTTACTCGATCTCTACCGCCGCCGTTATCCCATCATAAACCAGCTTCTGGGCATTCTGTGCCATGGTCACATGCCCTCTATCCGCCAGCAGCCTTTGCATAGTATCGATATCCGACCTCGCCAAAATAACCTGTCTAAGGTCATGATCCATCTCCACCAGCTCTGCCGCCAGTGCCCGGCCCTTATAGCCGGTACCCATACAGCTCTCACAGCCAACCGCCGTATAACCGCCCTTTCCATCACTCACTCGACAATCTTCACACAACCTGCGATACAACCGCTGATTCAATACCGCCTGCACCGCCGATGTCAGCTGATATGGCTCTATACCCATCTCCAACAGCCGCAAAAATGCTCCCGCCGGCGAACCGCTATGCATCGTCGACATCAGTAAATGCCCGCTTAGCCCGGCCTCAATTACGATCTTTGCAGTCTCACTATCCCGGATCTCACCTACCATGAGTATCTGTGGGTCCTGCCTGAGCAGTGACCGCAGTGCTATCGGAAACGTCAGCTCGCTATTAGCTGAGATCTGAACCTGGGTTATACCATCTATATGACGCTCGACCGGATCTTCCAGTGAAACTATACTCTTACCCGGAAACCGCCCCTGTATATACCTCAATATCGCCGCCAGTGTTGTCGTCTTTCCGCTGCCGGCTGGCCCCGTCAAAAGCAAAACCCCCTGCGGCCCCGAAGCGATTCGCTCCAATGCCGTAGATATTGTCTCTGGCAAGCCAAGCTCACATAGCTCATCCAGCCCCGCATCACAGTAAAACAGCCTTACAACTGCTCGCTGGCCGTGGATTGTAGGAAAGGTAGATATTCGCTGCTCTATTATTCCCGGTGCATCATAGTCGATCTCAATTCGACCTTCCTGAGGGATATCGTTACGATAAGTCAGTAAAGACGCCATAACCTTCAGACGAGTAACTATATTTTCTGAAAATGCCGATGGAAAACGTGTATATTCCTGCAAGACCCCGTCCAGACGAAACTTCACCACCAGCTCTTTCTGACCTGGCTCAAAATGTATGTCGGTGGCCTTTATCTCGCCGGCCTTGTGGAGGATTTCATCTACCAGCTCAACTGCATTCACATTATACATCGGACCGGCCATGATCTTTCCTCATCTCTGAAAATACATCCAGCAGCTCACTATCACCGTCACACTGCTTGGCATAAATACTGTACACTTTATCCTGACTATACGTCACACTCTTACCTGAGAGACTACTAAAGTTCACCTTGCCCAGCATAACCAACAGTATACAAGCCGCCAGATTGATCATCCAGCTGTTATAATAATACGCTCTCTTCCATAACGGCAGATCAGGACGCATCGCACATAGCTTCCTGGCCCGGGCCGTATCGCGAAGCTTCAGCCGGAAATTCTCTATAAAACCCTGGTTCGCTCGAGCGTTCAGCTCCAGATCATGACATTGATATTTCATCATATCCAATGCCAGGCTGACCCTGCGATGCCCCAGTGACCCTTCCAGTTCGATCGGAAGATCTGGCAGATCGCTAATACCACGACCTCTAAGGCGATTCCAGATTGTTTTTATTTTAGTTAACATTTTCTTTACCTGGCTTTCGGGCACTAAATCAGCAGTAAAACCGCTTCTTTAATCTCCGCCCTCCATCATCTCTGCGAGCATTATTATCGCTCGCCTTCTGTAAACTCTTGCTGTCTCAGCTGTTATACCTAATACCTCTGCCACCTGCCGGTACGACATATCGCCCAGATCCCTCAACATTACTACCTGCTGAAGATTATCAGGCAATCGGCTCAACTGACTTCGTAGCGACTCTGCCAGATGCGACATATCAAAATAATTACTCTCTGGCTCATACTCCTTAACCATAGTACGTGATAGATTCTCGTGTAACCTCTGGCGACTACGCCTCTTACGCAATATGTCGATCGCAGCATTAGATGCCGTTCTAAACAGATATGCCCTTATCTTATCCGGCTCTGGGCTCTGGCTCATTCCTGCAAGTTTTAAAAATGTCTCCTGATATGCATCGCAAAGATCACTTTCATTACCCAATATTCGCCACAAAACCTGCACCAGCTGACTGCCGTGTTTGCTCATTGCAGACAACACCCATTGCTGGTCTGAGCATATCTCAGCAGCTCCGGCTATGTTCCACATCAGTTCAATTGACAAGGCTTTTGACATATTCGATCTTTATCTTGAGCAAATCCGAAATTATATAAACGATAATTCTATTAAGGTGACCTCATAACAGAGGTTGCCTTAAGTTATTTAACAGTTCAAAACATTTTTAATCGCTTTTATCCGCTTTCACATAATAAGACGCACATAAAACCGTTTCGTTAACAGGAAAAATAGAAATAAATTGATAATTTTACCAACGACCTGTACAGTTATAGTAATTACGATCTCATTATCGCCAACACGTTGGCTGTTAACGAATAATTAAGTAATTTATTGTTGCCGGATATATTATACCAAAAATGTTTAATGCCGTCTCAAAATAATTGTAACAAAACGGCATTCTACACTTTTTACCTTTAACCTTTCACTTTTTACAATTAAAAAGTGGTTATAACAAAATGAATAAAATTTTACATACAATACAAATCGCAATAATATACAGTCTGACTGTTATTTTTTGTGCTAGCTGCACCGTCAGCAGCGTACCTACCAGAAATATCGTCTATTCAGCTGATAATACACCAATATTTTACCAGAGCGTCGGATCTGGCCCAATTACCCTCGTTTTCGTTCACGGCTGGAGCTGTAACAGTACATACTGGAATAAACAGGTAAACTGCTTCAAGGACAAATACCAAGTCGTTACTATCGACCTCGCAGGCCATGGACTCTCAGGTAAAACCACCAGAAAAAACTACTCTGTCGAACTCTTCGCCGCTGACGTAAATGCCCTGCTCCAACAGATCGACTCGCCGGTTATTCTCATTGGCCATTCTATGGCCGGCGAAGTTATCATGCAAGCCGCTTTAACACCAAATGAAAAGATAAAAGCTATTATCGGTGTTGATACCCTACAGGACCTTGCAACTACCGTAACTACAGAGCAAACTGACCAGTTCCTGCAAATGTTCGCCGGTGATTTCAAGGTTGGGGCCTATAATTTCGTCTCCAGCATGTTCGGTGAAAACGACGACCAGCAGCTCAAAGAAAAAATAATTTACCAGATGTCTGCCAGCACACCCAGGATCGCCGTTAATACCCTGGCAAACTATTTCCAATATTATACCAGTGGCAAAGCAAAAGACGCTGCCGCTAAAACAACTACCCCGCTATACTGTATAAACTCCGAACTCTGGCCCACCAATGTCGAGGGAAATGCCTCCGTATTCCCAAACTATAACCCTCCTCTGTTTATTAAAAATTCAGGTCATTTTATCATGCTCACTAACAGTGAAGAATTTAATTCCAAACTTCAAGAGCTGATCGACCGTATATCAAAGAGTGACCCGAAAAAATAATGACAACTAGCCAGCTATCGCTTTTGAAATAAATAATACACATAGATTTACGCACTCATATGAGATCAAATAAAAAAACAATCGAACTGCTCGCACCCGCCCGCAACGCCGAAACTGCTATTGCCGCTGTTACCTGCGGTGCCGATGCCGTCTATATCGGTGCCAGCCAGTTCAGTGCCCGTAAGGCAGCCGGCAATGATATCGCAGAGATAAAAGCTGCCGTCGAATTTGCACATCAATATTACGCTCGCGTTTACGCCGTTATAAATACTATTATCTACGATAACGAAATTGACTCTGTACAAAATCTCATATACGATCTAGCAGATATTAACGTTGACGGCCTAATTGTACAGGACATGGGACTGCTCGAACTCAAACTGCCCGATATACCTATTATCTCCAGCACTCAAATGCACAACAGTACCCCGGAAAGAGTAAAGTTCTTACAGGATATCGGTATCAGCCGGGCGATTCTCGCTCGCGAACTATCTCTCGATGAGATTAAAGCTATCCACCAGGCGGCACCCAACATCGAGCTCGAATGCTTCGTTCACGGGGCTCTCTGTGTGAGTATGAGTGGCCAATGTTATATGAGCTATGCCGTCGGAGGACGCAGCGGCAACCGGGGCGAATGCGCCCAGCCTTGCCGACAGGTATACACCCTCGAAGACACCGACGGCAATACTATCTGCCGTGATAAATACCTGCTCAGCCTGAAAGACCTCAACCTATCAGAATATCTCGCCGAACTGCTCGATGCCGGTGTTAGCTCTTTCAAGATCGAAGGCAGACTCAAAACCGCCGGATACGTAGCAAATGTCGTTGGCTATTACCGCCAGCTGCTCGATAGTCTGCTATCACAACGCAGCCTCGCCAGCTCTTCTTCCGGCAAAGTATCGCTAAACTTCCAACCCAACCCCGCCAAGACTTTCAGCCGAGGGTTCACCGACTACGGCATAACCGGACGTCAGAAACATATGGCTTCCCTCGATACCCCCAAGGCTATCGGTGAACATATAGGAACTGTCAGCGGCATAGGAGCGGTTAATTTCCAGCTAGACTCTAATACCTCTCTACATAACGGCGACGGCATATGCTTCCTCGATAATCGCGGAATCCTGCAAGGTACATACGTCAATAACGTAGAACCTGACAATATCATAACACCAAAATCTATGGACTATATCGAAGTTGGCACCGAAGTATACCGAAACTTTGACCATATATTCAATAAGGAGCTGGAAAAACTGCCAGCCCAGAGAAAGATAGATATTTCTCTCACTCTCTCCGACACCGAGGGCGGAGTATCTCTCGCCGCTGTTGATGAAGATGGCTGTCATGTCTCTGTCGATCTCTTCAACGAGCTGGAACCGGCCAAAAACCAGCAATCGGCCTCCGAAAACATTGCTAAACAGCTCACCAGGTTCGGCAATACTATCTTCACCTGTAATAACTTCAAAATGGAAACCAGCCAGGTATGGTTCTTCCCCGTCTCTACCCTTAACCAGCTTAGAAGAGAGCTGGTCGAAAAACTCATGGCTAAACGACTATCGGCCAGACCTATCCAGCACAATGAATACGATCAAAGCTCGACCATTCCCTACCCTCAATCAACCCTTAGCTATATGGGGAATATTCTCAACGAAAAGGCAGCAGCTTTCTATCGCAAACACGGGATAATCAACTTTGAACCTGCCGCCGAAAGCGGACTTAATATGACTGGTAAGCAGGTTATGGAAACCAGATATTGCATACGAAAAGAATTAAACCTGTGCCCCGGCCCAAACGCCGAGATAAACGCAGACGATCTGATTCTTACCGACCGCAACGGAAATACCTTCACCGCAAAATTCACATGCAGCAAATGCGGAATGAAAATATACTTCCAATAACCCCTAATTAATTCCTATCCCGATGTACATCGGGACTAACTTCTAACTTCTAAATCCTAATTTCTAACTTCTAAATCCTAACTTCTAATCTATTCTCTCACCACATCCAGCAGCTTACTAATAATAGTATCCGGCTCTATACCCTCTCCGATCGCGGCAAAGTTAAGGAACATCCTGTGACGCATCACCGGCATAGCATACCGCCTGATATCGGCACACGATATTGTAAACTTACCGTTCAATACCGCATGAGCCTTCGCCGCCAGGATAAGTGCCTGACCGCCACGCGGCCCACACCCGTACCTCACCCACTTCTTCACCATTTCCGGACAATCTTTATCCTGTGGCCTCGTTGCTCGAACCAGCCGCGCCGCATAGCCCGCAACATGCTCGCTCACCGGCACATTCCTCACCAATTCCTGGTACAACGCCACCGAACGACCGTCCAATATTGACCTGGACTCTGTAGTTAGCGAACCCGTGGTTGACAGTAATATCTGCTGTTCCTCGTCCAGCTCCGGATAATCTACCTTCACCAGGAACAAAAACCTGTCCAGCTGAGCTTCCGGCAATGGATACGTTCCTTCCTGCTCCAGTGGATTCTGGGTCGCCAGTACACAAAACGGATCTGGCAGTGGAAATGTCCGACCTACAGCCGTCACATGCTGCTCCTGCATCGCCTCCAGCAGTGCCGCCTGAGTCTTCGGCGGTGTCCTATTAATCTCATCTGCCAGCAGAATATTGGTAAAGACCGGACCACGATGAAATACAAAACGACGTTTACCAGTTGCCGGATCATCTTCCAGAATATTCGTACCGGTTATATCGGTAGGCATAAGATCGGGAGTAAACTGGATTCGCTGAAAATTCAAACTCATCGTCTGGGCCATAGTATGAACCATCAAAGTCTTAGCCAGCCCCGGCACACCCAGTAACAGACAATGCCCCCTTGCGAAAAATGCGGTCAGCAGTTGCTCTATCACCTGCTCCTGACCGATGATCGTCTTGGATATCTCGCTTAGCAGCTGCTCCTTGAATTCTGCCAGCTTCTTTACCGCCAGCACAGGATCTTTCAGAATATCTATATCATTCTCTTGACCGCTGGCAGGAGCTGCCATTGGCACTGCTAATTTCAGGTCTAACGCCTGATCATCGGCAAAGCTGCCTGCTACAAGGTTCTCACCTGCAACATTAAACTCACAACCGCAGCGGCATTTTAATAGCTGACCGGCTCTGATACCCTTCTGCTCATATATCTGACTGCACGAAGGACACTTTATTACAACTTTTTCGATCGCCATTTGATATTCCTCACTCTGATGCTTATATTATCGCATTTTATCAGAACAGGTTAATCGCCTGTCAGAACCTGCCACCTGTGAACACCCGGCAAAAAAAGCTTATGGGTGCCCTTTATTTTTTACTGCTCAGATAATTATGTATATGAGCCGCCGCCGCTTTGCCATCGCCCATCGCCAGGATAACCGTCGCCGCTCCCCTTACAATATCGCCACCGGCAAAAACTCCCGGAATACTCGTCATACCTGAATCGTCAGTTTCTATATAGCCTCGTCCGTTCAGGTTCAGCTCAGGTGTAGCTGCTGTCAGCAACGGGTTAGCCCTGATACCGATCGCCATAATTACCTGATCACATTCGATAACAAACTCTGAACCTGGTATAACCTCTGGCTTACAACGACCCGAAGCGTCTGGCTCGCCCAGCTGCATCTTATTACACTTAAGACCACAAACCCAGCCGTCATCGTCGCTGAGAACCTCTATCGGCCCGGTTAGCATATCAAGGATAACACCTTCCTGCTCGGCATGATGGATCTCTTCAGCACGAGCCGGCATCTGATCTCTATCTCGACGATATACCAGATGGCCTTCTTCCGCTCCCAGTCTGATACTGGTACGAACAGCGTCCATAGCCGTATTGCCGCCGCCAACGACACAGACCTTATGACCTGATGTTATCGGAGTATCTGCATTACGATCATACGCGCCCATAAGATTAGATCTGGTCAGATATTCATTCGCAGAATAGACGCCCTTAAGATTCTCACCCGGTATACCCATAAAGCTTGGCAGCCCGGCACCATTAGCGATAAATACCGCCTGGAAATCTTCTTCTTCCATCAACTCCTTGATCTTAACAGTACGGCCAACAATAACATTTGTCTCAAATGTCACGCCCATAGCTCGCAGCTGATGTACTTCTCGCTCTACTATATCATTTGGCAGACGAAACTCTGGGATACCATAAACCAGCACACCGCCAGCCTTATGGAATGCCTCGAATACTGTCACCCGATAGCCTAATCTCCCCAGCTCTCCCGCACAGGCCAGACCAGCCGGCCCTGAACCAACCACTGCAACCTTAACTGCGTTCTCAGACTGCTCACGACCCTTGCACACCCCGATATCACATAAGTGCTGTGCCAGGTAATCTGCCGCAAATCGCTCCAGCCAGCCAATCGCCACCGGACTATCGATCTTAGCACGAATACACCTGCTCTGACACTGTTTCTCCTGCGGACATACTCGACCCGTGATCGCCGGCAAACTATTATCCTCTCGGATAAGCTGTGCTGCTTCGATAAACTTACGTTCACTTACCAGCTTGATAAAAGCCGGTATATTCACACTTACCGGACAATCAGATACACAAGGCGGGTTCTTACACTGCAAACAACGCATCGCTTCCAGTACCGCCTGCTCTTCGGTAAGGCCAAGGTTAACCTCGCCAAAATCCCGCCTGCGCTCTTCGCCTGGACGCTCCGCCATCTGCTGTGGCTCGATCGCCATCTTTTCTTTTTTACTCAGTTCTTCAGACATAATATCCGCTTATTTCTTCGCCCTAACTTCTAATTCCTAAATCCTAAATTCTAATCTCTAATTTCTAATCTCTAATCTCTAACCATTCTTCTTATCTTTTTTCATCTTTTCCATCAAACGGCATTTATGCTTCGGCTCATACTTATCCAGTTTCGTCTTCTCTTTATCTCGATATGTCGACTGACGTGCCATAAGCTCGTCAAAGTCAACTGTATGACCGTCAAATTCCGGGCCGTCAACACAGGCAAACTTCGTCTCACCGCTTATTGTCACACGACAACCGCCGCACATACCTGTACCATCAACCATGATCGGGTTCAATGATACTATCGTCTTTATTCCATAAGGTCTGGTAAGGTCACAAACAGCCTTCATCATTATTACCGGCCCCGCAGTATAAACCGCCACAACTGACCCTTTACCCTTGAGCTCTTCGATCAGGTCCTTAAGTGCATCTGTCACAAATCCCTGACGTCCTTCAGAACCGTCATTAGTTGTACAGATAACTTCCTCACTTATCTCACCGAGCTTATCGGTCATCAGCAGCAGATCCTTACTTCTGGCACCAACTATACTCACGATACGGTTCCCGCTATCCTTAAGAGCTACCGCCTGCGGATAAACAACAGCAGTACCCAGACCACCGCCAACTACTACCACTACCGGCTCTTGCCCTTCTTCTACCTGAGGATATTTGATGATCTCACTTGGCTCACCCAGCGGCCCGGCAACATCGCACATATAATCGCCAACCGCCATAGTACTCATCTCTTTGGTCGTCTTGCCTACGATCTGAGCTATAAAGGTGATCGTGCCCTTTTCCTTATCGACCGCCGCAATAGTCAGCGGGATACGCTCTGAATGCTCGAACGGCCGGATAATTGCAAACTGACCGCATTGACGAGACTTCGCAACCCGCGGTGCCTCTACTTCATATAATTCCATATTCAGGCCGACAGTTGCACGACCGACAATTTTATACATCTTTATTACTTTTCCTTATCGCTTATCAGGCTCCGATAGTTCCCTATCATATCACCTGCTTATTTCCAAACCTGCAGCTCTAGCTCAAGCTCTACGCCAAACCGCTCATCAACACGCTCTTTCACTGTATCGATCAGGTTCAATACGTCCTGACTGGTAGCGCCTGACTCTGCCACAATAAAGTTAGCATGACGATCGCTTATTATCGCACCGCCAGAACGAGTGCCTTTCAAACCAGCCTTATCGATCAAGGCTCCTGCCGACATTGCACGTGGGTTCTTGAACACACAACCGGCATTACGTGTTTCCATCGGCTGAGATGACTTCTTCAGCATCCACACTTCTTTTATCATCTGACCGATATGCTCCGGATCATCTGGCGTCAGCTTCAGCTCTGCACCCAGAATATACCTGGCGGTTATATTGCTCATACGATAGCCGAAATACAGCTCATTCTCTTCCCAGGTAAACTCGTAACCGCTCGAATCCATCAGGTCGACCGAATATGTCAACGCGCCAATATCGCCAAATCGACCGCCGGCATTGATCTTCAACGCTCCGCCCACTGTTCCCGGAATACCAGCCATACATTCCATACCGCCCAAGCCCTGACGTGCCGTCTCTCTCAGCAGAGCGCTCATAGTCACACCCGCACCAACACGAACATGGTCACCGACGATCTCGATCTGCTTAAAACAGTCGTTCTCCAGCGAAATTACAGCTCCATCTATGCCGCTATCACCGATCAGCAGGTTAGAGCCGCCGCCCAGTACGTAAATATCTATTGCATTCTCATGGCATCGCTTCGTTATCTCTAATAACTGCTCTCTAGACTCTGGCGTTATAAAATACTTCGCCGGGCCGCCTAGCTTATACCATGTATGATTCGCCATTGGCTCGTCAAATTTAACTATCTTGTCCAAATCTGCAAATAAGTTCATCTGCCACTTCCCATATATTTCCTGCGCCCATCGTTACGATCAGGTCGCCCGGCCTTGCATCTGCATTCAGCCGATCTATTATTGTTTCAAAATCTGCCAGATACTCCGCGGAGCCGCCTGACGCATTAATCTTCTCTGCCAGCTGTTCTGCGCTTACTTCACGCTTGAGATGCTGGGAATCTCTCACAAAATATATATCCGGCAGCAGAACAAAGTCCGCTCTTCCGAAACTAACTGCAAACTCATCCAGCAGAAAACGTGTCCGGCTATGCTGGTGAGGCTGAAATATACACCACAGACGATCCGGTTTATATGCAGCACGGATCGCTGACAGCGTTACACGGATCTCAGTCGGATGATGTGCATAATCGTCCATCACCGTTATACCGCGAGCCATACCTTTATAACTCATTCTACGCCCTACTCCAACAAAATTCTCAAGGCTTTGACAAATTGCCTCGGGAATCATTCCTGCCCTATAACATAAAGCAGCTACAGATAAAGAGTTAGCAACGTTGAACTCGCCCGGCAAACCCAACTTCGGCCTGCCCAGTTTTTCGCCTTTATATGTCAAATCGAAAACGGCATAACCATTTTCATATTCAAGATTTAACGCCTGCCAATGGGCTTTGCCGCTTACACTGAAAAACTCGCACACACATTCCAGCTCATCTGCTACCTGCATTACGTTCTTATCTTCTGCATTTGCAATTAGATAGCCGTCTTTGCCTAATAATCTCGCAAATTCGCTAAAAGCCTCTACGATCTCAGCTTCATCTTTATAATAGTCCAGATGGTCAGCCTCAATATTCAATATAGCCGCCATTTTAGGCCTTAACTTCAAAAATGATCGGTCATATTCACATGACTCTACCACCAGATGCTCACCATTGCCAGCACCACTGCCGCTGCCCAGCTGCAATACATCTGCTCCGATCACAAAGCTAGGGTCCAGGCCGGCATTCTTAAACGCATAGGCCGCCCAGCCGCTGGTAGTACTCTTTCCGTGAGTGCCGGCAATCGCAACCGTATTCAATGTGCCACTTAGCTGACCTAATGCCTCAGCATATTTCAATACCGGCTTACCCAGCTCTCGCGCATGCATTAACTCTACATTAGTCTCTGGAATTGCTGCGGTTATGATCACATAATCGCAATCTGCCGGAACTGCCTCTGGGCTATGGCCTATCGAAACCGGGATATTCTTCCTGCCCAGAAGTTCTACTACCTCTGAGGACATCATATCGCTGCCGCTGACTATATGGCCATGCTGGTGAAAGACCATCGCCAAGCCGCTCATACCGCAGCCGCCGATTCCTATAAAATGATATTTTATGGCATCTGCCATAACTCTTATACCTCATCCATAAGTTATTATAGTGCAATCTAAATGCACCATAGAACAGCCTTCCTGGCCGCTTCTACATATTTTTGGTAAAGTATTTTAAATGGAAACCGACAGCTTTACAAGCCAAAAGAAGGGATTTTAACACTCAACACCACAACTTCACAAACATAACAGTGCTGATCACCTTTTACTTTTTACCTTTTACACGCCCCTCGGCGATCACCGAGCAGTATACAACATCCACAACCCGCCCAGCAGCACCAGAAATCCGCAAACTCGCTTCATTATCACTGGCCCCTTACTCGAACCGCTCCAGTTCAGATATCGCTGCACAACCTCTGTAAACGTCCCGGCAAAGATAATTACCGAACAATGACCGATCGCATATGCAGTCAGGAGTATTGAACCATAAACCCAATCGCTCTGAGAACTGTGAAACGTTACCGCCAGCATAGGTGCCATATATGCAAACGTACACGGCCCCAACGCCACACCGAAGACCACACCCATCAAAAATGAGGCAAATATACCCCTTTTCTGCATATTCACATTTGCCTTACCCGGCACAGGTATAACAATAACATCCATTAGATGAAAGCCAAACACAAAGAACACCGCGGCAACAAAATAGTTCACCCACGAGCCGATATCACCCAACATACGACCAGCCACCGCGGTTATCAAACCTATAGCCATTACCGAGATCAGTATACCAACCGAAAATGCTGTTGATATCCAGAATGCCCGGCTAACACTACTGCATTTCTGATCATCAATAAACCCTACTATCAGCGGGATCGCTCCCAAATGACAGGGACTGAGTATTATACTCAGTATCCCCCACAGACAGCTGGCAAAAATCGCAATAAACCAGCTGCCCTCTACCGCCTGACTTAACCACCCAAATAATTCTGCCATTATCTGGGTTCCGCCTTCAGTTCTACGCCAAGTTCTGCCCACTTCGCTAGAATATCTTCTCTTGCAAAAAAGCCAACATGACGGAATATCTCTTTGCCGTCTTTATCCAAAAAGATCTGGGTCGGTATCCCCTTCAATTGATATTTCTCAGCCCAGGAATTATCCTTCCATACATCATGAAATTCTACATTCATCTGACCATAATATTCCTGCTGGAGACTCTCCACTATAGGCATCATAGCCTTGCACGGCACACAACTTTCTGAGCCTAGCTCTAACATAGTCGGCAGCGACACTTCTTCTGCTGCAACCGCCTCTTCTTTAGCTTCCAGCTTACACTCGCCTGCTTCACTTTCTGGACAAGCCTCACAATCCTGCCCTTGACAGCATTGCTCTCCCTCACCTTTACAGACGCAATCCTTTTTCTCGCAGCTCTTTTCTCCTTCGCCCTTACACCCGCAGCCTGCTCCATCACCGCATTTCTCGCCCGCACCTGCACTGCCGCAGCTGCCGCCAGTACATTCAACGGCCTTGCCACAGCCCCCAGCACCCTTTTCACCACATCCACATGGCCCCTTGGTAGCGATCACAATTCCAGCAATACCAAGAAAAGCCACAATAATAACAACTCGTAATTTACTAGACATATACCCTAATTCCTAATTTCTAATTCCTGTTAATAATAAGCCCGCATATCAACTCAAACTACTATAACAAATAGATATACTTCAAAAATTAATTAGCTTTGAATCACGATGCACATCGGGATTCATAACCTGAGCTTATTTCTTATTTCTTATTATTGCGGCATGCCGCAATTATCTATTTCAACATCTCACTTCCAGCCGCCGCTACTTTGGCAACTGTTTCATTACACACTTCTGTACCGCCCTTTTCATAGCCCATATCGGTCAGTACCATATGCTTAAAATTATCAAAGCCTGCCTGCTTAAGACTCTCTGCCACGCATTTCAGCCCGCAGCCGTCGATCGCCAGTATATCACTGGCCGCTTCTGTTGTCTTCATTATCCCCGGCACACGACCGCCAATACCAGCCAGGCAAAACATCTTACCTGCCCCCTGTGCTGTCATACTACGTGCCGCCTGATCAGATAAAGCACCAACATCAGCCGCACCACTACAAGCAAATATCAACTTCGGAGCCGCATTACAACTACAATCACAACCTGCCATAAAACACCTTCCTTTTCCAGTTAACCTTTAACCTTTAACTTTTTTACCTTTAACTTTTTACCCATTACAAATACTTCTTAAGCTCATCAACTGTCGGAACCTTGCCAACCAGCTTAACTTCCCCATCAACTACCAATGCCGGAGTAGTCATAACTCCAAAAGCCATTATTGCCTTCAAGTCTGTCACCTTCTCCAGCTCATAGTCCGCTCCCAGCTCTTTCGCTGCCGCTTCGGCCGCATCAGCCAGCATCGAACACTTCTTACATCCTGTCCCTAATATCTGGATCTTCACAATCACTCTCCCTGGCCCACACAGCTACATTCGCCGCCAGCTGCATCAAACCTTAGATCTATACATTTTATAAAACCTATTACACAAGTCAAAACTATCTCATAATAGACATTCTGACCACGCTTATCGCCCTTAACTATCCCCGCATTCTTCAAAACGGAAATATGCTTGGATACTGTAGATACATCACTTCCTACTATTTCGCGAAGATCATTCACACACACCGGCCCATCTGCCAAAGCTGACACTATCTGTAGCCTGGCCGGATGCGCCAACGCCTTAAACACCTGCGACTCTCTCTCAAAATCATTATCTAAAGACATTTCGTTCCTTATCAATGCAAAACAATCAAATCCAACACTTGGCCATTTTGCCAAATAACCAAGTATTAATCAATAAAAAAAGCGAATTTCTTCGCCTTTTCTAAAAACACTCATTCAAACAAACTTTTAAAAGTCTCGAACAAAGCGAAAATCCTAAGCTTGTTACTTGTTACCTGTTACTTCTTACTCAAATTAAAACCAGCCTGACCGCAAAGCGGTCTACCTACAACCTTTTACCTTTTACCTTTTACCTTTTCACTTTCTACTCTATCCCCAACCTGGCCGCCTCATTCAACCCGCCAACCTGATAACACAGATTTACCTGCAAATTCTGATACTTTACCAGATACGACAATCTTTCCAGCATAGCACCCAGATAAGTATTCCTCGCAAGGAGCAATTCAGTATAATTCTGCACACCCAGGTCATATTGACGCTGTTCCGCCTCATACGCTCTCAAGGCAATTTTAACAGAATTATCCATGGTTACTATATCATTCCAGCCAGCTTCCAGCTCTTCGATAGCTGACAGCACATCATTCTTAATTGTTATCTCTTGCTGTTGCTTATTTAGCTTTAACCGCTCCATAGCCAGCAAACTACCACGATAGGCAGCTTTCGCCGCACGATTTCCTAAAGGCACTGTCAAAGACATACCCACTCTATGGTCATTCAACGCTCTATTGTCCAGCATATCCATCGTACCAGAAAAAGTTGAACCCATCGCTCTGAAGCTATATGTATAGTCTAACGACAAATACGGCAGTAGTGAATTCTTATCAAAATCTAGAGTACTCTCCTGACTGGCCAGCTGAAGCTCATAGTCTAGCAGTTCCATACGATTTTCCATCGCATATTCCAGCAGCGGCCCTTTATCCAGTTCATACTTTACTGCTACCGGCTCTGATACCGCCTCAACGATCGAATCTGAGTCTACCTCCAACCCTTCAGCATTGAGCACCTGCTTAAGCGCCCGGCGAGTTATACGCAGATTCCTGTACGCAGAACCCATTCCCGCCTCCTTCTGAGACATTGTACTTTCCGCCCTGAGCAGATCGATCTGCATCGCCTTGTTTTGCTCAAGCATACGCCTGGTTCGCTCATATTGAGCTTTCGCCAGTTCATAGTCCATCTCCCGAACCTTCAGCACCTCCTGGGCATAGTACAAGTTCCAATACGCAGTCTCTACACCCTTGATCACCATCATCGCACTTAACTTACCTTGTGCCATACTACTCTTAAAATTATAACTTGCCAATCGGATCGAATGAGTATTAACATCAGTACCCGCACCACGCAATAAAGGCTGGCTAAGCTGCATCCTGACATTGCTGTTATAATATGTATTTTGCGAGTCAAACGTCACCAGCTGACCAGTAAATTCATCATTATAATAGTACGTACCCTGCGTCTCTGTCTTACTCAACGGCATATTAAAACTCAACCGACCACCAGTTATCATCGGCATCTGCAGCTGGGCATAATAGTCCAGATTCTTGGTCTCTGTATATTCTTCCGGATAATCATTCATCGCATATGAAAATCCTGCTATAAACGATGGCTCAAAACGCGCATGGGCCGATTTCAGAGACTCTCTCGCTATCTGAGGCCTATACGCCAGCACCTGCATCTCCAGATTATTCTGCAATGCCAATACCCGGCAATCTTCCAGAGTAAGCTTATTTATATCTCCCGGATTAACATTAACTACACTTGTTATCTTCTTAGAACTCTGATCTTCCGCCTCCGGCAGCTCAACCTTTTCGATCTGACTTACCTTCTCGAAAGACACATTATAATACTTATCATATTTCGTCAGATTCGTATCCTCAACACAACCAGAGAACAAACCCGCAAAAAACAAAAAACATATTAAAAACAAATATCTCATAATCAAAAACCTACTGACCCTGTTATCAAAGTCCGCCCCGCAGACACCTTAACTTGTTACTATAATTAATCCGGTCTTACCGCAAAGCGGTCTATCCGCCCCTTTCAACCTTTCTTCCTTTCAACCTTCTTCAAAATCACTCATGCCTCAACGCCACAATAGGATCAAGCCTCGCCGCCTTAACCGCTGGCAGCAGCCCGAAAAACACACCTATAAACGCCGAAAAGCCAAACGACAGCATAATAGCCCACATCGGGATAAATGCCTCTTCCATCTGCGCGTTCGGTATCTTCGAAATCCCTATCGTCAACAGCTGGCCCAGCCCTACACCAACCGAGCCGCCCACCAGGCACAAGACCACCGCCTCCACCAAAAACTGGAACATTATCGCCGCCGGACGTGCCCCCACCGCCTTCCGCAAACCGATCTCTCGTGTTCGCTCCGACACCGATACCAGCATAATATTCATTATACCAACACCACCTACTACCAGTGATATACCCACCACACAGCTGGCGATCAATGTCACCATAACCGCTATCTTATTAAACTGCTTCAAAGCATCTTCAACCGCATTGATCCGGAACGGATCAGGGTCACCCGGCCTTACCTTTTTCGCGTTCCGCATAAAGAATCGAACCTCGGCCTGGGCCTCCTGGCTCAGCTCCGGCCGCTTACACTGCAAGACCATATCGATCCACGGCGACCATATCTTCCACGAAGTAGAAAACGGCAGATATACTTCCTTACTCACACCTCCGTCAAATACCGACGCCTTATCCTTCATCACACCGATAATACTGAACGACTTCCCGCCCACATCGATCACATCCAGCTCACAATCTTCACGAAGCTTCAAATCCTTCCTCAATGTCTCATTGATCAGGCACACATTTCGCTTCTGACTCTCATCTATCACCGATATCGCCCTACCATGCAGCAGCTCACGATTCTCGATTATGATCAGATTCGGGTTCCCACCCTTAACCGTCACATCTTCCAGCTGGGTATCGCTAAAGCTCACCGTCTCTCTACGCCACATCTGAGGAGTAAACCGCTCGATTGATGGACACTTATCCAGCAGCCCCTCAAAATCGTCCGGACTAAATCGTATCCTCATCCACGACGCATCTTTCAGCGGCCCGGAATCTGGCCACCTCGGCCCGCACCATATCGTATTAGTGCCAACCTGCTCAAATTCCTTCAGTACCTTCGCCTTCATACCCGACAGCGCCGCTATCACCACCGCCACCGAGGCCACACCTATTATTATACCGATCGTCGTCAAGACCGACCTGGCCTTATTCGACCATATCTGGCTCAAAGCCAGTAATATACTCTGCACCACCAGCACACAGAAATGATATATCCCGCGAAACATGAACATTACCACTGCCCGCCCTTTCTGCTGCTGTCTGATATTATCTTACCATCCTGCATCCTCAATATCCGATCAGCATGCTGGGCCACATCTTCTTCATGGGTAACTATCACGATCGTCTGCCCTTCCTTATGAAGATTATCGAACAGCTCCAATATACTGGCACTATTCTTACTATCAAGGTTACCCGTCGGCTCATCGGCCAATATCAGACTCGGCGAACAGATCAATGCCCGCGCAACCGCCACTCGCTGACGCTCGCCACCCGACATCTGGTTGGGCTTATGCGTTACCCTGCCCCCTAATCCGACCCGCTCCAGGGCTCCCTGGGCCATCTCCCGCCTCTTACGCCATGGATACTTCGATGAATAGATCAGCGGCATCTCAACATTCTGCAATGCACTTGAACGCGGTAGCAGCTCAAATGTCTGAAAGACAAATCCGATCTGCTGATTACGCACCCGTGCCAGCTGAGATGCTGACATACCAGTCGTCTCTATATCGTTTAGCCGATAGCTGCCCGCCGTCGCCTTATCCAGACAGCCCAGAATATTCATCAGCGTACTCTTACCAGAGCCAGAGGCTCCCATGATCGCCACATATTCATTTTCAGATACCGTCAGGTCAACCCTGTCGAGTGCATGGACGATCTCGTCACCCATCTTATACTGTCGTTCTATTTGTTCCAGTTCTATAAGCATATCACTCTACTTCCGCCTGAACTGACTCTGCCGACTCTTCTTCTGTATCCGCCGTATCTTTATCAGCTTTTTCAGCGTCAGCGTCCTTATCTTCGTCCTCTTCGACCTTGACCGCCTTATCGTGCGACATAGCCTCAAGCTCCTTGAACGGCCCGATCACAATTTCCTCGTCTCCGCTAAGCCCTGCTTCTATTATCGTATCTGACAGATCGCTTGGCCCGATCTTAACCGGTATAACCTTCGATTTACCATCTACCACACCATAAACCACTGGTGTAAACGCCCGGTCCTTATCGATCAGCTCTTCACTTTCATCTCGGATCTCTTTAGGCAGATTCTCCCATTCCCTACCCAAAACCGCCTGACTCGGCAGCTTCATTACATCCTTATGCACCTTTATCTCTATCTCTGCATCTGCCGTCATACCCGAAATTATCCTGCCGTCTTTATTATCCAGCAATATCTCTACTTCACAATATTTCGTTCCTGACCGACCTGCCTGCATCACCAGCGATTTACTGGTTACCAGCCCCGTAAAATCCTCATCCGGCCAAGACTGGATCTTCACCTTCGCCCTCTGACCTACCGCAACCTTACCAACATCAACCTCATCGATCTGGGCCGCCATCAGCATATTCGACAGATCAGCCACTTCCATTATCTTCGTTCCTGTATAATTCGTCGCTCCGGTTACGATCTCACCCACCTCTATAAACACCTGTGTCACCACTCCCGACATCGGAGAGGTGATCTCTGCATATTTCAAGGCATCTTTGGCCTTGGCTATATCGGCCTCAGCTATCTTCAGATTATTCTCCATGATAGTCAGGTTCAGTTCCGATGTTAATATTGAGTTACGCGTCGATTGCAGATTGATCTCCTGCTTGCGATATTCATCTTCCATATTCTCTACATCAGACTCTTTTACATCATGAGTCTTGAGCAGCTCTCTATTACGATCCAGCTCACGTTTGGCCTGGGCAAATGCTATTTCCGCATTCTTCAAACTCGCCTTACGGTTCTCTATCTCTATACGCGATACCTCAAGCTGTATCTTCTGACTCTCATACCGTGCCTCAACCGAGTCCAGATCGGCCTCCAGATCACTACTATCTATACGCACCAGCAGCGACGGCTCATCACCAGATTCAGATCCCGCAACCACATCACCTTCCTTATACGGCAACGCTATTACCTTACCCGTTACCTTCGCGCTTATCATTACCTTTACCAGCGGCTTGATCTCGCCCGGTGCCTGAATCGACTCCACCAGCTCACCAACCTCCGGCTTCTGCACTCGAACCATTGTCGATACATCAGACTGCACCGACTGACTCTTGATATAATTTACCACTATCAGTGAGATCACCGACAATACGATAAGAATTACGATCTTTTTCTTCATAGCTGACTTTCGCTGTTATTATTAAGGACACCACTAATGCTATCCCAAATACAAAAAAAACTTATTTTCTGACTGAATACTAACCTATCCCGATGCACATCGGAAATAAATATTGCTGTTCACAAGATACTTTTAACAATAACCGCCTGAGTATTAAGCTGTATTCTAACCAATAAATTACAAATAATTGGGGCGTACCATTCGCAACGCTTTAAAATAGCATCCGCCAAAGCGGAATCCTCTAGCTTGTTACTTATTACCTGTTACTTGTTACTTTATCTCCTCAGTTACTATTTAGACGCATAACCACCATAAAGGTTACACTTTTTTCATAAAAATACTTAAATTTATCATATATTCACATTACTTTTTTTGCTAGAATCTTTTTTAAGGAAATTTTAAACAACAAAATAACCTTAAAAAATTGTTCAGTAATAAATAATAAGCTAAATAAGTGACCATACACACATAAACACTGTACACTTTATTTAACCCTTGCAGGCTCTACCTGCAATTTTAAACAGGTCCCCCCCGCGGATACCTCAGCTTACTTCTTATTGCTTGTTACTTATTACTCCAACTAAACAATAAAAACCGTAAATAAGTAGAAAAAGGTTGTCAAACAAACATAAATTAGCCTCGGGCAAAGCCCGAATCCGCCCCTTACAACCTTTCTTCCTTGCTTCCTTACAACCTTTATTAAACCTTTTTTTACCTTTTACTTAAAAAAACATGACTAACTACGCTATCCTGGACTGTGAACACGTTTCAGAAACAATCGACGGCTTCGGTGAATTCGGTGATATGATGGTTGACGCCTTCAACTCTATCGGTTTCGACCCCGATTTCGAACTTTTCGACACCAAAAGAGGTGATCTGCCAGCATCCGTTAAAGACTTCGACGGCTATATCATCATGGGCTCATACAACGGCGCATACGATACCGACCTATGGATCTACGATCTCGGTAACTTCATTCAGGACACTTACAATAATTGCGATAGAAAAATGATCGGTATCTGCTTCGGTCATCAAATGATCGGACAGGCTCTCGGCGGTAAAGTCGAAAAAGCCGCCGCCGGCTGGGGGCTCGGCTCTCTACCTCTCTCCTTCCAGCAGAACAAGTTCCCTATCCCGCTGCCCAACAAAATGAACCTGCTCTTCTCGCACGGCGATCAGGTCACCAGACTACCTGAAAACTCCATTAACCTCGCCACCGCTGAGCATTGCCCGCACGCCATGTTCTCTATCGATAACCGCATGCTCGGCCTACAGGCACACCCGGAATTCACCTCCGAGTTCCTCACCAAACTAATTCACAAACACACACCAATCTTCGGTGTCGACAACGCAAGAAATGCCATAGAATCCCTACACACCCAACCAGACAACAAAACCATGCTCCACATCCTGAAAAACTTCCTACTATAAGTAGCACAAGCGTCCTCGCTTGTGATTCCTAACATCACATTACGAAATATTACAAGGAAATAAGGGGTCCGTCCCACACCTGTTCGGCACTAAGTTTGCTATTGTAATGTATGGTTGTTTTTTCTGGAAATATTTTTTAAAATAATAGCTTAAACTATCTATCTTAACTTGCGCGACGTGTTTTTTTATGCATAATATAAGGCATGACAGCAAAACGTGAAGACATACAGGAATTTCAGCTTCAAGGCTTTAAGTATTTTAAAGCTATATCAGCAATGCTTGATAGTCTGCATGATGCCGGTTGTGAGAGAGACAAAGCAGGCAATCGCAAACTTCACATGGATCAGTATATGTCTCTGTTGCTCTTATATATGTTCAACCCGATATGTCAATCAATGAGAGGTATCCAGCAGGCAAGTGAGCTTAAAAAGGTTCAGCGATTATTGAAATGCCCTCGCGCATCCTTGGGGAGCCTATCAGAAGCAACTACAGTTTTCGATAGTAAGTTAATGCAGGATATAATCGATAATCTGGCATTAAAGCTTAGTCCTATCCCTACAAGCAACAAGCTCGACAGTGTTACCGACATTCTTACTGCTGTTGATGGCACACTTATCCCGGCACTATCAAAGATGACCTGGGCGTTATACCAGCACAATAACAATGCCGTAAAAGCTCATGTTCATTTTGATATCCAAAAACATGTTCCCGTAAGAGTTTCGATTACTGAAGGTAATGGCAACGAACGGAAAGTACTCTCTGAGAATCTTGAAGCTGGTCGCATTTATGTAAAAGACCGCGGTTATGCCTCATTGGAACTATTTCAAAAGATAATTGATAGTAAAAGTTCCTTTGTATGCAGGGTACGTGATAATTCAAATTATGACTTGACCGAAGAATACCCTGTCAATAACGAAGCTACTAATGCCGGCGTACGTTTTGACTGTAAAGTCAGACTGGGCGGCAATAATACTAAGAAAATGCTAAAAGAACATGTCCGTTTGATTGCGGTTAAATGTACTCCGCATAAGAAGAAAGCCAAGACCGGGAGAGGCGGACCAGAACAGGGAGAAATGCTTCTTATTGCGACAGATAGGTTCGATCTTGATGCAGATGTTGTCGCTTTAATATTCAAACATCGCTGGGCAATAGAAGTGTTTTTCAAGCAATTCAAACATATGCTTGGCTGCCGTTCTTTGCTAAGTCAGAATCCAAACGGCATAGCCCTGCAAACTTATGCCGCCATTATCGCCTGCATGCTGATAGCATTATGGACAGGTATGAAGCCAACTCTTAGAACTTATGAGTTTATCTGCTGGTATTTTACAGGCATGGCGGATCTGGATGAATTACTGACACATATATCCAAACTCCAAAATCAAGACTGAAATTCACTCAGCCAATTTTATTACAAAATCCTGGCCAGCAAATGCTGCGCATCAAAATTTTCACCTCGTAAATTATCTTTACCAACACTAGCTAATACGATAGAATCACAGCTGGTTAATCAATTAAGCAAACACTGTGCCGAACAGGTGTGGGTCCGTCCCTGTTTACAACAATCACACACCTAACATTTTGTTATAAAACAACTTACACAGACACAAACAATAAAACCACTATATCATTCATTCACTTCATCCCTCTTGCGTCTTCGCGCCTCTGCGAGAAACAATCTCCTCTTCCTCTTATCCTAAAAATCATCGCACCCTGGCCAATACTCTTCTTACTTTACAGACGCCAAGCACTACGCGACCTTGCCTTAAATCATCCCTCCCCCGCAATCCGGGAAAGCAAACCATCACCAACCGCCATAGCTCTACCCTCAATCTGCCGTAAAAATCCAGACCGTACTCGGTCGGTTGTCCCGTCTAAAAAAACTTCGCACTTCCACACAAAAACTATTCTCAATACCACCATCTCAAACCAACCCAAAATCGCCAACCAACTCTTTGCGATTTCGCGCCTTTGCGTTAAAACTCTTAATTCTCCTCTTATATAAAACTTTCGGTTGCGGCTCGACCGCCCTAGCGTACTTTCGTGCCCAGTATGCCTTCTCTCCCCAACAAACACAAAAAAAGCCCAGAACACCAGCCCCCAACTCAATCAAACCAATTGAGCCAGAACCAATATTCTGAGCTTATTATTACATCGATCAAAAAGCCAGAAATCCTCAAGCACCGATATACATCGAAACGAAAACCCTGAACCTTTTACTTTTCACCATCTCCTACACCAAATCCTTCAACCTCGCCAGCCCCTTCTCGATCATCTCATTAGAAGTCGCATAGCTTATCCGGAAATGGGTATCTCTCTGTGAGAAGCAGTTACCGGGTATCACCAGCACATCATTCTCGATCGCCTTCAACACAAACTCACTCGCCGATCCGCCCGGAGCCGGTACATAAGCATAAAACGCACCACCAGGCTTGATCATGCCAAAGTCCTTCGCCAGTGCATCATAGACCATATCACGTTTGCCCTTATATTCTGCCACCAGATCATCTACCGGATAATCCATCGCCACCATCGCCGCTATCTGGAACGGATGCGGTGCACATACCATCGTATACTGCTGCAGGGTCGCCATCTTATCGTACAGCGGTGCCATATGCTTCGGCATCGCCAGATAACCCAGACGCCAGCCCGGAGCTCCATGGCTCTTGGAGAACCCACCCATAATGATCGTATTCTCATAATACTTCGCGATCGTATCCGCTGGACCATCATAGCTGAACTCTCGATATATCTCATCTGACAACACGATCAGACCATTCTTCCTCGCCTCATCTGCGATCGAACGAAGATCAGCCGGCTTATACACTACTCCGCTCGGGTTCGACGGCGAATTAACAAACAGCAGCTTACTCTTATCTGTTACCGCAGATGCCACCTGATCGCCAGTCAGATTAAAATCGGGATATGTATCAATATACACCCGCTTACCGCCCAGCATAGCTACCATCTGGTCATAGATCACAAAGTACGGGTCTGGGATCAGCACATCATCGCCGGGATTCACCAGCGCCGACAATGCCAGAGTCAGACACCCGCTCACTCCGCAGGTTACTATTACCTGAGGATCTTCCCAGCCAGTTTCAGCCGATACCTTCTCTGCGATCTTCGCACGCAGATCTACCAGACCAGTTGTAAGTGTATAACCGTTCTTGCCATCGCGAATAGCCCTTATCGCCGCTTCCTTTACCGGTTCCGGCACATCAAAATCAGGCTCGCCTATACTAAAGTTTACCGGATCGGTCATATTCTGTGCCAACTGCCAGATCTTACGTATTCCGGAAGCATCCATACCATTCACTCTATCAGCCAGGAAATTTTCCATTTCATAACCCCTGTTCTATATAAATAATTATTAAGCGTCAATTAAAGTATTCTTCGCACTTCGCACTTCGCACTTGTGCACTTCTCCACCTATACACTTCCACTCTCTTTTCCCGCGCATGCAAAAACATGCCCGTTCCCGAGCATGTCTAATGCGTATTCCATATTGTTCAACGAGCATAAACACCGCCAGCTTTACGCCGCGGCAAGCAGCCGGGAATATCCAAAGATTAACTCTGGATTATTTCTCTTCCTTCTTGGCTGGTTTCTTCTTCTTACCACCAACGGTCTTCTTATTACCAACCTTAGGCATACCCAGGATTGTGCTTTCGCCGTCAACCCATTTGCCCTGATCTTCAAGCTTGACCAAACGTTCTGCACGTGTTAATACATTACGATGACGAGTCAACAAGCTGCTTCCTCTTAATGAACGATCTACTGACATTTCATGCTCCTGATTATATCTTCAAACAAATACAAATCTTTATATTATAATATCTTACATACCACCAACCCACCATCTCATCTACCCTGACTATCGCCAGTCAAATACCGCAATGGGTTAGAAACATAAAAATTTAACAGAAAAGGGCCTACACTTCAACTAAAAAATCAAATTTCGACCATATTTTGTCATTTTTTACCAAACTATAAAAGGCCTACCGGTCAGAGGTTAACCACATACTCACCAGCAGCTCCATATCACCCAGCCCTATACCGCCAGAACAGTCCAGATCTGCCATACTATCGCCCCCAACTCCATAACCAACCGCCAGAGCCGCAACATCGGCCATATCTACCATATGGTCACGATTGATATCTGACCGCTGACACGCCCCGCTATCAGCAAGCACCACCGCATGATATGCGTTCACCATTCCATAGCCATATCTCGTATCATAGCCCGCTTCTCCCAGATCGGTCGCCGAGCGGCCCATTATTCCCTCTACCTCTTCAGCTCCCAGCCCGCCGTCAACAGACAATACCAGCGCCGCCACCCCAGCCGCCAGCGGACATGAAAAGCTAGTACCTTCCATAAAGACATAATCACCGCTGCTATAGCCGCCCGCCCCTGAAATATCAGTACTATAGATCAACATCCCCGGCGCCGCATATGCCAAACCGTTACCATAGCTGCTAAAACCTGCCAGGTTACCAAAGGTATCTACCGCCGATACCGCATTCACACTCGCCACCGAACCCGGAAACGACAAGCTCGCCACCGACTCATTGCCCGCACTGGCAAAATGGATCAGCCCGCTATTTCGTGTCGAATCATAAGCACTCGCTATCGCAGAGCTCGGACTGTTATAATAATTACTATTTACCGTAACCTTCGCACCTATATCTCGTGCCCACACCAAACCATACACCAGCCACGTACTACTGGCCGTCCAGCTCCCGCTTGTGCTGGTCCCCCTCATCGTCCGGGCAGATGCCAGCTTACAGCCAGGTGCTATTCCCGTCGTACCCATTCCATTGAGCTGTGCATTAATACAGCCCGCAACCGCCGTTCCATGCCTGTCATAGCTGGCATTCACAATTCCACCGTCGCCCCCGTCACTGGTAAAATCACGTGCGTATGCCACGTTCAGGTCAGGATGCCCCAGGTCAATACCAACATCAAAAACCACTACGACCACTTCGTCCGAACCGCATGTATAGTCCCAGGCCAATGTAGCGTCAAGGTCAATATCAGCCTCACCATACCGACTGCCGTCATTTTCCAACGCCCAGCAATTTGTACTATCAGGCACATAATCCCCTAATCCGCCACCGCTGCTTATCAGCTCCGGCTCACAAAATATCAGCTCGTCACCTTTGGCAACCATGTTAGTTAGTGCCAATACCGCATCACTGTCAGCACAACAGCTCTCGCACAGATAATAACCCCGCATCAGCTCACGATCGTCCAATATCACCAGCCCCGCATCAGCCATTATCGACTCACGGCGACCCTTACTCACCCCCTCGCCAAACTGCAATTGCACACGCGAACCAACTATCAGCTCGCTACCATTTTTACCCTTGAATACCCGTGAATAATATTTACCAACTCCGGCTTTGCCGTTTGCCCCTTTCATCGCCCTGCCCAGCTCTTCACCACTGGCCACCGCCCATTCGCCAAACTGACCAATACCAGCCTTTCCAGACTCAATGCCCAGCCGAACATCCGCCGCATACTTATCAGCTACCGCCTCAAGCTCGACACTATCCTTAAAATAACTGTATGTAAATACATTCTCCGCACCCACGACGGCACAAATCACCGCCAATGCGAATAACACACGCGCAATCATCTCTAGTCCTCAAATGCAAATTAAATTCGATACAATCGATATGAATGAAACATTCAGATAAATAGATATTAACAAATTTGACTATAATTGCGAATAAAAAGCCATACAACACTCAAAAAAAGTAAACTTTTTCTTACTTTTCACCATCCACCACCCCACTCTTCGCTAATATGTTAAAATAGTTAATCCCCCTAAACCCTTTTTTTACTTTTTAACCATTCTAACCCTTGACAAATCAACCACCTTATGATAGCATTTCCCTTTCTTGGAAGAGAGTTACAAAACTCCCTAACTCCGGCGGCGTAGCCAAGTGGTCCAAGGCGACGGTTTGCAAAACCGTTATTCGTGGGTTCGAATCCCACCGCCGCCTTAAAAAAGAGCCTTGTTCAACCTAAATACGAACATGGCTCTTTTCAATTAATCTCCCGTAGAAACGCAACACATTGCGTCTCCCTACTCCCTCGTCCGTGACAGTCAGTGCTCGTCAGTGTTCGTCCTCGCTCCCCATATATACAATTACTCATTACTCTCTTATCCCCATATCCCTGCAAAAAAAATATTCTTAACACCAACACCCCATACAAAACCACAACCCACCAACCAGCCCTCTGCGCAAGAGTTTCCCGATACACGTCGGGATTCTTAAGCCTTCTTCCTTAATTCCCAACCAACCCCAGAGCATCACCCAATGCCACATTACCAAATCACCTCGCGAAGCTTTAAGAGTTCAAACTTCAGTTTGACTTCCAAGCAATGAGCTAAGCGAATACAAAAATACAAGGTAACCTCTGAAAATTGCTTTTGAGGCGAAGACGAGGATTGATTTTTGCTGACAAGGAACGAAGAACCGGGCATATTGGCCCCGATGTACATCGGGGTTCATGGTTTTTCGTGACGCAGCTCAGGAAAAATCAAGACCGTTTGTAGCCCGGAATGAATTTTTAGAGGTTTCCACAAATATCCTAGCCAATTTCTTCTTCCCCTTTGCGAGAAACTCTTCTTAATTATTATTACCATCCTTACCCAATTTCATAAATTAAATCATAATCAACACCATACACTGCCAACTGTTTTTCATCCGTGTCCACCCGTGTTAATCCGTGGTTCAAAAAACCACCCCCACCCAATCCAGAACATCACATCCACCACAACCCGCCAACCATATCTTTGCGTCTTAGCGTCCTTGCGTTAAACTCTTAATTCTCTTCTTATATAAAACTATTAGTTGCGGCTCGACCGCCCTAAGATCTCCCTGAACTTCATGGTAAAATAATTACTCCCCCGCCCCTCGGGAAAGCAAAACACCCCCAACCGCCATTACCCTACCCTCAATCTGCCGTAAAGATCCAGACCGTACCCGGTCAGTTATCCCGTCAAAAAAAATACCACAAATATAGACTATAGCGTTATTCTAGATTATCACCAACCACAGTACATTCTTTCATTTTATCATACAAAGCCTTGCTAATAGCCATAAGCTCCTCTCGCAGCTCACTTGCACGCGGCTCAGGACATGATAACAAATACACTTGCTCCCCGGTAATTCTATCTACCACAACCCCATCTTTAATAGCTAACCCATCAAACTTAACACCAAAATTCACCTTAAAATATTCGAGATCAGGCATGCTATACCAGCCAGCCATACCATCATAACCATCCAATGAAAATTCATACTCCTTCTCATCTCCCTCACCCCGTACTCTCAACACACCCTGATTGATCATTTCCTGTTCACTTCTAGGAAAATACCCAAAATGATCAATATACATTTCCAGTTCGCTACATAAATAATTAAACCGAACCAACGTTTTTGCCTTTTTGATCATGGTCGAAACAAATAGCATAGCTGCCAAGCTAAGAAAACAAAAAAAAAGTACATATATTCTTAATCTTTTTTTCTTCATCATCAACAACTCCTACCCACAATTTACATCCTTACCTTAATTCTTCACCTCCCCCGCCCCTCGGGAAAGCAAAACACTCCCAACCGCCATTACCCTACCCTCAATCTAGCGTAAAAATCCAGACCGTACCCGGTCGTTTATCCCGTCAAAAAAACCGCCCCACTTTGCACTTTGCACTTACTACTTGTGCACTTCTTCACCTCCTCACTTCCTCCCCCTGGCCCACTCCATTACCCCCAGCACATTCCGACCATTCTTCAGCTCATTCGCCATAAACTGCATATACGGATCTATATGCTTCATGAACTTCTTATTACCAGCACAAAGATAATTCAACCCAGGCTCACCGTCAGGCGTAAGCAGAATACGGTTCTTCGGACAATCGCCATTACAGGCAAACTTAACCTCACACTGCTTACAATATTCCGGCAGATTATCTTCCTTGGCAAAACCAAAATCCATCTGCTTCTGCGACAGTACCATCGCACCCAGCCCCGTCTTGCGAATATTACCCAGCTTATGTTCCGGGAACACATAATGGTCACAGCTATACAAGCTGCCATCATGTTCCAACGCCAGTGCCTTACCGCATATCTCGCCAAAATTACACGACGACGACGGCATCCCCATCCACAGCCCCAGCATCGTATCAAATATACGGACAAACACTCGACCAACATCGTTTCGCACCCAATGGTCAAATATCTCGATCAGAAAATCGCCATAATCTTCCGGCAGCACGCTCCAATCTGTCACCGCCATATCCTCATTACCAGCAACCCACATATGGTTCGGATCATCGAACCCGATCGGCTCGATACACGGGATAAACTGCAAATAGTTGGACCCCACCTCTTCTGTCAGATACTTATAGACACGCATCGGCTCCTTGGTATTCTTACGATTCAGCACCGTCAGAGTATTAAACTCCACACCATGCTTCTGCATCACTCGTATACCTTCTACCACCCGATGACAGGTCGGCCCGCCCCCTTTATCTTTGCGATAATGATCATGCAGATCTGGCGGCCCGTCAATACTAACACCTACCAAAAAGCTATTAGCACGGAAAAACTCACACCAGCGGTCATTGAGCAGCGTACCGTTCGTCTGAATATCGTTCACCGCATACTTACCCGGCTGACTATACTGCCTCTGCCAGTTCACCAATGTCTCAAAATATTCCACACCCAGCAGCGTCGGCTCACCACCCTGCCATGAAAAATGGATCTCCGGCCCCGGCTGATGGTCAAAGCTCTGGCGTATATACTCACGCAAAACCGCCATACTCATCCGGTAACTGTCCGCCTGCTTATACCCGCCCTCTTTATGCAGATAATAACAATAAGTACAGTCAAGATTACATACTGCCCCAATCGGCTTACTCATTACATGGAATGTCGTTTTCATATCTTCTTATTCTTACCAGAGCCTAATTCCTATCCCGATGTACATCGGGACTAATTCCTAATTCCTAAATCCTAAATCCTAAATCCTATACTATACTAACGCTTTATAACCCGTTTATTTACAAAAAAAGATAATAAAACATCATTATATCTCACCTACCATTCTACTTAATCAACCCAAACTATCAAATAAATTCAATTCCCTCTGCCCGGCACCCCGCTTTCCCAACCTCAAAACGCCACCACACACCCAAACTGTTAAAATAGCTAAACTAACCCATCGTCAACTCAAGAATAACATTCCATTACAAATTCTCTTATCTAACAACACCCCACCAAATGCCATAAGTCCAATAATAACAGTATTATTTTACATTAATATACAATTTTTCATTTGAAACTATTTACAAAATGGTATAATTACACTGTGATTATTCATCACTTGGAGTTTTGGAGAAACATAAGGTAACCTCTAACAATTGCTTTCGTGGCGAAAACGAGGATTGATTTTTACTGACAAGGAACGAAGAACCGGGCATATTGATTTATATTCACGGTCTTTCGTGACGCAGCTCAGGGAAAATCAAGACCGTTTGTAGCCCGGAATGATTTTTTAGAGGTTGCCTTAAAACATTTTAAGCAAGGATGCTGTATAATGAAAACCTGTAACGGATTTTTATTAGTATTATTATTCGCTTTTTCTTCACTTATAAACACTGCCTCTGCTCAATATAGCGGCGGCTCCGGCACACAAGCCAGCCCATGGATCATATCAAACGCTGCCGACCTGGCAAATATATCTGCATATTCCGAGCACTGGGACGACTTTTTCGTTCTCGGCAGCAATATCGACATGACTGGCATAAATACCTTCTTCCCCATCGGTACCAATGACATACGCTTCCAGGGAACCTTCGACGGCAACTACTACTCCATCTCCAACCTGACACTCAACAGCAACGACAACTTCCTGGGACTATTCAACTACATCGGAGTAAACGGAAAAGTATCAAACCTGACTCTCGCCGGACAGATAAACAGCACCAAAGCCTCAGCCGGACTCATTGCTGCCAATAACTACGGAACTATCGTTAATTGCCACACCTCCGGCTCTGTAACTTCTATCGCCAGAGTTGGCGGTATCGCAGCTTTTAACTATTCCGGCGCTCTTATCACCAACTCGTCCAGCTCGGCTGATGTTCACACCTCCAGCAACACCGCCGGCGGTATAGCAGCCAGTAACACCGGATCGATCACCGCTTCCAGTGCTTACGGCTCCGTTTACGCCGGAACCGTCCACGCCGGCGGTATCGCAGGCTATAACGGCAACTCCGCTACCATCGAAAATTGCTATGCCAGTACCCACAATACCGCTATCTCCTCCAATGCCGGCGGTATTGCCGGATATTGCGTCTCCGGCGGTACTATCAACTACTGTATCTCCACCGGTATATCAGACTCCGACACCAATACCAGCCTAAGCCTTATCGGCGGTATCACCGGCGATAACCAAAGTCAAAATGTCAACTATAACCTCTGGAACGAAACCACTTCCGGACTTACCACAGCTTGCGGCAGAACCAGCGTTTCTGACCTTGTCAACACCGGCGGTACTACCAGCCAGATCAAAACTGCTGTCTCCTCAACTTTCTACCAATCGCTTACCTGGACCTTCTCCGACCTATGGATCTTCACCGACGGTGCCTACCCAGTTCATAATCTCGTAACCGATATCATTATCGACTACCCAGAATCGCTCAACAGAGCCAACGACGATTCTATACTCATCGATGTCGATATCACCAACCAAAGCTTCTGCGCTGGCGGCGAAAGTATAAATATGGCAGTCTTTGTTACCCGCTCCGCCGAAGAGCTGGAAACTGCCAGCTGGCCGACCTTCACTATCTACTACGATAGCGACGATAACGAACTCTTCGTACCTGAAGCTCAGGAAACTCTGACCTTTACTATCAATATAAACTACAGCGAATTCTACGACTTCTCCGAAAATGGCACATACTATGTCAAAATGATCGCCAACTACGAGGAAAACGAAAGCCCGGTACTCGAGAGCAACTACGATAATAACAGCGGCCCCATCCTCGCCCTCGAACTGTTCTATCCCGGCGGCTACGAACCTGACAATCTTATCTCTGACCTCGACCCTGCTCTTTTCGCTACTGTCACTAACCCAACCAGCAAATCTGCCAGCCTCTCGCCTACCGACGGCACAGAATACGATATCGACTGGACCGGTATAACCGTCGACCAGATATCCGATATCGAGATTTCTATCACCAACGAAGAAGAAAAAAATATCACTCTCGAACTCTACGATTCAGACGGTACAACTCTGCTATATTCAACCTCCGGCGATGACGCTGCCTCTCTTTCCTGCCGACTGGATAATACCTCCGGCTCCACCGAAACCACCTATTACCTTAAAGCCTACGAGACCAGCCATAGCATTGTCACCGCCTACCAGCTTGATGTTTCGCTGGAATACGTCCTACCCGACATAACCCCGTCCTTCGCCTCGGACAACACTATATACTGCCAGCTCGGCGACTCTGCCACTATAGACGTATCTGTCACCAACAACTCGCCTGTACCTACCGGCTCCTTCACCTGTATACTCGTCTCCTCTACCACCGGCTCCTTCACCCAGCCTTACCATCAGGTCAACCAGTTCTCGATCTCGCTCGATGCGAACGAAACCGTTACCAATGAAAATTTCAGCCTGCCACAGCCTACCGTCGTTGGCGATATCTACTATGCCTTCATAGTCGACTCCGAAAACACCATCGCAGAAAGTAATGAAGATAACAATATAACAGCATCGCCCACTCGCCTGCACACCTATCAGCTCGACAGCTACGAATCTCTAAACGACAACTCAGCCGATACCGAAAATGAAATTCTACCTGGCGTTACCCAAACCCATTCGCTCGACCCGGCCTCCGATGTCGATTATATGTACTTCTCGCTCACCGAATCGTCTCAGATAACCGTTCTGGTAAACTGCTCACAGGTACTCAATATCTCACTATATGAGCTAGACGAGAACAATAACACTACCTCTATCACTTTCGACAGCTCTACCATCTCCGGCAATAACTACACTAAAACCAAAGCTCTAACCGTTAGCTCTACTGTCCGTAGATTCTGCCTTAGAATAGAAGAAAACGCTACCGGCTCCGAGGTCAGCGAATACACCGTAAATCTGAAGGTCAAAGCTCACGCACCAGACCTGGAAGTGCAGCTTATCGACAAGTATCTATCAAAATATGCCGGCGAAGATACCAGTATTACCGTAAAAGCACTAAACACCGGCTCCGTTGCCACTTCAAATATTACCGTCGAACTGTACATAGCCCATGCAGCTGAAACACCCGAATGGGAAACTCTTGCCGGCTCTGCAACCGTCTCCAGCCTTGACCCCGGCAACTCCAAAACCGCTGCCATATCGTTTACCACTCCCGCAGACTCCGGCCTATACTATATCATGGCTATTATTATAAATGATGAAGATGAGATCAACGAAAGCGATATAACCAATAACAACTCAATTATCAGAATTCTTGCTATCGATTATGAATACACCTATAACGGCGGATCTGGAACAGCCTCCGATCCATGGCAGATCGCTAACGCTCTACAGCTCGATACTATCTCAGAGATCAGCGACCATCTCGACGACTTCTTTATTCTCACCAGTGACATAGACATGTCCAGCCTGAACAACCAATATTCCAGTATCGGAACCTCTGCCGCTCCGTTCACCGGTGTATTCGACGGCCAAAACTTCACGATTTCAAACTACACCTACACTACCAGCTCAACCGTTACCGGTATCTTCGGCTATACCGATTTCTCAGAAACAGACGACGTCGAATATGAGATCAGCAACATAAATCTGGATAATGTTAATATCACCAGCACCAGCTCTGCACTCCCTGCCGGCGGACTTATCGCCAGCAACGGCTGCTGGGTCGCCAACTGCAATGTTAACGGTTCTATTAACGCCGTCACTACCGCCGGCCTGCTCGCCGGAGCAGTATCTACTGGCAGCGGTAGTATAACACCACGCGCCTATAACTGTAGCGTCACTGGCGATGTGACCGCCTCTGGCAATATCGCTGGCGGGCTAGTCGGGCTCAATCAGGGCTATATCACCTCTTGCCGGATAACCGACAGCTCTACCGTTACCGCCGCGAACTACGCTGGCGGACTCGTCGGAGAAAACACCGACGGCATGCTCGCTTATTGCTATTCCTGGGCCTCGGTTTACGCCTCAAACGAATACGCAGCTGGCCTGACCGCCACCAACTCCGGACTCATCAGCTCATGCTATGCTACCGGATCTGTTACCTCCGCGGGCGGCAGCTACGAAAACGGGTTCTGTGCCAACAATACCGGCACCGTAGTCGGCTGCTTCTGGAATATAGAGACCAGCGGCCAGGAAGACGACGGCTCTGGCTCAGGCTTTGTCGGTCTCTCCGGCTCAGAAATGAAAGATAAAGACATCTTCCTAAATGCTGGCTGGTCGTTCGGCTCTGCTAGCCCATGGCTCATGGCCGACGAACTCATGTGGCCCAGACTCACCAGCCTATTTAACTTCAGCGGAGGCGAAGGTACTGCAGAATCACCCAATATTATCTATAATAATATCGACTTCCTGCTCGTCAGTGAAATACCAAACAGACATTATATTCTTACAAAGGATTTCGACCTGAGCGACTATTACCTGCAAACCAGCCTGTTCGGCAATCTCGAAAATAACAAGCCTTTTACCGGAGTTTTCGACGGTAACGGCCATACCATCTCGAATATAACTATCGAACGTGCCCGCGAAGGTGCTGGACTGTTCGGTTATATCGCTTCTGAGCCAACCTCTGACTTGACCGCTGGCGTAAAGAACCTGCTCATAAATAACGTTCATATCGAAACCGACGGCATATACAACATCGCTGGCGGACTCGTCGGATATATCTTCGACGGCTCTATTAGTAACTGTGCCGTTAGAAATGCTTATGTCGCCGCATCTATGTATGTCGGTGGTATCGCCGGCTACGCTGAAGAGTCAGACATTACTAACTGCTGTTATACCGGTCAGCTCGACGCCGCTCTTTGTGCTGGCGGCATCGCCGGCGGACTTCGGTACAGCTCTATCAACACCTGCTACGCTGCTGCCGATACTATCGCACTTGACTACCTCGACGGCATAGCAGCCTACAACCGATTCTCAACCGTATCAAACTGCTTCTGGAACTCATCTCTATGCCCATACGGCAGCTACGGCACACCACTTAGTGCCAGTACCCTTACTTCGGTTGAGTTCTGGTATGAATATAGCAACTGGGACATGGTCGGAGAAACAGCCAACGGCATAAACAACAACTGGCAAACTGCAGAAAACTACTATCCTTGGCTCAGCTTTGAAGAACCGATTATTACCGGAGACGCTAACGACGATAAAACCGTTAACCTATTTGACTTCCAGCTTATGGCAAACTCATGGCTATCTGACGTCACCAGCACCAATTTCATCGACACCTGCGACATCAACAACGACGACCAGATTAACATAACAGACCTGCAAAACCTAACCCAAAACTGGCAATCATCCCTAATAACAACCTGGCCATAACCAGTAGAGACGCAAAATATTGCGACTCCTCCAAACCCATTCCCCAATCCAACACCCGCCAACCAACCATCTGCGCAAGAGTTTCCCGATACACGTCGGGATTCTTCAGTCTTCTTCCTTAATTCCCAACCAACCCCAGAACATCACCCAATGCCACATTACCAAATCAACTCGCGAAGCTTTAAGAGTTCAAACTTCAGTTTGACTTCCAACCCATGAGCTAAGCGAATACAAAAAAACAAGCATCCTGGACAATTTCTTCTTCCCCTTTGCGGGTGCGAAGCACCTTGCGCCTTTGCGAGAAACTCTTCTTACACAATATTTACTCTTATCCTCCCCAATCGCCAACCAACTCTTTGCGTCTTCGCGTCCTTGCGTTAAACTCTTAATTCTTCTTCTTAAATCTGTGCAAATTAATCAAAATAGCAGTGAGCGGTAGCGAACACAAAAAATAAATCTGTGGACAAAAAAAAACATATCATATAGGCAACAACGCCCCAAAGTCACTTACCCCGATCGGATCATGACAGAAAAACGGCTCCGCATACTTCACCTGTATCCGGCTCCCAAAATACCGACCCTGTGCAGTCACTATCTCGATCATCTCACCCTTTTGCGTCGGATCATCATACTTATCCCAGAACTGGCTCTTAAACGCACTTATCGCATCTACCTTTATCTGCCAATAGTCCGACACATCCAGCAGCACACTCGGCTCTATATTCACACGCAAATGGTTTGAATAATAATACAGCACCTTAGGCGTCCACCACGGCTCATATCGCATCGTCGTCTTCGTCAGCTTTGCCGTAAACCTCGCATCTTCCACCAGCTGACCAGCATGGATATGGTCAGGATGTGCGTCCGGACGATACGTAACAAACATTATATGCGGCCTATACTTACGGATCGTCTCAGCTATCAGACGAGTATACTCAAGATTCACCTGCAAATACCGATTTGGCAAGCCCAGACAGATTCGCTCCTTTATCCCCAATATCTCAGTCGCTCTCGCCTGCTCTGCCTTACGGATCTCTGGCGTTCCCGCCGGCGTAGGCTCGCCATCTGTCAGCTCTGCAACCACTACCTCCCAGCCTTCAGCCAACAGCTTCGCTATCGTAGCACCCATCCCGATCTCAGCATCATCCGGGTGCGGTGCAAATATCAACGCTCGTTTACACTCTCTATCTGCCATCAAAAATCTCCTGTGTTCTGGTCATAATAATAACAATATTATTATAGCACCTCCCCACCACCAAAAACACATTTTTTTCACCCCCGTAGAGACGCAAAATATTGCGTCTACTCCCCACACAATCAACCAAATCCCCTCGTGAAGCTTTAAGAGTTCAAACTTAAGGGCGTGTTGCCCATGAGTAGCACAAGCGTCCTCGCTTGTGATTCTTGGTATAACTTTGCCAACCATCTCAATGAATCTAGTATATAAGTTACACAATATTCTGACTTATTCTTTTAGGCAACAGGCCCTTCAGTTTGACTTCTAACCCATGAGCAAAGCGAATACAAAAAAAACGCCTTGCCTCTCCTCCAAACCAATTCCATAATCCAACACCCGCCAACCATATCTTTGCGACTCTGCGCCCTTGCGTTAAACTCTTAATTCTTATTCTTAAATCTCTAACACATAGTTGATGCGAAGCATAAAAATTAAACAATCAGCACTGAGCGGTAGCGAACACAAAAAATTTAATCTGTGGATCACACCAAAAAAAATATCACTCCGCAGCCTTAGGATTACCCTGCCCGGCTCCTTTACCGCCACCCTGCTTATTCCTCGGCCTCTTATGATAATGTGGCCTTCCCTTACCGCCGCCGGAAGAACCTTTACCACGCTTGGCCGGACGTTTAATATCCGGCTCATCACCAACCCAGGTCGGAGTAAGATTATTAACCTTCAGCAGATAGCGGAACCGGCCAAAATCCCTACCGGTAACAAATGTCAACGCCTGCCCCTTACGGCCCATACGCCCGGTACGCCCGGTACGGTGCGTATACGCTTCAATATCACGTGGAAACTCAAAATTGATCACATGGCTAACATGGCTAAAGTCCAGCCCACGCCCGGCAACATCAGTCGCCACCATATACTTGATCTCTTTACGTTTGAACCGGTTAAAGATCGAGGTACGCCTACCCTGTTCCATTCCGCCATGGATAAACTCAACCGAGTCCAGATCCTTTAGCAAATGCTTAAAGAGCTTCTCGCCACCATGTCTCGAATTTGAAAAGACAATAGCCTGCGAAATATCTTCACCCTTGATATAGTTCAGCAGCTCATGATAATGTTCATGAATATTCTTTAGATGCTTAAAATAATGTACTAAAGATGACGGTGCAGCTTTATTCTTATTCAGATCGATCGTTACCGGATCTTTCAGGTACTTCTCAGTCAACCTGAGTATCTCTTTCGGCATAGTAGCCGAGAAAAACAGCGTCTGATGATCCTGGATCATACACGACATAATAAAATCAACATCGTCCACAAACCCCATCTTAAGCATCTCATCCGCTTCGTCCAATACCACCGTCCGCACATCTTTCAACGTCAGATCGGTATTATAAAGCATATCTATCAGTCGTCCCGGCGTAGCCACCAGTATATGCACACCATGGGCCAGCTTCGACTTCTGGATCGAGATATCTGCTCCGCCAAAGATCGCAAACGGAGCAACCGGCAGCTCTTTCGATACCCGGTCGATCTCATCTACATACTGCAGGGCCAGTTCACGGGTCGGCACCAGGACCAGTGCCTGGATCGTGTTCTGTTCATAATCAACCTTCTCCACCAGCGGCACCGCACAGGCACTCGTCTTACCAGAACCTGTCTCGGCCTTAGCCAGCAGGTCCCGACCTTCCATCACCGGCACAAAAGTCTCCTCCTGTACTGGCGTAAGGTCTGTATACTGCATCTTCTCCAGAGCCGACAGTATCTCCGGCTTTAACCCTAACTCATCAAATCTTGTCATTGTATCTTTCTATCACAAAAACTGACCATAGCCAGCTCGAAAGAAGTTAGCCCCAAAATAAAATCAGGACAAAAAATCTAAACATATATTTTTATTTCTTCGCACTTATGCACTTCGCACTTCGCACTTAATCAAAACTGCTCCAAAAACCTCATATCGTTTTCATAGAACAGGCGTATATCCGGGATACCATACTTACGCATCGCCAGTCTTTCAATACCAAAGCCAAACGCCCAGCCGGTATATTTCTCAGGATCGATCCCAACCTTTTCAAATACGTTCGGGTCTACCATACCGCAGCCGCCAACTTCCATCCAGTATTCATTACCAGCCTTATCGGTCAGCAGCATATCAACTTCACCTGACGGCTCTGTGAACGGGAAGAACGAAGGTCTGAACCGCCATGTAGTACCAGCACCAAAGAACGCCTGAATGAACTGATCGATAGTAGTCTTAAGATCTACCATACTTACCCCTTCATCAACTACCAGCGCTTCGATCTGGTGGAACATATACATATGAGTAGCATCCACGCTATCAGGACGATACACTCTACCCGGTGCCACAATACGTATCGGAGGCTTCTGGCTCTCCATCACCCGTATCTGCACAGTCGATGTCTGACTCCTCAGCAGCGTCTGATCATCAATATAAAAATTATCCAGCGGATCACGTGCCGGGTGTATTTCCGGTATATTCAAAGCCACAAAGTTATGGAAATCATCTTCTACTTCAGGGCCATAGGCTACATCAAAGCCCATTCTACCGAAGATCTCCAGCAGCTCATCAATAGTCTGAGTCAGCAAGTGGGCACTACCCTGTGCCGGTGCTGTCCCTGGCAGAGTCACATCAAACAGCGGGCCAGATGATTTCTTACCACTGCTCTGCAAACCTGACATTGCACCGTCGAAGGCTTCCTTGATCTCATTCTTGATCTTATTAGCCAGCTGACCGGCCTGTGGACGAAGCTCTTTCGGCAACCCGCCCAACTGTCCCATCAGGTTTGTTATTTCACCTTTGCGGGAAAGATACTTGATACGAAAATCTTCCAGCTCTGCCAGACTGCTAACCTTCTTAAGGTCTGCCAGGGCCTTACTGCCGATCTCTTTGAAACTGTCCAGGTTTTCCACGTGCTTTCCTTTTATTCTCGCTGATCTCTGATTCTTTATATCTTCACTCAAACCAGCCATAGCGGCAAATCTAAGCATTTCATCCATTAGCGGCTAAGACAAAATAAAGTACCGAACTAAATATTCATTCAATATTAAATTAGCCTCGGGCAACGCCCGAAACCGCCCCTTACTGCCTTGCTTCCTTACAACCTTACTGCCTTTTATCAACCATTTATGGTTAATAAAAAAATGCCCGAAACCTTGCGGCCCGGGCACTGATTTGTTTTTTAATGACGGTAGTACAATTAAAATAAATTAGTAGTTTTTTACAGGGCCTTACGAGCTATGTCAACTACGGCATCAAAACCCGCTGGGTCACTGATCGCCATTTCGCTGAGAACCTTACGGTTTAGTGAAACCTGGGCCATTTTCATTCCATAAATAAACTGACTATAGCGGATGCCGCGTAGCTTGCATGCTGCTGACAGACGTGTGATCCACAGCTGACGGAAGTCACGTTTCTTACGACGACGACCGGTAAACGCATTACACAGTGCACGCACTCTGGCTTCCTTGGCAAGACGCAGGTTCTTACCTAGCTTACCTCTATAACCCTTAACATCCTTAAATAGTCTTTTCTTAGACTTATTTCTTGCCGTTGCATATGATACTCTTGGCATAACAGCTTTTCCTTTCAAAAAATAACATCGATTAGTTCTTAGCTATCGAGTTTTATGTAACCCCGCTGGCGGCAAGCTGAAACGACCGAGAAGCGGGCTTATTTCACTTAAGAAACTTTAAACTAGTGGTCTTATGACTTTCGTCAATTACATGCCCAGGGCACGTCTTGACTTGCGAGCCAATACGCTGATCATACCGCTGTCTTTACGAAGACCGCGAACACGATTACCAGACTTATGGCTCATCAGGTGACCACCAAAAGATCTCTTGTACACAACTTTTCCGGTCGCAGAAACTTTTACTCGTTTTGACAGACCTTTGTGTGTCTTCATTTTTGGCATTTGATTGTACCTTTTTCTGTTATAAGTGCTTATTATTAAATAACTACCATCATCATCAACCGGTAAAATATTTTACCAGCAAACCGTCTCTACCGCCAGAATAGCTTTAATACTGACAAATAGAGTCCTTTAATATACATAAAAAATCATTTTCTGCAAGTTTTTTTCACAAAAACCTCGCTTTTACAGCCTTTTATCAACCATACTCCAGACACCACCGCCCCACTTTTTCACCCTCAATGGTTGCATTTTCCACTAATATAAGGTAATATGCCCCAATAATGGAAACTAACAAACAGGTTAAACCTTTTACACGAACACTGGAATTGAGGTAGTAAAACATTAGGATTGTGAGAGTTATGTAATTATTGGCAAGATGTATAATACGGTATTTATCGCAATATCATTTAATGGTGCAGATATTACCATGTGATTATATCTTTGCTTTTTCTTACTCCCTTACTTCCTTTCCTCCTTACTGCCTTTTGCAGCCGCACAAGCGGTTGCAAACATTACTCATATAAGGATTTACATATTATGATCAAACTTGCAGTTACTGGAGCCGCCGGCAGAATGGGCAAACGCATTATTTCACTCGCAACAGAAAGCGGTGATTTCAAGATCGTCGGCGCACTCGAATATGACCAGTGTCCCCTGCTGGGAGTTGACGCCGGCACGAATGCCGGGATCGGTGAGCTGGGCGTTAAGATCACTACCGAGCCAACCGAAAAGCCAGATGTTATGATCGATTTTTCACTGCCGACCGGAACTGAAAAATGGATTAACTACTGTAAGGCCAATAACATAGCACTTGTCGTCGGCACTACCGGTCTCGACGACTCTCAGAAGCAGATGCTCAAGGATGCCGGAAGCGATATCCCGACCCTGCTCGGCGCTAATATGAGTCTGGGTGTTAACCTGCTGTTCAAGCTGGTACAAGATGTTGCGAGTCGCCTGGACGAAGACTACGATATAGAGATCGTTGAGTTCCACCATCGTTTCAAACGAGATGCACCAAGCGGTACAGCTCTGGAACTTGGCCGTCATGCCGCCGCAGGCAGAGACTACAACTGGCCAGACTGCTGTCAGCATGGCCGTGAAGGCAAAGACGCATTAAGAGAGAAGCAAACCATTGGTATGCATGCAGTTAGAGCTGGTGACATTATCGGCGAACATAGCGTTTACTTCTCAGCTCTGGGCGAAACGATCGAGATCAGACACAATGCTCACACTCGTGACACATTTGTCCGCGGTGCGATAAAAGCAGCCAAATGGCTCGCCGGCCAGAAACCAGGTCATTACGACATGTTCAGCGTTCTTGGTCTGTAAAACGCTATAGCAAAATAACATACATTAGCGGCTGCCCTAACAAATTTAACTTTTTTATAACTTTTAGCTTGCATATTATACTAAAAGAATATATATTACTCGTCTTGTTAAAAATGACAGCCGCAACGCTGTCAAACAAAAGCGCTCGTAGCTCAATTGGATAGAGCATTGGTCTACGAAACCAAAGGTTACAGGTTCGACTCCTGTCGGGCGTATAAATAACTCCTTGTTCTGCAAGGAGTTATTTTTTTACCTACCCAAGAACCCTGGAAACATCTCTGGAAACAAATATTTCCATAAGTCATCGTATTTTAAGTACTTGTGTAAAACATGCCATTTATTTCCAGAATAGCTTTTCACAATATATATTTCTTGGAAGAGAAATGGCATAAAATATATACTTTTTTGACGTGTTATTTTTCCATAGTAATTCTGGAAAAGATCTTTATTATTGTCCCATCTTACTCAATTCTTTAGAAATCTTAGCCACAATATATATTTTCGCGCAAAAAAAAAGACTCCCATAAGGAGCCTATGTGAAGCCTAATATATACCCTTGATTATTTATTTTCCTAAGCCTGTTTAATAGGCTCATTTAAAACTGCTTGTTCCTCAATACTCCTTAGCCGATCATCAAGAACCTTAATATTTTTATCCCGATCTTCCCTTATTTCCTTTAATTCGATAATTAGCTCTCCAAGCTGCTTATTTTGATCCTGAATGATTGTATTATTGCTGATGTATTCAATTTGTCAGAAATTGAGCTTATATAAGCTTGTGTGGCTTCCTGATCTTTATTTCTAACCAAATCTACTATTGATATAGTTAAGGCTTCTAGAGCACATATAGCTTGAGCCAATTAAACCATTTTACCCATTTATTAGCTTTATCTTGGCTTTTTGCTATCACTAATTGCTCATTGTTTATCTTTTCTTGATTCTTCTTATGCTGTCTTTCAATTTCGTGTATATATCGCAATCCCTGCCTTTTTAGGACTTCGAGCCTAATTACGTATACTGGTAATTTATTATCAGACTCCACAATTATCAACTTATCGCTAAGAAAGAAATTATAATAATCTGCATGGCAGGCTGGACTGAAAAACAGCAAACACTATATGACATGATATGCAATGTATCTGTAATTAAAGAATAAACCGCATTCCTAATTATTATTTTCTTCTAAGCATTACCAATAACCCACCAGTTAACATAAGCATCGCAGACAATGGCTCTGGAGTAACGTAAACATCAAATGACTGTGAAGGTGTAGAATACCCATAGTTTATGGGGACATCACATAATTCTACAGCATTCACATAGCTATAACGAGTAGCATAGGGATTCCAGGAACTGCTACTTGAAGCAGTTAAGACGGTATCCAGATCAACTTGATACACACAATCTCCTGCTCTCATCCAGAAATCACCATCGTTGGAAAAACAAATATCCAAAATTGTGACTTTACTAAGCTTTACCAGAGTACCACTATCGTAAGCATTGACATTCGCATGACTGCTTCCTGAATAATAAGGATTATTAATGATACATGCAGCACTTCCTGTTGTTGGATCAATCTCATATAAACCATAGGCTGTTCCTGTTGATGCCAAACCTATTACCCTACCTGATGGACTTACGGCAATATCAGAATAACCGCTTATATCACACTGTTTGCTAACCGTTCCAAATGAATATTTATACAAAGATGAACTGGTCATAGCATATATACCATCATTTGAAACTTCAATTGTCTTTGCACCAGCAATACTTACTACTGAACTGTAAGTTTCAGTTGCCACATCAAGACAACAGACTGTACTCGTTTTTGCATTTATAAAATACGGTACCCCTGAAGAATCAAGTGTAATAGATTTAGACTGCCTGCCACTCCAGGAAAAATCCCAGGGGTCATAATATGGACCTTTGGGACACATATCTCCTGTATACCCACTATTGTCTTCAAGATTTACAACTGCATAATCCCAGCTTAAATTACAAAACCATGCTTCAGCAGCACTGCCAAAACAATAACCAGATAGTCCCAACAATAATATTGCTATTTTCTTAAACATCATTTATCTCCCAATATAGAAACCAAATAAAGTTTTTTACAAAGATATTTTAACTTCATCTTGTGTATTTTTAATGTACATCCGTTTCATATCGAATAGCCCTAGCAGTAACAATGCTGCTAGCAATACAAACATTAACTCCCACTTGAACTTATATGCAACTAAAACACCTAAACTACTGACAATATTTATTGCTAGAATAGATATAATTATCTCAATAGCATATTTCAACTTCATTGCATATGAAAATAAATAAACACCATAAAACACCGCCTTAAATGCCAAATAATACTTTGCATAGTAGTTAAAAACATCACCACTAAATATTAATACATTATGTATGTCTATACCAAGCATTACAGATACTAATACCAAAAACCTGAATAATGGATTTGCTGGACCAAATATTCTTACGTTTTTATTCCAGAAAAGTCTTGATTTTGGATCAACATTGTACTGGTTTAAAATCTCCAATGCTAACTCATTATTTCTATCTAATTCAACTGTTTTCAATGCATATTTTATGGCATTGTTTTTGTCATGAAGCTCACGATAGCAATCGGCAATTATTTGATAAATACTTTCATTATTATAATCAAAGGAAATTTTTATATATTGTTTATGTAAACCAATAGATTCATTCCAATTTCCTTCAAGATAGTTGTAATATGCTACTAAATATTTTACTTGTTTCATATGAATCCATTTTTCTTTTAAATTATCAATGTAGAACTTAGCTCTATTTTCATCATCTTCTACATCCAAATAATATAACCCAAGAAAATAATTAGCCTGAAAATGGTATGGATCCATTTCAATAATTTTCATATACACATCTTTGGCTTTTAACCTATCATTAACTGAATTATACCCCCTTGCCAAACTCCTAAGATTTTCAACTGAAGGTTCTAATTCAACAGCTTTATTTAGAATTTTTAAAGAGTAATCTTTTTGTCCAATGTAGTTATATGCTAACCCAAGTACCTGCATTTTTAAACTATCCTTGATGTCGTCTAGCTCCTCTGCCATAATCAAAAACTTATCATTGCAAGTCGCTGCTCCTTTAAGGATTAACAACCAGAATAAATCCTCCATTGAAGCCCTACCTACTTTATAGGCACGTAATACTCGATTATATGCACATGCTTTTTTAGACCAGAACTGAGGAATATTTCTCAATTCTGATTTAGTCATTTTTAATTCAATATATTTCATAATCATATTACCAGACAATCATTAAGGCATTGGATTTGGATTTTGTCTCAATTCAGGCACTTCAGTGTCATAAGGATTAGGACTTGCTTGAGGCACTGGCAGCACCCAATCAAGAAATGCCTGATATATATCCACTGCTGTATCACCTAGGGACAATATAGTTGTAACTATTGTAAGACCAATACCCATTCTCTTCCCCCAATTAGGGTCCCAGTTTCCATTAGGGTTACCATTATTCTTATTGTAATCGTTAGCATTATCAACACTATCTAAAGTTTCCCAAAAATTACGAATTTGTTTTGGGACTTTATTTTTACTCTTTGCCATCGGCTCCATTAGAGCAAGCTCAAATCCAACAATAGTACTTAGTGTATGAGTATATACGCTTTGGATCAAATTCCCTTTCAAAGAACAACCCATTTGCGTCGCTACAGTTGCTGCCATAGCCGATAATACAATCATTTGAGCAGTCGCCGTAGTACTATCAATAAGAACTCTTCCCGAAGGGTCGTAGTTGTTAATCGGGTCGTTCCAACAATATAAGTACTGATGCAATGCCAGTGGTTCCTTGTAATCGCCCAAAACAGGATCATAACCATTAAATCTTGCCATATATGGTGAATACATTCTTGCCCATACATAATATTGCCCAAGCTCATCATCGTGATTGTACCCAGCAAAGCGAACATCATTTTCAACAGCTTCCGATGTCTGGCTTGCGATATCCTCACCGTATGGCGTATAGGTGTAGTTATTCTGAACAGATAGAGCGTTTGCATCAACTACACAGCGGACACTGCCTAAGCGATCGTGGATATAATAACGACGGTTTGAATCGTTACCATCAGTACTCATTACCAAGCGATTGCCGTAATAGTAATTCTTCTGAGAGACTACCCACTGACCGGCAACCTTATCCAGTTCTAAGAGAACCTTCGGCACACTGCCGGTATAGTCCAGAACATATTTCTGTTCGCTGGCTATGCCATAAGCATCATATTCAACTCGTCCAATACGATTACCCATTGGGTCATACTTGTATTCGACCATATTATTCGGGTCGGCAATACTAACCGCAAGTTGCATTTTACCTTCATAATCGTAGGTAAAGGTATGCATACCATCGCTCGTCAGCCAGCCATTCTTATCCCACGAGATTGGATTTCCGGCGATTTAGAGAGCATATTACTCTCATCAGTGCCGTCGTTGTCAAAATCGTAGCCGAAATCTTCCGATAAACCGGCTTCGGTACGATTATCCATATTACCATCGAGCTTATAACTATACCCGCCATTCCAGCTTCCAATACTTGCACTTGTCAAAGAACCTCTTCTATCATAGCTATAACTCAAGCTATTTGCAATAGTTGTGCCGGAATTAGAATAAATACTCTCTGCCCCGGTCTTTATCCGCCCCATGCCGTCGAGTGTAACATTTGCCAGGTCATAGTACCCGCTGGCAATACTGTTTAGCTGATTATCAGTATTATAGCCGTAAATTGCGGTGATATCACCACTTAACCCGAAACCACTCATATAGTCCAGAGTTGCCAGATTGCCATTATCATCATATGCGGCACTTAGATACCAATCATTAATAGTTCCACCGCAGAAGCCCGTAGTTTAAGTTCTTAATGTGAATATTTTTTAAAATAATTTTTTGTTTCTAATAAAACTTGATTGTCAATATATTCAATTGCATCTTGCTTATTATATTTCTTACCATTAAATATTTTTATAAATTCATTTTCAATACAACTACCAGTCTTATCATAATAATCCATCTCTTCATAAAAATCATAGTAAGCATAAAATTTTTCTGCATCAAAAGCCTGAGCATAACGATCTCCAACTCCAAGCATTTCAGCATGAATAAATAAATCCGCTAAAGCCTTCATACCTTGTTTACATGAAATATGTTTAGAAGCAATTCTTTCACACCAAAAACAAATACATAGCTTTACTGCATCAACTTTCGTTGGTATATTTATATTTAATTCTGACAAAACATTTCTCATTTTCTTATCTATTTCTATCCGATTATTATCTTCAGCGGTTTCAGCCGCAAGCATATTAAGAGAATCACTATTATATCCTTTAAGTAGAAAACTCTCCGCTAATAGAATAACTTCCTGAACATCTAACAACTCAATAACAAAAAATGCTAATCTATATTTTATATCCATATCAAATCTCTAGTATTATTTAAATTTAAAATCATCGAAAGTATCAGTAATCCAATTGTATAAATAATGTATCTCATTACCTTCTACATTCTGAGCATACTTCAACCATCCATCATCTGAAAGCCACCCATTTCTAAGATCATCTACAGGTACACCGCTTAACCATTTCCCAGCTTCTGGGTCAGACAACACTTGTTCCATAGCAAGTTGTTCTTTAAGATCATTCGGTATTGTTCTACCGGTACTCCCTTTCCCTAAAGATGCTATTGGTCGATTTCTATTCAATATCTTTTTCATGTATTTACTTCCTACGGAAGCAAATGCTTCGAAAACTTTTCCTCCAGCAACATCCATACCAACATCAATAGCAGCACTCAACAAAACACTATTTAACGAAGCTCCATTTGCCACCATTCTGGCATAACCCAATGCAGACTGTCCTTTATCATACATTTCAGAAGCCATACTTACCCACTGAGCCTCTGCCTGGATGGTATCAAGAAACTCCCCTGAAGGGTCAGTATGGTTAATCGGATCATTCCAGCAGTATAAAAACTGATGTAACGTCAGAGGTTCATTGTATTCTCCAAGAACAGGATCATAGCCATTGAAGCGAGCCATATATGGACTATACATCCTCGCCCAAACATAGTACTTTCCAAGATCGTCATCATAATTATAGCCAGCGTAACGAACGTTATTTACAACTGTCTCGGTTGTTTGTGAATTAATATCCTCACCATACGGTGTATAGGTATAATTATTCTGAACAGTAAGAGCATTTCCATCAACTACACAGCGAACACTGCCTAAGCGATCGTGGATATAATAACGGCGGTTTAAGTCGTTACCATCGGTGCTCATAACCAAGCGATTGCCGTAATAGTAATTCTTCTGAGAGACTACCCACTGACCGGCAACCTTATCCAGTTCTAAGAGAACCTTCGGCACACTGCCGGTATAATCCAGAACATATTTCCGTTCACTGGCTACACCATAAACATCATATTCTATTCGTCCAATACGGTTACCCATCGGGTCATACTTGTACTCGACCATATTATTCGGGTCGGCGATACTAACCGCAAGCTGCATTTTACCTTCATAATCGTAACTAAAGGTATGCATACCATCGCTTGTCAGCCAGCCGTTTTTATCCCACGAGATTGGATTTCCCGCGATTTCCGAGAGCATATTACTCTCATCTGTGCCGTCGTTGTCAAAATCGTACTCAAAAGGCTCACTTAGCCCATTTTCGGTGCGATTATCCATATTACCATCGAGCTTATAACTGTACCCGCCATTCCAGCTGCCAATACTTGCACTTGTCAAAGAACCTCTTCTATCATAGCTATAACTCAAGCTATTTGCAATAGTTGTGCCGGAATTAGAATAAATACTTTCCGAGCCGGTCTTTAGCCGTCCCATGCCGTCGAGTGTAACATTTGCCAGATCATAGTACCCGCTGGCAATACTGTTTAACTGATTATCTGCATTATAGCCGTAAGTTGCGGTGATATCACCACTTAACCCGAAGCCACTCATATAGTCCAGAGTTTCCAGATTGCCATTATCATCGTAGGCGACATTCAGATACCAATCATCCATCGTCCCGCCACAGAAGCTCGTAGTAAGCCGCCCGGCACGATCATACCCAAATTCGGTAACATAACAACCATTCGGGTCATTCTCCTCATCGAGAGCTATATGCTGCCATACAATCTGACCGTCACCCTGCCTGATATTCGAATATACCAGCCCACTATCATCTCCACAGCTAACAATTTTATCCATGGCATCATAGCCAAACCACTGCTCTGCCAGCACATCCCGAACTTCATTATTATCGTCATCCAGATAAGATGTCCCCAACTTCTGGAATGCCTCAACCCGACCAAGCAGATCATACTGATAGCCAACAGCAGTATCGTCAGGATACACCTTACCTATCAGCCAACCAAGATCATTTCTAATATAATCAATCCAGCTGACCGTGCCGTCAGGGTTAAAATACGCCTTCTGGTCGAGCTTGCCATCTTCAAAATAAGACATTTTCTGCATAAGACCGGAAGGATAATGAATCTTGGTCAGATTACCCAGCACATCATACTTTCGCCAGGTAGACTTATTTTCGCCATCAACTATCTTAACCGTACAATACGGCTGAGCAACAAATTCAGAATTAACAGCCTCCGGATGATTAGGGTCCATAAAGTCATTATAGAAAATACCGGTATGACATACATCCAACCCGTCCTTATCCTCATATACATCAGTTATCCTGCCACGGATATCATAAGCATATTCAGTATCCTTCAAAATCGTACTGCCGTCACGGTCAAAACTAGTCTTCCGGCGAACCTTATTGTTATCATAATATTGAGTTTGCGACCGCAAAACCCTGCTCGATCCCTGAGCATGAGCAAAATACTGACCTACAGAACGATTGGCATTATCATAAGCAGTTTCAATGACATCTCCTTTAGGGTCGATTGTCGCTATTTGATTATCACAGTTGTCATACTGATAGCTCGTAGTCTGGTCAAGAAAATATACAACATTTGGGTCAGGCACACCAACTGGGTCAGCAGTACGGCTAGTCATTCTCCCAAAAATATCATAATCGTAGGAAGTACGTTGCTCCGGATAGTCAGCATCACGACTAAATACATATTCAGCCTTCTTTTTGCCAGAATCGAAATAGTCAGTTTCAACCAGTCGCACTCTTTCAAACACCGCCCCAGCTTCGCAATAATTAGTCCAGAGCCGCCACATCTCTCGATCAAAATCATCATAACCCACTTTTTCTTCATAGTGGTCTAATAAGTCCCCAAAAATCGGATCCGCTGTACCACGACAATGATTCTCCAACAATCCTCGGTAATTGTATATGAACTCTTCTTTCCATTGCACGATATGACTGACAAAACCTATTCCTTCAATAGATTGCCCAAACCATATCATATAATATTTTTCAGCTAAGTTACCAGCACGATTATAAGACGTTTTTGTATAACCCCAATGTCCATCTCCATCGTAATCTGGATTTTCCTCATATATCAACCGATCTTTATTATCATAGTTCTTATAGTAAACAGCGACCTCATCTGTATATACACGCTCATAGTTTGGATCTTCAAGATTAGCAGTCAACAAAGAAATATCCTGTAAAACAGCAGTAACACACTCTCGACCATGCCAGTCATAGCAATGCTCTGTAACTTTACCCATGGAATCGACATCTGTTAATAATTGTCCTATAACATCATATTCATACCGACCAATGCGTTCGGTATAATTTAAGCTATCTCCAACACTTACATAATGTTTATAGCCGTTATCGTCATACTCTATTTCCTGAACATTTCCTACCGGGTCAGTAACAGTAAGAGGAAGACCATCACTACGGTAAGTAAAATATGTAGTAGCATAATCTCCCTGATTCGGATCACTATCACAACTTAGCAGAGTTTTCTGCTGGACAAGATATTTATTATCTTCAGCTGTAGCAGATATCGTACCATCAGCCAAACCGTAAATATTTACACTTCTTACTGTAGTCGAGTCATCACCATTAGCCTGCCAGGTAGTCTGGGACTCTGGAAAGTTATAATATTCATGCCAGGTATATACCTCATTTTTACATTCTGCTTGATCATCAGCATCGTAAACGCTCTTTGAAAGCATATTGCCACGACTATCATAGTTCATCTCAGTTATACGATGCTTATCATCAAAATACTCATCTATCCGAGTTGGTTTGGTAATGTTAATCATGTCACCATACTGATAATAGCTGTCATATAACCGATTGCCAAGATAGTCTTCTTTACGACCACCCATTATGCAACCCTTATCATCAATAACATTTATTTCCTTATAGCCATTTGCATAATCCTTATAGTCCGACATTAATAGATATCCAGCAGCATGCTGACAGGTAGATTTCAGCCAATTTCCATCACTATTAGGATCAACCTGATATATATCATCAGAAACTGGAGAGTAATATTCATAAGTAAATATATCTGCCGGTGCCTTTACAAATGTATATCCATCCTCAACTACCTTATCTATTGGACGATATATTTCACGAACATTACCCCATTCATCATAAAATATATCTTCATCATCTATTGATGGGGCGTAATCATTATAACTACCATTAGCGATCAGATAACCAGTCATTTCCGGGTGATAGGTATATTTACCATATTTAGCACCACCACTTCCAGCTATATAGTTCGTGCTTGATGTATCGCTATATATATTATCATCTGCAATTGTAAATGAGGTCAAAACACGAGCATTGACGCTGTTAAAAAGTTTATAATAGTAGCTGAAAAAACTGTGCAAATCACTGTTTTCAACTGAATACCTAACCGTACGCCACGGATTATCATAATCCCCGCCCACAATAAGTTCCGCCCGATCAATCAGCCCATCTGAAGGATTAAATTGCCCACCATCATAAAATTTTATACGCTTTTCATTTGAACCACTACCAATATAGACAGAATCAATTCTCTGGTCACCTACCGGATCAGAAGTATAATCTATATTTACTGTATTATCAAAACGGTCCTTAATATACCTGATCTTTGATTCACTATACCAGCCAACGGTACCTACTCCGCTATTACTAAGCTCAACATTGGAAATATTATCATCAAAGTAATATACACTACCATCTCCTCTTATAAGCGTATAGGCAAGTTTAGTAAGATAATAACCACCGTACTGAGTAATAATAAAACTTTCTCTTATAAGCTTATCATCGCTGCCGTTATCGGGATAAGGATAATAAATAGCCTTGCCATCAGTTTCATTTCCAGCGTCATCAGCCCTGCGGAATACCATACCACTGCCATCAGGTGTTTTAACTGTCGCAAAGCCAAAACCCACTCCATAATTTCCATGATCACAGAATGGCACTTTATCGCCAGTCGCTACATTATAATTATATTCAAAGAAAAACCGGGTATCTTCGACAATAGTATACTCATAACTGCAAGTCCAACCGTTATAAAATGGCTTCTTCTTAAGACAGTTTGCACTACTGTAATAATGTGTCAACTCAAATGGCAAACCAGTAGTATCACCAGCCCAGGGTACTTTTATCGTACTGGAATATGATGTTTTATATGCCTGCCCTTTCTGACCGGTAGCAACCGTAATAGTAGACGCCGGCTGAGAATCCAATACCTGTCCACTAATAGTCTGCTGGCGATAATCAAGCCAGAGAATATCCCATGGCACTGCGTAGCCATTCTCATTGGTAATATCAGAAAATATCATCACTGACAGATAATAGTTACCATTGGGAATAAGCCCGGTACGGAACCAACCCAGATTATCCTCTTCGTTAGCTCGCAAGCTATGCCTGATATCTGATACATACCAATTATTATTCACAAAAGAATCAAGAAGGTCTTCACTATTGCCTTCCTCGAACCACTCCATTCTGCCATGTTCAACCGGACAGCAGGTAATGTTATAGCCACTGGTACTATACCCCATAAATGTTCCTATAACAGGAGTTAAGGCTTCACTCAATCCATCTTCCATTGTATCACATTGACATGGACTAACCATGTCAAAGGCACAATTTTCAAGAGTATAGTTATAATTGTAAGGATCATCTGGATCACTATTAACTAGGAAAAGATAATCACCTATATACAATCTATCAAAATAAAGCCATCCCCAATTAATATCAAGCAGCTCATCATAAAAGTATTCAGCGTTAATTGTTATTTTATCCAGAGAAGTCCCGCCCAAGGGGATATTCCAGCACATTGGAACATATTCATCTAATAATTGCCCCGGCGCTCCATCTGCTCCAATATATACATCATAAACACCATCCTCCCACCGCATATCAAAGAAGAATCTCATCCTAACCGGAGATTCAAGTTGGGAATTATAGGGACTATGACCAACCAAACGATAGAATAAACGATAATCAATACCGGTATTGTAATACTCTTCCAGCTCGCCATCCCAAAAATGTACACTGTAATCAGCTGTATTTGGATCATTAGGATCAGTTGCCTCAGTATAATTAAACTTAACTCCAGCTACGATATCACCCACTTGTGACACATTCACTTCACTATTTATACCAGGATATATTTCAAATTGTACATATTTATTATCTGTACCAGTATCCACAAAACGCTTAGAACAGCTTCCGCCTGGAATATAAATTGCATTTTGACGACCTTCCAGCATATGATTGGGGTCATCTGCACTATAGACATAATCATGATACACAAGACCAACAATACCTTCTTCTACCTCCCAGCCATTTTGACCATTAAGCAGCACAAATCTATCTAAATTTGGGTCGTCAGACAAATTCGATAAACTATAACCCTGCATCGGCTCAAAACTAGTCTGATATGGAAGTGCTGAGGCATAATAATAACCACATCCAGGATCGTCCAGCCACCAGTTTGTAAGTTCACCTAAATCGCCACTATCTACAGTTTGATCTTCATCAAAATCGCCCTGCAAACCATCTCCGGTAGTAAGCCAGTTTGCAGCTAATAATGCCATATCCTCAAGATTAACTATATGGTCACCACTAATATCTGCACAATCCTGCGGTACAATCATATTAAACATAGCATCTTCATCAATTGAATAACCTGGATAAATATGAGGTTTACTACTATTGTAATAACTGGCAAGATATGAAGATGTTGTCACTGATGTCTCTGCAATTGATGATATTGACTTTGCAGAGAATAATGCTATTGAGCTATCTTCTACTTGTTTCAAATCATCCTTTATCAGAACCTTATTAAACAAAATATCATCAAATTTTTCACGGCTATCAAATCCATCACCTACAGCCAGAGCTGAAACCGGAGTATAAGCCTTGGAATTACCAGCAGTTCCTGGAAAGTCTGAAGGGGCAGGCATTTGCTTAGTTGATTCAGATCTATAAAATTTGTTCTCCTCTACTGAATCCAGCGATACCGCTCTAGATACACTGCCAGTTATTTCCGCTGGAATAGCATTACTAAGGGCATTGCGAAATGCCGCTATATCAGAAGACTTGGCGGCAGACTTCACATTACCGGAACTTGCGGTAATATTTTCAGTTGCCATAGCACTGATTTTACTTGATACGGAAGATAATGCCGGAGTAACCTTAGAATCTTCGGCAGAGATTTTACCAAGCAGTTTATTTAATGAATCTTTATATAAAACCGGATCAGGTAAATTGACTTTGGTCTTACTGGAAGAAATATCCGCTAACTCAGTAGACATTACTAATGATGATTTAGAGGCTGACATTTTTACCAAAGAAGCTTTTGCCGCTTCCAAAGCAGAATAATTAGTTGCAAAGAATATTACTTCAGTATCTGCGTAATTTTCATTATTCACTTCATCCATGTCAAAAATACAGAGTTCGCAAATCTCCGTATCAGCCGGAACGGTCTTGGTTGTCCAACCGGTTTCCTCCGGCTCATCACTGGTTATAACCATCTCCTTATTAGTAAAGACATGAATCATATCCATACCAATAGCTGATAAGTAATTATATTGAATAGGCTTGAGAGTAGAAAGTTTCTTGACGGAAACAGGCAGAACACTTGAGCCATCAGTTCCAAATGTCCCATGATCCGCAACAAGCGTAAGATCATACCCATCCTTTACCGGATCGGAGTTGGTTTCGGTAAGAGTCAGTTTTATCTCGCCCAGAGTGCCATACTCGCTAAAATTATTTATCAGAAGCTCGCCATTAACCGCAATCTCAACATTGGCAAAAACACCTGAAACTGACAATAATACAACCAATACCCCAAAAAACACTCTTAACACTCTCATTTTACAAACCTTTCATGATTAATGAAATATTGTGCGGCTGTAAGTAAAATAATTAGATTATCCCAGTTTTTACACTCTAAGCCCCAGCACTACTTCACACACTTAACAACAAAACACACAAACACTTATAGTAACCAAGCTGATCATTACAACTTCAAGCTATGACAATATTACTCTAAAAATATTATTACATCAATAAAATACTGGTATGATTCTAGCTAATTGTTATGGTCGGGATTCAGAAGGGAAGCCAGAACCACACCAGTAAAATTGAGTGTCAAAATTGCTTACTGATAATAATTATTCCCGCATATTATGTCTACTTAATAATACTTAAATATTCATCTTGATATTGCCCCTCCCAGAAATACCAATTTAATAGGTACTGGCAATATCAGTTTTACATTATCTTCACAAATTCATGATAACATACCCCAACACAGACAGCACACTCAGCACCAGAATAGTAACACCATTACCAACCCTGCCCTTACAGCAACAAATTATACCTGCAATTATCCCCACCAGTGGAAATAAGAATGCGCCCAAGTACCCCACTACAACCTGCCATACAGGAGCTATCTCTTTTTCATTGCGATAAACATTAACCATCCAACATTCTCCTTAATAGTAAGAATCTTCAAGACCTAAATACAACATAGTCATTACATAACTTATTGAAACAATGGCACTTCCATTTTTTCCTCTACCATGACAACAACAAATAAGCCCTAATATCAAACCAGCTATTGGTATTAGTACCGCCGTCACATAACCGATTATCATGATAGAAATATGACATTGATCATGATTACAACTTCGAGTATTCAATGGTGAATAGAATGGATCTGAAACCATACCAGCCTTAACCATAAAATGCGATTTTACAGCATCAGCTCGCATCTTAGCATGTCCCATTGTATCAAATGCATCTTTTAGAATTCCTTTAAAAGATATATTAAAACCATCGCCAGAACTTGCCAGCTTAATACAAACTCGTATTCCAAAAGCGTTTAGTCCATAGCTAAACTTTGCTTCCATATATTGCTTAGCCGGATCAGCTTCAAGAATTTTACCTTTTAATTCTGTTATTGTTTCCGCTAAAAGATCAAATGCCTTTTTAAATGACCCTTCAAAATATATTGCATCCGGCATTTTATATTGTTCAGAAGAATTCATAACCGAAACACTCTTACCACCATCATCAACAGGTTGCAGTCCATAAGAAGAATCTATGGCATTACCAGGAACTACCAATTTAATATTGCAATTCTTACATCTTACCGACTTACCTGCATATTTATTATCCACTTCATACACTTTCCCGCATTGACAATTAAATTTGATCATAACCATCTCTTTTTCAAATACTAACCAAATAATACAAATATGAAAAAATACTATAATACGACACGCAACTAGTGTCAAGCAAAAAGACACTAAAATGATGTCATGGCAGCAACTAAAGCACAACATAATTACACGTACAAAGTTCTTCCAGAGCTACTAAGAGAAATCAGGGAAAAAGCTGGATTAACACAACGGCAGCTGGGAACAAGACTTAGCAAACCACAGTCCTACATCTATAATTGCGAAACAGCTAATAGAAGGGTAGATATAACGGAATTTATCCTTTGGACAAAAGGCTGTGAAGTTGATCCTATTAAAGGCTTTAAACTCTTATTGCAAGCAATGGATAAATAATTTTCTTATTAATTTTGACCAGAATTTCCCTGTGTGCTTTAAAGGGGGATTTAGGGGAGGTAGACAAATCAGGGACTCCTAATATACCTTATAGGGAGGGGTAGGCATATAGTAAAAAGACATTGTAAATATATTAATATTTTTAAACAAATCTATGAAAATTACAGATTTCTATTATCTAGAATCCTTTCGATATGAGATCTTAATATTGGCGGTAGATCATAATAGTTAATTATATCATTACCCAAAATACTACCTTCTTCAATATCAAGATCATTTATTCCATAGTAGTCCCCCCAATAACTAATTCCCTGACACGGCTCACATCCATTGATCATAAGACATTTTCCGTTTTGAAAATATATTGAATAATCTACATTACAATTCTTGTATATTCTCCGAGTTATAGCCCTAATTATCACTAGTATTACCTCCCCGCATTGAATTACTATCAGCCATGATATTAATTTTTTTTTCAATCAGTAAGAGCCTATCATATAAACCATCATTCCATTTTTCCATTGTATGACAAACCTCAACAAAAGAATCACCTAATTCATTAAGCGATTTGATATTATTGCTATTTTTATCAATTGAAAAACCAATACCTATACCAATGAATAATGTCAAAAGACTAAATAGCATCAATGGGGCAACAATCAATATCATCAATCTCTGCCTTTTACGGTCCTCTAATACCACCTTCAGTTCAGACAATCTTGATTTTACTGTCGACTTCGAAAAAGTCAGCTCAGTTACTATACTCTGTACAGCACATTTTTTATTAAAAAAGATATAGTTTCCATAATAAGAATTTAAGGAATAATAAATATCTGAAATCGTTTCCAAGCTGGTATTTTTGTCAGAATTTAACGTGATAGTGCTTGAATTTCCTGCCCTTGCCAATAAATATTCCAAAATATTTTCAATTTTGTTAATAACTTGTATTTTGCTCATATTACTACCTATAAACCATTAATAATTAATATTTTATATAAATACTCTCTAATTTTAAATGAGTCAATCATAAAGATAAACGGATATAATCCGGACAGCAACAGGACATAAACCAATTATTATCATTGACTTAGACATCTGAAACTGAAATAATGTCAAGAATGAGTACACAAAATAATATTCAAGAAGACTTACAAAAATGCATGGCTGTTTTTGATTGCATGATAGGACAGAAACTTATTATCGAAACTCTTAAAACGGCTGTGGCAGCATATTCCAATGATAAGATAGCTGGTAACAATCCAACACCTGAAAATACAATAGCTGTTGGTCCAGCAGGTGTTGGAAAAACCAAAATATGTAAACTAGCTCATAAAGCATATGGCTTCCCGGACGAGAAATTCCATGAAACATTAGGTACAACATTAACTCAGGAAACATTGATTTCTACATTACTGTCAATGGATAACGAAAGCACATTATATATTGATGAAGCAATGGGGTTATCTTCAGATTTAAAACAGATTTTACTTAAAGCATTAGAAGAAGGTCTTTTGTTAATACCTGACCAGAAAAAAAGTAAAATACATAAAATACCATTAGACAAATTCCATTGTTGCCTATCAATGACTGATGAATACATGCTCGAACCAGCTTTAAGGCAAAGGTTCCCAATTTATCTCAGATTCCAACTATATAATGATAACGAAATAATAAGTATATTGACTAATAAAATTAAAGAACTTGAGATAGATATCGAAGATGAAAATCTAATTTATTCATTTTTATCTACTCGTTCTAGAAAGACTCCAAGAATAGCTATTCAACATCTTAATGCTGCCTGGAGAGTAGCTCGTAGTGAAAACTCTAATAAATTAATGCTAAAACATGCCAAAAGGGCGATGGAAATCGCACAGATTTTTGAACATGGCTGCTCGATAAATGAAATTAAATATTTAAGCATATTAAAAGAGAATTTGAATACACCAACTCGCTTGAATATTTTATCATCCAAAATGGCACTTCCTAAAAGAACTATAACTGAAGTAATAGAGAATTGGCTTGTTCAATCAGGATTAATAGAAAAACTATCTGCTGGAAGAATTCTAACAGATAGAGGTATAAAATATATCAATAATATTACATATATATAGGGGAATTTATATGAAGAACAGAATTTCAGAAAATTATAAGGAATATTGCAGTGTATCGTATCTATGCAAGGAAATCGTTGGCTTATCTCGTTCAAGATTCTACGAGCTTTTAAATTGTGGCATATTCGAACCACCGATGACTAATAAGTATAATGGAAGAAAATACTACACTAAAGAACAACAAATTCAGTGTTACAAAATCCGTACCACAGGAAAAGCGGCAAATGGTAGCATATACCTTTTCTATTCCCCAAGAAGCGAAAACACCTCGGAACAAAAACAATCAATTAAAGATATGAATAATGAAGATCCATCTATAAATGAATTACAAAGCCTACTAAAAACAATGGCAATCAGTGCATCGATAAATGAAATTTGTAGTGCATTAAAGAACACCTATCCAAAAGGATATAACAAATCAGACCTGGGACCTATTGCAAGAAACCTGTATAAATACTTTTCCTACAGAAATATAGCGTAGTTTTTGTCATATTATAGTCCGATTTATGCAAGGACATTGATATATTTCTGTAAATTATAAGAAATAATGCTGTCTCAAAAAGGAAACATAATAGTAGTTATGATACATGAATTAACACAACATAGGTCACAAATTCCAGAATGCCAGATCAGTGCTTCAGATTCCTACAATCAATATAGTGAAGATAGAATTATAAATATGTGGCTGCTCACTAAACACAGCTCAAATACACAAAATGCATACCTCAATGATATTTCATTATTTCTATCTTTTTGCGCGAAAAGTCTGTTTGACATTAAATTAGATGACATACAAAAGTATATGCTCCATATTTCTGAATCAAAGAATTCAACCCAACGAAGAAAGCTTGCAACCATTAAATCACTATTTTGTTTTTGCCAGCAATTAGGAATCATAATTCACAATCCAAGTAAAGTTATAAAACTTAAAAGGATACCTTGCAATGTATCGGAGAAGATATTATCAGAAAAACAGATTAAACAAATAATAGTAAATGAGCTTAATACAAGAAATAAAATCCTACTCAAGTTTTTGTATATAACTGGAGCTAGAGTTTCAGAAATATGCAAAATTAAATGGTCAGACTTCAGAGAAGATGAAAACGTAATATACCTTAACATCTTTGGCAAAGGGGAAAAGCAGAATACAGTCATAATACCATCACATATCTGGAATGAATTACAATTATTAAAAATGAGTAATAGTGAATTTGTTTTTACTAATAGAAAAAGTAAAGCAATTACCAGAACACAAGTATTTCGCATAGTCCAAAATGCGGCAAAACGGGCTGGCATCAATAAAACGGTTTCTCCTCATTGTTTCAGGCACAGCATGGCAACAACAGCATTACGAAGAGGTGCTTCATTAAAATTAATTCAACAACAATTAAATCATTCTTCTATTGCTACAACAGGAATTTATCTCCATACATCTCCAACTGAAACTGCAACTAAGTTTTTAAAAATATAAAACAGTATAATAACAATGAATAAAACACTGCCTCAACATATTTGTAAAGAAGTAACACAACTACTAAAAGATTATCATATCATTCCTGAATATTTAGCTCATAGACTGATACTGGACAAAGACCATTTAAATACAGTGTACTCTGGCAAAGATACATTTTCTAATGAAGAAATTGAGAAAATCACCTGCCTTACCCCAAAAATAACAAATATAATTTTCGAACATTACAGATCACTAAGCCCTGAATATCAAGATTGTTTTTCAGACAGAGAGACAGATTGGTATGATTTGTTAAATGGATTGTATGATGACTACCCCAAAAAAATAATAACTTTATCCGACTTGCAGGTTCTTATAACTGAGAAACATCCTAATAATGAACTATTAAAGACTATTAATTCACTACAAATTGAAGATGTCCAGCAATTAATAATTCAAGACAATTCCATTGCAGAAACCGTTATTGAATTCACAAGCAAGCATGAATATTCAGATGAATATAAAATAGACAAAAGCCTTTTTGAATCATTAGAAATATTACTTTCAATTGAAATAGAGCACTTTGATAACGAACGCAAGCTTGAGGATGAAGAGGTAATCTTTAACCTTGACACATCTTTCACTCATGCTGTCACCTACAAAATAGTACAAAGACTTATCAATAATAACTACACAACATGTAATATTGCCAGAATTCTGAAAAGATCTTTTAGAGACACATCTTCAATACTGAACGGATCAGCCCCCATCAATCTCAACGACATATACTATATCTCAAAATACACAAACATTAATGTAACTAAGATCATATCAAAACACCTCAAAAAATATTTTTTTTAATAAATCTCTCCAGACTAAACAAGGAGTGAAACTATGGATATCATCAAAATGGTACTCAAGGAAGAACTTCATAATTCATTGAAAACAAAAGAGCTATACGAAGCGGAAATTCAAAAACTCTCTAAAAATGACTTAGCCAAATTGGAAAGATATTCAAAACTACTGGCAACGGTTAAAGCTCAAATTATATATTTAGAAGAACTTCTTGCTATTAAATAAACAATTAGACTCGAATAAAGCCGTGAATACACTTTTTAGCATTTGTATTAGCTACCAACTAAGCAAAAAATATAATAACTTGCAAAGAACCATAGAACAGAATTGGGGAGTGTTCATTTAACTGTGTAAATGGTCTCCATTATTATATGGGCAGAAACATATCTGCCCGTATTTTACATATTCATTCTATCGCCGAACTTAATGGCGAATTGGTTCATTGCTGTGTTCCAGCATCTAATTGGCATTGTCCATTTTTTAGAGATATTTTCAAGAGCCAAGTAAAATATCTTCATTATCGAAGCTTCGCTAGGGAATGCTCCTTTGGTTTTAATAACCTTACGTAGAGATCTATTAAGTGATTCTATGGCATTAGTAGTATAAATAGCCTTGCGGATATCTGCCGGGTAATCAAAAAATGGAATGATATGTTGCCAGTTATTTCGCCAGCTTTTACTGATCATAGGGTATTTGCTATCCCACTTATCAGCAAAGTCGTCTAGTGCCATCTCTGCTTGTTGCTCGGTAGCTGCGGTATAGATCAGCTTCAGGTCAGCACATAACTCCTTGCGTTCTTTCCAGTTAACAAATCGAGTGGAGTTACGTATCATATGCACAATACAAAGCTGAACCTGGGTTTGAGGAAAAACTGATTCTATAGCTTCCGGAAAGCCCTTCAAGCCATCAACACATGCTATGAATATATCTTTTACTCCACGATTCTGAAGTTCGGTAATAACACCCAACCAGAACTTAGCTCCTTCTGTTTTAGCTATCCAGATACCTAAAAGCTCTTTCATGCCATCCATATTGACACCCAGAGCAAGATATACTGATACATTAGCCACCTTGCCATCCTGACGGCATTTGACCACTATGCAGTCAAGGAACACTATAGGATATATGGGATCTAAGGGACGGTTATGCCAGGCTTTAACTTCCTCCATAATACTCTCTGTAGCCTGGCTGATAAGACCTTCTGAGACATCTACCTGATACATATCCAACAGACTTGCCTGAATATCACGAACACTCATGCCGCGACCGTACATGGCGATTATTTTATCATTAAATCCTTCAAAGCATCTCTCACCTTTAGGTATAAGCTTAGGCTCAAAGGTGCTTTTGCGGTCTCGAGGGGGATTTAGCTCTACTTCATCGGAATCGATAACAACAGCCTTTTTGCCTCTGCCATTACGGCTGTTACCGCTATTATTGCCTTTGGGGTCGTGTTTACTATAACCCAGATGATCACTCATCTCCGCATCCAATGCTCGCTCAACTATTCGCTTTTTCAACTCAGCAAATAATCCAGATTCACCCCAGAACTTCTCCGGTGTGCAGTAACCATCTAGTAATTCATCAATTAACGAATCTTTACGCTTCTCGGATTCTGTGCGTTTAGCCATAAATTTACCTCCATATAAAAGATAACATATTTATGATCATTTACACAGTTAAATGAACACTCCCCAGAATTGTAACGTCTGTCAGGTTAAGTAGTGGCTAGTACAGATAAGATGTACCCACTACCTACAACGCCCTTCCAAAATAATCATCAAACCACTTACTCTTAAACAGCTTATTAACCTTTGGCTCAGTCAGCTTCTTATACAGCTCCGTTTTAGAAGTCACATAATCCAGCAGCAGCATATCAACCACCTTCTCAAACTTATACTTCACATTCTCCCTGGAATTATCTGACTGTGCCACTTCCTGCAGCTCCTGATTCTCTGCCAGCTTCTCCTGCATACGTTCAATATCAACCTTATCATCATCAGTCAGATCCAACCCATAAGTCTCATTGATCGTATTAATGATATTACTCAACCAGTCTTTGTACTCCTCTTTTTTGCCCGCCCCTCCGGTAGTCATCCCCTTTGTCATCCCATCTTCTTTTACCAGCGTAATACTCCCCTCATATGTCTGATCCAGCCTGAACGAATCCAAATCGATAGCATCCAGCACCTCAGTTGGCAGATGATCCTTCCTCTTTGGCAGCTTCCGGTTCAAGCTCCTGCCAAATGCATACAGCTGCTCCAGTTCAACATCCTCATAAGTTATCAGCTGAGACACAAAGCCGTACAGCCGTATATAAGCCTGCAACGTCGACCGAAATTCTTCCTTCTCATCATCTTCCCTGCCTGACCATTTCTCAACTACCCGATCCAAAATCGGCTGAAGCATCTCCTGGGACTCTTTCGGATTAAAGAATATCTCACAAAAGCCTACCACTTCATCCCTGGTAAATATCTCAAAATCAGCCAACTCCTGCTCATAGGTATGCAGCTTATTCGGGTCAGTTTCTTCCTCTAACAGCGTCCTCTGGTAATACGGCTGAAAAGCCTTCTCTATATCAGCGATATCATTCACAAAATCAATCACCACCGTCCCCGTCTTACCGCTCATCGTCCTGTTTAGCCTGCTCAGCGTCTGGACAGCTCCAACCCCACCCAGCATCTTATCCACATACATAGTATGCAGCATCGGCTCATCAAAGCCCGTCTGGAACTTATTAGCCACAATCAATATTCTGTAATCTGGCAGCTTCAAAGCGTCCTCGATCTTCACCTTCGACGGCAGCTTATTCAGGCTATTTTCGGTATGCTCCCTCCCTTCATTCACGATCTTACCAGAAAACGCAACCAGCGGCTTATACGGCAAGTGCAGTTCCTTCATTATCTTCCTGAACATGAGATAATATTTTACCGCATGCAGCCTGGATCGGGTAACCACCATCGCCCTACCACGTCCCAAAATTGCCCTCGCTGCAAATCCAGTAAAATGATCCAGCATTATCCGGGTTTTCAGCTCTATACTATGCTCTGTCAGGTCAACATAACTCACCAGCAGGCGTTTTGCCTTCTTCTCATCATACTGCTCATCCGCCTCAACCGACTTCCTAACCTTAAAATACCGCTCGTAAGTGGTATAATTATCCAGCACATCCAGAATAAACCCTTCTTCTATCGCCTGTCTCATAGTATAGTAATGATAAGCACCATAATTACCCTCATCATTTTTCCTGCCAAATAACTCAAGCGTTTTATTCTTCGGCGTTGCCGTAAAGGCAAAATACGATATATGCGACTGCCTGCCCCTCAGTTGTATCTCCCTGAGCACCTCATCCGCCAGACTGAATTCTTCCTCATTTTCCTCTACCTCTCCTGCCGCCAATGCCCTCTTCAAATGCTTGGAAGTCTCGCCAGACTGACTCGAATGTGCCTCATCAATTACCACAGCAAACTTCTGCCCCTTCAGGTCCACCATACTCTCAGAGATCATCGGAAACTTCTGGATAGTGGTAATGATTATATCCTTTCCCTTTTCTAATGCCGTTTTAAGCTGACTGGAGTTCATATCAATAGGGTTGACCACCCCTTTTGTCTGTTCGAACTGCTTGATATTATTCTGCAGCTGCCTGTCCAGCACCCGCCTGTCGGTCACCACTACAATACTATCAAACAGCCGCTCAGTATCAGCCTCATTCTGATAAAAGCTCGCCAGTTTATGTGCCAGCCATGCAATAGAATTGCTCTTGCCAGACCCTGCCGAATGCTGGATCAGATAATTACTCCCTACTGCTTCCTGACGCACCCCGTCAAGCACTGTCCTCACGCAATCCAACTGATGATATCGTGGAAATATGAGAACTTCTGACTTCTTCTCTGCCAGCCCCTTCTGCGAGTCATAATACTTCTCTGTTTTCACCTGTAAACACAGATAATTCGCTATCAGATCCAGTAAGGTATCCCGCTGGAGTATATCTTCCCATAAATATGCCGTCTTATGACCATTGGGGTTTACCGGGTTCTCAGTATCCTTGTTAAACGGCAGAAACCTGGTCTTATCACCACTAAGCCGGGTAGACATATATACTTTTTCGTTACCAACGGCAAAATGGACCAGCACCTTCTTAAACTGCAGCAGCGGCTCCCTGGGGTCCCGGTCCTGCTTATACTGCTTTATCGCCTCTTCTACAAACTGACCTGTCAGCGAATTCTTCAACTCCATTGTAATAATAGGGATACCATTCAAAAACAGTACCATATCAATAGAATTCTCATTCTGCTTACTATATCTCAGCTGCCGGACAACACTAAACTTATTCTCTTTATACAGATTCTCATGGTCTGGATTCATTTTACTGGCAGGTTTAAAATAGGCAAAACTTAGCTTCTGACCCCGATCCTTAAACCCTTTCCGCAGCACATCCAGAACCCCGTTCTTATGGATCTGATTTGACAGATTATACAATATCTTCTCATCTGTATCAGCCCCGTACTGCCTCTCCAGATTCTCATACTGCTTCGACTGCGTAGCTTTTATAAAACCTATCACATCATCCGCTATCAGACACATATCCCTATTATAATCGTCAGGAACACGCTTCTGATAGCCTGAACCTAACAAGTATTCTTCTATATGCTCTTCAAAATTTTGTTCTGTATAATTCATCTACTAGCACCTACATACTGGCAATCTTTTGTAACATAGTACCATAATCATTAATTTTACACTTCAGATTATCTCGCAAAATACCAAACATCTCCTCAAATGAAGGTGATTTACTACTACTAAATGTAAAATCAGTTGAAGTTTGAACTGTTTGCGGAGATAGTTTATCAATCCTAAGCGTATAAAAACCAGCATATAAAAGACCTTGATTAACATTATCTATATCAATTTTTTTATCATTAATCAGTAGAACTAAATCGTTCCAATAAGACCTATTAACCATGTCAGAAAGTTTCAAAGCATCTGCATACCTTATATGCCCCAAAACACAAGCCTTAAATATCTTCCCTATAAGCCTAGCTTTTTCTAATCTATCTGCATTATCTAGTATAAGAAATACAGTTTCTTCAAACTTCTTGCCATCCTGACAATTATTCTTTACAAACTCATCTCTCTGTTCTTGCGTAGTCTCTGCTACCTTTGCCAGAAAACCGATTAGTTTCTTTACATATAAGCGATCTCTAATATTAAGACCAACTTTTGCAAATGAGACCAAAGTTCCAACAATAGGAATATCCTTCAAAATACCATCTTCCAATAGTGCATCCAAGCCTAATTCAGCATAGTCGGCAGTCAAAGCTCCCAGTTCTTTTGCTTCAATAGACTTGACAAGTTTTCCTTCAATATGTTCCATTTACACTCCTTTCAAATACCCTTCTATATCAAAAGACTCAACTGGAGATTTATGTGACAGATATAATGGATGGTGCGGGTGCCCATATTTACTTACTTTGCCGATTCTGACCCATCTTGCATTAATGTCTTCAAGCTTTTCAGCAATATCTTTTAATGCACTGGCTAAGTATTTTCTTTTATTGATTATCGTTCCCCATGCCGCCCAAATATCTACACTTTTATACTTGGATAGATAAGCTGCAATTTGCTCTAAATTGGCAGCATGCAGCTCTTTATCTAATTCATCGTGAAGATCTTTCGGGTATGTGGCACGCTGTGGATAGACATTCAGCATTAGCCAGCCATCATAGCCATGTATTTGAGAGAACGTCCTTACATTGGTTAATGTCCTATCCAAATTATCCGGCTCTGCGGTACTAGGATTAATACCTACACACACCAGCGGATTACTACCCTTTTCACCCAGAATATATCTCGCTGAATTATCGCTGTTATTTTCAAATAGCCAATTACCCATTTGAGTCTTTCCTACTACTTATTTTTAACTGAAAAGTTAAAGCCTAATTCTCTAATCAGACTGTAATCATTCATCCATTCAACTCCCATATTTTCACAAACATTTGGTATCTTAATCCTTTTTGTTGTCTGTGGAGCAAATTCCTCCTTTGTTACAACAATAGCACCCTCTGCCATAGCATGAGCTATCACCCAAGGATCAGCTTTTGATCTACCTTTAACTGAGTCAACAAGACGATGATGAGTAGGATCCTCAAAAATTTCAGACAGACATTCTTGAACTTTATCATTTATTGATTTGAAGAAATGTTGCCTAGTCGATAACCATTGCTTTAAGTCATCGTCTGCCTCTTCAATTTCACGTTTTACTTCTTCTGTAGCAAACACAACTCCCTCAAGAGCTAATTTATCTAAGCTGTTCCAATAATCTGGAAAAAAGTCATATCCATAATAACCATTCCATGCTTGAATAAAGACATTAGTATCTAAACAATATTTCATTTAACAGCACTCCCCCCTGAATATTTCATTCCTGCATAGCTCGCATATGTTGCTAAGCCATTAACTTTGACACCTAATATTGCTGAAGTATCCCTTCCTGACAATCTACCACTTTGATATGCACCAAGGACCATTCTACTAAATTGCCGACCATTATTAATAACTTTCATAAGGTACATATGTGGACCACCCTTTGAAGAAGCATTTTTCTTTTTTATTTCGTCTTTATATTCAAGCCATTCTTGATAAAATTGATCCGCAAACTCAAGATACCGTTTCCTATTTATAACATTAGAATTTAATAGTCTCCTTGCTATTACTGTTTTACTGACCTTAAAATATTTTGAACTGTTTTCAATTTTATTTTCTATTTCATTCTCAGAGTCAATATTCCGCCAAAATTCTGAAAAGTCCTTCTGTGGCAATATCACTTCTGCTGCAACTTGATTACAAAAGACTTCTACCTCATCACTCCCAACCAAAGCCCTTCCCCTATCATACATATTTGAAACTCCCGACTCATTAATCCATAAATGAGCAATTTCATGTATAAGTGTAAATATCTGGGCAACTTTTGCATCTTGAGCGTTCAAAAATACAAACGGGGCATATTCATCAGCTAAAGCAAAACCTCTTGCTTCCTCAACTTCTATTTTTTCATATTGCATATTCCCACTTTGAAAAACAAATATCCCAATATTTTCCGACGCTTTTACCCATATATTCAATGCTTCACTTCTGCTTTTACAATTAGAAATTGTCGAAAAAGATACACCTAATAAGTTCCTAATAGATTTTGCAACTTTTAAAGGGTTATCTGAAATTGATCCAGAGCCAATAAATTCCAGCGTTGAATACCCTTCTTCCACTAAATATTCTTGAAGCCACATTTGTCTCTCATGAGTTTGTCTAATCAAAAACCTCAAATTCGAGCTAAATTCTCTTGGGAAATCTGTTGGCAATTTTCTAAAATCTCTCAATGTTGAAAAGTCTTTGGGCGGCTTAGGAAGATAAAAAACAGCTAATGGTCTTTTATAGACCTTAGACGCTTTTCTTGCCTGAGCAATAGTTGGCTTACTATCTCCAGACTCCCAAGCATTAATATCATCGACAGATCTACCAATTTTTTTTGCTGCATCAACAACACTAAAACCAGCAGACTCTCTTGCCCACTTAATCACCACTGGAGTTACATTTGCTTTAACAGATGGCATAACTCACCTCAAAATAGTTATTTGCTTCAACGATCATATTATCAACTATATTCCTCAATCTCTGGTGGTTCAATATATGGCATACAAGAAAACTCTGCCTTATTTTGCATATTAATATCGCCAGTAACAATTATCACTGATGAACGAATATTATTTCTGATGATTTCCAACACACTAGCGATAAACCTGTCATCATTATTTTCTACATCTAGCCAAGGTAACGTATTATCAAAATCAGGCTCAACAGCAACGCTTTTAAGCCATATCTTTTTATCTTTTACATTTACCCCCTCAAGCAAACTACCCCGTCTGCGATATTCTTTAATTTGCCCTATCAGTTTTTTAGCTTTCTCACGAACGTCAGGATTTCTATGCTCAACTTTTAGCTTGTCCAATTCTGACAATACCGTTGGAGACAAAACAATTGATAAGCTACCAATATCATCAAACTTCCAGTTTTCAATCCTTGGGTTAAATATCAATGCATTTGTATCAGGAACAAATATCGTAGTCTCATTTGATGAATGAAGAATATCTAAAAAGTGGTCTATTTTAGAAAATTCTTCCCTAGTTCGTTGAAATACTTTAGAAATTGTCTCCTCAAATACGCTTCCTTCTTGGTCTATTACACGATTAATAATCATATCAATAGACTCAAGCTCATCGAATTTAGAATTCCCTACAAGACTACCAACGATAACCCTAAACTTGTCATATTCCTTACGGATTTTACTTTGTAGTCTTTTACCTTCAACCGAAATTTCTTTCCACCAATAATCACCTGTGATTGAAATAAAACAAACATCTGTTGTACTATAATTATTATATTCTAGCGATGAATATTGAGATAATAGAATTTTAATATCTTCAAGTATACCATTGCTAAAAACTTGTAGTTTGTCTCTAAAAGTATCAGACATTAGCTCACCTCCCACCCAGATCTTCATTTGCCGCTTTTTCATCTACTTGCCTAAATAAATTAACAGCAACATCATTTCTTTTCCACCCAATGCCTATCTCTTGCTCATCATGGTAGTCATCATCCTGACAATACAATACATTTCTCTCTTCCCACAACACTTCTACCTCAGCGTCAGTAAGTTTTCGCACAATATCATCACAACATTTCTGGACAATCTCTTCATATAACCCATAAAACGGTGAATGTTCTCCCTGAATCTGGTTGCAATACTCTTTCCAAACATCATCTAATCCGGAATCATCTCCACTTAACCTTGAAGATTCAGGGAGGTTCTTGATTTCTTCAACAACCTTCTCAATACTATCTTTATACCACTTATTAATAGGATATCCCACTAAACAGCCTCCCTCACATCAATCTTGCCAGTTACCGCCTCAGATATCAAAGCTGTTCGATATTCCTGCAATAGCTTAATTTGCTTTTCGGCTTTAGTTACGGCATTATCAACCCTTCCAGTTTCTTTTTTGATATATTGTAGTATTTCACCCTGAACACCTACAGGAGGTAGTGGTATTGCAACATTCTTAATTGTTGACATATTTAAAAAGGGTTGAACATTAGAACTTGCCAATAACAAAAAGTGTTCATTCATTGTCTGCAATAAATATACGAAAAACATTGGAATTACTTTTTCTGCATTAATAGAAATTTTACAACTTCCTGTTGTTGACAATATTCCTTCCTCAATATCTGTGGGGAACAAGCAACAATTACCAATTGTTCCAACTTTTGAAAATACAACATCATTTGGACAGACAGAATGGCGTTTTAATTCTTCATATTTTTCTTTTCGCATAAACTTTAAATTGTTTCGATTAAAACCATCGTTTGATATATTGACAGTTCTTACTACAGGAACGCCCACATCAACATAATCAGTTTGAACATTTACGCTTGAACCAAATGGACCGTCAACAATTGCATCTTTTTGTTTAGAAGAAATGTACTTGATATATGTTTTTACCCAATGCTTCGGGATTTCACCAAGCCATTCGATGCCGCTGTCTTTCATTTCAACATCAGGATCCAGCCCTTTGGTAACAGCCTGGTTTATTACCGCTTGCCGCTGCTCCTTGAGCAATTCGATCTGCCGCCGCTTCTTCTCAATCAACTCATCTATCAAACCCGTCTTCTTATCCAAATAATCAGCAATTGCTTGCTGTTCCTCAATATCAAACAAGGGAATATACACATTCCTAACTTCATCGGCTGTGACCGCTACATAAGTGGAACCCGTCGCAATGCTATTAAGTTCATCATTGATTGATACTGAAATGTAGTATAGGAATTTGTGATATGTATCTATTGACCTGATTGCACAGAGACCTCTTCCAATGCCATATTCACAGTCAGCCATATTAACAGCACCAACAGGAGCACGAACTGAAAGTAACACATCGTCTTTTTTTGCCTGTTTAGATGCTGTTTCACACCATATCCTTGGTACGGGGTAAAGACTTGTGAAGTCTGCATTCCCTTGCAAAAAAGGTAGTCCAGATTCAGTATCATTGTAATCATCTGAGTTGGGGGATTGTCCCATTATGACTTCATCAGTGAATTTCACCCGTATCTTATCCCAATGCTCTGGGATCTCGCCAATCCATTCAATGCCACTATCTTTATATTTAGGATATTTTTTCATATATTATTTGCTTTTATTACTCGCTATATCTCTAATTATATAATCAACAAGCGTACCGCCTATACAGGCCTGTTGACCATGAGTAGCATAAGCATCCTTGCTTGTGATTCTTGGCATAACTTTGCCAACCTTCTCAAATATTATGGTGTATAAGTTACACGATAGTCTTATTTTTTCCTTTTGGGCAACACGTCTTATACCTATCATTCCGGTTACAGCATTATCGTTATCGACTGGGGAAAAAACAACCGCAGCAATGATTAATACAACTGTAATCAGTGCTCCAAACCTTATCGTATTTTCCTGAGCAATAGCTTTTTCGGTCAACAAAATTTTTAAAGCCATATAAGCAAACACCAGCAGTGCAACAATAGAAAGAAACTTAAACACAGATTCTACAATAGCATCCATTAGTCCAATATCTCCTTCAACAACCCCTCTGTCTCATTCTCTAATGCTAGTATATCAGCTTTAATCTCCGCAAGCGGTCTTAGCGGCTTATATTTATAAAAATACTTGGTAAAGTTGATCTCATAGCCGATCTTATCCTTGCTCCTATCCATCCAGGCATCAGGAACATGCGGCAGAACCTCTTTTTCAAAATATTCGTCTATATCCTGTTTCAGAGGTATTTTCTCATAATCACGGAGTTTAGAGTCTGGCTTGGGGTTACCCTGTTTATCTTTGACAACCTTGCCCTTTTTCATTTCAGGACGCTCGACCGTTACCTTGGTATAGCCAAAGTCGGCATTATCAAAGACCTTACAGAATTCACCTTCATCATATGAGGTATAAATATCTGTTATTTCCTGGATCTGCTCTTCGGTAATATAGTTTCTCTTACTGCCCAGACTTTTTCGCATCTTCTTAAATAAGCTGACGGCATTAATAAGCTGAACCTTACCCGCACGCCCCTTCGGCTTCTTATTGGATACTATCCAGATATAGGTTGCTATGCCGGTATTGTAAAATAGATCCGTTGGCAGTGCGACAATAGCCTCCAGCCAGTCATTTTCTATTATATATTTACGAATATCAGACTCGCCGGAACCGGCATCACCAGTAAACAGCGGCGAACCATTATGGATAATAGCTATACGGCTGCCCTTTTCCTCCATCTTGGAGATCATATGCAGCAGAAACAGCAATGCACCATCAGAAACCCTCGGCAAACCGGCAGAGAACCGCCCCAGCGGATTATTAGCCTCGTTCTTAATAAATCCCTGCTCCTTCTTCCAGCTCACGCCAAAAGGCGGATTAGAGAGCATATAATCAAACTTCCTGCCCTCATATTTATCCTCAGAAAAACTGGACCCCAGCTTGATATTATCAGCTTCCTCACCCATCAGCAGCACATCTGACTTGGCGATAGCATAGGTAACTTCATTTAGCTCCTGACCATGCATAACCACTTCAACATTAGCATTGATCTGCTCCTGGATATATTCCTTGGCAGAGGTCAGCATGCCGCCAGTTCCACAGGCTGGATCATAAACACTGCGGATAATACCCTTGCCCTTCAGCTCAGATTTATGCTCAGCAAACAGCAGATTGACCATGAGGGATATGACCTCACGGGGAGTATAATGCTCACCAGCAGTCTCATTGGACATTTCAGAGAAACGCCTGAGCAACTCCTCGAAGATATAACCCATCTGGTGGTTGCTTACCAGGTTAGGGTGCAGGTCAACTTCAGTGAACTTGTCAATAAGTTGGAATAAATAGTCATTTTTAACCAGCTTTTCGACCATTCTTTCCAGCCGGAAATTCTCGATGATCTCCCGGACATTGCTGCTATAGCCGTTAATGTAATTCCAGAAGTTAACTTCTATGTTCTGAGCATCCTGAGACAGCCTGCGAAGATCGTAAAGTGATGTATTATAGAAGTTCAAGCCACTCTTATTATCCTTCGTCTGCGTAGCTTTCAGCAGAATTCCGGTCATATCAGGCAGCTTCTCATCCTTGAACTTATCAAATACCCCAAGAACATCGTCCTTACAGCCCTCAAAAACACAATCCAACCTCCGTAAAACCACAAACGGCAGAATAACCTCACCATATTCATGCTGTTTAAATGCTCCACGAAGGATATCATCCGCAACCTGCCAAATGAAATTAGCCTTATCCTGGAAATTAACCAAATACGTATCTCCTTGTATTACAAATACTTCCACATCCTATGGAACAACCCAAAAATCGCAACCAGTTGTATAACAACATATTATATCACGATTTACCACATATCAAACAAAAATAATACAAAAACCAGACACATCTGGAGCTACCATTCATGGAGCACAAAAAGAAAAGGCTGCCAAAAGTACAATCAACAGCCTCCAAACGAATAATATTACCCATACCCAAAGCATCACAATATCCCAGAATAAGAATTTTTCTTATTATTATTCAGAAAAAAGCCCCCCACCCAATTCACATTGAACGACTCTAAGCCGCCGCCAGATCATCAGCATCCAACCCTAGTACTGCCGAATTAACCTCATATGCATTCCCCCTCACACCTGGTATGTAATTTCTTGTAACACTGATAATATTGTGATTCTTTAGGATCTTTATGATTGCGCTGACTTTATTCTTATCCGATTTCAAGCCATACACATCTTTCATTAGACCAACCATTGTTTCATAACTAAAGTGGCACGCATTATCATGATAATAATAAATATGATTAATCATCACAGCCAGATCAATAATATCTATAGGACTATCATTTCGCCCCTTACCTTTGGAATAATATAGTTCTCCTGGATCTATTATATCAGATAGAATATCTTCAATTTCTTTTACTTTCCCTCCACTTATTTTGCCAGGTTTGAAATAATCAAGCATATAAGTATATATTGAAGCAAACTTATCTATTCTCTTTTTACTTGATCCACTATTTGACAACCCTGCATTAACATATTCAGCTTCAGCGATGTGAGGCTCTGGTACATAACCATATTCACACGATAGATAGAAATAGAACTCTCTCCTTCTTGATAATCGATCTATAATAGTACTAATATATTCCAGCTTGTTTTCTACAGATGTTCTTACAGTCTCAATATTACAAGTCAGCTTTTCAATATCTTTAACACTATTATCATCTCCAATAATATTATTTAACATATTTTTTTTCTGTTCTAAAAGCATAGTTAAGCACTTTTTTTTAGATCTTTTATTTGCTGTTTTATCTATGGCAATCTCTATCTCCCGTAATGATAATTCTACTTCATTACATCGATAATACTCAACAATTTCACTCTTTAATAGCTCTAAATTACTTTCAATATTATGAATAGTAAATACCGGCATCCCTTTTAATTCATTAAATCTTTCATCATTTAATGGACATGGCATTTTACATAAAGTCCCAAACTTCCCATTTTGTTTTAAGGTTGTTATCGTTGCCTTGACCCCATCAACATGTGAAAAATAGTCTTCAATATTATTGTAGTAGTATCCCAAAGCTTCAGAGTACTTAGAAAGTAATTCATTAACTCTAACCCTTGGAACCATATTAACATTTAAATAAAAATAAATGTGCCTCCCTAACTTATTAGAACTCGGTTCATAATACGCTCCAGGATGAAATCTATCCACAATATCTTTTGCAATAATATCGGCATCTACTCTTTCAAGCCATTCCCCAGCATCAACATCAATACATGGCATAATAATATCTGCACTAGATCTACACGTATAATATAGAAATTTGCAAGGATCGAAATTATAAATATGATTTTCAAAACAAGGAACATCATCATCAAATCCAATAATTCCATCATCATTCTTCACTTTTTTTCTATACAACCTAAGCTTATATTTATTATAATGCTTCCCCAACAGTTTCTTTGTATATTTAAAATTGGCTTCTAACTTCTCCCGAACCTTATCATCTGATTCATTTTTAATCTTATTCTGAAATACTAGATACTCTTGATATAACTGATCTGAGTGTAACATATTGTTATATACAGAATGTTTCTGATAAACAAATTTCTTTTCAGTCCCCCAACATTCAGGATCCATTATTTCTTTCATATATTTTGCAAAATTCCCAACCGATAGACATACTCCATCATTTTTCACTACAATCTTCCTCCCGACTCAATCTGACAATAAATTAATATACCCACACATCTTTAACACTTCGGCAATCCCCCCATATACACCAAGTAATAATCAGTACCCACACTCAGTGTCTGATTATTAACGGAACACATTATATTCGACATAAATTCAATTTAATGCCAGAAATTTGGGAATTAGAGCAATAATTATCAAAACTATGACAGTTATACTTTTTGTCATAGTTTTACTGCGTATTATTATATGTGTCTCCACACACAAATACCATCCACAACATTCGATGATGCATAAATATGTAAGGATCTATACACTCAAATTTTAGCTAACAAGTAATAAGTATGTGTCTATAATATATATCGACATTAACTATGGTTTGATACTTAAAATACTTTGCAGTTTTTTTAATAATTATTATCCCCCCAAAAAACGAAAGAAATGAGAAAGAGAATAATGGATGTAATCCCCACGCCAGGGATATTTATCGCTCCGGTTTGGAGCTTACTTCTCACGTCGAAAGATCAGCCATATTCCCCCTGTGGGTCAAATAGAGACAGAGCAAGGATTTGTCCTAGGAAAAGAAAAGCCCCTTGTGGGGCTTGTGAAAAACGAATAATTATTGATTATTTCCCTTCTATAGAAGGGAAAAAATATGAATGAAGCTTATCAATTACATCAATTGTATTTTCTGCTTGCCCATGAATATAACCAGCGTCTGCACCGGGGGCTTCCCTGCCCATAACAATTTTAAACTGAACAGTATTTTCGTTGTAACCCTGTATCGCACTTGCAGTGCTGAATGTCTGCCTTAACATATTATGAGTCAGCCACTTATTACCTGCCCCAAAAGCAACCTTGTCAAATCTCTTCCGCAAATCCTTATCATTCCACTTATTGCCAAAAGGTGTAATAAACAATAAGTCCTTATCTTTAATATCATCATCTATCTTTAATGTTGCTCTGTGAGCCTTATATTCTCCTATAGCATCAATAGTTTCATTCCATAACTTGCTACATTGTAATTTAAAGTTTTTGCTTCTATAAGAGACATAGAAGCCCTCTAACCTCTCTATCATGTTAAATGTAATCTTTGACAGGTCTTCCCATCTTATGGCACAATTAATTCCAAATAGAATCATACATTTAGTCAGTGGATCCTTGAGAGTGTCACAAGAATCAAGTAAATCTTTTAAGCTTTCATTATTAAGCAATTGAAAGCCTAAACCCAAATGGTATTTTTCTATTTTAAGCTTTGATTCTTCATCTTTTGAAATGGCTTCTAAGATATTTAGCTTTTCTCTAAGTTTATTTAAATCTGTCTTATCTCCATCATAATGAGCAATAGCCTTATCAATTACAGCTTTAATATTCCCATATTTTGACTTGGTTATTTGGTGGGCATTTTTCTTGATAATTACTTCTTTATCAAATTTGGCTTTTGCCTTTTTTTGTTTTTCAGCGTCTCTTATTTTTTGGATTTCTTCCAATCTTATCAGTTCCGAATCAGTCATTTCCCTCTTATATTTTGGGCGATACCCTGTAGCATTTTTAACAATATTATTTTTATAATCTTTAATGTTTTCAGAATCTATATCTCTTACATTTTTCTTTTTGACGATGGTGGAAAAATCTTCCCAATCAGGCATGACATTTTTAGTTAAATTCCTATTTTTGGCTTTTTCTTCTTCTGTATATATTTTCCCATTGCCATAGTTTTCATAGTAGATATTCCAGCATTCATTAAGTGTAATTGATCTAACAACAGGGGGCAGACTGTCAAGCCTATCCAATCCCGGCATCCTTAGCATTTTGGCAGCATAAGATAAGTCATTTTTGATTACTCGCTCTGCATATTCCCACCATTCGTCTGTTACATCTACCGCTGAAACTGATACAAGCCCATTTTTGATTGCTTGTACGCCTGCAAGTATTTCATCTACGACCTTTGCCCCATCATAGTGCCATGTACCATCCTCTTGTCTATCATATTCTGGCTCCGGTATCTCGATTGCTATTTTGGCAGGCTTACCAGTTGGCATTATGAGTTTGTTTTTATTCTGAAATATAGCTAATTCCTTCAATGCACTCTTAAAATTGCTACCTAGGGATTTTTGCCCCCCATCTGGGAGTTTGTAATAGTAGTATTTTACTCTTCCGGCATATTTATGATTCTTGCCATATTTTGACTCATACAAGCCTTCAACTGCTTTTCCCTGTTTTGTTTCATCTTCATAGTCCTTTGGGTATGTCGCCCAGCTTGCTTTGGGACCACTTGTCTTTACCATCTTGCAAACTCCATTATTAAAGCTATAATCAATTTTGTATTAAACTACTATGAATTGTAGCCGTTTTTAAGGCAATCAACAAGTTTTTTCCAGAGACGAACTCTGGAAGAACTAAATCAATGCAACATAAGTACTGCATTAACAGAATGTTATATAGCAAAGGCAATACACCTTCGACTCCTGTCGGGCGTATATTAAAACTCCTTGTTTTTACAAGGAGTTTTTTTTATGAATGAGGTGATTGAATCACCATTATTCACTATGTACATTGAGTGTATATAGTGAATAATAAGAATATAGATGAAAAGGCTTGTAAGGTAATTACTTACAGGCTTTTTTTTGTTTTAAATTGGCTGGTGCTACTAAAGACATTGCATTTTTCTGGTACGTAATTAAAGGACTTATGGCGTTTTTTATGGGGAATGTACATTGGATGTATATTGAGTGTTGTCAAATGTACATTTTAAAAGTAAGTCTGAAAATTGGTCAAAATTGATAAGAATTGAAAGGAATTGGGTGGTTTTGGCCAGGATTTAGTGAAAATAGTGCGAATTTTAATAAGTGCAAAGTGCGAAGTGCAAAGTGCAAAGTTGTATGATGGGTGATATTTTTATAGACGGGATAACTGGATTTTGTACAGATTTTGTTAGTTGTGAATTATGGTGGGAGCGGTTTATCTTCTCGGATTTATTGGGAAGATTTTTTTTACCATGAAGGTCAGGGAGATCATGAAGGGGTAAGAAAGTGCGAAGGTTTTTTTGACAGGTCCTTACGCCGGACGGGCGAAATTTTCAGTGACTAGGAATTGAACAATTGAACAATTGAACAATTGAACAGTTGAGCAGGTGAGCAGGTGAGCAGGTGAGCAGGTGAAACGCAAGGTTGCAGGGACGCGAAGGGAAGAGTCCGGAGCTTTACCTGATCATTAAATTACTTTTGAGTACATATAGCAATCAAAGATGGTTCCACGGCAGTTGAGCCATTTTTTTATGCGGGCCTCTCGTTTATAGCCGCACTTTTCAGCAACGCGACGGCTGGCAATGTTTTGGACAACCACAATGATCTCAACTCTGACAAGCCCCAATTCTTCAAAACAAATCTTTTCCAGCATTTTAACCGCTTCTGTAGCAAATCCCCTGCCCCAGTATTTTTCGTCCAGGAAATAACCGATAGAGCAAATGTGATTTTTCGCCGGTGAGGGTAGACGACAAATACTACAACAGCCAACCAACCTACCACGATAGGTAATGATATATTGATAATGCAAACCCTGTTTACGTGATTTTATAGAGCCGCGAATCAATTCTTTTTGTGCTTCAATACTATCAGGGCCAGCGGTAAAATATTTGAACTCCGGATTGTTCAGAATGTTGTATATATCTTTAGCGTCAGAAACTCTGATATTTCTCAATTGTATCTTAGCCATTTAATACTCCAGTTATCTTATATTAAGTAACATAAGCGTCCCCGCTTGTGAATATATTAGTCTTCATTCCTTAAGATCAATTTAAGAATTCTTTAACGCCAAGCCGCAGAGACGAATAAAAGTTATGCCGCAATTCAATTTATTTGCCCTGTTCCCGTAAATCGAAATCTTTATTTGCGTTCAGTTGTGCCCAATAAATCTTTAATAATATGAACGGTACTGAAACACTCGAAAAACAATAAACAAATACCTGAAATATTGAATCGAAAGGTAATTTTATATCCGAAAAATGATGAAATATTAGTTTATATATAGAGTTACAAAGTATCCCCCCTAACAACAAACACACAACAAAGGCGACTAAAGGTCGTTTGGGGCTTAACAGCCAAGAAATTGGGTTAATAAATTTAAATTCATTATTTTGATTAGACATATTATTATACCTATCATCAGAATCTTGACAGATTAGAAAATCCTTCCTGTAACCCACTAAGAGTTGAAGACAAGAAATTATATAACCCTTCAAATTTATTCTTAAGATTTTTAAGGTCCACAACTGCCGGCATATTTTCTACTGTGCTATTTCCATTTTTATCTCTTGAATATCTAAATGCCTGTCCATTCTTATCAAGTTCATGAAATTGATTAATAAGATTTTCAGTAAATCCTAATTCTTCCTGAGGAGAGTTAGAATAAAACACTTTTAAAACCTGCTTTGCATAATTCCATATTTTATAAAGATTATGACTCTCAAGTACTAAATCTATTTTGACGGATGGGTCAATTATGTTTAAATACAAACCATATCTAACAATCTCTTTTAGTATCAATTCTGTTGAGTGTCTATACAAATAACTTATTGGGAAGAAATATATATCTGGATGATAGATATCTTCACCGCGTTCTAACTCCTTTACAATTTTATCTCCAGCTTCCTTAAATCCTTCAGCTAATTGCTCTGGCGAAAGTCGATGTCTTATATAATTAATATCAGCATGTACTGGAGAATTATTATGATAATCTCCAGCTATAAATGCTTTCTCTCCTTTTTGGGGCCATTTGTAAGACATTATAAAAAACTCTAATTAAAATACTATATAACAAAATACTTATATGGAGCCTTGAATTTATAAATATATAAAGTTTGCGTGAATAATCAAGCCCCCATAGTTCCCATTTTTTCTACATAACAACTATACGTTCCAGCACCTATATTAAGAATCGCTGAAATTAATACTTCACTCGGCTACATTCCAATCAACCTCATATAAATTCTTTTCGTCAAAATACCCACATTTAAACATAGTTATTGGCAACCCAGTTCTGCAAGCCAAAGAAATAGTATATATAAACACCTGATGTGCTGCACACCATTCATCTGCTGCATTAGGTTTATAATCCCAAACTTCGACTTTATTTTCATTATATCGAAGCAGGTCAATATGTCCGGTAATTGTTTGGTTTGTTCCCCAGAACTTGTTATAATCTACAAACTCTCCCGGTTCCAGCCAAAGCGGAATTTCTACTGCAATCGAATAAGGGTCATTATCAAGGAAATACTTTTGTAGATTTTCATGGCGACTTTTATATTTTGTAAATTCTCTACTCCTCTCTGCCAGATCAATTAATTCGTGTTTTTTATAGTTTGATAAACAGAACTTTCGTTTAAGGCTACAACAAAGATCAGAAGTTCTTGCTGATTTTTTAAAAAGATGATTAGGACAGTCCGTAAATATATTTGTAAGATATGTACAGAGTTTCATGTCAATAGCATCTATTTTATCACAGTCTAATCGATAACGATAAAATGGACTATGGTCAAATGAAATAAGTTCTTGCCCCACAAATTTACGTTTTTTAGGAGATATAAATAATCCATGATTACTTATATTAGATTTTGTACCGATCTTTTTATTATCCCCTTTAAGAATATCTTTTAATAAAAAGTTTGATTTTTTAACTGGCCACAATGCTTCTTTAACAATATCCCTAAATCCTTCAATTCTGGTAGTATTAGCAACAAAGCATTTCAATCTTGTTGTTGGCAAATAACTTTGATATTCATCTATTCCAGCTTCCTGCAAACTAATATCAACTTCGTTAAATTTAAATTCTTTTTTAATTTTGTTTCTTAGATTTAAAAATTTACTCGCTAATACAGAATTCAGAAGTGAATATGGCATTACAAAAATTACATCATTTTTATCAGTTTCACCAAGTGCTTTTTTTATAGAGTCTATATATTTTGTAAGCTTGATTTTACCTGGCATAAGTGGAACTGTATGGTTTGTTTCACTAGATAGAAAATCCCTATCACCTTTCCAAAGAAACGAAAACAAATGTCCTTGCGTGGTTGTAATAGTTTCTTTTTCCATAGACTCGAGCTTAAAAATTTCAATTGTGAGCTCTTTATCCCAGTTAGACTTAAATACCTTATAGTTACTTGTCGCAGCTTGCTGAGTTGATAAAACATCATTGCTGTTAACTATATAATCTGTTACTGGTGCAGTCTTTACCTGTATACATTCCGTACCAGCCGATGCATCCCCCCATGCCTTGTAACCACTTGAATTACTATATAAAATATCCCCCTTACCAAATAAACATAGCGTCAGTGCATTAATATAAGCTTTTGGGACTGCCCAATGAAAATCATCAATATATTCAGCCATAATACATCACTCCATGAAAAAAACTATAGTAGTTCTACACAAACACCATACATCTCTTTTATCAAATTAAATACAACAGACAAATAATGCAATAAAACAAATATATAGCCTACATATTTTTTATATATTTCTTTACAGTATAGAACTTACAAGAAAAAACCCTTTAAGATTGATAACACATTCTTTAGTAATCATTTAACACAACAATTCTCATTTCGCACTCTCACAAATAGCAATACAGTTAGTAAAGAAGTTTTATATTTTAAACCCCTCCCCATAGTCTAGACAAAAATCTTGCTAATTTAAGGTGGACTTTTCCATTGCTTCCGGGGCTGTTGACCCGGAAGGAGCCCGGAGGGCGACTGGAGGGGCGACAGCCCCGGAAAACGCTTCCCGTGGGGTGCTGTAACCCAGTGACTCATGCAGCCGCTGCCGATTGTAAAATTCAAAATATCTGCTCAAGCCTAACGTCGCTTCCGCTACCGTCTGGTAGTCCTTCATATATACTTCCTCGACCTTCACCGATCGCCATAATCGCTCAATAAATATATTGTCAAAGGCTCTGCCTCTGCCATCCATGCTTATCTTTATCTTGTTTTTCTTCAATACGTCTGTAAAACCCGTCGAGGTAAACTGGCTGCCCTGATCTGTATTAAATATCTCAGGTTTGCCCTGTTCCAAAGCTCTTTCCAAAGCCGTTATACAAAAATCCGGCTCCAGGGTTATCGACAATTCCCAGCTCAGCACATAACGGCTGTACCAGTCCATTACCGCCGTCAGATACAGCCAGCCGTGATACATCCGAATGTAGGTTATATCTGATGACCAGACCTGGTTTACATGGTCTATTGTCACATTATTCAGCAGGTACGGATATATCTTATGCTTTTTATCCGGCTTGCTCAAATTACGCTTATTGTGCGGATATATCGCCTCTAAGCCCATCTGCCGCATCAGACGGCGGACTCGTTTCTCGTTCACCTGACAGCCTTCTCGACGCAGCCATTCGGTCATTTTAGGAACTCCGTAATACGGCGTTCTCATATACTGCTCATCCAGCAGACGCATCAGATTGCGATTATATTCACTTTCGCCCTGAGGACGGTAATACAAACTGCTTCGGCATAATCCCAGCAACTCGCACTGACGGCTGATCGATAAAGTCTTATGCTCCGGCTCTACCGCCTGACGCTTCTGTTCAAGTGTCAAGTCCAGATTTTTTTTTGAGCCAGTCGAGCTCTACCGTCAACTGACCTATCTGCTTATACAAATTATCAACCAGCTCCTGCTGATCCTGGGCTGCCTGATCCCGATGCCGGGAAAATACCTCCGGCATCGAATCTGTTAATTGCTTTTTCCACTTGGTTATCTGGTTGGGATGTACCTGAAATTCCTTGGACAATTCCGCCAGAGTCTTGTCGCCCTTGACCGCAGCCAATGATACCTTAACTTTGAACTGAGTGCTGTGATTCCTACGCTTGCCTTTCATAAAACGTGTCTCCTGAAATACTTATACCTTCTTCGGCTTATTCCAAAAGTACACCTTATTTTTTACCTATTTTGCGCCCAGTTTCCGGGGAGTATTATATTTATTGGTAAAACCCGATTAACTGTAGATTCTAATATAGTAAAATTGGGATGGGTGTGTCAATATTAATATAAGTTTAGAAGTGAGGAAGTGCAAAGTGCAAAGTGCAAAGTGGGGTCGGCTATTGTGTGGGTTGTGTACCGGATTATTTGAGATGGTTGGCGAAGTTTATATTTTGAATCACAAGTCCCGATGTGCTTCGGGACTTATGCTACTTAGGAAAAACAAGCTGAAGCTTGTACTCTTAAAGCTTCGCGGTTGGTTTAAACGTAAAAAAACCTCCGCCCTATTCGACGAAGGTTTTTTTAACGGAGAGAGAGGGATTATGCTGCGCATCACTTTGTGGCAAACCCCTTTAATGCCGCTGACGCGTCATGGGGGTTCTCATTAGCAGGTTTAAATGTAAAAAAACCTCCGCCCTATTGGACGAAGGTTTTATTAACGGAGAGAGAGGGATTCGAACCCCCGGAGGTTTTACCCTCAACGGTTTTCAAGACCGCCGCAATCAACCACTCTGCCATCTCTCCTGATAAGCCTTTAACATTATAAAATGCTAAAGGCTTGGATATTAAATTTTTATGTTCGCAGGTGAAACACAAGCGAGACAGATATATTATAAAATATATCAGAACTAGTCAAGTATAAGTTATAATATTTTTTTAGTTTTTTGTAACCGTTCACAGTGTATGCACTGGTACCAAAGTTAACAGCAACTTAAATTGTTTAGTAACAAGTAATAAGTAACAAGAAACAAGCTCAGGAATCTCGCTACCGCTCGAAACTATTTGATTTTTTATTACAGGCTACGCCTGTATTTCAATAGTTAGTAAGTTGAACGGTAGTACTTATTTATGGTACTTCAGTCTAAGTATAACATATCACATATTATGTAATTGTGTGAACGTTTACAGTTTTTTTAGTTATCGCCCTGCGCGTCGAGTTCAACTGCCTTGCGGGATAGTTTAACACGGCCCTGCGGGTCAATAGCGATAACCTTAACCTGGCATTCTTCGCCAACCTTACACACGTCAGAAACGTTCTGAACATATTCGGTGCTCAGTTCGCTAACGTGACATAGGCCTTCGCGACCAGGAGCCAGTTCGATAAATGCACCAAACTCCTTGATAGATACGATCTTACCAGTGTAGACCTTACCAACCTGCATAGGCTGGGTCATGAGTTCGATGATATCCTTTGCCTTCTTGTGGCCGTAGCCGCTCTGACAAGAGATGAAAACGGTACCATCTTCTTCAATACCGATCTTAGTACCAGTGGTTTCCTGTATCTTCTTGATCTCGCGACCACCAGGGCCAATAACAGTACCGATCATGTCAACCGGTACCTTGGTAACAACGATCTTCGGAGCGTAAACAGAGATCTCAGGACGAGATTCGCTGATGATACCTTCCATAACCTTCAGGATCTGCATACGAGCAGTCTTGGCACGAGCGAAAGTCTCTTCGATCTGCTGGAAGCTGACACCACGAGCCTTTAGGTCGAGCTGGATACCAGTTATGCCGTCTTTTGTACCAGCGACCTTGAAGTCCATATCGCCGTAGTGGTCTTCTTCGCCGAGGATATCGGTAAGCAGTGTATAGCTGCCATCATCGGCGGTAACCATACCAGTAGAAATACCGGCAACAGGAGCCTTGATAGGCACACCAGCGTCCATCATAGCAAGAGTACCAGCACAAACGGTCGCCATAGAACTAGAACCGTTAGATTCGAGAACATCACTAACAAGTTTGATAATGTATGGGAAGTCTTCCTGAGAAGGGACAACCTGGGCAAGCGACTTTTCAGCGAGAGCACCGTGACCAATTTCACGACGACCAGGGCCCATAATACGACGAGCTTCACCCACACAGAAAGGAGGGAAGTTGTAATGGAGCATGAAACGCTGTCCATATTCGTCCTGTAGGCCGTCAACCATCTGCTCATCACCAGAAGTACCGAGAGTACAGCTCATAAGAGCCTGAGTTTCGCCACGAGTGAATAGAGAAGAACCATGGTTACGAGGCAGAATAGCAGTTTCACCGCTGAGATGACGAATTTCGTCATACTTACGGCCAGCGCTACGGTTGCCAGCGAGTATCATGTCACGGACAGTCTTTTCTTCGAAATCTTCGATAGCCATACGAACCAGTTCAGGAGTGTATTTCCACTGGTCAGCAGGAACATCTTCGGGCATAACTTCCGCTTTGAAACCATCGAAAAGTTCCTTAGCCTGAGCATAGCGATCCTGCTTGATCTCCAGAGTCTTGCTGGCACGGTAGCCTTCGCCGATCTTAGCTTCGAGCATAGCAACAAGCTCAGAAGTGTCAGGTACAATGAACTCAGCCTTTGGCTTGCCACAGTTAGCGGCTAGTTCGTCGATCATAGAGCAGATCTCAACGATAATGCCGTGACCTAGCTTGATAGCTTCGAGAACCTTTTCCTCTGATAGCTGACTGGCAGCCACTTCGATCATGTTAACCTGATCCTTATGACCGGCCAGCACCAGTTCGAGAGTGCTTTCCTTGAGCTCCGCTGGAGTTGGGTTGATGACAAACTCATCATTAACACAACCGATACGAACAGCAGCGAGAGGGCCTTCAAACGGGATGCTTGATATAGAAAGAGCAGCCGAAGAACCGATCATTGCCATTACATCCGGCTCATTTGTATCATCATAAGAATAAACCGTGTTCTGAAGCTGAACTTCATTAAAATAGCCCTTTGGGAACATTGGGCGGATCGGACGGTCGATCATCCTCATAGTAAGGATCTCTTTGGTGGTAGGACGCCCTTCACGTTTCATGAAGCCACCAGGGAACTTACCAGCAGCACTAGTACGTTCGCGATAATCCACAGTTAGTGGGAAAAAGTCCTGGCCTTCACGAGGGTCTGCACCAACAACTGTTGACAACAGTACTGTCTCGCCATATTTTACCAGTACGGCACCAGCTGCCTGTTTGGCGAGCTTGCCAGTTTCCAATGATAATGTCCTGCCTGCGATCTCTCTTTCAACTTTATTTATTACTGTCATAATTTACACCTACTTCTTGTTTCCTCAAAAAATTTACACTTACATCTTGTTCCGTTACAAATATTACTTCATTACCTCTTGTTACATCCAACATAAAATACTCAGCCGTTATCCAACAAAACGAACGCAGAAATCAGGAACAAATACCAAAAAAACTATATTTACTTATCAGATTATCAGCCATCTCAGAAAGAGAACGGCATATTGTCGGCCCGTTACCCCAAAGAAAAAGTCACATTTTGCAATGCAAAATAAAGAACCACAAGTCCCGATGTGCTTCGGGACTTATGCTAATGATGGTAACAAGGGCCAAAAGCTGTATTTACAGCAGTTCATATAACAAATAAAGAGGACACCCCTATAGAAGCGTCCTCTTTACTATATATCGTAAAATTATGTTATTATCAGCATAATTTAATCTTTTTTTATTTACGAAGTCCAAGTCTAGCGATCAGAGTCTGATAACGCTTAACATCGATACCCTTTAGATACTTCAGCATGCCAGAACGACGACCAACGAGCATGAGCAGACCGCGACGAGATGCGTGATCCTTCTTGTGGCTCTTGAAATGTTCGGTAAGTTCCTTGATCCTGTAAGTTAAGATAGCTACCTGAACTTCAGGAGAACCAGTATCGCCTTCATGGGTTGCATATTCTGCAATAACGCTGTTTTTTGCTGCTTTATCCATTTTTTCCTTGTTTCCTTCCCCGGATTGACCCGAACAACGGTATCATCCAGCTTAGAAGTTTACCCTGTATCTATTATACTGTTATTTTCCGGCTACACTGCCAGCAACAGATTTATCTTATTTTGACACAGAAGATTAGTTAAAATAAAAACTTAAAATTACTTGCTGATCGAATCGATAGTTACTTCGAGGTAACTCTGACGATGACCAATACGTCTGCGAGAGTTTTTACGGCGACGGAACTGCATAGGATAAACCTTTGGTCCGTAAACCTTGCCAACAACAGTAGCTGCAACTTTTGCACCAGCTACGTATGGCTGACCGATCTCATTAGTGCTATCATCATTAAGGAAAAGCACCTTGTCAAATTCAATAGCAGAGCCTGCTTCTGCATCGCGCAGTTCAATAGTAACATTCTTGCCTGACTCTACCTTATACTGTTTGCCGCCGTCTTCAATAATTGCGTACACGTTTTAATCTCCTGTATTATAATCAAAATACAATTTCTATGTCTAAAAGTGAGTCGCTCATTATCGCATAATCTACGCTAAAATCAAGACTTTTCGCCCTATTTTTTCAATTAAAATAGTAAATAAAAGCATTTTACTATGTTTATCGGGCCTGGCTGTGGCAGGTTTGGCACTTATCTCCGGCAGAAACGAGCGTGGAGAAGGCGAATTGGTTGGCCCAGATATCAAAATGAGCTAATTCCGGTTGCACCTTCTGGCCAGCGAGATATTTCATGGCCCATGCACATTGGAGTGAGGTTGTCATTGTCACAACAGGCGAGATTACCCCCCTGTTCTGTGCGGTATCGACATCGGTTCTTTTTTGGGGTTGGTCGAAGATGCAGTTTAGGCAGGGATTGCCGCCGGGTGGGAAGAAAGCAGCCAGTCCGCTACTGCCGGCAACGGCTCCATAGACCCACGGGAGCTTATTGTTGACTGCGTATTGGTTTATCAGGAAGCGGGCAACGATATCGTCTGTGCCGTCAAGGATGATATCGTAATCACTGGCGGTGAAGTCTGATATAGTCGACTGGTCAAATCTGCCGACGAAAGAGCTGAGCTCGACTTCGTGGTTGATCTGTTTGAGTTTGTCGATGGCTGCTTGCGCCTTATATGAGCCGGCATGTGCGTCTGACTCATCGAACAGGGTTTGACGCTGTAGGTTACTAAGCTCGACAGTATCTGGATCGGCGATATGAAGTGATTTGACGCCGGCTCTGACGAGGGTTGACGCGATATTTGTACCCAGTGCCCCACAGCCGATGAGCAGTACCCGCCCTTTTGAGATGGCAGCCTGGCCGGCGGTGCCAATGTGGTCGAAGGCAGACTGGCGAGAGTATCTGGTATTGTCTATATGATCATCAGTCATAGCTGGATATTATAGCAATTAATCGAAGAGATGGCTAATGTGAACTAGCAAGACATACGAAATAGTTTAACCGTTCACAGTGTATGGACTGGTACCAAAGTTAATAGTTACTAAAATTGTTAAGTAACAAGAAATAAGTAACAAGAAACAAGCTCTGGGTTCTCGCTCCGCTCGAAACTGTTTGATTTTTTATTACAGGCTACGCCTGTATTACAATATATTGAAAATGGGTTATAGGGGCAGTTTGACTTCGTTCAGGATGGTTTTACGACTGCGGCTGTCGCGGGCGTGGAGAAGGATGCGGTCTATTTCATCGCAGGAGAAGCCGCACTCCTGCAAGCTTTTAGGGAGCTGTAACTTTTGCATAAAATCTTCGAGTCTGGCGGTATCTTTGCCGTGTAGTTTGAGTATCAGCGGTGTGGCTGCGCCAACCTGAATACCATGGAAAGTTGAGCGGTCAGGGTATAGCTCATCAATGGCATGGCTTATAGCGTGTTCGCCGCCGCTACATGGGCGACTGCTGCCGGCTATTTCCATTGCCAGACCGCTCATAACCAGACAATACGCCAGACGACTGATGAACTCTTCCGAGCCGAAATCGTCCGGGTCGAGAGTAAGCAGCATATCACAACTCATCATAGAAAGCGTGCGAGCGAAATCGTTTACGAACTCGCCGTATTTGTCTGAGGCAAGCTGCCAGTCGAGTAAGGCCGCCTTATTTGAGAGTACATCACCGATCCCAGAGCGAATAGCCATTTCAGGAGCTGACTTGACCACAGTTGTATCAACGATAATGCCAAGCGGGATATTACCATTTGTGCGAATACGTTTTGAGCTGTCAGATAAAACGACAACGGGCGAATAAATGCCGTCGTTGCTCAAAGCAGTAGGCACGGAGAGGAAGTTCATAGATGTTCTGGTTGCGGCATACTTAACAACGTCGATAACCTGGCCGCCGCCGACGGCGAGTATAAGGGTGTCAGGAGCACATTTTTCGAGATACTTTATCAAGCGATCGGCTTCGGTAAGGCAGTAATTTTCAACCAGGAATATATCTTTACAGCTGCCGTCGATCTGGCTTGTGACAATATCCTTAAGTACCGGCATCGTGACAACGAGCTTATTAGGGAACGAGAGATTGTGTTTGGCAATAATCTCGTCAATTGAGCCGAGAAGCCCAGGGCCAACACTAAGAATTACCGGTAACCTTGTCGCAAGTGTAAAAAGCATATATCTTTATCTATCTAACTCGAAAAAAACACAATCGTAAAAAACAACCGTCCACAATGTTTGCATAGATAGCAATGCTAACTATAGGCTAACTTGTTTAGTAACAAGAAATAAGTAATAAGAAACAAGCTCTGGTTTCTCGCTTCGCTCGATACTATCTGATTTTTAGCTCAGGCTACGCCTGCTTTAAGATAGTAGCGTAAAGCGAGTAGAAACTTGTTTACACTTCGCATCACTGCGTGTCATATTTGTTATTACTATAACCATGTGAACGATTACAAAAAACTAATTAACAGATACATACAATAAGTAATAAGTCGATAAATTTAAAACAAAAAATCCCGGCATATGTCCGGGATCTTTTGAATAACTAACTCAAACTGCCCGATGGTCAGTTTGAGAGGAGTTAGTCCCGATGTGCATCGGGATAGTAGTTAGCAATTATTGATATTGAATGACTTCAAAAACAAACTACTAATCTAAATCCTCTGTTAATAGTCATTTCAGACAAGTACAACGGCTTTCTGGGTAGATAAATACGCATTTCCACTCTCTTTTTCAGCTTCATCAACGATAAAAGAGCGGTATTCGGTAAGAGTTTTTTCATCTTTAACGACACGGTCGATAGTTTCATAATGCCATAAATGGTATCCCATGAACCCGGTTACCCGATTTATTTCGTTACTGGTAAACTGTTTCCAGTTTTGGATAATTTGATCAACAGAATATCTCCCCTGCGGAATAAGAATGGCATGCACGTGATTTGGCATAATAACCCAATGATCGAGCATATACTGATCCTGATCAAAATAGCACATAGCGTCAACCACAATAGAAGTGCATTCCGGGCGACTGAGAATACAGCCTCCGCTGCTTTGATTAAGCCAACCTTCGATCTTCTGGTTGAAGAGTTTGTCGTAGGCCTGCTGCTCGGCGTCATCGTACGGCAAAGAATGAACAGCCATCCACTGCTGACGAGCGACATGCAGTTTATTGAGGTCATTAGCCGGAATAGCGTCAGCGAGCCTGAAAGTTACAAAGTATACATCATTACTATCCGAATACGATTTTTGCTGTTCTCCACCAATTTTCCTGAAAAAGAATGAATTTTTCATTACCAGATACCCCACTATAAGTTTTTATTGCATAAACGCCCCGGCCAGGCAACAGAGTACCTGAAGAAACCGGCATAACATTATTTATTTCGAAATTAAATAGCAATAAGTTGAACAAAAACAACGGAACTGATAACCACAAATACCCCATGGCTATAAGTCTAATAGAGATATAGACTTAACAGATAGTCGTCGAATTGTTCTATAAACCCATAAAACTATATGGACTTTTAATTGAAATAGTCAAGAAACAAGAGCTATAGACTACCCCATATATAAAAAAAAACAGTTCTGGTCAAAATTGATGCCAATCCCGACCAGAACTGATTAAAAACCAAAACAGACTGACGGGTTTAAGCCATCGGCCAATCACCGCTATATACCTCAGTAGCCGGGCCGGTCATATAGACGATATTTTCATCCTGCTTCCAGTTTAGGCTAAGGTCACCGCCAGGCAAATGAGCGAGAATAGAGGCCGAAGCCTTGCCAGTAAGTACACCGGCAACACAAACCGCAGAAGCACCAGTACCGCAGGCAAGGGTAATACCACTACCGCGTTCCCAGGTTCTCATGATCACTTCATCCGGAGAAACTACCTGTACAAAATGCACATTTATCCGACGTGGGAACAGGTTGTCATTTTCAAAAACAGGGCCGATCTTCTCAAGCTCGACAGAGTTTACATCATCGCAAAAGACAACGGCATGTGGGTTGCCCATAGAGACACAGGTCATATCATAAGTAGTTGATAGAATATTGATCGGCTGATCAACAACAGAATCGCCAGAGAGGTCAACAGGTATATCAGCAGGCCCCAAAACAGGAGCCCCCATATTGACGCAAGCCTGTTCAACTTTGCCGTCAACGATAGCGAGTCCAATCGGCAACACACCATTGCCTGTTAGAACAGCTATCTGCCCCAAAGTATCGGAATCGGGACAAGCAAATTTGAGGGACTCTTCCATAATAGCGTTATCCAATGGTTTAATAGTAACCAAACCTCTGTCATAACTATACTTAGATACACATCTAACAGCATTACCGCACATTTCAGACTCACTGCCGTCGGCATTGAACATTCTCATCTGAACGTCAGCCTTGTCAGTGGGACAAATAAGCACCAAGCCATCAGCACCAATACCTTTATGACGATCGCTAACAGCGACAGCCAGAGCAGCTGGATCGGAAACTGTTTCCTTGAAGCAGTTTATATATACATAATCATTTCCAGCGCCATGCATTTTCGTAAACAGCATCTATCTCTACCTTCAACCTTCTCAAGAATTTAGGCAACCTCTAAAAATTCATTCCGGGCTACAAACGGTCTTGTTTTTTCCTGAGCTGCGTCACGAAAAACCGTGAACCCCGATGTACTTCGGGGCCAATATGCCCGGTTCTTCGTTCCTTGTCAGTAAAAATCAATCATCGTTTTCGCCTCGAAAGCAATTATTAGAGTTTACCTTAAATAAGTTAATTTTATTGTACACCAAAAATATCAATTGTGCAAAAATAATATATCAAGTATCGTATTTTTTTGTGTTTCATATCCAAAAATATACATTTATCTTACTAAGATATTTTATTAAATTATATTTCCCTTGAAAAGAAATAAAAATAAAGGTTTAATCTACACTTTGAGATAAAGAATATTACAAGTGAACCTATGAAGGATCGATAATATAACAGAAAGGATTATCAGCTACATGAGTAATAATTTTGCTGACAGACTGACTGCAGCGATACAAGAAAAAGGCACATGTGCCGCAGTTGGAATAGACCCAGTATACGCCAAGCTCCCCAAGAAGCTAATCGAACGTGCAGACCTGAATGATCCCAAAGACCTGCCAGTTGCACTAGATGCTATAGTTGAGTTCTGCACGAAGACAATGAAGATCGTAGCCCCGATTGTCCCAGCAGTAAAGATCAACATAGCGTTCTTTGAGAAGTACCTGTGGGAAGGTGTAGAAAATTATTACTCACTGATCCAGGAAGCTGAAGCACTAGGCGTAGAAGTAATCGGTGACGTTAAACGTGGCGATATCGGTTCAACCGCAGAATCTTATGCCCAGGGTCATATCCAGAATTGTGACTTTATGGACATGGAATACATTGTTGCGCCAGATGCGATAACAGTAAACGGCTTTGCCGGCAGAGATGGTATTATACCATTTGCTGACACCGCAGTAGCAGAAGGCAAAGGTCTTTTCGTATGGACCAGAGCGTCAAACCCATCAGCAGCAATCCTACAGGATTTTGCAGATGAGAATGGTAAGAAATACTGGGAACATCTGGCAGAACAGGTTGCCCTACTAGCTTGTGAGAGCAAGTATATGGGTAAATCAGGCTACAGCTCAGTAGGTATGGTAGTTGGCGGCACAACAGCCGATCAGACCCAGATCCTGCGTGAGAAGTATCCTCACATTATCTTCCTGGTTCCAGGTTATGGCGCACAGGGAGCCGGTCCAGAAGACTGCATGAAATTCTGTAAAGCTGATGGAACTGGTGCTATTATCCCGGCATCAAGATCAGTCATCTATGCATTCAATGAGCCAAAATACAAAGAAACATACGGTTCTGACAATTGGGAAAAATGTATTGAACAGGCCGCATTAGATATGAAGAAAGCGTTATCAATATAATTAGCTATCTTTAGCCTTATGAATAAAGGTAACCTCTAAAAATTCATTCTGGGCTACAAACGGTCTTGATTTTTTCTGAGCTACGTCACGAAGAACCGTGAATATTCACCAATATGCCCGGTTCTTTGTTCCTTGTCAGTAAAAATCAATCCTCGTTTTCGCCTCAAAAGCAATTTTCAGAAGTTACCTAAAAAGGGTAACCAGTATAATAACTGGCTGCCCTTTTTTTATGTGCGTTGGGTTACAAAAAGTAATTGCGTCAATTTTTGGTGTAACTATAATTGGAATTATGTGTTAAATATAATGATAACTGAGACCTTGGCGGGAACTATATCGACACTAGATATAAACTATTGAATAGTAGACACTTACCACTTACCAGGCTATAATAATGGAGTATAAACGATGAAATGTCCGGCTTGCAGAGAAGCTATGATAATATTAGAACTCAATGATGTTGAGATAGATCACTGTCTGGACTGTCAGGGAATCTGGCTGGATAAGGGAGAATTGGAACTACTACTGGGCAGCGAGGATTCAGTGCCGCTTAGCCGGGTATCCAAATGCAGTGAAAAGGTCAGGAAATGTCCCAGATGCGGTAAGAAAATGGATAAGGTCGAGTTTTCAAGTGGAAATAGTACCATTCTGTTAGATAGCTGCCCCAAGGGCTGCGGGCTATGGTTTGACAATGGTGAATTGCAGGATATAGCACGAAATCAGGATACAGACCACCCGATATTAAAACTGATCAATGAGATGTTTAGGATTTAGAATTTAGGATTTAGGAATTAGTCCCGATGTACATCGGGATAGAAATTAGGAATTAGGAAAGGCAGGTTAAAAATGGCTATATATATTATACTTGGAGTTGTTGCGGTAGTAATAGTTGCTATTATTGCGATGTTTAACTCTTTGGTGGGCTTGCGTAATCAGGTTAAAAATGCCTGGTCGCAGATCGATGTGCAGCTCAAGCGTCGTTATGATCTGATACCAAACCTGGTCGAAACAGCGAAAGCATATATGACACATGAACGCGGCACAATGGAAGCGATCACCAAGGCCCGTGCAGGTGCTATGGCGGCAGACGGCATAGCAGATAAGGCCAAGGCAGAAAGTGCCCTTAGTGCGGCAGTAGGCAATTTTATGCTTGCAGTAGAAGCGTACCCGGACCTGAAAGCGAGCCAGAACTTTATGATGGTTCAGGAACAGCTGTCATCTACAGAAAATAAGATAGCATTCGCCCGTCAGGCATATAATGACGCGGTACTATTCTTCAATAATAAGATAGAAATGTTCCCATCAAATATAATTGCAGGAATGTTTAACTTTAAGCAGGCAGAAATGTTTGAACTGGACGATCAGGCGGCCAGAGTAGCACCGAAGATTGACTTTAATTAACTCAAACTGACCGATGGTCAGTTTGATAGGATTTAGAATTTAGGATTTAGTAATTAGTTGAATAGAATGACTTCAAAAACTAACTACTAATTAGCAATCATTAAGCCCTTTTTTGATAATGAATTACAATATACAAGCTGACCGATGGTCAGTTTGAGAGAAGTTAGGATTTAGTTCCGATGTATATCGGGATAGGGTTTAGGTATTAGGATTTAGTACTGAATAATTATGTGGGAATTAATAAAAGCTAATAAACGGCGGTCGCTTATCATGGTAAGCTTAATGGCTATACTTATGATGGTGCTTGGTGCTCTTGTCGGTCAGACGCTAGGTGTAATAGCCGGCAATAGTATGCAGGAGGTTCATGGTCAGCCACAGCATGGTCTGAGCTTTAGCACCAACGGCTGGGCTGATACGTTTTTCAGTAATCCATACTGGCTCTACGGTATGGGGATAGCCCTGGTCATCTGGGGGATACAATCCATAGTAGCATATTTTGCCGGCGGTGATATTATGCTGGCTGTCAGTGGAGCATCTGAAATAGACAGTAAAACACATCCGGTACTATTTAATATTGTAGAAGAGATGTCCATAGCTGCTGGCCTGGCAACTCCGCCGCGAATCTTTATTATCCCCAGTGAAGTGCCAAATGCATTTGCAACCGGTACCAGACCGGATAAATCAGCGGTTGCTGTTACTGCGGGGCTGCTGGGTAGACTGAATCGTGACGAGCTTCAGGGTGTAATAGCCCATGAGATATCCCATATTATCAATCGCGATGTTATGTTCATGACCATGGTCGGTATTATGCTGGGGACGATCATACTTATCTCTCAGGTTTTCCTTAGAAGTCTGTGGTTTTCCGGCAGCGGCCGTTATAGTAATAAAAGAGAGAACAATGCGGGTGCAATTGTTATTATGGTACTGGCAATATTATTGGCGATAATAGCCCCGATACTTGCACAGCTGATATACTTCTCGGCCAGTCGAAAAAGAGAGTATCTGGCAGATGCCTCGGCGGTACGTCTAACACGCTACCCGGCGGGACTGGCGAATGCACTGGAAAAGATATCTATAAGCTCAGGGAAAATGGAGCAGGCAAATAAAGTGACTGCACCTATGTATATCAATGACCCGATGAACAAAAAGATGGCCTTGTCCGGGCTGACAAGCACCCACCCACCTATCGCCAAGAGAATAGAGATATTAAGAAAGCTTTCAGGTGATATTGGATACCAAGGGTACGAGAGTGCGTACAGTTCAGTTAATCATGGGCATTGCATACCGCAGGCTTCACTGGCAGATTCAGAGGCGATGTCAGCCAGAAATGCTGATGTAACAACAGCGGCGGTCATATCAGCGGCAGCAGCGGCACGCAAAACCGGCGATACGATAATGGCTATGAATAAATATGCCTTCATCAACTGCTCTTGCGGACTGAAATTGAAGCTGCCGCCTGAATTTAAGAAGCCAAAGGCTAAATGTCCGAAGTGCGGTAAGGTACATGATATTCGCCGTTAGGTGAATTAGGGCTAACGAAACAATAAAAAAAAGAGGCTGAATCATGACGATGCAGCCTCTTTTTGTATTCTAAGATATGCTAAAGATTATATCTTTGCGAGCTTTTTGATCTGGTCAGCTTTGTCAGTCAATTCCCAGGTGAAGCCTTTACCCTTACGGCCGAAATGACCGTGAGCGGCGGTTTCCTGATAGATTGGGTTCTTGAGCTTGAGGTGGCTAATGATACCATTTGGAGTTAGAGGGAAAACTTCTCTAACGATCTTAGTGATCTCAGCATCGGCGATCTTGCCAGTACCCATTGTATCAACTCTGACAGAAACAGGTTCAGCAACACCAATAGCATAGGCAAGCTGAACTTCACAGTTGTCAGCAACGCCAGAGGCAACGATATTCTTAGCTACGTAGCGAGCCATATAAGCGGCAGAACGGTCAACCTTTGAAGGGTCCTTACCAGAGAAAGCACCGCCACCATGACGACCCATACCGCCGTAGGTGTCAACGATGATCTTACGACCAGTCAGGCCACAGTCACCATGCGGGCCACCAACAACGAATCTACCGGTAGGGTTTACCAGAACCTTTAGCTTGTTATCAATGAGCTTCTTAGGAAGGATCGGCATAATAATCTCGTCCTTAACGAGCTTGCAGAGCTTCTTGTAAGAGATATCTGGAGCATGCTGAGTAGAAATAACAACAGTGTCGATTCTAACAGGCTTTAGGCCGTCGTATTCAACAGTTACCTGGCTCTTGCTGTCAGGACGCATCCAGGCCAGCTTTTTGCTCTTGCGAAGCTTAGCCATACGTTCTACCAGACGGTGGGCAAGGTGGATAGGCAGCGGCATAAGAACAGGAGTTTCCTTACAGGCATAACCAAACATAAGACCCTGGTCACCAGCACCCTGCTCTTTATTATATACACCCTTACCAGCAGTAACACCCTGGCTAATGTCAGGCGACTGCTCGTCGATAGTGATCATAACAGCACAGGTATTGCCGTCGATACCGTATTCAGGGTTGTCATAGCCGATACCAGTTAGGGTATTTCTTACGATCTCCTGGATATTTACATCTGCCTTAGTTGTTATTTCACCAGCAATAACAGCCAAACCAGTTGTAACCATTGTTTCGCAGGCAACACGACTGTCAGGGTCCTGAGCCAGCATAGCGTCAAGAACCGCATCTGAGATCTGGTCAGCAACCTTATCAGGATGTCCCATACTAACAGATTCACTGGTAAACAGGTATCTATTTGACATATCAGGTTTTACACTGCTACAACTGTTTTTTTTACATACTGTTTTCTTGGCCAATTTCATTGTCTCCTAAAATAATTATTTATCAGTTCTAAAAAATGAACTGGAAATTTTACACTGCTATAACAGCCAGAAAAAAACTGGCAAAGCAAGTATTGTGTGTAGACTAGCGTAAAAAAGTCTACAGTGTTTAATCCGCTAATATTATATTTTCAAAAGCGTAAATGCAAGCTAAAACCGCTCAATAATACACTTAAATGCATAAATAGATCAATATTACATAGTATTATCTCGGTTATAAACAACTTGTAAGTTCAGTTTTTAGCTATATAATATACTCAAACTGACCGATGGTCAGCTTGATAGGATTTAGAATTTAGCAATTAGTTGAATCATATGCGTTCAAAAACTAATCTACTAGTTTTTATCCCGATGCTATCGGGACTAAATTCTTAGTTAACAGTAAATTACAATATCCAAACTGAAGGTTTCGGTCAGTTAGATTAATATAGCATTTATGGTATATGTAAGGCAAATGCATGTACTTAGCTAACAGAATAATTGCATTTTCCCGAAAGGAACGGCTTCAAATGCGTATAGTTTTTATGGGTGGCGGAGAATTCGGCTGTGATACCCTTAGATGGCTGCATAGCTCACATCATCAACTATTGAAAGTATTTACGCAACCAGCCCGCCCTGCCGGCCGCGGAAGATCAACCAAACCAACTCCAATAGCAGAGATTTGCAGTAAGCTGGAGATCGATTGCGAGGAGACGTCAAATATTAACAGCCCGGAAACAATCGAGCTGGTACGTTTGCTAAATCCGGACGTAATTGTGGTGATCGCATTTGGCCAGTGGCTCGGTGCGGGAATGCAGAAATTGCCGGCCAGGATCATTAATCTGCATAGCTCACTACTGCCAAAATATCGGGGAGCAGCACCGATCAATTGGGCGATAATCAAAGGCGAAACCACAACCGGTGTAACAGTAATTGAGATAAACGATACCTGGGACGGCGGCGCGGTGGTCGCAAGTGAATCAATAGAGATCGGGGAAACCGAAACAGCCGGCGAACTGCACGACCGACTAGCGGCACTTGGACCGGCACTGATCGCAGAAGTATTGGGTGAAATTGAGGCTGGGATATTTAGCCCCAGGCCGCAAGATGAATCACAGGCGTGTAAAGCACCCAAAATGAGCAAAAAGGATGGCCAGATAGATTGGACAGCTCCGGCGGCTGAAGTGAAATGTAAAATACTGGGGATGTGGCCGTGGCCGGGCGCGTTTTGCTATTTACCATTAGAAAATGGCGAGCAACTACGAGTAAGTATCTGTCGGTGTAAGCTCGCAGATAAGGCGGATTCTGAGCTGGCGGCGGGTACATTTGACGAGCAAATGGATATTGTATGTGGAGATGGAAAGGCTATTACGCTGCTTGAGGTTAAGCCGGACAATAGCAAACTGATGCAGTTTAAGGCATTTGCAAACGGTAAGAGGCTAAGACCAGGAGCGAAACTGGTTTAAGCGGTTTAGGGAACCATGATAACAATCGCACCGACAGAGGCCGCTCCGGAACGGCGGAGTATTCGTGCGGCGGTTTCTAGAGTTGTGCCTGTGGTAGTTACATCATCTACCAGGCAGACACTTTTGCCGGAAAATGGATGGTCTGGTCTGAGTGCAAACGCTCCGGCTAGATTGGCCCTGCGTCTGGCTTCTGTCAGCGTTGTCTGAGGGGGAGTGTTTTTGACTCTGACAAGATCGGTGCTTCTCTGAAGGTAGAGCCCACTGGAACGAAGCTTTTTGTATATGATATCTGATAGCAGTTCGCTCTGGTTATAGCCGCGACGAAACCTTCTAAGCCAATGTAGTGGGATAGGTACCAGATAATCTGCACTTCGTATTTCAGCTCTGCCAATGGCGATATCAGCGACAAGCTCGCCAAGGAATTGGTCGAGGCAGCTCTGACCGCTATACTTTAGGTGCCATAAAAGCTCCTTTAGTGGGCTATCATATGAGCCGACCCGGACGATATAATCGAGTTTTGATTTTGTGCTATGGCATTGATGGCAGCGACCATTATAGATCTCGAAATTGGGGGCTGTTTTTCCGCAATGCGGGCAGCTGGGAGTGGCGGCTAATTCACGGAGAGCGTGCCAGCATTGGTCACAGAGTATATGGTCGGAATAATTTAACCTGACCCGGCAAACTGGACAGAAAGCGGGATAGATAATATCTACGCCAGTTAAAAAGACATCTTTTAGAACACTCAACATAACCATTCCCCAATCTAACTATATATATGAGTTCAGGCAACCTCTAAAAATTCATTCCGGGCTACAAACGGTCTTGATTTTTTCTGAGCGGCGTCACGAAAAACCATGAACCCCGATGTACATCGGGGCCAATATGCCCGGTTCTTCGTTCCTTGTCAGCAAAAATCAATCCTCGTCTTCGCCTCAAAAGCAATTTTCAGAGGTTACCTTCATAGTTAAAACAGCAAATGATATAATAAGGCATTTTGCGGATATTACCATAAAAAATGCGACATTGGATGCAAATGATCCAATGTCGCACATGTGTTATTTATGTAACCAAGCAAATGGTATATGGTTACTCTGATATTCAGTTTATTAGAGGCTTCTGCGGCGGATGAAACCTACCAGGCATGTGCCAAGGCCGGAAAGAAGTACTGCACCAGGAGCAGGAACAACATTATTGTCATCGCCACCGCCGGAATTCTGAACCATGATCAGCTGAGACTGCATTGGATTTGAATTGCAGTTTGAGTTGCCCCAAAGATTCATTACCATTACATCCTGGTAGCCGGTTGTGTCAATGTTCAGAGCACTGTTAATAGCAGCACTGATAATAGTATTTGTGCTGAAATCTCTAACTACAGTAACCAGATCATTGCTGAATACGCCATTACTCCAGCTGAGAACATGTGCGTCGGCACTTTCGATAGCCCAGAAGGCGGCCTGCAGCTGGCTGTAAGTTGAGCCTGAGCCAGAAGCATATGAACCGCCATTAGTCAGGTTCAGGTCGAGAGAATTGTTCAGGTACGATGCGTAGAGCTTCTGGGTAACAACGTCGAGAGTGTCTGGGGTGGCACCGCTATTTTTTATTGTGTCATCTATAGAAACGTAGTATGAGCTGCCGGGGGCGAAATGTTCGCCGTATTCGAGACAGAAAGTGCCAAATTCATAGGTTGTGTTATCTTCGTATTTCAGAACAGCGTCATAATAGCCGCCTTCAGTGTCTGTGTTATTTCGAAGTACGACAGTTGAACCAGCAAAAGCAGTAGAAGCAAATAACGCAGCGATAAGTGTAAGAATAATCTTTTTCATCTAATTTCTCCTCATCCTCTTCGGATAATTTATCAATCCTCTATTCGGATCTTTTGTTATATTTTAGCTATTTTACCATAAAAAAAGGGCAAAGAAATACCGTAGTATTCTTTGCCCTGAATCAATTGTAGTATATTTTTCTGGTTTTTCTAAACCAGCAAAAAGCTCAAACGAGAACTGTTATTAGAGGCTGCGACGACGTGCGAAACCAACAAGAACAGTACCCAGACCAGACAGAAGAACTGCACCTGGAGCTGGAACTTTTACACCAAAAGACTGAGAATCGTGAAGTTTTGTAACATCATCAATTAAACCATCATTAGTTCCATTAAGTTCCACCCAGATATTAACAATCACGTATTGACCTGGAACATAACTTGCCAATTCAGATGCTGAAGGAGCAACTGTTGGATAAGTTGGAAGTGGTGTTTCATTCTGGAAATACCAAATTGCAGCCTGAGCATTAGTTGCGTTAATCTGATTAGCAAAATACAAATCACTTAATACTTTTGCTTCATCTGTCATAAAATCTTTACTATCACCACTAGGTAATAGAATTTTAGAAGATTGGATTGTAGCAAAAACATCTGTTACCACATAAGAACCATACGAATCACCAACTTGATAATTATCAACACCTGGTTCTACGCAAAAACCATCAAAGGTACCAACACCATCAATAGCAATAGAAAATACAGGACCATCAGACACTGTAGCAGCATGATAGTCAGCTTCAACAAAATTGGCATTATCAAAATCTATATCAACAATATAATCTGTTATGCCAGCGTTTACTGCTACAGTCATTGCCAATAAGGCAAATAAAGCAAAAAACTTTTTCATAATCATCACCTTTTCTTTCTTTAAGTTACTCAAAGTGTACTTAAATGTAAGAATAACTTTCTTAGTTAATTTTAATTGTCATAATAAAACATTTTATTATATACACTACAATTTTATAAATCAAACTTCCCAGATTAACTTTTATCTGGCAAGATTATAAAGAGGAAACCGCCGACTTTGATATACCGAGTGGTATATGTTCACCTGTCCGCTCATAATATCATGACTCTCGAACAAAGTCGAAAGCAGCGCTACCACAAAGGCAGGCAAACCTATAGCGAACGATCTATTAAAGCCAGGCTTTTTCTCGCTTATAATCAGCATTGACAAGCCTGTAAACACGGCCGCAAGTCGGACGCGGCCAAGCTTCCCGACAGTATGCCAGAAAACAAGCTGGCGGACGGCAGTAAAAGTATTCTCCCAGAATACCTGCCGGGAAACATGTGCCAGTATGGATACCGGCGCAAATAAAATGGCACGTACAGAAAAACTCTGACGTACCATTGTATATGTCATTTTAGAATTATATATAGAAGTATAAACAGCACTGGCAGAACCAGTAACTTTTCTCAATAGACCGGCAAAACCAGTAGCTAAAGAACTTCTACCAGCTATAGAATCTCTGATATTGTCATCAAATACAAGGCCAGTATAGGCATTGTTATCAACTAGCCCTACAACAGTGTCAAAACCAGCACTAATGTGTCTTCTCTTGTACAGTGCAGAAATAGCAGCGTGAAGGTATAGGCACAAGCTACGTAACTTAACAAAAACCAGGTAGCTTAGAGATGCAATTACAAATAGCAATGCTGAGTTTGAATTGTCTGTTAGCAATATGCTATCTTTCACAGAATGATTCAAACTGTTAGTGGTTGCTATTGGCGAAAAGACTATTTCAGAGGTATCAGTTTCCATGTCATCAAGTAAGGCAAGAGATGACTTTGATATCTCAGAATAATAGGTTTGAACTGCTGGCTCTTTACAAGAATCGACAGTGTGATTGCTAAAGGTAACTTCAAGATGCCCCAGATCAGAAAGTGGAAGTACAAAACATGAGCTGACGGCAGAAGAGCTTTGAGTCTCAAGCCTGGCATCAAGGAATGCCATTGCATGCTGAGCCATAGTACAAACAATCACTATAGCAATACAAAATGTAAGCTTGAAAGTTCTCATCCTCTTAACTCTAAAATCTCTCCAATGCCGGTACTAATAGCACCTGATACCCTTTAACTCTTCCCATACTCAAAAATGTATTGAGTAAAATTCACAAAACACCAGTTGGTTGCAAAAAAAATACAACACTCTAGCATTCCCCCTACGGTAGTCAGCAATAGAAAACAACTATTGCTTTCGTTAGTATATAATATCAATATAATGAAGTCAAAAAAATAATTATTATGCAAATAAAAAAACTTCTGACAAACCGTACATTCCCCCCAACTTAACAAAATGATAAAAACTTTATCTAAACCACAGAAATAATAGTAAGAAACGAGCTTTTAGCACGTTAGAAAAATCTAGTAACCCTATAATAAAACAGATAGGTAAAAACTTAAATAGTCTTTACCTATCTTTACTCTTACTTGACACTTTTTTCACACTGCTACTACGGATGACGACAATTGTCGACAGTTACCGCTTGTTGTACTACATAATAGTCATGACTTTCATTACATATTGATTTATGTTTTCTGAATTACAAGTCCCGATGTGCGGGCGTATAGCTTATAGACGAAATTTCAGATTATTATGTAACTTATATACCAGATTAGTTAAGATGATTGGTAAAGTTATACCAAGAATCACAAGCGAGGACGCTTGTGCTACTTAAAAGCTGCGACGGCGACGAAATACGCCTGCGAACCCAACACCAAATGTTGATAGGATAAATGCTCCTGGAGCAGGGACGATCATTACCAACTGTGATTGCCGGTCATAAGGCGGACTCTGGTCAATTGAATCAGGGTCCACAACACTATAACCATGTTCATATCCCCATAAATTCATAACCTTAACATTTTGCCAACCGTAAGTATTTGAATCATCTGCGATGACAGCCATAACAGCATCATAATATGTTGTACCCTTGAAATCCAGATAATCTGTGAAATTCAATGAAGCCCAAATAGAACGCTGAACAGCAGTTATACTATTAATGCCACTCAAATGCCCATTCAAATATGCTGCATAAATCTTTTTAGTATCATCTGTTAAATATAAAATACCCCAATCATCCGGGCTATACATTACAGCATCATCTATCGTTGCATAATACTTTGCGTTTGTCCAGTAATGTTCGCCAACCTCAACACAAAATGTCTTAAACGTATCGAATACTCCAGTATATATCTGTCCACCATCATACTTATTATTAATTACCTTTACCGTGTAAGGCCCTTCTGCCGTACTGGGATTATCATTAGTAAGACTAACCTTCAGATCATAATCAATATTTGCATTTAGAACTGAAGACAATAACAATAACATACAAAATACAACCCTCTTCATATCCAAACTCCTTAAAATAAGTAAGAATAAATACCACATAATTGTCATGATAAAGAATCAGGGCAGAGGAAAACTCCTCTGCCCTGTGTAAGTAGCTAATTATAAATAAATTACAAAGAGCGACGACGTACAAGACCGATCAGAGCGGTGCCAAAACCAGAAAGCAGAACTGCACCTGGTGCAGGAACTTTAACACCAAAAGACTGAGAGTCATAGAGTTTTGAAGGATCGTCAACCATATTATTTGTAACACCATCTAACTCAACCCAAACATTGACGATAACATATTGACCTGGAGTATAGTTAGCAAGCAGTTCGCTACCACTAGGTAAACTAACTGGATACGTAGGCAAAGTACCTACTGTCTGGAAATACCAGATTCCAGCCTGAGCATCATTTGCATTCACCTGATTATCAAAGTACAAGTCACTAATAATTTTTGCTTCATCAGTCATAAAATCTTTGCTACCACCACTTGGTAGAAGGATTTTGCTAGATTGAATTGTCGCAAATACGTCAGTTACAGTATAAGTTCCATAAGCACTTCCAATTTGGTAATTTAATACACCAGGCTCAACACAAAAACCCTCAAATTCACCTATACCAGCGATATCAATAGTAAATATAGGGCCATCTGAAACTGTTACTGAATGATAATCTCCAATTGCAAAATTATCATTATCCCAATCAAGGTCAACCACGTAGTCTGTTAAACTAGCGTTACTAACCACGGTCATTGCCAGGATGGCAAATAGGACTAAAAACTTTTTCATAATTGTTTACCTTTCTAAGATTAACATAAATTACATTTATTACGTTTTTTATACACAATCTTTTCAGCGGCTATTAACGTTTAATAGTCTGTAACTGAAAAGGTTAAGGAGGGGTTCCAGCCGACTTTGATATACCGAGGGGTATATGTTTACCTGTCCGCTAATAATACCAGGAAAACAGCAATAATGCAGAATCCTTGCTACCAGAAAGGCAGGCAAACTTATAGCGAACGATCTATTAAAGCCAGGCTTATTCTCGCTTTCTCTAAGCATTCCCAAGCCTGTGGTCACGGTCGCAAGTCGGAGGCGACCGAGCTGGCTGGCAGAGTACCGGCTAACGCACCGGCGGAAACAACTATTATTCTCCCAGAATAACTGCCAGTCAACTATAGAGCGATGAGCAAAGCTCAGCGCAAACAAAATGGCACAAACAGAGTGTTTACACACCTGGCGTGCCATTACTTCAATACTAATTAATATAATACGACTACCACTCAGAGTAACATAGCCTTTAGCAAGCATTTTCAGTAGGCCGGCAAAGCCAACAGCAACTGAATTTCTGCCGGAGATAATATCACGAGATGCGACACTACCACTGAAAACACCGCGAATGTCATTTATTTTAACATTTCTAATAAGCGGAGCCTTCTCAAAATAGAATCTACTACTAAATACGTTCCCAATGAACTCTGTTATAAGTACATACAATGTATAGAATCTGGTAAATACCAAATAGTTTAATAGACCAAAGAGTAATAATGAGATCGCACCAGGGGAGGCTGGCAGCTCAATAGTTTCAGACGGCAAAACAGTATCGGAAACATATATAGCGAAATCACTAAAGCTTCCCAAAGCAGAAAACTGATCATAACCATCTTCTAAATATAGGCTTATATCAGAAGTAAATTGGTTTACATATGATGGGCAGCTAGACAATGATGACAAACAGGCAGAATTATGCATGTTTGGAGAATGCAGTAAGAAGGTTATAGGACTACACTTATGAGAATGAAGTTCGGATAGACGATCAGCAGGAGCAACGCCGAAAGTGCTACCAGAGAAGATGCAGGTATCAAGGCTAGCATACAACTGCTGTGTAAAGGAGTTAACAACAAGTATTAACACCAGAGTTAATATAGTCTTAAAAGTTTTCATCCATCCAACTCACATATCAGGGATAAAGCTGATATGACTAAAAAAGAGAAAATTCTATCTTATTTATATTCCACACACTAATCATAAATTAATGCACAAAACCACTAAAATTTGATAACAACTATATGGTCACAAAACACAAAAAGTCGACAAAATTTGCGAGTTTTTTGTATTTTTAACAAATTCTCTATTTATAATCCTTTGCGAAGCTGGTCAACCGATCACCCCAAAGTGATCCCCTATTCTCTTTAAAGCACTCTGTCCTATAAAGACATCAATTGGACATACCATTAAACAGTTACCCTCACTGCAATTTTTATCTGTAATAATGTATGTACCAGGTAGAATTCGATATCCCATCACTCTTATGTGGTACAGGTGTTAAACTCTACCTAAATATACATAATGATATTAGCTATATTGAGATAGTAAGTCAAATTAATTTTAGTTACAGCTAAAAGATTATCGGACGCAAATAATAGCGATATTTGAAAATAAAAAGGCATTTTTTGTTTTTAGCCTTGATAATCGTATATGTTTTATGTATCATTTGCTATTCTATCCCTGCGGATAGATTTTGCGCATTATATTAGCATAAATGGAGTAAAGCTAAGTGTTTGACAACTTAACAGATAAGTTTGGCGACTTTTTTAGAAGTATGAGCGGCCGCGGCAAGATAAGCGAAGAGAACATTCGCGAATCGATGAAAAACGTGCGTACCGCCCTTCTTGAAGCAGATGTTAACTATACAGTAGTTAAGGATTTCTGCGAAAAAGTTGTAGAGAAAGCTCTGGGAGAAGAGGTAATAAAATCTCTGAAGCCAGACGAGCTTATGGTTAAGATCGTTCACGATGAGCTGGCTGCATTGATGGGTCCGGTAGACAGTAGTATATATTACGTTTCACCGGGACCGACAATAATAATGCTTGCTGGTTTACAGGGTAGTGGTAAAACCACCACTTGTGGAAAGCTGGCGAAACATTTATTAAAAGAAGGTAAAACACCTTTACTAACAGCGGTTGACCTACAGAGGCCAGCTGCTATAGAGCAGTTAAAGACACTAGGTGCCCAGCTGGAAATCCCGGTTTTCAGTCGTACGGACACCAAGGATGCAGTAGCGGTATGCCGGGAGGCAGTCCAGTTTGCCAAGGGTAATAACAAAGATGTAGTTATTCTTGACACAGCTGGCCGTTTACACATAGATACAGAGTTAATGACCGAGCTTGGCAATATCTGCAAAGCGGTGAATCCGCATCAGATATTCCTGGTTTGCGATGCAATGACCGGTCAGGATGCCGTCAACAGTGCTAAGGAATTTAATGAGCAGCTGGAATTAGACGGAGTGATCCTAACCAAACTAGACGGTGATGCTCGTGGTGGTGCCGCCCTATCGGTAAAGGCAGTAACCGGCAAACCGATCAAGTTCATGGGTGTAGGCGAAAAGCTGGAGAACCTTGAAGAGTTCCACCCGGAGAGAATGGCTGGTCGTATACTGGGCATGGGTGACATAGTCTCCCTGGTAAACAAAGCTCAGGAGCAGTTTGACGAAGAAGAAACAGAAAAGCTTCAGGAAAAGATGTCCAAAGGTACATTTACCTTTGACGATTTTCTGAAACAGATGTCAGCCATGAGAAACATGGGTGGCCTAAAATCGATAATGAAGTTGATACCGGGCATGGGCCAGGCAATGAAAGGTATCAATGTAGATGACGGTGAGATCAAGAAGATCGAAGCAATGATCATGTCTATGACCAAAGATGAAAGACGTGATCCAGATGTAATCACCCCATCACGCAGAAAACGTATTGCAGCAGGCAGCGGCAGCGAGCAGAATGCGGTAGCAGGCCTGATAAAGACCTTTAAGCAATCTCGTCAGATGATGCAGATGATGAGCGGTGGCGGTCCAATGAGCAAGCTCAAGGCATTAAGTGCTATGGGCGGCAATATGAACGAGATGATGGAAGGCCTGGGCTCAATGGGCAAAATGCCAGGTATGGGCCGTAGCGGTAAAAACTTTGATATGCCAGGAATGAGCGGCAAGCATCGTTCCAAGCGTAAGAAAGTGGAACGCAAAAAGCGTCCGAAGAATAACCGTAAGAAATAAGCGAAGCGAAGATAGCACGCTTTATATAGACGAGATTAAGAAATGGCAAAAGACCTGACAATCGAGAGTTATCTTGAAGAAATAGGTCGATTTCGCCAAAGCAGTTTTGGCCTGAGATTCAGGCAGCAGTTTCGCGATACACGCGGAACCGCGGAATTGGCAATGCTCAAAGCCCCTAACGAAAGTGAGTATAGAAGCTTTTGTGAAGTTGTGAGAGTAATGGCAGATAGCGAGAAGTCAAAGCCAGAATTGCTAGATGATAATGACATTAGCGATATTGCAGCAAGGGCACTAGTTGACCGCGGCATAGCAGCAATATTGATAAATGGTTTTGTCCTGGCCCGCAAGGACGGACAAAAAGACTGACGTTTATAAGTCAGCTATAATTATAAACAGTACCAGAAGGTTCAGACTTTTAGCTAAAAGTTTGTTATAAGCTGAATCTGGTGTGTATGCAAATTAAGGCAGTGACCTTTGATTTAGTTTTACAGGAGACTAAAAACTTGGTAAAGATCAGATTAAAAAGAATGGGCAGACGTCACGCTCCATTTTATCGTGTCAGCGTAATGGATTCTCGCTGTCCTCGTGATGGTAAAGTGATTGAAGAAGTAGGCTACTACAACCCAATCGAGAAGGATGAATCAAAGCAGGTTCGTCTGAAAGAAGACAGAATTCGCCATTGGCTTGATAAGGGCGCAGTAGCAACAGGAACAGTTGCAAATATGCTCAAAAAAGCCGGTATTGTATCAGGCAGCTAAAGAACCTGGTCATAAACATACGTGGTATCGAATATAATGCGATTTGACATAGTAACCCTCTTTCCTTCCATGTTTGAAGGAGTATTTGGTGAGTCGATAATCAAACGAGCCCAGAATAATGGTCTGGTTGATATAAAGATAACCAATTTGAGAGACTATGCAGAAGGCAGTTATAAGAAAGTTGATGATGCCCCGTATGGCGGTGGTCCAGGTATGGTATTGATGTGTGATCCGATCTTCAAAGCAGTAGAGCACCTTCAATCAGAAGGCGGTCCGGCTGACGAGATCATATTGATGACCCCACAAGGTCAGCGATTCGATCAGTCAGCAGCAGTTGAGCTCGGTAAGAAAAGTCGCATAATACTAATAGCAGGCCATTATGAAGGTTTTGACGAGCGAATTCGCACGCACCTGGCAACCAGGGAGATATCGCTCGGAGACTTTGTATTATCAGGCGGCGAGCTACCGGCAATGGTAATAGTTGACTCTATAACCAGGTTAATCCCGGGAGCGTTAGGAGATGATGAATCAAGTGTTGAGGAGTCATTTTCAGATGGATTATTAGAATATCCACAATATACCCGCCCTGCCGATTACAGAGGGTTTAAAGTGCCGGAAGTGCTGTTAAGCGGCAACCACGGCAAGATAGCCCAATGGCGTCAGGAATGCAGAGTTTCAAGAACCAAAGAGCGCAGACCAGATATGTTAACTGATACGTAATATAGTACGGTTTTGCACTATAGAACCAGAGCATAGGTAGATAATAGATCTATGTAGGTAATAAGTGTGAAAGATAGCTAATATAAAAATTGAAATAAATATTTAGATATTGCCGCTTTGGCAAGGAGTAAAAAATGACTTCACCATTAATTGATATGTTTGAAAAGTCACAGATGACTAAGGAAAGACCTCAGTTCGATATCGGTGACACTGTAAATGTACACGTAAGAATTAAAGAAGGCGAAAAGGTTCGTACTCAGCTATTCAACGGTACAATTATTGCTCGTAAGGGTAGAGGTATCAACGAAGTAATCACAGTTCGTCGTATTACCAATACCAACAATGAAGGTATTGAGCGTGTATTCCCACTGTACTCACCAAATGTACAGAAGATCGAAGTAATTCGTTCAGGTGTAACTCGTCGTGCGAAGCTGTACTTCCTACGTGACCGTGTAGGTAAAGCAGTTCGTCTACGCGAAAAGAGACGCTAAGTCATTTTCCGCCCTGTTGTTTGCCTTTAGAGGCATAGATAAGGGTGAAAATGCGCATAGAAAGCGCTCCTATACCAAAGCATATTATAAATATCTAAAAAGGACAGGTTTACGGACCTGTCCTTTTTATTTGGATAGATTGTAATTTAGGAATTAGGATTTAGAAATTAGAAGTTAGGATTTAGGAATTGGGTAGGAAATAGAAACGCATTGGTATATCTTAATCATGTAATATTTAAAATGCTGATATCCCATGATCAGCACTTTGATACCCGAAAGACCTTTCTGGATTAACACAATCCCCAGCAGCACCCTGCTAAGCAGGGCAAAGAACACTCACAAACCTTCACATCTTCAATTTTTGGCTGGCTTCAACACAATAAGAAAGGAAAGAAACTCCCAGAGAAAGCCGTATGTACAAAAGAGGACATAAAACAGACTCACTTTCCTTTACTTTGGAAGCTTATTGCTTCCTTACCAATAACTACGCAAAAGTTTTTAAATCCTGCAAAAAAAATAAGAATAATTTAAAAATAACTGAACTTTTTTTCTGGTATTCTATATTGTAGAGTTTAAATTATGTAATAATATAAGCAATTTGCTTAATCAGAAGAGAATGTAAGTCTGTAAAAACAGTAATTAAATATATCAATCGATAGGTTCAATAATGCAAATTATTCTGTAAACCATTAGAAGTTATTACTTTACATCGATGCTAAGTAGTAATAATATAGGTATTTGCAGAAATTTGTAACTAAAACTGCCCCATGGTCAATTTTAGAGGAGAAGGAAATACCAGAGAGAAAGTACAATTCAGTTTTCAATACTACCAGATGGACATTGATCTCACAGATAAAAAATCTGCAGGATGAATCATCGTCTAAATTGCGTGATGAACTGTATCGAGACTACTGGCAGCCTATCTATTGCTATATATATAATAAATGTCATAATATTGAGCTTACCTACGATCTCACGCAGGAGTTTTTTGCTAAATGCATAATAGAGAACAACTTATTTGCAAAAGCAGAAAAATGTAGGGGCAAGTTCAGGGGATTGCTTATAACGACTCTTAAGCATTTTCTGGTAAGTGAGAATCGGCAGAAGAATTCTACAATAAAACAGCCGGAGAAAGGGATTGTAAGTATAGATTCTCTGGATCATGTACAGCTGGCAGCAGCAGTGCCAGCAAATATGAATGAAGAAGATTCATTTAACTATTCGTGGATCCATTCAATTCTTTCAAATGTATCAAAACGTCTGGAGATCTATTACCAGGAACGGAACAATTATCATTACTGGCAGGCCTTTCAATTACGGGTTTTGGACCCTATACAGAAAAACACCCCACCTGCTACAATGTCCGAGATCGTAACCCAGACAGTAATCACAAATGAGACCCAAGCCTCAAATATAATAGCATCGGTCAAAAGGAAGTTCAGAGTCGAGCTAAGAAACCATATACGGGAATATGTAAATTCAGAAAATGAAGTTAATGAAGAATTATCAGATTTTTCTAATTTTCTTAAGAATTTTTTGCAGGATTGAGAAATTTTTGCGTAGATATATATGTAAGGTTTACCCTGTTGTAGGCGAAAAAGCTACAAAAGAGTGAAAGTAAAGTATATTAGAGAGTGGGTAATTTACTGCAGAAACAGTCTATGCTAAACAGATATTTGTTCAACGGGAGAATATTTCAATATAGTTTATATCTCTATGGTTTACATATATCACAGTTCACATAAGGCTACTGTAAATATTGTTTAATGGAAAATGAATCTAATACAACCTTAAGTGCCCAGCAGCTACTAAGCTGGCTAATGATCGGCAGCGATGAAGAAGATCTCTCTGTGGACGATGACATATCGGTTCAAAGCAGTGAAGACATAATACCTAACCTTAGTAATTATGAGATCGTGGAAAAGATCGGAGATGCTGGCCAGGGGCAAGTGTGGCATGGTATCCATTTAGGGACGCAAAAGCACGTTGCGATCAAAGTACCGAAGTTTCCCGGCTACAGCAGTCAGCAGCTATTTAAGCGATTTGAGCGAGAAATTGGGGTTATGTCACGCGTTGAACATCCCAACATAGTGCAAATCCTTGATAGTGACATCCATAAAGGCATATATTTCTATGCTATGGAGCTGGTAAACGGTCCTCATCTGGACGAATATGTCCGTCAAAATCATCTTCTATTAAGAGATATTCTACGGCTATTTGCCGAGATATGTGAAGCGGTCGAGTTCATGCATGAAAAAGGCGTGATCCATCGCGACCTTAAGCCGTCGAATATACTGGTAAGTGAAGATGGAGTACCAAATATCTTAGATTTTGGTCTTGCCAAGATAGAAACAGAAGAAGCCCATTATACAACCTTAACAACAGATGATTCGCGAGCGGGCACTCCTGCGTTTATGTCGCCGGAGCAGGCGTCAGGTCACTCTGGTGAGGCGGGGCCAGCGAGCGATATATTCAGTCTGGGTATCATCTTATACAATCTGCTGACAAATGAATATCCAATAGATCTAAGCGGTACACGTGACGATGTATTAGGCAGAATATCGCAGGTTAAGATAAAATATACAGACAGTAAAAAGATTGATAATGAGCTTAAGAAGATCTTCAAGCATATCTTCCAGAAAGATCCAAAAGACAGATATAAGTCTGCACGTGAGCTATATACAGATATCAATAATTACCTGGACAATAAGCCATTAATAGCAGGTTCCGGCTCGATCTTATACAAGTCATGTAAGTTTGTCAAACGTCATAAAAAGGCAGTAGTTTTGTCTGGTGCAGCGGCCTGTGCTACAATAGCATATGCCGGTATTATGACAAACTATAATAAACATAACTATATAGATAAGTTTAATTATGCTCAGGGTACAGAGCTTGCGGCGGCTGCCAACTGGGAACAGCTGTTTTCTACATATCCAGAGCCAATGCCAAGTATCGTATTCAATAATCAGGTAAAAGAGCTCACCCCCCTAGATGATGATTTTGTCATAGTGCCCTCTTATACCCTGCATGCGGTAAGTCCCGAGCGGACATATCAGTCTAAGAGCGAAGATGTTTCAGTTAGTATAGACATATCTTATGATGGATACTGGTCTGAAAATGCGGGCGTGGCATTTTGCATACAAGATAAAGATAACTTCTACTATGCAGAGCTGGTGACAAAGACAGAGTCGGGAGACTGTTTATATATTAAGAAAACGGTAAACGGCAAAACCACTGACCTGGCATTTAAGAATAGGCTGGCACTTGATATTACCCATGACTTTAACTTGCTGGTGTCATATTCACAATCAGGTGAGCTATCAGTAGAGTTGACAGATAAGACAAGCAGTCAGACAGCGGCTGCAATATACGGCATAAAAGACAGTAGTTTTAACTGCGGTCGTGCAGGGATAATTACACTTAATGCCAAGCATACCTTTTTAGATAATTTTAAGGTTAAAACCAAGAACCACCAGTAGTTTAGTTAGCAAGCCTCCCCTGCTTCAAATAACCACTTCGCAACCATAATCAACCAAAGAATATTTTACGATTTCATTTGTATATCTAATAGTATATACTCGCTTAACAACTCAAAAATAAGTGAGATATAACTATGAATAAATATATAATTACTGCGATAATACTAATAATAGTTAGTGTTAATAGTTTCTTGTCTGCGGCCTCGTGCTGTGCGAATACAATCACTAAGCCGCCGAAGAAACTGGCTGTTTCTGAATTTTATGAGAAGTATCTGGACTGCGGAGGAATACCAGTAACAGGTTCAGCAAAGGTAGATGACAGGGCCTTCTGGCGGCTAAGGTATCTGCTGGATAGCATATTGGTCAATCGCCCAGATATAAAAGCCGCTCTGGCTAGCTCAAATTATAGCTGTATAATAATCGCACATAGCGAGCAGGTAACAGAGATACCAGAATATAGCTATATGGAACCCAAGGAATATTGGGATAAGCGGGCAAGAGGTTTTGGCGGACCAACGACCAGCTGCGGCGAAGAGAATCTGCTGAACCTGCCTCAGGACAGATACTATAATGAAAGTATCTTTATCCATGAACTGGCACACTCGATACACGATCCGGCACTGGTAAGTATAGATAAGGGCTTTCAGGCAACACTTGATAAGCTCTATCAGTCAGCACTTAGCCGTGGATTATATGAAAATGATTATGCGGCGACAAATGCCAGTGAATACTGGGCAGAGTCTGTTCAGGCGTATTTTGATTGTGACGCTGAGAACAACCAGGTTCATAACTACGTCAATACGCGGGCAGAGCTTAGGGAGTATGACCCTGACGTGGCGAAACTATTAGATAAGGTATTTGGTTTCACTGACGGTAATGACTGGCGATACAGCAGGTATAAAACAGTAGAGCCGGTAGAATATATCGTAAGAAATGGTAAGATGGAAGTCTTTTGCAAGTATAACTGGTGTCAGGGATTTGATATATATGCAGATGAGACCTGCAGTAATGAAAGCATATTAAAAACGGCAGAAAGCATCAGGGACATATTCAAGTATCGATATGATATACTTAAAGAGCTGGCAGAATCGAATATAAGTGTGGGGTTATTGTCCGGAAAAAATATTGAGCGTTTTGCTGAGCTGAGTGCTGATGATTTAGAGAAAAAAGCTGATAAAGGCCAAACAGGTATGAACGAGCTGATACTGCCGGTCTTAACGAGTCAGGACGATAAGGGCAAAAAGCAACTATTAGAGCAACTGGCTATGGCGGTATATTATACCGTTGGGATAAGGGAAGGTTTAGCTGAGGGTCAAGCACTTAAGCCGTATCAGGAGAAAAAGGAATATATATCGAGAGATGTATTTGATGATCAGATAAAGAAGCTTTACGAATCAGCTCTGAGTAAGAATATATGGTCTGTTGAACAGACAGGGATCAATAATAGATATGATTATTTTGCAGCTGGGTTTAAGGCATTCTTTAATGCGGGCGATACGCCGGTCGTTGGCCGGAGCGAGCTTCTGGAGCGTGACCGTGAGCTAGGCGATTTTATATACACAACCCTGAATTATCCTAAAAACCGATAATTTGCTTTTTAGGACATTTATCACAGTCGATACAGCCATGTGTGCATTCGGCTTCTACTCTGGTAGGAGTAAGTAGAATCTGCTGGAATAGTTCTTCATTTTTTACATCAGTAAACTCACGAGTAAAAAGTGCCATCTGTTTTAATGCTGGCTGTTCTTCCTGCGGCAAATAGCGAAAGGCAAATATAAGTTCATTTATCCATTTATCTTTATTCTGGGCAATTTTAGCTATTCGAGCAAGGTCGAAAACAGAGAGCGGGGATTTTTCTGGTTCGGTAATCAGATTTTGAGCCTGTGAGAGAGCTTCCGTCGGCTTTCCGGCACGAGCAATGAGAAGTAAGGCCAGAGTTTTCGATCTTAGCGATCTTTCTTCCAGGCTGGCATTGAACTCACGGGCCTGATCATCCATATTTAGAAGTACCATAGTTTCGAGCAGTTTATCAGCATATTCAGGAGAGCTGTTTTTTTGGTATGCGAGCTGGTCATTTTCCAGAGCATCATTGAAAAGTGCTTTTCTGTAATAGAAGCTCCTGAGAAAAGTACTACAAGAAAGCCATTGCTGGTCAGCGATATCCTGCTTTATGCTGTCACGATACTTTACAACTTGATTGAGTTCGGCAAATCTACTACGCAGAGTTCTATCTTGTGAAAACTTTCGAGCTGAAATTTTGTAAGCTATAAGAGCCTTGGTATACTCCCCTGCCGAGAGTAGCTCGTTAACTTGTTGTTCTAAAGCTATGTTTTGATCTTCTGGTATGGATTCGGAGAAGTTTGGTTCTGCGAGAGCGGGAGCAATCAGCATAAGTAAGAATAATAATACTGTAGGGATAATATGTCTAAAGCTGTATATTGTAAGCACTTAAAAACCTCTATTTGTAATCAGTCTGCCTGATGACTGGTAGAACTTTGGCATTATCCATAGAGTGCCAGAGTTTAACAGCACTATCATTATAACCGCATTGGGTTAAAGCATCAAGATACCAAAGCTGCAGCTGCGGAATATCGGCAGCAAGTGCGGAGATGGTATTTAAGGCAGATTCAGGGGAATCGCCGCAATTATGCTGTAAGATGGCCAGCATAGCAAGATATTGGACAGCCTTGTCGTGGTCTATAGTATTATTGTCCAAGTTGTCAATAATATGTTCAACGGCAGAACTTATAAGAGTGCAGGCACTGGAACTATTTACCTGCAACTCCAGAAGGTTCGAGAGGGCATGGTCACTATAGACCAGACTATCATGAACTAACATACGATCGAGGGCCAAGAGGAAATCCTGCTTACTGGCAATTGTTGTATAGTATTTTAAGAGCTGGAAGTTAAGCTCGCTTGTAGGATACCTATTGTAAGAGTTATTTATAATATTCCAATATTCATCAGAAATATCCAAGGATAGATCATTGGTAACAGCCAGATAAGAAGCGAGCTTATCAGGCAGTAACAGGGTATTGCTGTTTGCGGCTATTGAAAGTAGTAATCTCTCAAGCTGGCTACAAGAGAATGGAGACAGAGTTATATTGAAATAAGAATGGTTATCAGATTCCAGAGTGCCAGTAATAAGATTTTTAAGCGTATCCAAATATAGAGCAGAGTTGGCGGCCTGCCGGCTATTGAGGCCACGTTTGAAATCGAGATAATAACTTCTGCTCTGAGGCATAAAGCGGAAATATCTTTTCAGGGTATCTTTTAACCCATCGATCCCAGCCAGATATTCATACATATTCATTTTTTGGTCATCAGAACTTCTGGCAATAAGCTCGATAAGGCCGCCGGGGCTCTGCCAATTTTTCCAGAGGAAGCTGTAAAAGGTAAGGTTTCTGCGACATTTGACAATGGAATAGACAACACGCTGGATAAGGGAACTCTGATCATCCTGTAATGAGGCAAGATAGACGGAGTTTAGCTCCAGTAAGGCAGAAGTATCGTAATTTAAGGCCTGGGCAGCTGTGGTATAATCACCATTGTTACAGGCATACCTGAATAAGGCTCGCCGATAATATGTATTGTCAGGGTAAATATGCAGTGATTCCTGCAGCAACTGCTGGACGAGATCGCCGTCACCAAGACGAGAGAGGATATCAGTAATATAAAGCATGATATTTCTGTCTACGGGGTACTTTCTCCAGCAATCAACAGCTGCTTGCATTAGCAATGGGCGATCATCAAGCTTATTGTAAATGGCGGTTAGAGCAACACTGGCAGCCCAGGAAAGATCATCAGCTGAAACAGCCTGATAGTCCTGTACTTTTGCGTGGAGCTCGCTGTCAGAGAGTAAATTTACCGTATCACTAATAATACAGATGAGGTTGGCCACCTGCAAATCAGACTGGTATAATCGATCAAGGAAGTTATATGCGAAAGCCTGAGCGGCGGCATGGTCTTTTTGAGAAAGCAGGTAGTTTGAAAAAGCTAAGTTGGCAAGATTTTCAGGTTCATTTATCAGTAAGCGATCAGCCATAGCCTTAACAAGCACTATATTGGTTCTGGCTTCATCAGCAAATCTTATCAGATATTGATAGCTGGTCTGAATACCTAAGCCAAACTTTGGCAACATGGCAATAATATTGTAATAATCATCCAGCTCTCTGTCAGAAACTTCACGGTCAAGGTCTCTGATATAACCAATCATAAAAACGAATCGTTTAGCAGGTGCGATCTGGGCCAGGGCTTTGGTTAACAGCTCGCCTCGGAACTGAATATCGCTATACTTGATGATTTCCAGGAGAACACTAATATCGACGGGGCCATGTTCAATAACAGCTTCTGCTACCTGATCGGAATAATACCTGTCGCTATTGATGTCAACGGCCAGCAGTTCGATATTATGTTTGGAAAGTTGGTCATTGGCAAATCCGGCAGATAGGTAGCGGGAAAGCTCCAGTTGTCTGCTTTTATTGATAAGTCTGCCAGCAATCCGGCAAATACTGCAAAGATGCCCGCGACGGACTGGGGCAGGCTCTGACGATAGTACGCCGTCAATATAACTATATAGGTAACCTTCGATATATTGCCAATTATCAGTAGCAACGGCAGCGGTAAGCAGATCAACTAAAATCGGATAATCAGAGACATTGAGATCAGCTGAAAGCTGTTGGAGCAAAGTAGAAGCTTCACTAATATTATCTGCTTTGATCAGTTCAAGGATATTACTTAAATCAGACACTGTCGGCAGAGGTGAAACAGAGTCGCTAATCAGGAACTGGATGATACTGTGAGTATCGCGGTCAAGAGCGGTGGCTAGAGAATCTGAGTATATGCCATATTCTACCCGGTTAGCAATAAGCTGCTGACAAAAAGCAAAATCAGGATTATATTTTTTAGTTATATCTGCTATGGCTGTTTTCGATGCGTTAAGATCATTAGTGGCCAGAGATACAATGTCATAATCTTTCCAGAATGAAAGGAATAAGCTATGAGATCTGGAATCGGTGCGAGAAAAATTGGAATTGTTGAGCTGGGAGCGGATATGCTCTTTAAGCCAATTTATATCGGCTGGGCCAGAGGTATCAAGCATACCTTCGAGAGCTACCCTTCTGAGCTGTACTATGCTATTTATATTCTTATTATCGTTTATTGAGCCAAGATCGAAATCGTAGGCACCTTGAAGAGAGGCTTTTTCATATGCGATACGGTACTGGTCAAAAGAGTTTACAAGATCACCAGTAATCTCATAGTACTCTGCCAGTCGGATAGTTACCTCAATATCGCCGGGACGATAAATACTGGCCTCTTTGAAGATAGATACCAGCCGGTCAAACTCTCCATTGCGTTCATAATAATCAGCCAGCTCAAAAAGGTCGCTGTTTTCGACATCGGGCAGGATATAGCTTTTCAGGAAGAAATCGGCCAGAGCATCATTACCGCTATTGAGAAAGTCTCTGGCAAAATTGATCATTACGCTATAGGAGATCTTACAATCCAGCATCATGAGCAGTTTTTCGAGGTCTATTACGGAAAAGGCACTGCTGGGGTCTACCTCATTTATCATTTTGCGAAACAGTAATCGACGATAGCCCGGGGTGTATAATGAAGAGGCTAGATTAAGTCTGGTTACCATATCTCCTTTAATACCGAGATGAGCCATAATATCATTAGCAAGATGGTAGAAAAATGACTGCTGGGGATCTTTAGAGATACGGTAAAATACTAAAGTCAGAGAATCGCTAATTATCTCACGGTCGGCATTTATATTCATTAACGAATCGACAATAACAACCAGAAGGTTATCAGAGATATCCGGTGATAACTGCTGTTGGAGTTTGGTCTGGGTATATTCTTTACCATGAACGGTTAAGGCCACCTGAGACCAGGAGAGCCAGATATCATCACTGGCAACACCGCTGTTCAGAGTTTTTTCATAATATAATAGAGCCTGCTCTGTATCGTGCATAAGGTTGTAAACGGCTGCTACATATTCATAATTATCGACCTGATCAGGCATATAACGAGAGATCGTATCAAGGATCTCATAGGCAAAGGCCGGTTCCTTGTTTTCAAGAGACATCAGAGCCAACTGATATAAATAATCCAGAGTATTATCCGGGTCAGCTTTAAGGAGCTGTTTGAGTGTTTTTACACAATAGGAATACTGATGAGAGCGATAAAAGATCCTCAATTTGTATTTTAATGCTTTAATGGAATTCTGGCCATAATACTGGTTGACCAGCTCCACAATGCCAATAGTATCGCCAACACTCTCATAAATGGAGACTAACAGGTTTATACTTTTTTCCCGGTCAATTCCCTGAGCAATCTGTTTTTCGAGTAAAAGAACCAGCTTAACTAGATTATTAGTGCGGCTTGCATGATCAAGTAGTTTAGGTTCAATAGCAAATAAAAGGTTCTCCGGGTCGGTCTGCATCCAGATATTCAACCAGAACTGGAACACTTGATCAGAATCCATATGATTATCAGCAGCTTCAGCGATTTTCAGTTTAAGGTCTAAATCGCCGGTAACCGCATATAATTGCTGGAATATATTATTTGCCTGTTCACTATTTCCGAGCATTTCATATTCGGCGGCCAGCTGCAACCTCATCGAGGCAGAGATAAGTTCACTATCATTAAGTTCATCTAATACCTTCAAAGCGGCCTTATTATCACCCTGGAATTTCAGGCTGTGGGCGAGCGAGAGCTTTGCACTGAAATAGCCGTCGGGAGAGCCTGCGGCCTTTTCAAGGGCAATGCGTGCAAACTCGTATAAAGCGTAATTGGTGTTCAGAGCATTGGCAAAAGTAATCAGTTCAGACTTAGAGTCGATATTGTTTATGATAACAGGTATAATATTCTCTAATTCTGCTATCCTGTCAAAGCGGAGATAATTATTTACAGTGGCAAGAGCAGAATCAGCGGTTCTTATCTCATCAATGAGTAAGCCAGACTGATCAAATTCAGATCGCAAAAGCTGTAATTTGATCACCGTATCATTCAGGGAACGCAGAGTCTGCGAGTGAGATGAGTCTGAGGCATTTATTGCGTTCTTGAGCTTTTGAATCACAGATGAATAGTTATGATAGCCGGCAATAAATAGTAAAGAGCTGTAATTCTCCACTGAAATATTAGAACAATTCATTACCAGCCCGATTAATTCTTCCAACCTGTTACATTTATCAGCGGCAAGCATAGTCCAGGCTAAAGCATAGCCCTGGTCTTTTACTGATCCTGCTATCTTCATAGCAGTATAAAAGCTATCAGATGCCTGAGAATATTTTTGTTCCGCAAAACAATCATAACCATCAAGCATTTTCTGAATATAACGATCAAATCCCTGTGCTATATGTTCAGGTTCTAAAGGAGAGTAAGAGCCGCAAATATAGGAAATAATATCACTGTTGTTTATTAAGTTTTCAGTGTCATTAGAGTAGATTTCGGAGTTAAGGTTAGCAGTTAAACGAGATATTATATCTGCATTTTGGGTATCGGCGGCAGATAGAGAGCCAGACCACGATAAAGATGCTGTAACTACAAGGAGTATAATATTTACATGCTTTTTGCTGCGTAATAGGGGTAAGCGTCGTAAAAAGACATTTAACAATAAAAAGATCATAGCAGCATAAATAAACCAGCTCCATAGCTCAACAACAGTTTTGTTTTCTGCCATGCTGGTTTGGTCTGCTGATACCTTGAACAGATCGACCAGCTCAGTGTTATCATTACAAGCACAAAGCTCAAAAGGTTTATTATATGCCAGCTCAGTATTAGCCAATACTTTTTGCTGATGCTTGATAGTGACCTGATAGAAAGCTGTTTCCGGCAAGGCAATAGCGGTTTTCCATAAATTATCAGCAATCTGATATAGTTTATGTTCAGAGCTATAACCATCAGTTGAGATGATAACATCAAAATCATCAGTATCAGGTAAACCAGTGCGATAGAACAGCTCCAACTTATTTAGATATATTCGATATTGCAGATCATTACTGCTTTGTTTTTTGCTGTTGCAGAGCATAGAACAGACATTTGTAAATAATTTTGCAGTTTCAGTATCGGTGAGATTATTCACAAACATATTCGAGCTGACAAAGGCGGTTTTACCCAAGCCATAATTCCAGTAAGAAAGCAGCGGCCGCCCGCCATTTACAGAGATAAGGGCCTGAGCGGTCGAACGCAAGCCGGTCTTGACATAATCCATAGATCTATTGATCTTATTCAAATCAATATCAGTGAGAACTTCATAGGGATAAGAGGCGGTAATATCGTTAACACTGCTGGCATTCATAGCCCCGGACTTTTTATATATTTCCTTAAAACTAATAGCAGGAAGAGTGAGTTTATCCTGAACATGATAAAATTCTCCATTGCCCCACTTTGCCAGTTCATAGAGAAAACCTACATAGGTAGCCGGACCGATCAATACGGTTGACAGCGAGATATTATCATTGGTGACTTTATTTATAGCCTTTTGGTAGTCGGCTCGTTCAACACAACCATCAGTAATGATCACGATATGTTTAGCAGCAGCATCAACATTTAACAATGCATAATGAGCTTCCTCAAGGGTTGGAAGAAAGACAGTACCGCCGCCAGAGGTAAGACGGCTTAAAGCACGATTGATCTCCAGATAATTCGTGGCCTGCTGAAGCTGGGTAACCCACTTTTTTTGTCCGTAAAATTCTACAATTCCAATATAATCATTATTGCTCATTCTTAACAGAGCCTGTTTAATGATCTCTCTGGCCAGAGCCATATTCTGCTGCCCCATACTCAGGGAAGTATCAACAATAAATACGATAGCCGAATCCGGGTTTTCATGTTTACTATCACTCATCAATGAAACAGGGAGCAGCTCAGTGAGGCCCAGCCATTTTGTCGAATGGAGCCTGAGATCCTCCCCAGCCGGCAGCATAAGAACGCCCATTCCACCAGAAACCCGTTTTTTCACCAGCTCCCAATCCGGTATTTCATTGGCAGGGTCAAGGTTAGAGACTATAAGCAAATCGGTACTATCAAGGCTGTTGGTGCTAGTATAATCAAATACTCTGACATTTGCCCCTAACAGACTCTCAAGCTGGCTGTGATACTGCGGGTTAAGCCCTACCAGAGATATTGATGGAGCTTCTGATACCCTTCTGGTTATCAATAGCTGATCATTAGTCTTGTCAGTATCCAATTCAGGGGCTATCTCTGCGATGCAGCGGAAATAGCTATCGGAATTTATGTTTACCGGAACGTTCGTATCGACAATCCCCGGTGTTAAGTCCAGATCAGTATGAGATATTATGGTATTATCAGGAGTACGAATATTTATTCGACATTTAGTGTTTAGAGATGATTCTATTTTGAGAGAGATATTTACAGTCTGGCCAGAGATGACATTGTCATCAATTCGGGCGTCCCTCAAAATGACTTCATTTATATTACTATTATCCTGCCCCATGGGGTATATTTTTATCCCGGAACGGGCAAACATATTGATAAAATCAGAGATATTGCCGGCAGTTTGCCAGCAGTCGCTATATAGATATATATCAGCATTGCACTTAACGAAACTAATAGCAGATAATAAGGCTGTTTGCAGGTTTGAGCCATTGAAGAAATCTGGATTTGAAGTTGAGAAAACCCCAGCGTGATCTTGTCGGTCCAAAACCAGAGAGGAGATATTTTCCGGTAATAACGGAATAATATCATCAGCAAAAGCATAAAGAGGTGTTTGGTGATAGCCTGAGCTATTATTCAGGAGGGTACTGGCTTTTTCACAATTTGCTTTCAGTGTTTCATCTGAAATGCTGTCAGATACATCGATGAGGATAATATCCTTCCGCAACTTGTCACTTAAGGAATAATACGGCCTGGTGAGAGCAATAACAACAGATGTAACAGAAAGCAAAGCACACAACAGCCAACGCCAGTTGTTACCAGAGCTGTTTTTATGGAATAAAAGCCAGCTTATAAGCATAATGACTGGTAGAACCAATAGTATATATGTATTTATATTGCCTAAAAGCATTATACGATCACTCTCCTGCAATATAGAACAAACTCGACCAATAAGCCAGTTAAGGATAAAAAGAGAGCAATACGAGTCAGACCTGTTTTATGAAGAAACGAACTATTTATATCTAATAACTCCTTAGATCTATATTGATTTTCATACTGAGAATAATGCTCAGGTTTATCTGGTGAGAAGCGGAGAGAGCAATTTTGTGCCAGTGAGGAAAAGACAGTCATAAGTTCGATAAACTGCGGCTGCTTCCAAAAACTGGCATCATCTGCAAAGAGAGCCTCGGAGACGATCACTTTACCGGTTAAATCCAGATATGCTAAAATTTTGTTATCTGGGGTATGCAGTAAAACTCTATTATTATCTCCTATAACAGTGAGGCCGGAACCGGTACCAGCAAACAGGTCACGAGTAATGGATATACTATCGCTTACCATTGCGGTAAGGTAGTCAGAAGCCACTATTTTACCAAGCTTCACAGTTTTTCCTGCTGTTTTTTTCACTTCAATAACCGAAGTAGTGTGCCTGCAGGTAGTACTGTTATAGCAGATAAACATATCAGCCTGCTTCTCATTATCAACAACAGTCCAATACTGGTTGTTGCGGTAGAACTCGGCGAGCATAACAGGTACCTTACCATTAAGATATACCTTGTGTTTCTTTGTGGGAATTGCGGTATCAGCATCATTAGAATTATGCATACCGTCAGATGACGGCGAATAAATACTGTAATGCTCTCTGTCAGCGTCAGAGATAAGTGGACGACAATCAGAATTGACGAACATCTGGACATGCCATTCACCACTTTTTGTAATAGCATCAGCCATAGCCAGAGCCTGCTCCAAAGCAAGGGAAGAATAGGAATTGGCAGGTTTTAGTTTATGGACGGCTATTGTGGCAGTCGCAGGATCTTCGCCGGAAGTAAGAGCAATGCTGGCGGTCTCTTCAATAGCAATGATGGCTATGCCGGCGTCAGCAGGAAGATCGCTGAGTAAGTCAAGAGAGAGTGTCTTAGCCTGCTCCAAACTGGAGGCAGTATCATCGCCAGGGAAACTACGGCAATCAATGATAAAGAGGTAATTTTGGTGATCGGTTGAAAAGACAGGCTCCATCAGCGATAGTATTAAGAAAATAATAACCATCAGCAACAAAATAAATGATCGCCAATGCCTTAATTTACCAAAAATAACGGAACTTTTAGTCTTGCTTGATACCGACTGCCAGAATAAATTGGTCGGTACAGTAATACGGGTATTTTTTTCATTTAGAAAGTGTAGTATTAATAGCACTACGGCCGCAGCGGCGAGCAGCGAAAATGCGAATAAAGATGTAATACCTGTAAAACTCAAGTTTGAGGAAACCTTATAATAATACTATATAACGATTTTACCAGCCCTAAAGACCGTGGCAAAGAAATCGACCAGAGGAATATCACAGCAGCAATCATAATAACTCCATCGTCTGGAAACTATATAATTGGTCAGCTCGGTGTAATAATTATTGCGTGTTTGAATATAGTCTGCTATCTGTTTGTTTTGTATGTCAAGATTGAGCTCTGAACCAGTTTCGGCATCAATGAGAGTACAGGCACCAGTGAGCTGAGGGGCTCGCTCCCATGGTGTACTGACAGAGAAAAACGAAGCTCTATACTGCCAGATATCCATTGCCGACTTTAGGATATCAATTCCTTTGGAGCTAACCATATCGGAGACAAGAACTATAGCAGACTTTTCAGGAGGGAGCTTATCAAAAGTCAACTCGGTGAGATCTGCATTAGCAACAGACTCCAAAGCCGTAATATGGTCCAGTACAGGCCGGATATGGCCATTACCACTGAAACTTTTTACGGCCGAACTGCCCAATAGCTGTATTTCGACTTTACACTGATGCCCCAGTAAAACAACAGCCAGAGCAGCGGCCAACTGTTTGACTCGATTTACCTTTTGATCTCCAGCGGTAATAACAGATGCAGAGAGATCAACTACAACTCTATAAGTAAGTGATTCGTGCCGGTGGAAAGTTTTCAGGACAAGCTGTTTTTTGCCGGCATAATGATGCCAATCTATCCATTTCAGGTCATCACCAGAGACGAAAGGCTTATATTCATTAAACTCCAGTCCGCTACCGGGATCAGAGGAGCTGAGGGCGCCATAGATGCCACCAGTACTAAAAATAGCTGGCATAAAAGTCAGCGATCTTAAGAATGTGATCTCATGGTCAGTTAGCAGTGTTATAGTGATATCCATACAAACTACCTGTCCATAGAAGTCAAAGTAGAGATAATCTCATTTATGATAGTATCAGCATCAACTTTTCTGGAAACCGCTGAGTAGTTCAGAAGTATCCTATGTCTGAGAACGCAAAGAGCCGAATCATTAAGGTCTTTACAAGAAATAACAGTTCTACCATCACAGAGAGCTTTTACTTTTGCCATCATAACCAAAGACTGAATAGCACGAGGGCTTACACCCAGAGTGACATTTTCACGCACGATCGTGAGTTCTGATTCTTCCGGATGTGACATAACAGCAATTTTAACGGCATATTCCAGAACATTATCAGTAGTTTCCACCTGGCGAACTATATTCTGAAGTTCAATTACGCGGTGAGCACAGACAACAGGTGTATCTTGTTTTGTTATTTGGCCGGTTGTAAGCTGTAAAACGGCCTTAAAATCATTTGGAGCGGGATAGCCAACCAGCAATTTGGCAATAAAGCGGTCAAGCTGAGCTTCGGGCAGATTATAGGTTCCTTCATGCTCAACAGGGTTCTGGGTAGCAATGAACATATTCGGTTGAGGAAGCGAGATCGTATCTCTGCCGACAGTAACCTGCCCTTCCTGCATAGCCTCGAGTAAAGCAGACTGTGTTTTGGGAGTGGCCCGGTTTATCTCGTCAACCAGAATGAAGTTAGTAATAACCGGCCCCTGCTGATATACGATCTTTTGTACACCAGAATCGGTTTCGCCAATAGTATAGTGACCGACAATATCAGCGGGCATGAGATCAGGTGTGCACTGGATACGCTGATAGCTCAAGTCCATAGCTCCGGCAAGACTGTGAGCGAGTATGGTCTTTCCGGTACCTGGTACGCCTTCGAGCAGAACATGGCCGCCAGCCAAAACTCCACAAAGCAGGTCATCAACCAAAGATTCCTGTCCTAAGAAATGCTTGCGCACCTGCTCTTTTATCTTAGAATAGTCATTCTGGAAATCAGATATAATCTGATCAGCATTATTCTGAGGTATATCAGTCATTACAATTCCTCAACTTGGTTAAATAGTCATTATACTCATCAATAAATATGTCAGGCATATTATAGCTGTCAATATGATTAAAAGATGAATAATTCATTTCATCGTTACTTTCAGAACCTGGAATGGAAACTTTATCAGAGAAAGAAGACTGATAAAAGATACTGCTATTACCATTCATTTTTAGCCCCTTTATAAAGACAGGTATTATTCTGCTAACAAAGATAGATGCTCTGGACTGGCTTTCTTTAGAAGTACCCAAATCACCTAAACCAGAAGCAACGCCATCTATATCAGTCAAAGAGCTCAACTGTCTAATCAACTCCCTGGGTCTATCGGTCATATAAGGTAATAAGCTGGAATTCAATGTACCTGAGGCAATATGATCATCAGCCGGACGATTGGCTTTAGATGTACTAAAAGAATCTGACGAGACAGCACCCGAAATATACTTATCACTAAACAATCTGTTATGGGCAGATGTATCCGAGTGAGTTTCCGGCCCATGTAAATTATAAATGTTCGGCATAAAGGAAGTACTTTTACCTGACCCCTGAGAGGTGCTTCCATCTTTTAATGACATTTTAGCGATACTTTTATTATTGTCTATACTGTCAGGCAGAGCCTCATCGGGTAATTTATCATGATAACTGCTGCCAAGCTTATTTATAACAGTGGCAAGAGTACCAGAGCCGGCATTGCCGTTACTATCGGAACCAGCAATGTATTGATCAATCTTCTCTGGCTTACAATTAATAAGATCAGAGGTACTACTACCGAGATGTTCAACCTGATCGCAAAGAGCAATACTATGTTTTTGTGAATAGAAATTAGATCCGGATTTAGCCGGCAGAGCCATAGACTGCGTTGGAGAGCGGTGGTTGGAATAATTATCGCTGGCGATTGAGGAAAAACTTCCCGCTAAAGATGGTAGAATCAGAGAAAGCAATAAGATAGCCGCTCTGGTCCAGGATAGTTGCTGTTTAGAAGGTAATATATTATGCTGGATATTATCTGACAGGAACAGATAGCCATTATTGATAGCAGTCTGAGCAAAGAGGGACATTTTTCCCTCTACAGCGAGTAGATAGCCATTTAATAGGAGGTTATGATTATTTGTGTGACCATCAAGCGTTGTAAGGATATCAGCATATGAAAGCTTTTTAGTTGTTTTAAGATGCCATATAATTACTGATAAAATAATCGCCAAGCTTGCTAATGATGGTAATATAATATTCGCATCGGAGGATACCAGGAAAATAAGAGCGAATAGCACATTTATAAACACAGCATACCATAGTGCGGTATTTATAGCATTTATGACAAGGTTACGGCAGTGCCTTCGATTGTGAGAGGCGAGCAGCTTTTGCACTTTTAATTCGTAGTCTTGATCTGTATATTGCGATATCATTTATCCCCCCTTTTACTATTGAGAGGAGAGTAGCCAATAGCACAGAGAGTCTGCGAGCTATCGTAAAACTTCAGCAATAAACCACACTGATCCGGGTCTAAATATGTCGATACCCAATAAGTCCTTAATCCGGTCATTTTTTTATCGATATTGTTTATTCTATCAACGTATAGATTCTGTAATGATTTTAAGGATATCTGGCGTTTGAAAGTATTTCCGGAATAATCCAGACTATCGGCAAGTAATCGACAGACATTATCATTTACGCTTAACTTATAACCATAATAGTCCATAATAGCGTTTTCAACTAAAATAGCTTCACAAGAACTATATTTCACATCTTGTGGCAACGATACTGTATAGTTTACAATATCTCTATCAATGACTTCGCTATCAACGTCAGCTCTGACCAGATCAAATTTATCTTTATTGGCATAGAGATCATCAACTATCAATTCCGGGGACAGGTGTTTTTCGGAACTGAAACCATAAGCTTTACCATTTAGAAAAACCGCAGGTCTACCATTAGCGGCATATCGTTGAGCAAGTTCACAGCTGTAATCACTTGAAAATAATGATAAGTCAGGAGTGTCGATATAATAGCGGACAATATGCAGGCCAGAGTCCGGGCAGTAGCAGGATATGGTATCCAAAGCTTTAGGCAGAGCTCCAAGCTCACTATTGTCGGTAAAAATAAAATACTCCAGCAATCCGCAACAATCGGTCTTCCAGTCCATGCGGGTGAGTCCCGGATAAAAATATGTTTCCTCTGTTTTGATCATATCCAAATTGTCACCAACAGAAAAACTACGGCGGAAATCTTCAGAATTATATAATTTATTCAAATCATTTAAAGATTCTGAAAAGAGCATAGAACTGGCAGCAGCCTTAAGGTATCGAAACCAGGCTCTAGTAAGCATACCTTTTCTCTGGTAATAATCAGCCATAAAGAAATTTATTTTATAGTTATCAGGCTGATTAAAGAGAGCAGAAAGTAGATACTCATAACCAAGCTCTTCCCTGCCGGTGGCAACCAGGATATGGCCAATGCGAGCTTCAATGACGTATTTCTTGACAGAATGATCCTGAGAATCAGACAACCACTTTTTAGCATTGAGCAGGAGTTTTTCAATATCTGGGGCCAACTGTTTTTCTTTAGGTAACATGCAGATATTTGAGATAATGGCATCAACAACAAATTCACGACTGAAGATATCGAGCATACTTTCAGCCACATTGCAGATACAATCGATATTTAAGTTGGATTCAGAGAACAAAGCTGAGAGTATCCTCAAACCTTCTATGTCTTTCATGGCAAAATCAGGATGACCATTGATATACTGTACCATAGCTTCGTAATTGCTATGCTCAGCGAGCGTATAATAATTATTTAATGCAATATTCGGTGTAGCACTATCTTTGGGAGACAGGAATATTTTATTATTAGAATAATCAAAGACTACTTTGAAGCTTTGCCAGAAAACATTGCCGATAACGGCATCATACGTATACATAATACTTTGGCTTCTGTCAAATCTTCTAATGGGGGTATATCTGGCAATATCCAATCCACCTAATAAGCAATAATCCAAACCATTAGTTGAAATATCCGCCAGATCCGCACAAACGCCGTCAATCCAGGTTTCAAATGTAGATGTACTAAGTGCCGCTTTTAATTTATAATTTTCAAGAGGCTCAAAATCAGCAAAATGGACTGAATCACCTGCCTTGGTGGTAATGGTAAGGGCACTGTTATCTACCGGATAAATATCTCCAAATAATAATTCTCGTTTTTCTATATCGAGCAGTATCTGAGTATCGGTGCCAAAAGCTTCTTGCCCTAAAACAGCCCAGAAAGGGATATCTTCCAAACTATCAGATTCATAATTATTGAAATAATTTAAGAGACCGTAATTCACAACATCAAAACTGGAAAATTTTAATTCGCAGCCACTGTCAAAGCGAAAAGAAAAACTATCCCCCTGCTTCACATTCAGGGATTTATGTATAGCCGGATGTAGAATAGCAGCGCCTTTAATTCCAAGATCGATAAGGATATTTGATGGTATAGCTTTGCCATTTATTATAATTCGGCAATTGGCAATAATTCTGCCGCCAACATAATCGAATTTGATCTTATTGCCGGAAAATACTGAGCTGCAAAGCAGCAATAGTAATATAAAAATTGTTTTTATACTATTACAACTCAAAGAAACAAGTCTTTCTATTTGAACAGAACTTTCCCATCAAAGGTGTACATTGACCTCTGAACATGAAGATCAAGGAAAAGAGTATTAGAAACTTGTCTGTAATGACCACCAAACATATGCGGATATCTTCCCGGTTCAGGCGTAAAAGAAAAGCCCCTAGGAAATACCCCTTCGGGTAAAGCAAAACCTGAAGTATAAGGCATCTGGGCTATATTGTCCATTATCAGCCATTGTTCAGCAGTAATAACCGGAGGAGCAGGTTTACCAGCAGCCGTATAGTTAGTTTTCAGCACAGGTTTCATTAGTTTAGTAACAGAGTTATTTCTAATAATACTATCAGTGCGGTACGAATAGGTATTCCCAAGTTCCTTCATCCACTGCTCGGGATGGTCGGGACAGACCCAAACTTCACTTTGTCCGTCAAGATATTTGGATTTACCTTTTAATACCGCAGTCATTTCGTCAACAGACCTGCCATCTAATACGGCGGCAAGGCCATAAGTTTCCGGTAAGGCAAACATATTATCCGGGTCTTTATAACCTGGCGCGGCTCTGAACTTCCAGCCGCCAACAGTTTCCCTATCCGGTAAATAGTCTTTATTATCCATCGAATACATTAGCAAAGCAGTACCGATAGATTTCAGATTGGTATTACAGACAATCAGACGAGCCTGCTTGCGGGCACGACTCAACGATGGTAGTAATATCGAAACCAGAATGGCGATAATAGTTATTACAACAAGCAGCTCAATCAGAGTGAAAGCGGTAAGCTTGCGATCATATTTTTCAGTACTAATCATCATACTTAAGCCACGACTCAACTAATAAGAGCAAATCATCCATATCTACATCGTCATCGAAATCGAAGTCACCCTCAGCCCAACCGGGGGCAGAGTCAGGATAGGTCATAAAATTCGCGGCAAATGCCAGGTAATCCTGCATGTCAACAGTGTCATCGAGATTTATATTACCGGGAGTAACAAACTGGTAAAAAACTTCAACATCCTTCTGAGTTACAGCTACATTACCAAGTTCGACAGGGTCAGTTCTGCCGGGCAGAGTATCTTCAGGCACTAAGTAGCGGACATTACGACCACTGCCATTCAAGTCGGCTTTAAGATAGTCAAGGTAATCATCGTCATAACAAGAGGGCACATCATTTCCCCTTTTAAGCTGAGTTTCAAAGAAGTCAACGTCAGCAGCGGTTATTATGCCGTCACGGTCGAAATCGCATGGTTTGAAGGCATTTATACCACCGACAGTCTTTCCAGCGGAAGACATGAACATAAGCTGTGGCATCTCATACTGACTGCCCTCAGGGCCATAATTTATATATCTGGTAGCCAGCCGATAGCTGGAGCAATTATATACGCCAGACTGTTCATCGTCAAGAAAGCTGGAGCAATCATACAATTCAGAATAAGCATCAACATTGAAGGTCATAGTTTGAGGCATATTTCTAATACATATGAGACGGCCAGCAGTATCATAGCGATAAACGCCATAGGCACCACGTATATAGAAATAAATATTATTATCTTTATCAGTTGTAATAGACCATATTTTAGGCCACTTTTCGATATTTACATAACTTTCGTAGCAGATATTATTAGGATCGAACGGGAATCCTTCAGTAACTTCATGTTGAGGAAATGTTTCCGGGTCATTGAGATCGATCTTATAGTAGCCGAGCGAGTATACATCAATTTCGGCGAAATTGAGGAAATCAAAGCCGTCAATAACCGGGTAAATAGAAGGTTCATCAGAGCCATTATCAACCAGGCAATTCATACCGCAAAGGTTACCACTGATATTTGAGCCATCGAAAAGAATCTGATCAACACTGTCATCATAAGGCAAACCGGTAAGATTTCTGCGTCCGACAGGCAAGACGTCCATTTCAGAGGATATAATACAGGCCCCCTGAGAGTCAGAATCATCAAAAAGTCTTTTAAGCTCTTTGGTTTCGATATCGAGAGACCATATGCCGGTATATGTACCTTCGCCGTTGCAGATCATCTCGAACGTATCGGGGTGAATATAGCAGGCTCCATCATTTCTACTGTCTTTCGAGCTGAAATATATTTTTTTACCACTAGTAGAGAAGCATACCCTTTTATCACCAGAGCGGTCATCATCGGTAGGGAGAACATATCCCACCCCTAAAGCCCAGGCCATATCCTGTAAGGTAAGTATATAGTTAAAAGTATCATTCCAGTTTACACAGCCGTAGCCAAAGTGCTTACCAAATTTTTGGATATCAAGTAAACTATAAGAATAATGAGCATTGGCCATATCAGGCAAATTCTCAGGGTCATACTGAGGAGATAATGGGTCAAAAGCTGCACAAACGTTTGGATCATTTGGGTCTGGATTATCAGTTGGCGCCCCTATCTCTCGCATATCCCAGGTTAGAATACGTTTGGAAGTTTGAGCAGATCGGGTCTCAGCAGAATCACTGAGAATAGCGAGTTCGCCGGCATCGTAAAAAGTACCATTAACAGTTACCGGTTTTGGGTTCAATACCATACCACTGATCATTGAATATGCATATGTGTCATAAGTACCATCAACGACATTATAGCTGCCGGCAACTTTAAGCAGACTGGCATCATCAGCACATTGCCAAGAGACCCCAGAGTCATCTTTTTTAACATTAAAGACCTGATATGGATCAGGATAATTAGGTTCAGAATCCTGCTGCGGGTTAAAACATCGGATAGCGAAATCTGAGCCGTAGGAAGAAGTGAAGAAACTGCCATCTGATTCACGGTAAACAAAAGAGCCAACTTGCCTGGCTTGTTGGTTTTCATAAATCACATGATAACCAGGTACAAGAACAGCCATATTGTCAGGAATAGCAGAATAAAGTAACCTTGCTGAAGAGCAAAGCAAGCATAATGCGAATAACAACAATGCTTTATGTCCATTCATTCTCATTAACAATACCTGTATCGTAGTCAGTTTTAACTTAACAATCTAAATTGGGTCGATCAATATCCTTTTACAAAACTTCAGTAATATAATACTCAGTAAATCATTTCAAACAAGTATTTTAAAGTGCTGTTTCGCACTTTTGACTGCTCAGCGTTTAACACAAAGGCCGGAACAGGGCCTTGTAAATGAATTTCTGGGGTTATTATCTCGTTTTCGAGCCAAATATCGAAAGTATATATAAGGCAGTTAATTTAAGCCTGCTTTTTAGCCCTACGCAGCAGAGCGGCTCCGCCGAGAGTCAATAAGCTAATAACACCAGGCTCCGGCACAGCAAAATAGCCCTTGGTAAGCTGAGTGAAAGCTATATTATCATCACACCAGGAGAGTCCGTAGATATTTGAGCTTCCAGCCGGGCCGTCCTTTAGTTCCTGAACAGATAAGATCATATCAAGAGAGTCAGAGGCACTTTCCGGGTCGAAACATAGAATACCAGAAGTATAGTCATAGAAGTAAATATTGCCGTCAGGAGCAAAGAACATGTCCCTGGCACTGATACTATCATTACCAGTGATACTCAAAATAGTATCCTGACTGAGCACAAGCTCACCGGCTGCGGCCTGGATATCCCAGCGGTAAATATTTCCCATACTTTGCCAGTATAAATTGTTATCATTATCAGAGGTCATGCCAGCAGAAAGAGAGCTATTACCCATAAGATCATAAAGCTGATCACTAGAGACGCCAATTTGAAGACCGTTATTATTTACCAGTAACAGATTCTGGCTCTGTTCCTCAAAGAAATAGAACCCATTGCTACAGGCATCACCAACGGTACCAAAGCTATAATTATCTGGGTAGTTTAATAGGTCACTCAACTGGGCACCAGAAGCGATCACACTGAGATCTCCGGTGTTTTTATTGGCGGCATAAGCCTGTTCAGTCATAGTATCAACAAAATAAACATTATCGCCATATTGAGAGAAGTTATAGATGGAGACGATCTTCAGGCTATTTGCACCGAAGAAAAACTGAGCCGGAGTAACTAAAACAGAAGCTTCACCATCAGAATTGACTTTTGTTATTCCAGAGGCATATCCATTTTTACCATTACCATAGAAAAGCGAAAAGATCTCTCCATTATCATCGCTAGCCGAAGCATAGAGCATCATGGCAGTCAGATCACTTTTAAGTTCACTGAAAGAATATTTCTGAACATAACTAGAAGCTTTACACACTACTGAAAAAGCTAAAACTAAAACAATAATTTTTTTTATCATTTGGCTAAACCTTGTATACGGACAACGAAAACACAGTTAATGATTGAAGTGCTTATTATAGCATACCTTAACAAATAGTGGTAATTATTTCACAAGGTTAAGCATTTTGAACCAAACCACCATAGATGGCAATCACGTATGGCGTCTACTCTTTATATAGTTCAAGTATGAGTCATATATATAGTTATGATTAATAGATATTTAAGTAATAAATAATAGCAATTAACCAGGCGGTCAGCTGTATAAGTGCAATACATAATTGTAATTAGAAATCACATGAAAAGTAAAAAAAACTTATCGTTCCATATAATGATAATTTAATACAAACGTAATAAACTTCCTAAATTAGCATGCTGTTAATTACCCAAACTAACATCACGCGATCAAGTCAAAGCCACAAAAGAAATATTACCAGAAGAATGTGTATGTAAAGATTAATAGCCATCATATAGATATAGCCAAAATCGAAACGTAAAATGGAATCAGCAATTTAAAAGTTATAAAGTATTTATTATTAGAGAATTAAAAGATTTATAAACTGCTCAGATTGTCGTTTAAGTTAATAAATACTTTGCAAGAGACATTGGTTATGCTAGAATTTTAGAGATAATAGCTTAAAAGGTAGAACAAATATATCCTTTTATGGAAGACTGTGAGAATCAGTCGCGGACGCGCCGCTGTAACCGGTTACGACAACTGTAATTATGCCACTGACAAATAAGTTGGGAAGGCACAGTTGAAGGATAGACCCGGAAGCCAGAAGACCAGGCTGTTATTAAGATTAACCTGGATTACCTTCGCGGGTAGAATTTATTGGTAGCCGGGCATGTGACAGTAAAAGTCAATCACATCTCAGCACCAGATCACCCTTCCCGACGTTGCCGGTTTTATTTCGATACCAACACCGGTGGTATTACGCGTAAGCAACTTAGGTAAGAAATTGTATATTTATATAGTTTTAATATTAGTTAGCCTGCTAAATATATTCAGTACTGAGATATTGGCTGGCGACTATTCATCACCCTCTAATCCTGATCATTACGGGGCAATGGTCCCCGATCCTGCGATCAGCGGCTTTCCAATTATCATTCAGGAGCCCAACTCTGCAACAGTTAGCAGAACTATTTTTTCTCAATGGGCTTCGAGCTGTGTTTCGTATAACCCGGCGGGGACAGTAGCAGCTAGCTGGAAAGATCCGGCTAAGGCGTTAGGGCCGGCAACAGGTGATCAATTTGATATATGTTCGCTGGGCGATGCGTCACGCGGCTCAGAGCCGGGCTCAATAGTACTGGGATTTGCGGAAGCAATAGCCGATGGGCCTGGGCCGGATATAGTGGTATTTGAAAATGGTTTTAGCGCGAATTTTGCTCCAGAGCTCTTCTTTGCAGAACTTGCCTTTGTAGACGTTTCATCAGACGGAATAAGTTTTGTAAGATTTCCATCAGTTTCGTTGAATGATGAGAATGTTGCTATCAGCAGCTACGCCCCACTCGATCCGGCAAATGTCTATAACCTGGCAGGTAAGCACTTCAACTACAACGGTAAATGCTGGGGCACACCATTTGACCTTAACCAGCTCAAGAATACAGAAGAAGTTCAAAATGGTGAAGTGGATCTGGCAAATATTAATTATGTAAGGATAGTCGATATACCCGGAACCGGTGAATACTATGATGAAGCTGTGAGTTTGCCTGATCTGTCAACTCTTGATACAGAAAGCGGCAGTTACGAGCTTTACGAATCGAATCATAAGATCCGCGATGCGTGGAAGACATATGAATCAGGCGGTTTTGATCTGGAAGCTGTCGGGGTACTTGAGCTTATTAATGGCGATGGTAATACTGATGGTATTGTTGACAATAAAGATCTGGAGATCATGCTGAATCACTGGCTTGAACCGGCGTACTGGTATTATGGCGACTATAATCAGGATGGATATGTGAATATGCTAGATATGGCAATTTTGCTGTTAAACTGGCAAATAGCGAGTTCAAACTGAAAATAGTCTTCATCCACAGATTGTACTGCAAGGTGCTCGCTCCCGCGAGCGACTAATTTGATTAATTTTCACAGATTTTAGAATAGAAATGGCAAATACTCGAAAAGCTTTTACTCTTATAGAACTGCTGGTGGTGATAACTATCATAGCTTTGCTGGTGTCTATACTTATGCCCGCCCTGAGCAAAAGCAGGCAGCAGGCGAGGAAAGTGGTATGCCTTTCAAATCTTAAACAGCTGGTGATGGCTAATACCGGATATGCGGTAGAGAATAATGATCGTTATGTGCTGGCAGCTGAGGGAATAATACCAGATAACCTTAAACGCTGGCATGGCGAGCGAGACGATATAGAAAGTCCGTTTGAGCCGGAGCGAAGCCCATTATACAAATATCTGGGCGATGGAGAAGTCAAGCAATGTCCTGATTTCAGGAACTATCATGTCGAATCAGGTCAGGCAGAGAATTTTGAGGCTGGCTGCGGCGGATATGGGTATAATGACCAGTATATCGGCGGCAGGCTGGATAATAAAGATTATATGCAGGCCTGTAACTATTCGGCTAAAAGCAGTGAAGTAAAGCACCCATCGGAAACGATCATGTTTGCCGATTCAGCATTTGCAACTACTATAGACGGCGGGCCAGCAATAATAGAATATTCCTTTATCCACCCACCGATCTGGGCGAACTATGTCAAGTATGTGATAGAAGACCCGGAATCGGCCTCCAGCTTTGCCCCGCAGCCATCGATCCACTTCAGACATCTGGACACGGCAAATGCCGGTTGGGCTGACGGTCATGTAACCAGTGAGAAGATGACAATACCAGATGAAGATCCATATGGCTTTGCAGAGAAGAAGCTAGGCTGGTTTGGGCCGGGTAAGAATAATTCTATTTATGATCTGAAATAATATGCGTAAGCTAAAGTAAGAGTGGTAATCCACAGATTCGTTAAGAGGTGTTCGCTACCGCGAACTGCTGATTGATTAATTATCACAGATTTAAGAGAGAGAATTTAAGAGTTTTAACGCAAGGTCGCTAAGACGCAAAGGGTTGGTTGGCGATTGTGATTTGGTATGAGATATTGGCTTTAAGAAGAGTTTTTGGCCGCAAGGGTTGCAAAAAAATGATGGGTAGTGGTATAAAAAAAACCGATGCCAATGGAGGCACCGGTTTTTAATTTACATATGAGCCGCTTAATACTTACTGAGGGATAACAGCGTTAGCACCCCAGTTCTTGTTAGGTGTTGGGCCCATCTCGAAGATAAGTTCGCCACCATTAGTAAGTTCACTAAACGGCAGGAATGGAGTGTTCCAGTTTTTACCATTTAATTTTACAGACTGGATATAGATATTCTTGTCTGATAGGTTATTAGCCTGCATATGGAAGGTATTACCATTAGAAAGGTCCATAGTAATATTCTTGATCTGCGGAGCACCAATTACATAGTAGTCACTAGCAGGAGCAACCGGGTAGAAGCCCATACAAGTAAAGATATACCAGGCCGACATCTGACCACAGTCATCGTTACCAGTTAGAGAGCCCGGCTGATTGCCGTACTGTGTTTTGATAACAGTATTGAGCAGTTTCTGAGCTTTCCAAGGCTGACCAGCGAAATTGTACAGGTAAATAATATGGTGACTAGGTTCGTTACCATGCCAGTATTCACCCATACGGCCATAGATATCATCAACGCCTTCATCAGATTCTTCTGATGCCAGAGTAAAGAGATTATCAAGTTTTTCACAGAACTTTTTCTTGCCGCCGAAGAGCTCGATCAGGCCGGCGACATCGTGAGGGACATACCAGCTATACTGCCAGCTAGTACCTTCGGTGAAATCACCACCCTGAACAAAACCCTGAGGATCGAATGGTTCGCGCCAGTTGCCCTTTGAGTCACGGCCACGCATAAAGCCGGTAGTTTCATCATAGATGTTCTTATAGTTATCAGCACGACTCATGAAGTACTTATAATCGTCCATTTTGCCAAGAGCCTTGGCCATCTGGGCAATAGTATAATCATCATAAGCATATTCGAGGGTCTTTGATACAGCTTCGTTTTCCTGATCGAAAGGAACCCAGCCAAGCTCGGCAAACTCTTTAACCGCGTCATAATGTGGGTTCATAGCAGTTGTCTTAACAGCTTCATAAGCACGTTCAGGATCGAAACCCTTTACGCCCTTCAGGAAAGCGTCAGCAATAACCGGTACAGCGTGGTAGCCGATCATACACCATGTTTCGTTGGCCTGAAGTTCCCAAACCGGGAGAAGTTTATCAACACTCTGGTCATAGTGAGCTAGCATAGAGTTGATCATATCAGCGTCACGTTTAGACTTAACAAGAGCAAACAGCGGATGCGTAGCACGGTAAGTATCCCAAAGAGAGAAAACAGTATATTTATCAGCACCATAGATAGTGTGGGTATTCTGGTCGAAACCGCGATACTGACCATTTACGTCCTGATGAGTGTTTGGCATAAGGAAAGCATGATACAGAGCCGTGTAGAAAGTTTCTTTTTCCAGCTGAGAACCGGTAATAGAGAAACATTCAAGTTCATTATTCCACAGCTTACAGGTATCAGCTACCAGCTTCTCGAAGTTCCAGTCAGGAAGTTCAGCGTCGAGATTTTCCAGAGCATTTGCGGCACTTACGGTAGAAACCGCAACCTTAACAGTGATAGCTTCGTTGCTGCTAGTGCTGTATTTGGCCAGGAAGCGGAGATTCTTGCCAGCGGCTTCCTTACAGCTGCGGAAACGATAGTTGGCATGAGAATCATATACAACCGGACGGCCATTGCTGTAGATCATCTGGTCATCAAAAGGACGAGAGAAGCGAGCTGCGAAATATAGATATCTTTCCTTGGCCCAACCGTTGATAAGATGGAAACCAGTAACGGTAGAACCATCTTCAATACGAACACGAGACTGGGCAACCTGCCAGCGGCCACCGCTAAGAACATGAGCCAGGTCGATCATGATCGATGCCTGATCAGTTTCAGGGAAGGTGAAACGCAGCATACCAGCACGCACACCAGCGGCCAGCTCGGTAGTAACACCAGATTTGTCCAGTTTAACTTTATAATAGCCGGCAGAAGCTTCTTCGTTGTCGTGACTGTAAGCAGACTGATAACCTTCTTCTGGTTTGTCCTTTTCACCAGAAACCAGCTCTGGCTCCCCTACCTGTGGGATAAAGAGGAAGTCGCCAAGATCTGGGATACCGGTACCAGAGAGATGGGTAAGACTGAAACCAAGGATAGTTGGGTCAGAATATTCATAACCAGAGGCAGTAGCCCAAAGTACCTTGTCAGTATCGGGGCTGATCTGTACCATACCAAACGGAGCAGAAGGGCCAGGGTAAACATTACCCTCACCTTTGGTACCGATCAGAGGTCTGATGTATTTAGATGAATCGCTGTCAGCAGAAGCAGCAGATACGCAAAGCGGCGAAATAATAGCCGCTCCCAGCATAAGCATGCCGGTAAAAATTGATACGGGAATGCGAGACTTTTCTTTCATAATGCTAACTCTTTCTTTAATATGGATTTCCAATTTGCGGCCTGGATCAGGCCCACCTGTTCAGATTAAATTGTTATTGAACAATTGTACAATTATAATACATGATTGATTATAACCACATAATATGACAATTTCACCAAAAAAGACTATAGACAACCTCTAAAAATTCATTCCGGTCTACAAACGGTCTTAATTTTTCCTGAGCTGCGTCACGAAAAACCATGAACCCCGATGTACATCGGGGCCAATATGCCCGGTTCTTCGTTCCTTGTCAGTAAAAATCAATCCTCGTTTTCGCTGCGAAAGCAATTATTAGAGGTTATCTATAAAAGGTTGCAGGTAATAAGGAAATATAGAAAAGAAATAGAGAAATAATGAGGAAAAATGGCACAAAAAAGGCCTTATTTGAACTAGACAAACAAGGCCTTTGTGTATCATATAATTAACAATGAATAATAAACAGCTATATTATGTTTATAGCTGACAATAAACCTGTTACAGCTGAGGCAATTAGCTGCCAACCTGCTTACGCAGCTCGGCGACTACATTGGTTGCGATAGAGGCCTGATCGCTGAGTTCTTTTGAAGCAGAAGCACTCTCTTCTGAGCTGGCAGCATTGGTCTGGGTAACTTTATCGATCTGGGCCATAGCCAGGTTTATACGATCAAGACCTGAAGCCTGCTCGTGGCAAGAGCTGTCAATTTTAGCGATAATATCAGTGAGCGAGTTTGACTTTTCAACGATAAGTTTGAAGGCATCTTCGACATGACTCACCACTTCACTGCTGATATTAGAACTTTTAACTGACTGTTCGATTAGCTCGGCAGTGCTGTGAGCAGCTTCAGCAGATCTCATAGCGAGATTTCTTACTTCTTCGGCGACGACGGCGAAGCCTTTACCACTTTCGCCAGCTCTGGCAGCTTCAACAGCAGCGTTAAGAGCAAGTAGGTTGGTCTGGAAAGCTATTTCGTCAATAACCTTGATGATCTTTGACACTTCTTCCGAAGCCAGCTGCATTTCAGTAATAGCAGTCATCATCTGAGACATGGCCTGACTGCCCTGCTGGGCGGCACTATTTGACTCAGAAGCCAGAGAATTTGCCTGTTCGGCACTTTCAGCATTGTTTTTGGTCATAACAGCTAAGTCTTCAATAGAAGAACTGGTATGGTCAACGGCGGCTGCCTGTTCACTGGAGCCGTCAGCTAGATATTGCGAGGCCTGGGCAACCTGTCTGGACGATTGCGAGATACTATCAGCATTTTCGATAAGGTTTTTAATAGCCATAGTCAAAGGGGAAACAATGGAACGTATTATAGCAATTGATGACAGTAGAGACAGTAGGATAATGCCGCCCCACATGGAGTATCGAACAACATTATACTTAGCATTTTCCTGCTTGACCTTATCGAATAAGGCCGCTTTTTCAGATTCTACATTATCGATATATACACCACAACCAACGTATATGTCAGTGCCGGGGATAAGCTTTACATAGCTTAGCTTGGGCTGGATGCCTTTGCCGGGCTTTTCCCAGAAATACTCGACATATCCGCCACCACTCTGACGAATAACTTTGGCGAAATTCTGGAAAAGATAGTTACCTTTTTTGTCCTTAAAGTCTAGATAGTTACTGCCATTTTTGCTCTTATCTGGCGGGTTGTTTATTCTTGTACCATCAAGAGTATAAGTGAAGAAGTAGCCGCTATTATCGTCAAAGAATCTTAGCGAGTCGGTATGGTTAATGATCGTTTCGGCGAGCTGCTGCTGATCGGTAATACCTTCAACCATCTGGCCTAAGCTGATAGCCTGTACATCAACGGAAACTTTGAGCAGTTCCTTACTACCATCGAGAACGGCTTTACCAAACTGGGAAAGCTGTACTTCGTTGCTGACACTACGACTAATGGTACTTTCTAAGAAGAACATAATAGCCATAAAAAGCAGAGAGATCAGAGGGATCATCATTACCTTGGTTTTAACACTTACATCTCTAAGAGCCACGTTACGCCACCTTTCAAATACTCTACTAGAACACAAAGCCAAATCGTACATATAATATGATCATGGCAAACAACAACTTCTTTTAAATCTATATATAACTAACGCATTTCTTTATCGTCCGTTTTGTAAATGCAAATAATCAGAGAAGATAATGGACGATAGAGATAAGAGTAAATTATTTCGCTAAAACCATTGATAATAGGCTATTACGTCAGATGAGCAATAGACACTAATTAGCCAAATGTTTTATAATGAACTGGGAGGATAATAGTTATAGGAACATTTTTTTCTTCGATAGTAAAAAAGCAAAGAGTGGCTTACAAATATTGTGAAAAGTCGAAGCATACTGGCGACAAATTCAGATATGAATAATGAATGGCTTTGGAATGCAAAAAAAATAACTGATACTTGCATTATGATAATAAAAATAAGATTAAGAACACAAATACCACTTAGATAATTGCAGTTTAATTACTTTCATATTAAAATAGAAAAATCAAAACAGGATATATCAATTTCGCCATAGGAGTCAAAATGAAACTATCATTAGTAAAAGCTACGCTTATGTTTTTTTCGCTTTTGTTATTGTCTAATAACCTTTCAGCGGTGAGCTACGAGATAACAGACTATGGAGCAGACGACAGTGGCGAAAAGCTCAGTACGAAAGCTATCCAGGCGGCGATAGACGCGGCGGCCAAAACCCATGGGAAGGTGGTTGTGCCGGAAGGTACATTTCTCACAGGTGCGATATATTTCAAGCCAGGTGTGAGTTTGTGTATTGAAAAAAATGGTGTTATAAAGGGCTCTGATAATATCGAAGATTATCCAATTGTAATGACTCATGTGGAGGGACGTGACCAGCTATGGCGAAGTGCCCTGATCAATGCGGATAAAGTTGATAATTTTCATGTATACGGTGAGGGAGAGGTAAACGGTAACGGCTTGAAATACTGGAAGGCTTTCTGGCAGAGACGAGCGGAGAATAAGAATTGCACAAACCTGGAAGTACACCGGCCAAGAATGTTCTATATTAATAATTCTGACCATATACTTATAGAAGATATTACCCTGAAGGATTCTGGTTTCTGGACATTGCATATATTCAAGTGTAATTTTCCTACTATACAGAACCTGGATATATCGTCACAGTTTGAGCCGGTGCCGGCCCCGAGTACAGACGGGATCGATATCGACAGCTGCCAGAATGTATCAGTTCGCGGGTGTAAGATATCGGTTAATGATGATTGTATCGCAATAAAATGCGGTAAAGGGCCGGAAGCTGATAGCGATCCGGTAAACAGTCCGGTAGAAAATGTGCTGGTAGAAAATTGTACGTTTGGGCGCGGGCATGGTGTGGTGACGATAGGCAGTGAGGCGACACTGGTACGTAATATTATAGTACGCAACTGCTGGGTAGAAGGCGGTAACAGGCTGGTGAGATTAAAGCTCCGGCCAGATACGCCGCAACGGTATGAGAATATCATATATGAGAATATCAGGGGTAAAAATGTGAAGGTGCTGTTCGATGTTAAGCCTTGGACGCAGTTTTATGATACAGAAGGTAAAGAGCCCCCTGCTTCGTATGTCAATAACCTGATACTGAGAAATATAGATATTCAGTGTGAGTCTATAGGTGATCTGCGTGGTAATAAAGGAGATGTGATCTCGAATATTAAGCTGCAAGATGTAAATATCCGGCCAGATATCAATCGCTTTAATATGGGTAATGTTGACGGTATTATTTATGATAATGTTACAATAAATGGTAATAAATCTGACGCTCCGCTAGTAGATGAGAAGGATTGGCAAACGGGGAAAGGGTAGAGTTAGAAGTTAGAAGTTAGGAATTAGAAGTTAGGAATTAGAAGTTAGGAATTAGAAGTTAGGAATTAGGAATTAGATAGTACGATATAACTAATTATAGATATGAGGACAGATGTAAATGAGAAAAGTACTTAGTGCCGTGATATTAGCCGTTATGCTTGCCAGTTCGCTTTTGGGAGATGTTAAGCTGCCGGGTTGTTTATCTGATAATATGGTTCTACAGCAGAAAGCACAGGTTAAATTCTGGGGCTGGGCAGAGCCGGGAGAAAAGGTTGCGGTAAAGCCAGCCTGGACGCTTATGAAGTATGATACCACAGCTGACGAGAATGGAGAATGGGTAGTATTTCTTACTACGCCGGCGACAGACGGTAGAAGCTTTAATATTGATATTAGTGGCAATAATGAAATTACCCTAAAAAACGTGCTGCTGGGAGAAGTGTGGCTATGTTCGGGCCAGAGTAATATGCAATGGGAACTCCAGCAGACCTTGAACCATGAAGAAGAGGTCGCAACGGCCGATCAGCCGGAGATACGCCTGCTGTATGTGCCACGGTCAGAATCGGCAAAGCCACTGAAGGATCTGAGGTATAAATGGGAGGAATGTACACCACAGACAGCGAAAAGATGTTCTGCGGTTGGCTATTTTTACGGGCGAGAGCTACAAGAGCGACTAAACGTTCCGATTGGAATAATAACCAGTGCATATGGCGGCACACCAGCTGAGGCGTGGGTACGGACAGAGGTTATTGCTAATAATCCAGAGCTAAAACCTATATACGAACGAGATTTGGACTTTCTGGCGAGACGGCCGGAGCTGGAAGCGGAGTTTGCAACGGTTATTAGCGACTGGCAGGAAGCACGCAAGGAAAAGCCATCGCTTAAAAAGCCCCGATATCCAGATAACCTGAGAATGCAGCATCGCAGCGGCTATTTGTTTAATTCTATGCTGTACCCGATAATTAACTATCATATAAAAGGTGCAATCTGGTATCAGGGTGAGACGAATGTGCCGAGAGCATATCAATATGCAGAGCTGATCAGGGAACTGATCAATAACTGGCGGGAGGAATGGGGTTATGAATTTCCATTTTATATAGTGCAGCTGCCGCCGTATAACTATAGCAACCCGCAAGCGACAACGTGCCCAGAGCTACAGGAATCGCAGAAGGCTGCTTTGGAGCTGGCTAATACCGGACTAGCGATAATAAGTGATGTGGGTAACCTAAACAATGTCCATCCGAAGAATAAGCAGACTGTGGGTCGCAGGCTGGCAGATCTGGCTTTAAGCGAAACCTATGGCTATGAGAATATTTGCTGTTACGGGCCTATGTATAAAGATGTGGAGATAAAAGGTAATAAGGCGATAATCAGCTTTGACAGTGTTAACTATGGTCTGAAAGCTGAGGGCGAGCTCAGGGAATTTGAAATAGCTGGTAATGATAAAGTGTTTTACCCGGCAAAAGCGATAATAGATGGAGCACAAGTAATAGTGACATGTGATAAGGTTAATGAACCTGTTGCGGTACGCTTTGCCTGGCATAATGGGGTATCGCCCAATCTGTTCAACAGCAAAGGTCTGCCGGCGTGTTCGTTCAGGACTGACAGCTGGCCATGTTCGACGTTTGAGATAAGGTAGGAAGTGCAGAAGTGCAAAGTGCAAAGTGCGAAGAATAAGATAAGAAGCTGGCAGAGTTATAGGGTCTCTGCCAGTTTTTTTATGTATGCTTTCAGGTCTTCGTTCATGTCGCTGCGTTTGAGGGCGAACTCTATATTGGTCTTTACGAAACCTTCCTTATTACCGATATCACAGCGTTTTCCGTCCAGACGACAGCCGTACATGGCTCTGTCTTTTACCATCATTCTCATAGCGTCGGTAAGCTGGATCTCGTTACCTTTGCCCGGAGGGGTTTTAGCCAGATAATCAAAGATATCGGCGGTAAATATATATCGACTGGCAACAACGAGATTTGACGGAGCTTCTTCAATAGAAGGCTTTTCGATAAAATCGCTGACTTTGAAAATATCAGTTTCAACTTCAAAGCCGTCCATTACGCCGTAGCGGCTGACTTTTGACCGGTCAACTTCCTCCAGCAAGGTAACCGGAGCCTGATAGCGGCTATATACCGCTTGCAGCTGAGCGGCGGCAGGGACTAGGGCATCCATAACGGTATCGCCGAGGAGTACCATAAAAGGCTCGCCGTTGATATGATGTCTGGCACAATAGACGGCATCGCCGAGCCCTTTCTGCTCTTTCTGCCAGACGAAATGGATATCAGCCATATCAGAGATATTTCTGAGCATGTCTAATGTCTGATCGTCCCCTTTGGCCTGTAGGCGGTCTTCGAGCATAAAACTACGATCAAAATGTTCCTCGATCGCCCTTTTACCGGAACCGATGACCATAATAATATCAGTTATGCCAGCGGCGACCGCTTCTTCAACTACATATTGGATAACAGGAGTATCAACAATGGGCAGCATCTCTTTAGGCGATGATTTTGTGGCGGGCAGGAAACGAGTACCAAAGCCAGCGGCTGGAATTACAGCTTTCTTTATCATAATATATTCCTGATTACTTTTCTTTTCTGTCAGGGGCGACAAATCTTGGTTTGATAACGTTTACCCCAATTTTCTTCATTGACTTTTTGAGTTTATCGAAATCTTTGGCATCGTTGTAAGTGCCGACGATCGCTCCGCCGGAGCCGGTGAATTTTGCACTACAGCCGCAGCTTCTGGCGGTATCGATCATTTCAAGATTGGCCTTACTGATCTGGTAAACTTTCTTTCTCATATCGAAGTTTGCGTCAAGTAACGGGCCCAGCTTGTTGACCTGGCCAGCGATGAGAGCATCCTTGAACTTATCGGTTATCTCGGCCCAATATTTCATGGCGTCAACCACCAGCTTTTCTTTTCGGTTGAACCGATCTCTAATATTATTATGGAATACGTCAGAGACCTCAGAAAGATCTTCCTGATAGGCGATATAAACAGGCGGCAGCAGTTTATAGTCCAGATATTCGTAATTTCCGCAGCCCCTGGTAGCCATAATATCCTCGGCGAAGTCCATATGCACCATACCTTCATAAACCTGAATAACACGATCCTGAAGCCCAGCGGCAATATGGAGCTCTTCCTTTTCCGCAGAGAGGATTAGACCTGCTTGTACGGGCTTTGGTATAGTTACGCCGTAGAAGGCCATAAGAGCCCGCATACAAGCGGTAATAATAGCACTAGAGCCCGCCAGGCCAACACCATGAGGGATATTAGACTTATACCTGATAGTGAAATTACTACTATGGAGCACGATCTGGTTCTCACGGCAATAATCGAAGAATTTCTTTATGGTAGCCTTAAGCAGTCTTATGCCGCCGTAGTAGCCGTGAAGCTCTACATCATTTACCAGTGCATGGATACTGCCGAAAACCGACTGATCCTTCTGACAGGGCATGATCTCAAGCTCAGGGCTCTCGTAAAGGACCACTTCAGCGGCATAATTGCTGAAAGAAAAAGAAATGGTTTTACCAAAATAGCCGTCAGATGGATTACCGATCAGACCGGCCCGCGGATAAGCTTTAGTTTTAATAATCATCAAATAATTCCGAAAACAGATATCTAACTCATACTGACCGACAATCAGCCTGAAATACAAAACGTACCTAGAGTTATCGGTCAAATTTACATTCTAATACTTTACAAAAGCTCAATAGTTGACAATGAGACAATTTTTAGTCACAAAAGCACAATTGCTAGCTTTTAGATTAGATAATAGTACTATATTATAACAGATAATCAGCAAATATAGAATTGGTTTTCGCAAAGTGAAGATGAAAAAAACCCATATGAGCATAGCTTGTCATATGGGCTGGATTATTGAGAGTAATAAAATATATAGGCTAGGTTATTTTAATTAGCCATTTGGAATATTTCATCGCTGCTGAGGGCGGTGTTGTAGATGTGTACTTCATCTATAGAACCGGCAAAGAAATTTATAATATTTCTTTCTGTGGCGTCCGCGGCGGCTCTGTCCATAGCACCAATAATAACCTCAGTTGCTGTGGTATCTATTAGCGATGATATTTCACCTGCATTGGTGGTAACCATTTCGCCGTCAACGTATAACAAAACTTGATTTAGATTATTAGCTCCATCGGGAAGCACAACAGCTATATGATGCCACTGGCCATCTTCAAGGTCCGGCCCACCTTTAAGGCGACCACCAAAAGTACCTAAAGCTAACTGGCCGGTACTACCATCCAAAGCAATAAACCATTTATGACCGACACCCTCAGTATCGCCCCAGGTGACAATATTATGAATATTTCCATCCTGATTGGCGAGATCCTCATTGGCCTTGATAAAGGCTGTTACGGTACGCTGCTTACTGCCACTTACACCCTGACAACCCTCAACAAGAACATAATCAGATGAGCCGTTAAATGTGTAACAGCCACCTACAATACCAGTATCACGGGTTGGAGAACCTATTACCTGACCATCGTTGCAATAATCAGAAGAATCTACCGCAGTTGTACCCTCGGTCTCATCCAGCTGCCAGTAGCCAAGCAATGGAGAAGGATAAAATACCCCTGTCATCCAATATTGGGTGAAGAGTTCAAGGTCGCCCAGCTCGACAGTACCAGATTTATCAAAATCGACTTTCAGGGCTGGTGGTTCGGAGCTGAGCCAGTTAGCGGCTAGTACGGCGAAGTCTGCCAAGTCGACAAATTCGCTGGCGTCTATGTCAAAATTTACTTCCCAGGCCAGGGTTGGATAGGTATCGCCAAATATCTGCCATATAGCAGGATTGCCATCATCTTCGGTGAAGTCCCAGCCGGAGCTGGTAAAAGTTGCCAGAGTTTGAAGTTCAGAGGTGGTTTTACCTGTTGCTCCATTGTTATCATCGCCGCTGTTTCCAATACCAGAGGTTTGGACGTCCCAGAAAGAATTAGTAATTGAAGCTCGACTATCAATATTTCCAAAACCATTTATCATAAAATCATCACCAGTCACTTCACAGGTAGAATAACAGTTGTTTACATTACCACCATATTTTCTTCCACAAAAACCTCCAGCACTATAGCCATAGACTTTACCATGTGCATAGCTATTATCAATATTTCCACTAGAAATAGCACATAGCCCACCAACAGTGCCATTTTCATTGCTAATATCAACATCTACAAAACAACATGAAATATCACCAGTTATGGAGCCACATAACCCACCAACTTTTCCGTACCCACTACCTCCAGAGATTAAGCCAGTCACAAAACAATTTGAAATATCTCCACCAGCCCCCGAAGAACCCGAAACACACATACCACATAAACCACCAATATATACAGTATTAAATTCAGCATTACAGAAATCGTTCAAAGCAATATTTTTTAGTCCTAAATTACTTATCGTTCCACCATTTACATATCCAAACAATCCTATATAACTACCTTTTAAGGCATCTATATTCAAATTTGAGATAGTATGTCCTGCACCATCAAATGAGCCATAAAACCTATTAGTGAAATATGGCTTATCGATAATATCATCTCCAATTATACTGCGATAAAACTTGAACATAGACAGATCAATATCTGAGTTTAGCTTATATGCCTTTGCACAAAATCTGCCCTGTTGTCCGATCGAGATAAGCTCAGCAGCATTTGATATCTGATATGGATCGGTGTCAGTTCCACTACCGGTAAACGGAGTATCAGTAACCTCTATAATATCGCCACCAGCATTTTCCCAGGCTAAACGTGGATAACTGCCTTGCTCAATTGTCCAGCTGCCGTCAGTCCAGCCAAAAGACTGATAGATCAAAGGATTTTGCATTGCCTCTGTCGACATACCAACCAGGTTAACTATTCCATCAAGATCAACTCCTAGCATATTGGTATAATCATTCATTTCATAACCTTCACTTACACCAGTTGCTTCAATATCCCAAAAACAATTAACAATCGGTTGCAAATGATCATAAGCAATTGGACCACAAATGCCGCCCTTTGACAATGTAATTACCCCACTTGTAACTACATCTGAAGTAATTGGCCCTACAGCATAACAATTTGATATATTAGTTGCCGCTACTCCACATATTCCACCAATCACATAACTAATACGAGGTCCAATAGTATATAAATTAGAATAAGTACTATTAACAGTTGCTGTCACATAACAATTCTTAACAAACGCTCCACCAAAGCCAGCAATTCCACCAACACGATAAGTACCACTAACACTACCAGATGAAACACATGCACTAATCGTCCCAGTACTGTCACCACAAATACCGCCAACATTAAATGCATCAACCTTTATATCAGCACCTGAAGAACAGTTCATTATCTTACCACTCGACTGGCCACAAATACCGCCTACATTGATACCACCAGTGTTTCTAATAACACCAGAGAAACTACAGTTTGTAATTTCACTGGAGCTGTCACCACAAAGACCACCAGTATTAGCCCCCCCAATAATTTCTCCAGTTATGTTGCAGTTATCAATATAAGAAGAATGATTATAACCACATAAAGCACCTGTACAAGATCCAGACTCGTTATGTATAGAAACGTTAGTAAGAGTTAGATTTTTTACAACAGCGGATGATTCAACATAACCAAACAAACCAACATAATTATTCTGTTCACTATGAATGACTAAGTTTGAAATAGAATGACCATTTCCATCGAAGATACCAGTAAAGGCACTATTTTCATCTGAAGCGATCATAGCTTTATCAAACACATAACCACTGCAATCAATATCTGAAGTAAGTATAAAAGTATCATCACTTATCTGGCTATTAACTCCAAATGAAGTCAGCTCAGCCAGAGAGGATATCTGCCAGGGGTCGGAAACTGTGCCGCTACCAGCTAATTGGATAATATCAAATACCTCTCCATCAACCAGCTCCCAGGCAAGATGAGGATAGCTATCCAATGGTAAAGTCCAAATATTTCCAAACCATTGTTCAATTATATAACAATCACGCTGCTGCATCTGGGTCGTTGTAAGACCAATTCCTTCTCCAATGGTAGCTGCCTGACCGGATACCTCGGTATCCCAGAAGCACCCACTAACAGTACCTGAGCTATATCCACATAAGCCGCCAACTGAGGCTTCGACCGCTATTGTTGGAATTGCCGCAAAGCTATTTGAGATATTACCAGTATTGTTATATCCACAAAGACCGCCAACTTCAAATTGGCCTTCGACAGAACCACCCGCGGCATAACAATTTGTTATAATACCGTTATTGCATGAACCAGCTAGTCCGCCAATCCTGCTATCGCCAGAAATATTTCCTGTCGCATAACATTCGCTTAGATTACCAACAGCTACGCCGCATAATCCACCTATAAGTATTTGACCACTTACAGAACAATCAGACCAACACTGACTAATTGTACCGCTATTATTACCGCAAATACCACCAGCATTATAATTTCCTGCCATAATCTGTCCAGAAACACTACAGGAAGTAATTTCACCGAAATTCTGACCAACCAAACCGCCAATTAGACTCTCTGCCCCAAAAACATTAACATTTGTCAATGACAAATTATTAATATTACCACCTACACCAACAGAGCCGAACAAACCAACATAAAAACCTGAAGAAGAAATTGTGAGATTATCAATACTAAAACCATTACCTTCAATTTTTCCAGTGAACTGTGTACCATGGAAATCACTGGTTGTACTATCTATATCAGGAGCTATAACAGACTGCATAAATACATGTCCTGCCATATCTATATCATTAGTTACAACGAAGTATTCTCCATAATGAGCTGGATTATTACCTAGTGCGACCAAGTCATCCGCAGATGATAAAATAAACGGATCAGCCTCTGTACCATTTCCACCGGAATATACCGTACCAAGCGAAATTGTTATATTTACAGGACAGCCATTTAGCCATGGTGTATCAGCAACTGGAAACTGCCTATATACCAGTCCAGCATCAATACTACTGTAAATATACGATACAATCCCAATACTCATTCCTGAATCACTTAAAGCAACTTGTGCTTGATCCAGAGTAAGATTTGCCAAATCAACCACTGGAGCTAACTCCACACTACTTTCAGTGGCCAGGATAGGATACCAACCAACCGGCATTTGCCAATCTGCGTCATCACCATCTGCATCTGAAAAATCCCAGCCAGCATCAGTAAATGTAGTCAGAGTTTGCATTTCAGATGTATTCGAGCCCATGATAGTGCCGTAACCATAGCCAACACCAACCAAAACACCACTATAATCCTTATCCCAAAAACAATTTCTGATAGAACCATAATTATTACCTACAAGCCCTCCTAAATACACCCCCGAACATACCACATTGCAAGCATCGTAACAAGTAGATATATAACTGGAAGATGAAACACCACACAGGCCACCTACATTTTCATTTCCAATTACTGAACCTAAAACATAACAATTATTAATTGTGCTATCTTTACAATAACCACACAACCCACCCACTATATTATTTCCAACCAAATACCCCAAAACATAGCTATTGTCTATTGTGCCATCTTTTATATATCCACAGATGCCACCAACATAAATAAAGTCACCAGTGATATTTACATGTTCCAAACTAAGGTTAATAATTGCCCCACCTTGGCCTATATACCCAAATAAACCGGTATAAGTATTTGTAGTATTTTCAATTGTCAAATTTGAAATTTTATGACAGTTGCCATCAAAAGTACCACAAAATGGATTTCCTGAATAATCCGTAGCTGTATTTTCATTTGCCGCTATCAATGAATTTGAAAAAACTAATCCATTAAGATCAATATCAGAAGTCAGAATAAAACATCTATCATAACAAAAAGGTGTATCTGCCATCCATAAAAGATCGTCAACAGTGGAAACCTGGTAAGGATCAGACTCTGTACCTAAACCACCTGATAAAAAACCACCAAGAGAAACCGTTAATTCAACTTCACAACCAATCATATAGTCAGTTCCAACTGAAGGAGTCTGAGAACAGATCAATCCAGCCTCTAAATAACTATAGTCATAGTGTAACGAATATTGCATTCCAATTAATTCTAGCTCTGACATAGCTTCTGAATACGACAGTCCTGTCAGGTCTGGAACTTCAATTTCATCAGAAATTTCCCAGGCAAGAACAGGATACTCCCCTGGCAACATTTTCCAATCAGCCACGTCTCCATCTACACCACTAAAATCCCAACTCGTATCAACATAAGTTAAAAAATCCTTCATTTCCTCTGTTGTTTTAGCTGTTTGATCACTTTGACTCACAGAATACCCACAGATATCCTTATTATAAAATGAATAGTAGATAGTCGACATTTGGTGATTTCCTATCAACCCATTAAAGAAACTATCTCCAGTTATATTACAAAGTGAGTAACATCTATTCATTGTGATAAAGTAACTTGCCTTGCCTACAATACCACCAATATTATCAATCCCAGCTACGGAACCAGAGCTATAACAATTGATAAAACCTCCAGAAGAATTACCGGCTATAGCACCGCCGCAACTATGACAGCTTATATTTCCAGACACAAAGCACTTTAATACATCTTCAACTGATCCAGCTATACCACCAACATAATCATGACCATTTACATAAACATTTTCAACTCCCAAATTCTTTATTACGGCACCATAAATTCCTGTAAATGGAGCACCTCCAGCATTACCGAAAACACCAAGAAAATCAGCATTAGGGTTATTTATCACAAGATTAGTAATCACATGACCATTTCCATCAAATGAACCTTGAAATAAATAACCTTGAAAATTATCTGTTGCAGGATCTGTATCCCACGCAATAACAGCCTTATCGAAAGTATAGTTGCTAAGGTCGATATCTTTTGTCATTTGGAAATAGCAGGAATAGTCATCTGTGGTATTGCCCAGTTCGATGAGGTCATCTGCGGTGGCAATCTGGTATGGGTCGGTGTCGGTACCGGTACCGCCGGAGTATGTGCCGGCGAGAAGCGTGTTTGAGATGGCTAATGTTAGCAACAGTAAAAGTGAAAATAGTTTGAATCTGTTCATTTTGAATCCCTTTATGAAAATATCAAGTTAATAATATATCATCCATAGCCGTCAACGGTGAATCTAATTCAATCGGGCTTATCCTGACCATCAGGCGTCATAATCATTACAGCTTAACAATTAAGGGTGCTTCTAAAAATTCATTCTGGGCTGCAAACGGTCTTGATTTTTCCTGAGCTGCGTCACGAAAAACCGTGAATATTCACCAATATGCCCGTCCTTCGTTCCTTGTCAGTAAAAATCAATCCTCGTTTTCGCCTCAAAAGCAATTTTCAGAGGCACCCTTAAAAAAGTTACAGTAATAATAACTATCATAGATCTAAAAGGTTCACACCCAATAAGACCACAACATATTAAGCTGTTTTGTTTATATCTGGCCAAAACAGCTAATCTCTCTTAAGCCAAGGCTTTAACTACCCAATTAATCGGCTAAAACACAAGGCTAGATTATAACATATTATTGGTCTCTGAACAAAATAAAATATGCTTTGGGAGTATTATATCCACAGATTTACTAAGAGGTGTTCGCTACCGCGAACTGCTAATTGATTATTTTACACGGATTTAAGAAGAGAATTTAAGAGTTTTAACGCAAGGGCGCGAAGTCGCAAAGAGTTGGTTGGCGATTGGGGAGGATAAGAGTAAATATTGTGTAAGAAGGTGCTTCGCACCCGCAAAGGGGAAGAAGAAATTGGCCAGGATGCTTGTTTTTTTTTATTCGCTTAGCTCATGGGTTGGAAGTCAAACTGAAGTTTGAACTCTTAAAGCTTCGCGAGTTGATTTGGTAATGTGGCATTGGGTGATGTTCTGGGGTTGGTTGGGAATTAAGGTATAAGACTGAAGAATCCCGACGTGTATCGGGAAACTCTTGCGTGGGGAGATGGGTGGCGGGTGTGATTTGGTTTGAGGTGGTGGCATTAGGAATGGTTTTGCAATTTGATAATATGAGTTGCAAGATCAATTTGCATTATGTATTGTCAATAAGAGGTTTAGCAACAGTTTGGTTGTTGTGGGTTGTTGTAGTGTACGCCGGTGCGGAGTATATGGCAGTAGTCTGATATCTTCATCCAGTATATGATCCAGCAAATAACACCGGCTACGCCGGCGAATGGAAAAACAGCGGTGCCGACACCTAAAATACAAGCTATGATCCCGAGCATAATAGATGGGCTATCCTCTGAAGCAATATTACGTCGTCTAAACTCGTTCCCAATTGAGCCGGAAACCTGTATTACGTTGACAAATGACCAAACAACACCAATAACCGGTATGAGCTCCAGCCAGATCATGCCGGGGTAGCTCTTTCGAGCTTGAGGAGAGCAGTTTTTCAAGGCCCGGGACAGAGTCATGAGGTAAAAGACCTTAACAATAAGTACAGAAAACATCACTAATAGAACACTGCCAAATAACATTCCAGTTGCCAACTGCGGCATAATCTCACTTGCATTCCAAGTACCAAAAAACATAATCTATTACCTCATAATTGTTTATAATAACGGTTTATAGTTATAGGCGGAAAGTTACATAAAAATTACTTTTTAACTTTTACAGCCAATTAGTCGGATATGGTTGGGAATTATTACAAGAAAAAGAGTAAATATTTCAAACTGACTGATGGTCAGTTTATAGGATTTAGGATTTAGAATTCAGGAATTAGGTCAGTTTGAGTAAATATGTTAAAACGAAAGTAAGTTGTAAGAAATAAGGAGAAGAAAAGACTTTTGGCGGGGTCTAGGATAGTTATGATATAACAATTATATTATAGCAGTATATTAAACAACCATAATTGGTAACTGGTATAACCATATATAACTAAACAAATTAGCGTGTACTTTACTTTTCCGGCAGGTTGTGATATAATGCCGTATTAGATTTGTATATGAATAGTCATTGCAACCTGTTTGCTGACCGACACAGCTGTAAAGTCCACGCTGAATTCATAACATATTGGGGATATAGACCTTAGACTTATTTATATTGGATTGACAAAATGGAACTAGCGAGTATACCTGAAGTACTGGAAGAGCTTAAAGCGGGCAAAATGATCGTTCTGGTAGATGATGAAGACCGAGAGAACGAAGGCGATTTGGTTTGTGCTTCGGAAAAATGTACACCAGAGATAATCAATTTTATGGCAACTCATGGCCGTGGGCTAATTTGTGTGTCACTGGATTCACAGAGATGTCAGGATTTGAACCTGCACCCCCAGAGCCAGAACAATACCGCCCCACTAGGCACAGCATTTACCGTATCGGTTGACGCTGCCAAGGGAATAACAACTGGTATTTCAGCGGCGGATCGTAACCTGGCAGTGCATGAGCTAATCAGATCAGATGCCAAGCCAGCAGATTTGGCTCGTCCTGGTCATATATTCCCGCTAACAGCCCGCCCGGGAGGGGTATTGGTACGTGCAGGGCAAACGGAAGGGTCATTAGACCTTGCGGAGCTGGCTGGCCTATATCCATCAGGAGTAATCTGTGAGATAATGAATGATGACGGGACAATGGCAAGAGTGCCGGAGCTGAAGAAATTCTGCGAGAAGCATGATCTGAAAATGACGAGCGTTGCCAAGCTGGTAGAATATCGTATGCAGACGGAGAGCTCGCTGGTAAGGCGAATAGAAGAAGTAGAGATGCCAACCGATTGCGGTAAGTTCCGCCTGATCGGCTATGAAACACTGGTAGATAATCACGTTCACCTGGCACTATGTAAAGGCGATGTTGGCCTGCTTGGCCCGGACGGCAAAGTAATCGAACAGAAAGAGGTTGTGCCGGTACGAGTTCACAGCGAATGTCTGACAGGCGATATATTCCATTCGATGAGATGCGACTGCGGCAGTCAGCTGCACGAGGCGATGCGATATATAGATAATCATGGCAAAGGAGCGGTGATATACCTGCGTCAGGAAGGCCGTGGAATAGGTCTGGCGGCGAAGCTGAAGGCATATAAGCTACAGCAGAATGGTATGGATACAGTAGAGGCGAATATAGCTCTGGGCTTTAATGCTGAGAAGCGAGATTTTGGCCTTGGTGCCCATATATGCCGTGACCTGGGCATATCACGAATCGCCAATATTACGAATAATCCGCTGAAAACCGATCGTTTACGGGTGTTTGGTATTACAGTAGAAGAACAGATCCCGATAGAATTCCCGCCAAACGAACATAATTATAATTATCTGAAAACGAAAAAAGAAATGATGGGCCACTGCCTGAGACACCTATAAGCCCCCTGCTATTGCAACACCACTGCGTGTTAGAAGATGGAAAATAAGATGAGACAACCAGCCCAGCCGGGGTCTACGTCCTGGCTGACCAATAAATACATGGTCCTGTTCATTACCCAGCTGAAGAACCTGGTTGAATACAGGGTGAATATCTCATTGAAGCTGGTCAGGCCGATTCTAATGACAGCGATTATAGGTTCGCTATGGATGGTTCTATTTCGGTTGAGCGGCCAGGAAAAAATAGGCGGCTTCAGCAGGGATAATTTTATAATCTATATTCTCATCGTAAGATTTATCGCGGTGTTTTCGCCTGGCGCCAGAGCGATAGCAGATATGAACGAAGAGATCCGTACGGGCAATCTGGTAATGCGTCTGGTGAGGCCGGTACATTATCTAAAGTGGATCGTTGCCCGTTCGCTGGCAGTACCGATCATCTCTGGGGTAATAGGTATCAGCTGTGTATCAGTGTACGCTTCGCTGACCGGAGCAGATCTACCCAAGGGTATGATGCTGGTGATGTTCCTTCTTTCGGTAGGAGCGACAATAATAACCCAGTATGCATATTATATGGGAATAGGAACGATAAGCTTCTGGGTGTACGAAGTTATGCCAATCGAGAGGTTTACCCGTGCCCTGACCAATATTCTTTCTGGCGACCTTCTGCCACTGACAATTTTCGGCGATACGGCAAGAAGCATCCTCCAGCTGCTGCCATTTGCCTCGCTGGCCTTTAATCCGGCAGGCATATATACCGGTCAGTTCACCTTGAAAATGGCCGCTGTGGTAGTAATATCGCAGTATTTTTGGGCGATCGTTCTTTGGCTGGGGGTAGCGAGACTATATCGTGCCGGCTTAAAGAAATTCGAAGCTCAAGGCGGATAGATATAAAAAAAACAGGCGGCAAAACAATTATGTGTAATGCCGCCTGTGAAATATTTATATGTTTTGTTTAATTTCTGTATAATTCCATAATTTCATCATCACTCAAAGCCTTCTGGTAGAAACTGATCTCATCGATCTTACCTCTCCAGCGAGCCCAATCTAACTGCGACGCATAGTCATCCATTTTAAAGGAACCAATACGGAAATTACCTGAGCAGCTTTCTGCAGTAACGCCATCTCTTTGACCTACGAGACTACCATCAGCATATAATTTGACGGTATCACCATCATATACTAATCCTACGTGTACCCAGATATTAAGCGAGTCAAAAACGACGCTATCGCTTTCAGTAACACCACCACCAAGATAAGAGCCAAGCTTACCATCTACTGCACGATAAAGCAACTGGCGACCAGAAGACTCTACGGCACCATCCTCCTGCTGGAAGATAGTCTGGCTACGTAATCCGTTAGGATCACTTAGGCTCACCCAGGTGAACATACTAACAGGAGAAGCAACGTCAACTACCGGGCCGTCAGTAGTGATATATTCATCACCGAAGAAAGATAAACATTTACCAGCTTTTCCATCAACCAGATTTGGCTCACCAATGAAAGTTGCATCATTAGCAAACTCACTCTGATCAATAATGGTATTATCTATAGCAGACTGACAGTCATAATAAGCTTTAAGAGGATAATAGGCCTCGTACATTTCGGTGACGTCGTCAGCTGTAAAGGCGTAATTGTAAATTTTCACATCGTCGATTAAGCCGTTGAAGAATACCTGCTCGTTAGGATAACCACCTATGGCTAGAAACTCAGGATTTTCCTGATCGATAACACCTTCAAACTCGACAGTACTTTCTAATACACCATTAATATAGAGTTTAAGAGCATTACCATCATAGGTAGCACAAATGTGGGTCCATTCCAAAGTAGTAGTTGAGCTTGAGGCAACTACGGCAGCTTCTCCCACCCCATCTCCAGACCTTACACCAGTACGCCACTGATTATGATTTACAAATAAACTATAGCTGCCTGGCAAGGTCATTTTTCTATTTATAATAAAATGTGGGGCATGAACATCTGGATCACTTAACTCTGCAAGTTTTACCCAGGCAGACATTGTCACGTATTCACAATTTAGCTGATCTGATGGGGTATCGATAACTACACAATCATTACCATCGAATGCCAGACAATTGTCAACTTTACCACTAACAAGGTTAGGATCACCAATAAACCGCCCCCAGTTATCGCCGGTTGAATCTGTGATACCGCCATTTGTTAATGAATCCAGAGTGAAGGTAACACATCTTTTTCCATCATCAGGTATAGTTATATCTTCATGGTATATTTTCACATCATCGATCCACATACAATCGCTGCCAGAACTATCTGTTTCATCCTTTTCATATATCCAGGAGAAAGTATGCAGGCCATCTTCGATGTCAAATACAAATTCCTGCCAGTCGAGTTCACCGCTCCAATATTCACTAACAGCAATACCGTCAACCAAGAAGTAACCAAAATCACCTCTGTATTCAGATGATATTTTTCTTGCGAAGCTTATCTTTTCAAAGCCGGTAGTGTCAATAGTAAGAGATAAAACGCTAGAGAAGTTATTCCACAAGCCAACACCACTAGAAACTGAGCTATCGCCTGTGAAAGATTCGTCATTAACAGCATCCCAGCGATTTGGTTCACCCCAAACAGAGCTATCCAAGCCACATTCGAAAGAGTCAATGAAAAGTATATTTGGGTCGTCATTTGGAATATCGTTTGGATCAATAACTTCAGGCACGAAATCACGATAAACCTTTACCGCATCAACCCATACACAGTCGCTGCCTTCGCTAATGCTAAAGTCTTTACTGTATGCCCAGGTGAAAGTATGAATACCTTCAGGGACATCGTAAACAAATTCCTGCCAGTCGAGTTCACCACTCCACGGCTTGCCTTGTTTTATGCCGTCGATGGCAAAATAAGCGAAGTCATAATCTTCTTCACTTGATATTTTAGCAGCAAAACTGAACTTATCATAACCAGTTGTATCAAGGGTGATAAACAGCTTACTTACCTGATCATCCAGCAGACCGATTTTACTGCATGCTGAACTGTTTCTTGCAAATGACTGTTCGTCAGTAATAACCCAATCACTGTCAGGGTCCCATGAACTAATAAGTGTATTAGCATCATTCTCAAAAGAGTCGCTAAAAAGAATAAGGCCTTCAGGGTTTATGATCTGTTCTTCCAGCCAATAATCAGCAAAGACATAGAGGTCAGAAATATCTACCGATTCATCTCTGAAATAATCGAAACGACTACAAGGTTGATTTGGATCACAGTCGGCCTCAAGCCAATGACGGGTAAGGAACATATAATCATAGAGGTCAACGATTGAAGGATACTGCCAGGTTAACTCCGGATATGCGTTCATACACCAGATATCAGCTTCACCATTTGCAACTTCACCGTAAAAATCCCAGCCAGCATTTAAGTAGATAGACTTATCTTTCATCTGCTGGTCTGTCAAGCCTACACCACCATCGCTAGTATTGATACCAGAGAAATCGGTATTCCAGTAGCAATTGGTAACCCCATTTGAATGAGTGCTACGCGCACATACACCGCCAGTATGTTCGTAGCCAATAATATGGCCCATAGCAAAACTATTTTTTATATAAGCGGCATTAACATAGCCACAAACGCCACCAGTATAATCATAACCTACAATTAAGGATAATGAATAACAATTAGAAATTTCAGATAAAGAATTCATACGCCCACAAATACCACCAGTATTAGTTTGGCCCAACACAGTACCATTGCTATAGCATCGACTCATAATACCATTGGTACTAAAACCACAAATTCCACCAGTTTGATTTGTACCATACAAAGTAGCACTTGAGCAGCAGTCCAGGATCTTACCTGAAGAAGACATACCACTGATACCACCTATATAGCGTTGGCCATAAAGATAACCATTGACCGAACATCCTGAAATATCACCTTCATTAAAGCCTGCAATAGCACCAATATAATCGCCACCATCCAGACAGCTCATATCTTCCAAATGAAGATTAGTTATCTTACTATCATAAGTAACATAACCAAAAAGGCCGAGATAATCAGAGCTGTCAGCCTTGATTTTCAGGCCAAAGATCGTATGCCCCCTACCATCTAAGCGTCCACTGTACTTTTTGCCCTGAAAACCATAAGCGGGATCTGTATCTTTTGCAATTACAGCTGATGAATAATCATTATACAGCTCTATATCACAATCAAGGGCAGCATAAACCCCGGTATTCCAATACTTATCCAGTCTGGCGAAGGCAATAAAATCTGTCCGATCCTCAATCACATATGGATCCATTTTAGTACCGGTACCAGATAAATTCCCATTTACACCAAAAGCAACAGAAGAAAACAACAAAAATAAAACCCAAACTGCCCTGCTCAACTTCTTCATCATGGCTCTCCCAAAATTATATACGCCAATAATAGAACAGATGGAAGCTCCCTTAATACAAGACTTTAACTATAGCATCAAGATCATGGGGCAACCAATTCTCATAACAATAAATTGATTGTACCAAATATAACCTAAAAGTACAATAGCCAAAGAAGAAAAAAAAAAAACTTAAGACCATAACTAACAGGCACTTAAAACTACATGCGATTAAGGTGGACACATGGTTTTGGAAAGCCAGATCGGTTTTGACCAAAGGGCACTTGAGAGGATTTAGGCAATTACAATATTCAAGCTGGGTTAAATTATATTACTACCAACCAAGCTTGATAGTTTTTTAACTACCTGGTCCATTTCGTAAGCCTGATTTCTTAAGCTGTCAGATTCGCTGGAGCAATCGTCAGCATTAGCGGCATTCTTTTGAGTTACACCATCGAGCATTTTAAATGAATCTCTGACCCTGCCGATACCAGTTGTCTGCATATCGGAGGTATTAACAATGTCGCCAACAAGCTGATTAGTCTTATCCAGCTTACCAGTAATGCCGGTAAACGCCTCCCCGACCTGAGCAGTAATATCAGCACTCTCCTTTGAATTGCTCACAGACTCTTCAATTAAACCAGAAGTATTATTAGCAGCTTCAGAAGATCGTAAGGCAAGGTTTCTAACTTCTTCGGCAACAACGGCAAAGCCTTTTCCTGCTTCGCCGGCACGGGCAGCCTCAACCGCGGCATTGAGAGCGAGTAAATTTGTTTGAAAAGCAATTTCATTTATAATTTTAATAATAGTCGCAGTCTCGTTTGCACTTTCCTGAACCTTTTCAATAGCCATATTCATACTCTGCATCGAATGAGAACCCGAGTCGACGGCCATAATAGTTTCAGAGAAAATATTTCTAACTTCATCTGCATTGGTGGTATTATTCTTTATGGTATCTAAAATTTCTTCGATCTCACCGGTGGCTTGATCTAAAGTGGTAGATTGATCCAGAGCCCCTTCAGCCAATGCCTTAGAAGAAGCAGCCAAATGTTCTGCTGAATTTTTCACACCAGAAGAGCTAGCGTTCAGCAACTGGATAACTTCTTTTAACGGACAAGTAACCCAGCGGTACACTCCCCATCCTAATATAATTATTGACAGTATCGCAATACAGCTTACTAGTATAGCGATATTTATCTTAAGCGTTTTTACAGTAGCCTGCACCTTGGTGACCGGCAGCATAACAAGCTCTTCGGGAACAGCAAAAGCAATAATCCAATTCCACTGAGGCATAGCCACGGTAAACATATATTTATTTATCCCTTCGAATTCATAGCGAAAACCTGTTTCTGCAGCTAATAACTGTTTTGCAAAGGGGTATTTAGTAAACGGTCCTTTTTCATTAGGATTTGGGTGCATAATAACGCCACCCTCACTATCAACAACGATCGGATAGACATCATTTTGGGCAAGCTCTCCGTTCTTATCACTATAGTATTGACTTTTCACATGTTCAATTGCAGTCTTCTTGGCATCTGCAATATATTCATCAGCCATAGAGGTACCAGCCATACCAAGATCATCAAGAGTACTTGTAACGTCATTATAAGAAGCGGTTATAATGCTAAGTATCTTTTCGAGCTTATGTGAATAAATATCATTCTGGCTGGAAGTGACAATTTCAACTACATCAGATGAGACAACTCTAGCCTGATAAAAAACAAGAGTTATAACACCCGCACAAGTTGCCATAAATGCACAAATGATCATAACCTGAAGTTTTCTTCCAATACTGCGAAACATTAGTTATCCTTTATCAAAAATATCCTGCCGACAAAAAAACATACCAGTTGTTTGTTTACTTACTTGATAAGCCTTGCAACTTTGATAATATCCATTGGAGGCTTTACCCCCCACTTTTTCATAAGTTCTACACAGATCAGGATATTAGGCTGCTCATCAATTTTAACGGGAACCTCAGAAACAGCCTTACCATTAACTAGTACATCTATAACAGACATACCCAGTTTATTGCCAAGCATTATATCATCAGCAGCCATAGCGATAAGGGCAGATTTTTTTTCTACAGGTTTTTCGGTAAGTGAAACAATTGGAGTATCACCACAGACCTCCAGAACAACGGCACTATTATCAATCAGCAGGTTTTGATTACCAAGTATAAATACATCAACCGAGCCAAGTAACTTTTCAACTTTAGCTTTTAGGTCATCTTTATTCTTACATACCGCATCAGCATATGTAATGGAGTTTTGAGAACAAAACTGTTTAACTTCCGCTTGTTCAATTGGACTGCTAGGGTGACCTTCCTGGACGATTAGAGCTACCTTTTTCATACCAGGAAGAACCTTCTTGAATAGTTTCATTTTATATTCAGCTGGTAGATAATACGTAACACCAGTAACGTTTCCTTCAGGCTTTTTCATATTTTTAATTAGGCCAAGCTTTTCAGGATTATTACAAGCACCGATAAATGCAGGTATGTCAGAAGGATGAGCCATGAGGAATTTGGCACCATCAGATCTTAAAAACACAATGGCATCTTTTTCTTTCTGCCATTTTTCGTAAACAGGTAAAGCGGCATCATCGCTTTCGATATCTTTGATAACCTCAACACTTATCCCCGGTGCAGACTTAGTAAGTGTTTGCTGCATACCGTCAAGAACTCGTTGAGCCATGCCAGATTTATGTACCCATAACACTCCAACCTTTTTACCATCGCCAGCGGCGGCAAAAAGAGATGAACTAATAGCTAAAACTACAGCAAGAGCAATACCGACCAACTTTACACTTATTTTACTGAACATTATAGATCATTCCTTTCTGTACTATTATCAGATGAAAACATAATATCTGATATTTTCATCGGGGTAATACAAGTATAGAATAATCTAATGCTACATTTTTATTGGGAGCATAAGAGAAACGACCAAATATAAAAACTGTAATCAACAGGTATTAAGTAACTTACAAGAATCAAACGTCACATAATGATTATGTGGCTAAAATAATTATAAGACTATAATGCGATAAGCAGAGAACATGGAAATTGAACGTAAAAAGAGTTACGAATAACCTCGATCACATTTCAAAAATTCCACTGTCGTCCATTCGTTTGACATTATTGGAGCAACCATCACAATCGGTTATATTACAACCAGTATCAAGTTCAATAATATCACTGCTTTCTCTGGAACACTCATCAGCATAAGCAGCCATAACTGCCTCCACGATCATCTGGCGACATTCTGGTTTGATAGGATGCGCAGTATCAACATACAGCCTTCTATCAGAATCATTAACACAACGGAAATCCAGTTTTTTACCGCAATCGTTGCAGAACCTGGCGCGAATATGATTCTTAGCTTTACATGATGGGCACTTGTTCATAACCTTTCTGGAAGGCATAGATACAAACACGCCATTATTACCATTTACAACTTTAAGATCAGTGACTACAAACGAGTCATCGAAAATAACCGAACAGTAAGCGAGCAAATTATCTTTTTCATTATTTGCCAGCTTGACCCTTACATCAGTGATTTCCATACAGAAACCTCCAGACCCACAAACCTTCTCATTTAGACAGCAATATCAGTTATCACTACCGAACATGTATTATGGAGATCGCCGTCGCTAAGCTTATCAGCCAAAGCATTCAGCTCGTCATAGCTATCCCCACAAACATACAAGGTAGAGCCACTGCCGGACATATGAACCGGCCGACTAATAATATACTCAATACTCTCCCTAAGCATAGCCAGTTCAGGTACAATGTCCATAGTAACCGGCGTCAATGAGTTAAAACCTTTTTCAAAAAGCCCGTCAAAATCCTGCTCATTTAGCAGATTATCAACAACCAACCTCCGGGCATTAACAGCAGAAGCATCAAACCTATAATTTTTGTACACATCAGCAGTAGAAACATGGATACCAGGAATGATAAGCATAAGTTTCTTGCTAAGAGTACCTTTTAGCGGCTTAACAATCTCCCCCCTGCCAGTACATTCAGCAAGCGGAGCATAAAGGAAAAAGCAGACATCACTGCCCAGACGAGCACAAAGCCCAGCCAGATCCTCTCTTGATAAACCAGTATTCCAAAGTTTGTTAAGCCCCATAAGAGTAGTAGCAGCATTACTACTGGCACCACCGAGACCACCACCAGCTGGAATATTCTTTTGAACAGTTATTTTGGCACTGGCAGGCACCTGCGCGAAATCTGCTAAAAGACTAGCCGCCCGCCAGATCAGGTTCTCTGGTCCGTGGGGGATAGAGCTATCGCCGCCTTGAACCTCAAGTGAAATTCCCTGGCCAGGATTAAGTTCAAAAAGCATCCGGTCAGTAAAACCAGTAGTAGCCATAATCGAATGCAATTCATGAAAGCCGTCACGCCTTTTACCATAAATGAGTAAAGACAGATTGAGCTTAGCAGGGCTATATAATTCTACACAACCACTATTATCTATTGGTGATTCCAGCAAAAAAAATCCTTAAAAGTCATAAAAGACTTAGAAATAACGAAACATGAGTTATTAACTGAAAATAATAACAAAATACTTTCGCAGGTATTCTAACTTTTATGGGGAAGAAATGTCAAGAATAAAACATTTAGAACACAACCACAACAAACACTCAAGAGACCAGAGATTTTTAGAAGAAAAGTGCAATATAAAGCCGGAATTATTTGGCAGGCTTTGCGGAAGTTTCAACAGTACCAACAGCAGTCTTTTTCTTTGGTACACGTAGAACCATGCCGCAATAAGAACATCTGACCCTTGAACCTCTCATAGACTCAGGTATCATAAGTATCTTTCTACAACGCAAATTAGGACACATTATAGTTACTGCCATTTAACACTTCCTGTATGTTACAAGTACTCCTCTATTAGCTTTCTCTTCACTAGGGCTTATCGACAGAATATTAGCCCTACTTAAACAAAAGTATAAAGTGTTGCAAAGTAATTAGTTAGATAAGACATTGCCATATATTACTCAATTTAACATTACCATATATTACTGTAAAATAGTACTTTACAACTATTTCACAAGAACGATTTTTTCTTATTATAGTTATCAGTGAGTCTTTTTTTCAATTCCTTCTCACCAGAGAGCCAATCACTTGAACATGCTGTTTGAGTTAATAAGAATATTAAAGAATTTAAATCATTTAAATTTATTTTTTCTCCCGAAATCTTATTTTTTCCCATATTGTGATAGTTTCCAAGTGGTAAACAAACAGCGCAAGTCCTATAACCAAGTAACCTTAGCATGGTTGATTCAGTGCTTCCACCTGGCATAACAGCTGCAGTATAGTTGAAATTATCGGATAAAGAGTTTTTTAATCTTTCCGCGGTATTACGGAGCCCCATAGTAAGCAGCGGCTCGAAAACACTTATTCTATCAGCTACTCTGACCACTACCCCGCTACCTAAAGGGGTATTTATCTGAGCTTTTGAGGTCTCTATACCTAAAACGGGGTAATTTTTATCAATAAGTCCAGACTTTGCGGCGGCTACAGCACCGATAAAACCGACTTCTTCAGCACGAGTAAGCAACCCTAGTGTGCGTTTGGAGGAACCGGCTGATTTTAGCCTGAGCAGAGTAATCAGAACAGAAGCAACGCCAACCAGGTCATCGGCAACCCTGAGGGTTAAAGTATCACCACTTTTACGCCAGATAGGTAAATCCCACATTCCCAAGGTTCCGACAGGGATATCAACAGGACTTTCAAGCTGCAATTTACAATGAGTAAAACCAGTATCAGCATTTTTGAGGGCAGATTGCACCTTTGCCCGAACGGAAGGCTGGTTTTCAGGGTAAAAAACAGCTGTCTGTCCAGCAAAATACTGCTCTGCAACTCCTCCCATAAACCAAGCCTGAGCTTTTTTACCCTTTCGACATAGAAAGGAAAAACCCGGATGGTCCATATGTGCCTGTAAAACCAGCGGCTGACTTTTCTGTTTGCCCTTGCCGGGGTACTCAAGCAGAATATTTCCCTTACGGTCAGATTTAATAAGGAAGTCATTTTCAACAGCCCATTTTTTTATAAATTTCTGCACTGCATCTTCGGCAAAGGGTGCAGTTGGTAGTGAAACTACTTTTTTAAGAAGATCCAGTTCTGAATTACTTATCATCATATCGGACAAAACCCTTATTTTTATAATATCATAGCTTGTTTTTCGCTGAGCGAATGCAATAAGCCTTTACTTTCAGGCACTACAGCATTACAATTAATCGGCCGTTATTATATAAAAACATTAACGACAGGAACATTATAAGGAAATAATACGCATGACAGATGCAAAGGTTATACTGAAAACAGACATTCCGGGTTTTGAACCCAAACGCGGCAAAGTACGAGATATATACGACCTGGGCGATAAGCTTCTATTTGTAGCCTCAGACCGTATAAGTGCATTTGACGTTATCATGGCTAATGGCATATCAGATAAGGGAGCGATCCTGGCAAGAATATCGCTGTTCTGGTTTGACTGGCTGAAAGATACGGTCAAAAATCACCTGATCACAGCTGATGTAAGCGAATATCCGGCACCATTCAACCAATATGCTGACCAGCTCAGCGGTCGCAGTATGCTGGTGAAAAAGACCAAGGTTATCCCGGTAGAATGTATAGTCCGCGGCTATATAACCGGTTCCGGCTGGAAAGAATATCAGGCGAAAGGGACAGTATGCAATATTGTACTGCCAACAGGTTTGAAACAATGTGACAAACTACCCGGTGCCCTATTCACTCCCTCGACCAAGGCAGAACTTGGTGAACATGATGAAAATATCAGCCCAGATAGAGCAGCGGAGATCATTGGCAAGGAAGCAGCAGACTATGTTGCGGCCAAGAGCCTGGAAATCTATAATAAGGCGGCAGAATATGCAGCCAAACGCGGGATCATACTTGCCGATACCAAATTTGAATGGGGTTATGACGGAAATGACATTATCCTGATCGATGAAGTATTGACACCAGATTCATCAAGATTCTGGCCGGCAGATAAGTATGAGCCAGGTCGTGACCAAGAAAGTTTCGATAAGCAGTTTGTGAGAAATTACCTTGAGAGTATTGATTTCAACAAACAGCCTCCAGGGCCAGCCCTACCGGCAGAGGTAATCGAAAAGACAAGAGCCAAGTATATTGAGGCTTATGAAAAGCTCAGCGGCGAGAAGTTCTGAGTGAGAAGTTCTGAGTGAGAAGTTCTGAGTGAGAAGTTCTGAGTGAGAAGTTCTGAGTGAGAAGTTCTGAATAAAAAAACAAAAAGCCGGTTATCGAAATAATTTGATAACCGGCTTTTTTCTTATTATCAGCAATATCACTATTAGAGATTGTGCCAGAATTTTTTGACCTTGTCAGTCATACGATGCAGGTCATCAATCATCATGTATAGCGATGGAGCCAGTACCAGAGTAATAGCAGTTGAGAACAGAATACCATAACCGAGCGATAACGCCATCGGGATAAGGAATCTGGCCTGACGTGAAGTTTCAAAGATCATCGGGGCAAGGCCGCCAAAGGTAGTGAATGTGGTAAGCATGATCGGTCTGAAACGCTGAACACCAGCGGCACAGATAGCATCATGACTGTCAAAACCTTCGTCACGCTTCTTATTGGCAAAATCTACCAGTACCAGTACATCGTTCACTACCACACCAGATAAGGCGACAATACCGAACATACTTATCATACTGAGATTATAGCCCATTAGAACATGGCCCCAAACCGCACCCACAATACCAAACGGGATACTTGTCATGATAATTAGCGGCTGGGTATAGCTATTGAACGGTATCGCCAGCAAAGCATAAATAACGAACATAACAATAAAGAAGCCACCACCTAAAGCGGACATAGACTCTGCCATATCTGCCTGCCGTCCTTCAAAGCTATAGGTAAGGCCATTATACTTGGCCATAAGCTGAGGCAGGAGCTCTCCTTTCAGACGGTTCATGACAACGGTATTATTTTCAGGAGGAGTATTAGCGGTCACATTTACCACTCTCTTCTGATTTCTATGGTTAATAGCGGTATAAGCACGTCCGCGAGAAGTTTCAGCAACATCTCTGAGCGGCACTTCAACACCGGTAACAGGAGAACGGACCATCATATTTTCCAGACTGAACTGGGTATTACGCTGGGCTTCCGGAAGCCTGACCATGATCTTGATCTCATGACGGCCACGCTGCTGGCGAATCGCTTCAGAGCCATAATAAGAACTTCTTATCTGCTGGGCAATATTGGCGGCGGTGAAACCAAGAGCCTCACACTCTTTTTTCACCTTGAAGTCTATCTGCTCTTTACCTGGGGTAAAGCCGTCATCGACATCGTATACACTGCTGACCTCTTCGAGCATTTCAGCCAGCTCAGAACTGGCCGCTTCCAGAGTACTCATATCATTATGGGCCAGCTCAACACTTAAAGATGCACCGGAACCGGGGCCGCCAGAGTTTGATTCGAAACGGACATAATCGGCACCAGTAATCTCACCGGCGGCTTTACGCCATAGGTTAGTAACTTCATAAGTACTCAAAGGCCGTATCTCAGGATCAGTGAGCAGCATATAAATCTTGGCAACATGGCTGCCTCTGGTACTGCCGCTGCCTTCACCTACATTGGTATTAACTACTGAGATTATACCAGTTGAGAGTTTATCACCACCATTTTCAGCGATTACTTTGCGAGCATGAGCTTCAATGATATTTTTAGCATTTTCAGTCACAGAGACATCGCAGCCATAAGGCATAACGATCGTTGCAACTGAAAACTCTGAATCCACAGAAGGGAAAGCTACAGTACTAATATAACCGAACCTTACATATGAAACTGTAAATGTCAGAACGGCCATACAAAGTATAATAGTAATATATCTATTTTTTATGATCCTGTCGATGAATGGACCATAAACAGTCCTTACCATACGAACGAACCAGTCACTGAAAGATCTCTGGAAACGGTGAAGCCGGCTTTTGTCTTCCCTGTTCTTCTGATGTGCCAGGTGAGCAGGCAGAATAAAGAGACTTTCAATAAGCGACCAGGCAAACACACAGGTAATAATAATCGGGAACACCTTGAATATTTTACCCATAAAGCCAGGCACAAAGAACATCGGCATGAATGCAACGATATTTGTTAGAACACTAAATACAACTGGTATCGCCACTTCTTTAGCACCGCTGATAGCAGCTTCCATGAACGGTACGCCGTCCTGATGTTTATGGTAAATATTTTCACCAACAACAATAGCATCATCAACCACAATACCAAGAGCAACGAGGAAGGCAAACATCGATATCATACTAATAGTAACATCAAAGCCCGGCAGTAATAAAAATGCTCCCATAAAGGAGATCGGAATACCCATCATTACCCAGAAGGCAAGCCTGATTTCCAGAAATACCGCTAACAAACCTAATACCAATACCAGACCTATCATACCATTTCTAAGCAGTAGCTCCATACGCTGTTCATACATCTTTGAAGCATCGTTCCAGATGGTCATTTCCAGGCCGTCAGGAAGCGTTTCTTCCATTTCCTGCATGATCTTTTTCGCTGCAGTTGCAACAGAAACAGGAGTTTCCTTACCTACACGATATACATCGAGCATAAGAGCAGGTTTATTATTATAGGTGGTATATTTATCTACATCTTCAAAGCCGTCATTGATAGCAGCGATATCTTTGAGCATAACCACTGTGCCGTCAAGTTCACTGACAACAGGGATATTTTCGAATTCTATACCCCAATCTCTGCGTTCTTTAAGACGGACAAGTATCTCACCGCTATTGGTCTTTATAGAACCGCCCGGCATTTCGAGGGCACGTTGCCGGAGAATACTTGCAACCCCAGATAGCGTAAGATTATACTTACGCAAGGTATCCTGAGATATTTCAATACTTATCTCATAATCTCTCTGGCCAGAAACCTCAACCTGGGTAATATCCTTATCCTGCAATAGTTTATCACGCATATGCTCGGCCAGCTCGCGCAGGGGCTTTTCACCAATATCAGCAGCTAAAACAATAGACAGCACCTGACGTTTACGTGAAGACTGGGTGACCTGTGGCTCTTCAGCTTCTTCCGGGAAGGTTACGATACGGTCAACCTCAGTTTTAATATCCTGAGTAAGCTTCTGCAGATCATAACCGACGAGCATTTCAACGGTCACAGAACCTGAACCTTCATTGGCAACAGCAGTAACTTCCTTTACGCCGTCGAGGCCACGTACATTTTCTTCGATTACCTGTACAATGGACTTTTCAACTTCTTCTGGGCTGGCCCCGGGATATGGAACAGTAACATTAACCATATCCAGAGTGAACTCTGGGAAAACTTCTTTTTTGATACTATATATCATACTAAGACCGCCGATAAGACAGACGATCATAATAAGATTAGCTGCTACCGCATGTCTGGCCATCCATGAGATAGGGCCTTTTTTCAAATCATCCGGTAAACTGGATACATCATTCATTATTATTTACCTCAACGTATAAAACGTAGTATTAACTCAAACTGACCGATGATCAGTTTGAGAGGAGTTAGTCCCGATGTACATCGAGATAGAATTTAGCAATTAGCTGAATAGAATGACTTCAAAAACTAATTACTAATTAGCAATCATTAAGCCCTTTTTTGATAGTGGATTACAATACACAAACTGAAGGATTCGGTCAGTTTGAGGTATTAACTATTAAACCGCAAAACAACAGCTAAGAAAGTAATCTAAGTCCAGATCATTCAGTCTTAGCCGGCTCATCGGAGACCCTCAGAAGCATACCTTCAATCGGAGAAGCAATAGCAGAGGTGATAAGTTTTTCACCAGCTAGCAGACCAGAGGATACCACAACAGTATCTTCATCACGCCAGATAGTCTTTACTTCTCTTATTTCAAGTGTTGTCTGTTCGCCGGTTTCAGAAGCGATCCAGACATTGCCGCCGTCGCGAAATGCGGTACGAGGTATTCTTACAACATTATTGAGTGGTTTACCATAAATATTGACTTTCACATAATTGCCAAGCAGAAGCGGTAATCTACCACTTTGAGACTGTAGGCCAAATGGGTCTTTTACTTCTACCAGCACCCGTGCCATACGGCCCTTTTCCTCCAGATCGCTCAGTAAGCTGACAACTGTCCCTTCTACGGTATCGCCGCTGCCATAAGAAATAACAGCTTTTGAACCTTCAGCATCGTCAAGGTGAGGAACAACAACCCAGTTGAGCTCATCCTGAGGGATAGATACTTCGATCCAGAAACGGTCAACATCTACCAGACTCAAGAGCGATTCCTGAGTGCTGACATTTGTACCAAGCTCAACATTTTTGGTCAGTACAATACTGTTATATGGAGCTGAGATCGTGGTACGGCTCAGGCTAAGCTGACTATTTTCCAGACTGATACGAGCACTATCAACAGCAGCCTTTGCCTGATTTAGCTGTGGTTGACGCAGGGCAAGATCTTTTTCCTGCTGGGTAAACTTACGGCCCTTGCTGACCATATCCCATTCACGGGCAGCAACTTCCTGTTTACCCATTTCCAGCAAGTAGGCGGCCTGTGAAGTTGCAAGCTGAGCTTTACCCGCTTCTACCGCAAGCTTATAATCCGCCGGATCGATCTCAAGTATAACTTCACCCTGAGCAAAATAGCCGCCAGGGCGAAACTGGTCTGCAACCTTAACGACAGTACCTGCTACCCTTGGCTTGATAGTAGTCTCTCTAACAGGGATAACAGTACCCATTGTTTCCATAACCAAAGGCTCTGATATTATTTCTACATTCTCAACTTCTACCAGATATGAGGTTTTGGGCTTGGGTGCCCTGCCAATCTCTGGCTTATGCTCTTTAAGATATTTTACCAGTAAAAAAGTTCCCGCTACTATCAATACTATGATCGTAAATTTAATTGTAGATTTAGCCATGCTCATGCATTATTTCCTTTATATTTTATTCGCTTTTTTGTTCTGTTTATAGTTCATCTGAAGATTGTTCATCAACCCATCTGCCGCCGAGAGCCCGGTAAAGAGCAACGCGATATAGTAGAAGATTTTCCCTGCTATTTAGCAGTTCAAGCTCGAGAGCCTGCACCTTTAGCAGTTCGGTGAGAGTTGACAGATAATTATCCACACCATTAAAATACTGATCTTCTGCCTGCTGCAGAGCCTTGTGGGCAAGGTCAAGCTGAAGTTCGGTACCTTCGATATTCTTCTGCAGATATGATTCCTGCACCAGAGCATTGGCAACTTCAGAGATAGCAGTTATCACAGTCTGCTTATACAAAGCAGTCTTTTCTTCAATAACCGCTTTTACCCTGTCAACTTCAGAATCAAGCCTTTTACCATCGAGAAGCGGCACGGCCAGATTGGCGGCCAGATTCGATATCCAGTTATCAAACAAGCTGCTCAATTCATCATCAGAGTAGCGATAACTGGCGGTAAGTTTGAAAGTAGGCAGCTTATCAGCTTTGGCCTCAGCCAGATTCCATTGTGAAATCTGCACACCCAGCATAGCGGCTTTTATATCTGGTCTGCGTTCGAGCAGCTGCGAAGGTACGCCGGTTAACGGCATAGCAGGCATAGCTGGAAGCATATCGGCAGAAATATCAAATTCAGTTCCCGGCATCTTACCAAGCAATGCGGCTAGTTTGTTCAAAAGCACCTGCTCAGCGGAATCGACCAGGAAAAGAGAAGATTTGACTTTTTCCACAGCCTGACGCTGACGAAATATATCGAGAGCTGTAACCATGGATGCATTATAACGCAATTCTATCAGTTCCAGATATTCCTGATTGGTCTTTAGCTGTTGATTTAATATAGCTCTCTTCTGACGCTGGGTAAGAAGATCGAGCCAGGTTTCAACCACGCTAGCAGCGATAGTAGTAGCGGCAGTATCAACAGCTTCACGACTAGAGTCAACAGTCAACTTTGCTGCCTGCTTCTGCGACTTTATCCTATCCCAGAGATCGAGCTCATAACTAGCGGCCAATCCCAGAGAATAGCTATCTGTGGTATTTTCAACGTCACCGGCGGCGGTTTCGCTACGTGTGCGAGTTGTGCCAGCACCAGCAGTAAGGTCAACTTTTACCTTATCAGCAGCACTGGTCATCATTTCAGCGGCCCTAGCCTGTCTGAGCCTGGCCCAGGCCTGTTCAATGGTAAGGTTGTCAGCCATCGCCTCATCTACCAGAGAATTAAGCTTATCACTATCAAAAGCCTGCCACCATTTATCCTGCACCTGAGCGGGCTCAACAGAGCTGCTGCTGGTAAAGCTTTCGGGGAGCTCAAAGTCAGTTGCGACAGCATCAGGTTTAGTGGAGCTACAGCCAGCTACAGCCAAAATAGCTGCAATAGACACGAATTTCATTATTTTCAAAATTTTACTCTCCTGTTTTTTCCCGGACATTCAGGCCGTTCAAGCAAAAAGTACATACATGATCAATTACCGCATCCAGATGTTCTTCTGGTCTAAAATCCACCCTATCAAAAGGAGGTGCCTTTATCTCCAGTTTATGTTTACGTAGATTTCTGGTAAGATTAAAGAATAAGCACTGAGACATTACACTCATGCTCATAAAATGAAGACGAACAAGATCAGTTTCTCCTGTTAAGTCGACGATAATATCATCAAGAAACTTTCTCTCTTTTTTTATTATCTCACCAATACAATCTTTAGAATGTATATTAGGCTGTATCACCTCATGAAACATCATACGCATAAACAGCCCTTCCGGTCCAGAGCTGAAAATAGAACGAATGAGAGAAGATATATAAAACTTTAACCTCTCAGCGGGAGAAAGACTTGCTGAGTCATCACCTTTGGTTCTAAAAGCAGCGTGAGTCAACCCCCAAGAGTAGACATAAGCCTGCTCATAGAGATTGTCCTTACTGCGAAAATAATAATTTATCGAGGCCCGGTTAGTGCCGGCGAGCTCACATATATCACTTATACTGGCCGCCTGAAAGCCTTTTTCAGCAAAGACCTCACAGGCACATTCCAATATTTTTTGCGATGTTTCATTCAGGTTTTCCAACATCATCTCCAAGTTATAAACAAATATTTCATACTATTGTATAATACATATATATTAAACGACCGTTTAATATGCAAGTTTATTTTATTAAATCTTATACAAGGAAGTCAGAAAGAATATGCATAAAATCATATATAACATTTTAATAAAATAACTTACATAAATTAGAGATCAAATAATATTGTTTCATTAGTAGAAACATTATAGGACGATACTACTTTGAAGAGAGCCCCAGTTGAAAGAAGTAAGAACAAGAACAATATCCCCGTAATAGTTTTGAATACCCACTGCGCATAAAAAAAAGGCAGATAAACTTCATCCACCTTTTTATAAACAAATGTAAAGATTTTACCCAGATATTAAATCAATTAAAACCCGGTAAGTTCTGTGCCGGCCAGCACCTGGTCAATATCCAACAGGATCTTGACATTTTCGCCAACTTTACCCATACCCAGGATGAAGTCGGTATTAACCTGATTGCCAAATTCAGGTGACGGCTCGATCTGATTTTCCTGAATATCTAATACTTCAGATACATTATCAACAATAATACCAACCTGGATATTGCTGCCTTCAAGCTCAACTTCTACTACAATGATACAAGTCTGTTCGGTAACTTCCTTTTCTTCCATACCGAATCTGGCTCTTAGGTCGATGATCGGGATAACCTGGCCGCGAAGGTTGATAACGCCCTTGACTTCAACTGGAGTCTGTGGCACACTGGTGATATCCTGATAGCCGATGATCTCTTTAACCTTGAGTATTTCCAGGCCGAATTCTTCAGATCCCAGAGCAAAAGTAAGATATAAGCCAGACTTAGCTCTTGAATTACGATTTTCTAATGTTGTTGAACCAGTTATATTATCAGCCATTTGATATATCTCCTGTTTAGATTTTCTAATGCTTTTCTATCATAATCTACACTCGGAAAAGTTCTCTTTCCCCGGCAATAAGAATATCGTTCTATTTGTTAGTGAAAATCTGCTTTTTTTTTAGACAGATAATGTTCCCCTACCGCAAGCATATGTAAAACAACAGGATAAGAGAAAAAACATATATCAGAAGAGGATAACATTACCCAACACCCTAAAGATTATAGGACGAACGTAAACAGAGCACCGGAAGTATCTCTACAAGAAAAGAAGTGTAAACGTTACAACCACTATATACAGCCTTGACCTTAACTGTGTATCGCTTACAATTATACTATGAATTTTGGTGTAACAGATAAAAAGACAGCAGAACTTTTTGCCAGGATGGAGAAATGCGGGCTTAAAGAGTCTGATATCGAAGAAACCTTTGTAAGAAGCTCCGGTCCCGGCGGGCAGAAGGTCAATAAGACCTCATCTTGTGCCCTGCTCAAGCACAAGCCGAGCGGCTTGCAGGTAAAGATGCAGAAGGAGCGATCACTTGGGTTAAACCGCTTCTTTGCACGCAGACGGCTCTGTGAGCTACTGGAAGAGTCGATGGGCGTTATCAGTACTGAAAAACGCAAATCAGACAAGATCCGTAAGCAAAAACAGAGACGCAAGCGTCGCAGTCGGTCTGCATCAGCCAGCAGTAACATAGCACAGCCGGAGATAACAGAGAATAAAGCTGAATAAGCTTAGAGCATAATACAGCTACGAGCGGCGTTAACAGCCTTGAACATGGCGATGAGGTTCTTCACCGGGGTATTGCTTTGTATATTGCCGATACTGTTAAAAACAAAGTTTCCGCCGTCAGCGAAAATATCGATGCGCTGTGATACTTCACGGTATACATCTTCGGGTGTGCCGTAAGCGAGAGTTTGATGAGAGTCAACGCCCCCACCCCAAAAGACAATATCATTGCCGTAAGTTTTTTTCAATGTTCGGGCATCCATATCACAAGCTGTACACTGAACAGGATTGAGAATATCAAAGCCGGCGTCGATCATATCTGGTATAAGCGGCTGAATGCTGCCGGAGGAGTGAATAAAAACCTTCCAGTTTGTCAGTTCGTGAATTTTATCATTTATAGCCTTCTGGAACGGCTTAAACAGCGAGCGATAGGTTTCAGGCGAGATAAACGGGCTGCGTTGAGTGCCAAAATCGGTACCACTTACAAACACTACCTGCACCTTATCACCCAGCACAGGGGCAAGGGTTTCAATATTTTTTAGTCCTATCTCACACTGACGCTCAAATACTTTGTAAAGGTAATCCTGCCGACAGGTAAGTGCCAGATACCACTCTTCAACATCTCTAATACCTTTAGGATTCTTCAGCCACGGAGCAGGGACCATAGCCAGATCACCAAAAGCCAACCCCGGCAAGGTCAGATATATTCCGGCATCGGTATTGTCATAATACCAGTCAACTTTGCTCTTATAATAGCTGACATCTTCTACGGAAAGCGGTTCAAATTCCTGACAGTTATCAAGATAGTTCATGCGACTTTCAACGAGAGGCTGTTGGCGAGAGAGAGAATCCCAGCGGCAGCTGCCAGATGGCATCATGGCCGAGGGCATAGCAGAGGTATCGCCCTGGGGATACATAAGATAATCGCCGTAATTATTGGTTGTATAGTTGAAATTGCCGGGCACAAGCACATCTGTACCATCGGCCGGCATAGTGAAAGGTTTCCAAGCTCGCTGTCTAAGACCAAACATATCGGCGGGAGGAGCAATGCCGACAATATCAAGCTTAAGCATTTTACGCAACGGCTCATCTATCTGCCCGAGCATCTGGTAAGTATCGATAACTTTCACCTTGTAGTCAGGCTCAGCGAGTACCGCTTTCCTGAGACGGTCAACAGCAGAAACTCCGATACCAGTCTGACTACCTGAACCAAAATCGACACATAAACGATCAGGCTGTTTATGATCGAGAATACACTGTAATCTCTCTCTTGAATTCATATGAACCTCCAATAATTCAAACCTAATTTTCAATACATTGTCGCTTATTTCGGTAACCAGCCGAAACAGCTAACAAAACCGGCTATAACCAGTAGCCGGCAAAGAATTATTATTACAGATCAAACCTGCTTACTGCGATATGACTCGACCTCCCAGTTTTCTATGAAATGTCTGGCCTGATCTGTCATATAGTCAATACCGCCGAAAGCTTCAGCCAACTGTACGACCAGTGCCCCATCCAGGGCCAACTGCAAGGCCAGTGACGCTTTATTTTCACTTGCTCCTACGGCGTAAACAGCATTGTCGGCAGCGATTATACAAGGGAAATAACCATATTTATCCTTATACGACTTTATCGAATCAGCGGTAATCTTACCGGTACACGGAAATGATTTAGCATAGACGATATGATCAGGTGATACCGGGCCGTTGGCATAGCTGAAGATGCCACAGGCAGCTATTGCCTGATCAGAATCATCAAAGGCGGAGTTTATTATACGTGAATCAGCATCTATTACCGAGGCATCGGGATCTTCTGCTACTTTAATTGCAGTGCTGATACCGGCTGCGGCGTATTCTGACTTGAGAGTATCTATTACCTTGGCGTATATGGCACGAATCTCATAGGGAGTATCGGCTGCGACGAACAGGCCATGATTTTTGAGGAAGATCATAGACGGCTCACAACCGTTAGCTGCTTTATAATTGCTTATCTCCTGTCTGACCTTCATACAAAGCGTGTAGCCCGGATCGATATAATCGAGCCAGAGAGCTTCCGGAAAGAGTCTGGCACATTCGGATTTGCCGTTTACCGCACAGGTCAGACCATTTACCAGTACCGGATGGGTATGAACAACAAATACCGCACTAAGCGATTCGTGCAGCGGAGCTTCTACTGAGGCCCGACCGGGGGTATCTGCACTTACCGCCGCTGCCATCTTATCCTTGATAAGTTCTTCGCGATTAGAAGGTTCAGACGGCGGCTCGATCTCATAGAGCCTGCCCAATACCGCACGATCAAGTGCTACAAACAATTCCGGCTCCAAACCGGCAAGGGTTGTACCAGAGGGCTTTACCCAGAGAGTTGTATCATTTTTAGCCGAGGTATTTCCGCCACCGCCCAATACATAATTACTGGTACCAAACTCATGAGACAGCTCGGTAATAATATTTAACAGTTCTGTTTTATCCATTATATTTTCCATTTTATTTTTTTAAGTAATAAGTAATAAGTAATAAGTAACAGTTAACAAGTAATAAGCTGTGGTTGCCGCCTATGGCGGGGCTATTCTATGCAGATAGAACCTGCATGAAAATACTTACTACCTGCTTTATCAAAACCACGGGGCTGAGGTTTTTCTGCGTATGTGGAGTTCATCTACCATGGCATTGCCTTTGTGGGTTACCAGATAGTGGATGAGCTCTGCTATCTCTGCAGGTGCTATCAGATCATCCAGCGAGATATCCGGTCTTACACTGCTTACCATTTCCGTTGCCGTACCGCCGGGGCAGATAACGTGAACTCGGATATTTGTATCACGCAGCTCCTCGGCCAATGCCATCGACATACCACGCAGGGCATGCTTAGAGGAGCCGTACGCCGACTGCAGAGCATAGCCCTTAACACCAACAACAGAAGACATATTTATAATATAACCAGACTCTGACTTGCGGATCAAACCAAGCAGATCACGACAAAGGACATAAGGTGCCCGGGCGTTAATATCCATGACCTTCTGGTACATAGCATCGTCAGTATCTTCAATAGCAGAAGATAAAGTCACTCCGGCATTATTGATCAGGATATCCAGCCTGCCCAGCTCATCGTTAATATACGATGTCAGCTTCGCCAGTGAGCCAAGATCAGCCATATCGGTAACAACAATATGTGCCTGAGAGCCTGCTGCTTCAACTATTTCAGCAGTTTCCGCCAGCTCAGCTTCAGTACGAGCCGCCAGTACAATAGCGGCCTGCTCAGAGGCCAGGGCTCTTGCGATCTCACGACCGATACCACGGCCACCGCCGGTTATCAGTACTGTTTTATCCTTTAACTTTCCTGCCATAATAACATTCCTTAATCTGCCGCTTTGAGCAGCTCATCTTCGGCAGCCTTGTTCCATATGCCGTTGTCAAGCTCATCATAAACTGAAGGATAACGCTCCTTAAGCTCTTCAATTGTAAGCATAGGCATATTCAGCAGCTGCGGGTAAACGATTATTTTACCGGATAGTGTCCGGTTCTCGACCGCACGAATTCCATCTATTGCACCAGCCATACCGGAAACGGCATCAACCGAGCAATTGGTATCAAGCTGACCGCTGAGGACTTTATCCAGAACGATAAGCATATCCGATACCCGCGAACCGCTGGTACCGAACATAAAACACTTGTTCTTTATATAGGTATCCAGATCGATATCCTGCTTAACTCCGGCAGGGATACCGGCAAATATATTTATAACAGCACCGGGGAGACTATCCTTAACCGCCTGGGCCACGATCGGACCTACCGGTGCCATAATATCGAAATAACTGAACTTCTCAGCTGCCAGCGAACCATCCTGAGGGTTTATAAGCTTGAGGTCAACCTTGCGATCTGCGGCAAGAGTGTAAGCCTTTTCGCCCAGCGAAGCCAGACGTTCATTATCAAAATCCGTACCGATAATAGAGATATCATCAACGCCGGAGCAGATCAGGCGTATAGTGTGCATCTGGCCCATAGGACCGGCGGCACCAATTATTACAGCCTTATCGCCGGGACGGATCTCACCGGTTGCCGCAACGGTCTTATAGCTCTCGGAAGCATCATCGCTTTGGGTGCCGATCCAGCGGGTCATGCCGTAATGAACACGCCCGACACCAACTGCAATATCTTCGCCAATTGCACCTCCGGCGAGCACAATATTTATCATCCCGCCAGCAGCTAGTTTATCGTTAAGTATATCGATAATGGCCTTACTACAGCCGAAATAGATAATATCATCGAAAGATTCATCGGCAAGCTCAGTAAGCGGCGAAAGGTCTTCTGCAATATCACCAATAGTCAAAATCTCCGACGGAGCAGCTTCCGGCGAGAAGCTTTCCTCTACGCCTTTTATCTCCCTGTCAGTATCAGCGACAACCAGCAGCTTGCCGCCAGCTTTAACTGAGTTTCTTTCCTGGGTCAGAAACGAGCTCTCTACACAGGCCCACGGTTCAACCAGAGCAATCGCAGAGGAGGCCATCTCCTTTTCCACCGGTATCAGACAGCTCTCACCGCTGACCGGGTCCATTATTACTCTTTCATCGAGCAAGCCATACTGCTGCAGGCCGCCTTCAATATTATAGCCGAAAGCGGCATTGGAGCCGGCGGTCTTTAGCCAGCGATAATCAGCCTGCACCAGCATATTCTGACCGACCTTGTGATGAGCTACCTTTTCACCAACAGCGATTATCTCACAAAAAGCTTCATGGCCGGGAACGGTCGCAGCTTCGCCGGGCTTATAGACCGGTATCTCTGCCAGAGTCTCTTTTGACATACCAGAAAGTATCTCACTTTTGCGGGCATGTTCAGAAAACTGTTTCAGCAGTTTCAGGTCAGAAAAACACAAGCCAACAGCCTTGATATTTACCAGAATCTGATATGGGCCGGGCCGATAGACCTGCTTATCATTATTGAGCCTGAGCTGATCAGGACCGACAAGCTCTACCGCGGTCTGTTTTGCGGGAATAGTCTTTTCCATTATTTTTAATCCTATTAGTTTTTCCATTTACAGTGTATATATGGGTTAAGATATAGACTGTAAACCAAATTGGTTAGTAATAAGTAACAAGAAATAAGTAACAAGCTCATGATTCTCGCTTCGCTCGAAGCTATCTGATCTTTCTTATTTCTTACACATTACAACTACAATCTTGCTGTCATTATTCCAGCCTGCGTGCTTACAATTACAGGCTGAAAACCCTATTCTTAACATAAAGCAAGTATTAACACACACTTAACCATACTCATACCAGGCGTAACCTGCTTCATATCACGCCTGATATGCCACAGATTCGGCTTACTTTGCGCAGATTCAGCTTACTTTGTCACAGATGCGGCTTACTTTACGGCAATGTAAGCTGTTTCGCAGCCATTTACGGCAAAAAAACCGCCCCCCGGCTCCTGAATCGCCTTCTAGTGCAGCATTACCTGGCCGCCGGTGACGGGGATCGCCTGACCGGTCTCGTATTGTTGTTCTATGAGGTAATATACTGCTTTCATTACATCGGGAGTGGTACAGCCGCGGCCCATCGGGACCTTGGCTTCATAGGCTTTTTTCACATCTTCGATAGTCCTGGCTCCGGGGATCTTGCCGGTACGGAGATACTGAACGAACAGGCCATTATCAGGATTCGACCAGAGCGGGCCATCAAAGAAATTGCCCGGACAGATGGAGTTCACTTTTATACCATGTTCGATAAGCTCGAGAGCGAATGACTGGGTCAGGCCGATCCCGCCGAATTTACTGCCGGCATAGGCCCCGTTCTTATTGGAACCAACCAGCCCGGACTTGGAATTGATCTGGATTATATCGCTCATATAACCGGCAGAGGCTTTATGGCCGACAGCCATGATCTGCGAAATAACCTGTGTGCAGAGGAAGTAGCCTTTGTAATTGACCATAGTCACAAAATCGAAATCCTTCTCGCTCTGGGTCATTACGCTTTCGGCTTTGAGCACACCGGCATTGGAAACGAAAATATCAAGACCACCGAATGTACTGACAACCTTATTACAGGCCGCCTGAACAGATGCGATATCGGTAACATTCATAGCCAGAGCGATGGCTCTGCCTTTGCCGTAGCGGCCACAGAGAGCCTGGGCCTGCTCAGCGGCGGCAGTTTCATTGATATCAGCCAGTGCAACGTATGCTCCCTGACTGACCAGATCCTGTGCTATCTCGAGCCCGAAGCCCTGAGCGGCACCAGTTACAACTGCTATCTTACCTGCTGCCCTGCCGGATATAGTGCCCTCGGGTTTAACAACAGTAAAGCTTCCTACACCCGCAACGTTTACCACAGCTGGTGAACCTGAAGCTGCTTTGGCAACAGCGGCGATGATCTCTTCTGCTGACATATCAGCATTCACCGCCAGTTCAGCTGCTCCGGAAGCTTGTTGGGTGGTGAAATTCACCAGCGGGTAAAGACCATCAGAACCTGAAAGTACTCGCAGAGCCGGAGCTACAGTATTTATAATTTTTATATTACTATCCAATTATTAGTTCTCCTGTTTTTTTATATTCGGCATTAACCTGGATAAACCAAGCTCTTACACAATGCTGAATATTGGGGAGACGCATAATCGTGCGTCTCTACATGTTGTAATACCTTTTGAGTACTGCAGAACCTATTTTAGCCAGAGTCTGTATTCTGCTTTCACTGTCGGGATATGCCTGATTTGGCATATTCTTACCATCTACCAGCCCACATTCACCGCTGGCGGTCAGGAACTGATGAGCAGCCAATACGCAGGCCCCTTCCCAGAAGATATCATTTACTTCCTGCGGGATCGCCTGTTCGTTCAGGCAGCTCGGTTCGATCGGGATCAGATCCAGAGTATTATGCTCGGTTCCGGCAACCACGACAATACCAGCCTTACGAATAGCTTTAACATACTCGCTAAGAACTTCCGGGCTGTTACGCAGCGGGATGAACTCTACCATACTGTAATTATCATTTTTCAGGGTCTCGATAAACTTATCGAGCGGGAACTCATATTCACAGCGTTTGCCGGCACCATCGGCCAGAGTCGGGTAACAGGCGATACCACCGAGCTCACCGACAAGCTCTTTAGCAGTTGCCAGGTCAACAAAAGTCTCAGGGACATAACAACTCTTACCTGCCTTCATAAGATACGAGCGAATCTCATTCTGCAGGGAAACAGGATCATCTGCCGATTTCGACTCACAGCCGAAGATCGCCTCCAGTACACCAGCTCTCTGGGCAGGCGGCACCATCTGGAAAAACACTTCCTGAAATGCCTGTGCCAGGTGCCGCTCCTGCAAGGTCACATCTGATGAAGCTCCGCCATGACGACTTACCACCCGGCTGATAACAGCTTTATCATTCAGTCCGGTTTCAATGCCGTTAGCACTAAATACCGCGGCGAGTTTAGCGGCCATCTCACACATACGCAGAGTATCATTTCTGCCGATAGTGCCCAGCAGCTCTCTGGCCCTTGCCGATGGCTCTTCAAAACGAGTTATCGCCTTACCACAGATATAATACTTTCCCGGATTACCCGGATCATTTACCCTTATACCATCGGACTGCAAAGACGTTTCGAGTGCGATTATCTCGGTACCGAAAACCGGGTATATACCCTTAGCGGCGGTAAGTGCGGAGAATTTACCATACACATTAAAATTATAATAATTACCGGCACCAAGTACCTTGACATTCTCGTCGGAGGCAAGCTCAACAGCCTGCTCCACGGTCTCAAAGGCCGAGAAGTTCGGCGGCAGGTGAATATGAGTATTGAACTTTACCGGCTCAATACCGATACCATTTGCCGCATCTGCCAGTATTTCCTCCACTGACCCCACTTTCGCGGTGAGATCAACAATACCAGATACATTTTCTGTCATAATTATCTACTTTGTAAAATAGACACAGCTGGATAATATCCAGCTATATCAATGTCATAATACATCAGACTTCCTTACATAAGCCCGTGTACCAATTACATTACTTAAACTGACCGATGGTCAGTTTAAGAGGAGTTAGAATTTAGAATTTAGCAATTAGTTGAATCAAATGTCTAAACACTAACTATAAATTTCCAGATGTCCATCGAGACTAAAATCTAAATTAAAATTCGCTTTCTGCTAGCTCGATTTACTTTAATTCTTCAGCTTCAGCTGCCAGGGTTATGAGCTTTTTGGGCGGCAGGTGCAATGCGTTCTGGAAGACATCTTCTGCCGCTTCCTTAACCGCTTCCGATATAGTCGGATGAGCAAAGATCATCTCGCCCAGCTGATGAGTATCAGCCTTTAGCGTCAGCATAGCAGCGGCACTTTCGATTATCTCGGTAGCATTATGACCAAGGATATGCACACCCAGCAGACGGCCATCATCTTTACTGCTGATAACCCGCACAAAGCCGCTGTCTTCACCCACGGCCATCGCCTTACCCAGAGCACCGATCGGGAACTCACCCACACTTATCGCTATGCCCTTATCGCAAGCCTGTTTGCTTGTCATACCAACTGAAGCTATCTCCGGGAAGGTATATACTGCACCAGGAACCGGCAGATCCAGCTCTTCGGTATGGCCAAGGGCGTTCTTAACAGCTATTTCACCCTGGGCACTGGCAGCATGAGCCAGCAGACATCTGCCGTTACTGTCACCAATACAGTAGTATCCGTCAACGGTAGTTTCCATCTTGTCGTTTACACGGATAAAACCACGGTCTGCTTCAATACCGACAGTTTCGAGTCCGAGCGACTGGGTATTTGGCCTGCGTCCGGTAGAAACCAGCACCTTGTCAAACTGCAGTGTCTGGCCGTCACTGATAACAGCTTCAACACTGCCGTCGGTTACTTTCATACTCTCAACCTTTACACCGCAATGGATCTTTATACCACGTTTGGCAAAAGCACCGGCCAGAGTCACACCCAGCTCAGTTTCCATTTCCGGCAGCAGATTATCCATGAGCTCGACAATGGTAACCTCTACACCATACTCATTCATCATGCAGGCAAATTCGCAGCCGATAACGCCGCCACCGACGATAAGCAGACGCTCGGGTAAAGTGTCCCAATGCAGAGCTTCGTCAGAAGTACAGACAAAGTCAGTATCAGTCGGCCAGCCGGGGATACGAGATGGTACAGAGCCGGTAGCGATAATGATCTTTGGAGCTTCAAAGGCAGTAACCTGCCCTTTATCATCGGTAACATTAACCTTGCCAAGTCCATCAAAACAGGCCGAACCGCTAAAAACAGTAATCTCACTGGCTTTGAATAGGCCCTTGATACCGCCGCGCAGCTTTGCCAAAACCTTATTTTTTCGTTTTTGAATCTTTTTCCAGTCGAAACTAACCGGGCCTTCTACACTGACACCCAGATCAGAAGCACCTTTAATCTTATGCAGCAGTTCCGCAGAGGCCAGTAGAGCCTTGGAAGGGATACAGCCATAATTCAGGCAGGTACCGCCAAAATGATGTTTTTCCACTACCGCTACTTTCGCACCCATGCGAGCTGCTTTTAGGGCCGCGATATATCCGCCGGGGCCGGCCCCGATAACTGCAATATCAAATTTTTCTGCCATTATTCAACTTCCTTTATCTCAAAGTGTAACTATTGGTCAATAGCTGCATATTTTATACTAAAACAGGCCTTGATTAAAGTAACTCTTGCGGGTTTTCCAGCAATTGTACGAGAGTCTGCATGAATTTCGCAGCTACTACACCGTCAACAACACGATGGTCTGCACTCAGGGTCATATTCATCAGGCGGGTCGGACGAATAGCACCGTTTTCCACTTTCACCCCTTCACGGATAGCACCAACAGCAAGAATACCAGATTCCGGAGGATTGATGATCGCAGAAAACTCCTCTGTCCCGAACATACCAAGGTTAGTAATAGTAAATACACCCTGGCCAACACCTTCGAGCTTACCGGCCCGGGCAGATTCTACAACCTGCATAGTTCTCACCGCCAGCTGCTCCAGCGACATACGATCAGCGGCCAGCACTACCGGCACCGTAAGTCCATTATCAGTTCCAACTGCGATACCAATATTTGCAGATGGCACTTCCACGATCTCTGTTTCATTATATTGACTGCGAAACTCAGGATACTGCTTAACAGCACGAGCGACGGCCAAAACTACAAAGTCGTTCAGACTGCACTTGAACTTTTCGGCCTTGGTCTGACGATAGGTATCAAAGAGTTTCTGGGCATCTAGACTGGCCTTAACATAGAAATGCGGCACATTCTGCTTGGAATACTGCAGATTCTTTGCAATAGCACGGCGCATCTTAGAGACAGGTATTCTTTTGGCTTCGCCAGAGCTAACCTCGGCATTTTCAACATCAAATGACAGAATACGTCCGTTCGGGCCAGATCCGCCGTCAATTGCCGTCAGGTCAACACCCAGCTCACCGGCAAGCTTGCGAGCGGCAGGCGAAGCCTTTACTCTGCCTGTGTCACTTACCGATACCGCTTTTTTCTCTGCGGTAAATACCGGTCCAGATGCCTTGGCCTGGGCTGAGGAATTATCAGAAGCAGATGAATCACTACCACCTTCAGCGGCAATGAACGCATCCACATCAACACCTTCTTCTGCGAGATAGGCAACCGGAAGCTTAACCTCTACTATATCACCTTCATTAGCAGTTATTTTAGCGATACGTCCCGAATTAACCGCCTCAACCTCCATTACCGCCTTATCAGTCTCGATCTCGAAGATCACCTGGCCTTCTGTTATACGATCGCCAACAGCAACCTTCCAGGCAACGATAGTCCCCTCTTCCATAGACTGGCCGGCCTGAGGCATAACAATCGCTACAACATCTCCTGCACTTACTGCCGGCTGATCATCAGCTGTCATTTCAGTACCTTTACTTTCAATAGCTGGGGGTGTTTCAGTTTTAGTTTCAGCTGTGGCAGAATCAACTGTCGGCTCAGCAGCAGTTTTTACCTCAGCCTGAGGATTTAGATATTTTTCCAGAGGTTCAAGACTCTCACGCGGCTGTCCGATAACTGCCAATGGCTGAGCTGCCGAAATCATCATTCCTTCATTTGCAAGAACTTTCAGCAATGTACCTGAAACTTTCGATGTTATTTCATATACACCCTGCTGGGCCTGAACATGACATAGCACATCGCCTTCTGAGACACTACCTGAAGACTTAACCCATTTTACAACAAGAACTTGAGCTGACTTAACCTTTGACTTAGGTATTGTTATTATATACATGACACTTCCTGTATTAGCTGGTTTTCATTTCAACACAACTCCATTAATATTACAAAACCTTTCAAAAATCAAGCAAAAAGTTGCAATTTAGCATTGCATTAGATGGAGGTTTATTATAACATACTTTGAGTAAAGCGTTGAAATCCCAACTTTAAAGGTAAGTATATATGATCCAGACAATACAAAAAAGAAGAGAAGAAATACTCGCAATAGCATATCGCAGTGGTCACGTGCTGGTAAAGGCTCTGTCTGATGACCTGGGCGTATCTGAGGCTACGATACGCAGAGACTTGCAGGGCCTTGCGGCAGATGGACATATTGAACTAACTCACGGCGGGGCAAAGGTAATATTCAATAGTGACTATTCCTTTATATCCAAGTCGCTGAGAAATGTTGAAGCCAAAGGTAAAATTGCTGAATTGGCGACATCAATCATTAATGACGGCGACCAGATATTTCTGGACTCAGGTACAACATGTTTCCAGATGACATCGTCACTTCGCTCGAAACGCAGTATGACTATAATACTAAACTCTGTCAGAACAGCACAGGAACTACGTATACCAGGTTTGAATGTATTGATACTTGGAGGACAGTATCGACCAGACAGAATGGATACCGTTGGGCCGATGGCACTGGAGTCACTGGAGAGACTAAGAGGGTATCGTGCGTTTTTGGGTACTGATGGTATCAGTATGGACTTTGGGCTAACCTCTGTCGATATTGAAAGTGCACATGTATTAAGTATTGTTGCTAAAAATGCAAAAGAGTGCATTTTGATCGCAGACAGTAGTAAATTTGACCAGCCATCACTTTATAAGATAACAGATTTTAACGCTATATCTACTATCATCACCGAAAAAGAGCCTTCCGAACAATGGTGTCAATTTTTCGAGGATAATAAAATAAAAGTGACACATCCGGGGAACTATTCACCGACTTCTCCGGAAACAGATAAATAAAAGAACTAATCAGGAAACCGACCGACCAGGAGAGATCTAGAAATGCCAAAGAATATGAACATTTGCCCGGAGAAGGCTCGTAAGAGCTCATACGTTGAGTTTACGCCTATTCCAGTAAATCAATACAAGAAAAGTATAAAGGACGAGCTTAAACGCTATTCTGCGGACGATATGATCCGCATACAGCGTGACATGACATATTGCCGTACATTCGAAAATATGCTCAATGAGATAAAACTGCGCGGCAACTTCAAGGGTATCGAATATATGCACAACGGCCCTGCCCACCTGTCGATCGGACAGGAAGCAGCGGCAGTCGGACAGGCATATCACCTGGGCACAGATGACCATATCTATGGCAGTCACAGAAGCCATAGCGAGATCCTCGCCAAGAGTCTTTCTGCGATTGAAAAACTCAGCGAACAAGAACTCATGGAGATCATGGAAAACTACTTCGGCGGCAGCTGCCTGAGAGTGGTTGAAAAGGACGCTACCGGTGATGTAAAAGACCTGGCGATCGATTTTCTGCTCTACGGAACTCTAGCAGAGATATTCGGCAGAGAAAACGGCTTCAATAAGGGCATGGGCGGCTCTATGCACGCTTTCTTCCCGCCGTTTGGTGTCTATCCGAATAATGCCATTGTTGGAGGCTCTGGCGATATTTCTGTTGGTGCGGCCCTGTTCAAAAAGTGCAATCAGAAACCAGGAATCGTTATCGGTAATATTGGCGACGCCTCCAGCGGCTGCGGGCCTGTTTGGGAAGGGCTATGTTTTGCCACTATGGACCAGTTCAAACAGCTCTGGGAAGAAGGATACAACGGCGGACTGCCGCTTATTATCAACTTCTTTAATAATTTCTACGGCATGGGCGGCCAGACAGTAGGCGAGACCATGGGCTTCAATATTCTGGCAAGACTTGGTGCTGGTATCAACCCAGAACAGATGCACTCAGAAAGAGTCGACGGCTATAATCCGCTTGCCGTTGCTGACGCTATTTTGCGTAAACGTGAGATCCTGGCAAGCGGAAACGGGCCGGTACTGATGGACACTATGACATACCGCTACAGCGGCCACTCGCCATCAGATCAGAGCAGCTACCGCGAAAAGACCGAGATCGAAGCATGGCAGCAGCACGACCCGATCGAAAACTTTGCTACCTCGCTCATTAAGGCGAAAGTGTGCAAACAGGACACTATTGACGCGACCCACGCACGTGCTGAAGAGCTCATGGTGAAGGCCCTGACCAAGGCTGCGGATATGACTATCTCGCCAAGGGCTGATCTCAAAAAGGCAAACTGTCTATTACAGCAGACTATGTACTCAAATCAGGAGATCGAGAACCTTGACCCTGAACGTCAGCCGGTAACACTTATGGCAAAAGAGGACAACCCACGGGTTAAGAGTCTTGCAGGCAGGAGCCGGAGCGCCTTTGACGAAAACGGTACTCGCCTGAAAGACACCCGCTGTATCGGTATTCGTGACGCTATCTTTGAAGCAGTTTTTGACGCATTTTATACAGACTCGACTCTGGTAGCCTATGGCGAAGAAAACCGCGACTGGGGCGGAGCTTTTGCTGTATATCGCGGGCTTACAGAATGTCTGCCATATCACAGACTATTTAACTCCCCTATTTCAGAAGCCGCCATTGTCGGCACTGCGGTAGGATACGGCCTGGAAGGCGGACGTGCTTTAGTTGAGCTTATGTACTGCGACTTCATGGGACGTGCTGGCGATGAACTGTTCAACCAGCTATGCAAATGGCAGTCTATGAGCGGCGGTGTATTAAAGATGCCGGTTGTTGTACGCGTATCGGTCGGCAGTAAATACGGTGCCCAGCACAGTCAGGACTGGACCTCACTCTGTACTCATATACCGGGGCTGAAGGTTGTATTTCCTGCTACACCATATGACGCCAAGGGTATGCTAAAGAATGCACTTACCGGAACAGATCCAGTGATCTTCTTCGAAAGCCAGCGTCTCTACGGCACAGCAGAAGAATTTGTATCCGGCGGTGTACCCGCTGAGTCATATTCTGTCGAGTTTGGCGAACCGACGATCCGTAAGGAAGGCAGCGACCTGACCATACTCACCATCGGTGCTACACTGTACCGGGCACTGGAGGCAGCTAAAGAGCTTGAAGAAAAATACGGGCTGAACTGTGAAGTGATCGATGCCCGCAGCCTGGTGCCATTTAACTACGAAAAGGTGATCACTTCTGTCAAGAAGACCCGCAAGATACTGCTGGCTTCTGACGCCTGCGAACGTGGAAGTTTCCTGCACACCATGGCCTCCAATATCTCTCGGATGGCCTTTGACGAACTGGACGCACCACCTGTGGTACTTGGTGCCAAAAACTGGATAACACCACCAGATGAGATCGAAGACTCTTTCTTCCCATATCCATCTGATTTTCTGGACACTATCCACGAAAATATTATCCCACTGAAAGGATATACCGCCCAGAGAGACTGCACTGACAGTTTCCTGACAGATCAGGCGAAAAAAGGCATATAAACCATTAATCCCCCCTTTCATAATACCAAAGAGGCAGCGGCAGGCACGACCTGAGCTGCCTTTTTGCGTTTATAATGATATAAGACCTGAAATACAAGCCAGCTCGCATATGGGCAATAGCGTGTGTTTTTTAGACTGGATAACCGCCCGAATACGGGCTGGATTTCTACGGCAGTTTGTGACAAGATACGCCAAACAGTAAAGATAAAACTTTTCCCCAATTGCGTGGGAATAATATTGTATAACAATTGCTCTTAAAACAAGGTAAAGGTCGGTATCCCGTTAATTATATTTCTTTGCGATTGTACTGAGCTTGCATATGGTCGCTTGCAATTGAGGGCAATTGCTTATAAAATAATACAGTTTGTGGACTAACACTGCAAAATAGCATAAATAATTATAATATCGAAAGATATATACCTGACATAAACTACTATCGAGTAAATATATATGGAAAAAGATACTAATAACCTAACACCAACTGAAATAGTAGCCGAACTGGACAAGCATATAATCGGCCAATATGACGCAAAACGAGCGGTAGCGATCGCAATCCGCAATCGTCGCCGTCGCCAAAGCCTGCCAGAAGAGATACGAAACGAAGTTGCCCCTAAAAACATCGTTATGGCAGGCCCTACCGGAGTTGGTAAAACAGAAATAGCACGCAGACTGGCAAAAATGGTCGGTGCGCCGTTTGTTAAGATCGAAGCAACGAAATTTACTGAAGTTGGCTATGTAGGAAAAGATGTCGAGAGCATGGTTCGTGACCTCGTGGAACGCTCGATCCGTCTGGTACGCGAAGAGATGAGCGTAACGCACGAGGAAAAAGCTGATGCGGCAGTTGAAAATGCTATACTTGATAAGCTTTTGCCCGCCCCGATACCAGTTGCAGGAGCTAGTGCCGAAGAACTAACCACACTAGACGAACGATACGAACGCAATCTGGCCAAACTACGGGAACAGCTCAAAAACGGAGAACTGGAAGATCGTGAGATAGAGATACCAGTTGACAAAAAAGGTCAATCCCCGATCAGCATATTCAGCAATATCGGCATGGACCAGCTCGAGCCACAGATCCAGGATATGATGGATCAACTGTCACCTAAAACCAGAAGTATGAAAAAGACCAAGGTCTCTGTCGCCAGGAATATTCTGAGAAATCAGGAGATGGAAAAACTTATCGATAAGGATAAGATGCTCGAACTGGCATTGGAACGAGCTGAGCAATCTGGTATTATCTTCCTCGACGAGATAGATAAGCTCTGCTCGAGCAGTATGCACGGGGGCGAAGTATCTCGAGAGGGAGTCCAGCGAGACCTGCTGCCGCTGGTTGAAGGCTGTGCAGTGAATACAAAACACGGCATGGTAAAGACCGACCATATACTCTTTATTGCCGCGGGAGCATTTAGCAAGAATAAGCCGTCTGACATGATGCCGGAGCTGCAAGGTCGCTTCCCGATCCGGGTTAAGCTAAAAGATCTGGGCGAAGCTGAGTTTGCACGTATTCTTACCGAACCTAAGAACTCGCTAACAGAACAACAGGTCGCCCTACTAAAAACTGAAGGTGTTGAGCTGGAATTTACTGAATGCGGGATAAAGGAAATGGCACGCATCGCTTACGATATCAATCGTAACCAGCAGAATATCGGAGCCAGACGCTTGTATGCGGTAATAGAAAAAGTACTGGAAGAGATAAGCTTTAACGCTCCGGACCATTGCGAGAAGCAATACAAGATCGACAAATCGTTTGTCAAAAAACACCTTAAAGGAGCAACAGAAGACGAAGACCTGAACGTATTTGGCTTTGCCTCTGCAATTAAAAAAGACTAATTTTAGAATTTAGGATCTAGAAGTTAGCAATTAGTAATTACAATATATCATGACAAGTGAACGTGACAAATTAATATATACGATACGTGAACAGCTAAAAAGCGATATGGCATTAGGCGGGAAATGGCTGCCTAAAGGTCAGGATAAGGCTATTGCGGATATTCCACAAGCCAGCCCTGGAGCCGTATCAGTACCAGAACCAGCTCAAGCAGTTGACGCCGTCGATACGCCATCGCCTATCGAATCGGTAGAAGAGCCGGCGTTTATGACCGAGAAAGTAAAAGAAATAATGGCAAAGAAACAGCAATTAAAGGAAATCGCCGCTCAGATAGCAAACTGTCAGGAATGCACACTGGCACAAAGCAGGATCAATACCGTTCCAGGCGAAGGCAATCCAAAGGCAAAACTGGTATTTGTCGGTGAGGCGCCGGGCCAAAGTGAAGATGAGCAAGGTCGCCCTTTTGTCGGACGGGCCGGCAAGCTGCTCGATAAGATAATTGATGCGATGGGACTGTCACGCGACGATGTATTCATATGCAATATCCTCAAGTGCCGGCCACCGGGAAATAGAGACCCGCAAGCCAGCGAAGTGGCAGCGTGCAGTCATTTTCTATACGAACAGCTTAATACGCTTGACCCTACAGTTATTGTTGCACTCGGTACCCATGCTGCCCATACACTGCTGGAGACGAAAACTCCAATCGGCCAGCTTCGCGGCAAAATGCATAATTACCACCCGGCAGGCTTGAATAAACCGATCAAACTGGCGGCCACCTATCACCCTGCCTACCTATTAAGAAACTACACGCCAGAGACGCGTGGTAAAGTGTGGGATGATATGAAAAAGGTTCTTAAAGAGCTCGACCTGCCAATACCAAAGAAATAAAAACACTACCTGTAGCATACGATATTTTGTTACAGGTTTTTTTTACCCAAAATAACATAACAAGCATAATATCCTTAGATCGGTAGAGCCGCAACCAATAGTTTTATATAAGAAGAGAATTAAGAATTTAACGCAAAAGCGCGAAGTCGCAAAGACATGGTTGGCGATTTGAGGTTGGTTTGAGATGATTACATTAAGAATATTTTTTGCAGGGATTAGAGGATAAGAAGATGATAATCAGGATAGCGAATTAAGGGAACCTCTAAAAATTCATACGGACTACAAAGTTGATGGATACTAGTACAAATTCCAGCTACTTGTCTTAGATGCTGCGTTACGATATAATAAACCGATGCACAATGATATACATTACGACATAATAATAATCGGCGGCGGCGCAGCAGGCCTGATGTGCGGCTATAGTGCCGGCAGCCGCGGCAAGAGTGTTCTTATACTTGAGAAGGGTCGGCGAGTTGGTGGTAAGATAGCCATCAGCGGCGGAGGTAAATGCAATTTCACCAATATGGATTGTGGTGCTGACGACCTCTTCTGCTCTAATAAGCACTTTGTAAAGTCTGCCCTGGCGAGATTTAGTCAATGGGATTTTATCGGTATGCTGGACGATCATAATATCGATTGGGAAGAAAGAGCTCACGGCAGACTGTTCTGCCAGCATTCGGCAGGCGAAATAGTAAGTATGCTGGAAGAGCTTTGCCGAACCAATAAGGTGACGATCAACTGCAACAGCCAAGTAAGCAATGTATGCAAATCGGACAGTGGTTATACTGTCATTTCTAACAGCACAGAGTATAGCTGTAGTAAGGTTGTTATAGCCTGCGGCGGCAGTGCCTGGCCACAATGTGGTGCTGGTGAAGAAGGTTACGCGATAGCACGTAAGTTTGAGCTGAAGATACTACCGCCAGAGCCGGCACTTGTCCCCCTGCTATACAATAAAGACGACCTAGAACATATGGGCCAGCTTTCGGGAAATGCCATAGACACCAAAGTAAGCTGTAAACAAATATCATTTAGTGAAGAACTGCTTTTCACTCACACCGGGCTAAGCGGGCCGTCAATTTTGCAGATATCAAACCTGTGGCATAAGGGAGAGATAATATATATTAACTTCCTGCCGGAAACTGACATGGCCCAGAAGATAGAGCAGGCACGCATAAATGCAGGCAGTACAACAATAAACAAGCTACTTTGGGGTAAACTGCCTCAGAAGTTTATTCGCATATGGCAGGAACGCTACTGGCCCGATACCGCGGTAGCGAATCTAAGCAGCGAGCAAATTGAACAAGCTGTGAATTCGATCAATAACTGGGGATTTGAGCCGTCAGCTACCGCAGGGATGAGACGTGCAGAAGCTACACGCGGCGGAGTAAGCTGTGAAGAGTTATCTTCCAAAACATTTGAATCTAAAAGCGTGCCGGGACTGCACTTTATCGGTGAGGTTATTGATGTTAACGGCAAACTGGGCGGCTATAACCTGCAATGGGCATGGTCCAGCGGATATTGCTGTGGCCAGGAGCTATGACCAAGTATTAGGCAACTATGGAAAGAAAGACATACATAGCAACTATCCAGTACGACGGTCGAAACTATTCCGGCTGGCGTCGCCAACAACATGAAAGCCAAACGCTACAGCAGATAATAGAAGATACGCTAAGGGAAATGACTGGCTTGAAAGTGAACCTGCACGCGGCAAGCTGGACTGATGCGGGGGTTAGTGCTGATGGGCAGGTAGCGGCTATGGTAATACGCAGCAATATTAAAGCAGAAGAATTTCTAGAACAGGCAAACGCCCTGCTGCCAGCAGACATACGGATACTATCAATAGAATCAGCTCCACGGGGCTTTGACCCGATCGGCGGCAATCTTGGCAAACATTACCGATATAAGATTTCAACTGCGGATACCTGCCCTAAAGAAAGCAGATGTTGGCATATTACAGAAAAGCTAGAGCCAGGACAGATGCAGGCGGCGGCCAATAAGCTGGTCGGAACCCATGATTTCAGGGGAATACGCCAGAGTAAAGATCGCAGAAAAGATTGTGTACGCACTATAACCGAATGCACAATAAAGGTAATTGGCAGTGATATTGAGCTGCACTTTCGGGGTGATAATTTTATTTATCTTATGATCCGCTCACTAACAGCAGCCCTGGTTGAGGTTGGTCTAGGCCATAAAGACTTATCATATATCGACTTAATCCTAAATGCCAAAGATAGTCGATTTTGTCCTCAGCCAGCTCCGGGGGTTGGCCTGACATTAGTAAAGATATATTACTAGTGAGTCGGTAATAACAGAATATTTTAAATTGACAAATTTTTTCAATTCTTGTGTTTTTTACTATTTTGTTTCTTGACAATAATACATTGTTTTTGTTAATATAAAATCTCTGAAAGAGAATCTGATTTTTTCTGATGACTTTTTAATTTTTCGTTTTTTTCTAATTTACGTATTTTAAATTGAAGCAAAGAATCTTAGGAGAGGATTTGAATATACGCAGATGCCTGTATTACGTTGTTTGTATTATTGGGTAGCTGTTTTTTTCTAGAACAGTTTTGAAAGGTTTTAGAAAAAGGAGATCGAGGTCTGGCCTGTCATTTGACAGGCCTTTTTTTGCGCGGCGTCAACCTAAAAAACTGTCAACAAAAAAACACTTTACCTAACTTGTCAAAGAACACACAGCTCACCTATACTTAATAATAGCCAGACATGCAACAAATCTAATCAACTGGCTTGTAGCCATTTAACTAAAAGGGCAATTTTGCCCCATACTTATTATTAAGGAGCTGCATCATGAAAAAAACCATCTTTTTTTTACTTCTTTTTAGCACCATAACAACCTTGGCTATTGCCGGCCCTTATGCGGCAATAAGCACTTACGACCAATGGGACAGAGTCCTTCACCCGATAGAAGGTTATAACTACATTCGCCCACTAAGGGCTAATGAATGGCTGGAATATCAAAAGGGCTGGACAAGCAGCGAATACATAGTGGAAGGCGAGCCTTACCCGGAAACCAGTTTCTATGAACTTGATATGGCTATGGAAGACCTGCGAGCATCTCGCATTGGTCTGGGCAGTGAGCCTCCAATGGAAGAACCTGGCCCTGGGCTGGTTATGACATGGGGTTCAGACCAACTAGAACCGGGCAGGTATGCAAGTGCGTGGGTATTCGCTTATGGACAAGATCCTGACCTTAGCAACAAAACAATCCAAATAACTGTTTTTCCGCCAACATGGGGGCAATCGGGACAAATCACTCAGGTATCTTTTGGAATGAGAGATATAAACAATAATATTCGCAGCTGGTACTGGAATTGCGGGCCAAACCCGGGAGATCTTCCATCAAATGTAGCCACACAAATAACAATCGACACCAGCATGATGGGTATAGGTGCAACCAACCCGCCGGCAAGCAGCTTTATGTCTGCTGCTGCCTTTGACATAACACAGGTGGTTGACTTTATAGTAGACGAAAACGCTGTCTGGGTGGGAGGCCCTACCCCAATACCTCCTGACGGAGTAAATATTGGCAGGATTTGGAATTACTGGAAAGACCTTATGGTATTACCCAAGAAACCAATTGCCAATAAGGGCTATTATATCAAATACAGCCAGCCGGCAGTTGAGCTGGCAGATGAGCCGGGCTGGATATATGGCTGGGACGAAAAGAGTATTTACCATCCAAACGAAAGACCGATCATGGCTGACGATTTTCTATGTAAAGATGATCGGCCAATCACGGATTTCCACTGGTGGGGCTCATTTATTGGCTGGAACGAATCCACCCAGCCCCCTATCCTTCCAGAGGCATTCCATATAGCGATCTGGACTGATATCCCAGACCCAGATCCGGACGACCCATCAAACTGGAGTATGCCGGGGAAGATGGTATGGGAGCATAAATGCACAAACTGGACATGGAACTTTGCTGGTTTTGACAAGCATCCGGAAGGAATAGAGCAATACAAAAACGAGGCATGTTTCCAATTCAATCAGCTATTGAGCGAGCCAGACTGGTTCTATCAGAAGCCGGGAGAAAATGTTTACTGGCTGAGTATTGCGGCTATATATCCTGACAATATAGATGAGATCAAGTATCCATGGGGATGGAAGACCAGGCCACATAAATTCAACGATCCGGCATATAGAATCTTTTATGCATATAATGAAGATGGTACAGATATCTGGCCGCCAAAACCTAAGAGCATGGCATCGCCGGAAGGTTCATGGGTGATAATCAACCAAGAATGGCTGTGGGATCTATCATTTGAAATATCAACCAATGTCCCTGCCTATATTGACGAACCGATACCAGGCGATATAGACAGAAATGGCATAGTCAATCTACTGGACTTTGCCACCCTGGCAACCAATTGGCTAAAAACTGCGCCATAATTATTACTCCCAGGTAAGAAGCTGGTGCAATAAATAAGCCCTTTTTGTTTTATTATTACAAAAAGGGCTTTTTCTACTCAACAGAATTCTTTATATCAGCCATTAGACTGCTATTGTCTAATTACAGATGGAGTCGGTGTATATGTCGGAGCTGGCTTCTCCTGGCGTTTTACCGGCTTGCCATTTGGATACTTTGCGGTAATAGAATCGACAGTTTCCATAACAGCACCTTTAGCTTCCAGCTTTTTCTGAACATAGTCATATTCACTATCAAAAATACTGGAAACGGCATCCTGGATAATAGTCACTTTTTTATGGCGACTGATCAAGCCAAGGCCAACCAGCTTAATAGAAGCTTCAAACGCACCGCCAAAAATAATGTAATGGTCATATGGGAAATTATTGGCCAGACGCTCGAACCGATCACAGAGAAACGGGTCGAATTCCCGACGTTCAAAGACTACCTGTCTATACTTTTGGAGTATATCTGAAGGCAGATCCAGACAATGTTCAGCATCATAGCAGCGTCTGTTAGCCAGAACGGTATAGCCGACCTTATCGTGGCCGGGCGTATTCTCTACACACATCTGCTGTCCGAGGATATTATCGTCTTCACGACTGGTCAGAGCCAGTGAGATAACCGGCATACGATGCCGACGACTCCAGGCCATTACCCTTCTCCACTTCAGTAGTAATTCTTTACGTTCTGAAGCCAAAGAAGGCAGCATATCATGCTGCGTATCTATATCCAACAGAACCGCAGAACCAAGCTTGTCAAAAAACTTTGCCATATTATATTCTCAACATTTGGTCTTACACAATTAATGCCTTAGCTTTTTCTGTCTTCGGCTAATACATATTGCGACTGAAGTACAAAATCAGTAAAATCGGCAGGCGTGTAAATACTTTAGGCAACCTCGAAAAATTCATTCCGGGCTACAAACGGTCTTGATTTTTCCTGAGCTGCGTCACGAAAAAACGTGAACCCCGATGTACTTCGGGGCCAATATGCCCGTTCTTCGTTCCTTGTCAGTAAAAAACAATCCTCGTTTTCGCCTCGAAAGCAATTATTAGAGGTCACCTTTATTCTTCCTCTTTTGCAAGATTGTACTGACCATATGCGACAATCGGCAACCTGAAGACTTGCCTGAAAGTGAAAAATATTATAATATATTCGCTCGGCTACAGTATTAAGAGCAGGTTAAATCAGGAGATAACATTGAGCCTCAGTACCAAAGACATAATAGTAGAATTAGATAAAGTAAGTAAAGACACCGACTTACAGGAATTATTCCCTAGCGTCAAGCCCCTTCAGCTGGAGGTCGGCTCGGGCAAGGGGATATACATTCGCAGCATGGCGAAAAAGCATAAAGATATTAATTTTCTTGGCATAGAATGGGCACATAAGTTTTATAGACACTTTGTTGACCGTGCGGTCCGCGAAGATCTGACTAATGTAAGGGTTTTACGCACCGACGCTGCGGACTTTCTGGAGAAATACGTAAAATCGGAATCAGTTACCCAATTTAACATTTTCTTTCCTGACCCATGGCCAAAGAACAGACAGAACAAGAGACGATTCTTTGTTGAAAGTAATATAAAGAATGTCCACAGAGTACTTGTTCCCGGCGGCAAACTACTGTTCACTACCGACCACCTGGGATATTTCGAATGGACTAAGGCGATGTTCTTTGCCAATAGCAATATCACACCATTATTCAAGAAAGTTAAGTTCCCTAAACTTGACTCAGCACGCGAAGGTGAAATAGTGGGTACAAACTATGAGAGAAAATACATGAAAGAAGGTAGAGAGTTTTATAAACTGGCCTTTGAAAAAATAGGCTAGGATATAGAAAACAGATACAGTTTAAAATACAAAAGGCCCGAACAGAACGTCGGGCCTTTTGCGTTATACTTCATATAAGTGATAATCAGAACTTGCTTACATGACTACAAGTGTCATCATTTATTATTACATAACTGCTGCTAGGTGCAAGATTGATCATACGGGAGCCTTTTTCTACGATAATGTCATAGAGAGGTGAATACAGCTGAATACTGGACTTCAGTAGCCCACCTTCAAAGATGTATTTCATTTCGTCAGGGTTAAGAGCACCACGATAGATCAGCAGGTCTTTATACTGGGCATTGCCATAGGCCTGCTGGCTGCTGCCGCCAAGAAGAACTGAAGATACGGCTGCTGCCGGCTGCGAGCATTTACCGATACATTCACCATTGACATAGAGCTCAGCAAAAGTCTCATTATAGGCTCTAGCTATAGCAATATGGTATGTATTACCAACTTCAATGGTAGTTGCAGAGGTAATCTTATTTTCGCCGGAAACATATTCTAGCTGTCCGTTTTCGTTAACCACTATAGCAGAATCACTACCAAGAGCGGCAATCGGGCCAGCTACAATAACATTTGGCTTGAACTCGAAAGCAACAGTACAGGAGTGCATCTCATTAGCAATAGAGCATACCAGCGGAGCAGAAGCAGCTGTACCATCTAATGCAATGGCTGCATCGGAATCAGCAGCATCACACAGCGGGCTGCCGATGAGCGTATCAAACATTGAAACCGGGATATTATAGTACATTTCGCTATGCCCGGTATTGTTCGGATGACCAGCATCCTGGAAATGGCCCTGACTCCACTGTCCTTTACCATTATCAATAGCTGAGAGCAGGTTTATACTGGCAATCGGCCAGTTATTGATCTCAAAATTCATCTGCCTAGTGTAGCGATATTTATCCGGGCCAAAATTTGAATTTGCATAACAATTGGCAACAACCGGCACAATATTATTGGCCTGCAAAACCTGAACGATCTTCTTCATTCCCATATTGAAGCTGGTATAAATAGCCTGAAGATCGCCATTGCCGCCAAAACCTTCGTTTGCCAGAGACAGACCGATGACAACCACATCCGGCTCAAAAGCCAATACGTCACGATCTAATCTTCCTAAAACATCAGAAGTACGATTACCACCGATAGATTTATTTATCACTTCCCAATGTCCGGTAGATTCCAGTTTACTCTCAAGAAGTCTGGACCAGCCTTTACCCTCGTCTGCACCACTGCCATAAGCAACAGAAGAGCCGACAATTACCATCCGCAGCTTACCATTATGATACTGATCCTTGTCAACGTCCTGGGCAAAAAGACCAGCAGCAGAGATAAACATCAGAGCCAAGGTAAGACACAGTAACTTAATCCTTTTCATCAAATTCTTCCTTTCATAAATGTTGTTAAAAGTTATACCGTAAAAGAAAAATATTATATAATAATAACATTATTCTGTTAACCAAAAACAAACCGTAACCAATTTGCGCATAAAACAGCAATATCTATCTACTTATTAAGATTTATGGAGCAGTTGGCTACAAACAGGGACTAAACCTCCTATATTAACAAGAAATGCAGCGAAAAACGCATTAGGGATAAGAAACAACCTTTTATGGTGAAGATTTGAAAATTCCAGCTAATCAAACCCGATTTAGAAGTTCCACATTAGGAAAACACCTTGACTTTAGAGGCCAGTTTTAATGTAATAAAAAATATAGGAAAACCAAATCAGGTTTCTTATTTTCCTTCCATTGGCAACTATTGATTATTGAAGAAAGGTAAAATTGTAATGAAGAAAATCTCTAAGCTGTTATGTTCTGCGATAATTCCACTTATGTCAATTTCGACAGGAGCTATAGCCGCAAGCGTTGACGTTCACGTAGCCTGTAACGAACCAACAGTAGAAATCAGCCCGGTACTATACGGTATCTTCTTTGAAGATATTAACTTTGCCGCTGATGGCGGCTTGTATGCCGAGTTGGTCCAAAATCGCTCCTTTGAGTATTACCCTGTTTTGGGAGGTCAGCAATACCACCCACTGTACGCATGGGAAAAGGTAGAAGCTCAGGGTGGCAATGTTGAGTTGGCCATAGATAAAATGGTGCCGTTGAACAGAAATAACCCTAACTATATGACAGTAAGGGTAAGGAATGCTGGTGATGGCAGCGGTTTTAGCAATAGCGGCTATGACGGGATCAATCTAGACGCAGGAGCAAGCTACGATTTCTCGATTCACGCTCGCCGTGACGGCAGACGAGGCATAAGCACTCTCAAGGTGAGTCTGGTTGATGAAAATGGCAGTGAATGTGGTTCAACAACAATAAACGGTATTGAGCCAAACTGGAAGAAGCTGACAAGTGTGATAAAATCCAGTAAAACAGTGGATAATGCAAAACTTGCAATAACAACTACAGAAAACGGTACGTTTTACGTTGATATGGTATCACTATTTCCACAGGATACATTTAAGGGTCGTAAAAACGGTCTGAGAAAAGATCTGGCACAGGCTCTTGAAGACTTGCAACCTAAGTTTTTCCGTTTTCCAGGTGGCTGTATAGCCCATGGACATAGCCTGCAAAACGCTTACCGCTGGAAAGATTCAGTTGGCGACGTTGCAGAACGCAGAGGCAACTGGAACCGCTGGACATACCATCAGACATACGGTCTGGGCTTCTATGAATACTTCCTACTCTGTGAAGATATTGGCGCTGAGCCATTGCCGGTAGTGCCAATAGGCGTATCCTGCGGTTTTAACGAGCCATTCGAGTGTGTGCCATTAGGTGAACTTCAGCCATGGATAGACGATGCAACTGATCTTATTGAATTTGCAAACGGGCCACTGGGTACTAAATGGGGTAATTTGCGTGCCCAGATGGGACACCCTGAACCATTTAATCTGAAGTATCTATGTCTAGGTAACGAAGAGCATGACACACCTGAGATGCGTGAACGCTTCCCTTACTTTGTTGATGCGGTTCGCGAAGCATATCCAGAAATACATATCGTTGGAACTTCCGGCCTTGGTGCAGGGATACCAATATACGACCTTATGACAGAAGAAAAGGTGTACAGCTCAGACGAGCATTATTATATGCCTCCACAGTGGTACCTAGCCAACCAGAATCGTTTCGATGATTTTGATCGCAGTGCCCCTAAGATATTTGTCGGTGAATATGCCTCAGAAGGCAACGCCCTGTTCAATGCAGTATCAGAAGCGGCATTTTTGACTGGAGTTGAAAGAAACGGCGATATCGTTGACATGGCCTGTTACGCCCCACTCTTTGCCCGCTACGGCCATACTCAGTGGATGGCGGCCAATATGATCTGGTTCGATAAACGCACAGTTGTAAAAACACCTAATTACTATGTTCAGCAGTTGTTCAGCCGTAATCAGGGTGACGTATACCTCAGTAATAGCGTAGAGCAGAAAAAGGAACCAGCCGCAGTAAAAGAGCCTACCATCGCTGGCGGTGTTGGTATAGCAACATGGAGTACTTCTATAGAAGTGGCCGAAGCCAAGGTTAACGGCAAGAAGCTTAACCCGGCAGACTGGAAAGCGGTAAGAGGCGATTTCCAGATGAAGAATGGAAACTATGCCCAGCTAGATACCAATCAGCAGCCAGCAATATGCTTTGGCGAAACCAAGTACGAGGGTAACAAGGTTACCTATACAGTAAAGGCTAAGAAGACCGGCGGTGTTGAAGGCTTTATGCTGGTATTTGGCAGTACAGATGATAATAACTACTACTGGTGGAATGTCGGCGGCTGGAACAATACACAGCACGCTATTGAAAAAACAGTTAACGGCGCTAAGTCTGTAATGGTACAGAAACGCGGTTCTATCGAAAATAACAAGTGGTATACTATGAAGGTTGTTCTGACACCGGGTAATATCAAATGTTATCTGAACGATGAACTTATCCACGACTATAGCTCACCTGAGCCGACAGTGAGTGTATCATCAACCTATGACAAGGATAGCAATGAAGTGATCGTGAAACTGGTTAACCCATCAGATAAAGCTATCAATGCGACTATCTTCCTTGACGGCGTGTCAAAGGTCAGGCCAGAAGCTCAGCTGATGGTAGTAAGCGGTGAGGCTAACGATAAGAATGATCTGTCTGCACCGGAAAATATCAAGACTGAGTACAGTAAGATCAAGGCAGGTAAAAAGTTCAAGTATGAAGTACCTGCAATGTCAGTTCAGTTCATAAAGGTCAAGGCCAAATAAACTCAGCTGAAAGCGACGCAGAGCAAACTCTGCTATTTAGAAAAGAAAATACCCGGGCAGAATATCTTATCCTGTCCGGGTATTTTTATATATGAATACAACACTTACATTGGTCGGCTATGGCCCTGACTCTTATACTTCTTCAGCAGTTGTTTAAGCTCTTTTACTTTCGCTTGATACTGCTTGTTTTTGTACAGGTTATTTTTCTCGCTGGGGTCAGCAGCGGTATTATAAAGCTGAGCGGGCAAGCCGTCGCCTTTACCAGACCAGCCGCCGGAACCGACACAGTCGATATACTTCCATTTGCCCTTCTGGATAGCAAACTCACCATTAACAGAGTGGTATACGGTAGCCTCACGTAGCGGGCCGGCTAACGTTTTAGCCTGCAAGACAGGTAAAATGCTATAGCTGTCTTCAGCGGCAGTATCGGGCAGATCATAGCCGACAATATCGGCACAGGTTGCGGTCAGGTCGACCAGACTGACAGTCTGAGCAGACTCTGAACCAGCAGCAACAACTCCCGGCCAGCAAACGATATAAGGTACATGGTGGCCGCCATCCCAGGCATCAGATTTCTGGCCTCTGAAGATATAATTGGAATCATGGCCGAAATTATACTCTCCTTCTTTTGATACGCCATTATTATGATCACCAATCCCTTTCAGGTACGAGCCATTATCGCTGGTGAGAATAACAATGGTATTATCGTCTAGTCCATTGGTCTTTAGCGTATCGAGTATCGCCCCTACGGTACTATCCACCTGGGCGACAAAATCGCCATAGACGCCCGCTTTGCTCATTTTTTCATATTCTGGCAGCGGCACCCATGGAGTATGAGGTGCGGTAAGCGGGAAATACAGGAAAAAAGGCTCTTGTGAGTTATTGGCTGCCTGCTTATTTATAAAAGCACAGGCTTTAGCGGTAATATTGGGCATAACATCATCAACGGCAAAGCCAGGTGAGGCATCACCTTCACGATAAAATCGAGGCAGCGTATCGCCGGGGAGCTTAGATGAGAGCGGTTCTGTCGGTAAACCATTTTCGATGAAGCAATATGGTGCCATATCAAGGGAAGCTGGAATACCATACCAATAATCAAAACCAACCTCATTAGGGCCGGGTCTGAGCGACTTTGAGAAATCAACGGGATCGGTATCTGTCAGACCCAGATGCCATTTACCAACACAGGCAGTATGATAGCCCTTATCTTTGAGCATAGAAGCGACAGTGAGCCTGTCCTTTTCTATAAGAAGCTTGCTATAGCCACCAAGCACCCCTTTTTTCAGGCTGGTCCGCCAGCAATATCTGCCGGTAAGGACGCCATAGCGAGTAGGTGTACAAACCGCTGAAGGACTGTGAGCATTAGTAAAACGCATACCATCGGCGGCCAGTTTATCCATATTTGGCGTTTTGATCTTCGATTCAGGGTTAAAGCAACTCAAGTCGCCGTAACCCATATCATCGGCCATAATAAAGATAATATTAGGGCGATCATTAATAATACTACCTGCGTCTGCTATCTTTGACGCAGAAGGACCTGCGGCATATGCATTTGACACTATACAAGCAGAACCAGCAGTAAACAATACATTCCTGACAATAGAGCTCTTGTTCATAAATTCTCCATAGGGTTAATCATATCTATATAATAGTGACAGATCTTCCCATCTCGATAGGACTCATATTATCATACTATCAACTTTTTTTCTCCAAAAAAATAGTAACCGTTCACGGTTACAGGAGGCAATATAATTCTGCTAGCTGCCCGGGGTTGGCGTTGCGGCTGACCAGTTTGCCGGGTCATTGGCATAGGTCGAGAAGTCAATACGGGTAAGAGAACTACCCTTGCCGTCAGCCTGGGTAGGCCATGGAGCACCATCATCGTAACTGACGCGGTCAACACGATAATAATAATCAGAAGCAGGAGCCTGAATTTCTGGCTTTTCATTGCTATTACTCAAGCTGCCTTCCAGCCATTCATAGACCTTGAGACCAGGGCCAGGAGCACCAAACTCCTCTGTAAAGTCTTCGAGTTCTTTAACCAATAAGAGCTTTTCGCCGGGGGCCAGGGTAACAGGATCATCGGCAGGGAAATAAAACTCAATGCCAATATCGTTTTTATTATCTACAAAACGCCATGGCCTGCCGGAGGCCGCGTCAATAAGAGTAAGGTCGTTACTGCTAATATTGACCAGCTCAACATATTCGGCCTCACCTTCATCTTCAGGATGATACATTATTTCACTTATTACCAGAGGGCCAACCTTTGGGTAAGCATTAGCATAATCTGGTGTGCTGGAAGATTCGGGGACAAAGTCGGCATCGCCGGTACTCTTTACATAACGTGCAAAAGCAACACCAGGTTGAGCGGCATCGAAGCTTTCTTCAGTATAATAACCGGTAAGAACTCCACCACTAGCAGATTGCAGGTAAAGAGTCTCACCTTTACTACTAAGAGCAAAAGGAATGATGCAGCCGCTATCGGAAAGATTACCAAAATGCAGGTCCTGATAGTATACTATATAGTCATTTGCGTTTATCACGGTACCATCAGCAATCCGATACTTCATGCGATTCGGGTCATCATCATTATCATCGGAGAGATACCAGCCGCCTATATTCACCGGATCGGCAGAATTGTTATATAATTCCACCCAATCGCCACCACTGTTAGGTGCAGACATTATCTCATTTATTACAATTGTACCTGAGGCCGGGACAAGACCGCTATCATCGGTACCTGGGCTGCCACCGACATTAGCAGAAGGCCGCCAGGAAGACTTTTCATCCCAGAACTCAGGGACAGCGGAGTAGTCATTTATAACAAGAGAGAACCCGTCGCCGTCAGTAATATCAAACCAGGAATCCTTAAATTCAAAGTCCAGAATAGCTGTTCCAAGAGCATCTTTGAGCCTTATTCTCTCACCGGAATCGCTGAGACTGCCACTGTAAACACCTGCGATCTGACCAGTATATTCTGGATACTCAGCTGAAAAGGCGTCGATATTACGAACGGCAACACAACGCTCATCAGGAGCAAGAACAATACTATCGAAACAAATATCAATACCTTTATCAATACTAGAGAGAGCCAGATCAATAGATTCGCTCCCGGCATTTACCAGCTCGAGAAACTCACTGTTAGGGTCTGCGGCCGGATGATACATTATTTCACTTACCCTTAGGCTCTCTGCAATCGGCCCAACTGCAAATACAGATTCGTGCAGAGCACTCCAAACGCCGACGGCATAGACTCTGGCCTTTATATGCAGACTATGATCAAGAGTCAGCGGACCTGAATATACCTGTACTCCCGGATTGATGTCGCCACCAACCAAACGAGGGTCACTACCGTCAGTTGTGTAGAGTATATATGCATATGGGTCTGGTTCGATGTACTTTATAAGCAGCATAGGCAAGACTATCATGTCACTACTGTCATTGGAAGTATTTATGCCATGAATAGCCAGCACATTTGTACCATTAACCAGCAAGTCCTTATATGCGGAAATATCAAAGCTTTCATAATAGGCTGTTGCTTCGTGATTATAGGCAGAGGCCTGGCCAGGAATATCGGAAACTATATTACCACTACGACAAACTTCTACGCCATTTAGATAGGCAATAAAGCCGTCATCGTATTTCATATTCAAGGCAAGTGACTCTAAATCGCACTCTGTATATTGAAACTCTATTCGTGAGTAAACGGACGTGTTTTTAAGATACATCAGATCGTGTATATTGGTACCGATCATACCTTCGTAGCCAGAACCACGTTCGTAACCAACCCCGGTTATGCCACTAGTCCAGCCACTTAGAGGTTGGAAGCCCGGCTGAGCCCAGGAGAGACCAAGGCTATCATCAGATGGAATATGATAGCTTACCGAATCACCCTGATTAACAATAGCGTCTTCAAGGTACATTATATTGGCCATTGAAAGTAGATCGTCGCTTTGGACATAGCCGCCATTAGTTTCCTGCGAATTCACGTTAAATTGCGGAGGGTCAATAGAGCTGTACAGAGAAGCTGCACGGAGCTGCTGTAATACCGTTTCGGTTCGGGTCGGCAGATAATTCTGCAAAATATTGTCACGCGTGGCAACCCACTCATTCAGTCCGATCGGTGGATTGTTATGCATATCACCCCAACGAGCACTTTCAGCTACGATCGCCGGCTCAACCCAATCAGCCAGGCGGGTATACCGTTCGATATTGGCATCTCTGGTCAGAGCACCGTCATTAAAGAACATTTTATATACCCGGTCGGCAAAAAGCATTCGGTATTCATTGAGATTTCTGAGATTATAGTGTGGTACACCAGCGCCGGTATTAAAATCAGCGATAACCTTATTCTCCTGGGCAAAAGGCGTAACCATAGTCCCCTCATAATCCCAGCAATAGAATTTAAAGCCTTCACTATCGGCGGTGCGGTCTCTACCTACCCAGAAATTACGGTGCGGCCAATCGCCATTACCGCCCCAAATATTTATTATCATATAATCTATATAGTTTTCCATATCTATCAGCACGGGATATGCAGGATTACGGCTGCCGTCAGGGTTATTTCCCTGAAGTCTTTCATAATCATCAATAGTTAAACCTTCCTGCTGACACTGAGATAACAGATCATACCAGGCAGTTACCTCGCCATCGCTTAACTCACCGCTGTTTAGAGCATCCCAATCTTCCTTTTCGCCGCCGAAATATTCAGCACTAAAGGCATTATCCGGGCGTTCTACAGCATTATACAGGCCCCAGTATAAGCCATTGAGATAGACGTGCACAAAAGTCCCATGAGAACCAACATTGCCAGAGGCTCGCTGAGTACTACGGCCAAACTCATCACGAATATACTGGGCAGTAACACCTGCACCATTCCAGGTATAGCCATCATTGGCACCAGCCCGCAAAGTTATGGTATCAAAGCTTTCGTTTGCCTGCGAATCATAGTCAAAGAGCGGGAAGTCGAGCTTCCCAGAACCATACTGGCGTTTGAAAACCAATCTGAACGACTTTTTCAATGACAAAGCCAGATCGCGGAAGGCGCCACCTTGTATTCTAAGACCACAATCCAGTAAAAACATTGAGGAGCTATCAGGGTTAAGCAGCTCAATAGAAGCGGCTCTTTCCCAGTCAACACCCTCCTGCATCGGATTGGAGTATATACCGGAATTATTATCAAATAAACTGTCCAACTCAGTAACAATAGAGATCGACGGCAGAGCCATAAGAGAATCCAGCATCATGTCGCTATATGCAGGGTTGTTAACTATATCCGGGTCCATTTCATAATCGGCAGTTGTTGTCTTCCACCGATCAGGGAACCCGACAGGTAAACTCCCCTGCTGGATAACATCAGCAGGGAAAATATATGAATGAGTAAGAGCTTTTCCCGGAAGATATTTATCACGAAAAACAGATGCACGAATACAGGTAGTCGAGTCAATAATAATAGGCGATGAATACAGGTTCGATGTATCAGACGGCAGCGAACCATCAGTTGTATATCGAACAACATTATTTTCTCCGGGAGCAGATAAGATCAGTTCAAAAGCATCATTATAAAAGCCGGAAGGCTCCGAGAACTCTGGTTTGTCCCCAACAACGGCAGATACATTTTCCTGACCTGGCGTAGCCTGTACCAAAAGGCTGGTAACTAACTTTCCATCGCCGGGAAGGAAGGTCAGTCCAAATGTTTCATCATTACCCATAGGGGAATATTCTGGGCTGAATTCGTTAGCTAATGTGCCGTCAGGTCTAAATAGAGCCAGATATTGTCCATCTTTCGACAATTTGAAGTTTGTATGGAGATATCCGCTTCCATCGGTAGTATCCAAGCCAGAAGCAAAGACCAGCAGATAATCCTGAGATGCTATAGAAATATCTGGGAAAATCCATTTATCCGGCTGTTCCTGATCGTCTGACAAGCTCCAACCTTGCAGATTTTGCGGAGTAGTGCCAAGATTACGTAACTCTATCCAATCTGAATATTCACCATAACCATCGGTCAGAGTGGTCTCATTATCAGCCTGAATTTCATTTATAATAACAGTCTCAGCTCTCTGGAACCAATCTTTAGACATAACAGCCAGATCTGCCAAATCGATACCAGGTGTCCCACTTAGTTCAGCACAAAGGTCAGAGACACAAGTATCAGTGAGCCACTGGCCGGCGATAGTTTCGAGATCGGTCAGCCCAACCTGACAGTCATAATCGATATCAGCAGGCATATCAATACATGATATCTGGGGCTGTTGAGTAAGGAAATGCCATACATACCCCGGATAGCCACTGCCGTCAACATCGACACGCCAGTAATAATCCGTGTAAGAATCCAGCTGGCCAAGAGTATACCATCCCTTAGACAATACAGCCTTTAAGGCAGAAGGATCAGCCAGTTCTACCAGCTCACGCGAATCAGAGAAATAGAGAGTAAAGATAGGGTCTGTAAGCTCATCTGAAACTTCCCAGGCTAAAAAACCATTATCATCTGGAACATTTATCTGGTTATCGTTAGGCCAAGGCATACCGGCCAGATTAACGTTTTCCAATAATTCCATTTCAGAGAAACCAGTCAGGTTAGTACTGCCATTATTGGCGGTAATGTCCAGCCGAAAAATATTGAATGAACCGGGATAGGCACAATCGAACTCTCGACGTTCAAAACGCCCGCTCCAATACTGATCTACCTGACTGTCAACTACCACCCATTCAACCTCATCGTTTGACCCGTAAAGAGTCCAGTTCTTTGGGTCACGTGACGGCTCATCGTTGGCAGAGGCGATCGAATATTTGCCTATCTCATATTGCTGACTGTCAGAGAACTGGAACTGTATCCATCCGGTAGCGGTAACACCGGTAAGCCACTTGGTCGCAGTTGTATTATCAAAAGCCATCTCCTTCGACTCGCCTTCGTGAATCTGGGAACTGGCCGTTACTATACCACCTTTGTCAGAACGATCGATCCAATCTGCCCTGACCTGAGTATAAGAAAAGATAACAATGAGGCAAAGTCCTATCAGTTTAGCAGACATACCACACGCAAAGCTCTTAAATATTCTTCTCATATGCTTCCCTGGCTTTTTCAAAACTACAGAAAAACCGTAAGATATAACCAATACAACAGAACTGCAAAATAATGCGGCCCAATCGCCTTGGCCATACGGCTAAATAATATAAAAAATCACAATAGACAATACAGATGAATTATCGGAATGATATTGCCGTCTCTGTATGTATCATACCGTATTTTGGTGAAAAAACTAAAGAATTTAAGAGATTTAGTACCTACAGCACAGTCGCAGGTGACATCTGTACCAGAAATGCATCAAAAAGACAATACAGGAAATGCTACTGGCAATTCAGCACGGATAAATGAATAATGCCACAGAAACCATCGAATGATTTCTGTGGCATAAAGCATGCGAACACAAAGATAGTTTTATTGCGGCAAATTGGCTGGCAATGGCCTATTGCTGATTCCCTGAAAATAGCTAACGCAGGTATCACGCCATTCAACAGCATGCTCATATTGAGCCTGAAGTCGTTCACGAACATGTCCATAGCGACTCTGGTCTATAGAGCCCTCAAGAGTACTCCACTGTCTGATCATTTCACCGGCAAAAGCCGCCCCGCTGTAATACCTATAGCATAGCTCCTGCCACATAGTTCTACCAGAAGACATGGTATGATCCCAACTGACATGATGGAACCACAACAGGTACTCTTCAGGGCAGGTATCAATATTGTTAAACAGATTTTTGACTGGAGTAGGGTACTGGCCAACAGCATTGCTCCCAGTGGTAGTCCTGTCATAGCCGAGCCCTGAGCTATCAGCTTTATGGAAATATGTACGAGCGGCAGGGTCTGGACTAAAATGATCTGACATTTTTGCCAGGAAGTTTAAACCTATCGGAGTGAAATAATCATGCGAAGCCTGATACGAACCTAAAAGCATCTGCTTAACTACAGAAATGGTTTGCTGGTTATTTCCCCATGTCATTCTGGCCCATTCATCAGCGATCATATCAGACGATATTGTATGATCCCAAGCCAATCGTCCAAAGGCATACCAGTTTGCCTGTCCGAAATGATGACCACACCAGTTAGCATCATCACCGACATTGGCAACACCAGCCATAAGCGATTCGTTTTTACCAGCCTGTCTTCCTTCAAGGGTTATACCAACAGTTGAACCTGTGCCGTAAGCGTGAGTATCAAAATCAAGGAACTCTTCCCACATATCAGCAAGAAAAACCAGATGGGTACTGCGACCGGTATACTCCTGCAATATTTCAACTTCTGCCCCGTAATTGGTAGATTCCATTCTGCCAAACAGTGGCGTAAAGGGCTCAAGCGGCTGGAAATCAAGCGGGCCATTCTTTATCTGCACTATCACATTATCATTGAACTGACCATCTAATGGTTTAAATTCCATATAAGCATGTTTAGACCTGTCCGGGTCAATAGAAGTGGAATAAACAAAAGCACGCCACATAACCACTCCACCATGTTCATCAAGAGCGTTAGCCATCATATTGGCACCATCGGCATGTGTGCGGCCATAATCATTCGGGCCGGGCTGGCCTTCACTATTGGCTTTTACCAGGAACCCGCCAAAATCCGGTATCCGATCATATATATCATTTACTTTATTATCCCACCAGCTTATTACAGCAGGGTCAAGCGGATCAGCAGTAGTCAAGCCACCGATATCGATCGGAGCAGAGAACTTTGCAGTTAAATATACTCTGACACCATATGGCCGCAGCTGATCGGCAATAGCGGCGAGTTTTTCAATATACTCTGTAGTGAGACTGGTTGGGCTAGAGTTTACATTATTCGGAACCATACCGTTTATACCAATAGAGGCACAAGCCCTGGCATAATCTTTATAACGAGGACTCACTACTTCCGGCAGCTCATCGTATCTCCATAGAGAATTACCCATATAACCTCTGGAAGCACTGCCGGTTAGACTATCCCAATGGTTCAGAAGCCGTCTTGCTATTTTTGGCTTCTGTATTATATCGAGAGCAGCGATATTCTGCTCAGTTTGTAATAGTCTGAGAAAATGGAAAGCTCCATATAATAATCCCGTTTCAGTTTTTGAAGCAATTGCAATTATATCTTTATTGTCGATTGAAACAGAACGAATTATATATCCCTGATCACCTAGAGAATCGAGAAAGCTATTAAGTGCAAGTGAACTAATCACTGCCGAGCTTTCTGGGGTTCCGGCAACAACAGCATGATCAGAGGTTAATGTGGAAGATACAGGAATATCAACACCCAGCAGCCCATCCAAACCTTTGTCCAGCTCAGATTTAATAGAGGTAAAGACTGGTGAATAGCCCTGTACGACAATCTGATTGAGTTTATCTTTATAGGCAGCAAGTAAGCCAGAGTCTGTTACCTGAGAATAACGCAGCCAAAGATCGTAACCATTCTCATAAACATAGTTTTTATTATTAACATTGAAGTTGTCCCATATCGGACGTCTGCCAGAGCCGCCAAGGGCTATCTGGCCGCTGGTAAATGGGATAGTATCAGAAATATTAAGAAGCTCACTTGCTTCTGAAATAAACTTTAGCTCTCCGGCATTTATATCCACAAGTATTTGCCAGTGAATAAGCCCCTGATCGCTGGCGATGTCGACACCATCACCGGCGTTACCGATATCATAGATCACTCCCCCTACCTTTTTCTGGAATTGCGAAGTACAGACAGACTCACCATCATTTATCTTTAATCGATACCAATTGGAAGAATCCTGATATAGAAAATAGACATAGAAATATCCTACACTATCAAGAGCGGCAACATCAACCTGTATATCCAGATGGTCTGCTTCAATAACAGTATTGTTCAGGATAAGATGATTTATCTCATTCGACCCCAGAGCCCATTCCAGCCGACCATTTACCTGATTATACAAACCTGAACCATTAACTTCTGTCCAACCTAGATATACTGAGCCCAGATCATCATCAAAAAAGTCACTTACCCATTCTGCAGAACCGCCGGCTTTCTGCCAATCCTGAGAAACCCCTTTGAAAGTATACATATCGTAACTATTAAGCCAGAATGAAGCAACTTCGGACATATCTTCGATATCAACCTTGCCGTCACGACTGAGATCACCAGTGTAAATCATAGCTCGAAGATCAGTAACAAAAAGCAATGACAATATAGATAATATTAAAGATAAACCGGTTTTATTCATTATTCTACCTTACTATTAGTAATTAACCTGAGCTGCACTAAAGATGAACCGCATAGCTCTGTTATATACTCAAAGCATTATAAATCAAAGCCCATTTTTGGCAGCAGCACTTAAACCTTTGCTATTTAACAATTAAGCAGCTTAAAACTACTGCAAATTGCAAATTAAACAATACTATTTACAAGAACGTAAAAGGCAAAAAAAATGGAGTGGGAAAATGGAATATATTTCAATAGCTGTAGCTGGTAAGCAATAACACTATCACTGCCAACTTGTGAAAACAATGATTTCGGTTTTATTATTCTTATATTTAGGGCTCCCATAATAATTGGTAAGTTTATGTTACAATTGTTCTATTAGTAAGCGATTTAACTATTGCAACTCAGAATGGTTAAGGTATGATTACTTAAGTCTTCATAGATCGTGGTGTAAGTTTGCGATCATGCAGCGGTTGCCTGCACTGTAATATAATTTAAATTTAGAAAGGATTTTTATGCATAAATATATTATTTCTTTTTTACTGTCACTGTCACTATTTAGCAGCGGATATGGAAAGGTTATTTTCAAAGAATCCTTTTCTGACAGCAGCTTCGGCAAAGATAAAACAGTCAAATACTCAAGCGATAGTCTGAATTATAAATACCATACTGAATCAGGCGGCAGTATCCAATTGACAGATTGTGGAGAAGGTGTAAGGTTCAATTTTGATTCTACCAAGCTGGAAACAAGCGGTACATACTATCTCAGCTTCTGTCTTAAGAGTATGAACAAGGGCAATAACGATAAATATGCAGGTGTCTTTCTTTATAATGATGATAAGGAAATTTTGGGTATGGGTAATGCCCACTCCTCAGATAACTATTCATTCTGGGGACCTGACGGCAAGGGAATGGCTATTGGCGACGTGAGGCGGGTGGTTGATAATCAGGTTCACAAAGTTGTACTAAAGGTAATGGTCAATACTAATGGGCCGGAGGGTATCTCGGTTGGCCTTGATCCTTTCTGCCGTCGCAGTGAAGCCAGGCAGCCCGATCATATCTGGACAGACTATGCTACAGAGCTGAACTTTGATGAAATACGAATCCGCTGCGGTAATAAAAACTGCAGCTGGGCCTTTGATGAGCTGTTGATCGCCGACTCATGGGCAGATATATGTCCTGTTGACGGAGATCCAGGTGAATATATTGACGAAATGATGCAGAACGCCCTGTCTACACAAGCAGGCTGTTATATCGGTGATGATGTGGTTAGATTTCTGCCAAAAGGAGTGACAGACTCTGAGGTCACGCCATCAGTAGCCTTTTTGAAGCAATATAAACAGACAGGTAAAAAAGCTGCTGCCAACTGGGAGCTTAAACCGCAATATGGTACAGCCAAAGGTAAAAAGTTCGCATATATTGATCTGCCGGTAGAATATGACCTTTACGGTACCGGTGAAGTTACTGGCTCACTATTGCGTAACGGGTATAAGATCCTGCTACAGAACAAGGACAACGCATATTGGACGGATCATCACCTGTACCAGTCTCATCCATGGGTAATGGGTGTTAGACCTGACGGAAGTGCATTCGGTGTGATCTTTGACAGTACCTGGATCGCCGAGCTGGATCTGAGCTGTGGTATTATGTTCACAATAGATGAAGAGGCGCCATATTTTCCGGTAGTTATCTTTGAAGGCGATAACCCTCAGCAGGTGGCAGAAAAGCTAGGTGAGCTGGTTGGTACTATCCAAATGCCGCCAAGATGGGCTTTGGGCTTCCAGCAGTGCAGACATTCCTACTACCCAGACTCACGTGCCAGAGAGATAGCAGCTAACTTCCGTGCCAGAGAGATCCCCTGCGATGTTATCTGGTTTGACATATACTATATGGACGGCTTCCGGGTATTTACATTCAGCCCGCAGCATTATCCTGACCCGACCGCAACCAATGACTATCTGCACAAACTCGGCTTTAAGAGTGTGTGGATGATCGACCCGGGCGTAAAAGACGAGGAAGGCTACTTTGTCTACGACAGCGGTACAAAGCTGGATGCGTGGGTAAAGAAAGCTGACGGCTCTAAGTTTACTGGTCGGGTATGGCCGGGAGATTGTGTATTTCCAGACTTTACCAGCCCAGATGTGCGTAAATGGTGGGCAAGTCAATATAAGGACTTTATGGCAACCGGGATTGACGGTGTATGGAACGATATGAATGAACCAGCTATCTTCGGTATGCCGGATAGTACTATGCCGTGGGATAATCAACATTGCGGCGGTGGGATATTGCCGGCGGGCAGCCACAGGCAGTATCATAATATTTTTGGTATGATGATGGTAAAAGGCTCTCGTGAAGGTATTCAGGCAGCTAATCCGAATAAACGTCCGTTCGTACTGACCCGCTCGAATTATCTGGGTGGGCATCGCTATGCGGCGACCTGGACGGGTGATAATTATGGTACCTGGGACCATATGAAGCTGAGTGTACCGATGGTACTGACCTTGGGGTTATCTGGGCAGACTTTCAGCGGGCCGGATATCGGCGGTTTTATTTATGATGCAACCCCAGAGCTGTACGGCCACTGGATAGCTTTAGGTGCTTTCTACCCGTTCAGCAGAGCACATGCCACTGACGGCTCAGCCAATCAGGAGCCATGGGAATTTGGGCCGGAGATAGAAAAGGTGTCACGTATTGCATTGCAGAGAAGGTACAGGCTTATGCCGTATCTGTATACTGAGTTTCAGCAGTCACACGTAACGGGGCTACCGATAATGCGTCCTATGTTCTACGCTGACCCGGCAGATAAGGATTTGCGAATGGAAGATCAGGCATTTATGGTTGGCGATGCTATGATAGTTATACCGAAATGGGCCGAAGATGTTAAACTACCAAAAGGCAGCTGGCAGTCATTTGACCTGGTTGGCGAAGATAGTGTAAACGATGAGTATCAGTGTAATATGCTTATCCGCGGCGGATCAATAATCCCGCTGGGGCCGGTAGTTCAGGCGACAGCCCAGATACCAACAGATCAGCAGCTGACCTTGCTTATCTCGCTGGATAAAAAAGGTAAGGCTAATGGCTCAGTATACGAAGATGCCGGCGATGGGTACGAATTCCAGAATGGTCAGTATCGCAGTATGAGCTTTGCGGCTGAAAGAGTAGGCGATAAGGTGATCGTAAAATGTACCAACCAGCAAGGTGACCTGAAACTAGATAGCAGACTAGTCTCTATTGACCTGCTTGAAAACGGTAAGCACTACCACACCTTTGGTGATATCTGCTCCGATGAAGGGCTAACTGTGCAGATAACAAAGTAAGAAATGTACTCGGATAATAATTAAAAGCCTGTAAGCCTAGTACGCTTGCAGGCTTTTTTGTTGTTGTAACTAGGGATATAAACTTGCATATTAAAACAGTGAACGCGGCCGACTACGCTTAGCTCTATAAAGCTTTTTATATGCTTTATTTAATCGCCAATAAATGAATATTATAATTACCTCGCCATATTGCAAAACACAGCCAAGCAACATTCCTCTGTATATTTTTGCCGCTGCATAGACATTATCCTGCACAGGGGAAAGATCGTCAATAGATGAAATAGTAAAATGACTTTTTCTGGGGCTGTGGTATTGATCATCGGTTGGGATAGGGTCAGCTACCAGCTGGAAATAACTATTATCTTCCAGACGAATAACAAGTTCAGAGAAGTTTATATCATCGAAATCATAAATGATCTCTTTTTTTGATCCGGCAGGTATACGAAATTCACCAGTTTTAACTGATGGTAATGCAGGACAGGAATAATAATAAATTGGCAATTGATATTTCCTACCAGCCTCGCCCACAGTACCTATTGGCGTAACCCAAATAGTCTGTCCACACTGATTTTCTACCGTAAAACGGGTTAGAAACATCATTTGCATAGGGTTAACCACATTTATAAGCAACAATACACTCAAAACCATAAATGGTGTAAGTGCAATTATTGATATCAGCAGGATTATTTTTCTGGCATTTATCATTTAGTTTTTTTCTTTCTTTTACTTTATACCAGGACCTAGCTGTTTAACGATCTTGTCAAAATCGCTTAGTTTTTTACTATCCAGTTTAATTTGTTTGGCATGAAATTTGGTATCCGACGGAAATAATAACATCAAGACTATAAAACATCATTTTTCGCCTTACCGAACGTCCCCCCTCCTGACGAACTACCGAGAATTCCTCGGCAGTTGCCACTTCTACCAGCTCCCCTTCTTCATAAATATTTTTCAAATGGAGACTTATGTTATCAACACTACACTGGAATAATTCGGCCATATCTGGTTTTGACAGCCCAGATATTCTCATCTTCCAGCCTGACTTCCAGCTTTATGCGACCATCCTCGGTTTGATAAACCAGAAATTCGCCACCAGGTAATGCCGAGGCGTTTTTGTCGTTATTTGCCATATAAACTCCAGAGCTCAGTAATTAACTTATAAGGTAACCATTCAGGATTACAATACTATGGATTTCAAACCAAAGGAACTAGATGCAAGCTTTAGCTGTTTAGGTAAATTATAGCTATTTTCCCCATTACAACCCGCTTTTTTACCATCTTCAGGCGGGTATGACTCGCAAATAGACGCACAAACCCAAAAACTGCTTTCAGAAAATCCTGAATTGCAAATTATTATACTCTCTCTTCTACTAAAATCACCTTCTTTTTCTGATGAAATAAGAAGTATTATTACACGTATTTTATTTGACGAGAGTTGAGTCAAACCACTTTCATCAACAGCACATAGTAATCATTAATAGCTAGTTTAACTATGCCGTAGGCAGCATTATCCATTATTATTCTTTTTACATGAAATAAATTCAATACTAACGTATGGCTATTAAAATGACACCATAAATAGTAATTTACAATATAATCAGGACGGTCGGTCATCATATTATTGATATGTTCCGCACCGATACAATTGATAATTGAATACTATAAACAACTTGTACACCAAATCTTTGTAGAGAGCGGCTCGATGTTTGAGTCGCTCTTTCATGGTTATTTACTTAATGGAACCTCTAAAAATTCAGCTAAAAAAATAACACTCAGTACATACCATGCGTACTGAGTGTTATTTGCACAAAAAACATTATATCAAGACTACTTACTAGTCTTGGCAACTTTCTCTACCTGCACCAGGTATTCTCTTACATTCTCTCTTGGCTTGATATCCTGAGCTCGCTTTAGAAGCGGCAAAGCTTCATTATAGTTACCCTGACCAATAAGCAGCTGTGCATGTCTAACTTTAGCATCAGCCTCATACTGTTCTATACCCTCAGCACGTTCATAATAGAAAATCGCCTTTTCAGTATCACCACTGCGGGCATAATTTTGGCCCAATAATATCAAAGCTTCACCATCAAGGGGATCTACCAAAATGATCTCCTCCAATACTTTGGCCTCCTCAGCAGCAGAACCGGCAGCAACAGCAAGCCTGGCACGTATTTTTAGGACATCTTTATTCATCACATCTGATAGTTTATCAGCAAAAACCTTATCAAGTTTATCCAGTAAACCACGAGTTTCTTCCATAGCTCCTCTGGCCACAAGTACCTTGGCAGAACGAACAGCCCTCTCAGGGGTAGCCCCCTCCATATCTATAGCCTTAACATAGGATTTGACAGCCAGTTCGTATAGTTCCTGGTTTACATATATATCACCAAGCATATTAAGACTGTCAACAGAAGAGCCTCCCATGACATCTACTATTTCAAATATTTCAGCGGCTTTCAGCGGTTTATTATCAGCAATATATGCATTGGCCTGAAGAAGCCATAAATTGATATTTTCTGGCGACCCTTTGATCAGATTATCGCAAAGAGCAATTGCATCTGAATATCTATTCTGCTTAAAGAAACAGCGTGCCAGCCCCATTTTCCAATCAAAAGTTTTAGGATCAAGCAAGATCGCCAATCTGTATGCACTTTCAGCTGAAATATTATTATCGAGAGACGAATAGCCGTAACCCAGCAAGCCGTAGGTCAAAGAATCATTTCCCCCGAGCTCAATTACTTTTGTAAGTGCAGGAACCGCTTTAGCAAAATCAGCCTGTCGAACATAGATCATCGCCATATTTTTCCAGGCACGCCTGAACTTTGGAAATTTATCTACAGAGACTTCATACAGCTCTAATGCCTGCTCATACTTTTCCTGCTGAAAATAGATATTGGCAAGAGTGAAATCAATTACAGCACTGGAAGCTTCATTACGTATCTTACTGAGTTTTACAATAGCTTTATCGAGCTCTTCAGCGGCAAGCATAGTCATAATACTTTTCATATCCTCAAGCTCAGTCTGAGTTACTCGAGGCTCGATCTCTGTTTCAGCCAGATAACTGAGCGTGAACTGCTCCTGAAATTGCGGACTATTCCATATATCCAGCTGGAGTTGAGTCATACCAGGTTCACCTGCTAAGGCTGTAGCTCCTAATAATGAAGCTATTAAGAAGGTTAATACTTTGCTTTTATAAACATGTAATTTCATCATATTATTCCAATTATAATTATGTTATCTATTTACTATCCGGAAAAGTAATTGGCACTCTCATACGAAATCTAACGGCTTTTCCACCGCTTTTGCCAGGTTCGAATTTCCACTTCTTAACAGCATTTAAGGCACTATAGTCAAAAATCGGGTTAGTTGACTTTTGCACCCTGGGATCTATAACTCTGCCGTTTTTATCTACAACAAAAACAACGTAAACAGTGGCCGGAGTATTCGCTCTCATTTCTTTATTGAGTGATGGCGCGGCCTGATAGATCACACGAGGCTTTTGGTCAAGATCTGCAAGAGAAAACAGCTGATCGACATCACCGCTGCCCGCAGAAACCACATTTAGGTTAATGGCAAAATCACCTTCAGCCCATCCACCAACACCACCTGGATTAAGAGCTAAGGTCAGCTGATCCAGGGTCAAAGGCTGCGATTCAGTTTCTAATTCTAGCTTTTCAGGCTCCTGAGGAGGTTTTTCTTCCTGCTTTTCTTCAACAATTGGCTCAGGAGGAGGAGGCTCCACCGTATCGATCGACTGTATGACCATATCTGCTGTTGGCGGCTTGGCAATTGTCTGCATAAGAGGTAAAACTAAAAAGAATACCAGGGTAAGAGCAATTGCAAAAACAGCAACTACAGCACTACGCAACAATTTCGCAATAAACATAACTGCTTTATTTGAACTCATAGTATAAACTACCCTTTATTTTTCTTGCTAGCTATACTAACTTTAACAGCGCCAGCCAATTTCGCTTCATCAATAGCTCTTACTGTCAACTCAGTGGCAACGGAGGAATCCGCCTGAATAATAACAGGCACATCTTCTTTTTGCAGCATACGCTTTACCAGCGGCTGAATGCCGTTGAAACCTATTTCACGGCCACCATATACTACTTCACCTTTAGAAGTAATTGCGATCATTATACTTGTTTTCTCCAGCATTACAGAAGAAGCCGCCTGAGGCTTATCAACTTCAACGCCAGTTTCTTCAACGAAAGTTGTTGTCACAATAAAAAAGATCAATAGAATAAAGACGCAGTCCATCAATGGTGAAATATCTATACCTGCTTCATTGCTATCATCGGATGCAATTTTACGAAAACGTCCCATATGGTCCTCACATTCAAATGTATCGTTAATTCAATTGGGAAATCGAAAAGTAATAATAAGCCTGGAAATGGGCAATAGTGCCGGAACGATCAGCTTACCTTTTTAAGGTTCGCTCCCTGTTTCTTAAACTGCAACTGGGTACAGACTGTTTCCAGGTGAGCGAGAAATACTTTATATCGTTCCTGCTGACGAGCTAATAAATATTGAAAAAACAAACCAGGCAATGCTATAACCAAACCTGTTTCAGTAGTAACAAGTGCCTCAGAGATACCTTCGGCTACTAGGGCCATCGTTTTATCGCCACCAGAGCCATTAGCCAAAGCATCAAAAGTTGTCAACATTCCAGTTACCGTGCCAAGCAGCCCCAGCAAAGGAGCTACGCTGACACAAATCTTCATAATCTTTAAATCACGTTCAAAGGGAGAGACTTCCGTGATTTTCAGCTCATCAAAGTACATCGCAGTATCAGATATATTCTTACCGCCAGTCACAAAATCCAGCAGAGCTCCGATCTGTCCACGCCGTAGTTGAGGCTGCTCTATCCAAAGCCGCCATTTCTTTTCAGGCACTCTCATAAAGCCTTTAGACTGCAGCCTGATATACATATTTACACCAATGGCAAACATTGTAAGGGCAACAATAGCTATCGCAACCATTGCCCAACCGCCAGCTATCCAGATCGCAGATGCCTGATCAAACAGCTCAATAAAATGTTGTTTTATCATTCCCATAGACTCAGTTCAAATAAATACCTGCTAAACAATATCAGGCACTTACAAGTCCTTCCGTTGATTTTGCTTTAGATTTACTTACCTGATTAACAAACGAAACAGCCCGCTGATCCATCTCATCAACAATACTCTTTGCTTTTCTTGATAAAAAGGCATGCAGCATTAAGGATGGGATCGCAACAATAAGGCCAAATTCAGTTGTAATCAAAGCTTCTGAGATACCGCCTGATAGTGTCTTTACATCACCGGAGCCAAAAACAGTTATGAGCTTAAAGGTATTGATAATACCTGTTACTGTTCCTAAAAGACCAAGCAATGGTGCAGAAGAAGCACAAATTGAAATAAACGGCAATAACTTTTGGAGATTAAGTCTGGTAGACAATACTGTTTCAAACATTACTTCTTCAATCAGTTCTGTTGGTTCTGCCAGATGCTCAGCACCTCTGGCCAACATTTTACCAGCAGGCCCTGGCATAGCCAAAGCAATAGCCTGTGCCTTTTCATTATCATTATCAGCTATAGCGTGAAGTAAACTTTCAAAATTCTTTTTAGACGGTTTACGCAATGAAACCAGATGTACCCACTTTATCAAAGCAACTAATAAAGCTAAACCCGCCATACCAAGGATAGGATACATAACCGGTCCGCCTTTGGCAATATGTTCTGTTAGGGTCTGTTCAGTTTCTTCTACGACATGAGCATTGCCGCCAGTTGGGTCTAATGGGAAAATCCCCTTATTGTCATTTATCAAGGCTTTAGCAGCTGCAATGTCCGTTTCTGTCCCATAAGCTATAATAGATGGTTCCAGAGAGCCCAGACGCTGCTGGACGGTACCTAATACAGAACCATCGTTTGACATGAACAATACTGATGGGCCTACTGCCAGGAATTTACCCTCTTTCATCAGGCCACTATCATCTACTGCCTTACCATTAAAGACGACACCGCCGAAAACCTCATCCAGACGGTCAAGTGAAGTAAAAAGCAGATCAGATTGTGTAATATATTTATCCAGTTCTGAGATATTACTATTTTCCGGGGCAAGCTTAGCCTTAGTAATCACCTCCTGATATCTTTGGGATTCAGAAATATGTAAATGGGACTCAAACTTTCTGATATACTCGTTTAACAAATTGGAAAGATAGTCAGCCTGATCATGCTTACTCTTAAGATCATTTTCCATATTGATCAGGTCAAGCTTGCGGGTATCAAGAGTTCTTACCACATCCTGATACTCGATTCTCAGCTCAGAGAGTTTACTCTCAAGTTCATTAACTTTCCTACTCATCGGCAGTTTTTCTTCAACAATTCTGCCTCTCAATAAGTTTAGCTCCTGAACACTATTCTCAAGTTTTTTCTGTATTGTTTGAGCTGTCTGAGACATATCTGTACCGCTATTATCCTGGCCCAAACATACAGATGCGGACAAGGTAAGGCCTATCAGCAAACATATAATCGTTTTATTCATTTTTAACACCTACTCTATTTAATATCAACAGGCAGCTTAACATAAGAAGCCACTTTTTCATTTTTCAAAATAGCTATTATTTCCGAAACCGCTCCGGCAATTTCGTCTTTTTCATTCCACTGCCAGCCGCTTTCTGTAACGTTACCAATACCAGCGACATCACCAGTAGCATTTACAAAATAGGCCTGGCCCAGCCCTATATATACAGTAGTAACCTCTACAGATTCACCATCAGGAAGATTTCTAACCTCACTTACCAGTGATATTTCGCGATTGAACTTATCAATTTCATTTAGTATTCCTATTACATTCTGGAACCGCTCTGAAAGTGATAGTTTTTTAGGTGTATTTTCCGGATCAGGCAAACGCTGACTTAGTGGCTTTATATGTGAATCCACATTTTCCGGTAATTTCATAATTATATCTCGAACACGATCTTCCAGACGAACAACAATATTTTTCAAAACTGTAAAGTTATTATTATATTCGTTATTGTCTTTCACGATCTGAAAACGTTTGGTATCTGCATCAGAAATACTATCTTTTGATGTGATAATTTTAGCTTCCAGTTCCTGAATCTCTCTTTCTAACAGTTTTATCCTCTCAGAAAGCATCTCTTTGGTAAGTTCGAAATCCCTCTTTTCCTTAGAAATAACTTTTTGAGTTTCAACCCACTTTCCTAATGCAGATTTGGAATCTGTTACCTGCTGCCCTACATTATTGGCCTCATCAGAAGCGAATGCTACTGCTGAAAGCATAGTAATGCCTATTGCAGTAAGCACTGTTTTTTCTTGCCACAGTTTTCTAAGAGTTATCATGTGATACGGTCCTTGCAAATGCATTATTGTCATTATTGCTGGTAAATATTATGTTAAAACGATAACACAGTACTGTTATATTTATATTACCAGCTGATTATTATTGTATTAAGACAGCCGCCGAATACATATCACAGCGGTCATTTAAGGATTTATACGTTAGAATTTCGCACTCAGACTGATCGAATATTCTCTACCTTTGGTATATGATGTTTTAGTAACATCACTTCCTATATAGTCTGAACGATAGAATGTCTCTATCTCAGGATTGAGCAGATTTTTTGCATTAAGGCTCAACTGCCATATATCACTGAATTTATGTGACAGTGAGCAGTTTAGAGTGCCGTATTCCTTCTCGTAAATATCCGGGATAAAGTTATTATCTTTCTGAGTAGCTCCGGCAATAAGAGTATCGCCACGGAATGTATAAAATACATTAAAGCTTGTTGTCTCATCAGGGAAATCATATGTCATGAATAAGTTGTAAAGATACTCAGGCGTATTACTCATATTACGCTTTGAGACTGGTGCCCCTACATCTTTTAACAGTTTCTGTTCAGATTGCGGCAGCTCAACTTCAGAGCTGATAAATGTCGCATTTACCCCAACAGCAAGTCCTCTGGCAGATTCCCACACCTTACCTAATTTCTGTCTGAACTCAAACTCTAAACCATCTATGGTACCTTTAGGATAATTTACCGCTGTCGTATAATTAAATGCTACCACCTTTTGAACATATTCAATTGGATCTGTAACATCTTTATGGAAATAGCTAAAAGAGAACAACCCATCATCAAAAGGTGTATAATCAAATCTAATATCATAATTATCCAATGACGCCATACCCAGCTGGGGGTTACCTGAAAAAACATCTGCACCGAGATATTCCTGCTGATTGATCGGGGTCAGCTCCTTGAATGTCTGACGGGCAACAGTATGGCTATATGAGGTTCTAAACACCAGATCATCTTTCAGATCAACTACAAAACCAACTGACGGTAAGATGTCATTTTGAGAAAAATCTACATCTGCCGCACCAGGCTGCAGAACCCATTCTACCTGCTCTCCCGGCGGCACCCATTTAACACTTCCTTCTGGGTAATTTATCACACTTAAGGCAGTATGTTCAAACCTGGCACCCGCAATAGCATTTATATTACTGGCGATCGGTATATCAAACATTGCATATGTCGCAACTATATTCTGTTTACCACTGTAATCCACATCAAAATCTGATGCAGAAACCGGATGGTTTTCATTTAAGAATGTATCTGTCCAGTAGCTATCCCAACTGCTGTCACTGGTTTCATTATCACCGAAATTACTGAATGATTCCTGATTATAAGTTCTGTTTACTTTATCATAGAATAGACCAAATTTATAATAACCCTTCTGGTCATTAGTATTTTCAAACGGGAACTTAAGATTCATTGATAACTGGCTGCTATCTTCATTTATCTCTTTCCACACACGTTGAAGATTACCAAGAGAAAAGGTTTCAGCCGGCTTAAATGGAGAATAATGTGCAGGCACAACCCATTCGAACCCTGGGAATGAATATACTTCTTCGCTATACCAGGCTGAACTGAATAATCTTTTGTCCGGCTGATACATGCCTGATGAGCTATGTGACAATACCCAATCAAATTCAGGTTCAAGAAAATCTATTTTATCGCTATCAGCAAATTCAATTTCAGAGAATTTGTGTTTTCCAGATAACTGCATAGTATGGGTGGTACGCTCTGTATACTCCAGAGTTTGCTGTCTGGTATATGGTGCTGCATCATCATGCTGGTTGCCTTCACTATCCGGGTCCGAATAGTCATAACCAGGGAAATAATATTCTTTTCCACGGGTATCTTCAGCCAGTGTCGCCTTAAAGTCAGCCGCACGAGTATACATATTTACAAAAGTCAGAGAATGATTCTCTGTCTCCATACCTAAGACCCCCAATGCCCCCCACTTAACATCTTCTGATGCACGGGTCACATCATACAGTTTAGTAAAGAATTTATCTTCACTTGGCGAGCCCTGAGTGTAATATGGAGTCATACTCATTGATCCATCACACCAGTATCTGTCATTTATGCCGTCACCGTAAAATGAGCTGTCTTTTTCATAATAAAAGCTGCCGAACACCCCTACTTTTAAGTCATCATTAAATATATGCTTACCCCCCCCAGAAACAGACCATTTGTAATCAGACGGCGAATCTGCAGGATTTACGCCAATAGAAGTAACATCGCCGTAAGATAGATTACTCTTTTTACCCCAGGTATTTATACCATCACCTTTTACACCAAGAAAATCAGAGCCGGCAACATTGGTATTATAGCTATAGCCACCGCTCAACTTCAGACTGCTCTGCTCTGGTATACTTTTGAGAACAACATTAACGGCACCACCAGAGGCATCACCCTGCTGATCCGGAGTAAAAGTCTTACTCACCTGCATACTTTCGATCACGGCTGCCGGAAACTGATCGAGCTGAACCGCTCTTTTATCTGAATCAGAAGTAGGAAGTCGCACACTATTCATCTGGGAATTGACATATCTATCAGGCAAACCACGCACAACAGCATATTTACCATCCTGCACAGAAGCTCCGGCAACGAGCTTCAAGGCACTTGCAGCATCCGAAGCTCCGGCCTGTTTCATCAGGTCTGCACCAATGGAGTCCATCAACCCTGGAGCCTCAAACCTCAGCTCCAATAAAGCGGCCTCTGAGCCAGCACCCAGCTGTACATCCTGAACGATAAATTCTTCCATATCTGCATAGTCACCTTCCAGTCTGACATCAACCTCAGACATTTTCCCAGGTATAACCACAACATTGGCCTTAACCTGACGAATATATCCTTCTTTGGAAAATATCAGGGTATAGGTATCCGGTGCCAACTCTGACAATAGATAATTACCCTCAGAACTGGTAAGTACAGCCTGAGAAGTGTTGACAATTGTCACTTTTGCCTCGAACAAAGGGGCATCAAAGTCCTTATCGTATACAACACCGCGAATACTTCCGGGAGATTCTGCAAAAACAGAACTAAATGAACCTGCAACTGTAATCAAAAACAAAATACAGGAAGATCTTGAAATAACCATTATTTACACATATCCTTGTATATTTTGCCAATATTATTCCACATTGATGCATCAGGTTCTATACCATTAACTGCCATATCACAGCATGTCTGAACCAGACTTTCAGCCCTTGGACGTAAGTTAAGATTTACCATACCAAGCTCAAGTGCCCAGCCATACTCAACCAGAGCCTGCTTTTTATTTCCAGTAACACTGTACGCCTCTGCAATGAAACGCTCTGGGCCAGCACGATAGATATCAATAATAGAGTCAAGATCAGAATCAAGCTTCTGCTTTATTTGCAAAAGCTTTTCATCTGCATTTTGTACATTTCCCGACCGGTAATTCAGCGAGACCAATCTGGCACGCAAAGAAATTTCATCTTCAAGCCGCCATTTTACCCCATCAACTATATCAACCATCTCTGAAATAAAACTTTGTGCCTTATCACGGTCACCATGAGCCAACGCCACTTCAGATAGTTCTTTCAAAAACATATACCTATAGATATGTGCTATTGTCTTAAAACCACTTTTAACCTTATTTTCAATTAGCTCTCTGCGATCAGCCTGATCGTAATATTTATCATAGAGTTTCAGATAGGCACTCAATGAATCCATAACAGGCAGATACTTTTCCAGAATAAAATATTTATCTAATTCTCTTACACCATAGTCAAATGAACAATATCCCGAAAGGATCTTAACAACTACAATTTCAGCAACTAATGATTCCTGCTCAAATGTGTCACATAATTCTTGTGACTTATCATAATCACCCAACCAGGCATAAGCCTCAGCCAGTTTGACATTTATCTGATCATTACGCCACTGTTGATTATCATCATAATAACCCTGTGCCAGAGTAATATAATCCCCGGCACGATCAACATCACTTTTTTTGGCATAGTATACAGCCGCTTTACCGAAACAGTTTCCTTTTCGCCAATCTGGAATATCATCAGTATAGCCAAGAGCTTCATCTATGAGCCCTAAAGCCAGACACTCATCAACAATCTTTTCCAGATTTGCTGATCTGACTTTGGCAAACGGATCAACTGGTATTGCCATAGCGGTATTGTATGCAATCTCGATCAGTTTTTTCTGATATGGTTCTACACTATTACCACATTCAATATTATTAGCTTTTTTAGATATTGTTACTGAATTGTATAACTGGCCGCTACACCCGCAGACCATTAAACACATTAGCAACAAAAGCGAATGATAGTATTTAATTGTCATTATTTCCTGCCAAATCTTTGTAAACACACACTTAATAATAGCTGGCAGCGGGATATGCAACCCGCTGCCAGAAAATATTTGCAATTCTGAGATAAATTAGTTCAACCAGTTTTCTGCCAGTTCAGCAAAATCGTCAAGGTTAACCTTTTCATCGCCAGTGAGATCACCTGGTACTGAACCAACACTAGGTAGTGAGCTAACAGTCATTCCATACTGTGAAGCAGCAGTCCAGCCACCCAGCCAATTATAGTTTGGAGCAAAGCCACCACGGAAAGCAGAACCCGCAGCATCAAGCGGAGCTGCCATAGTAACACCAGCAGTAAGAGCATCATTAGCAGGAGTTGGATCAATGTAAGCTACATTTGCAAATGGCTTACCACCAGCTATTGCTACCGTATCACGTGTCAGAGCACTGATAGGCATAGTAGAAGCAGTAATATTATCGTTAGCAGCTGCAAATACTCCTACTGCAGCAGCCTGATCACCAGAGTCGGTAGCATTATTATACATTACGCTGCCCTTGATATAGCAATCACCGTCTGCCCAGCGATCAGTCCATGATTTTGTTCCGTTATAACCATAACCAGAGGCACCATCACCATCGATATTGTCAAAACGAACCAGCTCTTCGCCAATATCCATAAAGATACAGTTGTGATACTTAACATTTGCATTATCACGCCATGTTGTAGCACCATCACCAGAATAAGGCTGACCAACGACTGTGAAGTTAGCAATTTTAACATCTGAGGTAGGAGTAGCATCTGAATCTTCTGCACCGTCGATCTCGAAACAGTTATCACCAGAACCTGAACCCTGAGAAGCATTTAGGCTATAACCCTGAACGATAATACCGTACTGGGCTGTTCCACGCCATCCCTGGTCAGCATCAAGACTATCATCACCAATGTTCCAGATACTGATATAACTCAGGTTAACAGTACCACCCCAGATCTCGATACCATCGTCAACATTGTTCATGATCTCTACGTGATGAATATCAGTGTTAGAACCAATAGCACCTAAAGATAGACCGTTAAGCTCTTTGTTCAACGATTCAACCTTACCGCCGTAACGAATTGAAAGATAGCTGATCGAGCCGCTGTCGTCAGAGTCATTTGTACCACCATAATATGTCATTTCAGATGTGATACCTTCTGCAGCATTAGCTGTTAAACCTTCCATCTGAGCCTGAGCACCTGGCATTGCAGCTGACAAATCGCCATAGTTATAACCAATAACACCTTCTCCCATGAGTGTCAGGTTACCCCATTCATTTGCACCTGCATGCCATGAAGTCATCGAATCCTGATCTGAAGTCATGATAACAGGATTTGTTGCTGTACCATTAACAAAGATCATAGCACCGCGGCATACTGCCAGCGAACCACCTTCTGGGCTTTTTACCAAAGTACCGGCATCAATAGTCAGAGATGCTCCAGGTAGAACATATACCTGACCTTCCAGAGAGTAAACATTATCAGCTGTCCATCTTGTATCCTGAGCAATATGATCGGATACTGTTACATTTGCAGCAATTGTTGAACCGGCCATCGCAGCCAGCATCATTAGCGATGCAATCATTTTCTTTTTCATTTTAACTTCCTCATCATGAATTTAATTCTCTTATTCAAATACGATCAGAGATAACACATCTTTGATCACGTATATTTACTTTCTTTCTTTGAAGGTATTGCATGTAATATCATGAACAACACACTCAAACATTACTGCAACATTAAACCCATGTGTGGTTTGTTTTTAATTAACAATTTATTAAAAAGACATTAACTTCAGAAAAAGATATATAAACAATAATTATTATCAATACTGATAACAGCGATATTATTTTCTTCACCCCTAGCCAACCGGAATACATGATCTCACAAAACCCTAATCAGTATTTCACAAATCACTAACCAATGCGTAACCAAATAACTTCTACAAATATGGATAGGACAAATGAATTAGAGTAAATACTACCAGTATATTACTACCAGCTATCAGGGCAGAGAGGAGGATTGCAAAAGAGGTAAGCTTCTAGAGATTATCTAGAATGGCTATCCTAATCGAATGGGATAGAAGCAAGAGCAGGTAAAGCAATGGCTTAAAGCTATGACTGACAAGTACGGATTTAATGCCGTAGCAATTACCATTAAGAAAAACGTGATATAGTATGGATTTACTTACTATATACATAGAAAATATGCACAACCAGCAAAAGCGTCTCACGTTGTCACAATCAGACGTAGATACAAAGTGGGAAGCAATTTATAATGGTCTATTAAATAATAACTTAGAACACATGAAGTCACAACTTGTCACGCTCTGGCTGGAAGGGAAAATAAATGGAGGCGGGGGGAATCGAACCCCCGTCCCGTGATGGATCAGTATAGGCCTCTACATGTTTAGTCTTTTTATTGAATCTCGCGTCAGGGATCTCCAAAAGACAGGATATTCCATCAGCCAGCCCAATGTATAATCTCGCTAGCTTCGCATCAGACAGCCAAAGTAAGCCAGCCTGCTAATCGTCGCCCACATTCACCAGCAGGCGTCGTGGTGTGGACGGGCGCCTTTATTTAGGCAGCCATACGCAACTGTGTGTTGCCATTTAAGTTTTTGTTGCCGGAATGATTAACCAGGCCAACCGACATCCTGGACATGCCACCCACACCTCAAACAATCCGGTCGATACCTGTCGCCCCCGATATCTTTAGTGTAGATACGTCAGTTATTTTAACCATAACCCTGCACTAAATCAAGTATATTTATACGGCATAAATGTTTATACCAACGAAACTTGTACATCTTTCCCCTGATAACTTTTGCAGTCAGGGATAGAATTGGCAAAAAACAAGTATTTCTGTTATTATAATTAGCCTGAGACTGTGCCGGCTATTTAGCCGCCAAAACATTATGTATAATAATAACAAAGACAAGATACTTTAATATGAAGCCTCCTTATAAGAAACACAAAACACCTGCACGTAACTCAAAGCCACCACTAAACTTACAGGTAACTACACTTTGGGAATACCCCTCTCAGCATTATGGCGAAGGTTTTCAGGGTGATCCGAATTATATCGGAGCTACACCAAGTTATATTATCTGGAATCTGCTTCAACGCTATACAAAGGAAAAAGATCTGGTAATCGATCCGATGTGCGGTAGCGGGACAACTCTTGACGTTGCTCGTGATATTAATCGCCGTGCCCTTGGCTACGATGTAAACCCTACCAGAGACGATATTTTCCGGGTAGATGCCAGAAAATTGCCACTGGAAGACGAAAAAGCTGATTTTGTTTTTGTTGATCCGCCCTACTCTACCCACGTAGATTATAGCGAAGATCCACGGTGCATAGGCAAGCTTCATGCTGGCGATGATGAGTATTATAACTCCATGCGTCAGGTAATATCTGAGATCAATCGGGTACTCAGGCCTGGCAAATACATGGGGCTTTATGTAAGTGATTCTCATGAAGTTAAAAAAGGCTTTTTCCCTATCGGATTTGAGCTATTTAACATTATGAGGGAATATTTCACAGCTATTGATATCATCGCAGTTGTAAGACATAATAAAACTCTGCAAATGGGTAATTACAGAAAGGCTGCCGATGAAGGTAATTTTTACCTAAGAGGGTTCAATTACCTGTTTATCATGCAAAAGCCAGTTGTTTCACTACCTAAAGCTAATGTCAAAAAAACTGCTGCAAGTGATGAGCCAAAAAAGAAAATAGATAAACGAATAGCTAAATCGCCGTACGGCAAAAAAAACAATCCAAGCCCATACAAAAAGCCTTACGGTAAAAAGAAGAGAAATGACTAAAAACTCGCGATGACCGACGGTCAGTTTTTGAAATAAAAAAAGGAATTCCAACGCATAGTCTGGAATTCCTTTTTTTTAATTATAAACAACTAGATCAGTTAAACTCATCAAAACCATCATCAAAAGGTATCACAGATTCTGCATGTTCTTTTACGCTGGAGTTGTAAGCCACAGGTTCAGAACTCTTGGTAGTGGTAGAGCTGGTAAACGATGGGCTATTAGCAATTTCATGGAATGCCTGATCGCCCATATTTAATGATTTATTAGGCTTTGAAGCGAAATCACTTTTACTCTTGGAACCACTATTATCACCACCCACCATTCTTGAAAGGTTATGGACAATATCATTCATAGTTTCAGCCTGAGCTGTCAGTTCTTCAGCAGCAGAAGCACCTTCTTCAGATGCAGAGGCATTGGCCTGTGTAACTTTATCCATCTGAGCTATGGCAGCTTTGATTTGCGATATTGCGGCAGCCTGCTCATCATTAGAAGTTGAAATATTACTGACATAATCTGTAGTTTGTCCGACAGATTCAGCAATTTCTGATAGTACACTTCCAACTTTTGTTACAATTTCTACACCATTATTAGCGTTTTTAACTGACTCTTCGATCATGCCGGTAGTACTTCTAGCAGCCTCAGCAGAACGCATCGCCAGATTCCTTACCTCTTCAGCCACAACCGCAAATCCTTTACCCGCTTCACCAGCTCTAGCCGCTTCAACCGCAGCATTTAAGGCAAGTAGGTTAGTCTGGAAAGCAATCTCATCAATAGTTTTAACGATCTTACTTGTTTCTTCAGAAGACTTTTGAATATCGTTAATTGCAGAGCTCATCTCGGTCATAGCATCATTACATTTCTGAGTAGAGTCATTAACTTCCTGCGAATACTTATGAGCCATTCTGGCATTATCAGCATTCATAGTAGTCTGTCCGGATATTTCATCCATAGAGCTGTTTATCTCTTCAATACCAGAAGCCTGTTCACAGCTACCTTCAGCTAATGACTGAGATGTACTGGAAACCTGGCCGGCAGCAGAAGCAACCTGCTCTGAACTGGCCTGCATAGCATTTATCAAAGTGTTTAGGACCATTATAATCGATGCACAAATATAGAGCGAAATACCAATAGAAATAATAGAGATAATAATACCCGCAACAACAGATATATTAACATCCTTTCGCATAAGTCTACGCATTTCAGCGGATTCAGTTTCAGCCTGTTCACTAACATCGTTAATGTGACTTATCTGGTTACTTATTCTGGCTTCTAACTTTTCAGTAAGGGTGTTTATAGTATCTCTGAAAACATCGAACGCAACTAAAGCCTTTTCGTGGTAATCTCTTCTTACAAGACGATCATCCATACTGCTGGAGGAGAGTTTAACGACATTTGCACAGTCAACTTTCCACTTACCGTAATAATCCTGAAATTCTTTATATATAGCATTCATATCATCATTAAATACACCAGCAGCTTTAGCAGTTCTGTCGGCAACCTGCTGAATATTTGTAACATTATCATCAAGAATGCTAACCATTTCTTCCGGATCGGTACAGCTAAATGCCTGCATCTGTGCCAGATAAGCCTGATATGCATCACGGTCAGCGTTAAGTAATAGAGTATAACTGTCATAAAGGCCGTTAAGCTGCTGTTTACTGCTAGTTTCATCACCAAGTATAGAGTTGATCTCTTTTTCGAGCAGACCTTCGATTCGGTCCAGACAATCTCTCATACTATCGAATACTGTAACACTGGAAGCCATAAGATCTTTACGCTTCTGGAATGTTTCATAAAGAGAAAGAGACATTTTCAAAGATTCGCGGCTAAAGTTTTTCCAGGTCGCATAATTTTGCTTGAAAACGCTGTATAGCTGGCTCATAGAATCATCGAAACCTTCAGATGAGCTAGTCACTCTATCTTCAACCTGCTTAATATTTTCCTGATTATCGCTATCGAGCTGTTTTAACTTATCAAGTTCAAAAGTCTCCATTGCCTCGACCTGGGCAACGTAAGCCTGATAAGCATCTCTGTCAGCATTTAATAACAAAGAAATACTTGAATTCGACTTTGTAATTTCAGGGATATCCTTTTTGACAATTGGGATAAAGACTTGATCAACAGTACTTTCAACCTGCCTGGTGACTTTCCCCATATTTACAGTATTCAAGGCCAGAAATGCAACTAGACCAGCAACAGGAATACAAACAGTCACCATTATTTTACCACGAATAGTCATTCCAAAATACCTCCATTAGTATTAATATAATTCAGAACTAAATAATCTATTCTTGGAAAAACATCGACCCGAAACAATATGGTAATAACTATAAACTTATATATATAATATCACCTGCAAGTTACAAACAGAAGAAAGGCAAATCACTGACAACCATAACAACATATATAAAAGTAACTTAATGAAAGACAAATACCCTCTTGCCACTTTATTAGAACACAATCATTATAGTGGTCAACATCTGTATTTTGAAAAATATTATAGGACTATTTCATATATCAATAAGCATTAAAGGTATTTCACTCAAAATACCGTACAGACTGTTTTTTATACTCGCAAATCGTTGGTAACACCAAATAATCTAAATAATCCAGCTCAGAAATAATCTCAGCAATATATTCATCCAGCATCCGTTGTGATTCTGCATGTATCATAGCATACAGATCATATTGCCAGTTCTGAGCTCGCTGGCGATGATAGCAATGACTTACATAATCCTTAGACGCAACCACACGGCCAGCTTCATCAACTAAGGCATCATGTAACTTTATTACCATCATGGCATTATGAGAATAGCCAAGATTATAGTGACGTACCCTGCCGGCAACTCTTCGGATAACACCAGCAGCTTGCCAATCTTTTACTTTTTCGATAATTTCAGACTCAGTATATTGCTCAACTGCAGTACCTTCATTAAGCTTATCAGCGATAGCCTGGAAAGGATACTCGCATAAAGGAAGTCCGTGCTGCAGTAGCCGGACCAACTGTTTATCCTTTTCGTTAATAGCTACGGGTAACCCTGCTCTGCGTGCGTCTGTTAGTGATTTTGAGCCAGAACGAACATTACGGCCAAAATTGACCTTGAGCTTATACATCTTTTTGACCGGTAATGATATAATATCATCAAGGCCAAAACGCTCACGCAAGAGTGTAAATGCCTCGTCAAAAACAGCATTATTCCCAAGCTCACCAGGTAAAGCTAATGTAAACCAGACATTATAATTTGCAGCTCTACCATAATTATGCGAAACCCCTGGCATAGCATTGAGATACGCCACAAAATCATTTATATTATCTTCAGGAACAGAGGCGGCGGCTAAAGTACTAATATAGCCTAGGCCGGAAGCGTTAAAAACTGGAGATATTTCCCTTAAGATGTTATGATTAAGCAACTTATCCAATAGAGACAGAAGTTCATCAACCTGCAACCCTACCTTTTCTGCCAAATCACCAAATAGTGATCGAGAAATGGTAAGACCGGCCTGTAGTTCTGCCAGCACCTCCATTGCATGTGACTGCTCACATAGATCTGAAATATTATCTTGCCTGTTAAGCATATTATATTTAAAATAAATCCTGATTAGTATATTAACTCTATCTGTTTTAATAATAGACAATTATACATGATACAAGCAGGGAAATAAATGCTGTTTTACATTTTGACATTTTTATCTGACGCAACATCAGAAAAGCCAGGCTCTCTGTCCAAACAGCCCTTTGAAATACCATTGAGCACGATACTGCTCTTTGGCCTATTTATGTTTATATTTTTTATAATTATGAGAGCCACGGCAAAACGTTCGATAAGCAGCAGAAATAACCCCCGTAAAACAGCTCGGGAACTGGTTGATAGCCAACTAAAAGAAAATCCATATCACACAATAGAGAGGTTGGAAGAGTTAATGGCAGCGCTGGCGGACATGTCCAGAGATATAAATGGTCAGATAGACACCAGAACAGCTAAACTCGAAATATTATTAGGCAAAACAGAACTAAAGATAGCAGAATACCAAAAGCTAATTGAAGAATATAAAAAACTGACAATTGAAAATAATAGACGTAATATCCTCCTCGCTGATACGACTGATAAAAAAGCGGTTTTCAGCATTGAAAATAAGCAGAATAGCGAACCTGACCCTGTGGATCCTATAGCAGAGCCTATATCTCATAATGTAGAGTCCAAAATAGATATTCAGGTAAACGACGAAATGGAAAATGAGGAAGAACCAGCTGAGCCCAAGATAAAATCTGAAGCAGAAAATGCTAATAGCAAGATCTTGTCTATGGCCAATCAAGGGATGTCACTTTCAGATATTTCCCGCCTAACGGGCCGACCATCAGGAGAAGTGGAACTAATACTGAATTTATCAGGATTTAAAAGCAGAAAGTAAGAAATGTTTATAACCGAATTTCTCAAATCACCTGGCAGTATAGGTGCGATCAAACCCAGCAGCAAATACCTGGCGACCGAAATGGTCAAACAGGCCCGTATATCACAGGCAGATACGATAATTGAGCTGGGAGCCGGCACTGGGGCTTTTACCGGGTTAATCAGCACGACCAAGAAGCCGGAAGCTGCTTTTGTAGCCCTTGAGATAAATGAGAATCTGTCAAAGGTCCTGACGGAGAAACTACCTAATGTTGATATAGTCACCGATTCTGTCGAGAATCTGGGAGAGATAATGTCCCAGAAAGGAATAAACAAACTCGACTCAATAGTCTGCGGTCTACCCTGGGCGGCTTTTGGCCCAGAGCTTCAGGATAAGCTGTTTAGCTCTATTGTAAATGCCATGACACCAGGTGGCAGGTTTTGTACTTTTGCCTATCTACAGGGACTGCTGCTGCCTGCCGGCAAGCGATTTCGCCAAACCCTAAAACAAAACTTTTCAGAGGTATCACAATCTCGTACAGTATGGCGTAACACCCCTCCCGCATTCATTTATAACTGTGTTAAATGATTTAAAATAAACAAGGCCAGTCAAAAACAGTTGACCGGCCTTTATATTTTTATTTTGAGCTATCTAACAAAGTAATAATATCATTTTCTCTCCAACAGCTCTTCTATAGTTTCGGTTTTGCGATATGCTAGTCCGGTAAAAGTAGCAACTAACTTATCTTGCTGATTGACTACCCGTACGTCATAACTGGCCATTTTATGGCCGCAATTGATTTCTGATGCGGTTGCGGTAAGAATATCACCAGGTAAACCCGGAGCTACATATACAATATTAGTTGAAGCGCCGACTGATACTCTGCCGTGAGAGTTAACAGCAGCAGCAAAAGCCAGATCAGCAAGAGTAAAGATCGCCCCGCCATGAGCAACCCCACCACCGTTTAGATGACATTCTTTTATCTCCAGCCGAGCAACGGCCGAACCTTCACCAACAGAAATAACCTCTGTCCCAACAAGCTGCCCAAATTTATCGTATTTTGCTACAAAATCTTTAATAGAGTCCATATGCTATCCTGTATATATAGTAAAATAAAGAGTTTGACATAAAAGTATAGATTCAAAAGGCTCATTATATCAATTAATAGTAGTAAAACCAATATCCGTTTTTAATAGTTCCAGCACCTTTGCATCGAACTTGACTACTCCATTTTGGTTCAAATGATGGACATCTTTGAAATCTTTATTATTATCAAGTTTCATAATTTCATTAAAATTGTAATAATCACCTAGCGAGCTAAGATACAAGTTAAATTCCTCTCGATTACTTATAGCCTCATAATATGATCTGACATAAGGAGTTTGAATAATAATATACGGAATCGATCTATTTTTAAGCATTGAAATCACATTTGAAAAGTATTGACACTGCTTTGGATCTAAAATATACCTAAATGTACCGTTTTCTTCATTTATATTACTTTTACTGAGCCCTTCACCATAACCACCGTCAATATATTTTATATGACTAATAACCCGCTTCTCAGTCGTCTTTAGCCCCAGTAAATCTCTTAAACATTTATAAACAACAGTATTATATAAACGCACATTATTATACATTAAGGTATATGATAGCGTATCTTTGCCCAGATAGTCATTAGCTGCCAGTTCCGCCATTGATTCTACACCGTCAATCTGAAATAGATACTGATATGCGTCAATTATAACGAGCCTGGGATTAAGTGAGTCTAGATATCTTTCCAGAAGATAATAGGTCTGTATAGGTGTCTGGGCACTGGAGCCTAAGTTGAATGTTTGATAACCACTATTGGAAAATATTCTGGGATCAAAACCAGCGGTGACATGAGAGCTGCCTAAAAAGAGGATATCAACATTTTTATATTCCTTTGCCTGCTTGAGCCTTAAATATGAATGCCCGCCACCATTATGCCTGGTTACATTATTTAAGAGGAATTGCGGCAGAGCTTCTGCTGACAGTAGCAGCAAAGCCAGGTATACAAGCAGCGCAAAAGGAATAAATAGTAGTAATGATCTTAAATACCTTTTCATTTTACCCCCAAATGAATCAATACCTCTCTTAAAACTGAAAATAAATAAATGGCGAACCATCCTGCTTCATATACATACCAATAGTAAATATTATTACAGAATACACCGTCCATCTAAATAGTCTCGGCTTTCCAATAAATATTTTTTCAATAGCATATTCGTTTCTTCTACCAATCCATTCCATTATGATAAACATAAAAAGCAAAGGGAATAAAACCAATGCAAGCTGCCAGCGATCAAAATATGGCATTGACATGATTGACGTGGAAAAGATTTTACTATAAATACTCAAGGCAGCACTAATCGTATCAGCCCTGAAAAACACCCACCCAAACAATACTATGCAATATGTAGTACCTATCTTAAAGAGTTCAGTGAAAGTGGGAAGTTTTTTATTGTATGCGACCATGTCTATGTTATCTCGATTTTTGTTCAATAATAACAGAGGGACAAACATTAGAGCATTATACAATCCCCAAACGATAAAAGTCCATTTTGCACCATGCCAAAATCCACTTACAGCAAATACAATAAATATATTTCTAATCTGATTAAGCAGAGTGCCCCTACTACCGCCTAAAGGGATATATACATAATCCTTAAACCAGCTAGTCAGAGATATATGCCACCTGCGCCAGAACTCCGCAATATCTCTGGAAAAATATGGATAAGCGAAGTTTCGTTTAAGCTTGAAATCAAAAAGTCTGGCAGTGCCAATAGCTATGTCTGAGTAACCGGAAAAATCAGCATATATCTGGAATGAAAACAATACAACACCGATCACCATTGTGCTGCCAGGATAATAGGGTGGATTCTGAAATATATTATCTACAAATACCGCACAATTATCGGCAATAACCATCTTTTTAAAAAGCCCCCACAATATCTGTTTTGAACCATTTACCGCACTATCATAGTTGAATGTTCTACTACTAAGAAACTGCGGCAGTAAATGCGAGGCACGCTCTATAGGGCCAGCGACCAGCTGTGGAAAGAAACTCACAAATGCAGAAAAAGCTATAAAATCATGTGTAGGTTCAAGCTTATTTCTGTATACGTCAATTGAATAGCTCAATGTTTGGAAAGTGTAAAAGCTTATCCCAGCCGGTAGAATAATATTCAACAGGTTAAACTTCATCTCCATTCCAAGAAACGAGAATGCGGTTATAAGGTTTTCGATAAAGAAATTGTAGTACTTAAATACTGCCAGAAATGACAGATTGACAAACAGGCTGACTATAAGCCAAAATTTGCGGTGAAGAGGATCAGATGAAGAGTGTATCGCTTTTGCCGCCCAAAAATCTACAACGGTACTGATAAAGATAAGAATCAGAAACCGCCAGTCCCACCAGCCGTAAAATACATAGCTGGCAACAACAATCAAAAGATTTTGTCTATGGATATTCTTATTAAAAATAAACCAATATAAGACAAAGACGATCGGCAGAAAAACTGCGAAATCAATAGAATTGAAAAACAAGACAAAACCCTATTACATATGTCTTATTTACAAAGAACCCTTAGCCCATTGTAAAGATTAACTAAATTTTTTAAGTATAAAGTAGCAGATAGATTTTCTTCTTTTCCACAGATAACTGATCAGATCAAGCAGGCGGAAGTTGCGTAGATAGAGCATGAAAATGGCTTTTTTCTGTAGGCTTTCCAGGTGTTTATAACTTACACCATCCAAAGCCAAAGCCTTACCACCATATTTATCGTAAAGAGACCAATCCTTACTCAATAGTCTATAACCATCGGTACCGTTTAAGGCCATTTGGTAAATCGCTGTCCCAGGATAAGGAACCATTACACCCATTGCAATAGTGTCGGTATTGAGCTTAATTGCCAAATCTACAGTTTTGCGAGCTGTAATCGCAGTTTCTCCTGGATGGCCCAGAATATAAAAAGTACCAAGCTTAATACCTGCATCTTTAATGATCTTGACGGCATTATGAATCTGCTCCAGAGTTATCTTCTTATTGATCCTGACAAGGATATCGGCATCTCCAGACTCTACCCCCATCTCCAACTCGAAACAGCCCGCTTTCTTCGCTAATGCAATCAGTTCTTCACTGACCGTATTGGCTCTGGTCAAGCTGCACCAACGTATTTTCTGGGGCAGTCCCCTGTCAATAATTGCATTGAGCAGTTTTCTGGTCCGTTCATTATCAAAGAGAAACAGCTCGTCAGAGAAGTTAATGGTATGACAGCCATAATGCTCTATTACATACTCTATTTCACTGATGATGCTATCGATAGAGCGATATCTGAGCTTACGGCCAAGTACCTGCATACAGAACGCACAGTTATACGGACAACCTCTAGATGTAAAAATAGGATGATAGCTATCTCGCCCAGCAAGTGCATGCAAATCATTGCCGTAATACTCTTTGAAAGCCGTTTTGTGTATCTGATCCAAATAATCCGGCGATATAGCTTCTGCCGGTACGTTAACTATACACTCACCGCGATCTCGCCAAACCAGCCCTTTGGTCTCTGCAAGGTCACTATGGTTAGAGATAGATTGCACCAGCTTTGGAAAACTAACCTCACCTTCGCCAGTCAGACCATAGTCAAAAACCGGAAATTCGGTCAGAGTATCAGCTGGTAAGGCGGTTACGTGGCAACCGCCAACCACAGTAATTACATCAATGCTCGTCTTAACTATTCTACATATTTCAGCCGCAGAGCATACTTCATGGGTCATAGCTGAAATACCAAGAATATCCGGCTGAGAGGACAATATTTCCTCACAAAGCTTATCCTGAGACCAGCCATTGTAATAAGCATCCAAAATGCGAACTTCATGACCATCTTTCAGCAAAGACTCATAAAGCGAAGTAAGGCCAAGTGACGGCTGCTTATACCAGTTCGCATATGTTGCCGGAGGTTTTACAAGTACAATTTTCATTATTAAAGGAAATCCTTATCTATAAAGAGAATAATATTGAAAATTTTCTCAACATTCAGGCTTAGCTGTTTCTTTTCTCTTTAGTTCTGCATATTTAATATCGATCAGCCGTTCGTACATTACCCTTAGACTCACAAATTTCATACCCGGAGCCCCGTCAAGAAATGCTAGTCTGAGCAATACAAGATAACAGTACATTATTAACGGACGTAACGGCAGTCTGTAGACAATATGTTTAAGTTTATTGCGTCTTACCGCATTTTTATCAAAGAGCACTTCTTTCCACGATAATTTCCGAATCCTTAGCTTTTCCGCGGCTTCAAAATCGCTGTAATTATTGTGTCTGTTTATCCAGCTTGCAATACCATGGCTAAAAGGATAATGAATAAAATGCCCTGTCAACCTGGAGGTATCTCCATCTACAATTTCCACTGGATTTACCGGTCTTTCATAGCGTACCTTATCCCTGCGAAATAAACGCGGCTGCCATACCGGATATATCTGAGCGTGCTTTAGCCATCTTTCCAGAAAATAATCCTTTCGCCGCATATACAACATGGCGTACGGAGAATTTGCGGTATCAAAGGAAACAAGCTCATCACAAAGCTGTTGGTCACAGCGTTCATCAGCATCAATATAGAATATCCAGTCATATTTGAAGTTTATATTCGCAAGTGCCCAGTTTTGGTGTGAAGCCCAGTTATCAAATTTTCTTTGCACAACACTGGCACCAGCAGTCCTGGCCAATTCAACAGTCTTATCACTGCTGAAAGAGTCCAATACTACAACATCATCTGCCCATTTCACAGAGTTAATGCAATCTACAATATTTATTTCCTCATTAAGAGTCAGGATCAAAACCGATATTTGCGGTTTACTCATTTTCTCTCTATCCTCATATACGCCTGCATCATTTCCTCTGCAAGCTGGCTCCAACTATACTTCTCGACCATGAGTTTCCGACCTCTCTGCCCCATTGCCTTTAGTTCATGTGATGTACTATTCAAAGCAAGTTCCATAGTCTTTTCAAACTCATCACCAGCCAAATCCACCCACCATCCGCATTTTCGGTCGATCAATTCGCTCCATGGCGTTCCTTTTGTGGTAATAACTGGAGTTTCAACAGCCAAAGCCTCTGCTATGGCTATTCCAAAGTTTTCACTAAAGGTAGGGAGAACAAAGAAAGCCGCTCCGGCCAATAGATCATTCTTTAACTGACCATAAACACCGCCAGTAAACAATACCTGCCCAGCTTCTACAGTCTCAACAGCTAGCCGCTTTAACTTTGTCACATAATCGGCCTGACCTTCGCCAGCAATAGCCAGTACGGTATCCGGCCAGATATGCCGGTTCTTATTCCAGTAGGCCAGCAATCTTTCCAGTCCTTTTTTATAATGCAGACGAGACAGAAACACAATGTATCGTTTCCCTGCCATAATTGGATACCTACTCTCCACATTTTGCAAGGCAGACTCTTCAGATATATCAGCAGGAATATCAACACCATTAGCAACAATTGCGGATGGTGTTTTTATACCAAGTTCTTTGATATTATCAGCTTCACTAATAGCCGTTGCATGAATCAGAGATGCATGTTTAAAAACACTTTTTTGATATAATTTCCAGGCAAAGCATTTTTTCAATTTCCCCTGAGCCATCGACCAGGGCTCAAGCATCCCACGTGGGCTAATACAGTATGGTTTACCCAACTTTCTGGAAGCTCTGGAAGCAAACAACTGTTTTAAGCTCCAACAACCATGTAAATGCAATAGATCATAATCTATCGCAGTCTGGTTAAGTGCATTATACCACTGTTTTAAATCTGACATACTGGCAACTTTACAGCCGAGAACTTTCACATCTTGAGACAAAGTAACTTCACAACCATCAGGTATAGCTGTGAATATATCTGCTGCAACTCCAGCATTTCGCAGCCCATTAACGAGATTTGGGACTGAATACGCTGGGCCACCTCCACGGGCCGCCATTGAATCAACAATATGTAATACTTTCAAATCTATATTTCTAACTTTATACGATTACTGAGTTACTGCTTTTTTCGACATGCAACCTGTAATACAAGAATTTTCTTAAAAATCTTATCACGGAGATTTGCCCCCGGATAATGTAAATCCTCAACCGTGTAATTATTAGCCTTGCACCAATTGACCAGATCCATTTTGGAAACTATATGACAGGCATCTGCATCACGGTACCATTTTAAGGTCAAGCAGGCCGGAGCGGTATTAATCAGGAAATGGCTTACACTACTAAAGCGTTGCGTTATTCGTAAACTAATTAGTAAAATAATAGTTTTAAGCCTGGTCCAAAAGCTATTAGACCTTAACGATGGACATAAATATCCAGGGACATCGTAATTAGGTCCGATGACAATATGAACTCCACCATCTTTTAACAAACGGTCTGCTTCCTCAAGAAACTCCTGAGGGTTTACTACATGTTCATAGACATAAGTGGAGAAAATCACATCATAGCTACCATGCACATCTTTAAGCGGACAATTCCAAAATTTTTCTGAATGCTCAGCCAGCCATTGATGATTTATATCTGTAATATCCTGACTATGGTAAATTGCGTCAATTGACTTATCCTTAAGATAATCACCGAAACAACTTCGTCCAGCTCCAACTTCGAGCACAACTGCGCTCGAAGGCATAAAATCGTGAATCAGGTCATACCAGAGCGGATAATATGCCGGAGCAATAAAAGCATGATAATTTGAATTAACTTTATAGTAGTTATCCATTTCACTTTCAAAGTTCTTGAAAGTGTCTAAATCGATCTTTGCATGAGCAATTACCCCCATACGAGACAGCAGATCAAGTATTTTATTTTTTAATGATGGCAAGATATTAACTCCCGGAAATCTTTTAAGTAATTTTCAGCAATATGTTTAATACTAAACTTAGATGCCTGCTCTGCACCCTCTGCAGAGATTTTCCGACTGTATTCTTCATCATTTAATAATAATAGTATTTTATCTGCAAGCTGCTCAACAGCATTTTCACTTCTATGGTCAAAGACCAGTCCACTGCTCCCATCGGTAACAAAATCACGGAAACAAGCAAGATCTGAGACAATTACCGGTATACCTACCCCCATAGCCTCCAGAGGTGCAACTCCAAATGCCTCACCTTTATCTGCACAGGATGGATAAACATATATATCAGCAGCACGAAGCTGATCCGCCAGCTTTTGTGGATCTCTTATCGGAGTGATAAACTCCACAGGGGCATCGCCAGCGAGTGTATTAAGCTGCCTGATGTACTCATCACCACCACCGCCGGTACCCATATCACAGCTTCCAACTAACTGCAACTTGAGCTCGGGATTATTTTTATATAAGATTGCAAACGCACGAATGAGCAGATCAATACCCTTTTCCGGTGCAATTCGACCTGTATAAATAATTGTTGTCTTTTGCCTACCTTCAGATGTTTTATTATAAAATACATTTGTGTTGATAGGATTAGGATTTATCCGGCTACGACTTTTGATCGAATCACCCTGCTCTATACCCGCATCATATACTGCCTTGGTGACAAAGGAAAAGCGGTCAAGCCCTTTATAATACTTTAACTGCCCTTTGGGATATCTACCGACCTTATAAACGATCTTGCCTATTTTACGCTTTCGTAATGGTGCGATAATCGGCAGCCAAAAAGAACTCACCACCGTTATGTCAGCCTTGGGTAAACGTCGCAACATATTCACTGAATATATCAGATCCAGAAATAAATCGACAATAATTTTACCGGATGAAAAAAAGCCTCTAAAACGGTTTACGGTTAATCCATCAACCTGCTCATGTGCCGCTTCACCAGGGCCTATTCTGGCAAAAAAAGTAACATCATGGCCCTGACTGGAGAAATATTTTCCACAATCATACCATACTTTCTCGCCAGCCCCAAAACCAACCGGAGGTAATGAACAAAAAGGCCCTGTAACTATATTTATTTTCATTATAAGACTATCAAAAATTTATGTTTAATATTGTAAAACTTAATCCGCATTCTGGAGCTCCACACCATCTAACCGCCATTTGATCGGTTTACATGGGTTGCCGGCACAAATCATCTCTTTGGGCATATCTCTGGTTACCACGCTACAGGCTCCAATAACAGCATTATCACCGATATTTATACCTGGCAGAACAAAGGCAGAGGATGCAACCCAACTGCCATTACCAACCTTAATTGGCTTAGTTACCAAAGGCGTACTTTTCCTTGTGTAGTCATGAGAGCCGGCACAAAGAGTGACTCTGGCAGAGATAGTCGCAAACTCTCCTATCTCAATATGTGCAAGATTGTATATCCAGGCTTCCCTACCAATAGAGCTGTGGTCTGACATTTTAAGATTCCAGGGATACTCAATACGAACTGAAGGGTCTATGTACACCTTATCAGTTAAATCGGCACCAAACAGCCTTAACAGCCATCTACGCCAAAAGTACAGTCTTTTAGGAGTTGGTCTGAAAAGCAGGGCTCTAACCACTCCCCACAATGCAATCAGCAGGCACTTTTTTAAAGAGTGTACTGATTGGCCGGAGCTTGCATCTCGAAAGCCGAACTCGCTGTTATTATTTATATCTTTATCCATTTTAATCTATTATCAATTATTTATAGTTTATCCTAAGCAGTTATCTCAACGAACACGATAATACTTCTGCCACCGTACCAAAGATACCAGTAACCAGATATATGATGAGAAATCACGATTACCTGACATATGAGAGTCAATAATCGACTTGATAGCAGAGGGATCTAAAACGCCCAGCTCATCCAGACTATCTGAAGATAACTCAGCATAGATCCAGTCTTTTAGCTCATTTCTAATCCATTTTCCAATCGGAGGGGCAAATCCTGTTTTTGGACGTGTGAAATAACCTTCCGGCATCATCCTCTCAACTGCTTTTTTAAGTACATATTTCTGCTGGTTATGATATATCTTGTATGAAACTGGCAGCCTGGCTGCAAACTCAACGATACGATGATCCAAAAGTGGCACTCTTACTTCAAGGCCATGTGCCATAGAAGCAACATCCATTTTGTGCAAATTATCATCTACCATAAAATAGCAGGCATCCAAATAACTGCCCTGCTTCACAATGTCGAGATGTTTAAGAGCATTTAACGTTTCACTAGCAACATCCTGAAAGCCATATGACATATCGTCGTCAAGCAGTGGTCTGGCATTATCTTTACGTGCAGATCGAATAAAAGCCGCAATTTCGCTAACTGTCTTAAACTTCAGAGCTTCAACTGCAAGTGAACTTCGATGTCCGCCTTTGAGAGCAAGTAATCCTCTGATTAACCAACGTAAGCCAGGAACTCTCCTAATAGCACTAAACCATTGCAGTCTCTTATAATTAGGGTAGCCAGCAAATAACTCATCACCACCATCACCGCTCAAGCATACCGTCACTTCTTTTCTGACATATTCTGAAAGAGCCATAGATGGCAATAATGAAATATCAGCGATAGGTTCATCATAAACTTCCGCCAGCTTTTCAACCGCAGTAATTAAATTATCAGGGTTGAAATCATATTCATAGTGCTGACTGCCCAGATGGTCGGCCAAAGCACGTGCATATCTGGCATCAAGCCCATCATCTCCACTAAAGTTCATACAAAAAGTTTTCATCCTCGACATATCTATCTGGCTGGCCATACCAGCAGAAACTGCACCAGAATCTATCCCACCTGATAAAAACACACCCAAAGGCACATCAGCTACCATTCTTAACTTAACTGAATCGCTAATTAACCTGAACAGCTCATGGGATGATTCTTCAATTGATAAGTCTGTTTCCGGACTGCACCATGTTTGTGATAATGACCAGTATTGATCTATATTAACTGTGGAGTTATTCGTTATTTCCAGATAATGGCCAGGTTTAAGCTTTTTTATACCTGCTATCATCGCCATGTCACCTGGAGCATACCCAAGGTCTAAATAAACTGACAGGGCTTTTCTATCTAAACTGGTATTGCATAAAGGATGTTGCATTATCGCCTTGGGACGTGAAGCAAAGATAAAGCCTTTATCATTTAATAAATAATAAAATGGCTTTATTCCAATACGGTCGCGAGCAGCAAATAATTTTCTCTGTTTACTGTCCCATATGGCAAAGGCAAACATGCCGTTGAACTTATCCAGGCATTTTTTTCCCCAAAACAGGTATGATTTAAGCAAAACTTCAGTATCGGTCTTACTGGTGAAAGTATAACCATTACGTTCAAGCTCTTTGCGTAACTCGACATAATTATATATTTCACCATTATATACCAAAAAGCAGCCGGAAGGCATATCAACATACGGCTGATGCCCTGCATTAGACAGGTCAATAATAGATAAGCGTTTATGGCCAAAAGCAATAAAGCTCTCCTGCCAATATCCGGTATCATCCGGGCCCCTACTGGAGAGAGTTTCAGTCATTGCTCCCAGTATAGACAAATCAACAGGTATCTGGTCAAAATTTAATATTCCGGCTATACCGCACATTTTTTAGTATTGTTTACCTGTTCTTTTAAGAATAATTCAAATTTCTTCACACTATTGCTTATATCAAACTTAATGCCATGAATACGTGCAGCTTTGGCAAGCTTTTCGTATTCTGCTTTTGAGGCAAGTATCATGTTAACTATTTCAGCAGCTCTAGCGGGATTATCTAGCGGGAAACGACACCACTGGGCCTCCGGCGACAATGCTTCATCGAATAACGGTAAGTCACTCACCGCAACAGGTAAGCCGTTAGCGTTAGCCTCAATAACCGAAATTGGAAAACCTTCCCATTTGGAAGGGAAAAGCATAACATCCATAGCAGCCATAAAGCCGGAAACATTTTCCTGCCAGCCCGCAAAAATAAAGCGATCTTTCAGGCCCTTTTCTGCAACCATTTCCTTTATGCTCTGTTCTAAGGGCCCTTCGCCAACCAACAAAAATGTATAATCCTTATTTTGAGCCAGTACCTCGGCGGCTCTCACAAAAAAAGCATGGTTTTTTCGTTCTGCAAAAAGGCCTACATGACCAACAACGGTAGTACCTTCTTTAATACCAAACTCTGCACGAATACTTTTTCTAACAGCATCCGAATCTGAATTATTCTGTAAAATAGCGCCACAGGGAATAATACTACATTTTTTATTATCCTGGCTCAAGCCAAAGAGAGTGCCTATCAGATACTGAGAAATGCCAATGAATCCCGTTGCATATTTCATCGTCAACTTTTTTTGTATTTTTGAACCAGCAACAGCTAATAATGAGCGCCCTGCCATATTAGCTGACAGCAATGAATGCGGATGACAGATCCTGACCTTTACACCAGCCCAGGCAGCCGCTAATAATACAAATCCAGAGGAATAACCTCGGTGAGAGATTACAACATCGTATTCACCATCTTTTATTATCTTTTTAAATGATTTTGCAAATGACCGCAGGCCACGACTACCTCCTGGACAGATGTGAACCTCACTGCCGGCGTTTTTAGCCATATCAGCCAGCAGACCTGCGTTTTGGTTCAATACGCAAATATCCATTTTAAATTCTTGTTTATTGTAGCGGCGAATAAGCTCAAGGACATACATCCCCATGCCGCCTTTATCAAAGTTTGAAAGACAATGTAAGACTTTTATCATAAATTATATATTCACCAATATCTACGCAGATCCTTCATACAACTTTTGAAGCTGATTGATAGTGTTTTGACTAGAAAATCTGCGGATAAATTTCAATCCTGCCTCTGCCAAAGCCACCCTTAGCTCTGTATCAGTAATCATTTTGCCTAAACTGCTTACTGCTGAACTAATATCAGAATTATCAAAACTATGCATATACATTTCGGGACACAAGGCCTCTTCTATATATGCCCCTAAAGAAGTCGCACAAACAGCTCCGGCCGCCTGAGCTTCTAACAATAAAACGGGGAAACCTTCCCAAAGAGATGGGAAAAAAAGAATATCAAATGCAGAAAGCACATCACAAATATCAGTTCTAAAGGGTAGTATACTGATCTTGTCCTGAAAACCAGAGCGATCGATCAATTCTGCAACTTCGGCATGCATAGGACCATCACCAACCCAGACAAACTTAACATTTGAATGCTGTTTTAATACATCTATTGCAGCTTTTACAAAAAAGAGAGGGTTTTTTTGCTTATCAATCCTGGAACAATTACCAATTAGTACTTCACCTTCTGGTACCTCAAACTCATTTCTTATCTTATCTCTTCCTGATTGAGTTCTGGCAAACTTCTGCAGATCAACACCATTATAAACTAGTTTGAATAACTTATCGTTTGCTATTGACTCACCAAAATGTGACTGTAAGACATTTTTAGAGCAGCCACATATTGAGGTAGCATTTTTTTTGTTGATTCTCTTTAATACCTGATGAAAGTGATAGTTCAGGCTTTTATTAACTAATGAATTAACATTATGATAATGTATAATTCTATTATTCACTCCACACCACTTTGCAATAAGTAGAGGAAAAGCAGAAACATCATAGCGATGTATGTGAACAGTATCATAATTACCAGCTTTAACTATCTTTGCAAAACGGTAAAAAAACAAGAATGGATTTTGACGCAATGAACACTGGTATACAGTTGCTCCAAGATTTTCTGCAACCGAAGCCTGTATACCTGGTTCGCTGGCCATTTCGCATATATCAAACTGGAATTTTTCTCTGTCTGAATATCTTAATATGTCTAATACATGGCTCTGTTCACCGCCTACTGAGAGTTGTCCAAGAACAATTAAAACCTTCTCTTTACTAACATGTTTATTTATCATTCTCTAAAAGTCCACCTTGCGGCACCATTTTCATCCTAACAGGGGCAACCTTGGCATAAATCAGCGTATGCAACATAGCGGCATAAAAACCTTCACCAAAGCTTTCCTGCATAATATTTGAGCTAAAACTACTAATTACACACAATATCAGTACCGTAGCACATAGATACTGCCAATTCGCATAATTTTTGGGACCAACCACAAAATACCAGATATTTTTGGCAAAAAACCAGAAGAACAGGAATAAACCGATCGCACCACTTCGCAAAAAGTAAGCTCCCCATGCCTGGTGAACATTGTGCATAGTCTGCTCAGGAGTTAATACTACTCTGGCATCTTCTGGGACAAATTCAACCCCAAAGCCAGCTCCCCACAACCACCATTCAGGCCTGTTTTTCATATATTCAACTATATTATCCCACTCAACCCAACGCCCTTCATAAGATGGGTCAATAGTTCTACCAGTTACAATTTCGTAAACGTTGTTAACTGTCTTTGCGGCAGATTCATACCAGAAGGAATCGTGCACAAATGGTACATAATCAGCAACAACAGGTAACACTGCAAGCAAAATCATAATCAGTAATAATATTGACAATACCTGCCTCATTAAGTATTTCGAGTCACCTTTATTTACACAAACCAGTAATACCTCCCTGACTATATATACAGAGTAAATCAAGCCTGTAATTGCCAAAATGATAATTGGAGATCTTTTACCTGAAATAAGTGGTGCTGAGACAGCAAACAATACCAATGGCAATACAATAAAGAGCGAATATTTCTTTTGATATAATCCCCAGAAAATCGTCCATGAATACAGGTACGTTGACATTCTTAGTGTCGGGTCTGCATATCTCATTACATATGTTGCTACTGCTTCTATTATACCAATAATAGCCATGAAACCAAGCACGTGCTCTATGGTGTCAACCTTACCAGCTGAAACCAATACCTGAAAAACCCATAGGAACAAGAAAAAGAATATCCATGGTGCAATATGCCGAAATGAATCACCAAGTACAAAATATAAGCGACCGTCATTTATAAAGCCTACAACTATGCCTATAATAGCAGTACAAAACGCTATAATCGCAATATCACGAAAATGTCGAATATCATATCGTCTCTCAAAAACAGGTACAGTAAAGTACATATAAATCATAATTAACAGAAAAACAGCACTTGCACCGACAACCATATATTTGCCAAGCAAGCTCCAAAAAGACATATCATGAAGAAATAAATTTGTATATCGAAACGGCATCTGAAGTACTACTATAAATAGCATAATATACAACAAAAATGCTGCTTTTTTTTGCGTTCTTAATGAATACATTTTAACCTCACAATCAATGATTATATATACAATGTAATTATTCGCACAATAATGACCATGGATAGCTTTATGGCTTCCTGCCAACGACCATGACCATATTGCCGAACAATGTACTTAATAGACTTTTTGTTAAACTTGAGAAGATACCTTCTTTTTGCTTACAAGAGATGGTATCATGCCATATTCGGCGTAACAATGAATTTGAATTACAGACGGCATCACATCCACCATTTACACTCTGGGTATCATCATTATTAGCATAGCTTATTTTTTTCTGTAGCTTACGAAAATACTCATAATCACGCAAGCCATACCTGATTGAAAATGGTGATGTTTCTACTATATCAAAACCTACCTGCAACATATGTTTACAGATCTCTTTTTTACTCATAATATATTCATGAAAATGATAACCTGAGCATTCTGGAGCTATATTTGAGTATTTATTCTCATGGATCCAGATCGAGTCAGCACCATTTAGTCTTTTATTCGGTTTGGTGGCTCGCCTAAGCATTAACATATTTGCATACATAATTGTATGTCTGCTTATATTCAAATACGGCACAGTCAGCAAAAAGTAGCCGCCCGGTTGCAATACTCTGTAAGCTTCCTGCAGCATTAACTGCGGGCCTTCTTCGGTATGCTCAACTACACCACCTGAATAGTAGCCGGAAAAGTAATTATCAGGATAGTCGAGAGCCTTAACATCACCAAAGTATACAGGCAGCTCGCAACCTGATTCTTTTAAATGTTTTAAGGTATTAGGTGAATACTCAACACCAATCGCATTAAACCCATGCTTGATCAAGTAATCAACATAATAGCCAGGGCCACATCCGCCCTCTAAGATAATCCCCTGCTTATCGAAATATTTGGAAAACCAAAAGGACAGATCAGAATCTTCAATATCAGACCAATTGTTGGAATCGTGATTTTCCCACTGACTGTCCCAATACTCTTCATCTACACCATACTTATCATTAATAAATGATTTAATCATATTAAGTCAGCACTTCCCCAAGTAGTGACTGGTACAAAGCAAGATTCTGTGATAAGTTTTTTGTTATACAAAAGTTATCTCGAATGAACTGCTGGCCATTAACTGCCAGTTTAGATGCATAGTCGGAATCGTCAAGAATACGACTAACAGCCATTATAACCTCGCTATCATTGTCTACTTCAACCAGTTCACCAGTTTTACCATTTTCTACAAATTCAGTACACGGCCCGCTATTACAACATACCACAGGAATTCCGTTAAGCATTGCCTCTGCAATAACCAATCCAAATGTCTCTAATTTGCTTGGAAATACAAATACTGTGGCATTACTCATTAAGTTCATTACTTCTGGCCGAGATAACCAGCCGGTAAAAATAACTCTATCTGCATTATTAGGCCCTACAATACCTCTAATCTTCCCCTCGATATAAGTGTTATCAGTCGCCCCCGCATATACTACTGACAAATCCTTATACTTATCAAGCAATATAGATGCGGCTTTGGCTAACGTATAAGCCCCTTTTCTATCTGAAATAGTACCTGCGTATAGTATATAACGTCCATTAACAATATTAGCAGGTGTACTATCGTATTCAGGTAATGTTACAGGATTATATATGATCTCTTCTCGCTGCGGTTTCATTTCAAAGAGCTTTTCAGTCTCAAGCAATGCAAACTTTGAAACTCCAACCCAACACTTGCTGTTTTTGAGGGTTTTTCTTTCAAAATAGTTTATTTGTCTGCCACACCTGCCACCAGCATAGTGAGAAATAAGTACATAACTCAAATGCAGTCTGGCAATAACCGGACAATAGTTAAAACGAAACGGCAGCCAACCATAACAGTCCGGCACCTCAACAATATCGATCTCTCCCTTTAAGGCAAGATCGCGTAATGTTCTGTAAAGTTTCCAACGTAATAAGATGCCGCTATATCGCTCAGGCAATTTAAACCTGGCTAGCTCTATTACTTTTACACCAGCTTGCTTAAACGCATTATTCTTTTTGCCCCAGCCAATAACAAGTGCATCGTGACCGGCTTGCACCAGTGCCTCTGCCATAACCTTTGTATAGGTGCCGATCCCTCCATGGGGTTTGGGTGGGTACTCATCACATATAAAACATATTTTCACTGATAATTAACATCTATTTGACACAGATTAAAAACTATTCTGTCAGTCAAATCATTTCCCTATTAAACAGATATCAAAACTCGGCACTAACCCATTCCGCTTAACAACTTTTACTAGCCCTGATAGCGAAATACATCCTAAAAAGCAAAATACAGTAATAATCATATTCAGTATTTTGCCGCAAATGCCGTCCAAACAATAACAGACAACACCAGTAACAGCAAAAATCAGTAATATTTTAACAATTTCCCAATATGGCATGACCATTTTTTTTGATATTAATAGATATACCATACCACTAAAGCATGCAAGACTTTGTACTACTGCATTAATTAAGGCAGCACCGATGGCACCATGTGTTGGTATAATTACCAGATCTAGTATTAAATTTATTATAGCAGCAACAATATTTGACCACATAAGAAACTTTTGCTGTTCAAATGCAAACTGTAATGAACCTAAAGGTAATGTCAACACTAACGCAAAAGATGGTATTAATAGTATCAGTAATGGCATTCTTGCCGGTTCCATGTCAATAGGGAAAAACAGAGAAAAAATATCAGCTGAAAATAAAAACAGCAGGAACATCGCCCCACCACCAAAAAGCATAGTAAAGACCATGCTCTTCTTAACAGCACGCTGAACTACCTCTAAATTTCCTTTTACACAATGATGTACAAAAAAGGTCGTTAAAGGATTAGTAATGTTTCTCATTATCCTTACAAGTATAGTAGATAATGATATAGCCAGACAGTAGTAACCAAGCTGCTCCATAACGTCAGAACCACGATAAAGTGCCTTTATCATAAATACCTCTACGTACCCCCAGGTGATCAATGAAAACCCACTTCCAACTCCCATTGATAGTCCATAATCACCCATTCTATCAAGCACAGATCTATATTGTGTTAAACATCCTTTACCTGGATACCATTGTTTAATAACTACCAGCGTAACTAAAACAACCATCACGAACTGCTCGATCATAATAACACTAAAACAATTAACTGCACTTTTTAAACCAAGTACCAGCAATACTACCAAAGCGGTAATTTTTGTCAAAGAGCTTATAAAACCAATGCGAGCATATTTCCGATACTGCTGCAAGCCTTCCAGATAACTTCGTCCGAGAGCTTGTACAGTCATTAACCAGCTGGCTACCAGGATCATTGTTCCCGCAATTATATAATTACTATTTCCAAAAGTCTCCCGTTCGAACCATAAATAACATGCTCCTGCGACCATAACCACCAAACTAACGAGCATCTGCCGTTTAAAGCAATATAGTAGTAATTGCTGAACTACAGGCTTATTTCCACTACATAAAGACTCCAGTTCTGGTAAATACCTAAATAATGCAACAGGAATAAACAATACCCCCAATGAACCTATCCAGGAAAATACTCTAAAATAATAGCCGTACTCTCCATATTGTTCGACGGCTAGTACATTAGGTAGAATAACAGTAAAAATAGCACTAAAAACAAAACTGGTACCAAAAGTTATTAGCGACCACATACTGTTAGTCTGAACTTGACGAACTGTTACCATTTATATTTCATTCTCATTTTTCCCCAACTATTTTACCAATTAACCTTACGATAAAAACTGCCGTTTGAGAAAGAGAATCTTTTTAATTCTCTTCTACCATAATACCACTCCACACACCTTTGCGGCAAAAGCATTTTTAATGCTGTTTTTGTTTTACCTGCTTTTGCTGATACTGCTCCAACACTTTCACCATCATATAATGTTTGATAATCAGATTGAACCGGATTTGTCTTAAATATGTCGCAGGCTGACTCTTTTTTGGCCGCCACCATCATACAAACCGGTTTTGGATTTACCAAACCGATCCGCTCATTTAACCCGGCAGGATCCATAACTTCCCAGCATTTATAATTGCATTTTCGCTCCAGCTTTGGATAAGCATGTTCGATCATATACATATTTTGAACGCTAAACCCATTTTCATTGCTGAATATGCGGTAAAACAGTTCCGGGCTGAACTGATAGAAACCATGCCCCATATGATTATTTGCCATCTGAAAGAGAAATATCAATCCACCAACCTTTAAAACTTTCATGCAATTGGCAATTGCAACAGGAAAATTAAACACATGTTCAAGAGTTCCACCATCTATTACCATATCATATGAATTGTAATATTTTTCAGCTATTGGCAAGCCAAGATCATGAACAATGTCTGCACCTTCATAATCGCTATAATCAATTGAAGCTATCCGACTCGATATTATATCAGAAAGAAGCTTGTCATTTATCACACCAAACTCAGGCTGCTCATCAGTTTTAAAACAATACTCTAACTTAAGCTTGTTAAGTTCATCATCGCCAAGATAAACCTGCTGTCTGCCTAATGTCAATGTTTGGGGATATTTTTTATTATTGGAAAGTGTATTTTCCAGTATAAACTTAAAATTATGATATATTAGTCCTATGAAACTATCTCCTGAAAATATAATTCAGCCACTTATGAGTTATTTATCGCCTTTTGAAAATACAACCTCTACTCTTGATATCATATACTTACCAATAAATGGTAGTTTCTTAAGCAGATTTATATCTCTGATCGCTTTTTCCTTATGGGCATATACACAAAAATCAATCTGTTCCATTATTTCACGGAACTGCTTTGCGGTAATACGATTCAAGCTTTCATATTGCTGCCAGCAGTCTTCAGCCAAACGCCCACTATCATCGATCTTATACAGTATCTTTTTAATTGTTGAAGCAGAATATAACAAATGAGACCAGGGTACTCTTATAAGCCCCATAACATGGCCGGCAAAAGCTCCTTCCCATGGTGGAAATTCTATGAACAGTTTTCCCCCAGGCTTTAACACTCGATAGCATTCTGAAAAGACATCACTTATAATTGACCGGTCAAGATGTTCAAATACATCACTCATTATTACTATATCAAAATAGTTATCATCTGCGGGAATTTCAGTAAGCGAAGCATGTACGAATTTGACATTCTTCATACCCTTACTCTGAGAATACTCTACTGCAAAATCAACATTCTTCTTTACAATATCAATTCCCCACACTTCAGCACAACCATTATCAGCATAACTCATTGACAAAACACCTCCACCACAGCCACCATCAAGAACAATCTTGTCGTTCAAGTCCAGTGCCCCTGAAAAAGTGTTTAATACTCGCAACCCCGCCCTGTAGCATTCATTTATTGCTTCTTTTTGATCTGAACTCTGAAGCCCAAATGATTTTCCTAATACCTTTTCAAAAATGGTATTTAAGCCCAAACATACATTTACTGATAATTCTCGAAGCATATATCTCCTACTATTGCTATTGCCACTTTATCTATTCCCAACCAAAATAATAATAACTCAGAAATAAACAGATTATTCTGCTAAAACCAAAAGTGAATACCCTCCCCAAATTCGGGCAGATCTGGCTATTCCAAATAATTCTGTCATTCTTCGTAATACGTTCAATATTCTTAAGTTTAACCTCTTTTTATAAGGAAGCTCAATTACACTACGGGTATACTTCACATCTATGATCTTATAACCACAATCCTCAAGCAGAGCTAATGCAGTCTCCGCTAAATAATAGTTTATATGCCCAACAGTACTTCGCACCACTGAAAATGATTTAACTCTAAGCACATTCCAAACTGCAATTTCTAATGGAATATGAAAAATAACATGTTTACCTTTTGTTTTAAGAGTTCTCAAAAACTCATACTGATCTTCAACATGTTCAAAGACATCAATACACAACATTAAATCGCTAACATCAGGTATTTTATCAACCGTACATTGTTTGAAAGTTAAATTATCTTTTGCAATCTTATTACTCATTGCAATTGCATCTGGAGAAATATCGTAGCCACGAAATGTTTTCCCGTGAAGATGTTTTGATAATTCAAGCAAAATCCCCCCACTTCCACAGCCTATCTCACTTATCGTATTAACCTGCAAGTTATACTTGCTCATCAATTTTAAGATATGGGCAACTTTCCAAGATGAATGTTCAATGTCAAAAGTTGGATTATTCTGATAATATTCGCCATCAAGGTAGATATTCTTTTTATCCATTTAGCTCTGCATTTCCTGTATCACCTTTCTTAGTATTTGTTCAAGACCTGTTTCCGGAACATAGTCTACCTGATCCTGCAACCGCTTAACGCACGGCACTCTTCTCATCATATCATCGAAATCACGACCATAAGCCTGCTCATAACTGATAAATCTTTTACCAGCCTTAGAGCCTGTCATCTCAATAACTTTATCAGCCAACGCTTCTATCGTTATCTCCTGGGTACTGCCAATATTATACACTCTCCCAGGTGCGGTCTCTGAGCTGGCTAATCTTGTCAGAGCTTCCACAGCATCTCCAACATAGCCAAAACAGCGAGACTGACTCCCATCACCATAAATAGTTACCGGTTCATTTTTCAGTGCCTGCCCGACAAATCTTGGTATAACCATGCCGTACTGACCAGTCTGGCGTGGGCCTACCGTATTAAAAAGTCTTACGATTATTACCGGCAAATCGTATTGATGGTTATAAGCTAAGCCCAAAAACTCGTCAATAGCTTTACTACAGGCATAGGACCATCTGCTAAAACGAGTACTGCCAAGAACCGTATCATCATCTTCAACGAAAGGGACTTTATCTGACTTACCATAAACCTCACTGGTAGAAGCAATTATAGTTTTTTTACGATACTTGTTAGCCATCTCCAATACAACTTCTGTGCCGTGGATGTTTGTTTCGATAGTCCTTACCGGCTGGTCAACGATCAGTTGAACACCTACAGCAGCTGCCATATGGAAGATAAGGTCACATTTTTCTACTAGTACGTTCATCGTTTCCCTGTTTCTAACATCTCCCAATACAAATTGTACCTTGCTATTGTTAGTTATTCCGGAAATATTCGACATCCTGCCAGTAGATAGATCATCGATTATGATTACTTCATGCCCTGCCGTTAACATCGCTTCGCTAAGATGAGATCCTATAAAACCTGCACCGCCTGTAACTAATACTTTCATCGACAATCTCTTTTTAAACTACTACTATATAATAAGTTAAGAAAAACAAGAAAACTGAGAAGGAGCAAATGTATATACACTCCGTGCCCGTCGGTTAACAAACCGTTGGTGAGCTTCTGTAACTTTCTGGAAAATGGGGAGTTGCAAGCTACAGACTGTCACACTCGTGGATATCGGTAGTTCCTATAATTAAAGTTTAATTTTTTGACATTTTGAGCTATTTGAGATAAACTTTCAAATGGTTCTACTATATAGAATTAAGTAAAATAATTAACGCTTATATTGACTGTTTTCAGACCATATTTTCCATTTATGTTTCAGTCGTTTTGAGCGAAAAGAAGCCGTGGACGGCGATGTGCTTTATCAGTACTGAAAAGTAGGAAAAAGCATAAAAATGCAAGGATGCAGACATGTTTTTATTGCCAATTGAAACTTTATACGAACGGTTGCCAGTTTTTGCTCTGGTACTGTTTAGAGTTTCGGGGCTGGCAGTATTTGGGCCACTGTTTGGCCTAAGTACGGTGCCAGCTGCAATCAAAGCTATGTTTATGTTCGTAGTTGCACTGGCACTCTGGCCCATGGCACCAGATATCATGTTCAGGCCAGACTCCTTCCCCGATCTGGCAATTGCAGTTCTAAGTGAAATAGCTATTGGCGCGTCAATGGGGCTGATACTGTTTTTTGTCATAACGGGTATTAAAATAGGCGCAGAACTTATCAGTCAACAAATGGGATTGTCCATGTCACAAATGATGGACCCGATCTCAGGCGAAAACTCCACCCTGCTCCAGCAATTTTACAATTTGCTGTTAACTCTGTTTTATGTACTGATCGGTGGCCATCTGGTACTGCTCAAAACTCTAGCCGAGACATTTAAGACAATGCCGCTTGGCACCCCATTTTCAACCGAGCCAATACTGGTAACTCTGACACATGTACTTACAGTCGCCTTTCAGGCAGGGATACGACTTGCCGGGCCAGCACTAGTATCGGTCTTTCTGGCAACTATGTCACTTGGCTTTATCTCCAGGACTATGCCGCAGTTAAATATTCTTGCGGCAGGTTTTCCTATGAGAATTATCCTGACACTGTTCATAATGATAACATCATTAAGTGCTGCATTCTATATATTCGATGAGTATATTATATATGCACTTAACGAGATCGGAGGGTTGTTCTTATAGCAACGAAGATGAACATGTCAGTAGTCCAGATAAGAGCTGAACACCTCGTTCTGCTCAGTATTACGTCACCGGAGGGTCTCAATGGCTTCTGATACAGGTGACAAAACAGAGGCCCCCACGCCCCGACGGCTATCAGAGGCACGCGAAAAAGGGCAGGTTGCCAAAAGTACCGATCTTACAGCGGCTATTTGTCTGCTTATAGCTCTTATTGTGCTAAATAATTTTGCTGTGGCAATGACTAACTCATTCCTGGATTTGTTCAAATGGTCTTTTGCTGTTCACGAGATACCAACAGATGCCAAAGATGCATTACGTCAGGGTGGAGCGATGGTTATGAGCCATCTATTGGCAATTCTGGGGCCGCTCTTACTAATTTTATTCATTACAGCTATCGTCAGTAATGTAATGCAGGTTGGCTTTATGTTAACAGGCAAACCCATTACCCCATCTCTGGATAAAATATCACCCTTGAGTGGTTTCAAGCGAATCTTTTCGGCCAGAAGTGCAATGAAAACCATGCTGTCACTGGCCAAAGTGATCATTATCGGTTTAGTTGCAGGCCGAACTATTGCTGACCAAATGGATAAAATAGTATCACTATCCAGCGTAAACTTTATAAAGATCATAGCTGCTGGCGGAGAACTTACTTTCCTGCTCGGCATTCGCCTCTGCCTGGTTTTACTTCTACTTGCCATTATTGATTTTGCCTATCAGAAATATAAACATATGCAAGATCTGAAGATGTCCAAAGAGGAAGTAAAAGAGGAGATGAAACGCATGGAAGGTGATCCCTACATGAAGCAGCGTCGCAGGCATGTCGCACGCCAGCTGGCATCGCAGCGAATGGCACAGGCCGTACCAAATGCAGATGTAGTGGTTACAAATCCAACTGAACTGGCCCTGGCACTTAAATATGACCCGGACACTATGGCAGCTCCCAAACTGGTAGCCAAAGGAGCCGGCTACATGGCACAACGGATAAGAAGAATTGCTCTTGAATCCGGAGTTCCGATAGTTGAAAGAAAGCCTCTGGCCAGAGCACTTTTCAAAAGCTGTGAGATCGGTGATACTGTGCCGGCAGACCTTTATAAAGCCGTCGCTGAAGTACTGGCATACGTATTCGAGCTGAACGAAAAAGGCTTTAAGAAGAAAACCACACCAAGCAAACCTTCGTATTCAGAAGCAGAATCCGAACCTGAATATAACTAACTCAAACTGACCGATGGTCAGTTTGATAGGATTTAGGAGTTAGCATTTAGAAATTAGTTGAATGGAATGGCTTTATAACTAACTATTATTTCGCTATCCCACAGCTCGGTCTGTTTGAGAAACTAGTCCTTTTCTGTAGATAATTTATCAGCAAACTCTGATATTGCATCCCAAAAGCTATCCTGATAATAATACATAATATCGTTGTGCCCAGAACTATCCAGCCATAGCTTATACTTAGGTTCAATTGCCTTATTATACATTTCCAGTGCGTGTTTAAATGGCACAACACGATCTTGCTTGCCGTGAATAAACAGCTTCGGACACTGCACTTCAGATATTTTATTTATATTAACAAACATATCTCCCCACAGTCCGACCCAGGGCAACTTGGTACTGAATATAGACATGAAACCACTTTCAACGATTAAACCACCACAGCTCACTTCTGAAGCCAAATCACACGATGGGCCTGACCCTACAGAGCGTCCATGAAGGATTATTCTTTCTGGTGCAATACCCTGTTCATCGGTCATATAAGAAAAGACTTTTCTGATATCAGAGCAAACAGCAGCTTCAGACGGCTTTCCACCGCTCAAACCATATCCTCTATAATCCCAGGCTAAAATTGAAAAACCGTGCTGGCGATATTCCTCCATAAAATCTTGCAAAGTACCAAGATCTTCATAATTGCCATGACTAAACAGAATAGTATACTCTGACTCTGGATTGACCAGATGACGCAATACAATATCAACGTTATCAGCAACAGCCAACTTTACAGCACCATCGATGTTCGAGTAACTTCTTCTACACGGAAACACCATCTTATGGATTGTAAATCCAGCGATAGCTACTATAACGGCCGTAAATATAATCAGCTGAATAATAATCATCTTTTTATTACTTATTTTCATCAAAGCCAAGCCCTTAAGTATATCAGCAAAGAATATAACCACCTCTACTGCAACAACATATATATATTAACACCATAATCCAATCGCTTCTACAAAAAACGCTTGCAATAGCAGTTAAAAATATCGTATAATTAAACACGACCTTATTGGTGTATTTATTTATTATTGAATCTTATGAAATTATCTAAAAAAAGTGATTATGCCCTGCGTGCTATGATGACCCTTGCTTCTGAGCCAGGTCGGCTATTCTCTATTCGCACAATTGCAGAGATAAATGATATTCCCAGACGTTTTCTGGAACATATTATGCTGGACCTGAAGAATCAGGGTTGGGTAAAAGGTATTCCCGGCCGTGACGGGGGCTATATATTGGCTATTGAGCCATCGGAGCTTACTGTAGGATCAATAGTAAGATATTTTGATGAGATGCTGGCACCAATAGAATGTGTATCTGTAAAAGCATACTGCAAATGCAGTCAGGAACAATCGTGTAAATTCAGAAGATTGTTCCTGAACCTGCGAAATCAGGCCGCCAGTGTCTTAGATAGTACAACAGTGGCCGACTTACAAAGCTTTGAGCCTGTAACTACGCAAGAGCTTGAAAAGAGCGGGTTTATGCACGGAGAAGGCATTTAATTTTTTTAGCAGGAAACATACACACAGTAAGTCGTGTTTAGTTTTAATGAGAACGGAACATAATAAATGAAAAGACGTATAATCATCATCGCCCTACTGCTTATATTGGCAGACTTCACTGTAATGGCAATCAAAAATAAGCAGGTACGAGAGAATAAAACAATTGAACTTCTGAACGTATCATATGACCCAACACGGGAATTATATAAAGAATACAACAGCTTTTTTACCGAATACTGGAAGCAGAAAACCGGCAAAACACTCAGCATCAGACAGTCGCATGGCGGTGCTGGCAAACAAGCCAGAGCCGTCATTGACGGTCTAAAAGCCGATGTTGTAACTCTTGCTCTCGCTTATGACATTGACGCGATAGCAGAAAAAACCAAGCTTCTGCCAGCTCAATGGCAAAGCAGATTACCAGAAAACTCTTGTGCATACACATCTACGATCGTTTTTCTGGTGCGTAAAGGAAATCCCAAAGAGATACATGATTGGGCTGACCTTATTAAACCAGGAATAGAGGTTATAACCCCCAACCCCAAAACATCAGGTGGTGCACGATGGAATTATCTGGCAGCCTGGGGATATGCGTACCTGAAGGCTTTAGGCGACAGCACTAATAATAAGAGCATAGCAGAGGCAGAAAAAAAGGCAAAAGATTTTATCACGGCGTTATATGACCATGTACCAGTACTGGACACAGGTGCACGCGGTGCCACCAACACCTTTGTCCAACGCGGCATAGGTGATGTTCTGCTGGCATGGGAAAATGAAGCATTTCTTTCAATAAATGAACTGGGCAGCGATAAGTTTGAAATAGTCATACCTTCAATAAGTATACTTGCAGAGCCGCCAGTAACAGTAGTCGATAAAAATACCAAAGCAAATGATACATCAGAAGCTGCTAGTGAGTATTTGCAACAGCTATACTCTGATAAAGGGCAAACACTGGCAGCCAAACACTACTATCGCCCTGTTTATCCTGAAATGGTTGACTCAAAATATCTTGAAATATTCCCTGAAGTTAAAATGTTCAGACTAAACGAGCTGTTCGGTAGTTGGCAGGATGCGCAAAAAACACATTTTGCTGATAACGGAATTTTTGACCAGATATACTTACGCTAAATTCTTAGACAATGGTTTAGTAATAATTACAAACTGAAGCTTTCTGGCAGTTTGAGTAACTAAAATGCGAATAAAACAACAAAGTGTATTACCTGGCTTTGGCCTTACTATGGGATATACCCTGCTATATCTTGGCCTGATAGTGTTATTACCACTATCAGCTCTGGCTGCGGCAAGCGTTAAACTCAGCTGGTCACATTTCTGGCAAGTCCTAACGGACCACCGCACAGTTAAAGCATTCCAGCTCACTTTTTCAACTTCACTATATGCCGCTCTGATCAATGCATTTTTCGGTTTAATTATAGCCTGGTTCCTTACCAGAGTAAGATGCCCCGGTAAACGAGTAGTTGACGCTGTGATAGACCTGCCCTTTGCTCTGCCTACGGCAATAAGCGGCATAGCTCTATCTGCTGTATACGCACCAAACGGCTGGATAGGTCAGCTTTTAGATAATATCGGTATCAAAGCGGCATATACCCCACTGGGAATAACTATAGCTATGATACTGGTTGGTCTGCCTTTTGTTGTTCGTACAGTACAACCCGCGATGGAAGATCTGGAACAATCTTTGGAAGAGGCAGCTCTGAGCCTTGGTGCTAGTCGCTGGCAGACATTCAGTAAAATAATATTCCCGATGCTGCTTCCCAGTTTGCTAACTGGCTTTACCCTGGCTTTTGCACGCAATCTGGGCGAATATGGTTCTGTGGTATTTATTGCCGGTAATATGCCCATGAAAACCGAAATAGTATCGTTATTAATAATAACCAAACTGGAACAATATGATTATGCCGGTGCAACTGCAATTGCGGCCGGAATGCTTATTGTGTCATTCATAATGCTTTTGACAATTAACCTGCTGCAGATATGGAGCGGCAGAAAGCTAAAAACAGAAAATTGATATAACTTTGGACTAATAACAGTATGCCACCAAAAACAAATAATGGACTAACATTACCCAAAGCAGTAAACTTTCTTATCGGAATAGTTTCGATACTGTTCCTTCTATTATTCCTACTACTGCCATTAATAGTGATCTTCGGAGAAGCTTTCCGGCATGGTGTTTATGTATGGTGGTCAAGCATAAGCGATCCTGAGGCACTATCGGCCCTGAAACTTACATTACTAGTCGCTGCCATATCAGTTCCGATGAACCTATTATTTGGCGTTGCTGCCGCCTGGGCTCTGGCAAAATTCAGATTCGCAGGCAGAAGTATAATAATTACACTAATTGACCTTCCTTTTGCCGTTTCACCAGTAATAGCAGGTATGCTCTTTGTAATGCTTTTCGGCATAAATGGCTGGTTTGGCCCATGGCTGCAAAAACATGATATGGAAGTAATATTTGCAGTTCCCGGCATAGTGCTAGCAACAATGTTCGTAACTTTTCCTTTTATTGCACGCGAGCTGATACCGCTAATGACAGAACAGGGCTCAGAAGAAGAGCAGGCAGCTCTAACTCTGGGAGCAAGCCCCTGGCAAATGTTCTTTCGTATAACACTGCCAAATATCAAATGGGGACTTATATACGGTATTATCCTTTGTAACGCCAGAGCTATGGGAGAATTTGGAGCAGTATCTGTTGTTTCTGGTCATATTCGCGGGCTAACCAACACTCTCCCCCTGCACGCAGAAATTCTTTACAATGAATATAATTTCTCAGCCTCGTTCGCTGTCGCATCATTGCTGGCATTACTGGCTATTGTTACGCTTATCCTAAAATCAATAGCCCAATGGAAAATGAGATAAACATGGCAATAAAAATACAAAATATAAGCAAAACATTTAATTGTTTCAAAGCTGTTGATAACGTAAGCGTAGAATTTCCAGACGGCAAACTTACCGCCCTGCTAGGGCCGTCCGGATCTGGTAAAACAACGTTACTGCGTCTTGTTGCTGGCCTGGAGAGTCCTGACAATACCAACGACAGTAAGATACTATTTAATGGCAAAGATGTATCAAAAAACGATGTTGGCAAGCGTCAGGTCGGCTTTGTATTTCAGCACTATGCCCTGTTTCGACATATGACGGTATTTGAAAATGTAGCTTTCGGCCTGACCGTTATGAAGAAAAAGGATCGGCCAGCAAAAGCTGAGATAAAGAGAAGAGTTATGGAATTGCTTCAACTGGTACAGCTGGACACAATGTATAATCGTATGCCGTCACAGCTCTCTGGCGGTCAGCGGCAAAGAGTAGCACTTGCTAGAGCACTTGCGATCCAGCCTAAAGTTCTACTTCTGGACGAGCCATTTGGAGCACTTGACGCCAAAGTTCGCAATGAGCTTAGGAAATGGCTGCGTAACCTGCACGAAACTCTTCACTTCACCAGCATTTTCGTCACACATGACCAGGAAGAAGCATTAGAAGTAGCAGATCAGGTTATTGTAATGAATCAGGGTAGAATCGAGCAGATAGGCACCCCAGATGACGTTTTTCATCAGCCAGCGAATGAGTTTGTTATGCAGTTTCTAGGTGAAGTAAATGTTTTCAGCGGGCGAATAGATAAAAACAATTCTGACCAGATCCATTTCACCGCCAGCAGCAATACTGATACAGTAAACCTTATGATACGCCCTCATGACTTTGAGATCCATCAACAAGAACAAACTGAAAAGCAACAAATCCCAGCTAGAATAACACGTATACAAACAGCCGGCCCTATTGTAAAGATAGACTTCTGTGACGAATCTGGTAAAACGATCATAGTTCATGTCTCACATGAAGACTTTAGAAATATGAAAATAGAAGATGGACAAAAAATGTATCTGTCCCCCAAGCAGTTGTATGTACAAAAAGAGTGTTAATAAACAAGATACTACTGTGCCAGCAGTTTGCCAAAGGCCACTGCCTTTTCCTGCCATTGTTTATCATGCCTGATCTGGTCGGGCTTTGGCGGACAATAAGGGACAAGCAGATTATGATAGTCCATGTCAGCAAAACCTGCAATTGCCCTGAACATTTTATCCGTTAATGCCAACCCATCGTCCATACTTCCGCCAGCAGTAGAAATCAGAGCCAATTCCATATTTTTCCAGGCAAAAACCGGAGTACCATCTTCATCTGGCTTGGTCATACTATACCACCTATCCAGTACGAGCTTTATCTGGGCATTTGGCCCATAAAAGTAGATAGGAGTAGCAATCACGACAACATTAAAATCAGGTATCCGCTGCAGGAGCTTCTGAACCTCATCATCAACCATACACCTGAACCCTGAATGTCGCTGACAGCCCATACATGCAATACAGCCAGGAACTCTGGATTCCAAAGAGGCGACATCCACAACCTCAATATCAGCCCCGCAATTAGCTGCCGCTTCGGCGGCCCACTCAACTAAAACATTTGTATTACTCGATTTCCGTGGAGAACTTGTCAAAAAAATAATCTTCTTCGCCATAGCCTTACTCCTGTCTGAAATAATAATAACTACATACTTCAATTATGACAAAATAGGCAATTAGTGGCAAATATATTATTTGAAAACAGCTAAACATTTTTATAATCCAATGAAAACCAAGTTACCATCTTAGCCCAACAAACGTCACAGACATCACAGGCACCACATAAGATGTTAATTTATACCTATTTACATAATACAACTATTGAGCCAGCTTGCTTCAGAAGTAAAATAATTGTATAATAAATAGAACTTTAAATTTATTTAAGGTCACCAAGAATATTAGAGAGAAAAGAGAAGATATAGTATATTCCATTTTCAAATGAGGAAACAATGGGTAAAAAAACAACTGCAGCTCTATTCGCGATCCTGGCAGCAACTGCTATTATGCCTCTGGCATCACTTGCAGATACTGGAAAAAAGACCTACGTTTACAATACTGAAATTAATATAGGTCGAGGTTTGAATATAATTTCAGTTTCCCATCCGGATACTGACTTTTTACCAGAAGTTCCTCAGGAATATGTATCTGAAACTAAAGATAATTATCCATATCCAACAACTCCGCTTGCCGGCTTTAGCCCTTTTGTTGCCATAATGACTTCAGATGCCAGAGTTGCCAGTTCTGAAGCCGAAAGTCATATCTACCTGGAAAACAGTTATACCGGCACCCCGCTGTCAAGCTCGCCACAATTCCCCGGAGTACCATTTACTATTGGCACTCTGGATTCTGGAACGATGTGCGATGTTGTTTTCGGATCAGCGGCTAGCTCACTGGGAGTAACTGGTGAACAGCTAACGACAAATAGTGAAGCTATTGGCTATTTTGGCAATAATACTATTAACGCGTATGTTAGTCAGCCACTTGGTGTTTTTGCTGCCGGCCTGGCAGCAGTCAGTTCAGACAACAGTGTTAATACAGACATGATAGTCGGCCAGAGTAATAAATCTATTTACGCTGCTGAGCCTGCTATATGCCAGGGTAATGAGTTTATGAATGCAGTACTAGGCAAATCATTCATGACATTTTATACGACTGTTATCAGAAATGACATTAAATACGCAGTTAATATGAATGGTAAAAGCTGGTATGGCCCGGATATTGAATTTCTACCACAAGGTTCAACTGATATACCTGCCTATAGTTATGAAATACCTATTTCATTTGAGGGGCAATACGAAGAATTTTCAATCAACTCAGCGGCATACTTTGCAGACCTTGATGGAAGCACCCCTGTTTTCCCGTCTATATTGTCCCATCATTCTAATGAATATAACTTTAACTTTCCAACTGATGCTGATTTTCTGGTAGAGATAAATGTCACCCAGAATGGTAATGTATACCCGCTGGTAATGAGAGTTGAAACTGGCACTCAAACAACTATACTGAGCCCAGAAACAGCTTTACAGTTAGGTTTATCTCAAGCGGCCGATTTCTCTGTTGATGTCTGCGGTTTTAACGAGCTTCTGACAGATATTCCCGGATACTATCTGGACACTGTTGCGATTTCAACCACAACTACACCATTAAACTATTCACATGTACCAGTTATAGTTACTGACATAAACAATGAAACTATAGACGGTATTCTGGGTATGAATTTCTTCTATGACAGAAACATAACCTTTGCCCCGATAACATCAGAAACCGGTCAATCCTGTACTTTATATGTTTCTGATCCGATAGACTATATATTCGCAGACTTTGATCATAGCGGTAAAGTTGACCTGTTTGACTATGCCAGCTTATCAACTGCCTGGGGTAGTTCTGCGGGAACAACAGATTACAATATTGCCTTTGATCTGAAAAACGATAGTATTATCGACCTGGCAGATCTTGGCCTGTTTGCCGAAAGATGGCTGCTTGATATTACTTACTAATTCAAACCGCATTATGGTCAGTTTGAGTTAATAAATATAAATACCGCATTATACAAAATGAGCTTCTTCCCTTATAAAGGAGAACCGTCTTATGAAAAAAAACATATCCACTCTAATTGCTTTATCGCTATTAACCGGTGTCATAAGTAACGCCAGTGCCGCCGATACTAAAACGAAAGATGGCGAACTGGAAAGCCCGATCAAACTGGGCAACGGCATGGAAATAACATCCATAACCCATCCATTGCCGGATTTTGACCCTCTTATCCCAGTTGAACCTCAAAGCCTGACCAGAGCAACCAGTTACGAATACCCAACCTTACCACTGGCTGGTTTTACGCCATACGTTGCGATCAAAACATCAAATAGAGGAAGCAGTACAGGTGCCTATGGCGATATGGATATGGAACACGCTATGAGAACCGGTTATATAGGTTCACCGCTTAGTTCTGATCCAGAATACCCGGACGGTCCATTTGTGATCGGTATCCTTGATACTGGTGCTGACACAGATCTGGCCGCTGGTACTGCTGCTGCCAAACTCGGACTTACCGGAAGTCGTCTCACAAGCAATACTATGGACCTATCTGGAGCTGGTGGTGATACTTTATCAGCCTACGTTAGCCAGCCAGTTGGCTATTTCGCAGCAGGCCTTGGCGGTGTAAAACCCGACAATACGATCGACCCTAACTATATGATCGGGCATACTAATGTCAGCGTTTTAGCTTCTCCAGCGATATACTGTAATGGCGAAGAAGCTATATCAGCAGTGATCGGCAGACCGGCACTGACATTTACAACTACCGTTATCCGAAACGATATCAGACGCACCGTAACTGTTGACGGCAGAACATATACCGGGCCAGATATTCAGTTTCTACCAGTAGGTTCAGAAAATATACCTGCTTATACCAGAAGACTTTCGATGCTTCTGGATGGTCAGGTTCCCGTACAAACTGCGGCCTGGTATTATGACATTTATGCCATGATGCTCGATCCGTTTAACTCAGACTATCAGCCCGCCTACCCTACCCTGCTGACAAGTGCCGCTGGCACACTGCCAACCAGTGCGATGTTCACCGCTATAGTTGACGTATACCATGGCGATGAAGTAGAGAAACTCACTATGATGGTAGATACCGGTGCCCAAAGCAGTATTTTACGTACCTATGCGGCGGACTCTCTTAGCTTACCATTAGAAGGTGATTTTACTATCGACGTTTGCGGTGTTGGCGGCATGGCGGACAGTATGCCGGTATATTATATTGACAGAGTAAAGATCAGTGCCGGTGGCGGAGCTCTAAACTTCTCTCACGTGCCGTTTCTGGTTATGGATATAGCAGGTGAATTTGACGGCATCCTGGGTATGAATTTCTTCTATGACAGAAATATTACTCTCTCACCTGATGTGTCTACTGGCAGCTACCGTATATACATATCCGATCCGGTTGACTTTGCAAATGCTGATATTAACGGCGACAGTAACGTGAATCTGGAAGATTTTGCCGGATTTGCTAATGCGTGGCAATCGACCTCTGACGATGCGAATTACAACATCGCCTGTGACCTTTTCCTGTCAGACTCAATAGATTTTAACGATCTGGAACTATTTGCTGAAAACTGGCTTGAATAGTTACGAAATAGAAAATGCAAATTACAAGGCTCGCAGTTTATAAGATACTGTCGAGCCATTTTTATGCGCATAAAAAAACCTGCTTCTCAGCAAGAGATGCAGGTTTTATGGGCCGAGTTGGATTCGAACCAACGTAGGCTCACGCCAACGGGTTTACAGCCCGTTCCCTTTAGCCACTCGGGCATCGACCCGGTATTTCAAGCAAATCAGTCATTTGTCTGACTCACATCGAAGACCAGAATTATAGCACAACAAAACAAGTCTATCAATAGCTAAATCATTATTTTTTAAGATTTTTTGTAATTTTCTATCAGTGGTAAAGAACAAATCAATCTCATAGCAATCTGGCAGCTAAAAACTTAATCTTTATCCTCTTCACTGTTTGGCTTACCCTTTAGGTCTGCCCAAAGCATTGGTATTACCAGCAACGGAACCCCTACACAAAGTAGGGAATCTGCGATATTAAATGTCGGCCATGGATCAGCCGGCCAAAAATGCAGGTTAACTTCGATAAAATCAACAACAAAGCCATCATTGAAAATACGGTCATGAATATTTCCAAAAGCCCCCGCCAGTATCATCCCACAAGCGATATGTACGTAGCTGGCTTTGGGTACAGACGAGGCAAAGATCCACAATATAAAAATCACTGCAACCAGTGAGATCAATAATAAAAATCCTGTCTGATTAGCAAAAGAGCCCCAGACCGCTCCTGGATTAAACACTGTACTGAAACGGAACCAGCCGGGAATGATTTCTATTGGCTTCACTTGCCCCGGTAGGCCCAGAGTTGTCAGGGCCCATTTTTTGACCAGCAGGTCAACTGCAAGCCCTACAGCAAAAACAGACCATAAAAGCAAATGGGCCTTTCCGGAAAAAAGAGCTCCACCGGCCACAGTCTTCTTAATCATATCTGTATACTTCACAATAATATCCTGAAAATAAAATAGTTATAGCCAAAATCAATGGTTACAAGTATTTATAAAAAAAAGCATCGCAGCTGATATTATGAGCTTACGATGCTTATATTTCAACAAAAATAGATGTCAAAAGATATTACACTGACTCCGGACGGATATCGTTACTATCTTTTGGCTCAGACACCAGGCCCTTCTCGAGCATAGTGCGAAACTCTATTGTATAACGAGCATAAGGTTTGGCATTTAGCCTCGAACGAGAAATTGCCTTATCAGTACCTTCACAGATACCATAAGTACCTTCACTGAATTTACCTAGAGCACGATCGATCTCATGAAGCATTTTACGTTCAGAATCTAGCAGGTTAAGCGTAAATTCCTGTTCATAATTGTCCGTACCAATGTCAGCCATATGAACAGGCATATTAGATAATTCACCACTGCCGTTCTTATCAAATGCGTCACTTTCCATTTTGCCCATGTCACCTAAAAGGTCCTTACGCAAGACTAGAAGTTGTTCACGATAACTATCTAACTCTTTTTTTGTTAGAGGTTTCTCATCACTGGCAACTTCTTTTTTACGTTTGGCTCTTACAGCACCTGAAGCTTTTCTTTCTAACGCCATATTTCGTTCCCACTAAAAAAGTTCTGTCCAACCTATAATAAACATATTTTTACTTCTGCAAAAGTATAGAATATAAATCACTTAGGTCAAGATAAAATTTTGTTACTCATTGTTATTTTCCCCAGTCAACTATGTACTTAAAAACTAAAATAACCACAATAGTTATAGGACATTAAACAATAACAAACTGCTAAAATTAAGTACTGACTACGTATATCGACAAAATAATAGGCTATTTTAGATAAAAATCAATAAATTTGAAGATTATGGACCTTTTTAGGCGAAAATATATTAATAAAAAGTAAAGGACCAAAACAAGAGTAAAAATACAAAAATGGCAAATATAATAAAAACACATAAATTCCCAAACGGAATGACACTCATCGTCGAAGAAATGCCTGAGCGAGTATCAGCGGCATTTAACATAGTTGTTGACGCTGGCGCCGCTCGTGACAAAGATGGACTTTGCGGGACAGCTAACGTCCTCTCAGAGATCATTTCTCGCGGCGCTGGTAATTATAGCAATATAGAGCTAAATCAGGCTCTCGATCGGCTCGGCGTTCATTATAACAATAGTGCCGGGTTGTTCATTTCCAGCTTCTCTGGCGTACTAACTAATAATAATCTGCCGGAAACTATGGCTATTTTCGCTGATATTGTCCTAAGGCCGCATTTGGACGAAAAAGAGTATCCAAACTGCCAGGCATTAGCAATACAGGCTCTGGAGTCACTTGAAGACGATCCCAGACAGAAAGTTTCCATTCTGGCAAAAGAAACATTTATCTGCCCGCCGTTGAACCGCCCTACTATGGGTAAGATATCAGAAATTGGCTCAATGACCTGCGACGATGTAAAGCAGTTCTGGAAAAACAACTTCACCCCGACCAATTCTATAATTACAGTTGCTGGCGGAGTGGAATTTGAAGAAATAAAAGATATGATCGAAGAACTTTTCGGTCAATGGCATGGTTCAGCGGAAGCACAAATATCCAAGCCGTCGTTCACTACAGACACATCGCACTTAAAAAATGATGGTTCTCAGACGCATATATCTCTGGCATGGCCTTCAATACATATTAGTGACAATAACTACTACAAGGCCGTTTTGCTGGCAAATGTACTTTCAGGCGGCATGGGCAGTCGTTTATTCACAGAAGTTCGTGAAAAACGCGGTTTATGCTACTCTGTCGGAGCGAACCATATAATTATTGGCGATAAAGGAGCTATGATGGCGTACGTTGGCAGTTCGCCCGACAACGCTCAGGAAGCTCTTGACGTTATAGTAACAGAACTAAACAAGCTCAAAGACGGCATAAGTCAGGATGAGCTTGACCGTGCCAGGATCGGGCTCAGAGCCAGCCTGATAATGCAGGGTGAATCAAGCAGTGCCCGTTCAATTTCAATGGCGAATGATTATTTCCATCTGAAAAGAACACGCACCCTACAAGAAATAGAAGACGCTCTAAACAGCGTCACGATCGACTCTCTAATGGAATATGTATCAGCCAATCCGGCAGGTAATTTCTCACTGACGGCCATAGGCCCAAGAGAAGTAAAACTGCCGCAATAAAATATGGCTGCTTTGGCCGGCAACTGGAAATACGGCCAACATAAATAACAAAGACTTTTACTGCAATGCAGACGATGATCCAGGATGGAAATATTTGCCTGTGAGTAAAAGCTTATTAAATCCAGAGGATTTATTATGGCTAAAAAGAATAACTCCATGATCATGTTTTTCCTCGTTTTGCCGTTATCTTCCATTATAGCCTGGAATAGTATGGCAAACATCGCTTATGGGCAACAAGCAGACACAGCACAAGATCAAGCATTAGCAGACTGGTCGAAAAATGCAACGGATGCAGAAACAAACGACCTGATCCAGCAAGCAGAGCGAATCCTTCAGCAAAGCAAGCAGGAAACATCTAATGGCCAGACTAGTCCTACGATTACAGAAAAAGAAGCGGTACGCCAAGCGGCTCTTATGGCTTTGGCACAAAGCAGAAATAGCACCGTTACCCTGCCAGAAGGACCTGCAGCCAACTCCCCTGCCCCAGTTGCACCTGCTCAAACATATACAGCCAGTACCAATATGGCAACTATGATTTTGAGCTGGCTGCCAGGGATCGCCTCACTATTGATATCTATAGCAATGATCATATATATTCGCAGCCAGGTAAGCAAGAACCAGAGAGCCGGCAGCAAAGCCAGCAGCCTTATCGCTGAAGCTCAGGATATGCACAATAATATCAAAGAATGGGAAATTGACAATCACTACAACCACATTAATGAGATATCATCCCATATTGACGCGATGAACGATACTATTGTACTTGCCCGCGAAGTTAAGGACAGCGTAAATCAGACGATCAACAAAGGGGTAGTACTAAACCAGAAATCGCTGGAAATACTCAAAAAAGCCAATAAGGAGCTTAGCAAGTCTCTTACCAGTCAGGTTAATTCACTGGAAGAGCAGCTCAAAAGTACTGTTGAAAATGAAATACAGAAAATGAGCCAGCTGGCTGCTGACCAGATAGCAACATTTAAAGCTGAAAAAGAAACAATGATATCTGAAGTTGAACAGAAAACCAGCCTGTTAAAGCATCAGCAGTCTAGCATGTTCAATAATATGGAAACACAGAATCATAAGATCGAAGATAAGCAGCAATCAAATGCCAGCATGATCGACATGATCACCAAAGAGCTAGATTCGCTTAAGGCAAAAAATTCTTCTATTGAGAAGAATACTACTAGTGAAGGTGCAACTGAAAAATCACATGCAGATATGCTTAGAGAGTCAATAGCACGTCAAAAAGCGGCTATCTCTGGAAGCAGTGCTTTCTCTAACTTTGGATCATTATCATCTTCTACAAGCAAAAGTACAACAAAAACTACTGTTGATAAAAAAGATAAAAGCAGCAGTATATTAGATGAACTAAACGATAAACTTGCCAGTACCAGAAATATCTCTTCAGATAACAAACCAGAAAGAAAACCTGTTACTGTCCAGAAAGAAAGCACCACAACAACATCAGACGGCATAGAAATAAAGACCAGAGATATCAATACCAGTAAAAATGAAACTGCTAATACTGCTGAGCCGGAAAACAAATATGCCAGCCTTGACAGCAAGGAACTGATGAACAAACTAACTCATGCTGAAAAGTGGAGAAACTTCAAGGCGGCAGCAGAGATATGCCAGGAAATGGCAAAACGCGGCACTGACAAATCTGAAGTATTCGATATCTGGGGCCAGATGCTTGCCAGACAGGCTTCTATGGAAAAAGGTCAGGAAAGCACTACACTGCTTAAGGAAGCATCCCAAAAGATGCAAAAAGCCTCTATGCTCGATAGCGGTAACTACAAGATATTCAACAACTGGGGCGTAATACTTAAAAACCTGGCATTGGCATGCACAAGTAACCATGAAATGGAAAAGAATCTGGCCGTTGCCCGCAGGAAATTTGAGACATCGTTGGGCCTAAACCCACAGAACCACGAAGCACTAAATAATTGGGGTAACACCCTGATGATACAATCTCGCTTCCGGACAGGTGCAATGCAGGAATCTCTGCTAAATTCAGCCTGTGAAAAATTCGCTGAAGCTGTTAACCTGAAACCAGATAAAGAAGTATCACTGTACAGCTGGGGTAATGCTTTATTCAAACTAGCTAACTGCAAAAATGATAAGAGCACCAGAAATAAGCTTCTTATTCAGGCTCAGCAACGCTGGGAACAGGCTAATAAGATCAAGCCAGGCATAGCCAGTAAAGAACTGCGTGTGATAAGGAGCATGGTTCCAACCCTGGAAACCAGCAAAGATGGTAAAAAGGTTACTGAATATAAATTCAAGACCTTAAACAGTTAAAAGAAATTGAATTAAAAAAGGCCGCATACAGTTGTTGTACGCGGCCTTTTTCATTTTAAATATTTATCGCAGCATTAGAGCTTAAATCCAGCCTTGCCACGAATATCATCAGAAGCAGAACCAACCAGCACTTCAAACTTCTTACCATCGATCACCCACTTGCCAGCATTTACATCATAGCTGGAAAGAGCGTCACTATCAAGTACAACAGTAACATCACGGCTTTCACCTGGTTTAAGATTGACCTTTGCAAAGCCTTTGAGAGCCTTTAACGGCTGGGCCATACTGGCGTCTTTCCACGACAGATATACCTGCGGGACTTCAGAACCAGCCATCTTGCCAGTATTTTTCAAACTGAAAGTTACCATAACATGCGGTTTGCCATCAGTTATAGCAACAATAGCGTTTGGTTTTCCATACTTAAAGGTAGTATATGAAAGTCCATGGCCAAAAGCAAACTGTGGTTTGATCTTATTCTTTTCAAAACCACGATAACCAACAAAAATACCTTCTGTATAATCAACACTATAGCCATCTTTCAAGGCATAGCTGTTATAGGTTGGATTATCTTCCCAGCTCTTTTCATAGGTCTGCGGCAGTTTACCTGATGGATTAACTTTGCCAAACAGGATCTCAGCGATTGCCTGACCGCCAGCCTGACCAGGATACCAGCCCTGTAATATAGCAGGTACATCACTAATCCATTCCTGCATATCTACATTGCCGCCAGAATGCACGACAACAACAGTATTCTTATTAGCAGCTGAAGCAGCCTTGATCAGCTCATCCTGACCATTAGGCAGGCCGAAAGAGTGATCTGAGCCTTCGCCTTCACTATCAGCACCAAAACCAACACAAACAATTACAGCATCAGCATCGGCCGCTGCGGCAACAGCATCGTCCAGAGAACTTTTCTGTACACCCCAGCCAAACTGAGCTACGGCATCGCCACCGTTTTGATAATATTCAACTTTTAGCTTATAACTTTTGCCAGCTATTAGCTTGCTGCGGATAAAATCAGACTGGGCGGCATGATCACCCCAGGCATCAAGAATAACTTCACCATCCAGCCAGACACGCATACCATCATCACTACATAAAGCAAGGGTATACTCACCTGTTTTATCAGGGGTAATAGTACCACTCCAGCGTACAGAAACACCCTGATCAAGACCAACTGCATCAACCAATCCTCTTTGACTGGCCACATTCAGAATATCTTCACTGCGAACCAGAACCGGGTCACCCTCAAGTCTGGTATTTGAATAATATTCAGCAAGTAAGCCAGGCTTAACAGTTCCGTCCTTGGCAACATGTGAATATACAGAGCTCTTGGAAATGCCATCTGCTACAGAGCGGCCCAATACCGGATAGTACGAAAGCGATGTACCAGAGCCAATAATATCTTTTATGCCGTCAACTGTTGAGATTTCGCCAAATGGCTCTACTCGTGAGCTTCCGCCACCTTCAGGAACAAAGCCACCAAAAGGCCCCATTACCACGATCTTTTTAACATCAGCAGCATCCAGAGGCAGTGTCTTGCTATCATTTTTCAGCAGAACCACACCTTCACGAGCGACATCTAATGCGATTGCAGCACACTTAGGATCATTCATCGGATAATCCAGCTTCTGCTGCTGAGTAAGGAATCCTGGCCTGATAACAGTGCGAAGCAAACGCCTTACCTTATCATCAATAGTAGCTTCTGTAACTTTACCGGAACGAACCATGATCTCAAGGTTGTCAGGGTTCAGAAAATGCCCAGAAGGCATCTCTATATCCAGACCACCATTAGCAACACCTACGATTTCATGAACAGCACCCCAGTCACTCATTAAAATACCGTCAAAACCCCATTCATTCTTGAGGATATCCACATTTAACCAGCGATTTGCAGAACACCAGTCGCCATTGAGCAGGTTATAAGCACACATAACACAGCCTACACTAGCTTTTTGAACCGCTGCCTTAAAGGCCGGCATGTATATTTCACGCAGAGTACGTTCATCGATATTTGATCCAGAATCAAAACGACGGTAATCCTGATTATTGGCGATAAAATGCTTTACCGTAGCCAAAACGCCTTGAGACTGAATACCCTCGATAACATTTACCGCTATCTGTGAAGCCAGAACTGGATCTTCGCCAGTATATTCAAAGTTTCTTCCACAGAGTGGATTACGATAAATATTGACACCAGGGCCTAATAAGATATGTACTCCCCTGCCGCGACAGTCGCGACCGATACCTGTACCATATTGGTTTGCAAGTTCAGCATTCCAGGTAGCCGCCAGCATAATACAAGCTGGATACTGGGTGGACATACCATAGTTTCTTACACCGATCGGTCCGTCAGACATTTTAACTGCCGGCAAACCAAGACGAGGAACTGGACGAATATAAAAATCTTTATACCCACCAATATATTCCAGCTTTTCACGAAGGGTCATTTGCTTAAGGTAGCCTTCTACCTTCTCTTCCAGCTCGTGGCCACTATATGTCTGGGCAGCTAAAGAAGATTGAAAAACTACGCTGACAAGAACTGCCGCCAGCAAAGACCATAAACGCAACCTAAGCACATTACTAAATGAGCCACAATAACTTACCATACAAAGATCCTTTCAATTATTTGAGGTTTTTATAGTAGTTAAACATTATTGCCATTATATTGTCAGAAGCCATACATTGACTTCTAATCTTATTCAGCTAAAGACTTTAACACGACAATCATAAAAGTGAAAACAAAACCTATTCAAGCTCACTATTATATGTCAACTATTCCTCTAGTTAGTAATAAAACCGGCGTGTCAGTCTGTACGGAATGCAAAATATATGTATGAGGATATGAAGAAAGACTATAGCTTAACCATAATCATTGGGCAAGCAAAATCCTATATCGCCACTACTGGCCTTTGCCTATAAACGACATAGCAAAACACTATAATACAATAAACATATACAACACAAGGCAAAGCGGGCTAAAACGATTCAGCATAGGTCAATATCACTATTGATTATAAATAGAATATCGTTATAGCAAAAAAGTCTACCATGAAAACGATCATGATAGACTTTTTAATAACAAAACCACTACTTTTTATATTATGTCGCAAAGTTGTAATTAGTGAACTAATTTTTAATTAAATAGGGCAATCCGTTTAATTTATGGAATTTTTCCAGCCAGATGCGAGCAAACTTTAGTGCATGATCATGCTGAGCACGCAAACGCTTAAGTACTCGTTCGTATCTTTCACTATCAATTTTGCCCTGCAATGACTGCCACTTCACAATATTGTCAGAAGTTTGCTCAATAGCATAATTATACTTATCTACCATCCCCTGCCACACACTCTTTCCATCTGGCAGCTTATCCTGCCATTTATAGCGATGGAACCAAAGCTGCAAGCCCATTGGGCAAGTTTCTTTATTGTCAAATATTCGGGCCGCTTCCGGGCAATACTGACTGGTTGCCTTGGTACCAGTAGCACTGCGATCGGTACCAATACCATCCTTATCAGCATTGATAAACTGTGCCTGCCACTGATTACCAGCCTGTGGGGACGGCTCATAATGATTACTGTCACCGGTATTGGTATGTGCTATACCAAGTGGGCCTACAAAACTCGTAACAACCTCATGGGAATTCATCATCATAGCAGTAAGCTTCTCGACCACCTCTGGGTCATTACCCCATGTTTGGCGAACCCATTCTTCGGCAATATCAGAAGCATCGAGCTCATGATCCCAGGCCAGTCGGCCAAAGGCATACCAGTTTGCCTGTGCAAAATCGTGACCAGTCCAGTTTTTAACCCTGCTAACATTACCCACACCAGCAATCTGCGACCCTGGCAGTTCAAACAGCGTACCATCCAGAACCTTGCCGACAGTTGAACCTTTTCCTTTGGCATATGTATCACTGGAGAAAATTTCCTTCCAGAATGGCCCCCAGTACATAAGATACTGATCATGCCCGGTATATTCCTGGGTTATTTGCAGCTCGATCGACATCTGGGTCTTGTTCATACCTCCAAAAAGCGGATGGAACGGCTCTCTGGGCATGAAATCACGACTACCATATTTATTCTGCAGAAAAACATTGCCTAAATTATAACCGCCATCCTGCGGAGCAAAACGTATGTATTGTCTCTTGGTCTGATCCGGCTCATCAACTTCATAAGTAAAAGTTCGCCACATAACGATTCCGCCGTAAGGTTTAAGCAGGTCGCCATACATATTAGCCGCCTCTGCAGCTGTTGAGCCGTATGCTTCAGGGCCAGGCATACCTTCAGAGCCCGCCTTGATCAAAAAACCTGCAAAATCAGGCACATATCCATATATTTCAGCTATTTTCTTACGCCACCATTCAATAACAGCCGGATCTTTTGGGTCAAGCGTATCCAGCTCACCCATGCCCGGGCCACGGCGAAAGTTATACGAAGGTTTCAGACATGATGCAACATTTGCCGTTATCCCAACACGTACGCCGTAAGGACGAAGCGTATCTGCAATATCCTTGATATGGGCCAGGCTCTTATCAGACAGAGTTTCAACATGAGCATTAACATTGTTAAGAATGATCATATTAATACCAACCGACGCACTGGCACGCCCATAATCGCACCAACGCTGCTTTGCCTTTTCCGGGTTATCGGTCTCATATTGCCACCAAATAGAACGATTATTCTCAGAATACACTCGCTCAGTTGACCCGTCAATATTATCCCAGTGATTTACCACGCGGTACTGAATACGCGGCTGCTCTACTATTTTCAGGTTAGTTATATCCTTATGTGTCTGTATTAACCGTAAAAGCTCAAACGCACCATAGAGCAACCCCGTTGAAGCCTTTGCAGTTATAACTGTTACCACACCGACCTCTACCCTTTTAGTGTAAATGCAATATCCCTCTTCGCTGGTAAGTTCACCAAGAATATCAACACCAGCAATCAGAGAGCTATCAAGACTATCAATACAACCAACTATAAGAGTTCCATTTTCAACATTCTCACTTGAAGGGACATCCTTACCCAACAGGCCAGAAAGCCCACAACCCAACTCTTGCTCAATCGTCACACGCATTGCACTATTGTCAACTATTGATACGTTTTCAAACTGAAGGCGATAATCAGCTAATAGTTTAGCATCATTAACCTTTGAATACCTTAGCCATAAGTTATAACCATCTTCTGCAATAAGCTTATTTGCTGATAATATCAACAATAATAAGCATAAAGCCATCTTTGCATTTTTCATCTAATAATCCTTCAAAATAAATGTTCGATACAATTACACAGCAAGTACAGAGCTGTATATCTCTTTCACTAGCCTATTATATTGCATAATAGTCACCGAACAAGAAAAATACTATATACTCTATATCAAGCTATAAGAGTCTTATTAAGCTAAACCCTGATTAACAGCACTAATATAACATTTATAGAATATTACTGGACCATGCATGGTGTAAATATAAAGCAAATAATAGTCCCATATTTATTCATAGTAAAAAAAAATTGCATATACCAGGCTAAAACCTTTATCAAGCACACTTCTCTATAAGCCACTTTAATCTAAACACTTAATAGACCCTCTATATTATCTCTAACTAATAATATAGGAGATTAAAAGAATTACATTTGAAAAATAATGTTAACTATCAAGCAAGCTATTCATGCTGACGATATTCGCAAGGAACAAATAGTATCACGCAACATATTACTTGCTCATACATTTTATTTAAATAGAGTTGCCAGTTTACAAGCAATAGATACTTGTAAGCTAATTATTGACGCTAGTTCTGTGTCACTAAATATAGACAAATGAGGTGAATAATGAAGTTTAGAACGATCAAAATGAGAATAGCTGCCTGGTCTGGAGCATGCCTGTTATTGACTGCTAGTGTAATAATTGGCTATTCAGTACTGGCTATGCAGCGTGCAACATCACTTGCTCAAAAACAGGCCATTGAGCAGTCAAGAGAGTACATGACACAAGTTGCCATGAATCAGGCATCTACGATCAAAGCTAATCTGGAAACTGCAATGGATGTTGCCCGTACAATGGCTCAGACATTTTCAGGCGTTAAGGACACTCATAATAAGATTGAAATTGGCAGACATGAAGTCAATTCGATTTTAAAGATCGTATTGGCACGCCATAGTAACTTTGTCGGGGTATTCACCGCCTGGGAGCCAGAGGTTTTTGACGGCATGGATACAGTATTTGCCAACTCTGACGGTAATGACAGTACTGGCCGTTTCATACCATACTGGTTCAGAGATGTTGAAGGAAATATCGTCTCAGAAGCATTAGCAAATTACGATGAAAACAATATTGATAATAGCTATCCTCGTACCAGTGAATACTACACAATGCCAGCATTGAAAAAAACAGAATGTGTGATCAATCCATTCCTATTTAATGTTCAGAACGAAGACGTACTTATAACCTCACTTGTTTGTCCAATTGTTGTTGACGATGTCTTCTATGGAGTAGCCGGAGTTGATCTCAGACTTGACTACCTGCAAAGCATTACCGATAACGTAAAAGACTTTTATAATGGTAATGGGAAAGTTTCACTTATAAGCAATAACGGCATACTTGCCAGCGTAACAAAAGAACCTAAGCTAAGAGGCGCAGATGTAAAGACTGTAATCAGTAACTATCACAGCGTAAATAAATCTTCAGAAGCTGAAGTCTCAATTGTAACAGAAAAAGGTCAGAATATTTTCCAGGCACAGGTCCCAATCGTAATCGGTAACTCAAACAGAGCGTGGTCTGTGGTTGCTTCCGTACCGGAGGACATTGTACTGGCAGACGTAAAAGAACAGGTAAAAAGAGCTAAAGCCAGTCTGGTCTGGATGATTGTAATAGGTATTAGCTGTTTATGTACAGCACTTGTATTACTTATGTTCGTTGCCTCTAGCATATCCAAACCTGTCAAAAATGCTTCTGTCAGGCTCGCAGATACTGCCAACCAGCTTTATAATGCCTCTGAACAGATTTCCAGAGCTAGCTCCGGACTTGCCGACGCATCTACAAGCCAGGCAGCAAATCTTGAAGAATCTGCTGCTTCTCTGGAAGAACTGGCCAGTCAGGCCAAAGCCAATGCCAACAGTGCAAACGAAGTAAGCGGAATCATGACAGAGGCCAAAGAAGCTGTTGATCAGACCGGTATAGCTATGGATAAAATGGTGGAAACCATGAACGCCATTCTTGAATCATCCGGCCAGGTATCAAGTATAATCAAAACTATTGAAGATATTGCATTCCAGACTAATCTACTTGCCCTAAACGCAGCTGTTGAAGCGGCAAGAGCCGGTGAACATGGTAAAGGCTTTGCTGTGGTCGCAGAGGAAGTGCGAAATCTGGCACAAAGATCAGCTAAAGCCGCTAAAGAGACCGCAGACCTCATTGAAACAAACGTCAAACTCTCCAATCAGGGTAATAAAATTACTCAGGCTGCCGCAGACGGCATACGCCAGACACATGAGAATGTTACCAGAGTTGGTAATAATGTTTCAAATATCGTTCTATCATCTGAACAGCAGGCTGTTGGAGTTGGCCAGATCAATCAGGCAATGGGTCAAATGGACTCTATGACCCAGCAGATCGCAGCCAGTGCAGAAGAGTCATCCGCTGCTGCGACACAACTAACCGGCCAGTCAAAGACTATGACCGAGGTTGTTAAAGATCTTGCAGAACTAGTTGGAAATACAAATTAATTGCTATCGACTGTAGGCCAATAATTGGCTAACAGCAATCCGAGAAGGTCTCGGAACATCCAAATGTAGTGTATAACTTAAAGATTAACAAGAATCAGGAGTACAAAATGGGGAAAAAAATTATTGGAATTGCGTTATCATGCTTAATTGCAATGGTATCACTGGCCAATGCGGAAAAGGCCAAACTAACCACCATGAACTGGGAACCCTATATCGGTAAAGATTTACCAGACCAGGGTTTCATCGCTGAGATCGCCAGAGAAGCATTCAAAGCCGGTGGTGTTGACGAAGTTGACATTTTTTACCTGCCTTGGGGCAAGGCCGTCGAACTAGCCAAAATGGGTAATGCAGACGGATTATTCCCGGTCTGGGAAAATAAGAATCTGTTGGTCGACTTCAACTTCTCAACCAAAATGCCTTGTGGGCCGGTTGCTCTTATCAAACTCAAAACTACAGAAATCAACTATACAGGTAAAGTAGAAGAACTTAAACCTTATAAGATTGGTGTAGTAGCTGGTTATGTAAATACCGAAGAGATCGATAAGTCTACTGAAATAACAAAGGTTGTAGCTAAAGATGATATTACCAATATCCAGAATCTACTGGCTGGTAAAGTTGATCTGGCAATTCTTGATCCACTGGTAGCAAACTATATCATAAAAAATGATAAAAATCTTGCCCCTCTACTTGATAAAATAGAAACAGTAAGACCTGTCCTCAGGCACACAAATCTATACATTGCTTTTTCTAAGAAGTCAGCTAACACCGACCCGCTTCGTGAAAAATTCGATGCTGGAATGACAAAAATCACAGAAAGTGGTAAGCTAGATGAAATTCTCAAAAAACACAAAGTAGACAATTTACTAAAATAATAAAAATGAACATGATCTAGATAGTGTACAGGCGTGTAAACGCCAATATACTTCCCCAGGGTGGGGAACAATCTCAAAAAAAAGGAAAACATTATGAAGAATAAGATGTTACTTTTCGCACTTGTATTGTCATTGTTAACAATCATTACTCCTGCACTACAAGCTCAGGAAGAAGATGCTAAACTGGGTATATGGGCAGATTTGACCTATGTAACAAAATACATGTACCGCGGCGTAGATTTCTATGGTGATAAAGGTGCATATCAGCCTAGCGTATATTTTGACCTGTTCAACACTGGCTTTAGTGTTGGTCTTTGGGCATCAAAACCAGATAGATCTGGTAATGAAAAATGGACAGAACTTGACTATAATGCATCATACACATTCCCTATGTTCAAAGATGAAGCATATCAGTCAAACGTCACTCTGGACTACTGGTACTTTGGCTATCCGAAAAATAATCACAAAAGATTCAATGAAGACCAGATCGCTCAGGTAAAGGTTAAATGGCCAAATCTGATCAAGATTGGTGATATTAAAGTTGTACCTATGTACTTCTATGCCAAAAAGTGGCCTACTGCTTCGGGTTTGGGTTATCAGGTAGCTGGTTATTTCCACGAACTGAAAGTCACTACTATGATACCTATTCCAGACACAAAGCAGACCCTCGATATCTGTACTGACACTGTATATCGCGGAAACGTATGGGGACTGGGCAATTGCATCTCACATGTTCAGATGTCTGCCTCAAGTAGTTTTGATCTTGGCGATGGTCTATACTTCACACCAGGTCTATACTATCAGTTTTCTATGAAAGATTCTGTCGATCCAGAAGATGAATGCTGGGCTCAGTTCAGCCTTTCAAAGAGCTTCTGATATATACATACAGCAAATCAAAACAGGGGTGAACTGCCAGACAGTTGCCCCTGTTTTTATAGATACTTACAAGGGGGTATTAAACATGAGAACACTATTATTACTATGCATTACCTTTTTCATTCCTTTCAATTTCAGCTTGGCAGAAGAAATAAAGATTACGACAATCGACTGGGAACCATATGTCGGGAAAAACCTTCCGGAAAAGGGGTTTATATCTGATATTATTTCATCTGCTTTTAATGCGTCAGAAGAAAATACAGTTACATTTTTCTTTGTACCGTGGAGCAAAGCTATAGAGCTGGCAAAATTGGGTAATGTCGATGGATATATGCCGGCATATTATAATAAAAAACAAGAAGAAGACTTTGTTTTTTCTGATCCGATGCCTTGTGGGCCGCTAGCACTTCTAAAACTTAAAGACACAGAAATTAATTACACCGGCAAAGTAGAAGAACTTAAACCTTATAAAATTGGTGTAGTTGCAGGTTATACCAACACACCAGAAATAGATAATTCAACCGAACTGGTTAAAATAGAAGCCAAAAACGACTTCACCAACCTGAAAAACCTGATTTCTGGAACTGTAGATGTTGCTATCGCAGACCCTCTCAATGCAAAAGCAATAATGGGAAATGATAAAGTACTAAAAACATGTCTGGACAGGATCGAGACCGTCAAACCATATCTAGACAATAAACAGCTTCATGTCGTATTTTCAAAAAATGCTGAGGAGAGGTGTAAAACCTTTAATGAAGGGCTACAAAAGATAACTGAAAATGGCAAACTTGAAGAGATACTTAAAAAACACGATGTCTACGATGTGCTAAAATAGAATAGAAAAACTACAGGGTCTTATTGGCCCTCTTTTAAGTTCTACTTCAATTAGCCTTTATGTTTGACTATAAAAAAAGCTGTGCAAGATAACATCCAACTCAGCTTGAAATTCGTTTATATAATATAAGATTATCCCATCCATTGCTGCTTTAGATAAACAAGCTTATCAAAGGCTGGCTTGGCAACCAGATCAGCGGTCGTCAGACCGCCTGCCGTAAGCATACTGTCTTTTTTGTCAGCTAAATCCTGCCATGTAACAGTATCAACGAACGGCTTACTAAAAGCTATCTTATAAAAGTTTTCCAGCCATTGCGACTGAATATCCACACTCCATGGTTCGTGCCAGTATCCGCTGGCTCCCATGGTATCGCTGCTGTCACGTGGATCTGAGGCACTTGGAACCTGCACACCTGTCAGATGTATAGTTTTTCCATAAATACCAAGCTTGTCGAGCATTGAAGATATTTCCAGCATGTCACGACACTGCATACCAGCACCACCACGCCCGAAAGCCATACGAACTGATATGCCGTCAAAAGCCATACTGCCCTGACAGATCATATCCATGTATACATGCGGAGGAATTGTCCTTGGATTACGGCAATAATATTCACCCCATGGCTCGGTAACTTCTACCAAAATAAGAGAACGGGCTGAAGCACGCTTGGCAGCCATTGAAACGGTTCTGGTCATATCCAACAACTGCTCAAAGCTAAAGTTGAACGAATTTACTGCATTGAGACCACTGCATACTTCCCAGGCTTGAACCTTACCGCTATAGCGTTCTACTACAGAGCCGACAAAGTCATAGGCCATATCACGTACCTGTTCGAAATCATTCTCCCAGATATATAGCCAATCCGGTATAGCAGTTGGAGAAAATCTGATCAACGGCCCTACTTTGATAACTATCTTGTTATCAGATAACCATTTTATCCATTTATCCAGCTCTTCAAAATTACGTTCCTGCTCCTTAGGCTCTATCTGACGCCATGAAACTGGTACTGTAACAAAGCTGAAATTATCTTTTATATATTCCAGATATTTTTTATTATTTATCTGGGAAATATCAATACAGCAGCCAAAACTATGTTTACCAAAACGTTGGTTTTCAAAACGCTTTTCAAGAAACATTTCGGCATGAGTCAATGCCATTGATTCACCAACCTCAACCGCCTGACATAATGCTTTATTAGCAAGTGCAGCAGCTTCCTCCGGCTCATCAAGATGACATAGAGAATCAATAAAACTATCAAGCGAAGAATCTAACATATCATGCTGAGCTTCGGTCAACGCCATATTATTCATCTGCCATTCTTCTCGTTTCTGGTTCAAACGCAGCAGTTTACCACGTGCCAGTTCAACGCTGAGATTATATGGCTTTATTCGTTCTGGCAGACGCGTGGTTTGAATAACCAGCTTACCAGAATTTTCGATTTCCCATAGAGTAGACAGACCAACTGTTATATCAGTATTATTACGAATTGCTACTAATTCGCCATTGGCGAATTTAACCTGAGCCCGTATCGGGACCTCATCCTGTGCAAACAATAGGGTCGACGGAAGATCAAAATCCGTCGATGGCTTTCCTTTGTGATATACTTTATACAACATTATTTCAAATATATGGGGGGCTCTATCTGGTGTGTTCTACTTTCATAAATCACTGTAACTATACGTCAGGAGAAGGATTATATCAGAAATCACTCTTCAGTTAAAGAATAATTCAAAAAAACCTTTACCCCAAAAACGTAAAATTATAATACAATAGTCAAAAAGCGATATCTGTTTATTTTTTCCAGGATGGGGTTAAACCAGTCTTCACTTCGTCAAGCAACTTACCCGCTGATACATCATCATCATGAGCTATTGATAAGCCAGTGATTACAGAGACAAGGTTTTCTATTTGAATATCTTCCGGCACAACTCGTCCCCTGCCAATATAATCGCTATCGGTGTATTTGCTTTCGGGCTTACCATTTACCAGAATAATTCTGCGACCCGTAGCCCAGGCAAATTCTGCGACCCATACCTGATCAGTGATAACGACCTCGCTCGATGCAAGTATCCTTGGCAGCTGCTCTGTTGAGCTTACCATGCTTCCATTTATTGAGAAATGGCTATCAAAGTCACGTTCGCCGGGTACTTCCATATCAACAACTGAAAGAGACTTAGCATTTACACCACCGATAAGTGCCTGTTTTTTATCTACTAATGGCCCCTTACCGTTACGATTAGTCACGATCGCTATCTGTCCAGCATTACCTGAACGTATACCGGGCAATTCTATCACTGGCAGCTGCCGAAGATATTCAACCTGGCACAGATCGAACATTTCTCTGACTACAGATTGCCTATAAGTATATCTTCCAATATCACTTACACGCTTTTTAACTGGGAACAGCATTTTATGCCATACTGATTCAGCAGCATCATCCAACGGGCTGCTATTACCTCTTTTTAACGTAAATCCGTAACTCTTACCGGCCTGGACTGTTCTCATCAATGCACAGCCGTCGCGATCAATACCAAAATTCACTGCCATATCAAAATAGTCATTTTGGACTCTCAATATACCGCATTGAGCTGGTCGAACCGCCTCATTTACAAATGACGGCAACAATTCAGGCCAGTGAGTTACGCAAGTGATCCAGCAATTTGGATCATTTCCCTTCATGTGACTCAAAATCACACTGCTCCGGATAACATCGGTTCGAGAAGAGAGCAAGACAAACAGCAGCTTGCGAGTTACTGGGGCATACGCATCACAACGACAGGTAGCACCATCCCTCATATGAGGCTGACACGGTCCATCACCACGATAATGTACACAATCACTTGCAATTGTATCAGTAAATTCTTTTCGCTGCATGATATTAGTTCCTGTTCTTTTGCTTATGTTACTACATAAACGCTTCCACTATCCTTCTCGAAAGTTTTTCTCACAGGCACCATTATTAATAGTGCCCACAAAGATAATCTCGGCTACTGGAGGGGCCAAGTTTATTAGAAAAACACATAGATATATAAAATCCTACCCAATTAGCACAAACAGAACAAACCGACTACTTAGTACTCTGGATAGTTTGAAATGAGAAGAGGAAATATTCCCCAAAAACAGAACATACAACACCACTAACGGTATCGATAAGCCATTCTTATAAAGCAATTTACTGCAATCATTAAAGAGCTGACAATAATACTTAAAGACTAATCTATTAGAAATGCACGAACAGGAGCAGCTTCTGCTCCAACTATAGGCAGTGGTGCTCCGCTATATAAATATTGCCCTGAACTAACGCGGGAAAGATCTAAACACTCAATTATTGAAATACCAGCAGAAAGCAGTGCTTTATGGACAGGAAATGAATCATCTTCTGGCTCTTCCAGACATAGCTGGTCGATACCTAAAAGTTTACAGCCGGAAGAAATGATCGCATCTACAGCATCAGATGTAAGGTACTTATCCTTATCCATGGTTTTGATCAGTATACGAGTACTGGCACCATATACGAGAAAAGGAGCTATCATGGAACTGGAAATAGCCTTGTAATCGCCTTGACAATCAATAACAATGGCTGGCCCATAAAAGATATCAGGAGGAAGCTCAGCAATGGTAAGACCACCCTTAATAAAATGACTGGGAGCATCAATATGGGTGCCAAAATGAGAAGACATCTCAAAGCTGCTTAATGCAAATCCAAGACCTGCTTTAAGTTCGCTTTCCCAGCTCAATTTAAACGGTCTATCTCCCGGATAAAGTTCGGTATTAACCGACAAAGGAATGGATATATCATATATCATTACAAAGAAGGAGTTAGAAATTAGCATTAGGAATCAGTGAAACTAACTTCTAATTTCTAATTCCTAACTCCTGTATAAATTACTGTACAGCAACAACTTCTTCAATTTCAGGGATATCTTCACGAAGTCTGCGTTCGATACCCATCTTTAGAGTCATAGCAGCGCCAGGACAACCCTGACAAGCGCCACGGAACCTGATTTTTACAACCATGCCGTCGATTTCAACCAGCTCGCAGTCGCCGCCGTCGTTCTGAAGCATTGGACGAATAGTATCAATGCTGTCCTGTACTCTCTGTTCAAATGTTTTTTCTGACATTATGTCATTCTCCATTATCAAATTGGTCTAGCAGTTCTATCATACTAGCATTAAGCACTGGGTGAACTACGCCCGGTGCAATTTCAGCCATTAGCTCAAGGATAAACCGCCTCTGGCACATCCTGGGATGTGGAATAATAAGGCGATCTTCCCCCTGTTCGATTATTTCACCATTAAAGAGTAAAATGTCAAGGTCAATTGTTCTTGGCCCATCTTTTTCACGACGGATGCGTCCTAAACGATTCTCCGTTTCGAGCAACACATCAAGAAGCTCCCAAGCACTCATCTGAGTCAGAATCTCAGCGACAGCATTAAAATACAGACTTTGCCCTTCAGGGCCACCAAGCGGTGTTGTTTCTATTATGCTTGAAAGGCGATTGATCTTGAGCCCATTAACAGCTTCAAGATAAGCTAAAGCCTTGTTTATATTGCCTCCGCGATTTCCAAGGTTACTGCCCAGGGCAATATAAGCCGTTGATGTTTCACCGTTTATCATAGCAGACCTGACAAAATATTCTTTAACGTAACTATATTTATACCTTCGATCTGGACCGACTTTCTGTGATCCTTTTCGCCAGCAACTATTGTAATGGAAGATTTTGATATATCCAGAGTTTTGGCCAGATATTTTATCAATTCTTTATTTGCCTTACCCTTTTCAGGTGCAGCGGCAACAGTAACCTTTAACGCATCTCCCAGCAAGCCTGATATCTTTGTTCGACTGCTGCCCGGAACTACCTTAATATCCAGTATACAACTGCCTGACTCATCTTTAATTGGCAATTCCATATATCTATCTTTCAATCATATCTATAATTTACGACGGCTTAGCATAACGATAAACTTCTAATCTGAAATCTCGTATTCATATTTCAATAAATATTAAAATTTCCCACTTTCACAATTGCACCGTCATTTTAGATAATCTTTTATATTTAATTCTGGCAATACAGGCAAGTATAAAATTATATACACATTAGAGTATTGCACGTTATACACCAATAATAAGACCTGAAACAGCTGTAGAAAAGAACTGACAAACGCTGAGATTACAGATAAATAGTAAAAATTTTATTCTTGCATTTTTTTTATTATATATAGATAATGACATGACTAAAGATGATTTATAGTACCTAGGATAATTGCATAGGTATTATGTGTAAGATTTTATAAAACTTTGCAATACAAGTAGATAGGAGAGGCCATGGGTCCTGTTTTGAGTTCGCTGGTTGACCTTCAGGCAGTCGAGAATGAGTTAAGAAACACACGCGCCAAGCTGAAAAAGGCTAACCAGACACTTCTTAGACAGCAGCATAAGATCAATCAGCTACAGGAATCTATTCTGAACCAGAAAGAGATGACAAAAAAAGCTCGTATGGATTATGACCGGCTTGATCTAGATAGAAAAAGTCGTGAAGAAGATATTGCAAAAATGAGGGTAGCCCTCAACTCAGCAAGAACAAATAAAGAATACAGTTCGGTTCTATCAAGAATCAACACTGATAAAGCTGACCTTTCTAAACTTGAAGAACAACTGCTGCAGATAATGATGGATATCGAAGAACAGCAGAAGGAAACCACTCAATTGGAAGAACAAGTGGTCGAAGAAGAGGATGCTCTCGAAGCCATCAAAAATAAGCTAGACGCTACCAAAGGTGATATTCAACAGGATATTGACAAACTGGAAGCTAAGAAAGATGAACTTTCAGTCTCAATCGAACCTAAACATCGCGAACTTTTTGATCGTCTGGCCGACCGCTTTGATGGTGAAGCAATGGCAGAAGTTGACCAAAATGAAAGAATTTGCGGCGGCTGTTATATGGGCACTCCACTGGAACTCATTAACAGAATGCTTACTCGCGATGAAGTAATCACCTGCCCTAGTTGTGGAAGATTGCTTTATATGAATAATTCAAACTAAATCATTATATCATTTATGTTTATCCAAGGCTGACAGCGATGTCAGCCTTTTTTCATTTAAAGTAATAATTAATAATAACTTACAAGTACCATCTCAATTTTCCCCCACCACAAGCAATTGTAATATCAACAAAAAAAAAGTCTCATTTTTTCACGATAAAAACATTTGCATAAACGCATTTTAGTGTTAAAATAGGCGTTGGTATTGGTTATCGGAACATTTTATACATGGTTCGAGTGGTAGAATTTGCTCTGAAAGATCCTGATTCTTATGGGTCGAAACGGAATATATATAAGTTACCTCAATACCGTATAACTTTTTTCAATGGATTGTAACTAGTTAGGAAAACAATTGTTTTCTGTTAAGCACGGAGGCCTTTATGGCAAAGTTGAGACTTGTAAGCCGTTTAATTTCAACTACGGCAGCAATATCAATAGCAAATATGGTGTTTTCCGGAGGATGCACCTCTTCCGGCCCTACATCTCAGTACGGGCAGGATAATTTCAATGCTGCAAATAGAAATATGAATCAGGATTATCAAGGAGAAAACGCTCCTGGCTCTTATGCTTCCAGCAGCTATGATGATCTGAAAGAATGGAACTTCAATTCGCGGATGGATAGACGTTCGTCCGCGAATAAGAATTCCATGGCTCAGCCTAACCTGAGAGAAAATAGTAATTTAGATAATCAGGCTCTCAATCAGCACGATAATTCTACTGTAAATAATTTTCACGATGTCTCTGCAGCAAGCTCTCAAGGCTCCAATATTGCCAATGGCACAGCTCCTAAAACTAAGAAATACAAATATCTGGACCCGTCAAATCCTAATGCCGATCAAAATGGTTTCGTTGAAATCTCCGTCCCTGATTATAGTGACCAGGAAGTAGCAAACGAACAAAGCCAGCTGCAAAAACAAAAGAGTGCATTATCTGGCTCTGCACCTGCACTACCTGCATTATCTAATAACCAGCCAGAACAAACTGCATATAATAATCAGTTACAGGAAAACAATAACTGGAACCAACAAAGCCAGTATCAAAACACAAATAACCAGATGGCTGTTAATACCAACTGGAATCAGGCCACAATTGCATCTCAGCAATCGCCAGTACAACAAAGGGCAATGATCCAACCTGGAAGAATTACCAGTATTGTTATAGATAATTCAAATACTGACTCTTATTCTCCATTAGTTTCAGAAGTACCACAAATTTCAATACCAGCTAGAGATACTCAACAACATAACCAGCAGAAGCCTGTGGTATATGATTCTGGCTATGCATTACCAAGAATAAATGAGCAAGGCACTCAAAGAGCTGGTAATATTCAGAACAATGTTCCTATACATTATACAAATAACAATAACAGGGCACAGACAGCTGCTTCCAGACCAGCTGTGCCTCCGATCAATAACAGAGCTCAAAGAAATACAATATCTGCTCTAGCTCAATACAATATGCGCAGCCAGATAAACTCAGTTGATGAACTCACTGGCAATCTTGAATCTCTGCTTAGTAAAGATCCTGAAAATATAGACCTGCAAATGGCACTAAGATATGCATATGCTGCACACGGCAACTATGACAAAGCTTTGCAGCAATTAGATGTTATACCTGCTGACAGTCAAAGAAGAAGCCTGGCTCTGGCAAGGGCAACAATACTTAGCTCTCAGGTAGAAAGCAGTAATGATCCAATGGTCGCTAATAGTGCCCTAAGCGCTATAAAAATACTGGAAGATAAAGTTGCCGATAAAGCAGACCTAAAAATATCTACATTTAAGATCTGCTCAAAAGTAGATAATTTTGGCCAGTACGAGGAAATTGCTGAAGGTTCATTATCAAGCGGAACCGCCTGTGAAGTTGTTATATATTGCGAATTAGAAAACTACCAATACCAACTAAATGAAGATGGTAAATATTTTACAAGCTTGCACGCTGAAATATCACTTTTCGATTCAAGCTTAAATCCTCTACAACAGATAAATGAAGATGTCGTAGATACCCCATCATTCAACAAACGTAAAGATTTCTTCCTGAGAGGCCCGTTCAAACTGCCTCAGCTTAGCCCTGGTAAATACCAGATCGTCATATCAATGGAAGATAAGATAGCTGGTAAAAGAGCACTCGCAGCTCGTTACCCATTTGAAGTAAAAGGCCCTACTGCACTAAGCGGAACCTTACAAGCGAAATAAACAAACTATAAACAAAAGCATATATAAAAGACCTGTTCAGATATTCTGTTCAGGTCTTTTTTTATGACTTAAAATGCAATATAGATGTCAAATGTAGATAATATATAAACGCTTGGAGCTAATTGTGACGTATACTATGGCAGTTACAAATATAAATGTTATACTTGAACAACATCATAATAAACAAATACACAATAAAGTATTAAACCTACGGCAAAGAATCAGGATAATAAGACCTGGTAGTCCAATACATATATAAACGCAAAATCAGTAGCCTACATAGAATGCAATACATAAATATATCATAGCAAATCAATATGAATCACGAAACACTGACCATATTAATACAATACTAACACGAACTATCATATACATTTAAACAAATATTATTACAACAAGCGCGCATAAAAAAAGCTCACCAACATTTGCTGATGAGCTTTAGTATTTCAAAAAACAGTGACATTATGCCGACGAAAATGTGCTGACACTTCCTGTCTTAGGCTTAAAGCCCTCGACGGTTCTAGTATCCCTAGAAAGGAGGTGATCCAGCCGCAGGTTCCCCTACGGCTACCTTGTTACGACTTAGCCCCAGTTACCGAACTTACCATCGGCAGACGCCTCCTTGCGGTTAGCTATCCGACTTCAGGTACTCCCGGCTTCCATGACTTGACGGGCGGTGTGTACAAGGCTCAGGAACATATTCACCGCGGCATGCTGATCCGCGATTACTAGCAATTCCAACTTCATGGAGTCGAGTTGCAGACTCCAATCCGAACTGGGCCACGCTTTATCCGATTTGCTCCACCTCGCGGTATCGCGTCGGTTTGTACGTGGCATTGTAGCACGTGTGCAGCCCTGGGCATAAAGGCCATGAGGACTTGACGTCATCCCCGCCTTCCTCCGGTTTAACACCGGCAGTCTCGCTAGAGTTCCCGCCATAACGCGCTGGCAACTAACGATAAGGGTTTCGCTCGTTAAAGGACTTAACCCGACATCTCACGACACGAGCTGACGACAGCCATGCAGCACCTGTTTACGTTTCACTACAAGAGCAACTTACTCTGCTTTCACAGAGGGTATCCGCAATAGTCAAACCCAGGATAAGGTTCTTCGCGTTGCTTCGAATTAAGCCACATGCTCCACTGCTTGTGTGAGCCCCCGTCAATTCCTTTGAGTTTTAGCCTTGCGACCGTACTCCCCAGGCGGCATACTTAACACTTTTGCTACGACTGCGAAAACGTCAGAGTTCCCACAGTCTAGTATGCATCGTTTACGGCGTGGACTACCAGGGTATCTAATCCTGTTTGCTACCCACGCTTTCGCACCTCAGTGTCAGAACAAGCCCAGTACACCGTTTTCACCGCTGGCGTTCCTCTGAATATCTACGCATTTCACCGCTCCACTCAGAGTTCCATGTACCCCTACTTGCCTCAAGATTACCAGTATGCCCTGCAGTTCCACGGTTGAGCCGTGGGATTTCACAAGACACTTAATAATCCACCTACGTGCGCTTTAAGCCCAGTGATTCCGAACAACGCTAGGACCATTCGTATTACCGCGGCTGCTGGCACGAATTTAGCCGGTCCTTCCTTCTGGATCGATCAGATCTTTCTTCACCATGACAGTAGTTTACACCCCGAGGGGCTTCGTCCTACACGCGGCGTCGCTGCGTCAGCCTTTCGGCCATTGCGCAATATTCGTTACTGCAGCCCTCCGTGGAGGTCCGGGCAGTGTCTCAGTCCCGATATGGCGGGCCAACCTCTCAGTCCCGCTACGCGTCGATGTCTTGGTAGGCCATTACCCCACCAACTAACTGATACGACATAAACCGCTCCTGTTCCGAAATTCTTTGATACCATGGCCATGCGACCTCGGTATGTTATTCGGTATTATCTGCACTTTCGCTAAAGGGTAAACCCGCAGTTATCCCAAAGAACAGGGTACGTTATTTATGCATTACTCATCCATCCGCCACTAACTAGGCACCGAAGTGCTTCGTTCGTTCGACTTGCATGTCTTAGCCACGCCGCCAGCGTTCGTTCTGAGCCAGGATCAAACTCTTCAATTGATTTATCGTTATCATAACCGAAGTTATGATGTTTACGATTTAAGGCTCAACAAAAACTCACTATGATTGAGAATGTTGAATTTTACACCTAGTGGGGTCGTATACCCACATAGTTATAATCTTATAAGTCGATTTTCATAGTCAACTTAAAGACTCACATTCTCGTCTATAAAGCATATGTCACTGTTTAATTGTCAAAGAACTTTTTGACTCACTCAGGTTACCCTTTGTTTCGTCTTTTCTTGCCTCAGTTTCGTTTCCCTCAACTGAGACAAGTAATTATACTTTTTTAAGTTTTATTGTCAACACCTTTTTTTAAGAATTTTTTATTTTTCTTTTCTCTAAAAAGGTTTAGAGCAATTCTCTCGCTGTCGTATAACCAACGAGTGAGGGGGAGATTATACGTGTAATTGCTGATCTGTCAATCCCTAAAAGTAAAAAAAACTCAAATAAATCTAAAAGCCTTAATAATTAACTAAAAACAAACATTCATACTCAAAATATCTATATGACTCCCCTACATTCTATTACCAAATAGTTAAAGTCTTATAACCTAAATTCGGTATATACTGTGTTATTATATTGATATTTTTTTCAGAAACTTATATACTCCAGCTTCAAATTGCAGCAAAAATACTGCTAAATAGTTTACTAAACCACTGATAACAGGTATTTTATAATGAGTTTCTTATTAAATGACAATGTCAGAAAGATGACTGGCTATGTTCCAGGCTTTCAGCCGGAAGCGTCAAAGGCTATTAAGCTTAATACAAACGAGAATCCTTATCCGGCATCGCCAAGGGTATTCGACGCTCTTAAAAACCTTAACGCCAGAGATCTTAAGATATATCCCCCCTTCCAATGGAAAGAGTTCAGAGCAGCTGCAGCCAAGCTACATGGCATTTCAGAAGATCAGGTGATTTGCGGTAATGGCGGCGACGAGCTACTCACTATGATGGTAAGGTGTTGCTGCGACACGCACCGCCCTATGGCTTACCCTACACCAACATATTCATTATACCCTGTTTTGGCTCATATTCAGAACTGCCCTATTATTGAGATGCCGTGGGGACCTGACAATTCAATTCCAGAAGAGATGCTTACTTGCGGCGCCAGCTTAGCTATCATATGCAATCCAAACGCCCCTACATGTACATTTATCTCGCCGGAAGCGATAGGTGAGTTTGCATCCAAGTTTGAAGGTGTTGTCCTCATCGATGAAGCTTATGCTGATTTTGCTGAAGATAATTGTATTAGATTGCTCAGTAAATACGAAAACATTGCGATCCTTCGCTCATTCAGTAAAGGTTACTCTATGGCTGGCATGAGATTTGGTTATATTATGACCTCGCCACTTATAGCTGCCGCCCTGCTAAAAGTAAAAGACTCATACAATGTCAATATCGCGACCCAACGTGCAGCAGTTGCAGCACTTGAGGACCAAGAGTACTTCAAAGGCAATGTTCTAAAGATCAAATCTGAACGCCAACGAGTGGCACAGGCACTAAGAAACCTTGGATTTGATGTACCAGAAAGTCACACTAACTTTTTACTGGTCAAAATTGAAGTGCCTACCGCTAAATCCATATATGAAAAACTGGTAGAAAAAGAGATCTATATAAGACACTTCAACCTACCCGGACTCACTGATAAGCTCAGGATTTCGATTGGGACACCAGAGGAAAATGACCAATTGCTGCAAGGAATAGTTGAGATATTAGATAAGTGATTAAAACAAAAGCCGGGCGATAATAACCCGGCTTTTTTCATATATTATATGTCGACCTTATATACTCATCATTAGGAACGAGCCATAATTTCTTTCTCGCCAGCACACTGCCCTGCCAGGATACACTCAGGTCCCACAGCCCCAGCTTATCATCCAGAGGTTCCCATACGGTATCGCCAAGGAAAAACTTATACTCTGGTGAATTAACGTGAAATTCACCAACAAAAGGTTCAGCCAGCTCACCGGAGCTATTCAGAAAGGGTGGATGGTCGATCCGCCACTGAATTACTTCACCGCGAGCCTTGCGAATATCAACAGTCATACCGAATTCGATATCTATTTGAGCAGGAATTTTTTCAGTAAATTCCACCAAGGTCGGCAGTTGATCATCATCATGATCGAACTTGTCATAAATGCCGAAACTAACAATTTTTATCTCTACTTTTCTCTTTGCCATAGTCTATATATCTTATCAAAAAGCTTTCACATAAACATCAAAAAAGCTGTTTTTCATATTTTAAAGTTTTTTTTTGGACTACCTAACTTTTGGGGTTCTATAATATTCCGAAAAGTGAAAACATAAAACATAAAATGATATTTTAGAATAATGGAGATTGATTATGAGCGTTTTAGTTAACAAACCAGCACCAGATTTTACAGCACAAGCAGTCGTCGAAGGTCAGTTCAAAGAAGTCAAACTATCTGACTACAAAGGCAAGTATGTTTTGCTATTCTTCTGGCCTCTGGACTTTACATTTGTCTGTCCAACTGAGCTGCACGCATTTCAGGAAAAGGCTGAAGAATTCAAGAAAAGAGGCGTGGAAATTCTTGGCGTCAGCGTAGATTCGCACTTCTCACACTTTGCATGGGTAACCACACCAAAAAGCCAGGGTGGTATTGAAGGCGTAACATATCCACTTGTCGCTGATATTACAAAGAATATCTCACGTGAATATGATGTCCTTCTAGAAGACGCTGGTGTTGATCTTCGTGGTTTGTTCCTGATCGATAAAGACGGTATAGTACAACATCAGGTAGTAAACAATCTCCCGCTTGGCAGAAATGTAGATGAAGCCCTGAGAATAGTTGATGCACTGCAACATTTCGAAGCGCATGGCGAAGTTTGCCCAGCTAACTGGACCAAAGGAGAGAAAACCATGAAACCCGATAATGACGGTTTGAAAGAATATTTCGCCTGATATTAGAATTCAATTTTTACCCGAATTTATTCCTGAAAAAACCGGTACTTTTATTAGTGCCGGTTTTTTTTGCACATTTCTATCTCACAAAATGGTCTTATAACAATTTAGGAGCCATTGTTCCAGACCACTATTTGTTTTATATAGTCCAATAATAACCTCCATATCTGCCTGTTTATTGATTCACATTTATTTATTTCTCATATACAAATTGATATTTGCCTTGGTCGTTCGCCAAACTAAACATAAAGCTTTTACATAAAACACTTTACAATATAGCCAATACTGTTTCTTTATTGAAGCAAAAACAAGATGTGATATTTAGTGAAACACTTATTATACCGAAAACACATACATAACAGAATACATATAAACAACAATGGCATAGCAGGTTAGTTATGAATATTAAAAGCAATCACTTCAATCTTTTTCGATTAACAGTATCGATATTACTGGCATTTACCCAGTTGCAAGCTTCAGCTGCCAACGAGGATATTGACAGCAGCATGGATTCACTGCTCTCTGAAATTACCTCATATCAGCAGACCACATTTAACATACTACAGCTTAACTCATATCACGACAGCTATAAATGGACTTCATCGCTAAACAGTACTATTAAGCAAAGTCTTGATAGTAAAGGTATAGAATACGAACTGTATATTCATAATCTTGACACGAAACGGATAGGTACCCGGGAAAAGTGGAAAGCAATGACCCAAAGTATATTGGATTATTACCCTCCAGGTTTTTTAGATATCATAATAGCTACTGACGACAATGCACTAAACAGTCTTATCGATAATAATATAAGAGACATACCAATAGTATTCTGCGGTGTTAGTGACTATCAAAAAGACCGTTTTGCAGACTATAGTAATATTACAGGTATTGTACAGATAGTAAACATCCAGGAAACGATATCACTGGCACTAAAACTATTTCCTGACACAAATACTATTGCCTTCATATCTGATAATACTCACACCGGTAAAATATATAATAAGCTTGCACAATACACCTTTCTTTCTCATCCGGAAGTGGATATAGTATGGCTAGATGGAACTGAAATAACAACAAAAGAGTTGCTATCACGATTACATAAATTACCAAAGAGCTGCATTTCAATCCTTGGCATATGGCAGAAAGATACCGCAAACATATACTGCGATATGGAGAAGATTTATCCGCAAATAAGTCAAGCTAGCACCTCGCCTGTGTTTGCTATTTCTGATCTGGGAATAGGCTATGGTGTTATTGGCGGCAAACTACCCAGCGCTGAAGGGCAAGGTAAAAATGCTGTCGATATGGTAACTGAAATACTACTTAATCCAAGCAGACAGATTCCTCCGTTAATGGATAAAGTATCACTAGATAACAAGTTTGACTATCGCCAACTTGTAAGATGGGGCCTGCAAAAAGCAGACCTGCCAGTAGGTTCGATAATCATTAATAAACCAGCTGAATTATCAACTGAGTTGGTTGTATTTATATGGACATCGTCAATAATAATCGCATTACTTTTTTTATCAATTACATCACTGATAATATATATCACAAGGTATAAACGGATAAAAGGTCAACAAGCTCAGAAAGATCATGAAAACTCACTGATCATGAATTCCCTGCCCTTATGGTGCGGTATTATAAGTACAAACGGTGAAATTCTTTTTTCGAATGAAAAAGTGGATATTGAACAAGATGCAATGTTTACGAAATGGCTTGAAAATTGCCCTGAGATAATTGAAAAGATAAATACAACAGTAAGTAAAAACAATGTCAATAAAATGCAATTTGAATATGATAACAGGATCATATTTGGTATTTTAAAACCTGTTGATTATAATAATTATAGGTGCGATTCTATTGTGTTTATCGCAATTGACATCACCGATAAAGTTAAGGCTCAAAAACAGACAGAGGAAATAAACAACCTTCTCAATCTGGCTATGCAGGTAGGTAAAAGCTGTTATTGGATATGGGATGTCACAAGTTTCACAATAGAAACCAATCAGAATTTCTGGCTATGTCAGGGTATAAACGATAGAACTGATAGCACGTTTAATATATCTGAATTTTGGCAGCATATTAATCCCAATGATGAAGATACGGCAAGAGAAAAACTAAATACTATTGCAGAGAATAAAGCCAGTTCCTGCCAATTTGAATGCCGTTTAAATTTCACAGGTGAAGATGTATGGTTTTACCTGCAAGCAGAAGTACTGGAAAGAGACTCCGACGGCTTAACGCTTCGCGCTGGTGTATACATGTCAAATATAAGTAGTATTAAACAAATCGAACTCCAGCTGATCGAAATGAACACTCAGCTTATGGACGCTCAGGAAATGAGTAAGATCGGGAACTGGACTATTGATATTGATAAACACACAGTAACTGCTTCCCCAACATTTTATAAAATATTCGGTATTCCATGCCCTCCTAACGGCACATGCAACAGAGCACTGATACGCCCAAGAATAATAAATTATAATGAATATATAGCAAGACTTGACAGCATGAATACCATTGGTGACAGTTCTGAGGGTTACTTGTATATATATGACAGTAATAAAAATATAAAGACACTCTGGACTATTGGCAGATATGGGATAAATGAAAGAAACCAACCTATATATTTTGGTATTGTCCAGGACGTAACAGAACGAATGGAAATGGAAAACGAGCTCAAAAACAGCGAGCAATACCTGATCCAGGCGGCTAATCTGGCTAAAATGTACTATTGGAGCTATGATGCACAGTCAGAAGATATCGTTTATTATAATTCTTCTTCAGTATGGGGAGAAAACAATATTGATGGCCAGCAAAGCTTCGATAAAATATTCCCTTATATCCACCCAGAGGACCTGAAACAAACTGTTGGTCTTTGTAAAAAAGCATTTGCCGGCCAACTGCCACATGGAACGATGAACTACAGAATGCTGATCAATGGCGTAACCAAGCATCTTACTACTAACTGGGAATCATACTACAATCAGGATAATACACTGGAAAGCATACTTGGTATTTCAATTGATGTTACTGAACAAAAAGACAAAGAACTGCTTGAAATTGCTCAAAAAGAGATGGAAGCTACAGCTAAAGCTAAAGGACAGTTTCTAGCAACAATGAGCCACGAAATTCGCACACCTATTAACGTTGTTATTGGTATGAATCACCTGCTTCAAGAGACCGAGCTGGATGATGTACAATATAATTTTGTCACAAAGATCGACCGCGCAGCTAACGCCCTGCTCGGTATAATTAATGACATTCTTGATATCAGCAAAATAGAAGAAAATAAACTTGCCATAGAAAATATTGAATTCTCACCTCGAGACATCATATATAATAACACTTCAATACTAGCTTCAGGTGCAGAACAAAATAATGTAGAAATGCACATTAAGATCGATCAGGCAATACCTATGAGGCTGATAGGTGATCCATTACGAATATCGCAAATACTAACCAACCTTCTCAGTAATGCAGTTAAATTTACAGATAAAGGTGATATTACTTTGGGGGTTAATCTGGTAAGCCAGCAAAATAATACTGCTATCATTGAATTTGCTGTAACTGATAGCGGTATAGGTATCAGACAGGAATGTCTGGATAAACTCTTTAAACCATACAGTCAGGCAGAAGCGTCAACGTCAAGGAAATTTGGAGGTACCGGTTTAGGGCTGGCTATCTGTAAACAGCTGGCAGAGCTTATGGGGGGAACTATCGAAGCCACCAGCACCGAAGGCCAGGGAAGCTGCTTTACAGTTCGGCTTCCATTCAATATTCCAGTTAATATAAAAGAAAATCCTTCTTACCAAATACCTGAACTAACTGGTAAAAATGCTCTAATAGTTGATGACAATCACAACTCACTTGAAATCATAAGTGAGCTTATAATTTCAACAGGTTTTAGTGTCACCTTGGCCAGTAACGGTAAAGAAGCCGTTGAAATAGTTAATAATTCAGGCAAGGTATTTGACCTGATAATTCTAGACTGGATGATGCCGGACATGAATGGTATCGAAACACTAAAAGAGATTCAACAAAGCAATATATCACGAGAACCTCACTTCATATCAGTAACCTCACACAATAAAGAAAATATAATACAGGATTGTATTGCCAATGGCTTCTCCAGTGTAATAGGCAAGCCGGTTAACCCAGATGAACTGATAATAAGTATCCGTAAAGCATTTGGCCTTTCTGTCAGTGCTCCGTCCAAAAAGAATAAAGACCTTTTACCTAATCTTGCAGGTACAAGCATTCTACTCGTTGAAGATCAGGAGCTTAATCAGGAAATAATGCTCAACTTGCTAAGTAAGACTAAAACAAAAGTAACTATAGCTAATAATGGAGTTGAAGCTGTCGATAAAGTAAAAGCAAATAGTTTTGACCTTATACTTATGGATATCCAAATGCCTGAAATGAACGGGCTGGAAGCTACCAAAGCAATAAGGAAAATATCAGATAAAAAACTTAGTAATATCCCTATTCTTGCAATGACTGCCAATGCAATGCAGGAAGACGTTGAAAATAGCAGACTAGCCGGCATGAACGATCATATCACAAAACCAATAAACCCCAGCTTATTGTACAAAAAGATCAAAGAGTATATCTGTCAGCCTGTAGACAATAAAAACCATACCATTGATAAACTACAAAAGATAGATAGTCTCAATACTTTTGATGGTATCAAATATGCAGGTGGAGATAAAGAGGTATTTATTAACACCTTGTCAAAATTTGTAGATATCACACCTAAACAGCTTGAAAAGATAAATGATGCAATAAAAGCTGGTGATACAAATACACTTTCGGAAATGATACATACTCTTAAAGGGTCCGCTGGAACTATCGGAGCTCAGAGCTTAATGCTGCATGCTGATACACTGGAAAACTCCCTCATGCACAATTTAGATAATAATATTGAAACTGAATTAGAATCCATAATCAGTGAAATCGAAAACCTGAAATGCGAAATTGAACAGGCATTGAACAATAACGAAAAAGGCGGCAAAGATGATGTACCATTATCTGAGAGATCAAAATAAGCCAGAGCAGACATTACCTGGAATCAATCGCCATCTGGCTTAAGATCAGAGCTCATTGCACTGGCAGGTATATAGAAGCTGTCAACATCATCTGGTTGTGCAGGGGTATACGCTCCATCCGGATCAATTAAATGCTCCCTTAAAGAAGGTATCTGCTCACGAATCCCCTGTACAATACACCTGGCCAATTCATAAGCACCATAGGCATTGTGGTGAGTGCCGTCCTGAAAGGCCAGAGCAGACTTTTCCGGCCCAATCGCTTCGTAGAATTCACGGCTCATTGCGTGCAGATCGATACAAGGCACATCCAGCTCACCTGCAACTTGTTTCATAGCCTCTGGAAAGCCTTGCATAGTATCAATAACTTTACCTTTACTATCGAATCTGCGACGATGCATCGATGTGACTAAAACCGGGTAAGCATTTGCTGAGCGAGTTTGCTTTACCAGCTCCCTCAATGTTTCCTGATAGCTAATCTCCCCCGGATTACCTCGCTTCATGTCATTATGAGCAAACTGGATAAAAAGATAGTCCCCTGCATTCATTTGACTGAATATCTTTTCAAAACGTCTTTCAGCAGTAAAACCAGCTAGCGTCTCGCCTGATTCAGCATGATTGGCAACTGCGATATCCGGCTTAAAAAACCTTGGAAGCATCTGTCCCCAGGAAGTCCACGGCTCTCTAGGCTGATCTGTCACTGTCGAATCACCAGCTAGAAAGATAACCGGAATATTATCAACTTTTTCAATCGTTAAGCCGCATAAGCATGCACGCTTTCCGTTAAATTCAAGTGTAAGCTTACTATCCCAATGCCATACACCAAATTCTCTCTTTTTCAACCGAACTTTACGACCATCACCTATAACATCATTTCGACAATTAACCACAAATTCTCTGCTTACGATTTTACCTTTTTCAGACTTTACCTTTTCCAGCATAAGTCTGCGTGATTCTGCCTTAACGGTCATATCTGATATACCTGCCAGATCACCGGTTACGACCTTTACCAGATAATTTCCCTCTTCCGGCAAATCGATAGTAAAGTAGTATGGTTTAGCACTAGAGCAATAATCTGACGCTACTTTATCAGGCGTGTCATAATCTTTCATCACAAGCTCTGGATCACCAATAAAACCGTACCCAACATCGGTAGAATACCTACTATCAGCGGTAATACGAATATAACCATCAGCCAGATCGCCGGAGCCGAAATCAAACTTCCAGCTTGTTTCTGGTGAAACTGCCAATAATACTGACGTATTTATCAGTAATACTAAAGCTGTAACAAATCTTGTGATAAAAAGATGTTTCATTTCGTTATTCCTTGAGCCTTTCGATAAATGCACCTGCGGCATTAAGCTTCTCTTCGATCTTCTGATACCCACGATCAATATGATATATACGCTTAATAGTTGTTTCGCCCTCTGCTGCCAGACCAGCGATAACCAGTGCTGCAGAAGCTCTCAGGTCTGAAGCCATTACTGGTGCCCCGCTTAAACGGTCTACCCCGGCGACAACAACCAGATCCCCTTCTTTGCGAAGATTAGCACCCATACGATTAAGTTCTGCCACATGCATAAACCTCTGAGGGAATATCTTTTCGACAATTATACTATTGCCGTCTGCCAAAGCCAGAACAGACATCAGCTGGGCCTGTAAATCAGTAGGAAAACCTGGATAAGGCCAGGTAGTCACATCTGATGGGTTAAGACGTCCCCGCCTGGATACTTCACAACCATCTTTCATTTTATCTATTGTCACACCAATACCGCGAAGCTTATCAACCATAGCTATCAAATGATCAGTCCGGCAATTCTTAAGTTTTACACAACCCTCGGTTATCGCCGCGGCACACATGAAGGTACCTGCTTCAATTCGGTCAGGAATAACCGTATGCACTGTCGGGCTTAGGGATTCTACACCATCAATCACCAATCTGGGCGAACCAATACCTCTAATTTTAGCTCCCATTTTTACCAACATATCGCAAAGATCAACAATCTCAGGCTCACACGCGGCAGATTCAATTATTGTCTGGCCCTTGGCTAAGACTGCCGCAGATAGAACATTGGCGGTTCCAAGCACTGTCGAGCCAAACGAGCCACCAAGGAAAATCTCTGTACCAACAAGCCCATTTGGTGCATCTGCAACTACATAACCACCTTTTAGGTAACAGTTTGCACTTAATTCTATCATGCCACGCATATGAATATCAATCGGTCTGTTACCTATCGCACAGCCACCTGGCATTGATACTTCTGCCCTGCGACATCGACCAAGCAATGGGCCAAGTACGCAAATACCGGCACGAAGCTGGCGGACAATTTCATAATCTCCATGCGGTCTGTCAATTGTAGTTGCGTCAATAGTAATGTCGCCATTTTCCAAACGTTCGACCTTGCAGCCCATAGATTCAAGCAGAAGCCCCAAAACCCTAATGTCAGATAGGTCTGGTACTCCCTTTAGAGTTGTTATGCCAGGAGCAAGAAGCGCAGCAGCCATAATAGGTAATGCCGCGTTTTTAGAACCGCTCACTTCAATTTCGCCATTAAGCCGACAAGGGCCTTTTATCTTAAAATAGTCCATATATGCTCCTTAAATGCTGATTACGTAACCACATAATAATATATTAAGCCTTTTGGCCTTACAACAGGAAAGTTAAAAACCAGCTGTATTTTCTTGACTTGGCAATAGAATGTGATTATTGTTCTATACAGCTCAAGAAATAGTACAAATACTGCAAACTTAGGATAATTATCCTAAACATTGAACGAAAGCCCCCTTATGAAACTAAAACTATTCCTGTTATCGTTACTTGCCGGAACTGCAATTTTATTTTCCGCAAGTTGTATAGGCACGTCGCCTGATAAAAGCTTATCGGAAAGAGAAACTACCAATTTTGATGAAGATTGGAAATTCAGCAGATTTGGCGAAACGCCAGATGGTTTCATTGATGAACCTGTCGGTCTGGAAAGTATCGATTGGAATGATGATTTCTGGCAGCAGGAAACGGTCCCGCATGATTGGGGTATAGAATCGGATTTTTTAGAGAACCAGCCAAATAGTACCGGAAAGCTAATGTTTCAGGGAATTGGCTGGTATCGCAAGCATTTTAACGTGCCAACAACTGATAAAGGGAAGTGCTTCTCAATCCGCTTTGACGGCATAATGTCCGAACCTACTGTATACCTTAACGGGGAGTTAGTCGGAGAGTGGAAGTACGGCTATTCATCATTTGCTCTTGACCTTACAGACAAGATCAACTTTGGCGGCGATAATGTTATAGCTGTTCGAGTGGATAACAAAGCAGACTCTTCACGCTGGTATCCTGGTGGCGGCATATATCGTCACGTCTGGTTGACTAAAGCCGAGCCTGTCCACGTAGCAAATTGGGGAACATATATCACTACTCCTCAAATATCTAACAACTCTGCAACGGTTACAATCGAAACTGAACTGGAGAACTTATCCGGCTCAGCTCAAAAAGCAGAATATTATCATATCATAAGAAATAAGACTACTGGCAAAACCGTAGCCCAAAGCCTGACTCAAACTATTGACCTGCAAACCGGAATCAATACCCCTGATAAAATAGAGGTCAAAGTCGCAAACCCTTTGCTTTGGGATACACAATCGCCAAATCTATATATTGCCCAAACCGTCGTTTCTATCGAGGGCTGCGTAACAGATAAGTACCAGACAACTTTTGGTATTCGCTCAATAGAATGGTCTGCGAGCCAGGGATTTCTCCTTAACGGCAAAGTTGTAAAGATCAATGGCGTATGTAACCACCACGATCTTGGCCCACTGGGAACAGCTGTAAATGACCGGGCGGTGCAGAGGCAACTTGAAATAATGAAAGAAATGGGCTGCAACTCTATACGCACATCACATAATCCGCCAGCTCCTGAGCTGTTAGCTTTTTGTGACGAAATGGGACTAATGGTCATGGACGAAGCTTTCGACTGCTGGGAGCTGAAAAAGACGAATAATGATTATCACCGTTTTTTCAAAGACTGGTATAAAAAAGATATTACCAATCTGGTTAAACGCGACCGCAACCACCCATGTATTATTCTCTGGAGCAGCGGTAATGAGATCAGAGAGCAATGGGCTCGCCCACATGATCTGGAGGTCTCGCATAAACTTACTGACCTATTTCATGAGCTAGACCCTAGTCGCCCTGTTGCTGCCGGCTGCAACCAGCCAAATAGTTATAAAAATGGCTTTGGCAGTACAGTTGACATTTATGGTTTCAATTATAAACCACACCTTTATAATGATTTTAAGAACACCCATCCAGACCAGCCGGTATTTAGCAGCGAGTCGTCGTCTTGTATAAGCTCAAGAGGTGAGTATTATTTCCCGGTTAGCAATAACAAAGCTAACGGTTTCTTTAATTATCAGGTTAGTTCATATGACCTATATGCTCCACCATGGGCGATGAAGCCTGATATTGAATTTGAAGGACAGGATAATTATCCATTCATTGCAGGTGAATATGTATGGACTGGTTTCGATTATATTGGCGAACCAACCCCATATAACAATGACAAAACTCTGCTGATCAACTATCACACAGAAGCAGAGAAAAAGGAAATTGAAGAAAAGCTATCTAAAATGAAGGGCAGCCCATCACGCAGCAGCTACTTTGGTATAGTTGACCTGTGCGGCTTTCCTAAAGACCGCTTCTACCTGTACCAGTCACGGTGGCGACCTGAGCTGCCAATGGCACATATTCTGCCGCATTGGAACTGGCCCGGACGTGAAGGTGAAATTACCCCTGTCCATGTTTATACTTCTGGCGATGAAGCGGAGCTGTTCCTGAACGGGAGATCACTTGGCCGTAAAGCAAAAGCCAAACCAGGGACCCTTGCCCCGGATATTAGCCTGCCAACTTCACTTTCAGCCGGTAAAAATGCTGAGGCTAGCACATCTGAAGAAAACAATGCTTCAGCTAACGGCAATGATAATAACATAAAAACCCGTTGGTGCGCCTCTTCTGATTCAGCTGATAACTTCTGGCAGGTAGACTTGGGGGAAAACCAAAAGCTGGGGAGCTGTGTAATATACTGGGAAAATGACTCCTCTGCCTATGCCTATGAGATACTGGTATCACAAGACGGTAAAAAGTGGGAAAAGACGTCCCAGGCAACTTATGCTGGAAGAAATAATTACTCACTACATAAATTCTCAGCCGAAGGTCGCTATCTAAAAGTACAGTTTACCGGATTAAAAAACTACTGGGCCAGCTTCTATGAATGTCAGGTGTTTGCCCAAGATGTTCAGCCGGAGATAATAGACCCTGAAGCAATACCGGAAGCTTATCGCCTGCGTTGGGACAATGTTATATATGAGCCGGGCGAGCTGAAAGCCATAGCCTATAAAGACGGTAAAAAGTGGGCCGAAGATAGCGTCAAAACAACAGGCAAGGCATATACAGTTAAGCTAACGGCCGATCGCAACAGAATTAAAGCTGACGGGTGTGACTTGAGTTTCATAACTATTGATATAGTTGACAACAATGGAAATATTGTTCCAAGAAGCAACAATATGGTAAATCTTTCTATTACTGGGCCTGGTGTCATAGAAGCAACAGGTAACGGCGATGCCACAAATTCTGACTGCTTTAAGAATACAAGCAGAAATGCCTATAACGGTAAAATGCTTGCTATCATAAAGTCAGAAAAAAACAAGCCGGGTACAATAAAACTTACGGCAGAGTCAGAAGGCCTTAAGTCACAAACCATTACTATAGAAACAGCTACCCTGAAGCGATAAAATTAGTATATTATTATTCACTCAAAGGGACAGTATGAAACTGTCCCTTTTTTTTTATACACATTAAATTAGTGATATATTACCAGGGAAACTTAGCTTAGCCTAAATTTTATTCTTCGTAAGTCATTTATATCTATACCCTTGCATAATTCAGGCAGTTAAATGTTATTTTTTTATCGTAAATAGTGGATTATTCTTTTCCCATTTACATATAATCGGCTGAACCTGAGTTAGTAACAACAGGATATAAATAATTGAATTTGAAAGGATTTATAAATGGCGACATGTGCAAATCTGGGCTTCCCGAGAATCGGAGCTGACAGAGAACTTAAAAAGGCAGTCGAAGCCTTCTGGAAAGGCCTTTCTAGCGAGAATGAGCTTCTTACCACAGCCGCAGAACTTCGCAAAAAACACTGGCAGCTTCAAAAAGATGCCGGAATAGATATAATACCATCCAATGATTTTAGCCTGTACGATCACATGCTGGACACATCTGTAATGCTTGGTGCTGTCCCTGTTCGCTACGGATTCAAGGGAGATAATGTAGATCTTGCAACATACTTTGCGATGGCAAGAGGCAATTCAAGTAAAGTCGCCATGGAAATGACAAAGTGGTTTGACACTAACTACCACTATCTAGTACCTGAGTTTAATGCTGGTCAGGAATTTAAGCTTAGCTCAAGAAAGGTGATCGACCAGTTCAATGAAGCCAAAGCACTTGGAATAGTTACCCGCCCTGTTTTAGTTGGGCCATTGACCTTCCTGACACTTGGCAAAGCCAAACCAGATTGCTTTGATCCGCTGGAGCTGGTTGAAAATGCTGTCGAAGTATACAAGCAGGTACTCGCCGAATTGAAAGCAGCTGGAGCAGAAGCTGTGCAGATTGATGAACCAATACTTGCTGTTGATCTGGAAGAAAAGCATCTGGCAACCTTCCGTAAAGCATACAAGGCTCTAACAGAAGAAACAAACAGGCCCGAAATACATCTGGCAACTTACTTTGGCGATATTAGTGAACACTTACCAATGATCGCAGAATTTGCATTTGACGGCGTTCACTTTGATCTGGTAAGAGCACCAGGCCAGCTGAAAAAGGCAATTGAACTATTACCTGATAGCGTTAAGCTATCTTTAGGTGTGGTAAACGGCAGAAATATCTGGAAAGCTAATGCTCCAGAAATAGTTGACAAGATTAAACCTGCAATTAGTGTAATTAATAGCGAAAGAGTGATAATTGCCCCGTCCTGCTCACTTTTGCATAGTCCAGTTGATCTTGACAGAGAAGACAAACTTGAACCAGCAGTAAAAGAGCGTCTGGCATTTGCAGTGCAAAAACTAAGCGAGATCAAACTTATCACTGACACCGTAAATGGCTCAGAGCAGGTAAATGGTAAGCTTGCAGAAATTTCTGCGGTATTCACTGGCAAAAATGCAAATCGCTTTACTGATCCTGCCGTAACAAAAAGGATATCAGAGATTACGCCGGAAATGTCAAACAGGCAGAATGAATTCAAGGTTCGTAAAGAGACCCAGAAGCGGGAATTGAAGCTTCCGCTATATCCAACAACAACAATTGGCTCATTCCCTCAGACACCAGATATTCGCAAAGTACGTGCTGCCTATAAAGCTGGATCGCTTGACGAACAGGCGTATACTGAGCAAATGAAACAGGAAATAAGAAAAGTAGTAAAGTTCCAGGAAGAGATCGGGCTTGACGTTTTGGTACACGGTGAGCCTGAGAGAAATGACATGGTAGAATATTTCGGCCAGCAGCTTAACGGCTTTGCATTTACCAGATTTGGCTGGGTGCAGAGTTATGGTTCTCGCTGTGTTAAACCACCTATAATCTACGGCGATGTTTCTAGGTCTGGTCCTATGACTGTTACTTGGGCTCAGTATGCACAATCACTCAGCAGTCGTTACGTTAAGGGCATGCTCACTGGGCCGGTAACGATTCTTAAGTGGTCTTTTGTGCGTGAAGATCAGCCGTTAAGTGTAACCACAAACCAGATTGCACTTGCAATTCGTGACGAAGTAAGCGACCTGGAAGATGCCGGCATAAATATCATACAGATAGATGAGCCTGCATTCAGAGAAGGTATGCCTTTGAAAAAAGAGCAATGGCAAGAATATTTCGACTGGGCAGTAACGGCCTTCAAGCTATCCACCTGTTCAGTAGAAGACAAGACTCAGATCCACACTCACATGTGCTACTCTGACTTTAACCAGATCATTGAGGCTATCGCAGCCCTTGACGCTGACGTGATCTCAATTGAAGCATCTCGCTCAGACATCAAACTTCTCGATGTTTTTGTGGACTACGATTATCCAAACGAGATCGGCCCTGGAGTATACGACATCCACAGCCCAAGAGTTGCCCCAACAAGTGAAATGGTAGAACTACTGCATAAGATGCTTAAGGTTATACCACAGGATCAGCTTTGGGTTAACCCGGATTGTGGTCTGAAGACTCGTGGCTGGCCAGAAACTGAGGAATGTCTGGTTAATATGGTAGAAGCTGCTAAAACTATCCGCAAGGAAGCAGAAGCCAGCTAATTAGAATACAGGCTACTTATTGCAATAAGTAAATATAGATTTTATTTCAATTACACATTCAAATTAGATAGAATATACAGGCAGCAGAAGCAACGATCTGCTGCCTGTATTGTTTTAAATAATAAGTAATTCCTACGGTCTATTGCCAGAATTACTAAAATTGTGCCACGGAGAGATTTATGTCACAGTTGAATGCAACATTGAAATTATTGTCCCTTCTATTGCCTGTTATTATTTCTATAGCTGATGCTGATATTTCATCCTCAAAAGATTGTTACGAGCAATATCCTACCACCTGCCGAGATCCATGGCTTTGGCCTTTTAGCAAAGATAGTATATGGAATACGCCAATTGGCTCAGAAGCCCAATATATAGAGGCGAACCTGGAACCAGCGGGCTTTATCGGCTACGACATGGAGTATATGGTAAAGGTAACCGGCAAGGGAAAAAAACAAAAAATATTATCAGCTAGCGATTGGGGAAAACGCTGGCCAGGCAAAGATCATATCGGCTGGTGTGAGCTTGACGATGAATTTACTATTGCTGATGCCGCTCCGCCCCATACTCCAAACGCCTGTCTGGCTATACTCGAAAGCGATGGGAGAACTATCCGTCAGTTGGAACCTGCCTGTAGAATCGAACCAGGTGGCCATATCGTAGGGTACCATTGGCCTGTTGTTGACATATACGGTCCCGGTAGCGGCGGTTCGCATGGTGCGTCTTCCTTATCAACAATTGGTGGTTCAATAAGACGCGGAGAGCTTATCGCAGCTGAGCCAATAAGACATGCGGTAAAAATAAATATATGGGCTAAAAAATATCTTAACTATACAGCAAAGAATAAAGGATATCGCTGGCCGGCAACCAGTGCTGACAGCTATGCCGCAGATGGCTACAAAGGCAGTAATGAAGGATTTACAATTGGTACACTGTTGGCTATCAAGCCGGATGTATCACTTGACACACTGCCAATAAAAAGCGAACCAGGCAAAAAGCTATTTCACGCTCTGCAGGATTATGGAGCATATATACCCGATGACTCAGCTTGGGACAGCCACGATTTGTGCATAGAAACTGGCGTAGCTAAAGAGGTAAAAGAACGCTATGCTCTGGAAATGGCCTCTGACCACGGACAATGGCATGATGAAGTCAATACAATGATCTCATTACTCCACATCGTTGATAACAACAGTACAGATACCATTGGCGGCGGTGGAAAACCTCGAGCCCCTTTAGCTCCTGCCTTCTGCTGTTCTACTGACAAACCCGCTCCATGGCGAATCATGCCTCTGGGAGATTCAATTACAGAAGCCGGCGATCCGGGATATCGAGGTTTTCTTTATAATATGCTGAAGGATAATAACATCAACATCGATATGGTCGGTAGCCGCCACAGCGATTCAGCTGTAGTATTCGACAGCGATCATGAAGGACACGGCGGTTTTACGATCGGCCCTGGCAAAAGTCTGGCGGACGACTGGACCAATGGCAAAGGAAATATAATGGTCAATATTAAAGAATACATGAAAACCAGACCAGATATTATCCTCTTAATGATCGGGACAAACGACTATTTTAATATTGGTGATCGCCAACCAGGATATGATCCGGAAAATGACGGCTCAGAAAAACTTGCCGCCCTACTAGATAATATACACGAGATCGACCCATATGTAATAGTACTGGTTGCTTCGATCTTGCCAGTGGAATGGGATATGAACTTTGCCGCAAAATATAATGCTACAATTCCTGAACTGGCAAAAGCACGAAAAAGAGTATGGTTCGTAAATATGAATAAGGAAGCAGGTTTTATTCAAGGCGACTGGAAATCTGACAAGCTCCACCCAACAGAATCAGGATATAAAAAAGTCGCCGGTGTCTGGTTCGACAATCTCAACAAATATATATTCAAATGATAAACATATTCTCCCCTAATAAGGGAAAATGTTTATAGAATAATATCACCCAGAAGAATATTCATTAGCGGGTCCTGATTATTCCAGTTGTAGCCGGTAATATCATTAACCATAGAGTCAGTCCAGTTAAAAGCTTCTCCAAAGCTTACTTTGCCATCACTATTATTATCCAGAATACTGCCCTGAACACGATTCTCATTCAAAGCGGTAGTAAACCAGCCAGTAAATAACGATGAATCGGATGAGCCGCTTGACTTATAGCTTGGTGTATTTCCCCAGGATACCTGATCATAAGCAGATGAAGCAATAACCGCTGTATTATCTACTGTATTTGCTATATTGGCAAATCCACCACTATAACAGCTATCCAGGATCAGTAATTTATCAGCTTCTTTTTCAAAACCAGCTAAAAACTTTGTTAGTTCGTATTCGCTTAACTGAGTATTATCAGGCAAGATAAGCGTCTCATTGTCATTTTTCAAAACGCTCTTACCATAACCACCATGACCAGAATAGAAAATAATAGCCAGGTCATTTTCACCGGTAACACTATCTAACCATTTGATACCAGAATATACTGATGAATAGTTTACATCCTCACTGCCACCAACGATCGTTTTAATATTATCAGGGACAATATCAAAAGTATTTATTAATGTATCTGTCATAAGATCGACATCAACTGCAGTTTCGTCTAAATCGTTGAGCAGACTATATTCAGTTGCACCGATCAGTAGTGCATATGTATTTGAATATTGAGAGGTAGCTGGTTCTGATTCCTGTGGTTCTGAATCTACAGGCTCAGTTAAAACATCACCAGAGATTTCAAGAGTATATTGACCTTGTGACCGGCGATATCCATCTGCGAGAAGATAATATGTTTTTCCTTCAACTACATCAAAAGTCAGCGTTTCACTTCCACCATTAAGTGAACTATTTGACCTTCCGATCCACCTTCCATTACTCTTTCTGGCCCAAAGAACAGCGTTCAACGCTTCATCTTGCGGAGTCATCGTAGCTGTTACCGTACCAGATTTAACTGCAGTAAATTGAATTATATCAATATCATTCGCCCTGGCATTTAGTATTTGGCCAGAGTTAACACCAGCTTCAATAACCTCATTCGCTACTCTGTACTTACTGCCATAATCATCTTCCCATAACTGCCCGATTTCCGGCCCATCAAGGGTAAGGCTATATTCTCCACTTGTCCTACGAACAGACTGAACTTTGATACTATAATCTTTGCCTTCTTCAACCAGAAAAGCCAGCTCTGTATCACCATCATGCAGTCGGTAATTACTGAACGTTGCCAATCTGTGCCTTTCATTATAAACAACTACGATAGGATGCAAATCTGACTCTGATGTATCTAAAGTCAGGTTCATCTGCCCACTTCCAACAGCAGTAAAAGTAAGCACATCTCTGTCTCTGAAACTGTAAAGATCGCTATCAACAGAGTAATCGCCCGCATCATCAAGAACAGCAACTCCAGCAGTCCTGTATGTGCTGCCAAAATCATCTATTATTGCATTTGAAAGTAACACTCTGTTTTCTAGAGTTTCCAACTGCAATTTACTAATGTTTTGGCTTGAACGTGTTTGTTTTTTTCTGTTGGTTAGCATCAGCTTGCTTTCAAATGTAATGTTATCCTGATCAACAGGGTAATTGGCGAGTAATAGGCAAAGGCATAATCAACCCTCATAACGGTACTTCGACCAGAAAAAGAGGTGAATTAAGTACAAAATATACAATTGGAAAACAAAAAGAGCAGGCAATGCAATTAACTAAAAACTAACACTTTAATTCTTTAACAACAGGTGGTTACTTGTTTTTGTGTTTTTTGCTGTTTATAATATCAATGATGACAGACAGCAACAAAATCAGGTTAGAATCAGTAAGGAGCCAGATACGAGAATTTCCGGCAGGCCCAGGCGTGTATTTCATGAAAGATCGTGCCGGGCTGGTACTCTACATAGGCAAAGCAACCAACCTTAAAGACCGTGCAGGCAGCTATTTTCAACCTTCTGCTGACCTGGCAAATAGTCGTGGCCCTAAAATAGTTGAAATGGTGAGCCGTGTTGTCGAGGTTAGCTATCTGGAATGTGAAAGCGAAGTAGATGCAATCCTGCACGAAGCCAGGCTCATAAAAGATATCCACCCCCCCTATAACACCAGACAACTAGATGATAAAACCTTTCCTTATATTGAAATAACGACAGCTGAGGATTTTCCAGCGGTCTATCTGACCAGAACTCCAGCCAAGAGCAGTAAGTTATATGGACCTTTTACCTCAATTAGTGAGGTGAGAAGAGTTGTCCAGGTACTACAACGTATTTTTAGATTCAGAACCTGTCATCAGGAAATACAAAGTGATAATCCAAACTTAAGGTTTAACCGTCCATGTATACTGCATAGTATCAAGCAATGCAGCGGCCCCTGTGGCGGAAAAATATCTAAAGAAGCTTATGCTGCTGATATTAAAAGACTTAAACAGTTTATGGAGTCTAAGCGTTCGTTAGTACTTAAGCAGCTCTATAAAGAAATGCAAGAGCATTCATTAAATCTCAACTTTGAAGATGCCGCAAGATTGCGGGACGAGATAAAAGCGATCGAATCTCTTAACGACCGAGGAAAAGTAGACGAGCACGTTCAGCCGGAACTATTTCAGTCAGATCCGCTGGAAGGATTACATAATCTGGAAGAACTTTTAGAAAAGCCTGCTGGAAGTATAAGAATTATAGAGGGTTATGACATTGCCCACATACAAGGAACCAATACTGTAGCCTCTCAGGTCTGCTTCATTGACGGCCGCCCATTCAAAAATGGCTACCGACGCTATAAGATCAAAACGGTATCAGGAATTGACGACTTCGCCTCTATGGCTGAGGTTATGACTCGCCGTCTAAGTAAAGCCGACCCAGATGACGATCTTTTCCCTGACCTTATCCTTATCGACGGCGGATTGGGCCAGCTAAATGCTGCCCGGGAAATAGTATCTCTGGTAAAGATCAACCAACCTGCGATTATATCACTAGCCAAAAGAGAAGAGGAAATATATATTCCCGGCCGAGAAAAACCTGTTAAATTAAGTAGACATAACCCAGCCCTGAGATTGCTTCAATTCATCAGAGACGAAGCCCACAGATTTGCACAGCATTATTTCCATATTTTGCAGAAAAGAAACTTATAATCACCTGTGGTAAAACCACTTAAAACAACCAAAGCGTACAACTTCATTTTGTAGTACTATTTTTAGACCAAACCATATAGAATAGATTTAGAAAAACTGTCGGTAGCTTTTAAGTCCTTTTTGTTTGGAGTCTTTGCCATGGTCAAAGTTAATAAACTTATTTGGTTATGCTGTCTGTTATTTGCTATCTCCCCCCTCTTGGCCGAGTTACCTGAACCTACAGCAGAGAAAATGCCTCTATATCGTGGCTTTAACCTGCTTGAGAAGTTTTATAAAAGACCAAACATGAAGCCGTTTTCAGAAGAAGATTTTAAACTTATTTCCAATTGGGGCTTCAACTTCGTACGTCTGCCAATGGATTATCGCTGTTGGATCATTGACGGAGATTGGACAAAGTTTGACGAAAAGCAGCTGGAAGAGATCGATCAGGCAGTTAAATGGGGGCAAAAATACAATATTCATGTCTGCCTGAATTTTCACCGTGCACCAGGCTATACAGTAGCATCTCCTCCAGAACCAACCAGTCTATGGACAGATAAGGAAACCCAGAAAATCTGTGCCTTGCACTGGGCTACTTTTGCCCAAAGATATAAAAACATACCTAATAAATACTTAAGCTTCAACCTGCTAAACGAACCAAGCAATGTCAGTGAAGAAGAATTTCTGCCAGTAATAAAACTCATTGTCGAGTCTATTCGAAAAGAAGATCCAGATCGACTAATTATCTCTGATGGACTCAATTGGGGAGGTGACCCTTGTAAGGAGCTTGGAAACTTAAACATAGTCCAGTCAACTCGAGGCTACCAACCATTTAACCTTACTCATTATAAAGCCAGCTGGGTAAATGGTGCTGACACCTGGGCAGAACCAACCTGGCCGCAGCCATTGGCTATAGCTGGTTTTCTATACGGGCCGAACCAGAAAAACTTGCAGACTCCAATAGAGATAAAGATTAGTCTCAACGAACCAGCCATTTTCAGATTTAAGGTAGGAACTGTATCGCAAAGCAGCCATATTAGTGCAACCATTGATGATAAAATAGTTTGGCAACAGGATTTTATTAGCGGCCCAGAGTCAAAACATGGCGAAACCGTGGTTTATAGCGAACAATGGAACATATACCAAAATATATTCAATAAGAATTATGAGTTTAAAGTTCCTAATGGCACCTACACATTGAATCTATCTAATACCCAAGGTGATTGGCTCAGCATAACTTCGATCACATTTATCTGTGATAAGGGCAAAGAATATGAGCTGGCAATATCGCCGGAATGGGGAAAAAAGAATTTTCCATTAAGCTTTAACCCAACAAAAGAACCGGTTTACTTCTCGGAAAAGACCATTGGCCGCGAATGGCTGTGGGAGACTCAACTGTTAAAATGGGATAGATATAGCAAACAAGGACACGGTATTATTGTCGGAGAATGGGGAGCCTTTAACCAAACACCTCATAATGTAACCCTGCGTTGGATGGAAGATTGTCTGAAAAATTTCCAAAAAGCAGATTTTGGCTGGGCCCTATGGAATTTCAGGGGACCATTTGGTATTTTGGACAGCGGAAGAGACGATGTACAATATGAAGATTATAACGGCCATAAGCTGGACAGAAAAATGCTGGAACTACTGCAAAAATACTAAAATAAAATATCGTACTTAATATTTGCTAATATCATTTTTTATTGTATATTATGCAAACTGCATACCGCTTTGCGGGATTTTATTGAAACTATGACACCGCTGGGCGGGAAAATCGGAAATGCGAAAAGATAACAATCTTATTATGTTTGGCTGGCGGGAATGGATATCCCTTCCCGAATTGAAAGTACCAGCAATTAAAGCCAAAATAGATACCGGAGCAAGGACTTCGGCTATCCACACCTGTAAGATCGAAGAATTCTCACGGGGTGGCATAGATTACGTTCGTTTTTTTCTACACCCCTTACAAAACAGTCAACTTTGCCTGGAAAGAGTAGCTCCTGTTGTTGACAAACGCATTGTCAGCGATTCCGGGGGCCACAGAGAAAAACGTATAGTGATCAAAACTTTAATAGCAGTCAAAAATGAAAGCTGGCCGATAGAAATCACGCTTACTAATCGCGATAAAATGCGATTTAGAATGCTGCTGGGCAGAACAGCTATGCACCATAAAGTAATAATTAATCCATCGCTTTCTTACGCCTGCGGTAAAATAAACGGGAAACGGTTATACTAAAAAGTAAACCAGGGATATAAAACAGAAAAAAGTAAAATGAAAATAGTAATACTATCAAGAAATCCAAAACTCTATTCTACACGTCGACTAGTCGAAGCGGCTCAGGAACGCGGTCATGAGATCATGATCTTAGACGTGCTTAGAGCTTACATGAATATCACATCACATAAGCCGTCAATACACTACAAAGGCCAGGTTATCGAAGGAGTAGATGCGATAATACCAAGAATAGGTGCATCAGTAACTTTCTACGGCACAGCGGTTCTAAGGCAGTTTGAAATGATGGGCGTATATCCTCTAAATGAATCTGTAGCCCTGACCCGCTCCCGGGACAAGCTTAGATCAATGCAGCTGCTTAGCCGTAAGGGCATTGGACTACCAATAACTGGATTTGCCAGTAAACCTGACGATATCAAAGACATGGTCGATATGGTTGGAGGTGCCCCTCTGGTAGTAAAACTGCTGGAGGGTACACAGGGTATTGGCGTTGTACTTGCTGAAACTCAGAAAGCAGCTGAAAGCGTAATAGAAGGTTTTATGGGAGTAAAGGCGAATATCCTTGTCCAGGAGTATATCAAGGAATCCGGAGGTGCTGATATTCGCTGCTTCGTTATTGACGGTAAAGTAGTAGCCGCAATGAAAAGACAGGCCAAAGACGGTGAATTCCGCTCCAATCTGCACAGAGGAGGCTCTTCTTCACTGATCAAGATCACTCCGGAAGAAAGATCAACCGCTGTCAGAGCGGCAAGAATAATTGGCCTAAATGTAGCTGGTGTTGACCTGCTCAGATCAAATCATGGCCCATTAGTAATGGAAGTGAATTCCAGCCCCGGACTTGAAGGTATTGAAAAAGCTACTGGCAAAGATATTGCCAGTATGATAATTAAACATATTGAAAAGCATGCCCCAAGCCAAAAAACAGCCACTCGCGGCAAGGGCTAGTATAGAAAATACCAAAACCTAAAGTAATAAATGAAAAAGAGCCGCTTCTGAAATAAATCCATCAGAACCGGCTCTTAGCTATTACACGAATCGCGATCAGTCAAACATAACCTGTAATATTCCAGCTGACCAGTTTGGCTGAAGCTGTATCTCCAGTTTGATTGAAGTAGTTTTAACCTTTGTTATTGAAGTAGCATTATACATATCTTTTTCAACTGTAAAGCCATTACCAGAGACCGCTGGCTTATACTCATTACCATCTTTATAAAGCACTCGCCAGCTCAGCGGCACTTTACACTCACCAGCTCCGGTATCATCAAGCCAGTACACTTTAATTGATGAGATATCTGTTGGCTTGTCAAAGTCAAACTGAACCCATTCGCTAGTACCCTTCTTTGGCCACCAATGATAGAACTGATTATCCTTATCAGCAGAACTCTTTGGCTTTGCCTGCGAAACCATAAATTTTGGACTACCAGAACCTCGAGACGCAGTCACCTTACTTTCAGAAGCAATAGTAGGAAGAGGTTTAACATAAGCCTGTGATGGATCTGTAGGTATCCAAACTGTCATTTCACCTATCTTACGATTACACCATGTACTATATGGTATAGCGGTAAATTTCACTTTCTTACCACTATCAGCATTATTACCATTAGCATCCAACCCAGCAACAGAGGCCATTGCTTTTATTACCCCAACACCGCCAAGCAGATCAGGCTCAAAGCTATAAGACATCTTCAATTCAGGATCAATAAACAGATTTCTAACATGACCATCTGCACTATCAACACCTTCCAAGCAATAAACTATTGGGCCACGTTCTATACTTAAACGGCCTCTATCCTCTTTAACCTTATCATTAGCCTTTACCAGTCTCGGTGACATAGGGAAAGAAATATCAACTACATCGCCCTTCTTCCATTTTTTATTCAAACTCACATATCCGTTTTTAACATTTAACGCAACTATTTTACCATTGAGTTTAATTTCCGGATCACCAGCAGCACTATTTACATAGCTATACAGATCACTTGGAACAGGCTTATCCATCGCCCAGCCCGGTATTCTCAAGCACATATTGAAATCTTTTCCAGCAGCTGAATCAACAGTAATTTTAATATCACCATCCCATGGATATTTTGTCTGCTGGGTCAACTTAACCTCACCATCAGCAAGTTTAACATCTGCACTTCCAGCTGCATATAAATTAACAAAGAGATCGTCATTTCTTACGGCATAAGCATAGCCTGGAACAGAAGCCAAAAAGCGAGTTATATTTGATGGGCAACAGGCACAACCAAACCACGGACTGCGACGATACTGACCTGTTGACTCCAATGGATTCGGGTAGAAAAACCCTTTACCGTCAAGCGAAACACCTGAAATAACACCATTATACAAACTGCGTTCTAGTACATCGATATACTTTCCATCACCGTGAAGTAAAAACATTCTATGGTTCCAGTAGACATTACCTATAGCTGCACATGTCTCACAATAAGCACTCATGTTCGGAAGATGATAGTTTGGTCCAAACGCTTCACCACTATGAGTGGCACCAATTCCACCAGTAATGTAAAGTTTCTTAGTAACAACATTGTTCCATATATTATCAATAGCTTTAATATAATCACTATCGTTTTCAATTGCCGCAACATCAGCCATACCACAATACATATATGTTGCACGTACAGCATGACCTACTGCTTCATCCTGATCTATCACCTTTTTATGCGCCTGACTGTACTCACCATCATTTGGTCCACGAGTATCAAGGAAGAATCTGGCTAGATCAAGATACTTCTTCTCACCAGTAATACGATATAGTTTAACCAGACCCATTTCAACTATCTGATGGCCCGGAGCATCTTCATCCTTGCCAGGCCCAAACACATCACAAAGCAGGTCCGCCGTTTTAATTGCAATATTAAGTAGTGTCTTTTTACCAGTAGCCTGATAATGCGCGGCGGCCGCTTCGTACAAATGTCCCATATTATAGAGTTCATGACTTAACGCCTTTACGTTTACCCAGCGTTTATTACCAGCCCACTCATGTGGGTGTTCAGGATCTATTGTACGAGCAGTATACAAATAACCATCCGGCTCCTGAGCCGACGCGATAAGTGCTATAACTTTATCAAGATAAGCATCCATCTCAGCATCATATTTTACCGACAAGCCAAACGATGCACCTTCCAATACCTTATATGGGTCAGTATCGTCAAAAGACAATCCCGGCGGCTTTCTGTCAAGCACCTCTTCACCATTTAACACCTTGGCAGCACGCTCAAAATTATAATAGCGTCCTGTTTCTTCGCACTTACCAAAAGCAAATGGAATAGTAACTGTTCTGTTAGTTTCAATACGCGGAGCCCAGAAAACATCATTGAAATTAACATTTGAAAAAGGGACCGGCTGATAGGGATAATCACTTTTCTGCTGACTGTATCCCTGGCCAACCACGATAAGACTTAAAATAAACCCAAGTAACACTTTCAATTTCATAATATTACTCCCTGAATTAACGGTATAGCTATATGCGTTCTACTATGAAAAAAATATACACGTATATATAAGCAATAAAACGCAGAAGGACTCAAACTTAATAAACAACAGGTAAACGAATTTTATGTATACAAAATTATGGAATACAAACGCTAAATAATAATATCTATGAATTGATTGTAATTATCACGCTGCAAGATTTCAAACAAAATCGCTAAGAAATTTCACATAAACACATACAAAATAACAACTTGGACGCTTTATGGTTTTTGGCATCATCAACAAAGGTTAAAACTATTAACAGTTGCCCTCACTTTGAAGTACTTACAAAAGTAACAACTGAACGAGCTGGTATTTCTGCTGTAGAACCAGAACTTAAAAGCTCATAAGGAGATAAGCTGTCAGTTTCAATATTATTTCCAGCTGTAACATATGGTTGCCAGCCATTTATTTCCTGATTCGGTATCTCTAGCTTAACATAAGCTGATTCATGACTATAATTAACCAGTACTACCACTACTGTATTATTTAATGTAGAATAATAACTGGAAGCCATAAGACCATTTACAGTTTCTAACGCTGTTTTTTTATCAGATCTATCCAGCTCTACGCGGTACATTCCCGGCCGAATAAAACGGCTGAAATTACCGAACGCCCATAACATCTTGGATTGATAGTAGTTACCATCGGAATCATTTCTATCACAATAAACCAGGCCATCCTTATAATTTACCGGAGAAACAGCCGTCCACCATTGCCAGCTGACTGCACGAGCTACCGTAAGGTCGGTATGAATCACTCTTGCAACCCATAATGCAGGATCAATACCCAGATCGCGTCCATTACCATTTATCTCACCACGGTCACCAAGAATACTGTATTCACTCTGAACATAATCAAGACCATATTTATCCAGCTGCCTACGCAGCATTTCTCTTTTTTGAACGATTTCTGTCGCAATATCAGTCCAGTAACTATGAGAACAGATTACCGGTGGTATTTTATCTCCAAGATAATATGAAGAACCCTTTTCAAAAAAGGCTCTGATATGCTCCCCTTTCTCAATACCATGAGAATATAAATATTCAATGCTGCCAGACTCACAAATCTCAATAACTGTTTTTAACCCTCGCTTTTTTATAGATGGGGCCAGTACATCCACAATTAACTTAATATCAACATTGTTATACCTGCAACCTTCCTGCGAAGCACGTGCTGGATTATCACGTTTCTGATTCCAATCCCATTCAGGTTCATTTACTGGCGAAATATTATCAAACTCAATTCCTTCACTATCACGAAAATACTCAAGAACATCCGCTATGTAATTAGCAAAGTCCTTTGCTTTAGAATAGTTTAGATTTGTCGTGCCAATTGAAGGATCACAAAAAGCATTACCGTTCCGCGTCATATTTATTAGCGGGCTGTTACAGAAAGCTGTAAAATGGCTTACTCCTCTACTTTTAGCCAATTGCAAAAACTTTCTCTGGCCGGAGCATCGCTGCCAATCGTAGCTATTCATTTCATCATCAAGAAAACAGTCCCCTTTACGCCAACTATCAAAAATATTATCCTGACGAGCGCTGCCAGCTCCAAGATTCATTCTCCATGAACTTAGACCAATACCAACAGGCTTACCACTGCTGTCAAGCTCTGAACTAAAAAGTAGATCGGCTATCGCTTCCGTTTTCTCTTTAGGCCAATTTCCAACTACCTGCATAGTCCAGCAGTCAGAAGCTCCAAAATCTCTGATCTGTTGACAGTGGCGAGATGTATCTACTTTTATCAATAGTGATTCTTTGGAATCTGCCATAAGACTACCATTATTGGAAGATATAGCTGAAATCGATCCCGTAGCCATGGCTATAATAAAAAATATAAATACTAAAACAGTTTTAGTGAACAGCTTAATTTTATTTAACATTAATAATCTCCAACTCTATTCTATCCATAATCTATACCTCAACTGATAATACACATACATTACACAATAAGTTAACAATTTACCATATAGCGGAATAATATTGTTAATACTTTACCTGTGTGTTAACATGAGGAAAACATCTGAACTTTCTTTTTCATTTAATATATAGATACTTTTTATAAAGGAATTACTATGTTCTATAAAGAGAAAATAACAGCTTTTTGCAAAATGGTTAAATCGACAAATGGAATTGGTTTATTGTTAAGTGTAACAATTCTTATCACATGTTGCGGCTGCGGCATTAAAAATAAGTGCGAACCTGTCAGACTAAACCCTTCTGGCGACATATCCGTTCACGATCCCGCGGTTATCAAGGATGGAGATACTTACTATATGTTCTGTACTGGAGGAGGTCGCCATGGCGATATTATCCCAATCAGAACATCAAAAGACCTTATTAACTGGAAAAGAGCTGGGTGCGTATTTGATAAACTGCCTGAATGGTGTGAAAAATTGGTTCCGGGTACAAGAGGTTCATGGGCACCTGATATTTCATTCTTTAATGGTGAGTATCATTTATATTATTCAGTTTCTACATTTGGTCGAAATATCTCTGCTATTGGTCTGGCGACAAATGTAACACTTGACAGTACAAGCCCTTACTATAAATGGATAGATCACGGAATGGTAGTTAACTCTAATGAAGGTGTTGACGATTTTAATGCTATAGATGCTAATCTTGTATACGAAAATAAAAAAACAGCCTGGCTTTGCTGGGGTAGCTTCTGGGGCGGAATAATGATGCGACAGATAAACCCAGAAACAGGCCTGCTGGAAAAAAGCAACTCGCAACTGTATAAGCTGTGTTCACGGCCAAGGTACAAGGATCATGTTACACCACCAGTAGAAGGTGCCGTTGAAGCACCGTTTATAATCAAGCACAAGAATTGGTGGTACCTGTTTGTCTCCAGGGATTTCTGCTGTCGGGGAGTCAATAGCAATTATAATGTTGTTGTTGGAAGATCGAAAAAAGTAACCGGCCCATACCTCGATAAAAATGGAATTGACCTTATAAATGATGGTGGTTCGCCGGTTCTGGAAGCGGCAACTGATAACTGGCATGGAATTGGCCATGAAGCGATTCTTAGCGACGACGGCACAGACTATATCTTCTGCCATGCTTATGACGCTAAATCTGGTAGACCAATTCTACAGATATCTACCATTTGCTGGAAAGATGGCTGGCCGGTAACTGCTCCAATGCCGTAAATATATAAAAAAACAGACTGGAATATATCTGTTATATTCCAGCCTGTATAAGCGTGTTCGCTTTAGTTAAGTATGTATTAGTTAATAGCAGAGAACAAGCCAGTCTTTAGCCACTGTTCTGCCATTTTTGCAAAATCTAAAATATTAACAACACAGTCGTTATTAAAATCGTAATTAGCTGACGGCCTTAATGATTCAATACAAACTGTATTACCAGTAAGGTCATAGTAAAGTTTGGCAGCATCAATTTCACTAACTGCATAGTTGTATATCTTTAAGTCATCAACCATACCAACATACGGCTCAACAATACTTCCGCGACTGTTCTTTGATAAGTATGTTAGTGCATACTGCCATTGAGCAAAGTTTGTCAGGGTAGATACATCAGACTGCTGCAGCATACTTCCGTTAATGTAATATACCAGAGATGAACCATCATATGTAATTGTAACATATGACCACTCGTCCATACCGATCGTGTTACCCGGAGTATCAATTGAGAACGAAGTACCACTATCATCGCGAACAAAGCAACGTACCGCACCAGCACTTGTAACACCAATCTGCATACCTGTAGTTGAGCCATCATTAAAGTTACCAATAATGCGACCATTACTACCAACAAGCGACGATGGATTTACCATAAATGTATATGTAAAGTGATCAAGACCATTACCAAAAATACCATTAGGATAAGCGTTGACTGGCATTTCTACATAACCCTGTCCATCTGTACTAACTGCATAATCACCCTCAACTCTTTCCGGATAAGTCAATTCTGAAACTGCAGTACCATCAACACCATTAACCTCATCAGTGAGATCCTGCTCAAACTTATACCAGGCAAGCATTTTCCCAGTGACTAACATAGCAGATTCTGTATTAATTGAGCTTCTACTTGTAAGAACACAGTAATATGAACCTTCATCTGCTACTGCTACACCAGCCAGTTCGAGAGAGCTTGAATCAGTATCAGTACTTATAGAGATATTACCACCAGCAGTCAGCTCTACACCATCTTTATACCAGACAGCAGTAACAGTATTAGTAGAAGCAAACTCAACAGAAAACTGAGCAGTTCCATTTGGTGCAACGAGTACTGATTTTGGCTGAGTTAGTATATCTGGAATACTCTGAATAGCAGAGAAACTCCATACCGGACCAGTGATATTGTTTTCATCACCAGCAGGATATATACCACCAGCTCCATCATCCATACCTTCTTCAATATACCAACTATAAACACCATCTAACTCAAGTGCGTCTGAAGCTGGAGCATAGCTGCAAGCAGCTGTTGGATCACTATAATTAGTAACCGCAATAGTATCAACAAGAGCAACATTAGGGTCGCTTGTACTGCTCATCCATACATAATGCGCTTTAACACTTGGATTAGTTCTTCCCATATCATTAGGGTCGATTGCAGCTGTCCATGACAAGGTTTTATCAAGAGCTACAAAATCTTCACCATTTGCTGGCTCTGGAGAATGTGGTGCGGCACTAAAATCCTGATAATTTGCCAGGATCTTAACTTGTTCTGCAGAAAGTGGACCATCATAAATACGAAGGTCATCTATCATACCACTATAATTACCCTGAACGGTACCACGCATATTTTCAGCCATAATGGTTAATGGATAATCCCAGGCAGAGAAATTTGTTTGCGAATATGCAACTTCCTGCATCAATGTACCATCCATATACATGCAAAGCGCTGAGCCATTATAAGTTACAACAATATTCACCCAGGTATTAAGAGGTACAGTTCCGTCACCAGTAGAAACGGTAATACTGACATCACTACTAGACCTCATCCAGAAATCAACCTTGGCTGGATCGCCACCAACAGCTGTCAACCTAATAGCATTTCTATCACTGGAATTAAAATTACCAAAAATTCTCTGTTTATCAGAAGTATGAGAAACATTTATCCAGACAGAATATGTAAACTGATCCATACCATTACCTACACCGCCGTTTGGATATGCATCTAAAGGTAATGAATAGTAATTTGTGCCATCGGGAGCAGCTGCATAGTGCTGTCCAAAATATACAGGACCGTTGATATATTCCATAGTCCCAGAAACAACGGCATCTTTACCCCCGACAGAATCTGTAGCGTCCTGTTCAAACTGGTACCAGGAAAGCAATGCAGGAGCAGCATTTACGGCTGTCCCACACAAAAGCAATAACAACATAGACAGAATACGTTTCATCGTAACCTCCTTCAAAATGGTTCTCTCTAACATCAATTATTTAACAACTCCAGACTACTATAGTGCAATCAATTGCAGCAAACCTGCAATAATTACAAATAGAAATACATAATAGAACAATTCGATCTATACTATATAAACGAGCTGAAATAAAAAAATGGAGTGCAAAAATAATAATTAAATCATAAAAAAGAGAAAAAGATGAGTTCTTATCAAAAAAAGATCAATAGCTTCCAGTTAGCTGTAGCTGCGGAGATACCAGGTAAACATAATCATTATCAATTGCTCCCTTATTGTCAACCACATTTTCCTGGTTATCGGTTACTGCAATTGTAAGAAACCTATCAGAATCGGCTATATCTATAGAAATAGCCACTAATCCATCTTCCTGAACAAGATTCTCTTTCAGATACCTTGTCTTGCCGTCTATTAGAATAGTAACCCTTGCATCGGCATAAATCAGAGTATCAATATCAGGAAGGCCAAAAGAGCTTATAAATTGTTTAATATCAAGCCCCTGCAAATCCTTCCTTATGGCATCAAGATCAAAAGTCAGACCACCATTACTATGTATAAGCACTGCTGGGATATCTAATGTGCCTGCGGTAATACTCTTGAAATTTGGCAGCTGGTACGGCTGTAATGTAACATCATCACTGTCATAGTCACAAAATGTAATAATATCATGGCTATTTTCGCCAACACTATTATGCTCTCGTACCCCAGCAGTATCTGGACAATTCTCAAAAATATGACCCTGTGATGAAATAATATTATCGCCAAGATCACTATCAGGGATGAAAACGCCATCAATATATCGATTATCATCTACCAGCTTATACTTACCTGTACTCTTTCGCAGTTTATATCTGTACCCATTAACCGGAGATCCCTCATGTGGATCAATACCATGAATTCCAGTAACTGTACTGAAAAGATCCGCTCCTGCAATAACAGCAGCCAGATCTACAGGCTGTCCATACCAGACAAAGCCTGTTTTTGACGAAAAACTTCTGGCTACTTTAACTGTATCAAAATCTACGTCAATGACCTTCTGATTGATATGATCAACCTTTCTGGCCTGACCTGGCGAGAGCACATCAGTTCCAATACGATGGCCTTCAATTCCAGCCATAAGTACAGCCCGTCCAGTATAGAGGTTAACAGTACCTACACCATCTTCTCCAACTTCAATTGTAAACTCGGTCCCCAGATCTGTCACTGTCATACCAGGAGTATCAACTCTGAATCCAGCCGCAGCTGGCGGTACTAATGAAGACAGCTTCCCATATGACAGCTGCATACTATCTGGGCTAAGTAAAGAAAAGCTAGCTGGTCCTTCTATTACAACCTCTGCACCATTATCTAATTCCAGCTTCACCAAGCCAGAAAAAAGCTCTAGTGCATGCTCTGTCCGTGCCAGCCGCTGATCGACGATCAACGATCCAGCCTTCCATTTAGTCTGATAGCTATCCTTTACAGTCGCTATTGCTATGGTTGACTTCTGGTTAAAATATGCCGTAATTACGATCATCAAAACAGCAGCAATTGAAGCAATAAAAGCTAAATACCGCTTTTGGGAACTTTTAGTGACAATAGTAACAGGCTCTGAGACTGGGGCGAGTTTTTTAGGCATATCACAGGTTGGAGCATTTAACTCACCTTCAAGCATCTTTCTTAAAAGCTCAAATTCTTTATCGCCATACAGTATCGAAAGATCCAAAGATTGTGACTGACCAGGACACATTAGCTGAGCCTGAACCTGGGTAATATAATTATACAATTTCAGTATCTCAGAATGTTCTCGTATCATCTGATCAAGATATTGAACATTCTGCTTTGTTTCATTACCTTCTAGAGTCCGGCAGATAATCTCACAAATTTCTAATATTTTTTTATCATCAAACATAACCAGCTCTACGCCCTTTCCATTTGACGCCGCATACACTTATAAAGTGCATAGTGGATTCTGGCCATTGTTTTATATAGCCCATCAACAGACCTGCCAAATCTCTCCGCTAGAGATTTGGTAGTATTATGCTGAGTATAACGCAATCTTACCAATTTCTGATCTTTTTCAGATAGTTTGCTCATACAATGCTCAAGCATCATTACTTTTTGCTCATGTACCTGAAAATCATTTGAGCGATAATCAGAAATCAGCTCGATTGTTTCATCAGAAAAGAACACCTTACTACTTCTCTGCTTGCGGATAAAATCGATCACCTTATTCTTGGCAATCTTTATGCCCCAAGCGGTGAAGTCTGTACCTGGCTGAAATTTTTCAAAATTCAGCCACATAGCAGAAGCAACATCCTGGAAAATATCTTCGCTATCATTAAGATTTCCAAGCAAAGATATGATATATCCATATATCTGGCTTTGATTTCTCGTAAAAAGCCGAATAAAGTCATCATTTTTTTCCAGGTTCTGTTTTTCCATCATATAACATCTACATACAAAGAAATTCCATATAGTACTTCATTAATATATAACGGATAACCGCGTCGAACTAGAGTATAAAAACAAAATAATTCCCCAACTTTCTCACCAGCTGACAATAACAAGCATAAGCTATTACCAACAAATCACTTAACAGAACAAAAAAAAGCACCAAGATGATATTCTCGGTGCTTTTTTTTAATGTTATTAGAACTAATAGAAGTAATGACTATTGTTCGATTATAAAAGACAAGCCAGCATCAATAAACTGGTCTCCGCCGTCTTCATGACAGTGGACAGCGATAACATTTTCACCCTTCTTAAGAAGTTTAACAGCATCTACAGTAGGATATTCCAAAGCATAGCTGCCATTTGCACCCTTAAGCGTTGCAATAAGTTTATTATTCAGATAGACTTCTGCAGAATCATCATGTCTGGCAGAAATAACCAGGGTAGCCTTGCCGCCTGATGGCAGACTTTCAACCTGGAAGCTTTTACGCAGCCAGATATCATTTGAAGTCCACTCTGTACCAAGGAACATAGAAGGTATACCACTGTCACCGAAACCACCAAGACCGGTTCTCCAGTCAGAATCGTCACACGTGGTCATATACCAGTCAGTTCCAGGCTTACTAGTAGTATATTTCCAAGTCTGCTTACCCTTATCACTTGTCGGAAGAACATCTACCAGTTTTGGTGCTGGTGTATAAAGTTCTCTAGCCGCCTGAGCCGCCTTATCGATTTCAACCTTAACCAGTTCACGATCATAAGTCATAAGACCATTGATCTCACCTTCAACATCGGTAGTCTGAGTATAAACAGCCGCAGAAAGCCCTTGGCCGATCAGCGGACGCATCTTCTTAAGAAGCGTAACATAGGCATCTGTAAGCTCTGTAGAGTTCTTAAACTCTACATAACCCCAGTTACGATCTTTCTGCCATAAGTGTCCCTTTGCAGGCATTCCTAGGCCACCAAACTCACCTAATACGCAAACTCTATCATCTTCAACAGGACGAACACCTGGACCTGGATAATTATGCATATCAGCAACATCACCACTACCACGGTCATTCCAACCGCTGGCTTCATTGATAGGACGAGTAGGATCGTAGTTCTGTAACCATTCAACAACCTGAGGGGTATCATGCTGGCCCCAGCCTTCATTGAACGGAATCCACATAACTATTGATGGATAGTTATGAAGAGTATCGATCATAGCCTTAAGCTCATTCATATAGTTATCTTTGGCTTCCTGACCACGATCGGTAGCACCAGAGGGCATATCCTGCCATACCAACATACCAAGCTTATCACAAGCATAATACCAGCGTGCCGGCTCTGGCTTAACATGCTTACGAATCATGTTCATACCAAATTTCTGTGTCATAACGATATCAAATACCATAGCTTCTTCAGTTGGAGCTGTATAAAGCCCATCCGGCCACCACCCCTGATCGAGCGGACCATATTGGAATAATACCTCATCATTAAGGAATAAGCGGTTAATACCGTCTTCATCCTTCTTGACTTCGATCTTACGCATACCAAAATAGCTGGTTACGCTATCGATCGTATTTTTCCTGTCATCGAGCAGGCTGACCTTAAGGTCGTAAAGTTCCGGATTACCTGCTCCCCAGAGTACAGGGTTCTTAACTGGAACTACTGCCGGACTGCCAGCATATGCAAACTTTTTGGCTACTTCCTTACCTTTATAAGAAGCTACGATCTGAACCATACGATAATCAGTTGCATTAACAGTAACTTTAACAGCTTCATTATCAACATCAGGAACGATCTTCAGAGATTCAATATAACTTACAGGCACTGTTTCCAGCCATACAGTCTGCCAGATACCAGTCACAGCAGTATACATAATACCGCTTGGTTTTAATACCTGCTTGCCGCGAGGCTGATAACCCTGATCGGTAGGGTCGAATACCTTTACCACCACTTCATTGCTACCATTATTAACCGCTGAAGTTATATCAAAAGTAAAAGGATCATTTCCTTTATGCTGGCCAACTTCTTTACCATTTACAAATACAGTTGCCTGCCAGTCAACTGCACCAAAATGCAGTAAAGTGCGATTGCCGCTAACTGAATCAACTACAATGTTAGTACGATACCAAAGCAACTGACTAGGTAAAACGGTTTTCTTTACACCACTTAACGCAGACTCTACGCAAAATGGCACCAGAATCTCACCATCCCAAGAACCTGGCATAGAGGAATCACCTGAAGTTATAGCATAATCCCAAAGACCGTTTAGGTTCTGCCAGTTATTATCACGGACCATCTGCGGCCTTGGATATTCTGGTAAAACACTTTCTGGTTTTACGTCCTTAGTGAACTTTGATAATAACTGACCTTCAACTGGTGCCCAGGATTTCGCAAATAGCGAGCCGGCAAACGATAGTGTAACTATTGCTGATAGCGCAATTACCTTCATATTTCTCAAAATTAAGCCCTTTCATAAAAATAAGAAGTATATAAAAAAGTAACCGTTTACAGTTTTTCCGGCCTAAACCGAAGAAAACCATAAACGGTTACCATACGATATAACTAACAAACGAACACATTTCTATCGATAAAGCATTAAAAGCTGAAATTCAACTCGCCATGCCTTGTTTGCTTTGTTTTTAAGTTGTCTGTATATAAATACCAGTTTTAACCCTTTTTTTTGAAAAAAAACTTATTTTTTTCATTTTTTACATAAAACTAGCACTTATTACATTAGAAATGTGTAAATAAATAAGTACGGCAACGCAAATACAAATCTGTAAGATACTTCAATAAAGCACTTTACAATAAATTACTTATTATACTGATTAAAAAGATCTGCCAATTCTTCCGGGCGAACAAATATATAGTCATCACCCAAAGCCTGCCTCATTTTTTCTATTTTATCAACCGAGAATGGCCAATTTTGTATAAAAATAGCAACAAAACCAGGACGAGCCGTCGGAGCATTGTCAATTGCTTCCTTTAGCGTCTGAGCCGGGTCGACGGCATCATTTACAAAATGGAAGATAGGAATATCATTTACCAGATAAGGTTCATCTTTCCACCACTGACGGCCATAGCCTTCAAACATGATCTCCATATCGCTAATACGATCAACGTACTTACGAATATTTTTACCATCGGTCTCATCAACTATAGTAGTCCAGCACCATGAAAGGTCAAGTTTTTCCATATACTTTCTGGTAAGTTCAATATAACCATCAAGGATTTCACCCTGTCTGGAGCCATAAGCCTTTCCGTAGAACTCTGGATACATATAACCAATACCACTTACCGCACACCCCATTGAATCCATAGGCGTAAGGCTGGAGTAGTAATAATCTAGCAAAGGAGCCTGCATATCGATCATACCAGGGCCAATAGACCAGGCAAGCGGCAATTTGCCACGATACTCACTGCGCCAATACTTTGTAGTTGGTACAAAGTCAAACCACATATTCATATTATCGCCGTCGCTGATAAGGAAAGTGGCATATATCTTATCTTTTTCCAGTTTAAGCTTCCTAGGCTTAAGCTGTTTGAACTCTTTATTCTTCGCTTCCAGGCCCGACCAAACAGACTGATTACTACGCCAATCTGTTGGAATTAGGAATTTTCCATACTCAGTCAGAAGCCTTACCCCACTGCCTTCACCAATGCCCTTATCTTTCCCTCCGCAGGATGGATAGCCTAGAACAGGTATATTTACTGGCAATTCAGCTAAAATTGATTTTAGCACATCCATCTCATCTTCTGAGGTGCCTTTTCCTTTATATTCTGGATTAGGCAGCCAGATAGTAAATATCTTTTTAGCCACCAGATAATCTCGTAAATGAGCATTTATGATCGGAGGCATACAGGCCATTACCGAATGATCCATTTTAGGCCATAGATTATCCAAAGCCCAGCGGTACGCCTCGGCATTGGTCTGCCATTTACCGCGTAGATCTATAGCAACATCAAGGCCATACTTCTCAACTGAAGCTGGGTAAGCTACCGCAGCATTTTCCAGTGACGCTATCATGCAACCAAGATTAATAGTGGCCGGAAACTCAGGATCTATTACCACCACTTTCTTCATATTAAAATGAGAGATTACATCCTCGACAGAACTTAGCTGTTCAACATTTTCAATATACTGATTCTTAGACAACCAGTTAACCCAGGCTATATCCATACTGATCTTTCGATCGCTATCAGCTGACTCATCGAGTGGAGTAATATTATTTGTACTCAGAATAAGGTATAGTTCCGGACAAGCCTGATTTACAGCGCCCTGAATAGTTGCAACAAGTGTTTTAGTTTCCCTGTCACATTTACGGGCATCAAAAACATATACAGTTGAAGCAGGTTTTTCAGAACGAGGGAATAATGAAACTGCTTGCTCGCCTGCTACGACAAATGAATTCAGTACCAAACTGTAAAAACAAGCTATACATAGACATAAGATTAAACGACAATTGCGTATCATTTAGTAATTCCTGGCTAAAAAAAAGGTTTGGTGAGTTAATCACCAAACCATATATAATTGATTACTTTGTTATAACATCTATCTCGTTAAGGAACGTGCCTTGACGGTTGATATCAGTTATCCACATAATATAGCGATATTCTTTACCATCCGGAAAAGTTATCGAGCTGGCATTTACGCCACCTTCACCAAACTCTGCCGTATCAACACTGGCGATATAATCCCAGTTTCTGAACATACGTTCATCGAATGCAAGCTTTTCATCTGGTGCTATTTTGCGATTAGTTGCCCACACAGTTAAACCCTGACGAACACGATTCCAAGGATGACAAGAAAAAGTATTTACCTTACTGACTTTAACAGACTTTTTCAAGTCGGCAATAAAAAGGCCAAGGCCACCATCAAAGAAAGTTGAATTATCAGGATCGTCTGCAATCTTAGCACTAACACCATTATTTATCAGGCTGAGAACATAATTATCTGCTGCACCATTTTGAGGGCCAACTGCATCTTCAATCGAATTTTCATTGGTATAATATTTGAAAACTACACCATTACCTGCTGACTGATCTGCATAATCTTCCGAAGAAGGCTTACAAAGTGTAAGACTATCAAAATCTTCTGCTTTCTGAATATCAACCTTACCTAATGGCTTACGCTTATACTCAAAACCACCCTCTTGTATTCTAAGCGACACTTCTTCGCGATTGTCGAAGTTGTCGTAAAGATCACAGGCTGGAACTGCGAGATTCTTATCATCAGCAACAGTAACAGCAAATACCTTAATAGTTGGATCAGCTGGAAGAGTAATTTCTTTTTCATTACCAACCAGATCAAATCCATACTTGAACATATAACCAAAATGATAAGGTTCATTCTTACCATCAGAATCGTGTCTGTGGGTAGTAAACCAGGCTACTTGATCACGCTTGATATAGCCCGGAATAATATCAACTACCCAGCCAGGACATGAATAGTCAACAACTTCATGTTCGCGATTCCATACTCGCCTGTCCCACTGACCGACAAAACCGGTCCAGCTCTGAACAGCAAACGGAACAGTCTTAGCTCCAACTCTGATAGAAGAAGTAACATCCTTATCAGCAGAAGCAAGGATATAAACCTTGTTATAATTACCAGAAGGCAGCTTCAAAGTCTGGCCCTTACAGGCAACAGCATTAGCCGCAGACTGATCATTAACAAGTTCAAAAGTAATGCTGTCAGAAACTATCTTGGCTGGAATTTCTTCAGCTGGCATAGAGCTGTGACCAGTACCAAGTGAGCCGGCAACACCCTGCTTATCAGCAGTAAATGCGATAACATTATATGGCAGATCAACAGACTTTGATACCGGCTTAGATAGTGCAACTTCAGGTTTGCCTAGTTTCAAAGCAAAGCTTCTTATGCTAAACCTTGTCATATCAAGATGCAGTTTACCATTGCGAATATCAGCACCGGCAATCTTTCTTTCCTGGCCATCAACCTCATAACCAGAAACTATACCATCACCAAGCGTTACGGTAACATCACTTGCACTATCACCAATAAGTTCCTGAAGGCGAACAATGACCATATCATTATTTTCAGCCTTTTTGACAGCCTTGATATCGACCTGTTCGGTATTAAGAGAAGCCAAAGCGTAGCTCTTACCTAGTTTACCCTTATGCTGAGGAACCTGGAAGGCCATTACAGGCTGATTAAGTCTGCCAGCCTGCTGCTGTGACTTGCCCTGCTGCCATGATCTTTCGTGGCCGTAAAGAGCATATACAAATTCATGACGCCCCCAATCCTGACTACGCTGTTCATAGAAGCCTGTGCCTTCACAAGCCGGAGTATATAATAATGAAAGGCGTATGATATTATCTTCAGGCTTATCTGAACCAAACTTGCAATCTTCCAGTACTGAAACACCATAATCACCAGACTCATCTGTAAGGTCAAACCAGCCATGTGAGAGATACTCGTATTTTTTAGGATTGTTATTTCCATTACGAACAACACCCATTCCCTGAGTGTATGTAGCTGACTGATCATGCACTGTCAGAGGAAACGCCGCTTTCAGGATAACTTCCTTACTCTGCCAGTCGATATCATTATGAATTTCAACTCTCTTACCAGAATCACCGGCAGAGAGACAGATACGCTGAGTGATATAAGAATTCATGCCCTGACGTTTAACTTCCAGAGCTATACGGGCCGGGCCATTTTCAACTACAGAGATATCTGTCGGACCTTCAACTTTACCAAGAGCTGGCAGCGAACGATCTTTCCAGTCGAGATTCCAAGATGGATACATAGTTGGAACACTGCGATGGAATTCCAGAGTTGCAGGTTCACTAAGCAGCTCAACACCAGCTTTCTTATCATAAACACTAGCAATATCGCCAGTATCATTTATAGTAACTACATAATAATCATTTTCCAGAGTATTATCACCGATCTTCAAACCGGTTTTCTTGCTATAAGGCTTTTTAGAAGCTCTTACATCATATACTGTAGTAGATACTGAATCCAGCTTGGCCAGTAGCAATACTTCCAGAGAATTACCAATACGATTAACAACCTGACATGGCACTTCTTTACCGCGTTCATCATAAACTCTGACAAACTCAGGAGCACCTTCAGGGAAGCTGACTTTTACATTCACCAAATCTTCACGATCATATGCCAAGGCATTGTACAGGACAATCGCCTGTCCTTTAACACGTGTATCAAGCGAACGGCTAATACCAGAAACAGCGTTGGTAACAACTGAAGCGAAACCATTTGCAGCCAGCAGCTCATCATTCCAAGAGTACTCATAGCATCTCTGTAGAGAAGTACCAGGGATAATATCATGCATCTGGCTAACCAGAACCCTCTTCCAAGACTCTTTAATAAGCTCAGCTGGATAATCAACAGCTCCCATCCAGGATGCAATTGACGCAGCAGTTTCAGCCGCATTAGCAAGATACTCATTCTTACGGTTCATTCTCTTCATATACGCCTTGGATGTCGCAACACCGGCAGAATGCTCAGTAAGCATAAGTTCACCATTGTACCTTGGCAAGCGATCTTTCTGCTCCTGGGTCAGATCTCTATACATCTGATCAGAAGATGTAAGCTTGACATTAAGAATAGAGTCAGGATTATTTAAACTACCAATGGCATTTTCAACATCTTCTTCACGTGGAGCACCACCCATATCGCCAACACCATAATAGCGGTAGTCCTTATACACTCCGGTAGCTTCGCCATTGCGTTCCATACGAGCAACCCATTCCGAGTTGATATCCTGTCTTTCTGGAAGCGAGCTGGTATATGCGGTAGCATTAAGAGCACCAACAACAGAGTTTCCATCTGGGCCTTCCCAGATACCAACATTAAACGGCACACCCACAGTAGAATTCCAGGATAGCTTCTGGGTAGAGAAGCCAAGTAAACCGCAATGATTCCAAAGCGAAGGCAGATAAGCAGGGAAACCAAAACAGTCAGGGAGCATAAAGTCTACACTTTCCTTACCAAACTCTTCACGGAAGAACTGATTTCCATATAATACCTGACGTAGAATAGATTCAGGTGAAGGGATAAGTACATCGCACTCATCTACAGACGAACCGCTGACAAACCAGCGACCCTCAGCAATATATTCCTTAACCTTCTCATATTTCTCAGGATAGTATTCCTTCATCATCTGATATCTTGATGAACCGGTAAAATTGAATACATATTCCGGATATTTCTCCAGCAGTTCAAAATTACCATCAAGGGTATCAAGGATATAGGTATCGATTGTATGCTCATAATCCCAGCGCCACTGGGTATCTAGATGAGCATATCCTACAACATAGAGGTCTTTTTCAGTTTTTGCATTTGTATCAGTAACCGCTGAAATAGCAGTAAAAGGTAAACACAGAACAAATGCAGAGATAAAGAATGATCTCAACTTCATCACAAAACTCCTTTTATTAGAAGATCGAACCGCCGGGTGACAGTTTTATATATGACTCTTAAGCAAGTTCCAGCTTTTCAAATAGATACTCAACAATAGCTTGTTCTGAGCCAAGGTTGCGGATGGTATCTCTAAACTCTTCGTGCATAATATTGCGGGCCAGCTTGGAGAAGATACGCATATGAGCATTTCCAGCCTGTTCAACATCTTTGATAGTCATACCAAAGATCATATCAACAGGTTCACCATCCAAAGATTCCCACTCTACCGGCTGTTTTAGCCTAAGCACACAAATAGAGTTACATTTGATAAAAGAGGTTTTGCAATGAGGAACTGCAATGCCATGACCTAATCCAGTAGAGTAAACAGCTTCGCGACGCCAGAAATCTTTTTCAAGATCAATTGCATTAGCCGCCCTTCTATCACAGAAAAGAACATTGCAGACATATTTAATAACTTCCGGCTTATTGATACAATCTGCATCAAGATCGACCAGACTTACCTGAATAACAGGCTTTTCACTGTTCTGAGTACTGAACTCAGATAAAATATCATTTACATGTTTTACGGTTTTAGCTTTGAGGGCCTTATCAAGCATATCACGGCATAGAGAGGTCTCATACTCCCCTACCGCTGCCTTAATTGGCAAAATAGCAGGTGCCGCAACACTTAGCTCATCAATGCCAGTAGCCAGTAATAAAGGTAGGTTCTCAAGCTGACCTGCCATTTCACCACACATACTGACTTTAAGTGAACAGGAATGTGCCTGTTCTACAATATTATTAACCAGCCACAGGAAACCAGGATGGCGATTCTGATATAATGAACTTACCTGCTTATTACCACGATCAACGGCGAGGAAATATTGGGTCAGATCGTTAGTACCAAGACTTACAAAACTTACATACTCAGCCAGTTGTGGAATAATAAAGGCCGCAGAAGGCACCTCAATATTAACACCCAGCTCTATATCAGCATCAAAGGTAACCGATTCAGCAGAAAGCTCTTCCATAACTGAGTCAAGAACACCTTTGACATAGATAACTTCGTCAACGCAGGTTACCATAGGGATCATGATCTTTAGCTTGCCAAAAGCAGATGCTCTTAGAATTGCTCTAACCTGTGATTTGAAAACTGTTTCGTATTCCTGATATATTCTGACACCACGGTACCCCAAAAACGGGTTTTCTTCTGAGACAAGGTCCAGACACGCAACTTCCTTATCACCACCAATATCAAAAGTACGAATAGTGACCGGCTTACCATCTGCCGCTTCTGCTGCAGCTTTATACTCTGCAAAATGTTCCTCTTCAGAAGGAACATCGCTGCGATCCATAAAAAGCATCTCAGTACGGAATAATCCAACTCCTTCAGCGCCGCGAGCCATGGCCGCTTCTACCTCAGCCGCCAATGCAATATTAGCAACGACCTTTAAGGTAAAACCGTCAGCAGAACTAGCTGTTTTATCTACGTAAGCAGAAAGATGTTCTTCATGGCAGCTCTGCATACGATCTTCTAGAGCGAAAAAGCGTTCAACTTTCTCGTTTATTTCATATACCAGCAAACCATAATTAGCATCTACAAATACTTCCTGACCACTGCTAAGCCCAACACAAGCATCTTTAACCCCTACCAAGGTAGGAATACCATACGATCTTGCCAGGATAACAACATGCGAAGTACTGCTGCCGTTAACGGTAGCCAAAGCCTTCAAATGGGTCTTATCCATAGAGATAAACTGCGAAGGTGTAAGATTTTCCGCAACACAAACCGATGGACCGTCGAGAACTATCTTATCGCTGCCGCAAGAGCCATAGAGCATTTTCAGAAGCTGAGAACATACATCCTGCAAGTCAACTATACGTTCACGTATAAGCTCACTGCAAGCATCTCTTAAAATAGCTGAAAAATGCTCAAAAGCGTTTAACAACGCTGTTCCAGCATTAACTGCACTTCCGCTTATCCTGTCACAGGCAAATTTCACCAGCTCTTCATCTGCGGCAATAGAATACTGGGCTCCCAGTATTTCCTTTTCCATAGCAGATACGGCCGGAGATTTTAGCTTAACTGAAATCTCAGCCTGAAGTCTTGTAACAGCATCTTTTAGAAGTGCTATTTCAGTATCAGGGTCGTCAACAGTACTACCTGCAATATTAGCAGGCAGTTTCAAAGCTTCAACATGAACCACTTTGCCCCGGCCAAAACCAGCAACAACAGGCATACCAGTATAAAAACTTACATCCGCAGCTGCCAGAACCGGCGGTATATACAGATCTCCAACCACAGCTGTTTCCGGCAATGCATCGTCACAACCAGACAGCTCATTTTTGATAAATCTCACCAGTTCTTTATACGCAGTTTCCTTGTCCTCACCTGACACCTTGATAATACATTCATCACCTTCTTTGATGTCCGCTCCAACCATAGACAATACACTTCTGGTATTGGCAACTTTATTATTGCTCAAATTCAGAAGTGAAATAGTACTGCGAAATTCAGAAACTACCTGTTCCAGCAGATTTGCAGGACGAGCATGCAGCCCATTAGGAAGCGGGCAGGTGAATTTATATTCTAAACATTCAGAATGAGGAACCACTTTATCTCTCTCTCAATAATCAGCAAGGTTTCTTTTCAAAAATACTCTTTGGATCCTTAAGTGCCAGCTGTACTGGTACTTCGATCTTCTGAATATTGTCAAAACGCTCAGCGTTCTCGATCATAATATCAGCAGCCAGGATAAATGCATCTGCACCAGCAATATCATCTGGGGTCAGCTCATTTTCAATACCCATAGCACCCTGAGTTTCTACCTTGATCTCGTGACCAAGAGCCTTGGCCGTCTTTTCCAGGTTTTCAGCGGCCATATAAGTGTGGGCAATTCCGGTTGGACAAGCTGTAACTGCAACAAATTTCATTATTTACTCTCCTTTGATTGAGCGATCTTTCTAACAATATTAACTGCCAAAGCTGTAACAACAGTTCCTGCAGCAATAGCAACAACATACATAAGGCGATTATCAATAACTAGTAACACGATCGGTCCGCCGTGCGGTGCGTGATTGCCAACACCAGCAAGCATAGCGATAGTCGATGATACCATTGAACCAAGCATGATACATGGAATAACTCTCAGCGGTTCAGCAGCAGCAAAAGGAATAGCACCCTCGGTAATACCGATCATGCCCATACCAAAAGCGGCCAAACCACTCTCACGCTGCTCTTCTGACCAGAGCTTCCTCTGGATCATAGTAGCAAGGCCAAGGCCAAGCGGCGGAGTACAGATAGCCGCAGCTACCGCTCCCATTATCGCATAGTTACCCTGATTGATCATAGATGCACCAAAGAAAAAGGCTGCCTTATTTACCGGGCCACCCATATCAAAAGCGATCATAGCACCAAGAATTAAACCAAGTAAAACAGCACTTGAACCACCAAGGCCTTCCAGCCAATGCTGCAAACCAACATTTATATTAACAATGGGCATACTGGCAAATGTCATAACAGTACCTATTATCAAAGCAGACAGAACCGGGATAATAAGAATAGGCATAATGGGTTTTAAGAACTTATGCACCGGCATCTTTTTGATCCAGTTTACGACATGGCCAGCAAGAAGACCTGCCACTAACGCACCTAGAAAACCTGCATCAACATAAATAGGATCACCAGCTGGATTAAAACCAACCTGATGCTTAACAGCGGCAATTGAACCGCCAACAAAACCAGCGACCAAACCAGGCTTACCTGCCATAGCATAGGAGATATAACCAGCCAAAATAGGAAGCATTAAAGCAAATGCCGCAGCACCAATATCCAAAATATGTTTGAGTACAGTTACTCTAATTGTTTCAAACTGGGTATAATTCTCGTGAATACTGAAATCTGGACCGCCAGTGCCCATCGGAGCGAAACCAATCGCCAGAGCTATTAAAATACCACCGCAAGCAATAAAAGGAATAGCAAAAGATACACCGCTGAGCAGATATTGCTTATGCTTTTGGACGAACTGCTTCATACTTCAAACCTACCTGTTATAATATCCAATTTAACAAATACTTAGAGCTTCCTGCTCCACACAAGCGCATAGTAACCGTTCACGCAGTGGCAAAAAGAATAAATGCAAGAAGACTAAAACGATCATACTAATCTAAGCTCTCTCTAAACATATATATACTTGCCATATATAACTTAGAACTCAAAACTTGACAGATTATTTATACCTACTCACAATTCTTTATTAACATTCGATCTTGCAGCCGCGTGAACGGTTACAACGTACTTTAAGAATTATAACCAAAACCATCAAAAAATCATATAGGAATATCAGGACAATAATAGTACTATGCTCACACTTTGAAAAAGATGGATATATACAAAACAACCAATATTTTCTTCGTTTTTTCTTAATTAAGTTGGATTTCACAAAATTACTTTATATAATGAATCAAATAATAATATGAATTTCGTAACATCGATATAATTATGGAAAAATCACAGCACATATTAAAGGCACTTAAAGCGGTTACTTCAAATTCCGGCATAGATCAGGTATTTTTCGCCGGAAATAAGATAACTCCTCCGCTTTATGCCTTCGTAGTACACTTCCCCAGGCTTACTATCATCCTGGACGGAAAGTACGAAACTGAACTGGAACAGGACAAAAACGTCGAAACCGTGACAGTTAAGCAAAATCAGGCTATTTTTGTGCCGGCAAACTGCTGGGACAAACCAAACATGAAGAAAAAGTCTGTAGCCCTGCATTTCCTCTTCGGAAAAAGACACACTGGCATAAGCCTGGTAACCACTGACAGCGAAGTTCAGGCAGAAAAAATCGCCTTACAACACGCAATGGCAGGCCCAGAACAGAAGGTGCTAGACACTATTTCTGAGCTTAGTCGCATGAAAAAGCCTTACGGCGGATTTAACCACCTGGTCAATGCCCTGCTGGAATGCTATGTGATCAGACTGGAAGAATACCATAAACCAACCACTGAGACCTCTAACCTGCTTTTCCAGGAGATTTGCACATATATCCAGGAAAACTTCCAGACGGAGATCTCACGAGATTCTGTTGCCAAGCACTATGATATCTCGCCAAATCATCTTTCCAGACTATTCCGTAAAAATGGATTTATGAAATTCTGCGATTATGTTAATTACGTACGTATAAACAGAGCCAAATTCCTGCTACAGAACTACGACCTGCCTCTTTATGAAATAGCTAAACGCTGCGGATATAACGATGTTGTTTACTTCTGTCGTATATTTAAGAAGATCACGAAAAAGACTTCCAAACAATATCGCAGCCAAATTCGCTACGAACACAATAGCGAATAATAAGAGTTCAAAATCACATAAAATCTACAACCGGATATCTGTTAACAGCTATCCGGTTTTCTTTTGCCCACACCAAAAGTTCAGCCATATCAAGATATTATTTCTTGCCAATCTTTAAGCATTTACTACAATTCATCAATAAATATCAGATTATTATTCACTCTCGCTGGTTATCTATACTTGTGAAACAGGAGGCTTTATGGCTGGAAACGTACTTAAAATCGCTATCAGTGTTTTTTTATGCAGTATTTCGATATCTTCCGGAGCGGTCACCACCCCTGACTCAAGAGGTGTGAATTGGGATACAGTAGACCATAAGATAGACACCTATCAATGGGCACAAAATGTGCATAAGCAGATGGTCGACAATGTAAATTCAACACAAAAGCTATTTCCTGAACCGCCGCTAGGTGAAACCGGATGGTGGCACGAATATTACTGCGAAGACGACGCCGTAAGATTAACCTTTGACCCTAAAAAAGCAACAAAACATAAATGCCCTAATTGTGGACGGATATACACAGGCAAGCCATACGATGACGTATGGCGGTCGGCAGTACACTCAAAAATAGCATCTGCTATATGTGACTCTGCGGCACTCTATCGGATAACTGGTGAAGAAAAATACACAACATATCCAAAACATATCCTACTCTGGTATGCAAATAACTATAATAAATTCAAATCTCACGGTAAACACGCGGGCAAAGGCTGGATACGTGAGCAGTCACTTGACGAAGCAACTAATCTGGTAGCGATGGCCACTGCTTTCTGGGATATTTCTCCCACCTTAAATGATGACGAGAGAAATATAATAGCACAGCAATTACTAATTCCAGATGCCATATTCATCCAAAAACAAACAAAATCAATTCACAATATAAACAGCTGGCATAACTGTGCGGTTGGATTAACTGCATTGGCTACAGGCAACCAGGAACTGCTAGAAAAGGCTATTAATGGCAAATTTGGACTCGTTCAACAAATAGAAAAAGGTATCAAAGACGATGGGTTCTGGTACGAAGGCTCTATCAGCTATCATTTCTATACTATCTCATCTATTGAGCCACTATATATAGCCGCACAAGCAGCTGGAATACTGCCGGATGAAGCTCAAAAGTTCAACCTTATGTACTCAGCTTTACTTGACTTCTCTTTCGACAACGGTGAATTCCCAGCTAACAACGACGGCTGGCCGGGCAGTAAGATACAAAAACAAATACCGTTTTACGAAACAGCGGCTTACCTATGGCCAGAAATATATTCACAAACACTTGCAAATCTATACAACAACAGCAGCAGCACCAGAAACAGTCGGCAGGCTCTATTTTACGGCCCAGAGATTTTACCAAAGTCAAATAACGTTACCAGAACAAGCCGGTTATTTGCAGATTCCGGTATCGCAATCCTGCGAGCCGGTAACATTAATGCCTGTCTTAAATATGGGCCCTACGGCGGAGGACACGACCATCGTGACCGCCTTAATCTAACCGTATTTGCCAACGGCCAGGTTATTATCCCAGATCTGGGCACCAGCGGCTATGGCATATCACTCACCAAATGGTACAGAAGCCCGGCCGCTCATAATATGCTTCTGGTTGACGGTAAAGCTCAGGCCCCTTGCGGCGGATACTTTATTGACTGGAGCAATAACAACATAAGTGCTGGTGTAAATAAAGCATATTCCAATACAGATATTAAACGCAACGTTACTATATCTACAAATGAATTATCTGACATTGTATCAGCTCAAAGTAATGAAAAGCATACTTACGACTTGATATATCACATCAGGGGCGAAGTTGTAAATACAAATGGGACTTCGGATCCGATCGCCAACAAACTCAGTGGTAATGGCTATGAATATTTTAATGATAGCAAACAAGTTAAATACAATGGATACCTGGAAATAACCTATAAAATACACAATAGCAACACCATACTCACACTCACCTGCCGCAGCGATAAGTCTTTTGAAGTATATACAGCCACATGCCCGGATAATCCTGCCAACAAAACACTATCTGTTTTAATACTTCGTGCTACAGGTACAAATCACAACTGGAATAATACACTGACTATAAACAATGAATAACCAAACAAAAAACTGGAGGCTCCGTTGCAGAGCACTCCAGTTTTTCTAAAATTGGTTAGTATAATAAAACTTATTCTACTTCGGCATAAACACGGTTACTACCAAGCCATGTTTGAGCAATAAATGCAAAATCAGACAATGTGATTTGGCAGTCATTATCAAGGTCATAAACAATATCATCCTGACCTTCATAATCACAGACCCAGCCACCAATAAGATTTACATAATCCTGAGCAATCTCCCTGCTGGAAAGTGCATAATTATAAATCTTAAATTCATCGACCCTACCTCTGAAGTATGGATCATTTTCAAACTGTGCATCTGCGAACAGGTTATTAGTCATAGTAAGATCTCTTGGATTAATAGTGAATGAAGTATTCTTACCTTTGAGCTCGCCATTTATAAAGATCCTTGCAGTATCGCCTTCCAGAGTAACTACAACATGAGTCCACTCTTGAGTCGGTAGAATAGTACCTGAATCAACTACCTGCTCAACATTTGCACCTTTGGTCATTGCAAAACGAACAGTTCCGCCAGTTGATGGAGTAAGGAACATATAAGACTCAGTAGAAACACCTGTACCAAAGTCAAATATACGCTGCCATGAGCTGCCGCCATTCCAGTATATCCATGCAGAAATAGTAATATCATCAAAAGCTGCTACACCTTCATCTACAACAGCAAACTGGCCCCAGGCTTCAGGAGTAGTAGAATCACTATTATCAAACAATAGAGATCCTTCTCCAACCTTACCGTCAGTAAGATAAGGATAACTACCATCCTCAGCCTTTGCCATATTAAGATTGAATTCACCTACCTGGTCAGGAATATAGAGAGCATCACCCTCCCCTTCAATCATGTCCATATCATAATAAGTTGTTAATCTGGCAAGCATAATATCAGCTGGCTGACTGGCACTACTGCCGGCCGCATTACCAAGCTCGCAATAATAACCACCTTCATCATCAATAGTGAAATCATTTACAGTCAAAGTTGCAGAGGTTACATTTGCATATTTACTGCCTTCTACCAATACTACACCATCCTTATACCACTGGTACGTCTCAATATTCACACCACCCTGGAACATATCGATACTGCCGGCTTCAGGTACAGCTGCAAAATCAGGATCTACCTTGTATGGATATGGTATAGGAGGAAGTGTCTTAAAACTCCATACCGGACCTGTTGTCTTAAAGTAATCTGTAGCTCCTGGAGCTGTATTTGGTTCATAAGAATCAACACGCCAATAGTATGTAGTGTCATATTCAAGAGTAGGAACATATTCCATAACACCAATATCTGCTGGAACCATATCTAAGACCTTAAACTGATCGCCGTCTGTTAAATTTGGTTCGTTATCTGTCCCAAAATAAAGATCTACGTACTCGATCGTATCAGTTAATATATCCCATTGTACAGTACTATCCAATGCACATTCTTCATTTACATTTGTTGGAGCAATATATGATACATTAGGGATTGTTAGCCTGAAATCATCTAATGCAACTGTACCGGAATTACCAATATATGTAGCCTGAAAAATACCAACCTGTAAGTCAACATCAGCCAGATCTGTACGTTCTATTGTTTCAAGATCTGTATATTCAATACCGTCCATACTACCTCTTATTGAAAAGGTTGCACCTAGCTTAACAAGCTGAATATACGGCATTGCATCCATAGATGCAGTTTTTACATAGGTAGTGGCACCATTATCTACACTACGAATTGCATTGTTAACTGACCAGCCTGTAAAATACCGATGTTGTACATGATCTTCTGTTGATGATGCACCATTACGTGCCATTAGACCAATATCATGATAATCTACCCATGCATATTCTGCAATATACATTGATGCGGTAAAGTCCTGACCACCCTGAACATCGAGATAAAGGAACAATCCATCATCTTCCTCATTTTCCCAGCTGCCGCTAGCTGATGTCAGATTCAACACTCCGCCTTCAGCCTTGGCTACCGTTACTGATGCATCTTGAGTAGCAAAATCACCACCATTATATATAAATCCATCCCAAACAGTACCAGAGACCCCACTGGTCAGATAATCATGGTCAGTACTGAAATCATCTGTAATTTCCAGACACATTGCTGTTGAAGCCATAGCAAACAGCAGGCCTAACATAAGAACAAACTTCTGTGCTTTCATTTTCATGTCTCCTGTAAAAGTAACATTAACAACATAAAACTCAAATAAGACCATTGTCACATATTCTATTCTGAAAATACATCCGTCTGCAGTTAAGCGTGATCACGAAAACCAAACTGCATAAAATTGCTTTTCAAAATTCATTAATAATTCCAATGATCAATAATCCTCAAAATGTAATCTGGGCTCAACAATCACAGACCAGACATGCCCTATGTCAAGATTATGGTCTGTAACGATCAGAGTTAAATAACGGTCATCAGCTGTGATTGGAATATCAACCGAAACAGCCCGATCAACAGAACGCTGCCCCTCAGCTCTGAATTTCACAACGCCATCAACCAGTACCCAAAAATCACTATTGGGAAGGTCTGGTTGGTCCTTTCTGAAAACAAATTCATCACCAGCAGTAAATACTGATGGATCAAAAATACTATCAGAAAGAATAAAGTCAGCTGTAAAACGTGTAATATCTGCTTTTTTTTGTTTAATACTGCCCCTGAGTTTATCAAGGTCAAAAGTTATACCCTGATTGGCATGAGCAAATATAGAAGGTGTTTCGGCAAGCTTTTGCCCTGCAAAGGTAAGAGAATGCTTATAGATAGCGCCCGGATGACTAAATACAGCACCATCCTGTAAACCTATCCAGTATTTACCAGCAGTGTCCGGGCATTCACTGAAAATATTACCAGCAGAATCTACCTGAACATCACCAGCTCCACCATCTGGAACAAATACACCTTCTATAAAAATGCTGGACTCGACTATATGATAACTTCCATCACCCTGGTGTTCAGCCGGAACGAGCTCAGGCATATACTCACCACTCTCGGTGTCAATGCCACTCTCATATTTCCCACTGCCAAAGCCATTACCACCACCAACAATATCAGCCAGGTCAAAGAAATCTTTCCCACGCCATTGCTGGCCTGAGACTTGATCAAACGCCCTAACGAAAGTATCCGCCTTATATGGCACATCAGAAACTGTTTTTGTTACAGAACTAAATACTTTAGCCTCACCAGCACTAACCAACCCCACTCCCTTAGAACCTTTACTTCCAGTAACAAGCTCTGTTTTACCTTTCATAACATATAGACTTGTATCACCACCAGAGTCTGCACATACACCAAATTCGGTCCCAAGATCTACCACCTTTACATCGCGTGAATATACGGTGAACCCTATAGCATTTTCAGGCACAGAAGCATAAAGCCTGCCCGAACAGAGGTGGAAATCCATATCTGAAAGAATCTGAAACTTAGCCGGAGCTTCAATAACAAGCTTAACATTTGAATCATAGAGCAACTCAAGCAGTCCAGATTCTAAAAAAATCATTCTGGCATCATCTTTCAACCTTAGACCGTCTATATCATCTCCATACCCAAGTAATCCGACATTATAATGACCTGTTACTGTTGCAACTTCAATAGCATTATGTACCCAGAAAATACGAATACAAAAAACCAGCACAACTGCTGCTGCCATTGTTAAAAACAACCTAAACTTAGAATTATTAACTGATTTGCGAGACGACACATCTCTTGCCCTGCTCTTGGGCTCTCCAACCACTTCTATCTCAACCTTGCTAGCATACTCCTCTTCGGTAAGAAGCTCTACTAATGCAGAGTTAAACGATATCAGTCCATCTTTTTCATTTAATACCTTTTTCCCATTCAAATATTCCGAAACGCCAAGGCACCTTTTCAGAGAAACATGAACAAGAACATAGTCAAGGTAGATTTGCCTAGCCTGCTGGTCTTTAATCAAAAGAGAGTCCAATTCAGCCAGCTTATCGTCCGATATAGTCCCCCCTGCCAGCTGCTCAATCATATTTACTATCAAGATTTTTTGCTTCTGGTCCATTCTCAGTAGCCCTCCGCTTTCAACTGCTTTTCAATACAGTCTGCCAGAACCAGCTTTATCCGGGCCATATTTCGGTATACCATATGAACACTAGTGCCAAATCTCTGGGCTATTGTACGAGCCTTATGACTGTGCGTGTATCGCATTTTAAGCATATTGCAATCTTGTGCCGGAAGTTTAGTAAGACACGAGCTGAGAGCCTGCAATTTATCATCAAGTCCAGAAATATCACCAGCACTCTGGTTAGCTAACAACTCTATCGCCTCTTCACTTAAATAAGTATCTTTCTTCTTTTTACGGTATTCCATCACCCTGAACTTGGCAATAGTTACTCCCCAGGCTACAAAATCTGTTCCATCCTTGAATTCATCAAACTTACGCCACATAATCGATGATGTGTCCTGCATAATATCATCTGCATCTGAGCTGTTCAAAACCAAGCCACTAATGAATGCATAGATACGGTAGTGATTTGATGAAAGCAGTTGGATAAAATATTCTGTCTTATCTTTATCGTATTCCATTGTTAAACCAAAACAAGGAAATAACCTCAGAAGTAAACACTACCGTATAGAAATAATACGCTAGAGTGGAACACATTCTATTATAATAAGAAATGCACAAACCATTTTATCTGATGTTATTTCTCTGTAACCTCTCAATTAAACCAAACCTGAGGCACTCTGACTTTAACTTCTTCCATCTTTATCATTTAGGATATTTATAAAGTTTCTAATAAGACAGATAAACCCCAAAAGCAAAATTGCCTATAAAAAGATTCCATCATATACACAAAAAGGCGAACAGCCAAAAGTACGAAAACATACATTCTTAGAACTGACCATTAAACATAGCACTTTGCTTAATGGCAAAAAAAATAAAACTTTAGATAGCTGTCTATCCGTACGACAGATATCTATAGTATATGTCGAAGCGGATAATAAAAGCTATACATTGCTAGAAAAGCTTTTAAGATTTTACATAATTACCTTTCATTATGCAATGGCTTTACATAGCTTTTTTTGACTATAAAAAATGAAAAAGAATGAAAAATGATCTTAGATGTGACAACTTGAGTAAACTTCATATTATCTAAAATACCAACCTGTAATAATGGTTGACAAATAACCAAGCAAAAACTCAAAAAAACATCAAAACAATACGGCTTTAACAAGTTAGGCAAGATAGAAAACTTCTCAAGATCAGATAAATAATTTAATACAATTGCGTATAACAAAAAGCCACAGTAGCAGTTTTTGTTACAGCCAACGGCTCTTATATTATATATTTTATTTTGATTTGGTATCTAATAGCGAGAGACTAATTAACCCTTGATCAATGACTCCAGTTCTGAAACCATATCCTGTACCGACCCGGCCTGGCCGTTTAGCTCTACAGAGGCACTCGCTGACTCTTCTGCATTTGATGCATTTTGCTGAGTAACCTTATCAACAACCACAACAGCCCGATTTAAGAGGTCGAGCGTTTGAGCCTGTTCCATAGATGAAGTTGCGATACCGCTAATGAAACTATTGGTTTTGGTTACATTTTCATTTATTTCTTCCAATACTTCACCAACCTCATTAGATATATCTACACCATTAAGAGAGCTTCTCACAGACTCTTCTATTAGCGAAGATGTATCTCTGGCAGCCTCAGCACTTCTTATCGCCAGACTTCTTACTTCTTCTGCTACAACAGCAAAACCCTTACCTGACTCGCCGGCTCTGGCAGCTTCCACCGCAGCATTCAATGCAAGTAGATTAGTTTGAAATGCAATTTCATCAATAACCTTTATGATCTTGGCAGTTTCATCTGCCTTGCTCTGAATATCTGCAATTGCATCTTTCATTCTCGTCATAGAGTCAATGCCCTTATTAACAGATAAACGTGATTTATCAGCCAACTGATCCGCTTCTCCAGCATTATCCGCATTTTGCTTGGTGGTTATAGAAATCTCTTCCAGCGAGCTGCTGGCTTCTTCTATACTGGCAGCCTGCTCAGAAGCCCCTTCTGCCAGGATTTGGGAAGCCGAGCTAATCTGCCCCGAAGCAACGTTAATCTGCTCAGCACCTTGTGATAATGAACTTATAACCATACCTATCTTCTTGGTTAGTCCAGAAGATATCAGCCACCACAAAGCAACAGAGATAAACACACTTACCAATATCACAACAACAAATATATAGCTACTGGCATTGTTTATCTCTGCCATTTTGATCGATGCAGCCCGGAATTCTTCCTGGTAACCGCCTGCGGCAATGATCCAATCCCAAGGCTTAAAATATATGAATCTGGCAACCTTCATTCTGGATGTTTGATTATCATCATGCTTGAACATATATAGCTGTTCAAACACCTTACCATCCTGCCCTACAGCCTTACGGCATATATCCTGAATATATGAAACACCGTTTTCATCCTTGTTATCCCAAATATTCTGACCATCATACTTACCTTCTTTAGAAATAACATATTCACCTTTGGAATCCAGAACAAAAACGTAACCGGTTTCACCAATAACAGTATTCATGATCGCTTTTCGTACAGAAGTTACATTTTCCTGAGGAATACCTACATAAATTGCGCCGATAACTTTTTTATCGGCATTAAAAATTGGCTTATAGGCGGTAAGGTACCATTTATTGACAACAAAAGCCCGACCTTTAAATGTTTGTCCTTTTAGAAGGGTATCAACAACGACATTTGGCTTGCCGTCGGGGTTATTTAGTGGGATATATGTACCTATAGCCCTTGTACCGTCGAGCTTTTCAACATTTGTACATACTCGAAGCATATCTCCATCGTTGATACGCTGAAATACAGTACAGGTACCCGAAACAAGCGACTTAACCTTGTCAACTACTGGCGATTCGATTGCCATCGCCTTGTTATGGCCAAGCCAGGTTTCACCAACCAGCATTTTGGGCACACTTATTTCTGATGCACTTTTAGTATACTGATTAACAGCTTGCCAACTCTCTGTTTCGTCACCAATAGTAATACCACCCATTTGCTCCAAAACATCATCAGCAACATTCAAAGAACTTGTTATTTCATTACTTATGAGCTCATTCTGAGCCTGACAGGTTGCGTACAGCGACTCGACTATATGATTAAGATCACTCATCGCAAGCTTATCAGCCTCATTACTGGCAAGGTCGAGCAATTTTGCACTCTGAGAATAACTGATCATTGAAACCAGCAATACAGGAACTATTGATAGCAATATTCCACAAGATAGTAACTTACCTTTTAGGCTGGTAATTCTTAACATTTCATAATCCCTTTCGACTTCGCCTGTTCGTATCAAGCAATTTGCATTAATTAAATTTTTTTGTCTAATAACCAGACTTTCGTCCGCTTGATATTATCGTTCAAAATGCAAAAGTGGATTATTACGTTTTTATATAGAAAATGGTACTACGTTTCAGTTTTTTACAATAAATTGACAACAATTGCAAAACCATCAACGAAACATAATCATTATTGTGGACAACCACTTAAAAATCACAAATAAATGATAGACGTAGACTCAATTTCCACCTAAATCCAAAAATTGTTAAATTGTTTTTTTTCTTTACAGTACAGTTAGTTCGCATGAAACATAATATCAGAAAATTATAGGACGAAACAATATCATATATAACAATAAGATTTCCACCTCTATCAACAAAATATACAACATTTCTTAACTATAGAGTTCTCTTTCAGCAAATAATCTAAAATCATATTATTATTCTTTTTACATATATTATATTCAAACTAACTCCCGGCTAAATAATACCGTAGATAATAGTTAACAACACCAACATATTTAAAGAAATGAATCCTGAACCGTCAATCCATATAGAACTGCACGCCTACGCCAGTAAGAGTATAACTACCAGAAACATTACTTGCAGATTACGAAAGACCACTTCAGACGGGCGGCGTAAAATCCGGCGCAGAATCTGCAGGAAAATACTCGAAAAGTGAAGAATGATATTTGGGGCCCGCGCAAAAAAAATGCTGTAAATGATTGTAGTTGCGAGACTTTGCGAAAAGTTACTAAATCCTTCAATTACAACAATTTACAGCGAACACCCCCAAGGGGACTCGAACCCCTGTCGCATGGATGAGAACCATGAATCCTAGGCCGCTAGACGATGGGGGCCTGCGGTCTGTTGGCTTTTATGCCAATGACAGAGAGAAAAGTATAATAACAGCTGGCGTTATTGTCAAGATGAATATGAAAAAGCGATCATAACGCTCAATATTGACGAATCTTACGGGAATAAACTAAATCCACTATTTAAATTTGTAAGTTATAAACTTAGCAGATATAATCAGTTGAAGGCTATAAGAAGCAATTAAGAAGATTGAATAATCGTTAATTGTTCTCATTTTTTGCATAAAACTGTGAAGAAATGATCAAATTATAGTGTAAAGCCGTTTATTATTATACAGCCTGCCCTTTATTTAGGCTGTATTTAGCATACACAAGGATCTAGAATGGAAAAACAGATTTTTACAGAGACTAGCCGGCGTTTGCAGGAAAGCTATATCGCCTGGGGACGAATAAGTAAGCTTGACGGCATAGCAAGGCCTCGCCGTACTGAAATCTACAAGCTTGTAGATAAGCTCTTTGAGATCGTTTACCCCGGTTTCTGGGGGCGTGAGGCTGTTACCAAAGGCGATATACCAAAACTTACAGAAGCAAACCTGGCAATTGCAGCAGAAATGCTGACAAAACTAGTTAGTCAGGCTCAGGCTTTCTGTCCAAAAGCTCCACATGCTGAAGATCATCCACCAGTCGGCAGAGTTGTGGCAGACTTTATGGAAAAGCTTCCTGATATACGTGAAATGCTTCTCAGCGATGTGATATCAGCCCTTAAAGGCGATCCGGCAGTATATGAAACTGACAGCATTATTTATTGCTACCCCACTACTCTGGCGGTAACAACTCAAAGACTAGCCCACGAGCTGTTCAAGTTGGACGTACCATTGCTGCCCAGAGCTATTAGCGAATATGCCCACAGCTATACCGGAATTGATATTCACCCGGGAGCAACGATAGGGAAAGGGTTTTTCATTGACCATGGAACTGGTGTAGTTATTGGCGAGACAACTATCATTGGCGATAACTGTAAGCTTTACCAGGGAGTAACTCTCGGTGCCGCCAGCTTTCCACATAGCCAGGACGGCCTGATTATCCGCGGGCATAAACGTCACCCCACCCTTGAAGATAATGTCATTGTATATTCTAATACTTCAGTTCTTGGTAATATAACAGTTGGCCGGGGAGCAACTATACACGGTAGTGTGTTCCTCACACAATCTGTTCCGCCAGGCTGCACGGTATCAAGCACGCCGGTAGAGCTTAAAATGAAAAATAAATGCCTGGCCATAGGAAGAGGCTTTATTCCAGAATATACTATTTAAGCTTGATTAAATAATATGATCTACTGTTATACATTTCAGCTGGTCATAAACTAGAATAGAAGTAATAAATGGGTCCTGGCGGTTTCGGCGGGGCCCATCGTTTTTGAGAAGATATGAACAACGGAACAAACAAGCAATCGCTAGGCAAAAACACGCTCTGGTCACTATCAGGTCACATGATCAATGGCGCAGGACGTATGCTCCTATTTGTACTGGCGGCTCGTTTTTTTCCACCAGAACAAACGGGAATATTCTTCTGGTCACTGGCGGTAGTTACTCCACTGATATACTTCTTCAACCTTGAGCTGCGATTAAGTTATGTAACAGATTCCAGCGGCAAATTCTCTGCTGGCGATATGATCGGAATGAGGCTGCTCGGTAACACAATTGCAATGATATTGATAACTTGCTTTGCGTTATTTATGGGGCATAAAGCAGGAACATTAACAGCAACATTACTTATCCTTTGCGGTCTCACACGCACAACAGAAGCAATTGCTGACAGCTTCATCGGGGTCATCCAGAAAAAAGAGAAAATGCGACAGGCGGCAATATCTTTCATCTGCCGAACCAGCATAATTATAGTTCTGACAATACTGGCTGGATACAATCAGTGGCCTATCTGGACTATACCTCTCATCTGGATAATAGCAGTTGCATTAGTTAATAGATGCTATGAAGCTGCGATTGCCCGTGATCTGGCTGATATTAGAGTACGTTTTGACAAATCCAGGCTCAAACAGATATTCCGTGAATCTCTGCCACTGGGCACTTTTATGGCTGTAGCTACACTCAATACCGAAGCGGGAAAGTATTTCATCAAACACTACCTTAGTAATGCCGACGTTGCCTACTATTCTATTGCAATAACAATAATAAACGGGACAATGATGACCCAAAACGGCATTAACCAGGGTGTATTGCGTAGATTAAGCATTTTTTACCATGTAGACAAGAAACAGTTTCTCGGCCTATTCTATAAGGTATTATCTGGGGCCACAATAATAATGACGTCTGTTATCTGGCTGTTCTGGGGCTTTGGCAGAGAAATAATAGCCACTCTGGTCCGCCCGGAATATAGCCAAAACCTGTTCGATAAAGGGCCTGTCCTAATGATAATGCTGGGGGGCGGCCTACTTATTATATGGGCAATGGTCATTGGTGACGCTGTTGTCGCCTGCCGGGAATTCACAGGTAGAATGACCTCAATGCTCGTAAGCCTTGTAACCAACCTGTTTTTATGCTATTATCTGGTTGCAGTAAAAGATATGCAGTTAACAGGTATAGCATGGGCCTTTACCTGTTCAGCTGCCGCTAACCTGATAGTCAATCTATATTATTTGGTAAAACTTATGGAGCCGTCAGAAAATGAGCGAAGATAAAAAAAAGATCACAGCAGCGATCCTTACACTGTCAGAGTCAATTGAAGGTTTATATAAAATAATCAGAAAAGACCTGCAATTCCGGGTTGAAGTAGAACAGACAAAAATAGTTGAAGATTTTCTACCAGAAAGAATGAGACCAACGACAGAACGCTTTAAGGAATTTGAAAAGCTACTGGACGAACTTGAAAATTCGGAAATACAGCCACTGGAAGATAATATCGAGGGTGCAGAACCTGAACATAAAGTAGAAAGGGTAACTACCGACGACTCAGGCGAACCGCTGCCCCGCCCCACTCACAAGCTAAAACGTGACGATAACAACCCACCAGAAGAATATAACATTAGCAACTAAACACCAAACCACCAGGAAACAAAACTGCAATAATGGTTGATTTTATAAAAGATGATTTCGAAGATAGCAGCGAAATAGAACACAAGCTGTCCTCTTTACTCTCTGCTGACAATGACGGTAGATATATGCTTGAAGCTATCAAGGAAGCCGCCGCTGCCGCAGAAGAAGATGAAGTACCTATAGGTGCCGTAGTCGTGTACAAAGGTAAAATAATTGCCCGGGCCCATAATCAGCGAGAAACTCTCAACGACCCAACCGCCCATGCAGAAATGATCGCTCTTACTCAAGCCGCTGAATATCTTAAAAGCTGGAGACTTCATGGCTGTACTATTTATGTAACTCTGGAACCATGTCCTATGTGTGCCGGAGCATTGGTAAACTCTCGTATCGACAGGCTGGTATATGGTCCAGCAGATATAAAAGCCGGTGCATGTGAATCATTATACAATATCGTACAGGATGAACGCTTGAACCACAAAGTTGAGGTTGTAAAAGATTTCATGAGTGAACCATGCAGAATACTGCTGCAAGAATTCTTTGCAAAAAAAAGACAAATGAAAAAGAAACGTCAATAGCAGTTCTTACATAAAAGGAAAAATCAATTTATAGGCAGCCAGACCGATATCGTTGTACCGACACCAACCTCACTATCAATATCTATTCTTCCAGAATGTCTCTGTACTATTATCATATGGACAATATCCATCCCCAGTCCAATACCTTCACCTGCCGGCTTGGTAGTGAATAACGGCTCGAATATCCTCGCCTGAACTTCCGGCGACATACCACATCCTTCATCGCTGACACTTATTACAACACCATCACCCTGCCTTTTACCATCGATAGTAAGTTTCCCGCTATTATTCATTGCCTGTAAAGCATTCTGAATAATATTTGTCCATACCTGGTTTAACTGATCTGGGAAACAATTAATCTCAGGCAGATCATCGTCAATATTTATTTCAAGAGTCACAAAATATTTAAATGCACTCTGGAATAAAGTCAGAACAGTCTCAATTCCCTCTTTTATATCTGCCGGAACTTTATTTTCTATACTACCATCTTTTCTGACATAACCGCGTAAGGTATTTACGATCTTGGAAGACTTAGCAACCGCTGTTTTTATAGTACTGCAAGCAACAAAAGCATCCATAATATAGCCCACACTTTGCAGTTTATCAAGAATATCGTCATGCCTAAGCAGCGGCATGAGCTTATCAATCTTATCAAAGCTGTTCATTTCTACCAGCTTAGCCCCTACTTCCTTGGCATTAGCAATATTTTTTTCTTCAAGTTGAATTTCTAACTCCTTACGCAATTTCCTTTTTTCACGGGAAGACATGCCAAGATTACCATTACTGTCTGACTGGGCATTAGTGATGAGTTCTGTCAATAAGTCACCTTCCGGACCACTGAGCCAGTGCGATATCTTACTAAAATTATTAGATAAATGACATAAAGCAATATTTATAAGTTCCCGACAGGAATCTATAGCTCCTAATGGGTTATTAATTTCATGAGCAATACCAGAGATAAGATGCCTCAAGACAGTCATCTTTTCAAATAAGATTAACTGGCTTTGGGTCTCCTGCAACTTTGCAATTGCATGTTCAAGGTCATTATTCTTGCCCTTTAGCTCCTCGGTACGTTCCTGAACTCTTTGTTCCAAATGTGCATTCAATTGCTGTAAATCTTCCTCAGCTTGCTTACGCTCTGTTATATCTTCAAGTAGAGCCATAACATAATCTACCGAACCATCTGAGTTTCTTACGCAAGCAACCGCCAGATTAGTATGAACTAATCGCCCATCTTTACGGACGAAACGTTTTTCTAGAGAATAATCATCTATCTCACCAGCAAGTAATTTTTCAAACTCAGCAAAGTCAGCTTCCAGATCTTCCTGATAGGTTAGAATATCCCAAGTGGTCTCAACAAGCTCATCACGCGAATAACCAAGTATCTCACATAAGCGGTCATTCACCCGTACCCAGCCCTTCTCGGGAGAAGTAATTGCCATACCAACCAGCTGACGTTCAAAGAACAGGCGAGTCATTTCTTCACTTTTACGTATTGTTTCCTCAGCCTGTTTCCGATCAGTAATATCCTGGGCAGCTCCAAACAGACCAACAACTTCATCATTCTCATTTACTACCGTTTTACCATAAACCCACATCCAACCATTTCCACCATCACTTCTAACAGTTTCAAGCTCCAACTCATAAGGCACTCTTGTTTGCTTGGTGTTTTCCAGAGCTACCGAAAGCTTTTCCCAACTATCAGGAGTAAATAGCTTATGATGCTCATTAAATGGAGGTGGTGAACTGGATGGTGCCATACCATACATTCTAAAAAGCTCATCAGACCATATTACCTGATTACTTGCAACATCTAAGTGCCAGCTTCCGACGTGTGCGATACGCTGCGACTCTTTCAAGTCTTCTTCACTTCTGCGTAAAGCTTCTTCTGACTGCTTTCGCTCGGTAATATCACGGGCGAGTGTATGAACTAATGTTTTACCATTAAAGTTTGAAACATTGGCACTAAGTTCAGTTGGAATTACTCTCCCTTCCTTGGTAACATGCTCCGTTTCCGCAATAAAATGCTTTTTAATCAATAGTTCTTGAACCCGAGCATTCAAAGTAATTCTGGTTCGTTCAGAGTTTATGTCAGCTGGCGAAAGATTCAATAGTTCCTCACGAGTATACCCTAAACGATCACAGGCAATATCATTTACAATGATAAACTTGCCCAATGATCCATCTTCCTGCATCTCAGCTGTTAGGATCGCATCATTAACAGAATCAAAAAGCATTCTATAGGTCTCTTCGCTTTCCTCTATACGCTCTTTAGCCTCAGTTAGCTCAAGATTGATCCTACAATATTCTTCATTTAGCTCCTGATATTCCTTATTAGCCTTTTTAAGATTCTGCTTCTCAGCTTGCAGCTGCTGATTTTGAGACTTACTTACTAAATTCTTTAGCCCAATATTTCCAACTATCTCTGTCAATTGAACTAGAAATGATATATTTGCTTTTATCTCATCATCAGTAAAAACAGGAACTTCAGCCAGAGCATCCATATATTCCTGCTCGTTAAAACCGTACTTCTGAGCCTGTCTTCTAAAATGCTCTAGATCTGGTTTTTCAGTGAAAAACTGTCCGGTAAAAAAATTACCAATATGGGTATCACCAACAAAAATTGGCATAGCAACATCCATTAGACCATTTTTACACTTATATACATTATACTTCTGACCGCTTTCAAGCTGGCCCGCCAAAGCAGTATCACTTTCAGTGCAAAGCTTCGCTGCATCAGGATGAACCCTGTGGAATTTAGTACATATTGAACGCCATCCAGTAGCAACATATACCTTCCCTTCAAGGTCTAATATAGCAGTAACAACACCAGTGATATTAGTGAAACTCTCACATAACTGATACAGCTCTTCAATATTGAATATTTCAGTCAGATGGTATTTCATAATTACACTTTTACCGCCCAAAGGTTTTGAGAACTATCTATATAGAATGAATACGAATAACTTTTAATCATAATAACATGGTTAAATACAAAATGAAACAGTTATCCAGACTTTTTGTATAATACTCATATTATTTAGCAGCTGGCAACAAGCTCGTTAATCCCCAAAATCAGAACCTTCTTTTATATAAACAGATGAAACATAATAACTCCCCATACTATCCGAGCCATTGTTACCATATTTCACATTTAACTTGGTCCTAATTATTCTATCGTCATTTAATCAAATATGATTAAGCCCTCAGTTATTTTTATTATTTAAGCTACACGATTATATATACTTATATGGACAGTCTTTATCTGCAAAAATAGAGCTAAACACCATATTTTAAAGGTTATATGACTTTGATAAAGCTAATTAGGCAATATTCTAAGTGCTAAATATAGTAAAATGAATCTGTCATTAATCTATACTTATTCTAAATCAACAGACACATTAACCTTGTCATATCGGACCAATATGTATGAATTATCATGAAGTTTAATATGCAGAAAAATATAGCAATTATTGAGAGTCACCAATCGGCAGCCAAACAGATACGGTCGTCCCTTTACCCTGTTCACTTTCAATATCAATACGCCCATGATGCCTTTCAACTATGATCATATGAACAATATCCATTCCCAGCCCTAACCCTTCTCCGGCAGGTTTAGTAGTGAATAATGGCTCAAATATCCTGGCTTTAACTTCCGGCGACATGCCGCACCCAATATCGGTAACGCGAACTAAGACACCATCACCCTCAGATCTGCTTTCAATTGCTAACTTGCCGTTATTATTCATTGCCTGTAGCGCATTTTGAATAATATTGGTCCATACCTGATTGAGCTGATCAGGAAAACACATTATTTCAGGCAGATTCTCGGCCAGATTGAGCTCGAGATTGACAAAATACTTAAAGGCATTCTGAAATAACAACAGTACCGTTTCCAAACCATCATTAATATCTGCCAGATTTTTATTCTGCCAGTCAGCACCCTTGCGAACATAGCCCCCCAAAGCATTTACTATCTTTGATGACTTACTTACTGCAGTTTTAATATTATTACAGGCAACATAACAATCCATAATATATCTAACAATATGCAACTTTTCAACTATATCAGAATGGCGTAAAAGCGGTATAAATCTCTCGACTTTGTCATATACGTTCAAGTCCATCATCAAAAGTCCCACTTCATGAGCATCAGCTATTCCATTGCTATTGAGTAAGTCAATAACACCTGAACGGATATCCCGCTTCTCACGGGATGACATGCCAGCTTCGATATCTGAACTATGTTCAGCCATCTGTATCAACTCTGATATAAGCCCGCCATCTGGGCCATTGAGCCATTGAGCTATTAGGCTGACATTTTGAACAAGTTTGTTTATGCTTATATTAAGCATCTCACGAGAAGAATCTATCGCCCCCAACGGATTGTTGATCTCGTGAGCAATACCCGACACCAAATGACGCAAAACAGTTAACTTCTCAAACAGTATGAGCTGACTCTGAGTTTCCTGAAGCCTGGCTATAGTATGCTCCAAAGTACCATTCTTTGACCGGAGTTCTTCTGTTCGTTCCTGAACGCGTTGCTCTAACTCTGTATTAAGCCTATGAATTTTCTCTTCATAGTTCTTGCGATCTGTTATATCCTGTGCTGCGCCAAAAAGCCCTACTACTGCACCTTTATCATCTGTTACAGCCTTACCATAAACCCACATCCAGCCTTTACATCCATCATTTCTAACAGTTTCAAGCTCAAGCTCATAAGGGATCTGAGTTTTTGCAGTATTATCCAAAGCCACTGATAGCTTACCCCAACTCTCTTCAGTAAACAACTTCTTGTGCTCTGGATATGGCGGAGGAGGACTAGCAGGATCAAGGCCATACATCCTGTAAAGTTCTTCTGACCAGACTACCTGGTTACTTGCAATATCCAAACGCCAGCTTCCAACATGGGCTATACGCTGCGATTCCTTAAGGTCTTCCTCACTTCGGCGCAAAGCTTCTTCAGCCTGCCGACGTTCAGTTATATCCCTGCTAACAGTAGCCCAGCCAACACTTTTACCGCTATCATCTTTAACGCTAAACAGATAGTAATACATCCAGATAGGATCACCTGTTTGAAAATTACGCAACCGGATCTCAACACTGCCTTCTCCTTCACGAAGAACACGCGGGAAAAACTCCTCTGCAATGAACTGCTGGTCCTCTGGGAAGAAATATTCCTGAACTTTCACCTTGCAGGCGGCCTCCTGATCTGGTAGCCCAACCATACGTATACCCGCCAGATTCACATAGATCGGATTTAGGTCTAAATCGCACATACCGATAAATTCGCTACTACTGTTTACCAACATAACAAATTTATTCCGCATCTCCTCAACTTGTTTACGCTGGGTTATATCTGAGAAAACAGTAGCAAATTTACCTTCTTCCGGCGAATAAGCGGTGACCTGATAGTATCTATTCAGAACTTGACTGTAGTTCTCCAAATTCACAACCTTACCGGTCATAGCTACCTGACCATACGTATCGATCCAGGATCGCTCAGTATCAGGCATTAAAGTAAGGACAGTTTTTCCAATGATATCATCGGCTCTTAATCCAGTAAGTTCTTCAAATGCGGGATTTGCTTCCAGAAATCTATAGTCGCAGGGTAAACCATTTTCGTCCAGTATAATCTCATGCAATGCATAACCTGACTTCAGATTCTGAAATAACATGCGATAGGTATAGTCTCTTTTCTGAGCTTGTTCTTTTTCCTGAACTAAATCGTGATAGGCTTTCTGATACGACAGACTCAGTTTTTCATTATTTTTTTCAAGGTCTAGTTTTTCCTCTTCAACTTTTTGCTTGCCTTCCAGTTCGTGAAGTTTATTAAGTCCCAAACTACCAATCATTTCTGTTAGCTGAACTAAAAAGGTAATATTAGCACGAACCTGTTCTTCTCCAATTATCGGAACCGTTGCAATCGCAGCCATATATGTAGATTTATCAAAACCATATTTATCTGCCTGCTTCTTAAAAAAAGCCAGATCGGGCTTTTCATCAAAAAACTGACCAATAAACAACATACCAACTTGCTCATCACCAACCATAATTGGCATTGCGACATCAACAAGCCCATTTTTACACTTATATATATTAAACTTCTGACCGTGCTTGATTTGACTGGCTAGAACAGTATCACTCTCATAGCAAAGCTTTTTTGCCTGGCTATTAACACGATGAAACTGTGTACAAACTGGCTGCCAGCCGGTACCTATCAGCACATTACTATCATTATCTAAAATGGCGGTACTAATGCCATTAATGTCAGTAAAACTTTGACAAAGGCGACTAAGCTCATCTATATCGAGAATTTCAGTCAATTGATATTTCATACTGGACTTCTATAAACTGTTACTATTACCAATAACATATCGGCATTAAATATCCAATTCTATAAAATACAGTCCAACCAATATCATTTTAAACTCAAACTTCGCGACATGGTCCACATTTGGAATCCGTAGCTATACCCCAAAATCAACACTAACTTATGTGTCACTTCAATAGCACATTTAACAGCAAACTTCCAAACCCCAACAATATCAATATATAATACCTGTAAAAAGTGAGTAACACCGCATTTTAATAAATAGTTTTTTATATGATTTTCTGTAAAATATATACTCAATAAACAACAACCTAATAGTATCAATACTAATAAAAAATCGCCAGCAGTATTACAACCCATAAGCTATTGTAAACAAACACAATATAGCACAAAATGAGTCAAACTGGCTAATAAAATAATAAAGTTTACAGAATAATGCAGCCAATAATACAACTAAACAATATATCCAAAAGTTTTGAAGTTCCAGTTAAAGGGCAGAAAACGCTCCGTAAAATGTTTTGGAGAAAAAACAAATCTGTTGATATCTTAAAAAACATCAACTTTTCAATCGATGCTGGCGAATTTGTTGGATATATAGGACCAAACGGTGCCGGTAAAAGCACTACGATCAAGCTGCTCACCGGAATACTTTACCCAACCTCTGGCTCTGTAAGTGTACTCGGTTATAACCCTCACGCCCAGCGATATAAATACACTTATAATATTGGTGTGGTCTTTGGCCAGCGTAGCCTTCTAGAGTACGATATTCCGGTAATTGACTCTCTGAACCTTTACCGTGCCATTTATGAGGTTCCAGAAGCACAGTATCGCAAAAGACTTGATGAATTTTGCGATATACTAGGACTAGACGAACTTCTGCATATCCCTGTACGTAAACTTTCTCTTGGTCAGCGGATGAGATGCGAAATAGCAGCCAGCCTACTTCATGAGCCAAAAGTGATCTTTCTGGATGAACCTACAATCGGTCTTGACGCACTTAGCAAAGAGGAGATCAGAAAGTTCCTGAAGAAGATGAATGAACAGGAAAATATCACTATCATTCTTACCACCCACGATATGGATGATATCGAAGAACTATGCAGACGAATCATCTTTATTGATGATGGCAGTATAATATATGACGGCTCGCTGGAAATGCTGCGTAGCAACTATGCAGCTCATAAAAATGTAGAGATCACGTATCAGAACTCGCAAAAGCCTGAGCCAGTATCCGGATTTGAACCACAACTGATCTCCGGCTATACCTGGAGCTATGCAGTACCGAGAACTGAGACAGCAGAACTTCTACCAGAACTACTTAAAACCGGTCAGGTAAAAGACATTTCCGTACACGAACCCAGACTGGAAGAGATAGTAAAAAAAATATATGCCCAGCAACGAATGAAAAACTCATAAATACCGGGCAAATAGCATTTTATTTACCATATTTTAAGATGTTTTTCTTTACCCATCCCCAGTTATAAAACAGGTGAATAATACCTATTATAATAAGTAGCCTTCCACACCAAACATGGGTGGGGAAAAATACTTCCCTGGGGATAAAATCATGCCCAAATACCATAACAGCCTGAACTAGCAAACAACTCGCAAGAATGATATTCAATACTTTCAGCTGAGCAGCCTTATTCATACCATACCTCCATACCCAAATATGTAAAAAAAGCCGGTGAAACACATCCACCGGCTATCAATAACATAATCTACCCCAACTACAATACACCCTTGGTACTTGGAATGTCATCTGAACCCGGCACTTTAGATACAGCCATAGCCAGAGCACGACCAAGGGCCTTAAAAATACCCTCAGCAATATGATGATCATTTGTGCCATATGGCACATTAATATGTAGATTCATAAGAGCATTATTGGTAAAAGCTCTCATAAACTCATCAACAAGCTGAGTATCAAATGTTCCAATCTTATCAGAATGAAAATCTGCATTAAAGACCAGATAAGGCCTACCGCTCAAATCAATTGCACAGTTTGCCAAGACCTCATCCATCGGAACTGAAGATGAGCCATAGCGGCTTATGCCACGCTTATCGCCCAAAGCCTTAGCTAGAGCCTGACCGAGACAGATACCAACATCTTCCACCGTATGATGGTCGTCAATATGCAGATCGCCAGTAACTTTTAAAGAAATATCAAACCTGCCATGTTTTGCCAGATGGCTGAGCATATGGTCAAAAAAACCAATACCAGTTTCTAACTCGTAACGCCCCTGCCCGTCCAAATTCAATGTCAGGCTTATTTGGGTTTCTGTGGTATTTCTTTCTATTTTTATAGTTCTGGGATTCATCTTATTATTTGATCTCGTAATCTTCATTTATCTTTATTTCTATATACATCATACCGGCATCAGCCTTGCTATTTTTCTGCTGGTCAGGGAATAGTTTGTTTCCATCAACGATCATCAGATAAGTAACGTTCAGCATATCTTTGGTTACCAGGCCAGTCTCAGGATCAAGAACTGCTTCAGACTCCACTTCTGGCTCCTGCAGATCACTACGATCCTTCAATATCTGGCGGAATGGGTCACCTGCTGGAGCTTCTTCCATTCCTTCCGGCAGAGTATATAATGGCTCAATATCTGTGTTAAATACATAATCACCTTCGGCATTTTCGCCGGCAGATGAATAGATCATTCTCAATGCTTTGGTATTCAGCATTGAATCAGGTATTGGTTCAATACTATCCCAGCTTTTAGCTGCAATATTACCTTTTGGACAATTAACCAGGAAAGGTCTCTCTAATACCTTTTTAAGCTCTTTTTCACTGATAAGAGCAGCAACAGTACTATTATCACCATCTGTAAGCTTCAGCGAAGTTCTCAACTCTGCCAGATCTTCAAAAACAATTGAGCTGTCATTTAACATCTTGACGGTAACAGATTTTCCAGCAACCGAAGGCTCACCTCTCCATGATGATTTAGTATTACCAGATTCACTGATATAGTAGTTTTTCTTTTCCTTACCACCACCAACATTAACCATTTCCAAAGACAACTTATTAAAAGTCAGTTTAACCTTCAATGAGCCGTCTGATTCTACACTTTGTATTTCACGTGTTACATTATATTCAAGGTCAATATTTTTCCGGCCAGTCTCTGAAGGCTCCTTATCCTTCATTTCAACCCAAACCCTATTGGTTGTGTGCTTGGTATATGAAATAGTGTCTGTATAACCAGGTTGTAAATTATATGAAACAACAGGTCCGCAACCAGCTATAAAAAACACCATAACTGAAGCTACCACAAGCAATTGCATTATTCTATTCATTTTGGTCTCCTAGTTCTCATTTTTGTGCCGGAAAAGGCAATGATTTTACCTAATTTATCACTTTAATCATCTAATATAATATGGTTAAAGAAATTAGTCAATATTTTCTATTGTCTTGTCAATTATATAGTACATCTGTACTTTACGCTTTTTGTTCTTTCCTGAACTCTCGTTTTTGTTAGCTAGACGATTTGAACTAACCTCAATAAAAGTACGTTCAACCATCTTGACAAAATCACCGCTCTTGGAATACCCCACACATCCATTGCCCCATAAAGCAACAGCAGCATGAGTTGCCGACTTATAGTTATCATATATTACAGGAACTACCTCATCAGAAGAAAACTTCTCTGGAAGCTTATCAGCAGATGTAGCATAGTAAACTTTAACCGTACCCTCTGGCCACTTAGCAGTAGAGGCCGCCATTTTACCAGCTTCAACAACTTTACGTGTAACAGGAATAACAGGCAGGCTTGGAGCAACTATATCAGAAGCTACAGTTTTTTCACCACTGCCATTATCCTCTGGTGTTCCATTATATATACCTGGCGAGACATACTCTTTAAGCATCGTTTCAGATAGTAATAATATAGCCTGATTCTTACCACTTATCTTATCGTCTGTGACAGCTTTGGCATATTTCAATATCGCCGGGTCAATATCCTTCAACTCGATAACTCTTGCATCTTTGTCAACAACCGCTGTATATGATTTACCAACCAGAGGACTGAATATATTAACATACTTTTCCTGAAGCTCGGGACGAGTACTTTCTTTGGTATTTAGTTCTGGCTTATCTGTACTAAACTGGAATAAATAGCCCATAGTAACTATTTTTGCCTCAATCTTATCTACCGTAGCCCGAACAATTGCGTTACCACTGTTATCAATATCTGTAACCTCACAAGCCACGACCATCTCAGCCGTTTTATCGTCAACATTATTGAAAATTGACATATTAAACTTACTAACAATTTTCACCTTTCGGCTAAATGTCTGCCCTTTTGTTAATGTCAGCTTATCACAGCCTGTAAAAAGTAAACATATACCAAAACAAAGTATTATTAACGATATCTTTTTTATCATAAAAAACTCCAATACGGGCAAAACAATTAAAGAACTCAGACGTAATTCTCATACGTCTTGCGATGCTTTACAGTTCAATAAGCGAGCATCCAAATTTGCTAAGTGCTTTCTTTAATGCAGTCTGCTTTCTAGCTGTTGGTTTTTCCTTCAAGTCAACTACTGCAATATTTCTAAACTGGCTAATGAGGCTGGTTATAGGACCATCTTTTAACTGGTTTTCAAAACTATTTATACCGCCAACCAGCAATTCTGGTAAATATATCAAAATACAATCAAAATCTGTATCATAATTTACTTCGGCATAATCAGAATTGTTGTTAAATTCATTATTTATAACTTCTTCAGAATTCCGCGAACCGGCATGAAGGAACCTGAGATTTTCCAGCGGACTCTCACTGGCAAAACCAGCAAAAGGCATATCACTCCTCAAACAGTCCCAAAAACCAGGCTTATTAGAAAGCGGTTTATCTATCAAAGGCTCTGGTTCATCCTGCTGTGCAAAATCAGCAAAAATATTCTCCAGGGCCATATCGTCAGAAGCAGAAACAAGAAGCACCTTATTTCCATTCAAAGCAAGAGAAATCGAAAGATTAACGATAAAACGCGGAGATAAAACAGCCTTATTAAGAGAAGAAACAATAATACCATCAGCCATAGCTGAGATATTTTCGGACAGCTTAAAAGCTATTTTATCATAGGATTCAACCCACCAGCTTTCAAAACCGTTCAAATTTGCTAATTCTTCCAGGCTGGTTATAGACTCATCTTGCTCATCTTCCTCATCTACTGTAATTCTCAGTATATCATTTTCATCTTCAGCCAGAAGGCATTTCTCTTCGCCGGAAAGCTCGAATTCGCCATATTCTTCCCCACTGCAATCTTCGATATTATCTTCAAAAACTGTCGCAGGTTTCCTTCTACCAACACGCGATACAACCAGCCCCAATGCCCAACCGAAACAGCCTGCCAGACAAACGGCTAGTTTCTGCAGCATATTAACTGACTTATAATACTTAATTTCAGCAATTGGCTTTTTAAGTGTCAGACATATATTACCAACTTGTGTTAATAATACATCAGAAGAAGTTCCAATAACGCTTTTTACTTCAACAGGTATAAACTGTTTCATAAAATCTATATCATACTTTACGTCTGATATTTGTCCATCCAGCATACTCATTTTATACTTAGCTGAATTATACTTTTCTTTCGCCCTTTTCATTTGTTCTGCCAGCTCTTCAGCAGATTCTTCCAGTCTATTCTGGCTACTTAAGGCATCGCTAACAATATTATCAGCCCTATCGATTTTGGCAATCAGGTCTTGACGCTTTACAAAAACATCATTTCGCTTACTGTCTATCGCTCTTAGTTCTTCATCTTTTACTGCACTAGCTGCTTCACGGTCAAGAAGCTTCTGTTTTTCATCTAGCTCTCTAAGTTCAGCCTTAAGACCATCCAGATCTAAATCTTTATCAAAACTCTCGGCCATGCCTTCAGGCAAGACTTTATGGATACCCGACTCATATTGCAATACAATAATAGACTGTTCACAAGAATCAATCTCAAGCTGCATCTGTTTTTTACGTAAATCTAGAGCTCTTAGCTTTTCTTCATTTTCATCTACCCACTTATTAAGCCTGCTGCGTGATGAATCTCCCGAACTATTATTCTCCATCGCCCAATATTTGGCTTCTTCAATTACATCAGTAATAAAAGCAGAAAACTGTTCTGTAAATAAAGGTTCATCCTCACCCAGATACTCTTCAGAAACCCTGAGCCACAGGGTCACTTCGAGCTCTTCGGCAGAATGAGAATAATTCAGATATCGGGCAATTTCAGGATACCTACGATTAGCAATATTACGAAATCGCAACAGTTCAAAATCAAGTGCATCTTCCGCCTGCCATTTTAGCGGTTGTTCTCCAGCTGTGTTAAATGCGATCACCTGCTGCCAATTACAATCCTCTGGCATAAACAACATAGCCAACTGCCAGGCAGGTAATACAAATAACGCGGCAAAAAAAACACATAGTATAAGCCTGAACAATGAATTCGGACTCGAACTTATTTTTTCATCTTTTTGTGTCATATTATATATGGGATAGTCGCCAAACCGACTTTAATCCCCCCTCAACCTCAATAATCCTGCTTTATCCTCCGGCCTATTCCGGGAAAACCTTCCACCCCAATTTTCAAGAACCATTTTATAATTTGATAAATAAGAAAATCCTGTTACTGATACAGAAGACTTTTACCAGACAGGTATTATACTCGAATAGTATCCCCTGAAACACCGCTATTCAGGCAAATATTTTAACAGAAATGAACAAAAATATCCATAAAAGTCCAATAATAATACGACCATCATGGTAACACAAAAGACTAGTATCCACTTAAATACATAAAATTAAAACACTTACAAAAGACACACCACAAACACTATTATATTTTTTTTACCAATATTAACCATAACAACAGATATGCCGATTCTAATGATGGAAGACATAGTTCAGAAGTTAAGATATACCTATTGATTGAGGATAAAAAAATGACTATGAATTTTGACCCGGAATATATCAGAAAACTTATCCTGGAAGCTAACCAGCTTCTGACTAATGACCAAATAGATCGGAAATCAAGAGCTACATTACAAAAGTGCCTGTTCAGCATACAAGCCGACAATCGAACATTCTCTGTTTGCGGCAGCAATGACGATGATGAACTGGAATAAATAAAATACCCTCAAACGGGAAAATAGCTGAGAGTGATATTTGCGGTATAAATATCACTCTTTTTTCGTTTAAATCTAACGCTTAACACGCAAGCTCAACAATAGTATTAGCTAGCTCTTCATTTTAACATAAACTATTTAATAACAGTTAGATAACCATCAAATTAAGCTGCACACTCTTTTTCAGCCAAAGCCGCAACTATGGATATCACTTCTCTGAATTCTGAAATAACCATATCGTCAGGAGATGCTATCTTAAATGCTGCTACAGAGCATATTTCCTGATATTGTGCCAGCTCAAGTATCCTGCCTTTTAGCTCAATATCAAGTGATATCACTCGCTCTAACCCATCTACCAGATCGTAAAAAGTATGATTTTCCGGCAAATAGTTATGTTTATCCATAATAGCCATACAATATGATTCCAGAGACATTGACAAAACATTATACGCAATTACTGGGGTAAACTTGTCTTTATTATAGGAACAACCAGCCTTTTGGTACTGAGCTCCTTCTACCATCCACTGTTTATAGTTCAATTCTTTCACTTTTTCAAAGTCTCCAACATTTATGTCTCTTTAACCTTAACTAGTAACCTTTACGTACAATTATACAACATATAACACACTAATGTCAATAAGGCTCGATAATAAATCTATTACTAATAATCGCTATCGATTATTACAAGAAAAAATGTAACTTCCCCCACCTTTTGCCTGTAATATAGTTTGGAAACACAGAATTGCTAATGTATGATAATATACTGCCATAGCGTGTCACGCTGAGGCTTTGAACAGATCATGTTTAATACTTCCAGTTGAAGGATAAAAACATGGTCAATAGTTATACAAGGAAAACCATCAGTTAAGTAGATAGATGATCGGGAGACTGCTGGTTTTATCTGGAAATGCCTGTAAAAATTAATAATTCTTCGGAAATATCGTTTTTAAGCGATCAGGAGCTTGCCTTGCAGGCTTGTGACGGCTGTAGATTATCCTTTGACGAGCTGGTCAACAGGTATAGTGAAAAAGTTTTAAAATTCATATATACCAAAACACGCAGCCTGGAATGTGCAGAGGATATTGTTCAGGATGCGTTTGTTCGTGCCTGGCAGAATATTGAAAAATATGACCCAAAATACAGCTTTTCGACATGGTTGTATACAATTGCGATAAGGCTTACACAAAATCATTTTCGAAAAAAAAGGCCTATCGCTGTTGAAGATGAAATATTGGACTGCCGTAGTCAATGTACTACAACAGCAATTGACCACCTGATCCGTGAAGAACAAAAAGAAATACTCTGGCAGACGGCTGCAAAGCTCAAACCAGATCATTATAATTTATTGTGGCTGAAATACGTTGAAAATCAGTCTATTGAAGAAATAGCTAAAACTACCGGCAAAAGCCAGGTCAGCGTAAAGGTTTCTTTACATCGAGCCCGGGCCAAGCTGGCAAAAATGCTTTAAGTTTATAATTATTTAAATTCAAGCTACTTTTAGGTAGTTTGAAAATATTAATTTCCGGCATCAATAACAATTTATGCCTGAAAGGATATATATATGTTTTGTGCAGTATTCAGATACAGGATATCTAATGAGCTAGACAGCGAAATAGAATTATCCAGTCAAACCCTGAAGCATATAGCTAAATGCCGGCAATGCAGGGCATATTACGAAAAGCTAAAGCGTATGGAAAACGCCATGAGCTGTATCCCTGGCACCGATATTGGCTATTATAACATAGACAGACTTAACGAATCCATAAGCAGCCATATAGACGAAAAAGCTAGTCAAAGCTTCAGTATAAATATTAAGTACCCAACAGTGCGTTACAACAATAAGTTCGCAATGGCTGCTGTTATGTTTATTGCCGCCATGCTTTCTTTTTCCGTTTATGTGAATCTGAACAAAACCAATAATAATAGCACAATCCAAACAGATAACACTCTGGCACAAACCGCTACTCAGACTCATAGCAATTATACAAATTCAACTGATAATAATAACATGCCAACTATATCTAACCCACAAATGGCGGTTCTATACCAGTTGACCACTTTCCCATATAGACAAATAACCAGCTTACCTTATCAGGAGCAATATAAAGAATCCCGGGAAATATATGAGAAAACCCAGGAAATAACTGAGAAATCATCAAAAGTGATCAATTCCGTTCTCAAAAAAAGCTATCTGGTATTCAGTTTATTATAAATAAAGGTATGAGTGTAGTACTCATACCTTTTTCGTTCTAAAACAGATAACAACTCTCAATACAAGTCACTATTATTCTGGACTTATATCAAGAATAATCTCTCTTGCTTCCAGATTTATATCTACAAGCTTCACCTTTACCTGTTCGCCCAATATGAACGGACAAGCATCTGAAAGCGGTGAACGTTCAAGATGTTTAATCTTTTTGCGGCTCTTACGTTTATTATCTTTCAGCTTATTTACCTTACCGAGCTTGCCGGCTTTTGCTCTAGCAAATGTTTTCACTGCCTTTTCATTTACGAAGCCGGAAACCATATAATTATCCAGCTCAATGAAAATACCATTATTGTTAACATTAGTAACAATACCAGGCAGATCTTCACCAATTTTACCAACAAGCAGTTGAAGCATCATATAGCTTCTTAAATCATTCTCCGCTGCCTCAGCATTTCGTTCACGTTCAGAACAATGAATACCCTGCTGATCAACTTCTTCATAACCAGGATAACTGGAAGCACTATTTTTATTTAACTTGCCGGTAACATAATCATTAAATAAACGATGAACCATCAGATCCGGATAACGCCTTATCGGACTGGTGAAATGGCAATAAAAATCACTGGCAAGAGCATAATGCCCTATATGGGCGGCACGATATTCAGCCTTTTGCATACTGCGAAGAACTGCTATATTTATGATCTTAGACTCTGGTTGTTCAAGCACATCTTCCAGAAGCTTCTGCAGACCAAAACGATCAATGTTTTTCGGAACCTCATAACCACATTGTTTAAGTACCTGTACCATCACACCTGAAGTAAGGGTATCTGGCTCAGGATGAATACGGCGTAAAAACTCTACGTTTAAAACATCAAGTAAACGAGCTACCGCCTCATTAGCTTCGATCATAAACATTTCGATAATAGTATGTGAAAAAGTATCACTTTCTGGTCGGGCATCTATCGGCCTGCCGCTATCACTCAGGACAAGCTCCGGCCTTGGAATATCAAGCCGAAGCATACCAGCCTTTTCACGTCTCTTAAATATAACTTTGGCCAGCTTATTCATAAGCTTCACTAGTGCAATTGCCCGCTCATCGATATCCGGGCTCTTTTCTCCAGCAAGAATACGGTCAGCATCTTCATAGGTAAGCCGCTGAGTTGAACATATTACACTATTAGCAAACCATGTCTTAACTACTTCGCCAACAGAATCCAGCTCAATATAAGCCGTCTTGGCAAATCGTTCCTGCCCGCCCTGCAAAGAACAAAGACCATTACTAAGCAATTCTGGCAGCATAGGTACTACATAACCTGGCAAGTATACACTCGTACCTCTTTCATATGCCTCATCATCCAAAGCTGAACCTGCTTCTACAAAATGGCTAACATCTGCGATATGTACACCAAGAGTCCAATGCCCATTACTATGATGTTTCAGACTGATCGCATCATCAAAATCCCTGGCGGTCTCTGGGTCAATAGTAATTATAACCTCATTACGCAGATCTTCCCGTAATCCTTTATCTATCTCCCCCTGCGGGTCAAAACTATCGATCGACTTTCTGGCAGAATTCATTGCTGCACGAGGGAATTTATCATTGATACCAAATCTGGCAAGCGTGCTCTTGAGTTCTGCTGACGGGGTTCCAGACTTGCCAAGCTTTTTAAGAATAACTCCATGAGCGAAAAATTCCTTATCACCAAAAGCTACCAGCTCAACACTGACCTTATCACCCTCTTTACAGTTCTTGGCACCAGGATCATCCACACTAATAAGCTCATTATCCTTTGCACCATCTGGCTTGACGAACCACAGCTTACCTTTCTTTATCAAAGTACCTGCTGACTGACGACTGGCCCGCTCCAAAACTTCGAATATTTCTCCTACATAACGTGCCTTGCCGCCACGATCTTTTCTCCTGCTAACCCGGGCAACTACCTTATCCCCATTGCAAGCGTCCATAGCCCGTTCCATAGGCACAAAAACATCACCCGCAGCTGTGCGGATTTCAGGACGGATAAAACCAAAATCACGACGAGTAGTCTCAAATCTTCCAACCACACGTTTTAACGGTGGCGGCGGACTAATACGCCCTTTATCATCAACTAAAATTGCCAGTTTTTCAGAGAGATCCTTGACCGCCTGCCTGAATATTTCACTCTCTTCTTCCTTAACCTTTAGTATTCTGGCCAAAGTATGTACACCTGTCGGCCGAAAATCATCTCTACCGACAACACGAATAATTCTGTCATAAAAACGTTGAGGCATTAATCGCCACCTTTACTTATATTATCAAAAAGAAATGGGACAATATACAAGCCAACCAGGGCAATATTTCTCATTATCTACTTATTCTATCATTAAATGAAATAATAGCTGTTAATACTATATATTTCGGCTTATTGTGCCAGAGCCTTAAAATATGCTTTTATCATATCATCATACCCCTCATATTGAACCTGCTCTTGTCTGCCGTCAAGCCGCATACGCTCATTTCCTGCCACAGACTGAATATATCTGGTTTTAACCATATCCCCGACGGTAAAATGTGATTTTTTAAGGCTGTCAAGGCTGCTATTATAAGCCCTTTTCAAACCAATACCAGTTTTTTCACCTTTTGCCGTCTTGTCGACTTGTTCCATATAATCTATGGCAGCTTCAAGCTCAACAGTTGAAAGATTATAGCGGTCCAGTTTAGGTAAAAGCTGACGAGCCTGCAATAAAACGGACTGCTGAGTTTTGGCCACTGCCGCCATTTGCCGTAACAGAGCTGGCGGCACATTGCCTCCAAGCCCAAAATGGGTAGCACCATCAGTTAGCTTACCCAACCCACTACCGCCGGTCTGAGCTCCGACATCATCATCTTCCACTCTGCCACTCTCAAATGGCGAATTACTTATCCGCTCTCTAAGACCATATTCATTATCCTGAAGATCTTTGGCATATGCCTCCACCATCTGCCCTTCTGACATACCAGATCGCCCAGCTCCAGATCGCCCTTGAATAATATTATCCTCAGGTTTCTGGTCACCTGTTACACCCTTGGCACTGGTACTGCTTATCGTACCATCAGAAACCGGCCCGGCAGTATGATCCAGAGAATTCAGATAACTGCCAATATCTTCAACATCTTCTGCCATCTCCGCTTCAGTAGTTACAAGATCGCCGACCAGATCAACCAACTCATCCGGCAGCTCGGCCAGCGGAGCAAATATCTGCTGATCCTCTGGTATTTCTGCAATAAACTGAATACTATCATAAAAATCCAGTACAGCTTCGCAATTGATCAATATTTCCTCTGCCAGCTCAACAGTTTCCGTCTCCAGACGGTAAGCATCTATACGAGAGAGTCTGTCTTCTGCCGCCTGTCTGACAGCATCGGCCAGTTCATCTGCCTGCTGGTAAATACTGCTTAAATTCTCCACCATAGCAGGATCAGCAAAATCCTGCAGATCGAGATTAGTGAAATCGTTCACCACACTATTAAGCAGCTCAGCCAGACGAGACTGATCGATAGCTAAGCCGTCGAGGTCATCTATTTGATCGAAAGCCAAATCTTCGGCAGGAGTACCAGAAAGCATATCACGTTTATTCATTATCTGCTGCTGACTGGTTACAAAATTATCCAATTCCACCTTTAAATCTGCAACTGCGTCGTCCAAAGTCTCAGTAATAGTTTCATCTGCTTCTGTATTTTCACCCTGAGCGACTATCAGACTCTTTTCATCTGCTCTGGCAATACCTGTCCTTATAGCAATTAACCGGTCGAGCATAAACTGCTGTAACTCCGCTATTGCCTGTAATGACAATACAGAAATATCCCTGTCGGGATTACGCTGAGCTGCCAGAACAACGATCTTACTCAATACACGCTGCTGCAAGCCAGAGTTCAGCTGATCGATCTCATGTGCAAAATCTGGCTTTGGTTCTGGGGACGCATCATAAGCCGCCGCCAAGTCCACGCCAACTTGCTGTTGACCAGCTAGCAAGCCATCACGCTGACCTTCAAGGTTTTTACGCGACATATCCCAATCTTCGGTAATGATATCCTCTATGTTAGCTGATATGTTTCGCCCAGCACTAATTGCAGCTTTCTGTGCAACAATAGCCTTATCGAGCAACTCAAATGCTGCTGAAAATTCAGACTCCGACGAAAGTAGAATTTCATCAAGCCCTCTAACCGTAATTACTAGAGGTCTTGCCTCGCCGGCTTTACTATCTGGACAAAAATCTTCACATGATGCTCTCAGTATATAGCTATCCCCTGGCATAAAACGGCCCGAATCAAGGCTAAGAAGTATATTTTCGTCATTTGCAAGATTACCTGGCGGCCCCGGATAGATAACTGATTTAAGCACTTCTGCTGCCTGCATACTGCCAGACTTTTCCATTGTCACACCAAACAACCTGACACCATAATCATCGAAAATACGAACAGGGATATTCAACCTGCTGCCGGGGTCACAAAGCATATTCAGGGTATCAACGCCAAACTCTACTGATGGCGAGTTATCGCTTGCTGTCACCAGAGTGTATTCGCCCAATTTCACCTGCCTGTCAACAGGCAGATAATCACCGTAAACTTTTACGACTGACGATTGGCCAAATACAAAGTTACCTTTCCATTCTTTATCACTACCATCGCATTCAACCAACATTTCGCCCAACTCAAAGCTAAGCTTTGCTACCGGTCTATCCAGTTTAAAATGGAGCTCAACCTTGGAGCCGGTTAATAAGGCATTGTTTTTCTCTGAAAGCTGGCGATTTTCAACTCCCCTTCCCGTATACTCCGGCATCACAACATCAAACGATACCTTTACCACTCTAGGCATCCTATCCACTTTTACCGCAACCGATCTACTACAGGTATCTGCGGCGAACACACGAAAAGCAAAATCATTCTGAATATTCCTAAACCTGTAGGTATATGTAAACAGATCATCAGTCATAGCACTCACCGGAACAGTCGAAAAAGAAGGGTCACTGCTCATTGCAGAATCTGTCTTGATAAACTCACAGTTCTCTTTTGAAACTATATCTGGATATTTCGTGAGCTGATACCCATCTACCATCGAGGTTACCATTATCTGTATCTCCAGATCATCACCCTGAACAACAGAAATACTATCTGAGGGCATAACGGAAACTATCGCTTTCCCTGCCGGTGGGATATCTGATAATGGAGAAAAGAATCTGCTTAACGCATTCACGGCATATCGTGGCGAACTGTAGCAATAGCCTCCCCATAAAGCACCAACTGCAAATAAAGCTGTTACCGTCCAAAAAATCGCCTTATAATTCCTTAATCCACCTGAATTAATATCCCGGGCATAGGCGATTGCCGTGGAGACCGCTGTGTCAGCGAAAGGCTTTTCCAGCTGTCTAAGCCTCAACGGCCCATTTATTGTATTTCTATTTTCAAACTGTAGGGAGTTTATTAGCAAATTATCGTCAAGGCCACAATAACTTTCCAACTCCAGAGCAACTGCATCCAGATTCTTTTTCCACATAAATGGCAGTAGAACAGTCTTGATCAGCCCCCAGATAACTACTGTCAGATATGCTAACAACAACACTAAACGCCATGAACCCGGTAGCTGAAAATAGTTATCGGCCTGAAAAATAACTAACAACAACAACACCGACAATACCAGCCATAATAGAGTAGACCTCAGTAATCTGGCAGAATATATTATCCGACGATACCTGTTTATCAGGAACGAAACAGTTTTATTGTTTTTCTTAGCTGTTCTCATAGATCATATCGTACAGAATAACATTTAAACCTCTGTCGCAACATAAAGTACATTATACGACCGATAATATATTCAGAAGAACAAATTCGCAAGAAATTGCTGAAAAAAACAAAAAAAACACCAGAACAGACTGAAGCGATTTGAGAAAAATGATAATTAAAAGATATGCTTAGAATATGAACTATCTACCAGTAAATACTCACAATCAAATACAGCATTATTTATAGAAAAAACATGGAATTTTGACAATAATAGTCAATTACAATAAAAACAAGACTAACTAAATCGCTATATTAAAACAACTTAACCCACTAAACAGCTTCCACTCCACCTGTCTGTTTATTTGCCTTTAAGCTCTCAATATCAGCCATTCTATGATCGTAACGCAACTTGGCTTTATACGATTTTTCCAGCTGGTTCATCCTGCCGGCCATAGCAGCCATAAAAAGCAGCCAGGCTGCCGATAACCCTGCACAAATTGTCAATAATACTGCTGTATCGCTCATATTAGCATCCAAATGCCGTTTTACGGCTTAATACACGCTATTTACTACATTATTCCTAATAATGTGTATCGGACAATAACTTCCCTGAGTTTAGGTGTCTAATCCACATACAACTCCCAAACCAGATGCAATAATACCATTTGCTTGGTTGTAACCAATTATCGGGCGTATACTACTGAAAAAAAGCATATATTCATTATAAAACTACTCAATTAAGGTATTGCTTATGACGATTAAATCATGTCTGATGATAAGCTCGTTTTTATTAGTCAGGCGTAAAATAATAATAATCATGAACTGGATAGCCACTATTACACATGAGTGATAAAAGAAAAATCGATCCTGAGCTTTTTAATACCTTTGTCGACGACACACTCGAAGAGATAAGCGTAGTTGAAAATCAGCTGATCAAGCTTGAAAAGTCGCCTGAGGATCATGAGCTTATCAATTCCATTCTTCGCCCTATCCATTCAGCGAAAGGTAATTGTTCATTTTTTGGTTTATCTGACGGTAAAAAGCTGGCACACACAACTGAAGATGTACTCAACTGTGCACTTAATAACAAAAACGTCATTACTCCAGAACTTACCAATATATTCATCAAATGCATTGACCTGATACAAAAGATCCTCAAAAACGTACGTGACGGAGGCGATGAGTTAGACGGCATAACAGAAAAGTACAATACAACCCTTCGTGAACTGGAAGAACACAGAGACCAGGCACTGGATCAATCATTTAAACCTGCGGCTATTCTGGAAAAACTTAATTCAATTCAGTCTGAGATCAAAGGCCTTTCCGGCAAACACGCACAGGACCTGACTGACGTAATATCAATCATATCCAAACTTGATCATGAAGAGGCAAGTGGTAGCAGTCCTCGCCAAATAGTTTCTGCGGCAATGCAGGATATACGTAATATTTTCACCGGTTCTATGGAATGTGCCCTGAATCAGGAAAAATCGGATAACGTCGGTGAACTGCTGAATACAATAAGCACAAACTGTGAAAACACTCCAGCGGAAGAATATATAAAAGAAGCTCTGGAACAATACAAGAACATTACTTCATCTCTAGGTTTTGAGCCGTTTCTAGCTGAGATTATCGAAGAACAATTCGTCAAGCTAGACGAAGTAATTGGTCAGATACCAGATAAAAGCGAGGAAACCGACTCCGAAATAAATCCCGAAGACAGCTATGACTTCACTTCAACTGACAGATTCGAGCTTACTCAAGACGAGATAAACGCCCTGCTGGTCAAACGATATAAGAGTGAGGCTAAAGAAGAAGAGGAAGAACATGAAAACCTCGAAAGCAGCCGGACGATGCGTGTCTCAGAGCATAGCGTTGACCATTTTCTTGAAAGTGTTGGCAAGCTCATCGTTGTCAGGGAAATGTATAATAATTTTAACAAAAAGATTGCAACCTGCAAAGATACGCATGAACTGCAAAAACAGTTAAAACGCATAAATGAGACATTCTATCAGCTATCTGAAAGGTTAAATGACAGTGTAATGGAAATCAGAAAGATCTCTGTTTCCAGTCTTATGCAGAAAGTACCGAGAATCGTACGTGACGTTGCAAATACCAAAGGTAAAAAAATACAAGTTCAGCTTGTCGGCGAAGATACACTTATTGATAAAAGGCTGATCGAAATACTTGATGCCCCTATGATACATATCATAAGAAATGCAGCCGACCACGGTATTGAAAGCCCTGAAACCAGAATTGACTGCGGCAAACCCGAAGAAGGACGGATTACCGTAGAATTTTCTCTTAAATCAGATAATGTTATACTTACTATATCTGACGATGGAGGCGGACTTGACTTTAACAGCATAATGGAAAAAGCCATTTCCATGGATCTACTTGATCCCGGTATTGAACTAACACCAAAAGAGAAAGAATCACTTATCTTTCTGCCCGGCCTTACCACTTCCAGCACTGTTACTGAAATATCAGGACGTGGTGTCGGAATGGACGTTGTAAAGAGAAATATTGAAGATGCCGGCGGGAAAATATCAATAGAAACATCTCCTGGCCACGGTACTGTCTTTACTATCAAGCTACCTCAAGCGGTTATGACCCAGATCATCACCGGATACGTGGTACGAATAGACAATAACCAGTATATTTTACCTATGGAAAATATACATGAAGTTTTCAGATTACCTGAAAGTAAGATAAACTGCGTAACAGGCAAAGGCATGTGTGTCAAACGCAGAAATCAGCTAATGAGCGTGATCAGACCATTCTCGCCATATGAATATACATATAGTGCTGATGATATGGTCTGTCTGGTAACCTTTGACACAGGAAAACAGCTAGTGGCCTTACATATTGATGATGCCGTTGGTGTACAGCGAGTTGTATTGAACAAAGTCAAAGGTCTTAACGTACAAAGCGATATCTTCACTGCTTCGGCCATAATGGGTGACGGTGCTATTGCAATGGTGATAGAACCAAAAGCGATCTGGCAATCGAAGGTTAATTAGGACCAATCACATTATACGTATAGCAAAAATGGCTTTCGACTATATAATCGAAAGCCATTTTTAATTTTAAACTTTTCTCACTAAAGAGATCAGACAACCTCACCTATCGGAAGAATCTTGCGTCCAAACTGTTCGTTTAGCACTTCCGCCATTGCCAGGTAAATAGCGCTTCCTCCACAGAATATGCCTTCAAAACCAGCAACTTTTCCTACCATTTCATTACCAGTAAAATCCTTAACCGCCAGCAATGCAAATAGCACTACCAACGAGCCAAAAACCACCTGCAAAGCACGATTAGCCTTAAAAGTACCAATAAACATGAAGAATGTAAAAATACCCCACATTGCCAGATAGCACCCCATAAATGACTGAGGTGTCCCTTCCAGGCCAGGAATGATCTTTGGCATAAGGACCAGGCCTACCAAGGTTAGCCAGAATAAGCCGTAAGAGCTAAATGCTGTCAGGCCAAAGGTATTACCTTTCTTATACTCGAGAATACCGGCAACAACCTGTCCAATACCGCCATAAAACAAACCCATAGCCAATACCATAGGGCTTATCTCAGGGAAAAAGCCGGCATTATGGATATTCAGCAGTACAGTAGTCATTCCAAAGCCCATAAGGCCAAGCGGAGCAGGATTTGCCAGTTTAACTTCGTTCATTTATCTTATCTTTCTTTATCTCTTGGAGCTCTTTACCCAGGCCGCAGCTCTTACATAGACCAACCGCCCAATCCTGTTTAACAGAACAGGTGTTTATTACTCTATCTACTTACTCAAAGTCGGAAAATTGTAATCATCTCATCCGGCAATGTCAAGCGAAACAAAGTCGACAAGCTACTCCAGACATAAAAAAAACACTGTATATCCCCAATCACAAAGGAGATATACAGTGTCATAATAATTCAGAAATATACGATCTTTTCGAGCATCAATTCTACTTTGAATATTTAAGCAGATTATCAACTACAGCTCTGTCAACAACAAAAGTCGTACCATGACGGATACCAGAAGGAATACTGACAAAATTCGAGATATCTGTCCAGTTTACAAGATCGCAAGAACTAATCGCACCATACCGGTGCTCAGTATATTTATCAAAATACACTATCCAGTTATCACCAACTTTCAGTGCAGTCGGCCCTTCGGCCCAGTATTTACCAGTTATTGGCTTCGATACCTTTCCATACGGCCCGGCCGCCTTATCAGCCATCGCTATACTAAGATTTTTCTGGGCTTTGGGGTGCTTTGTCTCGTTCTTCAGGAACATGATATACTTACCACTGGCCTGATCTTTGGCGATAAAGGAATCAATCACATTAAAGCCCGGATCAAAAAACAGCTCGGTATCTGTAAATGTCTTAAAATCCTTTGTTTTGACACAATAAATACGGTGATTATTATCATCCTTTGGATTATCTGTTTCTGGAAATCTGCCCGGGATAGTAGTGGCCCAGTAAATAATATATGTTTTAGTTACATCATCATAGAATATCTCAGGAGCCCAGCAATTCCTGGCCGTTGGTTCATGAGCCATAACCTGCAGATCCTGCTGCTTACCCCAATGAATAAGGTCTTTGGAATGGGCCATCCCGATACCGCTATCATGCCAGCCGCTGGTCCATACCATATGGAAGGTACCATCCGGACCCTGTACCACACTCGGATCACGCATAAGCTTGGTACCTATCTGAGGAGTTAAAAATGAAGTATCGTTTTTGAGCGTCACCCAGCCCAGACCATCATAGCTGTATGCCAGATGAAGTCCATCTTCACCATTACCTTTGAAATAACTGAAAATATAGGCCTTCTGGTCTTTCACCGCTGTTGCAGCATCGGCTTTTTTCAGCTCGATAACAGTCATCGACAATGGTTTGAATACATAATTAAACTTACTACCGGCATTATAGATAACGCTTTCAACCGGCATAACATTTACCGGATTATCCAGGCTGTTTACCGCATTGGCCGCCGGACCGGTAAGCACTGTAACTTTAGCCTCTGATGAAATTTTTCGCATGCCATTGATATTCACATCTACCGCCACAGGTTTCTCAAATGGATTGATCACCTTCAGGAAAACCTTACCTGTAGCCTTATCAGTTGTAGTAGAAGCAAAAAGCTCTGGCGTTGTACTTACCGGAATATCTTTCTCAAATACAACTTCACCATCCAGAGAACATTTCACATGAATACCACTAAGCTCAACCTTGATATCATACCAGCGATCGGTATCTATAGTCCCCGGTTTCTCAACAACCACTGAAGTACTACCGCCAGCATCGGTTGACTGAATAGCATGGGTAGCATTACCCCATCCGCCAAGATTCAGCTGCAGGCCTTTTTCACTGTCGGCCCTGCGGAATACAATTATAAAACCTTCACGTCCCCCCTTTTTGCGAGCTTTAAGCGAAAGCGTATAGTCATTCCAGTTTTCTGAGCCAAAAAGACATAGTGCACCCTGGGCATTGGCATCGCTCTGACGAACCACACCGTCAGCATAGCCCCACTTGCCGCTGAGCACCTTCCAGCTATCGAAATTATTCATAGAATATAGTACATTACCACCGCGTGCTACTTTGACATCTTTATATTCCGAATCGGTATTCCAGGTACATAGCCCGATCTTTCCAGCCGGTATGGCTTCTGCGGCATCAGCCTTAACAGTTGTATTGAAATAATGAGTACCTTTATACCTGCTAAAAAGCTTCTGCACATAGTACGATGGACTGCCGTAAACTCTCGTGCCGTCAAACCAGACAAGGTCCGGTGCCCACTGGGTAAAGCTGTGATGAGCCAGCATTGGAGCGTAAGCCGCCATAGTTACCACATCGCCATTTCTCTCCAGACCGGTCATAAATGAAGCTTCCGACAGTGCTGCGTACAGGTCATTCCTGCGGTCATTCTGATGAGCCGCATATTCTCCGGCAAAAATTTCTATCCCATTTCGTTCATAAGAATCATATCGCTTATTATTAGCTAAAAACCATGCTGGAGGGCGGTAGTAATGTTCATCCACAATATCAGCAGGAACACCGGCTTTGAATTTACCCCAGGCAAGATCATACCACTTGCCGTCAGAGCTTGGGCCTGATGTTGTAACGATCTTTATCTTGGGATACTTTGCCTTGATCGCATCATAGAATATCTTATAACGTTCAAAATACTGCTCACCCCACTGCTCATTGCCAACACCAAGAACCTTCAGTCCAAACGGTGCAGGATGACCGCTTGCCGCTCTTTTACTTCCCCAGGTACTGCTCGCCGGACCATTTGCATATTCGATCAGATCCAGAGCATCCTGTACATAAGGGTCAAGCTGATCCAGTGGAACCAATTCAGCATCCTGATACTGACATGACATACCGCAATTAAGGATAGGGACAGGTTCAGCACCAATATCTTCGCAAAGTCTGAAATATTCAAAGAAACCCAGACCATACGATTGATAATACTGAGGAGGATTATTCCAGCCGCCCCAGCGATTCCAGTTTACCTTTCTCTCGGCCGGATCGCCGATAGTATCTTTCCAGCGATAGGCATTATCCAATGTCTTGCCTTCTACGATACAACCGCCAGGGAACCGTAAGAATCCCGGCTTCATATCAGCCAAAATCTTGACAATATCTGCACGCAGGCCATTTGGCTGCTTTTTCCAGGTATCTTCCGGGAAAAGTGAAACCATATCTATATCAAGCTTTCCTGCCGCAGCCAAAACCAGAACAAGGCTGGCCTTGGTATCAGAGAGACCAGACTTAATCTTCACCTGATGCTTCTTCCAACTGTCTGACAGGCCAGTTATTCTGGCAGAGCCAGCCAAACGTCCGTCTTGAGTACGAAGCTCTGCCTTGACTGCACCTTTATAGCTGCGAGAACGAATATATATAGACAGGTCATAAGCCTTACCAGCTTCAATAGCCATTCCATGGAACCCGTCTGTTGCAACTGTAACATCTCCCGCTTTCTGAATATCAATGCCCAGATAAGTTGGATTATTATCATTTAACGGTTTATCCTTCTGCAGTGTAAATTCTGACTCTGCACCATTTGCAGCTGCCATTTCCCATGAGAACTTGCCATCTGAAAACTCAAATGAACGGTTCCAGACCATCTCGGCGTACAAGCCGCCATCTGCCGCAAAGTTAATATCCTCAAAGAATAAGCCATACATAATATCACTGATCTCATGAACTGGCTTTCCGGCTTCAACTTCCAGTTTCATATCCGCAGCATTAAGCCCCGAACTCAGTAGTAAAAATGAGGCCAGAACTGAGAGAATTGCCCGCTTTAACATATATGAACTCCTTAATAAATCCACTTTAATAACAGTCTCTACTATATGACTACTTTACCGGACTGAGCCTGAGCAGCATAGAACCATGCTCCTCAACCTCCACCGATATTCTATCCTTAAAAATGCCAAGATCCTTATGTTCCCACAGATCACGCACTTGACACTTACCCGCTAAACCAAGATCAGCCAGCTCTACACTAATTGCATGGGAGACAACTCTAAACTCTGGTTTACTGGTATATACGAAAAACTGCACTTTTGCACCAGGCATACGGCTCTGTGCAACTTCATCATCAATTCCAACCAAACCGCGAAGCTCAACATACTTCCCGGCTGGCAGCTCATATTCTATTACAGAATTTGAATGTGTACCTATTCCACTTTTATATACCTTCTTTTCAACGACCAGCTCATTACCTTCGATGCTCTTATTTATCCCGATACTACCCCAGCCAGCGGTAGCTCGTTTCCACTTGAGATCAGAAAGCTGGCTCTTACCGCCCTGCTTGTCAATAAGTACCATATCAAGCCAATCTGCATGATCATAGTCATAGCCATCGCCGCCATCTTCAACTATCAGATAAAGCTCACTCTTATCCTTAAGCGAAACAGCAAACGGCACAGCCTTCTGGATCGAACTGCCAGTTAGAACCGGGCTCTTCCATTTTGCATCAGGGGTATCATACCTTGAACTGTCCTGAGCATTGAACATTGCAACAAATACATCATCACTGTTACGATCCTCTGCGGTCCATACCACAAGCTCATCCTTACGATACAACTGTCTACCTTTCTGGCTATACTTATTAACATATAACGCTTCATCATTATTCATCAAAGAAAGTGTATATTCATCATTATCCGGCATATTACCGCCCATCATCAGCGGTGAACGGGCGATAAACCAAAGAGACATCATAGTCTTCTGTTCAACCTTGCTAAACTTTGTCCAGCTACCATTGGCACGAGCACGCACCTTACCCAACGGCAGCATATCGGCATCCGGATAATGACCATCGCCGCAATACCTGCTCCAGTTATGCAAACGCAGGAACTGCTCCTTCAGTGCATGCCAGCTATCCCAGAAATCATCACTAATTCGCCACAGATTAGCATTTTCTGCAACATGTTCACCTGCGGTAAGAGGAGTAGCTCCTGGTGATGTACTGAAAACTATCTTCCGACCGCACTGGTCTATTGCATTTCGTATAAGCTCAATTTCACCCTGATAGTAAGGTCTGCTCAGGTCATCGATCTTCACATAATCAACACCCCAACTGGCAACCATATCCATCACAGAATTATAATACTCCTGAGCTCCCGGCTTCGATGCGTCAACACCATACATGTCCGGGTTCCAGGGGCAGGTACTATTTACATTTGCAATATCCCTTGCTGTATAGTTTGTACCCAATACTTTAGTATTACGTTCATAGGCAAGCTTTGGAATACCTCTCATCATATGAACACCAAACTTCAATCCTAATGAATGAACGTATTTAGCCAGTGGCTTGAAACCATTACCATTAACAGAAGATGGATGCTTGTTTTCTACCGGCCACACCCTGCCATATTCATCAATATTTGTATCGAGCTTACGTGGATATTCATATGGATTACGACTGTTCTTATCTGACTTAGGCTCATACCATTGTATATCAACAACAACATACTCCCACCCACACTCCTTAAGATTCTTTGCCATATAGTCAGCATTATCCTTCACTTCCTGCTCTGTCACACTACAGCCGTAGCAATCCCAGCTATTCCAGCCCATTGGCGGTGTATCAGCCCAACTATGATACTGGGCAGCAGAAACATCATTGCAGACGATAGTTATACAATTGAATATAAATATAACAGCGAATATTAAGTATGACTTTAATGATCTCTTCGACACAATTGCCCCCTTTCAAGGGTAAACTAAACATATAGTAATGATGAGTTACAAACAAAACACTTGTTAACATAACTATATACTATAATCAGAGGCAATATCTAAATCAAGAAAAACAGACCAGAGAAACCACTTTCAGAAAAACAGAAAATCCTAAAACAACAATAACACAAGCCTTTACAAGACAATATATTACATTAAATAAAAATAAATAACACACAATACTTAAACATAGAATTAAAAAGACACATTAACCATTTTGAGTCTAAGTAGAAACCAGAATGAGTCTAATAGAAAACTTTACGCTATCTCCTGTAATTACATAAACATTTCTATATTTCACCGCCGTAAACACCCCATTACAACTCTTACAACCAATACAAAGCGTAGCATAAGTGTAGCATTGAACAGCATATCATGAAAAATGTTCAACTTTTCTTTACTTTTGTATGATTTAAATCTTACATTTCCTTCATGGAGAAAATCAAACAAACAATTATAGCTATCGCACTCGTACTTACAGCAAACATCTGCTTCGGCTCTGTCATCAGTGATGTTTCTAATTCTGGATACAGCGTACTTACTAACGGCAGTTTTTCGACTGGCAACAATGTATCTATTGTTGGAAATGTTGGGGCTGGCGGATATGTCTGGCTGGCTGACTATACCAATATAGATGGTGATCTAAGCACCAATAACGGCGTATCAACAGGCAGCTTTGTGACCGTTGACGGCGACTTGAACTACAACAGCAGCTTCTGGATGCCTTCAAGCTCAACAGTAAGCGGTGATGTCAGCTCCAGCAGCTGGCAGGCCCCTTCGATCGCTGCTGCCTCAGTGAGTAGCGGTTCACAAGGACTATACTACGCAAGCAATTCAACTGTAAACCTCACTTCTGGAAGCTATAATTCGCTAACAGTAGCTGGCGGAAGTACTGTATACCTATCAAGTGGTACTTACAGTTTCAGTAGCGCATGGTTTGACAGCAATGTAAAGATCATAGCAGACACAAGCAACGGCGACGTTATTATCAATACTGCTCAGTCGTTTTCAACCAGCCAGTTTGTTAGCCTCACAACTTTCGGCAATGGTAATGCATACATTGTTTCAGCTGGAAGCTTCTCTATTGACCAGCATAACGAAATAGCAGCCAGCTTAATTGCAAACACAACCGGTTCAGTGGCAAATTCAAGTACTATTGAAGGTGTAGTATATGCCTCAAGCAGCCTATGGTTTGGCAACGATGTTAACATCGGCGGCCTAACCGCTTCTGTACCACCAACTGTGCCAGAACCGGCAACCGCACTTCTACTGATAAGTGCAATACCATTTGTCAGAAATCGAATAAAAAAGAACAGTAGCCATTAAATAGCTTTTTCTTAAGATGCCTTCCGTTATGGGCAGGATATACGATTATCCTGCCCATTTTTCTGCGCAAAAAAACGGCCATCGTAATTATATATTACGACGGCCTGTTTATTTTATGGTTCTCTATATAGCCAAATATCTCATGACTTTTATAGAGCCGTATTTTTTAATGAATGATAGATAGTGTATCTTCTATACAGTCAACCATACCCATAAGGTCGAATGGGCGACTTAAATATGCATCAAAACCCTGCTGCATAAGGGCATGACCTTCGGCCTCTGTCAAGGCTGAAGTGATCGCTACAATGCGGGTGCCCTGCAGTTCAGGGTTCAATCTGATTATACTGCATACTTTACTTACGTTAATATCGTCAAGCATTAGATCGAAGAAGATTATATGCGGCCTGAACTGTTCAGCAATAATGCCGGCATCGAAGCCGCACTCTGCAACCTGAACATCAAACCGATCTTCTTTATTGAGCTCTGTTGCGATAACATCACGGACTTCCTCACGTGAATCTACCAGCAATACCCTTGTAGTACCTGCATCCAGGCCATTAAGTGGCATACCATGAGCCTTCATGAACCTTATTAATTGTTCTAACGGGATCCTGCGATCCTTACTGCCAGGGATTCGATAGCCTTTGAGCTGGCCTGAATCAAACCACTTTGACACTGTCCGTGGTGCCACATTGCAAATCTTGGCTACCTGTCCAGTCGTTAAAACATCTTTTTTGTTTTCTATCATTGTATTTGACTTCACTTTAACACCCTTAATAATTCTTTCACAAGGGGAGAAAGTCTTCTCCGTTCCAATATCAAGCTCTCTCCACAAACAAACTATTGTGTCTTTTCCATTCTCTTCCTTACAGGCATATCTTCGTCCATAATAATAAGCGAGTTAATCAGACTTTTGTTATTTATTAAAAAAATTGGAAAAATCGTTATTTTTATACCTGAAATATTGCTTTTCACTACAACCAGAAACTGTTATCGGACCTTTATGCTTATTACATAGCTATACCAAACCATAAAAACAGGAAAAAACGACAATGGTGCTACCAAACAAAGAAAGGATCTATACCCCTGCATTACAATAAAGAGATAAAGTTTTTCAACAAATCAAGTACTACAACTACAGGATATCACTATTTATTAAGCACGGCCTCTTTATTTTCAAGGGCATAACCCTCTTCAACGTTAAACCCATACTTAAGCCTCATATAAACTCGGATAGCTTCTGCTGAGTTTAACGCATAAGCATAACACCCACGTGGCCTATGAGGGAAGTGGCCATCTTTCATCTCAGGGATAAACCCTATAGCACCTATATACATCTCATACCACAAAGGCTGAAAATACGCTAACGCCTGCCTGACTGCTAGCTTGGAATAATCATAGACAGCTGCCCTGACCTCGATAAAGCTTGGATATACAAACGGCCAGGCAGTACCGTTATGGGCCGCTATCCTACGCTGTTGTTCACTGCCCTGATAATACCCCTGATATGGCAAACGCGGATCTACCAGCATATTACCTGCATCATCAGTTATAGTATGTGGGACCTCTAACACATCTTCACTCAACGACCGTATCGCTCCCGGCAACAATAGTTTACGATTAATACGCTCTACAATCAGCCGACTTTCATATTCCGGCACAAGGTTAGCCTTGATCGCAGCAAGCTGGTTAAATCGCACAGAATTATCAACCATACGACCACCGGAAAGTAGTGTACCACACCTTTCACCATGAGCTCCAACCACATCAGCCAGACAACGATTGGTATCATCCCAGAACAGGTCCATAAACCAGCGTTTGATAGAACTCTGAATTTCATTTGCCTTATCTGTCAAGCTATCATTAAACCAATCGACTACACCAAGAGCTCTGTACCATAAACTTTCGATCTCAACTGGATAGCCTGTCCTCTTGGTGGCTTTCGGATAGCGAGTATCCATCCAGCTAAAACATTCTGGACTATAGAGCATGCCGGTTTCAGAGTCTATACCCACCCTACCAGGAGAAGCTGGCCGAGTAAAAACATTAAATATATTTGTAAGGATATCACGCATCGAACGCTTGCCGTCCAAACCGCAATCCCAAAAAGTTTCATCTCCGGTATAACTTACATAGCTTTTAGCCGCAAGGAATAGCCTTAATGAATTCTCTAAACAAGTATGATCCTGTATGCCGCTATTGAGCCAGTTAGCCAGCATACCCTTTTCCTCTGTCGCAGCGGCTTTCAGGATTATATCTCTCGCTACTTCTGCTCGTCCGGCAGCTATAAGGCCACCTACTGCATGAAGAGAATCTCTTGTCCGACAGCCTAACCATGGACGACCGGCAGCCAGCAGCCAGCGACCGTCAGCTTTTATCAGAAACTGGTCAAGAGCATCGACCAGGATCTTTATCCTTGGGTCCCTCTGGGCAGAATGGCCAGGTACTTTTGTCATAAGCTCTTTCAAATGCTTACTATTATCCATTTCAACCAAATGAACAGATTTATCAAGGGTCGCTTCCAGATATTCAGTTGAAATTGTTACAACAGCATTTTCACCCTTATTCAGCGGCAATTCAAAAACACCGGGGAAAAATGCATCTCCAGTGGAAGCCAGACCATTTTCCTGATCCTGCGGGAACTGTATACCAACCATCTTATGCGGCTGATGAATAAAATCGCCATCTCTGGAAAAAACGTTTAACACATAATCTTTGGTTGGCTTAAAGTAAAAACCTGGCATATTCTCAAATATCCTGTAACTGTTATTTAGCCAACCTTCAGCATTTCCATCCTGATCAAAAACAAACTGCTCATGAATATTCCTGAACTCGATCGCAGCTTTTACGGCAACAGTAATATTGGTATTAGCCTGCTTAACCTTATATCTGACCAGAACAGTATCATCATTTCTCGACATGATAAGGCTTCGTTCAAGAACTACATTATAGTCACCATCATCATAAATAAACACCCAGGTCGGATTCGGATATCGGGTAAAACTACTGACAAACCCTTCATCAAGATCAAAATACTTTTGACCAACCTGAACAGTTTCATGCAAAAACCTTATCAGTGAAAAACGCTGATCTGGACTGTTTTTGTCAAGTAAAACACTTAATAGTGTATCATATTTACTATTCAAAACACCTGGCATCGCAGGTACCTGACACACCGCCCCATGAATATTCGCCATATTCACATTAGCGAAGTTTGGTTTGAGGTGTTCCTTGTCTATTTGTAATGGAAAAACTTTACTGCCAACAAAGCTCTTCTTACTGCCCGGGACCGAAAGAACTGGGTATTCTTCGCTCTGACGCTGACGCTGTATCATTCTATCATGTTCAATAACCCAGTTAAAACTCAGCATAGCATACTGATTATTTTCCATAGGTGGAAATACAGCCCAATGATGGAATGTTCCGGTCGGGACAGACTCTTGAACAAGTACATTTTCCGTCTCAGCACAAACAAAGCTATCCTCAGAATGACTTTCAAACTCCGCACCCTCTGTCAATCTTAGATAGGCAGTACAAGGCATAAAAGTTTCAGCGATAAGCCATTTATCACCAGCGATCATAAACACTTTATTACACTTGCGGAAATTCCAAACAGCAGAATATTCATCGATCTGCTCTTGAGTCACCTTATCCATAGCGTCAACAATATCACAGCTCTCAAGATACTTAATACTGGATATCTGAACCAGAGCAATAAACCTGCGGATATCCTTAACACTGTTAAGCAACGCTTCCTGATCGATCCGCCCCACTTCTTCTGGCTGGAACTTATTCAATAAAACACTATAGATCAGCTGAGTCATGCCTATATCAGTTTTATGTATAGCTGGAATAGCCAGCTGATACGCCCCCTCTACAGGTTCATTTCTAAATAGCATACACTCACCGGGCTTCAACACCAGATCGTGTCTTCCAGATTCAGAAATAGTACTACTACCCATAAATATATCGCTAAATCGCCGACCAGCTCCAATATGACAGGAAGCCAGATACCAGCTGAAATGCTGATGGTTCTCGGCATCCAGATTGATAAAACATACAATACTATTACCACTAACCTGATCATAACGAGAAAAAGCGTATACCTGCTCATTACCGACATCAAACATAGTAAGATTACCAGCTTGCCAAAAAGCAGGATTATCCTTCAATATCGTATTTATCCGGGCGATCTCCTCGACCAGATTATCTTCTGCCCCCCAGTTCAACCCGGTATTACGGTGAACATCTATCTTTTCTGTTGCCAGCCATTCTACACCATTGGCAAAGCCCCACGCTCCGGCCGGTGCGGTAAAGGCACACAGACACAACCTCATGAGGGTATATTCTTTACCCTTTTTAGCCAGACGGTCATTATCATGGGTCTCAGCATAATTTACCAGCACACCCTTCTCCGCTGATACTCGATTTGCATAGCCCATATACCAGTCTATCTGCCCTTTGGAATAATTCTGGAACAACTCAGAATACGCCCAGTTATTCATACCCTCGGTAAGCAGCTTCTCAGTAGTTTCAAGCGGGCCGCCAAGCCCTTCCAGCAGAAACATAGTATCAGGAAACACTTCCCTTACCTTACTTATTACATACTGCCAGACCTCAACCGGTATCATATAACCGGCATCGAGCCTGAAACCGTCAACCCCGCGTTCGCACCAGGCAAGAAATACTTTTGCAATATACTGCCACAGATCTTTATAATTGTAATCCAGCTCTACCAGGTCACCCCAGATAACCCCCCAGGCTCCCGGTGACATCAGCTTCTGGTCCGGCTCGGTCTTGAACCACTTACGATGTGTGAACAACAAACTGCTCGCCCAGCCGGTATGATTGATCACCATATCAAGAAAAACCTTGGCACCCATGCCGTGGATCGTACTGGTGAGGTCAATGAACTGATCCTCAATAGTCTTATAGCGGCTAAAAGTCCCATAAGTATGATCGATCCCAAAATAGTCCGTTGTTGCATATGGACTGCCGTAGTAGCCCATACGGCCATAGCTGTGCGGCACCGGATTTATCGGCAGAAAGTGAATGATCTTCATTCCGAGCTTACCGATAATGAACGGAAGCTCCTTTTTAAACAACTCAAAATTACCGCCGGAACCAATTACATAGGCCCCTGTCGATTCGATCTCCTCGATCAGCTTCTCAAAAGTTTCATTTTTCAGCAGCGGCTGATCTTTATCAACACCAAAATTCCTGAGAAATGCACAGTAGATCGTATTGTCCTTGGCGTAAGAAAGCGGAGTAACACTAACACCAACATTCGGCCCATCAGACCAGGCAACCCACGGATTCTGCTTATCTGATGACTCTACCCGAACCTTAAACTGGAAAAAACCAACCTCACTAAGCAGCACATCACAGAAATAACAGTTTTCAGCACTGTCATAGCGGGCAATGATATCATAATAGTCAGTTGATGTTGAACGCCCCTTCTCTATCAGGTCTATAAACTGCTTTCTTATAGGACCTGCCTGATTCAGATTTGTTCTTATCACCACATTATAGTCCGACCTGCTTAGCGTCTGCGAGGTGGAAACATCCACCCTTATACGCAGGACCGAATATTGCACCATATTCTTATTCGATGCAGGCGAAAACTCTATTCTTGTCACACTTTTGGCCGAGCTGGTCACAAATACACCTCTGAACATTTTACAGCCGTTATCGACTGATAAGACACTATCCTTTCCAAATGGCACTACCAGAAATAATCTGGCAGCTCAATTATCTGAATCGGCTGTTTAGGGCAATTTGTATTAAAAAAACAGAATAGATACTATAAATGAAACAATAAAATATATCTCATCACATCTGGATATCTGAAATTGAGATGAGTTCACCTTTCTCAATATGGCGTTTGGCTTTTTGGCCGAGTATTTTGTGTTTATCTGCCGGCGAGATACCGGTCCCCGGCCGCTTGGCCATAAGCATACGATCGGTGATGACCGTACCTGGCATAATATCACAAGCCGACGACAAAGACAGTCTGGCTACATTGCGAATCTCATATTCTTCCTTATCCGGCTGTTTTATGCCGTCACCCATAATTACACTTACCGAACGAACCTGTCTGACATAATCAGAAAATTCATCAGGCGATAAGGAAGCGGCATGATCCGGCCCCGGCAAGGACTTATCCAAAGTCATATGCTTCTCCAGGATAACCGCACCGGCGGCACATGCAAAGGCTCCGGTTATTGTCTCAACGGTATGATCAGAGAAGCCAACCGGCAGATGAAACTCTTTTCGCAATGTTGAAATCGCTCTTAAGTTCACCTTTTCCAGCGGAGTCGGATACAGGCTTACACAATGTAGGATCGCTATCTTCCGCCCCAGACTTACGATCGAGTCAATAGCAGCAGCCACCTCATCCATCGTACTCATACCGGTAGAAAGAATGATCGGCAGCTGCAAGCTGCTCAAATCACGCAGAAAGTCAAGTGCTGTCAAATGGCCGGAACTGACCTTGAAGCATTTAACACCATAATCCAGCAGTTTTTGGGCCCAATCCATAGAGAACGGTGTTACCATAAAATCAATATCACGCTTTTGGCAATACTCAGATAAGAGGGCAAAATCGTCTGAGTTAAGCTCAAGCTTCTCCAACATCTCTAACTGGCTTTGCTGAGGCTGAGATGGATCATGCTGATACGATGCTTTCTGAGCATCTCGAGTTACCAGCTCCCCGGCAGTAAAGGCCTGAAACTTTACACAATCGGCACCTGCCTCGGCGGCACGATCGATAAGTTCAAAAGCCATCTTCAGAGAACCATTATGATTTACACCCGCTTCCGCGATAATATACGGCTGCCCGCAATATCGGCCTGAAAAAATATCGTTCAGATTTACCATTGTACCCTAACCCCCATTGAATTACTGTTTTCCCCTGTGTTCCTGTTCGATAACCTGCTCCATAAGCTTTATAACAGTATGCGGATCAACCTCTCTGGCATGCTGATAAAAACCATTTACCAGACTATGAAGGTATTTATTGACCAGACGCTTTACCGAAGCATCTACCTGCTGCCTTGAAGTCTCATCTAAAGGCTTCATACAGGAGTACAACTTCCTTAACTCATCTTCTGCCATCTGATGAAATTTATCACGCAGTCGTCCAGCAACCGGGCCAACATCCATCACACCAAACCAATCGATAAAACTGTCTGCATCATCATTTACTATCTCACGGGCAAGATCAATATCTTCCTTACGAGCCTGCATATTGTCACTAGCAGCCACAGCCAGATCATCAATTGAAAATAATGTTATATTATCCAGCTCTCCAATAGAGGCTTCAAAATTCCTTGGAACGGCAATATCTATTATCACCTTCTTAGTATCGTCACCTTCGGGTAAAATACTACTGTCAAAGATCACCTCACCAGCATTAGCTGCCGCAATTATAATATCAGCTTCTGCAACTGCCTTACTAAGATCATCCCAGCTCACATAATCCAAGCCAAGACGCTCCGCCAGTAACTGCGATCTGCGAATAGTACGATTAACCACAGTAATATTATTACAACCGGCATTTTTAAGATGACATATAAGCAATTCGCCCATCTCGCCTACCCCGATCACAACGGCTTTTTTGCCAACATAACAGCCCAGCTCTTTAGCTGCCAGGTAAACGGCAACCGAAGCAACACTTACTCTGCGTTGAGAAATAGAGGTTGTTGAATATACCTCCTTACTACAGGTAAAAGCACAATGAAATAAGCGATTAAGCACTTTATCTGTAGCACCTACCCGTGACGCAGCATAATAAGCGTCTCGCACCTGAGCAATAATCTGAGATTCACCGAGAACCAAACTGTCAAGACTACTGGCAACTTCCAGTAAATGACATACAGCATCACGATCATTCATACAATAAAAGGCATCGTAAACAGCAGCACAGTCGCCGTATTTCTTTATCCCAGCAAGTTCTGTGACCAAATCAGAAGCAGAAAGCTCGCTGCCCCTGGCAACCGAACAATACAATTCTACCCTATTGCACGTACTTAACAACACAAAGCCACAATCTGAATATTTAACTTTGAGATAACGTAAAGCTGATACCATTTGGTCATAATCAAAGGCTAGCTTTTCTCGAAATGATACAGGAGCGGTTTTATAATTTACACCGGCTAATAGGATATTCATTGGCCCGGAAGAGACATCAGATCGCTCATTATATATAAGCTCCGGCCCACCACCTGTAAAATAACAGCGGCTCTTACTTCTATTAAGATCTGCTTCCGGCATTCATAACTCCAAACATCTGCACCTGCTAATGAAATGAATGGTATTTAACTTACCATACTATCAGGATCGGGTGAAAACGCCCTTCTGATATCTTCTGCAACTATAATATCAATGATCTTCTGCTTATCAGAATCCAATACACGCACCCGGCCATTAACGGCATTATCAAAATCAGGCTGTGCGGAAATTTCCTCTATCGGCGAACATACACTATCAACATTATCTTCTACTATTACATGCTCACTAATCTCAGAAGTAAAACCATCTTCAGTTGCTATAGACTCTTCACTATTATCAGGCAGATCAAATGACAATTCAACTTCTGCTTCAGGCATTTCCGCCCTTGACGGCCGATGAATGACTTCCTTACGCATACTCTCAAGACTGGCAAGCATAAGATCTCTACAGGCAAGCTCAATCTCAGACTGCGAGCCTGAATTTTCTGCATTATTCTTTTTCGATGCAGGCTTAGTCACCTTATCATTATTATTTTTTCTGCCAAATATCATATCTGAATTATATTAGATTAACAGAATAATGCAAGAATATAGCTCCCCAACCAAACAGAACACACCCAAAACACCACAAACTGCTATATAACAATCATTTAAATTAAAAAAACCTGACAAGCCTTGATAGTTTGCCAGGTAATATTATTTACAATTTAAATCTTTTATTATCAATAAGATATAAAAACTTTCACATATACTTTCATTTTAATAGCCACTTCCGCCAAACAGTAAGTAAAAACCTAGTGTAGCCATAGAAATAGCTACAGTAATAATAGCTACAAGGCCAAGAGTGTCTTTTGCTTGTGCCGGAACAACCTTTTCAAACGGCTTGTTTGCTGACTCTAACCCTGAAACTACAGCCCTCTGAGCAGCTCCCATACTCCTGGCACTTACCGGCTGTGGCTCCTGAGCAGGCTCACTGAACGGCTGACTGGCTTGCGGCTTCTTTTCAGGTTCTTTTTCAGATACTTTTGCTTCAAGTTCCTGCATAACAATATCGTCAGCAGCTTCTTCAGCTTCTGCGTCTTCGTTCACCAGATCATTAAGATCTGTCATTTGCTTATCCAGATTATCAAGAACTTCATCTGCATGAGGCATAACATCATCTGGAGTACTATCCGCTGGAGCTTCCTCAGCAACCGGTTCTGGTTCTGGCACCACTTCTTCAGGCTGGGAAACAGCTTCTGGAGCCTCTGCATTTTCAGCGACTGGTTCTGACTCTGCTACCGGCTCTGATTCCTGTACACTCTCGCTTAACATATCGTTAAGCTCAGAAAGTTGCTGGGCAACATCATCATCTACAACATCCGCCGCTGAAGAGTCTGTATTCTCTACCTGGGCTTCAGGTTCTTCTGGTACTGCTTCTGAAACATCTTCAATCTCAGCGGCCGGTTCAGGTTCAGTAACAGGAGCTTCAACCGCTTCTGAAGTTTCCTGCTCAACAACAGCAGCTGGCTCTTCCTCGGCTGCCTCGGTCAAAGCATCTTCTTCGGCAACCGCATCGGCAAAGCCATCAAGAATACTTTCAACCTCATTTGCCATATCATTAAGCTCATCGTCAGTATCGGTAACAGCTTCCGATTCTTCAACTCCCAGAGAATCCACTTCTTCTACAGCTTCCACAGCTTCGTCAGATTCTACAGGCAACTCACTACTGTCATCTACTGGTTGAGCTTCTTCAACTACATCATCAACAATATTTTCAACTTCATCTACCTGGTCTACAGCTGTATCCTGAGCTTCTTCGCCCTGATCCTGTTCTGCTTCCTGGAGATGATCTTCGCTTATCTCATTGGCTAATCTGGCCAGTACATCATCAACACTTTCTTCTGAAGATACACTATCTTCTGTAGCAGGCTCTTCCACAGCCTCTGTAACAGGCGCCTCTTCCGGCTCGACTGTCGCTTCTGGCTCTGTTTTAGCTGCACTTTCACCACCCAGGTCTGCCAAAGCCTCGCCATTCATAGCTTCCAGCTCAGCTGTCAGCTCTGCTAGAGGGTCTTCAAACACTTCCTCTTTGGGCTCTTCAATTGCTGCTTCTGGCTCTGGGGCTGCGTCAGCTTCCGGCTCAGCTACCGCTTCTACTGGAGCTTCTTCTTCTACTACTACATCCCGCGGTGAGTCTTCTGAACTCTCTGGCTTTTCTTCTATCTCTTCGCCAATACTTTCAAGTTCAGCTGCCAGGCTGGAAAGAATAGAATCAACATCACCAGCCTTATCTTCTTCCTCCAGCTCAATATTTGCCGTTGGCTCTTCTTTCTCGTTTCCAACTTCATCAGAAAGTTCAGAAAGAGTCTTGTCAGCATTAGCCAGCAGATCATCGATGTTCTCTGGTATGCCGTCGGCATTGTCTTGAAGATTCTTGTTTTCTTCCGCCATTTTAATCTTTCCAATTCAAGAAAAACGATTAATTTGTATAATAACTGCAATAATTCAGTATTATGTATCGGCTAAATTGCCGTCAATATAAATTTTGAAGGAAAAAAATTGAAAAAAACCGCTAAAAACAGCACAAAAGGTACAAAAAGATTCTTTTATAGTCCTATAACTGAAGGTTTACTGTCCATTGATGGTCAGGAAGCAAAGCATATCGCACGAGTACTAAGACTGGATATCGGTGATAATGTAGAGTTTTTTGACGGCAAAGGCAGCCTGGCTAAAGGTAAAATAGCTTCTATCAATAAGTCTTCTGTAGATATTGAGATAGAGCAGATCGTTAGTCAAAACCGATCTCACCCGGAGTGTCCGATCACTATTGCCGCCAGTGTCGCAAAAAGCGATAGATTTGAATGGCTTATCAGTAAGTGCACCGAACTTGGCGTCAATAAACTCTACCCAACACTCTGCGAAAGAACTGTAAAACAGCCTGGTAACCAGAAAAAGCTTGCAGATCGATATCATAATCTGACTGTCTCTGCCGGTAAACAAAGCCTGAACCTGCACCTACCAGAGATAACCGCCCCACTTTCATTAGAAGATACTATTAAAGATATAAAAGAAATATACCCGGAGGCAAACCTCTTAATTGGCTCCCCAGCCCCACAGGCAGGACGAATTACAGAGGCATTCAAGCCAGATAATGCAAATATTGCATTCGTAGGCCCAGAAGGCGGCTTTACAGACCAGGAAACAGAACTACTAAAAAGCCATGGTGCCATAGAAGTAAGAATGACCGAAACTATCCTGAGAATCGAAACCGCTGCAATCGCGTTTGCATCTATACTATGTACATTGAGGGATAGTCAATAAATCAGAACTATTTGGCTAGAAATACCTACTCTCTGACTAAAACAAAATCTCGGCCGGTGTTATCACCTTTGCGTATTGGCTTACCGCCGGTGCCTCTGGTCGAAACAAAGCCATTGGCACTAACAGCCAACATCCCCCGGTAGCTTGGACTGGTATCCAGTGCATACTGAATATGCGGAGTATTCACCTGATAGCTGCCGTCCTTATCGGTAAAAACAAAAGCATTGTTCGCAATTGAATCGCTATCGCAATCGTAAAGATCTATCCTTGCTCCAGATATTGGATTGCCGTCGGTATCAACTACCTTTCCGCTTACCCAGGCCTGAAAACTGTGCCTGTTAAACAGCATTCCGGCAAAAACCAATATCCCAATCAGGCAAACGACTGCAAGGGAAGCAAAACATTTAGCTAATAACTTTATCTTGCTCTTCATGTACTACTCCAGATATTTAAGGCAAGACCTGAACATCTCTGAAATATCTAATTTAAGAAGCTGAGTTACTTATTCGTATCCCAATGCAAAGCACCAATATCAGCACTGGTACCATCGTCCCAGCGATGTTCTTTGATCTTCTCTACTATGAGCCCTGCCAGTTCCATAGCCTCTACCGCATCTTCGGCAGATACTTCCGGACGGGTCTTTTCCTGAACAGCCTTGATAAAGGCTTCCTGCTCCAGACGAAGTGGCTCTTTATCACTGATATCCAGAGTTTCAACATTGATCATATTGGTCCAGTCAGCACCATTGAGGTTCAGCTCGCCGCTATCGTCCATAAACTTACGTATTTCCTGGAGAATATCAATATTAGCAGTCTTACTGATAATAGTTCCAGTCTTCTTGAAATAATCCAGCGACAGATATGCATCTTCACTGAAAACACGAACCTTACGTTCAGTCTTGAGTGCCAGACGCGAAGCGGTCATATTCGCAACGCAGCCGCTCTCGAAAACGATACGCACATTAGCAATATCCTCATGCTTGCCGATAACATTCACACCGGCAGCAAATACGCTCTTGATCGGTGATTTCGCCATAGAAAGGATTATATCGATATCATGGATCATCATATCGAGAACCACACCAATATCAGTCGAACGGAAAGTAAACGGAGAGATACGGTTAGATTCGATAAAACGAGGCTTGAAGTTCATCCTCTTCATAGCCTGTGCTACCGGATTGAAACGCTCAGAATAACCAACCTGTAGAATACAGTTATTCTTACGTGAAAGCTCAAGCATCTCACGAGCTACTTCCAGCGAATCTGCCAGCGGCTTTTCTACCAGTACAGCAATACCGCGTTCCAGGAACGGGCCGGAGATCTTAAAATGATGTTCAGTAGGAACAGCAACAGTAACAGCATCAACCTTATCGATCACATCATTAACATCGCTAAAGGCTTGCACGCCGTACTCTGAGGCTACCTCGCGAGCACGCTCAATATCCTGATCTACTACCCCGATAAGCTCTACCTGCTCCATCTGGCTGTAGATACGACTATGTAACTTGCCCATACGTCCAGCGCCGACAACGGCGGTTCTTACTTTTGCTGACATAATATTCCTTATTAACAGTTCTTAATCGCTAAAATAATATCAATTACACATATTTCACCGGAAAACCAACAATATGTCAATATAAAATGAAAATGATAGGACTAAGCGGGCATTTTACCAGTAATGCAAGAACAAGGATTTGAAATTGACAGGATAACACCTAAATTGCTATAATGGTTTCGCTGTTTTTATGATATCAGCGAAAAAATACACAAATAATTAAGACCTGATCCGCCCTCTGCCGACACTCCGGCATAAGCGAATCTTTTGCAGTATTACAATTAAATATATGCCATTTCGATATTTATCGAAATATATCAGGCTACAGGGACGAGTAAATTTTCTTTATACAAACTGTGAACATGTATTATTGACCCTTTTCCATGCTCACGATCCGTTTGGAATAACAGATATACAACACTTTTACTTGTCCCTATTTTTTCTTATTCTGTTATGGCCTGGCTAGCAGAACAAGCCACAGGGATTCAGACAATCTCGAACTTTCACTATCTTATAATACAAATAGTGGAATTTATCCTCTTATTCAATTTCCAACTTTCATTGTTATTCAATCCTCTACTCTTTTAATCCAGCGAGATACTATTATTAACACAAAAAAGTTAAAAAAAAGTTAAAAAATATAACCACATATTCATAATAAGGTTAAAAACATAAAAAAAGCCGCCCCGACTATCTTGTCAGGACGGCTTATGTTTAATATAGGTAATATATACTGGCTAGCTCACACTCACCTGCTCAGTGACGGTGGTGCCGATTCTTCATCAGTGCCCCAGTTAAAGTTTGGTGCCGGAGACATCTCAAATTCCAGCTTACCGCCCTTGAATATCTCTGCATAGCTTATCCACGGCTTATTATAAGGCTCGCCGTTAAGGGTAACAGACTTGATATACTTATTCTCTATTGAAGTATTCTTTGCCACTATCTCAAATGTCTTGCCGTTTGCAAGGTTAAGCTTTGCCTGCGGGAACAATGGAGAGCTGATAGTGTAATAAGGATCACCCACACATGATGGGAACAGCCCCAGTGCAGTGAAGACATAGTTACTGGCCATAGAACCGGCATCATCGTCCATAGTGAACATATAACCATCCGGCGACTTTTTCATTACTCGTGTAACCTGAGGTTCACGGAAATCGCCCCTGCTCTCATGGATAACTGTTACAGTATCGGTCAGGAAGTGCCTGCTCCAATACTGAGTACGCCATGGTCTGCCCAGAAAATCAAACAGGAACGGATAAGCCAGTGGTGGCTGATTATGAGGAATATGTTCATAATTCAAGAAATAATAATCCAGTTCATCAGCCAGTGCAGTACGACTACCACGCAGATTCACAAGACCTGCAATATCATGAGGCACCCAGTAGCGATAATGCCATAGGTTACCCTGATAGAATACCGCATTGGTAACATCAACTCTGTCCTGCGGTACTGCCTTACCATCTGCGGTAAAGAATCCACGAATATTACCCTGGCCGTCAACCTGACGACTACACCAGTAATCGCGATAGCCCAGAGCCTTACTACGATATTCACTTACATCCGCTAACTTACCCAAGGCCTTTGCCATCTTCATTACCAGATAATACTGATATGGCTTCTCTAGCTGATCGTTACCCAGAATAGAAGCCTTGAGCCCCTTATACGCTACCTCTGCATCATAATCACGCAGGCCCTTAAAATAAGCATCAGCAACAATAGCACCGATAAACTCATGACGAACGGTAGGTGCTGGCCAATAGCCGCTGCCCCACTGACAGAGCTTATCAACACCAAACCACTCTACTATAGAGCGGGCAATATTATGTGACACCTCAGGTTCAAGTAGTGAGATAAGACTATACTTACGGAAATCATCCCAGCTGCTCCAGCCTGCATAATGAACATAGTCTGGTGCAACACCTGCGGTATCACGCACAGTATCTTCATCGCCGGCAACCCTGTACTGACCACGACTACTGGTAACATTAAATGGATACTGATAACTGCGGTATAAACTGGTATAGAACAGGTCGGCAAATTCCTGCATCTCTGCCGGCACCTCGCCCAGCTCTACCCTGCCCAGCATCTTTGCCCACTTTGCGTCTGCCTGAGTATAAGCGGCCTTAAAGTCCCAGCCGCTGATCTCTGCTTCGGTTTCCTCTATCGCCTGTTCTATACTGATCGGCGATAGACCAACCTTCAGCTCAACTACCAGCTCCTGACCAGCGGTCTTAGCCATATCACACCATAGAGCTTTACCGTCTGGACGATTAGTGCTCATCGGAACGCTGAACTTCACTGCATAATGCAGGATATTATAGCCATGCCCACAGACATTACCTGCCCTGATAGTACCAGTTACCAGTGAATCACTGTTTACTTTTACCGAGCAGTTTATCATATTTGCCAGACTCTTCTCCGGACTGATCTTTATCTGACACTGCTGGGCATCAGCCGGAAATACATATCTATGATAACCAACATGCTCCGCTGCGGTAAGCTCAACTTTAATACCGCTGGCAAGAGTTACACCATAATAGCCGGGAGCACCTGTTTCAGTAGATTTCACAAGTTTATCAGCCGGATCATTATCCAGTGATGGACTGATACGCAGCGTCTCACCAGCACCAGAACAACCTACACCACCGACTCTAGTATGAGAAAAACCCTTTACTCTGGTAGCAGTATAATCATAGCCGGTATGCTGAAACGGATCTGTATCCGGCCCAAGCATAACCAGACCAAAAGGCACAGCAGCCCCCGGGTGCAACTGACCGTGGTCGCCCTGAGTACCAACAAAAACATCAACCTGACTAGTCAGACTATCAGCAGCAGTAATCGACACCACTACTGTTAGCAAACAAAATAAAAATAATTGCATTTTTTTCATCATGCATTGTTCTCCGTATAAATATCGTGTGTAATATTTGAAAGATCAGTGGAAACAGAAGACAAAAGTCGTCGAACTGCCCGGTCCGTTTGAAATTCTCATGCTTATGCAGAGGCATTTTAGATTATTTGCATGGCTCGCTCTCAACGAAATACCAGACAATGCTCGGTATCTTTCGCCATCAGAGTTGCGGCCTGTTTTATGACGGACTTTAAGCTGTTTTCCAATTTCCGCGTCCTGTTTTCTGCTGCCAGTTTCTACCGACTGCAATGATCGCAAGCTCACATCTTAACATAATCCTGACATTATGCAAGCTATCTAGCCACCGCTAACTACACACCAAACTGTATATATAGTATCACTATCAGAAACCTGCGACAATAGTACCTTAGATGTTACAATTATCCCAAAACCGCCAACTATTAGCAAAAAAAATGTATAAATAGTGCTATTACACCCGGAAAAACTCTTGCATAAACTACTACCTTGTCCTTATTATCAGGAAATGGAGATTTTAGTCCTCGATTCGCAGCCGGTATCATAATTATACTACAGAATATCCACCTGCTGCGGCAGCCTGCCAATGAGCAGACTTCCTACCAAGGATCAAGATTACGATTTAGAACTTGTGAAAATTGGTTTCATTTATTATTCAGGAGCAATTTTATGAAGAATCCCAGATGGAAAAGTACTTTCAAAACCTTCCTGTTTTCCGTGATCGCCACCTGCATGACAGCCGGAGCTGTTAATGCCGGTAAATACCCGATCGCTGAGAAGGTCAACCCTTTCATTGGTACTGACGCACATGGTCATACCTACCCGGGTGTATCACTGCCTTTTGGTATGGTACAGCTGAGCCCTGACACTCGTGACAACGGCTGGGACTGGTGCTCTGGTTACCACTATTCCAGCAGAACGATCATGGGCTTCAGTCACACTCACCTCGATGGTACCGGCTGTGCCGACCTGGGTGACTTCCTCTTTATGCCTACTACCGGCGACCTGCAGTTCACCGTTGGCGATGAACGTAACACATCCACCGGCTATCGCAGCCGTTTCAGTCACGATCAGGAAAAGGCCTCTGCCGGCTACTATAGCGTAAAACTACAGGACTATGATATTAATGTTGAACTGACCGCCACCCCGCGTGTTGGTTTCCATAAATACACTTTCCCTGCCACCAAAGAAGCCAATGTTATCATTGACCTGAAACATGCTATCGGCGGTGCCCGTATCGGTGAAAGCGAAGCGATCATCTACAGCAAGAACGAGATCCGCGGCTATATCCGCAAGCACGGCTGGTCACCTGACCGCTTCCTATACTTCGTCGCCCAGTTCTCTCGTCCATTCGAAGATGCCGGACTGGTCTCTGACGGCAAACAGCTCGACAATTCTATCAAGAACGTTCAGTCTCGCAATATCCAGTGCTATGCCCGCTTTGACACAACTCAGGATCAGCTGATACAGGTCAAGGTTGGTATCTCAGCTGTTGACTGGAATGGTGCTGCCAAGAACCTGACCTCAGAATGTCCAGGCTGGGACTTCGACGCTGTATGCGACAAGGCCAAGGCTACCTGGGAAGATGAGCTATCACGTATCAGTGTTAAAGGTCGTACTGCTGATGAGCAGACAGTGTTCTATACAGCCCTCTACCGCTGCTGTTTGACTCCTAACCTGTTCATGGACGTTGACGGCCGTTATCGTGGTACCGACAGAAAAGTACATCAGGCCAAGGACTATGATAACTACTCTATCTTCTCGCTCTGGGACACATTCCGTGCAGAAGCACCGCTTTTCACTATTATCGACCAGAAGAGAGCTGCCGACTTTGTCAGCTCAATGATCGGTAAATATCAGCAGAATGGTCTGCTGCCTTACTGGGAACTTCACTCTGGCGAAACATGGTGTATGATCGGCTATCACGCTATCCCGGTTATCGCTGACGCCTGGATGAAGGGTATCCGCAACTTTGATATCGAAGAAGGCTTCAAGGCTATGGTTCATTCTGCGATGCAGGACCATCAGGGCCTCAGAGAATATAAAGCTCTGGGCTATGCCGCTAGTGATAAGGAAGGCCAGTCTGCCTCTCGTACTGTTGAATATGCCTATGATGACTGGTGTATCTCTCAGGTTGCTAAAGACCTGGGCAAAACAGCTGATTACAAGAAGTTCGCTCTTCGCGGTCAATACTACCGTAACCTGTTCGATAAGAAAAACGGTTTCAACCATGCCAAAGATTCAAATGGTGCCTGGAAGGTTGATTTCAACCCTGACAACCTGCCTGCTGACGGTGCCAGCGAATACACCGAAGGTAACTCATGGCACTATACCTTCTTCGCACCACACGATGTTAACGGCGTTATCGAACTGCTCGGCGGCGACAAGGGCTTTATCAATAAGATGGATGAGCTATTTACCCGTCCAGGTAAGGAACACGTTGACGTCTCCGGCCTGATCGGTCAGTATGCACAGGGTAATGAACCTTGTCATAACTTTGCTTACCTATACAGCTTTGCCGGTGCTCCTGACAAAACTCAGGAAAGGGTTAACCAGATTACATCTACTCTGTTCACCAACACACCAGACGGCCTCTGCGGCAATAATGACTGCGGTCAGATGTCTGCCTGGTATGTATTTAGTGCGATGGGCTTCTACCCGGTTTGCCCGGCCCAGCCGATATATGTCTTTGGCAGCCCGACCTTCCCGGAAGCACAGATCAATCTCGAAAACGGCAAGAGCTTCAAAATCGTTGCCAGAAACGCTTCACCTGCTAATATCTATATCCAGTCTGCCAAGCTCAACGGCAAGAAATATACCAAGAGCTATATCAACCATTCAGACGTAATGGCTGGCGGCGAACTGGTAATGGTTATGGGCAATAAGCCATCAAGGTTCGGTACTGCAAAGGCCGACAGACCGGTTTCTACCCCAGGTGCCAAGCTCACTCTTATGCCGTACATCGCTTCTGATGAGATGGTATTCATGGACAAGCTCAAGGTTGCTATCAACTGCGATGATACTGCCAGCGTTTACTACACTACTGACGGTTCAGAACCTACCCAGCAGTCACTGGTATACACCAGTCCACTAACCGTAGATAAGACCACTACTATCAAGGCTCGTGCCTTTAAGACTGGCTATCTGCCTAGTATGGTACTGACATCTACCGTTACCAAGCTGGTACCAAACCCTGCTGTTAAAGCTGAAAATGTAAGCAAAGGTTTGGACTATTCAGTATTCAAAGGTAACTTCAGAACCGTTCGTGCTCTTAATAACAGAACACCTGATACTACTGGCACATGTTCAAATATCGGTGTAAATGTCACCGAACTTCAGGACGGTTTCGGCCTGGAATTCAACGGCTACTATAAGGCTCCTAAAGACGGCCTGTACTACTTCACTACCGTCTCTGACGACGGCAGCTGTCTCTATATCGACGGCAAGCTCGTTGTTAATAATGATGGCGCCCACTCAGCCCGTCCAAAATCTGGCTACGCAGCTCTGGAAGCAGGCCTGCACCAGATCAAGGTCCTCTACTTTGAAGGTAGCGTTGACCAGCAGCTGCATGTTTACGTTACTACTCCTGGCGGGAAAGAAGCCAAAATCTCTGACAGATCTCTGTTCAGAAACAAATAACCCGCCAGCTTTTTAATCATCACCAAGGCCCTGCCGGAGACTGCTCTGACAGGGCCTTGTTCTTTTATTGCTGCACTAATCACAAAACACAATAGCATTACAGCCAGGCAGAATTAACCACCATATAACTATCTGTTAACTGAATTCCGTAACATGTTCACTGGTGCGCGGTCGTCGGTTAGTATCATTGCCTGCGGGTGCGGCATAGCGTTGGGGGCCAGTTTTTTTACTATGCCAAAGAAGTCGAAGGACAGGTTTAGTTTCTTCTGCAACTCTGGTGTCTTTTTAACAATCTGTTCGACGGTTAAGATCTCTTGTTTGGCCCCTACTGCTACTATCATTGCATTACCATTACCACAAAAGACCTGACAGCGTCCAAAGACATCCAGAAAAGTCCTGAACTCAGCATCAAATAACTGGTTCGGATACCACACATTAGCGACGATCACGCCGTCATCAGCCAGCAGCTCTTTCAGCTCTGTGAGAAACTCTTTGGTCATAAGGTGAAATGGTATATAGTCGCTGGTGAAAGCATCCAACACAATATAATCGTACTTCGTGACAGGCTCCCGCCGCTTCTGCTTTTTCACAAATACCCGGCCATCACTGATATGAACTTTCATATGCTCATCCGGCTGAAACATAAAAAACTGCTTCGCAACCGGCAGTACCGCCTGATCGATCTCGACAATATCGATCTCAGCTGACGGCAGATAATGACGCATCTCGCGTGGAATAACTCCGCCGCCCAACCCGATCACCAGTACATTGTTCGGGTCAGAATTATAAGCCAGCCCGCAAAAGGCCATCTCGGTATATTCTGCCATATGCACACGAGGATCAGCCAGATCTACCTGGCTCTGAGCTGAACTGCTGCCCTGTCGGCCAAATTTCAGTGTCATAACAGAATTGTTCTTATAGACAAATATGCCGGTATACAGCGAATTCTTTGCATAAACAAGACTGCCGTAATCCTGCGATTCTGCAAAAGCAGAGCTTGTCAGAAAAGCCGTAAACAATACAATAAGGCATAGTTTATTTTTCTGTTTACGCACCTGCTGTATGGTTATAGTCAGCACAACTGCACCCAACACCATAAGGATAACACCTGAGGTCTTTAGTGTATTACGCAGCGAGTATAGCACCAGATAAAACGCAGTAACCACACACCCTGAAAAACTCGCCAGTGTAGAAGCCGCCAGCACCAGCCCGGTACTAAACCCGGCATTACCTGTTCGGGCGGTCAGACGATATACAACTACCGGCGAAACAGTACCAAAAAGCACGGTCGGTACACCAAACAGGATAAACGAAGCCAGCAGTGAACCCCACTTCTCATCTATGTCGGACATGGAGATCGGATCGCAAACCGGCTCTGTGATCATTGGTATAAGAAACTTCCATACACCTACCACTATCATAGCTCCACCCAGCCACAAGCCGGTATTAACCCTGCTGCTGACCCAGCCACCCAGTAAATAGCCGATAGACAAACACAAAAGAAATACACCAATAACACTACCAGTAACTACGGTAACTGAGCTACCGAAATACGGCACCAGAATACGCACTCCCAGTATCTCCAGCTGCATCATGAACCAGCCGCAAATACAGGCTACCAATACTAGAGAAATTGAAGGAAGAGTCATACGCCCTGGAAGAGGTTTACCTGTACTTAGACCCTGGCTGTCACAATTATCCATAATTTCTTCCATTATTCTTATCTGGACAGGTAACTCATGAAGCTGGGCTACCTGATAACTTTTTTCAATATTGGCCAAACATAACACTTTTTCAGCCAACCCGTAGTCATAAGGCAGGCCCAAAAGTTAAAATCGTAAAATAATTATAAGGAATCTTACTAATTGATACCATATAATAAAATCTGGCTATTACACTACCAAAAAAAGTTAGCTCTTTACCCTAGCCCTATTTCACCTATTAAAACCAGCGCAATCCTGCACACCTCACGAAACACAAAATAATTAATTCTCGACTTTTTATCTCTTTTATTTACAACACATTACACTAATCAGCGATAAAAATACACATCTAAAATCAGCGCAGTTCTGCACAGCTACCTGTAATTATAAGGGGCTAGTTGTTTACCCTGAGCCTGTAGATAAACACTTTTAATAATGGAGTAAACCATGAACTATCTGCTTCACCACACATTCGCAATAATTACCCTGTTTATGCTTACAATTATAGCTAATGCCCAAATATCCACCCAACCCAGATGTAAACCATCGTTTCCATATTGTAACCATCCTTTACCACCAGAGTGTAAACAGTCTTTACACTCTGGTAAACCTGCGTTGACAGTAGAGTGTAAAGGTTCGTTACCATTGCGTAAACCTACGATGACAAGATGTAAACTCTGGTTGTCATATAATAATATAAGTAATATAAGAGAATATAATAATTATTATAATACAACACCATCAGTGCTATCCTCCAAAGAATTCGAACCTAAAGCAGATAATTCCCCATCAACAGAGACAACCACCAACCAACACCATAACAACCTAATAAACAATGACTTAGACAACTCCACACACCATCTGATTGGAAAACACTGGCAAAATTACATGAGTATGGTATATTTTAACTTTAATATATACTGTAAGTTACTTAATACAAGCTACCTGTGATATAATTGAATCTTAAACATCAGAACACGTATAATCATTTATAAAACAGTAAATTTGAAAATATAAATAATAAAAAAATGAAACATTCATATACAAATAATAAAAACACACAGATACTAATAGCATTACTAAAAGCCAAAGGTATCAAAAAGGTAATAGTATCACCTGGCACTACCAATATCCCATTTATCGGTAGCATACAAAATGACCCTTATTTTGAGATCTATTCTGTTGTTGATGAACGTTCAGCTGCTTACATGGCTTGTGGGCTGGCAGAAGAGACTGGAGAACCAGTAATACTTAATTGCACTGGTGCAACTGCCGCCAGAAACTATATGTCCGGTCTAACAGAGGCGTTTTATAGAAAACTTCCTATACTATCGATTACTATGCGTGAAAATAACAAAAAAGTTGGCCATAATCACGCTCAAATAACAGACCGCACTGTAAAGCCAAATGATGTTGTCAAACACAGCGTAGAATTGGAAGTTGTTAATGATAATGTAGATTCTTGGAGTTGTGAGACAAAGGTAAACAATGCACTTCTGGAGCTCACTAGACATGGAGGTGGGCCAGTACACATTAATGTTATTGTTGATATAGACACAATAAACAATAATAACAAATTACCACAAGTCAGAAATATTAAACGCATAACAACTGCGGACGAGTTTCCAAAGTTGCCCAAAGGTAGAATTGCAGTTTTCATTGGTTCGCATAAAAAAATGAATCAAAAACAAATAGACGTTCTAGACAGCTTTTGTGCATCGAACGATGCCGTTGTCTTTTGTGACCATACTAGCGGCTACAATGGCAAGTATGCCGTCAATACTCCTCTGTACTGTTCGCAAAGGCTGTCTAAATGCAATAAACTGCGGCCTGACCTGCTAATTCATATTGGCGAAATTACAGGCGACTATTATATTAAAAAGATCATTGCTAATAACATATGGCGAGTAAGTGAAGATGGTGAACTTAAAGACACATTCCAAAAACTTTCTTCTGTATTTGAAATGTCTGAAATGGAGTTTTTTACCAATTATACAAATGACAACAGACTAAACAACCAATACCTGAATGATTGTAATAAAACAATTGATAATTTATATTCAAGTATTCCAGAAATACCATTTTCAAATATCTGGATAGCTAAATCACTGCACACAAAGATCCCTGAAAATTCAGTTATCCATTTTGGTATCCTCAACAGCCTGAGAGCATGGAACTTTTTTAAACTTCCTAAATCTGTTGATTCTAAATCTAATGTTGGTGGATTTGGAATAGACGGCTGTATGTCATCTCTCATTGGCGCATCTTTGGCAAACAGAAATAAATTATACTATTGTGTTCTGGGAGATCTGGCATTTTTCTATGACCTAAACTCAATTGGCAATCGTAATATCGGTAACAATATCAGAATACTTCTGGTAAACAATGGAAAAGGTACAGAATTTAGAAACTTCAATCATGCAGCTGCTCAGTTTGGAGATACTGCTGATAGGTATATTGCAGCTGCTGGGCATTTTGGCAATAAGTCTGAGACGCTAGTAAAGAACTTTAGTGAAAATCTTGGCTTTGAATATTTATCAGCTCACAGTAAAGATGAGTTTGGTTCTGTAGCCGAGAGATTTACCGATCCGGCGATTCAGGATAAGCCTATCTTACTTGAAGTCTTTACTGATAGTGAAGATGAGAGTAAGGCATTGGAGATGATTACTTCCATTTCCAAGAGTCCTAAAGGATTCGCCAAAGGCTATTTCAAAAGATAATATCATAACAAAAAACAAAGGTGCTGTCTGACATTGTATTCAGGCAGCACCTTTTTCATTATCAAATATATCTCCACTCACTTACCAGCCAGCCAATAACCTGCCAAATCCAGCATATCGCACCAGTCATACTCCATAAGCCAGCTATTAGCCATTTCAGCAAAATCAGCCGTATCAACGCCATAGCAGCCGGCAACATCTCCTGGTATATCACGCTGGAACGATAACAGAGGATATTCTGGCAGATACGGCATACGCCATATATCTTCGACCCCATCATAACCCAGACCATAGAAGTCCCAGTCAGAAAAACTGCTTTGCTGTTTCATTTCGCTATCGCTTAGCGGGCTGCCGTAACCATTATCAAACCCTGCTGTATCCAGGAAGTAACAGCTGGTTATTCTGGCATTGGCATTAGACGAGTCTCTGCCCACCAATGCGCCACCATAATTAGTTACAAACATTACAGAGCCGGTAGAATAGCAATTACTGATAATACTGGAGTAATTCCAGCCAACCAAACCACCGCAATAATTATAAGCTTCAACATCACTATGAGAATAGCTATTACTAACAATACTATTAAATCGACTATTACCCACCAGACCGCCAACGTACTGACTGCCATAAACACTTCCTTCTGAATAGCACCTGTGAACCTTGCCTTCACGAAAACTATGGCCAACCAAACCACCAACATACTGACCTCCAGAAATATCTCCTATAGAATAGCTGTTAGTAATAATACCGCCGTTAGTACTTGTACCAACCAGTCCGCCTAAATATAAACCTCCTTGAATATTTCCAGTTGAGTGACAAAAGTCAACAGTGCTGTTATATACCATATTCCCAGCCAGAGCACCCAGATTATATTTACCGTTAATAGTGTAATTGTCTATTGCCACATTAGACATCTCACCATTAAATACATTGCCAAAAAGCCCCATAAAGTTACCGCCATCAAGAGCCATATTGTTAACAACATAGCCGCTGCCATCAAATGTTCCGGCAAATACCGGAATAACAGCAGAGCTCAACTGGATACCTTCAAGGTCAATATCAGCCGTAAGCTCATAATAGCAATTATTATCATAATACACTATAGCTCCCAGCTCAGCAGCACTACCGATCTGATACGGACTGGCTACCGTTCCATCACCTGCTAATACAACTGGTGTATAGTTATCGTCAAATACTGTCAGTTCCGGATATCCCCCATCCTGTGGCATCTGCCATATCTGACCAAAGCTATATATATCTTCTCCAATAAAGTCCCAACCGGTAAAACTCCCCTGTTCTCTCATAGCAATATCACTCAATGGCAGAGCAACACTATCACCAGGCCCATCCCCATCAAGAAAATAACAGTTAAAAGCCAGACTGCGAGGTTCATTGCTGCCAACCAGACTACCAAATAGACTGCCTTCGCTGCAGGTAACCAGTCCTGTAGCATAACAATTGGTAATACTGCTATAGCCTCTATTATGACCAACCAGCCCACCTACGTAATCATTTTCACCATGTACCCGACCTGTCGCATAGCAATTAAGTATCCCCCCATAATTCTGAGCCCCTACCAGACCGCCAATATAAATACCACCACCTGTAACCACACCGACAGAATAGCTATTACAGATAAGCCCGGAACTATAACCTGCCAAACCACCTACATGATCGTACATACCAGTAACAACACCTGTAGCATAACAATTGCCGATAGTACCGATAGAATAACCGATAAGTCCACCAACAAAATCATCTGCACCCGTAGCATAGGCGGTTGAATAGCTATTTGTAACACATCCAGTAAAAAAGCCGACCAAACCGCCGACATTACTCTCATTACCGATCACATTCCCTGTCGAATAGCAATTGTCAATACGGACAAGCGATACATCACCCGCTAAAGCACCAACATTTTTCCGGCCGGTAATATAACAATCCTCAACACCCAGATCATATATTTCAGCCCCATCGTCAACAATGCCAAACAAGCCGATAAATTTATTTTCTCCGCCACTGATAGTAAGGTTTTTCACAGCAAAACCATTACCGTTAAAACTACCGGTAAACCTATCATAAACACCTACTACCTCGTTAGTTGCAATTACAGAGTGGGTATAGACATTATTGGTAAGCCATATATCATTATTGAGTATATAATGTGCGGTCAGATCATCATTCACCGCCTCCAGATCAGCCTTGGTTTCTATCTGCCAGGGATCAGCAGCAGAACCATCTCCCCCGGCAAAGCCAAACACTACCCCTGACAATGATAATAATAACGCAATACAGATAAACAAACATCTCATCGCAATTCCCCAGATAAAATCAAATAGTATTATTTATACGACATAAAAACATAAAAGAAGCTTTGGAGCTATTTTACCAAAAACACTCATTATTACCAACATCATATCAAAAGCTTATCTGCAATGGTTAATATCTGTTATTACATAGTATCAACGCACCATCTAACTGACGGCCTTGACACTTGATTTTTGGCCGGAAATGTTGATAATGGAATAGCTAAACTGTATTAATAGTCTCCCCGGCTTGCCCGGGGGCCTGCCATTACGTGGTAATACAATATAACATATTGATTTAACTGGGCTTATACAAGCCGGAGACAGCACAATGTTTGAACAGGTATCGTCAAGCTGCGATCATATAAAACTTGAAAATGACACACTTGAGTTCTGGAAGGATAATGACAGTTTCAATAAATTGCGGGCCAAGAACGCCGGTAAGCCGAAATGGTCATTTCTGGACGGTCCAATAACTGCCAATAACCCGATGGGCGTGCACCATGCCTGGGGCCGTACTCTCAAAGACTGCTACCAGCGATATCACGCCATGCTCGGCCGTGAGCTGCGTTATCAGAACGGTTTCGACTGCCAGGGTCTCTGGGTGGAAGTTGAGGTTGAAAAGCAGCTGGGTACCAAGTGCAAAGCTGATATCGAGAAATACGGCCTGGAAGAGTTCATCAACACCTGTAAGGAACGAGTCGCGAAATATTCCGCGATCCAGACCCAGCAGAGTATCCGTCTGGGATATTGGATGGACTGGGAGAACAGCTATTACACCATCAGCGATGAGAACAATTACACTATCTGGTCATTCCTGAAGAAGTGTCATAATAAATCGCTCATTTACAAGGGTCTGGACGCTATGCCGTGGTGCCCGCGTTGTGAGACTGGTATCTCCGAGCAGGAACGCCGCGAAGGCTATAAGACCGTAACCGATACTGCCGTGTATGTAAAATTCCCGCTGGTTGGTAAGGACAAGGAAAGCATCCTGATCTGGACCACTACCCCGTGGACTCTGCCGGCCAACGTTGCCGCTGCGGTTAATCCGGAGCTGGACTATGTCAAGGTTGAACAGAACGGCGAATATATCTACCTCGCTGAGAATCTCACCGGAGTACTCAAGGAAAAGGGTAAGTTCGAAGTAGTAGAAAAGCTCAAAGGCGCTGCTATGGTCGGCTGGGAATATACCGGCCCGTTCGATGAGAACCCGATCGTTGCCGAGGTCTTTGGCGAAGCAAACTATAAGCACAAGATCATTCCATGGAGCGAAGTGGCCGCTGACAGCGGTGTCGGTATAGTTCATATCGCACCAGGCTGTGGTAAGGAAGACTTTGACCTGGGTAAAGAGCTTGGTATACCGATGCTTATGCCGATCAATGACAACGGTATCTACGAAGAAGGCTATGGCTTCCTAACTGGCCAGAGCGTCTTTGATGTAGCAGATCAGGTTATCGACAAGCTCCGTGAAAAGGACATATATTACAAGAAAGAACAGTTCAGCCATGAATATCCGCACTGCTGGCGCTGCAGCACCCCGCTGGTGTTCCGTTCGGTAGATGAGTGGTATATCAATATGAACTGGCGTGATAATATCAAAAAGGTAGTTGACCAGATACGCTGGATACCTGAATGGGGCCGCGATCAGGAACAGAACTGGCTGGACAATATGCAGGACTGGATGATCTCCAAGAAACGCTTCTGGGGTCTGGCTCTGCCTATCTTCGAATGTGAAGAATGCGGCTGGTATGATGTTATCGGCAGTAAAGAAGAGCTCAAGGAAAAGACCGTAGAAGGCTGGGAAAAGTTCGACGGCAACAGCCCGCACAGACCTTGGATAGACCATATCCGTATCAAGTGCGAAAAGTGCGGCAGTCATGTTGGACGTATCGAAGATGTGGGTAACCCATGGCTCGACGCCGGTATCGTACCTTACTCTACTATGAGCTATAACAGCGACCGCAGCTACTGGGAAGAATGGTTCCCGGCTGACCTGGTGCTGGAATGTTTCCCGGGTCAGTTCCGCAACTGGTTCTACGCCCTGCTGGCGATGAGTACTATGATGGAAGACAAGGCTCCGTTCAAGACACTGCTGGGCCATGCTCTGGTCCGTGATGAGAACGGCAAGGAGATGCATAAATCTACCGGTAACGCTATCTGGTTTGATGATGCCGCAGAGAAGATGGGTGCTGATGTGATGCGTTGGATGTATTGCGGTCAGAACCCGACCAATAATCTCAACTTCGGCTACACACCAGGCGATCAGGTACGCAGAAGAGTGTTCGGCACCTGGTGGAATGTATACAGTTTCTTTGTGAACTATGCCAGACTCGACGGCTTCGATGCTAATCGTGAGCTCCTGCCATACGACCAACTGCAGGATATCGACCGCTGGCTGCTGAGTAAGCTTCAGGAGCTTATCAAGGTTGCTCATGAATGTCTGTCTAACTTCAACGTTGCTGGACTGATCGACGAAGCTGAACGCTTTATCGAACGTCTGAGCAACTGGTATATCCGCCGTAACCGCCGCCGCTACTGGCGTCCGAAATCAGACAGCGATACAGATAAGCTCGCTGCCTATCAGACACTATATCGTGTGCTGGTTGACCTAACCAAGATACTGGCCCCGATCAGTCCGTTCGTAACAGAGGACATGTACCAGAACCTGGTACGCAAGATCGACCCAACCGCACCGGAAAGCGTCCACCACACCGAGTTCCCGGCCTTTGACGAGAAGCTCTACGATGAGAAGCTCGCCTCTGATATGGACATGGTAGCTGACGTGGTCAGTCGCGTACTAAGCATTCGTGAGAATAAGAAGATCCGTGTCCGTCAGCCGTTGGCAACCGTTACTGCGGTAGCAACACCGGCCAAACAGGAAACACTCAAACGCTTCCAGGATCATATCCTTGACGAGCTCAATATCAAGGAACTGGCCTTTACAACTGAACTGGGTGACTACGTGACCTATACCATCAAGCCAAACTTCAAAACCCTGGGTGCCAAGGTCGGTAAGGCTATGGGCCAGGTTCGCCAGCTGATCGCCAATGCTGACCCGGCAGAGCTGGCAGCCAAAGCTCATGCAGGCGAAAGCTTCCAGCTGGGCGACTTTGAACTTAACGGCGAAGATATCCTTGTCGAAATGAACTTCGATGATACCCTGGCAGTTAACGATGCCGGTGACCCGCCAGTGATCCTCAATATTGAGATCACCCCTGAGCTGCTCCGCGAAGGTATCGCTCGTGATGTGGTAAGACATATCCAGCAGACCCGCAAAGACAGCGGTCTGGAGATACAGAACCATATTACTATCCACTGGAACTGCGACGATGAAACAATCAAAGCGGCCATGGCAGAATATGGCAACTATATCTGCGGTGAAACACTTTGCGACAAGCTAAGTGAAACCGAGGCCATTGCAGACGCTAATGAGTTGGAGCTATCCAGCGGCAAGCTACTATTTGCAATCGCAAAGGTATAATTTCAAAATAACAATTCAATAATACAGTAGAGACAAGGCATGCCTTGTCTCTTTTTTTGTATACCAACCTAACCACATATCCACGTACTACCTTCACTATCCAATCTTTTAGTAAAGACAAGTTTGTGGTCATTAATATCATAAAAATCTCTTATAGTAGCTTCCAGCTTATAACCATTGCTCATATAGAACTGCTGAGTCGGTATATACATATCGGCCCCGGAAGTCTCTATGACTGTCAGGTAACCGCCCTTGCCTGCAATGGCGCTTTCTGCAAAGCTAAGCAGACCAGAGCCAATACCGCCCCTCTGAGCTGACGGCGATACGGCTATCCAATATATATCATAAGTACTAACCGTACAGGGCGTATGACCAAAACATACCCAGCCGATAACCTCACTGCCACTGAGACAGCTGTACGAGCGATAGGAATCATCTCGACCGCTAACAGCATCGTTTAGAACCTCAGCTGCAATATCAATCTCACTATCACGAAAGAAGCCTGTCTTTCTGACAAACTCTGTTATAGCCGCAACATCAGTGGCGATCGTTTTTCTTATTTCTGTTTTCATTCTTTTACCATAGTAGCTTTGGGGGCAATTCGCTTAAGACAAGGCATCTTGTCTCTACATAGTATTTTTGCTTGGTGAGTAATTGTTATATATGGGCGTTTATCACGGTCCATACAAACTGATCATAGGCGATCCCGGCATAGTCCAGAGCCGCGGCAAATCCGGCATCAGGTGAGATATCCGGGTTAGGGTTAACCTCCAGGATATACGGCACATTATTATCGTCCAGCCGAAAATCAACTCTGGCATAGCCGCGACAGCCCAGTGCATCCCAGGCCGCAAGACTCATCTTGCACACCTGTTCATATAGATTCGGAGCCAGAGCCGCCGGCAGCTTGCGCGGGGTATTATTATAACCGAAACTTTCCGGCTGCCATTTGGCATCATAGTCCACGATCTTTAGCATATCGGCCGGAAAAGCAGAGAAATCTATCTCAGCAACCGCTACCACCTTGGGACGGCTACGTACCTGCAGAACCGAAACATTCAGCTCACGAGCAGCTATATACTGCTCTGCTACAATGGCCTGACCAAACTGTTTATACAGCTCCAGAACCAGCTCATGTCCGCGGTCAAGCTCAGCGGGCAGTTCTACTATCGACCGGCTGCTGATACCTTCGCTGGCATCTGAACAGGCAGGCTTGAGTATATATTTACCCTCCGGCAAGGTCAGCAGAGGCGAGGCATTGCCGCCGGTAATAACCACACCGCCGGGACATGCCAGACCATAATGGTCCAGTACCGCCTTGGCACGAACCTTGTTCTGAGCCAGTAAAATAGCGGCGGTCGGGTTACCGGTACATTCCTTGCCATAAGCCCTGCAGAGAGCGGGAACGTAACATGCCTGCTCGATATCACCGACAAATTCCTCGATGAGATTGAAGACGCATTTCTCCTTGCGGCAGGTAAGTATCTTCACCAGCTCCTTAAGATCAGCCACGGCAATTATCTCATACTTCACTCCCAGCAGCACACAGGCCCGGACCACAGCCTTGACCTGGTCCATCACGCCCGAGCGACTGAGATACAACTCATCACTGCGATCGCCGAAAGTATTGTGCAGGATCAGGATAGTCTGCATACTGTCTTACCCTTCTGCTGTTTTCGGTTGAATGCATGGTCAAGAATCTCGCCGATAAGGTCATAGTAGCCTACCCCCTCATTGGTCGCGATCATAGGCAGATCAGAATGGTGCGGGTGCAGACCAGCCAGCGGGTTCACCTCGATAAAGCATGGCTCACCCTGACCGTTACAGCGAATATCCACTCTGCCGGAGTCACGACAGCCCAGTACCTGATAGCTGAGCAATGCCAGTTGCTCGACACGAGCCTTGAGCAGAGTCTCATCATCAGATAAACGAGAGTAGCGAATACGAGACTCACACTCTTCCTTGTTCAGGTATGAATAGATCGCATGATCGTCCTTGGCCAGTACTTCAATTTCCATAGTCCCCAGTACCCGGGCAGTTGGGCCATTGCCCAGCACACCAACGGTAAACTCACGGCCCGATAGATATTCCTCTACCAGCACCGGCTGATTATATCTGGCCAGCAGCTCACGGCACACCTCAACTAGCTGTTTGGAATCATCGATACGGGAGTTCTGGTCGATACCTTTGCCGGTACCTTCAGCCAGGGGTTTGGCAAACAGCGGGAAGCATAGGTCAACCATAGCCGCCTGCTCCACCGACTCTACGACATTGAACTTAGGTGTCGCCAGATTAGCCAATGCCACATATTCCTTGGCCATAGCCTTATCAAGTGTCAGGGCACATACCAGCGGGTCCGCAAAGGTATAGTCAATACCATACATCTCCAGCAGAGCCGGAACGTGACTTTCACGACAGCGCCCGCCTACACCTTCGGCAATATTAAAGACCATATCCCAACGACAGCCAGCCACCAACATAGCCGCCAGAGCCCTGCCATTGCCAATACGCTCGACAATGTACCCATTCTGCTCAATAGCATCGGCTAAAGCGTCAATAGTTCCAATAGAGTCAAACTCCGCAGCCTGTTCCGGGCTGTAGCCCTCGGCTATATAATCATCTTTAAGGTCATAGACTAAACCAATTATCTGTTTCATTTTTTATTACCTTTCCTGATCATGGAACTGTCGATCTCCTGCAATCCCCGGGCAAATCCGTTGAAAAATGCCGCTGATCCGGTCTTAAGATTCCGTATATTATAGCCGCCCTCCTGGACGACCAATGTGTGTTTATTTAACAGTGCCAGCTTATTGCCTATCTTCTTCATAGTCTCTGACGACAGAGAAAAAGAGCCGGTCGGATCGCCTTTCATAATATCAAAGCCCAGCGAGACAACCAAAAACACCGGGGCAAATCGCATGATCCTGGCTATCGCCTCATCCAGCGTGCGAAGATATACCTCTTCGCCGGCATTCTCATCCAGAGGCAGGTTCAGATTATACCCCACCCCCTCAGCCTCACCTGTCTCATCAGCAAACCCGGAAAAATACGGATAGGCGATATTCGGATTGCCGTGGATAGAAACTGTCAGTACATCATTGCGGCGGTAGAATATATCCTGCGTGCCATTGCCATGATGAAAGTCGATATCCAGAGTTGCTACTTTGCCAAAACCGCTAAGATAGTTAGCTGCTATCGCGGCATTATTAAAGTAGCAGAAGCCGCCAAAGGTCCGTCTTTCTGCATGATGACCTGGAGGACGACACAAGGCATAAGCCAGCGGCCTTCCTTCCAGTACCAGATCAGCAGCGGTCATAGCCACATTTATCGCCTCACGGGCGGCAGTATAAGCATTATGGTCCAGCGGGGTAAAAGTATCGATACAGTAGTAACCGGCTCGCACTGCCATATCCTTGGGCCTGCGGTCAGATCTACGGATCGGGAATACATATGGATAGACCGGAGTCTTACTATTAAGCTTTTCACAAACAGCCTTTAGATAGTTCACAAAATCCTTATCGTGTACTGCCGTTGCATGGTTCATACTAAAGTGTTTCGGCGACACCACCTCGAACAACCTACCTGCGCTAAGTACATTACTGATAGCAGGCACCCGAACCGGTCTCTCAACATAGCCACGATCATGTACATGGTGTATAGTATGTTTATCTGAAAAGACCACACTAAATGCATTGAACATACAGGTACTAACAGTTGATATTGGTGCAGTTTTAATATACTTTGGCTCACGGATCTTAACCGGCTCATCAATAACCGACTCGACCACGTTCTCGATATAATCCGGGCTTACCAGATGACTGTACTTGTGAGTAAGGATAGTCCTCATCGCCGCCCGGCAGGCACTGCGTTTGAGTACTCCGGGCCTGTCGAGACTATCATATACCAGATGCGGAGCAGGAGAATCTCCTACCGGCGTTTCATAATCAGTATTGATTATCGGCCGGGCCCCGTAACCTTCATAGAACCGTAAACGACGCTGGTTCTCCTTGAGCTCAGCCTTATCCTTTACTACCGCCGGATCGTCGGGCAGTACTTCATAATAGAGTCCCAGACAGTCGCTCTTTTTCAGATAGTCACGAGTAGCCTCATATAATGCTCCGCCGGTACCACTGCCCTGAGTTCCGGACTTTACTGCGATAAAGTCTAGCAAGGCACTGCGGATGTTCGGGAAGATCATAAACAGAGAAAAACCGGTCACATTACCCAGCGACGATTCACTTACCAGTAGAATAGTTGTATAACCATACTTGAACGGCTGATCCAGCAGGTCAGGTATCTTCTCGGCATAATCAGCGACCGCTGAAAAGTTATTACGGAATATATCCTGGACCTGGGCAATACGATTTTGCTCAATAGGAAGAACCCTGCGATATATACGAGAGATCTTAATCATAATATTATCCTGCATACAAGCAACACTATAAAAAGTCACTCTGCCTACCGACAACCGGCAGGCAGCTACAGTACACAATAATGATTAGAATCGTTCACAGCTGCCTTCACCGGAACTATTCTCGATATCATGTCGTCGTTCCATGCGGGTATTTTTCTGAGGGATGATTACCCCGTCAATACCAGCGGCAACTTCCCATACACCGCCTAGCGAACCTTGACTTACAACTGAAGCGACAGGTTCGGTACCAGGTTCCGGATAACTGACGATCATGCCTTCGTAGTTCCTGAAAACTGTATGAGTCTCGCTCATTGTTATTACATAATTTGGCAGCACAGGTATCTTACCGCCACCGTGCGGTACATCTACCACGAAAGTCGGGATAGCGATACCGCCCACCCTGCCGCGCAGATATTCCATTATCTCAATACCTTTGCGAACAGAAGTTCTCAGGTGGTCAACACCACGCACCAGGTCACACTGATACATATAGTACGGCCTTACCCGGTTCTTTACCAGGCTGCGGCATAGTGTCTCAATAGTCTGAGGATTATCATTTATACCCTTCAAAAGCACCGTCTGGTTACCCAGAGGGATACCGGCATCAGCCAGTTTGGCACAAGCCTGACGTGCTTCCTCAGTAAGTTCTGCCACATGGTTAAAGTGGGTATTGATCCATACCGGATGATACTTCTTGAGTATTCTCACCAGACGGTCAGTAATACGCATAGGCAGTACTACTGGTACCCTGGTACCAATACGGATAACCTCTACACTCGGCACCGAACGCAGGGATGACAGCACCATATCGATAACACTATCGGTCATGGTCAGCGGATCACCGCCGGAAACTATAACATCTGTTATCTCAGGATGTTTATTCAGATACTCTACGATCTGAGCCATCCTGACCGCTGAGATAGAGTTCTCACGAGTTCCGGTAATGCGTTTGCGGGTACAGTGACGACAATACATGGAGCACATGGTAGTAGCAATAACCAGTGCCCTGTCCTTATAGCGATGCACCAGACCGGGCACCGGCATATCACAATGCTCCTCCAGCGGGTCATCGCTAAGATAAGGAGAATCGTACAGCTCCTGTACATTAGGTACACTTAATGCAAAAATAGGATCATTATAATTAGCTTCGCTGATCTTGGAAGCATAGTAAGGAGTGATCGCCATCGGATATTTATCCATGACGCATTTAAGCTCTTTTCGGTCTTTTAGCGACGGGAAAAGTCTTACCAGCTGGCCAAAGTCCCTGATACGGTTTCGCATCTGCCAACGCCAGTCGTTCCACTTTGATAATGGAACAGAGATAACCGGGCCGGGGTTGCGTTCTTTGCACCAAATGGTACCTGAGGATTCTTTACCTGATATATCTGGGGGCTCCGCTCCCTGGTCCTCACCTGATACTGATTCTACTTCTTCGTTTTTCATTGCAATAATCCCTTAAACAAGATCATAATAATATAATTATATTAAATTGCGACTGTTAACCAGCCACAAATGCTGACAAACTCTTTACGAAACTCTGACGCAGCGGCTTTAGACTGGTCTCTATATCGTCCCCTTCCATACCGATCATGGCAAAGGAAAAGAAACCAAATACAAAACCAGCTACCGCACAGGCCAGCCTTCTTATACGCACAATATCAACTTTCACAGTTACGAAAGGCTCAAGCAAACTCTCAATCTTCTCCAGATAACCTGAAAAAGGTCCTTCCATATCCTGCGAGATCTTACGCTCCAACTTTAGCAGCAGCCGGCCCTGAAAAAGCAGAACAAACTCATCACTATTGTTCAAGAAAAAGTCATAGTGTACGTTCAGCAGATGTTCAAGTACATCATCAACAGATTTAGGCTTAATACTGAACTTACCGAGCATTCCCATTAGACGAGTCATGGCATCTTCCACCAAACAGGTAGTGATCTCACGCTTGTCTGAGAAGTGTCTATAGAAAGTGCCCTTGCCAAGCCCGGCTCTCTGGGTTATGTCGTCAATTGTAGCGGCATCAACACCATATTCACCAAAAACGGCCAGAGCTGCTTCCATGAGTTTGAGACGGGTTTTAATGGCCCTCTTCTGTGGCTTGTTCTGTAAAGTATCTATACCATTCACCTAACTGTATAAACAGATATAATTGTTTTTTCCTGACAGATCAAACAGCCTGAAGAGACCAGGAACCTCATACCTAACCCTAAATAATGACTTTTTAGTCACTTATTTTTCGACCAGAATTATATATCAACTTTACAATTATTCAACAAAAATAACCCTAAAGCCAAAAAAATCTTATAGTGCTATAAAATAAGAACTTAACTGCATATTATTAATTAATAAATACAATTTAAGTAAAAAAATATTACTTTCCCTTTAATTATATAGCCAAAATCATACACGAGTACCCAAACCAAAATATGACCAAAAAGTCACAGTTTTACAAACATGATCACATTAATGCATTATAAGATCAATAATATAGAGGACTTACTTAAACCGGCAGAATTCTCGCAGGTCGCTGGAGAGGATATCGGTCAGCTCTATCATTTCCCTGGCAGGAGTAGCTGTAAAGAAATAACCAAACAATGGATACTCTTTCCAGTTGGCCTTACGTAGTTCAAGAGGTTCGACAAAACCCTGAAGTAGACGGTTATAATCAAAATCTACTATCTCGCTGCCGGGTGTGCCGGTTGAGTTATCCAGTACCACCAGAGCATAAACAGTATCATCAGCCACACTAAGAATAGACTGCCAATCAGGCTGTGACTTTTTCAGAAAATTAAGATAGGAATTCTCGCCATAAGCATACCAGGTAAGGTCAGCAGTAGTACACCAACCGCCAAAACGCATCGGGTTGATCTCAATCGGCACTACCCTGCCGTCAGCAGTAATACGCACCTCAACATGCACTACAAAGTTACGAGCCTTGAGCAGATGGTTAATATCTGACAGGAAATCACGGAATTTACCCAGACATTCTGAAATTATCTTGCGGGAGGTCATATAGATACGGTCGCTGACATCTTCCGGCCCGGCAAAGAAATGCTCCAGAATATTAAGAATAACCGGCTCACCATTATCGTCATAATAGGCATCGAAAGCGAATTCACGACCGGTAATTACCTGCTCGATAAGATAAGTTGAGGTATTCAATACTGCATCCGGATATAGGTCTTTGATCTTTTCCACATCAGCAACTACACGTTCGCGGATCGTCGGCCATTGTTCAGCAGAATCTACAACATAAACCCCAAGACTGAAAAAGCCAATGGACGGCTTAATAACAAATGGGAACTGGAGCTGATCAGCCTCCAGAGAAGCCACATCTTCCAAAGCAACTTCACGGTAGTAGAAATCCGGATACAACGGCTGGATAAGCTCACGGAAGCGAGCCTTATTCTTTACTTGCTCAACGATACGAGCTATGTTACTTCCAGCCATATTTTCTGCTACCCAGGCCAGAGAGTTTTCAGATGCGGTATAGATCAAAGGATAATCACAGCCTGCCAAACTATTAACAGCATGCTCCTGTGAAATGAAATTCAAAGCACGACCGCCAGAGAGCCGACGACTTTCCGGGGTATCAATCACTTCCAGACCATAATCAGCAATAGTATCCAGCAAAAAATCCGATATATACGGCTTATCCAACAAAATCATACTTTATCCACCCTTTGCGTTGCTGGTAGATATATTTCTACCAGCATAATAACTCTTTTTCACTTATAGAACGGCAACCATGTTTTCCAGTGACTTCAAAGCCCGGCTGGCAACATCTTCTGGAACAGTTATAACTGTCTCCATATTCTCAAGCGACCAGAGCAGCTTTTCCAGTGTATTCTTTTTCATATTTGGACACACCGCATGTTCAGCTACCGGGTAGAACTCTTTATTAGGAAAATCAGTCTTTAGCCTATGGAGCATACCAACCTCGGTCCCCATAAGAAACTCATTACAATCAGACTCAGCCGCCAATGCCACCATTTGTCCGGTAGAAAGTGAATAGTCAGCGGCATCACGCAGCATCTTCGGACACTCAGGGTGAACGATAACCGGTGCACCGGGGTGGGCAATTCGAGCTTTTTCAATATCTTCAACAGTAATACGCACGTGAGTAGCACAGTAACCAGGCCAGAGAATAAGCTCACGGTCAAGCATCTCTGCTACAAAGCTGCCCAGATGACGGTCTGGGACGAATATGATCTCCCTGTCTCGCGGCAAAGCACCAACCAGCTTCAGGGCATTACCAGAAGTGCAGCAATAATCGCACTCAGCCTTTACGTCGGCTGTACTGTTAACATAACAAACAACCAGTGCATCCGGATGCTGAGCCTTGAGCTCACGAAGCTGATCGGCAGTTATCATATTTGCCATAGGACAGCCGGAATTCTTATCCGGAAGTAATACAGTCTTTTCAGGTGCCAGTATAGCAGCGGTCTCTGCCATAAAGTGTACGCCGCAAAAGACAATTACGCTCTCTTTTACCTCTGCCGCCTTACGGCTAAGCTCCAGTGAATCACCGGTAAAATCCGCTACATCCTGTATCTCAGCGATCTGGTAATTATGGGCCAGAATTATCGCATCGCGTTCAGCTTTGAGCTGTTGAATTTTTGAAATAATATCCTGTGTCATTATCGCACCTCTGAATCATTACTGCCACAGCTCAGCCAATATACATTGCATCACCATAACTGTAAAATCTATATTTTTCTGTCACTGCGGTATCGTAGGCAGTGAGTGTTTCATCTATACCATAAAAAGCACTTACCAAAGCCAAAAGAGTAGAGCCTGGCAAATGAAAGTTTGTAACTATACCATCAACTATCTTAAAACGATAGCCTGGCTTGATAAATATATCCGTCCAACCACTGCTAGGAGCGATCGAACCATCATCTGCCGCAGAAGTCTCAAGGGTACGAACAGATGTTGTGCCAACGGCAATTATTCTGCCGCCGGAAGCTTTTGTATCATTGATCATAGCAGCATCATTTTCAGTTATGCAATACCATTCGCTATGCATCTGATGGTCTTCCAGATCTTCAACCTCAACCGGCTTAAAGGTACCAGGACCAACATGCAGGGTTACCCGAGCCAGCATAACACCTTTAGCCTGTAACTTCTCAAGCAATTCATCGTCAAAATGCAGACCGGCAGTAGGAGCTGCCACCGAACCCGGGGCAGAGCTATTTGCATAAACAGTTTGATACCTAAGGCGATCTGCCTGCTCTGTTGGATTATTCTTTTCTCGTTTAATATATGGTGGCAACGGAGTAGAGCCATACTCTTCGAGTATCTCGGCAAAACTGCCCTTCTCCGGCCTGATAAGCCAGTAATTCTGGTCTGTCTTACCTTCTGCGGTAAAAACCGGGGCATCATCTGTTGGCAGAGAGCCAGGATGCACCATAATCAACTGCTCTTGCTCCTTTACTCGCGAAGCATTCTTGAGCATAACTTCCCATAAACCATCTGTAGTCTCACGCAGGAAAAGGCCTTCTATCTGCCCGCCACTGCTGCGACGGAGATAGAACCTGGCTGGAACAACTCTGGTCTCATTTACCACTAAACAGTCACCGCTTTTGAAATGATCGATAATATCTCTGAAAACCTTGTGGCTAATAGCCTTAGACTCTCTATCGAGAACCATAAGACGAGACATGCCGCGATCTGAGAGAGCCTGTTGGGCGATAAGCTCTTCTGGCAGGTGATAATATAACTTAGCTGTTTTCATAGTCCGGCTATGATACCAGAATAAGCCCAAAATCGAAAGAGAAAATACGTTATGACAACGTTTTGCAATAAGGCAGCCCCTTTGCGTATAGCACAACCTATTTTAACACAATGAAACATAATAATCTATAAGCCTGTATTATTAAAGCTGATACGTATCATTTTTATTTGCAGCCCAGCTATTTAAATATTATGGTCAATTATGGTTTTTGATATTTATTAAGTTATAAACACATTTAATGGAGAAATTGCCTATGGTAAAATTCAAACTTTGGACATGTCTGCTTCTTGCAGGTCTTTATTCTACCGCAGCCAATGCGGCCCCTATCGACTTTAGCCAAACAGACATAACCAGCAGCTCAAGATGGGTAGCTAGTTCCGATAACTACGGTAAAGTATTTGCTAACAATTACAGTACTGAAAACGGCGTAGCTGAAATGACAGAGACTTCAAACTTTTTTAGTAACCTGCTCAATGGGCAAGGTACAAACTCGATATTATATTCGGTTTCTCTGGAAGGTATTTCTGCAGGCAGCTACAACTGGTCAGTAGACACATTATACAGCAGCTTTATTATTCAGTATAATTTCGGACAGGTTTACCTGGTGAAAGATGGACAGAAAATTGACTTAGACACTAACATATGGAACAAGACCACTCGCGGTTCAACCATTATCAGTCAAGTCTATCCCGGACTGTTTACCGGTGACGAAGAATGGCATACTTTTGGATCTGACTTCAATCTTAGCGAAAATCAGATAAGTGAATATGACGCATTAGCCATTGTATTATCCGGCAGCAAGTGTGATGGACAGATATTGGAATATAATAACATAACATCAAATGTAATGGCAACCGCAAATGCCTGCGTTCCAGAACCCGCAACAATCGCCCTGGTAGGATCAGGATCATTATGGGTTCTTTTCAGAAAAAGACATAAAGCCTAAAAAGGGTTTATTCGCCTCAAAAATAAGAGCTTGACTAACAGAGTCTATATGCTCTTTTTTTACTCTCGCATCCCATAACCTTACAGGCCAATTGTCAAAGTAGTCCATCGACAAACGCAAAACAAGCTCCCCCTACCCCGCTGCTACTAAAAAAACACTAAAAAATTCCGGATTTTTATCTCAAAAAACGCATTTTATCAAATATTAGCATACTTATAATAATAATTTAACTAAACACTACAATGATATAGCCGATAGAAAATGTGTAGGGAAAGAGTTAAGTTAATTTTACTATTATTAGAATAGAAAGCCAAAACGATAATGACAACGGCAACTGCAAAAAAACCGAAGTTCAGTCCTGTTTTCGCTGAAATTGCAAAACACGTCGAAAATCTTAACATGGATGAGGTCATAAACGAGATATTAGCCTTTAAAGGTCCAATAAAACTCGATTTTACCAGGGATTACCTCGAAACATTAAGACTGGAAAAGCTTCAACATATCCTTATGACTGCCAAGCTATATCAGTTAGGAAAACAAAAAGCTACATTTAATGTTAGAAATGTCGGTTAAAAACTAACATTGTAATCCAGCTTATTTGTATTAAATTCATAGGAAGAGCGGAAAGTTGTAAGAGTTATCCTTAATCCGCCGTCAGGTCTGTTAGTTACATACTTTTCACCGACTTTATATATCTTATCCTTGAGCTGTTGACACATAGGCTCTCTACTGCTGGAGAAACCGTCTCTGGTGACCAGTACATACTCCCTCGAAAGTTTTGCTATCTCCAAAGCCAAGCCATTCTTGACAAAGAAATCCCTAACGATTGCCAACTCTTCCGGGTTATTATGCCCGATTACGATCAAGCATCTTGCCGGCCTTACATATACACTATCTTGCCCCTCAGATTCCCCAGAGGCTTTTATAATGCCAGGTTTTACAGTTCCAGTAATAAGCCCGGGATAAGTTTCAGAATTCAATGCTGCCTGCATTTCATCACTTGGTGGTGTAGTATTTCCCTGTTTAACATTATCAGAAATGCTGGCAGTATCATCAACTGCTGCAACTGTAGAATCATTCTGCCTAGTAGTCATAGAAGAATTAATCCCTAGCTTATATGCTGCTAAAGTACACATAACTACAGCTGCAATAAACATTAAAAACAACCACACAGGAAGATTAACAATTACACGTCCATCTTCATAAGCCAAACAACACGGGGAATCATCAATAGAAGAAGTATCTACCTGCTCACTCGAAAAGGCAGGCCCATTAATGTTTTCATTCTTTACAGGTATTTCCTTACCAACAGTGCCGGTAACGCTGGACGACAAATTCCTTTTCTTTTTACCAAACTTCCCCTTGCGGGAAGAGTCGGAATGATATAACTCGTACAGGGCTGGTGCGCCTTTTTTTGCTGACATCATTCACCCCTCAATAAATACCTGCAATACAACTACTTAGCATGAGGAATAAGCTTTTCCCCATATACATTTTAATTTATAATTATAACAGCTAGGCGAAAAAAATCAATCAGAAAGATATAATAGAGCAAGTTCGGGCGTCAAAGAACTTCCTTGAACCATCAATAAGCATTAACCATAAACCACCAAAAGGGTCCAACTCCTCCACCACTCCTTCAAAGACTTCTCCATGATGCATTAACGAAATTGTTGAGTTAACAGCACAGCAATGCCCCATCCACCTGGCAGAAATATGATCTCTGCCAATTTCTGGGGTAAGCAGCTGGTCTAGTTTTTCAAGAAAAAATAACACCATCGCGTCTCTATCAACAAACTTACCTGTTTCGATAAAGATAGATGAAGCCTTATCTACTACCTCCTCTGCCAGTTCGTCTATTGATTGATTACAATTGAAACCAATACCCAGAACATACCATCTTTCACCATTTACTACACGCGACTCCACCATCATGCCTGCAATTTTTTTATTACCATACATAATGTCATTTGGCCATTTGATCTTAACTTCCAGACCACAAAGCTCATAAATAGCTTCAACAGCAGCAACTGCAGCTCCAACAGAAAGTGTATCAGGCTGGACATAATCCGAGTGGATCAACACAGACATCAAAACGGAATTGTTTGGAGTATCAAACCATTTTCTATCAGAAAAACGCCCCCTACCTGCACGCTGACTATCTGCAAGTACAATGAGACCAGAATTACTCCTGTCGGTGCAGTTTCCCCACGCAATATCATTTGTACTATCAGTTTCCACATAAGAGATCACTTTAGAACCCAGATAATTCCCTTTAAAAACCTTCTCAATAAAAAGAGGGTTTACTGCTACAGACTCATTATATTGCACAATATTATCATAATTAGTAATTTTTGAGCAAAAAACACTGCTATCTCCACCCAAAATACTGTCAACAAAACCACATCTTTGCAGACTTACTATACACAGCTTATCGCTCAAAAAACAACGCCCAGGAGCCTGGATCAACATTTTCACAACGGAATTAATCATAAAGCTCACAATAACATATCTTACACCTTATTGCAACCAATTACATAACAGCGAAGACAACAGGCCATCACATAAAGTGTTAAAAAATAGTAAGATAAAACTAAAAAACGCAAACAATCATGCACCACAAACACAATAGCACTTAAAAATAATCAGTAATAATATTAGAATTTCTTAACACTAACACACACCTAGCTAAAAACACCTATATAACAATACTATAAAACACTGCAAAACGCATACTAATATTCACCTAATTATAAAACAAGCAAAATCACCTACAAACTAACTTATACTCGAAATAAAAAAATGATTTTTATCTTGAAAAAGTTTACTACTTTTTGTAAAAATACTATTATAAGAATTATTAAATGGTGGACGATAATAATATATAGTGCGGGGTAACTATGCCTGATACGATGTTAAGAAAATATAGGGCTATGGTAGTAGATGACCACCCTCTATTAAGAGCGGGATTAAAATGTGCGTTAGAGCATACAGGGAATTATGAAATATTCTGCCAAACCCACGACATTAGCAATGCAATAAAGATTGCATCAAAAGAACACCCTGACATAGCGATCATAGAACTATCACACACTGATGGATTAACCGGGATAGACCTCATCAAAGAACTTCGTAGTATTTGCCCTGAATCTAAAATACTTATCTTATCTGTCCATGACGAGAAAATATATGCAGAACGTTCTATCCGGGCAGGTGCTAACGGCTATATAATGAAAAACTGCCCTATCGACCAATTCCTGTCGGCTTTAGATACTATAATGAACGGCGACGTATACCTTAGTGAAGATATGTCACAAAAACTCGTTTCCGGCATACTTGGCAAACGTCATAAAAACAGCACCCTTCCTGAAGAATGCCTAACCGACAGAGAGCTCCAAATATTACAAATGATCGGCGAAGGTGTAGGCACAAGTCACATTGCTGAAAAGTTGCATATCAGCACAAAAACCGTGGAAACGCACCGTGCAAATATTAAAAATAAGTTTGGCCTACCCGACTCTGCTTCGTTAATAGCCTTTGCCATAAAATGGAGACACAGTTTCGAATGCCCTCTAAACTACTAATGCCTTAACTGACAAGCTTATATCGCTGAAGCAGAATCCAGTACCCCAGCAGCTTCATCAAGAGCTTCCATGAAAGCTTCGATACCTGCATCTTTTGAAATAAACTTATCCGCACCGCAACTATATGCAAGCTTGGCGTCTTCACTTTCATGTATAGTTAAAATGATCACGTAAACATTTTTACCATCAGGACGTTCCTTTACTTCCTTACACAAATCAATACCATCAGCCCCCGGCATATCCCAATCGAGAATAGCTATTTGAGGCGGGTTTTCAGAAAGCAGGATATCTCTGGCCTGCAAACCATTATCTACAACCAATGGATGGCAGTTCATTTTTTTTAACATCATACCTATTATCTTTTGCATGATCTTACTATCTTCTGCAAAAAGAATCGCATATTTCCCTAAATTATTATCCATAGAATCAATCTCCATTTCCTATAAATGTACTGATCTCTTTTATAACATTTTTTAGTTCTAACTCAATCTCAGGTACTCTTATCTTAACCTGATCAATATCACCACTTTTGCCGGCTTTTTCAACTAACAGACAAAGCTCTCTCAGGCGGTCAGCTCCAACTCCCCAGGCAATACCCTTTAGACCATGAGCAAACCTACCAGCTTTTTCTGACTCATTATTTTCAATTGAAATAGTAAGATTTGAAAACGTCTCTACTGCCTCAGACATAAATGTTTCAAAGATATCAAGCAGAAGAGCATTGTCTCCATCAACATTTTCCAGAACCTTTGCCATATTTACTGAATGCATTTCAACAGCCGACAATGCATCAATAGCATGATTTTCAATATTTACTGTCTCAGGGCTACCATTAACAAAAGCTTCCATAAAATCATATGCCTGCTCTGGCATTTTTTCTATTGTCGGCTCCTCAGAAACTATAAGCTCAGGGTTTATATGTTTTATTATGACCTCTCTGAGCTTTTGCATAGTGATCGGCTTACTCATAAAATCGTCCATGCCAGCTTCCAGACATTTCCTTCGGTCTTCCTCATATGCATTAGCTGTAAGAGCAATAACGGTAGGTCGATTTAACAAAAAACTGGCATTTATATTACTCATAACTTCAAGGCCATCCATTCTTGGCATTTGCAAGTCTAAAAACACCAGATCATATGCCTTCTTGGTCATCATTTCAAGAGCATCAAAACCATTATCAGTATCGCCAGCACTAAAACCAAGCTTTGCCAACATTTTAACAGCCATTCTTCTGTTGGTTTTACTATCATCAACTACCAAAATACCAAGAGCACAATTTATAGACTGTATTGGAGAAACCTTTAGTTCAGGCTCGACCATCTCTTTGTCAGCCTTCTCCAATACAAGTGAAACCTTGAAAATAGAACCCTTGCCCGGGGTACTATCAACCTCTATCTCACCTTGCATCAAGTGAACCAGTTCTTTGGTAATAGCCAGCCCCAGACCTGTACCTGCATATTCTCTACTAAAGGTAGAATCTACCTGAGTAAACTTCTCAAATATCTTATCCAGGACGGCTTTTTCCATACCAATTCCAGTATCAGATACTACAATATCAACAGGCAGATGCTTTTGATCACTATCATCTCCTATGATAACAGCAAGCTTAACAAAACCAGAATCAGTAAACTTAATACCATTACTAACCATATTGGTTATTATTTGCCCAACCCTGACCTCATCACCAACAAAGTACTTATGGATATAGTCAGGATAGTCAATAATAAGGTCAACGTTTTTCTCCTCAGCAAGACATGTCATAAGCTTACGAACTCTGAAAAGAAGATTGTACAGATCGAACGGCTTGCTATCAAGCACGAGCTTATTAGCTTCTATCTTAGAAAAATCTAATATATTATTTATGATCGACAGTAGAGAGTTACCAGACTCCTTAATAGCATTTGTATATTCAAACTGTTCTGTATTAAGGTCGGTAGTTAAAAGCAGATCAGTCATACCAACCACACCATTCATTGGCGTACGAATTTCATGGGACATACTGGCCAGAAATTCACTTTTTGCAATATCTGCTCTGCGGGCCAGTTCAAGAGATTCACCTAACTCACTATTGGCCTTTCGCATCTGCTCTTCGTGTTTCTCGATACGCTCAGCCATAAAATCTATACTATTGGCTACTACGCCAACAGAATCATTATAAGGCATACGGATACGATACGAAACATTACCATGCCTTATATTGTTGGCAGCATCAACTACAGTTTTCAAACGACTACGAAGTACTACAATAATAAGCACAAGCATTGACAAAATAACCAATACACCTAACACCAGTAATATTGGTAGTATTTTATTATATAGTGCCAAACGTTTGAGCAGATCTGAACTCAATATATTTATCTTTTTCCAGCTGGAAATACAATAAATCATTGTGTCGTTTTTAGCATTACGAAGTACCTCTCTCATTTCACCGAGTTCAGCTTTTGACTGATCCCGGTCTGGATCGGCATAATAAGTTGACTTATACTCATATATTACTGTCCGACACTGCTTCTCATTATACCGCATTTTATCTGCAAATTCAAAATTCTGCAGATTTGTTATTGCCGGACCATTAAGAATACTGCGAATCTGATCCAGATGCTTGATAGCCTTTCTTACATCTTTTTCCTCATCATGATATATAGAGTAAAACTGCTCTACCGCTTCGGAAAATTCATACACCAGGGAAGTAATCGCAATTAAGCCGTCATTGTACTTTTTAAGGTCATTTTTGATATATGACGATACCTTGCTCACATACAAATATGAAACCATGGCGACCACCAGTAAAACCGAAAGGATAACTGAGGTTGCCAGCATATATATTTTATTAAAAGATAGTTTCATAACCGCCTTTTTATTCTTCTCTTATTGTTAACTACTGCATTTATCATATCGACAAAATAACCATATAAAATGCATTTCCATAGCAATATTGGCCTTGGGACAATGTCCATAAATCGTTAAAAAATATCATTTCGAATAAAACTCACGCAATATAACGACTTTAAGAACAAGCAGGAAATGCTAACCACAAATAATAATTATCAGGGATTTTACATATTTCCATGATTATAGGACGCTTTTTTGCATAAACCAATATTTTAGATTAACTTGCAGGCATATCACCAGCACTGAATTGACCATCTACTACTAACAGGACAACTGAAATTATTGACCTGAGCATATTCTATCAATGCTGACATGCTATACTACTATTCAACAAGCTCAAAGCCATAGAATATATCAATAAATGACAACAATTACACATTCGCAATTACTAAAATAATTCCACAAATAATATATCGACATATGCATTGAGTTCCTTTAACCTAACAGGTAAACACAACAATAGTAAAGACCTATAAATCATTGACTTAAAGCACATTATCTTAACCTGGCCAAAACCTGACAATACTCTTTCTACTACGCTGTCGTTACCAAACGAGCAAACATCACACAACAACCAAAAGTGAAACGGATTATCATTGAAAGTTTAATTGATAGCGATTATGCTTAGACTCGTTTTAATTCGTTGAATAGGAAATACTTATGTTAGCCCAGATATGGCATGGAAAACTTGGAGGTTTAAGGCTGTTTATGCTGTTGGCTGTGATCACATTAGTCGCAGTCGGTATGGCCTGTATTTCTGCCAGCGGTAGAAATCACGAGTTCAATAAGCAGCTATTCTGGCTAGGCATTTCTATGGTTGTCATGCTGGCAGTAAACCATTTTCAATTCAAGAAGATCGGACAGATCAGTTTCCTTTTATTTATTCTTACAAATATCATGCTTGCTGTGGTTCTTATCGGTAAACATATGGGCCTGACGAGTATTGTCCCGGAAATTGGCGGGTCGTATCGCTGGATCACTTTCGGCGGCACAAGCTCACTATCAAAGATCCTTCGCGTCCAGCCCTCTGAGCTGGCGAAACTGACATACATACTTGCACTTGGCTGGTATCTTAGAAATCGCGACTGCAGTAGTTTCAAAAATGGAATTATTAAGCCATTTGCCTTCTCTGCCATTCCTATGGTGCTTATACTGCTCGAACCGGATCTGGGGACATTTCTGCTGTTTATCCCGGTACTGTTTATAATGGTGTTTATGGCCGGGGCAAAGATAAGACACCTCGTATCTGTAATCCTACTGGCTATGATAATATCCCCTTTTGGCTTGCTGTTTATCAAAGATTATCAAAAAGCCAGAATAATTGGCCTGTTCAAACAAAATACCACAGATGTAGACTGGCTTAGCGGAAACGGCTATCAGCTACATAAGTCGAAAATGAGTATAGGCTCTGGTGGCGTATTCGGTCAGCATCAGAACGGTATATTTGTTAAATACCCCCTGCTTCCAGACCGCCATAATGACTTCATATTTGCAATGATAGGTCATCAATGGGGGCTTATTGGCTGTTGTTTTGTTTTATTGCTATACCTGCTTATTATTCTCGGGGCTGTAGAAATATCTGCAAACCAGGCAGACCCATACGGTAAATTAGTAGCAATGGGCATCGCTGCGCTTATGATATCGCAAATGTTCGTTAATATTTCGATGACCATTGGCCTGGCACCAGTTACTGGTATGACGCTGCCCTTTATCAGCTACGGTGGCAGCAGCCTGGTATGTAATTTTATTGCACTGGGACTACTGATCAATATCGCCCGCCATCACAACCACTCGATCAACAGGATCAAACTCTGATATATTAAATGTTTCATTGAAACATTTATCTATGTAAGGAAACTTACAAAACCACATCTCAACAATTCCCTCATAAAAACACGAAACATAAATTGGAAGAAAAGTAAAAAAACTATTAAGTATCTGCACGCTTTCGCCGAATATAATACTAACTTAACAACTTCTTCTCTCTAAAAGGCATTCAGGCCGCAAGTCGCAGAATCAGTCTGAATGCCTTGTTTTTTTGCCTGTAACGCGGGCGTCCTATAAAATCCAGCCTATTTCTTATGTTAATCCGGGTATTCCAGAATTGAACCCAGAGAGCTAACACAGTTACCCACCACTTGCGCCAAATAGCAGAACTATTCCAAGAGAACAATACTAATTATATGGACTAGAGCAAACTTAATATGAAAAATATCACTGAGGTTATAGGACTATCGTTACTATCAAAATAATAAAAACCAATATTTTTTTTATAAGTTATTGGACCTGAAAATGACTTTTTAGCCGAGTTTATATTTTGCTGAAAGTTTTTCCATAATCTTTTTCATATGGTTTTCACTGGTAAGAAGTGACTGATAGAGTCTGATCTGACTACGGCAGCGATTGAGATTGTGATCTGCCGAAGTTGTTTTGAAATACACATCACCGGCAAGATAATCTGCCAGAAATCTACAGGCAAGCATAAGCGACATATAGCGGGCAGAGAATATCAGATACTTATACTCATCCCTTGTCAGCATAGCGGCAACCTTAGAGAGATAGCCGTCAGCAATAGCTTCGAAGATCTCCATATCTAACATTCCATCATGCAGCTGAGGGTCAATATCAGCACCAGATGACATTATAGACCTCACCATATCTCCAAAGTCATAATGAACTATCCCTGGCATAACAGTATCAAGATCTATCACGCAAATCCCTGTATCATCATTTATATCAAGCATAACATTATTGATCTTGGCATCATTATGAGTTACCCGAATAGGGATATTACCAGAATCGATCAGCTCGGCAAAAACATCAAATACCGGAGAATGCACTTTTATGTATTCTATCTCTTCTGCGACCTGTGCCGCCCTGCCAGTAGAATCTGCTTCAAGTGCCTTGAGAAAATTAGCATATTTAACCTGACCATTAAGAAAATCTGGAATAACATCACTCAATGAATCATAAGGGAAATCAGCCATTTGAGCCTGAAAAAGGCCAAATGCGGCAGCAGCATTGCGTGCCTTAGATGAATCATCAAATGAATCATAGCTTATAGCATCAGTAATGTAATCACATAGCCGCCAATAATTCCCCTGCTCATCATGATAATAATACAGCTCCTGATCTACTACTGGGTAGAAACTAAGTACTCGCCTAGAAACATTATCAGCACCAGAAAGCTCCAGTTTATGTCGAATATGGCTGGTAACCGCAATAGTATTAGACATAACCGAAACTGGATCAGAAAAAACAGTATGATTTATACGCTGTAGAAAATAGCAGTAATTCCGGCCATTATTAACAGCCTCGACCAGAAAGGTATCATTTATATTGCCAGAACCAAATGCAACAGCGGAAATGAAGCTTGAGCCTGTAGAAAAACTCTTAAAAATATCTTCAAAATTATAATTCATCAAAAACTGCAACCAGTACCATAGTTGACGTAATCAGATATACTGGTTCTTCAATAATGGCTAAAATGAGTATATAGAACACTTAAAACTGGAGCTATTATACCCATAATGGCAATATTATCAACAGCAAAGCTCATATTTCAAAGCCAGCTAGTACAAACAGAATGCAGTTAAACCACTACAAAACAGACACTTAAACTTTACACGATCGCTTTTTTACACCAAAAACAAATCCAATTACAGCAATATTCATTATCAGAGCATAGATTACTGCCGGAATTGCGATATTCTTATTATTAAGCATTACAGGGCTTGATGCTATAGTTATCGCCAATGCCGCATTCTGAAGACCGATTTCGATAATAATACTTCTGGAATCATCTGGTTTTAGCATAAATAATCTGGCAAGCAAATATCCCAAAAACATTGTTGCTGCCAATAGAAATGAAACTGCCAGAGCAAGTCCATACATGTTTTGGCGAATGTCATCATACTTTTCAATAGCAAATGCTGTCACCACTAATACCAGCAAAGGCATAGCCGCACGCTTAAGAGCCGCCAACAATACTACGGCGAACCCAGGCTTTAACCGCCGTAATAGCATACCTAGAATGATCGGGACAAAAACCATAACTACGCTCTGAGCAACGATCATACCAAATGGCATTTCCACCTGCTGGTCTACATCAGAAAAAAGCGATGCAGCTATCCCAAGGATAATCGGCACACTCAAAATAGAAATAAAACTACTAAGCGATGTTAACACAACGGATAAGGCCACATTGCCTTTTACCAGCATTGCAAAAACATTTGACGATACCCCACCAGGACAGCAGGCTATAAGCACCAGCCCGATCTTATACTCAGTAGACATATTAAAAGACGCAGCAACAGCAAAAGCAATAAGTGGCAACAGAAGCAACTGGCCACAAAGGCCTATCGTAATAGCTTTGGGGCAAGCTAAAACACGATAAAAACTATCCAGCCTTAGTTCCAACCCCAAACTGAACATCAAAACTAACAAAACTGGGATAACCAGAAAAACAGAATCCATACTCACCTCAATTTACGACAATTATATATCCAAACAGTAGACATAGCCATATTTACAGTCTGAGTATCAAAACCTTTTTCTCTTAATAGTCCCAGTAATTCATCAGGCTGGAGAAAGTCCTTTACACTTTGATAGAGATAACTATAAGCCTGCCTGTCACCAGTTACTACCCCACCAATCAGTGGCATGATATGATGAAAATATAACTCAAATAATTGCTTAAACACCGGCATCTGCGGCATAGTAAATTCCATTATCAATGCCGTACCACCCGGAGCTAATACTCGTTCAATTTCCATAATAGCAGTTTTGGGATCAAGTGCGTTTCTTAGGCCAAACACCAAAGAGATGCAATCAAAACTACTATCTGGAAATGGTAGTTCATGCATATCGACATGAATGAAGTTTATATCTCGTTTACCTGCTCTTTTTCGAGCAACATTCAGCATTCCTTCTGAAACGTCCAGAGCTGTAAGCTCGGTAATGTTTATATATCTATCTCTGGCAGTAATAGCTATATCACCTGTACCACAGGCGATATCTAACATTCTAAGACCGCTCTCACGCGGAATCATAGCAAGCAACCGCCTGCGCCAGCTCTTATCCATACCCAATGATATTAGGCGATTAGCCGTATCGTAGCGAGTGGCTATCTTATCAAAACTGAATTGTTTGCTTTCACTGTCCATTTACAAGCCATGCTATTGAGAATAAAATTGCTATCGCTATCTCCGTTGCTGATACTCCGGCAAGAACAAAGTTAAAGTTACTTGATATCTCCATATCAAGTATCTTATTCACAAAACGAATTGCTGGAATAATAACTACCACAGAACCAAGTAATAGCCAGTTATGTATTGATACAGCAATAAGAACAGGAACTAAAAAAGCCAATAAATAAAAGAACGCAGTTACTTTTCTCGCTTTTGGCTCACCCAGCCAGACTGCCAGAGTCAGCTTTCCTTTTTCTCGATCTGTATTTATATCTCTGAGATTATTCACCGCCATTATCGCAGAAGCAAATAAACCACACATTATCCCGGACCCAAGACCTGTAAGGCTAAAACTTCCATTAATTACAAAGATACTTAACGAGCACGGTACAACCCCAAAAAAGATAAAAGCAGATACCTCACCCAAAGCCAGGTATGACAAAGGCAGCGGGCCGGCAGTATACCCCCAGGCCAGGATAAGACATAACCCGCCGGGGATAAGTATCAGCCAGCTGCTCTGCCAGGCGGCGAATAGTCCTACCAAAGCCGCCAGCCCAATACAGGCAAAACAAGCCAGCTTTACCAGTACAGGGGCTATTAAACCGCTTGAGGTAACTCTGGTTGGCCCCAGACGATTCTCAGGCACATCAAGCTTACTCTTCCAGTCATAATAGTCATTGGCAAGATTAGCCGCCGCCTGAAGGGCTAGAGCAACAACAAAACAGCACCCCCAAAGAATAAGCGAGCGAGTATCCCATTTCCCAGCGATAACGCCAGCTAATAAAACCGGTGCTATAGAAGCAGAAAAAGTCTTGGGACGAACAGCCATTATCCAATATTTCAATGAAAGATTATTCATATACATATAAAGATTAGGCGAAAAGTAGTATAATATCAATGCTAATGCTAAGCAAACACGATAAAAAAACAGCCGATAATGCACTGTTGTACATTACCGGCTGAAGGTAGTAAAAAATATTAAACGCCCGACTAACGGCCGTTCTTTTTCTGCATATCTGTTGCCTGCTGAAGTATCTGTTTTTCTCTATTGGTCAAACTGTGTATGCCCTGAGAATGCACCTTGGCGAGAATACGATCAACTTCATATTCCAGGTTCTTTTGCTCCTGCTGTTTTTTCTGGAATGATTCAGCCTTGAACTCAGAAACCTTCTTATTCATCATAGGCCTGCCCATAAGCCACAGAAAACCAGTAGCCATGCCACCAAGGTGACAGAGGTCACCACCAGCATTAGGACCACTGCTTATAACATTAAGTGTGTACATAATAGTAAATAGTACGCAGGCAAACCTAATCGGTACCGGGAATATCAGAAGAATAACCTGGAAGTGCGGAAATAATATAGCACAAGCTACCATTAACCCCAAAACTCCGCCGGATGCACCAATCAATGTACCTGGCTGTAATACACCAAGTATAGTAGCTAAAGAATATAACAGGCCACCAACAGCCCCACAAGTAAGGTAAAAGGTTAAAAATCTCTGACCACCCCAGGAACGTTCCAACACCGGGCCAAGAAAGAACATACCTAACATATTGAAAATAATATGACTTGGGCTGGCATGCAAAAACTGGAACGTTAAAAGTCTCCAGATTTGAATGGCATAAAAACCGCCACCCTGAACGGCAAAAAGCCCTTCAAAGGTACCCTTAAATATCAAATGTTGTAATATATATGCCGCAAAATTGGCAATAAGCAGATATTTAACCATTGGCGTCAGGCTTGGCAGGCCAAAAGATAGCCCTCCACCTCCCATACCGCCGAAACCACCTTGATTGCCGCCGTAATATTGTCTGTCTTGAAAACTCATCTATCTTCCTATCACCTGGTACTACCTTTACTGTATCTTCAGGCAAAACATATGGTTAATATTTATCTCTATCATGAATTACACACTTTCAATACGTATAGTTACAGCTATAGTTCTATAATTGAACGTACAGCTTCCCACACATTTATATTATATCGAACCATATAATATACTGGCTTTAGCTATATACAGGGAATACCGGGAAGAATCCACAACTTCAACATAAAGTATTTAATTAAAGAAACTTACAAACATATAGAAATATACACAATCTTTTACTTTTCTATCTGTTTGAGCATATCAGACGCTTTCACCGCTAAATGGCTATCAGGACGCTTGGCAATAACCGTTTTTAACATTTCACCAGCCCGGGCAAAATAGCTTTCCTTATCTGCGGGCATATCTAGTCTGCCGACCTCATTAAGTAGCAGGTCTGCAAGCTCAACCATAGCCTGTAAGCCGCCGTCCTGATCAGGATAGGTCTTTGCTATCTTAAACAAGGCGACCTCCTTCTGCTCAAGATTTATGGTCAATCTGGCCTGCTCGAGCTCGATATTATCCTGAAGCGGATCAGGTTTTGGGCTATCCAAAAGCAGCTCTTTCAGTTTGTCTTCGTAATTAATCTGACTTGGATCAAGCATAATAAATCTGGCCAGACGGTTTTCATGCTTTAGGTTACCCGCCCTGTTCTCCAAACTGATAAGCGATATAAAATCTTCGATACGCCATTTCAACTCATGAGCTTCAGCCAGCGAAATAGCAGGCTCAGGCTTCACAAATATTCCAGCAAACATACCGGTAATAAATTCGTCCTTACCATTATCTTCTTCCATCTGAACGATACATTTATCACATAGCTCAAGATTATCTTTTAATTTCAAAATTGCCTGGTCAAAATTGTAGGTCCCGGTAATACTGGCAGGCTGCTGCCCGGCAAGCAACCGAGCTAATCTCAGGCGTGCTTCAACAGCGAAAATAGTATCCGGGAAACGATCCTTTATCATTCGCCAAACCAGCTCAGACTCTATCGAAGGGAAAGAGTAATTAAACCGTAAAGAATCTTCGTTCCTGAGAGCTCTCTGATCAACTCTCATATCAACGGTCAAAGCGCGATAATAAAGTACATCTGCAATACGCTTACTATTAGCATGACGAAGCATGTAGCCTTTGAACGAATCTATAGCTTCTACTTTTGCAGTTGAAATACCTATCCTGGTACGAGCAGCTTCCGAATCTGGATTAGTAGCGTTTGCCTGCTCCATAGAAAACGCCCAACGCCAGCGGAACTTGATCTTACTGTCTATAGCCTCATCGCTTAAATATGGCTGCTCTTCCCTGATAGAGGCTCTTTCTTTTTCGATAAGCGGTACAATACTGCGATCACGGAACTCCTGCATATTTTTGGGACTAAACGAAACTACCTCTGCACGGAAGTCCCGCTCATTCATACCGATCTTAGTATAGAATTGCCATAGTGTAAGCCCTACAGCCAAGGCAAATAAAGGCACTATTGTAAATGGCTTATAGCGGATAATATGCCCTACCAAAAGTATAAGCCCAAAGAAAATAATACAATTAAGATAGGTAAATGCAATCGGACTATAGGCAATCGCCCACCTTAGCGCATCACTATCCTGCCAAGGATTTGGCCCGGCAAAAACAGCCCAATACAGCACTATTGGAGCCATACAAAGCACTGACGAAACAAACTTGGATTTGAATCTCAATGGCTCAAAGCTTACCGCCAGGCAGGCAAAAAATACGCTTAACGATAGCGGCAGCTCATGACAAAGCAACAGACTTATCAATATAAATGGAACTGCATAGAAGAGATTATATAAAAGGGAGATTAATAACGGTATGGCAAGTATCAGGGCATAGAGCCATGAAAAGATAATAATATACGATGGAAACTCGAAAATATTCAGCGGCTTTAACAGAGAAGGTATAATATAATGCACGTTAGCATTTACACCTACCAGCCAGAACTCCCCTGTGGTTATCCTGTTATAAACACCACATAAGATAAAGTACAGAGCCATATTGAACAGCCAGCTCAACAAACAAGCACCACGATCATTAAAAAGAATAGCGCCGTCAGTCAGCCATAATCTGCTAATAGAAAAAGTTTTTAGCATTTCCGGGCTAATAGTCGGAAGTATCTTGCCGTTTGAGTTCTCGTTTTCGTTGGCCAATTCATCAGCTCCAAAGTTATATTTAAAATGGTTAAGATAATCTTAACACATTATTATTTGCAAACATTTATTGATAAGAGACATAGCATTAATTACACAAACAATAATATGTTCGAATAATTGAAGCCACGACACAGTAATGTTCTACTATAAAAGAAAGTTTTGTTTATCTATTGTGTATAAATCACTTATGCAGATTCATGAAATATTGATGAACACAGGCACCAATAATCCATACAACAGAGCCGACAGCTACTGACGGCCATAATTTCCACCCGGCCTTGAAACAGAGCAAAGCCGCCAGAAAAAACAATACAGAGGGTAATATACCCCAACAACTAGCCTTTGTAAAGGCAATCATTGTTTCCCGATCGCCATTATTATCTAAATATACCAAAATAAGCACAAGTAGCCCGGTAAGAGGCATAACAGAGATCAGACCAGCCAGAGTAGGTAGTTTCCTGCTCAACCAGCTGCAGAACACTATTATTAGCAGAGAGATAGATATTTTAATTATCAATTGCAGCATAAATGTTTTCCTCAAAAAAAACGGGACCCTATACAGATAATATACAGGGCCCCGAACAAATTTCAGAAATAATTAGTGCTTAAAGTGTCTTTTTCCAGTAAACACCATAGCAATATCAAAATTATCGCATTCATCAATGCTCATCTGATCGTTCTTTGAGCCGCCCGGCTGAACAATAGACTTGATACCAGCCTTGGCAGCCTGGGTTACATTGTCAGGGAATGGGAAGAATGCATCAGAAGCCATAGCGGCTCCCTTGGCCTTTTCGCCAGCCTGACGAATAGCAAGCATACCTGAGTCAACACGGTTCATCTGGCCAGCACCAACGCCAACTACGGCATTGTCTTTAGCCAGGACAATGGTATTGCTCTTTACGTGCTTGGCAACGATCCAGGCCATCTGCAGGTCAGCAAGTTCCTGAGCGGTTGGCTGACGCTTGGTAACAGCGTTCACCTGGTCAGCTTCCCAGCCGATAAGGTCGCGATCCTGAAGCAGGATACCGCCGGCAATACAACGCACATCATATTCAGAAGCATCGATCAAGCTGCGGTCGATAGGACCAGTTGCCAGCAGACGAGCATCTTCACGGCCCCAGCGTTTACGAGAACGGATAATCTCAACCGCTTCTGCATCAAACGAAGGTGCAATGATAACTTCAGCAAAGAAGCCAGCGGCTCCGAGGTCCTTACCCCAGCGGCCGTAACATTCACAGATAGCATCTGCAAGCTCAGCAGTAACCGGACGATTGAAGGCCAGCAGGCCACCGAATGCACTGGTAACATCTGCGACATAGGCCTTACGATATGCTTCAACGATATCATCATCAACAGCACAGCCGCAAGGATTCATATGTTTAACGATAACAGCTGCAGGCTTGTCAAATTCCTTAACCAGCTCAAATGCTGCATTGGTATCCATCAGGTTATTGAAACTAATCTGCTTGCCGCCCTCTAGCTGGGCAGCATTAGCCACACAAGGCTCACCACTATTACGAGCAAGCTGGTAAAAAGCAGCGTCCTGATGCGGGTTTTCGCCATAACGAAGAGAAGAAGTTCTAACCATAGAGATAGTCTTCTTTTCCGGATAGCGGTCGCCAGCCTGGCCACTGAGCCAGCTGCTGATCGCAGAATCATAAGAAGCAGTAAGAGCAAAAGCCTTTCTGCCCAGTTCCTTTTTGGTTTCAGCTGTTACTTCACCATTATTAGCCTTCATCTCAGAAACAACAGTGTCGTACTGATTGGGATTGGTCACAATGGCAACAAATTTATAATTCTTGGCAGCAGAACGAACCATGCTTGGACCACCAATATCGATATTCTCGATAGCATCCTCAAAAGTACAGTCCGGCTTAGCTACGGTCTGTTCAAATGGATAAAGATTTACACATACCAGATCGATCGGCCTGATATCATTATCAGTCATTGCCTTTACATGCTCATCATTGTCACGTAAAGCAAGCAGGCCTCCATGGATCTTTGGATGGAGAGTTTTCACTCTGCCATTCATCATTTCCGGGAAACCGGTAACATCATCGATAGCAATCACCTTTATTCCAGCATCTTTTAGACTTTTAGCTGTTCCACCTGTACTGATGATCTCAACTCCCATCGCGTCCAGCTCGCGTGCGAAATCTACAATACCGGCCTTATCAGAAACCGAAATCAGTGCTCTTTTAACTGATGACATAATACAAAACTCCTGAACTACAAATAATAAAATAATTGACGAAGTTACAGTAAAATAACTCTACAAGCAGTAGCAATTATATTCCCCAATATTCTTGATCATATGCCACTGGAAGGCAAAAGGACAGTAGAATATTTTAATGAGCAAATACCCTGCTGTAAAACTATGAACTGTAAACGGTTAAAAAAAGCCCTATACTAAGTTTAGTATAGAGCTTGTTCTTTTTCTCATTACCTGGCTGCCTGCAAAACCATTATGTCCCCTGATTTATTTGCAAGAATCAGCAAGTCATCTTGTGTATTGCTATAATACACATCAACATTCGGCAGATAAACTGCCAGTTCCTTATTGCCAGTTGCGTTATTCATAATAACCATCTGGCCGGCATCATTAACAGCAAAAACCTTGGAGTTAGACTCACAAAGGAACTGCGTTCCGCGGTTAAGCTCCCATACCACCTTCGGGATCAAACGATCTGAACCATCGCCAGGAACATGGCCGTCAGGATATCTTTCCAGACAAACAAGCGACTTCCCCAAAACTGGCTGATACACATATCTGCCGGTAACAGAAGGTACTTCATACATCTTACCACCAGACAAATACTTCCAGAACAACCCACCAGTCTGACTGTTTACACAGTATAAAGCGGTATCTGTCGACGGCATAAAACATTGATCCTTATCAAACAAGCTGCCTGGAATATCACCTGTAGATTTCAATGTCCAGATCAGTTTTCTTTCATCATACTTGGCTGCATACATAGTACCATTATCACAGGTAAAATAAACATTTCCAACTGTCTCACCTTCCTGCTTACGGGTATCCAGCCATATATCACCCTTTGGCTGCTGAGACTGCAAACTTTTCCAATTGTCAGTAAGAAGCGGAAGCTGTAAACAGTAGAATCTGTCATCAGTAGCACCAACAAACATACACTCTTCATCACGAGCAACAGATGTAGTCGGAGTAAAAGATAGCTCCCAATGATTGGTCTGCGAACCTGAATCTATATTGATCTCGAAAATATTATTGCTTAAAGCTATAAGCACTCTGTTCTTATAGAAGCTTAGCTGAGCAAGATTACCAAATTTCTGTGGGAAACGAACTTCCCATTTCACACCGCCGGTTACCATATTGATACAATACAACGCACTATCGCTATTAAAGACCAATAGGTTATTACCACTCTTCTCAACGTTCTTGATAGTAGTATTTGAACCGCCAAGAGACTTTATGATCCATCTTTCAGATAAACCAAGCTGATCGAGTATATCTGGTGAAAGTCTTATTTCCTGATCGTCGGTAGCAACCTGTTTCTGCTGGAAATAGCCGCAGCCAGAAACAGCAAAAAGCATTACCAGTGACAATACAGCACATATAAATTTGCAGTTTTTATTAGATACCACTTTCATTAACTCCCGTTTGTAATAATAATCGGTAAGGTTATCGTCAGCTAAACTGATCTTTTAATATAATCAGCCAGATCTACCTGCTGTTGAACTTCAAAATCCTGCAGCATCTCGATCCGCTTTATATCATCAATAATACGGTTGGCCAACTTGAAGATATAAGGTTTCCCTTCAAGGCGATTCTTTAAATCAATGAGCATCGTATCCCAGCTACCCTCGTAGAGATCTTTTTTCAGGGTAACCAGCATAGCCTCTTCCCCGGAAAGTCGGGACACAAAGTCAATAACCTTGCTGGTTGTATTGTTGTCATTACTAATTTCTGACATAAATACTTACGGTGCTGTTAGTTAAGGTCTCACTTGCAACCACCGACACGCGGTAGGCCCATATCTTTAAGAACTCATTATATGATAACTGCCAAAATGCATTATTTCAACAAAAAACAACACAACGTAACAAGATGCTCAATAATAATTTATACAATGTCAGAAAAGACAAAAGCTGAATATACTTAACTGCAGTACATTCAGCTTTTGGATCTATGAAATAGGAGGTCAATAGTCAAATTTATATATTTATCTCAGCACTTCAGCATGCCTGGCATACTTATGGTCTTCGACCACAATATGATTAAGGAGCCAGCTCTTAAAGAAGTCTGCCATATGCTCTGGCGAATTTATTTGTTCTTCCAGATTATCAATAAAACTTTTTACTTCATTTAACATATCACTATGTATCTTCTTGTGCTCAACAAGGCTTTCATAACTTGTTTCAAACATAAAAAGCTCTTCATGCTTAAAATGCTCTGAAGCATACCAGTATAATTCAGGCAACAGATCTTTTACTTTATCAACACTACTATCTTCTGAGCCTACGCAATCATATAGTCGATTAATAATATTTATTATCGCCTTATGTTGATTATCAATCTCATTAACACCAACAGAGAGCTTATTATCCCACTGTATAATTGACATATATATACCTTTAGTTGCTATAATTTAACTGATTCACTTTTTCTCTACTACATACGTGGCTTCGGAGAAATAATGATAAATATTAAGTTTTTTTACAAATAACTGCGTTATACACCTGCTAATTGGGTAGGGATGTTCCATAAATGTTAGATATAGGACTTACTAACGAAACCATTTATTAAGAATTGCAGATTGTTTTTTAATAGATAATCAAATAAAATACATAATATGAACTAGTTACAGTTTTATTACTACACCTGCTAACAACAACGTAAAGTAATACAAATTAACAACTTATAAAAATAACAATAAACACAATGAGGTTACCCCAGGCTATGTCAGAAATGATAATTAAGAATGGACGGGTTATCGACCCTGCAAACAAACTAGACAAAGTATCTGATATTATTATCAAAGACGGGAAAATAGCAGCTATTGGCGAAGATTTGGCCGATCAGGTATCTGAAAATGCTACGGTAATTGATGCCAAGGGTAAGATTGTCGCCCCTGGCCTGATCGATATTCATGTCCATCTGCGTGAGCCTGGTGACGAAGAGGAAGAAACCATAGCCAGTGGCTCCGCTGCCGCAGTAGCCGGCGGATTCACATCTATTGTCTGTATGCCAAATACTGAGCCGGCAATAGACAACGAAGCAACAGTTGATTTTGTCCACCGTCAGGCAAACCGTGCAGATATGGCAAATGTCTTTGCTTCTGGTGCCATTACCAAGAATCGCGAAGGCAAAGAGCTGGCAGAAATGGGGCAAATGGTAAGAGCTGGTGCCGTAGCCTTTACCGATGACGGCAGCGGCGTGCAAAACCCTGCGGTTATGCTAAAGGCCTTCAACTATGTAAAGATGTTCGACAAAGTACTTATGCAGCATTGTCAGTGTAACGACCTTGCCGGCAATGGAGTTATGAACTCTGGCTACCATGCGACAGTACTGGGCCTGCCAGGGATGAGCCCACTGGCTGAAGAACTTATGCTATACAGAGACACTCAATTGGCCAGAGTTTCAGGCGGTCGCCTGCACGCTCAGCATATCTCAACTGCCGGGTCAGTTAAGATACTCCGTCAAGCCAAAGCCGAAGGTATTAAGGTGACAGCCGAAGTTACACCTCATCACCTGCTTCTTGATGAAGAAAGCCTGTACAGCTATGACACGAATTTCAAAATGAATCCTCCGCTAAGGAGTAAGGAAGATATAAAGGCTATTAAAGAAGCTGTTGCCGATGGGACCATTGACTGTTTAGCTACAGACCATGCCCCCCACCTGCTTAGCGAAAAAGAATTGGAATTTCTGACCGCGCCATTTGGTATTGTTGGGTTGGACTGTGCACTAGGTCTCTATAGCAAAGCCCTGATAGAATCAGGTGTTATCGACTGGCCAAGGATGCTGGAAATGATGACAAGCACACCTGCCAATATCGTAAATATCGACAAAGGCACACTAAGTGAAGGTGCAGATGCAGACATTGTTATTATCGATCCAGATAATAACTGGAATGTTGATGTTACCAGATTCAAATCGAAAAGCCGTAACTGCCCATGGCACAACTGGGTGCTACCGGCAAGAGCAACACACACAATCGTTGGCGGAAAGATCAAATTCACTCTGGAATAACATTCTGTTTTCCAATTGATATAAACAAAAAAGCCAGAATACTCAAAGTGTAAAAGTATTCTGGCTTTTTTTATCAGGCTAATTTATCTGTCGCTATATGCCAATGTTTAAGATCTTCATATATTTGAATATCAACCATATCACCAGCAGTATCAAGTAGCTTGGTACATTCTTCGCTCAAGTCAATAAGGTGAAGCTGTTTTCCTAATTTCACGTATCTTTCAGCCAGAGAGTTTATAGCTTCGATACCAGAATGGTCAAATACTCTGGCATAATGAAAATCAATTATCACATCAGCTGGATCTTCTGCCGGGTTGAATAGCTCAGCAAAGTTTTTAACAGAACCAAAGAATAGCGAACCTCGCAGACGATATACTTTTGAGCCTTTCTGGTCTATTTCGGAGCGTATCTCTATCTGGCTACCCTTTTTCCAGGCAAAGACTAAGGAAGACACAATAACACCAATAAAGACAGCAGTCGCCAGATCTTCTATAACAGTTATCGCAGAAACCAGAATAATAATAAAAGCATCTGACTTTGGTATCTTCTTTATTATCTTAATACTGGAAAAACTGAAAGTACTGATAACAACAGTAAACATAACACCTACCAGTGCCGCTACTGGTATGATCTCAATAAATGATGCACCAACCAACACAAAGATAAGCAACGCCCCACCTGCAACTATACCAGAGATACGACCACGACCGCCTGAGTTTATATTAATCATACTCTGACCGATCATAGCACAGCCGCCCATAGCAGAAAATAACCCGCAGGTCATATTTGCAATTCCCTGGCCAATACATTCTTTATTACCCCGCCCGCGAGTCTCTGTAATTTCATCAACCAATGTAAGCGTCAATAATGATTCAATTAAGCCAACCGCAGCTGCCAGTACAGAATATGGTAAGATTATTTTCAAAGTCTCCATAGTAAAAGGTACTTCAGCAAGATGGAATGCCGGTAAAGATGCTTTCAAACTTGTCATGTCTGGATCAAGAAGCTTAACATAATCAATCACACTTCTATAATGAAAATATCCCAGCTTACTACCCGCTATACATACTACAGTTACAACTATGATCGCAGCAAGAGACGCTGGTATCGCTTTGGTCAATTTCGGAAGCAGATAACATATTGCTACCGTTACAGCAACCAGAGTTAACATAATATACATCTGAGTGCCCTGAAGCCATAAAGCGTCAGGACCAACTCCAGTTTTGAATTGTCCTAACTGAGCTAAAAAGATCACAATCGCCAGACCGTTAACAAAACCCAGCATAACAGAATGCGGAATAAGTCGGACAAACTTACCAAGCTTAAATAGCCCCGCACTCACCTGAAGTATGCCCATTAATAAAACTGCGGCAAAAAGGTATTCAACTCCATGTTCTATTACCAGAGCAGCAAACACAACCGCAACCGCACCGGTAGCACCTGATATCATACCTGGGCGACCGCCTAAAATCGCTGTGAGCAAGCCCATTATTACAGCCGCATGCAAACCAATTATTGGTGAAACATGACAAACAAAAGCAAACGCAATTGCTTCCGGTACTAACGCCAAAGACACAGTCAGGCCAGAAAGACTATCTCTGGTCAACTGCTGCATATCTACTGATCTCATCTACTCTTCTTTCTATCTCTTCTGGTAAACACAGCTTTGCAGGCAGGGAATCATACAAACATAATATGACACTACACAATGAAAGCTTTTACAGGTGGGAGCATTCGAGCTGAATGCTTTTGGTGGTATGTCATTGATCAGCAACCAATGACAATTTTGGAAATGATATTAGAAAATGACAAAAAAGTCAATAAAAATGCAATAGAGACAGAAAAAGACAAAAAAAATACCCGCCAGCACATATAGCACACAGCGGGTATTATTATCGCATAAAAGCTTGTCAGCTTTTAGTTTACTTCAGGAACCGGACCAACAATAGCATCATAATCACTCATTGTTGAACGATCGCCAGAGGTGATTTCAACAACATTCGCAGCGTTAATCGGAGAATTTCTCTTGATAAAGCGGCTGGCAACAATAGCCTTATGCTGACGCTGACGCTCATAAGCAGAAAGCTCTTCACCCTTACCTGGCTGACAGAACTTGTCTTCCAGAGCAGGTTTAGCAACAGACTGCTGTAGGAACAGGTGACCTACGATAAGGTTAATAGCAATATCAACCAGCTTACGGCCATGAAGATCCATATATTCAGTACCAGGCTGTTCCTTGGTATATGCTACAGCCTTAAGCAGCTGTTCGCGATCAGCAACCAGAATATCAACCAGATCCTTAACCTCAGCCGGATAGTCAAATGCTTCCAGTTCAGCGAGGAAGTTTTCTGCAGTACCAGAACATACACCACGAACCGCAGCAACGATCTGCAGCTGAGTAGTACCTTCATAAATTGAAGTAATACGGGCATCACGCATATGGCGTTCAACCGGGTAATCCTTCATATAACCACTACCACCGAGTACACTCATAGACTCATAAGATACCTTACTGCACATTTCAGATGCATAGTACTTACTCATCGGAGTCAGCATATCAGCCAGACGGCGGTAATGCTTGAATTCTTTCTTAAGCTGTTTGAGTTGCTCTTTATCTGTAACTTCACCAGACTCAGTCTTGATTTCCAGGCCGTTACTGAAGTCAACCATCCAGCATGTTTCCATAGTAAGTGTACGGGCAACTTCCAGCATGACCTTCATATCTACCAGCAGATCACGAACTGAAGGCAGCTTTTCAATTGGCATACCAAACTGTTCACGACTAGCAGCATAATCACGAGCAACACGGAAAGCAGCTTCACCAATACCAAGTGACTGAGAAGCAATACCAACACGGGCACCGTTCATCAGACTCATTACATACTTGGCCAGACCACGTTTACGCTCACCAACAAGCTGACATGGAGTATGGTCAAAGTACATTTCGCAGGTTGGCGAACCATGAATACCAAGTTTGTTCTCAAGACGACGAACCTTAACAGTAGGACCGTTATCGCAAACAAACAAGCTCAAGCCCATACCACCGGCACGATCAGGCTCACTACGAGCCAGAACCAATAGTACTTCGCCGCAACCGTTAGTGATAAAACGCTTTACACCATGGAGACGCCACTGACCATTTGAATCCTGATAAGCACGAAGCTTAACAGCCTGAAGGTCAGAACCAGCATCAGGTTCAGTAAGAACCATAGCACCAGTAGCCCCCTGCTCTGAGAAGATCGGCAGATACTGCTGTTTGATCTCTTCATTAGCAAAAGCGTTAATGGTTTCAGCAATACCCTGAAGACCGTAAATATTCATAAGTGAAGCATCGGCACGAGAAACTACATCATTACTCATAGTATAGATGAAGTTCGGACAGTTCAGACCACCAAAACGATGTGGCAGAGTAAAGGCCATCAGCTTGGCTTCAGCCATACGGTCGATACATTCCTTCATACCAGGAGCGTAACTTACTGTTCCATCTTCGTGCAGTGTATTACCATCAACATCGATCTGTTCAGAACGTGGAGCAACAAAATCACCAGCGATCTGACCAATTGTCTCAAGCAGACGATCATAATTATCAACTGCATCAGCCGCATTTTCAGGGGCCCAGTTGAATTTTTCACTATCAGAGTAATCACCTTCCATAAGGTCCGCCAGCTTATTGAGCTGATAGTACCTGAAAAGGAACCTGATATCATCATTATCTGTATAAAAATTAGCCATTATTTTATTCCATAAATTAATGTTTGTATTTTACATAAATTCCGAGGCTTCACAGTTTATTACTGTTTTGCCCTGATAGCTTTGATCATCTTCGGAATAACGTCCTGGTAATCGCCAACGATGCCGTAATGTGCAACTGAGAAGATAGGAGCATCAGGGTCATTGTTAATGGCAATGATACGAGCTGATTCGCTCATACCAGCAACGTGCTGAATAGCACCGCTGATACCAACTGCGATATAAAGAGCCGGACGAACTGTTGTACCAGTCTGGCCAACCTGATGATCATGATCGATATAACCAAGGTCAACTGCAGCACGGCTACCACCAGGTACACCGCCGAGCACATGAGCAAGATCCCAGATCATCTTGAAGTTTTCTTTACCGCCAATACCAGCACCACCAGCTACGATAATACGAGCTGCTTTGAGGTTAACTTTTTTCTTGGCAACGTGACGATCAAGAATAGTCAGAGGCAGATCAGCATCGGTAAGATAAGACTCTTCAGTAATAATCTCAACGGCTCTGTTAACATCCTTTTCCGGCATTGGCATAACGCCTTCGCGTATAGTTGCCATCTGAGGCCAGCGATCATAATTGATAATTGTAGCTATGATGTTTCCACCAAAGGCTGGACGGATCTGCTGGAGCAGGTTCTTGTGAACTGTTCCACTTTTAGGCTCTGTATAATCTTCAACCTGAAGATCAGTACAGTCAGCGGTCAAACCAGCTCGCATTGTAGATGCTACACGCGGGGCTAGGTCACGACCTATATGACTGGCTCCGTAGAGCACGATCTGCGGCTTATACTTACTAATAAGTTCACAGATAACTTTTGTATAACTATTGGTCTGATATATCTCAAGATCGTCATTATCGACAACATACACTTTATCAGCACCAAAAGCGCCAAGTTCCTTGGCTGCATTTCCAACACTGCGACCGGCAAGAACCGCACCCAGCTTAACCGACAACTTATCAGCTAACTCACGGCCACGGCCAAGCAGTTCCAGAGAAACATCAGCGAGTTTTCCGTCTATCTGTTCGGCATAAACCCAGACTTCGCCATTTCTATTTACTTCGATCATATTATAAAAACCTTTGGTTTCCAGGAGCTATCGCCTTTTCTGCACCGAACAACCAAGCCCGGCAAGCGGCAACAAGAACCTGCCTATTTATATAATTTTTACACTTAAACCATCTCAAATTGAGGCAGTTGACAATTAAACTGATTAGCCGATAGTGTGATCATCGATAAGCTCGTGTACCAGATCTCTGATACCATCATCAGTTGCCGGAATCGTTTTTGACCCACCAGCAGTAAGAACAACGCTCTGGATACGATTAACCTTTGTCGGGCTTCCACTCTTACCACACCACTGCATATCAGCTTCCAGATGGTCAAGATTCCATTCTTCAATAAGCAGGCCGCGATCACGAAGGGAGTCAACCTGAGCATCATCGCCACCGGTAGACTTAACTTCTGATGGGCTCTTAGCTTTCTTGAACCACATCATCTGACGAGAAACAGCAGGTCTTGGATCATTAGCTGTGTCAAGCACAGTCAATAACGCCGGCATATCACATTTAACTTTTTCCCAGCCGTTACCAACACCACGCTTGGCAATTATGGTACGCCCGTCTAGTTCCAGATCTTCAACGTAAGTTATCTGAGGGTAACCAAGCTTCTCAGCTGCCTGAGGACCAACCTGGGCAGTATCGCCGTCGATCGCCTGACGACCGCAGAATACCATATCCACATCTTCGATCTTACGAATAGCACAGCTAAGGATATAACTGGTTGCTAGTGTGTCACTTGCCGCAGCTCTGCGGTCAGTAACCAATACAGCCTTATCCGCACCGCGGAATAGCCCCTGCCTTAATACTTCACAAGCTGATGGAAGACCCATAGTTACAACAGTAACAGTTCCCCCGTATTTTGCTTTAACCTGCAGAGCCATCTCAAGGGCGTTAAGATCTTCCGGGTTGAAGATCGCCGGCAAAGCAGCACGATTAACTGTACCGTCATCGTTCATAGCTTTTCCGGTAACGGCCTTGGTGTCAGGCACCTGTTTCACCAGCACAACACTGTTATAAGCCATATAAACCTCTCTTAATTATTTACTTAACGATAGCGAAACTACAATACCTGTTCGCTTTGGACTGCGTAATGATATATTAAATGGAGGTATAAGTCAACCTTAGATATAGTGGTTTTAACGTTTATAACACTGAAAAATGGGGTTTTCGGCACATTTGAGAACTCATTTAGGACAAATAATTATAGAATAGTTCTTTTTTTATGCTATAATAAGGGACTTGATATATAATTTTATAGCATAAAAGCATTTAATTATGTTCAAAGAGTAAAAAAACCTGTATTTTCAGTACTGATTTCAGGTTTTTCACACCTTTTTGATGCCAGGGGAAAACATAAAAACAGACGGCCAAAAAGGATTAAATAGATTTTTCAATATTACCAGAAAACGGACAGGATTATAACAAATGGCCCTACCAGTAGTAGCTATAGTCGGCAGACCAAATGTAGGAAAAAGCAGCTTACTGAATATTCTCGCAAAAGAGAGGATCAGTATTGTTGAAGACACCCCGGGGGTTACTCGTGACCGCGTAAGTGCGATCATTGAGATGGATGGCAAATACTTCGAGATGGTCGATACCGGCGGATATGGAATCGAAGACCATGACAACTTGACAGCTCACGTCGAAGATCAAATACAATCCGCCCTGCTCAAATCGGATGTTGTTCTCTTTGTTTGTGATGTCAGAACCGGATTGTTACCGCTTGATATTAAAGTTGCACAGCTGCTTCGTAAAGAAAAGCTGAATGTTATTCTGGTACTAAATAAATGTGATTCGCCAGATCTGGATAATACCGCTGGCGAGTTCTACAAGCTAGGGTTCGGCGAGCCTCTATGTATATCAGCCCTGCATGCTCGTCATCGCCAGGAGCTGGTTGAAAGCGTTCTTGAACGTCTGGAAGACCTGGACACTTCTAAACCTGAAGAAGAAGTAATGAAAATTGCCGTGGTCGGTAAAAGAAATGTTGGTAAAAGTACATTTATCAACTCTCTGGCTGGCGAAAATCGCGTAATCGTAAGCGACGTAGCTGGTACTACCAGAGATGCCGTTGATATTCGATTTGTAAAAGACAGCCGTACATTTGTAGTGATCGATACTGCGGGTGTAAGAAAAAAGAACAAAATGAACGACGCCAACGGCATAGAGTTCTATAGCTACACCCGTTCGGTCCAGGCTATTCGCAGGGCTGACGTGTCGCTTTTCTTCGTTGACTCAACAGCACCTATTTCCCAGGTAGATAAAAAGCTGGCTAGATTCATTATTGACAATCATAAGCCGGTTATTATCGTAGTAAACAAATGGGACCTTGCCAAGGACAAAGCCTCTACCGACGCTTATGCAGAATATTTTGATAAAGTACTGCCAGGACTCAATTTTGCCCCTATCTGCTTTATTACTGCCAAGGAAGATAAAAACGTAGACTCTCTGATCGACCTTACCAGCAATATTTTCAAACAGGCTCGCACCAAGGTGGGTACCGGTAGAATCAATAAAGCTATTAAGGCTATTACAGAAGAGCGTGCTCCAAGTGCCCGTAAAAAAGTTGGTATGCCAAGGATCTATTATGGTACACAAGTATCTATCAACCCTCCAACCCTGGTGCTATTTGTTAACGACCCTGAAAAGATTGATGAAAATTATCAGCGTTTCTTCATAAACAGGCTACGCGATATTATGCCATGGTCGGAAGTACCGCTAAGGCTTATAGTTCGTGCCCGTAACCAGAAGGTTAATGAGAAATTTGATTTCGACGAAGTACGAGACCTGGTTGGCTCTATTACAGAGCAGGAATACATTCAGCAAAAAGCTGACATCCAGTTTATTGACGACACAGGCAATGGTGACGATGCAGAGGATATCGATATGAAATACATCGATAACAATTATGTCGAAGATGATGGGGATGACGATTACGAGTTTGAAGACTTCGACTACGAAGCAGAAAAAGACAGACACGAAGGCTTCTAAACACTATTTGCTCCCAAAATAAACTCATAAAAAAAAGCGTAATCACTGTCTAAAGCAGGATTACGCTTTTTTCTTAAACATTCAAATTTAAGTAATCAGTTCGCTGAAACCGGCTTTCTGACTAGTATCATTTCCATATCCTTATGGCTTATCTGACGATCTATCTCTAGTAGTTGGCCATAATATTCTGGGGCAATAATGGCGTCGTTGAGGGAAACCTTTTCAATTATATCTAGTGAAGTTCCTTCATTTGAAATAACCTCTATTGAGATAGTTCCAGCATTACAAGGCAGCTGCCAGATATTGCTCTCTGGAGCCATAAGCAGCTCACTATAACCAGCCGGCAGTTCCACGTGAACTTTTACCTCTTTTTCCAATGGACCATGGATATAATATGGACTTTCATGCTCATCTGCACTCAGGCCCAAAACAGGCAGACCATTTGGAATTTCAAAATAAATAGAATCTCCATCGCAAACTGCGTATTTATCAACAGCAACAGTAAACTTCTCAACGCCTGGATATGAATCATAGCTGGTTTGAAGCTCTTCGGTAAGAGTTGCTCCCTGGGAGACACTGGTTACCAGCTGCTGAACATATCTATCACGATTCTCCGGCATCATCTCGACAAACATGCGTTTACGGCTACCATAGCTTGCACCCTGCACACTAGTGCTAACCATAAAATCGGCATCGCCATCAGTACTTATTGAAATATTGTATTCCTGATATGAACGACTTTCCAGATCATCGGCCAGGTCAAGTTCTGTGATACGTCCTTTTGAAAGCTCAATTACCGGGCAGTCATCGTAGCCGGTAACACCTAAATGGTCATACTGATCGGTATCGTTCAGATAAACATAATCGCCGTCTATCTTGACTCTAACCAGAACAGCACCAAACAGCGAAGCTCCAGAGTAGTCAAGCTGAACCTGACACAAAGCTTCGACTCTTGATGTGTAGCCGCCAAGGATAAACTCAGGGCTTAAACCAGCAGCTTTCGCCATAGCATACAGGACAATTGCACTATCTGTTGAATTTCCATAACCATCAGCCAGGGTAATATCAGCGTCAGTAACAGCATCATTTGTAATTGCACCGGCACCCGGTCCAACCCGACGAATATTTCGGGCCACAAAATCACGAATAACTATTGCCTTTTCCTTGCGTCCTTTAACAGACTTAACCAGCTCACGGGCTTTTGCTTTTACATTTTTCTGGCCGGAAACCGCTTTATCAAGACACTTTTTGAAATTATGCGAATAATCTTTCCAATCGCCAGTAGAGATCATAACCACAGGCATATAGCTAAAAGCAGGAGCCATACTGTCTTCACGAGGGATAAGAGCCAAATCGTCAGCAGTAAAGGTATAAGTAACAATACCATCAGCTATACTTTCATCTCTGGTAATTTTTTTATCACCATCAACATCAGCTTCGGTCACACCATTATCATCTACCAAAAGATGACACTTAAGCTTCTCTGGCATACTTATAGTAACAGTCTTGTGCTTTATAGGATCTTGCGAGGCAAAAACTTCCGACATAGCGAAAAACGGCATACCGGTTACTGTTCTGCGATATTTGTATTCTATTACACTGCCAATCTCAACGCCAGGTAATGAAGCAACCATGGTCTTTGATGCCGGATAACGAGGAGCCGAAGCAACCCAGCCAGCATCCATAATATTTATTTCGTCCTTGGTTATTTCCTTTACCTTATCGCCATTTGTCACACGAGCCTCAAGCAGTTCTATAGACTCCCATGCTTCGTTATAATTTAACTGCAATTCAGCATTACTCTTTTTACCGCTATATGTCTTTATCAGCTCTTTAACCGTAACAGTCTCTGTCCAGCTGCCGTTATCAGTCAGAACATAATCATGCTCTACATTATTATAGACAACATCAGCTGTAGCTTCCTCTGAAGGACGTGCAAATACCGTCATCTTACGATCATTATACTCCATGGTACGGAGATGTTCTTTCAATGCAAGATACTGTTCAGGGTCTACCTCGGTAAGCTTAATAAAGAAAGTACCTTGACCTGTTATTTTACCATCATTAAACTGATATTCACGGTCAAGAGTAATTATATCATCATTGATCTTATCATATGCCGGTATTGACACAGCTTTACCGATAGATGGATCAAGTTCTATTTCCATTGTTTGTTTTACCCCACAGGCATAACGAGTCTGCATTGGGAAGCGACGTTTTTCCAAACCAGTTCCACGAAGAACAAAGTTAGCCATTCCAACACTACGGTCAAGACTAATAGTCGGAACCATAATAGTATCGCCCTGCCCGATCAAAACATTTTCAGCAGTAAAACCAAGCTCTACATCAAGTGGTTTGGTGGTGTCTAGCATATCAGCAGGCTGGATCTTGCAATCACCTAAAGTGGCACCGGCAACCGCACCTTTGATCACAGATTCAAAAAACTTACGACGCTCTTCCTGATTAGCACGAGCAAAATAACTACGATATATATTATCATTTATACCATTGAACTGTAAATGACAGCTGGCCTCGAGAGTACCTTGTGCTGTAATCTTACCAACGGTATCAACCAGCATAAGGTTTTCTTCTGCCGGAACAATATCAGAAACTTTCAATACTTCTCCTTCCGGACGAGCCACTAAATAGCTCATGTCGCAAAGGTAAGCAGGGAAAAGCTCTTTGGTATTTTCATCGGTTGAATCCATAAGGGTATAGCTGCCGTCATCATTTAGTACTGAGGTAATAGCATGATTAAAATAAGGCAGCGGAACTTCCATATCCATTTTAGGGCCGGACTTAATAAGAACCGGAAATGCCTCAAAACCTGCCAACCTGAGCATAGTAGCAAGCAAAGCAGCCTTATCACGGCATACACCATGACGATTTTCAAAGGTCTGGGTAACATAATGCGGCTGATAACCAGGTGCCTCATCTTCACCCTCTGGAATAATGCCCAGGTAGCGTATTTCCTGAGATACAAATTTAAAAACAGCCTCGATCTTTTCCTGGCGAGTGGTACAGTCAGCAATAAGCTCCTGCACTTTGGCTTTCATATCATCATTTGGTGCAAGATACGGCTCACAAAGACCATAATACCAACGAGAAACTTCTTTCCAATCTGAAGCAGTACTAACCAGCAGCCTCTGGGTAACGGTATAATAAGCTGGCATTGATGGCTCAACAAAAATCTGGGGGACATTCTTCACTTCCCAGCGGTATACCTTGCGACCGTTTTCCTGACGAGTGCTGGCGGTAACAGTACCATCAACCGGATCTTTGATCTGGATAAGCCTCAAAGGTAGCTCAGGGCACTCATGTATCTCGTACACAAAGTTCCGTATAGGAGAATCGCTTTCAAATGTCTGGAATCCGCACCAGATACCTTTGGCACGCGGCTTATGCTGCTTACTGGCAGCAGTCATATGGATAACATCACCAATCTCAACACCAGAGAGACCGATCTGAAGGATCTTCTGAGCAGGGTCGTATATATTCATCGACATCTGAGAGCGATCGATCATTTCCTTGCTGCGGGAGGCTATATCAATTACTGTGGATGTGCCGTCTGGCTTAATGATCTCCAGTAAGGACACATCCCAGCTAGAGTAGGTTTCATTATATGGCAATGAAACCACCTGCTTACTGCGTTTGCCCTTTTCAGTAAGTACTTTTTCATAAGTATCCATCCAGGTCACATATGATGCGTCTGCCTGATAATAATCTACAGTTCTATCACAAACCATTATTGTATCAGCATTTGGATAAGTATCAGGAGCTATCTTATCTGCGTCAGCTACCGCCCAGTTCTTGTCCCACTTATACTGATCGAACATACCAAGATCTATTTCCTGGCCAAAGGAAATAGCCGACATTGTCGAAAAGACCATAAAAAACACTAATGATCGTGCAATTGATTTCATTTTCACTGTCCTGTACTTTCATAATGCGTTAATCTATCAGTTTAATATACTCAAACTCTGGCATCGAAAAAAAGATGGCAGAATAATAATCATAGTATTAATATCTCAAATAACCGGGGAAACAGCAACTGGCCACACAACTATACACTGCCCAAATTGTCAGCCCAGCTATTTAAGTATTGATATACATTATTATCATAACTATATCATAAGTTACAGCAAAATCTACTCTTTGGTTCTATATAACATTCTAATATAAGTATAAAAACTGCTTATTACTAGCATCTGATCAAATTATAAGTATCCCAATGTAAAATATGTCATATATGTTCTAAAAATAAAATGGCAGCCCAATTTCAGCTCTTCTAACAGGACAGAGTAATAATAGCCAGCAATTCAAGACAAAAAATGCCAGCGTAATGCATGAACACAAAAACTTATATATAAAGCACTTATATCAGAAACAAACAGCACATCATCTAGCTGTTTAGTTTTCGATATCCCTGCTTGACTTATTGATATAAAGAGTTATAATTATTGCTTTTAGATACGCTTATCGCTTGCAGGGAGACCGTTCTCCTAGGGCAAGTTAAATCATTAACTCGCAAAGAGTAAAAAGCATGACAGAACAAAAAACGGTACAACAGCTGGCAGACCATGTCGGCGGAATTGTTGAAGGCGACAACGAACTGGTCATTACCGGGGCAGCAACCCTGAGCGAAGCAGTTGAAGGCGACGTAAGTTTCCTGGCTAATCCTAAATACGAAAAGGAAATGGATGATTGCAAGGCAGGCGTTATCGTTGTAAACATGGACGTACCTAATCATGGCAAAAATATTATCCGCTGCAAAGATCCTTATTTTGCATTTATGCAGCTGGTAGTTCTGTTACACGGCCATCGCGAACACCGCAAGACTGGCATAAGTGACAGTTCCCGTGTTGATCCTTCCGCAAAGATCGGCGAAGATGTCGACATTCAGGATTTTTGCTATATCGCTGAAGATGTAACTATCGGTAAAGGTACCAGCATTTACCCGAACTGTACTATCGGACCTGGAACTGTCATCGGCGAAGACTGTATTATCTATCCAAATGTAACTATCTATGATGGCTGCACTATTGGTGATCGCGTTACCCTGCACGCCGGAACTGTTATTGGTCAGGATGGTTTTGGCTATGCGACCCATAACGGCGTACACCATAAGATCCCTCAGATCGGCGGCGTTGTCATCGAAGATGATGTCGAACTGGGTGCAAACTGCACTGTTGACCGCGGCACTCTCGGCGATACTGTCATTGGCAAAGGCACCAAGACCAGTAACCAGATCGCTATCGGACATAACACACGTATCGGCGAGCATTGTCTACTGGTGGCACAAGTTGGTATCGCAGGCAGCGTTGAAGTTGGTAATTATTGCGTTTTCGGCGGTCAGGTAGGAGTTGTTGGCCATATCAAGATCGGAAACCAGGTCAAAGTTGGTGCCCAGTCCGGCGTCACTCATAATCTCGACGATAATCAGGCGGTTGTCGGTTCTCCTGCCATTCCAATGAATCAGGCAAAACGAAGCTACGCACTGCTCAAGGATCTACCTGAATTCCGCAAAAAGATCAAAGCACTGGATAGAGCATTAAGCAAACTGACAGTTGACGCTGACGAAGAATAAAAAGAGGTAATAGGTAATATAGTTTCAACTTATTTCCCATTACTTTTCACTCTTAGCCCTACCTATTAACATTATAAATGTCAAGTAAGATGCTTGACCTACTTATCTGATTTATAACTTATGGCCGAACCTCAGACAATTGGACTTATCGCCGGACAGGGCAGATTGCCTTTTATGGTTGCCCAGGGAGCCAAACGGGCCGGACTGCGTGTAGTCTGTGTCGGCTTTCGTGATCAGGCTGATCCGCTACTGGCTGATGAGGTCGATGTCTTTAAATGGGTTTCCGTTGCCCGGCCGGGCAGCTGGATAAAGCACCTCAGCCGCAACGGCGTTTCTGATACGATCATGGTCGGCCGGGTTGCCAAGACCAATATCTATACCCCATTCCGCATTATTCAGTATATGCCGGACTGGCGGGCGATAAGAGTATGGTACGGACGACTCGGCAATAAGGACAAACGAAACGATACCCTGCTGGGTGCACTGGCTGATGAGCTGGCTAATGGAGGAATAATCCTGATGGACTCAACGAAATATATCCCGGAAAACATGGCAAAACCCGGCGTTCTGACCAAAGGCAAACCGTCCGACTCGGTCATGAAGGATATCGAGTTCGGCTGGTTGATCGTTAAACGAATGGGCGATCTGGACATCGGTCAGGCCATTGCCGTTAAGGAGCAGGAAGTTATAGCGGTCGAGGCGATCGAAGGCACGAACAAAATGATCAATCGGGCCGGCGAATTATGCCGAGCCGGCGGCTGGACCCTTATTAAGACCGGCAAACCATCGCAGGATATGCGTTTTGATGTACCTACTATCGGCCCCGACACCATCGAAAAGCTAAAAGCCAATGGTTCTCGCTGCCTGGCAATCGAAGCTGGTAAAACCATCATCGTCGACTGGGAACAAACCATCGCCCTGGCCGATAAGAACAAGATTGCCATCGTTGGAGTTGAGGCTGACGCCGATTAACAGTCAACAGTTATCAGTAAATAGTGTTTGAATAAGCCTAATAATAATCAGTCTAGAGTTACGATATCGCCGTAAGCTGGCACTGAAACTTCCCAGCCGGTTTCTTTGGCTATATGATCAGCAAAACTGCCGGCGGCATTAACTTCGCCATGTACCACGAAAAGATGGCGAGGAGCCTGTTTGAATCCGCCAAGCCAGCGGGTAAGCTCGCTGCGGTCGGCATGGGCACTAAAACCATTGATCTTGGCAACTCTGGCCTCGACAGAATAGGTTTCGCCTAAGATCCTAACCTCCTTTTCCCCTTCGAGAATACTGCGGCCAAGTGTGCCATCTGCCTGATAGCCGACAAAGAGTATGGTATTGGCCGGACTGCCGATATTATTGGCCAGATGATGCTTGATCCTACCGCCGGTACACATACCAGATCCTGAAATGATTATCGCCGTCCCGCGTATCTGGTTGATCGCCTTGGATTGATGGGCGGATTGCACCAGCGACAGACCCGGCAGGTCAAATGGCGAGGTGCCATCTTTCAGATGACCGATCATCTCCTTATCGAATAGCTCTGGATGCTTTTTAAATATCTCGGTAACCTTCACCGCCATCGGGCTATCCAGGAAAACCATCATATGAGGCAGACACTTTTCATCGATGAGCTCATTTAGATAATAGAGCAGCTCCTGTGAGCGTTCGACGGCAAAGCTCGGGATAATAACATTACCGCCCCGTCTGCGGGTATCATTTACTATATCGCAGAACTTCTGCTTGATATCTCCGCCGCTGGCGTGAACTTTATCGCCGTAGGTAGATTCACAAAGGACATAATCGGCCTGGTCGATAAGGTCCGGGTCCTCCAGAATAGGGATATTCCAGCGTCCAAGATCGCCGGAGAAGACTACGGTACGTGATTCGCTGCCCTGACTGAGCTTGAGCTGGATAGCAGCGGAGCCGAGGATATGGCCGCTGGCATAAAACACTGCTTCGATACCCGGGGCGATCTTTACAATCTCACGATAGCCTGTGGTCTGGAATAGTTCCATACAGGATTCGGCATCGCTGACATCATAGAGCGATTCCAACGGGAACGGGCCTTTGCGATTCTGGCGGAAGTGACGTTTTTTCTTATGTTCTACATCTTCAACCTGGATACGGGCAGAATCGGCCATGACAATTGCAGCAATGTCAGCGGTTGCAGCCGTAGCATAGACAGTACCGCGAAAGCCGTTCTTATATAGCCGCGGCAATAGTCCGCAATGGTCCAGATGGGCGTGTGTCAGTAAAACCGCATCCACCTGATCTGCTGGAACTGGCAGCGGCTCCCAGTTGCGATGCTTATATTTTCGTTCCTGATAGAGCCCGCAATCGATAAGAAGATTTTTGCCGTTTGCCCGGAGCAGATAACACGAACCGGTAACATTTTGAGCGGCACCAAGAAACTGCAAACTTATTTCCATGAACTTCCTCCTATCCGGACAATACAAAAAAAAACATAGAACAAATTGCATTATAACCAGAACAGATATCATTTCCCAAATAAAAACATTGAACAGAAATTTAACCACAAGTTTGAGTAGCTCAAGCGTCCTCGCTTGAGATTATTATTGTTTATTTTTCTATGCAAAGTCGGCAAGCCGCAAAGAGTTAAAAGAAAAAGCCGCAATTGCAATATGATATCACAATAGCGGCTTTATAATTTTAATCCAGTCTCGCCGTCAGGCGAAACAAATACTGTTAACTGAATCAAAGCACCACCGGCAGGATATTACTCCAGCCGCTGTTTCCGGTATTATTACATGCCTGCACACGATAGTATAATTGTACTCCGCGCGGCTGGCCGGCGAGGGTAACGACATTGCTATAGGCGAAATCGACGAAGGTCCAGTTCGCCAGACCGCCCTCGGGGTTATCGCTGGTTCTATATATCGCATAATTGCGGATCGTACCACCGCTGGTCGGCCGTTTCCATCTTAATTCTATTGAGCCTTCGATCTGCGGGCCGCTAATCAGGTCGATCGGTGTTCCTGGAACCTGCGGGTTCGCCGGATTCCTCGTTGACCAGCCGATCTCGCCCAGTTTAATCGGATTACTCTGGGTATCGAGCTCGGCGAGCTTGAGATCATCCTTCATCATCGTCTTCAAGGCCGTTAAAGCCGCGTTCTTACTCGCTACCGCCTGCACCTTCTGCGTTTCGATACTCAACAGATTCGCCGCCGCGGTATTATAAGCAGCCAGCTTCGCCTGCAGCTCGGTGCCATCGACACTGGGGAAATCAGTTGGCTCTGCCATGAAGCCGCTTACCATATCGTTCGCCAGGGAAATCACATCTACTTCTTTTAACGGAAAGGTTGCCATCGCATACCTCCTTTATATTTGGTGCAGCAAGCACCCGGCCAATAATTTCAGTGACCGCTTACACGATCACAGTCAAAGGTAAAAAGTAAAATGCAAAAAGTATACACATAGTGTATGGTTTTGTCCGCTCGCTTCGATATACGTATTAAAATTACAGGCACTATATACTACCATGCATATTTCGCGTATACATCTTCCGAACCTTTTACCTTTAACCTTTCACTTTTTACCGTAACAGCACAAACTGTTACGCATCCTGAAAGTTTCGACCTTAACCCGCTGTTAACGGCCGGACTATACAGACTTTTCGAAGTATTATCCCAACCCCGATATCCGCAATATCGCTGACCGCTATCCTATCCTTGAATTATATTCGCACCAATTCCCGCCCGCCGATCATACTGACCATAAAACAAAACATATCCCGAACCAAAACAACTCTAACCGCCGCCCGACAGAAATTATATATTACTTTCAACCGCTATCAGACAATGATAAACCACATTAAACCGCCCGAAACTCATTTCAATATTGATATAAACCCTAAACCGCCCCCCATACTCAATTACCCCTAACAACCGCCCTGACCAAATATAAAATAAACTTAATTCCAACCGTAAAAAAGATTTTACCCAAATAAAACCAATATTTATCCGACCGCCATTAAAAATATATTTTCCAATACATATATATAGGACGTAGATTAGTATATAGAATTTAGTAATTAGAAATTAGGTAGGTAGGTCAAGCATCCCTGCTTGACATTAATAATATAGATATCTTAACGCAAAGCCGCAGAGACGCAGAGACTCTTTTCTCTAAATAATACTCATTTTCTTCGTGAACTTCGCGTGCTTCGTGGTTTATATTAAATCTTTATTCTTAACCATAGAGGTCACAGAGAACACAGAGGTCCTTACGCCGGACGGGCGAGTTATATTAATAATAAAATAGAAACATATGCCCCAATAAATAATCAACTATAAAAGGATATCAAAAAAATAATAAATTTATCAATTCTTATGCACATTTAATTGATGAAATACCATCATAAAAATAATTCAGTATATATCTTTCAAAACTATCAAGACCTAAAATAATATCACAAAGTGTATTTTCTCCAATATGATTAAATATGTCAATTGCTTCATGAATACCTAATTTTGGATTCTCTAAATCAATTACACCACTCATACAGATTTTTTTAGATATCATTCTTGGAAGTCCATACTCTTCGAGAAGATAAACTACTGGAGGTAAAAATGCATGCGAAACTTTTGATATAAATGGAGAAATATCAATTTTTTCTGATTTCAAAATTGCTTTTTGTATTATATTAATATCATTCAATATCGCAGATAATTTAAATGTAACATTTCTTTCTAATGTAAAAAATGTATTAACATCAACATTATACGAACAAAGCCTATTTAATAGTTCTGGAATAGTCAAGGCCCAATTATTTGATAATTCTTTAACAAATTGTACAAATGTTTTATAATCTATCCCTGCTACATTTGGCTGCAATTTTAAAATTCGATAAAGAATACTCCACTTATCAACATTATTTGAATTTAAATACAAAAGTCCTTTCCAGCTTTTAGGAGATGAATATATATTTTTCGCAATTTCAATAATACGTTCAATATTACACGATTGAAAAGCATTATTTTTTAATAATTGTTGATACGTACCATACCCTAAGATATTGGATAATTCTTCATTGTTAGACATAATCTTGGCAATTTGATCTTGTGTTAGATCTCTTTCGATATAATTATCTTCTATATCAAATAATAGGTTATCCGGAAACTCTAGATTAAGTTGTGTATCATCGGACAATGGTGGCGTTTCGAACAAGTAGACTTTACCAATAAAATGTTTAAACATCCTTCCACTTCTACCAATAATGTTTTTGTGAGAAAAATTATCTAAATTTGCATTTCCTTTTTTATTCTTCCATACAACTACATTTTCAGCAGAAGTATTGACTCCTTCTATAATTGATGATGTAGAAATAATTGTACTTAATTGATCTTTATTTTCGAATAATTTAATTTGTATTTGACACAAAGACCTATGAAGTCTTCCATTATGCAAGCCTATTCCTTTTTTAACTAACTTAGGCAAGTTCCATAGGTCACTATAATTTGATATTAGCCATTTGGAAAAATCTGCCAATAAAACACTATCATTATCTATAGGACTAGTTAATAGTAAATCAGTTATCTTTTCAATTTCAGTAAAAGTACCTGCATAAACCAATGTCTTTATTTTTTCATCAACAACATCTAAAAGTTTATATTCTTTTGTTGTTAATCCTTTATTGATATCTTCATAGATATTATGCCTCTCTAAAAATACAGTATTAAAGTCTAATTTGACAAACTTCATATTTTGCGTAAACACATTCTCAGATAAAGAACTTATATTTGGCGCTAAATAATATTTTTGCTTAGCTTTATTGTTTAATTGAATTATTGCTTTGATTAAAGCAGGTGATCTTTCTTTATCAAATTCTGAACTAGCTTTATAAAACTCATCTATTATTAATATATCAATATTTTTTAACTGATTCACATAAAAACTTACACGCTCCTGAGGAAATATAAAAATATTTTTATTACTTAACTCAACATCTGTAGTTGTAATTATTTTATACTCATCGCTAAATTTTTCATATAACCTTCTTCTAGTTTCATCAGTAAGTGCAATAGTTGGAACAATGATCACAACATTTGATGGTTGAGTGATTGAAATAAAAGCATCAATAACAAAACTTTTACCAAAACTAGTGGGAGCACTTACAGCAATATTTTCTCCATCTAGCAATAACTTTAATAACCTCGACTGTTCTCGATGTAATGTAACTTGTTCAGTACCACCAATATCAACCTTAAACAACTCATAAACTAATCTATCTTGCCACATTGCTGTTTCAGGGTTAATATAAGGGAAAAGCCCAACCTTTCTAATTAGATGATTAACAATAGTAGAATATTCAAGTTTTTGACTTTGCATGTAATCTAACAATTTTATTACTTCATCACGAGCTATTGCTTCATGACCAGCTTCTAATATAGAGTTAATATCTTTACATTTATTAAATATATCTATCAAGAATTCACCTCAATTTTTATTTGCATTAACTTTATTGACAAATTGCTTAAGAATTATTGCTTTGTTTTTTACTGGAAAAAGAATAAAATGAAAATGTATGTCATTGAAACCATAAATCCCACTTAAAGAATCATCTATCTTTTTTAATAGTTTTTTTGCAAATCCTAAGTGCTGGTTATAAATATCTTTTTTATAATCATCGTAATGTTTAGTATTATTTTTTGTTATATCACATTGATGTAATAAGAGAATTGGTATATGTAGAATTTTTTTTGTTTTATCGAGAGATACACCGTTACTAATAGTTTGTTTTATTTTCGTTGATAGCTCACTATCGTTAATACATATATCTAAGTCTTTGATAGAAGTAATTATTGAATTTTCTTTTTCTAATTGAATTTTACTAAGCATAGATGTTAAAGATTCAATGATTTTGTCAAAACTTTCTTCAGCAACAGTATAAAATTTACTTTCACCCAACCAAAGTGAAAAACTTCCATCATTTTCAATTAAAATATGTACACTATCTGCACCTTTTGCATAATCGTTGTGGTTTTGTTTATAAAAAATCTTTGGAACAACAGGAAGAGCTGAATAATAGTGTTTCATAATGCCATATAATAATATTTCAGCAATTTCCCCTCCTTTATTGCCATCTTCCTTTTCAAATCTAACTTTTTCTGCAGCCATCGATAAAATTGTACTTTCACGTCCAATGTATGCACTTCTCTCCTCTGCAGATAATGCCGTTTCTTTGATGTTATCCCAAATAAAGTTATTGAATTTTATTAATCTCCAATCACCACTTTCAAAATCATTAATCAAACTAAATACAGCTTTTTTATTAGGATTAACATCAGCGATATGCAAATTATGAAGTGTTTCATCAATTACCACATCAAAGTTAATTTTACTTTTATCGTAATTAGTAAATGTTTTTTGCATTATTATGCTTTTTCCCTATAAAGTAGTTTACAATATAATTTGAAATAAAGATTCGGTCCAAATTTATATCAAAAGAGCAACTTCAATTCCAATAACAAGGACTAATTTAGCAATTATCCACATTTAATACAATATTATTATGTAAGTTGTAAACAAATATCATATATATGGCATGCCTACCTCTGTGTTCTCTGTGCCCTCTGTGGTAAAATAAAATATATTCAAATCCCGCCTAAAAGCATAATAACAGCTATCAAGCCGGGAAATAGTAAAGAGGAATTTAATATTTAAGTACAATGGGCAATTATATGGAATGAAGATTAAATAATCCCGATGTTCTTTGGGATACACTTACCTTTGCGTTCTTTGCGGCTTTGCGAGAAACAAATCTTCAATTCATATTTAAGGAAGAAGACTAAAAAACGGGCTAAAACTCCGTACTCCTACAGTTCCCCCCCTTCATGGCCTGCATGTTCTTCATGGTGAAAACTATTCTTAATCTGCGAAAATTAATCAGAATAGGCGTTTTCGGTAGAAAACACCGCTAATTTAATCTGTGGACGAACGACCGGATTTTGGTTATTTTGTTTTTGGGATATGATTTCGGGTTTGGGGTTTTTGATGCTTGAAATGGGGTTTTTGCCACTTGAAAAATGGTTTTTGAAGCTTGAAAAGTCATTTATAAGGCTTGAAAAATCATTTTTAAAGCTTTAAAAGTCATTTATGAAGCTTGATATTCCATTTTTCAATATCGAAAAGTCATTTATGAAGCTTGAAAAATCGTTTTTCGACAATGATATTTCGCATATCGATCTTGAAAAATGATTTTTCGATAATGATATGCGGCATATCGATAATGAAAAATGGTTTTTCGATATCGAAAAATGACTTTTCAAATTCGAAAACCGGTATATAAAATCCCCAAAACCACATTTTCAGCCTGAAAAACGGTAAAAGCGGCACTGACAGTACCAAATCGGGTCGTTTTCAGGGATATTTCCGGCTTTTTTTAGACTGGATAACCGACCAAATTAGCATTTGGTCTGGATTTTGGAGCCAGCTCCGGTTTATCGGAGCCAGATCGAGGGGAAAATCCGTTTCGCAAGTTGGCGTTTCCCCTTCTCCAATGCCGGGGGAGATAATAATTTATTATAAATATTCTTCCTCTCTGTGAACTCTGCGGGCTCTGTGGTTTGATTATTTTTTTTTAACCACAGAGATCACTGAGCACACAGAGGCAGGCGAGCCTGCGTTTATAATGACAAGTCCGCTCTTATAATTGGGCCAGCCTGCATAAATCTGATATTTATCTGTGTCTATCTGAGTTTATCTGTGGTTCAAAAAAATATCAACCACAGATGGACACAGATAAAATCTGAATAATTCAATAAAAAAACCTCCCCCGCTATTGGGGAAGGTTATAAATTTACAAACGGTACAGGATAACTACAATCTGTCTCCGACCAATCGGAGCTGGCTCCAAAATCCAGGCCGAAGGCCAACGGAACGTCCGCCTCGGGAAGGTATCCTGTCAAAAAATATATTCGAATTTACTCTGCCAGCTCCTGGCTCATGCAGCTGTCGTAGAATTCGCGGTAGTTATCTTTCTTATCGCTTTCACGCAGGGCCATGGCCTCTTTCGGATGATCGTTGAGCATACCGGCGATAGCGTAAGGGATGATATAGCCCCACTCGATCTCTTCACGCAGCGGGACATATTCCTTGGAGATAATGTCAAGGATCGGACGGAGATCGAACTTGGGATTCTTCAAGAAGCCCAGCAGTAATTCCAGCGGACAATTACCCGCAGCCCGACCGATACCAAAGATCGTGGCATCGAGCATGGTACCGCCGTTAATGATACAGTCGATGGTATTGGCAAAGGCCAGCTGCTGATTGTTATGGCCGTGGAAGCCGACTTCTTTACTCTTAAGAATAGAAGTAAAACGTTTCACTACAGAAACCATGGTTTCTGTGTAAAGCGTGCCGAAACTATCAACGATATAAACGGCATTGGCCTTTGACTCTTTTTCGATCTGCTTTAACGCATCATCCAGCTCCGGACCCTGATCGCGGGAAATAGCCATAATATTCAGGCAGGTCTCATAGCCCAGGTCGGTAAAGGTATTTGACATACGGATCGCCTTGTCAACATCCTTAACATACATTGCGGTACGAACCATATCAACCGGACTCTGATCGGCCGGCTTGACATTGTCCATATCCACCCTGCCGATATCGGCCATGACAGATATCTTGGTCTTGGACTCTATGCCGTCAATAACTTCCGCGATAACATCATCATCACAGAACTTCCACGGGCCGTATTTCTCCGGACTGAACAGGTCTTTACTGTTCTTATAGCCGATCTCGAAATAATCGACGCCGGAAGCGGCAACCGCCTTATAGGTATCCCTGACAAATTCCTTACTGAACTGATGATTATTGATCAGCCCGCCATCACGAATAGTGCAGTCCAGCACCTTGATAGATTCTTTATACATCAATATTCCTTTTTTTTTACCGTTCACGGTTTATACAATGGTACCAAAGTCAGATGTGAATATTTTTGGTGAGTAATAAGTAACAAGAAACAAGTAATAAGCTGAGGTTTCGCCCTGCGGGCGAGACTGAACATTAATATTACAGACCAAAAGTAAAATAAACAATAGTATATGCTATTTACTTTTGCCTGGCCATAATACCAGCTTGCCACAAAGTGGCTTACCTGAGCTTGTTACCTGTTATTTATTACTTGCTGCTACAACCGTATAAACGGTTAAATTTTTTATAATATCACACCTTCATGTTACTATAGATAGAAATGTTATTATAAATAGAAACACAGTGAAATCAAAAGAAAAAAAATGGGGAAAAGAAGTAAGTAGAAATAAGAAACAAGACACGAAGTGATGCGAAGCATAAATAAGCTCTTGTTTCTCGCTCCGCTCGAAGCTATCTGATTATTATTGCAGGCTTTGCCTGCATTTAAATCAGGTTGCAAAGCAACACCGGAGCTTATTTCTTATTTCTTGTTACTTATTACTTCTTCATGAACATAAAAATCCCTTGCCTGCTGGCCTTAACAACGCTAAAATCCAATTGTAAATCGTTATTATTTAATTGGTTAAACCCCATTGAGCCGGAAAATATGAGTAAATCAGCAATAAAGAGTAAAAAAACGGCAAAAGTTTACCTTGTTGGTGCCGGGCCAGGCGATCCGGGGCTGATAACCGTTCGCGGCAGTGAACTTTTAGCATTGGCTGATGTGATCGTCTATGATTTTCTGGCAAATGAAGAGTTTTTGAGTCTGGCCGGGAACGAAACTGAGCTTATCTATGTCGGTAAACAGGCCGGCAAACACTCTATGAAGCAGGAAGATATCAATTCACTGCTGGTTGAGCTCGCTCAGGCCGGGAAAACTGTCGTCCGGCTCAAAGGCGGCGATCCCTTCATCTTTGGCCGCGGCGGCGAAGAGGCTCTTGCCCTCGCTGAGGCCGAAATAGCCTTTGAAATTGTCCCCGGGGTGACCTCTGGGGCCGCGGTTCCCGCTTATTGCGGCATACCTGTAACCCATCGGTCACTTGCAACCTCGGTAAGCTTTATCACCGGCCACGAAGACCCTACCAAAGACCAGAGCCAGCTCAACTGGCAGGCTCTGGCGACTATCGGCGGCACGCTGGTATTTTATATGGGAGTGAAAAACCTGCCGACCATTGCCGCAGAGCTTATCAAACATGGCCTGGCGGCTGATACCCCTTGTGCCGTGATCGCAAATGGAACGAAACCGCAGCAGAGAACCGTAACCGGCCCCCTTGCCAATATCGCATCGATTACTGAAAAGGCGAAAATAGCTCCACCGGCCCTGATCGTCGTAGGACAGGTCACATCATTGAGGGAAAAGCTGCAATGGTTCGAAAACAGACCGCTCTCAGGTAAGACCATTGCCATAACCCGGGCCCAGGCTCAGGCCAGCAGCCTGCGCAGCACTCTAACTGAACTTGGAGCCGAGGTAATAGAGTTTCCAACTATCCAGATCGAGCCGCCAGATGATATTGAACCGCTGGAGCAGGCGATAATTGAGCTCTATAAGTATGAATGGATAGTATTTACCAGTGTAAACGGCGTAGAAGCCTTCTTTAGCACCCTTTTTGAGCTTGGCCTTGATGTCAGGCGTATCAGCAAAGAAAAATTCTGCACTATAGGCCCGGCGACGGCGGCAAAGCTCAGAGAATATGGGATAATTGCCGATCTGATCCCGGAAAAATTCATCGCCGAATCGATCGCTGACGCATTTCTCGCCCGCGGCGGCATTGCCGGTAAAAAGACCCTGCTGCCCAGAGCCGATATTGCCCGTCATACACTCGTTGAACTGTTCGAGGCCATGGATGCCGAGGTAAGCGATATTGCGGCCTATAAAACCGTACCGGTCGCCCAGAATTGCCAAAAGCTTAAAGAACTGATCGCCGACGATAAACTGGATTATATAACCTTTACCAGCTCATCAACGGTGAAAAACTTCTTCGAGATAATCGAACCTGATAAACTTAAGAATAAAAAGACAATCCTCGCCAGTATCGGCCCGATAACGACCAAAACGATTAATGAATATGGCCTGAAACCCGGGCTGGAAGCGGCAGAATATACAATAGATGGGTTAGTTGCGGCGATATTAGCAAAACATAGATAAATGAGAAAGATAGGCTGAAAGGTTGTAAGGAAGAAAGGCAGTAAGGGATGGATTCGGGCATTGCCCGATACTTTTCAAACGCAGGCGAAGCCTGCAAAGTAAATCAAACTGCTTTGAGCGGCAGCGAAAAACCTTCCCTTACATCCTTTCTTCCTTACAACCTTTCAACCTTGACATCTACAATTCCAAAATCATATTTCAAAATTTCAAATCACGAACTCATTCTTATTTCCAGCCACCGCCGACGGCTTTATATAACCCTATCAATTCTGTAGAGATCGAACCACGGCAAGATACCTTCTGAGCCTGCAAGGCCAGCAGAGAACGCTGGGCATCGAGAACATTATTAAAATCGGCCAGACCGTTTTTATACTTATCCTGAGCCAGCGTCAAGGCAGAATCAGCCGCAACTTCTGCGGAAATAATACTCTTGAGCCTTTCCTGCTGCTGCTGCCAGGATACAAGCCTGTTACGTACTTCACCAGCGGCGTTAAGAATAGTCTGCTGATAGGAAGCCAGAAGCACCTCGGTCATGGCATCCTGAACTTTGATATTATTCTTTATCCGGTCGGCATTAAAAATATTCCAACGGAATGATGGACCGGCAGCATAAACGCTGTTGCCGCTATCAAACATATTCGAAACACTTAATGCTTCATAACCGATCGAACCACTTAAAGTAAATGATGGATACAACTGAGCGGTCGCCACTCCAACCTTAGCAGTCTGGGCGGCCAGTGCCCTTTCTGCGATACGAATATCGACACGATGACGAAGAGCATCAGCGGGGATATTAAATACCAGGCTATCAGATGCAGCAGGAATATTACCAGCAATAGCAAGCTTTTCATGAAGCTCACCAGGCATCTTACCGGTAAGAACCGCCAGACGATTAAGAGAAACCTCAACCGCAGTCACATATGCCGGAATAGCGGCTTTAGTTGTTTCCATATTATAGCGGGCCTGCTCTACTGCCAGCTGATCGGACAAACCAGAAGTCTGTCTCGACTGGAGCAGCTCCAGAGTCTCGCCCTGGGTCTTTAGATTATCTTGTGCAACTGCAAGTTGCTGCTGAGCAGTGCGAAGATCGACATAACTAACCGCAACTTCAGCTGCCAGCGAAACCCAGACATCATCAAGACCGTATTCCTGGGCTTGTAGCTCGGCAGAAGCAGCTTCCACCGCCCTGCGTGTGCCGCCGAAGATGTCAAGCTCCCATCCGGCATCGATACCCAGCGAATGAATATCTGCCTGTCCGCCACCACGGGTAGAATCGCTGTATTTGGTATGTGAATAACTTCCGGAAGCATCAAGGGTCGGCAGCTGATCAGCTTTGGAGATGCCAAGATAAGCTCTGGTCTGTTTTACCTTTGCCTGAGCTATCTTAATATCATAGTTTCCTGACAGCGACTCATTTATAAGATCCGTCAGAGCCGGATCATTGAAATTGCCCCACCAGCTGGCCAGCTCATTAGGATCATAGTCTTGAGCATAAACGGCCTGCTTGTTTTGAAGATCAGCGGTAAAATCACCGTCAACAGGCTCCGGAGCTTTATAGTCCGGGCCTACAGTACAGCCGCCGACAACCACTGCCAGGCCAGAGATCATTACAAATCTGGTTAATAAGTTCATATATTTAACTCCTGTTAAAAACAGTTTATTATTATAATTTAAGTTTCAGAGCATAAGGGTAGTAATGTAATACTACTGCTTTTTACCTGGTTTTAAGAACTCTCTTATATTCTGGAATAGAGCATATAAACCCGGAACCAGAATAATACCCAGCACTGTAGCAGCCAACATACCGGAGAATACTGTTACTCCGATAGCTCTCCTACTGGCAGCACCGGCACCCTGGGCAATTACCATCGGCAGTACGCCAAGAATAAAGGTAAACGCTGTCATTAGAACCGCACGGAATCTTTCACGGGCACCATGAGCAGCAGCATCAATAACTGAAGCTCCGTTTTCACGGTCTACCTTGGAAAATTCCACGATAAGAATCGCATTTTTACTGGCCAGACCGACCAGAAGTACCAAACCAAGTTGGGCATAAATACTCAATACCTGCCCAGAAAGGATAAGGCCAGCCAATGCACCAAGAATAGCAACTACCACTGAAAGCATAACCGGTATCGGAATAGTCCAGCTTTCATACTGTGCCACAAGGAATAAATAGCCAAAGACTAATGCCATTATAAAAATAACAGCATTACCATTAGCATTCTTTTCCTGATAACTCAGGTCTGACCAGCTGAAACTGTAGCCATCCGGCAAAGTATCATGTGACATTTTTTCCAGTGCAGTCATAGCCTGACCGGAACTTGTTCCAGGCATAACCAATGCAGTTACTGCTGCACTTGGGAACTGGTTAAACCTTGATATTGTTCTTGGAGCCTGCACCTTCTTAATCTTCACCATAGCAGATACCGGCACCATTTCACCAGAGTTATTCTTAACATACAACCCGTTAATATCATCCGGGTTCTGCCGATCCTGCCAGCTACCCTGTACAATAACACGGTTAACCTGACTACCTACATTTATGTCATTAACATAATATGAGCCAAGATAAGTCTGTAAAGTACTAAATACTCTCGCTACCGGTACACCAAGTGACTGTGCCTTGGTACGGTCGAGATCGATATAAATATGTGGAGTATCAGCAGCATAACCACTAAATGCAACCATTATCTCAGGACTTACCATCATCTGCATCTGAATCGCCTGCATCACCTGCTGTAATTTCTGAGGGTCAGGGTCGCCAGTCGCCTGAAGCTGATAGCTCAAACCGTTAGTCATACCTAACCCCATAATAGCCGGTGGTGCAATAAGGTTAATATCAGCATTTGGTATAGCAGAGAACTGCCCCTGTAATTTCTGTAAAATACTATTCAGGGAAAGCTCTGGCGTCTGACGCTGATTCCAGGTATCAAGACCAACCACCAAAAAGGCCATATTCTCTCCAACACCACTAAAGCTGAAGCCAGAGATAGCCATTGTATAATCTATACCTTCTTCTTTGCCGGCAATAGCAAGTGCTTGCTCTAATACTTCATTAGTTCGCACCTGACTGGCACCTTCCGGAAGCTGAACCATACCAAATAGTACACTCTGATCCTCTTCTGGCAACAGGCTGGTCGGCAGTAAATTCACAACTTTATAGTTTATGAAAATGAAAACGCCAACAATAAATATTACCAAAGCAAACCGCCGTGCCAGCCATACAGAACTGGCAACATAACCATTCCTGGTAATATTCAAGATACCGTTAAACCAGCCGAAAGGACCGTGCTGATACAACTTGGTTGGACGCAGCAGGGTAGCACACAAGGCCGGGCTAAGAGTAAGGGCATTAATCGATGAAAATACTACTGCAGTTGAAATTGTCACAGCAAACTGTTGATATATTTTACCAGTAATACCCGGAATGAAACCAACCGGTACAAAAATCGCCAACAATACCAAAGTAGTAGCAATAACAGCACCGGTGATCTGTTCCATAGCTTTTATAGTAGCAGCTTTATGTTCAAGTCCATCATCTTCCATTATATGCAAAACTCGCTCTACCACGACAATCGCATCATCTACAACCAGACCAATCGCCAGTACCAAAGCAAATAAGGTTAATGCATTTATGCTGTAGCCCAAGGCCATTAAAACTGCAAACGTTGCCAGCAGTGATACTGGAATAGTGATTGATGGGATAATTGTAGCACGCCAATCCTGCAAGAACAGATAACATACAAAAACTACTAAACCAAAAGTAAGTAGAAGTGTTGATATGATTTCCTCGATCGATGCTTCTACGTAATCAGTCGAGTCATAAGCCATCTGACAGACCATGTCATCTGGAAAACTCTGACTCAGTTCACTGATGGTCTTTTCTATCTCAGCCATAGCATCAAGAGCATTTGTACCAGGAGTCTGACTAATAGCGATTGGTACCGCTGTCTGGCCCTGATACTTCGCAGAAAACAGATAAGAATCTGCTCCCAGCTCAACTTTGGCAACATCTTTAAGTTTAACTACAGCTCCATCAGAATTTGTAGCAATAACTATATTTTCGAAATCCTCTACATTATTAAGACGCCCCTTTGTTGTAAGGGTATATATCTTCTGCTGACTTCCATTACCTGGAGCCGTTCCGATCGAGCCAACCGAGGCCTGAACATTCTGGCTATTGATAGCACTAATTATATCTTCAGAAGTCAGATTCATTGCTGAAGCCCGATCTGTATCAACCCATACCCTCATACTGTACTTTGGTGAATATACTGTTGCACTACCAACACCATCAATACGCTGTAAAGGCTTAACGATATTACGGTAAGTATAGTCACTTAAAAACTGCTGATCATAGGTATTATTTGGCGATCGTACTATCATAAAACCAAGCATCGAACTTGATTCGGTATTTACAGTAATTCCCATATTAGTTACTTCAGACGGAAGTCTTGGAGTAGCCTGCTGAATACGATTCTGTACTTTTACCTGTGCAATATCTGGGTCAGTACCAACCTTAAAAGTAATGGTCAATGAATAGCTGCCGGTATTGGAACATTGAGAATCCATATAAAGCATGCCTTCAACACCATTAACTTCATCTTCGATTGGAGAAGCTACCGCATCAGAAACCACCTGAGCACTAGCACCAGGATAGTTGGCTTCAACTCTTATCTGCGGAGGAGCGATCTCAGGATACATAGCTATCGGCAGCCGGGCCAGTGACAAAGCACCAGCCAGCACAAGCACGATAGATATCACTCCAGCAAAACGCGGCCGTTCTATGAATGTTCTTGATATCATATTTAATTCCTTATATATACAGCTCTAGTCCCTATTTGGGAGAACTGGTAAAATTAACAATAATCCAATAATTACATTTGCGGAACAACAGCTGTTCCCGGCTTAACTTTCTGCAAACCCTGAATAATAATAACATCATCGGGCATAAGACCTGATTCTACAATTATACCATTCTGAGTCTCGTCTCCGGTAACAACAGGCCTTACCTGAGCATTATTATCAGCATCAACCACATAAACAATAGTACCATCTGCTGTATTCATTACTGCGGAATGAGGAATAACAACACCTTCAGGGCGATCCTTATCTGTCAAGACAACTGTAACATAAGCCCCTGGGATAAGTTTTCTATCATTATTATCAAAACTGGCGCGAAGAGCAATTGTAGCAGTACCCTGATCGATCTGGTTATCTTCAAAGTCAAATCTACTACCCTGACTAACTTCACTGCCATCTGGCAAACGAATAGCAAAGTTTAGCTGACCATCAGAAAACTTACTTTTATTTTTCAAATAGTCCGAGTCACTCAATGAAAATACCACTCTCACCGGATCAGACTTAACCAACCGAGCAAGTGTTCCGGTTGAATTACTAACATAATTACCCTCTGTAACAAAAGCCTTACCAATATAGCCGTTAATAGGTGCCTTTATGGTTGTTCTTTCCAGATCAACTTCTGCCAGTACAATATCAGCCTTGCATTCAGCAATCGCGGCCTTACCAGAGGCGACGGAACTTTCAGCATTATCAAGGTCAAGCTGAGAAATACTCTTTGGATCAGCAGCTTTCAATCTCCTGTACAACTTCTCTGCCTGAGCCAGATTTGCCTGAGCCTGGCCAAGTTTGGCTTTACGCATTTCTAACTCTGCCTGATACTGACGCCGTTCGATTTTAAAGAGAGTCTGCCCCTTTTTAATATATGAACCTTCAGTAAAGTTTACAGATTCAAGATAACCACTAACCTGCGGTACAAGCTCAACGCTTTCCTGAGCCTCAATAAAACCAACATATTCACTAGGAATATCAATAAACGACTTCTGTACTTTCTGCACGCTTACTGCAGGAGCTCCACCGCCCATTCCCATACCCATACCAGGAAAACCGCCTGGGCCGCCTGCACTACCACCAAAATGTTTTCCGGCAATAAAGCTTGCTATTATCAGGACCAAAGCTATTACTATCCCAATACCACTACTGCCAGTCTTCTTTTTTTGCGATACATTATCTGACATTTCACATCTCCATATTAAAAAAGGTTAATTTCCTTCAAAGTATATGCACTTAACATTTATTTGTCATTTTTATCTCTACAACTTATTCCATTAAACAATACATCCATCATAAAATCCCTGCTTTCCTCCAATGACATTTCGCGTGTCTTGTCTGGGCAGAAATTATGAAAATACTCATCTAATATTCGAAAAATATTATGTTCGATCATGCTTATTACCATTTCAATATCAAGATCAGCCCTGACAATTTTCTTTTCAACTGCTAAACGGAAAAATTCAGAAAGCACTTTCTCCATCTCAACCTTGGCTGGCCAGATACTTTCCTTCCAAAGCGATTCATCTGCAAAATTATCGTTATTATGGTTTCTAATGAACATTTTTAGAAAACCCTGATGCTCCATACCATATTCGAGGCGTTTGAGGATATAATCCCCTATGCACCCAACTGGGTCTTCTGTATCTATCACAAAGCTGGCTGCAAATTCCTTCATACGTTCACCATGCCAGGCAAAGATCTCTTTATATATATGATCTTTTCCAGAGAAAAAATTATAAAGACTGCCTACAGAACACTCATTCTCTTTGGCAATATCCTCCATAGTACATTCGTGATAACCTTTATCACCAAAGCACTTCTGTGCCGCCCAGAGAATATCCTCTTTCCTACGGAGCTTTTCGCGCTCTTTCCGGCTAAGTTGTTCTTTACCCAAAATCTATTACCTCTAAACAGTACCATTACATCAAAGCTAATGGTTTTAACTAGTCCTAATCCAATCGTGAACCAATATTCATTTACTAGAATACTAATTCATAAAAATGAATACATATTCATTATAATGAACAGACATTCACATTTCAACTATATGAATAAATATTTCCATCACCCTCCACAGTAATACATTGATAAAAAAAGACTTAACTCAAAAATAGTTTTCAATAAATCTCACTTTTTCTCTAAAAAACATACTACTCCCTACACAAAAATGGCTTAATCAAAAAGAAGCTAAAGTTAAACCATTACTTATTGGACTATAAACCAATGTGCGTCAAAAGTTCATAAACACTATATCTACTACTCAAATAAGGACTAAAATCACAAAATAATTAGTGACAGACATGTTTTTTTAGTTAATATTGAGTCATGGATTTTACATACCGTATAATTGATGCGAACTTCAACCGCAGCCGGGAAGGCTTGCGAGTCATGGAAGAATATGCAAGATTTGCACTAAACGACAGCTCTCTGACTGAAAAAATTAAAAATATCAGACATCAGCTGGCCCAACTAGTTGGCAAACTCCCCCAAAGAAAACTTCTGGACAATAGAGACACCCCAGGCGATGTCGGAACCACTATCACACTAGAAAGCGAAGCCAGGCGAGACAATATCATTTCTGTCATAAAGGCTGCATCTTCAAGAGTTTCCGAAGCTTTAAGGGCTATAGAAGAGTATACTAAAACCTCTTCGCACCCAGAAATAGCTACTGGAATAGAACAGTTAAGATATCTTAGCTACGAACTTGAAAAACAACTGATCGGTAAAATTACACGAAAAAAGTTCAACAATGTAGCACTTTACGTACTAATAACAGAGGAACTTTGCCGATTAAGCCCAGTTGAAACTGCGAGAGAAATACTCAAAGCTGGAGTAGATTGTATCCAATATAGAGAAAAAGACATACTAGGCCAGCAGACTATCGACCAACTGCTTTCGATTGCCGAGCTTTGCCGGGAAAACGATTCAATGCTGATCATAAACGACCGCTGCGACCTGGCTCAGATATCTATATCTGACGGCGCACACCTTGGCCAAAGTGATATCCCCCCTGCTTATGCAAGAGAATTGCTAGGGTTTTCTGCTATTATTGGCAGAACCTGCCATAACCTCGACGAAGTAAGTACCGCAAAAACAGAAGATGTTGACTATATTGGTATCGGATCAATTTTTGGCAGTCCCACAAAGCCGGAAGTGCCAAAGACGGGAACAAAGTTCATTTCTGATACCAGGAAACTCTACCGTGGCCCGATTATCGCTATTGGCGGCGTAACAAAAGACAATGCTGCTGAAGCTATATTGGCAGGAGCTGATGGTGTTGCTGTCTGCCAATCGATTATTTCAGCTGCCAACCCGGCAAAAGCGGCTGAAGATATGAAAAATACACTTACTAACGCAAAAAAACAAATCAAAAATAACTGACCAGAGGAATATAATGGAAATCAAAAGCGAAAGTTTCGGCGTTATGCCAGACGGAAAACCAGTAGAATTATTCACACTGAAAAACGATAACGGCCTGGAAGCGAAGATCACAAACTTTGGCGGTATCCTGGTTGAAATGAATGTGCCAGATAGAGATGGTAATCTTGACAATGTTCAGCTAGGCCTTGGCTCTTACGATGAATATACCTCAGATCCATATCTTTCCAAAGGCTATTACCTGGGTGCATTAATTGGCCGTTATGGCAACCGTATCAAAGAAGGTAATTTCTCTATTGAAGACCAGGAATACAGCCTTTTTATCAATAATGGCCCAAATTCTCTGCATGGCGGCAAAATCGGCTACGATAAACGCCTTTGGGAAGCAGAGATGCTAACTCGTGATGGTGCAGTAGCTCTCCAGCTAACTCTTAACGACCCAGACGGCAACGAAGGGTACCCGGGAACACTGGATATTTCTGTTACTTATACGCTCAACAATGAAAATGAGCTGAGAATGGAGTATATCGCCCTAACTGACAAAAAGACAGTTATAAACATGACCCAGCACAGCTATTGGAACCTTGCCGGAGCTGGAAATGGCGACATAACCGGCCATACATTAAAGCTGTTCTGCGACAGCTATACTGAACCAGACGAAAATCTGATCCCTACCGGCAAGATAATACCAGTAAAGGACACTGCATTTGACTTTACCAGCCCTAAAACCATTGGCCAGGACATCAAAAGCCTGCCGTTTGGGTACGACCATAACTTCATTGTTCGCTCTCCAGGTTGCAACAATAAGCTACCTAACAACACTCTCACCGCAACTGCCGAGCTATACGATCCGAATAGTGGCAGATTAATGGAAGTAAGCACCAACCAACCTGCAGTACAGTGTTATACAGCATTTTGGATGGACGGCACAATCAAAAGCCCGCAAGGAAAAACCTTCAATCAATTTGGCGGAGTTTGCCTGGAAACCCAACATTATCCTGACTCGCCGAATAATCCAGATTTCCCAACAACTTTGCTCACGCCGGGCGATAAATATCACCACCTAACCGTACATAAGTTCAGTATAAAGTAATTATTTCGCAAGCACTTATAGAGCGATTAAACGTACATTAAGGCGGTAAAATACCAAGTTAACTCTTGACTTTACCGTCTTTTTCAGTTAAATTTTCTAATTCTGTAATTAGTTACAGAAGGCTTTTTAAGCACTTGCGCTCGTGGCTCAGCTGGATAGAGCGTCGGTTTCCTAAAATTCATAAAACACCCAAAAACCCGCTTTTTCATACGATTAAGCGGGTTTTTTATTGTTGTGATTCGGGGTGTTTTGGTTCGGTGTGTGCGCATTGTGTGCGCATGTCAAGTATTGAGTGCGCACACTTTCTAGGATGTAAAAAGTTCCTTGGGCCATTTGCCTTGCGGGCAGGCTTTTGCCTGGTGTTGGCGGATGTAGCATGGTCGGCGGGTGAACCAATCAGCCTGGAGCAGTGTGCATGGCTGGTCGCAGTTGGCTTGGCACCAAGTTTTGAGGGTTGACAGGTTAATTTGTGGTGTTTGTGGTGGTGCAGTGGCTCTTAGGTGGCGTTGCAAGTCCTGTGCGGATTTAGTGCTGAGTTTAATCGGGCAAGCAGTTTTACAAAGTACTGGCACAGCGTTAATGGTTGGTGGTTCTGTGGCAGTGCAGGTGCCGCCTTGATTGTGTTCGCAGGTTGCCATTAGTAGATCGGTGTAAGCTCCATATTAAGCGTTGTGCCGACTGTGGTGCCGCTGTTAACCCATTCGTCGAGCACATCTCCGTTTAGGTTTTGGACTCTCCATACGAAGCCTGTGGTGGTTACTGGTGCAACGTTATGGCTATATGACAAGCTCAATGTTTCATTGCAACCGACAGTGTCAACATTTAACGTCCAGACGTTATTAACGATCTGTAAATCCAGCTTTAATCCAACTTGGCAATTGTCAGTGTAATTATTGACAATACGTCCAGCTGGTACCATCATATAATTAGTTGCCGCTATGTTCCTCTCCGCAAAGTACCAATCGGTTGCGTTAGTCTCGAACAATTGTACTGTCTCACCATCATCGTCTACCAATCCCCTGTTCCACACTGTTGCCCGATTACCTTGATACGTATAATTCTTGTCGGTTATGGTCATTGTCTGAGTGTCTGACATCGGGAATCTAAGCCAGTTGCTAGCAACTCGTGAGTCCGAGAAATTCCAAGTATTGCTGGAGGTTATTGTTTTTCTGGCGTAAGCATCAGAAAACGATATACCGCCTGCACCGACAATGCTACCTGTTGTTACCAATAGCCAGCCTGTAGGTGTTGACCTAACCCAATTGTCACTGGTTTTATCCCAACAGCCGGGTATGGTTGGATTGCTGGCTGTGCAGATATTGGTGTAGTAGTTGGCCGATGGGTAAGTGCTGCTGTATTCGGCTATGGTGTTAGTTATAACGGCGGTTACAGAACTGCCGTAAAAAACGAGCGTCCATACACCTGCTATGTTTTGGTAGATAATAAGCTCTGTAGCACTGCAACTTTTAATCAGTGTGAACCTTTTATCGTTACACTGAGACTTATAGGTGGCCGTTTGGCTGCCTAAAGAGCCAATAATGCTCAAGTAGTAATAAGTGCCAGATAGCAGCACTTTGACCTTGCTGGGGATTCTGTTGATTGGGTACGCTCGATTGTCGCCAGTTAGAATTGAGCACGAATCGTCCTGGCACGGCGGCCATATCTCGCCCTGGCAGCTGGTTAAGGTTTTATCTCGGCCAAGTAGTTTTTTGTTTCGACCTGTCAATATGTAATTACTCACGATGCTGCCTCGTCGCAATTATCCCACACCGCAACCGTATTAGGTGCCAGGTGCCAAACGCCGTCAGGGTAACGCACTAGCGGCACAATAGTACCACTTAAATCTGTACCATATTCTGGCGTTGCGATATAATCAAGATTAACACTAGTGCGGCGATCTGTAAACATATAAACGTCAAATGCATCGCCTGGCGTTGCTCCCTCAGTATCGAGCAATTTAACACTGATCAGGCCGTCAGTCTGGCACCCCTCTTGGCAAACTCCACGAGCAAATACACCACCTCCCCCACTGCCTCCTGGCTGTCTGTGATTAAATCGCACCGTCCGTCGCTGTTTGAGTGCGGCAGCATTGCCCTGTTTGAGTTTTTTAATGCTGCTTTTGCTTAACGTATAACTCATGTCACATCCTGTAATGTTAATGGTAACAGAGCAAAGTTGGTTTTGCTTTTAGTTTGGAAAGTTCTGTACACGGCTGCACTGCCATCGGCTAAAACTCCGCCAGAGCCATTAAGTTTGACGGGGCTGGTTACGGGATTGCCGTCTGCGTCTTTGATTGTGATTAAACCTGTTGTGGCATCTTTAGTCATCGTTCCCTGGTCTAAAATACGTCGGTCCCAGCCGTCTGTGCGAAAATGTATTTCTAGGTACCATTTCCAATACTTCGAGCCAGAAATATATACAGGTTCTGCGTCGTACTTGACTACTCGGCAAGTACCTATCGGGTTAGAAAACCATGTCGCATTATTGGTGGTGTTGCGATAGCTAGCGGCGTTACTGGCCGACCAGGATAGCGAGTATCCAGAGGCGGAATATGTCGCATCATGAAAATCTTCATCAACAGTAAATTGCTCGCCAGACGAGTTTTCTAGTGGGTTATTGTTAATATCTTTATCAATACTCTCAGTAGTTATGTTCGAGCCATATGATGCATCTACGACACGCATGGCCGGGTTCCCAATATCCATGTAATGCACTACCACGCGGTAGCTATTACCATTGGTGTTTCTTACTGTAATATTATCCACGGTAGCCCAAATATTATTTGGGTGGGAATCGCCTAGGGCCGGTAAGTCTTCATGTGCCTGTATGAGCATTAATATGTCGGCGACAGTTTCCGCACCTTCAAGTGCAATGCTCACATCAAACACCCGGTCAAATTCTGCTCTACTGTTAAGCCCATCAATGCTGCAGGACAGCGTTGTGTCATCCTTCTGCTCGTGTATATCAACTATCATATTACTGCTACCTCAGTCTTGTTTTGGATTGGATTGGTTTGTTGGAGTTTGGTCAACATTTTCTCGGTAGATTGTAGTTGTTTGCGAGCAATCTGTACCAAAGTTTCGGTGTTTTTGTCTGTGGCAGTTTTTACTGTTTTCCCAGACAGGAACCTGCTCTCGACGGCAGCCACTTCCTGATTCTGGTCACGTTTAGTAATACTGCTACCGACAGTGCCGGACAATCCGGCAATTTCAGTGGCTATGCCAGTTGGTTTACTGGTAGATGGTTGTTGGGCTGTTGTTAGTTGGTTCTGTAGGTCTATTACCTGGTTGGCTAGTGCGTTTTCCAGTGGTGATAGCTGTCGGTCTGCAATTTGAGCCATTTTAGCTGTTGTGCGTTCAAAACCCTCTAATAGACCAGTCCATTCAAAGTTGAATCCGTCACCAGTAAGCCAGTTTTTGATTTCAACTAGAAAATCCCATACATTTTGGCCAATATTGACAAAAGCTGTCGCAAACCAGCTACCAAGATCAACCAAGATAGACTGCCAGTTCTCTCCAAAGTAGCTCACGTAGGCAGGTACGACGGTTCCGGCAAAATATGCAATCTCATTTCCAGCAGAAACAAAGCCCAGTAGCGTCGATGCAGCAAACAGGTCTATTTTAAGCTTGAGGTTATCAAAATATGGCATTATCGATTGTAACGCAGGCATAAGAGCTGAGCCGAGCTCTACACCTAAATCTTTGAGTTGAGCCTTAACTGCCCTGCTTTGGTTGGCGAATGATCCTGCTGTACGTGCCGCATCGCCCTGGGCGTCGGTAGTGCTGGCAAGTATCATCTGTAGGCGTGCCATAGCCTTCTGTTGCTCTGTGGCTGCCCTCACGCCTCCTGTGATGCCCATATTCAGTAATTGCTGGTCCAAAGTGGCCGCAGTGATAATTACTCCATATTTTCGCATCGTTTCGTGATTACCGACCATAGCTGATTGCAAGTCACGAATTACCTCTGGCTCTGTCTTATTGTTAAATGAGGCAAGGTCGATACTTAACCTGGTTAATGTTTGAGCCATCGTCCGGGCCTCTCGACGAGCGAACCCGAGCGGCACGAAGGTGTCTTGGAATGTTGCCATCCAGTCTTCAAGATCAAGTTTAGAACGGTGTAGAGCTGTCGCAGTCCCTCTGACAAACTCCAAGGCGGCAGCTGTCTGTTCTTTGAATACTGCTGTGAATTTGCCACGAGTTTCTTGTGCATCACTACCAAGATCTATTAACGCATGGCTCAGGCCGCGAATTGCATAGGCACCAGTAGCAACACCTAAGACACCGGTTACGCTCTTGGCGAACGCCTGAAGCTTACGGTTGGCAACATCGGTATCAGCTTTGATTCTTACTTTTGCAGTTGCTTCTGCCAATTTTCTTCCTCTATTTTAGAAATTTCCTTATATGCTAATTTCATTGCCGTCATTGTGTTGGCTAGCTGGTCATTATAACTGCCAGCATCGGGCAGCACACCATGATCAAAGTACATTCGGGCCATATGTATCAATTCAAAATAATCCATACTGATGGTCAGCGGGCAATATTCAAGCGGTGTCTGTCCCTTGCCGCTGCATACTTCGCAATCTTCATATACTCCCTCAGCAACCTCAAACTTTTTCTGCCCCTGACAACTTACACAAAGTATCTTGCTGTGGTTGAGCAGGCGGCAGTCTGGTTTGAAGTAGCTACAGCGGGAGCAAAGCCGCTCATAGGCGGTCAGTACTGCTATTCGGATTTTTTTTTATCTTCAATATCCGGCAGAGCACTGCGAACTGTACTGAGAATATAAGAGCATTCTTGCACGTTCAGGCTTTCTATGACGTCCTTTGGGGTTATCCCTTCGGGCATATTATCGATCTGTGCAAGCCCTACCTGTACCATTTTGGCGGCATCGTCAAATCTAGCCTCGAGCGTATCTGTGTCCATACTCTCGAAATTGGCAAGGTGCCTGGTTATGTCCCTCTGCCGTTTAAGATTTGGGTAGTAGTACTTAAACGTAATCGGATTTTCTGCGTGCTTATCAGTTGGTAATATTACTGTTATCTTCTGGCTCTTGTCTAATGCTATCGGCATCTGTTTCTCCTTGGTTAGAATTGTTGTTTGTCAGATACTGCTGCTGTGTGCTCTCGTCAAGCATATTCCACAACCGTTGTATCTGTTGATCTGTGGCAGTATGGAAGCCGCCCCTATTGGCTTGTATCGCCGCTCTCATCTGTGTTGTTGCCAACATGGTTCTTTACCTCATCCAATATTTCATTTCGTTTGAGTGCTGGCATACGGTTGAGCTTTATCATGCAATCCTGTTCGCTCGTTCCCGGCCAGCGTTTCTGTATCACTGCAACAATCGCCTTGCGGTTCATTTTAAGCTCCTGTAATGCTTATCCAGGCATCTTCGCCATCTGGGTCGGTAGCTGTCATGGTCAATTTATCTAGGCGTATACCATCACGTTCACCTTCTGTTACTTTATCGATAGTTGCCGTCGGAGTACTGATAGTCATTGCTGCAGTACCATTACTAGCCGCCAGGGTGCATGCTATAGCTGTACCGGCACGTTTTAGGCCTTCAGGGTCAAAGGTCCCTACTAGCTGGCTTTCAGGGTCCGTTTCAACTGATACAGCCCTGCTGGTGACAACGTAGTAATTCCCACGGCGACTGAGAACGTTGTTAAATTTAACAGTAGTCTCAACAGCATTGTAGTCATTACCTCCGATGCTGGCCGCGGCAGCGATTAGCGGCTCTATCTCGGCGGCTTCGGTTGCGGGCATCGCTACATCAATAGTATCAATATAGTAGCCGGTAAACTCAAATTCTACAGTTATTATCTGGCCCTTGGTATACTTGATAGTTGCCTCAGCCTGGGCATTGCCCATCTTTTTACATTTGCCGTCTTCGTAAAGCCAGAGCGTCAGACATTTCTGCAGAGTAGTATCTGTTACTGCGGTTATTACACCGGCATTCAGCTCGCATCCGCAGGCATTAAGCAGAGCTGCAAAACCTGTGGTTAATCCAGCGGCATCGGCCTGGAATTCAGTGGTAAATTTGATTGTCGCTGTCGGTTCTCCAGGGTACTTGCCCTTCGCTGGGCCTGCGGTTCTGCCGGTATTGGCCCGGTCGAGCATCGGGGTAATGTCTTCAAATTCCGGGTCAGACACATCTATAGCTATAGTTGGAGTTACTGGTGTGTATTGATTGACCTGCACCCCGATAAGTAAAGCCGCGATCTGTGAGAGTAGTGGTTTAGTCATATGTTGCTCCTATTTGGTTATATCCGCCGCGTCAGTGCGGTAGTAAATATTAACTGATATTTGTGCTCCATTGAGCATTGCCTTATTTTGTGGCAGTGTACTAAATGATTCTATCTCGGTATTGTAAGCCAATTGGCCTTGCGTTATGTCCGCCATTAGGGCTTTGATAATGTCAGCGGCAGCCGCATTAAGCAATGTGTCGATTGCTTCGTTAGCTTGAGTTGGTGATTTTATAATTGTTATCCAGAAATTAGCCTGCCAGTTCACTACCCCGCTGTAATTGCCAAGTGGTTCATTTTCCTGTTGTGTGATAATTACATCGTTATCCGCGTAACTATTGTTTTGCCAATACGTAGCGGTTGGCCTCACGCCGGTGTAGCTGGTTTCGCCTTCTGTGAAAGTGAGCCTTAATTTAAGCGACTCAGCTATTTGTTCAATTCTCGAAAGCATATTATTTAACCTGGCCTTTCGCTATCGCCAACTGTGCCAACCGGCTTATCTCGCTGTTGTAGACCTCTATTCCAACTGTTAACATGCGGCGAGCTACTTTTTCTCTAACTATTCTTTCTGTGATTTCGTCGGTGTGTACTTTGTAAAACAACCGTTTGATTGGGTATCTATCCCCTTCTACTCTGCACCATATTTGGCCTTCTGTGTGTCTGAATGAACTTACAAATGCGTCCTCTACCAGTACTGTTTCTCCGTCAGCTCTAAGGTATTGTATTCCACCTGGCACTACTTTATGATTAAGGTTTTCGAGTGGTATTTGTATTTGCTCATTAATATATCCAATAGCAGTTCCCTCTCGCGGCGGTTTGTATTTCTGTATGAGGCGGTTAACCATTTTTCCTTTTAATCCGGTGCTTTGTCGCATTTCTCTGCGTCCGATAGTCCTCATTTTATTGGCAGATTTAGTGGCTGCACGATTGGATATGCGATTGAATAATGCTGGCGAGTTAGCAAGCATTTTTTGTATTTGTCGATATTCGGCATTAGTATCTATTTTGGTTTCTAATAATTGTGCCATATCTTACCTTTTACTTTTCACCTTTAACCCGAACTGCCTACAGCAGTTCAATAGTCACCATCCCGCTATCCTGGCTCACTATACTCATCCGCCTCCCAACAGCCTCCCCTCCCAAATCCGTCGCCACATACACCCTCGCCGCCGCCTTACTGGCCTGCTGTGGTGTTATCCCGGTTACCGAATCATTAAACACACTAACCGACACCACCGCCGCCAGAGCCTTCTGCCCGAACCGGGCCGTCGCTCCTTTGCGGTCTACTATCGCCTTAATCGGTCGCCTGGCTGAACCATCGCCCAAATCAAACTCCACCGTCTCATTACCAAAAGCCGCCATCGCCGCCCTGGCCGACATCACCTCCGCATTTATCATCTCGCCCCCCCGCCAACTCTGGCACCAAAACCAGCCCGACTGCCGTACCCGGCTCTACTGCCATGTCCATTACGGCCGGCATAAGCCTCAACAATAATAGGTTCCTCTGGTTCTTCCGGCTCATCAACCCAGAACTCTTGCAGTTTTGGCCCGCCGCTGCTCATATACCAGAAAAGCCCTTCTGTGCCAAGGGATGGGTAGTTATTGTAGTCGGCAAACTCTGTCGCCGTTAGTTCGACAGCAAAGCTAACAACTCCATTATCTGCGACCCCAGCTATAGTACTATTCCAGTAAGCATTCTCCAAGCACACCACAACGCCACTACCGACAAGCGGACCAACATTACTATTACCAGTAACCTCTACAGCAGCCACAGCTTCTGTTAATACTGCACTGTCGTTAATGTCGCTGCCGACCAGGCCGCCAACTCCACTATTACCTGTAACCTCTCCGTATCCGGCAACGCGAATAATCATAGGGAGAATGGCGGCTCTGTAACCAGCAAGTAGCCCAACGTTATCTCGGCCAGTAACGGCACCTGTTATTTGTATGTCATTAATGGCACTCGCTGAGTGTCCTATCAATGCACCAGCGTTATCTCGGCCAGTAATATTACAATCTAATAATTGTAGATGCTGTATATTGCCAGCTGTTGTATGGCCGAACAGGCCAATGTCGTCCTTCTCTGGCTGGTTAATGTACAATCCTGCTATCGCATATCCAGAACCATCGTAATTCTTATCAAACGGCAGCAGCGGCGATCCGATCGGCTCCCACTCGCCAGAGAGTGTTATATCTGCCACCTGCTGAGCGTTAAGCGGCACACCAGCCGACGCCAGCGTACCATACAATTCGAGTTCGGCCGCCGTTGCGATCTCAACTGTACCGATGTTGATATTAACCGTACCGCCACGAGCCTGGATCTCATAGTACGCATTAACCGCGTCAATATCGTCAACAAGCTGATTATCACTATTAGCGTCAAATGTACCAGCGAACCCGCCAGCGTTAAGATTGAGTAGTGATTGACTAGTGTTAATGTTGGTTCCGTCCGCCAGTATCGTGCAATCGGTAGGTGTACTCACAGGTATGGCACCTGTGAGATTGTAGCTGTAGTAACAGTAAAAATAATCCAGTGGCATATTAGCTATGCTGGCTACATCGCCTGTCACGTGTGGATTGTAGTAGATTCGCAGTGCTGAGAGTGGCATACCTGCCAGATCATTAATCGACCAGCCGATCTTGCTACCAATGGTATCGCTATAGAACCTGACGACCTGAGACTCGTCGGTAATAGTGATAGTTAATGTCGCCCCAGCTGCTATCGTCGCCACTGTACGGGTGCCAGAGACTACCGTGCCGCTCTGTGGAGGGTTATCAACCGACCAGGTTGCTGTAGTTGTGTGGTACAGCATAACGGTCTCCTGATTAATGATATCCTCGCCGCTGACATTGGTAAACGTTAGCGTTCTCATTAGCTCGCTGCCTCCGCTATTGCCGCATCAGCAGTGTCAATCATTCGCTGTATATTGGCTGCGAGCCTCGTCCGCATCGCCGCCCTCGCCGGTCCCTCAACCGCCAGAGCCGCCGCCTGCACCGTCGCCGTATTCGCCAGTACCTTATGGTTGGTCAGATTATCCTCATCGAGCCCGATGCTGTAAAGATACTGCGACATCAGATCAATCTCCGCCTCCAGCAGCTCCGGCTGAGCCAACACCGCCCTCGCCTGTTCAATTGTCATATCAGTTAATTTCATATTATCGCCCTTTCGTACCTGTTCGCTCATTCTGAGCCGCAACCTGTATTAACAGATTTTTAATCGCCTCTTGATTAGCGATGATAATCCTGTCCTGGTCACAGTCCTTGGTGTTCAGCTGGTCCAGCCGATACTCAATATTAGCCCACGCCAGCCAGCCAACCAGACTCAACAGCCCAGCCAAAACCGACCACATCACATTCCGCGGTATCTGTATATACTGCTCAGCCATGCCACAAACCCTTCAACCTTTTACCTTTAACTTTTCACATCCAAAAATACCCGGCTGCGAGACCACAAGCCCCGCAACCGGTCAACTCTAAAAAAGGAGGTCGTTATGCATTACTGAACTGATTAATCATACACACTACTCTGGCAACACCAGCCGCCTTAGCGTACACGGCTTTACCAGCTGCCAGCCAGCTGGCCGCGGTTGTGGTCAGTCTGTTATTGTCAGTATCAAGATACAGCGTAGCACCGGCAGCTGGTGTATCAGTACTCAGGCAGTCATACTCGATCTGCCCTTCTACTGCTACGCCTGCTGAGGCTCCATTAGCCAGATCAGACTGAACCAACCCGACGCCACCTGCTACTGTAACAAGTGTACCGCCGCTTATAGTCGCACCGGTAGAGTTAGTATAATCTATCACTCTTCCATCTTTCAAATATTGTCCAAACATGATTTAATTCTCCTGTCTATTTTTTTTATTTAACCACAGAGCCCACAGAGCTCACAGAGGTTAAAACCTTCATGCTCTCCATGTGCTTCATGGTAATAGTTACTAACTTCTAACTTCTAAATCCTAACTTACAGTGTACACTTACTGGCACCGCGATAGTTGCCGTAACCGAACCCGAAGTCACTGTAGATATTCCAGTTCAGTACCAGGGCGTTCGCATCCATCGTAAGCGGTGTGACATTCGGAGTATCCTTACCGTTAAGGAACCCGGCAACAAAGGCCGCCAGTCGCGATGCCTTGGCAAACATATACCAGTTGTCCTCACTGCTCTCATCCAGCGAGCCAGAGGCTAGTGTAGTTAGCTTACCCTTAAAGAGGTTCTTATTAGTGGTGATAGTATCAGTACTACCGGTAATAATAATCTGGTCGCTTTCTGTTAGTCCTTCAGCTGTATTTTCCAGTGCTGCCGGTACCAGCAGATAATTCGGCGATACTTTAACCTTCACGCCGTTTTTCTTCTTCTGTTTACGCCATGCCTTAAACGCTTCTGTAAGGCCAGCCGGTCCCAATGCCGCTCCTGTTACCAGGTTGTTATGGTCAGCATGGAAAAATGGCTTACCATCAGAGCAGTTACCGTTAGCGACAACCATCGCAATAAACGTATCATCAATATACGCTCTCATATCCTGTATGATCTCGGTAAGAGTATCAACGAACTGGCCGAGGTCATCATTGATCATATCCTGACGACTGATACCTGCCTGCTGACCAAAAGTATCGATCTTCCAGGCTTCGTACTCTTCATCGAAGCTGGTATGAGGCAGCTCGCCCTTATCGTTCACCTTGCCGATCTTATTAGCAGCTGACATCTTGGCGGTTGTCTGAGTCTTGAAGTTTTTAACATTCTTGCGTGCACACAGCTCTTCGTAGACTACCTCAACCGCAGCATACGCCTGTGCTGCTGATAAGTTAGCAACTTCGCCCAGAATTTTCGGCAGGCTGTTAGTAGAGATCGCAGCACGGATAGTTTCCATAGTATTGTATGTGACCTTGTCTGCATGGCCAAACGCCGCCAGCGAACGTGCCGCCAGCTCGCCGAACGTAATACCGCTCATGCTCTCAGCCGCATCAAGTTCAGCCTGAGAATAGCGTTTAGCGGTCTTCTCGCTAATATCTGACGAGTTATACTGCATCGTTGTCGCCAGAGCCAGGCAGCGTTTCATGTCAACATTACCACCGGCTCCAATATTGATATTAGGTGCAAAGTTGCCATTAGCCGCTCGCTTTTGCTCCTTGAGTGTTGCCAGAGCCAGAGAACGACACTCGCTTTCGCTTTTGCCTTCACTTATCCAGGCATCACGTACTGCCGTGTCAATATGACCATCACAGATCAGTTTAATATCTTCCACTCTCTTGCGTTCAGCGGCGAGTGCACTCTTTTCAGCTTCACGCTGGATCCGCAGTGCCTCCAGCTCATCAGGTTTATTACCGCCATTATCCGAGCGTTCCATTTCCCGCTGTGCCATTCTCTTAGCCACAGCCACTTCCATCTGATCTATCTGCTCATCGGTAAGGCCCGCTGAGCGTAGAGCAGCTCTTTCCTGTTGAGTAAGTTCCATCTTACTGCCTTTCCGGGCCCTGCCCGATACGTTATCATTACCCGGCCCCATGCCGGTTTCATTACTTTTTACCTTTGACCTTTTACCTTTTCCTGAGCTATCACCACGATTCTTAGCGTTAGGGTCAGCTCCTATCGGACACGCCGAATTCTCTATAATCTGCCAGCTGGTAGTTATTCTCAATGCCATACTCTCAGATGCAGTAAAACTGCGACCAGCGACAATAGCAGTCTCGCCAGCCTTGATAGTCGTATAAGCAAGTACCCGATAGCCAACCGAGTTGTCTGTGAGGTGTCCGGCCTTCACCATCGAAAATACTCGCCTGCCCTTATCATCATCATGAGCAAAGTTGCGGGCGATAAGTTTATCACCTTCAACTCTTAACTTTCTGGTAGAGCCTATCATGTCATCGATCGACCAGCGGCTATGACTATCGAGAAACGGCACGCTCTCGGCATATTGTACGCCATCCATCAGCAGTATTTCGCGTACATAGCCCTCATCCCAGTCGTAGACGATGGCGGGCTCCTCAGTAGCGATAACAGCCTCCCACGATAGATCTTCATCGTTGGCAGTTGTACTGCGGATAGATGTTGACATTGCCCGGCAAGTAATATCCCGCTCCTGGCTATCGCGATTAACTATGAACCCTATCCTGTTTTTCTGTTTCATTCTGGCATCTTCCTGTTTTTTCTTCTCTGTGTCCTCTGCGTCCTCTGTGGTTAAATGTTCTTCTTCTTTTCTGAACCACAGATTAACACAGATTCTTAAGTCTTCGCGTCCGTTTCTTCCTCAACTTCTTCCTCGTCAGTTGCATCAGTCTCACCTCCAGCTGTTTTCTTACCCGCCTCTGGCTCCTCGCTGCCGGTTTCTAATGCTTTACTGCTAAGTAAGACACTCGCTCCCACATTGCCGCCTGCTATCGGTTCCAGCCCCAGTGCCGCCCTCACCTCGTTAACTGTCACAATATCGTTTTCGATATGATACTGTAATATATCCTCGTTGTTAAAACGAAGCGGCCTTTCACCGTCGATGATCTCAGGCAGCCCGATAGCTGCCCGGCCCTCGTTAATAGTAACAGCAATACCTGCTCTTACCGCTCTCGATAGCGATTCAATACGTTTATCCGGGTCAACCTTATCCTCGATAAGTCCCAGCTTCTTTTTGAGCTTCTTTTCCCGGGCGAGCTGCTCGAGTACTCTCTGATAGTCTTTGCCCTCTTTGGCACATTCATCAGCTATAGTACTGGTCTGATTAGCCATTCGCTGCTCCTTAGCCTTTTCCATCTTTACCGGGTCAGCATGTTCGCGATTCTTCCAGAAATAGCTGCGGTCAGAGCTCAGAGCATTGACCGACACGCCAGAGGTCAGCACTATCCAGCGAACCACCTCGGAAATGATCGGCTCGAGTATCATATCCTCAAGATCACGGCGGATAATCTCGATCACCCGGAAATACGTCAGATGGTCAAGCTGGCCGGAAGAGTAGTTATAGCCGGAACTATTACAAGCGGCGATATTAAACGGCATCGTCAAACAGCGTGCCGCCTCATTGAGTTTTGCTTTGTGAAATTCCGCATAGGTCACTGTCGGCTGTTTCGGGTCCAGCTGCTTAGCGTCCCATGTCTCCGGCAGCGTCAGCATAGTATCTTCGGGTATTTCCGTTTCAGTCCAGGTCTGAGCTGCCAGCGGAGCTGTTTCTCCCATCTGGTCAGTTTTAAGCAATACGCTTATATTAGCCGCTCTGCGTGCACTCTTAAGTACCGAGCGGTTATAGTCCCGAAGCTCACCAAAGGTGTTAAGGGCCGAGGTAATCCACGGCATACCACGATGTTGACCAGGCCGTTCGATACGGAAATAATGTATCATCTCATTAACCGGCACAAAGTCAAAATCGCCATAGCCCTTATTAACCAGCCAGCTTGCCCCCGGATGGTTCTTACTCACCCAGTAGCCCAGTACCTGGCCCTGCCCATTATATTCAATTCCATCAATTACCGTATTATTGCCACCGGCCCCGGAGCTTTTTCCCCAGGGGGTAGCTATTCTGTCAGCTTCGATAAGCTGCGGTATCGGCCTGCCGTCCGCAGCATAACGCTTAATAATAAACACCTCGCCACTGTCAGAGGCAAGCTGATATATACACAACCGCAAAAACGCCGCCAGCGACAGCTGGCCGCTAAAATCGCAACGCCGGGCCCATAGTCTTATCCGGTCCTCAACTCGCTGGTATGATCCGATCTGAACCGTTGGCCCATTGCCGATAATATCATTAGCATAAGTCTCAACAATACCGGCCAGCTGCGAATTATTCCGGCGTTCCAGCCTGCACCGATTCCGCACTGTCGGCAGATCAGGGGATATGGTACTCGCAGCATCGAGCCCATTAGCAAACGCCCAGTGATTAGCCCCGAACCTGTCTGACTGGGCCGCCTCAAAGTATCGCTTACTGGTACCAGCAGACTTGCGGTCACGACGATCATCCATAACCACCGCCAGAGCTCCGCTGCTAAGGGAGCTGATCTGGGTAGTATCAATTGTGCTGGTTAACTCGGACATCTTTAACTTTTAACCTTTAACTTTTAACCTTTAAGTAATGTCTTACCAACCATATCGATTGGCGATCTGCCGGAAGCCGCTGCCAACTGCCTGCGACAATAAGCAATAGATCGCTCTATCACCTCAATCGATGGCACCGTAACATTCCTGCCGTTAACCTGGATAGTAGTACCCGCATAAGGTATCTGCCCTTCGAGCTCTAATATTTGTGCCGCATAATCAGTCATGTTTCAATTTCCAATTGTTCAGTTATACTCGCCTCTCGTACCTATTTGATTATTAACCACAACGCCGGGCCCATCAACACCAAAAAAAAATCCCGTACTATATGTAGTACAGGATTTAATATTTGTAAGATAGACTGTTAGTAACTATAATTTTAAAAAGGTTCTGTTGAATATATACTATCGATACAGGAGTTTATAATGTTTGGTAAATTTATAAAAGAAAATCATTTGTATTCATTCCTTGTAGCATTTGGCGCTATTATGTTTTCAATGATCCCATTGCAATATTATTTAAATATTGATTCAAAGTTCATAGGGACAGCATTGACTTCATATGGAATAATATTAATAATATCCCAAATTACGGTTATGATTTACGTGTACTTTAGACGTCCTAATAATTCAAAAGATTTTGTCAACACTTATAACATAAGCAAAGCCGAGAGTGTAGACGAAATAAAAAAGACAATTCTTTGTGAAATAGAAAAACTTCACAATAAAACAATAACTAAAGATGATGTTAATAATATTGTCTACGACACAATCGCAAAACAAATAACACTCAGAACTGACAGAATATCTAAAAGTTTCTCATCATACTTTATCAATATATCATCATTCCTTGAAGATAAAATTGTATCTACAGAAGAAAATGCCAATAGCCTGCTGCGAACAGGTAAAACCTTTGCTTTTGGCGGCATTTTGTTTTATATATCTTCCATAGTTGCCTGGCAGCTACTCTCAAACGATCAAGACGATTTTAAAGCTAAACACATCTACGGTATAATTTCCTGCTCGTTCCTATTTATTTTTATTGAATGTATTAGTGCCTGGTTCCTTAAACAGTATCGCTATTTCATTGACACATCAACATTTATCACTAAAACCAAGACCATCCTTGACCGCTATATGCTGACCTTTCTCCTTAAAGAAGAATTTAAGGAGCCGGAATACGTTTCAAAACACCTGGACCACCTGCAGAAGATACTGTCAGAACAAATTACCTGGCCGGAAAATAACTCTCTGACCAAAGAAAGTCACAGTTTTCTGGTAGAAGCCATGGAACAAATGTCTACTATGGCAAAGATAATAACCAAGCAAAAACAAGCTGACTAAGGAAATCGTAAAGCAATATAATCACCGTATGGACTCATATTTAAAATAAAAAAAGCCCCGCACAACCTGTATGCAGAACTTTTAGTATTGTCGAATCGGGTATTTTAACTGACCCACTCAAGTTTTCTTGTTATTTCGTTATACATTTTCCATTTACCAGTTAGCTTTCTGTAACGTCCAGCAACAATGCCAATAGCAACTTCGATTTCATTTGCTATTAACATTATGTCAGCACTAGATTTGGCTTTCAATATTCTACTGTTATATATTTTAGGTATGAGCATATTGGCGGCAAATGTATCAGCTTTAACTTCCCTTGGGTCGGTTTTGATTTTTGCGTTATCGTTAATGTATAGATATTTTTTATTATCATTAACAACATGACCGGCTTCATGAAAAAAAGTGAACCAAAAATGATCTTCTGCTTTCCCTCTAATACTTAAAACTATCATCGCTTTATTTTTTAACCATTTTGTCGCTCCGCTCCATGGGACCTTTTTTATCTCTTTAACGAGCACGAAAGCTACGCCAGCCTGAGCACATAGCTTTTGAGTCTCAATTAATGCTTCTGTAAAATTTACTTTACAAGTAAGGGCTCTGATTTTTTTAAGGCTGGCAATAAATAGCTCTTTATTGTACTCTCCGCAACTAATTTTCTCTGCCTCTTTCTCACCACATCTTATCCAGGCAGAGGCGGGGCCAATAAGAGTTTCGAAACATGCTGATCTTTTAGCGGCAATATTGTCTGGCTTACTCCATAATTCTCGCCATGCGTTAACAGAACTTACACCAAAAAACTGTAAGGTACTTCGCAATAGCTCTACCTTATCATCGCTTTCAACTACGTAACCTCGCTCTTGCAAGTCCTTAATTGGCATTCCTTTCAGCCATGCCAAATCTTTTTCTAGCTGCTTTTTCTCATTTATTTTAGCAATTCTTTCTCTGTATATCGCTTCTCTATTGTTCCAATAGCTCGCTGATGTACCAGTGACCAGCTCAAGTTTACATGCCATTTCATGGGTGATAGGTTGAGCTTCATTGAATATTCGATTCAATGATTGAGGGGTAGTGTCTAATCGTTCTGCGAACTCTTTTTGTGTATACCCCAAGCTTTCCATTGCTTCCTGAACCGATTTTCCGGGCATAATTGCATAATCCGGATTATACTTCATTCTTACCTGTGCCACAATAACCACTCCCGATTCGTTTTTTTGCGTTTTCTTTACCTATTCGTGCGTATCTCTAATGTCCCATATTTCAATAGATGTTATGCTACAATAATTATATCCACCATCTGGTAAATATAAATTTGCACACTCTTCCGGCAGGGGCTTAAAAAGAAGCCTTTGTTTTTCATCTAAATTGATTGATATGGTACCCTTATCTGCTCCCTTTAACACATGCCTCCTTTCTGGCGGGCCTGTAGGGATGTCAGAAAGGTTTTTTGCTGCTTCCAGAGATTGGAGTCTCTCCATTATTTTTTCAGCAATTTTACTACTAAACCGTTTCCTGATCTCTTTTTCACTATTACAAAGCTTTTCAATCTTCTTACTTTTAAAGTATATATTCATCTATCGACCAAATCAAGAAAAAGATTAACGCAACATGTTAATCTTTTTCTAAAACATAAAGTTAAGTAAAATGATAAATTAATGGGCTATTTATAACCCTAACAACATAAGGTACTTAAGCTATATAAATGTATATTGAAGAAAAATGCAAGAAAAATCACTATTTATATATGTTTTATAGTATTTTTTATCTAAACCAGTGTTAATCCAATCAATAGTAGCGCCAAGAGTATAGTAACAATCACTAGTTCACCCAACCTTCTCAGTACTGCTGAATTTTCGTCCGCAATGCTGACACTCCTGGTACCGCTTTACCCCCCAGTAATATTTTCTGGTAGTATAAACCCGGCATAACCCCGACCCGCAATCCGGGCACCGTATCCCAGTCCTGCTCTTGCGATCGTCCGTGTCAGCCTGTGTCAGTTCGTGTGAGTCCATCATGCCACCTTCTGTTTGATTATCTTTGCGTGAAACTCTTATTATTTTTCTTCTCTGCGTACTCTGTGCACTTCTTCACTTCTGCACTTCTGCACCTATGCACTTCTTCACTTACATCACCCGCCGTTGCCTTATTTTCGCAATATCCTCAGCCGTCAACCTCTGCTGAGCTACCTGCGGCCTGTCAGCTGTCACCTGCCTTGGCACAACCGTCAGCTGCCCGCTGCTGGCTATCGCCAGCTTCCTGCCCCGCTGTGCGATCTCCGCCGCCGCGATGGCATAAGCCAGAGCATCGAGCCAGTGATTATCCCCGTGGATAACATCAAACTTCTCCACCCAGCCCTTGCCGTCAATAAACGTCCTACACCATATCTCGGCAGTTATATGCCGGGCAAAGTCCTGGTGTACCACCGCCTCTGACCCGTACAGCGAAATACTCCCCGGCTTACCCTCCGGCGTTAAAAATCCCTGGTGCACAAAGTTTTTGAGCGTATCAGAGTCCAGATGATGCAGCCACAGATTGTGCGGCGATTTCTGATAGCTGGCCCAATAGAACCGCCCGCGAACTATCCCACCACCGCCCGGTGCCTTATACCGGTTCTGCTGGCCCTGCCCGCAGCCCTTGATAGCCCTATATCGCTTATACGCTTTAACCGCAGCATATACCGCATCTGTATGTAAACCGCTGCCAGAGTCCACCGTCGCCATTACCGGCGTAAATAACTCACCTGTCGCCTCGCAGGTATACTCAGCTGTCGCCGCCTGCTCATCCAGCCGTATAAGAGCCTCATATATCGCCGCCTGCATCTGTCGCTGCCTGTCGGGGTCAGCTTCTCTCAGGTCGCCAGCCGGGCTATCTACCGGCTCGCAGCCGTAATTGATCACAGTAGAGCGATAACCTTCACCCACAGCCACATCAATCCAGTACAGCATACGACCACCCACATCCACGCCCCGCACCACCATCGCCGCCCAGGCGGGCACCTGGCCGCATTCCAGATGTGACAGTTTCCTCATTACCGTCGTCGCCGTTATCTCCGACCGCTCCGAACTGGCCGCACTTGGATTATTCTGGTATTCCGCATCGAACGCCGCTCGCCCCATATCACATATTTTGTTATACGTATGCTGTTTAGCCGAAACCTCCAGCATCCAGAAGTATGCCTCGTCTGCACCTGTTCTGGCAACTTCTGCCAGCGTCGCAGCGTACATCGCTCTGACATCATCTGTCTGCTCAATCTCGCTATCGATCACCCGGTACGGATTATTAACCTCAACCGCCCCATCCATTACTGACCGATTAGCCAGATAGTAACAATGGCCCTCCCTGGCATGTTCATCACCAGCCACCATCCCCCGCCTGCGAAGTTCCATATACTTCTTCCAGCACATGTCCGCTTCACTATTCTCCTCCGGTTCTGTAATAAGCAGCCGCTGCTTGATACCCTTGAATGCCGGTTGTAATTGCCGGTCGGTAAACTCATCAGCCAGGTCACCGCATCTCAGTATTGTACAGAGCATAGTTACGGTTATCTTGGCCCCCGGCCCGGCCAGTCCCAGCACATCTTCCAGGATGGTCTGGCGGCGGTCCTGTGTCTGTTTGGCAGAGGCGGCCGATGCCCTGGTCTGCGGGTCATCGATAAGGACAAAATCCGGCCTCAGCCCATTTATCAAAGCCCCGCGAATGGCACCGTCAAGTCCGTAGCCCAGCATAATACTGCCGGAGGCCGCTGAACCTTCCACTTCTGGGAAGTGTACCTCTTCTCCGTTCCATTGCAGGTTAGTACGTTTACCGTTTACCGTCTGGCCGTTGGCTCTCTGGTTGGCTCCCTCCAGTGCTCTTACCGGTGCACATACCTCTGGAAAGAGCTCCGTGAGCGTATTGTTGAATTCTATCTGGTATTTTATATTATCCATTAGTTGGGCCGCCTTGGTAGCATTAGCCGCAACCAGTACCGGGAACTTGACATGGCCATAAGATACCGCCCAGATGATCATACCAATCGTGATTGAGGTTTTACCATCGCCTCGAGCCGCCGCGATAGCCCGGTAACCGCCATAACGTATCTGTGACCATATAGCGTTAATAATAACCAGCTGATCATCTGTAAACGGATTATAAAAGATCCCCGGGAAACAATACCGCAAAAACGCCTCCGGGTCATCTTTGAGATTCTCTTTAAGATGCGGCTTGCAACAGGCCGGTATAGTTATATCCCGCTCCGCCGCCCGCTTCTCATTCATCCGCCGACGTGCCTTCTCATTCTCCGAAAGCCCGTCCACGCCATCATCATAGTAATCAAAATATTCCTGGTTATTTACATCCATTGTCAAAAACTCTCTGTGGCCCTCTGCGGGCTCTGTGGTTATTTTTTTTATCTGCCCCGCTCTATCTCGTTGATACTTATCTCAATATCCTCAGCAAAATTGTTAAGTGCCTTTGTACCGGAATGCCTCTGGTTATATCTTGTGCTAGCCATCTTCCTGGCACAGTCGGCAATCTTTACTGCCATCTGTATTTTTCCTTTTTCGACCGCCTTATTGACCACATCTTCATACTGCCGTTCTGTTAAAAACCTCATAAATACCTCATCTTTCTTTTTATCTGCGTTCATTTGTGGTTAAAAAATATTCTACCCCGGCCAGCCACAAAACCAGCCGGGGTATAAATTATTACTTTACCGGAGCCGGATCACATGCCCCTTTATCCTTGTCTGTTTCAAGCACAATCGGCTCAAACTCTGTCCTTATCACAAGTCGGTTTTTATCGAACCATTTACCGTCAATATAGTCACCTGTTTTACTTTTTTTAGGCTGAACCAAACACTGGTCACATCCGGTTATGTATGAGCAGTGGCCGGTTATAATACCTTCAAATCCAGTGATTACATCTTTTGCGTGCATTCCTAACATTGCTTTAAACCTCTTTCTTTCTCTGTAGCCCTCTGCGGGCTCTGTGGTTAAATTTTCTTCTTTGCGTCCGCCTCAGGCGGACAAGTTCCCCGCTTTGCGGGCTTCATGGTAAAAACCAAATAAACTGACCGGGACGAGAAACATTGCCCCGGCCAGTTAAGAATATTGGAAAAACTTCCCTATCAAATTTTAAGTCACTTCATTGCCTCCTCCCTTCCGCAGAAGCTTATCTCTGCCTGCTTTAATATCATCCATGTTCACATGTCCATCTTTGTTAATATCAAGAGCAGCAAACACGCTGTTAACTGCTCTGTCAGTCTGACCGGCGACATCACTCATCGTGTCTTTATTATTCCGCCAGATCAAAAACAACCCCACTATCGTCACAACTGCCGAGGTTATCGCCGACACTGCGACAGCCTTGATCACCCGCCCGTCTGGCTTCTGGCCTCTGACCCCTGGCTCCTGTTGACCGTCTTCCTGACGGAGAACCCGCCCTTGGTAAACACCGTCATCGCCAGAGCCGTTACCAGGCACAATATAAAGCCAGCCGCGAACATTTTCGGCCAGAGCATCAGTACCAGAGAGTAGCCGCCCGCCGCTGCTATCGCCAGCACCGCTACTATCCCCGCATTGCCCAGCGTCCGGGAAGAGTTCAGCCAGCCTGCCAGAAACACCGCCGCCGCCATCGCCGGAACCGTCCAGCCCAGCTGCTTTGCCGCCTCCGAACCGCTTTTGAACTGCCCCCAGCTCTCTGGCTGGGGTATTACCTCCGCTGCTCTGGTGAAAGCAACCGCCAATCAGCAGCACACCTCCAAAAAATAGCAGGCCATAAGCCAGCAAGATCAAATAGAACCAGCCGGAATACTTAACATTTGCACTTTGCACTTTGCACCTGGCACTCTCTCTTTTTATCTTTCTCATACTCATAAAAAAATTCCAATCTCCGCAGCCTATAAAGTTAACAGTTATCAGTTACCAGTAAACAGTACCAGTCACCCACCCCGGCAAATAATTCACATCCATGAAGCTCACGAAGCTTTAATACAATCTCCGCATTCAACATCAACTATCTCCAGCATCTTACCGCATTTGATACACGTTGTCTCAAAAGCCTCATTAGCAGACAGCAACCGCAGGAACAGCTCCCGGCTGGCCTTTATATCGCTAATAGCGTCATGGGCGTTAATCTCAATACCGTAATGTCTGGCGATAGTTTCTAACCTATAGCTATCCAGTCCGGTAAGCCTGCCTTTATACATCTCAGCAAATGCCAACTGCATCACATCAAGAACCTTGTATTCAAACCAGCTGCCAAAGTACTTATCGTGTACGTTTTCAAACCAGCCTTGAACCATGTCAAGATCGAAACGCACATTAAAACCAGCCATCCAGAACTTATCCCGCTTGTCGAAGCGATCAACATACCTACCCAATATCCGCAGGAAATCACTATATGCTGTCCTGGGCGGCAGAAACGGTTCAGACCTTAACTGCTCCAGTGTATAGCCATGCACATCCAACGCTCTCTGCTGAATATTACCCACATTAAAATCAAACGGCTGGCTGAGAATGTTAAATTCTTCCTTAATCTCACCATCAATCTCAACCATTCCCGCGATCTGTATCGGGTCGCATTTGCCTGGAGTTAGTCCGGTAGTCTCAGTGTCAATCCAAAGTATCTTCATTATTCAAACCTCATCTTTCTTTTTATTTCTCTGTGGCCCTCTGCGGGCTCTGTGGTTAAATGTTTTGTTCTTTCGCTAATTCCCTATCTAGATACCAGCGAGCCTTTTCTAAATCCTGCCGTTTACTATTGCCATCCTTAAGCCCTGCCCGCCAGATATACTTAATAGCATTACCCAGACAGAACCCCATATGCTCTGTTACCTGAATACATTCAATCCCCGACGGGTGCTTACGGTAATGCCCCGGATTAACCGCATCATCCCTTTTAACGGTGGCCGCCTCGACATAATACTCCGCAGGCCCCGGCAGTGCCACTCCAGCCTTAACTTTATCCAGCCAAGACCGCCCGCAACACCCACACTTACAGTAAGTACCATCGGCCTTTATCTCATGCTTCACATTCTTGCTATTGCAACCAATACATTTCATATTAAACCTCAACTTTCTTTTGTTTATTTCTCTGCGAGCTCTGTGAACTCTGTGGTAAAAATCACATTAAGAGGAGACGCAAGATCTTGCGTCTCTACGATCATCCTGAGCATTATCAAACACCCACTTCTCGCACATCGGACAAATCCGTATCGCCTCACCGTTCCAGTCATATTCCACCAGATCAACAACCGACACCACCGCCCCACAATTATCACAACATCCTGTAAACATTCCTAAAACTCCATTCCATGCTTACTGCGGAAACTCCGCAGGGCCTTAGCCTGTTTCCTGACAATCTCATCCATTACCGCTATCATCTCATCCTCGACCATATCGATTGTTTCCTGGTACATTGTAGTGTTCTGCTGGATGTATTGATTCCCAAACCCGCTATGTACCTGACCGGGCGTTTTGTTCGCCTTTTTAAGAGCAAACTTAAAAGCTTTAATTCTGCGTTTGCGATCTATCTTTCCTCCCGATACCTTCCTGTTGTCAGTTGCCCTGGCAACCGTCTTAATGCCGGTGGCAATGCGATCTGCAACCTGACGCAATTCAGTGTCCTTAAGTTCAACGCCCAGCCATACAGCCCACCAGTTCAGCTCTGAAAGAGTGTTAAATCTGACTTCTGCCATTGCCTCTGCCAATCGTTTCTGGAAATCACTATCCAGAGACGCCTGGGGGTTGTGCATTTTCTGCAGCTGGGCCGCTTCCTTCTCCAGCGTCTCAATCTTATCGAGCACCAGCCCCTTAGCGACAACATACTTATTCACGGATTCTGCATCCTCACCATCAACTCTGGCCACTGCCAACTCAAACTCGTTAACCAGATTCACTAATTTCTTATAACCATTCATCATTCACCTGCCTTTCTGTTCATTTTCCGTTCAGTTTTTCCCAAACGGTAATACCGTCTGAATTCTTCGTTCTGCTCGCTCTTGTAAGCCTCCATCGATGCCGCCAGATCAGCAGCTCTATCAATCGCCTGATCCAGCCAGACCCTATTCTCCATAGGCATTTTCATTCTGACCTGCTCCAGTTCCGTCACCAGCCAGCCAGCAACATAGATCATCTCACCCAGTGATGTGCAATTCTGATTACTGCTCATTGATTTCCTCACTTTCAGCCACAGCCTGAGCCGCTTCCGTTGTATGCATCATAGCCGCCAATATCCTGCGACGACTGGCCTTTGCCAACTTCGGGTCATGTTCCCGTTGTATCTTCAGGAGAGACTTCACTAGCTGTGCCACAATCTCCGTATGCAAGACAACCTTGCTGTCAACATCATTTAACATCGATGCAGCAAATATCGCGATCTCCTTATTCATTCGAGCCGCCATACACATCGCCAATGTCTCAACCTTGAACTCTGCGACATCCTTGCTGCTGTTATTAAAACAAACCATATCAAACCTCACTTTCCACGGCTCACGCCGCCGTTAATATTAATCAACCTTAACTCGATGATTCCAATTCGCGATTGCCGTATCGCGGTCCTTATCCCACTTTGCCCCAGCGTGGCAGCTGTCGCAGCCACAGTAATACAAATCAGCAATCTTCTGAGTACTGACTCTCGCACCCCCACAAAACGGACAACCCTTTGCCCCCAATACTGTCACCCTGTCCTGTTCTTTCGCTCTACCCATGATCTAAAATCCTTCCTGGCTCACGCCTGTTATCACCCGGCCCCCTGGCCGCTCATTTCTTCTTGCAATTTTCCAAAATCAACCTAAAATCATTCCTGCTTCAAGCTGCCGACTCATTTTTTTGCAACTTCGACCTCGTTCCGAACGAACGAACAGTCTGTCAAAAAAGCGGAGTCAGCTGTCACCGCAGGCCCCGCCCCCCTGGGAAGGACCCGTGGCTTTCTGTTGCTGTGCCGTTGGTTTGGTCAGGGATACCCTGACCGGTCAGGGATGTTTCAAACCTTGTGTTCTCACGCGTACGTGCGTGCGTGCACGCGTGTAGGGAATGAGATAGGTGTATCATTGCTGACTTCTGATTGTTATTTTCGTTAAGTTGATTAAACATGGTTCTTTATCTTTCTTGCCATCCCTGACTGTAACCCTGACCGAAACCCTGACACGTCAGGGTTAATTGAATAAAGATGAATGCATTGATGGTCTAAGCTTAACACCAATAACCAATTGCTTTCTCGTTCCGTCAGAGTTCACTCTGCTGTTGGTCAGGGATGGGTAGGCCGCTCGCAAATCTCTCATGAATACATTCTTGGTTTTATGTCTCTGATACCCTTCAGATTCGGCCCATTTGAGATAAGCTTTGTAGAGATCGTCCTTGTTCACGGTGAAATACTCTGTTGGGTCAGGGAACATACAACACTCTTCTGCGAACGCCTGTACAGGGCTCGTGAGTTTAGCGAACTCATACTTAACCTCTTCGCTTGCCTCAGATGTAGTGAAGCCATTATCGAGCAATCTGATGCCGTCTATAGCCCACTGGAGTATGCCTGGCATCTCGTTTTTTAATTTAGCGAACAAGCCGAAATCCTCCTGGCCATAAAACGATTTTTTCATGTTGATAGGCAGGAATCGGCTTGACAGAGCCCCAGAGCTGTCGTTTAAGTGTGGTAACTCATTCGTCAGTATCATAATTTTGCAGTTCAGTTTAACACTGGCCAGAGCATCTTTGTTTTTACGGTCAATAGTTAGCTTGTCTTCGCCCGAGATACTGAGCAACCGTTCTGTAATTACAGCCTGATCACTTCTCCCGCTCAGGCGGGCGTCAGGGATAATTGCCAGCTTCCTACCCATTAGCGACGTGAGCCCAAATTGCGTGTATAGGCTCGTAAGTGTTGGTGAGGCGACATTCTCGTCACCCATCATTAGTTCCAGCACTTTTGCAATAGTGCCTTTCCCTGAGCGTCTGGGGCCTATTAAGAGTAGTATTTTTTGTTTGCTGGTATCGTTTAGTAGGCAGTACCCGAACCATTGCTGTAATATGAGCTGGCTGTCGATGTCGTCACCGAAAACACTAAGTAAAAACTTTTCCCATTCAACAGGCTTTTCCGCATTGCAGTCATAGTTATATGGCAAGCTGTTAATCGTGAAGTTCTCTGGACCGTGCTTTATCAGCTTTCCTGTTTCCAGGTCTAATATGCCGTTAAGAAATGCAATAAGCTGTTCTGAGTTGTTTCCTGGGACGATTGGGGCTTCTAGTTCATCAAACATAATAACTCCTTTACATGCTGGTAAAGCGGACATGATCTCACTTACCATTTTTCTGTCGGGGATAATAGGAATACCGGCAGGTGTACGTACGCCGTCAAAATTCCGGTAGATAAACGCCTTGAGAGTTTCGTCTTTCAGTCTTCTATAGTGGCTCTGCTTAAACAGCCACCAGTCGTCACGATACCTACGCACTGCGGTCTTGTTGTTGACTGTAAAGGCTTTCTGAATTAAAAATTCAGCCCGCCTTAGCGGATTTAACGGTACTGTTTCGTAGTTCCCGGTACAGGTTTCTACCCCTTGAGACGGCGGCGGGGACCAGAGGGGTTGAGAGGCGGTAAGGCTCAGCAGTTGGCCCAGATCGCCGCCATTTTCCAGCCAGTCTGATACATCACCCTTTTGTGGCAGATCAGGCAGGCAGAGAATGCGACAGACGATTCCTGTTTTATGCAGAGACTCGGCGACCTGCTGTGCGTGCTTTTGGCCAGGCTCGTCATTATCCGGCAGGATGCAGCATGTATGGCCCTGTAAATAGCTACTGTAATCATCTCGCCATTTACCCGCCCCGCCGACATTTGTTGTGGCGATCAGGCCGAGCTTGATAAGATTGTTTGCGTCCTTTTCTCCCTCAACAATATAGATCTGCTGTTCTGGTTCGGCTTTCAGGATAGCGGGAAGATTATAAGGAAGGCGTTTTACGCCCTGCATGCCTTTTATGAATTTGTCGTCTTTTAAGTGGTCTTGGTAGAATCCCTTTTTTTTGCCAGGGCCACCTGGAGTACGCTTCACTCTGTATACAGTCTGGCCGTCTTCGTTTTGGTAGTTGTACACTCTCCAATCCGACGTGCTGTGAGTCTGTTTATTTTTTTGCTGTAGTGGCTCAGAGAAAAGGTCGGTCATTTTCAGGCCGATAGATTCGACTACCTGCTGAGCACTGCACCCGGCATGACATTTAATAATAATGTCGCCCTTTTGAGACGTTGAAATGCTAAGACTGGCCGTGCTGTCCTCGTGCCCTGGGCACTTAGCCTGGTATTGATTTCCGCCGCCTGTTACGCCCTGCAATTTGTCCAGAAATTCATTAAGTTTCATCAGTACCTCGGGTTAATCTTCTTTTGGGCGTTTATGTGTTTTTCGATTTCCGAGAGAGGGTAAACTACTGAGCTGCCAGCTTTGCAGTAAGCCGGTCCGGTGCCCCTGCACCGCCAATCGGCCAGAGTTTTTTCTGTGGTGCCAAGTAGTTGTGCAGCATCTTTCGGCCGCACCTGCATCACTTTCAATGCGAGAGCGGCAGCCTGTTCAGGTTTGAGTTGTTCAAATGCGTCAATCATTTTTTTTGCCTTTAAATAAAAAAACACCAATCGACAGGACTGCGAATAACGTCGATTGGTGTAGTGGCCGGGGTGTAGTTCCGGATTATTTCTTTTTTGTATTAAATTCGATAGCAACAGAATTTCGCAGTCCTGTCAACCACTGCAAAATTGGATAGGAAATGCGTCAGAAAAAAAGGCTACAAAAGACATAAGTCCTTTGTAGCCTGTATTATAAAAAAATAACTTTTTTTTTAGTGTGTCGAAAGTTTGCTATTTTGTTTAGTTTTCGCCATCGTCTTTTTGACAATACTTTTCTGGTTTGTTGAGCACATCTAAGTCGAGTTCAAATGCTTGTTTTATTACAATATTATCACTGAGTAATTTTGCAAGGGTGTGGCGATGCATTTCAAACATTCCCGCTAAATCAATAATTGTTGTAGAATTACCTTCATTGACAACTTTGTATTTTCTGATTATAAATGCCAATAGTTCAGGTTCTGAAATGAATGGGAATTTTTCGGTTAATAATGCTAAAATGAATTTTGTGGTAAAAATACTTTTAGTCATCGCTTCCAAGCATTGTGCGTGCTGCTGTTTTAACTCTTTCGTGAATGCGGTTGAAGCTTTCATTTTTCACCTCCAACCAAAAAAAACTTGTCTGAGCGTGAAAATATTCCTATAATGCCAATAGGAACAAGTGATTGTTTGGACAATGGGTGATTAATTGGGGTTTTCTGTCGTTTTTGCAGACTTTCGCCGATATTAATGATATAATTATGACGCATGATCTACCTCCTGAATTTGAACGCTGGGGGTAATAATGTAACAAGGCTCACAAAGCTCCAACTTTGTGGGCCTGCTTATTTTTAAAATATACGTATCTTATGTTAATTAGTGATTAATCGTAGACCTCCTCGCCTTTGCACTCATCACATCAATTTTTAAAAACAAAAAACCGTACGACCAGTTAATTGTTGGCACAAATAACGCGCATAAACGCCTAGGGCCGCACGGTTTATATTTCCGGCGAACGTTTACGCGTATTTGGTTATTTGTGCCATAGTTCATCATACATTAATTTCTAGTTAGGTAAAGTTTATTTTTCTTTTTTGTCATACTCTTTCAAAAATTCAATAATGGTATCTGCCTTATCTGTAGATATAGGCTTGTTTTCTGACAACAGTCTGTATATCGTCGGTCTGGAAACATTAGTTTTTTTTAATTTAATGGCAAGCTCATTTGCATTAATCTTGCCGTCCATCAAATCAATAATCAAGTTTCGTATGTACCCCATTTTTACTCCTGTATAATCGTTAAAGGTTGCTCAATGTCTCATATATGAGATATTATACAGTATTAGAATGATAGTCAATAAAAACTTTTGGGGAAGGAGGAAAACACTCAACCTGGTACCAGTTAACAAATTTAATTTACAACATTCTGTTGGCTCAGTCAAGTTTTTTGTTCGGCTTTTGTTAGGTGTGCGAAATATTTTTATTGACTGTTTTAATTACTGGATTTATGATTATTTTTCAGATTTAATTTTATAAAAAAAGAAAGGTAATTGTTATGGAAAAGACATATTCCCCTGTAATGTTTCGCATGGCTCCAATACGGTTTATATTGTGCGTGCTCCTGGTGCCATTTGTTATTGGCGCTGTTGTGCTATTTATCTGGTATCTTAGGTGCAAAGCAGCCTCTTTAACTATAGATGGAGAAAAATCGTGCCTGAGAACTGGCATATTGAGCAAGCGTATTAGTGAGATATGGCACAAAGACGTAAGGCAGGTCAAGATTAACCAGTCACTTACTCAGCGAATTTTCGGTGTTGGCCAAATCAGCATCTCCAGTGCCGCAGGAGATGGTGACGAGATAGTATTGAATGGGATTGTAGGCCCTGAAGATATTAAGGCTGTTATTGATCAGGCACGTCGGTCAGATCGGTAATTTATCGATAGCGACTTTCTTGTTGTCCAGGCTGTCGAGGCTTGTATAGTGTTTTGCAGTCAGTTCAATAGAGCTATGACCAAAAACGCTGCTAACGATCTCTGACTGTATCCCGGCAGTTTTTAACCAGGTGCTTGTACAGGTGCGTAGGTCATGGAATGTGATCGCCGGAAGTTTGGCAGCGGTAATGTATCTCTGCCAAACTAGCCGATGAAACCCGGCATCAAAAACTCTCTTGCGGGTTGGAGGTATTTTGCCCATGTATGCCGTAAGTGCTTCCAGCGTCCGGCTGTGAAGTGGTGTTATTCTCTCTGTCTTGGTCTTAGATTCAAAAACTTTGACCGTCCCGCCCTCTAAGTCTACTTGTTCTCGTTCGAGCTCGGCAAGGCTCTGTTTACGCCCTACCCCATTGACGGCCAGCAAGATCAGGCATAACCATTGCTCATTGTCAACCACCGCTAGTAATTGCTGGAACTGCTCAGGGGTCCAGACAGTTTTGATTTTACGGGTAACTCTCAGCCGGTCAGACTTATCAATCGGGTTTTTCTTCATATACGCCCGTTCAGTTGCCCATGTAAAGAGAGTTGATAGACAGGTAAGCTTCTTATTGATCGTTATTGCGGCGACGGCATGCTCAGTCGTTTGGTGATGCTTAAAACGGTCAATATGAGCCTTGGTGATATGATCAGACTTCACGGTACCGTTCGCCGCTTCAAATGACTTGAAAGCCCCATCGTATTCAGCCAGTGTACCTAGTGCTACCTGGGCAGATTTCTTAGCGGCCACAAACTGTTCAGTCAGCTCTGTCCATGATTTACTGGTAATTGTTTCAAATTCAGCAGCATTGATCTCGACAAACTGCTTCTGAGCAAACTGCTTAGCCATAGCGTTAGTAGGGAACGCTCTCTGACAGCATTTGCCGCCCGGCTCACGCCATCTGACAAGCCATGGAGCCCTGTGTCGCTTAGGGTTGTTGCTTTTTTTTATATTGATTTTTCTTAGCATAGCAGTTATTCTATTCGGTCTGGTGTTTGGCTTAATTCGTTGTAGTCTGGTACGTTACCGACACAACGAAATATACACCACAGTAACTGCTGAAGCAAGTAAAATGTGTGCACTATGTGCGCAAGGCAGTAAATCAAAGCCTAGCAAAAACAACATAAATACTTACCAGATAAGTACTTGCGCTCGTGGCTCAGCTGGATAGAGCGTCGGTTTCCTAAACCGAAGGTCACAGGTTCGAATCCTGTCGGGCGCAATATTAACCAAGTATACAACCCTGAATATATATCAGGTAAGAAAAGTATGAAATTTATATTAATTGACAAAATAACAGAGCTGGAACCTGGCAAATCACTACAAGCGGTCAAATCTGTATCGCTGGCTGAAGAATACCTAGGCGACCACTTCCCGGACTTCCCGGTACTGCCTGGAGTTATGATGATCGAAGCTCTTACTCAGGCAGCTGCTATGCTAGTGCACAGAACTAATAACTTTTCTCATAGCATGGTCGTTCTCTCGGAAGTAAGAAACGCCAAGTACAAAAGCTTTGTGAAGCCGGGCAATAGTCTGGTTATTAACGTCACCGCCAAGTCTATAGACAGTGAGAGCAGCAGCTTCGTTGCAGAAGGTAGTTGCGATGGCCGCTCTATGGTTGAGGCTCGTATTAGCTTGCGTCATTTCAATCTGGTAGACAAAGACAGTTCACTGGCTGATGTAGACTGCAAACTTAAGAATGAACTAAGAAAACGTTTCGAGCTAATGAGACTGTAAATTGCAGTTTTATAAAGCAAAAGATAAATAGTTAATAAACATCCGGTGCTGTAACCGGAAAACGCAAAATAACATTGAACGGAGGTTCAAGTAACAATGTCAATGAGTCGTGAAGAAATAGCTGAAAAGGTACAGGAAATTCTGGTTGATGCCCTTGGAGTAGATGATGACGAAGTAACTGAAGAAGCAACCCTTATGGGTGACCTAGGTGCTGAAAGTATCGACTTCCTCGAAATCGTATTCCACCTGGAAAAGGCTTTTGATATTAAGGTTCCACGTGAAGAACTCTTCCCTGCCGAATTGGCCAGTAACGAAGATTTCGTTTCAGGCGGCAAACTAACTGCTGCTGGTATTGATAAGCTCAAGAGTGCTATGCCTCACCTGACACTGGGCGAATTTGAAAATGATCCAGATGTCAACAAGATGAGTGACCTGTTCACTGTTGCATCTATCATTAACTTTGTTCAGGGTAAACTGAACTAAGAATTTGAATTACTGTAGCAAGTATACATGTAACCAGTAAAACAAGCCGGCATAGTCCGCTGCTCTACTGGTTACATGTTGCTTGATACTTTTTTAACGGACTAAATCATGCGCTGGATCTGGATAGATAAATTTACTGAATTTGAACCTGGCAAACGTGCTGTTGCCATCAAGAACGTCACCCTGGCGGAAGAACACCTACATGATCATTTTCCAGGTTTCCCTGTAATGCCAGTATCTCTTATGATAGAAGGTATGGCCCAGACAGGCGGTATTCTTGTCGGCTATGAGCGTAAGTTCAAAGAAAAGGTTATCCTTGCCAAGATCAATAAAGCAACGTTCCACGAAATAGTCAGACCTGGCGACCAGTTGCACCTTGAAGCGGTAATAGAAAACATCGCAGATGAGGCCGCCAGTATCGCCGGAACGATTACCTGTGGCGATACTGTAATCGCTAATATCAAAATGATGTTCAGTCATATTGACAATAATATCGGTGGTCAGGAATTCCCAGAAGAAAACTTTGTCTTCAACGATCAGTTCATGGGCCTTTTACGCTTCTACCTCCCTGACGGCACACTATAATAGTCCGTTTTTTACCACTCTACGCTATTAAAAAAGCTGCACTACCATATATTAACAGTAGCACAGCTTATTATTATGTCAATTCTATAATAGCTTGTTTATTCAAGCTTATCTTTCATTACAACCTCGCCTGGTAGTGATGACGTTCCCGGCCACATTTTACGTCCAGGGTAAAGTAAAGTACCAATAGCAGTGTGAACATTATCACCAATGAAAGCTCCCAGCTTTCTCCTACCTGTCTCGACTTTATCACCATTAACTATAGTCGTGTGGTTACCTCCATCGTGGCGATAATCAGCGGTAATAGTACCTGCACCAAAATTAGTGTTTTCGCCAATAACAGAATGAGCTGCATAACTAACATGTTTAGAAGTAAAACCGTCCATTAGAACAGAATCAAATACTTCCATACGCCCAAGCTGCACACCTTTACCTATAACCGTATCCTTACGAATATATGCAAACGGGCCAATCACACAGTCCTCATCAATAAAGACTGGGCCTTCGATATAACTATTAGCTTTTATCAATGTATCACGACCGATGAAAACAGGCCCCTTAATTGTTGCACCCGTTTCAACTTCAGCCAGAATATTCTGACCTTCAAGCCTTCTGACCAATTCAACATTAGCCTCAAGATAATTCCATGGATACTTAAGGCTAAACCAATAATCCTGCACTTCTACAGGTTTCAAAGCTGCTGCAACATCCTTAACGGTTTTATTGCCGCTGATAATATCAGCATGACACTGAGCAGTCATATGCAAAAGACAGCAACCTTGACCATCTTTCACTAAACGAGTGCCCGGCTTAGCAGTAACAGCTTCGATATCTACTGGAGAAAAAACTGCCTCGCAGATCATAAAGAGATAATCTTCATCATTCAGGTTACCGGCAAAAGCTTTAAAGCAATCTTCTAACGAACTCTCAGGAGCAATGTCAACATATGTAACCTTAGCCCCCTTGAATTCATCACCCATTAATTCACAAATTTTATCAGCTTCAAATCCTTTCAGGATAATGATCTCATCAAGCGATTCAAATGCAGAAAGATTGTGCTGAATAACAGTTTGTCCTAAAGCTTTTAACAAAGCAGCAGGCCTGTTGATAGTATGAGGGTGACATTCAATGCTCTTTCCCGCAGCATGACAGATAACTTTCATAGTAAGTATCTCCAAGATATTAAAGATAAATTAAAACATATCTCTTTATCAACTGTTTATTTCCCAGCCTGCATCAAACAGGCTTTTACTTGTTCATTGTACTCTTTAAGCTTATCTTCATCGGGGCCTTCCAACATGACACGACAGACATTCTGAGTACCAGAGTATCTTACCAGTAAACGCCCCTTTTCACCAAGTTCACTACTGATCTTATCAGCAAGTTCAGGATAGCCGGAAATCTTTTCAAATGGAATCTTTTCAACCACATCTACTTTATCAAGCAGCTGAGGGTAAAGCTTAAGACTGCCGGCAAGCTCTGCCAATGTTTTACCACTGCTTTTTACCATGCGGGCAAAATGAATAGCAGCCAAAACTCCATCACCTGTAGTATTAAACATACTCAAAATAAGATGGCCTGATTTCTCTCCCCCCACAACGAAACCGCCTCGCAGCATTTCCTGGATAACATAACGGTCACCATTATCTACTCTGGCAGTTTGAATGCCAGCTTCTTTCAACGCCGCATCAAGGGCAAGGTTTGTATAGTGAGTTACAACAACAGTGTCGCCGGCAAGCCGGTTATCATTCTTATGAGCTAAAGCCAATAAGTATATGGTTATATCACCATCTACAACCTGACCTTCATTATCGATCATAATAAGTCTATCAGCATCACCATCAAAAGCCACACCAAAATCAGCATTATTTTCCAGTACCAAAGGAGCAGTCACTTCAGGGTGCATAGCACCGCAATTTGCGTTAATATTCAAACCGTCCGGCTGAGCATTTACCACAATAACTTCGGCTCCAAGCAGCTGCAATACCTGTGGGGCAATGCCACTGGCAGCACCATTGGCACAGTCAACTACTACCTTCAGACCGGCAAGGCAATTATCTTCAACTCCACCAGCCAGAAAATCACAAAAAACTTTATCGCAGTTAACCCTGCTGATACGGCCAACTTTATCACCTGTCACAGATGAAGTATCCAAAGGATCATTGAGAATAAGTTCTTCCAATTGCAGTTCAACATCGTCAGGAAGCTTATAACCATCACCAGAGAAGAACTTAATACCATTATCCTCTGCTGGATTATGAGAAGCAGTAATAACTACACCAGCCTGAGCCTTAAACTTCTGGGCCATAACCGCTACCGCAGGGGTTGGCACTACACCAATAAGCTTGACATCCGCTCCCATTGAAGCCAGACCTGAAGCCAAAGCTGATTCAAGTATTTCACCGGAAATACGTGTATCACGCCCAATCACAAAAACCGGTCTGTCATTATCACGGCTGAAATACTTTGCCGCCGCCTGTCCAATTTTCATTACAGTAACAGCATCAAGCGGTGCAGAATTTGCAAGAGCTCTTATACCATCGGTTCCAAATAATTTTCTCTCAGCCATATTTATTAAACCTCATAACTATATACAATTATATTATCTATCGCCCTGTCTGATAAATGTATCATCATAATCATTTTGAATAATCAATATACCATTTAGTCAGTACCTCATCAAACTCTTTACGATCTTTAGCAAGCAAAGCATCGATAGAGACTTTTTTCCTTTCCGGATGACGACGGGCATACTTTGACATAAACTTACGGAAATATCTCACACCACTCTTTTCATTACTATTTTCATAAATCATTCTTAAGTGGTCTTTGATTACATCATACTGTTCTAATACTGTTGGTTCCGGTGGCATTGGCTCACCTGCAATAGCAGCTGCAGCCTCAGTAAAGATCCATGGATTTCCGATCATACCACGAGCGGCAATGACACCATCCAAGCCACTTTCAGCCAATCGCAGGGCTATTGTCTCGCCTGACATCAAATCACCACTGCCAATAATAGTAACATTAGGATACTTTTGTTTAACTTCTTTCAGGATATCCCAATCAGCATCTCCACGGTAAAGCTGAACAGTTGTTCTGCCGTGTATATACAAAGCGTCAACACCACCATTAACTGCAGACTCACAAATCTGCCAAAAAGCGTCTCTGGACTCATCAGAACTATCATACCCGCGTCTTATCTTTATTGAAAGCGGACAAGATATCGATTCACGTACCATGTCTATTATCGCTTTCACCCTCTCCGGCTCACGCATAAGAGCTCCGCCCCTGCCCCGCCTGACAACCTTTGGTGCTGGACAAGCAAAATTCAAGTCCACCAGATCAAAGCCATAATCTACCAGAGCTTTCGCTGCACTGGCCATCACATCTGGCTCAGTACCGCATATCTGGCCACCGACTGGATGGTCATCGGCAATAACACTAAACTCAGGTTTGCGAAGAACCTTACGGTACGCCGTTGATTTATCGAGCATTAAGCCACCGAAAGTAAGTTCGCAGCCAAACCTTCGATTTATCATCCGCATAGCCGTATCGGTATAACCGCTTAGAGGAGCTGCTATAACCTTAGTTTTAAGTTCTATGTTCCCTATCTTTAGCATGTAAAAGTCTTACTCTCTAACAAAGTCTCATCAGCAATGCACACGGAATTTTTAATTCAAAAAAAAGGCAGCCACACTATTATGATAATGGACTGCCTTTTATAATCAATTACACATAACCTAAATTATGGAATAACCAGATTAAGCGGATAAGTAAAGATACCGGAAGCACCAAGCATCTTGGCCTTAGGGATAACCACTCTGGCTTCTTTTTCTTCCAGCACAACTTCAACTGCGATAAACTTATCATCAGCAAGCTTATTAACAGTTGGAGACTTTTCTGCCGGCAAAAGTTTAGTAATATCTTCAAGCTTGCCAGCTTCAACATTCATCTTCAAACCAACTTTAGCCTTACCTTCGATTGCAGCCTTCATCAGCATAGCAATAGATTCGATCTTCTGACGCTTAAAAGGATCTTCCCACGCTGCCTTATTAGCAATAAAGCGTGTAGTACTGGTCATAAGCTCATCAATGATCTTCAGGTTATTAGCTTTAATACTAGAACCAGTTTCAGTAATCTCAACAATAGCGTCAAGCATACGAGCCTTAACTTCAGTAGCACCCCATGAGAATTCTACCTTTACGTTAATGCCTTTATCTGCGAAATACTTCTTGGTAACATTTACCAGTTCAGTAGCGACAATACCACCTTCGAGCTGCTCAGCCTTTTCGATACCACTTTCAGCAGGAACAGCAAGAACCCAGCGAGCTGGCTTAGATGTGGCTTTTGAATAAACCAACTCAGATACTTCAACTACATCTGAACCATTTTCGTGTATCCAATCCTTACCGGTCAAACCACAGTCAACAACGCCATCTTCAACATAACGACTCATTTCCTGAGCACGGAAAAGGATCATATCAAGTTCAGCATCGTCAATACTTGGGAAATAACTGCGTGAAGAACAGCTAACCGAGAAACCTGCACGTTTGAGCAGATCAAAAGTTGCATCCTGAAGGCTACCTTTTGGCAAACCCATTTTTAATGTATTAGTCAATTTAATTCTCTCCTAAAATATACTCTCTACACACTGACAAAGTCAGCGTAATCTACTTTGATGTTTTTTTTGTCGCCTTTTTAGCTGTTTTTTTCTTTACTGTTTTCTTGGCGGCTTTTGATTCTGTATCTTTTTCAGCAGTTTTTTTAGTGGTCTTTTTAACAGCCTTCTTTACTGCTTTTTTTGTTTTTGTTTTATCCTCCTCCGGAGGATGCTTTTCATGAGCCTTACCATCACAGTATGCACGCAGCATCACAAAAGTCTCTCTTGCTTTAGCGGCAGCGATCTGTCTTTCCAGGAAACCATGCACATCATTAAAGTCAGAAGCCGGATTTACAACATCTTCTTCCTGTAAAACTTTATACATATTTTCATTCAATGGAAAAGCATGAGCTTCGATATAGTACATTATAAAGAATGAATAGATATATGGAGTAATACCTTCAATATCTTTTATAACAGCCTGGGCATCTCTTTTGCCCATATCGTCAATTCCGGCCATGTCAAGACCGTCATTATTATTAAAAACAGAGTTCAATACCTGAATAATACGATCAACGACAACGTCAGCATTAGGGAACTTTTTACCCAATGTCTTTACGATCTCTCTTGGACGGCTGACTCTTAGCTCATTATAATCAACAAAACCAGCTTTGAGCCTGGCAAGGGCAAGATGGGCTTCTTTTACACTAGTAAATTCAGATACACAGCCCAGCAGTAAAATAGTTGCCGGCTCTCTGGGAATTGTTTTATCTACCAGATCAGCAGCATCTTTCACGCTCTTTTTCAGGGAAGTACAAAGTTTATTTAATTTTTTGGCATACTCTGCACTATTTTTCATCGTTTTCTTCCTCGGTATTCTCAGCAGACTTATCCTTCTCAATACGTTCTAACTCCAAACGATCGAGAATCTGGCAAACTTCAAAACTCTTTTTAATAGAATCATCCAGATAAAAATTCAAAGCTGGACAAATTCTGGTGGTAAGGATCTTAGCCAAGTGCGAACGCATAAAACCAGTTGCATTCTGAACGGCTTCAAAGGTGAGTTTTTCCTGAGCTGGTTCTACACCAGCTACGCTAAGATATATCTTTGCCACACTGAGGTCAGGTGCAAGCTCTACCCTGGTTACACTTACCAGTCCCTTTACTCGCGGATCAGATAAGTGATTTTGGATCATGTCACTTATAACATCGCGAACTGTTCTGGTTAATTTTTCTATCCTGCGATTCATTTATATATATTTACTTTCACTTATTTTACAGAATCGAGAGAACGAGAGATCTCAACCTCTTCGTATACTTCAACGATATCACCTATTTTCAGATCGTCATAGCCGGTCAACTTAAGACCACATTCAAAACCAGCTCTGACTTCGTTCGCATCATCTTTAATTCTGCGAAGTGTTTCGATACTGTTTTCATCCCTGACAATAACATTGTCACGAATAATACGAACCTTGGCATTCCTGTTTATGATACCCTCAAGCACAAAACAGCCAGCAACCACACCAATACGTGATATTCTGAATATCTGTCTGACTTCAACCTTACCCAGAACCTTAGTTTCAATATCCGGAGTAAGCATACCCTCAAGAGCTGCCTTGAAGTCGTCAACGATCTTATAAATGATCCTGTAAAGTCTTATTTCAACATTATTGCGATCAGCAAGTGTCTTAGCTCTGTCATCGGCAACAACCTGGAAACCAATAACAATCGCATTAGATGCTTCTGCAAGCAGAATATCACTTTCGGTAATACCACCTACCGCTGCGTGCAGCACTTTAACCGCAACTTCCGAAGTATTCAGCTCTGTGATAGTCCTTACCAGGACATCTACTGAACCTTGTACGTCGGCCTTAATAACAACATTTAGTTCTTTCACATCACCGGCAGCAATCTCAGTAAAGAGATTGTCCAGAGTGATCTGGCGACGTGATGCAAGAGTCTTTTCGCGATGTTCCTGCTTCTGTTCGCTGGCGATCTCTGCTGCATCTGACATATTGTCAACAACAAAGAACCTGTCACCAGCTACCGGCACCTCGTCAAGGCCAGTAATAACAACTGGAGTTGCAGGAACTGCCTGAGATAGATCCTTACCAGCTGCATCATGTAGGGTACGAACACGACCGTAAGATTTACCACTAACGATAATATCACCCGGCTTGAGCGTACCTTCCTTAACCAGCAGGCGGGCCACAACACCAGTTTGAACTGACATTTGCGACTCAACAACCCATCCAGTAGCAGGGCCATCTTCGACAGCGTTAAGCTCATGAAGCTCTGAGATCATATCCAGATGTTCAACCAGCTCATCCATACCTTCACCAGTTATAGCACTGGTCTTGATGACTTCTATATCACCGCCCCATTCTGCCGGTACCAATTCATGCTCAGATAGCTGGCCAAGTACTTTGTTTGGATCGGCAGCAGGTAAGTCAACCTTATTCATTGCTACAATAATAGGTACACCAGCAGCCTTGGCGTGAGCAATAGCCTCTTCTGTCTGAGGCATAATACCATCATCAGCGGCAACTACGAGCACCACAATATCAGTCATATTAGCACCACGAGCACGCATTTCGGTAAACGCCTTATGACCTGGAGTATCCAGGAACGCAACTCTTCTCTGGCCATCATCGTAAAGATAAGAACCTATATGCTGGGTAATACCACCAGCTTCAGTACTGGTTACACTTGCTTTACGGATATAGTCCAGCAGAGATGTTTTACCATGGTCAACATGTCCCAGGAATGCAACAACTGGCGGACGTGGGCGTTTCTCGCCACTTTCATTTCTCTTGTCAAACTCTTCAACCAGAGTTTCAAACTTAGACTTAACTTCTTCAATGGTCAGCTCTACACCACAATCAATAGAAATAGTTTCAGCTACTTCAGTTGATATTACTTCATTTATTGTAGCCATAACGCCGAGCCCCATAAGTTTTCCTATGATCTCATTCGCTCGGACACCTATTGCAGCACTAAGATTTTTAACTGTTATAGGCTCTTTAACTGTAGCCTTTTCAATCTTAGTTTTCTGGAATGAACCAGAAAAGCCGCCTGTTCTATTTCTTCTTATCTGTTTTTCTATGCGGTGCACGCCCATACCGGAGGCACGCGCCAGGCGTTCATCACGTTCTTTAAGGTCACGGCTACGAAAATCAAAGTTTTCGCCGCCAGCACTACCACGTTTACTACGTTTGCCCTTCTTGCCTTTGCCGGTTACTGCGGTATCTTCAGTTAAAGTAACCTTACGATTGCCTTTTTTACCCTTAACCTTACGGCTGGCATCACTACTATTGTCGCCACTACTAGCGGCTCCCCCCATATCGTTGCCGTTAGCATTTACATCCGCCTCATCACGACGGAACTTCTTACGAGGTGCAGGGACAAAATCAGGACGTTCTGTCCTGATAACCTGTGGTCCGGCCAATTTAGCAGGCGCTGGCGTAAACTTCACAGCCTTTACTTCTACCTTTTTATTCACTGTCTGAGTTGATATCTTACGAATAACAGGAGAAGATGTGTCTGCTTCTGGCTCTGGGGCAGTATCAACTTCTGGCTCTGGTTTGGCCTTTGGCTTAACTTCTGCAGCTGGTGCTTTTTCTTCAACCTCAACAGGCTCTGGTTCAGGTTGAGGTTTAACCTCTTCCACTTCCACAACCTTTGGTTCTTCCGCTACCGGCTCTGCAGGAGCTTCCACTTCTACAGCAGGCTGCTCCTGTTCCATCATCTCACGTGGACTAATACGCTTAGGCTTATCAGAGTCTTCCTTGTCCTTAGCTATCTCTTGTGGAGCCTCCGGCTTGCCAGTCTTACTAGCAGGCTTTACTCTGGCTTCGTCCATGTTTACCTTAGATGCAGTCTCAACAGTATTGTGTTCAGCGGCCCCACCCTGACTAAACCACTCTCTGATAGTTGCTTCTAAACCAGCAGAAACCGTACTTTGATGGCCTTTTATTGCCGGCAAACCTTCGGCCATGCATTTGTCTACAATGGCCTTGCTCTTTACGCCAATTTCCTTAGCTAATTCATGTACCCTTTTTGCCAATCAAATAACTCCTGCTGTCCGTGATCTTTATGAGAACAAGAACAAAATATGTTAATGCTTTGAATACAAAGTATTAACAGCCAAAACAACCCGAAAAATCTACTACGATATAATGTTCGGTATTGTTAGAATTACATATATAAAACTATAAAAACAAATGAGAAATATGTATGTGAATAAGTGCAAAACACTTTAATATTACACTTTATACTATATTGGCCAGAGCTTTTTCCCGCTCCCACAAACTCATTTGAATATTTCAAACTATAGTAAATGCATACCCCAAAAAAGCAATTACTCCATGTCTTTCTGGATAGCCTCCTGAGCAGCAGTCTTTGTCTCAGCCTTGCTGGCTTCAACAGCCGCAGCCCTGACAACTTCCATTGCCTGAGTTTCATCAATACCCAGAGTTTCAATCAATGGCAGCGGGCCGATCTCTTCCAGATCCAGCACTGATACAATACCCAGAGCCAGAACCTTATCGATAAGAGTATCGTCAACGCCCTCAACTCCACGAAGGGTGCGTACCAGGTTTTCCATATTGTTTCTATACTCAACCGGAGTAAGAATATCAATATCCCAATCAGTAAGTCTTGCGGCCAATCTAACATTCTGGCCACGCTTGCCAATTGCCAGCGAAAGCTGGTCATCTGCAACAACTACAGTAGCTCTGTTTAACTCGAAACATAGAGCTATCTCCTGGCTGTCAGCAGGTTTAAGGGCATTTCCAATAAAAACTGAAGATGATTCATTCCAACGAACGATATCGATCTTTTCGCCATTAAGCTCTTCCACAATGTTTTTAATGCGACTGCCTCTGACACCAACACAAGCACCAACAGCATCAATCTTGCTATCAGCAGTTACAACTGCAACCTTGGTACGGTAGCCAGCTTCACGAGCCAATGCCTTTAGAAGTACGCTGTGCTCAACAACTTCAGGCACTTCCTGCTCAAATAATCTGAGAATAAAGTCCGGATGGGTACGGGAAAGAATGATCTTTACCTGTCCCGGGGCCTCTTTTACTTCATATATAATAGCACGTACGCGCTCACCAACACGATGAGTTTCACCTGGGATCTGTTCACTCTTTGGTAATAAAGCTTCAGTTCTACCAAGGTTAACGATCGCAACATTGCCTTCGGAGCGTGTTATTGTACCGCTAACGATCTCTCCAACCTTTTCCTGATATTCAGTAAAGATACTGCCACGTTCATCTTCACGCAAACGCTGAATCATAACCTGCTTAACTGTCTGGGCAGGTATGCGACCGAGCTTTTTAATATCAAGAGGTTCCCCGTTACGGTATGCCAGTATTTCGCCGGTGAAACGGTCAATCTGAGCATAAAACTCATCTTCTGTTCCAAAATGTTTGCGAATACCGGAAACCATCGCAGCTTCAATATCACTGAAAATACTATCGCGATCGATGTTTTTCTCTCGTGATATCATTTCAATTTGTTTCAATAACTCCTGATTCATAATGTTCCCAGTCCTGTTTTTTTATTCTATATTTAACAAAAAAAGCGGGCAAAACCTTTTACAACCCACTTAAATCTCCATACTTAACTAAAATAACGCTCCGGACAAAATCCCGGCAAGCATGGACAAAACCTGATTGTGCAGGTGGTTGTTACATCTTGCGTTCTCCTGCACGATGGCAGTGATGATTATGTAATGCGTTAGTCATAGTTATTTCTTTTCTGCCCTCTACAAAGGCTCTAAAATACTCCGTTACAAACAAAGTGGTAGATATTTATAACATTAATTAAGTAAAATGCAATAAAAAACCTGTAAAAAGGCTTTTTTTATACAATTTCGTCATTTCAACATGTAGATTACTGTAAATCTTTATATGACTTAAAGATATTATCTCAAAAGACTTAAGACTACAGTATCTACCACGCTGAAACTAATTGTTAATAAATGATTAGCTCATAATAATTGTAAATCATTATTTTTTAAGGATTAATGCTAAATACCCGCCGTCATGATAGCTATGCACGTAACTGATCGGCTCGTCTTTCCTGATCCGCTTTTTAGGATCCACTTCGGTAAGTTTAGTCTTAGGCGGTCTTATGTAATCAACTTCAGGCTGCATAATGCTTTCTTTTACCAGTTCACAATCACTGTGAGCCTCTAAAAAACTCTTAACAAGCAGCTCATTTTCCACAGACTCTATACTACAAGTACTGTAAACAATCTTACCACCAGGTTTTACTGCAGAATACGCCCTTTCAAGAAGCTCTCTCTGTAACTGCGTATTTCCATTTATATCTGTTGGATTTAATAAGTGTCTCGCCTCTACCCTGCGTGCTAATACTCCAGTATTACTACAAGGCACATCAACAATAGCCTTATCAAAAGCATCTATCGTTTCCAGTTTTTCGTCAAGATTTTCAGCCTTACAAGTCTCAACTTCCACAGCCCCTAAACGCTGACAGTTTTCCTCGATCTTCTCAATTTTCTTGCGAACTGTGTCAACAGCCAGAACATATCCTTCGTTTTTCATAAGCTCAGCAATATGCGTTGCCTTACCACCTGGAGCAGCACAGAGATCAAGAACCCTCTCCCCTGCCTTAGGAGCCAGAGTTAAAGCTGGCTGCTGGGCCATCCAATCCTGAACATAAAACTCACCCTGTTCAAAGCCATCGATCTCAACAGGATTTATGCCGCTGAGTACCTCAATTGCCTGAACAGCACCATTTTCAGTACTGATATCAACAACCTTGAAATTTGCTTCCAGCTTGATCAGCGATTCTTTCAGCTTTTCAATAGTAGTCTTCAGATAGTTTGGCCTTAACCATAAGCCAGGCCTGCTATTGCCGGCAATACAGATCTCCAGTGCTTTATCGTAGCCAAAACGCTTTATCCAGCGATCGCATAGCCATTGCGGGTAAGAATGAGCGATCGATAAGAACTTTTCTGGACTTCTTTTAGCGTCTGGAAACAACATTTTATGGAAGCGGCAAGCTGTCTTTTCATCTAAAACAACATCACTTCTCGGGTCGTAGCTACCATCAGCAATACTAACATTGCCATAAATTTTTCTCTGAGTACCGCGTAATAAACCATTAACAAAGCCGCCAGCACCATTATAACCAGTATCTCTGGCCTGCTGAACAGTCTCATTTATACTGGCAAAATCAGGTGTACGCATATATACCAACTGATACATTCCAATCCTAAGAATCTGCAAGACCAGCGGGTCTATCTGTTTCAGCGGCCGGTTTGAATTCTTCAAAATTATGTAATCTAAAGTAATAAGCCTGCGGCATGTACCACAAGCAACCTCAGTTATAAACCTGCGTTCTTTACTATCGAACTGATTGTCCCGAAAAGCTCTTTTAAGGTAATCCTGCAATAAAACCTTGTCATAAATAAAGGCTGTTAATGCATTTACCGCTATATCACGCGGATGATTCGGGTCCATATATTTTATTTTACGCTTGGCCATTTTTTTCTTTCAGATAACAGTTTTAATATTGATTAATATTTAGCAGTAAATGCCTTACCACAAATATCTTTATTTCATTGGTTCTATAATTATATGATACACAAGATGTAAAAAAACAAACTTTTATTTTGGTTCCTGAAGTTCGGCCAGGAAAGGCAGGTCACGATACTTCTCCTGATAATCAAGACCAAATCCAACAATAAAAACATCTGGTACTTTCTGGCCAACATAATCAACCTTTACCTTCCGATCATGATCACGGTCTTTATCAAACATCACAGCAACTTTCACACTGCGAGGACAAAAACTAGTGATCTTAAAGATAAGGTTTGCCAGTGTAGCACCTGTATCATATACATCATCGACAATAAGAACATCACACCCCGATAGATTCAGCTGCATAAGACCTTCAAACCGCACTAAACCGCTTGAACTAAACCCCCCATTGTAACTCGAAGCCTTCACGACTACCTGTTCAAACTTAGCATCGCCCAGCTCGTCAAGTAATGCATCAGCAAAATACCTGCCCCCTTCCAGCACGGTCAGCATTACGACCTTCTTGCAACTGGAAAAATCCGCAGCAATTTTGCCTGCAACTTCCTTAACTGCTTTTAACAGCTCAGCTTCGCTCACTAGCTCTTTAAATTTAAGGCCATCTATTTCGTGTATATTAGCCATGCAAAATCTTTTTCTCTATGCAGCCTCTGTCTATATATCAAAATACAAGCCATTCATAATACACAAAAATGCTTTTTTTTCAAGAAATAAGAAAATGTGGATAATATGTGGAATAAACTGCCTGATCCGTATTATGGGCAAACTACCTTAAAACTGTATCATAACCCACACTCTTATTGTTCAGGACGGTCAACAACTTACATCCAGGAAGATTTAAATAATCATCTGGAGCCATAGACACAAGAGACACCTGAAACCCAGCGGCTCTTGACAACAGCCCTATAGATTCGCTCAACTGCTTAAGCAATTGGCTATCAGCATCTTCAGCTACACCAATTACAAGTATCCCGTCAACCTTAAGCAACCGAATCACCCTGTGCCAGAACCATAGATTTCTGTTGATGCCGGCAGAAACAAACGCCTCACCATCAAGCCATATTAGATCATAACTCTGCCAGCTATCAGAAAGAACCTGCTCAAAATCATTATATATACTATTTATTCCATAAACCTGTGCTGTATCAGATATTGCGATTTTCGAAGCTCCCATCATATGTGGGTCAATCACAATATCTTTTTTAAGTTCTTTTTTAAGCACAGCAAGGTCTTCAACTGCTGCTCCAGCTATAAGTGCCTTTTTTATACTAATATCAGAGGTAATATCTTTGAGCCTCAAACCCCAGTTTTTATCGCCTATGCCATGTTGACCGCAAAGAACTCCATCAACAGCTGCAAACCAACAATCATACTGACCATATTGACGAATAGCCCACGTGCCGCAAAGGCTTTCATTATAGCCGACAACGTTTTCATGTTTTCTTAATATCCAGTTGTGACTTATCCAGAAAATTATAAGTGTGCTGAAAATGATAGGTAAGACACAGAGCATAACAACCCGCTTATGCCATATTTCCTGTGGTGAGGTAAAGATTATGACTGTGCCAGAAGCTATCACCGAGGTAAAAAACAAAGTGATCATTACCATTAGAGAGCCGACATTATTCAATAGAAAATGGGCAAACAACAGTTCGCCAGACAAACATCCCAAACAACTCATCACTACCCATAGCACCCAACTCAAAGCCAGACTAGCCAAGGCGCGAGGGATCAGCTGTTTTAAGATAAACAGCATATCACCCAGAAAAATAACACCACAACAATAAAACGAGTACCATACCAGCACCGCCAGAATATTATTACACCAACCCTGTCGATTTATCAATGCCAAAACAAAGACAGTACCAAGGCATGCCGCCGACCACCTATATAGAGGAATAATACTACCTGCTTCATATTGACGGCCGGAAATTTCCCTGCGAAAGGAAAGATACCAGCCTATATATATTAATCCTGCAAGAAAAGCATTATGGTATCTTGAATGGGCAAAATCAAAACCAGACATAGCCTCGACATGTGCTAATACAGGAAGATAGCCACCGAGCAATACGCCGCCAAGATATACCAGCAGACAAGCACCGGAAACGGAAATATAACTTCGCTCCTGTACACCAGTTTTGAGCTCAAAATGCTTAATATAAGATTTTTCAGCACTTCTGGAAAACACTGCCGGCAACCAAAAAGCACTAACCGCCAAAGGCAGCAGACTAAGCAAAAGCACCAATTGAATATTATCAAGCAGCTCGATCATGAATGGCCAAAACAGCATACCACCAACATACCCACCAAGTAGCTGCATATAAAAACGCTGTTCAAGAGTCTGGTAAACGCCAGTCTGAGTGGTAAGTGACACTGCCATACGATACAGAATAGCACAAAGGAAGCCAGCTAAGATCCAAACAATACCAGTAAAAATAAATACAAGGAAACCATCGCATAACCAATAATGCCCCCCCAGTAAAAAACTTCTATATAGCTCCATTCGAAATGCACAAAACGCCCCCTGCCAGAACACTGCACAAACAATAAACAATGCCAATAACAAGCTAACCCCGGACATAACAAGAGTGACCGGCTGAAGGTCAGCCCTGCCAGATGGTAATGTTGCTACAAGGTCAGCTCTACTCTCAGCCTTGAAATGCTCAGTAAGAAATACGGCCTTTAATAACCATTGTGGCAGCATAACCCCTATAGCAAAAAATATCAGAAAAGAGGCATTGTAAGCCATTTCAATATGCGAAAGAGGGAAAATATGGCTGGCCAGAAATTCTTTATAGCCGGAAAGTATCCCCGTAAGCGAAAAGGCGATTATCACACAAACACATACATAATGCTTCTTAAATTGTGCTATACTAATATCCATCTGACCTTAACAAAGAAAGCATTAAGCTTAAGAATTACCTTATTTACACTAGATATGCCCTACTGGTAATTATCCTCACCCTGCATTTCATCATCCGTAGGTAAATCATCCTGATGTACCCTTGGCTGCCCCCAAATATCAACATACTCGTATTTTTTCTCTTTATTCAATTTAAGCACTCTGGTGTAACTTCTGCCAAAACGAAATGCTGAGATAATAAAAACAAATAGCACAAATACGCAAAGAATTGAAACAGCAGCTACAACTTCGGATTTAACCCTTTTTTTATAGGCAACCTGCTCTGCCGGAGACATTTTTTCAAACGGGACATCCCTTGCATCAACTAATACAGTTTGCTGCTGTGGAGAAGATGTTGGTGCATCAGCTTTTAACACCCTTGAGCCAAGCGATGTAAAAACCAATACAATAAATATAATACATAACCAACAACTATGCCTCATACTACCAATCCCTGATATTATCCTGGGCATTTCTTTCCGAGAACTCTCGGAGAAGCTCTGCCGATTGATCATCAATATCCGCTGGCGGCACGATCTTCACCACCAAATACATATCACCTTGAGATGATGCTGACTTGATACCCTTTTCTCTCAAACGTAACTTACGGCCAGATGGACTTCCAGCAGGCACCCTGACAACTGTCTTCTGGCCAGCTAAAGTAGGTACTTCAACCTGGGCACCAAAAACAGCCTCAGCAACAGTAACGGGAAGATCCATATAAATGTCATAGCCTTCTCGCTTATAAAGCTTATGCTCTCCAACATTTACAGTGAGAATAAGGTCACCGCTTGGCCCATGAGATGATGGCTGACCTTTGCCACGTAAACGAACTTTACCACCATTTTCAATACCAGCAGGTATCTTGACCATGATCTTTTCAGTTCTACGACTACCGTTAGGATCGGTGATCGTGAGAGAGATATCACGAGATGTACCCATTGCCGCATCAATAAAAGGAATAGTAATTGAATGACTTATATTCTGCCCTTTTACTTCCTGGCGAGGTCGCCTATGTCCGCGAGATGCGTGCCCCCCCCTGAGCTGATCGAAAATATCCTCCATTCCACCAAAACCGCCAGAACGACCGGCACCGCCAAAACCAGAGAAAATATCACTAAAATTGAAACCGCCGAAGCCACCTCCCGGCTGCTGGCCAAAACCTCCCATATTCTGAGCGGCATGACCAAAACGATCATAGTTTTTCCTCTTTTCAGCGTCACTCAGAACATCATATGCTTCCTGTATCTCGTGAAACTTACGAACATTCTCTTCGCTTTCTCCGGCAGTATCAGGATGATACTTTCTTGCCAGCTTACGATAAGCTTTTTTTATCTCATCTGCCGAGGCCTGACGTGCAACCCCAAGCGATTCATAATAATCTTTTTTACTCATATATGTATTTTGACCCAATATTGAGCCTATATAAAACTTCTTCCAAACAAAAACAACAGTAACTATTAACTACATCAGCAAATATTCACTTTACACATACTACCGTTCATTTTCTTCACCAACGTACTTGCCGTCCCTAATCCTCTGTTTAACATAAACCTGAGCAGCATATTTAGAACAGATATCCTCAATAATCTTTTTAGCTTCATCAGCTTCCTGTGTTCCAGGCCATTTTTCCATAATTTCATCACAGAGATCCAGAGCTGACTTAAAGCTTATTCCAAATTGTATCTTGGATTTTGTTCTGGCTAGCTCCAGCTTTTGCTGAGCCTGAATTATAGTAGGATCATCTACCATATCAACCTTAACCGGCTCATCTTCCTTATATGGTACGACCTCAGGTTCTTTTGTTTTAACAACTTTAGCTTTCAATTGAGACTTTAACTCACTCGGGATAATCATGGCAGGAACCGTTACAGGTGTAGAATTCATAAAAGCGGCCATATCGCCGGCAACAGACTTCGCTTCCTGACTAATTATAGAGCGAGCAATAACATTATCAGCAGGTCCGACATAACGGACTGTGCCGTCGGTGCCAGCAATTAAAACCACTCCAGAGACAGGATCAATATCAGCCAGCTGCTCTTTATTTGTCGGTGTCATAATACACTGCGGCCACAATGCCGGATAGTTAACAACTTCATCAAACACAACCTTCAAGGCCTGAACCTGATCAGAAGAATTACAGTTAACGCCTACATACTGAACCGGGCCAAAACCACCGCCAGTACTAGTGAAAAGTTTTCGAACTGAATTAACCTGAGCCATTGTTTCTGGGTCTTCTACTCCCCAAAGCACCAGACATAAAGCCTTTCCGGCAGTTGGATCATACATAGTATAACTGCCATTTATTGACTGTAAACTCAATTTCCCAAGTTCTTTACCCAGCATTTCAACAGGAAGCGATGTAATATCAAGCTCCAGTTGGGCAGCTACAGTTGGCTGTGTATCCATAACAGCTCCCCGAGGAGCTATTCCAGTACGCCGGGCATTTCCAAGGTTTCTGCCAGTTCTATGCATAATAGTACGTTCACCACCACGAGTTGGAGCTGGTTGAGTAGGAGTTGTATTTTTCTGCCTGGCTGCGGCAGCGCGACCAGCAGCAGAATTAGGGTCTAAAGGTTCCAATGGCAGCGAGTTGGGGTCATTACTGCGACCTTTAACCATATTGGCATACCCTTTAGCAATTTCAGCCGCTTTTGCCATCGCCGCCATTTCAGCGTTAACTTTGGACGCCAGCTTATTATTACTAGCCTCCATAGCTCCAATAACAGCACTCCCCGGCTCATCTTTAGAAACTATTCTTTTCAGATAGGTATACTCTTTTGACATATAAGCGAGAAAAATAGCACAATCTTTTAGTTCAGTGTTATCTGGTGCAGCAGTTACCACTCGATATGCTGACTTAACCGCAGAATTTGTGTCACCACTGTAATAATCCAGAATCGCCCTAATCATATTTAGCTTGAGCTTAGCGTCTTCTGCCATACTATTACGATAACGCTTTATATCGCGAGACTTTACAATGTCCTCGTCATAGACTTTAACAATATCAGCGGTCATCTCTGTGCCAGTAACTACATAATTATTTATGATTTCACTATATTTATCCAAAACATATTTACCAGCAGCGTCAGAACTCTCGATCTGAGCAGCTAAAAAAGAGGCTGGACCTAAAATCAAAAAAGAAAAAAAGCAAACAGAAAACAATCTAATCTCTTTGTTAAAAAGCATTTACATTCTCTCCAGGTAAATGATCACTATTATTAAGCAGCTATTCCACTGCAGGGAAGGAACATATATTTATACGCAGTAAGCTAAATTTATCAGATGAAGTAACTATTTTCAACAACTAAACGAAGCATATTATTATCAAGAGCTTAATTATTAAAATAATATCCGGTAAAAAGTTCTCAATGTATTAACTTGCAGAAAAAGCTGATAATAAATATAATTTCCAATTATTAATTTGTGAAGATGAGAAAAATACCTTGACATACATAGCCATTAAATATAGTATATGAGACTCATTGCATTGCAATGGTACAGTTTATGTTACAGTAAGTAATTGATTATTAAGTAGGTTAGAAACACAAAACCTGGAGGTTAAGACTTGGATAATAATACAGTCCGCGCTCTTATCGATGCCGGTATCCATTTTGGACACCGTGCTGGCAGATGGAATCCGAAGATGAAGCCATATATCTTCTGTACTCGTAATTCCATTCATATTATTGATATTAAAGAAACTATCAAAGGTCTGGTACGTGCACAGAAGTACATTCAGAGTGTGGTTGCAACTGGCAAAGATGTCCTCTTTGTAGGCACCAAACGTCAGGCACGCAGCTCAGTAGCTACTCATGCTGCTGCATGTGGTATGCCTTATGTTTCAGAACGCTGGCTGGGTGGTACCCTGACTAACTTTGGTACTATCCGTAAGCGTCTTGCCCGCCTGGAAGAGCTTGAGACCATGGAAGAACAAGGTCTGCTGGCTGCTCAGAGCAAGAAGATGGAATCAACACTTCGTCGCGAACTTAACAAGATCAAGACAAACCTTGAAGGTATTCGTAATATGAATCGTATGCCTGGCTGTCTGGTTATTGTTGACGCAATGAAGGAACATCTTGCAATTGCTGAAGCCAGAAAGCTCAAGATTCCTACAATCTGCCTGATGGATACAGACAGCAATCCTGATGAGATCGATATTCCTATCCCAGGTAATGACGATGCAATGAAAGCAATTGATATCATCCTTAGCGAAATATCAGGTGCAGTTGCCTCAGGAAAAGCTGGTTTGGAAGAACAGAAGAAAGCTGACGCTGCTGATGCTGCTATAGCTAAAGGTCGTTCTCGCAGACTGAGTGCTTCACAGATGGCTGAAACCAGCGGAGAAGCCGCTCAATAAGAAGCTTTCCTACTGTAATCTATTAAAGCTTATAACAGCGGTGAGATTCGTAACCAATCGTATCCACCGCTTTATTTTTCTATACAAATAAAAGTATTTATATATCAAGGAGTTAACAATATGGCAGTTACTGCAGCACAGGTTAAAGAACTCAGGGATATTACAGGTCAGTCTATGATGGACTGTAAAAAAGCTCTCATTGAGAACGATGGTAATATCGAAAAGGCCGTTGAAATGCTTCGTAAAAAGGGCATGGCCGTTATGGAAAAACGCAGCGAAAGAGCTAACAACGAAGGTAGAATCAGCAGCAAGTCTACAGCAGACGGCAAAACAGCTATCCTGGCTGCTCTGTGCTGTGAAACTGACTTCACTTCAAAGAATGATAACTTTGGTGTTGTTACTGAGAAGATGGGCGAAGCTCTTCTTACTTGTGAATCTACTCCAGCTGACACTGACGCCCTGGCAGCTCTTCCAGTTGATGGTCGCACTGTTGGTGATCTGGTTAATGATCTTGTTAGCCAGACTGGCGAAAAGACTACTTTGGGTAACTTCGCTAGGTATCAGATTGAAGGCGCTGGCCTGATCTACACTTATATCCACCATAATGGTAAAGTGGCTACTATGATCCAGATCGATGCTGAAAACGATGCTGCAGCTTCTGCTGATGCGACAAAATCTATGGCATCAGATATCGCCCTGCATATCACAGCAATGAATCCAAGCTCAGTTAATCGCGATGAGATCGATGCTGAAGTAGTTAAGAAGGAAGAAGACATTGCCCGCGAACAGGTTAAAGGCAAACCTGAAAACATTATCGAAAACATTGTTAAGGGTAAAATCAACAAATGGTTCAGCGAAATCGTTCTGCTGGAACAGCCTTTCGTTAAAGATGACAAGATTTCAGTTCAGCAGCTGGTAGACCAGACTAGCAAAGCAGTTGGCGGCAAACTAACAGTAACTAAGTTTATCCGTATCCAGCTTGGCTAATTCAAGTTATCCACAGTAAGTTTTTATGCTTACTGATATAATATAGAAAACTCCGCATAACCTGACATTATGCGGAGTTTTTTCTTTTTTAAATATTCAATCCGCGTTACTTGTCCCAGCTATCTAATGCAGCAAAAGCATAAACAAGTGGCCCCTGCCAGTTTATGGCTATTTCATTAGTGCGATAGTCTCCCTGCTGATCTATCCAGTCAGTAGCCGTATGGCCTCCTCCAACCAAGTAACCCGGCCACGGTGCATTGATACCATCTGCACCACTTCTTCTGTCGTGAGGATGCATTGGAGGGTTAATCCCAATACCGGTGATATAACTGCGTCCATATTGATTATTGCCCAGAAGGTTAGATATATTATCTTCAGCTGTACTGCGGTATTTACTATTTGGTTGGTGCTGATACGCAGTCCAAAGTAGTAACACCTGGCCAGCTATCGTACCATTACAGCCCCAATAATACTTACCGCCCAGTCCCCTGCCGTAAATATCATTATCGGCAGTTTTAACAATTCCATCTGCTACAGCAACCATCTCATGCCATAGCCTGTTTGTTAAATCTGCATTTTTACAACTGCTTTCATCCAGCAAATAGCTTATGATCCCTAATGCCGAGAGCTGGCCCCAGCCGCAAGCATCAATATGGGCCCTACCAAGATATGCAGCTCGTTTTTCGAAATCAACCAGATACTGCTTTTCCCTGGTAGTTCGCCATAGCTCTGCTGCCATCCATAGCCTATCATCCCAATCGGACGTTTCATAGCCGCCGGTAGAAAACTCACCCTGTACAAACAATTTATCCTCTGTATAAGCTTTCAAATAATTATAACTTAACTCTGCTGCTTTCAAACATTTAGCTGAATACTCAGTAGAGAATGGTTTATATATTCTAGCCGCCATCGCCATAACTGCCGCAAAGTCAGCGGTTGCCGCTGATGACCACTCGGTAAGATATCGCTTCTGCAGATCGGCTTCCGGCATAACAAATCCGGAAAAATTCAACGCCGTCAGCTTATGAGATACACGGCCACTATCATCTGGGTACTGCATGGTTAATAGCCAGTCAAGCTCCCATTTTAACTCATTGAGATAATCCGGGCAAACAAACTCAGCTTCTGGAACATCCAATTTGAGATCGGATAATTTATCGCCAAAATGATCCCAGGCATTAAACAACACCCCAATTGTAAAGCAAGCATTAACCACATACTTGCCATAATCACCCGCATCATGCCAGCCTCCGCAGGCATCATGTCTTTTCTTACTCAATCCTGTGTAGTCCAACCAGCCATCAGACATATGACATGGAGCATGAGAATAGATATTTCCATTATACTCGCCAGAAACAGCACAACCACATCGCCAGAGATAAAAACCTCGCATCGCAGTTGTTAATGGTTGCTGGTATACATCATCTGCAATAGTAAAGTCTACGGAACGTCCACCGCCTTTGGCAGTAATATAATACCTGCCAGGAATTGCATATTCAGAAAAATCGGCAATCCAACCCTGCTGATTAATATCTTTCTGATACTCAGGCCCAGTAACACCACCAGAATATACAACTGAATTATCATCAGAGTTTACTATAGAATACGAGTCACATGGTTTGACCATTACAGCTAGCTTACTCTGTACTGTCCGATAACCGACAGAATTTACCCGTATTTCCCAATCAGTATCACCGGCCGGTACACAATTACAAATAACTAACAAAAAACATAGGAAACAAACAATACTTTTATTCATAACAACTTACTCCCAATAGTGTTAAAACAATAGAACAACTTTCATATGCAATATTGACTATTAAGCAATAAATAGCTATTATCTATTCTACAGGATAAAAGATATGACCGAAACTGTAAAAACAATAATATGTTTGCTTATCATAATGACCATGCCCTTCACTGGCTATAGCATGGTTATTTGCCATGGGCACGGTAACCATCAGGCTTTCGAACCTGTAATGCATAATCATTGCGACCATATATCCTTTTCCGGCCATATCGAACATCATACTGACAATAGTATTTCTGACGTCCCGTGCAGTCCCTGTGAAGATATGTTTGTAATACACGAACTTATTAAACCGGTAAAATACAGTAGTATAATCGCTACTCTTTCCCCGCTGAGCAATTTCACATATACCTGCCTACAAAATAATGTTATTTTTAGCATCCCGGAAAATACTCAAGTGTACAAATTTCACCTGCCACTTAATAGTATTGTCCTGCTCTCCTGAACTTCCCCTTTAAGCAGTTCTCTCTGCATAGACTTATCCATTTTATTTAGCAAAGGCAGAAGTACTCTGTCCGAATATTCCAAGTTTTAACAAGGAAACAAGTATGAAAAACATATTTATCCTGTTGTTTCTCTGCGCGTATATATCACCCGGATATGCAAAGCAAGACACAGAAACACATGAAATGGCTGACATTAGCTTACAGCAGGCAATTGAATTAACCCTGCAATACAGTCCCTTATTGAAAGAATATAATTACAATATTGAAATCGCCAGAATAAATGAAAAACAGGCTGGTATAGGCGTTAGGCCCGAACTTGATATAGAGGTTGAGAATTTCGGCGGCAACAAACATCTAAAAGCTTTTAACTCAGCTGAAACTACTTTGCAGCTAAACCAGCAATTATTACTGGGAAATAAAACTGCATTAAGACAACAAGTATCCAGCTACAGAACAAAGATAGAAGAAACAGCCTACCTCGCCCAAAGGTTATCTGTTATACAAGAAGTAACCCAAAACTATATTGAAGCTTTATATATGGCAGAAAAAGCAGCTATTGCCAAAGAACAGATATCAAATTCTATGGCAATAAAAGCTATGATAGAGAAAAGAGTAAACTCCGGCAAAGACAGCCCCCTGGCTATTGCAAAAGCAGCAATTGATAACTCAAGGGCCCTGCTGGAATATCAAAATCTAGAAAATAGATTAAAATACAGCAAGACCAAACTACAAAACTGTTGGCAGCCATCGCCAGATGGAATGATAGCCATTAACGGCGATCTGGATGTAATTACAGAGATCCTTTCTCAAAATATACTACTGGCAAAACTGGAGAACAACCCAGAAATGATAAACTGGGCTTCTGAAGTTCAAATGCAAATTATCCGGGGAAACCTCGCTAATGCTCAGGCTCTGCCAGATATTACTATTAGCGGCGGTCTCAAGCACATAAATGAATCTGACAGCACTGCTTTTATTGTCGGCCTGTCAATCCCCCTTAATAGCAGTAAATACAATAAGAACCTGCAAAAAGAGGCTCAGACCAACATTAGCAAAGTACAAACCCAGAAGGAAGCTGCATACAACTGGTTAGTCAATGAGTTTAATCGCTCATACATGGAACTAGAAAATGCTATAGATAGAGTTAAAACGATCAAAGAAACAATACTCTCTGATTCTGAAAAACTATTCAATGCCAGCATTACTTCCTATGAAAACGGGAAGACAAGCTACCTTGATCTGTTAGACTCGCAAAAGATTCTTTTTAGTGCAAAAGATGATTACATTGACGCACTGGCAGAATACCATATTATCAAAACCAAAATAGAGTGCCTGATTGGCGAATCTCTTAACAATAATTGAAAGTGAGTTCAGAATGAAAAATAATACATATTTAACAATTACATACTCGACACTAATTACTATGATATGCTTGTTTGCTACTCTTTGTTTTAGTGAAACTAACGACCTACATGACGACCATGATCACATCGAAACAGAAATTCACGATCTTGATCATGAATCTGATGGCCACAGCGAAGATGAAGAGCACGACCACGAATCTGAAGCAGAACATGATCACGAACACTCGATCTCACTTGACGAATTCAGCGAAAAGCTTATTGGCCTAAAAACGATTGTCGCAGATAAGGGTGAAATATCCATGCCTATTGAACTTACTGGTCAGGTAAGTATAAATGAAGATAACCTTGCTCATATTGTTCCGATGACATCTGGTATTGTACGCAAAGTTAACAATCAACTTGGAGATGTTGTGGCTAAAGACGCCACTCTTGCCTGGCTGGAAAGTATGGAGCTTGCTGAAACAAAAGTAAGATACATGGAAACTCTTGCCGAGATAGGCTGTAGCGAAGCTCTTCTGGAAAGAATAAAAACGGTTAAGGACAACACCCTAAAACTCATAGAGCTTCTTAAAAATGCCCCACACTCACTCGACAACCTGCAAAATCTAACTACTCCAGGAGCTGGCGATAACCATAAGGCATTAGTTAAAGCTTATGCAGACTATGTATCAGCTGAAACGATCTTTCAAAGAGAGAAAAAACTTTACGAACAGAATATCTCCAGCCAACAGGAGTACATTAACGCTGAGAACACCCATAAGTCTACCCAGGCAGAATATCTGTCTTTATTGAATACTCTGGAATTTCAGGTAAAGCAAGATCATATAGAATCTCAGGTTAACCTGCAGCGACAGCATATTGTATTAAAAGGGATAGAACGTATTCTATATGTTCTAGGGCAAAATCCAGAAGACATTGATAACCTTCACAAGATGGTTGATGCGATTTCAGAAGAAAAGGCAAATAATTCACTGCCAGCTCCTGAAACTTTTACTAAACTTGGCTGGTATCCACTGAAAGCCGGTTCAAATGGAACAATCATAGATAAACATATTACAACTGGTGAAAGACTCAGTGAAAATGATACAGCCTTCACAGTCGCTGACCTTTCAACTTTATGGGTCGACCTTGAAGTATTTAGTAAGGATCTGCCAGATATTAATACAGGGCAAAAATGCACTATAACATATGCCGCAGGCAATATTGACGGTAATATTTGTTATATAAGCCCAATACTTGACAATGCCACGAGAACTGCTGTCGCAAGGGTAATTATAAGCAATAGCGGAGCTCTCAAGCCGGGAATGTTTGTAAAAGCATCTGTAAATACACACCAGGACATACGTGATATCGTCATCCCGAGAAAGGCTATTCAAAATGTGGAAGGGAAAAACTCTGTTTTTGTAAAAGAGGATGGCCAATACGAACTACGTCCAGTAATCACCGGCAACAGTAACAGCACCCATATTGAAATACTTTCTGGATTGGCTCCTGGAGAAATAGTTGTTACCGACGGAGCTTTTGATCTCAAGGCTAAAATAGTGACCAGCACTCTTGATAGTCATGCCGGCCATGGCCATTAATCCTCATCAGTGAAACTATACTAACCAGCAGATAACCAAAGGTTATGCTGATACATATAAAAAGAGAGTATAAAATGCACACAAAACTAATTAATATATCATTGAAGTACCGCCTGATGGTCGTACTAGCTATTCTATTCACAATCGGATTTGGCTCTTTCCAGTATCAGCAGCTTCCGGTTGATGCTTTCCCTGATATTTCGCCAGTAATGGTACCTGTCTTTACTGAAGCCGACGGCATGGCACCAGAGGAAGTAGAACGTATCATAACTTTCCCCGTTGAATCTGTAATGAACGGATTACCTGGCATAAAACAGATAAAATCTACTTCGGCATTTGGTATGTCTGTTGTCTATGTATATTTTAATGATGATATTGACATATACTTTGCCCGACAGTTGGTAGCTGAACGTCTTAACAAGGCCATAACTCAGCTACCAGATCTGCCGGAGAAACCAACACTGGGTCCAATTTCCACGGGGCTGGGCCAGGTGTTTATCTACTATCTTGATATAGATGATAGTGTTGATACTCAGGGCAAAGATCATATGTCATATCTTCGCGATATAAACGACTGGCAAGTCAAGCGTCAGCTTCAAACGGTAGCAGGCGTTACCGATATTCTTTCTATCGGCGGTCATGTTCTGCAATATCAGGTAAACATAGACCCTGATAAACTGCTTAAGTATGATCTGGCTCTTTCAGATGTTACACAAACAATAACAGCCAACAACAGTAATGTAGGCGGCCAATATATTGTTACCGATCAGGAGGAAAATCTTGTACGCGGAATAGGGCTTTTAAAAAGTATTGAAGACATAGAGGCCATCACACTAAAAAGCGTTGATGGTACACCTATAAGAGTAGCAGATATTGCTCAGGTAAAATTTGGCAAAGCCGTTAGAAGAGGTGTAGTTAGCCATAATGGCTCAGAAGAAGTAGTATCCGGCATTGTAATGCAGCTTTATGGCCAAAACACATCCAAAGTCATTAAAGATCTATACGCTAAATTGCCCACTATACAAAAATCACTGCCTAGTGGGGTTAGTATCGTTCCATACTACCAACAGCAAGAACTGGTGCAGAAAGCCACATCAACAGTAAAAACAGCTTTGCTTATCGGTGCTGTCCTGGCGGCTGTTACCCTACTTATTTTTCTAGGCAACTTACGAACAGCTGTAATTGTTGTTTTTTCGCTACCGTTCAGTGCCTTTATCGCCGTAATTCTTATGCGTTATGCCGGAATTTCAGCTAACCTTATGTCACTTGGCGGTATCGCGATCGCAATGGGTATGCTGGTTGATGGTGCCATTGTAATGGTTGAAAACATATATCGTCATCTTAGTCAGCAGAGCAGCGATAAAATACGCAGCAGGATTGATATTATTATGGACGCTGCATTGGAAGTAGCTCGACCTATTATATTTTCTCTTCTCATTGTAATAATAGTTTTTATACCGATTGTCTCTCTTGAAGGTGTAGAAGGTAAAATGTTTGCTCCTATGGCATATTCCTTATGTTTTGCACTGCTGGGCTCTCTGCTATATGCCATAGTTATTGTACCGCCGCTGTCCAGTTACCTACTACATGTAAAAGAGCATAAAGAATCAGCTATTTTCACTTTTTTGCAGAAGCTTCACGATCCACTTCTATTTTATTCTGTACGAAAACCATTATTAGTTCTTTTGCTGGTTTTACTGGTTTTAGCTGCCAGTATAATAACTCTACCGCATATTGGTAATGAGTTTATACCAACTCTTGAGGAAGGCTCTATACTCATCGGTGTTACAATGGCACCATCTATATCACTCGAGAAAGCTGTAAAAACTGTCCAGGATCTCGAAACAAGAATAATTGCTCACAACGAAGTTAAAGAAGTTGTATCAAGGGTCGGAAGACCAGAAGCCGGCAGCCACCCCCACCCTGTAAACTATGCAGAAATACATCTTGAGCTGCAGCCTCAAAATCAATGGACAGGTGAGCACAAAACTAAAATAGAACTTATTGAGGAACTCTCTCATCAGTTATCTCAATATCCCGGCATACAGCTGAACTTTACGCAGCCTATTCAGAATGCTTTTGACGAACTACTCTCGGGAGTAAAAGCACAGATAGCTATAAAACTCTTTGGCAGTGATCTTGAAATACTGCAAAGCAAGGCCCAGGAAATACGTAATACAATTGACAATATTCCAGGACTGGCAGACCTTTCTCTTGAACAAAGCTATGGACAACCTCAAATACAAATCATTGCAGATAGGCAAAAATGTGCCCGTTATGGTGTTAATACCGACCAGGTCATGCAGCTGGTTGAAACTGCTATTGGCGGCAAAGTCATTGATCAGATATATATCAATGACCGCAGATATGACATACAAGTGCGATATCTGCCAAACTTCCGAAATGAGATCAATAAACTTGAAGGGCTGCTTGTAGAAAATTCTATCGGCACCAAAATACCTCTTTCTGAAGTAGCTGACATTCGCCAGCATAGCGGACCAATCCAGATCAATAGAGAAAATAATCAACGGCGGTGGATCATTCAGGGTAATGTTAGAAACCGCGACCTGGGCAGTGTTGTTGCTGACATACAAGAGGTAATTGACAAAAAAGTAAAACTGCCCGACGGGTATTATATCGAATATGGTGGGCAGTTTGAAAATCAGGTAAGAGCTATGACCAGGCTCTCAATAATAGTACCTGCAATAATTGCCGGAATATTCCTAATGCTATATCTTGCTTTCGGTTCTACCGCAAGTGCTCTACTTATAATGGTAAATATTCCACTATCCCTTATTGGAGGAATATTTGGGCTGTACTTCCTTGGTGAATATTTATCTGTACCGGCAGCAGTTGGCTTTATCGCACTGTTTGGAATAGCAATACAGGACAGTATTGTACTTGTAACCTGCATAAACCAGCTGCGTCAGGAAGGCGATCCAATTCCAGTTATTAACGGCTGCCATCAGAGATTTCGTCCTGTAATGATAACCTCTATCACTACTATTCTTGGCCTTATGCCACTATTACTAAGCAATGGCATTGGAGCAGAAGTGCAGCGGCCATTAGCTGTCGTTGTTGTTTTTGGGCTTGCCTCATCAACAATATTAACCTTATTTGTTATACCAGCTTTTTACAGTTGGTTTATGCCAACTTCAAAAAAACAGTGATAGCCGTGTAATGAAAAATAAAGGGCAGGTCTGTTATCGGCCTGCCCTTTATGTCTAATGAAACAATTAACTATCAACACTTTATTGCTTTACAAAACTGAAATTATGTCCGGAGGCATCAATAACAATATGATCCCCATCCAGGATACTGCCTTCCAGCATTTCCATTGCCAGAGCATTTTCCAGTTTATGCCTTATTGCACGTTTAAGCGGTCTGGCTCCATAATCCATATTTGACCCTTCTTCAAGTAATAGGTCTCGAGCGGCATCTGTCATTGATATTTCGATCTTCCGATCTCGTAACCGCTCAGTAAGAATAGCCAGCTGAATATCAGTGATCTTATACAGATCGTCTTTGTTCAGAGGATTAAACACAACTGTCTCATCAACACGATTAAGAAATTCCGGACGGAAATGGGCTTTCAGTGCATCGTTTACTACTGCCTCTATCTCCCATTGCTCGGCATCATTATTATTAAGCTCGAGTATCTGTTGGCCGGCAAGATTACTAGTCATAATAATAATTGTATTCTTAAAATCAACTGTACGTCCCTGACCATCGGTCAATCGACCATCATCCAGAACCTGCAACAGTATATTGAATACATCACTGTGAGCTTTCTCCAGTTCGTCAAGTAAAATCACACAGTACGGACGACGTCTGACTTCTTCAGTAAGTACACCACCTTGTTCATAGCCAACATAACCCGGGGGGGCACCTATTAGCCGTGAAACGCTGTGCTTTTCCATGAACTCGCTCATATCGATACGAACCATTGCCTGCTGATCATTAAATAGATATTCAGCCAAAGCTCTACAGAGTTCGGTTTTACCAACACCCGTTGGCCCCAGGAAAATAAAGCTTCCGATCGGACGGTTTGGATCTCCCAGCCCTGCCCTGCTGCGTCTTACCGCATCACTAACAACTTTTACCGCGGTATCCTGACCGACAACCCGATTCTTCAGCAAAGTTTCCATCTGCAGAAGTCTTTCCTTTTCCCCTGAAAGCAGTGAACTCACCGGGATACCAGTCCACTTTGAAACAACCTCGGCAATATCCTCAGGAGTAACTTCCTCTGTTACTGTCTTTTTCTCAGTTGACGCATTGGACTGCTCCATCTTTTCATATTCGGCAAGCTGCTTTTCTATTTCAACAAGTTCACTATACTTCAAACGTGCAGCAGTTTCCAGATCACCAATTCGCTGGGCCTGTTCAAAGCGGTTCCTCACATCATCCGCCTGTTCCTGAAGAGTTTTGATCTTGTCAAGCAAGCCATGTTCTGCTTCCCAGCGTGATGTCTGTTTAGAGTTTTCCTCTTCCAGCTCAGCCAGCTGAGACTCCACCTTATCCAATCGTTTCCGAGAAGCCTCGTCTGCTTCAAGCTTTAGAGCTTCACGTTCAATCTGCAGCTGAACTATATCGCGTCTTAGCTGGTCCAGCTCGGCAGGCATAGTATCATTTTCAATACGCAATCTGGAAGCCGCTTCGTCTATAAGATCGATAGCCTTATCCGGCAGAAACCTGTCAGCAATATATCGATTACTTAAATTGGCTGCTGCAACGAGTGCACCATCTGTTATACGCACTGCATGATGAGTATCATACCTATGCTTGAGACCTCGGAGAATAGCAACGGTAGCCTCAACGGTAGGTTCTTCTACAATCGTAGGCTGGAACCTTCTTTCCAGAGCCGCATCTTTTTCAATATACTTACGATACTCATCCAGAGTTGTCGCACCTATACAACGCAGCTGGCCGCGTGCCAGAGCTGGTTTAAGCAGATTGCTGGCATCCATTGCACCATCTGTCTTGCCTGCACCAACTACCAGATGAAGCTCATCAATAAAAAGTATTATCTGGCCATCAGAACTCTGCACTTCATTTAGAACCGCTTTAAGACGATCTTCAAACTCGCCCCTGAACTTGGCTCCGGCAATAAGGGCTCCCATATCAAGGCCGATGACTTTTTTATCCTGCAGGCCTTTAGGTACATCGCCATTAACAATTCGCTGGGCAAGCCCCTCTACAATAGCAGTTTTACCAACACCAGGCTCACCTATCAGTACTGGATTATTCTTAGTACGGCGGTTAAGCACCTGTATACAACGGCGGATCTCCTCATCACGCCCGATCACAGGGTCCAGCTTACCCAGACGGGCCAATTCTACCAGATCAATACCATATTTTTCCAAAGCCTGAAGCTTATTTTCCGGATTTGGGTCGTTTACCTTCTGCCCGCCGCGAATATCTTTCAAAGCAGTAAGCAGCTCACCAACCTTTACGGCATTAACTGCCAATAACTCTGAAGCGGTGCTTTTTACTTCAGCTAATGCCAGAATGATATGTTCTGTACTAAGATACTCGTCCTTGAATTTATCAGCATAACGATTGGCATATATCATAACCTGATTAAATTGCTGATCTGCTGCCAATTGAGATGAGCCGCTAACCTGTGGAAGCTTTTCCAGCTCACTCAAAACCATAGCGGTGATCTGGCTAATATTGTAGCCACATCTTTGGAATAATGGCTTTACCAGGCCGCCGGATTCTTCATTTAGCAATGCAGCCAGCAAATGTAATGGAGTTAACTGACCATGAGAACTGTTTACGGCAAGCTCCTGGGCATTTGCCAGGGCCTGCTGAGCTTTTACTGTCATTTTTTCAAATCGCATCTGATAATCTCTCCTGTCATATCATGTTTTTTTTAATTCACTCAGGAGATACAATGCAAGCGGCGTGCCAATTACCATAAAATCTTTATTGACAAAACCTTAAAAACAACACCCAACAAACTCACCCGAAAACCATGCCAAATTGGCAGTTTTTTGTCATAGTTTATAATATATACAATAATTGTATGACAATACCAGCATAAGCTGGAAAAAGTAAAAACTACTCTATAACAGTAACGTCAACCTTAACAGAATCTGAGCTTTGCGGCTCTGGCCCTTGAGCTGCATCCCTGAAAACCCTCCCTACTCGCCATATTTTGAAGGCCAGGAAGAAACATATAGCAGCAATGAAATAAAGCAGAAACGCTACCAGCCCGGCAAACAGCTCCGGATAAGCGGTGATCAATAAGCCAAGCACTACAAGAATGCCGCCAAGGCCGGTCAAGGGCTTTACTGCCATAGAGAACGGTGCCCCAGTATTTAAGTTAGAAAAGTTCTGATATTTGAAAAACATCGGTTAGACTCCTTATAATGGCAGGTTTTACAGTATATTCTGCCTGCCTCAGCCTGTAGTCCATATAGACAATATCTGCTTCGATCTGCTCTGTGCCGCCTGTTAGCCACAGCGGACGCATTCCTACGCCACTAGCCCCAAGTACATCCGCATCATACCTGTCACCCACATATACCGTTTTTGCCGGATCAAGGTTCATTCTTTCAATAGCAGCCTGAAATATGACCGGATCAGGCTTGACAGACTTCTCCAGAGCCGAATCGATCATAACTTCAAAAAAGTCAGAATAATTCACCTGCTTGCACCAGCCTTCAATATTACCCCAGTTATTACTTATACAGCCTAAGCGGTAGCTTTGCTTAAGCTTGCTGAGAATATCAAAGTTTCGCTTGAGATATTCATGGGAATCTGACATAAAATCAGCCGCAACCTGGTACGGGTCCCACAGCTCTGCTATCTGTATAAGACCATCATCGCCGGAGGGGTCTTCCATTATTATTCTATGGGTATTTTCCATCCATCGGACAACTGTCTGGTCAATATTCAAAGACATAATATCAGCCATATCAGTCATTTCCACTGCTGACCGTTTCATCGTACCGAAAAACTTTGGCTTATCCAGCACTAAATCTCCGGCATAACCTGATATATAGTCATAAAACCTGGTAAACCAGTCAACACCATCGAAATCCAGCGTGCCGCCAAAATCGAATAATACCGCTTCCACTTTATTTCTCATGATCAAAACTATCGTTTCCCACTAAGTTTGACGTTAAATACATATTACTAAACACTTAGGATTATAAGCCAATTAACACAACCGGTCAAAATAAATCATACAGCCTAACCGTACCATTTAACGTCCCAATAATAAGTTAATTTGCTCACTGCAAAATCAGAAATAATTATTATTGCCTTCCATCCTGTGCTATAAAGCTATTGCTTGTAGCAGGTTACAATTATTATTAAAATAAGATTAGATAGCTGACGAAAAACTAACAATAAAATCGGCTTTTTCACGTTTATTTGCCGAAAACTTATATATCGAAAGTGTTAATACAGGTGGTAATTAAGATCAGATTATGCATGAACGACTAGAACATATTAAAGCTCTTTTTATAGAGGCCAAAAAAGAACTGGCTATTTGTTCGCTGCTTGTTGCATTGACTTATATTACCCTGTTCTGGCCGGGAAGCGGTCCAACCGTTTCTTTCGCCTATGAGCCTGTTGGCAGTTGCGTAAACAACACTCAAAACGACCTGTACATGTGCAGTGTAAACTTTTCATCCTCAAAGTGGATTGGCACCTATAAACAATTCGCCTGCTATCTCAAAATTGCTAATCAGGAATATTTTCTGTTAGAAGATACAGTATCTAAATATCAGAAAGATTTCGCTTTCGGCATGCCAAGAGAAGTCAAACAAGCAATTTTGCCCGGCAAACACAAATGCTCTCTAGTAATAAAACCAATCTCCAACCCCAACACTGCCAACAAAGCCCAAATATTATCAAATGAACTTGCCCTGGAATTCTGAACAAAAAAGGTTTAGCCCTCATTTATTTTTCCATCTAATCAATTATGATTATATTCACTTCAAACAGTATTCTAGATACCTCCATTTTCAGGTCCACTTACGATGATATTCTAAGGTAGGTACATTCCCCCCCCCTCACTCCAGGTTGATGTGTTTCGTGCATAAATGTATTGTGTCCTATTATTTCGTACATTGGTTGCTTGAATACATAATCAGAAATACTGTCAATATTACCATCGGCAATCATTGGTTCGCATGTTGTTTTAACAACTATCCCACTATTAGCGTCATGAGTTACAATGTAAGCTTCTTCTAAAGCATTAATCTTATCTCTACCCCAAAGATCAACATATCCTTATAATACTCCCCGGAAACTGGGCGCAAAATAGGTAAAAAATAAGGTGTACTTTTGGAATAAGCCGAAGAAGGTATAAGTATTTCAGGAGACACGTTTTATGAAAGGCAAGCGTAGGAATCACAGCACTCAGTTCAAAGTTAAGGTATCATTGGCTGCGGTCAAGGGCGACAAGACTCTGGCGGAATTGTCCAAGGAATTTCAGGTACATCCCAACCAGATAACCAAGTGGAAAAAGCAATTAACAGATTCGATGCCGGAGGTATTTTCCCGGCATCGGGATCAGGCAGCCCAGGATCAGCAGGAGCTGGTTGATAATTTGTATAAGCAGATAGGTCAGTTGACGGTAGAGCTCGACTGGCTCAAAAAAAAATCTGGACTTGACACTTGAACAGAAGCGTCAGGCGGTAGAGCCGGAGCATAAGACTTTATCGATCAGCCGTCAGTGCGAGTTGCTGGGATTATGCCGAAGCAGTTTGTATTACCGTCCTCAGGGCGAAAGTGAATATAATCGCAATCTGATGCGTCTGCTGGATGAGCAGTATATGAGAACGCCGTATTACGGAGTTCCTAAAATGACCGAATGGCTGCGTCGAGAAGGCTGTCAGGTGAACGAGAAACGAGTCCGCCGTCTGATGCGGCAGATGGGCTTAGAGGCGATATATCCGCACAATAAGCGTAATTTGAGCAAGCCGGATAAAAAGCATAAGATATATCCGTACCTGCTGAATAATGTGACAATAGACCATGTAAACCAGGTCTGGTCATCAGATATAACCTACATTCGGATGTATCACGGCTGGCTGTATCTGACGGCGGTAATGGACTGGTACAGCCGTTATGTGCTGAGCTGGGAATTGTCGATAACCCTGGAGCCGGATTTTTGTATAACGGCTTTGGAAAGAGCTTTGGAACAGGGCAAACCTGAGATATTTAATACAGATCAGGGCAGCCAGTTTACCTCGACGGGTTTTACAGACGTATTGAAGAAAAACAAGATAAAGATAAGCATGGATGGCAGAGGCAGAGCCTTTGACAATATATTTATTGAGCGATTATGGCGATCGGTGAAGGTCGAGGAAGTATATATGAAGGACTACCAGACGGTAGCGGAAGCGACGTTAGGCTTGAGCAGATATTTTGAATTTTACAATCGGCAGCGGCTGCATGAGTCACTGGGTTACAGCACCCCACGGGAAGCGTTTTCCGGGGCTGTCGCCCCTCCAGTCGCCCTCCGGGCTCCTTCCGGGTCAACAGCCCCGGAAGCAATGGAAAAGTCCACCTTAAATTAGCAAGATTTTTGTCTAGACTATGGGGAGGGGTTTAAACATCTTCTTGAAACATAGCGATAAATCTATCATAATACCTATCAATCAGTTCAACATAAAAAGCTAATTGTTCATCGGTAAGCTGGAAATTATGAATAAAAATATCAATTTGTTTTTTGTCAGCCAATATTTCATCGATAAATTCATGGTTATCTTCAGAAAGCAAATCTAGATAGTGCTCAATATAATATATAAATAACTTACCATCTTTTGGCCCAAGTGAAAACCAATACATTTTATCTCTTGGATCTCTATCAATCTTTAAAACTAATTTATCTGAAAACAATCTTAATTCACCACCACCTAAACCATGATCATAATACAAAAATGATGTCTTATTAAAATCATATTTTTGCATTATATTTCTAAAAATAGTTTTTACTTTTCTTTGAAAAAGTCTATCTTCTTTTCGATTTATTCTACTTAACCATTTTAACAATACAATTTTCAACAACCTCTCAATTTTTTGTATAATCAATAAAACTATATTATTTACCAAAACATAGTTTAGATATAATATTACATTTATTATATTCAACAATAATTACATAAGCATCGGACTGAATTTCATTAAATTCATCTAACATAAATCCCAAAGCCTTATTTCTATTAAAAGAGCCAGAACCAGAACCAATGATTGGAAAAGCAACAGATTTAAACTTATGTTCATCAACCAGTCTCATGGCATTTCTAACAGAGTTCCTAATGGACATTTCAGATGCTCTCCAGAGCATATTAATTCCAGCAACATGGATTATACTTTGGTACGATAATTCCCCAGCTCCAGTTAATACTGCTTGACCAAGTGGGATTGCCCCTACTTTGCCTAATTCCCTAAACGGCTGCAATCCGGCACGTTTTTTAATTGCACCTGAAACACCTTGTGGAAGCAATAGCCACCATGGAATAATATTTCTATTCCATGGATTTACAATAACTTCAACCGGCTGATTAAGTATATCACCCTTAACGTTTTTAATTTCCATTGTCGCAAACCTCAAAAATTAGTCCATCAAGTTTGTCATATGGCGGAAATCTTGTCTCTGGGTAATTTTTTTCAACAACCACATATCCATTAGTTGTTTCTTTTAGCTCAAATTCTCTTAAACTATCATAACCACTAAAACCTAAAACACCATGTTTATTAGACCATATTCCTTCAAAAGACATTCGTGTTGGTAGTGGCTTACTATGCCTAATACATTTATCACGCTCTAAATATAGCCTAACAACAAAAATGTCTTTTTTAAATAACAAAAGTTCATATTTACTACCACTATTCATTGCATTGAATTGCTTAACAAGGTTATATTTAGAGGTTTTAAAATATTCGTTAAACAAAACAGGCAATGAAATAAAAGCAATAATAGTACCATAGTCAACAATAAAACCTATCCACCATAATCCACTATAACCAATTAAAAATACTCCAAAGACAAAAGCAACAGGACCGACTAACGGTACAGGAGAATGATACCTCTTAGTCTTACTTGATTTATACAAAAAAACCCAGTTACCAATGATAACATAAACACTGAATCCAAGTAATATTATTCCTAAATATTGCATTTATATTCCAAATCACCAACTACAAAACAAAACCTATTACAAACCAAGGTTATACTATTCAAAAAACTTATAATGCCCCATCATTGTATGTAACAATCCCCAAAAACCCTCAACCTTCTGTAATGTTGTAGGATCAACCGAATACGACATTCCAGAATTGTATGGAGCGAACCCATTTCCTGGTATCCATTTTAAAGTCATAATATAATTTATCAAATTATTTCCTCCTTTAATTACCCAATCTTCATTCTGCAAACCTTGCCTTCCCCATCGACTTACAGTAATAGGATTTGTTCCATATTGCATTTGGGCTGCATAATATGTCATCGTAACGGCTCTAACATATGCAGACAACCAAACACGTCCGGCAAACGCCATAGCTCTACCCCCAATATTTGCCATGGCTGAATATAAAGTCGCACCAATACTTTGCGAAGCCATTACATCAGTCATTAAGTATCTGCCATCTGGATCAACCGCATTTACCGGGTCATTCCAGCAATAAAAATATTGATGTAAAGTGAGAGGTTCCTTGTAACTTCCAAGTACAGGATCGTATCCGTTAAACCTTGCCATATACGGTGAATACATTCTTGCCCAAAGATAATACTGCGACAGATCATTATCATACTGATAACCTGCATAACGAATGTCATTACTAACGGTCTCTACGGTTTGACTTGCGACATCCTCACCAAATGGCGTATAGGTATAATTATTCAGCACGTTGAAATTATCAGCATTTACTACACATCGAACACTACCTAGACGGTCATGGATATAATAACGACGATTTGAATCGTTACCATCGGTACTTAATACCAACATATTGCCATAATAGTAATTCTTTTGAACTACATCAAACACACCAGAAGTATTCTTTTCCAATTCCAGCAGAACTTTTGGCACACTGCCGGTATAGTCTAAAACATACTTACTCTCGCTGGCTATGCCAGATGCATCATATTCGACTCGCCCAATACGATTGCCCATCGGGTCATACTTGTATTCGACCATATTATTGGGGTCAGCGATACTAACCGCAAGCTGCATTTTACCTTCGTAATCGTAGGTAAAGGTATGCATACCATCGCTTGTCAGCCAGCCATTCTTGTCCCACGAGATTGGATTTCCGGCGATTTCCGAGAGCATATTGCTCTCGTCTGTGCCATCGTTGTCAAAATCGTACTCAAACGGCTCACTTAGCCCAGCTTCGGTACGAGTATCCATATTACCATCGAGTTTATAACTGTACCCGCCATTCCAGCTACCAATACTTGCACTTGTCAAAGAACCTCTTCTATCATAGCTATAACTCAAGCTATTTGCAATAGTTGTGCCGGAATTAGTGTAAATGCTTTCCGAGCCGGTCTTTATACGTCCCATGCCGTCAATTGAAACATTGGTTAAATCATAATACCCGCTGTCAATACTGTTTATCTGATTATCTGCATTATAGCCGTAAGTAGCTGTAATGTCGCCACTTAACCCAAAGCCGCTCATATAGTCCAGAGTTGCCAGGTTGCCATTATCGTCATAGGCGACATTCAAATACCAATCATCCATTGTCTCGCCACAGAAGCTCGTAGTAAGTCTCCCGGCACGATCATATCCAAATTCGGTAACATAACAGCCGTTCGGATCGTTTTCCCCATCAAGAGCTATATGCTGCCATAAAATCTGACCGTCGCCCTGCCTGATATTCGAATATACCAGCCCACTATCATCACCACAGCTAACAATTTTATCCATGGCATCATAGCCAAACCACTGTTCTGCCAGCACATCCCGAACTTCATTATTATCTTCATCCAGATAAGATGTCCCCAACTTCTGGAATGCCTCAACCCGACCAAGCAGATCATACTGATAGCCAACAGCAGTATCATCAGGATATACCTTAGCTAATAGCCAACCAAGATCATTTCTAATATAATCTATCCAACTGACCGTGCCGTCAGGATTAAAATACGCCTTCTGGTACTATATAATTGGAATGTTACGTTATATTTTTATATCTTTTATACCTTCACGGCTACCCATAGGGGTAAACCTAAATCCTTTTAGCTTATTTTCCTGAATAATTTGATAAATCTTTTTAGAAACAATTATACGACGACTGGATGAATGACCAGAACCAAACCACTCCTTAGTCTTGACAATATCACAATCCATATTTCTATTAAACTCAGGAAAAAAACCTCTAGAAAGGTTTTCACATTCGTACCTTTGCCTGCCACAATCAGGACATATTTCTAAATTAAAACCATCTAATTTCAATGGCACGGGTGAAATTTCATCAATCTTTAGTTGGACTACAGATTCAAGCTCCATCCTTTTTTTATGATGAATTACGGGTATACAATCGATTCCTAAAGGTCTAAAATGAGTCTGCCAAACTTCACGCCTTATAAACAGTTCATCAAAAACCCAGTTCAACTGCATAGCATGCCTAGTCCCCCATTGGGGTTCAATCCTCATACGAAATGGTGCTTGTTGAATTTTACCGATATAGCAAGTCTTACAGCAACTTTCTGGATCATAGGTTATGTTTTTATACCCAAAATCATCATCAGGCATAGGATAACCATGATGCCAACTTGAATCTAATGCAAAAAAATCTTTAGAACTCATTTCTTTTTTTGAAAAAGTTGTTTTAATAAAATTAACACAAAAACCAATATCCTTAACACGTTGTATCACTTCATCCCAATAACAACATCCTTCCTCCATATCAAACACCACTAACGGTGATAATTCAATATCACATTCTATTCCATAGTTGCACAAATCATTAACTAATTTATTACATAAAGATATATTATTTTTCCCAAAATTATACGCAAAACGATGAACTATTTTCATTTACCACCTACAAGCCAAACATTAATAACACCTCTGGGCAATCTTTATACACTTCTCTAAATGCCTCAAATATTCGTTCTTTACCAACGGTTCCAGACCCATAAGGAATAATCTTTCTCCATGCATTTGTTATTTTCTGATGATCTTTAGGATCAAGTATTATTGAAAGCATTTTTCCTTTATCCAAACCTAACTCTTCAGCAAATCTTTTCTCAATTAAATGATGAACTTCTAGCCCAGATTTTTTAGTAAACCTCTTTAAGAAATTAAACCCTCCAAATTTATTCATTAAGTCCAAGCCTGGACCTTCAATAATATTTCCACCAACATCTAAAGCAACAGATAACATCATACTCTCTAAAGATGCTCCTGAAGCAACCTGCATTGCCAAATCTTTCACACTACTTGCTGCATCAAACATATTTGATGCAAGTTTGGCGTGTGTAGCCATTGAAGAAGTAATATCTACAAATGTATTTCCACTCGGATCCCACCTGTTTATCGGATCATTTACACAATACAAATACTGATGCAAAGTCTGAGGTTCATTGTAGTCTCCCAAGACAGGATCGTAGCCATTGAACCTTGCCATGTATGGGCTGTACATTCTTGCCCACAAGTAGTACTGTGTCAGGTCATTATCGTATCGATAGCCAGCGTAGCGAATGTTATTTTCAACAGTCTCGGCTGTCTGAGAATTTATATCTTCGCCGTATGGCGTATAGGTGTAGTTATTCTGAACAGATAGAGCATTTGCATCAACTACGCAGCGAACACTGCCTAAACGATCGTGGATATAATATCTGCGGTTAGAATCATTACCGTCGGCACTCATTACCAGACGATTGCCGTAATAGTAATTCTTCTGGGTAATATCCCACTGCCCGGCAACCTTTTCCAGTTCCAGCAATACTTTTGGTACACTGCCGGTATAGTCCAGGACATATTTCCGCTCACTGGCTATGCCAGATGCATCATATTCGACTCGCCCAATACGATTGCCCATCGGGTCATACTTGTATTCGACCATATTATTGGGGTCGGCAATACTAACCGCAAGCTGCATTTTACCTTCGTAATCGTAGGTAAAGGTATGCATACCATCGCTCGTCAGCCAGCCATTTTTATCCCACGAGATTGGATTCCCGGCAATTTCCGAGAGCATATTACTCTCGTCTGTGCCATCGTTGTCAAAATCGTACTCAAACGGCTCACTTAGCCCAGCTTCGGTACGATTATCCATATTACTATCGAGTTTATAACTATACCCGCCATTCCAGCTACCAATACTTGCACTTGTCAAAGAACCTCTTCTATCATAGCTATAACTCAAGCTATTTGCAATAGTTGTACCGGAATTAGAATAAATACTCTCCGCCCCGGTCTTTATACGTCCCATGCCGTCGAGTGCTACATTGGATAAATCATAATACCCGCTATCGATACTGTTTAGCTGATTATATGTGCATTACAAATCATGATTTTAAATTTTCTTCATCCAAAAGTATTTTTACAGATTCATTACATGGATCTTCTATTACAGCTCGCTTCACTTCTGCATTAGCTAATTCCAAACTACCTAGTTTGTTATAACATTTCGCAATCAACATTGAAATTATAGATGGATTGTATTGCCAACATTTGCATCTTGCTTCAAGAGCTTTTTCTAAAGATTCTTTATACATTCCCTTATTAAAATATAATTCACTTAACCAGTACAAAGAAATAAAATCTTTTGGATTACATTTAAGGTTCTTTTCCACACATTGAAGTGCAAAATCACAATCATCAGTAACCCTGGACACTCTTCCTAATACATAATTATTATCAGGCTCTAACTCCAACACTTCCCTGTACAGATGTTCAGCCTCTTTACCATTGTCCTGCTCATCACTCATATCCAAACAATCTGCAAGTAAAGATAAATTACTTACTGTCCTATTTTCTGCCACAGCTTTTCTAAAATACTCCTCTGCCAATTTGTAATTCTCACGCTCATAGAACGTTGCTCCCAAAACTCTGAAATAAAAATCACTTGGATAAATATTTTTATCCTCTTCCAGCAATTTCAAATTTGCCCCGTTTAGACATTTGATTACACGTAAATAAAGCTTCGCTTCTTGGTTACCAAACGTTTTTGCCTCATAATCGATCCAAGCAGAAAACCTATAGTCAGCTTTATAATCAAAATTATTTATTCCAAAATTAACCTCTCCATTGATTTCTTTGATAATATTGTTCGCCACAAAATTGTCGGGGTATTTTGTAAGAATGTCTTCAGATAATATTTTTGCCTTATCAATTTTACCAATATTAAAATAGTTATTTGCTAAATTTTCTTTCAGTATCAAAAACCATTTGTCACCACTATCGTCATAATATTTAATCGCTTTTTCATAAGATTTAACAGCTTTTTTAAACATCTTACGACTATTAAGAATCTCGCTTTTATAATATAAGAAATAAAAGTAATTCTTATAATACCAAAGTCCTATTTTAAAGAACTTTAATGCTTCTCTGTACCTTGCCCAGCTATAAAGCGTTTTTCCAATACAATTTATTATCTTATAATTACGATCCCCTGATTTATACGCCTCCAAACATACGAGGTATTGTTCAAAATTATCTATAATGCTATTTTTGTCTTCGTGTTTCATCTCACCACCCTAATTATCCATATACTCACAAAATAGTTCAAAAATCTTAGCAATTATCCACCATTTAAATTTTGGATCATCTTTCTCAGGTGGTCCTTCACCATCTGGCATTTCAGAACTTGTTCCATGATTATGCTCAACACTCTTATAATAACGATCAAGGCTTTTATCGTCCTTAATTTTTGAACCAAAAACTATATCAGACTGAACTTGAGTAATAGTAATTGCAAGTGATAGCTGATGCTTAAATACACTGGATATCAAATTTCCTTTGAGCCTTCCTCCAATTTGTTCTGCCGCCTGAGCTGCCATTGTTGTTAAAATTGCAACCTCAGCTGTAGTTATTGCAGCTTCTGCATAAGAAAACCTGCCAGAGGGATCTATTCGGTTTACCGGATCATTCAAACAGTATAAATATTGATGTAACGTAAGAGGTTCCTTGTAACTTCCAAGTACAGGATCGTATCCGTTAAACCTTGCCATGTACGGTGAATACATTCTAGCCCATACATAGTATTGTCCAAGATCATCATCGTAATTGTACCCGGCAAAACGAATTTCGTTTTCAACAGCCTCCGATGTCTGGCTTGCTATATCCTCACCAAATGGAGTATAGGTGTAGTTATTATAAACGGTAAGCGTATCTACATCAACTACACAGCGAACACTGCCCAAGCGGTCATGGATATAATAACGACGGTTTGAATCATTACCGTCGGTACTCATTACCAGACGATTGCCGTAATAGTAATTCTTCTGGATTACATCAAACACACCGGAAATATTCTTTTCCAATTCCAGCAGAACTTTTGGTACACTGCTGGTATAGTCCAGAACATATTTCCGCTCACTGGCTATGCCAGATGCGTCATATTCTACTCGTCCAATACGATTGCCCATTGGGTCATACTTGTATTCGACCATATTATTCGGGGCGGCAATACTAACCGCAAGCTGCATTTTACCTTCATAATCGTAGGTAAAGGTATGCATACCATCGCTCGTCAGCCAGCCATTCTTATCCCACCAGACCTTGTCTGGACTGGACTCATTATTCAGTTGTCAAAGAAATATAAATATTGCTACCAATTATTAACAATATCAATCAATTCCTCAATCTCTAATCCTAATTCATTTGGTTCATCATTTTCTTTTAGACCTTTCTCGCAAAATTCATTTGCCAAAACTTGGATTATATTCCTTTTGTCATCCTGGTCAATCACTAAGACACCATATTTATGTATTTCAAATGAAACATTATTTCTCTGTAAAATTTTGTTGAGCAGATTTTTCTTTTTTTCAGTTAAATTATTCATTTCAACACCCTTCATTTATTACGAATATAATCAGAACTATAAGTTACTACAGTAATAATATCTCCATATTTATTTAATACTATATATCCTAAATCGCTCATTATTTTGCTTCTTCCACCACTCTGCTCAGTTATATTTGAAATATTCCTCAATATAGCAAGTATCCCCTCAGGCGACACTCCTTTTCCACCATCTCGCGAAATAGCCTGATTTAATCCATGACGAGTATAACCTGCAACTCCCGTTCTAGCTAGTATACTAGAATTCTGGCTATTTCCAGCAGATACTCCATAAACAAACATTTGTAATTGAACAGCCCTATACATAGCTGCATTATAAAGATTTCCTGCAAATGCCATAGCTCTACCACCAATACTAGCTGACATTGAATACAATGAAGCCCCAATACCTGTTGAAGCATTAAGATCATTTATAAGGAAACGCCCATCCGGGTCAACCGCATTAACCGGGTCGTTCCAGCAGTATAGGTATTGGTGTAAGGTTAGCGGTTCCTTGTATTCGCCGAGAACGGGGTCGTAGCCATTAAATCTTGCCATGTACGGTGAATACACTCTAGCCCATACATAGTATTGTCCAAGACCATCATCATAATTATACCCAGCAAAACGAACTTCATTTTCAACAGCTTCCGATGTCTGGCTTGCGATATCCTCACCGTACGGGGTATAGGTGTAGTTGTTCTGAACAGATAGAGCGTTTGCATCAACTACGCAGCGAACACTGCCCAAGCGGTCATGGATATAATAACGACGGTTTGAATCGTTACTGTCAGTGCTCATTACCAAGCGATTGCCATAGTAATAGTTTTTCTGAACTATATCAAAGTCACCAGAAGTATTCTTTTCCAATTCCAGCAGAACTTTTGGTACACTGCCGGTATAGTCCAGCATATACCCACACATCACGGAAACAAATATTCAATTGTCAAAGAAAAATAAGTAATTATAACATAAACACTTGGCCATCTTCAGGTTCTTCTAAAATCACAATCTTTTCAAATTCTGCATCATCCCAAAATGAGATATCAATTTCTTTATAGATTTTTTCTTCCAAATACAAATAACCAATAGCATTCTGAACAATTTTATTTTCTTTTACAGATTTTGCAGTTAAATATTGCCTTCCATGCCACCATTGCTTTTGTGAAATTGTACCACAAAAATCACAAATTCTATATGGGGTGTTATAACCACCTCTCTGAATCGTATATAGTTGATTATAACAAGTTACATATTCGGGTATTAAATCACCTTCAGAATTAAAGCATTTACCTATTACGAAACCACATTCATTAAGCTCCTTTTTCATTTGTAAAACAAATTCAATGTGGTAAATACAAACCCCCACCCACGATAGTGACCCCATAATACGATGCCCAGGAGGAGGATTGAACCCCAAAACAGCATCAAATGTTTTTTTTACATTTTCTCTTAACAAACAGTTACATTTGGGGCAAAATAAATTTCCACTTTCTTGAGCCACCCACTCTCTTGAAGGAGGGCAAGGTTCTTTATGATTCGATTGTATTTTGAAATAATTATCCATAAGCCATATCCATTAATGCTTTAACAGCTACTACACTATATTGACATACTCTAATAATCAGTTGTACATGGGAACTCACAAGAATCAGGTTCAACATCTAACACTTCAGTAGAAATAAACTTGCAATCAGACCATAAAGAAAAGTCGATATTTTCAAAAACATCTTGAGTTAAATGAATTCCACCTGAAAGGTCTTGAATAACCTTCATATCTTTTACCTCACTTTTTGTAAAATATTGATTATCACCCCATAAAGGATAGTATCTTACAGATCTACAGTGACCACATACTTTATATTTAATATCCTTACCTCTTCTGACAATATAACTTTTATGGTAACAAGTCACATAATTCGGAATTAATTCATCATTTTCATTGAAACACTTACCAATAATAAATCCGTAATAATCAAGATAATGCTTAATTTGCAAAATGAAATCAATATGATATATATTTATATTAGAATGCGTTACAAATCCACTAATCCTGTGACCAACGGAAGGATTATTCCCTAAAATTATATCATAAGGAATTGGATACATCGTTCGGAGTATAGCATTACAATATTCACACAACACACTTCCTTTCATACGTTGATATAACTCCCTTGGTGTATAAACTGGGTCTTTATGGTTTGACATTATTTCATAAAACATATTTATCTCATATTATTAAACAAAGATTCCATTAATGTATCAAGCATTTGTAGATCACCAAAATCAGATGTAGTATCCCACAGAACCCCAATCATATCTTTATAAGCATCATTTTCCTTGATAAAATCTTGCCATTGGCCAGTACTCCAGGATTTAGCTCCCTTAGGCAAATCAAACCTATCAATTAGATTATTATAAAGCTTCTTATGAAACTTCTTATGTGCTCCTCGCTCAAGTTTGTGAGTAATCAACGTATCAAAACCAGCTAAAAACCTAGGAAACACATGATGCCTTTCAAATTTCAGTGCCCTGCCAATACAATTTAATGCTTTAGGTGCCGCATCAGATATTAGATCCAATGCTCCGCTACCTGGTAATAATGCCATTGAAGTAACAGCTGCACCCAACAGCACATTTTTCATTGATGCACCATCAGAAACCATTCGAGCAAGATCCAACACACCATTAGCTGTATCATATGCATCCATTGCCATCTGGGTATGAGTAACCATCGCTGACATATTATCCAGGAAGCTGAATCTTCCTGTAGGATCATACCTATTAACCGGGTCATTAAGGCAATACAAATACTGGTGCAACGTCAGAGGTTCATTGTAGTCCCCCTGAACAGGATCATATCCATTGAACCTCGCCATGTATGGGCTGTACATTCTTGCCCACAAGTAGTACTGTGTCAGGTCATTATCGTATCGATAGCCAGCGTAGCGAATGTTATTTTCAACAGTCTCGGCTGTCTGAGAATTTATATCTTCGCCGTATGGCGTATAGGTGTAGTTATTCTGAACAGATAGAGCATTTGCATCAACTACGCAGCGAACACTGCCTAAACGATCGTGGATATAATATCTGCGGTTAGAATCATTACCGTCGGCACTCATTACCAGACGATTGCCGTAATAGTAATTCTTCTGGGTAATATCCCACTGCCCGGCAACCTTTTCCAGTTCCAGCAATACTTTTGGTACACTGCCGGTATAGTCCAGGACATATTTCCGCTCACTGGCTATGCCAGATGCATCATATTCGACTCGCCCAATACGATTGCCCATCGGGTCATACTTGTATTCGACCATATTATTGGGGTCGGCAATACTAACCGCAAGCTGCATTTTACCTTCGTAATCGTAGGTAAAGGTATGCATACCATCGCTCGTCAGCCAGCCATTTTTATCCCACGAGATTGGATTCCCGGCAATTTCCGAGAGCATATTACTCTCATCTGTGCCGTTATTGTCAAAATCGTACTCAAACGGCTCACTTAGCCCATTTTCGGTACGATTATCCATATTACCATCGAGTTTATAACTGTACCCGCCATTCCAGTTACCAATACTTGCACTTGTCAAAGAACCTCTTCTATCATAGCTATAACTCAAGCTATTTGCAATAGTTGTGCCGGAATTAGTGTAAATGCTTTCCGAGCCGGTCTTTATACGTCCCATGCCGTCAATTGAAACATTGGTTAAATCATAATACCCGCTATCAATACAGTTTAACTGATTATCGGCGTTATAGCCGTAAGTTGCTGTAATGTCGCCACTTAACCCAAAGCCACTCATGTAGTCAATGGTTTCCAGGTTGCCATTATCGTCATAGGCGACATTCAAATACCAGTCATCCATCGTTCCGCCACAGAAGCCCGTAGTAAGTCTCCCGGCACGATCATATCCAAATTCGGTAACATAACAGCCGTTCGGATCGTTTTCCCCATCAAGAGCTATATGCTGCCATAAAATCTGACCGTCGCCCTGCCTGATATTCGAATATACCAGCCCACTATCATCACCACAGCTAACAATTTTATCCATGGCATCATAGCCAAACCACTGTTCTGCCAGCACATCCCGAACTTCATTATTATCTTCATCCAGATAAGATGTCCCCAACTTCTGGAATGCCTCAACCCGACCAAGCAGATCATACTGATAGCCAACAGCAGTATCATCAGGATATACCTTAGCTAATAGCCAACCAAGATCATTTCTAATATAATCTATCCAGCTGACCGTGCCGTCAGGATTAAAATACGCCTTCTGGTCGAGCTTGCCATCTTCAAAATAGCTCATCTTCTGCATAAGACCGGAAGGATAATGAATCTCGGTCAGATTACCCAGTATATCATACTTTCGCCAGGTAGACTTACTTTCGCCATCAACGATCTTAACCGTACAATACGGCTGAGCTACAAATTCAGAATTAACATCCTCCGGATGATTAGGGTCCATAAAGTCATTATAGAAAATACCGGTATGACATACATCCAACCCATCCTTATCCTCATAGACATCAGTTATTCTGCCACGAATATCATAAGCATATTCAGTATCTTTCAGGATCGTACTGCCGTCACGGTCAAAATTGGTCGTCTGGCGAACCTTGTTGTTATCGTAATACTGAGTCTGAGACCGCAAAACCCTGCCAGCACCCTGAGCATGAGCAAAATACTGCCCCACAGAACGATTGGCATTATCATAAGCAGTTTCAATGATATTCCCTTTAGGGTCGATTGTCGCTATTTGATTATCACAGTTGTCATACTGATAGCTCGTAGTCTGGTCAAGGAAATATACAACATTTGGATCAGGCACACCAATCGGGTCAGCAGTTCGACTAGTCATTCTCCCAAAAATATCATAATCGTAGGAAGTACGTTGCTCCGAATAGTCAGCATCACGACTAAATACATATTCAGCCTTCTTTTTGCCAGAATCGAAAAAGTCAGTTTCAACCAGCCGCACTCTTTCAAACACCGCCCCAGCTTCGCAATAATTAGTCCAGAGCCGCCACATCTCTCGACCAAAATCATCGTAACCCACTTTTTCTTCATAGTGGTCTAATAAGTCTCCATAAATTGGATCCGCTGTACCGCGACAATGATTCTCCAACAATCCTCGGTAATTGTATATGAACTCTTCTTTCCATTGTACGATATGACTGACAAAACCTATTCCTTCAATAGATCCCCCAAACCATATCATATAATACTTTTCAGCTAAGTTACCAGCACGATTATAAGATGTATACGTATAACCACAGCGTCCATCTCCATCGTAATCTGGGTTTTCCTCATATATCAACCGATCTCTATTGTCATAATTTCTATAGTAGACAGCAACCTCATCTGTATATATACGCTCATAATTTGGATCTTCAAGGTTTGCAGTTAACAAAGAAATATCCTGCAAAATAGCTGTAACACACTCCCTACCATGCCAGTCATAACAATGCTCTGTGACTTTCCCCATGGAATCAATATCTGTTAATAATTGACCTATAACATCGTATTCATACCGACCAATGCGTTCGGTATTATTTATGCTATCTCCAACATTCACAAAATGTTTATAGCCATTATCATCATATTCAATTTCCTGGACATTTCCTACCGGGTCAGTAACAGTAAGAGGAAGACCATCGCTACGATAAGTATAATAAGTAGTCGCATAATCTCCCTGATTCGGATCACTATCACAACTTAGCAGAATTTTCTGCTGGACAAGATACATATTATCTTCATCTGCAGCAGATATCGTACCATCTGCCAAGCCATAAACATTTAGACTTCTTACTGTAGTGGAATCATCATCATTAGTCTGCCAGGTAGTTTGGGACTTTGGGAAGTTATAATAATCATGCCAGGTATATACCTCATTTTTACATTCGGTTTGATCATCGGCATCATAAACACTCTTTGCCAACATATTTCCACGACTATCATAGCTCATCTCGGTTATGCGGTGCTTATTATCAAAATACTCATCAATCCGAGTTGGCTTGGTAAGATTGATCATGTCACCATACTGATAATAACTGTCATATAAACGATTGCCAAGATAGTCTTCTTTGCGACCACCCATTATGCAGCCCTTATCGTCAATAACATTTATATCCTTATAGCCATTTGCATAATCTTTATAGTCCGGTAAAAGTAAATAGCCAAAAGCATGCTGACAGGTAGTTTTAAGCCAATTACCATCACTATTAGGATCAACCTGATAAATATCACCAGAAACTGGAGAGTAATATTCATAAGTAAATATATCAGCAGGTGCATTTATAAATGTATATCCATCCTCAAAAACCTTATCTATTGGACGATATATTTCACGAACATTGCCCCATTCATCATAAAATATATCTTCATTATCTATTGACGGGGCATAATGATTATAACTACCATTAGCGATCAGATAACCAGTCATTTCCGGGTGATAGGTATATTTACCATATTTCATACCACCACTTCCAGCTATATAGTTCGTGCTTGATGTATCACTATAAACATTATCATCTGCAATTGTAAATGAGGTCAAAACACGAGCATTAATGCTATTAATAAGTTTATAATAGTAGCTGAAAAAGCTGTGTAGATCACTGTTTTCAACTGAATAGGTAACTGTCCGCCACGGATTATCATAATCCCCGCCCACAATAAGTTCAGCCCGATCAATCAGACCGTCTGAAGGATTAAATTGCTCACCATCATAAAACTTTATCCGCCTTTCATTTGAACCACTGCCAATATATACAGAATCAATTCGCAAATCACCTACCGGATCAGAAGTATAATCTATATTTACGGTATTATTAAAACGATCTTTAATATACTTAATCTTAGATTCGCTATACCAGCCAACTGTACCTACACCGCTATTACTAAGCTCAACATTTGGAATATTATCATCAAAGTAATATACACTTCCATCTCCTCTAATAAGTGTATAGGTAAGTTTAGTAAGATAGTAACCTCCGTACTGAGTAGTGATAAAACTTTCTCTTATCAGCTTATCATCGCTACCATTATCAGGATAAGGATAATATATCGCCTTGCCATCAGTTTCATTTCCTGCGTTATCAGCCCTGCGAAATACCATACCACTGCCATCAGGAGTTTTAACTGTCGCAAATCCAAAACCCACTCCATAATCTCCATGGTCACAGAATGGTACTTTATCGCCAGTCGCTACATTATAATTATATTCAAAGAAAAACCGGGTATCTTCGACAATAGTATACTCATAACTGCAAGTCCACCCGCTATAAAACGGTTTCTTCTTAAGACAGTTTGCACTACTGTAATAATGTGTCAACTCAAATGGCAAACCCGCAGTATCACCAGCCCAGGGTACTTTTATCGTACTGGAATATGATGTTTTATATGCCTGCCCTTTCTGTCCGGTAGCAACCGTAATAGTAGATGCTGGCTGAGAATCTAATATCTGCCCACTAACAGTCTGCTGGCGATAATCAAGCCAGAGAATATCCCATGGCACTGCGTAGCCATTCTCATTGGTAATATCAGAAAATAACATCACTGACAGATAATAGTTACCATTGGGAATAAGCCCGGTACGGAACCACCCCAGATTATCCTCTTCATTAGCTCGCAAGCTATGCCTGATATCTGATACATACCAATTATTATTTACAAAAGAATCCAGAAGCTCTTCACTATTGCCTTCCTCAAACCACTCCATTCTGCCATGTTCAACCGGACAGCAGGTAATGTTATAACCACTAGTACTATAACCCATAAATGTTCCAATAACAGGAGTTAAGGCTTCACTCAATCCATCTTCCATAGTATCACATTGACATGGGCTAACCATGTCAAAGGCACAATTTTCAAGAGTATAGTTATAATTATAAGGATCATCTGGATCACTATTAACGAGGAAAAGATAATCACCTATATACAATCTATCAAAATATAACCATCCCCAATTTATATCAAGCAGCTCATCATAAAAATACTCAGCACTAATGGTTATCTTATCAAGAGAATCCCCGCCTAATGGAATATTCCAGCACATTGGAACATATTCATCTAATAATTGCCCCGGTGCTCCATCAGCTCCAATGTAGACATCATAAACTCCATCCTCCCACCGCATATCAAAGAAAAATCTCATCCTAACCGGAGATTCGAGCTGAGAATTATAAGGGCTATGACCTACCAAACGATAGAATAAGCGATAGTCAATACCAGTATTATAATATTCTTCCTGGTCACCGTCCCAAAAACATACACTATAGTCTGCCGAATTTGGATCATTAGGATCTGTTGCTTCTGTATAATTAAACTTTACTCCAGCAACAATATCGCCTACTTGAGATACATTCACTTCACTATTGACACCCGGATATATTTCAAATTGTATATATTTGTTATCTGTACCAGTATCCATAAAACGTTTGGAGCAGCTTCCACCAGGAATATATATAGCATTCTGACGCCCTTCCAGCATATGATTTGGATCATCGGCACTATAGACATAATCATGATACACAAGTCCAACAATACCTTCTTCTACCTCCCAGCCATTTTGCCCGTTAAGCAATACAAATCTATCTAAATTCGGATCATCAGACAAATTCGATAAACTATAACCCTGCATTGGCTCAAAACTTGTCTGATATGGAAGAGATGATGCGTAATAATAGCCACAGCCAGGATCATCCAGCCAGTAATCCTGCATTATCATATAATCTGAATCATCTACAATACCATCTTCATTCAAATCCCCTACTATTCCATCGCCAGTTAACATCCAATTTACCTGCAACAATGAATAGTCTTCAACATTTACGATACCATCTCCATTTATATCTGGACAGTCTTGCGGCACACTAATGTTATACATAGAATCTTCATCAATTGAATAACCTGGGAAAATGTGAGGTTTACTGCTAGTGTAATAACTGGCAAGATACGATGGAGATACTGTAGATGTTTCCGCTGCAGTAAATACTGACATCGTAGAAAATGATGCTTTTGATACATCTTCTACCGGTTCCAACTCATCTTTGACCAGAACCTTATTGAATAAAATATTATCAAAACTTTCACGACTATCAAAACCATCACCAACAGCCAATGCTGAAACAGGAGAATATAACCTGGATCCTCTATTGCCTTCAGGAAAGCCTGATGGTACGGGCTTGGCTTCTATTTTTTCAGATCGATAGCGTTTGTTTTCTTTAAAAGAATCAACAGATACTGCACGGGATATATTGCCAGTCGCCTCTAGTGGAATTGCATTACTTAAAGCACTACGAAATGTCGCTATATCAGAGGTTTTAGCGACAGATTTCAAATTACCTGAACTTTCTGTCACATTTTCCAATGCAAGAGAACGATGTCTACCAGAGGTAGAGGATAATGTCTTAGCCTCCTCTGTATCAGTTTTAGCATGCTTCCCAAGAAGCATATTCAATGAGTTTTTATAATAAACAGACGCATGATGTTTGGCTTTTACCTTACTTGTAGATGAAATATCAGACAACTCTGTGACCAGTGTTAAAGAGGAAGATTTCACGGCTGGCTGTACAAGAGTTTTTTTCGCAGACTCTAACGCTGAATAGTTAGCTGCAAATAATATCGCCTCAGAATCTGAATACTTATCAGTTGATTCTGACATATCAAATATACATAACTGGCATATCTCTGTATCAGCTTCAACTGTTTTAGTTGCCCAGCCAGTAGCTTCCGGCTCATCACTGGTTATAGTCATCTGCTTATTGGTATATAAATGAACAATAGCCATATCAGTCGAAGATAAGTAATTATAATGAATAGGCTTGAGAGTAGAAAGTTTCTTGGCAGAAATAGGTAAAATACTTGAGCCATCAGTTCCAAATGTTCCATGATCCGCAACCAGCGTAAGGTCATACCCATCCTTTACCGGATTGGAGTTGGTCTCGGTCAGTGTCAGTATTATCTCTCCCAAACTGCCTGACTCACTAAAATTATTTATCAGCAGCTCGCCATTAACAGCAACCTCAACATTGGCAAAAGCACCCGTAACAGACAATAATACAACCAATACTCCCCAAAGCACTCTAAACACTCTCATTTTTTTACCCTTTCATAATCAATGAAATAATTCATTCAATTAATGCGAGTCACAAGCAATTATTATATGATACCCCTAGATGTTGCCCACTCAGAACTCGCAACTAATTCCATACATAACCATTTACAATATCAAATTTATCACTCAAAAATGATATTCCTCAATAACTACTCTTTTGCACTTTAACCTAAAGTCAATTAAAGGTCAAATAATAATACAAGAAAAAAAATAAGAGATGTGCTAAAAGGCCCATCTTAGAATTAAATGGGAATAATTATAGAAAAGAAAAATACGGGCGAGAGGAGTCGAACCTCCACATCCTAGGATACCAGAACCTAAATCTGGCGCGTCTGCCAATTCCGCCACGCCCGCATAATCCGGGATAATTTCCGGCTTGGCCAACTTCAAAAGTCAACCAAGACAGGAAATTATAACGAATGTAATCGATTAATCAACATAAAACATTAACAAAAGCGTAAAACCATTCAAAATAATCATTTATTACTATATTTTATACCAGTGTAAAGCGTTTTAGACACACCATTTAATCTTAATTGCCAATTATACTTGACGATTACTGAGCTGGTAAATATAGTATAGCATTACAATATACAGAACAGAAAGAGCACATAAGCTATGAAATGATTTGAAGTTATACGAAAAACATACACTATCGGGGCCCTTTTACTGATTCCCCGGCAAATATAAATTAACTGATGTAGACCGTAACTACTGGACTGGCAGCGTTATCTGAAAAAATAATCAGACACCCAGCCGTTTGAAAAGCGGGCATATATTAACCAGTACAGCAACTAACATATTAAAAGGAATTTCTATGAGAATTACCCCATATGGCAAACCGCAAACAACTGTTATCTTATGGGCCACAGTTATACTAGCTGTTCTGGCGGCTATATTTTGTCCAGAAAAAAACGCATCTGTAATTTGTATTTTACTGGCAGGTGCTGCTATCCTTTCTTTTTTCCGCGACCCGGAAAGACGAGTACCTTCTGAAAACAATGTGCTAGTCTCCCCTGCCGATGGTAAAATAACTGATATTACCGAAGTTGAAGAACATGAATTCTTCGACGGCCCGGTTATGAGAATTGGAATATTCCTGAGTGTATTCAATGCGCATATTAATCGGGCTCCATGTAAAGGTAAAGTAAGCTGGAAGCATGAGAAGCCCGGCCTTTGCCTTAACGCTCTGAAAAGCGAACTGGCCAGCCAGAAAAACCAGTCCTGCTCAATCGGTATGGATTGCCCGGATCACCCGGCCGGCAAAGTTGTAGTAAAGCAAATTACCGGGGCAATTGCAAGGCGTATCGTTTGCGAATGCTCTGAAGGTAGTGAACTGCTAACAGGAGAAAGATACGGCATGATCAAATTCGGCTCTCGTACCGAACTCTTCATACCTAAAAGCAAAGCCGCAGATATCATAGTTAAAGCTGGCGACAAGGTAAAAGCAGGCGAAACCATAATGGTAAAATACTAAGCTAATAAGTCTTTATCTATGTCATATAAAGCAAAAACTGAAATGGGATTATTTGGCCCTATCGGCCCGGATAAAAACACCAATGGAAGGGCTGTTGATTCTAACGATGCCAGAATTGTACGCATAGCCAGAGCTGACGGCGGCGACAGTCTTTACGATTACGCCATTCCTGACGAAATGGCTGATTTTGTTTTTCCCGGCCAGCGTATTGATGTGCCTTTTGGCCGGGGAAACCGCAGTCAGGTAGCCTTTTGTATTGAATTTCCCGAAAAAAGTGAATTTGCTAAATTAAAATACATTAGCGGCCTGATCGATGAACAGCCGCTTATTACTCAAGAATTGCTAGAGCTTGCCAAATGGATATCAAACTATTACTGCTATCCATTAGGGCTAGTACTTTCTTCTATCGTACCTGCTGCGGTTAAGAAACAAGCTGGTATGGTAAATGTCCAGTATGTACGCCCCTTAAAGAAACTTCAAGCCTGGCTGCAAAATGTAACAGACAATATTGAAGATGAAGATGGCAATAAAGTCAAGATATCTACCAAAGGTAAAAGAGTACTTGAAATAATAAAAGCCAATGAGATCAAGCCAACAGAAAACGGCTACCGTCTAACAGAACTTTCTAATGCTGCAAATTGCGGCAAGCCAGTATTCAGAACGCTGGTCAAAAATGGTTTACTTGAGTTTCTCACAAAAAAAGAAATGCCTTCAGATGAACTTCTGACGATGCTTGATGAAGAGGAGAGCGAAGAAAATGATCTTAGCCCTCAAAACAGCTCACATGACTCCAGTCCAATCTTCTTTTTCGATGACGATGAAACAGAAAATGAAATAATAAACAATAAAATAGAACTCAACAACGATCAGAAAAAAGCGGTAAGCGAGATAAATGAATTTATCAATAATTCTGGTTTCAATGCTATCCTCCTGCATGGCGTAACTGGCTCTGGTAAAACTGAAGTTTATATGGAATGCATTCAGGAAGTGGTAGACCGTGGCCAACAGGCAATCGTTCTGGTACCGGAAATTGCGCTTACACCCCAAACAGAACGTCGTTTTATCGAGAGATTTGGCAGTGTTGCCGTACTCCACTCCGGCATGAGCAGTGTCAGACGCCACCAACAATGGCGACAGATCGCAGAAGGCAAAGCAAATGTAGTTGTAGGAGCTAGATCTGCAATATTTGCCCCACTGCCCAACCTTGGCCTTATTGTTGTCGATGAAGAACACGAAGGCAGCTACAAACAAGATCAATCACCTCGATATCATGGCAGGGATGTTGCTATCAAACGTGCCCACCTATCTAATATATCGATCATTCTGGGCTCAGCGACCCCAAGTCTTGAAACTCTGACCAACTGTGAAAGACGCGACGAATTTCGCTATGTAACACTACCAAACCGTGTAAAAGATCTGCCGTTACCAAAGATCAGTGTTGTCAATCTTAAGAATGAGCTTAAAAAAGGTCGCAAAGATAATCTGCTTAGCGAACTACTCGAAAAAGAACTCAAAGCCTGTGTAGCAGCTGGCAAACAAGCGATTCTCTTTCTAAACCGACGCGGACATAGCAACCTGCTTTACTGCCCATCATGCCAGTATACCGTTAATTGCCCCAATTGCGATGTATCACTAAAAGTACACCGCAGACGCAGCCTGGACCAACTGGTAGGTAGAATGCTGGTTTGTCACCACTGTCTTCACTCTACCAAGATACCTGAATGCTGCCCAGTCTGCCAGAAAAAGCTTATAATGCTCGGACCGGGCACTCAACAAGCGGAAGATCAAATACTGGATACACTTAAAGACTTGCGTGTACAAAGAGTTGACAGCGATTCTATGAAACCCGGCGACTACCGAAAAGTACTAAACGACTTTGGACGTGGTGATATTGACGTGCTGGTTGGTACCCAGATGATCGCGAAAGGTCTGGATTTCCCAAATGTTTCGTTGGTGGGTATTTTGAATGCTGATACAGCTCTTTCTATACCCGACTATCGCAGTAGTGAAAGAACATTTCAGCTTATCAGCCAGGTTGCCGGCCGTTGCGGGCGTGCTGAAGACAGCGGGCGAGTTGTACTGCAAACGTTTATGCCGGAGGAGCCGGCAATTGAATTTGCATGCCGTCATGACTATAACGGATTCGCCAAACTGGAAAAGCAAATTCGGCAGAAACTGCAAATGCCCCCCTACTGGAGAATGGCAAGAATAATCCTCACCGATCCAATTCTGGAAACGCTTGAAGAAGAAGCTAAAAAGCTAAGACAGATAATAGATGTAATAAATGAAAAACTCAGCGGCAAACTGGAAATACGCGGCCCTATGCCGGCAGCTATCGCCCGTCTGGAAAAATACCACAGAGCAGAAATAATAATTAAATCTGCAACTGCCGGGCCTATCCAGCAGCTACTGGGTACTCTTAGAAAAGGTACTATAGAAAGCATACAGTGCCGTATTGTTATTGATGTTGACCCAATCAGTATGATGTAAACAGAACTGGCTGGCTGTATTAGCCGGGCAAATCTCCTACTCCATTTAGAATAACAGAAGGCTGATAAGGGAAACGCTTTAGGTCATCTCTGGTAGTTATACCACTAAGCACCAGCACTGTCATTATCTCAGATTCTATACCAGCAATTATATCGGTATCCATACGATCACCAATAATAGCCGTATCTTCACGCTTACAGTCTAGTTTTTTTAGCGAGTTTCTCATAATCAGAGGGTTTGGCTTACCGATATAGTACGCCTGCTTACCTGTCGCCAGCTCTATTGGTGCCATAAGCGATTTACAGGCTGGCACAATACCATTTTCAGAAGGACCAGTAAGGTCAGGGTTGGTACCAATAAGCTTAGCACCAGAAATCACAAAATGTATAGCCTTCTCTATTTTTTCATAATTATACTCGCGGGTCTCACCCAGCACGACATAATCAGGATGCTTTTCAGTGATAATACAACCACTTTCCAACAGAGCCTCTGAAAGACCATGTTCCCCAATAGCAAATACTCTGGCATTAGGGTGCTGCTGACTGATAAAAACTGCGGTGGCGATCGCACTGGTCATAAAACAGGATTCTGAAACATCTAGGCCCATATCGATAAGCTTCTGTCGTAACTGACGCGGTGAGCGTTCTGAACTGTTAGTCAAAAACAGGAAATTCTTATTATTATCTCTTATCCAGGCCAAAAACTCCGGCACACCTTCAAGCAACCGACTGCCGTGGTAGATAACCCCATCCATATCACAAATAAATGACTTCTTACTACGAATAATATCAAGCATAAAACTTTTCCTGGATTTATCTTTTAATCAAACGAACCAGCCAAAAATACCTGGCTCGCCCTACTAATTCTCTCTGCCGTCAGAAGTAATATCAGACTACTTGATTTTATTACAAAGCTTTGCAATAAACAAGTTTTTTGGCGATCATTGTAATTCATTAAATTGCATAATTCAGGCATTATTACACAAAAAAGGCCGACTGCACAATACAGACGGCCTTTTTTAACCAAATTATTATCTATTAAGCCTATCAGCCAAGCAGCTGTAGTACATTCTGCGGCGAAATATTTGCCTGAGACAGTACATTAGTAGCCGACTGAACTAGGATCTGTGATCTGGTCAGTGCTGATGTCTCTGTAGCAAAATCAGTATCTCTGATCGCAGATTCTGCAGCAGATAGGTTTTCTTTTGTTACGGTCAATGAGTTGATCGTTTTTTCCAGTGTATTTTTCTGCAATGACCCTAATCTACCTCGCAATCCGGAAACATCTTTTATCGCAGAATCCAGTATTCGCTGGCTGGTATAGAGGTTATCGGAACTAAGGCTGTTATCACCACCGGTTTTCAGGGTACTTAGCCTGCCGTCGTCTGCAGTTCCCAGCGAAGATGATGATACATCTGCAATACCAACAGCTTCTAATCCGATCGCATCTACTACACTACCAATAGCAAAGTTTGCACCGCCACCCGTGATATTGAACGAACTTGAACCAGTAATGGTAGCCCTGTCATCAGTCAGAGTCATTTCCAGTTCCAGCATAGCTGTTTTTATCGCTATTCTCTTACCATTTGCTACTGCCTGTGTTCCATTGATGGTAGCAACAGCATCAATACCATAGTCCTTGGTCTCGGTCAGCTCTGAACCTGTTTTAACTCCAGTAGTGGCATGGGAACCTACTATCTTGGCCTTATTCGTCCCGGAACTAAGCTGCTCTACGCTAATATAGGCATCTGTACCAAAATCAACAGTATTAAGCTTAACTACCTGACCACTGGTTGTTGCTGAAATACCAGTAACTTCTTTTACCGTATTAATACTAGTGGTCATATTTGCCACAGTAGTACCACTGGCAAATGTCAGCTCCGTACTGCCCCTGTCAGAACCTATCTTTAAGGTAAGCGAATTACCCGAAACTGAACCAGAAAGATAAGCCTTACCATTCTGAGCTGAAGTAGTAACAGTAACTGCAACATTCATTGCCGCTCCATCAACCAGCTTAGCACCATTAACTTTCAAGTCATTTATAGCACTGGTTAATGTGGTGGCGGTATTGCCACTTACAGTATAATCATAGTTACCATTAAGCAGCTTTATGCCTTCAAATTCTGTAGAATTGGCAATACGGTCAATCGTATTAAGAATGGAGTCTGCCTGAAGCTGATTAGCGTTGACCTCTTCATCACTCATACCGCCGGTATTAGCTGATTGTAATACCAGTCCCTGAAGTTCAACAAGCATATCACTTACTTCGCTTAATGCACCTTCAGCCGTACCAATTACATTTATAGCACGTTCTGCATTAGATATAGCGGTTTCAGTTCCTTTGATCTGCTTCCTAAGATTTTCAGAAGCTATCAAACCGGCCGGATCATCTGAACCTCGATTGATCCTGACACCAGTGCTGAGTCGTTCCAGGGAAAGATTCAACTGTTTGTTGTTGTTGTTCAGAATGCGCGTACTTATGAGCGCAGTCACATTGGTGTTTATCCTGCTCATTACTAATACCTCCATCGGTATGGAGGGTATGCTGTTCGTTTCATCATTCCGTAACAAACGGAACTAGATCAGCTCATCCTGATTCTGCGGTCAGAATAAACTACGAAAACGCAATACCCGGGGCGTTTACAAATGAGTTCAGCGACCACCTCTTATATCCTTCTCATAATTTAGAGGTGAGAGCTTGTCCCAAACCCATAACATATTCACTTGTATAATACGACAATAAACGGTTCTGCTGCCGTTATGTCGCAACTGGCCTTACATAATCTCTTTTTTCCATATAATCACTACAGCCATTACTATTGTATGACTATCTGGCAATCGACACGAAAACACCTATTTCTTTATTTTCAGAGAAATAATTGTCTTATTGGACTCAAATAAAATTATCGGGCATAAGATATACCCTGCGAAAAAGAATAAATAAAAATAGAACAACATAAAACGTTAAGAAAAAAGAAGTTACAACCAATGAAACAATAATAACATGTTATAAGACTTGATTTTTTGAGCTAGACTACCTAAAGTACTTTAAAAGAATATCCAAAATAAGAAATATTTTTATTATTCTCTACCTAATTTGACATGAGTGATTTTATATAGCAGAATTAAGTAAGATAAAAATCATACACTAATAAAATCCTCGGAGAAAACTTTTAAGGCGGGAGAATTGTTCAAATGCATTGTGCATATGGCAATTAGTTGCTTGGCAACCAGGCAGATTCCCCATGTTTACTTAGACAGCAGCTTGATTCAGGGTTACATTTTTATTAAGCTGGCTTTTGGGAGGTAACGGTGAGAAAAACTTTATTCATTTTTGTATTCGCATTTGTTTTAGGTGTCTGTTCTACTATATTTGTACTCAGCCCGGGCGGTATCCCGAAATTTATTGAACAGTCTAAACAGAATGGTAGCTTCAGTATTAATAAGGCCAGGGATAATGTCAACTGGAACACAGCTGAAGAAAGAGTTGTCACCGGCGTAACCAATGCCGTAAACAGCGTTAGCGAATGGGATATGTTTAACAAAATACGAGCCAGGCAGTTCGTAAAGAATGATATAAATTAATATTTTGACTGATATGTAATTTTGCTGAAAGCCTGTTCTTCTTTGGACAGGCTTTTTCTTTAACCAAACTGATTACCCTTCATCATTCCACTGAAGGTTCTTAAACCATGACTTGCCGGCAACCGGTGTCAAATCTTCATCATTAACTGCGTGCCCCCATGATGGAAGGTGTCCGGTTCGACTGGAATTTTCCAGCCATGAGCGACACTGATTATAATCTCCTTCCAAACAATAAACACAAGCCAGATTATAGCTGCCGCTTCCCGGTTCTACCTTTTCTGCCAAAAAGTACTTATCCTTTTCTTCCTGCAGTAAGGCTACCCTTTCAGGGCCTTCCTCTGTTTCTAATGCCAGATTAAATAGCGAAAGCCCCCAGTTAACATATACAAAATAAAGAGTACCATCAAAATCAACCGCCTGACGATATTTTTCACAGGCCTGTCGATATAACCCCACCTGGTTCAGACAGTCACCCCACAAATAATACGCCTCTACCGTGTCCGGTTCCAGAGAAAGTACCTTTTCAAACATTTTAGCCGCTTGAAAGAATTTACCCATATCTAGCAAAGAACGAGCACAGTTATAGCAGGCATCAGCATAATCAGGCTTAATACTGATCGCATTAAGGTATTTTTCGTAAGCCTGCTGTGGATCACCTAAAGATGTCAGAGCAAGCCCCCAGTTATAGTATGCTTCCGCACTGTAAGGATCAAGCTCAGTCAAGCGGCTCAAAAGCTCAATTGCCTCACGATACTTTCCTTCCATAATAAGCTCAACACTCTTATTATGATACCATTGTATATCATTTAATCGAATCATCGCAGACGATTATAGCAGTTATTTAACTGCTTTTGAAGAACTATCGAGCTTCATTACAAAAATTACCCATATTACTATTACCACTAATGGTATAGCCGTTGCAAGTATCCCAAATGTATATATAGGATCTGACCATCTTGTTGTGGTATAGGTCATACATAACTGACCAATAAACATCTGGTAAAATACGATAAATGATGAAGCCGAGCCAATATCAGTATTGATCTGACTCAAGACAAGATGATTGCTCAACGGCCGACTCATACCAGAAAAGTATGTTATGACTGAGACAAAACAGGCAAAATATAAATAATGTTTACTGCCTAAAAACATCAGGCCCAGCCCACCAATTAAACAACCAATAAGGCAAACGGTAATAAGCCTGCTATCTGAGATCTTTTTATTCAATCTGGTACAGCTATATGCTCCAGCGATAGATATTAATGAATTATAAGCAAATAGCATAGCAAATGAAAACTCTGACTTGCCGAATATCGTAATATACGCTATTGGTGATAGTGCCAAAAAGCCATAAAACGGGCCGGGAATAAGTCCCATGACACTATTACATAACATATATTTGCCATTACGGAATAACACACCATACCGGGAAAAAGCCCCCAGCCAGCCAGTCTCAAGTGGAACAGCTAAAGTTTCTTTATAAGTCAGAGAGACCACTAAGGTCAAAAGAGATAAAAACCCCTGAGTGTAAAATATCCAACGCCAGCCTAAAAACTTTAATAGAAAAGCTCCTATTGTTGGGGCCAGCATTGGCGCCAAACAAAGCACTATCGCAATATACGCCAGAATATTCTTCCTTCGCTGGCCATCAAACTTATCGCGACAAATAGCCATACACATCGCTGATGGCGCTGCCGCTCCGGCTCCCTGCAATATACGGAAAATAATCAATTGGTCAAGATTATGGGAAAAACCGCAAAGAAATGATGCCAGTGTAAAAATCAATACACCAGTCAATAATACAGGCTTCCTGCCTTTTTTGTCAGCTATTGGGCCACAGATCAACAAGCAAATACAAAAGGTTAAAAACCACAGGGTAAGAGATGGTCCGAGCTGGTTTTCGCTAATTGCCCATTCCCGAGCTATTGTCGGCATAGCTGACAAATACATATCAGTAGCCAAAGGAGGTACTGCCGCTAATATACCAAGGAATAAAATATATAAAAATTCATGCTTCTTTTGAGAGTCTTTTTCTATTTCCAGCACAATGTCCCTTTAATGATAAGATTACGCCTCGCTCATTCTGCTTAGCTTAACTGATAGTTCTGCAAGACCTTCGGCAAGGTCTTCACGCTGCACCACCACACCATTAGGTACATTCAATTTTCTCGGAGTAAAATTCCAGATTCCTTTAAGGCCAGCGGCAACCATCTGATCGGTCACATCTTGTGCAAACCTTCCCGGCACACAAAGAATACCTATCTGAATATTCATATTCTTGCAGCGATCTGAAAACTCTGACAATGGATAAATCGGCTTGTCATGGACTGTGCCGATCTTATCTGCGTCACTATCAAAAGCAGCTACAATATTCAAACCCAGATTTATAAAACCAGTATAGCCAAGAAGAGCCTGCCCCAAATGGCCAGCCCCTACCAATACCGCATCAGTTGGGCTGTTAAAATTCATAAACTGCTCTATTGCAGTCATAGCAGCCTTAACTTCGAAACCAACTCTGGGCTTACCTAAGATACCAGCAACGGCAAGGTCCTTGCGAACAACGATCGCTTCCAGATCCAGAGCCTCTGCCAGATAATTTGAGGATACATGTTCCATGCCGTCCTTTTGAACTTTAGTCAGCATACGCAGATACATCGGCATTCTTCTTATAGTAGGAAGCTTTGTTAGACGTTTCTTTTCCGACATAGTAACCTCATTTTTCAACGCAAAATCGCGTTAAATAATTATAAAAAACCATTTAAACTGAAAAAATCTTATTAATCATATAATTCCGGCAGTTTTTATCGATACAATAGTATCAATTAAAGCCACGTTTTTGTCAAGCTATTTTTCACATAGTAACTTTCCTCAACAACTATACAACATTTCATTCTTCAATCGCTTTTCTTATCTGCTTTGCAGCCTTTTCCGGCTGCATCAATATGCCCGGCCCGGCAACACAGCCACCTTCACAGGCCATAACTTCAATGAAATTAGCATCATATAACTTAAGTGCATTTTTCAATTTCACAGCACTCTTACGGTCAATTCCATCTACACTTTCAGCTTTTACCTGCTCCTTACCATTATATTTGCCCAATACCGCAGCAGATACACCTGAGCTAATAGCAAAACCTCTGGCAGGCCCTGATGGCATATTGACATCATCAACCGGCATCTCATCCGGGAATATCTCAGCTGCTACCATCATAGCTCCAAGCTCTTCAAATGAAATAACCATATCCACCTTACCGTTGGCTCTGGCTTCCTGCCTTTTGGCTAAACACGGGCCAATAAATACAGTAATAGTGTTATTACTCTTTTCTCGTGCCATTTGGGCAGCAAACAACATTGGACTTGGCGTATCTGAAATAAATGGTTTAAGATTATCAGCATGTTTATCGACAAACTGCACATAAGCCGGACAGCAAGAAGTTGTCATAAGCTTCTGACCAGAATCAAGCTTATGAGCTAACTCCTCAGCCTCATGCACTATTGTCTTTTCTGCACCAAAACCTACATGAATTACATCATCAAAACCAAGCTTAAGCAATGCCTTTTCCAACTGTGCCCAACTCGCGGGGAACTGCCCTTCCAAAGCTGGAGCTGGCAGTGCAGTAACATGCTTATCCGCAGACTTCAATGCCTGGATCAGACTAACTACCTGCGAACATTCCATAATCGCACCAAACGGACAGGCTACGATACACTTACCGCAATTGATACATTTATCATGATCAATTATCCTCCGGCCCTCGCTATCTTCATAAATAGCCTTAACCGGGCAGCTTTCTTCACACGGTATTGGTATCCGGATAACAGCATTAAACGGACAGGCAGATAAACACTTGCCGCAGTTTATGCAAAGCGACTCGTCAATACTGGCCTTACCATTAACAACAGCTATTGCGTTTTTAGGACATACAATCGTACATGGTCTGGCAGCACAGCCGCGACAAGTATTAGAAATCGTATAATGAGCCTTAGGGCATGAGCTGCAAGCCACATCTAACAAGGTAAGATGCCTGTCTGCGGTAAAACCTTCAGCCTTTACCTTATCTGTATACTCAGCTAATGTTGTCAGTTCATCCTCTTCATTTTCAACGGCAAAACCAAGAGATGCCATACAACGATACTTTATTACCGCCCTGTCTTTATATATACAGCAGCGAGTGACCGGCTTATCTGATGGACGCATCTCTAATGGAATGCGATCTGCTATCTCTGCCAGAGTACTATTAAAGGCACCCTTAGCGATCCGGATCATGATCTCGCGACATATTCTCCTGGCATTATTAAATATTCTCTCTGCCATAATATTACACCTTGCTGTTAATCATTTCATTAAGCATATCCATTATAAGACCAGGTTCGGCATTACCAACCGGAACACCGTTGATCTTCACATATGGGGCCCCACTAAACTTACCCCCTCGACATAACCCCAGACAGCGGGAAGCCTGTACCTCTACCACTCCTTTCATAAATGCCGGCATTTTATCTTCAAAATCAGAAAACTGCTCTCCACCCAGAACAAAACAGGTAGTTCCTGTACATATTTCAACTAGTATCATCTGACCTTCCTCACTTAAAGATACTCGATCTTTACTTCTTTAAGATATTTGTCTTCAAGCAAACTGCTTATTCTTTTTATTATATTTCTTCGAATGTCAAGCTCTGCCGGCAATGTTGGGTCTTGATGTGCTTCATTAACCTTTGTCCCCACACACAAGCAGATAACGTCATGATTTTTTAACTCTTCAACTATAGCTGATGCCGGAGAATTATCAACCTCATTCTTCTCCAACAGACTTACCACTCTGGTTAGAGTAAGTATACCCTCTGTGACCAGATTAACACCTTTCATCACAGACATGGCTGGTAAACCACCAGAAGGCTTTAATCTGGTCTGAATAGGCAGATTTAGCTCTCTGGCCAGAATATTAGCGGTGGTACCACCACAGACAATTTTTCTTCCTGAAAAATCAATTAACTTCTGGGCCCAGGCCGCATCACTGCTTTCCCTGAACGGAGGGCCAGTCATCAACAGTATCTGTCTTGGCTTACGATAATACATTACGGCACAAGTCATATCGTCGTGAGGATAGCCATCAGGCTCATAGGTGGCGGCTTTTTTAACCACCCCTCTGGCTATCTGGCGGGCAGACAGATCAGCACTTTCTCTTACCTTTTGACGCAAATATTCGCTACAGCCCTTTACTCGCCAGCCAAGCTTATTGCTCTTACTGCCAAGTCCAGCCTGAGTAATACCATCAGATAGAACTACCAGCCTGTCACCAGGGGCGATCTTAATATTTGAAACAGATATCTTTCTGCCATCCCAGCCAGGTGATGTTATTGTTTCAGAATCAAAATCTACAAACTCTCCGTCTCTTACCAGCATACACGGCGGATTACCCATTTCCACAACTCTAGTTTCGCCATTCAAAGTTGAATCAATTATCGTAAATGTTGCGTAACTTATCTTCCGCACCTGGCACACTGGCAAAGCATCCATCATAACTCCGAGAGAGGCTGGAAGCTCAAGATCAGAAGAAACAAATCTGGCAGCCATCGTCGCAGTCATTTGAGACAAAATATTTGCCTTAACTCCGCTGCCAAGTCCATCAGATACAACCAGTACATATCTCTGCTGTTCCTTTGATTTTACTGCAACAACAGAATCGCCACAAACGCTTTGGCCGTGTTTAATAGTAGAGTACCAGTCTACCTCAATCAATAATGGAGCATCAACATCATACATCACTTTCCCCCTCGTCGAGATCGTCATTATAACTATTAGCAATTGAGTTAAGCAAAACCTCAGTATCAGCCATATGTTCCCCAAGACTACAGGCAATATTTTGCACAGTTGCCAGATTCTTTCTCAATACTTCACGAGCTTTTTTGGCTATCTGCTGACGCTGCCACTGTATCTCAGTTACATCTTGTATAACCGCTCCTACTATCTGACCAACCTGAATAGAAAAGATAGTAAGATTAAATACACGATTTTCTGCAACATAACGCTGACGGCAAATATCTTCTCCAGTATGAAGTGCCAGCCTAAGCAGGCTAACAAATGGAACAATATGCGTTACATTTGCCCCGTTAAGTGAGTCAATACTGTCAAAAGCCATCTGAGTATCTTCATCAAACATTTCAGCAAAAGGCCTGTTACATTCTATTATCTCTAACCGACTATTTACTATCACAACCCCTGACGGCATAGAACGCAAAAGTGCATTTGCTTTATTTTGTGCTTTATTCCTCATAAATGAAACACACATGTCAGGCTCAGCATTCAACTCAAGCATAGCCCGGGCAAATTCACGACATGTTTCATAGCCACAGCCACCACAGTTAAGCTCATCAGTATGATTATGTTTATCAACAGAAGCCAGAGCCTTTTTAATCTCATAATCACTGTAAACTGTCACAGGCTTATCTGCACGATCAAAAACAGCTGAGATATCCACATCATAATCCACGGTATGATCAACATCCGGTAAAACATTTTCTATTACTCTAAGCTTCTTGAGTAAACCGGCTTCTTTTTTATTAGTCATTCCCGGTCCATTTATACAGCCACCAGAACAGGCTAAAAGTTCCAGAAAGATCGGTTTATTGGCTGCGACCGTAGTAATAGCCCCTAACTCATCTTTGAAACGCTCCAAGCCAGATATACATACAAGCTCTGCATTATTATCTGCGATAGTACGGTTCATACCACCTTCAACAGGATAATACGCACCAGCACCAGCCTCAGTCAGAAGCCATTTTTCCTGCACAGAATCAAAAGTATCAAAATCTACCTTGGCAGCCTCAAACATCTCACGCAAATCTGCAAAGGTAAGAGCAAGATCAAGCAGTCCATCGCTATTATCAGCTTCAATTTTCTTGGCAGCACATGGGCCAAAAAACACTACTTTTATATCATTACCCAATTCTTTACGCATCATTTTACAATGTGCCTGCAAAGGTGAATTTAATCCTGTAATATTCCCGCAAAGCTCTGGCTTATAGCGGCGGATATACTCAACCGCTGCCGGACAAGCTGATGAAATGAATAAACCATCTTTTCTATCAGCCAGAAACTCACTTACATGCCTTGATACAACTTCAGCACCAAGAGCTGTTTCACTTACACCAGCAAAACCAACATTCTTTATCGCTGCGATCATAGCCGCAGCAGTAACTCCAGGAAACTCAGTTACCCATGATGGTGCCAATGAAACATAAACATCATCACCGGCCTTTAACATATGACAAAGCCTGTCACTATCTTCCCTGATATGCTTGGCGCCAACTGGACATACTTCAACGCAGTGGCCGCAGCTTACACAATATTCAGAAAGAACACTAGCGTGATGACTCTCCACCCGAATAGCTTTAACGTGACATTCTCTGACACATTTATAACAATCCTGGCACTGAGCAAGAGCTGTATATACTGGATTTTTTCTATTCATCAGGACACCTGCTACTTATTTCTCTACTTCTGTTTTTACACCAAATTCCCTGGCAATGATATCCTGCAGCACGCCAGGATTAACTTCACTATAAACTGTATCATCAATGCAGATCACCGGCCCACTGGCACACTTTCCTTCACACCGACTGCCGGAAAGATCAATCTCAACATCTAGTCCGTTCTTTTCTATTATCTGTTCCAAATATTCAAGATTCTGTTCATTACCACGAGAAAAACACGAACTACCCATACATATCACTATCTTTTTCATTTCACTTTACTCTCTCTACTTCAAACCATACACCATTGATATTTGCAATCACACCTGACTATGTAATAAATAAGCCGGGCCCCATATAATAAATAGTATGTCATACAGGACTCCGGCTTTCTATTATAAACCATCAGTTAAGATGGGGATCATATACACAAACTCATTTAGCAGCCTGTTCTTTGCCAAATGCTTTCACATATAGATCATGAATTTCATTAATCATTGGGTAACGAGGGTTACAACCAGTACACTGATCATCGAAAGCCATTTCACTCAGCTCTTCAAGGCTATCATAGAATGCTTTTTCATCAACACCAGCTTCAAAAATAGTCGCTGGAATATCAAGCTCTTTCTTAAGAGCCGCAATAGCATCTACCAATGCATCTACCAACTGATCATCAGTCTTGCCATTAAGGCCAAGATAGCGTGCAATACGAGCATAACGGCTCTTGGCATCTGGATACTCATACTGGGCAAAAGCTGTCTGCTTGAATGGATTATCAGATGCATTGAACTTAATAACCTCGTTTATCAGCAGTGCATTAGCCAGACCGTGCGGCAGGTGATGTTTGGCACCAAGTTTATGTGCCATAGAGTGACATACACCAAGAAACGCATTAGCAAAGGCCATTCCTGCCATAGTCGCAGCATTATGCACCTTTTCACGAGCCTGCATATCATTTGCACCTTCTCTATAAGCTTTTGGCAGGTACTTGAACAAGATACGGATAGCTTCCAGAGCCATAGCATTGGTATAATCTGTAGCTGTAACTGCCACCATAGCTTCAAGGGCATGAGTAAGAGCATCAATACCAGAAAACGCAGTCAGGCCCTTTGGCATAGTCTTAACCAGGTCAGCATCACAGATCGCCATGTCAGGAGTAAGCTCATAGTCAGCGATAGGGTATTTCTTACCAGTTGCATCGTCAGTTACTACTGCAAATGGAGTTACTTCGCTACCTGTACCAGATGTAGTAGGTATCGCAACCATAGTAGCCTTACGACCAAGCTGAGGGAACTTATATACTCTCTTACGAATATCCATAAAACGCATTGCAAGGTCTTCAAATTCCACATCTGGGCTTTCATACATCAGCCACATGATCTTAGCGGCATCCATTGGACTACCACCACCAACTGAGATAATAACATCCGGTGCGAATTTATCCATACGCTTAACACCAGCCTTGACAGTTGTTACATCCGGGTCTGGCAGTACATCATAGAACACATCTATTTCAAGACCCATATTTTCAAGGATGGCTGTAACTTTGTCTACAATACCGAGGTCAAACAGCGGCTTATCGGTAACAATAAAGGCACGCTTCTTATCTGCAAGATCGCTCAAAGCCACTGGAAGACATCCGCGTTTGAAGTAAACTTTTTCAGGAACACGGAACCAGAGCATATTTTCACGCCTTTCAGAAATGGTCTTAATATTTATCAGATGTTTAACGCCAACGTTTTCACTTACTGCATTTCCACCCCAGCTGCCACAGCCAAGAGTAAGAGACGGTTCAAGTCTGAAGTTATAGATATCACCAATAGCACCATGACTTGACGGCTGGTTGATAAGGATACGGCCAGTATTGATACGCTCGCCGAAATTCTCAATACGGTCAACATTACGCTGATCGGTATACAATACTGCGGTATGACCACGACCACCAAACTTGACCAGTTTTTCAGCCTTATCAAAAGCGTCAACATAGTCCGCAGCCTTGTACATAGCCAGTACCGGAGAGAGCTTTTCATAACTGAATGCTTCATCATTTCCGATTTCTTTAGCTTCACCAATAAGTACCTTGGTTTCTGCGGGAACCTTCAGACCTGCTATTTCAGCAATCTTAACAGCAGGCTGACCAACAATAGCTGCATTAAGTTTACCATCTTTTACTATCACCTTTCCAACTGCTTCTTTTTCTTTGGCATTAAGAATGTAAGCACCACGTTTGAGGAATTCTGCTTTTACATCATTATACACTTTGTCAACAACTACGACAGACTGCTCAGATGCACAGATCATACCATTATCAAATGTCTTACTTACCAGAACAGAGTTAACGGCCATTGGTATATTAGCTGTCTCATCCATTACTGCCGGGGTATTACCAGCACCTACACCGATAGCTGGACGGCCAGATGAGTATGCGGCATGAACCATACCAGGACCACCTGTTGCCAGGATCATATCAACTGATGTCATCAGAACTTTACTTGCTTCAACAGTTGGTTCTTCAACCCAGCCAATAATATCAGCAGGAGCACCTGCTTTTACCGCTGCATCTAATACTATTTTAGCAGCTTCGATGGTACAGTCCTTAGCTCTTGGATGTGGTGAGAAGATAATACCATTTCTTGTTTTTAAGGTTATCAGAGCTTTGAAGATGGCAGTTGACGTTGGGTTGGTTGTTGGAACCACACCAGCTAAAACACCAATTGGTTCTGCTACCTTGCGAATACCAAACACATCATCTCTCTCTATGATCTCACATGTTGGTACATCTTTGAACTTATTATAAATAAATTCACTGGCAAAATGGTTTTTGATAACTTTATCTTCAGCTATCCCCATACCGGTTTCAGCTGCTGCCGCTTTAGCCAGAGGAATACGCATCGCATTAGCAGCCATAGCTGCTTCACGGAAAATATAATCTACCTGCGCCTGAGTAAAAGTTGAATACTTCTCTTGTGCCTGTCTTACTCTGGCTACAAGATCATTTATCTTTTCTGCTTCTGTCTTTTCTACCAGAACGGCTTTGCCGCCCTTCTCTGCTGTTTTAGCTGTCGCCATGTCTTAATCTCCTGATCTAATCGAATAATATCTAATTTCTACTATCTCTAATTACTTCGTAATAACCAGTTCAAAATGCCTTTCGTTATCACTATATCGATATTACAATATCAATTAACCCATGTCAAATTAATTAGATATTTTTTTATCGATATATATTTAGCGATTACTCCGCAAAAAAAGCCCTGGACTCAAAACCACATATATCACTATTTAATATACACTTACAAGTAGAAAGAGACAAATACTACCCAAATCCTTTGTCAGTTTTGGTAAAAAAAATGTGGATAAATTAGAAAAGAAATTTAGTCAGAAATGGAAAATAACCGTTTTTCAGAGGGAATTATGCCGAAATAGCATGCAATAAAGCACTACTTAGCGTTGCCAACTGCTCTTCACTTATGATATATGGAGGCATAAGATAGACCAGTTTGCCAAATGGACGAATCCACACTCCTGAATCTACAAACATTTGCTGTATTGCCGCCATATCAACAGGTTCTTTTAGCTCAACAACGCCAATGGCACCCAAAACACGAACATCAGCAACGTTTGGAAGCCCTCTGGCAGCCTCAAGTTGCATAGTTAGCTGTTCTTCTATGTGCTTTACCTGTTTGAGCCATAAGCCTTCAGAAAGGATATCAAGAGACTCACAAGCAACCGAACATGCAAGTGGGTTAGCCATAAAAGTTGGCCCATGCATAAATACTCCGCCGTCTGACGAAATACCCTTGGCAACTCTGGATGAAGCTATCGTTGCCGCAAGAGTCATATACCCACCAGTTAAGGATTTACCCACACACATAATATCTGGGCTGATATCTGCCCATTCACAGGCAAACATTCGGCCAGTACGACCAAAACCAGTGGCGATTTCATCACAGATCAGCAGAACATTGTATTTATCACAAAGATCACGCAAATCCGACAGATACTGAGGATGATAAAACCACATGCCCCCTGCCCCTTGAACTATAGGCTCAATTATGGCTGCCGCTATCTCATTTGCATTTTCTTTTAGTATTTGTTCCAGAGAAGATATACTATCCGGAACATATGGCATATCAAAACGACATACAGGCTTATCCGCAAACAATTGTTTCGGCAAAATATCACTGAACAAATGATGCATACCGGTATCCGGATCACATACGCTCATAGCTGCCATAGTGTCACCATGATAACCACCGCGTACGGTAAATAACCTGGTCTTCTTGCTTTTTCCAACAGCCTGCCAATATTGAAGAGCCATTTTAATTGCAACTTCAACAGAGACAGAACCCGAATCAGCAAGAAAGACATGTTCAAGACCTGGCGGCAGGATTTTCAACAACTTTTCCACAAGTTCTACAGCCGGCTTATGACTTATGCCGCCAAACATAACATGTGCCATATTCTCAAGCTGCACCTGCACAGCCTTATTCAATCGGGGATTATTATAGCCGTGAATCGCACACCACCACGAACTCATGCCGTCGATCAAACGTCGGCCGTCAGCCAGTTCCAGCTCAACACCAGAAGCACGGACCACTGGATAGATCGGAAGCGGCTCAGTCATAGATGTATATGGATGCCATATATGCCTGCGATCAAATTCTAACATTTTATCTGAGAATTCTGTCATGGTAAGATCAGTTTACAAGACCCGAAAAGTCAATATCAGGGAGCTGGTCAAAATTATCAATTGCCGGCATATCAACAATAACTGCGTTACGATTATAGTTAGCTAAATGCTCTTTAATAATAGCACGGGAATCTGAAGTTATTATATCATCATCGCACCCGTCAAGATTGTAAATTACTCCGGCAATCCTGCAGCCTAAAGCATCGGCACATTGCATTGTCATCAATGTATGATTGATACTGCCCAGACGACCAGAAGAAACAATAATAAGCGGCCAACACGACTTCGCCGCCATCTCAATTGAGAGTAGATCACGAGTCAAAGGCACCATTATACCGCCTACACCTTCAACAAGCACAATATCAAAGGTTTCCTCAAGATCTGCAACTGCTTTACATATAACTTCTGGCGAAATCACTGCATTCTCGGCTTCCGCAGCCAGATGCGGCGAGGCTGGATAGTCAAACACATAACGACAAGTCATTCCTGAAGTATCTTCCCAGAACAGATCCGTGCCCATGATCTTACGATGAGTACGTATATCTTCAGCTACCTGCTCACTACCAGTCTGGGCGAGCTTAGCCGTAATAATAGACCTATCCTGAGCCATCAGGTAACGGGCAAGCAATCCTGTAGCAACTGTTTTACCTATACCTGTGTCTATGCCTGCTATAAAATATGCTGTCATAAAATAGAACTTAGAAAAAAGAAGGCTGGAGTCAGAGATTAGAAACAGTTTAATTACTAGCTCCAACCTCCAGCTCTCAGCCGCTAATTATTACATTTTTTTCTGTGCTTTTGCCCAGGTATCACGAAGATTTATGGTAAGATTATACACAGGTTTTTCAGGGGTACTGTCTAGATCAACACAATAATAGCCCAATCTCTCAAACTGAACCCTGGTACCAACCTCAAGCTTGCCAAGAGCCGGCTCAAGATAAACACCGTCAATCACCTTTAACGAGTCTTTATCAATATTATCGAGGAAGGTTTTTCCATCTTCAACATTCTCTGGATCTGGCACCGCAAACAAGTGGCTGTAAGACCGCACTTGAGCTTTTACATTCTCTGCAACAGATACCCAATGGATAGTACCCTTTACCTTGCGTCCATCAGGCGAATCACCGCCACGTGTCGCAGGGTCATAAGTACAATGTATCTCCAGAATATTACCAGCATCATCTTTCACAACATCCTGACAGGTTACAAAGTACGCATAACGCAAACGAACCTCACGACCAGGGGAAAGGCGGAAGAACTTCTTCGGTGCATCTTCCATGAAATCGTTACGTTCAATATATATTTCACGGCCAAACGGCACCTGACGAGTACCAGCTGCTGGGTCTTCTGGGTTATTAACCGCATCAAGATACTCAACCTGTCCTTCAGGATAGTTTGTGATAACGACCTTAACCGGGTCAAGAACTGCCATATAACGAGATGATGTCTTGTTTAGTTCTGCACGGACGCAATGTTCCAACAAGGCAACATCTACAGTACTATTAAACTTGGCTACACCAACAGTTTTACAGAAACTGCGAATACATTCAGGTGAATAGCCACGACGACGCATACCAGAGATCGTCGGCATACGAGGGTCATCCCAGCCGTTAACATGCTTTTCAGTTACCAGCTGCAGCAGTTTACGCTTACTCATAACGGTATAGGTCAGATTAAGGCGTGCAAACTCTATCTGCTGAGGATGATGAACACCATCAAGATTATCCAGGAACCAGTCGTACAGAGGACGATGGTTTTCAAACTCGAGCGTACAGATAGAATGAGTTATCCCTTCGAGCGAATCTTCCAGACCATGGGCCCAGTCGTACATCGGGTAAATACACCACTTATCACCAGTACGATGATGCTCAGCATGCAGAATACGATACATAACCGGATCACGCATATTGAGATTATTACTTTCCACATCTATCTTGGCACGCAGAACCTTCTCACCATTAGCAAACTCACCATTTTTCATACGCTCAAACAGATCGAGGTTCTCCTCGGCTGTTCTGTCACGATATGGACTAGGTTTACCCGGACTGGTCAATGTACCACGATACTCACGGATCTGTTCAGCATTGAGATCGTCAACATACGCTTTACCTTTTTTGATAAGCTCCACAGCCCAATCATACATCTGCTGGAAATACTCACTGCCAAAGAATAAACGATCCTGCCAGTCAGCTCCCAGCCATTTAACATCCCCCATGATCGACTGAACATATTCATCCTCTTCTTTAACAGGATTAGTATCGTCAAACCTCAGGTTAAATGTGCCGCCAAACTCCTGAGCAATGCTGGAATTCAAAACTATACTCTTAGCGTGTCCGATATGAAGATAGCCATTTGGCTCTGGCGGAAAACGAGTGGCTACTCGCCCTTTCCATTTACCACTGGCACAATCGTCAGCAACTATCTGGCGAACGAAGTCCAGAGACTCGCGATTTGGGTTCACACTATCATTACCGGTATTGTTTGTTGTCTCACTCATGATAATATACTCACAATTATATTTTACGCGAATATTTCAGACTATATATAATCAGGTCACAACCTGAATTATACCCCCCTGACTCGCGATATCAACTTATGTATTTATTGCAGCAGAAATACTCCACCGCTATTATTTTCTATTCATTACCTTTATCGCCAAACTGCATTTCATACAACTGGCGATAAAGAGTACTACTCTCTAACAGTTCACTATGTGTCCCACTGGCTGTCACCTTGCCTTTATCCATCACAATGATAATATCAGCATCAACTATAGTACTCAGACGATGGGCTATAATAAAGGACGTTCTACCTTTACAGAAGGTTTTCAAAGCTTTTTGTATTTTTGCCTCACTGTCAGAATCTATCTGACTAGTCGCTTCATCAAAGATCAAAATAGCTGGATTTCTCAAGATAGCACGAGCAATGGCAAGTCTTTGCAGCTGACCTCCAGATAAAGTAGAGCCCTGCTCACCAATTATCTCATTATAACCTTCAGCTTTTTCATTGATAAAATCATCTGCATAAGCATTAGCAGCAGCAGCCTTGATATCTTTAATATCAGCTCCCGGACTGCCGTAGGAAATATTGTTAGCTATCGTATCGTTAAACACGATAGTATTCTGAGTAACAATACCCAGCTGCCCTCTAAGTGACCCTATAGTAGCCTTTGAAATATCTATACCATCAATCAATACCTGCCCGGATTCCAGTTCATAGAACCTCGGAATCATATTCAGCAGAGTTGATTTACCAGAACCGTTTGGTCCAACAACCGCAACTGTCTGGCCAGCTTTGACAGTTATATTAACATCGTTAAGATTGTAGTCAACACTGCCCGGATAACGGAACTTAATATTCTTAAATTCTATCTTTTCAGCCAATGGCTCTATATCAACAGCATCAGCGGCATCACTTTCAATTTCACGATCGTATAGTTCAAATACCCGTTTAGCAGATGCATTTGCCTCCTGGACAGAAGGAATAACATCACCAAGCTTTCTACCGCTCTCGCCAGCAGAAGCCAGCAAGCCAAGCAAAACGATGAAACTGGAAGTCTCCATCTGTGAGCCTTGTAGCATTTGCAGAGCAAACATCATACCAATGCAACCGCCGGTAAAGGCCAGCGATTCAACTATCGGACCACTTGACGCTTCAACTCTGGCCATACGCATCTGCTTATTATACAGTTCCCTGTTAGCAGAGACAAAACGCTGCATTTCCCAGTTTTCCTGACGGTAGCCTTTGATAATCTTAATTCCAAAGAATGACTCTTGAAGCTTACCAAGTAGAATTGACCATTTCTGCAAGGTGTGTTTAGTTGCTTTATTGCTTTTTTTACCGATCTTGGTAATAACCAGAAGGATAATAGGTCCACTTGCAAGAGTTATCAAAGTTATTCTTGGTTCAATAAAATAAGCACAAACAAATAAACTAACTATTTTCAATGGCTCCAGCACAGCTTTGCCAAGCAATACAGTTACACCACGACTTACACGATTGGTATCCTGTATAAATCGACTAATAGTATCACTTACCCCCTCTTGTGTATAAACACTCAGAGGCAATCTTACCGCCCTGTCAAAAGTCGCATTTCTAAGATTTTGTATTGTTGTCAGAGCTATCTTTCTTACTGCATACCCCTGAACAAAACGAGCCAGGCACCTTGCCAAAGCCAGACCAAGAATACACCAGATCATAGCGGAGATACATTTGAACTTATAATCTGTACCTGCACCACGAGGTATCCGGTTAAGCAGGCTTATAACAGTATCACCCCAAAACGGCATCTCGCCAGGAGAAAACTCAACAAGCTCTCGTGAGCTATCGGGCTTAACCACTAACAGCCAAAGACTTCCCTTAGCCCCAGCCAACTCTGATATTCCGTCAACTGGTATCACATATTCAGTCTGAGCAACATTTTCCGGCTTAGAGTCCCAAATACCGTATATCTGGTCACCAACTTCAAGGTCAATAGCATTAGTTACTGTTTTATCAGTTATATCTTCTTTATTCCTGGAAAAAACCTTATCAAAAAAACCGGGTTCCAGCTCATCAACTTTGGTTACCATCATTGGATTTGGAACGGACATTATGCCGCCCTCAAGCTCCTTGGCCTCGTCAACCTGGAAACTAATCCCTGTTCTTTCTGATACGATCTTTACCTCTGCCCAGCCATGCAGACCACGGTCGCTAAGCATCATTTCAATAACAGGAAGCATGGCCGTTACATTTATTGCCATTAAAATGGCTACCAGAATCGAAGAAGTTACCGCTACAACAACTGTCACATTCTGATCAAATACATATTTTAATAATCTTTTAAAATACAATACAATATTCCTGCTTTAGCAATAGAGTAATTGGAACTGTGTAAAATTGTAATTCGGAAAATAAATTACAAACTAACAATCTTATGGTAAAAACTTATCAACAGCACCAAGTTTATCCGGCAAATACTGCTTCACAACGAAATCAAGACCATGTTTGGCAAATGCCTGCTGTTCCACACGAGTTCCGGCCCGAAGCATCTGGTCTATCGCTCTCTGCCATTTTTTATGATGATGAACAAACGGATCGTTCTTCATCGCATCTTTGGCTCGTTTTATATCGACTTCCTTTAATTTATGCGTAGGAAGATCATAATCTTTTACATCCTGAGGAGTTACGCCAAGGAACCTGGCCTGCGGCACACAGAAAAATTCATTCAAATGAGCTGCATTACCTGAGCCTACCTTTAGTGTACGGTATATATTAAAATAACCATACGGGTCACCATCAACAAATGCATATACCGGGATACGAAGCTCATCGCCTAATCGTCTGATAAATCGACGGCAGGCACGAGTCGGCACACCACCCATACTTACCAGAATACAATTAGCAGTATCCCAATAACCATACTTCACTAATCGCTGGAACATACCCGCAGTTTCGATAGCCAGAATAAACTTGGCTTTACTACGAAATTCAAGATGTTCTACATCAATTGGAATTGAGTATGAACCACTGCCGAACTTTGTACAGTCGATCTTAAGCCTCTTACCTTCCAGATCACGGTCAATTACCTCAAGACGGCCGGCAACTTCGCCACCCTTCTCTTCAGGAATGAACTTGAGGTGCTCTCTGATCACGCCGAACATAGCCTCAATATCTTCCATAACCGTATCTGACTCAGGCTGTTCTTTAAAAGCAGCTTCAGCCCAGTTCTTACTGATGTAATACGCCTCCCTTTTCGTAGCCATATCATCAGTTTCGATAAGCTCTTTACTCAAAGCCATCATCTTCATTGTCTGAGCGAATGTTTTAACTGTATTTACAGTAAAATTACGCTCCTTCATATTCCCCTTCAGCTCAAAACAGCCTTTTCGTTCATCATAATCTACATTATTCAATGAACGAACCGGGATACGCATATTAGGAATTGCCAATTTATTGATCTTCAGATGAATATCTTTGGCTGATTCTTTAATTAACTTTATTACGTCTATATTGCTTTTTTTGGCTTTTGCCATCAAATCGCTCCATCATAATTACTGGCGTAAACCTATTAATACCTGTAGTTATCCAAGCCCCATATAATATCACAATTGCTAATTATTACAAGCATTCTGCCGTTGATGTTAGATAATTAGATAATAAATACCAATTTAATCCGCGATAGTCATTTATACATGTAGCATATATATAAGCCAATACCGAAGTGGTGCTACCAAAAGAAGCCTTGCATACTAACACTCTTTGAACAAATTGCAATAATATCAAGCAATAAAACTGCAATATATTTCTATATCTCATATTGACTAAGCTCAAGATTAAATTAAACTGAAATAAATGGTAAATCATAAATCTTTCTGAAACTAATCAAACAAATAGACGCATCTGGAATGTAGCCATGAAAACAAAGACCATTATCCACACAGCCGTAGCTGGCATAACCTTTACAATATGCGGTTGCAACAGCAATACAAACTCACAAGCCACTTATAGACAAGTACTTAAAAACACACACCCTAACGTCATTTACATTCTTGCTGATGATCTTGGCTTTGGAGATGTGGGATACAATGGTCAGAAACTGATTAAAACACCAAATATCGATAAAATGGCAAGAGAGGGCATGATATTTGCCAATCATTACTCCGGCAGCCCAGTTTGTGCTCCGTCGCGATGCTGTTTGTTAACTGGACGCCATACTGGCCACACCCAAGTGCGAGGCAATATAAACGATAAACTCGGATATAACCTGGCTTTAGAAGCAAACACAACAACAATTGCGACTATATTCAAAGATGCGGGTTATAATACTGGCTGTTTTGGCAAATGGGGTCTGGGGGGGCCAAAGTCATTTGCAGGCTACGATCACCCAGAAGGCCATCCTAACTATCAGGGATTCGATGAATTCTATGGATATTTAAGTCAAGGTAAAGCTCACTGGTACTATCCAAAATTCCTATGGCATAACCAGGAACAGATAATGCTGGATAAAAAAGTTTACAGCCATGACCTCATTATGGAGAAGGCTATTGATTTTCTGGAAGAAAACCAAAATGAGCCATTTTTCCTTTATGTACCCGCCACCCTGCCACACGCTGAATTGCAGGTTCCTGACGATGAAATCGTTGAGAAATACAGATCACTAGGCTGGCCGGATAAGCCGTATATTGCAGGAGGCTATAGCAGTCAGCAAAATCCGCATGCTACTTTTGGCGCTATGGTTGGTCGGCTAGACCGTGACCTGGGACAGATCATGGCAAAACTTAAGGAGCTTGGCCTCGATGAGAATACTCTGGTAATATTTACCAGCGATAACGGGCCACACTGCGAAGGCGGAGCAGATCCGGAATTTTTCGACAGTAATGGAATCTACCGTGGCCATAAAAGAGATCTATATGAAGGTGGTATCCATATGCCAATGATCGCCAGATGGCCAGGTAAGATAAAGGCTGGCTCGATAAACAAAACGATTTCAGCTTTCTGGGATATACTACCAACTTGCTGCGAATTGATCGGTCAAAAGTCACTGGAAGCTTATAATGAGAAAAACAACTGTAGCATAGATGGTATTTCTCTTCTTCCGTCAATACTGGGTGACATAACTCAACAAAAACAACACGATCACCTCTACTGGGAATTCCACGAGCAAAAAGGGAAAGCTGCTATCAGAAAAGATAATTGGAAGCTTATATGTTTACAGGTTGATAATTACCAATCAGTTAATGATTTGTACAGATCAAATGACCCACAAAAGGTAAAACTATTTGATCTAAACACAAATCCCGAAGAAAAGGATTCACTAAATCTTATCTCAGAACTAGCTTACCAAAAAACTGCGTCAGAACTAAAAGAAATACTTATACAAGAAAGAACAAGATCAAAAATTGATGAGTTTAACTTTGCCTGGCCAAAACAATAATCAACTTAACACATTTTGTTAGCGACTTTGCAACGAGTCATACGGTCAATACAAGGAACAAATACCCCTGCTAAAACAATTGATGCAGCCTCTGGATACTGTAATGTAGTGTAGAGTCTCAAAGCAATAAGTCCCGTTCCGGCTACAAAAGCCATAACTAATTGTCCAGTCAGAGTCAATGGGCGACTCGTAAAATCCAGCCAAGATACAGAAGCAATAAAGACCGTATAACCAGTTAGAGCCTGATATAAAATATATGTTACTATAACATCTGGGGCAAGACTGGAATTGAGAATACTGAAATATGCCCCATGTATCTTCACCGGCAAAGCAGATGCAGCAAATGCTACCGCTACCAAAAACAATAGCGGCACTCGCCAGTTATAATATCCTCTGTAGATAAAGTATAAACCAGCCAGAACAAAAGCTACAGGGCAAGATGCGTACGCTCCACCTATAATCCCCAACAGTGATTCCTGCATAGCAGGGATTTTATCAGCCAGAATACCAGCAATACCAGTTAGACCTCCTGCGACATCCAGAGTATTAAACAGCGTATAGTCAAGAGTATTCATTGGCGTACTCGATATATTTAAATCAGATAATAACGACACACTGGGCTGTATAAATTCGATAATAACAATAGCGGCTAACACCGGATGACAGATATAATTCCCTAAACCACCTTGAAAATGCTTTAGTAAAACAGCAATAGTAACCAGAAGGCATTGTAAATATGGATCTGCATCCGACGACAGCAGAAGCCACGCTATAACAGCTAGTAATACCGTATGGCTGGTAGAACCATTCTGTCTGGCTCCACGACAAAAAACAATACTTCGCTCCAGCAATAATGCCCATGCTACTGGAATAACACATGTAATTGCAGTATAATCAGCACGCATAAAACCAATTATTACAATAGCCAGCAATAAAACAATATAACTGGTAGTATTTATCATTCTGGCAGACTCTGCAACCGGCCTGAATGGTGTAACACAACTAAAATGACTGCGATCACCTATTTTCATTCAATACCCTCTTTGCCATACGGATATTCTCAAGAATTTTCAACCCAGAGCTGCAACAATAACTGCAAAGCCCGCATTCATAGCAATTGAAAAGACCAAACTCCTGCGCCTTATTAAAATTACCGACTTCAATAAGATCATTTAACCGGATCGGATCGAGACATGCCGGACAATATTCTATACATCGTCCACAACGATTACAACGATCCGGGCTATTACCCGGCATTTCATTTAAGACTGTAAAACTTTCACAACAAGAACTTACTACTGTTCTGGCTGGATCTACAGCAATACCAGTCAGACTCCTTCCAGCAACTACACAATTACAGCTTTCTACTCCAGCCATAGCCAGTAGATCTGATACCGGCAAGCCAACCGGTACAATATAATGGCCCGGATTACTAACCGCATCGCCCGCAACCGTAACGATACGCTCCACAGCATTGCGTCCGGCCATAACAGCTCTCTCTACCAAAGCTAATGTCTGAATATCAAATACTGCTAGCTTACTCGCATTATCTTTAGTTATCCTGCCCTGACGCACTAATGTACTAGCCAAGGCCCGTGGATAAAACTGTGGATACTTTTCGCTAACCGGAACAAGTTCAACATCCCATATCTCCGCCGACTCCTGATCTGGTTCCATTTCGTGAGGATAAGCCAACATAGCAGAACCAGCACCCAATAAATGTCGTAAAATAGCTACTCCAGTATAAACCTGAGCAGGAAAAACTGAAAGGATCGCCGCCGGTGTATTTATATCCGGTTCAGGGGCTACAGCGTTGGCTATTATCACTTTGGTCGCCTTCTTCAACTGCTCTCTCAAGACGTCCGCTAGTAAAATACCATTTAAACATACTACCCCTGCCTGCTCTATAACAGCCAGTATTTTTTGTGGTCGAGTTTGACTCGGCAAAAATGAATTACTGCCATGACCATCAAATACCCATGGGCGATATTCAGAATCTGGTTTTATACATATTGCTTTACATTCCCCAAAGCGATATACATTACATGAGCTAATTGAACAAACAGTTCCACTGCATGGGCTCTTAACCAGCGAAAATCCCTCTGCCAGCAAATCTCCTGCTGCAACTTTTTTACCATCTGACACCTTTAATACCGCAAGCTTATCTGATGTGCTCAGCACAGGAATAAACAGCTCCCCTGAGTATACAGATTCACGAGCAATTGCCAATGATGGTATTTCTCCCAAAGGGCTCAGATAAACTCCCCTGGGAAAATTGCGTTCAATATTATATCCTTTGAAAAACTTCATCTGTACAAGCTAACTTTCACAAAAACAAACAGGTACAACAACTGTCATTTTATTCTACGATCCATAATTATAACCCTTGCATCTTTCCTGAGTTTTTCCTGCAACTTATTCAAGCGGCGGGTCAGCTCCTTTCGCTTCACAATTTCTAACAGTTGTTCTTTATAATCTTGTATACTTACTTCTTTGGCAGGAATGATCTCTACCAGCTGAACCATATACCATAACTGATCAATTCCATCAACTACCAGAAAAGCCTCACTTATATCTCCGGGAGACTCTAAAGCAAAACTCCGAGTAGTTACTTCGGAAGGATACACCTCATCAGCGATTGAAAATGGACCAGCAACAGTACCTGTACGAAGCGATCTTTCATCTTCAGAATATTGTCTTGCCAGCTCAGCAAAATCTTCACCTTCTGCAATTAGAGACGCTACTTTTTCCATTTTACGCATCGCATTTATCGCAATAACTCTCACACTGCGTTTCTCTCCAAATTGACGAAGATATTCTTCTTGCAGTTGCTGGTCAGTCACTTCAACCGAAGTGTCTACTACAGCATTGAGTAAAGCTCTTTTTTTCAGGATCAGATCAAATACCCCTTTATTGATATTGTTTTTCTTAAGCATATAAGCAAATATGATTTTCTGATCATCTCTGTCTTTGCCAGGGGCGATCTCTTCCAGAAACCTTTCATATTCCAATGTATATATTTCACCAGTGAGTTCGGTTCCATGCTCTCTGGCATACTGGCGTACGACTTCAAGCAAGACCATATCCTCAAGAACCTTCTGGCCGTATGCACCGACAACGAGGTCGTCCAGTTCCTGCTGAGGAATAAATACACCATTTACTGCAGCACAAGCCCGGGCGGTAGATGCCGCCTGAATATCAGACTCACCGGCAGAGCCAGTACAACCACCGACAAATAATAAACATACCAATATAATAATAACTGAATATTTCAATTTTATACCCTATATACCTTTATTTCCACACGAAAGGATCTTTATCTTTGGTACTGACAAAAGCCTTGATCGGTTTTAACTTTTTATTAAGCTTAGCCGCTATATGCTTGAGAATAATACGCTCGGAATTGCTATGACTTACACAAACGGCAGTAACTCCAGCTTCCTGCAACTTCAAGGCATCATGATGCTTTAATTCTCCTGTAAGGTAAAAATCACAACCATTAGCAATTACCTGTTTGAAAAGCGAACCACATGAACCAGCTCCTACCGCAGCGGTATTGACACTGCCGGTTTCCGGACCAATAATACCTACCGTATCAACTCCCAATGCCTGCTTTATATGAGAAATGAGAGTTTTTTTGCTTATGGGCTTTTTCAGCTTACCAAAACGTCCTAACCCGTAGCTTTTATTATCAACCAGCGGGTATACATCATAAGCCACTTCTTCATAGCTATGAGCCAAAAGCATCGCATCAACTACTCGTGAAAGATCAGAACGCGAAACTATCGTTTCCAAACGAATCTCATTTACCTGCTCAAAACGACCACGGGTACCAATGGCGGGCTTGCTACCTGCTCCACATAAAAACGTACCAGTACCGCCAGTTCTAAAACTGCATTTAGAATATTTGCCATCCTTACCAACCACCCCTGCCCCAGCAGAAAACATGGCATTACTAACGCACTCTATTTCTTTATCTGGCACAAAGACTACCACCTTATAATAAGCTGAATCGGCCGCAACTGATGCCTCCAACGGTTTAGGTGACTCAATACCAACTATATCAGCAAGAAGATCATTTATGCCACCTTCAGCCAGATCCAGAGCAGTGTGCATCGAATAAATCGCCTTACCAAGACGAATGGTTTCAAATAGATAAGGAGACGGCCCTTTTCCCGGAACCACCTTCTTGATAGTTTCAAACACTGGCGGATGATAAGCTAATATAAGATCTGCCGACTTTTGCTTTGCCTCATCAAGAACCGATCTGGTCAGATCAATAGCTAAAATGATCTTTTTAATTTCCTGTTCAGGGTCCCCTGCCAGCAAGCCAACATTGTCCCAGCTTTCAGCAAGTTCCAAAGGGGCTATCTCATTTAGATATGGCATTATTTCAGATAATTTCATATTTCACCTGTCTGGTCAAGTTTTGAATACCAGTTATAGTTAACTTTTCCCCAAAAAAATTATTCTAACTTTAATTCCAATTTTAACAATTAATATTGCAAAAGATGGAACATATTTTTATAGCAAGCTTTAACATAAGTATAAACATATCAGCAATTTAATGCACGAAGTTTTTTATCATACAATATTTAACCACCTTATCAAAAACTAAAAACAGGCAAAGTTTCACGCATCTAACTTTTTGCCTTGATTAGCTTTCAAAGCAATATCTATTATCAACCATAATGAGTGTTTGTTCTATAAAAATATAATATGAGGAGTATTTCATAATGAAAAAACATATTGTTGTTATTGCCCTGACAATTCTGTCTATAAATCAGTGGTCAAAGGCCACACTATTATACGACTGGGATAGTGACCCTTATGGTACGGTCAATACCGTTAGTGACCCAATTGGTGATGTGATAGCTGATGCTTCAAATGATATAGTTGGCATATGGTATGCCAGTGATCCAAGCACAGTATACTTCAGGCTTGATCTGGCAGAGGCTCCTGTCCAAAATGCTGGTGATTTTGCCCCGGAGGTATCAATCCAAATTGACTACCAAACCGGCGGAGGAAGCTCTGCTGATACTGGATATATTGCCAGCCCACTTAGCGGCATTGATGCAATGCTGGTAAACCATTATACCCTTGCTGGCGGTTGGACAATGGATCATGCACATGGATTTTCAGGTATTGGTTCTCCCCCTCCTTCAGTCAGTACATATATGCTAAGTATTCTGGGTGGTATCTCAGATAAATCGGAAGGTGGCGGCACGATCATCCAGTGGGCTATCCCATTTTCAGGGCCAATACCGGAATTTACCTTTTACGGTGCCACCTTATCAGTTAATTCTCCGGCTACATACGACACAACACGTGGCCTTACCGTGCCGGAGCCGGCAACCTTAACATTTATGGCCCTTGGATTTATAGCAATGAATTTCGTCAGAAAACCTCACTAAAACGACTGCTGTTATTGCAGATTTCCATTGTAACAGAGGGCAGGTTGATCAGTTCAACCTGTCCTTTTTTTGTTATGTGTATATGCTTGGATATGCTATGTTTATGTAATATTGTAATACTTGTACTTTCCAGCTATAATGTATTTTATGGAAGTTATTAAAGAAATTAACCAGAAAGTGCTAAAAAAGACCAAGGAGCTTTGCCCGGCACTCTTTACAAGTTCCAACAAAGGCATAGTTCTGGCCGTTTCTGGCGGTACTGACAGCATGGTACTCCTTGAAAGCTTCTTTAGCATCGCTACAGAAATGAACTGGAAGCTTACTGTTGCCCACCTTAATCATTGCCTTAGAGGCCAGGAAAGTCTGGACGATGAGCGATATGTAATTGAACAGTGTAAAGTAAAAGGAATTAACTGTATAACCAGACAAAGCGATATTAATTCCTACGCGACTACAAATAACCTTTCTGTAGAAACTGCTGCCCGCACCGTCAGGTACGACTTTCTAGCTGAAGTTTGCCGGGATAATAACAGTAACCATATCGCTACCGCCCATCATTTTGATGATAATGTTGAAACCGTCTTACATAGAATTATTCGCGGCACAGGTATTAAGGGTCTGGCCGGTATTAAACCTATCCGAAAGCTCTCGCCAGAAAGTGGAAAAGAAATAATCGTATTCCGCCCTTTACTAAACATACCGCGCCGTGATCTGGAAGATTATATTACTGCTTCAAACATTAGCCCTCGCTTTGACAGTAGTAATTCAAACATTGAATATACGCGAAATCGCATAAGAAACGACCTGCTTCCTTCACTGGCTGATAGTTATAACCCGAATATTTGTAGTGCTATTGGCAACCTTAGCCACATTGCAGCTGACACAGACGATATTCTAACAGAGCTTGCCATAGTTGATATAAACTCAACAGCCGCCACTCTGTCACCTGGATATTTATCTGTTAAAATATCCCACCTTGAATCTCTCTCACCAGGAAGGAGTAGAAACCTGCTAAGGTTTGCACTGGAAAAGATACAAGCTCCATTAGCTGATATTGGCTATGACAGTATTGATAATATTTACAATCAACTAAGCGATAAAAACAGCCGAATACTGGCACACTTACCGGGAGGCTTTATTGCAGAAATATCTGCCCATAAGCTTATTATTGCCGCCAACCCAGCGAATACAACCCAAACAGCAATTACCTTACCAGGTATAACAGAGATTACAGGTCTTGTCTGGGTAAATAACCTTAGCCGGATATCCCAGATAAAAACATCTTGTGTTGATATGGTAAATTTCGACCTGAATGATTACATAAAAAATAAACAGCCAAACCAGGAACTGATCAACCTGGATAATATATCAGGAAATCTCTCAGTTGCCCCATTGAAAACTGGGCTTCGATATCAGCCTATGGGTATGTCAGGTACACAAACAACTGGTGATATAATGACAAACCATAAAGTACCACGCCACCAGCGTAATGCTATAGCTGCGATATACGACGAGGAAAGTATAGTCTGTATTCCTGGGCTCAGGATATCTGACGCTGTAAAGATCGATCAGAACAGCAAGCATGGCTTGCTTATAGAGTTTATTGGATAAGTAGACATAAAAAAAGGCGACAGTTTTACCTGACGCCTTTTTTGTTTATTTATTTAAGCTATTTACTGAAGCTTTTCCATGATATCATCTGGAATATCAAAATTAGCAAATGCAGCCTGAACATCATCATTATCATCAAGCATATCCATGAGCTTCAGAACCTTTTTCGCATCGTCTTCGCCAAGTGAAACATTATTACTTGCCACTTGAGAAACCTCTGCCATCTGCACTTCAATACCAGCATCTTTCAGAGCCTGCTTAACATCGTTAAATGTTTCAGAATCAGTATTTATCTCATATACATCATCTTCAACAGCAAAGTCTTCCGCACCAGCTTCCAAAGCAATATCCATTACTTTTTCTTCATCATTGCCTTCTACGGCAACAGTAATGATACCCTTTTTAGCAAACATCCATCCTACACAACCTGTAGCACCAAGAGAACCGCCGCAAAGATCAAATATCTTGCGAATTTCACCTGCTGTACGATTACGGTTATCAGTAAGGATCTCACACATTACTGCAACGCCGTTAGGACCATAGCCTTCGTAAAGGATTTCTTCATAAACGATACCTTCAACATCGCCGGTACCCTTCTTGATAGCCTTTTCGATATTATCCTTAGGCATATTAGCTTCTTTGGCCTTATCGATCGCATAACGCAATGAAAGGTTAGATGCAGGATCGCCGCCACCGTTTTTGGCAGCTACAATGATTACACGCGCCAGCTTACTCCAGAGTTTACCTCTTTTTGCATCCTGAGCACCTTTACGATGTTTGATATTAGCCCACTTACTATGTCCAGCCATAGCTACAACTCCATAATATTCATATACTTATATAATAACTGTCTATCTCTAGAGAAGGCAATTACATATATTAAAACAATATAATACTGCTGCATTAAAAAGCAGATAACAAATAGAAAGGAAATCTTAACCGCACAAAGGCAAAAAATCAAGAAATTCCTTAATACGGTTACTTACTTGCCGTTTCTTATCATTCTGCGTCTCATGCTTTCGCTAAGCACTTTTTTACGCATACGGATAGACTTTGGTGTAAGTTCCACCAACTCATCCTCTTCTATATACTCCAAGGCAGCTTCCAAAGACAGCTCTCTAGCAGGCTTGACCTTGGCAGCTTCATCTTTACCAGAAGCACGGATATTATTTAACTGCTTTACTTTTACAGGGTTAACAACAATATCACCCTCTTTGCAATGTTCTCCGACAACCTGCCCTTCATAAACCTGATCTGTTGGCTTAACAAAGAAGAAACCGCGATCAAATAAGCCGTCAAGAGCATATGCCGTTACCGGTCCCTGTGACATTGAGATCATAACACCAGCCTGACGCCCAGGAATATTTCCTCGTACTGGTTCATAACGAAGGAAATTATGATGCATAATTGCCCTTCCCTGAGTAGCATTCAACATTCTTGAATGCAGACCAAACAATCCGCGGGATGGAATCATAAATTCCATATGAACAAAGTTGTCTGTACCACCCTTGCATTCTAGCTTAACCATATCACAGCGTCTTTCACCAAGTAAAGACATTACAGCATTCTGGCAATCCTGTGGGCAATCTACGACCAGTATTTCTATCGGCTCCTGCTTAACGCCATCTATTTCACGAAGGATAACCTCCGGCTTTCCAACGCAAAGCTCGTAGCCTTCACGTCTCATGTTTTCAAGTAGAATACCAAGGTGCATCAGTCCTCTGCCGGAAACCTTAAACTCGTCTGTAGTAGCACCCTTTTCAACTCTAAGAGCTACGTTATGCTGAAGCTCTTTTTGTAAGCGGTCCCATACCTGACGGCTAGTTACTTTATCACCTTCGCGACCAGCAAATGGACCGTCATTAATACGGAATAAAGTATGCATTGTAGGCTCATCAACCGAAATAATCGGAAGCTGAGAAGGCTGATCTGGACAAGCAATAGTATTACCAATATCAATAGGGTCCAAACCTGAAACGGCACAAATGTCACCCGCATGAACCTCTGAGACCTGCTTTTTGCCAAGTCCTTCAAACTGATGGATATGCAAAATACGCTGCAAGGTGTGGTCACCATTTTTATCGATAACAGTTACATTACCGCCTTCACGCATAACCCCGCTAAATACCCTGCCGATAGCAATACGGCCAACATATTCGCTATGATCTAAACTTGTAACCAGCATCTGTAAAGGAGCTTTTATATCACCTTTAGGCGATGGTATCTTCTTAATGATCATATCGAAGATAGGCTTAAGGTCTGTTTCTTCTCCATCTGCTGTTTCTTTACACCAGCCATCACGAGCTGAAGCAAAAAGAACCGGAAAATCGAGTACTTCATCGTCTGCATCAAGTTGTACCAGCAAGTCAAAAACTTCGTCTACAACTGCATCGCAGCGAGCATTAGGCCTGTCAGCTTTATTAACAATAACAATAGGCTTGAGGCCATGTTCCAATGCCTTACCAAGTACAAAGCGAGTCTGAGGCATAGGCCCTTCAAAAGCGTCAACCAACAGCAGAACGCCATCAGCCATTTTCAATACACGCTCAACCTCACCGCCAAAGTCGGCATGGCCTGGGGTATCGATGATATTAATCTTATATTCATTGCCTTCGTCGTCAGTATAACTGATCGCACAGTTTTTACTTAATATTGTAATCCCTCGTTCACGCTCAAGAGGGTTCGAATCCATTATGAGACCATGCTGGCCGCCAGCAAGCTTATCTAGGTCAGAATTACGAAATCTGCCTGACTGGTATAATAACTTATCTACAAGAGAGGTTTTTCCATGGTCAACGTGCGCTATAATAGCTACATTTCTAAGTTTTTCCAATTGAGCTCCAAAGGAAGGAATATGCCAGGCTACAGTCACAATGGGCCCCACACATGCGTTTCTGTATCCGGGAGGTTATTAATATAACTGTGGGGCGCTTATATTAGCAACTTCCTGACCGCCAGTCAATTTAATAAAGTTAGCAATGGAGGCCAACATTGACTAATCCTTTTATTTACACCCACTTACACTTAATAATCGGCATAATCATTACAAATAATACGTACTCATAATATCAATAAAGATGATAATAATGCATTAATCTCTGATTAGTTATTTGACGATAAAACAGAAGAAAATAGAAATAAGCAATAAAACAAACAAAACAACTACACACATATGCAATGCAAACGAATAAAAAACTGTGCCTTTTTCAATGGGCTGATGGCAAATATGCCAACGGAAAGCAATAGATTAAAAAAGAGATACTGCTTAGATGATATTACTGGATGCGCCAGAGCAATAGTTGCCAATAAGCTTGGCACAGATGCCGTTCCAAAAGATCTCTTTCCAGATGATAAGATGCGAGCAGTAAATATCATAAATGCTGCCCTCATTAGCGAGCGAACTGAAAATATCTGATCAGGCAAAAAAAGTGAAATAGAATACATTATAGAACGCATGGGTGCCGGCAGTCACACCATAGCCCCTATAGTGAAAAATAATCGCAAAATACACGCCAGCAGCCATTCTAAATAGAAAACTACCGGCTTCAAGAGTCTCGAGGTGTATAAACCTTCCAGACATATCCACACCAATATAATGATGAGCTGAAAACAAAAGCGCAGAGATAAGAGTTGCTGATATTATAGACACAGCATGCCCTAATCTAAGCATATCATCAAAAAGCATCAGAAGCAGCCCCAGAAGTACCAGCCTAAACACCAACTCTTCATAAATACCAGCTCCAACACCAATTACTAAACGAGCGTAATAATCATTTACACCTGGAGAAGCTGCAAAAGACTTGGAACCGTTCATTATTATCCCAATAATGAATAATGGGATAGTAAGAAACATAGCCTCAAATCCCATCCAGCAGAGCCAGGAAAAACGAACACGCCATGGATAAGTGCTTGCTAACTGCAAAAATAAGGTGATGATAATTACTACGAAACCAGGAAAGAGCCAAACTATCTCATTACCTACCCCAATAAGACGAGCTACACCCATTATCCAGGTAAATGCAGCAACATGAGATTGGACATGTGCAATCTGATCTGTATTAACCAGAAGAGTACCAACCTCATACAAAATGATAAAAGGTAATAGAAAGCACAAGGCGTACAGAGGCTGACGAACAGAGTCAAAATAACTGCCTGTTAAAATAACACCATTAGTATCACTTTTATTCGATTGTCGTTTCTTATTAGCCATAATATAGTTCAGAAAACTGAAAGACAGGAACGAATATAAGGAAATTGTAAGAAAATTCAACTCCCTTTTTCAATTGATCATAAATGCGCAGAAAAAAACCGACTGTGAACTAACAACAGCCGGTTTTTATTATATCTATTCATCCAGAAAACTGGAATTATTCAGCTGCTTCTTCAGCTGCTTCAACCTTCTTAGGAGCTACAGGAGCTGCTTCTTCTTTAACAGCCTTGCTCTTAGGTCCAGTGTATTCACCAACAAGCTGCAATAGAACCAGCTTGCCATTATCACCAATACGGCGATATGGAAGACGAACTATACGAGTATAGCCACCTGGACGGTCTTTCATAAGAGGTGCAATTTCATTGAACAGTCTGTTAACTACAGTAGTTTCTTTAACTGTTTCACCATCTTTTTCTACACAGATATTTCTATCCTGTAATAATGCAATAACACGACGACGAGCATGAAGATCGCCCTTCTTTGCTATAGTGATAAGTCTTTCAGCAAAAGAACGTACGTATTTAGCTTTTTCAATTGTTGTTGAAATTGTACCGTGTTCGAACAGCGAAGCTGCCATATTACGTCTCAACGCCAGGCGATGAGAACTGGTACGCCCTAAATGTTTACCAGCGACTTGATGACGCATCTAACTAACCTCTTAATTACAATATATTAATCTTAATTCCGGTATGCCGATCTTGCAGCATATACATTTACAAGTACAGCGTAAGCTGTAAATAACCTGGTTATTCCATAGGTGAGAGGTCATATCCGGTGACATCAAAACCAAGAGAAAGTCCAAGGTCCTCAAGTTTACGTTTAACTTCACGTAGTGAGGTTTTACCAAAACTGCGTAAAGCCATTAGCTGATTCTCATCCTGAGATGCCAACTGGCCAACAGTTTCAAATTTGCCCATTTCCAAACAGTTCATAGCACGAACTGAAAGGTCAAGTTTGGCGATCGGCATTCTGAGCTTACCGCTTAATTCATCATCAACCGGTGCAACTTCAACAGTACATTCAGAAGCCTTATCTTCAATTATTTCACCGCCAGCAACGCCCTTGTTACCAACTTCGGCATACTGTATGAATGGGCCAAGATGCTTACGCAAAATCTTAGCTGATTCTACCAGTGCCATCTGTGGAGAAATAGTACCATCGGTCCAAATCTCTACAATCAGACGGTCATAATTGATATCCTGTCCTACACGTGTTTCTTCAATATGATAGCGAACACGAGTTACAGGTGAGTAAATTGCATCAATTTCAATTATACCCAAATCTTCTGGCCTGGTTGGTCTTTCGGCAGGAGTTACATAACCTCTACCGCGTTCTACAACCATTTCCAGATCGAAATCTATATTATCAGTGATTGTCGCAATCTTATGATCAGGATCGATAACTGTGATCGAAGCATCTGATTCGATATCAGCCGCAGTGACAACACCAATAGTATTCTTCTTGATTCTCATTGTCTTTGGTGTGTCTGAGTCAAGCAGAACTACCAGCGACTTGATATTCAAGATAATATCACATACATCTTCAAGTACGCCGTCAATTGAAGCAAACTCATGTGTTGCTCCCTTGATCTTAATACTTGTAACTGCACAACCTTCTAAAGATGAAAGTAAAATTCTTCTCAGAGAGTTACCCAGAGTAGTACCAAAACCTCTTTCAAAAGGTTCGATACTGAACTTGCCGTACTTATCAGAAGATAACTTGGTATCTAACTCTACTTTAGTCGGCAATTCTAAGCCGCGCCATCTAATACGCATTTAACTGGCCTCCACAATTAACATTCAGTATTTATTCTTAAACGATATTCTTATCTGCCAGAGATAAATTAACAATAAACCTTACTGTTAGTTGCAATATATATTGTAAGGGTTGAAGCTTTGCTTCCAAAATCTTTCGCGTAATATCGCAAAGACCGCGAAAAATACCTTTATTATTTATTTTGAACAGAATTCAACGATCAGCTGTTCTTCAACTGGGAGCATTACATGCTCTCTTGAAGGAAGTGCATTGATCACTGCTTCCATTTTAGCACTATCCAGCTGTAGCCATTCCTGACCTGGAAGTACTGAACCTGACTCAAGGTGAGCCTTAATCAGGTTCTGACTGCTGTCTTTAGGTCTTACAGTTACTTTATCGCCCTGCTTAACCAGATAGCTAGATACGTCTACTTTGTGACCGTTAACATAGATATGACCATGAGCGATCAGCTGACGAGCTTGACGACGTGAACCACCTGAGAAATTCAGTTTGTATACAACGTTGTCCAGTCTTCTTTCCAGCAGGCAAAGCAGAGATTCACCAGTGTTACGCTTATCTTTTTCAGCCATTGCAAAATACATACGGAACTGTTTTTCTAATACGCCATAATAGCGTTTAACTTTCTGTTTTTCGCGAAGACGTACTCCATAGTCACTGCCTTTACCACGACGCCATGAATGCATTCCAGGCACCTTATTACGGCTCTGTGACTCAATTGCACATTTTGCGCTATCGCATCTTGTGCTCTTAAGATACAACTTCATACCTTCCCGCCTACATTGACGGCATGCTGCACCAATATTCCTTGCCATTAGCTTTTTATCGCTCCTGTTTTTGTGAATAAAATAAAATTAAAATTATACTCTACGTCTCTTACGAGGACGACAGCCATTATGTGGCAATGGAGTAACATCTTCAATAGACGAAATCCTCAGACCGGCAGCCTGAAGTGAGGTGATAGCTGATTCACGACCAGACCCAGCACCTTTAACTCGTACTTCAACCTCAACAACACCAAACTTCTTTGCTGTTGTTGCACACTTCTCTGCTGCACGCTGTGCTGCAAATGGTGTGCTCTTACGTGAGCCTTTGAAGCCGATAGTACCAGCTGAATCCCAGCATAGGGTTTCACCATTAATATCTGTAATTGTCACAAGAGTGTTATTGAAGGTTGCTTTAATATGAGCGATTCCTTTTCCTACACCGCGACGTACATTCTTTTTCTTGCCGACTACTCTTTTAGCCATATTAATTCCTGTTATAATATAAAAGTACTATGGTATCACTACCATTTTACAGTCTATTAACCTTTCTTACCAGCAACAGTCTTACGAGGACCTTTACGAGTACGTGCGTTAGACTGAGTATTCTGACCGCGAACAGGTAATCCACGGCGATGACGAAGCCCGCGATAACAAACGATATCTTTCAAACGTGTTATATTCTGGCCAACCTGACGACGCAGATTACCCTCAACAATATAACCACGGTCAATGATACCGGCTATACGAGTGATTTCTTCCTCATTTAGGTCCTTAGCCTTCATCGCACCATCAAGATTGGCTTCAGCAATGATCTTCTTAGAAAGAAATGGACCAATTCCCTGTACATAGGTCAAAGCGACCCACAACTGCTTATTATTAGGTATGTCAACACCTGCAATACGAGGCATATTTCAATCTCCAATTACTTTCCTTGACGCTGTTTATGACGTGGATTAGCTGAACATATCACCCTAACCACTCCATTACGCTTGACAATTTTACAGTTTTCACAAATTTTCTTTACAGAACTACGAACTTTCATTTTAATACACCTCAAAGCAATGCTTGCAGTATACACTGAATGTATTTATTTTCTTAAAACTATACGACCTCTCTTAAGGTCATATGGGCTCAACTCCACCGTGACAGTATCACCCGGTAATATACGGATAAAATGCATACGCATTTTACCAGAGACATGCGCCAAGATCTGATGCTTGTTTTCCAGCTCAACTAGGAAAACTGCATTTGGCAATGCTTCCAGTACTGTTGCTTCTACTCTTATCGCGTCTTTTTTAGCCATACTATTATACTTATTCCATTCAATCTGACAAGGTTAAAACTTCACAGCCATTTTCAGTTATAGCAATTGAATGCTCAAAATGGGCTGATGGTTTGCCATCTGCAGTTACTACTGTCCAGCCATCACTTAAGGTTCTGCACTTCCAAGTACCAATATTAACCATTGGTTCTACTGCAAGTACCATCCCCTTTCTTAACAGTAAGTCGTTCATTAGTAACTCTTTACTGACAAAGTTGGGGATCTTCGGATCCTCATGCATCTGCTTGCCGATGCCATGGCCAACATAATCTCTAACAACACCAAAACCGGCATTTTCAGCTAGAGCCTGCATTTTCCCAGCAATTTCGCTCCATTTTTTTCCTGGACAACTTTCTTTAATAACTATATCCAGCATGCCGGAAGTTATCTCTAAAAGTCGTGCTGTTTCGTCCGATATCTTTCCAACCGGAATTGTAACAGCCGCGTCACCGCAATACCCCTTTAATCTTGTGCCGCAATCAATACTGACAATGTCGCCATCTTTCAGTACCCTGTTACCAGGTATGCCGTGAACAACTTCTTCGTTCACACTTGCACAGATACTGGACGGAAAATCCGGATATCCCGGATTAGGTACGCCCTTAAATAATGCTATAGCTCCAGCTTCCGCTATCATTCTATCACTGATCACAGCTAAATCAGCAGTTGTCATACCTGGCTTAACTGTTTCTTTGAAAGTTTGCAGTACATTACCAACAATTCTGCCGGCATTACGCAATTTTTCAATTTCTTTATCAGTGCGTATTGCTATAGCCATTATTTGCTATCTTAACCCTTCACTTCATCAAGTACTGTTTTCAAAGAAACAGTTACTTCATCAATTGCAACATTACCATTAACAGATTTAACATTGCCCTGCTCGCTGTAATATTCAACTAACGGAGCTGTCTGAGCATGGTATGTCTTTATACGATTCTGAACTGTTTCAGCTGTATCATCAGCACGCTGATTCAAAGCACCACAGCCATTATCACATTGTTCTGCTACCTTAGGCGGAATATACTTAACGTGATAAGCTGCACCGCACTTAAGACAACTGCGACGACCGCAAACGCGTTCTTCCAGCAGACTATCATCAACTTCAAGGTTAAGAACAACATCGATCTTTTTGCCAGCTTCTTCCATCGCCTTATCAAGCTCTTTTGCCTGACCAATAGTACGTGGAAAGCCGTCAAATACAAATCCACTTACGTCACCGCAAGCAGCTATTTCTTTCATCATCATTGCAACGATAAGATCATCTGGTACAAGCTGACCACTATCCATAAAGGTTTGTGCCTGCTTGCCTAGATCTGTACCCTCAGATCTTTCACGACGTAAAATATCGCCGCTTGATAGGTGTTTCAGTCCATAGGTATCAACAATGAATTTACACTGTGTACCTTTACCTGCTCCCGGGGGGCCTAAAAATACTACTATCATTATCTGGATCCTTTAATCTTTCCACTATCCATAAAACCTGAATAGTTACGCATCATCAAGTTCGTTTCGATTCTCTGAACAAGGTCAAGAGAAACAGAAACAACAATCAGTAAACCAGTACCACCTAAGAATGATGCTATAGCAAAGTCTATGTCGAGAAGCAGCATCACTGCAGTTGGCACAACTGCTATCAGGGCCAGGAAGCCAGCACCAGCATATGTAATACGAGTTACTACTTTCTCGAGATACTCTGCTGTACGACGTCCTGGACGAAGACCTGGTATAAATGCCCCGTTATCACGGAGATTATTAGCAATTTCTTTTGGCTGGAACTGTACTGTTGTCCAGAAAAATGCGAAGAAAAAGATTAAAGCAATATATATAACATTATAAACAAATGCAGTCGGGTAAAAACTCTGCTGCAATGTGGCAAGCATACCACTGTCCGGCCAGATCTTTAAGAGCTGGTTGAACAGTACACTTGGCAACTGCATTAGTGTTACTGCGAAGATAATCGGAATAACACCACCCTGATTAACTCTCAGCGGTAAATACTGACGCTGACCGCCATATACTTTACGACCACGAGTCATTCTAGCATGCTGTACTGGTATGCGACGCTGGCCCTGAGTAATCAAAATTGAACCAGCAACAACACTTGTAAAGGCTAATGCGAGTACAATAAGTACATGCGGACCAACAGCATTTTCATTGTATTGTGTGATCAGACGGCTAATTACCCATGGGAATCTTGCTAAGATACCAGCCATAATAATCAAACTTATACCATTACCAATACCATATTCATCGATTTGCTCACCGAGCCACATCAAAAACATAGTACCGGCAGTCATAGCCATTACGCCCATAATACTGAACATAAAACTATTTTCTATCAATATCTCACGATAAATAAATCCGCTATTTTTAAGCCAGATCATAATAAATGATGACTGGATCAAACACAGTGCTACTGTCGCGTATCTTGTATATTCCTGGATCTTCTTACGACCAACATTGCCTTCTTTAGCCAGCTTTTCCAATGGAGGAAAAACTGTAGTCAACAGCTGGAAAATAATCGAGGCAGAGATATACGGCATAATACCCAGGCCGAACAATGAACTCTGTCTCAGGCTACCACCTGTAAACATTGTAAGATAACTTGTTGCTCTCTGCAGCGGTGTATCACCACTAGCATCTCCCATCAAAGCATCCATCGCTCCCTGATCTACACCCGGCAAAGGTATATGAAAACCTATACGATAAATTGCCAGGAGCATAACTGTAAAAAGAATCTTTTTACGAAGCTCAGGTACCTTAAATATATTTACAAATGTTGAAATCATAGCTTAATCCAATCAACTCATTTACCAGAGGTTACGATACCAGCTCTACAGTTCCTCCCAAGCTGGATATCTTTTGTTCTGCTGAACGGCTAAACTTATCAGCTACAACTGTAAGCTTGCGTGTCAGATCGCCACTGCCGAGAACCTTAACCGGGAGACTGGCATTACGGATAATACCTGCCTTAGTTAATACTTCAGCATCTACTCTTGCACCTTCTTCAAAGCGTTCGAGCTGCGATACATTAACGATTGCAAAACGTCTGGTAAAATTAGCATTATTAAATCCGCGTTTCGGCAGTCTACGGAACAAAGGCATCTGTCCACCTTCGTTCAGAATCGACTGGTTTGAACCCGCAGTTGATTTCTGACCTTTATGTCCACGTCCGGAAGTCTTACCAACACCGCTACCTGGACCACGACCCAGACGACGACGAGTTTTATGTCTTCCTACCAGCGATGTAATCTCATGATTCATCATGGCTTGTTATTTCCTTATGATGCAGATATAGTTACTCCGCGAAGCTTCTCAATCTCTTCACGGCTTCTTAACGACAACAAGGCATTCATTGTAGCCTTAACGACATTCTTAGGGTTTGTACTGCCATTGATCTTAGTCAGTACATCATGCACACCCGCAAGTTCTAGAATCGCACGGGCTGAACCGCCGGCGATTACACCTGTACCAGGATCAGCCGGTACAAGAGTTATGCGAGTTGCACCAAAGCGACCAGTTATCTGGTGCGGGATTGTACTGCCCTTCAGATTAACCGCTTCCATGCTTTTACGAGCTTCTTTGATAGCTTTTTCTACTGATGGCGGAACTTCATTCGCCTTACCGTAGCCAAATCCTACCTGTCCATTACGATTACCAACAACAACCAATGCTGCAAAGCTGAAATTTCTTCCACCTTTCACAACTTTAGAACAGCGGAAAATCTTTACCACATGCTCTTCCATTGGATTATTATTGTCTTCTAAATTTCGTGCTGCCTGAGCCACGTGAAATCTCCAATATCTACAGGTTAAAAATTAAAATACCAGTCCGGCTTCCCTGGCAGCATCTGCCAAGGCCTTGATACGTCCATGGTATCTATAACCGTTACGATCAAAACTTACCTGACGAATGCCCACTTCCTGAGCCTTGCGTGCCAAAGCATCACCAATCTTGGCTGCTGCAGCAACGTTGCCTTTGTACTCGCCATTAACATCTACATTAGCTGTAGAAGCTGATACCAGTGTACAACCGGCTTCGTCATCAATAATCTGAGCATACATATGACGCAGAGAACGGAAAACAGTCAAACGAGGACAGCTAGAACTGCCTGTTACTTTTTTACGTACGCGTAGTTTACGTCTGTTACGCTTTATATTTTTAAATTTACTTTTATCCATTTTAATTTGTCCAGCTCTAAAGTTTTATCATTTGCTTCATAGAATCAGGTATCGAATCTATTAACTACCGAAGGCCTTACCAGACTTACGTATAATTCTTTCGTCCTTATAACGAATACCTTTACCAAGATATGGCTCTGGTGGACGAACTTTGCGAATCTTAGCGGCCAGCTGACCAACAACCTGCTTATCAGCACCACTAATGCTGAAAACAGCTGGTGTATCATTACCACGAGCATTCGGTGTTGTGATCTCAATCGTTACACCAGTTGGAACGGCTACCTTATGAGGCTTCGCGGTACCTACTGTGAGTTCTACTGCTGCTCCGGCCTGCTTTATGCCGTAACCTGTACCGTAGATCTCCATGTTGATTTTATAACCGTTAGTTACACCTTCAACCATATTCGCGATCAATGCCCTGGTTGTACCATGTAATGCTCTAGATAAACGATCATCGTTTTCACGAGTTACTGTAATTTCTTTTGCATCAGCGTTAAATTCAACCGTCATTAACGGATGGGCATCCCAGGTCAAAGTAGCTGATGAAGAAGCAATCTTTATTGATTGACCTTTAACTTCTACATTCACACCTGATGGTATTGCTACTGGTTTTTTTCCTATACGACTCATATCTTATTCCAAATTCTTTATAAATATGTAATGTGTTTTAGCATACTGTACAAAGCAATTCGCCGCCAACATTCAGCTTACGGCATTCTGCATCGCTCATAACACCCTTATTGGTGCTTACAACGCCGATACCCAATCCGCCCATTACCTTAGGCATATCAGAGGTTGAGAAATAAACTCGGCATGATGGCTTGCTCACACGTTTAATGTCGTTAATAACTTTTTCACCTAGTACACCATACTTCAGGTTGATACGGAGATTAGGCTGTTTGCAGGCTGTTTCAATAATATCAAAGCCCTCAATATATCCCTGATCCTTAAGAACCTGGGCAATACCCTGGCATACCTTTGTTGATCTTATTGTTACGCTTGAGTGTTCCACACGAACCGCATTGCGGATTCTTGTAAGCATGTCAGCTATAGGATCACAATGACTCATATTGTTTTTACTCCAATGTCAGGTTTCTTAACCTTAATAATTATTACCAGCTTGCTTTCTTAACACCAGGAATCTTGCCTTCGCTTGCCAGATTTCTGAAACAGATACGGCAAATCTTGAACTTACGATATACTGCACGTGGTCTGCCACATAACTGGCAACGTGTGTAACCGCGAACCTTGAACTTTGGTGCTTTTAGAGCTTTATTTTTCAGTGCTGTACTAGCCATAAACGCCTCTTAACTAGGTGTATTAGTTAACATTATTTTTCCCACGGAACGGCATACCAAATAAAGACAGCAGTGTTCTTGCTTCGTCATTTGTCTTGGCACTCGTTACCATAGCTATATTCATACCCTGTACTCTTGCGATCTTATCAGGATCGATCTCAGGGAATACTGTCTGTTCTGTGAAACCCATACTGAAGTTACCACGTCCGTCAAATCCCTTAGGATTCAGACCGCGGAAGTCACGTACACGAGGTATAGTGATTGAGATAAGTCTGTCCAGGAATTCGAACATCATTGGACCGCGAAGTGTTACCTTACAGCCAATTTCCATTCCTTCACGCAGCTTAAAGTTAGATACGCTCTTACGGGCACGACATACCTGAGGCTTCTGACCTGTTATTACGGTCATGTCTCTGATAGCCCCTTCAACGAGCTTCTTATCGCGAGAACCTTCGCCAACACCCATAGATACTACGATCTTTTCAAGTACTGGAATCTGCATAGGATTCTTATACTGGAATTCTTCAGCGAGTTTCTTTCTGATCTCTGATTTATATAATGCTTCGAGTCTGGTCATTTTTATAAAACCTTATTTAATCAATTTGATTACCAGCTACTGATACTCTTACTTTTTTGCCTTTAACTTCATTGAACTTTACACGGGTAGCTTTGCCGGTCTTAGCATCAATCGGCATTACATTGCTCATATCGATCGGACGTTCAACACGTAGTCTGCCGCCCTGCGGATTGATTCTTGAAGGTCTGATATGTTTTGTTACAACATTTACACCTTCCAGAGTAACCTTGTTCTTCTCGATATCAACTTTTAATACCTTGGCACGGGTGCCTTTGCTATCGCCAGCAACAACCAATACGGTGTCGCCTTTTTTGATCCTGTTAGCCATATTACACCACCTCCGATGCCAGCGAAATTATTTTCATAAATGACTTGTCACGTAACTCACGAGCTACTGCACCGAAAATACGTGTGCCAAGCGGATTACCATTATCATCAATCAAAACGCCCGCATTGCTGTCAAATCTTACAAAGCTGCCATCTGGACGACGGGTAGGATACTTTGTGCGAATTATTACACAACGATATACCTTCTTTGGATCTAGATTTGAGGTAGGAAGCTGCTTCTTTATAGCTACCTTTATCACGTCACCCACACTTGCGGTTTTACGTGTCTTCTTGCCGCGGGCAGTACTGCCGCCAAGAACACGGATACACAAGGCTTCCCTGGCTCCGGTATTGTCAGCAATATCTAATATTGTTTCCTGCTGTATCATCAGTTAATTCCTGCTATTATTTTTAACCTTTGTTACGGTTATAGTCCTTCAACTACTTTTACAAGTCTCCAGCACTTTGTCTTGCTTATCGGACGACACTTAGCTATATCTACTGTGTCACCAACCTTTGCAACGTTATCCACATCGTGAACATGTGCTACTGTACTTCTTTTGAGGATCTTGCCATATTTAGGATGCTTTGCCTGGTAAGTTAGTGTTACCTTGACAGTCTGCAGACCTGAAATACTTGTCACTTTACCTCTGTAAGTTTTTAACTTTTTGCGTTCTGTGGTCGCCATTATTATTTCCATTCAAATCAGGTTATGCCTTATCAGCGGCTATTTCGCGCTCACGAATTACAGTTTTAATGCGTGCGATATCTTTTTTCAACTGACCGATGAGTGTTGTATCCTCAACCTTCTCAGTTACCTTCTGACAACGAAGATCAAAAATCTTGCGTTTCAAGGTTTCGATCTGATCGCTCAGTTCTTCTGTATTCATTCCTCTGATTTCGTCAATCTTCATTTTAATTTACTCGAATCTTATTATTTTTATCGTGTTAACTCTATTAACTAATTATTAGCTAACGTGACGACGTCTTACGAATCTGCAACGAACTGGCATCTTGTGAGCAACACGAAGTAATGCGATCTTAGCTGCTGACTCAGGTACACCACCAATTTCATACAGGATAGTGCCAGGCTTAACATGAGCTACCCATGCCTGTGGTTCACCCTTACCCTTACCCATACGAACTTCAAGCGGTTTTGAAGATATTGAACGGTGCGGGAAGATTCTGATATAGATCTTACCTTCACGACGCAGGAAGTGGTTGGCAGCAATACGGCCAGACTCAATAGTCTTAGCTGTAATTCTTGCCGGCTCCAGACTCTGCAGTCCAAAGTCACCGTATGCTACATAATTTCCGCGTGTGGCATTGCCTTTGATTTTACCACGCTGAAATTTACGATATTTAACTCTTTTTGGCATCATTGCCATGACTAAAATCCTCTTTCTAAAATCTTAGTTTAAGGGTTACCTTATCTTAGTTACCGCGTCTGCCGCGACCACGACCCATCTGCTGCTTAGGCTGAATTTCTTCGCCATACTTGCCCAGATAAACCCATACTTTGATACCAATAATACCATAAGTACAGCGTGCCAGACTTAGTGCGTAATCTACATTCGCATCAAGGGTCTGAAGAGGAATTGAACCCAGGATCTGAGTTTCAGATCTCGCTAGTTCTGCTCCGCCCAGTCGACCTGAACAAATGATCTTAACACCCTTTGCCCCTGAAGTCATCGCTGCTTCACAAGACTGTTTCATAACACGGCGGAAAGCTGCACGACGCTTTAACTGTTCGGCTATGCCTTCACCAATTAACTGAGCATTCAGCTCAGGATTCTTAATTTCAACTACATTCAGAGTAACCTTACGGTTGATAAGATCTTCTACTGCTTCACGGATCTTTTCAATCTCAGCACCCTTCGGGCCAATTACTATACCAGGACGAGATGTGTGAAGAGTAAGTCTTACATCATCACGAGTTCTTTCTATCTCAGTCTTTGCCAAAGCACCGTATGGCTGGCTGCGGTTTAGTCGAGTATCAAGAAACTTGCGAATCTTCTGATCTTCAACCAGACATGTACCATATGCCTGCTTTGGTGCAAACCAACGACTCTGCCATCCGAGTGTTATGCCTGTTCTAAATCCAATTGGCGAAACTTTCTGACCCATTATATTACCTCAAACGCTGTATCTTCAGCTTTAATTTTAGTTATCAAGATCTACGCTTACATAAACATGACTTGCCAGTCTGGTGAAAGACACGGCACGTCCTCTGTCCTTCGGACGCCAGCGACGTGTGCCACGACGAATACCGGCACCATCAACTCTTGACTCCGAAACATACAGATTTGTAATATCTACATCCTGCTCATCTGCATTTGCAATTGCACTCTGAAGTACCTGGCGAACATATACTGCTGCACGTTTATTGGTAAACTTCAGAAGGTCAAGAGCATCCTGCACATTTCTATCACGAATAAGATCAGCAACTAAACGAACCTTACGTGGGGTCATTGGACAGAACTTATGACTTGCTGTCCACACCTGTAATGATTCTGCACTAACCTTCAGAATTGATGCTAACTTATTAACATCTTCTGTCTTCGGACGCGGCTTGTACAAACCTTTTTCCCAGTTCTTGACATTTGCCAAACACCTTTTGAACTCAATAGCTTTGAGCTCAGGCTTTACAGTTGACATCAATGCTCTTGCTACTGCATCTACTGTCATACCTGCTTGTTCACGACAATCTTTTAATTTTCTACCGTTTAACATCTAATTATATTCCTGTTATGGTTTATGTTAAACCTTATCTTTTCTTTTTATCAGAACCATGACCACGATAGTTTCTTGTCGGTGAAAATTCACCAAGCTTGTGACCTACCATGTCTTCTGTTACGTAAACCTTATGGAACATTTTTCCATTGTGAACCATAAATGTATAACCTACAAACTCAGGTACGATCGTACAGCGACGTGACCAGGTTTTGATAGCATCTTTTTTACCGGATTCTTCCAGCTTCATTACCTTTTTGTAAAGTTTTTCTTCTACAAAAGGGCCTTTTTTTAATGAACGTGGCATAGCCTATTCCTTTTATTTACGTTTATATGGAAAACTGTTTTACAGTACCAACTGTCCGTAGTGTTTACTCTTTCTTCTACGAATGATGTGCTTATTACTGGCTTTCTTCTTCATACGAGTTTTACCACCCTTAGCCAGCAGACCTGTAGGAGAACACGGGTGACGTCCACCATTTGCTCTACCTTCACCACCACCCATTGGGTGAGCAACCGGGTTCATCGCCTTACCACGAACGTGCGGCTTACGACCCATGTGACGTTTACGACCAGCTTTACCAATAATTACCAGCTGGTGTTCTGTATTACCGATCTGGCCGATAGTTGCACGACAGGAAGAATGTACCATTCTCATTTCGCCACTAGGCATAATCAAAGTAATATATTTTTCTTCTTTACCAGCTATGCGAGCTACAGCTCCAGCAGAACGAACTAATCTTCCGCCCTGGCCTGGGTTCAATTCAATATTATGAACCGACATACCATTAGGAATATTTTTCAGCGGCATGCAGTTTCCTGTTTTAGGTTCTACTTTCTCGCCTGATTCAACCTTTTCGCCAACCTGCAAACCAACTGGTGCAAGGATATAGCTTTTTGTACCATCTGCATATTCGATCAATGCGATATTACAGGTACGGTTTGGATCGTATTCGATCGCTACAACTTCAGCAACTACATTATCTTTGAGACGCTTAAAGTCAACCATACGATACAAGCGACGAGCACCACCACCACGGAAACGAACAGTTACTTTACCGCTATGGTTACGACCGCCGTGCTTTTTGATTCTTTTAACCAGTGTCTTTTCGGGTCTGGTTTTTGTGATTTCGGCAAAGTCATTTACCGATGCATTTCTTCTACCAGCACTGGTAGGTTTATAAACACGAATGCCCATTATTACTTCCTTACTTTACTGTGAATCCAACCCATAAAGGATTCACTATCACTATTAAATTAAATTAGAACAAGTCAATTACATTATCTGCTTCAAGAACAACAATAGCTTTTTTCCAGCTTGGCTTGTTGCCCTGAATATAACCGCGACGAGTAGGCTTACCTTTGCGGTTCATTGTTCTAACGTCTTTTACCTTTACGCCGTAGATCTCTTCAATTGCTGCCTTGATCTGAGCTTTGCAAGCTTCTCTGGCAACTTCAAAAGGGTAAGCATTCAAAAATGACTGCTGTGTTGTGCCTTTTTCAGTGATTAACGGTCTTTTTATTACCTGATACTTATCCACGTTATTAACCTCTGTTTAACAGGTTATATTTTAATTTTCCGCTGCTACCTGCGGGTTTACCAGACTTTCAAGTGACTTCTTGGTGAGCAGAAGCTTACGCTTATTGCAAATGTCACCAGCATTAAGCTGATCAACTTCAAGAATGTCAACTCTTGGTATATTACGGACTGACTTATAAACGTTCTGGTTATAATCTTCAATTGCAACCAGACAGCTACGGTCAATCTTTAGATTCTTAAGAATCAGTGCAAACTCCTTAGTCTTTGGAGTTTCAAATTCAATCTTGTCAATAACTGTAACGTCATTTGACTTGATCTTAGAGAGAATTGCACTGTTGCGAGCAAGACGACGCTGCTTCTTAGGCATTCTCTGTGAAAAATCACGTGCATATTTGGCAAATGCAACACCACCGCCCTTACGGACACATGTACGGTTATTACCTACACGAGCACGACCTGTTCCCTTTTGCTTGTACAGCTTACGGGTAGAACCGGCCTTCATGCCGCGGCTTTTGTTGGCTGCTGTTCCCTGACGCTTATTAGCGTGGTACATAACAATAGCCTGCTTCAAAAGAGCAGAGCGAACCACGCTGCCAAGAGCAACCGGATCAACCTGAACTTTTTCAAGCTCTTTGCCTTCACGATTATAAACTGCTAACTCTATCATAGTCATTGCCATTTCTTAAACTATATCTCAGTTATTTATCAGCAAATTCAGCTGATTTAGTTCTTGCCGCACTTTGCCTTTTTAATCATTACATAACCGTTATTAGCACCAACTACAGCACCCTTAACTATTATCAGATTATTTTCAGCATCGATGCCCATTATCTTCAGGTTCTTGGTTGTACAGCGTTCTGCACCCATGTGACCTGCCATCTTCTTACCCTTACGGATACCGCGACTCATACCAGCACTACCACTGTTTGAACCGATACCACCTGGGTGACGATGTTTACGTTCGCAACCATGGGTCGCATCCATACCTTTGAAGTTGTGACGTTTCATTACACCAGCAAAACCTTTACCTTTGCTTGTGCCGACTACATCAACATATTTAATATCTTCAAAGATTGACACGGTCAATTCCTGACCGACCTCATATTCTGATTCTGCATCAAGACGATCTTCTTTCACAAAATACTTAGGAGTTGTGTTTGCTTTTGCAGCATGTCCAACTTCTGGTTTTTTGCGACGACTTTCTTTGACATCATCAAAACCCATCTGAACGGCATAGTACCCGTCTGTTTCTACAGTTTTAACCTGCATAACAGGACAAGGGCCAGCTTGTATGAGAGTAACAGGTATTGAAACACCTTCCTCATCATACATTTTAGTCATGCCGACTTTTTTACCTAAAAGCATCATTTGAATACTTCCTGTGTTTAGTAACTTAATTTACCGTTAACGTACTTACTCGTTTTTACTCTTATCAGACACGAATCTTAACAAAAACACCTGCTGGTACAACAAGGCGGTTTAGAGCCTCGACTGTATGAGGGTTTGCATTATAGATATCAATGAGTCTCTTGTGTGTTCTCATTTCGAACTGTTCACGAGACTTCTTGTCGATATGAGGAGAGCGGAGAACTGTGTATCTTTCGATACGTGTCGGGAGAGGGACAGGTCCGCTTACACGAGCATTGGTACGAAGCGCCTGTTCAACGATCTCTTTTGCCGAGGCATCAAGAGCCTTGTGATCGTACGCTTCCATCCTGATTCTGATCTTTTCGGCTTCCACTTAAGCCAACTCCATATCTTACAACGGTTTATATTTCTTATGATGCCTGTGTACACAACAAGCAAAAAACTCTATAGACCCGTAATAGTAACAGGCTTAAAGTTATTTGTCAACATCTAAATAATTGCTTAATCATATATTTATTAAAGCGGGGAATTACGAGAGGAATTGAGACGAGGATACATGTGTATCAGAAGATACATCACCCTTCATTCTCACCTACACTCTACGCAGAATTTCTTCCGCTCGCTTCAGTCGAGAAAGAGAATTATAATTAGTTAGCAGTTACACGTCAACTTTAAAAAGTATTAATAATGACAAAATTTGCGCGTATTCACATACCATTCCATAAACACTTTGTTTCAAGTGGTTTACATCTATGATTTATACTGCAAAATTTGCGCCTCACTACATTTTTGTAAGGCACTATTCATTAATTACTTAAATCATTATTTATAGCATAGATATTAAGTGTTAAATATCTATGTTTATCAGTTTCATCACACAGTCCCTTGAGGCCCTGCATATCTTTTTTCAAATTTACTTATCGAGCCCGGCTGCCCTGTCATAAATATTGTATCGCCACCTCTAAGTATAGTATCAGGGTGTGGATTGAACATTTGTGTGCCGTCTTCTCTTGATACGGCTATGACCAGTACTCCAAGATCTCTAGGTAGATTTGACTCTCTGAGACTCTTACCTTCCAAATCATCATTTGGCCGTACTGTATACTGATCAGCCTCTAGGTCTATACCATGTGCCGCAAAGTCGATAAAGTCAACAACACCAGGTCTGGTCATAATATTGGCAAGTCTTGCCCCACTTATCTCATAAGGACAGATGGCCCGATTAGCGCCAGCCCTCATAAGCCTTCCCTGGCTTTCCTGCTTATCACTTCTGGCGACAATGGTAATACCACTATTGATATCCCTTGCTACCAGTGTTGCAAACACATTTGCTGCATCGTTTTCCAAGACACAGATCAGCCCTCTGGCACGCTCTATACCTGCTGTTTTAAGTATCGTTTCTTCTGTTGCATCACCTAAAACATATAGAAAGCCTGCCTGCTCTGCTTCTGAAGTCTTCTCACTATTGTTATCTATCACTACTACATTTGCTCGATGCAGCTTAAGGTTTTCACAAACGGACGAACCCATTCTGCCATATCCACAAACAATAATGTGATTTTGCAGCGTTGATATTTTCTTATCCAATTTTCGCCTCCCTAATACACCTCGTATCTGACCTTCTACTACTGCACTTGTAATTATTGCCAATGCGACCATTGCAATTGCAATACCGCCTGTTATCATTAGCATTATCCATACTTTTTCGGCTGGACCAGGAGCCTCTGCCCCCGGTAAACTCATACCTAATGTACTCACCGTAATTAATGAATAATATAATGAATCAATAAAACTGCGATGGCCGATCACTGAGAAACCTACAGTACCTACAGCTACCACCGCCGCCAGCATCATAAATGCCATGACAAGATTATTTAACGACTTAATATTCTTTACCTGCATGAATCATATATTCGGATAACTTACATAAAAACCTTGAGTTAAATCAATTATCTTTCTTTATTCAAACTTCTACCACTGACGGGCCTACCATAAAAAAACTGGTTTTGTATATATCAGCACTTTGGATTACCTCAGTGCACAATGTATATCAAAACCAGTTTAATTAAAAAGAAAATGTGTAATTGTATTTCTTTTTTATTACTTTGTATTATTTATATTAGTACTTATAAATAACTAATTTACATCTAGCCAGCTTTCAGATAGTTCTGTAAAATCTACCAGATCAATATCAAAATCTCCGTCTATGTCAGCTAACATACAACCTGCAGTTTTAACATAATCTACAGCGTTATCAGATAGCCAGATACTATCAACCAGAATAATTCCCGAATCTGCACCTCCATCCTGAATAGAAAGCACAATCTGATACAGGTCCTTACAAGATGTAAAACTAACAGTATTCGGTATTTCCAGTTCCAGTTCCTGCCACTGCCCTGCCGGCAAATTACTAATAGCATAGGTAATGCGTCCCTTGCTATGCATTCCTTGAACTAAAGGATCAACATTATACCTACCATCGTAAAAATCTATAATTATGCTACTTACGTCACAACCTGACATTTTCTTCAGACGCATACCTAATCTGGTATACAAGCTTGAATTTACTCTTCTCTCGTTGAGCACCAAAGGCACGTGAGCATGCAATTTACCATTGAAATTATATGCCATACGCAATACTTTGCTATATACACCATCTGGGTCGTCTACTATAGACAGCACCATTTGCCCATATCCAGATTCCGGCACATATGCCCAATAATCTTCCAGGGCAGTCTCTCCAGCTGAATAAGATTCCATATCATCCAGTACCGCAGGCTCCTGAACTGGTACAGTGTATTCTTCCAGCCATTCTTCAGCCAGGATATCCAGATCTTCCACGTCAACACTTCGATCCCAGCTAATATCCTGATTCTGAGGCAATTCGGCAACATGGCTCTTAATCTGCATAGCTGTTAGCTGGCCATCCCAAACCGCAAACTCATCTATTATGCCGTTAAAGTATCTATAGTGCGAATTCCAGCTTTGCCAGTTATCAGCGATCCATTTTAAGGAAGCCCCTATTCCCATCCAATCCAGAGTAACGGCTCCACTTGCAACGCCGGGCATTTCCGCCCGAACTATGCCGTCGATGTACAGTAGCCACTCCTGACTAGTACGACTAACAATAATACTATGCCATTTTCCATCATTTACGGCTACGCCTGAGCTCTTATAACTTATTGAACCGGCATTATCTCTTACCAGAATACAGATCTGACCCGGGCGGTCCTGTACTCCATCTGCACCCAGTGCAATATCGATCACCGGCGTTTCATCGCCAGAGTTTCGCATTGAAAATAGCGGGCCGTAATCATCGTAAGTGCAAATATAGCCAGAAACGGAAAACTGCTGCCCAGCCCCTGTGGGCATATAAGCGTAAGCACTACTTATATCAATATGTTCATCTGCACCATCCAGATATAAAGCATTACCAACTAGACCTCTTACGCGAGATTTAGCAGAGGATGGGTCATTAAAACCGATCAGCTCACCATCACCACCAGCTGCCAAGGCTGTTTGCGATGCTGTTAAGCCTTCTGTTTCTTCAAACTTCCACTCTAACAGCTTAATTGCCGCTTGCGGAGTTGTGAAATTCATCACGTCTGTTGAATACAACTGTTCACTATTGGAAAACACCGTCACCTGCCAATAGTAATTAGTATGATAATCAAGCTCAGGCACAAATGAAGTAGCCTGCATTCCGGTTTGGTTAACAATAAGGTCAGTCATTTCAGGGTCAGTAGAAACTTTCAAACTGTAACTTACGTCATCAACGTCACCTACCAGATCCCAGCTCAAAGGCACATCAAAATCCAGTACACCTCCGGGGGCAGGACTTGGCACAATATAGACGTCCAATGCAGATTCATTACTAAATGCATAGTGGTGCCAGGTATTTCCTGAATTAACGGCATTAAACGTTAATGTTAAACTTCCTGATGCAGGTGCCTTATAACCATATCTGAATAAGCCTCCCTGACCTTCGCCATAGTAATTCTCATCCCAACGTTTGGTCAAACCTGTATCACTTGTGGTTACATCGACAATACGGCCTCCGACATTACCGAAACCACGTGTATATAAAGTCAAATAATATTGATCTCCAGGGATCAGCCCACTAACGGCCAACTCAGCAGGCTCCCCATAAAAAAATCGGACACCAACTTTCCGCTCTCGCCAGCAATTGCCGCACCTGTTGAAGAATGCGTTAACGGGGCCCCGGTCAAAGACCAGGAACCCCCACCGCGATTATTATCATTTTCAAAAGCCACTCCGTTTACCAAGGTAGTACCAGGCTCGGCGGTATGCAGATTAACCTTATGGGTATAGCTTTTGCCAACACTTATCTGTGATTCAGCATCATTTCTCCACAATGAAACTGACCATTTGATACTACTCTCAAAGCTGTAAGTACCAGAACTGATATAGTAAACAGCACAGCCATCTTCGTATCCAGCATACTCAACACACTCGGCTTCAGCCGCAGGAACACCAGACTCCATAACACTCGAAGAGCTGTCAGCTGGTATATATATAACCGCGGTTGTACCTGTCGGAACAGTAACCTGACAGCTAAAGTTAGTACCCTTAAGAGTCCAGTCACTCTTTATACTACCTTGAATAGAGCGATATGAAGTCTTTGCCCAGGAAAGGCTGTTATTTGGCGATGGTTTCAGGACAATATGCTTGAAACCAGGGCCATCTGTCTGGATACCACCAATATTTTCAAATATCCACTGACACACAGCACCAAAGGAATAATGGGCAAACGAATTCATACCAGGATCGTTGAAACCGTTCTCTGGAGTCCAGCCGTTCCAGCGTTCCCAGATACTTGTCGCTCCATTTTTGATAGTATATCCCCACGATGGGAATGTATCATTAAGAAGCAGGCGATATGCAATGTCATTTCTACCAATTTTAGCCAGAGCCAGCATAAGATCCTTGGTACCAACAAAACCGGTTGATAAGTGCCAGTTGCATTCTTTGATACGTCTTACCAGATGCCCTGCCGCCTTCTGAGTGTCAGCCTCATCTAACAGGTCATAAGCGATCGCCATAACATATCCACACTGATTATCACCATATATCTTACCGTCAACATCAACATAGGTCGCCTTGAACGTTGCCTTTATCTGATCGAACATTTGCTGATAATATGCTGCATCATCGGCATAACCAAGGACATCTGCGATCTGGATCATCAGCTTAGTACTATAACCAAGATATGCAATATAGACAACATCATTTGAAACACTATCATTTATGTTAAGCCAATCGCCAAAACAATGGAAGTTATCAGGAGGTAAATATCCTTCCTTACACCTGTCTGCATTAAAGGCAATAAAACGCTTCATAGCATTATAATTATCAGCCAGAATACGTACATCTCCATACATCTTATATATTGTCCATGGACAGATAACACCAGCATCAGCCCAGGCAGGCCCGCCATCATCGGTAGATATCTTCATAGGAGCAACAGTTGGGAACTGCCCATCTGCTCGCTGACCATCAGTAAGGTCACGCATCCATTTAGTGAAAAATGCTTCTACATCTGTATGGTAACACGCTGTATTGATATATACCTGCGCATCACCAGTCCAGCCAAGTCTTTCATCACGCTGTGGGCAGTCGGTAGGAATATCGATAAAGTTCATCCTCTGAGTCCAAAGCGAATTCTGCTGGATTTTATTTACCATAGGATCTGAACATTCAAATGTACCAACCAATGGAGTATCACTGCTAAATGCCAGACCTGTAATCATATCAAGCGAAGGCCTGGAGTCTAAACCAACAACTTCAACATACTGGAAACCATGGAATGTAAAATATGGCTGCCAGGTCTCTACACCCTCACCTTTACAAACATATATATCACGGGCATCAGCAGTACGCAAATTGGTAGTGTACATTGTACCATCATTATTCAATCTCTCAGCATGTCTAAGCTGAATTCTCTGACCGCGTTCGCCTTCGACTTTCAGCCTTACAACACCTGCAAAATTCTGTCCCATATTAAAGATATAATGCCCAGGAACTGGTTCGGTTATCTCAATTGGATTCACTTCTGCAAAACATACTACCGGTTGAGAAACAGCTGCCTGCACCACAGGCGAAATCTCAGTATTTCCTACAACAACTGGCGACCAGTCAGAATCGCTATAGCCAGGATTATCCCAACCAGTTAATTCCTTTCTGGCATCATAGTTCTCACCCTGTAGAAAATCACCATACTGGATCGGTCCCAACGATGCTTTCCAATCTGGCCCTGAAGCTACTACCTGTTTTGTCCCATCAGTATATTCAATCTCCAACTGACAGAGCAAACGCAAATCTTTACCATAATGATTACGCTCACCAGCAAAACCTACATAACCAGCATACCATCCGTCGGCCAACTGTGCAGCAATAGCATTATCACCATTTTGCAACGAATCTGTTATATCATATGTTCTGTAATATATTCTCTTTGGATAATCTGTCCAACCTGGCGAGAAATAGTCATCAGTGACGCGTTCACCATTCATATATACATTATAAATACCCATCGCAGAAACATACATCTTAGCACTTTTTACGGCTTTATCCTGCAGCTGATATTCATGACGAATATACCTTACTGGCGGCAGATACTTCAGGGCAGTACCGGTCCAAGGCATTAGACCATACTGTATAAGGTAAGATGCCTGAATCCAGCTGGAATCATTGAAATCCACACTCTGCCAACCGCTGAACTCATTTGTACTTCTAAGCCATAAATTATCAGAGGCTATCTCAAGTGTTTCACCAGTAACTGTCTTAATTGTTAAAGCCGCCAGTAGACCAGCTGGATTATCGCTATCACCAAGATTAGCAGCTCTTACTGCAAGTACATTTTTCCCAGCCTGCAGAAAACCCTCTATATCAGCTTTATTAATGACAGTATGAGTATCACCGCTAACCACCTCATTACCGTTAACATACAATGTATAGTTATCGTCAGCAGTTATATAACAAATAGCTGAATCTATCTGCCACTGAGCTGGTATATCAAAACTGCGACGAAAATACCTTGTACCAACAGCTGTACCATTAGCAGCATTACCATCAGACCATATCCAATAAGTACTGGAAAGTATTTCTGGCGTATATGGCTGGGTTTCTACTGGATCATAACCAACCCACTTAGCCTGCCAGTCGTTGCCCGACAACATTCCCATAGACCACTTTGCTGTAGCAGACCAGCTGCCCGCAACAGAATCTTTATCCCATACTCTCACCTTCCAGTAATATTCTGTGCCAGAGGACAACTCAGAGCCAGCATATTCTACTAATGACATATTATCACTAGCAACCTGCCCGCTATCCCATATATCGCCATTATCTGAATCCAAGGCAGCTACTGAACTGGCAACAAGCACCTGATATGCGGTCTGCCTCTGACCACGCTCTTCACCGGTAAGTGTCCAACTTAGACGAGGAGCCTCCTCATCAATACCAAGTGGATCAACCCGATATTCACAACGGAGATATTCTGCCTGCAGCTGAGCAAATAACTGTTCTGCCGAAACGGCCAGAACACTGGATATCAATAATACTAATAATGTTAACTTACGAATCATATTCTTTCCTTTTACCTACATGCCGGTATAAAATTTGTAGCGAAATGAGATACAGATGTGATAACATGGGATATCTTAATATCACCATATCATACAGTCTTAGTTACTATAATACTCTTTTCAACTATACTATTCTACTATACATTCCTACATAAACTTTGTCATACATAAAAACTCCGGCAGGAGCAAACAGCCCCCGCCGGATACAAACTTACATCTTATTCCTGACCGCTAAGCCAGCCTTGAGCTACTGCAGCAAAGTCGAGGATATTTACATTACAGTCACCGTTAAGATCCGGATACAATACACCCGCATCAAGAATACAATCGAGTGTTCCATCGGCAAGTTCAATAGTATCAATATAGATCGTCCCGGTATCAGCTCCACCATCTTCGATAGAGAAGTTAATACCATATAGATCAGTACATTCCCTAAGGTCAATGTCATTACCTGGGATCATACCGCTAACGACGATCCATTCATCTTCAGGCTCTTCTGCAATATCAATTACGATACGACCCTTATTGTAAATATCATCTGGTGTAGGGTCAGAAATACCACGAGCATCATCAAAATCTAATATAATTCTGGAGAGCTCGCAACCTGGAGCTTTACGTACCAGTAGATCAATTCGGTCAAACAGTCCCATATGAGCACCGCGACCAAGCAGTTTAACTGGGATATGGCCATGCATGCCGCCAGTACTGAAATCATAATCCATCTGCATATACTTATTATTTGTATTTGGATCTGACACTACAGAAAGTACAAGATCGGAAAAATCGTCTTCTGGTGTATAAGGCCAGTTTTCTTTATATGAATTTGGATCATTAGTATAAGCTTCCATATCTTCGAGCATGGTAGTTGGCTGAATTTGAGACATAGTACTTCCCAGCCAATTATCAGCAAACTCTGCTATGTCTGCCATATCTGTCACAGTATCAACAGTAACATCACCTTGTGTAGGAATAATTGCTGCCATTTCAGCGATCTGTGAAGGAAGAAGTTCACCTTCCCATATATAAAACTCATCCATTAGGCCCTTAAAGAAACGATAATGAGTTTCTTCTTCCCACTCATTGTCAGCAAGCCATTTGAGCGATGCACCGATAGCCATAAAGTTAAGTGATACCTCACCAGTAGCAGCACCATTGATAGAAGTACGAAGCTCGCCATCAATATATACAGCCCATTTATCACCTACGCGGGTTACTACAAGATTATGCCAACGGCCATCATTAACCGGAATTCCAGAGCTAACAGATCTGGCCGAGCCGTCATTATCACGAACGACCATAACCACTTGTCCAAGGTTGTTGGTAACGCCATTATAACCAAGGGCTATATCAATGATCGGATTCTCATCATCTGAATTACGCATAGAGAAGATCGGACCATAGTTATCATAAGTACAGAAATAACCTGATATAGCAAAATCCTGACCACTTGCTGTTGGCATATAAACATAAGCATTACTTACATTCACAAACTCATCTATACCGTTTAGCTTCAAGGCATTATTGACTAAACCTTGTACGTGAGCTGTCGTTGGGTCATTATAACCGGTTAATATGCCGTCGGCATCTTCTGTTGGTCCGGTCTGCTCTGCAATATAGCCTGCTGTTTCGTCAAATTTCCATTCGATAACCTTAACAGCTTCCGGCTTAGGTGAGGTTACAAAACTCCATACCGGGCTGGTATATACTACTTCACCAGACTCGGCAATTTCAACCTGCCAATAATATGTTTGATCAGCTTCTACATCTGGGTCAAACGAAGCTCCCGCTAACTCTGAAGCACTGTCAACTATAGTTGTCATAGCTTCATCTGTAGCTACTGTAACATTATAAGTTGGACTAACTATATCTCCTCGAGTAATCCAACTCAATACAACATCACTAGCTACACTTGAGCCCGGTAAAATTGCCGGATCTGCATAAGCAGGAAATGCTATTTCATTTGTAAATGCATAATGATGCCATGTATCCGTTGTAAGTGCATCGAAACCAAAAGTTACTTCACCCTCAGCTGGAGCGGTATAACGATACATGATCAAACGGCCATTGTTATTACCAGCCATATTTTCATCAATCTCAGTTACACGACCATCAACACTGGTAGATATATTCACCTCACGAGTTCCTGGTTCACCCCAGCCTCTGGTTAGTTCCGTAAATATATAATCTGTACCTGGAGTAAGACCTGTCAGAGTAAGCTCAGCTGGATCTGTCAGATAGAACCCCGACACCAGTGTGCCGCCGTCTCCAGCAATATTGTGGTCACTATTCTCATGTACTTCATTCGCACCAACCAGAGCCCAGTTCATACCTTCGTGATCATTATCATTTTCAAAAGATACGCCATTTACTACAGCGGCGGCTGACTCTGAAGCCTGGAAGTTAACTTTATGCGTATAGTATTTACCAACACTCACCTGAATATCAGCATCACTTGTCCATGCTTCATCTGTCCAGTATTCTTCTTCATAACTGGTCATGAAACTTCTTATCTCAGAAGCATAAGCCATGTTTGGCTCATTGCCTGCATCGTAAGGTATTATACGCCAGAAATACTGTGTACCTGGAGCAAGCTCCGGCACATAACTATAAACATTCTCACCTGAAACTACCAATGTCTCAGCTGCCATGTCGTTGATTAACAGCTCATTCGGATCAAAATATACATCAAATGCATAATCATTATCTGAGCCGGTAAATTCATCGGCCCAACTTAAGCATGACTCAGTGCTAACCCTGTTTCCACCTGTATACTGTGCCGGCTCTTCCGGATGAACGGACATAGGAGTTATACCTGTATAATTACAATTTGCAAATGCATAAAAATGGAAGTCATTAACCATACTAATACTAAATTCACCATTTTCATTTGCCTGGTAAATACCTGTTATCTTTATGCCCTTGTTATTACCATACATATCCTGGTTAAAAACAAACGAACCGTAACTGTCAGTTAATGTAACAGTACGGGTACCATCTTCCCAGGCTACACTGAATAATGTGATCACATAGTTATCACCTGGAACCAGTCCAGTTAGAGTCAGATTTGAATTCCCATAACGAAAATGAGTACTGAGTAAGTAACTATCGCCCGAAATATCATTTCCACTGTCCGAGTCGATCCAGCCCCAGCCGTCCAGCGACCAGTCTTCTGCTTCATCTCCCCAATTATTTGTAAATGCAATACCATTAACTACAACTGATTCTCCACTTGAATTGTTAATGGCATGGGTATAATTTTGTGCCGGATCTAGACCGGTGCTCGCATCATCTGTCCATGGCGAAACTTCCCAGACAGTAGCCAGAGATATACCCTGTAGTCCTAATAACAATAACCAGACATACTTTTTCAAACTTAACATCTTAATTCTCCATTAAAATTGAATAAACACACTATTAGTTCCTAAAAAACATGTTCTCCATTTCTGTATAAAATGTTCGGCAATATCTTAAAACACTATACTGACCAGCAGTTTACCGAATACACTGCCTTACAGCCTCCACGATTTCATATTCATTATAAGACCGGTTAGTTAGCTTACAACTTTTCCAAACCAGCCTAAATCATAATTCTACATAATCCCCTCTACTTAACCGCTTCAAGCTCAATTGTAGGATTGTAAAACTCACCCCAGTCAAAAGCCTTCTGATATCCATCATTACTATCAGTTATTACCATGGTCAAATACCGATATTCTTCTTTCAATTCAATATCTAGATCATAACTTTCATCTGCATGCATATCCTGCCTGGAAAAGACTACTTCACCATCTACCAGCACCCATACATCCAATTCTGCATCTTTCACAGAAACTTCTTCCATTGCTAACTGAGATTCACTAATTCCGAAAACACTAGTAAACCGTCTCAGACGTGTTCCCGGCACAAGCTTGCCTATCGCTTTCAGGTCAAATGTTATACCTACATTAGCGTGCATGAATAAATTAGAATCTCCCCCCCTGGCAGGCTCTGTCATAGTATTTAGTCTCATAAGATGAGTTGCCACCTTACCTTCTATCGCCTTCTCAAGCATCTGATCTGAAGCTGGTGGCTCTGTACTAAAGCCATACTGTTCTGGATTGTCCGGCAGCCGTACGGAATTTGCTATATTATACTTATACGAGTTATCGGTATCTGGACATTCCCATTTATCACCAGCTGACGTAACATCTATCGCCCCAGCCTCACCATCTGGCACAAATACGCCGTCAATATAAGCACTAGACACCGATGAATACCGGCGACTGCCACTTCTTTCAAATGCGATCGACCACTTCTGCATAACTCCGGAATCCGGATCTATAGATCGTTGGGCTATACCTGTTCCCAAACCACAACCACCGCCCACTATATCTGCAAGGTCAATATTCTGACCACGCCAGATCACTCCTTGTTCTGTTGATATCCCCCGTGCAAATTCATCATTTACCATTGGGATAGTATCAAATTTCCCTTTGCTATCAACCCGCCTGGCATTTCCAGCTGTTATTATATTGGCCTTTGCCGAACGAAGTTTATCCCTGTCCGCAGAATACAAAGCTGCCTTGCCTCGGGTCATGTATATATCACTATTTCCATTATAGTCAACCGAAACACCAAACTCTGTCCCCATATCAACAACCCTTGAGGTAGGCGTATTAACTGTAAAGCCCTTTGCACTCTTAGAGAGTACAAAGGCGTAAACACGCCCTGAGTTCAATGTCATAGTCTGTGCAGAGTTCAGATAAAAAATTGCCGGCCCTTCAATTACGACACGAGCACCATAATCAAAATCTATTTCAACCACACCGCTCTTAAGCCTGAACGCTTCTGTACGATTTTCAAGCCGCATTCCTTCTGTCAATACATCATCTTTTGCAAATACGGCATTAAGAGTATTATTTACAGTCGCAACACCAAAAGTTGAAAACATTACATATTTAGCGTATACAACAAAAAGCAGCATCGCAGCTGCAGCCATTACATAACCTAGAACAGAATTCGACTTCTTTGTATGGCTTTTACGCTCAGTAGCAACTCTAGGCAGAACCTTCTCTTCAAACACAACCTCAGGAATATCAATAGCCGGAGCTGTTTTCTCTTCAGCCAGCAGTGCGTTCAACATCTCTTTATCTGCGGTCTTTTCCTTCTCACCCTGCAATGCCATAACACTTTCAGTCTCATGCATTCTGGCATAGATATTCATCAGTGAGTAATAATACCTTCGTGCCTGAGCATTATCTTTCAATAAAGCACTCAACCGGTTAAACTGCTCATCAGAAAGCTCGCCTTCCTGCGAGAACGAAACTAACAGCCCTACTTCATTGAGTAGTTCGTCATCATAACTCATAAGTCCATATCCTTCTGCAAATTAAGACGTACGCACTTCAATAATGCTATATGGATACGACTCATGGTTTTATGTACTGCCTGCATTGAAATAGATATCTCTTTACCTATCTCACGATAACTCATACTTTTTTCATAACGCAGACGCAGATACTTCTTGTGCTTCTCTGGAAGCTTAACTATACAGTTTTTAAGCTCCTCAGACTCTTCATTGAACAGATCAAAATTCTCAGTTACTTCTTTTTCTATCTGACTCACGATACTATCATCAAAGACCATACGAGAACGAGCCTTGCTCTGCTTAAATGACATGATCTTATTTCTGGCTATAACTATCCCCCAGGCCAGAAAATTTGTACCCTCTTCAAACTCCGAAAACTTATCCAACATAACAAGTATTGTATCCTGCAGAATGTCCTCGGCATCTATCTTATTGGGAATATGGTACAGTATATACGTATGTATGCGGGTCTGATGCTTCATCAATAAGCTTAAAAATTGTTTTGAATTCTCAGTTCGCATCTTTGTCCTTATAATTATCTAACTGCGCAGTTGGGAATATGCTATTACCAGCTATCATGTAATTCGCTGACGGCTTTAGGTGACAACCATAAAAATCAAAAAAAAGATGTTTGTTTTAGAAAAATGTTATAAACGGGAAACTGACTCTATGCTTTCAAAGAGCTAAAGCACATCAATAAACATACGTAAATCATTGTTATTCAAACACTAAACTGGATTTCCCCACCACATAGATTATGGTTTGTCCTAATTGCAAACTAACCTGCTCTCCACAGCTGGCCTGCCTGAGTTTATTGCCATAACTATCAATAACAACAATATCACTATCAGCATTTAACATCACATCTACGGCACTGCCAACCGACCATAATGCTCGATAGCTATCACCCTCTGGGTTATGCCAACCGGGACAGTAAATATTGTCATATTGCCATCTACCGGCGTCAAAAACAGAGCCGCCCCCCCACATACTGCTTAACGTTTTTACAGACTTATACGCTGGCTTTGGTGATAAATCTTTATGAATAATTCCAAAATTATCCTCGTTATAATACCTATCTACCTCTCTGGCCCGCAGATTATACCAAAACACCTTCTCCACTCCCGCCAACATGGATAACAAATATGCTCTGGGTATGATCTCAGCCTGAACCTGCTCACTGACACCTCTGTAACCATTGAATAAACAGGATATTATAGCTGCCCCTTTTAGCTCACTATTATAATCATAAACACCCGAAACAACACCATTATAACCACCTTCCTGTGCTGTCACTAATGGTATAAATGTATCATCAGTACGCAGATTACTATCATTGAGAAAACGACTTGCACTCGGAAAATCTGACACCGAAGTTATATTTTCCACATACTCTTTTGGTACAGCCAGAAAGCCTGCCTCCTCCGGCACTTTTGTGTTTGTCCACCAGGCTTCCCAGCCTATATGTAGCCTTTTTCTAAATGAATCGTCAAGCGGAACATGACTCCATCTACCGCTGTCACTTAATACTGACTCATAATACAATGGCACACCCTGTGGGAATACTATAACTCCACCAGAGGCGACAAAGTTATAGATACTATCAAACACACCTTCTGGTACACTTTCCTCAGGACACATTATCAAAACATCGTAAGTACTTATATCAAATGTCTTTAATTGCTCATTATCTAATCTGTAAACAATCGCATCAGGGCCTGCTATATCGATAATTTGCTTGTTGCTAAGAGCCGGGAATACCGGATATCCAGGATCATCTAAAACACCAAACCGCACCCCATTCATACTATTCATCCCCAAAGCTTTCAGGCCAGCTGAGACCACCTGCTCAACAACAAAGGCCTTATTTTCCTGCGTGGGCCAACCAATCTCTGTTATCCACAATGGCTTTTCCACATCGCCATACTGCACCATCAAAGTTCGCAGTTTTAATAGATCCTCATACAACCCGCCCTGCTCTGGAGCACCTGGGTATCTATACGGATGCACTACCATAATATCAAAATAATCCTTACCGCCAGCCTTATACACTCCCTCAATATACTCCATAGGTATACCAGAAAAACCACCGATAAGAACAGTAAGCTCCGGGTCTATTTTTTTTATCTCATTGTATGTTGCCTTAAGCAAAGCTGTATAATCTTCCGGCCGCGGCGTATCCCTCCAGAACCCTTCACCATCCTGCTCATTCCATACTTCCCAGTAGCGTAGCCTATCTTTATACCGATTCACAGTATTCCTTACATACTCCAGCCATTTATCCATATGTTTATACGCCGGGCTTGCCCAGGGGACATCATAACATAATATTGGCAATATAGTTATACCATGCGATTCCGCTATATCAACAGTCTCATCTATCAGCGAATAATCCCACACATCCTCACGAGGATCAACCGTTGTCCAGTCAAAATCGGTACGAACCCAGCCAATACCCACCCTACTCATAAGCTCACATTCTTTAGCCGCCAATGCGTGATCACTGTGACGCGAAATATGAGCACAGACACCAAACGAAGAGGATTCATCTGCATATCCAGCATTACAATAAAACAGATTCACTACAAGAAGTATTAAGAATATCAACATTGCACCACCATGGAATTTAATGATTTACAGATATAAGAAAATCATGATCTTAACACGTTCATTATATAGGAGTTGCCAAGATATACAAGCCACAAAGATATATGTGTATATGCACAAAAAAAGCGGATCTTGAAATCACTTCCAAGATCCGCTTTATTAACTTTTATTTACGACTGAATATTAGTCGTCACCCTTTGCAGCGTGATCAATCAGCCATTTAACATCTTCATTAGGACTAACCGGGCTAGTCCAGTTTGGAATACCACTTGCTGTCTTCTCATTCAAGTATTTGGTAAACCAATCAATAGTTTCTTTTACCTGCCAGGCATGTACATCTGCATGACCGTCAGCATAGCTAAAGGTACCTTTCTTATTATGGAAAATACCAATCGAGTCAGTTAACGCATTATAAGTAGTCTGCGAAAAATCAATTAGCCATTCATCCATATTCAAACCACGATGGTCACCTTCTTCGATGAAAACATACTTTTCCTGAGGCATTTTGATCTTAGAAAGCTTCTTTACAATTCTGGCCCCAGCATATTCAGTAACATCGTTACCTGCACCATCTCTATTGTTCAGTGTACCAACGATCGAATAGCTGCGCCATCCACCAAAACCCTGGGCATTTTGAAACATAGGTTCGTTAAATGACCTCTTATCACCTGGACAGTGTACCAGTTCTGGATCTTTATAGTATTTATAAAGTGCACCAGTCATAATACCATTCTGCTCATCAAGCGGTGTACAATTAGTAGCTGTCTGAACAACACCAGCATCGTTAATAGGATCACTAACCCAGTCACCCTTGACACCGTCTTGAGTCCAAGGTCTAACCATGTCATCATTATGGTCTGTTGCATACATAGTATAAGATACCAGCAGCTGTTTCTGACCTGACAGACATACAGCCATAGTAGCCTGTTCTTTGGCCTTTGTCAGGGCAGGCATCAAAATACTGACAAGTAAGGCGATGATGGTGATCACCACCAACAATTCTATAAGGGTAAATGCTTTCTTCGTTTGTTTCATAACCAGTTCTCCGATAAATCTTTAGGTAATTTCAACTTTTCAAGACTAAATTAAGGCAAATAACTATAAATATCGTATAATAATACAATTACCAATCATGGCTCAGGCAAGCTAGGCAAGGATAATATCAAATCATAAATCATTCTTATCCTAACTGATTTATTGTAGGATTAAAACCAGCAAGCCCTCGTGCACTATTGGCCAGTTCTAACTCTAAACAATAAAGATGCTATCAGGATATTTATTATAAGACTTCCAATTGGAGCCTTAGAACTATAACGTTCCTATCCTACGCCATATGTATTATCCCTCTTTATATAGTCACAAACAAGGGTAAAGATGTATCAATTATAGAACAATTGTAACACCTAGCCCCTTATCAATTGACACAAATATACAAACATCGGCACACTATGCCGATTAACGACAATTATTGCACAATAATGGCACTTTCTTGTCAATCCTGACCTGAAAACCACTGGCCGGCAAGACTGGAAAAATCGTTAATATCGACATAAAAATCTGCATTAATATCACCGATTATCTGTAAATTTAACGCCTTTATTGTATCGATATCCATTTGTTCAAGATGAAGCTCTACCGACTTTGTTACTGTAGCACCTTCAGCGTCTACAACTGTCAGCGAAACTTCATAATCACCGGCTCCGCCAAACTCCAATCCAGGATCCTCAACACTTACCGATGGCACAAACCTCACATTTGCCAATGAATCAAGCTCGGTCCAGAAATATGTCATACTGTCACCATTAACATCAAATACAACCGCATCTAATGACGTACTGCCTATCAGTGAAACCACGAGATCATCTCGCTTGTGAATATCAAGTATAACTGGAACTGCATTTTTTCCCATACAGGCCAATTGACGAACCTGAGCTTCCGACAATCCGACACTATATACCCGGATATCGTCAAGATAACCCTTGAAATGATCGCTTGCCGGAGCGCCAGAATTCTTGGTAGCTATAAACAGATTATCATTGGTAATATTGATAGAACCACTAGCATAAGCTCGAACCATCTCCACGCCATCAACAAACAGTTTCATTACCGACCCATCATAAGTGCCGGCAATATGATGCCATACACCTGTTGAGGGAAGCTCGGTTGTAATTCTACCAATTGCATATATCTCAAAAACAAGGCCACCATTTTCGGCAAGCAGACGATACTGATTATCACTGTTACCTTTCTGCATTATACGCCTGTTACCACCCCAGTCATCCGGCTTGATCCAAGCTGATAGCGAAATCTCATCTGTTAAATTATATAAGTTCGGGCTCGAAGCTGAACCATTTGGCACAACTTCGACATAACCACTGCCATTAAAGTACAAACTCTTATCCTGATAACCATCCTGCGGGAACCACCCTGCAGAGAACACCGGTAGAGATGAACCTTGTAACGTTCCACTATTACCATGTGCTGAAGTGTCATTCAAAATACCACCCGAACTCTCCTGGACTTTCCAATAAGCAACAAGAGAATTATCAGGAAGAGCAGCCAGATCATTTCCCGGCACGGCAACTTCTGAATCAGTATCAGGATATAGACTCAGCCAAAACGAGTAGCAATCAGGGTCCATCGGCTTATTACATAACAGCCAATCCTCTGCCAGAGCTTCCATATCATATAGATCTATCTGACAATCGCCAATGCCGTCGGGGCCGGAGACATCACTTAGCATCCAATGTCCATCACATGGGCCGTAAACATTGAAACCATACAACCTTACAGCTTCGTCATCATTCTGAGTTGGGTCAGTTATATACAGCCTCAGATAACGAGCATTTACCGGACTGATAGTGTGCCTGCTAACTCCACTGGTATTGCCTTCCACACATACAAGATCTTCCCAATTACTACCGCCATCTTCACTATACTGTATGCAATAATCACGAGTATTCCAACTGGCACTTTCACCGCCAGCGGAAGCATTGTAAAGTACAAAAGTATCAATATCATAGTAGTTCTGAAGATCAACGGTCAACCAATGCACGCCACCATTACCGGTCGCACACCATTTACTATTATTTTCCACGGTACCATCTACCGCTTGTTCAGGTATTTCTCCACCAACATTACCATCAGCGTTTACCGGCACATTCAAGGCCAGGTTTCTGCGAGTTTCAGACTTTGGTGCCAGTGCCGGGATGTATGGCAAACTGTCAACCACTTCACCTGCAATCGCCACAGAATCAGCCGGACTGTTTACCCTGGTCATTGCAAAAATTATCACATCTTCATTATCAGGCAGAATAATAGCTGTCACTCCATCTGGCACTTCGATCTTATATAGGAACATATTACAAAAATCATACGCCATATTACCTGACGGCTGATGTCTGTGAGTACCTACCCAGCCTACAGCTCCCTGCTTAAGATATGGAGTATCAAACTCGCGTCCCCAATCTACAACTTTTTCATTATAATCCTGGAAAGTTAATTCAAACTCGTGACCACCAGCAAGGAACGTCCCGGTTGTATCGCCTCTTCTGGACGCTGCCAGAATATATATCGAATCGTAACCACCGCCAACATACAAAGCCTGTCTGGCACAACTTACAGCATTTTTACTGCCATTTGCACGAGAACCTATATTAAAATCAACACCATTTATCACGAGAGTATCAGTCATAAGCTCTGCCGGAATAGTCATACCATCTACCAGATTTCCATCTGAACGATTGCTATCATAGCTGAACGCATCAACATTATACAAATGTGACAAACTCAAAGGTAAAGTTTGTGTCTCGCCCAGATCATCAACACCTGACGCAACCTCCACTGCAAATGTCATAGGCTCATATGCATCAATATCAAATACGATATCTCCATTATCCACAGCCAGATCACTCAAATACCGTTCACAGCCATCAACCTGTCGTGCAGCTGTAATATTCCCATCAAAGGACAATCTTACATTATTAGCTGAACGACCATACAGCTCCTGTACTCTTACTATTATCTCATTTGAACGCTCTGCTTTTTTAACCACCTTGATCATAACCTGTGGATTACTGATCTCCACCATCGAATATTCCTGTCCTAAAACACCATCGTGCTTCTCAGACTCAAACGCAACTGGCTGCTGATTGAAACCAGCGGCCGCCTGTGGCACAAGGCCATCGTCCCAACCTCCACTGTGCGGGGCTATGGCATAACTGAATTTATGCTGACCAATATCAAGAGTACCTTCGTCAACATAGCGATCTGTAACTTCCGGAGTATGCAATAATGTCAAACGCAATTTATTATCCGCCGGCTTATCCCAGCCGTACTTACATTCACTCAAGATAGCAACACCAAAACCACCATCAGCATCGGTAATATCTGCCCATTGTTGAGCTGGCACCTCATGCATATTTGATTTATTATTACTTCTTTCGATAGTACCCATTCCCAGATCATAGGTTGCATAACCATTTGATGCATTTAATGGAAATACAGCTTTAACCATAGTCTCTTTTGTACGCCAGTCAACAAGGTTATTAACTACAACTTTATCACCACCGGCATTACCAGCAGTAAGAGCTATCTTCTGAATAAATGTAGAAACACTACCAGCTTCACCACAGGTGCGGGTTACTTCCAGAGCCACTCTAACCGGACCATTTTCTACTACTCTTATTTTAGCTAAACCAGAAACATAGCCGTATGGCGTTCTCTGGACATCATCATAGGTAATCTCCCAGGCTGGCCAGAATGTCGAATGATCTTCCAACAGCTCCAGACGACAAGCTCCGGCAAGAATTTCCCTGGAATTTACTTTATCATAGATAGAAGATATATCACCTGCACCATTAACTACAACACGGTACAGTTCATTCTCTAATACATTACCATCAATACTCAAACCAGTATCCAAAGAGCATGCTTCTTCTGACGAACGAACATCAAATACCTTCAACGAAACAGATTCAAGTTCTGCTGCAAACAATATTGTAAGCTTATCTGGCTCACGACCGATTATCTGTGAAGGCACTTCTACACCATCAGCATATACCTTTACCGCGTCTGGAACTTCTGTCTCATATGTTACTGTAGCCTCTACAATATCACTGCGATCCAGAGCCAGCGGATTATATACAACAACAGCCTTACCTTCTACGTTAGTATTAAGCCCCTGACAAACGCCGCCAATACTACTTTCCATTACCCCTGCAAACTGATTCATCGACAGAATTTCATCATTCCAGGAATAATGATAAGCTTCCGGAATACTCGTTCCGGTAAGATCATCATGGAAACTATGCCAGAGAAATCTTATCCAGGCCGCGTCAAGAATTTCCTGTGGATAATTATCCGCTCCCAGCAATTCTGCCATAACTGCGGCTCGCTCTGCCGAGTCTCCCAGCAATTCATTTTTACGATTCCAACGCTTCATGGCCGCTTGCGAAGTATAACATCCGCTGCCATGCTGTGTCATAAGCAGCTCACCATCATAAACCGGCAACCCAGCTCTTTGCGCTGGGGTAATATCCTTATATATATCATCAGAACCTGCACTCACTACTTTTACTGGCCCGGTACCTGCCATACTATCCAGCAAACCCTGACAGGAAGTCTCTGTAGGTGCCCCACCTGTGTCACCGACACCGTGATACATATACTCCGCATATACGCCATAATTATTTCCATTTGAGTTGATCCGGTTTAACCACCCCTGATCATTGCTTAGATCGGAAGTTATCTGGCTGTTATAAGCCCCCGGCTTTAAAGCTGCGATTACTGACGAGCCGTCCGGCCCCTGCCATACACCAATACTAAACGGCTCCGGCACAGCACCGCCCCAGGAAAGCTTCTGAGATGAAAACCCATTAAGGCCACAATGCGACATCCAGGTCGGCATGGTATAGGAAAAACCAAAACAGTCTGGAAGGAAAATATCTGTACTTCTCTTACCAAACTCATCCTCGAAATAATTATTACCGATAAGAGTCTGCCTTATCATAGATTCCGGCGAAACAACGTTCATATCACCCTGTTCCAGAGTACTGCCGGTTATATGCCAGCGACCCTGATCGATATAATCTGCCATAGTCTGGTATCGCTGCGGGTAATACTCCTTCATAAGCATATAGCGGAAGGCACCTTCAAAGTTGAATATATAACCCGGATACTTCTCAAATCTTGAGAAGTTATCATCAAGTGTCTTTTTAATATAACTATCTATTGTATTCTTTATAGTCCACTGCCACTGAGTGTCCAGGTGAGCAGTTCCAACAGTATAAAGAACTTTTTCCGTGGAAAGATCATAACTCGGCTCAGCTTGAACAGTACCAATAGGCACAAGATATAATAATAACATTGATAATATAGTATGATAGCAACTTACCCGATACGTACTTTTCTTTACTCTTAAGTTTTCCATTATCATCTTTCCAATCTCTATCTCTAGTTAAAATAAAATACCAGGCTGAGAACAGTTCCCAGCCTGGTATATATTATAAAATTGAATACTAATTTAATGTTAATTTAATTAGTTTTGCATCCAACTTTCTGCCAGAATGGCTACGTCAAGCAGGTCAACGCTTGAGTCGTCATTCAAGTCAGCTACGACAGGAGTAGTAACATCAACCAGCCATTCGCCTGCCAGTTCAGCAAGGTCAACTGTATTGATAACACCGTTCATGTCAAAGTCACCTACTGCTGGTACTCTTTCAGCAAGAGTAGCCATTTCAGCACGTGTTAGAACACCTGTGTAGATTGTGTAATCATCTACCAGACCGTTGAAGTTATAACCCCAGCCGTTCATGCCGTTGAGAGTTACAAATTCAGCAGCATCTTCAAGTGTCAGACCGTATGCAGCAGCTATAGGCTGACCGTTCAGATACATATACATGTTAGAACCCGTATAAGTAACTGTAACCATCTGCCACTGTGCGAACAACTGACGAACTGGAGCTCCCAGGTCAGTGTTGTCACCACCCCAGAAGTGTACGCCATTGAAGTCACCAACGAAACGACCTGTACCAACAGCAGAGCCACCAAAACCACCAAACAGTGAAGCACCGCCTGGAATTTCCTGAGAATTGATGTACATGTTGATTGACCACTGGTCAGTAGCTGCCAGAGGCAGAGCTTCTGCATTTGTAGGAGTACAGTCAAGGAATGTGTTTGCACCAGCAAGTTTAGCTGCTGTGCCGCTACCAAGACCATCTACAAATTCAGCATAACCAGCACCATCGTTGCCATTAGCAGTTGCATCTGCAACTGTCTGAGCCTGAGCTGTTGTGCCATCAATACCAAATCTTACATAAGCAAGACCATGCATATTGTTGGTTGCACCCCAGTTGCTATTAGTATCAGCTGCTTCGATTCTTACGCTTCTGGCATTCTTGCCATTGAAGTCGATTGCAGTACCGTATGGTATTGGTGTTTCAGCATCAACGCTCAAACCGACAGCAAGCTCATAATCACCAAGTTTAACCCATGAATTTGGTTCTGAACCATCTTCAACATTCGGGCTGTACTTGATAACAACATTTCTCATACCACGATCAACTTCACTTGACCAGGTAGGATCTACATTATGGTTCCAGATAAGAACTGTACCAATTGGATAAGTCTCATCAAATTCAAACTGGATCCAAGGCTTAGGATCTGATTCACCAACTGAACACCAACCCATAGTAGCCTGGTTACTGTGTGAGAATGCCAGGGCAGGATTTGCTTCCAGTGGATCAACAGTCAGACCATAACCATTTACAGCCTTCCAAGGTTCACGCCATGTTGATGGCTGTTCGAAACTTGACGCTGTAGCTGTGATATCTTCAATACCAACTTCATAGTTCATATTGAGAACACCAGTTTCTTCAAAGTCCCATACCAGTGCTTCAACAGCAGCTGATTCTGGACCAACAGTTGTAAAGGTCCAGGTATCACTTTCTGTACCTGAAGCTGTATCAACCATCCAAGAATATGTAGTACCAAATGCCAGAGGCTCAGCAAGCTCGCCAAGGTCAAATGTAGGATCAACCAGACCAGTTGCAACAGCTGTCATATTTTCAGCATCAGTACCAATATAAACAGTATATGTAGGATCATATGCATCCAGTGGAGCTTCCCAGCTCAGGATAGGGTCAGTTGCTACTGCTACTGTACCTGTTGCAGGAATTGGATTGATTGCATCATACTGACTTGGCATTGCTTCCAGCAGAGCATCGATCTCAGTCTGGCTCAATGCACCTCTGTACATTGTGAACTCATCAATAATACCGTCAAGATTTGCAAGGTTCCAAGGTGTATCACCACCAACTGTAACAGTTGGAGATGCCAAACCTAGCTCAACTGTACCGCTATAGATCTCTTCACCATTCTTATACATCTTCAATGTATTATCTGCATAAGTTGCAGTAATCATCTGCCAACGGTTAAGATCGAACGGAACATTTGAAACACCATCAGTATTATCGCCGCCCCAGAAGTGGATACCATCTGCGAACTTAGCAATGTAACGGCCAGTACCTTCAGCATAATCACCGAAACCAACAAAGAATGAAAGATCAGCAGCCTGCTCTGGAAGCAGAGTGAAGAAGTTCATTGACCAGCTGCTATTGCAGTTGTCGTCAAGACCCAGAGGCAGAGTTTCTACTGATGGGTTATTTCTTGCCAGGAACAATGAACCAGTGATCTTCAGATCAAGAGCTGAACCAGATATTGACTTAGTCGCATCATTGTCAGCATCGTTAGGACCACCTACGAGTTCAGGACTGTTGTATGTAGCTGCATTGTTACCATTGCCACTGCCATCAGTCATAGAATGTGACACCATAAACTCATTGTACTTACCGAAGCGAACTTCTGCAAGTGCATGCATATTACCAGCTGCACCCCAGTTGCTGTCTTCTTCAGCAGCAGAGATACGAACAGCCTTAGCTACGATACCATCAAATGGCACGATCAGGCTAGGACCAACTCCATCAATACCTGTTCCGATCGGAATCAGGAAATCACCAACTGGAATCCAGTTTGGATCATCATTTTCTTCAAGTGTGTAGCCAATAACTACATTCTTCATGCCACGATTGTTTTCACTATCGTAGTATTCTTTTGCACAGTTATGGTTCCAGATAAGCATATCGCCAATGCTGGTTTCTTCTTCAAAATCATACTGAATCCAGGTTGTACCTTCCTGATCTGGATGTGAGATCCATGAATCCCATGGCCAGTAAGTATGCTTCAAACCGTTTGGATCTGCAATTGATGGGTCAATCGAGAAACCTACTCCAAGAGTCTGGCCAGCAGCTCTGTTATCACCTTCAATACTTGAAGCTTTAACAGTTACACCTGTTACAGGCATTTCATAGCTGTAAACAGTGCTAGAACCAAATGCATCCATATTCCAGGCAAGAACTTCTTCGCTATGACGAAGTACACGGAACTGGTTGCTATCACCTGGGAATACTGTTGTACCAGTTTCAACATTATCAACAATATCAACAGTCCATGTGTAAACTGTATCATCAATAATGCTGGCAGCTGGGATTTCAACAGTTTTTTCTGTCAGGCCAGTTGCTTCAAATATTGTTGTGCTGCCAGCTTTAACAGTTACATTATATGTAGCTGCTGCTGAAGCTCTTACTGTTTCCCAACTAAGAACAACAGGATCTAATGCTGTTGTGCTGTAGTTAACAGGAGTTACAGAAGTGATCTGCGGAGAATCGATAATTGACAACAGCTCAAATTCTGACAAACCAGTTAATGTGCTATTTGATGTCAGGTCAACCTGGTAGTAGTAGTATGGAGTTGAGTTATCAAACTCAAATTCACGACGCTGGTACCACTCTGACCAGCTTTCACCTTCACGACTGTCAAGTTCTACCCAGTTTTCACCGTCATTAGATGCCTTCAATACAATAGTGTGCGGATCACGATCATGAGCATCACCACAAGATGCAATTGAATAACCATTAATTGCATATGGTTGATTGATAAACTGATATCTCAGCCATGAATTATAATCGCCAGCTGGATTATTTGAAAGCCATTTGGCGTCAGTATTATCAATAGCGTTCATAAAACCTTCACCATCATGGATTTGGTTTCTCGCTGAAAGGATACCAGCCATAGCAGGAAGCTTTGTACCTTCACTATCAAAAAGACCAAACTCTGAAATCTGCATCAAATTAGCACTGCCGTTATTTGCAGTAATAGCAAGCTTATACATCTTATAAGCTTCAGAGTTTGTTGCTTCAGCATCGTTAGGGTCTACAGTGCCAAATGGGCGTTCTTGGAACAGTTCCCAACCTGCTTCACCTGTAACGGTACTAATAACTGTCCAGCTTTCACCATCGTTTGAACCTTCAACAGTCCAATCCTTAGGTGCACGAGACTTATCATCATTTGCATAGGTAATTGTATAATTATCCAGTACATATGATTCGTCATCTTTAAAGTCGAGAATAACCCATGAAAGATGCTCTGTTTCAGCATCGTTCCACGCTACTGAGTTATCCAGCCATTTTGTATCTGTACGACCATCAAAGATCTTACCGCCAGATTCAAAATCACTGATCTGACCGCCACAAGTGAATGTGCCGTCGACAATGTCAATGCAGTCTGTTACACTGCGTTCCGCCTGTACTGAACCGGCAAACAGCATCGATAAGATACCGGCCAATGCAAGCAACAAAGTTTTTTTCTGCGTCATTTGTACGCCCTCCAAAAATTGTGTTAGAGTTAATTGTTTCAGTTTAGACCTCGTTTTTTCCATTTCATTTTCCCTTTCAATGCGAGCTTGACTCTTCAAGCTCTAATCTTGGATTTACAAATAAAGTCCAATCTCCAAAGTTATTTTCTCCCTCGGTGCAGACCAGGGTGAGAAATCTGTCTGTATCGCTTATTTCAACTTCCACTCTGCCCGGCTTGTCAGTATCTGACACTTCCCTCTTTATCATCCGGGCCTGGCCATCAACAAAAACATAGAAGTCTGCGGTTATATCATCGCCAAGGCCACTTGGGATACCGTACAGACTACTAAATCTTTTAATATCAACAAAAGGCATAGCCTCTCTAATCTTTTTCAGATCGAAGGTTATGCCGGAATTTGCATGTAAACATAAATTCTCATAATTACTGCCCTCGCAGCCTTCAAGATACATTGCCTTGAGAATCCTCCCGGCTGACGCAGTGAACATATGTACTATTTTATGAGCGCCTATGGTCATATAGGACATACCATCAGTATTGCCAAAACCATCATAGGTATCCCCCGCTGAATTGATCTGAACTGGACCATACTCGCCATCCGGCGAGAATATACCATCAACAAAATCCAGCTTAGACACTGTTATGTACCTGTCTATTTCAGAACCATCAGGCAGCTTTACACGATCTTCTTCATTACCGTATTTCAAAGCTCCGGTTATTGGGTCTATACCATAATTTTCTTTCGCAGGCTCGATACCATTAGCACCGCTTGCAATACTAGCCAAAGATAAATCCTGCCCGCTCCAGATAATAGCCTCACGAGATGCAAAATTTCTCACAAAATCTCTCTCTCGAAATTCTGTATTACTCACTTTACCTGTAACTGTTATTTTACGGGCTTCACTTGCTTCCAGTACCTGTCCCTGATGAACCTGGCCGTCAGTAGCGGTTACTACAGATGCCCTGCCCTTAAACATATGAACCGAGGTTTCACCTCGAACAGAAACATCAATACCAAATTCCGTTCCAAGGTCTATAATACTACAGCCGGGTGTGTTTACTCTGAAACCTACCGCCTGCTTTGGAACATAAGTAGAGAGCTTACCAAACTTCACTCTCATCTTGTCATTATCTTCTATTGCAAACTTTGCCGGAGCTTCAACTACTATCGTTGCTCCATTATCAAATTGTATTTTTAATACCCCTCGCAGTAGATGATGTATTTCACTATCATCAAATATACGATCTCCAAAACCAAGGTCATGCTCAGCATGGCCCCACTTAACCATGTAGGTATCCACAACCGTCGCCACATCTTGTGGGATGTGACGCGGATGTGTATATACATAGGAGATCCCTAATAGCATAACTGCTATCAGGAAAAGAGTAGAATAGTACGGTAAGTTACATACCTTCTGACGGAACCCGCCGCTGCGACCACTTCCTGTCGCAACTGGACAGGCCAATTCTCTGATTTCGCTATAGATCTCGGTCGACTCCGCATTATTCTCTTCTTCTGCCAGAGCCGCGCACAGCTCAGAAAGCTGGTCACATTCTATATCAAAGGAATTGTCCTCAGGTATATCAATTGCTACTTCAGGAGATAAGACGGCACATAAAGAGATAAAGTCCAGATAATGGTCCATAAGTTCTGGATCACTTGCCAAATGTTCATTTAGCAGCTCAAAATCTGCACAATCCCCATCTAATTCCTGTAGGATAAGCTCTTCTAAATTATTGTGTTTATCTGGAGTGTTCAATTTTCCCCCTCCAGCAATAATGATTGTCTTACACAATTGTTCAATAGCTTATGAATCCTTGCTATGGTCTTATATAAACCGCGAATAGGACGATCCAACGATGATGCAAGCTTCCTTACTGTTAATCCCTTATCATATCTCAAATGGATTAACATCCGGTCTCTTTCTGGCATGTTGGATAAGCACTTCTCCAATGCGTCCCTCTTTAGGTCCATATAATCTAATGCTGTATCAGCTTTCGCTTCGATCAGCTCTACTATGTCATCACGAAATTTCAATCGTTTATTCCTCAGATTTCGGTTGAAATTTAATACTTTGAAGCGGGCAACAGTTACCCCCCATGCTCCAAAACTGGTACCTGGCGTGTATTTATCAAAATTCTCCCACATCCAGGTAGCTGTCTCCTGCAGAAGGTCTTCTGCATCTGAACGATTTGGAATAAACATAAGGATATATGCAAAGATCCTTTTCTGGTTTGCACGAAACAAACGCATAAAATTTTCTCTGCTGTATAAATCGTCCATTCTCTACAACCTTGTTTCTTAATAACTTACAAACATTATCTTTTAAAATGAATAACAGAAAATATATAGATTTTGGTCTTTAAATAGCACTCGAATAAGTCTTTCAGATATCTCTATTCAAACCCTTACTTCAGCGTTCTCTGTAATTCTCACCTGTTTAGCAGACTAGCCACATATTCCCTTTACAGAAAATATTTAAACAAGTCACCTTATGTCCACTGATCCATTACTTAATAGCCTAACTGCCAAATAGTGCCCTAAAAAAAATGTTTTTATTTAAAAAACATCTCGTATTGCATTTTAATATACAACATTACAAGAACACACGGTAAATGAACTCTGTTATGAACATAAACATTATAAAAAAACAACAAAGATATAACTGTACATCTACGATTCAGACATGAGTAAACCAGACATGATCTCACGCTAAATACGTATACCACTATTCTTTTAATACAATTAAAACTAAAAATAATGCCAGATATCACTTCCAGTTTTAACACCGCTACAAGCTTTTATTTTAACTGTAACTATACATTATTATCTTACTTTAAAGGCACTGGAACAAGTGTAATTATGTATCAATTATAGGACAAATGAGACACTATAGTATTCCAGTCCTATATTTCAACTCACAACTCCACACTAATTGGTCACAATATATAGTTAAAAAATCAACACAAAGACCAAAAACATCACGACTATAACCAAAAACACACATAACGCAATATTGGTGAAGCATTTACACATATACACTACAAAGCTGAATACTTATATATACGCTACAAAACGACTATAACATAAGCAATACCTGCCTTAACAAAGCATACGAATATCCCATAAAAATATGTATACACAACAGAGCAATGTCAACTTTTTATGAAAATTATAACTTACAGACCGATAAACAAACTTACTTTACGCCATAGCGACCAGCATAAACAAAAGTTTCCACAGCTCTTCTCTCTGTCGGGTCTTCCTTTGCCACACCAGCTTCGTCCAATAACTCGCTAGCGTCCCTATACCCTATCGCTATAGCTACAACCGGAATATACTCATCCTCCGGCACGCCAAGAGCTTCACACGCTTTCGACTTATCAAAACCAGCCATGGCATGCGCACTTAGTCCGATGTCATGAGCCTGCAATGCCAACGACATCCAGGCTGCTCCTGCATCAAATTCCGCCCAAGCATTCTCTTTACTATTAAAAACAAAATGCTTACGAGCAAATAAGATAGCCAAAACTGGAGCATGGTCAGCCCACTGGCGATTCTGACTGACCAACAAATCTCTCAAAACAGCAAGATCCTCTTCCTTATCCGCATATACATACATCCAAGGCTGGTCATTATAACATGACGGCGACCAACGAGATGCCTCGAATAGTATATTCAACTTATCCGGACCTACTTCCTCAGAACTAAACAATCTGGTAGACTGCCGGGAAATAAATATATCGCTTACCGGATAATCCGGCTTCCTTGTATTTTCAATACTCATAATTACCTCTTATATAACATATATGTCATCAATTATAATTCATACATTACTGCACTGATGATTATATGATGCCACTTCCTATAAAAGCAACTCAGGCAAATATTCACGTTTGCACAAAAATAACACCAGCCTAATCCCAAACTAACTACTAGAAGATATTTTCATAACTTAGGCTAAATATAAACTCTTCAGGAGAAAAAAATGCTCAAGAAATTAACTTCTCTAACCATCCTATTATCACTTCTTCTATTTTCATGTGCATGGCATAATGCCGGTCATGAACTGATAACCAATACCGCAGGAAAAATCGGCAAAAACATACTACCTGCTTTTTTTACTGACAATATTGGTCAGGCAATACACTGCAGCGTCGACCCTGATATTTTCAAAGAGAAATTACCTGATTCATCCCTGAAAACAGCAGAATACTCAGAACACTTCTTCGACCTGGAGTTTTTCACTGATAACGAACTGCCTTCAGACAGATATGCCTTTGCACTATGGTGTTTTAAACATGACCTGCAACCCGGAAAAGTTGGCACACTTCCCTGGGCTCTGACAGAGTATACCCAAAAACTCACTATAGCTTTTGCAGAATACCGCAAATGGCCAAATAATAAATTTATTCAAAATAAATGCCTGGTATATGCCGGAGTGCTCGCTCACTATGCTGGCGATGCCGGTATGCCCCTTCATGCCACCAAACACTACGACGGCATAATACAGGAAAAATCATCATCTAAGAAAATGAAGGGAATACATTTAAAACTTGATGCTCTTATCGAAAAAATACCTGCCCACAACCTTCAGGCAACTGATAAAATTCAGCCAATAACAATTACAAGTCCAATTTTACCAAACACCTTTAGGTTTATAAAAGAAACCAACTCACTGGTACAGCAAAGCTATGACCTCTACGATAAAATACCTGAACTCAGAAATAAGAATATTGAAGATAATGAAGTATTAAATTTCGCAATAAAACTACACCAAAGAAGTTCTGCTTTTCTGGCTGGGTTATACATCCATGCATGGAATAGCTCAGAGCATGTTTCAATACCACAATGGCACACTCATAGCCGCTAGACAACTCTGAACAACAGTCTAATATCAAAATAATTTATTAATCATATACAACGAACACAAAATAAACAGTACTGTTTTATATTATCCTCTAACGCTGATACAAGTGCATTGTGCACTTAAACGAAATAAACTTCATAATAGAGGAGAAGTACAAATGAAAAAGTTTTTCACTATGTTAATGATCATGGCCGTAACCGCTGCTGCTAATGCAGGTCTTGTAACATATGGTTGGGAAGATGGTGGCACTATCCTGGGTAACTACAATCCAATCACAGCAACTATTGACACAGAATATGTACACAGCGGCAACTATTCTCTTAAGCTTGTCGATGGTGGCGTTGGAACCCCACAGGCATATCTGGGATGGATAACCGGCCTGAAAGATGGCGATGTTGTCACTGCTGGTTTCTGGGCTTACGATACAAACGCAGCAAGCGAATATCCTAAAGGACGTATCTGGGGCCACTACACCAAAGACGCTTCCGACATAACAGCTTACGGCGGGACAACAGGTCTTTCACAGAACAACGATTACACAGATACCGGCTGGACATACCTCGAAGCCACTTTCACTTTCGACTCCATGGGCGGCACCAACGACGGACTTGTAATTGAAGGTCGTACCTACACCAACCTTGGCGATACTATCTGGGTTGATGACATTACAATATCAGCTCCAGACAGTGCTACAATTCACACCCCTGCCGTTCCAGAACCTGCTTCTATCTCTCTGGTTGCTGCTGGCGCTCTGGCACTATACCGTAGAAGATTTGCCTAAACATTTCACGCTAAAATACTTTTTATAAACAACAGTAATGGTGATGCCTGCCTAATCGGGCATCACCAGCTATCTTCAACAACCTGTAAGTATGCACAACATACTACAGACTCTTCCCTCCCCAACAACAGTCCATCTATACTATCATTGCAGATGGCCAGATAAAGAATGGTGCAGCATAATGAAATTATCTAGTACAAACAAATCCGCATTTACATTAATTGAACTACTTGTTGTTATAACGATTATTGCTTTATTAATCTCAATTCTTATGCCTTCTCTTAGCAAAGCCAGACAGCATGCTCGTGCAGTTGTATGCATGGCTAACATGAAAAGTATCGGAACTACGCTTCAGCAATATATAATGGATTCAAGAGAGGTACTTCCGGGACCAAATACCAGCGGCAAAAAACTCAATGACAATTCATTTGACAATGGAGAAGATTACGGCAGCAGTTACCCTACCCAGAACATGGACTGGATGTCTCCAATGTTTGGCAAATCACTAGGGCTCCCTAAAGAACGCCTGGAAAGAACCAGACAGCTATTTGAAAATGAATTCAGGTGCCCGGAAAACAATATTGACTATGATTACGTATATGGTGATTCTGAATCAGACAGTAGTGACCTGTTCCTCACCGGCAGCTATTGCGCTACTCTTGGTTTCCACTTAAAAAGAACTGGTGAAGCTGCCGCTGACGAGATTAGCAATAGCAATATGATATCACAGGTCAGACTACCTGGTGGATATAGACCTGTATATGGTAGAGTCGGCAAGCCTAACCAAAAAATATTCGCACTCGACGGCAGCAGATACGTCGACAACAACAATGGAACCTTTTCCTTTTCCTACAATAAGTTTGCCAAGCAAATACAAGGTGGAAATTTCATGTGCTATGGCCCTGCCAACCAGTTCAGCGGAGACCCGTTCAAATTCGATGAAAAACCAGCTCAATACAAAGTCCTGTATGGTATAAATATTGATGTTCAGCCAACTATCACCAAGGGTACTGAAAAATACGCTTACAGACATAATTCAAAGTTAAATGCCGTGTTTTTTGATGGACATGTAGCCTCTCTTACTGCCAGCGAATCGCTTAATATCTCGCAGTACTGGCCTAAAGGCTCTGTGATCAATAACCCTGCCGCTACTTTTGACCCTAAAGATTACCGTGGACAGATCATCAAATAACACTACCTGCATATTATCTCCATAATAGCTGGAGACCACATAGCTTTTTCAGGCAACCATAAAACCACAAGACAAATAAAGCATTTAACATGAATAATAAATCAATTTCAGCAGCTCTGGCCTTACTTGCCTCTACAGCAGCAGCAGAACTACGTATCGTAAATTATAATATCTGCAATGGTAACATACGCTCGCCATATCTCAACACTGTATTGGAAGCTATCTGTCAGGAAAACTATAACGGCATTACCAGAGATATCGATATTCTATTTCTGCAAGAACAAACATCAACCTCTACGACCTCGGTTAAAAACATCCTTAACTCCATCGTTGACGGTAGCCCTTATTCTTCTGTATACTATGCCAGCTCTAATAATGCTGGCGGTTTACCAGCTGTAGTATATAACACTAACACAGTACAACTTCTAGGCACTACCGCGATTAACAATACCCCTCGGGCTGCCATAAGATATAAATTCCAACCAATCGGCTATAGCTCAGATGCGGCTTTTTATGCTTACAACTGCCACCTGAAAGCCAGCCAAGACTACAACTATGAACGTGGAATAGAAGCAGCCAATATTCGCACTAATTCCGACTCGCTGGGAAGAGTGCCAATAATATATACCGGCGACATGAACTTCTATAGCGGCTATACTGAAAATGGCTATCGTAACTTCCTTGCCGCCGGAGAAGGTCAGGCTTTCGACCCTCTGACACACTTCTGTTATGGTGTACCTCTGCTCTGGCACGACAATAGTGCTGCAAAACAGTTCCACACTCAATGTCCAATAACAGACAATCGTAATGGCTTTAGTGGCGGCGGTGTGGATGACCGATTCGACTTTCAACTGCTCACTGAAGAAATGGTCAACAGCGAAGGTGTCGCTATGATACGCAATTCATATCACACCTTCGGAAATAATGGCACACACAACACCAATAGTAATATATCCAGTGGATACTGGCCGGGCACTACAACATCCCAGAAAAACACAACCGTACTAAACGCATTAGAAAACTCTTCTGACCATTTGCCGGTAATTGTTGATTATCAGCTGCCAGCTGTGATGGAGGTTGCCGCTACAGAGTTGCCTTCTGATAACTTATACGTGCCTATAGGGAAGGATCTGAATGTTTCAATTAACATAAGAAACACTGCCACCTGCCAGGTAAGCAATGGAGCTGATGAGCTGGACTATGCTATTTCAAGTAAAATTGCAACGAGCAGCATCTATGACGAGCTACCTGCCCCCTGGCAAATGACACAAATAGGAAATTCACCAATCACTCCTGCATCTTCCGGCTACTGTCAGGAGCCGGAATCTTTCAGATTAGCCGGTTCCGGGTCAATTAGCTCTACATCAGACTCATTCGCATTCATAAATAAAATAACAGATTCAAACTCAGCTATTGAAAGCACCATATCCAGCATTGAAGGAAATGGAAATGCCAGCGGCGGGATAATGATCCGCAACTCACTTTCTTCTGATTCAGCTTTTGTTTGTCTGGAAGTCGCGATGGATAACACTCTAAACTGGAAATACCGCAGGGTTGACTCTGCGGCATTATACACCAATAACTGCCCAGACATATCTCTTCCCTGCCATCTGAGGATAACACAGGCAAACAACTACTATTCCTGTGCCAGCTCACCAGAAGGTAACAACTGGACAATTCACTACACAACCTATATGCCGCCTTTTGACGAAACTCACTACCACGGCTACTTTGCAACAAATGGAAACAGCACATCATCTCCATCAACAGTGTTTATTGGAGAATACATACAAGAGCAGCAGACGGTCAACATACTAGATACTGGAACTATTGAGGCAGGTGATACAGACACACACAATATCTCTCTTAACACCAGCTCAATTGGTACCCAAAAGATCAAACTCATTATCAAGAGTAATAGCGAAGCAGCCTTAAACAGCTACTTCAGTAAAGAATACAACTATACTGTCGTCCCATACGGCGACCTTAATATGAGTCAAACCGTCGACACTAATGACCTGCGAATAATGCTGGAGAGCTGGACCGCTGACAATACCACATATGAAGATGGCGACTTAAATGAAGACAATACAATAAACCTGATCGACTTCAGCATACTGGCCCATAACTGGCTGGAATAATGGAACTAATCTAACCTTTAAAACTAACTTTGGTTTACTGTTCTCTGAATAATTTACTAACACAAACTAACTAACCTAACCTTATACCAGTATGTAACTGGACACATGCAATTTTTTCTTGGATTTTACAGGAGTTGAAAAATGAAAAAACTTTTTACTTGCGCCCTGCTATTGTTGACATCTGCATGCCTGGCTGACGACAGAGAGGCTAGAATATTTACCTTTGACAATCATATCGGCGATTTTCCGAACCCATCCGGCGAACCATATCTTAATATGTACCCTTTCGACGCTGCATCATCTACAGGTCTGGCCATTTCACCAGTGGAGGGTGACTCCGCCAACAGATGCCTGATGATCGTTGACTCAAATACAGCAAACAACAGCTACAGTAAATTCACCTTGGCCTACATTGACGGTCTCGAAGATGGCGATATGGTAACAGTAGAAGCCAAAGTTCTAGCTAAAGACCTATTCCGTATGGGTTATAATTTTGAAGCAGGCAGAAATTTTGGTGACCCGCAAGGCCCCAACCCATCTTCATATAACGGCTTTATAACCAATGACGGCGGGAATTATCAATGGGACTATGCCGGCGGCATATCATATTGCTCTCAGTATGATTATGGCGACACCAATGATAATGATGGTGAAGAGACTACTTGGCAAACATTAAATGAAACTTTTGTTTTTTCTGCCGGAAACCCGGTAAGAGACGGTGGAGTAATAGTATTATACTGTGCACATAACAACAGCCTGCCCGCTCCACAATATGCCTATGCTGACGATCTTACTATCAGTCTGCCATTTCGCGACACAGATAACGATGGGATAAACGATGTTAAACTGTACTTCCCTGACCTGACTTCTGGGGAGGAAGCTCCTGTACCTACAATTTGCGGCAATCGTCCACTCTCCGATATCGCATCTGATTCCGGCAGTAATTCACTTGATTGTACTTGCAATATCTTCGACTTCTCAGCTTTGGCCACCGCTTGGGGCACAGCCAGCGAAAAGGACGTGGAAAATATCAAAAAATGTCCGGAATATACCAGCTATAAAACAGTAAGAACCGGCTGGGAAAATTCAGAAATAACTGCTGACCCAAATCTGGCCCTGGTTGTAAGCGGTTATGATAATGATAGTATTGGCTACTACAACTATCACCGCCCTACATGGGAAGTGGCCAGCGAAGGTGCCAATGATACAAATGGCCACTCTCTCAAATGTATCATGGGACCTTATCCTGACAATGTAGAACTCTATGTATGCAAGATCTATGGACTTTCAGCTGGCGACAAGATCGCAGCCAGCCTGATGGCTAGAAAAGGTGAAGGTAATGTCCGAATGTGGGCTCACTATATTGATTCGGTTGAAGCTCTAGCTGGCTCTGCCGGAGGCGATACTGGCTACCCAACATCAACAACCCAATGGTCACGCCTCAGCCATGAATGGACTTTTGAAGACCCTGACAATGACCGTTATGGTTTAGTTATTAAGATTCGCTGCTACGGCAATAGTGCCGGAACTATATCTGGCTTAGTTGACGACCTTATGGTAAGAGTCCCTGAATACTGTGATGTATATTTCCCTGGACCAGAATGGAACGCTAACAACGGCACCCCAGATTACATGCTCCCTATCTGCCCGGAAAGATTGAACGGTGACATTGACCTTAGTAACACTATTGACATCGGTGATATGGCTATTCTTGCCAGTGAGTGGTTGATCAGCGGAATAGAAAACTAATATCATAACAGTATCGATACTATCATTAGTATTAAACGGTTTTGTTGCATCCCCCTTTAAGGTCTTTACTCTGGTTTATGGGTAAAGACCTTTTTTACCGCCTACACACAAGGTTTGACAATTCTGATACAATAACGTCCAGATGGTTCGTCTGCATATTCAGCTTCTCCGACGACTGAACTCCCTGCTGGGCATCCGAAGCATTGTTCTGTGTTATGTGATCGATCTGACTTACTGCCCGATGTATCTGCTCAAGGCTGTTAGCCTGATCCTGTGAGTCTGATACTATACTATCTATCAGCGTTGTAGTCTGGTCTACGCCATCAGTTATATCCTGCAGTAATTGTGAGACCTGTCCCGCAATCTCAACCCCTTTAGCGCTACTACCCACTGCTTTCTCAATCATACCCGAAGTACTACGAGCGGCCTCTGTACTACGTATTGCCAGGTTACGCACTTCTTCGGCAACAACTGCAAAGCCTTTACCAAACTCTCCTGCGCGGGCGGCCTCAACTGCCGCATTCAAGGCCAGAAGATTAGTCTGAAATGCAATGCCATCTATCACTTTTATTATATTAACTATTTCTTCTGAAGAGCTCTGTATCTCTGCCACGGCATTATTCATCAACTTTGTAGTTTCTTTGCCATTATCAGCGTATTCCTTTACCTTATGAGAATGGTCTCTGGCTTCTACTGCATTATCAGAGTTCCTGCGTGTCTGGCTGGATATTTCTTCCAGACTAGCAGATGTCTCCTCCAGATTAGCCGCCTGCTGGCTGGCAGAATCTGCAACTGACTTTGATGACTGAAACACAGAATGCGATACCTGCCCTACTCCCTCAGAAGTATTTGATACAGCATTTATCAGCTGCTGCATTGGCTTTACTACCCTAAATTTCATCAACACAAATAAAGCGACACACATCAGCAAAAGACCACTAAAACCTATAACCGCAGTATAACGCACCATCTTACGACCATTTTTACGCCTCATCACATCAAATTCACTTACCAGCTTATCAATGCGATCTGAAACAGCTTTCATCTCTCCGCTAATTAGACTATCATCGCGATGCATATGTACATAACCTATCACTTTACCATCTGAATCAATTATATCAAACTTATATACATCGCCATTCTTATCTGTACAGGGAGTCCCGGCTAGCAACTTGTCATTTTCGTCAAAAAATGCTACATCTTTTATCTCAGGGTCGGATGATGCATTTTCAGACATTGTCTCTAAAGTATCATAATCAAAAGACTCAATTAAATTCACCGCATTTAGTGCCATTATTGATGCAATAGCCTGAGACTTTCTTTCAAAACTCTGCTTTAGAAGTTTCTCCTCGTTCTGCTGCTCTGTCTGCATCACTGCCACAGCCTGATCAGCCTGAGACTTCTGAGAAATATTACTTTTGGTAAGCAATAGCGACGAAAGGATAATAACAAGCAGTAACGTAGAACTGCACATGATTATCATAGCTCTTGCCATAATACTTTTGGAACACTTACGCATCTATATCACCCTCTACCAAGAAAAAATATATACAACTTCCAAAATATTACAGCCACCTACTTGGGTTTTACCTCTTTCTGCTCAATAGCAACCATCATCTCGTTTGTCAGCTTTGTTCCCTCTTCACCAGCCATAAAGTCCAGAAGCTTCTCTGCTGCTGACGCTTTGTTCTTGTCATAGATTATGTGATAAGTAACCGCCAGAGGATATTTACCATCAACAACATTAGCTACCTCAGAACTAACCCCGTCAATAGCCATAACCCTGCCATATTCCTGTTTATATGAGTTCATTCCCATAAACACTATAGCACCAGATGTTACATTACAAAAGTTACCCAGATTGCTCGGGGCCTTCAGTAATGTAGCATTACTTGTCAGTTTGGCATCTGCCCCTACTGAAGTCTCCTTAAAAACAGTTACCACACCACTTTCTACCGAATCGTCCAGGTACCCAACCTTGATCTCCTTATCTGCACCACCAACTGCTTTCCAGTTAGAAACTGAACCACTAAATATATCACAGAGCTGCTGCTTGGTCAGGTTTGACAAACCACAGTCAGGATTGGTAACCACGACTATTGGATCATGAGCAACTGAAACTGTGCACCACCCCGAAGTCTTTACCTTATCAAGTCCAAACTTCTTTACCAGCTTCCAATGATCCTTACAGGTAAATGCAAAATCGATCTTGCCATCGACCATTAACTCTACTGCCTTCTTGTTGCCAGTCTTTGCCGGCTTATAGCTGTAGTCTGCCTGCTGGGCATTTAGAACGTCTGTTAGCTTAACTATCAAATAATACTCTGTCTTACAGCCAGCACATACCACACTATCGCCAGCATAAGCCAACTGACTCATGAATAAACAAATTATCACTAATAGCAACCCTGTTTTACCATTTATAGACTTTCCCATTTTATCCCCACGTATAAAATCATTTTATATACTTATTATTACTGATAACAAAACACCCCATTGTGTATCTGTTCTTTGACAATATCGCTTAAAAACCCCTCCATAATCAACTGTTGCATCAAATAATTTAGTAATAAAAAAGAGAAAAAGCAAAAGCAATACAACATAAAACAATTAAATACAGACACTTAGACCAAAAAGACTGTCTATATATGGCTAAACACATTACACGAAAGTATTTAGCTTTTACAATCTAAACCTGCATTATAAGACTCTATTTCAATACTCTCGCTTTGTTTTATCAGCTATCATTTTGATAAGCATTTTCAGCCTTGGTATTCCGCGACCCTCCTGGTACTACCAACACTAGCCAAAACAAAAGAATTCCGTTTTTTGGTTGACCTTTTTTAGCACTTTACGTATAATTAGAATGCTTCTTAGTAAGCTGTAAACGCTTGTAAAAAAACAGTTTAAAGCAACTTAGCTCAAACCTGCCGACAAGCACACCTAAAATATTTCGTATTGGATCTGACATAAAACTACATGGACGGTCCATTTGACGGGTTATTATTACTATCAACGCTGAAGCGTTTTTATTTAAAAGCTTTGCAGAGACATTAAAACTGGAGACATTAGAACATGGCCGATATACTGAAAAAAGCTTTCGTATACATGCTGGTATCATCATTATTCCTGGCTTCCTGGGCCGCCGCTCAGGACAAGCAGGGTACAGCTGACCAGACTGCAAAATACTGGGCTGATTTTATGCACTATTCACTCATTGGTAATTTTGAGCTTGCTCAGTACAATGCCCAGCAGCTGATCGATTCTAACCCTGACCCGGTCGCAGTTCTTAACCTTGCGGAAAACTCTCGTTACGCTGATGCTTACCGCAATCTGTCTCTTATGCAGAATAATACAGAGCAGCTTAAAGAGCAGGCTCGCCAGATCGTAGCGATCGTTGAAGAAGGTCGTTACCTGCGTCGTCAGGATAAATCTCGTATCGCTGATGAGATCAAACGCCTCTCCAGCACTACCCGCGGCAATATGCTTGCTGTTGCCCGCTTGAAGGATTCCGGCGAATGGGCTGTTCCTCAACTGGTTGAAGCTCTGCGTGACCCAGACCGTCGTGAAGAGCTGGAAGTTATCAAACGTGCACTGCCAGAACTTGGCAGAGTCTCCGTCAACCCGCTTGCTGTAGCGATGCTCTACTCCAATGACCTGAACCTGAAGCTTATCGTCGCAGACGTTCTTGGTGAAATTGGCTATCACAAAGCACTGCCATATCTTCAGGAGATCGTGGAAGACCAGAACACTGCACCTGAGCTAAAAAACACTGCTCAGGACTCCATCAGAAAGATCACAAGTATCAATTCACTGCCTACAGGAGTTGGTTCTGCTCTCCTATACGAAAAACTGGCGTCTGAATACTACAATGAAGTAGAATCACTACAGGTTCCAGCTGATCAGGATATTGCAAACGTCTGGTTCTGGGATAACCGCAAGGGTCTGGTAAAGGAAGAAGTTCCTGCCGGTGCTTTTGACGAACTTATGGCGATGAGATACTGCGAACATGCCCTGAGAAGAGATTCGGGTCTGACTGGTTCTGTTGCTCTCTGGATCTCAGCATTCTTCCGTCTTGAAGCTAACGGCTTTAGCCAGCCAAACTACTTCGGTGAAGGCCATGCTGACGCTGACACTTACGCTCTTACTGCTGGCCCTGAATATCTGCACCGCGTTCTTAAACGTGCACTCGATAATCAGAACCGTCCTGTTGCTCTCAAGGCTATTACTGCTATGAGAAAAAATGCCGGCCAAAGCTCACTGCTCTATGACCTGATGGGCTCTAAGCCATTGGTTGCTGCACTGAGCTTCCCTGACCGTGAAGTACGTTTCAGTGCAGCACTGGCTATCGGTCAGATCCTGCCTGTTTCTGAATTTGAAGCTGCACCAGTTGTTGTAAAAGCTCTTTCTGAAGCCATTCAGCAAAAAGGTGAAAAGTATGCTGTTATCATCGACCCTGATTATGAAGCACGTAATACCGCAGCTACCAGCCTCCGCGAAACCTATACCGGCGGTGTTATTGGTAGCGACTCACTAGCGAATATAGTTACTAATATCAAAAGCATGCCTAGCGTTGACCTGGTTGTTATCTCTAATAAGGTTTCAGGCCCAGATCTCGCGACCACACTTGATATGATCAGTAAACTATATCAGGTTGCATTCTGCCCTGCTATTATCCTTGCAGACAGCGAGAACATGCCTTCTACCAAGATAACTGTTAAGGATTGCCCTTTTGCCCAGATCGTTCTCAGAACTACCAACCCTGCTGACTTCCCTGCTGTAGCTGCTGATATCCTTTCAGCGAACAACGCTCGTGACTTCTCAGCTGACCTTGCTGACGAATATGCACTATCTGCTGCCAGAGTGCTTGAAACACTATGTGTAACCAGCAACAAGGTACTACCTCTGCTAGACGCTCAGAACGTTCTCATTAACGCACTGAAAGAATCTCGCAGCGAAATACAGAAATCTGCGATCATTGCTCTCGGCAGTCTGGAATCAACTCAGGGTCAGAGAGCTCTTGCAACTATGGCACTTAACGATGCTACCAGTAAAGAGCTTAAGCTTATGACTCTTGACCGTTTGGCTTTCTCTGCTCGTCAGTTTGGCAACCTGCTTAACACCGATCAGATAAACGCACTTTACCAGATATCTGGTTCTTTCTCTGCTGATCCTGCAATACGCAACCTGGCCTGTCAGGCTTACGGTTCACTCAATCTACCTAGCGGTAAAGTCAGTAAGCTTATCCTGAACCAGAGCAAAAACTAAAACACGCTTCTGGCTCACAATTTAAGATTCACAACACCCTGCTATTTATAGCAGGGTGTTTTTTTATACACTATCGCCAGTCTGATATCTGTTATACCCAAATAAACAGTTAACAGTACCTTGTTCCAGCGTAAGACTATGTTATAATACATGTAGTGAATTACAAAAAGGAACAGCAATATGCAAACTTACAAGCTCAATTCTTTCACAGGTAAAAACTGCTCTGGCAATCCTGCAGCGGTATGCATTGTAAACGCCTGGCCCTCAGACATAATTATGCAGAAAATCGCTACTGATAACATGATGCCTGAAACTGCATTCCTGACTAAAATCAATTCACAATGGCATATACGCTGGTTTACCTGTACTGGCGAAATAGACCTATGCGGCCACGCCACTCTCGCCGCAGGTTACGTCCTGTTCTACATACTTAACCAAAGCAATAGCCCCATAGAGCTGCTCTCAGGCTGCGGGCCTGTCTCTGTTGCCTCAGATGCCGCAAAAGGCTTCATAACCCTGGACTTCCCTGGCCGTCCGGGAAACCTGACCGATTGCCCGGACTTGCTCTGTCAGGCACTGAGCATAACTCCTTCTGCTGTACATGCAGGCGTAGACTATATGGCCGTATATCAAAACCAACAACAAATACAGGATATCTCACCCAATATCAACCTACTCCGCAAACTAGACAGACGTGGACTTATTATCACCGCCCCCGGCAATGACTGTGACTTTGTCAGCCGCTTCTTTATTCCTAAATTCGGCATAGACGAAGACCACGTTACCGGCTCTGCTCATTGCCAACTTACTCCATACTGGCATAAGATAACAGGAAAAGACAGACTACACGCCAAACAACTCTCTACACGTGGCGGAGAACTATTTTGCCAACTATGCGATTCGAGAGTATTGATCTCAGGAAATGTTTCTATTACCCAAGCTTAATGTTAACGATCAATGAAACATATATTAATATTTCATTATCCATTTCACTTATTTTCATATAAGTGAATAGCCTTACATACAAATTTTTTCTCATTTTCTCACATAAAAAACTCGATTTATTTTGTTTGAATTTTATTAAAGTTTACTTTATCCACCCACACCTGTACTATTACACTTTTTTACTAATACACAGTACCATCATCACTCTATCCTCACTTGACACGCTCTAAGACTCACTATTTTACATAAACGTCAAAACAAACATCAAAGCCCCCAATTAAATGGATTTTAATATACGGATAAACATGTCATAGCCATTTTACATTCTACTACTACATTGGCTAAAATACGCTTTTTTATACCTAAAGAAAAACAGTTACACTGTCGATAGACTAAAAAGTAGTAAAGAGAGTGAGAGAGAGATAGAGCTGTCCAAACAAGTTTTGGCAAGCAAGGGAGAAGAGTGTGAAAGAGAATAGACAAGATAATGTCATTACTTTGGACAGCAAAAAGGAGAAAGGAGACCTGGCAGGTGATTGCAATGCAAGATATCTGCCGGTTCCCCTTGCCTGTGTTCCCCCTGAAAATCTCACCGGTATAAATACATACCTATCAACATCTAACGGTTTCAGCTTATATAACAACTCAGGCAACATCATTAACATTAAAGATTACCGCCGGCTAATGGAAGCTGGAAAACAGTTCATATATATAAACACTAAAGATTATAAGCTCTATTATCAGGCAGTTGCAAATTCGATCAAAGATATTGCCGGCAATAAAGATATACCAATAGATCAAAAAAGCGAAATCATTTGCAATACGACAACGGCTCTAGCTGAACAGTTCTGCAATGGCGACATCTCTGATGAAACTATAGACCAAAGCCATAATATGAGCGGTGCTATTATCAAAGTTGCTATGAGCGATGATCAGGCAATGATGCACCTTTATGAAAGTGCAGACCACGGCTATAATGTCGCTGCCCATATGTCAAATGTCAGCACCATGCTGGTAGCTTTCGCCTGCCACATTGGGGTACGTAATCATCAGTTCCTCAGTCAGCTAGGTACTGCTGGCTTTCTGCATGATATTGGCAAAATATTAATCCAACGTGATATACTAAGCTTTGACGATCCATCAAACCGCAAAGATCACGTTACAACAGCTATTGAGCACCTGAGAGATAATACCGATACAGATAGCGATATCATCGAAATGATATATCACCATCATGAAAAGGCCAATGGCTCTGGCTATCCGCAGCAGTTAAAAGGTGATGCTATTTCTATTGCTGCCCGTATGCTAGCTGTAGTCGATGCATTTGATAATATGATATCAGAAAGACCTTATCGCCCACAACCGCTCACTATCTCTCAAGCGTTAACTGAACTTAGAACCATGTCCCCCCACCATCTAGACGAAAAGGTAGTCGATGCCTTTGTCAACTTCGCTCAGATCACTATGCAAAACTGCAAGATCGACGAAGACCGCCAAGCCAGAAAATATATTATCCAAAAACTCAGTCTGGGATATAATAAAACCTTTAATCCATCAGGCAGAATATACCATAGGTACTATTTCAGAAGCACCGCTGAAATGCGAATTGCCTCCAATGACGGCTCTAAATGGGTACTGGGCGATAAAACTAACGTTATCATCTACAATATATCTCAAGGCGGACTTGGTGTCTTATCTTCAGAAGATTACCAGGATGGCACCATTTTGCATGTGGTATTAACGATGCCAGGTGATCAGCCAGACCTTAAATTCACTGCAAAAGCTGTTCGCTGCGTTGACTATGACAATGGCTGGTATACAGTCGGTCTGGAATTCATCAAAAAACTATCATATGAAGAAACCGAACACATCTATAATACCCTGAAGTAAATACAAATACACCAAACTGCCTATAAGTTTTGCACTTTCTTTCCCCATCTGATATAATATCCCTATCACTAATGACATTATTAAGGGATCAATGGCAATGAAATGGAAAGAACTGGTCATATTTTCACAAAACAGTGCCCGCCTGCTCTACAGCGGAATGCTGCACAAAGAAGCAATAAGCAAAGCTTCTTCAGCTCTTAGTTCAGCCAGGCTGAAGACTTTTGCCAATAGCCTTATCGATAGTGAGGTAAAACTTAAACGAGGCTTTTTCAACAATCCCGCAATAGATTTCTATCTGGCCCTTATCAAGCTTGGTATCTACACTGGGCGACTAGCCGAATCATTTAATATCGCAGCAAACTACCTGCTTGAGCTTATGCCCATGCAGGTCGCTATCAGCCGCTGCCGAATCCTGGCAACTATCTCATTATTAACCTTTACCACTGTCTCCTTTATATTCTCAGACCATAGCATAAATAGTAAAATGCTAATATTACTGGGCCTTTTAGTACTTCCACAGTTGCTAATTCCCTTGAGATTCTGCCGGGACCTGTTATATTGCTGCCTGCCATTCGTTGGAACCTGGGCCCGCCAGCTGGCTCTTATGGAACTTTTTTCCGCCATGAACATTTGCTATAACAGCCGTATGCATGTAAAAGATATGTATGACCAGTCAGCGGAAAGTATCAGCAACCTTTATCTTAAAAGCCAGGTTAATAGAGCGTTTGCCAAAGCCTCCGAAGGCGAAAGCTTCACCCAAACCTTTAACAGAATATCGTTTATCGGTAAGGGTATGATCTCGGCTCTAGCCAACCATGAATACTCGGGAAAATTGGCTTTCTGCTTTGAAGAATTTGCCAGTGAACTGCAAAAGATCGTTATCGCCAAGCTGGAAATAGTAAAAGCTGTCAGTGCCGGAATTGTCCTGTCACTTGGCATATGTATGCCGCTTATGTTCATACTGCCAACCATGGTAAAGATTCCGGCAAATATACTCATTCTTGGACTTACTGCAATCAACGGCTATATCTGGTACGGAGCGATCCACCTGGCCTGGAACCGCTACCGTCTGCGTGCGGCCAAGATTAACGCATGGTGGTCCATAAACTCTTAACCAACTACAACAAATAAAACGAGGTTTTAAGATGAACTCTGCTATTACCACAATCTGCATAGGGCTTGTACTAATACTAATAACGTCAGTAGAATGCCTTTCCGGCCCTATAAACATCATTCCTCGTCCTCAATCACTAGAACCCGGTATCGGCAATTTCCAACTCAAAAGCACCACCACAATCACTACCGATAGTGACCTACTCGACCTTGCCAACCAACTAAACACGATATTAGAACCTTCAACAGGCTTTAGGCTGACAACTTCAACAAACATAACTAATAAGCCCCATACCAATTGTATATACCTACACCTTACCCATGACAGTTTTGACAATGATGAAGCATATCGCCTGCAAATAACCAAAAACTTAGTTGATATTACAGCTAAAACACCAGCAGGAATACTCTACGGCCTACAATCTCTACGGCAGCTGCTTCCCCCTGAAATAGATAGTGCAAAACCTGTTAACAATGTTAACTGGGAAATACCTGCCGTCACGATCAATGACAGCCCCCGTTTCAAATGGCGAGGTTTACATCTGGATGTATCCAGACATATGTTCCCGGTATCGTTCATTAAACAATACATAGATATAATGGCCCGCTACAAGCTTAACACTTTCCATTTTCACCTTACTGATGATCAGGGCTGGCGTATAGAAATTAAACGCTATCCAGAACTTACAACAATATCATCAAATCGCAGCTCGACACCTATCCCATCTGACAGAGACAGATCAGACAACACCCCTTACGGCGGATACTATAGCCAACAGGAGATAAAAGACATCGTCGCCTATGCAGCTGATCGATTTATCACCATCATACCGGAAATTGAGATGCCAGGCCATTCTATCGCAACTCTGGCTGCCTTTCCCGAGCTCGGCTGTATCGGCGGACCATACAAGGTTCGCACTAGCTGGGGTGTAGAGCCGGAAGTGTTTTGTGGCGGCAACGATAAGACCTTTGAGTTTCTGGAAAATGTATTAGACGAAATTATTACTCTATTCCCATCTAAGATAATCCATATCGGTGGCGATGAATGTCCCAAGGACCGCTGGAAACAGTGCCCAAAATGCCAGCAGCGTATCAGAGACAACCAGCTGGGAGATGAACATGGCCTGCAAAGCTATTTTATTACTAGAATTGAAAAGTACCTGAATAGCAAAGACAGGAGCATTATCGGCTGGGACGAGATCCTCGAAGGCGGTCTGGCACCTAATGCCATGGTTATGAGCTGGCGTGGCACACAAGGCGGCATTGATGCCGCTCGTTCTGGCCATTACGTAGTTATGAGCCCTACCAGCTATTGCTACTTTGACTATTACCAATCAGAAAACCACGCTACAGAACCTCCTGCTATCGGCGGTCTGGTTACTCTGGAAAAAGTATACAGCTACGACCCGGTACCTGCAGAACTCTCCGACCAACAAAAAAAATATATACTCGGAGTTCAGGCCAACCTCTGGACCGAATACATACCAACACCCAAACAAGCCCAATATATGGCATACCCCAGAGCCCTGGCCCTGGCTGAAGTAGCCTGGACGAACCCACAAAATAAGTCTCTGCCAGATTTCATGCAGACACTCAACAATGAACTCAAAAGGTTCGACATCCTGAAAATCAATTATCGAAAAGTGCAGAAGTGAACAAGTACAAAAGCCAAAAAAGGGACGACAATTTACCTGCCGTCCCTTATATATTTTAATTTGTAATTTTCAAATACTGTTAACTGTTCACCGCCAACTGTTAATTGCGAAGGCTGTGTACCGGAGCTGGTATCTGGCCGCCGGAGCGGATAAAACCTTGCGACAAGCCATCACCAATAACCTCAAGAGCAGGCCCGGCACCAAAGAGACCGCCGAAGGATACTTCCTCGCCAGCCTTTAGACCTGGAACGGGTATCAATCTCGCGGCTGTGGTCTTGGTATTGATCATACCGATCGCCATTTCATCTGCAATTATCGCACTTATAGTCTCTGGTGTGGTATCACCCGGAATAACTACCATATCAAGCCCAACCGAACAAACCGAGGTCATCGCCTCAAGCTTCGCCAGCGGCAGAAGTCCATCACGAGCAGCCTGGGCTAGGTTAGAATCTTCCAATACTGGAATAAACGCCCCACTAAGGCCACCGACGGCACTACTGGCAAACAAGCCGCCCTTCTTAACCGCATCATTGAGCATAGCAAGTGCAGCAGTACTGCCCGGCACTCCAACAGCCTTGATACCAAGAGCATTAAAGATCTCACCAATACTATCACCAACCGCCGGGGTCGGTGCCAGCGACAGGTCAACTATACCAAAGCGTACGCCCAGAATATCAGCTACTTCTCGGCCGATAAGCTCACCTACACGGGTAACTCTAAAGGCAGTAAGCTTAATTTGTTCTGCCAGCTGATCCAGTGTCTTGTGACCGGTAGCCTGGGCACGCTCTACAGCACTCTTAACTACACCCGGGCCACTAACACCAATGTTCAGTACACAATCCCCCTGACCGCTGCCCAGATAGGCACCAGCCATGAACGGGTTATCAGATGGAATATTTGCAAACACTACCAGCTTGGCACAGCCGAAACCGTTCTGGTCCGCTGACGCTGCTGCGATATCTTTTATTACATGGCCCAGCTCGCCTACCGCATCCATATTGATACCGGTCTTGCTGGTAGCCACATTAATCGATGAACAAACCCGCTTAGTCTGCGAGAGCACTTCTGGCAGCGACTTTATCAGCAGATCCTGACCCGGAGTCTTGCCGCGTTCTACCAGTGCACTGAAACCGCCAACCAGGTCTACCCCGATCTCTTCTACCGCTTCATCAAGAGCCTTGGCCAGCTTTAGCGGTGCCTTACTGTCATGACCTTCCAAAATGATACTCGCCGGTGAAATTGCCAAACGCTTATTCACGATAGGTATCTTATACTTACCGCCAACTTCATCGCAAACCTTCACTAACGCACGGGCACGAGAGATGATCTTTTTCTTTACCTTATCACAGACCATATCAATATCAGGTCCGGCACAATCGTTTAGGTCAATACCCATTGTTACCGCCCTGACATCCAGATGTTCACTCTGTAGCATACGGATCGTTGATAGTATATCTTCTGTTCTTAACATTATTCTATTTCCCTTTATATATTAAACCGCAATTGCGATTCTGTAGTTCTATTACTAAAAAGTAAACACTAATACTTGCACTTACTTATTCTTTAGCTTCCTCAGACTAAGCTCATTTGTAGCGATAAAAATATCTTCATGCTGAATGTTAATACTCTGTCCAAGGCGATTACCAATATCTTCCAGCTGCCCCTGCAAAACTCCAAATGCACGTGCATCGGCGATCGTCACCTGAAGGATTACAACAAACTCTTCCTTACTATTGGTAAAGCAATACATATCTTCAATATTGATATGACGCTGGGCCATAAGGTTGGTAACTTCACTTAGAATACCCGGTTTATCCGGACCTAGAACCGACACGATATAATTCTCGCCATCTGCTACTACCGGCTCACTATTGCCATCATACTCTGTCACATATACATGCAGATCATAAGAAAACTGCTTCTCTATATGACTTGCAATATCCGCGGGCGCCATCTTATCTTCTATATCACAAAGAAGGATCATAGCAAAATAACCCTGGTGAACCGTCTGACTTGCAGCCTTTATATTTCCCTGCATCTTGACCAGGGCCTTACTTACCCCGGCAACGATACCACTGTCATCTTTTGCCGTAATCGAAATAATATACTTAGCCATTTCATTGTTCCTATACACTGTCTGTTTGTTTCAAAAACCAATTAATGAATAATAACTAAATTGCCCAAAGGTAACAACTAAAAACCAGATATGAAACGCAATTTAACCATACTAATTTCACAAATAACCACATCTTACACCACCTAGTGAATTAATAGTCTCATAATGGTATAAATGTAATATTACCCGCTCAGATATTACTTCAGAGACCTTTTACACTTGAATTATTCGACTATGTTAGCAATAATGTGACTAATAATACTTTGACTATAAGACATCGAAACGCCTAATAAATAATAACAATAAACACATTTTAATATCCTGATAGAAAGGAACCGTTATGAAAGATTCGATTTCTATGATACTTTTGGCAATGCTGCTTTCTTGCCTGCATTTGTACGCTCAAAACGATTGGGAAAATGAAAAAGTTTTCCGTATAAATAAAGAGCTCCCACGTGCAACCAGTATGCCATATGACACTGTCAACAAAGCTGTTAAATGCGAACGCACTAACAGCAGATATCACATGAGCCTAAACGGTAAATGGCAGTTCAACTGGGTCGGCCGTCCAGAAGACCGCCCGCAGAATTTCTATGAAACCGATTTCGATGCTGACAGCTGGGGTACTATAAACGTTCCCGGCAACTGGCAGATGCAAGGCTACGGCACAGCACTCTATACCAATGCACGCTACCCATTCAAGGTAGACCCACCGAGAGTTATGGGGGATTCACCTGAGGAATTTACTAACCATGTAGATCGTAATCCTGTAGGCTCATACCGCAGAACTTTCAAGGTGCCTGCCAGCTGGCAGAATCGTCAGGTTTTTATCAACTTCGACGGCGTAGACTCTGCTTTCTATATATGGGTTAACGGCCAGATGGTCGGCTATAGTCAGGATAGCAGAACTCCTGCAGAATTCGATCTAACCAGCTATATCAATCCTAAAGATGATAATTTACTGGCCGTTGAAGTATACCGTTATAGCGACGGCTCATACCTCGAAGACCAGGACTTCTGGCGTTTGAGTGGTATATACAGAAATGTATATATTTACTCTAGCCCTAAAGTAGAAATAAGAGATTTCGAGATCAAAGCAGACCTCGACGAAAATTATACCAATGCTGTATACACTGTAAAAGCAAAGGTAACTAACCATACTGACAGCGATGCAGCCTGTCCGGCTCTTACAACTACCCTGCTTGATACAACTGGCAAACCTGTAGAGATCGGAGAAGGTATTCTCACTCCAGCAGCAGAATCTATTCCAGCTGGCGAAACTATTGACTATATCTTTAGCACAACTGTCAGTGATCCAGCGAAATGGACCGCTGAAACTCCAAACCTATACACCGTCCTTATCAGCAGTAGCGATGAAAATAGTAAGACCACTGATATCCGCTCTTGCAAATTCGGTTTCCGTAAAATCGAGATCAAAGACGCTCAGTTGCTGGTCAACGGAAAGTATATCTATATCAAAGGTGTTAATCGCCACGAACATGAGCCTGACACAGGACACTACGTTACCCGCGAAAACATGATACGTGATATAAAGCTTATGAAGCAGCTCAATATCAACACTGTTCGTACCTGTCATTATCCAGACGTACCACTTTGGTATGAACTATGCGATGAATACGGTCTTTATATAATTGACGAAACCAATATCGAATCTCATGGTATGGGCTATGGCCCAGAGTCTCTGGCCAAACACCCTTCATGGGGGCCGGCCCATCTGGATCGTACAGTTAACATGCTCGAAAGAGATAAAAATCACCCTTGTGTTATCATTTGGTCACTTGGAAATGAAGCTGGTAACGGCGTGAACTTCGAGCTCACCAGCAGCTGGATACGTAAACGCGACAACTCTCGTCCGGTTCACTATGAACAGGCTCACGGCGGTGACAATACCGACATCTATTGCCCAATGTACGCATCAATTGACCATCTGGTAAAATACGCTCAGGGCAACCCTACCAAGCCAGCTATTCAATGTGAATATTCACACGCTATGGGTAATAGTATCGGCAACTTCCAGAAGTACTGGGACGCATATGAAAAGTACCCTTCTCTGCAAGGCGGAAGTATATGGGACTGGGTTGATCAGGGCCTCTACAATACTGACCCTACAACAGGCAAACAGTACTTCGCTTACGGCGGTGATTTTGGCGATAAACCAAACGACCGCAGCTTCTGCTGTAATGGTGTAGTTCAGCCTGACCGCAAACCAAACCCACACGCTTGGGAAGTCAAAAAGGTATACCAGAATATCAAGGTTACACCAGTTGACGTAAAGGTTGGCAAGTTCACTGTACATAACAAATACACCTTCATGCCGCTAACAGGATTTGATATTACCTGGGAGCTGCTTGAAGATGGCATACTTATCGACAGCGGTAAGCAAGACTGTCCATTTATCGCCGCTGGCCAACAGAAAGATATCAATGTACTATACAGTATGAAAAAGGCTTCTGGTGTCGGCGAGATCATGCTCAAGATCAACTTCGTCCTAAAGAACAATGAATCATGGGCACCTAAAGGTTTTGTACAGGCGTGGGATCAGTTCAGACTCGACCACCTCTGTAAAGATTCGATCCTGAAAATCGCTGATCAGATGGTAACTGTTGATGACAGCGAGCAGTCAATAATTGTAAATGGCGACATGTTCAGTGCCGTTTTCGATAAACAACTGGGCTCATTGGTTAGCTATACCTATAAAGGCAAAACTCTTATCTCCGGCGAACTCAAGCCAAACTTCTGGCGCGTACCGACCAATAATGATCGCGGTAACCAGATGCAAAACAGGGATAAGGCCTGGAAGGATGCCTCTGCTCAACGCAAGCTAACCAGCTTCAATACTGACGTCCAGGACAATATAGTTATCATATCAACCAACTGTGACATGATCGACGGCAAGGCAAAGCTCGACTCAATCTATACTATCTATGGCAACGGTGATATCGTAGTTAGTAATACACTGAACTCGGATAATGACCTGCCGGAAATCCCTAAGATTGGCCAGCAAATGGTTATCCCAGCGGAATTCACTGAAAACTACTGGTACGGACGCGGCCCATGGGAAAACTATAATGATCGCTGTACAGGTGCCGCTTTCGGCATATACAGCCAGAACATAGCTGAGCCTGAACACCTATATATTGACAATCAGGAATACGGCAACCGCACTGGTATCCGCTGGAGCAGCTGGATAGACAATAGCGGTCTGGGGATTATGGCACAGGCCAATGGTCAACTGGAAGTTTCAGCATGGACATGGACTCAGGACAATATCGAAAACACTACTCATCCATTTGAGCTGATCGATGCCGGGTTCCTCACCGTCAACATAGATTATGGCCAAATGGGAGTTGGTGGAGATAACAGCTGGGGTGCCCGCACCCATCCTGAATTCTGTTACCCGGCAGGCAAAACCTACAATTGGAGCTTCTCTCTCAAACCTGTAAAAGCTGACACCGGATTCATCTTTAGATCAGATAAAGCCATCATAAATTCTCTCAGCAAAACAGCTAAGATGAAACATTAAAAAGCTCTGGAATAACTTAAACAAAAAAGGCAGCCCACTACGGACTGCCTTTTTTTATGTTATAACACTCAAACTGAAGTTTAGGTCAATTTTAGCATGCTATACAATTTCAATATCGCCGTCATCAAAGCCAACGCCTACATAATCAACTTCATTAAGATTGAATCTGGGCTATTTGATTTATATTCTTTAACAATACCAACAACACTATTATTAAACTCCTGCCAACCAACTACTTCAGTATTGATGTTCGTATAGCAATACTTTTCCGGCGGGGTATAATCTTCCTCACATGCCCAGTCTTGACAATCTGGATCATACTCGTTAGCCCCAATCATATACAAAAAATACCCATCAGCTCCAGTTACCAGACCAATATAAATTGCCTTAATACTGTCTGGTAAACATTCAAACTTAGAAATACGATCCAACCAATCATTTATGATAGTATTTAAACCAATCATTCCAACCTCTATACCTTGAATATTGTTAAAAGAAAATCAAAACACAATCACCCACTTGATTAAACCTGCTTTCATTATTAACAGGCTGTATAATTATAGTCCCATAACTACAATATATCGCTAAAAAAAACAGCACCTGGTATATTTACCATAGTGCCGCTTTTAATTCAAGAGTCAGATTTACACTCTGCGTTTTCTCAGAAATGCCAGACCACCAAGGGCCAAAGTTGACATTGTCATTGGTTCTGGGACAACTGTAAGGTCACTTAGATTCACATAGATGAATGCATCATCTTTGCCTGAGACCTTAACCCCAAAATTGTAATCTGAAGCACCTGTAACATCGATACTAAGTGTAGCAGTACCGTCAGTGCCCAAATTAGCAGTATCTGATGCTAATGTGCCGCCAGCTGTGTAGGCCAGCAAAGTAAAATCGAAGGTATCATCATCATAGTTTGACACAGTAATACCATAAGTGAGAGTATCAGCAGGGTTAATACCGGTAACTTCATTACCAATAATAACATATCCGCTATCACTTACAATACCTCTGATATCAATATCATTCTCTGCAGAATTGACAATCCTGACCTTGCTGTCTTCTCCAACAGCAGCGATCTGATGAAAATCCATCAAGGCGGCATTAGACACACTCGCTATTCCAGCGATCGCTGCCAAAGCAGCAAAAAGGAATTTCTTCATAACTCCAACCTCTCCTAGTTTTCTTTTCTCTAAAACATTGATTTACAATTAAAAACGATTATATAAGGTTTTCTCTTATAAAGCAGTATAACATATTGGAGAAGTGGATTGCAAAAAAAACGAAGCTTTTTTCTCTTTTTTAACAAATACTAAGCCATCAGGGTGTCGCCACTATACCTATATTACCTATTGTCGCAAAGTTTTGTTATTTCAGCATATCAGGAGTAAAATCCATAAGGTTGCCAAGGACTACATCAGCCTCACTAACATCTTGCTGAGGCATATTTTTTAGCACAAGGGCGACACACTTCATACCACTGCCCTTAGCCGCATGTATACCTGCTGTAGAATCCTCAAATACACAGCAGCTGGAATAATCCACCCCAAGCTTATCAGCGGCCATCATATAGCAGGTTGGATCTGGCTTGCCAATGTGATAATCTTCACAGCTAAGTGAAAATGCCAGCTTATCAGCAATTCCCATCTCTGCAATAGCCTTATCAAGGTCACGTCTGGGGCTGCCGGTAACAATAGCCACAGGAAAGCCCTCATTTGCCAGTTTAACGAGCAGTTCCACTGAACCTGGTATTCTGGTATCCCTTGCACTGCTAAGCCTTATAAAATACTCATAGAGAGCATTATCCATATCATGCATATCTCTATATAGATCTGGATATTTTTCAGCTACCGCATAGAAAATGTCGGTAAGAGCCCTGCCAATAACAATATCGGTCGCCTCTGACATGTCCATAGCAACGCCCCGCGCATTGGACGCTTCCTTCATTGCTTCTATCCATAATATTTCGGTACTGAGCAGCGTTCCGTCCAGATCAAAAAAATAAGCTTTAATCATATTCTCATTTGTTCCTGATTTTTTCATTATTTACAAAAAAAATACTTGCATATCACTTGATATAACAGTAAATTGTTATGTCTTGCGACAGTGAAAGACAAAGGCAACTTTATCTTCATTGTGCACTAAAAGTAAATATTTTGGAGAGATGGCAGAGTGGCTGAATGCAACGGTTTGCTAAACCGTCGTACGGGAAATTGCCCGTACCGCGGGTTCGAATCCCGCTCTCTCCGTATTTCAAGGGCTTTTCAATATTTTGAAAAGTCCTTTTTTTATTGGCCTAAAAAAAAACCGCAGCTCAGCCGGTCTGCGGTTTTTATCATATTATTATAACAGAATAGCTCAATTATCCTGAACTGAACTGTTTTCTTCCTGCTCCTTAGCAGCTTTGCGTTCCTTGTATTTATCACTTGAATATTTCAATGGAGCAACAAGAACGTCTTTCAAAGTCACGATAGGGTCAAAAACAGCTCTTTTAATATCACCTTTACGACCTTTACTCGAAGATGTATCACATGAGTAATTCTCGTCAAGTGACTCATAGCTATTAAAGTAAGGAGACGGCTCGATACTCTCAACGCTATTATATGTAATATCAGCTTTCGGCCACGGTCTAGAGATAAGCCCTTCTGGCTCAACCTTAGTAAAACCTGTAGCATCCTGAACCTGACACTGCTTTTCACAGGAAAGCTGATTACCTTTACCACACCCGCCTGCAAAAAGCACAGCGAGAGCCAAAACTAAATATAACGTCCTTGCCATATTGACTCCATAATCAGGAATAACCTGAGATATTAACCTTTTATATCACCACTAAAATAGTTTGGTGCCTCGTGGGTAAGCGAAATATCATGTGGATGATTTTCGCGAACAGTTGCAGGTGATATTTCAATAAAACGAGCATCATTACGAAGCTGTTCAATACTAGCTGCACCACAATAGCCCATACCTGCTCTGAGACCACCAACCATCTGGTAGACAAATTCACTTAGGCGGCCACGATAAGGCACACGCCCTTCTACGCCTTCCGGCACTAGCTTATCAGCCTGCTTGGTATTCTGGCCGTAACGGGCTCCGCCACCCTTTATCATAGCTCCCATAGAGCCCATACCACGGTATGTCTTAAACTGACGACCCTGGAATATAACCAATTCGCCAGGAGACTCTTCCAGACCAGCGAAAAGCGAGCCAAGCATAACCACGCTGGCACCGGCAGCAATAGCCTTAACAATATCACCGCTTTGGCGAATACCGCCATCAGCAATAACTGGTATACCAAACTGCTCACCAGCACGAGCACATTCCATAATGGCTGTCACCTGAGGAACACCAACACCAGAAACAACGCGGGTAGTACAGATAGAACCAGGACCAATACCAACTCTGACTGCATCTGCACCGGCTTTAGCCAAGGCCGCGGCACCATCATATGTTGCTACATTACCTGCAATTACGTCTATATTCCAGTTTTTCTTTATCTCTTTCACTGTCTCGATAACATTGAGCGAGTGGCCATGAGCAGAGTCAACAGTAATAACATCAACTCCCTTGGCAATAAGCTGTTCAACTCGTTCAAAATCAAGAACAGAAATAGAAGCTCCAACTCTAAGGCGGCCTCTATCATCCTTACTGGCCTTAGGGTACTGATGGACTCTTTCAATATCACGCATAGTGATAAGACCAGCTAGTGTGCCATCTTCCTGAACCAACAAAAGCTTTTCAACCTTATGCTGGTTAAGAATAGCCTGAGCCTGTACCAAAGTTGTGCCGGCTGGACCGGTAACAAGATTGTCGCAGGACATGAGAGTTGCTACAGACTGATTATCGTTCTCAAGAAAGGCCATATCGCGTCTGGTGAGAATACCAATGAGCTTATTACCTTTTTCTACAACAGGAATACCTGAAATATTCTGCCTGGTCATAAGGTCACGAGCGATACTGGCAGGATCGTTTGGGCCAAGAGTGACCGGATCAAGAATAACACCGTTCTCGCTGCGTTTAACCTTCTCAACCTCAATAACCTGTTCTTCTGCAGTCATATTCTTATGAATAACTCCGATACCACCTTCCTGGGCTATAGCAATAGCCAGGGCAGACTCGGTAACTGTATCCATAGGAGAACTAACCAGCGGAATATTTATTTCAATATTTCTGGTAAGCCGGGTACTGGTATCAGCGTCTTTAGGCAAAAATTCGCTGTAGGCCGGCACGAGAAGAACATCGTCGAAAGTAATAGCCTTACCTATAATCTTATCACTCATCAGCTTTTAATTAACTCCAGTCAATTTAATGACTTATATCTAAATGTGTCAAATAGTAAATAATACCTGACACGTTATTTTAACGCTCAGCGTCAATACAATCAAGAAAAAACCAACTACTGAATCAATGAGAATTTATGTTGCCAGAAAAACGCAACCTAGTTATTGAAATAACGATTATCCGGATATGTGTGTCACAATCGGAACTAATTTTTTGTTAATATTGCAATTAGGACATTAAAACAACAAAAAATCATAGTATTACATTAAATATTATATATAATGAGTAACTCATTTAATGGGGATAAATAAAATAATCCGGCGATAGCCGTTCCGCTATCACACAAAACCCGGATAAGAATGGGGAAAAAGTATCAGGCAATCCGGCAGGCAAACACCCTGCCGGCTTCCGGCAGATCTGAAAAAAGAACCGCATATTACCGGCTACCGGTATACCCGGCCAAGCCATAATTGTCTAATTGACAATAACAGCTGTATTATCTTAGCTCTTCCAGAACTTGACACTCGTTCCCACCCCCCTATGCAGAAAAGTATTCTGCGCGTCAAGTTCAACCGCCACAGTTGGCCGCGACCGGCCATCAGGCATAACAATTAAGCTGGAAATGCAGCTGCAGGAAAAACCTGCCGGAGAAATTATTTTATATGGGAAAAAATATTCCTGAAACAGACAAAAAAAACGATACTAAATTTTCAGACCTCAATCTAAGCAGTGCCGTACTTAAAGCGATAGATTTTGTCGGATATGAAACACCGACTAAGATCCAGGCAATGACAATCCCTCCCCTGCTGGCAGGTAAAGACCTATTGGGCCAGGCCCAGACAGGTACAGGTAAAACCGCAGCATTTGCTTTGCCAATTCTAAGCAATATCAATACTCGCAGTAAAAAACCACAAGCTATCATTTTGACCCCAACTCGCGAACTGGCGATCCAGGTTGCAGAAGCTTTCCAGACCTATGCCAAGTTCGTTACCGGTTTCCGTATCGCAGCCATCTACGGCGGACAGGATTATCGTAACCAGCTGAACCTGCTAAAACGTGGTGTAAACGTTATCGTTGGCACACCTGGCAGAGTTATGGACCATATGAGACGCGGCACTCTAATGCTTGACGAGATCGAATACCTCGTTCTGGACGAAGCTGACGAAATGCTGAAAATGGGATTCATCGAAGATATTAACTGGATTCTGGAACAGACGCCTGATGAACGCCAGACAGCTCTATTCTCTGCGACTATGCCAAAGCAAATTAAAGAGATAGCTCGCAAGCACTTAAATAAACCTGAGGAAATAATCATCAAGTCAAAAACTACAACTGCTGACAATATTCGCCAGAGATACTGGAGTGTTAGCGGTGTACATAAACTTGATGCATTGACAAGAATACTGGAAGCTGAAGACATTAACGGTATGATCATCTTCGTTCGTACCAAGACCGAAACTCTTGCTCTGGACGAAAAACTTCACGCTCGCGGTTTTAATAGTGGTGCGATCAACGGCGATTTGAGCCAGAACGCACGTGAACAGATGATAAACCGTCTGAAAACAGGTAAAGTAGATATCCTGGTAGCTACTGACGTAGCTGCTCGCGGTCTCGACGTTGACAGAATAAGCCATGTCGTTAACTATGACATCCCTTACGACACAGAATCTTATATTCACCGTGTTGGCCGTACTGGCCGTGCTGGCCGTAAGGGCGAAGCGATCCTGTTCGTTGCCCCGCGTGAAAGAAGAATGCTAGCATCAATTGAAAAGGCGACCGGCCAGAAAATTGAAAAGATGGATCTCCCATCGGCCAAGATAATCAATGACCGCCGTGTAGCAAACTTCAAACAAAAGATCACAGACACTATCGCTACTGGTGAAACAACTTATACCGAGCTGCTGGAACAATACTGTCAGGAACATAATATTCCGGCCATTGAGGTAGCTGCAGCCCTGGCTGAGATCATATATAAGAAAAAACCTCTCCTTCTAAAAACTGTTGACCAGGCAGAAATGGATAAGAAAGGTTTTGATACCAGCGGAAAATATGGCGACCTGAAGATCCGTAAGGCCAAAAAAGGCATGGAATATTTCATCGTTGAAGTTGGTAGAGAGCACAAAGTCAACCCTGGTATGCTGATAGATATTATTTCTGAAGCTGCAGTACTTGACCGTGAATTTATCGGCAGAATATCTATCATGGACACATATTCCTGCATTGAGCTGCCGGAAGGTATGCCAAAAGACACAATGGATATCCTCCGTGAGATACGCATAGATGGTAAAGGCCTGAATATTACAAAGCTGGAAAAATCATTCTTTACACCTAGTCGTAAAGATAACACATTTAAACCTAAAAAAGGCAGGAAACATTTCGACAGCAATAATGATGGCCGTCGAGGTGGAAAAAGCTTCAAAGGCGGAAAAGGTGGTTTCAGCAAAGGTAAAGGTAAAGGCCGTAAAAAATTCTAAATAAACACAAAGAGCCAGGAACTTTAATTGCTACCTGGCTCTTTTTTTATTTACTAACTGCTACAAGCTATTACTGCGTAACAACCTCTTCTTTCCAGTTATTATGAATACTGGTTAGCTGCTCGACAATATCCTTATGCTGATCAGCAATATTATTTGTCTCGGTAGCATCTACTGTCATATTACTCAAGAACATTTTACCGTTATCACTAACAAGCTTCCACTGTCCCTGCCTGACAGCCCACATATTCCCCAGCTCCCAATGCATAACATCTCTTTCGGAGACAGCCTTGCCAGACTCAATTATAGCTGAAATATCTATACCATCAATTTTTCTTGCAGGCATTTCTGCTCCACAATAACCCGCAATAGTCGGAAACAGGTCAATACTGGTAGCCAGTTGGTCTCTTACTTCATTTTCCGGCAAATGGCTTGGCCAGGAAACGATACACGGCACACGTATGCCACCTTCCCATACCTGGAACTTATGCCCTCGATATGGGCCGGCACTACCGCCACCGCCAAATGTACGCTCTTCTTCGGAATGGCCATGGTCACTAAGCATAATAATTATTGTATTATCACGCAGCTTAAGCTCTTCCAGCTTATCTACAACCTGGCCTATCTTTTCGTCAAGATTAGAAACAAAAGCACCGTAACGCCTGCGTTTGGGATCTTTCACATCTTTGTACATATCCCGGTATTTTTGCTGAGCCTGCAATGGATAATGCGGCAAATTAAACGGTAAAAAGAGGAAAAAAGGATCATCTTTATTTTCTTCTAAAAAGCGAGACGCTTCGCGAACAATAATATCCGGGAAAAACTTCCCATCTTCATGGTATTCTGTCTCATTCTTCCATAGATCATGGCGGTTAGGCCCATGCCAGTAGAAATAATGAGAATAATTATCAAAACAGCCCACCTTATGTCCCAAAAACTCATCAAAACCTTGAGCATTAGGACTCTGATCCAGCGTTTCACCAATATGCCACTTACCAAAAATAGCTGTTTTATAACCGTCATTCTTCAACAGTTCAGCAATGGTAAGCTGCTCTGTCGGCATACCACGTTCTGCATAAGCATTATACGGCAACTGTGCTCTCTGAGGGAATCGCCCTGTAAGCAATGATGCCCTGGAAGGAGAGCATACAGGAGCCCCAACATAAAACTGGGTGAATCTCACACCACTTTCAGCCAGCTTATCCATATTTGGCGTGTACAGATCTTTTGAACCATAGCAGTTCATATCAACCGTACCCTGATCATCTGTAAGTATTAATACTACATTTGGCTTATCAGATAATGAAGCCTGTGCGGCATTGACGGACTGATCACCGGCAGTAAAAAACGCAGCTGCAGAAGCTGCTGCCAGACAACTCATATTGATAGATCGTCTCTTCATACAATAAGGTCCTTTCTGTGAAATAATTAATATCGTGCTTTGATAAACATTACTATCATATGCCAATTATACTCTTCACAACATAATACAATTAGCACATTTATTGCACAGATAAGCCCTCGGCAGTAGATATATGAGGATAAAGCAAAAAAAATGCCAGCATAGTTCTATTTGGGGGGAGCAATTTCGAACTATACCGGCACTCTTATGTTAGAATAGCCCGCGAAGACTATTAACAATCAGTTGGAGAAAGGTCATAATCCAACTGGAATGTTTAAGGAGAGCTGCCGGAGTATTATCCCCGGCAGCGTGGAGATATTATTATGATAGCTGGCTCTACAGCTACCAATCTAAATGCGGAACAGACCGCAGTCTGCTCCCTGCATGGTTTAACTATTAGCTAACTGACTCTTAAGTTCAGTCATAACCTTCTCAACAGTTGCCTTTGAAACAACTGTGTTGTTAACTCTGACGTTTGGACCGCCATCGCACTTTTCAAAACAGAAAGTAGCCTTTACTTCAACTTCGTCAAGGCCATCAGCTTCGATCTTGTCAAGAATGTCGTGCATAAGCTTCTGTGAACCCTTCAGGTAACAGCTGGTACCAACACAAACACGTACCTTGGCACGAGCTGTTGAACCATTATCAGTTACAGAAAAATCCATATCGCTCATACGCTTGCGACTGCTATATGATGTATGCAGTGCGTGATGTGCCTTATGACCACCAACTTCGCCGTCAAAGATATCATCATAGCACTTAGTCAGGAATGGATTATCCTGTGACTTATGGAGCTGAAGCTGCTTATCGTTGCGATAAATACCAGCGGTACGTTTTTCAGTCACTTCAGTAGTCCAACCTTCAGGCTGACCAGCACCAGAAACACAACCACCCGGACAGCTCATAACTTCTACAATATCATAGTCGCATTTGCCAGCACGAATTTCTTCAGCGATCTTTTTAGCATTTGCCAGACCGTGAACAACAGCAAGCTTAAGCTTAACTTCGCCAACTTCAAGTTCTGCGATCTTGGTATTTTCTGGGCCACGAACCTCGTGGAAATCACAATCTTCCAGTGTCTGGCCTGTAACCTTTTCTGCTGCATAACGAAGTACAGCTTCACTTACACCACCGGTAACACCAAAGATAACACCTGCACCGGTCTTGAAGCCAAGAGGCATATCAAGAGCTTCCGGCTCAATTGATGCGAAATCGATACCCGCTTCACGGATCATCTTACCAAGTTCCTTGGTAGTCAATACAGCCTGAACATCTGCCAGACCATCCTGGGCAAATTCATCACGGCCAGCTTCAAACTTCTTGGCAGTACATGGCATAATTGAAACAGTGAAGATATCCTTGTTTTCTACACCAAGCTGTGCAGGCAGAACTTCACGAGATACAGCACCAAACATCTGCTGTGGACTCTTGCAACTTGAAAGATGGTTCAACAGGTCAGGGAAATACTGTTCTGCATACTTAACCCATGCTGGACAGCAAGAAGTCATAATTGGAAGATTTTCGCCACGAGCCTTACGTTCGAGGAATTCGTTTGCTTCTTCCAGAACTGTCATATCAGCTGCAAAAGATGTATCAAATACCTTATCAAAGCCCATCATGTTCAGAGCAGCAACGATCTTACCTGTTGTAACTTCACCTGATGGGATATTGAACATTTCACCAATTGCAACACGAACCGCTGGAGCTATCTGAGCAACAACCTTCTTTGAAGAATCGTTAATAGCATCCCATACGCGATTAACATCACTCTTAACAGTAATAGCACCGGTAGGACAAACGTTCGCACACAGACCGCAATATACACACTCAACCTGTTCCAGATTCTTACCAAAAGCCGGCTGAACGATGGTCTTAGCACCACGATTAGCAAAATCAATAGCACCAATACCCTGAAGCTCATTACAAGCTCTTACACAGTCACCACAAAGGATACATTTATCCGGGTCACGTACCAGAGATGGGTTTGTATTGTCAACTGCATAATGTGTTTGACTGCGTTTGAAACGAACATCATCAACACCGATCTTGCTGGCAAGTTCCTGCAGACGACAGTGAGTGCTCTTTGCACAGGTTGTACAGTCATCATGGTTATTAGCAAGCAGCAGTTCCATAAACACCTTACGCATTTCACGGAGCTGACCTGTATGAGTCTTAACCTTCATACCAGCTCTTGGTGTTATTGAACATGAAGCCTGAACGCCCATGCCTTCGATCTCAACAATACAAAGACGACAAGCGCCGTATACGCTGAGTTCTGAATGATAACAGAAAGTAGGCAGATCAACTTTAGCTTTGCGGATAACTTCCAGCAGGTTGCGCTCGCCTTCGATAGCAACTTTTTTACCGTTTATATTTAAAAATTCTTTATTCATGATTATTTCCTTGTATTTTTAAGTAATAAGTAACAAGTAATACAAATAGCCGAAGCTGGTTTATATTCTATATTGCTTATTTCTCAGTTTTAGCCTACTCCAACGATCGCGTCAAACTTACAAACCTGGGCACATGTTCCACACTTAATACATTTATCAGCATCAAGGTAGTAAGGCTTCTTCAGCTCACCGCTGATAGCGTCAACTGGACACTTGCGAGCACAAGCAGAACAACCTTTACACTTATCAGCCAGAATCTCAGGTTTGGCCAGAGCCTTACACTGACCAGCAGGACAGTAACCTTCCTTCACATGAGCATCATACTCATGACGGAAGTGTTCAAGCGTTGTCAGAACTGGGTTAGGAGCAGTTTTACCAAGACCACAAAGTGAACCGAACTTAACAGAACGGGCAAGTACTTCCAGTTTTTCGATAGTACCTTCATCACCTCTGCCTTCGATAATATCTTCCAGAAGCATAAGCATCTGCTTAGTGCCTTCACGACAAGGAACGCATTTACCACAAGATTCATTCTGAGCAAACTGCATAAAGAAGTGTGCGATCTTGATCATACAGGTTTTCTTGTTCATAACAACAAGACCACCAGAACCAACCATTGCACCAATACCCTGCAGAGAGTCAAAATCAAGCGGAAGATCAAGATGATCAACAGTCAGACAACCACCAGATGGGCCACCTACCTGAACAGCCTTGAAACCATCTTCCAGAATATTTCCATCCTGGTCGGTTACGCCGCCACCAATATCAAATACGATATCACGCAGCTTTGTACCAAATGGCACTTCAATAAGACCAGCATTAGCAACATGACCAGTAAGAGCAAACGTCTTGGTACCTGGAGATGTCTCTGTACCAACACTGCGGAACACATCTGCTCCCTGCGAAATAATGTATGGTACAGTTGCCAGAGTTTCAACATTATTGATAACTGTAGGCTTACCCCACAGACCCTTCTGAGCAGGGAATGGTGGCTTTGGACGAGGCATACCTCTCTCGCCTTCAATAGAAGCCATAAGAGCGGTTTCTTCACCACAAACAAAAGCTCCTGCACCTTCCATTACAGTACACTTCATGCTCTTGCCGGTTCCGAAAATATCTTCACCAAATATCCCCTTAGATTCAGCATCTACTGCAGCTTTTCTTACGCGTTCTACAGCCAGCGGATATTCAGCACGAACATAAATATAAATTTCATCTGCTTCGATAGCACGAGCAGCGATCATGCAGCCTTCAAGAACCCTGTGCGGATTACCTTCCATAAGAGAACGGTCCATAAATGCACCTGGGTCACCTTCGTCACCATTACAGATAACGTATTTCTTTTCATTCTTTTCAACCAGGGTCAGGTTCCACTTCAGACCTGTTAGGAAACCACCGCCGCCACGGCCACGTAGACCTGATTTTTGTATTTCATCACAGACTTCTTTAGGAGTCATATCCACAAAAGCCTTCTGGGCTGCCTGGTATCCACCAGTTGCCAGATATTCACCAATATCTTCAGGGTCGATCTGACCACATTCACCAAGGATAAGACGATTCTGCATTGAATAGAACTGAATGTCCTTGGCAGTTTCTTTCTTCTGCTTTGTTACAGGATCGGTATAAAGCAGTCTTTCAACTGGCTTGCCGTTTACTATTGTTGATTCAACAATTTCAGCAGCATCTACATCTTTTACATGAGTATAGAAGAAACCTTCAGGGTAAACTGTTACCAGCGGACCTACCTGGCAAAAGCCCTGACAGCCACTGCCTGATACATGAACTGCACCTTCACCACACTCGGTAAACTCTACCATAACTTCAAGGCCTTTAGCCTCAAGTTCTTTAACCAGGGCATCACGTACTTCAAGTGAGCCGTTAGCTACACAACCAGTACCGGCACAGACTACAATACGTTTGCCGACTTTACCGGCAATATCCATATATTCTTTACCGGCATTTTTTAGATCGTCCAGTGTTTTAATCATTGTCACTACTCTCCACGAATTATTCTAACACATAAGCCAGACTTGATGCTGGCATTGATATACTTTTTAATAAACCCTATTACCTGTTAGCTAAGAGGATTAGGCTTTTTCCTTTTCAAGAATCTCTTCTACCAGAGCTACAGCCTTATCAGGGGTCAACAGACCATGGACCTTATCATTAATGGTAATAACCGGTGCAAGACCACAAGCACCCAGACATGATACTGTTTCAACAGTAAACATCATATCGGAAGTTGTCTCAGTTTCACCTTCCAGACCAAGTCTTTTGCGAATAGCTTCCAGCAGGTACTCTGTGCCTTTAACATGACATGCTGTCCCATCACATAGACGAATGATATACTTTCCTTTTGGCTCAAGAGCAAAGTGGCCATAGAAACTGGCTACACCATATACCTTGGCTGGCGGAATATCAAGCGAAGTTGCAACATAAGCAAGAACTTCCTGCGGCAGATAACCATACTGATGCTGAACCTGTTGAAGAATAGGGATCAGCTTTGATGGATTATTACCATTAGCTTCAATTATCTTGCAAACATTATCATACTGGCGAATCTTTTCATTATTACCACCATTGCAATTACATTTACATTCTGACATATCTACTTACTCCTAAAAACATTTTACATTCCAGCAAACCTTCCATGCTATAGGTTCACTGCTCAAATCAATTTATAACTTGCCTGCTTGAGATACTTTTCATTCAGGACTTTCACCAGCTGTCGGATAAGATTCCTTCTTATATCCAGCTCAACCGGCAAATTCGGGTTCTGGTGAGCATTATTAATTCTTGTCCCCACCAGGAACTCTATTATGTCGCTTTCAATTAGAAAGCGAGTCAGCTTCTCTGCGGCATCCGGCTTGCGACTCTCAGTGAAATACTCTTTCTCCAATAGTCTCAGTACCTTATTCAAGGTAATAGTACCTTCTGTTACCAGGTCTATACCCTGCATACGAGAAGCCGGAGGCACATCATCGCTCATTAAGCTCAAATCTACATCTATCTCTCTCTTGAGCTCTCGGGCAACTATATTTGCAGTTGTACCACCACAAATAAGTTTGCCACCTTTATACTTATCCAGCATCTCAGCAAGTTGTTTATCCAGCGTCTCATCGAAAGGCGGCCCGGTGAGCACCAGAGTTTTACGCGGCTTGCGAAAATTCACTACCGCACAAGTTGTATCATCATGTGACCTGTTATTATCATACTGCATCGCCTTATAGACGATCTGCCTGCTCAGATCACGGGCAGAAATATCTTTGTCATCAGCACAAACTGACATGGCAAATTCTTTCAGGCCGTTATCGCCCCAGCCGAGAGGCGTCTCATCGCCCCCCATGCCTGACTGAGTAACACCGTCACTAACCATGACCAGTCGCTCATTCTGCTTCACCTTAAAACTGCTATAATACAGTTTGGTAGGCAAGCCATGCTTACTATTAAATTTTCTTTCAGTTCTGTCAAGCTCTACACAGCGTCCATCTCGAATAAGGACAAATTTTGGATTATCATATTCCATCATATGCACTATGCCATCAGGTCTGATATCTGCTATAGTAAATGTCGAATATCCAATTTTTCGCACACTGCAAATTGGCAAAGTTGAAGTTATAACTTCAGCCGCCTTGCGGATATCCATATTATTACTAACGAACTTCATAGCCATTGTAGCTGTCAGACTTGCCAGTACTCCGGCTTTCACTCCGCTACCAAGACCATCAGCTAAAACACAGACAGTATGATCATCCTCAGGATTACGCTGGGACAAGAACACATCGCCGGCAATACGGTGTCCATACTTGCACTTATTATAAAAGTCAACTTCTATAAAAGGCTTCTTATTGTCTGATAGCCATTCCATTACTGTTTTTTTTGTTCCGTTTAGTTTTTCTTTAACTCAATCTCTTAACTTTATTATTTTTTGAACATATTTTTTATTGAATCGAGGATAACCTCTGATTCTGCAGCATTCTCACCTAGCAGAAAAGCTATCTTTTGCACAGTTTCCAGATTCTTATCTATTACCTCCTGGGCCTTCTCAACAATATGCTCTTTCTGAATAACCGGTTCTGTCACATCTTTTACAACAGCACCAACTAAAAGCTTGGGCTCAACTGTAAAGATTGTCATATCCAGTATTCTGTCTCCATGGCGAACGTTCTTTTGAAGCTTCTCCAGTCCTCGATCCAGAACCGTACGGAACGGTTCAGAGAACGGCATGATCTTTGACAACTTGGCTCCGGTAAGCCCCGGACATGCCTCAAAAACCTGTATTGCATCTTCACCAAGCAATTCAGCAAATCTAAAGTTGCTCTCAACTATCGCCAGATTCTTATCTACCATAACCACACCACTAGGCATTGAACTGATAAGAGCGTCAACCTTCTTGTCGGCCAGCTTCCGCATATAACCAACGCACATAGTCTTTTCCGCTCTGCCAGCCAATAACGCCTGGGCAAATTCCCGACAGGAATCATAGCCGCAGCCACCGCAGTTCAACTCATCGTGCTTACTTCTTTTACCAACCTGCTCCAAAGCTTTGCGAATATCTTCTTCACTGTATTTTTCATTAATCACAGGAGATAGATCCCAATCGCATACAATATCCATTGTTGGTTTACGCGGAATAAGACTACTATCATAACTGCTATGTTCAAGCACCTGACAGCGTTTACCTATTGTCCCGCCCCTGTTGGTCATACCTGGGCCATTCACACAGCCACCCTCACAGGCAAGCATCTCGATAAAGACCGGGTGCTCGAATGTTTTTCCTGCTAACCCTTCCAATGCCTGACTTACCGCTTTTAAACCTGAAAAAGACATATATTCAGCATTATGGACAGCACATTCCGCTTTCATACCAGCTATCATGCCGCCGTCAACAGGATACAGAGCACCTTCTTCTGCATCGTTCGGTACAAACTCATATTCACTTGTCAATTCCAGCTTAGCTGGGTCTATTGCTTCTGCCTTCCACCACTTTCTTAAAGTTTCAAAGGTCAGTGCTACATCAAGCATATCTTTATTACGGTCAGACTCATTTTTCTTTGCGACACAAGGTCCAATAAAAACAACTCCGATCTCTTCGCCATACTCTTTCCTGAGTATTTTGCTATGAGCAAGCATCGGAGAATACAATGCCGTAATATTCTCTCTGAATTCCGGATAATACTTATGTATCAGATCCGTGATTACCGGGCAGGCAGAAGATATATACAAACCAGGCTTATTTACCAGCAGATCAGCTGCGGCAGCTGATACCTCCTGGGCACCAAGAGCTGTCAGCGAAACACCGGCAAAACCAAGAGCCTTTAATCCGGCAATTATCTGCTCTTTGGTGTATTCTGGAAACTCTGCAATATAGCTAGGGGCAAGCGATACATATATCTGCTTCCTTAACTTCAGCAACAGGCGAACTCGCTCCAGGTCGCCCCGGATCTTCTTGGCCTTTACTGGGCAAATCGTCACACAATGCCCACATTGCAAACATGCCTCAGGTATGATCCTGGCATGACCATCCTGAATACAGATAGCCTTTACTTCACACTGTCTCAGGCACTTATAGCAATCTTGACATTCTGCTGTCTCGGTATAAACAGGCTGCAGTATATCCATCATATTCCCCACAAAAAAATATTATGTATCAATACTGGTATCGGCGATAGAAAAGCCCCTGTGAAATAGAACTAGCAGAAAATGCTAACGTACATTCTCCGCAAACCTATTACCATAGGTACGTACAATTTCTATCTATAAAACTCTTGCGGCGGGCGTCACGTACAATAAAAACTAAGCTTACTTCTTATAAAACAAGACATTATAAGAATTATCCGTGCTTATATTTTCTTAATTTGTAACATAACTATCGATATAAAACTTGACCAGATCGATCAGCGATCCAGGGGTAACCCCAGTGTGACGATCTGAATTTATTTTGACATTCGGACCTTCTTTGCAGTTGCCCTCACAGAGGCTTCCGGTTATTTCTACAATATCATAAAGGTTATGGTCCGATATATATTCCTGTAATGCCTTTAGCGACTCATTACTGCCTTGCGAAAAGCAGGAGCTGCCCAGACAAACACAAACACGGATTTTACCTTCATTTGCCAAGATCAAAAAACCCTCGTTTTTAACTGTCTGGATGTCTTTCGTGACAAAACAGCCAGTGAAGAGGCCAAATCAACTCGCTCGACTATTATATTCTCCGGCACAGACAGCCTGACCGGCGTAAAATTCCAAATTCCTATTATGCCGCCTGCTATCATAAGCTCTGCAACCTCCTGGGCTGCCGAATCCGGTACTGCTAGAATACCAATATGAATTTTAAGGCGTGCGATCAACTCTACCAGCTTATCCATTGAAAATATCTGGATACCGTTGACCGAGCTTCCTACTAACTCCTCATTAGCGTCAAAGCCTGCTATTATCTTCAGGCCGTAATCTTCAAAACCTTTATATCCTATAAGGGCGCTTCCTAAATGACCTACTCCAACAATAAATGCCTCATTGTCGTTGTCCCAGCTAAGAAAACTTTCTATTGCCGAGGCAAGCTCTGTCATTTTATATCCGATCCTTGGCTGCCCTTTTATGCCAAGAACCTCTATATCTTTACGAACCTGTATCGCTTCAAAACCCAGCTCGGCTGCAATACGAGTAGAACTGATAAATTCACACTGCTCGTGACTGCACTGCTTCAACACCTGAAGGTATCTCGGTAATCGCCTTATAGTAGGCATCGACACCTTAATATTGCTTCTGTCCTGCATAAGCCTGCCTCATTTCTGAACAACACAAGCCGGATAAACCTGTATGTTCTGTTAACTAATTTTATATCGATACGATATTATCGATAATTTTTTATCTAATGTCAAGATTATTTGCTACTTTTTCATCAATTCACACCTAAAGCCAACCCACATAACCCATACAGCCAGCACAAAACACAATAGCCAAATCATAAAGGTTTATTGTACAATAATTAAAAAAGGACAGCTATTACAGCTGCCCTTTTCGGAAGACATATATTTTTTCTGATTATTTTTATCAGGCTGTTACCTCTTCTACATTTTCTTCGCGAAGTCTTGAACGACGGCTGCGTCTCTTTGACGATGGCTTGGCTTTACGTTCAGTAAGAGCTACTTTCAGTGCTTCACGTGCTGTTGGAGCAAACAGATCAGCACCGATCTCTTCCCAGAGACCTTCAGCCCTGTTAAATACACCACCAGAAAGCATTATTCTCATATCAGGAGCCGCATTGATAGATCTTGCGGTGTCAATAAGACGCCTTACTTCAGGAGCACCACTTGGCTTTGTTCCATAAACAAACAAAATATGAGGCTGGAAAGCACCAACAAGAGACACCACTTCATCATTAGGAACGCCACCACCAAGAAATCTTACATCCCAACCTTCAGATTCAAACAGATCTGAACACATCTGAGCACCCAACTCTTCCGGCTCATCATCTGCACATACTATAACGATCTTACGACCATTACTATCTGCATGAGGAAGCTTGCTCTGGAGCTGATCGATCAGCGTACGATTGATCCTGGTTGCCATATGCTCTGTTATACGATCAATTTTATCTTTACGATACAGGGTATCAACTTCTTGCATTATTGGCCAGAACAGTTCTGTATATATTGTACAAGCGGGCGTACCAGTTTGTAATGCCTCACTAAGAATATCTCTACATCCGCCTCTGTCTCCAACCAGTACCTTTTCCAGATATCTCATTTTGAACATATCAAAATCCATAATAGCGTCCTTCCTGTGTCGTAAAGAGTAGTGTTTTATTCTGCTTGTTTACTTCTTGTCGTTGTTGACAATTAAACTATCGACCGCAGTGTTAAAAAAAGTTTAGCTAAAATATCTATTTTTCCCAAATTAACACATTTTAACAATAAATAACACACTCGCACAACACATTAAACAACACTATATATTATAGAAAAAGGACTTATATCAAAAGTAACAGATTATAACCTTCCATATTTAAATGTTAAAATAGCAACTTCACACACATCCTATTTTAACATTTTAACATATTTTCTATAGATTATTACATACTACTTAACTGAATCCAAAGCATCCAATGCCGATTGAAGTGAATAAATATCCCTCAACAAAATTGGTCGGTCCTCTTTGCCAGGATGGAATACTGCTGTAAAAGGAATACTTTTACTACCTAGCCTGTTCAGCTCTTGCTTGATTTCGTCACTATTATCTGTCCAGTCAACTATAAGCAGTAATGCATTCTTTTCCGTAAGCTTATTCTGAAATGCTTCATTTTTTATAACAGTATGCTCAACATACTTGCAGTTTGGACACCATTGAGCAGTAAACTCCATATACACCGGCCTACCCTCAGCCAAAGCTTCTGTACGCATACGAATAATATCAGAAAAGCTATCTGAAACAACTTTGGAACCACCTTCGCTTCCAGCAAAACCAGAGAAGCCAACAACCAGCACTAGTAGTATAGCAATAATACGTGCGGAGTACTTTTTAGCAGGCGGAGACATGAAATTTACAACTTGAAAGCTTAACCACAAGCCAAATGCAACCGCCACAGCTAAAAACAGCAAAGCTGGTATCTGATCCTGACTAAACCACGATACCATATAAGCCGCAACAGCCAGCATAACAAAAGCCAAACCCTCCTTAAGCCTTACCATCCAATTACCCGCTGCCGGTATCCTGTCTACAAACTTTGGAAAAGCAGTAAGAAGCACATACGGGAAGGACATACCAAAACCAATACTAATGAATATAACCAGAGTCATAGCAGCCGATTGCTCAAGTGCCCAGTATAGAATACCACCTAAAAATGGGGCACTACATGGAGTTGCAAGCAAAGTAGCCATAATTCCCATCATAAATGAACCAGCATAGCCGTCTTTTACTACGCCAAGACTTGCCAAACTCGATGGCAGGATGATCTCAAATAGGCCAAACATTGACAATGCCATAACAAAAACCAGCAGAAACATAGTCAATTTAAACGTAAATGATTGGAATTGCTGGCCATAGGCCATATTAAAACCAGATAGAACCAGTCCTAAAGCGGCAAAAAGGATAATAATACCTGCCGCAAAGGCTAATGAAAGCTTTAACGCTTTAAAATTATCACCACTGGCTTTAGCCTGCTGCCCCTGCTTGATAATACTCAATACTTTCAAAGGAATAACCGGAAGCACACAAGGCATAATATTCATTATCAATCCAGCAAGCATTGCAAAAAAGATATTTACCAGGACAAGTGCAACCCCACTATTTTCAACAGTTTGAGCTTGATCTGATAAACTAACACTTTTGCCCGCAACATCAAAATAACTGCCAGGATTCAGCCCACTAAATATATCTGAAACAGAATCAACAACTAATGCATCATCAACGCTTGAAGTATTTACAAGCAGATCAACCGAATCAGACCAAGGCAAACATTGACTGTTAGTACAATACAAACCTTTAAGCGATATCTCAAAACTAATATTATCACCCGAAAATCCCTCTGAAAGCTTCACCGGCACAATAATAACTATCTGACCTTCATATATCATATCAGTACTGCCGCTGGCAGCATCAGTGTAAGATTCACCTTCTGGATATTGGATTTGGCCAACTTCAAGCCCATTCACTGGTGCCAGCGACACAACTGTAGGCAAACCAATACCATCTGAGTTAGGATTGGCATATAAATGTCCGTCACCATTAACAGCAAGCACAACAGCTAGTAAAGACGGCTCTCCTGGAACTAAAGAACCATTCATAAGCTCCAAAGAGACATCAACCTTTTTACCCTCATCAACTTCAACTACTACCTTATCAGCTTTTTTACCATAGTCAAACATTGGCTTTAACTGAGCTGAAGCTGCAGATGTAATAAACAGAGTCAACAATAACAAAAATGATATTTTTCGCATAAAAAACACCGCTATATACAAAACTTTATAATTCACACTTATTACTACTTAATAATACGCTTATAATTAACAAAGGATTATAGCAAAATAACTTTTTTTCTTCTGCAAAAAAAATCCGTCTGGGCATTATTACCCAAACGGATTACAGTTTATCGTCAGCCAACGAATTGAACCGACTTAAAAAACATTATATGGCTAACTCATTATCAGTTAAACTCATCAAAGCCGTCATCCTCAAATGGGATCATAAGCTCTGCCTCTTTGGACTTATTACCAAATCCAGAAGAATCACCAAAACCACTGCCAGATGAAGACACCGTTGACCCACTAGATGAACCGCCAGCTATTTCATGAAAGGCCATATCAGCATTTGACATCTTATACGAGCTTTTCGCACTACTCTTATAAGATGCTCCAGCCCTAAATGAACCAGCACCCACAAGCTCTTGAAGCTGATTTACTATATCCATTACCTGGCTGGCCGCACTTGCAGATTCTTCCGCACTTGCAGCGTTTGACTGTGTCACCTTGTCCATCTGACTCATTGATATATTTATCTGGTCTATACCTTGTGCCTGCTCCTGACAGGCTGAATCAATTTCTTCAACCAGATCATTGACCTTCTGAACCGATGCGGTTATCTCGCCAAGAGACTTTGCCACCTGGGTAGTTATTTCAACACCATTATTAGAGTTTTTCACAGACTCTTCTATCATTATAGAAGTATTCTTAGCTGCTTCTGCTGACCTCATCGCCAGGTTTCTTACCTCTTCTGCAACCACCGCAAAACCCTTACCAGCCTCTCCTGCACGAGCAGCTTCAACAGCTGCGTTCAATGCCAACAAATTTGTCTGGAAAGCGATCTCATCAATTGTTTTTATGATCTTACTGGTCTCTTCAGATGAGTTCTGGATCTCTATAATAGCTTCATTCATTCTCTGCATCGCATCAGAACCATTCAGTGCAGCTTTTGTTGTTTCGGTAGATAATTGATTTGCCTGCTTTGCATTATCTGCATTCTGCTTTGTCTGCGCTGCAAGCTCCTCAAGTGAACTTGATGTCTCTTCAAGACCTGCCGCCTGTTCAGTGGCACCCTGTGCCAACTGCTGAGATGCCTGAGACACCTGCCCACCACCGCCGGTGAGGTTATTGATAATAGTATGGAATGAGCTTGAAACAGTATTGAGCTCTTTTGTACTAAATGTTTTCAAACCACCAAACATTGACTTCAAAGGCCCCAGCACACTTCTAACTATTATATAGCCAGAAGCAATATTTACTACTAATGATGCAATAAAAAGACCTATTATTATGCTCGTACACTGCTGACCTACTTCTTTGGAGACTTCAACAAAACTCTCTGCTCTGCTCTCAGCACCCTTCACCATTGAGTTAATTACACCAATAGTGCTACCAAGAATATCAGAAGATCTGCCAAAAGCTATCTTTCCAGCTGCATCTTTGTCACCAGAACGAATAGCTGACTTTTCCTGATCGTATAGTTTTTGCCACTCAACATAATTACTATCTATTGTATCTAAATTACTCTTATCCCCTAAATATGTCGCCTTAACGATCTTAATATTATCAAGAATACGATTAATAATTTGTTCATTGTTAGCTAACAACGCATTTTCAGCCTGACTACCTTGTGCCAGAACAAGATCTTTCGTCCCAGCCTGTATACGCAACAGATCGCTTTCAGCCTTCATTGCATTTGCCGTAAATGTATATGATTTTTCATATAGGATCTGTGTTTGATCTGACAAGAAATCCATCTTTTGGATAGCAGTAACACTAATTACAACTGTCACCGCCAGAGAGATCATAAACCCTAAATAAATTTTTGTCGATAGTTTCATTTTCAATTTCCCCATATAGTATATTAAAATCTATAATAATATTTTATAATCCGGTCAGATCATATCCTTCCAGAACTTTATCTACATCAAGTAGTATTTTCACTGACTTACCTACTTTTGCCATACCAGTAATAAACTCTACTCGTTTGTTGTTGCCCAATGATGGTGACGGCTCTATCTCCTCTTGTGGAATATCCTGAACCTCAGAAACTCCATCAACCATAATACCTACACTTGTACTATTATCATCACCTGACTCTACAACAAGAATACACGTTTCTTCAGTTACCTCTTTGGGCTCCATTGAAAATCTGAGCCGAAGATCGATAACTGGTATAACTTCGCCACGAAGATTGATAACTCCTATTACCTCACTTGGCATTTGAGGTACAGATGTTATTTCCTGATAGCCAATAATCTCTTTAACTTTTAATATAGCAACACCATAATCTTCACTACCTAACATAAATGTTAGATATTTCCCTGCCTTTGCTACATCCTTTGTTTGAACGGTCATAAATGTACCCCCTAAAAAAATAAAACTTTCATATATTTAATCGGCTATCTACACTTCTACTTGAATTCCGTAATTAAACCTATAAAATGTTTATAAGCACCAAAATAATTCACACACCACAAAAGCCTATTTTTATTGAGCTAACGCAGGTCAAATACATTTCACAGACCAATAACATAAAATTAAAACTACATGTTTTTATTGGTAAAATGCGGAACATGGTCTTATAACAATATAATATTTGCAATACTATCTTCATGACTCTACTTGCATACAAATAATTACAAGTACATAAACAGCAAATTAAATGGAACTATAAATGACCTAACTGACAAATCACACTGAAAATAATAGTAGTTATTATTCCAGATCTGGAATAAACAATAACTTGATCTTAGAAATCGGCACACCAAAATTTGTACCAGAAAACCCCTTTAGTAAAGCTGTATTAATCGCAATAACCCGCCCTTGCTCATTTAGTACAGGTGCCCCTGAAGCACCTATTGCCGTAGCTGCGTCATAAGCTATTTTTTCAGAATTAACCTGACCGCAAATACCACTGGTTGCCATAGGTTTTATTAAACTGTTTTTAGCTAGTTCTGTACCAAGTTCGTCGAAACAGGAATAATTAAATACGGCTCCACCTGCACCGATCCTGGCAGTTAATAGATCAAAACCTGTTGGATAACCAAGAACAGTTAACGGCATACCTACAGTAATAGCACTATCATAATCACAATCCAAAACGGGAATATTTCCCTTGTAGTTTTTTATCTTGAGAACCGCAAGGTCGTCCTCGTGAGAACTATTAACATATTCCAGCTCGAATGGTTCTGTAAATCCGGGGAAAAAGGCTCGAAACATAACTAATTTAGGTTTGTAACCAGCATCAATTATTTGACGGTCTCGATATGTCTCAGACCATGGAAGTGCTACATGTTTATTAGTAACAATATAACCTCTGCTATCTAACATAAATCCACTGCCGGTATATTGAATATCAACATGACGGTCATCGTCTGTCTGCCCCTGCATAATATTTGCAGCTGCAATTACGCCATTTAGCTCTTTCCAGGATACTAGTTCACCGGTTCGATCGACAAAAATGTATTCACCCTGGATAAGACAAACACTTCTGCTAATATCTTCCAATGGAGTATTTCGCCCCTGGCCATTACCATCAACAGCACAAAGAGCGATGTCATTATTATTTAATAACAATGATGGACGTTGACTGGATTCTGCTTGTACTATTGAATCAAATCGGGATCTTAACGAACTAAGCTCATGATACTGGAAAAGTACCAAAAGTGCCATGCCGCCAAATATAAGTGACGCTGCAAACAGAACAAGATGTGTTTTGCTTTCCTGGTGCCTCTGCATTTTCTCTTCCTGCATACGACAGACACTGTAGCTAGAAATCTGCCGATCACCCTTGCGGGTAATAATTCTCTAATCTTCTTTTCGCCCCTCCAGAGGCACTTATTTTGATATTACCATTCTCGCCGCAACGGGATGGTATTCGATGTCAAGCATAATGACATCTGGCTGGTCTACATAATTATTCCAACGGTGCTTACTTTCAAGCATTTCTGCCTGAGGTATTGTCACATCAAATACATCGTTCGGAGAACTAGCCAATCGCGGCAATAAAATACCGCAAGTTGTATTCAATATCTCCTTAAATGCATCAACTCCTTTTTCCTTTGCTAACGGATCATCTACCTCCAGCCCCATAATATTGGCTGCTGCACTTATTACTACATCTATTCCAGCGGCCAACTCGATATGACCTGACACCGGACCTGTAAAATCCATATGCACTAATACTGCCTCATCCGGCGAATCCAATATATCTTCAGGCGGCAAAGCCATCATAAATGCCATGGTTTCAATCGTCTTGGCAAATGAATCTGCTAAGATATCACTGGAGTATGAGTTGTCATTCATTACTAGCATCTTGTTTTCCTCATCAACAAGAAATAATCATAGTACCTTTTTAAGGTCCTTTGAAGTGACAATAACCTTGCCATCAGCCATGTTCAAAACAAGCGATCTGGCACAAGTCCCGCCAACATCCTCCTTCTCAATGAATATACCTTTTTTCCACATAATCTGCCTTATTGCTGCATAATTACGCTTTCCTATCTGGAACATCTTGGCATCATTCATGATCTGTGCTCCGCCGGCGATCTTCACTTGTAAACTCTTTACATCCGCTCCCAGCTGGCATAACTTATTAATCAAAAGTTCGACACCGGTATCAGCAAACATGAATGGATTTGCAACTGCCTTTTCAGCACTTTTACTGCTATCTGGCAATTGAAAATGCAGCATACCACCAACTTTTGCCTTACGATCATACATACTTACGCCAATACAAGATCCCAGCGAGTATGTTACAATAACATCTTCAGGCGAGGTTGATATCTTTGCATCTGATATATCAACTACATGTTTCACTAACCAGTTTTCCCACTTTCCACCAGCTGTAATAAATATCTATACTTTTTCTCTTTAAGGGATATCGTTCCAGAACTAGAGCTACTTTAGTAAAGAATTATAAGAAAAACACAAAAAAACAGCTCAACACTAGTTATCCCTTTTCCTGACAAACACTTACCATATTTTCAAAAAAGTAAATATACTAATAACAGCTTTATTACTGGACCTACCGGGTAAGAATAATTCATAGTAGAACCAAATAATGTTCCGGTAACCAATAAAAAAGAGCTGTGCAACGTTAATCACACAGCTCTTAAAATGAAAATAAATTGAAGGTTTCAATATTTAATTTACCCACGGAAACGGCCTGACATCTTCAATAAGATCTGCAAGCTGTCTCTGGACGATCTGTTGTTTCTGTTCTTTCCATTTTGTAATATCCTGCAAACGCTTTCCTATCTGCCCCTTCATACGGTCCTGCATATTAGAAAAGCGGTCAAATCTACCACCTCTGCCATACCTAAAATCTGATTCTCCACCTTCAGAGCTTTCTTTCAGCTTACTTTCAAAACGCTGAAGATGCTCCTGCCATACCTGGATCTCCTTCTCCTGGCTTTCAAGGATAACATCAAACTGGTCACTTAGACTAGACTCTAGTTCAGTTTTTATCTTTGCCTTAACTTCATCCTCTGCCGCCATTTTATAGTCGATCACCAGCTTCTTAACATCCAAAGATAAAGACGTCTTTCTGACTGCAAGCTTTCCTGCCACTGGATCATTCTCCATGATCCTCGCTGCCGGCGTATATAGCTCACACACCATCCCTACATATTCAGCAAATTGCTCAGGCTGTTTTTTATACATCTCATTAAGCTGTTTAGCTTTAACCTCATCGTTTTTCTCAAGAAAAGCAATTAGTTCCTCAGTGGTCATAGGCGGGCCAAACATACCACGCCCCATTCCGCCAAAACGACCGCCGCCCATAGGGCCGGGCCTCATACCAGGTCCCATACCTGGACGCATACCCGGACGCTCACCATCAGGAACATTGTCGCCATTCTGTAAACGCTGACGCCATTGACCGTTGTCCTGCCCTTTATCTGGTTTATTACCCCACCCTTGAGCCACAACAGCCGCATTTAACAATATAACCCCAGCTAAAAATGAAATTATATATAACCTGGCTTTCATAATATCAATCCTGCCTTTCAACAATATATTCTCAACAATATCCCGACAGCCAAAACCGCCGGGATATCGTATATTTTTTAACCCTCATGACCAGCTGGGCATTGCCTATCATTACCAACTGGACAGTTTTCCGGAACTTCCGGTGCTTCTCTATTCATTCTCCAACCCTGACCACGCCCCATACCAGGACGCTGACCCTGACCGCGAAATCTCTGGCCTTGACCTTGTCTACGAAAAGCCTTCATTCTTGGGCGACCTTCAGATATAGATTCTGGGCCAGATCCCATTTGCGGGCCTTTACCGACCATCTGACCATATTCACCACGCATTCTGCGAGGCCCTTGCATTTCACAGCTTTCTGCATTTTTGCGACCACACGCTATATTTGGACGCTGCCCCTGACCTCGGCCACGAAAAGCCTTCATTCCCGGGCGACCTTCAGCTATAGCTTCTGACCTAAATCTCATTTGCTGACCTTTACCAAACACCTGGCCATATCCGCCACGCATTCCACGAGGCCCTTGCATTTCATTTTTTTCTGCATTCCCACAGCCACGCTCTATATTTGGACACTGACCCTGAAACTGCCCGCGAAATCTCTGGCCCTGACCTTGTCCACGAAAAGCCTTCATTCTTGGACGCCCTTCGATCGATGACCCTGATCTATATCTCATATGCCGGCCTTGACCGGCCATCTGACCGTACCCACCACGCATTCTGCGAGGACCCTGCATTTCAAAGCTATCAGCATTAAAACGTCCGCGGCCCATACGAGGACTCTGCCCTTGGCCCTGTCGAGCCCTGAAACCATTTCTCATCGCTGGCCTTTCACCACGTTCAACACCAGGCATACCCATACCAGCCATAGCCGGAGGTGGACCATCAAAACCAGGTTCGCCAAGCTCTGCCCCACATGCCGGACAGACGTGCTGTGCATAAACAGTAGAAGAAATACCAGCTAATACAATAATTACAAATAAACTATACAAAGATCTCATCGTTATCACCTCTCTTAATAGAAGTAGGATTTTCATTATCAGAATTTGGTTGGTCCCACAGCTCAGATACCGCTTCCAAAGCAATACCATCTATGGAATTGCCTGAATTTCTATCGATCAAAATATCCATGATCAATGATGGATTAGCAAATGGATTACTCGAGATCTCCACTCTTGCTACTGTATCATTACCATTACTTTGAACACCTGTGCTGTTGATCTGACCTGAATAATAAATGGCCAGACTGACCGCTACCAATAACATTGCCGCAACTGAAATAATATTTCTAATATAATGAGAAATATTATTATTGCTCAAACCAGAACTTTGCTGACTACCATCGAACGCTGCCATAACCCTACCAGAAAGGCCGTCAGGTACAACGACTTCGTTAGTCTTCAACAAGTTATCAATATATTTATGTTCAGCTAGAAAAGCGTTCAGCTCTGACTCGCTAAAGCCAGCATCACGCAGCTCCTGGAACATTTTATTGTTTTTTTCATTCTTCATACTTCATCACCTCATTAAGAGAAACGAGAATCAACTCGTTTTTATTTCATTTTTTTTGACATACACTACCCAAAGGAAGCATAAGGTACTTTTTTTCAAATAGTTAAGATAATATTCCCTTGATTTTCCTCAACCCTCTATGCACTTTTGACAATACCGTACCGATCGGCAGCCCGCTAACCTGAGCAATATCCTTATATCCCATTTGACTATAATGCCTCATAAGGATAAACTCTCTTTCTTCCTCTGACAGCTGGGCAAGGGCCAGGTTAAGCTTTTCTTGCAATTCCTGCTCTTCCAACTTGTGATCAGGAGTTTTCTGACGATTATCTGCTATCTCAAGGTCAGAAACCTCGCCGTCATTAGTGCTCATATGCAAACTAACAGTCTTAATAGTCCTTTTACGAGAAAAGTCACGTGCCATATTGGCCGCTACCCTGAAAAGCCAGGCTTCAAACTGACCGCCTTCCTGATACTTTTTCAATTTATCGCCTAATCGTAAAAACAGCTCCTGTACCAGATCTTCAGCAATATCCGGAGCATAACCCATACGGATATAAAAACCGTAGAGTCTGCCACTGTATATCTCAACTAGCTGAGAAAAACAGGCGCGGTCTCCATTGATACATCCATGTATCAAATCACTGATATTCGCTTCCGGCATTATCTTAATACTTTCATATAATCACCAGATCATAAACTGGCAACAATTGTTATTATCAATTTGTACATATAGGTAAACGATGAAATCTTATAATTATTGCTGTTTTTATTCATTATTAATCGGCAATCTAAAGATTTGTAATAGAATAAAAGCTTGAAGTAAATTGCTATTTGCAGTAAAAGATTGTTAATTAGTAAGTTAACACAATAAAACATAGAATATAACATCAAATAATATTCTTTTTTCCAAAAATGACTTGCAAAGTCACATTTCTACTATATAATTACGAATCTTTACGGTACTTATGAGAGGTAACTCTCTTGATAATTGATAAAAATACCACAATTTGAAACCATAAATTGTGGAAACTTCGAGAAATATGAGGGTAAGCCTCAGTTTGGAGTATAAATATGTCACGTGTTTGTTACTTTACAGGAAAAAGAACAGTAGCTGGTCGCAAGATCGCCCGCAAAGGTAAAGCTAAGTACCTCGGTGGTGTTGGTCGCAAGACAACTGGTATCACCAAACGCAAGTTCAAGCCAAATATACAGAAGGTACGTGCTCTTGTTGACGGCAAAGTAGTAAGAGTTAAAGCCTCTGCTAAAGCTATCAGCAATGGTATGGTTGTCAAGCCTCTCAAGAGAGACTGGACTCCAGAAACATCTGCTGAATAACATAATAATGAAACGACCACTTATCTGGTCGTAAGGGGATATTAAAGCAAGGCACACTTAACGGTAGTGCCTTGCTTTTTTGCGCATAAAACAAAGAAACCATATCTAACTGGATACAGGTAAGATGAATAACGAAATATCATTAGCAATTGAAACTTCTGGCAGAATCGGAAGTATTGCTTTAGCTTGCGGGCCAACAATACTGGACGAAATCTTTTTTAGCGCCCCCCTGCGCCATGGCTCGGAAACGCTAACTACAATAGATAACCTATTCAAAAAAAACAACCTCAAGCCATCTGACCTGAATACTATATATGTATCTGCCGGCCCAGGCAGCTTTACCGGAATAAGACTTGCCGTAACTATGGCAAAAACAATGTCTTATGCCCTAAATACAAAAATCGTTTCAGTGCCAAGTCTGGAAGCCCAGGCATTAAATGCCGCCCTGGCTTTAGCTGATGGTATTGCCATAGAAAACATTGGCGTTATACTCGAAGCTGGAAGAGGCAAAGTCTTCTCAGCAGCATATAAATACAACCCATACAAAAGCGATAGCAAGACATTCATACCAGATTTCGAAACTATTTCCGAACCGACAATGCAATTTCCACAGGAATTCTTAGATCAGCTGCCGAATAATACAGCATTGATCGGAGAAGGCTTAAAATATCACGAAGAAGAATTCAGCTCCTCAAAAGTCACAATCCTGGACGAAAAATACCACCAGCCAAAAGCATCATACGTATTTCAGTGTGGCAGACTAAGAAGTGAAGCAGGCATTTTTACTGATTTTGATAATTTCAAACCTCTTTACATGAGAAAGCCGGAAGCTGAACTTAATCTGGAAAATCAAATTCAGGCATAACCACATACAATACCCTTACTATCGATTGAACCGCAGTTCCATATCGCCAGCAATATAACAGGGTTTACAATAGTATCTGGGTAAAAATATGTCACATTTTAATTTAATAATAGATAATATTTTTTTGAGCAGCTTTAACTATATCTCACTTTGATTTTGCAGTTCATCTACATCTTAAAATGCATGCAATATGCCATAAAGATTGTATTTACATATAAATAACCAGTTAAACCACACAAAAAAGAACACACCCAAACACAAAAAGCCATCAGAGCTCCATACAATATTGCAATAAAGTTTTATATAACTATTAAACAGTTCGATTAAAAAAACTGCATTTCAGTCATTGACACCTAACTTCAATTTTGCTATATTATGACGACTTAAAAAAAGTAAGAATTAAACCATTCTCGTGTTTTGATTCACCAGTCAAATAACAAAACTTGTTGTTTTTTTGAAATTTTACCAGCAAGTTTATGCAACATTATTATTCTATAGCTGCTTAAAGAGAAGCTCAACCCATCAGGAGGCTACATTTACGATGGATAGCAAATTTGATTTTTCTATTATCAAGACCCTCAGAAAAAGACGCGGTCTTACCCTTGAAATGCTCTCTCAACGTGCCGGTATATCTATTCGCACGATTTCTGATATCGAACTTAACAAGACAGTTCCATCGTTGCCAACAATTTCTACTTTGTCACAGGCATTAAAAGTATCCTCTACTGAGCTTTTCGACTATGCCCAGAAAAACACACCAATCCTAATCAACAGCGAGCAAACGGGCATAAGTGCTGTACCTAACGATAGTTTCGATATAGCCACAATTGGTGACCTGAAAGTATTATCATCATCGTTTGAGGAAGGTCACGTAATTGAACCGCATACCAGCAAAAAAGATCGCCATTTCCCTTGCAGAGAATTCTGTTATCTGCTCAAAGGTAAAATGGAACTGACTATTGACGAAAAGCAGTACACTATTTCCGCAAAAGAAGGCATATTATTTGATAGCAACTTGAAACATTCGTACAAATGCTTGGAATCAAGTGATGTGATCATCTTATACCTGCCCCGCGATAACAATATCGCCTCAGAACTCGCGTCACGTGAACTAGACTTCTTTTTCACCAAGTAAGCAATAAAATTTAGTTTTACAAAAAGCCTTAAGCTCCCAAAAGAACTTGAGGCTTTTTCTCTTTTAAAGCTAACAACTGCAAATGTTATAAACATATTATTAACCACAAAATCACAAATTGTTTTAATAAGTTTGGCAGATTGTTTACAAATAACCACATCATACTTAGATAAATATCTTTCCAGCAGTCACTTACACAATATAACGTGCTATATTACAACACTTAATAACTAATAAACGGCGTTTTCTGTTACCATAAACACACAAAATATCTAAAAAATAGGAAAAAAAACACAAAAAGCCAGATAACTCAGCTATAATCACAAGCTTATAAACTAAACTAATACTTATCAATATATATGTATTTATACTGTTACAGAAATGTAAAGATAATATCAAAACAGGAAATGTGTGAATGGCTACCACTGATTATAATTTTTCAATAATTAAGACACTAAGAAACGCACGAGGCAAAACACTTGAAGCCCTCTCCAAAGATACCGGGCTATCGGTAAGAACCATTTCTGATATAGAACTCAATAAAGCAGTTCCTTCAGTCTCATCACTAATGGCTTTGTCTGAAAGTTTTGGTGTATCAGCAACAGACTTATATGATATCGCCCAAAAGACAAATCCGCATATTATCAAAAGCGAGCGGGTCACACTTAAAGTCACTCCAGATGATCCGGGCAATATGATAGATCTGAACAACATTCTGTTTATCAGCAAATCATACAACGAAGAAACCGTTGTAACAATGGAGAAGCCTGCTTCTTTCCACTATCCTTGTTACGAGATTCTGTACGTCTTTGCCGGAAAGGCAATAGTCACTGTTGAAGGAACTGAATATACTGTTGAACCTCAACAATGCCTGCACTATGCAAGCAACCTGGATCATAAATTCAAATTCGATGCGAACACAGATATTATTATCTTTTATATGCCGAGAGACAATCAAATCGCCAAAGAACTTACCAACGCTAATCACTATTTCAACTTCAGGTCGAAACCAAACAAATAATAATATCATTAACTCACACCAATGTAAAAACGAGAAAAATATACTGTCCGGTAAATTTTACGTAATGCCCGGCAGTCCATATAACGACTGTATGAAATAATTATTATTTTTAGCAGTCTTTTTTTTTACACCTGCACTTCAACTTTTTCACAACTGCAATATGCCCCAAAAAACCGTAGACTGCTTTTCCTATTCGCAGTATTTTAAATATTATCAATCTCCCCACCTATCATTTGGAAATAAATCTAAGCCTGTATTTGATCAAATAGATGATTATTCGCTTACCAGTAAAGAAACTCCTGATATTATAAGCCAAAACGATAAATTGAAACTTCCTAGAGACGCCAGCCAAAATAGTCATAAAAACTGTTAAAACACGACAATTTTGCCCAAAATAACGAAAATAGGTTGACACCCGATGTTTAAGGATTTATCATTTCATTCCACTTTAAATGTAGCTTTATATTTGCACGAAGTTAAGCACCCGTTTGTATTAGCCGATAAGCGAGGTGTGTAACATACTAAAATAAAAGTGTGCAGTGATATACTAAAGGCTAAAATTATAAGGAGAGCTTGTTATGAGCAAAAAAATGGTATACTTCTTTGGCGCAGGTAAAGCCGAAGGAAAGGCCGGCATGAAAGAGTTGCTTGGTGGTAAAGGTGCAAACCTGGCAGAAATGACCAACATCGGCATTCCTGTTCCAGGTGGTTTCACAATTACAACCGAAACTTGTGATGCTTACTACAAGGCTGGAAAAAAATGGCCAACTGGCTTGAAGAAACAGGTTGAAGAAAACCTGAAAAAGCTGGAAAAGGCAATGAAGTGTGAATTGAATAATTCTGAGAAGCCGCTGCTGGTATCTGTAAGATCTGGTGCGGCTGTTTCTATGCCTGGTATGATGGATACCGTACTGAACCTTGGTCTAACCGACAAGGTTGTTGCTGGTATCATCGAAAAGACAGGCAACGCCCGTTTCGCATGGGACAGCTACCGTCGCTTCATCGACATGTTCGGTGACGTGGTTATGGGTTGTCATCATGAGCATTTCGAAGAAGCTATCGAAAAGCTGAAAAAGGAACGTAAGGTTACCAGTGATACTGAACTGACTGCTGAAGACCTGGAAGAACTTGTAAAACGCTATAAGGCTGTTTACAAGAAGGTTATTGGCAAGCCGTTCCCACAGGATCCACGCTCTCAGCTGGAAGCTTCAATTAACGCTGTTTTCAGCAGCTGGAATTGTCCTCGTGCTGAAAAATACCGTCAGCTGAACGATATCCGCGGCCTAAAGGGTACTGCTGTAAACGTTCAGGCTATGGTATTTGGTAACATGGGTGATGACTGTGGTACAGGTGTGTGCTTCACACGTAACCCATCCACTGGTAAGAAAGAATTCTATGGCGAATTCCTGATGAATGCTCAGGGCGAAGACGTAGTAGCTGGTATCCGTACTCCGGAACCAATGAAAGGCCTAAGCAAGAAGAGCCCTAAGGCTTACAAGCAGCTTATCGCTACTATGACCCGTCTTGAAAAGCACTACAAGGATATGCAGGACATCGAGTTCACTATCCAGCAGGGCGACCTGTACATTCTTCAGACTCGTAGCGGTAAGAGAACTGCTGCAGCTGCTCTGAAGACTGCTGTAGATATGGTTAAGGAAAAGATGATCGATAAGAAGACTGCTGTTCTTCGTATCGCCCCATCTCAGCTTGACCAGCTTCTCCACCCTTCATTCAAACCAGGTGCTAAGAAAAATGTTGTATGTAAAGGTCTGCCGGCATCTCCTGGTGCTGCTGTAGGTCAGGCTGTATTTACAGCTGAAGAAGCCGAAGTCTGGAAAAAGGCCGGTAAGAAAGTCATCCTTTGCCGTATCGAAACTTCTCCTGAAGATATCGGAGGTATGGATGCTGCTACCGGTATCCTGACCCAGCGTGGCGGGATGACATCTCACGCAGCTGTAGTAGCTCGTGGTATGGGTCGCTGCTGTGTTGCTGGTGCTTCTGATATCGCTATCAACTACAAAGCTAAGAGCATGAAGATCTCTGGCAAGACTATCAAGCAGGGTGACTGGATCTCTCTTGATGGCTCTACTGGTGAAGTTATGGCTGCTCAGATCGAAACTGTTGAGCCAAAACTCGTTGGTGACTTCAAAACCATTATGCAGTGGGCTGACGGCTTCCGTAAGATCGGTGTTCGTACCAATGCTGACACTCCAAACGATGCTAAGAAGGCCGTATCATTCGGTGCTGAAGGTATCGGTCTTTGCCGTACAGAACATATGTTCTTCGAAGGCGAACGCATTTGGCCAGTACGTCAGATGATCCTGGCTGCTGACGATTATAAAGCTCTGAAAGAAGCTATCGCAGTTTGCGAAGACGCTGCTGAACTCAAGAAGCTTGAAGCTGAATTCAAAGATCCTAAAGCCAAGTTCGAAGGCGCTCTTAAGAAGCTTCTTCCATACCAGCGTAAGGATTTCGAAGGCCTGTTCAAGGCTATGGCTGGCTTCCCGGTTACTATCCGTCTGCTAGATCCACCTCTTCACGAATTCCTGCCACAGGACAACAAGAGCCAGGCAGAAATGGCTAAACGCCTGAAGGTTAAACCTGTCCAGGTTAAGACGATGGTTGAAGAACTTCATGAATTCAACCCAATGCTTGGCCATCGTGGCTGTCGTTTGAGCGTAACCTATCCGGAAATCGCTCGTATGCAGGCTCGTGCCATCATGGAAGCAGCTATCAAGGTAAGTACACCTAAGAAAAAGGTTGTTCCTGAAATCATGATTCCACTGGTAGGTACTATCAAGGAACTGAAGTTCGTTAAGGATCACGTTATCGACGAGATCAATGCAGTATTCAAGGAAAAGAAGACCAAGCTCAGCTATATGGTTGGTACTATGATCGAAGTTCCTCGTGCTGCTCTGACTGCTGATGAAATTGCAACTGAAGCTGAATTCTTCAGCTTTGGTACCAATGACCTTACCCAGATGGGTATGGGCTTCAGCCGTGACGATGCTGGTAAGTTCCTCGGTGAATACACCAAGCTCGGCATCTACGAAGCTGATCCATTCCAGAGCCTGGACCAGGATGGTATCGGTAAACTGGTTGAAATGGGTATCACCCTTGGCCGCAAGACCAGTCCTAAACTAAAGGTTGGTATCTGTGGTGAGCACGGTGGCGATCCTGCATCAGTTGAATTCTGTGCTAAGGCTGGCATGAACTATGTTTCATGTTCTCCATTCCGTGTGCCTATCGCACGTCTGGCAGCAGCACAGGCAGCTATCAAAGGCTAATTAGCTAACGATAGTTACTTATAAAAATAAAAAGGCCGCAGCTCAGTGAGTTGCGGCCTTTTTTTGTATTCATAACAGTCGGAAAAGATCACTCATGCCTGAGAGCATCAATTGGATTCAAACGGGCAGCCTTTAACGCCGGAAAATAGCCAAAAATAACGCCAACCGCAGCGGAAAAGACAAATGCCATCACAATAAGTTCAACATTAATTATAAACGGTATATTTAGCAGGATTGTAAGCCAGAACGAGCCGGCCAAAGCCAGTATTATACCGATCAGTCCGCCAAAACTAGCCAGCACCACAGCTTCGACCAGAAACTGCATCATAACCTCATGCTCCATTGCCCCAATAGCCATACGAATACCTATCTCCCGGGTACGTTCGGTAACTGAGACCAGCATAATATTCATAATACCTATCCCCCCTACCAGTAAGCTAACACCTGCAACAGCACTTAACATGGCAGTCATAACCTTAGTAGTATTTGCAAACATATCAGATACTTCAGTCATGTCCATAATACTGAAATCATTCTCCTGACTTACTGACAAATGCCGACGCTCCCTCATAAGCGAATCAATATTAGATGCGACCTTAGATGTAGAGTGTCCTTCTTTTACCGAAACCTCGATAAGAGAGACGTCATTATTACCGGTAAACCGCCTCTGCACAGTAGGCAATGGCAAAATGATCAGATCGTCCTGATCGATACCGATCGTAGACTGCCCCTTTGATGTCAGCACGCCAATAATCCGACACGATACATTACCTAGCCTGATTGTACGATCTAGCGGCACATCTCCATCAAATAAGTTTTTACATATCGTACTGCCTACCAGACATACAGTCTGGCCGTTAAGCACTTCGCTCTCTTCAAAGATCCGGCCAGCCGCCAGATCCCAGCTGCGAACATCAAAATACTCACGAGTACTGCCAACCACAAGAGTCGCCCAGTTCTGATTACCCACAACCGCAATTGCTTCATGCGTACATACCGGAGCAATTGCAGTGATACTCGCAACATCATTCTCAATTGCATAGGTGTCTTTAATATCAAATAGCGGTGCCCTACTGGTTTGGATAGGCCCCATCCTTTTCCCAGGCATGATCAGCAAAACATTACTGCCCATCTCCGCGATCTGGCCAGTCACCTGTATTGTCGTACCACTTCCAATTGTAACCATGGTAATTACAGAACCAACACCAATAATGATGCCAAGAATAGTTAAAACTGATCGCATGACATTTCTCTTAATATCACGAACCGCCAGCATTAGAGTATTAAAAAACATAATCTAGTTACCTTCACTTTTAATTATTTCATCTGAAGAGATCAGACCATCATGAAAATGTACGATCCGCCGTGCATAATGAGCCATATCATATTCATGAGTCACCATAACAATAGTTATATCCTTTTCCCGATTAAGGCCGACCAGCAGCTCCATTATCTCATGACTGCGAGATGAGTCGAGATTACCTGTTGGCTCATCAGCAAATAATACAGATGGATTTGTCACGATCGCACGGGCAATTGCAACTCGCTGCTGCTGACCACCGGAGAGCTCGCCGGGCGTATGAGATTCCCAGCCGGTAAGTCCGACAATTGCGAGAGCCTCGATAGCCATTTTTCTCCGCTGACGATAAGGTACTCCCCTGTAAATCAGAGGCAGTTCAACATTCTCCAAAGCCGATGTACGATTCAGAAGATTAAAACCCTGAAATACAAATCCCAGATAGTACCTCCTGAGCATAGCAAGTTTATTACGAGATAAACCGCTTACATCAACACCGCCAAAAAAGTAATTGCCATTAGTCGGAGCGTCAAGACAGCCAAGAATGTTCATACAGGTAGATTTACCTGAACCGCTGGGGCCCATTATCGCTACAAAGTCACCACTATGAATATCAAGATCTATTCCCGCCAGTGCAAATATTTTCGCCTGACCAGTACCATATTCACGGGTAATACCGCGAAGACTAACCATTGCCTGCTTGTTGATTTCTTCACTCATTATCATTTCTCCACAGTAAGAGTATCAATAATGATTTTGTCGCCAGGTTTAAGGTCACCCTCTACGATCTCAGTTTTTTCGCCATTTGTCACACCAACTGAAACATCAACAGCTACAGGGACATCATCTCTGAGCACCCACAGTCTTTGCTGGTCACCACCGGTGGTATGAACTTCCTTTGGCTTATCCATTTGCGGGGGCTTAGGGAGAAAATCAGTTAACTTTTTAGGGCGATCCTTCTCAAATGCCGGAGGTGTATACCGCAAAGCTGAACCCGGCACCAGCAAAGCATCGTCAATCTCTTTAACTATGATCTGAGCCGTAGCGGTCATCCCCGGCCTAAGCAGCAACTCATCATTATTAACATCCAGCAAAGTTTCATAAGTCACTACTCCAGCGATAATATCAGGAGCAAACCGTACCTGGGTAATCTTAGCCGGAAAGTGCTGATTCGTGTATGCCGGTACTGTAAAATCCGCCGTCTGGCCATCTCTCACCATACCAATATCCGCCTCATCAACATCTACATGCAGCTCCAGGGCAGCTAGATCATCAGCAAGCTCAAAGAGTACCGGAGACTGCAAAGCCGCCGCAACTGTCTGGCCAACCTCAACCCGACGCGAAAGTACAATACCATCTATAGGTGAAATAATATCAGCTTTACGTAGTTCATTCTCGCTAATATCAAGGGCCGCCTGTACCTGATCTCTTGCAGCAACTGCACTTTCATGTTCAGCCTTGGCACGAGCGAAAGCAGCCCTAACCTCATCAAGCGATGCCTGCGAAGGAGCTTTGCCCTTGCTGATCTTATAGAGATTTTCAACCTGCTCCAGCTTGCTAGCTGCCTCATTAACAGTAGCCTCAACCTGAGCGATCCTGGCCTCAGCTGAAACAAGAGATGCCTTGGTTTGCTTGACCTGGGCTTCCAGACGAGACACATCCAAACGAGCCAGAAGCTGCCCCTTCTTTACCCTGTCATTATAGTCTACATATATATCACTGATAATACCTGACAACTCACTACCAACTACAACTTGATTACAGGGCTCTAATGTACCCGTTGCCGTAACTTCAACTGTTAGATCGCCAAGGATCGCATCTACAACATCATACACAACCTTAGAGTTATCAGCCTGTTTACCAAAATATAAATGCCAGCCATAAGCTATCGCCAGAATAATAATAACCCAGCGAAACAATCTGCCTTTTCCTCGTTTTTTATCTGAAAGCGTCTCTGATACTTGTTTATTTAAATCATTATTTCCCATTATTATTCACCTCTACATTTAGTGAGTTAATTACAGATTCATTGGCTGTATACATCTGGCTGTCCCAACCACCACCTAAAGCTTTATACAGCCGCACAAGATTCACTGCCATTGTCCCATCACTTTGCACAAGTTGATTTTCAAATGAAAGCAGTACCCGCTGAGATTCCAGCACACTGCCAAACTCGGCCAGGCCGGATTCATATTCTTTACTGGCAATATCAGCAGCTTCTCTAGCTGCTTCAACCGCATTAGCCAGATTGATATGCCTTTCCTGCTCATCGGCATAGGCAGTTAGCAGATTCTCCACCTCCTCCTGTGCCAGCAATACAGCCTTTTCATAATTCAGCAATGCCTGTTCCTGCTGTAGGCTCTGTATCTTTATATTTTGCCTTACAGCACCTGCATCAAATATATTCCAGCTAACCTGCGGGCCGCCCTGTATATACCATTGGGAATGATCACCGACATTCTCACCCATCTGATGAAATGTTGATGCACTAGCGGTTATCGAACCGGTTAGAAAAAACTTAGGATAAAGATCGGCGGTTGCTACACCAATTCTAGCGGTTTGCACAGCAAAAGCCGCTTCCGCCCGACGAATATCTGGACGACGTCGGATAATATCCGCCGGCACTCCAACAGCGACCGTACCTGGCAACCCCGGCACAGGCTTATGCTCACTCATCTCCTCCTGAATGCTTCCTGGCTTCTCTCCAAGCAATACCGCAATACGGTTACAAGTAAGTACAAATGCACTATTTAAGGCGGGAAGCTGCGACCTGGAGTTTTCCAGATTATACAATGCCTGATTGACGGAAAGTTCATCACCCAAACCAGCCTCACTTCGCCAACTGGTCATCTCATATGATTCCTGCTGAAGCTCAAGGCTTTGCTTTACTGCATCTATCTGTGCCTGATACTGACGGGCCTGAATATAGTTCACTGCCACCTCAGCAGAAAGAGAGACAAGCACATCGTAAAGTTGAGCACGGCTCATATCAAGATCTGCCCGGGCTGCTTCCAGAGTACGACGTACGCCACCAAAAACATCTATCTCCCAGCGACTGTCGATCCCGGTAGAATATGTTTCCCTGTTTACCCTTTCAACCCGACGTGTAAGGGTATTTAACTCATTGGTTCGCATCCACTGCCCTGAACCGCCAAGGTCAAATCGGGGGTACAACTCACTACTATCAAGTGACAATACCGCTCTGGCCTGCAATACTCTTGAATATGCCGACTTAAGATTTTGATTACCAGCAACTGCCCTGTCAATAAGCTGTGTAAGTATAGGATCATTAAAACCGCGCCACCATCCAGCAAGAGCATTGGGATCAGGGGCCTGATCCTGCAAGCCATTTTGCATTGTAGCTTGCCACTGAAGTGAAGTATTTGGATCTGGAGATTGGTAATCTGGCCCCACTGGCTTACAACCAGCTATGACCAACAACAGAATTAAAGCGGATATACACTTTAACCTGCTAACTATTCTTTTCTTGTTCATAACTATTCCTGACAATAGAAACATTCATTTTGGAGTTATTATCGCTCATTGATACCATTTATGCCGTCGAGTGTAAACTTGGCCAGAGTTTTTGCCAGCTCTTCCAGACTATACTCTTTTAGAATAACCTCAACATGCGGTGGTGAAGACTGACCACGCCTCTGCCGCCTGATATGCATCAATGGCCCCATACACTGGGCTACAACCATCATTCGGCAGAAACATAGCTCTTTCAACCCTGCCTTCGAACCTAAAAGCTCGGTAAGCAAATTCAGCATATACTCTTCAAAAGGCAGTAAACATTCAAAAAATGGCTCTTCTAATAAACCAGTAGGGCTTGCCATTTCTCGATGCAAATAGTCCAGATCGTAGGTCTCAGGATCTGACATACGGTGTATTAGTGATAAAACCACACCGTAAAGTTTCTCTTCGGCTGTTGAATCCTGTGGTACATCACCATCAAAAGGATATTTTTCAGTGGCTTTTGTAAAGCAATACTTCCAAGCCTCTATATACAGATTCTCCTTACTACCAAAATGATAGTTTATTGAAGCACTGTTTGCTCCTGCCGCCTTACTGATATCCTGATTTCTGGCATCTCTAAAACCCTTTTCAGCAAAGACTTTACATGCCGCAGCAAGAATATCCTGCCGGGTCTCCAATCCATCGGTCCTTCGCCTTTTCATAAGCGTTAATTACTCCATATTTAATTGTCATTGTCAGCAGTTTAACTGGCTAGTTCAACTTTCTAATTAAACTAGCCAATTAAACTATAGCGAAAAAAAACTGTCTGGCAAATCAATTTTTGAAAATCAATTCACCAGACAGTCTTAAATAATTACTATTAAGTAAATTATATTCTTATTTTTAAACGGTATCGCTCGCAGTCTCGCCACTGCTTATAGTTGTAGCTGTCGGTAGAGTGATAGTGAAAGTTGTTCCTTCATCACTCTTACTGTCCACACTAACAGTACCGCCGTGCTCTTCTACGATCTTTTTCACAACCGCCAATCCCAAACCTGTTCCGCCGTGGCCTTTACTCGAATGGAACGCGGTAAAGATATCAGCCAATTGCGATTGCTCAATACCAGGACCATTATCACTGACAATAAGCAAAGCATTGCCTTTGACAACATTAAATGAGGTCTTAACAGTAATAACCCCCTCACCTGATTCAAGAATATCAAATGCATTCAGGATAAGGTTAAGCAATACCTGCTGTATACCGTCAGAATCGATAGGTATCGGCGGCAGATGATTGTCCAGGTCAGAAAACAGACCAACGCCCTTCTGATGGGCATTTTCACTGAGCATATCCACCGTTTCAGAAACCAGATGGTTAAGCTGTGCCATTTCCTTATTTGGCTTGCGCACCTTACTAAAAGCAAGCATATTAAGCATAAGGTTCTGTACGCGGGTCTGGTTCCTTTTTACGACTTTCCAGCCTTTTTCAGCCATTTCCGGCTTTTTCTTATGAAAACCCATATCTACCAGATCGGCAGCACTCTGCATACCCTGGAGAATATTTTTTATACCATGTGAAATATATGCTACTGTTTCACCCGTAGCCGCCAGCCTTTCAGCCTTTACTCCACTATGATACAAACGGGCATTTTCAATAGCCAGACCGGTTTGATAACCAATCGCAGTCAGAAGTTCTAACTGCTCACCTGCATATGTATTAGTAGCCATGGTAGTATCAACGTAAATAACACCCATAACATTATTTCTTACTGCAATAGGTACACATAAGGCTGAGCGAATAGCAAAATTATGCACGCTCTCACCTTTGGCAAAACGAGGGTCACGCATAGCATTGGTACATATAACACCCTCACGCTTTTCGATTGCATGTTCTACAATTGTATGACTAACTGCTATTTTACCAGAATCCTTCTGAGATTCGTCCCGATAGCGAATTGCAACAGGAACTATTGGCTTACTCTCATCTTCTCTAAGCAGAATAAAACCACGATCGGCTGGAAGATTATCAAAAACAATATCCATTACCTTCTCGAGCAGCTGCTCTTCATCAAAGATTGAGTTAATAGTAGTAGAAAGCTCATAAAGCAGTCTGAGGTTGCCAACAGCAGAGGATGTCTCAGGACCAGCAATAATAACTGAATCATCTAGCCCTGGGGTCGTAGCCATAATGGATGACTCGATCAGGTTACCGTTTGAATCGATCTGCAAACCTACCGGATCGACCGTAACACCGCTGCCGGTTTTTTTCTGACCGAAAACGATCAAAGTAGCACCGCAACGAACCTGGTCACCCTGCTTGAGATCCATAAAGCCTGATAGCTTTACACCGTTTACATAAGTGCCGTTAGCACTTCCCAGATCCCTGATAACCCAGCAATCATCTGTCTTGCTGATGAGTTCTGCATGTCGCCTGGAAACGGTATTATCGGTAAGAGGTACATCAGGGCTATTACGACCAATAATAGCTGGTGATTCATTTACCGGATATGTTCTACCCTTGTCAGAGCCTTGTGATATATATAAAGTTGGCAATTTATTCCATTTCCAATAGTATTCTGATTGTATAATGCCAGCCTGGCCAGCAAAACAGAACGAATAAATTTATACGGCGTGATAACAAAACGACACCTGAACTCTCCCCAGAGAGTAAAACGATACCGTCATCACCCCAAAACATACCCTAAATATGCTGATTTTTGATGAACGTTGGGAACACCAACTACCTAGATAAATTATACATTATAAAACACTTATGCTCAAATATATTTTTTGATCAAAAGCTCGAGTTTTTCGGCTGTTTCTGCTGGCATTTTGCTCTTATCTGACCAGATAGCCAGTTCTAAAGCACTATGATGCTCGCATGACTGCTCTAATAAGTCTCCTGCCGACGAAACGGCAGCTTTGATCAGCTCGATAGCATTATTAGTAGCCTCATTCAGGTTGCCAATGATCTCTGCTATTAGCTTATGCTTATCTACATCGCCTTTTGGCTCTTTCCAGCAATCATAATCTGTCGGCAAAGCAACCAAAGCATAGCACATTTCTGCCTCACGTGCCAGACGAGCCTCAGGCATACAAGTCATACCAATTAGTTCCGCCCCCCAACTACGGTGCATCAATGATTCTGCACGAGTAGAGAACTGAGGCCCTTCCATACATACATACGTACCTGACCTGTGAACCTTGGTTTCAACCTTATCTGCAACACTCATCAGTAACTGACGGAGCTTATCACAAAACGGCCAGGCAAAATCAACATGAGCAACAATACCATCGTCAAAGAAGGTATTTTCACGCTTAAATGTCTTATCTATAACCTGGTCTGGTATTACCAAATGCTTCGGCTCAACCTCTTCTACCAGAGAACCGACAGCTCCACTGGCAATAATGCTTGTCACGCCCAGCATCTTTAACGCATAAATATTGGCTTTATAAGGAATTACAGAAGGATTAAAAACATGCCCCCTACCATGACGAGACAAATAGGCAATTGGCACACCATTGATCTCTGAAGTAATGATCGGAGCGGAAGGCTTTCCAAACGGAGTTTCAAAATAATGTTCCTGACCCTGAGTCTGCTCTGTCATAGCCTGTCCCAGGCCAGAGCCTCCGATAATACCAATTCTTGGTTGATTAAAAGCCATTTGTAATCCTTTCTACAATATTCATCTAACTGACACTGTATTCTAACAGCTATCTCAAAGTCCTGAAACAACAGGAAACAGGATTTTAATGGCTTTAAGTGGAATTATCAAGCAAGTAATACTATCAAAAAGAGTTAAAACACTCGCACTCAATGTAATACCCTTACGGCTAACGCGACCATCGTTATACCGTAAGGAAAAACAGCTGCCTACACCTCACATAACACATCTTCATAGCTGCCGCGAATCTCGTTAAAGAGCTCTGCAACCAGTGAAAACGATTCTATAATGGTTGGATCAAAATGAGTACCGCTATCACCTACAATTATGCCACACGCCTTTTCATGGGAAAATGCGTCTTTATACACTCTCTTTGATGTTAATGCATCATAAACATCCGCTACCGCCATAACTCTGGCACTGATCGGTATGTCCTGACCGGCAAGCCCGGAAGGATAACCTGCACCGTTCCACTTTTCATGATGTGAAATAGCAATATCATACGCTACCCTGAGATATCTGGCATGCGGAAACTCATTCAGAGCCGCTTCAAGGGTCTCTCCGCCAATAACCGTATGCTGTTTCATAAGCTCAAATTCCTCTGGAGTGAGCCTTCCCGGTTTCTGCAATATCCTATCTGGAATTCCAACCTTGCCAATATCATGCATTGGACTGGTATTGTACATAAGACGGATAAAGTCCGGGTCAATCACCTCTGGATACTTGCCATTTTCATATAAATTAAGCGACAGAACCCTGCAATAGTTTCTCACTCTCTCAAGATGGAAACCTGTTTCCGGGTCACGAGATTCAGCAAGTTTAGCCATTGCATAAATCAGAAGTTCATGACTCTCAAGATTCACAACTCTACGACCAGCAAGCAAACGTACCGCAAGCTCTGCCGGGTTAAATGGCTTGACAATATAATCATCTGCACCTGCGGCCAGACCTTCCACCACCGAACCACGAGAACTACTTGCAGTAAGGATAATAATATACACATAATTCGATATATTCTTTCTGATCTTCCGACACAGCTCTGGTCCGTTCATAAGTGGCATGTCCCAGTCTGTAATGACCATCTGGCATTCATCGTCGCCATTGAGGACATCCAAAGCCTCTTGCCCATTGGTCGCTTTTAATGGAATATAATTGTGCTGCAGAAGCATATTCTCCAGCAGACACAAGTCCATCTCATTATCGTCGGCGATCAATATCTTAACTTTGTTTTCTTCCGACATCTTTAGCCTCCGGTATGTATTCCAAACATTTCTTTATCTCAGATTGCAGCTCATTCATATAATTTTTAACAGTATCGAGCTCACCTATTTTGGCCAGTTCCTCTACGCGAGCAGCTACAACCATAAGATCTACTGCCGAAGTATTAGCCGCCATACCCTTAACGGTATGAGCTACTCTTCTAACAGATTCTACATCTTCGCTTTCAAGGTATTCAATCAGATTAGTAAAATTAATCTCAACCTGCTCTTCAAATTTATCAAGCATTCTATCAAACAAATCGATATTCCCCATACATCTATCAAGGAACTCATCAACTTTTATCGGTATCATATCTTCTTCCCCTGCATAATGTTCTGGTGATTTCTGTTTTTCATCAACTCCACCAGAACCATACTCTGCGGCAGATTGTTCCGCCTGATTATCAGCACCAACGTTATTTATAACATTATCACCAGAACCGTTAGAAACAACCTCAGAACCATCATTTCCGGCATCTGACTGCACTTCAGATGAACTGCTTACAGCTGACGCTGGAACACTGGTAGTTTTATGCGGAACATACTCCAGAAGCATACCAACAAGCTCCTCAAACAAGAATGGCTTACCCATAAAGTCATCCATACCTGCTTCAACGCACTTTTCCCTGTCACTGCCTCTCATATTCGCGGTCAGGGCAATTATAGGTAGATTATGTGATGGATCACACCACTTCAAGCCGCCATTGGCAATAAGAGTTTTAATCTGACGAGTTGCCTCATAGCCATCCATTTCCGGCATGAGACAGTCCATAAGAATAATATCACAATCGAAATCACGAACGATCTCAAGTGCTTCCAGACCATGCTCAGCAACCCGAACCTCACAGTGCAACTGCTTGAGCATTTCTACAACCACCATCTGATTTACTTCATTATCCTCAACTACAAGCACTTTCATACCTGTACCGTCAACAACTTCCTGACCAATTACTTCATTTACAACACTGGATTCAACCGTCTCCACTTCTGCTTTATCGATCACCCTGAAGCAAGCGGTAAACCAGAACGAAGAACCTTCACCATAGTTACTTACCACACCAATATTACCACCCAGAAGTTTAACCAGACCTTTACTGATCGCAAGGCCAAGACCAGTCCCACCGTACTTACGAGTAGTAGTTGAATCTGCCTGGGTAAACGCTGAGAACAGCTTCTCCTGCTGCTCATGAGGAATACCAATACCATTATCGGTAACAGTAAAGGTAAACAAGGCAATATCATCTTCATGGTCAATCAGCTCACAAGAGACGGTAATCTGTGGATCACCCTGATCATTTGAGAACTTAATAGCATTTCCAATAAGGTTAAGAAGTACCTGCCTAAGCTTACCTTCGTCACCATATACATGCTCTATTCCCTCACCATCATAGTTATACTTTAAGGTCACACCTTTCTTAGAGGCCACAGAGCTTAATACCCTCATATTATTTTCGATAGAACTCTTCAAATTAAATGAATACTCATCAAGCTCCATCTTACCAGCTTCTATCTTAGAGAAATCTAATATAGAATTGATCAGATCTAACATAAGAGTAGCTGAAGACTTCAATACGTCGACATAATTAACCTGCTTATCACTAAGCCCGGTTTTCTCCAAAAGCTCAGACATACCGATAATACCATTCATCGGGGTTCTGATCTCGTGGGTCATACAGGCAAGAAATTCACTCTTGGATTTATTCGCTGCCTCCGCCTGTTCCTTAGCCATTTTCAGAACCTGCTCGTGACGTTTCTGCTTGGTAATATCGCGAATAACCGCCTGAATAACCCTGCGATCATTTACTGTCATAGCAGAGAAGCATACTTCACATTCAACAGAACGCTTTTCTTCATCACGGAATTCCCATTCGAACCTGTGACTGCCCTTAAACACCGCAGAACTTAAAGTTTTCTGGAAAAGGATCGCAGACTCGATACCACAAGGTTGTCTTTCCGGCGAAAAGTCCACCGGACTCATATTAAGAACATCTGAGCGACTCTTGCAGCCAAACAGTTCCAAAGCCCTGTCATTACAATCAAATATTCTGAAACTTTCATTAATCAACAATACTGCATCCTGAGAAGATTCATATAGAGAACGGAAAAGCTGTTCACTTTCCTGTAAACGGCACTGGTATTTCACCCTGCTTACCATTTCATCTCTTAACTTCTCATTCGCTTCAACAAGCTCCACGGTACGTGTTTCAACCTGCCTTTGCAGCGAGCTGTTAAGCTCCCTGAGCTCCCTGTCACGGTCACAAATAGCATCTCTCATCTTCTTAAACGAGGTTGCCAAAGAACCAAGCTCATCATCTCCTTCGAGATGTCCCATATCAAAATCAAGGTCGCCGCGGGCTATCCTGCGACTGGCAGCTATAAGCAATTCCAGCTTATTAACCATGTATTTGACAATAAACATGGTCACCAGCGAACTTACCAACAGTACTACCAGACTTATCGAAACCATACTGTAGCAATAACCACGAAAAGCCTTATCTACCACATTTTTGGATAAGCCCAAAACCACTTTGCCTACCGCTTCAACATTGTCTCCGACCAGAGAATGTTCAGATGCCAGACTTTCTGGAGTCTCTGCATCTGGACTATAACCACCTACCACATTAGCAAGAACAACCGGCATTTCCTGTACCCAAAACGCACTATTTTCTTCAACGCCTGATTGGTATCGGTTGTAAGCGTATTCATTTTTGATATAACTGGAAACAAGCTCATCTTTTGAATTGTATATAAGAACAAAGAGCATATGCGGTATCTGACCAAATGAAAATACCTGCTGATCAAGCTCTTCAGTATTTTCAACAACCAGCGGCAACTCGACCATCTTGCCCATCTGCGCGGCATAATTGGATGCTTCACGCTTACAGTCTTCCAATACAAAACTGTAAATACGCACTGAACCAACTACAGTAACTGCAATAAGAGCCAAACTCACAATTGCAACCACCGCAGCTGTGGCCTTTACCAGCAGTCCTTTTTTTCTCAGAAACCTAAACATCTGGTGTCCTTTTTAACAATCTATTATCTTCTCAATATTTATGTTATACAGTTATCTGCCATAAACATATTTCGCCTGCGACAAAATATTCTCAGGGATCTCTACCCCAATAATATCAGCTACCGCCAGGTTAAATACCGGCTTAAAACTTGCATTTCTATGCCTCTCTACCAGCTCTTCACCTGCAATAACAGCTCTGACCATCTCTGCCAATTGCCTACCCTGATCCCGTGACTCTACAGTCACTCCCATTAGTGCACCTGCTTTAACAACATTCTCAGAGTAGCCAAAAACCGGAATCTTACGTCTTATAGACTCTAGTAAAACCATCTTCATTGTTATCATATGAAAGACATTTGAATCTGGATATGTCCAGATAACATCTGGTGATGTATTGATCAGTCTTTTAACATGACCAGCTCTTTCAGAATTGCGTATTTCGTCCGGTACAATTACTGTCATATAATCTGGAGACTCCGGCCACTCCGTAAGCGGCCAATCCTGCCTGCTAAACTGGGTCTGATTAATAAATGTGACCATTGTCTTGCTATATGGCAGCACCTGACGAACAAGCCCGATCTGGTCACTAACACTAACTCGCAGTGATATACCAAAATTAACCGGCTCAGAGGTAAGACCTACCTTTTCAGGCGAATAGACCATACAGTACGCTACAGGAATACCACGAGGCACATTATCCTGTACTGCAAGAGCTGCTTTCGAACCGATCACAACAAACATGTCGTAAACGGCATAATTCAATTCACCAGCTTTCTCAACATCACTGCATGTCATAACACTGCACTTTATCTCAGTATTATCCACCTGATGGACAAACTCCTCAAGTGCAACTTCATATTCCTCGTTGCCTTCTTGAAGAATAACAGCTAAATTAGCACTATCAGCTGCGAGCACGCAACCGCATAGAACTAAAACTGTCATTATAGTTGTCAAAAATCTGGTAAACATTATTTATACTATATCCTAAGATCAGAACTTGACCTGTATTCTCCCAAAAAACGTTCTTCCTATTGAATTATCCAGCTCATCTGAATTCTGCCAGAGAGCACAAGTATCATCAAACAGATTACTAACACCAAAGGTTAAGTCGCCCCTGCCGCCATTTAGCTTCCGGGTAAATGCCACTGTACACAGACTATACTTATCAAGATAATCCTCATCACGTGTATCTAATGTACGACCACTGTATTTAAAGTTTGCACTTGCCGTCCAAAGTGAAGATAATTCATAACGACAATTAACTCCTGCCTTAAGGTTAGCAGGATAAGCAGATGATGTACTTGTAGCCAACTCATAAAACTTCTGATCATCATACGACATCCAAAAATCAGCTGAATACTTCGTATAATTCAAACCCAGTTTGGCCTCTACTCCCAGAACATCCATATCGCAGTTATTACTCATATACAGCGACATACCGCCCAGAGGATCAAACGCAATTGAGGTGCCTAGCAGGTCTTTATATTTCCTATAATATGAATTTAGATCAAGATGAATATTGCCTGTAGGCTCAATACTATAACCTGCTTCATAAGAGACAAGCTCTTCATTCTTTGCTTCCGGGTCTGTTCTTACGTCAAGAAAATATGTGTCTTTCCAACCAAAACTTCCAGCCCTAAATGAACGAGCTACACTTAAACGAAGCTTCTGATTATACTCTTCATCTAAATGATCAATAACTGACAATCTGCCCGACCAGTCACAAGCATCTCGATTTGAGAAATAGTCATTACGTATCTGACCCTCAATGTCAAGGTTATCACTTACTGACCAGCGATCGATCAAAAACATACCAGCCTGATAATCATCATAGTCTTTTTCATTAAACTGGAACGAATACTGATTACTCAATGATTCAAGCTTATACTGACGAGCGTTAATACCTACCAATAAATTATGATTATCAAGATCCAGATCTAACTGACCTTCAAAGTCATTTTCCATCGTCCGGGTACGAAAACCTACCAGCTCATCTAAATGTGTTGTATTACTATACACCTGCAAATAGAAACTGTAGTCATCATATTTCTTACGTTCCAGCTTGGCATAATACCTCTGATATTCAGACTTATTCACCCTGTCTACAAATGGTGCAGTAGGGTCAAAGTAGGTCGCCAGTGTTGGCTGGAACCGCCCGCCCATCCTTGACCTTAGCCAGGCAGCACCAAAAGACAATTCCGTAAGATCACTCAGGCCAATTATCAGCTCACTATCAAGATTACGTATCGCAGCAAAATCGTTTGAAGTGAAATCGTCATTATGAACTGCATCTTCTGTTGTTGTCCAGGCACTATAGCCAGATGAAATTCGCCATTGCCAGCTATCTTTCATTTCTGCCCATCTGAAGTGATTATAACTATCACCATATTCATTAAATGTTCCTGTATACATAAAGCCAAGCATATCTTCTGGACGCTTGGTAACTATATTCACTACACCATTAAAGGCATTTGTACCCCAGGCCGCTCCGCCTGCACCCCTTACAACCTCTATCCTGTCAATATCTTCCATAAATACAGGGATTGCCATGTAATTTGTACCGCCGGTAACGACACTATTTACATTGCGACCATTGATCAGCGTAACCGTCCTGTCAAAGAACGAGAACCTGATACCTTCCATACACATACGATATTCATTTCTGCTCGACGGAAGTATATCAACACCCAGACTATAACTTAAAGCCTCTGGGATACTGGTAAAACCCGAATAATGAATATCATCTGCCGTTATAACGTTCACAGGGATCGAAAGATCATCTATCTCCTGGGCTGATCTGGACACCGAATACACCAGCGGCATATCTTCAAATAATAGCAATTCATTTTCTACTATATCACTGCCCAAACCGTCAATATCATTACCAATAGTGATATCAACGCTATTATCAGACGCAAAAACCATGCTAATACATGTAAGTAATGCTATCATTGTATTGTAACATACAGAATTCAGGAAAATATGGCTGTAACTCCGTTTTTCCATAAAATATAACTCCTTGTACATTAGCACCTTAAGTATTTGCACATAAAATATTCATACACAATTAAATGTATTCTGAATAAATATCGACGCATAAATGTGGTGACTTAATTAGAAAACACTATAAACATCAGTATCAGATAGATTTATGACAAAATACAAGGTCAGATAACTTATTTATTAGCCAACAAAAGCTTGACAAAACATAATTAACAAACTACTATCATTTGGCTATGATCTATTATGCCGCGAGAGATAAAATACATTTTCTATATAAAATTAACGCAAATAATAAAATATAAACGTAACTAGTAATTCTATTTTCAGGAGTAAGAAAAATGGGTTTAACTGCGCATACAGCATTAAATGAATGGATTGACAAAATGGCTCAAATGTGCCAGCCGGACAACATTGTCCTTGTTGACGGCAGCACTGCACAAAAAGATGCTCTTACCGAAGAAGCTTGCGAATCTGGCGAGGTTATCAAACTTAATCAGGAAATTCTGCCTGGCTGTCTATATCATAAGACCGCAGAAAACGATGTTGCCCGCGTTGAACATCTGACCTTTATCTGTACTCCGCTTAAAGATGATGCCGGACCAAATAATAACTGGATGAGCCCGGACGAAGGATATCGCAAGGCTGGCGAATACTTTAACGGCTCTATGAAAGGGCGTACCATGTACGTCGTTCCTTTCAGCATGGGACCTGTCGGCTCTCCATTTAGTAAAATTGGTGTCGAGCTCACCGACAGTATTTACGTTGTTCTTAACATGATCATCATGACAAGAGTTGGCAATGCTGTACTGGAAGCCCTTGGCACAAATGGCGAATTCACCAAGTGCCTGCACAGTAAAGCCGACCTGGATATCGAAAAACGCCTTATCCTACACTTCCCAGAAGATAACACTATCTGGTCAGTTAACAGTGGTTACGGCGGAAACGTGCTGCTCGGTAAAAAATGCCTCGCTCTGCGTATCGCCAGTCATCTGGCTCGCAAAGAAATGTGGATGGCTGAACATATGCTCATCCTGGGTATTGAAGAACCAAACGGCAAGATCGAATACGTTGCCGCAGCTTTCCCAAGTGCCTGTGGTAAGACTAACCTGGCTATGCTTATCCCGCCGGAAGGTCTAAAGTCTAAAGGCTACAGGATCTGGACCGTGGGTGATGATATCTCGTGGATGAGAATTGATACCGACGGCAGACTCTGGGCGATCAACCCGGAAAACGGATTCTTTGGCGTTGCTCCTGGTACCAACAGCAAATCAAACCCAAGTGCTGTTAAAACTGTTCAGAAAAATACTATCTTCACTAACGTCGTACTTAATCCAGACGGCACTGTATGGTGGGAAGACGGCGACGGCGAACCTGCCTCTGAAGGTGCTATCGACTGGAGAGGCAACCCATGGAAGCCTGGCATGACCGATGCCGACGGTAAGAAAATCCCTGGTGCACATCCTAACAGCCGCTTTACTGCCCCACTGGAACAGTGTCCTAGCCACTCTTTCCGTACTGAACACCATCATGGTGTACCTATCTCTGCTATTATATTCGGTGGCCGTCGTGCGAAACTGGCTCCATTGGTTTACGAAGCATTTGACTGGCAGCATGGTGTATATATGGGTGCGACTATGGCATCTGAACGTACTGCAGCCCAGGTTGGTAAACTCGGCGAAGTAAGACGCGACCCAATGGCAATGCTGCCGTTCTGTGGTTACAATATGGCCGATTACTTTGAACATTGGCTGAGAATGGGTGTTCGTATGAGATGGCAGCCGAAAATTTTCCACGTTAACTGGTTCCGTCAGGATGAAAACGGTAAGTTCATGTGGCCTGGCTTCGGCGAAAACCTCAGAGTTCTTGAATGGATTCTGGCCAGATGTCGTCATGATGTTGACGCTGACAAGACTGCTATCGGTTTCATTCCGAAACTAAACGACATTGATATGTCCGGTATCGATATCGACCAGGAAACAATGACAAAACTGTTCGAGATCAATCCTGAAGACTGGAAAGCTGAAATGGTCGGTGTTGCTGAATACTTCAAGCAGTTCGGCGATAGAATGCCGGTTAACCTGTTAGCTCAGCATGAAGCTCTCGAAAGAAGACTTGACGAGCTTGGCGGCGAAAAAGTCTAGACAACAGCCCTATCGTGGCTTATATTATGAGCGTTAAATAATCGGCAAGGTTGAAGGGCATTTCGGCCTTGCCGTTTTTTATTCATATAGTAATACAAGCACCTTACAGGAGAAGCTGCTATGGAACGCACATTAGTAATAGTCAAGCCCGACGCAATACAAAGAGGGCTTATCGGTACAATTATTTCACGTTTTGAAAATAAGGGTATGCAGGTTGTTGGCTGCAAGCTTATGCAGATAACTAATGAAATATCTGCTCAACACTACGCCGAACACGTAGAAAAACCTTTTTACCCAAGAATTAGAGAATATATGACTGACGGCCCTTCTGTGGTTCTGGTAATACAAGGTCCTAAGGCGGTTAATATTGTCAGAGCTGTTATGGGATCAACCTTTGGCGACAAAGCTCAGCCAGGTACAATAAGAGGTGACTTGTCCAATGGTGGATTCAACCTCGTTCACGGCTCAGACAGCCTCGAATCTGCTGCAAGAGAGATCGCTATCTTCTTCAAACCAGAAGAGATCATCGACTACCAGATGGCGAATAATCTATACCTATACGGCAATGACCCAACTGTCTAATAATCGTAAGTAATAAAAAAAGGTTCCACTGTAACAGATGGAACCTTTTTTAATTTTTCTATTTCATTTAGCCGTCTTAGAAGCTCTGAGCCTTGAACCAGAAGTTCATTATATAAGCGATCATAAGCTCTATCTCATGACGACATTCTATCTTGGTTTCCCGACAGAAATTCACCGCTGCCACAACCGGGTCATCAGCTTCGCAAACAAAATCTTTCAATCCTTCAATATCCATCTCCGAGCCGGTTATATCCAAATAATTACAAACCCTATCTGCAAGCGAATCGGTTGATAACTTATCAATCCTCATTAAGCTGCGACCGTAAAGGTTTTCCAGCTCCAGCCCGTCAAGATCCTCAAGCAGGGTATCAGTTTTCAGCCTGCCAGATTTGATCATATGCCTAACCTGACGACAGGCACTATTGTCCATTATCGTAGCCATACCAGACAATGAATAGTTATCATGATGTGGGAATAGACGACCCAGCAGCATCTGCCCTGGCTCGATCTGATCATTAATAACATGCTCATCAACAAAGTAAGTCTTACCGTTTCTTAATAGATCAATAGCTACAAAACCTGAGATCGGATGAACCTCTACTATCTCGAAAACACTGGTCTGATAGTTAAGACAATCTGCCGCATCATGGCGAGCCTCTTTGCTCAGACGCATACTGTTTCTGCTGAACCAGTATTGAGCAGGAGTCTGACATAGATCTGGAATAACATAGTCAAATACAAACCATTCCAGACAGCGTCCTACCAGCTCCAGCTGCCCTTCTCTTCCAGCCAGGCTCTCAGGCTCTTCACCGCAAAAGAATGTAAACTGGGCCCGAGGGCGATATTTCTTTACAACCTCATCGCAGATCGAGTCTGACATGATCTTTTCAACTATTGCCAAACGCCCCGGCAATGACGGCAGCCTTGGCGATCCACATGAAGTCTCTATATTTTCTACATAACCTGCCATTTTCCAAATCCTTCCGAACATGGCTCAAAGTAATCGCTTTGTTATATATGATTACCTGGCCAATCCAATCCTCTAATTCAGAATGATCAATACGATCGGTTCCTTCCTCACATATTACCTATATTATCACTATTATCGTCAATTGCAAACACAGCTTAACTAAAATATACATTTTTACATATATTTTAATCCAACCTAAAAAAACATAAAACAAATCTTGACAGATAAGCCTTTGCTGGATAATATTATGAATCTCGCTGCGGATGTGGCGGAACTGGCAGACGCGCTAGCTTCAGGTGCTAGTGGGCATTAGCTCGTGGAGGTTCGAATCCTCTCATCCGCATTTCTCCCCTTTTTTGATCCCCACAAATGTTATTATTGGACATTAGCTTTTTGGCTTGCTCCCACGCACATTTACACATATTTTAAACATTCACCCAATCCCAAATAATCAGCTAAATAACAGGAGAAACCATCATAAATATTATTTTCCTGCCATTTAACAAAAGTTATGTAAAATACAAAAGAAACCAGACCAATTCTCACATGCTCTCATAATATTCATTATTGTTTCACTCTACATATAACAGTCAATCTATCTGGCAAGCACCATATCGGCTAGCTCTGTAAATGCCTGAACCGCTTTTTTACCTGGTAATCTATCTACAAATTGCCGAACAGATTGCATATAAGAAACTGCCTGCTCACAGGCATATTCCAGACTACCAGTCGAGTTTAATCTTTTTACCAGTTCCTGTTGAACATCTTTACTATAGCTGACAGATGCATTACTGCTGATAAACTCGACCGCCTCTCCACCAACACATGAAATATGATGGATTAGTGGCAAAGTAAGCTTACCTTGCAGAAAATCAGTACCTCCGGTTTTTCCTGATTCATCTACCGGACTGATTATATCGCGAACATCATCCATTATCTGAAACGCTAAACCAAAATCTATTCCAACTTCTCTGGCTTTTACACAGATAGCTTCATCTGCTCCCGCCAGCCGTACACCATGAACAATACTACCCGCCAGCAGCGCCCCGGTTTTGCGGCTTATAATTTCAAAATACTTCTGCTCACTCAAATCAAAATTGCCGCAATTTCGCTGCTGTACCAGCTCACCCTCACAGGTACTACTTACGATATCTACAATACCTTCTGGTTCGCCAGGCCTTTCTACCGTAGCCGCAGCCTTAACCGCACAAGCCACTAATAGATCGCCTAACAATACAGCCGCCTTATTACCAAAGAGATAATTAACCGATGGCTCATGGCGACGGGTATCCGCCTTGTCGAGAACATCATCATGCAGCAAAGAGGCGATATGAAACATCTCTATTACAGCAGCTATTGTATAATGATCATCGTTGAGACCTTCCAGACACAATCCACTCAAAATCACCAGCGACGGCCTGATAAGCTTACCTTCCCTTGATGTCGCCAGCCTGGTCAGTTCATCAGCTTCTGTCAGCTCACAACTGCAAAACTGCTCCAACCTGCCCCTGACAACTTCCAGATGCTCTTGTAAATAGCCTTTTAAGATCCCACCCATATAAAAACCACCACATAAAAGAAACGGGTAAGCCTAAGACAGCTCACCCGTTATTATAATCAACATAACCCTAGCTCAAAACCCTTAACTGCGGACATACTTATCAAACACTTCCATCAGCTCTCTGGTTACAGACCCAGGCTTGCCATTTTTTATTACTCTGCCATCGATCTCAACTACCGGTATTACTTCTGCTGCAGTACCAGAAAGGAAGAACTCATCAGCAGTATACAAGTCAAACTTAACCATATCTCTTTCTACTACCTGATATCCATTTTCCTGGGCCAGTTTCATTACCACTCTGCGAGTAATACCATCAAGCGAACCAGAAGATACAGGAGGTGTATATATTACGCCGTCTTTAACGATGAAAATATTGTCACCAGTTGCTTCGGCCACATAACCCATATGATTATACATCACAGCTTCGAAAACACCATTATCAAGAGCTTCCAGCTTAGCGAAGATATTATTCAGGTAATTCAAGCTCTTTATCTGCGGCGGAATACTAAGCGGATGATTCCTCACCGTATTGGCACTGATAACCTTCAGGCCATTTTCATACAGCTCCTGCGGATATAACTGAATATTAGATGCAATAATGATCAGAACCGGCTTATGACATGTTAGCGGGTTGAGACCAAGAGTACCTACGCCACGAGTAACAATTGTACGAATATAGCCGTCAGTTATATTATTAGCCTTAACAGTTTCAATGGTACGAGCTTTAACCTCTTCCTTCGTCTGTGCAATCTTCAAACGAATAGCATCGGCAGAGACAAAAAGACGATCAACATGCGCATCCAGCTCAAACACCTTACCATTGTAAACTCGGGTGCCTTCAAAAACGCCGTCACCATAAAGCAGACCATGGTCAAAAACCGAAACAACAGCTTTTTCCTGATCAACCAGCTTGTCATCTAGCCAAATCTTCAAACTCATCAAACTATTCCTTCTATGCTATATATAAAAACCTGTTGTTAAACAGGTTAGATCAATGCAAACGCACAATTTGCCATCATACAACTATAAACAGCCTAGTATTTTCTCTTATTTTGCCGTCATTTTCCAGAAAAAAACAACAAAACTAGCCAACACCTGCAATTGCCCCGTATTACTCCTGCTACTCCCCCTTTATTACACGTAAAAAAACGGTGTAAGACATTTACAGCAAAGAAGATAGCTCCAAATCATCTTTTATTGATAAAGTACTGACCGAAACAACTAATAAAAAATGGATTTAAAGTGAAAACGTCACCTTAAATCCATTTAGAATATCAAAAAAATAGTTTTATCGCCGACTTATACCGATCACTCAACCAACCACTGAGGCCATTGCCAGGTAACCCTGTCAGCGGAAACCGGCTTATATCCTTTATGCCAGTTCAAGCTCCACAGATCGACCAACCTTATAGATCTTACTGAACCATCCATAAACATCACATTTGTTTCATCACCATGCCTTTTCAGCAGATAGCGATTGATATTGGTATGACAGTTAAAGGAACGAACCGACATTTCACTATCGATAGGGTCAATTGAAGGCATATAGTCCTTGCCATCATTATAAACACTAGCCGTATAATCCCCGCCGTCAGCCAGTATTGGTATCATATCCGCACCAGCCGCCTGATTATTACGCCAATAGTAACTGGAACAATAGCCAGCAGAATCAGCATCATTAACCCACCAGTTCAAACAATAGCTGCCCTTATCCATCCCGGCTTTGCGAACAGGATCATAATATTTGTCACTATTAAGCTTCCACGCCATCGTCGGGTATACTCCGCCTTCTTCCACAGTGCCAGAAGATTCTGGGCAGAACATCGCCTTTTTATCACTCAGATACGGTGATATCGCCATCATCCATACATCATTACAGCTTGTTGACGAAACCGTGTCGCCTTTTTGGAATCGCTCATTGTGCTCGGAAAGATATTGAGAATAAGCTTTCTCCAGGGTATTCAACCTTGATTTGCATATTACATTATTTGCACCATCACGCGCCATCGAAAGTGCCGGGGTTATGATACTAGCTATCAATGCTAATATACCCAAAGTGACTATTAATTCTACTAGTGTAAAGCCCCCCCTGTTTACAGCTTTCTTAACCATTACAACTCCGATAAAACACTCTTCTGCCAGTAAGGCCTCTCCGGGCCGATCCTGAATCATAGTTTAACCAGCTAATTCCTTTAGCTGGAACAATTTTGAAATAATCTCTTTTAATGCTTAATCACATTAACCTCTAACAAACCATAAAATTCACAACTGCCTTTTTGCAACTTTTTACAAGGTTTTTATTTAAATCAACATATCTTAAAAATCACCCAAAACCGCCAGAGATTACAATCGTTACAAACAGTTGCAAAATCTGGTCCTATAATTACCTGTAGACTCAACTTGAAGAAAACAGATGTTTCGGTTAAAATCTTTCACCTATAGAAATTACAGAAAGAGAAAGAATATGAAGACAGATTTCAAAATCAGCAAAGGGCAGGTACAAATATATACCGGCTGTGGCAAAGGAAAGACCACCGCATCATTCGGACTGGCATGGCGAATGCTTGGATATGGTGCAAATGTATATATTTGCCAGTTCCTAAAACCAGCCGATATCGAGACCGGCGAAGCTGCTATGGCACAAACACTTGCCGAAAACCTGCCCGGTAAACTAACCATGGTTAGAGCTGATTACGATTGGAATATGTCAAAAAGCCACGATACAGAACAAAGAGAAAATGCTGCTGCCGGCATTACCAACGCCATTATAAACGCCAAACAAATACTCACTGAAGACAACTATGACCTGGTCATTCTCGACGAACTCATTGTTTGCTACAGCATGAAACTAGTTAGCCTTGAAACCATTAAAGAGATTATTGCCCTACGCCCCTCCTCTACCGAACTGGTTCTTACTGGACGTGGAGCTGATAGCGAAATTATAGAACTTGCCGACCTTGTCACAGAAATGAAAGAGATAAAGCACCCCTTCAATATAGGTATTCAGGCTAGAAAAGGTGTTGAATACTAAGCATCTTATAGAGACAGCCCTAACAATAGCAGTTTACCTAACACTACAATCTTAACCAGCTTAACAAAACACACATATAAATTCGTTTTTATAAACGAAAAAAGTCAGTATTTACGTAAAAAAAACGACTTTTCTTAATCTCAAGCCCCAAATTATGGTATAATATTCTCATAGTGCAAATAAGGGTTCTGGTGTATGAAAAACTACAATGTACACCACCCTGAACAAAACAAACACTAACCGCAGAGGATTTATACTATGAACAAATTATTGTCATTATTGTTATTGTGCCTATTTGCAAGCTACGCTAACGCAAGTCTCAAAATAACTGAAGTCTTCCCGGGAAATTCAGGCGATAACAACGCGACTGACGACTGGATCGAAATCACCAACTTCGGTGACACTGCCTGGGATCTGGAAACTAACCCTATCTACTACGATGACAGCGAAAATGCTTCTTTAGATGCCAAAAAGCTCAAAGGTATCTCTTCTATATCCGCTGGCGAATCTGTAGTATTTGTCTTTGGCACTGACGAACTTGATGAATTCCAAAGCATTTGGGGAAGGGAAGTTAGCGCAGGCTACGCTAAAAATGGTGCCGGACTAAGTCAGGGTGGCGAAGGTGTATACCTTTATACTACCAATGATGAAGATGTCCCGTCTTTCCTTTCTGTTACATACCCCGCCCTACCTGACGAATTTTTAACCACAATGGTTTCAGATGCAGACGGCAACTGGGATAATAATAACATTATTTTCGCCCAAATTGGCGTTCTTGGCGGCTATGCTTCTGCTGAATTTGAAATCAATGATGGTGAAAATGCCACGCTTATCGGTTCACCTGGCTATGTACCAGAACCTGCAAGCATTTCACTCTTTGCTGCTGCCGGCTTAGCAGCTCTAAGACGCAGAAAATAATCATTTACAATATATCTACCACAAAGACAGCTTACTTCCAAGTAGCTGTCTTTTTTTTTGAATATTGCATTATACTACTATTTCAACAGCAATAACAATATCGTTAACCTAATTCTAGAACAAACTTTACATACAGATTGATGATTTTTTATTTTATCAGCGTGGTTATACGTGTATAATAATCGCTCATGATTATAAATACAGTCTATATGTGATTGGCTGTAACTTTAATATACTAATTATTACAGGGGCTATGCTCAATGCGAGTAATGATTGCAGGTGCCGGAGAGATTGGCTGGTACATAGCAGAGGAAGTTGCTAAAACCGGCCATGATGTCACAATTATTGATACGGACAAAGAGCGTATCCGCAAGGTTAACAGTGCTCTTGATGTACATGCAGTTGTTGGCTCAGCGGCATCAGCAGCTACTCTCGAACAGCTTTCTGTGGGTAATGTCGATATATTCCTTGCTGTTAGCGGTTCCGATGAAGTTAATATTGTATGTGCTTCACTAGCACGCAAGCTCGGCGCCGGTAGATCACTAGCTCGCGTGGACGAAGTTATATACAGAAAAAGCCCAAACCTCTCATACTCTGACCACTTCGGTATTGATGAGTTTGTCAGCCCGGAAACTTTGGCTGCTCTGGAACTGGCCTCTGCTATCCGCAGCCCTGGTGCTCTGGCGGTTGAACATCTCGCTCATGGTAAAATTGAAATGCAGCGTGTGTTAGTCGGTAAAGGTGCCAGGCATATTGATATGCCCTTAAAAGACCTGGGGCTGCCCGAAGGTGTGAAGATCGCATGTATTAGACGCAGCGGATTAATTTCTATACCTTCTGCTAATGACACAATTTCTGCTCACGATAATGTAACCCTAATAGGAAAAACGGAACAGATCGTTGCTGCACGCAGCGGGCTCGAATCTAAAAAAGCCAAATCTATCAAAGTTATTATCGTCGGTGGCGGACATACCACTCTTTCTCTTGTTCGAAGACTTAGAAGCAGTCTTTACAAACTTACTATCATGGAAAAGGACGAAGAACGCTGTCGTCAACTTGCCGCTCTTTTGCCAAATGCTACGATCCTGCATGGTGATGGTACCAACCTCGCCTTCCTCAAAGAAGAAAGAGTTGAGAGTGCTGATATCTTTGTTAGCACCACAGATTCAGACGAAACAAATATTATGAGCGTTATGCAGGCCAAACAGTTGGGAGTACCACAGGTGCTGGTAGTAATGCACAGACCAGACTACGGTGACCTTATCGAAAGAATGGGGATTCATCGTGCCGTTAGTCCGCGAGTTCAGATGGCCAAAGAAATACTTACCCTGCTGGATAAGAGCCCGGTAAGAAGCCTTTCTATCTTCGATGATGGTAAAGCAGAAATTCTGCAGATCAGAATATGTAACAGCAAAGTAACCAATAAGCCGCTGCGAGAAATATCGCTGCCCGGCGAAACCCTGGTACTGGCAATCCAACGCGGCAAAGAGATCATAATGCCGCAAGCTGACACCATATTGGAACTTCAGGACGAAGTTATCTTTATTAGCCGAACTGCCAGCCATAAAGATCTGGACAAAATGTTCGTGGGATAATATTTCCCCAAACAGCTTTGTAAATATAATAATTCTGGAACACTAAATGAACCTCAAGCTGATTCTAAGACAACTCGGTATTCTCGTTATTCTCGTAGGATGCTGTATAAGCAGCTCTCTCATATGGGCTCTAATAGATTACCAAAAAGATAATAATACTAATATTATTTACTCTATCATATACTCAGTGCTGGTTTGCCTGCTCATTGGAGTGCTTTTTGTACTCGGCGGACGTGAACCTGATAAGAAAAAAGAAATGTTCAGAAAGGAAGCTATCGCCGTCGTTGGACTTGGCTGGCTTATCTGTGGCACGCTAGGCTCACTGCCTTATCTGTTCAGCGGTGTTATGACAGAGCTCTACCCCACTCTATACGGACGCATCGCTGCCGCTGTTTTTGAATCAATAAGCGGCTTTACTACTACCGGAGCCAGTATTTTCCCTTCTCCTGAGGATCTGCCCAGAGCGATACTATTCTGGCGTAGTCTTACCCACTGGCTCGGCGGTATGGGTATTGTAGTTCTCTTTGTTGCTATCCTTACCCAAATTGGCCCTGCAGCAAAGTTTATGTTCAACAGCGAGGTGCCCGGCCCGATCGCAGAAAGTGTCAGACCACGCATCAAACAAACTGCTATGCTGCTCTGGAAGATATACATGGCCATCTCTCTGGCTCTTACCATATGCCTTATGGCTCTTGGCATGGACCTGTTTGAGTCGCTATGTCATACTTTCGGCACTATGGCAACTGGCGGGTTCAGTACCAGAAACGCTAGTATAGGCTTCTACAACCATCTCTGCATCGAAATCGTAATCATTGTTTTTATGGTGCTTGCCGGTATGAACTTTAACCTCTACGCAGAGCTCATTCAGGGTAAGTGGCGAAATGTCATTAAAAATTCTGAGCTGAGAATTTATCTGCTTATCCTGCTTACCGCTACCATACTTATAACTCTTGACCTCATCACTCATGACGCTCTGGTATATAAGTTCGGTAAAGCGTTAAGATCAGCGAGCTTCCAGGTTGTATCAGTAATGACAACCACTGGCTACGGCTCTGATGACTTTGACAAATGGCCAAACTTTTCTCGCTGGCTCTTGGTTGCCCTTATGTTTGTCGGTGGTTCCGCCGGTTCAACTGGAGGTGGAATAAAAGTCTTTCGCCTTATGCTATTTTTCAAACTCATTGTTGCTGAGACCCAAAAAACATTCCGCCCATCACTTATCAAGCCTGTCCGTATCGGATCGCAACCTATCGAAGACGCACACTGTCGCACTATCGGCGTTTACGTTGGCATGGTCATACTAATCGCCTTCATCTCCACTATTTTACTACTTGGACTCGAAAGTAATATCGACATAGAAACAGCGTTCTCATCTGTTGCCGCTACCTTGAATAATATTGGCCCGGGCCTTAACCTTGTAGGTGCCACTCAAAACTTCGCTTTCATGACGCCAACATCCAAATTACTGCTTAGTCTGCTGATGATCCTTGGCCGTCTGGAAATAATGGCTATTTTCTGCCTGATGGTGCCAAGCTTCTGGAAAAAGTAGCCTATAACCTTACAAAACATCGCTACTACGATGACGTATAGAGAACCAACACAAATACTTATCTACTGTTATAAGATCATTAATGACCAGCAGATGTGGCTGCTCCTTAAACGCAGTCCCTCTCGCGGTAGTTTCTGGCAGGGAATAACCGGTGCTATTGAACCAGGCGAAAAGCTACTACAGGCAGCTCTGCGAGAAATGATGGAAGAAACCGCACTTAAGCCACTTAACATTCTCCAAACAGAACTCAAATACACTATAACCGTCAGACCAGAATGGGCATCAAAATATAACTATGACCCTGCAGTAAAACAGCTTATCGAATATGTTTTTGTAGCACAATTAGCAGATAACGCCACACCAATCCTATCAGAAGAACATACAGAATACTGCTGGAAAAAAGCCTGCGATGCCATACCGATGTTCAAATGGCCCAAAAATGCTGAAGCTTTGGATATTATCAGTCGCAAATATAATCTGACTGAGTAAACTTACATCAAGATCGTTTCTTTTTCAGGATCAGCCACATATTATCGCTAAAAGGCAACCTGTTCATTAAGCTGAACTTTCTAACATCAAAACCAGCCTTATCACACATCTTCACAAGAGAATTGGGCGTAAAATAGTTCAGATGTTCAGGCAGCCGAAAACCAGACCATTTCCCGCCAAGAACTAAACGATTGATACTATTGTAGTTTGGCACTTTAATTATTAGTGCTCCATCTGGCAGTAAGATACGATACGCCTCTTCCAAAACTTGTAAAGGAAACGGTTCATGCTCCAGAAATGCGTGCATAACGATACCACTGGCAAAATTATCAGAAAACTCCCTCGCTCCTTCAAGTGCCGGCATATTAATCACCTTACCACCTCTGCCAGCCACCCTGTCATTGGCAATATGAGCTTCGGCTGAGGCTATCTCTATTCCAAACGGTGTATAATCCTTTGATAATCCAGCCAGGTAACCTCCCCTGCCGCAACCAATATCAACAATATTACCCGGCGAAATATACTTAAAATAGGATGCGATCTTTCGTTTAAATATCTTTAATCGCCAGCGGGTAGCCCTGCTCAGCCAGCTCAAAACGGGGTTTTTCTGCTTCTTCTTCTCAGTATGAAGCGAAGAAGTCCTTTCCCAGGAATATTCTTCTGCCAATTCCTCAAAAGCGGGAAAACTGTCAAGATACACGAACTTACAACACGAACACTGTTTAACATGCCACTGCTGATCTGAATAGCTCAACTCGACTGCATATTCCGAGCTGGCATTACACTGTGGACATCTTCTGGCTATAATATCCCTGCTAATTATTCCAGAAACCATACCCATACCCTTTCAAATTAAATTAGGTAAATTAGATAGACGCCAGAACCAGCTTAACTATATTTGCTAATTGGTCAAGCAAAAGTCCTATAATATTTTTTACTTCTTCTACCCATACCCTCCATTTCATCTACCATTTTATTATTGCCAGTTACCATTATGGTCATTAAAATATAAGTTTATAAACGTCGCCTACTGGGCGTACCTTTATTACTAATTCTACAAGTATAGCTTAAGTAAAGGATTACATGAAATTATGAGTGAAAATCTAAAATACAAAAGGGTTCTGCTCAAAATTAGCGGCGAAGGACTCAGCGGCGGCGGCATCGGCCTGGAGCCCGAAGAAATAAATGCCGTTTGCAGCCAAATATCAGCATTAAGCAAAGCTGGGTTACAGGTGGCTCTTGTTTGCGGGGCCGGCAATATTGTTCGTGGTGCAACATTGAGCAGCCAGGCAACTATCGGACGCGTAACTGCGGACCAGATGGGTATGCTTGCAACTGTAATAAACTCTCTGGCACTTACTGACGTCCTCTCCGGCATGGGCACCCCTGCTGTTTGCCTATCAGCTGTTGAAATGCATGCCGTTTGCGACCGCTTTACCAGCCGCAGAGCCAAAAGCCTGCTTGATGAGGGTAAGATAGTTGTGCTCGCTGGCGGAACCGGAAACCCTTTCTTCACAACTGATACTTGTGCCGCGCTGCGTGCCGTCGAAATTGACGCGGACGTAGTTATTAAGGCCACTAAAGTTGATGGCGTATATACCGCTGACCCGGTCAAAGACCCTAGTGCAAAACTCTATGACGAACTAACCTTCGACCAGGTTATCAAAGACGACCTGAGAGTTATGGATCACAGTGCAATTACCCTGTGCAAAGAAAACAATATCGATATTATCGTCTGTAACCTTACCAAAGCAGGTACAGTCGAAAGAGTAGTAAAAGGCGAAAACGCCGGAACCAGAGTTAAAAACAAAGTTTAAACAGATCAAAATCCCTGTTACTCAAATTATAAGGAATTTATTATTATGGCAGATGAACCAATTTCAATTGAAGAAATTATTCTGGAAGCAGATGAAAAGATGACTAAAACTGTTGATCATCTTAAAAACGAACTCAAGGGTCTGAGAACTGGCCGTGCATCAACTTCTCTTGTTGACCACCTGTCAGCCTCATACTACGGAGCTCCTACCCCGCTCAACCAGCTGGCCAATATCTCTGCTCCTGAAGCCAACCTGATCGTTATCAAACCTTTCGATGCATCAAGCATCAAAGAGATCGAAAAAGCTATCGTTGCTGCTAACCTGGGACTCAACCCTCAAAACGATGGCAGGATCATCCGTCTGGCTATACCACCACTAAGTGGTGAACGTCGTCAGCAGCTGGGTAACCAGGTTAAACAGCTCGGCGAACAGGCAAAGGTCACAGTCAGAAATGCTCGCCGTGACAATATCAAGTCTATCGAACAGGCCGAAAAAGACAAAGCTATCACCGAAGACGAACGTGATAAGGGCAAAATCGAAATGGACGATATTACCAAAAAATACTGTGATAATATCGACGAGATCGTAAAGGTTAAAACCGCTGAGATCATGGAAGTTTAAGCATACTAACAGTTATCAGTCAATAATCGCCAGTTAAGCTTTGTACTTTAACCAGTTATGACGAATTTTTAACTAGTGATTATTACTGATAACTGTCTTTTTTTTTGCAATATCTATTTGTTTTTTTCGTTATGCCAAAGACGACCAGATTTCAGGTCGCTAAACAGAAGGATAAAGTTATGCAGGAAATAATCGAACAGGCTCGTAAGCTCGGTCAAATGATCGCCGCTAACGAACGGACTAAAGCCCTAAAAGAAATGGAAAAGGCTCTGGATTCTGACCAGCAGGCACAAGAACTGCTTCAGGAATATCAGAAACAGGCCGAGCACATAGAAAAGCTTGAAATGAGCGGCAGCCCGATAGAAGTTTCAGATAAGCACAAGATGCGTGACCTGGAACAGCAAATGGCACTAAATCAAACATTGAAAAACATCACCGCCAAACAGGTTGATTTCGTCGAACTTATGAATAAAGTTAAAAGCGAGATCGACGCCCAGATACAAAAATAATAAGTAAAAGGTTAAAAGTAGGAAAGTAAAAGGTAAATACACGAAGAAAAAACAGTATTTTTACTTTTTACCTTTTACCATTAATCCCCCCCCAGGAGTAGATAATATGCGGAAAAAGAATGTTGGCAAAGCAATTTCCCTGAGCCTTATCGCAGCCATGGCTGTCTCCGGCTGCAAATCTCCCGAAACATATCGAAAAGATGCTGACAAGGCAGCTTACGACCTTATCCATCAGACTGAAAAGGAACTCTTCGACCGCGAATCTGTTTTCTCTATCGAAAGCCCGGAAGACCAGCTCAGACGCAGGGTATTCGAAGCTCAAGGCCTGCAAACCTCCGGCGAATTCTCTCTTGGCATTGAAAATCTGTCAAAACCGGAACTCTGGCCTGAAAAGGATTATCCAGCTAAAGTAGATATTTCTGATAACAGTAAATATGCACAGCCAATTAAAATATCGCTGCTGGACGCATTACAGATGGCCGCCGCCCATAACTTCAGTTATCAGCAGAATAAAGAGTCTGTCTTTTCGACTGCCCTGCAACTTGACCTGCAGGAACATTATTTTGAAAACATATACTCTGGTAACGTAAGTAACTCTGTTTCTGCTTCTACCAGCTATACCGGCTCAGACTCTGCCGTACTTTCAGACTCTGTCGACGGCGGAGTATCTCGTCGTTTTAAAAATGGAACACGAATTTCAGCCAGCATCGGCTACGCCATAGCAAAAATGCTTACCTTTGGACATGACTCCAGCCATAGTACCGCAGCCGACGCTTCTGTCACAGTACCTCTGTTAAGAGGTTCAGGCGAGTTCATCACCACCGAAGGCCTAACCCAGGCCCAGCGAAACCTCGTATACGCTATATACAATTTTGAAAGATATAAAAAGTCTTTCGCAATTTCCATAGCAAACAGCTACTACAATGTACTCAGAATACATAACCAGATATTGAATGCTGAAGCAAATTATAAAAGTCTGAAAACATCTGCCGATCGTTCTCGCGACCTTGCAGATGCCGGTAGAATGACAAATATACAGCGTGACCAGGCGATACAAGGTGAGCTTAGTGCACGCAATAGCTGGCTCAGTAGTCAGGAAACATATAAAACAGCGGTTGACACATTTAAAATATTACTTGGACTGCCAACTGACGCTCAGATCGAACTCGATACCAGTGAACTTGATAAGGTTGTAGCATATACCGAAAAAGCCCTGAACCTCGATCTTACTCCTGCCCGGGAAGACAAGGTTATATTTAACGATATACCAGGCCCATTCGAAATCGACGAAAACCGTGCAGTTAAATACGCCCTCGAAAATCGTCTAGACCTTAAGAACTCAAAAGCTGAAATATATGACAGTCAGCGATCAGTGATAATTCTTGCTGATCAGCTCAGAGCTGAATTATCACTGGGTGGCTCCGCTCAGTACGGACTAAGCCCAGACAATGACCTTGACATAAGAGATGGTAATTATTCCGCTTTCCTCACTCTTGATCTACCGTTAGACAGAGTACAGGAACGAAACAACTACAGAAACAGCCTACTATCTCTTCGCCGTGCTGTACGGTCATGCCAAAGTCTGGAAGACGATATCAAGCTCAATATCCGTAGCGAACTTAGAGATCTAAAAGACAAACGCAACAGTTTGCAGATCCAGGCTGAATCAGTAAGACTTGCCGGAGACCGCGTTCGTAGTGCAAGCATGTTCATGGACGCCGGCCGTGCACAGATGCGTGACCTGCTCGAAGCAGAAAACTCTCTCCTGAATGCGAAAAACAATATCACTTCAAGCGTTATCGCATACCGAATGGCTGAGCTGCAACTCCAGCGTGACATGGGATTACTGGGAATCGATGAAAAAGGCCTGTGGCATGAATTTAATCCACAAGCCGCTGCCGAAGCCGATAACCAGATATCAAAATCTGAAACTGGCAATAACAACCAGCAGATATAATCCCAAGCTATTCACTACAACATAAAAAAAAGGTACAGCGATCAATGCTGTACCTTTTTTATTTATCATATTATCCAATACACCAACACACTGTTGGAACTTCTTTATCACTCAAGACTGTCAAGCCACTGATCAGCAAACACCGCAATATCATCCAGCCCTACAACACCATCACAGGTTACATCATAACCAGACGACACATCCAGCCAGCTCTCCGCCAACATAGCAAAATCCTGCATATCTATCACATTATCCTTAACCACATCAACAGTAAGAGCACTGGAAACATACTTCTGATATATCTCATCAGAGCTAAGAGCACGCCCATATATCTCTACATTATCGATCTGACCAGAGTAATAATTAGATAACCCGGTAAACACACCGATCTTAACATTATCCATACCAGTATTTACTGGCGAAGCTGAAGCAGCACCGATAACATCTTCATAACCGTCAACATAAAGTTTCGCTTCTGAGATATCTGTACTGCCGTCATCAGCCAGCACAACAGCTACATAGTGCCATCTGCCGTCTGCAACATAAGTCGAACCGTAAATGGCACCGCCCTGCACTTCTGCTCGCAAACTGCCGTCACCGTTAGTCCTTACCACCCACTTAGTACCCGTGCCAAGAGTTCCCCAGCTCATTATCTGACCATTTGCATATTCAGTTTTAATCCAGGCACAACAGCTACGGCTTAACCCGCCAGTTACACCTTTATAACCGCTTATCTCAACATAATCATTCACACCATCAAACCCCAGCCCGCCGCAACCGCGAGCCAGCACCCAATTATCCTGTGACATATTGCGTAAGGTACCGGTTTTCTCATTTCCAGAACCATCGTATACATATGCTCCCTCGCCTTCTTCCATCGCCCAACTGGCCGCCGCATCAGGACTATAGTCTTCATAAAACACTATCTGAGATTCAACCCAATGTCTCGAAACATTTTCCCAGTTCGGAGATGAGTTATAATAAGGATCAGCTGTATAATCTATCGCAGAATAACTACCTGGTGTCACCAGATCAGATACGTCCAGCTCCCATGGTGTAACTGCGTCACCTGGCGCCCAGCCTGCACGACTATACACCCAGGTACCACTCTGTGGCCTGCACACATTCAAATAACAATCATTCTTCCATAGTACATTATAAAAGCTGTTATTATTCACGGTAACCGTACGACCACGTACCAGAAACTCTGCCGCATTATCTGCATTCGGAGCCTGACCGTGGCCAGTTACCATAAACCTCAACTTCGTCTGATCGGCATTACCTGGAATAAGGATATTCTTATCAGTAAAGAAATTCGACATTGTCTGGTCGTTCTGGTCACCATACATAGGAGTACCAACCCACAGATTCTGGATACCAACAACCTTACGGATAGGATTACCTTTATAAAATTCAAAATCAGTTGTAAACAAATAACCAGCATTCTCTGTATACCACCAGGTATCACAGAACATACTCAGCTTCTTATTACCCTTTAATATATACTGATAATCTGTCACATCAAAATACCAGACTCCAGCCCTGGAATATGGTGTCATAAATCTGGCTATCTCATATCTGGTTTCGCCGTCCCATACACTAATATTCATTAATCTATCCCATGGGTCCCACCCTGCTGGCGGCTCTTCCACGGTAAACTTCATTACCACTCGCTCATACGGCTCTGGTGCCGCTGGAAAATCAAAATAGCCCTCAACATCACGTGCCGGCCCATTCATAAGCTGCTGATCAAAAGCCCTGACAACTATAGGTTCTTCCACACTTGTCACCGGCTCATCATATACCACATTTATATTATCCAGGCTCAGGTTTGTACTAACTCCACCGGTACGGGCACCAAATGATACACGACTTTCATAAGGGAACAATCCAGCCAGAAAATACTTGTCATAGACCTTTGTCCCGCCAACAGAAAGTGTTATCTCAGCTCCACCAGCAACAAAATCAATATCTACTATCACATGGTCAAAACTATTATTCCTATAGTCAAAACCACTCCATTTATTCGCTCTTTCTACGCCGTCAAGGTGAAGTGATATCTCGTGTTCACCCAGGTTACCATCATAATCCTTACAGTAAATATCAAATGCAACTGAAAATGAATTATTAACAACTGGCTCCTCTTCAGCACCAGAGATAGTACCACGTGCTCCAGAATTGCCATAATTTGCTGTGTTTAGCAGTGTAAAATTATAACCATCTGCACCACTGCCCATTTTCATATCCCACTGAGCTGTAATTCGACCATACTTCCCGGCATCTGTCCGTGAAAATGCGATAACATTATCCTGACCGCCAGCACCACTAAGCATAGTTAACGCTCCACTTGAGACCGATGCCGCTGGTGAATTTCCATATTGCGATAGGTTATATGGACTTTGGCCTGTACCACCCTGAAAATTCTGTACTGTAGCTGCCGACGCGCATACACAAAGTATATGCAGAACTGGTAAAATACCAGCCTTCAATAATGTTAATGATCTCATCAATTTTCCTGGAATATTTGTGGGGTTACTCTCTATGGGAAATGGACTTACATACTATTTATCATCTCCCCTTTGCTTGTACCATAAAAATGCATATCGCTTTTATGACACCTTATTAACTTAAATATAACATATCCGATACATCAAAAAAATAGGAGCATTGTAGCAATTACAGAACAAATACACCAATAACCATTCTATATTCACACGGTTACAAAAGGTAGCAAGGAATTATTGTATTAGCCTGACCACTAAACCCCCCTTTCAACCTTACATCCTTTCCTACTGTAACCGTGAAAGGTTACAATTTATATTATTTTCACGCCAAATTAACAAACCGTTAACTCTAACCTAACCCAATGCAATTATTATTTGCCTCATGATTAACAGCAGGAATGGCCTGCTTAAAAATATGAATGCCTCTTTTATGGAGATTTGGTGTAATGAATAAAAAGGGCTTATTGGCAGGGATGATTTGCTTATGTGCAACATCTTTTGCAGGTGCAGACGAAATTAGTGACCTCAAAAAAGAAGTTAGCGAACTACAGAAAAAGATTGCTAACATTGAGTCTATCCAGAACAATCAGCAGGGAACTATTGAAGCTGCCGTCAAAGATGCGGTACAGGAAGGAACTACTCCTGACGCTCTCAAATGGGCTGAAAAGATCAAGTTCTATGGCGACTTCCGCCTTCGCTATGATTCCATGGACAAAGAAAAAGACAGCTATGTCCGCGAACGTGCTCGTATTAGAGCCAGACTGGGGTTAACCGCTGAAGTTAATGAAGAAGTTAGCTTCGATCTGCGACTCGCTACCGGTGGCACAAGTGCCGACTCCGGCAATCAGACACTCGGCGATTATAATGAGAAAAAAGCTATTATGATCGACCGTGCGTATATAACCTATAAGCCCGAATCGATTGATGGTCTTAAAGTTAAAGGTGGTAAATTCGGTGTTCCTTTCTACGCTCCAGGCGGCAACCAGCTTATCTGGGACGGCGACCTAAATCTGGAAGGTGCTGCAATTGCCTATGAAAGTGGGCCTTTATTTGTTAATGTCGGTGGCTTTATGCTTTCTGATGAAAGAGACACCGCCGACGCTGGTCTATACGGTGCTCAGGCTGGCCTGAAACTTGACATTGCCGGCAACAAGGCAACTATAGGTGCCAGCTCATACAACTATAGCCAGGCCGATATCGACGCTGACGGCATTGATGAACAGTGCAAAATGATCGATGTGTTTGCTGATTACTCTTTCAAACTCTCAGATAATCCTGTAACCGTATACGGTGACTATGTTACCAACACAGAGGCCGACAGCGATGATACTGGCTACCTCGTTGGTGTTAAATACGGCAAAGCCAAAGCTCCTGGAACCTGGGCGGTTGGCTATGAATATATGGACGTTGCCGCCAACGCTGTATACGACAGCTTCAATGATTCCGATTTCCTCGACGCTTCTTATGGTACCGGACACAAGTTCAGCATGTCTTATGCACTGCTGAAAAACACTTCTTTCGCCGTAACATACCTGCTTGGCACATACGACAGCCAGCTTGGCTACGGTGAAGACGATGGCTTCAGCCGTCTTATGGCAGACTTTAAATTCAAGTTCTAAAACAACTTAACACAACGTAAAGTGTACGCTCGCTGTTTGAGTTGTGCACTTATATATTTCCTACAGAAAATTAACAAACAATTAACAATACATTAACAATATCTTGTTACTATACTAACGTGAGGTTAAAGAAATCTTAACTTCACCAAACTGAATCCTAACTTATTGGAGACTAAAATTATGAAAAAACTGTTAACTCTGATCGTTCTCGCAGCTGTTGCATTTGCCGGCAGTGTTGCAAATGCTGAATCCCTTAAACTCGAAGGTTCTACTACTGTTGGTCCTATCGCTGACGCTTTTGCTGAATACTTCAAGAGCAATCTGGGAATAACTGATATTACTGTTACTAAAAATGGTAGCGGTAATGGTGCTGCTGCTCTGGAAGACGGTCGCTGTGATGTCGGCATGATGAGCCGTTTCATGAAGTCTAAAGAATTCAAGGCCTGTGTTGACAAAGATGTTTACCCGGTAGCTCACGTAGTTGCTATGGACGGCGTATGCGTAGTTGTCAACCCTGCTAACCCTGTCAAAGAGCTCACAACGGATCAGATCCGCGACATCTACACTGGCAAGATCACTAACTGGAAAGCTGTTGGCGGACCAGACATGGATATCGTAAGTATTACCCGTGACTCTGCTTCTGGTACTTTCGAAACTTTTGAAAGCCTGGTAATGAACAAGCAGAAAATGGCGAAGAAAACTGAAGAAGTAGCAACTAACCCACAGATGCACTCCCGTATTAGCACAACTAAGGGTGCTATCGGTTATGTCGGTCTTGGCTTTGTTGACCATAAGGTAAAGGCTATCACTGTTAACGGTGTAGCTCCTAGCCGTTCTACTATCGCCAGCGGTACTTACCCTGTTACCCGTCCACTATACATGTTCACTAACGGCTATCCAAAACTGGGTTCTGCGGTTCATAAGTTCATCAGCTTCTACCTAACTGAAGAAGGTCAGGAAATTATCGAATCTAAGGGTTTTGTTCCACTAACTAACTACTAATACAATACCCCGCTCATTGACAAAAAATGGAATAAGGAATAAGCCAGGCATTCAGGCAAAACAGCCGTAACCGGCTAAAGAGTACCTCTGAAAATTGCTTTTGAGGCGAAAACGAGGATTGTTTTTTACTGACAAGGAACGATGAACCGGGCATATTAGCCCCGATGTACATCGGGGTTCACGGTTTTTCGTGACGCAGCTCAGGAAAAACCAAGACCGTTTGCAGCCCAAAATGACTTTTTAGAGGTTCCCTTAATATAAGACACCTTTTACACTTTGTCTGAATCCTGAAATTATTTCTTATTCCATATCTATAATCCTTAACTGATAGTAAAAAACAACATGACTGATACTGCAAATACAATACCATCTTCAACATTTGAAATAAATGATGAAAACCAGTCGCTGGTACTATCCGCCAGCCGGAGCATGCGAGATACCGTAGTAGCTTTTACCGGCAAATGGACTCTCTTTGCTATAGCTGCTTTGTCAATTATCGCTATTATTCTTATCTTTATATTTGTAGGCAAAAACGCTATACCATTCTTCCAGGAACACAATCTGAAAGATTTTATCACAGTAAACGACTGGCATCCAACTGCAGATAATCCGGAGTTCGGTGCCCTGGCCTCGATCGTCGGCACTATACATATCACCATAGCCTCGCTCCTGATCGCTGTTCCGATCGGTATATTTACAGCCATATTCCTGAGCGATATGGTTCACCATAAGATCCGTAATATTATTAAACCTATTATTGAAATGCTGGCCGCAATACCAACGGTAGCTTACGGTTTCTTTGCGGTAAAGATCCTGGCTCCATGGCTGCAAAACACTTTCAATCTGCCAACCGGTACTATTGCCCTAAACGCCTCTATCATGCTGGCGATCATGGCATTACCAACTATCATTTCTGTTGCCGAAGATGCTATCTCAAATGTTTCTCGTGAAATGCGTGAAGCTTCTTATGGACTCGGCAGCACACGATTTGAAACCATGTTCAAAGTCGTACTTCCTGCCGCTCATAGTGGTATTATCGCTGCGGTTATCCTGGGAATGATGAGAGCCATGGGTGAGACTATGGTTGTATGGATGGCTGCTGGTAACGCAAACAACATCCCAACCCCCTGGTGGGATCTCACCGAATCTGTCAGAACTATTACAGCGACAATCGCAGGTGAATTGCTCGAAGCGGCTCACGGCACAACGCACTATCACTCGCTCTTTGCCCTCGCGGTATTATTGTTGATAACTACCTTTATCCTTAACCTGATAAGTGAATTCTTCCTCCGTAAGGCTAAAAAGATAAAATGAACCTGAGATACTTATACAACCGATTATTTTCTGTTACTGCCTGGGGCTGTGCCCTGCTCTTGATAGCGGTACTGGCAATTGTAATATTACCAATATTCTATCACGGTAGCGGAGCAGTATTCTTCAAGGGAACCTCTGAGTTTCGCGAGATGCAGTTTGAGCTGTTCGGACGTGGCGATGAGTTTGCCGTTGCCGAAGAGGTCAAGCAGGTTGAAGCTGTTCGTAATGAACTCAGAGATATTATCCATGAATTCCGTAACGGCCTTGACCGTGATAAAATGGTACAGGATATCCGTTCCCAATATCGCGATTACGGCGACAGCCTTAAACTACAAGGTGTCGAAAGAGATGTATACACACAAAATCGCAAAATCGCTAAAGGCCTAAGGAACCTGCTTTGCGATGCTCTCGAAAGTAATGATAAAGACCTTGTCAATAGCAAGCTCGAGGAAGTACTGGTCGCTAAAGATATGGCCATCTTCAAAAATACTGATATATCAAACTATTTCGAAACTGCCCAGCAATACAAGAACGCTATTAAAACCCTTGACCTCGATAAGCAGGCAGAGATCAATGCCTCATTATCTGTAGTAGAAGAAAAAGTCAATGTCCTCTTTGGCCCTACCCCGGACGAACCTACCCCGGCTATGGCAAAAGACCGCTACGGCATGACTCGCTGGGACATGGTTCAAAAACAGTTGGATCAAATCATAAACGAATACCGCTGGGTTGAAGACTCAAACAGCAGCAGCGGAGCTTTAGTGCAGATAGCGGTACCCAGAAAAGAAACATTCGCCGGCACTCCAATGGAGACATTTTTCACCAGATTGGAAAATGAAATAGAATCAATGTTCCACCCACACTGGACCTTCTACTGGCAATATTATATCGATGATAGCCATTCCAGCCATTTCTTCGGTGGTATTGGCCCGGAAATACTTGGTACCCTGCTGCTCACCTTCCTGAGTATGGCCTTTGTTATCCCATTTGGCATTATCACTGCCGCCTGGCTGGTCGAGTGTGCCAAAGACAACCTGGTTACCACGATCATAAGAATGAGTATTAACAGCCTTGCCGGCGTACCAAGTGTAGTTTTCGGTATATTTGGCATGTCATTCTTCGTTCTCATCATTCTGCCAATGTTCGATCAGGAGCCGGTAAGATGTATTCTCGCAGGTTCACTTACCCTGGCACTCCTAACCCTGCCCGTTATGATACGTGCAAGTGAGGAAGCAATACGATCCGTACCTGGCACATACAAAGAAGCTTCGCTTGGACTTGGGGCCGGACGGACCAGAACTTTTATCTTTATCACCCTGCCCGCTGCATTACCCGGTATACTAACTGGTATTATTCTCAGTCTAAGCAGAGTTGCTGGTGAAACTGCACCGATAATTTTTACAGCTACTGTTGCTCTGGGACCGATACCTAAATCTATGTTTGATACAACCAGAACCCTGTCTTTCGGTAGCTATGACATGGCTGTTGGCGACAGGATCGCAATGATGGTTCCACACAATCAGTTCGGCATGGTTGCTACCCTTATCCTGCTGATATTATTGCTCAATACCGTTGCTATTATCCTCAGAGCCAGGATATTCAAGAGACTCAAGGGACATTAAGAAATATGAATAAAAACACGATAATCAGTGCCAATAACTTCAGCTTCTTTTACGGCAGTAAAGCCGGCGTAAAAGACATCAATATGGAAATTTACAAGCAAGGCGTTACCGCTATCATCGGCCCCAGCGGCTGTGGTAAAAGTACTTTCCTCAGAAGTATTAACAGGATAAATGATCTTATCCCAAATACCCATACTTCCGGTGAGATCGTCTATAAAGGCCTGAATATCTATGATAAAAAAATTGACCAGATAGAACTTCGTCAACAAATTGGTATGGTTTTCCAACGTCCGAACCCATTTCCAAAATCAATTTTTGACAATATAGCCTACGGGCCAAGGCTCAAAGGCATAAAAAACAAGACCCAACTACAGGAAATCGTGGAAGAATGCCTTAATAAGGCCGCTCTCTGGGATGAAGTGAAGGATAACCTGAAAAAATCTGCCCTGGCCCTCTCCGGCGGACAACAACAGAGGTTATGTATCGCTCGTGCCCTGGCAACCCGCCCGGAAGTGCTCCTTATGGACGAACCGTGCTCAGCTCTTGACCCGATCGCTACCTCAAAGATCGAAGATTTAATTGAAGAGTTGAAAACCAGCTACACTATTGTTATAGTAACGCATAGTATGCAGCAGGCCGCACGTGTAAGCGACCACACAGCGTTTTTCTGCCTGGGTGAACTGATAGAATATAATGACACTGACATAATATTCACCAACCCATGCGAAAAGCAAACCGAAGACTATATTACAGGAAGGTTCGGATAAAGTTGGAAAACTTAATATCAGAAAAAGAAAAAAGCAATATTTGGAAAATAAGAACTGTTAAAAATTACGCGGAAGCTAGCAATCACATTATTGTCGGCAAGGTATTATCGTGCAATACCGCTTTTGTAAGATTGCATTGCACTACATACCATTTTAGAAAAAATGCTCACACCCCTAACGATATTAAGGTTGGTGAGGTTATGAATCGTATCATACCTTGGAGCAGGATTGAGATAATAAACGAGCTTAACTCTATGTTCGACTACGCCAAAGCCAAACTTATCTCGGCTAGCGATGTCAAGGTTGAGCTTTCTGACGATAACTTTAATTACCCGCTGCTCTCGCTGCACGAAAAAAATTATTAATCAAAAGCTTTTATTCGACAGGAACTTATAATATGCCTTTACATCTACACAGAGACATTGAAAAACTACAGGCAAAGGTCTCCAGACTTGGCGACCTGGTGGAAACTTCTCTGCAAAGTGCCGTTCAGTCATTTATGAACAATAACTCCGACCTTGCCAACCAGGCCATAAACGCCGATCAGCAGATCGACGATCTGGAAGTTGAGATCGAAGAAGAATGCCTGAAGCTACTGGCCCTGCACAAGCCGGTAGCCGCTGATCTAAGGTATATTATTACTATCCTGAAACTTAACAATGACCTGGAAAGAATTGGCGACCTTACCACCAAAATCGCTATGAAAAGGATTCCTATCGATAATCGTAATGAAGTTAATATCGATCAGGAGCTAATTGAAATGACCAATATGGTCAAGCAGATGCTGAAAACTTCGCTCGACTCCCTGATCAACAGCAGTGAGTCAAGGGCTCAGGAAGTACTGGATTCTGACGAGCAGGTAGATGAGATTAACAGAGTTTTACATGAAAAAGTAAGAGCTTTTTATTCGCAAAATATCGACAAGTTGAAATTCTCACTTAGCATCCTATCCGTTGCTCGCAGCTTGGAGAGAATTGCTGACCACACAACCAATATCGCCGAAGATGTTATCTATATGATCACCGGCAATATCGTAAGGCATACTGAATCACAAAATACTTAAGGTAACTACTGTTTTTCAGCCATTACCTTTACACAAACTGACCAAATGCCTCTGTTTGTGTGTTGTAATCCACTGTTAATAAAGGGGCTAGTGGTTGGTAGTTAGTGTTTAGTTTTTAAAGGCATTCTATTCAACTAATTACTAAATTCTAAATCCTATCAAACTGACCATCGGCCTGTTTGATTACCTTTATCATAGCTATTTACCTATACAAAACTTAGAAAATATCCGGCCCAATACATCGTCACTGGCGATTTCGCCGCTCACTGAGCCGATATGGTCTAGTGCTTCCCGAAGCTCGAGAGCGATAAGCTCTGCTTCGTCCAGACCTGACCTGAGTTCTGTTAGCAGCCTTTTCAACGATTCATTGCTACTGCTAAGGGCTGATGCCTGCCTGGCGGTAAGGGCTACAGCTTCGGCCCGACCATAATTATCGCCAAAATGTAGAAGATCAGCCATCTTCTCCAACAAAACATCAACATTCTCACCTGTTGAAGCACTTATAAACAGATCTGTATTCAATCCGTCAAGCCCACTATCTGGGGACTGACTGCCTGAGTACAGGTCTTTTTTATTCGCTACTGATAATACCCTGACATTGCCCGCTTCTCTTAAGGCATGTAAAATCTCACCCAGCTCACTTACCTCAGATGGGTCCCACAAGAGCAGAACCAGCTCTGCTTCCCGGATAATTTCATAAACCCGCTGCTGACTAACAGCACCAAGCGGATCATCAACATCGCCTAAGCCGGGAGTGTCAATCAGTAAACACTCTCCCAAACCTAGCTTTACCGGAGCAGAAAGCACATCTCGCGTTGTACCCGCTATGGAACATACTATACTCCTATCCAGACCGGTAAGAAGATTCACCAGCGAGCTTTTACCAGCATTAGGCGGCCCAATAAGCACTACCCTCGCCAGACTATGCAGATCCTGCCAACTCTCAGAATCTTTCAACAGAGTATCTATATCACCCGATACTTGCTCAACTCCTTCGATAAGTCTTTCATTATCAATAAATTCGATACCCTCCTGATCACAGAAATCAATTCCCGCCTCAACCAATGCCAAAAGATCGGCCAAACCCTGGCTATAGCCGCTGCACTTTTTATGCAGCATACCCGCCATAAGATTCTCAGCAGCTCTAAGCTGGGCATCGCCACAAGCGTGAATAACCTCCGCCACCGACTCCGCTTCCGTCAGATCTATTCGACCATTTAAAAAAGCGCGACCTGTAAACTCGCCTGCCTCTGCCAAACGTACCGATTCAAAGCTTACCAGCTTCTCCAGAACCATATTCAGTAATTTCTGCGATCCCGGCAGATGCAGCTCGACCATCATCTCTGATGTATAGCTTGCCGGCGGACGAAATATGACGGCCTCTGCCGGAACAATAACCGTCTCTGATATCTCAAAACGCCCCTTTATTGCCTGCCACGTCGGCTGCTGGCCAAACTCTTCGCCACTAAGACCGCAAACATCGTCATGCCAGCACTTTGCAGTCACATCAATAGCAAGCGGACCGGATAAACGAACTATTCCCCTTCTGCCGTAGCCGGGGGCACTGCTTATCGCTGCAATTGTATCTGATAAATTAAATATCAACTTGTAGCCTTTTACTCTCTCTTACTGCTTCGTCCAGATCCGACAATTCAAATTTAACTCTTCGACAATACCTATTGCCATTAACAGGTCATCATAATACTTTTCAATAGCGCTAAAGTCCAGCAGGGTTTTGTAGATTCTTGGCTCAAACAGGTTCTCTTTCAGTGAAATAGCGACAAAAACACTGGAATGAACAAAACTTATACGTACTTCTTTTTTGGTCTTTTCTGCAAATTCTGTCAGCCTCTGCATAAGCGACGGCGTAAGTATATAACGCGCCTCTACCTGATCGCTGGCATAAACTACAAATCGCTTTTCAAAATCCAGATCTTCAAGTTTCACCAGCTGCCCTTTAAAGGCAAACAGACCCTGCAATTTCTGGCCAAAACTGCCAAATAATCGCTGGGAATAATCCGGCAAGACCAGAGTATAACCTTGAAAATCCTTGTTAAAGTCTGCCAAAAAGAACAGACCCTTGAAAATTGTATGTGTTTGTGTCCGCCCCTTACTGTCTCGAGTTGTATATTGGGTATGAAGTTCGGAAAATGCTATCTTAGTCTTTCCCAGCTGACCTTTTACCAGATCTTCCCCTTTATACTTATCCGGCTTAGTTGAAAACAACATACTTGCATCATAAACCTCCCGGGTAATATATTCTTTGGGCTTAAACTCCAACGACTCATCTATAAACTTTACCAGCTTACCTAGCACATCAGTCTTGAAAAACATACGATATGACCGGGTATACCATTGACGCAACCCCACCCAGGCCGCTAGCGATAATACGATCGGGATAATGCCAAAAATGACTACCCCGCTCCTAAGTATGAACATGCAAACAACTAATGCTATTACAAACAATACTATCGCAGCATTTCGCAATTTTGCGACTATTTCCAATCTGCTCTCTTCAAACCTTTTCAGGTCAGCTAGTAGCTCATTCTGATAAAAATCATGTAAGTCTGACTTGCTTTTCATTTACCCAAACCTCCTGACATTTCATAAACTTAGCTATATCCATCAATAATACACAGTTATGATACAAGAAGTAACAAACTTTTGCCACTGAATACTAGCTCCCCCAGCTCTCCACTACCAATAAAGTACGTGATTTTAAGAGCTTAAATAATATAATTAGATTATGAAGAATATAATCATAACTGGTTTTACACCATTCAAAGACTTTACCGAGAACCCCAGCGGCATGCTCGCCAGCGAGTATAGCCGCCCATCAAAAAATATAGTCGGCAAAGTTCTACCTGTAGATTACCTACAGGCAAACCTGGAACTCAACTCGCTGCTAAATACTACCACTCCCAAAACCTGTATTTGTATGGGCTTAGCTAAAGGCGACACGTTCCGTCTGGAAACTTTGGCCAGAAAACCGGAACAATATCATAACCTCCCCGGCAAAGAGACCTACTATTCTCTGATTCCTGAGCATATATCAAACTTTTTCTCTTGCCAAAACCAGCATTTCATCATTTCAAAAGACTGCGGCCAGTATGTATGCGAGGCTACTCTCTGGACCTTACTCAACCACGCCAACCTTAATAATCACCTGAAAACCGCCTTTTTCCTCCATGTTCCAGCTATCAGTGAAAACTGGCCTTACAAAAACATAAAAAATGAGTTTGAAAAGATCCTGGCTCTAATTACAACCACGCCAGACTAAAAAAAACATATCCACCTGCAATATAACACTTTACAGCAAAACAACAATCACCAGCCACAATTTTCCCAATATTATTTTTATCTTAAAATTATATCAACTTTAATTGTATAATATGATATTCCGATACATAAATCAGGCGTTTATCGCTTGTTAGATCATATGAACATTGAAAGTTGAAGGAAATAGCCCAAATGAGAAAAGTGTTGGCCATCCTGTTTGTTATTTTTGTTTGCAATGAATGTTTTGCTGCCGGTAATAACTGGCTCGCTGCTGCCCGGGACAATACCTTCCTGTCACAGCTCTCCATCCCCGGCACTCACGACTCTGGAGCACTATACGAACCATTATCCGGTACTGCCAAATGCCAGAACCTTACCATCACTCAACAGTTAGATGCTGGTATACGCTTTCTCGACATAAGGTGTCGTCATTACGAAAACGCCTTCGTTATTCATCATGGCCAGGTATACCAAAATCAAAATTTCGATGGTGTGCTAGATGCCTGTATTAGTTTTCTTACCGCCAACCCTTCCGAAACGATCATAATGTCCGTCAAAGAAGAGTATGATGCTTACAATAATAGCCGTAGCTTCGAAGAATCATTCAATTTTTACGTAAATAAAAATCCTGACCGCTGGTACACAGGCACTAAAATACCTAACCTGGGAACCGTAAGAGGCAAGATCGTACTTTTTAGACGTTTTCCTGCAAGCAACACAGGTGGCCTAAACGCCTCTAACTGGGCCGACGATACTACATTCAACATAAACAATGACGCAAAAATGCGTGTTCAGGACAACTATAGCAACGGTAGCGGCTCTGAAAAGTGGACTGACGTATCAAATATGCTCAATGAAGCTAATAATGGCAATGCAGGCACTCTCTATGTAAATTTCAGTAGTGGCTACACTTCCTTCATAGGTATACCAAGTATAACTTCTGTCTCCAACTACGTTAATCCCAGACTCGAAACATTCTTCTCACAAAACAGCAATGGCAGATTCGGTATCATCGTAATGGATTTCGCCAATGCTAACCGGGCAAATCTGATATATCAATCCAACACCTTTAACAGTGACACCGCCACAACAAAAGCGTACTGGCGGTTTGAAGATGGCTCCGCCGGCCAATACGTTCAGCATCTGGCTTCAAACGGCACATACAGCCATGATATATACGATGTATCTGGCAATAACAACTCGCTGGCAGTATGGGAAACAGGCCCTAACGGCGGCTATACCTACAGCTCAAAAATACCGTACAATACAATTGCAAACACAATCGCAACCAATCAGCTCAGCGTTAAAAACAGTGGCGATGCACCTACTATGTTCTGCCGAAGCTCTTCAATGCTCAGCTGGAGTCCTCGTAGTTTCACCTTAGAGTGCACCGTAAAGTTCCAGAATGGCGGATACAGAACTTATATCGGCCGTGATAGCTTTGGAACCAACTCAAATAATGATCTCGCTGCATTATACCTACAGGCAATACCAAACAATGGCCTGGCCTTCAAATTCTGCGATGTTGCCGGAAACTGGCATGAGGCTGTTTCCGCTAACAATATTATTCAAAGTTTTGATAATAACAGTAACCCTAACGGAAACGGTGTCCCCTGGTACTCTATCGCCGCAGTAAGCGACGGCAGTATGATGGCTCTCTACCTGCTAAACCACAGCAACAACAACGGCTATCAGCTCATCGCCCAAAACGATATCAGCTCAAGCAGTAACCCTTCCTTAACCACCGGCTCTGGCAGCGGAACAAATTGGCAGGCAGGAACTTTTACCGTTGGACGCGGCTTATACGGCAGCAACCATACCGACCGCGGACTTGGCTATATAGATGAAGTCAGACTCACCAATGGTGCACTAGACACGTTAAACCTGCTGCATAGCAGAGCCATACACGCACCAGCAGTATCTCAAAACCACGACCAAAACGGGGTAAGTGCAACATTAAACTGGAGCTCGGCAACCGCCCCAAACAGCAACTCTGCACTGGATTATATTGCTGACCAGTACATATTTTTTGGCCCGGCAAACGGAACTATGAAATTCATCGGCTCGACCGGTGACCCTGGCACAAATGCCGCATCTTCTTTTACTGTCCAGAACCTGGCTAACGACACACAATACAACTGGCAGATAGTCGATGCCAGAATTGGTGCCGAAAGTTCACTATCCACAAATAGCAGCACTATATCAAATGTTAATGGCAACAGCATATTCGGCACAGTATGGTCTTTTACCTCTATCGCTGCCCTGCCGGTAATAACCACTCAACCCCACGACATACTAGCAGACCAGGGTGACACTGTCACTTTCTCTACTACCGCCAGCAGCACATCACCACTTACCTACGCCTGGTACTATTCCGATAATACCGAAATTGGAAATGATAGCTTTATCGCCAACGGCCCCAACCTTTTACTGACAAACATTTCTACCGAATACCAGGGATACTTCTTCTGCAAAATAACAAACAATAATAATGACACTATATATTCAAACTTCGCCCAGCTAGAAGTAAGATCACTTGTCAACTGGTTCAAATTTGACAACACCCTCTCTGACAGTATTGGATCGAATGATGGTTATGCCCCAAATGACCAACCTTCTTTTTCTGCTGGTATGGTCAATTACGGAGTAGCATTCAACGGCACAAACCAATATATCGAAATATCAAATCCTACTCAAAACAGCTTCACTATCTCGTTCTGGGTCAAAACCACTGACATCGGCGGCACTGGCGGCTGGTGGGAAGGCACAGGACTAATCGACGGCGAAATGCCTAATAGTGTTAATGATTTTGGCACTGTCATCAGAGGCAATAAGTTCGGATTCGGTATCGGCAACCCTGACACTACTATTTCATCTATAAGCGATATAAATGATGGTAAATGGCACCATTGTGCCGCCGCTCGTGACAATACCAGCGGAAAGATGTCAATTTATATTGACGGCCAGCTGGAAAACGAAACATCTGGCCCTACCGGCAAAAGAGACAGCACCCAAACTCTATCAATTGGCAAGATCAACAATGCCGCTAACTACTTCACCGGCCAGATCGACGAACTAAAAATATTCAATTACCCACTGAACGAGTTTGAGATCGCTAATGAATACTCAACCATCACCAGCAAGACAGTCTGTATCCAGTCGCTAAAGCCTGAAAGCCGATTCGACCTAAACAATGACTGCACCGTAGATGTTCTGGACCTGTCATTGCTTGTCGGCAACTGGCTCGCCTGTGGCCAGTACCCAACCTGCTTTGACCAGTGACAAACTACGAAAAAACTGCCTATCTTTACTTTATACTCTAAAATCACTGCCGAAATCTGCCAAACCGCTTGACAGATTTGCTCTCAACAGTTGATTTAATCGCTATTTCGTTTATAATAATGGTTATTTATTACTCTGGCGACAGACGCTGCCGGGTAATTATAAACCGAAAACATAGAGATAAATAGATACAGGAGTATAAATGATCAAGATAAACGAAAATTATTTGAAGTTAAAGGCTGGCTACCTATTCCCGGAAATCTCTCGCAGAGTTACTGCTTTCACTCAGGCAAATCCTTCTGCACCTGTCATACGCCTCGGTATCGGCGATGTTACCAAGCCACTGACACCAGCGATCACAGAAGCCTTCCACAAGGCTGTCGATGAAATGGCAACTGATTCTGGTTTCCGCGGTTACGGCCCGGAACAGGGTTACGCTTTCCTCAGAGAAGCTATCGCAGCTAACGACTATCAGAGTCGTGGCGCTGATGTCTCTGCCGATGAAATATTCATCTCGGACGGTTCAAAATGCGACACTGGTAATATCCAGGAGATATTCGGCCTGAATAACAAGATCGCGATCACCGACCCTGTATATCCAGTTTACGTAGATACCAATGTCATGGCTGGCCGTACCGGCTCTGCCAGCGACAGTGGTCAGTACAATGGCCTCGTATATATGCCTTGTACCGCAGATAACAACTTCACTCCTGACCTGCCTAAGGAAAAAGTTGATATTATCTACCTCTGCTATCCAAACAATCCGACCGGCGCAGTTGCCAGCAAAGAAGCTCTACAGATGTGGGTTGACTATGCTCGCGAAAACAAGGCGATCATCTTCTTCGATGCCGCTTATGAAGCGTTCATCTCAGACGAAAATATCCCGCACTCTATTTACGAGATTCCTGGTGCTAAAGAAGTTGCTATTGAGTTCCGCAGCTTCTCAAAGAACGCTGGTTTCACTGGTACTCGCTGTGCGTTCACCGTTGTGCCAAATGAACTGAAAGCTTATACCGAAACTGGCGAAGCGGTTGACGTTAAGCCGATCTGGAATCGTCGTCATTGCACCAAGTTTAACGGCGTATCTTACCCGGTACAGGCTGCCGCTGCTGCTGTATATTCAGAAGCTGGCAAGAAGGAAGTTCGCAGCCTGATCGATTATTACATGAACAATGCCAAGACTATCCGCGAAAGCCTGAGCAGCTTCGGCTACAAAGTCTATGGCGGCGAAAATGCTCCTTATATCTGGCTGGCCACTCCAAACAATATGGGCAGCTGGGAATTCTTCGATAAGCTCCTTAACGAAGCTCACGTAGTTGGTACACCAGGTGCTGGTTTCGGTGCCGCTGGCGAAGGTTTCTTCCGTCTGAGTGCTTTCGGCAGCTATGAAAATGTCTGCGAAGCCATGAAACGGATCGAAAAGATCTAATTTCAAAAACAATAACAAGGAAGATGGAACTGAACAGGCACACATGATCTGCCAGATCAGATCTATCTTCCTTTTTTTACAGAAAGAGCCGATGATATGCCAAAATTGAACTTCACTATCGATACACTGGGACCAGCTCAGCTGGATTCACCCCTGAAACTATCCCTCACCAAAAATGACATGATCGCAGACTTTGTCAGTGACAATGACAAAATATACTACCATCATGAGGTTGGTGCTGACCGCAGCACTCCAGACAGTGACGGCTTTGCCGATATCGAACTTGCCGGCCCGAGAGCAAAGATATTTTTCAAACCGGAAGAAGTTAAAGCGGCTATCGTAACCTGCGGCGGACTGTGCCCTGGCCTGAATAATGTCATACGTGCTGTTTTCATGTCGCTCTGGCACAATTACGGAGTTAGAGATATCCTTGGTATTCGCTTCGGATACCGTGGCCTGCTCAAAGAATATGAACTGGCCCCGATCAAACTCACTCCGGAAATTGTAAAAGACGTACACCATTCCGGCGGCACAATACTTGGCAGCTCACGTGGTAATGGCAGTCAAACTGCTGAAATGGCCGACACTTTGGAATCGCTCGGTGTCAATATGCTATTCACCATTGGCGGTGATGGCACCCAAAAAGGCTCTCTCGCTATTGCCGAAGAACTCAAAAAACGCGGCAGTAGATGCTCTGTTATCGGTATCCCAAAAACCATCGACAATGACCTGAGCTATGTAGAAAGAACATTCGGCTTTGCAACCGCTGTCGCCCGGGCCGTTGATGCTGTCTCCAGCGCCCACACCGAAGCGGAAGATGCCCCCAACGGCATAGGGCTCGTCAAACTCATGGGACGCGAGTCCGGCTTTATCGCTGCTGCGACAGCCTTAGCCATGGCCGATGTTAACTTCGTACTTATCCCGGAAATGCCATTCAAACTCGAAGGTGATACCGGACTATTCGTCGCCCTGGAAGCCAGACTCAAAGCTCGCGGACACGCTGTTATCGTTGTCGCAGAAGGTGCTGGCCAGGACCTTATCGAAGCTGAAGGCACTGACGCTTCCGGCAATAAAAAGCTCGGCGACATCGGCATATACCTAAAAGAAAAGATCGTAGCTCATCTCAAGAGCAAAAACATTGACCATTCAATGAAATATATCGACCCAAGCTATATTATCAGAAGTACTGCCACAACACCAAGCGACTCAATATACTGTGCCCAGTTAGGTGCAAACGCCGCCCACGCTGCCATGGCTGGCAAAACCGGCCTGCTCATTAGCAGTATCCATAACCGCCTGGTACATGTGCCGATCAAGCTCAGTGTTGAAAAGAGAAATGTTGTTGACCTCGACGGCCCGCTATGGAGAGATGTCATACTCACCACCGGCCAACCTTACACTATGCAGTAATAAAAAATAATACAAAAAAAAAGAACTGTCGATCTCATGATGACAGTTCTTTTTTTATTATACTACCTGTGGCCTGTTTGAACTACTTAAAAGTATCTTCAGTAAAGGCCACGTCAAAATCATAGATATCGTCAAAATCATCTATCGAATCATCGTCATTGCGCCTCATGAACTCATGTTCTATAAGCAGATAAACTATCTCACCAAAATCGCGAGTTGTTGTTATATTCCAATAGCCAAGCACATACTTCGCCATATAACCCCAGCGTGCCAAAGCAACTTCACGAATACCAATACAAAGCTGATACCCCGAAACATGGGTCGGCGTCAGACTCTCAGCATCTGGATAATACTTCTTTATTGTATAATCCAAACCCTCACGCAGAAAATTCACTGCCGGCAGACTATACCGACCATCTTCTTTTAATATCGTACTTAAACTCTTCTCTATCATATATATTATTAAACCTTAATGAATCTAGTGCCCTTTTATTTCACTGTTAATATTTTAACATCAGCTGGTAAGGCATCGCCGTCAATACCTGCTCTTCTTTCATAACTGAAAGCATGTCAAAAATACGGGCGGTACATTTACCATAATCACCTAAGCCAGCTTTCAGATAATCTGATATCTTATTATTGATCACACTTGCATTATTGTCATTATTTTCTGTCGGGGCAGACGCTACCAGCGATTCGAACATCTCCATAAATGTCTGCGGACGTGGCAGCCACACCAAAGCACGCTCCTGTCCCAAATTGCACTTCTGAGCAACATAGCTTATCGCATCCTCGATATCACCGAGCTCATCGATCAGCCCCAGCTCTTTGGCCCGTGTACCAGAATAAACACGACCCTGTGCATAATTTTCTAGATCGCCCTGGATCTTGGCGGCACGAGTTGCCATAATACGTTCTTTGAACAGACTATATGTCTCCAGCATACTATTAGTTATCTTCTGCTTTTCCAGCGGACTAAAACCAACTGTACTACTCTGCATCCCTGCATTGCGACCACGTGAATAACTATGATAGCCAACGCCAAGTTTATCTAACAGCTCACCGTAATATACTTTTCCACCTACAACACCAATAGAACCTGTTATCGTAATATCATCTGCAAAGATCATCTCACTACCACAGGCTGTATAATAACCACCCGACGCCGCTACTGAGCCCATACTAACCGCCAGCGGCTTAACCTCAGCTGTCCTGCGAATCGCATGATAGATTACATCACTTGCCAGAGCACTACCGCCCGGCGAATCGATCCTAACTACAACACCTTTTATACTTTCACTATTTCTACAGTCCTTCAACACATTCCTGATCGTTTCTGAGCCAGCAGCTGAACTGTTATAAGTAGCACCACCACCCGATACGATCGAACCGTCAATAGTTACAACTGCGATAAGATCATTTACCGGCTCTGCTTCCTTCACTGCCGGCGTAAATAGCTCCTGCATTATCGAAAATAAACTCTGGCCGCTATAGTCAGCACCATGACTAACATAGCCATAATTCATCAATAACATTACCTGACCGTTTTCTTTACCAATAGAGTCTATCAGCTCGTCGCGATACATTACGCCGTCAACCAGCTCATTTGATATCGCCTCTCTGGAAGAATAAGGGCCATTATCTATCAGCTCACAAACAGCCTTCTCTGACATATCCCGAGAATCTGCTATTGATTTTACTATTACCGCATATATATCGTCCAGCAAAGCATCAGTCTGATCCATTTCCGCCTGACTTGGGCCACTGCGGGTTAGCTGCTCCCCTGCCGATTTATATCTGCCAATACTGATCATATCAGCACTCAAACCAACCTTATCCATAACTCCTTTGAAATACAGAGCCTCTCCCATCAAACCAATAAGCTCTACACCACCGCTATAACTCATTATAACCTTGTCACAGCCGCAGACCATCAGATACTCACTCTGACTATAGCTCTCTGCATATACATATACTTTTTTCCCGGCCGCCTGAACCTCTGAGATAACCTTACGAAAATACTGAATATTCTCCAGACTCAACATCGGACCATTCAGCGTCAGTAAGATCGCGTCAACACCTTCATCTTCTGATGCCTGCCTTAGCCGACCTGCAACTGTCAGAATATTAAAACTGCTCTCCTGGCCAAACAACGACACAACTTCAACATCAGGCCTCAGCAGACCATAACCAGCTATATCTACCACAGCAATATTATATGTATCAACTACCTCCGGCTCTGAATCTGATCCTTTCGAACCTGCACTCTCAGCCCAAACTGACACACAACCAAACATACATATCATTAATAGTACTATAAATATCCGTTTTTCTCTTAATAAAGCCATTTAGCCTGACCTTTCAATATTGCGGGATTTCTATCATCTTAAACTCATGATTTACGCTTTTTCTTACTTTTGAGTATATAATAACAACAAGCTAAAATAAAGCTAAATCTATGACATTGCCCATCTTATCAACTTCCAACAACGACACACCACCAAATGCCATTACAAAAATTTAGCCGCAACACAACACACATAAACAATTGCAAATCCACAACTTACAAACCACACGTCGCTCACCACCCGCTGACAAAGAAATATTTAAATGAAAATAGCGCCAAAAAATGCTATACTGACCGGTCATTGGGCTCTTTGTCCGACCATATACTGCACATAAGAGCACCAGAAACAACACTCAATATAATGCATAACAGTTTTATACTGGAGGTAAAACCAAGATGACTAAAAGCTATAATTTAGCTGTAATTCCCGGTGATGGTACCGGTCCTGAAGTAACAGCAGAAGCTGTTAAAGTTATGAATGCTGCCGCGACAAAGTTCGGGTTCAAGTGTGAACTTACCAATTTTGACTTTGGTGGCGAACGCTACATGAAAACCGGCGAAACTCTCCCGGATTCAGCTATTGAAGAACTGCGTAAGTTCGACAACATCCTGCTCGGTGCTATTGGTCATCCGGATGTTAAGCCTGGTATCCTCGAAAAAGGTATCCTCCTAAAGGCTCGTTTTGAACTGGATCAGTATATCAACCTGCGTCCGATCAAGCTATTCCCAGGTGTTGAATGTCCTCTTAAGGATAAAGGCCCTGAGCATATCGACTATGTAGTTATTCGTGAAAATACTGGTGATCAGTACACCGGTGCTGGCGGTTTTACTCTCAAAGGCACACCAAACGAAGTTGCTGTTCAGACTGCTGTTTACAACCGTTTCCAGGTTGATCGTGCTCTGAAATATGCCTTCGAATACGCTCAGAAGTATGGTAAAAAGGCTCGCGGCCTCGCTGACCAGAACACTCTAGGCCTGGTAGGTAAAACTAACGTACTAACCTACGTTTATGACCTGTGGGAAAGAGCTTTCCACGAAATGGGCGATGCTGAATATTCTGATATCAAACGTGATTACTATCACGTTGACGCCGCTTGTATGTGGATGGTTAAAAGCCCTGAATGGTTCGACGTACTGGTTACCGGCAATATGTTCGGTGATATCATCACTGACCTGGGTGCTATTACTCAGGGTGGTATGGGTATCGCTGCTGGTGGTAACATCAATCCTGAAGGTGTAAGTATGTTTGAGCCGATCGGTGGTTCTGCTCCAAAATACACCGGCCAGAACATCATCAACCCGCTGGCTGCTATTAACGCTGCAGCTATGCTTCTTAGAGACCTCGGCGAAGATAAAGCTGCCGACTGCATCGAAGACGCTGTTAAGGTTGTAACTTCTAGCAAGCTCGAATCTCTCGCTGCTGGCCGTATGGGCTATAGCACAAGCGAAGTAGGTGACCTGGTAGCATCTCTGCTATAATCCACCTCACTCACACGCAATTTCAAAGACAGGTCTTTTTGACCTGTCTTTTTTTTACAAACTCCTAATAGTCCTATAATCTCATCCTTATTCTTGCAATATCTGCTGCCATTTTTACTCTACCTGCATATATTCAATAAATCGCCTGAATATACACGAAAAGCCTTTTCTTATAGGTCTTTTATTTCTTCGTATAAACACCAAAAAAACATTGTTTTTTTACAACAACTTCCAAAACATATGCCGATATAAAAACTGAGTCAAATAATGGTAATATGGTATGTATTTATCGGGCAATAATATGCTATCACTAAAAAACACCAAAATAGCCAATAAGCTGCTTATAGCATTCGGGTTATTCGTGTGCAGTATGCTCGTTACTTGCTTTATTTCCATAAAAAGCAGTAATGACATGGCTGCCGTCACCAAAAAGCTATATAACCACCCTTTGGCCGTTAGCAAAGCGGTAAAAGATATCCAGCTGCAAATACAAATCATACATAGCAATATGAAAGAAATCGCTATAATTGATAACCAGGCAGATCTTAACAAAATAAGAAAAGTAGTCGACGAATCCGAAGAGAAGGCTTTAAATGCTTTCGCTGTATTGGAAGATCGATTCCTTGGCGATATGAAATCAATTGAAGACACCAAAAAAAGCTTTATTCAATGGAGAAAACTACGAGACAGAGAATTCGTACTGGCCGCCGAAGGCAGATACGATGAAGTTGCTTTTCTTGCTAGAGGCCAAGCTGTAAATTACATTGTATTACTGGAAGAAAAAATTGATTATGTTGTCGACTTTGCAACACAAAAAGGTTCCGAATTTTATAATAAGTCCGTCACCTACAAGGAAATACAACTACGAAATCTCGTAATAGTATTTTTCATATCCATACTTTTTTCTTCTATAATCGCCTTCCTTATTTCTATATCTATCACCAGACCGCTGAAAAATACAGTTAACGCACTGAAAAAGCTCGCTAACGGCAATATGAACTTTTCATTCAGTACTGATAGAAAAGACGAACTCGGCGAACTGCAAAACACTACCGAGTCACTTAGAAAAGTTCTTGAAGGTATCGATCAGGTAGCCCATGAAATCTCTCTCGGCAACCTGGATGTCAACATTGCACAAAGATCTCAGGACGATAAACTTGTTGACTCATTAAATACAATGATACATGAACTGAATAATATTGCTAACTTTGCAGATGAAGTATCAAAAGGTAACCTCTCCATTACCACCGAGAAAAAAAGCGAAAAAGACTCTCTCGCAGACTCCCTGAACTCTATGGCTATCAACCTGGCAAACTCTCAGGAAAAACTGATAAAATCTGAAAAAATGGTCATGCTCGGCTCTCTTATCTCCGGTATTGCACACGAAATAAATACACCGCTGGCAGCTATCCAATCATCTGCTACTGTCATCAGTAACAGTTATAATTATATCATAAATAGTATTAGAAAAATTACCAGACTGGTATCACAATATCAGGATTTCTTCGACTCTAATTTGATAAATGCTTGTACATGCAGTAATACGCATGTTAGCAGCAGAGATAAACGTATACAACGAAATAATATTATAAAAGAACTCGACACCTATAATATACCTGAAAGCAGAGAAGTTGCTTCCTTAATCATTGAAACCGGACTCGCTGAAAATTATAAAGATCATTTAGATATCATCACCTCTGAAGACTGCATGGAAATCCTGCAAACGCTAAGATATTACTCCGATATAAATAAAAGTATAGAAATCATTGATACCGCAGTAGGAAAAACATCTAAAATAATTGAAGCTCTCAGAAATTACATATACCAAAAAAATAACGACGAAAAAACCACTGCTAATCTTGCCAGCAACATAGACTCTGTACTTACTCTATATCAAAACAAGCTAAAACATAAGCCTGAGCTCAAGCTCAACTTAGACTATGACACTGAACTTCAGATCATGTGCCTGCCTGGAAAACTCAATCAGGTATGGACAAATCTAATAAATAACGCACTGTATGCCATGGGCGATCAGGGCACACTTACCATAAGCACATATCAGGAAGATGATTTTGCTGTTGTTAAAGTATCCGATAGCGGTTGTGGAATACCTGTGGAAATCCAGGGGAAAGTTTTCGAACCGCTATATACCACAAAACCACAAGGTGAAGGAACCGGCCTGGGACTCGACATCTGCAAAAATATCATTAAAGAACATAATGGTGAGATCATCCTTAAAAGCGAGCCGGGAAAAGGTACAACTTTCATTATTAAACTACCTCTCGCAGCTGTACCTGCCTGCGAGATGGCCTGCCATGCATAATTCAAGGTTACCCTAAGGCATAGGCATAGGGCCAAACATCTCACGAGTAAAGCTTATTAACTGGGCCAGTATCCACGGCATAAAAAATATCAACGCTGCTGCCATAGCAAATACCTTCGGTATAAACGTTAGTGTCATTTCCTGGATCTGCGTGACCGCCTGAACTATTGAGATCAAAACACCAACTACCAGTCCAACAATAAGCATCGGAAATGATATTGTAAGAGTGAGAACCAATACCCTTTTGCCCAGATCTAAAATTGTACCTTCGTCCATAGTTACAACTTCCTTATTTCATTAACCTTTAGTTATGCTCCAGCCGTCATATAACCGGCGGGTTACTGGTAAAACTGTGGATAAGATTACCTACTATCAAGTGCCAGCCGTCAACCATCACAAACAATAGCAGCTTGAACGGCAGCGATATCATTACCGGAGGCAGCATCATCATACCCATCGACATTAGCACCGAGGCTATTACCATATCTATTACCAAAAACGGCAGATATATATAAAAGCCCATTAAAAATGCCTGCTTTAGCTCACTTGTCATAAATGCCGGGATCAAAGCTGCCGTAGATACATCTTTCCATTGCAATGTGCCGTCACGCAGTTTCTCGCCAAGCTCTGGAGATGTCTCATCAAATGAAACAAACAGATAAACATCGTCTGTATTACCTGTCGATTCAACCTGCCTGATCATAAAGTTTCGCATATGTGCTATTGTACGCGACCACATCTCTTCCTGACTTATCGCTACCTGCCCCTCTCCCGGATTAACATATGGCTGCAATGCATCTGCATTGATATTCTTCCATGTCGGCCCCATAATGAAAAACGTCATAAACAATGCCAACGCTGTTATAACCTGACTTGGCGGCAGCTGCTGTGTACCCATCGCCTGACGCAATAAACCTAGCACAATAACTATGCGGGTAAAACTGGTCATCATCACCAGTATCGACGGCACAAGTGCCAAGACCGTCATCAGTACCAGTATCTCTAGCGATGTTGTCAGCCGCTCTGGCTTGACCGCATTTTGATATATCTCGACCGGATCGATAGTATTAACTGTTGTACTGCTGTTGACTGCCTGATCTGGAGAAACAATACTTGTCTCGCCACTGCTTGCAGACTGGGCACACACCGGCCCAACAAAAGTCAGCAATACTATACAGAGAATAAATGTTATTATCGTTTTCAGCATTTGTTTTAGCAAAAACCTTATATCAGTAAACTTTCGCACTAATCAGCGTTTTGGATTAATCCGGCTCAAGCCTTTTACCTTATTCAATAACCCGCTTAGTTCCTTATCTGCTTCAGACATGGCATCGTCCTGATACTCTTCAATGATCTCTTCATCTTCAAGATCTCCCTCAATACCATAATCGCCTCGCTCCTTAGTGAAAACACTGGAGAAAGATTTTGAGATAGAATTTACCCGCTCAGCTTCTATGCTGCCCATAAGGGTTGCCACTCGTTCAGGATCTGACACCTTATCTACCAGGCTGACATTCTCTCCCCCCGTTGCCAGTAACAATAGGTCATTACCAAACTTAACCAATGTGAGAGATCGCTTGGAATCTATCGGGGTACGACCTATCACCTGAACAACCTTACCCATCGACAGATTAACCTGACCGGGAAATAACTTCTTAGCAAAATATGCCAAAACAATTATTACCGCAACTACTGCTAATAATGAAAAAAATGATCGCCATAGACTTGGCTGACTTGGTGTATCCGCTTTTGACTTACCATCAGAACCCGATGGTAAAAAACTGCCGTCTGGAGCCGTCCCCGGCACGCCGCTTCTCTTACCTATTGAAGTGTTTTCCTTAGCCGCCGCCTCGCCCAGCGAACTGCTCCCTAGTGGCGGTACATAAATCGGCTTCGTTGGCTTGGTTTCAGATGTGCTGCTCGCAACATCTGGACCGGCCTCAGATGCCGCCGGAAAATCTTGAAGCTTACCTGATGAGGTATCCCCCCTGAAACCAAGGAGTGTTTCCTGTTCCTCTTCTGATAATACCTGTTCTTTGTCAGACTTATCGGAAACATTCATTGAGGAATTGGTTGAGAACTGGGCATATAAACCACTATGAAATATAAGGATAACAGCAGTAAATATAAAAATGAATATATTCTGTCCGGCTGATCTGTCAAATTTCATAATGGCTCCGCCAAAAATAAAGCATTAAACAATAATACGGCTCATCCACGCCGTAAATTAATTACTGTTTAGTTAAAGAAAAATAGATGCCCTATCAAGTACTTTTGACTACTGTTTAAGATCTGATGCATCACCCATATAAGTCTGAATTTCACTTATACCTGGTACTATCTCATTTACACGTACACAAAAATTGTCATTAATGACCAATACTTCACCACGTGCTACCAGCTGATCATTTACCAGAATATCTACTGGGTCACCCGCCAGCTTATTCAGCTCGACTACTGACCCAGCTGCCAATTTTAGCACCTGATCAACTTCCATCTCACTTCGGCCCAGCTCAACTTTTACGTCTAGCTCAACATCATTTAGCAGATCGATACTGCTTTCTGCTGCCTCTGACAACATACCTGAAAAATCCGGTAATGGTGGTGCTTCCGGCCTGTCCGCCAGACCAGCCTCAGCCATTGCCTGCAATGCTAATGCCTCTGCATCTTCATCACTGATGACGTCCGGTTCGCCTTGCTGTTCCTGATTTTCTGCGGTCTGTTCTGCCATAATGTTTCTTAACTTCTATTTTTTCTAAACTAAAGCTTTATTCTATATTAGTTTGACAAATATGCAACTAAATTTGTCAATTATCAGCCATGACTATCACTATTCAACCGGCATAGAGCTCCAACTTGGAATCAGCAGCTCCTTAATTATACCCTCGCCAACTATCGCTTCTAACTGAGCCTTCATCTGGCCTATTAATACTTCTCGCTTTGGGTCTTTTAGCAATGCCGGCTCTGCCTGACCGATGATCTCATTAAAATTCTGCCTAATCTCACTATTATGCTGTGCTATCTTGGCGGCCAGCTTCTCCTTCATTGCATCTTCTACCTTGACCGCAGCACTAAAATTAACTATATATTTGGTCTTACCAGTTGTCCAGTTGTCGACGCTCATATCCTCTACCAGCATAACTTCACTCTCAGCTACCTCTGGGATTACTGCCGTCTGATCGATCGCTGTTGTATCTCCCTCAACAGTCTCTGGCTTATTGGACATCTTCATAAACATGATCGTTCCAACTTCCATAACAACTACAAGTAAGACTATTATTATAACTTTTATTGGCAATTTCTTCTTTGCATTTTGCAGCTCATCTGCATTTGCCTGATCTTTTGCTTCTGCTTTTTCCTTAGCCATTTTTTATTTCTCTACTTATTCAACTGCAAAGCACTGTAAAATAACATCTTACAGCTTTATATCTGTTTATCGCCGCTCGAGTACGGCTCACCTTTATAATCATCGACTATATTTTCTGTTACAATTATAGAAACTCGACGATTTTTTGCCCTCGTTTTATCATCATAAGGCTGAGCTTCTAACGGCTCACTCGCCCCACAACTCTCCAAGGTAATGCGACCTTCACGAATACCCTGCCCGATCATAAACATTTTTACCGATTTTGCACGGGCATAGGCCAGATCATCCAGATCTCTAAATGGGGCATATAACTCTGGACTTTTCTTATTGGCATGCCCTTTTACCCGGATCTTGGTATTCAAACCCTTGATCACATCACAAAAACTCGCTAGCTCCTTCTCGGCCGATGTTAGCAATTTGGCCTTACCAGGCTCAAACATCACTATGCCGCCAACTGAATACTCGTACCCTTCACGAATATTAGTTACACTGGGATTTTCTCCCTCGATACCCTCATCTGAGCTTTTACCGATCTGTAACTGAAATTTCCTCAATACCAGATGCGTCATCTGGGTTACGGTCGTATTCTTAGGATTAATATGGCCCGGAACTTTACCCGCTCCGCCCTGATAACCAAAAGCCTTCTTTATAGACTCCATGACTTTCTGGTAGACAATATCCTTTTTGATCTCTGACATAGACACAATAATAACGAAAAAGCAAAATAGCAATGTCATCATATCGCCATAGGTTACCATCCAATCTGGGGCGCCTTCAGGTGCTTTTTCTTTCTTTTTTGCCACTTATAATATCTCGATCTGTTTTATAACAATAGGACAAGGACTGACTTCTATTTTATATCCAATATACATCGGAAATAACTATACTCAAACTCACCTGCAGGCAATATTTGAGTCATTATTCTTTCTCTTCAACCTTACGCTCTGCCGGCGGCAGATATGTCATAAGCTTCTGCTCTACGATACGCGGGTTATCGCCAGACTGAATACTCATAACACCCTTGATAATAATCATTTTAAACATAACTTCTTCACCACTGCGACAACTAAGCTTATCCGCCATTGGCAAAGCAAACATATTAGCAACCATCGAACCATACAGCGTTGTTATTAGAGCAACCGCCATCGCTGGACCAATAGCACTTGGATCATCCATATTCATAAGCATCACCACCAGACCAATCAGGGTACCGATCATACCCATAGCCGGCGCATACTTTCCAAATGCTTCAAATACCGCTTTACCACTTTCATGACGCTCCATCAATGCCTCTAGTTCAGCTTCCATAATAGCCTCGATCAGCTCTGGGTCTGTCCCGTCAACTGCCATCTGAATACCTTTGACAATAAATGGATCATCTGCATCTTTTACTGCATTTTCGAGTGATAAAATACCATCTCGGCGGGCTATCTCTGCAAAACCAACCAGATCCTCGATTAGCTTCTGGACCGAACGCTCCTTATGCATCATCGCTTTCATACCGTACTTACCCATCTTTAAAAATCGGGCAAGCGGACCGGTTACCATTACAACACCAAACGCTCCACCAATTACGATCATCGCTGATGGTATATCAATAAATACCGGGGCGTACTGCTTGGCACTTGAAAAGATCGAGTAAAGCACAAGGCCCCAGCAAATAAGCATACCTAACAGAGTTGCTAAATCCATGTTTGTTTTTCCTGTCTGCCTTCTGTTTCGCCTGCTTACAGCACGAACTTAAAAGACAATAGTAACTTTTTCATCCTGTACGGGAGGATCAGTGAACCAGTGAATATATCTGTCTCTTATATTCGATTGTCTTTTTCACTACTTCCTCTAGCGTTTCCTTAACCATAACCTTATCACCGCTCTGCAGCGTTATCATGGTATCAGGTGTATTCTCAATATACCTGATTTGTTCGGCGTTCACTACGAACCGTTTTCCATTGAGTCTGGTTACAGAAATCATAATTATATATCTCAAACTGACATTTCAATATTGCCAGTAGTACATACTGACATACTGCCAGTTTGAAATCAAAAAGTGGCCTCGCGACAGCAGAATAAACACCCCTGTCACGAGGCCCGGGGTAAGCAAAATAAATATATCAATTACCGTGTAAGATTGATCAGCTGTGTCAGCAGATCATTACTGGTCTGGATCACCTTTGATGATGCCGAAAAACCAGTACTACTCACGATCAGGTTAATAAACTCTTTACTCAAATCAACATTACTCAACTCCAAAGCAGTCGAAGTAATTGTACCTGAACCCAACTCGCCCGGCGATTTAATGATAGGATTACCTGAGTTCGGTCCCAGCGAATACAAGTTATCACTTTCAGCCAGCAGACCTTCATAATTACGGAATGTTGCCAGCACCACCTGACCAAGCTGACGAGTCAGACCATTAGTAAATGAACCGGTAATAACTCCATCTGAACCGATCGAATAATCCTGCAAGGTACCAGACTGGAAACCATCCTGACTAAGCAGCGAGATAGCACTGTTAGTTATCGCATAACCGTCCATATCACTAAATTCCAGACTTATTGTCTGTGGGGTAGAGGCACCTGTATTATTTCTGTCGATAGTGATCGTTCCACTTGAAGAGTCAAGAAACTGACCATTAGAGTCAAACTCTATCAAACCAGTACCAACAACTCTCGACAAATCAGTGTCATCAGGACTCTCTGCATAATAACGCCAGGTTGTTCCCGCATTGGTCTTACTCATCATTACCAGAATAAGATCAACATCCATCGGAGTACCCAGTGAGTCATAAGCTGTAAACGAAGTTCTTACACTTTCGATTCCAGTCAAATCCAGAGTGTCATCTTGATAATATGCAAATGGATTACCTGTTTCTATCGGATTTGCAGCTGTACCTTGAGTGATACTTATCGCCTTACGTGTCTGCATATCAACAACATTCTCATCACCCATATTACATACTATTTCAATACCATCACCAGCGGCATTAACACGCACACCAGGCAAAGGTGTAATTTCCAAAGTCGTAGTATCATCATCAAGATCTGAAAGTGATTCATCGGTATTAATACCCAGTGAACCTTCCAGCCAGGACATATAATCTCCTACCGTTGTTGTAGACTCTACAACAAACGATCTGGTTGATAGTGTAACACCACCTTTTATAGCCTCTTCCATCTTGATCACATTACCAACTTCTACCAGTGCTGTACTATCATCATTTCTAATATCCGCCAATAATGTAGCATCTGAAATCGGGCCACCAGCCTCATTCAAAGTTTGAGAATTCAATATCATCCTCAAATCACCATTGGCTTTTAATGTACCGGCAACTGCCGCTGCTGTATCCTCTACCAAAGCAGGTGTACCATCAGAGTTCAGGTCACCACTAAACGACACCTTACTGGTACTCTCAGCAGTTGTGATCTCGCCAAGAGGAACCCTTATCCTCGAAAGGCTGCCTTTGACAACATTAAAATTATCGTCGATACCATAACCCTGCAGATAATAGCCGTCAGAACTTAACAGGTAATTCTCAGAATTAAACTGGAAACTACCATCTCTTGTATAATGATGAGCACCTTCAACGTCCTCAACAATGAACATACCATCACCCTGGATCGCCAGGTCACTTTTTATACCAGTTGTCTCAGGAGCACCAGCCGTAAAGTTCTTGGTAATAGCTCCAACTGTAACACCTGTACCAACTTCCATTGGGTTTGTTCCGCCATAATTACCATTAGACGCAGAACCAAAACTCAAGGTATTATAAAACTGAGTTTGAAAATTCACTCTCTGTGATTTGAAAGCATAGGTATTGACGTTAGAAATATTATTACCTATAACGTCCATTCTGCTTTCATTTGTCTGCATGCCGGATAGTCCGACAAATAATGATGAAGTTAAACCCATTTTATTCTCCAGTTTTTATATATAAAACAATCAAGTTCCACTTAATTGCCGTGTTACGGCTCACATTTTTCTCAGTTTATTATCGCAATCCTTCTTTCAGGAAATATACGACAACTTATCCATAGACACAGTGCCGATGCTTGCGCCATTGGAATCTATTATATTCAAATCTACCTGATCTTCACCAACCCAGACAACCGACTCAACATAGCCGGTAAGCTGTTCGCCGGTTGATTCATCCGGTCCTTTCACCGTCCTGCCGATAAGCAGATCAGCAGTATCAGAATCGATCAGACTCGCATTGGACAACAAAACTTTCACCGTCTCATCGTCACTAAACTTTGTCACATGCAATGTAACCTTGTCATTATCAAGCTCAACTGCACTAACTTCACCTACAACTGTTGCACCACTGGTATCAGTTCCAACTGCCATACTGCCAACCAGATCTTCTGAACTGTTACCACCCAAACGCTCAACATCCTGCCAGTCGAGTGACTCACCTGTATTAAGCTGAAGAGTGATATTATTTTCATCATCCTGATTAACAGCAACCACACGACCTGTTGTCCAGTATCCGCTCTCACTTGTACCAGAAACCATCTGACCTACCATACCAGTCGCAGTATTGAGTGAATCACGAGCAATAAGAGTATCAAAATTACCCATCAGATCCTTAAATGACTCATTCATAGTCTGGTTTGACTGCATCTGCTGAATAATAGACATCTGGTTAACCAGGTCAGCATTCGACATTGGCTCAAACGGGTCCTGATTTGTTAACTCAGATACCATGATCTCCATGAACTCAATAGAACTCATCGAACGGTCACTGCCATTACTGACAGTACTGCTCGAGCTTGTACTGGTTGTGTTGGATACGCTTGTCATAGTTTATTTCCCTGTAACTATATTGTCACATCAACAGTATCAAATGCCAGCTCCTGCCAATCACTAACTGCTGGGGCTGCTATCTCACTTGGCTGAACCTGATCGTATACAGATTCTTCAAAGCTGTTATCATCTGACCAGGAATTATAGTTATTATCCTGGTATGACTCATCAGCCTGATTTCTGCCCTGGCCGCTGAAACTGTTATTATTCTGGTCAAACATACTCTGCTGACCATTATTAGAATCAGAACCGGCATTAGCATTATTTTTTACATCCGGCTTAAATTGTACATCAACATTATTGACGTTGATCCCGGAGTTTTCCAGTGCTGATCTTAAATTATTACTATTTTGTTGAAGCATCTGCTGTGTCTTGGCATTGGTAGCCTGTATCTCGATCGACATTCCATTTGAGTCGCTGCTGATCTTGATATTCAACTGGCCAAGCTCAGGTGGGTCAAGCCTCACTACCATTGTACTATTACCGTTCTGTACAAGGGTCTTTACCGACTTGACAACATTATCAACTGTTTTACCTGCATCAACTTTTATATCTTCAGCTTTCGATTCGACACCAAGCATACTCTTGATATCGTTAGCAGTCTGACCGCCATTTGCCGAACCTGATACTGAAGCGATCTCTTCGGCATAATTAAAGCCTTTATTCTGATCATGCTCCTTACCAGAGTTACCAGAATTTGTCTGGTTCTGCTGTGACGCATTTGCCGAAGCATTTTTATAATCATAGTCATACGACTTAGCATCATCATACTTTTTGACAGATTCTTTTTCGTTATGATTCTCTGACTTGACAGCCACCTTATCTTCTACTGCAGCTCCGCCATTTTCGGCACTCTTCTCTGCTGTCTTTAGATTTTCCTGAGCCTGCTTCAAGAGCTTATCTTCACCCTCAAGGTCAGTTACTCCATCTTCAGCGTCACTGTCATCGATAGTTATATCAAGTGCCGACTTATTTTCTTCATCGACATCTGCGTCAATAGTCACCTCAGCAGCCTGTCCCTCAGCATTGCTCTTAGTAACAGCTTTGGCTTCACCTGTATCTACTGAAGTTTTATTCTCAGGTGACTGATTGCCTTTATTATCCATCTGCATTTTATTATCAACAGCAGCAAATTCATCAACGGCAACAGCTGTTTCAACAACGTTCTCGCCGTCAGATGCTCCTGCAGATTCAGCTCCAGCTACTGCACCCTGTACATCTGTTACCAATGTATGAACCTGTGACATAACCACCTGATCCGGCTCTATATCTTCTGCAATCTCGCCGTCGTCATCTTTCACTGCCGAATCATCTTTACTTTTATCAGCCTGCTCTGAATCTGACACCTTCTCAGCATCGTCATTCTGGTCGGCATCATCAACCGCACCTTCATTTTCAGATTTATTCTCCGCTGTTTTAACATTATCATCGTTATCTACAGCAGTATCATCCTTTGCCGGCTCGTTTACTTTACCTTTCTCTACTGCATCCAATTCAGGACGTGGTGACTTATCATTTACGGCTTCTGTATTCTTGATCTCTACCGTAAGCACATCCATAAATGCCCCGCCGCTCCCTGCTGACTCACGAGTATTACTACTGCCGGATGAAGCATGTTTTGGCTGTATCAAATTGTTTACCTGGTTTACCGTTGACATAAATGTCTGTTAACTCCATTTACTTGACATCAATTACGCCATTTTCCTTGAGCATCTCTATCAGTTTTACCCGCGTAGCTTGCTCTTTAGGCTCCCGGAATTTACTCAATACCTCCGTACGAACTCCAGGGCTCATGGCTGCCAAAAAGCGGACGACTTCCTTTTCGTCCATCACCATAAAATCATCTTTAACATACTTTGGATTCATCTGGGAGTATGTTTGCAGTGCTTTGAGGAATCCTTCCTCAGAAGCCTTTTCCTGCTGTTGGCCCAGCTTGTCTTCAAAAACTTTTTCCTTTTTATCCAGGTCGGTCCTGTCTTTTTCCAGCTTACTATGTGCCTCTTCCAGTGTAACCTTCATATCACGCAGCAGCTCAAGCTGACGCTGAAGCTCACGGTTAACTACTTCCTGACTAAGTTGCCTTTCATTGATCCTGGCCGTTGCATCCAGCGGCGACTCTTCAACTTCTTCTTCAACAACTTCTTCAACATAAGGAACCAACTTCTCACCCTGCCAGGTAGCCAGATACTGCTCACGCTTTTCCGCGTCGAACCGCCCTGTCACCAGGCCGTAAGAGACTAATCCGATCAAACCCAATAGGTGAATGATCATAACTATTCCCAAAGCTGTTAATATATTCTTCATAGTATATCGTCAGGCATTTTCGCTCAACTATGTATATTCCTTATATACATCTGGCCGCCTATTTCGTCTAATTCTTTCTTTTCCAGTTTATCTATATGGCTAAGGAATTCTTTATATTGCTTTTCCTTTAGCTTCTCCAGCATCTTGGTTTCCTTGGCCGCATCTGCCAGAGCTTTCCTTGCCGCTTGCAAATCCTTCTGGATATCTGTCACCTTCTGCACTTTACGAGCTATCTCGCCTCGCATATCAGTTACATATCTCTGATAGTATGTTATCCAGCCGGTATCAACTTCTCCATTCTGGAGCTTGCCCTTTAGAACATTACCCTGCTGAATTATTGCCTGGTTAATTTCCAAAGCCTGTTGCTGTTGACTATTAATCTCAGACATCAAGACACCAACAGCTCTTTTCTTTTCATCTTCGATCTGCTTTTTTATCCGCAGAACAGGCTCAAGTCGGAATACGAACTTTTTCATCTCCTATCACTTAAAGCCTTTCTTATTATTGGCCGCTATCTCGATCCTCGCTATTAGCTGGGTCAGGTCAGCAACCGTCTGATCATAAGACATTTTCTTATTTACATCCTGCTGTAAAAATATATTAATATCATCTCGCATCGCAACTGCCATATCAAATTCCGGATTGGTGCCAGGAGCATAAGCTCCAATATTAACCAGATCTTCAATATCCTTGTACAATGCCACCAGCCGGGTTACCAGCCGAGCCGCAGCCTTATGATCATCATCAACAATATCACTCATCACACGACTGATACTTTCCAAAATATCTATCGCCGGATAATGCCCTCTGTTTGCCAGATCTCTGCTCAGCCATAAATGACCATCGAGAATACTTCGCATCGCATCTGCGATCGGGTCACTCAGGTCATCACCTTCAACCAGAACGGTATAAAAACCGGTTATACTTCCGCTTGGCCCGCGACCGCATCTTTCCAGCAGTCGAGGTAATACCGAAAACACACTTGGCGTATATCCTTTGGTTGCTGGCGGCTCTCCCATCGCCAGACCGATCTGACGCTGTGCCATCGCGATACGTGTCGATGAGTCCATCAGCATTAGTACATCTTTGCCCTGATCACGAAAATATTCTGCAATTGTACAGGCCGCAAAGCCACAGCGAACTCTTACCGGAGCAGGCTCATCTGAGGTACTTACTACCACAACTGACCTTGCCAACCCTTCCGGGCCCAGATCACGTTCTATAAACTCACGTACCTCACGGCCACGCTCACCGATCAATGCGATAACGTTAACATCTGCAGAAGTATACTTGGCGATCATGCCCATTAGCACACTTTTTCCAACACCAGGACCCGCAAATATACCCATTCTCTGGCCACCGCCGCATGTCATCAGGCCATCAATTGCCTTTATACCGGTACTTACCGGACGGCTTATCCTCGTCCGCTCCAGCGGTCGAAGTGGATTCGCCTCAACATTTGCATTCACCTGACAAAGTAGCGGCCCTTTTCCATCTAAGGGCATACCAGATGTGTCGATCACTCTGCCCAGCAGATTATCACCCAGCGGTATTGTACGCCGTGATGACATACATATAACCCGGTCTCCTCCGGCAATACCAGCCATTTCACCTAACGGCATTAAAATAGCTATCTCACCCCGAAAACCGATTACTTCTGCATCTATACGACCCGCTGTCTTGGTACAGATCAAACATGCCGCGCCAACTGGTGCCGGAAAGTCACTTACTTCGATCGTAAGCCCAGCCATTCCAGTTACCATACCTGTAAGCTCCAACGGCATGATCCTATCAGCTGATTCCAATCGGAATTTCCAGTTGTCCTTAAATACTGTTTGCATTTCTATAGTACCAAAAACTGGGACTGTTGCCCATGAGTAGCATAAGCATCCTTGCTTGTGATTCTTGTTATAACTTTGCCAACCATCTCAAATATTCTGGTATATAAGTTACACAATAATCTGATTTTTTATTTTGGGCAACAAGCCCTACTGCTAAGACTCATCTTGAGGATCACTTTGTTCTTTCATCTGCTGTCTGAGCGATTCCGCCTGATCGATCGGAGTTTCAGGTTCCAGCTCTTGCGAAACGTCTTCTGCCGATTCCGGCATTTCCGTTACCGCTTCCTCAACTGGTTCTTCTACTTCTAGCTCAGGCTGCTCTTGGACAACAGCTTCCTGCGGCAATTCCTTTTCTGTCTCTTCTATAACCTCTTCAATTGCCTCAGGTTCTTGTTCCTGCTGTGATGTCTCTCCTATTAACTTGTCAACTGGAAGCGACTCTTCCTGTTCCTCGATCTCAAGGCACGCTCCCGGCTCAAGTATATCTCGAGCTATCCTATCGATCTGCGTCTCGATCCTGGCATCAACCCGGCCGCGCTCTGTAAGCACTACGCAACCGCCACGGCTGATCGTCTCATCTGGTGTGATCGTCACACTGCTGAAACGGCCAAGTATGTCACTGAGCGACCCTTTCAGATCCTCTATTATCGATATATCTTCCGGACTAACCTTGATCACAACATTGGTCGTCCTGGCAACTGTTTCCAGTGCCCCCCTGACAGTTTCACTTATTATTTCAGGGCGTAATTCAATTTCCCGCCTTACTACCTTTTCTGCCAGCTTTATCGCAAGAACCACAAATGACTGCTCTGCTTCCCATAGCAGTCTGGTCTTATTGCTATCAAAATATTCAATTATTTTCTTCGTATCTGCCAGCGGTTCATCAATATGCATTTCAAAACGCTGTTTTATCTCTTCCAGGGCCTTGGCATGACCATCGTCATAACCTTTTTTCTCAGCCGGACCGTAAGCATCGTCATAACCTTTTTTCTGGCCCAGCTCATAACCCTTGTCATAAGCTTCTTTGTATACTTTCTCTCGCTTTTGAGCTATTTCCTTATCAGCCTCTTCTCTCAGACGCTTACATTCAGCCTTGGCCGACTCAAGCATATCCTTTGCTTCTGCGGCAATATCTTTAAAATCAAAGACAATGCCTCGCTGCTCTTTCTTTAAATCTCTGGCCTTGACTACTGTCATCAGTAAACAACCTCAAAACAATATCAGCTCTGACCCTGCAATAAATTACCCATCAGGCTGCATAATATTCAATTTCCACTTCCTTGCTGATTATCTTAAAATAATCAGGATTAACCCACGATCTCGGATTCACCACCGCGGCCCTGAATGAACAGTTCGCCTGCATCTTCAAGACGCCTGACGATATCCACGATCTTCTGCTGGGCTGTTTCGACATCGCTGAGTCTGACCGGCCCCATATATTCCATATCTTCTCTGACCAGATCTGCCGCACGTTCTGACATATTGCCAAGTATCTTGTTCTGCAGATCTTCGCTCGCGGTCTTGAGTGCAAGTGACAGATCGTCGTTTTCCACTTCCTTGAGCACCGACTGGATACCCTTGTCGTTGACCAGCAGGATATCTTCGAATACAAACATAAGTCTGCGGATCTGTTCGACCAGATCTGGATCTTCCGTTTCCAAAGTCTCCAGAATACCCTTCTCGGTTGTACGGTCTGCCAGGTTCAAAATTGATGCCGCAGATTCCACGCCACCAGCCTTCTCGAAGGTCTGTGATACTACTGCCGCCAGACGTTTCTCCAGACCAGCCTCCACCTCTCGGATAACCTCTGGGTTTGTCTGGTCCATTGCCGATATACGCTTTACTACCTCTGCCTGCTTCTGCTGGGCCAGCCCAGCCAAAATCTCAGCCGACTTCAATGGCTGCAAATGCGACAATATCAATGCAATTGTCTGTGGATGCTCGTCCTGAATAAATGTCAGAATATTCTCAGGCTCAGCCTTGGCCAGAAACTGAAATGGCGTCTGCTGGATAGTCTGGGTAACCTGCATAATAATATCATCGGCCGCTTCTGGCGGTAGTGACTTCTGCAGTAGTGCCTGAGCATAAGCCAGACCACCCTGCTCCACATACGTCTGGGCCATTGCCAGGTTATAAAACTCCTCTAGAACCGCTATCTGCTCGTCTGGTTTTACACCTTCAAGCTCTGCCAGTTCACGCGAAACGTCCTCAATATCCTGACGATTCAGACGACCAAGAACGTCAGCCGCAATATCTTTGCCCAGCGACAAAAATATTATTGCAGACTTCCTCATTCCTGATACGCTATGAATTTTTTCTACTGTTTCTTTAGCCATGTATTGTTTTTATCCGAATTGATCGAGATATTATGTACCCTGCTTGATCCACTTGCTTAACAAGCCAGCAGCCATATCTGGATTGTCTGAGACCAGACTTCTGATCTGTTCCAAAATCTGCTGACTTCTTACCGCTTCTTCGCCTAGCTCAAGACCTGCCAACAGCGAACCATCTTCACCGTCTAGGTTAGCATCTTCGATACTGAATGCATCAATTGGATCTCTGCCAACCATATTCTCCGGCTCATCTTCTTCTATTATTATCTCTGGCGGGCCAACCGCTTTACGTACCAGTACCAATGCCATGATTATGGCGAAAAAGGCTAGTGCTGATATCGCAATATGCTTGCCGTACTGGGTCATGATCGACGCAACTGACATACCAGCTACCTGATCGCCTCCGCCGGCTATCGCTCCTGCTGCCCCTGCTCCTCCGCCAGATGCTAGTGCTGAGGTAACATCATCACCCCAGAAGTAGTCAACTGTTACATTATCTACATACATATCGTCAGTTAACCCCATCGCCGGCAGGATCATCTTCTTGATCCTTGCTACTTCTTCCGGTACGATCTGGTTGACCTGATCTACTGTAACATCACCTGACAAACCTAAACGAGCTATTGCCACTCCCTTAAAATATGACCACGGCAGCATAACTGTCGCTGTCCTGCTCGCCAGTGGCACTTCGCCCGGAGGGGTCTCTACTACTGTATGAGAATGACCTGGCAATGCGTTCTTTTCAGTATCAGTTACTTCTGAGGTCTGGGCACTGGTAACATTGTTACTGGCATTATTATTAGATGCGTTTGCCACCAGACCGGGTTCATTATTAACATCACGATTAGTACTGTTATCTTCAACTGTCTTTTTATTAACATCGTAGATAACTGTGCCTTCGCCGTCTTTCAATACCTTGCTGGTCTCTTCGGTACGACGTGACTTATCCAGCTTCAGGTCAACTACCACTGCCGCATCTGGCGAAAAACGCTTCACAACATCGTAGATCTTGCCCATATAGTAGTTTTCAACTTTTGCCAATGCTTCAACCACATCTGAGTCATACTCTTCGCCGTCCGGTGCGATATTGATCGCACTGCCGTCGATAACAACCTTCACGTTTTCACGCTTTAGTCTGTTCACAGCACCTGAAACCAAAGCAGCTACAGACGATGCTGTGTTTTTCTTATTACCTAAACGGCCGTCAGACTCGATAATTACCGCGGCACTTGATTCGGGGGTTATATTAAGAAGTTTGCGTTCATTACCAGGATTGATAATTACTGTTGCTTTTGACACTCCACTGAATGTCTCGATACCACGAGCCAGTTCGACCTGAAGAATGATCTGCTTTTTATCTTTGCGAGCTGCGTCAGATGTAAATACATTATCATCTTCCAGAAGTCTTTCAAAACCAACTGATATATCCTGTGGCATTGCCTCTGCCTCAGTCAATTTATAGAAAATCTTCCAACGCTGAGTCTTTGGCACCAATATCTCGTTGCCTTTTAGCTCATAATCTTCTTCCATACCCCAGAAGTTGAGCTTGTTCACTATGGTCTTTACCTGATCTTCACTTATGTTCTGATCGAGTAGCGGTACCATCTCTTTCTGAGATGCGACCTGTGCCGCCCAGAAAAATGCAATAACCATTATTACCGCTATCATTCCAAACAAGGCACGCTCTGTCTTGTTCAGATTAGCGGTATATTTCTTTATTATCGCTATTACTCTGTTAAAAAAGCCCATCTTAACAACTTCCTGTTTTACAGATCAGGTCACATTTACACTACGGCATCCTGCCGACTTTATTTTAGATAAGAATTATATTCTCATCTGCTTAACTTCATCGTATGCATCCATTAGTTCATTTCTTATCTGCATCAATGCGTCAAAAGCAACTCCGGCTTTCTTCACCGCATTAAATACTTCTGCCTGATTATCAGTTTTACCTGTCATCAGGTCTGTGGTCGCCTGCTCAGCTTCTGTCTGCATTCGATTAACCTCATTAATGCTTTTCATTAACAGGTTCTTAAAATTGTCGCCACTGCCGGCCTCTTCACTGCCGCCAGCGTTCTTCTTTTGCTGGCTGATGTCTATCATCCTGCCAGCTTGCAAACCACTATATAGTCTGTCTACCATAGCCTTTATTCCTCAAAATATCAGGCGAGAAGTTTCAAAGAGCTCTGAAGCATTGACTTGCTGACCTCCGCAGCTGCCAAATTAGCCTCATATGCTCTTTGTGCTTCCATCATATTTACTGTTTCAACAAATGGGTCTATTCCTGGCAATTTCACATAGCCGCGATCGTCGGCATAAGGGTTAGATGGATCGTATTCAAAACGGAAGGTATCTTCCTTTTCGATACTCTTTACCCTGACGCCCTCTGAACTGCCGCCGTTTGCATCCATTCCAGATTCAAAGATAACGCTACGACGCTTAAACGGGCCGCCATCCGGACTGGTTACGGAATCTATATTTGCCAGGTTAGTCGCACAGGTGTTCATCCTGATTCGCTGGGCAACTAGGCCTGATGTTGAAATATCTAAGCTATTAAACATTTTTAATTACTCAAGTTACAAAACTTATACTGTGCCGCGTATGGCTTTCTCCAAACCGGTATACTGACCTCTGAGCAGTTCCACTGCTACATTGTGCATCATACCGTTTTTCGCCATCTCGGCCATTTGGTTTTCCACTGAACGATTATTTTTATCATGAAACAGAATATTCTTCGGGGACGACGGTATCGCTGTCGCATTAATACGACCCTCTTTGTCCCAGCTAAGGTTACGTGTTCCTTTGAGTTCCAGACTTGCCGCCGCTCCCTTACTCGCACGACGCTCGATCGCTTCGGTAAGACTTGCTGTAAATGCATCAACGTCAAGATCTTTCATCTGATAGTCTACAGTATCAATATTACTGATATTGTCAGCCAGAACATTCTGACGCTCTTCTGTGAAGCTCATCACCTGTTCTAATACCGGCATACTGCCGCGACTAACTATACTATCAAACCACATTTTTTAACTTTCCTGTTCCAGTTTTTTTTCTTGGTTACTACACGCCAAGCTTAACTAATGCAAAAACGATACCATTTTACCTATTTTCGCATTATTACTTCTTTTTACTCTAAAATCTTATTTTCACAAGCCAATCGAGAACTTTAATACCTGTAATTATAAACATTTACATGCTAATAACATTATCAACCGGCAATTTTTGCGCCTTAACAGGCAAAAATTACCCGACCGCTAATTCCTCGTCGGCCCACTTCTTCAATTTTAGACCCAAGGTACGTATTCCTATACCTAGTGCCTCTGCTGTTTTCTGACGATGGCCGTCAAATTTCTCCAATGTATGCTCTATTGCTTCACGCTCCAGCTCCGCCAATGGCCTGACCTGATTGGTGTCAACCCCAGCTCCACTTGGCTCTGCTGAAATATTACTGGTGTCAAGCCAGTGGTGAATCTGCTCAGGTGCTATTACTTCCTGGCTGCTCAATATAGCTACTCGCTCCATCAGGTTTTCCAGCTCCCTGACATTGCCCGGCCAGTTATATCTAGCCAGCAGATCAAGAGCCTCATCATTTACCGAAAGCAGCTGACATCCTTCACGCTCCGCTATACGATCGAGAAAATAACTACATAAATTCTTTATATCGTCACGACCACGATCTCGCAGCGGAGGCAGTACAATAGGCACTACATTCAGACGATAGAACAGGTCTTCCCTGAACTTATTTTCTGCTACCCATTGCTCAAGGTCGCGGTTAGTTGTCGCTATAATACGAACATTTACCTGCCTGGTAACACTTGAACCTACACGTTCAAATTCACGTTCCTGCAATACTCTCAGCAGCTTCGACTGCAGCTGCATGTCCATCTCACTGATCTCATCCAGCAGTAAGGTACCACCATCTGCCAGCTCAAAACGACCTTTACGAACACTATCAGCTCCTGTAAAAGCCCCTTTTTCATGGCCAAAAAGCTCACTTTCCAACAGTGAACTGCTCAATGCCGCACAATTTACACATAACATTGGCTTATTGGTACGTGGGCTCTGTGAATGAATTGCTCTCGCGATCATTTCCTTACCGGTACCACATTCACCACGGATCAGTACTGTTGCACTGGTTGGTGCTACCTGGGCTACCTTGGTCATAACCGCCTGCATAGCGGAACCTGCTCCGATCAACTCTCTGCCCTTTTGCCAGTCGCGAGCATCGGTCTTGTACGCTTCATTTTCACGAAGTACCCGGCGATGCTCCAGAGAACGGTCTACCAGCATAATTATTTCATCTGCATCGAATGGCTTCTGGATATAATCCAACGCACCTTTACGCATTGCCTCAACCGCTGTTGAAACGGTAGCATGTGCAGTCATCATAATTATGGGAATGTCGCAGTTCATGGACTTTACCCTGTCCATAAATGCTATGCCGTCAACCTTGGGCATTTTCAGATCGGTTATTATCAGGTCAAAAGATGTGTTTTTGAGCTTATCCAGCGCGATCACGGCATCCTCGCACGCTGTTACCCTGTGGCCAGCTCGCGCAAGGATCGCTTCCAGCGAATCTCGCATTAACTCCATGTCATCAACAACCAGAATGTCAGCCATATTACCTTCCTTGTTTAGCTATCACCGTTTCCAACGGAACATTACCGGACTAGGAAAATATTCTAAACAAAACTTTAATTTTTAGCAAGATTTTTAAGGCAGCAATACGGTAAATTTTGCGCCTTTACTTTTTTTATTATTACACGCCGTTATTACGCCATCATGACACTCCACCAAACGGTGCACTATTGCCAGGCCTAAACCTGTTCCAACATCACGTGTCGTAAAAAACGGATTGAATATCTTATCTATTACATCTTCTGCCATACCACAGCCGTTATCGATCACCTCTACCCGAACTGAATGACGCTCTGAACGGCTTCTACGACCCTTGACCGTCACTACCCCACTCTCGTCTACCGCCCCCACAGCGTTCAATACCAGGTTCAGCAATATACGATGCAGCATATTCAGGTCTGCCGATACCACAATATCACTGTCACAATCTACCACTACCCTTACATTTTTCTCTCTCGCCTGCATAGCGGCCAGATCAGCAACCTCTACTATCATTCCCGCGAGATTTAAATCAGTTTTCTCACAGGTACTGTTGTTGGTAAATGTCAGCATGTCTGTTACTATCTGGTTCAGACCATTCACAGCCAGACTTATTTTCTTGACCCATTTCAAACTTTCAGGATTATCTTCCAGATCTTTTGACAATAGCGAAGCATATAATAACACCCCGCCCAGTGGATTCCGTATCTCATGTGCCATTCCTGCGGCCATCTCACCCAGTGCCGCCAGTCGGCTCTTTCTCTCCAGCAGCTCATTTTTCTGACGAAGCTCTTCACGCAAACGCACTACCTCGCTCTGCAGCTGCTCATGCGAACGACTCATCCTCTCGGTAAGCTCATTATAAGCTTCAAACACCGGAGCCAGCTCCTCCATAGCCTTGGCCGGGTCGTCCATATTCAATATTCTATTCTTCAGATTCAATTTCAATTCTGCCTTTTTACCCTTTATTGAGTATGCTAACTTCTAAATTCCACTATCCGCCAATATCAAAATATCTGGAACTGTTTGACGACGGTGCCGATTGATATGCATTACTCATCTGCCGACAGGTCCTGACCTTCTTAAGCTCAGTTGCAACCTGATCCTTCTTAACTGTTAATGCATCAGTATCTGCCTTATCACGGCTCAATATCTCTTCAATAGTCTTTTTAACCTCATCAACCAGCATATTCACCCGCTGACGCTCCAGTTCGCTAAACTTCCCTGAAACTTCCTTCCAGTTCGCACGAATTGGCTTTAACTGCTTATCAACTGCTGTAAGCTGATTAATGATCTTCTGCCTGTTCGCCAGTACCTTAAGAAGCATCTCCGGGTCATTATTCTCAACCAGCTCACGCTGCATATACGCCAGCCCCTTCAGACGACCGTACAGTTCTCTCTGACGTGTCAATAGACCGATCACTTCATCTGCACTAAATTCATTTTTTTCGACTGCTTCCATTATTAAGCCTTCTTTTGATTACCATATTCCAAGTTTATCTGCCCAGTCAAACCATTGTTCCCATTGTTCTCTTGTCAGGGCAACATCACTATCCATCAAAACTTTATCGTCCATTCTTACCAGCTGAGCGATTGCACGACTATTAGCCATACTTGCATCTCGAGGATTACCCAGCTTGATATGACAATTTACTACCTGCACCAGTGCCATTAGAGCTGTTGGCGTCATCTCATATCTTAGGGCCGCCTGCTCGTAAAGGTCAACCGCTAACCTGTAATCTCCCAGATCAAACAGACAATCCGCCTGATACAGCCAACTATACTTCAAATACAAATTATCTCGTTTATCTCTCTGATCTTCTGATATACGATTATATGCCTTTATCGCTCCTGCAAAATAATCGCGGGCATTCATCAGCATATCACGACGAGCCTCAACATAATTCTCTAAATTGATCCGTGCTATTGGATCATTTTCCACTTCCGCTATTTTCGTATCAAATGCCTTACTGCTCTGCCGATACGAGTCACCAACCAGGAACATTACCTTGCCGGTCGATGGATGCTCTGGATTTCGCTTGATCGCATTTGCCAGCGATGTTATCGCATCACGATAATTACCCATACGATAGTACAGCTCGCCCAGCTCCGAAGTCGCTTCATAAAAATATGGCGAATCCGGCATAATAGCTACATCGTTCAGCACAGACTGTAGTATCTTCTCCGCACCCTCATAATCTGTCGGTTCCTTCGACATATAACAATGTGCCATCGGAACTACCGCCTTAATACCTGACGGCGAACGAGGGTTCTCATCACGCAAAATACCAAAATACTTTATAGCATTATCAAAATCACCTATTGACTGATATGCCTGAGCTACCTGATACAATGCATCTGCCCGATACACTGTACCTTCCCACTCTTCTATAAAGCGAAGCCACACTTCTATCGAACGCAGAGTATTACCAGCATAATCATAACAGAACGCAGCCTGTCTGATACAGCTGCCGTACAGTTCATTATCCTTTATAGCGATCTTTGCCACTCGCAGATATTGCTCTGCCGCCACTTCATAATGCTTCTCGATCAATGCCGCCTGCTGAACTACCCATTCATCCTGCTCGTCCAGCATACCGCCAGCTTCTGCTTCAACACGACTAAACTCTTCACGAAGCTCATCTGCCAGCCGATTATGTGCAATTGCAAAACGGTAAGCCGCGTCAATATCGGTTTCTGGTGCGATCTCCTGCTCCATCTCCAATACCGTCAGGGCATCGCTATATAACTTAATATCTGCCAGCTCTTTACCAAACTCTGCCAGCGACTTCTGAATACTCTCAGCCTTCACATGTCGGTTCAGCGGTGTCTCGTGGAACAGATCCAGCGTATCTCGATACCTTGCAATAGCCTCATGGTACCTCAACTGCTTGCGAATACACTCTGCATCCCCCAGCAATGCCGCAAGATACCAATCCTTACCCAGCTGGGAATCGATCACCATATTATAGAACATCTGGGCATCATTATATCTATGCTGGTCAAGATTTATCCCGCCCAGCTCAAGACATATCTGGGCATAAATATCGCCCCTGTTAACCAGCCCTGTCAGAAGATCACGAAGCATAAGCTCCGCCTTATCTATATCGCCTGCCTTTTTAACCGCCAGACAGCGAAGATACTGGATCATCTCGCCATATTGACTATTCAACACCACATCTTCCGCAGAGTTCAGCAAAACCTGAGCAGTATCTTCCTTGCCATCTGCGATCAGCAGCTCAACCTTCTTCACAAAGGCCCACGAATAATTCTCCGCATCTGCGTCCTTATCCGTCTCCGCCAGCATTGTATCCAGCAGCGACATTGTCAGCGAGGTATAGTCCTCAGGCATCGCTGTCAGATACATCGTCGCCAGCAAACGGTACTCGGCCGGTATATATTTACCCTCTGCATCAATTGCTCGCCTGGCCATCTCGATTGCATTTTCGCTATCACCCAGACCCCAATACGCCATTGACACATTAGTATAAACCTGTGGCATACGTGGATCATCTACCGCGATCCAGCCATACTTAAAGGCTTCTTTATAATCATCTATTATATTCTGGTAATTATCCCTGGCACTCTTATGTACTGTCGAACCAATTCCCAACTCTCGATTCTGTCGCAGTTCCTGAACCCTAACCTCGGCCGCCGAACCATATACCTTGGCAAGGTCTGCCTTCTCTTTGGTCTCCTGACGAAGCAGGTCCAGCTGGGTATAAAAATCACTATAGCGATTGCTGTTGGCAAGCTCCATTACACCATCGAGCTTCTCCTGAAATGTAGGTTCTACCTTCTCTGGACGAATTACAAACAATGTCACTACGAACATCAACATAGCGCAGATAAACAATGGTATCTGCCACTTGCCTGACACTGCCTGCCTGAAACTCTTATTTTCAAGATTTTCTGTCATCCTGACTTTCACCTACAGCTGTTTCCAACAACTAAAAACTATTTCTAAAACTAACTCAGCTCAACATCTGACCATCGGCCAGTTCGGGCATCTACCCTACCGCTACATTTGTCTCAGATTCCAATATCCTGCGTATCTCCCGCAATGTACAACTCTGCTTAAGCTCATCTATTCTCGCTAGCTGATGAAATACATCTTCTGGGTACAGGCGATGCCCGCCGTCGGTCCAGCTCGTCTCCTCTATCAAACCCATAATTGTATAATTATGGACTGTCTGACGGGATAAGCCGCTAAACCTCGCAACCTCACCTATCTTATAATGCTTTACAGGAGGATTGATCCTCAACCTTTCTGCTACACTTTTTTCCACCAAAACATTATCTCCATTACTATCCATCTATATCAATAAACTGCCCATGCATACATGTATAAAGGGTTATCTCCCTCAAACATTATCACTAACAGCAAAATCCAATAGAAACATAATATACAAAACGTACTTTACATTTTATAAACTATAAAATATATTATTTTGTTATAGGACTCAATCAAAAACTTAATTTTTTTATTTTTTTCTCAGGAGCTAACCGATTATGCCGATTATATTTATGTAGAAATACACTTTGATAAAACTTAATACTAACACAATATAAAGACCAAAAAGATCGATAACACACCATATATGGATGTAACTGTAATATATAGAGGTACTAATAACCTTTTTGAACAGACTCTTAGCTCTGCCTGTCAAAATCTCCGGCTAAAATACGTACACTCAACTGATATATCACAATTACCCTATGATAAAATTGAATATAGCATTGTTTTTACAGATCAGGATTGCCTTCAAGAGAACAACTCATGTTGCTCAGTAATCGTCGCTAAACACAATAAAAATATAGACTTAAGTAATATCAGCCCCCCGCTCGATATCGTATACGAAGATTGCCCGGAACCGATCCTGCAGAATAAGATCGAGCTATACCTCAATAATCTTGCCAAATGCTGTCAGAGCGGACAAAATCTGCAAACTACTGCTATTATGGCCGCTAAGGAAAAGATCATTATCGATCGCTTCAATCGTATCAGTAAAATATCAAGAAAGGTTAACAGCCTCGATATAGACCAGATCGCCAGAGCATGCGTTGAAGATATACCCGATATTTTCCACGCAACTTTCGCGTCTCTATATACTTACAATGAAGAAAACCATTGTCTGCACCTCACCAGACATAACCATTCTCATAAAATATCCAGCTTGATCAATACCGCATCTCATCCTGACCGGCCGATGGCGCAAGCTATTAAATTGAAAAAACTTATGGTTATTGAAGACCTGGATAAATTGCAGTTTATCGGCTCTACACCCGGAAATACCACTCATTACCGAACCAAAAGCTGTGTAATTGCCCCTATACTAAGTGGCGATAGCGTACTGGGTATTCTCAATCTGGCGGATAAATACGATCTCTCGAATTTCGAAAAACAAACAGACCTGCCCGCCCTTGAACTGCTATGCGAGATCATAGGCGCAGCTCTATACAATATACAACTATACAAGGAAGTTAACCATAAAGCTCAAACCGACGGCATGACAGGGCTGGTTAACCACACTACCTTCTATAATATCCTAAAACGAGAGTTAAAACGTTTTGAACGCTACGGCAGCAAACTAACACTGCTTATGATCGACCTCGATGGCCTGAAAAAAATCAATGACCAGCACGGCCATCTTGCAGGCGATTTGGTCATTAAGCATATTGCACATTGCATTAAAAAGTGTATTCGTCAGACTGATATCGCCGCTCGATATGGTGGTGATGAATTCGCTGTTATTCTTCCCGAAACGCACCTGCCGGCCGCCGAGACTATTGCCGACAGATTACTGGAAGAAGTGGAAAGCAACCTCATCGACTTCAAAGGCAATAAGATTCAGGCAACTATATCAATAGGAGTCGGACAAAGTGAAAATGGCCAGACTATCGAGGAATTTGTCGACGATATCGACGGAGCTCTCTTCACCGCCAAAGAAGGCGGCAAGAACAGACGCATTATCGTCTGACCTCTTTCGCAATATCAAACCAGCTATTTACAATCGTACCAGCTTGTACCCGAATTCACATCGACCTTCAACGGCACATCAAGCTTCATCGCTGTTTCCATCTTATCAGCGATCATAGCCGAATACTCCTCCATTTTTTCTGCCGCCATCTCAAATACCAGTTCATCATGAACCTGCAATATCATCAGCATGTCAAGCTTATCATCAATTATACTATTATGTATGTCTATCATTGCCAGCTTCATAAGGTCGGCCGCTGAGCCCTGGACCGCGGTATTGACCGCCATTCTCTCCGCCGCTTTCTGCTGATTAAAGTTGGCACCTGCCATATTCATTATCGCCCGGCGTCTGCCCAGAATAGTCGTAACATAGCCGTTTTCACGGGCATCTTCACGCACCGACTCCATATAGGCACCGATCTTCGGATAACGCCTGAAATAGTCATCGATAAACTTCGCCGCCTCGCCAACACTAATATCAATTGTCTGACTCAGACCAAAAGCACTCTGGCCATATACGATACCAAAGTTCACCGCCTTGGCACGCGAACGCTGTTCACTGCTAACCTCTTCCGGATCAACTCCAAATACCTGACTGGCAACAAAACGATGTATATCCTGACCGCTGTTAAACGCTTCCTTCAGACCTGGGTCACCGCTCAAGTGAGCCAGCATCCTCAGCTCGACCTGCGAATAATCCGCCGCCAGTAATATACGCCCTTCTCCCTGCGGGATAAAGCCTCGGCGTATCTCTTTACCCATATCACTTCTAACCGGAATATTCTGCAAGTTTGGATCGCTGCTGCTCAACCTGCCTGTCGCTGTGCCCGTCTGATTAAAGCTCCCGTGAACACGCCCGGTAGATGTACAGATCATTGCCGGCAACTTTTCTGTATACGTACTGCGAAGCTTACCCAAATGACGATATTCAAGTACCAAATTCACTATCGGATGATGATCCTTAAGCTTCTCTAACACTTCCTGATCTGTCGAATAACCGGTCTTGGTCTTTTTCTGTACCGGCAGCATAAGCCCCTGGAACAAAACATCACCCAGCTGTTTCGGCGAATCAATATTAAAATTGCAATCTGCCAGACGATGGATCTCTTCCGACAGCTCGGTCATTCTGTCACTTATAGTATTGGTCAGCTTCTTCAAAAACGGAACATCTAGCCCCATGCCGTTATATTCCATTTCGGCCAGCACATCAACCACCGGCATCTCTACATCTTCAAACAATTCACGAAGCTGTTTATCCACCAGACGGCTATCCAGATACTTATACAGCTGCCAGGTTATATCTGCATCTTCCGCCGCATAATCTGCTGCCATACCAAGCTCGACCATATCAAAGGTCAGCTGCTTTTTACCTGTACCGATCAGCTCCTTTAGCTTGATCGTATCATGCCCTAAATAATCTCTCGCCATACTGTCCATATCATGATGACCGCGATTATTATACAACACATAACTCGCCAGCATAGTATCAAAAACTACACCCTTTAGCTCTACCCCCGCACGACGCAGAACGATCATATCATATTTGATATTCTGACCTACTTTCGCGATTGACGCATCGCTCAATATCGGTTCTAGCTGCGGACGGATCTCCTGCCAATCCAGCGGAGGAAACATAAACGGCCCCTTAACCGGCAGATAATAACCTGTACCCTCTTTCCATGAAAAACTCAAACCCACCAGTTCACAAGCTACCGGGTTCAGTCCGGTCGTCTCCGTATCTATCGCAAAACATTTCTGCTCTTGCAGCTCCTTTAGAAACACACGGAACAATTCCATATTATCAACCAGCACATAATCGGTCTTATCAACCTTCACCGGCTGATAAAAATCCGCACTCTCCTCTGCACCATCCCCGATCACGGCTGGCGCCCCGGCGTTGCCAGAGGTTTCCAGATTCAGCTGTTTCAAAATCTTGGTAAACGCCAGCTCTGTACAAACCGACACCAACGCCTCTTCATTCCAACCGCTAAACTCAGCCTGCTTCCAATCGAAGTCAAGGGCCATATCACAGTTAATAGTCACCAGCTTCTTAGACAATGCCAGCACATCGGTACTATCACGCAGATTCTCACCGACCTTACCTTTAATCTCATCTTTATGCTCCAGCAGATTCTCAAGCGAACCATACTGCTGGATCCATTTAACCGCTGTCTTAGGACCAACCTTCGGAACACCCGGAACATTATCCGATGTATCTCCCATCAATGCCAGCATATCGATAACCTGTGACGGACTTATACCCTTACTCGCCATCAGACCATCTTCATCGGTTATTGTATCCTTCTGAAGATCATACATCTTCACACCATCGCCGATCAGCTGCTCAAGGTCCTTATCCTTCGAACAGATAAAAACTTCAAAATCCTCATCACGACCCTTCTTCACCAGCGAGCCGATTATATCATCTGCCTCAAATCCCTCTTCACGAATTATCGGGATATTCATCGCCTCGATTATCTGATCGATTCGCTTGATCTGACCCGGAAGATCTTCCGGCATCGGTGGACGAGTTGCCTTATAATCGCTATACATCTCATGACGAAATGACTTACCCGGCGAATCCATCGCCACCACCACCATATCAGGCTTACGATCCCGCAACAGCTTCAGCAGTATATTCGTAAATATATACACAGCCTTAGTCGGCTCACCACTAGGTGTTACCAAATTACCGCCCATAGGAGCAAAATACGCCGCATATATATGGGCATGACCGTCAATTATATATAATGATTTAGACAAAAGCTTTATCCAAAGAATAAAATCCAGCCAGGCCGTAAGCCAAACCAGAACTGGTTAATGTTAATATTTAATGTCCAATGATTATATACTGAAACCGACCAAATTTCAATATCTTAGGTAGCACAAGCATCCTTGCTTGTGACTCTTAATATAACATCGCAAAAGACAAAGACTATTCTGACTTAAAAATCATACAGATCATTCTTTTGCGATGTATTACCCCCACCTGAAACAATGTTTACAGTAAATATTTACTACAGTACCTAAATCCACTTCTTTAGTATGGTGCAGTTATTTCTTCATATTGCATATCATTCAAATCATGCAATATTTCAGGTTCACCTAAATGGAGGGAGTCTGCAATCTTCACTTTACATAGGCAGCCCTTTTCGGTAAAAATAATTGCATTATCCACCCACTGAGCCCATCGCCAGTTACTCCTCTCAAAAGCTTCTCCTCTGTTATTCACCAGAACATGCTCATCCCAGTAGCAACCTTCTCCCTGTGGCGATTGAGAGCTAGACGCATTGGCCAGTTTTATCAGTTTCCACCCGTGAGACAAAGCCATACTGAATTTTACAACTCTATGTGCCTTATTCATATTTTCAACACTTCCCATGTCCCACCCATCACGCATCAAGCGATTGAAATACACAGTCAAACATTCATAGCCAAAATTCGTTTCCGGCCCAGCACCGTTATCGTCAAGTTTATCTGCATAGCTACCATATCGCTGGACAGTTGAGGATAAACCATTATGCCAATATTGACCATTGGTGTTAAACAGACCTCCACCACACCATGTTCCATTCTGCGGATAAAAGGCTATCGCCTTCAACCACGGTGAACGAGCGACCACAGTCCAAGCATCAAAATCACGCTTTGTTCCCGATTTAGCGGCAAAATAGATCCAATGCTTACCATCAGGAGAAATGTCAGCTCTCCGCTCGTAAAATTGCCCCTTAAACCACTGTCCAACACTAATCTTATTTTTTCTCATATCCCATAACATAGTACAAGTATGTTTTGCTGGCCCCCTGCGAATAACAATTGCCATATCACTCTCTCTGGCGACCAAAACATGTAATCTAGCTGGAAACTTACTGTCACCCAAAACAAATCCTCTATTTTACCTAATTTCGTTTTTACTTCTTAACCACTGGATTCACATAAGACACAGTTTTTTATTCTTATTGACAAATAATATGGTAGATAATGCTCATTATTGTCCTAACAACACTAAGCTAAGCTTAGGGCAGAAATATTACTTATATATAATACCAAATCCCTGTGACATTTCCATTATATCAACAAATATAAGTTATTTACTCTATAATATGCTACAATTTTAGAATAATCTTTAATTGATCAGAACAGTTGCAAATAGTTAAATCATATATATATGTCAAATACACAAAAAGACGACACCACTACTTTTTGTCACTTCTTCACATCCTTGCCCCCTAACAACGCCCCCACACACAAACAGCTACTTTTTTCCCAATTATCCAATGGTCAAAACTAAACATTACGACATATAATTACTATCCCTCCATAGCAGAGATTATAATAATTAAAATCAATTTGGTTTCTCAAACCATTATTGGAGGCAGCGTTATGAACACAAATCCCTGTAAACTATTTCGTTACACTATTACCCTCTCGCTCACCATAGCTTCCCTGACCTTCGCTCAATATTCCGGCGGCTCTGGTTCCGACACCGAACCATATCTCATTAGCTCAGCTGTAGCATTATATAACATTGGGCAAAATCCCTCAGACTGGTCTAAGCATTTCCGCCAGACCTGCAATATAAACATGAGCGGCTACGATGGTACCACTCCCGAAAAAACCTACATACCTGCCGGCACTGACCCGGACGCTATCTTCAATGGTAATTACAATGGCGGAAACTTCATCATTGACGGCCTTACCATCGATCAGACACGCTACAATCTCGGACTCTTCGGGCACGTCGGCTGGTTCGGCATCATAGAAAACGTCATACTCGAAAACACCGATATACAAGGCTCATATTTCGTCGCCGGCATAGCTGGTACCAATGAAGGTATTATATCAAATTGCTCGGTTAACAGCGGAAATATATCTGGCAACTGTTCCGTCGGAGGAGTCTGTGGCAATAACGGCGGACTAATAGAATATTGCCATTCCAGCTCCAACCTGGCCGGTAGCGATTGTGGCGGAATTTGCGGCACCAGTGGCGGAACCATCGACCTATGCTCCAGCTCCGGCATTATAATCGGAAATACTATTGGCGGCATCTGCGGCTCTACTATATTTGACCTCTACGGCTCAGGTTCACAAGGTGATTATGGCGGTAGTATCTCAAACTCATACTCGACCGCACAGATATCCGGCAATCACGCTGGCGGCATTGCCGGACAGATATTAAAATACGGATATGCCATAAACTGCTACTATACTGGTGAGCTATCCGGTAATCTGGCCGCCGGTGGTATCGCAGCGTCAAATGTCCTGTTTGGCGATGTTTCAAACTCGCACTGCACCGGAAATATTACCGGTACAAATTACGTCGGTGGTATTGTCGGCTATAACGAAATGGCAACCGTCAGCGACTGCTATTCTACCGGACCAGTTAATGGCAGCGGCAACCTCGGAGGCATCTGCGGCTGCAATACCGGCAGCTACGACTATGAATATATCGACGGCAATATCGGATGCTGCTTCTCTACCTGCCCTATCATTATTAACGGTAATAACAACGTAGTCGGCGGAGTTTGTGGCGATAACAATGCCAATGTAGTCGGTTGCTACAGCGATTGTATAATATCAGTTGATGGCCAGAACAATACCGTCGGCGGACTTATCGGTAAAAACGCCTGCTGTACCAACTCCTACTCGCAAAGCCAGCTTACAGTACATGGTAATTATAACACTATCGGAGGTTTCACCGGAAGTACCTACGGCCATCTGGAATTCTGCTATAGTACTGGCAAAGTCACATACAGCGGAGAATACCTCAATGTCGGCGGATTCTGCGGACTTATGAGCAATCATCTGGCAAGCTGCTTCTGGGATGTTGAAACAAGCATGATCGGCACCCCCGGCAGCAGTAATTTCGGGGCAATTGGAAAGACAACCTCTCAAATGCAGGATATAGGCACTTTCCTTATCGCTGGCTGGGATTTCGTCGAAGAATCTGCAAATGGCAGTGAAGATTGGTGGACCATGAACGGCTACCCGAAATTATCATGGCAAAGATTCATCGACACCGATGTCTTTTCATTATTTGCTAAATACTGGCTTAAAATGGATTGCTCACTTGACCAGCCATGCAGCACCATTGACCTCTACACAGACGGCATAGTCAACATCAACGACCTTGCAATCCTGGCAACCTACTGGCTCAACTACGACCCAATATATACTCATCCAGAGATATAACCCATAGATATAGCATAAAAAATATTATGAGGAATTTTCAACCTACAACTGAAAATATTTAAATGAGAAAGAGCCGCTATCGACAGTTAAACTCCAATAGCAGCTCATGTTATTTCTTGCGAAGCCATTTAAATCAGCATCCGCCAAAGACGGACACCACAGCTTGTTACTTGTTACTTGTTACTTGTTACTTGTTACTTCCAAAACAGATAACTGTTCACTGTCAGAACCGCAAGCTCTTGCGTCTCTGATCAATATGCATCTTCAACCAGTTTGGCAGATATCTGCTCCGGCACTCTCGCATAGCTGTCCGGCTGCATCGAATAACCGGCACGACCCTGAGTCGCACCTCGCAGCTCGGAGGCATAACCAAACATCTCAGCCAGCGGAACCTTTGCATGAATAACTCTGCTCTGGCCGCGTTGTTCGGTCTCGGTTATCTCGGCACGTTTACGAGTCAGATCGCCCTGAACTGATCCATAGAACGACTCTGGTGTTGATACCTCCAGTGTCATGATCGGCTCCATAAGTACCGCCGTCGCTTTACCCATCGCATCACGAAATGCCATTGACGCCGCCTGCTGGAATGCTATATCACTGGAATCAACCTGATGGAATGAACCGCCCGTTACACTTATCTTTATATTCGAACATGGATAACCTGCCAGATTACCGTTTAGTGTCGAATCTTTTATACCTTCAAATACCGCCGGCATAAATTCCTTTGGAATCACACCGCCTGTTGTATTATCTTCGATTATTATCGTATTCTCATGATCATCAGTCTCATACGGCTCAACAGACAATATAACATGACCATACTGACCACGCCCGCCAGTCTGATGCTCAAACTTGGCTTCACCAACCGCCTTCTTGGTAACGGTTTCTTTATATGCAACTCGTGGCTTACCGATTAGAACATCAACCTTCATATCACGAGTCAGCTTATGCTGAATGATCTCCAGATGTAGCTCGCCCATACCGCTGATAAGCGTCTGGCCGGTATCTTCGTTATACTGAGCATGGAACGATGGATCTTCGCGTTTGAGTATCTCCAATGCCTGGGCAAGTTTCAACCTCTCCCCTGCTGTACGCGGCTCGATCGACTGGCTGATAACAGCTACCGGTATTTCGATCGAATCCAGCAGCAGCGGACTCTTGGTCAAACAGATAGTATCTCCGGTATAGGTATCTTTCAAACCCACAACCGCAATAATATCACCCGCACATGTCTTCTCAAGTGCCTGACGTGAGTTAGCGTGCATATGGAACAGCTTTGTGATATTTTCCTTCTTATCACGAGTCACGTTCAATACTCGCTCACCCGGCTTCAATGAACCAGAATACAACCTCACATAGGTCAGGTCACCATGTGCATCTGATGCAATCTTAAACGCCAAACCTACCAGCGGGCCACCTGGATCACACTTAACCTTTACCGGGGTCTTCTTGCTATCGCCTGGTTTATAAGCTATTATCTCAGGACGATCCAACGGCGAAGGTAGCAGCTCTGTTACCGCATCCAGCACCTTACGAGAACCAATGCTTCTAAGTGCCGATCCGCAAAGAACTGGGAATATTTCACAGTTTAGCGTTCCCTTACGCAAACCGACAATTATCTCTTCACGACTGAGATCAACCTCTGCCAGATACTTCTCCATCAGGGTCTCATCAAAATCAGCCGCTACCTCGATCATCTCGGTACGATACAGCTCCGCATCATCACGCATATCTGCCGGGATCTCAACCTCTGTATATTTCGTACCAACCTTATCTTCATCGAAAATATATGCCTTCATATCCAGCAGATCAACAAAACCGACAAAACTATCCTGACTACCGATCGGTAGATGAAGTGTAACCGGTGTAACATGCAAACGCTCTCGAATACTGTCAACCGCCATCTCAAAATCAGCTCCCAGCTTATCCATCTTATTGATAAAGCATATTCTGGGAACATTATACTTCTCCGCCTGACGCCACACTGTCTCCGACTGAGCCTGAACACCTTCACTGCCGTCAAACACCGCTACCGCACCATCTAGCACACGCAGCGAACGTTCAACTTCAATAGTAAAGTCCACGTGACCCGGGGTATCGATAAGATTAATTGAATAGCCTTTCCACGGACAGGTAGTAGCCGCAGAGGTAATAGTAATACCTCGCTCCTGCTCTTCCTGCAGGTAGTCCATTACCGCCGTACCCTCGTGCACCTCACCGATCTTATAAGTCCTACCGGTAAAGTACAAAATACGCTCGGTAACCGTTGTCTTACCAGCGTCAATATGAGCCATAATACCAATATTTCTTATCTTTGTCAGATCCATCATAACCTCAAAGAATGAATCCGTATGGCGGATTCAGTAAAAAGTTAAAGGTGAAAGGTAAAAGGTATTATCATTTGCATGCAGCACATTGCACTAACCTTTTACTACAATCGTATTAACTATTGCATAAAAAAACTGCCACATCATATCTGTAGCGCAGATACAATCGTGGCAGTTGTATTTCAGAATTAAATTCTTACCATGCAAAGTGAGCGAAAGCCTTGTTAGCTTCTGCCATACGATGCACGTTTTCGCGAGTGGTCATAGCATTACCTTCCTTGCGGTATGCTGAAGCCAGTTCATCTGCAAGACGCTGAGCCATTGGCTTGCCTTTCTTGCCGCGAACAGCTGCCAGAACCCAACGGAATGCCAGTGACTGCTGACGCTTCGCTGGCACAGGCATTGGAACCTGATATGTTGAACCACCAACACGCTTTGAACGAACTTCGATCTGCGGCTTGATGTTGTTGATCGCTGTTTCGAAAGCTTCCAGCTGACTTACATCTTTCACTCTCTGACCCAGAATATCAAGAGCATCATACAGTACTGCCTGTGCTACTGACTTCTTGCCGTCAAGCATAAGATAATTTGTAAACTTTGAAACCAGAACACTGTTAAACTTTGGATCTGGTCTGAGCTGTTTTGCTGATGCAGTAAACTTTCTTGGCATTTTAGCTTATAACCTCGCTATATCTTTATTTATCTCTTTATTTTTTACTTAGGAGTCTTTGCACCGTAACGACTACGTGACTGCTTACGACCGTCAACACCAAGTGTATCTAGTGTTCCACGTACTACATGGTAACGTACACCTGGAAGGTCACGTACACGACCGCCACGTACCAGTACGATACTATGTTCCTGAAGATTGTGATCTTCACCCGGAATATATGCGGTAATTTCCTTACCATTGCTCAAACGTACTCTCGCTACTTTACGTAGAGCTGAGTTCGGCTTCTTAGGGGTCTGTGTCTTCACCTGAAGACATACACCACGGCGGGCTGGGCAACGATCAAGGTCAGGTGACTTTGTCTTACTCTTCGGATCTTTACGACCTTTTCTTACTAGCTGATTAATGGTCGGCATTAAACTCTCCAAGTCTTAAATTACTATATTTCAAGTAGTTAATTTACTTATACAATATATGCACTTATCACTATAATAGTGAGTCGTGGATTATATAGTATTATTACTGTATTGTCAATAGCAAATTTGGTAGTTTTACCGTTATATCCATTCGCTACTGACACCTCCTTTAACCCACTGCTACACAATGAGTTAATTTATACTTAACATGCCAGATCAAAACTGATTGAAAATTTTATTAATTTCCAATCAGTTCCAACCCGATCATGTATTATTCTTCAGTGTCAAGACCAAGAGCAGCCTTCATTGCCCTCTCAGCACTTTCCTCTTCGGACAGTCTCTCCAGATGCTCATCACCGTCGCCGGTTGTCTCATCTGGGATCTGAAGTTCCGGCAGAATCGGTGCATTATGCTTAACTTTCAGACCTAAGTATGGCTTATATGCTGTTCCAGCTGGGATCAGGTGACCTAAGATCACGTTTTCCTTCAGACCAAGCAGCTGGTCAACCTTACCTGAGATACTAGCTTCGGTCAAAACACGGGTTGTTTCCTGGAAACTAGCCGCAGACACGAAACTCTCTGAGCTCAACGACGCTTTGGTAATACCAAGCAGCAGGGTTGATGCTGTCGCAGGACGACATTTCTTACCAACCGCAGGGTCACCACCAATAGCCAGAATTGGCTCATTGATCTTCTCCAGCTCTTCCTTACTTACTACCTGACCAACTCGCAGATCCTTGGTATCACCTACATCGGTGATCTTCAGACTGCCCAGCAGCTGATCGTTAGCGTGACGGAACTGGAATTTATCCAGTACATCACCCGGCAGAAGCTCGGTATCGCCAGGGCTTTCAACCTTAACCTTACGAAGCATCTGACTTACCACGATTTCAACGTGCTTATCGTTAATGCCCTGTTTCTGAGCACGATATACACTCTGAATTTCGTTTAGCAGGTATACCTGAAGTGCTTCTTCACCCTTAATACGCAGAATATCGTGCGGTACCAGCGGACCATCGGTCAGCGGCTCGCCCGCTTCTACATAATCACTTGAGTGAACCAGCAGATGCTTATCATGCGGTACGTGATGCTCTACTTCCATTCCAGATTCAGAACGGACGATAATTGTCATCTTACCGCGACGTTTATCACTACGAAGCTCTACCTGACCGGAAATACTCGCCATCGCGGCTGGTTCCTTTGGCTTACGAGCTTCAAATACTTCTGTTACTCGTGGTAGACCACCTGTAATATCCTGTGTACCGGTAATCGCACGTGGCTGCATTGCCAGAATTACACCAGGCTTCACTTCCTGACCTTCTTCTACCTGAATACGAGCTTTCGCCGGCAGGTAATGGAAGTCAAGAATACGGCCTTCAGCATCTTCTACCATAATACGTGGGTGTTTCTCACCTTTATGCTCGATTACTACTGCACGGGTCACACCACGCTCAACGTCGGTACGAATTGTTTCGCCTTCTTCAATATCCTGATATCTAACGAAACCGTCTACTTCTGACAGAATTGGAACACTATGTGGGTCCCAGCTGAACAGACTTGTACCACGCTTGATCTTCTGGCCTTCCTTAACAGAAATATGAGCACCGTAATGCACCTTGAATCTGTCAAGTTCACGACCCTTGCTGTCCTCAACTATAATGCTGCCATTACGTTTCAGCGAGATCATACCCCCTGAGCCGTCCGGTCTGAGCACAGCATTCATTTCTTCATCGAACTTGATGATACCATCATAGGTCGATTTAACATCATTTTCCACAACGTTACGTTCAGCAATACCACCAGTATGGAAAGTACGCATTGTAAGCTGTGTTCCAGGTTCACCGATCGACTGGGCCGCAATAATACCAGCTGCCAGGCCTTTTTCTACCTGCTTGCCAGTACTCAGGTCAATACCGTAGCACTTGGCACAGATTCCCAGTGGGCTTTCACATGTCATCGGGCTACGAACACTGATAGACTCAAGGCCAAGTTCCTCGATCTTACGAGCAGCCTCAGAGGTTATAACTTCGCTTTCCTTAACTACCATTTCATCAGTGATCGGATTACGGATAGTCTCACGAGCAACACGGCCAATGATCATATCACGCAGCGGTATTGAAACCTCTTCACCCTGATATACTGCCGACTTCCTGATACCGTTAAGAGTACCACAGTCATCAATGTTAACAATAACATTCTGACATACATCAGCAAGCTTTCTGGTAAGGTAACCGGAGTCCGCTGTCTTAAGAGCGGTATCAGCCAGACCTTTACGGGCACCGTGAGTTGAACTAAAGTACTCTAGTACGTTCAGACCTTCACGGAAGTTAGCCTTAATTGGTGTCTCAATAATTTCACCAGATGGTTTCGCCATAAGAGCACGCATACCGGCCAGCTGCTGGATCTGGTCAATTCGACCACGAGCTCCAGACTCGGTCATCAAAAATACCGGGTTAAGGTATTTATAGGCCTTAGGATCGTCGATTGTTGACTCTTTCATATCTTCGATACGCCAGTCAACTTCCATCTCCTTGATCATTTCCTTGGTCACTTCCACACGGGCATGAGTCCAGGCGTCAATGATCTGATTATATCTTTCGCCGTCAGTCAGAGCACCTTCATTATAGTTTGTTATAATGTTATCTACTCGTTCCTGAGTGCGGTCAATGATTTCCAGCTTACGCGATGGTATACGAAGGTCAGTAACCGAAATTGACAAACCAGCCAGGGTCGCATATTTGAAACCAAGATCCTTGATATCGTCAAGAAGGTCAATAGTCTCTGAACGACCACATATCGCAAAACAGTCGCTGATCACATTACTCAGACCCTTATTACCCTGCTGAGTATTGTAGAACGGCATAGCCGGCGCTAGAATATCATTAAAGATACAACGACCTACTGTTGTTTCGACTGTCTGGCCATACTCCGAATATTTGCCGTCTTTGCCCTTGGCACGTTTGTCCTCAGGCAGACGAACATGTACCTTCGCCAATACCGATACTTTCTTCAGCTCATATGCCATGATAGCTTCATGTACTGAACTAAAGATCATTCCCTCACCCTTTTCGCCTTCACGCATCATGGTAATATAATAGTTACCAAGAACCACGTCCTGCGATGGTGACATAATTGGTGCACCATTTGAAGGTGAGAAAATATTATTTGTTGCCATCATCAGGGTATGGGCTTCAACCTGAGCTTCTACTGACAGCGGTAGATGTACCGCCATCTGGTCACCGTCAAAGTCAGCATTAAAACCGCGACATACCAGCGGATGAAGCTGGATAGCCTTACCTTCGATCAGTACCGGCTCAAACGCCTGAATACCCATTCTATGAAGAGTCGGGGCACGGTTAAGCATTACCGGATGGGCATGAATTACTTCTTCCAGAATATCCCATACTGCATCATCACGACGTTCCAGCATCTTCTTGGCTGACTTAATAGTATCGGCCATGCCCTGCTCTTTCAAACGACGGATAATAAACGGCTGGAACAGCTCCAGAGCAATCTTCTTTGGCAGACCACACTGATACAGCTTCAGTTCTGGACCTACTACAATTACCGAACGAGCAGAATAGTCAACACGTTTACCGAGCAGATTCTCACGGAAACGACCCTGCTTACCCTTGATCATATCGGTAAGACTCTTTAATGGTCTGTTACTTGAACCAAGTACCGGACGACGACAACGGCCATTATCGAACAGTGCATCTACCGCCTGCTGAAGCATACGCTTTTCATTACGAATAATTACTTCCGGTGCGTTCAGGTCAACCAGCTTCTTCAGACGGTTGTTACGGTTAATGATACGACGATAAAGGTCATTCAGGTCACTGGTAGCAAAGTTACCGCTCTCCAGCATTACCAGCGGACGAAGATCCGGTGGAATTACCGGTACTACATCCATTGTCATATTCCTGGGATCATTGGCACTCTTACGCAGAGATTCAATAATCTTCAAACGCTTGGATATGTCTTTTTTCTTCTGCTGGCTATTAGTAGTTTCCAGCTCCTCACGCAATGCAACTGATACGGCATACATGTCAAGCTTATCTAACAGAGAACGAACTGCATCTGCACCCATCTCCGCAGTAAATACTTCACCATATGTATCAACGGCACGGCGGTATTCTTCTTCGCTTAACAACTGGCCAAGCTGAAGCTGACTTGGACCTGGATCGGTTACTACATAATCCTGATAATATACGATCTTTTCGATCTCAGCTGTCTTCATATCCAGCAGATTCGCCAGACGGGAAGGCATTGCCTTAAAGAACCAGATATGTACGATCGGGGCCGCCAGCTTAATATGGCCCATACGTTTACGACGACAACGACTGTGTGTAACTTTTACGCCACAACGGTCGCAGATGATACCTTTGAATTTTGTACCTTTATACTTCCCACAAGCACATTCCCAGTCACGTTCCGGACCAAAAATACGCTCACAGAATAAACCGTCTTTCTCAGGACGGTAGGTACGGTAGTTGATGGTCTCCGGCTTGCGAACTTCACCGTATGACCAGCTCAGGATATCATGCTGATCGGCCAGTGCAATTTTCACAGAACCGTAATCATTTATGCGGTCATAAATTGACTCAACCATTTGAAACTCCTTGTTTATTGTCATTCGAACCGGGCGGCTTTTTCTGGGCTGCATCTTGCCCCGCTCGCTCCTGGCGGTCCGTATTAACATTCAGTTACCTGTTCTGAATGATTATTTTTCTTATATATTAAAACAGTACACGGTCAAACTGAATTACAGACGCTTCTTCTCAAGAAACATATTCAAGCCCAGACCTCTGATCTCATTACACAGTACATCGAATGATACCGGGGTACCTGCTTCCAGTGAGTTGGTTCCTTTAACCATTGACTCATAGATCTTGGTACGACCTTCAACGTCATCACTCTTAACTGTCAGCAGTTCCTGAAGAATATATGCGGTTCCATAGGCTTCCAGGCCCCACACTTCCATTTCTCCAAAACGCTGTCCGCCTGTACGGGCCTTACCACCTAACGGCTGCTGGGTGATCAAACTGTATGGACCAGTTGCACGTGCATGGATCTTGTCATCAACCAGATGATGCAGCTTAAGCATATACATGTAACCTACTGTTACCTGCTGCTCAAATCTTTCACCGGTTCGACCATCGTATACTGTCATCTTACCGCCGTATGGCATTTCAACGAAGCATTCATTAGCACCTGGGATACGACCGTTTGCAACTTCCGCTGCACGTGTCTGAACATCTTTGTTCGCTTCATCGATCGCTGCATGAATTTCGCTTTCGTCTGCTCCGTCAAATACCGGATTAATCGCCTGGAATCCTAACAGCTTAGCTGCCCAGCCCAGATGTGTCTCAAGGATCTGACCTACATTCATACGACCTGGTACGCCCAGTGGGTTCAGAAGGATCTCACATGGTGTTCCATCTTCCAAAAACGGCATATCTTCTTCCGGCAACACTCTGGCAATTACACCCTTGTTACCGTGACGACCAGCCATCTTATCACCAACCTTCATACGACGCTTGGTGGCTACATATACGATTACTTTCTCAAGTACTCCGCTCTGAAGCTCATCACCACGTTTCATATGGGCCAGCTTACGCTGCTTCTCGTCCTGAATGTCTTTCAGACGTCTCAGGTATGCTTCCATGAAATCTTCGCTGGCTGCCTTATCTTCTTCTGACTCAACCTTATCCAGAACCCAGCTCTTATCAAAGAGTTCTACCTGTTCCTTAATGATCTCATCATTGCCGCTGGCACCAAGGATCTGAGCGGTATTCGGGTCAATTGGCTGGATCGAGAATTTGTCTGATACTGCCTTTGACATCTGACGGAATACTTCACAGATTCGCTGATCCATTTCGTTGCCGTAAATTGCCATCTTTTCCTTGAGCTTGACTTTCTGATCATCGCTCATGTACATACGACGTGAAAAACGCTTGGTGTCAATTACGATACCATAGCCGCCGCCTGGCATTTCCAGTGACTCATTCTTTACATCTTCACCGGTACGACCAAAGATCGCATACAGAAGTTTTTCTTCCGGAGACAGCTCGCTCTTGCTCTTCGGTGATACCTTACCTACCAGGATATCGCCCTGATTAACGTAAGTACCAACTCGAACTACACCACCCTCATCAAGGTTGGCCAGAGCTTTCTCTGATACGTTCGGAATATCATTTGTGAATTCTTCACGACCCAGCTTTGTCTCACGGCATTCGATTTCATATTCTTCAATATGGATACTGGTAAAGATATCTTCCTTGACCAGCTTCTCACTGATCAGGATCGCATCCTCAAAGTTGTATCCATCAAACATCATGAACGCTACGCGTACGTTACGGCCAAGGGCAAGTTCACCCTTGCTGGTAGCTGCACCATCTGCAATTACCTGGCCCTTCTTGACCTCTTCGCCCAGTCCAACCAGTGGCTTCTGGTTGATACAGGTACGCTCATTCAGGCCCTGGAACTTACGCAGAACGTATTCATCTGCTTCGTTTATTACAATTCGCTTGGAATCAACATATGTGATCACGCCGTCACGACGTGCTACGATCACCATTGAACTGTTGCGAGCTACTACCTTTTCGATACCAGTTCCAACTACAGGCGGCTCTGTACGTAGCAGAGGCACTGCCTGACGCTGCATGTTCGAACCCATCAGAGCACGGTTAGCATCGTCATGTTCAAGGAACGGGATAAGAGCAGCTGATACACCAACTGTCTGGTCTGGGGCAATATCGATAAATTCTAGCTCTTCTGTGTCGGCCTGGGCCAGGTCACCGTCTACACGGGCCAGTACCACACCTTCACCCAGCTGTGAAATACCATCAGTCAATACATCAACTGGTGCCAGAATGGCATCGATCTCTTCGTCAGCTCTCAGGTATACTACCTGCTCTGCCTTATCACCTTCTACCTTACGATATGGTGTGATCAGGAAGCCGTACTCGTCCACTGTAGCATAAATACTCAGCGAACTGATAAGACCAATGTTCGTACCTTCAGGAGTTTCGATCGGACAAATACGACCGTAATGCGAGATATGTACATCTCGAACTTCAAAACCGGCACGTTTACGGTTCAAACCACCTGGACCAAGAGCTGACAACCTTCTTTCATGAGTCAACTGACTCAGCGGGTTAGTCTGGTCAACAACCTGACTCAACTCACCTCGTCCGAAGAAGAAGTCGATTGCACTTGTTATGCTCTTACTATTGATAAGTTCTGAGATCTTGCTCAGCTCGTTCATGTCCTTGACGCTAACACGTTCCTGTACGCTGCGACGCAGTTTCAGGAAGCCTTTTCTCAGTTCATCTGAGGCTAGCTCGTCAATAGTACGTAAACGTCTGTTACCCAGATGGTCAATATCGTCAAGTTCAACCGATGCATCGTTTGCACGCAGCTTCAGGATATAGTTCATTGACGCTACAAAATCATCATCACGCAGCACCATGATCTCTTCATCTACAGAAAGCTTGAACTTACGATTCAAACGGAAACGACCAACACGACCCAAACGGTAACGGTTACTGTCATAGAATTTCTCAACAAACAACTGCTTGGCCTTCTCTACGTTTGTAGGATTACCAGGACGCAGTCTGGAATATATTCTCAACAATGCCTGTTCGTGATCTTCACATGGATCTTCAGCAAGGGTATTTACGATAAGCATATCTTTCTTGCCTTCGCTGCCCTTGATTATACACTCTGTTATTTCGATTTCTCTCAGAGTGGACTGCTGTATTGTCTCGACCTTTTCGCCTAACTGACAACCAGACTTAACCAGCTCTTCACCGGTCTCAGTATCAATGATTGTCCCTACAGCCCACATGTCCGGATGGAGATCTGTTACAGATACAGACTGAGTCTCATAAAACTCACGCATGATACTTTCTGTCGTGCTGAATCTTTCATCCATAGCACGTAGAAAAGTAGTTGCACTGAGCTTACCTGACTGGTCGATCCTGATGATCATGACATCTTTCTTTGTCACATTGATCTCGATCCAACTTCCACGTTCAGGAATTATACGACAACCATGTAATGGACGGTCACCTTCCTGAGTATCAACTACAAAGTCGACACCAGGACTGCGATGCAGCTGATTTACGATTACCCTTTCTGCACCGTTGATGATAAACTCACCACCACCGATCATAATTGGCAGCTCGCCCAGATATACACTATCTTCCATTACCTCTTCGCTATCCTTACGTGATAAACGGCAGCGAACTCTGAATGGACGACCGTACGTCAGACGCAACTGACGACATTCATCTGGATTATAACGAGGCTTACCCAACTCATAGCTGATATATTCAAGCGCATAATTCTCGTCATAACTGACGATTGGGAATATCTCCCGCAGTAATGCTTCGATACCGATATCAATACGCTCGGTTGGAAGTTCTTCTAGCTGTAAAAACTTATCGTAGCTGGACTGCTGAATATCACTTAATGAGGGGATCTCGGTTGTAGCCTTGAACCGACCAAAATGGCGAATCTCCTTGAAGGCCATATTGTTCTCCTGAACTTTGAGGGTTCCGTTTTCTGACATCATAATCCTAGCGTCCTAAGATCTGTCTAACGGTTTTTCCGGAAATTTACTCTTAATAAACACATCACGCAGCCGGAACCTGTTACCAGGCTCCGGCTACATGCTTAATAGCGTTTTGTCACTATCTCGGTCATCTGACCGCATATTCAATTGTTATCAGTTGTTCTGATTTCTATGATTGAATCTGCCCTCGATAACTTCCGTGACTAATTGCTTAGGCAAGCTCTACTGTTGCGCCAGCGTCTTCCAGAGCCTTCTTCAATGCTTCTGCATCGTCCTTGCTCATGCCTTCCTTAACAGTCTTAGGAGCACCGTCTACCAGTTCCTTTGCTTCCTTCAGACCCAGGCCTGTTGCGCCACGTACTTCCTTAATTACCTTGATCTTCTGATCGCCGGCTTCTTTCAGAACTACGTCAAAGCTTGTCTTTTCTTCTGCAGCTTCACCTTCACCACCAGCAGCTGGAGCCATTGCTACAACAGCACCACCAGCAGCAGGTTCAATACCGTATTCTTCCTTTAGGTAATCAGCAAGTTCTTTAGCCTGTAATAGTGTCAGACCAACGATCTTGTCACCAATTGCTTTGATATCATCACTGAATGTTTTTGCTTCTTCTGACATTTGTATATCTCCTTGATATATAAATATTGTGTACCGATGGCCGTGACTACTCCGTCTCGTTTAACCCACTTTAAGGGGACTGTCGGATCGCACAAAAATTATTATTCTTATATAAATTTTCCAAACTCAATTGCCTCTATGAAACATCACTGAGCTCAGATAAAATAATTAGGCTGCGTCTTCGCCCTTGTCGATGATTGTCTTGAGACAACCTGCAATAGTACTTGCTGGACTGATGATCGCGCCGGCAAGCTTGGTCGCTGGTGAAACTGCCATAGTAACAATAACGCCCTGCTGTTCTGCACGTGTGAGCATCTTGCTCAATGCTACTGCTCCGGCTCCATCAAGAACCTGACCTTCAACGAATGCACCCTTGACCTCTAGCTTATCTAGCTGCTTGGCCCACTTTACCATCTCTTTGGCCAGTGATACAATGTCACTGCCGCCCACAGCGACTGCACATGGTCCGTCAAACAGGCCGTCTACATTCTCGTGACCCATTTCCTTAAGTGCTGATACTGCTAGTGTGTTTTTAACTACAAATACTGATATGTCTTGTTTGCTTAATTCACCACGGAAATTGTTGTTGTCGGTACCTTCTAGACCGTATAAAGAAACTACAACAAATTCTGAAACACCTTCTAATTTAGATGCCAGCTCCTGTTTCATTAAGCCTTTTACGCGTTTACTCATTTTAAGCCTCTTATCAATTTAATCATTTCTGATAACTGTTAAAACCATTTAATTATACGATATCTATTTCAACTGATGGACTCATTGTTGCTGAAATACAGCACTTCTTGATATATGTCCCCTTAGCTGCTGAAGGCTTGGCCTTCTTGATCGTATCTATAAAGGCATTGATATTTTCTACCAGCTTCTCTGCTTCAAAGTCAAGCTTGCCTACCGGTATGTGTACGTTTCCGCCATTGTCGTTACGATATTCAACCTTACCAGCTGCATATTCTGTAACTGCTTTTTCAATGTCAGGTGTAACTGTTCCGCTCTTTGGTGACGGCATCTTACCCTGTGGGCCCAGTACACGGCCTAATTTACCAACTTTACCCATCATCTTGGGATGTGCGATCGCAACATCAAAATCCAGCCATCCACCTGCTACCTTGGCTACCAGATCATCTGAATCTGCTTCTGATGCTCCTGCTGCCATTGCTTTAGCGATATCGTCGCCATCACAGAATGCAATAACCTTTAATGTCTTACCGATACCGTGTGGCAGTGAAATAGCACCACGGATCGCCTGATCTGCATGACGAGGATCAATTCCCAGATGTATTACAAATTCTACTGTCTGGTTAAATTTGGTAGAACCCCATCCCTTGAGTTTCGCTACCGCATCTGCTACTGATAGCTTATCCTTGCTAAACTTCTCAGCATCTGCTTTATATCTTTTACTTCTTACACGCATCTTGTCACCTTCTTGTGAAAAACGCTCCCACAATTATGGCTGTGGTTAACCGTATTACTCTATTTACTTATTATTGCGAATCTATAGCCAACTTTTATTAGTCTACTACATCGATACCCATGCTGCGAGCAGTACCAGCAACCATCTTCATTGCTGATTCTACTGTGAATGAGTTCATATCATCAAGCTTGGTCTTGGCGATCTCTTCAACCTGAGCCTTAGTTACACTACCAACTTTCTTGGTGTTTGGCTCGCCACTACCCTGTGCGATATTCGCTGCCTTCTTCAGCAGTACTGCTGCTGGTGGGCTTTTCAGTACAAAATCAAATGTACGGTCTGCATATACTGTAATTACACATGGGATGGTCATGCCATCAAATTCTCTGGTACGATCGTTAAACTGTGAAACGAACTGACCTATGTTTACTCCATGCTGACCTAGAGCTGGACCAATTGGAGGTGCTGGAGTGGCTTTTCCACCTGGTGCCTGTACTTTGATTGTTGATTTGATTTCCTTAGCCATTTGCTAAATTCCCTCTTTCTTTTATTTCTATCTTCCGGCGGGAACCGTATTGATTGATTTGTATTACCAGTATAACTTTAGCGGCGTAATAGCTTATTTAATACCAGGTTACATACAATTCATTATATTTTTTCTAACTGCCAGTATTCTATATCAAGCGGTGTGGCACGGCCAAAAATGGTTACAATTACACGAACTGTACCCTTCTCAGCATCAAATTCTTCAACTTTACCTTCAAAGCCTTCGAACGAACCGCCTTTGATCTTAATTACATCATCCTTGACAAATTCCATCTGAACCGATGGTGAATCAGCACTGGCTACCTCGGTCTGATGGAGCATCTTTGCTACATCGCTTGGTGCCATTGGGCTGGGTTTGCCCTCTGTACCGATAAATTCCCCGACCCCATTTGTTTCTTTGATTACAAACCAGCTGCGTTCCGGAATACTGCCATCTTCCTCTAGCTTTAATTCACAGAATACATAACCTGGATATAATTTGCGTTCGTAAACTCGCTGCTGCTTGCCAGCATTACGCTTTACCTTCTCAGTAGGAACCAAAATCCTGCCCATTAGCTCTTCCAGACCTTCTACCGTTACCTTACGCTTCAATGTCTCACATATCGAAGTTTCACGGTTAGTGGCAACACGGAGAACACACCATACCATTAATGGGTTTGAAGCTGCTTTATCCAGCGGTAAATTTTCATTTGTCTCTGTCACGTCAGCCCCTGTCTGCTATTTTCAATACCAAATCATTAATTAAAATGAATTGGAATAGATCCTTATTTATATACCAAATTATTCTATTTTAGGCTTTGGTGGTTATTATGCCAATAACCTGGAAAAACCAATGGAATAAAAAGTCGATCAGACCAAGCAATACTGCCATCGCCAGCACTGTTATGATCACAACCTTTGTTGATGAAATTACTTCCTTCTTCGCCGGCCAGTTGACCTTCTTCATCTCTCCTTCGGTCTCGATCATAAACTCAGCTGATTTAGGCTTGTTTACTACTAAGTAGATAAACAGACTTAAACCAACAAATACTGACACCGATATCAACGCTGAGAGCCAGGCCTTTGATGTATCTGCCATGTCAGCTGGTAGCCAACCTGATAGTGACTCTTTTAGCTGGTAACAACCCAGTGCTACCATGCCTACACCAGCAAATGCGGTACATAGCCTTGTGTAGTATCCCTGCCCTTTTTTATATATACTGAATTTCATCTAATATCTTCCCAAACAATATTCCATTGTGTTCAGCTCTGTTCATTTCACACCAGCTGCAACTATTTCAAATCACCTGCCAATGCTAAACAACCATAGTACTAAATCGCTTCTTCTCATTATAGCTATCTAGTATTTTATGCTTTCCTGCACAAACAGGTCAGGAGGGAGTCGAACCCCCAACCTGCGGTTTTGGAGACCGCTGCTCTGCCAATTGAGCTACTGACCTAGATACCCACCGCAACGGTGAGTGACCATCTTTATTTCGATAGTTTTTACTTCGACAAATAAATTATGGCATTATTTCTTGCGCAGCTTATGAACAGTATGCTTGCGATCTTTTTTGCAGAACTTGTTCAATTCCATCTTTGGAATGCCGCCCATAGTGTTAACTTCTGTTCTGTAGTTACGACTACTGCATTCTGTACATTCCATCCAGAAAAATTCTCTTTTAGTTTTTTTTGCCATGTATCTTTACCTGCTTCTGCTCGGCTGAGTCGGCTTACCCTTCCCTGACCTTGCATTCAATAAAGTTCTTCAAGGGCGGTCAGCTTCTTGCGACGCTAACCGCCCCTGATTATTATTTATACTTACAGAACTTTGAATTTATCGCTAAATTCAGAATAGCACTGTTTTTGTACTACTATTCGAGGATCTTGGTTACTACACCAGCACCAACTGTACGACCACCTTCACGGATAGCAAAGCGTACGCCTTCTTCCATAGCGATCGGGTTGATGATCTCGCCCATGATACGAGCGTTATCGCCTGGCATACACATCTCTGCACCACCCTGAAGTGTTACTGCACCAGTTACGTCTGTTGTACGGAAGTAGAACTGTGGACGGTAACCGTTGAAGAATGGTGTATGACGACCACCTTCTTCTTTGCTCAGTACATAAATCTCACCTTCAAACTTGGTGTGTGGTGTAATTGTACCAGCCTTAGCCAATACCATACCACGCTGTACTTCAGCCTTTTCAATACCACGAAGAAGCATACCAACGTTGTCACCAGCCTGACCTTCGTTCAGGGTCTTCTGGAACATTTCTACACCAGTACATGTTGTCTTGCGGGTTTCTTTGATACCTACGATTTCAATTTCGTCACCAGTCTTAACGATACCACGTTCGATACGACCTGTTGCTACTGTTCCACGACCCTTGATTGAGAACACGTCTTCAACCGGCATCAGGAATGGCTTGTCGATTTCACGTTCTGGCTCTGGAATGTATGAGTCTAGTGCGTCCATCAACTCCTGGATACATGCTGTCTTGTCTGCATCGTTTGGATGTTCGATTGCACCTGATGCTGAACCACGAATTACTGGTACTTCATCACCATTAAATTCATACTTGTCTAGAAGTTCACGAACTTCCATTTCTACCAGCTCTAGAAGCTCTTCATCATCTACCAGGTCACACTTGTTCAGGAATACTACCAGACGTGGTACATTTACCTGACGAGCCAGCAGTACGTGTTCACGTGTCTGTGGCATTGGACCGTCAGCTGCACTTACTACAAGAATCGCACCGTCCATCTGAGCTGCACCAGTAATCATGTTCTTTACATAATCCGCGTGACCAGGACAGTCAATATGTGCATAGTGACGTGTTTCTGATTCATATTCCTGATGCGAAGTTGCAATTGTAATAACCTTAGTTGCATCACGACGACCCTGTGATTCAGAAGCCTTAGCTACTTCATCATAAGCTACAGCCTTACCCAGACCCTTGTTAGCCTGTGTAATTGTGATAGCTGCTGTCAATGTTGTTTTACCATGGTCAATGTGACCGATAGTACCTACGTTCACGTGTGGCTTGGTTCTGTTAAATACTTCCTTGGCCATTTTCTGGTGTCTCCTTTATAACTATACTCGGGACTTCCAATTATTTCTTATATACTTATATCTTGGGCCGATACTACTTCGTATCGGTTCACATATAACTCACAAAGCTGATGATGGGACTTGAACCCATGACCTCTTCCTTACCAAGGAAGTGCTCTACCTGCTGAGCTACATCAGCAACTGCTTAACTCTGAACTGCTTACGGATATTTATTGCTCAAGGTTCATTTCCCCTGACATCGCTCATTACCGTCCAGGAAACTTTTACCTGTCGCCAATCCTATTAAGTCATTGCATAACAAATACTTACAGTAACAAAGTCAAATTTGGTGGCAAATCGCCTACACTGATATTGATATAGCTTCGCTACAGAATTGCAAAATATACACCATTATAGGGGGTTTTGTCAAAGTTTTTTTCAGTCTTTTTTTGCTTTTTTTATTTTTAAAAATGCTTTTGCACCTTTTTTCCTGATTACAATACTGATAACTGTTTAATTGCTATCATCTTACTGAAAATCTATTTCCGGCACACCCTATTGATTACTACCGCATCATCTCGCTGTACTGTTCTCCGATATTTTATCGCCGGTACACCAAATATCATCGGATAATAGTAACTTGTCGCTGGTAAATTGATCTTTTTCTTATATTTCGGCAGGATTTCCAACGCCATCTTCAAGGTACCACACCAGGTAGTACCAATTCCGTTACTATTGGCCAGTAGCTCAAAGTACGCTAGTGCCAGGTTCACATCCTCTTCCGGACATGCCGCATAGTTCGACGCCGACACGATTAGGAAATGCGGTGCTGTGCGGAAGATTACATCTATTCCGGTACGCTTCCATAAAAATATCAGCTTCTTCAGATAGTCAAATCGCTCTGGAATTGCTCCCAACTGTGCCGCCTGGAACAGATCTTCCATCATCTTTTCACGCAGATCGTCCATAAACTCTTTACAGTCTACTACCGTAAAGACCAGGTCCTGACGATTGATGCCCGTCGGACAGTTCGCCACCACCGCCAGCATCTCTTCCAGCTTCTTAGGGTCTACGTTCTCCTGCTTAAACTTCCTGACACTTCGACGACCTTTTATCAACGCCGACATCTGATCTGGCGTTGGATACAATTCCTTTGTCAGCTCAATTGAGTTCGCCGGCGACAGATTCAGCAGCGACAAGGCCGCTGTCGGACAGACCGCCAGACAATGCTGACACGCGATACAAGCGATTTCCTTCGCAGGTGATACCGTAGGATACTGCCCCGGCTTCATATCGATTATCCGCATCGGACAATCACTTACACATAAACCACACTTAGTACAAAGCGACTCATCTATCTTAAAATTTAACATATCTTACTCTCTATTATATTACTCTAACTGCCTACACAATCAATCTCTGATCACAGTAAGCTGTTATTAAAAAGGCCTTATAGTTATAATTAGCCTATAATTTCTGGCAGTTTAGCCATCAATTCTTTCATCGCATTGCCACGATGAGAGATCTGGTTCTTTTCCGAATATTCCAGCTCTGCTGCCGTCTTGCCCAGCTCTGCTATATAGAACAGTGGATCATAGCCGAAACCGTTACTGCCTTTTGCCTCAAATCCGATCTGACCTTCAACCTTGCCAGAGGTCTCTACCAATACACCTTCAGGCCCTGCCATACACAAACAGCATCTAAACCTCGCTCCTCGCTCCGCCGGCTCTACTCCAGCCAGCTCCTTTAGCAAACGTGCATTATTGGCCTCGTCCTTACCTGAACCCTCTACTCCTGCATAACGTGCCGAATACACCCCTGGCGCCCCGTTCAGGTAATCTACTTCCAGACCTGAATCGTCTGCTATTACAACTTTACCAAGGATCTTACTGTAATACTCCGCCTTGCCGCGGGCATTCTCCTGGAACGTTACGCCGTTTTCTTCAAATTCGGTAATTTCACCAAAATCAGATAAGGCTCGCACACTGATCGACAATCCTGCCAGCATACGCTCAAATTCAGCAACTTTCCCCTTGTTGCCGGTAGCTATTACTATCTCTTCTATCTGCAATTTCTTTGGCCCCCAAATGTTTTATACCCATTATAAAACGTTTCAAATGGGCTCGTAAGCCTCATTTATACTTCCTAAATGATAGATTATTGATAATTCCTTAAAAAAATCCACAAAAAAAACTTTTTTCAAATTATACACTTGCATACCCCCACAAACATCACTATAATGACCCGTCTACCTCGGGGAGTAGCTCAGCTTGGCTAGAGCACCTGCTTTGGGAGCAGGGGGTCGCAGGTTCGAATCCTGTCTCCCCGATTTATAAGCCTTTGTTTTGCAAAGGCTTTTTTTTTACCCAAATCACCCTTCCTAAAATCGCCCCTCACCAACCCAGTAACCCATTACCATAAAAAGACTTACAAGTAGCAGTACTCGTACCGTTTTTCCCAAAATATAACCACCACCCACACCCGCCACATGACGGCCACAACACCTTTTACCTTTCCACCTTTTACCTTTCACCAAAAAAACTACTTCCCCCCAACCCTCTTATTCATAATATTATTTATCACCAGATGTCGCACACGCTCGGCAACAGCTTCCAACTCATCAAAATTCCTGAAATTTACCGTATTACTAAACACAGGCTTAGAATCCTGGCAGCTTATCGCAAGAACATAATAATTACCCTCACAACGAACTTCACCCTCATACACCCTCTCTGCCATATTCTCCAGTAAAGGAGAACGGGCAACCTCAAAGCCTACCATATCGAATTCGGTCAACTTTGACCTGATCAATGCATTTAACTTATCCGACCATTCAAGCGGAACCCCATCACACAGCATAAAATACGGCATCTTGATCACAGGCTTCTTATACCCCCACGCATCTGTACCGCATATCTTTGCTATCATTTCCTCCGCTTTATTTTTCACTACCCCTCTCTCCCAGGCATTAAACAGCACCAATACAGCCTTCCTCAACTCATGCTTATGAACATACTCGATCGCCTCACTTCTGACCTCTTTCCAGATATACCCCTCATCCACATCCAGATTATCAACATACCTGTCAAACTGAGCCTCAGGCGAACAACCGCCACACATCAGCCACAAACTCATTACTACTACTGCCATTATTATATTTCGGGTCTTCATCAAGCGATCCTTTACATCCAAAACTACTCAAACTACTGCCCAAACAGCCCTAAAACCTGCCAGACAAACATTCAAATGCTATCCTTATCGGCATCCCAACAGCCTTTTCTCCATAAGTTATACCATAAAAAAAGAGCAGCCCAAATCGAGCTGCCCTCTAACTACTAATTTCTATCCCGATGCACATCGGGACTAATTTCTAGCCAACAAAGTAATCCTGCAGAGCCTTAACACCCCACTCGCCCTTCTTCATCTCAGCTATCGCACTAACTGCCGCTGCTGTAGCAGTTGTCGTCGTGATCATAGGCACCCTGTGCATAACCGCGATCGCACGAATATGACCCTCATCAGTCGCCATACCCTTACGAGTCGGAGTATTGATAATCAGGGCTATCTCGCCGTCTGAAATATAATCTATAATATTTGGACGACCTTCGCTGATCTTCTTCAGGATAGTGTTATTCACGCCGTTAGCATTAAGATATTCACCTGTACCGCGTGTACACAGCAGTTCAAAGCCCATCTCGTCAAGCTTGCGGGCCTGTTCCAAGATCCTCGGCTGATCTTCTGTACGAACTGACAGGAATATCTTACCTGACATCGGCAGATTTGTCCCAGCTGCCATCTGGCTCTTGGCAAACGCAAGGGCAAAGTTATGGTCTATACCCATCACCTCACCTGTACTACGCATCTCAGGGCCCAGAATAACGTCAACACCTGGGAACTTGGCAAATGGGAACACACTCTCTTTAACCGAGGTATGCTCTGGGATAACTGATTCATTAACCCCCTGCTCCTTCAGGGAAACGCCCGCCATTACCTTGGCCGCAACCTTCGCCCATGGAATACCGGTCGCCTTACTTACAAACGGCACAGTACGTGAAGCACGAGGGTTAACCTCAAGCACATACACCTGACCGTCCTTGATCGCAAACTGCACATTCATCAGACCGCGAACATTCAAGCCTTCCGCCAGCTTAACTGTCTGCTTGCGGATCTCTTCAATTATATCCTTATCCAGCGAGTACGGCGGCAATGCACAAGCCGAGTCTCCACTGTGAATACCTGCCTGCTCAATATGCTCCATAATACCGCATACCAGCACTGTCTCGCCGTCATATACCGCGTCAGCATCAACTTCTGTCGCCATATCAAGGAACTTATCAACCAACACCGGATGATCACGACCAACCGTAGAAGCATCTACCGCCTTGGCCATATAGTTGTCCAGCTGACTGCTGTCACCCACAATTTCCATCGCACGACCGCCCAATACATAACTTGGACGAACCAGTACCGGATAACCGATACGCTCTGCGATCTCACGGGCCTGTACTATAGTTGTCGCTGTACCGTTTGGCGGTGCCTGCAAGCCAAGATCGTCCAGAAGCTTGCCAAAGCGCTTACGGTCTTCCGCCAGGTCAATACTGTCAACACTCGTACCAATAATAGGCACACCAGCATCCGACAGCGAACGAGCCAGATTCAGCGGTGTCTGACCGCCAAACTGTACGATCACGCCATGCAGCGTATCACCCAGCTTCTTACAGATATTCAACACATCTTCAAGCGTCAAAGGCTCAAAGAACAGCATATCTGAAGTATCGTAATCGGTACTTACTGTCTCTGGATTACTGTTTACCATTACCGCTTCCATATCAAGCTCTCTTGCGGCAAATGCGGCATGTACACAGCAATAGTCAAACTCAATACCCTGACCGATACGGTTAGGACCGCCGCCCAGGATCATTATCTTCTTCTTATCTGTTACCCGGATCTCATCATCGAAATACTTGGTCTCATTACCAGCGTCATCAACTGAAATGATCGGGCTCTCATGTGATGAATAGTAGTAAGGGGTATATGCCTCAAACTCAGCCGCACAGGTATCTACCAGCTTATAGCAAACCTGAACATCCAGCTCTTCACATTTATCACGAATATCCTTCTCTGTGCAGTTATACAGTGTCGACAACTGATAATCACTATAGCCCCAACTCTTGGCCTGCTCTAGCAATTCACCTGTCATCTCTGAAATACTGCTGATTGCCAACAGCTCATCTTCAAAATCGATCAGCTCCTTCATATTTGCCAGGAACCATTTATCGATCATGGTAAATTCATGAACCTTATCAACCGACCAGCCCTGCTTAAAGGCATAACGTATATAATACAGTCTGCCTCGTGACGGCTCTGCCAGTTTGCGACTCAAACGACCTTCCGGTATCGGAAACGCCGACTGGACCGGGCTGTCATCGCCGCCGCTCTTCTCTGATGCATCCAATATATCCTGACCACGTTCATTACGCAGCCATTTATCGTTATGGTCAAGACCAAAACCATAACGCTTGATCTCCATTGAACGAATGCCCTTCTGCAGCGACTCCTTAAAGGTACGGCCAATACTCATACCTTCACCCACACTCTTCATCTGGGTAGTCAGTGTCTCATCTGCTTCCGGGAACTTCTCAAAGGTCCATCTTGGGATCTTGGTTACTACATAATCGATTGTTGGCTCAAAACATGCCGGGGTCTCGCGGGTAATATCATTCTGAATCTCATCCAGTGTATAACCAACCGCAAGCTTCGCTGCTATCTTGGCAATTGGAAAACCTGTCGCCTTACTCGCCAGTGCCGAACTTCTCGATACACGAGGGTTCATTTCAACGATCACCATTTCACCATCTGCAGGATTGATAGCAAACTGAACATTACTACCACCTGTCTCAACCCCGATCTCACGCATGATCGCTATCGCTGCATCACGCATAAGCTGATATTCCTTATCGGTCAGTGTCTGGGCCGGAGCTACTGTGATCGAATCACCGGTATGCACGCCCATCGCATCAATGTTTTCGATCGAACATACGATCACAACATTGTCATTCTTATCACGCATCACTTCAAGCTCATATTCCTTCCAGCCGATTACCGACTGTTCGACCAAAACTTCGTTGATCATCGAATACTCAATACCACGTGAACATATCTCTTCAAAATCCTTCTTATTATACGCTATTCCACCACCAGTACCACCCAGTGTGAACGACGGCCTGATGATCGCCGGCAATCCTACCTCTTCCAGGGCCTTTGCCGCATCTTCCATATTGTATGCAGCAAAGCTCTTAGGTAGCTTCAAACCGATCTTATGCATTGCTTCACGGAACAGCGTACGGTCCTCAGCCTTATGAATTACTTCTCGATTAGCTCCGACCATCTCTACTTCATACTTATCAAAAATACCTGCATCTGCCAGCTGAACTGCAAGGTTCAAACCGGTCTGACCACCCAATGTCGGCAATACCGCATCTGGTCTTTCCGCTGCGATTATCTTCTCCAGAGATTCTACTGTCAGCGGCTCTATATAGGTCCGGTCAGCAAACTGTGGGTCTGTCATGATCGTAGCCGGGTTCGAATTTACCAGCACGATCTCATATCCTTCCTCACGCAGGGCCTTACACGCCTGGGTACCGGAATAATCAAATTCACATCCCTGCCCGATTACGATCGGGCCGGAACCAATAATCATGATCTTTTTAATGTCTGTCCGTTTTGGCATAATCTTTTGCTGTCAACTCTCTTAATTATTTTTTAGTGTGCGTTTTCTGCCGACATCTGCCGACAATTCTATAATATCCTGCCCATAAACAACTTACGCCGTCTTATAAGCTATCTCCCGGCCAATCTAACCTTACCTGTCTTACCAGTACGGCTCATATTGACCATATATCCCGCAACTTCCTGGGCGAACCATTCCGCTTCCTTGGATACAAAATCGCAAAATTATATCATTATTTGACTAATTTTACCAGTCAAATATCATCCGTTTTACAATTATTATACCAAACACCAACCAAATATCGCCCCACACACTATTTCACACCTTTCAACCTGATAACACATAAAAAAAACCGGACATGACCAATACCATGTCCGGCTTTTTAAATGTATCACCAAAAGCTAAAAGCAGATAAACTCAATAGCCGCCAACAAACCAGCAACCACTCACCTTTTACCTTTTCACTTTTTACCTTTAACCTATTTTAGTGCAGTCTCTGGCCTGGCTTGGCGCCTTCATCTGGACTGGTCACAAATACTTCCTCACCACCTGGGCCGGCAGCTATGATCATACCTTCTGACATGCCAAACTTCATCTTACGTGGCTTCAGATTAGCACAGATCACTACCTTGCGACCGATCATATCTTCCGGCTTATATGCCTTACGGATACCAGCGATGATCTGACGTCTTTCACCGCCCAGATCTACCTGAAAACGCAATAGCTTATCTGCTTCTTCGATTACTTCCGCTTCTACGATCTCCGCAACTCGCAGGTCTACCTTCAGAAACTGATCAAAATCGATCTCTTCTGCTATCGGATCTTCTGCCAGTGGACCTGTTACTGCTGGGGCCGCCTCTTCTGCCTGCTGCTGTTTACTTTCTTCTACCATAGCATTCACCTTCTCGGGATCTACCCTTTCCATTAAACGTTCAAATTTATTAATTGTATGATTTTCAAGCTCTTTATCTTTAACATCTGACCACTTCATCGAGTCGATATTCAAAAGCTTCTCGATCTTCGCCGCATAACCCGGAATGATCGCCTTCACATAAACCGTCAATAACATAACAGCATTCAGCGTTGTTGTTAATGACTCCAATGCATGGTCGCGGTCTTCCTTGATCGCGGCCCAAGGCTTACGATCGTCCAGATAGCGGTTAACTTCATCTGCCAGTTCACGGATCATTCTCACCGCTGATGCAAAATTACGACCTTCCAGCTCTCCGGCAATATCTTCCGACTTACCTCGCAGCTTCGCCAGCAGCTCACGAGCCTCATCGCTCAGCGAACCACACTTCAGGTCAAAGTTCTTACCCAGCATCTGGGCCGACCTGCTCGCCAGATTCACGATCTTGCCTACCAGGTCACTATTGACCCTGCTTACAAAATCTTCCAGACTAAGGTCTATATCACCGGTGTCCGGCCCCAGCTTACATGAATAATAATATCTCAAATATTCCGGATCAAGATGGTTCAGATATGTCCTGGCACTTATAAATGTTCCGCGACTCTTACTCATCTTCTCGCCGTTCACGGTCAGGAACCCGTGAATTGCCAGCTGGTTCGGCGTTCTCAATCCAGCTCCCATCAACATCGCCGGCCAAAACAGGGCATGGAAATATGTAATATCCTTACCTATGAAATGATGGATTTCCGCGTCGCCATTAACCCAGAAATCTTCCCAGTTCAATCCGTTCTTCTCGCAATAGTTGCGACAGCTAGCTATATACCCTACCGGTGCGTCCAGCCACACATAAAAATACTTGTCCTTCTCGCCCGGTATCTCAAAACCAAAATACGGAGCGTCACGAGAGATATCCCAGTCACGCAGACCCTGGCTGAACCATTCCTGCAGCTTATTCGCTACCTGCTTATGAACATGACCGCCATTGATCCATTCGTGCAGCTCTTTCTCAAAATCGCCCAGCTTAAAGAACAAATGCTTCGACTTCTTCTGCACCGGCTTATTACCACAGATACTGCACGCAGCATCTTTCAGCTCCAGCGGGGTATATGTAGCATTACACACTTCGCAATTATCACCATACTGATCCGCAGCTCCACACTTAGGACACACACCGCGAATAAACCTGTCAGGCAAAAACATCTTATCATGTTCACAATATGCCTGCTCAACATCGCGACTATCAATATGACCGCCTTCTTTCAGACGGCTATAGATCATACTCGCAAGCTCCTTATTCTCCGGAGAATGCGTAGAATAATAGTTATCAAATTCGATCTGAAACTCGCTAAAGTCTGTAAAATGCTCTTCGTGCATCTTATTGATCAGCTCTTCAGGATTAACTCCTTCTTTGCGAGCTCGGATCATTATCGGGGTGCCGTGGGTATCATCTGCACAAAAATAATGACATTCATTGCCACGCAGCTTCTGAAACCGCACCCACATATCAGTCTGCAAATATTCTACCAGATGACCGATATGGATCGAACCATTAGCATACGGCAAAGCTGATGTTACTAATAATTTTCTTGTCAATTTAACTTCCTCAATATCTATCTAAAACACATGAAGCTTTCTTTCAAATCAACACGCTTCTATTCGCCTGCCGATTCGCCGCCGCCGGAATTATTATCATTTCCGCCGCTCTTCTCTCCATTTTGATTATCACTTGGTTTCTTTTTACGCCTTCTTCTACGACGACGTTTCTTCTTCTTATCTGGCGAGCCTTCTCCTCCGTCAGCCGATTCGCCGCCGCCATTATTATTGGCTGGCTCTTCCGACTTGGCCTTCTCCGGCTTAGCCGCCTGATCATTATCACCCTTCTTACCTGACTGACTCCGCTGGCTCTGGCTCTGACGACGTCTCGGACGACCGCCCTTTTCCTGCCTGCCTTCTGCTTCCGCCGCTCCGCCCTCTGGCTCTGCTGGAACTACATAATTAAATTCCAATATCTCATCCAGAGGTAAAGCAATCATCTTACCTGCATTCAAATATACCTTCACCAGCAATGTCAGAACCTGTGTATCTACTACCTTGCCCGGCCCTTCCGGGGTCAAAACCATCGTGTTCTTCTTCGGTAGCTTCTTCTTATGCTCTTGGTATACTTCATCCTCAAATCTCAGACAGCATTTCAATCTGCCGCAGCGACCGGATATCTTGCTTGGGTCTAGCGTCGCCTTCTGTAGCTTCGCCATACGCATATTCACCGGGTACAACACCTTCAAAAAGCTACGACAGCAGCATTCTCTTCCGCATGTCTCAAAATCTGCTACCAGACGGGCCTCATCTCTCGCTCCCACCTGACGCATCTCGATTCGCGTCTGATATTGCTGGGCCAGCTCTTTTACCAGCTGACGAAAATCTACGCGACCTTCTGCCATAAAGTAAAAGATTATCCGCTCGCCGCCAAAAAGCCTTTCTGCATCTACCAGAGTCATCTCCAAACCCTGCTGATTGATCAGGGTCTCACAATAACTCAGCTCCTTGGCTATGCCCTCGTCCAGATGCTGCTGTTCCCTAACGTCCTGCTCATTGGCCGCACGAACTACCGAACCTTTACGATCCAGCGGAAAATTATCACAGCTCGCCTTGGCATACTGCATTATCTGCGATTCTTTTACTGAACAGTTGCCTTTATGATGCGATGTCTCATGACCGACGATCTTCGCTATCTCCAACCCTCGCTCTGTATTTACGATCACATGCGTTGCATCATCTGGAAAATCTTCTATATCATGTGCAAAATAGCCAATATTGCCCATCTTACCATATCGACACAATATATGCTTACGATATTTATCCGGCTTATTGGATGACTTATTTCCACCCTTTTTCGTCGTCCGACGTGGCCTTTCTTGCTCCTGTTCACGCCCGCAACCAGAACCGCAGCACTGACCCTGCTCTGGATTGTCTTCCGAAGATAACTCTTCTGAAGCTGGCTTTTCTGCCTCGACATCAACAGGTTTTGGCTCCTGCGATGGAGTCTCAGAACTACCGGCCGCTGGCTCTGCCTCAGGCTTATCATCCTCTAACGGCTTATTATCTTGTTCTTCTGTCATAGTAAACTTTCGCACTTTTATGTCGCTTACGTCGCCCGCTTTGGGGCTTCTCGCAACTTCTTTTTTAAGTATACTTTCGATATTATCGATCGAAAATCATAAAAGGACTCTTTACTGACCAAGCTAAGACTACATAAAAGCATTAAAAACAAATACTTAACATCATCAAAACTTCACCGATCAGTCTCAGTGCAAAATCGCACTTATACGCAATAGTCTATCAAAAGAGACTCGAATGTCAAAGATGGATTTACATTTGCCGATAGATGCCTTCGAGCTGTATCTACCTGACTTATCATCTCACTTAATCGCTCAGGGGCAAATCGATTTGCCAGTTCTTCAACCGGCCGCGACTGCTCCATACACGTCAAATCTCCTGTCGCACCATAAAGCATTGCACTACGAAATAGCTGGGTTATCACCTGCAAGACAAACTCCTGACCCTGACGAACGGCATCGCTCGACGAATGGTTCGGATTCTTATCTACATAAACCTTGCCATATTCTTTCGCTATTTCTACTATCCTACCGGCTATATCTACCACACTGCCATAATCTATCGCTGCCATCTTATCAAACAATTCCTGCTTGACCTGATACAATCCCATCTTGGACAGCCCCAATGCCTGACCCAGACGACCTTCACAAAAATCAGCCCAAAATGCTGACTCCTGCGAACTTACACCTTCCTGCTCCAAACGCCCCTTTATCAGATCTTGACTCAGGCCATTAAACCTTACCATCTGACTTCTGGAACGGATCGTCTGCAGAAACTTCTGGGGACGTGAACTTATCAATATCAAGTATGTATTCGACGGAGGCTCTTCCAATGTCTTCAATAATGCATTCTGGGCCTGCCACAACATCGTGTCGGCCTCATCTATTATAAAAAACTTGCTCTTTCCACGCACTGGGCTGCGATACGCCTGATCTATCACAAATTCGCGGATCACATCAATAGGCAGTGACAACAGCTGGCTCGAACGGCTTTTACCTGACGAAAACCTAGCCGAATCCCTGTTTACTATATGAATATCTGGATGATTACCTCCCTGGGCAACCTGACATTCCTTACACTCACCGCATGAATCCACTATCGAATCCACCGCCAGCGAACTGCCGGGATTATAACCTGCATAGTCCGATAAACTACGACGTACCGGGCTGTTACACAGCATAGACTGTGCCCACCTTACCGCAGCCATAGATTTACCGACGCCCTCTGGCCCATGAAATATGTATGCGTGGTGAACTCGCCCGCTATCCTGTGCCAGCTGAAGCCTGCATAATGCATTGAATTGTCCATTACATTCTAATAATGACATAGAAACGTTATTATAGCAGTCCAGACCACAACTTACCAATCAATTCTCACCCGCTTTAATACCTCACACCAACACCCTCAACACACATCAACAATACAAAAAAAAGCCGAAAGCATACTCCAGCTTCCGGCTTCTTTTTTTAACTCACAACATTAAGTTATCCTTTTTTTACATTTTCGAGGTACGCCGTTTTATTAATAGCCCGCCAAGTGAAAAAAGGGCAAAGGTTGCCGGTTCGGGAATTATATTCATGTTTTCATAGACAAAGGCACAGCCATCTTCATTTTTATTGATAAACTCAATATGGAAATCGGTTCCATCCAGCCATTTGCCGTCAATGCCTTCGACTATGCCGTTAATCTCAAAGAACGACCAGCCTTTCTGGCATACCAGCGTAATATGCGGGTCCGTCTCGACTGTCTGGTAGCTCGCAATGAAATATATCTGACCGCCGGTAAGTAAGGCTGTGGAATCACCATAGAAATCAACTTCATCAACAGCGCCACCAGAAACAGAAAGCATACTATCATCATTTAAGCCAATCGTCCATACTCCTTTTTGACCACTAGTATCCAAAGGAAGTGATGTTTGTAGAACATCAAGACAGCTGTAATCATACATTTCTATCCTGTTTGCCCCTCCTCCTTGAACAGTCAATTTATCATTATTATAAACTCTTACAAAATATCCAAACTCGCCAGATGTTAATTTCCCATCATCAAGAACACCAGCATTTACCACTGAAGTAAATCCCAATAAAACTAACCATAATATCTTTTTCATCATCTTAATCTTCATAATAATATAAACACCTTCTATTATTGTATCAAATAATGGCAGATATATTCAAAACTATTTATCAGCTTCCGTTAGATAACCTTCTATTTCCACTAATATATTATCAAAGAAACCCTCTATTTCCTGCAAAGCTTTCCTATCTTTACCTGTAGCAGTATTTTTTTCTGCATGAATAGAGCTCTGAAGCTCATAAATCCCGCTAACCAACTCTGCCAGCTCAGCATTGGCCAGGCCAGAATATGGACTAATATCTTCCACAACAGCAATACTAGCAGCACACGCCAATGTATCAATATTGGACGTGTTATAACTTGTACTTTCAGGCAATGCTGTCAATATTGCCAAGTTTTCATTTACAGCAGCCTGACTGCTTTGATACCAACAGGACTGCCAGAGCCATTCAGAGGCAAGCAACTCCAATTCTGCCATATCGATATTATACTGACTTTCGCCATTTGTATCGAAGTTGCAATTATCATTCCACACTAATCCGTAACTTGCAGGGCCAAGAACAGGATGAACAAATTCTGGATTCAACATATCGGGATCTGCCAGCCAAACAGGATCGTTCGGGTCATGGGCCAGCCAGGCAGCTGAAAGAATAGCAAATTCCTTCATATTGACTATGCCGTCAACATTTATGTCAAGCGGATTAAAAAATTCTTCCTCAGTATAATCACCAGTACAGGAATACACCTCGTCCGCTCCAACATCCAGAGTCTGGCCGATTAGACGATTTTCATTGTCATAATCATAGTCTCCGACTAAACTTTCCAGTGCTGGATTACCACTGTCTATACATATTGAATTATATGCCAGGTGATAATTATTCGGGTCTGGCGCTCCGGCTATATCCACCTTATAAGCAAACATAGGCTCATTGCTGAAATTATTATTCGCTGCCTCGCAATTCTGAATACAGCTATATGTTGCTGCCTGATTCGGGTCGACACCACTTAACTGATTGTTTCCGCTATTGTTATAGTAAATAATGCAATTTGAAATCGTTGGAATACTATTTGGGTCTTCTGGGCTACTATTTGCTACATATATGAGACCTTCACTTTTGTTATTGGATATGGTATTATTGTATAATATAGGGGAATTTGTCGGATTAAGCATAAAAATTCCCTGGCTACCATTTTCTTCCATATCACTTTCTGAGATAATATTGTTTTTGGCGGTTAAAGTTGATTCATTTGTTGTTACGCCTGTTTTACCACTTCGCATTATCCAAGAATTGTAAACATTCAGATTGAAGCCGCTACCTTCGTGGTATATGCCATCATAATCATTACCGTATATTTTACATGACTTAACGGTAATATCTCCGGCAAGGGCGTAGATGCCATATTGCCAACTGTTATTTATCTGGCAATTCTTTACCGTAAAATTCACTCCTTCTCCCAAAACATTGTGCTCTTTAGCTAGCTCCACAGTAAAACCATCCAGCAAACAATCATTACCCATTGTCACCACCGTATCAATATCCGGTGTCGGGTCACTGTCAACTTGGGCAGTCAATACAGTTAAGTATTTCTTCGGATTGCGGCTGGCAAAATCACAACCTTTAACCGGAAAACCGCCGTAGATTTCCATTCCATCAAATAAGACAAAGTTATCCTGCTCGTTAGTACCGGGATAGTATGTTCCAGCTGCTACATAGATATTGTACATCCCACCACAGTTTGACGATTCAATCCTGGCCAGAGCCTTACGCAAGCCGTCGTGTCCGCTATAGGCGTTCTCCCAAGTCATACCATTATCCAGCCCGACGGCATATTCCGATACATAAATAATCCCCCCCCCTTCCCGACAGCACACACCTACCGTTTCCGGGTCGAAATAAACAACATTCGGGTCTGCATCTGCTATATCACCCGTGCATAGCTCAGCAATATTGACCATAGCCATACCAGGAACAGAACTATCATTCACTGTCAGGTCAAAAACCTCGCAACTGACCATACCAGCCTCCAAAGTACCTGAACCATCATCACCGATGTAATATCTTATAGTGTGAGTCACATCATCATATCGAGAGTCCGGCTGGTACGGCTCCATATTCTCATCTATAGCCCAGTCGCCGTCTGGATAGCTGCAGCCATAATCCAGATGCAAGACCATATATAGATCTTCATAATCAATATCACTGTCATTTACTACACAAACAGATAGTTCCAAATCGTCATCAACCCCTAAACAGTCCCCATCATATGTTTGCTCAAGTATAACATGCAGATATCCTTCCGCACAACCAACCATAGCAGGTTCAGTAAGATCATCATAATGCTCAACACCCAGCTCACCAGAGACATTATATCCTATCCCCCAGGCGACACCATCATTATCAACCGCCAGCTGAAAATTAAAATAGCCTGCATCTATCTTATCAATATTCTCTAAATAACCAGAGCTAGTCCCCATCTCACCGTCTGGCATAAGAGCTGGCAACTCACCATTGCCCCATTTCCAGACAAAACCATTATTATCAACCGCAACACTATAATCATCTCCTGCAGAAATAGCTTTAATATTCTCCAAATACCCGCTCTGAGTATTCATCGCACCACATGGAACCTTTACCCGAAAACTACCTACCCACATCCAAACATTACCATTTACATCTAAAGCCAGAGAATGAGCACATGTGGCAACATGAACTATCTCCGGCAAACCAGTAACCATAACCGCAATATTACTAGAATCATTACCTCCAAACTCCCACACATTACCATCATTATCAAGAGCCAGAGAATGTATTACTCCTGCACAAACCTCTTTTATATTGCTCAAATATCCATTACTGCACAATACCTGAACCGGCAGTTCTAAATTATATCCACTTGAGCCAATACCACACTGGCCGCTTGCATTATTACCCCAACCATAAACATAGCCATCTGCTGAGACTGCCAGAGAATGTGTACCGCTTCGACCAGCTGAAACATACACAACATTCTCCAGATAGCCATTACCATCAGTTGAACTTACTCGTTGCGGCAATTGAGAATCACTGGCACCTACACCATTACCAAGCTGACCATGATCATCCTTACCCCAGCCCCACAAACTTCCATTTTCATCACACGCCAGAGAATGCTTCCAACCAGCATCAATACCAACTATACCAGAAATATAACCCGGACCATCAGACTCCCGCACCTGCACCAATGTATTCATTTCAACATCAACAATATCTGTTCCCAGCCCCCAGTCTCCATTACTACCACAACTCCATAATGAACCATTTTCCATTAATAATAATGAATGACATTCACCACAAGACACATCTAGTACCCGATAACAATAACCATGGCACAAGCTAACTAAAACCATAATAAACAAATATCCCAAACCAGCATTTTTCACAAATACCATAACAAACTCCTTTTCTAGACCATATATAAATACTATCCACTAGAAACATTACCAATGGATATCTCCCAATTTATACATATTAACAAGCAATATTCATCCAGACAGTAAATTATACGCCTAAAAAAACAAACTCTGCCACCCCAAAATTATTTTTTACTCTTACTGACCATACCACACACTCTCTACCCACCTGTAAAAAACAAAAAAAGCCGAAAGCATACTCCAGCTTCCGGCTTCTTTTTTAACTTATATCTTTTTATAATATGTATAGTTATATTATAAATTAGAACGAGTAACCAACACTTACTCCACCAAACAGTACATCTACGATATCTGGTGAGTCAACCAGTGATGACTGGTAATTAACAAATGGTGTTACGCTTACACCTTCAAATTCGATTCCGCCCAGAGATGCTCCTACTGTTGTATGTGTCCAGTCTGCACCATCGTAGAACATATCGTTATTGTAGTTAACATCGGCTGAAAGACTCAGGCTAAGGTTTTCACAAAGTTCAATATCTTTGCCAACACCAACGCTGTGATACTGCATCTGTGCTGAACCATCATCAACGGTTTCAGCAAAACCTGTATAGTAGCTCAGGCAAATACCAAGCGGAAGAAGGTTTGGCATATCAGCTGAAACGCCTACTTCCCACGCATCTGACGAAGAAGCTGCTTTTGGATAGTCATAATAGATACCACAAACACCAAGATCTACCTGAGTAGCGTCTTCACCTACTGTTGTACCCCATGACAGTGTATAATCAAGCTCGGTTAACGCTTCATTACCTGAACCCGCTGAGAATGAACCCCAAACGTTCAGACCTACGCCGCTTTCACCAAACAATGCCATATCAACGCTAGGCTGAAAAGCACCTTTGCTGCCGAACAGGTTAAAACCACGCCATACATACTTGCTTGTATAATCAGCTGAAACGCCTGTTACTGCAACCGGCTGGGCATTAACTGTGCTTACTGCTACTGCAGCTACAATACCCAAAACAATTGTCTTAAAAAATTTGCTCATCAACATCTTCCTTTCCTTTCGGATTTACACAATAAAACTTCAATTCACTAAAACTTCTTAACTATTTTCAATTCCACTATGAAATTGTTTTACTAAATCGCTAAAAAGCAATTACCGTGCCAGAAAAATGAACAAATATCTTAAAACACTACTAACAAATAAGTTAAATATTTTTTATTAAAGTTAGACACTTATCACAATCATAACAAACTACAAAACCGTTCTCTTTTTTGTTACAAATAGCACATCTCGCTACATTTTTGTAACTAGCTCACCCGCCGATATCTTCGCTACCACCTTACTAACCTCAGTATCTGCCCCTATCGAACACCCAGGCTTATGACAATCATCAGGAAAATACACCACAAACTCTCCCGGCGAAAGGATAATACGGCTATATTCCGATACTGTATCAAAAAACTCGATATCCCTAACCTCATCATACTCGTCAGTCGTCGCTAGATTACCCCTATCCAATGGCATAACACCGTGCATCTCGCTGCCCTCAAGCATTATCTGCAAGTCAACATACTTACGATGTGCCTCAAACGCCTTGCCGACCTCACTCGAAGTACGATATTTATCATAATTCAAAAACAGCTTATCCTCTTCCAGAACTACCTTCCCGCTCTCGCTCGGATGCTCCTTCAAATAAGCCAATGCCTTCATAATCACACTATCATCATCAAAATACAATCCTATATTGGCCAGCTTGTCATAGATCATAAATACCTTCTTTTTATACAGTAAGCCCTTTTAATAATTACTTAACGCCCCAAACTTCAGGCAAAATGGATTATAACCCTAAAACTAACAATTATAATATTTACTTACCGCTTTTAAGCAAATGCTTTATGGACGCACCCAAATAATCTTACTCTATACCCAAAACCACACGTCACTAAACCTATTATTGCAAAAAAACACCTGCATTATAAAGAAAAATGCCTTTCCCGGTCGATTTCCTATATGATATACTCTGAATCTGACCTATATTCAGGTTCGCCCGGAGTATCCAACGCAACGGATGACAATTATCACCTAAAAGGAGTTTAATATGATAAATATGAGAAAAATGAAATTTAATAAAACAGCCGGAAAGCTTTTCTTGCTCGGCTCACTGGCACTTATGCTGCCGACATTATGCTCGCCAGCTCTGGCAAACCCTTCCGAGTCGATCCAGATCACGAATGGAACTACCATATCCGAATCTGAGAGTAATGATATCAACGCCCAGGACCTCTCAAACTACTACGACCTGGAAAATGACAAAATTGACGTTTTGATCAATGGTAATCTAAGCTCTTCTACCGATACCGACAAATACTCATACTACTCCATCTCTGGCAACAATATCAAACTGCAATGTAACCTCAAAGACATTCCGCACAATGATATAACTTCTATCTGCTCCGGCAAGGACGTACTGGCTTTCGTTACCGATAACAATACCATATGGGAACCGATCGGTGGCGATGTAGTTAAAATTACCGATGATATCGAGATAGCATCAGAAGTCGACGGCCTAGAACTCGAAGACATATTCATCAGCGATATATGCGTTAATAACAATGAAGATATTATCATAGCTCTCAGCTCTGACATTTGCACTATCAACACCGACCTCGACATATCAATGCTATACGATCAGGTGGATATCGAAACCGCAACCGGCATTACCAACCCTTCGATCGGCTCTGTTGTTATATACGAAAACACCATCTACTTCACCGATCTGACAAGCCTTACTCTGCTAAAAGGTGATATCAGCAAGTCGCAGCTGACCATCGTGGCAGACTCATACGATCTGCTCGCAGCTCTCACCTCTAACAGTCTAGTCGATATTACTCCAACAACTATCGCACAGACAACCGAAACATTCAGACCTACTTACATGATAAAAGTCTCCGGCAGCGATACCTACACCGACGGCTTCTACATTAGCCAGTTCTCTTCCGTTAACAGCGGTACTGGCCAGATAAACCTGTTCTCTCCTGACGATGACACTCAAACATCTTTCTCATATTCAACCTTTATGGAAGCCTCTGACGACATCATAAACCCAACCTGCCTGGCTATTGCAACTTCAAATGATTTTGATAATGCCATGTACATGGGTAATTTCGGGGCCAGCATGGGTAACGACTTCGACGGTAAAGTTTACAAACTCGACGCCGACGGTAACCCAACCGACTTCGTTACCAGCTATCTCAATACCAGTGGCACTACCGCATACAAAGGCTCTTCCGTTCCAACCGAAGTTACCGGCTTCTACGATGTCATCGACCTGAAGTTCTCTCCTGACAATTCCGATTTCGGTACTTACCTCTTCGCTCTCAGTGAAAATATCATCACCGATAGTGACGATCAGGCCAACGACTCTGACCTGTGGAGAATTTCACCTGACGGCACAGCTCAGATATTCGTCGAAAATGTCATTCCTGCTGCCGGAAGAATGGTTTTCGATACCACCGGCCTATTCGGCAATAAGCTCATCATCGCTCCTTGGGGCAGCTCCTATCAGGATTCGATCATTACCGTTGACAGTACCGGTACAGTAGAAACTCTATACACCATTTCTAAAAACATCCTCGATATCACTCAAAGCCCTGCCGACTCTATCTTCAAAGGTGCTTTGCTAATCACCTACTCTGACGGCGAACTCGTCGCTCTCGACTACGACCCTGCCGACGGAACTACTATCAGAGCACTCTCGCTCGCTCAGGATCTTGACACCGGCAGTATTCCTGGCGGAAACATCATCTTCGATGACAACAATATCATGTACCTGCTCGCTGCCGATACCAAATCAGTCCAAAAGATCGACTTCACCGAAAGCGTCCCGTCCTCGATTATCGACGCAGAGATCCAGCCTGTCCCTGCCACCAGCACCGAAGACGCAACCTATCGCGTAAACTTACTGCTGGCTGCTGGAGACATACTACCGATCATTGCAATATCTGAAAGCGAAACCACCAGCTTCACCGTCACCGAAAATGGAACCGACTACAATAGCGAAGATACCGCCAATACTGTCGGATTCTGCTTCAGCGACGAAGGTAACTGTTACATCTACAGCAATATCGGAGCTTTTATTAAAGTATCTGAATGGAACAGCTCTTCCGCATCGTTCGGAAGCTACAACAATCTCAGCAGCCTCAATCTGGCCAGCCTCGCAGAAACCAGCGGACATAGCTACAGTGAAATTACCGGTATAACAGTATTCCCACCTACCGACGATTCCGCTAATGGCTTCCTATACACTATAAACTCAAACTCTATACATAATCTCCCGCCAGATGCTGACACTCCAAGCCAAATGGCCGACGATGTCATCCTCTACCTGGGTAATACCACAACCGAAAGCTATAGCCCGGACAAAGCTTTCTCTATCGATAACTTCAACTCCGTTTACCTCACTATTTCAGGCCCCGGACTTGACTCTGATATAACAGAAACTGTACCAGCCAGCGAAATTTTCGAATACGAACTCAATAGTCTCGACAACGGCACATATACCATCTCCATCGCCAGTAATTCAAAGTTCACTGGCGACTACGAGCTCATGGTAACAAATATGGGCGCTTTCAGCGAGTTCATTATCGATCAGGACACTCCTGAAAAAACCTTTAACCTGCTCAATACCGAAACCAGCCAGGCTCAGATCGTTAGAGTTTCTATGGCCGGACGCGGCGATGTACTCATCTCTGCCAGAATCAACCCGGCAACCGGAAACCTCATCGAAATTTACGAAGTTGAGATCAGCAATACCAATACCAGGTCTATCATCGACATTCTTAATAATGATGACCCGGCCAATCTCGATATCAATACTATCACAGTAAACAGCTCACTAAAAAGCCTTAACTGTCATGGTACTGTTGGAACGATCAACTCCAACGCCAGCAGAGCAAAAATCATACGCAACCTGAAACTCAAAACCGTAGAAAATATCGATCTCCCAGCTTTCGGGCTCAGAACTGTTATCGCTGACAATATCGGCGTTATCGACCCGAACGACGTTAACGGCGTAAGTGACACGAAAAACACTATTGACGCCAGATACATCTCCAGCCTACAGGTCAATAACGACATATACAATATGTCTGTCTTCAATAACAGCTTCTCTAATATCTTCAGAAGCTTTGAAGTTGACGGTAGAATGATCGGCTGCGACATATACGCCAAAGCAATATTAGCTCTTACCGTTCGCAATAACCAGGGCTATGACGACGCCATTTACGGCTCGAATATTTACCCGCTCAAACTCATCAGATCAGTCACCATCGACAACGGCGACCTGAACAACTCCCTCATCAAGGTCACCAGCGGCTATATCAGACTGGTTGAACTCGAAAACGGTAACATCGTCAACTCTACCCTTAACACGACCAGCTACCTGCTCAACGTCATTGTTAACAGCAGCGAAGATCAGGGCAATGGTAACATACAAGGCAATTCCAGGTTCTACTCCTCTCGCGGTATTAGAAGCATGTACCTGTCCGGCTCTTTTGAAAAGAGCGCCGTCATCAGCGTACCTGCCGCCACCGTATCCAGAGTCATTACCGGTGGTAACTTCTCCGGTACTATCTCAACCTACCGACTCGGAAAACTACTCGTCGGTTATAACCAGCGAGGCAGACGACTGACCGAAGATGCTGAGTTTACCGGCTCTAACTATACCGGTGATATTACCGCGACCCTATCTATAAGCTATATATCCGTTACCGGCCAAATGCTCGGTGACAACTCCGGCACATCTACCATAAACTCATCTTACGGCAGTATCAGATCTATACTTATCGAAGATGGGGCCGTTGGTTATGTCTCTGCCGGAAATGCTATCGGAAGTATAATGATCGGTACTCTCGGCGGTAACCGCCACAGAGTCATTAACGACAACGCCGACGTAAGCCTGAACGTCTCTGCAAAGAAACTCATCAGACTATACTACACCGGCACACTCGACACCTCAAAAACCATCAGTGGCGACCCACTTATTGTAGACCTAAACCGCAATAACTAACCCGCCGCCATACATAGTGCAACTACAAAAAAAGACCACCCTCAACAGGTGGTCTTTTTTCTTTTATATCAAACTAACCTCAGGACAAGCTAATTACTAACTCCTAAATGCTAACTTATTTCTTATTTCTTACAACTTATTCCTTCTTATCCTTATCTTTATCAAACAACCCCTTAAATCCCTTACCCAGATCTTCTACTCCTTTACCAAGGTCTTTAACATTCTTCTCGATCCCCTTTCCGGCATTCTCCAACTGCTCAACTGTCCCTTTACCGATCTTCTCCAGCTCCTTACCGGTCGCTTCTATCGTCTTGCCGGAACCTTCCAAAACCGCACCTGCAGCACCAATACCAACTTCGCCGATAGTTGACACGCTCTTAAGCAAAATCTCCGCTCCCGCACCAACTGTCTTGGCCGCCGCATCAACAGAACCCTGTAACCCTTGCAGCATAGCCGCCGGAATATCCTGGGCGATCGTCTTTATTACCGCCTGCGATATCGCGATAAATACCTTCTGCACTACCAGCCCGGTTAGCTGACCCTTATCTGAGTCACTAGATACATTCTCCAATGTTATCGGTGCCATTGTAACTGTTAGATCACTCTGCTTGCCTGGCAGCGGCAGCAGCTTCACCCTCACCTTAGCTCCAGCTATATAAAATCTGTCCAGTCTCAGCTTCTTACCACCTTCAGTCGCCGCCGGCTCTTCATCAGCTGGCTCTTCGCCTTCTACTACTGGCTCAGCTGCCTCGCCGCTGGACAAACTATCTAACAGCTCCTGCAAATTACTGGTCATACCCTTCTGCTCAAACGTTATCTCAAGATTTTCTATTGTAACATCATTTACTACAATAGTATCTTCCATTAGCGACTTTAGCTCGACCTTGGTACTGCAATGCCCCAGCTTGAACAGCTGTTCTGTCTTAAAGCCTTCCGGGTTGCCCACGTTCAGATCGTCAAGTGCTACCGAGCCGCCTACTAATGAGATCTTTACCTTATCAAGACTCACCGGCACACCAAGTGCTGAACTTCCTGCTACCTCTACCGCCGTCTTCGCTATCGAATCCACATATGAAACCGCCAATGTCACGGACAATACTACCACAAGGAACAATACCAATATCACTCTTTTTACTAATGCACTCTTTTTCACGTTTTAATCTCTTCAAAATAAATGTTAACTGTTCTTCAAATTCAACTAATCACTACCCCGATACACACCGGGCCCAACACCTAACTTCCACCAAACCAGCCACAAATCGCCAACTAACCCTTAGCGGCTTTGCGCCTTTGCGTTAAAATCTTAATTCTCTTCTTACATAAAACTTTTGGTTGCGGCTTGACCGTCCTAAGTATATATAAGGTTATTCCCTTTCTTACTTACCAGCATTTCTGTACCAGTAGCCACGACTACAAAAATTGTTATTTCCTGCAAACCAATTCTTAGGTATTATATTTAGCGTCTTTTATTGCAAAAGACCAGATAATTATACATAAAATGAACGTAAATTCAATTATTGACGTACAATGAACAAGGATGGCTTACATAATATAGATTCCCTAAATAGCAAACTTGTTTACATAAATAAGAAACCTTTTCATATGAAATATTCATTATTATTCACTTTTTTCGCTCTTATTACTATTTTCGCCGCTTCCAGCTGCCGTCCTATAGATAATAGTAGCAAAAAATTGCAAACTTCTACCTCTATTCCCCAAGAGTACAAAAATGTATCTCTTAACGCCATCTACTCCACGCTCCCACAGGACAAAACATCATATATGTTGATGACCGTTGAACAGGCCATAAACAACGTGGGCCTGCCAACTATAAACCGCAAATCTATCAGCCTGCCAACCTCTGACGATCCCAATATCGCCAAAGCCTATGCCGGATTTAGACTTGCTCAGGCCGCCTTCTCAGAAAATGCCATCAATAAAAAGCAGTATCAAAATGCCGCCGATCGCATTATCGAACAGGCTGACAAACACCCAAATAACATCACCCTGCAGATCCAGCTTGCAAAATTCTATCATAATAATGATAAACTTTACGCCGCTATCAGACATGGGAAAAACGCTCTCAACCTCGACCCTAACGACCTCGAAGCCGCTACTGCTCTCGCTCAATTTTACTCAGAAAATGCCAGGTACAAAGAAGCACTCCAATACGCAAACCTCGCTCTTAACAGCCCACAATCAAACTCCGGCAACGAAACCACCGCGGTAGCTTCTATGTTCCGGTCCATCGCTCTCGAAAAGCTCGGATACATCTACGCCGCCGGCGAATCGCACCTCTATACCTGGCAGCTAATGAATTTCCATCGCCGATTCAACCATTATGACGATGATATCGAAAATCTGCTCAGCCAGACTGAATTCCACCTGCTCATCGCCGCCCGCGATTTCCTCCAATGCGGCATGGTCGAAAAATGCTGTCAGACTATGGACCAGATTCAGTTCGGACCCAACAGTCAGCAGCTTACCGGTTATTTCACTAAAATGATTATCGATCTCGCCATTTCTCAAAGGGCCAGAATAAACCTGCTCAAAATATATTACCGATATATGCTCGCCAGTGGCAAATACCCAGAGTTCCTGCTCAGCTCTTTTTACAATAACTGCAAACAGCTCGGCATTACCAGCGAGTACAACGCCATCATCCAGCACTGGTACAGCTTAGACACCATAAAAGGTAAATCCCCTCTAATATCCCGATACAGCTACGCACTCGCCCTCGAGTTCGCCGGCAAACACACCATGGCCAGACTGGTACTGAAAAACTGCACGCCAACACCCCAAACTGCCTCGACCTGGCTCGACTTTGCCAGACTCGACCGCAGCAATGCATCATACAACGACATGCTCGATGATTATATCCGCTGTATTGACGCTGGCCCTGCCAATACCAGAGCCGTACTCAACGAGATAGAAAACCTCATCTTCCTCGACCCCTCTGCCCGTCAGGCAATAATCGCCAATAAACAGCTCAATAAACGAAACTCCAACGGTGCCTTACTTACCCGGGCCATTCTGGCCGAATACCTCGGCAACAATGACAACGCCGCCAGACTATACTATACCGCTGCCAAAAATATGCCCGCCAGCATGGCCGCAAAAAAACTGCTCTTTAGAAACCTCTTCCGCACCGCCAAATTCCAGGATCTGCTTATCCAGTCAAGCTCGATCAAAGACCCGGAAATAATGTTATATACCGCCAAAGCATATCAGGCTCTCCACAACTACCAAAAAGCTGAAAAAGCCTTCCTCGAGATCCTCGAACGTGACAATACTTATGAAGACGCCATTACCAGCCTGGCCTCTCTATACACTTTACAAAAAAAACTCACCAAAGCTGAAAACCTGCTACTTAAAGCCGCCAGAAGATTCCCTCAGTACGATCAGCTCCAACTCGAACTTATCAGGCTCTACGCCCTCAGATCTGTTAAACAAGATGAAAAACAAACCGTCGTCCAGACTTGCATCGATCGCTGTCACGAACTAGCCGATAAATGGTCTATGCGATACAAAGACGCTCCTGCCCGCCAGCGTGAAGCAGAAAAACAGCTCCAGAAAAACCTGGAAGAAATACTCAGATCATACCCAGACTGTAAAGCCGCCAGAGTTATCATATGCGATTCATACCTCAGAACCAACAATCTGGAAAAAGCGGTAATTCATGCCGGCAAACTTATCCACTCGGCCCCGGACGATATCAAACTCGTAACCAAAACTGCCGACATCTTCCAGCAGGCAGACAAATTCGACCTGGAGTTTCAGGCTCGCAGTATTATCTGGAATAACCAGCCGACTCCCGATTCACTTATCGCCGCCATGAAAGCCGCCAGACTCGCCGGCCTTCCCTCCGATTCTTTTAGCATGCTCAAAAAGGCAATATCTCTCTTTGATAACAATACAGACCTTATAAACAAACTGCACGAAGAAGCAAACTTCACCTTCCTCATCCTCAGAAATTACGATGAAGCCGTTGAACTTTTCCAATCCTGGCTCAATACCTGTAAAAGCGACAGCTCAACAGATAGCGACACCCTTCGCAATGACATCACCGCCGAGCTATCTACTTTCCAAACCTATAACGGCCAATACGCTCTCGCCGCCCAAAACATACACAACCTGTTCCTCATAACACCTGACTACAGCCTTAATCCGGCCTTTACCCTTATTCGCTCACTTAATATCCGCGAACATTACAGCACCAGCCTGGACATACTTAACGACCTGATAGCCATCATCCCTCAAGATAATGTCTTCCTCTACCACGAATACGCCTTCACGCTTATCGATTCCGGCCAATCTCAAGCCGCCGTCGATTTCATAAAAAACTGGCAGCTGCAAAGGCCTGACGCTACTAACCGCCAGTACATACTCATGCAAACCTATCAGCGGGCCGACCTCTGGAACGATGCTCTAGAACTCGTTCGCTCCCAGCTCAGAGCCCAGCCAGAAGATACCGACCTGCTCACCGAGCTGGTTAATATCCTCATCCATATCGGCACCCAACAAAGTTTCAACGAAGCCGCAGGAATAATGGACCAGCTCGAAAACTCCAATGCCGACCTCTTCAAGTGGTTCGACTATAGGATCATTCTCGACATATCTCTTAACCAGCCGCTGATCGCCTTTGAACATCTCCTACAGATCGGTGCCGACCCCACCTCCGTTGCTACCAGATCTGTAAAAGCAAAAATATACTTCCTCAACGGCGAACCTGAAAAAGCTCTCGACATATATAAACAGCTCGTCAGCGAGTTCCCAAACGACCCGGATTACCTCGGCCAATACAGCCTTGTCCTGGAAAATGCTGGCAAGATCGACCTCGCTATCGAACAGATGGAAAAAATACTCACTCTCGACAGTTCAAATGCTATGAACCGTAACAATCTCGCCTATACCATGATCTGCCACAACACCGACCCGCAACGCGCTGGACGCATGATCAAAGAAGCAATATACCAGTCTCCCGGCAATGTCGCCATCCTCGACAGCGTCGGCTGGTTCTACTATAAACAAGGCGATTTCGACACTGCCTTAGAATACATCTATCATGCCGCCGCTCTCGACACTATCGTTGACCCCGAAGTCATGGACCATCTCGGCGACTGCCTCTACAGACTCGGCCATACTCAAAGAGCCGCCAAATATTGGCAAAAAGCTCTGAACGAGATCGACCACCGGATCATGATGGAAAAATACCTCAGCTCATTCCGCCTGCGACTAAAAAGTAAACTCGATCAGTACCAGCAGAATGATAATGTCAAAACCGCTTCTTTATTCACCGAACCTATAAACTAACAATAGCGTTCTTTCATCGTCCTATAATATCACCCCTGACAGCATTACCCTGCTCACAGCCCGCCAGAACCCGCAACTCAACACCATCATAAACACTTCTCCCCAACACTGTGACAATATTTTTATCTCGCATATTTTTTAAATTAAACACCCTCCCTTTTTTTCCGATATTATAACCATAGTAATACCAATACTTAACCGGACCCAAAAGTCATGGTTATTATTTAGGTAACCTCTGAAAATTGCTTTTGAGGCGAAAACAAGGATTGTTTTTTACTGACAAGGAACGAAGAACCGTGACGCAGCTCAGGAAAAATCAAGACCGTTTGTAGCCCGGAATGAATTTTTAGAGGTTGCCTTTACTCAAACAGACTGAAAAATTTCAGTTTGCATATTGTAATTTACTATTAACAGAGGATTTAGCCCCGATGTACATCGGGATAGAAATCAGTAGTTAGTTTTTAAGGTCATCCTATTCAACTAATTGCTAAATTCTAATTCCTAAATTCTCTCAAACAGACCAGCGGTCAGTTTGAGTTATTATATAGTTGCCACATACGCTGTAGCAGGAGAAGAAAAAGAAATATGCCCGCCGGAGGTACATTAGAGAAAAACCAGCTAACGGATAGAAAGTGCTGTGTTCAGGAAGGTTTTCTGCCTGTCCCGATTCGCTCGGTTCCACCCGAAAGCCTTATGGGTATGGAAGTGTTCATATACACCGCACCTACCTACAACCTGTATAAAAGCAGCGGCTTAGAATTTGGCCTAAAAGACTATAACCGACTTCTCGAAGCTGGCACCCAGTACGTCTATATCCAGACCAAAAATCACCAGAAATACTACGACGCCATCGAAAACACTCTCGGCGAAATAGTAAACGATAAATCTATCGCTACCGAACGCAAGTGCGAGATCCTCTACGCCACCACCCTGGCACTCACTCAGGAGCTCACCTCCACCCCGCCGGATATCAAAACTATCAACAAGGCACAAAAGCTCACTAAGAGTACTATCGACCTGGTTCTCAAAAATCCAAACTCGTTCGGGCACCTGTTCAATATATCAAACCACGACTTCTATACCGCCACTCATACCTCAAACGTTAGTATTATGCTGGTCTCCTTCGCACACAAGCTTGGCATCAAAGATCAGGATCTACTTAACGACCTCGGTACCGGCGGCCTACTACATGATGTCGGTAAAATATTCGTTCCCAAAGATCTTCTCAACAATTGCGAAAAACTCACCGATGAGCAGTTCGAGATGATCAAGAGCCATGTCAACAAGGGTATCGAACATCTAAAAGATAAAAACCTATCTGATATCGTTATGAAGATCATCAGTGAACATCATGAAAAACTCAATGGCCAGGGCTACCCGAACGGACTCGCCGGCGACGAAATTTCCATCTACGGCAGACTTATCACCATTGTCGATATGTTCGAAGCCATGACCTCTGTCAGACCATATCGAAACTCTGCCATGCCGCTCGAACAGGCTATGAGCATTATCGAAGATATGGCACCTGACCAGCTCGACGAAAAGATCGTTAACTCGTTCACCAGTTTCCTCGAATCTGAGCTCATGGGCAAAGATAACGACCCTGCAGAAGATAACTCTTCTCTGCTCAACGCCCTGGGCATTAGCAGTGAAGTAGTTGTGAATCAGTCTGGACGCAGACATAAAAGGTTCTACTTCAGGGCCAGAAGCACCCTGAAATCTATATCAAAATACAATGATAAAATAAATTTCGGGCCGGAACACACTATTATCACTCACAATATCTCACAAAGTGGTATAGGCATTCTCAGCAGTTACAAATATGACGTTAACCAGTATATCTGCGTTGACATCAAACTGCCCCGCAAAGATAAAGATGTACGCTATTTCGCCGAGATCAAACGTGTCATCGACCACGCTGACGGCTGGTTCACAATCGGAGCCGAATTCCTAAAAGAACAGTCAAACGACCAGGTAGAAAACGTATTCGGTTTGCTAAAATAAAACATACACTGAATATTAATATCCAAAGTTAAGGCGTGCCTTAACATAACTTCTCGCATCTCGCATCTCGTACCTGGATTTCTCTTTTTTTAATTTGGCAAATCGTTAAATAACGGTTATGATTAGATTAAGGTAACCTCTAATAATTGCTTTCGTGGCGAAAACGAGGATTGTTTTTTTCTGACAAGGAACGAAGAACTGGGCATATTGTTTTATATTCACGGTTTTTCGTGACGCAGCTCAGGAAAAATCAAGACCGTTTGTAGCCCGGAATGAATTATTAGAGGTTGCCTTAATGGAGAACGCTGATTTCTGATACTCTCAGAATACAGGATACTTTGCCCACGGATGCGGCGGACTTTCGCTCTGGTGTACTTCTAAAACACCTTTATACCAGTTGTTCTGGACTGGTTAGCTCTGATAGTCCAATAATATCAGCATGGAAAACTTTTAATGTGACCTTCGGGTCTTTACATACGTAAACTCTGGAAACTGACAGGACTTTCCTGCCTTCTTACCAGAGCATACTGACAATAGTGAACCGTGGTATTTACGGGCCTGGTTGCGGGTCCGCTTTTTTGAGGTAGCCTTATTTATGCCTTTAGTTACTTTTTATTTCGAACTCCATCAGCCGTTCAGACTCAATCCGGACACCTCACAGTTCCTCTGGAAAGAAAAAGACAATGCGATCTTTAACAAAGTAGCGGACAAATGCTATCTGCCTGCTACCAGAATGTTCACCGAAGCTATCCGGAACCACCCTACTTTCAAAGTCTGCTTTAGTATGTCCGGTACATTCCTCGAACAGGCTGAAAAATACTGCCCGCAGGTCATCACCGAACTGAAGAGCCTATACGATGCCGGCCTCGCAAATAATCAGGTCGAGTTCCTCGAAGAAACTTACTACCATTCGCTCACCGCTCTTTTCGAAGATAAAGATAAAGCTGAGTTCCGCGAACAGGTCACCATGCACCGGCAAATGATGAAAAAATTGTTCGATGCCGTCCCAACCTCGTTCAGAAACACCGAACTCATGTACAATAACGACGTCGCTAATACCGTCGCCGATATGGGCTACAAAGCGATTCTATGCGAACAGAGAAACGACATGTTCATGAACCATTCCGATGGTAGCGTATCACCACATGCCGTTTTCCGCTGTAAAGGGCGACACGGACGAGGACGAAACCTCATCGTCATACCTCGTAACAGAGATCTATCAGACGATGTAGCTTTCCGGTTCCGCGGCAATACCCTCACCTCCGAAGACTACGCCCACTATCTCTCCCGCATCGACGGCGAAGTAGTTATGCTCGGCTATGATTACGAACATATCGGCGAACATATCTGGGACGATACCGGCATATTCCAGTTCTGGGCCTCGCTCCCGGCCGCTCTCGAAAAACACCAAAGCATTGTACCGGCGAACCCAACCGAGATCGCCGAACAGTTCAAAAACGCTCACTGCCCCGTTGTTGACATACACCCACTCTCAACTTCTTCCTGGGCCGACGTCGAACGAAATACCCACGGCTGGCTCGGTAGCCCTACCCAGCACATGCTCTTTAACGAACTGCAGGAAATGGAAAAAGATGTAAAGGCCGCCAATATCCACCATCTGCGCAGATGGCGATACCTGACAACCTCCGACCATCTATACTACCTACACGAAGGTGTCGGACCGGACCGCGGTGTCCATGATTACTTCAGCCCCTACGGATCACTCGCAACCGCGACCTGCCTGCTCACCAGAAATATCGACAACCTGAACTACAGCACCAAACGATTCAATATATCTATAAATAAGGCGATGACTCCTATTATACTTGTCTCGCCTGAAACCGCAAGACTACCCGACACCGGCATGGGCGGCTTTGCTAAATTCATCTCCGGCAAGTCTGGCGGAATGGGCGATGTAGTTTCTGCTATCTGCAAAGGGCTCGTCGAAAGAAATATGCCCGTTCACCTTATCACCCTGAACCTGCATAAGAGATTCGTCGAAGAGGCGAAGATCACCAGTGCCGAATGGATCGAAAGCAGACACAAACTGCCGCCGGATAATATACACCTGGTTACCTCATCTATCTTTGGCAACTATTACCATGCCTACGAAGGTAACCCGATAATGACCGCCGCTGAGTTCCAGAGACAGATTATAAATAACTATCTGAAAGAAATTCGCTCTCAATATGAAGGCCGGGCTATTATACACAGCCACGACTGGATGGCCGGTGGTGTACTCACCGCTTATGCCAAGCTCAGAAAGGTACCTGTTCTACATACCGTACATAATACCCATACAGCCTACATACCAGCTTCTGCTATGCAGGGCGTCGACCTCGGCCCGATCTGGCAGGATCTATACCTCAAGTGGGAATACGGCCAGGATTGTATCGACGCACAGGCATCCGCCATTAAAAACGCGACCAGAATTTCTTATGTAGGTAAAACATTTCTCAGAGAGATAGTCAAAGACTACTTCCTAGATAGACCTATTATCCCTTGGTCGGTCAGAGAAGAAACCAAGGCCAAACATTTCGCATCTTGCTCTGCCGTTATCCCTAACGGCATATCGCCTGACATCTATCCTGAAAACCAGCCGGTAGAACCCGATCAGGACAAACCTGGTATCGCCTGCAAGATCGATATCAACGCTGATGTCATCTCTGCCAAAAAGATAAACCTGACCAAGTTCCAACATCAGATGGGACTAAATATCGACCCTGACGCTATTATGCTTTACTGGCCATCCAGACTCGACCAGAACCAGAAAGGCATTGAGCTGCTCGAACATATCGCCGGCGAATTTATCAGCCAGCATGAAGATGTCCAAATCGCTATTGTCGGTAACCCCGTCGGCGACGACATGTCTCATAAAGAAATTTTCGGACGCATCGCCTGTGCCTCCAACGGCCGGATCGCTTACCATCATTTCACCGAACCGCTCAGTATGCTCGGCTATGCCGCCGCTTCCGACGTATTCGGGGCCTCGCTCTACGAACCGTTCGGACAAATTGACGTTATCGGTAACATATACGGTGCCACTACCACCAACCGCAATACCGGCGGTTTCTCTGACAAGATACAAAACCTCGCTCTCAAAGCTTGGGGCGCTCCGCAGGATTATGGTAATGGTGTTCTATTCGACAGCTACGATACCGGCGGACTTTGGTGGGGCCTCCATCAGGCGGTTATGAACCACCGATACTTCCGTAAAAATCCAACCCAGTGGGAATTGCAGGTTAAACGTATAATGAACGAAGCTCGTGAAAAATGGTCGCTCGACAAAATGATCGCCGGCTACATCTCGCTATACGAAAAACTCAATAACGATAAACCTCTGGCATAAAAAACAAAAGGCGGCCCCTGCATAAGCAAGACCGCCTTTTTTTTATTTAATTATTCAGAATGCTTCGAGCGTCAGCAAGAAGAAATCATAGATTAGCCTGACCGCAAAGCGGTCAAACCTCCCCTTTCAACCTTTATTATCTTCCCCATCAAAAGAACGTCAAATGGAAGAATCGCAGAACCTTACGGATCAAAACAAAACCAAGCGGACGTTTAACAGTCTTAACCTTCGCTGAACCTTCCATTCCGTCACGCAGGCCGCGCTTAACCTTCTCCAGCTGATCGACTGTCAGATTCACCCGAACCTCATAGACATTACCATCTTTCAAGGTCTGGGCCGCATAACCGATCTGGTCAGGTCTTTCTACTACCGCATGCAGCTTCTCGCGTGGAAATGCTTCCAATACAAAATCAATATCAACCGGCTCCATCTCGCCAGATTCATCTGAACTCGCCGCCAGTCTAACCCACTCGATATCTTCCTGTGGTACCGACACAACTAGCTGCCAGCTATTCAAGTCAGCCAGAGCACATATCTCCTCGCCACGCTGTAGCGAATCGCCAACTTTACGATCCAGCAGCGGGGTTAGTATCACACCATCGATCGGAGAATTGATCTTGCACCGGTTGATCATATCTTCCTTTAGCTTTATCTCATTATTGATACGACGAATTTCCAGCTCACTGGTCTGCTTATCGACCGGCGATAGACTGCCGCGCCTGAAGTTCACCTTCTCCTTCTCGACCGCCAGCTGTAAACCACGAGACTCGATCTGAAGGTCAAAATCGTCCAGCTGTACTATCTGCTCTCCTGCTGCGACAAAACCGTCCTTCTTCAAAACCTGCTTCACCTTGCCGTTATCGATCGGACAAACGAGTGTACGCATTACCTGAGGTGTCAGCTTACAATCGCCCTTGATACGAACTGACCATGGCAGCATCAAACATATTACCAATGCCGCAACCGCAACCAAACTGCGAATTATATACTTACGCTTGCGATTAGGGTCACTGCCGATCTTCTTCAATTTCGCCAACGGCTTCATCGCCGGCATACTCGCCATTTCAAGTGAATTATTTAATGCAACTGCACCATGACTGGCGACTGCTGTTATCATTCCTTCAAGATTATTCGCCGCCTCCTGGAAACCTTCCACTACCAAAACACCAAAATACTTCTCTTCCAGATGCATCGGATACAGATATACCTGGTCAAGCTGACTGGCATTAAAATAGTTCTTCAGGATTATTGTCAGCTCCTGATCTTCCGGCATCTCTACCAGCTGCTCACGACCAGAGATCAACGGCTTCTTCTCCCTCAGACAATAGCGACATAGCTTCTCTACCGCCTGCATCAAAACCGCTCGACGGTCCGGTTTATCTACGCCGCTTACCGCATGCACTTTGCGCTTTATCTTTGGATCGACCCAAACCACCAGACGCTCACACCCGATCGTATCTCGACCTAGGTTAGCTATCTCATACGCTACCTTCTCTGGCTCTAACGACTGATGAACCTTTTCACTGTAGTTTAATAGCTTCGACAGACTCTTACGGTCATCATCCAACACTACCGCACGACGATGCGCAAGATATATCTCCGCCGCCTCGCCACACTGGTCTATTATACCAACTGTCGCACGATATTGATCCTGCTGCAAGTCCTGATGACAAATCAACTGCAGGATCATCGCTACCTGACCGCCAGCCCGCAATGGCTTAAGGACCAGGCAATGACCACAGATATTACTCATACCCGACGGTGCATCCCCCTGAATTGGTGGGACCACAATTGAGCGATTCTCCTCTACCGCCTTCTGGATCGCATGATTGAACATATCCTGCTGGGCCGGAACCTCTAGTTTCGTCTGCTCAACATTCAAATGACAGTAGCATTGCGGCCCCTTCTCTGGCTGCAATACCCATACTGCTCCTCCGACACTACCGGTCGCACTTATCGCCATCTGGAGAAAATTCGCAAAAAACTGCGGGGGCTCTGGGTTCGATCCGGATAATTTCGTTAAACGAGCTATTATCTCTGCTATCTGTCGGGTCTCTGGTAATACTGTCACTACTAATTCCTTACATTTCAATACGTTACAATATATCTGACGATTACTAACCCCTTTTCCTGCTCGTGAGCCGGAAAATTATCGTCACAATATATAAATATCGGCTTTCCCCGCACTTATTATAATCACATTTATCTAAAATTGCACCCCAGAAATGCCATCTTATAACCATCTGTATGCAACATTTGCCCATGCCTGTGTAGGTCAAACATCTCAATTGACTCAATCGACGGCTATATATCTAGCATAACACACTACGGATTATAATAACTTAACCTGGATCAACCACAGGTAGGCCCAGGCCCGCTCTCTATCTTAAAACGTCATCATAGCCTTTAATTCTGCCAGACGACTCTCTATATCAGCCTTACTTGCACTCTGCCAGCGGTTCAACGAAAAATCTTCGATCGCCAATGATGCTGAACATGTGCCGTAAACTATTGCCATCTTTATACTTTCGAAATCTACCTTACCTTCACTCGCCAGATAACCCATCATTCCACCGGCAAAACTGTCACCTGCTCCCGTTGGATCTGTCACATCTACTGTCGGGTATGCCGGCAATACAAAGGTATTACCATCTGACGTCAATAGCAGACAACCATGCTCACCCTTCTTTATCACTACAAAATCTGGGCCCATCTCCAAAATCTCGCGACCGGCGGCTACCAGATTAAAATTACCCGTCAGCATACGAGCCTCTCCCTCGTTCAATACCAGACCATTGATCATCGTCAGCATCTCCATAAGATCTGCTCTCGCTATATCGATCCAAAGGTTCATTGTATCTGCTACGATCATCTTGGCATTGCTAAGTTGCTTTATCATAGCTATTTGCAGCGATGGGTTAGTATTCGCCAAAAAGACATATTCGCTATCTTTATACTCTTCCGGGAATATCGGTGGATTCTCTGCCAGAACATTCAGCTCTACATTATCAGTATTCGCATCGTTCATTGCATCAACATAACTGCCTTCCCAACGAAATGTCTTAGAACCGCTGCGAACTTCCAGACCCTTAAAATCGACCGGACGACCTTCAAAGGTCCTATGCAGGTCAAATGGACAGTCGTCACCAACAACGCCCATAAAACGTACCGGCGAAAAGAAACTTGCCGCCATCGAACAATACACCGCCGAGCCCCCCAGACACTCCTCTGCCTTGCCAAATGGTGTCTTTACCGTATCTATTCCTATAGAACCAGTGATCAATAACGTCATCGCTCATACCCTTTCTTATATATATCTACCCCGATACCGATCGGGCATAATTCCTAATTCCTAAATTCTATCCCGATGCACTTCGGGGATAATTACTAATCAATCTAGCCCCACATTGTAACAACTCATCACACAACCAGTCTAGCGAAAAATCCCCGTAGAGACGCAACACATTGCGCCTCCCACACTATTTTCAAGCCATCATCTCAAACTCCCCCCCAATCGCCAACCAAATCTTTGCGACTTCGCGCCTTTGCGTTAATCTCTTAATACTCTTCTTATATTAAACTATTGGTTGCGGCTCGACCGCCCTAAGAACTTCATGGTTAAAAAACTCTTTAAATCACCCATCACCCAAAGGGCGAATCCACAACCTTTTACCTTTTTACCTTTTACTTTTTACCTATTTCTTAATCCCCCGCCCGCGGAGAAGGTAAACCATCAACACACTAAATCCCCGCCCACTCAATCTATCGCAAAAATCCAGACCGTACCCGGTCGGTTATCCGGTCATAAAAAAAAAGCTCCACGACAGAATATGCCATGGAGCCTCACATATATACTATATATTATACCGAAATTTTACTTCCAGCTATCTACCAGCTCTTTATGTTCCTCGATCCATTTCTTTACCGCACCTTTTTCATCGCCCTTGGCCTGCGATACCGCATCCATCAGCGAACCGATCTGCTGGCCGTCAAACTTCATCTTACCGAAAAACGCCGCTACTTCCGGCATATCAGTCTTAAATTCCTTCCGGCATATTGACTTGATAACTTCAACATCACCATAAACCTGCTCTGGATCTGCCAGGAACTTAAGGTCATATCTCGCAAACTTCCAGTGTGGTGCCCAACCGGTAACAACTACTGGCTCTTTCTTATCGATCGCCGACTTCAACGCCGCTGTCATCGCTGGACCACTTGCTGTCATTAGCTCATAATCCAGTCCATACTTCTCGATCGCCTTCTCTGTTGTCTTCATAATTCCAGCTCCGGCATCAATACCTACGACTCTGCCGTTAAATGAATCTTTCACATCGTTCAGCTCGGTTATGCTATCAATCTCAACATAGCTCGGTACTACCAGACCGATCTTAGCCTGATCGAACCACAAGCCAAGCTCCTCAAAATCTGCTCCATATTTATCCCAATATGTCTTATGCGTTACCGGCATCCAGGTCTCAACCATTACGTCCTGATCACCTTTGCTTATCGCTGCAAAGATCGGAGCTACATCCGCCATAGTCATCTCAACATCATAACCCATATCCGTCAATACCGCTTCCGACAGATACGCTACCGCAACACCTTCAGCCCAGTTCACATACGCCAGCTTAACTGTTCCTTTATCGCCAGCCGCACTAGTACCAGAACCTTCACCACCGCTCTTATCTTCACAACCCCCTGTTAGCATCAACATTACCGCTAGCACAGACATCATACTTTTCATTATAACATTTTTCATCATTTACTCCTTAATATATAAAGACGCCACCGCGTCCCCTAATTACTAGTTACTAATTACTAATTTCTAACTTCTAACTTCTAATTTCTAATTTTCACACTTTTCCCCACTTCAACCCCATCGCCTGTGTCACACGGTCAAGATAGATAGCCAGTATCACCACAGCAACTCCACCTTCAAATCCGAGTCCGATCTGAAGCTGTGTTATCCCTTTGAGAACCTGATTACCCAATCCGCCCGCTCCGATCATAGCCGCTATTACTACCATCGACAGCGACAGCATGATCGTCTGATTCACGCCCGCTAATATGCTAGGCATAGCTATTGGCAGCTGAACCTTCAATAGCTGCTGACCGGTTGTCGCTCCATATGAGATTGATGCCTCCATTATCTCTGCCGGTACCTGCCTCAAACCTAGCGACGTCAGCCTAACCGACGGCGGCATAGCAAATATCACCGTCGCCATCGCACCCGGTACTTTCCCCAGCTGGAAAAACAATACCGCTGGTATCAGATACACAAAGGCCGGCATAGTCTGCATAAAGTCAAGACATGGCCGTATTATCGACTGTGCCTTCTCGCTTCGTCCTGACCAGATACCAAGTGGAACTCCCAGTAACAACGCGATTACCGTCGATACCAGAACCAACGCTAATGTCTGCATAGTATACGACCACAACTGCATCACATAGATCAGGAAAAAACCTGCTCCTGAAAATGCCGCAAGCTTCCAGTGACGCAGCCCGCTCAAGTACCACGCGATTCCCACAAAGATCAAGATCATTACAATCGGAGGTAAAAACAGAAGACCATCTTCCAAACCTACGATCATACTCTTTACAAAGCCCTGGATACCGTCAAAAAAGACTTCCAGATTTTTCGTCAGCCAATCGATCATCGTCTCAAAATAATCGCCCGGATGAAATTGTATTGCTGATAATATATCCATTAGTTAAGATCCTCCCCGGCTAATGCTGCCAGTATACTTGCCCTGGTAACAATACCTTTGATCTTCTGATTTGTTCCAAGTATCGCGATCGGTACGGCTGTCTCTGATGCTGTCTGCAATAGATCTACCAGTGGTGTCTCCAGCTCTGTTGTCGGCACGTCTGGATTAATCGCAGAACTTAGGTCGGTGCTATGCTCATTCGCCAGCTTAACCGCATCCTCGATCTTCACTACTCCCAGCAAACGACGCTCGCCATCTACTACGTATATCGTCGACAAGCCGGTCTTCTTCATATGACGTACCGCCTGCGCTGGCCCGTCCTTATGCGTCGCAACAATATCCGGCATTCGCATTACCGTCTTGGCCGTTATCACTTTCGCTCTATCAACGTTCTCTACAAAGCTCTTTATATAATCCGAGGCAGGATTTATCAATATCTGCTCCGGGGTATCTACCTGCTCAATTACGCCGTCTTTCATGATCGCAATTCGATCACCCAGCTTCAACGCTTCATCAAGATCATGAGTAATAAAAATTATCGTCTTCTTCATCTGCGATTGAAGCTCGAGCAGCTCATCCTGCATATTCGTCCTGATCAGCGGATCAAGTGCACTAAAAGCCTCGTCCATCAGCAATATCTCTGGGTCTGCCGCGATCGCTCGCGCCAAACCTACTCGCTGCTGCATGCCGCCACTTAATGCACTGACACTTGAATCCTCCAGACCGGCAAGACCTACCAGGCCAATTGCTTTCTCGGCATCTTCAAGTCTCTTCGCCTTATCTATACCCTGAACCTCAAGACCAAACGCAACATTATTGATAACACTGCGATGTGGAAGTAAACCAAAATGCTGAAATACCATTGCGAACTTCGACCTGCGGGTTTCTCGCAGCTCTGACGAATCCATCTTCATGATATCTACACCATTTAGCAGAATCTCGCCTTTGGTCGGCTTTATCAAACGGTTCAGACATCTAACCAATGTCGACTTACCGCTGCCCGAGAGACCCATTATTACAAAGATCTCACCGTCCTTCACCGAAAAGTTCGCATCGTTTACACCTATCGTACAACCTGTCTTCTTGTATATCTTCGCCTTCGATTCGCCTTTCTTCAAAAGCTCGAAAACCCTTTGAGGGTTCCGACCAAAAACTTTATACAAATTCTTTACTACTATCTTTTCCATTTTTTCAGCTATCTTCTGTTTGTTTATGTCGCCCTCGAATCCTCACTTATGTAAGAACCGAAATTTATCCTACAATAAACACGAACAACATATCAGCTTATATAAATTGTGCCCCGGGCACACGCCCAGGACACTTTCTCTATAATATTTCCGGTCGTCTGACGTATTATTCAAACTGACCATCGGACAGTTTGGTTATCAGAAATAATAGCCAACGTTCAGATTAACTCTGGTATACCAGTCAGTATCTGCACCGTCGCCAGCTGCCAGTGAATCTGTCCATCTTTTACTAGCCCATGGCTGATTTCTGCCCAGCAGTACATCGAAGTAAGTTACGAACCTGCCCGCAGTCATTGAGAAACCTGTTACATTATGCTGAGTATCACTAAAACCATCCGCATCCTTTGCCATGATCGAATAATCATTATAGATAGTAACATTTGTAATAGGACCCCAGTTAACATCGAACGAACGGTTAATACCTACACAGTAGATATTAGCTCTGCTCGCTACATTATACGGCGCATCATAAGCACCCATAACAACATAACTGCCGTCTACTCCATCTGGGTTCTTAAGATCATATTCATAACGTATCGCTTCTGCTTTAACATTATAATCACCAAAGCTGCTGTTAACGTGAACTGCCGCCGCATAGTGATTACCATTCTCATCTGTCTCATCATTATATATCTGTGAATATTCCAGCGAGCCGCCGATCTCTGATGTCCAGTCCTCATTATGCTCACAGGTATATGCGATACGATAATTAAACTGATTACGCTCTTCATTACTTGCACTGTCTGTCTTTACTACATCATATGAATATCTCGCAGAGTCGCGACTGTCACCATAGTACTGACCTTCATCACATGCATAATACGCCAGCTCCTGACACCATGCACCGTCTACATGCTTGAACTTGATACCAAGATCATAATCATCTTCCAGACCTACATAATATGGCAGCTGGAAGAACCAGTTATTCGATGCAAACGGAGTAACACCAAACGGCACCTGATTCACACCTACTTTTACACTGTTATCCTCATCTATCTGATAGCCTAACCAGCCATGATGCATAAAGTGATAAAACTGATCGCCGCCATTAGTTGGCTCATAGAAACGATACTGGAACGATCCGATCCATGGCCCGGCATTCTTCAAATTAACATTTACACCAACAACATCAAATTCAAATTCGCCTTTGCTGTCATAATTCGTGTCCCAATCCTTGTCTGTAAGATTAAATCTCGCAAACCCGCCAAACACAAATGGGCCGGCCTGTACCGGGATCAATCTCTCATCAAGATTCGCCGAACTGTCATCTGTCGAACCTAGCTTAAATGTATTCCATACATTCTCTTCACTTCCGCCCTCTGACTCTGCCTTTACCACCTGGCACAGCATAAGCGCAGCTATTCCAATTAGTGTTACAGTGAAAGTGCCTTTGACTGTTTGTTTTGCAAACATCATTACTCCTTAAACGTAATTTAAAATAAAAAAATAAAAAAATTAAAAAATTAAAATGCGAGAAATTAGAATAGAGATATACTACGGCTAAGCACCGTAGAAAAATAATAAAATATATTTGTAGATTGTGGTAAAGTCACCATGTATCATAGCCCTTCCACCCTAACACATATCTACGCATCATTCAAGGACAAATCTGAAATCCAACAACCATACACAACAACATAACACTCACAAATCACACTCTAAGCAACAATAACGCCGATATTAGCAACATAAACTAATTCAAGAAAAAATACATTTTTGTCTTTACCAACTCATAAAACCTAACACAAATGGTAACACCACCAACCAGATTCACTTCCCCGCTGTTTACTTTTTACCTTTTACCTTTTCACTTTTTACCCACAATGAAGTGTTAACCTACACAATAAAAACAAAACAGATAAACCAAGACATCAAAAACAAACACTCCTTATATTAACACAATACACTCACTTCTATACTTTGACATCACTCGTTTCCCCATCAACCAGTCTGGCAAATTCCCAGTAGAGACGCAAGATCTTGCGTCTCAAACATCTCCCCCCCTCTGCGCAAGAGTTCCGGCCTTTTCCCGATGTACATCGGGATTCTTTAGTCTTCTTCCTTACTTTCCAATAAGATTACAAACTCCACAAAACCCTATAACCTCCAACCATCCCTCTGCGACTTCGCGCCTCTGCGAGAAATAATCTTCTTTTAATTTTCTTTTCCTATAAATCCTAGCATCCTAGCCACTATTCTTCTTCCTTTGCGGGTGCGAAGCACCTTGCGTCTTTGCGTGAACAATTCTTAATTATTCCTCTTCTTAAATCTGTGCCAATTAATCAATCAGCAGTTCGCCCCAGCGAACACAACTAAAAGAAATCTGTGGATTAATATTCTTAAATTATTGGTTGCGGCTCGACCGCCCTAAGAACTTCATGGTTAAAAAACTATTTAAATAACCCATCGCCCAAAGGGCGAATCCACAACCTTTTACCTTTTCACCTTTTACTTTTTACCCATTTCTTAATCCCCCGCCCACTCAATCTGTCTCCGATAAAACGGAGCTGGCTTCAAATCCAGACCGAAGGTCGGTTATCCAGTCAATTACAATTTCATGCGATACCCATGACAACACCACCAAATCATTGCACATCTAATAATCTGTATATATAATACTATCCAGAATAACACACATACTAACGAAAGAAACCTAACTCACATGATCACTATACACTGTACACAAAAAGTCCAAAAAAGATTAAAGCTAACATTCAGCACAGAAATACCTGAAACCAAAAGCTATCTCGGAAACTGGTATTGCAATGAGTTCACCTGTAACCGCAGTAAATACCTGCTATTCACCAACGAGTCAACTCTCTTATCGATCATCATCGCTATCAAAGACGCAAAAAGCATCGACGGCTATCTCAACCTCTTCTGCCAAAGATATTTCAAAACCATGCTGAACTGGGACATACCACAAATCATCATAGAACACGAACTCAACCAGACCAATGACTTCACTTTCGCTAAAACTCAAAGCAGAAGCGTTATAGGATCTATGAACGACATCATAACCTGCGCAACCTATCACGCCACCGCAATCAACACCACCCCAGACTCCCACCAAACCGCAGCCCAACTAAACAGAATGCCAATGGGAGCAATAAAATCCAACCCCCAAAATGCAACCCTAAACACCTTCCTAAACAACTACCCCATACCCCAAGAATAATCAATAAACCAATTTTATCATACATAAGGAGTTAAGCCACACTAACAGTATTAACTTAAATATAATGTATATTTATTCGACGATTATTTCTCCATAATCAATAATAAAATTATCCCAGTATGCCTGTCCAGATAACATTTCCACACGATCAGAACTACCGCCAATGTGTGGGCCGATGTGTTTCCCTGCCCAGTCGCCTTGCAACAGACCTGTAATTGTTTTTACTGCATTCTCTGGGCCATAGCCATTAACCCCAAAATACACATCATCTACAAAAGCATCATACGATATATATATCCAGCCATCTACAGAGGTACGATTTACATACAACTCTTCAATCCAGGAGTCATTCTGAACTAAGTTATAATAGAAAAGAGGACCACTATGGTCATAAGTTGTATAACTACAAACAGAAAACTGTAGGTGATTAAATTCAATTTCTGATGGATCTCCCAGAAAAAACAACAATTCACATTCTTTCGCTATCTGCGATTCTGAGGGCTCCTTCAGCAGATACGCGACTGACAAGCGTCTTTTAATAATATGCCCAGTATTACACCAAATCAATATGGCAATGTACGCCCTTTGATTTCAAATGGACTGGCCCGCCAGCGATGGTCGGTCTTATCGAATAGTGGTTCGGTAATTGCATCTGCCAATGCTTCTGTACCAATATCTGTGTCATGGTCAATAGTAATATCCAGCCAACCCTCACGCGGACGAGCCGCAATTCTCAGATAGCCTGGAACCTGATAGATATCATCCCTCTCCAGAAAATAAACGAACAACTGGGCACTGCCGGCACAGCTCACCCCTCTGACAGTAAGGGTACTACGCTGGACCTGAGATGATGAATGGGCAGTACGCTGGTAGATATATGTTGGAATATCAATGAGTTTTTCCGCAGTTAAAGCAAATGAAATAGCCAACAGCAGGCAGGTAAATATAACAATACCAGGCCTTTGAACCTTGTATCTCCCCAGGAATGACCAGGTAATAACTTCTGGACCGCCCTGTTTACTGACAGGACAAACAGACTGACATTCAAAACAGGAAATACATGCTGACGAACGAACCTGGTCAACATTTGCAACATCAAGTGCCATTGGACAGGCTTTACTGCATTGATTACAATTAATACATGTATTCACATCTCTCTTTATACGAAATGGTGAAAAATATGAAAATATATTTTGAACGACCGCAAATGGACAAAACCAGCGGCAGAACGGCATATATATAAATAATGACAAAACAGCAAATATACCAGTAACAATAAATGCTGTAATTTTAACATCATTATTAACTGACACCAAAACATAGCATGGACTGATATCCCTGAGCACCAGGGTCATGGTCATCGCACTAAGTACAATTACTCCTGCCAATACAAAATATTTTATACTGGCTAACAACTTTCCCACCCGTCGAGAGAGTACTACCTGTTTGAGGCCAAGATCGGAGCCTAATGACCGCAAAAATGCGCTAATCGCACCAATAGGACAAATATAGCCGCAAAATACCCTCTTGAACAGTAAAGTTAACAAAAGCACCATAGAAAGTGCAAAAAAGTTACCGGTACCAAGAGCACATAATAATCTGCCTTCTGTAAAATATGTATACATTGATTCTATAGCACCAAAAGGACAGTAAGCCTCAACATTAAACTTCAGGACAAATACCAGCAACACTAGCAGCAAAATAACCGTTATCTGTATTTTATATCTTAGTTTTCTCATAAATAAACTTTAAGGTGACCTCTAATAATTGCTTTCGTAGTGAAAACGAGGATTGTTTTTTACTGACAAGGAACGATGAACCGTGCATATTGACCCCGATGTACATCGGGATTCACGATTCTTCGTGACACAGCTCAGGAAAAATCAAGACCGTTTGTAGCCCGGAATGATTTTTTAGAAGTTGCCTTAATTGCCTGATGGGCAACTCCCCTTCAATGAACAGCTATTACAACTGCTCCCGCCGGTACAGCCTGACTGATAGACCTTACTCTCAGTCTGCAGAGCTGATACATATTGCTCTGTCGTGCGAATACTGTCAAGATCTGAAAGTTTCTCTATAAGTATCCTGGTTGTTGACATCTGGGTTGGTGCTGTATTTTCTAAAGCTTTTACTATACTAGAGCAAGCATTATTATCCTGGCCCGCAATTTTATATATAGCTGCACAATATACCAGACAGCGAGGATACAACTCAGCAGAAAACTTCATTGAGTCAATCGTTGCAACAGCCTTATCAGAATAACCGTTCCGTGCATCAAGCAAGGCCTGCATAATCTTGAAATCCACTCCTGTTTCTTCAGAGCCAATATTGGCGGCACTTAGCTGGTCAGCCAGGACATTATCGTTAATTATCACTAAGCTTTCGAGATAGTTAGCTACGCTTTGAGCAGAATAGTTTAATTCAAGAATTTGATTATCAAGCTTAACCGCCTGTGTGTAATAACCTTTTTCATAATAATAAGCACGTATAGCCTGAGCATATTCTTTTAGCTTTTCTTGCGTCTGACCATTATGGTCAGCTGCGGCAAGAGCAGAATCAATCAGTTTTTTCATTTTTATCACACGCCTTAGAATTGAATACTGGTCTTTATAATATGAATTTTCTGTATTGCTCCTGGCATAACCGGCAAAAAGTTTCAATGCTGAATCAAAATCATCTTTTTCGACCAGCTCCAGGGCTTGCCTTTCCAGCTTGACAATTGTATCATCTTTTACAACTTCCTGCTTTGCCGCATGGCCGTATACTTCAGCCCCACACACAAATAATAACAATAAACATAAAACTATCTTTTTCATTTCCATCAATCTCCTGAACTATAATATGAATTTAATTCCAAACAATATGACAAAGCCTTTTCAAAGCTCCCTTTATCCTTGCGATCACTATTAACAACACGATAATAGCAGATAAAGTCATCAAGCATTTCCTTATGCTCACCTAGCACAGAATAGGCTGTACGGCTTAATCTGTTTTGCATTTGTTCTCGATCATCCCAATTATTCCATTTCAAAGCGTAATATTTACCATTCCTGCGACAATCTATCTGATACTTCCTGAAATATCGCTGCAAATTTACAATATCACCAAGTGACTCATATAGAAACAGCCTATCCATAGTAATAAGCAGATAATGACCGTCAACAGCTGCAAGATAATTAGTTCTTAAAGCATTGTCCATATCCCCGGCAAGATAATATATTCTGGTAAGTTCACGCCAGAAAAAGAATGTACGCTCAACTGCGGTTGAATTATCTTCCATAACCGCGGCGAGCTGGGCATATAACTTGTCCCGCTCAAAACACTTTTTCAATGTCATCTCAAGATATCTGTTGGCCGGTTGAATGCAATATGCTTTTACAATATTCTCACGAGCAGAATCATTATATCCAGCCTTGTTGGCAAGTTCTGCTTTGATATACAGAATAGATAATGTATCACCTGTAATATCAGCTAATTCACAGTAATCATTAAATAATATTACTGCATCTTCTACATTTATAGCATTTATCACAGTACGCAACTCTCGATAAAACTCCGGGCCAATAGCCTTTTCTGAAAGCTCTTCCAAAACCATATCCGCTACAGTCCTGGTTACAGTTTTAATATCGCCAGATATTCTGGCAGGTTCTTTCTTCTCTACTCCCCTATGCTCAATCTTCACTGGCATAACAGTATTAACTTCAGAGTTATTGATATATTCTGGGTAGCTGCCTTCAGAAGTAACAATTACGCCCTCTCTAGCCATTGCCAAATATTGCGTATACTTATCAATATTTTTTTCATTACTAAGAGATTTAATAGTTTCTTCAGGAGTTCCCCCCATCAGGCAAGCCCGATCATATAACTCATAAGCTTCAGGAAATTCTCCTAAGATTTCATGAATGATTGCTGTTTCCTCAATAAAACGGATATTGTCAGGATAGAGTGAAAGGCCTTCCTGAAGTATGGATAGTGCAGAACGAAAGTCAGATAGCTTTTGGTAATTTTCAGCTATAATAAAATATAAGTCGATATTGCCAGAATTAAGCAGTGAATTAGACCTGTATAGGTACTCTGCTGTAACGGGATCACCATTAGACATAAATAAGCTGCCAAACTCAATATACTGTGATGGTGAGCATCTAACATTCATTAATACCAATAAACGAGTAAGATCCAGCTTAAGTCTGCTGTTTCTGCCCAGTAAATTTACCCCCTCAGAAACATACAACTCACGGCCCTGCCGGGCAAAACAGGCTGCCTGTAGCAATAATTTCGCCTGATCCGATGCAGAAACAGCCATCTCGTTCATAATATCCAAAGCTAGATGGTAGTAACTTAATTTACCGGGTACCGCTTCAATCCTTGCCATAGTAAGATTGTAAACATCGTTAAGAACATCTTCAGCAACCTGTAAATTAAGGAGAATATCTACTGCAACAATGAACATATCATCTTCCGGTTCAGACTTTAGTATTCCCTGCATAATATCTATCACTCCCTGCCTTGATGACTCTGAAACTTTTTCGGCCATTTCTGCCCAAAGAAGCCACAATTCGGTATTCTGCGTATCCTGATTGAGAAGATGTCGATAAATTTTTTCTGCTTTATCATATTGCCCCACTAATGCATATAATCCGGCACTGAACTCCAAACCGGAGTCGTCAAGGATAGATGCTAACTCAAAACCAGTTTTAACCGCAGACTGATTATCGTGCGATTGCAATGCAATAACGCCAATCTGCTCAAGATATTGATGTTTATTTACAGGATCAATATCAATCAGCTTTTCCAGAACCAAAATACTCCTGGAGTACATCCCTGAACTCCGATATATATGTAACTGTTTACCAAGTGATACCATAGATTCATCTGGATAGTACATTTTAAGCAGTTCAAGCAATGCCAGTGTATCACCAGCTTCGAGATAAATGCTTATCAAAAGATCAAGACCTTTTTCATCAGCCTCACCTGAAGATATTTCATCTTCTATTTTAATAGCCAAATCTGCTAATCTGTCATTTTTAACAGCCAGATCAAGTAAATTTGGAACAATCTGATACAATTCAAATTTATCATTACAGCATAACCACAGTTGAAACCAGATATTATATGCAGAAAGGAAATCACCTTTTTTCTTATATAAAGCAGCTACCCGCATCATGGGTTCAATACTTCCGCTTTTGCTTGCTAGATCAGAATAAATTGTAATTGCCGCCTGCATACCACCTTCACCTTCAAGCATGGCTGCAATATCATACAAATGGCTGTTATTTAGAATATCACTATCTGCTACTGAGATAAGAAATGATAGATACTGCTCTTGCTGATGTAATTGTTTATATGCATTTGCAATACTGCAAACTGCGTCAAAATAGCAAGAATCCCTGCGATCAAATACCGTTTGGGCCAGTAATAAAGCCTTATCAACATACCCCAAAGATACCAATTCGCTTGAAAGCGAAAGTAAATATTCTGACTCACCCGAAGCAGCAATAGACTCACACATGCGATCTGCCTGATCCTTATCGCCTACTAAACGCTTAAGTTTTATTAGCGAAATCATATTACCGGTCGACTCAAAATATCCTTCAGCATACTCAAACCTTCTGGCAACTATAGCTATATCTGCCAATTGCCGTTCTATTTCCAGCTTTTCCATACTATCCAACTGAGTATTAGATGAAACAGATGTTACAAGGGAAATCGCAGAATCAAAATCACCACGCATACCATAAACTTTGAGTAAAGTATTAATTGCAAGAGAACTGTTATCTTCTTGTAAAAACTTTTCAAGCTTAACTGCTTTTGCATCGGTATCTGCAGAAATCACTGCTAGTCCCAAAGCAAATCTGCGATCAGATTCCGTCTCAGCTTCAGCATAAGCTGACAAGCTATAACCAAAGGATATATCTTTATCTTTATCCAAATTCAGAACGGCTTCTACAGTTTGCTCCGAAAAAGTTTCGGCATGTGCCGACCAGGACATCTGGCCAAATACTATTACCAATAACAATACACTTAATTTCACTGGTACCCTTCTAACAACAACCTGCATTACAAAGCATAACATTGCTAAAAACAGACACCAGACACTTAAATCTATATATTTATATTTCTCTTCAGACCTGAAATCAGTCGAAACCGCAATCAACTTTGCAAGTTCGTGATCTGGTGAGCAACTCCATACTTCTGGACGACTGCTAGTAGTAACATTTGAAGACTGTGCCGGCTGACGAGCAAGATAACGAGCGATATTACGCTGTAAATCTTTGCCCCCGACGCCTGTGAATATATCTGAAGTATTTAGACAGACACGCCCAAGCCCATATTGCCAACACGTAGCCAGATCCGCTTCTCCTGCTTTTATCAAACTAAATGAGTTTGGTTTTCTATTTACTTCAAAGTACTTATACTCGGCTGGTAAAACATAGTTATCATACTTCTCCGCCATACCCGGCCACTGCCCCAACTGGATCGGTTCATTACCTGTGATAAGCGAATCAGCACCCATACTGCTCAGCGTTTTAATATTAATCTCCGGTAAATTAAAACGATCGGCAGCGTGTAAGAATCTTCCGCCACCACTAAAACTCATATCTGACAGAAAGCCGGTATTGGCCGCCGGACCGGTCATAACAAATGAGACATTAATGTTATCGTTACTGATCTTCTGCAGCAGACTGTCATAATCTGCCTTTTCAATACCTCCATCAGTTATTACAATAATATGACGGGCAGTCGCCTCAGTATTACGTATACCGTAATATGCTTCCTCTAAAGCCGGATATATCACCGTTCCGCCCCCAGCAGTCAGACGGTTTATCGAACGGTTAATCGCACTTCCATCAGCAACATACTGTATCGGTAATGCCCATCTCCGATTACCATAAAACTCTACAATACCAACCCTATCGTAAGTATTCATCTTTTTCACTGAACTTCTGATAATTTCCCTGGCATAAACCAGCCTGGCCCCCTGCATTGACCCGGAAGTATCTACGATAAACACAATACAACCATCTGGACTGCTTTTTTTATCCTGACGAAGGGGGTAGGCTGGAAGCATATTCAAAAATCCTTTTTCAAACTTCCAGCTACTAATATCATTTTCAGGACAAAGCACAAGCATGCCGCTACCTTCTTTAACACTTGCCTCTAACTCATTCAGCAGCGAAGCATTTATAGCAGCATGATCATCGATAATGTATAAATCTGTATTATCAATACTCCCCGAAACATATCCGGATACATTTGCAAAAGCTGAGAAAGCATCAGTAAAATCGGCAACGGCAGCTTCTGAGCCAAACACGCAAACATTCATTTTGGGACTGACATCTGCAAATATCTCACTTGTATTATTATCCATTACTGTATCATATTCGGAATTTACAGTTACCTTAAAACTCAACTGACTGCCATCTGTTTTAATCGGTATAAATAAACGATTTTCACCTTGTTCAAGATTAATCTGCTTATTTACAATATCACCTGATACTATGTCATTAATACTAACCTCTGCCTCAGCTGCATTTGAAGACTCAATTACTACTTCTAACTGCACATTTTGCCCAAAAGCAATATAGTCAGGCAATACAAGATCTCTCAAAACAACCTCATTTTCAAGACTATAGTCCGGCACAATAACTTCCAAAGATATACCCCTCTCCTTAAGTTCATTGACCGCCGAGACCATATCTCCAACATTTTCAAGCAAATCGCTATAAAGTGTTATACTGCCATTAGTACCAATCTTGTTGATAGAATCATAGAGGGCTTTCTGAATATTACTAATACCGTTACCACTATCTGTCTGACCAAACCTCATACATATGTCGTAATTATCTTCTTGAGTTACCGGTATAGACGCCGCAGCCATGCTGTCGGAAGCATCAATTAGAAAAACTGACATGACACTATCATCTTTCATTATTAATACCAAACCGGAAGCTGCCAATATAACCATGGAGATTGCAGCTGCGGCAACCACTCTTTTCGCTATGAACCATACTGCAATAAACGACACAGCAGACACAGTAGCCAATACATAATTATCTACATTTACAATCAAACTATCTTACCTCTTTGCCACAGCAGTGTATCCAGGATCATTAGCAGTACAATTACTGAACAGATCATATTAAATAAACTGTAATGCTCTGTAATATAATCGACGCTGGCAACGCTATCGTATGATGTATCCCCAACTGCATAAGTCTTACCATACCTGTCTGAATATTGCCGCAATACCGTACTAAGCTCAGAAACAAATCCCGGCGTCCGCCAGTCAGGCAGCACAGACAGAGCACTATCTTCCAATACAAGTTCAGCTTCTGCCGGGTTATCAGTAAAATCATACCCCAGATCAGAATCGCAATATACCTTAACGAATTCCGCATATATGCCGCCTACGTAAACTTTGACCGGAGAAACAATAGCTGCATTTCCAGAAGTGGCATGAATTATATTGACATGCTCACTATTAACATGTTTCTGACCGGTTATTAAGTATATATCCCGGGCATCACTAACCGCCAATGCCTCTCTCACGGCTGATGAAACGGCACTTATCCCTGAATCAATAGTACAAAAATTCCTGATCTCGGCAAGCGATGCACCTTTAGGATCTTCAAAATCTGTTTTAGTGCAATTAGTCTTACCGGTAAATATCAATGAGCATTTGTCGCTATTTTTAACAAGATTATATGCCGCCTCAACCGCACTCTCAGTATTGGTAGTGGAAAGTGTATCCATAATTACTACAATTTTTCTAACTGGGGCGAGTACGGGATCCAAACTGGCTAATGCTAACAAGATACAGATCAACCCCAGAAACATAAGCGTTCTAAACGCACTTAACCTGCCCCAAATGCGATTTTTATTAACATTTTTAATTGCTTGCTGCCAAAAATATACCGTCGGAACGTATACCTCTTCATGCCTGCTTTTCAAAAAATGTGACAAATACAGTACGATCAATGCCGCAACAGCCATCGTTCCTGCCAACCAGATATTTGATCCTAGAAATGTCATATATATGCACTAATTCTCTATTTAATAAACTTAAGGTGATCTCATAACAGAGGTTGCCTTAATTCAAATAACAATCACCCCTTGAGGGGCAATACGATCAAGCTGCTTCAAAAAAGACTGATCTATATCAATATCACACATTCTCCAGCCCTGCCTGCTGCAATACTCCCTAGCCTCCTGAAAATACTCCTGCCTGACATTCTGATACTCCTTAATCACCTTATAACTCACATATGTGTCTATGTTTTTATCTACCTGAACATCACGAAATCTCATATTACCGCAGAACTCAGGATTTCGATCATTTTCACTTTCCAGCCTGTAAATGGTGCACTTAATCCCAGATAATAACAAATTGCCTCTCAAATGCTCAAGACCATGATAGACAAGATCAGTGACGATAAGCACATTGGCTGCGTTTTTAACTACTTGCCCTGATACTGACAGAAATGGATAAGTCCCTGCCTCCAGAAATTCAATATCATGCGATAACCTGCTGTAATCACGCACTCCTGCATAACGAGATACAACAGCATTATTAAATACAAGTTTAATGACAAATCCGGCATCCAGCATACAATGACTAAGCGAAGCTGATAACTTTCGTACATCATCTGTTTTCTGGCCAACTTCTATTGAGGCGGACATATCTGGAATAAGCACAACTTCCGGGCGTTCATATACATGATATTTCTTCACCACCAGTTTTGACTCAAGGGCATACCTGTCCCAGTCAATATGGCGAACATTATCTCCCCAAACATAAGACTGATAATCAGCAAATTCAAGAGCTTCGCCCTGATCAAATGATTCCCGGTCCATAAAGGGACAGTTCTTTATCTTCTGACTCAATCTCACTTTCAGCCGAGTAAGTATTTTTCTATATTTATCTTCTAAGATCACAGATTCTCCAATATATGGGCGGTAATATCATCTGCTGCCAGATTTTCAACTGCTGCGTTAAAATTTAATTTAAGACGATGCCTAAGTACCGGCCTGACTACTGATTTGACATCAGACAAAGATACACAACTCCTGTCATCGATCAGACTTTTCACCCTGGCTAACATAACAATAGCCTGAACAGCCCGAGGCGATGCTCCGAGTATGACATTTGACTTAACCATATCAAACTGAGAACACTCAGGCTGAGTAGCTCTGACAATATCAACTGCATAATCAATTACCGAGCATGGTAATTCAACCTTTTTAACCGTTTCCTGCATTTTCAATATTAAGTCTGCTGAAAGCAGCGGCATTTCATCATAAGCAACAGTCTTATCATCTAATGCAAGTATAGCGTAATAATCACTTTTGGATGGATAATGTACTTTAAGCTTTACCATGAACCTGTCAAGCTGAGCTTCTGGAAGAGGGTATGTACCCTCATGCTCAACTGGATTTTGGGTTGCAATAAAGAAATTTGGTGCAGGCAGCTTCACCACAGACCGGCCAACTGTAACCTGACCTTCCTGCATAGCCTCAAGAACCGCAGATTGTGTTTTAGGAATTGCACGATTAATTTCATCTATTAAAATAAAATTTGACACAACAGGACCATTTTCAAAAACTATGCTATGTTTGCCGTCGCCTGATTCTATAAGCGACTTATGACCTATAATATCACCTGGCATAATATCCGGTGTACATTGTATTCTCTGATATTCCAGACCAGATACCGAAGCCAATGCTCGTGCCAGGTGCGTTTTACCCAACCCCGGCACACCTTCTAATAAAACATGTCCGCCCGCAAAATAGGCACACAACAGATCATTTACCAGATCATCCTGGCCAATAAATACATTCTTGATCTTTCCGCAAACTTCATGAAAACAACTGCTGAATTCGTTTATCTCTTTAGTTGCCTGTCTTATACAATCTGTTATCATTTATATTTAGTCCTTCAAAATATCTTCTTGTTATTTCTTTCATATTATCTTCAACCACCGGCAGCCTCAAAGGCTTCTCAGCCCCCTCCTCAAATGAAAATGCATCAAGTGCACATATCTCTCTTGACTGATTTTTTGTTAAGAATGATTTTGAAAAGCCTTTACTTTTCCTGCTTTTCAAAAATACACTTATCATGCCTCCTGATAAGTAAGCCGCAGTTGCACGTGACTTCTTAACTGAGCCGGCCCCTCCCCGACCCTCTCCGGGCTTACCTTTTTTACCACTGCGGCCAAGTTCCCGGCCAGGAGCTGCCGCCCCATCATCTACAAATGGAAGATTAGCTGCCTTACTCATCTTTGGTTCTATTCTTTTATCAGCTGAATCAGCACTCTCCTGATCTGTGTCAGCCGAAGCGGACGACTGCAGGTGATCACAATCAATGAACGTTTCAAGCTGGGGAGACTGACCTCTACCAGTTTTATTGTATCTGACAGTACCGTTATCATCAGGTACAGTAGAGCCACCTGTCTTTGTATACTCTTTCATAGATGCATAACCCGGATCATTCTTTACACCAAATTCTGCACTGCTTCCCCTGCCGCTAAAAGATGTTTGTACGGCAGAAATCCCATCCACCAAATTTATCTGTCGTGCAGTGGTCATTGTTCCCACAAGATTACTCGCATAATATTTATTATCGATTTTACGCTTATCAAGATCAACTGCACCAATAGTCGATAAAGCTTTTTCCGGCTCAGGATATGACAATTGTTCGCTTATCAATACCGGCCACAAAAGAACATAATATAGAAATACCGATACCATCGCACCGACAATGACATGCCAGTTAAATCCCGGGCGTTCATATACCAACTTATCAATGGAAAATCTCTCCAGTATATCTACTCCCCTGGCAACTGCCAGTTCGGCAAATGGTGTATCTCGCTCGGAAAGGATAAGCTCACATGTATGACAGACCTCGTTGTGACTGTTATTAATACGGTCAATACGTCTGGCCGCAGCCAACCAGCAAGGTGCGTCAGTTACATGCCAATATTTATATATAAATGCCGCTGCAAAAAATATAAATATCACGACCAGACAACATTCGGAACTGAAATACTTACCCCAAATATATCCAGAAAAAACAAACGTCAATACAAGAACACAAGCCGCCATTGCTGTAAGATTTGCTGTTTGTATAAATGTCGATAGACGCTTTTCCCACTGTAGAAAGATAACAACAGGCTGAAGTTTCACTTTAAGCTGATCAATTTTCATCCTTCACCTCCAGAGCCGAGATTGCACGCTTAATATGGTCTCCCCCGTGATATTTCAGAATTTTTGCCTGATCAGTCAACTTTCTATTCTCATCAAAGACCATACCTTCTATCAGATCGCTGGTATCAGCTAAAGATATTGCTTCTGCAAAAAAATCTCCCTGCTGCATTTCGATAAGATCTCGCAAAGCATCCTCACTTGCCTCAGCGACCAGGGCAGCTTTTAGATACCTGGCCCAGGCACGAAGATACATTCTCTGCCGGTAATAATATTTCCCCATAAGATAATTGGTATGAGCATCGGAAGGCCTCAAAAATAGAGAGGAAAGCAGATATTTACGGACATCAGGGCTACCCTGCTCCAAGGCTATCTCACCCAGCAAGGAATTGACTCTGGCCAGTAGATAAGGACTTTCACCATTGTCAAGCTGTAGTGCTTTTGCCGCTTCAAGCATCTGTATAGCTGTTTTAAATTCAGTTTTTTGGATGCTGTTTTCAGCATATTCAATTAGTACACGAGACGACACGTCAACATCTGAACCATCTGAAAGAAGTTCTATAACCTGCTTGAGATGCTCATCAACGCGACTCGATTCCTGAGCCAGGCGACATAACTCAGCTCCGGCATCAACTAACAGCCTGGAGCGAGGATTCTCTTCAAAATATGCTAGCATTGCTTCAAGATTCTCATCCAAAGACGCATTGAAGAATTTCTGCTCTGAAAGATCTGAATACACCATCTTTTTATCTTCAAGCACAAACGCTGAAGATTCAAAATCGAGGTATAATCTGAAATTCTGCCAGAAACTGTTGGCAATAATGGCATCTGAAGTGTCAAGCCTGCCGTCCCCGGAATTGATTACCTGCACGGCAGTATAACCCTTGAGGTCAAAACCACCGATATGACATTTATCGAAAATACCATACTCATTTCCGGCAAGAGCCGCACAATCGGCATCCACTACAGTCTGATATCCTGAAGTACTTAATTCTGCTGTAATTATATACCCAGAATCTGGTTCCACATCAAACTGCAAAGAACCATTAATAGTCCTTAATGGAACACTCTCTCCTGCCGGAATCTCCAGATCATCGCCATAATCCAGCGTACTATTTTGCAAATCAATAGCCAGCTTTTGACAACCAAAAGCACGTGCCCCGATCACACCCCAAACCGGAATATCATTAAGTTCGACGGCATACCTGCCGGTAAATTCATCTATGCCGGAAATATCAGCTTCCAGATACTCAACCCCGGCGATAACCCCACCATTAAATACAAGCTCCACATCAGTACCTGGCTCACATCCAAGATTATCTGCCATTCCAGCTAAAAACAGGGCTTTACGATCAAGTCCAACATCTATAAGCATATTTGCTTTGACAGAACGCTCTTCAGCTCTAACCACCATCTCTATGCAGGGAATGCCGCCTACTAGCTTAAAAGCAATACGTTCCCCTCCCGTCAGGGTGTTATTTACTCCCAAAATTAATAATATGGCAATAGTCACTATTTTAAATTGTATTCTTTTACTTGCTTGCATTAGGCTGGCTATCTAATAAACTAAAATAATATTTCATTTCCCCTGCGCTCTCTGGAGAAAATCTGGTAAAAAAGTAAAACTCGTCACTCCTGAGGCAGGCAACATTATTGTCATCGCTAAAGATAAAATCTATTACCGCATCATTATTGCAGGCCAGATAAACACGATAGTTGCCGGAAAATGCATAATATCTGTCCACCTCGACATCAGTGACCGCTGGCACGATCGCACCACGCAGCTCTGATACAAAGTTCATGACCTCACTCTGGCCCAAATCACAAAGAACTTTACTTACAACTTTCTGACTCTGTGGAATATAGTCATTTTTTTCTATTACGATCTTTTCTGCTCTACTCAGATATGTAAAAATATCTTCTAGTGAATCACTCTTAGCTCTCTGACTACCAAAAACTTGTAATGCCACAGAGGTACAGAGTATAATCAAAATCATAATCGATATTATCAACTTTAGATTCATTATCTACGCCCCTTATTATCATAGTTGTGGCCTACCCATCCATCGACGGCAACCATCATCCAGGTGTCATAGTCAAAAATGGTCTCTCCTTCTGCATTTTTCTTTTTCTTTGCCAAATAGCGGTGCGGCTCCTTCTTCTTAGCCTCTGGAATCGCTAACCCGATCGGCGGACTTTCAAAATACCAGCCCGTTGGAGATGGGGGATATAAAGTAACATTATCCCAGACCAGCATTGAGGTTGGATACTTTTTCATCAGCACAGTTAATTTATACTTCCCTAACGTCCCGGCCAGGGAGAATGCATAGGTACAGCCGTATTCAGCCATCCACTTCATGCCCAGATCTGGACAGATCCAAACCTCACTATCAGAAGGAATATAATTCAAATCATTAAATATGGCGTTAAGACCATAGCTTTCCGGCACTCCAGCCAGTTCTATAGGTGCACGATACCCCTTGGCTCCTCTGAATCCCCAGGATCCGCCAAGCTGCTTCGTTCTCGCCTTGGAAGGCAGCCAGTCATCGTTATCTGCGGCATAAAACATCTCTGCCAGATAAATATTTTTCAAATTACTCTTACATACGATTGCCCTGGCCTGAGACCTCGCCCTGGCCAATCCCGGCATTACCAGTGAAACCAGGATAGCTATTATACTGATAACAACCAGTAGCTCTATAAGCGTAAAACCATTCCTGTAATGTCTTTTTACAGTGATCATATATATTTCATTTCTATCTAAACTGCCAAACAGCTCTTACTACTCTATAAATAGCAACATATATTCTAGGCGGCCTCTAATAATTGCTTTCGTGGCGAAAACGAGGATTGATTATTTCTGACAAGGAACGAAAAACCGGGCATATTGGCCCCGAAGTACATCGGGGTTCACGGTTTTTCGTGACGCAGCTCAGGAAAAATCAAGACCGTTTGTAGCCCGGAATGAATTATAAGAGGTTGCCTCTCTTTTAACCAGCACCGGTATAATCTCTCACGCTACACAACCAATTTTCCGCCATAAGCAGCAGGTCGTCCACATCAACATCACCGTCAAAATCAAAATCCCCCTCACTAAAGTTCCTCCGATCGCTATCACGGCTGCCAGTCATGTAATTAGTAGCAAGTAATGCAAAATCATTCAAATCCACCTTTTGGTCCAAGTCAGCATCCCCCACAGGAATAAAACCATACAGCACCTCAGCATCATCCTCTGTCACAACCTTTTCATTGAAGTAATTCTTGTCAGTATCAACAATATAATCTACATTTGGGTCAAGCTCTGAATAATCAAGGCTCGCCAGAATATCAACCGGCACCATCTCACCAGTCCCTTCATATGTCAATACAGAACGATACGATGCATTACCATTAAGGTCACATGCCAGATACTCATTTGACGCTTCAAATAGCGACGGCATAACATTTGCCGCACCCGATTTATCTGAATAGAACGGATGCAAATAACTGTCATCCAGTATGCGATTATCACGAAATATTTCCAGATCGGTAATATTAACTTCACCGTCTAAATTAAAATCAAGCGGCTTCAAAATCTCAATCGCACATGGTGCTTTAAGCGGTGTACTGCGATATGTCAGCATTTTTTTGCCAAATAAATTAGGGTAATACTGAAAAGCTCCCATAGCCCCTGTAGAGCCACTTACACTTGTACCATTAGCATTGTGAAAGTTCATATGCATAGCACGATTACTCACTGCATATATTCGCCCTGACAGATCATAACAAAATACCGCATTAGGACCGCGAGTTATCCTGTTCTGACCTGATAAGCTATGCCTTAGATTCGTTGATATACTGTTGCCCAACACATAAAAATATAGCTCACCTTCTGGTGAAACAACAATATTTCTGGTATCGTAAGCATCAACAGCCAGTCCATTGACCACCGCCAGATCATTTACATCAACAACAGTGTATATTTCAGGATTCACCTGACCATTATCTACTATACAACTTATACCACCTACATTCTCAGTCTCGGAAGAATACAGTATCTGTACTCCATGTTCATGGCCACCAGTAAAATCCCTTACAGAGGTATCTACTGCTGCCATTTCACAATAATACATAGCTCCATTCTGGCCGGAATAATCACGCTTTATCCAGCTCAACTCACCACTGGCCATCTCATATCTCCAGATACCATTCCAATAATGGATTGATTCAGGATCATTTTTATTGTAGGACGGATTAGCAGCAAAACCCGCAAAATAGATTGCACTGCCATCTGGAGCCCAAATCACCTGCCGGCCAAAATTAAAGGCCCTTATCGCCAGACTGCTTCCCGATATAGTCTCAGCAATATCTTCACCTGTAACCAGTGGGTAAAACACATCATTCCAGTCTGCCTGATCATACGCGCCATAGAGCGAACCCTGATTACCAAGGCCATCCTGACCTGTATCATAATCTGGCTCCTTATCGGTATATGACCTTACCTGCCTTAGATCATAAAGCATCATTACTTTTCTAGTATGCAAGTTGGAAGTACCAGATATACACGATATCAACGCCAACTCTCCTGCATCATAAGATATATCATTAAATTCCAGCGGAACAGGGTTGAGCACAAATCCCCCCGTCGTAACCAGGCCAGTTGTAAAACACACTCCACTGGAAAAATCTGGATCTGCACTTGCAGCACGTCCCAAATCCTCCGGCCAAACATATATAGTCGATGTACCAACAATATTATCCAGCCCGGCATCTGAAACATCACTATCAACATGATCTCCATACCCTCTGTGATAAGTAGTCCACACCGAACCATTATAATAGTTATTCCAATTGGAGCCATCCACGCCTAGTGTAAACTTACGAATATGCTGCTGGCCATATGTCATGGTCCATATCTCGTAACGACCGTCATTTGGATCATACTCTTGACCTGAAACATAATTATTACCATTAACATTAATAGTATATGCTCCTAATGGATTGCTGGCATTTTCCAGACCCGCAGCACCATTTCCGCCTGCGTGAATCGATGGTAGTAACTGATGCATTTTATCAATCCCACCTGCCATCAGGTCATAACTGAAAATAACTAACATAATGATCAATATATATTTTTTCATTTCATTATCTTTCTTTAATTACTCAAACTGACCGAATCTTTCAGTTTGTATATTGTAATCCACTATCAAAAAAGGGCTTAATGATTGCTAATTAGCAGTTAGCTTTTGAAGTCATTCTATTCAACTAATTACTAATTACTAATTACTAATTACTATCCCGATGTACATCGGGACTAAATTCTATCAAACTGACCATCAGTCAGTTTGAGTTAACCATATATGAAAGCCAGTCATCTAACACTGCCTCAAGATCATTAAGATCTACAACGCCGCTTTCATCAAAATCAACAGCTAATGCATCTTCATCATTTTTAAGGTAATAGCCCGCAAATAACGCAAAATCGCAAAGGTCAACCTTCCCATCGCCGTCAATATCACCTGTATAATATGGAGTCAGTATAAAGGTCCTATCTTTTTCTATCCTGCCATTACCATCGGTATCGTACCCGCCGGAAACGACTATTTGTCCTGTATTATTAATCCCCTCTGCCTGACTAAAACGTCGCGCCCCAATTGTAACATCGCTGCTATCGGCCAGAGTGTTCAAATTCTCAAAACCACTTTCCTTTGTCCAGATAAACGCAGATCGCTCTCCGCCAAATTCATATGTTCCGCCAACAATCTGATCATGATCATTCATCGCACGCACATGAGTATACTTAAGCACCGAACCAAACACGATATACTCATCCACATCTATCAGTCCATCACGGTTAGTATCCTGCCAGAAGAATCCATTTGCCCTGCCATAATTATTTTCTGCCGCACCGCAAATACTACCTGAATTATTGATAACTACAGGGGATATACTTTCTATTGTCACTTCTACTCCATACCGACTATCAATATATCCATCTGGCAGCGGCAATTCATCACACTCAATCTGGCTGAATCTTCTATCGTAATCTCCATCTCTCCATATATAGGCGCGCCCCCCACTGGCCATAATCACAGACGACTCATTGTTAATACAAGTCGGATAGTAGCTTTCCGGAAATAACATTATCTCTTCGGCAGTATATCGCATATTTCCATCAGCATCATAAGCTAACCACCCCTGGTTCACACCCGAACCGTTGGCACCAAATCCAACGACCTGACCAATATCATTTATTGATTCAGCCCAGCCATATCCATAATCCACCTGTGCCGTCAAATCAACCATTTCACCAGTATTGACATAGCCATCATTGTTGCTATCACTATATAAAAATGGACGGTATTCATAATTATCATCTGAAATACTATTTCTACCAACCACTACCCCGGCAGAGTTGATCGCATAGCCATTTCCACCATAGCCATCATTAAAACTGCCGATAAGATTTCCTAAATTTACCGCTTTACCACTTTCAGCCTTATACAAAAATGGTTTGGCTCTCCCCCCACCTTCCAATGGCACGCCATGACCAGCAACATCTCCACGTCCATTAATACAGTACCCCACAACCGGTACAATATCGCCATCAATTCCAGAAAGATCTGTTACATGATATCGCAGCTCACCCGATGCCACACCAACCAATGTCAGTAAAGCAAGACTCTTCATATTCATAGTCATATTCATTTTTACAGTCAACTTTCGCACTTTTCATGTCGCATAAATCGCCAATAAGGGCCTTCCTGCGACAATTTGAATTAAGGTAACCTCTAATAATTGCTTTCGTGGCGAAAACGAGGATTGTTTTTTACTGACAAGGAACGAAGAACCGGGCATATTGACCCCGATGTATATCGGGGTTCACGGTTTTTCGTGACGCAGCTCAGGAAAAATCAAGACCGTTTGTAGCCCGGAATGAATTTTTAGAGGTTGCCTTAAATACTTTATTACTCAAACTGACCGAATGCTTCAGTTTGTATATTGTAATCCACTATCAACAAAGGACTTGATAATTGGTAATTATTTGTTAGTTTTTGAAGTCATTCTATTCAACTAATTGCTAATTTCTATCCCGATGTACATCGGGACTAAATCCTTTCAAACTGACCATCGGTCAGTTTGAGTTATTAGCCATTTCTTTTATTTTGCCTTCTTCTATACATCGCTAATCCACCACTACCCAATAGCAGCATTGTTGCTGGCTCTGGCACCTCTGCTCCCATAAGGCCGCTATTATAACTATGGAAGGTCAGGTAATCAGTCTCGCCATCGTTGTACCAGCCGAAAGTCTGGGCACGACTTACACCTGCCGCTGCCAGTTCGCTTTTGGTAAATAGTATATCCAGGCTCTCTGCTGGTGCTTCCGGGTCAAAAAACAGTACATCTCCAGATTTACTGTCATAAAAATACATTTTGCCATCTTCGCCAAAATATAGATCATTCACATATGCCGCCGACATGCTGGTAACTGATGTAATATCTGACATACTAAGAACAGTACTAATACTGCCGTCGGCCTGCATACTGTAGATCGAATCAGTAGAACTATTGCCCCAATATAGATTACCTGCCGCGTCGTAAGTCAAACCACTATTGATATTACTTGATGTACCAACATAACTGCTAAGTTCTGCCGCTGAAACTACAGTACTTACTTCTCCATTCAAACTAACATTAAATATATTATCTGTCTTAGAATCATAAAGGGTAATACCACCATTGGGGGCCATTCCAAATGATCCACCTAAAGAAACCGTATCGCCAGCGTAGGCACTTAATAATGAATTACTGATTACCTGGGTTATCGCACCGGTTGTTTTATCTGCTTTCCACACCGCATCGGTACCGCTGTCTGCCCATAGTAGATAATCACCAGAGACACTTAACCCATAAAAAAAGTTCATACTTGATGTGCCGCCATTTGCCAGTGCCCATTCATCGCCAGTAAACAACACACTTGACTGGCCTGTGCTATTATCAACCTTGGTCACACTCGCACCGCTGACGCTGAATACATTGTATGAATACTGGCCATCTACCACATGTGCAAAATAATTCTTACCCGAACCGTCTCCTCTCAATGATTCTGACGACTGCAGCTCTAATATACTACCTCCATGCGCCAAACCTGCTGATAATCCTAGTAACATTGCTATACTCTTGATCTTCATTGTATTCTCCATTTTCTGTGTTTTAATTTTCCAATGCCATTTAGACATAAAAAAAGGGAATAAAGAAATATATGTCCTTAGCATACATTTCTTTATTCCCTGGCTGGCGGTTGCTTGCTGGGTTGTTATTCGTGTTTTCTTTCTTAATTAAGGTTGCCTTAAATGATTATACTTCTTCTGAGCCTTGATAATCAAATAACCTTAGTCTGTCATTGAATATATAGGTAACCTATATCATTTATTCATTATCAACTTACCGTTACGAGTAATTCGCAGACGATATATCTCCCCTTCATGCTCAATTAGTACTTCCTGCTTAGCTCTAAATAGATCGCTGCTCCTATAAAGTACTTCTTCGGCCTTACGCCGACCCCCATCACTAAAATTGCCTTCTTTCTTATCTTCCATAGTATATATTGCCTTATATTGTATAAATATCGTATCTCTTCCTATCAAAATCCTAATTATATATACTACTACTTCACTAATATTTCTTAGGCACGACTAATATATCAAGTCACGCCTTACTCTGTCAATGTTTTTATTCCATTATTATTCAGGCTATAAGACTTATTTCTTACTTAAATTACCAAAAATTTACAATTATCCCCTTCTTAATACAACACTTAACATAAACCCAACCATAGATAATATATATTTTTATATTTTTTACCCCACCCCCCTTACAAGGGCCAAAAACAAATAAATATGTAAAAATCACACATATAAATGAACCCAAAATGGGAACTTGACAATGACACCTATTCGCCATTACAGGAAAAAAGGTGAAAAGGGACAGCAAGGAACTCATAGGCTCAGCCCTGAAGACATTAAACAGATATTGCGACAAAGCTGGAATTAAAACCCATAAAAAACTTAATCTTCACTCTCTCAGAAAGGGCTATGGTTCCAATATGCATAAGCACTGCCCTCCCCAGACACTGAAAGAGTTAATGGGTCATTCCTCAATAGTGACGACCATAAAATACTATGCCCAGAATAAAGATGAAAATAAAACCAGGCGGTCATGGCTCTCGACAAGCTGATGGGGGAGTGAGAGTCATTGTGTTTTATTAAATTCAAATACTTTATCATATAGGTATTCTACAGGGACAGATTGTCCATATGGTCGATCTGGGACATTTGCATTCCCCATATTATAAATATTTTCTACCATTATTCCAATGACAAAGCCTCCCTTATCAATTAAGCATCCACCGCTCAAACCGCCACCTGATTGAAAGCTAACTTGTATAAATCTACGTGTTAGATCTTGTGTTTCTGGCAACGCTTCAACTACACCGACATGCATTACAAGTGTGCGCAATGCTTCAACTACACCAATGTGCATGACGATGGAGGGGTTTCTCTGAGATAAAACTGGGTATCCGATTGCTGCGACCTCTTCTCCTATTTCAGGTAATCGCATTTGTGTTGGTAGGTAAGCTAATCTGGAATTTAATGGTGTTTCATTTTCAATAATTGCAACATCTATAGATTTCTCATCATATGGGATATGTGTATTAGTTGGAAAGTCAAAGTCCCCAATATACATTTTAGAATTTTTATATTTTAAATTATGCTTTGCTGTTGCAAAAAGATTATTTCCAATATAGAAGCCTGTAGCAGTTCCTTTTTGTCCATTATTTTCAGTTTCAATAAATATAATTGAATCTTTATATTTGTTAAACCACTTATTCCAAACTTGGTTACTGGGGTGTTTGCCGCGTAATGGGTATGGTTCAATTTCAATAATTGATTTTATGTTAAATTTATTATCTGTTGATAGTTTATTGTATTTTTTTGCTAATTTTCTAAACAACGGTGAATTATCTCCTAGAATCATTTTTATATAGCAGATTTTTCCCCATAATACATTGTTTAGGTTCAGTCCTGAAAAATGAAGAGGTTGGTATTTACGAAGATATTTTTTATTTGCTAATTCATATCCAAATTTTTCCCAAGCATACAATGCTCCCATTATTGATTTTATATAGTAGCGAGGAATGTTTGGATGTTCATTAACTGTTAAACCTGTAACTTCTTGTCGAAAATTTGGACTGGAATATCTTGTTTTTTTGTAATTAATTTTAAAGTCTTGTTTTTCAATTACATTTAATAATTCTGATGCAAGTGTTAGTTTACCATCATTTACTGAAGCGATGCCTTTGGGCAAGCGATAGGACGTAGTTGAAAAAGTAATATCATCTGCATATCGAGTATATTGACATCTATTATTAGAAGCGTATTTCATAAGTTCATTATCTATGGACCTACATATAATATTAGAAATAATTGGCGATGTAGCTCCCCCTTGAGGTAAAACTCCATCATCGGTACAACAAATTTGTGCAATTATCTCTGCTGCATCATGGCCAATTAAAAATGGTCTAGACTTCAATGCTCCTCTTACTCTACCCAAATGAATGGATGGGAAAAAATTTTCAAGATCAATATTTACAACATGCTTTTTTGATGTATGCTTACTTGCATTTGAATAAATATTTTTCTTTTTCACAAAACCATGTACACATATTTTAGGACTATACACCAAAGAAAGGATGGCATGCAATTTTGATTGTAAAATAGATATATTTTTAGGAGGCGATGAAATCAATCGTTTCTTAGATGATTTTTTCTTTATTTCAAAGTTTTTATACTTTGTTCTCTCTCGAATACCAAATAGTATTTTATCTATAAATTTTACTTCCACTTCAAGTATGTCTGCAACGTCACTTTTAGTTTGTAATTGATAAAATTTATTTATTATTTCTTTAGGATTATTTTTGAGTTTTATTTCCATAAATAAAAAGCGTAGACCCTTGGTCCACTTCAGCGGACCGAGTATCAACGATACCCGCGAAGATGCCAAATGAAGCATACCGAAAAACATTGCTTTCGAGCTATCGCATATTGTCGATAGAAAATCGACCAAGAGCCTACTTGTTGTCTCTGTTTTACAAGTTATTACTGATTTTCCCAAAAACGTACATTAACTCTATCCTACTTATTTAATAATAATTTTCAATATTGAATTTTGTTTTGAAAGATATTTTAATTCTGCATAAGTTCAAACATCCAGACCATCTCCCCACTAAAAAGCCAGATGAAAAGCGTGCTATATATACGTAGAAGAATAAATACAGAGAAAACGGTGAGTTTAAAAAAGAAAAAGCTCTGTAACCATCTAAGTTACAGAGCTTTATAAAATGGGCAGTACTGGACTCGAACCAGTGACCCCCTGCTTGTAAGGGCAATATTCTAAGAGCTATATCAATTGTAAGTCTTTATTTATAAATATTATAACGATTCTGTATTGTTTGTCAATAGTGTATGTTTTGCATTTGTTTTTAATGACTTACGCTGTGTTGGGTACACAGTGTACTTTATGAATTAGTCCGTAAGGTTTATTATTAAGGAGCCTTATTGGTCAGTCTATATTCCAAACCATCGCTTAATCCTGGCAGTGGCTTGGTAGAGCTGTTCTTCTTTTTCCTGCATGCTTGTATCTGGATAAAAGTTTGAACTGCTTAGAATCGTTTGCCATCCGAGCTGTTCAGGCTTTGAGAAATGGTTCTCTACAATGTTTTTGGTTTTCTGAAGTATTTCAGATTCTGAATGTCTGGCAACAAACTTTTGCCCTGGCTTTAGATCAGCGATATCTGATAGCATGATAATTATATAAACATCCCAGGCATGAGCCATAGCCCGATCAGGATCATGGCGTTTTCCCTGGCATCTGTCGTTAAATGCGTATAGCTTCATTATCATAAGATTTGTTGGAGATGGTGTATATAATCTAATGTCACTGGTGCGATATTCTTCTGAAATATTGCATAATTCGATAGTGTTCAAGTCCTCATCAATGAACTTTGCTTCTTCTGTAATGTGACCGTGCAGTATAGATTTCACAATTCTTAATCTGTAATTCTTTTTGGTCAGCTCATCAATGGGCGGAACCAGGATGTCCAGTTCCATATTGTCATCTTTTTTGAAGCCGTGAAGTTGTTTTTCAGGTTGAACACTATATTTAAGCTCATCTGTTATTATTTCAGCTATTGCGTTTCTTTTGGATTCTTGAAGCAAGTCTTCTTTGCATAGCATCAAGTCTATATCCTGGGTAGCCCGGATCATATTTTGTATTTCGTTTTCTTTATTACAATAACTGAGATAAACACCAAGCCCGCCACAAATAATAGGTTTGATATCTTTTTTCTCACAGGCTCTTGCCAGCTCTGCCAGTTGTTGAATTATCATGTTATCCATTATTTCTCCCTAAAATGACCTGTTTAAGCTGATTAGCTATTTTGGGGCCTCTTGGCCTATCGTTAACCATTTCTAAATATAGCTCCAGATCATCTACTATTCTATCGCTTGGGTTGCCTTGCAGGTTGAACCAGACACAAGGATTTTTAGATTCAATGAATGTCAATTGTCCAAATTCTTCATCCGGACATATTAGGTTCTGTTTATCTTCTGATATATTAATTATGTCATTTATTGATTTAATAAATATTGTAATCTGGCCGGTCATGCCAAAACCTTTGATCCTGGCCGCATAGAAGCCGCAATTAGCATAATCAATACCCGAATCAGATAATATCTTACAAAGGGAATCGATATTCTCAACTTCGTATTTGTATCTTTTCTCTTTTTTGCTCCTGGCATATTCTGCATAACCTTCAGTTAGGTTTTCGAGCAATTGTTCAGGCTGTTTCACTAAGATGTTTGATCTGGTTCGGTTTATCAGTAATTCTTCTTCCAGTGACTTTAGCACTTTTGACACTGTTCCGGTAGTAATTTTTCCGCTTCTTTCATTAATGAATTCAACTATCTGATTCAAAGAAGAAAATCCATCTGGATTCAGCAGTAATGCTCTGCTTACCAGCGATGAAGTACCTTGATATATCTTTTTGATTGGGGCTGTATCGGGATACTTGTTAGGGTTTCCGGTTCTTTCAATATAAATATTGGGAGGGATACTGATAAGCATATTTCCGGATAAGTCTATCCATGATATATTGTTTTTTGATAGTAGCTCTGCCTGTTTGTTGCCAATGTATGGCGCAACAATCATTGGAACAATTTCCTGCATACTGTTTTCTGTTAAAGCATTCTTTAAGGTATTGATTTTCTCAATAATTGCCTTTGGTGTTGCGGTGGTGAGCAGCTCAATAGCGGCCTTGATTCTTGGCCCATCTTGAATTGCAAAGTCTATTACAGCATCGGTATTGTAATTACCTTCCTGAGCAGCCTCAATTAATGAAAGCGGCAGGCATTCATTTATTCGGGTGTTTAGCTTATCTATTATTTCTTGTTCTGTTAGTCTCATTGTGAATTTCCTAAAAAATGTCAATTTCCTATATAGGATATATCGTATTTTTAGAAAAGTATCAATAGCGAATTTCCTAAAATAAATAATTTTCCTAAGTAGGAAAGTAGTTTGTTTTAGGAAAATTGTTATGGTGGCAATATATTAAAGATATGTAAATATCTGTTGTTAATATATTTATATGGGGTATTGAATGCGTGGCCTTTGGAAATGCTGTGTAAAAATGTCGGCATTTAAATATATGTGAAGACTCATTTACACTGTTTTCCATGGTCTTGACAAGGTATAATCGGATTGATAATATAATGTATATGTATAAATCATTATCAGCAAGGAGGTTGTGTGGTGTCAAAGACCCGTCTGCCATCATATTGTCTCAAAAATAATTCATCTGGCAAAACTTATGCTTATGTTACTCTAAACGGTAAACGTATTAGCTTAGGCCCGGATGGTCAGGAAGCAAAGGAAAAATACAAAGCTCTTATCGCAGAGTGGTTGTCAGGTGGTAAATTCCTTCCGACAGGTGATTCAGCGATTACAATTCAGGAAATGGCCGCCAGATACCTCAAGTACGCTAAGTTGAATTATTCAGGGTCAACAGAGTATGGTAATTATAAAACTGTAGTAAAGATACTTCTAAGCTTGTATGGATCAACCAATGCCAATGAGTTTGGCCCTAAAAAGCTTGAGGCAGTTCGCCAGGTTATGATCGAAAAAGGCTGGCAGCGTTCATCTATCAATAAGCAGGTTATGAGAGTCAGGTCAATTTTCCGATGGGCGGAGTCAAAAGAGCTGATAGTAAAGGGGATGGCAGATTATCTTGCTACCATGATCCCATTGAAAAAGGGCCGTTGTCCTGATATTCCAGAAGGTGAAGATGTTAAGCCTGTTCCAGTTGATGATATTGAGGCAATAAAACCTTACCTGAGCAGGCAGGTATGGGCAATGATCCAGTTACAGTTATATACTGCCGCAAGGCCAGGGGAGATTGTTATAATTCGTATTATGGATATAGACAGGTCTGAGCAGGTGTGGATTTATAAACCTGAGAAACATAAGAACCAACATCGAGATATGGACCGGGAAATCTATCTTGGTTTGAAAGCCCAGGAGATATTGACACCCTTTTTGTTTGGCAGATTTGAAGCTGATTATATTTTTTCCCCGAAAGAAGCCAATGCTGAAGCTAAACAGAAAAATGCAGATAGTAAGCGTCGTGAGGATCAAAAGTCAGGTAAGGCCAAGACTGCCAGAACAATAGGCAATCATTATACTACCAGTTCATATCGCAAGGCAATCCACAGGGCATGTGAAAAAGCCGGAGTGGAAAAGTGGAGTCCGAACCAGTTGAGACATAATGCTGGTACTGTTATTCGCAAGGAATATGGAGTGGAAGCTGCGCAGGTAATGTTAGGCCATGCCAGGGCAGATGTTACCCAGATATATGCCGAACGGGACCGGGAGAAGGCAAAAGAAATAGCAAAGAACATAGGTTAGTTAATATTAAGAGTTGTATTTACGGAAAGATATTTAATGTTTGAACAAAGTTTTGAGGAGTTCAGAGAGGAATATCTTGCAGGTCAGTATTCACAGATCGAAAGGTATTCCGATGAGCATAAGTTTTATTATTTTGTCCAGCAGGGAGTATTTGCGGCATCAGAGCTATTACCTGCCCAGATAAAGGACAATGCCATTCAGGAAGATGGCGGTTTTATTCTTCATACTGATATGCTTCCGGTATATTATTCCCAGTTACATGCATGTTTATCGATAATTGATGATAATTGCCGTAAATTCGTTGACTGGAAGAAGGTTTTTGCCGGTAAGGATATTGCCAGATGTTTTACCAAGGTAGATAACTCTGCCCTGGTAGCGGCAATTGACTTTATCAAAGATGTATATTGGAGATATAGGCAGGGGTATATTTCATGGCAATACCGGGTTGATCCGAGAGCAGATCATCCAGATGATGAAGTTGTCATGGAAGCTCACGATGAGATGTGGCCCAGACTTGAGCAGGCAAAGCTGGGTGATGAGCATTTCTGGGGCTGGATGATAGATGTGATTGATTCAATGCAGGCTGATTATCCGGTTACAGACTGGTCGTATAGCAGGATTGGAGCTACAGCCAGAGAGGTAGTATTGGCTTTAGATAATGAATATGAACGAGTTAGTAAAGAAGGTCTGAAGATACCAAAAGATGAGAATCTGGAAGATTGGCCGGAAGATTTCAAGTTAATTAGACTATTGGGCTTGGGAGCATATAGATATGCTTTGGTTTGTGATGGTCAATGTAAGGAAGTTTTTATTAAAACCGGAAGCAAGCTATATAGGTTATTGGATAATGAAAGTAATTTGACGACTAAGTATATACAAAAAGAATTCAAACTACAAAAAGGAAAAGGGCAACAGCCATCAAATATAGCGAATGACATCAATCGGCAACTATTGGAACGAATGGCAGGTATTGGGATTAGAGTTGTAGGCCGAAAAAAACCATATTATTTCGACCATAAGCAGAAAAAATACAGGTTCAGATTTGTGGTTGGTCACCTTGAAATAGATGAAGAAAGGTTCAGAAAGCTTTTTCCTACCTTTAAGGTATAGGTATGAAACAATAAAATTAAAAAAATATAATGAAAAATTTACAGGTTGGTAGTGTTTAACGTAAGTCTTTTTGGTGCAATTGTTTACGTAAGGTACTTCTAGGCTTTTAATGTTTTTAATATCACAAATGCAGTAGTAACTTTCGGGTTACTGCTGCATTTTTTATTTAAACCTACCCCAGGCACCCGTTTGTGAAAGCCTTGCAAAATGTGTAAAGCAGGGCATAAAGCAGGGCATAAAGCAAACAGGAATACAAAAGGTTGTATTCCATAGTTCTATGGAGGTAGTTATGTTTTCATATCTATCATTAAGTGAAGCGGTTGAGATGATCCCAAGTAAGCCTAGTACCAACGCATTCTGGCGGTGGTGCAGACGAGGTTTGAAGGCTCGCAACGGTAATATTGTCCGCATGGAGCATTGTCGGATCGGCGGCAAGATATATGTGACAGAAGATGCAATTGAGCAGTTTTTCAGTTCACTGGCAAAAGCTGACACTGAGTATTTCGAGCAGCAGGAGCAGATGCAGGTTCCGGCAGTAAAACCGGATAAGTTCAAAGATGAACGTATGACTGAAACAGAAAGATTTTTGAGAGAGGAAGGAGTACTTTAATGGATAATAAAATTAAATTGCAGCAGGATGAATCATTTTTGAGACAGACTCTAATCAGAGCTGGGGCGGAATTTCGGCATGAGGGCAGCAGTTATTTTCGATGCCCATTTCATAATGACAGCAACCCATCAGCACATATTTTTCAGGGTGATAACCATATATGGTTCTATAAATGTTATGCCTGCGGCGCAAAAGGTGATGTATATACAGCATTAGCTGAAATCGAAGGCAGGACTTCAGGAGAAGTTATCGCTAAGTATGTTAATTCAGATTCAAATCAACAGGAGGGCAATAAAATGCCGGTAAACAATAAACAGATAAATAAACAAAGTGATAACAAAATGTATGAAAGCCTGGAAGATATTGAAAGACTTTTCGAATATCAGGGTTATAAGATAGAAAATGAATATGTATATGAATGTCCAGATACAGAAGTGGTAGTTTTGTACGTATATCGTTTAGTAGATAAAAATGGTGTAAAGACTTTCAGGCAGGTGATTACAGAGGATTATCGCTATGTTATTAAAGGTTTAAGTAGCGATATTCCATTATATAAGGCAGTTGAAATAGCCAAAGTACCTATGGTGTTTGTCTGTGAAGGCGAAAAAACTGCCGACGCTTTATGGAGTATCGGCTTGCCTGCTACAACCAGTGCAGGAGGCAGTAATGGTTCAGATAAATCAGACTGGTCCATTCTGGCAGGAAAAAAAGTAATTATCTGGCCGGATAATGATGATCCTGGTATGGATTATGCCAACAATGTAGCATGGCTGCTGGATGGTATGATACCAGAGTCGGAAATCAGAATACTTGACCCGGACGTTCTTGGAATAACTGAGCCAGGTGAAGATGCTTATGACTTTATAGAAAAATGTGAACAAAAAGGTGTTTCTGTTGACAAGATAGTTGACAAGATATTATCAGCTATATCTGAGGCTCAAGAGTATAAGCCTTGTAGTAATATAGCAACAGAAAACAAGCCATTTCCAACTGATTGTCTGCCGGAAAAGGCAAAAGAAACAATAGAATGTATAGCAGAGTCTATTGGATGTGATGAATCTATGCCAGCTTTGGCTTTGTTGTGTGCGGTTTCAGCTGCAATAGGTAATACCAGGCAATTGCAGGTTAAGGAAGGATGGTATGAACCTGCCGCTGTCTGGGGGGCTCTAGTGGCGGGAAGTTCAGTTGGTAAAAGCCCGGCATTAAATTCTATCTTGCAGCCTCTTTATGACCTGGAGAATCTGATTCTTAATCAATCGCATCAGAATCTGTTAGATTTACAGGGTTCAGGTGATATCGATGGTGAATTCAGTAAGCCGCCATATTCTCAGAGGTTGATAGTATCAGATATTACAGTTGAGGCATTAGCCAACAAACTATCAGAAAATCCACATGGTCTGCTTTTACATAGAGATGAACTAGCTGGATGGTTTAATTCATTCAATAAGTATAAAGCTGGTGGAGATGATAAACAGAACTGGCTTAGTATATGGCGAGCGAGTCAAATTACTGTTGACCGAAAGAGTAGTGATAAACCAGCTATCTCTGTTGAAAAATCATTTGTCAGTGTTGTAGGTACTATCCAGCCTGAAGTTCTGGCATCATCATTGAGAGGTGAAAACTCGTATAATGGAATGGCGGCGAGGTTTCTGTATGCTGTTCCTGAGAGCAAAAGAACTTCTTGGACAGAATCTGGAGTGCCTCAATATCTGATCGATGATTTGAAGCGTATATATCTGAAGCTTCTGAAACGAAGTTGGAAGCATGTTGATAGTGTTACTCCTGAAACCGTGAAGTTTTCACCGGAGGCATCCTGTCTGTTCGGCAGATTCCATGACCAGAGTAAGGATAAGGCTATCAAGCATGGTGGTATCCTGGAATCAATACTAGGCAAGGCCGATAGTTATGCTGCAAGGATTGCTCTTATCCTGCATGAGTTAAAAGCTGCATATGGTCTGCAAAGTGGTGATGTGGTATCAGAAGATACTATGTCCGAAGCTATCAGGATGTGTTCTTGGTTTATGGATCAGGCCTTTAAGGTTAACAATCTTATTTTGGTTGATGATAAGAAAGAATTTATCAAGGATATTCGCTGGATCCAGAATAATGGTGGTCAGGTTACTGTTCGCGATTGGGTTCGCCATAAATCCCTGAAATACACCTCTGCTATGGCACGCAAGTATTTTGAACAGCTTGAAAAGGTAGGTGTCGGCAGGATTAGGGAGCATGTCAGGAAAGGCAAAGGTAAAAAGCGTGGGCCGGTATTTTTCCTGTACTCTTAGGAATTATTCGACAATTCGACAATAAAGGATAAGTCATTGATATATAAGGGGATAAAATGTCAGAACGATTAAAACCAAAATTCGACAATTCGACATTAAAACAGCGATTTGGTAATGCTAATTGGTTTTGGCATGTCCAGATTGGTAGTGGTAAGAGTTTTTATTGTCGAAATGTCGAAAAAGGTGTTCGACATTTTATCTGCTTTATTGACAGAGGTTTAAGTCTTATTGTCGAATTGTCGAAGGTTTCGGGATATGGAGTGTTTATCTGTTGTCAGTTTTGCAAGCCAGGTTCAAGTAATGCTGCAAGTATTACATGTATTACATTGGTTTGTAATGCTTGTTTTGAACTTGGGTTCTATATGTTTGTAAGTGTATTATTAGTTTGTTTTTATGTAAAAATAGCATCTCATTTTTATGGTTTGGAAGCAGTGTTTTTTCAAAATAGTAACAAAGTTCTTATAGAAGAATATAGTTGCTTTATTGACAGGCAAGAGAAACCAGGAATACTAAAGAAATTACGTCAAAAGCTCAGGTTAGTATCTCGGCAATGTCTGAAAAAGTATGGTTTTCCAGCTATTTATATGTGACATCAGTAAAATTTCCACTGGAAGTTTGCGTGAATATAAATACGAAAGGATTTTACGATGTTAAAATCAATATTTTATGATAGATCAAAGGGGCGTTATTATGAACGCTGGCAGGAAAATGGTCAGGAAAAGACTTATTATCTGCCGGAAGGGATAGATTATAGTGAAATTCGCAAGATGCGTAAGGTTAGAGCTAAAGGAGTACTTTGGGATGACTGGGTTGAGCTTGACCTGAATAATTATTCAGCCCAGGTAAGGGGAAGTACTGTACTTAAGCTTGAAGGTCTTTATCGAAGGATAACTGAGATGTTCCAACCTGATTTGCTGTTGGATGTGGGATATGAGATGATGCTTGAATATCGCAACAGGCGTATTGAATCAGGAATACAGGCATCGACGTTCAATAGTGAGTTAACAGTTTTGAAGGCGGCGTTATATCGGGCAGTTGATCTTGGCTATATCAACGATAATCCGATCGCTTCCAGAGCTGCCAGCAGGTCATTACGTGCCAGTTGTAAAGCTCCGCTGAAATTATCGGTTGATGAGAAACCTGTTCGGGTAATCTCAGAAAGTGAGTTCGAGAAACTACTCTCGGCATGTCCAACAGATGCATGGCGTTTGATATTGTATCTTGGCTATTATGCAGGTCTGCGGATAGGTGAGATTCTGGGATTAAGGCCATGTGATATAGATATGGAAAAGCGAATCATCTATGTTTACAGCTATAAGGATAAAAGATGGCGTACCAAAACCGGTAACGGCAGAGAGGTACGCATATTTGATACTCTGTATAGTTATTTGCAGAGATGTGATCTCTCTGGTGAGTTTGTTGTGAGAGATATTTCAGCCAGAGGTAATATGACACAGCGGTGCAGCGATCAGGCCAGTACGAGGTTTGGTATTATATGTCGAAATTCCGGGCTGGTTGATAATATTGGCTGGAATCTTTACACTCTGCATGATTTGCGAAAGAGTTGCATTTCCAGGTGGAAGCGTGCCGGTTTTGATTTATGCTGGGTGCAGCAGATGGCCGGGCATAAGAATCTGATGACTACGGTTCGTCATTATGTTGAGCCGTTATCAATGGCTGAATTTGCCAGATTGCAGGAAAGTAGAATATCCGAGTTGGATTGGGGAAAGCTGTAATACAGTATTTTGTATGGTTCTGCTCTGTGGTCTGGTAATAATATTAGGCCATGAGCAGAGCTATAGCGAATAATATAATATATAAGATAAGAGAGAAAACAAAATAATGAGCAAGTTAACTGATAATCAATCAAAATATAATCATCACATGCCAAAGATAGCCAAGAAATTATTGAAGCTGGGCTGGAAGATCAACTGTATTTGTGAATTTATGGAGATAACTCACAGAACCTGGGATAACTGGATGAAAAAGTATCTAGAGTTTCGGGAGGCGGTAAATGAAGGTAAAAGTGAATTTGCCACCGAGAAAGTTGAAAACAAGCTTATTAAGCGATGTATGGGGTATAATTATATTAAGTCCAGGGAAGAAGTGGTAAATGATGTGGTGATTGCAAATGATGGCAGTCAAATTCCTATTGAAAGGCTCAAGACTGTAAAGCAGGAGGTTCATGTACCACCAAATGTTTCAGCAATATCAAAGTTCCTGGCAGCACGCATGCCTGATAAGTATGGTAAAGATGCTAATCAAAGCAGCGGCGGGCAGTGTAAGCAGTTAGTGAGGCAGGATATTCTGGAATTGACACCACAGGAACGGATGGAACGGTTGAAGGAAATGCTGGGAAATATACGCGTTGTGCAGAGAGTGGGTGATAAGCAAGAAGATGTATAATGGTATGGTGGACGGATGCCATATAATACGAGTCTGTCAGTGAAATAATCAACCTTTTATATAAGGGGCTAAAATACAGTTTCGCCGATGAGATTTTTCAACGGTTTTTCTTACAGACCCTTTCAGTCCAAAAAGCACTTTGATTCCGTTTTTTTTAAGCTCTTTTAATTGGATAGTGCCGTAACCGCCAGCAAAAATATATTTTACTTGGCTATTGTTGAATGATCAATTGTAGTTTGGCGGGTCCACCTATGCTTGTTAAAGGGTTTGGCATTGCCTCACATTTCATTGTTTCAAGAGCAACAAACAGCCAGTAGGGACTCGAATCAGGCACTGTTCCAATCGAATCATCTATTTTGGGTCCTGTTGATATTATTGCAATTTTCATATTAATATCCGGTTGCTTCTAGGTAATCATGTCTAAGTTTAGCATCAATACAATTATTCCTATAGGGTTTTGATTCTTATGTAATGACAATGATTTATTCTGGTAAAAAATACCAGAGTTTGTCTTTCGCAGAGTTTAACGCTTACAATGTTTAATATAGTCTTATGATAGCAGGAAAATAGTAATAGTAAATCAAATCCGAGTTTCAATCTTTTGTCGGATAAAATGACTATATTTGTGTCATAAAGTTGAGTTTAAGTGCCATTCTATTAATAGTGGAATGTAAGATAAATTTTAAAAATCTTGATCGTTTACCAATTTGAAACATTTTAGAACTAATGCAATCTAATGTCTGAACTACATTCTGATATTCCTGATACCAAAAGAAGTAATATGACCTACATTAAGAAAAGAGTCTACTCTGATTTACAAATTCATTAAATATAATATTATTAATATCTGATTATGTTATTAAGGTTCAAAGTATGTTTGTAATGCAAACATTATTATATATAACAATAAATAATGACAAGAATGGAGATGTTTAATGTCAAAAAAAAATACAAATGTTGCTATTTTTGATGGTCATAAAGATGCCGAAAAAGCAGTTAAGGAACTGCAGAAGTCTGGATTTGATATAAAAAAGTTGTCTATAGTAGGCAAAGATTATCACTCTAATGAGCATGTAGTAGGATATTATAATTCAGGTGACCGCATTAAGTATTGGGGGAAACTTGGGGCTTTCTGGGGAGGAATGTGGGGGTTACTATTTGGATCTGCATTCTTTTTTATCCCAGGTATTGGGCCAATTGTCGTTGGAGGTCCATTAGTATCCTGGATAATTGGAGCGATTGAAGGTGCTGCAGTTGGAGGAAGCTTAAGTGTTGTCGGGGCTGCTATGTATAGCGTAGGTATTCCCAAAGATAGTGTCCTGAAATACGAAACTTCTCTTAAATCAAATAAATTTCTTTTGATTGTTCATGGCACATCAGAGGAAGTAGAAAAAGCCAGTCAGATACTAGCGAATACAAATGTTATTGAGACAGAATTTCATAAAGTTTAGCTTTGTACTAATCTAAGTAAACAAATCGAAATATAAATTATATTTAACCAAACAGAATATGTAAATGTTCAACAAAGGGGCTTATCATGGTACTATTACCTATAAACAAAATTGAAAGAGGTAGAGCTGAGTTATCGAGACTTCATAATGAGATGGATAATTTTATTAGAATAATTATGGGAGACGGTGGCCGGCCAGTCTGGGACGATAGTCACTGGCCAGTAATTGACATTGCCGAAAAAGATAACGAATTTATTGTAAAGGCTGAAGTTGCGGGATGCAAAGCTGAGGATGTTAATATATCTGTACACGGGAATATATTGACCATCAGCGGTGAAAAGAAAACTGAAGAGGAGAGAATAGAGAAAGGATATTATCATACAGAAAGGTCCTATGGTAACTTTAGACGTGATCTAAATCTGGCAGTTGAAGTTGATCCTGCCAGAATCGAGGCTACTTGTAAAGACGGTGTACTTACCATAACTGTACCCAAAAACGAAAAAATAAAACCATTAAAAGTAAAAATAAAAAGCCAGTAATGATTTCGTGCTAATGTAAATTATGACTTGTACTGATAGACTCAGACTCTCCTGTTGACAACTTCTGATACAGCTTTCAGTATTTACTATATAAGGCGTATCTCTACTTCGGCGTCAATGTCAAACTAGTTTTAATGTGAATCGTAGGGGATTATGCAGTGAAAGATAAAATAAAAATAATTATTATAGTTGGAATTTTACTACTGACTCTGATTGTTTCTATTCAAAACACGCAAGCTGTTGAGACCAGGTTACTCTTTGTGACTGTAACAATGCCGAGAGTCCTTTTGCTTTTACTGACATTTGTAATGGGGATTGTTGGAGGACTTATTATAGCCAGCCATGTTTTACGTATACCAGCTAAGTCTAAGGAAAATAGCTGAATTAATCTAAATTTATGCATTTAATGCTATTGACTATATGTGGGTATATGTCTTATTTTATGTTGTTTTAATGTATTGATGGGAATTTTGGAAACTAGAGGTAATTAATAGTTTACGGCGAAGATGTCGAAAGGTTCTGAGTTAGCAATGATAGAATGAGTTGTGTGATTACTTTATGTAATATTGCGACATATTACTTCAATTACTTTCGGAGGTAAAGGCCAATTTGTACGATATTTTTATTTGTGATGGAAGATATTCCTGCTAGGAGAGTAATGATAGTCTTTCGACAGGAAGGTAAGGTCAATGGGTATATTTATTGAATTCGAGGGAAAAACCAAGGAGGAATTGTTAAAGTCTCTGGGCTCAACTGCAAATGGGCTGATGTCTGATGAGGTGACAAGGAGAAAGAATAAGTATGGTCTTAACCAACTTGTATTTCATCGGGAGATATCTCCATTCGTTATGCTGTTCGAGGAATTCAAGGGTATGTTTCCAATATTGTTGCTGGTATCTGCAATATTGTGTTTTTTTGCAAATACACTGAGTTCAGGTGAGGGTTACAACTTCATCGGCTTTGCTCTACTGGGGGTAGTTGTTTTAAATGCATCTGTATCTTTTATTCAGCGGTACAAAGTTGAGAAACTGATGCAGGCATTCCAGGATTATATTCCCAAGCAAGTCGCTCTGGTGCGTAATGGAAATCGCAATATTCTCAATGCAAAAGAAATTGTTCCGGGAGATATACTCCTTGTTCAGGAAGGTGATAGGATATCAGCGGATGGGATAATTCTCTCGTCCACGGGGCTGATGGTAGATGAAAGTATATTGACCGGAGAGTCTGAACCTCTGGAAAAAGCTGAGTTTGGGACAGAGGGCCAGCAATCATGCGAGGCATTCTCCGGGGCCACAGTTATGAAAGGCTCAGCAACTATCCTTGTCGTCAGGACGGCAAAAGAGACAAAGATAGGCTCAATTTCCAACTTGTCACAGACTGTAACGCGTGATTTAACTCCGATGCAGAAAGAGCTCAAGATATTTGTACAAAAGATCACATACCTGGCAATTGCTCTGGGTTTTACGTTCTTTCTGGTAGGATTCCTGATTGGCAATACGTTCTGGACCAATCTTATATTTGCCATTGGCATTATAGTAGCCAATGTTCCTGAGGGACTTCTCCCTACTGTTACGCTGGCTTTGACCCAGGCCTCTGCAAGAATGGGTAAGCGGCATGCTGTTGTAAAGAACATTCTGTCGGTGGAAACATTGGGCTCCACTACTGTCATCTGTACTGATAAAACAGGAACTCTTACGCAAAATAAGCTCCATGTAGTCAGTATCTACCTTGACTTTACAAAATATTTGTCTGATAAGACGGAAGAATTGAAGAAGATATCTGTAACGAAGCCTCTTAATGATATAATGACCTTGTGTAATGATGTTGTTGTAACGACAGATAAAATTGGTAAACAATCGTTTAAGGGTGACCCTACCGAGGTTGCATTGGCTGAGTTTGCAGCGAAAATGTCGGGATATGATAGTATTCGCTCAGATTTTGAGGTGGTTGGAGGGCAGTCTTTCTCCTCTGAGGCTAAATATATGTATTCAACCTACAAGACCGATGGAGACACATACTACCTGACGGCAAAGGGAGCTTCGGAAGTTTTATTAGATATATGTACCCTGGTTCACACCGAAGTTGGGATACGGGAACTGAAGGTGGAAGAGAAACAGAAAATACTATCTATCGCAAATGAGTATGCCGAAGATGGCCTTCGTGTACTATCTGTCGCTTACAAGGAGGTGAAGGAACCTGATTCGAAGGCTTATGATCTTGTATTCACAGGCCTTATTGCCATGATGGACATGCCTAGACCGGAGGTGCCCAAGGCGGTTGAGGCTTGCAAGAATGCCGGTGTCAGGGTGATTGTGATAAGTGGTGACAAAGCGGAAACAGTGAGAAGCATTACGCGTAAAGTCGGAATTGCCGAGAATCCTTATATTGTGACAGGAGATAAGCTGGACGAGATGGATGCAGATATCCTTAAGAAGATATTGAAAGATAATTATGAAATAATCTTTGCCAGAACAGCACCAGAGCAAAAACTAAAGATTGTAAACGTTTTGAAAGAGATGGGGGAAGTCGTAGCTGTAACTGGTGATGGAGTTAACGATGCTCCGGCCTTAAAGAAGGCTGATATTGGAGTTTCGATGGGTTTGAGTGGAACTGATGTGGCTAAGGAGGCTTCCGATATTATCCTTTTGGATGATAACTTCGCTACCATAGTAAATGCGATCGAGGAGGGTCGTGCCGTCTATGATAATATCAAGAAGTTCATTACCTATATTCTTACGAGCAACATACCAGAGATCTTACCCTTCATATTATATGTCCTCTTTCCCATTCCTCTACCGATCACCGTCATACAAATCTTGTCTATAGACCTTATAACGGATATCCTCCCTGCTATTGGTTTGGGTAATGAACCGCCTGAGCCGGACATTATGATGCGGCCACCCAGGAGAAGAACTGAACGGCTGGTTAGCTTGAAGACCTTTCTGAGAAGTTACGGCATTATAGGTCCGGCCGAAGCTGTCCTTTCTTTCGTTGTTTTTTTTCTTATTCTCAATGGAGGAGCGTGGATTTGGGGGGAAAGATTATTGGCTACAACTACGCTCTATCGGCAAGCAGCAGCAGGGTTTCTTGTCACTATTATTTTCTGTCAAATAGGGAACGTGATGGCTTGTAGAACCAACCGACAGAGCGCTGTCCGACATATCTTCAAGTATAACTCATGGATTACTGTCGGCTTACTTGTAGAACTGACCTTTATTTTTGGGGTACTTTACCTGCCTTTGGATGTAATTGGTAACTTTTTCACCACGGCACCACTTCCCCTGTGGATATGGCCTGTGATTGTACTGTCACCTTTTGTGATATTCGGGATAGAGGAAATCAGAAAGTTTTTCGTTCGGAGAGGAGTCAATATATTCTCTGCCTAATATGATGTATGTGCTGTCATTATGATTAGATGAGATCGAAATGAGTAAATATATGGATTATTTATTGATCACCATACAAGGCGGGCTGGATGAAGTTGCAATATTGCAGCAGAAGGAGATGAAATCATGAAAGACAATCACTTGATAAAATTGGAAACGCTCGGTCAATCACTTTGGCTCGATTATATCAGACGTGATTTGATATCAGATGGTACACTTCGGTATTTAATTAAGGATGATGGGCTTCGAGGGATGACCTCTAACCCATCCATCTTTGAAAAGGCGATTGCCGAAAGTGATATTTACGATCAGGACATTCGCGAGATGGCACTCAAGCAAATGGAGGCTAAATCTATCTATGAAACTCTAAGTCAGTGCGATGTAAAGAGTGCTGCTGATGAGTTTAGATCTTTGTATGACAAGACTAATGGAGGAGATGGATATGTCAGTCTGGAGGTTAACCCACATCTGGCATACAATACGCAGGGCACAGTTGAAGAAGCCCGCCGATTGTGGGTCGCTCTGGATAGGCCGAATGTACTTATCAAAGTTCCGGCAACATCCGATGGTCTGCCGGCAATAAAACAACTAATCAGCGAAGGGATCAATGTTAATGCTACCCTGATCTTTGGGGTACATCGCTATCGACAGGTTGTCGCCAACTACATTTCAGGTTTAAAAATGCGTATAGCTCAAGGAAAGCCTGTTAAACATATCGTTTCAGTTGCGAGCTTCTTTTTAAGCCGTATTGATACCTTGGTGGATCCACTGGTGGATAATTTCTTTGTGTCGGGTGGTCAGAAAGTTGAAATTGCCAAGAAAGTGCATGGGCAGGTGGCAATAGCAAGTGCAAAGGCTGCTTATCAGATATACAAGGAAATCTTCGAAGGTGATAGTTTTGTGCGACTGGCTGGTCAGGGAGCCCGTCCACAGCGTTTACTATGGGCTAGCACAGGCACTAAAGACTCCAGCTATAGTGATGTCAAATACATAGAACAGTTCATTGGGCCGGATACTATAAATACAGCTCCGTTAGAAACAATTGATGCCTATCGTGACCACGGCGAATCAAAGTCAACCCTCGAAAATGCCGTAATGGAAGCAAATTTGGTTTTGGAAAGTTTGCCTGGACTTGGGATAGACATCAATAAGATAACTCAACAGCTTGAAGATGAAGGTGTTAAAAAATTTATCGTTCCCTTCGACAAGTTAATGGAGGTCATAACAATAAAATCATCCGAAATTGTTATGGGAAAACTATGAGTAAACGAAAATGTCTTGACAAATTACAGTCTTTTCTTCCTATAGAAGTTGATGGTTTCGATTGTCTTGCTGAACTTGCATTGGATATGCGATGGTCATGGAGTCATTATGGTGATAAAGTCTGGAGTCAGCTTGACCCTGAATTGTGGGAAATGACACAAAATCCATGGGTTGTTTTGCAGACTGTCTCAAGAGAAAAACTTAGAAAATTACTGGCGAATACGGAATTTTGTAACGAAGTGAATGAACTATTAAAGCTCAAAGATCGTAAATCTGCAGCCCCGGCATGGTTTCAACAGAATCATCCACAAACTTCTTTGACTTGTGTAGCATATTTTTGTATGGAATTTATGCTGAGCGAAGCTCTGCCAATATACTCGGGCGGCCTTGGTAACGTTGCCGGCGATCAGCTCAAAGCTGCCAGCGACCTTGGTGTTCCGGTGGTTGGGGTTGGGTTGCTCTATCAACAAGGGTATTTTCGCCAGGTGATTGATAAGGATGGTGTACAACAAGCCCTCTATCCTTACAATGATCCCGGTCAATTGCCAATTTCGCCCTTGCGAAAATCAAATGGGGAGTGGCTGCGGTTGGAAATAAAGCTCCCAGGTTATTCGGTATGGCTGCGTGCCTGGCATGTCCAGGTTGGTAGAGTAAAACTTTACCTGCTGGATACCAATGATGCGGCTAACTTTCCTGCACATAGAGGAATTACGAGTGAACTTTACGGTGGTGGTCACGAGTTGCGACTTAAACAAGAGCTTATACTGGGAATAGGAGGGTGGAGATTGCTCTGTGAGCTTGGTATAAAGCCTGAGGTTTGCCACTTAAATGAAGGGCATGCTGCTTTTGCTGTACTGGAGCGAGCAAGAAATTTTATGGAAGACTCTGGCCAGTCATTTGAAACTGCACTGGCAGTTACGCGAGCAGGGAACATTTTTACAACACACACACCTGTTGCCGCAGGTTTTGATCGTTTTTCTCCAGCTCTTATTGAACAATATTTAAGTTGGTATGCCCAAGAGCGGCTTGGTATATCACTCTTTGATTTGCTTGCACTTGGCAGAGAAAATCCTGAAGATTTGACAGAACCATTTAATATGGCATATTTGGCGATAAGAGGAAGTGGAGCAATAAACGGTGTCAGCCGTTTACATGGCAAAGTTAGTCGGAATCTGTTTGAACCTCTATTTAAACGTTGGCCGGCAGACGAAGTGCCCATTAGCTCTGTTACCAATGGAGTTCACACGCCAACCTGGGATTCGGCTGCGGCCGATGAACTTTGGACTGAGTCTTGCGGGAAAGACCGCTGGCTCGGAAAAATGGATACCTTGAAAGAAAATATTCGATGTATTTCTGACAGCAGACTCTGGAAATTTAGAACAGATGCCAGCAAGGCTCTTGTTGAATATGCTCGCCAAAGACTATCTCGACAACTTGAAGAGTCTGGTGCATCGACTGAGTCAGTTAACGATGTTGAGCATTTATTAAATCCAAATGCGTTAACACTTGGTTTTGCTCGCCGTTTTACATCCTATAAGAGACCGAATCTGCTCCTGTATGATTCCGAACGATTACTTCGCTTGTTAACCGACATTCATCGTCCTGTTCAGCTTATTATCGCCGGTAAAGCTCATCCGAATGACATGGCCGGTCAAAAAATGATTCAGGAATGGGTGCGTTTTATCCGGCGTTCCGAAGTGCGATTTAATGCGGTATTTCTCAGTGACTATGATATGCATTTGACAGAGCACCTGGTACGTGGGGTGGATGTTTGGATTAACACACCAAGACGTCCATGGGAAGCAAGTGGAACCAGTGGCATGAAAGTACTAGTCAATGGAGGCATTAATCTATCAGAGTTGGACGGTTGGTGGGCGGAAGCTTTCACCCCGGAAGTTGGCTGGGCAATCGGTGACGGTCAAGAGCATGGCAAAGATCCTGCCTGGGATGCTGTCGAAGCTGAGGAACTCTATGAACTGCTTGAATTGGAGGTTATTCCGGAGTTTTATAATAGAGATGAAAACGGTATTTCTACTGCATGGGTCAGGCGAATGCGAGAAAGCATGTCGCAACTCTCACCTCGGTTTTCGGCCAATCGCACTGTGCAGGATTATACAGAGAAGTATTATCTTCCGGCATCAGCTTCCTATCAATCGCGTGCGTCTAATAATGGGGAAATGGGAAATCAGCTGGTAAATTGGCAGCAAACTCTTAAACAAAAATGGGCGGCAATCCATTTTGGCAAAGTTTCGGTTGAGACCAGAGGGCAACAGCATCTATTTAGAGTCGAGGTTCATCTCAACGGCATTGACTCGAATGCAATTCGAGTGGAGCTATTTGCAGATGGATTAAATGGCCATTGTCCTGAACAGCATGGAATGAATCAAAATGGGCAAACTGTGGACGCAAACGTGGGCAGCAACTACAGTATAGCGATAGCTGCAACCCGACCTGCTACAGACTATACTGCAAGGGTGATACCTTATTATGAAAATGCTGCTGTCCCATTGGAAGCTGCTCACATACTATGGCATCGATGATATAACCCTACGGAATTAAATATTATGAGTAAAATAACTGGTATCAAAAGTTTGTTTGTCGATGTTGGCGGTGTATTACTTACCGATGGGTTTGGGCATCAATCCCGAAAATTAGCGGCAAAAACATTTAATCTGGAACTTGATGAGATAAATAGCAGGCATAATATTGTTTTAGATGCATACGAGTTAGGTGAACTTACCATTGATGAATACCTTGGACGCGTGGTGTTTTACAAGAAGCGACCATTCGAGAGAGCTCAGTTTCAGAAATTCATTTTCGCTCAGTCAAAGCCATATCTGGAAATGATTGAGTTGGTTCGTCGAGTTAAAGCACGGTATGGATTAAAGATAGTTGTGGTTAGTAACGAGGCACGAGAACTTAATTTACATCGGATTCAAACGTTCAGGCTTGATGATTTTGTGGATTTATTCATTTCTTCCTGTTTCGTCCATCTGCGAAAGCCTGACGCCGATATTTTTCGGATGGCGTTTGATATCGCACAAGTCCAAGCCGATCAGGTGGTCTATATTGAGAATCTCCCAAAGTTAGTCCAGGTCGCGGAAGACTTGGGGATCAGGAGTATTTGTCACACGGATTATAAGTCAACGTGCACCAAACTGGCTTCGTTTGGATTATATAATGAAGATAGGAGCGTTCATGGAAGCAGCTAATCCGCTTATTTTGACAATCAATGGTGGCTCATCGAGTGTCAAGTTTGCATTGTATCAGTCAGGTAAATCTATAAAACGATGTTTCTATGGAAGTATTGAACGTATCGGTTTATCGGATACGATATTCGCTTTTAGTGATTTATCAGGAAATCAGAAAAACAGTCGAATTCTTGAACCTTTGGATTTAAGTTCAATACCTAATTTTCTGATTGACCGACTTGAAGAGTTGATTGATTTCTCGTCAATCAATGGGATTGGCCATCGAGTCGTTTTCGGCATGAATCACACTGAACCTGAATGTGTCACACCGGATTTACTTACTGAACTGCACCGTATTTGCCCTTACGATATGGATCATTTGCCAATCGAAATTGAATTGATTGAGGCTTTTGGACAGCGATATCCCAGGCTGTGTCAAGTTGCCTGCTTTGATACAGCGTTTCACCATACTATGCCGCGTGTTGCTCAACTCCTGCCTATCCCTCGTCGTTTTGATGAGGTAGGAATTCATAGATATGGGTTCCATGGTTTATCATATTCCTTTTTGCTGGAAGAACTTGCTCATGTTGCCGGTGTAAAAGCATCTCAGAGTCGAGTGATACTGGCTCATTTAGGTAATGGCGCTAGCCTGGCCGCAGTTCTTGGGGGCAAAAGTATAGACACCAGTATGGGATTTACGCCCAGTTCCGGTCTACCAATGAGTACTCGTTCAGGCGATCTGGACCCAGGTGTGATATGGTATTTGATGCAGATAGAAAATATGACGCCAGAACAGTTTAATCATTTAGTTAATCATGAATCGGGCCTTCTGGGTATTTCTCAAATCAGCTCGGATATGCGTGATTTATTAGCGTGTCAGGTGAGCGACGTTAGGGCAGCTGAAGCAGTAGAGCTATTTTGTTATTATACTCGAAAATGGATTGGGGCGTTTGCAGCAGCACTTGGCGGTCTGGATACGCTGGTATTTTCTGGCGGTATAGGTGAGAACTCACCAGAAGTGCGTGCCAGAATCTGTAAAAAATTGGAATTCCTAGGAATTAAAATCGAAGAAAAACTGAACATTGTTAATAAAGGTATAATTTCCATTGCATCTAGTCGGGTTGTGGTCCGCGTTATTGACACGGATGAAGAATTGATGATTGCAAATATTGTTTATCGTATTTTAGATCTGAACAAATAGATGAAAAGTAACCATTTAATGTTCCGTAGTAATTATGAACATAAATGTTAACAATTATTAAAGGCATTCAGTTATGTTAAATAACTATAAATTACTTAGTTTTGATGGAGAAATAGGGAAGGTTTGTGAATTCTACTTCGATGACTATTACTGGACGATTCGCTACTTGGTTGCCGAGACAGAAAATTGGCTTAAGATCATGCAGGTGTTGATTTTTTTGTATGCAATAGTCGTCTTTAATGAAAAGGAGCAAAATATTACTATCGACCTGACCCAAAAGCAGATTGAGGATAGTTCATCCTTGGACAGTGACAAGCCTGTCTCGCATCAATTCGAAGAAACTTACTACGGGTATTATGGATATCCGATATATTGGAGCGGCCTCTACATGTGGGGACCCTATCCATACATTGTACGTGACCGTGAAAAATGGAAAGAATTGACCCATGGTAAGAAAGCTTGGGAGCCTCATTTATGCAACAATTATGATGTGGGTGGTCATCACATCATGGCCGCAGATGGAGATGGCTCTGTTGAATCGGGATTATGAGACTCCACTATATTTACATTATGATTGTCAGGGATACTGACTCAATGAATCAACTAGCATTACGAAGGAAAATGTTCATGAAATTAAATAAAGTATTGGAAGATATAAATGGAAATAACAAGCTATTGTCGTTCGATCTGCTGCGAAAGATAAACGCATACTGGCGAGCAGCCAATTACTTAGCAGTTGGGCAGCTCTATCTTTGTGACAATCCTTTGCTTCGAGAGCCGCTGAAATTGACAGATGTAAAGTCAATGTTGCTCGGACATTGGGGCACAACGCCAGGTTTGAATTTTATCTATGTGCACTTGAATCGGCTTATCAAGAAATATGATTTGAATATGATCTGCATTACTGGTCCCGGTCATGGCGGCCCTGCGATGGTGGGCAATACTTATCTTGAAGGTACATATAGCGAAATATATCCAGATATCACGCAGGATATGTCCGGATTAAAAAAACTGTTCACCCAGTTTTCATTCCCAGGAGGAATTCCAAGTCATGTTTCACCGGATTGCCCCGGATCAATTCACGAAGGAGGGGAGCTGGGGTATTCACTCAGTCATGCATTTGGGGCTGTCTTTGACAATCCCGATCTGGTAGTTTCCTGTGTTGTCGGGGATGGAGAAGCGGAAACAGGTCCGCTGGCTACAGCATGGCACTCCAATAAATTTCTCAATCCGATAACCGATGGTGTGGTACTACCTATCCTGCATCTTAATGGCTATAAAATAGCAAACCCTACTGTGATGGCTCGTATTACGCATGAAGAATTGAAGCATCTGCTTCAGGGATACGGCTGGATGCCATATTTTGTGGAAGGAGATGAGCCAGAAGAAATGCATCAGGCTATGGCTGCTGCATTAGAAAATGCTGTTGTGAAAATCCGAAAAATACAAAGACATGCCAGGGGAAATAATGATGCTTCACGTCCACACTGGCCTATGATAGTACTTCGCTCACCAAAGGGCTGGACAGGGCCGAAAATTGTCGATGGTATCCAAATTGAGGGGACATTTCGAGCACATCAAATTCCCTTATTGGTTGACTCTGATCATCCCGATCATCTTATACTTCTTGAAAACTGGATGAAAAGTTATAAACCGGATGAACTCTTTGATGCAAATGGTCGCCTTTTGCCTGAATTGGCCGAACTGGCACCTAAAGGCCAGCGAAGAATGAGCGATAATCCTCATGCAAATGGCGGGTTGTTACTGCAAAACCTGATTATGCCTGATTTTCGGAACTGTGCTGTTTGTGTTCCATCGCCTGGTTCGGTTCAGACATCCGACACACACGAACTTGGAGAATTTCTTCGCGAAGTAATTGCTCTCAATCAAAAGAAACAAAACTTCAGGGTTTTTGGGCCAGATGAAACACTTTCAAACAGGTTGAATGCCATTTTTGAGGTCACCAACCGGCAGTGGGAAGCCCAAATGGAGGAGAATGATGAATTTCTCGCACCTGAAGGACGCGTATTGGAAATGTTGAGCGAGCATCAATGTGAGGGTTGGCTCGAAGGATATTTACTCACTGGAAGACACGGGCTATTTAGCTGCTATGAGGCGTTTATTCACATCATTGATTCAATGTTTAATCAATATGCAAAATGGCTGAAAGTCAGTAATAAATTGCCCTGGAGAAAAAAAATAGCATCCCTGAATTATCTGCTTGCTTCACATGTCTGGCAACAGGCACATAATGGCGACACTCACCAGGATCCGGGATTCATTGACCATGTGGTAAATAAAAAAGCATCCGTTGTTCGGGTGTATTTGCCACCAGATGCCAACTGCTTATTATCCGTTATGGATCATTGTTTAAGGAGTCGAAACTATGTAAATGTTGTGATTGCCGGCAAATATCAGTCGCCACAATGGCTAAATATGGAGGAAGCAATAGACCATTGCACCAGAGGAATAAGTATCTGGCAATGGGCAAGTAACGATGAAGGTTCGCAGCCGGATGTAGTAATGGCCAGTTGCGGTGATGTGCCAACACTCGAATCCTTGGCAGCAGTTTCCATCCTTCGGGAACATTTACCTGAACTGAAAATTAGGGTGGTTAATGTTGTTGATCTAATGAAACTGGAACCGGATACCGAACATCCCCATGGACTTAGTGATAGTGACTTCGATGCTTTATTTACCAAAGACAAGCAGGTAGTTTTTGCATTTCATGGCTACCCTTGGCTGGTGCATAGGTTGACGTATCGCCGTACAAACCATAAAAATATTCATGTTCGTGGGTATAAGGAAGAAGGCACAATTACTACTTATTTTGACAATCTGGTGCTCAACGATCTCGATCGATTTCACCTGGTAATAGATGTAATAAATCGTTTGCCGCAATTAAGTGATAAAGGTACTAAACTGAAAAAAATGCTTGAAGAAAAACTTATTGAACATAGAAAACATATTAACAAGACCGGATTGGATATACCCGAAATCCGGAATTGGAAATGGAATAATTTTAAATGAAAACACAAGAGCTTATAGACAAGCTGGTCGCCTCCGCAATAATCTGTTGGCGAATTCAATCTGCAACAGACTACTTGCCATATTGTGAATTTGTTATACCAGGGATGTTCGTCGCGTCTAGCGGGGGGGGATTTTGCCCTCCTCCCGTCACAGGCAGCACATTTACGGAGTGAACTTTTCTAATGGTAAAAAAACAGGAAATAGGAGCAAACGTGAAATACAAAACCAATTTATCAAATATTGGTGTAGTCGTCTCGGTAAGAGGTAGCGTTGTGGATGTGAGGTTTGATAAACATTTGCCCTCTATCTATTCATTGCTGCACGTCAACAATGGAAAAATTATTATTGAGGTTTTAGCTCAACTTGATGCGCAATGCGTGCGTGGGATCGCACTAACCCCAACTCAAGGTCTCGCCCGCGGCATTGCGGTGAAAGATACGGGTGGGCCGTTAAAAACGCCGGTCGGTAAGGGAATTCTCTCAAGAATGTTCGACGTTTTCGGAAACGTCATTGATCGTCATGCGGCACCGACAGATGTCCAATGGCGAACAGTCCATCAACCCCCGCCGGCTCTGGCACAGCGTTCCACCAAGTCAGAGATATTCGAAACTGGAATCAAGGTAATCGATGTGCTTGTGCCGCTTGAACGCGGCGGCAAAGCAGGCCTATTCGGCGGAGCAGGTGTTGGCAAGACCGTATTACTTACCGAAATGATCCACAATATGATCGAACATCAGGAGGGTGTAAGCATTTTTTGTGGGATAGGCGAACGCTGTCGTGAAGGCGAAGAACTTTACCGCGACATGAAGGAAGCCGGCGTTTTGCCGAAAATGGTGATGGTCTTCGGGCAGATGAACGAACCGCCGGGAAGCCGGTTCCGTGTAGGTAATGTGGCGCTGACAATGTCCGAGTATTTCCGGGACGACGAACATCGCGATGTTCTGCTGCTGATCGATAATATTTTTCGCTTTCTACAGGCTGGTATGGAAGTGTCTGGTTTGATGGGGCAAATGCCGTCACGCCTGGGATATCAGCCGACCATGGGCACAGAATTATCGCGGTTGGAGGAGCGTATAGCTAATACTGATGCCGGAGCCATAACTTCCATTCAGGCAGTATATGTCCCGGCGGACGATTTGACCGACCCGGCTGCAGTGCACACATTTTCACATCTCTCGGCGTCCATCGTGCTTTCGCGTAAGAGGGCGAGTGAAGGGCTTTACCCGGCGGTCGATCTGCTGGAATCCAGCTCCAAAATGGCTACGCCCAGCATTGTCGGTCAACGTCATTATCTGCTGGCTCAGGAAATCAGACAGACGCTGGCGAAGTATGAAGATCTTAAAGACGTCATTGCTATGCTCGGCTTGGAACAACTTGCGTCCGAAGACCGCAACGTAGTGGCACGCGCCCGGCGTCTGGAGCGATTCCTCACACAGCCGTTTTTCGCCACCGAGCAGTTTAGTGGTATCGCTGGAAAACTTGTAAGTCTCAAGGACGCACTAGATGGCTGTGAACTAATCTTGCACGATGAATTTAAAGATTACCCGGAAAGCTCGCTTTACATGATCGGTGCAATTGGCGAAGCAAAGAAAAATGGGATGCCCGGCAAGGTGGAAGCTGAGATAAAACCAAAGACGAATCCCAATCCGAAACTTAATGCGGAGGTCGAACATGCAACCGACACTGATGAATCTTAAGATCCTTCTGCCGTTTGGTATCTTTTCCGAGAATTCCGGTGTTTTGCGTATTGTTGCGGAAACCAGCGAAAGCTCGTTTGGAATCTTACCACACAGACTCGATTGTGTTGCAGCAATTGCGCCCGGTATTCTAATCTATGAAAACGAAGTAGAAGGTGAGGTATATGTAGCTGTCGATGAAGGGGTACTGGTCAAGACTGGCATGGATGTGCTCGTTTCCGTACGTAATGCAATTAGCGGAACAGAGCTCGGCCGACTGCGTGAGGCGGTCGAGCGAGAGTTTATGCACCTGAACAAACGGGAGCAGAACGTTCGCTCAGTGATAGTAAAAATGGAGAGCGGTTTCATCCACCGTTTAGCGAAGTTTCATAATGAGTAAAGAACTTAAAAAAAAGCCATTAAAGACCAGGCCGCCACTAAGTCAAGAAGTCGGAATGAAGGCTACACGCAAGCTTAAGGCGAGACGTAACTCTACTCAGGGCGTCTGGTTTGGTCTTGGTATGATGGGGCTTATCGGTTGGTCAGTGGCGGTTCCTACACTGCTCGGTGCGGCGCTTGGCATCTGGCTGGACAATCAACATTCGGGAAGTTATTCCTGGACATTGATGCTGCTGTTCATCGGCTTAGGTCTCGGCTGTCTTAATGCCTGGCATTGGGTGAGTAAGGAAGATAAGGAAATGCATGACGAACAGGAGAATAATGATGATAAATGAAACTTTGACTTTGGTACTTGCTTTGGTAACAGGAGTTTTGCTTGGTTCGATGTTTTTTGGCGGACTTTGGTGGACGATTCAGAAAGGTGTTTCATCTCAACACCCGGCGTTATGGTTCTTTGGCAGCCTGTTGCTGCGAACAAACATTGCACTGGCTGGTTTCTATTTTATCGGGCGAGGTCATTGGGACAGGATGCTGGTGTGCTTTCTTGGATTTGTCATTGCCCGACTTTTCGTAACACGGCTCACCCGAGCGAAGAAAGAAACCACTCTCCAGGTACAGGAGTCCAATCATGCGTCTTAGTCCGGATGAGATGATATTTTGGCAACATGGGTTTCTTAAACTCAACTCCACCATTGTTTTCACGTGGGGACTGATGCTCGTATTGACCGTCGGTTCAAAACTCATCACCCGCAAGCTTTCCATGGATCTGAAACGTTCCCGCTGGCAGAATTTTCTGGAAATCGTCGTCACTGGCATCGAGAAACAAATTGAGGAGGTAGGCCTGAGTAAGCCGCGGAAATATCTCGGATTTCTGGGAACACTCTTCCTGTTTGTCGCTGCAGCCAGCCTCTGCACTGTCATTCCCGGCTACGAGCCGCCGACCGGCTCGCTCTCAACTACGGTTGCATTGGCTTTGTGTGTGTTTGTGGCCGTGCCGTTTTTTGGTATCGAGGAACAAGGTTTGGGAAGCTATCTCAAGTCCTATGTGAAGCCGACGTTCATTATGCTGCCGTTTAATATTATCAGCGAACTTTCGCGTACACTGGCCCTGGCTGTCCGTCTGTTCGGTAACATGATGAGCGGGGCAATGATTATTAGTATCCTGCTCACGATTACACCCTTTATCTTCCCAATCGTCATGACAACTCTCGGTCTGCTCACCGGCATGGTACAGGCCTACATCTTCAGTATCCTGGCCGCGGTTTACATTGCAGCTGCCACACAAGTCCGTGAACCCAAGCCTAAATCAAAGTAAAAGACTTAAAACAACAATAACGAAAGGAAATATTATGGATAATATGACTATTATCGCGGTAGCATCAATTGTCACCGCCGGCATTACCACCGGTTTTGGTACCATGGGGCCTGCATTGGGTGAAGGAAAGGCGGTAGCAACAGCGCTAAGTTCACTGGCACAGCAGCCTGATGCATCCAAGACCATCACTCGAACTTTATTTGTGGGGCTGGCAATGATTGAGTCCACGGCTATTTACTGTTTTGTGGTTTCGATGATTCTCATATTTGCCAATCCGTTCTGGAATCACGTTATCACCCAAGCTACAGGAAAGTAAACCTATGTTAATCGATTGGTTCACTGTCAGTGCGCAAGTAATAAATTTCATCATTCTGGTATGGTTGATGAAGCGATTTCTTTATAAGCCCATTCTCAACGCAATCGATGCAAGGGAGAAGCGGATTGCCGCAGAACTCGCTGACGCTGACGCAAAAAAGGCAGAAGCCCAAAAGGAGAGCGACGAGTTTCTTCACAAAAACGAAAAGTTCGATCAGCAGCGTGCTGCACTTTTGAGCAAAGCTGTCGATCAGGCGAAAGCCGAACGCCAACGGCTATTTGACGAAGCAAGGAAGGTGGCTGTGGTATTGAGATTAAAACAGCAGGAAGCACAGAGGAACGACGCTCATAATCTAAATCAGGCCATCCGTCACAAAACCAAGCAGGAAGTGTTTGCTATCGCACGTAAGACGCTGGCAGAACTCGCCACGAGAAGTTTGGAAGAACAAATGAGTGAGGTATTCACTCACCGCTTGCAAGAGATCGACGTCAAGGCGAAAGAAGATATCGTTGATTTTTTTAAGGTACCGTCTGACTCTGCCCTTATACGCAGCGCGTTTGATCTGCCTGCCGAACAGCGAACGGCGATTCAAAATGCGATTAATGAAACATTCTCCGCTGAAATTCATGTCCGGTTCGAGACTGAGCCGGACATGATCAGTGGTATTGAACTGACCATAAATGGACAAAAAGTGGCGTGGAGTATCGCGGACTACCTCAGTTCGATGGAAAAAGTCGTCGATGAACTTCTGGAAGAGAAGTGTAAATCTATCACTAAAGATGAGTCTAAGCTCGAAGAACATAAGCTAGAAACGAAGATTTAATGAATATAGTACCAGAGAGTATCCAAAACGTTTTTGACAGCACATTTGCTGGTATGAGCCAAGTTCGAGATGTATTCACACAGCAACTGACGCCAAGAGAGGTGGGTATGATCACCAGTGTTTCCACCGGCATCGCTAAGGTGTCTGGGCTTCCCGGCGTGGGCTTTGATGAATTGGTGATATTTCCCGGCGATGTGCTCGGTATTGCCTTTAACGTGGATGCAAATGAAATTGGTGTCGTTCTGCTCGGCGAATACTGGCATCTCAATGCGGGAGATGAAGTCCAGCGAACGGGCCGGGTTATGGACATAGCTGTGGGTGATAGATTGCTGGGACGTATCATCGACCCACTTGGTCGTCCACTTGATGGCAAGGGACAGGTGGCTGCTGGCAAACGACTGCCCATTGAGCGTCCTGCCGCACCCATTATGGATCGCGCACCGGTCACGGTTCCTCTTCAGACTGGCATCAAAGTCATCGATGCGATCATTCCTATTGGTCGTGGCCAGCGTGAGTTGATTCTCGGTGACCGCCAGACAGGCAAGACAGCCATTGCAATTGATACCATCATTAATCAGCAAAACAAGAATGTCCTGTGTGTATATTGTGCCATTGGTCAGCGTTCGTCTGCTGTTGCGAAGGCCGTGGCTATCTTGCGGGAAAAGGGAGCGATGGATTACACTGTCGTCGTCGTCACTGAAGGCAATGATCCGCCGGGTCTTGCGTATATCTCTCCTTATGCCGCTACTAGTATTGCGGAGTATTTCATGGAAGCTGGACGAGATGTATTGATCGTTTATGATGACCTTACTCATCACGCGAGAGCTTATCGCGAGCTTTCCCTTCTACTCCGCCGACCACCGGGGCGCGAAGCCTTCCCCGGCGATATTTTTTATATCCATTCGCGACTGCTTGAACGTGCAACACACTTGTGTAAGGAACTCGGCGGCGGCTCCCTTACTGCGCTGCCTATCATCGAAACCGAAGCGCAGGATATTTCCGCCTATATTCCGACCAACTTGATTTCCATCACGGATGGGCAGATATACCTTTCGCCGTCGTTATTTGAATTGGGCGTGCTACCCGCGGTCGATGTCGGAAAATCCGTTTCGCGAGTCGGAGGCAAGGCACAACAGGCAGCCTACCGCGCAGTGGCAGGCGACCTCAAGCTCGCCTATGCACAATTTGAGGAGCTCGAAACCTTTTCTCGATTTGGAGCTCGTCTGGATGAAAGCACTCGCAAAATCATCGAGCATGGCCGGCGAATTCGTACCTGCCTCAAGCAGCCGGAATTTTCTCCAGTGTCTATGCCCGCGCAAATTGCCGTGTTGCTGGCGTTGACCGCAGAACTTTTTGACCGCGTGCCTCTTGACTTCATGGCCGATGCCGAGAACGCCCTGCACGAAGCGGCGGCGAATATCCCGGTGGAGATATGTGCTCGATTCCAAACAGCCGCTAAATTGAGCGATGAGGACCGTGAAAAGATCATCGAAATCGCCCGCATCGTACTTGATCGTTTCCAATCCAATCCCGAAGCCAAAACCGAACCTAAGACCGAGTTAAAGTCTGGTCCCGTTGCCAAGACAAGGAAGTTTAAGTCTAAAACAAGTTTCAATGAGTCATCCGAGGAGAAGTCATGAGCGATACTACAGCAAGTCTGCAGCGGAAGATCAATGGGGCCGGTGATCTCCAATCCGTCGTCCGCACGATGAAGGCAGTAGCTGCCTCGAGCATTGGACAATATGAGAAATCAGTACACGCATTAGCTGACTACTATCGCACTGTGGAACTCGGATTGGGCGTGTGCTTTCGGAAAAGTGGACCGACACCCTTGAATGAAAAACAGAATAAACAAATAATTGCCGGTACTATTGGCGTGATCATTTTTGGTTCCGACCAGGGACTGGTGGGTCAGTTTAATGATGTGGTGGCCGATTATGCAGTCAAGACATTACTTGCTCTACCCAGCAAACCCCAAGTTTGGACCGTAGGTGAGCGGATTAATGCACGCCTGATGGACGCGGACCTGCCGCTGATGGGGCTTTTTTCTGTGCCGAACTCCGTAAAGGGCATCATCCCGCTCGTTGGACAGATTCTCGTAGAGAGCGAGTCACTATTCAGTCAGGGTGAAGGCACCCAACTACACCTATTCTACAATCGCCCCACGTCCGGGGCGGTTTATTCACCGGTCAGTCAGCGACTTTTGCCGCTTGACGACAGATGGCGACACAAACTGGCCGAACTTACCTGGCCGACAGATAGCTTACCTGAGATCATAGGGGACGACGCCACGACTTTGCGGGCGCTCATCCGCGAATACCTTTTTATCTCGCTCTTTAGGGCGTGCGCCGAATCGCTCGCCAGCGAAAACGCAAGTCGCCTGGCGGCGATGCAACGTGCCGACAAAAATATCGAAGAATTGCTTGAGATTCTCAACGGGACATTTCATCGTTTACGCCAGAGTAGCATCGATGAGGAACTGTTCGATATTATTTCTGGATTTGAAGCGCTGAGCACAGAGTAGAATTGAGATGGTCATGTATCTTTTGCTTATGACAATGTTCATTATAAGAACAAATAGCTGAGGCATGGAGTATGCATATGGTACTGGGAGTTGTTGGTGTGGTTTAAACTTTTGGTATATATTTCATTATGGAAAGAGTCTTTCATTTCGATTGTGCATATATCTTCGCATGTCGTATATTTGATCTTATTGTAGCACTATCAAAGTGAAAGCTATATTTCTCTGAGAACCTATCATATAGATATAAATCTCTTCGCAATATTTGCAAGATGATTTAATATATCTGCATCATCTTCCATTGCTAACACTCTTTTTGCTATAGTTTTGCACTCATCGATGGATGAATCGCAAATGATACTGCGAATTTCAGTAATCATGCCAGGGTTAACAGAAAAGGTACGAATTCCCATGCCTAATAATAACATAACATATTTGGGATCAGATGCCATTTCACCGCAAATGCTTACATCAACACCGGCATCATAACCATTATCAACTGTCATTTGAATTAATTTTAATACCGCAGGGTCAGCAGCGGAATATAATGAAGCAACTTGTTCATTACCTCTATCTACAGCCAGGGTATATTGAATAAGATCATTTGTACCTAAACTAAAGAAATCTACATGATTTGCCATTTTCTTCGATAATAACGCTGCAGATGGTGTTTCAACCATCATTCCTATTTCTATATCAGATTTATATTCTATAGAATGCTGTTCCAGTTCAGTTACCACGTCACTTATAATAGATCTTATCTGATGCAGCTCCCGTATTTTTGTAATTAGAGGGAACATTATTTTAGCATTTCCATAAATAGCAGCTCTTAATATCGCTTTCAATTGAATTTTGAATATACTTTTATTTCTGAGGCAATATCGAATTGACCTTAGTCCTAAATAGGGGTTTTTCTCAATATCCCAAGGTAGATTTCTGGGGAATTTATCCCCGCCGAAATCAATAGTCCTGAAAACAAGAGGCTTCCCATTTAATTGTTCAAGGCATTTTTTATACACTAAAAACTGCTGTTGTTCATTTGGTATATTATCACTATTTAGAAACAAAAACTCTGTTCTAAATAAACCAACTCCATCTACACCACATCTAAGTACTCTTTCAATTTCTTCAGGAAATTCTATATTTGAAAGAAGGCTGATTGTAACTCCATCATTAGTGACACAAGGCTTATTGAACGTGCTGGCAATTAGTTTTTTTTCATATTCTAAATATAGTTCTCTTTTTTTAACGCATTCTTCAAGCATTTTCTTGTCTGGATTAACGATTACTTTGCCATGTATACCATCAACAACAATAGTGTCTCCACACCTTACTATGCTAGTTAAATCTTGCACACCGACAACGGCTGGTATTTTACATGATTTAGCTACAATTGATGCATGGGAAGTTTCTCCACCAAGCTCAGTAGCAATACCTTGAATGTGTTTTGTATTGAGCTCTACTGTTTGGGAAGGAACAAGCTCTTTTGCAATAACAATCACTTCTTCATTGATATTAGCAAGGTCAAACCATTCATTACTAACCAGTTTTTTTATCAGGCGTTTCCTGATATCTACAAAATCATATGCTCTTTGGTTGATGTAAGGCTCTTTAAGGTTCTTTAGATGACATTGTATCTCATAAAGTATTGAAAAAACTGCAAATTCAGCAGTCACCATTTCCTGGTTAATTTTATTGACTACATTTTGCTTTAAGGATATATCTTGAAGAATAAATCTATGAACAGCAAATATGTCTCTTGTGTCGATCTCACCAATTTTATTATACTCATGTTCTAAATCTGCCAGCTCCTTAATTGATATTTCAAAAGCATGATTAAGTTTTCTGATTTCATCTGGAATACTATCCTTATGAACTGTTCTGCGTGGAACAAGGTATTCATCTGAATCGATAATGATAATATTACCTATTGCTATACCTGGAGATACGCCAATTCCTTTTAATATTTTCATAATAACCTCAAATTATGTTTCAATGACTGAAGTTTCTAAAGTACAATTCCCATCTATGTGCTATAATATTTTATGAATGTACTATTTTTTTACTAATTTTTTCAAAATGTAATCCATATATGGCCAACTCAATTGCAATGGGAACCGCTTTGATTTTTTTAAAACATGTTCGGATTAAGAGTTTCCAATACAAAAATCGAGCATGAGATAGGATTCCTATATACCAGGCGCTTTTAATTGCGGCGACTACATCCTTTCCAGTTATTCTCGATTTAATACAGGGATGATAGTTTCTGATAAAAGTATTTATTCTCGCATAATAATCTTTTGGAGAATATAGTTCCCTCATTATTTCTTGATAACCAGCTAGTAATTTTTCTCTGGTTAGTACTGGTATAAAATTAAGGCTAATACTGGTATTTTCTCCTGTACTTTCACCCAGGAGCCTGCCTTCTGCCTCAAGCCGGTACCATAACCTGGTTTGAGGCAAAGCCGTAAGCAGACCGACCATGGCGGTCACTATTCCCACCTTTTGAATAAATCTAAATTGAGTATCAAAAACTTCCTCAGTATCACTGTCAAAGCCGACGATAAAGCCACCTGTAACCTGCATACCATTTTTCTGGATGATATTGACGGCAGCCTCCAGATTACAGGAAAGATTCTGATACTTTCCACATTCCTGTAAACTATTTATATTTGGTGTTTCTATGCCAACAAAGACTTTATGAAAATTGGCGGCACTCATCATTTGCATCAATTCTTCATCTTCGGCAAGATTAACACTGCTTTCAGTTGTGAATTTAAATGGGTAATGATGTTTATTTTGCCATACTATTAACGAAGCAAGCATTTTTTTTACGTTAACCTTATTGCCAATAAAGTTATCGTCTACAATGAATACATCATTTCTCCAACCCATATCATAAAGTAACTGCATTTCTTGAATTATTTGTTCTGGTGTCTTTGTTCGTGTTTTTTGTCCATAAAGCACAATTATGTCACAAAATTCACAATTAAATGGGCACCCTCTTGAATACTGTACTGGCATTGTCACATAATCATTAAATGATATAAGCGAGAACAGAGGCAAAGGAGTTTGCTGGATATCTGGCCGATCTGTACTTGAATAGACCGGTTTAGCTTTCCCTGACATCAAATCTTCAAGGAACACAGGTAATGTCACTTCGGCTTCATTTAGTACAAAATGGTCAACCCCGGTAAGACTTTCTGGTTGTGTTGTGGCTGCCGGTCCTCCAACGACCACAATTTTGCCAAGAGACTTACATTGGTCAATTATTGTTTGAGCATTTTTGACCTGTATTAGTATTGCACTAATGAAAACAATGTCCGCCCATATTATCTGCTCAGCCTTAAGTTCTCTAACATTAACGTCAACCAGCTTTTTATTCCATTCTTCGGGAAGTAAAGCAGCTACGGTTAACAATCCCAAAGGAGGGAATGCAGCTTTCTTAGAGACAAACTTTAAAACATACTTGAAACTCCAAAATGTTTCAGGATATTTAGGATATATCAGTAATGCATTCATCATTTTGTCCTTTTAAAACGACATTTGTTCATTACATTTTTTGTATAAGGTAAATATCAAGTTTAATTAATATTACACGATCTATTATTGTTGATCAAGCCATTGAAGCATGTCGATAATACTGCCTGTAGCTAAGGCGATACTCATATCAGCTGCACCATAATACATGTAAATTGTATCATGGTCAGGCGCTATTGTATAACCACATGGAAAAACAACATTATCAACATCACCTTGTTTTTCATACTGTTTTTCTGGGCCAAAAAACCACTCATTACTTCGTTTAATACAAATCTCTGGAGAATGTAGATCAAACAATGCCATTCCTAGTCGATAAATACTGCCAGAAGCATTTTGTCGTACTCCATGGTATATTACCAGCCACCCTTTTTTGGTTTCAATAGGAGGGGGAGATATGCCAATCTTATTTGCATCCCACCATCCGCCTTTTCTTGCTTTTAACATTAACTTATGATTGCCCCATTGCCGTAGGTCGGTTGAATATGATATCCATATATGTGCGCCTATAGAGCTTACTGGTCGGTGTATCAAAGCCCAATTACCATCAATGCGATAAGGTAAGAGTACGGCATCTTTGTCTTCCGGCTGCATAATCAATCCGCATCGTTCAAAATGACAGAAATCTTCAGTAAGTGCCATTGACACTCCTGGACCATCGTGAGTATAGGCAGTATAGACGATTGCATATTTATTCAACTCATTGATGAATGTTATTCGAGGGTCTTCAATTCCCCAAAGTTCTTCTGGGAAGTTTTCAGGGTCTGGGCTAAGAGTAGGTTGCTTGTCAATTTTCCAGCCATCAATACCATTGGCAGAACGGGCTGCACAAAGGTGTGATTGCCCGCGTCGGTCTTCTACACGGCACAGAAGCAGTGTGGTTCCGTCAGGCAATAATGTTGCGGCTGGATTAAAAACGCTATGTGCCGGGTAGGGCCAATCTTTGGAGGTTAATATGGGATTTGATTCATGACGGCAAAATAGTTCCTGATATTGATATTTCATAATGTTTATGCCTCAGCAGGTAGTAAAGGATTTTCAGCTAATTGCAATTCCAGAAGTGCCTGGAGATATGCTAACGTAGATTCAGCGCCTTGATTTTCATTTACACTGTCAGGATGCAAGCCGTCCCGACACCCACCTGTTGTAGGATCATAGACAGATAGGTTTAGGTCATTGCGTCCTAAAAACCAATCAAAGACTAGTCGGGCGTTTTTACGCCAACTACTATCTAATGTTGTTCGATAGGCTTCGAGACATGCGGAAACCATGGTTTGTGTCTCCACTGGCTGTTGATCAAACCTCGCTTTTACGCCATTTTTGGGATAAAATCCGTTTGATCCAATAGGAACAAAATGTCCCGTATTAGTCTGCTGTAATTTGACCAGCCAGCTAAGTGATTCCAATCCAGCTTCAGCCATAGCAGTGTTGGAAATTGTTTTACCACATAATAATAAGGCGTGGGGTAACGCGGCGTTGCAATATGTTAGTTCGTTTTCATACCATAGCCAGCCATCAGTGCGATTGTGCTGATAAAGGGTGAGTAATCGCCCGGCTAATTCATATCTTACCTGACCGGCTCGTCTGTCTCCGCAAAAACGGTGCAGGTATTCCTGTAAGCCAATGATTGCGAAAGCCCAGGCGCGTGGGCTTGTGGTATTGGTAATAGACGGTAATGCCTGTTCAAATACCCATCCAGCCATTTTTTGCAATGCAGGCGTATATGAGTGGTTCAAGACGCATCCCAATGCCCATAAAGTTCGGCCCTGGCTGTCGTCAGAACCATCTTTTTCTAACCAGTTACGCTGGAAATCCATAAAGTTTCGAAATCGACCTGTTGTAGTGTTAAAGGCATACCAGATAAATGCAAGATAGCGTGTACTCAAACTGGAAGCTGCTTTATTACCCAGGATTTCCAGATATGTGCTTACTATCAGAGCGCGAGCATTGTCATCAATGCAGTATCCCTCATTATAGTTTGGAACAGTGAAAGTAGCATGTTGTAACATACCCGTGTCGTCGGTCATATGAAGCAGATGGTCGAGCTTAAGAGGTGGTGGTTCTGTTGGGCGTTTATCCAGAGGTTTGACTGCGAATCCTGACGGTATAAAATGTCGGCGTTCAATCCGGGCACGTTCAAAGCTCGCAATATATTGATGTGCCACTTCCGGCCAGATCATTTTCCGGCCAAATATATAGGCTTGCTTACGCATAGCATGACGTTGAGCATCATTATTTAAAAGGTTGACAACCTGTTCTGCAAGCACCGACGGATCTCTAAATGGCACCAGCAGCCCCCGTCCATCTGCTAACAATTCCTTGGCATACCAATATGGTGTCGAGATCAATGCCTTACCTGCCCCCAGGGTATAAGCAAGAGTACCCGAAGTAATTTGCGATTCATTGAGATACGGAGTAATATAAATATCGGCAGCACTGATGAACTGAACTAACTCTTCTAAAGTAACAAAGCGATTATAAAAAATTACATTACTTTCTACTCCTTTCTCCTGTGCCAGCCACTGAAGAGATTGACGATACATTTCACCTTCTTTCAGTAGAACATGCGGATGAGTTGCACCAAGAATCAAATATACCACATTAGAATGATGTTCCAATATTTCTGGTAGAGCTGCAATGACATTTTCGAAGCCTTTACTCGCTGAAAGTAAGCCAAAGCTGAGCAAAACCGTTTTCCCTTCAACTCCATATATGTCTTTATGAAAACTTGAATCCACGAAAGGTACATCTGGAATACCATGTGGTATCATGTCAATCTTATCTGGACTAACTCCATAAATCTCATGTAATAATTCCACACCATGATAACTCATCACTACTAACCGATCAGACAGAGACGCAATTTCTTCTAAAACACGTTTCTGATTTGGATCAGGGGTATCCAGGATGGTATGTAGCGTTGTTACAATGGGCATCCTTAATTCTCGCAATAGAGAAAGAATATGACTGCCGGCACATCCGCCAAAAATACCATATTCATGTTGCAAAGACACCATGTCTACATTATTGATATTCAAAAAGTCTGCAGCTCGTCGATATGAGTCAATATTTTTTTCGGTGAGTTCAAACCGTACTCTAGGGGGATAAGAGTATCCGTCTGCAATATCATTGACCGGGATGGCAATGCAGCTGGTTTGGCTATATTGGCTGGCAATGGCCTCACATAAATCTGTAGTAAATGTTGCTATACCACATAGTCGAGGCAAATAGTTCCCGATAAATGCAATTCTATTTAGAATTGAATTGTCTAAATGGTTCATTATGAACCTCATTTCTGGCAACCAATACATTTGTTAATTTACTTATTGGCCCAAATAATAGCCGAACTATCATAATCTGACTATTTTTTGCGAAGGTGTTAGCCAAATAACTCGCATTATTAAATATGATGTTTAATGTCCTCTAAACAAACAATGTTATAGTAAAAAACATTATATTTCAATTGTAATGGTATTTGATATAATTAGACAGCTTATTCTTGCATAAGCTGTCTAATTAACTAATTCCTTTCTCTGTAGTGGTTTTTTCTGACAAAGGTATAGTTTTTGACACCTACAACAAACAAGGTGTTCGCTCTGATTTACACTAGTTTGGCTAAATGGTATAAATGATATTTGAAAAATAAGGTTAATAAAATCGGAGTGTAGCCAATTACTTTTATATATAAACCAATTGATTTAAATAGTTGTCAAATGGAAATATAATATTGTTCTCTAATATCAAGGGGGTGAAATTCAAATGAAAAAAACACTATTAAAAAGAAAGTATAATCCAAAAGCTCATTTTGCTAGCGAAGTTGATACATCTGGGAATGAAAAGGATTGGGGGTGTGGAAAAACACCACCGAATTGCCAAAAGAGATTATGAAAACTATAAATTGAGTGATTATATTGAAGGTCGTTCCGAAACAAACTGGTTTCAAGCTGAAGATGAAGTTAATAATCGAAAACAATGATCAAAAGAAGAATTGGATGAGTGTTAGACATTAAGAGATAGTTCAGCTAATATGAGTTTATTTGCAGGTTATATGGGTTTCAAAAGGAGATTAAGGCTGCAGGTAATTTTTAAGGAGAGAATGGACTGTCATTGATGCACCGGCATATGGAGGGGCCGGTTAAAATGACCCAGGGGTTTGAATTTATAGCTCCCGGGTTGTTTTATTATAAAGTAATTTGGCTTTAATTGATATCGAAAATAGAAAAAAGCTATCACGGAATTAACAATTGATACAAATCTTGGATTTATCCTTTATGAATCCTTTTCCATTTTTGCCCATTTAATCGAATATTGCAGGAGCGCCGAGGCGTTTGGGAGGTTTAGTTTTTCTTTTATTCTGGCACGATAAGTTTCGATGGTTTTAACGCTCAGAAATAGTTGTTTGCCAATTTCACCAGCTTTGAATCCCTGGCCTGTAAGACGGAATACCTCAAGTTCTCGATCGCTGAGATTTTCGATGGACAATCCTTTTATTGCAGTTTTTTCACCGGTGAAGCGATGCAACAGTTTTCTGGACATAGCTGTACTGATATATATATTGTCTTTTGCGACAGAGCGAATAGCTGTAATAATATTTTCTGAGATAGTATCTTTCATTAGATATGCCTTGGCACCTGCGATCAGGGCACGTTCAGCATATACTGATTCATCATGTACAGAAAAGACGATAATCTCTATTTTAGGATAATTGATTTTGATGTTTTTAGTTAGGTCAATACCGTTTGAGTCTTTGAGTGAAATATCAATCACTGCGATGTCTGGCATAAGACGAGAAATATCTTTAATTGCCTGGTATTCACTTTCTGCCTCGCCGCAGACGTTCATATCCTTTTCGTGGTTAATAATTGTAGACAGACCGTCACGGACAACCGGATGGTCATCAACAATGAATATCTGCATGGTTTTCTTGTTGTTGATTGTACTTGATGGATTTATTTTTGCTGGTGTCATCAGATTAATTTACCTGCCTTTCTCTTGGAATAATACAGGTTACCACAGTACCGCCTTTTTTACCCTTGCTTATATCTAGGGTCCCGCCAATCAAGTCAGAGCGATACTCCATGATTTTCAGGCCAAACCCTTTATTTTTTGATTCGAGCACGGGAAAATCCAAACCATCGTTTATTATTGAAAGTATTGCATGCGTTTTTGTTATTCGTAGTGATATATTGATATGAGCAGCCTTGCCGTGTCGGACTGCATTTGTTGTTGCTTCCTGAGCAATACGATATATTTGCTTGGCTTCTTTCATGTTATTCACTGAGGCATTTTTACTGCAACTGAATTTGCACATTACCCCCATTACTCTTTTTGTGTCGGCTGCCAGCGAGCTTAAAGCCGATACCAGCCCGCCGGTTTGAATATCAATTGGATAGAGCAGTCTGGCCAGGTCGCGGGTGTGGGCTATGGCTTCATTAGCCAGTCTCGTTATGATCAAAGCATCTTTCATTTCCGACGGGGCCTGATGCTTGAGCTTCAAGGCGAGGCCTTTACACTTGACTGCTATACCGGTTAATGCTTGTCCCATGCCATCATGTATATCCTGGCTAAGTTGTTCTCTTTCTCTTTCGGTGATATCCAGAATCTCTTTTTCCATACGTCGACGCTCGGTGATGTCTCGTTCGGTGATAGTGATAGCAAATGGCAGCCCATGCTCATCCTTGATTAATGTGGCGGTCAGGGAAATATCTAGTATTTGGTTGGTGCTTGTGATTCGTTGGGTCTCAAATAACTTGATCACTTCGCCATTGAGCGATCTTTCTATCAATAATCGTATTTCATCTTGTTTATATTCCGGCACAAGTCGTTTAATATTCATACCAATTGCATCGGCCTGGCTATAACCATAGATTTGCTCAGCACCTTGATTCCAGGAGATGATATTGCCTTTTATATCGAGAACGATAATAGCATCATTGGAGTTGCGTACAACAGTAGCCAGCAGTTCTAACTGATTTTCCATATATTTACGATGTGTGATGTCATGACCGACACATAGTATTTCCTTTACATTGCCATACCGGTCCAGAATAGCTTTATTCGCCCAAGATATCCAGAAGAATTGACCTGTTTTATTGATGGTCTCGTTTTCAAAATTCTGATAACGTTTTGGATTAAGGTGAATAGCTTTAACCACTTCAGAAAACGGGTGGCCGGACCTGTCAACTTTTGGGATGACTTTTCCCGCAACATTTTTGCCGATAATTTCTTTCAGACTGTAACCGAAGATTTTTTGGGCATATTCATTGAAATACTTGATTCGGCCTTTGGTGTCAATTCGCATAATAATGCAGTTGGCATTTTCCACCAGTTCGCGATAATTCCCTTCGTCGGAATTGTAAACCTGCCCAATATTATCTTCTGTTGTATTTGTTGATTTGTTTTGTTTCGTTTTCAGTGTCAGGCCTGTCTTTCTCTCAGTGGCCTAAGGGGTAAATACAACCAGTCGTTACTAACTTCTAACTTCAGAAAACTGCCACTCTTTTGATGATTTCCAATTGTATCTATACTTTAAGTCAGAATTGTCTGTAGAAGCGACATATGTATATTATATGCTTAAAGATGGGCAAATACCATGACAAAGCAAATTATTATGTTTTAGTTATTTTTATAATATGGGATTTTCCTGTCAAGCCGGATTCTGTAGGTGATTGTGACCACAGGCGTTTAAGAGCTGTATTTTACAGATGAAAGAGCTTCTGGGATGATTTACTTATTTAACCTTTCGGATATGATAGATTTAGTTGAGAACGTTATAAGAAATGATGATTGGTTTCAGACAAATATAAAGTCTGTTCTGAGCTAAGGTTACTTTCTGTAATTCTATTTCTTTTAACTTTTTTATGTTCAAAGTCTTTTTTCGTGTCATGAATGACACAGATTATTTTAATATTCAAATTAGAAAGGTTAACACATGATGAAACAATTATTTTCTGCAGTTGTGATTTTGATATTCACAATAGCGAGTTTTGCCAATGCTGCTTTGGTAACCGCACCTCCTGAATCACCGATCTGGTGGAACTCAGAGGTAGATGAAAACTATGCTTTTGGATGGTGGTCATCGGATATTATCGGCGGCAGTTCACAGATTTCTCCGCCAGATGATGCCAGCCACTGGGCTTCTAACTTTTTAGAAAACACTGATTTTGTAGGAGTTATAGGTATCCAGAATGAAACCATTTCATTGGATTTGGACAATGTTAGTCGCTCCGATCTGTACAAAAAAGTTTTTGTTTATATTACCGGCAATACAGTCAGTACGGTAGACAATGTTGAATCGGTCCTGGATACAGCTGAAGGGATATTCACTGGTTCAGAGTCCTGGTCAATAGATGGCAACGGCGCCTGGTCATATCTTCTGCAAGGTGAAATACGTCCTCAGCCTGACTTTGTACGTCTGACTTTTACCGTACCCGGCATGACCAATGTGACAGATATCTGGGCAGGAGAAGTATGCGTACCTGAACCGGCAACTATGAGTATACTGGCTTTGGGTGCAGTGGGACTGTTACACAGGAAAAGATAGACCATGAATAGCATGGATGTTGACATAGAGAAAAACCAGCTAGTCTGACAAGCGGAAGCTTGTTGGGCATGGTTAGGATTATAACTTCTGAATTCATTTTATTGTGTATTATCCAGAGTGCCGTATACTGCTCTCTGGAAATTTAATATAAACAATACAGTTACTACACTTTTAGATTGTGTTTTAAGGTATCTTTCTGTTGTATATTCTATTTCAAATCTTAGTTGAATGCTTGTAAACAGCGTAATTTATTAGATTAAGGATAAAGCTTTTTTAACATCTTACGAAAGTGAAAACCATAGATTGAATAACGCACAGCTAATGGCAGTCTTTGAGGTTTTTTGAGCGACCAGAGTATCAGTTTCCAATAATGAATCTTTCCTTTTTCGATCAAACCGATACGCCACATTGACCTTAAAAATGCTATAACACCTGAACACCGAATTTTGAGTGGCATCGTGTCGTTGAAATTATAATTTTCAAGAAATGTTCGAATCCGTCCGTAATAGTTTTTTTGCGAATAGATCGTATTGAGTACTTTCTGATACCCGCCCAGAAGTTCATTTATCTCCATCTGCGGAATAAAATTCATGGTACAATCCATGTTGTCTCCTGTCGGTGGGGTTGTTAGCCGATTTTGAGTCATCATCTGCTTGTAGAGCTTGGTTCCACGCGGCGCGTTGAGTAACCCCACCATGGCCATTACTATTCCACTTTTCTGAATCAGATTTATCATTCTGTCAAATACGCCCGGGGTGTCACTGTCAAATCCGACTATGAAACCGGCCTGAACCTGTAAACCGAACTGTTGGATCTTTTTGATTGCAGCTACAAGGTCGCGACCGGTATTTTGAGATTTGTTACACTCGGTCAAGCTTATCTCGTCCGGCGATTCGATACCAACGAAAACACAATCAAACCCTGCTTGAACCATCAAGTTCATTAGTTCTTCATCATCTGCAAGATTCATGGAGGCTTGGGTATTAAAACAGAATGGATAATTTTTCGATTCCATCCACTGAATCATCGCCGGAAGTAGCTCTTTTTTCAAGATGGTCTTTTTGCCTATGAAATTATCATCAACAAAAAATAATTCTCCCCGCCATCCGGCATCGTACAAACTGTCAAGCTCTGCGAGAATCTGCTCTGTTGTTTTGGTTCGAAGCTCATGTCCGAAAAGCCTTGTTACATCACAAAAATCACAATCGAACGGGCATCCTCGGGAATACTGAATGCCCATGATAGCATATTTTTTCATATTAATCAGATTCCACTGAGGGATGGGCGTCCCTTTCAAGTCTGGTCTTTGACGCGTAGTATAATAGCGTTCAGGGTGTCCTGTTCCCAAATCTTTCAAAAAAGCAGACAGCGTGATTTCCGCTTCTTTAAGGACAAGATGGTCAATATTTAAATACCCCTCCGGAAACGCAGTAAAGAGCGGGCCACCAGCGACAATTTTTAAGTTCAGTTTTTTACATCGCTCAATAACCTGGTTGACGGATTTTTTCTGGATGGCCATTCCCGTCAGAAAGACCATGTCCGCCCATTTAAGGTGACAATCCAGTAAGCGGGTAGTATTCATATCGATGAGCTTCCTTTCCCACGATTCTGGCAGCATTGACGCTACTGTTAGTAGTCCCAAAGGCGGAAGAAGGGCTTTCTTGGAAACAAACTCCAAGGCATTCTTAAGGCTCCAGAATGTGTCAGGGACTTCCGGATTGATTAGTAGAATTTTCATTTTCCATTCATCTCTTCTCTTAAATAAAGTAAAATATTTACCACATTGTTACTTTTATAAATCCCTTTTCCCATAATTCAGCTCTAATGATCTTTAAAATCTACACTCATTAGATTATATTGTTATTTTAATTGAGATATCTTGCAGTAGTAACCAGCATTAACTAATTATAGCCACAGACATTTATTTGTATGTCAGACTACGCTCTATTTTAGATGTAAGCAAATTTGCCTACATTTATGCCATTAAGTGATACAAATTCTACAATCACCCGAAAGTCTATTTGGTGTGTTAATTATAAATTGGGAGTGATTTCTAGTTGCTATGAACTAATGGACATCAAAAGGTAATTGAGTATCTCACAGGCAGGTAACGCAAGCGTCTGGCTGGTTAATTTCAAGTGAGTATATCGTTTGTGGTGTCAAGAGGGGCTAAAAAGTCCCCAGGAAACAGCTTAAGAAGGGTCACGTAGAAGGAGGTAGTGAAAATGCTTGTAAACGCCGGGGCAAAAGTGTGGCGCCTGCAGTGGCGGAGTAAAAGTGTAGCGTTCTTATAAAAATGCCGACGTAGATTTAGTTATCGGTCAAAAAAAGATAACTAATTGATACGGAGGTAGTTAAGATGTGTACACAGATATGGAACAATGGACTCAGTTCAGGCATAGAGTATTAGTTGAAGGCGTTAGCAAGTATCTAATCGGCATATTATAAATTGACAAAAACTAATATATCGTTTTTGACATTCATAGACAAATCAGGCCAAGCATTAATGACCTGTTAAAGTTCAGGGTGTCTTTGGCATATCTCGGCATATTTTCTGCGGAACTGATGCCGGAACTATTCTTGACTTTTTTATAAGTATCTGTTAGCCAATTTTCGCAGCAATCTGAACGGCCTTTTCTCTATCTCTTTCAGCATATATTTGGGTTACATCTGCTCTAGTGTGCCCAAGTATAATTTGAGCGGCTTCCAGTCCATATTCTTTACGAATAATTGTTGCCGCATTGTGACGAAGTTGATTTGGACTCCAGCTTTCAACACCGGCTTTTTCACAACCGCGTTTAATTGCTCTTCTATATGAGTGAGTTGTATAGTGACTGCCTATAGTTCGGTCAGTTGATTTTAGGTTAGCTTTTTGGTTTTTTCGTCGGCTGCCCGCTGCGGTTCTTTGTTTTGCTTCCCTGTTAGCATCGGCAGGGGAGAATATGTAATCGCTGGGATGTTTTCCAAAAAGAAAGTTTGTAATGATACTTTGTGCCTGCTTGCCAATGTAGATTTCCCGTTCGATATCTCGATATTCATTTTTATGCCTTTCAGGTCTGAATATCCATACAATTTCCGAACGATCAATATCAGCTAGATTCAATAGAACAATCTCTCCCGGCCTGGCTCCTGTAAGTAGCTGTAATTGTATCATAGCCCAAACCTGACGACTAACATATGGCTGGATTGCTTCAATGTCTTCGATGTGTGCCGGTTTAACATTTTTACCTTCAGGTACTCCCGGGCATCTGCCTTTCTTTAGCGGGGCAAGTGTTGACAGATATTCCGACATTCCCCGCTCTATCAACTCGTTTGCTTCTGCCCATCGGAAAATAGCTCTGGTTCTTTGGATTTGTTTATTGATAGATTTTCGCTGCCAGCCTTTTCTAGTCATGCATTCACGAACTGCCTTTAGCTTTTTAGGGCCAAAATCATCAGCCTCTGTTGTGCCGTACAGCTTTATCAGTATTTTGCTCACCCGTTCATAATTCTCGTATTCAATAGATCCAGAATAATATTCATAAGCAAATTCAAGATATCTTGTGCATAGGTTCTTTATAGTAATAGCAGAATCATCAAAATGGAGATGTTTGCCATTTGCCAGCCATTCGGCAATTATTCTATCATACTTCTGTTTTGCTTTTGTTCCGTCTGGCCCCAGGCTGATTCGATTGCCATTAATAGCGACAAAAGCATAGTATTTTCCATTTGAATTTCTTTTACGACAATAAGAGGGGAGGGTCTGATTGGTCATGACTATAGCCTTCTGTAAGTACAAAAAGTACACAGTGTACTTTTTTACAAGACTTACAAGGGTGCTATTAACCGATAATAGTCAATCATAACTCTTTGCTATTACCGGGATTAAAAGAAATGGGCGGTACAGGACTTGAACCTGTGACCCCCTGCTTGTAAGGCAGGTGCTCTAGCCAACTGAGCTAACCGCCCGGCGTGTCTTGTCTCTCACAAGAGTTAAGTATATTACTACATCACCCCTTATATGTCAAGCACATATAACAAAAAAATATTTTTTTTCTTCCTCCAACCCACAAACCCAACCAACACCCCCCAATAAAACCCCAAAATCGCCAATACCCCCGCCCAAAAGCCACATATATTCTTAATTACCATCAAACCAAAAACATCACATCCACCGCCCCTCCAACCTACTAACCCCTTATATCAACGCACATAGGGCCTTGCGTCTCTGCGCCCTTGCATTAAACTCTTATATTTACTCTTAAATCTGCGTAAATTAATCAATCAGCGTTCGCCCCAGCGAACACCTCTAAACTAAATCTGTGGATTCTTCTTCTCCGGCACGATCCGATACTCTCCCACAAAATCAGCACATACCTTCCCCCTGGAGTTACATATCTGGACATTCACTCCGCAACATCCGCTCCCAAAAGCATTTACGCAAAACTCCTTCTCTACCACCGCCTTCGCCTGACAATCCTCCGTCACCGGCCGCAAATACTTCACCGACGCATCGCTTATCACCACATCACCCGGCGCCCCGGCCGCTTCCGACACATTAATCGACAGCTTCCACCCCGCCAGCACCATCAGCGAATACAGCGACCCGGCGAACATAGTACCCTTATCATTAGTATTACCTTCCAACGGCATAGCAAGCGTCACACTAGCCGTATCATCCTGGACCACGGTTATACCCAGCCCCTGGAACAATGCAATTTTATTTAACGGATTTTCCATAAGGCAAAAGTATAGTAAATTATCACCAACATTACCAGCAGTAATATCACTAACCCAAAACCAACAATTCAACCCTTTACTTCCCACCCATTTCCACTATCATATCCACTATATGTCCATACAGCATAAAACAGCCAAAAAAGTAAATATCTTAACATTAAACAGTCTCGAGCGAAGCGAGAAACCGCCCCTTACAACCTTACTTCCTTGCAACCTTACAACCTTTTATCACGCAGTAAAATAATGAAAATCATAATCCAAAGAGTCAAAAACGCTAAAGTTGAAGTAAATTCCAAGATCACCGGCCAAATCGACCACGGCCTGCTCATCTATCTCGGGATCGGCAAAGGCGACACCACCGACCAGGCCGACTATCTAGCCGCCAAGATCGCTGAGCTGCGAATATTCGAAGACGAAAACGGTAAAATGAACCGCTCCCTCACCGACGTCGACGGCTCAGTACTACTCGTCAGCCAATTTACACTCTACGGCGACTGCTCCAAAGGCCGACGCCCTGGCTTCGACAACGCTGAAAAACCTCAGCTCGCCAACGAACTATACCAATATCTCGGCAAACAGCTCGAAGCAAAAGCCATAAACACCCAATACGGCCAATTCGCCGCACACATGCAAGTCTCCAGCATCAACGACGGCCCCGTAACCTTCATCCTCTCCACTGACACCAACAACATCGCGAAGCTTTAAAACAAAAACTTCAGGGACTACCCATGAGTAGCACAAGCGTCCTCGCTTGTGATTCATAATATAACTTCGCAACCCATCTCAAACCAAATCCCAATCGCCACCCCCCCCCGCAAGAGTTCCGGCCTTTCCCGATGTACATCGGGATTCTCTAGTCTTCTTCCTTACCCTCCAACCAACTCTTTGCGACTTCGCGCCTTTGCGTTAAAATCTTCTTAATCCTCTTCTTAAATCTGTGTAAATTAATCAATCAGCAGTTCGCGGTAGCGAACACCTTTCGACAAATCTGTGGATAAAAAAATCTTCTCCTCGCCCGCAGGCCGAACCACAACCTTTCACCATTTACCTTTTACCCCTTCTTCCTTACCCTCCAACCAAATCACAAACGCCATAAATCCTACACCTCCAACCAACTCTTTGCGACTTCGCGCCTTTGCGTTAATCTTCTTAATCCTTCTTCTTAAATCTGTGCAAATTAATCAATCAGCAGTTCGCGGTAGCGAACCCCTTTCGACAAATCTGTGGATAAAAAATCCCCGTCTCAAACCCAGCCCCCCCCGCTACGGCATAAAATCCTCCGATTCAACAAACCAACGCGGACTATTAGAGATCGTCAACGCAGTATCGATCAGCGCAATATGCGAATACCCCTGCGGAAAATTACCCAGCAGTCGCTTAGTTGTAAAATCTATATCCTCACTGAACAGCCCCAGATGATTACTATAGCTCAGCAGCTTCTCAAACATCTCCGTCGCTTCCTCATGCCTACCCGTCAGATACAGACTCTTCACCATCCAGAACGAGCAAACCGTAAACGAGCTCTTCGGCTCGCCAAAATCGTCCGGAGTCTTATACCGGTACATCAGCCCATCCCGACACAGATCATTATACGTCTGCTCAACCGTACTAACAAACACCGGATCCTTATGTGACAGGAATCCATACTGCTGCGCCAGCAAATTCGACGCATCCGGTACATTACCACCATAAAACTGCACCAGTGCATTCGTCTGAGGGTCACGACCCTTCTCCATTATATCGGCCTTTATCCGGTCTCGAAACTCAGCATACTCCCTCGCACGCTCCTTCTTCTCGAAAAAGTCCGCTATCCGGCACGCCCTATCCATCGCCACCCAGCACAATATCTTAGAGAACACAAAATGCTTCTCTTCTGTCCGAAACTCCCATATACTCGAGTCCAGACTCTCCCAGTTATTCTCCACATGCCTCGCCAGAGTACGCACCACCGTCCAGACATCTTCCTTATTATTCAGCGTATCATGGAAAAACGTCAGCGACTGATATATCGCATCCAACAGTACACCATATATATCATTCTGCTTCTGCAAACTCGCTGCATTACCTATCCGCACCGGCTTTGAATTCTCATATCCACTCAGCCACGGCAAGATCTTCTCCTCCATACTCCGTCTATGACTGATCGAATACATGATCTGGATCTTCTCATCCTTAAACGGCACTATATCCAGAATGAAGTTCAAAAAACGCCTCGCCACATTATAATGACCCAGCCTCACCAATATATTTATCGTCATCGACGCATCACGTATCCAGCAATAGCGATAATCCCAGTTCCGAACCTCTCCTATCGTTTCCGGCAGCGAAGTCGTCACCGCCGCTAAGATCGCACCTGTCTTCTGATACGCCAGCAGCTTCAATACCAGCGAGCTACGTTCGATCTCCTTCTGATACTTCGACATAACCGTAGTCTTCGCCAGCCAGCCCATCCAATATACCTTCGTACGCTCAAACTCCAGCATAACCCAGTTCATATCCGGCCTCATCAGCTTCTGATTATAACATACCGCAAAAAAATGGTCCTTATCGATCGCTATCGGGTGCGATTCCACCACCGCCGTAAACGACAGGTCCGTGTACAAATATATCGACTCATACGCCCCCTGTTCCAGACTATGCTTCACAAAACCTTCCATGATCTCAACCTTGGAATCATACTGTGCATATACCGGACGCGGATCATACTTCACCACGATCTGCGGACAGCCCTTTATATACCGCACATACCGAATGATCTCAGGCGGACAATGGTACATACCCTCAGAATTCTGGAACCGCGGCATAAAATCAACCAGCTCAAATGCATGCTCATCATTACTAAAGGTCGTCACCAGAATATTGGTACGATCTATATACTTCTGACTTATCTCATAATCACCTACCGGCTCAACCGCAAAGCAGCCGCCCCGCTCCTCGTCCAGTATCTTTGCAAAAAACGATGATGAATCAAAGTCCGGCAGACAGCACCAGTCTATACTGCCCGTCTTACTCACCAAAGCCGCACTCTTACAATTTCCTATTACACCATAATCCAGGTTATTCATATTTCTAAGCCCTGTCCTAATTCCTATATCCTAATCTCTAACCAACATATAAGCCTCAAGTCCCGATGTATATCGGGACGAGCACCCTCACCTTTTACTTTTTACCTTTCACTTTTCACCATCTATCATTTGCTTCAAAAATACCCGCATCTCCGCCGGACTATCCAGCCTGAACGCAGCATTCGACGGTCCCATACCGATCTTACAGCTCAACGCATCTTCCGGCAGCGCATTGAACATATCCTCATCAGTATAGTCATCGCCGGCACAAAAGACAAAGTCCCAATTTCCAAAGCTCGTCCACGATACGATCGAATGGCCCTTATTTGCACTTATATCCTTTACCTCGATTATCTTATTACCTTCAAATACTCCTATGTTCAGGTTCGAGGTCATAGTGTATAACGCATTCTTTATCTCCTGGCTACGTAGCTTCGCCAAATCTGGCTCGCTCTTACGACAATGCCATACCAGTGAATATATCTTCTCCTCGACAAACGAGCCAGGCGTACGATCGACATACAGCTCCAATATCGGACGAACTATACTCTTCCAGCTATCGTCAGACGCTATTGTCGATTCCCAGTTGCCCTGCTTATCTCGGATAAATGCACCATGCTCCACTACCAGCGACAGCGGCAGATCTCCTACCCATCCTTCCAGCGTCTTGCGGTCACGACCACTTATTATCACCACCTCATTCTTAGGGTCTGCCGTCAGCTTACCTAATATTTCCAGCAGCTCTCCATCTGGACCCGCATCCTCCGGCCGCTTAAAGAACGGCATTAGCGTACCATCATAATCAAACAGCAGCAGCCTGCGATCGCCCGCATTAAACTTCGCTACCGCCTCATCGCGATATCGCTTACGGAACCGACGCGTTACCGAATGTTCCTGCTTCTCATTCACTTCCTTAAGACGCTTGAGAAAATCCTCCGCCCAATGTCCCACCGTATAACGGGCCAAGCGAGTCTGCATCAAACTATTACGACGCTTACGCTCCTCCTGCCCCATCTCCAAAGCATCTTTTATCGCCGTCACAAGCTTATAACTGTCAAACGGATTAATAATGATCGATTCACCCAGCTCTGAGGCAGCTCCCGCCATCTCGCTTAATATCAATACCCCCTGCTCGGCCTTATGCTTCTGACACGCTACAAACTCCTTCGCCACCAGATTCATCCCATCTCGCAGCGGAGTTATCAACGCTACATCCGCCAGATTATACAACGCCGCCAGCTGATCGAACGGCATAGAACGGTACAAATACATGATCGGAGCCCAGTTTACAGTTCCAAACTCTCCGTTCAAACTACCCACCTTACGCTCGATCTCCTCTCGCAGCGTTATATACTGCTCTACCGTCGTACGCGAAGGCACTGCCACCATTACCAGCGAAACCTTCTCTATATATTCCGGATTCTCTCGCAAAAACGAGCCAAAAGCCTCTAGCCTATGCAAAATACCCTTGGTATAGTCCAATCGATCAACCGCGATTACCAGTTTTACTCCAACGTTCCTCTCGCGATAATCCTTCATCGCCTCACGAACTTCTGGTATTGACCCACAATTTGAATATTTCTCATAATCTATTCCCATCGGAAACGCATCCACACGCACCAGACGGTCACGCACTATCAGCTCACTTAAATGATGCTCATAACCGGTAATACGATATACACTACTGAGAAAATGCCTCACATAATCATATTCATGGAACCCGATCAGGTCAGCACCCAACATCCCCTCCAACAGCTCAGCACGCCACGGCAAATGACGGATCAACTCAAACGTCGGAAACGGTATATGCAAAAAGAATCCAATATGTGCATCTGGCTGCCTGTATCGAATCATCTCCGGCAGCAGCATAAGCTGATAATCATGGATCCAGATATTATCGCCCGGACGCAAATACGTCACTGCCTCATCACAAAATAACTGATTCACATGACGATACGTCTGGAAATGCTCTTCACAAAACTTCGATGACGCCGAAAAATAATGAAACAATGGCCAGATAGTCTCATTTGAAAATCCCGCGTAAAATTCATCTATCTCTCGATTATCCAAAAATAAAGGGGCACAGCCACGCTTAAACAGCTCCTCTGTCACCTCGTCCTTCTCCTCTTCACTCAACTCATTTGACGGGATTCCCGGCCAGCCGATCCACAATCGCTCTTTCGGCTCTTCCAGCGACGCTATACCTGTCGCTACACCACCAACGCTATCATGAAACACTAATTTCCCGTCTACGCCACGGCTAACACTCACCGGAAGCCGATTCGATATCATTACCAGTCTGGACATTGTTTTACCTTTTCTTCTCTGCTCGCAGAGCTTCAAAAACTAACATCACAAAACCGGCACATAAACTCTTAAAATACCTGGCCCTCGACTTGACCTAAACCCATTTACGGTTCGCCAGCCGATAGTGATGTTTTCCAATACTACTATCCTGCTATCTCCCCTTCGGCACATACGCCGCCTAATCAGTATAGACCATAAACCACCATAAATTCAAGTCTTATTTATCATTTTACCCCCCTTCTCACGACTATCCCCCAACTTCTTCTTTTATATGTACCATTTTCCCTCATGCTCTTCAAAAGCTGCTAACTAGCCCCTTACCTTACTTCCCGACCAAATCACATATTCCACCCCCTCCCCCAGCCCGCCAACCAACTCTTTCGCGTCAAACTCATAATATTATTATATTTTCACCCTCTGCACCCTCTGCACCTTCGCGCCTCTGCAAGAACCAATCTTCTCTCCCTCTTCTTATCCTAATAACCCTGGCATCCTAGCCCCTCCTTTGCGGGTGCGAAGCACCTTGCGTCTCCCCAGCTCCCTCTTATCTGTGTCCATCTGCGTTCATCCGTGGTTCCCAAAAAAAATCTTCTTAATACCATCATTTCAAACCAACCCCAAATCACCAACCAAATCTTTGCGACTTCGCGCCTTTGCGTTAAAATCTTAATTCTCTTCTTGAATTATTATTCTTCTTAAATCTGTGCCAATTAATCAATCACCAGTTCGCGGTAGCGAACCCCTTAAAAAAAATCTGTGGACAAAAATCTTCTCCCCCCTTCATGATCTCCATGAACTTCATGGTAAAAATCATTATCCACTAAAAACCAAAGTTTCAGCCTTTTTCTGCCGATTTAAATACATAATGGGATAATTGAATATGGAGTATAAAAAGCCCTATAATCTAGCGTAAAATAATACTGATAACCGTAAAAAGTAACGATTTCAACCGACTAAGCCTTCCACCTTATACTTTTTACCTTTTACTATAATCTTATACTCCTGGGGAAATATAATATGAATTCTCTATTAAATCTTAGAAAATTCCTGGCTCCCGAGATAATATTCGGTAACGGCGCCAGAAAGCTCGCAGGTCAATATTGCAATAATTTCATGCTCGATAAAGTCATTATTGTTACCGATCCCGGCCTCATACATCACGGCTGGGTCAAACAGATAGAAACATCCCTCTCTGACGCTGGCGTCGATTATGTCATTTTCTCTGAGGTCAGCCCAAACCCAAGGGCCGAAGAAACTATGAAAGGCGCCGAGATCTTCAGGGCCAATAACTGCTCCGGCATAGTATCGATCGGCGGCGGCAGCCCCATGGACTGTGCCAAAGGTATTGGCATCGTCATTTCAAACGACGGCCATATCCTCGACTACGAAGGTGTCGACAAAATCCCCATCCCGCTACCGCCTATGATCTTTATACCCTCTACCGCCGGTACCTCTGCCGATGTATCGCAGTTCTGTATTATCTCTGACCAGCAGGAAAAGGTCAAAAAGGCGATCGTCAGTAAGAGCATTATCCCAGACGTCGCCCTTATCGACCCCGAGATCACCACTACTATGGATAGCTATCTCACCGCATGCACCGGCATGGACACGCTCGTACACGCCATCGAAGCCTTCGTTTCGACCGCCAGCTCTAAAATGACCGACCTGCACGCCCTGCACGCTATTTCGATTATCGGTGAATCTCTGCCTGAAACCATCAACCAGCCGCTAAACCTCACGCTCAGAGAAAATATCACAGCCGCCAGTATGCACGCCGGTCTGGCTTTTTCCAATGCTGTACTAGGAGCTGTTCATGCTATGGCACATAGCCTCGGCGGATATCTCGACCTGCCGCACGGCGAATGCAACTCGCTTCTGCTCGAGCATGTTATAAACTTCAACTTCGACGCCGCTCCCGATAAGTTCAAGATCATCGCCCAGACTCTTAACATCGATATACGCGGCATGAATAACACCCAGATCAAAAATGCCCTGTTTAACTATATCAGACAGCTCAGAAATACCGTTGGCATTACCAAAAGACTAGAGCTTGTCGGGGTCAGACAAGCCGACGTTATCACACTCGCTAAAAAAGCTGTTAAAGATGCTTGCATCCACACTAACCCAAGGAAAGCAAATCTGAGAGATATCGAACTGATCTATGAAGAAGCCAGATAACAACAATAATCAGAATAATATTCATAATGCCAGCGACGATGTCATCAGACAACTTATCGGAATGGGTAAACAGTCCGCGCGCAAAAGCTACTACCCCATGCTCCAGCAAAAGATAAACGAACTCGACCGGGAAAAACAAAAGTATAAAAACCTGTTCGACTCCATCTCAGATGCTATCTTTATCATTTCTCTCGACGGCAACATTATAGACGCAAACATCGAAGCCCTACAGAGATATGGCTATACTGCCTCCGAATTCGTAAAAAAATCTGTTAGCGATATCGACCTGTTCCTTAATGACCATCAGATAAATGAAAAGATCAGATCCATCAATCAGCAGAGCAATTCTATTCGATTTGAAACCATCCACGTTACCAGTAGTAACCATAAAATAAATACCGAGGTTACCGCGAGAAGGATTTCATATAATAATATAGATGCAATCTTCTCCGTCTGTCGCGACATCACCGACCTGAAACTCACCGAAGAAGAACTGCAAGCCAGCCAAAACCAGCTCCAGAGCATCTTCACCGCTGCCCCCTGCGGCATAGGTGTTGTCGTTGGCAGACACTTCACCTATACCAATAAATTCTTCACCGACATGCTCGCCTACGAACCGGGCGAACTACTCGGACAGAGCACAAGGATAATATACCCAACCGAACAGGATTATAAACGTATAAACGAGTCTTACAAAACTATCGAATCTGAAGGGTTTGCCTCTGCCGAAATACAGGCTCTACGCAAAGACTCGTGCATTATCGACGTAATGTTAAACGCATCACCACTCGACCCAAACAATATACACAAAGGGATCACTCTCACCGCTATTGATATCACCCAGCTAAAGGCCAATGAAAGAGCTCTGCAAAAACGGGTACTGGCTCTAACCCAGCCACTAAAAAATACTAGTATCTCTATCTACGAACTATTCGATATAAACGAATTACAAAACATCCAGAACCTCTTCGCCGATGCTGTTGGAGTATCATCTGTAATAACATGTCCAAAAGGTACACCCGTAACCAAGCCTAGCAGAAACACCAGATTCTGCACCACTGTCAAAAAAGCGGATGCTCTTAGAAATGAGTTCTGTCGACAAAACCATATCGCTCTTCTGAAAAATGACATTTCTGGCCCGGTTACCCTGCCATGCTCAAATTGCAGAGTTCTCAGTGCCGGTGCCCGCATAACCGTCGGCAGTAAGCATATCGCAAACTGGATCATCGGTCAGGTCAGACTCGAATCTACCGACCATGCCGAAACTGTCAAATTCCTAAACTCTATCGGCGTAACCGACCAACAGGAGATCGACGCCTATTTTGAAATACCAACTATTACTCAGGAGCATTTCAACTCCATAGCAAATTCCCTTTACTCTTTAGCCAACCAGCTGTCAAATACTGCCTACCAAAACGTACAGCAGGCACACCTTATCAACGAAAGTAAAAAGGCCGAAGAAATAGTCAAAAACTATAACCTCACCCTGCAAAAGGAAGTCAAACAAAGAACCGACGAACTCGAAAACAAAAACAAACTGCTCGAAAGTGAAGTTGAAGAAAGAATTAAAACCGAGCTCGAACTCAAAAACGCTCAGACCCAGCTAGTACAGTCTGAAAAAATGGCCTCGATCGGTCTGCTCGCCTCCAATATAGCACACGAGATCAATACCCCGCTAGGTGCCATCGGCTCATCAAATACCATTATCAAACAATATTTCGACGACATACTACCCGCCGTCAGAGAATACTCCAGCGTACTGTTAAAAAACAAAACAGAGATCGACAAACTCATCAAACACTTCTCCAGCCTCCCCCAGAATATGCTCTCTACCCGCATCCAGCGCCAGCTGAATAAATCAATTTCCGAAGAGCTCGACGGCACAGTAACCTGCGACCCTAACGAGCTCGCCGAACTGATCACAAACTTCGGACTAACCGAAAACTATCAGGAGTTCATCCCCCTCTTCCAGCAGCCCGAAAGCGAAACTTTACTAGACCTGCTCGACAAGATCGCCTCTATCTATCAGGGCAATTCCATCATCCAGCAGGCTATAAACCAATCGTCACGCATAGTATTCGCACTCAAGGAATACGCACGCTCAAATGAATCTGACGCCGATATCCTCGGCGATGTTAAAAGGAGCCTCGAAACTTCTCTTATCATCAGCAACAACATGATCAAACACGGCATAGAACTAAACCTGGACCTCGACGATGTACCCCATATTCTCTGTAAATCCAACGAACTCTGTCAGGTTTGGACAAACCTCATACATAACGCTATCCAGGCTATGGAAGGCTCCGGCACACTAGCCATTTCTCTCAAACATATCGATAGTAATATCGTCCTGACCTTCACCGATTCCGGATGCGGCATATCACCTGAAAACATCCCGCTCATCTTCACTCCGCTATTCACCACCAAGCCAACCGGCATGGGCAGCGGACTCGGACTAGACATCGCCAACCGCATAATAGAAAGACACAACGGCAAAATAACCGTCACCAGCTCCCCCAACCAAGGCTCAACCTTCACCATAACCCTACCCATCTAACCCCCCACGCAAGAGTTCCCGATTAATCGGGTTCTTAAGTCTTCTTCCTTACTTCCCAACCAAATCACAAATGCCATAAATCCTACACCTCCAACCAACTCTTTGCGACTTCGCGCCTTTGCGTTAAAATCTTCTTAATTCTTCTTCTAAAATCTGTGTAAATTAATCAATCAGCAGTTCGCGGTAGCGAACCCCTTAAAAAAAATCTGTGGACAAAAATCTTCTTCTTTCTTCATACTACTATCCATCATTTTCTTGTTTTTTGTGTGTTATTATTTTTTACACTCGATCTAACTTGCTAAATAATTGCACGTTACATTCTTGTTAAAAGCACACGAACTTTGCAGATCAATAACCTTAATTCGCTATCCTGATTATCATCTTCTTCCCCAATTGCGGCTGCTTATGTACCTCGTATCTCCCCAGCTTCCCCTTATCCGTGTCCATCCGCGTTCATCAGTGGTTCCAAAAAACTCTTCTGAATGCCATCATTTCAAACTAACTCCCAAATCGCCAACCAAATCTTTGCGACCTGGCGCCTTTGCGTTAAAATCTTAATTCTCTTCCTACATAAAACTTTTGGTTGCGGCTCGACCGCCCTAAGCCCTCCATACTACTATCTCCCAAAACATTGTTTTTTATGTTCGACTATTTCTTGTAACATCAGTAACTCATTTAGCATTAGAGATCAATAACCATACCGCAAACATACGAACTCTTAAATAAATTAGCCTCGAGCATAGCGAGAAACCGGAGCTTATTTCTTATTTCTTGTTTCTTATTACTTTTGGTTGCGGCTTGACCGCCCTATGAACTTCATGGTAAAAAACATTAACCACCATCGCCCGCAGGGCGAACCCACAACCTTTTACCTTTCACTTTTTTACCTTTTACTCAAAAAAAAAGCCGACACCCCCAAAAGAGCATCGGCCTAAAATCCAAAACAACAGATTATACGGAATCAAATCATAGTTCAGCCTCGCCCGCAAGGCGAAACCTCCCCTTACAACCTTTCTTCCTTACAACCTTACTACCTTTCTTCATTTCTTATACACCCGCACAAATACAACGCCATGACGAGGTACAACTCTACTGAAACTACCGCTGAACTCGCCCAGATCCTTCTGACGCCACAGGTCACGAACGGTATACTTACCATTAATACCCAGGTCAGCAAAATCAGCTGTAACCTCCATTGCCGCAAAACCACGATTGAACAGACCAACTGCCAGCGAACCATCTGCCAGCGGACGACTCCATACTTCACAGTCACCCACCTTCGATACCGGTAACGCTGTCTTGCCCAGCGGATCCTGATTAACTGCGTTAACTTCATTATTCGTCAGTAGATTCATTGTAAAATCATCCAGCTGGCTCAGATCACAACCGATTAGCATCGGAGACGACAGCAGACTCCACAAACTTATATGCGTATACTGCTCATTCGGTGTCAGGCGACTATCATGCAGGTTCGGACCCCAGCCAACTTTTCCTACCACCAGCATATCAGGGTCATTCCAATGCCCTGGCCCCGCATACGGCGAAGCCTTATCCTGTGAAAAGCCGATACTGCTCATACTACCCCAGTTATCAAATATATCACCGGTCGTACGCCAGCAGTTACCGCCAACTTCTTCACCCCATTCCCAAACATCACCCATACCATACTGGCACAGTGAATATACAATATCACGATCCTGCTGCTGCAGATACCACTTCATATGAATATATGGCAATCTCAATGCATAGCGATCTCGTTCATTTTCAACCGAGGAATAGCCGCACCAGTCATACTTCAGATAGTCAAAGCCCCACATCGCAAAACTCTCAGCATCTTCCTTCTCATGTTTATAGCTGCCTTCATAACCAGCACAGGTTGACGGACCCGGCGAAATATAGATTCCGGTCTTCAGACCCAGACCATGAATATAATCGGTCAGAGCACGCATATCTGGAAAATGCTTATTTGTCAGCAGATACCCATCATCATCACGACGCTTACCACCCAGAATCTCATCATCACTATCAAGCTTCACCATCCAGCAGTCATCAATATTAATATACTGCCAGCCATGATCGATCAATCCGCTCTTGATCATCCACTGGGCACTATCACGGATCTTAGCCTCATCTATCGCACAACCCCAGCAATTCCAGCTATTCCAGCCCATCGGAGGGGTAAGTGCTATCTTATCACCTACTACCAGCTTAAACTCTTTTGTTACCTTACCAAGTTTATTCTTTGCAGTAAATACAATATCATAGCTGCCACGCTCCATCACCTTACCACGCAGCTGGCCGTTCTTCTTATTCAATGTAACACCTTCTGGCAAACCACTTGCACTGAATGCCATCGGCCTGTCACCTGTCGCCGCTACCGTATACAGTACCGGACTACCAGGACGAACACCAAAAATACTCGCCGAATTGATCCTCGGGCTCGCCGGTGCTTTCGGTGTCAAAATATACTTCTCTTCTACCGGACGATCTATGGTAACTGGTGCGGAACCATTATATTCAAATACCGCTTCCGCCCAATCTGCATGGTCAAAATCAATACCGCCCTCACCCGAACCAACTACCAGAACCAATTCCTTCACCCCTGTCAGATTCACAGAGATAAGCTCCGCCGCATCGCCGCCCTTAAACACCCTCGTCTTCAGCAGCTCATTATTATCGCCATAGACAAAAAAGTTTACTGACCCTTTATCGCCTGTCTCACCATCAACACCAACCATCGCACTAAAGCTCTTTACCTGACCATCCAGCTTCAAGTACAATTCACTGCCGGCATGAGTTCCAAAACCACGACTAAAACCCTTACCGCCAATTGTCAACGCATTACCGTCAACACTAACATCCTTACCAGGCTCACCCCAGCCCTGCTGACACTTGCCAATATCAAGGTCAGACAAATACACTTTCGCCGCCTGAACTTCTGACACCAGTAAAGCTGCCATAAGCGACGTCAAAACAAAAACTTTTCTTAACATCATAGATCTCCTAAAATAAATAGCCTTATCTGAAACCGCTCCTGCGGCATCATTTCAATCAAACACACACCTCACGCCACGTAGAGACGCAACATATTACGTCTCCCATAATCTCCCCACGCAAGAGTTTCCGATACACGTCGGGATTCTTTCCCCTTCTTCCTTACTTCCCATCCAAATCATAAACCCCTCACACTTTGTCCCGCCAACCAACCCTTTGCGTCTCTGCGCCTTTGCGTTAAACTCTTAATTCTCTTCTTAAATCTGCGTAAATTAATCAATCAGCAGTTCGCGGTAGCGAACACCTCTTAACAAATCTGTGGATAAAACAATACTAAAACCACCATCGCCCGCAGGGCGAATCCACAACTTTTTACCTTTTACCTCTTCTTCTCCGGCTCATAACTACAATACGGCTCCGATCCCAGCCAATCCCCGTCAGCAGCCCACGCTCTCGCCCGACACCCGCCGCATACCTTACGATATTCACAATAGCCGCACTTACCGCTATAACTGTCAACATCTCGTATCTTACGGAAAAACTCGCTATCACGCCATACACTTTCAAAGTCGAACCCATTCTCTTTCAGCTCACCTGCCGACTCTTCCAGAAACCCACAGATCTGTACTCTGCCCACATGACTGATAAAAGCGAAGCTCTTACCACCCATACAGCCCGCACCCTGAACCTTACCGCCGCCCGGATGCCCGCTTCCCTGCCTGCCGTTACCCAGCTGTCGCGTTATCCGCTGAAAGTGCGGCCCGCACGTTACACGCACTGCCATACCTTCGCTATCGCAGCCTGCCAGATATGTAAGTGTACTCTCATATTGATCTGCACTTAGCTCCTGATCTGCCAGGGCCTCGCCTCGTCCGGTTGGAACTAATAAGAATGGATTAAATGTCACCGCTCCCAGCTCGCGTGCCAGCTCCATTATCGCAGGCAGCTCCGCCAGGTTACCTCGGGTTATTGTCGTATTGATCTGAAAATCCAGACCGCCATCTCTAGCCGTCACCGCCGCCGCTCGAACACGGTCAAACGCTCCTTCTGTCGCACGAAACGCATCATGACTCTCGGCACTGGCACCATCTATCGATAGCGATATACACTCGATACCCGACTCTTTCATCTTCGCCACCGATCCATCATCTACCAGATAACCGCAAGGTGCCATCACCATCCGCAGCCCCTGACTACTGCCATATGACGCTATCTCATAGATATCCGGCCGCAGCATCGGCTCTCCACCGGTCAGAATTATGATCGGACTTGAAAAACTTGATATATTATCCAGTACCCTCCGACACTCCTGAGTACTCAACTCACCCGGATAATCTCGATCACACGCTCCCGCCCTGCAATGCTGACAATGCATATTACAACGCCGCGTTACCTCCCACGCTATTAAACGCGGACTATACTGTACTGTCTCAAAATGATTATGCATAGCAAACATCGCCGCAACATTTTACCAATGTCACAACTCTCGAGTTATCCTAATTACTAATCTATAATTACCAATCTAAATAACTCATCTGCTAAACTGTCAGTACCAAATTCATAACAAACTTGACTATTCGCTCCGCCATGATCAAACGTCCGCCCAGCGGGCACCACAGCTTATTACTTGTTACTTTTTTCTTGTTACTAAACAGTCTAGCCAAAACTATACATTGCCATCCGTATATACAATATACACAGCCACAATACATTGAGCTATTTATTACTTCGTTCCAGCAGCTCTCTTACCTGGGCAAATACCACATCAGGTAGAAGCTCCTTCATACATTTATGATGCTCCAGCGGACACTTCTTCTGCTGACATGGCGAACATTCTATATCCACCCTTATCGTCGCTGTCTTCTCCAGATTCGACGCCGTCAAACCAGGGTCTGTAGAGCCAAATATCACCGCTACCGACACATCCAACGCCACCGCATAATGTCGCGGACCCGTATCATTTGTCACCAGCAGCGAGCATCTCTTTATCAACGGCTTGAGCAGGTCAAGGTCAAGCCCTTCATCTCGCATATCTATTACCGATGCTGTCGTCTCGGCCATTATCTCACGTGCGATCTCTTCTTCGCCCGGGGCCGTAAACATGAACAATCTGCAGCAATAATGCTTCTCTAGCATCTCTGCCAGCCGGGCATAATATTCGGTCGGCCAGCATTTACTAGAGCCAAAGCTCGCCCCCGGGTTCAGGCCGATCACCATATCGCCCGCGGTTATATTATACTTAGAATATATCTTCTCTGCCCGCTCTTGCAGCTGGCCACTTATCACCAGATGCGGCTGAACAGTCTCCGGCATAGTCAAGCCCAGGTACCTGCCCAGCTCAACATAATAATCAGTCGTTGGAATAGCTTTGATCTTGCCATTCTCTCGCAACGGCTTAGGACCGTCCTTGAGTATTATACTACGCCCGTTGCGCTTATACCCGTAAATCTTACGGCATCCCGCTCGCCATAGCGGCAACACCGAACTCCAACTATTGGGCATTACAATAGCAGCTTCCGGGGAAAATGATCTTATCGCATCCTTCTGGGCCTGCCGCCCTTCCTTGCTCTTATCGTCTATCGCTATTACCTCATCGAACCAGCCGCTATCGGCGACTATTTTCTGGGCATAGCTGCGGATCAGGCACGCTATCCTGGCTTCCGGGTACCGCTCTCGCAAAGCTGTAAAAACCGGGGTTGCCATTACTATATCTCCTACCCAGTTCGGGCAGCGAACGATTATCCTTTTTAATTCGTTAGATAAAACCATTCTATACTATATAACTTCCTAATGCTCATTTTAGACAAAAAAATAATATTTTAAGAGACCCAAAACATAAGCCCCTACAATTCCAATACTTACACCACCCCACAACAAATCCCTACCCCCGTCATCGCCAACCAAATCCCCTCGCAAGAGTTTCCCGATACACGTCGGGATTCTCCAGTCTTCTTCCTTACTTTCCAATCAAACCACAAACCCTATAAAATACCTACATCTCCAACCAAGCCTTTGCGTCTTCGCGTCAAACTCTTCTATTTACTTTTCTTCCCTCTGCGCCTTCGCGCCTCTGCGAGAAATAATCTCCTCTTCCTCTTATCCTATAAATCCTACCATCCTAGCCAATTTTCTTCTTCCCATCCTTTGCGGCTGCTATGTACCTCGCATCTCCCCAGCTTCCTCTTATCTGCGTTCATCCGTGTTCATCTGTGGTTCTAAAAACTCTTTATAATACCATCATTTCAAACTAACTCCCAATTGCCAACCAAATCTTTGCGTCTTCGCGCCTTTGCGTTAAAATCTTCTTCCCCTCCCGTAGAGACGCAATACCTTGCGTCTCCCACTTCTTCACTTCTTCACTTCTTCACTTCTTCACTTCTTCACTTATGCACTTCGCACTTCTCCACTTCGCACTTTTCACCTTTCACCAATTCCCATCACGGCGCCAGCTTAGTAAATCTCCGGCTACCGACTACCGCCTTATCATAATTATCAGGCCAGAAACCGATCTGGAACGAACCGCTCCCCCGTATCGAATCCCAACCAGCACTAAACGCTGTCGTCCAGCCCGGCAGCTTTCGCAATACCACAACTCTGGTATATGCACCAGTCGCATTCTCAATATCATATTGGGTCGAAACTGAGATACTATACTTTGGGTTCAGCTTATAGCTGCTGCCAGCCGTCAAATACTGGGCCGGCTCATCCTTGAACGCATCGCCATTAGCCAGATACCGATGCCCGATAAAATATCTCACCTGTGAACTATGCTGAACTGACAATGCATTATCTATATAGCTCACCTCAGAGTCGGTCAGATTATAATTCAAACCACCGCTATATTCCGCCATATCAGATATATTCCAACCCCAATCGGAGTTAGCAAAATTATGCATCGCCTGATTCACCTGCTGACGCTCGGTCAAACCCAGGTTAAACAAATCATAATTCGCGTACGGCTCAAAACTAAACTGATAATCAGGACGAGAATAGATATATCTGCCCGGCAGCTCACTATTTTCTACATCATCTGTCACATACGTTACACCGGCATTAAACTTAAATACATCGACTACACGCTTATTACCCTCTGGCCCACGCTTCGTCTGCCATCTCTGCTTCAAATTAAAATTGAAAATATCCTGACTTTCAAAATCGTCCAGCGTCGTATCTGACCAGAACATATTCACTTCTGGACGTACGATATGACGGATACCATCTATATCGAACAGATCAGACTTCGCCGAACGGTCCAGACTCCAAAACTGCATCGAACTGCGGAAACCGTAAACGCCCTGTACAAAATCATCGTTCCTGCCCGGCTCATAGTCGAAGCCATTAGCCCCTTCATAATCGCTGTACACATAAGTCCCGATCGCAGTCGGTACAAAATTGAACGAACCAATATTCAGCGGCAATGTCAACTCATGACGACTCACGCCAAATGCGGTACGATTCGGGTTCAACATACCAGGGAACATTGTCGGCTCTTCGATTCCATTCAGACCCGGCACCAAACGCTCGCCCGCGATCTCCTGATATCGTGCCACATAGCCGTCATGCTGATACACAAACGCATCGAACAAGTCCTGACCTGCCAGATAAAAGCCCGCTTTCGGCTCATTTACATAATCATAGGCAAATTCGTTCAAATGGAAGCCATACAGAAAATCAAATGCCCAGTTATTCTCCTGCTGTTTCAAATATACCGATGTCTCTGGCTCTGGCTCACGGTCAAACTCCCGCTCATACCAGTTCTCCAGAAAATTCTTATCACTCAGATAGTTCACCCGAACTGTCGCCTGCCAGTTCTGCGGCAAATACTGACGATGCTCCCACTTTATCCGGCCGCGAAATACATCGTCCGGCGGAACATCATAACGTGACTCCAATCTTCCCAGCCGATCCTCACCGGAATCATTCACCAGATAACTTCTTATCGTGCCAAACGAATCATCATTTCGATATTCTGAATCGATTCCCACCGCCGGGCCACGCTTCGTATAACCGTCCAATAGCAGACGAGTATTACTTCCCTCCGGCTCCTTATACCCCAGCAGCCAAGGTAGATCCCACGCAGTCTCAAGCGAAAAGCCATATTCAGAATTAATTCCTGAACTCAAACTCTTCAAGGGCATCGGTGCCCCTGACAGCTCGCCCCCGCCATGCGGCCACCAGAACAATGTACCAACTCCCTCAGCGTTCAATGTCAGATCTTCAACTTCCATCTGAGGGATCTTTTCGCCATCCTTATTCGCCGGCGGGTCCTGATCGATCGCGATCTTATCAGCTCCCAGCCATAAATGCGGTTCATGGAACGAGTCATTACTCAACTTCACTTTACGAGCCTCAATATACGACTTATCCAGCTGGCGGATCTCCTCAGCTCGCAGATAGATCGGAAGCTCCTCCGGCCCAAGGTCAAATCGCAATACCCCGTCTAATACATATAGCTCGCCCTTGCGAAAATCATAATATACCTTATCTGCCGTAAATACATTATCTTTTAACGCCAGACCGCTACCGGTATCTATCCGGTCAACTGAAACCCGAACATCACTTTCTAGATATATCCCTAACGGCGAATCGATCGCAGCTTCGTTATTACCACCCTGCAGCGACTCCATCAACCCGCTCTGAGAGTAAAATATAACCGCATTTCCAGCCCGAAACTCAACACCTGGATTTCGCTCGCCCGCTTCCCGACTAGCGTAAAAGCCACCGCTGCATATAAATACATCGCTGCCGTCCGCCATATGACGCGACTTGAACTCATTATTCAGCTTAACCAGCAGCTTACCGCCACTGGCAAGATCACCAGCCGATTGACAATAACCTGCACTAGAAAAAGTAAATAATAATAACAGGGCCGCCCGGCTTATGCCGCCTTTCCCATTACGGATCATCGAAATAAATCTCATAAACGCTCTGCTTCCGTTTTAATCTTTAAATAACGCCGCCATGCAGCCGGCCATAGATCTTTCTTGCTCTTCGTAAATTGATTCCTAAACAGCACTTTATGCAAGTTTAGCATAATACGCAATTATATTCACATTACCCCATTTTTCCAGCAAAATAACACCCAACCCCCAATCCCCCACATCTCTTTCCAACCTCCCCCCCTTCTTCACCTCTTCACCTCTTCACTTCTTCACTTCTTCACTTTTGCACCTCTGCACTTCTGCACTTCCACACTTCCCCACCTATACACCCCTCCCAAACCGAAATACCCACCCGCCAAACCACCTATCTTAACACTTTTCTCAACTATTCACCCATATTCACAAATATATATTGGACAAACTCTGGTTAATCATGTATAATTTCTTGGCTTAATGGATACTAAGGCAGTATACATTGTATGAGACCCACTAATTAAGTCCCACCGGTAAGAACATGCGTATCAGGGTATTAAAGTCAAAAATTCATAGAGCGACCGTAACCGAGGCCAACCTCGATTACTACGGCAGTATCACCATAGACCGCAACCTCATGGAGCAGGCTGGCCTATTGGAAAACGAAGTAGTTTTAATCGCTAATATGTCTAACGGCTCCCGTCACGAAACGTACGTTATCCCTGGGCCTGCCAATAGTGGCGTGATCTGCTCAAATGGCGCTGCCGCCCATTTAGTCAGTGCCGGCGATGAAGTTATCATCATGGCATGGGCGGAAATGGAACTTGAACAGGCGAAAAACTTCAAACCAAATATTCTGCTGGTTGACAAAAAGAACAAACCAGTTGAAAATTTACCCGTTTGAAACCCACCATTTAACCCACCACTAATACGGCACTAACATAAACACGCTAGAATTGCCGACTTAACAAACAATTTAAATCGAACTCCTAAACTTTACAAACCGTAAAGCCTTACAGAGCAAGATTACAATACCGGACCAGACCTCCTTTTTCAAAAAGCCTTTCTGAAGCGCAAGCTTCAGAAGGCTATTTTTTTTAGGTAGCACAAGTCCCGAAGCACATCGGGACTTGTGATTCTTCGTATAACTTCGCCAACCATCTCAAATTATCCGGTATACAAGCAACACAACAATCAAACATCACCACCCCACAAAAAAAGCCCCCACAGTCAACTGCAGAGGCTATTCACATCAAAATCCATCTCGCCCAAAGGGCGAAACAAAAAAACTTTTACCTTTTACCTTTTCACCTTTTACTTTTCAAAAGTCTCCAACCCAAACCCATACTCAAACAGAGCATCAGCCTTACCATCGCCAACATTAATAGGTACCTGCGACATATCTCTAGGCCAGGTAAACGACAGCTTTCCGCTCGACCCATAATCGCCAAACAATACATCAGTCAACCCTTCACCTTCTGTCCCAGGCAGCCAACCCGCGACAAACGCGTCCGAATCACCTAATATATCATTAATCACTATCGGCCTGCCAGAATATAGCACTACCACCATCGGCACACCACTAGCCTTAACCTTCCTTACTACCGACTTATCTTCTTCACTTATCACCAGATTAGCACGATCGCCTCTCATCTCTGCGTATGGCTTCTCGCCAACCACTACGATCGCAACATCCGCTCCCTTGGCCCCTTCGCCGCCAGCAGAATAAACTACCTCCGTATCTTCTGACACTGTCGCCTTAACAGCCTCTAATAAGGTAGTACCATCTGTTATATCTCCGCTCCTGCCCTGCCAGTCAATAGTCCAGCCGCCGCACTGATCGCCAATATTATCAGCACTCACACCAGCCACAAACACCTTACCAGCTCCCTTATCCAATGGCAGCAGCTTATCATCATTCTTCAATAGCACCAGCGATTCACGTACCGCCTGCCTAGCTATCTCTCTATGCTCCTTACAGCCGATCACAGCCATCTTCGCTCTATCGGCATGATAATCATAACCATCCGCCATCATACCCATCGCGATCTTTACACGCAATATCCTGGTCACCGCATCGTCAATACGACTCATCGGCACTGTCCCTTCTTCGACCAGCTCCTTCAGATTCTTAAAGAACTCTCGATACCTACCTGGCTCCATCGCCATATCCATTCCAGCATTAACACTTATCCCGATAGCCTTCTTGAAATCAGGGTCGATCTGCTTGATCGCTTCATAATCCGAGATCAAAAATCCGTCAAAACCTAGCTCTTTCTTGAGTACATCGGTCAGCAGATATTTACTCGCCGAACACTTCAGACCGTTCCAGCTGCTATACGACGGCATGATCGACGCTGTTCCCGCCGCAATTGCCGGCCCGTAAGGCTTCAAATGGATAGCACGGAACACTTCTTCATCACAACGGGTATCGCCCTGATCCATTATCCCGCCATCAAGTGTACTACTGCCAACCGCCGTTCCGCCGTCACCGGCAAAATGCTTGGCACATGACAATACCGAATCACTCGCTGCCAGACCGTCACCCTGCAAACCCTTCACCGCTGCAGCGCCCAGCTCACTTACCAGCTCAGCATTCTCAGAGAATCCTTCGTAACTGCGGCCCCATCTTTCATCCTGCGGCACAGTCACACATGGTGCAAACGCCCAATGTATTCCTGTCGCCTTCATCTCGACCGCTGTCGCATGTGCACACTTTTCCACAAGTTCTGCACTACCTGTACAACCAAGCCCAATATTATGCGGGAAAATCGTCGCTCCCACAATATTACTATGACCATGCACCGCGTCAATACCGAACAATACCGGTATCTTCAGTCTGGTCTTCATCGAATGAGCCATTACAGTCTCAAATTCCGTCGCCCAGCTCGCCGGATCATTACCACTTTTCGGGTCTGCACTACCGCCAGCCAATACCGAACCCAAATAATATGTCTCAATATCCGACCAGTCTTTCATTCCCGTAGTCTCTGACTGGATCATCTGACCTATCTTCTCATCCAAAGTCATCTTCGCCAGCAGCTCTTTCGCCTCTGCGTCATAGTCCATCAAACTTGCCTTCTTCTCTGAAAACATACCCTGACAACCACCAACCAAAAGCAAAACGCCACAAAACAGAACAAGATAGATCTGATAAATCCTCATAAAACAACCTTTCATATGATTTTCAAGTAGATATAACAATATTACCCACTAATTCTACCCTAAATCCCCACCCATAACAACGCTTTTTCCCCCCTTCCGTCCCCACCATTTAAACCACGCTCGCCCAAAGGGCGAATCCACTACTTTTACCTTTTCACTTTTTCACTTTTTCACTTTTTCACTTTTTCACCTTTTACCTTCTCACTTTTTACCATTTAGTTATCCCCCAAAAATCCACAATTGAATTAAAATAAATAAAAGCTATAATATTACCATATTGTTTTGGCGTAAGATCACTATCTTTTATAACATCAATATTGAGTTACCTATATGATTGACTACATTCAACAAATACCAGGTCCTGACTTCCTGAAATATTATTCCATCTTTTCTATCGCCTGCATAATAGTCGCCTGGCTTTTCACCAGACTTGACAGAACTTTTTTCCAGAATATCTCCAACGATAGCAGCCTAGCACCCGTTGAAATTGCACTATTAAACAATAAATCTTACGATGAGATAATACTAGCCGTCATCCAGAATCTATGGCATAAAAAACTTATAACCATCGAGCCAATAAAAGAAAACAGCCCGTTCCTGCACATAACCCCCACTCCCAAGCCTATCATCTTGCAAGGTCTGGAAAAAGCGGTCTACGATTCTATTGCCGATACTTACGGCAGCTCAAAATCGATCCTAGCCGACACTAAACTGAAAGAAAAAGCCGAACCCTTCATAAACGCCAGCTATCAAAGCCTTAAAGATAATAACATGCTAAAAAACATGGCAGACAAAACTCTTTTCTTCTTCAATGCTATTATTTTCTTTTCGATCATGGCCGGAATTGGTATCACCAAACTTTCACTCGGCATTTCCAGACAAAAACCGGTTACCTACCTGGCTTTATTATTAACTTTTTTCTCAATTGCATATTTCTTTACTATCATTCCAGGGTTCAGACTATCATGGATAGGTAAAAAGCTGTTACGTAAAACGAAATCTCATTTCAACTGGGCAAGATCTGCCATGCCATCAGATCAGGACGATAATTTCTTACCTGTCCTGCTTTTCGGAGCTGCCTGTATCGACCCGCTTTTCATGTCGCATTTCAAAATTCAAAGCCAACCCGTTAAAAGTGGCTGGTTTAGCAATTCTAACAGCTATGCTACTACTTACGGATGCAGCGGCTGTTCTGGCTCCGCATGTAGCGGCGGCTGCGCTGGCGGTGGTTGCGGTGGTGGTTGCGGAGGCTGCGGCGGCGACTAAACCATGACTCATAACTCTAAACATATACCTGACAAATTCATACTGCAATGGCACATTACAGATCGCTGCAACCTCTCGTGTAAACACTGTTATCAGGAAAATACCTGTCCAGACCTGCCTCTTGACACCCTGCTATCATTCGCCGCTCAGTTCGAAGCTCTTATCAGAAAATGGCGAAAGAATAATACCAGATTACCGTTCCACATAAATATCACCGGCGGCGAACCTTTTATACGAAACGATTTCTCGCAAATTCTCGATTACCTTGAAACCAGTAAAACCATAAACAGCTTCGCCATCCTTTCCAACGGCACAATGATCCCTGATAGCTTTTTCCAAAATAAATATCAAAAACTAAAATTCATTCAGATTAGCATCGACGGCTCAGAAAATACTCATAACAATATCAGAGGCGATCACTCTTTCACCAGAGCCGTTGACGGCATAAAAAAGATCAACCAAAACAATATACCGTCTATGATCTCCTTTACCGCTACTAAAAATAATATAGCTGACTTCAAACATGTCGTTAAGCTCGCCAGAAAACTAAAGGTCAACAAAATTTGGACTGACAGACTCATCCCCGCTGGTAATGGAAAATCAATGGATGTTTTATCCACCCAACAGACCAAAGCTTATATAAAAAACATCAACATCCAGCGACTGATATCAAAATTCATACCATTCAATAAAACGGATGTTGCCGCTAACCGTGCCCTGCAATTCCTGTACAGCAAAACTCAGCCCTATAGCTGCTCCGCCGGCGACTCGCTCATGACCCTTATGCCTGACGGTACCATTTTCCCATGCCGAAGATTACCGATCGACTCTGGCAACCTACTCCACTCAAATATTGAAACAATATATCACGAAAGCACCATCCTAAACGATATAAGAAACCCCAACACACTCGACCCCAACTGCCTGAAATGCATCTACCACCAACATTGCAAATCCGGCCTGAAATGCCTTTCCTACGCACTAACCAACAACTACCACTCCAAAGACCCCGGCTGCTGGCTCTAACCTTTTCCTAGATGGTAGATATCCCGAAAGGTATCGCACACATCTTGCTTGAGATTCTTAACTCTTCTTCTTTTCTTATCCTAAAAATCCTATCACCCTATCAATAAATTCTTCATCTTTGCGTTTCTTTGCGTCATACTCTTCTATTATTTTAAACCACCCTCCGCCCAAAAGGCGAATCCACTTACCTTTTACCTTTTACCTTCTCACTTTTTACCATTCTCCAAAACCAACATCGTAACCTCCGGCGGACAATTCACCCGCACCGGCAGCATAACCTTACCCGTCCCTCTCGAGACATGCACCCAGCCATTTAGAAACGCAACCACCCCACCGCCGTACACATTACCCGTCCGGCTATGCGTCATCAACGGCTTACCTCCCGGCAGACATATCTGACCTCCGTGCGTATGACCACTCAGCACCAGCCGACACCCGCCCGCGATCAGAGCCTCGCCATATTCCGGATAATGTGAAATCCCAATCGTAAAATCATTATCTCCCACCCCTTTCAACAGCGTTACCAGATCAGTACTCTTCCTACTCGAACAGTCCACACCTGCCACCGCCAGCTTCACCCCGTTATACTCCACCACTTCAGAACTATCCACCAAAAACCGTATCGGCAGCTCACCCATCCGCCTCACCAACTCCGACGGATCATGATTCCCTTTCCCGGCCCACACACCTAGCGGACATTCAAAACCTTCCAGCAGCCGACCCACAACCTCCATCGCCGTATCGATCTCCGGCGGCAGCCATATCCCATGTCGAGAGATAAACGGATAATCATGATCATCCTCCTGCGTACTGGACTTGAACAAACTACCAGAAAATCCAAAATGATTACAAAAATCTCCGCTCACCACTACCATATCCGGCTCCAGCCGCCGCATACTATCATACACCGCCTGTTCCGCCCTGCCAAAACCACGCGTATGAAAATCACTAACATGCAGTATCCGCAAACCCTCCAGCCCCGCCGGAAGACCATCAAACACCACCACCTTCTCATTTACCTCGATCATATCCACCTATTCCAATCCCCCCTCGCGCAGGAGTTCCGGCCTTCTCCCGATGTACATCGGGATTCTTTAGTCTTCTTCCTTTTAGGTAGCTCAAGCATCCTTGCTTGAGATTCTTGGTATTGCATTGCAAAATATATTAAGAATTATTAAATGAAAGTTACACAAAATATTGACTTTCTCTTTTGGGCACACGCCCTTAAGGGCGTATTGCCCATGAGTAGCATAAGTCCCGAAGCGCATCGGGACTTGTGATTCTTGGCATAACTTTGCCAACCATCTCAAATAATCTGGTATACAAATCACACAATATTCTGACTTTTTCTTTTGGGAAACACGCCCTTAATCGGGTTCTTTAGTCTTCTTCCATACTTTCCAACCAACTGAACCCTTATGTCAACACACATAGGACTCTGCGAATCTGCATCTTCGCGTTAAACTCTTAATCCTCTTCCTAATTATTATCTCTCTTAAATCTGCGTTAATTAATCAATCAGCAGTTCGCGGTAGCGAACCCCTTTCAATAAATCCGTGGATAAAAAAACTCTTAACTCTTTTATGCCCCACTCCCACGCAACTGGAGAATGAACTCCCTTTACCAGCCGATACATACCTCCCCTCGATCTGTCTCCGATAAACCGGAGCTGGCTCCAAAATCCAGACCGTACCCGGTCGGTTATTCCGTCCAAAAAAAATCTTCGCACTTCGCACTTCGCACTTTCCACCTTTTCACCTTTAACCATCTTCATCATATCTCCCAAACAACCCCAACCATCACCGAATAAACCACATCATCATCAACCAGCGGGCTATCATCTATCTCACTACTGAGAAACTCAACATTGATCATATTCTGCAGAGTACAGGTATCACTTATCTTATAGCTCAACCCAACTCCAATATTACTATCGAGCCCGGCTCCGGCACTATAACCCGGCCGCCCAGCCGTCGCATATCTATCTTCAACCCCAAAATAATAATCGTTCAGCTGTTCACTTCGCCAGCTCAACCCGCCTCCGATCCGCATACTCAGCTTATCACAGTCCAGCACATTAGTGAACCGCCTCGAGACCCCGCCAAAAAATTCATAGCCATTACTAACACCAAGTATATCACCTTTCCCGCCGGCCTCCAGCTCATAATCTCCCTTATTAACCTTAAGCCTCAACCCGCCATCAATCGACGCATGACGGCTACCCATCCCGTCGAATATATAGCTGTCACTCTCGTCATAATATTCCGTCCTACCAGACAATATCGCATACAATCCTACCCCCGCTTCTCTATCGCCCGCAATCGCATATCCCGCTTCCAGCCCATAGAAGTAAAACTCTTCCGACATATATACAAACATCGGTATCGGCAGCAGCCGGCTATCATCTCCCTTATACGGCGAACTGGAATACACCGCCGCCCCCCCCAGCGCCTTATAAACTCTGTCACCACCATCAGCCGCCTGCTCTCCCCACGCAACACCAACCAAACCAGCCATCAAACCAACAATAACCATTAACCGTCCCATACAAACTCCTATTTATAATATATATTTGTTACTATTTCCTTTTCACTATATTTATACAACCACCAACAATAATAGTCAAATCCCCCCCACAAACAACCAAAAAACACTTCTCCATACCAACTCCCAATCGCCCCCTCCTCACAAGAGTTCCGGCCCGTAGAGACGCAAGATTTTGCGTCTCCTCTAATCTCAGCAAACCCCATAAAATACTATACATCCAACCACCCCTCCGCGACTTCGCGCCTTTGCGTTAAACTCTCCGCCAATTTTCTGTATAACATTAGATTGCACCCGCCCCGTGCCCGTCCATATTACTCCCCAAACTATCTTCCAACTGAAATTTTATAAACTAAATAGTTTGACATCCAGCAACATCAACAAGTAAAATTTACAAGGAAAGTCCTGCAAGACTGGGAACGCCCACCGACCTTTCACGGCCATGGCCTCCGACTACAGCTGTAAGACTTTCCATTTTAATCTTTTCACTAATCTAATCCCTGCAAAAAACATCCTCAATGTCAACATCTCATACAAAATCACATCCCGCCAACCAACCCTTTGCGACTTCGCGCCTTTGCGTTAAACTCTTAATTCTCTTCTTACATAAAACTATTGGTTGCGGCTCAACCGTCCTAAGCCCTCTGTGCTAAAAATCCTTCTCAATACCACCATCTCAAACCACCCCCTTTTACCTTTTACCTTTTACCTTTTTACCATACCAAAAAAGGGTAAACCGTCATAACAACGATCTACCCTTATTTATTGTGTTTGCGCTTATCTAATTATTTTACAGTCATTAACACAACTGTTCTAACAATTAAAAATCTAACAAATCGCCAGATAACAACAAGTCATAAACAAATACTTCCTCATGCTCCGCTTTTATTTAGCTTCCGCCAAAGGCGGATACCTGAGCTTATTTCTTATTTCTTGTTACTTATTACTAAGCAATCTGGCCCACTATTTACAGTTCATATCCTGTAAACAGCTAAGTTCAAATTAGAACTGGAACTGCAGCTGGCTGCGAACCATAAACAGTGACTCACCAAGTTCGCCCATGTTATAGTTTGCTGTGCTTGAGTCGTTTACTACTTCGTCAATGTAAGTTACATCCATTGACAGTTTCAGGTCCTGGCCATTGATATAGTAGTTCCAACCACCTGTATATTCATACATGTCATCGTTACAGTCAATATCAACTCCGCCAACACGTGCGAACAGTTCAAACTTCTCTGGTACCAGGAACTGACCAGCCTGAGCATACCAGCCCAGTGTATCATATGCAGCACCTGTGTATTCTGCCAGACCATCAGTCAACGCAGCACTATTTGCAGCATCGATTGTTGTATCATCAAAATTAGCTCTCTGGTAGAAACCTTCTACTGTTGCTGAGAAACCTTTACACTTATATGAAACATCAGCGCCAAGCATGCTTACTTTACCCTGACCTGACAGTGTGCTCCATGTGCCGTCCTGTCTTGTTGCCAGAACGCTATAGCTATCTGTACCTGCGTTACCGCCGTCAGCCATATTATTAGCATATGCATAACTTGCACCGATCATCATTACCGGATTGTTATGGTAAGCCAGGTCTGATTCATTTGAGAAATCCTTTACAGAACCCATCAGAGGAACCATTACGCGAGCTACTAATACTGGGTTATTATCGTTATTACCATCGGTAACAACATCGTTATCAGCCAGACTGTTAAATACACCTGCTGTATAAGCTACCTTAACATCGCCAACCGGCATGCTACCAAAGGCTTCGATACCTGTTGAACGGCCAAGGTCAAATACCTGTACCGGCATCAGTCTTTCTACACCCATGAACTTACCGCTGCTGGTAGGTCTCTGCTTACCGAACTGAAGATCATTACAGCCGATACGAACACCAAAATCTGGTGAAAACGCATATGCTACCCATGCATTGTACAGGTCAGCATTATGACCTGTATCAGCGCCACCAGCAGTTGAGTTACCATCATCATCTACGTCCAGCTGAACTAAGAATGACAGGTTCTTCATTGCCTTACCTGAGAACATCAGACGAGTACGTTCCAGCTCAAATCTTGAAGCATCTACATTTGATGTTCCTGCTGAATCCATCTGGGCATATGTGTGACGGAACTGCAAACGAGCACCAAAGTTTAGACGAAACTCATCGTCAGCACTCTTAATAAAGAAATGCTTATCGTAACCTGCTGTCAGACCTGTATCTGCTGACTGTGACAGACCTTCACGAGCTACCAGCTCATCTAACAGATCTGCATTACGGTCCTGCATCCGAACCTTTAGTTCTGCAAGTTCTTTTTCCAGTGAATCAACCTTCTGCTGCAGTGCATCGTTGCCTGAAGCCATCGCACTTCCGGTCAGGCCGAAACCGGCCGCCAGTGCCATCATCATTATTTTTTTCATAAGTCGCCCTTTCTGTGCAAATGCACAAACACATCTTAATTTGTTCCGTTACTATTACACCTGCAATAGTTATTTTGTTATACTATCCTTCGTTCTCTTTACATGCACAAAGGTTTTTTCGTTAGACCTCTATCGACCAAGTGCCTTTTTTAACCTTAAAAAAAATCACTTTATTTTTACTGGTAGCACCTAATCACTATTGTCAGTACTGATAACACTTCTTTTCGTCGTTAAACCAAAAATACCAATTAGTTACAATCAAACAATTTTATTGAACCAAAGCTCAAAAAACACCCCAAATAACGTTTCATTGCCACCCCAAAAAGCCCTCCAAACCAATGGTAATACCACCACCTAATCCTGAATTCATCTTCAAGTCAACACGCCCTTAATCGCCCCCTTAACCCTTCTTCCTTACTTTCCAATCAAATCATAAACTTCCTAACGCCCCAGCCCTCCAACCAACTCTTTGCGACTTCGCGTTAAACTCTTCTATTTACTTTTCTTCCCTCTGCGTCTCCGCGAGTTCTGCGAGAAACATTCTTAATTATTATTCTTCTTAATCTGTGCTAATTAATCAATTAGCGTTCGCGGTAGCGAACTCAATTAAAATAATCTGTGGTTAAAAAAACATTCAAACCAGCCTCCGCCAAAAGGGCGAAACCTCTACCTTTTACCTTTTACCTTTGTACTTTTTACCTTAATCTTTAGCAAATAATAGCAGACCTCCCCACCTAATAGCAAGCTAAAATCCGCCCCCATGACATGTTAATACAGCAAATTTATACTAATTATAAGTTTTACAATAAATACTCCACCTACATAACCAATTGAAAAAACACATACTTATAAAAATATGCTCAAAAAAATATTAAAAAAGTTAGACTTCTCTAACTCGGCCCGCTAATATCAAAATAGAATTTGAAAAGTTAATAATAAGTTATAAATAAGGAGATTTGATTATGAGATCAAAACTTAAAGTAACTATAGCTGCAATTGCCCTTACCTGCTGTGCCGCATGGGCGGCATCTACTATTACATCACAAAGTAGCAGCCAGCTTAACAGCGACAAGGCGATCACGGCCAATAGCCAGGCACAAGACACATTGGCCTGTGGCGGTAAATGTAAAGGAGGAGATAAAAAACCTCCTGTTGATAAATGTATCCAATCCTGTAAATCTGAGAACCTTAGTTGCTCGCCCGATAAAAAGTGCGACGCTAAAAAAAGTAACTAGCTCAAACCTACAGGTTATATAAAAACACTCTGATTATTGCTTTATAGCATGTAGTTATATAAAAGGAGACGGAGATGAAACTTCTGTGACATTGTAATAATTCAGGATGGCTCGACTTTTGAGCCATCCTATCTAAACAAGAACCTTAAACAAACTATTTTTCTGGTAGCCTTATGACGTTACCAAATGTAATCTTTTACAACACCATATGTACTTGAGATTTATAAATTACAACATAAACAAAAAAAAACATGTAAAGCCAAGCATTACATATGGTTATGTAAAGTGACAATTGAACCCCTGACCTGAATTCATTTCAGTTAGCGTTATCCACAAGGGGCAACGAGCAGGTAGCCTCCTGTCGCTCGACCCCAATGGGACTCTAACTCAGGTTTTATAGCTCAAGGCGTTATCTTATCTCTCTATAAGATAACGCCTTATCTTTTAAAATCCCACGCAAGAGCTCCTAAGTAGCACATGCGTCCTCGCTTGTGATTCAAAAACATAACCTTCCCCAACCATATAAACAACCCACACAATATACAGACTATCAAATCAAGTTTCGCCAAAGGCGAACCCACAACCTTTTACCTTTACACCTTTTACCCCAAAAAAGCCCCGCCAACCGACTCTTTGAGTCTTCGCGCCCTTGCGTTAAACTCTCCGCCAATTTTCTGTATAACATTAGATTGCACCCGCCCCGTGCCCTTCCATATTACTCCCCAAATCTATCTTCCAACTGAAATTTTATAACCTAAATAGTTTGACATCCAGCAACATCAACAAGTAAAATTTACAAGGAAAGTCCTGCAAGACTGGGAACGCCCACTGACCTTTCACGGCCATGGCCTCCGACTACAGCTGTAAGACTTTCCATTTTAATCATTTCACTAATCTAATCCCTGCAAAAAACATCCTCAATGTCGACATCTCATACAAAATCACATCCCGCCAACCAACTCTTTGCGTCTTCGCGCCCTTGCGTTAAACTCTTCTTAATTCATTTTTTACATATAACTTTAGGCTACAGCTCACGGCCGCGACGTTTTATCCCTTCAATATCAAGAGCCGAAACCCTACCCGCATCAAAATCACTTATCCCTTTGTCAACTTCACACTTAAGTGCATTCAACCTGGCATCACGAAGCTTCTCCTGCTCCTGGAGCAAACGCAATCCTTCACGAACAACCTCACTTGCTGATGTATATAGACCTGAGTTAAGCTTATCCTGAACATAATTCTCCAGCTCTTTTGTTAACGAAACATTCATTAGCCAATACCTCTTTATTATTATATAGTTTCTCAATAACTCCAACTTCGCCAAATACAAAGCTCAAATATACACCCAATATCTATATAAATTATAACACCAATAACAATTTATGTCAATTTTTGTCAATTTTTGTCATTACCCAAACTATCTCACCCTCAATCCATCACCATCGCCCCCCAAATAAAAAAGCTGGCACCCCAAAAGGAGTACCAGCCTCTAATCAACATAACAAATTGTCAGGAATAACCTTAAAGCAGGTAAAGCCTAAACCTTACTAGCTTTATCTTTGCACTGTGCACTTCGCACCATGCACTTCCTTAAAGCTCAAAAGTCTTCACACCATCCACAACCTTACACACGTGAACTGCATACTTATCTGCAAAATCTGGCCTGCTTCTTGGATACGCGGTATCAACTGCAGCACGAATAGCGTCAACTGCCTCGGCCTTGGCCAGGCAACCTGCCGCTCCCTTATCGCCGCCGCCGAGCATACGCTCGCCGTGAACGCCTGGGACTGTGCGAACTATATCACACATACTCTCTAGTTCCGGACCTGAGATAACATATTCATCACGCAGCCCGATACCATCTTCACGGAAGATACGGCCAACAGTCGCAACATCGCCGGCCTTCCAGGCGTCCATCATTTCATAGAAACGAACCTGAGCCTTATAGATATAATCCATTCTATCACACAGTTCAGGATAAGCTCCCTGATAGTGTGCTCTTACCTTATTATATGTATGTTCATCCTTAATATCAGCCAGACAAGTCAAATTACTGAAGTCACGACGGATCATTTCAGAAAGCTTATCACATTCTTCTCGACGAACCTTATACGTACTCTTCTCCAGACCTGGACGAACTGTACCAGTATCCATTACCACGATACGGAAATCTTCTGCTCCTTCTCCCAACGGCACATAAGATATCTTCTTAGTCTTTGGATCGAAGTGAGTTCCCATACCTTCCTTGGCAAACATGATCATTGTCTGATCGAGAATACCACATGGCGAACCGATATAATCGTTTTCTACCATCTGGGCCAGCTCAACTACTCTGAAATCACTTTCTGGTTCCAAACCTGATACTTCCATCATAGTCAGGATAAGGTTAATTCCCAAAGAAGCACTACGGCTCATACCGCCGCCCGGGATATTACCATACAATACAGCATCAAAACCGCCAGTTAGCTTTATTCCTTCACGATTCAGGATATAATCGGTACCAAAAGCAAATCTCGCCCAGGTATCAGCTACATTCGGGTCCTGAGGTGCTGGTACATTACCAATCTCAAACTCCACTATCCCATCTGCTGGAAAATTATCGCTATAGAATCGCATCTTATTGGTACCATTAGGCTTATATGCCAACCAGATAAAACGGTCTGTTCCGACACCAAACAGCTCGGTTCCATTATAATCACCATGTTCCACACCCAGGCAGAAGCGTGACGATGTACGACGGCACTTACCGCCCTTGATATCCAATCCCTTTTCCTCGGCCAGCTTTTGCAGACGAGCTATCATCTGCTGATCTTGTTCTGATATTGACATGTACATTTACCCTCTTTGTTGCTAATTTCTTCTATTCTACTATTCAGGATACGGCATACACCGCTTTTTATTTAAACTTGATAAATGATACCCCCTATCACCATTTTTCGCAAGCCTTTTAATAGTACCATTATATCCCTTACCATACTATTATATCACAACCCACTATGATACCACCAGTTCCACACCCCACCCCATAAACACTCCCCTTCTTCACTTCCTCACTTCTACACTTTATTATCTAACTCTCTTTCCCGCAATTCGAAATCACGATTACTATTGAGCTGCCCCCAATACATCTTCAATAGAATAAACGGTACTGCTATCATCGATAACCAGTATAGTATTACCTCTATAGCCTTATCAGGTGAGACTCTCATAGGTATAGGCAAGCCGGCAAATATATATATCACAAGCAGACTTAACACGCCGCCAAACAGAAAACAGTTAAAAAATGCTGTCAACGGCCTTTCCGGACTCAACATATACGGTAAAGACTCCTCAAATAGAAAATACATTTTATCTATTACCCTATCCCGTAATCGTTTTTTCGCTGCCATAACTTTTTCCCTTCTAACTTAATTTTTTACAATATACTCTCGATAAACTGAAAACCATATCGACCGGCACCAGCCTTTATCCTTCAACTTCGGTAAAGCCCGGTATCCCTTCTTCTTTAATAGCCAATTGAGTTTTAATTCTGAATTGTTTATTAATGAAAGCTACCACAATAACAGTCCCACAAATAATAAGAATGACTCCAGGTGCAGTATTCTTCAGTGCAAACTCGTATGCTTGAAAATTCATAGTTATTTCCGAATCTACTGGCGTTATACCTTTTCTAAATTCTAGCTCATTCTGTGTTAAAAGATAACCAAATATAATCAGCGATAAAGCCAGAAAACACGAAAACACAGATATCATCACTCTCATCTCAAATGTATTACGTACCATCTTTTCAGCCACCGTTTCTTTATTACTATTTCCCATAACCATCCTTTCTAACAACCACCCCCCCCCTAAAGTAAACAAATCCTTTGCCCACGCGTGTCCGTCCGCTCTCCCTCTTCCGTAGAGACGCAACACATTGCGTCTCAATGCCTCATTCATCAATAATATTATACCCGGCTATATTTGAAGCACATAACCAATATTCTTTTCTTACAATACATTTATAACTACAAAACATAATTGCCACATAAGATCGCTTAGGTCTCATTTGTACTATTCGTTTTATCTATACATTTTTTACATGGCAAAAGTCCGGCTTTTCTTGCTCCATGTTCCGTAAATATTTTTCTATACTTCTTTTTATTTATTTTAGTAGTCCTATTGTAACAAGAGCAATGAGGTAAATGGTAAATTTTAGAGTTGGGTAAATTAACAAATCTAGGTGCATTGATTAGGGTATCTAATATCAATATAAGTTTTAATGAAATATGTTTTTTAGCATATGATACGCAAACACCATGAAGTATTTTATGACGATTAATTTCCATTAAGTCATTATCGTCATTTCCAATTCCAGCAAAAACGTTAGCACACAAAAACTTATAAACAATATCTTCTAAGTCAGAATAAAAATCATCATCGTTTTGAAAATATTCTGAGAATTTATTATAGTTTGTTGTTGAATAACCATAATACTCACTTGGTATCCCTTCTAGCTGTACCAAAAAAATTGGAATAGATAATTCATAATTTCCGCTATAATGCGATTGAATCGCTGATTTAATAATGGTAAAACGTGATTCAGATATCACATCTTTCTTCCAATTATTAACAATATTATTCTGTACGATTTCATTAGAATAATAGTCACAAAAAAGCTTATTTAATTCTTTTTTCGTTTTATCTTTACTGAATTCTTTATCAATAAAGTAATTCATCAATTCAACAGACTTAAAACCTGGTAAATGCTCTTGAGGAGGCCATCCGTGCTCTAAAAGCCATAAGCTTGCTTCGATAAATTTTTCATTTTGTTCGCCTAGTTTTTTTATTAAGTCATCAATGTTTACAAATTGTTCTTGAAACTTTTTTAAAAATGAAGAAATTCCACTTCCAACAATGGTATTTCTTATTGCTTCGGCTTGTATCTTAAATATATTTTGAAGAGGGTTTATATCCCGAACCATTTTTTTTATTGCTGCTTGTCGTGATGTTTTTACTGACTCAAATGCTTCTTGCTGTTGTTTTGCTATGCTATTTATTAAGTCGTTTTGTTTTGAAAAAATCGCATTGAATTTAGTCTGTTGTTTATTGATAGTACGAAATACATCATTATGCATTGAAATTAGATCAAGTCGTTGAGACATCTTATCAAGACGTTTAAAAAATGAGTCAAATATCGCTTGTCTATTTTTTATTTTATTACTAAACTTTTCTATATTCATGACAAATTACACACTGTTATAATTCAAAAATTCACTCAACATTAGAACTTATTATTTATAATTGAGTACTGCCCAAAATGTCCATTAAGAAGCATTACTTGTTTTAGAATCAATATAATTATCAAATTCATCTTTGCCATACATTTCTCCCCCAATGAAATATTCATATGTAGGCTTAATTTTTCCCAAAGTCACTAATAACCCTAAACAATATTCATATTTAAATTTACATTTGCTATCTATCTCACTTCTATTAATGCTACATTGGGTTTCATATTTACATTTTTCCTTACTATGGTCACTGAGGTTATTTTGATACTTACAACAAAATTTGTTTTTGGGTGTAGTGTAAATCTTTAACTTTTTTCTATCAAGTATTCTAGCAGTTTCATTACTGTTCCAATGACCTTTAAATTCAATAACAATCAAACTGTTTTGGGGGCCATATTTTTTCCTTCGATGAAGTATTACATCTGGATACGTACAAAGCATATTAATTTTATAACAAGCTTCGCGAACATCATAATCCATCTTTGGACAATTATTGATAACCTCATTGCACTTTTCAATTATGTCATCTGGTATTTTTTTGGGATCAGACATGTCCCTGTTATATTCGACATCAACATCATACTCTTTAAATTCTGTAGCTTTTATTCTGTCATTGAAATTCAGACCAAATCTAAATGCAATAGATCTCTCATTTACTTTGCGAGTTATCAGGTCTTTTTCATTGGAGGATTCATATATATCATTTAATGCGTTGGCTACCAAATCATATAGTGCCTTGATTTTTATTTTAATATTTTCTGATTCATTCATAATTTAACACCCTTCAAATTACATAACCAAAACTGAGAGATGAACCCATTTCATGCAAGTAACACTATCAGCTCAAAATGGACTTTCCAAGAAAGTAAAACTCAAGACATCAAATATTGTACCATGCTCCAAAATATACACAATATTAATTGATATCGATAACGTCTTACAACTGAAATTTCGCTCAAAAAAATACTTAACCTTTATGAAACAGATATTTACGCCCCCTATAATCAACATTTTGTTAAAATAGCACGGTAAAGCCTGTTAAAAAGTATATTAGGTCCTATAACACAACTTACCTATCTATGAAGTAGGAGTGGGAATACCATGGCATTATGTTTAATTTGAGACGTTTTACCTGTTAGCCATTAGCATAAACCAAATTAACAACCCTTTACTCCGCGTAACTTATGGATAGGGTCGAATGATGCAAAGTTGCACATCTTCATCGCCAATGCTCCCGGGGTTCTGTTTAGCTTTTCGGCCAGCTGTATTATCTCCGGGTTCCGGCCATGTATTCGACCGTACGGCATAACGCAATACTGGTAAAACGCGACCACCAACTCATTATATGTCCAATTCCCAGCCATTTGCACCTACTTATTACAGTACTAAAACAGCTATAAGCATATTATATAAAAACACTTACGCATTTGTTATTCAAATAGATATAAATCCCGATATGGCTCTCCGGCGATATCATAGAGCCAATGTAGCACGTTTAAACGTCATTATCAACAAAAAACACCTCTACACCTTTGCTGTTGTTATGATCTATTAATGCTGGCAGTTATTGGGGAATAGGATATAATAAGGACTTACAATGTAGTATGAGATTTAACTTGTTTGTCTGGCTGGTGCATGGCTGTTGATTGGCTGGTGCTTTTTTTGGTTGGCGGACGGTTAATATTTGATTTTTCACCATCAGCCCTTTACTTGCGGTGTTGGTGTTGTAAGAGATAAGTCCTTTAGAAAGAATATATTATGGCTAGTTTAAAACTTGGTATTATGCTCTCCGGCGGCGGACGGACTATGGTTAATATCGCCGAACAGATCAAACTCGGTAACCTGGACGCTGAAATCACTTGCGTTATCAGCAGCCGGTGTGATGTTGCCGGCATAGATCGTGCCAGAGAGCTTGGGCTGGAGCCGGCGATAATTCGCAAGAAGGACTACTCTGATATAAATGCTTTCAGTGACGAGATTTACAAGCACCTTAAAGACGCTCAGGTTGACCTGGTTCTGCAATGTGGTTGGATGTGTTTATGGCAGCTGCCGGACGAGCTGGAGAATAAGGTTATGAATATCCACCCGTCACTGCTGCCAATGTTCGGCGGTAAGGGTATGTACGGGCACCATGTTCACGAAGCACTTGTCGCAAAGGGTTGTAAAATAAGCGGTTGCACGGTTCACTTTGTGAATAACAAGTACGATGACGGGCCGATCATTGTCCAGCGAACCTGCCCGGTATATTCCAGCGACACCGCAGACGATGTGGCGTCAAGAGTGTTTGAGCAGGAATGTCTGGCCTATCCGGAAGCGATAAAGCTGTTTGCCGCTAATAAGCTAACTATTGCTGATGACAAGGTTTACATCAAAGACTAAGCATAAACATTTAACCTTTTACCTTTTACTTTTTACTTTTATGACACTAAAAGCCATAATATTTGACCAGGACGGCACACTTACCGTCCCTACACTCGACTTTGATCAGATCCGCCGTGATATGGGGATAACTGAGGGGCCGATACTAGAGGCTATGGAGTCTATGACGGTGCAGGAGCGAGAGGTTGCAGACGCTATTTTGCATGAGCATGAGCTGGAAGCGGCCCGCAACTATGAGCTGAACGAGGGAGTTGAAGAGGTATTTAAGTACATTAGCGATAGTGGTTTAAGAGTGGCACTACTCACGCGTAACCAGCTGATGATGGTAGAAATGCTCCAGCAGAAGTACAGCTTTTTGAAGTTTGAAACGATCATTACCCGGGAAGATGAAGGGCCGACCAAGCCGCACCCGTACCCAGTTCATAAGATCTGCTCGAGGTTGGGGATTGTGCCGGAGGAGTCGCTGGTAGTTGGCGATTTCCATTTTGACCTGCTCACCGGTAAGCATGCCGGAGCTAAAACTGCGCTGATCACGACCGCCGGCAACTGGCAAACTTACTCACATGATGCCGACTTTGTCATTCATAACATGTCCGAACTGATCCCGGTGATCGAAAATCTGATTTGATGCTAAAAATGTGCTATGTACATTGAATGTATATTTAAAATGAAGGTTGGGCGAATTGGGGTTTATTGAGCTGTGAGAAATCGCTGATTTTGGGCTAATATTGAGGTTTTTGGTTGGGTTTGAAATAGCTGCAAAATTGTCGCGGGCGAAATGTACATTGGATGTATATAGAGTGTTGTCAAATGTACATTTTAAAAGTAAGTCTGAAATCGATCAAAAATCGATAAGAATTGCAAGAAAAACGATAGAATTCACACAAAATCGCTAAGATTTGGCCCACTTTTACAACTTTCAAATTCTGGTCAAATATTGGTAATCCAAGGTCGAATTTCACGGCAGAATATGGTGCGATTTTCCCCCCGGAGATGGGCGGTGAATGTGCCGGAAGGTGAATCTCGACGGCTGGTGGAAAAAGTAAAGAAAAGTTTACTGAGGAGAATTTTGGTTGGAATAATTCGAGTACTAGTTTTTTGACGGTGAAAATATTCAGGTTGGCCATAGGGTAACGCTCAGTTCCAGTATATACATTTTTTGTGGTGTTCAATTTTTGTGGTGTTTCATTTCAAGTTATTTTCATTGGTTTCTTTGGTTGCGAAAACCCATTTCAACTTCAAGTTTTCCGTCTTTCCAATAAGCTCCAAAGTATGGTACCATGCGGATTGCATTTGAATCATCTGGAATAGCGAGTGTTGTTTTAAGCCAATCAATAAATGCTGGCATTACTTTCTCTGTTAGTGAATCTGGCTTGCCATCATATTTGAGTGTGAGTTCTTTTCCCCGAAACAGCTTTCGCTCTAGTGTTGATCGCATTGCCCGTCGTGCTGGCTTTAATGCTCTATACCTGGGCGAAGGTAAAAACGATTCTGTCAGATACTCAAGAAAGGAGGTGCTAGCCTACGAACAAAAAATGCAGGTTGCCCTAACCAACTAACCCAACCTCGCACATATACAATTTATATACCATCCAAGTTAACTCCCTCGGTTTTTCTCGTAAGTCTCCGGGGGAGTTATTCTTTATTGGAACGCCCTAGATTACATTGTGAGCAAAGAGTTCTAAGGTTGTCTTCTGTTGTTTCTCCGCCATGGCTCCAAGGGATAATGTGGTCAATATGAAGTTCACATTCTGGATTCTTTGCTGGAGTAGCACCGCATAATACGCATTTGAAATTGTCTCTTTTCATGACACGAAATCTTTGTCTAAGATTAGCGCTGCGGTTAGTACGCTTTTGTATCTTTTCTTTTCTTGTTTTATTATTAGCTGGTGTTATCTTTCCCAGACTGTTTGTTTTTGTAGTTTGATTGACACTTGGTTTAATTGTATTTCTTTCTTTTTCCGTTTCAAGGTTGTCTTTTTTGTTTATGTAATCCATGAAATAATTTAACGCTTTTCTCCAAGTTCCAAACTTACGTTCATAAGAAGATATATGAAGTTTTGATATTGGTGCAGTCATTTCATTGTATCTAGGTTGCCTACCAAGTGTTTGCCAAACATGAAGTATATTTTCTAAGTATTCTTCTTCAGTTGTGTTATATACTCTACCAATTGATAGCCCAATTTCAGTTTTTGCTTTGTTCCACCCTCCGAATCTTTTAATAATAGTAGCTGAGCCAAACTTACCATGTTCGTCATATTCAGCTATTGTGATTGAGTTCTTTTTAAGTATTTCTGCAACTTTAATAATATCTTTGGTGAGTATTTCTTTTGGAATACATGTTTCAGAATGTTCTCCTCCCCAAGGTTTTTTGCTCTGTTCTAATCCCGCATTTTTAAGTGCTTTTAACCACGAACCGAATCGTTTTTTTTGTGTTTGATAAGAGAATTTGCCGTATTGGTCGTATTCCCTTTGGGTTAAATTGTTTTTATTAAGTTCTTTTGCAACTCGGGTCAAATCATCTATTAACTCAGAATCCGAAAATTGTTTATTAGGCGGTGTAAGTTCAAAATTCATTTTAGAAGTTGTTATCCAATATTTGTAAGTCTAGTGTGAGTATTAGTGAAATCCACACACTCAAATAAGCTTTCTGGCATTAGTGCTGCGTAATGCCTTCGGCATATGTCCGGTGAGTTACCCATTAAAACACTTATTATATACAAACTTTCGCCCTTCATTGCAAGCTAACTTCCAAAAGTATGTCTAAAAACCAAGAAATTTCATTTAAACCGGGCTTTTCTTTGCAGTTTTAGTAAAACTCTGCTGAAGTTAAGGAGACGCAATGTGTTGCGTCTCTACGGAGGAGATGGAAGGGAATGTGTTTTTTTGTATTAAGAGTTTTAACCACAGAGGCACAGAGGACGCAGAGGGAAGAAGAAGATAGAAGAGTTTAACGCTAAGTTCGCTAAGACGCAAAGCCCTATGTGCGTTGATATAATGGTTCTGTTGGTTGGTTGGTTGGGAAGTAAGGAAGAAGACTGAAGAATCCCGATGTACATCGGGAGAAGGCCGGAACTCCTGCGCGAGGAGTGTGGGAGACGCAAAATCTTGCGTCTCTACGGGGGAGGAAGATAAGGGTTTTTTTGCTATGATTGCAGGATTGGTTTGGGTAAAATATGTAAAGATAAGATAATTGGAATACTGGCTGGTTATGGCATAATATGATAGTGAATATTTATAAGTGCAATCGGGAAATAGAGCTTTGATACAAAGAGAGTATTATAATAATAGTATTAAGGGTTTCTTAAGTGATAGTCCGCAGTTTATCTATGGTGGGATAAGTAGACGCAGTGAGTTCTCGGTTGAGACTAATCAAGCTCGGGCGTGGGAATATGAAATAGCCCAGATGCAGCAGATATTAGAGCCCTACTCTGATAATGAATGTGGAGGTATATGCTTTGAATATAGTATTCCACGTATGGGCCAGCGTATAGATGTGCTCTTAATTCTCGGGCCAGTAATCTTTGTATTAGAATTTAAGGTTGGGCAAGATCAATATAATGTTCCGGATATAGATCAAGTGTGTGACTATGCACTGGATTTGAAGAACTTTCACGAAGCTAGCCATGATAAATATATTATACCAGTGTTAATAGCTACCGAAGCTAAAGAGTCAGGTATTTCAATCAGACCGACACCGCGAGATAAAACATTACTCGAGACAGTAAAATGTAATAGTTCGGGATTGGCAGAGGTGATAAGCAAGACGCTGCAATATGTTGCGAGTCAGCCGGAGATCAGCTATGAGCAATGGCGAGAAGGTAGATATTGCCCTACTCCAACAATAATCGAATCGGCAAAAGCACTCTATAATGGTCACAGCGTAGAAAATATTTCGCGTAGCGATGCTAATGCTAAAAACTTGAGCGATACCTCCAAAGCTGTCGCCCGAATAATTGAACAGGCACGCGAGAGATCAGAAAAGGTCATTTGCTTTGTGACCGGAGTGCCGGGAGCTGGCAAGACGCTGGTAGGATTGAATATTGCCAATAGCCATATGGACCCTGACAATGAGCTGTATAGCGTATTTCTATCGGGTAACGATCCACTAGTTAAAGTGCTGCGAGAGGCACTCACCAGAGATAAGGTAAAACAGAATAAGGCTCAAGGGAAGAAGATTACGAAAAAGGTTGCGGGAGAAGGGATAAAATCATTTATACAAAATGTACATCATTTTCGCGATGAATGTTTAAAAGATACTAACCGACCACCAATTGAACATGTTACGCTTTTTGATGAGGCTCAGCGGGCGTGGACCAAAGAGATGACATCTGGCTTTATGAAGCGGAAAAAAGGGATAGCAGATTTTGAAAAGTCTGAGCCGGAATATCTTATATCATGTTTAGCCAGACACTCAGATTGGGCTGTTGTGGTTTGCTTAGTTGGCGGCGGTCAGGAAATTAATACAGGCGAGGCAGGTATTAGTGAATGGATTAATTCTACCATAGAGAATTTTCCCGACTGGGGTATTGTACTTTCGCCGCGGTTGACGGATAGCGAATATGGCTCTGGTAAAATATTAGAACAGTTAAATGGTCGTGAGAAAGTGCGATATGATGAATCATTGCATCTATCAGTTTCACTACGGTCATTCAGGGCAGAAAGTGTATCGTTATTTGTTAAGCAGGTTTTAGATTTGGAGCAAACCGCAGCTCGCACAACTCTGGCAAGTATCAATAAATACCCGATAGTGTTGACTAGAAACCTTGCTACCGCTAAAGAATGGATTAAAAGCCAAGCTCGTGGCAGTGAGAGATTTGGAATGATCGTGTCATCGCAAGCGGAGCGACTACGGCCACAGGCAATCCATGTTAAATCGCCAATTGACCCTATCCATTATTTTCTAAATGGAAAAGATGATGTGAGGTCAAGCTATTATATGGAAGATGTTGCAACTGAGTTTCATGTACAAGGCCTGGAATTGGATTGGTCTTGTGTGGTTTGGGATGCAGATTTTCGATGTGGTAGGTCAGGTTGGCAGAATTGGTCATTTAAAGGGTCTAAATGGCAAAAGATTAATAAGCCAGCCCGTAAGCTATATCAGAAAAACGCGTACAGAGTATTATTGACGCGAGCCAGGCAAGGAATGGTAATTGTTGTGCCGGAAGGTGATGAAAATGATTCTACACGTAAGCCCGAATATTATGATATGACATATGAGTATTTAAGGGGGATTGGGATTTTGGAATTGTAGGGAATAAGTGCAGAGGTGCGTGAAGGGGTAAAGTATCTGCCGGAGATGAATTGTGATGTGTTTCTAATAACGTTAGAGAAGAATGAGAAGCATTATTCACCGACGACGATGTATCAGGATTATGCGATAAGTGAAGATTTGTTCCATTGGCAGAGTCAGTCTGGCACATCGGATCATTCGGCAACGGCACGTCGATATATAGAACATAAGAAACGAGGTCATAATATATTGCTGTTTGTTCGAGAGCAAAAGAGTCGTAATAGTTTAGCATGTCCGTACTATTTTCTTGGGCCGGCGGATTATGTGAGCCATGAAGGGTCAAGGCCGGTTAGCTTTGTCTGGCGATTACAGAATAAGATGCCAGCTCATTTGTTGAGGCATACGTCGAATTTGATTGCACAGTGATTGAATGTGCAGAGGTGAAGAGGTGTATAGGTGCAAAAGTGTAAATGTGAAGAAGTGCAGAAGTGAAGAGGTAATTGGTTGGGGTTCACGCTAAGACGCAAGGTGCTGCGCACCCGCAAAGGAGGGATGAAGAATAGTTGCTAGGATGCTAGGATTGGTAGGATAGGAGGGAGAGAAGAATGGAAAAGTTTAACGCAAAGTCGCGAAGACGCAAAGGGTTGGTTGGCGATTTTGGGTTGGTTGGAGATGGTGGCATTAAGAAGAGTTTTTTACCACAGAGGGGACAGAGAAGAAGAGGATTTCACGCTAAGACGCAAGGTGCTGCGCACCCGCAAAGGAGGGATGAAGAATAGTTGCTAGGATGATAGGATTGGTAGGATAAGAGTGAGAGAAGAATGGAAGAGTTTAACGCAAAGTCGCGAAGACGCAAAGGGTTGGTTGGCGATTTTGGGTTGGTTGGAGATGGTGGCATTGAGAAGAGTTTTTTACCACAGAGGGGACAGAGAAGAAGAGGATTTCGCGCAAAGACGCAAGGTGCTTCGCACCCGGAAAGGAAGAAGAATAGTTGCTAGGATGCGAGGATTGGTAGGATAAGAAAAATATTATGAAGAGTTTTAACCACAGAGGACACAGGGGACGCAGAGATTTGGGAAGAGGGAGATGTGAAAATGTGTAGAAGTGAAGAAGTGAAAAGGTAATTGGAAGGGTTCGCTGGGCGAACTGGTTGCCTTTAAATAATAAAATATCTTGTAGAATTCAATATGAACGTAAAATTGAGGGTTTTGATAAAAGTAATTGGCCTGAAATAATTCAATGGCATATTGAACATATATCTAAGCTTTCAAATGCGTTTAAGCCGCATTTGAAAGAAATTGGTAAAAGTGTGTAATTATAAAACTTTGAGACAGTGCCAAGGGTTATTTATGGCAAAGCATAAGAATGATGCTCAGTTGTATCTGGAAATGTATCCAGGTTTGGCCAAGCGATGGATCAATCAGTGTGTGATATGTCAGCGGCAAGGGTATAAGCCAGATATGCCTGAGGATATTTATCCGGGAGTAGCGGGCAAGAATTTGAGAGCGTATTTTGAGCCGTTAGAACTAAATGAATGTGGGCTGTGTGACTTGTGTGCAGATGTTTTATAGCATGATAGTTGGTTGAAATAATTAAACCATAATGGCCTGATTGCGAAAGCCGCCCGGGGAGGAAGGATCGTGACCCGGCCATTGGGGGTTCTATATAGTTTTGTTTTTATCCCAGGTATCTTGCTGGGTTGGTTTGAAGGGAAAGTTTGGGAGACGCAATATGTTGCGTCTCTACGGGGGGAGATGGAAGAGAATGTGGTTTATGGTGTTAAGAGTTTTAACCACAGAGGATGCAGAGATTTGGGGAAGGACTAACACGGACGGGCACGGACTGACACGGGGTGTAGGGTGTGGGGTTAGTTGATGTTTTAGAACCACGGATGGACTCAGATGGACACGGATTTATGAAGAGGAATTAAGAGGGGTTCACGCTAAGGCGCAAGGTGCTTCGATTGAAGGTGATTTCCGTATATTGCGTGGGTTATGTACAGGGTTGTTGAGATGGTTGACCTCATGGGATGATCCAAAGAATTATAAAATGTGGCAGGATGATTATGATAACTGGCTGGTTAATAATGATCAGAATGCTTTGGTTGATTCGGATGGTGATGGTTTTTCTGATGGCTGGGAAAATGTTCATGGTTATGATCCGTTGGATGCCGGGAGTTGTCCGAGTGGAACAAAAGAATTAGATGCCGGTTCCGGGATTTTTACTGGCGATGTGAGTTTTGGGAATATTGGAAACTGGCAGGATGCCGACTCTGACGGAGATGGTTATACTGACGGTTTGGAATGGGATATTGGCAGTGATTGGAATGATGCCCAGGATAATCCCGGAGGTGAGATAGCGGCGGATTGGTACGATCTTGATTTTGATGGTGATGGTCAGGATAACGCAAGCGATCCGAACCCGACTGATGCGACGATCTATGATCCCGGCTATAGTCCGGGCGGATATACTGGCGATGGGACGACGGATACCAATGTTGATGCACCGGATGAAGATGATGTTTATGAAGATCCGGAACAGTATGAAGTAGGTAACTATAAAACTAATCCGGGTAACTTCAATTTTGGTGATGAGGATTATGATAATATGTTGGGAAGGTTTGATTCTATCCGGGGCAACTGGGAAAATCTCAGACCGGACGAACAGCGGGATTATAAAGTTGTTTTCAATATTCCATTTCCCGGCGAAGGTGTAAGACAATTTGATGTTTCGCTGGTGCCGGATACTTCAAGTGCTATGGGGCAAGCCGTGGATCAGTTCCGACAGTGGCTGCGAATATTTTTTATCGCTCTTATGACTTACTGGTTTATCAGAAATATCTGGCATGTTCTGCGTCAATATTAAGGAGGTGCAGCAGTGTTTTACTTTTTAGCATCAGAAGATCCGCAGCCGACCTGGTGGGAAACGGCGATAATAAACGCAATAAAAGCTTTCTGGGAATGGCTGACAGATTCCGTTGCCGCCCTGGTTTCAAACGGTATGGATTTTATGTTGGCTATGATACCGGCAGATTGGCAGGCTAATCTTGAGCCGATGAAAGTCTGGATCGAGGTTGCCAATTCCTGGGTTCCGCTGGATTATGGTATTACCCTGTTGTCGATTTATTATACCTTTCTGGCGGTGTTTGTAACGGTTAAGTTTGTTCTGAAGATGATTCCAACGATAGGATAGAAGAGATGGCAAAGAGAAGTACTGTTTATTTAACGACTGGCCCGGCTGGTTCTGGCAAGACATACCGCAGATGTGCAAAGTTCATGGTGGATGAGTTTCTGCCGAAAGAGACCGGGCATATTTACACAAATTACCCGGTATTTGCTGAGAAGATGGCGGAGGCGGTCAGTAAAAAGCATAAGATTCCTAAAGAAGATATTCTCAAGCGGATTCATGTTATTCCCAAAGAAGAGCTGGATAAATGGATGCTTACCTATGATAAGAGGTATTCTGACCGGGCTGAAGGACCGTGGAGTTATTTTCAGGATATCGATATTAACAATGCTCATATTGCTATTGATGAGATACATAACTTTTGCGGGGTGTCTACTCCGAAACATCAGCGGCAGAAATGGGGAAAGTGGCTGGGTGAGATTCGGCACCGGGGAGCGACAGTTGAGTTTTTGACGCAATCCCCCAACAAGCTGGCGGATGAAATTAAATGGGAAGCTTCGGTTTTGATAAGTCTGGTTAATGGTGAGACGAACCGTGATCCGTTCTTTAAAATAATGTTGTCTCACTGGTATGAATTGCAGGCGGCATTAACCGGTGTATATGAAAAGAAGATCCACCAGATAGAAAAACGGTCTATTGATGGCAAATGGAGAGTTTCGCATCGTGAAACCTTTACACTTGATCCGTATTATTTCCAATTTTACGACTCTTTTGCAGCTCCGCATACCGGCGGTAAGGCTGGAAAGGCTGCTCAGCATGAATTCCAGCGATATGGGCGGGTTGGTGTGTTCTGGTGGTTTATCAAGTCGCATCCGTTTGCTTTGGCTTCCCGGGCTTTGATATTGGGGCTGTTCTGCTGGGTCGTGCTGCTTGGTGGCAATCAGGTATTATTCAAGGTGTTTCTGGAAAAACTCAGTTATCTTGCCAAGAAACAAACTGCGGCAAAAAAGGTTGAAAAGCTGGAAACTGCAAAGGCTGTTTCTTTAGTTTCATCTTCGCCGGTTGTTAATGTTGCCAGTGTGGTTCCGCCGGGAAGTGAACTGTCGCAGGTTAGGCAGGAACTGGAAAAAGCGAATAAGGAAAAACAGTCTTTGCAGGAGAAACTGGCAAGTGAATCTGCGATTGCTTTGATGACTCGTGATAGTGTGCTGCTGAAGAATGGCTTAACACTCAGCAAGGGTGAGGAAATTGATTCTGGTTTGTACCAGGGAAAGACAGTTGAGGGGATAGTATGGCAAAAGAGAAGTATAATTTTGTCCGATGGTCTTGTACTGCGGATGGAAAATTGATCGATAAGCGGCGGGAATTTCTCAAGGTGATCGCTATTGTTACGATGTTGATTGATCATATCGGCATGATTTTTTTTCCGCAGGTATTGGCCTTGCGTATGATCGGGCGGATAGCGTTTCCGATTTATGCTTATCTGGCAGCAACCGGGCTGGATTGGACGGAGAATAAGTTTAAGTATTTCTTGCGGCTGGCGATGATAGCGGTTCTGGCTCAGTATGGTTTTGCATTGTTTGTGCCGTGTAAGTTCAATATTGTATTTACCTTTGCGGTGTTTATCCTGGTATATCAGCTCTGGCGGTCTGGACATAAGGCGGTTGTGGTTTTGTTGGCTTTGGGTACGGTGCTGGTAGAGTATAGCGTATATGGCTTGTTGCTGCTGTTTGTGTTACGGCTGGCGGAAACACACAGGATCAGGGGAATATTATTTTTTACCGTTCTGACGGTTCTGTATTGTATTATTGCCAGTAATCCGGTTCAGTTATTTGCGTTGCTGGCTTTGCCGGTTATTTACTGTGGCCCGGATCGATTTGATCTGAGGGTTCCGAATTGGTTCTGGCGTTGGTTTTACCCGGTTCACTTCCTTATATTAGCAGGAGTTCAATTATTATGCGTATATTGATAGTCGTTTTGCTTGCCGTCTTTGTCTCTGGCTGCTCTAAACTGCCGAAACTTGATACCAAGGTTGAATTTCAGCAGTATTATACCGCTCTCCAGGAATCTTCCGAAGTTGAACCGGGTGGGAAGATGCCCGAACAGTTATTAACATTATCATGTCAGGATATATCCTTAAAAATGTTCCTACGTTGGCTTAGTAATGAATCCGGTGTAAGTGTTGTCTGTGAAAGTAATCTGGATGAACAGCCTGTAAGCGTTGAAGTCCAGGAACAAACTGTATCTGATATACTCGGAGTAGTTGCCCGGCGTTTAGGTGTTCAGGTAACTAAAACCGGGAATCTGTATTTTCTTGGTACATTGCAGCCAGAAGACAGGGGCGTACTTGTCCGGGTAGTTAAACGTATGCGGGCAGATGATCTAAATCAGGCCATAACTTCGCTGCTCTCTCAGCATGGCCGGGCGGTTGCCTATGATGATGGGCTGGTTGTAATTGGTGATACCGTCGAAGTTCTCCGCCGTGTCTCTGAAATGCTTGACGGCATAGATTCAGCCCCATCTAATAGCTGGGTGGTCCAAATGTATATCGTCGATTTGCGGGATGAACTATCGGAAACCTTTGGTGTGGATGTCTCTCTGGATAGTGAACTGGCCTTGAATCTGGCTGAAAGTACCAAATCCAGCAACTCATATGCAGCAGCCAACGGCGTATTAAGTACAATCCTAAAAGCAGAACGGGAAAAAGCAAATATTAACATGATCGCCCGTCCAATGTTCGTTCTCATGGACGGTGGCAGTTCACGCTTCACCTCCGGCGAGCGTGTGCCGGTTCCGAAAAAGGTAGTTTCAGATAATGGTACAGTTTCAACCTCCGGCTTTGAATATATCCAGACAGGCCTGGACTTTAACTGCTCTGTTCGGGAGTCCACTATTGATACCTGTAAGCTCGGAATTGACATAAGTGTCTCATCTGTAGTTGGTTACGTTGAAAATTCTGCACCAATAACCAACTCCCAGGACTTTACAACAACCGCCTACGTCAAAACCGGTGGGGTGTACTTGCTTGGATCAGTGAAGAAAGCTACGCAGGCGGCCTCCACTTCTGGCATATTTGGCACACTTCAGGGGCAATCTGACCTGAAAGGCACGGTGCAGATTTGGGCTAAGTGTTATAAGATAAAACTAACTTAATAATATTCATCTAGCATTGGTTGCAATTATTTTGGTTATCGTGATAGGTCTCTAGTAATTATAATAGTTGACTACTTTTGTTTAATTCTTAAATATTATTGATGTCATTTTTGCACCATAATATTCTACCTGAAATTAAGAAAAAGTGGCTATAGCATCCTTTTTTTCTCCATACTGAAGGTGATAAAGATGCCTTGTTAAAAAAACCTTTTTCAAATGACCAGCGAGGTCGAACTTGGGGTAATGTGTTTAGGGTTATTGTTTCTCTGCATCCACATGGACAAAGCATTATCGCACACCAATAGTTTTGGGATTCGCCAACAATATACAATATATTATCATCAAGTAGTTCAGGTACATCATCTACATGCTTAATTATATACGGTTTTGACCTAAGTTGCAGCCAGGTTAATAATGAATCCCAGATAGAAAGAATTATTGTTTTTCTCATATGGCTTTTTTCCTATTTGACAGGATCGGCATATCTAATAATGGAGTTATGTCACCCAGCCCTATATATTTTCTTAATTCTGGACAACATTCTTGAATCATATTTGACCTATTAGTTTCCATGAAGTTTTGTAGATAAAATTTCCCTAGGCTGAAACTGTAGTATTGGAAGTAATTATTGGTATCTTCTCTGTATGGATGAAGCCTAGCTAAAAATTCATTTACAACAAGGCTAGCGTATAGCATATTTACAGAGATAACAGCAGGGCTGTTTTCTTGGGCGCCAATAATGTATTTTTCACCTTTTTGACGTAAATATTCATTATAATCTGTTACCTTTAGGCCTTCTGCATCAAGTGCTTCTCTGGATATTACACCTCTACTTAGCAAACTAGAACCATCTGGTTGAACGTAATTGATTTGGCCACAGATATCATTGATACTACCTTTTCCATCAGCATCTAGTCTGACTCCAACATCAAAATATGGTATGAGATAGAAAGATGAAATTCTGTTTAGAAGATGTCTGCCTGAAACTTCATCCATACAGCCAAAAACGATATCGCAATTAGCTATCATATTTATTGCTGCTTGGCTTTTTAATTCATCGTTTAATGTATGAACTTTTGTTCCAAAACCTATCTCTGAAATTGCATTTTCTAAGACTTTAGTTTTTGCTTTACCTATATCGCATTGTCTGGAATTAACAATTCTATTTAGGTTAACATCTTCAACGATATCTTTGTCTATCAAAGTTAGTTCGCCAACGCCGAGACGTACCAGTTGTTCAATAACAATACTACCAGTACCCGAACAACCTACCACTCCAACAGAAAGGTTATTCATTAGGTTAACTGTGCCGCTTCCAAAGGTTTGTTGGTTTCTCTCTAAAAAGCTTGGTGTATTAGTATCATTGCTATTATTGATGATTGTAATGTTATCTCCTGTGATCATCATCTGGGAGATAGGCTTACTATTATTATTGGAGGATAGGGTACCGCTAAATATTTTATTATTATTGCTTATTACTACATCAGCAAACATTTTATCAGTTGATAAGATACTACTTGGGACAGTCAGCTCTTTTTTTGAGAATCTTGCAAGTGCCCCATTTGTTTTTGTCGTAAAATTATTATTAAGGCTTGGTTGCATGCTGTTATTGCCAAGTATTGATATCGACGAATTTGACATGTGGGAACCGCAATGAACAAACACTACCTCATTGTTTTCCTCAAATAGGTGAAATTGTATTTGATTAAATTGATTCTGGGTTAGTTTAAGTTTTATTTTCATTGAAATTCCCTCGTTAGCCAGTGTTTTACTTGTGATACGTGAGTTGAGATATTATCAACTCCTGGCCTCCACATGTTTATGCTACTACGATGGCGTGACCATCTTTGCCACTGCTTACCATCAAGCGTAAGTCTACTTTCAGTTGCTTTTATTGGCTTTCCATCCTCTCTTTCAATAAAAGGATGGAAATACGCCATGTCTATTTGAGATGAAGGGTAATTTTGGGGTATTGAAATAGCTACAGAGGTATTTCTTATTGTATATCCACTTGGAACAGGGAAGTTATCGATGATTACCCACATTGTGTTCTTATGTATAATCGCTTCCCATGTAAGGTTGTCTTCTGTAATACTATTTAGATACTCAACATCATCTCTTGGGAGATCGAATTCAACTCTCATGATTACCCCTCATTCTGATCAAGTGGGATTGTCATAAACTTTTCTACACCTGGGCAGGTAAAATCAACTGTCTGGCCGTAATCAATAGGTACAACTTTTCCACCCTTAAACTTTTGGTTAAGCTGGTATCTATCTGTAGGTGTTTTGCCAGCCAAAACCAATATCTCGTGGCCAGTCATTTGCTCTTTTTTTACCACGTATTTTTCTTTATCAATTTTAATTCTGTACTTTCTAGCTTTAGGAGGAGCTCCATTGTTAGCTTTCGAGTATTCCTCTAGGTCTATAACTTCTTCAATTTCAATAGTTTCTGTTAATTCTTTTTTTTGATTCATTTTGAATCTCCTTTTAATACGTTAGATATTTGTGTCTATTACTATTTCTTTTTACGATTTGACGCTTGCGTAAGTGCTGAGCCTGCAAGGGTTTTAGTCGTTTTTGAGGTTCTTTTGCTTCTTATTGCTTTCGAAGCAATTTTTGCAACTCTTGGTGATGTTTTTTCATTTTTTGCTATTTTGTACTCCTGTAAAATAAGCTTGAGTAATAACTAACATTTGCTAATATTTATTTATGGGATAGCAGAAACGCTCTACTAACCTTCTCATTAGTTATACGAATAGCCGTTACAACTTTTTTTTGTAACAGGCAATCGTATATATTTATAGAAAAAGTAAGAAAAGGAAAGTTTGCGGAAATTATGGATAAAGTACTTTCGGAAAATGACTTACAAGATAAAATCGTTGACGGAATTATTGAGAATGACGAACAGGCCCTTTCAGATATTATAAAATATTATTTTGAGCCGCTAAAGGCATTTGTAAAGGGGTACTATGGTGATTTATTTAACGAGCATGAGATAGAAGATATCGTAATTGTTGCTATAAGAAAATTTTGGGACGCACGAAATAGTTATAATGATTCCAAAGCTAAAATTAAAACGTACATATGTGCAATTGCAACCAATGTCGGTAAGGATATTTTAAAATCTAATTGGCATAAGGCGAAACAACAGCAAGAATCTTCTGAACAAGACTTTTTAGATAATTCTTTAGCTACTTTTTTTCATATGAACCAGCAGGTGATAGAATATGACGAAAAAGAACAGTCTGATATTTGTAAGGCAGCCAAAGAAGTTTTTGAGTCACTTCCAGATAAAGAACGTGAAGTTTTGCTAATAGATTCGATAACCGAAGATGAAACTTCAAAAGAAATTGGAAAACGCCTTGATATTCCTGATAGCTCGGTAAGAGTATATAGAAAAAGAGGTAAGGAAAAATTTCAGAAAAAGATGCATGAAAAAGGGTTTAATGATTTGGAGATAAAAAAATGAAAAATAACGATAAACAACAAGAAGCAATTAACAAGATTGTTTATTGTGTAAATGTTCCCAAAGGTTTAAGGCCAACTACTGCTGAAGAAACAGACCAAATGCTAGGTGCTCTAGGTGGAAATATTCCTTCAAATGATAAATTGGAAAGTTTGTTGAAAAGAGTTAAGGGTGAATTACCTATTTTTAAAGAAAGCGTATCAAGTCCTGAGTTTATTGATGACAGTGAAGTATGCGATAATGAGTTAATGGCAATGCATCGTGATGGCAATGATGATTTGTCGCCTGAATCAAAAAAGATTCTTGAAGATATGAAAAAACGTGCCTTGAAAGAAGAGGAAAACCAGAGTGAAGAAGAAGGGAACTCAAATAAATAATTTTGAGAAGATGATTGTGCAAAATAGTAGAGATGAAGCTCTACATTTTGGTGAAGATATAGTATTTACACTTAAAATACAAAAACCTCCAGTTAATCTTTTTGATATAATAAAAGACGAACAAATTATTCATGTTGAGGGTGCAGACTTTGGCAATGAATTTGATGGACGAATTCAGTATTTAGGTAAAAAGTACTTATTAGCTTATAATGATAAGTACAACAAGGAATTTATAAACACCAATACTTTGCACCCCCGAATTAGATTTACCATAGCTCATGAACTTGGTCACTACTTTATCGATTCGCATAGAGAGATGCTGAAGACAGGTAAGCAATATTCCTGTAAAATAGGAAGTTTTGTATCAGGTAATGAACTTGAGAGACAGGCAGATAATTTTGCTTCGGGGCTTCTTATGCCTTCATATTTACTTTCCCCAATCGTAAACAATACTCCAGAGCCAAACCTAGAAGATTTTAAGAAGGTAATAGGTCAGTTTCAAGTTTCAATGCCTAGTATGATGATTAGGTGGTCTCGGCTGTCTGATTTTCCATGTGGAGTATTTGCAATATCTGAAAAAGGAATTATAGATTGGGGCTGGACTTCAAAAACAATATATAACATTGGTCACTACAAAAAGGAATGTGCAGTTGAATCAATTGACGCAAAATGTTTTCTGAGCAGTGTTGATTTTAATCTGTATAGTGAAGGTGTAGGTAAAGGAATGCTTAAAGATTGGGTTAAAAACTCAGAAACAAAAGCTAGTGTTGAAGAGCTATATTCTGTAATTCCTTCAATGAATAAGGTTCTTGTATTTATTTATGGTTATGAAGATGAGTTTCTGGTTGAATAATCATTTGCCATAAGATATACGTAAACTAGTTCAAACACGAAAGAATAATATATGCCTATACCTCAAGAACATAACAATCGCTATGTGTATCACATGACTCATTTGGACAACTTAGAAAGTATACTCAATAATGGATTACTTTCTACTAATGAAAAAACTCGGTTAGGTATTGAGCATGAAAATATAGCTAACCAGAGCATACAACATCGAAGAGCGTCAATGAGCGTGCCATGTGGTCCAGGAGGAGTTGTGCACGATTATGTACCATTTTATTTTTGTCCTCGTGAGCCTATGCTGCTTAGTCTTCTTAATTCAAAGAATCTTGACCAACATTTGATAGTTTACTTAGCTGTGAGTATAAATGTTGTTGAAAGAGAAAACGTAGTATTTACTTCTTCTTCAGCTAATACAGATTCACCTCCAATTTTTTATCATGACCCAGATCAACTTACTAACCTTAGTTGGGAACTGATTGATTCAAAAAAATGGAGTTTTCAAAATGATGCAGAAAAGCAATCAAAAATGGCTGAAATGTTAATATGTGAAAAAGTAGATATTACTGATATAAGTTATATTGTTATTTGGAATGATTATATAAAAAAGCAAGTTACTGATATTTTATCTCGTACTAAAAGCGATATCGAGACTAAATACGAAGGGTATGAATTATCTGGCCATAGGATAAATCATTATTTTTGTAAATTTTTTACTAAGGGGGAGGAATGCCATTCTCTTATTACAGGGCCAGAGCTATTATGTGGCCAGTATGAAGAAGTTGTTAAATATGTCAAAAAAAAACATAAAGACAAAATATGTGATCCTAAATTTCATGATATTTCTGATGCTATATCAAAAATAGCTCGAGATTTTTCTGTCATACCAGAACTGAATGAAATTAAAGATTTGGAGACTCTAAACACAATCCATTGGCAAACAATAGGGGATCATTCAAAGAATGTTGCAGGCAAACTTTTGAAACTGCAAGAATATGCTACATTTAATACTTCTCAAAAAAACATATTAACACTTGCTGCATATTTGCATGATATTGGCAAAGGTACAAGTCCAAAAGATCCTAAGTCTGGAAAACAAAAAATAGATAATGATCATGCCGCAAATGCTATTCCTATGCTTAAGCGTATATTATCAGAAGATTTTGAAAATCTAACGCGCAAAGAAATTAGACAAATAGTAATGTTGGTGGTTTATCATGATTTGATTGGAGAAATTGTTGGCAAAGGAAGGGATAGAAAACAGATATTATATGTAATTAAAACAATGGATGATTTTGATATGTTAGTAGCAATATCAAAAGCTGATGTTGCTAGTTTGATTTCCGGCAATCCTATTGGAGATGATATCGACGATTCGCATGAGTGGCTCCAAAGAATAGTTGAAGAAACTCCAGATCTACGCCAATGGGTAGAATCAAAATTAGAGGTTCAAAGTGATTAGTTTTACCAATGGAAATATGTTTGAAAAAATGGCTGATATTCAAATAAATACAGTCAATTGTGTAGGGGTGATGGGTGCTGGAGTTGCTTTAGCATTCAAAAAACAATACCCTGAGATGTATAAAGATTATAAAAAGAGGTGTGAAAATGGAGAAGTCAAACCTGGAAACCCGCATGTTTGGTCCGAATGTCAATTAACTGAAAATATTATAATAGTAAACTTACCCACTAAAAATCATTGGCGGTATCCTTCTAAGTATGAATACATTGAATCTGGATTAAAGTGGCTCAAAGAGTTTTTGGGTAACAAAGGAAGTGTTTCTGTAACTCTTCCAGCATTAGGTTGTGGGCACGGCGGTCTTGAATGGGATAAAGTGAAATCTCTCATTCAAAAATATTTAAGTGAATTAGAAGCAGATATCTTTGTATTTGAGCCATCTGATACACATAAATTAAATAAACAAGATCAGATTGAATTTGATGATCTAAAAACTAATGGTGTACATATAATAAATTCTTCAGATCCTAATTACCCTAAAGCACTTAAAGGGAGATATTCTTTACCGATTTATGTAAAAGGAGAGATTGATGACGTTGCAACAAAAGGTCTTGTTATTTTACCTTCCTCAAATATTGAAACTCGTGAGGAAGGGGCTGCTTTGTCGTGTTTAAACTTATTGTCCAATTCAGATATAACTTATATATTAGGGTATAATTCGGGAGATCGTTACATTTTGAAAAAACTTCTCGAAGCTCGACGTAAAGTTATAATCTGTATTGATGAAGGCATTCTTAATTTTAAAATTAAAAAAGATGTTGAAGATTACTGGGATGATTCTTTAGTTTCAGTAGTTTCAGTTATGAAACCGACTAAAGCTTGGGCTAAGTACAATCATAAATTGTCAACAGAATTTAAGATTTCTTTGGGACTAACAACCCTTATAGTTTCTGAAAACCCTAAGTGGTTATTAAATTCCCATAATGATATACGTAATTTGTTAAAAAAATGTTTTTATGTGAATTACGGCTCCGTAGTTTCTTCAATTTATGAATTTTACGCTAGAATAGGAGCTTTCCCAGTATCAAAAGACCGTAATGGAATTCCAAAATTAAATAAATTATTAGAATGTTATAAGTAACGAATTCTTTCTTTTGAGGCAGCTCAGTGAATATTGAAGAATATAAAGTTAATTCCTTTCTTGACAGCTTTTATGAAGATCTTGAATCGTGGTTTTCTGCTGATATTGCTTGTTGTGATGCGTGTTATGATGATTTTGTATAAGTTTTTTATCTGAGAGGCTTATAAAACATATAGTATTTGCCTATTATTGTATAATTGCTAATTATATGCTACATTGTTACCGTTTTAGCTCTTTGAAAAATACATCTCAAAACTGCTAAACAGGTGTGATATGCAAATTATTAAACTCAGGTATTAAGTAATAAATACCTACTAACGCTATCTTTGTTGTTTTTCAGAGTTGAGTTGAAGTAGTTATAGTATTGATATCAAATGGCCGGATTGCGAAAGCCGCCTGGGGAGGGCGGATCGTGACCCGGCCATTTGGGTTATTCTACTGTTTTGTTTTTAGCCCAGGTATCTTGCTGGGTTGGTTTGGGTTTCGAAGTCTACGCAATCCATGAGGCTTTCGGGGATTACTGCTGCATAATGGCGGCGGCAGATTTCCGGGGAGTTGCCCATTAGTTTACTTATCTTGTACAGGCTTTCGCCTTTCATGGCTAGTTGGCTGCCGAAAGTGTGGCGATAGTCCAGACAGGTCCATTTCAGGCGGGCTGTTTTGTTTGTTCTTCTCAGTTCTCGGCTGAAGTTGTCCGGGTCGTAGTGGGTGCCTTTGGGGCTGGGGAAGTACCAGCCGCCTATTGATGGCCTTGGTGTGTAGTTTGTCAGAAATTCCCGGAGGGCTTTGCTGATCGGTACTGCCCGGTTTACCTTGGTTTTGGGTTCCCAGTATTGGTCGTTTATGGTTTTGGCTCTAACGCTTATCATTCCTTTTCTCAGGCTTACATCTTCTCTGGTGAGCCATAAGACCTCTTCTCTTCTTAATCCGGCATATATCAGCATAGCCACCATAACTTGCAGCTGTGGGGTATCTCTCAAGGCGTTAAGCTGCTCTGTGATCTGTGTCATGGTAAGGAACGATATTTCTGATGCTCTTTCCCGGTATTTCTCTACTTTTGAGGCGGGGTTTTTATCTCCTGGCATTTTTACGCCGCCTTCGTTCATGGCCCAGTTGAATAACCGGCTTAATATTTCCCGGTAGCGGTTGGCGGTTTTCGGTGCCAGACCTTTTTCCTTAACTTTGCAGGCTATGAAGTCGGCTATTTGTGAGCTTGTAACTGATTCCAGATTATTTGCTTGGATATGCTTTTCAGCGATGATTCTGCCCTTTTCGTTCCGGGTTGGGCGAAGTTTTACCTTGTTGGTTACTTTTCGGCTGGTGATCTTCAGGCCGTCGCATATTTCCCCAAATATAGACCGCAGGTAATATATATCAGTTTGAGCACTTTTAGCCGTCTTTCGGGCTCTCAGGTGCTCTGTGTATTTGTCCAGAATGCTTCCTAGTGGGGTATTGCTGGGCAGTGGGTTATCAGCTCCCCGCAGCTGGGCAGATTCATATTGCCTGATCTTCTCTTTTGCTATTTGCTTACTCTTTGTCCTCAGACTAAGCCTTTTTTGACGTTTACCTACATAAAATTGAATATAATATGTCCCATTCACAATTTTTAAACATGCCATTTCAGACCCTCCAAAAAATACGTTTTTCAGTGTGTCAGGTCTAATGTTTTGGAAAATTTAGGGTATAGTTTAGGGTATAGTTGGGGTAAAAATGACCAAAAAAAAAGACCTGTGTTTTGCCACAAGTCTTTTAATTGCAAGTAATAGCGGGAATAGGATTCGAACCTATGACCTCCGGGTTATGAGGGGTTTCATAACTTCTTGAAAATAAATAAGTTACGGAAAAACAATATACTTATCACACTTAAATATACCTCATAAACGCCATGGTGTCAAGCTCACAGGGCACAAAATAGGGCACACTTTTTAAAGACATATTATAAAGACTTACGTTTGTTTTGTTTGTACTGATATTGTTATTTATAGTTCATGAAATACGAACTATAAAGTTGACATAATGTGAACTATGTTGTATATTTCCATTATGAGACATACAGGAAATATTGAAGCAGTAAAGATACCAAAGGCTTGGCGTGAATCGGTTGCCGTCTCTGTCTTATACAGCAATACCAGATGGTATTATGAGAGCGGATCAGAAAAAGAGTTTCGACATTGGGTACAGGAAATATCCGATGCCCGTATCGATACAATTCCTTTACAATGGGTTCCTGAATATGTTGGGGTATCAAGAAATGCTGTTTTAAAGCGTGCTAAAAGTGGAGGTCTTACCGTTTTTAGTTTTATCTTTATTAAGTTTACCAGAAATGTACTAGGACATACTAAAGCAAAGGATAGTAAGAAACAATATGATCTTGTCCCATTGGCTGAATGTGACCAGTGGAGAGAAATTATCATTAGTCTTAGTTCGGATAAGGAGGGAAAATGAAAGTGTTTGATGTCAGGCCGGATCAACAGGATATTTATATCAGGATAGTTCAGAATGATAGGCCGGTAAATGTATATCAGGTTCAGGTAAGTAAAAGAAAGTTGTCTGCACAATTAAATGCAGTTAAAGGTTTCGCAAGAGATCTTATTCTAAAATACAAAAAGTAATAATTCATATAATTGATTTATCCCGCAGCTAACGAAGCTTGATAAGTGAAAGTCGGCCATGGGTGGTTTTCAGTTTTACGGTATGAACCGTGGAAAGGAAGGTCTCTCATGGCCGATTCTGTTTTAAAGTCGAATACATATAAGTATATATCAACTAGTGAAATAATGGAAAGATGGCAAGTGTCCAGGCATACTGTGGTAAGAGTTGCACGTGAAGCAGGCTTTACTGTGTTTTATCCTGGAACAGAAAAGAGAAGTGCTGTCAGGTTTTTAAGAGAGGAGGTTGAAGCCTATGAAAAGAGCCGTGAAATAGTATTAAAAAATTGAATATAGAAATAAATTGCTTCCCCGGTTTTCATAATCCATCGTAAGTTCGCCGGGGAAGTCTTTTCTTGTTAATTTGTAATGAATATTTCGTATTGAAACATTTTTAGGTTTCGAATAGTGATATGTAATAAAAAGAATAGCGAAATGTTAGCGGTTTTCTTGATGTTGAGTTCCATATATATTACGATAAATATGGACGTAGTAGTATTAGAGTGCAAAAAATTAAGTGGGCAGAGAATGGAGATAATTCTATGGGACTGCTTGAACTTAAAACTGGTTAAGATACCTTCCTTACATCTTCGGGATTACTTTATATATCAAAAACTATTCACGAGGCAATTAGTATATGCGTTGTGTTTTTGAAATGGTACTGCCTGGCATTGCGCCTTGGCATTGAGGGGAGATTCTGTGAATTTATCAGAGTTGATAAAGCTTAGAGAATCCCTTCTGAATTCGCTTGAAATCATTGAAAGCGATATAGACAAACTGCGCACATCTGCTAAAAAAAGAATTTCCCACTACACAGAAAATAAATTCATATATATTAAACCTCAGGTATTAGCTCTGGCAATATTACTGGATAATCCCGATATTGCAGCTGATGAGTTAGCCCGGCGGGTTGGTGTTAATAGAGCAACACTATATCGCTGGGAGAATGTTGCAAAGTATCTCCGGGCACGACAGAAAATGCAACACACTATGCGACAGTCAGAAGAAAAATAAAAAAAGTTTTCTTCGTTTCTGCACAGTTAATCCACATTTCAACAAGTTCTCCACATAAAAAATGCGACACTCCGCCAATTATAGAGACTTTTGTTTTTTTGAAAGTTTCTGAATTGGCAAATAAATAAGGCTCCCCCAGGATAGTTTAAGCTGCTGCCGTCTCCGCTTTTTCGCCCTCGCGCAAGCATATGGAGGGCAAAAAAGAAAGGGTCGGCAGGCAGTGCTGCTGCTGTTTTCGTAGGGGAGCCTGAGTAAAAATAGTTTTACTTATTCCCTCATTTTTTAAGGAGTATCTTTATGGAATTGTATGATCGATTTGATATTACTGGCGTTGTCCAGAATACCAGAGTTGTCTTGCCAAAGAATACCGATTCTAACTGGCGTCAGTATGTAATTTCAATTGCAACATTAGGCAAGAACTTCAATCTCAGAACTGAAGATGTGACATTATATCAGTCTGTTGCTATTGGCCAGCATGTTCGCTGTACCGGTGAATTCAGTTTCTTTAATAATGTTCCACAGTTCAATCTTTCACGTATCGAACTTTTAGATGAATAATCAGCAGGAGTAATGGTCATGATAGCTATAAAAGTTCCTAGTCTGAAAAGCTGGTTTGATCCGCTAAGTGTGCCGTCACTGTCTTTCAACCTCGCAGAAAGAATTAAAAACCGTATGGGCAGACGTCGTGGATTATTTATTACCCTTACTTACAGGCGTGATGATCATGAGTCACCAAGGGAACTTTTCTACCAGATGAAAGAACAGCAGCATGTTCCGCTGTTTATCCGCAGACTCCAGAAATATCTTGGCATATCGCTTAAAGGTAAATGGATGCGGAAAATGGAATTTCAGGATGGCGGCTGGATACACTTTCACCTGATCATTGACTATTCCGGTTACATCCCTCAGAGTGATATACAAACACTCTGGGGGCATGGCTTTGTCTGGGTAAACCGCTGGAAAGACTCTATTGCAAACTATATGACTAAGTATGTTGCTAAAGATGGAGATGTGCCAGCATGGATACTTGCCGAGAAGCCAAAGACGGTAAAGATTATTTCTGTAAGTCCCGGCTTTTGGGAAGAAGAAAACGAAAAGAAGGTTTACGATAAAAAGATACCCGATCCATGGGGCAAGTCTGGTTGTTATATTCCTATCGCTGTTCGGTTGGAAGAATGCCGTAATCGTGTATTGTGTAAAGAAGGCCAGACTGACCCAAGATTCTTTTCATTGGAAGTTCATATTGGTTTTCTGCTTAATGTTTGTCATAAATTCCAGGTTGGTATAGTCGGAGCTGAACAAGGCTGGATTCAGCTTGACATTGACCGTGAGAATTTATGCAGCTATTCGGAGTTAGCGGCGGCGGATGCCGCCGCACTTCACTTGATAAATAAGAGAAAACCTGACTCGATGCCGTTCTGGGTCAAGCCGATTCTGGAAGAAATGTATGATGACCGGCGATATCTGACCTGTCCGGAAAGTACCTATGACGGTTTTTCAGAAGAAAGTGAAGTGATGTATGGAGTTTAGCAGCCCCTGGAATTATGTCATATACGGCTGGATGTGTGGTTTTGTATTTCATGCAGCTTTGCATTTTATTGTTGTAGCTTGTAATGGCCTGAAGTTGTTTAGTTTCTGGCATGGAGAAAATGTCTGATATGAAAAAGTTATTTAATATTTTGTTGGTAATGTTGAGTTGTGCTTCTGTGTCATGTGCCGCTACCCTGCCGGATACTGGCTGTGATGTCCCTGGAACAGTTAGTTTAGCGATTGATAAACTGGCAATGTGGGTTGGCTATGCCGTAGGTGGATATTTCGCCTTTCTGATTGTTATTAAACCTTTGGTGTTCGCTCGTAAGGCATTTAGTGCACCAAAGGAAAACAGCTGGAAAGATTCAGAAGAGTATAAGCAATATTGTCGTGATAACCGTGTTTAATTATTAGAAGTAAAGGAAGGATTATTGTTATGAATATTTTTGATCTATTGGTTCTGGATACCCGTGATATTTCAGTACCATTGCATTTGGATACATTGGTATTTATCAAGGTATGTTGTCTGGCAAAACATAATAAGAAAAGTTCACATGACTTTGTTTTGTCACTAATAGAAAAGGCATTAGAGGAATATGAATTTTCTATTGAAGATAATGGTGAAGGGATATCTGAAATAAAGATGAGTCCTAAAAATAGCGTATAACAGTTTTGGCCGAACTGAATTGTTTTATTTAATTTCCGTATTACGAAAGGAAGTTTGTTATGAAGAAGTTTAGAAATCTAGCCCTTGCGGGTATCGCTATGGTTGGTGCTGGTGCTTCCAGTGCTTTTGCCAGTGGTGCATCTATCCCTGATACTGGTATTGATGTAGGTGCCTACATTACTGCTGGTATTACATCTCTCGGCAGTGTTGCTGCCGTTGCAGTTGGTGGATACTTTGCGTTTCTGGTTGTTAAGCGTGCCCTGAAATGGGGTAACAAGATTGGCTAATCTTGTATGTTGTTAAGGAGTAAATGCAATGGAATTTGAACTTAATGATATTTACGGCTTTCTGGTAACGGTCGTTAGTGTGATCGGGCCATGGCTGCTGGCTGTCATAGGTGGTTCTGTTGCATTTACCCTTATCCGTGTTGGTCTCAGGTGGGGCAAGCGTTCTGCCTGAGATGTTTTATAAAGGTAAACAATGAAACTCATTCTGATAATTGCAATTCTATCTTCTGTGTGCATTGGTTCTACTGTTACTCTTGATCCAAACCAATGGCAAACAATACAGGAAGATGTATATGAGTTCAAGTTCATGTTAAAGATATTGTGTATTTCAGCAACAATATTGTGGGGAGCTGTATCATGGCGTTTGATTTTGCTGGCAAAAGATTCAAAGCGTTTCTGGTAATTCTGCTTCTGTTTTGCTGTTCAAATCTATTAGCAGCGGGAAACGGGCCGCTTTTCAAATATAAGTTCTTCAGGACCGGTTCAACTTCTTACCGGATAATGCTGTCTGTGTGGTATTGTGATGGTTACTATTACGGCCATATGTATGTTGGTACTGGTCGTGAGATTGGTGATTATATTGGTTTGTATGCTGCTCAATGTTACGAACCTCCGATGAACTCTCCTGCCAGTCCGTGGAGTGGTGATATAACATCACTTTGTAAATATGATGACACATCTCAGGATATTAAAGACCTTGTTCAAAGTGTAATAGATAATGAAAATCTTGCGGATGAATTTGATGGTCTCAATGATGATGAGATTCAGGATGCTTATGATGATCTTCTCAATGGTTATTTGCAGTTTGATGATGACCATGATGGAATTTCGGATCAGTACGATCAGGATTGTCCGCTGCATGATCAGTTTAAGGATGATTTGTGCCGGGTTAATCCTGAAAGCTGTACCTCATGGGATGATCCAAAGAATTATAAAATGTGGCAGGATGATTATGATAACTGGCTGGTTAATAATGATCAGAATGCTTTGGTTGATTCGGATGGTGACGGTTTTTCTGATGGCTGGGAAAATGTTCATGGTTATGATCCGTTGGATGCCGGTAGTTGTCCGAGTGGCACAAAAGAACTGGATGCGGGTTCCGGAATTTTTACTGGCGATGTGAGTTTTGGCAATATTGGAAACTGGCAGGATGCCGACTCTGACGGAGATGGTTATACTGACGGTTTGGAATGGGATATTGGCAGTGATTGGAATGATGCCCAGGATAATCCCGGAGGTGAGATAGCGGCGGATTGGTACGATCTTGATTTTGATGGTGATGGTCAGGATAACGCAAGCGATCCGAACCCGACTGATGCGACGATCTATGATCCCGGCTATAGTCCGGGCGGATATACTGGCGATGGGACGACGGATACCAATGTTGATGCACCGGATGAAGATGATGTTTATGAAGATCCGGAACAGTATGAAGTAGGTAACTATAAAACTAATCCGGGTAACTTCAATTTTGGTGATGAGGATTATGATAATATGTTGGGAAGGTTTGATTCTATCCGGGGCAACTGGGAAAATCTCAGACCGGACGAACAGCGGGATTATAAAGTTGTTTTCAATATTCCATTTCCCGGCGAAGGTGTAAGACAATTTGATGTTTCGCTGGTGCCGGATACTTCAAGTGCTATGGGGCAAGCTGTGGATCAGTTTCGTCAGTGGCTGCGAATATTTTTTATCGCTCTTATGACTTACTGGTTTATCAGGAATATCTGGCATGTTCTGCGTCAATATTAAGGAGGTGCAGCAGTGTTTTACTTTTTAGCATCAGAAGACCCGCAGCCGACTTGGTGGGAAACGGCGATAATAAACGCAATAAAAGCTTTCTGGGAATGGCTGACGGATTCGGTTGCCGCTCTGGTTTCAAACGGCATGGATTTTATGCTGGCTATGATACCGGCAGATTGGCAGGCTAATCTTGAGCCGATGAAAGTCTGGATCGAGGTTGCCAATTCCTGGGTTCCGCTGGATTATGGCATTACCCTGTTGTCGATTTATTATACCTTTCTGGCGGTGTTTGTGACGGTTAAGTTTGTTTTGAAGATGATTCCAACGATAGGATAGAAGAGATGGCAAAGAGAAGTACTGTATATTTGACGACTGGCCCGGCTGGTTCTGGTAAGACATACCGCAGATGTGCAAAGTTCATGGTGGATGAGTTTCTGCCGAAAGAGACTGGGCATATTTACACAAATTACCCGGTATTTGCTGAGAAGATGGCGGAGGCGGTCAGTAAAAAGCATAAGATATCGAAAGAAGATATTCTCAAGCGAATTCATGTTATTCCCAAAGAAGAGCTGGATAAGTGGATGCTTACCTATGATAAGCGGGACTCTGACCGGGCTGAAGGACCGTGGAGTTATTTTCAGGATATCGATATTAACAATGCTCATATTGCTATTGATGAGATACATAACTTTTGCGGGGTGTCTACTCCGAAACATCAGCGGCAGAAATGGGGAAAGTGGCTGGGTGAGATTCGGCACCGGGGAGCGACAGTTGAGTTTTTGACGCAATCCCCCAACAAGCTGGCGGATGAAATTAAATGGGAAGCTTCGGTTTTGATAAGCCTGGTTAATGGTGAAACGAACCGTGACCCATTCTTTAAAATAATGATGTCGCATTGGTATGAATTACAAGCGGCATTAACCGGCGTATATGAAAAGAAGATTCATCAGATAGAAAAACGGTCTATTGATGGCAAGTGGAGAGTTTCGCATCGTGAAACCTTTACACTTGATCCGTATTATTTCCAATTTTACGACTCTTTTGCAGCTCCGCATACCGGCGGTAAGGCTGGAAAGGCTGCTCAGCATGAATTCCAGCGATATGGGCGGGTTGGTGTGTTCTGGTGGTTTATCAAGTCGCATCCGTTTGCTTTGGCTTCCCGGGCTTTGATATTGGGGCTGTTCTGCTGGGTCGTGCTGCTTGGTGGCAATCAGGTATTATTCAAGGTGTTTCTGGAAAAACTCAGTTATCTTGCCAAGAAACAAACTGCGGCAAAAAAGGTTGAAAAGCTGGAAACTGCAAAGGCTGTTTCTTTAGTTTCATCTTCGCCGGTTGTTAATGTTGCCAGTGTGGTTCCGCCGGGAAGTGAACTGTCGCAGGTTAGGCAGGAACTGGAAAAAGCCAATAAAGAAAAGCAGTCTTTGCAGGATAAGCTGGCGGGTGAGTCTGCAATTGCTTTAATGACCAGGGATAGTGTGCTGCTGAAGAATGGTTTAGCACTTCGCAAGGGTGAGGAAATTGATTCTGGTTTGTATCAGGGAAAGAAAGTTGAGGGGATAGTATGGCAAAAGAGAAGTATAATTTTGTCCGATGGTCTTGTACTGCGGATGGAAAATTGATCGATAAGCGGCGGGAATTTCTCAAGGTGGTTGCTGTTGTTACGATGTTGATTGACCATATCGGCATGATCTTCTTCCCGCAGGTATTGGCTTTGCGTATGATCGGCCGGATAGCGTTTCCGATTTATGCTTACCTGGCAGCAACCGGGCTGGATTGGACGGAGAATAAGTTTAAGTATTTTTTGCGGCTGGCGATGATAGCGGTTCTGGCTCAGTATGGTTTTGCATTGTTTGTGCCGTGTAAGTTCAATATTGTGTTTACCTTTGCGGTGTTTATCCTGGTTTATCAGCTCTGGCGGTCTGGTCATAAGGCGGTTGCGGTTTTATTGGCTTTGGGTACGGTGCTGGTAGAGTATAGCGTTTATGGATTGTTACAGCTGTTTGTGTTGCGGCTGGCGGAAACTCACCGAATCAGGGGAATATTATTCTTTATCGTTCTGACGATTCTGTATTGTATAGTTGCGGGTAATCCGGTTCAGTTGTTTGCTTTGCTGGCTTTGCCGTTTATTTATCTGGGGCCAGATCGATTTGATCTGAGGGTTCCGAATTGGTTCTGGCGTTGGTTTTACCCGGTTCACTTCCTTATATTAGCAGGAGTTCAATTATTATGCGTATATTGATAGTCGTTTTACTTGCCGTGTGTGCCTCTGGCTGCTTTAAGCTGCCGAAATTTGATACCAAGGTTGAATTCCAGCAGTATTATACTGCTCTCCAGGAATCATCCGAGGTTGAACCGGGTGGAAAGATATCTGAACAGGTGCTGACCTTATCCTGTCAGGATATAACTTTGAAGATGTTTTTGCGTTGGCTTAGTAATGAATCCGGGGTAAGTGTGGTATGTGAAAGTGATCTGGATGAAAAGCCGGTTAGTGTGGAGGTTCAGGATCAATCGGTATCTGATATACTTGGCGTGGTTGCCCGGCGGCTGGGTGTGCAGGTTACCAAAACCGGCAATCTATACTTCTTGGGGACTCTCCAGCCGGAAGATCGGGGTGTGCTGGTGCGGGTAGTTAAGCGGATGCGGGCAGACGATTTGCAGCAGGCAATAACTTCGCTACTCTCTCAACATGGCCGGGCGGTTGCTTATGATGATGGTCTGGTGGTAATTGGTGATACAGTTGAGGTTTTGCGGCGAGTTGCTGAAATGCTCGATGGGATTGACTCGGCCCCTTCTAACAGCTGGGTGGTCCAGATGTATATTGTTGATATGCGGGATGAGCTGTCGGAAACCTTTGGTGTGGATGTCTCTCTGGATAGTGAACTGGCCCTGAATCTGGCTGAGAGTACCCGGTCGAGTAACTCTTATGCCGCCGCCAATGGAGTTTTGAATACGATCCTCAAGGCTGAGCGGGAAAAGGCTAACATTAATATGGTTGCCCGGCCTATGTTTGTTCTCATGGACGGCGGTAGTTCCCGCTTTACCTCCGGCGAACGTGTGCCGGTTCCAAAAAAGGTGGTATCTGACAACGGCACAGTCTCAACCTCCGGCTTTGAATATATCCAGACTGGGCTGGACTTTAGCTGCTCTGTCCGGGAATCTACAATTGACACCTGTAAGCTTGGAATTGACATAAGTATTTCATCTGTAGTTGGTTATGTTGAAAATTCTGCACCAATAACCAACTCCCAGGACTTTACAACTACAGCCTATGTCAAAACCGGCGGGGTGTATCTCCTCGGATCAGTCAAAAAAGCTACGCAGGCGGCCTCCACTTCTGGCATATTTGGCACACTCCAGGGGCAGTCTGATCTGAAAGGGACTGTGCAAGTCTGGGCTAAGTGCTATAAGATAAAAGAGTTATCTGTTTTTTAGTCCTATTTACCTGGCTTTTGCTTGGTTTTTCCTGTTGGCCATATTGCTGTTGATGTGGTATATTGACTACCGGTTAGTCGGTACCGGTTTGGTGACATATATGCCAGAAACTCTCCAAAGGCTTTGTAAGGTATTTGTTTGCAAGCATTAATTGTTTGCGGATGTTCACAACCGGATGCGTATTCGATGGAAAAGATCACACTCTGTTTTTTTAAATATCATCCAGAGTCAACAACTTAAGAGACCATTTGGTGTCATTTTTGATGCCAAGTAATCTAAATCCCATTCACAAATATTGATTTTATCATTTTGGGGATTATAGCGATTTATTTTGTTATGTTGTTTCTCTATAGAACTTTATGGTTATTTTTATGTTTTTTGTATTGAAGTAGCTGCTTGGGCTTGTATAATGATAATTTTATATCTGGACGGAATTTAAGATGAGTAGTAATGTGAAAGAATTTAATTTGGGCGAATTGTTTTGCGGACCTGGCGGCATGGCTTATGGTGCATATCTTGCTAAAAAGCAGGTTAAAAACAAAAAAGTGTATTCTATTAAGCATGTGTGGGGAGTTGATAAAGATGGGGATGCAATAGATACATATAAGCATAATATCGCAAAAGAAAGTGAAGCAGTTGGTTACCATGAAGATGTAAATGTGTTTTGCAAAAAAAAATTAAAAGAGTGCACTCCGATCAATGCTCTTGCGTTTGGCTTTCCCTGTAATGATTTCAGTATTGTGGGGCAGCAGAGAGGGACAAAGGGTCGCTACGGCATGCTTTATAAGGCGGGTATAAAAGTTATAAACAAGTTTGATCCTTATTGGTTTGTAGCTGAAAATGTTAGTGGGATTCATTCTGCAAATGATGGTAAGGCATTTAAAAAAATTATAAATGAATTGGAAAACTCAGGGAATTTTGGCGGGTATAATTTAACAATCAATTTGTATAAATTTGAAGAATATGGGATTCCTCAGTATCGCCATCGTTACTTAATTGTTGGAATACGAAAAGATCAAGGGGTATGTTTTGAAGTTCCAAAGATAACTCATCTTCCTCCCGAAAAAATTAATAGTGAAAATGAAAAAGAGTTTAAGCCTTTTATGACTTCTGTTGAAGCATTAGATGGGATAGATCCAAAGAACAAACTTCATGTTTTTGCTAAGAATAGCCCAAAAATTAAAGAAAGACTTATGTTTACTCCCCCGTGGCGTAATGCTTGGTATTTGGATGAGATGTTATGTCATAAAAATGACGAAGAAATGTTTAGAAATTACCTGAAAGATCTTCCTTGGTATGAGGATAAGTTTGCAAAACGGAGTCTTGAATCAATTGTTTCTAGAATTGAAAATGTAAAATTAAATTGTAAAAAAGCTAGGATGAGCCATATCTATAAGAGGCTCGATGCTGATAAACCATCGTATACAATTACCGGAAGTGGCGGAGGAGGGACGCACGTGTATCATTGGGAAGATCCAAGAGCACTGACCAATAGAGAAAGAGCAAGATTACAGTCCTTTGAGGATGAATTTCATTTTAAGGGTTCCAGAGAAAGTGTTAGAAAACAAATTGGTATGGCAGTGCCGCCGAAAGCGGCAAAAATTATTTTTGAAGCTATATTAAAAACATTTGCAGGGAAAAAATATCCATGCCAGCCGCCGACGCATAATGGAGATTACTTTGCATAAGAAGAAAACAATTTCACTTTCACCTTCGCCGAAAAATTTACTACAGTCTTTAAGAGATATAGGCTATTCCCTAGAAACTGCTGTGGCGGATATAATAGATAACAGCATTACCGCTGGTGCAAGTATGGTTGATATCAGGTTTGATTGGAATGAAGCATCACCGTGGGTAGCTATAATTGATGATGGTCACGGGATGGATAATGATACTTTAATCGAATCTATGAGATTTGGGTCCATAGACCCGAGACAGGTTAGAGCTGAAAATGATCTTGGCCGTTTTGGGCTTGGCATGAAAACTGCTTCTATTTCCCAGTGCAGATTGTTTACTGTTGTTAGCAAACAAAATGATAAAATCAATATTTGTGAATGGGATTTAGATTACTTGGCATCAAAAAAGGTTAAAGTTCAACCTTATATCTTGCCTCACCATAATAAAGTATCCAAAGAAGACTATAAAAAATACGGCGGAAGAGAAGGGTATCTGCATAATCAAGGTTTTTATATTTATAGAAATAACAGATTGATTATCAAAGGTTCATGGTTTAGACTTATAAAAAAAGAAGAGCTGAATAAGTTGATAAGAATACGTGTTGATATACCAAATACTTTGGACCATTTATGGGGAATTGATGTAAAAAAGTCTAAAGCTATTCCTCCCAAAAGAGTTAAAGATAAATTGAGCCAAATAATCCATCGTATATCTGATAAGGGTAAACGAGTATATCGTAGACGCGGAAGTAAATTGGCAAGTAAAGTTTTGGTGCCTGCTTGGGAAAGAATTATTTCAGACAACGGTATATCCTATGGTATTAATAAATTGCATCCTTTAGTTCAAAGTTTCAGTGAAGGCTTAGACAAAAAGGGGCAAAGTGTATTTAATGATATTGTTGTTATGCTTGAAAATACATTTCCTAAGGACGTATTCTTTAATGATGTTGCAAGTGAACCTGAAAATGTAAAAAAAAATGTTATTCCCGATGAAATAATCATCGATATTTTTGAAATGGTTAAAAAGGATGTTCCCAAAGAAATGACTTTAGAAAAAAAGATAGAGTGGTTACTGGAAAGGGAGCCGTTTTCAAGTTATATTGAGCTAACAAAAGATTTGGTCAAGAAAGAGTTTGGTAATGAGTGATATTCTTAACAGGATTGAAGATTCAGCGGATAAGATGCTTAGGGGAATAGATTCTGGGCTTCGAAATGAAGATGTGATTAAAAGCGTTATTTTAAAGCAGGCTGAAGTTTATAAAATGCTACAATCAGATTTTTTCTTAGAAGATGAAGACGTTAATAGAATATGCAGGCGTATTCAAGAGAGGTTTTCTATAAATGTTGAACCTGCTTGGCTGATTGATGATGGTGATCCTAAGCCGTGGCTGAACAAATATGAAATCGAGTGGTACTATTGGGGAAGACATAAAAGATATTTAGAGGGTAAACAATACAGCAAAAAAGTAATTAGTGAAATGGATCACATTACAGATCAGATTCTCGACAGAATTGGTGATCCTAATGAGCAAATCTCTTGGAAAAGAAAAGGGATGGTCGTTGGGCATGTGCAGTCTGGTAAAACAGCAAACTATACATCGTTAATCTGTAAAGCTGCTGATGCTGGTTACAAAATTATTATTGTTTTAGCCGGTATGCTTAATTCGCTTAGGAATCAAACGCAGGAGCGTATTGATGAAGGGTTTGTCGGGTTGGACAGCATAAGGTTTTTAGATGAAACTATTCCTATGAGTGAAAAGCTTATAGGTGTTGGTGAGTATGAAAGGGAGCGGCTGCCGGTTTCGTTTACAAATAAGAAAGAGGATTTTAAGAAAGGGACGGCTAATACAATTATTGGTAACCTTAGTGCTTTTAGTGAGCCATTAGTTGTGGTTGTGAAAAAAAATGCTAATACTTTGAAGAATCTTTATAATTGGCTGGATGGCACCAATACCAGCTTTGGTGATTTTCCAATGCTCGTGATTGATGATGAAGCAGATCATGCATCAATAAATACGAAGCAGGATTCAGAAGAGACTACCGCGATCAACAAAGGCATTAGGAAATTGTTGAATCTATTTAACCGTTCTTCTTATGTTGGATATACCGCAACACCTTTTGCAAATATTTTTATCGAACCTGAAACGGAGAGTGAAATGCTTGGAGATGACTTATTTCCAAAGCATTTTATTATCAACCTTGAAGCACCTGACAACTATATTGGTCCAGATACCATTTTTTCAGAAGAGCCTAAATTGGATATTGTCAGAACTATTTGGGACAATGGAGATTTACTGCCTATTAGACACGAAAAAAACTTTTCACCTGATGAATTACCAGAAAGCTTAAAAGAGGCTGTTAGTTCTTTTGTTTTAATTAGATCTATTCGGCTATTAAGAAAGCAAGAGGGACAGCATAATTCAATGATGATTAATGTGAGTCGTTTTACGATAGTACAGAGTAATGTGAGGGTGTTGGTTGATAAATATTTGGATTCAGTGAAAGAAGCAATAAAGAACTACTCATTATTATCTGAGGAAGATGCATTAAAGAATTCATTGATTAGTCAATTGAAAGTTGTTTGGGAAAAAGAATTTGATACTAGTGAATTTAGATGGGGGGATGTTCAGAGAAAGCTATCTGCTGCATGTGACCCTATAGATGTTATTGAGGTGAATTCATCAGCTAATGCTGAGCCTTTAGATTATGATAAAAAAACATATCCTAATGGTAGAAATGTTATTGCTGTTGGAGGGTTGAGCTTGTCGAGAGGGCTTACTCTCGAAGGACTGACAGTTTCGTACTTTTTACGTAATTCTATTATGTATGATACATTGATGCAAATGGGAAGATGGTTTGGGTACAGGGATTATTATTCAGATTTGTGCAGACTTTATATGACAGAAGATGCTAGGTCATGGTATGCTCATATCGCTGGAGTTGTTCAAGAACTTAGAAGGGAATTCCATAGAATGAAAATGGCAAATTTAACTCCAAGAGATTTTGGTTTATGTGTTAGGTGTCACCCTGAAGCTTTGATTGTAACTGCTAGAAATAAAATGCGGTCTGGAAAGACTGTTTCTAGGCAAATAGGGCTTGCCGGCAGAGTTGTTGAAAGTAATAAGCTACTGAAAGATAGAAAGAGTTTAGACAAGAATTATGAGTGTTTAAAAAACATGATTGAATATGCTAATGAAAATGGTATTAAAGTTAATGAAGGAAAAAGGAAATCGATAAAAGGGTGTTTTTGGGAAAATGTTCCATTTGAAGGTGTTGTGCGATTTGTTAACAGTTTTATCCATCATCAGGAGTGCGTTGCTATGGCAAAGGAGCCGCTTACTGATTATATACATAGATTGTCGAAAAAAGAAGATTATGATACTTGGCATGTAGCGTTAATAGGTTTATCAAACGCTAAAAGGGAACCCGTTAATGTTGTGCCTGGGGTAGAAGTTATTCCAGAAACCAGAACTTGTTCAATAGATGGCGGTAATAATATTGTATGTGGTAATAGGAGGGTGGCAACTGGTGGCGATGAGATCGTAGGTTTGACAGATGAACAGATAAGTCAGATCGAGAAAAGCGGCAATAAGCTTTCTGATAGCGATTATCGAGAAAAAAGGAACAAACCTCTATTGATGCTTCACGTTATTGATTTTACCTATAAAGATGCAAAAGGCCAAAAGGAAAAGACTATAAAGAGTGTAGCGGCCTGCAGTTTGGCATTTCCCTATGGCGGCCCTAACGAGCATGTTGAATATAAAGTTAATACTGTTTGGTGGCAGAAAGAATACGCCGATTCTGTAGAAGATAATGAGGATGTAGAATATGAAACAAAGTAATCCATGGGACAGTATTAGTGTGCCTAAGGAAAATGTTAATCTCATAAGAGTTGACAGTGGTCATCCATTGGATCTGTTTTGGGGACGTGACATGGCTGGGAAATACTTATTATTGTTTTCTATAAATAGTGATACGCTAACTAAACCTAAGCTTCCCAAATTAAATGGTATTGATTTGTATTTTCAAAAGGTACCCCATGGAGATAAAATACATTTCGCTATTGTATTGAATGAACTGGAGAATTGGGAACTCTTTCTTGCTTTATGTAAAGATATAGTCTTGGCGTCAAGTAGTGTACTTGATGCAGAATTAGCTGTTAAGGTAGTAGTAAGAAGGTTGCATAGATGGAGAGAGTTTCTTAAAAAAGGCAATCCTAATATTCTTTCAGAAGAAAAAATTAAAGGACTTTTGGGGGAGTTGCTGTTTATCGAAAGGGAGTTAGATCCTGTTTTTTCAATTGAGAATGCTGTTGAATTTTGGCAAGGTCCTAATGATGCCCCGCAGGATTTTAATATTAGAAATTGTGCCGTTGAGGTGAAATGCCAATCTGGCACGACTAATCCAATGGTAAGGATATCTTCTTTGGAGCAATTATGTCCTCAGCTGCCTAAAATGTATCTTTATGTAGTTACTTTAGGCAGGTGTCCTAAAGAAGATTCGGATTCATTGACTTTACCTAAAGTTGTAAAAAGTATCAATGAAAAATTGATTGACAGCGGTGGAGGCTTGTTTGAAAAATTTAATAACCTTTTAATGCAGGTTGGATATTTTTATACTGATGAGTATAATGAATTTAGCTATGTTTTGTCTGATGTGCAAGTCTATGATGTAAGAGATGGTTTTCCTCGTATTAGTATGCAAAATGTAGATAATGGGATTGAGAAAGTATCCTATTCTATATCTTTGCTGGAATGTGAGAATTTTAAGTGCAATTTAGGATTGTGAGCGTGTTATGCTGTCTATAGAAGATTATTACAATGAGTTTATGCAGGAAGTGTATGCTAAGGCAGGGGCTGAAAGTGACTTTTACAAATCAGTTTTTACTGATTTGATGTGCGGATACTTAGAGTCTCAAGATATCATAACTGACGGTTTTCAGAATATTGGATTTAAGAAAGAGACTAAAGGTATATATGCTGATGCCTGGAGTTACAATGAAAATTTTGAGCGTTTAGATTTAATAATATCTGACTACAAAGATGATGCTGAAGTTTGCAGTATTGCAAATTCCGATGTTGATCGTAATTTTAAAAGAGTAGAAAGATTTTATACAAATAGCCTGTCGACAGCATTTTATCAGTCGCTCGAAGAAAGTAATGATGCGTTTGAAATAGCATTAAATATATGTTCAACAGAAATATTTCCCATTTCAAGTATTCGTTTTATATTATTAACTAACGCAGTTCTAAGTGAACGGGTTAAGGGAATTCCTAATAAAAAAATAAATAACATTACTTGCTCTTACGATATTTGGGACATTTCAAGGCTGCATAGAATTGAGATTTCTGGTCAGGAAAAGGAAAATATTGAAATTGAAGTTTCAGATTTTTCTGATGAGCCCATTCCCTGCCTTCCTGCTTTTACTGGCTCGGCAGAGTGTGAATCCTTTTTAGTTGTTTTACCTGGTTCTCTTCTTGCTATGCTGTATGAGCGATATGGCGAGAGGCTACTTGAGCAGAATGTTAGAACTTTTTTGCAGTTCAAGACTAAAATCAATAGGGGACTTAGAAGTACAATTGTAAATGAACCAGAAATGTTTTTTGCATACAATAATGGTTTAACCGCCACGGCAGAAGCAGTGGTACGTGATTCAAACAATTCTATTACAAAAATCAATAATTTGCAAATTGTAAATGGGGGTCAAACTACGGCTTCAATATATACGACATATAAAAATAATAAAGATATTGATATTTCAAAAGTATTTGTTCAGATGAAATTGTCGGTGATTTCTTCTGGTAGTGTAAGTGATGTAGTTCCCAGGATTTCTGAGTATGCAAATACGCAAAATAAAGTTAATGCGGCGGACTTTTTCTCTAATCACCCATATCATTTGCGAATAGAAGAATTGTCTCGCAGACTTTGGGCTCCATCACCAGAAGGGGATGTTAGGGAGACTCATTGGTTTTATGAGAGGGCAAGGGGGCAATATGCAAACAAACAGGCTATGCTGACTGAATCAGATAAGAAAAAGTTTGTTAGTCAAAATCCGAAATTACAGATGTTTACTAAGACAGATTTGGCTAAATATGAAAACTCCTTTGCAAAGATGCCGTATGTGGTTAGTAAGGGAGCTCAATCTAATTTTGCTAAATTTGCATCTGATATTGGTGAGCAGTGGGATAAGGCAAGTGAAGTTTACAATGAACATTATTTTAAGAGACTGGTTGCTAAAGCGATGGTGTTCAAATACCTTGATGGTGTTATTATGAAACAGGATTGGTATGGCGGTTATAAAGCAAATATTGTAACGTATACAATATCCAAATTGATTTACGAGATTGAAGCTCTTAATAAAGTATTGGATTACGGTTGGATATGGCAAAATCAAAAGCTGACAGAAAGTTTGGAAGTTCAACTTCTTGGGTTAGCAAAAGTGATCAATGATTTGATTAAAGATACTCCGCATGAATCTACTAATGTAACACAATGGTGTAAACAGCCTAAATGTTGGGATAAAGTAAGAGAAAGCAGCTATTCTTTTATGGAAGGTTTTGAGGCGGAGCTGATAGACGCCTCGGTGGAACAAGAACAGGTTAGCGAAGCAGTAAAAGAGCAAAAGATAGAAGATAGTGTAAATGAACAAACATTAGTATTTGATAAAGGGGCGGATTATTGGTGTGTGTTACATGCATGGCTTGTTGAAGAAGAAGTTAAAATATTTACGCCGAAAGAGATGAATATTCTTAGTATAGCGAAACAAATACCTGTTAAGTTTCCAACTGATAAACAAGCGAAAATACTCCTAGATGCTGAAAAAAAAGCAATAAAGGAAGGTTTTTATTTTGCAGATAATGCAAACTAAATTTCATTCCAGTATTCCTGATTTGATTTTGGAGATGTGCAGCGTTTGCAGTCTTTATGCCTGTCTTAAATACATCCATGGACAAAAATGACTGTTTTGTATTTCGGGAGTATAATACCCGGTTTGCCGGGAAGGTCTTTTCTATGAAGCCTGAATCTATACCCCATTTTGTGCAGTAATGATCGTATGATCAGTTCCGGTTTTGTATTTTTACTGCGAATTCTGGACATGTTCCAGCTTCGTTTTTCTTTAGTTATGTGGTCTGCCATAACGTTATTCTGTTATTTCTGGATTACTTAGTTTTAATTTTTCATAACCGCCTTCAAATCTTGTATTGTCTGTTGATGATCGGCAGGCTGACAAGGCTTTTTCCCAGCTTTCTTGGCTGATAGTAGAGTCAGAATAAATAGTTATCTGGTTGCCGAAATACTTTTTTAATACCAATAGAGCACATTGGACGCCTATTGTATAAGGAAGATTGCCAGTTTTGCAAAAACTGCTGACATAATCCCGGCCCGGTCGTGGCTGTTGGGTGCGATTAAAGATAAATGGTTCACAAGATTGTGGAGCAAGGCCGTTAAAGACAATCTGCTCATCATTTAATATTGGGTCACTATCGGGGCTGCCGTCAGGGCCAGCCATTGAAAATAGCCTGTCTTTCCCCCTGGCAATATCATTTGTTATTCCCTGGAATTCAAATCTTGCATCTGCAAAAGTTTCGGCATCGTATTGTTCTTGTCTTTGCCAATGAATTGTAATACCCATTATCATACTCCATATATTTTTACTGCTTTATCAGTTTTGTGTATCTGATAAATTTGTTTTCATTTGATTATTTTACAATATTGATCCATATTTACAAAGCTAAATCAGAGTCAGGACCTAATGGCCGGATTGCGAAAGCCGCCCGGGGAGGGCGGATCGTGACCCGGCCATTGGGTTTTACCTATATAGCTTTGTTTTTAGCCCAGGTATCTTGCTGGGTTGGTTTGGGTTTCGAAGTCTACGCAGTCCATCAGGCTTTCGGGGATTACTGCTGCGTAATGGCGGCGGCAGATTTCCGGGGAGTTGCCCATTAGTTTACTGATCTTGTACAGGCTTTCTCCTTTCATGGCTAATTGGCTGCCGAAGGTGTGGCGATAGTCAAGGCAGGCCCATTTCAATTTTGCCTCTTTATTGGCTTTTCTGAGGTCTCGGCTGAAGTTGTCCGGGTCGTAGTGGGTGCCTTTGGGGCTGGGGAAGTACCAGCCGCCTATTGATGGTCTTGGTGTGTAGTTTGTCAGGAATTCCCGGAGGGCTTTGCTGATCGGTACGGCCCGGTTTACCTTGGTTTTGGGTTCCCAGTATTGGCCGTTAATGGTTTTAGCTCTAACGCTTATCATTCCTTTTCTCAGGCTTACATCTTCTCTGGTGAGCCAGAGAAGCTCTTCTCTTCTCAGTCCGGCGTAAATGTACATTGCAACCATTATTTGCAAGTGTGGGGTGTCTTTCAGGGCGTTAAGCTGCTCTGTGATCTGTGTCATTGTCAGGAATGAAATTTCGGATGCTCTTTCCCGGTATTTGCTTACTTTTGCTGCCGGGTTGCGGTCTCCTGGCATTTTTACGCCGCCCTCTTCCATGGCCCAATTGAAAAGTCTGCAAAGTATTTCCCGGTACCTGTTGGCTGTTTTGGGGGCAAGTCCACGGACTCGGACGTGATCTGCAACAAATTCTGATATTTGACTGGTGGTTATCTCTTCCAGGCAGGCAGCTTTTATATTTTTCAGCTGCGGATGCTTATTTTTTGATTTTCTGGTTGGAGTGCCTTTGCGGTTGACTCGGCTGGTGTTTTCCAGTTCGGTGCAGATTTCGCCAAAAACTGACCGCAAATAGTAGATATCGGTCTGGGCACTTTTGGCCGTCTTCCTGGCACGGATATAATTAACGTACTTCCCCAGGATTTCAGGTAGCGGGGTTTTGCTTGGAAGTGGGTTGCCTAGTCCCTGGGCCTTGGCAGATTCAAACTGGCGTTTCTTCTCCATGGCAATCTGGTAAGACTTGGTTTTCAGGCTTACCCGGACTACTTCAGAACCGACATAGTATTTCAGATAATAATTCTTCGCTCTTTTGTATATGCTCGCCATTTTAGTGTTCTCCTTCTTTCGATAGCTCATAGCTTCGGAGGCCACTATTACTTTCTGACAGGGCACAAAACAGGGCACAGTTTGGCTTTTTTGTCAAAAAAAAAGGACCTACGATTTCTCGTAAGTCCTTTAATTTCAAGTAATAGCGGGAATAGGATTCGAACCTATGACCTCCGGGTTATGAGCCCGGCGAGCTACCAGACTGCTCCATCCCGCGGTCTGTTTAGATAGGTCATTATATGGTATATGTTGGATAATGCAAGGGGAAAATATAATTATATATAGTTTTTTTATCCACGGATTATTTTAAAGGGGTTCGCTACCGCGAACTGCTGATTGATTAATTGGCACAGATTTAAGAAGAGGAATAATTTAAGAATTGTTCACGCAAAGGCGCAAGGTGCTTCGCACCCGCAAAGAGAGAAGAAGAATAATGGCTAGGATGCGAGGATTGGTAGGATAAGAGGGAGATGGGGAGACGCAATATTTTGCGTCTCTACTCTGTGCCGGTTAGCCAGTATTGGGCTAGTTCGGCGAGGTCAAGCAGATCAACTTTGCCGTCGGAGTTTATGTCGGCGCGGCAGTATGGTCTGACTTCGCCTGGTTCTATAGAAATGTTAAGGTTGGCGGAGGCGTAGCTGTATTCATCGTATTGGGTGAGGTATGCCTTGGTGGCGATACCAAAGTGTACTCCGATATTGTCGCCGAGAGCGGCGGTTAGCTCGAAATCTTGATAGTAGCTGTCTTCATTATCGGTAGTGGCGAGGCGATTGGCGGACCATATGACCTCATCTGGCAGTGGTGAGTCTTTATCGGCACAGTTGCGGGTGATGAGCAGCTGGTCGCCGGCGAAGCCGCCGTCGATACGGCAATATTCGGCGTATTGGGCCCATACTTCGGCGTTAATGTTAAAATGTAGGGTAACGATATCACCGATATTTTCTTCTGGGCCGGAAGGGACGATGTCGAAGAATATGCCGGTGGAGGAACCAGGTGCGACAGAGCTTATGCCGGACCATGCGTTGCTGCCCTTGGTGACGACTGACATGATGGCCTCACTTTCGGAATGGGCTTCGATACAGACATTGCCGGGGCCTTCGGAGTTTACCTGAGAGCTGGCGGCGGAATGGAACTCGGCGACAGGTACTTCAGATTCGTTGGTGATAGTTACAGACGAGCCGCCGTCGAGATATGAGCTGTCCCAATCGGAATAGAAGTCAGAGCCGCCGCCGTAAGGTGATTCTACAGCGGCACCGCTATCGAGGAATAGGGAATTTGAGGGCTGAGGGACAAGAGCGGCTGAAAAGGCGGTAGAGAGTAGAGATAAGACGACGGCGATGATTGTTATGGTGTAGTTTTTCATGATGATAATCGGTGTAAAATGGTGTAAGCGGTAATGATAACGATATGTTATATGATATGGGTGGTTTTGGGGAAATGTCAAGTTTAAGAAGGTGGATAGTAGTAAAAAGTGAAAGGTGAAAAGGTAAAAGGTAGTGGTTTCGCCCTTTGGGCGAAGGTGGTTTAAAGAGTTATTTACCATGAAGTTCATGGAGATCATGAAGGATGAAGAGTTTTTTATCCACGGATTATTTGAAAGGGGTTCGCTGGGGCGAACTGCTGATTGATTAATTAGCACAGATTAAGAAGAAGGATTAAGAGTTTAACGCAAAGGCGCGAAGACGCAAAGAGTTGGTTGGCGATTTTTGGGTTGGTTTGAGATGGGGGCATTGAGGAGAGTTTTTTGGAACCACGGATGAATGCGGATGGACACGGATAAAAGAGGAAGATGGAAGTAAATATGGTTTATGGTATTAAGAGTTTTAACCACAGAGGACACAGAGGACGCAGAGATTTGGGAAGAGGGAGATGTGCATAGGTGCAGAAGTGTATAGGAGATACCAGGTGTTGCGATTGAAGGTGATTTCCGTATATTGTGTGGGGTCATTCTATAATTCATTTTACATTTTGCGATGAAATGTTATGAATCACAAGTCCCGATGTGGTCCGGGACTTGAACTAGCTAATAAGGGTTTTTAGGTGGGAATGGATTTGTTGGGCGTTGGTGGTTATGTCGAAGTGTGGGCGGGCTTTGGTGGCGAGGTTGCTGTTTTTGGGGTACTTGGTTAGAAGGTATGTGAGCTTATTGTCCAGGTCTTGGTCGGAGTTGGCTTGGAAGGTGAAATCGGGGCAGACCCGGGCTGTGAGTTCGGGGAAAACACCTAAGTCTGGGACGAGAACTGGTACGTTAGCAGCGCAGGCTTCGATGAAGTATCGGCCGTGGGCGACGAGATCGCGTTCGGGTACGCAGAGCAGGTCGATAGAGGCGAAGAACTGGAGCCGGTCGGCGAGCTCGACGAAGTCGTCGGTGAAGGTTACGGAAGATAGTGTGCCGGCGTTGGCGAGTATTTGCTTTTGTTTGGCGATGAATTTATCGTCGCCGATCGAGCCGCCGCTGACGATAAGGCGTAGGTCGGCGAAGTCTGGCAGTTTACGTAACCGAAGGTAAGACTGAACTAGTCGGTCGAAGCCTTTGGCGGGACAAATACGTGAGAGGTAGCCGATAGTGAGCGGCGGTTTGGTCTTTGGGGTGATAGAGGTATAGTCGTCGAAATTTACGCCGCTATAGCAGGCGGTGATACGGCCGGGAGCGAGTGCGAGTCGATCGGTCATGAAATCGGCGTAGAATTGGCTGACGGCGATAAAGCCGGCGATCGACGAGCAGTTGTCACGGAGCTGTCGCCAGCTGGGTTCGGCGTATTTACCGAGAGAGTCGAGGAATCCATCTTCATCCTGAAGGAATGAGACGACAGGTATATTTAGCTGCTGACTGATGGCGGGAGCTATGCCGGAGAGTAGAGCATTTGAGATGCAGACGATGTCCGGGCGATGTTCGGGGAGCTTGAGCCAGTCGATAAGCTGGTCTAGGTCGCGTTTTTGCTTGCCGTGTAGGCCCTGGAGCATGGAAAGTGTCATATCGCCGAGAGTTGAAGGGTCGGTCATTCCGGCGCGTTTGGCGGCCTGGGCGAGCATCCAGCGGGAGTTGAATAATTTGGTGATACAAGCGGGCAGATGGTTATAGAACGGGATCTTCTGCTCGAGCCATACGTTTATGCCGCCGAAGAAAAGAGGCCCCCGCCCTACCGAGCTGGAATTGGCGGAAAGGTCGACGGGCAGATAAAGGGGCATGAAAGTTACGTCAGCACCAGCGTGGGCAAGAGCGTCTACCAAAGCACGGTCGCGCATGCAGTTTTCACAATAGAAGTTGTCGCCGGAGCCTGGGGTGATGAATAGTAGTTTCATAGATTGGCCAGAATTTAGGAGTTAGGAGTTAGTAAGAAATAAGAAATAAGCTGTGGTTTCTCGCTTCGCTCGATGCTATTTAATTTTTATATAATATTTTCGACTTTGTCGAACTTGGGTGTCAACCAGGATGGTTGACCTACTTATTTTGTCATAGAGGATTATATATTGGTGGGCGGTTGGGGTCAAATAGATAAATAATGCTGGAAGATGGTGGGAGTAGGTGGTATAGTTGGGTTGGGGAAGTGTGTAAGTGCAAATGTGCATAAGTGCATAAGTGAATAGGTGAATAGTTAAGAGTTTAATGTGAAGAGTGGGTTGGATGGAGAATTGATATGATTTGGATAGGTGGACTGGAATGATATATTTTTGGTGGACGGTTGCTGGTGTGGTTTTGGTATTGGCTGTTTTTTGGTATCGGTATGATGTCAGGATGAAGCGGCGGGTGAAGCTCGCTGGTGAGCGGCTTAATAGTGAACAGGTTGGATATATACGGAAGAATGTAGGTTTTTATGAGCTGTTGCCGGAGGAGATGCAGGTTCGGCTGGAAGGGTTGGTGAAGGCGTTTCTGGCTGAGAAGCGATTTGAAGGCTGCGGCGGGCTGGAGATAACAGAAGAGATAAAGGTTACGATCGCGGCTCAGGCGTGTATATTGATACTGAACCAGCCGTTGAAGCTGTACCCGAAGCTTGAGACGATACTAGTCTATCCGCACTCTTATGTGCATGGGGCTGATAGCAGCGGGATAGTACAAGGTGAATCGTGGCAGTATGGTCCGGTAATATTGAGCTGGGACGATACGCTGGGCGGCGGCCGGAATGTGCATGATGGACATAATGTGGTGATGCATGAGTTTGCCCATCAGCTGGATCAGGAAGATGGGTATGCGGATGGCACTCCGATATTGCACGGGAAAGGTAAATATTCGGCGTGGACGAAGATACTGGCAGAAGAATATGAAGAATTTGAGCAGATGTGCCGAGAAGGTAAAGGTAAGGTAATGAATGAATATGGGGCAACTAACCCGGCTGAGTTTTTTGCGGTGGCGACAGAGACGTTTTTTGAGAAGCCAGAGCAGATGCAGAAGCGGTATCCGGAGCTGTATGAGCAGTTGAGGGGGTATTATAGAATAGAATTTAGGAGTTAGGAGTTAGGAATTAGGTTGATCCACAGATTATATTTAATGGGTTCGCTACCGCGAACTGCTTATTGATTAATTTACGCAGATTAAGAAGAAGAATTAAGAATGTTTAACGCTAAGGGTTGGATGGCGAAGTTATAGCAAGAATTTCAAGTCCCGATGTGCTTCGGGACTTGAGCTACCTAAAAGGAAGGTAATTGGGGTATATGACTATAAAGAAGAAGTTATCTTATTTGTTGCTGGCTATCTCGGTGTTGCCGACGTTGGGGGTTATATTGACTTTTGAGTTGTCGATCAAGACGGCACAGGAGAATATCAGTGATAATTTTCGTGATCTGATGGATCAGAAGGCTACGATGGTGATGCAGCAGCAGCTGGGAGATTTTGCGGTGCGGCTATCGCTGAGGAGTAAACTACTGGAAGAGATCGTACTGTCGCAAAGCTCTAACCTGAACGAGCTGGCGGTCGAGGTTGTGCCGGAAGAATTGGTTAGGGGAATGGATATAAACGGGATAGGGAACGATATTGTATTAGCAGATGGATTAGATAAGGGGAAGGCGGAACGTGACCGGTGGATATTGGAAGAGCTAAAGAAGTCGTGTAAAAGATTTGAGCTACCGGAGAATAATATATATCATCATATATTTGTGCTGGCTGATGGTTCGTATGGGATATATCCGGGTCCGGAAGATGGGAGCGGGAAAGTAGGCGTGCCGCAAAGCTGTCGCTGGTATCAGGTAGCGATAGAAGAAGGCGGGATAATCGGTAGCCCCCCTACTATGGATATTACCGGTACGCGGCCAGTGTTTACAATGGCTAATGCAGTGAAAGATGAGAGCGGTAAAGTGCTAGGAGTAGTTGCACTTGAAACTGATATGATAGATCTGTTTGACGGGTTGAAGGTGAATGAGCAGTGGTCGGCGAACTGTACGCAGGCGATAGTAACAACGTCGCCAGAGGCGGGAGCAGAAGACGGAGGGTTGAGGATAATAACACGCAACCAGCTGCCGGAGATGGCGGCGATGGAGAGTATGCCACAGACGCTACGTGAGGCGTTTCATGTGAACGAGGAGACAGTAAAGAAGCTGCGAGATGATATACTTGCCGGTCGAGGCGGGATGCTGCGTACAAGCTTTAATGATATAGATAGTATATGTATGTATCAGCCGGCCGGCGAGAAACATACGGCGACGGTATTGATAATACCATATGAGAATATAGTATCAGCGGCTGCTACGGTTGAACAAGAGTTCTTTAGCCATAACGTGAGGCAGTTGACCGGATTTTCAGTGATAATTGTATTTACGGTAATATTTGCGATAGTAACGGCGTTGGTACATGCGAGGCGGATAACTGAGCCGTTGATGGAGCTGAGTGAGGCGGGTAACAGGCTGAGTCGCGGCGAGTTTCTGACGCAGGTTGATATTCGGACGGGAGATGAGCTGGAAAAGCTGGGTGAGGTGTTTAACCAGATCGGGCCGCACCTGGAGCAGAGGCAGAAGATGCAGGAGTCGCTGGAGCTGGCGAGATCGATACAGTCGAATCTGCTGCCGGCTGCTATACCGGAGATAAACGGGTATGAGCTGGCGGGCTTGTGCTGCTATTGCGATGAGACGGGCGGCGATTATTATGACTATATAGCGGCACCGGATAATAGCGGTCGGATAATGCTGGCGTTGGGCGATGTGACCGGGCATGGGATAGCGGCTGCTTTGCTGATGGCGTCGGCGAGGTCGCTGATGAGGTCGTTAACATCGTATTGCTGTGGCGATCTGGGCGAGCTGCTGGGTAGCTTTAACCGGCACTTCCTGGCGGATACTGACGGGTCGCGGTTCATTACGATGTACTGCTGCGTGCTGGAGCCGGATAGTGACGAGATAGTGTGGGCGTCGGGCGGACATGATCCGGCGATATTGTACCGGGCGAGTGATAAGAGCTTTTGCGAACTTGCGGGTAGTGGGATGCTGCTGGGGGTGATAGAAGAGGCGAAGTATAAGACCTGCGGGCCGGAGAAGCTGATGGGTGGCGATGTGATGCTGATCGGGACGGACGGGATATGGGAGGCGCCGAACGAGTATGGAGAGCTGTACGGTAAGGATCGGCTGCGGGAGGTTGTTATGGCGAATGCTGAGAGGTCGGCGAATGAGATAGCTGATGCGATACTAGCGTCGATAAAGGAGTTTAGCGGGAATATGGCGGTAAAGGATGATATTACGATGATAGTGGTGAAGAGGATCTGTCCACAGATTAGTTAAGAGGGGCTCGCTGCCGCGAGCGACTGATTGATTAATTAACACAGATTTAAGAGGAAGAAATTTAATAAGTGTTCATAGTGTATGCACTGGCACAAAAGTTAATAGCAACTTAAATTGTTTAGTAACAAGTAACAAGAAATAAGCTCAGGATTCTCGCTGCCGCTCGAAACTGTTAGATTTTAATTACAGGCTACGCCTGTATAGGGATGGTTTAGAATTGGGTTCCAGGCTATTTACTTTGTGTTATGTATTTAAAGATTATTTTTGCAGAGGTAAGAATATAAACAAAGCCCTGATGTTGTTGGCATCAGGGCTTATGGTTTAAGTGTATATATGTTTCGCAAATCAATTTTCATTTTGCGATGTAACTTCAAGAATCACAAGTCCCGATGTACGGGCCTGTTGCCCAAAAGAAAATATCAGAATATTGTGTGATTTATATACCAGATTCTTTTAGCTGGTTGGCAAAGTTACTTCAAGAATCACAAGCAAGGATGCTTGAGCTACCTAAGTAGGGTTTGTTTGGATTGTGGGCCCCATATGCTGCGGGCTATGCCTAGTTCTAGGCCGCGGATCTCTGCGAGGCCGCGCATACGGCCGATGCAGGTATAGCCGGGGTTTGGTGCGTCTGGCTTTTGCTGATCGTCTAGCATGTCGTGGCCGTGATCTGGTCTGAAGAACATGCGATAATCTGCGAGTCCGGCGTCCTTGCGTCTTTTCTGTTCGTTTAGCAGAGCTTTGACGACATTGTACATATCAACGGAACCTTCGAGATGGTTGGCCTCGAAGAAGCTGCCGTCGGCGTTTTTCTGGGTACTGCGCAGATGGGCGACGTGGATACGATCGCCGTAGCGGTCGGCCATGCCGGGGAGGTCGTTATCGAGGTTGGCACTATAAGAGCCGGTACAGAAGCACAGGCCGTTCTCACGTTTGTCAACCATAGTTAACAGCTCCTTAACGTCCTGTTCGTTACAGACGATACGGGGCAGGCCGAGTATCTGGTATGGCGGGTCGTCGGGGTGGATAGCCATTTTCACATTGTACTGCTGACAGACGGGGATAACCTCTTCGAGGAATAGTCTGAGATGTTCCTGGAGTTTGGCACGATCGATATTATCGTACTTGGCGAGCATGTCGCGAACGTCCTGGATCTCGAGCCCGAGCTTACAGCCGGGGAATACGTCGATAAGGGCACGTTCAAACTTTTTGGCCTGGTCAGGGGTCATAGAGTCGAAGAAGACTTTTGCCTGAGCGAGCTGGTCCTGGGTGTAGTCGCTTTCAGCGCCCGGGCGTTTGAGCAGATAAATCTCGAAAGCGGCGAAATGGACCGGATCGAAATATAGACAGGTTGTGCCGTCAGGGAGACGATGTTTGAGATCGGTACGCACCCAGTCGAGGACGGGCATGAAGTTGTATATGACAACGTCAACACCTTCTGTACCGAGGTTCTTTATAGTTTCCTTATAGTTTTCGATATGCTGTAGATAGTCGCCGGTGCGGGTCTTGATATCTTCAGAGACCGGGACAGACTCGACGGCAGCCCAGCGGAGATCGAACTCGGCGAGCTCGGCTAGACGCTGGCGGATATCTGCCAGCGGCCAAGGCTGGCCGTAAGGGATATGGTGCAGCGAGGTGATAACCCCTTCACAGCCGCACTGTTTGATAGCTTTTAGCGATACCGGATCGGACGGGCCGTACCAGCGGAAGGTTTCTTCCATAAACATATTACATTCCTTTTATCGTTCATAGCGGCAATATTATTATCAAAGTCAGCTATAAACTAAATTGTTTAGTAACAAGTAACAAGAAATAAGAAACAAGCTGAGGTGTCCGCCAGGGCGGACCTGATTTTATGGCTTCGCAACTTATTATATTTGTATCAATTGTAATTATTATAAAATAGCTATTATACGCCGGTGTAGGCGCTGAAGCCGCCGTCGATTGGGACTACGGTTCCGGTTACGAAGCTGGCGGCGTCTGAGATCAGATAGTGAATGGTGCCTGGCACTTCGCTGGCGTCGCCGAAGCGGCCGAATGGTGTCTTGTTGATAACCTGCTGGCCGCGTTTGGTGAAGCTGCCGTCTTCGTTGAGAAGTAGAGCACGGTTCTGGTTACCGATGAAGAAGCCGGGAGCAACGGCGTTGACGCGGATGCCGGCACCGTGACGTATGGCGAGCTCGGTAGCTATCCAGCGGGTGAAATTATCGATAGCGGCCTTGGCGTTTGAGTAGCCGAGCACGCGGGTCATGGCCTGAGTGGAGCTCATGGACGAGAAGTTAACAACACAGCCTTTGCCCTGCTCAACGAAGGCACGAGCGAAAGTGAAGGTCGGCATGAGCGAGCCTTTGAGGTTGAGGTCGAGAACCTTGCTGTAATCTTCGAGATCGAGGTCGAAGAGTGACTGGTCCGGGCCGATAGTAGCGCCAGGCATATTACCGCCGGCACCGTTAATGAGTACATCGACACGCCCGAAGCGGGCCATGATCTTTTCGTATACATCGTCGAGGGCCGCCTGGTCGAGAACACTACAGGCATAGCCGCAGGCACGGTCAGAGCCGAGCTCGGCGATAACGGCGTCGAGCTTATCCTGGAAAAGGTCGAGCAGGACAACCTGGGCACCCTGGTCGAGCAGGTACTTTGTAGTCATACCAGCGAGAACGCCGGCGGCACCAGTAATAACAATAACACGATCTTTAATATCAAACAATTCATTCATGATGGTTTATACTTCTGCTTTCAATAATCAAACACATTTTTGAGTAATAAGAAACAAGAAATAAGAAATAAGCTCTTGTTTCTCGTCCCGATTAACATCGGGACTCGATACTTATATTAATATAATATTTTCGACTTTGTCGAACTTTGGGTTCAACCTGGATGGTTGACCTGCTTATAACTCGAACCCGAAATAGGTTGATGAGTTATTGTAGGATACGTCTTTAATAAGGGCCCCTACCAGGTCGAAGTCGTATGGCACGAGGCCTTGTTTCATGTCGGAGCCGAGGATATTACAGAGAATGCGTCTGAAATATTCATGGCGGGTATAGGACAGGAAGGAACGGCTGTCGGTTACCATGCCGACGAAACGGCGGAGCAGTCCGAGCTGGGAAAGAGCTTCAATCTGATTTTGCATACCTTCCTTCTGATCGAGGAACCACCAGCCGCTACCAAGCTGGAGCTTGCCGGGGGTTATGCCGTCCTGGAAATTGCCGAGCATAGTTGCGAGCATTTCGTTATCTCTGGGATGGAGATTGTAAAGGATGGTACGTGGCAGACTATTTATGGTATTGAGCCGGTCGAAGAACTTGCTCAGAGACTGAGCGTAGGTTGCATCGCCGATAGAATCGAAGCCGGTATCCGGGCCGAGCATATTGAACATGGCGGTGTTATTATTTCGCATAGCACCGATATGCAGCTGCATGGTCCAGTCTTTTTCACAGTCCATGACGGCTAGTTCGAGCAGCATAGAGGATTGGAACTTTTCGGCTTCCTCGTCGGTAACAGTTTCGCCGGCACGGGCACGGAAGAAGATATTGTCGACTTCCTTTTCGGTGAAGGTGTCGGAATAGCACTTATCCAGGCCACGGTCAGAGATACGACAGCCCATGGCATGGAAGAAGTCGTGTCTGTTGTGCAGAGCGTTGATAAGGTCGTCATAGATATTTATAGTAGTGCCAGCGGCGGCGGCGAGCTTATCGAGATATTCGTTAAAGGCGTGATTATTCTTGATATTCATAGCCTTGTCCGGACGCCAGGTAGGCAGAACCTGTACATTGAAGCTTTGATCTTCGGCTATTTGCTTATGGAAGGTGAGCGAGTCGATCGGGTCGTCGGTTGTACAGACGAGCTTGACATTGCTGCCGGTCATAAGTGAGCGAGCGGAAATAGAGCTGATCTTTTCGCTGGTACGCTGCCAGATCTCTTCGGCGGTATCAGGGCCGAGCAGGATATCGTCGATATCGAAATATCTGGCGAGCTCAAGATGGCACCAGTGGTACATAGGGTTCCTGAGCAGGTACGGCATAGTCTCGGCGAACTTCTGGAATTTGTCACGATCGGAGGCTTTGCCGGTGCAGTATTCTTCGGGGATGCCGTTAGAGCGCATGGCACGCCATTTATAATGGTCGCCGCCGAGCCAGACCTGAGCTATATTGTCCCACTTGATATCGTAGGCAACTTCGCCGGGCGGCAGGTGGCAATGGAAGTCGATGATAGGCAGGTCTTTGGCGTAGTCATTATACAGACGCTTAGCCTCATCGGACTGTAGTACAAAATCGTCGTTTATAAATTTTTTCATAATATTAACCTTGGGTTGTTAACTTTAAGGGAACCTCTAAAAATTCATTCTGGTCTGCAAACGGTCTTGATTTTTCCTGAGCTGCGTCACGAAAAACCGTGAACCCCGATGTATATCGGGGCCAATATGCCCGGTTCTTCGTTCCTTGTCAGTAAAAATCAATCCTCGTTTTCGCCTCAAAAGCAATTTTCAGAGGTACCCTTAAGTAGTAAGAAACAAGAAATAAGAAATAAGCTCTGGTTTCGCCCTTTGGGCGAGGCTAATAAACATATTAACTTGCTACGTTACCCCCCTACTTTCTGTAAACGCATTATGTGGTTATTTTAGCTAGTCACTTCGTTTGCTTTTGCTACTGCGGCACGGGCGTATTCTGAAATTACGAGCCATTGTTTTTCTGAGATAAGGTCCTTGGTGGCGAGCCATGATCCGCCGATATTTGATACGATGGGCAGGCTGAGATAATCGTTCATATTATCAAAGCTAATTCCTCCGGTAGGACAGAACTTCACGCCCATAGATATATATGGAGCACTCATAGCCTTTAGCATCTTTACACCACCGGCGGGAGCGGCGGGGAAGAACTTTAACATGGTGCAATCGTTGGCCAGAGCCAGTTCGATATCGGTTGGGGTCATAACGCCGGGGATGAATAGGGTATTGTTAGTCTGGAAATATTTTATAATTTCCGGGTTTGTGCCGGGAGCGAGCCCGAAATCGACACCGCTGTCTAGGGCACATTTAGCCTTGTCGGGCGTTATTACAGTACCGGCACCGAGGAGCATGTCAGGGAACTCTTTTTTGATAGCTTTGATCGCACCGGCAGCGGCGGCGGTACGGAACGTGATCTCAATGACGTTTATACCGCCATCGAGCAGAGCCTCGGCTAGCGGGCAGGCATCGTTTTCATCTTCGATAACGATCACGGGTATGATCGGATTTGCGTTTAGTTTTTCTAGCACTTTATAACCTCGATTTTGTTTAGTAAAAGGTAAAAGGTAATAAAGGTAAAAAGTTTGGGAATGCTCTACTTTTGTTACAACATTAAGTTTTTTACTTTATTACAATTTATTTGGCGATGTCATATAATGAATCACAAGCAAGGATGCTTGTGCTACCTATTATCTATCGACACGGGCACCGCCGCCGGAGACTAGTTTTTGCACTTCGGGTAGGGTTGCCATGGTTGTGTCGCCTGGAGTTGTCATGGCGAGCGCACCGTGAGCGGCACCATACTCGACGGCGAGTTGAGCGTCGTTTAGTTCCATTAGGCCGTAGATGAAACCAGAAGCGAAGCTGTCACCACCGCCGACACGATCCATAATTTCCAGATTTTCGCGATGGGTTGCCTGATAGAACTTGCCTTCGGCGTAGCACATGGCACCCCAGTCATTAACAGTAGCGGACTTCACACCTCTAAGAGTAGTACCGGTAACTTTGAAATTTGGATACTGGGTAACGGCGTTCGAAATCATGTTTTCAAAAGAAGAAGTATCAAGCTGGGTAAGATTATGGTCTACCCCCTCTACCTCAAGGCCAAGACAGGCGGTAAAATCTTCTTCGTTACCGATCATAACGTCGACATATTTGGCGATCTGCTGATTGACTTCCTGGCATTTGGCATGTCCACCGATAGCTTTCCAGAGTGACGGTCTGTAATTCAGGTCGTAAGAAACGATGGTGCCGTGCTTTTTGGCGGCCTGCATAGCTTCAAGTACAACATCTGGGGTAGTTTCAGATAGTCCGGCGTATATGCCGCCGGTATGGAACCAGCGAACGCCGAGCGTACCGAAGATGTATTCCCAGTCGATATCGCCAGCTTTAAGCTGCGAAGCGGCGGTGATACCACGGTCGCTACATCCGACAGCACCTCTGATACCAAACCCACGTTCGGTGAAGTTCAGGCCGTTTCTGACGGAACGCCCTATGCCGTCGGATTCAAACCACTTAACAAAAGACATATCCACCCCACCTTGCAGGATGAGGTCTTCCATAAGGAGCCCAACCTCGTTTTTTACGAAGGCAGTGACAAGTGCGGCACGTTGCCCGAAGCATCGTCTGAGCCCACGAGCTACATTATATTCACCTCCGCCTTCCCAGGCGTTGAAAGAACGTGCGGTACGAATACGGCCCTCGCCCGGGTCAAGTCTGAGCATAACCTCGCCAAGCGATAAAATATCATATTTACATTGTTCTTTAGCTTTTACGTTAAGTATAGCCATCTATAATCTCTCCTGTGAGTATGTTTTCAATTGTATAATTTTCTTATATTGAGGGCACTAATTCAAGTATTATTTAGCAGTCAAAAGAAGCGATTGATTGCACTATAATAACATATTTCACAAACCAAAGGCATATCATAATTTAGGAACTATCGACAGGCAGCCATTAAAAAGAATTTTCAGGCAGTCTAGATAAATCAAGACACCTTAATTGTCCGGCATATGGCAAAGAAAGTAAAGGTGATTGTTAGTATAAGACAACAATGGATATAGTTCTTTCCTTAAGGCTGTACATACTAGTTTAGCTCCAAAACAAAATATAGTCACAAAATTGAGGAAAAGCTAAATAAAGAAACATTTATTTGTTCAAACTGCCTGATGGGCAGTTTGATAGGAGTTAGCAATTAGAATTTAGCAATTAGTGAAGAGAATGACCACAAGAACCTCTGTAACCAACTATACATAGAATCTTATTTAGGACCTGTTGCCAAAAGATGATTTCTAATTATTATGTAACTTATATACCATATTATTTGAGATTGTTTGCGATGTTACATTAGGAATCACAAGTCCAGATGTGCTTCGGGACTTATGCTACTTAGGGCAACAGGGCTTATGGTGAAATTATCGATAATTAGTCGATATTGTAAACAGATAGATAGTACAAAACCAACATTAATAGAATTATTAGGCAGAACGCGTGTCAAAATTCAAAAAAAAATAATATTTTCTTTTTTCGAGGGCACAATTCGGCTAAACTGTATATTAATAGTAGTTACATTATAATAAACTACATTATTTTGTCTCCTATTCACGTTTGCATTGACGTGTAGACAGCACAGAGGATGCAAGCGAACACAATTCGAGGATACTTTCTTTATACGGGGAAAGTATCCTTATTTTTTACTTATTTTTACTGCTAAACTATGGCCCAAACGCCGAACTCTTTGTATAATAAGAGCCGAATCAATACAGGAGTTAGTCAGATATGACAAAAAAGTTAGAAATTACAATATTAGTTGAGAACAGCAGCAATAACCCGGAGCTGGAAGTTGAGCATGGATTATCTTATTTGATCGAATATGACGGTCATAAGATAATGTTCGACTGTGGCCAGAGTGATAAGACGGTATCAAACGCTAAGAAACTGGGGATAGATCTGAAGGATCTTGATGCGATAGTATTTAGTCATGGCCATTATGACCATACGGGTGGATTGCCGTTTGTGTATAGTATCTGCCCAGATGCGAAGGTATATTTGCACTCGGACGCATTTAAGGCCAGATTCAGTAAGAAAGAAGATGGCGTAAACTTTATCGGTATGCCGCGTCGTACAAAGCGATACTTAAAAGCGATGGTGGTGGACCGTACCCCGAAACCAACTGAGATATTCCCTGGAATCAATGTTACAGGTGCGATACCTCGTATGTCAGATTTTGAAGATGTGGGCGGCGCGTTCTATTTGAATGAGAAGTGCACGCGAGCTGATAAGGTTCAAGATGATCAGAGCCTGTATATAGAGACAGAAAAGGGTATAGTAGTAATTTTGGGATGCAGCCATTCGGGTGTGATCAATACGCTAGACTATATCGATCGTCAGACAGACTATGAGAAGGTGCATGCGGTGATAGGCGGTATGCACCTGGTGAATGCAGACGAGAGCCGGATAAAGAGAACAACTAATATATTTAAGAGACGCGATATCGATATCATTGTGCCGTTACACTGTACAGGTGAAGCGGCGACAGAGGCATTTAAGGAGAATCTGGCTGATAAGGTTCAGATATATGCTACTGGTGATAAGATAGAGATATAGAATTTAGAATTTAGGAATTAGAAGTTAGAAGTTAGAAGTTAGGGCCCGTGGCAGTTTGCTGGCGGGTCTTTTTTTTTTGAGTAAAAAGTAAAAGGTGTAAAGGTTGTGGATTGCGTTAGTTTCATTTCATAGTTGTTTTTGTGTTTTGCGATGTTATATTAAGAATCACAAGCAAGGATGCTTGTGCTACCTTGAGATGGTTTGCGAAGTTATATTAGGAATCACAAGTCCCGATGTGCTTCGGGACTTGTGCTACTTATCCGAAGATTTTTGAGGTGAAGCGGACGTACCATGCGGCGGACTGGACCTGGATGATGTAGGCCATGGCGATGATGAGTGCGATGTCGGAGCCTTGTTTACCGAAAACGGTCATGGCGATAGCTAGTGCGATTGACAGGTTTCTCATAACTGTGCCGTAGACGAAAGCTATGGCGTTACTGCGATCGAAAAAGAGCTTTCCAACTATTGTACTCAGGGTGAAGTTTACCAGGTAGAGGATGAGTAAAGGGACTACCAGCTTCACCAGCAGCATAGGCTGGGAGATGATGGTCTGGGCTTTTAATGCCATGGCGACGAAGACAATGCCGAGCACGCCGAGGGTGGAGAGCATAGGGAACTTTTGTTTGATCTTGTTATTATAGTGTTCCTGACCGAACTTTTTAATGAGTAGTCGCTGAGTGGCATAGCCAGCGATCATGGGCAGGAATACGACAAGTGCTATTTGTTTGAAGATGCCGACTAGCGGTATTTCGATGACGGCACCCATAAGCCAGCGGGCATAGAGCGGGGTAAGGAGTGAGCCGGCGATGAGGCCGATAACGGTCATTTTGATCGCGGCGTTTATATTGCCCTTAGCGAAGCCGGTCCATGAGATAGTCATGCCGCTGGTAGGTAGAAGAGATGCGAGCAGCAGGCCGAGTGCGATGAGCGGGCTATCGGCAAAGAAGAGCTTACAGATACCGAAAGCGACAAATGGGATAATACCGAAGTTCATTAGCATAGTAGCTATCTGCACTTTGCTGTCGCCGTGAGTGAGTATTTTTTTAAGCTGAAGATTTACCATCATAGGATAGACCATGAGGAAGGTAAGGGGCATGACGGCGACTTTGAAGGATTTAACGTCAAAGAGATAGCCGGTGATTATGCCAATTACCATCGACAGCGGGATAGTATATATAAGGTGTTTTTGCAGGAATGCAACGATTCTTAACATTTTGGGCCTCTAATATAGTAAGAAGTAACAGGTAACAAGTAACAAGCTCTGGTGCCCGCAAGGCGGTAACTATTTTAAAGCGGAGCTAGTAGTGATAATAATGGAGGGGAAAGGAAACAGTATCGACCAGAGGGTACCGGTCGATACTGTTTGATGGTAAATTCAGGCTATTGGGGTGGTAATTATTGTTCGAGCTGATATGGCCACATAACAACGCCGCCGTCCATAACCTTTACATTATCATAGCCGTTAGCCTTTAGGATAAGAGCAGCTTCATAACCGCGAAGCGAGATCTTACAGAAGGCAATAACAGGTTTATCACGCGGAATAGAGTCCAGGCTGCTGCGTATCTTGCCGAGCGGGACGAGGTTTGCACCAGCGATGCGCATCTGCTTATATTCGTCAGGAGAGCGAACGTCGAGCAGGAAAATATCTTCGCCAGCGTCGAGCATGGCCTTTACTTCCATAGGAGTAACAGAATCGAACAGGCCGTCGAGCTTGTTACGGGCTACATTGGCGGCGGTGATAATATTATCCATAGCAGGAGCATAAGGCGGTGCGTATGCGAGGTCGAGATTAGCGATATCGTCGACGGTCATTTTAGCACTGATAGCAGTTGCGGCAACGTCGATACGCTTATCAACATCGCCGGGGCCGACACCCTGCATACCGAGCAGGCGGCGTGAGGCTTTATCGACAACGAGCTTTAACATAACAGTTTTAGCACTTGGATAGAAATGAGCCTTGTCCGGAGCAGGTGTCATAAGCGTGATATAATCATAGCCGAGAGCCTTGGCCGCTTTTTCAGTGAGGCCGGTACCCGCGACAGCGAATTCAAATACTTTACATATAGCAGTACCGAGCACGCCTGGGAAGCTGTCATTGCCAATACCACATATATTAGAAGCGGCCACCCTGCCCTGCTTGTTTGCAGTAGAGCCAAGCGGCACATAACAAGGTTTGCCAGTAATAATATTTTTCATTTCAACGCAATCGCCGGCCGCGTAGATATCGGGGTCGGAAGTCTGCATTTTATCATTAACTACGATACCACCGGTCGGGCCAACTTCCATACCAGCTTCTTTAGCGAGGAAGCTGTTTGGTCTGACACCAACGGCGACGATAGCGATATCGGTCGGGATCTCACCTTTATCGGTTTTGACCTTTTCTATAGAGCCATTACCGATGAGTTCCTGAACCTTGGTGTCGGTCATAACACGTACACCTTTGGCTTTAAGGTGCTTAGTGACGAGCATGGCCATTTCCTTATCGAGGAAGGCCAGAATCTGGTCCATAGCTTCGACGATAGTGACACGGGCACCGAGCTCGGCAAAAGCTTCTGCCATTTCGATACCGATAAGGCCACCACCGACAATAGTAACATCCTGAGCGGAACGTTCTTTGAAGCTGGCCTTGATCCCTTCGGCATCTTCTACGCCGTGGAGGGTGTATACGCTGTCGAGGTCTTTGCCACCAATCGGAGGGATAAAAGGAGTGGCACCAGTAGCCATTACGAGTTTGTCATATTGCACTTCGCAGGTGGAGCCATCTTTTAGGCTCTTTGCGGTAACAGTCTTTTTGGCACGGTCAACAGAGATAACTTCGGTATGATTACAAACGTGAACATTTTTAACATTCTGGAAGAAAACAGAATCACGTACCGTACCAACCGGTGTACTCATGAGTTCGGCCTGCTCTTTAACCACGCCAGAGACATAGTATGGTAGACCGCAACCAGCATAAGATAGGAACTCGCCCTTTTCAAAGAGAGTAACATCTGCCTGTGGACAAAGTCTAACAATTCTAGATGCAATCTTTGGCCCGGCAGCGACACCACCGATAATAACAACTTTTAATGACATGTTTATGCCTCCTGAATAATATCCTGTAAAATAATTTACATGCAGAAAGCAGCAAAGGTAAGATCAAGCGTTTTTGATCAGTTCGATAATATCCATTACCTTCTGGTCCGTGACCCTATAGCATGTTTTGACCCCATCTTTTTTGAAGTCAATAATGCCGTGGTTACGCAAGATCGCCAAATGCTGAGAAACCGTGGATTGCGGTAACTGCAGGTTTTCAACAATTTTATTAACATTACAGCCGTCACCGCACATTAATCCGCAGACGATATGTAGTCTAACCGGATGTCCAAGTGCTTTGAACAGCTCACTGAATTTGCCGTAGTCTAATTCTTTGTCAAACATCGCTTCATTCATATATTAGGATATTACGATATATTTTATAAAAGTCAAGTTAGTTCTGTCGAACAAACAAGATATACAATGTTAACATTTTTAATAATAATGACTTAAAACACAACAAAAAAAATATAAGTGTGTAGTATATTTTATCTGGCAGATCATATTTATGGTAATGATAGCCATAAAATGCAAAGGTAGCACACTACATATATTTTAGTCCAGTGAGTCAAGCAAGATGCTTGACCTACTTAGCTAAAACATTATTTTTATCGACAGAAAAGCGATAATGGTTGATAATCTGTTTCATTTATGGCAAAAGAATTCATGCATAAAAAACCTAAGTATATATAATACAAGTCATTAGTATTATATAGCGAGAAGAAGGATTCTAAAACATTATCGGGCCTAGTGAAGAATGTGCTACTTATAGTTTAGCTTGAAACTCTTTTACGGCACAGTATAAAACTGGTACGACGAGCATGGTAAGTATTTCTATGACCATGCCTCCGAATACTGGTATAGCCATTGGTATCATGATATCTGATCCCCGGCCGGTTGAGGTTAGCACTGGTATGAGAGCGAGAATTGTAGTGGCGGTGGTCATAAGGCATGGTCTGACACGTCTGCGACCGGCCTGGACTACGCTGTCGCGGATAGCGGCGCGGTCGGTAAATGTTTTATTTCTGAATAGCTGTTCGAGGTAGCTGCACATAACAACGCCGTCATCGGAAGCAATACCGAAGAGAGCCATGAACCCGACCCAAACGGCGACACTGAGATTTATAGTAGATACCTGGAAGAGAGCTCTCATATTTTCGCCGAAGACGGAGAAATCGAGGAACCATGGTTGGCCGTAGAGCCAGATCATGATAAAACCGCCGGCCCATGCGACGATAATGCCGGAGAATACGAGGGTACTGGTAATGGCAGAGCGGAACTCCATATATAGGATAACAAAAATAATAAGCAGAGCCAGAGGTATAACTATGGAGAGAGTTTTGCGGGCGCGTATCAGGTTTTCATATGTTCCGGCGAAGGTATAGCTAACGCCGGCGGGGATAGCAAGCTCGCCGGAGGCGACTTTCTGGTCGAGGTACTTTTTGCAATTTTCGACGACGTCCACTTCGGCGAAGCCTGTTAGCTTATCGAAAAGTACATATCCGATAAGGAAGGTATCTTCACTTTTGATGACTTGTGGGCCTCGAACATATTCTATCTCGGCGAGCTGACGGAGGGGTATCTGTTGGCCTGAGGATGACGCGACGATAATATCGTCTAGCGACTCGATACTATCGCGCAGCTCACGCTGATATCTAATCCGAACGGCGTATCGTTCTCTGCCCTCAACGGTACGGGTAACTGTTTTGCCGCCGATAGCCAGTTCGATGGCCTGCTGAACTTTGTTAATACTCATGCCGTAGCGTGCAATTTCGCTGCGGTCGATATTTATTTGGAGATATGGCTTACCGACGATTCGATCGGCGATAACGGCGGCAGGAGCAACGCCCTCTACCTGTTTGAGATAGTTTTCAATTTCGAGCGATACTTTTTCAATTGATTCCAGGTCAGGTCCTTTTACCTTAACGCCCATAGGAGCGCGCATACCACTTTGGAGCATAACAATACGAGCGGCGATAGGCTGGAGTTTGGGGGCACTGGTAGTACCTGGAATCTGTCCAGCTTTAACGATCTCGTCCCAAATGTCGGCGGGCGAGTGGATATGCTCTCTCCATTGACGGGTGAGTGTGCCGTCGGGGCCAGGAGCGAACTCTGGTTTGTAATTTATAACAGTTTCGATCATAGACACCGGTGCCGGGTCAAGGGGCGAATCCGCCCTACCGAGCTTACCGACAACAGAATCAATTTCTGGAATAGCGGCAAAAAGTACATCCTGCTTTTGCAAAACATCAAGAGCTTCACCAATCGAGGCATGAGGCATAGTGGTTGGCATATACAGGAACGAGCCTTCGTCAAGAGGCGGCATGAACTCACGGCCGAGACTGCGCCAGATAAGCCCGCCACAAGCTATAATCGCGAGCGGGATAATCATAAAGAGCAGTTTATTATCCAGACACCAGGTAAGGATAGAACGATATAGCAAATGGAATAGCTTGAAGAACAGCAGCAGCGAGCCAATAAGCAGAGCAACGAAGATGAAGTTCAGGAAGGTTCCTTTGGCAAGGCCAAGCGGGAGCCAATGGCGAGCGAGCAATACGCCGACTAAAACTACAACAGCGGCATTGAGCAGGAACGAGAACTTTCCGGCAGGTTTGCTGGGGCGTTTAGTACCCAAGACCAGATGAGCCAGAGACGGTAAGAGCGTAAGAGCGACAATAACCGAGGCGGCAAGCGCGAAGGTTTTGGTAAAGGCCAATGGTCTAAAGAGCTTACCTTCGGCCCCGGTCATCGTAAAGACCGGTAGGAACCCGACAACGGTAGTTGCCACAGCGGTAAGGACGGCACTACCAACTTCACTGGAGGCATTATACACGATATCGATAGACCGCTGGCCGGGCCTGGCGGTACGGAGATGTCGTAGGACATTTTCGCAAATGATAATGCCCATATCGACAATAGTACCGATAGCGATAGCGATACCGGAGAGAGCTACTATATTGGCATCGACCTTGAAGATTTTCATGGCGATAAAACAGAGCAGCACAGTTACCGGGAGCATGGTAGTAATAAGCAGCGAGCTCCTGAGGTGCATAACCAGAACGAGTACTACAACGATGGTAACGAGAATTTCCTCGGTAAGAGCAGATTCAAGGGTTCCGAGTGTTTCGTATATGAGCCCGGTCCGATCATAGAACGGGACAATAGTAAGCTTTGACACGGTTCCATCGTCGAGAGTTTTTTGTGGTAGTCCGGCAGATATTTCATCGATCTTTTGTTTGAGGTTATTTATAGCGGCAAGCGGGTTATAGCCGTGGCGAACGACAGCGACGCCGCCGACGGTTTCTGCACCACCTTTATCGAGAGCACCACGCCTCATAGCCGGGCCAAGAACCACATTGGCAATATCCTTGACATATACAGGGATATTGTCACGAACCTTTACAACGGTGGCTTCTATATCGCTGACCTTTTTAATGAAGCCAAGACCGCGAATAACATATTCGACCTTATTGACTTCGATAGTGCGGGCACCGACATCGAGGTTGGAGTTTTTGACGGCGTTGAATACTTCTTCGATAGTAACACCATAATGTCGCATAGCGTCTGGGTCGATATCAACCTGATATTCCTTTTGGAACCCGCCGATAGATGCGACTTCGCTAATGCCGTCGGCGGCCATGAGCCCGTAACGTACATACCAATCCTGTACACTTCTGAGCTCGTCGAGTCCCCAGCCGCCGGTGGGATTACCATCTGGGCCACGCCCTTCGATAGTGTACCAGAACACCTGTCCGAGAGCAGTGGCATCGGGGCCGAGAGACGGTTTGACATCCTGCGGCAGTATGCCGTCGGGCAAGGAGCTGAGCTTTTCGAGAATCCTACTCCTAGACCAATAGAAATCAATATCATCATCGAAGATAACGTATATGCTAGAGAATCCGAGGAACGAATAGCTGCGAACCGTTTTCACGCCGGGGATACCCAGCAGCGAAACGGTAAGCGGATAACTCACCTGATCTTCAATATCCTGAGGCGAGCGGCCGGGCCATTGGGAAAATACAATCTGCTGATTTTCGCCGATGTCGGGAATGGCGTCAACGGGAACGGGGTCGCGCAGGCCGGGTGCGAAGTTCCAATCGAACGGTGCAACCATAATGCCCCAGCCGATAACAACAATAAGTACAAGCCAAACGATGAGCTTGTTGTGCAGACAGAAATGTATGATGTTTGAAAGCATGGTTTAGGAATTAGAATTTGGGATTTAGAAATTAGGTAACCGTTCACTGTGTTTGTATAGGTGGCAATGTTAACTATGGCTTAACTGTTTAGTAATAAGAAATAAGAAATAAGAAATAAGCTCTGGATTCTCGCTACCGCTCGAAACTGTTTGAATTTTAATTACAGGCTACGCCTGTATATCAGTAGTTGGCAAATTGAACGGTAGTACTTATTTATATTACTTTTGGCTAAGTGTAACATATCACATACTATGTAAATGCGTAAACAGTTACGAATTTAGGATTTAGTAATTAGGGGGCTTGTTACTTGGTTTCTTTGCCGCCGAACTGTGGTAGTTTGGATAGATATTTTTCCGGATCTTTGAGGAAGATATCATCACAGCCATCACAGCAGAAGTATACCTTTTTACCTTTGTACTCGGTGAAGAATTTCTTATCGACAGGGCCACCCATAACCGGGCATATGGTATTTTCCGGCATTTTCATCATATTGGCCATGGAATCTTTCATAGAATCCGCGGTGGCGGCTGCCTGAGCGGCGGCGTCGTTGGTAATATCAGGATTGAACTGCGGGAGCTTGGCGAGATACTTCTCAGGTGCAGCCTTGAACATATTCACACAATCCTGACAGCAGAGATATACCTTTTTACCCTTATACTCAACAAAGATATTTTTGTCGACCGGGCCGCCCATAACCGGACATATGGTATTAGTTGTAACGTCAGTTGCAGTTTGAGCATCTGAGCTTGCGGCAGGCTGCGGGGTTGATGTGGATTGGTCGTCACCTTTATCACAACCAGTAAAAAAAGCTACAGCAGCAATAACCATTAATAATAGAATCATATACTTTTTCATAGTGATCACCTCAAAAATGTTTTACTTCATATCCATGCCGTCTGATTTGTTCTGTTTGAACTGCGGCAATTTGTCAATATACTTATCAGGGTCTGCGAGGAAGAGTTTATCACAGCCTCCACAGCAGAAATACACTTTTTTACCTTTATACTCGATAAATATCTCTTTATTTATAGGGCCACCCATAACCGGACATAGAGTCTGCCCGGTAGGAGTTGCGGGTGAGTCCATATTCATATTCATTTCCATATCCATATGGTCTGAGGTAGTGTCATCAGCCGGTGACATCATACTTGGTCGGGCCATAATCTGCAAGGCAGAGTCGATCTTGAAATTACCAGAGGTAACGACGAGCTCGCCTTCGTAGAGTCCATCTTTGACCTGATACCATTGCTGGGTACGAGGGCCGAGTACGATTTCGCGGCCAGAATAGACGGGGGCACCATCTTTCATTGATTTTACATATACGACAGCACGTTTGCCGGTAATAAGCGGAGCAGTGGCTGGGATAACGAGCGGGAGCTGGTCAGGAGCAGCGACAGAATAGCCAAGCGACTCAGCAAGCACGAGCGGCATATCACAGATATCACAGCGAGAGTTGGTATCACTTATAACAGATGGGTGCATAGGACATATCCATTTGCCAAGGAGCTCGGGTGCCATAGTTTTTTCGTTTGACGCTGTTGTGGAACGAACGACGGCTTTAACGAACATGCCGGGCTTGAGTTTGGCGGCAGAGTTATCGACATTTAGCCTGACCTTTACGGTTCTGGCGGCAGGATCGACGACAGGCGAGATAAAGCTGATGGTGCCGTTGAATGATTCGCCGGGATAGGCGGCAACGGAGAAGCTCACCTGCTGGCCAAAGTATAGCCAAGGGAGATCGGTTTCGTAGGCGTCGAGCATAACCCAAAGCCGGTTAAGGTCGGCGACGGTATATATGAGTTCGCCAGGTTTGACATAGGCCCCCTGCTTTAGTTTCTTTTCGATAACGATACCATCTTCGGGCGAGTTGATAACGACGTAGTCCCAACTTTGGCTGGAGACAGGAAGGGTCTTTATCTGATCTTCGCCCATACCGAGCTGGATGAGTTTTTCGTGAGCGGCATCCATAGTGGACCGAGCACTATTACGAAGCAGGTCAGAGCTTTGGGTATCATTGGAGGCAGCAAATGCCTGGAGATATTCGGCGATAGCAGTATTGAGCTGCGGACTGTACAGGCGAACCATATGATCGCCTTTGATGACAGTTGTGCCGGTGAAGTCTACATAGAGTCGGTCAATACGGCCGGCAGTCCAGGCGGTAATATTTTTGAGACGAGTTTCATCGTATGAAATATTACCGGTAAGTCTGAGCTCGGTTTCGACGGCCCTACGCTGGACGGGAGTGGTTTGCAGGTCCATGAGTTTGGCAGCACTGGCAGAGAAGGTTATCTCGCCGGAGCCGGAATCTGTGTCTGAAGAATCGGTAGGCATAGGCACCAGCTCCATATTACAGATGGGACACAGGCCGGGATGGTCCTGCTTTATCTGCGGGTGCATGGAGCAGAACCAGGTTTGCTTTTGTTCATGCGAATGTTGGGTATTATCAAGCTGGGTTGAATTGTGGGATTTGCCCAGGAAGAAGCCAAGTGCTACAGCGGCAACCAACAGCAGCAGAGAGATAATTACGTTTCCTTTTGTTTTGTTGTAATACATAAGTTAGAATTTAGAATTTAGAATTTAGGAATTAGGAATTAGTGGTTAGTGTAGTTCGCCGCCTAGGAGTAGTTCCAGGTCGGCTATGTATTTCAGGTAATCTGTTTTACTGCGATAGTAATCGAGCATATATTTTAGCTGGCGACGCTGGGCATCGATAAGGGAGAGGAAGTCGAGGGTACCATTCTGGTAGGCGGCTTCTGAGACCTTGACGAGTTCTGATGCTTTTTCGCCGAGCGTATCTTTGTTGAGCAGCATTTTGCGGCGGGCGTCTTCGATCTGGAAGATCAGTTGGGCGGCCTGGGCAAGTTTATCATTTTTGAGCTGCTGATTTTTTAGTTCGGTAGCTCTGAGAGCGGCTGAGGCCTGTCGTTTAACGGCATTGTTCTTATTCTGCCATATAGGTAGATTCATAGAGAACATAAGCACGACGGGATCTTTGCCGGAATCGGCGACATCCATTTCCGAACGGCCGGTCTGAATCCAATCGACACCGATAGCGAAATCAGGCGAGGAGACGGCACGAGCAAGGCGAAGCTGGGCCCGGTCAGCCTCGATGAGCGAGCTCATACCTTTTAGTTCCGGATCGGAGCTGATGACGGCATCGTAGATAGTGTTTTTATCAATTTGATAATCGGGGACCTGCTCGAATTCGGGCCACTGGAACTGGTAATCAGTGGGCAGATTCAATGCGGCGGATAATTTTGCACTTTGGGGCTGTTTGAGCGATTCGAGACTTTGTACGACTTCGGTTAGAGAGGCCAGCTCGATCTGGGCACGGACAACGTCGGGATGAGTGGCAAGCGAGCTGCGGTATTTGCTAGTGGCAATCTTTTGATAATAGTCCATAAGCTCGAGATTATCTTTGGCAAGTTTGAGGGCCTGACCGAGATAAGCGAGCTCATACCAGTTTTTCTTTACGGCATTATATAGTTTGAGTTTTTCAGCTTCATATTTGAATTGAGCGGCCTGGGCACGAGCCGAGGCAATATCAGATTTGGCGGTGAGCTTACCGAACCATGGGAAAGCCTGGGTGATACCAAGTCTGGTCTGCTGTGGGCCGACCCTGGTCTCGACATTCTGGATAAAGTATCCGAAAGTAAACTTTGGATCGGAAAGAGCCTGGGACTGGGGCACCTGCTCCAGGGCGGCTTTCCACTGTTGGAAACTGCTCTCGAGCGATGGGCTATGCAAGGCGGCATATTGCAGGCAGCCGTCGAGGGTATCGAGGTCTGACAACTGTGCAGAGTTATCGGCGGAATAAGCGGTAAGTCCGAAAAGCAAAAGAATTATAAATATTATTTTATGTATATTGATCATGTTATCCCCATGCAACATGTTTCGTCCTAACAGTCGAGGATATTTAGAAAACTACAAAACAAAATAGTACAGGTATTTAACATTCATACGCAACGCTATACAGTCTGGTTTGATAGCAATCAACTTTTTTATTCCATTAGATAAGTAAATTAAGGTACTTAACACATTGATTATATACATATAAAAACCAAATAACAAACCAGAGCAAGATTAGGGCGGTCGAGCTGCAACTAATAGTTTTATGTAAGAAGAGAATTAAGAGTTTAACGCAAGGGCGTGAAGACGCAAAGATTTGGTTGGCGATTCGGGGGTTGGTTTGAGATGATGGCATCGAGAAGATTTTTTATGCAGGGATTAGTGGATAAGAAGGTAATAATCAGGATAGCGAATTTAGGTTATCATCTGCAAAGTTTGTGTGCTTTTAGTTAAAATGTAACATACGACTATTTAGCAAGTTACATCGGATACAATAGCATCTTATAATATGTATAGGCGGTTAAATGTCATTTATATCATGACGTATAAACATTCCATACAGATATAATACATTTTAATAGAAAAGAGTTCTTATTATAGGATGTTTGTGAATATTAAAAAATGTCAGTTTAGATAGCAGGTCCCAAAAATGTTTGCATTTTTTTAGAAGTCAGCCACAATTTATTTTAACTATATTACTATTAATGACCGAAACCAGCTAAGAGGGAATATTGTACAAACTAAACTTAGGGCTGTATGAGTCAGACCACGAAAAAAAACAGCAGTAGCTATAATAAGGCTACGTGAAGCGTGAATCTACCTGTTGGGGGTTGATATGATCATTAAATTTTTAGCAAATAACCTTATGGTATTATTCCTGTTAGCATTTGCATACAACTATCTGCTAAAACACTTTAAGGACAAGCTGGGCCATAAATTACTTATGGGCATGATATTAAGCGTAGCTGTACTGGTGGCGATGGAAAATGGCTATAATGTTAAGCCGGGAGTGTATTTTGATTGCAGATCAGTAGTATTGGTAGTAATAGGGATGTTCAGTGGGCCGGCAGTAGTTGCGATCCCGACAGGAGTAGCGGTAGGATATCGATTCTGGCTGGGCGGAGTAGCAGCAGTGCCGGGCTCGATAGCGATAATATGCTCATCGCTTACGGGAATCGGATATTACTGGTGGCGTAACAAGAAGAAGCAAGGTCCCGATAAATTATACCATTTCTATATCACTGGTGTTATAGCACATATATTTTTGATAATAACAATATTCATGATCCCGGCAGAGCTTATAGCAGAGGTGTTTAATGCAGTTGCGGGCCCGATAATAATACTATATCCAATCGGCACGGTACTATTTTCAACATTTATGGTGAGGCAGGAAAAGAATGTTAAAAATGAAAGTGAGCTGACAAGGATCAACCACGAACTGGCAGCAAGCGAGGAGGAGCTAACGGCAGCGAACCAGCAGTTACGAGCAATGAACCAGCAGCTGCGAGCGAATGAAGAGAAACTGCAATGGCTGGCAAAGTTTCCGGCAGAGAATCCATCGCCAGTGCTAAGGGTCAGGCCGGACGGCTATATAGAATATAGCAATGAAGTAAGTGATCTGGTACTAAAGGAATTTGAGGTTCTTAATAGCCGGATAAGTAATTCATACTGGCTGGAGGAGCTGTATCAGGTATATCAAGAGGGGAAATTAGCAAAGCTCGAGCTAAAGAGTAATGGAACCGTACTATCGCTGGCAGTGGTACCGATAGCCGGGTGCAGCTATATGAATATATATTCAATGGACGTTACAGATAGGGTTCAGGCTCGCAAGGAGCTGGCGGCGAGCGAGGAGAAATATCGGGAACTGGTAGAGAATGTGAATAATATTATTATCCGCTGGACCCCAGAAGGTAAGGTCAATTTTATTAATCAATATGGATTAAATCTATTAGGATATACGGAAGAAGAGCTGCTAGGTAATTATCTTATCGGAACTATAGTACCAGAGACCGAGACCTCTGGTAGAGAGCTAACAGAGCTGATAGAGAATATAGTAGCAGAGCCGGAGAAGTATGAGGCGTATGAAAACGAGAACAAATGTAAAGACGGTAGTCGACGCTGGATAAGATGGACCAATAAAGCGATTACGGACGAAAATGGTAAAGTAGTAGAGATATTTGCAGCCGGAACAGATTGTACAGACAAGAAGAAGGTGGAGGATATAATCTGCAACTTTAATAAGACTATGACAGAAGAAGTTGCAAAGCGAACAACCGAGTTGTACGAGAAGAATCAGCAGCTAACCCAGGAGATTGAGAACAGGAAACAGGCAGAGGAGAACCTGAAGAGCACACAGGAGCAGATGCTGGAATCAGAGAAGATGGCGGTGATCGGAAAGCTGGCCTCCGGTATTGCCCACGAGCTGAATACGCCGATGGGGGCAATCGGCTCTACTAATACGACACTGCTAGATGGTTTCCGCAAGCATATTAATAAGTGCGACTGTATGTTCAATGAGTTTAAGCCATTCGATAAGGAAGTGACCGAGATCGTGAACCAGATGTTCGAGAGTGAGTATCGACTGCTATCATCACGGGAAAGACGGACGATAAAAAATGAGATAAGCGAGAAGCTGGAAGGTTCTGACATAACAAATTGCGATGAGCTGGTACGCTTTTTGATCGACTCTGGAATCTACACAGATTATGAGCGATATCTGGAGATGTTCAAGTCGGATAAATCTCAAAAGATAAGCGGCTACCTGCTCGAAATATCAAATATTATACAGGGCATGCAGATAATAAGCAGTGCAGTACAGCAGGCGTCCCGAATAACCTTTGCCCTGCGTGAATATGCGAGGGAGAACCCAGACAGCCAACCAACAGCAACAGATATACAGCATACCATAGAAACGGCATTGATCCTGCACCATAATAAGATAAAGCACGGGATAGAGCTAAATTTGAACTTCGAGGAAGTACCACAAACGGCCAGCAGCCCGAATGAGATGGTACAGGTCTGGTCGAACCTGATCAATAATGCATGTCAGGCGATGAACGGGGTCGGGACAATGACAATAGAGCTGGATAAAGAAGAAAGTGACATTGTCGTTAGAATAACTGATACCGGCTGCGGGATAGCACAAGAGCATTTAGGAAAGATATTTGACCCGTTATTTACTACCAAGCCGGTAGGTGAAGGAACCGGGTTGGGGCTGGATATTATCAAGCGTATCGTGAACAGACATGGCGGAGATATAACAGTTTCGAGCAAGGTTAATGTAGGCACGACATTTACGGTCAGACTGCCGATAGTTGAAGTTAGTTCCGATGTAGATCGGGAGTAGGAATTAGGAGTTAGGCGGGAAGGACCTATAATATCGGGCTGAGGTATTGAAGAGTTGTGTTTTTGTATAATAAACTGGCATTATGTTTCGTTATTAAGGAATCTATTTAAGCAGAAAACTAATCATATCGACATATAACAGGAAGAATAGAATTTAGTCCCGATGTTCATCGGGACAGTAATTAGGGCTCACTGATGGGGAAGTTAGAGCTATTACAAATAATTATAGAATGGGGATAACAATGCTGTTTAGCAAGACAAGTATCAAGGTCAAGATCATGACGATTCCGGCTGTACTGCTACTACTTATGTTAATGATGTATGGGCTGGAAGGATATATCAATAAGGCAACACTGACCAAGGTACAGCTGCCGAAGTTCAGTGATGCGGTACTGGCTGGTAATAAGGCGGTGCTGAAAGAGACAATAGATACGCATGTTGCGGTATTGAGTAATGCAATTGCGGGGATGACTGATAAAGACGCAGTTAATGCGAAGATAAGAGAGCTGTCGGGGCCGGTAAGGTTTTTAGACGATAAGAGCGGGTACTTTTTTATCTATTATTTTGATGGCGACTGTATAAGTTTTCCGCCGGATCAGAAAGGTCGGGTAGGTAAAAACTGGCTAAGTAGTAAAGACTCCAAGGGTACCTTTATAGTGCAGGATATGGTTGAGATCGCCAAAAAAGGGAGCGATTTTTACTATTACTATTTTCCAAAAGGTGATATGGGGATACAGCCGAAGCTGAGCTATATAAGTAATCTTCCGGGCCATGATATTTTAATCGGGGCGGGAGTGTATATTGACAATGTAGATAAGGAAAAGGCATTATTCCTGGATTCGATCAATAAGGAAAACGCGAAGATGAGTGTGCATAAGCTGCTGGCATGGGGAGCGACAATCCTGATAGCAGTTGTTATATCGCTGGTTATTACGAGAACGATAACCAGGCCGCTAAATAATATAATCGGGCAGATAACTGATAATGCCAGTCATATAACGGAATCGTCGAGGAGTGTGGCGAATATTTCAACAGAGATGTCGAATGGCGCTAATAGCCAGGCGGCGTCGGTGGAAGAGACCAGCAGTGCCCTGAAAGAACTTACCTCGCTGACAGAGAGAAATGCCGAGAGCTCAAAAGAGACTAATAAGTACTCTGCGTATGCGAATGATGCGGCTCAGGCGGGTATAAAGTCGATGGAAGAAATGACAAAGACGATCGAATATATGCAGCAGTCGTCGGAAGATATATCGAAGGTGATAAAAGTGATCGACGAGATAGCATTTCAGACGAATCTGCTGGCACTTAATGCGGCGGTGGAAGCGGCCCGTGCAGGCGAAGCGGGTAAAGGGTTTGCTGTTGTAGCAGAAGAGGTGAGGAATCTGGCGATGCGGTCGGCGGAAGCAGCGAAAGGCACGTCAGAAATGATCGAGAAGGCCATATCAAACTCACGGGCCAGCGGCGAGGCGGTTGGCGATGTGAATGAGTCGTTTGCCAAAGTGGTCGATACCTCTGGTAAGGTAAATGAGCTGATCGGCCAGATGACGACGGCTAATGAAGAGCAGGCGTATGGTATCTCGCAGATCAACACCTCGATGGACCAAATAGGTACAGTTGCACAGCACAGCGCGGCAAGCTCAGAAGAGTGTGCCTCGTCAGCGGATGAACTTAACAGTCAGGCGGAACAGGCCAGACGGGTGGTGGAAGATTTGAAGGTGCTGGTTCGTGGAGAGTGAGGAAGTGTAGAAGTGTAGAAGTGTAGAGGCGCTTGTGGTTTTGGATGGGGGAATGTCAATAAGATAGTAAACTTTTTTACTGTTTTTTGATGTTTTTTTGTTTTTTTGCGAATTTACCGATAGTACATAAAGCACATCTTTTACACACCTTAACACATAGAGAACGCTAAATAAGGGGTGGTTTTCCGGCGAACTTAGGTTGACAGAATTGTACATTTATGGTAATTTATTTTATTATTCATAATGGTAATTTTGTTAGTGTTTTTATGGAGGCTGGAAATGAAAAGTCAGTTGTTAAGAGGGATATTTACAGGTTTATTGGTGATTTCAAGCTGTGGTTCGGCTTTTGCGGGGTTGATAAGCGGGGATTTTAAGGCACAAACGACGTATGTTGAGCCGCGACTGCATCATACGCGTCATTCTGATATATGGCAGCGGTTAGATGCTGAGATTTCAACTGGAGCTGAACTTACTAATGATGATCTGATCGCAACTGACAGCTATTTCAGGCAGCATGCCCAGGCGGATATTGATATATCGGCGGAAGATAATACGCTGACAATTATCCCGTTGGTAATGGGCGGGATACATGAGTTTGAGGTTTGGGTGGATAATATAACACTCGGCGAAGGTGAGTCTATAAGCGGGATAAGTATGGTAAATTCGGGGATGATCCCGGCGACGCCAGTACTGGAATATACAAATAATTCATTGCATATTTTCTATTCGTCGGCGAACTATTTTAACTTTGACCTTAATGTATCTGATAGATTTGAGATATCGGTTGTGCCGGAGCCGGGGATGATGGTGCTGCTGGGAATGGGCGGATTTATGGGGATGAGACGCAGGGGAAAGTGAGTTTTTTTTATAGACGTGATAACCGACCGGGTACGGTCTGGATTTTGGAGCCAGCTCCGGTTTATCGAAGACAGATCGAGTGATGGTATGTATCGGCTGGAAAAGGGAGTTCATTCTCCAGTTGCGTGGGAAGGGGTTATAAAAGAGTTAAGAGTTTTTTATCCACAGATTTGTCGAAAGGTGTTCGCTGCCGCGAACGGCTTATTGATTAATTAACGCAGATTTAAGAAGTTTTTTTTTAACGCTGAGGGTTTAGAGCGGGTTAGCCGCAACCATAGAGTTTAGTGTAAGAAGAGAATTAAGAGTTTAACGCGAAGACGCGAAGTCGCAAAGAGTTGGTTGGCGGGTCAAAGTGTTGGGGGATTTATTATTTGGTTGGAAATTAAGGAAGAAGAATTAAGAGAGACGTAAGAGGTTGCGTCTCTCTTTTTTTATGTGTGCAAAAAAAGAAAGGCACAACTGGACGGGTTGTTATTCTTGTTTCAATGTAATTAGGTTGAAATATGGGTACTATGCCAAATATTTTTGGTCTGGATGATTAATAATATTTGGGTACTTTCTGTGCAATTTCCCTTGATTACATAGCTTATTCAGATAATGAGACCTAATTGTTTCCTGACTTCTCCCTAATAACTCGGCCAACTCTTTTGCAGTTAAGTCTTTAACTTTACACAACTTAACTATAGTATCCAACATAACCTGCTGACCAACTCGTTTTTTACCAGACACAGATGCAAGAATATCGCTAAGCAGGCTGTCAAGTTCAACATTATTATCAAAAACAGAGTCGTTATGCACGGAGCTTTCGCCGTTATGCACGGAGCCCGCACCCTTATGCACGGAGCTAATGCTCTTATGTACGGAGCTTGCTACACCAGCTCCAAACTCATCAGCTATTGGATGTTCGCCTGGCAAGTAGTAGAATGTAGCTTTCCCAACTCCTTCACTGACAAGGAGTTGCTTTTCGACTAAACCGTGCAATATTCTGGTTAGGTCAGCAGAATGTTCTTTGGTAAGCTCTTTTAACCTGCCATGAGTAACACATTTCTCAGTTCTTGCCGTAACTAATGCAATAAGCTCTCCTCTAGTTAAAGCATCAAAAGATTCACCAATTTCATCTTTAAGTTGAGATACTATTTCTTCCGGCAAAAGACTACTCATTGGTAATCTTAGTAAAACCTGATTAGTCTCCATTCTTTCTTCCAAGATAGGGCTACGCCAATGCTGCGAACTCCATCCTCTAAATATTTTTGGAAAACCAGACCCTGCCTGATCACCCCGCCCAATCATCTGAAACATTTTTTGCATATTTCTATTCCTACAATCACTAATACCACCTTTAATAGCATCTTGGCGAGGAACTCTAAGTAAACCCGGATTACGAAAACCAAACAGGTCAGGTCTCTTTACTATCAACACAGAACAAGTCCCGTTATAATCTGCATGAATTATAGCATTAACAAGTGCCTCACGAAGAGCTTCATGCACAGGGGTATCATCTATCCTCTCATCACCTTTCAATACAAATGGAACTTTTAAGTCTTGGTATAGCTTATTGATAACTTTACGATAAAAACTAAATAGATTTCCAGGCCAGGTAAAATCAGTAGTTATTCTATCGACCCAACGGCTTTCAGTAATCGCCCTAGGACGCTCCTGATAATCTACAATATAATTTGGCAACGCATCAAGAATAGATCTAAGTTTACCAAACATCAATAGCCCGGCAAGTGTTAGTCCCTCCTTCTTAGTTTTCCGATCCATAGTCCAACCACCAAGATTACGAAGAAATTCAATATCCTTACAATCATTAAATGGATGTGTTGGCTGTCTGGTTAAGAAAATCTGCCTATAAGAATTTAATGAGTCTAAATCGATATCTGACAGATTGAAGTCAGGAAGAAGAACAGCATCTTTCGTATCACTAGTCTGCTCACCAAGCATTTGCCTGACAATTTCAGTGGAACAATGGTAGTCACCTTCATAATTCCTCCGATAAGTACCAGCAAAAGGATTGCTATTGATAAAGACTGGACGTTGAGTGCGAGTAGCCTGTGGGATATATACCCTGACAATATTTTTACCCGAAATTTCTATAACATCAACACACTCATTGGTAAGAATATTTTCACTAATTTTCTGCTTATTATTGATTCCATCCCAAAACTCTTTCAGAAAAGTATTTACATCTTCAATACCAGTAACTTTCTCAATTGCCCCTTTACTTTTTTCTTTAATGCCAAAAAAAACGTATCCGCCGGAAGTGTTAGCCATGGCAGAATAGGTTTCCCAAAAGGATTTGGGGACTGAGCCTTTTCCTTCTTTTCCAGAAGCATGTTTTAGTTCAATGTCATAATCTTCTTGAAGTGACTGGATGTCAAAAAAGTCGTATGCCATTTTATAATTCTACACTCCTTCTACAAAGTTAACCTTACAGCTTCTCATTGGTCATATTATCTAACACACCTACAAATATATCAATATAAATTTAATACCACAAATGGTAACACAACATGCTAATAGGTATATAGTTAACATACTATCTCCCCCTTCCAGAGCCTTTCCAGAACAACACAAAAAAACACAACACGTAAGTCTTTTTTTTACAAATAGATAAAAAAAGAAAGGCACAACTGGACGGGTTGTGCCTTGTCACGGAGTTGAAGCTATTGCAGATTTCATTTGCTGAGTAGACGGACGAGATCTGTCAGCATAAGCTATATCTGCAAGCTAAAGCGTATATTATTATTGCAGCAGTGAAAGGACTGACTGCGCTGTCTGGTTTGCGATACTGAGAACAGAAGTACCGGCGTTAACCAGAATCTGATTTCTAGTCATATTTGATGACTCTTCGGCGAAGTCAGCGTCGCGTATCGAAGATTCGGAAGCTGTCACATTCTCAAGAGTAATGCCGAGCGAGTTCATATTTGTTTCAAGAGTATTCTTCTCAAAAGCACCGAGCCGGCCGCGAAGTACTGATACCTGCTGGATAGCCTCTTCGATGATCATAGAGGCGGCGGCAGTTTCACCGCCGACAAGAGATGCGGTACCGCCGGTTGCGACCTCGTTTAGATAACCGGTTTCGATAGAGCCCAGGCTGCTGGCAGCGATAGAAGCGATACCGATACTAACCTGTTCAGAAGAGTTGATGTGCGGGCCTAACTGGAAGGTGGCACCGCCGCCAATAATACTGAACTGAGTTGTATTGCCGCTCCCGAACTGGGTATCGAGCTTGAGTCTCATATCGAGACTGCCGCTGTTAAGTGTTATCATAGAGCCGTTACCGGTAGTTTTCTTGCCGTTAACAGTAGCTACGACGTCACGGCCGATATCACGCTGGGTGTTAACGTAGGTTGCGGTATCATCGTTATAGCCGACAACATTAAAGTTGCCGGTACTGCTAGGGAGAGCCTTAACAGATACGAATGAGTCGCTACCATAATCGATACAGCGGAAGATAACACCAGAGGCAGTATTGGCAGAGTTAATATAAGTAGCCGAAACACCAGTAGCACCAGTTACGGCATTGATAGCCGAGACCATATTGGTACTGGAGAAGCCGCTGACGAAGTTGAAAACTTCAACGCCACGGTTCGAGGCTACTTCGATAGTAACAGACTGGCTCACAGCTGGCTCACGATACTGCAATTCACCGCGTTGAGCAGAGAGAACGCCCGACACCTTCACGGAGAGGTAGTCCTGCTCACCCAGCATCGCACTATAGACGTCCAGCGCCTTCACAGCAGAGGTCTGCACAGAAGAGGTAACATATCCCATGTTACCATTGAGCAGCTGTAAGCCGGAGAAGGTAGTAGAGTTAGCGATACGGGTAATACTATCGATGGCGGAATCAACCTGGAGCTGGTTAGCGCGGATTTCCTCGTCGCTAAGAGCACCGGTATTGGCTGCTTCAACAGTAAGTCCCTTAACAGTGATCAACAAGGCTGCGACTTCAGCTAAAGCACCTTCAGCGGTAGCGATAACGTTAGAAGCTCTTTCCGAGTTGCCAATAGCCTCTTCGAGACTAGCCATTTCCGAGCGTAACTTTTCAGAAACGATCAGTCCGGCTGGGTCATCAGCACCCCTATTGATCCTGAGGCCACTACTAAGCCTTTCCAAAGTAGTATTCAGGCCATTGTTTGACTTGTTCAGATAATTCTGAGCAGTCAAAGCTGATACATTTGTATTTATCCTGGTCATTAGTCAGATCCTCCGTGACTATTTATGAAACTCCCGCGGCTCCTTGCCATAGCACACTGTATTTTTATCCATTTAATACATTTACATGTGCTGGGAGCTGTAACTTCCTGTCACAATTTATGTTTCACAACTGAATTCACTATGCTTCACTAATATCATCAAGAGTGATATTCGACGCCTGTTTATTTTCTTTTTTAATAGCCTCGTACACTTCTTTACGATGTACAGGGATATTAGAGGGCGCTGTAATACCTACCCTGACTTTATCTCCACGAATATCTACCACGGTGATCTCTATATTATCACCGATCATAATTGTTTGATCTTTATGTCTGCTTAAAACCAACATTCTCAAGCTCCCTGGTTTGGTACAAACCGTATAATAATCTAATTTGTGGTTTGCAGACTGTCTCCACTAAGAAACAGTTCTGTAACTGTACAATAATCAACTACGAAGCATCAGGCAGTCTGAGAGACTGTTTCCTTTTTCGGTCTGATCTCCATAAGCGGATGTCTTGTACTATACCGTTTTTCAGAGAGCACTAACTGGCGAGACTGGCAGGTAATAGCATTAACAACCAACGGTCCCTGCAGGTTACCAGTAAGAGCCTGGCCAACTTTATTTACGATAATTAAGACCTGTGAATTATCCAGGTTTTCGAGCCCAATAGTTTTAAGATCTTCGCCTTTGACCGGCACCTGATAGTCAGGTACGAAAAGAAGCGGATCACAAACTACGAACGCCAGGTTAGGGCATTCGATAGACTGCAGCCAGAAGAAGCAGTTGTCGCTATTGGTTTGTAAAAGAGCATAGTCATGATAATCTGGGAACCCCAGTATACCATCGGAGAACTGCAAAATGCGAGCTCCGTCTATCTCAATTTCGCCGAATCTTGTTGTCTGGATTCTCATGGGTATATAACCTCCTGTTATACTGTTAATGCGACACTCCAATTGTCGCAACATTGGAAATAATTAACTATAAATCATAAATAATCCAGCAGTGACATTTGATTTTGTGAGCTGCTGGCAGAATAACTAGCTTCGAGTGCAGTGTACAGGCTATAATACCTGGTAATTGCATCGGTATAATCTACGTCCCTGATATCAGAACGCAGGGTTTTGGTTGCAAGGATATTATCCTGCATATAAGTTTCACGTTGTTCAATGCTTTTACCCATTGAACCGACGATACCATTAACATTTATTATCTGGTCGCGATCACTGGCGATCTGTTCGCCGATACTGGTGATAGCTGCATTATCATTTTTCAGTAGAGCATCTCGCAGAGCGAGCAGATGGGAGAAAATACCATCAGGCTGTACGGTATTGACATCGGCACCGTTTAGGACATTACCAGTAACAGTAATATCTTCACGGGCGGTACTGATACCGAGCTGATAGGCTACATCGTAATTATTGGTACTAGAGGTAGTGACGGTCATATTGCCGGCACCGCCAGAGTTATCAGTCAGCACAAAGCCGTTACCAGTAGCGGGCAAAGAAGCAACCACAACACCGCCAGTTACGGCATTGATCTTATCCAGGACATCCTGAACAGTAGCGGCACCATCAAGACCTACATTATAAACAGCACCGTTAGCTGCGGTGATCTCAATTTCGCCATCTTCGACATTAACACCTTCGCCATTATTGAAAGCAGAGATAAGCGAAGTACCGGTGAACGATCTGATACCGAGGTCTTCAGCAGTAGTACCGCCATTTTCGGCGATGGACATTTGCGAGCCGCTAAGCTGGTTGATGATATTTATGCCGTCGCCGTATTCGTTTATCTCGGCCCGTGCACCAATATTGGCACGATTGATAAGATTAAGCATATCACCGACAGTTTCGCAGGAATCGAAAGCGATCGGGTTAACATCAGCCATAAGCGAGTTTTTGATAATAATACCAGAGCTGAGATCGATACCCGCCCCACCGTTAAGTGAAGTAACAAGAGTCTGGGTTGTAATCTTAGGATTGATATCATCACCAGATAAGACAGCCCCAGCGGCAGTGGCGACGATCGCTGTGCCATTGGTATTTATTCCGAGATCCTTGGCAACAGTACCGCTACCAATATCCTTAACATTCAAGTCTGCCAGAGGAGTGGTACTGGTAAGTTCAAGTCCGTCAGCGGGAGCAGCTTTCACGGCAGCGGTAACAAGCCCAGAGGTCTGGTCGCTGATCATATTTATAACATCATTAACGGTAACAGCCTCTTTGAGATCGACTACATAGTAGTCAGTACCAATAGTGATACCGATAGACCCTTTGCGAATACCACGTTCAAGTGTGCCGTTGAGGTCAGCGAGTAGGGTATCGCCGGTAACAGACGGGTCAAGATCAGTGATACCAACAACTTCGCTACTGAGCGATCCGAAAACTTCGTCGCCCTGCACGCTGAAATATGTAAGGTTATCATCATTAACCTTGGTCATTTTCTGGTCGGTATTACCAGTATACATAATTCCGCCGGTTTCATTACTGAAAGGCTGCTCGGTAGCATTTTGGCCACCGAAGATGTATGTTCCGTAGTTGGTCTGATTAGAGACATTAACCAGCTGATCAACAATGGCGTCGATCATAATAGCATTCGCCTGGCGGGCAGAGTCACTAACGGTATCGCCGACACTGGTAAGAGCGAGATTGTAAGCTTCATTAACCAGGTCTGTCGCTTCCTGAAGGGAAGAATCGACGGTATCAAGATAATTTCCAACGAACTGGATATTACCAAGATAGCTATTCTGTCTTTCCAGCTGGCTGTCAAGGCTCATGACAACAGTAGCACCTGACGGGTCATCGCTAGGTCGCAGGATTTTCAGACCGCTAGACAACTGAGCCTGAACATCCATAAGCTCAGTTGAGGTAGAGTTGATACTACTCATCATGAGTGAAGACTGCATGAGCATTGTAACTCTATTTGTCGCTATAGGTCTTACAGAAGAAGCCATTGTCTAATTCCTTAAAATACCTTGGTTAAGCCAAACGTGCCGGAGCCAGTTTAGCACTTACTATAGGCAGCATCTAAAAATTCATTCCGGGCTACAAACGGTCTTGATTTTTCCTCAAAAGCAATTTTCAGAGGCTACCTATATTATTTATCTGATAAGGGACATCATATCGTCGAGCAGCTGGTCGATAACACCGACGTACTTGGCTGCCCCCTGATAGGCCCTTTGAAAAACGATCAGGTTCATTGTTTCTTCATCAACAGAGACACCACTAATGCCCTGTACTTCAAGTTTTAATGTTTCCTCAACCGCAGTGGCGGCGGAGTAGTTATCCTCAGAACGTCTGGTATCACTGGCGATATTAGAGACGATCGAGCTGAAATAGTTTGCGACCGATATGCCGCTAAGACTGTCAACACCATCAGTAGCCAGAGACGCGATCTGGGAAGCGATACTACCGTCAGTAGTAAGTCCGAGAGCGGAATCGCCGGCGACGAGTTTTTCCGGATGAGCGTAGAGTTCAGACTTCATGGCAATATTTGAAGCATTCGAGCCAGTAAAGAAGGTATTGACACCGAGCACAGCGAGAATATTACTGGTACTGTCGGGGTCGACCATGCCGTCGGCGTCTTTTACGGCTGAGAAAGCGAAGCTATCGCCAGCCGAGCTGGAGTCGATATGTAGATATCCGCCGCCGTCAACATAAGCGTCCATGCCGTCGATGACATCTAGCTTGGCAGCGAAAGAGTCGAGCGTATCATTGCCAGGGGCACCAATATCGACCTTGACCTGCTGAGTGGTTATAATATCACCACTACTGTCAAAGATATGTACATTTATAACACCATTTGTGATATCCCATTTCAGGCCGGTAGCTTCACTATTAGCCAGGGACGCGGTGGAATCTGTTACTTTATAATCAGATACCATTTCGCTGGTGCTTTCCATAGAGCTTCCGACACTATGCAGTGAGTTAACTTCGTAGATCAGAGAAGAAGCCCAGTTATCCATATTATCGATAACGTTACCAACAAGCTCATCACGAGAATAGATCAATCCGCTGAGTCTGCCGCTGGTAAGTTCCACATCACCACTATTGCTAGCGAAGATAATTTCGGTTACCTTTTCACCACTATCGTTGACAACATCTCTATAACCAAGCCCACGGCAATCGGTGTACTGGATAAGCGGCTCACTACCGATATAGACAGTAACAGAACCGCCGGGCATTTCACGAGTCGAGATATTGACAAGTGAATTTAGTTCGCCGAGCAGTTCATCACGCTGGTCACGAAGAGCAGCGGCGGCACCGGTCTTACCAGCCTCGGTAGAGACGATATCAGCATTCAGAGCGGCGATCTGCTTAGCGATAGTATCAGCTTCCTGAACAGAGGCCTTGATCTGTGAGTTCAGGTCATCGTGAATATCTTTCAGGTCGGTCCTGAGCTCACGGATAACACTGGTCATTGTATCAGCATTTTGAAGTACAACATTGCGAGAGGCAACATCTTCGGGCTGGATCTGAAGAGAAGACCAGGCAGCGAAGAAGCTGTTGAGTCTGGTAGAGATATCATCTTCGGTGAGTTCATTGAAGGCGGCCTCAACTCTGGACATTGTCTGCTGTTGAATAAGATAAGAGGAGGTATCAGCACCGGCATTACGAGCACGTGAGTTTAGAGATTCATCAACAACGCGCTGGATATTATACATAGTTACACCGGTACCAGTGTACTGACCAGGCATAACCTCGTAGTACTGGGTCGCGGTGAGCTGAGCAACCTGACGGGAATAGCCAGCAGTCGCGGAATTGGAAATATTATTTCCAGTTACCCCGATGGCTGCCTGAGAAGTACTCAGAGCTGTCTGGCCAATCTGTAATGAACCATTTATCAATGACATACATTTATTCCTGTTGGTTAAAAACCTACGCTAAAAATCGATCATGCAATTGCATCGATAAGCCCACTGCTTACCGCTGCTGCCTGATCACCGTTTTTGTTATAAACTCCATTATCGTTTTCAAAATTGACAATCGCCTTGAAGATAAAGTCAAGGTGTCCGAGCATTTTTTTGACTGCCAGATTATTTATCCGGTTAAGACTCTGTACCTTTTCAGCTTCTTTATAAAGCATAGATTTCAGAGCCAGCAGTTTACCTTTATCAGGTTCCGTCGCGAAAGCCGCTATTTCAGTAACAGTAACCCTGACCGCTTCGTTACGATTAGGGAAGAGCTGTTTTTTTAGCACGTCAAGTACCTGCATTCTGCGGGTAGTATTAGCAGCGACTGTTCTAAGCAGAGCATCATGGGCGGTGGTAACTTCTTCGAGCCGAGCAGCGTCACGCGTCTTGATAGCTTCAAACTTATCCTGTAGGATCTTTTTAAGATCTCTATAGGTGCGAACATCGTTAGTCATCGCATTTATAAGTTGTTTGAAATACCTGTTATCCATAATATATCCAATTATTGAGCAACTACATTTATTTTAGATTGAGCGGCAGAAATCGCAGTCGATTGAGCCTGAGCTGAATAGGCTGAGCGGCTGACAGAGGAAAATGCACCATTTCCGCTGCCGCCAAGCTGCCTAACCATAGCGTCCACGATCGGGTTATTGCCCTGATGTGAAATTTCTGCTACAAAAACATTATCAAGCTGCTGCTGAAAGGCTTCACCGCCGAACCCGCCGGAGAACATAGTATCAGAATCACAGCCTTGTCTGAATTCCTTCATAAGCGTACCGTAGAAGACATTACTAACAACTTCAGCTGCTTTTTCACGGAGCATATCAGAGCGACCGTTGTTATTTGAATTGTTAACAGCATTGATAGTCATTCGGTAATGATCCTCGCTTTCAGCCAGCTACCTGTCTTTAGCTGATAAACCGCTTCGACCTTTTTATAGAAAGGCACTTTTAGCTGATCGAGCATTTTGATCAGGTCAGCGAGCTGTGGTTTGCTATCGCCGGTAGTATCAAAAGAAGCATAAGCAGAATCTCGAAGAATTGGCTGGCCAGGAGCCGGCTGCGGTTCAGGTTCGATAATGCTGATCATCATGCCGTCGACGGTAATAACGCAAGGCAGAATTTCTACATTACCGCCAAAAGACATGGTTCCGCTTCTTTCATTTATAACAACAACAGCCTCAGACTCAGGGAGTTCTACGGCAAGGTTCATAATACGTGCAATAAAAGAAGGATACTTAGCAACCTGTTTTTCAGGGATGTAGACTCTTACCGTTTTGGCATCAAGCGAGCGTGCAGTATCGATCGTTTCAACATAATCAGGGCTATTTTGATCGCCCTGAATAGCATTGTTAGCATTTATTTCCATGACCACTGCCTGAGCAACCTGGAAACTTTCAAAGCTTTCATCCAGAATAAGGTCGAAGTAGTAACGTTTACTTTCAGCTTCCTGATGAACATAGTTATGATAGTGCGGCACTTCGATAGTAGCACCGCCTCTAACAACACCGACAGTCGGATGTTTAGGGTCAACCAGTGATATTTTACCTTGTGCCCAGGCGTAGACGGTGTTATCACGATCATGAAGCGGAGTCATTGGAGTGGCAAAGAGAATACCACCGGCCAAACTGCTGGCCTTACCCAGACTTGACACTACAACATCGATATCATCACCATCGGCGACACCGTTTCGGCTGAGGTCCATAGTAACGGTAACAAAGGCGACGTTTTTCATATTCTTGATAGAATCGATACTGTCAACCGGGTTACCAGCTTTACGGAGCCAAGAGCGGATAGCGTTAGCGGTCATTTCGAGATCGCCATCGCCAGTACCGTTAAGACCGGTCACCAATCCAGTACCAACGAGGATATTACCGCGTTCACCAGAAGGACGGGCGATATCCTGAATGCGGGTCATGGCCTGAGCTGTGAGCGAGAGAGCAAACAGCAGGATAACCGCGTTGATAAATAAATTGTTAACCGATATTTTATTCACAAAAACAATTCCTAATTAAAATGGGCTGATAAAATCAATTATTCCAGAAAGCCAGCCGCGTTTAGTATAGTCACGAGCGATACCGCTGTGCTGTTTATCAATTTTCAGATTCGCGATGCGGTCTGACATAATAACATTAGAAGAATTTATATCATTACTGCGGCACATGCCGGTAAGAGTAATGGTAGTAGTTTCATCGTCGGTGCGGATGAAGTGGTTGGCCTCCAGGAGTACATTTCCATTTGGATATACATCAACAACTTCGGCCTGAATTTCGGCGGTCATATAATCTTCTCTGGATATTTCAGACTTACCGTCAAGTGTTTTCGAGTAGCTTGAATCAACAGTAAGCGGGCCAGAGTTCATAGTTGCCGGTTTAAGTTCGCCGCCGGTAAGGTGCAGCCAGTTAGTAAGAGCGAAGCTAAGGCTGTCGTCTTTAGATGATTTATTATCAGCCTGGCTGCCGTGAGTGCTTTTTTCACGAATAGTGATAGTAATGAGATCGTGAACACTAATACCTTTAACTTCAGTTTCCTCAACTATGGTCCATGAGACAGTTCCAGCATTTACCCTTGGCATGCCGTTGATCATTGAGTAATCGTCAGATGCTTCATTATTACCACCCTGGCTACCACGCACAGCCTGTTCACGCATAGTCTGTTCAGATTTGAAGAACAGACTGCTAGGCTGGTTACGCAACTGAGCGTACAGACTGGAAGCAGAAGCGGTTAATATAAGAATAACTATAAACTGTTTCATATTATTTATTCTCCCATCCTGCATTTGCGAATTCAGCAGATGTATTGCCGAAAAGATCTTCATCAACCATAACAGCTTCACCGGGAGCAATAACCTTGCAATAGAGCACCTGTGATACCGGACGCTTATCAGCGGCTTTCTGATGCGATACCTTGATAGGGATAACATCATTCATTCCGCCATCTTCCATAGCGAGCCCTTTAGTTGTGATGCTAATAGCACTGGAATTATAACGAATATATACCGGGCGATTACGTTCGACCAGCATAAGGCGTTTAACCATATTTGTTTTGATAACCTGTTCGGCCTGAACAGAGCGGGTAAGCTCCTTACCGACAACAGCGTCAAGGGAAGATACCCCCACCTGACTGACAGAGCAAACCAGTTGAGGAACCATTTTGACATCAGCACGGCTGATAACCTCACCGACCTTCATATCGCAGGCAGCAACCACATATTCGCTGAGGTACTGAACCTGACCATTGATATAGTGTACTTTTGGCTTGTTATAGAATTTTTCATGCTGAGGCAGGACGTTTTCAGGCATAGACGGGTTACGGTCAGTGACCATAAAGCGGATATTACCAAGCGAAACAGAACGCTGAGCCTTGATCTCGTAGCGGCTGTTATCCATAGCCCTGTTGAGCAGTTCATCGTCTTTTACATCCCAGTCGATAACGAGTCTGTCAAGATCATAGCCAGTTGTGTTAGCAACTTCCAGATCAAGAGCAGCACGAATACTGTTTTGAATATCAATGGCTAGTGTTTCAACAACTGGTTCAACGTGCTGGGCGATATCGACGGTTGATGCCGGGCCATTAAAAATAACGCGACATTCGAGAGAGCCGTAGATATCAACAGTGGCAGGATTTATACCAGCTTTTGACAAGCAGCGAGAGATATCAAAGCTGGAGATAAGGAGCTGATTTGTGGAGGCGTCTTTATCGGCAACAACCATATTAGTAAGACGATCCTTCATTTTTTCATCAGCTGCGTTTATCCATGCGATATCGCCAATGGTTACAACTTTGCTATCGCATTTGATCTGGTCATTTACTCTGACCTGAACTGAGCCAGCCAGGAGAGAGCTGCCAAGAACCAGCAAAGCAGCGGCGATCATTAAATTGTAAACATATTTGAACATTGTCATCAAACCTTATTATATATTAAAAATCAAATTAGCTTCTTAACGCGGCAACAGTCTTTAAGGTTGTGTCCGCGGCCTTAATCGACTGAGAGTTCATTTCAAAGTTACGCTGGGTTTTGATCATATTTACCAGCTCTTTAACAGAGTCAACATTACTATACTCGAGGAATCCCTGCTTTAGTCCGCCGTAACCGACGTCTTGTGGGTTACCCTGAACGGCAGCGCCACTACCGATAGTTTCGGTATATAGATTACCACCTTCGAGCTTAAGTCCGTTAGGATTTGGGAACTTATAAAGCTGAATCTGTCCGATATCCTGAGTATTACCATCGACAAGAGCAGTAACAGTGCCGTCAGAAGTTATGGTAACACCGGTGGCACCGTCTGGGATAGTAATTCTAGGTTCGAGATACGGGCCGTCAGTAGTACCGAGTACCAGATCGCCATTAACATTTGGCAGGAAATTTCCGGCACGCGTATAAGCTTCGCCAGTACCAATACCGTCGAAAGTTTGTACTTTGAAGAATCCGGTCCCTTCGATCGCTAGGTCGTAAGCGTTACCCGTTTCATCTAAAGAGCCCTGAGTGAAATCGAGCTGGGTATTTGATACCTGAGCACCGAGTCCGATATATAAACCAGTAGCACTATACTGACCGATACTATTAAGAGTACCAGGCTGGCGTTTTTCATCATACATAAGGTCTTCAAAGTTCACTCTCTGACTTTTGAAGGCCGTCGTATTAGAATTAGCAAGGTTGTTAGCGATGACATCCAGCTGGGTGTCCATAGCCTTCATACCTGTTGCTGCTGCTTGTAGTGCTGTTAAACTCATATAAACTCACTTAATAGGGGTCTGACCCCTTATATGATACTTCCTAATTTGGCGATAGCTGCGCCGAGGGTTTGATCCTGGATTTGCAGCATAGTGACATTATTCTGGAAGAGTCTCTGGGTTTTGATCATGCTAGTGATCTCTTCCATAGAATTAACCCCAGAAGTTTCGACATAGTTCTGTCTCATTTGAACAGATGCAGGAGTCGCACTTTGGGGCTGGCCTTCGTATAAATTGTTACCAACTTTTTTGAGCTGGGTATTATCGGAGAATTTGACGGTGCCGATCTGGGCGATAGCCTGGCCGTCCTGGCTGATATATCCGTTGTTATCAATAACAGGGGAAATACCTTGTAGTAAAGAGATAGGATTGCCATCGGCAGAAAGCACAGGCAACTGACCAGCGGCGGTAACTAAAGAAGTTCCATCGGTTCCGATCATAAAACGACCATCACGAGTATACATAACCTGATCGTCTTTTTGAACCTGGAAGAACCCGTCATCGACTAAAGCAACATCGTAATCAGAACTGGATGTCTCTAGAGAACCCTGTGAGAAATCGGTATAGGTAGGAAGCGCAAAAGTACCGCCACCTGTGTTCTCCAACAAGGCAGAAGTCATCCGGGCTGACCCATCCGCGGCCGCCTCAGTAGGTCTTGCCTTGAATAAAGCCAGGTCCTTTTTAAATGCAACAGTGTCGACATTTGCCAGGTTATTCGCAACGACATCCTGTCGATACGAGTTGGCCATCGCACCTGCAGCTGAAATATACATTCCGTACAGCATCGCTCGTCCTTAAGCTATTTAGTCGAGTACTCCGCCTCGACATTTGACTGCATATCTTGAGCTGCCTGATACATGTGCCTGGCTGCTGCCAGGTGTGCCGCTTCCGCAATCCGTTGCGATAGACGACCGCTAGATAATTCATTCAGCATCGAGTCCAAACGACTCGGTGTATCCATATCCAAGGATAACTTACTACTGAACATTGGCTCCATCCAATCTTTGTATCAGGTTTATATTGCTCATCATAAAGCAGCAGATATTTTCCAAACATCATGCCGCATTAAACACATGCTAGTCTCGTCAGCTTTCTAAATACAATAGTTGTGCCAAAGTCCGATAAAAAAATAAATTTATCTCAAAAATTGTCGTTTTTCAACAAATTTAACATAAGTATTTATTTTTAAGAGACTTGCAGAAGCGACAGGTTATGGACGGCCCTTTGCGGCCAAAAACGCGGAATAATAACTTATAGGACGTTAGTGTTGGTTGCGCATATTTTGCGCGGTAACAGGCAAAAATTACCGAGAGCGCAATAAATGCCTGAATATTGGGATTAAACGTTTAAGATTGCCGATACATGGGTGTAAGTCGGCGAAAAGGCCGTCATATATCAAGAATAAGTATAACAAGTTTAGAATCAGATAATTATGCCGGATAAGAATTCACGATCGATCCTGATACTGTACCATTTTTACCCACCAGACGATGTAATTTCAGCGCGTCACTTTGCAGATCTTGCCGAAGGGCTGGCTAAACGAGGCTGGGACGTAACAGTATATACAAGCAACCGGTATTGCCGGAATGCAAATGAAACAATAAGTCCCAGGCATGATACTATTAATAATGTACGTGTAGTCAGGCATAGCCGGGCCGGGCTTAATCAGAGTCGAAATATCTCGCGATTATTGAATTCTGCTACAATCTCCTGCAAATGGCTTATAAGCATATTATTTTCAAGGCATTATGATGTAGTTCTATTTGGCACCGATCCACAGTTTGGTTATTATATCGCGCCGGTCGTGAAGTTATTCAAGCGAAAGAGCAAAACGGCGATCTGGGCATTTGACCTTTATCCAGAGATAATCGGTCAGATGAACGGCGGTAAATTCAGTCGAATGGCGGTATCGATCCTTAAGCCTTGGACTGGTATAAGCTACAGGAGCATGGACTTTATAGCTGATCTGGGCAGCTGTATGAGAGAGCGGATAGCGAAATATAAGAGCAATGGCAGGCAGGCGACGTTGATTCCGTGGGCTATCTCGGAGCCTGGTGAACGTTTTGAGCCAGAGAAAGAGATACGTCATAAGCTATTTGGTGACAGAAAGTTAGCCATACTATACTCCGGCACAATAGGAAAAGCACATAAGTTTGAGGAATTTATCGAGCTGGCACGAGAGCTAAGGAGGCGCGGATCGGACGTAGGTTTTTGCTTTGCGGGCCGAGGCAACAGCTATCAGCAGCTGCGTGATATGGTAAGCAGCGAAGATACTAATATCAGCTTTGCCGGCTTTGCAGATGAGAAAGAGCTGGAGCTGAGACTCTCTGCGGCAGATATGCATATGATAAGTCTGCGAGAAGGCTGGGAAGGTTTGGTAGTACCATCGAAGTTTTTCGGTTCGCTGGCAGCTGGTCGCCCCCTGCTCTATGCGGGCGCGAGCGATTCTGCGATCAAAGAATGGCTAGAAAGGTTCGATATCGGGTACTATTTAGATTCAAGTCGTATTTCTGAATTAGCCGATAAATTAGATGATCTATCAAAGAATCCCGAGCAATTAAACGAATTGCAAGCCAGAACATTCACGGCATGGCAGGAGAATTTTACCCGGGAATATATAATCGAGCAGTTCGACCGAGAACTATCGAAGCTATTGACAGAAAGGTAAGCATTATGAAAACTGCACTAGTATGCGGAGCCGGAGGTTTCATCGGTAGCCACCTGGTGAAGAGGCTCAAAAAAGAGGGCTATGAAGTAACGGGAATCGACCTGAAATATCCTGAGTTTGCGACAACAGAAGCCGACGAGTTTGTAATAGGCGACCTGCGCAGCCAGGAAGTATGTCGAGATATAATGGATCGCCATTATGATGAAGTATATCAGCTGGCAGCCGATATGGGCGGAGCTGGCTTTATCTTTACGGGCGAGAATGATGCAGACATAATGCATAACTCGGCAATGATTAATCTTAACATTGCCGATCTGGCGGCGAGGACGGGAGTGAATAAGATATTCTACTCGTCATCGGCGTGTATATATCCAGCTCATAATCAGCTTGACCCTGACAATCCAAAATGTGCAGAAGATACAGCTTACCCGGCAGCACCAGATAGCGAATATGGCTGGGAGAAGCTCTTTAGCGAAAGACTATATATGTCTTATGCACGTAATAAAGGACTGAATGTCTCAATCGCACGATTCCATAATATTTTTGGGCCGGAAGGAACCTGGACCGGCGGCAGAGAGAAAGCACCAGCTGCATTCTGTCGCAAAGTAGCAGAGACCCCAGACGGGGGAACAATCGAGATGTGGGGAGACGGCAAACAGACACGATCATTTTTATATATAGATGAATGTCTGGAAGGTGTCCGTAGGCTGATACAATCAGACTTTGCAGGACCGGTAAATATCGGATCAGAAGAGATGGTGACAATTAACCAGCTGTGCGAGATGGTAGCAGAGATAGCTGGCAAGCAGATCAATATCAAGCATATTGATGGGCCGCTGGGAGTAAGAGGCAGGAACTCAGATAATATTATGATCGCAGAGAAGCTGGGCTGGAAGCCAACGCAGCCGTTGATGAAAGGGCTGGAGGCGACCTACAGCTGGATCAATGGCCAGGTAGATAATACCAAGCCAGCGGATATCTGGTCTAAGATGTCGAAGCCGGAACAGCAGAAGATAAGAAGTTAGTTCCGATGTATATAGAATTTAGAATTTAGGAATTAGGAATTAGATAAACAGAACAGCCCGCGATGATGGTATTGCGGGCTGTTTTTTTATTGGCCATAGACTATGTTTCTTGGTATGACGGCGGTTGACACTACCTTTGAGACGGAGCCTTGATCAGATCTGAAGTTTATCTCTACTCTGCCGACAGTTCCATCGTCAAAACCGGAGCCGAGAGGCGGCGGGACGAGGGTGAAGATGTCGGTTGTCTCGGAGACCAGCGAGATATTATCAAGGAGCACATATTCATCGCTGCCGTCGATAGAAAGAAGCAGTTGTGAAGTTTCGGGATCGTATCGATATTGCATCTGTTTTGCACTTGCGTCTGTGAAAGCAAGAATATTCCCGCCGTCACTTACGGTGATCATTGCGATATCAGGATCATTAAATGCGGTACGCAGCGAAGAAGAAAGCTGATGGAGAATATTTCTATGTACCGTTTCAGCTTTGTTCATAGCTACATTGGAATCGTAATTTTTGAATGCGGTATCGAAAGCAGTTCCGATCGCCACAAATAATATTGCCATGATCGCAAGCGAGATAAGCAGCTCGATCAAGGTAAAGCCTTTATTAATTTTTGTATGTTTCATATCAGCACCTTGAAGTCTAACTTTCCTCAGAATATGTATTGGCATCCGGCTGGATAACGATCGGGGTAATAATACCGCTTGGGAGCATCATATCATCACGAGGCGTAATATTTATAGTACCAACATCACCCTCTTCGACAGATTCGCTACCGCCGTCAGTAAGCGAGACACCAATATTAGTTACATAACCACTAGTCCAGCTAGTTGTATCGCACATAGAGATTATAGTGCCATATACATTAGCATTGCCACGAACGTCAACAATACCGCCAATAATAGCGCCGGTAAGCTCATTTTCGTTCATTTCAAGCGGGGTTGTGTTACCGAGGTTGACATTGAAGTGCGGGGCAAGAATGGTAGCTTCTTCCATAGCTTCATTATTAAACTCGGCACTACCGGTAAAATAGAGACAGTTATACTGCCACTTCAGAGCTGACGGGGTATCGGTTACGATCGGGCCGTTAAAGACACAGCTGTCAAAGCGAACATTGTTATAGTACGAGCTGGTTGATTTACTGCAATCGATAAAAAGGGTATCATTGAAGGTGCAGTTTACAAACAGGGCATTGTAATTGTAAGGGATTTTCACATTACTAAAATCCATATCGCGATATACTTTTCGATATAGCTTTCGAGAAGAATAACTGGCAGGATAGGAATAGTTACCAGCGGCATGTGGGAAATATTCAATCTTTGTTTCGCTGCTGGCGGGGACATTACTCAGTCCGACATCATATATATCGGTATTGTAGTCATCGATATCCATACCAGGTACATCAGAGGATATATTGTAGTTTATACCTTCGTGAGAACCTTGAACTTCATCGGAGTAACCTATAACCGGGTTACCATCTTCATCGTAGACGACATCGCCATTTTCGTCGAGAGTTTCCATCTGCCAGCTGGCGTCCATAGCCTGGTCTTTAGAGAAAACAGTATTTATAGTACCCTCAACAGTAGAGTCGCTGGTCATATTGAAAGGAGCACATGCGGTATTGTCCCAGCTGCTATATACATCGCCGTGAATGGTAGAGTCGCCAGTGAGCCAGATACGGCCGCGACTGGCGACGGCATATTCCAGGACATCGGCATTTTTACGCAAGTTGAAGATCATAGAAACTGAACGACTAACATCGCCGATAGTACCGGTAGAGGTTACGGCGACAGTATGATACGGTGAGTCGGTATCGGGATAGCCCATAGTACAATGAAGATTGAAGACGGTATTTACCGCACTGCTGAGACGGAGCGATGGAATAGTCATTTCAGTGGTACTATAGCTGACATTTTCACCGTTTAGTATATCTGAGCCGGAAAGGGAACTGCTGACATACTGGGCAAAGCTCAGAAAAGCAGCGTTGGCATCATCATCGTCAACATAATTGTAGGCGGTATAACAACTGCTTGGAGTCGGCCAGTGTTTGACAAGATAGCAGAAATACTGCAGGCCATTTTCGGCGGCGACCTGAGCTGTTGACATACCGCAATGGTTTTCCGAGGTTTTCTTACTTACATTGGTAACACCCAGAAATGATACTGAGAGTACCGAGAAGATAACCAGGAAAAAGATCGCCAGCAGCGACACAAATCCTTTTTGTTTTCTATTTTGCATGTTCATAACACAAATCCTTCCTCTGCCCATAAGAACTGCTGATCAGTAGTGTTGCCTGAAAAAAAATCAAATCATTGCGTAACTTATATACCAGCTCATTTGAGATGGTTGGCAAAGTCACACTAAGAATCACAAGCAAGGATGCTTATGCTACTTATGGCAACAGGTCCGTTTAGTAGTTTTTAACTTTTAGCCACTGAGCGGCAGTCATCTGCTCGCCGGAACGCATAACACTTACAGTAATAAGGTAAGCCTGCGGGTCAGCGGAGTTGTCCACTGACATATCGATAGGATTAACCGGTCGGGCTGACATAACCTGACTGAAGTTACTCATGCCCTCAATGGGCTGTCCGCTGCTGTCAACAGCATTGAATGTAACACCATCCAGGTCGGCAAGGTCGTCAAATCTGGTACCGTCAACAATTACCCCTACCTGATCGGCTAGATAGGCGGCGTCGGAGAGTTTTCCGGAATATTCGTTGACGCTGGTACCAGCGGCCATAGCGAACATGAGCCCGGTAATACCCAGAGCAATGATCGCAATGGCGATAATGGTTTCAATAAGCGTAAAACCGTTTTGCTTTTGTTTTCTTTTCATAAATCCCCCTTTACTGTTAAGTGTTAGCAGTTAACAGTTTTTGGGCGTTGTAACCAAAGCAAAGTAATAAGTCGTAAGAAATAAGAAATAAGTTCTGGTTTCGCCCTTCGGGCGAGGCTGTTAATCTTACGCTTGTTTACTTGCAATACTACTATTTACTTTTTCCACTATCAATAATCCGTTCTGGTGGAACAGATGTTCGTTTATCCTTTGACCATGCTGGACATTTTGAAGATCGGAAGGATAATACTCATGGCGATAAAGCCTACAACACCACCCATTAATACGATCATGAGCGGTTCGATCATAGATGTTACAGCACGGATAACGTTTTTGAGTTCTTTCTGGTAATATTCACTTATATCGCCCATAACCTCAGCGAGCTTACCACTTTCCTCGCCACTGCTTATCATTTGTATGACGCTAGGCGGGAGCAGGTCGGATTGATTGAGCGGGGTAGATATTTTTTTACCCTGCTTGACCGAGACGTATACCTGATGCCACATTCGCTTGAACATCATATTACCGGATATATTAGCGGTAATGTGAATGGTATCGAGCATCGGCACGCCGGCGTTGACCAGCTCACCCATAGTATGCATGGAGCGAGATATATATAATGAGCGACATAGTTTTTTCATTATCGGGATATGCAGTTTTGCTTTGTCCCACCAGAGCCTGCCGGGTGCGGTATTTACCGCCCATGCCAAGAGCCAGGTTAATCCACCACAGCCGGCGATGATAAGGTACCAATACTGACGGAAACAGAAACTCATAAAGAGGATTATTTTGGTAGGTACTGGCAGAGCGTCTTCTTTACCCTCGAAAACAGCGACAAAGCGAGGTAGTACAAAGGTAAGGAGGAAGACGGTAGTAACTACAGCCATAACGGCAATAATAATCGGATATACCATAGCACTACGAACCTGAGAACGAGTTTCGATCTGCTGTTCCATGTAAGCGGCGATACGTTCGAGCATAGCACCGAACGAGCCGGAGAGCTCGGAGGCTTTTACCATATTTACATACAAAGGGGAGAAAGCCTTGGGATGACGGGCAAGCGACTCGGAGAAGCTTTTACCAGCTTCGACATCGAGCTTGACCTGCTGGAGCATTTCACGGAACTTTGGATTTTCGACCTGTTCAGCGATACCGTCAAGAGCGGGACGAATACTGATACCGGCCTTGATCATAACCGCCAGCTGACTGGTGAAGTTCAGAACATCTTTCTGGCTGGGGCCGAACTCGACCTTAAACTCGAGGATTTTTTGAAGTGTGGTCTTGTTCTGCTCAACAACCTCGGTAAGGGAAAGGATATAGCCGCCCTGAGCTTTGAGAGTTTTGGTTGCGGCGGCCGGGTCAAGGGCGGCGATCACACCAGTATTTATCTGGCCGTTAGCTTGTTTTAATTCATAGCGAAAATTCATTTATATCTCCCTGCCGAAGCAAAGATGTATCTTTATAGTTTACAGCATAAGATACTAAAAATTATCTTGTATTAAATTGTTAGTAACAAGTAACATGTAAAAAGTAACAAGCTGATGATTCTCGCTTCGCTCGAAACTAATTTACAATAACCGTTACTATTGTTATTTACCGAGCACCTGTCTGATCTTTTCAGGGTGAGCGGCGTGACTGAGACCTTCGGCCCGGTCGATATTGCCATTGATACAAAGCTGGGCAATACAGAAGTCACGAGTCTGCATACCAATGGTACGCGAGGTTTCAATAATATTTGGTATTTCAAAAATGCGGTTTTCACGGATACAGTTACGAACCGCAGGAGTACAGAGCAGAACTTCGACACCAGGCATCATACCAGGCTGGTCGATGCGGCGGAATAGTACCTGACTGACAACAGCCTGAAGAGTATTGGCAAGCATGGAACGGATCTGATTCTGCTGGCCGCTAGGGTAGATATCGATAATACGTTCGATAGTCTGGGAGGCACTCATAGTATGCAGGGTACTGAATACCAGGTGACCAGTTTCGGCGGCGGTAATAGCAGAAGAAGTAGTTTCAAGATCTCGCATTTCACCTACAAGTATAACATCCGGGTCCTGACGCAGGGCATGGCGGAGGCCGGAGGCGAAATTCGGGCAGTCGCTGCCGATCTCACGCTGTTCGATAGCACACTGATTACTCTCAAGCATATATTCGATCGGATCTTCGAGGGTAATGATATGCTTGCGGTATTTCTTATTCATTTCATTGATAATGGCGGCCATGGTAGTACTTTTACCAGAACCAGTATCGCCAGTGACGAGAACCAGGCCACGAGGCAGATCGACGAGCTTTTCAACGGCGTCGGGTAGGTTCAGGCTCTCAAGGGGCGGGACCTTATCAGAAATAGAACGGAAGGCGATCGCAATGCTTTCACGCTGATAATGGGCATTAACACGGAAACGTCCCTTGCCGGGCACTTCGGTAGAGAAGTCGAGGTCTCTTTTCTTTTCGAACTCTGCGAAACGCTCTTCAGAGATTATCTCTTTGAGCATAGCCTCGGCAGACTCGGCAGTTACAACGGGGAAGTCAGCTTCATCGATAATAGTATTCTTTCTGAGCAAAGGCTGCGAGCCTCGCATGATATGAATATCAGAGATCTTATTTTCCAAAGCCAGTATCAAAATATCCTGTAACTGAGTCATTATATATACTCCATATCATATTCGGCCTGTTAGCGGCCGGTAAAAAACATTAAACAGCGTCAATAGTCACACGCATAACTTCATCAACAGTTGTAATACCAGATTTTACCTTGAGCAGGCCACTGCCGCGCAGAGAGATCATACCGCGTTCATTACAAAGACGGCGTAGCTCGGTAACATTTGGATTTTTAGTAATAATATCACGATATACATCATCGATAGCAAGCAGTTCGTAAATACCAACACGGCCAAGATAGCCGGTATGTCTGCATTTATCACAGCCAGCACCAGTAAATGCCTTGTCAGCATTTATGCCATGGGCCTGAATGAACATGGCCTGTTCGGGTGGCAGTTCAACTTCAGAGCGGCAGTTTTTACAGATACGACGAACAAGGCGCTGGGCAAGAATGGCATTGAGCGAAGCAGAGATAAGGAACGGCTCGATACCAATATTTATCAGACGGGTAATACTGCTAGGAGCGTCATTGGTATGTAGAGTAGACAGAACCAGGTGACCGGTAAGGGATGCCTGGATCGCAATTCTGGCGGTTTCCTGGTCACGAATTTCGCCAACCATAACAACGTCTGGGTCCTGTCTGAGCAGCGAGCGTAGAGCGGCGGCGAAAGACATACCGATCTTGTCATGAACCTGTACCTGATTTATGCCGTCGAGCTGATATTCTACGGGATCTTCAACGGTAGAGATGTTCATAGTACCACGATCGAGTGAGCGAAGTACTGCATAAAGAGTGGTACTTTTACCAGAACCGGTAGGCCCGGTAACGAGGATAATGCCGTGGGGGCGATTGACCTGGCTTTTGAGTATAACGAGATTGTCTTCGTCCATATCAAGATCGTCCAGAGTACGGGCAGCACTGGCACCATCAAGAACACGGATAACGACTTTTTCGCCGTGAACAGTTGGCAGGGTCGAGACTCTCATGTCAATATTCCTGTCGTCAATAACGACTCTCATACGACCATCCTGCGGCACACGCCGCTCAGCAATATCGAGGTTCGACATAATTTTAATACGCGAAATAACCGCTCCGAACATACTGTGCGGAGGCGAGATAATTTCAAACAATACGCCGTCGATACGATATCGCACCTTTAATTTTTTATCGCCAGGCTCAATGTGAATATCCGAGGCTCCTTCCCGGATCGCATTGAGGATGAGGTAATTCACGAATTTAATAATAGGTGAATCACCAGCGGCCTGTTCGAGTTCGGCGAGATCCTCTTCTTCGGTCTCAACAACCTCAACAGACTCAGCGTCAATATCATCAATTATTTTGTCAACCTGGAAGCCAGAGCCACTTTCAGATCTGTTGGCCAGGGCAAGAATATCCTTAATCGCCTTAACAGTACAAACATGTACTTTCAGCGGCTTACCAGACTTTTTCTGTATTTCATCCTGCAGGAAAATATCGGTCGGGTCAGCCATAGCGACATACAGCCAGCCATCAACCACATCAAACGGCATAACATTATGCTGATCGATAAAAGCTACATCCAGGACAGCCATAACCCGCGGCTTGATCATCTCGGCCGACAGCTCGACAAAGGGCAGGTTATACTGTTCAGCCAGACAGCTTTGCAACATTTCCTCGCTAACAGCGCCCATTTCGAGCAGAATCTGCCCGAGTTTTTTACGCGGCTGTTTTTCATGTAGGCTTTTGGCCTGAGCGAGCACCTTACCATCGATAGCAGCTTTAACGCAAAGCCTTTCATCGACGGTGGCGGCCTGCACCGGTTCCGGGATCGGTACCGAAGCGGGAACCGGGTTGGTCTCTGTTAAATTGTCACCATCTGCAATTGACTTATCATCAACATCCGCAGATGGGTTCTCGTTTTGATTCTTATTGAACATTTACACTGCCCTGCTAATATTCACTAGATTGTCAGATCACGGCACACTGTCCTCCCCTGCCGGATAGAATTACATTTCCAGTTCGCACTCCCAATCCTCAGCCTCCAGGATAACGGAATCGACTTTAATTTCTTTTATTATGAAAGAGTCGGTGACTTTATCACCTACTTTATATACAACACCATTGATAAGACAAATACTGCCGTTGGAACGCTGCATAATGGAGCCGAGTCTGAGCGACTGGATTTCCGCGGCAAGTACTTTCTGACGATCAATAATCTTTACGACAGGAGCCTGATCCTGCTCTTCAACTTTTTGCTCAAGGATAAACGGATTTTTATTAAGCTCATCGAGTTTTACCTGCTTGGCACCAGGCAGCTCATAAAAGGCATTTACCAGGTCCTGACTATCACCAGTGTTTTTGATACCAACGAGCCTGGCAAGCACAACATCGAGCTTAGACGCTGAGCTTTTCTTTTTGTCCTGTTCTTCATGCTTATGAGCAAAGCCGGCAAACCATACGCCGACAATAGCGAGCAGACATACGCCAAGCAGGATATATGTGTTTCTGCTACTATTACGTGAGGTAATAGTGTAGGCGGTATTATCATCTTCGGTAATAACAGCGTCGAGACCGACCTCTTCGTTAGTCACTTGAGGTTCATCAGGATTTTGCTCTTCGATATTTTCATCAAAAAAATTCATTTTCTTATCCTTTATTTCAGCCGTTGAAGCGGCATAATAATCAGCACTGCCCTAGCAGGATAATGTATCAGGAATAAACATCGATTACTAAGGGCACCTCTAAAAATTCATTCTGGGCTGCAAACGGTCTTGATTTTTCCTGAGCTGCGTCACGAAAAACCGTAAATATTCACCAATATGCCCGGTTCTTCGTTCCTTGTCAGTAAAAATCAATCCTCGTTTTCGCCTCAAAAGCAATTTTCAGAGGTATCCTTAAGAATGTTTATTGTCATAAAAAATACTGAGTACGAATTTAACAGTCATCGCACCTGGTACTGAATTATCTTTTTCAATTTCCATTTCACTTATTTTGGTAATACGCGGCATTTGTTCAACTTCCAGCAGGAACTGATAGAAGGATTCAAAGCTGCCGTAGAGCTCCATTTCGATAGGCTGCTCATTATAAAGTGAGAAGGGTTTAGTCTTACCAGTTTTGAACAGTCGAGTTTCGAGCTGCTGTTTCTCGGTTATGTGAGTGACATCCTCGAGTACCTTATGAATTTCATGCTGGGCGGGGAGCTTGCTCTCGAAGAACTCTACAGCCTTTGCGAGATTATCAATTTCAGCATTGAGGTTGTCGATCTTCTGTAAAGCGGTGGTAAGCTCGTTGAGTTTCTGAGCCTGTTCACTGTATTGTTGTTTATGTTCAATCCAGTTTTCGTTAGCTGGTTTGAATATCCAGAAATAGGACCCAACCGGAATAGCGGCGAGTAATCCTAAGAACAGCAATTCTCTAATTCCAAATTTCATAACCAAAATCTCCTGTAAACTATATATTCAACTGTCCAAAGAGCAGTTGATCGAAAATCAATAACTTTTAATATGCTGATCGCGAGCCCACATTACATCTTCTTCACTGGCACGAATTTCAGGGCCCATAACAGCAGATATTTCGAAGCGTTTATAATACATATTGTCCTTTTGAAACTCTTCTGAATATTTCAGGTAGACATTAGACATAAGATGCGACTTACTGAGATCGGAGATAAGTTTTGCGACCTCCAGGTCATTTCCGGCTATCCCGACGAACTCTATTTCAGTCTGGAACTTTTTAGCCTCGATCTTTGGCTCCACCGGCACTTTGCTCTTTTTCTTATACTTAACAGTCTTGGCTTTGACAACCGGTTTAGGAGCAGATTTTATTTCCTTGCTATTAAGTTCATAGCTAACCAATGACACGCCTTGCGGGAGGTTATTGGTTATAGTCGCCAGGAGCAGAGAACGAGGAATCGCCTCGGTGAGCATAGCACTGAGCTGCGCTTTATCTTCCATTTTAGAGCGTTTCTTTTCGAGCTCTTCGAGCTTTTTGAGCGAGTCGCTGGCAAGTGCCATTTTTTCGGCCATTTCGCCCTGCTGTCTGACCATTATCTTGCGACGGCTTTCGGTGAGGAACCATCCGGCAGCGACAGAGGATATAACAACGACAAACAATATCAGACAGATAATGTTAGTTCGCTGTTGAGCTTTTTTCTGCAAATAGTCTTCCGGTAAAAAATTCAGATTGTCTTTCATAGTTGAGTTACCCCATATGCTATCGCCCACTGAGTATCCGGTTTCATATCACCGGCGAAATCAATCGGCAGATGTCCGGGCCTGTCATCAAGGCCAATTCGCTTGACAAACTCATTTATTAGTTGTTCGTTTACGCAATATCCGCCGGTGAATAATATTTTATTAACCGGAGTGGTTTCCCAAAGCATATCGTGATATCTGATACAAGCTCTGATCTCTTCAAGCATAATGTTCGGATCAAGATGATGTTTATTATCACGCGTATAAGCAGATTCAATATTTCTGCAGAATTTCATTTCACTGCCGTGAGTAATAACGGCCCATGCAGAGCTGCAGCCCAGATCGACATAAAGGACGCGATCTTCATCGGAGAATTTTGAATGGCTATAGGCCTGAGGAATAACCAGGGCCGGTACGCTGACACTGTCAACTTCAAACTTACAGCTTTCGAGGCATTTGATATGATGGAACATATTTTTAGCACTAACAGCCAATACGATAATCTCCAGCTTGGCACAGTTGTCTCTACTGTCGAATATTTCACCAGCAACAAGATGTCTGACCATGGCATTTTCGATAGGGAAAGGTAGTTTTTCCTGCACTTCAAAACGAACAACCTGTTCCAGCTGGGCGGGGTCCATTTTATCGAGTCTGAGATGGCAGGTTTGAACCTGGCCAGCCCCCAGGCTGCTTTTAACCTGATGACCTTTGAAATGGGTGCGGGTCATCATATCCTTGATAGCCTTGGCAGCCCATTGGCCGTAAGCCTGAGCATCATCCTGTACTTCGATAGGAACCGGCATTTTATCAGCTATATATTCCTTATCACCAGCGGAAAGCTGAAGGAGTTTCAAGCTAGATCGGCCGAAATCGATGCCAATAGGATTTTGTTTTCTAGTAAATAAATTCATATCGCTTTGCCGTTGCTGTTGGTAGTCATAGCGAGTTAAGCTCTCTCCTTTACCTTATTAATTGCTATCTCGCTATATAATTATCTGTCCGTATACATAGTTACTTAACTGTATTATTCAGTTTTACCTAAATCAACCGAACTGCCCAGATTAGCAATAATATTTATATTCTGTAATTGATATAACCTTACCACAGTACATATAATCATTCTAAGTTAACACATTGGGCTTACCATTGATTGATTGAGGTAAAAAAATATTAACATAACGGCTTAGCAAAGAAGAAAAACCGCTGTTAAGTGATAAGAGGTTAAAAAAAATCATATTGTTACAATTACTGCCAAACCAGTCAGAGTTTTTTGCCGATACTAATACCTGAGTGAGAGTTGAGAGATTTAACTATGCCGGCCCTCGCCAAACAGGACCGCCCATAATTGTCACAAAGTATTGTATTACAATCACTTGATAATTTAGGCAAGAACGTATAGAATTAGATAGGCAGACAAAGCAGGTAACGAACCTGCGGAAAGGTGCAATAGAAGAATAGAAAGAGCTGTAAAAAAGAGCAGGTAGTATCCGCTACCTGTCAGCATAAGCGATTTTAATACAGCTACTTACGTCATCAAACTACATACCAGCCTGTGATTTCAGGACAGAATAATCCTTATTTCCAATATAACAGCTCGCTAAAACGATCGTTATTAATAAGGATGGAGATAATAGGCGGGTATAAAGATAATACCCATAAGGGTATCAACTCAACGTAATCGGAGATTGAAATGTTTGAGAGATTTACTGACAGAGCCAGAAAGATCATGGCCCTGGCCAACCAGGAGGCACAAAGGTTCAACCACGAATATATCGGAACCGAGCATATACTGCTTGGTCTGGTACGTGAAGGCAGCGGCGTGGGAGCAAACGTCCTGAAGAATCTTGATGTTGATTTACGCAAGGTAAGACTCGAGATCGAAAAGCTGGTAAAGAGCGGTCCAGATATGGTGACGATGGGTAAGCTACCGCAAACCCCGCGTGCCAAGAAAGTTATAGAATACGCAATAGAAGAGGCACGAGCCTTAAACCATAATTATGTTGGTACAGAACACCTACTGCTAGGTCTGCTTCGTGAAAGCGAAGGAGTAGCGGCCCAGGTACTAATGAACTTAGGCTTAAAGCTTGATAAGGTTCGCGAAGAGGTATTGAACCTACTGGGAGCAGGTCTTGACAGTGCGGAGCTAAATAATAACAGCTCAAGCGGTGTAGAAGGTATGGGCTCAACCGGCGGCAGTGAAGGTATGTCATCGCAGAAATCAGCTAAGAGCAAGACCCCTGCCCTGGACAGTTTCGGCAGAGACCTGACCGAACTTGCACGTCAGGGCCAGCTAGACCCTGTTATCGGACGTGCACACGAGATCGAACGTGTATTGCAGGTATTGTGTCGTCGCACTAAGAATAATCCGGTATTGATCGGTGAGGCTGGTGTTGGAAAGACAGCGATAGTAGAAGGTCTGGCCCAGCGAATAATCGCCCATGAAGTACCAGAGATATTATCCGGCAGAAGGCTGGTAGTACTCGATCTGGCGATGATGGTTGCCGGTACCAAGTATCGCGGTCAGTTTGAAGAAAGAATAAAAGCGGTAATGAACGAGGTGAAACGCGCCAAGAACGTTATCCTGTTCATTGACGAATTGCATACTCTGGTAGGAGCTGGTGGAGCAGAAGGTGCGATCGATGCATCTAATGTATTGAAGCCGGCATTGAGTCGCGGCGAGATACAGTGTATTGGTGCTACGACGCTGGATGAGTATCGTAAATATATTGAAAAAGATGCTGCTTTGGAGCGTAGATTCCAGACTATTCTGGTAGAGCCGCCGTCAAAGACACAGGCATTACAGATCTTGAAGGGGCTGCGTGACAACTATGAAGCACATCATAGAGTACGCATTACAGACGAGGCGTTGGAAGCTGCGGTAGAACAGTCAAGCCGTTATATCACGGGTCGCTGTCTGCCGGATAAGGCGATCGACGTTATCGATGAGGCAGGAGCTCGCGTGAGGCTGGCAACCATGACCAAGCCGCCGGATCTTACAGAACTGGAAAAAGAGATCGAGAAACTGCAGATCGAAAAAGATGAGTCGGTGAAGAATGCCGATTATGAACGAGCTGCCCTGCTTCGTGACGAAGCACAGAAGATCCAGCAGAAGAAGGAAGAGCTTCAGACGAAATGGCGTGAAGAGAATAATGAATCTGTTGGCCTGGTAGATGAAGAAATAATCGCGGAAGTTGTCAGTATGATAACGGGCGTACCTCTGACGAGATTGAAGAAAGAGGAAGTTGCTCGTCTGCTGGAACTGGAAAACGAGCTGCACAAGCGTGTAGTAAGCCAGGATGAAGCGATCAAGGTAGTATCGAAATGTATTCGCAGAAGTCGCAGCGGTCTGAAAGATCCGAAACGTCCGATGGGCTGTTTCATCTTTGTCGGTCCGTCAGGTGTTGGTAAGACATTACTGGCCCGCGCATTGGCAGAGTTCCTGTTTGGCAATGAAGATGCATTGATCCAGCTGGACATGAGTGAATACATGGAGAAGCACAATGTGTCAAGACTGGTTGGTGCCCCTCCGGGCTATGTTGGCTTTGAAGAAGGCGGTCAGCTAACCGAGAAGATCCGTCGCAGACCATATTCAGTTGTGCTCTTAGACGAAATTGAAAAAGCACATACCGATGTTTCCAATATGCTGCTGCAGGTAATGGAAGAAGGACGTTTGACAGACAGCTTCGGCCGTCATATCGACTTCCGTAATACGATCCTTATCATGACAAGTAATGTTGGAGCGGACCTGATCAAGAATCAGGGTGGAACCGGCTTTGGTTTTGGTAAACGCGATGCGGAGACCAATTACGAAAAGATGAAGGATGTACTGCAGAAAGAAGCAGAGAGATTCTTCCGTCCGGAATTCCTTAACCGTCTGGACGATCTGATCGTGTTCCAGTCACTGAGACGCGAAGATCTACAGACAATTGTGAAGTACGAGCTGGCGAAGGTATTTGGCAGACTGGAAGAAAAAGGTCTGAGCCTGATCCTTGGCAACGATGCCCAGGAATTCCTGATCGAAAAGGGATACGATATAGAATTTGGTGCTCGTCCGCTGCGTCGTGCAATCGAAAGATATGTTGAAGATCCGCTGAGCGAACAGCTGCTGATGGGAACCTTTGGCGAGAAGAGTAAGATCAAGGTATCTGTACTGGATAAGGAGCTGCACTTTGAAGGTGTAGACAATGAAGATACAGAAGACCCTGATTCAGACGCTAAAGAATCTGAAGAGATGCCGCAGACAACCTGATATGGAGTTGTTTTGGTAATATAAAAGAATTGAAAAGCCCTGGTGTTTTTGCCGGGGCTTTTTTTGTTTATAAGTAACAAGTGGAAAGTAACAAGTAACAAGCTTAGGTTGTCCGCTGGTGCGGACGGGGAATTAACTCAAACTTACCGATGGTCAGTTTGAGAATATTATTATTAGTTTTTTTCTTGAAATAATGATATTGTGAGTGATAATTGAGTACTGAGAAATAACATATACTGTTTTGGACGTTTCATCGGAAACCGCTAATTTCACAATGAAGAAGCGTCAAGTAAACGGCACTCTCGGAAACTTGTGTTCGACACAGAGGTTGCTGAGGGTGTCATGCTTGGCATGTTTCTTCATGGGCTTTAGCGGGCCTCCGATGTACATGCGGTGTGGCGCCCTTAGTAATCTCTGTTTTTTTTTGCCTGGAAATAATACAACATTGAGTGAACAGAGTCGGGGAATAATGCCAAAGTATAGATTGTTATGCTACGTTACACATTCTTTTCGGGTTCCTTGCCGGATACCTCATTATGTGTTGGTAGTGCCCTTTTTTCATGGGGCAAATAGGAAGATATAAAAATGGGAGAAGTCGGGATAATGGATTCCGATTTAATATATCACTTCCTTTTGAAAAGGAGATTCTTATGAAGATTGTTAGGTTTTTGCTGTTAGTTTTTAGCTTTGTATGTTTAGGTAAGGGAAACATTTTAGCTGACAATGCCATTCCTGGAACTGGTGTTGGTGTTACATGTCAGTATCACGAAGCTTCGGCTAGTACAATTTTTGAACTTCCTATAACTTTCAGTGAAATGAAGGTGGGAACTCACATTTCAGACCAGTACGCAGGGTTGGGTATTATCTTTGGTGGAGATGACCCTTATATTGATGAAGATGGTTCGACACCAACATCACCGGTATTATCTGGTTCTCCGCAATTTCAAGGTGATATTGTGGCGTTTTTTGTGTCACAAGATAATCCATCAAAACATGTAACTGTTGATCAGTTTTCCTTTGACGCTGGGTGTTTCAATTCTATAAGCTCAACAATAGTAGAATGGTATGACATTAATGGTAATAAGTTAGGAGAACAATATAATTCAAAACTTGGGATTGAGCATTTTTTAATTGAAGAATATGGAATCGCAAGTTGGCGTATAAGTATTAGCAATCATGATCCTCAGGGGTTTGTAATCGATAATGTTAATTTTAGCTATTCAGCAGTTTTACTAACAAAAGAAGATGATGTTGATGATGGTGGTTGTGTTACTCCTATTGACGGTGAAGGTAATGATAATGATATTATGTATACTATTTGCTGGAAAAACACAACAGGTGAGACATTGACAAATGTAGAAGTGGTTGACAGATTGCCAATTGGAGTAGATTATCCTGCCGGTTTGGATAGCCTGGAAATAATTGACGGTGAATTAGTTACAATACCGGGCGATCCGGCGTATTCAATAGAAGAACATACGTATACATGGGAAATTGGGACTGTTGACTCGGTTGTAAATGATCCAAATAATCCTGATGATGGCTGGTCGTGCGTTAATCTTGAAGTTGAAGTAAATGAAAATGCTGTGCCGGGGATGACGCTGCGTAATGAAGTTGAAATTATTGGTGCATATTGCGTTGAAATGCCAGACCCTAATGACCCCAATTCTACGTTAACGAGGTGTTTTGAAAAAGTACTGGCAGTGGCAGTAGAAGAGACGCCGGTGTGTTGTTGGGATAATTCGAGTGTGATTTATGTTTCAGAAAATGCTGTAGGGGCAAATACGGGATTGAACTGGACTGATGCGTATAATACAGAATATGGGCTGCAAATGGCATTGGAGCGGGCGTCGGGCTCTGCATGTGGAGGGCCATTTACTATTTATGTGGCAGAAGGAATATATCTGCCGGGAACTATAGAATCGGCCTTTTTTGATGTGCCGGATGACGCTGAGATATATGGCGGATTTCCAACTAAAGGGTGTGATTTTGCCAATAGAAACCCTAAGAAATATGAATCTATATTAAGTGGAAACATAGGCGAATATGACTCATCATTCACTGTTGTTGAAATGGGACTAGGCAGCACAATAGACGGCGTAACAGTTTCAGATGGTTATGATTATAATATACACGGATATGAATTTACTGTTAATAATTGTATTGTTAGTAATTGTTTACACTATGGTATTTACGCAGAAGATGGCAACGTAACTATAACATCCTGTCTAATAAAAAACAATGGAGCTGATGGCATTTACCATGAAAGCTTAGGCAGTGAATTAAACGTTTCAAACTCCTGGATAATGCGTAATGAAAAACATGGTATTGATGTTATATATTCAACACCATATATAAAAAATTCGATTATTTCTGAAAGTGATCTAGCAGAAGAAGGTCGTGCTGGCATATCTATTGACAATCCCCTATATAGCCCTGTATTACACAATCTAACAGTGGCAAATAATAAATCATTGGCAGTTGCCTTTGTTGATAGCGGCAACAATAGCGGTGACCCTAATGACGTAAGCCTGGATTACCCAGATATACAAAACTGTATTATCTACTATAACAATAACAATTCAAAGCAGCAGACATCAGGTTTTGACCCCAATACCTATATTGCATACAGCTGTGTCCAGGAATGCGTGGAGATTAATAACAATATCAAGGCTATTCCTGAATTTGCATATGAAGTTAACGCTGCTGGCGAGCCTAACCCTGAAAACTATCATATTTCGGCGGCTTCAATTTGTGTTGACAAAGGAAATCCAAACCTGATCTATAACGACCAAACTGACTATGATAATGAAAACCGGCTAGAAGGTCTTTATGTTGACCTAGGTGCTGACGAGGTACATTCATGCAGCGGAGATTATACAGAAGAGGATACTTTCAATTCTTTTGACTATAATGCTGACGGCATAATAAACCTACAGGAATTTAAGCCTTTAGCTTATGGGTGGTTGAGTATAGACAGTAATGATCCAGGCTGGGACAATAATCCAAATTATGCAGATCCAAATTCTATGGTACAATGGAACAAAAAAGGTAATTTTGATAATACAGGTACCAGTCAATATATGATCGACATGGCAGACCTGGAGTTATTCTGTGAAAACTGGCTATGGCAAGCGTGCTGGTATGATAGTGCAAATAATGTAGAAGAAACTGAAGCAATGGCAGCAGCAACACAATCTGTTACCCTATTAACTACAGAATCTTCACTGTCAGCTAAAACAACGGGAGTTGCGAGCCTGGCAAGAACAACATCAACTCTTATGCTGGCTGAAGATACAGTAGTTGAAGATGATAGATTCTACGACTCGCTATCTAATGCAGATCTGGCACAAGTAGTACAGGATTTCCGATATTTACAAGAAAATGTATTGGAGATGCTGGATGAATGTCCGGTTGATAGTGAAGATGAACAGAATTTACTGGATTTACTGGTCTTTTTCGATGATGAACTGGCCAAAATCAAGGAATCTCTGCAATAGACATTGAAAGCACCTGCCGCTATTTGGTATAATAGCGGCAGGTAAATTATTTATTTCATTAAAGTTACAGGAGAGAAATATGAAAATATTTATGATGTTATTACTGTTGGTCTGTGGAACTAGTGGTTATGCAAGCATTAGCGATTCACATGAATACGCTAACGACGGGTTACTATCTATCGGAGAATATGGTGGAAATATTAAAGTAAAAGAAAACAGTATCTTAACTGTAAATGGGGGCGGAGCAAGTGATATTAATCTTTTTGATAATGCTTCATTAACAGTTATATCAACATCTGAACCGTTTGTTGATTATCAAAGTGGTATATCTTGGATTACCCCTAGTGACAATAGCTCAGTTACTATATCTGGAGGTATTGTTAATTATGTATATCTTGGTAAAAACTCTACTGTATTGCTTAATGGTGGGCAAGTAAACTTCATTAGAAGTATTCAAAAGCCAGACCTTGGTAAAACCATCACTATTGACTGCAAAAACAACTGGTCTTGGATTGGGGAAAAAAATAATTACACAGGTATTATAGGTGAATGGCATAATGGTGAAGATTTCTACATTAGCTTTCTAAACGACACCATTCAAAATAAGTACCCGGATACCTGGACACATGTTGAGGTCGTCCCAGAGCCCGCATCAATGATCTTACTGGGACTTGGTGGACTTTTCCTAAAGAAGAGACGAGTGTAATTCTTATTGGTTCAGGAGAGAAATATGAAAATATTTATGATGTTATTACTGTTGGTCTGTAGTTCTTTTTCTTACGCCGGTTATTTTGACGCTAACGGCGTCACTAACGATGGCTTTTTATCAAAAGGGGAATATGCTTATGCTACAAAGGTTGATGAAAATAGTACTCTAACCGTCAACGGTGGCGGCTCTGACGGCATTAGATTATTTGATAATTCTCATTTAGAAGTTCTTTCTACTTCTGAACCTTTTATTGATTATCAAAAGGGAATTGCAGGTATTACACCTAGCGACAACAGTTCTGTAACCGTATCTGGCGGGGTTGTTAATTATATTTATGTTCAAAAAAATTCTTCTGTGTTACTTAATGGCGGACAAATAAACTATATTAGAAGTATTCAATACGCTCCCGTAGGCATAACAATTACTATCGATTGCCAATATGATAGCTGGGATTGGATTGGTGAAAAAGACAACTATACAGGTATTACAGGGACATGGCACAACGGTAATGATTTTACAATAACATTTTTAAATGCTGATGTAGAACTTTTTCCAGACACATGGAAACATGTTGAGGTTATTCCAGAACCCGCATCAATGATGTTACTGGGGCTTGGCGGACTTTTCCTAAAGAAGAGACGAGTGTAATTCTTATTGGTTCAGGAGAGAAATATGAAAATATTTATGATGTTATTACTGTTGGTCTGTAGTTCTTTTTCTTACGCCGGTTATTTTGACGCTAACGGTGTCACTAACGATGGCTTTTTATCAAACGGGGAATATGCTTATACTACACTGGACACATGTACAAGTTATACCTGAACCGGCTTCAAGGGCGTGTTGCCCAAAAGAAAAAGTCAGAATATTTTATAACTTGTATACCAGATTCTTTGAGATGGTTGGCAAAGCTATACCAATAATCACAAGCAAGGATGCTTATGCTACTCATGGGCAACACGCCCTTCAATGTTGTTGTTTGGGTTAGGTGGTTTGTTGCTGAATAAGCGGCGTGTTATATAATACTCTAGTTTACTATGAATAATAGTAGACAGTAATTATAGTTAAAAAAATGCAAGTCTTTCTGGGGCGTGATACTTGCGAGAGTTATAGTTTTTGCTATATGTTTGAGTGTGGTTAGGTTATAATTCGGTTTTCTGGAAAATAGCGGGAAAATTGGTAACCGCTGAAGGGTAATTGTGTAGAATACGTGTGTATTAACAATTGGGAAAATGATAAAAGATAACATAACTAATTCAGGAGAATAATCTTATGAAGAAAATCATTGCATCACTGGCATTATTTGCCGCTGTTTGTTCGCCAGCTATGGCGGCGTCGTTCAAGTCAAATGTTGTGCCGGCGGATTCCAAGATAGCAATCCATGTTGATATGGAAGCGTTCAGGAGCTCAGAATTGGGCGCGGTATCGTCAGAGTTGGTAAATAGTAATGCCGATGCCGAAGATTTGAAAGAGCTGACCGAGAAGCTGGGCTTTGACCCTACTAAGGAACTGGCGTCACTGACAGCGTATGCACCAGATCTGGCAGTAGAAAAAAGCGGCTGGGTTATGATCGCAGAATCAGTTAATCCGGTAATTTCAGAAAAGAAGATCGTAAGCCTGATCAAAGAAATGGGCGAAGAAAGTGGAATCACATCCAGTAAGAGCGGTAGTAATACAATCTATTCACTGGCAAACCCACAAAGCCAGACTCCAGCGAAGATGTTCTTTATGGACAGCGATACCCTGCTGGCAGCTAATGATGATAGCAATATTAATGCTGCGATCAAGGCCTATAAAGGAAAAACCGGTGACTATAAAGCGATGACCAGCCCAGCGGGCAGCTTTTTTGCTATGAATGTTGCAGGTTTCCAGGATCTGGAGATTCCGACAGATGATCCACAAGCTCAGATGGTAAAGCAGGTTAAGAGCATATCATGTTATGTAGGTGAATCAAAGAGCAATGCTTTTCTGGCTCTGACAGTAACAACACTTGACCCTGCAATCGCAGCACAGCTCCACCAGATGGCACAGGGTATGCTGCCATTTATGGCAATGCAGATGTCTCAGGAAGCACCAGATCTGGCGGCAGTACTGCAGAAGCTACAGCTAACTCAGGACGGCAGCAATATTAACCTGAAGCTGGAATATCCAGCGAAGGATATTGCCAAGCTGATCAAGAAGATGGCCGCAGAACAGGCCGGCGAAGGCGGAGACGACCTTGGAATAACTCCAATATCTCCAGTATCAATGAACTAAAAAATAGAAGCCAGCTGCGAGAGGCGAGAGGCGAGTTGGGAGAAGCATCGAGCTTTGAGCTGTAAAGCCAGCTGGAATCAGAATATAATAAAGAGGTCGCAGTAATAATCTTGCGGCCTTTTTCTTTGCGCATTTTTTCCTTGAAAAAAGTATGGTATGGCAAGAAAATATTATGTTTATTGAATCAGTGGAAAAATGGGGACAGGAAACCACCTTCCACATAACCATAGATATAATCAGGATTTAGCGATTTTAGCCATTATATTTAGTAGTGGCTTAGGTGCCCCTGAAGTACCAACAATAATATAGAAAGAGACAAAAAAGCGATGAACGTTCACAAAACCAGCTGGCAGGACCGTTACGGGGCCCCAGAAGTTTATACAATTCAGTGTATGGTAAAAGATATACCTGGTATGTTAGGTAAAATAGTATCAGCTATAGGAAAGACCGATATCAATGTTGATGCGATCAATACTACAGGGATCACCAGTACCCATAAGATGCGTGATATACGGGTATTTTGCAAGAGCCCGGCCCAGCTGAATGATGCGGTTCGTGAGATCAATGCTGTTGATGGAGCTGAGGTAACAGGAATAGTTGACGAGGTTGTGGCAATTCACAATCGTGGCCCGATCGAAACTGTTAGCAGAGTAGCGATAAGCTCAATCTCTGACCTGAGAATGATCTATACCCCAGGTGTAGCGTCAATATGCAAAATCATCGAAAATGATGAGTCAAAGGCCTGGGAGCTGACCGGTAACTGCGATAGAGTTGCAATTGTAACCAATGGCACGGCGGTACTGGGACTTGGAGATATTGGCACACTTCCATCGCTGCCGGTGATGGAAGGTAAGGCTGCGATCTTTGCAGAATTTGCGAATATAAGTGCTGTGCCGGTACTGATAGATAGTAAAGATACCGACGAGCTGATCAACATAGTAATAAAGACCGCTAAGTCATATGGTGCTATACAGTTAGAAGATATTGCGGCCCCGGAATGTTTTGAGATCGAGAAGCGTTTGCAGGACGCATTAGATATACCAGTATTGCACGACGACCAGCATGGTACAGCGACAGTAGCACTTGCGGCACTGATAGGAGCGATGAAACGCACTAACAGGAAGCCAGAAGAAAGCAGTGCATTGATACTAGGTGCCGGTGCAGCTGGAGTAGCGATCAGTAAGATATTGCTGACCTTTGGCATAAAGGATATTGTAGTTTATGACTCGTTTGGCCCGATCTATAGCGGTCGTAAAGAAAAGATGAACCCGATCAAAGAAGAGCTGGCGGCAATAACGAACCCAAACAAGGTGCAAGTTCCGCTGGAAGAAGGATTTAAGGGAAGAGATATCTTTATCGGGGTATCAAGGCCGAATATGGTAACACCAGAAATGGTAAAGGCAATGGCAAAAGACCCAATCGTATTTCCATTGAGTAATCCGGTAGGAGAAATCGATACTCAGGAAGCGATCAAGGCGGGTGCGGCGGTTGTAGCAGACGGCAGAAGCCTGAATAATGCTCAGGCGTACCCAGGTTTGTTCCGTGGTGCGTTGGATGTTAAGGCGAGCGATATTACACCTGCGATGCAGCTGGCGGCGGCGAGTAAGCTGGCAGAGAAAGCGGTTGAGCCAATGCTGCTGCCTGATATGCTGGACAGGTCGATCCACAAAGAGATCGCGGACGCGGTAGCACAAGCGTGGCTTGATGAGCAGAAGTAGTAAATTAGAATTTAGGTAACCGTTCACAGTGTATGCACAGGTACCAAAGCTAATAGCAATTTAAATTGTTTAGTAACAAGTAATAAGTAACAAGAAACAAGCTCTGGATTCTCGTCCCGACGTTTATCGGGACTCGAAACTGTTTGATTTTTTATTACAGGCTATGCCTGTATTTCAATGGTTTGTAAATTGGTCGGTAGTACTTATTTATGGTACGTTAGTCTAAGTGTATTATATCACATATTATGTACTTGCGTGAACGGTTACGAATTTAGGATTTAGGAATTGGGCAGCGGATGCTAAGTAGGGTATGCTGTTGTCAGTTATAAGGATATAAAAATGGCCGTCGGAGTGAATTCGACGGCTTTTTTATTGTTTTCTGCTGTCAAAGTCATATCATATATTAGAGGTTCAAATTGAGCGATAGCCATTTTGGACATAATCAAGTGAGATGAATTGCTGATATTAAGCTTGTACATTTATGTGGTAGCGGGCTGATAAGCGAACAAGAGAGTGCGAGAAACCACGAACCTATTATTTACTGGTGCAATTATGGAAAAGACAATATGGAAGAGATTTGGCGGCTGGATAAAAGGCAATCGCTATTCCAGCGTATCGACAGATGTAAGTAATGTTGACGCTGAAGGTCTGCTAGTGGATATCAATGCAGAAGAACAGCTGGTATATAAGAATAAGAAGCTCAAGCCGATGGGTGCTATAGAAGACGGGTTCAATAAACTGACCGATGTGATCCGCGAGATGAACGATAATGTAGCTCAACATCGCGAGCAGGCGGCCGACCTGAACCGTAAGGTAACGCAGCTGACAGAGGCGTTGCCGGAAGGTATAGCGAGACAGAACCGGACATTTAGCGACCTGACCGAACAGATAAAGATCCAGACCTTGCGTCATGAGCAGGTATCAGATATGCTGAAATCATTGCCGGACACAACCAAGAAGCAACTAGACCAGCTGGACAGGCTGTCATCGGCGATGGAAACAAGTGTGAGAAACCAGAGTACCCAGAGCGAGGCCTTTACACAGTTTAATACGAATGTTAAGAATGTATCAGACCATAGCAAAGCTCAGGCGGCGAGTCTGGCAAATATTGGGCGGATGCTCGAAGAGAACGAGAAGCATCTTCAGGATATGATCGATATACAGAATAAGCGTTTCAGCAAGCTGTTTATAACAACTGTTATCCTGGCGGCAACAACTATGGTAGCAGTTGCAAGTGTAATATGGCTGGTATTGCAGGTTAAGCCAAGTACATAACAAACAAAACACAATTAGTGCTAAAGAATATAAGAGTCGAGCTGATCGGCTCTTTTTTTTTGGAGCTTCAGTTCTATATATAAAATTAAGCGGTAACATAAACATTGTAAAGCAGATAAAAACAGTAATGAAAAATGGTTAGACAATACGATAAGAAAATATCAAAGAGCGTAGCCGCTCCCAGTTACAACCAGATCACTAACAACGAGATAAACACCCAGACAGTGCGGAGAGAAGAACCGTGAAATACACACTCTGTTATGACAAAGATAATGGAATAATAAAGTACACGCCAACAGAACAACTCAATCTGGAAGAGTTGAAAGAACTAGTTCATCAAATCACAGAAATGGCCACACTGAATGAATGTTACCTACTACTGAGCGATAACCGGTTTTCGTCAAAATCACTGGAAATGACAGAGATAATCGATCTGACGAAATATTATAATGAGGTGCCATCGGCATTGAATTTTAAGACTGCTATTTTGTATTGTGAGAATAATGATAAACGAACACTAGAATTTTACGAGAGCTTGTGTTTGACGGCGGGATACCGGGTTAAGCTATTTACGAGTGAAGAAGAGGCGTTAAAGTGGTTATTGAGTAACCAGAAGCCCAACTCGTTTAAGACTTTTAATATGCCGGCGTGAGGGAGATGTTTTTAGGGGAAAAACATTTTGGGGATACGTTTTGTTCATAGGCTAATAGACAAACAAAAGTTTGTACTCTTAAAGCTCGCATTGGGCGCGGGTTAGCGAAGTTAGATTACAAATCACAAGTCCGCCAGAGGCGTATGCCTGTACTACCTTAAACCTTTTTTCATTGACAGTGCTTACTTTACTGAAGTACAATGCAATAAACAATGGGAAATGTGGGCCACTTCAATAAGGCTTTCTTTCTATTTTAGTTATTATCTACTTCTGACGAGCGATCGTCATTTTAATATTTACATTTGTGGGAGAACTAAAATGAAAAAAGTGATCAAAGCTTGTGCAATTGCATTGACAATTCTAACAACCGGTAATCTTGCTGTTGCAGGCTGGAGACCTTATGTAATAAGAGAAGGTAGTACAGGTGCTCCAATTATCCAAACAAATAATACGATACAAGCAGGAGCAACGGAATTTATAACGTATGAGGCAAACCAGAAGGCAGCCTGGGGTAGCGACGATGTGGAAGGTTACACTATTGGCGAACTGACATCGATAAGTATTCAGCGTCTGGACGATACAAGTAGATTTACTGCGGGCAGCGGGCCGGCAGTGGCTCCATATTTTAATATTTGGGTAACAGACGGTAACGGGAATTATGCAGTAGTGGCAAACGAGCCGTCTAACGCAGAATGGACTGGCGGCAACCAATGGAATATGGATTGGGCGACACTCAGTGGTAAGACTGTCAAGTTTTATGAAACAACAGGATTAAACAATAATACCAGCTGGGTATATAACATGTTCGGTAAAACCAGCGGTCTAAAGTTTTCTGAAATATCATCTCTGAAAATAGAAGCACCATCAATAGACTATATATTAGATGGAAATGGTATAGGTGGCGGAGCACCAGATGAACTTGGGACAAATATAGCATATGCGTTCAATTGGGTATTTGGCGACACATTGGCAAACTATGTATCAGGGCAAGAAGGATTCATTGTTGCTAATCCAATAGTAACAGCAAGCCAGCCAGTTCCTGCACCAGGAGCGATATTATTAAGTGGCCTTGGCGTGTCAATGGCCGGTTACATTCGCCGTCGCAGATAATGGTACCAGTTAGGGGCAACTCTAAATAAGTAAAGATAAATTCAACCGTTCACATGGTTATGATATGGCTTATTATAACTGTGTGAACGGTTTTTTATATTATGAGTGATAGACAAACTAAAGTTTGTACTCTTAAAGCTCGCTTTGCTCGCGGGTTAGCGATGTTAGATTTATTATCACAAGTACCGATGTATGGGAGTATTGCCCAAAAGAGAAAGTTAATATTTCATGTAACTTTCTCTTCATGATTTTCATACACTTCGCAATGCAATATCAAGAATCACAAGCGAGGACGCTTGTGTTACTTATGAATTACATTCTTCGGCTAGAAGTTCTAGTTCTTCCCAGCGAGTGTAGGCTTGTTGGAGCTGTAGGTCAAGGGCCTGGGCTTTGTCGGATGTTTCGCTGATAGCGGCGGGGTCGCCTTTGTAGAATTCCGGATCGGCCATCTTTTCGTGGATAGCGGCGATCTGAGTTTCCAGGTCTTCAATTTTCTTAGGTAAAGAATCGAGCTCTTTCTTATCGTTGAAGCTTAGCTTTTTCGGCTTTTGCTCTTTCTTTTTCAGTTTATGTAATTCGTGGGCGAGCTGTTTTTCTTCTTTAGAAAGCTGCTTTTTAGAATTGTCGGTAACCTGCAGATTTGCTTTTCTTTCAGCTGCACCACTCTGGATAAGCCAGTCATCATATCCGCCGCCGTACTCTTTAACGAGTCCATCACCTTCCATGGCAATAGTACTGGTGACTACATTGTTAAGGAAAGCACGGTCATGACTGACCATGAGGATAGTACCCTCGAAGCCATCGAGTAATTCTTCGAGCAGCTCAAGAGTTTCCATGTCAAGATCGTTAGTAGGCTCATCAAGAACGAGCACGTTTGCCGGCTGGGCAAAGAGCTTGGCAAGTAAAAGGCGGTTACGTTCGCCACCCGAAAGATTACCAACAACATTCCTTGCCTGCTTGGCAGTGAAGAGGAAATCCTTGAGGTAGCCGAGTGCGTGACGAGGCTTGCCGTTGATGACAACTTTATCGGTGCCGGGGCAGAGATTTTCCTGAACAGTTGCTTCCAGATCCAAAGTAGAATGGAGCTGGTCGAAATAAGCAACTTCGAGGTTGGTACCGTGTCGCACGTGTCCGCCGTAGGTTTCGAGCTCATTGAGCAGGATTTTGATAAGAGTGGATTTACCTGAGCCGTTGGGGCCGATGATACCAACTCTGTCGCCACGCTGGATAAGAGTAGAGAAATCGAGGACGATCGGGCAACTCTTATCGGCATTGTAGCTGAAGTTTATATGCTTGGCTTCGATAACTTTTCGGCCGGTAGCGGGGCCAGCCTGAAGCTCTACTTTTACTTTGCCAATAACATCTTTACGCTGAGAACGGTGTTCTCTCATATCCTTTAGTCGGCGAACACGCCCTTCATTACGAGTACGACGCTCTTTAACGCCCTGCCTGATCCAGACCTCCTCTTCGGCGAGTCTCTTATCGAAGAGTTCGTTCTGCTTGAGTTCGTCGGAGAGCATTTGCTCTTTTCTCTCAAGATACTTTCCATAATCGCAAGAGAAACTGGCAACACGAGTGCGATCGATATCAACGATACGAGTTGCAAGCTTTTGCAGGAAGGCACGGTCATGGGTCACGAAAACGAGAGTACCTTCATACTTCAGGAGGAAATCTTCTACCCAGAGAATAGCTTCGATATCGAGATGGTTAGTCGGTTCGTCAAGGAGCAGGATATCAGGTTTGCAAACGAGTCCGCGAGCAAGAAGAACACGACGCTTCATACCGGCACTAAGGGGAGCGAACTTTGCTTCCGGGTCAAGGCCCATGCGGGTGATGATAGACTCAACCTGCTGGTTCATCTGCCAGCAATCGCCGGCATCCATTTTGGCCTGCAGTTCGCATAGCTCGTCGGCGACGGTCATATCTCCGGTTTCGGAGAGTTTATGGCTAAGCTGATGAAAGCGAGAGATAAGCTCGCCGGCATTGCCAACACCAGCGGCAACGACAGTGAAGACATCATCATCGCCACCAGCAGGTACCTGCTGGGCCAGGTAAGCGGTCTTTAAGCCCTGCTGACGAATAACCTCTCCGGAATCAGCTTCGAGCTCGCCGGAGATGATCTTCATGAGAGTAGATTTTCCGGCACCATTTCTCCCAAGTAAACAAATACGTTCGCCGGGCTCAATAGCCAGATCGACATTTTCGAGGAGAGGCGGTCCGCCAAAACTTAAAGCAACATTTCTTAAACCAATCAGTGCCATATATGTTAACGAGTAAAAGGTTAAAGGTAAAAAGTATAAGGTAATCGGGTTAGTTGGTGGTTAAATTTCCCTGGCCTAGTTCTGCGATAACGGCAACAGGGTTATCTGCGGCGAAGATCGCATTTCCGGAGACGAGAGTATCGGCACCGGCAGCGAGGATTTGCGGGGCTGTGGAACCTGGGTAAATACCGCCGTCAACTTCGAGACGCTGGTCAGGTCTGAGCATAGCTCTGATCTCACGGCAGCGGTCGATACTTTCAGGTATAAACTTCTGTCCGCCAAAGCCAGGCTCAACAGTCATAAGCAGTACCATATCGACATCAGCGATAATTGGCTTGAGATCAGCGACGGTGGTGCCGGGCTTGATCGATACGCCAACACAAACGCCCAGCTCACGCATCATAGCAATAAAGCCAGCAGGGTCAGAAACGGTTTCGAGATGGAAAGTAATACCATCGGCACCGGCTTTGACATACTGCGGTGCATATTGAACAGGATCGCTGATCATAAGATGCACATCGAAGAATAGCTTACTGTGCGGACGTATAGCATTTACCACCAGCGGGCCAATAGTAATGTTTGGTACGAAATGGCCGTCCATAACATCGACATGGAGCATATTAACATGTGGTTCAACAACGGCGATATCACGAGCGAGGCTGGCAAAGTCAGCACTTAAAATTGAAGGTGAAACTTCAACGGTACCATTTACAGGTAATGGAATCTTCATATCTATCCCCAATCTACTAGCTCAAACTGACCGATGGTCAGCTTGAGAGGAGTTAGAATTTAGAACTTAGCAATTAGTTGAGTATAATATCTTAAAAACTAATGACTAAATCCAAAATTATTAGCTAACATTTGTTTATAAATTACAAACTGAAGTTTTCAGACAGTTTGAGTAGTTATCTATTCTCAAAGCGGCCGTTTGGCTACTCTATATTATTTTCATAATCATACAACGGTTTGTTTTTTTCGGATCTGAGTTCGTTCTGCATTTTAGTAACTTCGGCAAATACTTTATTGAACAACTCATCACGAGCCATGCTTTTAACCTGCTCGGCAGGAATGGCCTGGCCGTAGCTGATTCGAATACGCGAAAGTCCGGGCCTTTTTTTATGTCTGGGCCAGGCATCGAATGTGCCGTCGATGGCAACAGGGACAATGGCGGCTTTTGCCTTTCGGGCGATAAGTACAAAACCGTTTTTGAAGTCATGTACCATGCCGTCACTGCTGCGAGTACCCTCAGGGAACATCAGCACAGCCCGCTGCTGGTCGAGCCGGTCAACGATATCTCGAATAGCTCTCATATCCGCTTCGCCGCGTCTGACGGGGAAAGCGTTGAGGCGTCGGATAATCTTTCCGAACCTGCCCTTAAAAAGCGATTCGCGTGCCATAAAATCAAGCTCACGTCTCATACCGATAGAACAGATGATCGGATCGAAGTAACTCTGGTGGTTACAGACGATCAAAACCGGGCCATCGGCAGGTATATTCGCTTGTCCGCGACTTTTGAAGTTCCAGAATAGCTTGAAAAGCACCCAGAACGTATCACGGACACAGCGATAGAACGGCTTGATACCTTTATTAGTTGTATTTTTTTCAGTCATAATCTCAGGGGGGAGATTATAACCGATAATTGCCAATAAAGCAAGGTACGCCACAGGGCTATATCGTGTTTTTCAGTACATAAGATAATTGCCTGAGATATGGATGTTATAAGACTATTATGTGGCGTATATACTAAGTTAATTGAGATGGTTGGGGATAGTTATATTATGAATCACAAGCGAGGACGCTTGTGCTACTTATGGGGTGCGGCTGGAAGATAAGCCTATACTGGACAAGAACTTCCGGGCATAGCAAATAGTGTCAGACAGCTTCGGCCACTACTTCGTTATTTCTTAGGCGTACAGAAATAGCTTTAAGCTTTGTCCTTATTTCCAGCTGATTTATGCCAACAGAGAAATATGTCAGAGGAATGACATGGCGATCAACCCTTATAGTCGATTGTTTTATATCTCTGGCAAGAGCGACAGCTTCGACCTTACGGCACTGCTGCTCATAGCTGGCAACCTGTGAAAGAAGCATTTTTATCTTTTCGAGCTTCTTACCTACTGCCTTTTTCTGTTCATCTGGCATGGCCTTCAGTATTTCAACCGCATTTTCACCGCCAAGAGTAAAACCGACAGAATTCTGAATTCTAGCCACCTCAGCATTAAGTGCGGTAACAGCATTACGGCACAATATCAACTTATCGTAAAGATAGGTATCGATACCACAGCTAATCCGGGTAATTTCTGCACCACTACCGATAGAATGTAATAACGCTGAGCCTAGTACACTGGTATTACCGCCGATAAGGGCCCCTCTTTCGGAGCCGCTAACGCCCTGTCCGATAACCTCAAAATTGCTGCGACAGGTAATTTCTGATTCCATTACATACCTGAGCACCTTGATATTACCGAGTACCCTCATTTTACTGCCATGAATATAGCCTACCTCTGCATTGCCGGTGATATAGATATCACTTTTACTGCCAAAGACCCCTTTGTATACAGATAAATCGCGACAGTGAATTTTAGCACCATTTTCGATACTACCTTCGACAATGACATCACCTTCAGATTCGATATAGTAACCGCTGAGGACATTGCCTTTTACAATAACTGAGGTAGCACCTTTTTTTATACTACCACTTTCAGGTCCTACATTACCAGAGACGACAATGCTGTCAGTGACATCAATTTTATTATTTTTATATATCAGGCAGCCATTATCCAGTGAGGTGAAAAGGCGTTCAGTTTCATGATCAACTACCATGACAGTATCGGATATGTCAATTATCGGGTCCTCAAGCTGTTCACAGGCGACAAGATCACCGACGACGTTTATGCCGGGCTTTCCTTGTATTGGGTGAACGATTTTCAGGAGTGGCTGGCCCTGCTCTACCATACAATAGCTGGTAAATTCGGTAAACTTTATATTACCTTTTTCATCTTCCTCAGGTCGACCGGAGAGATTAACCATGAATTCTATATAGCCGGGTATACCAGCGGTAGACTCCTGACCACGAGCAACCTCTAGTACGAGACGATCTTCCTGACCAGCATAAAACTGATCGATCTTATTCAAGACATCATCAAGAGTGAGTACTCGGCACTCGGCAATGATAACAGTATCAAAGACTTCTGAAACATATTGCTTTACCTGTTCAACCATAGCAGGGTCAGAAACCTGAGGTAATTTCAGATTTATAGACATCTGGTCGTCTGAAATAACAAAAGGCGATAGAAGCTGAATATTATTCTTAGCATCAACAGCAAGAAAACCGCTATCGTCAGAGATATACCGGATAGTTTTCACCTGTTTATCGCAAACTACCCCGCGAGAAGGTTGAAGTTCAAACGGTAAAGGCGGGATGCTTTTCTTTTGGCCGAGCACATCGACCTCGTCGGCAAATCGAATCTCGAAGATCAGAGTATTTGGTACTATCCAGCAAGCACTGTTACCAGGTGCAAATTCATCAGCATTGACAAGGTCGAAGGTATCTCTGAAGCTATTTACTTCAGCGGCGAACTCTTTATGGTCAATTACCTTATTATTGACAAAAGACTTTATAGAATTATGTTGAACAACTGACGCAGCAGGTACATCTCTGACAGGAGCAAAAGAGCTAAGAGCTTTTGCCACGGCTTCTTCGATAGCGGAACGATCGATACCGTGCACAACTTTTTGCGCAGCGAGCAGTTCCAGAACCGATTCGACATCAAGTACAGAACCGTCGGGCAACTGGCAAGGCAGCTCACGAATGACAGCGGAGCTGCCATCGGGTGCAATATCAATATTTATGCCAGATAAAACGCTCATCCTATCTCCTGGAGCAGAACTTCAATCTGATCGAGCATATCGGGAGCCTTAACTTTCATGGTATTATGGAGCATGGCGATAGAGGTAATAGCCATATACGACTCGTAATCGGAGCTGATCTTTTCAAGAGGTATGCCGTAATCTCTGACACAGAGGCCACCGAGTACCATATCGCTATTGACAACAGGGATAATAATCTGATCTTTTTCGACGAGTATCTGGCGGTTTTCCTGTAGATAATGGATCTGATGTCTGACATAATCACCGTCGGCATCTTCAATACCGGTTAATCCATAACTAACACCATCAGCCACGGATATCAGATTAACTTTGGGGCTATCAAATATTTCAGCAAAGAGAGGCAAAACAAGACGGGTAAAGCCATTAAGATCTTCGCCATCCATAAGGCAGCTCATAAGCATAAGTTCACTTTGAATATGTTCAGTTCTATGATTGACCATATCCTCGAGCTTGTTACTCCACTTGGCGAGTTGAGTATTTTTTATTTCCAGCTGAGAAAGCAGATTTAGACGCTCGGCCTGAATCATATATAGATCAATAGCATTATTGATAGCGACTTTGACATCCTCGGGCTGCCATGGCTTAGTGAGATATCTCCAGACATGGCCTCTGTTAATTGAGTCCATAACCAGCTCAATATCAGCATAGCCAGAGAGTATCATCTTCACAGAGTCGGGAGAGAATTCAGCGGCCCGCGAGAGGAACTCAATACCATCCATGCCAGGCATATTAACATCTGAAAGGATGACAGCTACTTTATTTTCCTGAAGCAGCTCGAGGGCACTGGCACCACTTTGAGCAGAAAGGATCTGATAAGACTCTTTCCTCAGCGAACGCTCGAGCGAGCTAAGAACACTAACCTCATCATCAACGATTAATACCTTACAGTCCATATTTATACTCCGCTTAATAGCACGAGAAAAAGCATTCACTTACATTTCACATAGTTAAGAGAGCCTCTTAAAATCATCTTTTTCTTTCAATAACAACCAAGAGTCCATTTATACGGCTCTGGACAATTGGGATAAATCTGAATTCATACTCACCGCCAGCAAGCATGTACAATCTCTGCACAGCAATTCTAACCTTAAGAGATTCACGAGCAGTATTCCACAGGTCAGTTGAGAATGCATCTTCAAACATTGTCATCTGGTTGAAATCGCTTAGTTCAGCAATCGAAGTTCGGGCATGCTCATTACATATGAGAATCTCACCATCTCTATTGACACCAATAACAGAAATAGGCATATACTCCAGCATTTCCTGAGTATATTCCAATATCATATTTCTTTGTTCAACAGTGTTTTCAAGTTCGGATTTCTTACTTTTGAATTCTTTCACTTTAGCATTAGCTTTTTTAACCAATTCGTTATTACCGAGCAGTACTTCATTATGAAGCAGACACTGGTTAACAGCTTCGGTCAGACTCTCAAACTCCCATGGTTTTGGTATAAAACGATATACTTCGCCTTTATTTATAGAGTCGACGATAACGTCGGCGTTGGCGTAGCCAGATAGTATCGCCCTGGCAGTAAAGGGGCTAACCTCTTTAACTTTTTGCAGAAAGTCAGTGCCAGCCATATCAGGCATTCTCTGATCTGAGACAACGACATTAATACTATTATTCTTAACTATCTCAAGAGCATCCTGGGCATTATCAGCGGTAAGAGTAGTATACGGCTCTTTGCGCAGGGTCCGTTTAAGCGACGAAAGAATAGGCTGTTCATCATCAACAAAAAGAACCTGTTTTTGTATTTCGGCATCAGGCATTTTCAACCTCCTCTCTGACCTCAGCAGACTTCATACTGAACTGTCTGCTGATCTTAGAAATAACCGGCAAAACCACAGTAAAAGTCGCTCCCATACCTACACCACTAGCCACTTCTATAGTGCCGCCATGTTTGGTAATTATAGAATTAGCAACGGAGAGTCCCAGCCCCAGTCCTTTACCGACAGGTCTGGTAGAATAAAATGGGTCAAATATATATTTCATATCTTCATCACTCATACCACAGCCATCATCTTTAATCTGTACATAGATAAGTCCTTCTTTGTCCCATACTCTAACCCAGATAGTACCATCATCGAGAATCGCCTGTATGGCATTTTGCAGCAAGCTGAGGAATACAAGGTTTATCTCACCGGGAAAAGCTATAATCTCAGGCACAACCTGATAATCTTCGTACAGTTTACATTTACTAATCATCTCGCCGTGCACAATTTTTAGGGCTGATTTTACGCCGTCGACCACATTGTAGCGTACACTGTCAATAGCATCAGGTCGGGCAAAGAGAGTCATATTAGAAACTATAGAAGATACACGCTGGATAGACTCAGAGCTTTCTGAGATCATGCGTCCAATATCATTCATTACAAACTCGAAGTTTTCACGTTCATCGAGGAACTGCATTTTCCCGAGTAAAGGAGGCAGCTGATCGCTATCAGCGGCAAGCATTTCTTCTGCAAGAGCGATAATATCACTAAGCATATTGGCATAATTATCCATAATGGATAAGTTATTATACACGCAAGCGATAGGAGTATTTATTTCATGGGCAACACCGCCGGCAAGCTCGCCAAGCGATTCAAGTCGATGGCGTTCATAAAGCTGTGAAGTTAATTCCTTGTCCTTTTCAGCGACAGCAAGTCGTTCAAAGACAGAATCGATAGAACGGATGATCTTAAACTTGACAATAAAATAGTTAACGGTAAGAGCAACAAGGACAACAATTGCCGAGAAGAGCATAAGCGTAGTGTTAACATTTCTGGTATCATCATTAACGGCGGCAATTTCATTGCGAAGCTGTTTTGACATTCTACCGGAGAAGTCAGTAAATCGAGCAAGAAGCAGGTCTTTACGCTCATCGAGTTCAGGGGTAAGCTCCTGAGCCTTTTCGACACTTTCTTTATCGGCTTTGGCAAGCATCCCGTAAACATATTGAGAAGCGACACAGAACTGAACATACTCATCGTATATATCTTCCAGCAAAGCTTTATTATTTTCCATTATAATCTGATCAGTCATAAGGCTGTCGAGCTGCTGCTCAATAATAAGTTGTAAACCGGCGGCTTCAGTGAGTAGTCCAAGATCACCAAAGACAACAGAATCCTGATAATGGCGCAGCTGAGTTTTGAAGCTGGATAACATTTCCTGGCTTTTATGAGACGCGGGAATAAGCACGTCTGAGACATTCAGAAGTCTGACGGCGTTTTTTCTGGCGACATACTGACTGGCAATACTATTGATAACAATACTGATCAGTAATATACCAATAACCAGCCAAATTTTGAATTTTATATTAGGGTTTATCATTTAAAGTCATTTTGCCCTAAGCCGGTAGAACAATAGTAAAAACTGACCCTTTGCCAACAGTGCTCTTTACCATAATCCTCCCCTTGTGTTTTTCAATAATACCATGAGAAACCGATAATCCCAGGCCGGTACCGACACCAACTGGTTTAGTTGTGAAAAATGGGTCGAAGATATGGTCCAGATCGGAAGGGTCAATACCTGAACCAGTATCAGATATTTCGATGAATATTTCACTGTCTTTTGCCCAGGTACGAATAGAGATAGTACCATGCTCTTCTATTGAGTGGACAGCATTGGCAATAATATTAACAAAAACCTGATTGAGCTCACCAGGGTAACATTCGATATCCGGCACTTCGCCATAGTCTTCCTCGACAGCACACTTATACTTAATTTCATTATTAAGGATTTTGAGAGTACTTTGTAGCCCTTCATTGACGCTATAGTTACGTTGTTCTTTAGAGTCGGGTCGCGCGAAGCTTTTGAGATTTGAAACTATTTCAGTAACCCTGACAGCGCCCGAGAGCGATTCATTTATGAGGTTTTCGACGTCAGAATGGATATCGGCAAGATCTTCTTTTTCATCTAGAGCGGCAAGCTGCTGTTGAAGTTCGGCAAGCTTATCGGGCGTAGCTTTAATAATATCTTCGGTAATAGTAAGAAGCTTACTAAAGACAGAAGAATATTCCTTCATGGTTCTCATATTACCATAGATATAACCCAGAGGGTTATTTATTTCGTGGGCAACGCCAGCAGCGAGTTCACCGATAGCTTCGAGCTTCTGGCTATGGAATAACTGTGCTTCGAGGTTTTTTTGTGAGGTAACATCCTGCCAAAAGATCACGGCGAAATCGGCAGTTGGTTCACTAATTGTAATAGGCCAGATACGTACATTTACAATGCCGCCATCGACCTGTCGGTTTTCAGAGGCACACTTACCAGAGTCAAAGGCTGTCTTGATAAGACAATTTTCACATGGATAGCCTTTATGGCATATCGCCTGGCAGAGCTCTCCATCTTTGATCTCATGGTCCGGGCCACTAGCAGTGAAGTTTTGACAACTATACAGCTGTTTACGGTTACGATCAACAACAAAAAAAGCTTCAGATCTATGCTGTTGTAATTCTAACAAATTCATACCATACCCCAGATAATATAAACATTACCCCACTTAGTCCTATAAAAATGTATTAATATGTATAAAAGCTACACATTAACTTATAAAACTCATCGGCTTTTTGGGGTTGGTAGATAAGCTAAAAGTTTTGTCAGGAGCGAGAAGCAAGTTACGAGGGTCGAGAGTAAAAAAAGCGGACGGCAATATGTATTATGCCGTCCGCCTGAAGTAGTTTTAGAATGTACATAAATATCAGCTCAAGTGAGCATTAAGTTAGAATGACCATGTAGTTTTAAGTGACACCATTACGCTATCACCATCATTAACTTCGTTCTTTCTGGCCATAAACTGTGAGTTACCATTACCGTCATTAAAATCCACCTGTCCCTTAATAAGCCAGTTATCGGTAATGTTATAGCGACTGAAAACAGAAATAGTATTCTGGTCGTTCTTTTCAAGGTCGGTAGACTCATCAGTAACAACATATTCAGAGTAATACATACCGGCACCAAGCTTATCGGTCAGTTCGTAATCCCAACCGAAATACCATCCCTGATTTTGCTTTAGACCATCACTGGTTCTGACAACAGCTTCAGACATAAGAGTAAGCCTGTCGATAACATACTCAGCAGACCATACCTGGCTAACATAGTTAGTCAGATCAAGACTACCTTCGATCCAAATAAGACCGGCAAGCGGATGGTTGATACGCACATCACCATACAGTTCAGCATCGAGTCTTCTCCAGGTATATCCAAAGCGAAGGCCATCAACAGGAGCTTCCCATAAGAGCTGGAAATTAGTACTGTGAGTTTTTCCGTACTTGATGTTTTTAACACCTTCCATGTAGGCGTTAAAGTTATACGGATAATCACCGGTCGAACTCTCACTGGTTATTGGTTTACCAATACCAGCCTGATATGAGAGATAACCGAGGTTATTCAGGTCTAAACTACCGTGTATACTTACGCCGTCGAGGGCAGAATAGTAATCCCGGTAATATTCGCAATAGATATTCTGTGGCAGGAAAACGCTTTTGCGAATCATGTCGATATCACGAGTTTCATTATATAGACCAGCAGGTATTCTAATACGCCCGAGTTTGATACCCACTTCATTGCTCATTCGGTAATCTAATAAGCCATAGTGAAGAAACGGTTTATCATCGCCCTGTCCGCCCAGTTCGTATGCCATGATCTGAGTAGCGAGGAAGATATCGTCGGTCAGATACCCAGAGAAATTGATACCATATTCACGGAGATTGAAGCTTCCTCGTCTGCTTCCAATATATACATCATTATCAGTACTGTTCATATATCCCTGAGAGAAGAAACCGTGAATATCGATTTTTTCGACGGGGAATTCAACTTCGATAGCAGAAACAGAACCACATATGGTAACAACAGCAAGAACCGTTACAAGGCATATTTTTTTCATATAATTTATTATCATAATTCAGTCCCTTTATTTAATTGTTATAGCCTTGACCTTATTAGTCATAATACTGCTGTCCTGAGAGGTTTTAACATGAATATAACCAATAGCTCCCGATGTCTTGGCAATGTACTCAACCATTTCCTTTTCAGTAGCGAATTCTTTGGGCATTTTAGCCTTTCCAGAGAAAACCAACTTCTTCCATGAGTTGGTAAACTGACTTGAAGTTTTCTTGATAAAGTTCTTCAGGAACGCTTCATGCACATCTCCGGCCTTTAAGATAGTTACTTCCACCTTCTTGTCGCCAACAGATCTGGTTTTACCAAGAAATACCTTTTCAACCGAACCCGCATCCATAGTTGCCCCCGGCACATCTACATTAGCAACCAGCACTACATCGGCAGCGGGGACCACTGCCGCACCTGCCTGCATTGCTAATAATAAGCAAAAAACAAACAGGATAAGGATACACACTTGTTTTTTCATAAATCTGTCTCTCTAAATAATAATACAAACCATTAAACTACAAAACGTTATTTAAGCTTACGCTACAGACATTTCGTTTCTTTGTTAATAGTTCTTTAAGCTAAAATAACAATACTTCAGCTATTAAAAACAGAGGAGACGTTAACAAATAGCCTTTTCAGTACTGGAAAAGTCATTTCTTTAACAATTTTCTTAACATTATTTTGAATAAAAATATTATTTTAAACGAACAGTCAAGTCCTATAACATAACAAACAAAAACAGCATCACTCATAAAGCATTACTGTAAAATGAATTAAATAATAAACTCAATATATCACTATCATAGTGCCTGTTTCCAATACTATTAATGAGGTTTTGTTGTAGAACACATATGAGTTACCAGCACTTTTACCAGCATAGCCAGCGAGAATGACATAGCAAGCTATTTACTTTCTCGAAATAGCAATCGATAAAATCAAAAAACTAAGCCATCGCATAATACGATGGCTTAGTATAAACATTGAATATTAAATTATACTATCAGAATGACCAGCTGGTCTTGATAGAAAACATAGTATTGGAGACTTTATCATTTGCACTGCGTTCCAGACCTTGGCTATATGCCGAACCACGAGACATGTCAATCTGGCCTTTAACCAGCCAGGTATCAGTAATATTATATTTACCATATAATGAAACTGAATTCTGGAAATTAGCCATCAGGTCAGAGCCTGGATCTTCGGTAGAAAACCTGCTATAACAACCACCGACGGCCAGCTTATCGGTTAATTCATAATTTGCACCACCATACCATCCGTAATAGTTTGGAACACTATCTATTCTTGTATGGCTATATTCTCCCATCAAGGTCAGCTTATCAACCTGATATTCCGCAGACCATACCTGTGTTGCATTATTATCAACAGGAAACATCATTCTAAATGGGCCATATGGAGTTTGAGCAACAGAACTAATAGTTATATCTGTCCTGCGCCATGTCCAGCTTGTCCGCAAACCCTCAATTGGAGTATCCCATAATAATTGAGCTCCATATGTTCTTCCGTGATTAATTTTAGTATCGGTTAATCCCAAACCATCCATATAATACGGTACATCGCTTGTGGGGTCTTCACTAGCAGGAACTGTTCCTACATATGACTGATAGCTTAAAAAACCCAAATTTTCAAGATCTAAACCACCATAAGCACAAACCAAATCAGCAGAAGCGAAATAATCACGATAATATTCCGGATACACACTCTGTGGCAGAAAGACTGAAGTTCTCAGCATGTCAATATCACGAGTCTCATTATACAGACCTGCTGGAACTCTCACGCGACCGAGTCGAATACCAAATTCATCTATCATACGGTAATCAAAATATCCATAGTGAAGATTTATTTGGTCTCCACCCTGGCCACCCAGACTATAACCGGCAAACTGAACAGACAATCTGATATCTTCAGTCAGATTACCTGAAAAATTCATTCCAAAATCTCTTAAATCCAAGGTACCGGTTTTAGTGTCACCATAAACATTATTATTTGTGCTAACCATATACCCTTGACCAAAGAAACCGTGAACATCGATCTTCTCTATCGGAAAACCAATCGGTTCCATATCAATCTCAATTGCAACAGCGGTATCTGCAAACAGTAAAGCAGCCGCTATAAAAGTAATTATTTTCATATATCTGTTCTTCATTTTATACCTCTATCCAGCGTCTTGTTTTACTTTTTGATCGTTAATACTTTGACCTTGTCTGACATGATACTATCATCAGTAGAAGTTTTTACATGGACATAACCAATAGCACCAGAAGTCTTGGCTATATAGGCTACCATTTCCTTTTCGGTAGCAAACTCTTTAGGCATCTTTGCCTTACCGGAAAATACCAACTTCTTCCATGAATTGATAAACTGGCTGGCAGTTTTCTTGATATAATTCTTCAAGAAAGAGTTATGAACATCACCAGCTTTTAATATGGTAACTTCTATCTTTTTATTACCAACTGAGCTGGTTTTACCAAGAAACACTTTTTCTACAGAGCCAACGTCCAAAGTTGTACCTGGCACATCTACATTGGCAACCAGCACTATTTCTGCTGCCGGTATCTCTACTGCACCTGCCTGCGTCGCTATGAATAAGCTAATACAAAACAGGATAAGCATACACACTTGTCTTTTCATAATATGTCTCCAATAACAATAATAACTGTTGAAATACAAAACTTATAAAACAATGTGGCAATACACTAAATACAAAACTCTAACACAATACCAGTTTAATTACTGGTATTTTAATGTTAAACTATTGAGATCAACATGCAATAGCCCACAGTAACCAAAACAAAAATATCATTTTTGATGAAATAAAAAAAAAGCAGGCCATCGCGTATTACGACGGCCTACTATAATTTACCATAATATTTATTATCAGAACGACCAACCAGTCTTGAATGAAAGCAATATACTGTCCATCTTATCATTTGGTGACAAGGAATGATTCTGATTATTAGCTGTACCATGCATGAAGTCTATCTGAGCTTTAACATTCCAGTTATAGGTAATATTATACTTTCCGAATAATGCTAATGTTCTGGCTTTGCCATTAACGCCATCAGCTTCATTTAAACCGCCACGTTCATGAGCATAAACCGAGTAGTAACTTCCGACTGAAAGTTTATCAGAAACTTCATAATTCACACTGGTATACCATGATGTATCCTCAGGCTGACTGTTTACGCGAATATACCCGTACTCTGAGGCAAAGGTCCACTTACCAGTTTGATATTCAGCTGACCATATCTGGTTAGCATAATTGTCAAGTTCCAGCGTAATCGGAACCGGTCCGCCAGGAGTAGGCATTTCAACAGTCGCTATGCTGTCAAACCTACGCCAAGTATGACTAAAACGCAAACCATCTACTGGAGTATCCCACACTAGCTGCGAACCATAAGTAGGCCTGGCTCCCGGGAATCTGACATTTTCAAACCCCCAACCTGTAATCATATACGGCACGTCAGCAGTCGGATCTTCATCATCGATCAGATAACCACCATATACCTGATAGGACAAGAACCCCATATCGTTCATGTCAATACCGCCGTAAATAGCAGCGGCATCATTAGAAGCATAGTATTCACGGAAAACTTCGGGATAAATTGATTGCGGCATAAATACCGAGCTACGCAGCATATCAATATCACGAGTTTCATTATACAAACCAGCCGGAACCCTGATACGCCCCAGACGAAAACCAATTTCATCAGACAGGCGATAATCTGCATAGCCATAATGGAGATTGAGATTATCACCACCCTGACCACCAAGATTATAGCCGGCAAACTGTACTGCCAACCGAATATCTTCAGTTAAATTTCCTGAGAAGTTAATTCCAAAGTCCCTAAAATCAATTGAACCACTTTTACTGTCACCAAAAATATTGTTATTAGAACTAACCATATATCCCTGACTTACAAAACCATGAACATCGATCTTCTCTATCGGAAAACCAATCGGTTCCATATCAAGCTCAATTGCAACAGCGGTATCTGCAAACAGTAAAGCAGCCGCTATAAAAGTAATTATTTTCATATATCTGTTCTTCATTTTATACCTCTATTCTGCGTCTTGTTTTACTTTTTGATCGTTAACACTTTGACCTTATCTGACATGATACTGTCATCAGTAGAAGTTTTTACATGGACATAGCCAATTGCACCAGAAGTCTTGGCTATATAGGCTACCATTTCCTTTTCGGTAGCAAACTCTTTAGGCATCTTTGCCTTACCAGAGAAGACCAGCTTTTTCCATGAATTTTTGAACTGATTGGCCGTTTTTTTGATATAGTTTTTCAAGAAAGCATCATGCACATCGCCACCCTTTAATGTGGTAACTTCTATCTTTTTATTACCAACTGAGCTGGTTTTACCAAGAAACACTTTTTCTACAGAGCCAACGTCCAAAGTCGTACCTGGCACATCTACATTGGCAACTAACACTATTTCTGCTGCCGGTACCTCTACCGCACCTGCCTGCGTCGCTATAAACAAGCAAAAACAAAACAGGATCAGCACACATAATTGTCTTTTCATAATCTGTCTCCGTTAATAATTCAAGCGGTTGAAAAATAAGACGTTAATTAAGCTTTTTGATAAAAACATTTAGTATTTCGTTTCATTATAAGATTTTCTTTAAGCAAAAATACGGTTATAGCCACTAAAATAAAACAAGAAGAATGCGTATGAAGTATCTTTTCAGTGCTAAAAATTTCGTTTTAGGAGATAATTCATTAACAATATTTTGCATTAAAAAAAATATTACAATTATTTCCAAGGTCCAATAACAACAAGCACACAAGCACACCCCCCACGTAAAGATTTAACAGAAAAGGAGTTAAGACAAAAAACACAACAAAGGATCACATTAAGAACTGTTTTCAACGCTGAAAAAGCGGTTTAGATATGAAAACGACAATAAGAGTCAGTAAAGCAATAGTACAACAACAGGCAAGCTCTACATAATATCGCCGTGCAGGAACAAGGTGTGATTTCTGGAATCATCGTATACGGAATCGTCGTAAATAGTTCCTGGTCTCACGGAAAAGAGAGCAAAGCTACTATTATCCTTATCAATCTTATAGTTATGGATCCCCCTGCCGTCGAAAACGAGTCCCTGGCCAGCAGAAATTTCGTATGCTTTACCAGCGACATTTATAGTTTGGGAGCCATCGATAACAATGATAAACTTTTCTTCGACGACATACATATTTTTTTCCGGCACAACTACAGTTTGTCCAGAGTCATTTGAAAGATACCCGAGCCTGTATCGCTGATATTTCATCTGCATAAGCGGTATAGTGACACTTTGAGAGGAATCAGGGTTTGTGCCGTCCATCGAAGCCCGTATAGTATCTCTAACATTGCAACAACCTTTGCGAACCAGTTTGAGATAATCGACGAGACTGATCCCCAGGCAATTAACAATAGCCTCAAGAGTCTGAAAGGAAGGATGCTTTTTGCCCTGCTCGATAGCGGTTAAAGAGGCAATGGCAATGCCAGAGCCCTGAGCCAACTGGGCCAGACTGATACCTTTAGCCTGTCTGTGAACCTTAATGACAGAGAAGTCAAATTCCTTACTCGGCTCTTTAACCATTTCCGAATCGTTTTTAATGAGAGTAAATAGCCCATCAGGTCCTGGCTTACGGTTGACCTGTAAGATATCGGCAGCGGGATTGGGATTAGGTAAAAATACAGAAACAACTTTAGCGTTTCCCGATACAGCGGTAATCTGACAGTCTACGCCGTCACAGCTGACATATTGTCCGGTAGTTGCTGTTTTACTACAACAATGGCATTCAATAGCAATTTCGCCGTCGATAACATAAACAATCTGTACCTGGTACCTTTTGAGTCTATAGCTAACCCCTTTAAGTAGGTCCATATAAGCAATAGCCTTTTGGCCAGCCTCAAAAAAGAGCCCTGGCGAGAGCTGTCCGGGGATACGGAATTCGAGAGCTTTAACCCTTGAAGTATTGCTTCTTCTGGCATAATTTATGAGCTCATCATATTTAACGTCAAGAGCCTCTGCAATCTTCATAACAATAGAAATAGCAGGTATGCTTTTGCAATTTTCTATATTTGCAACAGTTTGCCTGGAAATATTGCAAGCATTTGCAAGCTGCTCACGACTCAAACCACGCTTTTGACGAAGATATTGGATTATACTAAAATCGAAATTAATCAATGAAATGACCTATAACCTGAAATAAATGTACAAACCCCTTTGACATATAACATTTTTTGACTATTTCCATTCTCATCAACGGCAATTAATGGCTCTATATTTAGCTTTTTCTAATGAAAAAAAATAATTATAACACTCCCTGCTTCACCCCGAAAACGTAGTAATCATACCATAACCACAAAAAAACACAACAGTTATATAATTTTTTTTTAAGCTAAAAAAACATTACCGCCTACCACAATTATAAAAATAGGTAAAATAAAATAAACTTTATTAAGTACATTCCATTATAGTCTGCCATATTATTAACCGAATAAATAAACGTAAAAAGTAGTTAACTTATTCATTGTAAATATAAAAAAAGTATAAGTAGGAAGTACACATGAATAACATAGGAATTAAAACCAAATTATGGTCAGTCGTAGGTATATTATTAATAGGTATTCTGGCGAATTCACTTTCCAGTTATATACTTGGTATCCAGAACGGTAATATCCTAATAGATATTTCAGAAAAGATATTTCCTGCAACCCAGAACAGCCAACAGGCATTTGCCAGCTTTAAGGCCCAAAGCAAACTCTATCAAGATGCAGTTATTTTGGGCGAGCCAGAATCTATAGCGAAAGCTGAAGAAGAGAGTCAGACAGTTGTAAAATCTTTAGAGTCAATACTATCTGACGCAGCAATTGAGAGCGAGAAACTTCAGGAAGTGTCACAGCTTCTCAACAGATACAAAGAATACACAGCAAATGCCAAAAAAGCTTATGGCGCAATGGCAGGCGTGGAATCAGGTTTGAGCTTTGAACAGGCAAGCGAAATGGCGGGCAAACTGGGCAAACAGAGCGAAGAGTACTTTAATAAGTTTCAGGGCCTGGCGCAGGACATGGCCGACTACCTGAAACAAAATATTGGTAATGTTGCCAGCAGAACCCAGAATATGAATATAACCCTTCTGGTAATCGCCGCGGCATTGGTTGTGGTATGTCTGGCGGGTACCTGGTTTATAATTAGTAAATCAGTAATAGGGCCGATCAACAAGATAATCGAGCTGTTATGTGTATCAGTGGCACAATTGACAGAGATGTCAGGTAAGATCAAGATGAGTTCTATTACAATGAAAGACGGTACCAATGAACAGGTAGCGGGAATAGAAGAATCATCAGCGTCACTGGAAGAGATATCCAGCATGACCCAGGGAAATATGACAAAAACGACAGAAGCCAACAGATATGTTTCAATGGCAAACAATGCCTCACAGGATGGCATTAATGCTATGGAACGCATGAACTCAGCGATAGAAGAGATCAATAAATCATCGCAGGAAACGCAGGCGATCGTAAAGACAATTGATGAGATCGCATTTCAGACTAATCTGCTGGCATTGAATGCGGCAGTTGAAGCGGCCAGAGCGGGAGAATCCGGAAAAGGTTTTGCTGTAGTAGCCGAAGAGGTACGTAACCTGGCTATGCGTTCAGCGGAAGCGGCAAGTAATACAGCCCAGCTGATCGAGAAATCTGTACAAAGTGCTATAAGCGGTGTATCTATAGTAACAGAAGTAGGCAAAAGTTTTGAAGCGATCAGCGACTCTATCAGTAATGTAACCAAACTAGAAAATGAAATTACCGTGGCATATACTGAACAAGCTGAAGGTATTCAACAACTCAATACTGCGGTATCAGTTATTGATAAAGTGACCCAGTCAAATGCGGCTAATGCAGAAGATTCGGCAATGGCAGCAGACGAAGTTGACAGGCAAGCCAAGGAGATGAACAATGTGGTAAGTCATCTGGTAAGTCTGGTTGGCGGTAAGAGATAGGTTTTTATCCACAGAGCTTGCTATTTTGTGATTGCTACCAGAAGCAGTAAGCAAAAGAAATAAGACGTAAGAAAAAATAATCGCACACATAAAAGCCGGAACGCTTTCCCTAAGCTATTTAGAGATAAGAGATTAGAGAGAGATAGTTCCGGCTTTTCTTTTATGTGACAGTGGTGATATACTCTTTTTTTATTGAGTGTGGGAGTAGAGCTATATATAAGCCGGGTAAAATAATTGCTTAGTGAGAGAATTTTCAATATCATAATGGATTAGGATTTAGGATTTAGGATTTAGAAATTGGGAATTAGTAAATTGAATCAGAAAATAACCTTTAGATCAGGATCTGTAATACGAAATGAAAATATATGAAGAGCTACAAAGCAATATAGTTCCAGTTGACCTTGGCGACCGCAGCTATCCTATTTATATTGGCTGTAATATAATTGACAAATTAGGTGAGTGTTTAGCTTTTCATCTGGGCAGGAAAAAGGCGGTAATAATAACCGACAGCAATGTTGGCGAGCTGTACGCCCAGCAGGTTAAGCAGAGTCTGGAAGCGGCGGAAATTCAGGCGGGTGTAATCGAAGTTGAAGCGGGTGAGCAGTCTAAAGATAAGGAAGTGCTATTTAAGATATATGACGAGCTGTTCGATCTGGAGATCGAGCGATCTGATACCATAATTGCACTGGGTGGCGGAGTGATCGGCGATCTGGCGGGTTATGCGGCGGCAAGTTTCAAACGCGGTACAAAGTTTGTCCAGATACCGACAAGTCTGCTGGCAATGGTAGATAGCAGTGTGGGCGGAAAAACAGGAATTAACCATCCGCGCGGCAAGAATATGATCGGTGCATTTAATCAGCCGAGCTTTGTATTTGCTGATGTGAATGTATTGCAGACACTGCCGGGGCGCGAGCTGTCTTGTGGGCTGGCGGAATCGGTAAAACATGGTGTGATCAGGAACCTGGAATTTTTCGAATGGATGGAAGCGAATCACGAGACGATCGTTAAGTGTGAGCCGGAGACGATGGCTCAGCTGGTGGGCGAGAATGTAAAGGTTAAGGCTGGCGTGGTTGCTCAGGACGAAAAAGAAGGCGGGCTAAGGCAGATACTAAACTACGGCCATACTTACGGACATGCGGTTGAGGTTTTGTTCAAAGAAGATGGGCATAATCGCTACCACCATGGTGAGGCTGTTTCGATCGGAATAGAATACGCTAACAAGCTGGCCTTGCAGAAAGAGATGATAACCGAAGAAGAGCTGGCAAGGATAAGCGAGCTAATGGTGAAGTTTAATCTGCCACTGGAGGCAGACTTTGCCGGGCACCCGGAAGTAACAGCTGATAAGATCGACGAAGCAATAAAGCACGACAAGAAAGTAAAAGACGGCAAGGTGGTTTTCATACTGCCAAAGGGTATCGGCGATTGTGAAATAGTTTGCTAGGAAGAGAGACTCAGAAGTCAGGAAGTATGTTATGAAGCTTAGAATATGTATTGCGGCAATTATGTTATTTTGGGCTGGCGGGTTATATGCTACGGATTATTATCTGAACTCATATACCGGCGATGACAGCAATAGCGGTACAACGCGTTTATCGGCATTTCGTACTATTGACGAGCTTAACCGGGTAACATTTACGCCGGGTGATACGATACATATTGCACCGGGTACTGAGTATCACGGGACGCTGAGGCTAAAGGGTTCCGGCAGTGAAGGTCGGCCGATAAAACTATTTACTGATGATGGCGGTTCGCAGGCAGTCTTTCATGGTGACGGTGCATTTGAAGCTGTGCTATTGAAGAATGCTCAATATTGGGAGATATCGAATATTGCGATAACCAATAAAGGAAGTGAGCGGGTTAATCATATTGCCGGGCTGCGGATAATGCTGCAGGATTGCGGAACAGCTAACCATATCTATATTAATAATGTTACCATTAGAGATGTTTACGGCAGTCTGGACAAGAATAGCGAAGGGCATGGTATAATCGCCCAGAATATTGCGGGGCCGGAAAAGTTTAAGTCGCGATTTAATGATCTGCGTATTGAGAATTGCAAACTTGTTCGTACGGATAGAAACGGTATTTGCATGCAGAGCAGTTTTATCAATCGCAAGAGTAACTGGTTTCCGAGTACGAATGTGATAATACGGGGCAATACGATCGAAGACTGTGGCGGTGATGCGATAAAGCCCTGGGGCTGCGATGGTGCAATTGTAGAACATAACTTTGTGAATGGATGTCGGCAGCGGTGCGAGGATTATGCGGCGGGGATATGGCCGTGGTCGTGCGACAATACCGTTATCCAGTTCAATGAAGTATGTAACGCAAAAGGAACCAAGGACGGCCAGGGTTTTGACAGCGACTACAACTGTAACAATACCACGATACAGTATAACTATAGCCACGATAATGACGGTGGTTTTTTACTGGTCTGCGGGCCGAAGGTTTCGGATTCTAATATCGGGTGTAATAATACCATCGTTCGGTTTAATATCAGCCAGAATGATGGGCTGGATAATGCGAGGGTATTTCATATCTCGGGCGGGTCGGTAAAGAATACATATATTTACAATAATATTATTTACCTCAATAGTAAGCAGTCTGTGCCGATGGTGGTGTTTGGGGATTGGGAAGGGTTTGCTGAGAATACCCACTTCTATAATAATATTTTCTATGTGGACGGCGAGACCAGTTATAAGCTAGATGGTGGGAAGAATACGGTATTCGATAACAATATTTTCTACGGGGCACATATCAATATGCCCGAAGATGAAAACGGGATCTATGAAGATCCAATGTTAGCTGATCCGGGGGCCGGTAAGACAGCGGATAAGGAGCTGGCAGGCTATAAGCTAGAAGAAGGCTCCCCTGCCTATCGCAACGGACAGGCGATACAGAATATCGGCAGCCGGGATTATTTCGGCAATAGCATATATCCAGATACTGCGACGAGTATTGGCGTGGAAATGAGATAATTTCATTTTTTTCTGAAAACCACTTGCACTACGACTACATGCGTAGTATATTAGACTACATAAGTAGTCTATCTATATCAAAAGGCGGTCATGATGCAGGAAAAAATAAACAATCTCGGCGAACTGGAACTTGAAGTATTAAAGATCATTTGGGACATTCAGCCTTGTACAGTGCAAAAGGTAGCTGAGATTCTTGCCGACAGAAATGGTTACGCAAGAACAACTATACTCACTATTATCCAGCGACTTACCCAAAAAGGCTTTTTGACTCGCAGTAAAGTCGATGGGATATGGCACTATCAGGCTTGCCAGAAAAAAAACAATGTCATGTCTTCTCTTCTCAGCCAGTTTATCGATAAAGTATTTGATGGCTCATGCTCGGGACTGCTGCAGCACCTGGCACCGGAAAAGCTCAGCAAGAAAGAGCTATCTGAACTGGAAAACCTGCTCAATAAAGCTCGTAAAGGAGAGAAAAAATGAATGAGATTATACACTTACTCTCCGGCCCGATGGCTAATGCCCTCGCCAGGACCCTGCTTCACAGTATATGGCAGGCAGGAATAATATCGATCTTGCTCTGGGTTGTACTTGGCCTGACCCCAACCAATAAACCAGACAAAAGATACAACATATCAGTAGCAGCACTTATAACAGTTATAATATCTCTATTCCTGACCTTTTCCATTATCCGTCACACTCCACCGGCAACAGTAAACCCACTACCATCAACTGTAATATCCAGCAATACTCCAGATATACAAACTGAAAATACTACATACGAAACAATTGTATCAGAAGGTTCTATTTCACCGCAAAAAAGCCATCTCTCATGGGCTACATATACACTTATCGTATGGGCAGGCGGCTCTGGGGCTATGCTCATAAGACTTGCCTTCCTCTTTAGCAAGCTCGGCCGGATAAGGCAAAACTGTTTACCAATAAACACCCCGGAAATACTGCAGATTGCTAACGAGATAAGATATTGCCTTAAACTGAAACAAAACATCAGAATTCTTGCCTGCTCGACTATCAATTCACCTGCCGTTATCGGAATTCTATCTCCGGCGATTCTTCTGCCGCTGTCGGTAATATCCGGGACATCACCAGAAACACTAAAAACCATCAAAGCCATTATTGCTCATGAAATGGCTCACATCAAACGCCACGACTATCTCTTTAACATTATCCAGCTTATCGTAGAATCATTTTTATTTTTCAACCCGGCAGTCTGGCTCATCAGCCGTCAGATACGCTCAGAGCGTGAAGCATGCTGCGACACAATAGCAGCTGTGACCATGGGAACGGATCACAACTATGCCCAACTGCTGCTGGACTGGATAATAAACTCCCACAGCACATCTCAGATGGCGGGAATGAGGCTTGCCTTCAGCAGCAATAAAAATCAGACTATAGAGCGGGCCCGCCGGATGCTCATTCCCGGCTATAAGCCGCAAATAAATTCCGGGCTTACCAGATGGCTCCTGGCTCTCATTATAACCATTGCTGTGAGTTGGGCCCTGCTGCTGGCATCAGATGCAACCATAACCTTTGCCGGAAAAATACTGTCACCAGAACAAGCGGTTGAAATAATGACTGAATTGGAAAGTACACATGGCAAACAGATATACAATCCAGAGGATAGCAACTATCACGAAAATAACACAGCCTATATCAAAGGCACAGTACTAACCTGGGACAACCGGGCTGTTGACTGCAATATGATAATCGATTATTACGGTAGCAATAAAACCAAGGTATATATTAACTCCGGATCACTAAATTCCAGGTATAAAGAACTAGATATTACTGACCCAGACTACAACAAGTTCGAAGCTCATCTGGAGCCGGGAAAAGTATACATCTACGCTGAAATGGAAGGATATGCACCATATATTTACGGCCCGTTCATGATGAGCGAGGGCCAACAGAAAGAAGACATAACAATAACACTTCAGCCAGGTTTTTGCTCTGCGATAGAGGTTGTAGACGAAAATAACAATCCAATTGCAAACGCAAAATTATACGGCCGCTACCAGATCGATTCATCATCCACAGCTAACATGAACCTTACAACTGACATCGACGGTAAAGCTGAAATCAAAAATGCAATAGATAATAAATTCAATATTGTCATAATTGCCGACGGAATGGAAGAAACCAGTTTCACTAATATCAAACTGTCTCCAGATACTCCGCTTGTTCTTAAATTGCATCCAACTCTCCCGGCCAAAGGCAGAGTAATATCAGCTATTGACAACAAACCAGTACCTAATGCAAGAATATTACTTGCATGTAAAAACAATCACCAACGATACACCTTAGAAGAATCTCAGAGGAAACTTATCGCAACCAGTAACGACTCCGGAACATTCTACATAGACCACTTGAAAGCAAATCAACCGATAAGCATTTACATTGAAGCCCCCGGCTTTGGCTATAAACATGTAGACAATATAACAGCAGGTGACTCTAACATTGAGATCAAGCTTGACAAGCCGCTTATTATTAAAGGCGAAATCACCGGCCCTCTTGATACGTTGCCGGCCAAAAACAACAAACCATCAATAAAATACAAACAGGGTATCTCAATAAATACCAGACAAGGCACAACGAGCACAACGCTAGCACGGCCCGAATATGCAGAGGTGACCACAACAGGAAATAAAGCAACTTTTGAAATCATAAATCCATGGGGTAATATTATTGAGATCGGCACAGGCTCTTATTACAGCAGCATAAACCTGGAAAAAGAAGTGCCTGCACTATTAAGCATTGACCTTTCCAACAAACTTACGCCAGACGGAAAACCATACCAGCAGAAACCGATTACAATTTCTTTCGACCTCCCCAAAGAATCAGCCAAACCAACAGGAACTATAAAACTCTATTCAGATGATATCAACAGCAAACACCAGAGAAAATATGAAGTTCTGGAAATCCATGACGGTATTGTTCAAACAACAGTACAGGCTCCAGGGAAAATAACCTGCTCAATCGGCAATACCAGCGGGTGTTTTTTCCATGAATATACAACTGCAATTAACGGTTCAACAACTCCTATGAATATTATAATCCCAGCATATCCTGCTGGAATGATATTTGGAAATATTTTCGAACAGGACGGCTCTGCTGCCTCTGGATTATTTGTATCGATCAACACTGTAAACGATCATGAAATACAAAACCTTGCCGACATAAACAACAAGAGCGGTAGCAGCTTTACACAAAAATACGCAATAAGCCCTATCCCAATAGGCGGCACATATACTTTAACTGTACATCGCAGCAACTGCTATATAACTTTCCCCAAAATCACACTTCCAGCACACGAACCAATAAAGCAGCTGGATATAACGATGCCGGAAACAATTGCAATTACCGGGATAATAACCAATAGCGACAACACTCCCGCCGCATGGATTCCATATCATATCACCTTCACCGATAGTAATAACCATGGTTTTTCATTTTATTCCGATAGCCAACGAACTGATAACAATGGTTGTTTTATCATTACAGAGATAAACCCCAACGCAGATGGTGAATATTATATCGAGATAGAATCTGGTAAAGATTATAAGGAAAATAAAACAAAGATAACAGACTTTAGCAAACCCTTATCAATAAAACTGCAAAGCCCAGACTAAACGAAGCTGAGCCTTATTTCTACCAAGCAAAGCCGCAGTATTTTAATCAAATACCGCATGGACTACCGGGTTGCGATGGAGGTCGAACATCCATTTTAGTTGATAGTGTTTGGTGCGGGCCTCTGATAGCTGGAGGGATTCTATCTCGTCTTCGGCGAAGAAGCGAATCTCACTGGTCTCATTGCTGGGCTTTGGCTGGCCGCCGGTTATCTCGCATTCATAGAAGAGTTTGTATACGTTATAGGGATAAGTTGGATGATTGCCGTGTTTGTCGCGATCAAGTACGCCCATAAGTCGGAGTACTTTTACCTCGTATCCGCTTTCTTCCCATACTTCACGAGCGGCGTTTTCTGAGCCGGTCATACCATTATCACACCAGCCGCCGGGCAGAGTCCAGCCGCCGTCTTCTATCTCTTTGACGAGTAGAATTTTATTATCTTTAAATACCACGCCTCGGCAGTCGGTGCGGGGAGTAGGATAGCCGGTGTCGTCCTGAAAGGCTTTGAGAATATCTTCACGCGGGATACCACTGCTCTCGGCGAACATATCCACGGCAATAGTCTGAAGCCTGGTATAGCGTTCGATATCGAAACTATCCTTTGCAAAGGCCAGACCCTTTTGGGATATTTCTTTTAGTTCAGCTGCGATATCATTCCACTTTGGCTTCATATCATTTTCCGGCATGATCTTTACTTTCTATTTTTTTTAGACAGGATAACCGCTCGTTTGACTCGCTGGATTTTTTCGAGAGCTTGAGTATGCATTTATAAAAGTTCAAGATATTTTACCTTCCCCTATTACGGGGGAAGGTAAATTCAAGAATCATTTATACTAAAATGAATTATTCAGCGGTTTGCCAATCGGGTTTTATGTGGCATTGGGTTTCCCAGGCGTCCCAGATGACCAGAGCGGCCATGTTTTCGACAACGGGGATAACGCGTGGAACGATACAGGGGTCGTGACGGCCGTGGACTTCGATCTTGGTGTTTTCGCCGTCGATGCCGATGGTCTGCTGTTCGCTGGCAATGGAAGAGGTCGGCTTAACACCGATGCGGATAACTATATCCTGACCGGTTGATATACCGCCGGTAATACCGCCTGCATTGTTACTGACAAAGTCTCCATCTTTCATATTATCGTTTGACTCGCTGCCACGCATACGGCTAAGCTCAAAGCCAAGGCCAACTTCGATACCTTTGGTAGCACCGAGGCTAAAGAGAGCTTTGGTTAATCTGGCGTCTAGCTTATCGAAGACCGGATCGCCGAGCCCGGCGGGCACACCTTTGATCTCTAGCTGAACAATACCGCCGACAGAGTCTTCGGCATCCTTGGCGGCAATAATTGCCTGCTGCATTTTTTCGGCGGCATCTTTATCACCGCAGCGTACTGGGCTTTTTTCGATGAAATCATAATCGCACTTTTCGGCCTTGATACCGGCAATCTCGGTTGCATGGGCGATGAACTCGACACCACGCTGGGCGAGTACCTTACGGGCAATAGCACCACACATAACACGTCCGGCAGTTTCACGGCCGGAGGAGCGGCCACCGCCGCGATAATCGCGTATGCCGTACTTTTTATAGAAAGTGAAGTCGGCATGGCCAGGTCGGAACATTTCCTTTATACCTTCGTACTTACTGGAATCCTGATCTTGATTGTAGAGTACCATAGCGATAGGAGCACCGGTGCTTTTACCTTCAAATACGCCAGAGAGAATATGTACTCTATCTTTTTCGCTACGCGGTGTAACATAATCGCTTTGGCCAGGTCGTCTGCGGTTAAGCTGCAGCTGGATTTCCTCTTCGGTAATTTCGAGGCCAGGTCTGACACCATCAAGCACAGCGCCAATAGCGGGGCCATGACTTTCGCCAAAGGTGGTCATATGAATAATCTGGCCGTAAGTATTGGCGGCATGACTGCGAATGGAAAGTTCCTCTTTGATAAGCTCGATAACACGACCGGCCAGCTCGGCGGGAGTAGCCTCTGAGCTATCCATAACAATATCAGCGAAAGGAGTGAGCACTTCATTACGATACTCAACTTCTTTAGTATACTTATCTTTGCCATCTTCTTCACTGAGCCATGGCGGCAGTCCGCCTTCGAGTACTCGCTGCCATGAAGTTTCGATAGGAGCAGTTAAATAAATGATCATCGCGCCATTTCTAAGCAGACGTCGATTGTCGGGGTTCATAAGGATCGAGCCGCCGAGGATAACAAAGTGCCAGTCCTTTTCAGCGGCAATTCTAGCTGCCTGACTTTCCAGCGAGCGGAAATATTCAGGGCCCTTTTCAATATATATCTGACGACAGCTGAGTTTACGGCCAGATTCATTTTCGAAAATCTGTTCAACGATATCATCAGTTTCAATAATCTGTAAGCCAGTTAATCCTACCAGTTCCCTGCCTATAGTACTTTTGCCGGTCCCCTTGGCACCTGCGATTAAAATATTCATTCGGTTTAGCCTTCTAATCTCAAATCATTCAATTTCTACCAGCCTGCGTCTTGCCCCCTGTGGTGTCGCAAACACGATAAATTTAATTTCAACCGATTATATGCTAGTAAACTGCAAAAATCTCCAAAAAAACAGATGAAGGCAACTTTTCTGGGCCTACCAGAGGTACATAGTGAAAAAAGGTGGAGAGAAATGTTAAAATAGGCGGGAAGTTACTTTAATACAGCAATTTCTGTATCGTGCAGTATGGCCAGAATCTCTCTTTCGGACTCTGCATCACGAAGCTGATCGAGGAATCCTTTATGGTGGAACATCCGGGACAATCTAGCCAGTATATGAAGATGATGCTGATCATTGTCAGCGCAGACCATAAAGAAGAGGTCTGTCATACTGCCGTCACGGGCACCAAAGGCGATACTAGTACTGGTTCTGCCGAAGACAAGTATAGGATCAACGATTATATACTGCTGAGGTCTACGTGGATGAGGGACGGCAACACCATCTTCAAAGGCGGTTGAGCACATATCCTCACGAGCAACGAGTTCCGCTTCGAGAGTATCAGGGTCATAGAGCAGCTCAGTAGCCATCGCGAGGTTGACCATCTCTTTTAGCACGCTGCGTTTTGTACGAGCGGGAAGCATAAGGTCAATGCCGGCGGATTTGAGCAGCGGAGTAACGACAAGCTGATCTTCGACATTGCGATGACTGGACATGCCGGCATCCATAATTTTCAGATCGCCATGAGCAAACCCGCCAAACTGCTGCTGGAGCCATTCGGTGATCTCTGCACGATTGAATCGGTAATTACCATTGATGCGTTGACAGGGAATATTCCCGCGCTGGGCCAGCTTATCGATACGCCTGGCATCGTCGCCCAGGAACTTTGCTAATTCCTTACTGTCCATAAAGCCAAAAGGCATAGTATTGTACTCAGAGCTATCTCGAAATAGACAATTATAGAAGCAGTCTAAACCAGAGATAACTATACAGCAGGTATAATATTCCCCTGTCATAATCCTGACCTGTCACCAGGAAGAGACATAATACAAACAAATGCAAACCATCGAAGTTGATTATTATAGGAACTTCTCAGGAATCTTTTATTATCTATAATTACATGTAATTACAAAAACAAAAAATAATTATTTTTATAAAAACAGACCAATTTATTAGTAAAAATACACATTGCCATGAGAAATATGAGTAAAAAATAGCAACATGAATCAAAAACCTTATAAAGAGGCTATTTAATTATCGGCATGAACAGCCTGGTGAGATTAATATATTTTTATCATTTAACTACACAGAAATGGTAACTTAAACTTCCCGCTGGTCAGTTTGAGAGAAGTTAGTATTTAGAAATTAGTAACTAGTAACTAGAAGTTAGAGCTATTTTCATACAAGAAATATATGAGAAAAGATTAAAATAGGGTGAAAATGGCAAAAAGGGAACTGGTGTCAGCACAATGCCGGGCGAGCATTTTGCAGTTTTTTAGCAGAAATTTAGCAAGCGATGTAGAGCGAAGTTAAAAATGGGAAGAGAGCCATCCCCAAATACCTTTACCAGCAACTTCGCAGGTAAGCTCACCACTAGCAATAAGTTTTCTTTCACAGGCTTCAATCTGCTGTCGGGCTTCCTTTACCCCCAACCCCTTCAAGGCACGTAATTCCTTTACAGCTTCAGCTTTACGACCGCAAATAATGAGTTTTTTGATATTATCTTTGCAAATCATCACCATTACCCTCAAAAAAAAGAAAAGGGCATAATCCGGTAAAATAGCCGGACACTTGCAACTAAAACCTACATCTTAATTATATATACCATATCAAGGAAAGTCAACAACCACAATACGAAGTGTAATAGCTGCTTAAAAGACGGGAGGTAAACACAAATACTGTCAACAATATTCGAGACTTACAGTTACAAATAGAAACAAAACAGGCTCAGAATAACCTCAATAAAAGGATTGAGAGCCACACTGAGCCTGTTCAGACATATTAAAAAGATATATAGAACGAATAGTTTATCTAACCATTAGCACTATATATTAAGGTGCGATAAATGTATCATCTTCTTCTGGCTTTTCGATGCCGTAATATTCAACAGCCTTTTTAATGGTAAAGATATCATCTTTTTGCGGTCCGTAAAGTCGGTTCTTCATAAAGATAACACTACCATCAGAGAAAAGCACAGCCTGGCCGCCATTATTATGGTTCATGGAATTAACGGTACGTAGCTTTGATCCTTCAGGGACAGAAACAACGTTCTGAAGTTTACTATCGAAATCAGCGAAGATCGGGTTTTTATCAGCGGCAATCGCTTCGCGTTTGAGTCCCCACTTCTGGCCATGACCAGGTGTGATGATCTTAAAGCTATATCCAACATGGTCCTTACTGAGGAAATCTTCATGACCGCGAGCCTGATCATTAGTCATAGAGCTCACCTGAGCATAGACACTGTTGTTATCACTGCCAGCAGGACAGATAAATCTGTCAGGACGAATATAGCCGTCTTTTACTAGTTTATATACATGTCTGGTATTTGAGCCGGCATCGGGGTCAGCCTCACCAATATTCCACCACTTGGCACTACTGCCCTGTGCGACCTGAGGCATTTCGCCATCATTATCAGCGGCATAACTATTAAAAGAAGAACCGACTTCAGCGAGCTGGCTCTGACATTCAACCTGACGTGCAAGCTGACGCGAATAGTCAAGGCCCGGCTTACCAACCAGGAAAACAATAAAGAGACAAGCGGCAACAGCAAAGAGATCACGGAAATTGCCCATAACCCAGGTAAATCTACTTTCTCTGGAAAAGTCCCTATGATGCAGGATAACTTTAGGAGAAGAAGCATTGGCCGGGGTTTGAGTATCGGAGGCGGAGACTCGGACGAAATTGACAGTCCGGTCTGCAAGCCCGATAGAATGACTAACATCATAGCAATCGAGAGAAGCAAAAGTCTGCTTAATGCCATCGTACAAAGCTCTGGCCTGCTCATCAGAAGCAATCAGCTCATCAACTAACTGCTGATTATTTGACTGACCAGACAAATGATCGAAAATAAGCTCAAATTTTTCCTGTTGGGTTCTCATTCTCTTACCAAAAACTACAAAAAACTTTCTAATTTATAACCATTCACAACGTTTACATAGATACCAATGTTAATTATGGGCTAACTTGTTTATTAACAAGAAATAAGTAATAAGAAATAAGCTCAGGTGTCCGCTAAAACGGACGCTATTTTAAAGCAATACGAAGAAATAAACAAATATTTGCGTACGATAAAATCGCAACTGCCTACTTAATTTAAAATAAAACTTAATTCACTGTTACCTTATACTAAATATCAACTGCAAATAGCTTCTAAACTACAGGTTCAAACACAAACCTAAAATATATCTAACTTTCTACTCTATGTTATTTACTGATAAAAGATACTAATTGTTCATAACCTTCTTAAAACCAGCGGCGAAATTACTTACCGCGGTGTGAAGTCTGCTCTTAACGGTACCAAGCGGTATATTCAGCATATCGGCTATCTCTTTATATGGCATGTGCTTAAAATAGGAAAGCACAAGTATTTGTCTCAAGTTTTCCGGCATTTGGGCAACGACCTGCCGAACCAGCTCACGCGTCTGCTGACGCTCGAGGATGTCGACTGGTGTTTCATTGTCAGCCATAAGATTTTCCCAAAGCGAGGAGAAATCTTCATTTTCCTGGGCAATACTCAGGTTGACAGCCGGCCTGCGACTTTGAGAACGGAGAATATCACGTGCTTTATTAGTTGCAATCGTATATAGCCACGGCTTAAACCTTCGTGATGAATCAAACGAATCGGCCGAGAGATATACCTGGAGGAAAGTCTCCTGGAAAGCCTCTTCAGCAAGGTTCGGCTGGTTCATAAAACGCACTAAATAGTTATAAAGCTCTTTTTCATAACGCTTTATTAACGTATTTACTGCATCTTCATCACCATTTTGCAAAGATGCCATCAATTGTTCATCAGTTATTTCAGTCAATCTTTATACGCTTTTCATAGTTTCTGGGTTCTGGATTTTATGTTTTTTCCATTATTCATCGTCACGAACCCGGTTCTATGGTCAGTAATTACTTATTTTTTTGATATCAAGATACAAAGGAAAGTATCTATCATCATAAACGCTGCGAACGGGTGTTTTGTTCGAATGAATGACAGTTGTTAATACACATTTGCCAAACAAAAATAACACGGAAAAAATATTTTATTGTTCCGGTAACCTCTAATAATTCATTCCGGGCTACAAACGGTCTTGATTTTTCCTGAGCTACGTCACGAAAAACCGTAAACCCCGATGTACATCGGGGCCAATATGCCCGGTTCTTCGTTCCTTGTCAGTAAAGATCAATCCTCGTTTTCGCCTCGAAAGCAATTATTAGAGGTTACCAAAATTTTTTACAAAAAAACACTTGCAATAATTTTTCAATCTTATATACTACTCTTTCTCTTGAGCGATCAAGGGAAAAAAGTGAAGAATGAGGGGCGGTAGCTCAATTGGTTAGAGCATTGGACTGTCGATCCAAAGGTTGCGAGTTCGATTCTCGTCCGCCTCGTTAAAAAAGCTTATAAGGTAAAACTTATAAGCTTTTTTTGTTTTAAAAGAATGAGTGTAAGTGCGAAGATTTTTTTTACCATGAAGTTCTTAGGGCGGTCGAGCCGCAACCAAAAGATTTAATTAAGAAGAGAAATAAGAGTTTAACGCAAAGGCGCGAAGTCGCAAAGAGTTGGTTGGCGATTTAGGGTTAGTTTTAGATAACGGTATTGAGAAGAATTTTTTGCAGGGATTAGAGGATAAGAAGATGATCGGGGAGGATAAGAGGGATATTGCGTAAGAAGATTTTCTAGTAAAATCGCAAGGTGCTTGGCACCCGCAAAGGGCAAGAAAAAGTTGCTAGGATGTCAGGATTTTTAGGATAAGAAAGAGACGATTTAGTTGGTGGTTTTATTGGTGTGGTTGGCGGTGTGATTGATGGGTTTTGGGGTAGATAAGGGAGATACTATTTCTGGCAGTAGTATAAGGGGCTGAGAACAAGATTTACGCGATAGCGTGAACGAGTTACTTTTCTGGAGTGGCTATGTTTTGCAGGAATTCTTTTTGGGCGGCTGGTTCTGCGGCTGTCGGTATTTTGGCGAAGCGGCTGTCGAGGTCTTTTAGAGCTGCGATCAGCGTCTGATCAATTTCGTCAGTTTCGGAGAGTGCAGTCTTAAGGAGAGCGTTAACTAGATTCTGTTTACGTATTACCCAACTCTCTTTACGCTGGTCTGAGAAAGAGAGCTCGGCGGGCATGAGAAACTGTTTGACCAGACGAGCCTTGAAAAGGATATTACCAGAAACGCCGTTTGACATTACATCATAGCGCTCTTCAAAAGCAGTAGCAACTTCCGGGTACTTCTGGAACAGGCCGGGGATAACAACCTGGGCGAGATCAACAACTCGCTGCCTAACTGCAAAATCTATATCGCCGTCAAAGACAATATCAAATAACTCTGCACAAACACCTAACCGCTCACTTGGTGTCATTTCATAATTCAAAAGGTCAACAATCGTTCTGCCAGCCTGTTCATACTGCTGTTTTTTCAGATAGTCTTCGATATTATAGCCGAGAATCAGAATTTCATATTTAGGCTCAACCGTCAGCGATTCTGTTTTCATAGCAGCGACCTTATCGACAAGAATCGCGGCAACCTGGGTCTTTAAGACCCGCACAGCTTCATCGGCACCAGCTAAAGAGAGTCCCCAGTTATAAACATCGTTAACAGGCATACTAGCAAGAATCTTGCGGATAGCTTCCTGCAGCCGCCCTTTCACATCGCTGCTAGACTCTACAATAAAGCGATCTTTCAGACGAGCGAGAAACTCCGGCGAGCCGCTACTGTCAACAGCGGTAATAACCGCAAACCGGACAGCAGCTTCAGAGTCGTTAAGCAGATCCATATCGAGTATAGTAGAAACAGAACTACTTCCACTCAAGGCAACGCAAGCATGAACAGACATCGCCCTGACATCGGCTAGCTCATCTTTAAGTCCGGCATCGATCAAGTCGCCAAACGATTCAGAGGAAAGCTTACGCCATCTTTCAGTTTCGATTATTTTGCGAATGGCTTGATAAACAGCTACCTTTAGGGCTGGCTGGTCAGAGGCACGATTGAAATTATCTGTGATAGAACGCACCAATAGCTCAATACGGCCAGAATCGTCAGCGGTAAGTTTACCAGACATTTTTCCGGCTGCCGAAATTGCTGCGGCAGCGATCTCGTCAGACCCACTATTTTCCCAGATAAGCACACACTGCTCAAGAGCCGGCGCATACTGAAGCTGACCAAGGGTATTGAGCATGGACCGCTGACAAGGGAAACTCTCTTCTACCTTTAGCTGTTCGAGAAGCTTCTGGATAAGCTGGCCAGAATCTGACTTATAGCCAAAGACCCCCAGCGCCTCAGCAACGGAGGAGCGGACAAAATCTTCGCTATCAGAGACATAATCACCGAGCAGCTTGACAACACCTTCGGCGACAATACCTTCACGAGCAGTAGCAGAGTTACCCCAGGTAACAAGCTGGCTAGCGGCCCACTGCCTAATGGGTTTATCCTGTTGAGGCTCGAGCCGGTTCTGCAGCATGGTGAGCTTATTTTCAGGAGCCAAAGAGTTGAAACGGTCGGTTTCAGCCCGGAGATATTTTGCCTGCCAATAAAGAACCTGCTGTTGAGTATTTTCAACTTCAGAGTTCAGTAGCTTATTATTCATAGAAAGGCGACGTGCCTGATGGAGCAGAAAATCTACATCGCTCATCCAGCGGAGATTCGGCAGCTCAACATCGATAAACTTTTTAATATCAAATTTGTCCCGGTCAATAACCATTCTTCTACAAACGGCATCAATCGCCCTTTCGCGGATCTGCGGTTGAGGGTCTTGCAGAAGTTCGGCGAGATCCAGCAGAGCCTCGCGGCCGGAGAAGCGTTCGATCGCGGCAATAGCAGCGAGGCGATATGGAGTTTCGAGATCAGCGGAAACAGCGGTACCAGCAAGTCGAGGTAAGGCAGTATCGGGAAAGGCAACAGCCAAGGCGGCAGCAGCGGCATCAGATAGCGACTGATCTTCAGAATATAGACATTTAAATAGAGGTTCCAGGAAAGTAACTGGCAAATTTTTGCTACTGGCAAATAAGCCGCCGGGGTTATAACGAGAAATAGCCAAGCAAATTACTTTGCGAGTATCGTTATAGCCCTGCTGGCCAAGGATATCCACCAGACGCTGGCAGCCAGCCTCGGTAGAGAGCAGTACAAAAGCATTTTCCTGTTTAATATCGGACCCAACAGCATTATCGAGCAATACCTTTGCCATAACATCTTCAGCTGTGACCTCGTCAGCTGAAACTGGAAACGGCGTGGCCAGAGAAAAAGCCAAGGCAGAAAGGATAAGTTTTGCAGTTGTCTGTTTCAAATATTACCTTTTCCTTTAGATAGCGAAAAGTCCAAAAAATAACGTTCACAACGCTTGCATAAAAACAATGTTAACTATGAGCTAACTTGCTTAGTAACAAGAAATAAGTAACAAGAAATAAGCTCAGGGTTCTCGCTTCGCTCGAGACTATCTTTTTTTTCAGGCTACGCCAGCTTAAGATATGAGCGTAAAGCAGACAGAAACTTATTTATGCTTCGCATCACTGCATGTCATATTTTTTATTACTATAATCATGTGAATGGTTACCCTAAAATACATGGTCAGGCCAAAATTTAGTTCCGAACCAATTATTATCTAGTTTGGAAAACCAGCTGTTTTTTAGGTACCCATACTATTTATTCGTCACCAACCGCATAAGCAGGTTAGTTAATTCTTATTTTATTTTACTATTAGCCGTAGGGCAACGATGAATATAATTATTTCCTTAAATTTATCCATCTGATTATCTATAATACGTAGTCTATGGCAAAAAAGCTCAAAAATTTTCTATGGCTCGGAATATCCGCACTTGCAGTAGCATGGCTGATAAGAGGAATGGACATGGAAATGGTGACAAATGCCCTCACCAAATCCAATCCAAGATGGCTCATACTGGCAGTAGTGCTATTTACCTGTGTGCAGGCAGCGTTAGCAAAACGGTGGACATCACTGTTAAGGTCTCATGACATATTGATACCATTTCCACAGGCGGCAAGGCTAACATTCCTGGGATTGTTCTATAATAATTTCATGCCGGGTTCGGTGGGTGGAGATATTCTCAAGGCGTGGTACGCTACTCATCACTGTCAGCCAGAGAAAAAGATCCATGCGGCCTTGTCCGTATTATTCGACCGCGTGCTGGGACTAACCGGGACACTAGTGCTAGGCAGCATAGCAGCTCTATCATTGAAGAACAGCTTTAGGTTGCCCGTTCGTGGGTTTAATATAGATATCAAGCTAATCATTATTGTCATTATAAGTACAATAGCCATTTCCGGCTGCTTAATCGCCAGCAAGCGAATCCGTAAAACATTGCGTATTTCGCTACTCTTGCAAAAACTCCCCTTCCAGAAGAAGCTCCAGGAGATAGATAAGGGGATAGCAATATATAAGAGACGGCCGGGCGGAGTTGTTGTGGCGTTATTGATCACCTTTACCGCTCAAACACTGGCGATAAGTTCAGTATGGCTACTGACGATCGCTCTTGATATAAAAGGGATATCACTGCTTCACTGCCTAACGATCATGCCGATAGTCTGGGTAATAAGTGCAGCGGTTCCGGTACCGGGCGGTTTGGGAGTGATCGAGAACTTAATGGTTCCGTTCTTTATTGCAGCAGCTGACAGCTCAGCTTTTGAGAGTCCGGAACAACTGGAGGCCAGAGTAATAGCGTTAACAATCCTTAATAGAATGATGATATATATAAGTTCTGCTCCGGGCGGGCTGGTACCGATCTTTGGCGGGCATCTACCTAAGCAGGCAGAAATGGCAAAGGAAATAGCCCAGGTCGAAGAGGAAAGTTCAAATTGAGCGGGCGTGTTGCCCAAAAGAGAAAGTCAATACCTTGTATAGCATTCAATTCATAGTTTTTTAACGTTTTGCAATGTAAATCTAAGAATCACAAGCGAGGACGCTTGTGCTACCTAAAAGGAAGAAGACTAAAGAACCGGCTAAAAGGCCGGTACTCTTGCGCGGAGGGGTTGGTTGGCGATTGCGATTTGGGTTGAGATGTTGGCATTAGGAGACGCAATGTATTGCGTCTCTACGGGGGGAAAGCGTTGTTATTTCGGTACTTGTGCTAGCTATAATTTATTAGCAGGCGTGGCTTCTTCTCAATAGTAACAGGCTACCTATAATAAGGAAGCAAAAAACGGTAGGTTCGGGTAATACAATTAAAACCACATCAGCATTATCCGCTATAGAATATGTAACATTTATAGGGTCACCGTTCTCTAGTACGCCTGAGATGTTACCTGCGGGGGCGATAGAGCTGAGTCCTGTATCAATCGAAACAGGTATGGAATTGACCACAAAACCAGTTCCGACGATATAAGCAATGCTACCATCAGAAGTTTCAACAGAATCTGCAATAGTTCCAGCATTGACAACAGCCATACTTTCGCCGAAAAGCTTTAGAGATCCGCCAATGTCAGTGCCGGCAACAGCGGCAGAAGAGCCATTATAAAGTTGCACATCATTTAAGACCGTACCCTCAGGAAGTAAAAGGCTCGATACGCCGTAAGCTGATACCGCCTCGACAACACCTTGAGGGCCAAGATTGAAGTTTGAAACAATAGTAGGCAGCATAAATCCGACATAGTAAGTATCAGTAGAATGGTCAGAATTGATAAACTCGTTTGGCTTATCGCTGAAGAGCAAAGCGGAAAATGCAGGGGCAGCAAAAGCCAATATCAATGCTAAAGTAACAGTAAATTTAAGATTAGTCTTCAAATCATACCTCCAAGCATATAATTTAATCAACCTGACCGATGGTCAGTTGATAGGATTTAGGATTTAGAATTTAGCAATTAGTTGAATATATTGCCTTCAATAATTAACTACTAATTACCAATTCTTAAGTCCTTTTTTGGTAGTCGATTACAATATACAAACTGTAGCATCAGGTCAGTTTGAGCAATAGACATTTATATATTTACACACTCTATATTGTTCAAACATATCTCACCAGAGATACAGCTCTAAACAAAATAACACTAAAATAAACGCTAATCCGATTAAATTATTGGACTAACGCGTCTGAAAGTCAAAAAAAACTAAACTAGAACATGCACAATATACGTCATATTCGGTTATAACGGCTATATCGGCATATTGCCAGTAAAAATATAGTAGTAAAGTTAAAAAAAACAGCGAAATATCGCTTATGAGAAATGAGAGACAATGGAACTAAAACCACATAAATAGAAGAATAGTACGCAATTACACAGTAAAACCGCAGGTAAAACAACACAAACAGGCAAAAACAGACCAATACGAGCAACAAGCTAAAACAATAACACTGATTCCAAAAAATAGGCCATTATCAATACTGATAACGGCCTTTATAAAAAAATCAAAATTAGATTATTTTTCCAAAAAGGGTAAGTGATGAAGCGTCTAGAATCTGAACTTCAACTATCTTTCCAGCAAGGGAATCATCGCCATTAAAAACAACGATATGATCGCCACCAGTACGGCCAATAAGCTGAGGAAGTGATGAATCGTTCATGCCAGCTATACCACCAGCAAGGTGCGGGCTCTTGCTCCTGCCCTCGACAAGGACTTTCATAGTCGAGCCGGCCAGTTTGGCATTATCTTCGTGTGAAATCTTCCTTTGCAGATCGAGTAACTCTGCAAGTCTGGCCTGTTTAACATCTTCCGGGACATCGTCAGGGAATGCGTCCGCCGCTTTTGTGCCGGGTCTGACAGAATATTTGAATGCGAAACAGTTTTTATACCTGACTTTTTTGATAAGTTCCAGGGTCATTTGATGATCCTGGTCGGTTTCGCCGCTGAAGCCGCAGATAAAATCGCCAGCGAAAGAGATATCAGCCACTTTTTCACGGGCCATCTCGATTATGTCCATATACTGAGCGATGGTATAATGGCGGTTCATTCTTTTGAGCATCGCGTCAGAGCCAGATTGGGCTGGCATATGGAGATATGGGCACACCTTTTCCAGCTCAGCCATAGCTTCTATACACTGTTTATCGAAATTGCCGGGATAGCTAGTAACAAACCGCAAACGCTCTAAACCATTTATATCATGTAACTTATACAATAAGTCAGACATAAGATATCGGCCGGAGCTATCCTGGAAGTCGTATTTATTAACGGCCTGGCCGAGAAGAGTAATCTCTTTCACGCCATTATCGACCAGCTTTGATACCTCGTCGTAAACACTGTCAGGATGTCGAGAGCTTTCCCTACCTCTGACATGCGGTACGATACAATAGCTACAGAAATTATTACAACCTCTCATAATACGTACGAAGGCCATGAAAGGATGGTCTACTTCCGGTCTTTCGCGATAAGAATCTAATCTTTCCAAGCCGGCGTGGTCAGCATCCTGATTACTGGCGACGGAACGACAATCGAGTTTTTTCTTTTCGGGGCTCCCGCTACGTTCGTGCCAGGCGTGGTCAATTTTGCTGGCGAGCTCGTAAATCCTGCTGGGACTGGTCACGATGGTGACCTGTGGGTAATCGTCAAGAAGCACCTGTCCAAGTCGCTGAGCCATACAGCCAATTACGGCAAGTACAAAATCACGACTGGTCTGGTAGCGTTTTTTGAGCTGGCTGATCTTTGTAAGTACCTTATCTTCGGCATGTTGGCGAACAGAGCAGGTATTGTAAATGATAACAGATGCGTCATCGGTAGTTGCAACCTGTTGATATCCAAGGTTTTGCAACTCACCAACAACAAGTTCAGAATCGAGCTTGTTCATCTGACAGCCAATAGTTTCAATATAAAAAGTTTTCTGCATAGCCAGAGATTATAGCCAAAAATCGCCGAAAAACAACGATGGACAGCTTTTCTAACGTAATTTTAACATTTCTCTGTATTTTTTAGTTAACAAAAGAACAAATAATGACTAATTAATATAGAAATAGTATAATTGGTCATAAGCTTAGCAATAAGCGATTATATCCGCAAAGCGGGCGATAGTTCAAAACGAAATAATATTGACCTCAATAGTACATTGCTACAAAACCCTACCTAGAAATGAGAGAAAATGAAAAGAATAATCCTGCGAATAGTAGCGTTAATATTTACATTTACAACACTTAGCTTTGCCCAGAATGGCGAGATAAAGAGCCCTAAATATGTATTCTTTCTGATCGGTGATGGAATGTCTTCGACTCAGGTTCATACAGCAGAGGCCTATATCCAACAGAATACAATCGGGCCAGACGTAGAGGGTAAAACTGGCGTTACCAGATTAAACATTACGCAGATGCCGGTTATCGGACTACAGGTTACTTACGCAACCAACAGGCTGATAACAGACTCTGCGGCGGCAGGTACAGCAATGGCATGTGGCCAGAAGACCAGCTGCGGCACTATCGGCATGAACTCAGAGCACTCGTCTGTAATAAGCTCAATTGCCGAGAAGGCCAGAGATAAGGGAATGAAGGTTGGTATAGTCAGCAGCGTATCAATCGACCATGCAACACCGGCGGCATTTTACGCCCATGAGCCAAGCCGGGACTTTTACTGGCAGATATCTATGGCACTGGGTGATTCCGGGTTCGATTATTTTGGCGGCGGCGGTATGAAAGGCGAACGTATCAAGAATGGTAAGAGGTATTACCAGCCAGGCAGATCGGCGGCTGTCGCAGAGAACGATCCTGTGGAAAACGCTCGCAAAAACGGTTTTACCATAGCTACAAGTCGTAAGGAACTGGCCAATATAGCACCGGGGACAAAGACATATGCCTATAGCAAAGACTATCTGGACGGCAGCTGGGCTATGCCATACGATATAGACCGCCCTATATCAGATATGTCTCTTGCTGATTATACATCTGAAGGTATAAGACTACTGGATAATCCAAACGGGTTCTTTATGATGATCGAAGGTGGTAAGATCGACTGGGCATGTCATGCCAACGATGCCAAGACCGCATTACTTGACGTAATTGCCTTTGACAAAGCGGTTAAGGTCGCACTTGATTTTTATAATGATCATAAAGATGAGACTCTGATAGTAGTTACAGGAGACCACGAAACCGGCGGTCTGGCAATGGGCTTTGCAGGTATGCATTACGAAACAGCCTTTGAAGCTATGGCCGGTCAGAAGATGTCATTTGAAGCGTTTAATAATGAAGTATTAAGGAAGTACAAAGAAAATGCTAATTGGAAATCTGACGCGGATAATATGGATGGAACAATAAAGGACAAGATAAACGATGCTTTCGGGCTGGAATATGCAAAGCTAAGCGGCTATGAAAAAGAACTGCTGGAGAAGGCGTATGACCAGACAATGACAAGCAGACGTACTAATAATGATGAGACATACCTGCTCTATGGCGGGTATGAACCTCTTACAGTAACCATAACTCACATAATTAATCGTAAAGCTGGTATATCATGGAGCACATATAGCCATACAGCGATGCCGATCCCGGTATATTCTATCGGTTGTGAATCGTGGCGATTTGACGGTATGTATAAAAACAGTGATACCGCCCAGAAGCTGGCCAAGGCTATGCAGGTAGAGTTGAACTGAGACTATGTAATATTGGCCAGTATAAGCTGGCGACATAAAAGCTACTATACGCCGGGAGTTGACACCCGGCGTTTTTTTATGGTAATTCGCTACTAAACTGTAAGAAAATGAGTTTCAAAGCTGGATAAACTCATTTATACTGTGGGCTGGAAACTAAGAAAAGGTATTGGGGGTGTTGGCTAGAAGAAAATGTCAAATTATTATGTAACTTGCATACCGAATTAGTTAAGATGATTGGCGAAGTTTGTATCATGAATCACAAGTCCCGATGTGCTTCGGGACTTGTGCTACCTTTTTGCTATATGAGGAATTTATACTGTGTCTATGAGATGTTTTATTGCTATTGAACTAGAAGACTTTATCGTTAACAACCTATCTGCACTGCGTAAGCAGCTCCAGACAGAGCTGTGGGGCCATGATAAAGGTCTCAAATGGGTGAAGTCAGATAATATGCATCTTACAATAAAGTTTCTGGGCGATATTGATGACAGTAAGATAAATGAGGTGTGCAAAAGCTGTGACAAAGCGGCACAGGCCCATGAGCAGTTTGATATTGAGCTGGGTGAAGTAGGTACATTCCCGCCGCACGGAGCAGCGAGAGTGATCTGGGCTGGGTTGACCAGCGGTCAGGACCAGCTCAAGGGGCTATATAATTCGGTGGAAGAGGAGCTGGATAAACTGGAGATCCCAAAGGAAGGTCGTAAGTTTAATCCGCACGCCACGCTGGCAAGAATAAAATTGGCAGAAACGGGTAAGTATGCCTGTAATATAGTAGAGAATCTTCATGTGCTGCCCTTTGGTTGTCAGGGAGTGGAATCGCTTACTATATTCAATAGTACACTTGAGCCGGATGGGCCAAGTTATGAGGTCATACATCGGTCGAGTTTAAGGTAGCCGAGAATAATAAATGTGATACGGTCAAGAGCCCGGATAACAATGTCAGAACATAACAGGATAAAACTATCAAGACAGCTGCACAGGCGAAGTATAAAGGCGATATACTGTACGGCAATCTTCGGTATGGCCGGCAGTGCTTGTATTTCTCCGGCGATATTGTCGCTGGCAGTAATAAAGCTGGGCGGCAGCGAGTTTCATCTTAGTATTCTACAATGTGTCTGGCTGGTTCCGCTGATCTTTGGCATGTTAACACTGCCGATAGCAGAATATCGGGGTAAGAAAGCGGTACTGACCTTTGGCTACACGCTGGGTACAGTATTGATAGCTCCGATATTACTTGTGCCGGAGTATGCGGGTATATGGCAGAACAGTACGTGTATATGGTTGATCATAAGCAGTATATTGCTAATGAGTATAGCGAATGCTATGGGTGTACCGGGTTGGTTTCCACTGCTGCAGGATAATATTCCCGAGCGATTGCGTGGTAGATTCTTTGGTAATTTTCGGACAGCGTGGCAGATATCGAATCTGATAATGGTACTGGCAGTGTCGTTTTATCTGGGTAAGGAATCACAATGGCATCATTACCGGATAATATTCATTGTCGGGATAATATACTATACGATAAGAGCAGTTAGTTTTTTCTATGTGGCAGAGACTATCCCACCGAAGCCTAAAAGTGAAGTTGCTTCAGCCTGGAAACTGGTAGTCAGCTTTTTTCAGGACAGGAAAATAAGGCCGATGCTCAGCTATCTGCTTAGCTATGCAGTAGCGATAACGATATGTGAGACATTCAAGATAAAGATGCTCAAGGAGCTGGGCTATAGCGACGGGTTGATATTGGGTGCAGTTGCCATGGTGAATGTTGGTGCGATAATATCGCTGCGAACCTGGGGTAAGCTGGCCGACAGATATGGAAACAGATTTATCTTTGGTCTAAGTCATATCGCTATATCGCTGGTAACCCTTTGCTGGATATTTGTTGGTGAGGGTACAATTTCGGTAGTACTGGTATATACGCTACACTTTTTCTATAGCATCTTTAATGGTGGAAATTATCTGGCACAATCCCGCTACTTGTTAAGTGAGATACCGGCAGATAAGCCAAGCCACCTGGTGATAATTAATAATATATCATTTATTACGTGGGGAATCGCGCCGTTTATGGGAGCGGGGATACTTATATTGTTTGAAGATCTTTCATTTAATATCGCAGGGAGCAATATTAATAATTATGATCTGCTGTTTATTATAACAGCGTTACTATTTTTAATACCGCATCGTTTGAGACTGAAGCTTGGTCTGAGGCATGAGACCTCAACTATGCAGGTAGTATCTATCCTTACCCGCCCTATCGCTTATACTATAATGCCATTTAACAGGTTAAACAGGAAAGAAAGTTAAAACAGAAGTTAGGATTTAGAAGTTAGAAGTTAGGTACCCTTTATTTCTGTTATGTTAGCTGCTTAAGCTGGGTGGTATTTTTTTGTTTACATTTGGGAATCTGGCGAAGTATAATTATTAGCAAGTATTCTTAAAAAAAACAACGGGTATAGTATGTCAGAGAAAACGAACAAATTCGGGACATTCGGCGGCGTTTTTACACCATGTACACTAACGATCCTGGGCGTAATAATGTTTTTACGTTTTGGTATCGTTATAGGTAATGCCGGTATCGTGTATGGTATTGCTATAGTACTGATGGCAAAGCTGGTAACTACACTCACATCACTATCACTGTCCGCAATCGCGACCAATACAAGAGTAAAAGGCGGGGGCGCGTATTATCTGATAAGTCGTTCGCTTGGTGTTGAGTTTGGTGGTGCTATCGGGCTGGTTTTCTTTTTATCACAGGCAGTATCGATAGCACTATATGTGATCGGTTTTACAGAAGCTTTGAGTGTGCTAAGCCCGGTGGTAGCGAACAACTTTACGACAATTGCAACGATAGTAAATGCTATAGTATTTATATGTGTTTATATTGGCGCGGCGTGGACGATTAAGGTACAGTATTTTATACTGGCGATACTGGCAGCGGCGATCGGGGCATTTGTAATTGGCAGCGGGAACAGTTGTAGTGTAGATCTTATGCAAGAGAATTTATGGCCACAATATAGCGAAGGGCAGAGTTTGTGGACCATGTTCGCTCTGTTTTTCCCGGCGGCAACGGGGATAATGGCGGGAGCGAATATGTCAGGTGATCTGGCAAACCCGGCACGGTCTATCCCAAAGGGAACACTGCTATCGATATTGGTAACTGCTGTGGTGTATATAGGCTTTGCCCTACTGCTTGGTTTTGGCTGTCGACGGGAAGAGCTGCTGAATAATGCTATGATAATATCAGAGATGTCGATTTCGCCGGCGATGATAATGGCGGGTATATTTGCCGCTACGCTTTCATCGGCACTGGGCAGTATGATGGGAGCGCCGAGGATATTGCAGGCGATGGCCAGGGACAGGATATTCTGGATATTGAATATATTTATCCCGGGCAGTAAAAAAACAGGTGAGCCAAGACGTGCGATAATATTATCATTTATAATCGCAGAGGCCGGAGTGCTGGTAGGTGATCTGAATATCATAGCACCAATAATCACGATGTTCTTTATGATAACCTATGGGGCGCTGAACTTTGCGGCGTTCAAGGAAGACCTGAGCGGGAACCCAAGCTACAGACCAACGTTTCGTTTTCGGCATTGGAGTATGTCGCTGGCGGGTGCGATATTGTGTTTGGGGGCAATGCTGCTGATCGATCTGCCGTGGGCAATAGCGGCGATAGTGATAATGACGCTGCTATATCGTAACCTGCAAAAGCATGAGATCGAATCTAACTGGGGCGATATAAACAGTGGTTCGGCACTGGAAAGAGTAAGACGTAATCTGCTCTGTCTGGAAACTGAGAAGTATCATCCGAAGAACTGGCGGCCGACTATCCTGGCATTTGAGATGCACCGGGCAGAGGTCTTTCCGGCAGCGGCGATGGCTAGTTTTTTAGCAGGGAGAAATGGGTTACTACTACTTGGACAGGTGATAACAACTGAAGCGGAAGATGCACTGGAAACCCATGCCCGGGCATTGCGAATGTTAAGAAAGAAGATAGCGGAAAATCAGCTGGACGCATTTCCAGCTGTTACCATAGCCGATACGACAGAAGAAGGGATAACAGCACTGGTACAATGCTGCGGTATAGGCGCGATACGACCAAACCTGATATTATTCAACTGGCCAACTAACGAGATAGAGAAAAGTGAGGTAATCAATTCGCTGCGTAATGTTAATAAGCTGGGAAGAAGCGTGGCGATATTGAAGATGTGTAATCTGAGCGAAGGTAATATGTGGCAGATCCCTCGCGGTAATATTGATGTATGGTGGCTGGGGCTGAGTAATGGCAGTTTGATGATACTGCTGGCACATCTGCTGAGAACGAATAATCAATGCCGTGGATGCAAGATAAGGCTGCTTCGTATGATAAAAGATCAGGCCGGTCAGGAGAAGACGGTGGCATATCTGACAGAGCTGGCCGAGGCGGCGAGAATAGCAGTAGAGCCAACAGTAATAGTAAGCGATAATTTTGCAGAATGCCTGCATCGGGAAAGCAAGGAGTCTGCACTATGTATATTGGGGCTGGCCGAACCGCAAGAGCTACCGGATGATATTCTGGATAGTCTAAATAATTTGACCGGCGATATTCCGAGAGTGCTATTTGTACATAGTACTGGCGATATGTCGATCGAGGCATAAAAGCAAATTTAAGAGGTTAGCTTTATTCTGCTGATGGTGGCTGGAACTTTTCTCCTTTATTGAGAGGGGTGCCGAAGATGGGGTTGTTTTCGGAGTCCCAGGTGAAGCGTTTTATGTTTGTGTCTCTGTCCCAGCCGGAGCCTTTTCGTTTGGCAGTATGATATACGATCCAATCTTCTTTGAGGTCAGGTGATTTGGTGAATGATGCATGGCCGGGCGAGAATACTTTATCGGTTCCGGCGAAAACAGGTACACTCTTTTTCTGCCAGTTTTCCTTTTTCATAGGATCATCGCCAACTAGTTTTAGCTGGCCAAGACAATAGCTGTCGGACCAGCTGCCACTGGCGGAATAGATTATGAACTTTTCGCCGTCAGAGTTGGTAAGAACCTGGGGGCCTTCATTAACCAGCGGTGTCTCAACTTTTTCCCAATCGTATTCAGGTTGAGAGATAAGCACACGTTCGCTATTTATAGTAAGCGGGGTATCCATGCGTGCGATATATAGATCCTGCCTAACATCGACATCCCCTTCCCAGCCAGACCAGATAAAGTAGAGCTTGTCATTATATTGCATAACTGTGCCGTCGATAGCCCATTTATCAGTCGGGTCAGATAGTTTGCCGGCCAGTAAAAATTCATCGAGCGGGTTTTCACTACGGCCAACGAGTGCGTACATACGGTGGTTGGCATTGTCACCATCATCAGCGGCGACATAAATATACCACTTTCCATTTATGAAGTGTAGCTCGGGAGCCCATATTTCACGTGAATATTCCTTACCACGCGGGGCCGACCATACTCGTTTACCATTAAACTGCAAAGCATCTACCAGGTCGGTACTGCTGTTAACATATACCCCTCTACCCCTGCTATAACAGTAATAGTAGGTTCCCTGATGCTGAATAACCCAAGGATCGTGGCCGTCGGGAGCAACGGGGTTGGTCAGGGAATGATCATCGGCAGTACAACCTGCAAACGAAAACAATAATGTCATAATAATCAAACAGTAAAACTTATTCATACTCTCTCCATGGAAACACTTTGTAACGGCGTGGAAGGTTACAAACTCTCTTTTTCTGAGGTAATTATAACTAATAATACGGCATTTGGAAATACCGTTATTATATGCCAGAAAACAAAGCATTTTTTGTGAATTTTTTGTAGAATAAAAAACTGAGGCGACATTTTTGTCACACTTCTAAAAGCGGGTAAAAACGGTAAGTCATTACATTACAGCACTTTAGTGATTTATAGATTTTGGCACGGTGATTGCATATGTAATAGTGAGCGAGACGGCAGCAGCGGGTTGCCGTAAGAGAAAAGGCATAACTGCTTGAGGAAAGAAATGACAATACCATACAGACCACTAGGGCATATTTCAGCTGTACTGGAAAAAATGGGCCTGGAAGTAACCTACGCTTATGAAGATATAGTTTATGTATCACATAGTGCATTTATCCTTCAGATGGGCGAAAAGGGAGAGGACGTTTATTTCTATTTCAATATTGATAGCAATGAAGATGACCGAGAGGAAGTAGTCAAACAGTTAACAGATGCCGCCGTTGAGTCAGGGTTGAATTTTATTCACAACGGATTATTTGAAATGACCCAGAAGGACGAAGAGAATGTAGAACTTAAATTTTACTCCTAAACAACAACATAGATAAACCACAAGACCAGATGTCGAACCAGACCGAAACGGTGCAATAGCCAGACACATTGCTTCGTTTCGGCGGCATCTGGTCGTTTTTTTTGGACGGGATAACCGCCAGTTTGGGGCTGGCTGGATTTATCAACAGGTTGAGTGGGGAGTAAATGACAGTTTATATTATCTTACATTCCCGAATTTGAATGGGAATTTTACGAAGAATAGATTTTATTTTTCTATTGGGTCAGTACTTATTACAAAGCCATCTACGGGATTTAATTCATAGATGAAAGCTAACCGTTGACTGAGTATGCACTGGTACCAAAGTTAATAGCAACTTAAATTGCTTAGTAACAAGTAATAAGTAACAAGAAACAAGCTCTGGATTCTCGCTACCGCTCGAAACTGTTTGAATTAATAATAGGGAACTACTTTAGCATTCAAGGCCGGGTTCGTTTTCTGGGGTTACTATTGGGAAGCAGTTTGAGATTTCTTTGGTGATGGGTACTGGTTTGCCGGTGGCGTTAACAAGTGCCCATTGAGTTTCGCCGCGGACTAGTACAGCACTATCTTCTGGTCGGATGATCAGGTATTTACGCAGCGAGCGAACCTTCTGCATATCAGCAACCCAGGTCTTTACAACTACAGATTCACCTTCAAATGATGGTCTGAAATATGTGAAGTTATGTGCTCTGACCACCCACCATGCACCATATTGTTTATATCTCTGAGTATCCCAGCCATTAGCGGCAGAATGGGCGATGGCAGCGTGAAGAGTCCAGCGGATATACTGTAGGTTATTGACATGCTGATTCATATCAATAGCTTCGGCAGGGACGACCAACTTGTGCAAATAGACATCAATCACTTTTGCTAATATCCTAAAAAAAGAAACCAGCAAACAATTGTAAAGATTCAACTGTTTACTGGTTTGTACTATTTATTAACTGAATTAATATTCAGGAGCATGCGATTTATTAACGAACCTGGTCCACTGTTTGAGCCAGGTAAGATCAACGGCACCGGTTGGACCGTTACGCTGCTTTTCAATAATGATCTCAGCGAGAGTATCATCGATCTCTTCACCAATATTCATATCAAAGTTACCGGCCGCTTCAGCTTCAGCTTCGGCAGACTTTTTCTTATAATAACCTTCACGATGGAGAAGCATAACCACGTCGGCATCCTGCTCGATATTACCCGATTCACGCAGGTCACTCATACGCGGCTTATGGCCGTCACGACCTTCAGGGCCACGGTTAAGCTGTGCCATAGCGATAACAGGGATCTCAAGTTCACGTGCAACGGCTTTGATATGACGAGAGATAAGACCAACTTCCTGAGTACGACTCTCACAACCAGGTGCGTTCATAAGCTGGAGATAGTCGATCACGATCAGCTGAATATCATGCTGCATTTTCATACGGCGAGCCTTGGCACGCAGCTCCAATGGAGATAAAGTACTACTATCATCAACAAACATCGGAGCGGTAGCAAGTTCGCCGGCGGTGACACTGAGCATTTCGTGCTCTTGGTCATTAAGCATACCACGACGAAGCTTCTGAGAGTCAACGTGAGCTCGCCCAGCAAGCATACGTTCAGCAAGCATCTGAGCTGACATTTCAAGAGAGAAGATCAGAACAGGGATATTATTATCCGCAGCGATATGCTCGGCGATATTCAGACCGAGAGCGGTTTTACCCATACTGGGACGAGCCGCGATAATGATCATTTCACCAGGCTGAAGTCCACAGGTCATACTATCAAGCTGAGTGTAGCCGGTAGGTAAACCGGTAACAAGACGCCCATCCCTGGTTTCGAGCGAAGTAAATACATCACTCATGATCTGCTTCATCCCCAAAGCCTGCTTAGTAACCTTTTTCTGAGTTACTTCGAAGACTTTGCGTTCGGCTTCTTCGAGGATCTCGGCCGTTTCAAGGCTACCGGCGAAAGCCGCTTCATTGATATCATTAGCAGCCGTGATAAGAGTACGCAGGAGCGCCTTATTATGGACGATCTGCGCGTAATACATGCCGTTAACGGCAGAGGGTACTGCTTCAGAGATAGAGATGAGGAACTCGATACCACCGACAGCTTCAAGTTTGCCACGACGAAGTAGTTCATCTTTGATAGTGATAAGGTCTACCGGTTTATTTCCTTCGTATAATGCAAGCATAGCATTATACAGTTCGCTGTGGTCAGGTCGGTAGAAACAATCCTGATCAAGCAATTGCAGTATCTCGCCCAATGCTTCCTTATTAAGGAGCATTGAAGCCAGTACCGCCTGTTCGGCTTCGATATCCTGCGGCGGAATTCTATGTTCAGCCGCAGGATGTGAAACCATATTCGCTTTATTCGTTTCCTTCAGCGGCTGCTTCCGGTTTTTCTTCTGGTTCTGCATTCTGTACTATTGCTCCCGGCATTACGACGTTAACTTTGATCTTAGCCTTAAGGTCTGGTGCAAATCTCAAAGTCACATCAAATGAGCCAAGCTGAGTGATATGCGGTCCCATAGCAATATGCTTGGCCTGCACTTCATAGCCAGCGTTCTGAAGAGCCTTAGCAATATCAGCTTCGGTAACAGAACCATAAAGGCGACCAATATCATTAGCATTAGACTCGATGCTAATCTCAACGTCAGCCACTTTGTCAGTGGTCTTAACCAGTGCTTCACGTTCGATACGACGTTCTTCAGCACGCTGAGCACGTTCAGTTTCAATTTCCTTGATCTTAGAATCAGTAGGAACAACTGCAATGCGCTGAGGCAACAGGTAATTACGACCGTAGCCGTCTTTCACGTCAACTACGTCACCGAAATATCCAAGACTCGGTACATCTTCGAGTAATAAGAGTTTCATCTTATAAATCCTCTTTCTATAATATTTATACTTTTATCGTATTTATTTACTCAAACAGTCAACCAGGGATAATAGACAGAGAGCCAACGGGCTCATCTCTCCAGATAGATCCGGTTATAGACTGAACTTAGTTGATATAAGGCAGGAGAGCCATGTATCTGGCGCGTTTGATCGCCAGCTGAACTCTTCTCTGACAAGCAGCACAGTTACCGCTACGTTTACGAGAGAAGATCTTACCACGCTGAGTAAGCAATCTTGAAAGAGTCTCGATATCCTTGTAATCAATATAAGTTGTCTTAGATCTGCAGAATCTGCATTCACTTTTTTCTCTTGTAGAACTAACTCTTTTAGCCACGTTAAATACTCCGCTGAAAGTTAAAACCTCGGACCATCTAATGATGAACCGAACTTATTATATCCGGACTGAACCAGATACCATTTTTACTAATATTTATACGGCGTAAGACCGCCGATCACTTCATTAAAACGGGATATCGTCGTCAGCAGGCGACTGAGGAATGTCATAATCATTATTAGACATACCAACCTGATCCATACTGGACTGACGAGGAGCATTATTGAACCCGCCGCCGGAATTTCCGCCGCCGTTACCACTACCAACAAAGGTGAAGTTTTCAATAAAAACTCTGTGCTTAGAACGTTTAGAGCCATCAGGAGCATCCCAGCGATCAAGGGTAAGACGACCTTCGATCATGATAGGCTTACCCTTAGTGAAATACTTCTGAATAACTTCAGCACGTTTGCCGTACATACGACAATCGATAAAACAGGTATCTTCGCGATCCTGTCCATCACCACCGCGGTACTTATGACTGGTAGCGATAGCGAATTCTACCACAGCAGTCTGACTCGGCAAGTAGGACAGTTCTGGATCACGGGCAAGATTACCCATCAAAATCACTTTGTTATAACTTGACATTGCTATCTCCTGTCATTACAGCAACCCTCAAGCCCGCGTCTATTGATATAGACAAACCGAGGCTGAACAATGCTGAATAGCTAGTGCAATCTTAGTCTTCAATTTCGTCAATTGAAGGAGCTTCAACTTCTTCTACGTCAGAATCATCAGAATCAGATTCTACTTCAGCTCCTTCTTCATCCATACTCTTATCATCGTCCTTACCACTTTCAAGTGGAGTAGGGGCATCAAGAATATCCTGAGGTATAACATCAGCACGAAGGATCAGGACACGCAGAATTTCTTCTGAGATCTGAACATCGCGTTCAATACCAGTGATAGCTGAAGGATCAGCATCGAAATAAGTCAATACATAAGTACCGCGAGCTACGCCAGCCACAGGATAGCAAAGCTTACAATCATCCCATTTTTTCAGGGAAAGCAATTCGGCATTGGCACGCTTGAGTACTGTTTCGATGCTCTCTACAACGCCATTCCAGTTTCCTGTTGCCAGGGCGGAATCCACCAGGAACATTCCTTCATATTTTCGAACTACGCTGCTGCTCAAAGCAACCTCCCGCACATAAAGTGCACAAACATTTAATTTATATTACTGTTTATTATATATACTTTATATTTTCTACGAATCATTTATCAGATCCGTTGAAACTATTCATCATATCCTTAATACCATTATTAACCCACGATTCAACTGCCTCCGATGCCCGGGCGATGGAATCACAGACGATATTTTGTTCATCGTCGGTAAAGTCACCAAGGACATGCTTTACAGTATTACCGAATCTTGGCGCCCCGATGCCTACTCTCAAACGAGAGAAGTCATCGCATCCAAGGCGGTTAATAATATCTTTTACGCCGTTGTGTCCACCAGCTGAGCCTTTAGCTCTGCCGCGTAAGACACCCAGGTCGATAGCGAGGTCATCATAGACAACCAGCAGATCTTCCAGGTCGGCCTTATAAAAGACCATGGCTTGCAGGACACTGCCGCCGCTGCGGTTCATGTAAGTTTGCGGTTTAAGTAAAACCACACTTTCAAAAGCACAGGTTCCATTGCCGTAAATGCCCTGGAACTTATTTCGGCTTAAATCAATCCCCCATTTCTGAGCTAACCGTTCAACAACCATAAAACCAATGTTATGGCGGCTATTTCGGTATTCAGGTCCGGGGTTTCCTAATCCGACTATCAGCTTCATATAATATATCCATTCTAAATTACAGTTTCGTATGTTATGAAACTGTTATATTAAGCTGTATTCAAACAGTCGAATTATTCTTCGTCTTCACCAGCAGGGCGACCAATAACTTCCGGCTCATCAGAACCTTCTTCGCCTTCAACATCTTCCTTCTCAACTACAACCACAACAGCTGCAACCGGAGTAGAAGCATCAGTAACCAGAGAAGAACCAGCAGGCAGTTCGATCTGACCAGCGGTGAGAACTTCACCCACACCGAGTTCAGAAACGTTAACCTTGATTATTTCCGGGATATTCATAGCTTCACATTCGAGCTCGATATCGCTGAGACGCTGTTCCAGAACGCCACCTTCGCCGGCACCTTTGGCAGTACCCTTGAGAGCGACCTCAACCTGAACATGAACTTTTTCGTGAATATCAACACGCGCGAAGTCCAGGTGGATGATAGTATCGCCAAGATAGTTATACTGAACATCCTTAACCATAACAGTTTCCTTAGCATCGCCAAAGTCCAGGTCAAAAAGACGGTGGTGGTGCTTCAGAGCCATGTTCAGTTCATGGGCATCAACACATACTGCAACTTCCTGCTGCTTGTGGCCATAAACAATTGCCGGCATCTTGCCTGCTGCACGAGCCTGAACTGTGCTGCGACGGCCAAATGATGTACGCTTTTCAGCTTTTAATGATACTGCTTGTGACATCTTTACCTCATTAATTTGTATTTCTTAAAAATTGCACTAACTGATTTATCATGATGGATACTGTCGATAGCTTCGCCAATAAGCTGAGCAACCGAGAGCACCTTCAATTTATCAAGTTTTTTAACTTCATCTGTTAAAGCAATAGTATCAGTTACTACTACTTCATCGATCACCGAGCTTGCAAGTCTTTCGAGAGCAGGCCCGGCGAAAACGCCGTGAGTGGCTGCAACTCTGACAGAGTTAGCACCGTGATCTTTAACAACCTCTGCAGCGGAACAAATAGTACCTGCAGTAGAGATCATATCGTCAAACATAAGAACATCGCGTCCGTTGACATCACCAATAATATGGCCCATGACAACTTCGCTGCCGCTCTTTCTCTGTTTATCAATAACTGCGAGCTCACCGCCAAGTATTCTGGCGTAAACGTTAGCAGTTTTCATATTACCAACATCAGGTGAGACAATAACCTGATTAGGCAGGTTTATCTCAGAGAAATATCTGCTGATAACAGGTACCGCAGTGAGATGATCCAGCGGGATATCGAAGAAACCCTGAATCTGTTCAGCATGCAGGTCGATAGCCAGCACACGATCACACTTAGCAGCGGTAAGCATATTAGCAACCAGCTTAGCGGTAATAGGAGTACGCCCCTGGCTTTTGCGATCCTGTCTGGCATAGCCGTAGTACGGCAGCACAGCAGTAATACGCCGTGCCGAAGCACGATGCAGCGAATCGATAAAGACCAGTAATTCCATAAGGTTATCATTTACCGGACAATGTGTCGGCTGAATTACAAAGCAATCCTGGCCACGAACATCGTCAAAAATACGTACATGAGATTCGCCGTCGGGAAAAGGAGTTACATCCGCATTACCGAGCTCAAGCCCCATATACTCGCATATTTTTAGTGCGAGCTCTTTATTCGCATTACCGCTAAAAATTCTCAAGTGGTACAACCTTTCACTATCTACTTGTTAAATAATTTTTCAAAGCAAGGCTCTGACCGAAGCCAGAAATTTATATATATACTACCCGACCAGGACTCGAACCTGGAATAGAAGTACCAAAAACTCCTGTGTTACCGATTACACCATCGGGTAGTAAATAATTTAAATCTTTATTGGACAAGGGATTAGATTGGACAAGCCAAGAGGGGGAAGAATACAACAACTTCTAGCCTTGAAAAAATAATCAAGACGCGGGTGGCTGTATCTGTCGAGGCTTGTACCAGGCAATCCGCGCTGTCCTGGCCCATTGCATAAGCTGCCCCATGCAACAGATAGAAGGGAAATTATAGCAGGTGGAGTGTAGTTTGCAAGTATATTTTCTAAAAAGGTAAAAGTGGTTGGGTTGGAAGAAGAGATAAATCAGACTCACCGATTGGGCAAGCCTGATTTATTCTTATATTTCATTTAGTTAAACTGAAAAAACTATATACCTAAGCCTTTTCTAAAAAGAAACTTAGGTTAATCAGTAGCAAATTTTGCCTTCTATAACTACATCATCTTCGATAAGGCGGCTGCTGACATTTGATAGTGTAAAACTGGTAGAGAAAGCGGCGGAAACTACACCTGGGCCTTCACCGACAAAAACCGGAGCCAGATAACATATAACACGGTCAGCAAGTTTTTGCGATATAAATGAATCAAGCACCTTTGCACCACCTTCAACCATAAGGTAGCATACCCCAAGGCGTCCCAGTTCATCGAGGATATCCGTAAGGACAAGCTGGCCAGAGTTATTTTTTTCGACAACTACCAGCTCACAGCCCAGAGTCTCCAGAGTCTCGGCCTTGTCAGGATTAGAGTCGATAGCCGCTCGAGTAGTCATAATATACGTTGGCCCTGCTTCTGGACTGTTAAAAAGTTTACGGTCAGCCGGCAGTGCCAGATTGCCGTCAAGCACCACCCTTTTTAGGCGACTGGCATTAACATCGGGAAGCCGAACATTTAGCATAGGGTCATCACACAGGCATGTGCCGCTGCCTACGAGGATAGCGTCACAACGATCGCGTAATCTATGCACATCGATCCGAGAGCCAGTGCCGGTAAACCACCTGCGATCGTCACCTTCTCTGAAGGTTATCTTGCCGTCGACGCTTTGTGCCCACTTGAGCAGGACTATGGGCCTACCGTACTTAACCAGAGTAAAGAACCCATCATTTAGTTCTCTGGCCTGCTCTTCGCAAAGTCCGATATTTACGGCTATGTCGGCATCTCTGAGCACATCAACGCCGCGTCCCTGCACCTTGTCGAAATCGTCGATAGTGGCAATTTCAACGGTGGTTATACCAGCGGCAATAATTGCATCAGTACAGGGCGGTGTTTTACCATGATGACAACACGGCTCAAGAGTGACATACATGGTCGAGCCAGCAGGGTCATTGCCGAGCCTCTTACAACACTTAATAGCATCAACTTCAGCATGGTCATTACCAAAAGTATGATGATAGCCTTCGCCAATCACTTCATCGTCTTTGACAATAACAGCACCAACCATAGGGTTAGGTGAAACACGACCAGCTCCCATACGAGCCAGCTCTAATGCCCTACTCATATATTTGATTTTGTTTTCCATAGAGTCACCGGGAATATAGGATTTATGAGTTAGTGAATAGCTTACGCTACTACCGTATATTTTTATTGAATCTTAAGCTGATAATTTATACATTTATCGCCGCGAGGATCTCTCAGGCCGACCCTGACATATCTACCAATCCATTCAGTTGCATTTCTCAGGATAAAATTACGAGTAATCGTCGTCCCTGGTTCCAGCCGGGCACTTTTTTCATCATAATCCATATCAGGGTAATACATGAAAGTTACCATTGAATACTGCTCGGTGCCATTGTTGGTCATTACCATCTGAACCATCATATCATTATTATTAACCTTGCGTGCAAAGACCCTAACGTCAATATCCTTCATATCAACGACAAACGGAACTTTAATATCAAGGTAATAGCTCTGCTCAGCATCGACCCTGATACCAAGATCAAAATCTTTGTTACCGCCCTGCTCACTGCTAGGGAACTTTAGCTTAAGGTCAGTTTCAAAATTTTGCCCCGGCTTAAGTACAAAGTTAAATACCTGTGGTTCAACAAGCCAGTATTTCTGACCGGCATTATCAAGCTTTATCCTGGCTTCCCCCATAATAGTTGTATTGAATGGATTACTAAATACAAGCCTTGCTCTCTGGCTAAAAATACTAGACTCGAGCACAGAAGGTTCAAGCCTGACAGATGCTCTCAACATGGTAATATCCATGTCAATACCGCTAACAATCTGAGGCCAGTTAGTAAGTTTGAGTACACTGCGTTCATTATTTTTTGCGAGATAATGAGAGTTACCGAAGACGTCAGTTGCAACCGGGCGTTCGCCAAGGTATAGTTCCAGCTCACGCGGCAAATCGCCAGAGCGAGGGTCATGATGTTCATCCCAGACGACCATTACTCCCTGTCCGTTACAATCGAACAAGAGAACAGGTACACCATGAGTAAGCTCGAACTCGCCAAGTAAAACCGCACCACTGAGCATATCAGAGACAGTACGAAATACCAGGAAGTTTTCTGTTACTTCTATACCTTCAATAGCGTTTACTTCCTGCTTTTTCCATGGGTGAGGAATAAATACTGCTTCACATTCTGACTTTACAGCATAGATAAGACGTTTGGTAAAATCGACGAGTACATCATCTTCAAAATACATACTACTAGCGAGCGGTTCGATAGTGGCCCATACATCAGACAAGCCATTTTCCTGAGCAACGTCAATATAGTCCGGGATATAACTGGGCAAAATGGATGACGGGACATACATAGTAACAGAACGCGTTCCCACATCATCAAAAGAGACATTAAAGTTTGCTTCAACCGGCACATTTAACTTTGTGTTTCGCACAACCTTATCAAATTCAGTACGAAGCTTCTGGGCGACATTTTTAACACGAGGGTCCCATTGCATAGTTTCAGCATGGTCCGGGCCGATCTGCCAGAAAGGGATCTGCAGGGCATAACGGGCAAGAATGAATTCAATTTCACTTTGCCAGGCCTGAGTGTTCTGGCTAAGTACATCAAGGAGACTACTGCCGACCATATCCATACTGGAAGCGACCTCGGAGGATACCTTGTCAAAAGTTGCTACAAGTCTGATACGAGACTCTTCCAGATCGATCAATCGCTTATCGAAATCCTTAACAGTAAGAATGGAAGGTGAACTGCTGGCAGGACTGCGCCAGACAGGCATTTTAATTATTTTGGCCTGCATTTTTTTGGATAGTTCGATTATCTCATCAATATTGCCGGAATATTCATCCATGGCCAGAACGCCAAAATCATAACCACCTTCGAGGTTACCAGTCTGGAGCGGAGCCAGTCGGGCAAAAGTCATATCCCTAACGGCGATCAATACACCAGAGGAGAATATTTTAAGACGGGCCTTGTACAATCCGGCAGGTAAGTCACCAAGCGGAAACTCATTTATCTTTATTTCGCCTTCGACACCAGATAGAACCCAGCCCTGATGGAATATTTCACGAGAGTTGCGGTCGCGTATTACCATATCTGCGCGATAATCGAGAATACCGGCACTCTGCAATTCAACCTTAACTATCGGCTCCTCGTCCGGTCCAAATACATTTGCTATCTGATCAGTTTTGAGTAGAACTCTAGGCAATTGGAAAATACCAATATCATCAAACCAAGCGACCGCCTTGATATTCTGTTCGAATACATTTGCACCGGCCATGGTTTTATCCCACTGGCTCTTTTGCAATAGCCAAACACTAACGGAAATATACCTGGCATCGGGGAACTCGCCGGGAATATAGACGTCAACTCTGGCCCAATCGCCACCGGTCTGATCAGCGATAGAGACCAGTCTGGAATACCTGCGGCTACCCTCAATTTCCCGGCCAAGTCGGTCAGTCAGAAAGCAGCTTATTTGAGCCCGGCAATCGCGGGCATCTTTTAATGATACATAGCTGGTTACCTGACAATCGCTACCTGGTTTTACCACCTGACGGCGTCTGTCATATTCAAAGCCGACACTACCGCCGTCAGAGATAAGTTTGAAACTGTAACTTCCGCTATGGGCCCGATCCTGAGAAAGGATACCGCGAGAATAATGCGGGAACCCTTCCATATTGACAATCTTGCTCCAAAACATCGGGAGGTCCTGATAATGGACAGCTCTTTCTTCAAAATCGAAACTAGAGACCACCTGATGACCATTATTCGCAAGCTGAGAAAACGCCGGCATTGCCAAGAACGTAATCAGCCCCAATATATATGTCCATATCCTTCCGGACATCTACAAACTCCTAACCAACATAAAGGGCCTGAGCCCACTAATTACCAGGCATTACTTACCAGAAAAAATCACTTTCTTTTCGAACCAGTTTTTTTGACGGCAATTTTTTTAGGCTGGGCCTTTTTAGGGTCGCCGGTATTGCCTTCAAGTACTTTTATCGCCTTTTTAATGTCGGCTACCTTAAAAATACCATTAGTCTTGCCACCTTTGGCGCCAGAGGTGACATAACAGTAAGTAATATTTATATGATGTTGAGAAAGTTTACCGGCAACATCGGCCATGGCACCAGGCTTATTTGGCATAGTAACGCACAGCACGTCGGTAAAGTTTACCTGAAGATTTATCCGTTCAATAATCGAATGTGCATGATCAGGATCGGCAGGTACGATACGCAAAACACCATGCTCAACAGAATCCATCATAGTCATAGCAATGATATTAACTTTTTCATTAGCAAGTTCATTCAAAACCTGGGCAAGAATTCCTGGTTTATTTATAAGGAAAACAGAAAGCTGCTTCATCGTCTGCATTTTTTAGAGTCTCCAGTAGTTTTAGCCTCTTTACGAATAACACTTTACATATACATATCGGTAAATTATAGGACTTTCCAGCAGACAATAAAGGTAAAACTATCATTTTTAGCATTGATAATGACTATTTTCTGAGCTTCAAACTAATAGAGAATAATGGAGAAGCAGGATAATGGTAATAATAATATGAGTATTTAAGTATTTATTAATAAAAAACTTAAAAAAGTAGAAAATAATTACTGCTAGTTACTTGTAACTAGTAGATAATATGATAAAATAGGCCATTTAACATAGATAAGTTGTCGACCGGTCGTACGGTGGACCGGCCATGGGGATGTTTTTTGTACCGAAGTAAGGGTACAAAAACCTCATTACCAGTATTGAAAGGACTGATAACGTGCTGATAAGCTCACTATTAGGAAAATTCTCACTAGATATAGGAATTGACCTTGGCACATGCAACACCCTGGTAAGTGTTCGCGGCGAAGGAATAGTTCTCAACGAGCCTTCCGTTGTAGCAGTGCGCAAAGGAACGAATCAGGTCCTGCAAAACGGTAAAGCCGTCGGTATGGTCGCGAAGGAAATGTTAGGAAAAACTCCAGAATCGATCTCAGCGATCCGTCCGTTAAAAGATGGTGTGATCAGTGATTTTGAGATCACAGAGGCGATGTTGAAGTATTTTATCGAAAAAGTACACGGTCGTCGCAGATTTATTCACCCTCGAGTAGTAATAGCAGTACCATCTGGTATAACCGCAGTTGAGAGACGTGCGGTACTTGATTCAGCCATAAGAGCTGGCGCCAGAAAGGCTTATCTTATCCAGGAACCAAAAGCCGCTGGTATGGGAGCGGGGCTTCCAATCGTAGAACCAACGGCCTCTATGATAGTTGACATCGGTGGTGGTACTACCGAAGTGGCGATCATGTCACTTGGTGACGTAAGTGTAAGTGAATCGGTTAGAGTAGCGGGCGACAATTTCGACGAAGCTATAATCAACCATTTGAAAAGGACTTACAACTTACTCATTGGTCAGCCGAGAGCAGAAAAGATCAAGATCCAGATCGGTTCAGCAGCTCCGCTAGAGCAGGAACTAACGATGGAGATAGCTGGTCGCGATACAATATCTGGCCTGCCAAGAAAAATCGTAGTAACCAGCGAAGAAATACGCGAGGCCCTTAAAGATCCGATCGCAGCGATCCTTGATGCAGTAACTCATACGTTGGAAATGGCTGAGCCGGAGTTGGCAGCTGACCTGATAGATAACGGTATATGTCTGGCAGGCGGCGGAGCATTATTGAGAATGCTGGATGTGGTACTCAGTAATGCTACCGGGTTGGCAGTGTGGGTTGCAGAAGACCCACTGGGTTGCGTGGCCCGTGGCACAAGTATCCACCTGGAAAATCTGGAGTTGTGGAAAGACACTCTTGATTCAGACGATACTATCTAAGCACTTACAATGCCGACGAATGTCGACTGATGTGATATTGATATATTTGCCAGCCGATTGTATGCATATCCTATTCGCATTTTAAATGATGTATTTTCAGGGACTTACGACATAGATTTCTTTAACTTGCTTTTTTTATTTGTTAGCCGTTTTAATGGTAAGCTATAATTTAATAGAGTTATAGAGGTTAAGAAATAGTAATTAACTGACTTACAATCAGCTGACGATATTATTGACAAAGGAAAATAATACAAAACGATGCAATGTGAAATCCCTGACATTAATAGCCTAAAGATAATCCACTACCCGAACCCGATCCTTGCACAGCAGGCGGCCCCAGTAGAAGAGATTAATAGCAAAGTGGTTGAACTCGCCCATAAGATGGTAGATATCATGGTAGACTCCGATGGTGTTGGGCTGGCAGCTCCGCAGATTGGTATATCACTACGGTTGATAGTAATATCTCCGACCGGCAAAAAAGAGGATGCTGAAATACTGGTTAACCCAGAACTGACCAACCTGATAGGCTGTACCGATTCTGAAGAGGGATGTTTGTCTCTGCCGGGTATAAGAGGCAAGGTGAGACGTTCCGAGTCATGTACAGTAACAGCTTATGATCTGGACGGCAATAAGTTCACAATGGACGCGACAGAATTTCCTGCGATCATCCTTCAGCATGAGACAGATCATCTGGAAGGCACCCTGTTTGTAGACAGGCTAAATGCAATCGGTAAGATGGCAGTTAAACGAGGTTTGAAAACACTTGAAAGAGAATTTGAAGAGGAATAACAGTATCTGACTTAACTTTCATATATTCTTAACCCTCTCACTCCCCACTTATAATGAAGAAAAAACTATTATACATACTATCAGCTATCTTTCTGGCATATACAACAGGCTGTCAGAAACCAGAGCCGATATCAAATCCAGTAAGTTTGAGTTCAGATAACGATACCGATGCCGTGTGGCTGGCCTGTAAGGAAGAGCTTCGCAGTCGGGGCTTTATCATAAACTTTCAGAACAGGGACGCGGGTATAATAGAAACCAGCCCCCTGCCAAGCAAGCAATGGTTCGAATTCTGGAAAAATGATGTAGTTGACGCTGGCGGGCTGGCAAAATCCAGCACCCAAAGCACCAGGCGTACAGTAACGCTAAATATAGACGACAGTAAGGTAAAATGTACTGTTGCAGTTAATAAGCTGTATACTTCGTCGCTGGCAGACTCCAATCAGCCTAGAAAAGACTGCGATCTGTTCTCAAATGAATATTTTCTGGAAAAGAAGAAAGTTGCCAACCAAGTATGGAGTCCATCCGGTAATGACCCGGCACTGGAAAAAGATATACTAAGACATATCAAAAGCAGGTTGGAAGATTAGAAATTAGGGATTAGGAATTATTCCCATATCGATAAAACTATTCTGTCTTGTACGAATAAAAAAACAGCAACCGTTCACAGTGTGTGCACTGGTACCAAAGTTAATATCAAGTTAAATTGTTTCGTAACAAGTAATAAGTAACAAGAAACAAGCTCAGGATTCTCGCTACCGCTCGAAACTGTTTGATTTTATATTACAGGCTACGCCTGTATTTCAATAGTTAGTAAGTTGAACGGGAGTACTTATTTATGGTACTTTAGTCTAAGTGTAACATATCACATATTATATAATTGCGTGAACGCTTACAAAAAATAAAAGCCCACTGATCGTATGCAGTGGGCTTTTTTCTTTTATATACCAGAGGCTACAGAACTGAGTAACGTTAACGCACTCTTCGTCTGGCAGCTGTAATAACGCCAAATCCGGCGAGCATAAGAGCACCTGGTGTCGGAACGGAAACAATTGGCACCCCACCAGAGAGATAATGTATCTGAGCACTGCCACTAAGTTCCTGAACAATCAGATCGCCAAAGATATTACCCTGCGACTGAACATAATTTGCAGTTGGAGCAAGGATATGACCATAGAAAGTCTTAAGAATAACGGTATCAGCATCAACAAAGTTCCAGATAATCTGACTAGCCAGCTCACTATCTGACAGGTTAAAATTAGCACCATTATCCATAATAATACTGCCGTCGGGGCTGGCCCCGGTAACATTGATAACAATAGTGTCGTCAGGATCATTTATAGCAAACTGGAAGTTGGCATTTCTGGCGGTGAATACTTCGGCAGACATTTGGTATACCTGAGTATTTACGCCGTCGATATTATTAAAAGTCATATTTGAAACACTATTTAAGATTCCGGCAGGAGTAGAGTTGGCATAATCCTGAGATAATCCGACATAATAGCTTTGATCTACATATGACCTGATAACGTCAGGGTCTTCATGTATGAGCTTTTCGCTGCCACTGCCGGTTAACAGATTGGGATAGGCAAAGTTTCCGCCGTAAAGCACCTTACCATTGTCGATCTTATTATTTTGCTGATTGTAATCGCCAGCGAGGATAAGAGAATAGCCGTCAAAACCAGTCATACCACTACCATAAGAACTTTCACCAATACCAGTAACGCTTCCACCGATATACGTCTCAACATGGAAATGCAGGTCACCACTAACATTACCGAAAACAATAGCATCGAGGTCGGCAAGAGCCTGACCAGCAGTTAATGCCAATGCCAGCACCACAAAGATATTCATCATTTTTCTCATTTTCAATACTCCACATATATGCATCAATTTTGATCGTGCCATAGCATATAGCACTTAGAAAGATTATAGGCAGCCTATATCTATAAGGCTATAAAAAAAGCTGTATACGGTAATTACCCCATACACAGCTTTAATCATCTATATAAAGAAACTTCAATTAAGCAAGAAGGCTCTTCCCTGTCATGTCGGCAGGCTTTTCTAGGCCCATAAGAGCCAGGCAGGTAGGAACAACATCAGCAAGAATACCACCTTCTGATAGTTTAGTGCCTTTGAACTCCTTATCAACAACGATAAGCGGTACAGGATAGGTTGTATGAGAAGTCATAGGGCCATTGGTACTTTCATCCCACATAAGTTCAAGGTTGCCGTGGTCGGCAGTAATAAGAGCCGAACCGCCCATATCTTCAACCTTGGCAATGATCTTGCCAACACATTCATCAACAACTTCAGCGGCCTTAACAGCAGCTTCCATAATACCAGTGTGACCAACCATATCAGGGTTAGCAAAGTTTACGATAACAATATCATATTCATTTGATTCCAGCTTGGCCATAACGGTGTCGCATACTTCATATGCAGACATTTCAGGCTTTTCATCGTAAGTTCTAACCTTTGGCGATGGAATGATCTGCCGATCTTCACCAGAGAATGGCGGTTCTGTGTAATCATTGAAGAAGAAAGTAACGTGAGCATACTTTTCAGTTTCAGCACAGCGGAACTGCTTTAGGCCGTCGAGGCTTAAGAGTTCGCCGGCAATATTTTTCATCTTCGCAGGCTTTTTAAAAGCAACTTTAGCTGGAATTGTTGCATCATACTGAGTAAGACAGATATAATCCAACTCCGGCTTATCGCCACGATCAAAACCTGAGAAATCAGGGTCAACAAAAGCTCTGGTGATCTCACGAGGACGGTCACCACGGAAATTAAAGAATACAACAGCGTCATTATCATCAATAGTCGCAATTGGCTTGCCGTCAGCGTCAACGATGTTAGTAGGCTCGACAAATTCGTCGGTCATATCCTTATCGTAACATGCCTGCATAAGATCAATAGCATTTTCAGCCTTTTCACCCTTGCCCAAACGCATACAATTGAAAGCTTTTTCGACACGATCCCATCTCTGGTCACGGTCCATAGCATAGAAACGACCTGAGACAGAAGCTAATTTACCAACACCGATCTCATCAAGCTTGGCCTGAATATCGGTCAGATAACCTTTACCACTTCTTGGAGGTGAGTCGCGACCGTCCATAAGAGGGTGGATATATACTTCAGTAAGGCCATTATCGCGACAGAGCTCGACCAGGGCATAAAGATGACCAAGCAGAGAGTGTACACCAATATCACTGGCAAGGCCGATGAGATGGAGCTTGGAGCCTTTTTTCTTACAGTCAGCAATAGCGTTAAGAAGAACTTCATTCTTCTGGAACTCACCATCACGTATAGCCTTGGTCAAACGCATAGATTCCTGGTAAACAATACGGCCGGCACCAATATTCTGGTGTCCAACCTCACTATTACCCATAGTTCCAGCAGGCAGACCAACATCTTCACCGCTAGTACCGATGAGTGTGGAAGGATATTCACTTCTCAAACGATCATCGTTTGGAGTATTCGCGAGCTTGGTAGCATCGTATTTCTGCAGATTTTCATCAGGATTCCAACCCCATCCATCACGAATTACCAGCACAAAAGGTCTGGTTCTGAGATTATTATCAGTCATTAGATTACCTCATTTCTACTTACTTTATAAACATTTACGTTATATTTCCGTCCCGGACTCGTAAAACTATGTTAAACCGGGCAGTTTGTAACAGTTATCAGGAAAATAAGTGCGTATTTTTCCTGAACAATTATCTTTTTTTTGTCATTTGTACTGTTTCTCTATCTGGATTATAGCACAAACGAGTTATAATATATCCGAACAGAGATAAATTGTAAAGAATGAGAACTGAGAGACCTATGAGTTTAGAGAGAAGAGCAAAAAAAGGATTTTTTCGCAACCTGACAGCGGCGGGTCTTATCTTTACAGCACTCACATCACTAATTCCGGCATATTCAAATGCAATCTGTTCGGCCAAAGTCATTAGCCAGAACTCTGAAAATGAAATATATGTTTCTGATATCGCAAATATGTCAGGCACCAGTACGATTTTTGAAAGAGCCAAGGCCAAACTTGCAGCTGATAAGCCAGACCCCTGGCTTCGGGCACAAATGGCAGTTAAAAAGCGTTATCATCAGCACGATATTTCAACTTTGGTAAAGCAATATAACCGTGCCGACTCATTTGATCTGCTATTGCAGGTATGGCAGCTGATCAATTACTATTATTATAACGATATAACAGCAAATGAACTGCTGAACAATGCTTTGACAGAGCTAAAAGCAGTAACTTCAGACCCTGAGATAAGACAAAAATATAATATTTCGTCAATGCAGGCGGCAAAGCTCAAGAGCTACATCGATCAACAGCGAACATTGCTGCAGAGCAATGTGCATATCGACTATTCATTAGTAAAGCAAACGCTGAACAATATATCAGATTATTGCCAGGATACAGGACTGGAAAGTTCATGGCCGGTAATAGAAACTATCTTTGCACTTTGCGGAAACCTTGACAGGTACAGTAATTATATCATGCCCGAAAAATATAACACCATGATGGAATCTCTTAAGGGCAATTATGAAGGTATAGGAACAGACCTGATATTTCGTGGTTTTGATTACCCGCTGGTCTTTGATATTCTGCCGGGAAGTCCAGCAGAAACAGCAGGTATTTTACCAGGTGATCTGCTGATAAAACTCAATAGTGTAGAGCTAAATAACATATCTGACTATGAATTTGATGGTATATTTCTAACGGCACATAATACAATGTCGTTAACAGTAAAAAGAGATGATAAATATATCGATCTGACAGTAGAAAAAGCACAACTTCACAGTTCAACAGTAAGAAATACATGCATATTATCGGGGACAAAGACTGGATATTTCAGAATTACAAGCTTCGACAAAAATACAGACAGCGAGATAAGTAATTCATTGAGTGAACTATCAGAAGAATGTGATTCATTGATAATAGATGTTAGGAATAATGGCGGCGGGATGGTAACATCAGCAGTAAATGCCGCAGATCTTTTTCTATCAGAAGGAAATATAGTTTCGATCAGATCCTTTTCAGCAATGAAATCATACAATGCTGGTGCCGATAATAAAAAATCAGAAGAAATACCAATCTATATTTTAGTTAACCGTCACACAGCAAGCGCAGCAGAGATATTTACCGCAGCACTCAAGCAAAATTGCCGTGCAATAGTGATAGGTGAAAAGACATTTGGCAAAGCAATGGTGCAAACGGTGTACGATCTAAGGCATAATGCAGGTGCAGTTATGCTTACAACAGCAGAATATTTGCCGCCATCGCATGAAAGTTTCAATCTAAAAGGCATAACACCTGACATAGAAGTTATTGATACTGAAAAACAGGAATATATAAACAGTCATCAATGTATTTATGAACGCATTTCAAGAAATAATCCTGTTATGAATGTCGCATTGAACTGCGTTTCACGTTAAGTGAAGAAACAATAAAACACACAACTCATATCCACCTCTTTTACTTTAGACATTCTGAATTATAACATAGTATAAGCATTCATTTACTTTGCAATTTCAAAATCATTTCATATAAACAAACAAAGAAGCAGATGTTTTTCATCAGCGTTTTTGTTATTAATTCAAAAGTTTTGTGATAAATATTATTTTTTTTTTAAGTTTTTACAAAAAAATGACAATAAAGGAAGTGTAGTAAAAAACCGCTTAATACAGATAGCATACACACGTTTCAAAACAAAATAAGATTTCCAGCTAACAACTGCAAAGAAGTATTGAAACTAAAAACTATCACTCAAGAGGTTTTTTACTTTTGACATCATTGAAAAGTTAATTAGTATTAAAGTAATAAGTGGGTACTAATAGTTGTTTTTCTTTAACATCTCTCATTTCTCCGTTGCCGGAAGGAGGTAACATTATGGCTAAAAAAGTAGTCAAAAAAGCCGCTCCTAAAAAAGCCGCTAAGAAAGTTGCTAAGAAAGCAGTAAAGAAAGCTGCTCCAAAGAAAGCTGTCAAGAAAGTAGTCAAGAAGGCTGCTCCTAAGAAAGCTGTTAAGAAAGTAGTCAAGAAGGCTGCTCCTAAGAAAGCTGTTAAGAAAGTAGTCAAGAAGGCTGCTCCTAAGAAAGCTGTCAAGAAAGTAGTCAAGAAGGCTGCTCCTAAGAAAGCTGTTAAAAAAGTAGTTAAGAAGGCTGCTGCTAAGAAAACTGTAAAAAAAGCAGTTAAGAAAGCCGCTCCTAAGAAAGCTGCAAAGAAAGTTACTAAAAAGGTAGTTAAGAAGGCTGCACCTAAAAAAGCTGCTGCTAAGAAACCTGCCGCTAAAAAAGTAGCAAAGAAAGCAGTTAAAAGAAGCTGCAAAAAGAAATAATTAGCTTTGAGTTGAATGAATTATACCAGTTGAGCATACCCACTACTCGCTGGTATTAACGAAATGTAACGGGACTGCCCCCAACAGGGTTCTCCCGTTATTTTTTTATCCAAAGGTAATAACTCAAACTGACCGATGGTCAGTTTGATAGGATTTAGAATTTAGGATTTAGCAATTAGTTGAATAGAATGACTTCAAAAACTAACTACTAATCACCAATTATTAAGCCCTTTGTTGATAGTGGATTACAATATACAAACTGAAGGATTCGGTCAGTTTGAGTAATTAAGTGCGAAGTACGCAATACAAAGTGCAAAGATAACAGATAATGAGTTGACATTCTATCTGCTCTGTGCTTATATTCATAAGAAAAAGAGTAACCGTTCACAGTGTATGCACTGGTACCAAAGTTGATAGCAACTTAAATTGTTTAGTAACAAGTAACAAGAAACAAGCTCAGGATTCTCGTCCCGACGTTTATAGGGACTCGAAACTGTTTGATTTTTTTATTACAGGCGACGCCTGAATTTAAATGGTTTGTAAATTGATCGGTAGTACTTGTTTATGGTACGTTAGTCTAAGTATATTATGTACTTGCGTAAACGGTTACGAAAAATTATTATAATGATAGCACTAGAGAAAAGATTTTTGTAACTATATTTATTTAAGGCAATTAAAATGATCCAGCAAAGCACCCCCAAGGGAATGCGATTACACATCGGCCTGTTTGGCAGAAGAAATGTCGGGAAGAGTTCATTATTAAATTCAATCGTTCGTCAATCGGTAGCAATAGTATCAAATGTTGCGGGTACGACGACAGATCCAATCGAAAAGCCAATGGAATTATTACCTATTGGCCCGGTGGTATTTATTGATACGGCCGGTGTTGATGATGTTGGTGACCTGGGTGAGATGCGAGTCGAGAAGACACGCGGGATATTTCGCAGAACAGAGCTGGCGATATTAGTTACCGATGGTCTTTGGGGGCAATATGAACAAGGACTGGTAGATGAGCTGCGTAAGTATAATGTGCCAATAGTTGCAGTTTTTAACAAATCTGACCTCGGCAAGCCATCAGATTCGGTGCTGGAAGCAATAAAAGAGCAGAAGATCGATCATATTACAACATCAGCATTGGAAAATGATGGTATTGACCAGCTTCGTCAGCTGCTGGTAAAGAAGACACCAGATGAGTTTTTGAATAATCCAACAATACTAGGCGACCTTGTGCCAGCAGGAGAACTGGCGGTTTTGGTTGTTCCGATCGATAAAGAGGCGCCCAAAGGCAGGCTTATTCTGCCGCAGGTAAACTGTATTCGCGACCTGCTGGATAATGATGCATATTGTATGGTAGTAAAAGAGCGAGAACTTCGTGAGAGCCTCGACCGACTAAAGACTCCGCCAGCATTGGTAGTAACAGACAGTCAGGCATTTTTGAAAGTAGATGCCGATACCCCACCAGAGATCCCAATGACCTCATTTTCAATTCTTTTTGCCAGATATAAAGGCGATCTGAATGAATTTGTACTGGGAACAAAGGTGATCGATACACTAAAACCGGGTGATAAGGTGCTGATCGCAGAGGCGTGCTCGCATCATCCATCATGTGAAGATATCGGGCGGGTGAAGATCCCTCGCTGGCTAAGGCAGTATGTTGGTGGCGACCTGGATGTAAATGTTATTCAGGGCTATGACTTCCCGTCAGATCTGTCAGAGTATAAGCTTATGATCCATTGCGGGGGCTGTATGTTCAATCGCCGTGAGGTGCTCAGTAGAACAATGCTGTGTAAGCAGGCGGGAGTACCGGTAACCAACTATGGACTGGCAATAGCCTATTCGCTGGGTATATTCCAGCGGGCATTGAAGCCGTTCCCGGCGGCATATGATCTGTATCTAAATTCGTAGATTAGTATATAGATAGCCCCGATGTGCATCGGGATAGAAATTAGAAAAAGCTCTCAAAAAGATTATTTTGAGAGCTTTTTTATTATTAGCATCAATTGTTTACTCAAACTGACTGATGATCAGTTTGAGTTGTGTAAAGACTTAGAATCGTTGTTTGCATTGAATATATTCAGGATTTCAATGGTATGGTCCAGCAATTCTGTACCGCCACTGGGACCGTGCCCCGGCACAACTATATCAATTTCGGCAAATTTATCTTTTACTTTCGCAACTGAAAGCGGCCATTGAACCATGTCAGCGTCCTCTTTATAACCAGGCCCTCTGGCAGCCATAGTTTTGATCATACATCCACCAAAAAGCAGCTTTCGCTTTGGGAAATATACCACAACATTATCAAAAGTATGACTTGGGCCGGGATAAAAGGCCTGAATAGTTTCATTGGGAAACGTAATCTGCAGACCATCTGCAAGAGGGAAAATATGATCTGGAGCACGATATTCTGCTTCAAGATACTTATCATAATAGTATTTGTTAGCAGGAGCACTTAAGAACATTTCGGCAGAAATAGCTGTAGTTTCCTTACCGCGACTGTCTAACAGCTCACAAGTCTTATCAGAACCCCATATAGGTATGAAATGTTTGGCCAACTCTTCATTACCGCCAAGATTATCAATATGAAATCCGGTATTTACAGCGGAAATATAAATTTCATTACCATAAGTAGCATATAACCAATCAAGCAGCTTAGCCGTCGCCTGATCGGTACATGGCGTATCAACTAACAGATAATACTTTTCTCCCATATACACAACTAATGAATTTGAACCATATGGAAAGCTATGTTCTACCAGCATGACACCAGGTGTCAGTTCCTTTACGCTAAGTTCTTCTGATAACTCAATATCAACAGGCAGAGCAGAATACAACTGAGAAGGCTCAAACTTTGTACAACCGCAGATATGGATAAGGCATATCAATAGTACAATCTGGATAATAAGACTCGATTTTACGTCCATTTTAATCATAAAAAACCATTCCTCTATATGAATTGAGTGAACTCATAGAATAATTACCATTATTATCATATGTACCGGCTGACTATTCAATGGTAAAGCCACTGACCATTGCAATTATTTCACCACTATGCTATTATTTCCCTATTGTTAATAATATCAACAGAAAGGTTCAACAATTATGCAAAAAAAAGTCATTATTATTCTTTTATCATTTATCATTGGCGTAAGCAGTGGGCTTAGTGCTGACGAGAATAGTCGTCAGGAGATAAAGCTATGGCCGGCAGGTAAGATGCCATGTGCGATCGATGTGGATTTCACTGAGAATATGGATAGTAATAACGGAGCTATATCGAATGTGTCAGAGCCGAGGCTGTATTTTTGTCCGGCATCAGAGAAGAAGTCTGACGCTACGGTTGTAATCTGTCCGGGCGGCGGATATACATGTCTCATGTCGCGGCATGAAGGGTTCCAGGTGGCAGATCACTATAATTCTCTGGGGATGAACGCGTTTGTGCTTATAAGTCGTATTAAGCCGTATTTACAGCCAGCACCGCTATGTGATGTTCAGCGTGCTATCAGGCTGGTTCGTCGTGATGCGGGTAAATATGGAATATCACCGGCCAATATCGGGGTAATGGGCTTTTCGGCTGGTGGGCATCTGGCAGCAACAGCCTCTACGCTCTATGGCGAAAAGGTTTATGAGCTTGATGATGATAAGGGGATATCAGCGAAACCAGACTTTTCAGTACTGATATACCCGGTAATTACCATGGGGCCGGAAACTCATCAGGGTTCAAAACTTTATCTGCTCGGCGCTAATCCATCAGAAGAGCTTGTCAAAAAGTATTCTTGTCATGAGCAGGTAACGCCTGAGACACCAAAAACATTTATGGTATTTGCCTCCGACGATAACATAGTTCCGATAGACAATGGCTTTATGTACTATGACGCCCTACTGAATAATAAGGTAAACGCCGAATTTCATATGTACAATAAAGGCGGTCACGGGTTTGGTATCGCTGGCCGGGGAGGGTTGACAGTGGAGAAGTGGAAAGAATTGTTATCTAACTGGCTGATAGCTACTGTAAAGATATACCCAAACTGAGACAATAAAACAGGATATAGAAGCAGGTAATTTGAGAACAGAAAAAGGAGCTACCATGAAAGTATTAGCATTTATATTAGTGGGACTTACAGCACTTACAGCATTTGCTCAAGAGCGTAGTTTTGACCTGAGACAGATACTACCAAGTGTAGTAACAGATAATGAAGGTATCGCTTTGTGGCCTGAGGGTAAGATGCCTTATGATAATATTCAGCCCAGACCAGAGCAGAAGTATAATGAGCGAGGTCATGTTCAGTATGTATCAGAGCCAGAGCTGTACTTTTGTCCGGCCAAAGGTGACCAGAAATCTGACGCATGTGTAATAGTTTGTCCGGGCGGCGGGTATGGTATAGTAGCATTTGTCTATGAGGGTTTTAATACCGCCGATTACCTATGCGAAAGAGGGATTAATGTATTTGTGCTAAAATACCGGCATAGCCCCTACCGTCAGCCGGCCCCACTTGCTGATGTTCAGCGTGCTATCAGGCTGGTAAGAAGAGATGCAGGTAAATATGGAATAAGCCCGAACAAGATCGGGATAATGGGCTATTCTGCGGGCGGTCACCTGGCAGCAACAGCTTCAACTATGTATAACGAAAAGATTTACGACCTGGAAGATGATCGCGGGATATCGGCCAGACCAGATTATTCGATACTTATCTATCCGGTAATAACAATGGGCGAGCAAACGCATAAGGGCAGCCGGGACAGCTTACTAGGCAAAAATGCATCACAGGAGCTAATAGATAAGTATTCATGTGAGAAACACGTCACGGCCGATACGCCGCCAACCTTTTTAGTGCATAGTTCAGATGATAATGGTGTGCCAGTGGCAAACAGTATCAAATACTATCAGGCACTAATCGCCAATGGAGTTGATGCTGAAATGCATATTTACAATAAAGGCGGCCACGGTTTTTCAATAGCCGGAAGGCCGGGTAAAACTGTAGAGAAATGGACAGATGCACTGGAAAATTGGGGAATGTATATCGGAAGATATGTTTTAGGACGTTAACAGCTCAAGTTGGCCTTGGGTAAGCTTGAGAGAAACCAGAAACTAGAGCGGTCGAGCCGCAACCAAAAGTTTTATGTAAGAAGAGAATTAAGATTTCAACGCAAAGACGCGAAGTCGCAAAGATATGGTTGGCGATTTGTGGTTAGTTTGAGATGATGGCATTAAGAAAAGGTTTTGCATGGATTAGAGGATTAGAGGATTAGAGGATGATTAGGATAAGAAATTAAGGCTATTGGACAAGGAAGTTCATATGCTTTTGATGAGAATGTAAAATAGGATTATTAAATAGTTTGCATCAAATATAAAAAGTAATAGCACATAAATAACAAGAAATTGATCAATAGTAGTACAAATTAGTAGTTAGCTGACACTACCTTTAAGGAAAAATATTATGAAAAGAGCTCTGATAATTATTATGACTATAGCAACAACAATTTCATCGTCAATAGCAGGTGACACTAGCAGTGAAAGAATAAAGATATGGCCAAAAGGTGAGATGCCATATGCCAAAGAAGTTAATTTTGAGGAACGTTACGACCCGGGCAGCGGTTTTGTCTTTAGTATCGTTGAGCCGGAGCTTTATTATTATCCGGCCCCAGAGCAGAAAACAGACACAGCGGTTATTATTTGTCCGGGCGGCGGCTATAACTTCATTTCTATCGACGACAAGGGGCATCAGACGGCCAGATGGTTCAACGAGCATGGTATGAGTGCTTTTGTTATGAAGTACCGTATAAAGGAATATGGCCAGCCTGCACCGCTATGCGATATACAGCGTGCGATCCGATACGTAAAGCTAAATGCCAAGAAATATAAGATCGATCCTGAAAAGCTGGGGATAATGGGCACATCAGCGGGCGGTCATGTAGCAGCGTGTGCATCGACTATGTATAATGAGAAGTTATACAGCCGTGAAGATGATAAAGACATATCGGCCAGACCAGCATTTAGCATACTGGTCTACCCTGTAATAAGCATGGGCAAGGAAACCAACCAGTGGTCAAAAGATGCGTTGCTGGGTAAAAATCCTGCTAAAGAGCTGGTAGAGAAATACAGCTGTGAGCTGCACGTTACCAGCGATACGCCGCCGGCACTAATCGTCCATTGCAGCGATGACCCGGCAGTACCGGTAAGTAATGCGATACGTTACTATCAGGCTCTTATTAAAAATAAGATAGATGCTGAAATGCATATCTATAATAAGGGCGGCCATGGCTTTACAGTTGAAGGTAAACCAGGTTTGACATTGGAACACTGGTCTGATGTACTGGAGAACTGGATAAATAGGGGCGAGTAATCAGGGGTGAGAGACGAGAAGCGAGGGGCAAGACAAAAATAAACAGGGGATGGCTTTTAAGGGCCATCCCCTGCTTGTTTGGAGATCGAACAACTATATCACGGGAATAATTCCCTTAGTGATAATATGGTCTGAATTACTCCTGTTCAGGAGCAACGATTGCATCATTTAGCCATTCTGAAGCCAACAATGCAAAGTCGTTAACGTCAACATCACAATCATTATCAAGATCGTAAGTCTGCTGTAGACAAACGTTTTCACCTGTAATGTCTGCGTATGTGTGAGCGATAGTCAATTCATCCAGAGCATAGTTATAGATGGTAACTTCATCGTAGATACCTGGACAGTTATTAACTACATCGATAGCAAAGCTATCATCAGAAGGATAAGCTCTGGCAGCAATAGATATCGGCATATCGGTAGCTCTTACAGGAGCAGTAGCTTCATCGCCTTCAAGAGCCAGAGAACCATCGTCAGTAGAGTAGGTACGACTCAGGACACCATCAACGTATACCTTCTTAACAGAGCCATCGAAAGTACCAACAACAAAATGCCACTGGTCATCAAAGATAGCCTTATTAGCAGGAGTACCATCATCATTGCCAGTACCGCGAGTTGTGAAACATGGACGGTCAGAAGTGAAACCACTCTGACGAAGCTGCCAACCAGCACCTTCACCATCACGAGCAACGAAAGGAACCCAGGTCTGAGTATTGCTGGTCTTGATCCAACAAGAAACAGTCATAGCCTGGTCACAGATATCAAAGTAAGAAGCTTCTTCTATAGCAGTATAGAGAGCGTCTACATCTTCGGCGATACTTAGAGCACTACCAACGATACCTTCAGTAACAAAAGCAGGAGCACCTTCAACGAGAGTTTCAGGACTACCGTCTACCATGCTGTCAATGCTGTCATTTTCAAACGGCCAGTAAGCGATTACACGCTGTACCCAAAGTCTGGCAGGCTCAGAAGCAACCATACTTGGTAATGAATTGCTAACTTCACAATAGTAGTAACCTTCATCAGCCATATTAACATCAGTTACAGTAAGTGTATTTGTGTTAACATTTACATACTTGGCAGACTCTGCCAGAGCAACAGTTGCAGTATTGTCAAGGTTAGTGAAGTACCACTGATAGTCTGTACCGTTTAGGTCAGATACTGACATTACAGCACTACCACCAGCTGGAGTTGAAAGTGAAATTGGATCAGCATCGATCACAACAACAGCAGGAACAGTAAAGAAGTGCCATAGATTACCTTCACGAACGATAGGCGAACCTGGTTCGTTTGGTTCGTAGCTATCAACCTGCCAGTTGTATTCAATACCATTGAGCATCTGGCCGTAAGAAGCAACGATATCGGCATTAGCTAGTGTTGTATCTGTAATATCAGAAGCAACCTTAATCTTACCAACAGTATCGTTAGGGTCTGTCGACCAGAGATATACATCGTAACCAACAGTGTCAACACCTACTGGAGCGTTCCAGCTCAGGTCAGTAGTAAGTTCAACTCTGGTTGTGCCAATTTCTGGTGTTGGAGTAACTGGCGCGTGATTATTAAATGGAGATTCGTTTTTATACAGAACGAAATCTTCATAGCTAACCTTAGATTCATTAGGATTTGAACCCCAGAAGCCACCACGGAAATAAACGCCACCAAGAGTGAAATCACCTCTAGGTGAAGTCTGCTCAATAGTAGGTGCAGTTTCAGGGCCAGAGAGGTCAGGGTTCAGCCATACTTTAAAGGCTTTACTAACCTGTTCCATCTTGATGACAACCAGCATAGGTTCGCTATCTACGATAGGCAGCTCTGATGTCAGTTCACCAACACCACCGGTTACCATACCCCAGTTAACGCCGTTACCGAGCTGGGAAACTGAGAGTAACTCACCGCCGGTGCTATCCCATAAGGTAATAACATTCCAACAGTCAACAGAATTAAAATCTACGAATGTAACTTTACCAACCACATAGATATCCTTAGCATATGCTGGAGTTAAATCGTTGGGAGAAGAATACTCTCCACTATTATTGAGACTATCAGTCAAAGATACCAGCTCAGCGTTCACTGGTAAAGCACAAACTAACATTGCTAACACTAACAACTTCGCAAAAATTTTCATAATCCATCTCCTTAATCAAAGATAAGATTTAAAACGTCAAGGCAAACTCCTGCCTTTCACTAACTTCCATAATCATTCCAAAAGATACTATTTTACTCCAGGCCATCCCCCTTTCCGAAATCCTCCAGCATCATCGCGACATCGACCATACCGACCTTTCCATCATGGTCAATATCAGCACCATTACACCAATTATTTAATCCACAGTTTAGCATAAGCCAGCTGGAAACCAGCTCAGCCACATCAGCTATATCAACAAAGCCACTGGCATCAAGATCAGAACGCCGCCAGTCAAGCTCATAGAGAATTTCAATAGCTTTAGCTTCTGTAACCGCACTAGCCGGCAGTTCGATGAGAACAATATCGCTATCACGAGCACCACCATCGACAGCAAACGGCATAGCGGCCGGGTCACGTGCAATCTTATTAAATGTGACAACATTGCCATTAACTTTAACTGAACTCACCCTGTAAGGTTCGTGCCAATTGAAAGGAGTACGCAGTCGAAGTTTCCAGCTTCTCTGGCTGACAGCGTCAGGATAGGTTCCCTCGGCTGGCGAAATAGCAACGTTTACACTATGCTGAGCGTCATTTACTAATGCACTACAATTAGTTGTGCGATAGGCACCAGAAGCATAATCATTACTCATGCGATCGTCTTCATAGATCCTTGCCTGAGCGATATCAGAGCCTGGATAGATATCCAGAATCATGGTATCCCATGGCTTTTGGTTGGTATAAGCCATATCTTCAGCAAGTGTTACAATAGTACCAGCTTTGACATATAGCGGCAGCTCACTAATACTGGTACTACGAGAAATATTCGCTGGGCCGGTTTGCAACTTCCCATTCCAGCAATCAACCCAGGTTCCCGGAGGCAGCCAGAGGTCTCTGCTGATATTTCCATCAACTGCACGCCATACTAATCTACAAACAGCATCACCAGCGTTTTCAAAATACTCAACCTTCAGGCTGGCACTTTCACCGGGTTGTATTATTTCACCAGACCAGCAGGCTATTTCTGCCTGATCCTGCCACTGATCAACCACCAGCTGATCATTTAACCACATACGACAACCATCATCTGATATAAGGCCAAGCTCAACAGCTATATTTGCTCCCGAAGTAATAACACCACTATAACGAGCACTAAAACCATCAATCGGAACAATAGCGTTCGGGCTCGACTGCCGCCAGTTATGATCAATATTACCTTCAACTGTTTCCAGTACCGGAACGCCAGACAATGTCATATTAGCATAATAGCGGGCATCAATTCCGCTGGCACCAGTAGATGTTCTTAGCCATGAGCCGGAAACCGCATCACCAGAGCCTTCGCAAACCGGTGCGGCCAATATACCTTTACCGAGTAAATATTGCAGGTTAGTTTCAGCTTCGATAAACTCTGGGTAATCAAGGTCGCAGCGACGAAGGATTGGTTCGCCGGAATCGTAATTATCTCTGGCAGAATTATAGAGCAGCGGCATAAGTCTCATTCTCATCTGGACATAATCGCGGACAATATCCAGAGCCGGCTCATCATACATCCATGGGTCACGAGTGACACCAGCGGTACAGTGCAGGCGGAAAATAGGAGATAGGGCACCAAACTCAACCCAGCGACAATACTGCTCGGTAGATGGCGTGCCCTGATGGCCGCCAAGGTCAGTACTGAGATAAGCAAATGGGCCGTGAACACCGCTGAATACTGCGTTTTCAACTTCACGGGTAAGTGATGCATAGTCACAGGTTGTATCGCCAGTCCACTGCATAGTAAAGCGATGTGCAGCGATATCAGGGGCACGGTTTAGATAGCCATTATCAATACCATCGAAGTTTGCCATAAGGATCGGCCGGCGATCCTGATAGTAGTCTTGTGTTATCCACTTGAAAATATACATACCAAAAACTTCTTTATTTATACCCGACGGCGGGATAAGGCTGGTATGCCAGTTACGATCGAACCACCAGAAGTCAAGTCCAATATCGAACTTACTGCGTAGGCCGTCGTTGCGATAGGCGACTTCAACCGGGTCAAGAGCGATATCAGCTTGTGGTTCAGGGTGGTCATTAAAAGTTATCATAACATTATTGTCATGAGCATCGGAAAGGAACCCTTCCATATCCGGGAAGAGGTCGGTATTGACGCTGTAGCCGTGAGAGGCACCAACACGCCAGTCGGTATCAACCACAAAGACATCCAGCGGTATTTCTTCTGCACGATAACGGTCAATTTTATCAAGAGCTTCCTGCTGGGTATATGGATAGTATCTGCTGTCCCAGCCGCCGAGGGCATACATTGGTATAAGATCAGTTCTACCGGTCAGGCGAATATAATCATTACGAAGCTGACGACCATCGCCAGCGGGTAGGAAGACATACACATCTCTTGCATCATTGTCAAGGTCCCAGCCATTGACTTCATAGTTGGCAACACCAGATTCAGCCAGATTATAGCCCCAGGGTGCGGGAACGTATCTAGGTGTATCACAGAAAGCCCAGGCTTTAGTATTTTCTTTTGGATGCGGTAGCCAGTGGCGGTTATTACTAAAGAACGAAGAATTAACACCAGAGACATCCCAAAGAATACTCCACCAATGCAGGATATCAGTACCATCGGCATTAGTAGTACCAGCTGGTGAGTGCTGAGCAAAACCAGCGGTATTCTCAACATGGATATAATCCATATGTTCGCCCCAGCGACATTGGAGACGTTTAAATCCTTCGGTTTCAGTAACAATCCAGTTTTTACTATCCCAATGACTTTCGACCGGCGTACACTCGACATAATCGAGCATATTTTCGATATTCATATATTCGCCGGTAGCTTTATTACAGATGGTAACATAGCCATCGGCCTGATCAATTTTCCAGTAGTAGCGATCGTCCTGCGGGGAACTGCCATAGCCAACCATATCGCCGTCATCGCAGAGGTATTTTACACCAGTGCCTTCCCAGCGACATTTGATAGTTGTATATTCAGTACTGTACGGCATAGCCCAAAGCTGCTGGCCCTGACTATCGACAATATCAATATCATTCAGATCGGCAGCGTTTTCAGGAACTCTTACGGCATAGTTTCCGGCATTTATTGTAACAATTCCATTTGAGATACTGCGGGTGATATCTGCACCCTGCCAGTTTCGTTCGACAATATGAAAAGTATTTCTATTTTCAAAGCCGGCCGGACCACGCTGTTCTATTCTAACCAGAGTAGGAGAGAGTACCTGAACCCGAACATCACCGATAATCTCAGAGACTTCAGCCTGCAAGGAAACGGGAGAAATATGCGATAGCATTAATGCCAATAAAAAGATACTCGACAATTTCTTTAACATCTTATTCTCTCCTGTACTCAGTCTGCGCGTACCGTGGGCGCAGAAACTCCGTAAGCCATTTAATCATGGGTTAAAATCATTGGCCAACCATCATCCTCTTGGGCCTGAATATGTATCGTTGAATAATATTACTGACAATAATATTATTCAACTTCCTCCATGCAAGATCAGACAGACATACATTCTCCGCAGACAATTGCAGCAATATTTTCCGCAATTGCACATCAATGCAAATATGTCCAATATATCCCAGGCGAATTCCTGGTGTTCATAAGGTTTATATCAGCCGGGACAGCAGAGGCCGCCCCGGCCAAATAAAACATTATATCGTATTCTTACTTTATAGAAACATACTTAACTTCAACAGATCTTGCCTTTTTAACAGACTTGGCATCAAGTGTTATCTGGCAGAGTTCAGAATCAGCAGCACCGCCAGTAACACTGAACGGCATAGCATTTTCATCGCGAGCGATCATCTTGAACGGCACTTTCTTGCCATCAACCTTTACGCTCTTGACCTTGTAACTACCTGTCCAATCTAGCGGCTGACGCAGACGAACAGTCCAGCCACGCTGACTGTAAGCACCATCATAGCTGCCCTTACCTGCTGAGATATCAACCTTAACAGTATTCTTTTTCTCATTAGCAGAACAGGTGAAATATGTTTCTCGGCACTTGCCGTCTCTATATTCATTACTCATGCGGTCATCTTCGTAAAGTCTTGAGCTGGCAGGAGTACTGCTGGCAGGATAAATATCCAAAGTGATATTATCCCAAGGCTTTTCTTCTGTGTACTGCATATCAGGAGCCAGAGTTACGATAGTACCGGCTTTAACATAGAGAGGCATTTCTCTGACCGGTGTAGAGCGAGTGAGAGTCTTTGGCCCAGTTACCTTTTTGCCAGTCCAGCAATCAACCCAGGTTCCAGGAGGCAGCCACAGGTCACGTTTGTTTATCTGAGCTTCTTCAACCTTGCAGCTGCTTAGTACACAGACAGCACCGGCAGTGTTTTCATAATATTCAATTGTAATCGGGTAGGTCTGACCTTTTTTATAGTTACCTTTTGCCCAGTAGGTAGTTGGCCCCTGGTCTTTCCAGGCATCAATTACAAGTTCATCACCAATCCACATACGACAGCCATCGTCAGCAGTCAGGCCAAGCTTAACATCAAAATCAGCCTTAACTGTAACCTCACCGCCGAACCTTGCACTGAAGGCATTAGCAGGCACACCTTCGGCAGGTGATCTGTCATACCAGTTGAAGTTGATCTCTGATTCGTTACGACTAACAACAGCATCACCAGCAAGAGTTTTATTATCATAGTACTCTGCCTTTAGGCCAGACTTGCCACTATTTGAGAGCCAGCTGCCCGGTGTAGTTGTAGTAGAATCCTTACATACCGGAGCAACAAGAATACCATCACCAAGTAGATACTGAAGATTATCTTCAGCTTCGGCATATTCCGGGTAATCCAGGTCGCAGCGTCTTAGAATAGGTTCACCTTCATCGAAGTTCTTTCTGGCCCAGTTATAGAATACCGGGATAAGTCTCATTCTCATTTTCACATAATCACGAACTACAGACATTGCAAAGTCATCATAGTCCCAAGGATTACGAGTATAACCAACACCGCAATGTAAACGGAAGTTTGGTGAGAGAGCGCCAAACTGTACCCAACGGCTATACTGCTCGGTACTGAGTTTACCCATATGACCACCGAGGTCAGTACTAACATAAGCAAACGGAGCGAAGACACCAGCATATACTGCATTGCGGATCTCACGCTGTAGAGATTCAAAAGTACTTACAGTATCACCAGTCCACTGTAGATTATAACGATGAGCTGCAATATTCGGTGGGCGGTTAATAATACCATTATCAATACCATCGAAGTTGGCCATCAGGAATGGGCGTCTGTTTTTGTAGTAGTCCTGAGTGATCCAATGGAAGATATACATACCAAATACTTCTTTATTGATACCGGCAGGCGGCAACAGGCTGGTATGCCAGTTACGGTCAAACCACCAGAAGTCCATACCAATATCAAATTTACTACGCAGACCTTCATTACGATATTCTACTTCAACCTTGTCAAGACAATCGCCCTGTGGTTCTGGATGATCATTAAAAGTAACACGCAGATTTTTGTCGTGAGCTTCCTGGATGAAGCCTTCCATATCAGGGAAAAGATCGGTAGCAACACCATAACCATGAGATGCACCAACACGCCAGTCAGTATCAACAACAAATACATCCAGCGGGATACCGGCTTCGCGGTAGCGGTCTATCTTATTAGATGCATATTCCTGAGTATAAGGATAGTATCTGCTATCCCAGGCACCAAAACCGTAAAGAGGGATAAGGTCAGTTCTACCGGTCAGAGTAATATACTCTTTACGCAGGAGTTTACTGTCACCCTTTGGCAGGAATACATATACGTCAGCTGAATCATTATCAAGATCCCAGCCATTATCTTTAACATCACCAGCACTGACAGGAGGAACATTATAGCCCCAATCAGCAGGTACATATCTAGGAGTATCACAGAAAGCCCAGGCAGTTGTATTTTCTTTTGGATGCGGCAACCAACGGCGGTTGTCAGAGAAGAAACCAGAACGCTGTCCACCAATACTCCAGAGACAGCTCCACCATTTATCCATAGTCTTGCCTTCGGCATTAACAACATTCAGCGGGCTATGTTCGAGATATCCCTTATTGCCTTCAATATGCACAAAATCTTTATGCATTGGCCAGCGACAGGTAAGTACTTTATAACCTTCAACAGTTTTAACCTGCCAGTCTTTACTTGTCCAGTGACCCTCTACCGGTGTACATTCAACATATTCAAGATTGTTTTCAATGTTGACATAATCGCCAGTAGCTTTATTACTTATTCTTGTATACCCATCGATACTTTCGACCTTCCATAGATAGGTATCGTCGGCTACACTTGGACCATAACCAACTTTGTCGCCGCTATCGCAAAGGTAAGCATCACCACTGCCAACCCAACGACATTTGATAGCAGTATAGCTAGCTGACTCCTGAGGCATTTCCCAAAGAAGCTCGCCGTCAGTATTATTTATAACAATACCGTCGAGTCCTTTGCCATCCTGAGGAACTTTTACAACAAAATCTTTAGTAGTGAGATTAACATATCCTTCAGCTACGTTCTTTTTAACTGAGACACCATCCCAGTCACGTTCTACAATATGAAAAGTACTGCGATCTTCAAAACCCTCAGGGCCTTTAAGCTCAATACGAACCAGGGTAGGCGAGAGCACCTGGACACGTACATCGCCAACAACATTTGTGCTTTGCTTAGCTTGTGCAGCAACACCACAGCCAAATGCGATCAGCATAAAAGAAATGAACAATTGCAGTTTTAATCTCATAACAAAACTTCCTCTAATACCATGTTTACTATTTTAACTAATTTCTAAACTCTAATTTAGGCTCCATAAGGAAACACCAGTCGAAACCAAGTCCGTCATTACTTTCGGTAATGGCGATAGTAAGGAATCTATCGTTATCCTTTATTGGAACATTTACATTTACTTTTCCAGTCAGGCTGTTAATGCCAGAGCGAGCTAATCTTTCCTTACCGTCTATGATAACAGTCAGATCAACATTGTAGCCATCGTCAAGCCCCTGATACGGTTTGTTAGACTCAGAAACAACAACCCAGGTGCTGAACCGTTCTATACGTAAGCTGCTAACACTTTTTCTTATCGCCTTAAGATCGAATGTTATACCTTTATTACTGTGCATACAGATCGCAGAGTCGCCGTCACGATAGCCGTATTCGCGTCCATCAACAACCAGAGTATGTCTGGATACCGTAGAAGAAGAGTGATAGGCACCGTTGAAAACATTACCCCAGGTATTACCAGAAGTTATCTGAAAATCATCGTATTGAATACCAGTTGAGGTAATAATTTCAGGGCCGTGAGCACCATTAGGTACAAATACCCCGTCAATATACTTGCTATCTTTTGCTACATGATACTTGGTATTACAGGAAAGCTCTGGTGTATCTCTAAATTCACGAGACTGACCAGTTTGAACATCAATACCATAGCTTTTGCGACCACCTCTAAAGCCGTCGCCACCGCCAACAATATCAGCCAGGTCTAGATAATCCTGACCTTTCCAGGCGAAGTTTTGAGCAGAATCTATATGTCTGGTAAACATCTCGGTACGACACGGCACCCTTTTAACCAGACCATCTGTATGCCTGATAAGCATAGCACTACCGGCATTTATCTGTAGATTTGCTTTATTACCTTTATCCCAGGAAACCAGATTGGTTTTACCTTTAATTACGTGAACCTCTGTATCCTGTCCGGCTACCTGCTCGACACCAAACTCTGTGCCAAGATCAATTATTTTGGAAGAGTCGGTACTGATTGTAAAACCATAACCCTGCTCAGAAACGACTGCATATACCTTTCCGTAATTGAGCTGAACCTGATTATTGGTTAATATCTCAAATTCGGCAGGGCCTTCAATAGTAAGCAATGTCTGATTGTCGAAGAGCAGCTCAGCATAACCTTTGCCTAGTTTTAGCGGCGGGTGACTGGTACGCAGACGAGAACCAGGTTTCATTGCCAGATCGCCAGCAACCCACTGAGCATACATAGTGTCCGTCAGGGTGGCAACTTCACGGCCGGTTTCTTTAGGTACAAACTGAAGAGTGATAATAAACAGCAGCATAGCAGCTGCACTTATTACCGCAGTATATAAACTGAATAAATAAAACTTATTATCCTTACGAACCTGCGGTTTGCTGACAGTTTCTACTATTTGAGGAGCCGGTTTAGAATTCGGAACGTCAATAGTAGGTGCTTCATCTTCACCAGAAGCAAGAGTCTGCAATAGATCAAGTACATCATCGTCTTTGGCATCAGAACATAATGCCGCAATGCCAGCACTGCCGTAGGAGGTAAATGCCATATAGGTAGTCAGGAATTCGTAATACTGATCACGAGCTTTTGGCTCATTGATTATCCATTCCTGTACAAGAGCAAAGTCTTTTTCGTGTATTTTTCCCTCAAAAGCCAATAGCAGCAATTCGGAAAAATGAGCTTCATTGAAATGTTTATTACTCATACACCCTCGATTCTGCCAGCGTTCTGCGAACACAATGCATAAGAGTGTTATGGATTTTAGAGAGGGTTTTATATATCATGCGAGTGGTCACATCATAGCGTTCAGCTATTCTGGCAACGGGATATTCGCGAAGATATTTCATTTCGACGAGTTTGCGATCTGCTTCACGGAGCTTTTTGACACAGCCAGCGAGAGCTCCCATACGATAATCGTACTGCTTGAGGAAATCTTCAGCATGGCCGTCGAGTGCTTCAAGAGCCTGATTATTGAAACAAACCGGACTCCTGAGATTCTTGCGTCTGAAATTAAGAACCTTATACTTTGCAATTGTGATAGCCCAAGCCTGGAAATCGGTGCCGGGCTTGTAGTCGCCAAACTTATTCCACATCGTAGTGATAGAATCCTGCATAAGATCTTCGGCATCAGCCTTATTCGGCCATCTGCTGAGAATATACGCAAAGATCCTGCCCTGAACTGGAGTTAGCAGGCTCAGAAAATGCTCTGTACTGGTTTTATCAGAATTATCCAATTTTGTTCGCTTTCCTTACTGTTCTATTCGGAACCCTGATATAGGAATTCCGCCTCTGTTTATGAAATGTCAGTAAGACAGCAGTTGTGAACCTCATTTTTTATTGAAGCGGCACAGATAAAAGCATAAAACCATTTATAAAATTAACTTATAAATATTTTTTTTATAACAATATCACATTTTATTCCACACTATCCAGACTTTGCATCCAGAATTTCTGGTTAAAAAATGCGAAATCGTTCATATCCACCTTACCATCTCTGACAGCAGGCCAAATATCGGCATTATAGTCAGCAGAGAGCCATTTCTGGGCAAAAAGTGCCAAATCCAATACGTTAACTTCGCCGTCATAGTCGAAATCCGCTAATAAGGAAGTCTTTAAGCGTACTGGCCCTACTCCTTTATCGGTCTGAACTACTGGTTTTATCAAACCATTTTCATCATAATAGAGCATATCAATGGCAGTGGAACGTCCCCCCTCATATGGGCCATTATCCATACGTTCATTCCATCGATGATAACAGATATACCAGTCGTCCATAGCTGGATTATACATTATTGAATGGTGGCCGGGGCCTTTGAACCAGCCATCGCTTTTTAGAATAGCTTTTCGATAAGTCCAAGGTCCAACAGGACTTGGAGCCGTACAGTAGTGAACAGAATATGATGCATCTTTCCAATATCCGCTACTATATGATAAATAGTATACGCCGTCTCTGTAGTGCATAAAAGCACCTTCAGTAAAGTGTTGCGGGTTCTCGACAGATATTTCTCTGGCAAAACTCATCATATCATCATTAAGCTGGAACACCCTAAGGGTTGAGCCGGCACTTCCGCCACAATATAAGTAACTAATATTAGTTTGGGGGTCGGTAAAGGCCATTGGATCAATAGCTTCAAACCAGCCGACATTATTATCGGATAGTAAAGCAGAGCCTTTATCGGTAAAAGCACCTAAAGCTGACGCAGACCATGCAACACCAATACTGGAAGGCTTTGGTCCTACCGAATAGTACAGGTAGTATTTGCCATTTTTCTTTATCATGCCAGGGGCCCAGCAGTTTTTACCGGGTTCGATCCATGAAATTTCATCGAAATTCAATATCGGCCCATAGCTAGTCCAGCTTGCCATATTTGTTGATCTATAGACAAAGGTGTGGCGATAGTAGCCAGAGGTAGGATAGACATATACTCTATTTCCAGCGAACATAATATGTGGGTCAGCGGCATCGAAAATCGGGTTGAGGTCTGCGGTTGGCTTTGGCATCATAAGGAACTCATTAACAGACAAGGCTTTATCGGAAATCCGCACCTCGTCGATATATCCGTAGGCCCTGTCGGTTTTGGTGCCGTTATACATGCCGCGTCCGACAGACCAGCTGCCGGAGTGCCAGAATGTGCCATTGACACTGCCTCGAGCCAGAGCAGTATTATTACTGCCACTTGCGTTGAGATCGATCGAATCCACCAGAACTGGGTCTGTTCCGGCAGTGATATTTGCCAGATAGAGCGAGAAGGTACTACCATTACTGACCGCTGCAGCATAATACCAGCGACCATCATTGCCCATTGGGTCAGAAGGGAAATCAAAGCCATTTATCATATCATTGGCCGATGTGACAGTATGTGAATAGCCGGCAAGGTCAACAAAAGTAGCACTTATGTTATTGTTAGGCTTTATCTGTAGATAAAAGGCGGCATGTTTAGGATCGTCGTGGGAGATACTATTGGTATCACGTCCAATAATAGTTCTGTAAGTATCATGGTCTTCGGGGCAGAAGAACACTTCGACGGTAAATTGGGAGGGTGTAATACTTTCAGCATTTATCCCGGAGGGGTAACTACCCGGCCCGTAACTCTTGTCTGTGGAACGAGTTGCCATATCTGGTCTGGAACCGGTGTTTTTTACACTACTGCGATTATCCAGGTTACTACCGGGCATAGTAGGGTATCCTACTTTATTGCGGTACACATAACCATTATCACCACCGACAGACCAGGGGAACAAGGTATTACCATTACCTGATATGTCTTCAACCGCTGAACTGCTGTCGACGTGCTGGCTGTGGGCGCCTTCAAAACGCCAATGCGCAACTGTGTTGGCCATTACAGATACCGGAACAACTCCCAGCATCACCAATGTTGTCAATAGTCTATTCATTATACAATCCTATATCTTGCAGATATTTGCAGTTAGGCCAGCTGATTTTCATTGCAAAAACCAACTATAATTATACGGCGGGCCGGTTAATAAAAGCTCTCTAATAATAATCAGCTTACGAAGGAGTTATCTTGAATGGAATTCTCTCGCCCTCTCCCAAGGTCGTTCGCCTTTGCTATGCTGAAATTACATACTATGCGGTAATTTATATATTGCTTATCTATAATAATACAAAAAAATGGTATATCAAATCAAGTTATATCAATATTACTCACAATAAGTCTTAGGGCGGGTAAGCCGCAGGCGAAATCTAAAAATAACAATCCACAGATTTAGCTGATTTGTGTTCGCTGGGGCGAACGGCTTATTGACTAATTTACACAGATTTAAGAAGAAATAATAAAGAGTAGTTCACGCAAAGACGCAAGGTGCTTCGCACCCGCTAAGGGAGAAGAAGAATAGTGGCTAGGATTTTAAGGTAAGAAAATTATGAGAAGATTTTTCTCGCAGAGGTTGCGGAGACGCAGAGAAAAGAAAAATTAATAATAAGAGATTAACGCTAAGACGCTAAGTCGCAAAGGTTGCTTGGAGGTATAGGATTTTATGGAGTTTGTGGGTTGGTTAGGAAGTAAGGAAGAAGGCTTAAGAATCCCGGTGTGTATCGGGAGAAGGCCGGAACTCTTGCGCGGATGTTGGAGACGCAATATTTTGCGTCTCTACGTGGGATTGGGATATTGTTGGAGAATGTTAAGTTGAGTTGGAACTGATGTGCCGTAAGACGCAAGAGGTCACAGAGAAGAAAAGCGGCGTGTGGGGAATGGGTATGACCGCCCTACTTGCTGGATGCTTGTTTGGGTTGGAATATTAAGAGCGTGTAACTGCCTGTTTTGACATGGCTTATGGGAATGACTCCTGACACCTTTTATTTAGCCTCCTGTGCCACAATACAATTATGATGAGATTATATCCCTCAAGACCCAAGGTATGTCAGTCAGTGGCATAGCAAAGCATCTTGGCTGCGCCAGACAAACCGTTTATACTGCCCTCAAACAGACCAAGCAACTATCTGCCTAAGGTGCCTATTCCAACTACAGTCTATCAGGGCACCTATTCAATTAAAAATACCCTCATTTATAGCCCAATAATGGGCATAATCTGACCTTATCCTATATAGGTTGGATTGGGCACCTGTTTTCCTGTGGCAATTGATGCCATAGATGCCATTTCACTATGGCAATTATGGGCATATCTGCCCAAGACCTATGGCAGTAATAATTTTTCAGGACACAAAAGCCCATTATTGCCCATATAAGGGCATATAGGCTCTAAAACCTTTAAATAACCTTTAAATCAGCATTTTCAAAAATAATAGATTTTATTTTTATCAGTTTTCACAAAAATATTTATTCTTGAATATGTCAGTATCGATAGATGTCTCTTGGATGAGACTATGTCGAGTCTGAAATATAATAAGTTTCCAAGGCTCCATAGAATTATTTTTATTCAGGCTCCCTACCACCCCTTGGGTCTTATATCCCTGAGACTCCAAGAGCCAAATAAGGTTGGTTGGGGTGTATGGTTATATTATTAACAAGTAAGTTTTTGTTTTAATATTTTTCGTAACACTGCCCAATTAGATAATTTTTCTAAATCAATAACTTCTGTGCCATCTTGAAAAATTAGCTGACCTTTACTATCTTCAATTATATAACTTGCAGGAGGTAATTCATATTTCATTTTTCGTCCATCCGAATCTTCAAGTAAAATAACATTGCCTTCAACTTTAAGATTTGTTATTAACATCCTATTTGCCACACTTTTTTTATATCTATTAGCTTCTAAAACAATAGCAACTCCAAAATATAGTGGGACGAATAAATAAATAACCAAAATAACAATACCATTGGTAAAATCAGCATCTTTTAATTTTAACATCAATGCCAACCAAGCCAAAGTTAGTGCTAATGAAATAATTATTTTAATACTAACAAAAACTTTGCTTGCAGACCCACGTGAAATAAAATCTAAAATCGCAACACCACAACAACAAATCAAAAGACCTACAATATCTGAGCTAATTTTGCCACTATTAATAAGAATGTGATTACAAAATACCCATAGGATACTTGCAACAATAAATAACGTAATAAAAGCAAATGAAATGTTCTTCAGCACACACTTTCTATTTTTCCATCCATCAGGATGAAAGAACACTAATTTGTTTTTGTCACTAATATTACAATAATAACTATAGAATTGCTTAATATCACATTTATCTTCATTTCTTAATAATGAAATACAATAACGATTATCATTTGTTTCTATAAAAAATGTAGATTGCTTATCAATATCAACAGCCCTATAATTTTTGGGATAAACTGCTACGATATCCATAAATCTGATAGGAATAATTATATTTCTTAGCCTAATCTTTACTTCATTGTCATTTATTTCATCTATAGTGTATTCTTTATAGAATATTCCTATCGAAATCAGAACAATGAAAATACCAAGCAATATCAATGCATAAATATCCATTATTATTGTCTCCAAATATTAACAATTATTCGTTTTCTTCATTATCAGGGGCAAAATGTTCCACAAGAATATCATAAAAATTCATAAGAAGCCTATTGCTGCCAGCACTTTTAGCAATCTGATGAGCAAGCGGCAATTCATCTAAGCCTTGCAGATAAGCCTTACCTGTTGCAGCAGTACCTGTTCCAATAGCGAAAAGCGTACCAAACATCATCCTTTGGCTTAATGAATCTTTGGGGTTACTATCTGCATACCAGTCAATAGCCGACGATGTAGCTCCACCAACAGCAAGCCCTGCGATTGTAGAAGATGTTTGTTGTAAACCGAGAGCTAACAAGCCTTGAGTAGATAAAAATGCACTGCCACCAAATGCTGCTCCAGACATCGCACCTTTCATTGCACCGCTACCAGCAGACTGCCAATCCCACATACCTCCGTTCTTTATTCCGCCAGCAACACCGTTGAAAGCTCCACCGACTCCAGCTCCAATTAAAGCACTTTTAAATGTAGCTTGTAAGAAATTAGCTATGCCAGAAGATGTCATAGTACCTGCAAGACTCATTCTCCCATCAAGGTCATATCTATTAACCGGGTCATTGAGGCAATATAGGTACTGATGTAGTGTCAGAGGACTATTATAATTACCTAGAATAGGATCGCAACCAGTAAATCTGGCGGTGGTTGGGCAGTATTGGCGGGCGCGGAGGTAGTATTGGTCGATCTCGGCGTCGTAGAATTGGCCGGTGAACATCAGGTGGTTATTGACCGAGAGATCGGAATCTGATTCGAGCAGGCGGCCATAGGGATCATAAGTATATAGACAGCAGACATGAGCATCGCTGTCAATTACCTGGCGGACAGATCCAAGGCGGTCGTGTAGGAAGAAAAATAGCTTACTATCAGATATTTGCCTGTCGGGTAGAGAATAGCCACAGCCGGACAATTGCGGATAAGTGTAATCCGGGTCAATAACCCAGGCATAAGAGCCGGAATTGTCAGAAGTCGAGCAGATATCCCATTGGGCATCGCTGTAAGTCTGCAAATGCTTCATATCGGAAGTGGTAAGCCCAACCATGCCGTCAGTGTCAGGATAGCCGCTTTCGGGATCATCTATGCCGGAAGTGCTAACATCCCAGAATGATTGTAGAATTGTGCCGTAATTGACACCACAAATGGCACCGTTGTCATAGAATTAATAACGTATGGGTTTGGTTGGAAAGTAAGGAAGAAGACTAAGGAATCCCGACGTGTATCGGGAAACTCTTGCGCAGAGGGGTGGTTGGAGGTGTAGGGTTTTATGGGTTTTGCTGAGATTAGAGGAGACGCAAAATCTTGCGTCTCTACGGGGGGGAGGGGGTTGGCGATGTTTATAGCAAGAATCACAAGTCCGCCTGAGTCGGACGCTTGTGCTACTCATGGGCGACAGGGTGTTTAATGGGGTCTCAAATTCTGAAAAATAGGAAAGTTAAGTTTACTTTTTTACTTTTCTTACTAATCTCAATATAATCATTGGCTATGGACACCAAGATAACAGATATTTATACATCAAGCGATATGCCGGCAAAGGAAATGCCAGTTTATGTCGCACACGTTTCGGCTGGCTTTCCATCTCCTGCGGATGATTATCTGGAGGGATCGCTGGATCTGAACAAGCACCTGGTCCACAATCCGGCCGCCACATTTTTTGTCAGGGTAACTGGCGACTCTATGATCAATGCAGGTATACACCACGGAGATATGCTGGTAGTAGACCGCAGTCTGGAACCGAAAAACAGAGATGTAATCATAGCAGCATTAAATGGCGAGCTTACGGTAAAACGGTTTACCCGCAATCATAAAACAATCATCCTTGAGCCTGAGAACCCTGCATATAGTCCGCAGGTAGTAACAGAAGAGACTGAATTTCAGGTTTGGGGTGTTGTAACTAATGTAATACATAAGCTTTAGCCCTGTCAATTACATATCTGGCCAATATTGGAACCTCACTTGCGTTTTATAGCTGAAAAAACGGTTTAGATTTACTGCTATCTGTGTTACAATATGGTTTTAACTGCTTATAATGTCAGGCAGAACAAATAATAACCTCAAAAAAAGGTATGAAAATGACACAGGCAAAAAAAGGCGACACAGTAAAAGTTCACTATCGCGGCACATTGAAAAACGGCACAGAGTTCGATTGTTCTCATGGTCGTGAGCCACTGGAATTCCAGGTCGCTGCCGGTATGATGATACCAGGTTTCGATAAAGCTGTTGAAGGTATGACAGTAGGTGAAAAGAAGACAGTAGAAATACCAGCGGACGAAGCATACGGTCAGAAAAACGACCAGCTGGTCCTGGAAGCACCAAAAGAGAACTTCCCAGAAAATATCAACGTTGAACTTGGTATGATGTTCAACCTGCCTCAGCCAAACGGTCAGAATGTTCCGGTAACAGTTGTAAATATCACTGATACTCATGTAACATTAGACGCCAATCACAGGCTTGCAGGCGAAGATCTTATATTTGAGATCGAACTTGTAGAAGTTGCATAAATAACATCAGGACTTAGGAATTATAAACTCTTATGATATTTCCTAAGTCCTGAATTTTAAATTCTAATCTCATGCTAGCACTCGTTGACTGTAACAATTTTTACGTATCCTGTGAACGGGTATTCAGGCCAGATCTGGCCACTCGTCCGGTAGTAGTGCTTTCTAATAATGACGGGTGTATTGTCGCCCGGTCAAATGAAGTGAAAGCTCTCGGGGTAGCAATGGGTACGCCGCTGTTTAAGGCTCGCAATATCATTGAGCGGTACGGCGTTGAAGTCTTTTCCTCAAACTATACCCTTTACGGCGATATGTCGGCACGGGTTATGCAGACTCTGTCAAAGTTTTCACCAGAGGTAGAGTGTTATTCTATAGATGAAGCCTTTATCGAACTTCCCAACATAACAGATAATACTGCTTATGGCAGAGAGATCAAACAGACGATCTCGCAATGGACCGGTATACCAGTATCGGTCGGGATAGGGCCAACTAAAACTATTGCCAAGTTAGCGGCTGAGATCGCGAAGAAATCACAAAAGGCAAACGGTGTTCTTGATCTGGCAAATTCCCCTTATTATGATCGGGCACTCGATATGACCGAGGTGGGCGATATATGGGGTATTGGCCGGCGTATAAGTGCCAGACTTAACAAGTCAGGAATTTTTACCGCCCTGCAGCTGCGTGATATGGACGATAAATGGCTCCAAAAACACTTTAATATCACCACACTCAAAACAGTACACGAACTTCGCGGCGAGCCGTGCTTTACACTGGAATCCGAACCGCAACCCCGAAAAAGCATTACCGTTTCAAGGTCTTTTGGTAAGCCGGTAACAGAGCTTAGCGATCTGGAAGCGGCGTTAACAACTTTTGCAGCACGGGCAGCAGAAAAGCTAAGATCAGATAAACTATCGGCAAGTGTGGTAAATGTCATCTTGAGTACCAATCGTTTTAAAGAAGACAGATACTTCAATAGCTCATCGGCCGCATTTGAAACGGCAACAACAGATAGCAGCGAGATAATCAGCCGTTCCCTGGCACTGCTAAGAAACATCTTCATACCGAATCAACAATATATCAAAACAGGAATACTGCTTTCAGGCTTGTCAGATTCAAAAATGATACAGAAGTCTATGTTTGATACGATAGACCGGGAACGATCCGCACGACTTATGTCGGTAATAGATAAACTCAATCATAACAGCAAAAAGAATATCCGCTGGGCAACAGAAAACATATCCAGCCAATGGCAATCCAACTCTGCCAATCGCTCGCAATTGTATACTACCTGCTGGGACGATCTGCTTATGGTTAAGTAAAGGGGGCAGGGACGAGGGAGAAATAAAAGAACGTACAGATACGGGACACGGAGTGTCTAAGGACGGTCGAGCGGCAGCCATTAGTTTTATGTAAGAAGAGGATTAAGAGTTTAACGCAAGGTCGCTAAGTCGCAAAGAGTTGGTTGGCGATAATGTAGGGGCTTAAGCTACCTGGGGGAGACGCAAGATGTTGCGTCTCTACTTGATATTTTATTCGGTGAATAGTGCTTCGACAAATACTTCCGGATCGAATGGAGCAAGGTCTTCTACTGTTTCGCCGAGGCCGACGAATTTGACAGGGACATTTACCTGGTCCTTGATCGCGATAACAATACCGCCCTTGGCTGTACCGTCGAGTTTGGCAAGGATTATGCCGGTAAGGTCAGCGGCCTTATCGAACATCTTGGCCTGATTGACAGCATTCTGACCGGTGGTAGCGTCGAGAACAAGCATAACTTCATGTGGAGCACCCGGGATCTTTTTCGCGATAACATTACGAATCTTAGTAAGTTCACGCATAAGATTATCCTGGGTGTGAAGTCTGCCGGCAGTATCGATGATAAGTACATCGGCCCCACGAGATATAGCGGCATCGCAAGCGTCGAAAGCGACAGCGGCCGGGTCGCTGCCCTGCTGATGTTTCACGATCTGCACTCCGGTACGCTCAGCCCAGATACTCAGCTGTTCAACAGCGGCAGCACGGAATGTATCGCAAGCTGCCAGAACAACATTCTTACCTTGTCCGCTTAACATAGCGGCCAGTTTGCCAACGCTGGTAGTTTTACCACAGCCATTAACACCGGTAATCATAATAACAGTAGGAGCGTTATCCTGAATATTCAGGGAGCGATCATGTTGTGGCCAGTATGAAGCGATATCTTTTTTGAGGAATGGGATAATATCTTCTGCCGATTCGATCTTTTTTTCTTTCCAGGCTTTGCGTAGATCTTCGATCATCTTCGTTGTCGCTTCTACACCAAGATCATCAGTGATGAGCTGCTCTTCAAGCTCATCAAGCAGCTGTTCGTCGATACGACGCCCAAAAGTCAACACTGTCTTGAGCGAGTTTGAGATCTTTTCACGACTCTTTTTCAAGCCGTCTTTGAACTTGTCAAATACCTTGGAGAAAAATGCCATATACACCTCGTGTATGGTTTGCTTCGAGTGTAACTATTATCTCAATGGAAAGTTAATCACTCAAAAGGGCAAAATCAATTGCAGTCATATTTATAATTACTAGCGGTAAACTATATAGATTTAAGCAGGAATATCAATTTCCTTCATAATGGCATCGAGTATACCGTTAATGAATCTTGGTGCCTGAACACTACTATATGTTTTAGCCAGCTCAATAGCTTCGTTAATAACAACCTTTGGCGGGATATCAGTACACTCTAGCAGCTGATAAGCAGCCAGTCGAAGATTACTTTTATCTACACAGTCAAGTCTGCTAAAGTCCCAGTTTTTACACGCCTTTTTAATAAGCGAGTCAACCATGTCGAGGTTTTTCCAGGTACCCAAAATAAACTTACGGGCAATACCGGAGATCTCTTTTTTCTCGCCACAGTTTTCTTCCAGGAAAATTTCCAGCACGTCAAGACTGTGTCCCTTCTGAACATCCAACTGATACACAAACTGCATAGCAAGAGTTCTTGCCATACGTCTTGGATCACCATCATCAACTAAAATTTCATCTTCATCAATCATTCAATACTGGCCGTCAATACTTATGTTACCCCAGGAGTTGGTTTACCTGAGTTGGTCTGAAAATTACAGACCCTAATTATCAACCTGTAAACTAGCCCCACAATCCGAGAGCCCAACAGGTACCTACTTACTTTCGTATAAAAAAGCTTAGAGCTTGTCGATCTCTTCGTTAACTCTAACCATTTCGATAGCAGTCAGAGCCGCCTTTGCACCGTTGTTGCCATCTTTAGCACCGGCACGGTCGATAGCCTGTTCAAGGGTATCGGTAGTGATCACACCAAAAATAGTTGGTATACCAGACTTAAGTGATATTTCACCAACACCACGAGTGATCTGCTGACAAACGTGATCATAATGGCTGGTCTGTCCGCGAATAACGGCAGAGAGGCAAATAACCGCGTCAACCTTACCACTATTGGCAAGTCTGCTGGCAGTTGCGGGCACTTCAAAAGCACCAGGCACCCAAGCCACAACAATATTGTCTTCGTTAACGCCGTGACGCTTCAAGCAATCGATAGCACCATCGAGTAATCTGCCGGTAATAAACTCGTTAAAACGGCTTACTACAATAGCATACTTTTCCTTGCCACCTTGCAAAGCACCATGAAGCTGCTTAACCATATCTAACTCCAGTATTTACAAACAATATCAATAATAACAACTATTATAAACTAATACAATTTTGAGCTGTCCAAAAGGCTAAAAGCCTTAACCGAACACCCCGGGCCATGCATTATAACATAAAAGTCGCAATAAGGAAAGTAGGTCCCTACTATAAAATAGTGCAGAAGTTTACAAAAATCAAAAAAAAAGCCCGGAGCAATAACAACCCCGGACATCACATTCTCCCCGCATTACTAAGTAATTTGTTAACAGATAGTTAACTACCATTGTGCAAAGCTGTCAGAACCCTAACAGGGTACTAACCATATTACCTGTAAAATTAAACATATTTCCCATTACCTGGGTTTGAGCATTAAGTAAAGTCTGTATTCTGCTATTATTTGCAGATTCCTCGGCGTAATCCAGATCCATGATCGAGCTATAGGCTGAGCTCAGTGACTCTTTGGTAGCTTCCCAACTATTTACCGAAGAATCGATCGTATATTTACTTACAGCACCAAGATATCCCTGCTCGGTACTGACAACGCTTTGAGCTTCATCTAAAATACTTTGAGCGGTCGAAGAGTGGCCGCTATTGATATCATTAGCCCCGCCGCTTTTGAGCGAGCTTAGATAGCCGACGTTGACATTTCCGAGCTTTGAGCTGGACATATCGTTAACGCCGAATTTTATTTCACTGCCATTAAGCGACCAGCCGGCACCTTCGCCACTAACTGCGAAGCTGGTGGTACCAGTAAAGCTATCAACCAGATTGAACTGAACCGAAGTTTGAGAGTCAGAGTATGAATATGAACCTTCTGTGTCAGATGTAAGAGTCTGGCCATTGGCGGTAACTGTGTCAGTTGTAGTGCCATAGGCACTGTCAGAAGTTCCAGTAACAGTGAAGTCAGATTCGCCGTCAGTGATACTTATAGAGACAAAATCATCACTGCCAGTTCCAGATGATTGCAGATAAAGAGAACCATTGCCGGAAAGAACAGCGTCAACTCCGGTTGCTCCGGTTTGAAGGTCAATCTGTGTTTCCATATCAGCAAGAGAATCAGCACCGGTAAAGTTGAAGGTGGTTGAAGTACCATCATTTCCGGTGACAGTGAACTCGATCGGGCCGGTAGGAGCTGCGTCCATTATCTCCAGCGTAGCTTCGGTTTCAGTTCTGGATTTGGTAATAGTAATAGGTGCGGTTTGTGCAGAACTGGCACGATGTACGCGAATATCAGTTACTTCAGAGGAGTTTGCACCAGAGGCGGAATATCCGATAGAGCCATCAAGAAGCCTTGTGCCGTTAAAGGTTGTGGTATTTGTCAGGCGGTCGATAGAGTTGATAGCATCATCGATCTGAGACTGGTAAGCAGCCTTTTCGCCGTCAGTAAGAGTATTTCCGGCAGAAGCGATTACGGCGGTCTCGATTTCGGTAAGCAGACTACTAATTTCACTCATAGCACCATCTGCAGTATCGGCAACAGACTTTAGCCTTTCGGCACTACTTATCTGGGCATCAATAGAGTTTATCTCTTTATTGAGCATGGTAGCAGCGATGAGACCGGCAGGATCGTCAGAAGCTCTATTTATGCGTTTGCCGCTTGCCAGCTTCGCATTAGAATTCTGAAGTTCAACTCCCAGCTTGACCAGATTGCTGGTCATCTGCATATATGATGAATTAAAACCGCTAAACATAGTATTCTGCCTCCTGAAAAAACCGAAAGACTCCTTCCTTCTTCGCTAGTCAATCCCTTAAGAATAAAAAAAGGCACCACCGCTTTTGCGATAGTGCCTCTATAGACATAATAATATTCTGTTTTCTGCCCGCAGACTCTAGAAGAGCCTACATGTGAATGTAAGATTTAAATAGTAGCAAATGGAAATAACGGGAGAAGAAATTTAGATATATTTTACCCGGTTTAACAGAAAGAGTTCTGGATGTAACGATTGTAGCGAATAGTTAAGCTATATATAGAGAATTGTCCAGGAGATGTAAAACGGTAAAAGCCGGATCAAATAAATTATCGCTATATTTTGGCTCTTCAATAATCGTAATATATTCAGAGTATTAAAGCTCTCCCTTGCGGAACATATTACGAACCTCTATCTTCCGCTCATCTGAGGCTGCCTGAATGAACTCATTGGCCTCTTCCAGCCATTGCAGCTTTTCTTCGGAAGTAAGCTTCATATACTCACGAATCTGTTCATCGGTCACAAAGTAAGAATAGCCCTTTTCTTCCATAACTAACGACCCATTTCCTCAATTTTCTTCAAATACTTCAAGTAATTCAAGATAATACATACATATATTCTATACCAGAAGCGAACAAAGTCAAAAAAATAAACCCGTAACAGCACGTGGCCATTACGGGTTTTATTTTTATCTAACGTTATCGATAAGTAATAATTACTTAGTGATAACCTTGATGAGGTCTAGAACCTTGTTTGAGTAGCCCCACTCGTTGTCGTACCAAGATACAACCTTAACGAATGTGCCGTCAAGCTGGATACCAGCCTTAGCATCGAAAACTGAAGTACAAACTTCGCCACGGAAGTCAGTAGCAACAACAGCTTCTTCAGTGTAACCCAGGATACCCTTTAGAGGACCTTCAGAAGCAGCCTTCATAGCAGCACAGATATCTTCGTATGTAGCTTCCTTGCCCAGGTTAACAGTCAGGTCAACAACTGAAACGTCAGAAGTAGGAACGCGGAAAGCCATACCAGTAAGCTTGCCGTTAAGTTCTGGAATAACCTTACCTACAGCCTTAGCAGCACCAGTAGAAGAAGGAATGATGTTTTCCAGAATACCACGGCCACCGCGCCAATCCTTCATAGAAGGACCGTCAACAGTCTTCTGTGTAGCAGTAGCAGCGTGAACAGTTGTCATAAGACCCTTTTCGATACCAAAAGTATCGTTAAGAACCTTGGCGATAGGAGCCAGACAGTTAGTAGTACAAGAAGCGTTAGAAACAATGTCCTGACCAGCGTAAGAATCAGTGTTTACACCGCAAACAAACATTGGAGTAGCATCCTTTGAAGGAGCAGACAGAACAACTTTCTTTGCACCAGCTTCGATGTGCTTGCGAGCAGTTTCGTCAGTCAGGAAGAAACCTGTAGACTCAACAACAACTTCAGCACCAACTTCAGCCCACTTGAGGTTTGCAGGATCACGTTCAGCTGTGATACGGATAGTGTTACCGTTAACAACCAGAGCACCGTCCTTAACTTCAACAGTACCGTCAAAACGACCATGTACTGAATCGTACTTGAGCATGTATGCCAGGTAGTCAACGTCCAGCAGGTCATTAATACCTACGATCTGAATATCATCACGCTTTGCAGCAGCGCGGAAAACCATACGCCCGATACGGCCGAAACCGTTAATTCCTACTTTTACTGTAGCCATAGTTTTGCAACTCCTTGTTTGAAAATAAGTTACCATTATTGGTCATATGACCATTTCTCTATTTAACATTTATAGTCACTATTAACACTTTTTAGTCATATTTGCAGTGACCGGTAAACCTTACCGCTACAAGAAATTAAAGTCAAGGCTTAAATCCACAATTTCGGGTCAGGAATTAACTGTATTTTTCTCTCAACTTTTGGCAAAATAAGGATTTGGAGAAGTTAAAGAATTTGATATTTTTTTATTGATTTAAGCAAGAAACCCAGAAATCTATCCGAATTAATAAGTATGAAGAACACTATAAAACTATCTGCGATATTGGTATTAGTAATAATCTCGTTTTCAGTACTGGCAACAGGGGTATTATACGCTGGTTTCGACCCGGTTCCCAAGCAGTATCAACGCCATCCGGTAAGCCAGGACGACTTCGGAAGGCCCAATATAGCAGTAGAAGAAGAGACGACAACCAGCGGAGATAAACCTAACCTGGCCCAAGAGCTGGAGAGTGAGATAGTTCCGCCGTTAAAAACTGTTAGCAATCTGGTTAACCAGCCGGCATATATCAGCAGAATCATGGAAAATGATATCGATGCGAGTATGATCGCAAGCTGGAATGTGACTGAAATAAAAGGTAAGACTGTCAGAGTTGCTCCGGTAATTGTTGCAGATAAAGGATTTGAGCTAAATCTCGACGAACTCACTGTTAAGTTTGAAGGTGAGGGTACGCTGGAAGCTGGAATAGTATATAATTATAAAGATGATTTTCAGCAAGCTATTGAAAAGAATATATTTACCGGATTCAGGAGAGTGGCGTCTGATAAGGCTAACCGCTTTTATAACAGGTATAAAGGTGCGAAGTATGCCTGGATAGTACTGTCGGCACAAGGTAAAATCAAGCTCACGGGGTTAAAACATAGCTGCAATATCGTAAAAGGCGGGCAGTACGGGCATATTCCAAGGGAGTATAGATTCGAGCATGGCAGCCTGCTGTACCGGATAATGTACCCAAAAAACTACGACCCGAGTAAAAAATACCCACTTGTGATAAGTGTTCACGGCTCAGGCGGCGTTGGCAGTGACAATAGTAAGAATATGGAAATGACTATTCTGGCGAGATATCTATATATTAGTTACTATGACGATCCGGAATTTGAATGCTTTAGTATTGTCCCACAGATACCTGATGATAAGAGTATTCCTGCCCCCTACTACCCCAACGGCAGTAAGGGCGTCTACAGCAGAACATATCACCCTGCTATCAGCCTATCGACAGTCAATGCTACAGGATGGTATACAAAGGCCACACTATCACTTGTCCATGAGATGCTTAATAGCCCTGAGCTGAGTATAGACCCGTCACGAGTATATTATAGTGGGTTCTCGTATGGAGGTAAGGCCTGCTGGGAATTTCTCAAAGCTGATCCGGATCTATTTGCCGGTGCTATTTGCTGTGCAGGCTGGCCAATTGGTATGCCGTATAAGGCACCAAATGAAGTGCAATTTGAGAGACTCAAAAGCGAGGTGACGGGATATAAGAAAGTACCGGTTTACATAACTGCTGGAGAAAAGGACGGCATGAGACTGGGAAGTAAGGTAGTGTACGATGAAATTATAAGACAAGGTGGAAAAAGCATTTATAAAGAGATTAAAAATGCTGACCATGTACAATCTTCAACTAAGACATGGTCCGATAAAGGGATAGTTGAATGGCTGTTTGACCAGAAGAAAACATTTGATAACAACTAGATGGATTTAGCATTATAACTAAGACATTATTTTAAAAAGGCCAGGCAATGCTTAATAAATAGCATCACCTGGCCTTTTTTTAATAAATGATTTTTAGCTAAATCTGCGACGAAGTCTTCCTGCAACGCTCAGACCTATACCAGAAAGCAGTAATGCACCTGGAGCTGGAACAGAAGGTGTACCAGTATATTTAAGTACAAGCTTATCCCATGCTGTTGTATCATTTAACCAAACATTATCACCACAACGCCATCCATAAGATAAATAAGTGGCTTCATCATTAGATCTGCTACCTATAGAAAGATTGGTATGCCAACTTAAACGATCGCGTTCGTCTTGGGCGTTTGTATCAGCCGTATTTTGGTAAATTACATCTCCTAGACCTGCAAAACCCAAAGAATTACCATTACAATACCAAAGAGCACCATTAGCTTCATGAGTTACATTATGGCCGGTATAAGTTAGGATATCAGCCTTGGTGGCTGCTGCCAGTGTATCAATAGTAGCAGATCCATCCTGTATACCAGCGATCATTACCAGATCATTGTCGGCCGCACCAGCAAAGACAGTATCAATCAACACATCTGGATTATTGTAATCACATCTATAGATTATTTCCCAGCCACCGTCAAGAACAGTAGATAAGGCAACATCATTCTGAACACCAACCGGGACATAATCAGCCTGAGCAACAACTGCAAACTGAGTAATGACCAACAAACAAACAAGAAAAGCTTGCTTCATTCTGTACAACATAATTATTCTCCCAAAAAAAGGTTTTATAAATTTCCTGCAAAACTATATGCAGGTAACACAATATTTCAAAAAAAAGAACAACCAAAAAAAAATTCCTAAAAACACTCAGGAACTATTAATAAACCTTTACTAATTAGCGACAATAAACAAATCATTAAATATTGTCAACAAAAAAAACATTTCCCAACCAGAAATAAACTATCTTCTTTAGTAGCACCAAAATATCAACAAGCTTCCCAAACACACCCTCAACCAGTAAGCCCTATAATACATTATTTAACTAAAACACATAAACAGATTGCACATAAAGACAGCAATCCGTAAACAATTGAAGTAAAACACCTTAAAACCAAGACATGCAAAGAATCCATCCAACTATACTTACAAAAGTAATCATATAATAACAATAATGATTAAATGTGTATAACATAGTTAAAAATAGCCGATTAAAGAAACATATATACATTTACTTTGTTATACAAAAGAATCTTATCAGCCAATGGAGCTTTGTTTATGGGGACTCAGTCAAATAATAGTGAGCGAAACAATCGTATACCGAACTATTCGATCGAGGAGCCCTACCAAAGCAGTTCAAATTTCAGTTCAAGGTTTATTGCAGTTGGATTATGCGTAATTACATTTATATGTTCCTGTATTGCAGTATCTTATATTACCAGAAGTTTCATGCTCAATAATGCTGAAAAGCAGGTAGAAGATTTGCTATTACAACACAAAGGCATCCATCATTATATACAGCAGGAAATGCTACCCGAACTTGATACACAAAAAGGAAAAGGCGAAATTGTAGATGACTTTTACTCTCCGGTACTATTTTCATCATCCTACATGGTGAGAAATATGCACTGCTTTATAAATGAAGAGCGGGTAAAGAACGGCCATAAGCCAATCTACTATAAGATGGCAGCTGATAATCCTCGCAACCCAGTAAATATATGTGATGAGAAAGAGCTAGAAATATTGGCTCTGTTCAATAAGAACAGAGAGTTACATAACTATCGCGAGACAATCGTATTAGATGGTCAGACCTATTTACAGGTTGCTATGCCGTTTCTGGAAACTAATAAAGCATGTCTGAAATGCCACGGCAATCGAGAAGATTCACCAGCTCAACTACAGGCTCGCTACCCAGGCCAGGGAGGGTTTGGAGATAAGCTTGGTAATATTCGTGCAATAGAATCAATAAGAATACCACTTGATGACTATCTGGGAGTAGCAAACATAGTACTATTGGTATTTATAACCTTCGGCCTTATCTTACTCATATTTGTCCTGCTAAGTATGCACTTGAAGAAGAAAGTTCATCTCCGCACGCTAGCCTTACAGCATACCTCTGATAATTTGCATGCCACACTATATTCAATTGGAGATGCTGTTATCTCAACAGATAATAATGGCATAATAATCCATATGAACCCTGTTGCAATGACATTAACTGGTTGGGACGAAAAGGAAGCCAAAGGTAAAGGGCTAAAGGAAATATTCAATATTATTGATAGCGACACAAGAGAACAAATATATACCCAAGCTCCCAAAGGTGCAAACAATTCACCAACAGAACCAGATAACGATATTATATTAATAGACCGCAATGGAAATGAACATCAGATAGCATATTCAATAGCCTCAATTAAGGGGCGTAACGGCAAAGTTTCTGGTGCCGTCTTGATATTCCGTGATGTAACCGAAGAATATAATATGCAAAAACAGATAGTAGAAAGCGAAAGTCGTTTCCGCACTATCGTAAGTAATATTCCAGGAGTTAGTTACCGCTGTAAGTGTGATGAGTACTGGACAATAGAATTTATAAGTGACGGCATAGAAAAGATCAGCGGCTACCCAGCGGCAGATTTTATTAACAATAATGCTCGCAGTTATGAGTCCATTATCCATCCTAACGATACAAAAATGGTTACCGATGCAGTTACAAGTTGTGTAGATAAAAACGAACCATACACACTTGAATACCGGATAATTAACTCTGATAATAATATAAGATGGCTCTACGAAAAGGGTCGGGGTGTATTTGATAAGAATAATAAATTATGCTGTTTGGACGGTGTGATAGTTGACGTAACAGACCGCAAAAACGCTGAAGAGCTGGTCCGAAGTTATAATACCCAGCTTGAAACTCAGGTTCGTGAACGAACCGAAGAACTTATCAAAAAGAATGACCTATTGGGGAATGAGATAAAAGAGAGACAAAAAGCGGAGAATGAGCTTAAAAATGCGACATCTTTGATGATCCAAAATGAGAAAATGGCAACAATAGGTCAGTTGGCCGCCAGCGTTGCTCATGAGATCAATAGTCCACTGGGAGCGATAGGCTCATCTAATAGTGCAATTCAAAATCAGTTCAGAGAGCTGATAGACAATCTTGAAAAGGAACTTGCCCTATCAGGCAATGAAGAAATACTCATTAAAGAGCTGATATGCATGATATCTCAATGCAAATTTGACATATCATCAAAAGAATACAGATTGAACAAAAATACTATACTTAATAGTATAACAGATTTTAATTCTGAACTAGCTATAGAAATTGCTTCCCTATTCTCAAATATTGGTTTGGTAGAAGATTACGAAAGATATTTGCCGTTATTCCATAGTGACAAAAGGCAAAAGATCCTGTCTTTTCTACAAAATATTTACTCGGTAGTTCAGGGAACCAGCATTATCAATGTAGCAGTTGAGCAGTCATCACGTGTTGTAAATGCATTGAGAGACTTCTCGCGTTCAGACCAATATGCAGAGACATCAGCAATTAACCTCAAAAAGACAATCGATACAGCAATAGTACTTTATGGCTTTAAGGTGAAGCATAGTATCAATATGCAGCTTGATCTGGATGAAGTGCCAGAGATACAGGGATATCCTCACAAGCTATGTCAGGTATGGTCAAATCTCATACAAAATGGTATACAGGCAATGGGCGATGGAGGCACACTGACGATAAGTCTCAAACAAAAAGAAGATAATATTCAAGTGTCAGTCTCAGATACAGGATGCGGAATACCAGAAGGGAACCTTGATAAGATATTCGAACCACTATTTTCCACTAAACCAGCAGGCGAAGGAACCGGGCTGGGGCTGGATATTGTAAAAAAGATCATAAATCTACATAGTGGCAATATAGCGGTTCAAAGTCAGGTAGGTGTCGGCACAACCTTTACTGTCACGCTCCCAATAAATTGCCCTGCCCTATCCAAATAGTGTGATATGGCTGAAAAAACTGTACTTACCTCGCCACTACAGCGACATTTTTGTCGCATTATCAATAGTAATCTAATCGAAAAAAATCTATAATTATTTCTGTTTCATGCTATAATCAGATATTTACTGCATAGAGCATATAAATATTGTAACCATTACTACGGTTACACTAAACATAGATACCAAATATAAGTTAAGTAATGGATATTATAACCAATCTAGACAAATTTCCACGAACTGAAGCTGGCTGCGTGCTGACTATCGGCAACTTTGACGGTCTGCATATGGGTCATCAGGAGATAATCAGCTCCGCGGGCAATTTTGCTCAGCGTAAGAATCTACCTTTATATCTAATGACCTTCGATCCACCTCCACTGTTTGTGCTTCGCGGTGAAAATCGCCCACCACAGATAACAGCCCCGATCATGAAAATGAAATTGATCGAAGAAACAGGTAAGGTAGATGGCGTCATTCTGGTAAAGCCAGACAGGAACTTTCTGGGTATGATCCCTCGTGAGTTTGTCTGGAACATACTTATTGAAAAGCTAAATATCAAATTCATAGTAGAAGGCCAAACGTTTAACTTTGGCGCTCGGGGCAGCGGTACGATCGTAACCCTGCAAGAGCTCGGAGAAGAGTTTGGCTTTGAGACGTTTATGACACCATCGTGCAAAATGAGATGCAGCGAAGGTGAAACGGCGATCAGCTCGACTTTGGTACGCTCCAAAATAGCTACGTGCAATTTCAGTCAGGTTAAATGTTGCCTGGGTAGGAATTATATTTTGCCGGGAACAGTAGTCAAAGGTCGTGGAGTTGGTCGCACAATGGGCTACCCAACGGCAAACATTCAGCCGTACACAGATTACCAGCAGATGCCGGAAGATGGAGTATTTGCCTGTCGAGCAAGAATTGGCAACAACTTTGAGCATGCCTGGAATAGTCAGAAGAGCTATAAAGCAGCGGTGAGTATGGGCTATTGCCAGACATTTAAGGATGTCCAGCACCAGACAGAAGCTTTTCTGCTGGATTATGAAGGCGATTTCGACTCTCTGGTCGATAAACATATATTACTGGAGTATGTAGCCAAGCTAAGAGATCAGGTGACCTTTACCGATCCAGGCGAATTAGCGTCCCAGATAGGTAAAGACTGTCAAGAAATAGATAAGCTACTATCCTGAGACACAGGGCTATGCAGATACCAGGGAAAGGTAATAGATAAAATGGATTTTAACACTGCAATAGAAATGGTCAAAAAGGCCGAGAAAATACTCGTTACGAGCCATACCAGACCTGATGGAGATGCTATTGGTTCTATAATAAGTCTTAGCAGAAGTATTTCGGCACAGGCCAAGCTTGACGGCCGAGATATAGTATGCCAACCGCTGTTGTTAAGCTATGCGGGTGAATCGTATAAATTCATGCTAAGCGGCAATGAATGGATACTAGGCGAAAATATTGAAGAAGACGCAATAGCACCCGAAGAGCTGGATGGTTTCGACCTTATAATAGTGGTCGACACCAGAGCGAGCAGACAGCTTACTGTGATCGGTGATTATCTTATCAACAGAACCGCATCTGGCAAAGATGTGCTTGTTCTTGACCACCATGTTTCAGGTGATGAGATCGGTACCTGCCAGATAATAGATACTGGCGCGGCAGCTGCCGGTGAGCTGGTTTATAAATTGTGCCGGGCGGGCGACTGGCCGATGGATAGACAAGCACTAGAGGCGGCCTTTACCGCGATATGTACTGATACCGGGTGGTTCAAATTCCAGAATACTAACTCAGACTCATTCCTTATAGCATCTGAACTTATCCGGGGCGGGATAGAGGTGGACTCAATATACCGGAAGCTATTTCAAAATCATGACCCGGCGAAAGTTCTGCTCATGTCGGAAGCTCTGCAAAGTCTGGAACTTCTCTGTGACGGCAAGCTTGCGATAATGACCATAACCAATCATATGCTGGAGAAGTGTGAAGCTAACCGCAGCCATATAGAAAATATCGTAAACGAACCAATGCAGATCGGCAGTATTGAAGTATCTGTAATGTGCGTTGAGATGGAAGAGCCCGGCAAGACGCGATTCAGTCTGAGAAGCAAAAACAGCGTTGATGTTAATGCAATAGCAAACACAATGGGCGGTGGCGGCCATGTTCGGGCGGCCGGGGTTACCATTTGCGAAGAAATTGACAAGGCCAAAGGGATCATGGTAAAAGCCCTTCAAGAAGCGATGAGCTAAGATACTGAACTAACTGCCATACAGATAAAGTAATAAGACTATACAATTGTACCTACAAATAACATGACAGATCTGATCGAAGACAAGCGAAACGGCTCCCCGGAAGCAACCTGGATCATGGTAGCGATAACTTCACTGCTATGTTTGGGGGCTCTGATGGTTTATTCAGCCGGAGCAACAGTAGACAGACAGATAGATTATAGCCGGATATGGCAATATACTACTGTCCGTCGAATAGTTTTCGTTCCGATCGTTCTGCTTACCCTGTCAATCAGCTGTAGGCTTAACTACAAATTCTGGCTTTTGAATTGCCGTCGCTTCTGGCTAAGCCCGGTAATTGTCTATCTTCTACTAAGCATAGCATTTTTATGTATGGCACTGATACCAGGCCTTGGCGGTGTTGAGAAAAACGCTTCCAGTCGGTGGCTTAACCTGGGCGGGATCAAGTTTCAGCCGTCGGAGTTGGCAAAATGGATGACGGTATTCTTTTTATCCGGCTGGATAGTGAATCAGGGCGATAAGATAAAGACATTTTGGAAAGGTTTTTTTCCAGGTTTTGCGATACTGGGCTTTATGTGCGGACTAATAGGCATAGAAGACTTTGGCACAGCGGCACTGCTAATGACAGTAGGTACTGTGCTACTTTTGGCTGGCGGCGTAAAATGGCGTTTTTTACTAATCCTTATCCCACTGGCGGCAATAGCATTCTATTTTGGCGTATACAAAGTTGAATATCGTTGGGAACGAGTTTTGGCACACTTTTCTCCCGATTCGGTAGCAAGCGGTCTGGACGATACGAAATATCAGGGCAATCAGTCGGTAATGGCTATTAGCGTAGGCGGCTTCTTTGGTCGCGGGCTGGGGCAGGGGCTGGTAAAACTCGGTTGGCTGCCGGAAGATACAACAGACTTTATCTTTGCTATCATCGCAGAAGAACTGGGCTTTGCCGGCTGCGTTATGGTAGTATTTCTCTATATGATGATCATATGGCAAGGCTTAAAGATAACAGCCAGATGTCAGGAGCCGCTAAATAAACTTTTGAGTTTGTCAATAACTTCTATGATCTGCTGTCAGGCACTTATTAATCTTATGGTGGTTTCAGGAATGGCCCCTACCAAAGGTATTGCGTTGCCGTTTATTTCAGCCGGCGGTTCGGGGCTGCTTGTGACAGCGGCAGCGACTGGAGTGCTGCTTAACATAGCCAGAAAACATACTAGTGAACTCGAATAAAAAAGCACTCAAAAGCTTCGCAACCCATCATAATTAAATGCAAAAAAGATTCTGGGAGGAGTGATATGCAAAGTAAGTCAGTCTTAATCGTTCTCACGCTTCTATTATTTATCTCAGCTACTGGCAAAGGCGAAACAGCCAACACTACACTTCATAAGCAATACTATGATAGTATGACCGGCACTGTTATGTGCGGCTATCAGGGGTGGTTTGCATGTCCGGACGATGGTTCAGAGCTTGACCGCTGGCATCATTGGGGTAAAAGCGGAGAGATATTTAAGCCTGGTGCCTGCACTATTGATCTATGGCCAGACACTTCCGAATATGACGAAGAAGAACTTTATGATACAGACTTTCGTAATGCTGATGGAACTGTAGCTCAGGTATTCAGTTCATATAATGAATCTACAGTTATGACACACTTTCGCTGGATGCGGGAATATGGCATTGACGGCGGATTTGTGCAAAGGTTTATTACTGAGACAACACCTGGCTCGAATATGTTAAAGTTCAGAGATAGAGTCACATTAAACTGTAGACTAGCAGCGAATAAGAATATGCGAGCCTGGGCTGTAATGTACGATCTTTCCGGCCTGGGCAGTGAGCAGGCAGATAGAGTTAAAAATGATTGGAAACATCTGGTTGACGATTATGAAATAAGTCAATCAGCAATGGATAGATCATACCTGCACCACAACGGTAAACCAGTTGTTGCAATATGGGGGATCGGTTTTAATGACAATAGAAAATACAGTCTGCAAGACTGTGCTGACATGATAGATTTTTTCAAAAACGATCCGAAATACGGTAACTGTACTGTTATGATCGGAATCCCTAGCTACTGGCGAGAAGGAAGGGCTGACTGCGTTAGCGACCCATATCGCATAGAGGTATTTAAGAAAGCAGACATTCTCAGTCCATGGGCAGTTGGAAGGTATAATAGTAAAGACATAAACTCACTGAACAGGTATGTGGATAATGTGTGGAAAAAGGATATCATTTGGTGCAAAGAAAATGGGCTTGAATACCTGCCGGTAATATTCCCGGGATTTTCCTGGTACAATATGCATGATAAGAAATCGCCGCTGAATCAGATCCCCAGAGATAAAGGGAACTTTCTCTGGCAACAGGCATATCAGGCAAAACAGGCCGGAGCTACGATGCTATATCAGGCTATGTTTGATGAAGTAGATGAAGGAACTGCTATTTTCAAATGTACTAATACTCCACCTAATGGGGAATCACAGTTTATCGATTATGAAGGGCTACCATCAGATTTTTACCTGAAACTGGTCGGTAATATTGGTAAAATGCTCAGAGGTGAGATTGCAAATAGCGAAATTATTCCCAAGTAACTCAAACTGACCGATGGTCAGCTTGAGAAGAGTTAAGAGAGTAATTTCATTTTTACTTAACACCGCAGTACTTGTCAAAAATCTTCTTCGCTTGATGAACATAATTACCGACTGGCTGTGATGGATATTCATCTGTAGAGTGAGTCCACTGCTGCTCATAATTTCTAATATCATCCATACACGCACTAAGGTCGAATTTCTGTTTCTTATTCAAAGAACCCTGAACTGCATCGAAGAATATTTTCCAGCGAGTATAATTAAAATCTCCCATCATGCCGCCATACTGACGCTGAGCGTAGTCGTGTAAAGTACTATGCGGGCCACCCCATAGCGTTATCAGGTCACGAGCGTTCCACTCATATAGTTTCGCCAGCTCACTACTAGTGGCCTTATTTCGGGCCTCACCCAACCAGCGACCGGCCAGGAACATTTTATTGGTAGAAAGTAATCTATCTGTATCCTTGATCGCCTCCAGATAAACAGTCGATGCTTTAGCAAAAGCAGCTGCATTTCCAGTATCATATGCATTCCGCAGATCAGCATGAAGAGTCTGAGAAAGATCACTCATAACCTGTCGAGCAAGGTCTACCAGATCGAACTGATATGTTTCCTGATCATTTAACTCATCAGAGGCGGCAAGCAGCAATCCAAACGCTCGCTGTACCTCACTGGTATTATAAAATATTTCCGCACGGGCAAATCCTGATCCGTTTTTATTCAGCGTCGGGCTCATAGCCAAATATGAGCCCTGTGGGCCATGGCGATTATTATCACAGGTGTAAAGTTCATCCAGCAATATTTTCCACGCCTGCTGAGCATCAGGAACATCTTTACCATAACGGCGAATAATATATTTACGAGTCCAGTCAGTGATATCATAAGTCTCTGTCCGCCATGCGGTTTCAAACAACTGATCAAACACGATCGGATTCACATCGTTACCTTCCTGGGTAGAGCCCAGGCCGATAAGATTTCCAGCCTTTGCGTCATCGGAGAGTTTCGGAAGCTCTTGAGCAACTTTCTGCATACGACCATACATGCCCTGCTTACCGCCCCAGTTATGCAGCATGCACCATATCCATGGCTTGCCGCTATAAGCATTGGTCCTGCTCCATTGCGGCTTGGCAGTAGAGAACAGATCGAGAACTATCATATTCTTATTATCAACTCCACTAAGCAGTGCATCGATACGCTCCTGCTTCCAGAAATTACCATGTAGGAATAACCAGCCCTGCATTACCCAAATAGCTTGCGGGTCAGCTGCCGCCATGGAATTATATACTGTCTGCGAAATACCCTTTAGATACTCCAGTTCAGTTGACGGCGGGTCCATTTCATTAAAAGTATCAGCCGAATAATAATGGTCTGTACCAAACATTTCTTCCAGCTTCTTTATATATCTGGCCCCGATCTCCATAAAGAGCGGATCGTCAGGAGCAAGGACATAAGTACCCTTAAAGCCCCCCCAGGAATTAAGACGTATGACCTTCGCTTCTGGATGAACACGATTAATCGCCTCCGGAACGTGTCCGGCAAAGGCAGGAAGTACAGCCTTCATTCCTAACTCACGCATCCGGTTAAGGATCTTCTTTTGCAGCTTCTGCTGCGACTGATACCACTGCTTCGGTAAAGGGCCGCCCCAACCATCAATATTGCCCATATGGAACCAGGGTAAAAATGCCGGACCAGCGATAAAGTCATCCACCTCTGACTCAGTCAGTCCCATATCCAGATAGACTTCACGAATGACACATTCTGTGCCTACGATCGCCAGTGGTAAATTTATGCCATTGAGAGCCATATAATCAATTTCCCGCTCCCAACGCGACCAATCCCAAAAGGCCATACTGTAGCCATAAGTACAATAATTAAAAGTATAGCGATACTTATAGGGCGAGCTGCAACGAAACGCCGGAGTAACCTGTGGAAGAGAATCTGGCAGTTCAACCCGACTACCACACCATGATATATGACAATTACAATAGTATTTCAGATACCAGTTTAACCCAGAAGCAACTGATAGGCCATTATTACCGCGCAAAACAACCTTGCCATTATTTGAAGCAATCTCAAAATAATCCCTGCCGTCAGGTGAGTCTGCAATTTCTATTTCAAAATTCTGGCTGTGTTCAGGAAGGAGCCGCTTGAGCAGTTCTTCGCCACAATCACCGGCATATAACTGACAGCCATAGTTTGAACAAAGCAAAAATAAAACAATAATAACAATTCTACGCATAATAACTCTTGATAGAACAGGAACTATAAATTTAGTAATTAAACACCTTTAAATAGAAATAATACTTAAAAGTCCACACTTAAGATAGCTCTGATTATTGATTATTATTGCACATTTATCACACCAATTTTACTCAGCGTGTCACACTCATACCAGCTAATACACACTGGCTAATAAACACCTAAAATATCGATTGATGATTTTATAAAAAAAAGCCCACAAACGTCATTGAACTTTATAAAAAGTCAACAATCGAAATGGGCCAACTATCAAAAAATTAAGATCGATCAGTTCACATATTACTATAACCTTTTACCAGATGGCGATTGACCTTAACGACCTTTTTAATCATATCGGTCTCTTCTGCAGTAACATCTTCGAGGTCAGTAACCTGAGAATCACGGGTAATCGCAGAACCGGCAGGCACAAGAGTACGCGGCGGCAATTCAACGCTTTGCACAACTGAGCCAGCGTTAACGAAAACATTTTCACCGAGATGAGCCATATAGATAATAGACTTGAATCCGATGAAGCAGCCGTCGTCGATAGTACAAGGGCCATGGATCAGGCAGTTATGAGTCAGACAACAACCTTTACCAATACTAACCCCCTGTCCGGCGTGAGTATGGATAACAACACCATCCTGAACATTGCTGTTTTCACCAATAACGATTGGGAAAACCCGATCATTCTCGTCCGGCTCATCAGCACGAATAACAGCATTTGGGCCGATATAAACATTTGGCCCAACTTCAACATTGCCGACTAGCTTAGCAGTAGGGTCAACAAAGGCTGAAGGGTGAACTTTAGGAATATCACCAGAGGTGTTCGGGTGGTATTTCGGGTTACAATCACAAGGCATTAGCAATTTCCTTTTATCATTTGCCGGGAAACTACTGCTGGGTAACGACCTTTTGAACGTCCCAGTCTTTCCCGGTAAGTGTTTCAATGAACCTGCACTTGAGGTTCAACTGTTCTCCTGATGTACGATAATTGTCAACCGGCAGTACTAAGTGATAATGGTCGGCGAGCAGTCCTCCATCCCAGCTTTTTTCCAGCTGCTGAGCGGAAATAGTCCAGCGTTTAACCAGATTTTCATGTTCCGGTGCATTCAGGTCCCAAAGCTCAACACTTAGAGTACCGGAAGCCTTAACCAAATCATCACTAGCATCGTAGACTTGTAAATAAACTACAACCTCATCAATAAGCTGATCATTGTCCTGGTCTACAATTCTACTGTAACGGCCAAGGGATATTTTATTAACTTTTGTCAGCAGTTCAACAACCGGTTTAGATATATTCTGTAAATTACTGATCTGGTCAGCCTGCTGATCTATAGTGTACTCAGCCTGGGCGATCTGAGCTTCAAGCGAGGCTATCTCAGCGGCGGAATCAGAAGCACTAAAAAGCCCACCTTCCTGACAGCCGGTTAAACATAAAAAAGAAAGACATAATACTGAAACTAAATAATATTTCATTTAACTACCTCAAAAATGCAGTTTCCTGACAGTAAACCTCATACTTCTACTCATTTGTCATTAACAGCTAAACGCTGAATAATATTATGTATTTATGAGATATTCCCGCAAGAGAAATATCTATCAACCGCAGAGGATAATAGCTCTGAAAAAGTGTTTTTTGTGCTAAAAATGAATAGAAGCTGAAAAAAAGTTCAAAAAAAAAGGGCAAACCGAAGCTGCCCTTTGAAAAAACTTTTTCTAATGATTATTTTTCTGGTAATTTTTCCAGGATCTTATCAGCACAGCCGTACTCTACAGCTTCGGCAGCATTGAGCCAGTTATTTCTGTCACAATCCTTTAGCACCTGCTCATAATCCTTACCACAATGTTCTGCGATGATATGGTAGAGTCTGTCACGCACTCTGAGCATTTCTTCAGCTTCGATCTTAAGGTCGGTAGCAGGACCAGTTATCTGGCCGCGTACTAATGGCTGATGAAGCATAACAGTGGAGTTAGGTAAAACAGAGCGCTTACCTTTTTCGCCACTAAGGAAAAGCACCGCACCCATACTGGCAGCCATACCAATACAATAGGTAGAGACTTCGCAGCGAAGGAACTTCATAGTATCATAAATAGCCAGGCCGGCAGATACACTACCACCTGGAGAGTTGATATAGAAATGTATATCAGCCTTAGAATCTTCATTACTAAGGAACAGCAGCTGAGCAATGATAAGGTTGGCACTATCATCAGTAACAGGTCCGCCAAGGAAAATAACCCTGTCTTTTAGAAGGCGAGAATAAATATCGTAAGCTCTTTCGCCGCGGCCGGTGGTTTCAACTACCATAGGTATTAAACTGGACATATTTGTCTCCTTAAAATCATTTATAAACAGTCAGAACGAGAAATTGTGCATATTAACACAACAAACCCCCGTGACTTTTATTACTTTTCGTCTGGCTCTTCAACAAGCACTTCATCAACAACGCCATAAGCCTTAGCCTGCTCAGCAGAGAGGTAATGGTCACGTTCGAGTTCGGCTTCGATCTTTTCAGGTGTCTGACCAGTATGCTTAACGAGTACCTCATTGAGCATCTTCTTAGTCTTAATGATCTCAGCAGCCTGGATTTCCATATCGCTGGCCTGTCCGCCAATACCGCCCCACGGCTGATGCAGCATAACTTTAGAATGCGGCAGAGCAAAGCGTTTGCCCGGTGTGCCGGCAGCGAGAATAACAGCACCACCACTGGCAGCGTGGCCAATACAGTAGGTGCAAACATCAGACTTTATGAACTGCATAGTATCATAAATCGCCATAGTATCATCAACACTACCGCCGGGACAATTGATATAAAGATGAATATCACTGCCACGTTTGAGGTTATCAAGATAAAGTAATGACTTAATAATTGCAGTGGCCACAGTACCCAGACTGGTTACATAAGATGGATCAAGAGGCATATCCAGAAAGATACATCTGTTCTCAAGCAGCATCTCATTAAGCCCCATCTCGCGAGTACGCTGATAGGAAGGGCCGGATATTTGAGGTCTGAGAATTTCACTATAAATTTGTTGAGGATTTTTATATTCCATTATCTACCCTTATCATTTTGTTAACATAAATGTAAGTTCACAAGAAACTTGTAAATACCAAAAAAAATGGTATCACCAGTAGAACCTGGCAATACCATTGTAATAATCTGTAATCAGGCAAGGCCGGTTCGCCAATATCTTATCGGCTATTTTCACCCTGCTTATTACTTAAAATGACTTTTTTGCTTATTCTTTATCAGATTTATCGGCCTTTTTAGCTGTTGTCTTTTTGGCAGCAGTCTTTTTGGCTACTTTCTTTTTCTTTGGAGCAGCGTTCTTGTCATCTGCGTCAGGATCCTTATCTACAACGTCAGCCATTTCAAGGATCTTGGCGATAGCCTTTTCTTCAGCGATGTTATCACGGATACCAGCAATTCTGTTGCTAGCAGCCAGTTCATCACGCATCTTTTCAGGGCGACGGCCATATTTATAAGCCAGCTGAGCAATGAAATTATTAACTTCTGCATCAGTAGCAGTAACTTCCAGCTTTTCACAAACTCTTTCCATAATGAAAGACATCTTCATCTGCTTGGCAGCATCTTCGCCAACCTTAGCACGAATCTCTTCGATCTCGCGTTCGATCACTTCGTATGGTACGCCCTGGTTGAGCATTTCCTGGATCTTACGAGTAACAAGTCTTTCAGCATAACGAGCTGTAATACCTTCAGGCAGGTCAAAGTTGGTATTAGCTTCGAGGTAGTCAAATACCTGATCAGCCATAAGACGCTTAGATTCAGCATCGCTTCTGCTGTCGAGGTCTTCTTCGATCTGCTGGCGAAGGTCAGCTTCATCCTTAACACCGATACTTGTCAGGAATTCTTCAGTCAGTTCAGCAGGCTTGAGGCGTTTAACATATTTAACCTCAATGTCCATATCAACTTTCTTATTCTGCCAATCAGCTTCTTTGTGATCCTCAGAAACAGTAGTTGAGTACTGCTTCTTGTCGCCGGTCTTAACACCAGTAATAACAGAAGCCATATCTTCAACACGGATACCCTTAACGGTACATGGGCTAACCCATAGCGGCCATTCTGTAAGCTCAACAGGCTCATCAATGCCTTCGATCTTCAGAGTGATATCAGTCATAACATGGTCGTCAGCTTCGGCAACTTCAACTTCGTCCATGCTGCCGGCACGCTTACAAAGCATTTCAACAGCCTGATCGATATTTTCTTCAGTTACATCAGCTACCTGCTTTTCGATCTTGATACCTTCAAGAGCAGGAACTTCGAATTCAGGCTTAACTTCAACTTCATAAACAAAAGTGAAATCGCCAGTTTCAGGCATTACAATATCTTCTGGCTTGAGATCTGGCTCGCCGAGGATATCGAAATCTTCACTGTCTTCTACCTGGTCGAAAGCACGAGCCAGAAGACGGAACTTAGCCTGTTCTGTTACATCTTCACCAAAACGTTTTTCTACAAGTCTCTTAGGAGCTCTTCCCTTACGAAAACCTGGCAGCTGAGCGTTAAGGCGAATATCGCTGAACTGTCTGCCTAGTTCTGCATCGATCTCATCACGTGGAATAACAACCGTGATCTTCTTCTTCCAGACACCGCTTTCCTCAATATTTACTGTGCAATTGAATTTTGGTGCTTCTTCAGTCATAGGTACTCTCCTGAAAAGAATTTATTATAAAGTATGATTAAAAACAATATAGGCATAAAAAAAAGGCTGACAATAAAAGCTTCTAACCGGACCGGCTTGTGTGCCAGCGGGAGAAGGTTTTATTACCAGCCTTCAATCACGACTCGACCAACGCCAGCCAGGAAAAACCTGCCCGATACCTCTCTGTCGTATACCTGGATAAACCAGATACTATCTATATTTAATTGCGACTCCTGGCCCTAAAGACCAAAAGAAAAAAGCGGGTGATGAGATTCGAACCCACGACATTCACGTTGGCAACGTGACGCTCTACCACTGAGCTACACCCGCAATTATTTGTTTCGTATTAACTTGTGAGACGAGAAATATATCAGATATTACTATGAGATGCAAATGTTAATTTTGTTTTTTATCAAAAAAGATCTCAAAGACACTTCGCAAAGAACACCTAAAACACATATAAACAAATACTTACAACATTTAAATAACATACACATATATAAAGTTTTTTTACAGCAAAATCAATAAGTACACTTAATGGCTATGCAAAAAAAATATAATATCTAAGTCATTTTCAGTAATATTTTTACAATGCGGCCTTAACCTCTGCAACAACTGCGGAAAGTTTATTAGCAATATCACCAGATTCAAGATTTTCTTCTATAACTTTTTCAAAAGCACTGCCAATCACTATACCATCAGCAACATCTCGCAGGCTTCTGGCATCATCAGCAGTAGAAATACCAAAACCTAAACAAAGTGGTGTATCTGTGTGTTTACGTACTCGCTTAACATTGGCTTCGATCGAAGGGATATCTAATCCACCAACGCCTGTAACACCGGTACGAGTGATCAGGTAGATAAAGCCGGAAGCGGTTTTTACGATCTCCGGCATACGCTGATCGTCAGTAGTAGGAGCTACCAGATGGATCAGAGGGAAATCCTTATCAACAACATCAGTAAACTCTGCTGACTCTTCCGGCGGCAGATCAACAATCAGAGCACCATCGGCACCAGCGACCTGAGCTTCCTTGCCGAAACGCTCTACGCCATAACGGAAAATTGGGTTGTAGTAGCTAAAAAGAATAATAGGTGTCTCAACACCCTCACTACGAATAGCCTTCACCAGCTCAAGCACACGTGCCAGATTCATACCTTTGGCAATTGCACGTCCGGCAGCACGCTGAATAACCGGGCCATCACTAGTCGGATCAGAGAAAGGCACGCCCAGCTCTAATATATCAATACCAGAATTACAAGCCTTAACAAGTATTTCTTTTGATGTCTCAAAATCCGGGTCACCAGCGGTTATATAACCAACAAGTGCCTTCTGGCCGGCATCTTTAAGATCGATGAATTTCTGCGATATGCGATTCATTTTATATTCCTTTTATACTTAATAACACATACTGTGTTCAGAGAATCTATCTTTAACTCACTCCATACCTAAAACGCTAAGAACATGCTGCAAATCTTTATCGCCGCGACCGGATAGATTTGCAACAATGACCTTATCCTTACCCATGGTAGGTGCGGTGCGAATAACTTCACCCAAAGCATGAGAACTTTCCAGAGCCGGGATAATACCTTCTGTCTGGCATAGCATTTTGAAAGCATCAAGAGCCTGCTGGTCAGTAATAGAAGCATATGAAGCACGTCCCATATCCTTGAAGGCGGCATGTTCCGGGCCAACTCCTGGATAGTCAAGTCCTGCTGAGATAGAATATGCTTCATGTATCTGACCAAATTCATCCTGAAGCAGGTAAGACTTATTACCATGGAGTACGCCAATAGTACCATGAGTAAGAGACGCGGCGTGTTCGCCGGTATCGATACCCTTTCCAGCGGCCTCAACACCAGTCATAGCAACTGTCTCATCTTTGAGGAACGGATAGAATAATCCCATAGCATTACTTCCGCCACCAACGCAGGCAATAAGAAGGTCAGGGAGCCTGCCTTCGGCCTGAAGGATCTGCTCGCGAGCTTCATCACCAATTACACGCTGGAAATCACGCACCATAGCCGGATATGGATGAGGGCCAGCCACAGTACCAATAACATAAAATGTATCTTCAACTACTGCCGCCCAATGACGGATAGTTGCGTTCATGGCATCTTTGAGAGTATGAGTTCCTTCAGTAACAGGAAAGACTTCAGCACCAAGAAGCTTCATACGCTGAACATTGGGCTGCTGACGGCGAACATCTTCCGCCCCCATAAAAACTTTACATTCCAGTCCAAGCAGAGCCGCAGCCACCGCAGTAGCAACACCATGCTGACCGGCACCAGTTTCGGCAATGACCTTTTTCTTACCCATACGCTTGGCAAGTAGACACTGACCGATGGTATTATTTATCTTATGAGCACCAGAGTGACACAAATCTTCACGCTTAAGATAGATCCTGGCACCACCTAGCTGCTCGGTCATATTCTTTGCAAAATAGAGAGAAGTCGGTCTGCCGACATATTGTTTAAGCAGATACTTGAACTCTGCAATAAAGTCAGGGTCAGCGATATATTGTTTATACGCTTTCTCTAACTCATTAACCGCAGGGATAAGAGTTTCACCTACATACTTACCGCCAAATGGGCCAAAATGCCCCATGCCATCCGGCATAGCCGCCAGCTTATCTATATTTGACATAGCAATACTACCTTTTCTTCCATACTCAAACCGACTACTATCAGTATAAGTTATCTATTAACAAAATTTCTTTTCAGACCAGGCCACAACTAAAACAAAGATCAAAAACACAGATCAAGAATACGCTGCGATTCGATCGACTTAGCCTTTGCAATAAAGTCCTTAACCTTTTCAATGTCTTTTACGCCGGGTTCCAATTCAACGCCGCTACTAACATCAACTGCATCTGGGTCAGCCTTAGTTATCGCATCGATAATATTATCAGGCTCTAAACCGCCAGCCAGCACAAAAGGATATTTCCCACACAATACTGCGGCATTGCTCCAATCCCAGACAGAGCCGTTACCGCCCGGTAAGACTCCACCAGTAGCTTCTACCAGCAAAGTAGTGTTATACCTGGCACCTTCACGCAGCAGGTCATCGGCATTTCCGCTAACATGCTTGATAATCTCAGCTGGCAAACGTTCTTTATACCGATTAACCTCTTCCGGCCCTTCGCCACCGTGTAGTTGAACAGCGTCAAATTGACACTGTTTAACAATCTCGGCAATCTCAAGGATCGGCATATCAACAATAACAGCAACCTTTGCTACATGTTCAGGTACAGCCTTGCAAATCTTCTGGGCCTGTTTTATATTTACATTCCTCGGACTCCTGCCGTAGAACACCAGACCAATAGCATCAGCACCAGCCTCTACGCAATCTTCCGCTTGTTTTGTATTTGTAATTCCACATATCTTTACCTGAACTTTTCTAGTCATCAAAATCTCCAAATCATGTCCAACAGTTTTTAATCTATAACTGCTATTATCATTTCACAAAACCACCGTAATCTAACAGACTGCCAAAAACGGTGAGCTGACTATTTCACCGCTAGCATTTGCATTAAATAACCTGTTGGGTCATCACACCGCATGAGTGTCTCTCCAACCAGGAAATTATTTAATCCATTAGAAACTGCCTTTTGTATATCTTCCACACTATTTACCCCACTGGCTGCAACAACAACACATTCAGGGCCGATCTGCCGGGATAGCCGGACAGAATTTTCATTATCTACTGCAAATGTTACCAAATCCCGGTTATTTATACCAATAAGATCTGCCCCAGCCTTTATAGCCCGCTCCAGATCAGCCTCGTCAAATATTTCGACCAGTGCATCCATATTGTATTCACGGGCCAGAGAAATATAGCCTTTCATCTGCTCATCATCAAGAATGCGAGTTATCAGCAAGATGGCATCGCAGCCAGCGGCGGCCGCTTCAATTATCTGATATTCACTAATAGTAAAATCTTTGCGAATAACGGGGATATCAATAGCTTGACGAGCAGCCTTCATATCAGAAAGAGAACCTTTGAAATAATTTTTCTCGGTAAGGACAGACATCGCAGCTGCCCCCCCTGCCTGATATGCCCGGCCCTGATCGGCAGGGTCAAGGTCAAGACGAATATCACCTTTACTAGGCGATGCCTTTTTATATTCTGAGATAATATTTATCTTATCAGTACCAGAAAGAGCTGAGCGAAAGCCGCGACCTACATTCTCAGCCGCCATCTTTTTCATAGCATCAAGGTCATTATCTGCAAGGCCCTGAGCAACTTCAGCCCGGGTCAGTTTTAATATTTTTTCAAGAAAATCATTTGCCATTCTTATATTTTATCCTGCTTTGCTAACAAACCAAAGCCTAAACAATATTCAATTCCAACATTATATACTATTATTATGCAAAATTCACTAATTCTGTTAACTTTGCCTTTGCCTGCCCATTGTCGATAGCCTGACGAGCCAGCTCTATACCACCGCGCAGGTCAGGTGCAAGATCCGCAGCGGCAATTGCGGCGGCAGCATTTATAACAACAACGTCGCGACATGCACCCTGTTTACCGTCAAGAATACAGTTGATTATTTCCGCATTAACTTCGGGCCCACCACCAATAAGCTCATCAGCGTCATAAACTTCATTAAGATAATGTTCAGGGTAGAGATCATAAGTTTTTACCTGCCCGCCGGAGAGCTCGCTAATACGAGTTGGGCCGCAGACACTAATTTCATCAAGACCATCATGGCCATGCACAACAAAAGCCTTACGTACCCCAAGCAGATTAAGAGTCTGGGCGAACATTTCTGTCAGCTCGGCTTTGAATACGCCAAGCACCTGACGGTCAGCTGCAGCAGGATTGGTAAGCGGGCCGAGCATATTAAAGATCGACCTTACTCCAAGCTCTTTCCTTGGCGGGCCAGCATGTTTCATGGCCTTATGATAGTTTGGAGCAAACATAAAGCCAATACCAATTTCATTTATCGCCATCTCAACAGTTTCAACATCAACCGCCAGATTAAGGCCAAGCTGTTCCAGGACATCGGCACTACCACACTTACTGGAAACACTGCGATTGCCATGCTTGGCAATTTTCACGCCGGCACCGGCGGCAACGATCGCAGATGCAGTAGAGATATTGAACGTATCAGAGCCGTCACCACCAGTTCCACAGGTATCAACCAAAGGTGATACCACCGGCTGAATACGCAAAGCCTTGCTTCGCATACATTCAGCGGCACCGGCAAGCTCTTCAAATGTTTCACCTTTACAGGCCATGGCAGTCATAAAACCACCTATCTGAGTACTGGTTAGTTCACCATCGAGAATCAGACTCATTAGCTGATACATCTCGCTACGAGTCAGATCATTTCTGGATATAATTTTTGTAAGCAATTCTTTGAACATTGTAATTACCTTATAAAGGGGAGATCTAACACATATTTATAAAATTGCGCATCATTTTCTTACCCATAGGGGTCATAATAGATTCTGGATGGAACTGTACGCCCTCGATAGCAAATTCTTTGTGCCTTAGCCCCATTATCTCGCCATCTTCAGTGCGAGCGGTAACTTCCAGGCAATCCGGTATATTATTTCGATCAGCTGCCAGCGAATGATATCGCATAACCTGCACGCCATCTCTAAGTCCGGCAAAAACTCCCTTGCCGTCATGACTAATGGCAGATGTTTTACCATGCATAATACAGCCGGCATGGACAATAACGCCGCCAAAAGCCTCAGCAATTGACTGATGACCAAGGCAAACGCCAAAGATCGGTTTTTTACCAGCAAAATGTTTGATTAGCGGTATCGATATCCCGGCATCACAAGGACGACCAGGCCCCGGCGAGACAATAATCCCATCTGGATTAAGCTGTTCAACCTCTTCCACAGTTATTTTATCGTTACGGTATACTACAACCTCTGTCTGCTGAGCAAAGTCCTGCACCAGGTTGTAGGTAAAAGAATCGTAATTATCTAGCATAAAAATCATTTTATACACCTGTAATATCTAATATTTATAACCAGCAATAGTTTGCTGATATTATTATTTTGCACTTTTCTTAGCGAACTCAATAGCACGACGAACGGCCATAGCCTTATTAACCGTTTCCACACGTTCAGACTCAGGATCTGAATCAGCAACGATACCGGCACCAGCCTGAACTGTCAGGCGGCCATCTTCAATTACGGCGGTACGAATAGTAATAGCCATATCCATATTACCGTTGAAGGCAATATAACCGACAGCTCCGCCGTAACAGCCACGAGCAGCTTTTTCCTGCTCAGCGATAATTTCCATAGCCCGCACTTTCGGAGCACCACTTAGCGTCCCGGCCGGGAAGGTCGCCTTAAACAGATCAAAAGCATCCATACTATCATCAACCTGACAAGTAACATTACTAACCAAGTGGATAACATGTGAATAACGTTCTACAATCATAAGGTCTGTTACCTGAACCGTGCCAGTTTTTCCGACTCTGCCCAGATCGTTACGTCCAAGGTCGACAAGCATGAGATGTTCTGCACGCTCTTTCTCGTCCTTAAGCAGCTCATCAGCCAGAGCACGATCTTCCTGCTCTGTAGCGCCACGCTTACGAGTGCCAGCGATCGGTCTGACACAGGCGGTACGATTATCAAGCCGAACCATAGTCTCAGGCGAGGCACCAATAATAACTCGATCATCAATAGCCATATAGTATAAATATGGTGATGGATTTATAAAACGCAGAGCACGATACAAAGAGATCGAATCCGATGGTGCAGGGCAACTGAACTGCTGCGAGATCACAGCCTGAATAACATCACCTTCATAGATATGGCCTTTTACTGTTTTCACCATATCACGGAATTCCTGCTCACCGCAATTGCTGACAAAATCATCATCAATCTCAAAACCAGCAACACCTTCGACCTCATCAATATGCTGATCTACAATAACAGCAAGATTGTCAAGCCTACCAATTACCTGATCATAACAATTTGACAGATCTGTTTTCTCATCAATAAAGGCCAGTACAATACAGCTCACACAATGGCGAACATTATCAAAAACAATTATTTCATCAGGTACAACAAAGCTGGCAATTGGCTTTGCTGGATCGGTCTTGTTTGGTATATTTTCAATGAAACTAACTGTTTCGTAGTTAAAAACACCAACCAAACCACCCGCAAAACGAGGCATATCATCAGGGGCTGCTTCTTTATGCCTGTTACTAAACTCACGCAGAATTGGGAACGGATCGCCATCATGCTTGATAACTTCGGTACTGTCACCATTTTCTATTTCAACGCGATCAGCGTATACTCTTACCCTGGTTCGTGCAGAAACACCCAGAAAGCTGTAACGCCCCCAATTTTCGCCACCAACAACACTCTCCAGAAGGAAGATATCCTTTCTTCTGGAAAACTTTTTCAGAAGTGATACCGGGGTCTGGGTATCAGCAAGCAGTTCCTTGCAAACCGGTATAACATTGAAATCCCGGGCAAGCTTAATAAACTCTTCTTTGTCAGGTAATGTTCTGATAAACAATTTGTATCTCTCCTGTGATCGAATCCTTTGATCGAAATTCAGCGAAACCTGAATTGTCACCTATTATTCCATATTTGTCAAATTCCAATTTTCACATAAACGTCAAACTGGCGACTAAATATACGTAAAAAAAGCGTGAGTAAAGGCAGGCTTTACTCACGCTTAGATAATAATTCTATGTAATCTGAAAATAAATGAGTAAACCCGACTATACTGCCCAAAGCAGCCAGCTACGCCAAGAAAGCCAGGTTGTATTCATATTCAGCATTTATTTTAATATCCTATTGTTTTCTATTCCAAAGCTATAAAAACAAACAGAAACAATCCGCTTGTTTCTATAAATAGTAACACATTTTTCCGGTAAATCAAATACTTTTTCAGCCAAAAACGTAATTTTAGACATTTTTTTGCAAGTCAAGCACCAACAGATACTTAAAAAGCAACGCAAAAAGATAAATTATCGCCTGTGGGAAATAGCACCAACTATAGGGGTAACTATATTTGGTATTACCTTGTCATTCATTATATTTTCACAATAATGACGCTGGAGCTCGTAAGCACTAAGGCTATCAAACCTTTCACTTGGAACTGGGTATTGGCGAATAGTAAGATATACGCTTAAAGGCCCACTATCTTTATACTTACCAGTGCGAACATTATATGCATTGGTACTGGATTCAAAGGAGACTTTAGCCTGTATCCGGCAATCTTCAGTTAAGCCGATCAGAAATGACGGGGTAAAACCAAGAGGAGACGCGTCCGGCATATCAAGAAAATTGCTGAACGGGGTATCTCTGAACAATGCTTCAGCGAAAATCTCATCATGATTGCCATCACAATCAAAATCCATAGCATACATAAGCTCAATATTATTAACGTCAAGGTGGTTTACACCAAGAGCATATGTCATATGATCCAGAATAAAGCGGTTTTGCTCATCTACCTCATCTGTAGTTGATGGGTTATAATAGCCGCTGAAGATATTATCAGGGCCAATAACCACTTTCCGGTAGCTTCCAGCTTCTGCATCTTCGCTAAGACAGAACTCACCGTCATCACGCTGGAAAAAAGTATTCATTTTGGGATACTGTTTCTGAACCCTATCGAAAAAATGGAGAATGGTATCGCGGTCTTCCGGCAGCTCAAGCTGGGTATTAACCCGCATATTGATATAAAAATCATCACACAGTGAACCATAGGAAGTAGTCATTGCAGCCTTCCTCTCTTTCCTTTTATTGCAAAACTGACGATATACTCGCCAGCGTTTTATCTGAAATCTTTTCTCTACAACTACTTTTATACCGTTAAGCCGGATTCACAGCAATATAAAAAAGAATAATATTCCAGTCAAAAAAACTCGTTCATCAACAGCAAACTATATATGTATCTATTATATTATAGCATACATAAACCAGAGATGCCGGCTAATACCGACATCTCCAGTAAACTCTTCTCTCAAACAAAGCTACAACCATAAAATTATAGCAATGCATATATACAAAACTTTGTAATTTTATAATTAAAACTGAAAAAAGTAGATATTATCTGCCCTAAACAGAATTAATAGCCTTTTGGATGGGCCTGATGCCACTTCCAAGCAGTTTCAATTATCTGCTTAATATCAGTGTATTTCGGAGTCCAGCCAAGCTGCTTGCGGAGCTTATCGGCACCGGCAACCAGACGAGAGGTATCACCACTGCGACGTGGGAGAATCTTAACTGGAATCTCTTTACCACATACCTCTTCAGCTGCCTTTACTACTTCCAATACAGAGTTACCATTTCCAGTACCAATATTGAAATAATCAGCCTTTGCCGGCTCAACAGCTTCAACCGCTCTTACATGGGCGTCAGCCAGGTCTTCAACGTGGATATAATCACGCACACAGGTACCATCCGGAGTTGGGTAATCATCACCAAATACACCAATGAATTCACGCTGGCCCAAAGGAACCTGGAGTACCAATGGGATAAGATGAGTTTCAGGATCGTGAGCTTCACCGAAGCTGCCGTCAATATCAGCACCACAGGCATTGAAGTAACGGAGGATAGTAAAGCCAAGACCATAAGCCTTATTATAATGGTCAATAATACGCTCCAGAGCAAACTTACTGAATGCATATGGGCTATCTGGCGCCTTTGGCGACTCTTCAGTCAGGGCATCGTCATCATCACCTAATGGAGCAAACACTGCGGCGGTACTGCTGAAAAGCATCTTTTTAACGCCACAGTCCATCATGGCATTAAGCAATGTCAAAGAAGCAGTGATATTGTTATCATAGTATTCACGAGGCTTCTCACAAGACTCGCCAACAGCAATATATGAAGCAAAGTGCATTACCGCTTCGATCTGCTTTTCCTTGAATACAGAGCAGAGCTTATCATAGTCATTTATATCACCAACGATCAGTCTGTCAGCCGGAACAGACTCCTTGTGACCTTTGCATAGATTATCATAAGCATATACTTCATGCCCACGTTCCAGTAAAGTTCTAACAACAGTACTGCCGACGTAACCAGCACCACCAGTAGCCAGGATCTTCATATTATTATTTCTCCAATGTAAAACTATTCTATTAAATTACTATTCTACTTCTACTATACGTTCGAACACAATTCCAATTCAATATCATGTAAGATATTGTTTTCTATTTAATAAATCTCATACGACCTACATCCGGCACAAGATTCAGCCTGCCAAAGGGCAGCTTGTAACCTGCTGGCCAATACACAAAGAAAGCCTTTCCGATAAGGTAGTCTCTAGGGACAGTGCCCATAGTATATTCAGCTTCACGATCCTTATTATATCCTTTTTTATCCCAGAAACGAGAATCGTAGCTTGAGGCACTATTATCACCCATAACAAAGAACTCATCCGGGCCAAGAGTGATCGGGTGGCCCTCTGTCGCCTGACCAGGAGTAGATGAACCTTCAGGTGAAATAGTATAATGAGTATCACGGAAAAGTTTGATATTCTGAAGGTCAAACTTGCCACCGCGACCTCCAATCGCTACCGATGGGAAAATTCTTTCAGCATCTTTGCCCTGATATCCCCAATCAGCGGCATCATTTGGGCCGTCAACTATAATACGTTCTTTTCGGGCACCTTCACCGATTACAACTTCAAACTGATGATTGGCCAGTGAGAAGGAGATGTCAGTATATTTTCCAATATCAAACGGTCTGACCGGCTGATTGTATAGCTCTTTTGAGTTATACTCATCAACAATGGTACATCTTCCAGAAAAATCAATAGTAGCCTTATAGGTACGACCATATTTACTGATAAACATTGACAGCTCACCCACAAGATCGTCAGGCTCACAGGCCAACTTGATCTTGAGATCACTGGTAATATCATTGGTATGAAGGTTAAAAGAAGACCAGCCATTATAAGGCAGGAAATTTGAGACCAGCTCATTTAACCGAGGCTGATAGAATGTCATAATATCCGTCTGCTTATTACCGGCAAATGAATAACTGCGTAAAGACTCATCTGCACCCCAGGCACTGGCCTCATCAACCGGCCTGAACGGCTTTGCCCATTTATCAGAAAGCGATAATTTTTCAGGCTTCTGATAATTGAGATCAAAAACAGGAATCCACATGGAATTTTGAACTATTTCCGGGCGAGCCTGGACGTTACCATCGATATAAACATCTCCATCAATGACCTCAACTGTTTCACCAGGACGGCCGATCATACGCTTAATATAATTCTGCTCTGGAACTGTTGGGTTCTTAAATACCACGACATCCCATATCTTTGGGTCTACAAACTGGTAAATATATTTCAACACCAGAATTCTATCACCATTACAAACCGGCTGCTGATAGGTGTTATCAATGTCAGTACCACACATCGGGCACTTTACATGCATAGCTCTTAGTAAACGGAGGTTATCCTTGTCCAAAGGATGTTCCATAGAAGGAATGATATTTTCATTTGGATACTGATAGTGATTACCCTCAATATACTTCTTATGAACAAAGCCATAATTATATTGATAACCACAATCCTGACATGTCAGTCTGAAATGTGCTCCACGGAGAGTATCAGCCATACTGCCGGTGGGAATAACAAAAGCCTCAACGACAAATGCCCTGAAAACAAAAGCCAGGACAAAAGCTATTACGAGAGACTCAATTGTATCTTTTATACTATGTGCAGCACTGGCCTGGTTATTAACAAATTTAACCCTGTTATTGGCCTGCTGAGTAATATCTGTTTTTTCTGACACTGTATTTACTTTCTATCAAGTTATAGATCATAACCACGCAGTGAATTCTGCTACGGTAAATTATTATTTCCCATTATCAGTAAGAGCTATAATAATATAAACCGGCATTTAATATAAGTTACATCAACCAGCGTTAAATCTACAGACCACTCTCTAAATTTTACTAATAAAAGAGTATAATCCGGACTCAAAGCCAGTTTGATAATATGATAATTGGAAATAGCCGGGAAATCTAGGTTATTTTCCAGACATAGTACTTTATTGATGCACAGACAAACTTGCATGTTGCAAAAAAACAACATTTACATATTTTAAACACATAAAGCACTACAGTAAATAAACTTAAGTACTAAATAGCGGCATATAGAGTTGACAATAATAACCAAGTGATACAATCGTCATAAACGGATAACTATCACTTACTCAGCAATACCAACATAAAGTATTACTGGATATATACTTAAACGAATAATAAGATGAAGGATAAATAATATGATTACAGGCACAGCTATTGCAATATAATATTCGGATAGTCTCCATCGGAGGAAGACTATACTGACAATTTAGAACCAGACTGTACGGAGTCAGGAAAATGGCTACAAGAGCTTATACTATGTTCGAGAGGTTCATGTCTCGGAAATACCGCATCTTCATCTTGACAGTTGCAAGTTATGCGGCATTATGCTAGTAAAACGTGGAATTGGGTATTATTAACAAATAATCAAATATGTAAGATGCGGCATTAAGTATTTAGTGCCGCTTTTTTTACTTTAAATTAGCAACTTACAATTAAAGCCAGGCCGTCAACTTATAAACACCCATCTTGGTGGTACCAAAAATGATTATTTCTGCAAGTAATTTTGTCTCTTAAAAATGCCGATAGACATGTAGATAGTTGACTTTATCGACAGTCAGCTATATTAATATAGATAGGAGAGAACAATTTTACCAAAGGAGAGAGAGTTATATCCACGTCTGTGAATATGACCATTTTAAGTTTAGATCAACATAAAGGCTTATATTCAAATAACTAACAGCGATTAAGCCGAACTTAAAGTGCAAAATACAAATGAGTTACATAGCCAGATCATTTCAATTATTGATAGTGGTACTACTGCTGTCGGTAAGCATATTACGTGCCCAGTATTCACCTGAAAACCCTGCCCCAACCAAGGAGTGGACATTCATTATCTATATGGATGGCGACAACAACCTTGAACCCGACGCCTTGGGCGATTTTCTTGAGATGTCCTCTATCGGCAGCGATAACAATATTAATATTGTGCTGTTGCTTGACCGTTCGGGCAGCTACGTGCAAACATACGACAACTGGACCGACACTCGCAGAGGCCTGGTCTCAAGTTCTGATATTCCTAACAGTAGCTGGGGAGAATCATTAGGCGAGATCAATATGGGTGACCCTGCGAATTTGAAAGACTTCATTTTCTGGGCCAGCCAAAGTTATCCATCACGTAGAAATGTTCTAATTCTCTGGAATCATGGTACAGGCTGGTCTGACTATTATGCAAGCGTTGAGGCGATGGATTATTTATCCAGGACAGGTTCTTTGCATCCTGTAAATGAGCCAGAAGAAGATAAGGCGATCTGTCAGGATGCAACCAGTTTTGACGAACTGACATTAAGTGAAATGAAAACAGTCCTTGACGAACTGGCCAGCGAAGAGTCAATATATATCGACTTTTTCGGCATGGACGCCTGCCTGATGGGCATGGTTGAAGTGGCGGCCGAATTTGAAGGTCAGGCAAATTATTTCATAGCTTCACCAGCCAGAATCCCGCTGGACGGCTGGCCATACGATACAATTTTTGACGACCTGCAGATCAATCCATTCATGAGCGACAGTGACCTTTGCAGCACAATTGTACAAAGATTCTACCAGTCATATATTAGCGATGTATGCCTGGCAGCATTTGACATGACATTCATAGGCGACATAGCTGAGGCCATTGACAATCTTGGCAATACAATAATGTCAAGCTGGCAGAGTGAGCCGGAGCAATGTCTGTTTGCGGCACAATCCCTGCAAAACCAAATTGATGCCGCACTTGTGGCAGAAGCACACTATAATAAGTTTCCAGATTCGCACGGCATATCAATAAACTTTCCAACAACAGGTTCGGAAGATGAATATACCAATAACAGTATGCAATTTGTCAGTATAACCTCCTGGCCCACATTTTTGGACTATTACCAGACAATACCAGAATCCAGCTGGGTAAAAGCAGCACGAAATGCAACGCTAAAGTATGATGACACATTCTTATACTATGATATTTACGACTTTGCCAGTCAAATAATAGCCGTATCACCTACTGGTGTTAGTATTAGCCCATCTTCTGGTTTTTCAACAGTAGGAGAAGCGGGCGGTCCATTTTCAATCGTCGGCAAAGAATACGAGCTACACAATTCCAGTCCAACTGAAGTAGATTGGTCGGTATCTGGCCTGGAAGATTGGCTGGAGATATCACCATCTTTTGGCTCGTTAGCGGCTGGGGCAACACAGAACATAACAATAACTATCAATGAACAGGCTACAGAAACACTCGAGACAGGCGAATATAGATCAGAACTTATTTTTATAGATAATGTATACGGCAAAACACTGCAACTCGATATCCAATTAGCTGTCGGCCTGTCAGACAATCTTACAGAATTGTTCGACACTCGCGATGGCGACAATTTTGACCTCTCATACAAAACCATCACCTTTACACCAGAGGTTGGCCAATTCAAATACAGAACCTGCCTTACTGAAGCTGGTAAGCTAGATGAAGACACAGCCAATGCCACACTTGTCTCTATGAGTGACGACGACTACAAAGAAATCTCTATTGGAGGCAGCTACCTGTCATTATTTGGCAAAGTCTACGATAAGCTATACGTAGGCTCCAACGGATACCTGACTTTCGATGAGCCTGACACTGAATACGACGAAACAATAAGCAACCACTTCTCACAACCAAGAATATCCGCACTCTTTGACGACCTAGACCCATCAATCAGCGGTTCAGAAGTAAGCTATGAGGTATCTGACGAGAAACTCACAATAACATTTTTAAACGTACCACAAACATACTCCGCTCTCGGCAACACATTCCAATATCAGCTATATTTCGATGGTGTTATAAAAATCACCTGGCTTAATATTGCAAGTGTAGATGCGTTAGTTGGCATTTCAGACGGTCAGCCAAGAAGCAGCAATATAAACGAAAGTAATTTCAGCGATTACTCATACTGCATTACTCCAAGCGACATCCCGCTTGCTATAAGCGGTAATCTTTCAGTTGTTCAAGATAGCATGACCAGTATTCTACTTAGTGCTTATGATGATGGTGAACCGGCACCGTTAGAATACATAATTGATTCTATGCCGTTTTACGGGCGACTATTTGACGGTGAAACTGAAATAACATATACACCATACACACTCGGGGTAAAACGAGTATTACAATATCTTGCTCCTTCCGAGTATACGGGAATAGAAACAATTGTCTGGCATGCCTTTGATAGCAAAAACACCTCTGATAGTGCATCTATCAATATTGACGTATTACCTAAAACGAGTTTCTTTACAGAACAGTTCCAAGCTGGTCAGGCGGACCTGTCAGGTCTATCTATTACGTTTACACCAGATAACAGTGAGAACTATTACTCAACTTGTCACAATACAATAACTGAGCTTCCAACCATCCCAGAAGAAGGAATAAGGATCTTCAATGGCTCTGGCTACGATGAATCAGTATACAATGTAAATATCAATAATGGCAAAACTGTATTACTATACGGAGCGGCCTGGGATAATTTTAATATCTGCACTAATGGCTATATCTCATTTGGTGACAGTGAATCTATATGGGTCTTTTCATTTGCCGAACACTTCAATATTCCAAGAATATCAATGTTCTTTACAGATCTTAATCCATCATATGGCGGCGAAGTATACTACCAGCAGCTAAGCGATAGAATGGTTGTAAGCTTTGTTGATGTTATGGAGTTTTCCACCGCCGCATCACACACATTCCAGGCAGAGATGTTCTTCGACGGCGATATACGCTTAAGCTGGCTGGACGTTGCCGGCAATAGTACTACAGCCGGAACCGGCTTATCAGACGGCAGCGGTACACCAGAAGCATTTATCGAATCAGATTTTAGCAATATCCATAATGTTTGCGATACTACTACGCCGCCGATAGCTCTTGATCAATCGATAGAACTGGCTCCTGGCAGTCAGCTGGCAATAAAGCTTGAGGGATTGTACGCTGAAGGCTATACAATTACCAGTTTACCGCATGAAGGTAATATATATATTGGCCAGGAACTTATTAGTAGCGTACCTTATGACCTTGGTGCTGATGATATTGTTCTATACATAGCAAATAATAGTGCAGATTATCAGGACGAATTTAGCTGGTACGCCTACAACTATAAAGACAGCGAATTGCAAGTATCAAATAATGCTGCGGTCAGTATCAATATATACCAATGTTCAGAGCTGCTGCCTCCATATAACCAGCGGCCTATAGACGGTCTAATTTGCTTCCCACTAAACAGACCTCTTATTTGGGAAATGACCAATACACTATCAAAGACTAAAACTAATTTTAGCAGCAGAAGTACAGCAGATAAAGAAGCTATCTTATCCAAAAGCGATAGCGGCAGTCAAGACGGTCAGGCAACAATAAGCGATATTTCACTGCTGGACTTCACAAATACAGAGAACGCTGCTGTTAATATTCTGGTATTTACCGCTTATTCAGACAATAGTGCCGGAGGAGAAGTAGAAAACACATTAAATGCAATCGCACAATATTACCCTGACTTCTCTGTAACACTTACAGACTCGGAAAATCCTGCTGAACTGGGCGAACAACTTCAAACCCATGAGATACTGCTTATCCCGGAACAGGAACTAATCAGCAGTAGTCACGTTAGCGATTTGGCCAACAATCTTGGTGACACAATTAAGACTTATATCGAACGCGGCGGAGTAGTTATTGCCTGCGATTATAGCTGGGGAGCTAACATACTCCTCACCGAAGCCCACATAATGGAAACCGGTACATATAATATCATTAACAATACCGCCCTTGATGTTAACCCTGATAATCCACTTACCAATGGTATGTCTTCTATATTTAATAGTATGTCTGGAACTGTTTATTATTCAGAGACAAATGCCGATGTACTTGTAAGCTATGATGGTAATCCAGTTAGCGTTGTGACAAGACTTGGCAGCGGCTTTGCATTGCTAATGGGCTGGGACTATTATTCATACGATGATAATATGGCACAGCTTATCGCTAATGCTGTCAAAGAAGGCAGCAAACTCTACAGCTATAACATTTATCTGGACACCCAGACGCCGCCGGTTAATCTGGTAGCAGAAAACTACCAATACCCAGTTTATGACCCGGGTATATTAGAACCATCACAGGAATACTTCTGGCAGATAGAAGCTATTAATAAGTGTGGAGATTCTATTAGCAGCAATATCTGGTCATTTACTACCAGCAGTAGTATCTCAGACTATAACGGTAATTGCATTGTGAATATAACAGACTTTGCCGCTCTTGCCTGGTATTGGCTTGATAACGATTGCGAAAACAGCTGGTTTAGATGTGACGGCCTGGATTCTGACAGAAGCGGCGAAATAGACATAGCTGACCTGCAAAGCCTGGCGGAGAACTGGTTGCAGTAAGATTAATCTACACAATCTGTAGATCTTGGCAATTTACCAGCCTGCTTATCTAAAGCTTTTTCTTCAGAATGGACACGCCTTGTTTGTATAAAATCTTCAATTTCACGCTGGACGCCACTCCCAAGCACTACCATTTTGTTAACCTTAACAAAATGGTCATTACAATCATAACCCGAATTAACACAAGATGTTATTGCTTTTTGGATTACTGATTCAAAATTTCTCCACTCTGAATACCCAAGCGGATCATGCAAATCTCTGGCAAACCAGAAGTTAACATTTTTCTGGTCAGGTAATTCACGGGAAATAGAATCGAATCTCTGGGTTAAACCTCTAATATCCATACCATAGCCCCCTTGTAAAACTAATACTATTTTAGAAATTAACTATATTTGCTATTGTAATTGATGGCAAGTGTTATGCCAGTATCATATTGCAACCGTAATCCGCAGCCTCATTTTTTTAACTTTTCTTGCATAAAAACCCCATTTCTGATACAATTTTCTGACTATAGAGTAACTATATTGCATTAAGACTATAACCACTTATTTTAACTGGAGATACACAATGACAACAGTAGCGATAGCCGGCGTGACAGGTGCTGTCGGACAGGAATTCCTTGAACTTTTAGCTGAACGTAAGTTCCCGGCAACGGAATACAAGATGCTGGCTTCTGCTCGTTCTGCTGGCAAAAAACTCCAGTTTCTCGGTAAAGAATATACGATTGAAGAGCTCACAGAAGACAGCTTTAAAGGCGTAGATATCGCCCTCTTCAGTGCTGGCGGCTCAATCAGCAAGAAGTTTGGCCCGATCGCTGCCAAGGCTGGCTGCGTGGTTGTTGATAACTCTTCAGCTTTCCGTATGGATCAGGACACACCGCTGGTAGTGCCTGAGATCAACCCTGAAAAGATCAAAGAGCACAAAGGCATAATTGCCAACCCGAACTGCTCAACTATCATAGGTATTACCCCGCTCTGGCCGGTTCATAACGTTAACCCGATCAAGCGTATGATCGTTAGCACATACCAGGCTGTCAGCGGTGCTGGTGCACAGGCAATGGAAGAGCTCAAAGAGCAGGCTTCAGATTTCCTTGCAGATAAGGAAGTAACACCTAAGGCATTCAAACACCAGTGTGCATTTAATGTATTCAGTCACGACAGTGAGATCGGTGAAAACGGTTACAATGTCGAAGAAATGAAGCTGGTTCACGAGACTCATAAGATATTTAATGACGATTCTATCGCAATCACTTGTACCTGTATGAGAGTACCGGTTCTGCGTGCCCATTGCGAAAGTATCAATCTGGAATTCACAAACCCGATCACACCAGATGAAGTTCGTGAAATATTGAGCAAAGCACCGGGGGTAAAGGTTGTCGACGATCGTGAAAACAACTATTTCCCTATGCCATTGGACGCTTCTGGCCAGGATGCCATTCTGGTTGGCCGTATCCGACAGGACGAATCTATTGCCGATGGCAGAGGTATAAATATCTTTGTCAGTGGCGACCAGATCCGCAAAGGTGCCGCATTAAACGCAGTACAGATCGCTGAGCTTCTTGTAAAATAAGTTGAAACCAACTTAAATAAGATATCAAGACCAGGCGGTAAAATGCCTGGTCTTTTTTTTTGAGACCGTTAAGTAAAAAAATATATCAAAGAGTTATTATTCTTTTACTTGCCGCTTGAATATTAAACTGAATTGTGCTAATAATAACACTAAATACCAGCCGCCAGGATAAAGTGGTATATACGATCGTGGTCGTATACTTGCATCCTGAGGCTGTATCATTGAGGTATATATATATCATGAAAGAAAATAAAAAAGAGACATATGCAGAGCAGGCCGAAGCTGCCCCTACCGCACCAGAGCAGACACAACAGGTCGAAGAAGGCAAACCTGTTGAAACTAAAAACGAAACGATTACTGCGGTAAAAGGCTTCCGCGTAGCTGCGGTAAAGGCCGGCATAAAAAAAAGCGGCAAACTAGATCTGGGACTTATAGTTGCTGACAAACCATGCCCAACTGCGGCAGTTTTCACAACTAATAAGATAGCTTCATGTACCGTTGATATCAGTCGTGAGCATGTTGCCAATGGTAAAGCCCAGGCTATTTTCGTTAACGCGGGAAATGCAAACGCCTGTACCGGCAAGCAAGGCGAAAAAGACGCACTTGCTATCTGTAAACAAATGGCAGACAGCCTTAATATTAAAGCAGAAGATATTATAGTGACTTCAACTGGTATTATTGGTGTTTTCATGCCAATGGATAAGGTAAAAGCCGGCATAAATGATGCTATTGCGAACCTTAGCGATAGCGAGGCAACGGCAAAAGACCTCGCAAAAGCCATTATGACTACAGATCTGGTACCGAAGGAAGCATTTCGGCAGGTAAAAATCGGTAAACAGCTAGTAAAAGTTGCTGGTATATGCAAAGGCTCCGGCATGATCGCACCAAACATGGCAACTATGCTGTCATATATTGTGACCGATGCTGACGTATCAGCTTCTGTTCTGAAAAAGATCATGAAGGAAGTTTCCGGCTGTACATTTAATAAAGTTACAGTTGATAATCACGTTAGCACCAATGATACTGCCGTACTTATGGCATCTGGTGCAGCGGGGAACGCTCCGATCAAAAAAGCCTCTGACCCAAATTATAAGAAGCTGTATAAGGCGGTATGGGAAGTTGCTGACAGCCTGGCACGTCAGATGGCTGCGGACGGCGAAGGTGCAAACTGCATGATCTCTATTTATGTAAATTCGGCTAAAACCGCAACAGAGGCTAACAAGGCTCTGCGTGCTATTTCTGATAGTCCGCTGGTTCGCTGTGCATTTAATGGTGCCGACCCGAACTGGGGACGTATAACAAGTGCTGTTGGCTATAGCGGTGCCCAGTTTGAAGTAGATAAGCTCACTTGCAAGATCGCTGGCACACTAGTTTTCAAAAAAGGCCGTCCGACCAAGTTCGACGCAGCAGCTCTCAGCGAAAAGATGAAAGCCAAGGAATGGAAAGTCGAAGTTGACCTGGGAGCAGGTAAATACAGTGACTTCTGTTACACCTGCGACCTTTCAAAAGAATATGTAACTATCAATGCTGACTATCACACTTGATAAGCAGCAACGTTCTAATACATTAACTGATAAGCAAGCCTGCAAGTTGGAAATAATTCCCAGCTTGCAGGCTTTTTATTTTATTGTTATTATTAGATGATACTAATCTATAGCACATTTATTATTTGACTTACAATGGGGATTGATATGGTCAATATGTTAGTATCGGATAAGCAATATCGCCAGTGGCTTATTGACATTAAGCAACGTGTCAGACAGTCTCAAATCAAAGCTGCTATCGCGGTAAATTCATCTCTCATAGAGTTTTACTGGTCACTTGGAGCTGATATCGTTGAAAAACAACAGCTCACATCCTGGGGGAGCGGCTTTCTGCGTCAGCTAAGCAAAGACCTTATGTCTGAATTTCCAGAAATGAAAGGGTTTTCACTAAACAACCTTCAGTACATAAAACGTTGGTATAGCTTCTATTACAATGAATTTTCTAATTATGGAACATATTGTTCCACAATTTCCCCAGAAATAATTGCAAAGTTAAGCCAAATACCATGGGGCCACAATCTCGCAATTATCTCGAAATGCAATACTACAGAAAAGGCTATATTCTACGTTAACAAAACCATAGAAAACAACTGGTCCCGCAGCGTATTAGTTCACCAGATCGAAAGCGATCTCTTTACCCGGTCTGGTAGGTCTATCTCAAATTTTTTAAATACTCTACCAGCTCCGCAATCGGATTTGGCCAGAGAGCTTATCAAAGATCCTTACAATCTGGATTTCCTGACCTTGGCAGGAGATTACACTGAAAGAGAGCTTGAAAATGGGCTTATCGACCATATTTCAAAGTTCCTGATCGAGCTTGGTGCGGGCTTTGCCTATATGGGTAAGCAGGTTCATTTACAGGTTGGCCAGCGTGACTTCTATCTCGATCTGTTATTTTACCATACCCGCCTCCATTGCTATGTTGTTATAGAACTGAAAGTTACCGACTTTGAGCCTGAATATGCCGGCAAACTTAACTTCTATATAAAAGGCGTCGACGAGCAGATTCGCCAAACAGAAGATAAGCCAACTATCGGCATACTACTCTGTAAGATCAAGGATAAGGTAGTGGTAGAATACGCTCTCAGCGACATCAATAAACCAATTGGTGTTTCAGAATACGAACTAACGCAAGCCCTGCCAGACGAACTCAAAAGCAGTCTGCCCACAATAGAACAAATCGAAATAGAACTAAGTAAAACCAGCTATTCAAAATAAACTATCCCACCAATAATCCCATAATATTACATGTCTGAAAAATAGTTAACATAGGCAATATACCAACAGTTTATCATTGATAATTGGTATTGACAATCCCAATTTTCAATGATAATGAATCTATAATAGTGTTTTTACTAAAGCTAATTTTGGCATTGGACGAGAAGAAAAAAGAGAATAAACTTGATTCAATTTAAGAAAAAGTATATATTCATTTAACATGAAAAAGACATCAGCACAAGTAAAAACAGCTTCAATCAGCGATAACTATCGTCTGGTAAGTATTTTACACGCTGAACTACTCCCTCTCCTCAGTCTTGGTCTCCTAGCCCCCCGGGGCTAATCATATTTTTTTCCACATATTGTATATCCGCATGGATTTTAGTTTTAATTGCCGTTATAATAAATGGTTTATATGTCCGGCAAGAAGTGCGGTTCTAAGTTCTACCAGACTATAAAATATTGATAAATATGGAGATAGACAATGACCTCTAATAACGATAAAGTTTTTATATTTGATTCTACCCTGAGAGATGCCGAGCAGGCACCTGGTGCCAGTTTGAACATTCCGGAAAAGCTGGAAATCGCTCAGCAGCTGGCAAAACTGGGCGTTGATATTATCGAGGCTGGCTTTGCCGTCAGCTCACCTGTCCAGTACGAAGCTGTAAACCTGATCTCTAAAGAGGTTCAGGGTCCGGTAATCGCATCATTGGCTCGTACCGTCCAGAAAGACATCGATGCAGCGGCCAAGGCTTTGGAGCCAGCTGGCAAAAGCAGAATTCACGTTTTCACCAGCACCAGTCCGGTTCACATGGAATACATGCTGAGAAAGACCCCGGAACAGGTTCTCGCCAGTGCCGTTGAAGCTGTTAGTTACGCAAAAGGCTTTACACCTGATATCGAATTCAGTGCTCAGGACGCATCTCGCAGTGACCAGAGTTACCTGCGTGAAGTTGTTCAGGCTGTTATCGAAGCTGGTGCCACAACTATCAACATACCAGATACCGTAGGCTATGCCACTCCGGAAGTTTTTGCTGCTATGATCCGCGATCTGATCGAAAACGTGCCGGGAGCGAAGAATGTTATATTCAGCACCCACTGTCACAATGACCTGGGACTGGCAAGTGCCAACTCACTGGCTGGTGTCGTTGCTGGTGCCCGCCAGATCGAATGTACTATGAATGGGCTGGGTGAACGTGCCGGTAACGCCTCACTTGAAGAATGTGTTATGGCTATCAAGGTTCGCTCGGACTACTATAATGTATCTACCAATATAAAGACCGAAGAAATATACCGTACCAGCCAGATGGTTTCACGTCTGATGGGTATCGAAGTACAGCCAAACAAAGCTATCGTTGGCGAAAATGCTTTTGCTCACGAGTCAGGCATCCACGTTGACGGCCTGCTGAAAAACCGTGAGACATATGAGATCATGACACCAGAGTCTGTTGGCGTTACAACCAGCCGTATGGTACTGGGTCGTCATTCCGGCCGTCATGGCTTCATGAAACGCTGTGAAGAACTGGGCTTCAACTGTACAGAAGAACAGATAACAGAAGCATTTGAAAAGTTCCTGGAACTGGCTGATAAGAAAAAAGAAGTATACGACGAAGATATCTGCTCTATCCTGGAAGTCGGCATGGATGGTTCGAGCAATGCATTCAAGCTGGAATATCTGCAGGTAAGCTGCGGCAGCGGCACAATACCAAGTGCTACCGTTCGTATCTCGCGTGGCGACGACATTCTTCAACACGCAGCCTGGGGTGATGGTCCGGTAGATGCCGCTTACAATGCCATAGCAGAAGCAATTGGTACAGTTGTTCATCTGGACAAATACCAGATACGTGCTGTTACCGGCGATTCAAGGGCATTGGGCGAAGCAGTATTGAGAATTACCCACGAAGATAGAATGTTCACCGGTCACGGAGTAAGCACCGACATTGTCGAAGCTTCTGCCCGTGCATATATCAGTGCCATAAACCATATGGTGCGTTATAACGAAACAAATAAAAAGTAATTAGCGATGATTGTCATTCAGAAGCTTACGCTTTACCGAGACAACAGCAGATAATTACAAAGATTATATTATTGTACCTGACTGCAATAGCAGTTTTGAGTAATTATGAGAACCACAAAACAGGTTCAGGAGATCCTATTACAATGGCAATGACAATAACAGAGAAAATCTTTGCTGCTCATAGCGGCAACACAGAAGTTAAGCCGGGCCAGCTTATCGACGCTGAAGTGGATATCATGATGTGCCATGATGTTACCACCCCGCCAGCAATTTCTATGATTAAAAATGCAGGTATTAAGCCAATTTTTGATCCAGATAGAATTGTAGCTACCCCAGACCACTTCCAGCCTGCTAAGGACATTAAGTCAGCAGAACTGCTCAAGCGTTTTGACACCTGGGCAAAGGAACATAACCTTAAAAACTATTACCCAGTAGGTAAAGCTGGCGTTTGTCACGCACTACTACCTGAACAGGGCCATATCCGTCCGGGCGAGATCATCATCGGCGGCGACAGCCATACCTGTACTTACGGTGCTTTTGGTGCTTTTAGTACTGGTGTAGGTTCTACCGACCTGGCAGCTGCTATTGCAACCGGTAATCTCTGGTTCCGTGTACCTGAGTCTATGAAGATCGAACTCAGCGGCTCATTGCAGCATGGTGTTTTCAGTAAAGATATCGTTCTTGATGTTATTCGCCAGATCGGGACCGACGGTGCCCGCTATATGGCTATGGAATATGTAGGCGACACTATCAAGGAACTGAGCATGGAAGCTCGTATGACCATTACCAATATGGCTATCGAAGCTGGTGGTAAGAACGGCATTATGGCTGTTGACGATACAGTTCGCGAATACCTCAAGGGTCGCCTGAAAAATGATGCTCCTTATACAGAATTTACTTCTGACCCAGATGCGGTATATGCTAAGACAATATCTGTTGAATGTAACAAACTGGAGCCTATGGTTGCCCTGCCTCACCTGCCAAGTAACGGCAAGCCAATTGGCGAAGTTGAAGGCATGGAAATGGATCAGGCATATATTGGAAGCTGTACAAATGGTCGTATTGAAGATCTCAGACTTGCTGCCCAGATCATTAAGGGTAAAAAAGTTGCGATTCGCACTATCATAGTCCCTGCTACCCCGGACATCTGGGCTCAGGCTATGAAGGAAGGTCTTTTCGACATATTCTACGCTGCTGACTGTGTTGTTTCTGCTCCAACTTGCGGTGCATGTCTGGGCGGATTCATGGGTATTCTCGCTGCTGGCGATCGCTGCATAAGCTCAACCAACCGTAACTTTGTTGGTCGTATGGGCCATCCTGAAAGTGAAGTATTCCTGAGCAGCCCGGCAACAGCTGCTGCTTCAGCAATAGAAGGTAAGCTTGCAGACCCACGTAAGTACCTGTAATCAGATAACAGTAAACAATGAATAGTAAAAAGTCATATTAAATAATTGATCAGCCTCGGCCACAGGCCGAAACCAAAGCTTGTTTCTTATTTTTTATTTCTTGTTACTTGATTATAACGGAGATAATAAAATGTCAACAGCACATGTATATCAGAGAGACAATGTAAATACTGACGAGATAATCCCGGCTCGTTACCTCAATACCGATGACCCGGCCGAACTGGCACTACATTGCATGGAAGACCTGGATAAGGATTTCATGGCAAAGTGTAAAGAAGGCGATATTGTAGTCTGCGGCGACGACTTCGGCTGCGGTTCAAGCCGTGAACATGCCGTCTGGGCGATACAGGGCGCTAAGATCAAGGCTATCGTTGCCAAGAGCTTCGCTCGTATCTTCTACCGCAACTGTATCAACTGCGGTTTCTATCCGATCGAACTGCCGGACGCTAATACCGTGATCAATGACGGCGATGATGTAGAAGTAGATCTAGTTAGCGGTATTATTGAAAACAAAACACAGAATAAGACTATTAAGTTCAATCCTCTCCCTCCATTCGCGCTGGAACTCATAGCCGATGGCGGCCTGATCAAACATATCAGCAAAAAGAAATAAGTTCTCTGATGCAATACAATGCATTATAGGATATGATTGAACTTCAGGGCAGTTACGGCATCACATCCGTAACTGCCTTTTTTATTTATTTCACTCTACCATTATTGGACATTCACAAAGCCAGTAATCCGCCAGATAGGCAAGATCATAAATATCAACGGTTCCATCGAGAGTATAATCTGATAACAAGACTGGGGCTGAATTCATCCAGTCGGCTGCCAGTAAAGAATACTCATACATACCAATTATCGAATCACCATCAACATCCATTCCGCAAACAGTCATAAGATATTCTTCTGTAACAAGTACATCGGCCGGCACTATCTGCCAGTTGGTAGCAGGGTTTGCAGTGGGAGCAGTGCCATGGAATGTAGTACCGTAATAGGGAATATCAGATGGACCACTGCCGGGAGTAAGCCACCACAGCTCAATACCATCGTAGGCACCCTTTTCATAGAATAGTACGGTTATACTATGATAACCTTCAGACAGATAAACAGGTTCATTGGGCTCTTCCAGATCAAACTCAGTTATATTATCTTCCCAGTCGTACCACTGCTCTTCACCATTATCCACAACCATCATACCGTCGATGAACACCTGAGAACCATCGTCAGAGATTGTACCAAAACCATAATCTCCAGCAACATCGATACGAATAAGCCCTGTCCACTCTCCTGTATAATTACTTGATAAATTCCCAGGATACATACAATAATAACTACTACCATCCCAATAATCAATATTTGGATTGACTTCTGTATGATGTAAAGCAAGACCGTCAGTTGTTATATACCCACCCTGAAGATTTGTACCATTATAGAAATTTGCTGTAAGATCAGCCTTAACTCCTGATAACAAAATGGCTAACAATAACACAAAAGATATTATATATGTTTTCATTTTTAACTCCGTTAGTAATATTTGATATCTAATAGATATTATAGCCACCCAAAACCAGCAAAAACAGTAAGAAAGACTAAAAGTGGGAGATACCACATCGAGATATCATAATTACCACTCTTGTCTCTTTGTTTTTCTTATACAATACTATCCCCATAAAATAACTTTCATCATATTCCCCATTACTACATTTAATGCCTAGACAATATATCTAATTTTTCAAGCTGTTTTTCCTGCAGTTCTATTATGCGATGTATTGCCTGCAGGATACAAATGAAAAATTTGAGCGATATAGCAGAAACAATCATACCGATTCCCGCTGAAATACCGGCATATAGCGAGTGAGAATATATATAACCACAAATGCTTAACGCTACAGCAGCAGCCAGAAGTAATAAACAGGCAATATTGCCCCAGAAAATGAATAATCTGCCCGGCCTTCTAACTCTCAGCGGCTCTTCACTTGAAAAGTCGATCCAGTTTAGCTGGCCGCATTTCTCGCACTTTACCATATTGCTGGGCATATCAGCTTTGAACAAAATACCCGCTCCGCAATTACTACACACATACTTCATAAAACCACCCTAAACTTTTGATCATAACAAAACGCAGTCACATTCCACATTACCACATAGATGAATATACAGTAAACCAGCATAAAAATAAAGATTCCATAAGCGAAATACGCAAAACCTGTCTCAATAATTTGATTTTACCACCATGCGGCATATAATTGAAGAAGATATAATACAAAATCAGCTGGAGTCTTATCATGGATAAAAAAGAATGTGCAAAGTTTTAAAAAAGCACTAAACCACTACTCAAAACAGAAACAGACGAAGGAATAATCGATATGCTAATATCAGAATTGGGAGAATACTGACGCTGAGAAGAAAACATAAGTACGGCGATGCCAGAATACAATATGCTCTAGTAACTAAAAAACTACATACACTGCAATAATTTTATAACACGGCGTATTATTTATAAATAAGTTTATACTTGTCTGGATCTTCCAAAATAGAAACTGACAAATCTACATCAAGAGCAGGCCAATAAAAATGATCATCGTGTAGATGTTCAACATTTAGGATGTCACTGACCATTGCATCCCTGAACCATGGGTATTTCTCAAATGGAAGAAAATATTCCTTGCCATTATGAAACAGCCAAAAGCCGTGTTGTGATATGTTTGTCACTTCAAGCTTTGAAGTGAGATCGCCATGCTGTGATGATTTCATCTTTCCTGTTCTCAACTGTTTTCAGTAGCAAATTCAACTGTCTGGCATCAAGCCCAGTGTGAGCCGCTAATTCCACTAATGGTTCCAACCAGAATTTAGCCTCACCATCGGGAGAAGAAATATGAACATGCATTCTCTCTTCTTCCAGAGAAAAGAAGAAAAAACGGTATTTGCCTTCACGAAATATCGTTGGACTCATATCTTACTCCTATAGTATTATAGCATATTATTTACAAAAAATACTTATGAAAAAACACCTAATAACACAAATCACTTCCCCAAACATAAAAACTAAGAATAAGTACTTATAATTAAAGAACTAATGCATAAAACACATCAAGGACACTAGTATTATAAATATAACATTCCCTTCAGTAATATCAAAAGGTTAATTTGACATTAAAAAAGGTTTTCACTTCATTTATCTCAACTGATAGCTGGGAATAAACAAAATGAAAACCTATAATATTTAACCTAAGCATAAAGCCAATAATCTAAAGACATATGGCAATATTACTTATAGAATCACAACCAGGGATGGTTGTACTACCTTAGTTCTTGGCAGCTTCTTCGATAGTGGCTTTCACTATCTTGAGCTCTGTAGTCGGCTTGCCGCTCTGGGTGCCGAACTTCTCAAGATTTTTTACGACATCCTGGCCATCTACTACTTCACCGAAAATGGTGTGCTTGCCGTCGAGCCATGGTGTTGGCTTGAAGGTCAGGAAGAACTGACTGCCATCTGTACCAGGACCGGCATTAGCCATGCTCAGCAGGTAAGGCTTATCATGCTTAACTGTGTCGCTGAACTCACCTTCATATTCATAACCTGGACCGCCGGTACCGTCGCCAAGCGGACAACCGCCCTGAGCCATGAAACCTGGGATAACGCGGTGGAAGCTCAGGTCATTGTAGAAGCCTTTCTTTGTCAGGAAAATTGTACTGGAAACGTGCATAGGAGCAACTTCCGGCATAAGCTTAACCTTGATCTTGCCCTTGTTGGTCTCAAGAATCCAGAAATAATCCTTAGCCTTGTCAAAAGTCATCATCTCAGGCTTTTCCAGCTTGGTCTTCCAGCCAGCAGCGGCAAGCTTTTCTTCTTTTTCCTGCTGCATCTTTGCCATCATTTTAGCCTGGAAACTTGCCATAATATCCTGATGATCAGCTTCAGGAATAGCTAGTTCTTTGCCAGAAAATGAATCAGTGAAACCATCAGCTACCATCTGACTTGCCAACTCAAAAGGAATAGATTTCAGCTGATCAGCAACAGTAACACCTAGTATATAACTTGCCTTCTGGTCATCATTATCAAAACCTGGATAGTCCTTTATCGGGTCAGTTTCTGGAGCATCCTGCCCAGCCATTTTAGCCTGTAGACGGCCCATGTAAACTTCCATAATTGTCTGGAAGTCTTCCTCTGGAATATCCAGATCTTTGCCGGCAACATGATCCTGTAAACCACTTACGAACTTTTTAGTATCAGCGTTTTCAAAACGTGACTTCACATCACGTCCGATAAATGTACCAAAAACATAACTTACGATTTCAGAATCATTGTCAAAGCCCGGATATGTTTTAGCTGCCTTTGCTTCGCCAGCTGCTTCATCAGCGGCATAGACTGCCGGGGCAAATGCAAATGCTATCGCCAGAACAGAAAATACAATTTTCAATGATAATTTCATACAAACTCCTGGTATCTATTACGTTTTTCTCCTCGAAATACCAGGAACACCCCTCGTATTTAAGAAAAGACTCACTATTAAAACGGCTATTATAGTAAATAGTTCGTAATAAAACCAGCCCCCACAGCAAAATTGCCCTGAAAAAACACTAACACGCAGGATTGGTACCACCAGAATGGTCGTTGATACTACACTATACATATTAATACAACCTATATACTATAGCAATCTTGCAACATATTACACACCCTATCACCACCAAAACAACAAACCACTTATACACAGCAACTTACAACAAAAACACAACAATATAACACTAAATACCACTAAGCGAATCTACACCTTAAAGAACGAATTTTTATTTGTTATTTAAATAGCATAGCGGTATAATTGGCCGGAGTTAATAAAAGCTTATACCTTTTTATTATGTATATAAGATACTAGCCATAGGTTAGTAGAAAGGAATCAGGAAGAAAATGGCAAAGAAAACAATCGCTGATATTGATGTAAAAGGCAAGAAAGTTTTCATGCGAGTCGACTTTAACGTGCCGTTAAACGACCAATGCGAAATTACAAATGACCGTCGTATTCAGATGGCTCTACCAAGTATCAAGACCGCAATTCAGGGCGGAGCAAAGTTGATACTTGCTTCTCACCTTGGTCGTCCAAAAGGCGAACCAAATCCAAAGTTTTCACTAGCACCAGCCGCCAAGAGACTAGGCGAACTGCTTGGCAAGGAAGTTAAACTAGCTCCAGATTGTATCGGCCCAGAAGTTCAGGCTATGGTAGATGCAATGGCTGACGGCGATGTTCTCGTACTCGAAAACGTTCGCTTCCATGCTGGCGAAACCAAGAATAATCCAGAATTTGCTAAGGCACTGGCTGCTCTGGCAGATATCTATGTTAATGATGCTTTTGGTACAGCTCACCGCGAACACGCGAGTATGTACGGCGTACCTTGCGAGCTTGGTGCCGGCAACCGCGTTGGCGGCTTCCTTATCGAAAAGGAACTCAAGTATCTGGGCGATGCACTGAGCGAACCAGCCCGTCCATTTGTTGCTATCCTTGGCGGTGCCAAAGTTAGCGATAAGATCACTGTTATCGAAAACCTTATCGGCAAAGTTGACAGAATCCTGATCGGTGGTGGTATGGCATACACCTTCTTCAAGGCTCAAGGTCTTTCTATCGGCGATAGTATCTGTGAAGACGATAAGCTGGAACTGGCTCTTGGTCTGCTCGAAAAGGCTAAGGCTAACGGCTGCGAACTGGTATTGCCAGTTGATAATGTAGCGGCTACCGAGTTCAAAGCAAATGCAGAAAACAAGGTTTGCTCTGGCAGCATCGAAGATGGCTGGGAAGGTCTGGACATTGGCCCTGAAACTCGCAAACTCTTCGCTGGCAAAATTGCTGACGCTAAGACAATCGTTTGGAATGGCCCAATGGGTGTATTCGAAATGGAACCATTTGACGCTGGTACCAAGGCTGTAGCTATTGCAATCGCCGAAGCTACTGACAACGGTGCAATCAGCATCATCGGTGGTGGTGATAGTGCCGCTGCTGTTGAAGTCATGGGGCTTGACGAGAAGATGAGCCACATCTCTACTGGTGGTGGTGCTTCTCTTGAATTCCTGGAAGGCAAAGAGTTCACATGTCTGTCTATCCTTGACGACAAATAATATTCTGCCTACAGGCAAGATTTTAGAATAGCTTAAAATCAGGCTGCGGCATATAGTTGCAGCCTGATTTTTTTCATTATATAATTGCACTTAACATAATGGAGCATAAATACAAATGTTCAAGACTAATGAATACTTTGACGGTAAGGTAAAGTCGATCGCATTTAGTACTAGTGAATGCCCGGCCACAATAGGCGTAATGGCAGCTGGTGAATACGAATTCGGCACATCAACCGTAGAATATATGACAGTGACAAGCGGCCAGCTTTTTGTTATTTTACCAGGCGACAATGACTGGAAGGTATATAATCAAGGCGAAACATTTATTGTAGAAGCTAACCAGAAATTCAAAGCCAAGGCTCTAACTGACACATCGTACCTGTGCCTTTACAAATAACAAACTATAGTAAAGGACTCTATCAGAAAAAAAACATGTCAAGACCTATGTACATTTTTGCCGGTGGCGGCAGTGGCGGCCATTTATATCCCGGTATATCAGTCGCTCAGTTTTTGAGTGAAAAGCAGCCAAATGCAGATATTGTATTTCTCTGCACTAATCGCCAGATAGATAAAAAGATTTTGAGCAGCCACCCATGGCGTCAAGTAGCACAGCCTATTACACCTGTGCCAAAGAACCCAATGCTTATCCCGAAGTTTTTATTAAACTGGTACACAAGCTGTCGACTAACAGCTGAGCTTTGCAAAGAAAATCAGGATAGAATCGTCGTATGCGGATTGGGAGGTTTTGCCTCCGGAGCAGCTCTAAAAACAGCTCGCAGCCTGAATATACCAACTGCAATGCTCAACCCAGACGCGGTACCAGGTAAGGCTAATAAGTTCTGCCAGAAATATGCAGATCATATATACACACAATGGGAAGAAACAACTGAGAGCTTTGGGAGAAATGCTGGCAAATGCATGGTTACCGGCTGTCCAGTCAGACAGGGCTACTGGCGCAATGTTGGCGAGCTGTCACCAGAATCGCTATACACTAAAGAGCTTCTGGTGTTTGGCGGCTCACTTGGCGGGCACAATGTCAATGTGTCTGTTGTAAATGCCATAAGCTATCTACACTCTCGCAGCCCTCATATACTGGAAGACTGGAAGATAATACATATAAGCGGTGAAAAAGATTTTGAGATGGTGAAAAACAGCTATGCCAAGCTACCACTCAAAACTGAAGTGATGAGTTATTGCGAAAACATGGACACAGAACTAAAACGAGCCTCACTAGTAGTATGTCGAGCAGGAGCTTCGACCCTGGCCGAACTTACCTCGATAGGAGTCGGCAGCATATTACTGCCTTACCCATATCATAAAGACAGACACCAGCAGAAAAATGCTGAAATACTCAGCAATAAGTCAGCTGCGGTAATTGTTGAAGATACGACAGATAATGTAAAGACAGCTTCATGGCTGGTCGATGCAATGAAAGATTGCCTTAACATGCACACATGCTATGAAATGGCTATCGCAGCAAAAAACATTGGACGCAGTCATGCAGCCGAAAGCATTGCTACAGAACTAGCGGTAATGTTCAAGTAATAGAATAAGATAAAACCAAAACTGATATTATATATCCAAATAATGAAAGTTAAGAAAATGATCAAAGTTGCAATTATTGGAGCAAGCGGTTATACAGCGTCAGAATCTCTTAAGATACTGGCACGGCATAAGCAAGTGGAAGTTACATACCTGGCCGCAACCCAGGACCGCGGTAAGATAAGTGACAATTTCCCTCAGCTGACCGGTCTGTTTGACATGGAGGTTAAAGCGTATAATATCGATGATGCTATTAAACTTGCTGACGTTGTGCTTTGCTGTTTACCACATAAAGCAGCAATGGAATCAGTACCCCAACTCGTCAATGCCGACTTGAAGGTTGTTGACTTTAGTGCCGATTATCGTATCCATGATGCAAAACTCTATGAAGAGGTATACGCAGTAGAACATACCGACCCCAATAATATTGCTAATGCCGCTTTTGGTTTGCCGGAACTATTCCGTTCAAATATAGTTGGCAAACAGCTGGTAGCCAACCCGGGCTGTTATCCAACAGCAGCGTCATTGGGACTGGCCCCACTACTAAAGGAAGGACTTATTGATCCGTCAGATATAGTGATAAATGCAGTATCAGGCGCTTCAGGAGCGGGCCGTAAGCCAGCTCAGAAGTTCCATTTTCCTGAAATGACAGAAAACATATTCGCCTATGGCGTACAAGGTCACCGTCACAACCCGGAGATCGACCAGATATTATCAGAGTTCAGCGAACAAAAAGTATCAACACTGTTTATGCCGCATGTTGGCTGTTATGAACGTGGAATAATTGAAACAATTTACTGTAAACCACTTAAGGATATCAGTCAGCAGCAGCTGGATAGTCTATACAGCTCATACTATTCAAATGAGCGTTTTATCAGACTCCGGAATATGCCGCCAGCAGCAAGAGATGTGGCAAATTCAAACTTCTGCGACATTTACCCAATAGTAAGCCGGGGCAGGATCATAGTGTTTAGTGCTATTGATAATCTTATCAAAGGTGCTGCTGGACAGGCTATCCAGAATATGAATATTATCTGCGGACTGGAAGAAACTGAAGGCCTACTCTAATCTTAGGACTTGTATAAAACTTAAAAAGCATTGCAGACATAACTCTGCAATGCTTTTTTTATTAACTATCAAGCGTATCCTCATCAGAGCTAGTATCATGCCTGTCTAGATCAGGACTTGACGAATCCGTCTCTGATGGTTGACTGGCCACGTCTGCCACCTGTTTATCAAATAGCTCATTGATATGTGTCTCCAGATAACATTCGTCCAGCTCCACACCATCCTCATGCTTACGCAACAGGATATATATCTGGGTTGCAGTAGTATAGTAGTAACTACAGGCATAAGCAGGAAGAAGTAAAGCAAAGGCCAGACATCCAATTCTAATCAGATAGGCCGTTGATGCGCCTCCGCAGCAGAGTAAGTGCCACTGTATATCAGGCAATAATACAGTAAATGTCGGTAGTGGCCATATAGCATCAATATCCCATAATGGGCCCAAACTGGTACGAACAGATGCAAAAACAATAAGTATAAAGCTACGTAAGAATACATAGCAGATAATGCCGTATACAGAAGCAATAAATGTGTATACTGCCAGATGCCACGGGCGATGAAGGATATAAGTAAACGCCCGGCTCATCGAATCAAACGCGTCAGAATTATCGACGGCAACAGCCGGATACATAAGACCGTGTCCAACTATAAGGCCAATAATAACGATTGTCATCAGGCAACCAAGGAAAAACAAGATCACCATAACAACAGACAGGTAAACCGGACCAAAATAAGGAATAAGCCCCGGAACTGAAGCCAATGCTATAATTGCCCCGATAATAACAATAACCATTGTCGGCACAATAGGAATCATCATAAAAGTTTTGAAACGGCGAATACTGAACTGAAGAGCCTCAATTGCCCCAACATGTTCCTGACGAGTGATCTGCAGAGCAGAGATACGGCAAATAGCACCACCTAAAATAGAATAAATAGTAAATGCCGCTAGGTAAAGGAATACAACATATACAGTATGATTCTTCACCATCCAAATTGAGCCAAAAGCAAGATCGTAGATATTATCCTTAACCTGGGCAAAGTCCAGTAACACCAAACTAACAGCAAGGTCATGAATACGGGTAAGCTTAAACTCTGCAAATGCTTCGAAAACTCCTTTGCCATCCATAGCCGTAGATATCTTCATGGCTCTGGCCAACAAAATCGTATGCTTAATATCAGCTCTGATCTTTTTGTACTCTACCAGATCAACACTATAGTCCTTACCGGTCTTTGAAACATCAATTGTTACAACGTTATTAAGTACATCATCATTAGTATAGTCAACAAGCCCATCAACCATAGCATTGCTCAACTCGATATACTTCTCATCAATATCGTCAAGTAGCCTCATCTGCTGAAAGTCAAACTCTGATTCATTATTTATAACTGTTGCTTTACTTCTCCCAAAACTTTCAATAGTATTAGCCCTGGTAATCTCATATCTTTCATTGAGCTGGCCCTTGCACTGTTCGTATAAAGCTGCATACTCCTTTTCCAGCTTATCATAAACCTGTCCAGAACGAATAAGTTCAACCGGATTATCTCCGACAGTATCAGCAAGAAAGCCCATTTCCAGAATATCAAGTAATTGCTCTGTATAGCCATCGATCACTGCCATCCTGAAATTTTTAACATTACCAGTAGTTCCATTCTGCTGTTTACAGTTTTCAGCATACCACGCTATTTCACTACCGCTATTAAAGTCGTAAATATTACTACTTACTACAGAATGGCTCGAGCCAGCAACCAAATCCAGAACCCAGCCCACCGCATATAATGATATGACGATCAAAACAGCGAGGACAATTTTGCCTGGCTGGACCGACATAGAAAAACCACGAAACAGACGCACAAAATAAAACGTGCTAAGATCAACAATATTTACTCTCTCAGGCTTTTCATCTAAATAGCTCACTGCTAATCCCTTTCGCATAAAATATTATTAATATGAATCATAATAAATTATATACTGTGGCAGTATGGGTTTCAACAATTTAAATTAGCAGAATGAGCAAAAGATAATGCTGTCAGTAATGATTAGTGAACGCCAGAAAAGCTTATTTCACCATTTTTAAGACGGGCCGTGCCGCCAGATGCTTTAGAAGTAAGGATAAGTACTGTTTTACCTATTGCCAGTGTTGTTTTGGGTATAATATGACTACTGATATTAATTGAAACATGAGCAAGATCTTCAGCATAAGCCTTCACACTTAACTCTTCGATTTTCTGCTTATAATTATCAATATCACCAAGTAAGCCTTTTATCCGTTTAAGCTTTTCGGCAATTATTTCCTTTTGATAAGCTGGAAGTTTGGCAAGTATTTCAACGGCATTTTCCGCTCCCAGATCTATACCGATCTGATTTTGCAGCATAGCCACATCAGTCTGAAAAGTAGAGACCATCGACTGCCCCTTTACAATCTGCTCGTGCATATCCTGATCAACACCACAGAGAACAAAGGTTTCCTCATTCTCATTACCCAGTGAGTGAACTGTCGCATTACCAAAAACCGATATCCGTCCCCCCATAACTGCTCCACGTTCTCTGCCTTTTACACCACGTCCATAAACTGTAAGATCACCACGAACCGTGAGTCGTGCATTATGAACATAACGCTGAACAACAAGATCGCCACTTACCCTTAAAACTGCGTCCTGAATATAGCCAATATCAGCATCGGACTTTACCTGAACCATACCTTTTCGGGTAAAGACACCTTTTTTAACTATCAATCGACCGCATCTTACCAGAGCACCATTTTCGATACTGCCATTAACTACCAGAGTATCCTTACACTCAACAGAGAAACCTGAACAAATATTACCAGAAACAACAATAGAGGAGCCCTGTGTAATATTTCCTGTACGAGTTCCAATATCACCATTTATAACTAGTGTATCAGTTATAGCCATATAGTTGTTATTACAGACAAAGCAACCTTCTTTTTCTGCAACCACAAACATTTTCTGACCAGTCTCATCCTTCTTAATATTTGGGCCGAACTGCAGCGGCTTACTCTTCAATTCTGGCGGACTAAGCTCATTACCACAAACATCCATCCCAAAATCACCTTCGATAGCCTTGGTGATCTCAGCAAGCACTTCACCCAGACTAACCATACAATAACTAGCGGTTTTGACAAACTCCTGCCCTGAATCACTACTATAATTATCACGTTCTGTTCCGACAAGAATATTCACTATCGCCTCTGAGCCAGGTACCGGAGCTCTTCCTTCAGCGAGTACAATATGCTCAATAATATCACCAGCACTAAGTAATAGCTGTATACGCTCAATCGCCGAATATAGGTCTATTGTCGCCTGATTACCTATAACTTTTATTGGATAATCACGAGAAAAATCGCTCAACAAAACTCGTACCATTTCCGAACGAATAAGAGGCATAACTGTAAAGCTCAGTTTCATACGATCAGCTGAAACGACAAACGGAGACACCACATGTACCCGCATTGTTTCATCAATAACCACATAACCATTACGTTCAGCGGTAAAACACTGTACACCCAGCGCCTTGTACTCGGTAACGCCGTCACCTTTTTTCAGGGCAACCGGCAATTTCCGTTTCTTAGTCTTTTTGCCATATATATCTTCCTCATTTGCCTCTATTATCTGGAGAATGATTTTGCCTTCTTCAACATACCTTACCCGACAGTCAATATCATCATCAGATGTCATATCAGAAATAACATCATAGGCTTTTCTGGCATTATCAACTTCCCTTAAAAACTCGGTATAATCCAGACGCTGTGATTCTTCATATATTATCTCTGTGTTCACCCGCGCACGGGCAGCCACCACATTTTCAATAGGCTCGCCAGTTTGCCGGGCTTTTTCTACGGCAATCTCCAAAGCCATTGTATCAATATGGGTAGTAACCTCATGAGCTGTTAAGATAGCAATAAGATCATCTAATGATATTTTCTCACCAAATACCGTTGTTGCTGCAAGGTGATTAATAATTGCTACGCTTCCATCAGGTTCACAAATTATTTGTTTCTCGGAACCAATATACATTATCAGCACCCTTCCAGCAGTTTTTCAATATCACCCATTATACTAGAGGTACGCGTTTTCATCATTTCTCGCTGAATAGCTATCTTAAAAATCACAAGCAGAGATTCCAGGTTGTCTCGATTTTCCTCATAATTATTATCACAATTCTTAATAACCATTATCGCAAAAAGCTCATCAGCATTTAGAATTGGCACTGCACACAGATCACCTTCGAGGCAAAAAGTACGGGTATCAGTTACAGCTTCCACCAGTCTTTTGCAATCATTAAAGCCGGGGCATTGTTTTTCGCAATCCATTGTAATATCGCCATTGTCCTGTTTATAAAAAATTGACACATCATTTGCTTTCATTAACTTTTTAATATCCGACACAATTTCATTCGCAAAATCTTTTAGCTCAATTCCATTTATAAGCTGCATAAGCAAGTTTACATGGCTGTTGATCAATGCTGTGCGTTGATTAACCTTTTCTTCTAGATTATTATTTAACTCAGCAAGCTCCTGATTCTTTTTTTCAAGTTTAATTATAAGCTCACGGCGTTCTTCCCGCAGTTCGAAATACTCGATCCCATTACTGATCGCCATAATAAGGTCTTCATTGTTCCAGGGCTTTGGTACATATCGCCATAAGTTAGCAGTATTAATCGCATCGACAATGAGGTCAACTTCAGAATAACCAGACAGCAGCATTTTCACCGAATACGGCGACTTATCAGATGCCGCTTTAAGGAACTCTATCCCATTCATTCCAGGCATTTTCACATCTGAGAGTATAACTGAAACGTCCTGAGCCTCAAGAATATCAAGCGCTTCCTGTGCACTTTCTGCACAGATAATATCATATGGTTCTTTTTTCAAACCACGATACAGTGATTCCAGAACGCATTTTTCATCGTCTACAAGTAATATTGTATGCATAATTACCTCTTTATATTCTGAAAATATCAGGCCGTTCATCTATAAAAATGTTAAAACAAACAACCTAAGCCCTATAACATCTCGCTCAAATATATCATCCAAACAGCTGATAATTACCATGGACGCCATGTCAATTATAGACTATCTTAAACATTCCATACTCACCGTTATTACCGGACTATACCAGCAATGTTATATGGCTTATGCTAGTTTTGCTATCGGCATAAAAGTTTTTCAAGTTAAACAGAACAATGAAACACTTATAGAACTAGGGCACAAAGGGCCCTATAACATTAACATGGCAGTTGTATTTATGTCACCATAGTACTTTTTTAAGACATATTAATAACAAACGCTAATCACAAGCACATAAGAAATCGATAATAGAATTAACAGATCATTACAGAAATGTCCTACGGTCTGTTAGTTGACTTTATTCCAAGGAAAGTATTGTACAATTTACTATATATGGGGTATATAAATGGTGCCAGTTATTATATGCGTTGACGATGAACCTGGTATACTAGAATCATTATCTAGAGACCTAAGAAATCAGCTAAGCACCGCATACGAAATCGAAACAGCTGAAAGTGGTGAAGAAGCGCTCGAACTCATTGATGAATTAATTAATGAAAGAGTTGAGATCGCTATGATAATCAGCGACTTCCACATGCCTAAAATGAACGGCGGAGAGTTACTTGAAAAAGTCACATCTAAACTCCCCAGTACAGCCAAGGTACTGCTAACCGGTCTGGCTGAACTACAAGACATATCATCAATCCTCAATAAGAGCAAGCTGGATAAATATATCCTAAAACCCTGGAAACCAAGTGAACTAAAAATCAGTATCGCTGAAGCCTTATTAACCTACCAGCTCAAGCACAATCTGGCAATACATCAATCCAAAGCAGCCGAAAGAAATACTGCCCTTGAATTAATAGCACAGGTCACAAAAACAGGATCGTTTACCTGGGTCCCAGAAAGTAACACAATCAACTTCAGCAGTCAATGGAACAGCACATTTCAACACACATCACAACAGAACACTTTAGACTGGTACTTTTCACTTATCCATCCTGACTACACTGGCAAAGTTAAAGAATTTTTTCATAAACTATCAAATGAAACTATAACTGAAAATGAACTGGAATTCAAAATCAAAGATGGAAAAGGTGACTGGAGATGGGTAATCAATAGTGCCAAGCTTGGTAAAAACATGAAAATCGGATCAGGTAGTACTATCATTTTCATAGAACAAGATATAACAGAACACAAAGATAAAGAGCAGCTTCTCATCAATGCCAACCAGATAAACACTATTCTACAACACGTTTCAGAACAGATCATATTTTTAACAAGCGATGGAAAAGTAATATGGGCGAATAAAAACGAAGACGGTTCCCAATGTGCTGAAACCGACTTTACCTGCTATGAACAATGGGGGCATACCTGCACTTGCCAGAATTGCCCGGTTGAAAAAGTAAAGATTACAGGCGAAAGCTCATACGCCGAGGTAAAAACTGACAATGGAAAAATATATGCCGCAACAGCTTCGCCAATACATGATGAAAATGGTAAGGTGCTTGGGATTGTTCACTCGAGACTTGATATTACCAGACAAAAAGAAATGGAAGCAAAACTTCAGCATAATCAAAAAATGGAATCTGTCGGACAGTTGGCTGCAGGTATTGCTCACGAGCTAAACACACCAATTCAATACATTAGCGACAATCTGAACTTTCTTAAAAGAGCCTTTGAAAGCATTCAGGAAAAGATCAATGAACAGGTCAAAATCATACACAATGACCCGGTCAACACAGATAAGATCGCTAACAATCTACAAGATATGTGTGACAATGGTTATGAACTGAAAGAGGCACCAAATGCCTTTGCTGATGCACTCTACGGCACCAGCCATATCGCTAAGATAGTCTCGGCTATGAAGGATTTCACCCACCCGGAAGGAAGTTCGCCTGAAACTTCAGACTTGAATCAGATAGTATCTAATGCCGTCACGATCTCAAAAAATGAATGGAAATATGTTGCTGAGGTTGACACTGATTTTGAAGATGAAATACTGAATATTACTTGTATGCCCGGCAGCTTATTGCAGGTAATCATTAATATGATAGTCAACTCATCTCATGCTATCGCGGACAAAACAACTGACACTGAGCATATTGGAAACATTACAATAAAAACGAGAAAAGAAGGCAACAATGCAATTATCGAGCTTGCCGACAATGGTACAGGGATACAGGATAAACACATCAACAATATCTTCGACCCATTTTTCACAACTAAAGAAGTTGGTAAAGGTACAGGACAGGGATTAGCGATCACGCACGATATTATAGTTAATAAGCATAAAGGCAAGATCGACCTTAAGACTATAAATGGTGAAGGTACAACTTTTACCCTGACCCTGCCAATTCAGTTTTCCGGCCTCATGCCCGAAGGGAACAATAGCCACCTAGACATTGTAGATATTTGAGACTTGCTTGATTGCTCAATTAAAGTCCAATGTACCTAACCGTACCATCTCAGGTGTTACTTCAAAAACGGCACCAGCCAATTCTGCTACACCTCGATAGTCTGTAGTAAACTTGCCATCTCCAATAAGAATTATTTTCACCATACACCCGTGTTCAAGTGCACTCTTTACCAGATTTTCCCGACTACTATTCCAATCCATGAGAATAAACACCACTGACGATGTACTGCCAAGCTCCTGAACAAAATCAGAAGAGAAACCATCAAAAGGATCTTTCCTTGAGTACTCCAGACAAGCCAGTACTTCAAGTAAGGTATCAAACTGTGCAGTATTTCTACCGGCCCGAAAAACATATAACTCTGAACCGGCAGCAAAGACATCTATAATATCTTCACTACGAGAGATAGCATCTACTAATGATGCCGTCAGACTCATCGCAGATTCAAACTGAGGATAGCCTTCCGGCCCGGGGGGTGTATTTTGATTAATCTGGGTATCAACTACAATAGCAACGTGACAAAAATACTCCTCGTTATATTCTTTAACTGCCGGCATACCAAGCCGAGCCCAGGCCCGACAGTCAATTCTACGAGGTGAGTCACCACAACGATATTCACGATTGCCAATATACTCCGGCGACTCGCCAACATTAACCGCACTAGTTACACCACCCGGACAATACCGGCTATCTGGGGATAATCGAAGGTTTGCTATCTGACAGTATGAAGGAACTACCAACACCGACAATTCATGTTTGTTAAGTGGCCCATTACGAAACATATTAAACGGAAATGTCGAAAAATAGCGAGGTGCAAATATTTCATACATCCCACGCCTGAGCGGCTTAAGATGAAGATCGTAACTAACAGTCTCACCCGGTACTATACAGGATATAACATTGTCAGCTTTGACCTGCTTCAACTGTGACGGCAAATCGAAAAGCCCAACAGCAACATCATAAGCACTTCGACTTCTAAGGTTTGTCAGTTCATACCGAATCGTTATTTCTCGGCCAGCTTCTAATCGTTCTGGTAAAATACCAGTCATCATAAACTTTGGACTGAACCATAATCCGAGAAAATAAGTCAGAAAATAAACAGAGAAAACCATTGCCAGTAAATGAAACGCTGGCGACATTACCACAAAACCTGCTACCACACTTACCATGCCAGTCATTACTAAACCTTCATGGGTAAGCTTAAAGCTAAAGAGGTCAAGACCCTTCCTGCTCTTTAGAGGTTTACTGCGAATTCCATGTTTACGTTTACTGCCCTTCAATCCAGCCCCCAGCTTAAATTTACTCAGTCAAATAGTGACCCTGCATCTGTATCTTGCGACGTCGGTCTGGATATCGGCTTAAGGTCAAGATGTCTGTATGCCGCTTCAGTAGCTATACGCCCCTGTCTTGTTCGGGCAACAAAACCTTGCTGAAGCAAAAATGGTTCAACCATATCCTCAAGCGTATCTCGTTCTTCGCCAAGCGTAGCAGCAATAGCTTCTATGCCGGCAGGGCCACCACTATAAGTAGAGATAATAGTACGCAAATATGCCCTATCCAGATTATCAAGGCCGGAGTAATCTATTTCTTCTATACGTAATGCCTTTGACGCAGAATCAGTTGAAACCTTGCCGCCGCAATGAACCTGGCTATAATCTCTCACTCTTCTAAACAAGCGGTTAGCAATACGCGGAGTACCACGACTGCACTTGGCAATTACCTCAAATGCTTCGTCATCACAATCCACTTTCAACATACCCGCCGAACGCCTTACACATTCAATGAGATGCTTCACAGACCAGAATTCCAAGTGATGCTGTATACCAAACCGTGCACGCATTGGGGCGGTTATCAAACCTGCCCGAGTCGTAGCCCCGATCAAAGTAAAGGGCTGAAGTGGAATATTGATAGTTTTTGCATGCATACCACTATCAACAGTAAAATCGACCCTGAAATCTTCCATAGCCGGATATATAAATTCCTCTACTGCAGAGGGGAGCCTGTGTATTTCGTCAATGAAAAGGACATCACCTTTCTGAAGATTAGTCAGTATTCCCATCAGATCACCAGGTCTGGTCAATGCCGGACCGCTGGTTGTGCGAAGAGTGGTTCCCATTTCATTTGCGATCACATGAGCCACGGTTGTCTTACCCAACCCCGGAGGGCCGTATAAAAGTGTATGCTCCATAGGCTCTTTACGCTGACGAGCAGCAGTCAGAGCGATCATTATCTTTTCGAGCAGTTTTTCCTGACCTATACACTCACTAATAGTCTTAGGACGCAGTGCCAGGTCAAATCTCTCTTCGCCTGTATCTTTATTTTCGGGATCAATTATTCTTTCTAGTGCCATAACACAATCATACCACCGCTCTGCACTAAAGACAAGCCAAAAAACAACACTTAAAACTTTGGTGTATAACTATTTACAAAACAAGAACCTCTGAATCGCCTGATTGTCAGCTTATGTTTAATACTACCCCAAAAAACACAACAAATGCTAGCAATCTGAACATTTTCTCCTAGGAAAGCAGAAGAAATTAGATATATTATCAACTATGGCAATGAAAGTTACAATTTTAGGCAGCGGCACAAGTATGGGAATACCTATGATCGCATGTCAGTGTGAAACGTGCACAAGTTCTGACCCCAAAGATAAAAGAACCCGCTGTAGTATCATTATCGAAGTCGATAATAAGAAAATTCTTATCGATACCACACCTGAACTTCGTCTGCAATGCCTTAATAATAATATAACTGATATAGATACCTGCCTGATCACCCATACTCACGCCGACCATATTTTCGGCATGGATGATCTTAGAGGATTTACTAAGGCCCATAGTAAGATGTTGGAAGTGTGGGCCAGCAACCTCCATTTTGACAAGCTTTACAGCATTTTCGGCTATGCCGACATAAAAAACACTGCTGGTAATCGTAGCCTGCCCCAGGTTGTTTTCCGGCAGTTTGACTCTCAAAAGCCTTTTACCGCTGCCGGGATAGAGATCACTCCAATAGAGTTACCTCATGTTACCTTCGAGTCCATAGCTAAAATGAATACTATTGGCTATCGTATCGGATCTTTCGCCTATTGTACCGATACTTGCCAGATGAGTGATTCACATATCGACCAGATCAGAGGTGTTGATACTCTTATACTTGGAGTACTCAGACAAAGACCACATGCCGCACATTTGAATATTGAACAGGCAATAGAAATAGGCATAAAAAGTGGGGCAAAAAATGTCTATTTCACCCATATTGGACATAATATCATGCATGCCCGCGACCAAAAGACTCTCCCCGACGGCTTTTGGCTAACCTATGACGGCATGGAAATCACCGTAGAGTAAATTCCCACCATAATTTCCTAACCTACATTAAGCATCCAACACCCGTATTGCCGCCACTGGCCATACAATCATAAACTCTATCCATAACCGCAGAATTTGTTATAAGTATTGACTGAATAATAGGAAGCCACCTTGGACCGGCTGTACGAACTGCACCGTAAAAAATATGCGGTGCATAAATACGGTCATATCCAAAAGATTCGGCCTGATGAGAAGCAACTTCAAACATCTTTTTGGCAGATAAACTCATCGCAACATTGTCACGCCCTTCGATAAAACAGTAATCTTGTGCCAGATCTTTCGATAGAAATGAGTTAACTTCATCAAGATCTACGCCATTCTCTGTAAGCATTTCTGGTATCTGTATCAATTCTCTATGAATATCAACAGAAAGCTCCAGAGAGCACCTGACCATACGCGAAATATCATTCTGCCTTAAAAAAACGGGAATCCAGAGAATTGCGGCCAAGAAATGTCGCGGATTTGCTACATTTCCATGATACGAGCGGGTAAGCTCAACAGCATACCGCCTGACCAACGCTGATGCAATAGACAACTTCATAGTATTAGCTCTCATACAATATTATATCAATTACATAATAAAAAGAGCAACAAAAAGCTGACAATGAGCTGTTTTCTTACTTTTTTGCTATAAAAATAGCACGAACCGGGGCAGGATGACCTTCTACTGTAGTGTTGATATTATTGGGGTCGAGACATTTATCTAAAGACTCGAAAGTCATCCAGCTAGTTGAACGCTGCTCCTGAAAAGTTGTTCGAGAGACATCAACGCAGCGAACATCTTTCATTCCAGCCTGAACCATCCAGTTTTCCACAAGCGAAATACTTGGCAGATTCCAAACATTTCTCATCCGGGCATACCTTCCGTCTGGAATAAGTAATTCGTCCTGCTCACCTTCAACAATAATAGTTTCAAGCACCAGCTCACCACCTGGGCGAAGCAATTCCCATAATGAATGAATATGATCTACAGGATCACGCCTGTGGTATAGAACGCCCATAGAAAAGACTGTGTCAAAATTTGCCCCGCTGCCAGTAATATGTTCAATACCAACAGGTAAAACAGAAGCTTTTTTTGTTTTAATATACTTATTAAGTGCTTGAAACTGCATAACATATAGCAATGATGGCTCAATACCTACAACAGCAGATGCTCCGTCACCGAGCATACGTAAGCAGTGATAACCGCTGCCGCATCCAACGTCAAGAACAGTTTTACCTGCTAATGATGACATATACGGCTTTAACCTGTCCCACTTCCAATCGCTTCGCCATTCAGTATCGATCTTTATTCCAAACAGTTCAAATGGGCCCTTACGCCAGGGATGAAGCACCATAAGCTGTTCCTGCAAAACCTCACGAGCATCAGGGCGAATATTTGCTGGGGTACCAACTACAATTGATGATGCGTCAAGCTTCACAAATGAAGGGGAAAGATCAGGCATAGAATCAATAGCAGACTGCCACTTCTGATAGTCTCCGTGATTGGTACTATTGATAATGTCAGCTACACAGCTATCAAGCTGAAGTGCAAGCTGGCCTTTACCCAAAGATGTTAACGTAGTATAAAGATCGCTAAAGTCAAGTTTCATAGGAAGTTATTGTAGCCATTAGCAGACATAGTGTCAAAAATAATTCCATCACTTACTTTAGCTTGTCACTACTATACATTTTAGCCATTATTCCACCTAAAATCACAGCAGCACCAGCAGATAAGAAAAACGGGCCAGCAAAAAAAGTCGGCAAGATAGCCGCCAAGGCTACCACTAAACAACCACCAGCTTTTATACTCACCTCACGCCAGATAAGCCAACTCGCCAGCTTATCGCCCAATTTCGCATAATATATGAACTTAGAAAAAACGGGGATCAGGAAAAACGGACAAAGAAAACCAGAAGTAACCGATAGCAAGTATAAGCTAACAGTATTTTCAGCAAAGAATCTACCACACCATAATACAGCGAAAAGCAGTACTGCTGTAATGGCCGGGATAAACCATTTTTCCTTATCAGCTATTTTTCCTGTAATCAGATTTGCTGCCATAACCCCAGCCTTGATCAAAGTAGCAGAAATACCAACCTTCACAAATGCGGTGGAAACAGAATAGATATATAATGACCAGAATATTTCTGAAGTGTCAAATATTCCTACCAGCACATATGATAATAAGAATATGCCAAGACTATTTCCTGGCTGTTTTTTGTCTGTGCGAACAGTCTCAACACCCTTGACTGAGCTACATTTCAGTACTCCTCGAGATGGGAAAAGCACAAGTAATGAAATAATATAATTGGCAACTGCAAGTATAGCTACAGACTCTACCCCAAAACGAGATATAGCGAAACCACTTATCATTGGTGCCAGTAAATTACCAAACCGGGAAACCGCTCTTATCTCTCCAGCTCTTTTACCAAGATGCTCATCTGCTAAAAGTGCAAATATATTATTTACCGGAACCCAGTACAATGCATTCGATAAAGCAGTCGATAGTGATAGGGCAACAACAAAGTATAGAGAAAACATATCAGAAACTAAAACTGCTTGCAGCACCATCAGGGGTATAAAACGAAACATTATTGAGAAAACAGGGTATTTACATATACGTTTACCAAGCGTAGCATTTATAGCAGACTGAATAATATAATAGCCAGCCAGATAACACAATACCCAAAACAAATCGCCAGTTTTTGCATAAACCACAACAGGTATAAACACCTTAATAAGACTATCTGCAAACTCATTAAAAAAACGGTGCAAGTACAAATAATAAATTGGCTTTTTATTCAACATTCTAAAACTACTCTATCTCTTAAAACTAAAGCTCGAAACATTCCAGCAAATAGTTTAACAAAACTCCGACAATATTCAAATACAAGGCCTCATGTTTTCTTTACCAGCTACCCATACTATCCTGCCGATACTATTAAACACAAAACAAAAGTGATTTTCACTCTATCTGATGCTATAATCAGAACACAAGGAATGATTATGAAAGATTTTACATACAATTTGTGGAATATCACCCTGGATCTGGCTCCCTGGCTGCTCTTTGGCTGTCTGATAGCAGGTCTGTTACATGTATTTATGCCTGCTGGCTTTATCCGTAAACATCTGGGTAAAGGCGGTTTATGGTCTATCGTAAAAGCTGTTGCTATCGGTGTCCCTATGCCGTTATGTTCTTGTGGAGTTATACCTGCCGCTATAGGCCTAAAAAAAGATGGTGCCTCTGACGGCCCTTCCGTCGGTTTTCTCATTAGCACACCACAAACCGGTATAGACTCTATATTTGTCTCTGCTGGCTTTTTGGGCTGGCCGTTTGCTATATTCAAAGTCCTATCTGCATTCATTACCGGACTTATTGGCGGTCTGATAGTAGACTTTTTTGAAAAAGGCAAAAATAATACCGACCATCCGCAACCAGCTTCCTGCTGCTCAACAAAACCAGAACCTGAGATTTCATCATGCTGTAGTACAGAAAAGACTCAACCTGCAACTTCCAGCTGCTGTTGCAGTGCCCCCAAACCAGAACCAGCAAAAAGCAGTTGCTGTTCATCCACACCTAAAGAAACTGAAACCAGCTCATGCTGCTCTGAAAAAGATGACAGCACTAGAGAAAGTAAGCCCGCGATAAAAGAAATATTCAGCTTTGCAACAAAATTATTAAGCGATATACACAGATGGCTGATAGTTGGTATTATTCTGGCAGCCATAATCAGCACCGCACTTCCCGAAAATAAACTATCTGAGTTTAGCTGGACAGCTGGCATCACCGGCATGCTCCTCATGCTGATGATATCGTTACCTATGTACATATGCGCTACCAGTTCAGTTCCGCTCGCCGCTTCACTTGTCGCTGCGGGCATGCCAGCTGGCTCCGCTTTGGTACTGCTCATGGCCGGACCTGCAACCAATATCGCTACTATCGGCGCTATTGCAGGTGCATTTGGCAAAAAAGTAACCATTATATACGTTGCTACTGTAGCTATTATGAGCGTGCTGCTTGGAATGGGATTTGAAAGTGTGATTAGTTCAGCGTCAGAACTACACAGTCACGGTCACACACTACCACATAGCGTAAGCGTTGTGGCAGCTGTAATTCTAATCTGTTTACTGATATCATTCTTTATCAGAGATATGAAAAAGTAGAGCCTGCTATTCTTGTATGAATTTCTGCTCAGGGAAGATTATCGTTCTATTGTAATCAAGCTCTACAGTACTGTATTTAACTTCATTATCGTTCAATATTCCACAGCATCTTTCCAGATTCTTCTTATTATCAATAAGGAAGACTAAAGCTTCCTTTTCCTCTTCTGCGGTTATAAGCTCTTCCATTATCCTCTCTGCTATGTAATATGTAGGATAATTATTCTTACCGCTTGAAATGAACTCTACTCCATGCTCCATATAGAATATCAAACCATCAGCTCGCCGATCAATAGCACATATCTCCACTTTCTCGTCTGGAACGATCTGCATGATCTCAGCCGCCAATTTCTCCATATCATCTTCTGATGGTATATAAGCCATAGCGACACGCGAACCCAATATCAGGACACACCATACCGCAAACCAGACAACTGACTTACGATACATTTTAACAAAAGCTGCCATACCTTCAGGCAACTCGCCCGCCAATTTGCCATACCATACTTTTGCACAGGCTATAGCTATTGCCGGAAATACCGGTAGTGCGTATAATCCCAAACGCGAACTTGCCGCACATAAAACTATAAGCTGTACAACAAACCAGCACACCAGCAGTAACTTCACATGATTATTACATAAGCCTTTTAAAGCGGCCTTACTGCCAAGTGAACTTTTTAAGACATTGAACTTTTCGATGAAGACTGTTGACCATGGAAATGTACCGAATATCAATACCGGCACATAGATAAACATCCCTGTAAAACCAGGATTGCGGTTGAACTTCTTCGATACCAGTCTGCCCCATACCTGACTGTCGAATAAATACTTCATTGCCCCTTCCAGCTCGATACTTATCCAGATATACCAGCTCAGACCAATTGCAATAAAAACCAGAAACCCCACTATTGCCCATGGAGTTATAAAAAATCTCTTTAACTGCCTGCTCAAAGCCAGAAAAACAAACATTCCGCCACATGGGATAAGTACCGCCGGCCCTTTTGCTAAAAAGCCAAAACCAAGCGCCCCACACAACAGCACTTTCCATAAACCTGACTTACCATCAAATGCCAGGCTTTTCCAGAAACAATACATAGCTGCTGTCGTCCAAAGTACTAAAAGCGTGTCTGGGGTAACAAAGTTTGACACAGAGAATGGTACTGTCATCGTCGCATATATCAATGCGGCAAATATCCCGATCACCCTCTTTTTAAACATATCAGCAGCAAGTAATCCAGTGAATATACAGGTAATGAAAAAAGACAGACCATGGAACACACGTACACCAAACTCAGAGGTACCAAACAATTTCATTCCGCCTATTATCCCCCAATAAATCAAGGGTGGCTTATCCAAAAAGATTTCATGCTCACCTAAATATGGTACTACCAACGTATCGTGCTCTATCATAGACATTGCTATGCCGGAATAGTAACCTTCATCTGGCTGCCAGATACTCCGCATTCCCTGCCATGAAAACGATAATATCAATAGTATTAATAGGCTTATCAATGCCAGCCGACGGCTTTGCTTGGTCATTTTCAATAGATGTTCTCTCGCTTATTACAAAGTATAAATAGTATCTGTTGGATAGATTTGTATATGATAAATATTTTCCAGACTCGACATATCTTTTTATTACACATAAACTTAAACATAAAAAACAGTTTTATCCATTATCGAAAAACATATTTAACCTTGCGTTTAGCGAACTGGTCTGCAAAATACTGTTCTTTAGTATATATATGATAATAGCTGGCCAAAGGATCGCAATTGGCATTAAAAAAAATAAAAAAAGTATTACTCCAGTATTGGGGCTATGACGGCTTTCTCCCTCTACAACAAGAGGCCATGGAAACCGTCACTGCCGGACGCGACGCAGTAGTGATTCTCCCCACTGGCGGCGGTAAGTCATTGTGTTTTCAGGTACCTGCCGTCCTTTTCCCTGGCGTAACGGTAGTCGTTTCGCCATTGATCTCATTAATGAAAGATCAGGTTGACTCACTACAGGAAAGTGGTATTTACGCTGAAAGACTAGATAGCACCCTGCCCTTTGATCAACAAAAAGAAATCGTTTCAAGCCTGCTTAGAGGAGAGCTCAAGCTGCTCTACATTTCACCGGAAAGACTTTTAACAGCTGGTTTTATAGACATTCTTAAAAAAGCTCATGTCTCTTTTTTCGCTATCGATGAAGCACATTGCGTAAGTATGTGGGGCCATGATTTCCGCCCTGAATATCGCCAGCTGAGCAAATTGCGTAAACTTTTCCCAAAAGCTGTTTTCGCCGCTTATACCGCAACAGCCACAGAGCACGTCCAAAACGATATCGCCCAGCAATTGCATTTAAAAGATCCAAATATGCTTGTCGGCAGCTTTGACCGCCCCAACCTGATCTATAAAGTCAGACCCAAAAGAGACATAATTAAACAGGTACTAAAAGTTATTAACCAATTCCATCGTCAATCCGGCGTAATTTACTGCATTCGTCGGAAGGATGTTGAGAGCATGGCAGCAGAATTAAGAAGTCTGGGCTACAAAGCTCTGCCGTATCACGCTGGAATGGATGATAATGAACGTAGAAAAAATCAGGATAAGTTCATACGCGAAAAAGTTGACATTATTGTTGCTACTGTCGCTTTCGGCATGGGAATAGACAAATCCAATGTAAGATACGTCATCCATGCTGGTATGCCCAAATCTTTAGAGCACTATCAACAGGAAAGCGGCCGTGCCGGTCGTGACAGACTGGAAGCTGAATGTTGGCTATTTTACTCCCCCGGCGACTACGGAACCTGGAAAAGCTTTACCAGAGATATGAATGAAGCTTCTGCCAAAATTGCTATGGAAAAGCTTTCTGCCATGTACAACTTTTGTACCAGCGGCACCTGTAGACACAAAACAATACTTAATTACTTTGGCCAGGAACCAGAAAAAGACAACTGCCAGTGTTGCGATGTATGCCTGGGACAACTAGAAACCATAAGCGATCCGCTGGTTACCGGCCAAAAGATCCTCTCTTGTGTCGCCAGACTCGAACAGCGATATGGCGGAAGTTATACCGCTGCCGTCCTTACCGGCTCTCGCGAAAGCAGAATACTGGAGTGCGGCCATGATAACCTTAGCACTTACGGACTTCTAAATGATTTCCCTAAAAATGTTGTACAAGATTGGATTGAGCAACTCTGCGGACAGGGATATTTGACCAAAGCTGGAGAATACAATGTTTTGCACATTACCCCAAAAGGCCTTGAACTATTAAGAGGTAACGAGACTCCACGCCTGTTAAAACCTGCCATCAAAGCTGGCAGCAAGTCACGTATTGCCGAAGATTCATGGAAAAACGTTGATAAAGCCCTGTTTGAAAAACTTAAAGATTACAGAACCGAAAAAGCAACCGAACGCGGACTGCCAGCTTACATTATTTTCGGTGACTCTGCCCTACGCGATATGGCCAGACTTAAACCTACCTCCAATGAAGCCTTGCTAGAAGTTAAAGGAATCGGCGAGAAAAAGTCAAAACAGTATGGGAAAGAGATACTTAATATCATTTCTGGGCATAAACAATAATTTCCGCCATCTATTTTCAGACTTACGCTTATTAACATAATCTACTGTAAAACTGTAACTTATACCCATTCACTACATTAACTCACACCATAATTAAGATTATTTCTCAAAAATATTATGAACATATGTTCAAAACATGTGTTATAATACTATTATGACAAGACCACAGAAAAACAGGATAGTATCTTGCCCGCCTGGAGCTCTGGTATATAAGCCTACCGGCATACCAACCAGTGAGCTGGGGCAGGTTGTCATTTCGCTGGACGAATACGAAGCGATCAACCTGCTGGACTACCAGGGTATGGATCAGGAATCAGCTGCTGGTGAAATGGGAGTATCGCGTCCTACCGTAACCCGTATCTACTCCAGTGCCAGAAAAAAGATAGCCCAGGCACTTGCCGAAGGAAAAGCAATACATATCGAAGGTGGTTCCATTTCTCCCAATAACACTAATTGCCCAAGAATAAACGGCAAAGGACAGTGTCGAGGCAGAAAAGGACGTAACTGGAACTGTGGCAGACTTAATAGCGACAGCGATAATAACCAACAGTAAACAACTGAGAATACGAATACCACTCTATTCTCAACATATAACACAATTTACAGGAACAGACTTATGAAAATAGCGATCTGCACAACAGAAAAATCAGCACATGCAACTGTATCAAACCGTTTTGGCAGAGCAGAATTTTTTGCGGTTTACGATACAATGGACAAGGAATGGAAATACTATAACAATGCCCAGGACACTCAGGCGAGCCAGGGCGCTGGAATTCAGGCAGCTCAGACTATTATTGACAGCGGCGCTGAAGTTTTAATTGCGGCTAATGTTGGCCCTAAAGCCATGAAAGCACTTTCGGCAAACAAAGTTAAAGTATTCGGGGCAGCAGTAAATAAAACTATCACAGAACAGATCGAACTGCTTCAAGCTGAAAAGCTCGAAGAGATGACAACAGCTAACGTTGAAGGCCACTGGGTATAAAAACATACTAAATATCAAGAGCAAAAGGACCCTTAGTGAAAACATATATAGACTGCCTGCCCTGCTTTGTCAGACAAGTTCTCGATACTGCCAAACGAACTGGTGATGATCCGGCATTACAAAAACAACTTATGAAAACCGCCATGCTACAGCTGGCAGAGCTTGATTATGATAAATCGCCGCCGGAAATGGCTATGGAAATTCATAGGACAATAAGAGCACTCACCGGCGGTAAAGACCTGTATAAAGAAATAAAAAGCTGGTCGAACCGCACTACAATGACAATGCTTGAAAATATGCATGAAAAGATTAGCAACTCACCATGCAAATTCGAAACGGCATTACGACTGGCTATCGCAGGAAATATAATCGATTTTGGCGCAAAAAGCCATGTTTCAGAAAATATGATTGATGAAGCTGTAGAAGAAGCAATGTCAGTCGAGCTGGATCAGAAAAACATATCCAGACTAAAAGAGGAAATTAGTAAAGCTGATTCTATTTTATATATTCTGGACAATGCTGGAGAAATAGTCTTTGACCGCATGCTGATCGAAGAGCTTCCCCATGAAAAAGTAACTGCCGTCGTCCGCGGCCAGGCTATCATAAACGACGTAACCATGGACGACGCACAAGAGATTGGACTAACTGACATTGTTAACGTAATCGACAATGGTGCAGATGCTCCAGGAACAGTACTGAGCGAATGTTCAGAAGATTTTAGAAATATATTTGAAAAAGCTGACCTTATTATTGCAAAAGGCCAGGGTAACTTTGAGACCATGAACACGATCGATAAGAATATGTTTTTCTTATTGAAAGTTAAGTGCCCGGTTGTTGCTTCCAGCCTAAACACACCGGTTGGTGCTATGATACTGGCACATCAAAATGATCTCAGCAAACAATTATAATGGAGGTATATTATGCCACGTTTAGATGGAACAGGACCAAACGGCCAAGGTCCAATGACAGGCCGTCGTATGGGAAGATGTAACACAGCGAATACAAACATAAACAACAACACAGCCGAACAGCCTAATGAACCGGCAGGCTTCTATCCTGGAGGCGGCTTCTGCGACGGCAGTAGAAAACGCATCGGAAGAGGACGCGGCTTTGGCGGCGGTGGTGGTTTTGGCCGTGGCAACAGAGGGCCAGGCCGCGGTAATGGCTTTGGCCAGAGGAACTTTTAATGAAAATAGCCATAACCAGTGGAAAAGGCGGTAGCGGCAAAACACTGATCGCAACCAACTTAGCCAAAGTATTATCTAACGAGAAATGTCTGAATTATATCGACTGTGACGTCGAAGCTCCAAATGGCCACTTATTTATTAAGCCAGCTGAGATAGAGTCAAAAAGTGAACAGACTGACTGTATAATATCTGTTGACATGGATAAATGCGTACTGTGCGGAAAGTGTGCAAAAACATGTTACAGTAACGCCATTCTGGCCGGCCGTGAAAACATAATGGTCTTCCCAGAGCTATGCAGATATTGTGGTGCTTGTGAAGTTGTTTGCAAAGAACAGGCCCTTGTAAAAGATAAAAGAGTTATTGGCGAGAGTAAATCCGGCTCAGCTGAAAATATAAATATCAGCTGGGCTGAGCTGGCTACCGGTGCTGGTGGCATGACAGTACGGCTGATAAACAATTTAACAAGTCAGGCAAGTAGCGACTTAACCATACTAGATTCCCCACCTGGCACAAGCTGTCCGGTTGTAAATACCGTGCAGGATGCTGACATTGTGATCTTAGCAGCCGACCCAACCGTTTTTGGCATGCACGACCTGAAACTTTCTGTCGGAATGTGCAGAAGTCTGGGTATCAACCCGCTGATCATTATTAACAGGGTAGGTATTGGCGACATACATACGCTTACAGACTGGTGCCACAGTGAAAAGCTGGAAATAATCGGAGAACTCCCAGATGACCGCCAAATCGCTGAACATTATTCTCGTGGCGAACTGGTAGCAGAACACATGCCGGAAATAAACAAGATATTTGTTAATATTGCTGAAAAGATCATGGCTCACCAATCATGTAAAATTGAAAGCAAGGCTAACAACTCCGGCATCTTCCTGGCCGAACCGCAAACCAGAAAATCCGCTGTCCAGTCAGTAGAAAATAATGGAGCTTGCGAAATTGCAGTCCTTAGCGGCAAAGGTGGAAGCGGTAAAACATCAATCGCCGCCTGCCTGACTCAGCTTGTAGACAACATTGCGGCAGACTGCGATGTTGACGCAGCTGATATGCACCTACTTCTCAAACCTGAAATTAACAGCTGTAGTGAATTCATCGGCGGCAAAGTCATGCAGATAGATAACAGTAAGTGCCACCCGTGTGGAGATTGTAAATATATCTGCCAGTTCAATGCCGTCGAACGAACAGGCAACTATGGTTACACGATAAATGAAAGCAGCTGTGAAGGTTGTGGCGCCTGCCTGGAGCTCTGCCCGCGAAATGCCATATACTCCAAGCCATCTGTAGATGGTAGAATGTATATGTCTACAACAAGGTTTGGAAATTTAAGCCATGCCACACTAGAGCCTGGCCTGGAAAACAGCGGCAAACTTGTCACTACAGTTCGCAGTCAGGCAACAGCCGCTGCTAATGGCGGCAAAATAATAATCGACGGTTCACCTGGTACCGGCTGCCCGGTAATAGCATCTGTCGGGGGTGTAAAATTCGCAGTATTAGTCGCCGAACCTACAGTATCAGGTCTACATGACCTCAAACGCATATATGATCTATGTCGGTACTTCAAAGTTCCGACGGGAATAATAATAAATAAAAGCGACCTGAACTCCAACATATCAGCCGAAATTGAGCAGTACGCCAATAAAAATAACATTGCCATGCTCGGCAAATTGATTTATTCTAATGTATTTAATTCTGCACAGCAGGCAGGACAAACAATACTGGAATATGATGGCGGTTCGGATATCGCAGAAAATATCAGGATAATTTTTAATAATATAAATAAGGAACTAACTAACAATGAGTGAGCATCAAGGACACCCACAAGCTGACATGGAAAAACTTAACAACGTCATGGCTGGTGTAGGAAAAAAGATCCTCGTACTGTCTGGTAAAGGCGGAGTAGGTAAAAGCACAGTAGCGGCTAACCTGGCAATCGAACTAAGCAAACGCGGTAAGAAAGTCGGCTTGCTGGACGTTGATCTACATGGGCCAAGTATCCCAAGAATGACCGGGCTAGAAGGCCAGAGATGTGGTGGCGATGCTGAAAACTTCCACCCGCTGGAAGTAAACGAAAACCTTAAGGTTATGAGTATCGCATTCCTTCTGGAAAGTACTACTCAGGCGGTTATCTGGCGTGGGCCAATGAAACATTCAGTGATCCAGCAATTGCTTGCCAATACTGCATGGGGCGAACTGGACTATCTGGTAATCGATGCGCCTCCGGGAACTGGCGATGAACCGCTAGGCACTGCTCAGCTAGTCGGTGTAAATGCCGGTGCTGTTATCGTAACAACCCCACAGCAGGTAGCCATTGGCGACGTTCGCCGCTGTATAACTTTCTGCGAACAGGTAATGCTGCCAGTATGGGGGCTTATAGAAAATATGTCGTCTGTCGTTTGCCCACACTGTAATGAAGTTTTCGACATCTTCAAATCTGGCGGCGGAAAAAAGTTGGCCGAAGACGTCAATCTGCCACTTCTTGGCAGTATGCCAATCGACCCTGCAGTAGCTGCCGGAGCTGACTCTGGTATCGGAATAAGCGACTCTACAGCAAGTGAAAAAGTTCAGCAAGAATTACAAACAATTGTGGATAACATGTTAAAAAAGATCCATAAACAATAAGAATAAACTACAAACATAATATTTCAGGAGTTCACTATATGAAAATCGCAATACCAACAGTTGACGGCAACCTATGTATGCATTTTGGACATTGTGAAAAGTTTGCAATCTTTACAGTTGCAGATAATGTAATCACAAACCGCGAAGACCTAACACCTCCACCGCATGAGCCGGGAGTATTACCTGCATGGCTGGGAGCAATGGAAGTTAATGCGATCATTGCCGGCGGCATGGGCCAGCGTGCTCAGATGCTTTTTAGCGAAAATAACATTAAGGTTGTTACCGGAGCACCGACAGCTAACGCTGAAGATGTTATCAAATCATACCTCAACGAATCACTGGTCACTGGTGAAAACACCTGTGACCACTAATAATACTACTGCATCTATCAAGATTGCAATAATAAGTTAAAGGTTAAATAAGACATAATTGTCGCCCTGCTCTACACAAGATAGCCTTTCCTGGATATTTGGCAATCCTGCAGGAATATGCCTGTCACATTTATACCTTTAGCTTATTTTATTTTCACCGCTAGTCATTACCAACAGAAAGAACAAAATGAACGATCTAGGCAGAACATTGCACAAAAACTGTTTCGCCTGTGGAGCAGAAAACCCCGACGGCCTTAAGCTGAAGTTTGACTGCTGCGAGGACGACCTGAGCGTAAGCTGTGATTTTTCTATAGGCAAAAAACACCAGGGTTACAACAACCTCACCCATGGCGGTATACTGGCAACCATTCTCGATTGCGCTATGGTACACTGTCTGTTCGCCAGAAATATAACAGCTGTCACCATAGATCTCAATATCAAATATCGACATCCCGTCACTATAGACACACCAACCACCGTTACCGCCCAACTGCTGGAAAACTCACACGGCATATACAACCTAACCGCCCGCATCAGCCAAAACGGCAAAACCAAAACAACCGCAACGGCAAGATTCTATAAGACCACTATCCAAGCGACTTAACCTTTCACGTTCTGCCACCCATTCTCACTTCACTATAACGCCTTTATCTAATTTCTTTTAAGTTTGCAGACACATTATTAGCTAATTTAAAGGACAATAAATTCAAAATAATTTGACTTTTGGGTAATACCGGCCAATGATTTCCATATATCTCTATTTCTTTTTATCTTTATTACTGTATTTATGGTTTCAATTGAGGAAGTGTAAAATGAAAATAGCTTTTTTGGCAGTAGTTCTCGGCGTATCTGCTTCTCTCAGTGCTAACATCATAAGCTTCAGTCCAGAAGAGGGTTACAACAGCAATATACTAAACGGTCAGCCAGTCTCATCTGCAAACCAATGGAGTTGCACAACTAATAACGAACAAGCTATTTTCGAAGTTAGACCGACCAGCACCTATCAGAATAGAACCGGCTATCTGCAAGTTGAAAACTCTACAGTATACGGCTCCGGCACAGTCGCAACCACTGTCGACTACGCCAGTATGGATATCGGCTCTGTCACTACTGACTTTTCCGCAGGCTTTAGCTTCTGCATGACTCCCGGCTCTACAAGCACCAACCAGAAAAGCACAATTTCACTAGGCGAATCATCTGATAGCGGCTGGGGGATATACCTGGGGCTTAACCAAAACATTAACCAGTCAATATCTTTCCATAATGGCTCAAGATGGGTTGCTATTTCACCTTTGCCAACCTATGATGAATGGTATGATGTAGAGGTAGATGGTTTCTTAGAGCAGGGCTATTTCAATATTACCATATATCGCTCTGCTTTCCGTTCGCCCAATTCAACTATGGCCGGCCTTGTCTGTATGTATAATCACCTGGCATTCAGGGACACACCAGAGTCACTCAACTATGTAGTTATCAGTAATGAAGGCTCTATGCAGGACACATCTTTTCGCAGTCATTTATATGATGATTTATACATCGTCCCGGAACCAGCCTCATATACTATACTACTATTAGGCGGAGTACTACTACGAAAACGCTATAGGCCTATATGATCAAAAAACATTCTTTCCTTTATAAAAACCAGGTTCAGCTTCGAACCTGGTTTTTCATTTTACTTTCAAATAGTCTTTCGTTATTCAGCCTTTTTCTGGCTCAACATCCACTTATACAGTTCCGGATAGCCGTAAGTAGCGGTCCAGCTGTCATGGCCCAGCTCCGGGTACAGCGTCATCTTTGGCTTGCCACCAGCAGCTCTTATCGCCTTTATCATATCAATTGTATGCTTGCAAGACACCACATTGTCTTTTTCGCCGTGGAATGCCCAGATAGGCAGATCTTTTAGTACTGCCGCCTTTTCCGTATCGCCTCCCCCACAGATCGGAGCAACAGCCGCAAATCTATCCGGATATGCACAGGCCATAGCCCAGCTGCCAAAACCACCCATACTCAGTCCAGTCAGATACAACCTACTCTCATCCAGATTCCAGCGTTTACATGCATCATCAACAAGCTTATTCAGCTCAGGACACTCATTTCTCCAGCGTGTCTCTAATGGGCATTGTGGTGCTACCAAAACAAAATCGTACTTTTCCTTTAGTGCATATGCTGGTAAACCGGTAAACTCTACCCGTTCTACATCACTACCACGCTCGCCAACTCCATGTAGAAACAGCACGAACGGCCATTTCTTATCAGGGTCCTTACCATAGTCCTCCGGCACATAGGCCATATACGACAGACTCGTACTAAACTCATCACTTGGCAATATTATATGTCTACCTGGCAGTTTATAGCTGTCAGCACTATCATCGCCAGCCCAGGAAAAACTGCACAAAATCAGAAATAAACACAAAGCAACAATACACTTTTCCATAATTTAACTCCTATTCAGTTAATAGTTAGATATGCGATCCATATCAACAAATTCAACGATAGTGACAGTTTAACCTTATAATAATGTTTTGTCATATATTTAACCAATAATAACAGCTCAAAATAATTTCTTAGTTTACGCCGCTCTGACAAATAGATAAAATAAGCACTTATGCAATCTATACTTATAATCCAACCAGGAGCTCTGGGCGACACTGTCCTGACTTTATTCCTGGCCGATGCTCTACGGGTGGCTTTCCCTGATAGCCGGATCATACTAGCCGGGCACAAAAGCTACTGCCAGTTTATGCTGGAAAGAACCGTTATCGACCGCATACTTGACATCGATAACCTGCCCCTGCACCACTTTTTCGCTCCAATGCTGGGCGATGAACAGCAGGACGCTCGCGGCCCATTATCACTTAGCGGCCACGACCTGATAATCTCATTTCTATTTGACGAATCCGGGTTATTCCGTGAAAACATTATGGCACGCAACTCAGGATGCACTTACTGCCCACTTCAGCTAAGGCCAGACCCTGGCTTTATCGGCCATGTAACCACTAACTGGCTAAGCGAACTGGCAATGGCAATAAAGGAAGTCAGTCAGCTGGAAAGCGAATACCTGACAAAAAATGATAAGATCCTCTCTTGCGGCCAAATACCATCTGTCTCTGGTAATGATTTTATAAAAAGTTTAGCTGAAGATAAGACAATAATCGAGAAACTACTCGATAATACCGGAATCGAACTACTTGGCAGAGAATTGGCGATCATACACCCAGGCAGCGGCGGGATAAATAAAAGCGCACCGCTGGAGTGGTACCTTCACCTCGCGACCAAACTGCAAAACCAGGGAGTAAAGCCTGTTTTCATTACCGGCCCGGTCGAATCAGAGAGATGCCCCTCCATGCGATCCAAAATAAGCAGTATGCACAGCATTCTACCTGCAGTCGATATTGAAGTTCTTACCATTATCCTGGGACAGGCTAATTGCTACTTCGGCAACGACAGCGGCCCCAGCCATATAGCTGGTGCTATTGGAACACCGACCGTTACAATTTTTGGGCCCACCAACCCAGTGCAATGGAAACCATTAGGGCAAAAAAATAGTGTAATCAACTTTGGAAAAGTGTATAATCCATAGCAGATACAGAAATTATCAGCAAAAATATAAAGCCTTGCTGATAGATCATTGAATATAATATAGTATCGCAGGTAAAAGCATTATTATTGCGATACAAGTAATATGGTCACATTGACGACACTAATTCAAAAATGGGAGTATGACAATGCTTGAATTATTGAAACAGAGATGCAGTATCAGAAAATATAAAGATCAGCCGATCGAGGCCGAAAAGATCGAAAAACTCAAAGAAGCTATCCTGCTTAGCCCTTCATCCAGAGATTTTTGCCCTTGGGAATTTATCTTTGTTCAGGATAAGAACATTCTCAATGAGCTTAGCACAGCTAAAGAACACGGTTCAGCTTTTATTAAGGACGCTGCCCTGGCAATCGTTGTCTGCGGCGACCAGAACAAAAGCGATGTTTGGGTAGAAGATTGCTCTATTGCGTCACTGGTTGCACACCTGACAGCTACATCACTCGGGCTCGGCAGCTGCTGGGTTCAAATCCACCACCGTATGCATGCAGAACACATGACCAGCAATCATTATCTGAAAGAAATATTGAATCTGCCTGATGGTATTGCGGTTGAATCTATTATCGCGATCGGCTACGCAGACGAGCAGCCAGAAAAAAACAAAACAGCAAAACCTGACCTTACAAAAATACATAACGACAAATGGTAAAGGAACACATGTGTAATAAGAAGTATATCCTTTAGCTGGATATACTTCTTATTACGCACTAACACTATGCACCCAGAATTGATTACAATACCAGGAATTAACCTGGTAATACAAAGTTACGGTACCATGCTGGTACTGGCATTTATTTTCGGCGGACTCCTGGCACGCCATAACGCTCGCAAAATTGGCGAAGACCCGGAAAATATATCCAACCTTCTGATCTTTGCCATGGTGGGAGGCGTTGTAGGAGCCAGAATATTCCATGTGATTCATTTCTGGGATACATATCAGGACAATCTCCTTAAAATATTCAAAATCTGGGAAGGTGGCCTTGAGTTTCTCGGTGGCTTTATCACCGCCTCTATCTCAATGATCATTTATGCCAGAGTAAAGAAGCTCTCTATAAGAACCTATATGGACATCCTCGCACCAGCCCTCATGATGGGGCTATGCTTTGGAAGAGTCGGCTGTTTCTTAAACGGATGCTGCTATGGGAAGATGTGTGACAAGCCGTGGGGAGTAACATTTCCCGCGATTAATAATATAACAGAAATCGGCCCTGACGGCGGCCCGACAATTCGTTATAGTTTCCCATACTCCAACCAGCTCCATCATGATTTTGACCGAAATACAGGACCGGAAATAGAACTACCTGACAACTATTATATGGGATATGTAGATGCTGAAAACAATTTCATAGACCTGCACGAAAAGTCGGAAATACCTGACATGAGCAGGTTCTACAAGATCCCAATACCAGCACCCCAGCTTACAGAACACCAGCTCCAGCATCTTCGTGACAATTCGTTTCCAATGAAAAAGATACATCCAACACAAATTTATTCTTCAATAAATGGCCTGGCATTATGTATAATATTACAATGGAGCTTCAATAGACGTAAACTTAAAGGACAAAGCTTTTGTTTCTTACTTATACTTTATGGAATAACAAGATTCATAATTGAGGGGTTAAGAGCTGACAGCCCGCTGGAATTTACCGGGCTCACCATCTCACAAAACCTGTCAATACTATCTATTGTTGGCGGATTATGCCTGTTGCTGACATTTCATAAGCTGCCGGCAAAATACGATATCCAGCAGGAGACCGGAGACAATAATGGCAAAAGTTAATGTTGACCCAGAAGAACTAAGGCGCTTTGCAAAAGAGCTAAACCGCTTCAACGAAGAACTTGGCAAACTCTTTGGCGGATTGAAAGCAAAAATGAATCATCTGGAGAAATCCTGGTCAGACCAGGAACAGGTAAAGTTCTCCGGCGAGTTCGACCTCACCACCAAATCACTGGGGAGATTCATGGAGCTATCTGATACCCACGTCAAAACCCTGCTGAAAAAAGCCCACCATATAGAAGAGTACCTGAGACAGAGGTAGTCCGGTCATCCACTAATAAATGCGTTAACAATTCCAGCAACGTTACTAGCGAGGAAACAATGTCTGGCAATGCAAAAATAGGCTCCATCGAAAAACTAAAGGAATTTCGGGCAAGAATGCTGCTCGCAAAAGATTCTATCAGTGCTGCCCTGTGCGAGGCTTCAGCTGACATTCAGCGAATTAAAGTTTGGCTTAGCCAGGAACAGAAAAGCTACTGGCAGGGAGTATACCGAAAACGCCAGGAACAGTTTCAGCTTGCTAAACGAAATCTGGCTAACAAAAAAAATGAAACCACAATGCTGGGTAACAGACGTAGCTGTATAGACGAGGAAAAAGCCTACCAAAAAGCCAAACGCCTGATAGAAGAAGCAGAGCTCAAACTCAAAAATATACATAGATGGTCCAGCATTATCGACAAGGAAATATATAATTACAAAAGCCTTGTACAACCGATAACTAATATGACCGAGGACGATATCCCTAAAGCGGCTGCCTTGTTGGAGGCTATGGTAATCTCACTTGAAAAGTATGCCGATTATTATACAGATACTACTGAATCAGTAGCGAGAAATGGCCAGGAAGAGGAAACGCCCGATAACCAACCAGAACAGGATGGTGAACAATGAGTGTTAATGATGCTCATGCCAGATTATCCAAAACCAGAAAAGAGATCCTGACCAACTGGCACGAGTTAAGAGGACTATGGCGAGATGAAGCGGCTGACAACTTTGAAAAAAGCTATATCGATCCGCTTGAAACTGAGTTAAGAAAATCAAAACTTGCAATGGAACAGCTCGGAGCTTTGATAGCACGCATCAAAAACGACTGTAGCTGAACCGGGATTTTTCATAAAGAACTTTAATATGAACGACCAGAATAATAATAATCTAAATAACAGTATCAATGAAAATGACGAACTTGATAGCACCCCTGCCATTGACCATTTGAAAGAATTTCTGGAACGTCCCGTCTGCCCTGCTGACAACCTCTCCTATAGCAAACTACAAAAAACCGCTCTAAATGAGATACTTGCAATTTCCAGAACAAAAATGGCTCCCTCTCTGGCACAGATATTTGAAAAAAGAGATACTGCCGAATATCAGGCAAAAAAGTCGCTGGAAAATAACATTTCTGACATTAGCTCTAAATACAATAGCAAAAAATCTGCCATTGAAAAGCAATATAAGATAGAGCTTCAGGAGCTTTCTGATAAATATGACAATAAAATAAGCTCACTGGAAAATCGTATAAATGAAGAAAAATATGTGCTGAAAACAAATGCCTCTGCCGCAATGAAGCAGCTCAAAGAAGGCAATGAATACGAAAAACTCTCTATCGAAACATCATGCCAGGCAATTGTAACCCGCTGTAATCAGGACAAAAAAGAAACTGACGAGGCAATGCCCAAAGTCAAAGAGCATATTGCCGAAATTAAAGATACCGCCGACTGGCTATTAAATCGCTACCGAATAAACGGCACCACCCTTACCGCAGCCTCTTTTGACAAAGAAAGCATAACGGAACCAGATAAGACTTTCCGCAACAGTCTGGAAAGTGCCAAAACAGCATTAAAGCAATCTGAAAATCTCAAGTTATGTAAGTTATTCATCGGCGTCCTGCCACTGTTAAGTATTACCATAATATCATTTCTGGCTTTTGGTATTTGCTGGCTGCTAACACAAATAGAAAACCTCAATCTTCCGCCGTTTGCATTATTAGGCACTGCTGTTACAGTAGGCACTTTTATTGCCAGTGCTTTGGGATCAGTTTTTCTCTGGAAAAAGGGCAAAAACAAAGCCCTGCCGCTATATCAGGAAATAATCAATAAGCTAGCTATTTGTGAAGCTGCTCTTGATGCAAGATACCAGAATTCAATGACCGAGCTTGAAACCCAAAAGACTCAGGCAAAAGATTCTGCCGCACAACAGCTGCTTGAACTACTTGAAACTCACAACGATACGATAAAAAAACTTCAAACTGAAGCTGAAAGTAAAATCCAAGAGCTTGAAAAACAGCATGGCAAGGAACTAAGCGAGCTAAAAAATGCACGCCAACAAATCCTTGAAGATGTCGAAAACAGGCATACAAAATTACTTGAAGCAAATGAAAACAACTATAAAGATGAAACCGCCAAGGCCCGCGAAACCTTTGTAGCACTTGAGCAGCAATACCTGGAAGAATATGACAATGAACTCGAAAAGATCAAACAGAAATGGCGTCAAAGCACAGCTGTTATCCAGTCACTACTAGACCAGCAAGCAGCCTTGCCTGCAAGTACCAGCACAGACTGGTCTGACCCTGAATGGGAAAACTGGCATGGTTGCGAAAATCTTAACAAAATTAGAATCGGTGACCTTGAAATAGATACTACCTCAATAGAGGCTCAAGCCTTGACAGCTGGAAACCTGGAACTGCCTTCGAAATTTAAGACACCAGCAGTCCTGAGCTTTCCTGATAATTGTTCACTGCTTATCCACACCAAACGCAGCGGCAGAGATAAGGCAATTGAACTACTAAAAGCTACAACATTAAGATTATTCACTTCACTGCCAGCAGGGAGAGTACACTTTACTATTCTTGACCCGGTTGGGCTCGGTGAAAACTTCGCCGGCTTTATGCATGCCGCAGATTACGAAGATGAACTCATCGGCGGCCGGATCTGGACCAGCCCGGCACACATTCGCGAGCAGCTTGAGGATCTGACTGCTCATATGGAAAATGTTATACAGAAATACCTGCGTAACGAATTCCAGACCATCGAAGAATACAATCGTCAGGCTGGTGAACTTGCTGAACCATACCGCTTCCTGGTAATTGCAGATTTCCCGCAAAATTTCACAGAAGAAAGTGCAAAGTACCTTAAGAGCATAATTAACAGTGGTGCTCGCTGCGGTGTTTACACTCTTATCGCCTTCGATAGCCGTCAGGAGCTCCCCGGCGGTATAGATCTTGACGACCTGAAAGCCGGTGCTCTTTATCTAAAATATCAGGATGAAAGATTCATCTGGCAAGATGACACATTAAGTAAGTTTACACTAACTACCGACACACCGCCAGCTGAAGAGATAATTACAGACATTATGCACAAAGTTGGCCAGGCTGGCAAAGATTCGCTCAGGGTTGAAGTACCATTTACAGAAATCGCTCCGAAGGAAGATAATTTCTGGAAAGGTGATAATGGCCAGGAGCTGGTTATTCCTATCGGCAGAACCGGTGCTACCCGCCTGCAATATCTCAGACTTGGCAAAGGCGTAGCTCAGCATATACTAATAGCAGGTAAAACAGGATCGGGTAAATCTACTTTACTTCATGTCATCGTATCAGCAATGGCAAGCTGCTATTCACCAGATGAAGTTGAACTATACTTGATCGACTTCAAAAAAGGTGTAGAATTTAAATGTTACGCAGAAAACAACCTGCCTCATGCCCGGGTAGTAGCAATTGAATCTGACAGAGAATTTGGTTTAAGCGTACTCACCAGACTCGATGAAGAAATGACTAAACGAGGTAACGACTTCAGAAATGCCGGAGTACAGGACATAGCAGGCTACCGGCAGGTTACCGGCCAGAAGCTTCCTCGCTGTATTTTGATCGTTGACGAATTCCAGATATTCTTTGCTGAAGATGACAGAATCTCGCAAGACGCCGGCCTGATGCTGGAACAACTGGTACGTCAGGGCCGTGCATTTGGCATACATATCATACTGGGTTCACAAACTCTCGGCGGAGCAGCATCTCTGGCACGCAGCACTATAGGGCAAATGGCCGTAAGAATAGCTATGCAGTGCTCAGAATCTGACTCTCAACTTATTCTGGACGATGACAACACCGCCGCTCGCCTGCTCAACCGACCGGGCGAAGCTATCTATAATGACAACAGTGGCATGGTCGCGGCCAACAGTCCGTTCCAAACTGCATGGATAAACGATTCGGTAAGAGACCATTACACCAAAAAAGCGGTAGAGCTGGCGGTAACTAATAATATCAACCCACAGAAAATGATAGTTTTTGAAGGAAATGCCCCTGCCAACATTGCAGATAATAAAATACTCGCAGATCTACAAGCTGGAAATACGTCAGCTAATCAGTTGTCACCTGTTGCATGGCTGGGCGAACCTGTTAGCATAAAACCACCTACGGCTGTAACCTTCCACCGCCAAAGCGGCACCAATCTGTTGATCACAGGTCAGCGTGAAGACTGTTCGCTGGGTATTATATTGGCCGCAATGCAGTCTCTGGCCGCCCAGGTTAATAATGCCCGATTTATGATCTTTGACGGCAGTCCCGCAGGTAGTACAACAGAAGGAAAACTCGCCACTGAAGCAGAAAAGCTTAATCTGGACTTCGTTGAAGTCCCTGTCAAATCGGTAGCCGATGCTTTAGATGCTATCAGCCAGGAACTAAATGAGCGAACAGAAAACGATGCTACCGACGCACCAGCCGTATTTAATATTATATACGGTTTGCACCGCTACCGTATCCTGCGTAAAGGTGAAGATGACTTTAGCTTCTCTATGGACTCAGAAGCCAAACCTAAACCAGATAAACAGTTCGCTGAAATCCTGCGTGAAGGACCAGTGTACGGCATACACACTATAGTATGGACAGACACTCTGGCATCGCTTGAAAGATCGCTTGACCGCTCAACTATAAGAGAATTTGACAACCGGGTATTATTCCAGATGTCAATGACAGATTCGAGCAATCTTATCGACTCACCGGCTGCCAATACACTCGGCTACCATCGGGCATTATTCTATAGCGAAGAGCAAGGAATAACTGAAAAGTTCAGACCGTACAGATAAGCTTTATTTCATACTTAAATCGTTTTATATATATGGAGCAGCTCTTCTGGAGAAATCGGTCTTTTATGCCGGGCGGTAATACATTTAATACCGTCAAGCATCTTACCAGCCTGATCTGCCCCAACACTTATCCCCATGCCAGCCATAGCATGGATGACATTGCTACGCCCGGAATGTTTGCCAAGCACATAATCACCTCTTACGCGGCCGATCATATCCGGGGCAAACGGCTCATAGGTCTTATCATCTTTTATCATAGAATTAACATGGATTCCAGATTCGTGACTAAACACAGATGAGCCGGTAATTGGCTGTGAAGGTGAAAGCTCTCTGCCAGAAGCCTGAGCAACCAGCTTAGACAACCCACACAACTTTTCAGTATCAATACCACAGTCAAAATCCAGACATAGCTTTGCCGCCATAACCAACTGCTCAAGAGCAGTATTGCCCGCACGCTCACCTAATCCATTTACAGTCACATCGACAGCGGTAGCGCCAGCCTGAATCGCTGCCAGAGCATTTGCCGTCGCCATACCAAGATCGTTGTGACCGTGAAAACCCAGATCTATACCAGAGACACGGCTGCGTATGCGACTAAATGAAAGATAAATCTCCAGTGGATTCCAAATACCAACTGTATCTGCAAACCTGATCCGTTTAATTCCAGCATAATACGCCGCATCAATAAATTCATCCAAAAACTTACTGTCGGCTCTTGATGCATCTTGTGCTCCAAGTGAAACATAGTCAAACATGCGATTGGCACGGCCAGCAATTACCGCTATCCGGTTTAGAACCCACTTCCGTGTCTTTCCCAACGCATTGATCTGAATATCTGACACCGGCAGTGAAAAGTGGACAGCATCAACACCACAATCGGCAGCCGCCTTGATATCATCAAGCACCGCACGACACCAGGCAGTTACCCTACAGCGAAGACCAAGCTCAACTATCGCCTTTACTGAATCAAATTCCTGAGAACCTGCCGCCGGGATACCGGCTTCAATCTCTTTAATTCCAGCACTGCAAAGATTCTGAGCTATCTCCAGCTTTTCCTCTAATGAAAAAGCAACTCCGGGGGCCTGTTCACCATCTCGCAATGTGGTATCGATAACAGTCACAGGATGGAAGATTGTCTTGGGCAATAACATGATGCACCTTCTGTTTATACTATAAACTTTCGTAATTTACTAATGGACTATTATTGGGAACGCAACTCTGACACATCCCAATATTGACCTATTATGGATATTTCCTTAATGCCAAAGCATGCATTGTCTGCCACTGATGCTTATGATAAAAACCTATGGCTTTATCATTTTTGTCATCAGCAAGCAATTGGAGCCTGGAAACATCATTTTCTCTGGCCCACTCATCAATAGCCTGCAAAAGCTTACTACCTATTCCACACCCACGAAACTTATCCAGCACAACCACATCTTCAACCCACCCTGACGGAGTACCCTGCACAGTGGAAATTACAGTTTGCACCGAACACATCCCAACAACCTCCCCTTCGTATTCAGCGACAAAAACACAAGCATTATCAGCGTCAGCAAGCAGCTCAAGGCCGCGAGCCTGTTTATCCCTTTCAAACTGATAATCCACTTCCAACTCATACAGTGACTCAAGCAGTACGAGCAGCTCCGGAATATCAGCCAGAGCTGCCCGTCTTACCTTGACAAAACGATTACTTATTTCATTATTATTCATACATATTATATCAGCGATTATTATCAGAATGCATAAATAATTGCCGCAATAAATACTATATCAAATACTCTTCAACCGGATTACCTTCTTCCAAAGCGTCCAGTATCTCTTCGATCTTATCTTCATCTATTCCACCGTACCACCAGCCCTGAGGGTATACTACTACGATCGGCCCTTTTTCGCACATTTTCAGACAGCCGGTACTGGAAACCATACCATCAAGTCCTCTTTCCAGGATACCTTCCTCAAGTGCCTGCATTAACGATGGTGCATCTTTTTTATTACATACTCCCTGTGGCTCACCTGTAAGTCTGAAACTGTTACATACTAAAAAATGGTATTCCGGCTTATTCATTTTTTCACCTTTATTCTTTTCGTTCTTTTGGTTTTATAGCTTTGCGACTGGATAAACAATACCAGCCTTACGATCACTTCTCTTAGTTCTCATTTTTATACAGGTTATTTATCAGCTGCATCCTGTACCATTTCCAGTACAACCAGATGAGCATCTAAAACTTGAAGCACAACTCTTAGGTTTACCTCCTGAATATATAATGTTCAGGTTCTCTTCGATCAACCCTTCAACCATATATGGCTTAAGTCCACTGGCTGACAGAACAGATCCCGGCGAATTCCCAAAGCCACTGGCAAGTACCGCCCGACAATCGCCAAGCAGCTCACCCAGTTTTTTCCAGCGTTCTTCACCGCCACCTGGAGCTGGTGTTTCTCTTACATCAACTAACTTATAGCTCACACCGTTATCATTTGGACCATAAATTCTGACACTGGCCGCTTCACCCAGATGCTGATTCACCAGCAGACCTTCCATTGACGCTACTGCAACATAAGGACGCTTTTGAGCATCTGCCGGATCAACAGGCAGCATACTTGCAGCATTCATCGTTTCAACCAGCTCATCAGATATGCCTTCATGGATCAATCCGGCGGCATCAGCACGACAACGCTTACAGTGAAGCATCTGTGGTATGATCTTTGTAACTTTATCCTGCAAGGTTTTCATTGTAGCAGCTGACGGCTGTTCCAGAGTGCCAAAGACAGTACCCTCTACCGGGTATAGTGCCATACAGTTCTGAATATCTGCACCCAGCTCTCTTACAGTTTCAGCAACTTCTTCAACATGATCATCGTTTATACCCGGAATAACAATTGTATTTATTTTCACAATTATGCCATGAGCTTTTAATGCTTTAATCGCAGCCAGCTGATTAGCCAGAATCTTTTCGCCACCGAGTGTACCACGGTATGGACGCTTGGACTCTCTAACCCAGGCATATATCTTGCCTGATATCTCAGGATCAACAGCACTAATGGTAATTGTCACATGGGTAACATTATACTTGGCCAGCTCTTCGATATACGGGTTAATACCTAAACCATTTGTCGCTATACAAAACAGCATATCAGGGTATTTTTCCCTTACCAGCTTCAAGGTCTCCATTGTCTCTTCCGGATTGGCAAATGGGTCACCCGGACCAGCAATACCAACAACACCAATGCGAGGATCTATCTCGATAGCTTTATCCAGATAGTGCAGAGCCTGTTTCGGAGATAGTACTTTACTGGTAACACCGGGACGGCTCTCATTTACACAGTCAAACTTCCGACTGCAGAAATTGCACATTACATTGCACTTGGGTGCAACCGGTAAATGTATCCTGCCGGTATCCTTACATACGCTCTTGTTAAAGCATGGATGATTGTTAATATCTAAAGCCATTTCATTCACTTCCTTTTGTATTCGTCCTATCTTCTGTAAACTCTCACCTAAAAATGCATCAGCATTCAAAACTATACTCATACCAACCGTTAAACAATATGAGCATAATCACAGCCGGGCTCTCTACTACATATATGTATACCCTACCGGAGATGTATCCTGCTTATAGCGGATAAGGGTATTGGTTATCTCATCGAACAGCCTTTGCGAGCCTTCATAGAGCACATGTTCTATCCGCCCGCCGCCAATTCGGTCATGGATCGGGAAGCCAACTCTGACCAGCGGTATTTCCAGCTTCCGGGAAAGCGTATAACCTTTGCTGCTGCCTATCAATATATCTGGCTTGACTTCTGCTGCTATCTCTTCAATATCAAGAAAATCCATCTTCTCAAGCACTGTTATCTTACTAAATGACTCACCTACCTGTGCCTCTATAACCTCGGCAAGCTTTGTCTGAGTTGCACCGGTAGCACAGATGACCGGAACGATCCCTATTTCCAACAGAAAGACCGCCATAGCCGCAACCAATTCCGGCTGACCAAAGACAATTGCTCGCTTGCCAGAGGTATACTTGTGTGCATCAATATAACTATCAAGCAATCTCCCACGCTGCTTGTGGTACTTCTCTGGCAAAGGGTTACCACTTAACTCTTCAAGCCTGCTCAAGAATATATCTGTATTCTTCATTCCAATCGGCATCAGCATACGATCAGATACAACACCATATTTCTTTTCCAGCAGGTCAGCACCGCTGAAAGATTCATTAAATGTTACACAAAACTCTATTGACGCAGCAGCTGTACCTGTCGCCTTAAGCTCTGATATAGTTGTACCACCCGGTGCTATTTTACTGTAGCTATGCCATGTCTGACCATCAAGAGTGTCTGAATAGTCTGGCAGCATATTTACTTTCAAACCAAAATCTGCAATTACTTCCCTGAGATTACGAATATCAGAAGGTGATACCATACCGGGCATAATATTTATCAGGTCAGGTTCAGTTTCACCAGATTCAGCCGTCTGATCAACGATCGCCCTTACTGTCCCATAAAAGCCCTCAGATTCGGTTCCGGCATAACTTGGAGTTGCCACCGATACCAATACCGGCAATTTCTGATCCTCGTAGGTCTTCTTGAACTCTTTCAGAAAGGCACCGATATCATCACCGATAGTCTCGGCCAGACAGGTTGTAGCAACCCCTACAAACTCCGGAGAATACTGCACGATCACATTTTCCAATGCCGTACGGAAATTATCCGCTCCGCCAAAGATCACCGCATGCTCGCCAAAGTTTGAAGATGCTATATCAATTGGCTCTTTATAATGGCTTATCATATAGCGACGTATATATGTTGAGCAGCCCTGTGAACCATGAAGCAGTGTTATTGACTTTTCAATACCAGCAAACGCCATACTTGCCCCCAGAGGTCTGCATAACTTGCAGGCATTTCGCGTTGCTGTAAATCTGCTTTTTGTTTCGGTTTCCATAACTCTGCTCACCTATCTCTCAATCTTTACTATTTTCTTTTTCTCTAACTCTTTTTTCTTATAACATACCCGGAAAACTGCGCGGCAAATCCCAGACAGGACTAGTCACACTGCGATGTACTTCACGAGCAAAATTGATCATTCCGACATACCCGGCAAGGGCTTCCTTCCTTTCGTGATTATGATCACAGAAGCCGATACCGAGTTTGTACGCAATAGGCCGCTCTTTAACACCACCGATGAGAAGATCAACGTCTTTTTCCTGGACATATTTCGCCAGCTCTAATGGATTGGTATCATCGAGCAGAATAACATCATCATCACATAATTCCGCTAGTAGCTCATAATCTTCACTGTTGCCTGTCTGCGAACCTGCTATTACTGTTTTCATACCAAGCATACGCAAAGATTTAACCAGTGAGAAAGCCTTAAATGCACCTCCGGTATAAATTGCGGCACTCTTGCCTTCCAGGTCTTTTTTGAATACGCTAAGCTCTTCCAGCATATTGCTTATTTCACCGCTTACTAACTGTTTCGTATTATCCAACACTTGCTGGTCGCCGAAAAACTCTGCTACATCGTAAAGAGCCTTCGACATGTCTTCTATGCCAAAATATGATACATGCTTGAAAGGTATCCCATACTTCTCTTTCATCATCTTTGCCAGAAAAACCATAGACCCGGAACACTGTACTACGTTCAAGGACGCTTTATGGGCAGCTCGAATATCATCTACCCGGCCATCGCCAGTGATAGTTGCTACTACTTCTATACCCATCTTCTGGTAATAATCTTTGATCATCCATATTTCCCCGGCGAGATTAAAGTCGCCGAGGATATTTATACTAAAAGGAGATACTTCCCGTTCACGGGTACCCACGAGCTTAAAGATCGCATCGCAGGCGGCCTGATAACCGTTCTTCTTTGTGCCTTTAAAACCTTCTGAATGCACAGGTATTACATCAATACCTTTTTCCCTGGCAACCTTACGGCATACGGCTTCCACATCGTCGCCGATCACACCGATTATACAGGTTGAATATATAAAAGCGGCCTTGGGCTTATACTCCTCTATGAGCTCTGTTAATACCTTATATAATTTTTCCGCTCCACCATAAATCACATCGTTTTCCTGAAGATCAGTCGAAAAACTAAGACGGTGGATCTGCGGGCCAGATGATAATGCCCCGCGAATGTCCCAGGTATAAGCCGCACAGCCGATTGGACCATGTATAAGATGTAAAGCATCTGCTATCGGATATAATACAACCCGTGACCCGCAAAATACACACGCTCGCTGAGAGACAGAACCGGCAAGCGAATGGGAATCACACTTTATCTTGAATGGTTCTGAACCCTTGCGGTAGATGTGGTCTTTACGTTGTTTCAGTATCTCTATCATCTTTTTTTCTTCTTTTACTCTCTGCTTGTATTTTCTCAGCAGCATCGTCGCAGGGGCCTGCCCAAACTGCCGGCTAACCGCCTGCCGACTACTGCCGTTCGCTATCGTGTGAATCAGGCAAACTACGCCTGATTCTTTATTTCAACTTTGCCTAGGAGATCGAGTATTTTAGAGCGGCATCGCTGATGCATTACCTAATACAATCAACGTGCCAAAATAACATATGACTAATACTTTTTAATTTATTATTTTTTCTTTCTCCCGTGAAGATATCACCCCTATTTTTAGCCTGAAAATGAGCAATTATAAAACCGACCGTAAAAAACATTGCAGTCAGCTTCTGCATCGATTCAAGCAGTTATCCCGGTACCATTACATTTATTTCACACCAATATAACACCTACAAATACAACTCAGCACCATCATCATATAAACATATTAAAGCAAATGACTTACAAATACCTTAACAATTATTTCACAATAAACACATCGCGACCCATTTTTGTCGCACAACTTATCTCCTTTATATACAGCTACTAACAAACAACTACATACATTTAAGCACAAACACACTGCCCACCAACACACACAAATAGGTTCAATACACTCCACCGGTTAGTTAACTATTAACTTTCCAAATATGTGTCGATAACGTATATTAATTAGCAATCATGCACACAATCAGGGATAATATGACCTGACTACATGACTCTAACACTAACGAACACACAATTATTTGACAACACACCACTCGCTACCCCTCTGCCGACACGGTAGGCATTTACCTGCACACACCGCATCATGAGAGTTAGGTGGAAGGGGTTGCATTGAATCAAAAATGAATAATTCCAAGCCATTAATATTATTTAGAATAGGAGATTTTAATGAAATTGGTAAAGTGTTTTGCTCCGTTAGTATTACTACTGTTGAGTGAATTCAGCTCTTACGGCATATGTTCGGTAGAATTTTCCGGGCGATTTGCACCACATATGGGACTGATCAGCGATTATGAGAAGCCGCAAAGGCAGGAATTATGCCTGAATGGTAAATGGCAGTTTCAACCGATAGATATTCCGCACGGCTATAAATGGGATACCGGCACAGCACCCGAATTACCACAGCCATCAGATAATAAATGGGAAAAAGCCCCGGTAAAGGTTCCCTCTGCGTGGAATGTTAATATGTGGGGCATGTGGCGTAACCCTGGGAAATACGATCCTGTCCCGCTCTACTACCCAAGCTACCCCGATAAATGGCGGCATGTATCAATGGGATGGCTCAGCAAAGACTTCAATATACCAGACAACTTCAAGGGTAAAAGGCTCATCTTGCACTTCGACGGAGTTGCCGGAGAAGCAAAGGTGATCATTAACGGTCATGTTGCAGTTGAATCTCATTACGACACCTTTACCCCATTTGAAGTTGACATTACTGACAACGTCAACTCAAACGAAAAAAACAATATATTAGTTGGCGTACGCAAGCAAAGGCTATTCAATAAAAAGCATAAAGTTTATAACTGGGGATGGGACGCCATGGGCCCTCGCGGTTCATACATGAACGACTTATGCGGCATATATCAGGATGTCTACCTTATGGCTCTACCAGAAACGTATATAGAAGATGTATTCGTTCAGCCCCAGGTACAAAACAACACCCTCAGTATTGACTACACAGTAAGGAATGTAAGTCAAAAAGATAAAACAATTAAACTCAGTGGCAAGGTAAGGGACTGGATTAATCTTGCCGGAGAGTCAATTATGGAGGCTCCGGTAGAAAAATGGCAGCTGGCCGATACTGTTATGACCATAAACAGTAAACCCGCGACAGTCCCAGCCGGCAGTACAAAAACAATATCTGTAGACATTAAGGTAGATGGCAAGCTAAAACTATGGGATATGGAAAACACCAACTTATATGGTCTGGTAACAACGGTCAATGACAACAGTGGAAAAACAATTGACCAGAAATATACCCGGTTCGGCTGGCGAGAGTTCAAGGTAGTTGGAAGCGACCTGCACCTCAACGGCAAGCCGGTAAAGCTATATGCTGACATTTTACACCCATTTTCAGAATTTATCATGACCCGCCGCACAGCATGGGCATGGTTCACAATGATCAAGGATTTCGGCGGCAATGCGGTAAGGCTTCATGCTCAGCCGTGGCCAAAGTTCTATATTGATATGGCTGATGAAATGGGATTGGCAGTTCTGGACGAGACTGGCCTTTTCGGTTCGGCCGGCGGTTTCAATATGGATGAGCCACAGGCTTGGAAGAATTGCGAAGATCACTATAAAGCACTTATCCTACGTGACAGGAACAGTCCTTCAGTTTTCGGCTGGAGTTTTGCCAATGAGATGTTCGCGGTATTTGGCCAGATCCAACCAGTAGAGGCACGAAGTGAATATTACGACAAACTGGCCAACTTCGGCAAGCAAGCCCTTAAGCTCGACCCAACCAGAAACTGGCTCTCCTGCGATGGCGATGAGACGCTGGAAGGCAGAGTTGGTGTTTGGAGCAAACACTGGGGTGATAATTGGCTGGAAAAACAGCATCACAGCTTCAAACTGCCAGAAGACGACTCGCTGCCAGCTATGCTGGGTGAGTTTACCGGCTCATACTACGGCCTGCCGCATTGGATGGATTATATGCTTGGCGACCAAACACACAGAACATATGCCGGCAGGGTAGATGCGATGGGTATTGATATTTATGAAATGCTGACACAGATGGGATTGGAAAAGCTGGACTATTTTTCAGCATCAGAAACAGTCTGGTTCGGACTGGAGCATATCAGCCTGGGTTATAATGACTATAGCCGCCTGCCAAATGAAAATGACGGCGTATTTCTCACCGCCAGATATCAGGAAGGCTTGCCCGGGGCACAACCGGAAAGAATACCGCCATTTGTCACCACTCTCAACCCCGGCTGGGACAGTTCACAGAAACTATATTACCCGCTGGGTATGTTCAATGCTATGAAGGCCGCACTAAATGGTGAACCATTCATGGAAAGAACCGGTTATTTACCTGGACCACCAATCCCGGCGGCCCGGTATGACAAGGTAGGGTTTATTGGAAACGACAGTTCACCGCTGAAAGACCTGCTCAATCGCTGTCGGATCAATATAGACAACAGCGACCAAACATATTTTATTATGGTCGATGCGGCAAACATTGCTGACAATAACAAAGCGGCAGCTATCGAAAAGCTTTGTGAGGAAGGCAAAACAGTAATGATCTATATTCCTTCCAAAGACATTGATATCTTATGGCTGGAAAAGACTCTCGGCACAAAGATCGAGCTAACCGACAGGCAGTCATCAAACTTTGTACCGGGAGCTGATAGTAATGTTTTCGCCCCGCTTAAGCTTGAAGACATGTTCCTGATCGAACCAGACCATAAACGCTATGCAAGTATTTGCGGGCTGGGTGGAGAATTCACCAATGGAGCCAAGAGCCTGCTGGAAGCATCAAATATTGACTGGGCCTTATTCAACACACCCGAAGATATAAAGTGTGGCGCACTTCAACTTTTCGAAAAGCTGGTAAAGCCCTCTGGAGTCGTTATGGCACATAAGAATTTTCAGGCCGGTCATATTATCCTTACCACACTGGACTATAATGTAAGACGTAATGGCATAGAGCATTTCTGGCAGAATATCTTTTCATGTCTGAAAGTTAATATCAGTGGTAAACCTATTAATGACTACATTAGCGACCCAAACAAACGTCACGATTTGTTAATGGAAGGGCCAATTGATTAGAATTTAGTCTCGATATAAATCGGGATAGGAATGATAATGAGGGAAGTTAGCAACTGCCGACTTCCCTCATTTTTTATTAACCTATGCGAACCCCTCATCAGTAATCTCTGCGCAAAAAAAGTCCTTACCCGGGAGCAATCTTTTCTGAACACTCCCTGGATAAGGGACGGGGGGATATTTTATTTAATGTCGGCGTATTATTACGATTTTGGCTATTTACACTTTTACTACACACATAATGCTTGTCGCCGGGTCATTTTATAAAACTAATTCAAACTTCTCTTCTGGACAGTCACGATCTTTACGATCAAGAATAGCGTTAAGGATCTTTTCCAGAAGTCTCATAGCACCCTCATAACCTACTGTTGGAAACTGTGAATGTCCAACACGGTCAAGAATCGGGAAGCCATGACGTATAAATGGGATATCTTCATCACGAGCAATATACTTACCGTAAGTATTACCGATTAGAAGATCAACCGGCTCTTCCTTGATCCACTGATGCATCAGGAACATATCAGCAGCAGCTCCCTGACGATACTTGGCTTCAGGAACCTCACCCTGCAATGCTGCCTCCATTCTCTTGAGGAATATCTTACCTGGTGTACCAGTAACAACATACACAGGCTTCATATCAAGGTCTACAAGGAACTCACTCAGAGCTACCAGCTGATCAGGGTCGCCCCAAAGTGCAACTCTCTTGCCGTATAGATACTGATGCATATCAGTGATCATATCAACAAGCTTAGCTCTGGATTCTGTGATACTAGCAGGAACATCAACCTTGGCTACTTTACGCAGAGTGTTAATAAATCTGTCAGTAGCTTTCAGGCCGATTGGAAGATCCAAAGAAGTAAACGGAACCTTACATTTCACTTCCAGCTCTTTAGCAGCTGGCTCTGAAGCAGTAGAACCAAGTGAAATTGTAGCCTGGCTGCGGCCAATATTCTTAAGGTCAGAAACCTTTGTACCGCCCTTTGGATACATTTCATATTCACCAGTCTGACCACCATCAAGTACACCTGATGTATCTGGATACATAATGGTCTCAACACCCATGTCAGTACAAAGGCTTTTGATATGAGCCATATCAGACGGTTCAACCCAGCCTGGAATAATATTCACAGTACGGAGCTTATCTGCGCTTGGAGTACCAAAGAAAGTACTCATCGCCTTGGTCATATTAGCAAAACCAGTAACATGTGAACCAACATAACTTGGTGTATTGCAATAGATCACCATTTTATCTGTTGGCACTGAGCCTTTTTCTTTGGCCTTATCTGTGATCTGACACATATCGTCACCAATAGTTTCAGACAGACAGGTAGTGTGGATCGCGACCACTTCCGGATCATATATTTTGAACATATTATCTATAGCCTGAAGCAGGTTAGCCTGGCCGCCGAACACAGAAGCACCTTCAGTAAATGAACTGGTCGCTGCCATTATTGGTTCTTTATAGTGGCGTGTCAGGGTACTTCTGTGATATGCACAGCAACCCTGTGAACCATGACTGTGAGGTAAGCAACCGTGAATACCAAGGGCCGCATACATAGCCCCGATCGGCTGGCAGGTCTTGGCCGGGTTAATGGTCAGAGCTGTCCTTTCTTTTACCTCGCTTGTTGTATGTCTTAAAAGCATTTTAACTTCTCCTGTTTATTTTTATCTGCCACAAACTACCGTGACAGTTATATCACTTTCTACTTATCCGTTACGCACCAACTAATTCAGCATCAAGTTTTGGCTTGGAAACATTCTGCCATGGTGCCTTGGCATAATCCCATATCTTGGCATTTACCATACGATCTACTGTACGATAGAAATTGATAGCACCCTTAAAGACCGCAAAAGGTCCACCGTAATCATAACTATGCAGCTGCAAACAAGGTATAGCATGTTTCTGAATTACATACTTTTCCTTAACACCAGCACAGAAAATGTCTGGCTTGTAAATATCCATCAGCACTTCTGCTTCATGGTGACTGATATCATCAATTACAAGAGTTTCACTTTCCATTGTAGGCATCATACCTTCATAATCTTCAAACTCGTAACCGCTCTCAGCAAATGCTTTCATCTGCTCATCAGTCTTGCGAGGATTATAACGCTCTGGGTCCTGCTCAATAGACAGTTCTTCAATATTACGACTATCTGCATCGACCTTAACATTAGGCAGTACTTTACGACCTTCATAGTCATCACGGTGAGCAAACTCATAACCAGCAGCTACTGTCTTCATGCCGATTTCTGCAAACAGATCCTGGTAATGGTGAGCACGGCTACCACCAACAAACAACATTGCGGTCTTACCTTCACAGCGAGCTTTAACCTCTTCGCGAACCTTGATAACTTCTTTCATTTCCTCTTCGATAACTTCCTTGACCTTAGCGACAAGATCTTTATCCTCGAAGAATTCGGCTATCTTTAGCAGACTCTTAGCTGAGCTGTCTGCACCAATAAAGTTAACCTTGAACCAAGGAATACCAAACTTCTTTTCCATCATATCTGCTACATAGTTAATTGAACGATGACACATTACACAGTTCAGGTCAGCAGTATGAGAGTTTTCAAAACCACCCATAGTTGAGTTACCGCTAAAGGTAGAGTGAAGTCTGATTCCACATTTTTCAAACAGGTCTTCAATAATAAAGGCATCACCACCAATATTATACTCACCCAGCAGGTTAACCTTGTACTTATCTTCATGTTCAGTATCATCAAGGCCAATTACATGCTTAAACAACTGATTATTAGCAATATGGTGACCAGCAGACTGACTCACACCTTTATAACCTTCACAGCTGAAACCAAAGATATTGATACCAAGCTCTTCTTTCATTTCACGGGCTACCGCGTGAACATCGTCACCGATAAGACCTACCGGACAAGTTGCAAAAATACCTATCGCATGTGGCTTGAAAAGGTCATAAGCTTCTTTGATCGCAGCTTTAAGTTTCTTTTCACCACCGAAGATGATCTCTTCATCCTGCATATCTGTTGAAAAACAGTATGGCATAAAGTTATCACCATCTGGTGCAGGCTTGGTCTGATTTCTTCTGGTCAGCCAGGAGTAGAAACCACAGCCGATCGGACCGTGTGTTATGTTTACAATATCTCTTGTCGGGCCCAGTACTACACCCTTACAACCGGCATAAGTACAACCTCTCTGGGTAATGATACCCGGGGTGGTCCTGACATTAGCATTGATCTCTGGCACCTGTTCATTCTCTTTTACCTCGTTGACAACGATCTGGCTCGATCTCTTACGCGCCACCTTGCCCGGGTAAATCTTGGTCATTTCTTCTTTGACCTTAATTGGATCTATTTTCTTTTCAGGCATAATACACCTCTCTGGTTATTGGCCTAATTATCATTTCTCACTGTAACCTGCAACATCAAAACGTCTGATATCACCGGCTATACTATCCTTTTAGCAGTGCCGGGCCGGAGCCTTATACTCAGCAAAATCATACACATCATTCTACTCTCTACTTTTGCCAAGCATAAGCCTCCGGTTATTCCGCTTACTGCCGAACTGACTACTCTTCTATAAGGTCACCCAGAGCTTCTTCTCCGGTTTCCTCAGTTCTTACACGAATAACATCCATCATTGGCATTACAAAGATTTTACCGTCACCTGGAGAACCGGTCTGATTAACCTCGATTATCGCATTAACGATCTCTTCTACTTTTTCGTCACGAGTTACGATCGTTATCATTCTCTTAGGGATCAGTTTAGGACCTGGACTCAACTGGTTAATCGCTTCCTCGTATCCTTCTTCGGCACCTTTAAGCAGCATATAATCCACTTTTCCTTTGCCGCGACCTATCACCTTGCGTGCTGTCATTGATGCTACACCGATTTCGCCAAGGGCTTTCTTGGTAGCATTCATCTTGTTCATTCGTATGACTGCAAGTATTTCTTTCATGACTATTACTCCTTAAAGCTGGGATCTATACCAGCCTTTCAGCTATTATATTCCTTTTGCACCAGAACTTACGGTATATACTTCATCTACGGCCGACACAAAGATCTTACCGTCACCGAATGCTCCTTTTGTACCACTACGAGCTGCTTTCATTATAGTCGTGAGGACCAGGTCTTTATCTTTATCTTCCACACATGTTAGGATCATTTCTTTCGGCAGCTCATCATAAGTGATCTCACCTATTTTCATTCCACGCTGCTTACCTCTTCCGAACACATCCATTTTTGTTACCGCTGGAAAACCGGCATACATCAAGGCTGCCAGAACTTCATCTGTTTTTTCCGGACGTATGATCGCTCTTATCATTAACATTGTTTAGTTGTCCTTTCCTGGATATTAACCTTTTTTCAGCTTTACCTGACTAACCTTAATACTGCTCGCCAGCCAGGTCGCTGCATTTTTTACTACTTATTTGCGAAGTTATTATATTTATTTTTACTTGTATTTGATTATGCAACCAGCAGACCGTAGTCCATAAGAAGCTGTTCAAGTTCTTCAATTGCCAGTGGCTTAGGCACTACGAACATTTCATTCTCGTCGATATTCTTAGCCAACTGACGATATTCATCAGCCTGTGGTACTTCTGGGTTCCATTCAATTACGCTCATACGTTTGATCTCTGCACGCTGTACATCATTATCACGTGGTACGAAGTGGATCATCTGGGTACCAAGTTTCTCAGCGAATTTCTCGATCATTTCTCTTTCATTATCTACATTACGACTGTTACAGATCAGTCCGCCAAGTCTCACACCACCAGCTTCAGCAAACTTCATGATACCTTTACAGATGTTATTTGCAGCATACATCGCCATCATTTCACCTGAACATACAATGTAGATCTCTTCAGCTTTACCTTCACGGATCGGCATAGCGAAACCACCACATACAACGTCACCAAGTACGTCATAGAAAGAGTAGTCTAGCTGATTGCTTTCTTCATATGCACCGAGCTGTTCCAGCAGGTTAATTGAAGTAATGATACCGCGACCAGCACAACCTACACCTGGCTCTGGACCACCTGACTCAACGCAAAGTGTGCCCTTAAAGCCAGGACGGCGTACATCATCCAGTTCCACATCTTCACCTTCTTCACGAAGAGTATCAAGAACAGTTTTCTGTGCCAGGCCACCAAGCATCAGACGAGTTGAGTCTGCTTTTGGATCGCAACCTACGATCATTACTTTCTTGCCCATCTCAGCCAGTGCTGCCACTGTGTTCTGAGTTGTTGTACTCTTACCAATTCCACCTTTTCCGTAAATCGCGACTTTTCTCATCGTCTTCTTTCCTTTCCTGTTCATACAGGGTTTATTTTTTCTTCTAGTTTCAGTTCTGCATTACTACGCACTCTACGTGACTTTCCTTAATACAACAGCCGTGCCAGAAATTTCTTCTTCTCCTAAAACTAGATAATATTTTCCACCCACAAACTTTTTACTGAACTCAAGAGCAAAAATCCCCGATAAAATTTAATCACATTCCCCACCTCTAAAACCTACTAATCCCAGTTTATATAGCGATTAACACGAATCTACTACCCCTATTAAATATCAGCACCACCAGATAAAACAGGTACAGAAGTACCTGAAATTATTGCCATAATTAATGATTTATATTTTTCATTAGTCCAACATTTACAGGAATTTACATTGTTAGAGACATCTAACTCTGTGAAATAAAAGTTAATGCATGAAACTGCAAAAATTGCCATTCACTGACAATGTAATATAAAACCCTGAATTACAGTGAGATACAAAAGAAATGAAATATTTGTAACCAAATGCGAGCTAGTGTGAAATTTCCGTAACAGCTATTTCACACCAGGAAACAACTGTTTCATACCGATAATATAACTGAAATTTCTTTCGAATAGATACTTCGAATGAATAATTATGAGTGAAAATATGAGAGATATATTATTAAGGCTAAAAATGCACTACCTTAATATCTATACTATAAATAGTTTTGGCCAATCATTTGTCCCGATCATCGATTCCAAAAACTTTCATCCAATAATTAGTCTCTGCTGGAGTTAAACCTGAGAACTTCTGCTTGGGATCACGTGGCATTGGAGCTGGCCGGTCGTAACGGCGGACCATTGACGCCAGGTATTCTACACTACTAAGCGAAACAGCTTTGCGACTGCGAACCGCCGCCCTGATCTCACGGTCACTACTGACAACAACAAGACGCTTAGGATCTGAACTGGAAAAAACGATATCTTCTATCAGAGTATCAGCATCAACACCATAATCACCGCTATAATATATCGACAGAGAACCTACCTGACAGGAATCATCTCTTCCACGCGGACACACGCCATCAAAGATAAGCTTACCGCTCTCTTTTATATAATTAAGATCACCTGCAATAAAATCACACATCCCCATTACGGTTATTGCGGACCACTGCTCCAGAGCCTTCTGGGCTGCATGATATATATTGTAACCATCGAATAAATACGGCATAATTATGGGGGAATGAAGTACCTAAAACAGACTTATCATTCAAGTTCGATTCTGGCATCGACCAGCGCATAGGCCATATCTACCAGCAGATTGAATATTATTATTACTGCTGAAAACATAATAACCGTGGCCAGGATCATAGCTCGATCCCGATTTTCAACACTATTGACAAAGTGCTGTCCCATGCCGGGAAGGTTATATATTGTTTCAACTACAAATGAACCAGTCATAGCAGCAGCTAAGGCTGGCCCTAAAAAACTTAAAACTGGCAAAAAGGCATTCTTAAGTGCATGTTTCCAGATTACCTGGTGATTACTCAAACCTTTCGCTCTGGCGGTACGAATATAGTCACTATCCATAACATCCATCATACCCAAACGGGTTAATCTGGCGATATAAGCCATAAACGGCAGCGATAACGTCACCGCAGGCAGCCAGATCTGGCTTATTGAGCCCCAGCCACCAACCGGAAATAACTCCAGCCAGATAGAGAATACTATTAATAAGGACATACCCACGACAAACGAAGGCAGCGAAATACCAACCAGCGAAAGTGCCAGCGTCGCAAAATCTATCGGACTGCCTCGCTTGACCGCACTCACAACCCCAGCGGGAATACCAACAATACATGCTATCAACATAGCAACCAGACCAAGCGAAACTGAAACCGGCAGCGAGGCTGATATTATCTGATTACATGTCCAGTCTCTATATTTCCACGATGGACCTAGGTCGATCAGAGGCCCTTCGCCCCGAATAGCCTTGCCCGGCTGAAACAAATTCGACATATAACTGAAATAAAACGACACATTATCATCTGCCTTGTACCTTGCCATAATCGCTCGTGATGCCGCATCATCCTGACTACGCTCACCCGTCTGAAATGGATTACCCGGAACAGCAACCACCATAATAAATGTTATGGTATATATCGCCCACAATACTACAGGGAGTAGTACCAGTCTTTTTATCATAAATTTTAACATAAGCTACATTATAACCTTATGAAACACATTTACAAGCAGACAAAACCTGTCTATATTTTTTAATACTTATTACAACACGCGACAACTCACCTTTTATTCAGAGTCTTGCCCGTATATTCCAGTATACCTATTAATGCTAGTATCATTATAGTCTGAATAAAGATAAGTATCATACCAGAAGTCTCTACCTGGTGCAGAATAGTTGCTCCCAGGCCCGTTACAGCCGTTGCAAGATATATTGTCAAAACTGCTGTTCGCTGACTCATACCATGATTAGTTAAGCGATGAGAAAAATGCTGTTTATCGCCAACAAACGGACTTCGCCCCTGCAATAATCGAATAATAACAACACTGCCAAAATCATATAATGGCACCGCCAGCACTATCAACGGCATAAAAGCCGCATAACGTGGCGAGACTCCTTCAACATGATAGTACGTTGTCTTCACCGAAGCAACTGCCATAAATAAGCCTACCAGCAGCGAACCGGCATCACCCATAAATATCGATGCCGGATTGAAATTATAGAATAAAAAGCCTACCAGTGCCCCGGCAACCAAAGCCAGGAAACAACTGATAAATACCTGACCGCTGCTGATCGAAGCGAACATTATCATAAGCGAACAAATAGCAGCTATACCAGCCGATAAGCCATCCATATTATCGAGAAAGTTAAATGCATTAATAATAACCGTTATCCACAATACCGACAAAAATACCTTTATAACGTAGCTTTCAATAAAAAAGTCGAACCTGATCTCACCTATCGTCGCCAGCATAAGGGCTACGGCCAACTGGATAAAAAGTTTTATTTTTGGCCCTAATGCTTTTCGATCATCGATCAAACCATTAATATGAAGAATAACCCCAGCAAGAATAAATGCTGTCAATTGCGGAATGCGACTTTTTAAACCGGGCAAATGGCCAGCCGCAGTTTCGCCAAATACATTACCGACAAACTCTGGTGACACCAACATAACTACCAAAGCCAAAATAGCCAAGGGTACTATGACTGTCAGAAATATTGCTATACCGCCACCTAGTGCAATAGGCTTTACATGTACCTTCCGCTCCCCCGGCATATCAGCAAATCCATGACGAACTGCCAGCTTTCTTACCACCCCGGTCAGCAGAGCCGAGCAAAGCAAAGCATACACCCCGCATATTATTACATATTGTATCTCTATTGTTGACATATGCTCACTCTAAGCCTGCTTCGATAAACTTCTCACGAGCAGCATTCAAAAAAACATCATAATCGCCACTGGCATAATCCGGATAAGTATAGCCCCAACTATTCCACTTATCATAACAGTAGTGAAGCGTTGCCTCAGCATACATATCATTTCCTATAAATACCCGGTGAGAATAATCCTTGGTCGTTACTAATACCAGCTTACTCGTATTTATATAACCTGGGTCAAGGTTAACTGCCCTTTTTACACCTAATCCCTGCCCTAAAGTACTGTTATCGATCTCCAGCTCCAAGGCATTGCTCTGATGTTTGATCGTAGAAATATCATTCGGCATTATAACCTTTTCAAACGAAACAAACTTCCTCAACAGCCCTTCACCCATAGCCTTATTATAATACCTGGTATAAATAAAAGGCATAACCTCACTATGAACATCAATATCGCCCCACAACTTCACCATTGCCTCTTCTGCAATCTGAAACAGCTCTGGAGCAATACTTAACATACCAACTATAAGCTTTACTGGTTTAACTGGATATAACTTCTGTGACATAATAATATTTATTCTCAAATACCGAAATAATATTCTCCGGCCGGTCTGCTCTTACAAAAAAAGGCACAAAGGCCGATAGCCCATGCGCCTTTTATTATCTCTATATTCAGCTTTTATCAGTTCATAACCTGCTTTTTGCTGTAACCGATAAAGCGGAAAAATCTCTGCATATTGAATGATGGAACTCCAAGGCGAACACCTTCATCCAAAGCCTTGTCATACAATTTGGCTTTTTCTTCTGTTGCTTCAACACTGCTTGCCATTTCAGTGGCATCACCTTCAAGGGCGTCACCCAGGTTGTCAGCATTTGGCTTGTAACCATATACCAGGAAGTCAGTATCTACTCCAACATAGTCCTGAACCTTACCACCCCATCCTTTGATAAGGGTTTCAACTCTATCGTAACCATCAATATCAACTTCGCCATCCATATTGAAATCAAACTCACCAACAACGCAGAATACAAATTCACGATCTTTATCCCAAACCAGGTTCGCAATAATATCACCCTTGATGATAGGATTGGTTGTCTGACTTTCAACTACACGGCATCTTGAAATACTGCCTAAAATCTCAACGACTTCAATTGTGGCCTTACCCTGACCTGAAGCTGAAACTGCCTTTTCCAGACCATCGTAAACACTAAAGGTCAAACCACGATAGATCTTATCTTCTGCCGCAAGGTCGATATAAACCATCTGTTCACGAGCGTCAACTGAGATAATTGTTCCATCTGGATCAAGTGCTTCAATTTCCTGGGTAGGCTTTTGACGAGTATCTCTAAGGAACTTTTCCATCTGCTCTGCTTTTTCGTTCAGCAGTGCGGCCTGTTCCAGTTCGACTTCCAACTTCTTCTTGTAGCCTTCACTTTCCTTTACGATCTCGTCCTTTTCGCTCTGCAGGCTATTAAAGTGACTCTGGAAACGACTCTTGATATCTTCAATATTATCGTTTGTCTGGTTCTGCATATTGGCAACTGTCATACCCAAACTATCAACCTCATCCTGAAGCTGAGCTATTCTGTCTTCATACTTATCTATTGTCTGCTGGTTAAGAGTAAGCTGCTTGTCCATCTGCTGCTGGTATGCCATAAACTGTGAGTTCATATCTTCCATCATACCAACCAGGATCTTTACTGCTCCTACCAGACCGCTGGCTTTTACATCTTCGATCTGTGATATTGGGTCCATACCCTGAACCTCGGCAACCGATGCCCAGATACCACTTAATGATGAGTCTACATTCGCTTTAGCGGTTGCCATAGAATAATTTACAGCATTCTTACCTATTATAGATTCACTAAAACTCTTTATTACAGCATCAAGCTTATCAAAGGTTGTTCCACTGTCCAGACCTGAGCTCTCAGCCAGCTTCTCTACTTCTGAAACCTGACTGGTATTACCAAGTCTGCCTAACTTCGCGGTAGCGTCGTTCGCCCGCTTATTGCATGTCTCTATATTTACATAGAATGCAATTGCAAATCCAGCTGATATTAAAAACAGGACAATGAATATGATCATAACGACCACTGCGGTATTGCCACTGTCAGAGCTGCCCTTAGGTGCTGCCATAACTAATTTCTCCTAAATATATTAAGGTGTGAAACGTTGGTTGGTTGTGTAAGCTGATACACTGAATTTCATCATAATATCCAGCGTAAAAGACAGGAACGTAATATATCTCAAAAAAACACTCAGGTCAAGAACAATCCTTATATATAATACCTATTGTACGCTCTGGGCCGTCCATAAATACCTGCACTTAAAAGTTATCAGATTTTTTTAAATAACTTGACTGAAATCGGGATTATCCTATAATAAATGCGGTTTAGAGTGGTTGTTTGCCATTCTTAAGTATTCTGTCTGTTGCGCTGATTTATAGAAACTTCCAGCGTCACACGCAAGTCACCTGTAAATGACTCGCATGGATCGAGCCAGACTTACAGGCCACACCTGATTTTATGCTGAATTAACCTGCTTGTAGGAGTAACAAATTGAGTACTATAACAAAAGTATTTGCACTGTTCGTATCTCTTCTATCGATCTTCCTTTGCGGACTGGTCGTAACCTTTATGGCAAAGGCTGAAAACTATAAGCAGCGTTACGAAGAGCAAAAGGTATATACCGATGCCGCACACGTTGTTGCATATACCGCTGAAGAAAGACTGGCTAAAAACAACACTTCATACGCTAAAGCCCTTGAGCTTAGCAGTGAAAGATTCAAAGACCTTAGAGAGCTTTACGGCAATCTGAGCTCTGAACTAGCTCAGGCTAAACAGCAGAGCATTCTGGAATCCAGCAAGAGCGACACCGCTGTTAAACTGGCTTCTACTATGCGTGAAACCATACAGAATATGCAGACTGCCCAGGAAGAACTTTGGGACAGCTTCGATGAAAATCGTGCCAGCATGCTTAAAGCTCAGACTCAGGTTACTGAACTAACCCGTCTGCTTAATAATGAACGTGCTCGCGGCAGCCAGCTCGAAGACACTAACCGTCGTCGTGCTGAACAGATCGCTGCTATGGAAGAACAGATCGCCAGCCTGAACCAGCAGCTCGACCAGTACAATCTGGCTCAGAAAGAGTTCGATAGCGATGTTTCTGTTTCTCAGGCTATGCCTACTATGGCCGGCGTTCCTATCATGGGTGAGATCACTGACATGGAAGACAACAACGTTGCTATCTCTGTTGGTTCTACCTCTGGCGTTCGTGAAGATATGAGATTCTGGATCGTTCGTGGAGACAAGTTCCTGGGCAACCTTGACATTATCTACGTTGAAGCTGATCAGGCTGTAGGACGTCTTAGCAACTCACAGGGTGTGATTGTTGAAGGTGACATGGTAACCACCGATTTCAACTAATCTCAACGATCCTGATATAGAGAGGAAATAATAACAATGGCAAAATCTGATGCTGTAAAAAAAAGAGCTCCTAAAGCCGCTGGCGGTGCTGAAAGCGATGTATACACCGCTCTACTTGGTCTGGCATTTTTAGCTATGGCCGGCACAACTATTTGGGTATGCCTTAAGAGCCTGGCTTATTTCGATAAAATATTCTAAGGCCAAAATATTTTTTTTTGATTTTAATATGAAACGGCCGTTAGAAACTATTCTTGCGGCAGTTTTATTTAACAGACAGTTTATAGAATTTTACAGTTATGAAAGAAAGGACTTTTATGATTGAATATGAAAACCTCAAAAAGCTGGTTGCAGAGGTAGAAGAAGATCTGGTTAAAGCTGAAGGCGGCAATAAAGCTGCTGGAACTCGTGTTCGCAAAGCTATGCAGGACATTAAAGCTGCTGCTCAGGAAGTAAGGGTTAAGATCCTCGAAAGCCGCGAACAGTAATCAAAACGATTAATAGTTTGTTAGCCGCAAAGTGAGTCTAGACCCGCTTTGCGGTTTTTTATTTTATTAGGAGATTATTTAATGCCACCAAAATGGTTATTTGATATTAGTGATATTGATTTCAATAACGTTGTCTTTGACACCAAAGAGATCGAAAAAATAAATCCGCAAAAATATGAAATGCGTCAGATCGATTCCATCGTCCACTACGCTCCAGAGAAGAAAGAGATCATCGCTCTTAAAGAAGTTAAAGATGATGAATTCTGGGTTAGAGGACACATCCCTGGCAGACCGCTATACCCTGGCGTACTAATGATCGAAGCTGCGGCACAAATGTCTAGCATAGCTGCTATCAAAGAAACTGCTGAATCCAGATTCATCGGCTTCGGCGGCATCGAAAATGTTAAGTTCCGCCAGCAGGTAGTTCCAGGCGATAAACTATACATCCTTGGCAAATTCATTAAAATAACCCCAAGAAAGTTTGTCATGGCTGTTCAAGGTATTGTTAATGATAAAATGGCTTTCGAAGCCCAGATCATCGGAATGCCTCTGTAAACTATACTGTTATATCAGCATAATTGATATAGCCCACAACTGTTATTACGACATTAACAGTATTACAGATTTCTTTCAGCTTTTTTACAAAAATAACTTGAAAGAAATCACCACTTTCACTAAAATACGGGTCTATATTCAAGGCTGGATAGCTCAGATGGTTAGAGCGGCGGATTCATAGCCCGCAGGTCCCCGGTTCAATTCCGGGTCCAGCTATAAGTTATAAACCCTTGTATTCCAAAAGATTACAAGGGTTTTCTTATTTTAAACACTCTCATTTTCTGCAAAAAGTAAGGCTCAGTGCCTAAATAGTGCCTAAAATTTTTTATTTTGGACTGAAAGCACACACAAACCAGACAGGAAACATACACTACTTCCCCATCACTTTCTGCAAATACTACAAAAGACTCTAAATTCATAAATGATTTTGCAAACATTCATATAATAAAAAAGACAACAAGACCACCACTATCCTACACCATATAGATCAAAATTATTATCATCACTTTTAAGGAGTTCCAAAAACTTTGGATGAACAAAGAGTAGTTCACGCCCTACTTTGATCTCCCTTAATATTCCAACTTCTACCAAACGTTTTAGGTAACTGGAAGCTGCCTGTCTTTTAGCAATTCCAGATTCAACAACATTAGCAATCCGACAATATGGCTGAATAAACAATAGCTCAATCAATTCCCTGCTATATATTTTATCCAGAGACTGTCTGGCATAGTCGCAGGTGTGATCCATAAGGCTCTTTATAGATTTGATCTTATCAGTTGTCCATCTGGCAGTATCTTCAATCGCATCTAACATAAATAGTATCCATGGCTCCCAGTTTTCACACTCTGTAATGTCACGCAGTAGCGAATAATACTCATGCTTATTACTGATGATATATCTACTCAAATATAAAACAGGAATATCAAGGACTCCCTCCTGAAGCAGAAACAAGATATTCAGCAACCTGCCGGTTCTGCCATTACCATCACTAAATGGATGTATAGCCTCAAACTGATAATGCATAACCGCCAACCTTATAAGAGGGTCTATGTCAGTCCTTTCATTTATAAACTTTTCCCAATTTGACAACTTCTCCATAATGACAGATTCACCTACCGGAGGTGTATAAATCGTCTGTTCAGTTAGATGGTTTTTCAGGGCTGTACCTGGAATTCTTCTAACCTCCATCTGCATACTTTTTATCTTACTACATAATTCAATTGCCAGATTTGTACATACTGGTCGGGATTTTATACGCTGAAACCCTGCCGCTAATGCCTGTCTGTACTGTAGTGTTTCTTTAGTAGCCGGATCTGCAGCATCACCACTACCTGCATACTGAAAAAGTTTATCTGTGGTCGTAACAATATTCTCTATTTCTGAACTCATCTGAGCTTCAAGCATGGGAATAGTATTAATAAGCACAGCCTGAGAAGGGATCAGCCCTCCAGCTTGCTTTAGCCCTTCCAGACTACTACGGGCTGTAATACATTTTTTTAATATTACCTTACTTTCAATATCTGCAATAGGTGGCAATATAGGTAAGTTGCTGTACGGCTCATTTGGATCAAAATTCATAAATTATAGGTCCTTCAGGGTTTAACATGTCTACATTTACGCATTTCATCGACATGTTCTGATTATATGTCGATATTGCGTACATGTCCAGATTATATGTCGACAAAACTAGCTTTCATCGACATATCCTTAGAATAAGTCCAATCATTAAACATAAACCCTTGTATCCAAAAAGATTACAAGGGTTTATCAATATTAATAGATCCCATTTCCTACAAAAAGTAAGGCTCAGAGTCTAAAATAATATATTTTCGCCTGAAAGTACATAGGAACCAGACTGTAAACTACAGATTATGGGGTACTAGGTTCAACTTCTGATCCAACCATAAGGTCCTCCAGAGTTATATTTACAGACTCATTTCCACTTACTTATTTGAATTACAGCCAAGCGGACTTCTATGCCACCCTTACTCTTTGAGTCATAAAGAATTATTTCACCCTTACGTATACCACTATTCACCATAAACTTATGCCCACTTTGAACTGTGCATTATTTGCAACAGTTAATTATTTTCCTAACTATCTATTGTACAATAATATGAATTTCTCAGATAATTACTAGATAAATACAAAGAACCACCCATGCAAACATCCCATAGCTCAAGCACTAGCAGACTTAGAATCAGCCAATGCATATTGCAAAACTCACCCCTAAACCTATAAATAGTTTCTATAAGCGTGTATTTATAACCAACACTCTTATATATAACAAATAAACAGTATGTTACACTACTAAAGTTTTAAGTGAATATATTGACTTAATAAATATACAATATAAATAACTTCTGCTGTTTAAATTAAATAGTATGTCAGATATTATGGATGAAGATGACGACCTGGAATGTTAATTGTTCAATGTATGCTGGCTTTCATAACAGTATACACATCAACATTCTCAACATAATTTCCATGCCAGCCGATAAGTGGAGTATACAGTTCGGCCGCTTTACTGTCGCAGCCGTCAACAAGCTCAAGAAAACGACCACTACCAGCTCCAATTGCAAACAATGGTACCAGCTGATTTGAATGGCCACCAGTATTGTATACTGCTTTCGGTAATTGTCCTTTGCCCTTTGTTACTATCGGCTCAAACTTACCCTTATCGCCCCACAAACCGCCTGTCTCATGATCTGCTGTAATTATCAGCAATGTCTCGTCAAAAGAACTGTTTGCTTCTATCCAGCTAACAACATCTCGAACTGCATGGTTAAAGTCGACATACTCTTCAATAGTACGCTCAAGATTATTATCATGACACGCCCAGTCGATCGCTCCACCTTCTATCATAAGATAATACCCGTTATCATTCTTCTTCAGCGTTTCCAAAGCAGCCAACGACAAAGTTGATAACGATGGCACATCTTTAATTAAACCACCCATCCCCCTGCCATGACGGCGTAACTGAAGTGTCTCGGAAACCCTCGGAACAGCAAATAACCTGGCAACTCTCACTGCACCCGAAGCTATTGCACCTATTACCTCTTTCTGATCTGCAAAGAACCAGTTCTCTATTCGACCAGTTGTCAGTTTTGACCAGTCTTTTTCATCTGTAAACATACCAGACGAGTTATAGCTATCTCGTGGTTTGCCATCACTATCATACCATGGATGACCACAGCCAATTACAACATCAAGATTAGGCGAATTGTATAGCATCTCTTTTGCAATCTCTTTACCATTATTACGGCTGATATTATGCGACCAAACACCTGCCGGCGTTGCATGGTCGTATGGAACGCTGCTAACAATCCCAACCGACCGACCTGTTGCAGATGCCAACTGAGCAAAAGTTGCAGTCGGCTTTTTATCTGATGTCATATTTAACTGGCCATTTGGTATCCTCACGCCACTGTTCAATGCTGTCGCCGCAGCCGATGAATCTGTATAGCCAGAAAGATGACTCTTAAACTCGCCCCATTGACTCTCCGGCGAATAGCTCCCGCCTTCGCTATATGTTGCACAACCCAGCCTTATCCACTGATGCGTGCCAACTGCTCGATCATATACCTGATAGCCGATCTCGCCATACTCATAATAACTTGCCGCCGCATTCTGGTTCATGCCGCCGCCGTCTGCTATCATGAGGATAATATTCTTCGTCTTACCAAATGATATCCCGCATAATACCAGTATCAACACAATTGCAAAATATCTGGCTTTTACCATTCTTCTTAACTTGATCATATATACTCCAATTCCAGTCCTTAGCGTGAACCGTATTATTAAATAAACTAAAGGATAATAATCTACAGCAATACCAATTTACAAATTAAAAACATGTTAGAACACAAATACAATCCTAATAAATACCTACAACCTCAGCAATGTCTCAAATTGCTCCGGCGACAAAACCGCTCGCAGTTTATGGATCGCCTGTAACTCTATTTGCCTTACTCGCTCTTTACTCAACCCAACCAGCTCAGCCACCTCACGCAAACTTAACGGCTTTATATTCAGTGACTTCTCCGAATGAACTACAAATCCATAATGCTTGCATAATATATTTTTCTCACGCTCATCCAGTGCTTCATCCATAACCTTTACCAGATCCATATTGGCCTGCTCCAATACAGATACCTGATCACCCTGGCACCGCAGATCATGGGCAATGTCTAATATCTCGTCTGCTACAAACACTATCTGCTCAGAACGACGAGCTAACGCTGCTTTCAATGTAGCGAATCTCTTTACTATCGCCCAGGTAGCATAAGTTGAAAACTTAAAGCCGCGAGCATAATCAAACTTATCCACCGCATTCATAAGTACCAGATTACCTTCACTCACATACTCAGACATCTGGATATCATCGCGTGCATGCTTTCTTGCGGTACTTACCACCAAACGCAAATTATGGCGTATTAGCTTATTCTTATATTTCCGACTCTGACTCAAACAACTGTAGATATGCGATAGTTCAGAAGAGTCCGGATCTTCCATATCCAAACGCCCCATCAGGTCATTTGCATAACATTTCACAAAATTATATTTGCGGAACAGGTCATATTCTTTCTCAGCACTCAATGTTTGATATTTCTTCAGATCATTATGGTATACTTCCAGCAAGTTCAAAACCCCAGGCGGTATATCCTTCATCGCCGGATCATTTCCAATAAAACCAGCTACAGAATCCTCTGCCGAACCTAAAATATCTGCTTCGGCGTTAACCTTATGAAATTCAGGATTATCAATATAAAATATTTCCTGCTCGGATAATAGCCGGGCCTTTTCCTGATTAATCGCCTGCGTAATAACCTCTGGAGCCCTGCCATACTCCTTGGCTAACTGATTAATCTGTTTCCCGGCTCGATTCTCCTTATATAGTATACCCTTTAGCTCATCATCTACCTGGGCAGATCGTTTCTTAAACCCTTTTACCAGACCATCTTTTTCAGCTTGTACCAGAATCAATCTAATAGTCTCAGTGGATCGGCCAAATCGCTTAGAGATTCTCCGGATTGCTTCTTGCCGATACTCTGGACACCTTACCGACCACTTTGCCAATCGGGCAATGATCTGCTCTTTCAAGCTGTCTGATGATCGGGTAAACTGACTGCTTCTGGAGACCTGATCATTGTGCAATCGTACAAAATGATTGACCATCTGCTGTGAAAATACCAGTCGCTGCTTTCCATCAGGAAATGATAAGTATCTACCAGATAAACCCTTATCTCTCCATCTGCGAACTGTTTTTGAACACACCTTATACTTCTTAGCCAACCCCTCAACAGTATAATACTTACCTTCTGCCTTTTCCGAAGAGAGCTCCATCATTTTACTGAGCTGCTCAGAATATGCCGGCAGATCGTTTATAAGCGTGTCGTAGCTTAAAACCGAATCATTCTCATCTTCGATACTTTTTCTGGAGGTTATTTCAGGGCGATATCCGGTCAGAGTTGTTCGGATAAACTCGAAAGAATAATCCTTTCCTGGCTGGATCAGCATTAAAAGCTTCTCACACGCGTCCAACTGCACCTGACGTTTGACCTGCGGCGAATATTTCGCCTGCATTAGCAGATCCGCAAGCTTAGTTGATATGATCCGACTCATATGTAAATTACTCTGTCCAGGGTAGCGTTATTCGTGTAAGGTATGGTATTCCAGTAACTTGATTATACCAGCGATATTCGATATCGACAAATAAATATAATAGATAAAACAGGTGAAAAAACGAACTTCACCTCAATTACTTTCTGAACTTTCAGCTTTTTTATGCGTAAATAATATTGTCCACAACGGCAATAAACATTGCCATAAGATGTTAATGAATATATACTTATACTTTTGATAACTACTGTGAATATAACTATGGAACTACAAAGTCCAATAACACTTATACTACTTATACTGCTTTTACCTGCTTTATGGCTGCTGGTAAGACCAAAACGCTACGCTGCTCTGAAGTACTCTTCTGTCAGCAAACTCACTACCAGCGGAAACGTAAAAGGATTAAAATACTACGGCAAATATCTACTTATACTTTGCAGATTACTTTGCATTACTATGCTTATATTCGCTATTGCCAGACCACAAAAAGGGAAAAAAGTAAGCTTAAGCTCTACTAAAGGCGTAGTAATGCAAATAGTTCTCGACCGCTCAGGCAGTATGAGCGAAATGATGAACTACTACGGCAAAGCACTACCCAGACTCGATACAGCTAAAGCCGTCCTTAAAGATTTCATCAACGGCAGCCCAGACCTAAAAGGTCGGCCCAATGACCTTGTCGGCCTTATTAGCTTTGCAAAGTTTGCTGATACAAACTGCCCGCTCGTCCAATCGCCGGAAATACTAACCGATTTCCTCTCAGATATTACTCTCGCTACTGACCGCAGCGAAGATGGAACAGCACTCAGTGATGCACTAGCCTTAGCTGCCGCCAGACTCAATAAAGCGGAAGTAGAGATAAAACAGCGAAATGAACGACTTGCTGATATTGCTCAAAAGGAAAACAAAGCCAGCCAGCCGGAGTTTGAAATTGAGAGCAAAATTATCATTCTTCTTACCGACGGCCAACAAAACTGCGGCGAATACACCCCTGAAGAAGCTGTTGAACTTGCTAAAAAATGGGGAATTAAAATCTATACCATTGGTATTGACGGCCAACTGCCATCAAACTCAAATTCAATTTTTAATATGCTCAACCGTGGTGGTTTTGATGAAAAACTGTTAAAATGGTTCGCTTCAGAAACCGGTGGCTCTTACTGTCGTGCCGACAGTGCCGAAGACCTCAAAGAAATGTGCGAAAAGATAGACTCACTGGAAAAAAGTGAAATTCAGTCTATATCATACAATGAATATGACGAAAAATATCACATTTTCGCTAATATAGCATTAGGTGTTCTACTTCTTGAAATATTACTAAGTAGCACACTATTCCGCAGGATACCATAACTTATTTATCAATAACTTTGCACAATACAGGTAGTGACCTTACTATGAACGTTGCAGAATTTAGAATGGAAAACATCGACGCTCTCTGGCTCTTATGGCTCTGCCCTATGGTAGCTGCTATTTTCGCCTGGCGTTTTTACAGAGCCAACCTGGCCATCAAACGCTTTGCCAGCTCTGGGCTCGACTCACTTATTAACAAACAGATAAGCCGAGGTAGACAGATCTTCAAATGTTGTCTACTTATTTTCGCTATCATCGCCCTTATCATTGGACTTACCCAACCGGGCTGGAACCCGCACCCTCAACAGGTCGTACAAAAGGGACGCGATATAGTACTGCTTATCGATGTCTCTCGCAGTATGCTCGCTGAAGATATGTATCCAAGCCGACTCGAACAAGCAAAAATGGTAGTCAAAGACTTACTTGGCACACTAAAAGGTGACCGCGTCGGACTTATCGCTTTTGCCGGAACTACCGCAGTTAAGTGCCCTCTTACCCGTGATTACCCATTTGTCAGCATGGCCGTTGACCAGCTTGACCCGGACTTGATCGGTCAGGGCGGTACCCTTATCGGTGATGCTATCCGCAAAGCTACCGAACAGGTCTTCTCTGACTCTGAAGATCGGTTCCGCGATATAATATTGATAACTGACGGCGAAGATCATGACAGCCTGCCGGTTGAAGCTGCACATAAAGCTGCCGAAAAGGATACCCGGATATTTGTCATTGGTATTGGCGACAAAGAAGAAGGTGCTCGTATTCCAGTAACTGACGAGTACGGCAACAGACAGTTCCTTAAGTATGAAGGCTCCGAAGTCTGGACAAAACTCAAAGACGATTCACTTAAAGATATCGCCCTCGCAACGCCAGGCGGAGCTTACTGGGCTTACACCCCCGGCACAATGCTCGAACTTGACAAAATATATAATCGCATAATCAGCGGTGCTGATCAACGCGACCTGAAAACTACTGACGCGGTAAAGTACGATGAAAAGTTCCAGATTTTCCTTTCCCTTGCTCTGATTCTGCTATTCGCCGAGCTACTGATATCCGAAAGGAGAAAACAATGAAAAAACTTATCTTAGCATTTTCTATAGTGGCAATTGGTAACACTACTATGGCCGCTTCACCTGCCGCTATTGTACGTGAAGGCAATCAAGCATACAAAGACCAATTGTTCGATATAGCCAAAGAAAAATACGATTCTATTACCGACCAGGAAAAGTTGACAACTGGCCATATTAATTACGACAAGGCTAACTGCCTCTTTAAACAGGGCGACTACGATGGTGCTATAGAGCTTTATCGCAAAGCAGCCAACCAAAGCTCTGATAACAAACTAACCGCAAGCACAAAGTTCAACCTTGGCAATTGCTACTTCCAGAAAGCTAAAGCATCTCAACAGGAACAACCAGAAGAAGCAGTCAAAGATTACCTGCAAAGCGCTCGCTGTTATAGGCAAGCCCTTGATATTGATAAAAACGATATTGAAGCCGCTCAAAATATTGCTCTCAGTAGAAAAAAGATCAAAGAGCTAAAAGAGATCCTCAAGCAACAGCAACAACAGCAAAACCAAGACCAGGACAATAAAGACGAAAATAAGCAAGACCAGCAAGATCAACAGGACAAACAAAATCAGTCTGGCCAGCAAAACAAGGATCAAAAACAGGACAAACAGCAGAATAACGACCAGCAGCAAGACTCACAACAACAATCTGGCGACAATTCTGACCAACAGCAAAATAGTCAGCAGAAAGATCAACAAGAGCAGGAACAATCACAGGAGCAGCAACAACAGCAAGCTCAAGAAGAAAAACAGCAACAGGAAGCCCAACAGCAAAATGCTCAAAAGGAAGATAAAGAGCAAAAGCAAGCTGCACAAAAAGTTGAAGTCGATCCTAAAGCGGCTCAAATTATCGAAGATGAAAATAAACGCAAAGAACAAAAGGTCAGACTAATGAGAATACAGCAAAAACCTGCACAAAAAGATTGGTAAAATACAGTAATACTTTATACAAACAGTATAAGTAACTCAAACTGACCGAATCCTTCAGCTTGTATATTGCAATCCACTATCAATAAAGGGCTTAATGATTGGTGATTAGTAGTTAGTTTTTGAAGTCATTCTATTCAACTAATTGCTAAATCCTAAATTCTAAATCCTATCAAACTGACCATCGGTCAGTTTGAGTAAGTAACTTTTTAATAAAGAAGTTTTATTATGAAAAAAATAAAATTAACTATACTCCTAATGACACTACTCTGTTCCTGTGCATTCGCTCAGGTCAAGGTTTACGTCAGACTACAGCAGGAAATTTATGCTGGCGAACAATTCAGAATGGAAGTTGTAGCAGAAAACTCTCAATCCGCCGCAGAGATCAACCCTACAGAGCTGAAAGATTTCAACGCCAGCTTCATGGGTAACTCTCTAAGCTCTTCCTCCAGCCGCATAATAATAAATGGTCGTGTCATCGAAGATAAATCTGAATACGTCAGTTCATGGAACCTTATGGTAGAGAAAGCCGGCCAGTACACAATACCTTCTCTAACCGCAACTGTTGATAATACTAAATACCAGACCGAGCCGGTAAGTTTCTCTGTCATATCACCAGAAACCTCCGACCTGGTTGGCCTTGAAGCTAAAGTTTCTACAACCAGCTGCTATATTGGTCAGCCGATAGCATTCTCTGTCAACTGGCATCTGGCAGCAAACCCGGCAAGTTTCGACTTCAATATCCCAGCTATAATGAACGAAGATCTTTTCAGCAGCGGCAACCTGTCACCTGACGGCAACGATAAACCTCAAAAAATTGAAGGCACTTCTATTGGCGATATTATCATTACACAAAGAGCCGGAAAGTACAAAGACAACCCAAGCACCCTCGTCAATTTCAACAAGTATATCATTCCTCGTAAAAGTGGCCAGATAAGCATCGACCCTATATCAGTCACCTGTAAGATCGATACCGCTACCAGAAGAAGATCTTCTTTCTTTGACGACCCATTCAGACAAAGACAGTATAAAAGGTATCAGGCGTCCGCTGAACCCATCACCCTCAATGTCAAGCCCCTGCCAACAGATAATAAACCCTCAGACTACTACGGCCTGGTTGGCAGAAGCTACTTCATATCAACCGAGCTAGTCAATGCCCCAGAAGACATAAGTGTTGGCACACCACTAACCTTGAAAATAAACATTAGCGGTAATGGCGGCTTACTGAACGATGTCACCATGCCTGACCTTTCCTTCATGGCCAGTGACTTCAAAATACCAGCCGACCACGCCAGTGGCGAAGTAGTTAAAGATACTCTGGTGTTCACCCAGACGATCCGCCCGCTTCGTTCCAGCAACGACGGCCTTATCGCTATCCCCGAAATAACAATACCATTTTTCAACTACACTACCGGCAAATATGACCGGGCAAGCTCTCAACCGATTACAATAAATGTTTCCGGAGCCAGAAAAATTATCGAAGCTGATGTTGCCAGTAACATATCAGCCACCCCAACAGCAAATGCAAGTGAACTTAATAAAACAGAACACAAGATCGCCGCTAACCACTACGGCACTGAACTACTGACCAATACGGCTTTTTCAGCAACTGAACTGATTTGCTCAACTGCCGGCATTATAGCGGTAGCTGGCCCAGCCGTTATGGTCATTATCTGCCTGCTGCTAGTTACTTCCACCAAGAGTCCTGAAAAGATCAAAAATCAGCTAGCAGCTAAAGCTTCCGCCAAGGCAATAACCAATATAAATAAGATTAGCATTGATGACCAATCACAATTCATTACTGCTATAGTAGATATTATGAGAGAGTATATAGCAGATAAATTTGCCTTAACAGCACAAAGCCTCACGGCCCAGGACTGTTTCAACACGCTTTCCGAAAACAAGGTAAACTCTGACCTGGCCCAAAGCTTCCGAAACATATTGGAGCTTGGCGAAGCCAGCAGATATGCCGGTAGCTCCGGAGTTGGCCATATGCCAAACGCAAAGGATATAGTTGAACTTATTAAGGCTATCGAAAAGGAGATACGTAAATGAAAAACATAATCATAAAACTCATATTATTATTCATTACCATAAGCAGTGCTTTTGCCTGCGCCGCTGATACAAGCTCAGCTCAGCAAAGCTCAGATTGCCTGCAAGATGCTGAAAGTTCGTTCAGAGAGGCTAATAACCTTATCCAGACAGACTCTTCAAAAGCTATGGAGCTTTACAATAAGTCTATCCTGAACTTCCAGAAGCTCATCGATGACTTTGGCATAAAAAATAAGCATCTGTATTACAACATAGCCAATGCCTGGCTCATGCAAGGCAATGTCGGAAAAGCAATATTAAACTACCGCAGAGCCGAAAACCTTGACAGCAGCAGCCCAGACATCGTCGGCAACCTAAACTATGCCCGTTCACTGAGAACCGACCGTATCCCGGTTCCGGTTGAAAAGAAAGTCCTGGAAACTCTTTTCTTCTGGCATTACGATTTCTCACTAAAAACCAGGCTCGCCGCCGCAATCACTTTCTGGTGGATAACCTGCCTGCTTATTGCAACTATGATAATAATAAAGAAAAGACCAGCCCCTTTGCTTGCGGTAATAACTATAAGCTTGCTTTGCACTGCCGCCTTCTCCGGCTCAGTTGCTTTTGACAGCTTCAATAATACAAATTATGGCGTCGTTACTGCCGACCAGACAATAGCCAGGCAAGGTGATGGCGAAAACTACCCTGTCAGCTATGCCGAACCACTTCACAGTGGGACAGAGTTCAGACTACTGGAAAAACGTCAGGACTGGATGAAGATAGAGCTGGGAAATGGCGACACAACCTGGGTAAGCGACAATGATGTTGAACTTATCTAACCAATAATATTTAATGTTCTCCCCCCTTTTACCCCTGCACCGGCTTATACCTGTCAGGGGTATTTCTTTATACCGACAACCCTACCAAAACAGACACCCTCACCTAACCCATAACATTACTGCCACCCCCCCGGCCATACACCCAGAACCACCAACCAAACAGTAAACAAAAAAGGCCCGGTACAAGTACCGAGCCTTTTAACTTTTTTACTTTTACAAGTATTACAGCAACTGCAGAATGTTCTGAGGTGCTGAATTCGCCTGTGATAGTACGCTGGTAGCAGACTGTACCAGGATCTGACTTCTGGTCATTGATGAAGTCTCACTTGCGAAATCTGTATCCTGGATAGCAGACTTGGCACTTGCAAGATTTTCATTAGTAACGGTCAGAGTATTGATTGTCTTTTCCAAAGTGTTCTTCTGGAATGATCCAAGACGACCACGAAGTTTAGACACATCTTTAATTGACTGGCTCAAAATACGCTGGCCAGTATATAGGTTATCAGAACTCAGACTGTTAGTTCCACCACTCTTGAGAGTGTTGAGCTTACCATCATCTGTGTTACCAAGTGATGTTGAGTCAACAGATACAATACCTACTGCTTCCAGACCAATAGCATCTACTACTGAACCGATAGCAAAGTCAGCACCACCACCAGTAATACTGAATGAACTTGAACCGGTAATAGTGGCTCTACCATCTGTAAGATTCATTTCTGCATCAAGCATAGCAGTCTTAATTGACAGCTTCTTACCACTTGCTACCGCCTGAGTACCATTGATAGTCGCAACTGCGTCGATACCAAAGTCCTTAACCTCAGATACGGCACCACCAGATACAGCACCTGTTGTTGTGTTTGAGCCGCGGATCTTAGTCTTGTTAGTACCGCTGCTAAGCTGCTCTACACTTATATATGCATCACTACCAAAGTCTACTGTATTAAGTTTAACAATATTTGTACTTACTGTAGCTGATACACCAGTTACTTCTTTAACAGCATTAATACTTGTTGCTACGTTAGTAACTGAAGTACCGCTGGCAAATGTCAGTTCTGTATTACCACGGTTAGAACCGATCTTAATACTTAGAGAGTTACCTGACACTGCACCTGACAAATATGCCTTACCTGTCTGAGCTGATGTTGTTACTGATACCGCAACTGTCATCGCTGCACCATCGATCAGCTTAGCACCATTAACCTTAAGGTCATTTACAGCACTTGTCATTGTTGTTGCTGTTGCACCACTAACTGTATAGTCGAAGTTACCATTCAAAAGCTTGATACCTTCAAACTCTGTTGAGTTAGCAATACGGTCGATTGTATTTAAAATCGAGTCAGCCTGAAGCTGATTCGCTTCAATTTCTTCCTGACTCATACCACCTTTATTAGCTACTTCACCCAGCAGACCCTGAAGCTCTGTCAGCATTTCGCTGATTTCGCCAAGAGCACCGTCAGCTGTTGCGATAATGGTATTTGCTCTTTCTGCATTCTTAATACCAGTTTCGGTACCTTTGATCTGCTTTGACAAATTCTCTGACGCAATCAAACCAGCCGGGTCATCTGAACCACGATTGATTTTCAAACCGGTACTTAATCTTTCCAGAGATACATTCAATGAATGATTATTCTGGTTCAAAATCCTGGTACTGGTCATTGCTGTTACATTTGTGTTAATTCTGCTCATAATAATTACCTCCTGGGGTTTACTATTTTGATTACAACCTTTTTACCGGGTACCGATTTATTATCAGTATTCTTTTAACCCCCCGGAGACACATTTATATAAAGGTTACAATCTGGGTTTATTTATATCTTTACTTTTTGTTTTCGTATATATCGTTAACGCTTACCAGCCATCCAGCCGGCATTCGATTTGTCGGATCATAGGCCCTTCCCTCCATGATAACCACTGTTCGATAAACTGTGTCTTTCATATACCATATTAATCTTCATTCCAATATTAAGCGTAAACATTGTTTCTATTCTTATTGCAGGCCTTGCTTTTTCCGCTTCTCCTGCGACATGTACCTAATCGTCGGTGCCACAGACCAACTTTAAATGCTCAAATACGAATTAATTGTTTTTATTAGCAAATCCGTAATTTCTCATACCATGGCCATCACCATAAACACACATCCAACTCTATAGTCCTATAAAAAACAGCGTATAGGCATACCTTCTAATAAAAGGTGCAATACAGTAATGATTATGATGGATATGTGGTATGTTTAGAAAAACACAAAAAAACTGGAATTGATAATTTTTTTCAAATAGCAAAATAATTATAGGACGCTTATTCGCCATTTTTCGGCCATTACATTCGATACAACACAATCTTTAGCCTGGATTTGCAACCCTTTACCTGTAGAAATGCATAAATAATCGCTATAAACTACTTTTCATGCAAAATGCCGATACAAACAACATAAATATACGCGCAAAAAACAATCCCCTGACCATCTGATCAAGGGATTATACTTTTTTATAATTACTCTTCTAACTTTTGGTTGCCATAAATCATGGTAACCAGGAACCTGTTACCGGTTCTCTAGATCCGTTTTTATCTCGTGCAGCAGGTTGATTGCCTGTAAGGGCGTAAGGTTATCCAGATCTACCTGCTTGAGCTTTTCCAATAATGGGTCTGGCGGATGATTATTAAATAATGCCATCTGACCTACACTGTCCTTTTTGCCAAGCTTACCTGCCAGTTCAGGACGATGTGCTTCTTTAGAAAAATTACTCTCTAACTCCTGCAATATCTCATTGCTACGGCTTATGATCTCCTTAGGCAACCCAGCCAACCTTGCAACGTGGATACCATAGCTCTTATCGGTCCGCCCTTTCAGTATTTTATGCAGAAATACAACATCATCTTTCCACTCGCGAACTGCTACGTTATAATTTTTAACATTGTCATACAACTCTGACAACTCAGTTATTTCATGGTAGTGCGTCGCGAATAATGTCCGACATTTTATCGTACTCGAAATATGTTCTGTTATAGCCCATGCCAGACTCAAGCCGTCATAAGTACTTGTTCCACGACCAACTTCATCCAGAATAACTATCGATCTATCCGTAGCATTATTAATAATGTTTGCAGTCTCAACCATCTCCACCATAAATGTCGACTGGCCGCGTGAGAGCTCATCACTGGCACCAACACGAGTGAAGATCCGGTCTGTCAAACCTACCTGACCGCTGCGTGCCGGAATATAACTACCGGTATGGGCCAGCAAAACCAGCAGAGCCGTCTGCCTGATATATGTACTCTTACCTGACATATTAGGTCCGGTAATAATGCCCACATCACCAAAACGGCCACCAAGTGCAACGTCATTTGGAACAAATTTACCGCCCAGCTGAACATCAAGCACAGGATGACGACCTTCCTTTATCTCCAGATCGTGCCCCTCGTGAACCTCTGGTCGACAATAATTTCTACTACGAGCCAAATATGCAAATGTTGATAGAACATCTATTTCTGCTACAGTTTCCGCTACTTGCTGCAATCTCAATGTATGACTGGCAACTTCACGACGTATCTCCTGAAACAGCCTCTCCTCCAGCTCTTTACATCGCTGCTCTGCCGTTAGGGCCTCTGTCTCATATTGCTTTAGCTCATCGGTAATGTAACGTTCAGCATTTTTTAACGTCTGCTTACGTACAAAATACGCCGGAACCTTCTCTGAATATATACGGGAAAGCTCAACATAATATCCAAATACCTTATTATAACCAACCTTAAGATTGGGTAGACCGGTCTCTTCTATAAGCTTCTTCTGATAATTCGCCAGCCAGCTCTGACCGTCACGACAAACACCACGCAAGTGGTCAACCTGCTCATTATAACCCGGACATATTATATTGCCGTCACGAATACTCAAGCCGGCATCTGGGCTTATCGAATTCTCTATCATACCCGCCAAGCTATCAAAATCATCACATTGACCCGATAGCTCTACAAGCAATTCACTACAGCAATCCTTAAGCTGCTGACGTATATCTGGTAGCTGACGAAGGGCCTGAGCCAAACCCAACAAATCTCTCGGAACGGTACGACCAGTACTTATCCTTGTTGAGATCCTCTCTATATCAGTTACATTTTTCAATATTGCACGTAGCTGATCTCGTGTATTATCAAAACCGACCAACTCTGCGACCGCTCCCTGACGACGCTGGATCTCTTCCAGATTATTCAGCGGATAACATATCCAATGCCTCAACTTGCGACTTCCCATCGCCGTCAACGCATGGTTCAAACTGCCAAGCAGCGAGCCGGAAGTACTACCATCTCGAATAGTTCGCTCTATCTCAAGCGAACGAAGTGTTGTCTGGTCAAGCTGTAAAAAATGATCGCGATTGATCTTACGTAGCGAACTTATATGGTCCAACGCTATCTTCTGCGTCTCTTTTAAATACTCTACTATCACCCCCGCAGCAGCTATCGACGAATCAGGTTCTGCAAAGCCAAAGCCTTCCAGAGATCCTGCCTGAAATATTCTCGACAACTCCTGATAACCCTGCTTCTTGTCAAACGACCACCCCGGTCTGGTACTAACTACCGTTCCAATAACATCTTCTAATTGTTGACCAAAATCTGACGGCAGATCTTCTTTATCTTCAGTAATAAGACACTCGGACGGACTTATCCGGACCAGCTCATCTATAAGATAACGTATATTAGTTACCTGCGCATAAAATTGTCCCGTCGAAAGATCAACCCAAGCTATACCAACTTTATCACTGCCCTTTGCACCCTTGCCCTGACTGTCAAAGCATATAGCCGCCAGATAATTCTCAGCCGCACCACCCAAAAGATTATCTTCTGTCAGAGTACCTGGTGTTATCAAACGAACTACGTCTCGCTTTACCACTCCCTTGGCCGTCGCAGGATCTTCAACCTGTTCACAAACCGCAACCTTATAGCCTGCTTTTATCAGCCTTGGCAAATAGCTATCCAGTGCATGATAAGGCAAGCCAGCTAACGGCACAGGATTGTCGCTGTTCTTATTACGACTCGTCAACGAAATACCCAAAACCTGTGCACAGATCTTGGCATCGTCATAAAAGGTCTCATAAAAGTCACCCATCCGAAACAACAATATCGCCTCGCTATACTGCTGCTTAAAGCCAAAGTATTGTTTCATCGCGGGGGTAAGTGAATTTATATCTATATTCTGCATACTATACTATTATTAATTGTTACCAGCTACATGACTGCTATGTTTTATCTTAATGTTTTTATGGCAATTACTTATATTAACATTAAATCATTTGAATATAAGGAATTACATAGCATATTTGATTTTCAAACAAAAATCAATAGCCAACAACTAACAATGCCCCATATTTATGCACGATTAAATAAGTGCCTCACTAACAAGTACTTAACCAAACGCTATTTTTATTTTACTTTTTTTCCGACCACACCTGACTATTATGAGATATAATATTACTAAAAGCCTTTACATTTTTATAAACTGATTTATTCTGCTTTTATAACACTTACGGCATATACGTTGAACAAGAAGAGCTTTACCATGAAATACATACCAATATCGCTTCTACCCAGCCAGTTATTGACATTATTCACTACAATAACTTTACTTACAGGTTTTTCAATTGCTGCCGACTCCCAATACCAACCACTGGAACGCCACGCCATTATCAGCATGGTAAACTTCTATAATATTATCCAGCTTGATGATGACGGCAATATCACTACGCCACCACAACAGAAACCGACAACCACCAACCCTGAAATCAAACCCACAGTACAACATTTATCGCTCCCTGAAATTCTAACTCAACCAAAACCACACTCAAACGTAAAACCTACCCTAACCCCGGAATCACTCGAAACAACCAGAACTAAACTTAGCAAAAAAATATCGATCAATCTCAGCAATACCACACTCACTGACGCAATTGACCACATCGCCGATAGTGCAAATGTTAGCATACTAACTAACTGGAATGAACTTGACCTTATGGATATAAGCAGAGAAGAAATGATCGAACTTACAAACATAAAACAGATATCTGCCGCTAAAGCTCTCAATATTATACTGCAGTACGTTTCCCCTTCAACCAGCAGCCTTATCGGCTACACTATTGACGATGAAGGTACTATCTACGTCAAACACGTCAGACCTGACCACTATTACAACTTCAAAACCTACTACATAGGCGACCTGGTCAGACCTTTATACAACCCACTATCTTATCAGGGAAACTATAACAACAGCCAGAACAAAAACAATAAGTCTTTTGGTAACAGATAAAGTATATAGCAATCGCTTTTTTTAATGCTCTAATGGCACATCATCTACTTCGCCGATCTCAATACTATGTTGGCGATGGGCCTCTTCCAGCTTATTGAATACCTGCATACGCTCTTCCTTCGTTGGCATTTTTGATGCAAGTGCCGCTATAAATATCCACGAGATCGTACATGACACCAATCCAACTATCGCACCTATCTTTAGCCATTCATAAAACTTTATCTGTGTACGATAACGCTTCTCCAACATACCAAGTGCTACGATATTAGCCGTCGAACCGATCATGGTTATATTACCGCCCAGACAAGCACCATGCAGCAATGCCCACAACAGTGGCGTATGCTCAAGCGAATTCACCACCGGCATAAAGGCCGCCACAAATACAATATTATCCACAAATGCAGAACCTACCGCAGACAATACCATAATCACGGGGATCAGCAATGAAATATTATTACCAAATACTCCCTGAAAACCTGATGCCACTTCATCTGTAACATGCGTATGAGCCAGAGTACCGGCAACTGCAAACAACATCATAAAAAACAGCAATGTCCACCATTCTACATCTGCTTCTATATAATGGCGAGCACGCTCATGACGCCATATCATAAGAAAACCAGCCATAACCAGTGGTGCCACGATCATTACCGTATTCGGCGCCAATCCCAGCCACTGCTCTAGCTGATGGTGCATTGCTATAAATACGATCAGACCAACCAGAACTAATAAACCTCTTTTATATGGAACCTGAACCAGTGGACCTAAACCCAGCCCCATCTCGCGTCTGGTTGCCAGACGTTCTGATAACTGACGTATATCATCTCTGAACCACCAGCACAGCAGCACAAGCGTCACCATTAATGATGCCATCATTATTGGAAATGACCATGTCAGAAAATCGATAAAACTCAATGGGGGAACTGCACTTTGTCCAATCAATATCCCCACCGGATTACCCAGCATCGTGCCGCATGAACCAACATTTGTACCCATAACCGCGATCATGACAAATGGTATCGGCCTAACCTTCAGCGTATCACAAACCTGAAATATCAGCGTCACTACAAATACGATCGATGTCACCTCATCAACTGCACAACCCATAAGAGCACCGAGCAGTACAATTATAGTAACAAAGCGTGGACCTGTCATTTTCGATGAACTAATAACTATCTGAATTATCCACGTAAACAGACCCAACTCTTTCAGCACACCAACCGTCACCATCATACCAACTAAAAACAGGATCACATCCAGCTTACACTCTTCCAGAAATGTCGGCAGATCCAACACCCCCGTCCCCATCAGCAAACCAATACCAACAAAAGCGATCGCCAGCCTGAACTGCCAGAACAGCAGCGTAGCCATTATGATCATAATAAAGATTCCGCAGGACATCACCTGCGATGTGTTTAAGCCTAGAGAATGAGTGAGAATACTGACAAAAATACTTACCGCCAGCATTATCACTGTACGAATAATGAACTTAGTACGCTCTTTCTTACTTTCAGCATCTACATACATAATCTGCACCTATATATATAAACCATTAAAGACCACGTTCTGCAAGGATCACTCTAAAAGAACACCCGCTCCGCTATTCACGCAATATCTGACGCAAAAACTGCTCCAGCGAAACTATACCAACCAGCTTACGCCCATCAAGAATATACGCATGGTCAACTCGCCAGCGGGTCATCTCCTTAGCTATCTGTATCGCCGGCTTATTTACTTCACACGTTGCGTAGTCACTCGTCATAATATCCGCCAGCCAGGTACGACTCTCATTACGCAACACCTCAGCAAACGGCTCAAAGTTCAAGATAGGGGTCAGATCGTCCATCCATAAAATATAGTCCGGCAAACACACCTTCAACAATTCATATGTCGTAACCACACCTACCAGCTCATCACTATTATCAACTACCGGAAGATCGATACGGCCATGCTTGACAAATAGATCGATCGCATTAGCTAGTGTATCGTCCTCGTGTAGCTTTACATTTACCGGCCCCATCACATCACCAGCCTGTAAATAATCTGGCAATACAACTCCACCGCTATGATAAAACTTCCAGACCTCTTTACTTGTCTCCAGCGAACTTACAGTATTTACTGCATCTGGCTCACTAAATATCTTCGACAGCGAACTCAATGCCTGTAAATGTGCCCCCGGCGATATCTTCGGCGATAAGATCAAGGTAACAACATGAATTGGATCTGCCAATGACTCTGCATACTTAAAACCCTTTTTACTTGTCGCCACTCCTACAACTATATCGTCGATCGCCTCCAACCTTGCATGTGGTACTGCCAAACCTGGGGTCATCACCGACGGCATCATGCTCTCATTATCCATGATCGCATCAAACGCTGTTTGAACATTCCCGATTCCACACTCCATTGCCAGCATTTTCAGCATTTTCATTATCACATCTTCTCGATCGGCTATATCAAGCTGACACAGAACCCTGGTCGGTGAAAATAATGAAGAAAAATGCTTACCACCATTGCCATTCGACGGCTTACTCACAGAAACATCATTTAACGGAGATTCTGACATAATAACACCTGTATAAAGACAACTTTACGAAAGCCCGAAATCTCAGGCCGACTTGCCCGTTGATAGTATAGTATTATTATAGTAGTATCAGGAAAGTTTACAAAATCTTTTTTTGCAAACCTGAAAGAATTGACATAAGTAATGTTAGATAGGATAATACTGTAGAAGCATCTGCATAGTTAAAAAAATTTAAGGGTACCTCTGAAAATTGCTTTTGAGGCGAAAACGTGGATTTTTACTGACAAGGAACGAAGAATCGGGCATATTGGCCCCGATGTACATCGGGGTTCACGGTTTTTCGTGACGCAGCTCAGGAAAAATCAAGACCGTTTGCAGGCCAGAATGATTTTTTAGAGGTTCCTTCAACTTCTTCACCCGCCAAATGCGGCCAACTCATCTTCTGCTACCAGCTCATCTTTAGCTGCCAGCTCAACAAAAGCTGTCACTATTTGTGGATCTAACTGACTACCAGAAAGCTCTTTAAATGATTCAAGCGTATCTGAAACCGATTTTGCATCGCGATACCCACGACCACTCAACATCGCGTCCCAGGTCACTGCCGCCAACAGTAGTCTGGAGCCAAACGGTATCTCACGACCTGCTACACCTCGAGGATAACCTTTCCCATCATAATATTCCTGATGGTGAAGGATTATTTCCTTTTCTTCCTTAAACAGCTCTGTAACGCCAAGAATATCTGCCGCCATTCTCGGATGACGACGCAACTGACGCAGCTCCACTTCTGTCAGCTCACCATCGCACTGGATAATTGTATCTGGCAATGATAACTTACCTACATTATGCAATATTGCAGCATTATATATTGTGTCCAGATGCCTTTCAAATATTCCCATATGTCTGCCTACACACCTGACATAGCCGGCAACCTTACGTGACTGCTGGGCCAGATATGGTGAACGAAGCTCCTGGGTCTTTACAAACACCTTAAGCACTTCAAACAACTGCTCTTTAAGCTTATTAGCCAGCTCATGTACCTTATCTCGAAGCTCTGTTGCTGTCTGCTGCTCATCCAGACGCTCTTCGTCTTCACGACCGATCTGATCGTTACATACTACCGTATTACGACCACGGTTCTTTGCAACATACAGTGACCTGTCTGCCATTCTCACCAGTTCTTCACTGTCTTCTGACACTACAGTTCTGTTACTTGCTATTCCTATACTGATAGTGATCTTTACCGGCTCAACCGTAAAGTCCCAGGTCATCTCTTCTACCGCAGCTCGAAGCTTTTGCCCTACTTCTTCTGCTACTTTTATATTCGTATCCTTCAACAGGATAAGAAATTCTTCGCCACCGTATCTTACCATGATATCATGAGCATAAAGTTTACTCTTTAATACCTGGGCAACACGTTTAAGAACCAGATCTCCTGTCAGGTGACCATAGGTATCGTTGATCTTCTTGAAAAAGTCAACATCGATCATTAATAAGGCCAGCTCTTTATCACGCAGATTCGATTCCCGGTACATCGGGCTCAATATATCCTGCAAATAGCGACGATTATGCAAACCTGTCAATTTATCAGTATTAGCCTCATTGAGTAAATGCTCAACATGACCTATCATATTCAAAACTACACGGATCTTACTTATTAAGATCTCCGGCTCGAACGGCTTGGTTATATAATCAACCGCGCCACTGGCATAACCGCTCAGCTGGGCACCTTTTTGATTATTCGCCGTTAAAAATATTACCGGAATACTGCTTGTATTATGATTGGATTTCAGCTGGGAACACACTTCAAAACCATCTACCGACGGCATCATAACATCCATCAATATGATATCCGGCTTCTCCTCAACTGCTCGCGCCACGGTAAGACGTTCATCTGACTCTGTAACGATCTCCAGGTCACTGATACGCTTGATTACCGCTACCAGCAGCTGCAAATTTACCGGATTATCGTCTATCGCCAGTATTTTTCGCTTTTTCGTGTCTTTTACCATCATATTTTTTTTCGTCATTATTAGATGTTCAGTTTATCTAAAAATCGAGAAAATCAGCATTTACAGTCTAACCGCTTTCCTGTATTCACTATAATCCCAAACATTATCCCAAAATCCCTGAACCATCCCTCTAATACTAACTTCTCCCAGTAACAAACCTCTACCTATAACTATCTCCAACTCTCTCATTCTCCTGAGAGTCTTAACATCCCTCTAGCCTCGTGTTACCGCTGACTTCTTTGACTCTGCTCCGATAAGATACCTTTTTACTACACTGATAAACAACTCTTTATCCAATGGCTTGGCGACGTGACAGTTACAACCCACCTCTATGCACTCTTCTTTATCTTTCTGCATAGCATTCGCCGTCAAAGCTAATATTGGTATGTCACAACCTGATTTACGCAGCTCAATTACAGCATCATAACCGCTCATAACCGGCATCTGCATATCCATAAGAATAACATCATAGCTCTTGGTCGCCAGCCATTTCTTAACTGCCTCCAAACCATTGCCAACTATCTCAAATTCAGCATCAGTTGGCTTGAGAAATGTCTCCACCAATTCCTGATTAGATATATTATCTTCTGCTACCAACACTTTCTTGCCGGCAAAGATACCTTTAGTATTCATCTCGCCACTATTAGCCGAGCTCCCTAATGATGCACTCTTATTATCTTCCAGCAATGTTGTAGTTGGTATAGTTACGGTAAAAGTACTACCTGAACCTTCTTCACTTTCAACTGTTATTGTGCCACCCATAAGCTTGACCAGATTCTTAGTTATCGACAGCCCAAGACCGGTTCCGCCATATTTCCGACAAGTACTGCCGTCTGCCTGTGAGAACGAAGTAAAAATTAAGGCAATCTTCTCTTTCGGAATACCTATTCCGGTATCTATCACCTTAAATGTCAGCTTCTCATCTTCACTCTCTTTATCCATACCTACGATCAGAGTCACGCTGCCCTCTGAGGTAAACTTAATAGAGTTACCAATAAGATTGATCAGACACTGTTTGATCCTCAGAGGATCACCAAGCTGCATATCTGATACGTTTTTCTCTGACATAACTCTCAATGTTATATTCTTATTCACCGCTGACGGATTCATCTCCGAACGAATCTCTTCCAGGACATGAGGTATACTATATGGAACAGTTTCTATATCCATACGACCTGCTTCGATCTTTGAAAAGTCCAGAATATCGTTAATAATCCGCAGCAGATTCCTCGCACTCACATCTATTGTTTTCATATACTGCATATGCTGCTCGTCCATCTCTTCCGAGAGCATAACTGAAGTAAAGCCTATTATAGCATTCATTGGCGTGCGTAGTTCATGACTCATATTTGCCAGAAACTCACTTTTCGCACGATTGGCCACCTGCGCCTTCTCTGCCAGATGCTGAGCTTTCACCATTGCCTCTTCCAACTCAGATGTACGCTCCTCAACTTTATCTTCCAGTTCCTTATTATAACTCTGCAGCTCGCGGTCTCTCGCCTGGATCTGAACCAGCATCTCATTAAATGCATCTGCCAGATCGCCCAACTCATCTTCAGTATTATTCTCCATTCGCATAGAATAATCCTGGTTCTTTGTAATATGCAACGCTGTATCTTTTAATGCCAATATTGGCCCTGATATCAAACGCTGTAATCGTTCACCCAACACATATGAAAAGCCAAAACACACCACTACCAAAATCGTAACTGCCGCCGCTCCATAATACATCGTATTATAAAACTGACTATACGATCCATATATGCGCAAACTGCCCATATGCTCACCTTCAAGGTTGATCATATAGTCAATTACCAGATGGTCACTTTCATCTATCGAATCGTTAAGCTCTGCAGGATATGAAGCAAAGTATTCATTCGACTTATTTGTCAATACACAACCAGCGATATTCTTATTATACTTCAATGATGAAAGAACATTGGCAGCTTCTGTCTTATCCTCAAACGCCAGAGCCGCACTGCAATTCTCTGCTGTGATCTCAGCCTGTACTTCCAGAGTTTTTTCAAGGTTTGACTTGAATATATAAGAAAACCATAACATAAAACAACAACTTGACGCCACAATACTTGCCAGTGACACCTTCATTATTATTTTTATAAGCTTTGTTTTTATCCGTTTAGAAGCCATAACTTTTCACCACTAATCTTTATATACTTTCCTCGCCAATTTCAATAGCTTTGCATTGATCTTTACTCCGTTATTCTTGGCAATATTAAAATTAATATCAAAGCAGATCTTGCCGCTTTCAATATCAAAACTGACTATCCCGTAGTCTTTGGCAAAAGTACTTTCATCTCCTATGGTCAGTACCGATCTGCCTTCAAACTCTTTTATTATCTCGCCGTATCTATCAACCTCCGATTTACAGACAAACAATACCTGAGTTTCTAAAAACAACTCCTTCTGCTGTTCATCTGCCAGTACCTGACGGTCAAAATATCTCAGAACGATCTTCTTATCATTTATCGTCTTCTTAGTTAGTACGCTGAGATTCCCATCAAATGGATCGTCGCCTATTACCGAAAGGAATATCGAATCACGACTGCCGGCGTCCTTCCCTTTATCCATATTGGACCATTCTACAAACTTCATAAAGTTATATATGAATGCCGCTTTTACCTTATATTCTTTGGCCTGATCGGCACTGCTCATGCTCTCTTGAGCATAAAGCGGGACCGCCATGAACATAAGCAGTATAAGCAATACTAATTGTAATATCTTTTTCCGCATATCCACCCGCTATCAGGGCCCTCAAACATATAGTTCCTTGATAACTCTTTTTACCTGGAAGGTTCGCGTATCATAGCGATAACCAACACTACCCAATGGTACATCATCTGGAACAACGATTATCTCTAGCAATTCTTCGATCGAAAGGTCCAGATAATAATTACTTACTATTCTACCTGAATTGTGCTTTTGCATACTGGCTACATATACATCTTCACTACGCATCCTGCCCAAGTAGAATGTCGTTACTGCTAACACTAAAAGTGATATGATTATTATGGGCATTTTGTTGTTTAATGTCATTTATTTACAACTTCCAGTTTACTTTGCAATTCCAGTTCATATTTCGCAACGAAATTATCCTATGTTCAAATGCTGGCAAAAATTGTTCATACATATTTAATGATAACACAAACATATGACATTATGAACTTGCCTGATGCATTTAAAGTGGTAGAACATACCAATATGCACTTCTGATGTATCGGTGACAAATAGCTTCACGATAAGTTGATTATTAATAAATAATTAAGTTTTTAAAATTGAATAGAATGAGAAAGTGAAATGACTATCCGATTAACCGAATCATACATACTATGTTACCAAATAACCAGTTATAAACTGACTTCAGTATCAGGTTCTATGTAATGAAACTTATTTACGAAATGACACCGCGAAAACAACCAATACTACTATTATTATGGGACCTGCCTGTCGGGCTGATTATTGCACCTACCCCTAAGCTCAAATAGGTTTTACGTATGATATACAAAGACATGACTACGCAGTTAACTGAAAAAAATCAACCGACACCAATTTGAATAAAAAAACAGCGATAAACTAAAACACTATAATACTTCAAGTATTGATAATATCTCACTGTGAATTTCTTCAACACTACCTGAAGCTTCTACCACAGAAAAATCTTCACGAATCCCTGCCAGATCTAAATACGCCTGACGAACGGCTTTATGGAACTCCATCGATTTATTCTCCATACGATCCCGCTCTTTACCCACTCGCTGCAAACCCAGCTCAGATGGAACGTCCAGCACTATTGTCTTATCTGGCCATGCCCGCTCCAGAGCAGCATCTGCCAATGACAAAACCAATCTCGCGCCATCGCAGCCTGCTATCGCCTGATACGCATATGTACTTGACACCCAACGATCCGACAATACACATTTTCCCGCTGCAAGTGCTGGAGCGATCTTCTCATGATATAGTTGAGCTCGGCTTGCCATATATAACAGAGTTTCACAACGTACACTCATTGCAGCATTTGCGTTATCCAATAATATCGCACGGATCTTTTCGCCTATGCTTGTCCCACCCGGGTCCCGTACCAGCTCTGTCGCCACTCCACTACCATTAAGATAGGCACTTAACATCTGAGCCTGTGTACTCTTTCCCGCACCATCGGGGCCATCAATTACTATAAACTTACCCTTAAATTGTTCTGCTTTACTCAAAATTGTTATATTCACCTATTCTTACAAGGTTATTCTCTACAATGAATCCTAAAACCTTACCGTTGTTACAATATAAGATTTATTCACACTCCGGGTCAAACTGCAATGCCATTTTTTGCAAGATATCTCGCCAGCTGTCAGTTAGATCTGCAAACTCATAACCCAGAATATCTCCCAATAATACCAGATCACCAGACTCCAGAGCATTTTTCACTTCACTCAACTGCTCTGATAATTCTTTTATATGTTCTACTATCAAGATAGGCTCTGAACCATCTTCACCAAATACTTCTAGCTCTTCTATATTCACTCCGACCAGACGACAGGCACTACCCAGAGTACTCTGCAATCCAGCCCAAAACTGAACATATTCTCCTAGTTTCTCCATAGCATACTGAGCTTTGCCCTGCTGCAGGGCATCCACTACATCGGTTCGCAATGCTATACTGAATTCCAGATGATCGCATACCGTCAATAAACCCTCGGCCGCAAAGCGGTTCGCCGGACGTACTACCAGATTGACCTCGCCAAAGGAATCTGCTGCCGCCTGCTTAAGCTCTGCCAGCCTCTCCGGCTGGACTACTTCACCATCAACTATTATGCCGGTTACTATATTACCTGTTTCAAAAAAGTTATCCTGCACCAGACTCAATACATCTGCCAGGGTATTCTCAGAATCGTAGTTCAGCTCTATTGACTCACTATTAATATAAATATCCATACAAAAACCTTTTACGCCTCTTTCTGAAATCCTCTATGAAACAAGAACTTAAATATCTACCACACAGATACTACACACTATAGTAACTCGCCCCTGCGCTATTACATAACGCCGAACGTCTGCGGATGCTGGCCAAATAAATGGATCAGCCCTCAAAACTATGTAATTTTATTATTAATGGGCATTAATGTGAAGTAAAATATGAAATGACTGGAATTATAAAAACTACCGACCAGATACTATGCCAGCTAAGAAACCTTCAGTATTTTCCATTATCTGACTGCGTAGTTGATCTGATCTCTCGCCCCTGATTGAAGCAAATCCATCTAAAGCTGCCATTATATTCGCAGGCTCCTGACGAAACCTCCCATCATTCCGGCGAATACTATATCGCCTGAATGCCTCCGGCCCAACAAGATCAGGACTATCTGACTCAAGTAAAAAACGCTCCGAAGGAACTGTACTTATCACTTTATGGGCTTTCCTCCGATCACTCGCCAAACATGCATGCGAAAAGCTGAAATACCCACCTAACTTCACCAATGGCTCAACCATTGTCCAGGGCCCGCTATATGCATGAAGCAAAAAACCACACCTGGGCCCACCATCAACCTTCAACACCTCAAACATTTCATCTGCTGCCTTCAGACAATGGATCATCGCCGGAACTTCCAATTCTCGTGCCATTGCCAGCTGAGTACGAAACACTTCAAGTTGCTCTTCAACTGGCTCAATTCCTTTTCGCCAGCCATCAAGACCGATCTCACCTACCCCACATTCACCAGCCTTTAACTTCGCATACAATACATCCTGCCAGCCATCCTCCAACCCCGAAGTAAACCAGGGATGAACACCATAACACGGTATTACTTCCTCATACTCATGGGCCAGAGAGCTTACCTCTTCAATATCAGACATACTGCCGGAGTTACAGATAAATCGACCAATCCCCACACTTTTAGACCGGGCGATTACTTCTGCACGATCATGATCGAAATCTTTTTCATGCAAATGACAATGTATATCAGTCAAATAATCCATATCATGACAATTTTACACAATATCAAATAACAACTCAAACAAACAATACTTGACTGTTCATTAATGTAAAGTAAGATAAACCTGTACGAAACTACTGTAGACAGGAAAACTTGAGGAATTACTATTTTGCCGGAACTTGAAACACTTCAACTTGTTTGGATCTTCTTTGCTGTCATTACCCTGATAAAATGGCTTATCAGGCATGATTTGGGAAGATCTTCTCTTAAAAACGTAGAAGTACCGTCTAACAACTTCTCTGTTCTCGATATCATTGCTGCTTTGGCCATTTTTATTCTCATCTCTGGTCTGGCCTCTGTTTTTATTAATGAAGATAGCTCTATGCTACGCAAACTCTCAGCAAACTCGATATGCAACTCACTTGCCGTCGCAATGCTATTACCCATTCTCAACACCCGATACACTAAAGGCATTAAAGCTATACTGCCGCCACTCAATAAAGTGCCCGCTAATATATTCACCGCTGCTTGCTATAGTATTCCAGCCTATGGTCTTGCCGCTTTCATCCTTACCATAACCGTATACATCTGCTCTCTCTTTAATTACAACCAGATACAGCAGCATGAGTATCTAAAAATGTTCTCTGAAAACTCTAAGAATATACTCACCATATCAGCTATGTATATATCTACTTCTATTATCACACCGATACTCGAAGAATGCCTGTTTCGCGGCATAATTCAAACTTCATTGATAAATATCACCAGAAGTAAGTGGCTCGGCATTATCTTCGGCGCCATTATTTTTGCACTCATGCACGCCAATCCGCAGCATTTCCCTGCCCTGCTGGTTCTTGGCACTTTCTTTGGATACGTATTTACCAAACATCATTCAATACTTATAGCCATACTTATGCACGCAGCATTTAACGCTCTCAATGTCACTGGTGCATTATTTAATGCCGGCTCCTAAGCTTCATTTCGCCGACATCTGAGCTGCAAATTTACCATACTGCGAATCTTCTCGCACTATATGCTCCACCAGCCAATTCTTAAAAAACTGACCTACCTTCAAAGCATTTACTTCTTTTCCTGATGCTAAGGCTGCTGATAGCTTCTCCACTTTTTCACCCAGCTCAACATGTATCGCATGATGCTCTGCTATTTTGGGGTAACCTATCTTCTTCATAAACGCTTCTTCTTCGGCAAAATGTTTATTAACGTAGTTCTGCAGCACCGGCATCGATGCCCCAATTACGCTACTGGAACTACCAGACTTCAAAGCTTCAAAAAAGTTATTCACCAGATCGATAAGCTTCTTATGCTGATTATCCAACTCTGGCACACCAACTGACAACTTTTCATTCCATGTTAAAATAGCCATATCTATCCCCCAATGATTATTAGTCTATATTATTAGTTAATAACAACATTATAGAGCTCGACCTATTTAACACCCTGGCTCAAATAAATAATACCTAAAAACATCCCAACCAACTGCATAATTATCATAAAAGCTTTATACACAACATCATATAGCCAACACAATACAACTTACACATATTATAAAAACCTTAACATCATTTTTATAGGACTCAACTGCCGATAAACACTCAAAACAGTAACATAAATGTACTTCCTAAGCAGCATATCGCCTAAAACCATAACATTTTCACCACAAAAAAACCACACAAAGCCCTATAACCATCTCCAATGCCAACAAAACATAGAACTCTTAACCAAAAAGCTTCAATGTAATTATTGGACTTATAGGTAAAAGCTCACAAATACTGTAAAGCCACAAACTATTATTTTAACATCTTACAACAATTAATCTTTACTTTTTTTACCACAACTTACACTACTACAAAACCACTATCCAACACACCATACTACAATAATGTTTTCAATTTAATTTCCATATATTGAAGTCTGATACAATAATTAGGAATTATTTTCAACCTAAATAACAAATAATTATGGTGAATTATATGACTATAAGAACAAAAATAATAACAATTGGCGTAATTACACCACTCTTGCTGGTTACATCATTAATGGTCGCTTTCTACTTCCACGAAAAAAACCGGGTAGTAGATTCATATGTAAAAAAAGCCAGAGCAGTAGTGCTTGCCGCAGAATCCGCTCGTCAGGAAATGGAAGAAAAATGGCAACTTGGAATTTTTAATACCGATGCCCTGAAAAAATTCGCCCATGAGGGTAACATGAATAAAGTCCTGGCAGCCGTTCCTGTTGTCACCGCGTGGAATTCAGCAATGAAAAAAGCTGACGAAGGTAACTACAGCTTCCGTGTCGCCAAGTTTAATCCACGCCAACAGAAAAACACACCAAACCCTGACGAAGAACGCGCTATGAAAATTATCGAAGAGAAAAAGCTAAACGAGTTCTACGAATTGGACAAAGAAAACAACTGCGTCAGGTATTACAGACCTGTAGAACTTACTGAAACCTGCATGGCCTGCCACGGTAATCCAGCCAATTCTGAAAAGTTATGGGGCAACAGTAATGGACTGGACCCTACCGGCGCAAAAATGGAAAACTGGAACGTAGGTGAAGTACATGGCGTTTTCCAGGTCATACAATCCCTTAACAAAGCTGACCATGAAATAGCTGTGACTATGACTAAAACTATAGTTTATGTAATCTGCTCTCTTATAGCCATTTCTCTGCTTTATTACCTTATAATTAATATAACTATAAACAAACCGATAACGTCTGCCATCAGCAACCTGAAAAACAACTCCTCTGTTGTTACTTCTGCCTCGATACAAATATCATCTACTTCTCAACAACTTGCAACCAATACTGCCAAAGAATCCGCCGGAATAGAAGAAACATCTGCCAATCTTGAGTTAATTTCAAATACTACAAAAGACAATGTCAACAGGGTCAACAATGCGGAAAAACTAGCCCTCGAAACCAAAGAAACAGCCAATCAGGGTACACAAGCTATGCATGAAATGATAACTGCTATTGAAGATATCAATAAAGCAGCTGAAGATACCGCTCGTATAATGAAAGCTATTGACGAAATAGCGTTCCAAACTAACCTGCTGGCTCTAAACGCTTCCGTAGAAGCCGCCAGAGCAGGTGAAGCAGGAAAAGGGTTCGCTGTAGTATCTGAAGAAGTAAGATCACTGGCGTCCAGAAGCGCTGAAGCTGCTAAAAACACTGCTGACATAATTGAACAATCGATGATCAAAGCTAAAAATGGAACAGCTATAACAAAAAATGTCGCCAGTACCCTCGACTGCATAACTGCTAAAATCTTACAAATATCTGAGATCGTATCTGAAATTTCTCACGACAGTCAAGAACAGAACGACGGCATATTACAAGTCAACTGCGTTATTAGAGATATCGACCTCTCAACCCAGAAAAATACAACTTGCGCCGAAGAAGCTGCCAGCGCATCCGAAGAGCTAAACTCACTAGCAGAAATTCTAAACTCTGAAATACTTAAACTATCAGAAATCGTTCACTAACAGAACCCGTTAACAAGCCACTATTACTCAGCAACTACTACCAGACCTTTTCTCCTGATAAGATAGTGGCATAACCAATACCGCACAATTTGCAGACCGACATACTTTCTCTGTTATATCTCCCATAAAGGCTTTCTGAAAGTTATTCTTGCTCCTACGGCCCAATACTATCAGATCAGCATCAATCTCTTCTGCATAATTCAATATCTGCTGGTGATCCTTTCCCACACGGATAGCAACTGAAAATTCTATACCATCAGGAATTCGCCTCTTATACTCTTCTACCTTTTGATCAATATCCGCCTTCGCCTTTAGGTCTACATCGCCATCATACTCATAAATATACGTCTTCCAGAACTGAGCGTCCGCCTCCGGGATAACATGCAGTAAATGCAAACTGCTCCCTTCCGAACGCCGACACACCTCTATTGCATAGTTAAATGCAAAATCCGAGTTTACTGAAAAATCCGTACATACCATGACATTATTAAAAAGCTGAGCTAGATTTTCCATAATCTTTCCTTTATCTGATTAAGCCAGGAAGAAATAATGCGATCTGCGGAAACAATAACAATAAAAACGCCGACACTACCAGCATCAACAAAAATGGCAAAGCACCCTTAAAAATAGTCTGTAGCGGCACATCTCGTTCTATACCGCTCACCACATATACATTCACCCCAACAGGCGGAGAAATCACCCCCATCTGCGTAACCACTACCAGCAAAACCCCAAACCAGACTAAGTTATAACCCAGCTCCAGGATCACCGGATAAAAAATCGGCGTTGTCAATATTATCAATGCCAACGCATCAATAAAACAGCCTGCCAGTAAATAGAACAATATTATCAAGCCAATGATAGACCAGCCCGGCAGCGGCAGCGACGCCAGAAATTCCGCCAATCGTGATGGAATTTGCGACACTGCCAGAAAATGACCAAAGATCGTTGCTCCTGCCACTATCACAATTACCATACATGATGTGCGAATCGTCTCCAACAGCGATCGCTTCAACATCTTAACGCTGCACTTCTTTTGTACCATAGCAATTACTATAGAGCCAAACGCCCCTACCGCGGCTGCCTCTGTCGGAGTAAATTTACCAGAAAACATCCCGCCTATCACCAGTAAAAAAAGTAATAGCGTATCAATTATTCCCAGCAGCGACTTTAGCTTCTCTGCAAATGTAAACTTCGGACCTACCGGCCCCAGCTCTGGTCGCCTCAGACAATTATATACAATGACCAGCGAAAAGAGTAACGCTATCATAACGCCAGGCACTATCCCGGCAATAAACAGCTCTCCTATCGACTGCTCCGTCAACAGTGCATAAACTATAAACACCACCGACGGCGGGATCAGCATACCAAGGCTACCCCCCGCTGAAACAGCTCCCGTCGCCAGCTCCATATCATAATTATACTTCTTCATCTCCGGCAATACTACCGACGCCATGGTCGCAGCCGTAGCCGGACCTGAACCACAGATCGCACCAAAAGCCGTACACGCACCTATCGTCGAGATAGCCATCCCGCCCGGCAGACGCCCCAGCCATTTATACGCTGAGTTAAACAACTTACTGCTTATCCCCGCATGAAATGAGATCTGACCCATCAATATAAATAACGGGATAACTGTGAGTGAATAACTCGAAAAGGTATCGTACAGATCAACGGTCATCATATTCAATGCCGCCGACCAGTTCACGATCAATGCAAACCCAACTGCTCCGGTGATAGCCATCGCAAACGCTACCGGCATACTCAACGCCAGCAGCAGCACCATCCCCACACATCCCAAAACTCCTATTGCTAATGGACTCATGGCTTGATAAACTCCTTGCCTGGGTGAAGCATATTCTCAAATATCACCAGCACCACAACTAAAAATATGACGCCTATCAGGTAAGCCAGCCAAAACACCGGCATCTGTAATGTCAGAGACACCAGCCCCGACTCACGCAAGGTACTGCCGTAACAAAACGACTGCCACGATGCAAATACAAAAAACACCATCGCCATTAAACGCACCAGAGTATCTATCACTACTCGACCGCGACGATTAAATTTATGGAAAAAGTACTCAATCGCTACATGACCTCTTACCGCTGTCGTATACGGAAACGAAGCCGCGATCGCTATTGTGCCTGCCACTTTCACCAGATCATACGCTCCTGTCACCGGCAGCCTCAACATACGCAGCACTACATCTATCACAACTATCAGGACCATTGCCAATACCGACAGAGCCGACAACCCCGCCAGCAGCATAACGACCATCCGCAGTGACTTATTATATATTCTTATTATCTTTGCCAATCTGCTATCACCAACCGTTACTTTGCTTCACTTATTATCACTCTGATATCTTCAACAAATTCTTTACCCGGCAAACCTTTCGACTCTGCCGCCTTGATATACTCATCAACTACCGGCTCAACTGCCGCTACCCACTTTTCCTGTTCGCCATCTGCCAGCGGGAGAAACTTCTTATCCAATGACTCTACATACTCTTTACCTTCCTGGTCTGCAACGTCCCAGGCTTCGCCATGCTTATCCACCCACTTCTTACTTACAGAGTCAAATACAGACTTAATATCATCCGGTAACGAGTCCCATTTCGCCTTATTCATTACTACATACATCGAGGTTGTATATCCGATCGCCGATGAATCTGTAACCGACTCGATCACCTCGCCCTGCTTCCACCCCTTCAATGTCTCCATCGGACAGAATGTAGCTTCCACTACTCCCTTTTGCAATGCCTCATAGGTCTCGCCCTGACTCATCGCTACCGGCACTCCGCCCAGACGGTCAACTATCTTCGCTGATAAACCGGTAGCACGAACCTTCAAGCCCGACATATCTTCCAGACTTGACACATCTTTTTTCGATGCCAGTATCCCAGGCCCATGACCATGAATATACAGGACGTGCACATTTTTCATCTCTTCCGGCTTATACTTATCATACATCGCAGTGGCCGCACGACTGGCGGTCTTGCCATCTGGATAACCAAGCGGCAGATCCAACCCTTCCATCAAAGGAAATTGACCGCGGGTATATGCAAAACAGCTCATACCAATATCAGAAATTCCAGTTACAACTCCATTATAACATTGCGGAGCCTTGGTCAGAGAACCTGCCGGATATAAAGTGATTTTCACCCGACCGCCTGTCTGCGAACCGATCTCATCTGCCCACAACTGCGCAGTCTGACATTGAACATGAGTAGGAGGGAAAAAGATACTGTACGATAGATTGATTACCGATTCTCCGCCGGCTTCATCCTTACCGCAACCTGAAATCATAAAAACGAACATTAAACACGATAGTAGTATCATACATTTCTTCATTACTAATTCCCTGTATAAAATGTTATCTTTCATTTATTACATGAATAACTTGATAGTCTCACCCAACAAGCCCATATAATTGCGAACTATAAATCTACGAAACGAAAAAGATTATTGATTTTTAAAATATCGCGAAAACGATTATCAAAAAACCATTATATACAAGAAAACTTACATTAACAAAGAATTTCACAAGCATTTACGAAGAATTTGCACTAAAGACAGCTCACTGTTTCTACACATAAAAACAAACAAAAACTATCTGCTATTGTCCAATTTCTTCATCTGTCAGATAGCACGCCGGGTCCGCCTGCCAGATATCGCCCGTAACTGCTTCTGCCCGCACACGGAAATTACCATTACACACATTCAGGAACCGACACCCTGCACAACGCCCCTTGATATACTGCTTACGATCCCGAAGCTTCACCAGCAGATCATTATCCAGACCCGACCATATCTCTGAAAACTTCTTCTTTGTCACATCGCCAAGCTCTTCATGACGCCAGAACTGATCCGGGTACACTTTACCGTCCCAGCTCACACAGCCAATACCAATACCAGTACTATTGCCCCCGTTCATCTTGAGCAGCTCCATCACCTCGGACGCTCGCTTTTCATTACCCTCTTGAAGCAGACGCAAATATATATATGGACCGTCGGCATGATTATCTACCGTCAGCACTTCTTTCTTTATACCGCGACTATACAGATCTGCCGTACGATCTATTATCTTATCCACCGCCTTGCGTGATTCTTCATGGCTCAGATCATCCTCAACCATTCCTGTGCCCCGCCCGGCATATACCAAATGATAAAAACACACTCGTGGAATATTCTCTGATTCTAATAGATCAAATACACCGTCAATATCACCTACATTCTTCTTATGGATTGTAAATCGAAGACCAACCTTCACACCCGCCTGCTGACAATGCCTTATACCAGACAAGGCACGCTCAAACGCACCCGGCACTCCACGAAACTTATCATTCGTACCCTCCAGACCATCAAGACTGACACCTACATAGCTCAAACCCAACTCAGCAAAATGGTCAGCCCTCTCTTGAGTAATAAGCGTACCATTGGTTGATATAACCGCTCGTAAACCTACCGTACGCGCATAAGCGATCAACTCCGGCAAATCCGGACGGGTCAATGGCTCGCCTCCGCTAAACAATACCACAGGCACACCGTAGCTCGCCAGGTCATCCAGCAAGGCAAAACCCTCACTTGTACTTAACTCTCCCCCGTAATCCTTATAATCCGAATGTGAATAACAATGTTTACATCTCAAATTGCATTTACGAGTAACATTCCAAACCACAACCGGACGCTTATCTGATGAAAACTGCAATAAATGACTTGGCAGCTTACTCGAATGCCGACCATACCTCAGCGGATCTGAAACCTCTACCGTACCGCAATATAACTTTGATATGCCTATCATTTTAACTATCTTTACCTAAACTTATGTATATTCAAATTAAAAAAATGTTATCATCATTGACACATACCCCGTGACTTTTGTATTATAGAACACTTTGCGTTCATTAACAACAAAATACAGTACTTAGAGACAGAAATGACTACTACAAACACACACCCGGCCAGCCCGATGTTGAAACATAAAATACAGGGATTAATTCGTAAGCTAGGATTCCACGAAGATTCCATGCTTATCATTATTGCTATGACCGTCGGCGTACTAACCGGACTTGGTTCCATTGCTTTTACCTGGCTTATCGAGGTTGCTCACAACTTCTGCTATGGAAGTGGCGAGTCTACAGGTATTTACGCTGGCAAATGGTTCTACCTTATCATACTCCCTGCTATCGGTGCTCTTTGCGTTGGTACGATTACCTATTTCTTCGCCAGAGAAGCTCGAGGTCACGGCGTGCCGGAAGTTATGGACGCTATCGCCAGAAAAAACAGTATCATCAGAGGACGTGTCGCTATCGCAAAAGCTATTTCCTCCGCTCTTACCATTGGCTCTGGTGGATCTGCCGGTACCGAAGGACCTATTATACAGATCGGCGCCGCTCTTGGCTCTAGTATTGGGCAAAAACTAAAACTCAGAAAAAACTATATGACTATTGTCGTCGGCTGTGGTGCCGCTGCTGGTATCTCCGCCATCTTCCACGCTCCTATTGCCGGCGTGCTCTTTGCCCTCGAAATTTTCCTTAGAGACCTGAAATTCAAAACTTTCTCTCCTGTTCTTATCGCCTCAGTTATGAGTTCGGTTACCGTTAGTACTGTACTTGGCAAAAATGCCGCAATCTTCCCTATCTTAAACTCCAGCTTTTCCTTCACCTGGCCTGAGACCATCTTCTACATTTTACTCGGACTGATCTGTGCTTTCCCGGCCGTTGGCTTCACCAAGATGCTCTACGCTACCGAAGATCTGTTCGAGAAAAAGATAAAGATCCACTATATACTCAAACCCGTCCTTGGTGCTGTACTGCTCGGTGTACTTGGCATAATAATGACCAATTGCCTCGGCGACAATAGCATTAACGAGCCAACCATCTTCGGCAATAGCTATCCTGTTATTGGCTTATGTATCCAATCCATAACAAGCTCAGATAATGTTATAAACCTAACTCTGGTCAGCCTGCTGGCACTTATGATAATGAAATCATTAGCTACTTGCTGCACACTGGGCTCTGGTGGTAGTGGTGGTGTTTTTGCACCATCTCTTTTCCTAGGTGCTGTTTGCGGCTATTTCTTCGGTATTATCCTCCAAAACACCGGAATACTCAGCGAAGTCAACCCCGCCAATTACGCACTCGTCGGCATGGCTGCTGTCGTTGCCGCCACAACCCACGCTCCTATGGCCGCTATTATGATCGTCTTTGAAATGACCAGAGACTACCAGGTCATGCTCCCGCTTATGCTCGCGGTTACCGGAGCTCTCATACTCGCCCAACTACTCTATAAAGAGTCAATATACACACTCAAACTCACCAGACGTGGCGTTGACTACCAATCAATTTCTGACAAAGCTATACTCAGAAACATCTCCGTCAGTCAGGTTATGCACAAAGATATCCTTATCGTAGACTATGACACCCCACTGCTCGACGTTATCAATATGGCTATCGGCCATGAACACGCCGACTTCGTTGTCATCCATGAGGAAAAATACATAGGCACCCTGAATGAAAACGACCTCAGAGATGCACTCCTCCAACCTGAAGCCGTACCACTACTTGTCGCTGGCGAACTTACCCGCGAAAGTATCCCTCTAATTACCCCTGATGAAACACTCGATAAAATACTCGACCTATTCGCAGCACATGCCGTTAATTCGCTCCCTGTAACCGAAAACGGCAAATACATCGGCATGGTAACAAGGTCTGACATGATCAGACGCTACCAGCAGGAACTAAACCAATCCTGAAAAAATACCGACTATGCTACAAGTAAAAGAAGAAGTTAATATACTATTTAAACTAACCTGGCCGCAAAGCGGCCAATCCACCCCTTACAACCTTACTTCCTGTATAATTAAATATTACCTGACGACAGTGCCACCCAGCCATCATTATCCGGGTGAAAATAGGCATATATCCCTTTTCGGCAATGCTCCATTATACTCTGCGGATAGAAACAGCTCGTATAACATTTACATGACTCATAGATACGAGATACTTCATCTGCACCATAGGAAATATATTCGCCCGTATCATCCGAATCGGTTATATAAGCCATTACCGTCTCAACTATCTGCCTTGGAATGCCAACATAGTCCTTTCCGACATGATCATCTGATAGTAGATAATCCATAACCATCATATTATGACGTTCTATACTGCTAAACTCAAAGAACAGACGCTCCAACTCAACTTTCGTCAGAAAATAGCTTATACCCTCAGCTACAATAAACGAAGGCTTACCTGGATCATAGCCGGCAAAACTCTCCATTCGCTTCAATAGATCCTTATCCCGTACATCACCTTGTACAAAACTTATATTGCGAACCAGGTCAGAAGCTACATCACCCATTATGTACTCCTTGGCACTTTGGTCCATTATATCGACCTCTATCACTCTATCCAGCTTATCGCCAAAACGGTGCAATGCCTCCAGCGACAGCGGATCTGCACCTGCCGCCAGTATTATCATCTGAAAACGACCTTCGATACGCTTATAATACTGCTCCAGCAGCTTACGTATATAAAACTTGCGATTGATTATAATCTCAGAATACCAGGGACAGATAACATTACATGACTCGACCAGTTCCTGACCTTCACTCAGGTCAAGCCTGTTTACATATTCCTGGGCATAGATATCACGGTAAACACTCTTACCCCAGTGCATTACCAATGCGGATGTATGACTAAGCCGAAGACCGGCTTTATGTGGCTCTCTGCTAAACATTTTACCCCCCATCGCGGTACTGTTGCTGCAATTGCCAAAAAAATCCACCAAAAGCCGACTCCCGCAATCCCCAAACCGCAAGAATCAACTCTCCCCCTATAAATAAGATAAATCAGGTCATACTGACCTACTTACCAAAGTTAAAAGCTAGAAGTAGCTAACTACTAAATTCTAACTTCTAACTACTATCAAAATGGCCATCGGCCAGTTTGATGATTATATTGTCTGCGGATCAGCTACCTTACGATAACCCAAAGCTATTGCCACTTCCAGTATTTCGGTATAACTTGGGAATGGACGCTTATTTACCCGCTTATATTCTTCGATCGCTTTGATAAAGGTAAACTGCTCATCTGTCATTTCACCCTCTTCTGCACTGCGTCTCTCGTCTGCACGACGACGACCTGGACCGCGGCGTCTTTCCATATCATGTCGACGCTCTTCCTCACTGCCTCGCCTTTCCGGACCGCTATAGCTCTTGACAGCTGCACAACGACGGTCCATCCCGCTGCGACGATCATCCTTGCGACGATCCTTACTCTTACGAGCAACCTGGCCAGCCTCAAGCTTTTCTTCTTCTACTGCTTCTATTACATTCTGTTCTGCCATTCGATTCTCCTGCCTCCGTTTACAACACTCAATCTCTCTGTTATTTCATAGGTTATTTCTGCAAGCTCCAGACTCCTGCCCGGGCTCAATAATAGTCATCATCTTCCTCGTTGCCATAGCCGCCGTAACCGCCATAGCCGTCATCTTCTTCGTCATCGCCACCATAAATATCGTCTTCATCTTCATCATCATACCCGTAATCGTCCTCGTCATCATCTAACGGACTAAAATCCGAGTAATCATCTTCTTCATCTTCCATTCCATCATCGTCAAATGAATCAAATTCATTCTCTGCATCATCTGCAAAACTATCCGCCTGGCGAAGGATATATTTCGCCTCCTCTAGCATATCTTCAGGCACAAGGACCGCTACACTGCCCTTTTTGCCGCCTTCCTCGTCGCTGCTCTCGACTGATATATCATGATCCTCCATCAGGGTCATATAACGCTCAGCCTTCTCCATGCTGTCAACAACGATTAAAATAGCCATATCATCAGCCATTTTCATAAGTCCTCACTTTTCGCTTTCTTTCTAATTCGCTAAACTAGTTTTTCTACTTGTCGGTTTTTTCGCTCTTTTTTGTGAGCAAAAAATGACATTTTTCACTACTAAAACTCAATTTATTCACTTTTTATCCTCGCCTTTTATCATCAGCAGGATTCTAACGATTTTACGCATTAAACATTGCTAAAAAAAGCCGTTAGCTGTATTATTTTTTATTGTATAAACTAATGATTATATCTACACAAGTCAAAAAAAATCAACAATGACAACAAACAACCTAAAATCAATATACGAAACACTTTACAATCATTACGGCCCCCAGCACTGGTGGCCAGGAAATTCCACTTTTGAAATCATGGTTGGAGCCGTACTCACCCAGAACACCAACTGGACCAATGTTGAAAAAGCTATAAACAACCTCAAAAATGCCAATATGCTCTCACTTGACGCGTTTATAAATGCGGAAAACGAGACTATTGCTGAACTTATCAGGCCCGCCGGCTATTTCAATGTTAAAACTAAAAGACTGAAAAATCTCTGCATTTGGCTCGCCCAGATGTGCGACGGTGACCTCGATAGCCTCAAAGATCTGCCCCTTTATTCCATAAGAGAACAATTGCTAGAAGTTAAAGGGATTGGCAGAGAAACCGCAGACTCCATTTTGCTTTACGCTCTCGATATGCCTACTTTCGTAGTGGATACTTATACTTATCGTATCCTAACCAGACATATGATGATCGAGCCCGAAGCTGACTATGACGAACTCAGAAGCTATTTCATGTCTAGTATCGACAATAACTTACAACTTTTCAACGAGTTCCACGCTCTCATCGTACAAATTGGGAAAAATCACTGTAAACCTAAAGCAAAATGTCAGGGCTGCCCATTGCAGAACCTGCCTCATCAGCTGGAAGAAGAATCATTCTAAAGGAGTATTCACATGAGACCTCTAATGGCCGACGAACTTAAAACCGCTCTCAATGCGGTTATGAAAACCCAACTTAATAAGTGCGTTTTCCACGGTATCGCTATAGACTCACGTGGCGATCTCAATGATAAGCTCTTTATTGCGATTAAAGGACATAATAACGATGGTCACAAATATATCGAACAGGCTGTAGCTAATGGTGCCGCCGGGATCGTTATCGATCAGGATATAGACTTCTCAATTGCGGTAAAAGATAGACCTGTTAACATTTTCAAAGTCAACGACTCGGTCGAATCTCTCGGCAGACTTGCAAGGTACTACCGATCGAAAATGATCAGTGCCGTTAACATCATCGCTGTCACCGGCTCCAACGGCAAAACCACCACCAGAGAAATGATATATCATGTTCTCGCCCGCAAACACAAAGGTTCACAATCTCCTAAAAACTTCAATAATGCGATTGGCGCTCCGCTTAGTATTCTAGATATCGAACACGATCATGATTTTGCCGTAATCGAGCTTGGCACCAACTCTCCCGGCGAAATACACTACCTTTCCACTATCGTACAGCCTAATATTGCCGTAATTACAACTATCGGACCTTCACATCTCGAAGGACTAAAAGATATTGCTGGCGTTTGCTCTGAAAAAACCGCGATCACCTCCGGACTAAAAGACAAAGGTATTATCATCTGCAACGGCATACACAAAGACGCTATAGCAAAGATAAATACCGACCTGCATAAGCTCATAACTTTTGGCTTTGATCCGGAATTCAATATTTCAGCCTCAGATCTACAACCCGACGAAAAAGGCGGGATTAGCTTTTCTACCAATGACAGATGCCGTATTAGACTTGCCATTCCCGGCCAGCATAATGTATCAAACGCTCTGGCCGCTTTGGCGGTATGCCGTAGAATGGATATCACTACCCAGGAGTTCGCCGACGCCATCGCCGATTTTAACGCCGTCGACGGCAGACTAAATATCAAACTCATCAATGGCGTCACTATAATAGACGATAGCTACAATGCCAACCCTGCCAGCATGAACGCCGCCCTCTCTGTACTCAACCATTATCCCGGAAGAAGAAAGATTTTCTGTTGCGGAGATATGGGCGAGCTCGGCGAACAATCGATCCAGATGCATCAATCTCTCGGAACAAATATCGCACAAAGCAAAACTAACATACTCATCACTGCCGGCGAACTAAGCCGACACACCGCTCAGGCAGCAAGCGATAACGGACTGGATTCTGATAAAATATTCAGCGCCAGCAGCAGCGACGAAGCTGCACAAAAACTGCTCGAGATAGTCGCTCCTGGCGATGTCGTACTTACCAAAGGCTCTCGCTCTGCCAAAATGGAAAAAGTCGTCGAATGCATTAAAAACTCGCCTGAGATCGTAGAATGAAAATAGTTATTGCACCAGACTCCTTCAAAGATTCTCTACGTGCCGCTGATATCTGCCGGGCTATCGCCGCTGGATGCCAAAAAGCAGAACCAACCGCTACACTAGAGCTCATACCCCTCTCCGACGGCGGCGAAGGACTCATCCAGGCTATCGCCCATTCCGGCCAATACATATCATGTACCGTAACCGGCCCAGACTCATCACCAGTAAACGCCCAATATCTAATATCAGAAAAAGACTCCGCTAAAACCGCGATCATTGAAATGGCCGCTGCCGCCGGGCTAGAGCTATTACCACCCAAAAAACGCAACCCGATAAACACCACCACATTCGGCGTCGGCGAACTTATACTCCACGCCTGGAATAATGGTTGTCGAAACTTCTACATCGGCATGGGCGGCTCTGCCACAATAGATTGCGGCTGCGGACTCGCCCAGGCTCTCGGCATAAAATTCTTCGACCAAAACGACCAGCTCATAACCAAACCACTTACTCCCGCTCTAAACAAAGACATAAAGTGCATATGCACAACAGATATCAAGATAGATACCTCCAAATGCTCATTCACTGCCATTAGCGATGTTAATAACACCTTACTCGGCAATAGTGGTGCCGCCTATGTATTTGGCCCGCAAAAGGGTGCTGACCATAACCAAATACTTATTGCCGAACAGGCAAATACCAACGCTGTCACCGTTATCGAAAACAATTGCCAACACAGCCTGAGAGATATACCTGGCACCGGAGCAGCTGGCGGACTTGCCATAGCGATCATTGCTTTTCTAAATGGAACTATAACATCTGGGATAGATGCCGTATTAAAAGAAACTAACTTCCAACAAAGAATAAAAGATGCCGACCTTATTATCACCGGCGAAGGAGCTATCGACAAAACTACTATCGACGGAAAAGTCATCTCTGGCGTTTTAGCCTACTCCGCTAAGATACCAGTATATGTCCTTTGCGGCAGTATAAACTCAGACCTTACTCCACTCTACAAGCTCGGACTGACCGCCGCCTACAGTATCTGTCCCGGCCCATGCTCTCTTGCCGATTCGATCAAAAACACTGCCGCCAACCTCAACAGAACAGCAGAACAGCTCATCAGAACAATCACACAAGCTCAAACACCTTGATATCTCAGCTATCCCCTTTACTGCTGCTGATCCAGCCGCCGCCCATCACAAAATCGCCATCATATACCACCGAAGCCTGACCCGGAGTTACTGCCAGAACCGGCTCATCAAAAACAACCTGCATCTTGCCGCTATACTCCCCGCCTTCCCAGATAGGTATTATCTCACCAGAGGCTGCGTTACGATTATTGTACCGTACCTGAACACAAGCCCTGAACGGCTCACGCGGAGGCTCTTTCGCCAGCCAGATCATATCTTCAGCATACAGCTCCTTACTATACGCTGACTGCTTATCTCCCAATACGACCGTATTACTCTCAGCATCTATATCAACCACATATGCCGGATAGCCCAGCGGAATATTCAAACCCTTACGCTGGCCAATAGTGAAGCGATGCACACCCATATGATCTCCCACCACTTTACCTGAAGTATCAATAACCTTCCCCGGCCTATCTAGCTCAGGAGCCAGCTCTGCCAGTAAAGCTATATAATCATCATCGGGAACAAAACAGATTTCCATGGAATCACCTTTATCATGCACCAGCAACCCCATATCCTTGGCGATATTACGAATCTCAGACTTGTTATAATGACCAGTAGGGAATAATACTCTGCTTTGACGTTCATAGCCCATGCCAAACAGTGAATATGACTGATCTTTGCTCATGTCAACCGCTCGCGCCAGCCTCATGCCAATATCAGTCTCCATCATACGAGCATAATGACCGGTAGCACTGTAGCCAAAACCGTTATCTACCGCATAATCTACAACCTTGCCAAATTTCAAACGGCGATTGCACATTATACATGGGTTCGGCGTACGCCCACAGCGATACTCTTCTACAAAATACTCTATTATTCCTTGAAGCTCATCTCGAAAATCGGCGGTTATCAGCTCTATATCAAGTACATCAGCTACCCGGCGGGCATCATCCTCGGCCAGCTGCTGATCCTCTGATGATCCGCGATTCTGGCCCAGACGCATAAACAAACCGCTTACCTGATAGCCTTCCTGCTTGAGAAGACCAGCTGCAACCGAACTGTCTACACCGCCGCTCATTGCGACTAATACGCTTCTATTCTCTGCTTTTGTCATAAACAGATTATAGCCGGTTATAGCGATAATTTCAAAATATATGAACTTAATATGTAGGTAACCTCTGAAAATTGCTTTTGAGGCGAAAACGAGGATTGATTTTTACTGACAAGGAACGAAGAACCGGGCATATTTACCCCGATGTACATCGGGGTTCACGGTTTTTCGTGACGCAGCTCAGGAAAAATCAAGACCGTTTGTAGCCCGGAATGAATTTTTAGAGGTTGCCTGTATATATTCAAGTTATCTATTATGCTTTTTAAAGTAAACTTTACACCGAAATGGCATCTTCAGACATCTCTGAACAATAAAAAGCACGAAAGATACTTCAAATATTCCAAATAGATCAAAAACTTCTTCACAGACATTTTTAGATAAACGCCTGATATCACGATTCCAGTAAGTATCAACTTAAATTGAAATTAAGTCAGAATGATACTCACATTCTAAAACAGTTCTCAAGATAGATCACGAGCTATTAAGCGAATTCTACGCCTACTCTTACTCCAACATCCTCTAGCAGATGTGTCCTGTCAATGCGTGTAACTACAGCACTTATGCGATTTGACGGGGCTTCCAGACCAACTTTCTCTAACTGGCCCATGCCGTTGCTGCTGAAACTTATCTCCATCTTCTGGCCCGCTATTACTGGCACCTGCATAGGTACTATTACTAACGCTCCATTTTCTGAGATATTCAGGCATCTGCCTCGCATTGTCTTGCTGCTGGCATTGTGTGTAAATTTCAGACTGCAATCGATCTCTAATCTATCTGCTCGTCTGTTTTCCGGTTGTTTCTGTTGTAACGTTGTGTTTATCATAATTATTCTTTCCTCATTTTGTACTTTGCATATCGACAGTAAAAATTATCATTATAAATAAATTTCCAAATAATACTGATTCTAACGGTTGTCACTAAATGGAGATATGGGATAAATAAACAGCTTTTTACGTTAATAAAACCTCATTAAAGGCCTGAAAAACCAATATTTACTTGAGATTAAAGTAAAATATTGTTATGCTAATCGCTTTAATAATAACATTTTAAATAGATTGTAATATCCATTCCGGAACAACTCGTATATAGTTATCCGGACTTGAAGGCCATTATTGGCAAGAGGTTTATATCGTGTTATCAGCAAATGAGATAAGAAAAAGCTTTATTGACTTTTTCGAAAGTAAGTCCCATAAATTTGTACCTAGTAGTTCTGTCGTTCCTATGGACGACCCGACTCTCATGTTCACCAATGCTGGCATGAACCAGTTCAAAGATATTTTTGTCGGTGCAAAGAAGATTGAATTCCCAAGCGCTGTTAACAGCCAGAAATGTATTCGTGTAAGCGGTAAGCATAACGACCTCGAAGAAGTTGGACGCGACACCTATCATCATACCTTCTTTGAGATGCTCGGCAACTGGTCGTTTGGCGACTACTTCAAAGCTGAAGCCATACAGTGGGCATGGGAACTCTTCACCGAAGTCTGGAAGTTCGATAAGTCAACTCTATACGCTACTGTTTTCGGCGGCGATGAGAATGATGGTCTCGGCGCAGACGAAGAAGCCGAACAGCTATGGAAAGATCTCACCGATATAAATCCGGACCATGTATTAAGGTACGGCAAAAAAGATAACTTCTGGGAAATGGGCGAAGTTGGCCCTTGTGGCCCTTGCAGCGAGATCCATATCGACCGCGGTCCTGAGTTCTGCGATATGCAGGGCGTTGAAGGCCACGTCTGCAGTGTTAACGGCGATTGTGCCCGCTACATCGAACTATGGAACCTCGTTTTCATTCAGATGGAACGTATCCAGGGAGGCAAGCTTGTCACCCTACCTTCTAAACATGTCGATACCGGTGCCGGTCTCGAACGTGTTGTGTCTGTCCTCCAGAAGAAAAAGAGTAACTACGACACAGACCTATTCACCCCGATCATGGATGCTATCGGTAATCTCTGCGGTAAAAAGTACACTAGCGTACTTGGTAATGATACCGATAATGCCTTCCGCGTTATCGCCGACCATATCCGTATGCTAACCTTCTCTATTACTGACGGTGCTCTGCCTAGTAATGAAGGGCGTGGATATATCCTGCGAAGACTGCTCAGACGTGCCGCCAGATTCGCCCTCTACCTCGATATGCACGAACCGTTCATGTATAAACTAGTGCCAACCATTGTTGACATGATGGGCGAAAGCTTCCCTGAGCTCAACCAGCGTAAAGACCATGTTATGACCGTTATCGAAGCTGAAGAAGTAAGCTTCGCTCGCACCCTCGAACGCGGCATGAATATCTTCGCTGACGATGTAAAAGAATTAAAAGCTTCCAACTGCAATGTCGTCTCCGGCGAAAAAGCTTTCCGCCTCTACGATACTTACGGCTTCCCGCTCGACCTCACCGAACTGCTCGCTGCAGAAAACGGTATGAGAGTTGACACCGACGGGTTTGCCGAACATATGAACCAGCAGCGTGAGCGTGCTCGTGCCGCTCAGAAAAGTGTCGTCTACGAAGGCGATGTACTCGGCGATAAACTGCCGGCTACCGACGATAGCTCAAAATACAATACCCGCAGCATAACTGCAAACCTGCTTGGATATGTTGACGGCACAGATTATATTACTACTGGTGCTATTCCAGTTGGAAAAAAAATCGGACTCGTTTTGGACCAGACCTGTGCTTACGCTGAAAGTGGCGGACAGGTAGGTGACCTCGCCTGTATCTCTAACGGCAATGCCGTCTTCGCTGTACGTGACACTCGCAAAGTTGGTAAAGCTGTCGTACACTTCGGTCAGGTTGACTCTATCGGTATAAACGTCGGCACCAGCGTAACGATTTCTATTGAAGATATTCGTTCTGATATTGCCCGCAACCATACCGCTACCCACCTGCTTCAGTGGGCCTTGCAGCAGGTACTCGGCGACCACGTTCATCAGGAAGGCTCTCAGGTCAGCTGCGATTATCTACGATTCGACTTCACTCACCCGAAAGCTCTCTCTCCTGAAGATATAGCCCAGGTAGAAGCTCTCGTGCGTGAAAAGATAAATGTCGGCGTACCAGTTATCGCCCAAACTATGCCAATTGAAGATGCTAAAAAACTCGGTGCTATGGCACTATTTAGCGAAAAGTATGGCGACGAAGTTAGAGTCATAGCTGCAACAGAAAGCGGCGAGCTAAAAGATGCTTTCAGTTGTGAATTCTGCGGCGGCTGTCACGTCGATAACACCTCAGACATAGGCTCCTTCATGATCACTCGTGAAGAAAGTGTTGCTACCGGTGTTCGCCGTATCACTGCCATGACCGGTCGCGAACTAAATAAGATGCTCTATAACCAGAGTAGACTGGTCAATGAACTCTGTGTCATGCTAAAGGCCAAATCTGAAGAACTGCCAACCAGAGTCAGCACCCTTCTGGAAGATAACAAAAAGCTCAAAAAGCAACTCAAGAAAGGTGCAGCAGGCGACCTTAAAGGTGTAGTTGAAAAACTATTCAGCAGTGCCGAAGAACTCGCCGGTGCCAAAGTCGTTATTGGCGAACTGCCAGAAGCCGGCGTAGATGCGATTCGCAGCCAGCTCGACTGGATAAAGCAAAAGGCCAAGTCTTCTGTCGCCGTTCTCGGTTCTGCCAGTGAAGATGGTAAAGTTATGCTCTTCGTTTCCGTCACTGACGACCTCATCAAAAAAGGTGTGAAAGCAGGAGACATCGTCAAGACCATCGCTCCTATCGTTGGTGGTGGCGGCGGCGGTCGCCCTCAGATGGCACAAGCCGGCGGCAAACAGCCTGAAAAGATCGGCGAAGCTCTCGCCAAAGCAAAAGAGCTGATCTCCGACCTGCTCAAATAACCAACTTATATTATAACTACCAAAGGCCGAGCTCACCCTGAGCCCGGCCTTTTTTCTTCACTTCTTCACTTTTGCACCTCTTCTCTTATTCAAAAAAAAAGCAAGCCATTTTACCGACTTGCTTTTTTATGCTATGTTAGGAATGTTCTATTCTTCAATGTTGAAATGAAAAATGATTCTTCGAGATACTGTTCCTTCTATCGTATATAGTAACAACTCTACCAATTCGACGAAGGATCATTCTACCTTGCTCACTGGTCTCTAAACCAATAAACTGGAAACCGATCTTCTTCACACCATCTTCCGGATCTGAAATATGGCGATATATCGCACTTGCAATTATCGGCTCATGACCTGGCAGCGGAACGAACTGAACTGTACAATGCTGTTCGGCCTCAATATCTGGTACGATTTCTTTCGAAACTGTCACACCAATACCACCACCAGATAGATCTGTCAGCTCGCCCGTGTAACGATTCTTACTATCATTGATCGGCCAGAAATTAACATTAATAGAATCACCATCCGGCACCTGTGTACGTTCGTATACACGACGCTGGATCTTCTCTACCTGCTCTGGTATATAGATCATTAGTGTCTCTGTGAATTTACCTGCATCAACTTCGGTACGACCCGATGAAATTATCCGGCTGGTAAACAGACACTTATTATAGCCCTTCTTAAATGAGATCGCTATCTCCTGACCTTTTTCTGCCTGGATCGGCGTCTGCTCTTCGCGGGCTTCCGGCATTGTGATCACCATACGATGACCATGAATTGATAAGATATGGGACTTATACATCTCCCAATCTTCGCCCTGCTTCTTGGTTATGGTCAGGGGCATCTTCTTCATTAACGCTGTATGTAGTAAATTTTGCGTTTCTTTTCCAACTACAAATTTTCGCTTACGCATTTTTATTGAACCTCCGGTTTGTTAACGGCTCTTCTTATTCCTTTGCTTTGCTCTGTAACAATTTTTACATCGACTCCAAACGCAGCCAGAATAAATGAATAATTCACCATTTTTAACGAAAACATTTTACTAACAATAAATTAATCCGGTTAGTCCGATGGATAAAATATTACAGCATGTAATAGCTGTGACGCCTTTAACGCCTAACCCAAAATTTCCAACAGAAACATTTAACCACTCACATAATCACAGCCCAACAAACTATAAACGCCGACAAATAAACACCTTACAGAAAAACCACTCACTCTCTACCATTTTCACACAATAAACTATTCATTTATCAGGTATTATACGCTAAACTTATTTAATTAAGGTAACCTCTAATAATTGCTTTTGAGGCGAAAACGAGGATTGATTTTTACTGACAAGGAACGAAGAACCGGCATATTGGCCCCGAAGTACATCGGGGTTCATGGTTTTTCGTGACGCAGCTCAGGAAAAATCAAGACCGTTTGTAGACCGGAATGAATTTTTAGAGGTTGCCTTAAGATTGTTACAGGATTAAGTTTGAGCACATTAATTAGTTTACCCAGCTGGTAATATAGTTTTATAAATTAGATAAGGTATTGTTATAAAAACATTTAAAAAATTCTACACCTGGAACCCAACCCTGGTAGCTGCCAGCTTCGCCTTTATCGCCGGCATAATCATCATGCTCATCGGTAACTCACTTACCAACAGCAACCCCAATAACAGCCCCAAAAAAACTACTACAGACCGTAGTACCAATTCGCAAACACCCCCAACTCCACAGCGAATCGTTTGCATCACCCCTCTGGGTACCGAGCTGCTCTACGCACTGGACTGCGAGAATAAGATTGTCGGCGTTGACATATACAGCGATTACCCACCAGAAGTAAAACTTAAACCTTCTGTCGGCAGTTTCTTCGATACCAACTTTGAAGCCATAACAGCACTAAAACCGGACCTGATCGTCATTCTTGGCCAGGGCAGCAAGATATCTGAGTTCTGCGAGCAGCATAATATCAGAATACTTAAACTCACAATGTCCGACCTGGCAAGCATTTACGAAGATATACTATTAACCGGTAAAAATCTGGACTGCCCAGAAAAAGCAAAAAAACTTTGCTCTAATATATTCAATGACCTGAACTCTGTTACCAGTAGCCTTATCAATAGCTCCTCTGAACAGATTGCCAAAAAAAAAGTGTTCCTCTGCCTCAGCCGTAAACCCGGCACTATTTCAAATCTAGGAACAACCGGCCCTGACACCTGTCTCGACGAACTAATTTCCATCGCTGGCGGCATAAATATCTTCAACGACCTTACCAGACCTTACGCCGATATATCCAGAGAATCACTTATCGCACGTAATCCTGATATTATTATTGAAGCCGTTAGCAAAGATGCTATAGATAATTCATATGAAAAAATGATCGAGCAATGGAAGCTGCTCGACGTAGACGCAACCAATAATAACAGAATATACTTTATCGATGAAAATATAATCAACCGCCCCGGCGTACGAAGTGCCGATATTGCAAAACAGCTATACAGATTAATTCAACAGCAATAATACCTGACCCATGAACAGAATAATTCTAAAACTCGAAAACATCTCGTTCGGCTATAGCCCCGAATCTCAACAGGTAGAAAATTTCTCTACAAACCTCAGCTGTGGCGAACTTGTTGGTATTATTGGACCAAACGGCGCTGGAAAAAGCACACTGCTAAAGATCGCAGCTGGCATTATCACACCAAACGCCGGCACTGTCATACTTGACGACACTAACATAAAAAATATTACCAGAAAAGATATCGCGCTCCAGATGGGATATCTCCCGCAACATGTAAATATCGTACCGGGATATACCGTAGAGCAGGTCGTATCCATGGGACGATTCTCCAGACTCTCCGGCTTCGGATTTATCGGATGCTCGGACCAGATAATAATCGAACTATCAATGAACGAAGCTGGCATTATTGATTTTCGCAATCGAAATATAGAAAACCTTTCCGGAGGCGAACAACAGCGGGCCTTACTCGGCTCTGTACTCGCTCAGGAACCTGAAATCCTGCTCCTCGACGAACCCACTACCGGCCTCGACCTACATCATCAATCCAGTTTCTTCTCACTTCTTGCCTCGCAAGCCAGATCCGGCAAAGCAGTACTAGTTGTCACTCACGACCTCAACCTGGCCGCAAAGTTCTGTGACAAACTCATACTCATGGACAAAGGTAAACTCATCACCGCCGGAACTCCTACCGAAGTAATAACCCAAAACTACATATCAAAAGTCTACCACGAAGACATTATCATCACAACCCACCCCACCAGCAACTGTCCAGTAGTCCTCATCTAAACAAACAAAAACTACCTCTTAAGATTATAGGGTGCACAAACACCTATACACATTTGCACTTTTACACTTTGCCACTTACTCCCCTCTGCTATTCCTCAACTGCCCGCAAGCTGCATTAATATCCGTACCTCGCGACTGACGCAGGTGCACATTAATACCTCGTGTCCGAAGTATATCCATAAAATTATTCACAGCATTATCATGTGCCGGCTTATGCCCGGTCTCGCTCACCGCATTATAATTTATCAGATTCACATTACAGCGATACGGTCTAAGCAGCTTCGCCAGCTGTTCCGCATGTTTTGGCATACAGTTTACACCATCGAGCATCACATATTCGATCGTCACTTCACGATGCGTCAGCTCATAATATTCATCTATCGCACGGATAAGCTCGCTCAGCTGAATATTCTTCGCCCACGGTATCAGCTCGCTACGCAGCTTATCCGTCGGTGCATGCAAACTAACCGCCAGCGTAACCTGCGGACAATCTTCAGCAAACTGGATTATCTTATCAGGCAGCCCAACTGTACTCACGGTAATATGACGCGAACCAATATTAAGCCCCCACTCTCCATTAATAGTCCGGATCGCCTTTACTGTCGCATCATAATTGGCAAACGGCTCGCCCATACCCATGATAACAACATTACTCAACCGTCCCTCTTCGCCAAGTGCTTCCGATGCGATCATAACCTGCTCGACTATCTCGCCCGCACTCAGGCTCCGCTTCAGACCATGTATACCCGATGCACAAAAAACACACTTCACCGGACACCCGCTCTGGGTCGAGATACACACCGTATTGCGATCATGATACTGCATCAAGACCGTCTCGGTCAAAACACCATCCGGCCACTTGATCAAAAACTTCTTCGTGCCATCCTTACAGTTAACCTCATCGATGATCTCACCGCTACGCAGCTGAAAACCTTCAGCCAATTTAACACGCAGCTCCTTGGAAACATTATTCATCTCATCAAAGCTGCTAACCTTGCGTTCATATATCCACTTGGCCAGCTGACCGGCACGGAACTTCGGCTGTTTCATCTCCGCCAGTATCTCTACCAGCTCATCCATATTATAATCTAATATTAGTTTCATTATTCTATCTTCTATTATTTTGTATCACTTATAAATAATCACAAACTAACCAAAATGTCTGTTTGTATATTACTGCTTAACTAATTACTATCACAATGTACATCGAGATTAAAATCTATCATCTCTCAAACTGACCATCTGTCAGTTTGAGTATCATTTTGCTCCACCCCTACGCAGCGTCCACAAAAATATCAGACCAGTCAATACTGTACACAATATCGCAAACACATCGCCAACTCTCGAATATATCGAACTTCTGCTATCCAGCCAGATAGTATCTGTCAGATAACCTTCCTTCCCGCTTCGGCCCCTTACATCATCCGCCGGCAGCGTACCAGCCGAACCTGTCTGTATACTACCGTCAGGTTTTATCATTCCCGATATGCCACAATTTACCGCACGTGCTATCCCAATACGATTCTCGATCGCCCGATATCTGCTCATTATCAAATGCTGCATCAACTCGCTGGTCGGCTTTATCTCCCCCTCATCTTCATTCACAAACCAGCCGTCATTACTGATATTCAACATGAAATCTGCACCATTCCAGTTTGCCAGCTTCCTCGCCACCGTCGGAATAACATCCTCATAACAGATCGCAACGGTAAACTTGTATTCCTTACCGTCCTTACCTGTAACCTTAAACGCCACCGGCTTGACACCAGCCTTTATACTATAATCGTACTTATACGGTGTCAGATTGATCAGAAACTTATTCAACCACGGGATACTCTCCTTAAACGGCAGATATTCGCCAAACGGCACACGATGCATCTTATCATATCGCTTATCGCCCCTGCTCCCGTCTGCATTATACATTATCGCAGAGTTTGTCCGGCCATTATTCACTAGCTCATCTTTACCAGCGTCCAGACTCAACAGCTGTGACGGCGTCCCGATCAGCAGACTGCTGTCAATATCCCTCGCCAGAGCTGCCAATGCCTTATTGGTCGCCACACTCTCTCGAATCTCTTCCTTAAACGAATCGACGAACATATCAACATCATCTGCCAATGCCAGAAACTCTTCATTGATATTAGTCAGCACCATAGTCTCAGGCCACACCACAAGCTCTGGCTTAATCTCGTCAGCTCCCGCCTCTCTGGTCATCGCCATATGGTTATCCAGTATCTCGTATATACTCGCCCCGCCAGAATCTTTCACATGCTGCGGTACTGCTCCCTGCACTACCGAGATCACCGGCCCCTCCGTCATTGTACTCGACGACTCATTATACCGAAATATACCATACACATTTACCGCTGTCAAAATCGACGCCAGTATGAACAACCGACGCAACAGCAAATTCCGCCCCTTCAATCCGCCCCGACCCGGCATATACTGCGGCCTCAGTAAAATATCCGCTATAAACCCGTTCACCATTGCCGCCACAAACGTCACGCCATAGGCACCTGTCACATCTGCCACCTGTGTCAAATGTTCACAATCATGAAGACAATGCGACAAAAACAGCCACGGAAAACCAGTCAGCAAAGTAGCTCTCAAATATTCCTGACCTACCCACAGCACCGGCAGCACTAGCGTAAATGACAAACCGCTAGCTGCATATACTATCTTAAGAATAAAACCCCACATCACAAAATACAAACTCATCGCCACCGATAATGCCAGCATCCCCGGCAAGGTCACATTCGCTAGCCAGTACAGGCTTGCGATATAATACCCGCTTCCGCAAATCAGACTCACTATCGCCGAACGTACATAGCTCCTGCTCCGCACCGCCATCACCAGCCACGGCACCAAAGCAAACCACACAAAGCCGCTTAAACCCACCGGCTCCTGACTCAGCCACAACAACACCATACTGATCAGACTCAACAAAAAAGCCGACTTCCACTCCGACTTCTTCGCCCCCAAACTATTATCTACAGCTTGTCTTCCATTATCGATCATCGTATCATTTCCCATCATACCACTACCCATCTATACTTTTCACTTCTGCTCTTGAGCTCTCTCACCTATCACTACCGAATCGAACAGTACATCCATCTCGCGATCGATCACCTTCTCCATCTGCTCCATACCATCAGCTTTTGGACAGGTAGCTCTAAAGTGCATTGCCACTTCCCCTTCTACTCCAACAATATCCCAGATCGTAAAACTCCCACCAGCTCCGCTTCCCTGCCATTTCATCCGCCGCCAGCTATCACCCACACTATCCGCTTCGATCAGTATATTACCACTGCCCTCAGAAAAATCACTATTCCTCAAAGTAAATTTCCCGAATAGCTCAACCGTAAGTCTCTCGTCGCAACCCTGACATTTCAGCAGAACCGTACCCCCGTTCTTCTTACTCTCGTCAACACCAACATAAGGAACCTGATATATCTTCACATGCATAGAACCCAGTGTCTCTTTAACCTGCTTCCAATCGCTCGGCACGTAGACCTTCACCCGCTCCAGCATAGTAACAGTATTTGTCTCTATCGCCACCGCTTCCGATACCGCCGGATTACCGCAGCCGCCAACCATTAACATACCTGCAAAGATAAGTATGAATATTTTTAAAGACTTCAAATCTAAACACCTCACAAGCAAAAAGGGTCAAATTCAACAACTCAACGATTTGAAAAAAAAGAACAGCACAAACTATCGGTATCAGACAGACATCAAGATTACTTCTCGCCCCTCGCATCTCGCTGCCGGCGTCTCTTCCCACTAGTTCTTGGTCAGTCTCGCAACCAGTGAATCTACCAACTCTCTTACCGCCTGATCATGATCACACAGATTATCAATATTACGACATGAATGCATTACAGTCGTATGGTCACGACCACCGAAATGACCGCCGATCTCTTCCAGACTATGACGGGTCAGCTCTCGTGCCAGATACATACATATCTGACGCGGGTAAGCGATACTTCTACTGCGTCTCTTACTCTGTAAGTCGCTCAGCTTCACATTAAAATGTTCTGTCACTACATCAATGATCTGCGAAATTGTGATCTGAGAATGACGCGGTATAGACTCTACCCCAAGTGCCTGCCTCGCCAGCTCCATAGTTATCTCGCCATTACCCAGCATTGCATAGCCGTAAACTTTGGTCAGAGCACCTTCCAGCTCACGAGTATTACTCACGATCCGCTCAGCAATAAAGCTGATAACATCTTCCGGCGGATTAATACCACGCAATGCCGCCTTATTATATAAGATCGCCATACGCGTTTCATATGCCGGGTTATCTATTCGGGTTACCAGCCCCTGATTAAATCTGCTCACCAGTCGATCTTCCAATCGTGGTATCTCCGACGGCGGACTGTCCGCAGATATAATTATCTGCTTACGACTCTGATACAGACTGTTAAAGGTATGGAAAAACTCTTCCTGTGACTGTTCTTTTTCCGTCAAAAACTGTATATCATCGATCACCAGCACGTCAACATGACGATACTTATACCGAAAATCATACAAGTCACCATGACGCAGTGCCCGAACGAAATCGTTTACAAAACTCTCACACGTCAGGTACAGAATATTATAATCGTGGTTTCGCTTCTTCAATGCCTGACATGCCGCCTGCATTAGATGCGTCTTACCCAACCCTACCGAACCATGAATGAACAGCGGGTTATAGGTCTCGCCCGGAGATTCGCTCACCGCCACACATGCAGCATGAGCCAGACGATTACTCGGACCAACCACAAAATTATCAAATGTATAATCAGGGTTGAAATATGTTATCTCATTATCATGCGGCTTGGCCTGCTCAGCTATCTGCTTATCGGCCTCTGTACGCTCGCCGGGCATTGCATACTCGATCGTTACAAAATGGCCTGTTATCTTCTGCGCGGCACTGGTCAGACCTTCACTGCATCGCTGATGCAGATACTGACGCCAGGACTCCTCTGCCACCCCGATACGTAAAATACCTCCATCCAGACTCAATGGCTCTAACTGCTCAAACCAATGACGCCACAGTGGATTATTACCCTGCTGAAATGTTCGCAGGATCTTATCCCAGATGTTCGTTAGTACTTCACCCAAAGGTGCTTTCACTCCCGCTTATGCTTGTTCTTTTCTATTACGACCAGACATACTCCTGCCCGGCCCAAATATGTACACCAGGCTTTACCCCCTGATGATTACCTAATACCGATCCTATTCAAACAGCTTCTTCTGGAACCTGTCCTGAGAATAGCGTGTCACGACCTCATCTACTGAGATCGGATACTCTCCTGACCAGCATGCAGTACAGTAATTATCTTTTGGCTTGGATACACAATTGAGCATACCCTCAAGTGTGATATAGTGCAGTGAATCAATCCCAAGGTAATCGCGAATATCATCTACCGAACGCTCGTTTGCGATCAGCTCGCTCTTACTCGGAAAATCGATTCCATAGAAACATGGATGCTTGATCGGAGGTGATGCAACTCGCAGATGGATCTCTTTTGCTCCAGCACGACGCAGAGCACTCATCTTGCCGCGGGTTGTTGTACCGCGTACTACCGAATCCTCTACTACTACCACCCGCTTACCTTTGACGACTTCACGGATTACGTTCAGCTTCATCTTCACTGCCAGATCTCGCATCGGCTGCGATGGCTCGATAAAACTACGACCTGCATAATGGCTCACCGTGAAACCGCGATCATATGGGATTCCGCTTTCAGCTGCAAAGCCCTGTGCCGCACATGTCGCACAGTTTGGAACCGGCACAACAATATCAGCGTCAACATAAGACTCTCTCGCCAGCTGGCGACCCATCTCTAAACGTACCTTATGCACATTCTCGCCAAAGATACGACTTGATGGATTGGCAAAATATACCTGTTCAAAAATACAATGCGACGGCCTGATACTGCCCGGCTCTTCAAAGAAACGACTGCTTATACCGTTCTTATCGATCGTGACGATCTCGCCTGGCTCTACTTCTCTTACAAACTTAGCGTCCATTATATCAAGGGCACATGTCTCCGATGCTACCACATATGCACCATTGTCCAGCTGACCTATACACAGCGGACGAATTCCTCTCGCGTCACGTGCTGCCTCCAGCTTATCTGGTGTCAGCAGCAGCAGACAAAACGAACCCTGTAAATGACGACATACATGTGCCAGTGTATCTGGTTTGGATATATGGGTCGGCTTGGCCAGAAGGTGAATTATCACCTCGGTATCACTTGTGCCCTGGAAGATATGGCCATGAGCTTCATACTCGTCACGAAGCAGCATAGCATTTACAAGGTTACCATTATGTGCTACCGCCATCTGGCCAAGTGAATATTCCACCAGCATTGGCTGAGCATTCGCTATATTACTTGAACCGGCTGTCGAATAGCGAACATGACCGATCGCAGTATTACCCCAGCTTGTCATATCCTGCTGGAGCTCTTTTGGAAATACCTCTGATACCAGCCCCATTCCCACGTGGCCGCGAAGTGAATCGCCGTCACTTACTGCTATTCCAGCTGATTCCTGACCTCGATGCTGTAGGGCATGCATACCCAGAACACAATAGTCGGTTGCATTTGGATGACCAAATATTCCTACTACGCCGCAATTCTCTTTCTTATCCGGCGTACTAATCATCATTTCATGGTCTTCTGGAACTGATCCGTCACAATGAATGTGCATGTGGTCCTCTTATTTTATTGTCAAGAGCTCCCGGCGTCATGCCGGAGGGATAACTCTTTAACGGTTATCTGGTTAGTCAGTATATTATCCTTAAGTTTATACTAACGTGTTAAGTGCCTTAGTGTATAGGCAACCACCCTTTAAGTCAAGATTTCATTAACTTTCTATACAACTCTAAAACGCTTTTTACTAGCCCGGTTTAGATAATAACGGTATTATCATTAGTAATGACTTTGACTGCCAGACATTACGAAAATGCTTTCGAAAGTTTTCTGATTAACTCGGAACTACCTTTTATTCCGCTTTCTCAGACGAAAAAGGCTATTATTCACGGCAATCAGCTAAAAAGCTTCGATTTTATCATACATCTACCTGCTGGCGAAGCTCTTATGGTAGACATTAAAGGCAGAAAACTTAATCAAAAACGATTCCTAAATGGACTACCAGGCCAAAACTGGGTCACCAGGGACGATGTCAATTCTATGGAACGCTGGCAAAACATTTTCGGATCCGGCCATATCCCTTTGTTTATCTTCTCTTACTGGATCTTCGACCTCGATACCAGCTACCAACCCAATAGCGACCTCTACTGCTGCGATAACAGATATTATTGGTTTGTAGCTATATATGTATCTGAATATAAAGCATTTATGAAAAACAGAAGCCCCCAGTGGAACACCGTCGACTTACCTGCTAAAAAGTTCAGACTACTGGCAAAACCTCTAAACAAACTACTATTGGAACATAAATATATATAATATAAAACTTTATCAACCATTTACCCTTTACTTACTATATTAATATGGATACAAAATACATAATTACCCTACAATGTCATATCGTTAAAGAACGCTGTAGCGGATACTTATGCGAAGAAGCTTTCCACCTTCGCCAGGGAGCATTCAGCTCATACCCCAAAAATGCCGATATTAGATTCCTGAGCTTTACCTGCGGCGGATGCTGTGGGCGGGCCAGTTTAAGAAAGCTCTCAAACGCTCTTAAATTGCTCAAAAAAAGAGCTGGCATTACTAATGAACAGGTAAAACTGCATTTTTCAAGCTGTATTTGCCGTGATAGCTTCCATGGCCCCAAGTGCCCGCATTACGACTACCTCAAAGAACTGGTAGAAAGAAAAGATATAGATTGGGTCGAAGGTTCACGCATAAGCGACCTAACACAGTCCAGAACCGACGAAAACGGCAAATGGACCGGCAAAAAACAATTATAAAACCCTAAAATAAAACATCTTAAACGAATTGGAGAACTGCCTTGATCAGAAGGCGTATAATCTATGGAGGCAGAGTACAAGGCGTTGGCTTTAGATTCTCTGCTATCAGGGTAGCCGCTAACTATAATGTTGCCGGATTCGTTAGAAATCTGCCCTCCGGAAAGGTTGAAGTCGAAGTTGAAGGCGATAAAAAAGAAATTAAAGCATTCATGGACGAACTAGCAGAAAACATGAGCGGTAATATCAGAGAAACAAACTTCCAGGATATGCCCGTCTCCGGCAGCTACCACAGATTTGAAATTAGATATTAAAACCAAAAAGAAAGATCGTAAGATACAAGGATAATAAAATAGCCTCTAGTCCCGATGCATATCGGGACTAGAAACCTTCCCTTTCAACCTTACTTCCTTTCTTCCTTACAACCTTTATTATAATTAAGGAACAAAATATGAGTAATTTTCTAAACAACATTAAAACTGCCATGCTCATGGCTGGCCTAATGGCCCTTTTCGTGTTTATCGGAGGACGTTTCTTCGGCCCTCACGGCATGATGATCGCACTTATCCTCAGTGGCGGCATGAACTTCTTCAGCTTCTTCTATAGCGATAAGCTCGCCCTTACCATGATGAAAGCTAAACAGGTTGACAGAAACAGCCATCCACAACTTTATAGCATGGTCGAAGATCTTGCACAACGGGCCGACCTCCCCACTCCCGGCGTTTATATTTGCCCGCAGCAGGCACCAAATGCTTTCGCAACCGGCCGTAACCCGCACCATGCTGCGGTTGCCGTCACCGAAGGCATAATGTCTACCCTCAGCCAGGACGAGCTCAGAGGTGTTATCGCCCACGAACTAACTCATATTAAAAACCGCGATACCCTTATCAGTACTATCGCAGCTACTATCGCCGGCGTTATTTCCTCGCTCGGCTATATGCTCTACTTCCTGCCGCTTGGCGATGATGATGATAACCCGCTGGCCTCGCTTGCACTTATCATTCTCGCTCCGATCGCTGCCGCTGTCATACAAATGGCCATCAGCAGACGCAGAGAATATATGGCAGACGCTGGCGGTGCCGAGATCGCAGGCAGCCCTTACGGCCTCGCTAACGCACTGCTAAAACTCGAAAACTACGGCAGAAAAATACCTATGAAAGTCGCACAGAGCCATGAAAATATGTTCATCGTACAGCCCTTCAGCGGCAAAGATGTTGCCAGTATTTTCAGCACTCACCCAAGCACCCGCGACAGAGTCAAAGCCCTCACCGGCCAGGACACTATTTAATACTCCCAATTAACCAAACCAAGGCGGCTGCCCAAAATCAGCCGCCTTTTTTCTTGCTTAAACCCAATCTTTATCGAAGACATATTGCCACAAGATATGACAATTAGTAGGCATTCTATTCAACTAATTGCTAAATCCTATCCCGATACACATCGGGACTAAATCCTCTCAAACTTACCATCGGTCAGTTTGAGTTATCAACCGCTATTGGAGTAGGTAAAACTCAGACAATTTTGATAATTCACAATCAACCTGTCGTATAATCCAGACCGAAGGTCGGTTATCCCATCAATTATAATTTCATCCAATAACCCCTTACTTCCTATCAACCATCCACTCCCTCTGTTAAAAAAAATACAGTCGGACCGAATTAACTTCAGCCCGACTGCGCCTGATTGAATTTGTATTAATTATATATAAAATATAATTGCTTGTTTAATTTGCTTGCTTATTCAGAACCAAACAAATTAATTTTCTACATAGGCATAAATTCCTTTCCGGTTTTCCCGATGGTTTACTTCTAGTTTATTACCATTATGATTCCGCGGAATGTCCGTATCCTGTCAAACAGGACCTGAACCTCTCTTTGCCTGGTGGTCAACTAAGGTAATAAACTACAACCAGTTATGCCGGAAATGAATGTTGGCTCAATGAAGATATCATATATTGTACTTCTATATTGCAAGTCAAAAAAATATATGAATATGTATAATAATAACGTTGGATAGCGACCAGCAATATATCTTCATCTGCACACACTGAATAGCCTACTACTAAACTAAACCAGCCAGACCTACTTAAATTGGATTAGCTCTGATACTCTTCGATATAGGCACCGCCTTTCTTTTAACCATATTTTTTCTTCATCACTATATATATTATACAATGTCCAACCACCGCCGCCCACTAATCCACCCAAAAAAATAAAAAAAACGGCACAACCTATCCTCCCAGAATAGCTGTACCGTTTCCTGTTATATACCCAGACTACACTTGTATCATTGCTTCAAGATACTTATAGCCTTTTCATCTTGCGCATCGGTCATAAATTCCACACCAGTCTCCGATGCGGTCTCACGGTTTGCCGCCATAAGGTCAGCTCTTTCAATTTCGCTCAACCTGAACTTCCTCGCTCCGGCCATAAACTGCTGTAAACCACAAGACAACTTATCTGCATAACCTGCCATTGCTATCGCACCAAACGGAATCTTATCCATCTCTTTTTCGCCAACCTTATTCTTCACACTCTCCCAGGCAGAAAAGATCTCTTCTGGATATGTCCCGATCTGTGTTACCGATGCTGGCAGAGACTCCCAGTGGCCATTCAGTTCGGCTCTCTGCTCAGGCTTGAATACCCCTTCAATATTACTCCCCAGATAACCCGGTATCATCGGCGCCCGCCCCATACACACAAGCTTGCTGTAAGGAGCACACAAAGCCATTGCCTTAAAAATATGATCTTCTCGGGCAAATCCACCTGCCAAAGATATATCCGGCACTTCATAACCCTGCTTTTCTAATATCTGACAATATTCATATGCCTTTGCATGCAAATGCAAACTTGGAACTCCCCAATGCTCCATCATATTCCACGGGCTCATACCTGTTCCGCCACCAGCCCCATCTATTGTCAACAGATCAAGACCAGCTTCTGACGAAAACTTCAGACTCATTGCCAGTGCTTCCATTCCGTACGCTCCGGTCTTTAGCGAGATACGTTTATAGCCGATCTTACGCAATCCTTCAACTGCACCAATAAACGCATCGTGCAAACTCTCTGCACTTGGCACATTCGTCGCACCCAACCTGCTGTGACGTGCAAACGACTTTATCGCTCGCGACTTATACGCCGCCTCTACCGCCTTATCATAAGGGTTAGGGTCTACCACATAGCCGCGATCTTTTAAAAATCTCGCATACTCTATATCTGCAACCTGAATCTCGCCGCCTATATCTTTAGCTCCCTGACCCCACTTCAATTCCAATATAACTTTATCACCGTATTTATCCATTATATACTGAGCTACACCGTTACGCGTATCCTCAACATTCATCTGAACTATTATTGCCCCATAGCCATCGTAATATCTCAAAAACAGCTCAATACGCCTATCCAGCTCGGGGGCCTTTATTATCTTACCACCCTTCATCTCCGAACTCTTATCTACGCCAACAACATTTTCACCTATAACAATAGGGATACCACACAATGCCGCACCTACCGCAAAACTCGGCCAGTATTTCGCTGCAATAAATGTCGAACCCAAAGCTCCTGTCATTATCGGTATACGACATTTAGTCTTTATCTCACCACCAAAGCTAGTCTCTATATCAACGTTAGGAAATATGCAGTCGTCAGGATCATTAGTCAACCCCTGCGATAAACCCTGAGAGCCATACGCATAACCCTGTATACGCAATGCATGATAACCAACCCCATCCGCAACTATATTGGCTGAACCAGATGTTATCTCTCCAAAATTCCTTGGATACAACACTTTCCTGCCTAACAACGATGATAGCCAGGTCTCACATTTGCCCGCACAGTTACTCATACAAAGCGTACACAAACCTGACTCACATGGATTGCCGCGATTTACTGTACCCAACGCATCATTCTGCTTTACTAAATTCATTAATAATATCTCCTTCAGTTAACATCAATTACCTATAACCATTATACTTCTTTCATATTCCGTTAAATAGCTAACAATCCTAATCACATCAAATACGCTTAGCGGAAAATACCTTCCACCACATCAACACCTATCCCTGAACTTATCCCACCAAATATACCCAAAAACCTCTACATATGTCAATAGCACGAAAACAACAACATACACACAACAACTACCCAATAATAGATTTACGGAATTTTTTCCACAAACATACTTTTTTCATTTGCTTTACAACTGTACTCTTGTTTAATATAATACTCGTATACTATTTCTCACAAACAATGCCTGACTAGTACAAAAGACTATCATTCGATATACTTATCTCTTTCTTATTGTAAGTTTGCACTAGCACTAAATGGCTTTAATAACGGAAATTATGCCAACAAGTTTTTTTTATTTTTTCTACAATTTAATAACTCAAAATGAGCTAAAACTTAGGTGTTCCTCTTAAGGTAACCTCTAATAATTGCTTTTGAGGCGAAAACGAGGATTGACTTTTACTGACAAGGAACGAAGAACCGGGCATATTGGCCCCGAAGTACATCGGGGTTCACGGTTTTTCGTGACGCAGCTCAGGAAAAATCAAGACCGTTTGTAGCCCGAAATGAATTATTAGAGGTTGCCTTAAATCTGCTTTTTAGGCAAAAATGAGCATTGAGTTTCCCTGACAAGGAACGAAGAACCGGGGAAATATCTGCCCTGATATACTTCGAGGTTCACGGGGGGTCCTAACACAGACCAGGAACACCCAAGAACTTCTGCTGCCATGAATAAATTTTAGAGGTAGAACTTGGTTTGTATGACATAATCAACTATTAGCAATTATCAATATGGACAAAAAAGATAAAAAAAGATTTGAAATACTTAGAGCCCTCAGCGAGTACAACCAGCCTGTAAGCTCTGCCGTTATCGCCGATAGCCTAACCGATAGCGGAATGGCTTTGTGCCAGAGAACTGTTAGGATTTATCTGAAGGAATTCGATTCACTTGGATTTACCACCCCAATCAAAAAACACGGACGACTGATCACCGATAAAGGACGTAGAGAGCTACACGCATCTATGACTCTTGGTAGAATTGGATATCTTTCAGCAAAAATTGACAACATGACTTACATGATGGATTTTGACCTCGAAAATAGATCTGGAAAAGTTGTTGTTAACACATCAATGGTAAAATTTGAAGTATTAAAAAAGCACGCCGACCAGATAATGAAAGTATACAACGACGGATATGCTATGGGCACCCAAATGGCTTTATTGCCGCCCGGCGAAAGAATACAGAACGCTATCGTACCTGAAGGACATATTGGTTTTGTTTCCGTTTGCTCTATCACACTCAACGGCGTACTACTAAAGTATGGCATTCCTGTCAGCAGCAGGTTTGGCGGGCTTCTGGAAATCGCTGACGGCAAAGCACAAAGATTTACCGAGATTATACACTACGACGGTACTACAGTTGATCCGCTAGAAGTTTTCATACGATCAAGCATGACTGACTATCTTGGTGCTATACGTGACGGCAATGGCAAAGTAGGAGCAGGATTCAGAGAGCTACCCGCTAAAAGCCTCGATATTGTTCGAAATTTGGCAAATAAACTTAATCTTGTGGGACTTGGTGCTTTCTTAGAATTCGGCAGGCCCGGATGCGAACTTCTTGGCATCCCTGTTAGCCAGGGACGTATCGGAGCAATAGTCATCGGCGGACTTAACCCCATCGCAGTCATAGAAGAAAGTGGAACAAGACTACACTCTATCGCCATGAGCGGCTTACTTGAATACAAACAACTTTTCCACTTCTCTCTCCTGCACGAAAAGATCGAACACATACTATCGCAGAACCAATAACACACACCGACTACATAAATGTACTTCAAATACCTTTCACTTTTACTACCTCAAACTGACCAAAAACTCCATATTGTATGTTGTAATTCACTATTAAACAAGCTCTTAACGATTGGTGATTATTTGTTAGTTTCCGAAGTCATTCTATGTAACTAATTGCTAAATTCTAAATACTAACTCCTCTCAAACAGACCATCGGTCAGTTTGAGTAACTAATAATACTAGCCTGTCACAATTTTTTTCACTTCTTAACAAAAAAAATAAGCTAATTCCCGGCCTCAATTGTCATATAGAAATAGAACATTTATTTTAACAGGGACGGGCGCTATCTACTTCCTTCCCTGTTATTGCTTATGAACATTTTGAAATAGGAAATCTGATGAAAAAGAAAGCTTTTACTCTCATTGAGCTTTTGGTTGTTATTACGATCATTGCTCTTCTTGTCTCGATCCTTATGCCCGCTTTGTCTAAAGCTAAAAAACAGGCTAAGGATATCGTATGCCGTAGCAACCTTAGCCAGCTGTCAAAAGCTATCGCGCTCTATTCAGCAGAAAATAATGACAAACTATTTTCTTTCGATTATAGCCGCGACCACTGGTTCAGAAGAATTGCCTACATATTTGGAGATAAAAAATATCGCGATGACCCGTCAATTGATGAAATGGATGGCATCATGAAAGTCGCACAGTGCCCTTCAACAAAAGTTGTTGAGTTGCCCGATGGCGACCAGGAACTAACTGAAAGTAACAAATGGGATGAAATGTGGGCTGTCAACGCTGAAGCTTACGCCGGCGGCGCCACCACCCAGGGTACTATGTACGGTAGCTACTCGATCAACTGCTGGCTGCTGCCCGACCCTAAAGATTATTACACTGTCTTCAGCGGTACCAACTATGGTGCTAACAAGGCTAAATACTACTCTGTTTTAAGTAAAGCTAAAAGTAATGTACCTGCCTTCTTCGACTGCTTTAGATTCGACGCCTGGCCTGAAGATGACAGTTCCGTTCCAAATGCTGAACAAACTCTCAACGGCCAATATTCCAGAGCTGGAGGAACCGACTATTCTATGCACAGAGTTTGCGTCGATCGACATGATAAAGCTATCAACATTGGTTTCGTCGACGGCCACGTAGAAAAAGTACCGCTCGAAGATCTATGGCAATTCAAATGGAACAGAAAGTTCCAGACTCAGAATAAAGTAAACATATATCATTGACCTCGTTTTCCTATTCAAAACTTTTGTGTCGCAAGTAGAGACGCTACAACTTTTGCGTCTCTACTTATTGCGCCACTGACACCGACTATTAACCTGCCCACTCATATCCCTAACTCTCTCTCAGTCCAATAATACCCAAGCGGTATCCCACCTCTAATTCCCCCCCGCTTTTCAACGATTACACTCTGCTCTATAACCGCAAAAAAAACATACACTTGCACTCTTTTTACCATAAAACCTCCACTCCCTTATAGGACCAAGCTTCTTTTTTCCAACCTTCTAATAACTATACTTATGCCTTATACCGATTTGCCTTAAGTACTAACACTTAAAAAAACTTAATGCACAGGAACATGAGGCATGAAACTATCTCTAAAATTATTATGCGGTTTTGGACTTATTATTCTAACTCTGATTATCGTTATCGGTCTATATCAAAACACTATAACCTCCACCACATCACTATTCAGCGATATGATAGACCACGAGTTTAAGATCTCCGCTGATGCCAGGGAAATTGACAAGCTCATGCTCAAGTGTCGTAAGGATGAAAAAAACTTCCTGCTGCATAAAGACGCACAATACGTAACAGCTTATAAGCAGCATATAAGCGACCTCAAAAAGCTGACATCCGAAGCTATCGAACTGGCCAAAGTAGCCCAGCACAGTGAAATTGCCGCAAATCTCGAAAAAATCAACCCACTAACTCTGGAATATGCACAGAAATTCAATTCACTCGTCAACCTCTGGCATACCAGAGGACTAGACCACAACTCCGGCCTGCAAGGTGAGTTCAGAGATTGCGTACACTCAGTTATGGTAGACATCGAAATGTACCAGCTCGATAAGGCTTATATAAAAGCCCTGCAAATCGCTAATTCCGAAAATTTGCTTATCAGCTCAACTGACAAAGAAAATTTAATTCCTATACAAAACAGTATTAGCCAGTTCACCAGGCTCATCAAAATTTCCAGTTGCCCTGAAAACGCAAAAAACTCTATCCTTGCCTCGGTCGAAAAATATTCCACAGCTCTCGAATCCTTCAATAGCTCAAACGACAACCGCACCGAGCTCATCAAACAGATCAGTCAGGCTTCCGAAAATATTAAAACCGAAATTCTAAAATATTACATCCCGGATATTTCCAGTCAGGTGCTCATGGTTCGTCGAAGCGAAAAAGATTATCTGCTCAGACTTACCGATAAATATATCAACAAAACAAAAACAAATGTCCAAACCGTTAAAGACAGCATAAACAATTCATCTATCCCGCAGGAAAGTAAAAATAACCTGTCGGCCAAAATGGATTTCTATCTGCAAACCTTCCTCAAACTCGCCAGTGTAGATACCGAAATAAACACTACCACTCTGGAACTATCCGCCATTGTCAACCAGATCGAACCACTTACCGATAAAGCAGCCTCTTTCAGCCAGAACCATTCCTCCGAAATTGTCGATCTTGCACATAAAAGAACAAATATAGCTTTGGCTATTGGCTCACTTGGTATAATCTTCGGCATCCTCGCCAGTATCCTTATCAGCAGAAGCATCATCAACCCAATTAAAAGAATATGTCTCGATCTTTCTCACGGCGCCTGTCAGGTTACTGACGCCTCCAACATGGTCTCGAACAACTCACAGGAACTTGCCCACAGAACCAACGAACAGGCCGCCAGTATCGAAGAGGCTAGCTCAAATATGGAAGATATATCCAGCCGGGCCAAAGACAATGCAACAAACGCCGCACAAGTCGCAGGCTTTGCTACCAATGCCCAGGACATCTCCACTGAAACTTCAAATGCTATGAAACAAATGATCAATAGCATCGAGCTCATTAAACAATCTTCCGACAAAACCGCGACCGTCATCAAAACCATTGACGAAATCGCTTTCCAAACCAACCTGCTCGCACTCAACGCCGCTGTCGAAGCAGCACGGGCCGGAGAGTCAGGCAAAGGGTTCGCCGTTGTCGCTGAAGAAGTGCGGTCTCTTGCCATGCGTTCTGCTGAAGCCGCCCGAAGCACCTCCAGCCTTATCGAAGAATCGAACCTGAACGCCAATAAAGGTGTAGAAATTGTGGAAAACGTAGCAGAATCGCTCGAAAAAATAACTTCTGCTATCGATCAGATAAATTCACTCGTTATCAATATCAGCTCTGCCGCCGACCAGCAAAATAGCAGCATACAGACCACCAAATCTGCCATCACCGGCTTCGAAAGTATCACTCAGAAAAACGCGGCAAACGCCGAAGAATCTGCCGGCACATCAGAAGAGCTATCCGCACAGGCAACTCAAACTCACATTATTATCGCCGAACTTATGAAGATCATCGGACTGGAACAAACCACTAACACATCCGGCCAACATTCCTCTTTAACAGACGAGCTATACCACAATATCGCAAATGGCTCTTCTAACAAGGAATTTAACTTTACTAATACCGACAATGTTAGCTCCTAAAACAACAAACTTAAACATAAACACAACACAAATAACACTTTATAACAAAAACATAAAATATAACCTTGACAATGAACTTTACCAGCACAATAATATTACGATAAGCAGTTGAATATTGGTCATTTTGACAAGATCGCTGCTGCAAGAATTTACAATTACTTACTTTTAACATGGAGGAACTGCTATGGCAGGTCAGGATACACTAACATTTACAGATGATAATTTTGACACAGAAGTACTCGGCTCAGACATCCCGGTTATGGTTGATTTCTGGGCTACCTGGTGCGGCCCTTGTAAGATGATTGGCCCACTGATCGACGAGATCGCTACCGCTAATGTTGGAAAAGCTAAAGTCGGCAAGCTCAACACTGACGACAATCGCAACACTGCTATGAAGTACAATATCAGTGCTATTCCTTCGATCCTCTTCTTCAAGAACGGTGAAGTTGTTAAACAGATCGTCGGCATGACCAGTAAAAACGATCTTCAGGCTGCTATTGACGCTACCGCCTGAGTATAAAATAAGTTACAAGGTAGGAAAGGATGTAAGATAAAGTTGACTGTAGGCCAAATATCAATAATTCTATAAGGTATTAACTTAAAAGCTAAGTACCGAATGTATTGTTTAATTTTGACTGACCGAAAAACGGCCAACCCGCCATTTTCAACCTTATTTCCTTACAAACCTTCCTCCTGTAACAGTGAATTGGTAATAAAATATTTTTATGGCTGCTCCTTGCTGCCATAATTTAAGCGAAGTAAACTATGGGCTGTTTACTTCGCTTTTTTGCTATGTACTACTCCTGCCGCTAATCCCTAAATCCACTCACAACCTCCTCCGGCCAACCCTTACTCAGCTCCCGCTCGCCACTTTCAACATCCCAGCACATGACAACATTACGAGACTTGCCATTTTCTTTTACCTTACTCAAATATGTAAGCTCTGTCGCATTGCGCCAGACCGGCACACAACCCAATTGATGCACCGCCTCATTCACTATCACCGTAACCTCGCCATTTTTCAAATCTAGCACTGCTACTCTACCGTCATGATCTACTAACGACGCATATCGCCCGTCGGTACTAACCTCAAAAAAGTTCAGATCGTAACCGGATATCTTTTGCAGCTTATCCTTTATTCCCACCCTGCTTATCCCGGCATTAATACCCGGATCATACACATACATATCCATCTGCTCAGGCACATCATCAGGCACGATCGGCAGCCTCATATCCAACGACGGAAACAATACTTTACCATCTGGCAATACCCTAACCTTAGTCCAGATACTCATCACCATTCCGGCAACAGTATAGGTCGACTCCACCTTATCCACCAGCAACCCATTACCATCAGTCACCTGTGCAGAGATCAGCTTGCCGACAAAAATACCATCATCTCCACTTGCCGCCTCCTTGGCTGCATAAACTATACTGCTCCCATCATTACTCCACGCCGGATACAAAGCAACTCCCCTGGTAGCAAGTACACTATTACCTGTCTCGATCTCTACCAGCCAAAGCTGGTCATTATCAAAAGCAGCATCCTCATCACCTTCCAGATCACACACTGTCAGCATCGCAAGCTTATCTGTAGGCGAAACACTTATATCCATAACAATATCAACATAGTTCCCTATGGTCTTTAATACCGTAAACTTTCCATCCTTCCAGCTGCACAACTCTACATCATGCACATCGAAACTACCTTTTTGCTTTAACTCCTCGATCAGCTCCGCCTCAGCATTCGCAGACTGCATTGCCAGATAATACAATGCTACACCGTTAAGAAGGTTCTTACCAGCCACTCCCTTCAACTGATCATACTTGGCTTTCCACTGCTCCATACCAGTAATATTCTCAAATGCCCTGGCCGCCGCTATGACCTCATTCCGAAGCCGCTCACCTGTGCTTTGCTCTACCTCTGACCAACTGCTATATTCATGAACAGTCTGCAAAATAAGCCGTTCATTGTCACTGAGCCAGTCAACACCGTAAACATTATCATAAACCTTATCCGACAATTTCCCGTCCTTATCGGTAAAGTAAAAATCTGTCTTTGTAAATACCGCCGCCGTCTCGCCATCTGGCGACCATACCACCCTTTTAGGAAAACAGCCCGGCAAAACCATAAAACCCAGTAGCACTATTATAGATATATATTTCTTGTAACTCATAATGAACCTTTCATTCTGGATATTATTGACCGCCCTTTATAACCCTTATCTACCGGCCGAACATCATACCGCATAAAGATCTTTTTACCATACCACAAACTGCGAACACTGCCCTGCTCTATCAACGGCTGCTCTGCCACTATAATACTATCTTGCGACACCACAGCATTGTCAGACACTCCCGGATTACTATGCTTACCATCTGAAACCATAAACATCATCGTCAGACCAACAACAAAGACCGCCGCTATCTTAAACATACGAAATACTATCCGCCTATCCGAAGACACAACCGCCCTTACTCGCTCTACCGGAAACTCCGGCAGCTCCAGCTCACTCTCATCCTCGGAAAGTCTTCCTGCCGCCGAAACTGCCATATCAAACCCGTTGGCAAGTTCGCTATACTCACCACAACTGGCAACATAATCTCCCAATAGTCTCTCCGACTCCTCAGACAAATTACCTAACGCCATATCAGCTAATAATGATTCTATCAATTCATATTCCATTATATCACCTCATAACCATTCTTAACTTTCATACTTATTTACTCAAACTGACCGAAAATATCAGTTTGGATATTGTAATCCACTATCAAAAAAGGGCTTAATGATTGGTGGTTAGTAATTAGTTTCTAAAGTCATTCAATTCAACTAATTACTAAATCCTAACTACTCTCAAACTGACCACCCGTCAGTTTGAGTTATCTATATTGTTTCCTTCGCTGACATTATCTCACGAAGCTTCTTCAAGGAATAATGCAGCCTGCTCCGAACCGTTCCTACCGGCAGCTCCAACACTTGAGCTATATCTTCATAACTCAACTGCTCATACCAACGCAGCATAAGTATCTCACGACTTGACTCATCAACCAACTTCAATGCCTCACGCAGCTCACTCACCGCATCATCTTCTACAACTTTATCAACTACCAGATCAGCAGGCAGCTCATAAACCTGCCTCTTCCTGCGATAATAATTACACATTTGATAATACGCAACCTTCAACAGCCACCCTCGCGGCGAATCCGCCTTTACCAGCCGAGTATAATGCCGCGCCGCCTCTACAAACACATCCTGAACCATATCAGCAGCAGCCTCAGACCCCACACGCCTGTACAAATACCGTAATATCAGCGGGCCATATTCCCGATAATAGATCTCAAGCTGTTTTGTCTGTTCTGACTCGTTTGTCATATAATATATCTCGATTCCCATCGAGCCTAAATCCAGATTCCTAGCCCAATATACATCGCCCCTAACTTCTACCCCGCAATATCTAAGTAACAAAACCCACCAAAAAGTTCAAATCCTATATTAAAAAACAAGAATTATTACCATTTACCAACTCCCCCCCACTATTTGCGCATAAAAAAAAGACCGGATTCTTATCTCCAGTCTTTATTGATATTTCTTTGTGCTTACAGCTAACCCGATTACTCGAACAAGGCAGAGCCTACTCTCACCATAGTTGCTCCCTCTTCTACTGCAACCTGGTAATCCTGACTCATGCCCATCGATAAATGAGCAAATTCAGGGCCTGCCATACGCTCGCCTCGCATCTCTTCAAACAGCTCACGCAAACGACCAAAGCAGAAGCGGCTCTTCTCAGGATCATCGTTCTGAGCCGCCATTGTCATCAAGCCGCAGATCTGAAGATTCGGCAATGTACGTATCTGCTCTGCCAACGGCATCAAAGCACCAACCGCCAAACCATACTTTTGCGGCTCTTCACTGGCATTTACCTGCAACAGGATCTTAACCTTCTTTTCCAGGCCAAGCTTAGCTGCTAGGGTATTGATCTCCTCTGCCAGCCTCAGCGAATCTACCGAATGGACAAATTCGACCATTTTCAAGATTCCCTTGACCTTATTACGCTGTAAATGACCTATCATATGCCACTTAGGGCGAATTATCGGACGCTGCTCGACCAGTAGACCAGGCAGCTCTACTCGACGCTGCATAGCCTCCATTATCAAGCCATTGCGACGCACCAGCTCTTGCGGACGCGACTCGCCAAAATGCTCATGCTCCAGATCCATCAATGTACGGATAACTGTCGGCTCAGCATTCTTGGTTACCGCTATTAATGTAACACTTGAAGGGTCCCGGCCAACCTTGGCACATGACTCTTCTATATTTGATTTAATACGGTGAAGGTTGTCTTTTATCCTTTCGTTCATGCTATCAATTCTAAACAAATTATCGAAACTTGCAACTCCTTTTTAACAGCTGATTTATTCTATTTTACCTACCCCTGCACATCTTAACCCAACCTGCAACTTTACTTGGCTTTTTTTTGCTTTTTTAACATTATTCTCTTGTTTTAATTTTACGATTATGGCATATTAAATCTATGAATCTAAGTCCTATAACGTTTCTTGCGTTATTTTGGTTTTGCTTTCTGTAAAGATTTAAGATTTTTTAATTTCGCACCCGATAGAAGACTGTAAAGAAAGAATTTATTGCTATCTTTTCTGCTTTCTCAGGAGTCTGACTTATGAGCGATTTGATTATTATAAAAGAAATTACCGAGCAGGTACTCGCTGTCCCCACCCTTAAAGATACACCCGATAGGTATCTTATCGATAGGGCCTACCGAATACTTAGGCACTGCGCCTGTATCGCACAATTACCTGAAGTCAAAAGGTTCCATATCGACCACCAGTGCCTGAATATCGCCGCTCTTATGCGAGATAGCGGCTTCGCTCGTTATGCCAACCAACAAGATAAAGTCGCTCGCATGGCTCTTGCAGACCTGTCTGACGAAGATATGAGAGATTTCTCCGCTCAGGTAGTACAGGAAAAGCTCGCCGGAGTTCTCAATCCACGTGAAATGGAAAGAGTTTGCAGTATTATCATCGAATCAGGCAAAAGAAATACAAACTTATCTGAAGCTATGATTCTTTCTGATGCCAGAAATCTCGACGATATGGGTGCTATCGGTATATTTAATGAGTCCAGACGCTATATGATACACGGTCGCGGCGTAACAGACGCTATCGCCAGCTGGAAGAGAAAGATCGAATACGAATACTGGAACGCCAGGCTCAGAGAAAGCTTCAGATTCGATAGCGTTCGCCTCATCGCAGAAAAAAGACTCAATACCGCTATGCAGTTCATGGAACAAATGGAAACTGAAAACCGCGCTTCTGACCTCGAAGAGATCATTCTACAGCAGCATCTCAACAGCAATCAGAACAATATCGTCGAAACCGGCCAGCCTGTCGGCCACCCAAACAGACAATTTATCTAAAACAAATACAACGATACACTCCTTGTTATATAATGTTTTTTACTTTTACACCCGTACTCAAATACGGGTGTTTTTTTCACTCTCACATATCTCTCTCAAACACCATTCTAACTAGCACAAGGTACTAAACCATCACTTACAACCTTTCTTCATTACTCCATTTCAACCTTTTACCACCCCTTACGTCCGCATAAATTATTACCGTTGCGCAAGTTGGTCTGATAATGACTTTTTTATACTTTTTTCAATCTTTCTCTATCGCCATTGTCGATATTCCTCATGCAAGGAAAGAAAAGATAGAAACTTTCAGAACTTCGGTTCTGAGATATTTGCAAAATGAATTTGCAAATAATTTACAAGGAAGTTTAATATGAATCAAAACTTTGAATTACCGGAAATAATCGACCCAAGAGAGATTGCTCGCCATGACGAACTTAAACGTGAGATTGAAAATGGCAACCAGTTTGCCTCCGGTGAATTAAATTTTAGAATTGTACAGCTACAGATGGGAAAGAGCTTCGAACAGATAGAACAAGCTATCGACAACTTTTTCGCCGCTCCGTTTTAATTATTAAGCGACGGAAAAACGGTTTTTGCCAAATCTTAGATATATTGCTATTATATTGACTGCTGTTGTTTTGTTTCCAACAGTTATATAAACTTATATTCGTTTATTCGATTTGACATAAATTAGAGGTTCTGGTCAGTTTAATGTTAGCTTTCATTCTCAGCTGGAGATATTTCACGAGGAAAAGAGTTGCCATCGCCGCGATCATGGCTATTGCCCTTATCGTTATGATGGTCACGATTGTCCTGAACGTGATGTCTGGATTAGTAAACGAGGTCCGGGGTAAGAACCATAAATGGTCCGGCGATATCGTTATCAGTCGAAGCTCGTTGGTTGGCTTCGACCATTATGATGAATTCACCCAGATCCTCAATGATTGCAACTATATACTAGCCGTTACTCCGATCATTTCCGCTTTTGGTATTACCTCTGACAACATACCTGCCATGGTCTACGGCATCGAGCCGTCAACCTTCACTAGCGTATGCGCACCCGGTAAACTACTAAACTCCGAAACCTTAAATATGACACCCGAAAATTGCTATGCTGGCAAATATTTCTTCGATTACTATTGTTACCCAGGTATGAACCTCAATATCACCTTCCCCGGCCTCAATTACCGTGGACTACTCGCTGGCCCTGAAGCTGGCCAAAACCAGTCTTTCATTTGCGCAGACTCGTACCGAACTGGTATGCCCGACGTCGACAACTGTATCTACCTGGATTTTAATAAGCTCCAGCAGCTTACATGGATGGCCGGACAGGACAACCACCCGCCCAGAACTCACCAACTCAGGGTCAAACTCCAGCCAAATACAAACATTGAACACGCTCAACAGCAAATAAACACTCTTTGGCAAAACTTCGTCTCGGAAATGGATAAAACAAACTCAGCGTCTCTGCTCAAAGATGTAAAGATCCAAACCTGGTATCAGGATAGAAGAACCACAATTGCACCACTCGAAAATGAAAAGAATATGATGACGCTCGTTTTCGCGATCATTGCTGTTGTCTGCTCTTTCATTATCTTCGCCATCTTCCACATGATCGTGCTCGACAAAAGAAGAGATATTGGCATCATAAAAAGCTTCGGCGGCAGCCACGCCATGCTCGCCCGAACCTACCTGTATTTCGGCATCCTCATCGGACTCATCGGAACCTCGATCGGAGCCGCTATCGGCATAACATTTGTAACTCACACTAACCAGATACAGGAATATCTATACGCCAAAACTGGATTTATGCTCTGGCCGCCTGACCTCTACTCTATCGACAGAATACCGGATATCGTCATCCCATCAGAAACCACAGCCATCTGCCTGGCCGCGATCCTCTTCTCAGTACTCGGCGCCGTAGCCCCCGCAATCCTCGCCGCCCGCCAGAAACCAGTAGACTCCCTAAGATAACCCACACCACTCCAGACGAAACCAAACCTAACTCCTAATTCCTAGTTTCTAACTTCTGAATCCTAATGGATTCTATTCCCCCTTCTTCTCCGCCAGCTGCTTCTGATGTCTGCCCTGCACCACTATCGCTATCATTGAGCCGGCAATAATTATACAACCTGACACACACTGCCAGCCGTTCAAATTCTCATGGAACACTATAAAAGACGCTGACGCAACCAAAAATGGCATCAGGCTCATAATAATTACCGGCAAAGTCGTACCTATCCGCTGGATCGCCGCGACATAAAGCACATGTGCCAACGCTATTGCCAGCAACCCGGAAAATATCAGGTAGAACCACACCTTACCGGAAAACTCAACACACTTCATCGGCTCACCAAAGCTAAATGCCAATACCCCCAAACCGATCGAAGTATACAAACTCATCAGTGAAAAACCTATTATCGCATTCAGCTCCTGCATATACTTCTTAATAGCAATTGTATAGCACGACCAGAAAAACGCATTTCCAAGCACAAAGATAACACCTCTATGGTCTACCTTATCGCCAAATCCCGGCTGATAATACACAACGCCAAAAACGCCCGTAATTACCAGTAAAATTCCAACCCACAAACTCGGCCTTTTCACAAAGCTCCGCTCTTCCGGGTAAAATATCACCGTCATGATTATCACCCAGATTATCACACTTCGCTGCATTAGCGATGCCATACCAGGGTTCAAATAATACATCGTCTTTGACCAGCACGACTGCATACACACATTAAATACACTTGGGATCATTGCCAGCAGCCACATCTTACGTGGCACTTTTCCTCGCACCGTACACACTATCAAATACGGAAGCCAGAACAGAGCTGACACGCCATAACGGAAAAAGTTCTGGGTAAAACTATCTGTTGATTCTGTCAATAGCTTAATAAAGATCGGTGCCATTGTCCAGCAGATCAAAACACCAAAAATACAGAACAATCCAACTGTCCTGCTATAGCCATTTCTATCGCTCATCCTATTCCTGCAATTCTTATCTTCTTACACCAAATAAAAACAATCCCCCCCTATTTCCTGTTGCATCTTAATCTCCATATAATAGACCATGCCATCATTATTAACAACAACAAACAATAAATATCTACGTCTAAAATTACATTATTCAATCCATAAATACGTTTTTTATACAAAAACATTAATTACTCAACCTCTTCTGAGAACACATAATTCTCTTTATTGTTGACCTGAGTTTCAACTGCAATATAATAAACATATAAGACCATATATGTTAAAGTAGGATGTTTCTAACATTTGTAGCACCAAGGATATTTAATGCGTAAAGAAACGAAAATTGGTATTGTCATAGGTATTGTCATCGCAGTTGCAGCCGTATTCTACTTCGCCGGGCAGGAAAAAGGACCGGAAAGCTCTGCTCCAACCGTCCCATTCGACGAACCTGCAGCTGCTGTTAATGATGAACCCGGCCTTATCGCTAACGCTAATTCTAACGAAAATAGCAGCTCTGACCAGACCGAAACCGCTTCGATCGACTCAGCTACTGACCCTGAATCTGCCAGTATCGATACCACTCAGGAATCAGATATTCTTCCACCGAAAACCGAAGATTCCACAATGCCTGAACTTATTACCGACAATAACCCCACTACGGCTTCTACCCAGCCTGCGATTAATACAATAGTGAAACCGGTCACAAAGACCATAACCAACACGAAAAACACTATGGTAGCTAAGTCGAAAGCTATTACAAACGACCCGTTCGCTGACCTGCCGGATTCTTACCCGCAGCAAATGAACGAACCTAGATACCACTCGGTAACTAAAGGCGACAGCCTATATAGCATTTCTACCAAGTACTTTGGAACTGGAAAATACTGGGAAGCTATTTACAAAGCTAATAAAAACACCATCACGAATGCCAGCTCGCTAAGAATCGGCTGGAAACTGAGAATCCCTTCACCAGAAGAAGTAGAAGCAAACTAAGCTTAATAATCATAAAAAAAGAGCCGTTCAATTACTAACTGAACGGCTCTTTTTTTTATCTCTTCACACTTTTTCACTTTTGCACTTCTATACTTACTTCCCCTTCTTAGCATCCTCAGGCTGAGGCAGATCCTTTATCGTCGCCAAACCAAATATATCCAGGAACTTCTGTGTAGTACCATACAATAACGGACGGCCCAACTCTTCCGCTCGACCGGTTATCTTCACCAGCCCCTTTTCGATCAGCTGACGGATCATCTCTCCGGCCGCAACACCACGCACATTCTCGATCTCTACTCGCATGATCGGCTGTTTGTATGCTATTATCGCCAGGGTCTCCATCGCCGCCGCTGTCAATTTCGATTCGCTCCGAACCTTTATCAGCTTACTCAGCCAGGGGTTATATGCACTCAAGGTCAACATCTGATATCCGCCTGCAAGCTCTTCTATACGAAAGGCACAGTCCATCTTGCGATATTTCTTGTTCAGAGTGCGAATATGTTTCTTTACCTCTTTCACTCCACCGGCATTGATAATTTCGACTATTTTCCTTACTCCAACCGGCTCATCAGCGGCAAATAAGATTGCTTCTACCACCGAACAGGTCGAGATCTCACCCTCAGTCTCCGGCTCTTCTTCCTCATCATCGTCGTCATCATCTGCATCTTCGCCAGACTCACTAGCTGCTGATACTTCTGCTACCGCCTCCGCATCATTCACAACTTCTTTATCTTCAACTACTTCCGATTCATCGCTACTCTCTGCAACCTCGTCTACAGCTTCGGTCTCTTCAGACTCTACCTGCTCTTCTGCCGGCTCAGATTCTGCGATCTCTGCCTCTTCCTCAACTGCAAGCTCTTCTTCCGACGCAGCCTCACAAGCAGCCTCCGGCTCTTGGGGTTCACTGATCACATGACTATATGCTTCTGACAGTCCCTGGGCACTAACCACCTCCTCTTCTTCTGTAGATGAGGCTTCTCCCTGCTCTGCCTCTACTGCCCCTTCCAAAACTGCTGATGACTCGACAACATCACCCTGCAATTCCTCTGCCGACGGAGACAATTCGGGTTCAGCTCCTGCCATTGCCTCTTCAGGCTTATTTTCTTCTTTATTTTCTTCGATCACGCTTACCTCAGACATTCAGCCAGAATAAGTTGAATATTATAACTGTCAACTATAGCACTTACTGTTAATGACATGATAACAACATTTTGTGAAACAATGATTGTACTGGTTATAACCCAAATATAAAGAAAATTCTCACTCCCACCCACCAATTAAGCTAAGTAGCATAAGCATCCTTGCTTGTGATTCTTAACATTACATCGCAAAATATAAATACAATTATAAAACGAAAGCCACATAAAACACTGACTCCCCACTAAGTAGCACAAGTCCCGAAGTACACCGGTACTTGTGATTCTCAATATAACTTCGCCAACCAACTCTTTGCCTTCTTCGCATCTATTTTAAACCAGCCTCGCCCATAGGGCGAAACCACAGCTTATTTCTTTTTTCTTACGACTTATTTCTTCTCCCCCCAAATAACAAGCATTAATAGCCATACTATTCATCCTAACAAATCATCTTTTACCCTCTAATCCCTGCAAAAATCATTCTTAATAACATCATCTCAAACCACACCCTCAATCGCCAACCAACTCTTTGCGTCTTCGCGCCTTTGCGTCAAAATCTTCTTCCCCCTCTTCGCACTTTACACTTAACCCCACAAAAAAAAGACAACCCCATCAAAAACAGGATTGCCTTTTATTATTCTTCAAACTAACCGAAGCTTCACCAAGCAAGCTACATCTGCAATTTATATTCAAATATACTAAATCTGTCGAAAAAATCCAGCCCGTACTCGGGCGGTTATCCTGTCATAACAGATATTTACAAAATGCCGCTTAACCTTCCTGTTCGACCCCGTTTTTAGCGTCCATTATGCGTTTCGCTTCACCTACCAGATAGAAACTACCTGTCACACAGACTATATCGCCCGGTGTTACCGCCGGAGATGCTATCTCCATTGCCTTATTGAAGTTAAACGCGGTCTGACACATCTTACCACTTAGCTCGGTATATTTCGCTGCCAGTACGTCAGGGTCCATCGACCTTGGCGACTTGATACGGGTGAAGATAACCTTATCTGCACCATATCTCAGCTCTCTAAGCATACCGTCAACGTCCTTATCCTCACAACAGCCGAAGATAACTACCATCGAATCGTATGGTATATGCTGACCGATCGCCTGGATCAACGACTTCAAACTCGCGGCATTATGAGCGGCATCAACCAGGATACGAGGATCTTCATTAATGATCTCCATACGACCTGATATCTGAGTACCCGCCAGCCCTTTCAGAACCAGCTCCTGCTCAAATTTATAGCCTTTACCCTTCAATACGTCCAGCATTGACAATGCCAACCCACAATTTTCTGCCTGATGCTCGCCGTACAATGGTACTGGCAAATGCTCATACTGACTATTTGGGGTAGATAAACATATTCTATTATGCGGGCCTAGCTCACGTGACGACTCAAAGCGACATGAAAAATCTATCTCTTTGCCTGTCACACTCAGCGGTGCCTTCAATGCCTGGGCCTGCTTGCGAATTACTGACATCGCCTCTGGATCCTGCATTACAGACACTACCGGCACGCCCTTCTTTATGATCCCGGCTTTCTCAGCCGCAATCTGCGATACCGTATTACCCAGCTGACGATGATGGTCGATACTTATGCTTGTCAGGCCTGTTACGATCGGATTCACTACATTGGTACTGTCCAGACGACCGCCAAGCCCGGTTTCAAAGATCGCAAAGTCTACCTTCTCCTTAGCAAAGAAGTACATCGACATCGCTGTCATGATCTCAAAGAACGTCGGGGAATCGTCCTGCATCGACTTTACCGCTACCGATACCTTCTTAACTGTCTTGGTCATCTCTTCTTCACTTATCATCTGACCATCGACTTTGATTCGCTCACGGATATCTATAACGTGCGGCGATGTGTAAAGACCTGTCTTATAACCATTTGCTGTCAACATACTTCCCAGCATTGTACAGGTCGAACCTTTACCCTTGGTTCCCGCAATATGGATTGCTGTCAGTTTCTCGTGTGGATTCTTTATCAATCCAAGCAGCTTATACATGCGATCCAGATTAAAGGTATCGCTATTATATCTAAAGCGTTTGGCATTTTCGTAATTCGTATTACTGAAAAGAAAGTTCAATGCATCTTCATATGTCTTGATCGCACCACTTCGCCGGGTGCTTTTAGGTTTCTCTGGACTGCTCTTGGCTGATGTCTCTACTACCTCTGTTTTACTTTTCTTTTTCGTTACTTTTTTTGCACTAATTGCCATTGTTCTCTACTTTTGATTTACTTGTCCATTACTGGCCCGAAGCTGCTTTTACAACAGGTTTTATACCACAAATTAACCTGTAAGCTTACGGCAATAACAAACGCCCCATAGTGGTCCTACAACATTTGTACCGCATTTTCCGTCATGCAGACCTATCTACTCTAAACCCCTGCAACCTGTTCGTTACAGCATATACACAGCCTCGCCAACCGGCGACCATATACTGTTTAACTATTACTGCAAACTACTAACTGTATATATATACCTTTTTTTACCATACCTGGTTCAGCCCATTTATGGAAAGACTAGTACTTTGTCTCTCTCACTGTCTAAACAGACCGCCAGATTGGCAAATTATACACGATTTTCGGAAAATTTCAAGTTATTTCCACTTTCGGATAACTAACCACCACTTTGCGACAACCACCAAAACCACCCATTTCCCTTTCTCCAGCAGCATCAATCACTTACAAAAAAAGCAAATATCCACCACTCTCACCCACACCTCCACTTTGGTACCACCACCAACCAGCAACACCCTTCCCTACCTGTTAAATCTCACTTTTTTTATCAATTCCCCACTCCCCCAACCAAAACACCCCTCACAACCCTCCAACCTTCTCACCTCTTCACTTCTGCACCTTTGCACTTCTACACTTAAAAAAAAAGGCCCCAAGCCGAAGCCCGGAGCCTTTTAGTTTCTATATAAGAACAGATACCAGGCTCGCACCCGGCATCTGTTTGCTTATCAGAATGCCTCAAATTAGAGACCAACGAATGAGTTAATGATCTTAACTGGGTTATAGCCACCGTTAAGGTCAACAACTGCTGTACCATCAAATCCGATAGCATTATCAACATCAAAGTCAATATTACTGTTAGTAACTTCATTGACAAAGGTATTCTTGATCAGACTTGGTCTGTTACGATAGTTCTGCTGTACATTCAGATTTGTAACTGTACCACCAATAGTAGTATTAGCGATCATCATACCCTGTAATGTCTCAACATCACCATTAACAAACACTCTGTTCATCTTAGCAGCTGACAGTGTATCATCAGTTGTACCACCACCACCGTCACCAACATTACCGCCAACGAACAGACCGTTGATTGCTGTTGCCTTAGCAGCATACAGGTCACCTTCAACATCAACAGCTACCAACCTGGTTGCTGTCATTGCTCCGGCATTACCTTCAACATTGATACGGCCAACTACTGTACCTGTAATATCACCAACATTACCGAAGTAACCGTTAACAACACCACCACCAGCAAATACATTACCAGCTGTGCCGCTTACGAATACATTCTTAATATTGCTGTTCAGGTCAGTTACATTACCAACACTACCATCTACAGTCAGACCAACAAGAGCTACTCTTGGAGATATAGTAATATCTGGTAGGTTAGCTGCACCTGGCTCATCGAAATCGATGTAGTCATTTGCAAGTTCACGACCTCTGATCATCAGCTGGCCATATCTTGCAGAACGAGCCATATCGCGAGCTGTCAATTCTGTATCAGATTCAACAGATACCAAACGAGCGGCACCCTTACCTGTCAGTTCCAGACCAGTTACCTGACCAAACAGAACTGAAATGTCAGCCTGAACGCCTCTACCTGCAAGGTAAACATACTGATCATTATCACCAGTACTGCTTAGTGCAAGTACTTCACCTGAGCTAACGATCAATGGCTGATGTTCAAGAGCATCACCATTCATATCTGTAGCATTGGCTGGGTCAAATGTACCATTAAGATTAGCATTCAGAACACTGCCGCTAACAACTATAGTACCAACTTCACCTTCAGCACCAGCAGCTACTACACCACCAGCACCAAGGTCATCAGCAACTGGGTTCAAAGTAACAGAACCTGTCCAGGCACCATCGATAACAAGACGAGTCATATCACCATCGATCTCGAACGAACCTGAAAGGTTACCTTCAAGGATCTCAAGATTATCTACTGAGCTTGACACATCAACATCACCAGCAAGATCACCTTCAACTATTGTGAATGTGCCTACAGAACCAGTTACTACTACTTCTGTCGCTGCTGGATCAGTATCAGCAATCGCATTCAGGAATGCAACATCATCAAGTGTACCAGCTGTAAGTTCAGCGAATGTTGCTGTTTCAGCATCACCCAGAACTGTTATATCAGTACCACTATAAACTGCGATAGCGGTTGAACCTGTTACGCTCATTGAAATAACATCTTCGATCAGCAGATCAGAACCAGCATAAGCAAACTGACCTGGATAGTCAATATTACTTAAACCTGTAGGATCAGCAAAGACATCAGTAGCACCACTTAGTTCAGCAGCACTGTCTTCAGCCAGCAGCATTGTTGTTGTTGTACCATTCAGGATCTGAATTTCACCAGCATAACCACCCCAACGAGCGATCATTCCACCGAAGTTTCCATTTTCCAGAACGATATCAGCAGTGATGTCACCTTCATTTGCTGAATCAGCAATGTCACCATCAACACCTGTCATGATTGTGCCAAGTGCCGCATTTGCATGATAAGCAATACGAATACCACTAACATCAGCAATACCAGTAGCAGTGAAAGCACCACCAACAGTAATATTACCAAGTGAACCAGCTGTTATAGATATAGTACCTGTACCAAAATCAGCGTTACCTTCAACAACGATATTGCCAAATGACAATGCTGTAATATCTACATCAGCACCATTGATGCTTGCATACTGATCGCTATAGTCTTTCAGTGCATCTACACCGTTTTCATCTTCAAATGATTCCTGAACCAGGCTGTATACATCTGCAAGTGATGTCGCATAAGCAGCAGCACCAGTAGCTTCAACACCTGTCAGGCCGGTAGCCAGACCAGTCACTACTGTATCCATATCGAAGTATGCTGATACTTCTGCATCATTATCAACAGTAAATGTACCTGTCAGTGAACCTTCAATAGTGATATCACCAGCAAAACCATCAGAACTGATCAAGTTACCAATGTTTGTGCTTTCATTATCTACTGTATCTGATGTAGCAACATCTTCACCAATGTCTGTGGCTGGGTTAGTATCATCATCTGTAATAATTACAGTGTCAAATGTTCCAGTTGTGCCACTAGCAAAGCTTGTTGCACCAAATGCTACATATGTCTGATCTGGAACATCAAGGTTATGGCTTGCTGTGCCGCCATCAGAGTCAGATGTTACTACTGTTACATCTGATACACCCTGGTCTGCACCCAGATATACTGGAGCCTGTACATAACCCATGCTAACATCAATTGTCACTGTTCCAGCACCACCAGCGGCACCAGTCAGATAAATTGCAGCATAGATATCAGCTGCAACATCAGCAACACCATTAGCATTAGTATCACCAGCTGAGATAACATCAATATGTTCACCTACTACTAGCGATGTTCCAGAAGCACTACCCAGATCACCAGCTACCAGCAAGCTGCCAACTGTACCAACCTGGATGAATGAGTTAACGTCACCACCGATGATAACATCACCAGCAGAGTCACCAACTACCAAAGAACCAGCCATATCATTAGTTACTGTCAATGATGTAGTAAAGTTACCAACTGTAACTGAACCAGCATCGCCAACACTACCAATTGTTGAAGCAACTGAAATATTACCAGTTGTTAAACTACCAGAGATATCACCGGCAGCCAGTGCACCTGTAATATTACCAATTACAGCTGTACCTGACATATCGCCTAATGTTGCACCTGCACCTACTGTACCGATCTCAATTGAACCTGAGATATCGCCAATAGCAAGAGCACCAGCTACATTACCAACTTCAACTGTACCAGCTACATCACCAGTCAGTGTCAATGATGTCAGAGCACCTAGTGTCAATGTTGCATCTGTGGCAACATCACCAGTAATAGCTACCGCACCAGTAATATTTGAGAAGTCCTGGTCTGTGCTGATATTACCAGTCAGTGTCAAACCACCGGCAGCACCGTCAAGACCTGCAAAATCACCTGATGACAGTGAAACAGTTACTTCTGAATCATCAGCATAACCAAGTGTCAGGCTGCTCAGATTTACGGTATCAAATGTATTATCTGTAGTATCTGCTTCTGTTGCATCTGTATAGTAAACAATTACAGTATTAAGAAGTGCTGCAGCATCATTTACTGGAATGTCATAATCGCCAGTAAGTTCAACTGCTGAAGGTTCGCCTACACCCTTAGTTGTAATACCGTCAAGGTTTGCAACTGTAGCCTGTGCTCCACCTACTGACGCAGCTGAAACCATGCCAAGTGTACCAACTGTTATTGTACCACCGATATTGTCCTGTACGATAATAGCATCTACTGCTGAACCTGTTGCAAAGGTCAAAGCTGCAAGTGTATTACCTTCTACAGTCAATGTTCCAAGATCAGCAACAGCTGCTGTTGAACCTGATACATCTGTTAAAACATCCAGACTTGCCAGATCAAACTGTGTATCATCAACTGTAGCATCTGTAGCATCTGAAGCCAATCTGATATTCAGATTTTCTGTCACTGCCTGTACATCAATAGCTACCCTGTTGGTCGCGGCTGTTGTAAATACAACATCAAAGATATCTGTTGTTGCATTGTCTGATTCTATTGTATAAACAATATCATTATCAGTTACGCTAAACAGTACATTGCTTGAAACTGTCATCGCACCTGATGTAAATACTGAACCATTTGCAATATCACCAGTAGCTGAAATATTTCCAAGAGATGTACCTGCTGTTACAGCCAGAACACCTATTGTTTCACCATCATTGTCAGCATCACCAGCACTGATAGCACCAAAGCTGCCGTTTGTTGCTGCCCAGGTACCAGCAGCTATACTGCCTGTAGCTGAAACTGCACCAACGTTTTCGTCAGCGGTAATTGCTGCAATATCAAGATCACCACCAGAAGTGATTGATCCGATGCTGTTTGTCCCGTCTGAACCAGCGTCAGCAGCTGTAATGCTTGTATTTACTGTAAGATCAGATGAAACACTGATAGCTGCAATTGAACCATCATCAACATCCAGTACGTCACACTCTAATGTACCTGTTACTGATGTGTATGTTTCTGAACTTACTGTTGCATTATTGATAGACAATGCAGCGTCAGCATTTGCACTTGTAAAGATGTTAGCATCTGTATCTTCTGCTGAAGCTCTAACATTCATTGCCAGTGTAATACTGTCACCATTGAAGACCAATTCATCAACGCCAAGATCAGCGTCAAATATATTGTTGGCAACTACGACCAGATCGCCACCGTTACCAGCGTCATCTGAATCATCTGCATCGCCATTATCTGCTGTAATTGTGATATCACCATTATCAGCATTGATCGCACCATCTACAGTACCACCAGTATAATCTGTTCCGTTAACAACTACTGTAACATCATCTGTAGCACTAATGATAAGATCCTTATCATTTGCTGTCTTGATTGCACCTGCTGTTAATGTTACAGAACCTGTTGTAGCACTAATTGATGCGTCAGCTGCAGGAGTAATTACACCAGCAACTGTCAGATCAGAAATACTACCAGCTGAAGCTGACACACCTGCTGTCAGGTTACCACCAATTGAAACTGTACCAGAAATATCTGTTGCAGAGATTGCACCTGTTGCATTACCACCACTTGTAATTGAACCAGCAATAGCAGTGTCTGCTGTAATAGCTGCCAATGTTGTGGTTGATGCAATAGAGCCAGTTGCTGTCAGATTATCAAATCCTGCAGCACCTACTGCGTTTGCTCTTACTGTTGATGAAATATCACCATCGGCATCAAACAGTGTACCACCCAGAGTACCTGCAACTGTTACATCACCAGAGATGTCACCATCTACATTCAATGTTACCAGATTTGCTGTACCTGTTGTTGTAATTGTACCTGAAAGATTACCATCATCAACTGTTACCGCTGTTACATCGCCACCGGCAGATACGCTACCTGCAAGGTTGCCAGCTGTAACTACTACACCTGTAATTGTTGTTGCAGCAGTAATTCCACCTGCAATACCGTCATCAGCAGTCAATGTGCCAATTCCAGCTGCAGATTCAATTGTACCTGTTGCTGTCAGATCGCTAAAACCACCATTGCCGATAACTGCAGCATCAATTGCTGATGAAATATCACCATCTGCATCAAAGCTTGTTAGTGTACCTGCTACTGTTACATTACCAGAAATATCACCATCTACATTCAATGTAGCTAGATTTGCTGTTCCTGTTGTTGTAACTGTACCAGTTAGATTACCGTTATCAACATTCAGCAGAGTAACTGTACCAGCTGATGTTACGCTACCTGTAAGATTACCAGATGTGATTGTTATTTCAGCAACTGTTGAACCTGATGAAATACTACCAGCAATTCCGCTGTCTGCTGTGATAGTGTCGATCAGACCTGTTGTTGTGATTGAACCTGTGCTTGTCAGGTTGTCAAAACCACCTGTTGTAATTACTGCAGCTGAAATATCACTTGAAACATCACCGTCAGCATCAATAGTTGTTATTGTACCTGCTACTGTAATGTTACCTGAAATATCACCATCTACATTAAATGTAGTGATACTACCACTGTTTGTTGTAGTTACTGTACCAGCCATGTCACCATTATCAACATTTACTGTTGTAATGCTACCTGCTGCTGTTACATCACCATCAAGATCACCACTTGTGATTACTACACCAGTAATAGTAGTGCCGGCATCAATATCACCAGCGATTCCGCTGTCAGCTGTTACTGTGCCGATTGAACCAGCTGATGTGATCGAACCTGTGCTTGTCAGGTTGTCAAATCCACCGTTTGAAATAACAGCAGCTGAAATATCACTTGAGATATCGCCGTCTGCATCAAATGCTGACAGTGTACCTGCAACTGTTATATCACCTGAAATGTCACCGTCAACGTTCAGTGCTAAGTTACCACTGTTAGTTGTTGTAACTGCACCTGAAAGGTTACCATTATCGATTACAACTTCTGTAATTGAACCAGCAGCTGAAATATCACCGCTTGCATTACCTGTTGTAACTGTCAGAGTACCGATTGTACCTGCTGATGTGATATCACCAGCCATTGTATCGGCTATTGTTACCGCTGCCAGGCTGGTCGCTGCTGTGATGCTGCCGCCTGAGTTCAGGGTATTGATTGTCATTGTGCCACTTGCTGCGTCAATACTGATTACATCAATATCTGAGCCATCAAGGTTTACTGTGGTAGCATCGATCATCGCTGATACTGTTGCATCTGCGGTATCTGTTATACCATCAGAAAAATCAACGTCTGCTACACCGTAAATACTGATACCACTAGCTGTATTTGGTGCTGCTGTATCTGAGATAGCACCTAGTGACAGGTCATTGGCTGCAGTTCCATCTGCCTGACCTACTACCAGCTTAACTGATGTACCGTCCAGAGCTGTTGCTCCAAGATCTACTCCTGTCAGAGTAGTACCGTTATCAGCATTAAAGGTAAGTGTTACTGTTCCACCGGTTCCGCCTGACTGAAGCATACCGATTTCCCAGGTTTCACCGTTACCATCTGTAAATTCTACATAGTCATCTGATGCATTAAGTGTATATACACCTGCACCATTGCTGCCGGTTGTACCGTGTGCGGTTACTGCCGGTGCAATACGATCTTCAAGCTCTTCAACCTGAAATCTTTTCTTGGCAAATCTCGCCAGCACGTTTGCATCGCTGGCCTTTCTTGCCTTTTTAATAATCTTACTTAGACCATTAGCCATAATAATCTCCTTTATAAAAAGAGCGACAAATCTTTTCGATTCGTTTTTTGTGCATTTTTAGAGAATCTTTTCGCTATTTTCTCCCCAGCAACACACTGAGGTACGTAATTAAAAGAATGTGTTAATGTTTAATACCATGATTTTCATCATACGTTGTATTTTACTTCTGTCCTGACCTTTACTACTCGCTCTCGCAGGAGCCCGGGCTTAAGCCCGTCGCGTTCACACTTGTGGCTTCTAATACTTCTAGACATTGACATGCCTGTTTGGGGGGCTTGATTAGTAACAGGCCTGTGCCTGCACTCCCGCCTCGCTTTCGTAACCTTGAGGACAGCTTATTAAAAGAAATTCATTGGATAATCTGGCTGCTTTCGTTAATGCAGTTTTCGTTTGGGAGCTCAATCCGTTAATATCCCATTTTCGCTTAGCGCTCTCGCCAGCTTTATCTTTTGATCTACTCAATTGCTCTATTCACTTGTTAATGAACGTCACAAACCGTCGGCGCAAAATAAGCCTTGCTTTGTGCTTGTATTATCATGCAAATCAAGACTGTGGCTTTAGGCTTTTTATAAATTTTTGACAAATATTCAGTCATCAGTAAAAAAAATCATAAACCGCTTTTTCTCTAGTTACTTAACGACTTTTGATCATTTCCAAGATATCAATACTGATAAACCACTTTTTGCAATGAACTGCAACCATTCAGAATTTGAAATTAAACTGCTTTCGCATAAAAAAAACTTTTTCCCTCGGTATATGCATTCCTTCGCATGTTTACTTCTCACTGAAAAAGCTACACTCTTGACTATCTTTGATTTTCTTATTTAGTTTTCACACCTCAGTATCATGTTTTCAGTACTAATATCAGCGTTTAAGCTACAGGTCCGTCTGCTCTTTTACACTTAGCTGAAATAACATCTTGCCATATTCAGGAATACTGAAACTTTTACTAGTTTACCGGTATAACCCAGAATGTGACGCTGTCAGCTTACCCGATCTCTTCTCTTTCAATTGGAAGCTAACAATTTTTGATACTAAAATCATAGTCTCTTTTACTCAAACCTTTATATTACTTATACTAATTTAACTCCTACAGTCAACCATTATTTTCAGATTTTCTTACCCAAGCCGTATATCTCCTACTATCACTACATATTAACTATATTAATATACATTTCCCCCAAAACGTCTATTTTAAGCCTGCACTCATATTTATAGGACCTCCCCCCAACCATCTCAACAACCTGATATAACATTTAGCCTAAAGCACCATAAATAATTACTACCTACAACTTAAGAACTACCAAAACACAGGCATAGCCTGTAAAAAAACCAGTTTCGAGCCCTAGCGAGAATCCTGAGCTTATTACTTGTTACTTATTACTAAACAATTTAGATCACTACTAAGTAGCACAAGCATCCTTGCTTGTGATTCATAATATAAACTTCGCCAACCAACTAAATGATCTAAAATATAACTCAACAATAGCCTAACATCCTCTTCTACCCACCACACTCCTGAGTAACACAAGTCCTGAAGCACATCGGGACTTGAGATTCTCAACATTCCCTCCCCCAACCATCTCAACAACCAATATAATATACTACACTCAACCTAAAGCACCATAAACAACTACTAAAACAAAACTTAAGATCTGTAAAAGCACAGGCGTAGCCTGTAAAAAACCAGTTTCGAACCCTAGCGAGAATCCTGAGCTTGTTACTTATTACTTATTACTTATTACTAAACAATTTAGATCACCCTTAACCCTGCTATCCATGCACCCACTATACCCAATCACAGTTTTTTTATCTTTATTACTCAAATATCACAAAGTAATGTAACGATTTTCACCCATTTTGTCCGATAACTATTAACATTAGCAGTTTAAAATAGCTGTTTCACCAGCTAAACTGCTACTGTATAACAACTTAATCATTATTGCATTTTTACTAAAAGTATTGATAATAAATACTTTTGATACTGTTTCAGGATGGAGCATATATGGAAACCGCGCAAAAACAGGTACAAAATTTCCAGGGTCAGCTTGCAGCTCTCGACCAGGAAATAAACGTAATTACTGAATCTGAAATATCTTACAATGAATATTTCCGAATCTTCCTGGAAAAGATCGTCGCTCTACTTGGTACCGGCGGATCAGTCTGGCAGCTCGACGATAACAACCTTAAGTGCGTCTGCCATATAAATCAGTCTGTTGCAGACATACATGAGGAAGGACAGCTCTTCCAGCTGCATGCAAAAGCTATATTAAAGGTTTTCGAAGCTGGCGAAAGTATCATTCTACCTGCCCACGGCTCATCTGACCTATTCGACGGCGGGCTCGGCAAAGAAGCAGTTAACAACTCGCCCTATACCTTATTATATGTACCTGTCAAAGTTACCGGCGAAGTCAATACCGTTTTCACTCTTATCAGCCCGGAAGGTGTTGACCCGAGAGCGGTAAGAGGTTACGCCGGCTTTGTCGCTGGGCTCTGTGAAAAGGCCGGGACTTTTATCATGAAGGATATGCTTAAGTCCCAAAAGCACCATACCCAGAGAACCGACCGACTCAGAAACTTCGTTAGTGCCCTACATAGCGAGCTGGACCTTAGACGATGCTGCTATGCAATGGCAAACTATAGCCAGGAACTACTTAACGTATATCGTTGCACAGCAGGCTCTTACAGCCATTCAGGTAAGTTCAGAATATACTCTGTCAGTGGGCTTGAATCTGTGGCCGTCAAAAGCGCCATGCTAAAGGATCTCGAAACCATATGCCGTGAAGTTTGCAAAAACAACAAACCGCTTATCGTCGATAACCCTCACGCCGCGATGAAAGCCGAAACCGCTGGTTCTGACGACCTGGTCACCGCTGCTCGTATGCATATGATCCAGGCCGAGTCCCTTGTTATGGGTATTTTTCCTATCAAGTCACCTGAAGGACTTGTTGTCGGTGCCCTCATCGTCGAAAAGGCAGCAGAAGAAGAGTTCTCTCGATCTCAACTTCAGCAGATCGACGCCCTGATGACCGAAGCGGGCATAGCAATCAGAAATTGCCAGAAATACAAAGACCTGCCTATGCAAACTCCAATGAGAGCTCTTGCAGCTGTCAGAGATAAGTATCTCAGAACACCAAAAACAAAAAGAGTTACCATTGCAGCCCTACTACTTGCCGTAGTAGCCGCTCCTTTCATTATCCCCAAGACAGTGAAAGTAGTTGGAAATTCTGAACTTATAGCCGAAAACACCAAATACCTGTACGCTCAGACCGATGGCATAATAGAATCTGTCAATATACCTGACGACCGTATCGTTAAAGCTGGCGACGTACTCGCCGTTTTCGATACCAGGATTATTAACACCGAGCTCACACGCATCGCCGGCAAGATCGACGAAACTAATATCGTTCTCAGACAAGCTCGCAGTAAGGGACTCGGCGAAGAAGCCCGCAGATATGAACTTGCTACCATGGCTCTCAAAGCCGAACAGAGCAAATATCAGTATATGCTGGAAAATCACGAAATTAAGGCTCCTATCGACGGATATGTCACAACTCGCCAGAGCGAGATCAGGGAACTAATGAAAAAACCTGTAAATGCCGGCGAACTCGTCCTGGAAGTTATTCCTGAAACTCCTACCTGGGAATTCCAGGTTCATGTACCAGAAGATGAAGCGGGTAACCTGCTCAAAGCATGGCACGAACTCAAAGACACCCAGACTCTAAAGGCCAGACTCATGATGAAAGCCTACCCAGAAACTGTTTTCGATACCGAAGTACTCTCTCTTTCTACACGGGCACACGTTGAAACTACCGGCGAACAAAAGTACAGAAACGTTATCACCGCGATCGTTCGCCAGCCGGAAGAACTTAAAAATTACGAACTAAGACAGGGCATGGAAGGTAAAGTTGCTATCGAATGTGGCGACCGCAGCCTGTTCTACGCTCTTACCCACGAATTCGCTGACTTTATCAGAATAAATACGTTCTGATCTTAGTCAACTTTCGCACTCTTAAAGCTCCCATAAAAACTCATATTACCGAAAGGACGCATTTGTATGCTCTCAAATTATTTCAGAACTATTAGTACAGCAGCTCTTTCTGCCCTTCTGGCATTTTGCAGCTCTAGCTCTGCCCAAAGCACATCGTCTTCTAGCGACCTCTTCGCCGACCTCGGCGGCGTAGACTCTGCGTACGAAGAAAACTACCCTCACTTCTTACAGGCACAGAAGGTTATCGTACTCAGCGTTATGACCAGCGGACTTGTCAATAATATCTCAGCTCTGCCGCAGGACTATGTCAATAGAGGGCAGAAACTACTAACTATCGACAGCGAACTTATAGAACTAGAGATCCAGTCATTAAAAGACCAGATCAAGCTTAGCTCAGCAATGGCAGAAGCTACTATCAAATACGAGTTCGCCACCGATAACCTAAAGATCGTTGAAGAACTTTATAATAGAAATATCGGTGATGCCCGCGCTGGCTCTCTTAAAGAGCTAAAAGAAGCCACCCAGTCTCGCGACCTTGCTCGTGAAGGCGTAAAACACGCTGACCTCGAACTCAAAACCCTGAAAAACCAACTTGCCCAAAAGAACAAGCAGCTCGAATACTACACTATCAACGCACCCGAAAACGGCGTTATGGTTCCGTTCTCCAGTATCAAAAACCTGGAAAACAGCTCGCTCAAACAGGTTCGCGAAGGTGAAGTTGTCCAGGCTGCTCAGCCGGTTATGGCTATGCTAAAAGTTGACAAGCTCAGACTTCGATTCAAACAGCCTAGAACTCAGCTTAGCAATGTAAAGATCGGACAGAATGCTCTGGTACATATCCAGGGTTTCGACCGACCCGAAAAAGCTACTATTGTTTATATCGAACCAACTATTATCGAAGCTCTCGACGAATTCTATATCGAAGTTGAAGTGAACAACCCAGAAACTAATAATAGTGAAATCGCTTACCCATTCACTTACTACCCAGGCATGAGAGCCAGGGTTGAATTACAATAATTTGACTATAGCTGGCAGCCGGGACTTTCTCTAATTTACCCGGCTGCCATAAATCTTTCGCTCGACCGCTCTTCTTCTATGGAAACTCCGATCTATGGCAACCCAAAACGACAACTCAATTTCTGATGCTCAACTTATGCCCAGGGTCAGACCAGAACTGAAGGTCTACCCACAAGTATACGACGGCCAGCCTTATTGGGTATATAAAGACCCGCTCAGCCTGAAATACTATCGCTTTAACCGCGAAGAGCATTTCATTATCGAACAGCTCAATGACAGTATAACCCTTGGCGAACTCATCGAAAGACACCAGAAAAGCTTCAATACCGAATCGCTTAAATCTTCCGAAATAGCCGAGTTCGTTCGCTCGCTCATGCAAAAGAATATCCTTATCGTCAACCATCCCGACCGCGACCAGATATTCTTCAACTCTGCGAAAAAGACCAGGAATAAAAAATTCTTCGGCCAACTTATGAATTTCATGTTTCTCAGGATACCTCTTTACGATCCCGATAAACATTTTAATGCCGTCATTAAAAAACTGAGCTTCATCTGGACTCCGGCTTTCTTTGCCTTCTACCTCCTGCTTATGATCGTCTCCGGCGTCCTCATTATCGATCGCTGGCCCGATTTCGTATCAATGTTCCAGTCAAACTTCTTTACTATCTGGAACCTGCCGGTCCTCTTTGCCGCTATATGGGTCACCAAGGTATTGCACGAGTTCGGACACGGGTTCACCTGCAAGCATTACGGCGGCGAGGTACACGAAATAGGATTCCTGTTCCTCGTATTTATGCCTATGCTCTATTGTAATATCACCGACTCATGGATATTCCGCAGTAAGCTCCATCGTGTCATGGCCACCGCCGCCGGTATCCTTACCGAACTCATTATCGCCGCCATCGCCGGTATTATATGGTATCTAACAGACCAGCCTGGCTTTGTTCATGCTTTCTGCTTTAATATCCTTATCTCCTGTTCGCTCTCAACCGTATTCTTCAATGCCAACCCGCTCATGAAGTTCGACGGCTATTATATCGTCATGGACCTACTCGAGATCCCTAACCTGCGAAAAAGAGCTTCCGACGCTGTCACCAACGTATGGGTAAAATACATCTTCGGCGGCCGACCAACTCAGGCCAGAGAAGAACATCGCTACAAGTATATCTTCCCATTCTACGCGATCTTTGCGTTCTTTTATCGACTGGTACTGGTCTTCTCTATTACGTATATGATTTACATGTTCTTTGAATCCATGAAACTTGCCACACTCGGCAAACTCATCATGTTCAGTTCTGTTTTCTCTATGTGCTTACTCCCTCTATATAAAGGTGGATCTATGATCTATAAAAGCAAAGAATCGCTCGGAATAACTAACAACAGATTGATCATTCTGCTCGCTATTGTTATCGCCGTATTCGCCGTCACTCTCGCCCTGCCTCTTCAGCAGGATGTAACCTTGAACTTTATCCTCGAACCGGTATCTATGCAGTGGGTTCGCTCTGAAGTGCCCGGCAAAATATCCGTTGACCAACAGGTCAAACAGGGCCAATGGCTAAAGGCCGGCACTATCGCCGCAACTATCGAAAACCCGATTCTCATCAGCGAAGCTCGCAGCCTTCAGGCCCAGCTTGAACAGGCAAAGATCGACCGCAGCTATGCCCAGCAAAAAGGCGCTGCCGAATCCATGGCTCGTATCGATAGCCGTATCGAGTCACTTGCCACCGAGCTCAATATCATTAAAGACCAGCTCAATAAGTTATCTATCCCGGTCCCATACGATGCCCAGGTCCTAACTATGGACAATGAACTCGACGCCGTCCAGGATAGCTACATCTCACAAGGTAGCCCTATTATGCTCATCGCCGACACCCGCAAACTTCAGGCGAAAGTGCTCGTCCCCGAAAAAACCCTTTCCAGAATAGCCACCTTAAAAGACGATAGCCAGCCAGCCGCCGAGCTTATGCTCTATGGCTTCTCTGACCAGACCTTTACTGGCAAGGTTGTAGATGTCGCATCACATTGCGAATATGACATGGGCCAGTTCGGCGAACGACTCGCGCTCAGTAACAAAGTCGGCGGCGAAGTTCTCACCGAATACGACCCGGCTACCAAAAAGGAAAAACCTATCGAAGCGGTCTACGAGATCACTATCGATATCGATCAGGAAATGCTCGACCCTTCTACTCTGGCCTATATGTCCGGCCGTGTTAAAATAGACTGCGGCCAATCCACCATATACTCATGGTGCAAAGACTCGCTCCTGAGATTCATCTCCCTAGACGTCTGGCTCTGATAACCAGTCAACTAAACCAACTCACCAAAGGCTTCCAACTCGGAAGCCTTTTTTTGTGTCTACTATTCACATATAAAACCAACTATTCATAATCTTTTCTTCATAAATCCGCGTTAATTAATCAATCAGCAGTTTGCGGCAGCAAACACCTCTTAATAAATCTGTGGATAAAAACTCTTCTTCATATCATCATCTCAAGCCACCCAAAAATCGCCATCCAACTCTTTGCGTCTCTGCGACCTTGCGTTAAACTCTTGTTCCCTCTCACTTATAACTTTAGTATGCAACAACACTTCCCCCACTCATTATTACTATTTTAAAATCTCTCACGCCATCCGGGAACAATACCACAAACCCAAACTCCAACCACCACCCTACAATCTGTCGAATAATCCCGTTATCCTGTCCAAAAAAATCTTCGCACTTCACACTTCGCACTTCACACTTTGCACTTCTTCACATCTTCACTTCTTCACCTTTGCACTTTCCCCACTTCTAAACTTACAAACCATCGGCTCCAAATGTGCCGCATAATTCCACGACAAACATTCCGCCACACCTTTCCTTCTCGGCACCGTCACATTAAACGCCTCCAGCTGCAAACCTCTCGCCTTACCCGGGTACAGCTTCCCGTCCCAGTTCATCGTCAGCTTCGTATTATTCGACAAAATATCAGACACCAGCTTATAATACCTGTCACCCGTCAACTTATACAGCTTATAATATTCATATGACGAAAACGCTCCGCCCATATCCGCCCCCGAATGACCGGTCGCTATCAGCATCTGCCCCACAACCGTCACATTCGCCGGAAAGATCGTATCCTTATTACCATACTCGCCCGGCACATTATAACTATACATCCAGGTCGAAGTATAATCTCCCGCCTGCTTCGCCGCCGCCAGCCAGCGTCGATCGCCGCTTATCTGACACAAACATAAAAACGCTCGCAACGCCTCCTGACCAGACTCCCTGTCGATCACATTTGGATTATCTATCACACTCCCAATATAGCAATACTTCTCATGGATCTCACGCCAGCAAAACTCACCCGCCCGCATCGCCGCCGCCAGATATCTCTTATCTTCCGTCGCCTTATACAAACCCACCAGAAAACATATCGGATTACTCGTTGTATACTTACTCATATTACTCGGCCTATGCTCTCCATTAGTCAGCTTGGTCTCATACGCCAGATAATAGCTGCCGTCACCATTCTGACTACTCACCAGCCAATCGCCAAACTTCCGACACGCATCCAGCCATTCCTTCTTATCATCTCCCGCATCCTTCATAACCTCCCAGCCATTAAGCATCCCCTCCATACCAGTTGCCATAACCCGCATCGCCGAACCGCCTGATCTATTATCTCCTTTTCGCCACGACCCAACCTCACCCTCTCCTTTCGCCGGATCATACCACGTGCGCGGCATACCATCTTCACTTAGCGATTCTTTTGCCCAAAAATCTATTATCGCCTCCCCTTTTTCAACCTTACCCTTATCACCACCACTCAAGCCGGCATAGATCAGATAATATGCATTCGGTATCTGCCGACCGATAAAGCCCATCTGATAATTATACGCCCTCACATCACCGCTCGGCACATACACCGAAAACGGAAATCCCGGTGCATCATATCCTTCCCCCTCTTTATCCGCAGCCATATAATATTCCTCCAGCGTATCTATCAGCCCAGAATACGCCGCCGCCTGATTAACCTGCTCCACCTCCGGCGAATAATCGTCAAACACCTCACGCCAACTGCTGCTTACCGCTTCCGCATAACTACCCGACACACCAAAACTTATACCCAACTGATACTTCTGCTCCAGCCCTTCCCGCACCGGATGATGACGATTCGCCCAGCCGTACCGCTCTTTACCTCGTCCCAGATGATTCTTCTCACCTTCACTACCCGGGTACACAAACACAATGTTTAAGTCATCTTCACATGTCACCCCCAACGCTCCAGTCCTTAGCCGCTCATCTACTATCGGCCCAACTCCACGATCGCCGCCATAAGTCTCCGGCTTCGACTGCAAATGGCTCAGCGTAAACACCCGACCATCCGCCTTCACTCTCGCTGTCACCATCGGCAGCGGTAGCCGATCCTCTCGCACTACAAAATACTTATCACTCGCATCTGCCGCCAGTACCCCTGCCATCTGCATCTCAAAATTCGTCCGATACCACACCCCCGGCATAAAATATTCATTCGCCAGCAGCTCACCATCTCTGGTTATCGCCACACCATATATCGAATTAAATACCTTATCACCACCCCCCGCCTTTACCACCTCCAACTCACGCGCCAGCTTAAATCCACTACTCCGCTTAACACTATATACATCTCGAACCTCAAACCGACTGCCATTATCACTTAACACCTCACCATAACATATCAAATCACTACCTATCCGGTCATAACGGTTATACACACCATAATATTCATCACCATCAACTATCACCATCAACGGCTTACCCTTACCATAAGTATCATAGACCTTACCGTCACCATTGAAGCTCACTACATACCCTCGCCCCGCCTTCACCAGTACCAACTCATACCCGCCCGACCGAATAGCCACCGGCACACCAGATATCGCATCATAACCAAACACCACCCCACAACCCAGCACCAATACCAACAACAACAAAACCTTTTTCATTCTAATATTCCTACCCTAATCTCTAATTCCTAACTTCTAATTTCTAAACTATCTTCCTTCTTCTCCGGCACCATTGCATAAAGCAGAACCACCAAAACAAATACATGCCAGTGCAGCCTTTCATCCGGACTAACCATCAGCCCCGAAATAATCGCCAACACCGACACCAGCATAAGTCCCAGATATCCAATTACCTGCTTATACACATATAACAGCGACACAATAGTCATCAGAAAACACAAACCCTGCTCATACATTGGCACAGTTGCATCTCCTTTTATATCATGACCAATATACATCACCGATGTCGCCAGCCCCATCACTCCATAAAAAGCAACAAGACAAGAAACATACCACTTACCCGCACCACGAGCTATTACCCCATTGTCTTCCATCTGTAACTCTTACCTTTCATCTATATTTCATTACCTGACAGCGCCAAGCTCCAGCTCAACATCTTAACCCATATGCCAAATCAAATTCAATACTCACCATCCATATTCCAAGCCTGAAACCAAATCCATTACTCCAATCATCTCTTTGCGTCCCTGCGTCTTGGCGTTAAAGTTCTTCCTCTTTCAACGCTGTACGCCTGCTCAAACAAACCACCGCAATTATCGCACCTATTATATCCGCTATCATATCCAGCGAAGTATTAATATAATCACCAACTCCGCTCTCTGGCACTATCAGCGTCACAAAAAATTCCATTATCTCATTTACCGCACCTATCCCCAGCCCTGCCATCGCTATTACCAGCCAGAAGCCAAACCCGCCGCTGCCGCCGCTTATCTTACCCGCTATCAGCTCATAGCACACCACCGTCGTCACCCCGAACCCCCAGATATGCACCAGCTGATCATATCGAAATATCGGCAGACTATCACTCAACGGCAATAGAATAAGCTCATACAGCCTTATCTCGCCCAGATACACCGCACCGCCCGCCATATGCATAACCGCCCAAACCGTCAGCCCCCACAATACCCCCGCAGAATAATTCACACGCTTCATCGTCAAACCAACAACCACCATAGCCGCCAGCACAACCGCCATATAAATCATGAACTCATAATTCAACTTAGCCAGATAATATACACCAAACCCCGCCAGGTTAACCACATTAACCAACGCCAACACCAAAAACCCCTTTTGTCCCTTACCAACTATCATATATAAATACCTAAAACATGATTATTTAAAATACCATCCGCCAAAGGCGGAAACCTTTACTTTTAACTTTTTACATTTAACTTTTAACTTTAAAATCAAAATACACCAAAAAAAAGGACAAGGATATCACACCTTGTCCCTCTACATATTAACTTTTTCGTAACCATTCAATTTACGAACTATTGAAATACAGGCGTAGCCTGTAATAAAAATCAAACAGTTTCGAGCCCTAGCGAGAATCCTGAGCTTATTACTTGTTTCTTGTTACTTGTTACTAAACAATTTAGCCCATAGCTAACTTCGATACCAGTACATACACTATGAACGGTTAAATTTTTACAAATCTTCGGGAACGACAACTATCTCAAATCCAGACCAAGTCCCCTCAATCTGCACAAAATCCTGTTATCCTGTCCAAAAAAAACTTATGCACCTTTGCACTTATGCACTTGTACACTTACTTCCCCTCTCTCATCTCCTTACGAACCTGCATATACTCTTCCCATAGCTTCTCGATCGGAGCTCCGGCTTCGGTTTCAAATATACTCAGATCCTTCATCTCACGACGATGAAATGCGTGGTTTAGCTTCTGGACAATTCCAGGTGCCTTACCAGACTCCAGCCACAGTAGTAAACCGCCTGTTATCTGATAGCCAGACGCATACCCGTCAGCCTTTGGCACTACCGGGAACCAGCTCAATGGCTTGGCCTCGTAGATACCCCAACGATAGTAATCGGTCATACCTTCCATCAGCCAGCTATACCTTGTCCGGCCATACTGCTGCAATACATGCACCATCTCATGGAATACCAGGCCCATATCATCCGGATGCTTCCTTACCCAGTCACAATGCACACGAATTCGTGTCCCCATCGTCTCGGCTATACCGTGATTATCATCTACAAATACCAGATCGATCTTATCTGGTGCTGTAAACCCTTCGGTCAGCATCATATTATTTACTCGAGGATACCATTCTTCGATCATCTGCTTTGAATCTTTTGCCCACTGCTCAAGGTCTGGCACCGCCGAACAGTCAAGATTAACCGTTACCGCCGAACATACTGCCGGACCAATCAAACCAGCAAAAACAAATCCGATCACGCTTCTCAAAATATTTTTCTTCATCTATCCATTCCTTATATATTAGGGTCTGAGGTATACCATATAAATATCTTCAACCTCTGTTCTACTATCAAAACACTATCACCCTTCGCAAGAGTTCACAACTTAGGTAGCACAACTCTGCCAATCATCTCCCCGCGTAAGAGTTTCCCGATACACATCGGGATTCTTTAGTCTTCTTCCTTACCTTCCAATCAATTCACAATCTCCACAAAATCCTATACCTCCAACCATATCCCCGCATCTCAGTACTTAGAGTTATACTCTTCCTCATCTTCTTCTCTGTATCCTCTGTGACCTCTGTGGTAAAATATTTTCTTATATCAACATCTCAAGCCAATTCACAATCGCAAACCAACTCTTTGCGTCTTCGCGCCTCTGCGTTAAACTATTCTTATTTCGCATTCTTTAATCTGTGTAAGTTAATCAATCAGCAGTTTGCCCAGAAAACACCTTGGCAAAAAAACTATAGTTTAAAATAGTTAACACAGCATTTAACGGAAGCAACAGAAAATATTAATATGTTAAAAAACAGCGGAGGGTTCAAATATACTTTTCAACCATTATATATACTTGGAAACCACGATGCCAAACAAAATAACCTTTTCACGACCTTTTTGTCCCTTTTTTAACCACAACAAAACCCAACAAACTCATAAACCACCACCAAACAACCACTTACATTAATGTGACAATTTTTCCGGGATTTTTCTCTCATTTTCCGCTATCATAGTCAAGGTTCAGGCCTATTGCCTGAGACAAAACACTATTTTAAGTCCAATAAACAAGTAAAATTACTGGCAATGCCTGTAATTTAATTTCAGACAGCTTCGAGTCCCGATAATCGTCGGGACGAGATTCCTGAGCTTGTTACTTATTACTTGCAACTTAACAATACAAGGAGAGCGTAATTGAAGACAGTTACTATGATCATGGGTGACGGCATAGGTCCTGAAATTGCAGAAGCTACCATGCGCTGCGTTGATGCTACCGGAGCGGCTATCAAATGGGATATCCAGCAGGCCGGTACCGACATCATGGAAAAGACAGGAACTCCACTGCCAGACGAAACTATTAAATCTCTAGAGACCAGCGACGCCGCTATTAAGGCGCCTATTACCACACCTGTTGGCACTGGTTTCCGCAGTATTAACGTTCACCTACGCCAACACTTCGACCTGTACGCTTGCCTGAGACCTTGCAAATATTACCCTGGTATACGTAGCAAATACGACAATATAGACCTCGTTATCGTTCGTGAAAACACCGAAGACTGCTACGCAGGTATAGAATTTGAAAAAGACACTGACGCTGCTGCCGAGCTTATCTCTTGGCTCAACAACCATTCCAGCAAAAAGGTTAAGGTTGACAGCGGTATCACTATCAAGCCTATTTCTACCAGCGGCACAGAACGGATCGTGAAGTTCGCTTTTGAATACGCCCGTGCTAACGGCCGCAAGAAGGTTACCAGCGTCCATAAAGCCAACATCATGAAGCACACCGACGGCCTATGGCTTGACATCAGTCGCGAAGTGGCTAAACAATATCCAGATATCGAATTCGACGACCGTATCGTTGACAATATGTGTATGCAGTTGGTTCAGTACCCGGAAATGTATGACGTCCTGGTACTGCCAAACCTCTACGGCGATATTCTCAGCGATCTATGTGCCGGCCTCATCGGCGGTCTCGGCATGGCTCCAGGCGGAAACTTCGGTAAAGACATGGCCGTCTTCGAAGCTACCCACGGCAGTGCTCCTAAGTACAAGGGACTCAACAAGGTTAACCCAACCGCCCTTATGCTCAGTGCCGTTCTCATGCTCCGCCATATCGGATACCGCGACGAAGCTGACCGCATGGAAAACGCTATCGCCGCTGTTATCGCAGAAGGCAAAGACGTTACCTACGACATGAAACCCGACCGCAACGACCCAACCGCAGTCGGCACCAAAGAAATGACAGACGCCATCATCGCAGCCATGAAGTAAGTCATCTCAAATATAAAAAACCAAAGGGCGAAACCACACCGGCTTCGCCCTTTTTTATTTCCCCTAATTCCTAATTCCTGAATTCTAAATCCTGAATTACGATACCTTCTTTCCCTCTTCCATCTTCTTAAGCAGTTCAATATCTCTTGCCAGGCTTTCTTCCGCAGAGGTCAACGCCGTCAGCAGTTCCTGCTGACTATCACTCACCCGCCCGCCGTATAAATGTTTCGAGATAAGCGAGATCACCGGCACACAATATTCCTGCGAGAGCATACTTATATCATCCAGCGAAAAATGCCGTACTCCGCTGACGATCTTCGAGATATACCCCTTACTCCTTCCGGACTTCATTACAATATCAGCCTGTGCGATACCCTTATCCAGCAGCATTCGCACAAACTCATCTGATATCTTCTGTAAAACTGAAACTGATATTTCACCTTGAGCCATTTTATATACCTCCGCATTATCTGAAATTCAACGACAATGCCAGCTTCAAATGCAGCGACTTTATCCTGTTCATTGATTCAATAACCTGCTCCCGAATATACTCGATCTCCGGGTCACCATTATTCAGGCGGTCACGATAATAAGCCAGCAAACTCAGCTCTTTATTTAGAACCGAAAGGTAATTAAACACCTCCCAGTTCCTGAGCTTCTGATCACCAGACAGCTTTCGGCTGACAGTCCCCAGCAAAGCCGTCTGCTCATCCAGAGTCCTGCTTATCACGCTTACCAGATTATTCCTCAATTTTGACATATTACTATATATATTATGACTCAAAGTTTCCTATTTGTCAACTACACCCACCAAAAATACTCCTAATCAACTCCCCCTCAACAACTTACACCCATTCTTTTCCCTCTCTTTGCACTTTGCACTTTGCACTTACCCCACTTACCTCACTTACTTCACCGCCACCATCGACCCAAAGTTAAAACACTGGAACCACTTATAGCAGCTGCCAAACCCTGCCGCCTTTATCCGCGTCTTATGCTCTTCCAGCGTATCCGGCACCAGCACATTCTCCAGCGACTTGCGCTTCTGACTTATCTCCGTCCTGCTATAGCCGTTAAAAGCCTTAAACTCATGATACAGATCATGTTGAAAATCCTGCTCCACCTCATCGGCGAACTTCATCTTCTCCGACAGGATAAATATCCCGCCCGGCCTTAGCCCATCATATATCTTCTGCACCAGCTCATCACGCCGTTCCGGATCGAAAAACTGCAATACATAATTCATCACCACTACCGATGCATTCTCTATCTGCAATTCGGCTATATCACCGCAAACCAGCTCTACCGGCACATCCGACACATCGCTATCGAGTATATCTCTACATCGCTCGATCATCGCCCCCGAATTATCCACCGCCACAACCTTACAACCTTCCGCCCGAATTCCATGACGCAACGCTATCGTACTCGCGCCCAGCGAACAGCCCAGATCATAGCACACCGTACCAGCCTGCGCATACTTCTCAGCCAGCACACTCGTCATCGCGATCACCGTCGAATAACCCGGCACCGAACGCCGGATCATATCATCGAATACCGCCACCACTTTATCATCAAACTCAAACCGGCCTACCTCTGCCCGATAATCTGCAAATATATTATCCTTACCACCCGTCATGACTTTTTACCTTTTACCTTTTTACTCTTAATTACTCAAACTGACTGAAAACTTCAGGTTGTATATTGTAATCCACAATCAACAAAGGACTTAATGGTTGCTGATTAGTAGTTAGCTTTTGAAGTCATTCTATTCAACTAATTGCTAAATTCTAAATACTAACTCCTCTCAAACTGACCATCGGTCAGTTTGAGTTAATTAAACACCACCGCCGCCAGCAGCATCTTACCATATCTATCCCACAGCTCTTCACTATCAAGCTTAGAATCCTCATACCGTAGCTCCAGCGTTACGATCGGTATCTCCTTTTCCACGCCGGCCCATGAACCTAGCGATCCCGGTCTAGAGCCCAGCTTCCTCACCGGCAGATAACCTTCCGACGCCATCGCCTTCGCCAGCCCTTCCGCCGGCCCATCATAGTCAACACACGCCAGCGGCTGATGAATACTCACTATCCTGTCCGGCTTATACTTATTGATCAGCTCGAACAAAGCCTGCGATTCCGGCTCGCTCAATGCCTGCCAGCCGTTCTTACTATTATCCTCACGATTCGCCGCCGGGAAGTTCCTATTAATATCTACGCCATTATTACTATAACGCCTATTAGCCTTATACCCGTCCGGATTCGCAACCGGCACAACTACCAGCGTCCTGCCCGTCATCAGCTTACTACGCTTTTCAACATATCGGAACACTCCCTTCGCCAACGGCACTCCTGCTGGCTCATTTCCATGAATACCAGCTATCACCATCACCACATCACCGCCGTCACCAGCTACCATGGCATTGATCGGCCGCGAACCGCTCGAATAGCCGATAACCTCCTGACGAGAGAATACCACCTTACCTGCTTCCGGCTTCTGACAACCTGTCATCACTACCGCCACCAGCATCATAAATATCAATATTACTTTTTTCTTCATCTCTATTTAAGCTCCTTCATATCAAACTTCATCATCCGAAATGTACGTCGGTCCTCATCGACCAAAAACTTATTCGGACATGTCCCATCTTCCAGCATTTCTCCTGCCACACACTCTGCCTCCGAGCCAACCACTACCGGCATCGCGCCATCATCGCTCAGCAGATACAGCCAGCCGTCCCGCACAAACATCGCCTCCGGGTTAAACATCTCACCCGCATCCAGCTCCATTACTTCCTGAACCTTACTCTTAACATCCCACCGATAGATCGAAAATCGCCTCTCGCCATCTTTCTCACCAGCTATAATATATACACTACCACTCTCCGGCTCATATTCCATCGCCCGTATACCCCGTTCGCCCAGATCCAGTAAGATCGGCCCTTCAAACCGACACTTACCTGCCCCGCTGACAACCTCACCACCATTAACCAGCTTCACCACCAACGCACGCCCATCAAACAGCGGATTACGAAATCCAATATACAGCTCACCTTCAGCTCCGGCAGTCAATCCCTCAATATTAATACCATCTCTTTTTGGTGCCAGCTTCTTCTTCGATGGATCATCAAACCGCACTATCTTAGCCAGCCCCAGTTCTTTACCCACATCACTAACAACCAGATCTTCAAGCAGCCGCCGATACACCCGCCCCTGCGGCACAACCCTCAACTCATCGCCATTACGATCTATCCGAGTAGCAAAAAACACCTGACGACCAGGCCTCAGCTTACCGCTCTTATTTCTGCCATGCGAACCGATCCAATATACCAACTCACCACATACCGCCGAACCCTCAATATCAGCCTCTACCACCTCGCCGCCTTCTGCCAAAAACGCCGCCGCCTCATCCAGCACCGCCTCCGGCCCGCCGCCACTCAAACAGCTGTAAACCCGCAGCATATTATTCTCATCATCAGCCGCGATAAACTTATCACTACCAGCATAAAAAGCCGCCGAAGAATCACATGCTCCATGATAGACCACAACCCCGCTACCCTCGCCACTGCAAGCATAACCAGAAATAAACAAAAGAAAAAATATCAACAAAAACATTTTCACCCCTGCATTACATAACCATCACAATAGCCCAAACACCTCTACAACTCTGCAACCTAGCGTCCCCCCTTTAAACCAGCATCCGCCCACGGCGGATACCAGCACCTTCGCACTTCGCACTTCTTCACTTCTTCACTTCTTCACTTCTTCACTTCTTCACTTCTTCTCTTACATCTGCTCGATCGTCTCAATACCCAGCATCCCCAATCCATGCTTAAGTGTATTCGCCGTCAGCAGACACAGCAGCAGTCTACTGCTCCGAACCGGCTCCTCGGCCTTGAGTACCGGACACGCATTATAAAATGTACTAAACGCACCCGCCAGCTCGAAAAGATAACCAGTCAACAAATGCGGCCTCAGCTCACGAGCAACCGACGAGATCGTCTCAGCATATCTCAACAATACCTTCGCCAGCTCACGCTCGGCCGGTTCTGATATTGTAAGCTTATCACTGCCACCAGCCACCAGCTCATTTACATCTACCTCACCTTTACGGAAGATACTCTGCACCCTCGCATACGCATACTGCATATACGGCGCCGTATTACCTTCCATCGCCAGCATCTTATCCCAGCTGAACACATAATCGCTCACCAGATTATTCGACAAGTCTGCATACTTCACCGCTCCGATACCAACCGCACGGGCAATATCCCTGCGCTGCTCTTCCGGCAAGTCCGGGCTCTTCTGGCTCACTACCGCCATTGCTCTGCTCTCAGCCTCGTCCAATAATGCCGCCAGCTTCACATTCTCGCCGCTACGCGTCTTGAACGGCTTATTATCCTCGCCCAATACCGACCCAAACGGCACATGCTCCAGCTTAGCCTCGCATGACCAGCCAACCCGCCTGGCACAATCGAACACCATCTGAAAATGTAGCTTCTGACGGGAATCAGTCACATAAACCAAACGCTCTGCTCCTACGCTGCCCACCCGATACCGGATCGCCGCCAGATCAGTTGTCGCATACAAAAACGCGCCATCGCTCTTCTGCACGATCAATGGCATAGGCTCACCATCTGCGGTCTTATACCCGTCCATGAACACACACATCGCGCCTTCACTTTCAGTTACCATACCTGCAGCCTTAAGCTCTGCCACTACCGACGGCAGCTCATCACAATAGGTACTCTCACCCTTTTCATTATTCTCGTTAAGCTCTACTACCAGCCGGTTATATATCACCTGACATGAACGACGAGACTCGGCCAATACCGCACGCCAGACCGCCATTGTAGCGTCATCTTTCTCATGCAGCTTTACCGTACTCTCATAACAGAACTTCTTGAACGACTCATCTTCATCGAACTTCTTCTTGGCATTCTTATAGAACTGCTCCAGATCAGAAACCTTCAGGCTCCCTGGGTTCGCATAAGCATCACTATCAGTCTCAGCTATATACGCCACCAGCATACCAAACTGCAAACCCCAATCGCCCACATGATTCTGACGTACGATCTTATCGCCATCACCACAGAGAAACTCCAGCACCCGCGACAGTACATCACCTATGATCGTACTACGCAAATGGCCAACGTGCATCTCCTTGGCAAGGTTCGGACCTGAAAAATCAACGACCACCTTACCTGCGAGCTCTGATTTATCTACACCTATCCGTTCGGAATCAACCAAAGCTCCGCACAGCTGCTCCTGCATCCATTCTTTTTTCAATCGCAAATTGATAAAGCCCGGCCCTGCGATCTCCGGCTCCTGACAGATATCGTCCAGCTTACTGTTTACCACGACCTTATCGGCCAGCTGACGAGGGTTCATCCCCAGCTTCTTCGCCAGACCCATAACTCCATTTACCTGGTAATCGCCAAACTTGGCATTCTGTGAGACCTTCACCACCGCCGGCACGCTCTCGCCCGCCAGCTCTGACATAACCTCACTTACCCGATTCTCCAATATCTCTATCAATGGCTTCATATCAATTCCCAATACAGATCAAATTTAAAATAGCATGACCGCAAAGCGGTCAAACCACCCCTTTCAACCTGGATTCTCACAAAACTCAGGCGAAGCCTGAAAAATATCAAACTGTCTCGAGCGGAGCGAGAATCCTGAGCTTATTTCTTATTTCTTATTTCTTTGCACTATGCACTTCCCTAATGTATCTCAACACCAGGACCAAAACCGTCAGCCTGACCACCTTCATAGCCGCTCTGCCAGTCTACCTGCGGTGCATCACCCCAGAGCATCTCAAGGTTATAGAACTCGCGATATTCCTTATCGAAGATATGAACTATCACATCAACAAAGTCTACTACCGCCCAGCGACCTTCCTGCAAGCCGGCATTGCCATATGGGCGATTACCGCTACGCTTACCGATCGCCGAAAGCTCATCTGCTACCGAGCGAACCTGCTGATTACTCGTTCCCGTCGCGATCACAAAATATCTCGCTACCGGGCTACGGCCGTCAAGGTCTAGTACGATAACATCGCTGCAATTACGACTATAAGCAACTCGCGCCAGCTCGATTGCAAAGCTCTCGCTTACCTCTGACTCTACATGCCACTCGCTGCGACCCAGCTCACTATTAACGTCATTTGTTTCTTTTTCATTATTCATAGCCCTATATTATAACAGATTAACTAACTACCAGCAAGCATCATCAACCTGTTACCTCCTATCATTCTCTACTCTTTCACCCTACCTTACCCTATATATGTCACAAACTGTTTTTCCGCTTATCTGACCGCCTATTATTACCGATTATAACTATGACGTACTAAATTATGTTTCACTAACCAACTTTCGATCATAAATGCCAGTTATAGCTATGGTTAAGCATATATTACTATTATTTACTCTTCTGCTTGCGGTTTGCAATACCGCTTTTGCTGTCGATAACCTCGACGCTAAGCCCGATAACCATAACGACGAACTGCTTGATATGTCACTTGAAGGTTTACTCGAGATACCGGTAGTTGTTACCGCTTCCAGACATAAATATAATATCAATAAAAGCTCGGTCCCTGTCAGTATCATAACCGCCGAGGATATACATTACAGCGGGCTCACCAGCATAGCGGACATACTACGATACGCCCCCGGCATGGACGTACTGCCAAATCGACGTGGTTTCTCTATCGCCGCTGTTCGCGGGTTCCACGATAACCTTTCCGAACGAACCCTGGTTCTCATAAATGGCAGGCCCGTTAATAACCCATACTCCGGGGCCGCTGACTTCTTCAGATTCCCTATCGGCACCGAAGATATCGAACGAATCGAAATTCTACGCGGGCCCGGCGGAGCCGCTTGGGGTGCGAACGCATTCACAGGCGTGATAAATATCATCACCAAAGAACCGCTTTATGTGCCTGAAGTTACATACACTCTTAACTTCAATGAACATACCGACACTTACCATAACCTACAGTATAATTTTGGTAATGACAAGGTCAGAAACCGATTCTCACTCAAATATCACGATATGGTTAGCTCCCTTGAAGCCGGTTACGGCGAAATGATGTTCAGAGACCCCGGTCTATACACCCTGCTCAACCCAGACGATTATGACGATAAAGATTTCTTCAGACAGTATGCATTCAACTACGAATCAATTTATAATATCGCCCCTGACACCAAACTTGACTTAGGATTAAGTTATTCTAACCTTGATGCAGGCATACTCGAGTTCATCGGAGTAACCTCAGACGTTGACTTCAACTCAAAAACTTTCTTCTCTTATGCTAAACTAAATAAAACCATCGATAGCGAAACTTCTGCATATATCCAGTTCCGCTACGACTTCTTCAAAATGATCAACTTATCTGCCGCGTCCTACAAAGCTCACGACTTCGACATTGAAGCTCAATATAGCTTTACACATAACGATAACCACCAAACACAGGTAGGTTCTAACGTGCACCTGCTTAATATGCAGCTCGACTTCGAAGGCGAAACCCAAACCAAATTCCAGGAAGAACAGTTCAACCAATACCAGATCGGGCTATTCGGTATCGATCGCTGGGAGATCAATAATGACTGGACCGTAGAAACTCAACTGCGCGGCGACTATTTCACCGAAAATGAAAATGAGCTCGGACTACGACTAACAGCTCTTCGATTCCTGGACGACGATCAGACACGAGCCCTACGATTCAGTGCCGGCCGATCCTATCGCACTCCAATGATCTTCCTACGCGGTAGTAGCCAGGGTGCTATACCACTCGCGCCCGGCCTGTACTTCACAAACCTGGTGCAAGCCAAAGAGCTCCGCAACGAAAACATTCTCTTCTTCGAAGCCGGCTATCAGCAGTCCGTTATCAAAAACACCATGTTAAATATCAACGCTTATTATCAGCAGATGGACGACATGATCGGACTACAAACCCTCCCCGACCCACTAGGCCTGGGACGACGCTTCACCCAGTTCTTCAATCAGGGCCCGTTCGGTGCCTACGGCGCAGAAGCCGACCTGGAACATCGTTTCAAAAACTCTAAGCTCACCTTATGGTACGCCTACAACGATATCCAAAACAAATTCTCCAACCAGGACTTCAGATCATACGCTCCGTCAAAGAACAAGGCCGGCCTTACCTGGCGGTATTTCCTGAACGACCTATGGACATTCAATACCAACTATCAATATTCCGACATGACGATGTCATTCTCCGACATACCAAACATCAGGCCAAACCACCGGCTAGACCTCACTCTATCCAGAAAGTTCAATAACAATAAAGGTGAGTTCATGATCGGCGTCCAGGACATAATCAACTACGACAACAACGCCCATCTCGGATTCGGACAGTTCACCGCCAACACCACCCCCGGCCGAACAATCTTCGCCCGCCTCCAACTTAAATTCTAACCCCTCACCAATATTTAAACCAGCCTCGAGCGGAGCGAGAAACCGCCACTTTCAACCTTACTTCCTTACAACCTTTCAACCTCTCTTCTACAAAAAAATATACAACATCCCCGGCACACTAACCAGCGACAGCACATGACTCAGCAATACCGAACCCGCTATCAACTCCCTATTACCGCCGTAAAGCTCATTTAACAGCAGACTATTCAACGACACCGGCATAACCGCAACTATCAATAATATCGTGCGATACTCCGCCGACATATCCAACATACTCAGCACCCCGATCGCCGCCAGCGGTATCACCACCAGCCTCAACCCGCTCAGAACATACACCAGCTTATTATGCACATGTTCAAACTTCAGCTGTGCCATTCTCGCACCTGCTATCGTCATCGCCAGCGGCACCGTTCCCTGCCCCAGCGTACGCAGCGAATTATACAGATAGAAACCCTTCTCGCCCCTGCTCACCAGCAAACTCTTATCCAGCCCGCAAACAGCAAATACTACCAGTACCACCATCGCAGCATACACTCCCAACAGCGGCGGACTCAGCATCGCACGCAGCGAGCTAACCGACAGCTTCCTCCCGCTTATCGTCAATATCCCAATCGTCCACATCACCAGCTCCGCGCCCAATGTCGACAAGATCAGCGGCGCAACCAGCTCACTTCCAAACATCGACATTATCACCGCGATCGGCAGGAAGCTGTAATTATTCATCGTACACTGAAATATAAACGAACGACGCTGACCATCGCCCAGCCCACCCTTCAACCGGCAATAGCAATATCCAACTATATACCCCACCAGCATTATCATCGCCGACCCTATCGGCAGCACAACCGAACCTCCCAGCTCCGCCAGCGAATAATTACCCGTTATCGATGTGAAGATCAGACACGGATAACAAAAGTACAACATCACCCGCGATAGCGACAGCATACTGCTATTATCGATCCAACCCTTCTTCCGCGCCGCAAAACCCGGCACCATCATCAAAAACACACAGCCTACATTTAATATCAAATCTATAAACATATTATAATACTCATTCTATCCCTCCCCCAAAAAGCAACACCCTGCCCCCCCCAATCAATCCCAACACCCCCACAATCTGTCGAAAAATCCTGTTATCCTGTCTTTTAAAAAACTCTCCTCTTCTACACTTCCCCATCTTCGCACTTTGCACTTTGCACTTTGCACTTCCTAACCATTTCCTCCGCCTGCCCCTTATCAACAATCTCCCCTTCCAGCTGTGCCAGATATACCTTATCAAACATCGCTCCCAGCCCCGGCCCCGGCTTAATACCCAAAGCCATCAGATCATTACCATTCAAGATCGGTACCGGCGTTATCTCCTCATCGCCCAGCTCCTCTATCTGTTCCGCCAGCCTATCCATCGCCTCATTCGACTCGCCCAGCTGCTCATTCCTCGCCCGCATCAGTCGCCTCAAGTCGCCAAACCACTCATTCGCCAGCCATCGCTTGAGCCGACCCTTACTCAACGGCATATCTCCCGCCAGCTTCGCCATACCCGCCGCCAGCCAGTGCCCCTTCTTCCTCACATCATTACTCAGTTTCAGCTCCCGACATATCTGACCAACATCCTCAACTTCCTCCGCTATCAATATCATCGCCAGCCCAAGTCCAAGATCAACCTCACCCCTGATATACTTCAGCAGCTCGATACCCTCCTCATGACACTCCGGCGAGCACCACGGAAATATATACTTCATCAGCCCGCAATCAGCCAGCAGCCGCATACCCGTATGACGACTCTCATGCACCAGGATCTTCTCCAGCTCCATCGCCACCCGTTCAGCACTTATCATACTTATCCGCATCCGATGCTTACATATCGCCTGCCATGTCTTACTCTCGATCACATAACCCAGCCGTGCAGCAAAACGCACCGCTCTCAGCATCCGCAAATGATCCTCACCAAACCGAGCCTCAGCATCTCCGATCGCCCGGATTACCCGCCCCTCCAGATCATGCCTACCACCTACATAGTCCAGCACCTCATCTGCTATCGGATCATAGAACATCCCGTTAATAGTAAAGTCTCGACGCAGCGCATCTTCCTTTGCATCGGTAAACTCTATACTATCCGGCCGCCGCCCATCTGCATACCCACCCTCACTGCGAAATGTCGCAACCTCGATCTGTACATTACCGATAAGTACCACAACCACACCAAACTGGGCACCCACCATTAGCGTCCTGCGAAACAGCTTCCCTACCTGCTCCGGGTACGCATCCGTCGCTATATCATAATCCTGAGGCTCTACCCCCATCAGCATATCACGCACGCAACCTCCGGCCCATAAACCCTGGAACCCCGCTTCGTGCAGAATCTCAATTACCTTCATCGCCGCTTGTCTGTTTTCTTCGCTCATCAAGACTCCTGGCCAACCGCATCATCAGCCGCCATCGGCTCCTGCTTCTTATAAAAGTTCAATGTCATTATCCCATACGATCGCTGATCGAACAGCTCCAGCTCACCATACTTCTCCAATACCGGATACTTCTTCTCATTCCTCAACATTACCATCGCACCCGGGCCAACATACTTACTTATCTTCTTCATCATCTTACCCAGCTGCGATTCTTCGCCTGTCTCACGTGCCAGCGGAAACGGCGGATCACAAAATACTATATCTACCCCACTCGCCGAACTCTCGCTCTGCCATTTCTTCAACCGGCTACTTCGCGGAACACCATACTTAAATATATCTGCACGCAGCACCGTCGTCTCTTCTTCAAATCGCAGCTTTGCAATATTCTCATTTAGCCGCTTTATCGCATCTCGATCCATATCTACGAACATCGCATGGGCCGCACCACGGCTCAAAGCCTCAAGCCCCATCGAGCCAGTACCACTGAACAGGTCAGCCACAACCTTACCCTCGATCTCATGTTTCAAGATCGAGAACAATGCCTCTTTAACCATATCCGGTATCGGACGTGTTGTCTTATCCTTGGGCCCCTGCAAACTCATCCGCGCCCGTGTCCCTGCAATTATCCGCATATCATTTTTTCCTCAAACATCCACCACAAGTCAATTCCTGTCAACAACATACTTCCCCTCTTCACTTCTTCACTTTTGCACTTTCCCCACTTCCCTTACTTCCTTTCTTCCTTGCAACCATACTACCTTCTTCCCTCACTTCCTCACCAGATCGCTATAATCCTTACGCATCTTCAAAAATGCTAATCCGGACGCCGCCATACCCGCCGCCGACAGCAATACCAGCCACGTCGCATTCGGGCCTACCCAATCATACTTCAGCAGGTAGATACCGATAAACGGAGCCGCCATACCTCTTATACCCGTCAGCATCTGATGGGCTCCCATATACAGTCCATCCTTCTCCGGCGGGGCAAATGTCATATGACCCAGCCGCCAGGCCAGCTGACCGAGACCCATACTCACTCCTGTCACCACCCGGCTCAATACTATTATATACAAATTACCCGTAAATAATCCAACTGCAAGTACCAATCTACTCGACGACCAGCTCCCGGCCGCTATCGCCCGGATTATAAATATATCCTTACGATCGAAATATCTCGCCCATAACGTCGACGACAACGCACACACAAACTGAGGCAACGCCGCCAGTGTCGTACCACCAACCAGCCACTTATTAGTTATATCTGCTCGACCATCTATTATCCGCGTCAATATTATCACCAGCGCCGCCTCGATCGACAGACAGCACAGCCCATTCAGCATCTGCCAGCTCAAAAATCGACGGAACCGGGCATCGTCCTTAAGAACCTTTACCCCGGTAAAAAACTGACCCGCACTACTCTGACCACTGAGCCCCGCTCGATAGCTTACAATATCTCGCTTCTCGCCGCTCACCCGGATCAAACCGATACCCCACGCCGTCGCAATTGCCATTACCGCACAAAACAGGTATATATAGTTAAAACTCACCCCCATATCCAAACAGCTCGAAAAGACCATCACCGCAATACTACTTATCATAGTAATTGTCAGATAGATCATCACCAGCATCTTAGCTCTATGCTCATCGGGATAATTCTTGCGCCATATCGCTGATCGCAGCGAACCACCAAAAGCTAGCGCAGTCTGGATAAGGAATATCTGTAAGATGAATACATATTCCGAATATGGAATATATGGTAGGAAAAATACACTCGTCAGCAGGACGCTAACGATCGAAAAGATAAGCCGCAAACTACGGGGCTTACTATACTTAAATAAATATGACGTACCTATTCCGGTAACGATAAATCCTGCCATGCTCATCGCCTGCAGGACCGCTACCATATTATCTGACATACCCAATGCTTTATGGCCAACCAGCCCGACAAAAGAGTTACCCATAACCCCCAACAATATCGCCATGGGGATCGATGCCTTAAACTCGCGGGTAACGCTAACTCGGGATCGCTTTGGTAAGCTGTTATACCATTGTAGTATCAATATTTATACGCCATCTATGCTCTAAAAACACCTATCTGGCGGCATATTATTCTGGAACGATTGTATGCCATCTGCTCAGACGTGAATTGCCGTCCAACAGGAAGAATCTATCAAAGTCATCGGCCATCATTCTGCTGTTTGTCTGCATGATACGTGCATACTTCTTCGCCTGCTGCTCTGAACTATGGGTTGTTGATTCACAACCTGCCAACATAAAAGCACTTACAACAAATGTCATTACCAGGATAGCTTTTGTTATCTTTAACATTATTTCGCTGCCTCTTCTTGCTCGGGGGTTTTATTTATACAGGCCAACATTATAAGAAACACAACCTATTATGTCAACCACTTACTTCCCCCCCTCCTCTCTTCCCTCTTCCCTCTTCGCACTTTGCACTTCGCACTTCGCACTTTGCACTTCTTCACCTTTGCACTTCTTCACCTTTGCACTTAATCATTATTCCTTTGACCACACAACCAATCAAAATTATAATAACTCTGACCATTAATATGGTTATAAACAACTCAAACTGACCGAAAGCCTCAGTTTGAATGTCGTAATTCACTATAAAAAAAGATTTTAGTCCCGAAGTACATCGGGATAAAAATTAGTAGTTGCTGATTGAAGACTTTTTATTCAACTAATTGCTAAATTCTATCCCGAAGCACATCGGGACTAACTCCTCTCAAACTAACCATCGGTCAGTTTGAGTTAATAACTAACGCCACTTCTGTGGCCCTACCAGATATACGGAACTTATATACTATGGACATGGTTCTTTTAGAAACCAGGAATCTCGTCAAAAAATACAATGGCAGAACCGTTGTAAATGGCGTATCGATCGCTGTTTACGACCGAGAAAGCATAGGGCTACTTGGCAGAAACGGTGCCGGCAAAACAACTTCGTTCAGAATGACTATCGGCATGGTACAGCCTGACGATGGCAAAGTCATATTCGAAGGACATGACATTTCAAAGCTGCCTATGTACCGCAGGGCCAGAATGGGTATCGGATATCTATCTCAGGAGCCTAGTGTTTTCCAGAGACTTACCGTTGAACAGAATCTGCTCGCTATTCTAGAGACTATGAGCCTTACCAGGGCCGACCGAATCAGAAGAGCTAACGAGCTTATTAGCCAGTTCGGACTCGAAAAAGTTAGAAAATCTGACGCTCGCGTCCTCTCCGGCGGAGAAAGAAGAAAGCTGGAGATCGCCAGATCGCTCGTCACTAACCCTTCTCTCATACTGCTCGACGAACCTTTCAGCGGCGTTGACCCCATCGCCGTCGAAGACCTGCAAAAGGAGATTCGTTCTCTACAGGACCGTGGCATCAGTATCCTCATCACCGACCACAACGTTGAAAGAACGCTGGAAGTCGTTGACAGAGCTTATATTATAAATGAAGGTAAGGTGCTCGCCTCCGGCTCACCTAAAGAACTCGTTAATAATAAGATCGTTAGAGAAACATATCTCGGACAAAGCTTCAAAGGCGACGAGTTTGATTAATGTTTTGACCAGCATTACGCCGAAATAAGGATTAAGGTAACCGCCCTGAATTGATTGTAATATTCGTTTGTTCTCGGTTACCGAAGCTCTTTTTACGAACGAACCTTTTACCTTTTACTTTATACCTTTTACAATAACAAACGAGGTTCTTCCTTGCAGGAATACTTGGAATTTCTTAAAACTTACGAGCTCGGTCCTATCATGATCGAAATGCTCCTTATCGGGTTCGCCGTATGGTCGGTTATGCGATTCCTGAAAGGTACCGGCGGCGAAAAACTTTTCCGCGGGGTCGTATTCATCCTATTCTCTGTCTGGGGACTTAGCTTTATTTCCAATAGTCTCGGACTCGAGCTAGAACGCATACAGCTGCTGCTCAAATATTTCCTCGTCTCGGTTATGCTCATCTCGACCGTAGCTTTCCAACCGGAGATCAGAAGAGGGCTTATCAGACTCGGTGGTACAAAATTCGGCAGAAGCGAGTTTACCGAAACCGCTCGCGCTATCGAAGATATAGTTAACGCCGTCGCCGCCATGAGCCGTGCCCAGATCGGTGCAATCGTCGCTATCGAAAGAGAAGTTAAGCTCGGCGACTGGATCGATACCGGTACTATCCTAAACGCTAATGTCAGTGTTGACCTGCTTAATACCATATTCTGGCCCGGAACTCCGCTCCACGATATGGGCGTAGTCGTCAGTAACGGCATGATCACCGCTGCCGGAGTTCAGTTCCCGCTCGCAGAACATGGCGAATATGACAGACAGCTCGGCTCCAGACATCGGGCCGCTATCGGTCTTAGTAAAGTCACTGACGCCGCTATTGTTGTCGTCAGCGAAGAAACTGGGAATATCTCGCTCGCTCTCGACGGCAAACTCGCTCGATTCCTGACCGTCGAACAGCTCAGACAGCAGCTATATGACCTGACCGTTAAGACCAGAGAAGAAAAAGCCAACGCCAAAAAGAAAGCAAAGGCTAAGAAAAAAACAGCTTGATAACTGCTGTTTTTTTTCACCTTTTTTACTTTTAACTTTTTACCTTTAACTTTTTGCTAATTACTTATGGATTTCGAAAAAATAAAAAGTGGACTTATCGTCGTTGTTCTTACCTGCCTCATCTGGATTACTGCCGAACAGGCTGTTACCAAGAGCGATCAGGTACGCGTACGACTACAGATCCCGCAAAATGACGGCGATACCATTATCGAATTCCTCGACGAAAATAACGCCACCCTACCCGATAATAAACTCGACGCAAAATTCACTGTCGAAGGTACTACCGGCAGGATCAATCAGGCCGCAAAACTAAACTCTAATGTCTTCGACGTTAATACCGCCGTTATCGACACCGTACCAGATTCTGGCACCAGCGAAATTGTCCAGGTAAAGGTCAAAGACCTTCTCGGCGGCAAGTTCAAAGTCGACGACCGCAACCATTTCCTAATGATCACTGAGGCCAACCCCCAGACCGTAAACGTAAAGGTCACCAGTCTGGTAAAAAAAATGGTACCAGTCGCCGTCTATCATCGTCGCCAGAAACTATCACCTGAGCTCGTCTCACCAAAAGAGGTAGAAGCTTATGTGATAAACTCTAATAAGGTCGAAGCCGTCGTCGAACTAACCGACAAACAGCGTCAGGAAGCAACCGAAAAACCGGTCACTGTAAAGGCTGCCGTCTTTACCCCGTACCGCAACCCGGCCGAGTTCGATATCTCTGTAAAAATTTCGCCTATCGTCAGTATCATCCCTGAACGAGAGATAAACTCTCCCCGTTTCGGTGTGCTATGGCCTATCTCACTTGAAGGTCAGTATAAAGTTATTCTCGACGAAAAGTCTCCTCAGTTTGACGAATATCAACAGCCGATCCAGTGTCGCGGCGACAAACAGAATCTGGACTCTTATTACGAATCACCCGTACACCTTATGATCGTAATCACCGTTGAAGACCTGGCAACTATCGACAAACCGATAGAAAGAATTCCTATATACAACCTCCCACAAGGCGGCACCGGCATAGAGATCCTGAACCAGAAAAAATCACCAATAAGATTCACAATAACAAAACTGGAAAACTAACTTAATCACAATATCGAGCGCAGCGAGAAACCGCACCTTTCAACCTTACTGCCTCAATAATTAGTTATGAGCTTACATATACATTAATAATAACGAACTCCAAACAAGATGCTTTTCCTCTTCGACAACCTCAACTGGCTATATTATACCGCCGTTATTGCCGAGCTATTCGCCCTGGCCTTCTTTTTCATCTCGCAACGCCAGCACAGATATCTCGCCCTGCTCATCGGCCCAGTTATTGCTCTCGCCGCTTGGACTCTCGACTATTCTGTCGAAACCGACCGCGAACAGATAATCGCCGTCACTAAAAAGATCGTAGCAGCTTCCGTCACCCCCGACACCGGCGCCATGATCGGCACTCTTCACAATGAACTCATGATCTCAAACCTCGATCTCGATCAGGTTGCAAATATCATAGTAAAATACATAAAGAGAAAACCTTTCTCGTCAAACTATATCAAATCGATCGATGTAACCTCTACCGACCCACAAGATGCCAGCGCCGAGTTCACCGCGATAACCATCTTCGACCAGCAAGGCGATTTCGCCGCCGCCGGCATGACCACCAGCAAATGGCTATTCAACTTTAGAAAAGACTCCAAAGGCAGGTTCAAGATCATCAACATGACCATGCTCTCACTCAACAACAGCAACCCCATCGACATCTTCCATCACCCCCCAAACACTTTGAAATAACCCAATCTCCCCCCCCCCGCGCGCAAGAGTTCCCGATTCATCGGATTCTTTAGTCTTCTTCCTTTCCCCCTCCGCCAGCTACGCAAAAAATATTCTCCCTCTTATCCTAAAAATCCTAGCATACTAGCCTTAATTCTTTACCTTCTTAATTCCCCTCCCCTCCTTTGCGCGAACTCCTCTTCTTCTCAGTACTACTATCCATCAACTTCTTGTGTTATATGTCTCATTATTTTTCACATTCGATGTAACTTGCAAAATAATCGCACGTTACATTCTCGTTAAAATGCACACGAACTTTGCAGATTAATAACCTTAATTCGCTATCCTTATTATCATCTTCTCATCCTCTAATCCCTGCAAAAAATTCTTCATGCTACCATCTCAAACTAACTCCCAATCGCCAACCAACTCTTTGCGACCTTGCGTCTTTGCGTTAAACTCTTAATTCTCTTCTTACATTAAACTTTTGGTTGCGGCTCGACCGCCCTAAGATCTCCATGAACTTCATGGTAAATACATCTTAATCCTCCCTCTTAAATCTGTGTAAATTAATCAACCAGCAGTTCGCGGCAGCGAACCCATTTAAATAAATCCGTGGATAAAAAACTCTTCCTTCTCCTCATTCTCACCCTCGCAAATCACCAAACAATCCACCCTCACAACTTTTTCCCTTGCATTACCCAACCCCCTCTGTTACTATATGGAACTCTATTTTGTTGACAAGCAAATGTATATAACTTTTGATAAAATTTGGAGATTATTATGGGTAAATCAAGACGCCGTCGTAAAATTGGCAGCAAGAAAAGAAAAGCTCGCTGGAAAGCTCGTCACCACAAATAAGCAGTAGTTAAGCTAACTTTGCCTTTAACTCTTATAAATAACTATATTATAGCTATTTATAAAAAAGCAATCCATAGCTTAACCAACCTGTAGCCTCTTAGGTTACTATGTTTATTTGCAGGGCCGCACTTTGCACTTCCAGTGCATTACGACAAGGAAGTCATTGAGATAACCTGCCCCTAATCCGGCAGGGTCATCGAAATACGGTTTAACACCTGTTCTGTATACCAGGGCGGGTGTTTTTCTGCGCGCATATCACTCATCTATTCCCTTTACTACTTTTATATAATCAATTCCACCGAATATCACTCCTGCTTTTTTGCTCTTTAACAAACCTTTCTAGCACAATAATACCTGACAATATGGCTAAAAATTAACCAAAACACACCATTTTGCGCATATTTTCCATTAATTCACCTGTTTTTCTATTTTTTTCCTACCAGACATACCTGTTTTTGACGATATTTAACCATAAGAAGCAACATTTTAACCATAAAGGGGCGATTTGTCCTATATTTGTCACAAAAGTCCTATAGGTTTTAATTGTACAGTTGTTATAATAAAAAATGAAGTTAGAGAAATCATAGAGGACTTCTTACAAATCGTATTTCTCTGGTTGTTTTCTATTTTATACGTTTTGTAAATCGACTTTTTTTTCAGCAGGATCCTTTCTGATACTGCGCAACATTAATTGAATTTAAGTATTGGTTTAAATAGCAAAGAGCATCTGACATTATTTTGGCATTAGTCATGTTTAAATTTTTCTTTTTTAAATCTGGCTCTCGTCATTATTGTGTCTGACTATATTAATAGTCTATTGAGGAAAGAGGACATATCTCTCGTTTCAATGCGATGTTCTATTTAAATTCAGACTCTTGGGCTTTGCTGGCTTTCGCCTGTTTTTTTCTAAGCATGTCAGCATAGTGTATTAGTCTTTGGTTTTTTATTTTGGATTGTGTTAAATATTTATGCATAAGTTAGCAGATTGGTTCTGTCTGGTTATGCATGGTTTGATTTTTTGATTAGGAGATCGGAAATGAAAAAATTAATGTTGTTAATGCTTGCTATGGCCGGTATGAGCACTATGGCAAACGCCGAATTGATTCACCGCTATGAATTCAATGACGGCGTAACTGACTCTATCGGCTCTGCTGATGGTACTCTCGGTGACATAGGTGTTGTTACAGGCGGTGCTCTGGTCACAGACGGAACAGCTTCGCCAGCCAATGTTACTGGCGGTGCGGGCCTGCCTCTTTCTGCTATCGCTGAGATCGATACTGCTTTTACTATCGAATCTTGGACTGAAGGGTTTATCGAAGGTAACTGGCAGGGTATATTTGCCTTTACCGCTTCTAACCAGACAAACTACATCATCGCCTGTGCTGACCGTGGTGATGCTCCTGACAATAACTGGGGTGCTGATATCAGAGTTGACGGTGCTTCTTCTCTCATCTATGGTGACAATCTTATCGGTTCTACCGGCCCTCAGCAGCTTGTTCTCTCTTTTGACGGCACAAGCTTCAGAACTTACAATAATGGTACTTTGATTCAGACTGTTGAAAAAGCTAATTTCGACCTGAAATCTTTCACTAACCTTATCGGTATTAACTGTGGTTCTGCTTGGCAAGATCCTACTTACAACGGTAAGACCCTTGACTTCCGTATCTATAATGACGCTCTTACTGATGATCAGGTTAGCGATATCTTTGCTTATGGTGCTGATGCCAGCAACAATGCTCTTATCGCTAACACCAGCCAGACTGCATGGGGTGCTTCTCCTGCTAATGGCGACACTCTCGTTGGTGATGTTAATGCTAACGAAAAAGTCACTCTGACTATGAGCTGGAAGACCGCTCTGGACCCTGCTAACCCAGAAAACCCTAACCCAGCTGTCATTGAACATCACCTATACATGAGCCCAGACCACAACACTGCCAGCGATCCTAACCTGGTATATGTTTCTACTTTCGCTGCTACTGGTGATGGTGCTTCTGTTACTTTCGACGACCTCAATCTCGACGGCATATACACATGGCGTATTGATGAAGCTCTAACCGACAACGGTCCTGGCGATCCTAACGTTGAAACTGGCAAACTATGGTATTTCGAAACTCAGGCTTCTGTACCTGTCATTACTGACCAGCCAGACTTCACTCTTGCTCCTGTTGGCGGCACTGCTGAAATGACTATCTCTAGCCAGAGTATCTCTGAACAGGCTTACACCTGGTACTATACTCCAGATGATTCTACTGAAACTCCTGAAGATGACGTTATCGTTGATTCTGGTTCTGCCACTATGACTCTTGATGGCATTACTACTGACAACCAGGGTTACTACTACTGCTCAGTTGTTAATGAAAGTAACATCCCTGTTCTTTCAAACACTGCTCTTATGGAAGTTGAACAGCTGGTTGCTTATTATGCTTTCGAAGATGATACTACCGACGAAACTGGTAACTACGATGGTGCTGCTTACTATACAGAATACCCTGCTGACGCTGACCCTATCATCACCGAAACTACTATGAGCTACACTACTGGTAAAGTTGGTAACGCTATCCAGTACATTGCTGACGAAAACAAACACGTTGAAATAGCTTGTATGGTTCGCCATAACTACACTATCGAAATGTGGGTTAAGACTACTCCTGACGTTACTGGCGGCACCGGCGGCTGGTGGGAAGGTAGAGGTCTGGTTGACGGCGAAATGGGCGGTTTTGTCCCTGACTTTGGTACTGTTGTTCGCGGCTCTGGCTTCGGTTACGGTACTGGCTCTGACGGCACAACCATCTCTTCTGGCAAGGTTATCAATGACGATGTATGGCACTACTGTGTTGCTACTCGCGATCTTGACTCTGGCGATATGAAGGTTTATGTTGACGGTCAGCTCGAAGCTGCTGCTACTGCTAACGCTGGTACTGTTGCTACTGACTCTACTGCTCTTTCTATTGGTAAGATTCTCGAAGGTCAGAACTACTACGTTGGTGCTCTTGACGAAATCAAGATCTACAACTATCCTATGGATGAAATGACTATTGCTCAGAACTATCACGCTCTGAACCCAGACGATGATATCTGTATCCAGTCTCTCAAACCTGACACTATGTTCGATCTACACGAAGACTGCCGCGTTGACATCCTCGACTTCGCAGTTTTCGCTGGCCATTGGCTAGACTGTGCTCAGTATCCAGATTGTTTTGATATGGAATAATTACCATTCTAAATCAGAATAACTAGATTAAATTATAAAAGGCGGCAGGATTAACTTCCTGTCGCCTTTCCTTTTAGGTATCACAAGCTCCGAAATACATCGGGACTTATGATTCATAATACAACTTCGCCAACCAACTCCCCCGCGCAAGAGTTCCCGATTAATCGGGTTCTTTAGCCTTCTTCCTTACTTCCTAACCATATCTCAAATACCAACCCACCCTCAGTCGCCAACCAAGCCTCTGCACCTTCGCGCCTCTGCGAGAAACAATCTTCTCTTCATTTTCTTATCCTAAAAATCCTAGCATCCTAGCAATTTCTTCTTCCCTATTTACCAACCAAACCAAAAACTCCATAAAATCCTACACCTCCAACCAACTCTTTGTAACTTCGCGCCCTTACATTAAATCTCCCCCTCCCCCGCAATCCGAGAAAGAAAACCACCATCAACCGCCATTACCCCACCTTCAATCTGCCGTAAAGATCCAGACCGTACTCGGTCGGTTATCCCGTCCCAAAAATCTTCGCACTTCGCACTTCGCACTTTTTCACACATCCTTCCCTCTCCATAACCTTCATAGCAAAAATAACTCTTAATTACTCTTCTTCTTAATCTGTGTAAATTAATCAATCAGCCGTTCGCGGTAGCGAACCCCTTAAAAAAAATCTGTGGATAATAAAAAACTACACCAACTTCTCAAAATCTCCACCAGTCGGACTCTGAAACACCTTCAGATCAAACTCAGGCACAACCGCAAGTATATGGTCAAATATATCTGCCTGGATCCCTTCATAGTTCGCCCATACCTTATCACTGCTAAATACATATATCTCGATCGGCAGCCCATTCTCACTTGGCTGCAGATGCCTCACTAAAAACGTCATCTCCTTATTGATCATCGGATGATTCCTCAGATACCCTTCCAGGTACGCCCGGAACGTGCCCAGGTTCGTTATCCGACGACCATTCACCAACACACTATCATCTATACCATTTTCTGCGTTAAACTTCGCAAGCTCTTCTTTCTTCTTCGCTATATGCTCACTCACATGCCGAAAACTCGAAAACCGCTCCAGCATCCCCTCATCGCAAAATTTCACCGAACGCATATCAAGATTAATACACCTCTTGATCCGACGCCCGCCCGACATACTCATACCACGCCAGTTCTTAAACGAATCTGACACCATCGTATACGTCGGGATCGTCGTAATTGTCTTATCCCAGTTTTGAACCTTTACCGTCGTCAGTGATATATCTATAACATCACCGTCCGCGCCATATTTCGGCATCTCGACCCAGTCGCCAACCCGCACCATATCATTCGTCGACAGCTGAATACCCGCTACCAGCCCGAGTATCGAATCCTTAAAGATCAATAAGATCACCGCAGTCATCGCTCCCAAACCTGTCAGCAGATAACCAGGGTTCTGACCGATCAGCACCGAGATTGCCAATATTACAGTTGTTATCCAGAGCAATATCTTCGCAACCTGGACAAATACCTTGATCGGAAGTTTATCGGAATATTTCAACCGACCATACAATATCACTACCGCATCCAGAAACGCACAACAACTCAGCAGACACGCAAACAGCAAATACACCATCGCCAGCTGCATCAGCAACACCGCATTTACCCCCCACAAAGCCATAAAGTACACGGCCAAACCAACCGCTACATGGACCAGCTTCTCAAATACCTTACAATCTGCCAGCACATCATCCCAATCATACGGCGTACGCTTGACCAAGCGATGTAACAATGGTACCACCAATTTCTTGCAAATAAATAACGACACCCCCCACACCGCCAGGCACATCAGCACCTTCATCAGCATGTCATAACTACTATTACCTATTACCGTCCACTTGATCTTAGCCAATAATAATGAACCCATTTGTTCCCTCAATTGTTAGTATAGTGAATGTCTAACCACCTAAAATACACAGATTTACCATAAAATAATAGCACACACACCCAAATAAATCAATCCATTCCCCCACCACAACACCAAATCACCTCGTGAAGCGTTAAGAGTTCAAACTTTAGGGCGTGTTGCCCATGAGTAGCACAAGCGTCCTCGCTTGTGATTCTTGGTATAACTTTGCCAACCATCTCAATGAATCTGGTGTATAAGTTACACAATATTCTGACTTACTCTTTTAGGCAACACACCCTTTAGTTTGATTTCCAAGCCATGAGCAAAGCGAATACAAATAAAAAGCCACGCATCTCATCCAAACCAACCCAAATCGCCAACCCACTCCCCCCACGCAAGAGTTCCCGATTTATCGGGATTCTCCAGCCTTCTTCCTTATTTCCCAACCAACCCTTTGCGTCTTCGCGTCCTTGCGTTAAACTCCTATTTCTCTTCCTACTCTAATCTGTGTAAATTAATCAATCAGCAGTTCGCGGTAGCGAACACCTTGGACTAAATCTGTGGAAAACTCACCATTCCTAACACAATCTCACAGGAATCTCTGTTTAAAAGTTAATAACATGTGGAAAACTTCTTAACAACTTACATACAACACCGAGAAAAATTAATTAATTCTCGGCTATACCCCCACCCATAACCTTAATTAATACACATATTTAAATAACATGTGGATAACATGTGGATTAATTAAAGTTTTTGCACTCTACTATCCGAACATATTCAAAGCACGCCAATATTTTATTGGACACTTATACTTTCTTGTATTAAAATTTAGCTGGTTGTCAAGGATAGGATTAAGGAAGCTCGCTTCCGATTACTCTTATTTGCAATTATTCCGCCATAATGGTTTGGTTTTTCCTGGCGGATCGTTGGCAATATTACGGAAAGGTTCTTTCGCCATGGATAGGCATTACAAATCAGCAATATTACCTGTCGCAGCTTCTGTTATTTCTGCAGCAGCTTCGTTGGCTTTTGCCGCTGATAATTCTGACGCCAGGGCTCTTCCTTCTCTTTCTCAGCCGCCAATTCTAAATTCCGAATCCAAAACTGACATTGAAGGACTCTCCGCCGTTACCGCCGACCGATTTAGTATAAATTACGAGATCGATCCGCAGAGTATGAAATATGTCAGCCGTATCGAGCTTTGGTGCGGTAAAGGGAAGTCCGGCCCATGGCAGTTATACGATTATGACCTCGACCGTACCCCACCTGTTGACTTCACCGTCGCCAGCGAAGGTGTATGGAGATTCCTCATCGTCCCTGTTGACGTCAACGGCATAAGATACTTCCAGGGCTCCTCCGGCAATACCGCACAAGCTTCTGATACAATACCCGCTTCGGTACCACCACAAACTACACTATTTGTCGACTATACCAAGCCACAGATCTTTATGCACGAGCCACTTATACAGAATCTAACCAACGGCGAAAAGCTCGTGGTCATACAGTGGAATGTCTTTGATAATTTCCTCGCCGACTCACCTGCTCAGCTATACTGGATCGAAGCCGGCGGCCAGCAATGGCATCTGCTCGGAGATTCCCTTAAATCATTTGATAGCTTCTCATGGAATATTCCGGACTCCGTTAAAGGGCCGGTATGCTTCAAACTCACCTGCTCGGATAAAGCCGGCAATGTCGAAGAAGCTGTAACAAAGCTTGTTTATGTTACTCCTTCCGAAACCTATGTCAGACCAAACCCTTACGATACAAGCACTTACGCTATAGATGACCAAAGCCAGTATCAGGGCCTGCCACAGTTCCAAACTGACAGTCCACTGGTTTCTACTGATATCGGAAAAGCTCAACAGCCATCCGACACCATTACACCTGACCCAGAAAAGTTCAGCCCGCGTGATGTTGGTATCGTTCCTTTTGGACAAGGTAGCCAGCAAAACAGCCTGACTACCCCAACCTACGATCAGAATTACAACCTCAACCAGCAGGCTATGCCAGACCAGTCAAAGTACCTCGTCGAGCCTGCGGTTAAGAAAATGATCGCTTCTGCACCAAACAATTTATACACTGAACATAAAAACCCAACCCTAAACGGCAGAGCTGCCGACTATCTACAGCTGGGCATGGAATCTTACGACCGCGGCGAATACGAACGTGCCCGCATGCTCTTTGAACAGGTCGTGGCCATGGAGCCATCATTTATTCCAGCTTATTATCAGCTTGCCGACGTGCTGTACCTGCAGGGAAAGTTTGAAATGGCCAGGGATAACTTCAATATCTTCCTGGAAAAATATCCTAACCATCGCAAGGCACTGCTTGGCCTTATGTATTGCGATCTCAAACTCGGAGACCTTGAAAACGCCACAATCATATTAAATAAAGTAAATCAGGTAAATGAAAACGATGAACATTGGGGCGACTTATTGAAATAGTTGCAACTTTGGCTATATAATACTTGAAAGCAACAAGCTTCATAGCTTTTTTCCCTTAGAAAAGTATTTGTGAATCATTTACTAACCTCTATTAAGCGGCCCCCAACCCGGGCCGCTAATTTTTCCCCCCTATTATACTTCTGCACCTCTACACTTTTACACTTCTTCACTTACAAACTTCCCAAACTTTTTCCATTGTCTTCACCCTCCCATATGTTATAATCATATTATAAGTTTTCACGAACGTAATTTCTAAACGTTCATAAATATTCGTAAATGCTTTACCGACAACTTGTTAGAATAAGATAACTAATTTCTGTGCTGAATGTCTTTTGCTTGCGAACATAAAAATGACTATCTAATTGTTCGGCCATAATGCTTATATTCATTCTCACTCTTTTTCATAAATATATATAAATTAGTAATTTATAGCTCTTATTTTGGTGGAGGTGATATGATTTATTTTAAATGCAGCCAGTGTAAAGAACATCTCGAAGCGCCAGCTTCTATGATCGGCGAAAAGATTCAATGTCCAGTATGCAAATTCCCCGAATCAGTCCCTGACGATGAGGAAAAGATACATCTGGACCTCGGCGGCTCAGTTCCTGCTACTGCAACCGCTACCGCAACTGCCAGTGCTGTTGCAAATAGCGAGACCAAGATCGGTATCGCAGGCACTTCTCAGATCAGAGCTTTCGGCGGTGCCGACCAGAAACGCAAGGAAAGACAATGGTCCAGAGAGGCCGTATCCAGCGCACCTGGCGCCTGCCGAATGAAAATCTTCCACTCCCGGCTAAGCGAAAACGCCATGGAATACATGGAAGACTCCGTAAACGAATGGCTCGATGAAAACCCCGACATAGTAGTAAAATTCTCAAACTCGACCGTCGGTGTTGTTGAAGGAAAAAAATCCGAGTCCCACATCATAGTCACCGTTTGGTACTAAATAATGAACTTTACAAATTCATATGGAGGCATGCACAAGCAAATAACTAATAATTAACTCAAACTGACCGAAAACTTCAGTTTGTATATTGTAATACACTATCAACAAAGGGCTTAATGATTGGTGGTTTGTAATTAGTTTTTGAAGTCATTCTATTCAACTAATTGCTAAATCCTAAATACTAACTCCTCTCAAACTGACAGTCGGTCAGTTTGAGTAATTAATCAGCCTCGCCCAAAGGGCGGAACCTGAACTTGTTACTTGTTACTTGTTACTTGTTACTTGTTACTTGTTACTTGTTACTTATTACTTACTTTACCAAACTCAGTCAATCACACTTTTATTTTTCACTGCTCTGCTCAAGATTGTATCCTGATTATTGAAACAATGTTTTGCCGATGGGGGCGGTGGGTACCGGAAGATTGCACTGCTTACAAAGCATACAAACATGTTAACGCATTATGAACGGATTCTAATCTTCCGGAAACAGGCCAGACCAAAAATCTGGCCTGTTTACTTTTCTCATAAACCAACCCCACATTCTCCACCAACTCCCCCCCGCGCAAGAGTTCCGGCCTTCAGCCGGTTCTTTAGTCTTCTTCCTTTTAGGTAGCACAAGTCCCGAAGTACATCGGGACTTGTGATTCTTGGTATAACTTTGCCAACCAACTCTTCACGTCTCTGTAAGAAACAATCTCCTCTTCCTCTTATCCTATTAATCCTCGCATCCTAGCCACTATTCTTCTTCCTTTGCGGGTGCGAAGCACCTTGCGCCTTTGCGTGAAATCCTCTTCTTCTCAGTGCCCTCTGTGGTAAAAAATCTTAATTTTATCATCTCAAACCAACCCCCAATCGTCCAATCCACCTCCCCATCACTCAACCCCCCATCCCCCCAAAAAAAACAGCAGGCAGGTAATTTAACTTACCCACCTGCTGGTGATTTACTTAGTTGTATCTAATAACTATATATTAGAAACAAGTTGGGTAGATTGCACAATCAAGCCAGTTAGCTGCGATCTTAGCAAGGTCCTGAACATCAACGATACAGTCATTGTTCATGTCGAACTTGGTATCAGGCTTAACGCTCTGGATACAAATCTTAGCTTCTGGATCTATTGCATGATACTTAGCAGCAACATCAAACTCACCGATCGCATAGTTATAGATCTTAACTTCATCGATCAGACCGTTATAGAAACGGCTATCGCTTCTTATCTTACCGATAGAAAGCATATCAGTTACTGCCTGAGTTACGCCAGCATCTATATTAGTTGCTGATGCTTCCAACTGACCGTCAACATAGATAGCCATATCACCGTTTACAACATCACGAGTAGCAACACAGTAGTGCCAGTCGCCATCATTTACAACCTTAGCTGATCTGATGGTTGTTCCGCTTGGACCTGAACCGTACGCAAATTTGTTATCGCTAAGAACAATACCGTAATCAGCAACACCACCTGGCATTTCACCATCGACAAGACCAGCTCCATACCACCAGTCGCCGCCGCCAGCTGCCTGAGTTGTCTTAACCCACATCTCGATTGTGTAGCTGTTACGTACAAAGCATGGGATCTCAACGTGCTCATCAACACCATTGAAGCTGATTGCATCGCCTACCATACCTTCTTCATAGGTCATTTCTACATCTGTGTTTTCACCAACAAAACCTACACCAATAACGCCATTTACTGTGTCAATCAGTGTATTATCAAAAGTAAACTCTGCTACCATGCTCGCTACTTCAAGCAGTGCAACATTAGAGTATACCGCTACATCACTGTCATTTACTACACCACAGTAGTAGTAAGCCATATCATCAACTGTGATATCAGCAAGAGCAAGCACACCGTCATTTGTACCAACTACAACGTCATCTTCTGATACTACATTATCATCAGACTTATACCATGTAAATACTGGTGTTGTAATTGAATCAACTGTTACTTCCATGCTGTGTGCTTCACCTTCATTTACCAGTGTTCCAACTGGGTTAGTCAGGATAATTGGCATTGAAGGAAGAGTTTCGATAACATTAGTTTCGATACTAAGAACATTATTAGGATCAAGATCAGAAATTGTGCTCTGGTTCAGTGTCAATGATGGAACTTCGCCAGCTAGTACTGTTGCAATATTCCACTTGTATACTGAGTCAAAGTCAAGATCCATTGCATATGTGTTTTCCAGTGTTGCACCTGGGTCACCGAATGACTTAACATATGTGAAGTTAGGATCTTCTGGTGTGCTCATGAACATAACCTGGTCAACGATGCTTGATTCTACTGTACCATTAACATTTACCGCTGTATTCCAGCTCAATGTTGTTTCTACAATCTTATCAGCTGTATTTGCAACCTGAGTACTAGTCAGGTTAGTTGCCATTGGCTGGTAACCGCTGTACAGGAAGTCATCTACATCAAGACAACCTTCTGAAAGACGTACTTCGTCGATCAGACCGTAAGCACGATCGCCATGACCGCCAGCCCACATACCGCGACCTACTGTGAAGTTACCTGCAACCCAGTCGCCAGCACCACCAGCACCGGTTGTCAGTGCAGGGTTTTCTGTTTCCGAGTTTGCTACTTCCTTCAGAAGCTGATAGCCTAGTTCTGGCTCATCATGGTTAAGCAGATAAATTCTCATTGTAGTACCATCAGTTTCTGCAACCATTGTGTACCAGGGAATTGTATCACCAAACTCATCACTAGCCTGAATGTATTCCTGAACCGCACCTGGATCAGTTACACATGTATGCCATACACCTGTTACGTCACAGTATGAAAATGCCAGATCCTGATCAGGATTGGTCTTAACATACAGTGCTGCAAGGTTTTCTGTATCCTCATTAGTACCAAAGCTGTCACGACCAACATATGTTCTGTGGTCACCATTACGTGGCTTAAATGTCAGCTCGATAGTAAATGCCTGTGGACTCCAGCTGCGTAGTTCTTCTGAGAAGGTATAGAATCCTGGATTGTTACCTGCGTGCTGTACTGACATTGTGCTGGCCTGATTGGTCAGTGTAATATCACCAGCTGTACGATCAACCCATCTGTAACCTGGGTCGCCACCAGTATTCCACGCTGATAGTCCATAACCATTACCTGATAGGTCTGGTATATCAGCACTGGCGTTAGCTATGCCGCCTTCACCTGTTAAATGCTGAACGTCTGTTCCTACAACTCCATTTTCAAAACGCCAGTACGCTTTGGTCTGAGCGTTTGCTGTTACTGAACAAAATGCCAGTGAAAGCAGCGACAAACCTAATACAAATTTTTTCATTCCATTTCTCCTAGTACAAATATATAGGTAAACCAAGGACTGACTGATACAACTCCGTCAGGATCCTACTCTAAACAATTCTTAATTAAATATACTCTAGCACTTCTAATCTCTATGAAATCGCCAATACTGGCTTTGCTTAAAATACTGAACAATTAAAAATGCTAAATCGCACAATAAAATCAGGCGGATAAATGCTGTGGGGAATGAAATCGGAGGGGGATTACTGCCGCTTCGACAGATTACTACTTATTATACATCTCATAACCAGAAAACAGTACTTGCAATATAATACGGGTGCAATGTACTCGAAATATACAATAAGACAAAAATACGCATGTTTGCTTTTATGCAGATAATTTAAAATACTGCAGAAAACGCAAGCCTCTCCACAATTCTCTATTCTCTATACAGGTCAGAACGCCTATCTACTATCTTTCTAAAATACTCTCCATTCACTTAAGTATGTTTTTATTATAACAATTGGACAATACAAATAAAATTGGACAATTGAACCATTAATGGCATATTGGTAACTCTTTTTGGTTAAAGCACACCTCCAACTTGCCTTCTTTACCAAAATCGGCATAAACCACGTTAACATAAACAAGAAAATAGTTTTTTATCGGTTAATAATCCATTTTTAACCAATATTCATACCTCATTAATAGTAAAACAGACTTTATCTTAACCTATAAATATCATGTTAGTCGGATAAGGTAATATAGGTAGAAATTTTTTTTCACATCACTTGACAACTAATAAATACAGGTGTATAGTGTATTATATAAGTAATACACTAATACAGCTTGATATTCAATCAATACAGTGCTTTTACATCAAATATACAGATTATAAGGGAATATGAGCCATGTAATGATAAGCGAGATACATATATTGCTTCTTAATCTTACATACTCACCACATTGCAACCTTTTGTAATCCCAAAATGATTACAAACTAAGGACGAAATAATGATACTAGACATTGACTATCACAGCGGCTTACCGATCTATCGTCAGATCATCGATCAGGTCGCCCAGCAGGTACTCTCCGGCGAGCTGCCGCCCGGCCAGCAGCTAGAAACTGTACGAGATCTCGCCGGCAGGCTAAAAGTTAACCCCATGACCGTTAGTAAAGCATACTCCCAGCTAGAAAGCGAAGGACTGCTGTTACGCCGTCGCGGCATAGGACTTTTCGTTGCCGAGGCTTTACCTGCTGAGTCTGATAAGAAAAAAAATGAACTGTTCATTTCTATTGCAAACAAAGCTGCAGTCATGGCAGCACAAATGGGTATAAATAAAAATGATGCTATTGCGATCTTCAGGGATTGTTTAACACAGATGGATAATTCTAATCCTGATAAAACAGAATCAGAGGGAAACAATGAATAATAATGAATCAATTGTGAGTATGGAAAAAGTATGCAAACGCTTCGGCAAACATGTTGTACTTTACGATCTCGACCTCGAAATAAAAAGGGGCAGGATCATCGGCTTACTCGGCAGTAATGGCGTCGGTAAAAGTACGCTGCTCAGACATATCATCGGACTGTATCTGCCTGAGCTCGGGCGTGTCAGAACCTTCGGCGTCAGCTCCGATAAACTATCTGCTGCTGAACTCGGTCGTATCGGTTACGTTCATCAGGAAGGCGAACTTATCGACTGGATGACCGTCAAACAGCTACTCGAATACGTACAAACTTATTACGACAACTGGAACATGGAACTGCAAAACCGCTTTATTGAAGATTACAACATATCGCTCAAATCACGCGTCGGCAGCCTATCGCCCGGCCAGCGACAGATCATCTCTATCCTTATCGCTACCGCCTTCGGTCCGGAGCTGCTCATTCTCGATGAACCGGCATCTGCTCTCGACCCAATAGCAAGAAGTAAGTTCCTCGATTTCCTGCTCGAACTTATTCAGGACGAAAACAGAACGATTATTATCTCCTCGCATATACTTAGCGATGTTGAAAAAGTCATCGACCACGTTCTCATCATGGGCACTAACGGCCTGCTCCGCGATTGCGGGTTCGACGAACTGCGCGAAGAGTTCTGCCGCGTTACTATATCTGCCGGTAGCGGTACCCTACCCGAAAAACTCCCCTTCGATGACATCGTCAGCAGCCAGCAAAGCTCCTCCAGAGCAAGCCTCATTGTACGCAACTGCCCGCCGATGGAGATCGAAAAGCGTATCATTGAAATAAACTGTCAGGCGGAAGTTAAACCGCTCGCACTTGAAGAAATATACAAAGCAGTTGTCAGCTAAGACTAACAAAAGGTGTAATATGAGTATTGCAACAGCAAATTTAAAACATTTATATCAACGCCCCGCAATGTGGGCGATATCCATATTCATGATACCTATGATGGTATTTGCCATCATATGCGTATGGCAGGCCGAACTAATGCTTCTTACCATGCCCGCCGCCTGGCTTATCGTGCTCGGCTCAGTCATTGGTGGAATGTACGCAGAGACCACCGCCTGCCCCATGTCATATTGCCTGCCTAACCACAGATACATAAATCGCACGCTGCTAATAGTTCTTGGCGCTGGAGTCACTATCCTACTCTCCGCCCTGCACCTTATCGCCAACGGCATAGCCACCCTCCAAAGCTATTCCGCGCTGGGTTCTATGGTCAGCCTCTACTGGCTCGCCTATCTCTCCGGCATTATGCTCACCCTGAAACTTAAAAACTGGTCGCTCGGCTTTTGCAGCTTCTCACTCTTTATGCTCACCAGCAAAATAGATAATATCAACCAGGCCCTTCTGCACCATATCCCATACCTGGTGATACTGTGTGCCATATATCTCAGCTATCGCACCTGGCTATATCTCGGTAATGTCGAGGTTAGCAGAAGCCTCTGCGGCAAAGCATACGTAGGCTTCAATACCTTCAACGACAGAAAAATAGAAAATCTCAAAAGAAACAACTACAAACAGGCCCAGCTCAAAAATAAAAAGAGCACAATGGTCGCCAGCTTCGTCGAACGCTTCTTTATGAACAAACTAGCAAACTCTCAGCCTGCCAGTACCAGCCACTACTACTGGAGCGCCCTGTACAAAACTTCTGCACTAAGCATTTCCCAGATCAAAAATATCTGGATGTGGCTCGTATGCAGTGCCGCTTTTATCTACATCGGCTATTTCCCCAGACTAAACTGCGGACTGCTATTACTGCCTATGGTCATCGCCGCCATCTGCGATACTAACATATATTCACAACAGACCATAACCGGCGGTCGTAAAGCCAGGTTCAAAACAGCATTACTGCTCATGCTAACATACATGATCGTCGCTTATTGCCTGACTGCTATTCTGGCCGTCGCCTCAATCTCGCTGGAAGCTATCCTGCCGCCGATCAAGAACTTCACATATAACGCAATAGACAGCCTTGAACTATTGCCCATAGCCATAACACTCACACCAGCCTGTGCTATTTTCAACCTGCTATGCATAAGACTCAAAAGCAGAAAGATAATAACAGTAGCCGCTCTGCAAGGTGCATTAATTAGCACAGCTATTGCATCACACAACTTATCACTACAATTGCACTGGCAAATTATATTTACCATATCCGCAGTCGCCTTATGGCTATTATACACACACCTGCTAAGAAGAATATGCCTGCGTGGCCAACTATCTTATCAGTAAAACCAACACACATATAAAAACAACCATGAATATTATCATAAAACTTATTCGAATTACATATGGCATATACACACTATTACATATTATCATCTAAAGGGAAACCGTAAGGGTATCATTAAAAAATCACATCAGGCTAGACCCACAATCAAATCCAGCCTGACCACAAAGCGGAAAAACCGCTCCTTACAACCTTAAACAACGAGGTTACAACCATGAACATACTAACAGCAAACCTAAAACACATATATCAGCGGCGAATAAACTGGCTCGCGATCTTCATGCTCTCCCTCACCGCTTATGTAATTGTTGCGGTAACCTTCACCCTACAGGCACCTGTCAGTAAGACATTAGGCATGCCCCTGATCTGGATCATGTTCACCGGTATGTATATCAGCTCTATGGCCGCTGAAGTCATCAATAAGCCCATGTCATATTGCATGCCCGGCCATCGCTCTGTACCCAGAAACTTCCTCTTTGCCTGCGGTCTCACTCTAAGTGCACTATGGTCTATATGCTATATCAATATCCAGCCACAAATGATTCTATCCCAAACTCTCATCTCCTGCACCGCCGCGTTTGCTCTGCTAACAACTCTATACTGGCTAACCGTACTCAGCCTGATACTCATAAACATACCGGTTCTAACAATATTGATCGTTGCCGGGCTGCCCATCATAGACTACAATAATGGCCCGCTCTCATACCTGGCAATAGTAATATATCCCTACACTCTGATTATCATCGGAATAATTATCAACCTCACCGCCTGGCAGCTGCTCAGCCGCGACAGTATAGCTCGTAAATATTGCGGTAAAGCCATCGACGGACTAACCGCTAACCCCGATAAAATTCGTCGCGAAAAACTTCTACGCCGGCAATTAAAAGGCAAAGACTCTCGCGACAATATCAGCTGGTTCATTGAAGGTTACTTCACCAGAAAACTCAGCAACACAAAAAACAACTCATCCAGACAATTCATCATCGGCGGTATATACAGCTCACTTGCTATGCCACTGTCAAAACTATTGAGTATAAAGGGACTACTCACCCTGCTAATAGTCGGCGCCACCATCGGCTATCTGCCCGGCGCAAAACATGTGATCATGATAATAATCGCCATGACCGCCGCCAGGGTCAACCTCAACATCGACTCAACACACCTCACCGCCGGCGGACGCAAAGAACGCTTCCGGGCCGCACTTATCATCGCCACCTTATCAGCTATCCTAACCCTTATCGTTGGCACTATAATAGCCGGCCTAAACTACATACTAATTGACACCCTACCGGACAAGATACACATCTTCAGAAATATATATCTAAAATATAACGATGTCATACTCGGCTGGATAATGATGACCGCAGTTATCCCAATTGCTCTTTTCACAAAACTGCTCACGCGCAAGCATCATTTACTTTCACTACTGACCAACCTGCTGATAGTCGTGTTCTCTCTCGTGGCAATTGTAATAATACACGACACATACAAACTACCCGAAATATTCCGTAACGACACCCTCTCACTTTCAAGCTACAAGAATATTTTCAAACCATTTCCATATATCGCCGCCGCCCAATGGCTGCTCTTTATAATTGCTCTCAAAGTAATCTGCACAGAGTCATACAAGATATGCAACCGCATCCTTCTCGGCTGCGCAGCTGTATTATTATTCTTCGCCCTCAAGCTCACCTACTACGCAACCGTCACACCCGTAGCAGATATAGATTATGTTAAAATATATAACCAAAACCGCATACCAGAAAACTTCACACAGGCAAACAACTCATTCCCAATATACCAACAGTTAGAAAATATAATATCACCTATCCCGGACACATTCAGAAACTACAACAAAGACATCTTCCCCGACAGCGAAGTTATAGAACAATATCGCCTGTGGACAAAAGCCAATAGCCAGGCTCTGACTACTATAGAATCCGCCGTCGAGCTACCCTATTATTATATCGAACGAAAAGCCGATAATGGAGCATTCTTTGTACAGCTCCCCGACCTGAGCAATATGAGAAATATCTTTTACCTGCTCTATTGCAGCACCATCGTAAACATCGCCGACGGCAATACCACTCAAGCGATCCAACACATAGATAGCATAAACAAAATGGCCAACCAGCTTTGGTCAGAAAACAGCCTGCTTATCGAACAAATCGTCACCATCAGCTACCGATCTAAAGCAGCTGTACTATCCAGAATGCTATTAAAAAACTCTAACCCCAACAGCGCCAATCTGGAAACACTCACAAGCATAATAAATAGCATGGCCGATACACCAATGACAATTTCATATGCAGGTAGTAACCTGTACTTTTATGACACTCTACAGAGAAGCTTCTCTCCTTCAAAAAACGGCAGCGGCCACCTCGCCTGGCATGGTCTGCTCACCACCGAAACCAAAGACAGAAGACCTGAAATTCGTAACAAATTCGCTATGGCACATATCTCAATGTTTGGCCCGTCAGAGAAGCAGATTATAAACGCTAATGAACAAATAATGAAACTCCTGGACCAGAGCAAACAACTAACACCATTTGAATATGAATACACCGACACTAACGCCAGAATTGAGATCAATAAGATAATTCTAAGTAACGATATAATGCGTAATCAATGCGGCTATTATTCCCGCATGCGAGATATCACCTACAACGGCATCTCAGAAATACAGGCAACAGCAACTATTATCGCGATCAAAAAATACCAGCTGGCAAATAACAAACTACCCGACTCCCTGCAAACTCTACAAACCTCCGGCTATATCGACCAGATACCAACAGACCCCTACAGCGACACCACACTTATATACAAAACTACAGACAACGACTTCATACTATACAGCTACGGCGACGACATGACCAACAACAACGCCACATGGCAAGACCGTCTCTACTGGCCATCCCAACCCCAAAAACCAACCTACAAGTAGAGACGCAAGATTTTGCGTCTCTACTAATCCCAGCAAACTCCCTAATCCCCCATCCCGCCATCCATCTCTTCACGCAAGAGTTCCGGCCATTTCCCGATGCACATCGGGATTCTTTAGTCTTCTTCCTTACTCCCCAACCAAAGTCACAAACTCACAAATCCCCAATACCGCCAACCAAATCTTTGCGTCTTAGCGACCTTGCGTTAAATCTTCCTCTTAATTCTATTTTCCCCAAAAAAAAATAACCCTGATGCAAAAACACACCAGGGTCATTCATATCTATAATTTCATTCTTAAATCTGTGCAAATTAATCAATAAGCCGTTCGCCCCAGCAAACACCTCAAAAATAATCTACGGATAAATAATATCAGTTACACCCGACCCGACCCATGTTCTTCACATGCTCGTCGTGCAGCATTTTACTATCTACATCGCCAACATATTCCGGGATGATCCGCTTTATTATCGAAACGATCTCATCATAGCTCGCCGTATCAGCAACTCTCAGCATTTCATCAATTGCACTATGCAGCTCTGTCTCATCTGCCGGAATATTCTGCCAGACAGCGATCTTCGGATGCGGTGTCGGCTTCATATCCTCACCTGCAATACTAAGCTCTTCAAATAGCTTCTCACCCGGACGCATTCCGGTAAACTTTATCTCGATATCTTCATCTGGCCGATATCCGCTCAGTGTGATAAGCTCACGCGCCAGATCTGCGATCTTAACCGGCTCTCCCATATCTAGTAAAAAGACCTCGCCGCCCTTACCCATTGTCGCCGCCTGAAGTACCAGCTGCGACGCTTCCGGGATCGTCATAAAATATCGCTGCATATCTGGGTGCGTTACCGTTACCGGCCCGCCAGCCATGATCTGCTTAGTAAAGATCGGCACTACCGAACCATTGGAACCCAGCACATTACCAAAACGAACTGTTATAAAGTCGGTCTTACTACGAACGTTCAAACCCTGGATAACCATCTCGGCAAAACGCTTACTCGAGCCCATTATACTCGTCGGGTTCACCGCCTTATCCGTAGAGATCATCACAAAATTCTTCGCTCCGTATTTATCTGATGCATAAGCAACATTACGGGTACCGGAAACATTATTCTTAAACGCCTCGCCCGGGTTAGCCTCCATCAACGGCACATGCTTATGTGCCGCCGCATGAATTACAACCTCTGGCTTATTCTCTGAAAATACCCGATCTACTCGTACGCCATCTGATATATCACATATTATCGGCCTCAATGAAACCGATGGATAGTTCGCCTGTAGCTCTCTTTCTATATGGAACAGCGGGTTCTCTGCCTGCTCGACCAGCAGCAAACGCTTTGGACCGAACTGACAGATCTGACGGCACATCTCCGATCCGATCGAACCGCCCGCACCAGTCACCATAACCACCTTATTATTCAGAAAACTGCTTATCTGTTCTATGTCCAGCGTTATCGGGTCACGACCAAGCAGGTCGTTAATATCAACATCCCTCATCTGCGAGACGGCAACCTTACCAGCAGCTATAGAAACCAGATCTGGTACCGTACTGAACTTTAGGTTAGATCCTTCACATTGCGAAATAACATGACGAAGCTCTTTACGATTTGCCGACGGCATAGCGATAACCAGCTCATCGATCGCCTTTTCCTTAGCGATCTTCTTGATCTCGCCTGTATTACCAAGCACCTCTACACCATGAATTCGCATGCCACGCTTGCGCGGGTTATCATCTACAAAACCAACAACCTCATACTTCAATACCGACATCCTGCGTATCTCTCGCAGCAATGTCTCGCCAGCATTACCGGCACCTACTATCAAAATACGAGTTAGCCTACCTGGTACTACCTGCTGGCTCTCTTCAAAATACAATCTTATCAACAATCTCGAACCACATACCGTACAGATTGTCGCCACCCAATCCGCCACAAAGGTTGACGGCGATAGCTTATCACTCTGCAAAATCGGGATTATTGTACCCTTAATCGGCTCATATTCGCCCAAAATCGATGGACAATAGTACAGACACACATAATACGCCACGATGATTATCAACAGACTTGCATGAGTTGCTTTGATTATACTGAACAGGTCAGATACACTTACATATCGCCACCAGCCCTGATATTGCCTGAATAGACCATAAACTACCAGCTTGATTGCTGTTATAGCTAAGAACACATTCCAGAATACCGGACCGAACCATTCGTTGATCTGCATCTGATTCAGAACAACAAAGCTCATAAACAAGCTAAGCCAGAAGAATACCAGATGAGCAAATACGATCCTGCCCTTCCAGATCAAAAGACTTTTCGTGCTCATTGTGCCAGCACCGTAGCGACTATCGGTCAAATCTCTTTCCATAGTGGTATTTATCGTCATAAAATATTGAGCTCTTTAGAGATATAAAAATTAGAATCTTGATTAATCTAAATGGAAAATGTTCTAATTTCTATTCTATCAAAAAGCTCCGCTATCATTAAGTAAAATATAACATTATCGGGCCTAAATCACATATCGCATGCGACTTTTTAACGTATTCCCACGCAATACGGGAATGAAACATCTATACTCTTTACCGCCTCTTACTACAATCTGTCTCCGATAAACCGGAGCTGGCTCCAAGATCCAGTCCGCCCCAGGCGGTCGGTTAGCCCCTCTAAAAACGGAGGCACATTGTAAGTTTAGTACCAATTTCTTGCAAGTCTTTTCTTAGACTATTTTGTACTTTTTCCAACCCAAACTAATGATTAATAAGATTTTACATTTACATAACAGATAATTATGTATAATTTAATAATTGTATATAAGTTCCCACTATTTAACCGACGGCTCCGATACTTCTATCTTCCTGCGCGTCCGATAATCCTTGAACAGGTCATTAATAACCGAAAACGTCACTGGCTTGATCACCGGCTTATCATACTTACCAGAAGCCTGAACATATATTATCCCGCTCCGGATCGCATTAAAGAAACTACCTATAAACGGTATCGGCTTTATTATATCTGGAGCCTCCACCATAAACGACAGGTCTATATCGCCAAGCTTATCCCCATCACTCGAGAACGGGCCTACCATACTTCCCTTGCCCGTAACCTCTATCGAGCCCCCCTTAAAGGTCAGCTCTGAAAACTGTGTTCGATCATTCACAATATCACCGCTGATCGAGGCCCGGTTAAATGCCCCTTCGTGCGATGAGGTAATATTGACCAGATTCAGCATCCCCACCAGCAGCGGCAGCTTACCGAGAGTTGCATCATATACCTGAAACTCAAAACTACCCTTTTTCGTTTCACCTACCGACGACAGCTTGAATACGCCATCGGCTACACCCTTGAGACTTATATTATCTTCCTTCGCCTGCACCAGCTGTTCCAGACTCGCCCGCTTCATATTCAATATAACTGAATATGTCCCGCTCCCATCTAGCAGCGCATTAAATGAACCGCTCGCCGGCCCATCACAAAATCGCACTGACGGAACATTCACATCCAATACTTTATCGTCACTATTATAGTCCAGTTTCATTACACCATTTTTCACCGGACGCTCTTTCACCAGCGCACTAAAATTATCCGACTCCGCCTTCAGCTCAAGTCCGCCCTTACCCTGCTCATATACTATCTCAAAGTCGAAGTCTGAATAAACACCCTTACTCTCAAGCGGCAGCTTCGCACTTCCGTCAATTAGCGTTGCCCTGCCATCTGCCAGCCAGCTCATCTCATCTGGCGAATCACTGTCAGCATGGATCTTGACCTCACTCGTCAGCTCACCAGTAAGGTCAAACTCTTCTCCCAACAGATACACCTTATCAGCAAACGCCTGCTTCAATGCCTCATCGATCGGTAGCTTTTCAGTATTTAGCTCTAGCTGATAATTCCTGCTATCTCCATCATAGCCCAACTCCGCATCGACAACTATCTGACCATTCTGAACCGTAAATGCCTTCAGCTCGATCATACCAGGCGACAGTATCATCCTCCCACCCAGCGCTCGCAGCGGATAACCCATAAACGAAGCATTCATCTCCACCGGCTTTATATCACAGTTATACTTTAGCGACTTACCAACCCCAGTCTTAAACGAAATATCCACATCAGCAATCCCCTCCGGCGTATACTTCTGCCATAGCCCCGGGAACCGACCCTCAACATAGTCGCGGATCTCAGACCTTAGATATAGACCATCGCTCCAAAGCCGAATGTCTGCTCCGCCCTTTTCAATTGTCCCCTTAAGTTGTACCGGCGATACGATCGGCCCCAACTCTTTCGATACCGCCCTGCGACTTCCTGAATCGATCGCATTTTTATAAACCGCACTAAATTCCTTTATTGTCAAAACCGAATTACTAATATTCACCCGCGCCTCAACATCTTCCAGCGGGATCGGCAGCTCAGAATATACCATCGAACCATCCACCAGCTTCAGATCAATATTATGTTCTGGCGGAGCAAGCTTCTCTTCACTATCTACTATCTGATCAAGTGAAACGTCAAATACCTTGCTTACCTTACCCGAACCAGACAACTCTCCTCTGGCTGAAACCTTATCGTAAAAACCACGAATCGCACTCGGCAGCTCTTTCACCAAAGTCGGCTCCAAAGCCACCTTGTCAAACTCCAGGTCACAATCTAGTATCGTCTGACCTTCTCGCACATCCAGACTGCCCGCAACTTCAAGACTGCCACCCCCCAGCACTGCACGCTCAACCTTAAAGCTCGTATGCTTGCGATCCCAGTTCACCTCGCCATAACAATCTTTCAGCTCAACCGGAAACAGTCGAAATACCGCATCACAATTACGAAACTTTATATCCAGATGATCGTCCGGCTTCTCGCCCCGGATAACGTGAACATTATAATGTGCATCCGCATCACCTACCGGCTCAAACAGGTCAAAGATCTTTTGCTGTTTCTCGTTCAAAGCTTTGTATAGCTTCTGACTCACCGTTATATTCTTTATATCAACGTCTGCACTAATATCCCATTTATTCTGCTCATTCTTAAACGCCGAGCCATTAACCGCAACGTCCATACCCTCATCTTTAGTAACAATAGGGCCGAAATCAATATAACCCGGCTCAAAGCTGACCTTACCAGATACCCCGCCCACGGCATACGGAAACTTAATGAACCGACCTGCAACATCGATAAGGTCTATATCGCCCACTACCGCATTTTTACCATCCTGCCTGATAAAGAAAATATCAACGTCAGCCTTACCGGTTGGCAAAAAGTCATTGAATATCTTCTTATTCTTATCCGGCATAGCCGACACCAGCATATTCAATACCGGCTTAAATGACCCGCTATCTATCGCCTGCTCGCTCAGCTGGTTCAGCTTTTTCACATCAAATATACTTGAGGTCATTATATCAAAACTATCCCACTGATCCCGCGGTAGGTTAAGACCTTTACTACTAATCTCAAGATCGATCTGCGAATCACCAGAGTAGCCGTTAACCCTTCCCGATACGCTAAACGAGGCATCAGCATAATTAACTGTTATATCATTCACCTGTGTCATCTGAGTTGTACAGACTACCTCACCGCTTATCGACGGCAGCGGCAGCTCAGCTCCCGAACCCAGCCAATCAATACTTGCTGACGCATTATCAAATACAACACTTACCTGGTTACCAGCACTCTTACTATAAACACTTTTAAGAACAACTTCACCACGCGGCTTTATCGTCTTATACAGCTCCCGGAAAGCCACAAGGTTCGGTGGCAGACTATCAGTCGCAAAATTCTCCATGTCGAATTTCATCCGCGCTTCCAGCTCTACTTTTTCCGGATCATAACTGCCCGCTATCGAACAGTTCGGCAGCATCGTCAGGTCATCGCTGGCAAAATCAAACAGGATTATCTTCTCATCTCTACTGCGTGCGATCTTACCATTAAACTCCTGACGAACCGGCAGCGAATAAATATTACCGTGTGACTCCTGATATTGAATATATGAATCACGAATTATAAATTCAGGAAATGTCTCCGACCTCGAACCTGACGATGACGGCAGCTTCAGTTTAAGCTGATTAATATTCCACTGCTTCCCATTGTGATCATACGACATATTCAAAAGTGCATGGCTCGCAACGATCTTATCGATCTTCAACTGAGCCGTAAAGATACTCCACGGATCATAGGCCAGCAGAATATCCTCTGCACTAAAGATCAGGTATCGATCATCATGAGACTTACCGGGAATATAGACCTTTAACCTATTAATACGAATATCGCTGAGAATATTAATTTGCGACCGTTCGATATCAACTTCACCACCAGTAATACGCCCAAGTGCATTGATAATATGGTCATTAAATCGTTCGCCAACCAGATTATAACTGGCCAGTGAAAAGGAACAGACAATAACGGCCAGTAAAATTGATGCTACTATCCGCTTGCGGATACGTTTACGAGGTGAATGTCTGCGGGGTGCATGCGAACGAGCTAGGCTAAGCATAGAACCGGCAAAGCTGAGAAGATCAGCAAGCCAGCCGCTAAAACCCGGATCATTCTTTTTCTTAGTCATGAGTTTACTTTCGCACTTTTCAAGTTGCAATAAACGCCCAAAATCGCCAACCAACTCCCCGCGCAAGAGTTCCGGCCTTTCCCGATGTACATCGGGATTCTTCAGTCTTCTTCCTTACTTTCCAATCATATCACAAATCCCAACCCCCTCCCCAGTCGCCAACCAACTCTTTGCGACTTCGCGCCTTTGCGTTAAACTCTTCCCCCCCCTTCATACTACTATCTCCCAAAACATTGTTTTTTATGTTCGATTATTTCTTGTAACATCTGTAACTCATTTAGCAATAGAGCTCAATAACCATACCGCAAACATACTAACTCTTAAATAAATTAGCTTCGAGCATAGCGAGAAACAGGAGCTTATTTCTTGTTTCTTATTACTTTTGGTTGCGGCTTGAACGCCCTATGATCTCCCTGAACTTCATGGTAAAAAAACTCTTAATTCTCTTCTTAATTATTCTTCTTTAATCTGTGTAAATTAATCAATCAGCAGCTCGCGGTAGCGAACCCATTAAAATAAATCTGTGGATTGATATTCTTACATTTTAGTTGCGCACCGCCCCCGGCAACCCTAAAAAACAATACCCCAAACTCCCCCTAATTTCTATCCCGATGCACATCGGGACTAATTCCTAAATCAATCAAACGAACTATTGATCCTGCTGCTGGCAGAACCATCATCCTGATCATATACTATACTATCGCACATATCGCTGTCTATTCGCACACGCTTAAGCTCTATTGTCTTACCCGTATGACTATCGATCGTAGCCAGCACCCCGTTCACTCTCAGGTCGCGAGTTGCGATACTATAAGAAAACGGCATCTGTGTCACCAGGCTCTTCACCACCGGCTCAATATTCCTGCCCAGCACCGATTCATGCGGGCCGGTCATACCAATATCAGTTATATACCCCGTCCCACCTGGAAATATCTCTTCGTCCGCAGTCGGAATATGGGTATGCGTACCATATACAAGCGACACCTTACCATCAAGAAAACGCCCCATCGCAACTTTCTCGCTGGACGCCTCTGCATGAAGCTCTACAATTATTACCTTAATATGCGAAGGCAGCTTCGGCAATATCTTCTCCACCGCCAGATAAGGATTCTCACCCGGCAGATTCATATACAACCTGCCCAGCAGAGATATTACCGCCACATCACAGCCATCCTGAGTATGGAATATTGTAAATCCTTTGCCCGCCGCATATACCGACATATTCGCCGGACGGATTATATTACTCGAATTATTCAGAGTACTGATAATATCTTTTTTCCGGAACACATGGTCGCCCAGCGTAATTACATTTACACCATATTTCAGCAGCTTATCATGGATCTGCGGCGTAATGCCGGAACCACCAGCCGAATTCTCGGCATTTGCTACTACGCAGCTTATATTATGTTCTTTCACCAGAATTGGTAATTTCTCGGACAACACCTGTCTGCCTGGCCGCCCTACAATATCGCCAATACATAAAACTTTGATCTGCATAACTCAGAATCCAAACATCTCAGATAAAAACAGTAGAGACGCATTTTATTGCGCCTCTACATTTTTATATTATTATTTTACTTCTACCACAAATCCTGACTTACCACCATCATCTTTACGAATAAGTGTCTGTAATCTGTGGTCAAAACTACTAATCAGCCTCGCCCCAAAGGGCGAATCCTCAAACCTTTTACCTTTTACTATTAAACTAGTTTACTAGTTTAATAAATTACTTAGCAAACTCGATACATCTTACTTCACGCAGCAGAGTGATCTTCACTTCGCCCGGATAGGTAAGTTCGTTCTCTACCTGATTCGCGATATCACGTGCGATCTTCCATGCACTGCCATCATCTACCTTTTCAGGGTCAACAATAACTCTGATCTCACGACCGGCCTGAATTGCATATGAATGATTCACACCAGTAAAATTATTCGCGATCTCTTCCAGACTTTCAAGACGCTTAACATATCTTTCCAATGTCTCACGACGTGCGCCCGGACGAGATGCACTCATCGCATCGGCCGCTGCTACCAGTGGAGTATATGGTGAGGTCGCTGGTATATCGCCATGATGACCGGCAACCGCGTTAAGAACTTCTTCACTTTCACGGAACTTCTTCAGCAGGTCTGCACCGATCTGTGGGTGACCACCCTCGATCTCATGGTCCACGGCCTTACCAATATCATGCAGGAATCCGCAGCGACGTGCCAGATTACCGTCTAGACCAAGCTCCTCTGCCATCGCCTGGGCAAGGAACGCAACTTCGATACTATGCTTAAGTACATTCTGACCATAACTGGTACGGAAGTGCAATCTACCAATATTCGGTAACAGCTTACCGGGCAGACCATTGATATTTACTTCCATCGCAGCCTGCTTACCAAGCTCTACCAGTTTATTATCCATTTCCTTAGTTGTCTCGTTCACGATCTCTTCGATTCGTGCCGGATGTATACGACCGTCCATGATCAGTTTCTCTAGACTTAGTCTCGCAACTTCCCTGCGAACCGGATCAAATGCCGAAACCACAACAACTCCCGGCGTATCGTCAATAATAACATCTACTCCTGTCGCCTTTTCAAACGCTCGAATATTCCTACCCTCACGGCCAATTACACGACCCTTCATATCATCACTTGGAATGTCTACTGTCGATACGGTATAGTCACATGTATGACTGGCCGCATATCTCTGGATCGCATTCAGTGTTATCTCACGACTACGGGAATCAGCCTCATCTTTGGCACGCCCAACTATCGACTCGATCATCACTGACGCTTCACGAGTTACATCATTTTCTATTCTGGTCAGCAGCATTTCCTTAGCCTCTTCAACTGAAATACCTGCTATCTTCAATAGCTCTGCTCTCTGTTGTGCCAGCAAAGCTGTTAACTGCTCATCTTTTGCCTTGATCTCACCTTCTAACTGGGCCAGCTTATTATCGCGCTTATCCAGATTCTTTTCCTTAGCTGTCAGATTCTCCCATTTCCTGTCTACCGAATCTTCTCTCTTGGTCAGATGTTTCTCGGTCTCACGTAGCTCATTCCTGATTTTTGAAGTTTCCTTATCGAACTCTTCTCGCTTCTGGATCTGCTCAGACTTCGCCTCCAGCTGGGCTGTCTTAATGATATTCTGTGCCTGTGACTCCGCATCACGATTAATTACCGCCGCCTTATCTTCTGCATCTTTGATACGGGACTTACCGATTATGGTCATGATAAACCATGAAGCAAAAAAGCCTCCCACCAAGCCGCAAAGCAAATAGCCCAATATTGCAGCTGGCTGCGCTTCTAATAACATATTATACATATAGAATCTCCTGTTTGTGGTAATACCAAATTGCAAGGTAAAACAGGATAACACCTGGAAATGAAATCTAAGCAGAAAAAGAATGATCAATCATTATAATATAGCAAATATCTATCTATATTTTTTATGACTATTAAGAAATGGTAATACCACCTGGGTCGATAGACTTACGCATTAAAGCCAGCGACTAGTTCTATATTATAAAAGCGCATAAACCACGTTATAAAAAGCGGCTAAACACTTTGGATATCAGCAAACTTAATTGTCAATTTGGTTCGTTAAACCGTTTTGTCAGCAAAAAATATAAATAAATATCCTGTAGCCAGTCAATTCTGGCCAGGGTTAAAAAGAACATGATTGATAATTATACCTTTATTCTAACTGCTTATATATTGTCAGCTTGTATACAGTTATCTTAATTCTCTGTAACAGCTTGAAAAGCCAGGTTATTATCAAATTTCAGTTAAAGCCCTGCAATGGCTTTTAACATGTAATAAATAAAAAAATTTACAAACTATTTATTCAGTTTTCCATTCTAGTAAATGCTCACATTTCGTCAAGATTATTATTCTAGACAAAAGCGATTATTCACCTTTTTCCAGTATAGCATATTCACTATATAGTTATATCGGCAAACTCGCTAAATATCAGAAAAAAATGCCAATATACTATATTAATAGCATTTCCCGCCAAATCATCATCAAAATACTCATACTACCGGCCATATCTCACATTAACCTATTAATTTAAAGTTATTAATATGTTAAGACCGAAAACTCTACATAATAAACATCAGGAGTTAAAATGAAAAAAATCTGTCTACTTGCAATTTTGGCGCTGTCTATTGGCGGCTGTGATAATAAGCCCCTAATCCAGTGTCAGGAGCAAAACACACTGCTCGAAGCGGAAATCGATGCGATGGAAAGCATACTCGCTTCTTCTATGGAGCAAAATCAAGACTGCACCAAGCAGGCTCAGGCCCAGGCTCAGGCTTTCAAAGCGACTATTAGCGAGCAAAGTGATAAAATAGGCAAAATCCAGGATAAAATGACTCTGGCCACTACCGAACTAAAAGAAAAACTCGCAAATGCCGCTCAGCAGATCAAAGAGTTCAATAATAAATGCAAAGACTATGAAGCAAAAGTCGCAAATATTACCCAGGATCTCGCTAACGCTAAAACCGACAGCGACCAGCAAACCCAAAAATCCGTTGAGCTGCAAAATAAGCTAAACGTCTCTCAAACAAAAAATACCGAACTTTCCTCTCAGATCGAAGCACTCCAGAAGCAAAACGCTGACCTGGTAGCAAAGATCAAAGAACTGGAAAACGCGATCACCGAACTTAAAGCCAAACAGTCAGAATCAGAAAATACCGATAATGCAAAACAATAAGGTAGCACAAGCATCCTTGCTTGTGATTCTTAATATATATACTTCTCCAACCATATAAACAAAAAACCCCGAAATAATCATATTTCGGGGTTTTCTAATTTCTAATTTCTAATTTCTAATTTCTAATTCCTAACTTCTAAACTTATTCACCATCGGTCAATAAGTTTCTATACCTTTCTCGGCAACGCAATAATACCAGTCCTGACAACATCTTTTATCCCGTAAGGACGGCACATATCTATAAATGCCTCGATCTTATCGGTTGGCCCGGAAACCTCGATAGTTATAAACTTTGAGCCAATATCAACTACCTTCGCATTGAACATCTCTACCAGTGACTGAATCTCAGGACGCTTTTCTGGGATCGTATTCACTGACAACAGCATAAGCTCTCTCTGTACCAGGTTAGAGGTTGTAAAATCGAAGATCTTGATCACCGGCACGATCTTACCCAGCTGTTTACGAACCTGCTCAAGTACACTATCGTCACCAATAACAACTATTGTCATTCTACTTATATCGGGATCTTCGGTCCTGCCTACCGCCAGCGAATCGATATTAAATCCGCGAGCTGCGAACATACCTGCTACTGTCGCCAGAACGCCTGACTGGTTCTGAACTAATACGCTTATTGTTTTTTTCATCATGATAATACCTCTTTATATATAAAAAAGTAACTAAGTACTTTTATAGTCAATCTTTACAGTAAAAGAACTATACACGCTCAACTTTCGCTGTCGGCAATCCGTCCATCTCATGCAAACTCTTGCCCGCTGCTACCATTGGCCATACATTTTCTTCTGGCTCTACATGGAAGTCAACTACACAGCATTTCTTCTCATTGAGCATCTGTTCGATTACCTTCGGTACATCTGATTTCTTCTTAGCTACCAGGCCTGTCGCCCCAAATGCATTGGCAACCTCAGCAAAACACGGATGCTGTAAGTAACTCTTACTATACCTTCTCTTATAGAATAGTTCCTGCCACTGACGAACCATACCCATGTAACCATTATTCAGTACACAGATCTTCAACGGCAATGATCTCTCTACCGCAGTCGGTACATCATGCAACGCCATACTGAAACTACTATCTCCTTCGATACATACTACTGTATCATGAGGATTAGCGATCTGAGCTCCTATTGCAGCTGGCAGTCCAAAGCCCATCGTTCCCAGACCACCTGAAGTGATGATCTGTTTTGGCTTTCTAAACCCATAAAACTGAGCCGCCCACATCTGGTGCTGGCCTACGCCTGTTGTCACAATTGCATTATGACAGGTTTGACGTGCCATTTCCTCTATTACATACTGTGGCTTGATACCATCTGTACTATTATCATATGCTAGCGGATACCTGTCCTTTAGCTCATTAATTCGAGCCATCCATTCTGTTCGCGGCTTAGTCTCTACCAGCTCTGTCAAGATAGGTAAGATCTGCTTACAGTTACCTACTACCGGAATATCGACCTTAATTGTCTTGGAGATACTCGCAGGATCAATATCAATATGAACGATCTTAGCATGAGGGGCAAAACGCTTTACGTCACCTGTTACACGGTCGTCAAAGCGAGCACCAACTGAAACCAGCAGATCACATTCCTGGATAGCAAAGTTAGCATAAGCCGTTCCATGCATACCCAACATATGTAAGCTTAATGGATCGGTCTCGTCGTAAGCTCCCAAACCTAAAAGAGTTGTAGTTATTGGGGCGTGGGCTTTAGCAACAAAATCCCTTAGCTCATCTGACGCGCCAGCCAGAATTACGCCGCCACCTGTATATATAACTGGTTTCTTCGCTTCATTGATCGCTTCTGCGGCCTTCTGGATCTGACGGATATGACCTTCTTCGCGAGGCTTATATCCTGGCAGATTAATCTCTTCTGATGCCTTATTACGGACCAGCTTAGCTGCTGAAACATCAGCTGGCAGATCGATCAGAACAGGTCCCGGCCTACCGGACTTCGCCAGGAAAAACGCTTCCTTGACGATCCTGCCAAGATCCTTTACATCCTTTACGATATAATTATGCTTTGTGATCGGACGAGTTATACCTGTAGTATCTGCTTCCTGAAACGCATCATTACCGATAAGGTGGGTTTTGACCTGACCTGTGATAATTACCATCGGAATGGAATCCATGTAAGCTGTTGCAATACCAGTAATCGTATTACATGCGCCCGGACCCGAGGTTACCAGTACAACACCGGTTTTGCCTGTAGATCGGCTATAGCCGTCTGCGGCATGTGTCGCATTCTGCTCGTGTCTGGTCAGGATTAACTCTAGCTCACTGTCATAGAGAGCGTCAAAGATAGGAAGTACTACACCGCCTGGATAGCCGAATAATTGATCGACTCCCTGCTCTACCAGCAGGTCACAAAGATATTGTGCGCCATTAATTTCTTTCGCAGCTGCGCTTTTTTCGCTCGCAGTGCCACTATTTCTATCTGCCATGGTCATCTCCTTATGTTTTGTGTTACCATATTGTGCCGGGATATTGCGATGTTCCGCCGGATGGGAAATCAAACTCATAATCAGTAAAACCTTTACCAAAAACCAGTTATGAAATCTTGTCATCCAAAATCGCAGCCCGTAAAACCATGCAGGCATTATTATTAAATTGTAATACGATATATTATATCGGCCAAAAACCCCAAAGCCAAAACTTTTTTTCCACTTTACCCACACTAGCCACCCCAGTAGAGACGCAAAATATTGCGTCTCCTAAGTAGCACAAGTCCCGAAGCACATCGGGACTTGTGATTCTCAATATAACTTCCCCAACCATCTCAAATAACCTGGTATATAAGTTACACTACAACCTGACATTTTATTATTATATTTTCTTCCCTCTGCACTACTATCCATCATTTTCTTGTTTTTTATGTGTCATTATTTTTCACATTCAATCTAACTTGCTAAATAATCGCACGTTACATCCTCGTTAAAAGCACACTAACTTTGCAGGTCAATAACCTTAATTCACTATCCTAATCATCATCTTCTTATCCTAAAAATCCTCGCATCCTAGCAACTATTCTTCTTCCTTTGCGGGTGCGAAGCACCTTGCGCCTTTGCGTGAAATCCTCTTCTTCTCTGTACTACTATTCATCAACTTCTTGTTTTATATGTGTCATTATTTTTCACATTCAATGTAACTTGCTAAATAATCGCACGTTACATCCTCGTTAAAAGCACACGAACTTTGCAGGTTAATAACCTTAATTCGCTATCCTGATTATCATCTTCTTATCCTCTATCCCTGCAAAAAATTCTTCTTCTCTGTGTTCTCTGTGCCCTCTGTGGTAAAAAATCTTCTCAATGCCACCATCTCCAACCACCCCAAAATTGCCAACCAACTCTTTGCGTCTTCGCGCCCTTTCCTTAAACTCATAATTCTCCTCTTCTACTTTCTCCCCCGCCCCCGGAGAATGTAAACATTCAACAATCTATATTCCGCCCCACTCAATCTGCCGCTAAAATCCAGACCGCCACAGGCGGTCGGTTATCCCATCCAAAAAAATCTTTGCACTTTGCGTCTTCACTTCTCTGCGTTAAAATCTTAATTATTCTTCTTAAATCTGTGCAAATTAATCAATCAGCAGTTCGCCCCAGCGAACACCTATTAGCTGTGGATAAAAAAACTTTTTTATTCTTGCATCACATTCTCCAATTTCCTATTATGAAATAATGCTGGTCATCTTTTGTCCAGCCTGAGTGAAATTATAATAATTGGGAACCATACCTTTTAACCCCCACAAAGTTAAACACCATAACATTTTTAAATAATAAGCCATACCTGTTATTTTTTAACCAGCTCAATTACAGCCTGTAATATTGATTGAGCCATTTATTCTGGGAGGATAATATGAAAAAGAACTGTTTAGCTATCGTATTCCTATCTGTTTTTGTCCAGCTTTTCACCTCAACCTTCAGCCCGGCCCTGGCCGCACCTGATACCCCGGTCACCTTCACCGACCCCAACCTGAAATCAACGGTCGAAATACAGCTTGGCATTACAGACCCAACCGAAAGCGACATGCTCTTACTTACAGATTTATACCGTATCGCTTCAGTAGAAATAACCGATCTCACCGGTCTCGAATATGCCCTCAATCTTGAAAGCCTGCACCTTGACAACTATAACATAACCGACATATCTCCTATCACATCGCTTACTAACCTAAAATATCTATACTTATCTGGTAATAATATAACTAACCCTGAAAACCTCGGTAATATTACCAGCCTCTCTTTATTAAACATTGGTGACTGTAATATCTCGGACATCAGCTTCCTCTCCAACCTGCCAAACTTATCCAAACTTTTTCTGGGCAGTAACCCTATAACCGATTTCTCTATTCTGCCTACCCTGCCACTACTCGAAAACATTGGAATTGCATACTGTAATATCTCTGATATCAGCTTCCTTTCGAGTATGGAACTAAGCTCTGTAGGTCTAAGTGGCAATCCGATAACCGACTTCACGCCCATATGTCATATGGAGAATCTATTTACCCTTTATATTGCTGACTGTAACCTTACCGACATCAGCTTTTTATTAAACTTTGACCGAATTTCTTCCTTAAATATATCTGAAAATCCTAACATAACTAACTATAATATTCTTCAGTCACTATCAGAACTGCAGTTTTTAGATATGGATAATTGCAACATCTCGGACCTCAGCTTCCTGTCTTCAATAACATCTCTACGTTCTATATACGCCTATGACAACCAAATATCCGATATTGCCCCATTAGCCGGCCTGCCTAACCTTGAAGTATTAGGCTTCAGGAACAACAACATCCACGATCTCGCCCCGTTATCCGCAATGACAAATCTAATATTCGTTAACCTGAACAATAACCAGCTTTACTGTTCATCAATTAACGAAATAATACCTATCCTCACAGCCAACAATCCAGACTATTTCAAAATTCTATACGAAGATTACAGCTGCCTGCCTGACGGTCAGGAAGCAGAGCCGGTTCTCTTCAATGATCCTGTCCTGAAAGCCGCTGTAGAAAATGAAATTGGTATTACAAACCCAACTGCCTGGGATATGCGAAATCTCTACTATTTGACCGTGTCCTCGGCAGGCATCACAGACCTTACCGGTCTGGAACATGCCCACAGACTATACGAACTTCATCTATCTCATAATATGGTAACCGACCTCACTCCGCTCTCCGAACTTGATTCGCTTGAATACCTGTACCTGTACGATAACCAGATTACCGACCTGGAGCCTTTAACTTCGCTTTCCAATCTAAGATATCTTATGACTAAGATGAATCCAATTTCATGTGATCATTATTTTCAGGATGTCAGCACAATCCTTTCCAACAACCCATATATGTACTTCGAACGACACTATACTTGCAATTGTACTGACCCGGTCACAGATATGTTCAATGACCCATTCTTAAAGGATATTGTATCAGACACTCTAGGGGTAACAGATCTGACTAGCTGTGACATGCTCATGGCTTTTTATCTGAGGATTTCAGGCTATGATATCTCTGACCTTACCGGACTCGAATATGCTATAAGGCTACATAGTCTATATGCAAAAAATTGTAGTATCTCTGACCTATCAATACTAGCTGAGATGCCAAGCCTAATAGAGCTATACCTTGACAACAATAACATAACCGACATCTCTGCTCTTACCAAACTAACTAACCTTACCCGACTATCACTCACAGGTAACCCTATTACCTGCGAAAGCTATAACCGTGACCTGCCGCTGATCATAGCCAACAATCCCGGCATAGTCATAGAAGTTGACGAAATCTGCCCGCCCGCCACTATTGCCGACCTGGCAAACATGGCCGCCTTCTGGCTCACCGATTGCGAATCCAACCCAACCTGCCTCGACTGCGACCTAGCCCCCGACGGCACAATAAACATCCAGGACTTCGCAACCCTCGCCCAAAACTGGCTCCAATAAAACACATAGGCCCGGCCACCAATACTGTCCGGGCCTATATCTCCCCCCCCCGTAGAGACGCAAAATATTGCGTCTCCTAAGAATCACAAGTCCCGAAGCACATCGGGACTTGTGATTCTCAATATAACTTCCCCAACCAACTCAAATAACCTGGTATATAAGTTACACAACAACCTGACATTTTATTATTATATTTTCTTCCCTCTGCACTACTATCCATCATTTTCTTGTTTTTTATGTGTCATTATTTTTCACATTCGATCTAACTTGCTAAATAATCGCACTTTACATTCTCGTTAAAAGCACACGAACTTTGCAGGTCAATAACCTTAATTCGCTATCCTGATTATCATCTTCTTATCCTCTATCCCTGCAAAAAATTCTTCTTCTCTGTGTTCTCTGTGCCCTCTGTGGTAAAAAATCTTCTCAATGCCACCATCTCCAACCACCCCAAAATTGCCAACCAAATCTTTGCGTCTTCGCGCCCTTTCCTTAAACTCATAATTCTCCTCTTCTACTTTCTCCCCCGCCCCCGGAGAATGTAAACATTCAACAATCTATATTCCGCCCCACTCAATCTGCCGCTAAAATCCAGACCGCCACAGGCGGTCGGTTATCCCATCCAAAAAAATCTTTGCACTTTGTGTTAAAATCTTAATCCTCTTCTAAATCATTCCCCTTCTTAAATCTGTGCCAATTAATCAATCAGCAGTTTGCGGTAGCGAACCCATCTAAAAAAATCCGTGGATAAAAAAAATCTTCATCCCGATATTTTGCCACAACTCACATATATTGTATAATATATAAATACACCCGCAAATTCCCTTGATACTAACCATCAAGGTCAACACCTAACCGGCAACTGGAGAAGAGAGTATATGGGAAACAGAATATCCCTATTAATATTGTTATCGCTGTTAGTATCGTATTCATCATCACTTATAGCTTCCGACTGCCCAAAAAAACGCGACCTCAACGGCGATTGCATCGTTGACATAAACGACCTCCAGGTTATCGGACAATACTGGCTAACCAACTGCTCCACACCAGCTTGCGACGACATCGACCTCACCGGCGACGGCATCATAAATATCGAAGATTTCGCTGATTTCGCACGCGAAGACTGGCTCGACGTCGGCGTACCAATCGAAATTAACGAGGTCCTAGCACATTCTCACGATATCGCTTCCGACTGGATCGAACTATATAACCCTACTGACTACAATGTCAATATCGGCGGCTGGTACCTCAGCGACAACAACGACACCGACGCCGACCTCATGAAATATCGAATCGCCAATAACACCATTATCCCAGCTCACGGCTATAAAGTATTCTACGAAGCCACAAACTTCGGTAATATTAAAGACGCTGGCTGCCTTACCCCTTTCGCTCTTAGCGAACGTGGCGAAGATGTATACCTCTCCAGTGCAACTGCCAACGTACTTACAGGATACACCGAGAAAGTCAACTTCTCCGGTTCTGATTCCGGCATATCCTTCGGACGCTTTTATGTACCATCTCGGGATAAATTCGATTTCGTCGCTATGTTACAACCTACTCCCGGCCGGGCAAACGCCGCCGCCAAAACTGGCCCGCTGGTAATCAATGAAGTTATGTACCACGCTCTCGACCCGGAAAAAGGCGACATCTCAGACGACGATGACGATTACGACTATATCGAACTTTATAATAACTCCGCTTCCACTCTTCCGCTATATGTCACCAGCGAAACTCAGACTACCGGCTGGACTATCAGCGACGCAATCGAAGTCACTATCCCTGGCACCGTTTTCGTTCCAGCCTACGGCTATGTCGTCCTCGTCAAAGACCTCGACGCCTTCAACGAACGTTATACCAATACCCCCGCATCTGCGATCATTATCGAATGGGACAGCGGCAAACTTAATAACAGCGGCGAGACAATCTCCCTGGCCATGCCCGGAGATTTCGAGATCGACCAGAACGGCTGGTATTATATCATTCAGGATGAAGTCAAATATTCTGACGAATCGCCATGGCCAGACTCCGCCGACGGCGACGGAGACTCGCTTTCCAGAATATACCAGGCCGGAAAAGCCCTTTACAGCAAAGACCCAGACAGCTGGCAACCAACCCCACCAAACCCAGGCCAACCAAACCCCTAATAGAGACACAACACCTTGCATCTCCTAAGTAGCACAAGTCTCGAAGAACATCGGGGCTTGTGATTCTTAATATTGCATAATATGAAGAATTATAATACAAGAAAGTCACACTAATACTGACTTTCTCTTCCACGCAAGAGTTTCCCGATACACATCGGTATTCTCAAGTCTTCTTCCTTACTTCCCAACCATATAATAAACTACCAAATTACCCGCACCGCCAACCATCCATTCACGTTATACTCTTATATTTTTTCTTCCCCCTTCATGATCTACATGAACTTCATGGTAAAAACTCTTCCCTTACTCTTATCCTAAAAAATCATCCTCCTATCCTCTAATCCCTGCAAAAAAATCCTATTGCCAACATCTCAAACTAACCCTTAATCGCCAACCAACTCTTTGCGACTTAGCGCCCTTGCGTTAAACTCTTATATTTTTCTTCCCCCTTCATGATCTCCATGAACTTCATGGTAAATATATTTCTTAATTATCCTCTCTCTTAAATCCGCGTTAATTAATCAATCAGCTGTTCGCAGTAGCGAACCCCTTTCAAAAAATCAGTGGATCAAAAAACATTTGCCCCCACCCCCCGATAGTGCTAAAATATCATTGTTTTGTTTCGCAGTAGCTCTTTTGGTTTTTCAATATATTCATCTACAAGCCGCTCCGGCCATATTGACCAGCTAAAAGTGCTAACAGATTTTATGGTAATCTAATATTTACAGAAGTATTATCATTTATGGGCCACATTGTGTGCCCACAGCTTATTTGTGTGTTAAATAACTGATATTACTTCACTTCCGGGAGTGTAACATGATAAGATTCTCTTGCAACAACTGTAGTAAAAAGCTCAAAGTACCAATGAAATACGCTGAGCATAAGGTTAAATGTCCTGATTGTAATTCTGTTTTGGTCGTCCCTCAGCCACCTCAGCAGCCCAAAGAAGAGAACGAGCTGCGTAACATGCTCTCATCTCTAGACGAAGGTGAAACTATCGAGCACGAACGCCCCGCCCCGAAATCGGAACCTGCCACTTCTGGACTCGAAGCGTTCGAGCCGCCCAAACCTGCCGGCCCATCCTCTGCCGCCGCTGCCAGCGCCTCAAAGTTCACCGCTTCTGTTATTTGCAGCTGCGTCGGTGCCCTTATCGGCGCGTTCATATGGGCTCTTATCGCTAAATTCACCGGCTATGAGATCGGATACATCGCTATCGGAGTAGGCGTCCTCTCCGGCTTCGGTATCCTTTTCGGCGGTGCCGAGCCATCACAAAAACTCGGTGTAACTGCCGCCGTCATCGCCCTTTGCGCCATTATCGGCGGCAAGGTCCTGGTACTCAACTGGATATACGATGAATATGCCGAAAAACCCGTCTCAGCTATGACCGACCGGGAGATACTCGCCAGTCTCGACGATCAGGAGAACCTGCTCGGCGTCGCTATATTCACTCTCATGGACGATAATCTACGCGATAAATTCTCTAACGGCACAGAACTCAACGATGACGAAAGACAGCAGATTACCGATATAACTATTAAAGCTGGTGCCATTGCCGGCGCATGGACCGACGAAGAAAAGATCCATAACGCACGCCTTACATACTCATTCACCAGAGAACAGGGCATAGACGCCGACAAAGCTTCTATCATAAAAGAAGGACTCATCCAAAGCCTCGGCATCATGGACCTGCTCTTTGCAGCCCTGGCCGTCGGTGCCGCATACAAACTAGGCTCCGGCTCAAACGCCTGACCACCCCAACCCCCAACCAAACAAAAAGGCCCGGCAGCACCAACTACCGAGCCTTTTTTTTATCTTCACAACCCCACCAACCACCCCATCCGTAGAGACGCAAAATCTTGCGTCTCCCTTCTCCCCCCCCGCGCAAGAGTTTCCCGATACACATCGGGATTCTTTAGTCTTCTCCCTTACTTCCCAACCATATAATATACTCCCCAACACTATACACCCTAACCATCTCTTCGCGTTAAAACTCTTATTATTAAACTTTCTTCCCTCTGCGCCTCCGCGAGCTCTGCGAGAAATACCTCTTCTTCTTATCCTAATAATCCTCGCATCCTAGCAATTTTCTTTCTTCTCCCTTTGCGGGCACCAACCACCTTGCCCCTTTGCGTGAAACCCTTCTTCTTCTTATTTCTCTGTGTCCTCTGTGGTTCACAAAAACTCTTCTCAATGCCACCATCTCAAACTCCCCCCCAGTCGCCCACCAACTCTTTGCGACTTAGCACCCTTGCGTTAAACTCTTATATTAATTCTTCCCTCTTCATGATCTCCATGAACTTCATGGTAAAGATATTTCTTAATTATTCTCCCTCTTAAATCCGCGTTAATTAATCAATCAGCTGTTCGCCCCAGCGAACCCCTTTCAAAAAATCTGTGAATCCCCCCCCTACATTCACACCCGCGAATGATACCCATATTCCTCCTGCACCTCCGGATAATCCAACCGAAAATGCACACCTCGCGACTCCTGCCTCTCCAGCGCCAGCTGCGTTATCAAATAGCTCACCGTCAGCATATTCTGACATTCCCACTGGCCCGGGCTATCGAACACCTTATCCATCACATACCTATGCCAAAACTCAATTATCTCGATCGCCTCCGCCAGATGGCTCTCCTCACGCGCCAGCCCCACATTACGCCACATCAGCGCCTTCAGCGAATTCACCACATCCGGCACATCCAGTCGCGTCCGTTCCGACTCTGCTATCTCATAGTTCATCGGATACATCGCCGCCGTCACCCCTTCCGCCAGCTCCTTACACACTCCCTCCCCGCATATCTTACCAAACACCAGCGCCTCCAGCAGCGAATTACTCGCCAGCCGATTCGCACCATGGAGCCCGGTACACGCCACCTCGCCACAGCAATACAGACCCGCCAGATTCGTACGCCCTTCTATATCTGTCTTCACTCCGCCCACCATATAATGAGCACTCGGCCGAACCGGCACCAGATCAGTCTCAACATCAATATCAAACGACTTACACAACGCACTTATCGTCGGAAACTTCTTCGCCACAAAATCGCGACCCAGATGACGCATATCCAAATACACACTAGTCGCCTTCGTCTTCGCCATCTCGTCAAAGATCGCCCGGCTAACTATATCACGCGGCGCCAGCTCACCCATCTCATGATAATCCTGCATAAACTGTCGACCTTCGCCATCTACCAGCTTAGCTCCCGCACCACGCAGCGCCTCAGTTATCAGTGTCCGCTCAGCTCCCGCTATATACAGAGTCGTCGGATGAAACTGCATAAACTCCAGATCAGCCAGCTCAGCTCCCGCACGCCACGCCATCGCCAGCCCATCACCAGTCGCAGCCTCCGGGTTAGTCGTCTCACGCCATAACCTGCCCGCACCGCCACTAGCCAACACCACACAACCTGCCCAACAGCACTGCATCCGATACTTATTATGCCAGTTCACTACCCCCACACACCGACCCTCATTCGTCAACAGGTCGATACTGAAACACTCCTCCCACACCTTTATCCGGGGATTCGCCTTCACCTGCCCCCACAACGCTTCTACCATCGCACGACCAGTCGCATCACCATGAGCATGTGCTATCCGATAGTTCGTATGACCTCCTTCACGCCCGGCATCGATCTCACCATCTTTCATATCAAACGGCGTCGCCCACTCCCGCAGCTCACGCATATGCTCCGGCGCTTCCCGCACCACCTTACTAACTATATCAACCTCGCACAACCCGCCGCCAGCATTTAGAGTATCAGATATATGCGACTCAAAACTATCATCGACACGCACCACCGCCGCGATCCCGCCCTGGGCATAGAACGAATTACAGTCCGGCACCTCGCCCTTGGTCATCAGTATAACATTACCTGCCTTCGCAGCCTCTATCGCCGCTCGCAGCCCCGCAACGCCACTTCCGATCACCACACAATCAGTAAATATATGACCCATCCGGCCAGTATCGATCCGCGCCAGATAACGACGCAGCCCCTTACTACTTTTCTTATTCTTCTTAGTCATCTTCGTTTCTTCTATTCATTCTCGTTTATCTACTTCCAAAAAAAAACCATCCCCCCACGTAGAGACGCAAAATCTTGCGTCTCCTAAGCAGCTTCCCAACCAACCCTTCGCGCAAGAGTTTCCCGTTACACATCGGGATTCTTAAGTCTTCTTCCTTACTTTCCAACAAAACCACAAACTCCCCAACGCCCACATCTCCAACCAAATCTTCACGCCTCTGCGAGAACCAACTCTTCTCTTAATCTTCTTATCCTAAAAACCCTCGCATCCTAGCCATTTCCTTCTTCCCCCCTTTACGGCTGCTATGTATCTTGTATCTCCCCAACTTCCCCTTATCGGTGTTCATCCGTGTTCATCTGTGGTTCCCCAAAAAACTCTTCATACTGCCATCATCTCCCCCCCCCCAATCGCCAACCAACTCTTTGCGACCTGGCGACTTTGCGTTAAACTCTTAATTCTCTTCTTACATAAAACTTTTGGTTGCGGCTCGACCGTCACTAAGATCTCCATGAACTTCATGGTAAATATATTTCTTAATTACTCCTCTTCTTAAATCCGCGTAAATTAATCAATCAGCGTTTGCGGCAGCAAACCCCTTTCAACAAATCTGTGGACAACTACTCTTACCTTTTACAATCATACATATTATCCACATTCACCCACCCATATCAATCATTTATTCCCACCCTAATCCGTCCGATAACCCACCCGCCCCACCATACACCGCTCTCACCTTATCAATCCCAATAACCTCCCATCAACAAACCACTTACCCATAACCCTACTCACTCCAACCCACAACCAGCCGCCCCATAATCAACCATCTCCCACCAACCGCCATAAGTCCCGCCAAATATCACACGATACATAATACAGGTAAACATAAAACCTTTAACTTTTTACCTTTAACCTTTTACGGACCAAAATTATGAACCTGACAAAAATATTCGCTACTTTCCTGACCATATTTACATTAACCACATTCGCTTCAGCCGAAAAGATTAAGCTAACCTCCCTCGACTGGCAGCCTTACGTCGGCAAAAACATCCCTGAAAACGGGTTCGTTACCGAGATCATCAAGGCCGCATATCAAGCCGCCGGCGAATCAGACGTCCAGGTCTTCTTCCTGCCATGGGAAAAGTGCGTCGATCTCGCACGGATCGGTAACGCAGACGCTTATTACCCCGAATATTACAATAAAGACCTCGAATCGGAGTTTATCTTCTCAGACCCCATCATCTGCGGCCCACTCACCTTCATGAAGCTTAAGACCACCGAGTTCAACTATACCGGTAAAGTCGAAGAGCTGAAACCATACAAAATCGGTGTCGTCGCCGGCTATATCAACACTAAGGAGATCGACAACGCCGACTATCTCACCAAGATCGAAGCCAAGGACGACCTGTCAAACATCCAGAACCTACTCGCCGGCAAAGCGCACGTCATTATCGTCGACCCGCTTGTCGCTTTTTACTGCATCGAAAACGACAAGGTCATGGCCCCGTCAAAGGAAAAAGTAGAGATCGTCAAACCAATACTAGACAATAAAGAGCTATTCATCGCATTCTCAAAAAAAGCTAAAGACATAAACTCCAAGCTCGAAAAATTCAACGACGGCCTAAAAAAAATAAAAACTTCAACCACCATCACCGACCTACTAAAAAAATACAAAGTACAAGACATAATAACCATCCCCTAAGTAGCACAAGCGTCCTCGCTTGTGATTCTTAATATTACATCTCATAACATGACAAACTATCCGACAAGAAAGTCACACTAATATGACTTTCTCTTCTACGCCCCCTTAATCGGGATACTCAAGCCTTCCTCCTTACTCTCCAACCAACCCACAAACTCCATAAAAACCTACATCTCCAACCATCTCTCTGCGCCTTCGCGCCCTTGCGTTAAACTCTTATATTAATTCTTCCCCCTTCATGACCTCCCTGAACTTCATGGTAAAATTCCCTCTTAATCTCTCCCTCTTAAATCTGTGAAAATTAATCAATCACCAGTTCCCGGTAGCGAACCCCTTAAAAAAAATCCGTGGATAAAAAATCTTCTCCTCCCCCGAAGCCCAGGAAGGTTTAACATTACCAAACATATTTAATCCAAACATAATCTGTCTCCGACAAATCGGAGCTGGCTCCAAAATCCAGCCCGTACTCGGACGGTTATCACGTCTATAAAAAATATCACATCAGAAAACTTCCCCCATCCCACTCTGCACTCCCCCCCTTTTTTTCAAAAATTAATTTGCCCCACCACATTTCATCAGCTATATTGTATTAGTACAAGTAATACAATTCGTATCATGCGGAGCTTATAATGGCAATTTGGATACAGATCTCATCGGGTAGTAAAGAGCCCGTTTACAAACAAATAGTCGACCAGATAGAGCAGATGGTTGCCATGGGCCAGCTCCAGCCCGGCGATAAGCTGCCAGCGGTGCGTCAGCTCGCTGCCGAGCTCGTTGTCAATCCAAACACTGTTGCCAAAGCATATACGACTCTCGAACAAAAAGAACTGGTCATAACTCGCAAAGGGGCAGGTACTTATATAAATAACCCAACCTCCAGCTCACGCGATATCCAGCAGATAAACATTATAAACGAGCGACTCGATAATATCATCTCACAGGCTGTCAACCTGGGATTAAGTCATAAGCAAATAACAGAACTATTTGAACAGAGGCTGACTAAATTCAAAAATGGCCAGAACAGGGAAGGCAATAGCAATGACTAGCGAATACGCAATCGAAACACAGAACCTTACCAAATATTACGGCACTACCCCAGTGGTCGATCATCTGAACTTACAGATCCCAAAAGGCAGCATCTTCGGCTTGCTCGGCAGAAACGGTGCAGGCAAAAGCACTACCATTCGTATGCTGCTCGGATTCGCTAAACCAACCAGCGGCCGCTGTTACATCGACGGCCAAGACAGCAACAACCTCACCCCCGACCTGATCGCACGTATCGGCTACATTAACGAAGGACACAAACTTTTCGATAGCATGTCGATCGAAGCTCTCAGAAAATATCAGGCTGCATTCTACCCACAACGCTGGGATAATAACCTGTTTGAAGAAATGATCGAGTTCTTTGAACTATCGAAAAAGAAAAAGATCAGAAAACTTTCTAACGGCCAGCGGGCCCAGGTCTCTCTCGCTATGGTACTCGCGCCAGACCCCGAAATACTTATCATGGACGACCCTACCCTCGGCCTCGATGTAGTTGTCAGACGTCAGTTCCTCGAGGGCATAATTAAACTCATCCAGCGTGAAGGACGAACTATCCTGTTCTCCAGCCATATACTCAGCGACGTCGAACGCGTAGCTGACAACATAGCCATTCTCGATAACGGCCAGCTGCGTGCCCGCTGCACTATGGAAGAATTCCGCAACGCTGTAAGAAAAGTCGTCCTAAAATTCAACCAGACTCCAGAAAACGAAGTACAAATTCCCGGCATGCTCCATTGTCGAAAGGACGGCAATATGATTGAGGCTGTACTGGTATCTGTTTCCGACGACACGCTCAATAACTGGTGCTCAACCAACAATGCACAGCTCCATTCAGAAGCACAAATGACACTGGAAGACCAATTCATCGAATACACAATTTCGCCAACCAAAAGAAAACTATTCTCATGGGAAACCTAATTAAGTAGCACAAGCATCTTGCTTGTGATTCATAGCCTTACATTGCAAAACGTAACAAGAATTATAAAATGAAAGTTACAAAAAATTTAGACTTTATCTTTTAACCATAGGCTCGATTAGCCGGTTCTTTAGTCTTCTTCCTTATAAAAGGAATAATCAGCCTTATAGTAGACTTTCAATAAAAAATGTATAACACCCAAACTCACCATCGGACAGTTTGAGCAATACCCAACAAGGACGATCGCCATGAAAAAATATATAGCAATAATCAACAAGGAGCTCCGCTTCATATTACCCATACTTATTGCAGCTGGCATATTATTCTACCTCTATTGCCTGGACATGTGCAGATATTTCCGTATCAACGACTACATGAACAATATCCTCGAATATTACACTGGCGATACCGAGCACAACTTAAGGCTAACAGGTTACATCGTCTCCAAATTATCAGGCTTTAACGAAATACTTATCGTTTTCTTCTCAATTGCAGCTGTTCTCATAGCACTCGTACAGTTCTGGCTTCCCGGCCTCAAAGGCAACTGGAAGTTCATAATGTACCGACCAATATCAAGAACCAGACAGGCCGTGACCATGACTTTCACCGCCATGCTGCTAATCTACATCGTCGCCCAACTCAGCTGGATCGCCGCTTGCAACATGCTCGCCGCTCGAATCCCAATACCACTCAACACCAGCTATTATCTCTGGGGCCTGCTCTATAGCCTTATGCCGCTGGTATGCTATACCGCAACCGCAATTATGGGCCTACTCGCAAAAAACCGATTCATAAGAGCCATACCCGCGACCATGGTACTATTCTCCACAGTAGTAATACACAACTCTCAAAGCAATACAATAAAGGCAGCATACTTTCTCGCATGGCTGATAATGACCATCCCGATCATTCTGCAAGAACTAAAAACAAGAGAATACTAACACCAACCTGACCAGGCTGATTCAACTAATCATTAAATCATCTCAAACTCACCAACACTCAGTTTGAGCAAAGTAGAGACTAACATGTTTAACATATTAAAATACTACAGCGTTATATGTCGAAACCTTATATTCTCAATAGCTATATACATCATCATTTGTATTTGCATAATCATTATTGCAAACTACACTGGCTATCGCTATAGCCCACCATCACATAAGGCACTATCGCCACTAATAGATATCACTGAGAACCAGTGGAAGGTTTCCTGCTCACAAATCGGCTATACAACCACCGGCCAGCTGCTTATCTCAGAAATGCTAGACAACAAAAACACCTACGAAATATACGACCCACAGCAGGACACCTTATCACCTGTAGACCACCTAACCGACGCCGACATACTCCAATACTCCGCACCAGAGCGCAAGTACAGAATCATGGCGGGCGGCTACCAATACAATGGCAACACCCTGGACGAAAAACTCATACCAACTGAAACCGAAAACGGTATCGTCATCTGGTGCTATAACGATAATGACCAGACCCTTACCGGATATCTGGACAAACAAATTGTAGGCCACTACGGCATAAACGGCTTCGCCGCCAACTCAGCCGACGCCGGCAGATTCAGTATGAACGAAAAATATTTCTGGGCGATAAAAGACCAGAACAACAAAAGACATATGCTCATGCTCAGCTGCGACGGAAAAAGCATATACCAGACAGACTTCAGCACCAGAGAGCGTATACAGCTCACTCCCGCCAGCCTAACCAGCAAGATCATCGACTGGCAGATCTTCACCGCTGACAATGTCAAAAAAGAGTCAATACACGTTCCCGACAGATTATTTGTTGTTTACAATGACATATCTCCGGCTTTTGTTAAACTCACCAACACCCAGCCCATCATAACCCACATCGCCCTCGACAACATCGACTACAGCCAGCAGGCATACAATCTATACACTGACATAAACCGCAAAAACATCTACATCAATACCATCGAAGACCCAAGATTCAAGTGCGGCATCACCCCACAGGAATCCGACGAACTAATCATAAAATACATAACCAATAAAGAGCTCGGCCGCACTACCAATATTGTCAGCAAAAACCCGCACCGACTATATAAGCTCTCCGGCGACTTACGCTCTGCCCAGCTAATACACCAATATAACAAACTATGGACCCGCAGATCACCTGCCAACATACAACCTTACTTTTTCGCTACCATACCCGGCTATCTCATTCTCCCCATAAACTCTCACAACTTACCCGGCACCGTTCTACCGTTCTGGACACTATGGTACCTCCGCGCCGCCTCTGTCATATGCGTTTTTATTATGCTGGCCCACACTCGCAACCGACAAAGATCTATCATCAAAACCGCCGGCTGGGCAATACTGATCTACTCATTCAATATCGCCGGACTGGCAACATACCTCATCTTCAACCACTACCCACTAACAATATGCCACAACTGCGGCAAAAGCAGATGGCTAAACAAAAACCAATGCCCACATTGCAAATCCAACCTGCCAACCCCAACCCCTTCCACCACAAACATAATAACTATCCCATAAAGGAAAAAGAAAACGCGAAGCTTTAAGAGTACAAACTTCAGTTTGATTAATAAGCCTCGCCCAACCATCTCCCCGCGCAAGAGTTTCCCGATACACGTCGGGATTCTTAAGTCTTCTTCCTTACTTTCCAACCAAATCATAAACTCACTAACACCCACACCTGCCAACCAACTCTCAGTACCATCGCGTTAAAACTCTTATTATTAAATTTCCTTCCCTCTGCGCCTCCGCGAGCTCTGCGAGAAATAACTCTTCCTCTTCTTCTTATCCTGATAATCCTCGCATCCTAGCAATCTTCTTCTTCCTTTGCGGGTGCGAAGCACCTCGCGTCTTTGCGTGAAATCCTCTTCTAAATTATTCTTCTTAAATCTGTGCCAATTAATCAACCACCTGTTCGCCCCAGCGAACCCATTACAATAAATCTGTGGATAAAAAATCTTCTCCTCCCCCGAAGCCCAGGAAGGTATAACATTACCAAACATATTTAAACCAAACATAATCTGTCTCCGACAAATCGGAGCTGGCTCCAAAATCCAGCCCGTACCCGGGCAGTTATCCCGTCTATAAAAAAACATCATCAAACCTACATCGCATTCACCCAATACAAATACTCCTGAAATCCAATAAACGTTTCTCGTATCGTTTTAATATCTCCCAATTCAGTTTTTGCATCTGCAATAGCACGATATTTAAGTTCTAACAGTGCTGGCAACTTAGCCTCATCAAGCTCTTCAACACCAACTTTTACATATTGTTCCAAAACGAAGTTTAGAAACTCCTGTTGTTTTACATCATAAGAATCCAAATGTATTTTAGCCCGCTCAGCTCGTTCCAGTCTCGGCACCAAATCTCTATGGTAGGCCACATAAGCCAGCACATCATACAGGTCACAATCCTCGCCATGGACCAGTTTACTCAAATCTGACAACTGTTCGCTGGTATATCCTTTTTCGCTAAGCTCATCCAGCAGTTTTCTTCTGGTATCCGGCAGACTCCAAATCTTTCTAAGCTCATCTTCATTACCAAACATAGCTGGTATATCACCAAACAGCTTTCTTATAAATTCTTCCGCTGATATTGGCTTACCGGTAGGGTCCCAAAAGCTGGTTTTTATCATACAGTCAAGTTCACGAACCTTACTGTCAGAGAGCTTCACACGCACCATTTTCTTTGACGGCTTATCACATACACAAGGCCACTGCCCGCAATCCGGACATAGCTCCGGTTCCGGCTTTGGACATATACACGGACACTGACCACAAACCTTACACAGTTTCGGTTCTGCCGGCCCAGCCGGTTCCGGATCGATCGGCTCACCATCCCAGGCTGGATCTTTAAAATGCTCATGAGCTCTTACGAAATCAAAGATGGTAAAATAGTCCTTACCGTCAAACAGCCTCGTCCCCCGGCCAACGATCTGCTTAAACTCTACCATAGAGTTAATTGGCCGCAGCAATACGATATTACGTATCTCAGGGGCATCCACACCGGTACTAAGCTTCTGAGAAGTTGTCAGAACCGTTGGTATACTCTTTTCATTATCCTGAAAATCCCTTAAATGCTGTTCACCGATTGAACCATCATCTGCGGTTACCCGATGACAGTAGTTTGGACTGCTGCTTGTCGAAATCTGATTGATAAGATCACGCACAGCCGCTGCATGACGCTGTGTTGCACAAAATACCAGGGTTTTCTGGCTCTGATTAATGATCTTCATAAACTGCTGAACTCTGAAACGCTCAACATCCATCAGCTCAATTATCCGATTCTGCTCTTCTATCGTATAAGTACGGCCCTCTTCAATATCACCTTCAATAATCGTATCGTCAGAGGTATAGATATACTCATCCCCAGTGGTAGCGACCTCTTTGACCTTAAACGGTGTAAGAAAACCATCGTTAATACCGTTTTTCAGAGAATAGATATATACCGGATCACCGAAATACTTATAAGTGTCAATATTAACATCTCGTTTAGGGGTCGCCGTCAGGCCAAGCTGTACCGCCGGACTGAAATAATCCATAATTCCGCGCCACGAACTTTCATCATTAGCACCACCACGATGACACTCATCTATAATAATTAAATCGAAGAAATCTTTTGGATACTCACCAAAATATGGCGTATCTTCCGGCCCGCTCATAAACGTCTGGAAAATTGTAAAGAATATGCTGCCGTTTTTAGGTACTTTCCCCTTTTTCCTGATCTCATCCGGTGCAATCCTTACCAGTGCATCTTCTTCAAAGGCATTAAATGCGTTAAACGCCTGATCAGCCAATATATTCCTATCTGCCAGAAATAGTATCCGGGGACTTCGCTGCCCGTCCCGTTTCAGGTTCCATTTAGCGTGAAACAGCTTCCATGCTATCTGAAAGGCGATAGCTGTCTTACCGGTACCAGTTGCCAATGTCAGCAAAATACGTCTTTTATCATCTGCAACAGCTTCCAGGGCCTTGGTAATAGCGTTCTCCTGATAATATCTCGGCTGCCAGGTACCGCTCCTATCTTCAAACGGCACAGCAAAAAGCTTTTCACGCCACTTCGCCTTATCTATATCCAGCACACTCTCCGGCTCAGGCCAGGTCATCTGCCATAATTCATCCGGACCAGGAAATTTCGCAACTATCCCTTCTAAACCTTCCTCCATATCTATACCGTAAATCGCCAGACCATTAGTTGAATATGTAAAGCGAATATTCAGACGGTCAGCATAATCCTTAGCCTGCCCAACTCCCTCATTATACCCTTCCTCGTCGCTCTTAGCCTCAACCACTGCAAGGTTACGGTTACGATATTGCAACACATAGTCAGCACTCAACGGCTTGGCTCGCCTGCCATGGCCGATCAGCCTCCCCTGTGTAATCGGATATTCCACCCGAATACGGCTGCCTTCAACTACTCCCCAACCAGCAGCCTTCAACGCCGGGTCTATTAGATCATGCCTTGTCTGTGCCTCATTCATATCATTTCCTAATTCTAAATAAGTAGGTCAAGCATCCTGCTTGACTTTTTATATTGTCAACAAATACTGATAAACATTGTGCCGACTTCGTCGAGACTTATTAATTGACAAGCAGGATGCTTGTCCTACTTAGTTAATTCACCGCTAAATGCTTTCTGTAAAATTGTATTCTTTGGTTCGGATAAATATTTAACTTTCAATTCATATTGTCTAATTATTTATTAGTTTCGACAAGCAAAACACTAATTCTCATAAGTAGGTCAAGCATCTTGCTTGACTTTTTATATTGTCAACAAATGCTGACAAATATTGTGCAGACTTCGTCGAAACTTATTAATTGACAAGCATCCTGCTTGTCCTACTTAGTTAATTCTCCGCTAAATGCTTCTGTAAGATGGATTTTTTGAGTTCGGATAAATATTTAACTTTCAATTCATATTGTCTAATTATTTATTAGTTTCGACAAGCAAAACACTAATTCTCATAAGTAGGTCAAGCATCTTGCTTGACTTTTTATATTGTCAACAAATGCTGACAAATATTGTGTCGACTTCGTCGAGACTCATTAATTGACAAGCATCTTGCTTGTCCTACTTAGTTAACTCACCGCTAAATGCTTTCTGTAAGATTGATTTTTTGAGTTCTGATAAATCTTTATCTTTCAATTCATATTGTCTAATTATTTTATTAGTTTCGACAAGCAAAACACTAATTCTAAATAAGTAGGTCAAGCATCTTGCTTGACTTTTTATATTGTCAACAAATGCTGACAAATATTGTGTCGACTTCATCGAGACTTATTGATTAACAAGCAGGATGCTTGTCCTACTTATAAATTATGAGTCAACCAGGATGGTTGACCTACTTAATAATGCTTTGTTTGCTTTCATTTTGTTTGCGATTATATAATCTCGATATTTATTAAGATAAAAGTCACTTCGGATTATATGGTCAAATGACTCATGCTGCCATAATGGGCCAGTCCTGCCCTCTCGCTTGTTAATCTGCAATCCAGTATACGATTTCCAGCTATGGGTAATATCGCCAATGTTTATTCCTTCATTTAATAAAAGAATAACGTGTAAGTGGTTGGGCATAATAACCCAATGGTCCAACCGATATCTTTTACCATCAAAATACTCCAAAGCATTTTTTACTATCTGAGCATTTTCACTTCTTTCCAACAGACATTCACCGTAACAATTATCCAGCCAATTATTAATCTGTTCGTAGAAAAGATAACAATATTGCTTCTCCTGCTCAGGAGTGAACGGCCTGACATTGTTAAGCTCAAATTCTTCCTGCAATTTTACAAGCCGGGCCAGTTCATCTGCCGGTATTGAATCAGCTAATCGAAAAGTAACAAAATACAGCTTCTCGTCCTGCTGCCAGTGCGGCAGATGCCGCCTGCTTCTGTCTGTCTTTAGCTCCGGATTGTAAAATATATTATTCATATAGTTAATTTGGTTTCATAAGTAGGTCAAGCATCCTGCTTGACTCTTTACGTTGTCAGCAAATGCTGACAAATATTGTGTCGACTTCGTCGAGACTCATTAATTGACAAGCATCTTGCTTGTCCTACTTAGTTAACTCTCCGCTAAATGCTTTCTGTAAGATGGATTTTTTGAGTTCTGATAAATCTTTATCTTTCAATTCATATTGTCTAATTATTTTATTAGTTTCGACAAGCAAAACACTAATTCTCATAAGTAGGTCAAGCATCCTGCTTGACTTTTTATATTGTCAACAAATGCTGACAAACATTGTGCAGACTTCGTCGAAACTTATTAATTGTCAAGCATCCTGCTTGTCCTACTTAGTTAACTCTCCGCTAAATGCTTTCTGTAAGATTGATTTTTTGAGTTCTGATAAATCTTTATCTTTCAATTCATATTGTCTAATTATTTTATTAGTTTCGACAAGCAAAACACTAATTCTCATAAGTAGGTCAAGCATCCTGCTTGACTTTTTGTGTTGTCAGCAAATGCTGGCAAATATTGTGTCGACTTCGTCGAGACTCATTAATTGACAAGCATCTTGCTTGTCCTACTTAGTTAACTCACCGCTAAATGCTTTCTGTAAGATTGATTTTTTGAGTTCTGATAAATCTTTATCTTTCAATTCATATTGTCTAATTATTTTATTAGTTTCGACAAGCAAAACACTAATTCTCATAAGTAGGTCAAGCATCCTGCTTGACTTTTTATATTGTCAACAAATGCTGACAAACATTGTGCAGACTTCGTCGAAACTTATTAATTGTCAAGCATCCTGCTTGTCCTACTTAGTTAATTCTCCGCTAAATGCTTTCTGTAAGATTGATTTTTTGAGTTCTGATAAATCTTTATCTTTCAATTCATATTGTCTAATTATTTTATTAGTTTCGACAAGCAAAACACTAATTCTAAATAAGTAGGTCAAGCATCCTGCTTGACTTTTTGTGTTGTCAGCAAATGCTGGCAAATATTGTGTCGACTTCGTCGAGACTCATTAATTGACAAGCAGGATGCTTGTCCTACTTAGTTAACTCACCGTTAAACGCCTTCTGTAAGATGGACTTTTTGAGGTCGGATAAGAGTTTCTTTTTACTTTGATAGTCCAGTTCTAATTTATTTGTTTCTTTATTAAGTATTTCAATTTGAGGAATCAGTTGTTTTTGTTCGCCAATATTAGGATAACTAATTGTAATTTTTCTAAGATCATCATTATAGAGTCTTGATATTGTAGCTCCTTTGGATGGATTCCAATCACATACACCATAAAAATGAAATAAATAATCATTTAAAATCAACTCTTCATTATTATCTATCCAAACTATATTTGAATCTTGAAAATAAGCATCCTCTCCATCATACCTTACCCTCCTACCTATTGTACCTGAAGCAGATATAAGTATATCACCCTTTTTAGGGAAAGAAAATTTACTTCGATATTCATCGTATATATCTTTAGAAATATATGCATTAGGTGCCTTCCCAAATGTACCAATTTTGTAAAAAGGAATCTCCCCATCCGCTTTAGTTTGTTTTTTTAGAATTCGTTTACACATCGATACTTTTCCAATATCCCCCAGCTTCTTCTCCTCCCACCCATCGCCTTGCTGCGAAAATATCTCGTTCAACTTCGACTGAAACAACTCTTTTGCATTCTCAATATTCTTTTCAATATTCGCCTGGGCCCTATCAATCAAATCAAACGCCTTGTCCAGCTTCGCTACTATCTGCTTTTGCTCGGAGAGCGGTGGGGTATAAACTTCAATTTCTCTAAGTTGCTTTAAATATATCCCTTTTTGAGCTACTCCCCTTGACTCACTTGATAAAAACTCCAAAATACTTTGGAGTTGATACATTAAAAAACGCGACAATACCACACTTACACATGGTTTTAAAACTGCAACACTCCTTTGCAAAGTAAATGGTTTAAATTCTTGTGGGACAACGGCAACTCTACCAATTGTTCCAACTATTGTTAATAATACATCACCTGATTTTACTTCTGTCCTTTTATCTTCCTGAAAGTAGTCATCCTCACTGATATATCTTGGGTTTTGATAATTAATTAGATCATCAAAAACATTTTTGGAACTAAGCATTACATAATCACTCATTTCCATGCCTTTAGGTGGATTATGGCTGCCATCTGTTATTTTGCTACATATATCTTTTAACTTTTTCTTTTCCCACCCCTTTTTCATATCAACTCCCCGATCTTATCCAGAATAGCTGAGGTTTCCTTGTCGAGTTTCGCCATTTCCTTAAGTATTTCTTTCGGGCTACGTAGCGGTGCTTCTTCCGGCGTATTCGGGTTCTTTACTGACAAATCGCAGGTTTCCGGGTCAATATCAGCAATCTTCACAGTCCAGCTTCTTTCGGTTTCTGGCCTTGTCTTTTTGGCCTGCTGAGTAATAAAGTCTGCCATATCATTGTCATTCAGCGGGTTAGTTTTGCCCAGCTTACGACCAGGGTCTAGCTGATAGAACCAGGCCTTTTTAGTCGGCTCCCCCTTAGTAAAAAACAGTACCACGGTCTTTACCCCTGCCCCCAGAAACGTCCCCTGAGGCATATCGAGTACAGTATGCAGGTTACAGCTATCCAGCAGATGCTTTCGCAGACTTACAGAAGCATTGTCGGTATTACTCAGGAAAGTATTTTTGATCACTATCGCCGCACGACCGCCAGTTTTGAGGCTCTTGATAAAATGCTGTAGAAACAGAAACGCCGTCTCACCGGTCTTAATATCGAAGTTCTGCTGAACTTCTTTACGTTCTTTACCGCCAAACGGAGGATTTGCAAGTATAACATGAAACCGGTTCTTTTCCTGAATATCACGAATATTCTCACCGAGTGTATTTGTGTGTATCAGGTTCGGAGCTTCCACCCCGTGCAGGATCATATTCATTGTGCCTATGACATAGGCCAGGTTCTTTTTCTCTTTGCCGAAGAAAGTATCTTCCTGCAAAGTCTTTCGGTTCTTGGTGGTCTGGTCCATTCGCTGGGCCATATATTCAAACGCTTCGCAAAGAAAACCACACGAACCGGCGGCGCCATCATAGACCTTTTCACCTATCTGCGGATCGACAACCTTGATCATCGCCCGGATAAGCGGACGAGGGGTATAATATTGCCCGCCGTTACGACCGGCGTTACCCATGTTCTTGATCTTTGTTTCATATAGATGACTGAGTTCGTGCTTTTCCTTTTGGGTACGAAATTCCAGATCGTCTATATATTCAAGTATCTCACGCAGGTTATAACCGCTCTGGATACGATTTTTCAACTCGGAAAAAATCTCGCCAATTTTATATTCTATAGTCTTGGGGTTCTCAGCTGCTTTCTGCTTAAAACTTGCCAGATACGGAAACAGCTTCTGGTCAACAAAACTCACAAGGTCAGGCCCTGTCATTGCAATATGATGGTCAAGCTTACCGTCAGGGCCTTTGGGCATAGCCCAATTCGGCCAGCGATATTCTTCATCAAGAATAAAATCGTATTCCTTACCTTGCAGCTCAGCCTCATCAGCCTTATTCTGTTCGAGTTCATCGAGATATCTGAGAAATAACACCCAACTAGTCTGACCAATATAATCAAGCTCACTGTCAGCACCAGAATCCTTATAAAGGATATCATCAATATTCTTAAACGTCTGTTCAAACATATATATCTTTCTTAACGTACAAATACTTATTACCAAACTACTTGCCAGAATCGACTAAGTTAAATATTAACAATAATATTAATACCATTCAACTAATTTAAGTATCGATTTCACAAGTCTTTGGAGAGGTTTGGCGGGAAGGCCGTCCAACCGGTACCGACTAACTGAGAGCCAATATACCACATCGACGGCAAGAAGGTCAACAAAAATGGTTCAGATACCAGAGATATTATAACCAATAGTACTATTGTACCCTCCCCCCACGTAGAGACGCAAAACCTTGCGTCTCCTAAGTAGCACAAGCGTCCTCGCCTGTGATTCTCAATATCCCCCCAATCGCCAACCATCTCTTTGCGTCTTCGCGTCCTTGCGTTAAAACTCTTATATTATTTCTTCCCTCTTCATGACCTCCCTGAACTTCATGGTAAAAAACCCTCTTAATCTCTCCCTCTTAAATCTGTGAAAATTAATCAATCACCAGTTCGCGGTAGCGAACCCATTTCAAAAAATCAGTGGATAAAAAATCTCTTCTTTCTTCTCCCTTCATGATCCCCATGAACTTCATGGTAAAAAAACTCTTCCCTCTTTGCACCTTGCACTTCGTACTTTGCACTCTCTCCAAAACATGTTCACTTTTGCACTTTTTCACCTCTTTTCCGACCAAATCCTTTCAATTCTTATCAATTTTTGATCAATTTCAGACTTACTTTTAAAATGTACATTTGACAACACTCAATATACATCCAATGTACATTTGAAAAATCACAAAAAAGTCACTTTCCGTAAACACCTATAACACAAACACATACAAATCAACCATTTTTCTGGCACGGCTATTGTATATACACTCAATGTACATTGACCTATTAAGACGGAGATATACTTAAAATGTTAAGGAAAGGAATAATAATCATGTTCAATATATGTACAACCATAATAATGACCGCAAGTGGGTGCACAACTAACCACCCTGACCTGGGAGCAATTGGCCATGGGGCAACCTGGATTGTCCCCGGCATAGAAGGTCAGGCTACCATGGTCCAACCAGTCGTCGAAGCTCTTAGAGACTCCGGCTATAAAGGTGATATATACCGGATCAACTGGGGCAACCCTCTCCTGCCGTTTAGAAACCTGTGTAATAAGGACTATAAAGTACTGAAAGCAAATGAATTAGCTCAGGATATAACCAACTACGCTCGCCAACACCCGCACCAGCCGATCGACCTGATAGGCTACTCCGCCGGCGGAGGACTGGCAACTATGGCCGTCGAACTGCTGCCAGAAGATATAAAGGTAAATAACCTGACTCTGGTACATAGTGCCCTGTCACCCGACTACGACCTAACTCTCGCATTATCAAAGGTTTCCGGCAAGATAAAAAACGTACACTCCAAAGCCGACTGGGTCATTCTCGGGATTGGCACTACCATATTCGGTACAATGGACAACTCTCACTGCTCATCTGCCGGCATGGTAGGGTTCAATATCGGAAAAGCAGTTCCAAATATATCACAAAGACATAAACTACAACAAGTTAGCTGGCAGCTAGACCAGAAACGCTGGGGCGGCCATATCACTATCTACGCACACAACTTCAATAAACAATACGTAATTAACTAATATATAAGATACTTAATATTAAACACTTAACTAAGGAGAACTATCATGTTAACACTATTATTCATCATTCTACTGGCAACTTTCAGCGGCTGTGATATAAACTCAAACAAAACAACCACCACAGATGACGGAAAACCTGTAATCACAGCTATTTACGATAGCAGGAGTATAGCCGTAGCATATTACAACTCCAGCTTCAATGATAACTATCACGCTGAACTAAAAAAACAATTCGAAACCGCCGACCCAAAAACAAAAAAACAACTGGAAAAACAAGCCGAAGAACGTCAGCAACTAGCGCATTTACAAGCATTTAGCGACAAACCAGTAGACGATCTTTTAGAACCATTCAAATCAGAAATTGATACTATAATCACTCAAAACGGTGCTACTACGCTATGTAGTCGCTGGCAATACAAAGGCAACTTCGATAATACTGTAGACATAACTGACGAAATAGTAAAACTTTACAACCCATCAGAAAAAACCCTAAAAACCGTATCCCACATGAAAGACAACCCCCCAGTCCCCCAATGGAAACTAAAACTAATGTCCGCCTTCCACTAACAACAATGAGCTAAGCTAACACAACACCTAACATACTGCTAAACAAACAGTTAGCTTAGCTCTTTTTTAGCAGTTTCAATATTACCCAGCCGTGCAGCAAGCACAATTATTAATATGATATATATCGGCATCTGATAGCTAATACAACTTGCTCCATAAGTAGTACCAAACCTATAGACAGTAACAATATATTGTAGGTTGATAACTGCAAACATGCCGTATACAAGAAAATTGAAGTTACTTACCGACCTGACTCTGGCCAGCCTGAACTCAGATTGGGCCAACGCAAAAGCAATAACCTTAGCAAAATATATTACTGTAACTACAAATATAACAATACTATATAATCTTGAATATATAATAGTATCATTACACAAAAACAGATCATAGAACCCATGCAGTAGTACCGCAGCTGTAAAAGTACCAGCAAATCCCCATATTTTTCCGACACCGCAAATGCTGTAACGACTGTGCAGTAAACCAGATACAGCAATAACAGTCGCCCCCATATGCAGCACAACCGAAGTGAAAGCCCGAATTGCCATGACGCGGGTTGTGAAGGTGTCAAAGTATAATGCGTTCTCCATAAGACTAAAGCCCAAAGCAGAAACCGCTGCATATACAACATAGTCAACCGACTCATTCACCTGCGATGTGTATTTTAGGATCAGGTAAAATGCGATAAGCTTCACAACTTCTTCAACCACAGCAACTTGAAATACATAAAACAGCACATCATCCAACAGTTTGCCAGTAGGTGTTAAGCTGACAAACAAGCCAAGTGTATCCTGAATGATAAAAGTAGCATTAGCAGCGAGCATACCTAGCAGTAGAGTCAAGATAAGCCATCGGATTTTTTCCGGTTCAAATGGATCGAGTCGCCGTAGATACTGAAGCCATAAAACCGTAACCAAACAAGCAGCGATAAAGCTAATACTATCAAACGACCTAAAGTTATATATCTGTTTGAGATAGTTAAAAAGCTGGCCGGTTTTAAAGTAGTAGTATCGTTGTATATTGAGTGGTATATACTTACGTGCAGATTTCTGACTGAGTAGTTGGTCGAGTTTATCATATGCATTGGTGGCATAGTATATCTCAGATAGATTTTGATAGGCGCCGGGTAGATAGCCGTCTAACTCTATTTCTTTCATTAAATACTTTCAGCAAGTGATAGATGCCCTAAACGCTTCATGCAATTACCAATTGAATTATTGAGATATTTCATATTAGTATTCTTTACCATGGAGTAGTATTTGTTAGCCTCAATACAATTACCGAGATTTGAAAAGTAATAACCCAGACAGTAGTGTCCAAGATCAGAAGTCATTGAATCATTATCTTTGGCAAGCTCAACGTAATTATTAAATAAATGTTCAGCTGAATCTGTATTTGTGGCCAGGTAAATATCTATGTAGTGTTGATTTATTTCTATGTTAGTGAAATCGTTTTGCAGCTTATGTGAATAGTAGTTAAGAATATAACTATAGTTGTTGATTTTTTTGGCGATCTCAAGTTTTTGCAATTCTGAAAAGCGAGAGTCCGGGAAAAGGTAGTTAGCAATTAACCCTGAAATTATCAGCGATAGAAATGCGACAAGAATAGCTGGACCTAGTTTGTTTTTTTCTTTTTGAGGAGCCATTATCAATCTTTCATATATAACTCTGGCAAATAATTTGGGAAACCGACAGGTATAGTTTATATTATTTTGTGTATGGTGAAAACATATTATATTTGTATGAGGATACAGAGAAATAATATAAAAAAAGGTTTCGCGCGAAGACGCGAAGAGATGGTTGGAGGGGGATATTGTTGTGAAGATTATGGGTTGGTTGGTGAAGCTTTAGTCCCGATTTGTTTTGTGGCTTTTGCTGCTTATGGGAGACGCAATATTTTGCGTCTCTACGAGGGGAAAAAATAGGCCCGGATAGCTGATGCTGGCCGGGCCTGGGGTGGTTGGTTTGTTTTTTTATCTTACTCTTTTGCGGGCGATGAGGGTGCCGAGGCTGGCGAGTAGGATAGCACCTGGAGCTGGTACGGTTGCGGCAGGTGTTGAAACTACCAGGTTGTCGATAGCGAATGATTCGTCTATACCGCCCTGGTAGCCGCCGCCGTAAACGCGGATTACGAGCTTGAAAGTATCAAGCGGGTTATCGATAGTGAAGTTTACATCATAGGCACTATCATTATAATTTCCGTTGAAGCCAAGCTGCTTGCGATATATGATCGTGTCGACTGTGCCGTCACCGATAACATTTAGATGGTTATCGGCGCCGAGGAAGTTGTCGAATGAGCCGGTGAAGACTTTGTTATCATTTATCATAATATCGAGATAGTCGGGGTCAGCAGAACCACCAACATTACTTGAGCCGTCCCATGAATCGATAATGGCTAGCGAGAAGCTTACGTCAACCTGACCGGTGAGCTTATCGCCGGAGAGAGAGAGGAACATACTGCCGCCCTTAATTACGTTGCGTAGCATATAGCCATCGAACTGATTGTAAAGGGAATAGCCGGCGACACCGACACGACTGGAATAGTTACCGACAATATCATGACCAACAGTGATCGAAGAGTCGGCATAGTGGTCGTTGGTGTTGAAATCATTTGAATAGAGAGTCTGGCCGGCGAAGGCAGAGGAGGCCAGAGCGAGTGCGACAAAGAACATTAGAAACTTTTTCATATTTTTCTCCCAAGGAAAATATTAAGTTGCCTGTAAACAGGTAATAATATATATATGCCGTCAGGTTGGATACGAGATCGACATTAAACTCATTTATTATATAGCACTGCCATAATCAATAGTCAACATTCACAAGCTGGCCAGAGGTCGATGGCTTATGGCAGATCGTGGATGCAGTTGCAGTTTGTATATTTTAGCAGTTTTAGTTGTTTAGTTCAAGGTATGTAGTGTTATTTAGTGATTGAGACTAATGTGAAATTAGAGTTGGATTTGGACTGGGCTGGAATAATCAGAATAGATGACTTATGTTAACAGTTTGATTGGTAGTAGAATGGGAGAGTGTTTTTATCCACAGATTTGTTGAAAGGGGTTCGCTACCGCGAACGCTGATTGATTAATTAACGCGGATTTAAGAAGAATAATAATTAAGAAATATTTTTACCATGAAGTTCAGGGAGATCATGAAGGGGGAAGAAAAAATATAAGAGTTTTAACGCAAGGTCGCGAAGACGCAAAGAGATAGTTGGCGATTGGGGGGTGGTTTGAGATGATGGCATTAAAAAGAGTTTTTTGGAACCACAGATGAACTTAGGGCGGTCGAGCCGCAACCAATAGTTTAATATAAGAAGAGTATTAAGATTTTAACGCAAAGACGCGAAGTCGCAAAGATTTGGTTGGCGATTGGGGGGGGGAGTTTGAGATGATGGCATTGAGAAGTTTTTTTGCAGGGATTAGAGGATAAGAAGATGATGATCAGGATGGCGAATTAAGGTCATTAATCTGCAAAGTTCGTGTGCTTTTGGCAACAATGTAACATGTGATTATTTTGTAAGTTACATCGAATGTGAAAAATAATGACACATAAAAAACAAGAAAATGATGGATAGTAGTACGGATGAACACCGATAAGGGGAAGCTGGGGAGGCGCAAGGTACATAGCAGCCGCAAAGGGGAGAAGAAGAAAATGGCTAGGATGCGAGGATTATTAGGATAAGAAAAAGAAGAAGAAGAGGTATTTCTCGCAGAGCTCGCAGAGGCGCGGAGGGAAGAAAATTTAATAAAGATTTTAACGCAAGGTCGCGAAGACGCAAAGAGATGGTTGGCGGGTGCGGGTAATTTGGGAGTTTGTAATTTGTCTGGAAAGTAAGGAAGAAGACTTGGGAATTCCGATGTGCTTCGGGACTTGTGATTCTTAGGAGACGCAATATTTTGCGTCTCTACGAGGGGGGGAGAGATATAGGCCCGGACTGTTTTGGTGGCCGGGCCTATGTGTTTTATTGGAGCCAGTTTTGGGCGAGGGTTGCGAAGTCCTGGATGTTTATTGTGCCGTCGGGGGCCAGGTCGCAGTCGAGGCAGGTTGGGTTGGATTCGCAATCGGTGAGCCAGAAGGCGGCCATGTTTGCCAGATCGGTTATAGTGGCGGCAGGCTGGCAGGTTTCATCGTACTCCATATATAGATCAATATTATTGGCAGTAATGATCGGCAGGTCGTTATTGAAGCTTTCACAAGTCAGGGTATTGCCGAGCAGGTTCAGGTAGTATAGGTTAGTAAGCGATGTCAGTGGTGAAATGTCTGTTATCTGATTTTCGTTTAGATAAAGAGTATCGAGCATTGACAGTTCGGAGAGCGGGGACAGGTCTGAGATATAGTTACCAGAGGCGTATAGAGTCTGGAGATTCGGAGCGTACTCAAGACCGGTGAGGTCGGCTATGCCGGCATAATAGATATCAAGATACTGAAGGTATAACATGTCACAGTTGGTTGGGTCGGTTACGTTCAGGGTAAGTTCCACGGCTTCTTTTAGAATTGGATCGTTGAAAACGACTGGAACGGGATCGGTGCAATCGCCCACACAGAAGTGGTCATACTCAAAGTAGAAAAATCCTGTATTATTTATGAGTATGGTTGGGATATCGTTATCAAGCGACTCGCAGGAAATTGGGTTATTTAAAGTGCTGAGGTAAGCTAGATTTGTGAGTGATGTTAATGGCGAAAGGTCGGTAATCTGATTAAACTGCAGATCGAGGTATTGTATACTTTCGAGATCGGTAATAGGAGTAAGGTCTGTAATACTATTGGCCGCCATATAAAGCTCGTAAAGCAGTTCGGCGTATTCGAGGCCGGTGAGATCGGTAATGCCGTAGCCGGAGATATCGAGGAAAGTAAGCTCAAGCATGTCGCAGGAAGTTGGGTCGGTTATACCGAGCTTATCTTCAACCGCGGTTTTTAGGATTGGGTCATTAAAGATAACAGGTACCGGATCATGGCAGTCGGGAGTGCAGCCGGTACTATAATAGAAGTAGCTATAATTTGGGTTATTGTCTTTTATGATCGGGATAAGGTCGTGAACAGAAGAGCAGAAAATTGGATTGTTCAACAGATTTATATATTGCAGGTTAGTAAGCGAGGTAAGCGGGGTAAGGTCATTGATATCATTTTGGCGAAAGTTTATAGCGACCAGATTGGTAAGGTTGGCAAGCGAAGTGATATCGGCTATCTGGTTCTCCTGCATATATAAAGACTGGATAGTTGTTATTGGCGAAAGGAAACTAATATCGGTTAGGTCGCAGTTCGACATGTAAAGATCACTAAGTGCCGGGAGAGACTGCAAGATTGAATAGTCTGCAATATTATCATTGTACGAAAGGTTGAGAGTTAGGAGCTGAGTGAAGTTTGATAAGAAGTTAATGTTTATGATATTATTATTTGCAATATACAGAGCTTCGAGACTGGCCATTGAGTATAGCGGCGAGAAGTCTGTGATCTGATTGCTATTGACAGTGAGGCTTCTGAGATGCATACCGGTTAAGAAGCTTATGTTAGAGATATTATTATTAGAGAGCCCGAGATACCTGAGATTTGTTAGTGTAGGAATGACAGAGAAGTCAGTTATAAGGTTGCTGGTAAGGTATAGATAGTCGAGCTGGTCCATACCGGCGAGGAAATCTATATTTGAGATATATAAGCCGTTAAGGCTCAGGCTGGTAAGTTTAGTTAGATTAGCTACAAGTTCTGGGTTAGCAATGTCATTATAACTCAGGTCAAGAGTTTCAAGATTTTCTAGAGCAGCTAGTGGCGATATGTCTGCTATATCGTTATTGTCAATATATAGAGTTTGTAAACCGAGGGCATATTGCAGGCCGTCGAGGCTTGTTATGCTGTCGTATCTGGCAGATAGATATCTTAGTTGGAGCATATCGCAGGGTGTGGGGTCGGTGACGCCGAGCTGGGTTTCGACTGCTGCTTTTAAGACTGGGTCGGTAAATACTACCGGAGTAGTACTGTCGCAATCTGGAATACAGAAGCTGTCGTAGTTTATGGTTATACTTTCGTTATTAGCGTAAATAATGGGGATATGGTTATCTACAGTGAAGCAGGTTAGCGGGTTTTGGGAGAGACCGAGATTATAGAGATTGGTAAGAGAGAGCAGAGATTCAAGGTTGGAGATATTGTTTGAATATAAGTAGAGACTGGTTAGCTCGGTAAGGTCTGTCAAAGGCGAAAGGTCAGAGATATTGTTATAGCTCAAGCTAAGATAGCTCAGATTGACCAGTAGAGCAAGAGGTGAAAGGTCAGTAATATTATTGCTGGATAGATATAGCGTTTGCAGGTTTTCAGCGTACTCGAGGCCGGTGAGGTCTGAGATGCCCAGGTCGCTGAGATGGAGATAGTTTAAATTGACCATATCACAGGAGGTTGGGTCGGTTATGCCGAGCTCATCTTCAACTGCGGTTTTTAGGATTGGGTCATTAAAGATAACTGGTACGGGGTCGGTGCATTCTTCAATACAGTAATTACCATAATAGAAACTATAAAGTCTGGGGTTGTTGGCCAGGATAAGCGGTACATCGATATCGACAGAACTACAGTAAAGTGGGTTATTATATATGGTGACATATTGTAAGTTGGTTAGAGTGGCAAGAGGAGCGAGAGAATGAATATTATTATCACTAATATTTAGAAAAGTAAGATTCGGGATAGAGGAGACAAAAGAAATGTCTTCAATATGATTGTTGTATAAACTTAGGTCATACAGGTTAGGAAAGCTTGCCAAAATAGAATAGTCTGTAATCTCAGGGTTGTTGGAAAGTGTGATGGCGGTCAGGAAAGTAAAGTCAGCAAGGAAATCGAGATTTGAGAGTGAGCAGCCAAAGAAGTTGACGCTATAAAGGTCAGGTAATGTAGATATAGGTGAGAAGTCGGCAATATTATTGTAACCTATATTGATTTGGGTGAGGTTAGTAAGGCCAGATAGAAAGGCCAGGTCGGTAATGCCGCAGGACATAAGTTCAATATAGTTAAGGTTGGTAAGGGAAGATATGAGAGTGATGTTTGTTATTGGGTTATAGCCTAAAGTCAGATGGCTTAGATTTGTTAGTGACAAAATGGGTGAAATATCAGTAATGTTATTGTCAGTAGCGTTTAAGGTATTTAGCTGGGTGAGATTGGTAAGTGGAGTGAGGCTGGATACGCTATTATAATTAATATTCAGGGAGTAAAGGCTGGTAAGATTATGCAGGAAAGAGATATCGTAAAGGTCAGCGGACCAGCATTCGAGAATATTTAGTTTTGTGAGTTGGGTGATAGGTGAGAAGTCTGTTATCCGGCTGCAGCTGATATTTAAAGATATTAGCTCAGTTAGGTTTGACAGAGGGGCTATGTTGGTAATGTTGTTATTGTTAAGGTTTAGATATTGCAGGCTGGTAAGGTTGGTGAGCGGGGTAAGATCGGATATCTGGTTGCCAGCAGTGTAAAGTTGGTTAAGATTATGGGCGAATTCAAGGCCGGTTAGGTTGGTGATACCGGTATAGTCTATAAAAAGGGAATTTAGAGCTAGCATATCACTTTCGGTTGGGTTGGTGACGCCGAGCTGGGTTTCGACGGCGGACTTTAGGGTTTGGTCGGTGAAGGTGACGGGTGTGTCGGGGTCGGCGATAGCGAGAGACGGGGTTAGGGTTGTAATGATAAATAACGATAAGATAGATAAAGCGATAATTGCAGTAGAGTTCTTTTTCATTTTATTCTCCCAGAATAAATTGTTAAGTATAAAGTAACAAGAAATAAGCTCGAATGCTATGAATTTATGATATATAAATTGGGTAGGGAATACAAGGGGAAAGTGCGAAGTGGAAAGTTGTCAGATGATGACGTATTTTTTTAGACAGGATACCCGCCCGAGTACGGGCTGGATTGTTCGACAGATTATGTTTGGTTGAAATATGTTTGGTAATGTTAGGCCTTCCTGGACTTCGGGGGAGGAGAAGATGTTTTATCCACGGTTTTTTTTTAAGGGGTTCGCTGCCGCGAACTGCTGGTTGATTAATTAACACAGATTTAATAGAGAGAATAATTTAAGAAGAGAATTTAAGAGTTTTAACGCAAGGACGCAGAGGAGTAAGAGTAAGAAATTAAAAAGAGGTTCACGCAAAGACGCTAGGTGCTTCGCACACGCTAAAGAAGAAAAATAATTGCTAGGATGATAGGATTATTAGGATAGGAAGAAGCAGAGGGAAGAAAAATTAATAATAAGTTTAACGCAAGGACGCGAAGACGCAAAGAGTTGGTTGGAGGAGTGTAGTGTTGGGGAGTTTGTGAGTTGGTTGGCAAAGTTATACCAAGAATCACAAGTCCCGATGTGTATCGGGAAAGGCCGGAACTCTTGTACGGGAGGGATGGTTGGAGAGTGCGGGTGTTGGGGGGATACTGGTTAGGGTTTGGCGTTTCTTTCCCAGAATTGGTTGTTGTGGTAGCCTTGTATGGTTTTGTTGGAGTTGGCAAGTTCTAGTCTTTTTTCGGCGAGTAGGCAGAACGTTTTGTCGGCTTCGATCCCGAAGAAGTTTCGGTCTAGTTTCCTGGCGGTGACAGACGTTGTGCCGGAGCCGAGGAAAGGATCGAAGACCATGTCGCCGGGGTTACTGCTGGCGAGAATGAGTTTTGCGATGAGCTTCTCAGGCTTCTGGGTTGGATGCTCGGTGTTTTCCGGCATTGACCAGAACGGTACACTCAGATCGGTGAACATGTTCGAAGGGTGAGTGAGTCTGAAGTTGCCAGATTCAGATTCGGTCCAGTCTTTAGGTTGGCCGTCGACTTTATATGGAGCGATGACCTTGCGTCTGAGCTTTACGGCGTCGACGTTGAAGGTGTATTCTTTATCGACGGTTGCGAACCATATATCTTCGTGAGCGTTTTTCCAGTTTGATTTTGAGCCGCGGCCCTTTTCACGTTCCCAGGTTATGCGGTTCTGGATAATGAAATACTTTTGGAGGGAATAGAAGATGGCGGGTGAAGAACGCCAGTCGCCGCAGATGTAAATGGTTGCGTTTGGCTTAAGTATTCTTGGTAGTTTTTCGATCCAGGAATCGAGCCATTGCAGGTATATGTCCATCTGGCTTGCCTTAAATGAGTTTGACTTGAAGGTCTTTGTCAGATTGTATGGCGGGTCGGCGATGAGTAGATCGACAGAAGCATCTGGCAACAGATCGAGTATAGTGAAAGTGTCGCCGTGGATGGTGCGGTTGGTAATATCGCTAATAGAAAGAGGTGACTGTCCCGGGTTTATGATACGCTTTTGCAGGCGGGTGATGTCGGAATCGTCGAGGAAAACTGAACGGTTGCGTGGTGCTCTGTTTGTCTGATCTTTTGGCATTGTTTATTGGTAAAAGGTAACTAGTTAAAGGTAAAAGGTTTCTACATTTTGTAATCGTATGATCGATTACATTATTGTTGTTTTTGGGGGATTTGCAAGGGAGATTATGTTAGGTAAGGCTGGGTATAAGTATTTTTTTTGGACAGGATAACCGTTCGATGTTATTGGGCTGGATTTTTACGACAGATTGTTGGGATACATGGCAGTTTGTAAATAGTAATTATTCTCGAATGGCGTGGGAGATGGTTTATTGAAGAAGGTTGAAAGGAAGTAAGGAAGAAAGGTTGTAAGGGAAGGTATCGCCCTACGGGCGAGGCTAATTTATATTTGGGGAAGGATGATAAAAAAATGGGAGTATCGGTTTTGGCCGGTACTCCCTGGTTTGAAATGAGATCGTTATTGATGTATTAAATGGAAATTATTATTGTCTTTGTGCCAGTTCAGCGGCAAGCCATAGGAATGGCGCCTGGCCGTGGAAGTCGCCGGTGATGCGTCTGCGGTTGAGGTAGAATTCTACATCGTCAGTCTGGCCTGTGCCTTCGCAAACGTCACGGATTCTGCCGTCGCGGTTGATACTCCAGCATAGAGCTCTGAACGCCTTATTAACGGCTGGGGCATATAAGTTATTGTCCAGTAAGCCGTTATCGACACCAACAGCCATAGCATAGGCGAACATGGCCGAGCATGAAGTTTCGGTCCACGAGAACTGATTATCGAGTAGCTGGCGCCATAAGCCGTTATCTGACTGATACTTAAGCAGTGAAGCCATCATGAGTTTATAGCTTTTTAGGATAGCATTGTAATGTTTATTATCTTTTGGCAGGTCCTTTAGTATCTCGGCCATAGAAGCTGCGACCCAGCCGTTGCCCCTACCCCAATGGTGAGGGAACTTTGGCCCGTGGAAGAATAGGCCGTTAGGCTGCTGTAGGCGGTCGATGTATGCGTGAATCTGGCGAGCAGCGCGGTCGGCGTATTTGGCGTCGCCGGTGGCACGGTAAGCTTGCATTTGTAGGCTGCCGATCATGTACATATCGTCAATCCACCAGCGAGTCTGGCTGGTAAGGTCGTTTTCGATCTCCTTTTCCCATTGGGTGTCGGCAAATGTCAGACCCATCTTTTTATAGCGTTGATCGCCGGTAGTGAGGTAAATCTGTAATGGAACGATCCCCATAACGTTATGGTCAACGTGCTGAACGCGGTCGATAAGCTTATCAGATTCGGTAAGGAACCCGGCATAGCGTTTAACAATCAGCTCGATATCAGCTTTATTGTCGGTAACCTCAGAAAAGCGGAGAGCACCCAGAGCAGCACAAGCTTCGGCATAATGTAGGCCTTTACCGCCACGGTAGAGCATAAAATCCCTATTTATGAGGTTCTTTACGACAAGTTTACCGTACTTATCGATGTTATCTTTGTCGTTTGTGGTGAGTTCAGGTGCAGTTACACAGCCAGAAACAAATACTAGCATAGATAGTAACAAAATCTTCATTGCGTTCATTGCAGTACCTCCGATTTCATATATGGAACTATATTTTAATATATGGAAATAACTAATTGGGGGTATTCTAGTAAAAATTGGTGGATAATGGAATAGAAAAGTTTTAAATATGTGCGAAGTTGTAAGTGCACAGTTTTTTTATGGTGATGTTTTTTATAGACAGGATAACCGCCCGAGTACGGGCTGGATTTTTTCGCTAGATTGTGGGTAGGGTAATGGCGGTTGATGGTGTTTTACATTCCCAGGGGGCGGGGGAAGTTTTTTTATCCACAGATTTACTGAAAGGGGTTCGCTGCCGCGAACTGCTGGTTGATTAATTAACGCAGATTTAAGAGGGAGAATGATTATGAAGAGGATTAAGAGTTTAACGCAAGGGCGCGAAGACGCAAAGAGTTGGTTGGCGACTGGGGGTGGATTGGAATTTGTGATTTGGTTTGATATGTTGGCATTGAGAAGATTTTTTGTAAACCACAGAGGGCACAGAGGACGCAGAGGGGAAAAGTAAGAAATTAAGAGGGGGTCACGCAAAGGCGCAAGGTGCTTTGCACCCGCAAAGGGGAGAAGAAGAAGAGTTGGTTTTCGCAGAATTGCGAAGGTGCAGAGGGAAGGTAAATAATAATATGAGTTAAATGTAAGGATGTTGAATTTGATGGGGTTAGAAATGAGAGGGGTATGTTTTTTTCTGGTGCTGCACATTTTTTTTTGATAAGAGAAAAGGTAGTACAGGGCTCGATATGTATCGGGGCTTGTACTACCTTTAGGGAGGAGACGCAAGGTGTTGCGTCTCTACTGGGTTGAGTTTAGTTTTTTATTTGGATGGTGTATTTAAGTTTTATATTGTCTGAGGCTGAACCGATCTGCAGTTCGAATTCGCCGGGTTCGACGGTGTAGCTTTCTAATCTTGGCTCGTAGTATCGCATGTCATCGATTGGCTTGATGGTCATGTTAACCTTTTTCGTTTCGCCGGCTTTCAGGTGCAGGCGTTGGAATTTTCTGAGCTGTTTGACTGGCATAGCGAGTTCAGAGTCGAGATCGGAGATGTATAGCTGAACAACTTCGTCGCCGGAGCGGGAGCTGGTGTTGGTAACCTTGAAGCTGAGCTTGATAGTGTCGCCGGGGCGAGCCTTTTTCTTGTTAACTTTCAGATCGGAATATTTAAAGGTGCTATAGCTTAGGCCGTAACCGAAAGCGTAGAGCGGTTTGCCTTTGAAGTATCTGTAGGTTTTACCGTCCATGTTATAGTCGTCGAATTCGCCGAGCTGATCGGTTGAACGATAGAAAGTAACAGGTAGTCGGCCGGCGGGGTTATAGTCGCCGAAGATAATATCGGCGATAGCCTGACCGCCATTTTGGCCGGGGTACCAGCCGCAGAGGATAGCTGGGATATTGTCCTGGGCCCATGGGCAGGCGATAGCGGAGCCAGTAAGCATAACGAATACAACCGGCTTGCCAGTTTTTTGCATGGCCTTTAGAAGTTCCAGCTGCGGCTGTGGTAATGAAATATCAGTTCGGTCGCCACCTTTAAAGCCAGGATAGTTGACGAGCATCTCCTCGCCTTCAAGCTTTGCGGTTAGCCCCCCTACTACAACAATCACATCGGCTTTTTCTGCGGCGGCATTAGCCTTTGCCATCATGCCGTCGGGGCTGTCTGAAGCTGCTTTCCAGCCAAAGGCGACTCGTGCCTGAGCCTGTCCTTCGAAATATTCGATCTTGAGGTCGTATTGTTTGCCGGGTTCGAAGTTATGGTTTATTTCGTAGTAGGTAGTTGCGTGGCTGGTCCAGTCTTCGAGCACTTTTTGGCCGTCGATGAAAACACGGCAGCCATCGTCACTGCACATTACCAGCTTACTGTCGGGGTCGGCTGGGCCGGCGAGTTTGCCAGTCCATCTGATAGAGAAGTTATCTTTATTAACAGTGTGCTCTGGGGTGATGATGCCCTGGGCAAGTTCCTTTTCGGTTGGAGAAGCTTCATCCCAGCGATAGTCGATATGGTCTTCAGTGCGAGTGAGAACTGGTGTTCCGTTTAGCTCGCGATTATTGAAGTATTGAGCGGTCAGTCCTTTTTCGCCCTTGTCGTTGGTGTACTCGGGAGCGGTGATGCCGGGATTTTCGGTATCGATAAAGCCCTGGGCGAGCTCGCTGCCGGGTAAGTAAATGACATTTACATTATCACCGAGAGCAGACTGGATGCCTTTGAGTACGGTAATTGGATTTGACGGAGTGCCGTTATAGTTTCCGACAAGAGAGTCGATATTGTCGGCGTTTGGACCGACGACGGCGATAGTTTTTATTTTGTTCTTATCGAGCGGGAGAGTCTGGTTGGCGTTTTTAAGTAGAACGACACTTTCGCGGGCCATCTCTAACGAGACTTTGCTATTGGAGTCGGTATCGTTTGCTGAGTATGGGATTTTGCTATAGGCGACCATGTCGTCGGGATCGAACATACCGAGCTTCATCTTGGCGAGAATTAGACGGTAAATATTCAGGTCGATCTCAGCTTCGTCGATAATGCCTTCATCGATGGCACGGATAAGAGCACGATAGGTGACACCGCAGTTTAGGTCGCAGCCGCGTCTGGCACCGAGAGCGGCGGCTTCTTCGGCGGTGGCAGCGATCTTATGATGCTGCCAGATATCGCCAATAGCACCACAATCGGAGACGACGTAACCTTCAAAGCCCCACTTGTTTCTTAGAATATCTTCTAGGAGCATGTAACTAGCGGAGGCTGATTCGCCGTCGACGCGGTTATAGGCGCCCATGATGGAATAAGCTTTGGCCTTTACGATGAGATCTTCAAAAGCGGGTAGATAAGTTTCGTACAGGTCGCGTTTGCTTGCGATCGCATTGAAGCGGTGTCGTTCTGGTTCAGGGCCATTATGGACGGCGTAATGTTTGGGGGTTGCAACGACTTTGAAATATTTTGGATCGGAGCCCTGTAGGCCTTTGACGAATTGCATACCCATCTGGCCGGTGAGGTATGGGTCTTCGCCGTAGGTTTCCTGGCCCCTGCCCCAGCGTGGGTCGCGGAAGATATTTATGTTGGGCGACCAATATGTGAGGCCATAATAGATACTAGTATAGCCGCGTTCTCTCATCCGCTGATGATATTTTGCCCGAGCTTCGGTGCTGATAACGTCAGCTGTTTTGTACATTAGGTCGGTGTCAAAGGTGGCGGCCATGCCGATGGCCTGTGGGAAGACAGTTGCGTAGCCGCTGCGAGCGACGCCGTGAAGAGCTTCGTTCCACCAGTCGTAAGAAGGGATATTGAGTCTTTCGATAGCTGGAGCGGTGTTCATCATCTGGCCGACTTTTTCCTGGAGGGTCATCTCGTCAACGAGTGCCCAGGAGCGTTCTTCAAATGAGAGGCTGGTATCGAGCCATTTGCCATTGACCTTAGTGGCGGCATTTAGTGCGGTACTCATAGTGATTAGTACTAGAACGGACCTGATTATAAATTGCTTCATAGTATGTTTCCTCTATTACATGATTAATTTATGATAACACTATATATTTTCGGCTGAGGTGCCAGTTATAAGTATTTTAATCGGGTTGAGTGGATGTTGGTATGTAGTTTTACGACAATTTTCAAGCTTTTTGCGAATTATTTTTTTTTGGACAGGATAACCGCCCGAATACGGGCTGGATTTTTTCGACAGATTGAGGGTAGGGTAATGGCGGTTGGTGGTGTTTTACATTCCCGGGGGGACGGGGGAAGAGAAGAATTTTTATCCACGGATTTTTTGAAAGGGGTTCGCTGGGGCGAACGGCTGGTTGATTAATTAACGCAGATTTAAGAAGAATAATTTAGAAGAGGATTAAGAGTTTAACGCAAGGGTGCGAAGACGCAAAGGGTTGGTTGGCGATTGGGATTTGGTTTGAGATGATGGCATTAAGAAAAGTTTTTGCAGGGATTAGAGGATAAGAGGATGATGATTAGGATAAGAAGAAGAGGAAGAGAAGGAAGAAGACTTAAGAACCCCGATGTGTATCGGGAAACTCTTGCGAGAGGGGTTGGTTGGCGGGACGGGGTATTGGGGGCATATGGGAGACGCAATATTTTGCGTCTCTACGGGGGGGTAAAAAAAATGCAGGTGACGGGAGGAGCCGTCACCTGCATACTATTTGCACTAGGTCTTGTTTATGACTTATTCAAGGTCAAAACAATCCGGGTAGATCGCACAGTCAAGCCAGCTTTCTGCGATTTCTGCGAAGTCTAGTACGTTGATAACGCAGTCTTCGTGCAGGTCGAGAGTTGTGCTAGGTTTGAGAGTCTGGATACATACGCTTGCATCAGGTTCGTAAGCGACGTATTTTGCAGCAACTGTCATTTCGTCAATTGCATAGTTATAGATCTTGATCTCATCAATCATACCGTCGAAGTAACGGCTGTCGCTTCTGATCTTACCGATATTGAGGAAATCAGTTACGTTCTGAGTGATACCAGTGTCCTGATCTTCAGCAGTGCCTTCCATCTGGCCGTCAACATAAACCTTCATGTCGCCGGTGTCGATGTCGCGGGTAGCAACACAGTAGTGCCACAAGCCGTCATTGATAGGTTTGCCAGAAACGATAGTTGTGCTGCTAGGACCAGAGCCAAGAGCGAAGCCAGTACCGCTGAGAACAACACCGTAGTCAGCGACATTACCAGGCATTTCGCCGTCAACCAGGCCAGCACCAAGCCACCATCCGCCAGTTCCAGCGGTCTGTTCGGTCTTAACCCACATTTCGATAGTGTAACTGTTACGAACGAAACATTCAGTCTGAACATATTCGTCAGTACCATTGAAAGCGATAGCGTTGCCAACTTTACCAGCATCGTAAGTCATTTCGCCGATCTCTTCGCCGACATAGCCAGTACCGTTAGAATCGCTTACAGTATTGTTAAGGTCATTTTCGAAGTTGAATTCTGCAACAAGAGCAGCCATTTCCAGTTGAGCAACAGCAGAGTTAACTACGATCTCACTGTCATTAGTAACAGCACAGTAGTAGAATGCAGCGTCATCAGAAGAGATATCAGCAAAGTTTAGAATGTCACTGTTTGTACCAACGATCAGGTCATCTTCAGAGATAACATTATCAGTTGACTTATACCAGGTATAAACAGGAGTTGTGATAGAATCAACAACGATAGACATGTCATAAGATTCGCCAGCCCATTTTAGAGCACGCATAGGCTGAGTAGTGATAACCGGCATAGAAGGCATAGAGCTGAATGTCCAGGTTGGACCTTCGATAGAATTTGGATCAGTTGGTCCAGTAACAGCACCACCAACGATAACACCTTCATCAACACGCCATTTGTACAGGCCGTCAAGAGCGAGGCTGGTAACCTGATATTCGCCAGTAGCGCCAGAAGCGTTAACGGTAGCGATTAGAGAAAGATCAGTAGAGTTATTTGGATCGCTGAGATCTTCAGAGATATATACATAATGTTTCTGAACGTCAGCATTGAATACTTCTGGGTTGGCAGGGTCCATAGCAGTGTTCCAGGCGAGGTCAACGGTAACAGAAGCACTAGAACCAGTACCAACAACAGTACCAACCATATCAGCACCATCTTCAGGAGTTGGTGTGGTAGCGGTGAAGTCGATAACAGACTGGATATCACCAGCAGTAGCCTGAGCACCTATGGCAAAGATACCAGCAACTTCATCTTCTGAGAGGGCTTCGTTGTAGATACGGAAATCATCAACATAACCCTTAAGCATATTGTCGTTATAAGGAGCACCAGCACTAATATCGATCTGAGTTACAAAGTCCTGCATATTAAGGCCAGTTACAGGCACAGTGTTTACAACCTGAGAGTTTGAGTCAGTAAATAAAGCACCGTTAGTGTAGTAGCGTAGGTTTACGCCGTCATAAGTCAGGAGCATTTGACGAGGGCCCTGGTCAGGATTGTCAGGCCAGACGTCTAAAGCATGACTACGCATAATAGCATCAGCGACAGTTAGGCCGTCGACATTTTCTTTAACATGGATACCAGCGCGCCAGCCCTGGTCTTCACCACGTACAGGAGTAGCAATAATGTGGTTATCAGTTGTGCCGTCATCGAAACAGTATAGAGTGTGGTAAGCGCCCTGTGGTGCATAAGCGAAGAACCAAACTTCAATAGTAAACTGGTCGGTAATGCCTTCGATAGCATCGATAGGTAACGATACACCGCCGTTTACATTTGGGCCCGCACCCTGATCGATCCAGTTACCTTCTGCATCACGACCAGTGTATAGCCTACCGTCTTCGATAACACCAAAGGTACCGAGAGTACCATGAGCTTCTCCAATACTATCGTTAGTATCGCCGTTAAATTCGTAACGGTGTACCAGATCAGCGTTTGCGCAAGCTCCCATTGCTGCTAAGGATAGCAACATCGTCATAATCTTCTTCATCACGATCTCCTAAATCACCAATTCTAGATATTTACAGAAATAAACAGAAACAGATCCGTATATTAACTGTAAAACAATACATTTTTTTTCATTAGAGGAACAACAGACAGTTATTAATTACACAGACACATGAATTAGATTTAGATTAGAAATGTAATACTTTTTTTCTTAACTCTTTTTCTCTCATGATAGAATAGTCTGAATTTTACTCTAGTCGTCGCTTTTACCATAATCGGGGAAAAAAGCGAAACGGTTTAGGTAAAAAATCGCTGTTGCCCTTTGCTAAACATATACAATACGAAAACAATACTTTCGCAGTGCCAGACAGAACACTGCATTTTTTAAAGTGGCAATAATATGAAGGAAATAAAGAATATTTTATAAACAAATCAGATAGATTACTTCCAAAAGAGCATATTACTGACAATTCATATTTGAATTATAGCATATATAAACAGGTTGTCAAATAGTACAAATGAAATATGAGTAGTTTTTTTGTAACATGGAAGAGTTTTGCTATATGTATTTGTCTTTTTGGACAATAGTGATGTATATACGGGCAATTTTTTAGGGATTAGGTGTTAAAATAGTGGTTATTTATGGTGCGTATTTTGGTTTATACAAAATGTTTTTATAGTTAAAACTGGGACTGGAATAACTTATAGTACAGATGTGGATTAATATGGAGAAGTTGGGTGATTTGGTTAAGTTTATGAGTGCGTTTATATAGGTAATAATGGTTATCCGCCTTGGGCGGAGGGAGATCATTAAGAAAGAAGAGTTTTTTATCCACGGATTTTTTTGAAATGGGTTCGCTACCGCGAACTGCTGATTGATTAATTTACACAGATTTAAGAGGGAGAATAATTAAGAAGAGGATTAAGAGTTTTAACGCAAGGGCGCGAAGACGCAAAGATTTGGTTGGCAATTTTGGGGTGGTTGGAGATGGTGGCATTGAGAAGATTTTTTACCACAGAGGGCACAGAGAACACAGAGAAGAAGAATTTTTTGCAGGGATAGAGGATAAGAAGATGATAATCAGGATAGCGAATTAAGGTTATTAACCTGCAAAGTTCGTGTGCTTTTAACGAGGATGTAACGTGCGATTATTTAGCAAGTTACATTGAATGTGAAAAATAATGACACATATAAAACAAGAAGTTGATGAATAGTAGTACAGAGAAGAAGAGGATTTCACGCTAAGGCGCAAGGTGCTTTGCACCCGCAAAGGAAGAAGAGAAATTGGCCAGGATGCGAGGATTTTTAGGATAAGATAGGGAAGAGAAGAGTTGTATCTCGCAGAGGCGCGAAGGGGCAGAGGAAGGGGGAATTTAATATTATGAGTTTGATGTGAATGGTGTATGTTAGGGTGTTGGGGCTGTGTGTTTGGCGGGCAGCCATATGGTAACGGTAGTGCCGTGGTTTGGTTCTGAGTCGATGTTTATTGTGCCTTCGTGGTTTTCTACGACTATCTTGCGAACGATGTCCATACCGAGTCCGGTGCCCTCCCCTGCCGGCTTGGTGGTGAAAAGCGGTTCGAAAATTCTGCTTTTGACTTCATCTGTCATGCCAGAGCCGCTGTCTGCGATACAGATTGATATGCCGTCGTTGTCAGAATGGGCTTCGATGCGAAGTTTTCCGGAACGGTTCATAGCGTCAAGGGCGTTTTGTAGTAGATTTGTCCATACCTGGTTTAGCTCATCAGGTGCAGCGAAGATGAGCGGCAGATCGTCGTCAATATCCAGCTCGAGGTCAACAGAATATTTGATAGAGTTGTAGAACAGAGTAAGAATATTATCGATACCCTCTTTAACAGAGATGAACTCTTTTTGATTATCGCCGTTTTCGTCGCTACCGCCCTTTCGAATGTAACTATTAAGAGCGAAAACGATCTTCGACGCTTTAGTGACAGCGATGTTCACGGTATCGCAAGCAACATATGATTCGACAATGGCGGCGACGACAGCGAGCAACTGAGGAGAGCTTTTCTCGTGCAGCATCGGTAATAATCGATCAACATATTTATATAGTTTCAAGTCGATAAGATATTTCCCAAGCTCGTCGGCGTGGTCGATGTCTGCTTCGGCGAGTAGGTCAATATATTCTGCGGTGAGTTTTCTTTTATCACTGAAAGATAATATCTGGCCGTCAGTTTTAATTTTATATCCGTCACTAATCATCCAGCGAACAATGTCAGCGTGTGGCCCTTCGAGCCAATGAGCGAGCAGGGTCAGATTATTAGCGATACGTTTATGATTTATATATATCGTTTCGCGAGAAGCGTTAATAGCACCAAGCGGCGAATTTATTTCATGTGCAATGCCGGAGACGAGATGCTTGAGAGCGCCGAGCTTTTCAAAGAGGATAAGTTTACCCTGTGCCTGCTTAAGCTGTAGCAGAGTGTGCTCTAGCTCGGAATTGCGAAGATTGAGCTCGTTGGTGCGTTCGGTGACAAGCTCTTCCAGATGTAGTCGGTGTCTTTCGAGCTCATGTTCAGTTTCACGTCTGGCAGTAATGTCACGGCCAACGACAACGAGTCCGATGAGTTCGCCGCTATCATCATCAAGTCGTGAAGCGGTATATTCGACAGGTATTTTAGAACCATCTTTTCTGTTCAGTTCCAGCTCACACGAGCCATGGCCATTTGCGAGTACGTCCTGTACGACCCCTTTCATAATATGGGTATTTTCAGCGTCGAAGAATTCGCCGGGTATGGGTTTGTCACGTATCTCATCATTAGAATAGCCGGAGATTTTTACGAGTGATTCGTTCCAGCGAAGAGCCTTTCCGGTGTGCGGGTCGAAGACGATGAACATGTCTTTTAGAACATTTATAGCGGAATCGGTAAAGTGTTTTTCATTTCGGAGCTCAATAGTTCTGGCCTGAACGGCACGATTGAGCTGTCGGTTCCAGAAGATAACAAAGATGAGTAAAGCCAGAGGCATCGAACATAGGAATGCAACCCAGGTCCAGGGTGTTACCTGTTCATACTTTACGCTAACCCATTTATCAACGATATCATTATGCTGCTGGTCGGTTATGGCCTGAATAGCTTTATTAAGAATGGGGATAAGGATTTGCGGGTCGGTGCGCACCGAGAAAGAGAGCATATCAGCGGAGATGCCAGTAGCACCGGCGACTTTGAGGCCGGGCAGGTTATATCGGATAATGGAATAGCTAGCGGCAAGAACATCGCCCATAAAGGCGTCAGCTTTGCCGTCGGCGACAAGTTGAAGAGCATTTTTAATAGAACTGGCAGGCAGCCTTTTAGTATTAGTCATAAGAACTAGATAGTCGTCAGCGAAACTATCTTTGACAACGGCGACAGTTTTACCCTTTAGCCAGCCGGGGCCGGAGGCGTATGTTACATTGTTATTAGTGATAATAACCTGCTGAGCTTCGTATAAATGATTAGAGTATTTTAACGAGTTTTCGATACTGCCAGAAAGGTCAAGTACAAAATCGGCGAGCATAAAGTCAGATACCGGCTCGATCTTGACATTGAGTGTCTGACTGATAAGATCGAGGAAGTCCATACTTATACCACGGTAATATTCGTCCTGCAGGAAAGCATACGGAGGCTGATCGGCAGGTAGATATACCTTTAGTACGGGTCTGGCCGAGAGCCAGACATTTTCCATTTCGGTAAGAAAGATATCGCTAAGGTCGCGGAACGAAGCGAGCCACTTAGTGTAATATTTGGTAATTTTTTCACGTCCGATATTTTCAAGCCCGGCATTGATAATGTCAACCAGCTCAGGCCAGTCTTTGCGGATACCGATGGAGACAGGAGTTGGGTTATCCATATCGGTATAGGCAACCCTGATATTGGTGATAAGGTGCTTTGCAATGATATACTCTTCGTAATTTTGTGCCAGTACGGCGTCGACCTTTCCCTCGGTGAGCATTTTGAGGGCATCGAGTACACTGTCAGGTGCATAGAACTCGCTATACTGATCGTAAGGGACAATAAGAGCGTGAAGGCAGGCGATCTCGTTTTGGACAGCGAGTCGGAGTCCTTTGAGATCGTCGAGCGAGTTTATCTTCAGGTTAGAGTCCTTGCGGACGTAAACCATGGGCAGCTCGTAATGGGTGACCATAGTTGATAGTAGATTACTGGCTTTGATCTGGACAGGGGCAACGGTGAGCAGGCCGTCAATTTCAACTTTACGAGCCTTGTTTACCTCTTCGACCCAGGGGCCAAATTCGATTTTGATATTGGAGTTTAGAGTTCGGTTGAGCTCGGCGATGAGTTCAATGAAGATACCGGTATATGTGCCGTCGGACTCTTGTATTATGAGCGGCTGGAAATTTGGTTCCATACCGAGAGTAATGACGGGATGGTCGTTTAGCCACTGGCGCTGGGCTGGTGAGAGAATATCAGTTTGACTTTGCTCTATGCAACAGTTATTGGACATAGACTGAGCGGCTAGAGGTGAAAAGTTGCATAAGAAAATCAAGCTAAACGTAGAGAGTAAGATTATTTTTAATATTTTTTCCAGCATACTATACCTGGCCAAAGGCAACGTCTTATAAAAAAGGCGGCGGTAGTGTTGTAAAGCCACCTGAGTTTTGCGTACTCTATACCGGGTACTAATAGTAGGCCGGGATAGTAAAGTTAATAATAACATTGTTTATATTCTATGTATATTATCGTAATAATTTTGGTGGGATTTTAGAGAAAGATTAGAAAGGGGGAAATGTAAAAAGTAAAAGGTGGGAAGGTAAAAGGTTGGGGATGAGACGCAAGATCTTGCGTCTCTACGGACTGGGCGAAAAAAAAACCTGCCCGGGAGGAGGAGTCGGGCAGGGTCGATTAGAAGTAAATGGGGATTTACTTTTTATTGGGTTATGATCGCGACATCGATACGCTGTCCGCCACCGGTCTGGTGGGTGTGGATAGCTATGGTATTGGTGCCGGTCTTAAGTACAGGTTTGAGAGCTTCGGTAATATCAAAGGCATCAAACCAGTTTGAATAGCCAGTAACGGTGAAGATCTCTTTGCCGTTGACGAAGATCTGGGTGTCTTCATCGTAGAAGATTACCAGAGCGGCTTTCTCGAAATCAGTACTACTGCACTGGAATTCCTGACGGAGCCAGATATCGCTGGAGGTCCATTTGGTTCTGCCGTCCTGAGCGAAAGGAGCCATGCCGGTTTTCCATGATGAGTCATCGAAGCCAATTAGGCTCCAGTTATCGGACGGAGTCTGGGTGGTGTAGCTAAACGGTTTGGCATCCTGCAAATCGATAGAAGAGCCAATAAGGATATTCCAGTCGCGACTCTTTTTATCATCGGTCGAGACAGAAGGTCCGAGCTTTTCAAAAGCAGACGGCTGCTGAGTCGCCTTGAAGATGCGATTCATATCGAACTTTTCAGAGCGGTCATAATAGTAGAGACCGTTTTGCTCCTGTTCAACGTCGGTAAGCTGCGTATAGCAGAAGCCGTACATATCGCGGTTATCGAGCAGAGCTTTGCACAGACCTTCATATCGAGTATAGAACTCTTCGATAGACTGTGGCGCAGAGCCGTAACCCCAGCCGGCATTGAGACTCCAGCCGATACCACCAAACTCGCTGATCATGAACGGCACACCGATATCTTCGCCGCCACCGGCATTGTAGCGGGCCGGTACAGATACGCGGTTAGCGTCAAAGAAGTTGATCCATCTACGCTTGAAAGAAGCCGGATCCTGATTGTAGTCGTGATTGTCACGAAGCTCAGCCTGAGCGACAGTGTGCGACCAGCCGGAAGTTTCATATACCGGACGAGTCGGGTCAAGAGCCTTGGTCAGATAGTAGATAGTTTTCTGCAGCTCCCCTGCCTCAGGCGGGCTTTCATTATACGGGCACCAGCCGATAATAGCTGGATGGTTACGGTCACGCTGAATAATTTCTACCCATTCATCGACGTATGCGGCGTAGCCTTTAGAAGAATGATTGAAGCCCCAGCTGGTATACTCGCCCCAACAGAGATAGCCGAGCTTGTCAGCCCAATAGAGGAAGCGAGGTTCGAATACCTTCTGGTGGAGACGTGCACCATTGTAACCGGCTTCCATAGAAAGTTCGATGTCATTGATGAGGTCCTGTTCTGTGGGAGCGGTCCATAGACCGTCTGGATAGAAGCCCTGATCAAGGATGAGACGCTGGAAGACGCGTTTGCCATTAATAGTAACGGCACGGCCTTCGATCTTAACAGAACGCATACCGAAGTAGCTCTTTACCTGATCAATAGTCTTTGAACCTTTGAGCAGGGTAAGGTTGAGATCATAGAGATTTGGATTGCCTACTTCCCAGAGGTGAAGTTCCTTGAGGTTCAGAACGAGCTTGTTATCACGCCAGGTAGCAGGTACAGTTTCAGAGCCGACAACCTTGCCATCGAAGATAGCATCAGCCTTTACCTTTAGGCCTGGGATATAGCCGTCAACAGTAACATCAAGGAGGGTACGGTTCTTCTCGATGTCTGGTACGATATTAACGAGGCTGATATAAGAATCGCCAACAGCTTCGAGCCAGACTGTCTGCCAGATACCGGTGGTACGGGTATATACCGGACCGTTACTTACATCGTGGGTCTGCTTACCGGTAGGCTGTAGGCCAGAGCGGGTATCATCGAAGACGCGAACGACGATCTCATTTTCACCAGAGAGAAGTTCTGAGGTGATATCGAAATTGAAGGCCGCGTTACTACCGCGGTGCTCCCCTACTTTTGATCCGTTGACGTAAACCCAAGCCTGATAGTCAACGCCTCCGAAGTGAAGGAGGATGCGTTTGCCCTGCATATCGGCAGGAACAACGAAATGTCTGCGATACCAGACATATTTCATGAAGTCGGTATTGCCGATGCCGGAGAGCTTACTCTCTGGGCAGAATGGAACGGTGATCTCATCGGCAAGATCAACGCCGGTAATGAGGTGACGGCTGAGACCGGTGTTTTCATTATCGATCTCAAACTGCCACTGGCCGTTCAGGTTTAGCCAATTGTCACGCTGCATGTCGGGACGCGGATGCTCCGGGCGCGGGATAGCGGCGGAAGCCTGGTTGATAGCTGTAAACAATGCAACTATCAGAAAAACAATAACAATAATTTTTTTCATACTCGATTTCCTTTCATCTGTTCTATATAAAAAATAAATGTTACGATCAAAAAATTAGGAATTGGAAATTAGAGATTGGCATGGAGGGTGTTACAATACTAACTCAAACTGACCGATGGTCAGTTTGAGAGGAGTTAGGAGTTAGAATTTAGTAATTAATATTTTTTGATATATAATGTTTTCAAAAACTAATCTACTAATTTCGCAACCGTTCACAGTGCATGCACTGGTACCAATGTTAATAGCAACTAAAATTGTTTAGTAACAAGAAACAAGCTCTGGATTCTCGCTACCGCTCGAAACAATTTGATTTTTATTACAGGCTAGGCCTGTTTTTCAATAATTTGTAAATTGAACGTTAATACATATTTATGACACTTTAGTCTAAATGTAACATATGGCATATTTTTTAATTAAGTGAACGGTTACCTTATTTCCATTTTCTAATCCCCTGTTAATAGTAAATTACAACATGCAAACTGAAGTTTTCGGTCAGTTTGAGAATGCTAAATATTTTTTTTCAATTCGCAAATAATAACTGCACAAAACAATTGGTAAGTAAAGCTGGCTATAGGCAGTAAGAGCCCACGGGCTGTGAGGTGTGTAATGTTGCAGTATGTTTAGTAATGCCGGGATGAGGGGGATTTTTTGATTAATTATCTACTGTTTTTATATTTTAGTGACGGCAAGAGGTTGATATGAGAAGAAGTGAACAGGTGAAGAAGTTGAGGTGTCCGCTGGGGCGGACGGTTGTTTATGGCGAAGCGAATGTGGAGTTTGGGGGAAAAGTAAAAGGTAAAAGGTTGGGGATGAGACGCAAGATCTTGCGTCTCTACGGGCTGGGCGAAAAAAAACCCTGCCCGAGAGGAGGAGTCGGGCAGGGTCGTTGGAGTAATTTGGAAATTACTTTGTTAGTTGGTCAGGATCGCGGCATCGATACGCTGTCCACCATTTGTCTGATGGGTGTGTATCGCGATAGTATTTTTGCCGGTCTTGAGAGCGGCCTTTAGAGCCTTGGTGATATCAAAGGCCTTGAAGCCGTTTGAGTAACCCTTGACAGTAAATACTTCTTTGCCGTTAACGTAAACCTGGGTGTCTTCATCATAGAATAGTACGATAGCAGCAGAATTGAAATTAGTAGAGCTGCAATCGAATTCCTGACGGAGCCAGATATCGCTAGAGGTCCACTTAGTAGCACCATCTGGAGCGAAAGGAGCCATGCCGGTATTCCAGGAAGAAGCATCGAAAGAGGCATTTTTCCAAGAAGCTGACGGCTGCTGGGTAGTGTAGCTAAACGGTTTAGCATCATTGAAGTCGATAGAAGAACCGATGAGCACACTCCACTGGCTGCTCTTGGTATTTGAAACTACAGCGTCAGGGCCAACCTTCTCAAAAGCTGACGGCTGCTGGGTAGCGTCGAATATCTTCTTCATATCAAACTTGTTTGAGCGGTCATAGAAGTATAGACCGTTCTGTTCCTGTTCAATATCAGTTAGCTGAGTATAGCAGAAACCGAACATGTTTGGATTATCGAGCATAGCCTTACACAGGCCGGCGTAACGAGTATAGAACTCTTCGATAGTCTTTGGAGCAGCACCATAGCCCCAGCCAGCGTTGATACTCCAGCCGATACCACCGAACTCACTAACCATGAACGGTACACCGATATCTTCGCCACCGCCGGCATTGTAGCGGGCAGGAACAGTTACACGGTTAGCACTGAAGAAGTCCATCCATCTCTTATGGAAAGAGGCCGGGTCCTGGTTGTAGTCGTGATTGTCACGAAGCTCGGCCTGGCCGACAGTGTGTGACCAGCCGGAGGTTTCATATACTGGACGGGTCGGGTCAAGAGCACGAGTGAGATACAGTATAGTTCTCTGAATTTCGCCAGCGTGTGAGCCGGTTTCATTGAACGGGCACCAGCCGATAATAGATGGATGATTACGATCACGAAGAATGAGTTCAGTCCACTCATCAACATAAGCGGCGTAACCAGGAGAAGTATAGTTATAGCCCCAGTTGGTGTATTCACCCCAACATAGGTAACCGAGCTTGTCAGCCCAGTATAGGAAGCGAGGTTCGAAAACCTTCTGGTGGAGACGAGCACCATTGTAACCGGCTTCCATAGAAAGTTCGATGTCATGTTTTAGAGCTTCATCTGTTGGAGCAGTCCAGAGCCCGTCAGGATAGTATCCCTGGTCAAGGATAAGACGTTGGAAAACGCGTTTACCATTGATAGTAATAGCACGCCCTTCGATCTTGACAGAACGCATACCGAAGTAGCTCTTTACCTGATCGATAGTCTTTGAACCCTTAAGCAGCGAGAGCTTGAGGTCGTAGAGGTTTGGTGCTCCAACTTCCCAGAGGTGAAGTTCCTTGAGGTTCAGGACGAGCTTGTTATCGCGCCAGGTGGCAGGTACAGTTTCAGAGCCGACAACCTTGCCATCGAAGATAGCGTCAGCCTTTACCTTTAGCCCTGGGATATAGCCGTCAACAGTAACATCAACAAGCGCACGGCTCATGTCGATGTCTGGTACGATATTTACGAGGCTGATATAAGCATCGCCAACAGCTTCGAGCCAAACGGTCTGCCAGATACCAGTGGTACGAGTGTAGACACAGCCTTCACTTACGCCGTGGGTCTGCTTGCCGGTAGGCTGTAGGCCAGAGCGGGTATCATCGAACACGCGGACGACGATCTCATTTTCACCTTCGCAAAGCTCTGAAGTGATATCGAAATCGAAGGCTGCGTTACTGCCGCGATGGGTACCGACCATAGAGCCGTTAACGTAAACCCAAGCCTGATAGTCAACGCCGCCGAAGTGAAGGCGGATGCGTTTATCCTGCATGTTTTCAGGTAGGACAAAGTGTCTGCGATACCATACGTATTTCATGAAATCAGTGTTACCGATGCCGGAGAGCTTACTCTCAGGGCAGAACGGAACGGTGATCTCATCTGCGAGGTCGTTGCCGGTGATGAGGTGACGGCTAAGACCGGTATTGTCATTATCGATCTCGAACTGCCACTGGCCGTTCAGGTTAAGCCAATTTTCACGCTGCATGTCGGGTCTAGGATGTTCCGGGCGCGGGATAGCGGCGGAAGCCTGGTTGATAGTCGTAAACATAACGACTAAAAGGGTAAAGATAGCAATAATTTTTTTCATACTCGATTTCCTTTCACTGTTCTATATAAAAAAATAACCGTTAGGCTTGTTTGTATTGATAACAAAGTAATAATGGTGTGTAATATCGTGTGGTCTTTTATATAATGCCTGAATATGTTGGATTTTTTGATTAATTTAGCAAAAGTGGTGTTAGATTCACTGTTTGTATGGCGATTGTAACACATATGTGCTTTTTGTAACCATAGCTATTACAAAAGCAGGAATGGTTGCACCACTTTTAATAATAATAGGTGTGGTCGCTGTGATAATCAAGTGAGAGAATTAAGAGTTTAACGTAGAATACGCAAAGAGTTGGTTGGCGATTTTAAGTTGGATTGAGATGTTGGTATTATGAAGAGTATTGGCTAGGATGCCAGGATTCTTAGGATAAGAAAAGAAGAGAAGAGTTTTAGTGGGGATAAGAGGATAGGAAGTTATTTTAATGGGGCCGGGGTAGTCACGTTGCGTTAGTTGTTTATTGACAAGTAGTTAAGCGATGTATTACTTGGGTTTTTGGATAAAAATGCAATTAATTTGAATATAGTATTATAAAGTTAGAAAAAAGGTGGGGATTGGTGACATATTAATAGTATAGCGAAATGGTATATGGAGGGTAGAGGTTTTCGCTTGGCAGCTGGGGGTGGTGTGGTTAGAATTTATGTGTATCCACAGATTCGTTATGAGGTGTTCGCTGAGGCGAACGGCTGATTGATTTATTAACACAGATTTAAGAAGAATTAAGATTTTAACGCAAAGGCGCGAAGTCGCAAAGATTTGGTTGGCGATTTTGGGTTAGTTTGAGATGATGACATTATGAAGAGTTTTTTGGAACCACAGATGAACATAGGGCGGTCAAGCCGCAACCAAAAGTAATAAGAAACAAGAAATAAGAAATAAGCTCCGGTTTCTCGCTATGCTCGAGGCTAATTTATTTAAGAGTTCGTATGTTTGCGGTATGGTTATTGATCTCTATTGCTAAATGAGTTACAGATGTTACAAGAAATAATCGAACATAAAAAACAATGTTTTAGGAGATAGTAGTACGGATGAACACCGATAAGGGGAAGCTGGGGAGACGCAATATATTGCGTCTCTACGTAGGATGGGTTGGATGGCGAGGGGTAAGATGATTTGACAATGATTTTTGATATATGTTATAAAAGTTTATTGATAGGAGTAAATGACAAATGAAGAGTATGAAGATCAAGGCTTTATTGGCTCTGGCGGTACTGATCGCAGGAGGAGTGAATTTTGTGGGAGCGGCAGAGAAGGCTAAGACCACTAGCGGTAACCCCCTGTTTCAGGGTTGGTATGCTGACCCGGAAGTGATCGTATATGGTAAGGAATATTGGATATATCCGACCTACTCGGCGAGATATGAAGACCAGCTGTTTTTCGACTGTTTTTCATCAAGTGACCTGGTGAACTGGACGAAACACGAAAAGATCCTGACCTCTAAGGAGATCAAATGGGCCAAGCGTGCCATGTGGGCGCCTGGTGTTATCTCTAAAGGAGGTAAATATTATCTATTCTTTGGCGCTAATGATGTTCATCCGGGCGAGGTTGGCGGAATTGGCGTGGCGGTAGCAGATAAGCCGGAAGGTCCCTTTAAGGATCACATCGGTAAGCCACTGATCAATGATATAGTAAATGGAGCACAGCCGATCGATCAGTTTATCTTCCGTGATGATGATGGTACATATTATATGTACTACGGCGGCTGGGGTCATTGTAATATCGTCAAGCTGAATAAGGACTTTAACGGTCTGGTTCCGTTTGAAGATGGTAAGCTGTATAAGGAAGTGACACCTAAAGGCTACGTGGAAGGCCCGTTCATGTTCAAGAAAGACGGTAAGTATTATTTCATGTGGTCAGAAGGCGGCTGGACAGGTCCAGATTATTCGGTAGCGTATGCAATCGCAGATTCGCCGTTCGGTCCGTTTAAGCGTATCGCTAAGATCTTGAAGCAGGACCCTAAGATCGCAACAGGAGCCGGTCATCATTCATGCTTTAATGTGCCGGGAACTGATAACTGGTATATTATATATCATCGCAGGCCGTTGAGCGAAACAGATGGTAATAGCCGTGTGACCTGTATAGATAAGATGACATTCGACAAGGATGGTTTTATCGAGCCGATCAAGATGACGTTTGAAGGTGTAGAGGCTGAGAAGGTAAAATAATTAGGATTTAGAAGTCAGGAATTAGAATTTAGAGGTGAAGGGGCGGTTGTTCCTTCGCCTTTTTTTATGAAGTGCAAAGAAAGATTTTTTAGACAGGATAACAGGATTGTTTCGACAGATTGAGTTGATATAATTAGTATATGAAAATAATAGACCATCTCGAAATGGGTTGGAATTTTAATTTTATTGATTAAGGAGATAGAAAGAAAAGATGTCTACATTAGAGAAAGCATTAATAATAGCGGCTGAGGCACATAGCGGCCAGACGAGGAAAAATGGTTCGCCGTATATATTGCACCCGTTGGCGATCATGGCGAGAGTGGAATCGGTAGAAGCCAAGATGGTAGCGGTATTGCATGATGTGGTTGAGGATACAGAGGTCAGTCAGGAAGATCTTGCTGGAGAGGGATTTTCTGAGGAGGTATTGGAAGCGGTATTTTTGATGACCCATACGCCGGAGCTTAGCTATGAGGATTATATTGAACGGCTCAAGGGGAATGACTTGGCGCGAGAGGTTAAGCTGGCGGATATGCGAAATAATATTAATTTACTGGAGATACCGGAGCTGAAGGATAAGGATCTGGAACGGAGCAGGAAATATCATAAGTTTATACGGTATCTGGAAGGTTATGAACGAGAGATGGGTAAATAGATTTATCACAGATTTAAGAATGTAATTAGAGATATGAATGACCCCGATGTGTTTTAGCATCAGGGTTATTTTTTTGTGGGAAAATAGATTTAAGAGGAAGATTTAACGCAAGGACGCGGAGACGCAAAGATTTGCTTGGCAACTGTGGGTTGGTTGGAAAGTATGGAAGAGGACAAGAGAATCCCGACGTGTATCGGGAAACTCTTGCGTTGACGCATGTGTGTTTTTTGGAGGTTTGGGTTAATTTTTTTTCTTTATCTCATGTGCCTGATTTGTTACAGTGTATTTACATATTTGTATATTTTGGCATTTTAATGTGCCATTCTAGAGTAATAAACACCGTAATAAGACTTTAGGCAACCTCTGTTATGAGGTCACCTTTATTGTAAAGGGAGATAGTACAATGAAAGCTGTAAGACTATATATCGTAGTAGCTATTGTGATGCTTGTAAGTGGGCTGAGTTGTTTTGGTTCGCTGCAAGGGCATTGGAAATACGATGGGGATCTGGCGGACTCTTCACCTAATGGCTATACGATGGATAGAAGTGGGACTGTTAATTTTTGTAATGCCAAGCTTAACCAGGGTATAGAGCTAAATAGTTCTTTTGGTTATATGTTCAGTAAGGACCAGATATTATTTAGCGGTGATTATTCGGTGACGGGCTGGTTTAAGACATCTGATAGCAGTTGTATGGATATTATATCGATAACCAATAATTCAGATTGCCAGGGGATACTGATTGAGATCAATGCCGGAATAATAAGGTATCTTCATCGTAAGCCGCATGGTGTTAGTGGCGGAGTGAATATCTTTTCTAATAGCTATAGTAATAAGCTATATAATGATAATAAGTGGCATCATTATGCAGTGGTGAATAATGGGCTGACGATAAGTCTGTATCTGGACGGGGTACTTATCGACTCGGCAACGATAGAGACGCAGTTTGATAATGATCAGATGGTGATAGTCGTTGGGCAGTTGAATAAAGCAGAAGATGTTCGGGTGTTTAATGGTAAGCTTGATGATATACGAGTCTATGATAATGCTATGTCGGAGGCTGAGATCGATGAGCTGAGCTCGATGCTGGATGTTATATTTGTAGATATTAATGCCAGCGGAGCGAATAATGGTGAGAATTGGCCGGATGCGTACCGGAGCTTGACGAGTGCACTTAACGTGGCAGATAGCAGTAAAGCAATATGGATAGCAAACGGCACTTATGTACTGCCAGATGGCAGCAGATATAATTGCTATACGATACCAAACGGAGTGGAGCTGTATGGCGGTTTCCAGGGAGGAGAGATAACATTTTCGGAACGAAATCTTAATGGATCGCCAGCGATATTATCGGGAGATATTGACTCAATTAGCAATACTGACGACTGCCTTCGTGTTATTAATGCTAATAATGTAGATAATACAACGATAATAGATGGCGTGGAAGTTACGAGATCGTATAGTATAATTAGTGCAGCTAACAGCCATCACGGTGCGATCAATGCGGAAAACGGCAGTCCAGTGATACGAAATTGCAGGATATATGATAACTTTGGATATCATGCGGGCGGGATATACAGTGGTGGCAATGGTGTAGAAATAAGTAACTGCATAATTGAGAATAATTATGCCAGGGAAATTGGCGGTGGTATATTTATAGCTGGCAGTAATACAATAGTCGATAACTGCACATTCAATAATAATACAGCGGCGGAACGTGCAGGTGGAGTATTTGTAGTCGGTAGTAATGTGACGGTAAGTAACTGTACGTTTAATGGGAATGAAGGCCTTAATGGCGGTGCAATATATACTTACAACTATAATAGTATAGTTAGTAACTGCGAGTTTTATAATAATGATTGCAGGGTCGGCGGATGTGTATATATAGGCTATAACAATACCGTGGTTAAGAATTGTCTGTGCGTGGGTAATACGGCGAGCTTCGGCGGCGTGTTTTATTGCAGTGTAGGCGGGGATGTGTATTTGGATAATATTACAACATACGGTAATGCTGCGTCGGTGATTGGTGATACAGCTTATAACAACTCTGGCACCCTGAATATTAAAGATAGTATTTTATGGGATAACTCATCATCATATAACATGATATTTGTGAACTTTGGTGCAGTGAAGCTGAGTAATTGTGATACGAGCTGCTGGAATTCAAGCTGGACTGACAACGGTGGGAATATTAGTAGTAATCCTCATTTTTATGATACTGCTAATAGAGATTTTCATCTGTGTTCGGAATATGGCAGGTATGATGGTGGTGACTGGGTGGTCGATGGTGTGACGAGCCCGTGTATCGATAGAGGTAATGCGACGTCGGGTTATGGTAATGAGCCGATGCCGAATGGGCTGCGGGTGAATATGGGATATTATGGTAATACGGCAGAGGCGAGTAAGAGCTATGTTATGCCGGGCGATATTGCTTATGATAATATAATTGATATTAACGATCTGGCGATCGTGGCGGATGAGTGGCTGGGGGCTAGTCCGGTGGAAGCTGATGTTGTAATTGATGGGATGGTAGATCTGGCTGACTTTGGGGTTATTGCTGAGCGGTGGTTGGAGGAGAAGTAAGTGGAGATGAGGAGAGTTTTTTTAAGACAGGATAACTGGATCTTTCGACAGATTTTGTTGGTGCTGGTCTCGGTTAGAAGGCATTTTGGCTTCTTGGGTTTTATAGTGAGGTGAATTGTTTTGGCAAAGGCACAAGGTGCTTGGCAGCTGCAAAGGGGGAAAAAAAATTTCGATTAAGGAGTGTATTGCGCAGAAGAGAAAGTCAATATTAGTGTGACTTTCGTATCGTATAATTCGTCATATTATGCAATGTAATATTAAAAATCACAAGTCTCGATGTTCTTCGGGACTTGTGCAACTTAAAGGAGACGCAAGATCTTGCGTCTCTACCAGGGGTTAGTTTTGCCAGTTGGCTGATAGGGTTGTGAAGTCGGTTAGGGTTATTTGGCCGTCGTAGTTCAGGTCTGCACCGTCGCAGTGGTTGTTGGCCATGTTGCAGTTGGAGTATAGCCAGTAATTGGCGATAGTGTCGAGGTCGATGATATTTACCTGACTGTCGCGGTTGGTGTCGCCGGGGGTGTCGATGGCTGGTATGTGGCCGTTGAAGAAGTATATGTCGTCGATCTGGAATTCTCCGATAGCGCCGGCGGTACCGAGCAGCTCAAATATCTGGCTGACCTGAGTGAGGTCAACGTCAGCGGCGAACTGTGACATAGGGATATTTATATCATGCCAGCTGCCGTCGCGTGCGAAGCCGTACGGGTCGGAGCCGCTAGTGAAGGTGATCCACTTCTGGCCGATGTCTTGTACGTTACCGCTTTTCATTCCGATCTGGAAGGTAGCGGTTGAGGTGGTCTTCATAGCGAAGTGGAGATAGCTGTCGGGATAGCGGAAGGCCGAGAGATCGAGTTTGACGTTTGCGGTGAAGGCAGCGCCAAACCAGCCGAGGCCAGGGGCAGACTTATAGGCGAGCGAGCTGGAGCCCTCTTTTGCGGTTCTGTCTAGCGATGTAAGAGTATTTTCCCAGACGTAGAAATCGCCGTCGGAGCCGAGTGAGAATTTGCCGGTGGTTTTATGTGCTGGCGTTTCGGTGTATAGGCCGTAGCTGCCGTTTGCAGGAGTTGGCCGGGAGGCTGTTTCGATCCAATATACATTATCGATAGCGATATTTGAGGCGGAGCCGCCGTCGCTGGCGATCATGAATATCTGGTTGATGGTATTGAAGTCGATATTATCGAAGCGGTTGAGCGGTATGAGCATTTCATGCCAGTTGTTGTCACGAACGAGCCCGAACTGTTCGTCGTCGGTTTTAATAGTGAGCCAGCTTTCTCCGGCATGGGTACTCTTTATACCGATCCTGAAAGGCTGGTTGTCGGCGAACTTCATATTTAGGTGGAGATAGCCGTCGGAATAGTTTTTCATATTACGGTCGGTAGAGCAGGCGACGCCCATGCCCCACCAGATATTGGCGGCGGTATTGAACGACCAGAGCTGCGATCCCTCTAAAGCGGAGCCGGAGGTTGCGGTCATATTGTTCCATATATAGAGGTTGGCATCTGAACCGTAGTTTACCTTATTGGTAACGCTGGTAGTTTCGGTGAAGATCCCGAAGTTGCCATGTTCCTCGGTTTTTGCTCTTAGCTGGGTATGGCCGTTATCGGAGAGGCGAATCCAGTCGATATACATTTTAGCTGGGAATGGTGCGGTGATAGCGGCGGGGTCGGTAATATTGACGAAGTTCTGGCCACCAACTGCGAGATTGAGCAGAACGTACATCGGGCGATGGAATTCTTCGAGGCTGGTGCTGTCATTTTGCGCGATAGATATTTCATAGGCCTTTACATCGTCGACGTAGGTTGTGATGGCTGTTGGCGTCCATTCCATTTTATATATATGATAGTCATTATTAAGATTTGCTGGAGCTTCGACCTGTTCGGCGTAGTTTGCGAGGTTGCCGTAATGGTCCCAGAAAACGCCTGAGTTGTGTCTGCGGTTCTGGGTGCCGTTGGCGATGGCTTCGGTCATACCCATTTCCATAATATCAATTTCACCGCAAGAAGGCCAGGGGTGGGTACCGATATTTTCGCCAAGGAGCCAGAAGGCAGGCCAAAGGCCGTTGGCGAGATTTGGGATCTTCACCCTGGCTTCTAGTGTGCCGTAGGTGAAAGCCATCCGTCCGATAGTTTTTAATCTGGCAGAAGTGAAAGAGCTGCCGCTATAGTTTTCTCGTTTGGCCTGGATGACCAGAGCGCCATTTTCGATATATGCATTTTCAGAACGGGCGGTATAGCATTCGAGTTCGCCGTTACCCCAACCCCATGAGCCGGTACCAACATCGAAAGTCCATTTATCGCGATCGATAGTTGTGCCGTCGAATTCATCTGACCAGACAACATCGGCGGCGGCGATAGAAGCAAGAGAAAGAGTTAAAAGTAATAGTGAAATTAATGTTTTAGTAAATGAAGCTTTATCTGGCATAGCATATTCCTGTATATAAGGTATTTCTATCGTATATTGGTTATCAAAAAGGATTTAGAGATGGGTAGATGTATTGGTACCTGATGGTAACCCGGGATAGTTCCACATTTTTATTCTCTCTCTATTCCTGCCAATTCTATGACTATCTACAATGTGATTATAAATTGCAAAATGAAATATGGATTAAATTGTTTAGTAACAAGTAATAAGTAACATGTAACAAGCTGAGGTGTCCACTGTAAGCGGACTACTATTTTAAAGCGAGCACATAACTATTTACCTGGTGCAATGTGATTTAATTCACAACTGATTTTAGCAAAATATAACTGTAAACAGTAACTAAACTATATCATTTTTTAGGTGGTTAATCAATTTTTATTGGTTGATTATGTTGGGATTGGCAGATGGTGGTATATTGGGATGTTGTGGGTTTGGTGATAATAGATTAGTAAAGGGTTTACAAGCAACAATTTACCAGTAAACTATAGTTTACAGAACCTAGGTAAGAATAATATTTAAGAGAGGTTATTTATGATAAAAGTCAGATTTAGGCATGTATGCATTTCGGTAATATCTGCGGTGGCGGTTATGGGTTTTAGTAGTTATAACGATTGTGACGGAGCAGGTGAGCTTGGGCAAGAGGTGCAGCAGAGGCAGTGGCCGATCCATTCGCTGGATAGGCCGGCACCGGAAGAGGTAAAGGCGGCGGACGGTTTTTGCGGGCTTACTAAGGCGCCGGAAGGTGCGTTGGTTCTATTTGATGGAAGCGACCTGAAGGGGTGGCGTTCTGATAATGGTGATGGGCCGGCTAATTGGAAGGTTGAAAACGGGTATATGGAAGTAAATAATACCGGCGGGATCCATAGTGCAGAGGAGTTTGATAATTTTCAGCTGCATATCGAATGGGCGACACCGGGTGAGGTGCATGGCGATAGTCAACATAGAGGTAATAGCGGTGTGTTTATGCTGGGTCGGTATGAGGTGCAGATACTCGACTCATACGATAACCCGACATATCCGGACGGGCAGGCAGGGTCGCTCTATGGGCAGAAGCCGCCGATATATAATGTGTGCCGTAAGCCGGGAGAATGGCAAAGCTATGATATATGTTTTGTGAGCCCGCAGTTTAATGATGATGGAACGCTGAAGAGTGCGGCGAAGATATCGGTGTTTCAGAATGGGGTGTGTATACAGAATAATTATGAGCTGAAGGGGCTGACGTTTCATCAGAGGCAGGCTGAGTATATAGCACATCCGGCGAAGGGACCTATCTCGCTGCAGGATCATGGTAACCCGACGCGGTTTCGTAATGTTTGGGTATTGCCGTTGGATTAGTTAGTGGGATTTTTTTATCCACAGATTTTTTTTAATGGGTTCGCTGCTGCGAACTAGTAATTGATTAATTAACGCAGATTAAAGAAGATAATTAGGAAGAGTTTTGGCAGAGATTAGAGGGTATGAGGATGTTTTTTGTGGATAAAAAGAAGATGAAGAATTTGACGCACAGATTTGGTTGGAGGGTCTGGGTGTTGGGGGAGTTTGTGATTGGGGTGGAAAGTAAGGGAGAAGACTAGAGAAGCCGATTAATCGGGAACTCTTGCGCTGGCGCAAGGGGGTGGTTGAAAAGAAAAAAAAGCGAGCGGACTTTTTGGTGGTCTGCTCGCTGTTTTTTTTGTGTTATCTTTTTGTTTTTAGTTTGGCTTTTACTTCTGGTGGTATTTTTCCGCCGCCGGCACCGTTGTATGGATATTTATCGAAGCCGGTGTAGTCTGGGTCTTCAGCACGTGGGTCGTGAGAGTAGTCTAGTTTGCCGTGTAGTTTGTTGCGTAGCTCTTTAAGCTTGTCAGCGTAGGCGGGATCGGCGGCGAGGTTGTGTACCTGCTGGGGGTCTGCTTTGATATCGTATAGTTCCTCATCTGGACGTTTAGCGAAACATAGCTCATATGCGCGGCGATGCTGGTCGTCTTTGTCCTTATTGAGGACGATATAGTTTTTGGTTGGGCTGGCGTCACAGTCGGCGAGCCATTGGTTGGGAAAGAAGGTTGTGCCGAGATACGGAGTGCCGGCGGGCCATCTTTTCGGGGTGTAGTTTTTTATATAGAGGAAATCGAAGTCGCGATAGGCACGAGAAGGATATCCGCCGTAGTCTGGTTTTTCCTGGGCGGGTACGTGTCGTTCTCTACCGAAGACTATACTGCTGCGATTTTTGGGGTCGATGAGACCGGACTGTTGTGAGCGGAGTACAGTTGCAAAACTTCTGCCGGTCATGTTAGCTGGTACCTGAGTGCCGGAGAGTTCGAGCAGAGTTGGTGCGATATCGGCAAAGGAGATGAAATCCTGAGCTACGAGGCCGGGCTTTACCCCCCTGCCCCATCTAACGGCGAACGGGACGCGTACACCGCAATCGTAGAGGTTACCTTTACAGCGAGGGAACGGCATACCGTGGTCGCCGGTCATGATGATAATAGTATTTTCGAGCATGCCTCGTTTTTCGAGCTCGGCCATAGCGGAGCCGACGAGTCTGTCCCAGCGCTGTACTTCGTAATAGTAGTCGGCAATATCGCTGCGAACTACTTCGCTGTCGGGGAACTGGTCGAACATGTGGGTTTTAGAAATATCTATACCGCTGTTTTTGCCGGAATCTTTATCGTAAGGACGATGTGGGTCGGAAGTACCGAGCCAGAAGAAGAACGGTTTGTCCTGCTGTTGGTTTTTGGTGAGGAACTCTGAGATGTCGTTATATGCTTTGCCAGTTGGATATTCGCCGTGATACTGTATCCATGGAGAAGCGTCGCCGGGTCCCCAGGTTTTTGCTTTTGTCCGGCCGGTTACATAGCCGTTGCGAGCGAGCAGATGAACGACACTGTCATGTTCCACAGGAAGCTGGCAATGAAGATTGACACCGGAACCAAGCTGCCAGGGGTATTTGCCGGTGACGACTGAGTTTCTACTTGGGCTGCAAGACGGGCTGGTAACGTAGGCGTTCATAAAGAGCATACCTTCGCGACTGAGCCGGTCGAAGTTTGGGGTATCAACGCCAGTGTCACCATAGGCACCGGCATGAGGCCAGCCCCAATCGTCGGCAAGACAGAAAAGTATGTTTGGCTGTTTTTGTTGGGCCAGAGCAGTTTCGCCAATAAAGAGATAGACATAAACGGCAAGTACAATTTTAAGTAATAATTTCATTTTGCTATACCTTGTTTACTCAAACTGACCTATGGTCAGTTTGATAGGATTTAGGATTTAGCAATTAGTTGAATAGAATAACTTCAAAAACTAACCACTAATCACCAATCATTAACACCACTATTGATAGTGGATTAAAATATACAAACTGAAGGATTCGGTCAGTTTGAGTTGTTTATTCGTTTTGGTTTTGGGAAAACATTGATACGTTTAGCCCAAGATTGCCATTGTTGGGCGAGTTGTTTTACTTTTTCGGGATATTGTTTCGCGAGGTCATTGGTCTCTGCGCGGTCGGTTGCGAGGTTGAATAGCTGCCATTGGTCGAGAGGTAGAAGCTCGTAAGTTTCGAACTTTTTCGATTGATTGAAATATGCATTAGATACGAGTTTCCAGTCTCCGAGTCGGATCGCCCTGTTGCCTTCATGTTCCCAACATAGCGGGCGTTGGGAGTATTTGTAAGTTGATGAGTTATTAAAGGCATCGAGCAGGCTGATCCCTTCCATAGGCTGGATGTTATGATCATTATATTTCTTTGGATATTCAGCATGGGCGAGGTCAACGCAGGTTGCCATAATATCGATGACTTCTGATAGCTGATGACGCAGCTGGCCATTGCTGTTTTTGTTTATGCCGGCGGGCCAATGTACAATAAGCGGAGTGGAGATACCGCCCTCTTGCAGCCAATGTTTATACTCGCGGAAAGGAGTGTTGGAGACATTGGCCCAGTTTCTGCCGTAGGCTATATAAGAATTTGCTGGGCCGGGCAATACGTTTTTGCCCCCAAGTACGGGCAGGCCCTGTCGAGTATGTACGGGCGGTTTGTAATAAGAAGGAAACTCTTCCGGAGCGAGCGGCGAGCGAGGTTTGATGTTCCAGGTTTTGTTATAGTCGCGGCCCATAGATTCGGCACATCCGCCGTTATCCTGAAGGAAGAGGATAATGGTATTGTCGAGCTGGTTGTACTGCTCGAGAGTAGCGACGATGCGACCGATGCCCTGGTCCATGTTAGTGACCATGGCGGCGTAAACCTGCATACACCTGGATTCCCATTGTTTATAGGTGCAGTCGTCCCAGCTACCGACAGTTTCGGAGTAGGTGCAGTCTTGGCTAATAAGTCCGAGCTGTTTCATTTTTTCAAATCTGGCTCTTCTGACCGGGTGATAGCCCTGGGTGTATTTGCCGTCGTACTTTTCGATGTCATTTTCGAGGGCTTGAAGCGGCCAGTGGGCGGCGGTGTAGGCTATATAAGTGAAGAACGGCTGATCGGGAGAGGTTTCGAGATGCTCTTTTATGAATTTGCAGCTGTAATCAGAAATTGCATCGGTGTAATAATATTGCTGCGGTTTATATTCATCGTCATTGTAAGCTGAGGTTGGAGTATTGTTTTTGAAGAGCGCGTGCGGGTCGAAATAGCTGGCAGCGCCGCGGAGTGTGCCGTAGTATTTATTGAAACCTCGCTGGCAAGGCCAATTGCTGGTATCTCTTTTTGGGTTGTAGTTGTCGCCGGCGACATGCCATTTGCCGGTCATGAAGGTATCGTAGCCGGAGAGCTTTAGAGCTTCGGCGATAGTAACACAGTTTTTATTGAGGTGGCCACGATAGGAGTCTGTACCTTGATCCTGAGCCATCCAGCCGATACCGGTTTGATGTGGGTGCAGACCGGTGAGTAGAGAAGCCCGGGTAGGACAACATCGCGCGGAATTGTAGAACTGTGTAAAACGGAGACCATTTGCGGCGAGCGTATCGAGATTTGGCGTGCTGATCTCACTGCCATAGCAACCGAGATCGGAATAACCCATATCGTCCGATAAGATAAGGATAATATTTGGCCGTTTGTCAGGTTTGTTTGACGGCGTGTTTTTAGCCGCTAGCTGTGGAGCTAGCCCGGGTAAGAAAAACGCCGTTGCTGAAACAGTACATTTCAGCCAAAAACTGGAGAATTTCATAAAAACCTTAGTGCTGTTTGTATGGCAATAGTATATGAATGGTTCATTTATGAATATGTAACTATCATATATACGCCAAGAAGTTATAATATCAATGCTAAGATTATTTTATGAAATATTAGGTGTTGTGTCAATTGCCTGAATGTTTCATATAGTTGCTGGAATATGACATAGATGATTCTTGGCCCTTTGGCGAGGAAGTAAAAGGTGTAAGGTATAAAGGTAAAAGTTTGGATTCGCCTTTTGGTCGAGTGTGATTTTAAAAAAGTTAAGCCCGGCAGAGATGGTTGTCTTTGCCGGGCTTTGTTAGTTGTGATAATCGGTAAGATTATTTGTAAACTTCAGCGTGAAGTTTTTTCATTTTATCAGGATCGTATTTGATAACTTTTCTATCGTAGGTCATCAGGCCGTTGATCTCACCTTCGACGTCGGTAGTCTGAGTGTAGACAGCGCCGGAAAGACCGTGCTTTTTCATTTCAACGATCTGGACGAACTTGTTGGTATAGTCCTGCAAAAGTTTGTCTCTGGAATCTGATTCCTGGTAGCCCCAGTTCTTTTTATCGTTCTTTGTCCAGAGGTGATCTTTAACAGCGTAGCCGATACCGCCGTACTCCCCTACCACCGATGCGCGGTTGGCGAAATATTTTGGCTCTTGCACTTTGGTATCGTAAGTGTGGATATCGTAAATGTCGCCGCAAGGACGCAGAGTCCAGCCGCTGACAGGATTAACGAGGCGGGTTGGATCGCAGGCTTTAACAGCATCGGCGATACGGTAGGTGTCATACTGGCCCCAACCTTCGTTGAACGGAACCCAGATAACAACAGAAGGATGGTTATAATGCAGGTCGATCATACGACGGAGCTCCCACTCGTACTGAGCGGCAGTTTCGGTGCGTTTCTGCTGGTCCGGGTCGCGGTGCCAGATCTGCTGTGGATAGTGCGGTTCGATATCAGCGAAACGATCTTCGGTCTTAGCGACAACCTGCATAGCAGAAGGCATGTCCTGCCATACGAGCAGCCCCATCTTATCGCACCAGTAGAACCAGCGGGCCGGCTCAACTTTGATATGTTTGCGGACCATGTTATAGCCCATCTGCTTAGTAATATCGAGGTCGAACTTCATAGCTTTATCTGACGGCGGAGTATAAAGCCCGTCCGGCCACCAGCCCTGGTCGAGTGTGCCGTTATGGAAGAGCGGCTGGTTATTGAGGTACATCATTTTGCCGTTCGGGCCGTCGCCGAGGCTGATCTTTCTCATACCGAAATAACTTGCAACTTCATCGATGATGGCGTTGTTATTATCGCCGTCGATGACTTTGACTTTGAGGTCGTATAGGAACGGAGTATCAGGTGACCATAGTTTTGGTGAAGCGATATCGAGGGTTAGCGGGCGATCGCCTTTGATAGTGCCGGAAGTAACCTTTTTGCCATTAGCAAGGACGGTGACTTCAACCTGATAGTTTTTAACGAAAGTTTCCTTGAGCATCGGGCAGATAGTAACGTTGCTGTTGTCAACGTCTGGCGTGATCTTTAGCTCTTTAACATATGTCTGTGGCGGGACAGCTTCGAGCCATACAGTTTGCCAGATACCGCTAACGGGAGTGTACCAGATACCGCGTTGAGGCTTTTGCTGTTTGCCGCGAGCGTGTGGGCCAAAGGCAGTTGGGTCTGAAACGGCAACAACAATATCATTTGCACCTGATGCTTTGAGATAGCCAGTGATATCGAAGCTAAACCTGTCGAAACCGCCTTTGTGAGCGCCAACGTATGCGTTATTAACCCATATAGCAGTTTCCCAGTCTACTGCTTCAAAGTTTAACATAACGTTTTTGCCAGAGAAGTTGGCAGGAACAGTAAAGTTGCGGTGGTACCAAAGTCTGTCTTCTGGCTTGAGCAGCTCTTTAACACCAGAGAGAGCAGATTCGATACAGAAAGGTACGAGAATTTCGCCCTGGTATTTTGCAGGAGCAGGCGCAGTTTGAGAGGCAACGGCATAGTCCCATAGGCCGTTGAGGTTTTTCCAGTTGTCCCTGACCAGCTGCGGTCTAGGATATTCCTGCCAAACATTCTGCGGGTCGATGTTTTCGCCCCACTTTGTCATAAGCGGATTATCGGCTGGCTTATACGCGGCCAAAAGCGAACCTGAGATACAGGCTAGTAATAATACGGTGATTTTTTTAATCATAGGGTTCTCCAATTTTCATATAACACAATTTGATAATTTTTCACTATGGTGAATATAATAATCGTAAGTGGTGAATATGTTAAGAGAAATACGAGTTTTGAGATATCGTCCACAGATTTCATGAAAGGTGTTCGCTACCGCGAACAGGTTATTGATTAATTAACACAGATTTAGGAAAAATAATTTAGAAGAGTTTAACGCAAGGGCGCGAAGACGCAAAGAGTTGGTTGGAGATGTAGGTATTTTATAGAGTTTGTAATTTGGTTGGAAAGTAAGGAAGAAGACTTAAGAATCCCGACGTGTATCGGGAAACTCTTGCGCAGAGGGAAGAAAAGTAATACTATTAATAAGGGTTTAACGTGTGGGATTTTATGGTGTTTAATTGTGAGATGGAGCATTAGTCTTGACCTGGAGAGGTCAAATATTGTAAAATAGCGTTACGATAATTGTATGTTAAGGTGGAAATATAGCTATTTTATGGCATAAAAGGAGAAGGAAAATGAAAATAAGTCAAATAATCAAGGGTAGTGCAATATGCCTGCTGACAACGGCAGCGACAGTATTTGGAGCTGGTATAGTAAGTAAAGGGACAGAAAGCCTAGAGGATTTTGGTACGGCTGAAAATCCGGCATATTGGAATTTTAGTAGCGATTTTATTTCATATGGTGAATTTACAATAGGTTATAGTAATAGGTTTAGTAGCGGTCACTATAATATCCTGACTGTAGAGAATGCAAAGTCCTTTTTATCATTAGACGACCTGGTGGTTGGCCCAGTTGCTTCATCTTATAATGAACTTAATATTGAAACAGGTGGCGAAGTATATGTTGGCGGAGATGCTAATATTGGGACTGGTAATGTGTCATATTCTAGTCATGATAATGCGATACATGTTGCTGGTGAGCTATTCATAGGTGGCGACTTCAATATAGGATCTCGTACAGCTCATTCAGGTGTGATCGGAATTGAAGATGGTGGTATTGTTCAGATTATAGGCGACTTTAATCTTTATAGCCATTGGGCTTATAACAATAGCTGGCTGGAGCTTAACGGCGGGTTACTGGCACTTGAAGGTGACAGGAGGAGTAATTTTACCGAGGGTAGTTCGATATTAGGCTCGATAAAGGTTTGGGACGATATCAGCGGAGAATACAAAGTGGTAGCAGACTATACCGGGGCAATTGACAGTAGTACTGTGCCAACAGCATATGCAGAGCTGCTAAGTGTAGAGTATGTAACAGATGGAAATGATGAGCTATTTGGTTATACTGTGGTTAAGGCTGTGCCAGAGCCGGGATGTGTGGCATTGCTGGCGTTTGGCGGGGTTGGAATGCTGAGAAGGATGAGAAGATAGTGGTTTTATCCACAGATTTACTAAGAGGTGTTCGCTGGGGCGAACTGGATATTGATTAATTATCGCGGATTTAAGAAGAATTAAGAGTTTAACGCAAGGGCACAGAGACGCCAAGGGTTGGCTGGGAAGTTATATTAAGAATCACAAGTCCCGATATCTTTGGGACTTATGCTACTTATGGGGATTGATATAAAAAAAAGGTGCTGGATAAATCCATGCACCTTTTTTCCTAAAGAAAGGGTCTTGAAACAATCGAGGTTATTTTATTATCTACCACCATACCATTGTACAAAGCGTCTCAGGTCGGGGTTGTCAATACTATATGCAGTAGTGTCAATATGGCTGGTAAGTTCAGCGAGTTCAAGAGTCTTGTTTGACTCGATCTTCATCATCTCAGCATGGCCGTCAACGAAAGAGAGCGTACCCTTTTTGTTATGCCAGTTAGCAGGATAATCTTTCCAGCGGCTATTATTGTAAATATCAGGGCCACCGATAGTTACGACAAATGAACCGATCAAATAACTCTGGTCAACGGTATTTTCTTCAACGAAGACCATCTTTTCAACGGGGTTTTTGATCTGGCTGGCATTAACATAAGCTCTTACGCCATTGCTATTTGGAGCATAGTCTTCGCCGTTCATGGCAGAGCTAACAGCGTAAGTTACGAAAGAATCTTTCGGCTTATCGAGCTTGTAGTTCTTATCACCTGGACAATGGTAAACTTCATGAGTTTTGAGGTATTTCCAAAGTTTACCAAGCTCAAGTCCACGTTTTCTGTATTCTTCGCTCATCTGAGTCTCGAGATCTGCGTCGGTCGCATTTCTGTCATTGTCCTGTTGAACGGCAGGAGCACAGGCCCAGGCAGCTTTACCAGGAACAGCCCAGTCACCAGTTCTGTATCTAACATTTGCACCAGAGGCCTGATAGCTGCTACGCATACCGCCGACGAGCTTGTCACGATTGTCACCGGCATACATAAGCCAGGCAGTGATAAGGGACTTCTGGTTACCGAGGCAAACAGTAGCAGTTGCCTGTTCCCTGGCCTTATTGAGTGAAGGCATGAGAATACTAACCAATAGAGCAATAATTGTAATTACCACCAGTAATTCAATTAGTGTAAACGCACGTTTGTTTTTTGTGTTCATAATATATATCGTTTCCTAAAAATTGTGTAGATTGTCTTCATTAATGTAATGTGGCAACCCATAAAAATGTGAACCATTATGTTATATTTTCATTTATTAATACTAATAAATGACGGTATGATACAAAAAATTCCAAGTTCATGTACAAACAGACAACAAAACAGCAAGAAAGAGCAATACTACAGCAGGTAGTAACTAACAATTTTGTAAAAACTCGGATACAATGTCAATATAGGTATATAACCAGCTTTAGTCGTAATTGCCTCGAGTAAGAGTTATGAGACGTAGACAGTAAGAAAAATCGTTATTGTATCCAATAAAGTAGGCCAAAAAAAACGTGTAATTCAGCGCATAAAATAATTAAAATAGTAGGAAATTGATATTATATGGCACAAATGGCTCGGAAGTAGAATATACATTATGTGCATTGTTTTTTTGTTTATCCACAGATTTAATTAGAGGTGTTCGCTACCGCGAACTGCTAATTGATTAATTAACGCAGATTAAGAAAGAAGAAGAAGAGTTTAACGCAAGGGCGCAAGGTGCTTCGCACCCGCAAAGGAAGAAGAATAGTGGCTAGGATGCTAGGATTTTTAGGATAAGAAAAATATGAGAAGGTCTTTTCTCACAGAGCTCGCAGAGACGCGCAGTGTAAAGAAGGAAGTAAGAAGAGTTTTTTGTTAGTTTGGGTAATATAGTGATTGAAGTGGCTGGCTATAATAAGTGATTTGGAAAAGGGTCATGAAAATGGAAAAGAATAGAATAAGCGGTAAGATATTTGGTACTATAGCGTTAGGTGTGCTGCTGCCGGGTGCGGTATTTGCGGCGGAAGATAAGAGGCCGAACTTGCTGCTGATGATGTCGGATGATCTGACCTATACAGATATGGGATTTCAGGGTAACAGCCAGGTGAAAACGCCCTACCTTGACGAGCTGGCTAATAGCGGGATGCGTTTTAAGTATTGTTATAATTCGTCGCCGATGTGTGCTCCGACCAGAATGAGCTTGTACACTGGCATAGCTCCGGTACGTAATGGCGGGTATCCGAATCATAGCCGGGTATATGATAATATAAAGAGTATGCCTCATTATCTGAGGGATATGGGTTATGATGTAGCGTTAACGGGTAAGAAACACTATGCGCCGGAGAAGAACTTTCCATTTGACTATCTGGGCGGTCGCGGGCATGATGGCGGTAAAGGTAAAGACCTGGATATAGAGAAGGCGGCGAAATATATTAGTGATCATACGGGTAGTCCGTGGTGTCTGGTAGTGATGTCGAATCAGCCGCATTCGCCGTGGAATCGTGGAGATAAGAGCCAATATAAGGCAAAAGACCTGAAGCTGCCGCCCTATATGGTTGATAGCGAAGATACACGTGAGGCCTTGACAAGATATTATGCAGAAATAACCTATATGGATAACCAGATGGGCGAGGTTCTGCAGGCATTGAAGGAGTCGGGGCAGGAAGAGAATACGCTGGTAGTGTTTCTAAGTGAACAGGGATCGAGCTTTCCGCATTGTAAGTGGACATGCTACGATACGGGTCTGAGATCGGCGGGTGTGGTGAGATGGCCGGCGGTAGTGAAGGGTCATAAAGAAAGTGATGCGATGATCCAATATATAGATGTGCTGCCGACCTTTATCGAAGCGGCGGGCGGTGATCCGAGTAAGCTGGGGCTGGACGGTAAGAGCTTTTTGCCGGTATTAAAGGGAGAAAAGACAGAACATCGGAAATATATTTGCGGAGTGCAAACGAGTAAGGGTATATATTCTGGCACTAAAACGGGATATGGGATACGAACAGTCCGAGATGATAAGTATAGATTGATCTGGAACCTGAACTGGGATGTTAAGTTTCAGAATGTGGTGACGGAAGGGTTTAAGCCGTTCAAGACGTGGGGTAAGATGGGTAAGGCAGGCGATGAGTTTGCAAAGGTTCAGTATGAGCGGTATTTGAGAAGGCCGGAGTTTGAGCTATATGATATGGATAACGATCCGTATGAGATGGATAACCTGGTGGATAATCCGAAGCTGGCGAAGGTAAAGGCCAGGCTAAAAGCTGAACTGGATAAATGGATGGTGCAACAGGGAGATAAGGGTAAGGAAACTGAGTCGCTGGCATTGACACGGATGGCGGCTGGGAGGTAGGATTGGAGATGATGGGTTTTTGGGGTAAGCAGAGTGAAAGGAAAAGAGTTTAACGCAAAGGGTTGGTTGGCGTGTGGAGCTTGAAGATATTATTGCAGCCAGAGATTGATGTGTATTAAATCTGTCTGAAAAAATCATTAAGATCTATTCAAGAAAGTACTTGCGTAAATAAGCTGTATGACTTTATCATGTATTTATATATCTCTATTTAATTGTCACATATTATTTTGGACAAGAGTGATAATAAATACAAAAAAAGGAAACAGCATTTATGAATGACAAGGCGAGTGTGCCATCAACCAGAAGCAAGTTTTCAGCAAAAACAATCATACACATTGTATTATTAATATGTATTATATTCAGAATATATAAAGCACTTGCAATTACTGTTGTAAACGATGAGATATGGACATATTTTGCATTTGCAACTGATATCCATACAGCACTGACAAAATTCACATCAACAAATAACCATTTGCTCAATTCGTTAATAATGTCATTAATGAAAAATTCAGGCATTATGTATTCGCAACTGATCAGAATACCAACCCTAATCTGCAGTATCGTTTTCTGCTGGTCGGTATACAGGATATTGACACACACAGTTCGAACAAGATATATAATAGCTATATTCTTAGCTGGTATATTATTAAACAGGACGTTATGCGACTATTCATTTTTAGCACGTGGATATGCATATTCCTTAATGAGCTTTTCGCTTATCCTGATGATATTAGTAAAATCATGGAACACAGGGGCTGATTCTTTTCTACTGAAAAAACGCTGTACAGCACTGGTAGTACTATTAAACTTCATATCACTTGGTGCGTTATCATCATCACTCACATTTATATTTGCACTCAATGTGGTATATCTAATCGGTATAATTAAAAACAGCAGTAAGGAAGAGCGATTAAAACAAGTATTGTTTAATGTAACTGCGCTAGCAATAGGGACAGGTGCTTTGACTGTATTATTTTACTGGCAAGTAATACCGAAGCTAATAGATCAAGCCAATAGCTTTGGCGATAGATTTAACAGGAATCGAGGCTTATATAAATATTTAACCCTGATACTGTTTGATCCATTTATAACCAAGGAGCTGTGGCTCAAACAGTTCACCAGAGCTGTTGGTTATGCCTTTTTTGCATACATTCCTATTGCCACTGCTTTGACATATAGAAAATTGTACAAGGCAAGCAAATTCAAGGATATTGCTATATATATATCAAACCCGATCGTACTTACATTTTTTATAACACTTACCGTCATGGCGATACAAAGACATGTCCTAGGCGTCTCGCTAGGTATGCCGAGAAACAGTTTATATTTGCTATTATTATTTATGTTATTATTAGCCATTCTGTTTGACGTATTGACTATACAGTTAAGCAGCAAACATATATTGCCGAAAACTGGAATAATCATGCTTGTTTTTTTGTTTATGGTAAGTGCATCATCACCACTAAGTTTCGAGGTGTATGAAGTAGGTATTTTCCGAGATGGAATGACAAAAAAATTCCTTACCCAGCTACACCAGATAGATCCAGCAAAACAATGGCGAATTAAATATTCAGAACGTATCGACTTTATTATTGAAGCACCGTGCAGATACTACAATCTATTCGGATACAATAATATTACTGTAGATGACAACAGCTATGATTTATATATATGTCGCGACACAGAGATACCAGAAAATACAACCTTAGCAGAGTTTTGCCCTGAAATATATAATTATTACCATTGCCAAATATTCATTAGCCCCAAATGTAAAGAAATACAATATACAAACTAAAGGATAGTGCAATAATTTACGTTGATTAGTAAAAAAAAAACAGACTGTTTTCAGGCATTACATAATACATAGTTGATAAACGCATAAATTTAGATATTTAACACCTAAAGGTAAAGTTAAAATGAAAAAAACGATAATGCTTTCCACCCTGCTCATTACATTATTCCAAATTTGTACATGCTACGGTGATGTTAAGCCCTGGGAGATTGATTTTAGTCGGCAGGGAGTTATGAGGCCGGTGCTGGACGAGGGGATGGATATTTTGCTGTCGGAGCTTAACCCGGAAGAGGTTGTGGGGCTGGGGGTTATGTACCCGGTGAATGAGCTCAAGGGTAAGAGTGATTATCGGATAGTGAAGGATAAGCTGGAGATAAGCAGTAAAGATGGTGGCGAGAGTATGATGTGGGCTGGCGGGTGTAATCCGTTTGCTTGTTATAGTATCGATCTGGCGGGGCTAAAGGGAAGCGGTAGTGTCGGGGCTGCATTTGCCAGTAGAGACAGGAAAAGCTATGTTAATATATGCCTGACATTTGCTAATGGTGAGGTTAGTGAGTGCAGGATGATCGTGAATAAAGACGGCAGGCAGGTTGCTGATCAGAAGCTATCAGATAGTAATCTGATCGGGAAAGAGCTGCCGGGTAGATTTTATGTGCAGATGCTGGGGTCCGGGTTTACCTGTTTTATTAAGCGGGATGGGCTGCCGGTGACGATCGGTCAGGGAGAGTATAATCAGTGGATTGACCTGCGAGAGAAAGATAAGATCCATAGCTGGCACTTTGTGGTAATGAGTAAGCTGGCGGCTGGCAGTATGGTAGAGGTCTCACGTGTGAAGTCTGCTATCTCGGCGGGAGTTGGGTTGGCAGATCTGAGAGCGGTAACCTATCAGGACGGCAGGCCGTATATGGACGAGGGAAGATTGTGGTATACGATATCTATACGGGGCAGACAGCTGCCGCACCATGTGCAGGGAGTGTTCAGTATGGATGCGTCGGTGTTTGACCTGAAGCTGGAAGGGATAATTGTATTTGACCGGGGTGACGGGTTATTGAGAAATGAGATTGCGTCACATATATTTTATGATGAGACGGTGGGCAGCTGGCGCGGGTTGACAACTGGGTTTAGCAGTTATGCGATGGTAGACCATAAGGACCCGAAACAGATATGGGCTGTTGAGAGTGATCGCGATCCGCGTTTTGGGATGGTGGTTATGAAGGCTAAGGAAATGCAGCTGGTGGGTAATTATGAAGATGCACATATTATATATGATAAAGATGCGAGTAAGTGGCGGATGCTGCTGTGTGAAAATACAGATGGGCCGTACAGAGCGGTAGTGAGAGAGTCTGACAGATGGGACGGCGGGTACAAGAAGATCGCCGGGCCGGTTGGAGTAGACTCTACAGGTACCCAGATCCAGAAGATCGGCGATAGTCGCTATTGTATGTTTGGCAGTGCTGACAGGTGTATGTATGTATTCAGCTATCCGGGGCTAAAGCAGCTGGGTAAGCTTCAGTTGGATCTGCCACCGTGGGATGAGCGGAGCGGGACGCGAGTGTGGACGAATGTTGTGCCGCTGCCGGAAGGTTATCCTGCCAGATATGTTGCACTGACAATGGATAGATTTAATTATCCGGGTATAAAGGGGGCTAACTGGTCTTATGGTGCACTATATCTGTATCATGGTCAGGGGCCGGATGGCGATGGTCAGGAATATGAGTATTGATGGGGAATAGAATTTAAGATTTTAACGCAAGGTCGCGAAGACGCAAAGAGTTGGTTGGAGATGGTGGCATTGAGAAGATTTTTTACCACAGAGGGCTTAGGGCGGTCGAGCCGCAACCAATAGTTTAATATAAGAAGAGTATTAAGATTTTAACGCAAAGGCGCGAAGTCGCAAAGATTTGGTTGGCAATTTTGGGGTGGTTGGAGATGATGGCATTGAGAAGATTTTTTACCACAGAGGGCACAGAGAACACAGAGAAGAAGAATTTTTTGCAGGGATTAGAGGATAAGAAGATGATGATTAGGATAGCGAATTAAGGTTATTAACCTGCAAAGTTCGTGTGCTTTTAACGAGGATGTAACGTGCGATTATTTAGCAAGTTACATTGAATGTGAAAAATAATGACACATATAAAACAAGAAGTTGATGAATAGTAGTACAGAGAAGAAGAGGATTTCACGCAAAGGCGCAAGGTGCTTCGCACCCGCAAAGGGGAAAAGAAGAGAAATTGGCTAGGATGCGAGGATTTTTAGGATAAGAAGATTAAGAGAAGTGACCTGCTAAATAGATGACGGACACTTCATGGGATTTTTCATGCTGCCTGTTCCTTGTTTAGTTTGTGTCGGCGTTCGAATTCTTCTGGGCTGATATAGCCAAGTGATGCGTGCCGACGTTTACGATTATAAAATATTTCTATGTATTTGAAAAGGTCCTGTTTTGCCTGCTCTCTGGTTGAATATTTGTTAAGGTATACACATTCAGTCTTTACGCTGCCGAAAAAACTTTCCATCATCGCATTATCCCAGCAGTTACCTTTACGGCTCATACTGCAAACAATATCCAAATCCTTTAATACCTGCTGATATGAATCTGAAGCATACTGAACACCACGGTCGCTATGGTGTATTAAACCTGGTTCCGGAACTCTATGGCTAACTGCCATATTAAGAGCAGATTTTACCAGGGCAGTATCGATCTTATCGCTCATAGACCAGCCGACAACCTTACGGCTAAATACATCCAAAACAGCGGCAAGGTAGAGCCAGCCTTCATTAGTATTTACATAAGTTATATCTGTCAGCCACTTTTTGTTAGGCTCTACTGCGGTAAAGTCTCTAGATACAACATTATCTGCAACAGAGTAACTATGCTCTGAATTGGTAGTTACAACAAATTTACGTTTTATTCTGGAGCGAATTCCAACTTCTTTCATTACCCGGCGTACAGTCTCTTCACAGCAGGGTATATCTTCTTCTATAAGGTCTTGCTGGACTTTTCGATAGCCGTAGATGCCATTGCTTTGCTCATGACTAAAGACAACTGCCTCTGCTATCTTCTCACGTTTTTGCAGGCTCAGAGATGGTTTACCTGTTAACCATTGATAATAACCGCTGTTGCTGACCTGCAATACCCGGCACATGAGTGCTACTGAGTAGGTAGATTTATGCTCTTTGACCCACTGATACCTCATAATGAATCCTTGGCAAAGTACGCCGTCGCTTTTTTTAAAATTTCATTTTCCAACTGAAGTTGTGCGTTCTCTTTACGAAGACGCTTTAGCTCTTCAACCTCTGGGCATGGTGTACCTTCCGGCGGTAACTGCCCATTTTCACGAAACTTAATTACCCACTGGCGAATAGACCAATCACTTACTCCAAGGCGTTTGCCCGCCTCTTTATATGAATATCCACTCTCAACTACCAGCTTCGCTGCCTGTAACCTAAACTCATCATTGTAATGTTTTGCCATTGGATCACTCCTGTTATCTTGGGAACCAAGTACATTATAACCTCTCCCGAAGTGTCCGTCATCTGTTTAGCAGGTCAAAGAGTTGGTTCTCGCAGAGCTCGTGAAGACGCAGAGGTTTGGTTGGAGGGGTTGAGGATTTGGGAGTTTGTGATTTGGTTGGGAAATATGGTAGAAGACTTAAGAATCTCGATTGAGGGTGTGCTGCATAGAAGAAATTTCAGAATTTTGTGTGACTTATATACCAGATTCTTTGAGATGGTTGGCAAAGTTATAGCAAGAATCACAAGCGAGGACGCTTGTGCTACTTAGAAGAGAAAAAAGCCCGTCGGTGGAATGTGACGGGCTTTTTTTTGTTTATTTATATATCGAGTTGTTTTTTATTTTAAGGTATAAAATCGTCAAAAACGCCCCATATACTGCCGGGTTCAAAAGGAGCTATTTCAAAACTAACACCTCTGGCACTAGTCATATAAGTTTTTATATTATAAACCTTCAATATAAATCTTTGACTGCGGGTATTAAAGACACCTTTAACTATAGTCTGTTTTTCACCTGGTAAACCACAACTATACTTCACAAAATATACACCACTTTTGACTTCGGTAATATATGGCGCATCACTTTCGTTCACATCACCGTATGAAGACCTAAGGCCACTATCTCTATATCTAGCAATATCACTATTAACCCGTAGCTCACCCCCACCACCCCAACTAACCGCAAAGCCATTATTGAGAAGATCATTTTGTTGAGCTAGTGAAAACTGGCCAGAAATGATTATTGCACCATTGCGTTTAGGACTGGTATAGGAATAGTCATCAGTTGTTATAACCTTACTGGTACTGGCTCTGCATTTGACCTTAAGGGCATTTACATGATTAGCTACATTTTTGGTCAGACATATAGGTATTGACCTGCTGCCATTTATATCAGCGGCAAGTATACTTTTTGAGTCTCCTGGTAAATACATATCCACTGCTTGAGCTTCAGTAGCAAAATGGCTATTAGAAATACGAACTGAAATACTTTCGGTCAGACCGGTAAGATCAAGATTTTTTAAGTAGAACAGGGAATTTCCCCTGCCAATATTTAGGTCTAAATAATTAGATTTATTTTTAATTTTCTTTACCTTTTTAATAACATTATATCCAGACCAGTCAAGTTCAATGGTTTCATCAAGATCAAATACACGGACTATAGGGGTAAAGTTTGAATTATATTGTTCATAGATTTCAACGGTAATAGTAGAATCATGTTCAATATCTTCAGCAACCAGTGTTGGGAAAAATCTACTATCCATTGTCAATAATAGACTATCGTTAGGTATGTTTCTATTACGTGAAGCTTTAATAACGGCTTTCTTAATACTTCCTGTAGAAGTTTTCTTCTTGGATAGAAGAGTGAAGTCACATCTATCAGTTAATGTTAAATTTCCCAAAGTTACTTTTGGATAAAGAGATAGACTTTGGTCATAACCTGTCGTATTGGTATTGTATATTAAGCCATTTTCAATTGAATAGCATTGGTCTAACCATTGAATATTGGAACTGAATCTATTACGATCCCAGGTAACAGAATAATCATCTGTAACTTCAACACCATCGTCCAATAGTTTGACAGCAAGTGTAGTTGAATGACCATAGCTAAAGGCTTTCGCACCCTGCTCTACTTCAAGCGAATACTTATGAATAGCATCTTCCCCAGGTAAAAGGGAAAGGATATCAACATTGTCCCATTTATCGACCACAAAGGTATTAACAAGTACAGGATAACTGTTATCAGTTATTAGCCAAACATCGCCATTTTCCCAACCAGCATTAAACCAATTTTCAGCAACAAACATTTGAGCTTGAGTATTATTTGTAAGATTTCTGGCAAAAGAAGCAATGGTAATACCATCCAGCTCAAGATCCGTAGCATCACGATATCGTTCTATGGCATAAGTAGCCGTAACCTTTAAGTCATTAGTTGAACAATAGCAATACTCAACCTTACCGGCAGCATTAAGAGCTGTAATACCACCTGCATAATGATTATAACCTGACCGAGACGAAGTATTCTCTCCATAGTAATAACCAAAGCGATCAAAATAAAGGGCGTTTCTTTGTGAATAGACAGAACCAATTGCGTATGAATTGGTAATATAAGCTTCTATTGAACTTTCGTAATCTCCATTTATGCCGGCTATGCCGCCAGCGTATGACTTGGCTCTAACATTTGCCTTTACGCAACATTGATCGATCTGGCCGTAGTTTATACCTGCGATACCGCCAGCATCATTTAATGCCTGGGCCAGTCCAAAAAAGCTGGATTTTGTGACCATGCCTTTATTTATACCGCAAATACCACCAATAGCAGTACCATAGGTTACAGTACCATCAACAATACAATTATCGATCAGTCCATTGTTTTCACCGCAAATGGTACCGGCATAATTATAGCCAGCAGTAATCTCGACATCATTAACTTCTAGATTTTTAACCACACCTGTGTTATTGATCTTGCCAAAAATACCGCAATATGAATTTCCATAATCATCTAACTGAGAAATAGTAAAATTGCAGATAGCATATCCAGCGCCATCGAAAACACCTGAATAGCCAGTTACAACTTCCAAGGTGGTTGTATCTTCGTACTGAAAGCCGGTATATTCAACTACTGGTAAGAATAATATGCTTCCTCCTGAATCAGAGGTATTAGAAGTATCTTCAAAAATAGGTATCTGGCGAACATGAGTAGCAGGTACTTCATCAAGATAACAGCCAGCTACCAGAGCACTGGTGAAAGTATCTGAATAAGAAGACATATCAATATTAGCGGCTAGAGAAGAGTAGACTCCGATTGACCAATATTTTGCAGCGTTTGCACTATTGGCAAATTCCAGCATATCGATACTATCTTCGATAAGGTAAGGGTTATCTTCTGTGCCGTCACCGGGTAGATTGCCGTTTAGGGCAAAGGCAGAAATAGAAAACAGGTTAAATAATAAGGCAGAAAACAGAAATCTAATAAGATTATTACTCATTTTTACACTCCCAAACGAAATTTTAGTAATTATTGGTAGGAAGTATTGCACTACCGACCATATGTAACACATATTGAATTATATGTTATATCGGTTTAACATCAAGGAATTATCCATTTTTTGTGGGAAAGTGGGAAAGTGCAGAAGTGTAAATGTGAAAAAGTGAATAAGTTTAAAGGTGACTTGGTTGGTTGGGAGGTGTTGAGATAATTGGCGATGTGATACTTAGAAGAGAAAAAAGCCCGTCGGTGGAATGTGACGGGCTTTTTTTTATTTATCCATTTATTAAGTCGCTATTGTCCAGGTCGTCAAAAACGCCCATAATACTGCCGGGTTCAAAAGGAGCTATTTTGAACTGGACGTCTGTCGTATCAACTTTTTCAGTTTCTATATTGAATACCTTCAATATAAATCTTTGGCTACGAGAGTTAAAGACACCTTTAACTATAGTCTGTTTTTCACCTGGTAAACCACAACTATACTTCACAAAATATACACCATTTTTTACTTCGGCAATATTAGGAGTATCGTTTACTGTGATGTCGGGGTCTGAGCTATCTAAACCATCGTCACTATATGACGCAATATCACTATTTATTCTCAGTTCGTTATTGTCGCCTAATTTGACGGCCAAGCCATTGCTGATAAGATCGGCCTGCTGTGATAGTGAGTAATAACCAGAAATTAAAACGGCACCATTACGCCTACCAGAGGTACTGGCTCTGCTTTTGACTTTAAGGCCATTGACATGATTAGAAATATTTTTGGTCAGGCATATAGGAATAGGTCTTGAACCATTTATATCTCTTGCAATCAGGCTTTTAGCATTTCCGGGGGCACAAACATCAGCGGCATTGGCCTGAGCGATAAACTGGTTGTTTGAGATACGAACAGTAAAACCATCGGTCAGTCCGGTAAGGTCAAGGCCCCTTAGTTTGAGTGTAGCTGTACGTTCGCTAAAGCTATAGTGACGTCCTGATTTAAAGTTTACACCTAAATAGTTTAATTTTGTGTTGATTATTTTTGCAGTATCAACTACCTTGCCGAAGTATACAGAACTGTCATAGGTTTCTTCGATATCGAATACGCGAAGTATTGGAGTAAAGTCTGGATTATCTTCTTCGAATATTTCAACGGTAATAGTAGAATCTCGTTCAATATCTTCAGCTATAATATCAGGATAGTCCAGCCCAGCCATAGACAAATAGAGGAGATCATTTGGTTTGTTTCTATTTGGAGCGGCTTTAACAATAGCTTTATTTATACGCATTGTTTGCTCTTCAATTTTCGGCAATAGGCAGACACTACATTCTTTACTTAATTGTTTATCACCAATAGTTGCAGTTGCCTTGAAAGTCAGACGTGCCACATTACCAGTACTATTAGTATTGTATATCATGCCATCTTCCATGATGTAACAATCGTCATACCAGTCATTATCAACAACGCTTATACGTTCCCAGGTAATAGAACAATCTTCAGTAACTTCGACGTCATCGTCGAATAGTTTAGCATCTAGAATTGTTGATGAGCCGAAACTAAAAGTTTTCATACCCTGTTCCAGAGCAAGCGAATAATGATGTACAACCTCCGGTTCCGGGTCTGGTTCCGGGTCTCCAGGTAAATACCGCTGAGCGTCAAAGCGATCCCAATTATCGACCACAGAAGTATTAGCAAGAATTGGATAGCTATTATCGTCAATTTGCCATATATCGTCATTTATCCAGCCGGCATTGAGCCAGTTATCAGCGATGAGCATTTCAGAATCTGTCCATTGATATTGAGATTGGGGAGCGGAGCTTCTGGCGAAAGAAGCGAGAGTAGTACCATCGAGAGCACGGTCAGTAATATTGCAATAGTTTCCACTAAGAACAGTACCAGCACCATTTAATGCATCAGTTGAACAATAGCAGTACTCTACACTACCAGCAACATTAAGAGCAGTAATACCACCAGCGTAGTTATTATCAAACTCTGGTAAAGTACCACAATCATAATTTACGTCCATTCCATTGCGATTAAAGCAAAGAGCACCCATACTAGAATAGACAGAGCCAATTGCATAAGAATTTGTGATATAAGCCTCGGTGGAGTTTTCGTAGTCACCGTTTATACCAGCTATACCGCCGGCGTATGACTTGGCTCTAATATTAGCCTTTACGCAACACTGATCGATCTGGCCATAGTTTATACCGGCGATACCGCCAGCATCATTAACAGCCTGAACCACACCACGAAAGCTGGAGTTAGTAATCATACCTTTATTTATGCCGCAAATACCACCAATGGCAGTACCGTAGGTTAAAGTACCTGATGTGACACAGTTATCGATCAATCCTTCGTTTTCACCACATATGATACCTGTAACGTTAGCGGCAATCACGTCGATATTATCAACCACAAGATTTTTAACAACACCCGAGGAATTGATCTTTCCAAAAACACCGCAATATGCACTATCATAAGCATAACTATCATAAGTGGTGAGATAATAATATATAGAATACCCAGCACCATCGAAAATACCTGAATAGCCAGTAGCAATTTCATGAGTGGTTATATCTTCATACTCTACTCCATTATATTCAATTGCTGGTAAATAAATAATACCATCATTAGAAACAACAGGTATAGTATCGTCAATTACAACTTCATTTATAGGTACCCTGCGGAAATGACTTTCAATTGGATGTGTATCCAAATAATTTTGCCCTGCAATTATGGCATCAGATAATATCGTATAAGCCCCGTAACAGCCGTTAACATCGGCAGTAAGGCGAGCGTGCACTCCGGTAGACCAGTATTTTGAGGCATTCACACTATTTGCAAATACACATAAATCGATACTATCTTCGATAAGGTAAGGGTTATCTTCTGTGCCGTCGCCGGGTAGATTGCCGTTTAGGGCAAAGGCAGAAATAGAAAACAGGTTAAATAATAAGGCAGAAAACAGAAATCTAATAAGATTATTACTCATTTTACACTCCCAAACGAAATTTTAGTAATTATTGGTAGGAAGTATTGCACTACCGACCACATGTAACTCATATTGAATTATATGTTATATCGGTTTAACATCAAGGAATTATCCATATTTTTTTGGAAACGTGCAAAAGTGGGAAAGTGCAGAAGTGCAGAAGTGCAGAAGTGTAAATGTGAAGAAGTTTAGTGGTGGCTGGGGTATGTAAAAAAAAGCACCCGGAGTTTAGTCGGATGCTTTTTCTTAGGGAGTGTGTATGTTGGGAAAATAAAAAAAGGTTTTTGTTTTGTCTATAATTGATACGAAAAAAAGATTTATAGGTTCAATATTTTTTGGCTTGTTGCCCAAAATAAAATGTCAGAATGTTGTGTAACTTTTATACCATAATAGTTGGGATGATTGGCAAAGTTATATCAAGAATCACAAGTCCCGATGTTCTTCGGGACTTGTGCTACCTTATTATGGAACTTCGATATTATCGAAAATAGTTTTGATAATATCGTCGGAGGTTTTTTCTTCGGCTTCAGCTTCGTAACTAACGATAACTCGGTGCCTTAGCACGTCTGGCCCGATATTTTTGATATCTTGCGGGGTGACGAAGGCTCTGCCGGCAAGGAAAGCACAAGCTTTTGCGGCGATGGTAAGGCTGATCGTAGCACGAGGCGAGGCGCCGAACGAGATAAGGTCTGAGACGTCCAGGCCGTAGTCGGCTGGGTTGCGGGTGGCGTCGATAATGTTAACGATATAATCCTTGATCCGGTCGTCGATGTAGATCATATCGATAATTTTACGAACGTCTGCGATCTCCTGTGGAGTGATAACCGGTTTAATGTCAAAGCTGGTTGCAGTTTTGCCCATAAGATCGAGGATCTCGCGTTCCTGCTGCTTGGTGGGGTAAGAAACTTTAACTTTGAGCATAAAGCGGTCGGTCTGCGCCTCGGGCAGCGGGTAGGTCCCCTCCTGCTCGATCGGGTTCTGGGTAGCGAGTACCATAAAGGGCTTTGGCAGCTCCATGGTTTCGTTGCCGATAGTGACCTGACGTTCCTGCATGGCTTCGAGCAGAGCACTCTGCACCTTTGCCGGGGCACGATTTATTTCGTCAGCGAGTATGATATTGGCAAAGATGGGTCCCTTTTTATTGTAGAACTCCGACTTCTGCGGGTTGTATATCTGGGTACCGACAAGGTCGGCTGGCAGTAGGTCAGGAGTAAACTGAAGTCGCTGGAAGGAGGCCTGTAGAGCTTTTGCCAGAGTAGTGACAGTAAGTGTTTTTGCAAGGCCTGGTACACCTTCGATAAGTATATGGCCGTTACTTAACATGGCGATAATGATACGTTCGACCATATATCGCTGGCCGACGATGACTTTATCGACCTGCTCCATGAGAGTATTGACAAAAGAAGATGCCTGCTGTACTTTTTCTGTAAGTTGTGTAATATCAGGATGATAACTATTATTTTCGCTCATTACTATAGCCTGTAGTAAAATATTTTATCGGTTAAAAGTAAGGTCAGAACCGAGTTTGTTCTGACAAACCATATTATTTCCAGAGAAATATATACCAATATTCCAGCTGCTGGACAAGATATATTACGCCGGGATTGAAGATTTGGTTTGGAAAAAATTTTGATGGAGGTAGAAATAGGTTGTGACTGGATGGATTATTGCGGCTTGAAAAGTGTGGAAATCCGAATACAATGATGGAGGGAAGAATGTATGGGTAAAAGGTGAAAAGGTAAAAAGTAAAAGGTTTGTATGATCCACAGATTCAGTTAAAAGGTGTTTGCTACCGCAAACTGCTGATTGATTAATTTGCACAGGTTTAAGAAGAAGAATAATTAAGAATTGTTCACGCAAAGACGCAAGGTGCTTCGCACCCGCAAAGGAAGAAGAAAAAAATATAGGAGTTTAACGCGAAGTCGCAACCAAAAGTAATAAGAAACAAGAAATAAGAAATAAGCTCCGGTTTCTCGCTATGCTCGAGGCTAATTTATTTAAGAGTTCGTATGTTTGCGGTACGGTTATTGATCTCTATTGCTAAATGAGTTTCAGGTGATACAAGAAATAATCGAACATAAAAACAATGTTTTGGGAGACAGTAGTACGGATGAACACCGATAAGGGGAAGCTGGGGAGACGCAAGGTACATAGCACCCGCAAAGGTGGAAGAAGAAGAATTTTTTGCAGGTATTAGAGGATAAGAAGATAAATAAGATTATTGTGTAATTTGTATACTGAGTTAGTTTAGATGGTTGGCAATGTTGTATTAAGAATCACAAGCGAGGACGCTTGTGCTACTTAGAAGGAAATAGATGCTACGTAAATTTGATAAGATAAAGCGTGTTGTTGTTAAGGTTGGTACTAATGTACTGAGCCAGGCGGACGGTGTGAACGAGCAGATGATCGAGAAGCTGGCGAGTGAGATATCGGCGATGCACAAGTCAGGTAAACAGGTTATCCTGGTGACCTCTGGTGCTATTGGCATGGGCCGTAAGGCACTGTCGATAAGTAAGCCGGCGAAGGAAGTAAAGGTTCGTCAGGCGCTAGCTTCGGTTGGTCAGAGTATACTTATGCACCATTATCAGAAAGCGTTTAGTAAGTATGGTCTGAATGTTGGCCAGATATTATTGACCAGCTCGATAATGAATAATCGTAAATATTATCTGAACCTGAAGAATAGTGTTGAGACGCTGCTGAGTATGGGGGTTGTTCCGATCGTAAATGAGAATGACAGTATCTCAATTGAAGAGATCGATCTGGCGTTTGGCGATAATGATAAACTGTCGGCACTGATGGCGTCGAAGATCGATGCGGAGCTGTTAGTTGTTTTGACTGACGTTGACGGTCTGTACGATAGTAACCCGAGGAAGAACCCAAAAGCAGAACTGCTTCGTACAGTGCACGAGATAACGGAAGAAGTAGAAGCGATGGCGGCTGGTGCTGGTAGTGATGTTGGAACTGGCGGGATGAAGACTAAGCTGAGCGCGATAAAGATAGCAGCTCGAGGCGGGTGTAGGGTAATCCTGGCTAATGGAAATGAGCAGAGCGTGATAAGCAGGATAATGGCGGGCGAGGAAGTAGGCACGCTGTTTATGCCGTACCGGAAGCTGAGTAATCGTAAGAGGTGGATACTGAACTGTAAGGCTGCGGGTGTGATAGCAGTAGACGCAGGTGCAGCGAAGGCGGTCTCGGCAGGTAAGAGTTTACTGGCGGTTGGTATAACCGGTGTAAGCGGCAGCTTTAAGGTGGGCGACGTTGTTATGATCAATGAGACGGCCAAGGGGATAGCGGATAAATCGTCAGTTGAGATTAATGCTATGCTGAACTCTAGTGATGATAAGCATCATAAGAAGGCTGTGGTTCATGCTAATAATATAGTTGTGCTTTGAGCGAGGTGAGATTTGGGCTGATTTTTAGTTTTTTTTGGGGGGGAGAGGATAACCGCCCGATGATATCGGGCTGGATTTTGGAGCCAGCTCCGATTTGTCGGAGACAGATTGTGGGGGTATTTGGTAATTTGCTGGTAGGTTATATTCTCCGAGGGCGGGGGAAAATAGTTTAATTATTGTGTAAACTTCTATACCAGGTTAGTTGAGGTGGGTGGTTTTGCGGGGTTAGAGTTGTTCGTAGCGGATGATCGCTTTCCATAGGCCGTTGATCTTTTCGCCTGGGACGAAGAGTGGTGAGTAATGTTGGTTTCGGGGCTGTAGTCGGAACATATTGTCCGGCTCGAAGTATACACGTTTAAAAGTTGCTTCGTGCGGGTCGGTCAATCTGACAAAGCAGTCGTCTCCATTTTCAACCTGTCTGGCAGGCGAGAAGATGACAATGTCACCTTCGCAAAACTTTGGTGTCATGGAATCGCCGACGACTCTAACAGCGAATGCGTTTGGGTCATGCAGATCTGGACATCGCACATAGTCATCGGCACCGCCGGCGGGGTAATCGAGGTCGCTATAGTCAACGGGGTATCCGGCAGATACTTTGTTAATGATGGGTACGAGTCTGCCGGGATATTTATCAGCAGTTGGCTCGGTGATATTCGATACCAGCTGGCGCAGCTCCGGGTCATCAGATTGAGTTTCGGAATTGCTTTCGATGAGTTTGCGGATAATGGCCTTTAGCCTGGTGTTTTCCGCTTTGCCCTCTTCCAGGCTGCTTTTAATATCGGCGGGAACTCTTTCCATATGAGCAATATGAAGTAGAAACCCTTTTTCAAATCCGAGGTGAGTTTCAAGCCTTACCAGTAGATCGTCGCTAGGCGGGTTTTTAACTTTGCCGGTCTCGACAGTAGATAAGTATGGTTTACTAAAACCAGTTAGCCTGGCCAGTTCGTCAAGGGTGACACTCAGCTTTTCGCGCTTTTGTCTGATTATCGTTCCTAAAGTCATAATTTAGTTCCGTAAGTTTAGCAAATAAAACTATTTTAAGGTTGTTGGGCCCCTGCTTGCTTTGCTGGAAATAAAAATTCGCCATTTACGGGCGTGTTGTCTGGAAGAGAAAGTCAATACATTGTGTAACTTTCACGCCATAACTCTATTTAGATTTTGCAATGTCATATCAAGAATCACAAGCAAGGATGCTTGTGCTACTTAAGAGAAAAAGCCCATCCCTGGGCCACAAGCTTGGCATCATGCGAGCTGTTAACTAGGAGAAAATCGTAATATCATTTATATAAGGCACTTACAAGCTATAAATATAAAGTAAACCGCCCTACTATTTGGAATTATATTATTTACGGCAAATTAACTAGTTATAAATCACAACGAGCTTCGCAATATATTGTATAGAGCAGTGAGACAAGCAAGATGCTTGAGCTACTTATGCATTGTTATTAACTATCTAAAAAAATATATCCCATAAATGTTTGATAGTCAACAAACTAATGATAGATATGTTATTTAAATAATAATTTTATTTGAAAGTTAGTTATTAATGTTATATATTTTGTTAGATAAACATCTAACATCTAGAAACAAGCGAGTGATTACTTAACAAGTTCGGAGTGTAATATGGTAGTGCGACATCTATATGAAAATGTTGATTATAAGAACAGGATAAAGGATAGGGCTTCAGAAATGGCATTGGTCAATGAGAGGTTATGCTTTTTGCGGGCTGGTGACAGGAGGTTTATGCAGCTATGTTTTCATTATGGGATGTCGGTTAAACGTATCTCACAGATAACAGGTATTGGCCGGCGGGCTGTGGGGTTGCGGATCACGAGGCTGAAGAGGCTGCTGCTCTGTCGTGAAAAGCTGATCGCATGTGTTGGTAATAGTTCGCTGAGTGAGGTTGAGAAGGAGATGGCATATGACCATGTGGCGAATAATATTGGGTATAGGCGGCTGGCGCAGAAGTATAAGGTGACGGAATATCGGGCGAGGAAGATCGTGGCTGGGTTAAGATTGGGAAGAGATTAAGAGTTTTTTTTACCATGAAGTTCATAGGGCGGTCTAGCCGCAACCAATAATTTATGTAAGAAGAGAATTAAGAGGTTTAACGCAAAGACGCGAAGACGCAAAGGGTTGGTTGGAGGGGATGAGGATTTGGGAGTTTGTGGGTTGGTTGGAGATGGCGGTATTGAGAAGATTTTTTACTACAGAGGGTACTGAGGAGAAGAGGGTTTCACGCAAAGGCGCAAAGTGCTTCGCACCCGCTAAGGGAAGAAGAAGAAATTGGCTAGGATGCCAGGATTTTTAGGATAAGAAAAATATGAGAAGAGTTGGTTCTCGCAGAGGCGCGAAGGAGAAGAGGGAATAAGTTTGTATGTGGGTTTTGTTATAGATAATTTTTTTTATGGAGTACGAATGAAGACTTATAATATAAGTAGGAGTTATAAGGTTACGCTGGGGCAGAGTAGGCGTACGCGTAAAGTTGCTGATACGTTTGCGATCGCTGAGATGCTATCGGCTCGTAAGGTTGTGGTTGAGAATATGCCGATCACAATTGCGAGTGGTACAGTAACGAGTATAGTTGGGCCGAGCGGATCTGGTAAGACGACGATATTGAGAACGCTGAAGGCTAACCTGGTAAAGGATCAGTATAGAGTAGCTGACCTTGGTACGATGCACTTTAATCGGGCGTTGCCTTTGGTAGATTGTCTTGGCGATGTGCCGTTGGGTGTTGCAATGAAACTGCTGAGCAGTGTCGGGTTGTCGGAGGCGGCGTTGATGATCGATAGCTATGATCATTTGAGTGCTGGTCAGCAATATCGATTTCGACTGGTACGAGCGTTGGCAGATAAGCCGGAGGTTATAATAGCGGATGAATTTTGTAACTGTCTGGACGATATATCGGCTGCGGTAATATCGTGCAATATTCGCCGGATAGTCGATAAGACAGGTACGTGCTTTATCGCGGCGGGTGTAAGCGAGAGCTGTCATGATTTTCTGCTGCCTGATACAATAATACGTAAGTCGCTTGGCACCGGGTTTAATATAGAACAGGTTGGGGGTAAGCAAAATGAATAGTACATATGCAATGGGGTATATTGGCGAGGCTGATGGTGGGCTGTTGGCTGGACTGGAGGTTGTCCGAGCTGAGCGGCGGCTATGGGAAAGATTTGCGGGGTATCATTATCGGAACGGGAGCTTACACTTTCCGTCTGATATATTTGCACTGCAGATGGGTAGTGGTGAGCCGGTCGCGATAATAGTCTATAGCTATCCACATGCGAATTGTGCGGCGAGGAATAGGGTATTGGCTGGTCACTTTGGTGGGTATCCACAAGAGCTGAAATTGAGTGTGTTAAATCACGAACTGCGAACGATCAGCCGGCTGGTTGTTCTGCCGCAGTTTCGTGGGATAGGGTTGGCGAGTGAACTGATCCGCCGGACGGTGTGGTTAGTTGGTGTGAGGTATATTGAAGCTATTGCGGTTATGGCGAAGTATACAAACTGTTTTGGTCGAGCGGGGTTTAGGGAGTATGATAACCTAGTGACGGATGAAAAGGATATGATGGTGAGGAAGCTGTATGAGGTGGGGATAGATTGCAATGATACGATATCGAATATGGAGAGAGCGTTTGATCGGCTGGCGAACGATAAGCGGGAATCGCTGGTGTGTAGTATGCATTCGTTCTGTTGTCATTATAATCGTTCGGCGAGGAAGCGAGAAGCGAGCGAAGGAGAATTGCGATGGTATTTGGCGATGATAAAGATGCGGGTTGGTAGTAAGCCGGGGTATTATTTGTATGATTTGGCTGGGGGGTGATCTACAGACATAAGAAGAAAGAAAAAATAAGAAGGGTTTCACGCAAAGACGCAAGGTGCTTGGCACCCGCAAAGGAAGCAGAAGAAGAAATTGGCTAGGATGCTAGGATTTTTAGGATAAGAAAATTAAGAGAGGATTTTTTCTCGCAGAGGCGTGAAGACGCAGAGGGAAGAAAAGTAAATAGAAGAATTTGAGGCTAAGTCGCAAAGAGTTGGTTGGCGGGTGTGGGTGTTTGGTAGTATGTGATTTGATTGGAAAGTAATGAAGAATACTAAAGGAATTTCGTGGGGTATAATTTTGGAGGTTGTTATGATTGCTAAGAGGTATCGTGATATTGCTTGTGCTGTATTTGATGGGGTGTGTGATGAAGATATATGTCATCGGATGCGGATAAGTAAAGAGAAGCTAATCGATTGTTTTCGTGATGTTGAGTTTTGTGATTATATGGAACTGTTGTACAAAAAAGAAGAGTTGCAAACGCGGTGTCGGTTGATGCGACACGGCACAGCGGCAAGTGATCGGCTGGTAGAGCTGCTTGGACATGATAAGGATGATACGGCACGTAAGGCGGCGGTTGATATACTGGCAAAGTGTATAGAAAATATTCGGACAGCGAAAAAAGAACAATCAGAAAAAACACAAGAAGATTGTGAGATATCAGAAGAGCAGGCGAAGAAAATGCTTACAACTCTTGCTGAAGGAATAATTCCAGCAAGCAGTACTGACCATTGATCGCGATAGTATGACAGACTAATTATAGCAGTCTAGTCCTCGACGGAGTAAAAGCTTTGCAAAAGCTTGGCATTTACCTCACCTGCAAGGTGCTGATTTTACCAGACTTACAGGATGTCGACTACTTTCCTGCTTTGGGTCTGACCGCCAGTAGAATAACTGTAACCATCGCCGCAATGTATACCCAGACCGGCATAGAAGCACACCAGAGGGCAAAAGATTGTAATACATTAGCTTCAGCCATTAGAATTATTTTAAACTATTATGAAAACAGAACAACAAAAAATCATTCGTGTGTTGAGTCGGCTACGTAAAATATCGCCGAGTACGCCGTCGCAGCTGTCGGCATATTTAAGGGCGTATCTTGGAATAAGCTTTCCACGTAAAAAGATCTGCCCTCATCATGATGCTCCGTTCGATTATCTGGCGTATTCATTTTTGGCAGACCACAGCCAAAACAGAGACGTTATAGTTTGGGCTAATCGGGGTGGTGGTAAGACACAGCTGGGCGCAGCGGCAACGTTTCTGGACTGTATATTTAAGCCTCGATGTGAGGTGCGGATATTGGGCGGCTCGGAACAGCAGGCACAGCAGATGTATTCATACTTTCGTGGTATGATCGATAATGGATATGATGATTTTCTGGCAGGGAAAGTTACTGCGCGCCAATCGCGATTTAAGAATGATTCGATAGCACAGGTGTTAACGCAATCGCAGAGCAGTGTACGCGGTAATCATGTACAGCGGCTACGGTGTGATGAGGTAGAACTATTTGACCCTGATATATGGCAGGCAGCACAGTATGTTACGCAGAGTAAACATAATATACCGGCTCGACTCGAGGCGCTGTCGACGATGCATATGCCGTTTGGGCTGATGAGTCAGTTGGTGAATGATGCTGACAGTTCGAAAGTGAAGGTGTTTCGCTGGTGTTTGATGGAGGTGTTGGAGAAGTGCAGCGGGAGGGAGTGTTCACAGTGTTATCTTTATGAAGATTGTAAGGGACGGGCGAAAGAAGCGGACGGATACTTTTCGATCGATGATGCAATTGCACAGAAGCGGCGGAGCAGTCGCAAGAGCTGGGAGGCCGAGATGTTGTGCTTGCGGCCGAGTGCAGAGGACCTGGTATTTTCCGATTTTGAGGAGCGGTTGAATGTTAAGCAGATCGGATATGATCATAATGCAGAGAGCTATCGAGCGATAGACTTTGGCTATAGTAATCCGCTGGCGTGTTTGTTTATACAGGTGCGGAACGGGTGCGTGTATGTGCTGGACGAACATATCCAGGCTAGGACAACACTGGCAGAGCATTCGCGAATAATTCGTGATAAATGGCCGTATACATTTAACGGTAACTTTTGTGATCCGGCCGGTCGACAGCGAAACGATATTACCGGTACGTCGCCGGTAACTGAGCTGGCGGGAGTTGGTATTAACTGCACATCGCGAGCGAGTCGGATATCAGATGGTATCGAGATCATACGCGATTATATTTTATCTGGCGATAATACTGTTCGGCTATTTATCGATCCGAAATGTCGCGGGCTGATTAAAGCGATGATGTCGCTGCGCTATAAAAAGAGCCTGGGCGTGGTTTCGGAGCTGCCGCATAAGGACGGGGTACACGACCACGTTATAGATGCGTTGCGATACTTTTTTATTAATCGGTTTGGCAAGAGCAGCGACTGTTGTGGTCGGGGCTATTAATAAGGAGACGAAAGCAGTTTAAAGTTTACTTTCAACAACTCTTGTCTGGAAGGTTCCGGTTTCTTCATCGATGATAATTACGCGTGCGCCCTTATCTAGTTTGTCGTCGCCGTAGGTATTGTAGCCGGTAGCGCGGCCATAGCATAGTTTTATACCGAAGTATTCAGTTGTGTAATCGTTGACATGGTCGTGTCCGCAGAAAGTGGCTTTGACATCGCCCAGCTCTAACATGGTGGTGAAGAGTCCGGAGTTTAGCTCGGCTGAGCAGACGCGTTCGAACTTATGGCCGGAGAGTACGTTGCCATTGTCGAATCCTTTGGCGTATTCTACCAGTGGTATATGGAAGAAAGCGAGAGCTTTTACGGACTTACTATTTTCAGCGGCTTCAGTGTTGATAAGCTTTGAGATATTGGAGTACCATTGCACCTGATCGGTGTGAATCCAATCGTACTTACCTCTGTTCTTTTGACTTGGATAAGAGTTTGAGTCGAAAAGGTATAGCACCCATTGGTCGGAGTTGTTTTTGGTTGATTTTATTGTCAGGTAATAGTTGCAGTAGCCGGAGACAGAGTCAGGTCCCATTTGGGATAATGTGTATGGCTTGGTGCAGATGTATTCCATAATATCATGTCTGCTATGGTCTGGCTCCTGATCGTGGTTACCTAAGACAGCGGCCCACTTTATATTTCTGTCGATAACAGGTTGAAAACAGAGGTCGATCATTTTTTTGTAGTCGGCGGCACCGGCAATATTATCGCCGGTGAAGATAACCAGGTCAGGCTTTTCGCTATCAAGGATATCACACATAAGCTTTAGGGTACGAGCGTCTTTTTCACCGCCGTTTTCGATATGGGTATCGGTAAACTGAACAATCTTAAACTTGCCGTTGGCGGAGAAAGTTAGTTCGTTATTATCAGCACGGCAGGATTGGTTTATAGTTAGCACGGCAGATAGTAGAGATATAAATAGTATAGCAGTAGTTTTCATTATCGTTTGTCCCTTCAAGTAAGTTATTTATTTTGTACTATTGTATGGTTTTGGCGTGCCATTTAAAGATAAAACAAATGAAGAGAGTAGGAATTTAGTATTGAGTTGTTATTGACTGTGGAGTTATAAGAATTATAATACTGTTATGGTGCGGTTTTGCACTTATAGTTATTCGGTATTTTATACAATGGCCCTTATTGGCGAATTCTGTTAGTTATGAATAAAAATAGCATATTATTTGAACGTGCCCGGGAAATAATTCCGGGTGGTGTAAATTCTCCGGTTCGAGCTTTTGGCTCTGTGGGCTGTGATCCTGTATTTATCAAGTCAGCGACCGGGTCGAAGGTGACAGATGAAAACGATAAGACTTATATCGACTATATCGGGTCGTGGGGTCCGATGATACTGGGGCATGCGCATGCGACGATAACAGAAGCGGTATGTGCCGCAGCGGCGAAAGGTACAAGCTATGGCGCGGCGACTGGAGCAGAGATCGAGCTGGCGGCGAAGGTGATCTCATTTTTTCCATCAATTGAGATGCTGAGGCTGGTGAACTCTGGTACTGAGGCGACAATGACAGCGCTGCGACTGGCAAGAGCGTTTACCGGTCGTAATAAATTCATAAAGTTTGCTGGTTGTTATCATGGGCACGCGGATAGTTTTCTGGTAGCGGCAGGTTCGGGGGCACTGACACTTGGCCTGCCAGATTCGCCGGGGGTGACAGCTGGGGCGGCGCAGGATACGCTAATAGCAATGTATAATGATATAGATTCTGTTCGGGCGTTGATCGAATCGAACCGAGATGAGATAGCGGCGGTATTTATAGAGCCGGTAGTTGGTAATGCGGGGCTGATCGCACCGTGTGATGATTTTCTGGTTAAGCTGCGAGAGCTAACGTCGGAGAATAATATACTACTGATCTTTGACGAGGTTATGACCGGTTTTCGAGTGGCGGCGGGCGGAGCACAGGAGTATTATGATATTAAGCCTGATATGACTACGCTTGGCAAGGTTATTGGCGGCGGGCTGCCGGTAGGCGCGTTTGGCGGTAGAAAAGAGATAATGGAGATGCTGGCGCCAGTAGGTCCGGTGTATCAGGCGGGGACACTGAGCGGCAATCCGCTGGCGGTTGCTGCGGGGCTGGCGGCGTTGGCGAAGTTGACGCCGGAGTTTTACGAGAAGCTTGAGCGGAGCTGTGTGCGGTTGGAAGCGGGAGTACGTGAGATACTGGCGAGTAAAGGATTGAACTATCAATTTGTGCGGCGTGGCGCAATGGCGTGTTTGTTCTTTACTGAAAGGGAAGTTCGATCATTTGCCGACGCGAAAGGTGCTGATATAGAGGCGTTCAATAGATATTATGCGAATATGCTGGAGGAAGGTATATTGCTGCCTCCGAGTCAGTTTGAGGCGTTCTTTATTTCAGGAGCTCACACTGATAATGATATTGATACAACACTGGCTGCGATGAGCAAGTCGCTGTAGTAGATATAGAATGAGAAAACAAAAAAAGCCGCAGAACGATATATTCTGCGGCTTTTATTTTTTATAATTAGAAGCTATAAATTATTTCTAAATTATACTTCTTTAGAATCGATCCACTTCATCATCTTACGAAGCTTGCGACCAACCTGTTCGATCTGACTGTCGTGATCTTTTTCGTAAAGAGCGTTGAAGTTTTTGCAGCCGCCGGCGTATTCTGTGAGCCATTCTTCAGCGAACTCGCCCTTCTGGATCTCTTCGAGACACTTCTGCATTTCTTTGCGAGTTTCGTCAGTGATGATACGTGGGCCACGAGAAAGGTCGCCGTATTCAGCAGTATTTGAGATACTGTAACGCATGTAGCTGATACCACCTTCGTACATGAGGTCAACGATAAGTTTAACTTCATGTAGACATTCGAAGTAAGCGATCTCAGGCTGATAGCCAGCGTTAACGAGAGTCTGGAAACCACCCTTGATAAGTTCGCTAAGACCACCACAAAGAACAACCTGCTCACCGAACAGGTCAGTTTCAGTTTCTTCTTTGAAAGTAGTTTCGATGATACCAGCACGAGCACCACCAATACCGTTAGCCCAAGCGAGAGCAACATCCTTAGCGTTACCAGCATCCTGATAAACAGCGATAAGGTTAGGCACGCCGCCACCCTTAACGTATTCGCTACGAACCAAGTGACCAGGGCCCTTAGGAGCGATCATAACAACGTTAATGTCCTTTGGAGGAGTGATGTAACCGAAGTGTACGTTGAAACCGTGAGCAAAACCAAGAGTCTTGCCAGAAGTCAGGTTAGGAGCGATCTGCTCGTTGTACACATCTTTCATAATTTCGTCTGGCAGAGTGATGATGATCAGGTCAGCCTGCTTAACAGCGTCTGCAACAGCCATAGGCTCGAAACCATGTTCCTTAGCCAGGTCGTAGTTTTTACCGCCTGGACGCTGAGCAACGATAACGTTAACGCCGCTGTCGCGTAGGTTCTGTGCGTGAGCATGTCCCTGTGATCCGTAACCAACAACAGCTACAGTTTTACCTTCAAGCGGGGTCAACGGTGCATCTGCTTCATAATAGATTGTTAAAGCCATAAGTTTCTATCTCCTGTGTATGGTGACTTGGCATTTTATATAATATATCTTTTTATACCCCCAGAGAGTCACCTGCTGAGAGTACAGAAACAGCTAATTTTAAGGAAAAAAGTGGAAATGTCAACCTTATATAGGTGTGTTGGAGGGTATTTGTTTTGACAGTATAACCGTTCGCTTGAGCGAACTGGATTTTTACGACAGATTGGGGGGAGCTCTGGAATAGTCTGTTAGAGGATCACATTCCCTAATTGCGTGTGATGTAATAGTTTAAATTATATTGCGAGATTATAGACATAGATCACTTAGGACGGTCGAGCCGCAACGATATAGTTTTATGTAAGGAAATAATTAAGAGTTTAACGTAAGGGCGCGAAGACGCAAAGAGTTGGTTGGCGGGCTAAAGTGTTAAGGAGTTTGTGGGTTGGTTGGAGAGTAAGGAAGAAGACTGAAGAATCCCTATGTACATCGGGAAAGGCCGGAACTCTTGCGAGGAGAAGTTGGTTGGTGATTGTGATTTGACTTGAGGTATTGGCATTAATTTAGGATAAGAGGATGATGAACGTTAGTAAAAACTGGTTAAAGTAGGGCCAGTTATGGTTTTTGGGTTTGTTTATTTGTCTAAAATTGGTGTGGGAGAGTGCGAGAAGCTGTCCTGTAGCATTGAACTATTACACTATAGTTTATAAGATAGAATATAGTAAATTGTGATAAAGTAATAAGGCAGTAAGAAATAATATAAGTAGTTATATAGCAAGGAAATACTATGAAATATAATAGTAGTAGATGTATGATATTTGTTTTGATGATAATGGTATTTTCGGCGGTTGGGGCATATGGTGCGAGCTCGGAAATGTATATATTTACTTCATTTCGGGGTAATGGCGATGGGCTGCATATATCATATAGTAATGATGGATTGAGTTGGAAGGATTTGGACCGTACATTTATTACCCCTGAGCTCGGCAGTGGTCTGATGCGAGATTCGCACTTGCTGTATGGGCCGGACGGTGTATTTCGGCTGGTGTGGACAACAGGTTGGAACGATAAGGGAATAGGATATGCGAGCTCAAGAGACCTGCTAAACTGGTCGGACCAGAAATATATACCGGTAATGGAAGGTGTTGCGGCGAAAAACTGCTGGGCACCGGAGACATTTTACGATGAGGTGAATAAGGAATATATGATATTCTGGTCGTCTGATGTTGATGGTGAATTTACTGATACTATCTCGCCAGACCGGATGAATAATCGTGCTTATTATGTTACTACAAAAGACTTTATAACATTTTCACCTACCAAGGTGCTCTTTGACCCGGGGTTTGACAATATTGACTCTACCATAGTTAAGGATAATGATCGATATGTCCTAACCTTTAAGGAAGGTGATATGCAGGGTAAGGGTATCTGGGGGCCGATCTACCAGGCGGTAAGTACAAGTGTGACAGGGCCTTATAGCATAATTAAGAATCCTGTACTAACTGACAGAGCTGAGGGGCCGGCGATAGCGAAAGTAGGTGAGAGCTGGATACTGTATTATGACTACTATGTAAACGGGACATATGGCGCTCGCAAGACAACCGATTTTACCAACTGGTCAGATATCTCAGATGCAGTAAAGACTGTAAATGGCCAGCGACATGGTACAGTGTTGAAGGTGCCGGGGAGTATAGTTATGGCGTTGGTGGGAGAAGCAGAGAAGCTGCCGCCAGCGTGTGTGCTGCCGGGCTATCATGCTGACCCGCATATTGCTGTGTTTGGTGATACCTATTATATATACCCGACGACAGATGGAAATGAAGGATGGGCAACCAACAGTTTTAGTGTAATGTCATCGAAAGATCTGCTGCACTGGCAGAATCACGGACCGATCATCAGGTTGGGGGTTGATACCAACTGGGTAGATAAAAATGCGTGGGCCCCTGCTATAGCTAGCAAGAACGGGAAATATTATTTCTACTTCTCGGCGTTTTCAAATATTGGCGTTGCAGTTGCGGATTCGCCAACAGGGCCATTTAAGGATGCACTGGGTGAGGCGTTGGTAAAACGCGGTTCGTACGGGTGTCAGGTAATTGACCCTATGGTATTTGTCGACGATGACGGGCAGTCGTATCTGTATTTTGGTCAGGGTAATTGCAATGTGGTTAAGCTAAATGATGATATGATCTCTTATAATGCGACTGAGGTGAAGCGGGTTACGCCAACTGATAGCTCAGGTAGAAAGAGCTATAATGAGGGTGCGTTCATGATCAAGCGAAAGGGTAAGTATTATCTGATGTGGTCGGAGTTTGATACTCGCGACCCAAGATATAGTGTATCGTATGCGATGAGTGACTCACCTATGGGGCCATTTGTCAAAGAAAAGAACAATCCGATATTAAAGGCGAAGGCAATGGTAAAGGGAGCCGGTCATCATTCGGTAGTCCAGGTGCCGGGTGAAGATAATTGGTATATCGCCTATCACCGGTTTGCAATACCAGACGGGACAGGGTATAAGCGGGAGACCTGTATCTCACCGATGATGTTTAACCCTGACGGGACGATTATGCCGGTGGATGTTTATAAGGGAGTGGAATAGCTCGACAAAATGGCTCAGGGGGATGGTATAATATTTTTATGACAGGATAACCGACCTTCGGTCTGGATTTTGGAGCCAGCTCCGGTTTATCGGAGCCAGATTGAGTGGGCGTAAATGTAGTTTGTTAATAGACTACCTTCTCCGATGGCGGATAAAAAGCTTAAAAGTGATTAAAAAAGTGTAACCTTTTTAAATAATAGTGTGTCTGATACTATAGGAGCATTTCGCTATTGCGGGGTGTGGTCCGAATGCTAACAATTATCAGACCTATACAATTATATTAAAGGGCAGAACTATGAAAACACGACTTTTATCACTTTTGGTAATATCGATCTCATTTATCTATAACGGGATAAGCTACGGCGGGTCCAAGGCCATGGAGATGGCAGCGAAGGCTCCGGCCAACAGCATAATAACCATCGCACATGGCGGCAGCGAGACACTAACCGATGAGATGGGTGCTACGGCAATAGCAGATATCGTTAAAGATCCTCAGGTAAAGACTTTTTTCCAGGCATTAAAGAATATAGCAGTAAGCAAGGGTGCCCAGATGCCGTCGGGGCCGCTGGTGAAGCTGATGCGAATCGGTAATATAGCCAAAGCGTCCGAGATGCAAAACGGAGGTCGGGTAGCGGGATTGATCATAGATAAGTTCGACCCTCAGAACGAGATCTTTGAGGGATGTTTCTATGTACTGTTTGACGGCGGTAAGGAACGGACCGCTAAAGTATCAAGTTTTGTAGAAAATATCATAAGCGAATTTGGCGGAACAGATAAGGTTATTACAAATGAGCTAAGTATTGGGACACTGGAAACAGTCAAGCAGTATAGCATACCAACAGGGAGCATATCGGTAACAGTGAACCTGGCGACCAAAGGGAGCTACAGTCTGGCAGTTGTGACAATGTCAGGTTCAGAAGAGAGATATTTGAACCTGCTGTCTGAATGCAGCGAGAGTAAGGTTAAGAGCCTGAAGGCATTTGAAGGCTGTAATCTTCAGGGCGACGATATAATAGTAAGCTTAAATATGTCGAACTATTTTGGTGCTTTGGAACAGGCGATGCAGTTTGAGCCAGAGAGCCGTAAGATATTTAATATGCTAAAAGAAACCAAGATGGATGAAATAGGCACAATCTATTACAGACTTGGTTTTGCCGGCAAGCAGATCGTGATTGATTGTGTAGCAACGAACTACGGCATATATATGGATATGGTAAAACCGATCGACATGAAAAATATGCGAGCAATTCCGGCAGATGCGACAATGGCGTGGAGCGTAAACTACAATCTGCCAGAAATAGTTGAACTGTACAAGAGTATGATCTCGACAATGGCTGGCGACCAGGCAATAGATATGATCAATGCTAAGCTAAGTGAAGCGGAAGCTAACAGCGGCGTAGCGATCCGTGACGGGATACTGAATAATCTGACAGGTGAAGCGTCATGCTGTGTGACATTTAATGAATATACCGGAGTGCTTGGCACAACAAGTTCTTCGATAGTAACAGTATACGACAGTAAGAAGTTTGCAGAGAATTTGGATGCGGCATTTGAGTTTGGTATCAATATGGCTGGCGACAGGACTCAGGTAGACCATGTTACACAGGATATCGAAGGGATAACAGTAAGCACATTGAACATACCAAAGCTGACAGCATTTGGTATTCAGCCTAGTATGGTAATTGCAGATGATAACCATATTATATTTGGTCTATCACAGGCAACGGCATTGAAGAGTGCCAAGCTATACGCAAGTGGAAACGACGACGGTAGTATTTTGACAAATGACAAGTTCAAGTCTGCATTGGCAAGTGCACCAGATAAGCTTCTGACTTTTGGTTATTGCGATTCTGCAAGTGCATTAAAGGCAGTAAGTACAACAGTAAACACATACTGGCCAATCGCGAGCATAGCAGCTGCGAGCAAAGGCCTGAACCTGCCCCCTACCCTGCCGCAGATCGCTGAGAAGTTTCTTGAGCTGCCGGTGTCATATACCTGGTCAACTGAAATGTCAGACGGAAGAATGTACAGTCATATCCAGACAGATGGTATTGGGCTGGCAACACTAGGTGCAGCGTATGCAGGAGCGGTATCATCATTTGCACTTCCAGCTTTTTCAAAAGGTAGAGAACAGGCTGAACAGGCAGCGGCAATGAGCAGCCTGAAGCAGGTAAGTACTGCTATAATATTATACAGTAGTGATAATGACAGTAAGTATCCGAAGAACCTGAGCGAGCTGGAAGGCTACCTGGACAATAATTCAATCCTGGATGGCGGTAAGGGCTTTAAGCCAGTGACATACCGCGGCGACGACCTTAACCTTGACAGCGACAATGGCTTGATAACACTTTACACATCAACAGAGAATGATCATAATAAAGTTTATCTGGCGGCTTATGTTGACGGTCATGTTAACAGAATGTCAGCTGATGATTTTGTAGATGCGATAAAGGCTGATAATGAAAAGAGGCAGGCGGCTGGCTTAGCGACTAAAGAATTGGAATAATAAAAGGGTTCACAATGTTTGCATAGACAGCAATATGAACAATTAGCTAAAATGTTTAATCAAACTGACCATCGGTCAGTTTGATAGGATTTAGGATTTAGAATTTAGCAATTAGTTGAATTGAATAACTTCAAAAACTAACTACTAATCACCAAACATTAAGCCAATTGTTGATAGTGGATTACAATATACAAACTGACGGATTAAGTCAGATTGAGTAAGTAACGAGTAATAAGAAATAAGCTCTGGTTTCTCGCTGGGCTCGATGCTATCAAATTAAGATAGGAGAGTAAAATAAACAGCCGCTTACAACATTTATAACAGATGGGGACGGATAAGATTTTTCCGTACCCTTTTTTCATTTATGCAATGACCTCGCTTGCAGCTCCTGGGGAAGAAGAGAGTGGTAGATAAAAGTGTTAACCGGCAGATCGAGCTTAAACTTTTGGGCGAGTTTGACGACGGTTCCATTTTGGTAATCGAGTTCGGAAGGTTTGCCGTCGAGGATATCGCGGGTAAGAGAACAGTTGGTATCAGGCGGGAACTTATCAACTGCGGCCATGTTTTTGGCGACAATATCATCTTCGAGGTTTACGCCGGCGGTTATGGCGAGAGTGTATATTTCGGTGAAGAGTGTTTCAAGCATAAGGCGGGTCTGGGGGATAGATCTGACGGGGCCATAATCGGAGCGGGTAACGGCGAGCAAGCCTGAGCTGCAAATGAAGAGGAATTTTCGCCATAGCTCAGCGGTAATATCGTCAGAGATGAAGGATTTTATATTGGCGTTATCGAATATCTGTTTGATCTTTTGAGTTCTGGCAGACAGAGATCGGTCGAGCTCACCAAAAGAGATAGTTGGAGAATAGGCAAAATGGTCGATAATGCCGGGAGCGTCTATCTTACTAAAGATACGGCATAAGCCGCCAAGTACGGGTTCGGGTCCTAAAACATCAGATAGTTCAGAGGCGGCCATAATGCCATTTTGAAGTGGTAATATCACGGAGTCGGTTTTCAGAAGCGGTTTTAGCTGTGGTGCAAGCGGTGAAATCTGCCAGGACTTTAGCCCAAGGATGATCAGATCACACTGGCCCAGCTGGTCAATATTGTCAGAGGCGTTTACATTTTGGATATGGCAATCGCCCTCTACACTTTTTAGTATTAGTCCGTTTTCCTTCATTGCCTGAAGGTGTTGGCCACGAGCGAGGAAGTGTACGTTATATCCGGCATGAGCGAGTCTGGCTCCGAAATAGCCGCCGACACCACCAGAACCGATAATAGCAATTTTATAGTTGTCTGTCATTGTTACTCCATATTAGTCTAGGATGCTAGTCTTTATGATTATATATGGCAGTAAGGAAAGATGGAGTAAAAAATACATTTATAAGTAATAAGTAATAAGTGGCAAGTGGTAAGTGGCAAGCTCAGGTTTCGCCCTTTGGGTGAGGCTTATTAATAGATTTCAGAGGGATAAGAGGAAGATTGATTTTTCGCAGAAATGCGGACATGCGGATGGCCATAGAGCACATAAGTCATTGTATAAAAAAGAGTTAACAGAGATAGAGGCAAGAAAAAACCTCTATTATTCACCCGCCTGTGAAAAATAGAGGTTTTAATTCAATTGGTATGTTGAATTGTGAATTAGCCAGCAGAAATAGCTGAAACTGGACATTCATCAACACAAGCACCACAATCAATGCAAACGCCAGCATCAATAGTGTACTTATCGCCTTCTTTGATAGCTTCTACCGGACAAGAGTCGATACAGCTACCGCAAGCGGTGCAATCGTCAGAAATAACATGTGCCATTATTAAACTCCTTCATAAAATATAGAGTTGTTATAAACTACTGTCGGGTCACGTACCGACACTCACTAAACAATTTCAGTGCATAGTTTAACTCTAAAAAAGCATTCAAGTCAACATTAGATTTCAATTTTTTTAATAATTTTTACAACTTAGCTTCAACTTATAATCTTCTAGAAATAAAAGTTTTGCGAGAAAAATCCCAAGGTTAAATAATAATCATAGAGGTTAAAAAAGTGAAAGAATAAGAAAAAAGCTGAGCTAAATGGTAAAGAGGTATAAAAAACGCGTAAAGAGCGGGAAAAGTTAGCGACAAATATTTCCATAACTCCTTTACTTATTTATAATTGCCACTTGTCGGCTTTGGTATTGACATATCTGTTGTAATGTTAGATAATGCACTAGTTCAATAATTTTATAGCAATCAGGAGGGGGATAAATCTGATTCCCCTGTTAAAATAGAGAATTTACGAGGGTATTGTCGAGTAAAACCCGTTTTTATCAGAATAGTACCCCAAAATGGAACAAAAGCATCGGCAGGCGGTCTAAATTAATGTCCAGCAATAATAATTTATTATCATCTGAAAGCCAGAAGGAAGACGAGCAGTTAATAGTTCGTTGTCGTAAAGACGATTCCATGGCGGCTTTTGGGCTGCTGGTAGAGAAGTACCAAGACCGATTATTCAATACCGTATACCGAATGACAGGTAATTACGATGATGGGTTAGAGATAACGCAGGAGTCATTTTGCAGGGCACTTCGGTCGCTAAGCCGGTTCCGGGGCGGATCGGTATTTTATACCTGGCTGTTTCGGATCGCGATGAATCTGTGTATCGACTACAAGGGCAAGAAGCAACGCTTAAGGATCGCGGGCGATCGAGGCGGCGGTATATCAGATACGCAAGCCGGTAATTTATTTGATATGATGGAATCACGTGAGAAGGACCCGCAAGAGAAAGCGATGAGCCGAGAGACGTATCGGAAAGTACTGGCCTCGATAGAAGAGCTGGAAACTCAGGATCGAGCGATAATCGTACTGAGAGAAATAGAAGGGCTGGACTATAAACATATATCGAAGGTTTTGGAGATACCAGTTGGGACAGTAAAGAGCCGGCTGGCGCGAGTACGATATAAGTTACGAGCGAAATTGCAGGACTGATGAAAAGAGAATAATAAGACGTAAGAAATAACTCAAACTGACCGATGGTCAGTTTGATAGGATTTAGAATTTAGGATTTAGTAATTAGTTGAATAGAATGACTTCAAAAACTAACTACTAATTAGTAATCATTAAGCCCTTTTTTGATAGTGGATTACAAAATATAAACTGAAGAATTCGGTCAGTTTGAGTAAATAAGACGTAAGAATCCTGATTTATATTGGGAAAGCCGTAAACTATAATGAGCAATGATAATTACAACCAGGACTTGTACGAGCTGCTGTCGGCGTACCTTGATAATGAGCTGAGTGATAGTCAGCTGGAGAAGGTAAGCCAGCTTATACAGGATGACGCGCAGGCTCAGGCAATAATCAAAGAACTCAAAGGCGTATCAGAGTCTATGTCATCGCTGCCGATGGAAACCGTACCTCGCAGCCTGACAGATGAAGTGCTTTATGTTCTGGAACGGGATACACTGCTTGACGGCAATGATGATATGTCGGTCATTGCAGGCGAGCGTCATCTTCGGTTCAGGAATTTCATGGGAGCGGCAGCGATAATAATACTTATTGGTGCGGTTGTAATGGTAGTATATAGTATACTTGTTCCTGGTAAGATCCAGGAAGGAGATACTTACCTGGCCAAGGTCGATACTAAAACCAGTAGCGAACCGCATCAGTTACAGGCTAGAAAAAATACTAATAATCAGATAGTAGAGTTTGACTCTATCAAGGATGCGGCCAGATTTATTAGCGGTGACGGAAAAGAAAACACTGAGACGGAGGGTGCAGCAGAGGTTAATGCCAAGATAGCAATGGCAAAGGTCAGACCTGAGCCAGTTATGGCGGCACCACTACCACAACTGCCACCGATAAAGGAATTTGAAGCACCGAAGCCACAATGGAGCTCGCTGAAATTTAACAGCAGTATAGACAGAGACGATAAAATAACGATCGAACGGTTACGTAATCTATTAAACAGCTACGGCGAAGGCTTTTTGTCGGACAATCATACAGATGTGTATACCTTTGCATTTGTCTGTCGAAGTGAGAAATTTGCGGAGCTGTATAAATCGCTGCGTGAAAACCTACCGGGAGAAATAGATCTTGAATTGGAAAATGCTGATAAATATTCCAAGGTAGTAATATCGTCAGTAACAGGCGAAGAAGTAATTCCACTTGCTGGACTGACCAGCAGCGAAGAGCAGCTGGCATGTGCGAGAGAAGAACTTTCAGCGGATAGATTTAACTTCACAGAAAAAGTTAAGGAACCACTAGTACCATTCTGGCAGCAGATGGCGACGATACTACCGGAACAATATCAGGCCAAGCTAAGTGATTCATTAAAAGAAATGTTAGAGCCGCTTGAGCTTAGCACCCCTGCCCCGGAAGAACTTTTTGCTTCGAGACTGGAAGCGAACCCCAAGCCGGATACCGCTTTGGCTGAGGGCAATACAATACTTATGAGAGCCAGGGGCGTAGATGTAGAAGAGGCAGTATCAGCCAACTCAGATACAGTAGTTGCAGATAACGAAGCCAAAGGCATAGCACAACAGTCAATAACAGCCAATGTCGAAAATAGATTAGTAGCTAATTCGGTTAAACGCAAAGAGGCTGTCAGATCAGCGGCAGCAGTTAAGCCGGATACTAAACAGGTAGAAGAAAAAGCAGTAAAGGCAAAGGCTGATTTTATTGCAATAGAAATTGTGATATCAGTAGAGCCAGAAGAAAAAGTTGAAGAGCCTGTTGAAAGCGATAATCAGCCCACAACACTGATTAATATTCTGCCATTACCACTGGAAAGCCGTATCGACTTCGGCGCCAAGGTCCAGTAATATTTGCATCTAAACGCAAATATAGCGTAAGTTGTGCGTTCTGATGTCGTTTTGTCATTTTCTTTCAGTTATATCAAATCCATTCCGATAGCAATTCAGGGAAGCTGTAATTATGCGCATATAGCCAATTAACAGCCCCCCTGTAAGCCTATATTTATCAAGTATTAGCGAAGTTTATATAGGTTTTAAAATACCGAGATAAACGCTAACAATTATTTGCCTTGCTGTAAATGGTACTCCTATAATTGTGGGAAACTTTCATAGAGGGAAGTTTCATGTGAATTAATGGACTATACAAACAAGCTAGAACAGCTAAGCGAGAAAGTAAGCGAATAAGTAATGGCAAAAAAGACAGTTATAAAAATAGACGAAGACAAATGTATCGGCTGTGGTAAGTGTGCAAATGCCTGTCCGGGCGGAGCTCTTGCAATGGTAGACGGTAAAGCTAAACTGGTTCGTGAAGATTTTTGTGACGGGCTGGGAGTTTGTATAGGTAAGTGTCCGGTAGATGCGATCGAGTTTATCGAGGTCGTGAAGGAGACAGAAGAGACGGCAGCAGCTAGTAAGCCGTCAGCTCCAACAGGTGGATGTCCATCGGCACAGAATATGACATTTGCCAAACCTCAGACACCGCCAAGCGGCGGGTGCCCATCAATGCAGTCTAAGCAATTTGGCAGAAGCGGACATGGTTCGCCGTGCAGTTGTAATTCATCAGCCAAGGATAGTTATAGCGAGAACAGTTCTGAGCTGTGTGCGTGGCCGATCCAGCTGCATCTTATTCGGCCAGAAGCACCGCAGTTTCAAAATGCGGATATATTGATCGCGGCATCATGCAGTGCATTTTCATATGGGAGTTTTCATAAGGATTTTCTGGCGGGTAAGGGACTGGTGATAGCTTGTCCGAAACTTGATGTACTGGATGGATATGTTGAAAAGCTGACAGAGATGTTTTCAGTTTCGAAATTGCGAAGTGTGACAATTGCGAGAATGGAAGTTCCATGCTGTTCAGGTTTGACGGCGATGGTACGACAAGGCCGAGATCTAAGCGGCAGTACAGTTGAGATAAAAGAAGTAACTATCTCGCTGGATGGAAATATAAAACAGACTTTGATAGTGTAGTTTAGGATTTAGGAATTAGTCAGGTAGAGTTTTGGGCTTACGGTAACGAATGCGAGTTAGCCGAGGTATGAAAATGGAAATGTATTGTTATCAGTGTGAACAGTCAGCTGGAGGTAGAAGCTGTAGTACCGTTGGTATTTGCGGGAAGGATTCTCGCTGTGCTGGTTTACAGGATATAATAGTTCACCAGGTGAAGGTGCTTGGCTGGTATCTTAAACAGAATCATGTTCCAGCGGATGGATACAGCAGTCTGCTCTACGAGAGTCTGTTTGCGACGATGACGAATGTTGATTTCGATGAGAATCGACTTGCGAAATATGTTGCTGAACTGAACCAGTCGATATGTAAAGTTAAGAACGGGTCGTCGCCGGCATGTGGTGATATTACAATTGATAGTTTTGAGATTCCGGCGATGTTAAATACGGCACAGTATTTTACACTGGCGAATCGCAGAGGGCAGTATGGTGATACGATTGCGGGGATGCAGGAGCTTATCCTTTACGGGCTGAAAGGGACAGCGTCATATTTAAAACATGCGAGAGAATTTACTTTTGTAATTGAAGAGATCGATAGCGGTTTTGTCGAGGCTCTGGCATTTCTGGCGAGTGAACCTATGGACCTGGACCAGCTGGTACTAATGGCATTGCGTGCCGGTGAGCTAAACTATATGGCGATGGCACTGCTAGACGATGCACATACAACCAGATATGGTCACCCAGAGCCGACGTCGATAAAGACAACACAAATTCCGGGTAAATGTATATTGGTTAGCGGGCACGATATTCACGACCTGGAGCTTTTACTCAAGCAGACAGCGGGAAAGAATATTAATGTTTACACTCATGGGGAGCTACTGCCGGCATTGGCATATCCGGGGTTGAAAAAGTATCCGCACCTAGCTGGTAATTATGGTGGTGCATGGCAGGATCAGCAGCGAGAGTTTGCTGATTTTCCGGGTGCGATACTAGTGACGACGAATTGCATACAGCAACCGCTAGATGAATATAAAGATAGAGTATTTACGAGCGGGCCGGTTGCGTGGCCGGGGACGATCCATATTGGCGAGGATAAAGATTTTAGTGCGGTAATATGTTGTGCGTTGGCAGAGGAAGGTTTCACCAGTAATCAGCAACCACACGAAATACTAATAGGCTTTGCGAGAAATACGTTGCATACTATCAGCAACCAGATAGTTGACGCGGTTAAAAGCGGGAAGATCCGCCACTTTTTCCTGGTGGGCGGTTGCGATGGAGCGAGACAAGGACGAAGCTATTATACAGAATTTGCGAAGCTGGTACCGAAGGATTCGATAATCTTTACTTTGGCCTGTGGCAAGTATCGGTTCAATAAAAAAGACTTCGGCAGTATTGCAGGGATTCCACGCCTGATGGATATTGGCCAGTGTAACGATACGTATTCGGCGATAAGTATAGCTCTTATGCTGGCAGATGGTCTTAACTGTTCGGTGAATGAACTACCGTTGACGTTTGTACTGAGCTGGTATGAGCAGAAGGCGGTAGCGATATTGTTAACACTACTACATCTGGGGGTAAGGAATATTAAGTTGGGGCCGACGATGCCAGCGTTTATTACGCCGGAGATGGCAGCGGTGCTGGCAGAATCATTTAATCTTAAGCCGGTAACTACCGCGGCGGAAGATTTGAAGGAGATTTTGTCGAGAAGCGAGCAGAAGGAAGTACAGCGGGTATGAGGTGTTTGCTGGTGCAAACTGGAAATTGATTAATTAAGGCAGAGCAGGATAGCCGAAAGTAATAGTTTTATTTAAGATGAGGGTTAAGAGTTTAACACAAAGGCGCTAGGACGCAAAGATTTGGTTGGCGGGTGTGGATGTTAGGGAGTTTGTGATTTGGTTGGGAAGTAAGGAAGAAGACTAAAGAATCCCGATGTGCATCGGGAAAAGGCCGGAACTCTTGCGCGGGGGGATGGTTAGCGGGGTTATACCAAGAATCAGCAGTCCCGATGTGTGGGTGTGTTGCCCAAAAGAGAAAGTCAATACTTTGTATAACATTCATTCCATAGTTCTATTTACATTTTGCAATGTAATACTAAGAATCACAAGTCCCGATGTGCTTCGGGACTTGTGCTACCTAAAGAAAAAAAACCTGCGGTATGGGTAACAAACGAAGAAAAAATACCACAGGTTTTCCCTACAATACTTCTATCATAGGAGAGGGAATGAAATTCTTTTGTCTTTTATAAGCTTAGTTTCCGGCACTAAAGCTTTATTATATATAGAATAGCAAGGCTTTTTCGACTGGATAACTGCCCGAATACGGGCCGGGTCTTTACGACAGCTTGCATAAAGATATGCAAAGGAGTAACTGTGCATCCATTCTCCAGTTGCGTGGGAACAATATTGAAAATAATTGCTCCAAGGGCCGTTACCATCAAGACCAACGGTCGCTCATCCTGCCAGTTATAATTCATGCAATTGCCTGTATCGAACAGGTTATTCTAAATCTAAAATCATTTTCAGTAATCGATAATAGGACGCATAAAAATGCGATCTTGTTACATTCATTTTTATAATTCTGCGAAAAAAGCGTGTTTAAGTAATATTTATTCTGATTCTTTGTTGAATACAGGAGTGCTATTGCGATAATATCATGTATTACGGTTAGGGGCGAGAGACCAGAAGGTATAATTAGCCAGCTGCAATAATTAACAGTTGGTTATATGTATAGATTTGAACATAATAGCAGCAATCACGGTGTAATTGCTGTAAGTACAAGGAAGTAAATGAGTAACAACCAGGAATGGAATATTAAACGGCTGCTGGAATGGACAACAGACTATTTTAGCAAGAATAATGTAGAAAGCAGCCGGTTATGTGCGGAAATATTGCTCTCGCACAGTATGAAATGTCAGCGAATAGAGCTATATACCCGTTTTGACCATGTTCCGGGCGACGATATCCTAGGTGAGTTCCGGTCAATGGTGAAGAGATGTGGCGTTCATGAGCCGGTAGCGTATTTGGTGGGATATAAGGAGTTTTTTAGCCGGCGATTCAATGTTAGCTCGGCGGTATTGATCCCGCGTCCTGAAACAGAACTACTAGCAAGTCATGCGATGGATTTTCTGCAGAAAGACTATCATAATGACGGGCCGGCGAGCTGTCTGGATCTATGCTGCGGTAGCGGCTGTCTTGGTATTACCATTTCGGCGAGCGTCGAAGATAGCGAAGTAATCATGTCTGACATATCAGAAGCGGCACTTGAGGTTGCCTCTGGCAATGCGGAGCTGCATGGGGTTGAAGAGCGGGCGAAAATCTGCCATAGTGACATGTTTAATAGCATAGCTGATAGCGGTAAGCGGGTATTTGACCTGATCGTTTCTAACCCGCCGTATATCTCAGAGGTTGAATTTGCTAAAATCGAAAAAAATGTGTCAGAATATGAACCAATTCAGGCGTTAAAAGCCGATGATAATGGTCTGGCTTACTATAAGACAATAGTTGCAGAGGCAAATAGCTTTTTAGCTGAAAAAGGTGCTCTTATGGTAGAGATCGGATATGAACAGGGTCCGGCGGTATCAAAGATGTTTGAAGATAGCGGATACCTGACAGAAGTAAAAGTGATAAAAGATATACAGGGTCATGACAGAGTGGTAAAGGCGACAAAAATATCGTAAGCTATTTATTAGAAGCCACTTAACACCTTAGCTTGAGTATATTAAATCATGCTGCGTACAAAGGCCCTATACCTAAATATATAACATAAAATGGGGACACAATGAAAGTTATACGTTTTATTGACCAGAATGGTGACAAACAGACAGGTATAGTGACGGATAATGGCATTGAACTGGCCAAAGGAGAGATACCTGGGGCAGTAAAGGGTACAGGGACAATGATCGATGAGACTTCGATCAAGCAATATCTGCCGCCGGTGGTTCCACCGAATATAATCGCACTTGGGTTAAATTATGCGGCTCATGTCCAGGAATTTGACAGGGATAATGCACCAGATACCCCAGTGATATTTATGAAGGCGACCAGCTCACTAAACTATCATGGTGGAAATATTGTGCGACCAGGAATGGCTCCCGCGCAGATCGATTTTGAGGCTGAGCTTGGAATAATAATAGGCAAAAAAGCATTCAATATCGATGCAGAAGATGCCGAAGAATATATATATGGTTATACCTGCGTAAATGATGTTACGGCCAGAGATTGCCAGAAGCACGATGTGCAATGGGTGAGAGGCAAGAGCTTTGATACTTTCTGCCCTGTCGGGCCATGTGTAGTGACAGATCTGAACCCGATTGGGTTGGAAATCCGGTCTACATTGAACGGATATGTGATGCAGGAAAGTAATACCACGGATATGATCTATAATCCATTTGAGATAGTAAGTTTCATATCAAAGTGCATGACACTTGAGCCGGGGACGCTGATATTGACCGGGACCCCTCCGGGAGTAGGTTTTGCACGCGACCCGAAGATATTCATGCAGCCGGGCGACCATATAAAGGTAGAGATCGCCAATATAGGTAGTTTGGAAAATACGGTGATGTAAGTAGAATAGTCCCGATATGCATCGGGACAGGATTTATGATTTAGAAATTAGAAGTTAGAAATATGCTGAGTGGCAGTTGTTAATATATAATGGCGGTAGAGATATTTACCGTCGAGGCGCGAAAGGTGAGCGTCATAGTAATTAAGGAATAATGATGTTAAAAGTGAAAAGAATTTTGGTCAGTGTTCTGATGTTTTCGGTGTTGGTAGTTGTCTGCGGCTGTAACCCACCGAAAGCAGCGATCCAAAAGTTTAACGAATATTATACCACCGGTCAGTATGATCTGGCGTTGGAATATTCTGAGTCAAAGATCTCCAAGAAGAAAAGCGGTAAGGGAGAAGATGTACTCTGGTGTTTGAACGCTGGTACGATAACCCGTATGCAGAACGATCTGGAAAAGAGTAACAGCTACTTTGACACTGCCGAAGAGATGATGAACAAGCATGCGGCAGATAGAAATAAGGCCGGCGAAACTGTTGGCTCAACACTTATCAATGATAATGTAGTTGCATATCTGGGCAAGACTTATGATGGGATAATGGCCAATGTCTATAAAGGCTTGAACTTTATGGAGCTGGGCAATAATGAGCTGGCGAGAGTAGAGTTTAACCGGGCACTGGACAGACAGCGTCGGGCATTAGAATATTACAATAAGGAAGTAGATAAACTACAAAAAGATGTAGATAAGAAGAATAAAGAGAATAAAAATGCTCAGCCAGTTGACAACAGCAAGTTTGACGAGCTGATATCTCGCAACTATCCGGATCTGGAGAAGTATGAAGTCTTTAGCGACTTTGTAAATCCATTTGCGAATTATATGGCGGGTTTATTCTTTTACCTGGACGGCGACTACAGTAAGAGCCTTGACCTGCTGAAAGAGTCGGCGGGGATGAATAGCGATAATGAATATATCGTAGCAGATTTTAAGATGGTAGAAGGGATAGCGCTGGAGAACAAAGCACCGGGCAGTAACGTATGGGTAATATATGAAAACGGTCTTTGTCCGGTAAGGGAAGAGATGCGGTTTGGTTTGCCGATACCGGTAAGCGGTGAGTTTATATATATTACGATCGCCCTACCGAAACTGGAGAGCCGAGGCGCGGCAACTGCTAACCTGACAGTGTCATTAAACGAAGATATCTTAAAGAGTGAAAAGATCACGAGTATGGATAAGGTTATTCAGACTGAGTTTAAGAAAGAGTTTGGTATGACACTAACCAGAGCGATCATGAGCGCGACAGCGAAGGCCGTATTGCAATATTCGCTGCGTGACCAGTCGCCAATGGTACGTCTGGCAGCACTGGCGACAGTGGTAATTTCGACAACAGCTGACGTTCGTATGTGGACTTCGCTGCCAAAAGATTTCCAGGTAATACGGATGGATATGCCGGAAGATAAAAAAGTGAATATTACAATTCCAGGTAACGAGGAGAAAGTTATCGAGTTGCCGGACTGTAAAAATGCTATAATTTATGTGAAACTTCCAGTGTTAACAAGTGTACCAGTATATGATATAATATCATTTGAATAAATGATCTATAAGATAGAGATACAATAGTATTAATTATGCCAATTCAAGGAGAAACCAATATGAAAATAAGAAAAAGTTTGCTAATGCTTGCCGCTACAGTATTTATTGCAGGCTGCGGTTCAGGGAGCCCAGATTCCAGAGTTCAGCTTCAGCAGGGAGTGGCGACAGATACAGTAACAGATAATAACCTAACCCGTATAGTTACCAATCCGATAAGCGATCTTTTTGGTGACGGTATCGATATTTTGAACGTTAATAAGAGATTCAATACAGCGGGCTATCTGGACGTGAACATTAAAGGTCACAACCGTTCAAAGCACATCAAGCGTTTCCAGTATAAGTTTGAATGGCTGGACGTAAATGATTTCCCACTGGACACCCAGAGCTCAACCTGGAAACTGCTGAGTGCAGAACCAGGGGCGGACTTCAACTTCTTTGGCACCTCGCCACGTAAAGAAGCGACCGATTTCAAGATCTATATAAGAAAGAACTACTAGGATAATATAGTTGGCCGGTGGCCGATTAGAAATCGAACAGTAAAAAGTTGAAATAATAACCAGGTAGTAAAAAGACCTGTCATAGTGAAAGGTAAAAGCAAGATGAAGAAACTAATTATGACTTTAGTTATGGCTGTTATGGCCGCTGGTATTGTTGGCTGTGAAACACCGACAAGTAATATAGATACAGTAAACGATACAGGCAAAGCAGTAATGGGCCTGGACTATCGTGACTTTGCTCGTGCAGCCTCGGTAATGATCGAGTCTATGAGCAGATCGCCACAGCTGAGTAAGCCGGACGGCGGACGCTATGTTATGGCAGTGTCAACTATCGTTAACGATACAATGCAGAGAATCGATACCGATCAGCTAACAGCCAAGATCGAAGAAGAACTGCTAAATGGTGGTCGTGTTGTACTGACAAGTGCGGTAGGTAAGAACAAAGTTGATAACATGATCCACGAAGCACGTGACCTGAGAGAGAACGATGAGTTTAACCAGAACACAACCGTAGCCAAAGGCCAGTTGATCGCACCAGATCTTTCAATGGCAGGTAAGATCCTCCAGAGAAACGTCAAGGTAGACAGCAAGACCCAGCAGATCGAATATTACTTCCAGCTGAAAGTAAGTGATATCAGCAGCGGTCTGGTAATCTGGCAGAAGGAAGAAGTGATCGGCAAACGCGGCAGTAACAAATCAGTATCATGGTAATTAGGCTATTAGCTATCAGCTGACCGATAGTGGCGGCTGGTAAGATTACAATAATACAAGGATAAGTACAAGGGCCGCGTCTCAGCTATGGGATCGCGGCCCTGACATTATAGTAAAAGGGAATTACAATGAAGATTAAACATATACTATTTATACTGGTGCTGGCGTCAGGTATTGTGCGGGCAGGAATTGAGACAGCCAGTACAACCGCAGAAGGCTACGGCAAGAGCTATCTGGAAGCAGTAGATAATGCACTGGTAAGCGCGGCCCAGCAGGTACGTGGTGCCAGTATCTCAATTGCCAGGATACCATATAAGATGTTTGCATCGGAATCTGAGGCAAATATGATGCTGGGTATGGGCAATGCAAATCAGAAATCGGTTATGGTGGATAGCTCGGCAAGTATCTATCTGAAGAGATTTCAAGGTTATGTGAAAAGTTATAATGTAACTGAAAGCAGTCAGCTGGAAGAAGATAGCTGGTACGTTAAGATCGAAGCTGAAGTATACAAAGAAAAGCAGACGGCTCTGGGCGAAATTAAAAATGATACGATCGCCGTATTGCCATTGCATGTAAGAGGTGCGAAGGTTGAGTTTTTCGGCAAGGAGCTAACAGCGGAGAAACTTACCGATGGTATCTCGGCGGAGCTTGGCGTGCAGTTGACAAAGAGTAATAAGCTCGATGTTGTAGATAGAGAATATCTGGCTGATATCGCAGCGGAAAACAGACTGGTGACAAGCGGCGAAGCGACATTTAAACAGCAGGTACTACTAGGTCTGATCTCTGGTGCAGATTATATAATGACAGGCTCGATAAGAGATTTCAGAGTTGGCGATCATTCAAGAGGGTCAGAGACACTGGGCTTTTATAATCCAAAGTTTGAGGCCAAGGTAACAGTTGACCTGAGAATAGTTGCAGTTGGTACCAGTAAGACAGTATGTGCAGATACGCTTGACGTGTGGCTAAAGCATGCTGATATAATGGCACAGCGTAGAGATAGAAATGATTATGGCAAGCTGGATATAGATGATCAGCTGCTTATCATAACACGCATAATTGCAGAGCGGATATCTGATAAGACAATCGAATCGGTCTTTCCGGCGAGAGTTGCACAGGTGATCGGTGACAATGTGATAATCACAGGCGGCGGCGTAAACGTTAAGGTTGGTGACCGCTATTCGATCGAAGCTGGCAACGAAACTATACTGGACCCTGAGACAGGTGAAGTACTCGGCAGATTCGGCGGCAAAAAAATCGTTATTAAAATTGAACAGGTAAATGATAAGATGTCAATCGGTAAGGTAATCGATGGCGATATAGGACTGGTCAAGACAGGTAATTATTGCACGAAGCTAGACCCGATCATTAAAGAGAATAGAAACGGTAGAGCTGGCCTGATACAGCCGGATAAAAACGGCAAGGTTGTTTTGCCGGGCGATCCACGCTAAATTTAAGGCAACCATATAGACAATAAAAAATCCCTGTCTGATAAATATCGAGACAGGGATTTTTTTGTTTATTATTATATTATCAAGATTACGGTCAGGCTTTATCTCCGCCGGACATAAGCAGGATAATAACAAGAATCGAGATACTCAACAGGCCGGCAAGTATAATGACGGCGATTTTGAGTCCGAGCATCTGAGGCTGGGCATTCGCGACGTCATCAAGGTCGAGTTCCATTTCAGTGCCGCTGGTCTCAAGCGAGTCGAGCATACCAGGATCGAAATCCTTATGGGCATGAAGCGGAGGAGTACCTTCTTTGATACTAAGTAGGTCTTCTTTGAGCAGCGCGGCAGAATCGTAGCGATCTTTACGGCGTTTAGCCATCATCGTTTCGATAACTTCAGCAACACCCACGCTAAGTGATCTATTTATATGGTCAGGCGGAACAAGCTGTTCTTTGAGATGCTTGTGCATAACAGCCGATGGAGTAGAAGCTTCAAACGGTACCTTACCGGTAACCATATGATAGAACATAGCCCCGAGCGAATAAATATCAGCTCTGAAGTCAATATCGACTTCGCCGCGAATCTGTTCGGGAGAGATATAGTATGGTGTGCCGTAAGCACGCCCAGCTTCCATTCTGGCAGCTTCCATATCAGCAGCTTCACGGGCAAGCCCCATATCGGCCAATTTGGCAGTACCATCTTCGGTAAGCATAACATTTTTTGGTTTTACGTCACGGTGAATAAGCCCCTTTTCATGAGCATGAATAAGAGCATCGGTAACCTGTAGGATAATATCGACAGCCCCAAGTTCAGAATAAACCTGATTGGCGGCTAGATCATCGTATACGGTTTTCCCCTTAACGTATTCCATAACGAAATAGTGGTAGCCGCCGGACTCGCCAACGTCGATCGCCTGAACGATATTTCTATGGTTGAGTTTGGCAGCGGCTTTACCCTCTTTATAGAATCGTTCTACATACTCTGGATTTTCACTGAGACGTTTAGGCAGAACCTTAATAGCAACATATCTGTCAAGCGAGACCTGTTTAGCTTTAAAAACAGTGGCCATAGCACCAGCGCCGAGTTTTTCAAGTATTTGAAAACCTGGTATCTGCTGGGTCGGTCTGGAGTCTTCGACAATTTTTCGTACTCTGGTAAGCTGAGAAGAAGTAATAAAGCCGTCCCCAACAAGAGCTTCGGCGAGGCTGAGGGGCTTATTACCCTGTATAGCAGCACCACCGTTCGCAATCTTTTTAAGACAATGCTGAACTTCTTTGTCGGTACATAAATTGCTTTCAACAACAATTCTGCCCAGAATAGAATCTACATTTGTTTCTGCCATTTTTTCGGTAAATTTTCTTTCTAAAATTAATCTGGAAAATTTCAGAGAGATACAGGTTCAGATATAATTTCCAGAGGGGCGTTAGAAAAATCGCCTCAGGAAAATAAACAGCCTATTCATCTCTCATTATAACCTAAAACTAATACCAGTCAATTATCCTAAATTAATATTTTTACAATAATATATAAAACAATTGTCCATTGCTGATTTTACAGTTATCAGCCAGCCATAATAGCTGACATAAAAAAAATAGTAAATCACAACAAAGGTGTATAAGTTACAAAAATCAAAAAGCGATATTACAAACCGCATTATCTATACGAGAAAAGCATTTATAATGTTTAACAATACTGGAAAAACACAAGCGCTAATCATCCTAGTATCAATAATCGGCATTAATTGTTTATTAAGTAAATGAAAAATGAATGGACAAAGTAAAAAATTGCTATATAATCAATGCACGTTACGGCGAAGTCTGGCGAGGATTTTGCTGTAAGGCAAAGCTGGAGTTAGGATAGGAATGTAAAGTCTTAATTTTCAGACATTTATTTGGCAATTGAATGAGACAGTCAGTTCAGGCAGGGTCCCTGACAAGCGTGCAGAGCGAACCTGGTCAGGCCGGGAACGGAGCAGCCATAAGCTTTTCGTACGTTGTGTTAGGATCAACCCTGTCTGAACCGACTGTTTCATTATAAAGAGAAAGATTGTCAGATATAGGAGAAAACCTGTCACGAGGGGGAAATTGCCCCATAGATTTCCTTTAAACTATGTCATATACAGTACTTGCAAGAAGATATCGTTCAGAGAGCTTCGACAATGTAGTCGGTCAGGAAGCGGTAAGTCAGACATTGCGTAATGCGATAGAGACTAACCGTGTAGCTCATGCATATCTTTTTACGGGGACTCGCGGAGTAGGTAAAACTACGATGGCGAGGATACTAGCCAAGGCATTGAACTGCTTGAGCAGCGATGGGCCGACCACAAATCCATGTTGTAAGTGCGAAAGCTGTCAGGGAATTGCCGAAGGCGAAGACATAGACGTAATCGAAATTGACGGTGCCAGTAATACAGGTGTGGAAAATATCCGTGAGCTGAGGCAGAACGCTATATATAAGCCGGCCCGCTCTCGATTCAAGATCTATATAATAGACGAAGTTCATATGCTCTCTTCTGGAGCATTTAATGCATTGCTCAAAACTCTTGAAGAGCCGCCGGATCATGTAAAGTTCATATTTGCAACGACAGAATCTAATAAGATACTACCTACCATTTTGAGCAGATGTCAGCGGTTCGACTTTAGAAATATCAGTACTAATGAGATCGAAGGTCATTTACAGGGCGTTTTGGCGAGCGAGCAGGTATCGGCAGAAGATAAGCTTGTGAGAAGAGTGGCCAGACTGGCTAACGGCTCTATGCGTGACGGTTTGAGTCTGCTGGATCAGATATTGAGTATGGCCAAGGGTGAGTTGACCCTGGATATGCTCAATGACCTACTGGGCACACCAAGTCGCGACCGAGTGATCGGTATGGTGAATTCGATCATAAGTGAGAACACAGCTGACGCACTGGTAAGTATTGATAATGCACTGATCGAAGGTTTGTCACTGGAACAAATAGCTGATAGTCTGCAAAGTCACTTCCGTGACCTGATGGTACTGAAAAGCTGTGGAATAGATACTGAACTGGTCGAAGAGCCAGATCAGGAGACCCGGGAGAAGCTCAAAGAACAGGCAGAGCAGTTTGATAATGCGGCGTTGGTGTACTATATCACGGTAATGGAAGAGCTGAAGAAGTCTATCCGAACCAGCGGCAGCGGCAGAGCGATATTAGAAGCTGCGATCGTAAGGATATGTGCGGCAGAACGATTTAGCGATACAACGGCATTGATCAAGAAATTGCAGTCGCTACCAGCGGGCTCACCAGTTGCGGCATCGAATCAGGGCGGATATTCCCGACCACAAGCGGCGGCGGCTCCGGCAGCAACAGCTCCAGCGACGAGACAGCCAGCGGCAACTGCACCAGCTCCTGCGAGACCGACAGCATCAGCAAGCAGAACTACTGCGTCGGCAAGAAGTCAGGGAAGTCTGGATGTGCCGGCGAATGTTGATATTCAGTGGATAACTGCAAACTGGAATAATATTTTGAACGCGGTACGAAGCAGCAGCGAGAACCTGGTGAGATATATTACACCGGCGACGGTAACAGCTTTTGAAGGTGGTAATCTTTCAGTGACCTACCCGGCGGATAAAGCGGGGCTAATAACAGCGATGAAAAATCTGGACGCAGTGAAAACTGGTCTGGAAGCGGCACTGGGTAAAGTGTTAGGAGCGAAGGTCACGCTGGTGCCGATAAGTTCAAATGAACCAATAAAAAAAAACGTTAGAGCGGCAGTAGTTCCGGGAGCCCGGCCCAGCCAGGAAGAGAACAATGTAGCGGCTAACGATGAAAATGTAAAAATGATCCTTGAGCAGTTAGGCGGCAGGATCACGAGTATTGAGAAAATAAAGTGACCTAATAGCAGGTCAAAAAGATAGATAGAACCGAGAGAAATTATGTTCAATTTTGGAAATCTCGCAGGCATGATGAGTAAGCTGCCGAAGCTGAAAGAAAACATGGCCCAGATGCAGGAAGAGCTCAAGACCGTAGTTGTAGAAGCATCGAGCGGCGGCGGAATTGTAACGGCCAAGATGAACGGTAAGTTTGAACTGGTTGACCTGGTGATCAATAAGGATATTCCGGGCGTTGCAGATGATCTTGAGATGCTTGAAGATCTGATAAAGGCTGCGATCAATATGGCAACCCAGAAAGCCCAGGAAACAATACAGAGTAAGATGGCCGGTCAGTTTGGCGACCTTGGTTTACCAAATCTGGATCAGTTGTTAAAGTAACTCAAACTGAGCGATGGTGAGCTTGAGAGGAAATAGTCCCGATGTGCATCGGGATAGTAATTAGGAATTAGTTGGATACGTACAGGGATTAGCCTGCATAATTCTAACAAGATATAAAACGCAGTAACGAGATCAGGCAATGAGCCGATGAATATACATACTGACAGTATCAATAAGCTAATGGCTGAGTTTGGCAGATTGCCGGGCATTGGCAGTCGCACGGCGGAGAGGCTGGCATATCATATTTTGAAGCAGCCGGCAGAAGAGGCAATGAAGCTGGCCGAGGCGATCAATGATGTGAAGACCCGGATACGCTATTGCGAGCGATGTTTTAACCTAAGCGAGAGCGAGCTGTGCAGTATATGCCAGAACCAGCAGCGTGACCATAGCATAATCTGTGTGGTTGAGCAGCATAAGGATCTTATCAATCTGGAAGAGACGGGCAAGTGTAACTGGGTATATCATGTATTACTTGGCCATCTGGCGCCGTTGGAAGGAATAACCCCGGACGATCTGACGATCAAGGATTTGATCAAACGGGTACGGAGCGGTGAAGTAAGCGAAGTGGTAATGGCGACGAATCCCAATCTCGACGGTGACGGAACGGCATTGTATATCAGTTCTATGCTAAGCGGCACAAAGGTAAAGATCACAAGACTGGCAAGAGGGCTGCCAACCGGCGGCAGTATAGAGTTTGCCAATAAGGAAGTTCTGACCGAGGCTATCCAAGGCCGCAGAAGTATGGAATAGTGAGCGGCTAATAAAAGAATATGCGTTTAGATATATCTCAACAATTAAAGACCGAACAGCGTATGATGCTGGCACCGCGAATGATCCAGTCGATGGAGATCTTGCAGCTGCCTATGTTGGCGTTGCAAGAGCGAATCCAGCAGGAGCTCTTAAGTAACCCGACACTGGAGATGGAAGAGCCGGGCGAATATGATGCGTCGAGCAGTGAGAGCAGCGATTATAGCGACAGCAATTCTGACGAAGCTGTGCTGATAGTGAAAGATGATAACAGTCGCGCTGATTCGTTTGAGAGGATGTCAAATCAGGACGAAGGTTTTTCTGAGTATCTCGACCGCAGCGAATATATAAGTAAGCAAAAAAGTTCAGGTGACGATGTCGACCGTAAGATGGACGCGATGAGCAATACCGCGGCCCCGGGCAAAAATCTTCTGGACCATTTGAGCGAGCAATGGATGTTTGTGGAATGCGATGAGCAGATCCACATAATCGGCAGTAAGATAATAGATCTTATCGACAGCAACGGTTATCTATCGATCGAGCTGAGTAAGATCCGCGAGCATCTTGACTTTGCTCTAAGCGATCAGCAGCTCAAAGATGCATTGGAGCTGGTACAATCGCTGGAACCTACGGGGGTGGGAGCACGGGACTTTATCGAATGTCTTACACTTCAGCTTTTGGCTGATGCGGGTGACCATAGTATGGAGCTGGAAATACTGAATAAGTATTTGAAAGAGATCGAGCTGAACCATTATCCGCAAGTTGCGAAGTCGTTAAAGTGCAGCGTTGAAGATATCAAGGCGGCGATAAAGAATATATCTCGACTAGACCCACGACCGGGTTTGCAGTTCAGTCAGGTACAGGCTAGTTATATCTCACCAGAGATCATAGTTGACTATGATGAAGAGAATGATAATTACAGCGCTCGTCTGGCCGACGGCAGCAGTCCTATCCTGAAGGTAAACAGCGAATATGCTGAGATGCTCAGGAACAGTCAGATCAATAGTAACGATAGAGATTATCTTCGCAAAAATGTGAGGTCGGCTGAATGGCTGATCGATGCGGTACAGCAGCGAAAAGCAACGCTAATGCGAGTAGTAAATATTGTACTGCATACTCAGAAGGATTTTTTCAGCAGCGGGCCGTTAGCCCTGAAGCCATTGCCGATGATCGATGTTGCCAAGGAGCTTGGTATACACGTTGGTACGGTTTCACGTGCGGTATCAGAAAAATATATGCAGACACCATCGGGGATATTTCCGCTGCGTTACTTTTTCACCAGCGGTAAAGAGCAGTCGAATGGCGAGACGGTAAGCTGGGACGCGATCCGAGCGAAGATGCAGGAAATAATCGATAACGAGAATAAGAAGAAACCATTCAATGACGAGAAACTGGCAGAAGAGCTGACCAAGCAAGGTATAGTAATATCTCGCAGGACAGTCGCCAAGTATCGCGATATTATGAATATCCCCCCTGCCCGTAAGCGCAAGGAGTACTAGGTAGAGTTAACTATGAGCGATAGTATAACAATAAGAAGCGGCAGTGTAGAGCAGACAATAGAGCTGGGTAAGAAGATCGGGGAGAATATTATGCCCGGAACTGTGGTCTCGCTGGTAGGTAACCTTGGCGCTGGCAAAACCCATCTGATCAAGGGCATTGCTATGGGGTTGGAAGTTCCAGATATAGAGGAAGTGACAAGTCCGACCTTTACCCTGATGAACGAGTATGAAGGCCGGTTGATGATTTATCATATAGACGCATGGCGTTTGCAGGATTCAGGTCAGCTGGAGGCAGTTGGTTTTGACGAGCTGTGCAGCGGGCCAAGTATAATTCTGGTAGAATGGGCCGACCGTACCTCGTCGATCGTAGATTCGTATAAGCCGTTACATATTGTCATTGAACATATCGACGATACAACGCGCGAGATAACGATATCTGATATTCCAGAGAAGATGTCCCAGAAGCTTTTGGGCTAACGAAATAAGTCTTGTAACTCTAAGTCATTCATCAATCAAAAGTTCTGTTTTTATTCCAATACCAGCAACGGTCACTTGCCCAGTGTAATCATGCGCTGTCGGTTCAGCAAACCCAATCTTTTCCGCGGCAAAGGTGATCGTCCAGTCAGCTTTGATGACAGTCTCCGATAAGGGCTGACCAGTATCACAGTCAAGGCCAGATGGTATATCCAAGGCCAGCACGGGTTTACCGGCACGCCCGATAATGTTTATCATTTCTGCGATAGGTTCCCTGGGAGCTCCTGCAGTTCCGGTTCCGAGTAAGGCGTCAATAACCAGAGATGCGGTGGTGAGCTTTTTGGCAAATTGAAACAAAGCCGTCTCGGGCAGATCATGATCGAGAAAAGCAATCGGTATATTCATGTTAAGGCAAATATTGAGATTGGTGAGAGCATCGGAGGAATATCTTTCCGGCTGTGCTGCGGCAAAAACGGTAACATCAACTCCTCTGCTGGTCAGAGCGCGAGCGACGACAAAACCATCGCCGGCATTGTTACCTACGCCGGCAGCGATAACAACTGGGCCGCAATTGAGTGAATTTAATTTGTCAAAAGCGAAATCAGCGGCGGCTTTGCCAGCATTTTCCATCAGGATAATTGATGGTATTTTATATTTTTCTACTGCGACAATATCACAATTTCTTAGCTGCTGTCGAGAAAGTCTGAGCGAAGTCATCGTAAAAGCTCCTTTGGATAAAGTACTAATATGCAAGTATTTCCACGACACCAATAAAGCAGTGAACAATAATTCAGCTCGTGGTGTACAGAAAGTATACGTCTTTTTTTGACAAGGGTCAATTGACATTAATTGTGAGATGCACTATAATGCAAGACAAATCACTCATATCTCCATAGGGAGAGAGTGACACTTTATTACCTTGATAGGGATTATGGAAGACTATAAACGACTAGAGGAATTACTCACCAGCGGGCATTCCTGTGTGGCTATCGTTACGCAAGAAGAGCCATATGCCCGTGAGATGGTAACGACAGTTGCGGCTAATCTAGGTTACGAAATCCAAAAGTGGTCAATTGTAACAGGTTTACGAGAAGGGCTACTTTCGGGAAGTAAACCGATAGCAGGAACAGAGCATCCTGCGGCTGCGCTGTATAGTATGATGCAAGTTCAGGAGAAGCAGGTCTTTGTTATGCTGGACCTGATAGAACACCTGACCGATTCCCGGACGCTGCGAGTATTGCGAGATGTAATATTTCATTTCGAGCGAAACGGCAGCAAGCTGATACTTATCGATTATAACGATCAGATCCCCACTTCGGCTAAGCCGTATATAAGCAGGTTTGAGATATCACTGCCGGACGAAGATGAACTGGAGCGAATCATAAAGGAAACCCTCCGTGAACTTCACCAGGAAAAGCCGATCCAACTGGACATTACCCGAAAAGGTTTGAAAACGATCATACGTAATCTCCGCGGCTTGACACGTCGTCAGGCGAAAGAGGTAATAAAAGACTCGGTATCACGAGATCGAAAATTTAATAATGAAGATATAAACAGTATCCTGGCGAAAAAACGTCAGGTATTACATAGCGACAGTCTGCTGGATTATATAGAAGCACCGACAGATCTGGATAGCATCGGCGGGCTGCTGAACCTGAAGAAATGGCTGGCCCAACGTCAGAAATCGATAACGGGTGATGCTAAAGAGTTTGGCCTGTCAGCACCTCGCGGGGTGTTGATGTTGGGAATTCAGGGCGCTGGTAAAAGTCTATGTGCCAAGGCGATAGCAACAGCCTGGCAGCTGCCGCTATTGAGAATGGACCCGGGCAGACTGTACGACAGCTATATAGGCGAATCGGAAAAGCATTTGCGAAAAGCTTTGGAACAGGCCGAGAGTATGGCACCGCTGGTACTATGGATAGATGAGATCGAAAAGGCATTTGCCTCGGCAGCATCACAAAGTACAGACGGCGGTTTGTCCAGACGTATGTTTGGCTCGCTGCTGACGTGGATGCAGGAACATGACGCACCGGTATTTTTAGTGGCAACGGCGAACGATATAGAATCGCTGCCGGCTGAGCTATTGAGAAAAGGTCGATTTGACGAGATCTTTTTCGTAGACCTACCGAGCCAGGAAGTACGTAAGGAGATCTTTTCGATACATATCCGTAATCGCAAAAGATCGCCGGAGAAGTTTGACCTGGAGCTATTAGCGAGCTTATCCGAAGGGTTTAGCGGATCAGAGATAGAACAAGCGGTAATAGCCGGCCTACACGAAGCATTTGACAGAAATACAGAACTAACAGATGAGATCATATCAAAAATAATACAAACCTCGCCGCCACTGTCAGTTACAATGGCAGAGCAGGTAAGCGATCTGCGGAAATGGGCATCAAACAGATGCGTTTCAGCAGGATAATAAAAAATTTATGGCAATTTTGCCAGTTCCGGTACTAGAATAGTATAGGCACATTTCATTTATAGCCTGTACAAGAGAGTTATCAAGGGACAGAATTCGTAAGTAATCATAATTGTCTGTAAAACCAGACATTCTAATTATTAACTTTTTTACGGAAAACAAAACAGAAGCGTTTTACGCTCAGGTGAATAATGAACTTGGAAGTTGAAGCAAAATTTAAGGTAAAAGAACTCGACTCGTTTGAGAATACACTCAAAGAGCTAGATGCAGAATTTGTACATATCGTACGCCAGACAGACACATATTTCAGTAGCCGGAAGGTAATGCGAAAAGGTACAGGAATGCGTATCCGCAAGGAAAAGACCGCAGACGGCGAAATAACAATGATCACATTTAAGGGTCCGCGTCAGCGTGGTGAATTTAAGAGCAGAACAGAGATAGAGCTAGAAGTAGACGATTCTGAGAAGGCGTTGGCATTGCTAAGTGAGCTTACACTTAGCCCGACACTAGTGATCGATAAGCTGCGTAAGATATACGATCTGGATAACTGTCAGGTATGTCTGGATAAGGTGAACCGTTTGGGTATGTTCATCGAGATCGAAGGCCCGGACGATGCAACTATTGAAGGTGTTCGTCAGAAGGTTGGCCTGAAAGATCATCGCCATCTTAATCGCGGATATGCTCATATGATGAGTAACCTGAATAAGAAACTGCGAGGGGAAGATTAGTCTCAGGGCAAAATAGAAATAAAGAGCTTTAGAGTAGAAGTAGCAAGAGCAGGAAGAATGAATAATATTCTCCCTGCTCTTTTTTGTTTTATATATCGGGATGACAGAAGATCAGATATTAACGGGAGTGCCTTTGAGTCGTCTGATCACTTCTTCGATATCGTCACGGCAGGAGAGGTCAAGTACGCCGTCGAAAACGCGAGCGGTCTTGTATTTTTCGGCGAGCTTTGTCCTGGTATACATAACAGCGTCAGGCAGTTCAAATTCGCCGCGTGGTGACTTTTCGATATTGTCACAAGCTTCAAAAATAGATGGCCCGAATCTCCAGCAGTTCATACTGAGAAAATGCGGCTGCGGCACTTCGGCTAACTGCTGAGTGGTAGGTTTTTCGATAATGGACGACATGAAGTCATCTTCATCGGTCTGGATAACGGCGAAAGCATTTACTCTGTCGGCGGGGATATTACTATTGTCGATAAGAGCCTGACGTTCGAAGCCGGCGAGGCCACAACAGCCAATCTCACGCAGACCGATAAGAGCCTGAAGCGGATAATAATTGTCGGAATTGATAACGATGAAATGATCGCTGCCAGCAAATTCACGAGCAGCGGCAACAGCATCGGCGGTACCAAGAGGTTCCTGCTGGATAGCAAAGCTGACCTTAACACGTGAGGTAGCGATCTCATTGGTATAATAATCACGGACGGCGGTGTGTTCAGGGCCGATAACCAGACAGATTTCAGTATAGCCAGCTTCGGCCAGATTGTGCATAACGTAATCCAGGAATGGTCTATCGATAGGGATAAGAGCCTTAACACCGGTAGCGGCTATCTTTGCCTGCTGGTCAGTTAGTCCGGCGGCTTCACTGTTTTTCCTCATACGAGTGCCGAGGCCACGAGCCAGGATTACCGCTTTATTTATATTTGTGGTCATTATTCCTCCAAATCAGGTACAAATTCATTAAAAAATCATTTAGTGCCACTAAAGATCAGCAATAGTGATCAATAAAGACGTTTATATATATTAAGTCTGCTATTTGTAATAGCAAGTTTAATTTATATTTATAGACCAATAACAAAAACAGAGAGAAAAAAAGGCAGAAACAGCCGACTGAAACGATCTACCACAAGTGATAAGGGGGGACTATAGAACAGCAGGCCCATAACGCATTACAGATGAGCAGGATAGTGCAAAATCATGAACACGCTGTAACACTTATCTGCTAAGTTGGATCGTAGTTTAGTACAATGTTGGGTCTGGTAATAATTATTTTGATAATACGAAATCTGGAGAAAAGAAAGCAAAAACAGAAATGACTTAAGTGTAATATACTATAAGGCGAAATATTTACAGGCGAGTAATATGAAATACGAGGGCGGCAGGAGTCGCAAAAAGTTTGTTTCTTCAACATGGTATATGTGTTGTGTTATGAGTAAAAATAAATTGCTAAACGTTAACAGAAGTCTTAGCAAAGCCGGGGCAACAAAAGGGAACAGAAATGAAGATATCATTAACGAAAAAGCTGCTATGTGGATTTGCGGTAACATCGCTTATGACAGTTGTGGTAGGAGCGATAAGTATAGCTTCTATGCAACAGGTAGCAGATGAAACAACACATCTTACGAATGAAGTTATACCAGCGGTAACAAATATTCTTGGTGTAAAGACTGAGCTGGAAAAGATACTGGTAACACAAAGAACACTTCTTTCATTGAATATAAGCGAGCAGGAATACAATAGGCTCTTCGACGATATTGCTAAATGCAGGAAGAACTACGGTACGTATCTTGATGAATACAAGAAGACAATAACTGCGGGCAATAAAGAAGAGGAGATGTTTAACAACTTCACATCAATTGTCAAAAGCTGGAAAGAAATAAGTGATGAGTTTGAAGGGTATCGAAGAACACTGCACGATATTGACCTTGGTAATCCGATAGAGCTGGCTAAGGATATCGCAGTATTTAAGGGTGATCATTATAATGCTATCTTGAAGCTTGATGGATTGATAGAATATAATATTGAATATGAAGGTGGTACATCAGACGATAGTTGTAGTTTTGGTAAATGGCTAGCTAGTACACAAACGAAGAACGACGTGATCAATGGCTGTATTGAGTCGACCAAAACAAATCATAAGCAATTTCATGAAATCATAAAGGCTGCAAAAGAACTAAATGTGGCAGATGAAAAGGACAAGGCACATGAGAAGGTAAAAGAGCTAAAAGAATTTGCAAGCCAAATAATCAGTAACATAACCACTCTGGAGGCAGAAGTTGATAAAGCAGCAGACATTGAAACAGAAATGAACCATACATTGCTGGTAAAAAGTGTTGAGAAGCAAATCGCGGCAGAGAAGCAACTAGAAGAAATAGTAAAATATGAAACTGAAATTGCAAATACAAAAGGTGAATATGCAGCAGCACTTACCAAGAGTACAGCAAATATCATAATAGGGTCAATTGCACTGACATTTATCGCTGCGATGGCAATAGGTACAATACTAAGTATGAGTATAACAAAACCTATCAATAAGATCATAGCAGAACTTAGCAAGAACTCAGAGCAGGTACAGGATGCATCTGGACAAGTTGCAAGTTCATCGCAAGTACTGGCACAAGGTGCGACCGAGCAGGCAGGCGGGCTGGAAGAAACATCAGCAAGTGTGCATGAAATGTCGAGTATGATACAGGATAATGCCCAGAATAGCAGTGAAGCCAGTGAGCTGGCATCAAAGGCAGCACGAGTCGCCGAAAGCGGCACCCAGTCGATGCATAAAATGAATCAAGCGATCAATGAGATCCAAGGCTCAGCGGAAGAGACATCGAAGATCATCAAAGTGATCGATGAAATTGCATTTCAAACAAACTTACTTGCACTTAATGCTGCGGTAGAAGCGGCACGAGCCGGTGAGGCAGGTAAAGGATTTGCGGTAGTTGCCGAGGAAGTAAGAAATCTGGCAATGCGTTCAGCGGAAGCAGCCAGAAACACATCAACAATGATCGAGGAATCCGTCAGCAATTCACAAAACGGAGTAAAGATAAGCCAGGAAGTGGACGAGAATCTTAACGAGATAACCGGGACAATTCAACAAGTAGCAGAACTGATAAAAAAGATCAACGCTGCGAGTCAGGATGAAAGTCATCACATTACTCAGATCAGCTCAACTATGTCATCAATAGATAAAGTAACACAATCCAATGCTGCCAGTGCAGAAGAAAGTGCATCAGCTGCTGAAGAGCTGTCATGTCAGGCAGAAGAAATGGGAAATGTAATTAATAAGTTGGTATTACTTATTACTGGCAAAGAACAACAAACAAACTATTCCCATAAAGCAAAGTTTTCAATAAGCGACACAAGCTTTCATCAGATCGCTAACAAGAGCCAGGAGCTTATCGAACTGGAAAGTGCATTTATGTAAACAAGGCATACAGACAGATGGTGATTATAATTTTGTAACCAAAAAAGAAGAGCAGAGTGTCAATGGACATCTGCTCTTTTTTATTTTATTTTTACTGATCGAGGTTATAGCGAGCTGAGGAAATCTGTAACAGATATTTTCTGCTGCTGGCCGGTGGCTAACTCTTTGACAGTAATCTCATTGTTTTCAACTGTTTCTTCGCCAACAATAACAGCGAAGGCCGCCTTTTGAGCGTCGGCAGTTTTGAATTGTTTGCCGAGGTTCTGGCGTTTATAGCTAAAGGAAGCAGAACGGCCATGACTGCGGATCTCGCAGACAAGCTTAAGGGCACGATCGAACATTTCTTTGCCAGCATCAATAACAAAATAATCGATAGAGCCGGAGAGTTCAGGGAGCTTGCCTTTTTCTCTGAGAAGAATTTCGAGAACGACATCGCCCATACCAAAGCCGGTAGCAGGAACCTGTGGGCCACCGAGAATAGTGAGCAGGCTATCATAACGGCCGCCACCACAAACCGCACGCAGCGATTCTTTACGATCGAATATTTCGAAAACCGGGCCAGTGTAATAAGCAAGGCCACGCACGATCTGTATATCAAACTTGCAATAGTCGCCGATACCCATGGCAGAAAGAATATCGAACAGCTCACACAGCTCGGCAACAGCAGCTTTTGCCGGTTCACTAGCGGCAAGGGCCTCTACATCGTCAAGGGTTTTGACGACAGGAAGCTTTAGCATCTGTTCACGCAGAGACGGGTCTGTGATCTGTTCTGTTGCCATCTCTTTAAACGCGTCAGGAGATACTTTCGGCATTTTATCGAGAAGCGAGTAGACGGTGTTTAGCTGTTCGTCAGCAAAGCCCATAGATTTAAGAATCTCGGCCAGCATTGAACGGCTAGATATACGGGCGACAATATCTTCAGCAGTCAGTCCTAGGCCACGGAGATAATCAACGGCAGTATAGATAGATTCGGCATCGGCGAGGATAGAGTCGGAACCGACAATATCGCAGTTCCACTGGAAGAACTCACGTAAGCGTCCTTTTTGCGGTTTTTCAGCGCGGCAGAGACGAGGCACAGAGAACCACTTTATCGGACGTGGTAGAGAGTTTATCTGTTGATTGACCATGCGAGCCAGAGATGGAGTAATCTCGGGACGGATCGCCAGGTCGCGACCGCCGCGGTCGGTCATAGAAAATAGTTGGCTAACGATCTCATCGCCACTTTTGCGAGTGTATAATTCGAGATATTCGAAGATCGGGCAATCATATTCTACAAAGCCATTTCTAATAGATGCATTCTTCCAGCCGTCGACGATCCAGTTGCGAACAGCCATAATCTCAGGATAAAAATCCCTGGTACCTTTTATTGCTGCAATTTTTGACATATTATTTCCTGTGTATAGTAACTCAATCTGACCTGAGCCAGTTTGTATTATTAATTAAACAGTATATTGTACAGAAAAATGGGGGTATTTCCTGAATTAAATAGAAAGAATTTGAAAATAACGGCTGTTACCGCATGGATTTCAATATCTTTTTTTGTAAGCGTTCACAATGTGTGCTCTGGCACTAAAGTTAATAGCAACTTAAATTGTTTAGTAACAAGTAATAAGTAACAAGAAACAAGCTATGGATTCTCGCTAGGGCTCGAAACTGTTTGATTTATTACGATAAAGACTTAGAGGCAAGGGCTTCGTTTTTGAGTCTTTTACGTATTTTTCTGAATGCACCACGCCATTTGAAGACTTCGGTTGTCCCTAATGTTCTGACAAGAAGTCTTTTGGCAAAACTTACGCCCCCTGCCCGCTGGTTATCCCAGAACATAGGCGGAACTTCTTTGAAATTTTGTTCGTAGCAGGCGGCGTAAAGTTCAAGATGGTCCAGCGACATATTACCCACCCCAAAAGGCGGAGCGACTTTACGGAACTCCCGATCGGAAGGTTCAAAGAAGATGGGGAAGATAACCAATCGTCTTTTAGTAAGTTCGCGAACCAGGTCGAGAGTCTTTTTGACATCGTCTGGCGTTTCGCCGGGTAAGCCGAGCACAAAACTAAGAACAGGGAAGAACCCGCAGCGGATAAGTTTGTCGGCAGCTTCAATGATCATCTGATCCCAGTTTTCGACGCCAAAAGGAAGAGCCTTGCCGGCACAATTGGCTTTTAATAGTGAGCCGGAGGCTGTTTCTGCGCCCATATTCACCCAGAGATATTCGCAGCGACTCTCCCAGTTCATCAACTGTCGAAGCTCTTTCAGTTCATGATCATCAAACTGGAGCACGGAGGAAATATTGACATGGTCAACCTGAAGGAAGTTTTTGCCAGGGATCTGTCGCATAGAGTTTAGCAGCTGACAGAGTTTTTCAAAGTTTGGCTTGAAGCTATCAGCACCATAACGGAGGAAATCTTCACTGCCGCTAACGACATTTTTAAATCCGGCAGAAACATTGGTTTCAATATCACTGCAAATCATATCAACAGATAGATGCTGCATTTTTTTATCGGACATAGGACAGAAGTTACAGGCTTTGCCGCAACCTCGCGAAAGCTCGATAATACCGAGCATAGATGGGCCATTGATGGCTCTTACCTTATTAATAGCGCAGTTATTACTGGAAACATGTGCAATGCCTGAGGATTCTATCAGTTCAGCAGGCATAGTGTCGTTTAGTAGGTTCGAGACAAATTCCGAGCCGCCCTGCTCGAAATAGCCTTCCCATATAGCGTCAATGCCATGACGATGTGCGGTTTCTGTATCTTGATGCCATTGCCAGCTGCCAGCACCACCGACCATGACTTTGAAATTATTCTTTTTCTTGGTTGCGGCCAGAGCGGTCATCATTTTATCGGTCCAGAACTCGGTATAGAGTCTGCCGGGCCAGAAGCTGGTGGTGGTAGAATTACTCATTCCCCTGCCGAGCGGGTCACTGCTGCTGACAATAACCAGCTTCGTCCAGCTACCGATAAACGAATGGAGAGTTTCCGGAGTGGCACAAACAATATTATCTTTAGTCAGGTTTAGCTCAGCTAACAATGAAGCTTCCACACGTCTGAGTCCGAGGGGAACGGCAATGGCACGACCAAGGTTATCGGTAGGCATTTTAGGAGCCATAAGAGATTTCATAACAAACTCAGGCACATAAGTCGTTTGCATAGTGCCAAACATACCTTCAAAGATAATGGAATAGTTGGCACTGAGTGTGCGGTCGGCCACAAGAATAATTTCTGGTCGTAAGGTCATTGTATTGTCCAGGTAATAGTAGAAGTAAAGGGGACAGAGCGATACTTACTCTTCGAGTTCTTTCTTCTTATTTATAATGTTTGCTAACTGATCTGGCGGCAGGCTATTTATAAGGTCAGTAGGGATATCAAGCTCGGCTGCTTTATCGGCGATACTGGAACGACCTCTGAGAAAACCCATTAAGTCGTTGCCCTTTATCTGGCTTATTGTTTTAGAGTCAGTTTCAGAATCGAGCTTTATAACAGAGCCGTTGATCTCAGGCTTTTCATGTTTAGGGAAAATGATCGCGCTAGATGGGCATATTTTAGAACATGCCGGGCAATAAGGTTTACATTTAACCGGTTTATTGACCAGTACCTTTCCATTTTCATTTTTATATACGCCGAATAGGCAGAAATTTTCGCACTGACGGCAGTCGGTACAGCGTTCATAGTCCAGTACGGGATACCAGGCCATATTAGCAGGTTTATATCCGAGTTTAATATCATTTAAACATGTTATTGACGAAGAAGGGCCTACAATAGTATCAACTTCGGTGCATATATCATCTTCGTTATGCTCACGATAACTAATAAACCTATTTATAGCATCATTTTTTAGTTCGAACCCGGCATATCTGAATAGATTTAGTACAGCTCTCTGTGAACAGGAGGCAATAACAGTTAGGTCACCATCAAGCTGGAGCAGTTCATGGAGTTTATCTTTCTCTTTAGCGGCCCAATGACAGAGATCTTCAATGAGTGTAACAATTACGCCAGTTTCCAGACTTTCATCTACTGTATATGACAGACAATGGTCTCTGACAGCAACAACGGGAGATTCACTGAGATTTTGGGGGCCGCTACAGGAGCAGACAATAATATGGGATTTTATATTCATACGTATATCACCTTATAAATCATGTACTTATGATTGTAATAGCAGGGATAATGAAAGTCAATTTCTTAATGGGTATTACCAATATACGTTACAAGCAAAAGTATAGGACCATTCGCTAATGTTAGCACACAGTACCCAAATTAACATTGGGATTATACTAATCTGGTCGTATAAGTGGTATATCTGGCATGGATTAACAGTAGATCGTACTGCAAATGTAGCACATTATAGGACGAAAAACGCATATTATAAAAAAAAACAAAAAAAATATAATTTGGCCTTACCTCATATCTGACACGTAATTAAAGATTTTACAGCAGCTAGAAAAACAACACGTACGCCCCAAAAAAACAACATAAACACATACCAAAAAGACACTTAACTAAATCCCCACATATAGCATCAGCGTCCATAAGTATTAGTTAAAGCTATATAATACTGTTTTTTTGTCATGACAGTCACACTAAGTAAAGTCCTGCTAACCGTCACAGACTGAATTATCCTAATGTGGGTACATGTGCTCGACGATAAGCAACTTGGAAGACGAGGTAATTTAGTGAATATAGTTAATATATAGCTGAAAAGGTGCTGAAATGAAAAGACAATTTACAATGAGAAAGATAGCAACAATAACCTTAGCTGGTTTTGTATTGCTGACCTGTGGCTGTAAGTCTCCGACCACCCAGGCCAACAGTTACAAGATAGCGTCTCAACCATCCACACTGGATAATGTTCAGATGCGTTCATCCAGAACGTTTCGTTCGCAAGCACATGCAGTGCAGCCGTCAAGTTCAAATAGCGGCTATCATTTTGCGAAATACGACAGCAGTGTAATGAGCCAGACGAGAGCAGTAAGCGATCCTGCTGTATACGGTACAATCGTTCACGACAGACCAACCAATGATATAATCACCAGAGAATATCATATTGGTACTGGCGATGTACTGTTACTGAAGATAGATCAGCTGCTGGAACCGGATAAGGAAACTGTCCTGAAAGTAGAAGTAGACCGTAATGGCCTGATCTACCTGCCGATTTTGAACCACATAACAGTTGGCGGCATGACAGTAGATGATGTTCAGAAGGCACTTCTATCAACACTTGCATCTCACTATATAAAGAACCCTCGAGTAGATGTCAGCGTTGACTCATTTGAGAGCAAAAAGGTACTGGTATTAGGCGAAGTGAAGAAACCAGGCCCAGTTTCACTAAAATATGATTCAGTTCCAGTTTTGGAAGCGATCAATGAAGCAGGCGGCCTGACATCGAATGTTTCACCTTATGTAGAGATCATGAGAGGCGCGTATAAGAATTTCAGCAACCTTGGCAGCTCAGATAATAGCGTAGAATATCGTAATTATAGAAGTAATCAATACCAGAGAGAACTGGTACCGCTGGCAAGAGTATTGGGCGAGGGCAACCTGGACCAGATCAATCCAGTAGTACGTCCAGGTGATGTAGTACGAATACTACCAATAAGTGAAGGATATGTATATTTTTCAGGTGAATTTATGCAGCGAGGTTCAAGGCAATACAGGCGTCCATTTACTCTGATGCAGGCATTGGCAGTAGCGGGCGGTCCTACAAATATTGCGAAGATAAAGGATTGCAGAATTTTACGCAGAAATAGTGACGGAACTGAAAGAGAAATACACATTAATGTCGATAAGGTCATTAAAGGCGAGAACGAGAACATCATGTTAGCTTGTAATGATACCTTAATAATGCCAGTTGATCCATGGAAGAAATTCTGGAGTGACTTCTTCGGTCTATTCACAGGTGGCGTACGAGTTGGTGTAGATACAACATATGACGCAGCTGAAGGCATGGGATGGCCAGGTTCAGATCGTTATACATATGAACACAGGTAATAAACAAGAAGGTCCAATAATAAATCAGTACGATTTTTCAATATGAGGTTTACAATGAATTACAATGTCAACAATCACACGGCCTTTAATCCACTGGACGCACTAATGCGAAGGAAATGGCAACTAGCAGGCTGTTTGGTATTCATCTGTGCCATGGCAATAAGTACAGTGACAATATTCGCACCTAAGTATGAAGCGACGGCACAGGTCAAAGTTGTGTCAACAGAGCGTGGCAATACATCAACACTTGGTGCCCTGTTAGGCGGTAACAGTTCATTCAATTCACAGCTAGAACTGCTGAAGTCTGACCGCGTATTTCAGATGGCACTGGCCAGGATCAATTCAGACCCTATGGTTATGAATCCTATGAAACTGATGGCACTGAGAGATCGCACTAAGCTTCGAGCAGATGCAACAGCCAATGTGATCAATATTGTAGGTGTATCCGAGAAAGCTGAAACAGCGTCCGCGATAGCTAACAATTTGACATCAGCTTTTGTTGAAACCTCAACAGTGATGAAGAACGCTCAGTCAAATATGATCCTTGACCAGTTAACCGACCAGATACTTATGCTGGAAGCAAAGGTTACCCAGAAGGAACAAGAGCTGGATCAATTCCGTAAAGATAATATGATCATTGGTAATGAGACCAGCTATGACAGCACAGTGAAGGTTATCAATGAGCTTCAGTCGAAGATACAGAAATGTGAAACACAGAAAGTTGACATACAGAATCAGCTGGCAGTTTTACAGAAGATAACTATGGACGACTTGCAGGATCCGATGTCTATACCGCTAAAGAGTATCAGAGAAGACAGAGGCTTGCAGGAAGAGCTTAAAGCGATCAATGAACTGGTAAACAAAGAGCGTGAATACTCACGTACATATTTACCGGGCCATCGTGAGCTGCAGAAGCTGAACCAGAAGATAACTATTGCCAAAGATAATATGGCAAGACATGCCCAGACTCTGCTTATCTCATTACAGAAGCAAAGCATTGAGACCCTGGCAGCGATAGATAAGGAAAAGGAATCTATCAACGAAGCATTGATCAACAGTAAAAACGATGCACTAAAGAACAGTTCGGTATACACCAGACTAAATAAGTACAATTCAGAATTAGCAGATGCGAGAAAGTCTCGCGATAATATTCATTCAGAGATCCAGCAGTATAAGCTGAAGCAGAAGCTGACCAGTGATCCGGTAGTGATCGTAAACGCTGCTAATGTACCAGAAAGTACAGCTGGCTTGTCAGCACGCAAGAGAGCTGGAGCGGTATTGTTGATAGGCGTGATCTTTAGCTTTGTCCTGGTATTGTCACTTGAGAAAATGAAAATCAATGACATGGCTAATGAAATGCTGTATGCACCAATGAATAATATGCAGTATGGCAACTATGGTATGAATTACAATGCAATGCCGTATCAGAATATGTCAACGTATAATATACAGCAACCACATAATAAGAATATCGAAGTATTGGGCCGTATAAGCGGCACTTCGTACGATCTGGAAAATCCTATCAGCGAAAACATGCTATACAATTTGGTCCATACATATCCGCAATGTCGTCAGGCAGAGCAATATCGTGAGATCAGTACAGCACTACTAAGCCGGTTTAGCCGCACCAAGCAAAGCGTGGTAATAACCGGTAATGAGTCAAAGTGTGGAAAGACTGTCTTGACCTGCAATCTGGCACATCTACTGGCACAGGCCGGCAGAAAAGTGTTGATCGTAAGCACTAATCCTGCAAACGATAAGCTATCGAAGGCATTTGAGACAGGTAGAACAATTTACGCTGACCTGATGGTAAGCGGTAAATATAATATTTCAGATTTTATCTGTCATACAAGCAGCAATCATATAGCGACATTGAAGCTTGACCTGGACAACCGTCCAGACACAGCTGAACTGGCACAGGCTATATCAGCAATGAACTGGAAGCTACAGTCAGAATTTGACTGGATCTTATATGACAGCACATCAATAGGATACAATGACACCGACAATATATTACAGGTTATTGGGAAAGCCATCTTTGTCAGTCGAAGTACCAGTAATGAGAATATCATATTGACAACAGAACAAATTGAGCAAAGGGGAGCTGTTAGTCTGGGTTGCGTAGAAATGCCAGCGGCACATAACCAAGTCAGTTATCAGCATGCTTAAAAACTAGACAGTATTATCTTACGATTACGGTGGAAAAGCGACTATGGAAAGAGTTATGCTCAATTTAACCAAAGAATTCACAAGCTTCACAATGTTTGCAACAACATTTGTGCTAGGAATTGTCCTGGTAATATTAACCAAAAGCATTTGTCATAAGCTTGGAATAAGTGATCAGCCAGACGGCAGATTGAAAGTACATGATAAGAAGGTTGTGTCATTAGGTGGAATACCTATATTTATCGCCCTTCTAAGTACATGTATACTGGCGAATAAATATGCGGATATAAACATAAGCGGCAGTATGCATATATTAGTTGCAGCTACGATCATACTATGTCTTGGTGTTTATGACGACATATTTCAGATCAAACCATTTACCAAACTATGTTTTCAGACTCTGGCAGCATTGATATTCACATTGTATGCTACACCATTTTATGTGATAGACTTCTTCGGGATATTTGATTTCAACTGCGGTGCGTTTGCAATTCCGCTATCAATATTCTGGCTGGTCGGCAGTTGTAATGCCTTTAATTTCATGGACGGCATGGACGGGCTGGCGGCAGGAGTAAGCATGATAATATGTCTGTTTCTGGCTGCGATAGGATATATGACAGGCAACTACACAGATGCTGTACTGTCATTTTCACTGGCGGGAGCGTTGGGTGCGATATTAGTATTCAACTACAACCCAGCAACAATATTTCTGGGCGACTCGGGTTCGCAGCTGACAGGTATGATGATCGGAATACTATCGATGAGGATAATGACCGCTAACGGCATCTTCATGCTACCGATAGCTTATACGATCCTTAGTTTGCCGGTACTGGATACTATGCTGTCAATATTGAGAAGGTTGAGTACTTTCCGCCCTATCTATCAGGGCGACCTGTCACACATTCATCATTGTATACGAGCAAAAGGTTTGAGCGTCAGATCATCGGTAGCTGTACTATGGCTAACAGCAAGTATCGGCTGTATGATCTCGCTTAACTCATTCTTTGCTAATAAGTATATGTCATTTGCTCTGAGCAGTCTGTATCTGGGTACATGTTTTATTCTGGCGGTGAGGATCGGAAGCTTATCGATACACAAACTGACTTACAGATTCCGTATCAATATCAGACCAGCTACAACATCTGACCGGGTAATAGAGATCGATGCTCTTTGGGAGCGTATGAAGCCACTGTTTGAGAAGATCAGACTCGACCGTGCAGTTCTCACCCTTGAAGGGATCAATGCAAACGGCAGGCCAGAGTATAAGACAATGCAGTGGGTAAGGAACGAGTGTTTGGAGTCGGACTTCCCGACAGATTGCTGGACTACAAAGTTCTATCTGGACAAAGAAGAACGCGAGATGGTAATCCTTCAGCTACAGTCGATAGAGAAGCATCGTCGTCACGAGGAGAAAGTAAACTGGCTGCTTAATCGCATAACAGATAATATGCGGATTGCAAATAACAAGAGCAGTAACATTATTGCCAATAGAGAACCGGTTAAACAGAACGAAGAGCTGCTGGAGGCAGTGCAATAAAGGATGTTTTCTGGTGGAGAGAATTTAACCTTTAAAAGCCGCATATTATAGTGCGGCTTTTTTTTATTCTATAGTTTAAGAAGAAGGTCGGGAACAATAAGTTATAACTGTCGCGACTACTCCGGCAAGACAAACGACAAGCAGACCTTCGCTGTAAGGACAGCTGTCGTTAGCTGTAGTGGAAATATATTTAACAAAAGCTGCGATAACATTACTCATTATAAATACCGTCACGCCAGTAATCAGAAGTAAGCCAGCATTCATCACCCCCCTTTTCCCGGCCGGGATAATTTCAAAGACTAATGGCCATAAAACTATATAACCAATATTGTCAGCGGCGGCATCTATTATCTGAAAGATAATTAGAATAAGCGTGGTGGGTTGTGGATAGAAAAAATGAACTGTGGTCCAAAGCAAAATAGGCTGGCAGGTTGAAACTATAACACAGCCTAGAAAGACTTTCCAGCGATCAGCTTTTTTGATAAGCAGCGCGGCCAGAGGTAATATCAGTATAAGGCTAATAATCATAGTTGCAGAGTGAATATTGCCGAGCGATTGTTTGCTGAGATGAAACTGTTCTGTGACCATAAGCGGCCATAGGCTGCCGAGCTTGACACGCATGAGTGCGGCGGCAAAAAACAGCAGGTACAATTTTTTGTATAATGAATTCGACGCAACAAGCCGGCAGAAATCTTTGACGCCATACTTTTCTGAACCAGCTTGATAGTTCTTTTCTTCTTTGACAAATACCAGTAGAAAGATAATTGTTATAACTACCAATAGTGCTGCAATGTAATATATAAGCTGTTCACCGGATAATGAAAATATATTTTTGCTGTGGGTATGGGCAGTAGAAGCCAGATCATTCATATGGGCGTGTTTGCGGCCGGACTTATCGAATCTACCGATCAGGAAGAACATAAAAAACAATCTGGCCAGTACTGCACTGTAATGATTGAAGACCATGCCAAGCGAGCGTTTGGTAGGCGGAACAATATCGGCATAGAGAGGACTCCAGGGGCCGTTAAAACCGACATCTACACAAATCTGACAGATAACAAAGACTACTACGAACTGCGTGAGGCTGTTGGCAGAAGGTAAAAGAACCAAACAAACGGCCAGTAGTGACAGACCGGGTATCATAAATGGTTTTCTTCGGCAGTTGTATTTATCACTGAGCCATGAGGCAAGCGGAGCTAACAGAATACCAAAGAGTACGTTAACACTTGTGACCAGTGCAATGGTCTGAGGGTCACAGGTAAACTTTTTCAAAGAGAAGACAGCCGCAGTGCCACTGCACTTTTCAAGGAAGGCATACATACCAGCCGGAGCGGCCATAAGCAGGACCCAGTGCCAGGGAAGGTCTCTGCTATTTGATTGCAGTTTATTCAACGATATTTCTCCTCTTTCGAATATAGGCGACAGAGGCAAGAGTCAATAGGGTAAGAGAAGAAGGTTCAGGTACAACAACAGAGAGAGTGGCTCCGGCTTCTCTGATCACGCTTTTATCTGGATTTGCGTTTTGCTGAATGTATGAAGTAAAGTTGAAGCATACTTCATCGTCTTCTGGAGCAAGTAGAAGTGATATCTCACTGCCATCTGATATGGCGTCCAGAAAAGATGGATCGTCAAGGGCAAACGAGAAGCTATAATACTCTGGTGAGCCGTAAGGGTTTGCGGCGTCATAATAGAAAGTATCCAAAAGCTGAGGAGTGTTAGCAGAGAATATATTTTGCAGAGAGTTGTAGGTTACACCAGTAGTTGATGTGGTGTCGCTTGAAGGAGTACCGCTGCCGGTTTCCCAATCATTTGTCATCCAGTATACACCGAATGTGCCGCTGTGACCGAGCGAATTAAAAATACCAAAAGCAGAGCGGTTACCATTTGATATACTTAAGGTAAGAGTAAGCTCTTCAACAGTCATACCGCTAACCGGCTCGCAATCGAATTTTAAGATCGACTCAAACAGCCCTTTGGGGTCGTCTGCTATGCCCTCATCAAAACTATAGGCAGAGGCGAGTGCCGCAGAGACGCAGCGTGAACCGGAACCGCCATAGTTATGGTTGGCAGCATTTGCAAATGGGCTGGCAACTCCGGGGTCGAGAACGAAGGTTTCGTCAACCGGTCTCAGGTCGATAACAGAAGCACTAGAAATACCGGTAATATTCAGGGCGGCTGTAACAATCAGTAATAACATTAATTTTTTCATAATAATCTTTCCTCTCACTATAATTTATTAGCGGACAACGTTTCTGCCGCCCTGTATGCTATAGATCATTTTTCCCCATTGAAAAACATCTACAGTTTCAAAAATCGTTTTAGCTTCAACATGGCCATCGGCATATGCGAAATTAGTCAGTTCATTATCATTACCATGATTTCTACCTACCCAATCTAGTCGACTTGGTTTAATCCGCTCTGGTTTTGGAGTTTGAGAAAGAGCAGAAGTGTGAACTTCTCTGAACATGCCGCCAAATCGACACACCATCGCCGAGCCCTGGTCTACCAGATTGAGATCATATTTATTGGTCAGTCCGGTACCAATCCCACAAAAGCCATGGACCGGCAGGTAGCTGTGACAGTTATTATCTTTTTGGAGAAAAAGCCAGTTAGAACTCCACTCGGTAAGAGCTATGGTTTCGGCAGCGGCTTTTACTCTACTGTCGGCCACAAATCGTGAAGGGCTGCGTACGCCGTCGATGCCAATGGAGAACTTATCTTCGGGGAACAAGGCCTGGTTGGCAGTGTAGCTGCACCTTTGCGGCTGGTCATCGATAACATCTGGAAAAGCAGAAATCTGACCTTGATCCAAATTATCGGTAGTAGTATTTAATGGCGGTAATCCCATATTTGATAATGACGGGCAATGGCAACAATCATCAGTGGCGTATAAGTTTGAAACAATTCTGGTGAAATGTTTAACCTGGCCGGTTTGCTGGTTTTTGATATATGCCGGAGGGTAGCTGCCGTACTCCGCAGTATAGCTGATAACAGATTGCATAATACCGCGGAGATTAGCAGAGCAAACCGTCTGCCTGGCGCTACGTCGAACAGAAGATAGTGCCGGTAACATAATCGCAATTAGTAGAGATATGATTGAAATTGTAACGATCAACTCTATAAGTGTAAATGCTTTGGGCTTTGTTGTCTTTTTCATATTACTTTCCTTTCTCTTGGACAATTTGTAATATTACAAAGCGTGGGCCAGAAACATCATTATTTATATGAATATTTGGGAACAGGAGAAAAGTAATCATGGTGCATTGCGTATCTTATTGCTAAATAATGAGATAAGGAAATTGGTGATATTTATTAATATTATAAAAACAAATATTGGTGATATAGATGGTACGAACGTACAGGCATTTAAGAAGAAACAAGTTTCTCGTTAAGAAAACTACTAAAGCCACACACTCAAGTGATATAAATATATCACATTGATAAATAAGGGATTATGAGATAGTGAAATAAATTTCACAGGTAAACATTTTTTGTCACTGGCGTTTGCGAGGTGGGCGTTTGATATCGAGCTTCCAGTTTTTTATTTTATAGTTTAGCATTCTGGGGGTTATGCCAAGTTCTTTTGCGGCTGATTCGATATGATTATCATGTGCCTGTAATGCAGAAAGTACAATTTCATGTTCAATAAGGCTAAGCCTATCTTGAAGAGTGGCGGGCCTGGAGTCGTGTTTTTTCTGCTGAAGCATATTTGCTGAAACCGGCAGATCGCAGATCTCCAGACAGTTGCCGGTGCAGGTAAGAATAGCATATTCGATCCAGTTTTGGAGTTCGCGAATATTTCCAGGCCAGTTATATCTGATCATAATATCGAGAGCAGGTTGTGATATGCCGGAGATATCTTTGTTGGAGACTACAGCGTATTTTCTGAGATAAAAATTAGCAAGCGGGATAATATCTTCTGGTCGCTGCGAGAGCGAAGGGATATCAATAATGAAACCATTTATCCGAAACCAAAGGTCTTCACGGAAAGTACCGCGGTTAACCAGGTCAGCAACATTTTTACGACTAGCGAGAATAATCCTGACATCAGCGGAAACAGTTTTAGAGGAACCAACCGGCTGGTAATTTCTTTCTTGGAGAAAGCGAAGTAGTTTAACCTGTATTTCGGGAGAGAAATCAGCTACTTCATCGAAAAATAATGTACCGCCCTGGGCCTGGGCAATATAGCCGGGGTGGTCATTTTCAGCGCCGGTGAATGCGCCTCGTACATGGCCAAACAATTCACTTTCAAATAATGAGCTATTGATCGCAGAGCAATTGAGTTTGACGATGGGTTTATCCGCTCTTTGACTTTGGAAATGAATCACATCGGCGATAAGTTCCTTGCCTGTGCCTGAGTCGCCTTGCAGGAGTACGGTAGTGTTGAACTCTGCAACTTGTCGAGCACGATTAAGCACGGCCTGCATTGCGGGTGAGTCGCCAATAACCGAAACCTTACCGCCGGGCAGATTGAGTAAAGAGCGTAGATGTTCATTTTCATTTTGGAGCAGCTCCTGCTTCATCATAAGTTCACGTTTAGAGCTGACAACATTTGCAATGAGTCCGGCAATAATACTTAGGCCATTTACTTCAATACTGAAATCCGAATCGCCGTGATCATCAATCATACTGCTGAGAGTGCCGATACTTTGTGCGTTATAAATAATGGGAACACAGATGAGAGTAGTAATACAATCGGGAGAAGAATTGTCATGTACCGTTTTACGACAACAGGACGAGACAGAGTCTGCGGTGAAGTTTCTTATTACGGCAGGTTCGCCTGAATCTCTAACTTGTCGGGAAATGCCGCGACCGGGCCCTTTGGGCTTTGATTTAGTAGTAGAAAGCGAATCTGACAAGTCGGAACAACAAGCGGCGATAAGGTCTTTGCCATCTTGTCCAGCGAGAATAATTCTGGTGGCATAGATACCGAGCCTAGCTTCTATAATAGCAATAACATCTGAAAGGACATCATGTTCTGAGCGATTAAAATTACAGATACACTCAGATACTTCGCGAATAACAGCCAGAATTCTGGTATGAAATACCACCCCGCCTCCAGCATATTCATTATTCATTTTTGCACTCTTTTCTATAGTGAGCATTAAAAATAAATCAAGCAGAGCAGGTCTGCATTAATATACCACCTGCTCAATGCTATAAAACCATTATAGTTTTTTCAAAAGCCAGGCCATGTTCTGGCCAAGAGTTTTCATTGTTGAGATACCTTCCTGATCACTATTGACATCTCCGACGTTGGCACCGATACCGAGGTTCCAGTAAGAAGAACCAACGACGATCATCTGGCCAATAAGGAAAAAGTGGTTCATGGTATCGAAGGCGTGGATACTACCAGCTCTGCGAACGGCAACCACAGCGGCACCAACTTTTTTGGCAAGCAGATCACCATTAGCACGAGAGACAACACCAGCTCTATCGATAAGAGCTTTCATCTCAGTAGTAACATCAGCAAAATATGTCGGGCTGCCGAGAATGATACCATCAGCTTCGATCATTTTTTCAATAGCGGCATTAACAAAATCGCCATCGATAACGCACTTGTGGCCTTCGAGCTGGCGACACTGACGACACCCAGTACAACCATGTACAGAGTTATTACCAATCTGGACGAGTTCTGTTTCGATGCCTTGTGCCTGGAGCTCAGCGAGAGCAGTATTTAATAGCGCAGCAGTATTACCTTCTCTGCGCGGACTTCCATTAAAAGCTACAACTTTCATTAAATATCCTTAGCAAATATATATGATAGATTTAAAAAGAACAGCCGAAAGTATTTATATACCTTCGGCTGTTCTTTAATTCACTAATTAAAAAATAAGAGTGAACAATTAAAACTGTTCGTCAAACTTATTTCTTTTCATCAGCAGGGCTGAGTCTTCTCTGAACGTTCAGCTCGATAACACCGAAGTTCTGCTCATGACGCATGATAGTCTGCTGAAGAGCAGCCAGAAGTCTCTTTGCTGTGAAGTGGTTAAGAACCAGACGACGGTCAACAGTAACAGTCTGGTCAACGCGTGCAAATGGATTTGGATTCAGAGCAAAGTCGATGAGCACTTCTTCAGGAGTACCAGTAACACGGCAGAAATTAGAGTATGAGGCCTCAACATTGCTGTCATCGAGAGTGATCTTTACCTGAGCGCCATCGGCTGGTTTTTCTGTAACGTTACCATCTTTTTTAGCATTATCTGCCATAAGAAATCCTTTCAAACTTTTCAAAATATGTTAGAACGTTTATATTTTATTACAAACCATACAATTAGTTCAGACTTCCTATTTTCACAAAATAACGTTTTATGTCAAGCAAAAAGGTTTGTATTTATGTGTGTCACAATGTAATATGTTGATAAGAATCAGGTTATCGGAACTAACTGGAACTTATGTTATTACAATGGATTATGCACAGACCTGTTAGCATTGACAGAAAAAGCTATGGCCTTACCAGAATTATTTGAAAACTATACAGAGACATCACCAGCACAGAAGCTGGAGGAATTACTGGCAGAAATTCCGGGCAAGCCGGGTGTTTGCCTACTAGCCGCACACGGCGATAAGCCAATAGTGTTGCTTTACGGCACCAATATCAAGATGTTGGTAAAGCGCAGACTATTAGGTACGGGGCCAGAGGAGAAGAGTCGCAAGGCTGACTTAAGACCTTTACTTGCAAGGATTTATTACAAGATAAGCTATAGCAAGTTTGAGACTCAGCTTGACTTTTTCCATACAGCTAAAAATATATACCCAAATAGCTGGCAAAAGCTATTTCCGAGACTGAATAGCTGGTTTATATATCTGGATAATACTGGAGATGTTCCAATATTTAAGGTAGGCGACGATTTCGGCGACAAGCCTTTGAGGCATTGGGGGCCATTTACTACCAAAGTAAGTGCTGATCGAATGTTGGAATCGCTGGTTGTTATCCATAAGCTATGTCGATGTAATAAAAATTTATCAACAGCACCGGAAAGTGTGCCGTGTAGTTACTCCCAGATGAATTTATGTACAATGGTTTGTAACGGGACAACCAGCATATCAGATTATTGCAAAATAATCGATCAGGCAGTGGAATTTATGGATAACTCTGTAGACGATGCGATAACCAGAATAACAACTGAGATAAAGTCGTTGTCCGCACAACTAGAGTTTGAAAAAGCAGAGAAGTTATCTCGTGTACTTGATGAATGTAAAAAGTTATCCGGTAGGGCTTATAAGTGGGTTGGTCCTATGGAACGGTTTAAGGTGATATGTTTCCAGCCAGGGCCAAACTTTAAGCTGGAATCTCAAAAAGTGCGAGAGCCGGGTATAGTTCCAATACTGATCACAGCATCTGGCATAGAGAAGTTTAGTCCGGTAAAGCTGTCAGAGCGAGATAAATGCTGTAAAGAACTACTGGAATATGCCTCGAAGTGTAATCAGTTGGGCGAGCAAGTGATAGATAAGTATTTATTGGCCTGGGTTTGCCAGTTATTAAATAAATCAGATAAGCATAAAGGTTTATTTATAAAAATTTATGACCAAAGTGGTATTGGCGAGCTGGCTGAGATGGTAAAAGAGTACTTCACAGTTAAAAAGAAAAGCTAAGATACAAGAGCATAACAACTTATGTATAATTCAGCAGGTTTTAACAATGAGTGTCAGCTATCATAAAAGATTTGAATTAAAGCATTTATCTCCAGATATTTTAGTAATGTTAGCCTTGTTTTGTATCGATTATAAATAGGAAGGCAGTGTAAATTAATACAATAGTTATTGGACACTATCCTACTGGGAAGAAGGCATGCAAGAAAACACACCTGACAATCAGGCTACAAAGAGCACCAGCAACAGCCAGGAGGCCGAGCTGAATTTTGTACCGATCCCGCTGCGTCACGTTTCTGCTGGATTACTGGAAAAAGTGCGTATCTATATACTAAGCGGAACACGTTACAGCTTGTATAAAAACACCGGGCTGGGTTTCACCTGGTCGGACCATAAGCGTCTTCAAACAAGCGAAATTGAGTTTGTTTATATTCTGGATAAGGATTTTATCCAGTATCCCGGTGTTTTTGACAGCTGTCTGGATGATATATTACAGGATAAGCAAATCTCGCTAGAGACAAGGGTGAAATTTCTATATGAAATAACTATTACTGTTGCTAATAGTGTGATCAATTCGCCAATAACTACCAGTACAATCGAAAATCTTCAGGTTCATATGCGAAAGATAATCAGCACCCTAGGGCTGGAACCAGACGCAATGAAATACCTGATAAAAGCGGCCAATCATAAAGACCATAGTGTAGCAGTTCATATGGCAAATAACTGTACACTAATGATGTGCTTTGCACTTAAAGCCGGCTTGAGCGAAAAGCGTACATTGGCAACTGTTGGTACAGGTGCTATGCTGCAGGATATAGGTAAAACTTTTTTGCCGGCGGAACTGCTGGATTGTCAGGAAGAACTGACAGAGAACCAGCGAAAAATGCTGCAAAACCATGTTAAACTTGGAGTTAAGCAGTTTAAGCAGCTGGACGATATCGATGAAGAAATAATGGATATTGTCTCTTATCACCATGAAAGATATGACGGCAGCGGTTACCCAGAGCATCTCAAGGGTGATAAAATACCTCTGATGGGTCAGGCGGCAGGACTGGTAGATATATTTGAAGCGATGATCTCAGTTCGCCCATATCGCCAGCGCCCGCTAACAGTAAAAGAAGCAGTACATGAAATCGAAACGACAATGAAAGAGAAGTTCGATAAGGACCTTCTGCACTGTTTCAATGGCTTTGTCAAATATCACCTGCTGGGTGCAACACATATACCAGAAGAAGAACTGTTAAATTTTGAGATATCTTCTTTGCGAGTACTGGATAAAACAGCTAACCCTTCAGGTCGTCGGCACGAACGTGAATATTTCCGCTATCCGGCTAAGGCCAAGTCACTGAGCTATATGCAGGATCAATGGGTTTCGGAAGATATACAGGTGATCACAATCTATAATATCTCCCGGTCAGGTGTCGGATTTTTGTCACATATGCCGTTTGCCGAAAACCGGTTAATCCAGATAGTAGTGAATGTAAATGGCGAAATATTGCCGTTTTTAGCGAAATGTGCCAGATGTAACCAGCAAAACCGCGAATGGCACTCTGTCGGCGTTAAGTTTTTGCGTACATTCACTCGTGCTGAATTTCGTGCTATTGTTGAAAAGCTCGGAGATTCAACGAGAAATATGGGCTATCGCACGTTTACATACTAAAGGCAAGCACTATACTCATATCTCTCCGTGCTTTTTCCTGAGCCTGGCACTAGTAATAAGCATGAGTTGAATTCTCTCGAACTCATTTAACCACTCTTGCAGAGCCTGGGCAGTATGTTCAGCAGGCGGTGTACCTAACCCGGTAGAACAGGCACCATTGAGAGCGGAAGCCACATTTCTATATCTACTCAGAGTTCGATCGCCGTACATTGCACAGAATTCGTAATCTTCAGCCATGAAAATAGCAATCGGTACACGATTGCCGGCATTTATCACAAGTGCATTTTTCAGCTCATCACAAGCATCTCTATCAATGAATTTGAGATTTATCTTATCTGAGGCTGAGGCGATGACATCCAGAAGCGGGCACTGTTCAACACAATCGCCACACCATAGGCTGCTCATTACCAAAACATTCATTTCACGGGTAAAGCCTTGCAGTAAAAGCTTTTGCTGACCTGTAAGTGCAGCACTATTTCTGATAGAGACCCAATTGGCGGCCTTTGGATCGGCTTGAACAAAATCGTCAAAGGCTAATCCCCGCTGAAAAAACGACATTAATTTATCTGCATTAAACATTTATTGTTGTCCTTGCTAAACCTTATTAATAGATCATTATCCTTATTTACTATTATTGTCGCAAAGTTAATGAGATTCAAAATAAAAAGGATAAGACATGAAAATTGATTTAATAGGCTTTTAATGATATCATGGCTACTCATTATAGAATTATGAAAGAAGCAAACAAAGACAATCCGGCGAGCGATCAAGACCACAATAAAACTACAAGCTTTTGTGATAACTGGAATTATATTAACCAGAAAGACAAAGAGCTTATTAGCGATATAGGCGGTCAATATAGTGATACTATAAGCAATAGTAAAACAACACATCATATAACCTGCTCTAATACAGATATGTATAGAGATAGTAAGGTAAAGCTTTCGACTGGCGATTGGTTCCGGATAAGGGAATACACAAAAAGTAACCTTATTAATAGGTTAGGCAAAGGCGGCAGCGGCAGCCAAGCAGAGATCGTTAATCAATGGTCAGGTATTCTTAACGGCTATGAACTGGCAGGCCCGAAACTTATTGCATGGAAATCCTGCCATAATATGACTGCAATTATAATGAGGGAGCCAGAAGGAGCAATTGACCTGCTGAAGTATCTGGAAAGGGAAAGCGATCTGGGGTGGGTGACTGTATATACAGAAGATATTGCAGGTGAAGTTGCATGGGCATTAGAGACGGTTGGCGAGCAGGTGGCGAAGCTGAATATGGCTGGCTTATTTTTGCCGGAGCTGTCATGTAGGGATTATCAGATAGCAGCGAGTGAAAACAGGATTTTTCTATCTAATCTGGAGACTATACAGAGACGGATGGCAGCCAGTGATGAAACTATATTAAGTGACCCGATAACGGAAAACATTTCACTGGCGGCTGAAGAAATATATACACTCTTTGGCGAAGGTGGTCTGGAGATATTCCTTAGGAATTATTTTAGCACTGTCGCCAAAGAGAGTAATAATTTTAAAGCGTTCTATAATAAGGTTCATACACTTTGTGGATATCAGCAGGCGAAAAAATATCATAAGCAAGATAAGCTGGCATTTGAAAACAATGACTATTTCCAGAAGATAAAAATATCTGACAAGTTTTCTGCACGAGTACTGTTACAGAACCCAAGTCGGTCAGCCTTTTCGCCAATATGTAAAATGAAGTTTAGTGTGGAGCAATGGCGGAAAGTTCTGGAGCTACTTATATTTGGCCAGAAGCTATTCTCGTCAAAAGTGCTGGAATTGAAATTTCCTGAGCAGACTATCACTGTAAACATTGAAGGCGGGCCGGCAAAAGAAATAACTTCGAAATGGCAATTGGGGCATTGTCATATTAATCGTGGAATTGAGACACCATGGCCGCTGGCATTAGTCATGTACGGGAATCATGCGGTGATCGTGACTGAAAAAATCAATGATGACACCTGTCGGGATTATCGCAATATATTTATAGTCAAGCCAAGTGCACTTGGCGACATTGCAAGAGCGGTGCCAGTACTGACAGCATTGCGAGAGAAATATCCGAAGTCAAAGATCAGCTGGCTGATCCGGCCGGAGTTTGCGGACCTGGTGAGATATAACCCGGCACTAGATGAGATTGTCCTGTTTGACAAGAAACAGTTTAAGGGGATAAAACGCAGTACCGTAAAATGGATAAGAAAATATTCAGAGATGCTGCGTGGCAAAAAGTTTGACCTGGTACTAGATATGCAAGGGCTGTTGAGAAGTGGGCTAATTGCATCGAAGACGAAAGCACCAACTCGAATAGGATATAAGCGAGCTCGTGAATTTGCATGGCTGTTTTATAATCATAAAGTTGACACGCCTGAGATCAATCATTCTAACGATGACTGCTGGCAGGTTGGCAAAGCTGCGGGGATCGCAGATAGTTTGCCGGGGTTTGGGTTGGGAGTTGATAGGCGGAGCTATGGAACTGCGAAAGAAATACTTCAGGCAGCTGAGATAGACTATCAGGAAGATTTTCTGGTGGTATTGCCGGGCGGGACAGCGGATGTGAAAATATGGTCGCCGGAAAAATATGGCGAGCTGATAAATATTGCATATGAAAAGCTTGGCGTTCGATCGGTTGTGATCGGAGCAGGTAAAAATGAAACCAGACTAGCTGAGATCATTTGCCAAACTGCTGGCGAAAAAGCTGTGGTGAATCTGATAAACAAGACAAGTCTGTCAGAGATGACGGCGATAATAAGCTATAGCAGATTGGCGATAGGTAACGATTCGGGGCCGCTGCATATTACTGCGGCGATACCGAGGCCAGTAATAGGTATATATGGTCCAACAAACCCGGCGGCGGTTGGGCCGGTATGTCAGTTGGATAATGTAATTGAAGCTGGTAGAGATATTGCACGAGTTGGAAGGTACAGCAATAAATCAGAACATAACATTGAAAACATTAGCGTTCATGAAGTTTTTGCTAAATTAACAGAAATACTGAACAGGAAATAAAGTAATGACCAAAGCTATACACAAGATGATATTATTTATCGTGTCAGTCTTTACACTAATGGCAGTAACGGGCTGTTATGTTGAGGAACCGGATTATAAGTTCACTAATCCATACGGGCCGCTGCCACACGGTAACAATAATAATTATGCATATAACAACAATGACTATACATGGAATAACAATACTACAGTCGGCAGGCAGAAGAATATTAACGGGCGGGTAATCATTGTTGATGCCGGTCACGGCGGGAAAGATCCAGGTACGTCTGGCAATGGTGTAAGGGAAAAGGATATTAATTTAACAATAGCAAGAAAGCTGGGCACGAAACTGCAGGAGTATGGTGCACGAGTGGTGATGACACGCAATAGCGATATATTTATCGAGCTGGATGATCGGGCGGCGGCGGCTGAGAAATTTAAGGCGGACTTGCTGGTCTCGGTACACGCTGACTATATAGGTAAATCAAACATAAACGGCGCAACTATTCTGGTGGGCAAAAGAGCATCACAAAAGAGTAAGCTTATCGCACAGAGTATACAATCATCATTACTTTCGGCTGGGATCGAGTGTAGAGGTGTTCGCAGTCAGGGTTTGAGAGTATGTGACGGGCACTCGCGACCGGCGGTACTAGTTGAGACTGGATTTTTGTCCAACTATTCAGATGCGAAGAATTTGAAGAACGGCTGGTATCAGTCAAAACTTGCTGATGCCGTGGCAGATGGTATAGCAGCGTACCTGGCAACTCACTAAAGCAGTTTGGCAAACGAGATATAATGAGCTTAACGCAAGAAACGCCAATTCAATATATAAAAGGTGTCGGCCCCAGACGAGCTGAACACTTTAGCAAGGTAGGTATTACTGTTGCCGGTGACTTGCTGGAATATTTTCCGCGTGGATATGATTTTCAGCCGGATATTATGAGAACGGGCGAGCTGTATGCTGATGCAAATGCAACAATTGTGGGTGAGGTGCTGACAACACAGTTCAATCGTCGCAGTCGTCCGCCGAAAATGGAAATTGAGATAGAAGATGCAGACGGTAAGTTTCACCTGACTTGGTTTAATGCGGGATATATGCGGGAGAAGATATTTCCGGGCGATATTATAGCGGCGTGGGGTAAGGTTGTGAAGTATCGCAATAAACTGCAAATGACAAACCCGCAATGGCTGAAGGTAGAAGATGTAGATGAGTATCTCAGTCGAGACGGAGCGGTGCAAAGTCGCTATCCGGCGACGGCAGAGCTCAATAGTAATGAAATATCACGGGTAGTAAGAAGATGTCTACCGGAGCTATTGGGGACGGTACAAGAATACTATCCGGAAGAGTATAGAAAAAAAAGAGAGCTACCGGAGAGGTCGCAGGCGATCAAGTGGATACACACGCCGGAAGATGAAGATGAGGTGAAGCAGAGCAGACGCAGCCTGGCATATGATGAACTTCTACAGATGCAACTGGCGGTGGCACTGCGTAAGTCGCGTACCAGAGAGGCGCTGCCAGCGTGGCCACTACTTTCAACAGATGAGATCGACAGAAGAATAAGACGGCTGTTTCCATTTGAATTTACCGGAGCACAGAACCGGGTAATAACAGAGATAGTAAAAGACATGGCCAAAGGCGAACCAATGAACCGCCTATTGCAAGGTGACGTTGGTTCAGGAAAAACGGTGATCGCACTTTACGGGGCACTCTTGACAATTGCTAATCGCAAGCAGGCGGCGATAATGGCGCCGACAGAAATATTAGCGACACAGCATTATAACGATCTGGTAAAACATCTGAGTGAGAGTCAGGTAAAGATCGCAATGTTAAAAGGCGGGATGAAGGCTGCTGATCGTAAAGAAATACTTTGCGGAATTGAAACCGGAGAGATCGACATTGTTGTCGGCACGCAGGCAATATTGCAAAACGATGTAAGCTTTAATGAGCTTGGCCTTGTAGTAATTGATGAGCAGCATAAGTTTGGCGTTCGCCAGCGAGAGACATTTAGATCGAAAGCGACAGCCCCCCACTATCTGGTAATGACAGCAACACCAATACCAAGAACATTGGCGATGACGGTTTTTGGCGATCTTGATGTTTCGATCATTGATGAACTGCCGCCGGGTAGAAAGCCAGTTGAAACGCGTTGGGTACGAAACGACAGACTGGCAGAAGCGTATCGGGGCATTCGCCGGCTAGTCAAGCAAGGCAGGCAGGCATACTTTGTATATCCGCGAATAGAAGTAGAAGAGACAGAAGTGCCGGAAGATCCGTGGCTGAGCCCGGAAGTACAACTAAAGGCGGCTGTTGATGAACATCAGAACTTACAGCGGAAAGTATTTCCCGATCTGTCGGTAGGACTATTGCATGGTCAAATGACGGCAGATGCGAAGAAGCAGGTTATGGCCAGCTTTGCCAGCGGTGAAATTGACATACTGGTATCTACAGTTGTTATCGAGGTGGGTGTGAACGTTCCCAATGCATCGGTAATGGTAATAGAGCATGCGGATAGGTATGGTCTGGCCCAGCTGCATCAGCTGCGTGGTCGTATTGGCCGTGGCGGCGAGCAGTCGTACTGCTTACTGTTTGGCAATCCAAGGAGCGATGAATCCAGACAGCGGTTAGAGATAATGACACAAACCAATGACGGGTTTAAGATAGCTGAGGCCGACTTGGCAATACGCGGGCCAGGGCAGTTTTTTGGCACCAGCCAGCATGGTATGCCGGGGCTGAAGATAGCGGATTTGACAAAAGACTTTGATCTGCTGAGAATGGCAAGGCGAGATGCACAAGGACTGATAGCGGAGGACCCGCACTTGTCTAACCCAGATTATGCAGTTTTGAAAGCGGATATGCTGGCACGCTATAGTAAATGTCTGGACTTGATCGATATTAGTTGATGAATGAAACTGCCAAAGGGTAAGTTTGAGAGGAGTTAGTCCCGATGTGTATCGGGATAGAACGTATGGATAGTTTTGCAATAATATGTTTACTTATTACCGGACTGGTAGCTGGTACTATGGGCGGGCTGCTGGGGATCGGTGGTTCGGTCGTTGTTATACCATCGCTGATATTGGTCATGAGTATTAATGGTAGTTATACCGGAAATAGCCAGCATTTGATACAGGCAGTCGGAATGATATGTAACTTTTGTGTGACCCTGCCGGCGGCGATCGGGCATATGCGATCGGGAGCGGTAATTAAGCCAATAGTAATAAGCCTTGTGCCTTCTGCTTTGGTGGGAATATTGCTAGGTGTTTCGTTTAGTAATATTCCACTATTTGCAGGCGAGAATGGTAAGTATCTTTCGCTGCTGCTCGGCTGTTTTTTATTTTATGTTGCATGTTATAATTTCTGGAAGCTGATAAGAGGAAAAAACAGTGTAGACCATATCGCGTCTGAGATAATCACTTCAAGAGCAAGAACTATTTTTTCTGGCTGGCTTGTTGGGACTATAGCAGGCTTGCTGGGTATAGGCGGCGGGTCAATATGTGTTCCATGTCAGCAGGTATTTTTAAGAGTACCGCTCAAGAATGCAATAGCAAATTCATCTTGTACGCTGGTGAGTATGGTTCTGGTAGGCGCGATATATAAAAATGCGACACTGGCGGAACATGGCTGTAACTGGCAGGTGGCGGTAAGGCTATCGATCTTTATTGTTCCAACAGCAATAGTATCAAGCTATCTTTCGAGTAAGCTTACCCATAAAATTAACCACACATTACTACGTGTTCTCTTTATTGTTTTTATGCTGACACTATCAAGTCTGATATTCTATAAGTTTTTCACAAATTAATAAAAAAATGCCTTGCCGTTCAGGAGGCTGAAAGCTGGCAAGGCATGATTCAGGGCAATATAATTATTTAGAAGTTATGAGTGAATGACTTCAAAAACTAACTTCATGATCATCGTACTACCTTAAGAGGATACGGGGGCTTCATTTCCCAGGAGGCTGGAAAACAAAGCCCCGATCCAGGGCAGAATATCGTTCGGCCAGATCGCCGCCAAAATTACCCCTCCGTAAATTCAGACGTGACCTGACCTTGCCCGTCAGAGACGCCCATATATCCGGCGAAGCAATTCGCCTGGAAAGATTAGCGTACATACTGACAAGACATGTTTATCTTTTATATCACTGTTGATCAAATGGGATAGCTCTTGAAGCTTTTGCTGATGTGTGTCTTATATAATTTCAAAGTAATATTTAAAAATCATCTGGTCAAATTAGATAAAATATATTTTTTATGCTGCGGCACGAAATGCTCTCCAAATACATTTAAAAGTCGATACTTCACCACACAGAAAGATTTGATATAAAACCTGCTTTTCAGCCTTTAGAACAGTCTGAACACTATAATAATCACCTTCACACTGGGCCGACCGTATTTTAGCGATGCATATTTTACATGCAAAATCTTACTAAAAATATTGTGGTGAGATATTATTTGGGCGAACCAAAACCAAGGTCCAATAAACAACTAGAAAGTAGGCGGAAAATTGGCGATATTATAGGACTATATTGTTGTAAATCTTTTATTCAAAAGGGTTAAAGTAAACAAAAGTTTCAGACGATATTAAAAGTGCAGAAAAGAAAAGTGAATTTAACGATTCACCTATAGCAGAATAAACATTATTAACCCCGATTCGAGAAAGGGAGTATTACAATGACTAAATTTGAAATGATCGAAGAGATTCGCACCCTGAACTCTACAGCATCAGTTGATTTTCTGAGCCAGTTTGATGAGTATGAGCTTCAGGAATATATTGATCATCTTCGCCAGGTAGACACAGAGCACCTGACCGCAAGTAATACATCAGTTCCATTTAATTAATGTTTACTAAAACAAGTAAACTACCGCCCTGCAATTTGCGGGAGTTGGTAATAAACCATAACTGAGTGTTATTATGGTATAGATATAAAAAAAGCTCATCGCCACAAGCATGGGCTTTTTTTTGTGGAATTAGGCAATTTAAGCTGGATTTATATTGGAATTTCGGCATTAATATAGGTAACACAATGACTGACTAAAAGATTATAGTTTTCTACTTGAAAAGCGGTAGTAACGTTTGTTAATAATCTTTGTGAATACAGTCTTGAAACTAGCTATGATATTGCAACGAAGGAAGAATTAATGACAACACAAGACTGGTCAGAAAAAATAATAGTGGTTGACCTGGCGGATGATCCGGAGCTCACCGAACAGCTTACAGAGCTGAGCGAAAGACTGCAAAGTGAACATAAAGATGTTATCTTGAACTTTGCCGGCGTGAACTTCCTGAATTCATCGAATATTTCCCGACTATTGAAATTGCGTAAACAGCTACTGGCATCTGAGAACAGATTCCGTCTGTGTGGAATAGCAATTCAAGTTTGGGGCGTATTTCTGCTGACAGGTCTGGACTCATTATTTGAAGTAAGCGAAGATACAGCTCTGGCATTGGCATCACTGCAGATAGATAATTAATTTATCGCCGGATAGGTGTATCGGGAAAAATTAAATTAGTCCAGCCGTAAAGGTGGGCAAAGCTAAACAAATGATTATTCTAATATGACTCAACAGAATAAGAACAAACTGGACAGTGCCCACAAATCCCATCCCAGATCATTTCTGGAAAGCAAGTATGTGTACCCGGTATTGTCCAGGAGAAGCGGCGGGATAAGCATCGGGATCAATCTTTCGCCGGAGCGGGTGTGTAATTTTAATTGTGTGTACTGTCAGGTAAAAAACGAGCCGATTGTAGCCGAAGTTGAGAAATTAACTGAATCTGAAATGCTCGACCAAATCGAAAGAGAGCTAATCGACCTGACCCAGAAAGTTTACAATGGTGAGCTTTTTGAATTTGAGCCATTCTGCAATATAGATGAGAAATACAGAAAACTCTGTGACTATTCTTTTAGCGGCGACGGAGAGCCAACATCATTTCCAGGTTTTGACCAGGTGTGTGCGAAAATTGCCGATATTAAAAAGCAATACGCCAAAGATGATGTTAAGATAGTACTCATTACTAACTCTACTCTTCTTCATAAACCGAAGGTTCAGGAAGGTCTGGCGGTGCTGGATTTAAACAATGGCGAGATATGGGCCAAACTCGACGCAGGGACAGAAGAGTATTACCAGATAGTAAACAGATCGGCAGTAAGTTTTCAGAAGATCATAGATAACATTTTACGAACCGCACAAAAAAGACCGATCAAAATCCAGACTCTATTTATGGAAATTCTTGGCAAGGGACCAGACGAAAAGGAGATAGATGCTTATGTTGAGAAGCTTAACTATCTAACAGGTAATGGTGCGGTAATAATCTCAGTGCAAATCCATACAATCGCCAGACAGCCGGCAGAGTCATATGCCAGTTCACTTGCTGATGACGAGATCGACCGTATAGCAAGCTATGTACACGAGAAGACAGAGTTGAAGGTCGAAAGTTATTACGGCAGTAAATTTTAGGCATTTGTCTGAAACAGCAATACTCTAAACTTTATATCAGCACTGTTGTCAGAGAAGTTCGGTGTCAGAGAATAGTTGTACAGTAATTCGGGAAATATTCTATCGTGAAATTAACCTTATATATATTTTGTCTGATCGTACTATGTACTTTCACCTGTTGCGACGCTGGTGATTTACAGGGTTTTTCGGAATTTAAATATACCGACTCTATTCCTCAACCTACTGCTGGACATTGTTCTGCGACAAGCGATAAGTGCAAAGTGTATGCAATAGGCGGATATGGATACTTTCTGGAGCTGCTGCCGGTGGCGTCAAATCTGATAAGGATATATGATCCAGAAACAGAAAAATGGTCGGTTTCACGAGCAAGGTTAAGAACTCCAAGAATGTATGCTTCAGCGGGTATAACAAAAGACGGCGAAATAATAATTGCCGGCGGGATCGGTCAGAGTAACAATGCACTGGCAACTGTTGAGCTTTACTACCCGGAACTGGAGAACTCTGTAAAAGAGACTGTCATATGCAAAGTCATTGGCAATATGTCGTGCGAGCGAAGGAACCCTGTGGTAAATGTGCTCGATGACGGCAGGATACTGATAAGCGGTAATAATAAACAGCCGGATATAGTAGAAAAAAACAGTGACGGAGAATTTGAGATCAGGCCAACGGCAGGTAAATTGCGGTTTGACAGAAGTGAACATGTTACTGTCAAGCTCAATGATGGACGTGTATGTTTTATCTCGGGCAGACGGCGTTCAATTGAGATCTTTGACCCGGCAACAGAGCAGTTTACTTTGAGGTCAGCAAAGTTTGACTCGTTTTTTGATGATCAGGCAGCGGCACTGTTATATAATGGGAATGTTCTTATTGTCGGTGGTCAGAATATGGTCGCTGATAAATGTAGTCGGCAGACATGGATATATAATGTTAAAGCTGACCTGCTAATTGAAGGGCCTAACCTTATACCTACAGCTGGTGATAATATTTGCATAGGTATTTCAGATCTACAGATTGTTGACCTGGGGTGCGATATGCCGGGGAGGTATTTTCTGCTTTGCGGGGGCGAAGATGACTTTGGTAATACTAAGGATAAGGTACTGGACTCTGCGTGGGTATATTTTGCTGAGAAAAATGAGTTCATAGAAGTTGGCCCTATGACAGAAGCACACGATGACTTTAAGGTTAGTGTACTACCTAAAAAAGATGGCTGCTATCGGGCACTGATAATTGCCGGTCATAGCACTGATGATAAGATAACCGGACATTGTGAATTGTTTCAGTGTAAGTCAAGTAGTAACTAAAGGTAATACCAGATAGCCGTTGTATGTAAAAAAAGCCAACCACTTTTTAAATGGTCGGCTTTTATTTTTATTCATTCAGGGTTTTACGCCTGTCCAGTTTCATCAGCAGCAGTATCCTGTCCGGTAAGCTTTAGTATTTCTGCCAGCAGTGCATCGATACCATCGTAAACAGTGTCTTTTAATTCCAGAGTACTTACCTTATCACCATCTTCATATTCGATATAGACTTTGCCGCGTTTCTTGAACTTGCTCTTGTCGATCTTAGTAAGACGATCGAGCGGGATAGTAGTTCCATCAGCGAGGGTAAGACCGTTTTCATCGACAACGATCTTTTTCCTGGATAATGAAAATACCATATAGCCAAGATAGACAGCGGAGATCACACAGCAGATCGGGCCATAAGTCTGATTGATCTTTAGGTCCAGGCTTGGCACGCCGTCTACGGTTTCCTTTTCGATATACTCTTTATTATAATGGCCATCATAATAAAAATAGCCAGCCATGAAAAGACAAACAACAGCACAAAGCGTGTTCCACTTCATAGTAAATTTACTTGGTAATGCAGTTACAGCCATAGAATTTTTCTCCTGAATTCACGTGTTCCCAACCATAATTGGTATTTAATATATTATTCAGTCTTTACTGTATCTTCTTTAATTTCTTTTTCATTTTTTGCCTTCAATGCTTCAGCCAACTCCTGAAGTTTGATATTGGCTTCTTTGAGCAAAGCTTCCTTTTGCTCAATAGTAGCATTGAGTTTTTTGACGGCATCTTTAAGCTCTTGTATTTCTTTTTGAGAAGCAAGGCCCTTGGACAGCTCTTCTCTCATTGCTGCATTTGCAATTTCAAGCTGAGACTTAATAGCATCGTAAGCCTTTTGGAGCTCTGGTAACTCTGTACCAAGACGGAGCTTGATAGCATTGAGGTCTTTCTCAGTGCGAGATAAATCACTTTCAAGTCTACCGATCTTAAGTTCAGCATTGGTCTGATCCTGATAAGCAGTAAGGTTAAGGTCTTTTATCTGCTGACTGAGTTCGTCAACCTGAAGACGCAGCTGCTGTCTTTCGGTATTGCATTCAATGAGATCGCTATTTGAACAACCAGCAAAACCAACCAGAGCAATAAGAAGAATTACAATTTTTTTCATTTTAATAACTCCATGACTGTCGGGCAGAATCTTATCCTTGTCGTTCTGCAAATATTCGATATAACAACATTACAAAATTTATATTGGACGATAACCCTGTGCAATGGGCATTCTGCGTCCAACTCCAAAAGCACGACTGGTAACCTTTAGGCCAGGTGCCGCCTGCTTTCTTTTATATTCATTTCTGTCAACTAATCTGACAACTCTATCGACCATTTCCTGATCATATCCTTTTTGGATAATTTCTCTTAACGGGCATTCCTGTTCGACATACTGATGCAAAACATCGTCAAGCACCTCGTATTCGGGCAGGCTGTCCTGGTCTTTCTGGTCAGGCTTTAGCTCAGCACTTGGCGGCTTGGTAATAGTAGAGACAGGTATCAGTTCTTTGTCTCTATTTATATACTTAGCCAGGTCATATACCATAGTCTTTGGCACATCACTAATGACCGCCAGACCGCCGCACATATCGCCATACATTGTGCAATAGCCAACGGCGAGCTCGCTTTTATTACCGGTAGTGAGAAGTAAATGTCCAAACTTATTACTCAGCGACATAAGGATATTGCCGCGAATACGAGCCTGAATATTTTCTTCTGCAATGCCACTGTCTGTACCGGCAAAAGCGTCGAGCATAGTTTCTTCCATAGCACGGTGAGCGAGCTCTATCGGGATGATCTGGAAATCAATTCCAAGATTATCCGCGAGCGAGCGGGCATCGTTTATACTGTGGTCGCTGGAATAGCGACTTGGTAACGCTACGCCAAAGACCCGGTCAGGGCCTAATGCTTCAACCGCCAGAGCTGCTGTTACTGCCGAGTCTATTCCGCCGGAGAGCCCTAGCACAACAGATTCAAAACGGCACTTGGTAACATAATCACGCAGCCCAGTCACCAGAGCTTTGTTTAATGACTCCATGCCAGTACTGACTGTATGTTTTGATGCGGCTGAAAAATCATTGGTATCAACAATGATAAGTTCCTCAGCAAAATCTTCAGCCTGGGCTACTAACTGCCCTTTACTATTAAATACGCAGCTTGCCCCATCAAAGACAAGCTCATCATTACCGCCGACCTGATTGACATAGATCAAAGGCAGCGAATACTTTTCTGACTGGGCGCCGAATATTTTTTTACGAAACTCATGCTTTCCCATAACAAAAGGAGAAGCAGACATATTTATTATCATTTCGGCACCGGCAGCAGCCAGTTCGCCAAAAGGATCGTTTTCATATAAGTATCTGTCACTGTTCTCGGTATTGCGCCATATGTCCTCGCATATGGTAAGTCCGATCTTATTGCCGTCGAAGTCGATCATCTGGACATTTTCACCGGAGTGAAAATATCTGGTCTCGTCAAAGACATCGTAAGTTGGTAACAGTCGTTTATAATACGTCTGCTCAATTACACCATTGCGAAGCAGGCCGGCTGTATTATGCAGGTCTTTACCGGTAGCGCCGGTATGAACACTTACATACCCAACTAAGGCGGCGATATCTTTACAATATCTGGCGATATTTTCGATCGCCATAAGATTGGCCTCGATAAACTGCGGCTTAAGCAGCAGGTCGCGGGGCGGATAGCCAGTTAGAGCAAGTTCACCAAAAACTACCAGGTCACAACCTTGCGACTTGGCCGTTTCAATCTCACTTATTATCTTTTTACTGTTACCTTTGAGGTCGCCAATAGTTGGGTTAATTTGTGCCAGTGCTATTTTCATTATTACTAAATGCCAAAAGGCACTTTCTATTTTAATTTAATCTTTATTTCTCTTCTCTACTTGCTTACTCAGTTATGATTAGAAGTCAAGAGTTACGCCAAGTGTCAACTCGGTATAAGTGCTTCTATCGTATTCTGAGCCGCCGATGAAATGCCAGCGGTAATCCAGACGCAGTTCCGGCAGGTCTTCAGAGATTGTGATAGCGGTACCAGTACCGATATTCATATCAAACAAGGCCTTGCTGTCGAGTGCATCGGTGTCACTTGAATAGTAGGCAAGACCAGGACCAGCACAAACATATGGCTGAAGTGTGCCGTCAGCACAGTCATCGCCGAAAGGATAAAGCATAAGGTCAGCATTCAGGAAATACCAGTTAGCATTACCAGTGCTAGTACCATCATAATTAGTCAGGTTTTCATCGGCGAATGCTGTGGCGAGGGTCATTTCCCAGCCCCAGGTAGTAGAGTCTTTACCAAATCGCACACCGATCATTGTGCCGTCGTCGGTTTTGATATCGTTAGATTCGCCGTCAGATGAGATGACGCCAGTTGCTACATCACCACCCTGAAAAATACCCATGAAAACAGTAGCTTCCATATCGCCTTCAAACATATTATCCCAGCCAGAAGGTTCATTAAAACCAGCAGCAGAGGCCAAACCACTAATAAGTCCAAGTAATGCGAATGCAGATACGATACGTTTCATTAATATACTCCTTATGATAATTAACCCTTACGAGGGAGGTATTTCAATTTTTATATAAAAATTTTTGTAGCAATAGATTATAACTATTTATTTATACTCGTAAATCATAGAAATACAACCATTATTTATAGATTAGCGCATTATTTTGTGGCTTGACGCTTCTGTAATTCCATGAAAAAAGTCACTTTTTCAAATAGTTCCGGTCCAAATAGCTCTTTGGTTCTCTTTCGGGCATCGCGAATAAAAGTTCTTCTGCTCAGATGAGTAAGGACAATATGCTCATTATTGAAATCCTTTAGTATCTCAGCTAATTGTTCAACATGTAAATGGCGACCAGCTTGGGCACGATCCATATGATCGGGCTCAATAAAAGTACACTCCGCGAGTAGTATCTTGCTATTTCTTACATAATCGAGCTCGAAGAAATCGCCGGGCATAGTGTCACCTAGATACGTAACTACTGGATAATCAAGAACATAAGTAATTTCAACGCCCTCTTTTCTTAGGTGGGCTATTTCACTACCAGGTAGATCTGAATATTTAGCTTTTAACTTATGTCGGCGATCAATGATCGTGAATCCCAAAGCTCCACGACAGTGATTAGTCTCGAATACTTTGGCAAAGAGCCCGCGTCTGATCTGGTATTCCTGGCCAGGCTTTACTGCGATAATATTGGCCGGCGGTCTATTGCCGTCAATTTCACCCCATAGGTCAAGCAGAGCTTCAACTTTATCCTTAAGGCACTCAGGTACTACCACGTTTCCAGGGGCCATCTCTCTGAACCCACGTTGCGAGCAGTAATACGCCAGCCCGGCAGAATGGTCCATATGGCCATGGCTAAGGAACAAATGATCCATAAGCAAAGCTTCTTCCGGACAGCGGCCAACATCAAAACACACATTTAACTCTGGAATAGCAATTACTGTTTCTTCCCCTGCAACACTATAGCCGGAGAGCGTGTAGCCGCCGAGTTCTAACTTTCTTATTTTTCCTAATGCCATGTATTATTTCATCAAAGAAGATATCAGCGTTTACTGCCTGTAAAATCAGGTAAGTAATAAAGCTGAAAATCAGGTTATTCTATCATTATAAAATAAGTACTCTGCTGGAGCATTCATTATTATATATACAGCTATTGAAACCAGAATTATCCTATAAAAAGCCCAGTTCAAATAGCTTTACGAAAGCATATTTTAAAGAGATAGCCATATCGGGCAAGCAAATAACTGCAAAAACATAGATATTGAATGAATAAGGGGCGTTTTTTCGTATTTTATCACAAACCTATCTGGTTATAGGACTCAAGTTGAGGTATTTAATGTACTAAGCAAATCAATTTATACAGGTTATCCACAATTATTTTTTTATTACAGAGATGCTGTTAGTAAAGCAATAATTTGATATTCACTTATAAAAAAAAGATACTAAGTTTTTTAGTATTTCACATTATTATTACATTATCTCTTAACCACCTGAAAAAGCTACTGTTATAACCTGCATAACAATAGCCATGTAATGTTGGTTTCTAAACACACTCTTAACATAGAATTTCCAACTACTGCGGGTTATAGTTTATCACAAAGTTTTCCACAATTAATCCACAATTTAATAAGATGAAGTGTGGAATAAAATCAATTAATTACATTTTGGGATTATTTTGGCGATATTTTAAAAATAGACAGACAATGACCGCCAAAAAGCCTTACCCTAAACCAGCTAAACATCCCATATTAACAACTAATAATTACAATTTTGCATGTAAAACAATAGAGAGTAATTAGAGCTTTTGCGGTTCAACTTGAAGAATCATTCCAAAATATAAAAAGAAAAGGCGGTCCTGAAAGAATCAAAACCGCCATTATAATTTATAAAAAATCACTTGAAATCATGCATATTCAAAATTGAAAAATGCTGTTCAATTTATCACTATCATTCCGCTCTTAACCTCTTTAGATCTTCTTCCAGAGGTGATGGTTTTGGAACTATTTTGCGTGGTATATTAACCTTAATACCTAGCTCGCCGAGTCTGCGGGCAACACCATCAGCAGTACAATCTTCCTGGAAGATCATCATAAGATACTGACGTTCTTTTTCAGTGTTACTATTTTTTGCATAATAGTCGGCAAGGATCATTAGTGGCTTAATATCTCTGTGAGCATCGGTACCAGCAACTGGCGGAGCACTATTATAGAAAGCATACTCCAGAGCCTTAACAGCAAAGATCTCTTCGCCAGAATTGAGATAGTTCATACCTATTCTAATATACTCACGAGTAGGAGCATTGAGGCGTTTGAAATATGTATCAGCAGCCTTAATAGCATCTTCATCACGACCAGCCTTTACCAGGATATTGATATATGCCTTCTGTGCGAGCTCCATAGTTGGATCGAACTTAACAGCTAACTCATATTCCCAAATAGCTTTAGAAACATTATTAAGGTTTTCGTAGCAATAGCCCAACCAATAATGAGTGGAAGGCATTTCAAAGTACATATCAAGACTTTGATTGAAAATCTCAGCGGCCTGCTCGTACTTGCCGTAGTTGAGATAAACCTTTGCTTTCTGGTTTAGTTCAACCGCTTCAATACTTTTACAACCGCCAATGAAGCCGGCAACAGCCAGCAGGATCAAAATAAAGGCTTTTTTCATTTTATGCTCCAGAGGTAATAAATAATCATTTAACCAAGATGTTAATCCTATAAACAGGAATATTCAAGAAAAAAAGCAATTGCTGTCGTCAAAATAGCTGGCATATTGAACCATGTAAATGGTTTATAATACAGAAATTAAAACTACTAACCCGAAAAAGGACAGCCGCCGCCACAGCAACTATTACCGGTCATACCACATGACCCATCGGGCATCTGGCAATTTGAAGCGGAACTTTTGCTGATAGCTGCAAAACCACTGACCTGACGGGAGCTATCGCCGCCGCAATCTGGGCATTTGATAGTCTTTTTACTATTTGCACTTAAGGTAAGCTCTTCAAAAACTTTTCCACACTTTTCACATTTATATTCGTAAATTGGCATTTACTTCTTTCTCCTATACCTATTAATATAGTAATTTGTTGATGGGGCTCATTATATCGGCAAAAGCGAGTTATTAAACAAAAAAACCGCTTCACTTACATTTAGCGAAGCGGTTTGGGAAAAAATAACCAAGGGTATGAAAGAGTTATTGTATGCCCAAACAGCGGGCATGGAGTCGTTATTTAATAGTTATGCTTTGCGGTTTCTTCTCTGGCTGTTTTTCTACAGCAATGTGAAGAACACCGTTTGCGTATTCGGCAGCGACCTTTTCATGCATTATATTCTGAGGCAACCTTACAGATCTGGAGAAACTGTTACAACGGCGTTCCCTCAAATAGTAGCTGTCTTCTTTCTTTTGCTCTTTAGTCTCTTTATGCTCGGCAGTTATGCGTAAAATATCATCTTCCAGACTTAGCTCGATCTCTTCTTTATTAAAGCCTGGCAGGTCACAGTCGACATGGATACTATTTTTATCCTCATAGACATCTAACCCTCCGATCATATTAGTCATTTCTGATTGTGCAGGCCAGAATGATGAAAACATTTTATCAAGATCACCAAACAGGTCTCTCTGGTCAATTAACGAATCATTTCTTCTTTTGATTACAGGTAACATAATACACCTCCAATAAATCCCAAAATTGTTAAATAATAGTTTCACAAAATAACATTATTCATTTTTCATTTCTATCAGCCGGAGCTGATTTCATTTCCAATGGGCCCTATGGAAATCATTATTTGCGTTCATTAGTACATATTACAAAGTGCGTGCCAAACTCATAACATATTACATATAGCATTTATTTACAGACACTTATGTCAACGTTGTTTTTTTGCGATTTTTTCACACAGAGAAATCACTGCCATACTGGCAGAGTTTTTGGCGATATATTAATTATTATATCTATAACACGGTGCCTGAATGACAGTCTAATAGAATGTGATATTGATTTTTCAGGGTAATATCTTTAAAATATTATGGTCAAACAATTTAAGTACTAGTATACTTTTGTACTTTTGACAGGCTGCTAACTGACATAATGCAATAGCGTCAGAGAACTGCCAAAAGAGCAAAACAGACTAATATTTATTATTAAGGCTATAGAACTGAATTTTGAAATATATATGTTAATAACGTGGCTGGTAGTGGCTATGCAGATATTAACTCTTTACCAGAGTATAAGAGTAAGCCGCTTTTCTTTGCGCACAATCAAAAACCTACCGACAAATCGCCCACATAAGGCGGCTATGATCTGCCCATGCAAAGGTATCGATACGACTTTTGAGACAAATATCTCATCTATGTTGTGTCAGGGTCACCCGGACTATCAAATTATTTTTGTGATTGAAGATAAGGCAGACCCGGCATATGAAGCTTTACAGCGAATAATAGCGAGTAACAAAGATAAAACAACAGCTAATAATGTTGAGATCGTAATCGCTGGACATGCTGTAAATAATTCGCAAAAGGTACACAATCTGTTAGCGGCAGTAAAACATACAGCAGAAGATCGTGAGATATTTGCATTTGTAGATTCTGACGGGTGTCTGCCGGAGCATTTTCTGCATAGTCTGGGTTCACAGCTTTGGAGAATGGATCGCAATATAGTTGCTACCGGTTACCGCTGGTTTGTGCCGGAAGATGATAAATTGAGTAGTCATACGCTAAGTGCGGTGAATGCCTTTTTTGCGGGAAGTCTGGGCGATCACCATTGGAACTCGGCCTGGGGTGGGGCAATGGCGATATCAAAAGAGAACTTTTATAAGTTAAAGGTTGATCATATATGGCAGGGAACACTATCAGATGATTATGCGATGACCTGGGCTGTTCGCAATAATTCAGAAGGCAATATATATTATATGCCTCATTGTCTGCTGCCTAGTTTTGAGAAGACCAGCTGGTCAAATCTGATAAGTTTTGCAAGGCGTCAGTTTATAATAACCCGCCGGTGTTTACTGGGGCTTTGGTTGTTGGCATTGACAGCGTTCAGTCAGTACATAATAACAATGTGGGGCGGTCTGGCATTTGCTGTTTATCTGTGGGCGACTGGTTCGCCACTGGCGGTAAAGGCTATGATATTGCCGGCGGCTACATATATTGGCAGTACGCTGAAAGCAATGTTACGCCAATATACAACGGCTAAAATGCTTAATAAATGGAGCGACAGGCTAAAAAAGTCAGCTTTTATTGATATCTGGTGTCAGCCGGTACTGGCGGTATTTACCTGGTCGATCATTATCTCGACGACTTTTTCCAAGACGATCGTATGGCGACACAAGAAATATACCATAGTTTCGATCGATAAGACAATAATAGAGCAGCAGGATTGACTTTAGGTTACCTTTAATCAAACAATCCTGGCTCAGTTTGAGCTTTTACCTGCTCTATCCGCTTATTACCTAATTCTACATATTGCTCTGAAATATCATAAGATAGATACTTACGCCCCAAACGAGAAGCTACTGCCGAGGTTGTGCCAGAGCCGCTAAATGGGTCAACGACGATACTATCTGGATCACTGGCAACTGAGATAATCCTTTCGAGCAATTTTTCCGGCATCTGACAACCATGGAAACCCTGACGCTCTTTGAATGTGCCGCAAACCCGTGGATAGTGCCAGGTGTCTTCTTCGGGGCTAAAAGCTTCTATTTCCTGTGGGCGAAGAATCCAGGTATCATCTGGGATACGCCCCCTGCTGTCAGCTCGCTTGTCATTGTACTTTGTCTGCCGGGCAGATGGAACACGGATAGCCATATCATTGAAGATGTAATCTTTATCACTTTTTGTATAATAAAGAATATGCGTGTGAGAACGAGAAAACTTTTTCTTCGTATTCTGGCCAAAAGTATAGTACCAGATAATCCAGTTGCGAAAGTTCAGACCGAGCTCTTTGAGAATTACTTTCAGCTCTGCGGCATATTCATCACCGATCGCCAGGAAAAAAGATCCCTTATCAGTAAGGATATCACAGCAGGCAGACATCCATTCACGCGACCATTCAAGATACTGATCACAAGTGAGTTTGTCCTTATACTTATCATACTGATAGCCAATGTTAAATGGCGGGTCTGCGAATACCAGATCGGCAAACGGCTTGGAGTCGCGTGCCTGTAGCTGGTCGCGGAGGCCCTTAATACAATCGCCACATACTATCATATTTTCAACTGGTTCAACTTTGCTCATGACTAATACTATAAAGGAATTTAACTACATATAAAAGCGAAAGTTATAAATTGACAGCATTCTCTAACTTCAATACTGCGGCCTTAGTGAAGAGAGATTCATATAAGTCATAAGAGCTTGTATTTGTGCGAGTTATATCTGGATTGACTCGATAGTTGCCATCTGGTATAATTATAAACTTTATTATATAGCCGAAACAGGGCCTTGTGAATGCAATCAAGCCGCAATTAAATGTTTTATGTAAGAAGAAAATTAAGAGATTAACGCAAGGACGCTAAGTCGCAAAGACTTGGTTGGCAATTGTAATTTGGCTTGAGATGTTGGCATTAAGAAGTTTTTTACAGGGATTAGAAAATAATGCCACATTTATAACAAGAAAACGATAGATAGTAGTACGAATATTGACTGCACTAGCGGTCATAAAATTTAACCTAAACGAAATGGTATAAATAAATGAAGATATCTCTGAACTGGCTGAAAGACTATGTAGATTATACAGGCACCGTAGAGGAGCTTGAAGATATTTTTATGAAAGCTGGTCTGCCGGTCGAAGAAACCAAGCAAGTTGGCGACGACTGGATGCTGGACGTTGAAGTGACCAGTAATCGCGGAGATTGCCTGGGGCATATCGGTCTGGCTCGTGAAGTTGCAGCAGCAACAGGCGGGGAACTAAAGATGCCGGATGTCAGTTTCATAGAATCTGGTAAGAAGATAGACGAACTGGCGACAGTTGAGAATCTGGCGACAGACGATTGCAAACGCTATACCGCGAGAGTAATAGAAAATATCAAGATCGGCGAAAGCCCAGAGTGGATGAAGCAGAGGCTAGAGACTATTGGCCTGCGCAGCATAAGTAATGCTGTTGATATAACCAATTATGTTATGTTGGAGATCGGTCAGCCACTACACGCTTTCGACTTTGATAAAGTTGGCGGCAGTAAGATCATTATCCGCAAATCTGAAAATGAAGAGATGGAAATGATCGATCATAGCAGCCATAAGTTCGATAAAGAATCATTGTTTATTGCCGACGCTAACGGGCCGGTTGCGCTGGCTGGTATTATGGGCGGCTGTCAAAGCGAAGTAAGCGACGGCACAACTAATATACTACTGGAAAGTGCATGGTTCAATCCGCTGACAGTGAGGCGCACAGCCAGGAAATATATTCTCAGCAGCGACTCATCATATCGTTTTGAACGAAACGTCGATGTATGGGCGACAGAGTGGGCGTCAAAAAGAGCGATCTCACTTCTCCAGCAGTTATGTGGTGGCGAAGTTGCTTGCGGCTTGATCGACAGCTGGAACAAGACAGAACCTGATACGCTCTCTGTTGCAATGCGTATGAGCAGACTCAATAAGCTTACTGGAATTACATTTAGCCCAGAGCAGGCGATGAATATTCTATCGCCGCTCGGCTTTGCTCCTGAGTTTGATAACGACGACACAATAACATGCAGTATACCAGGCTGGCGTAGAGGCGATGTTACTCGTGAGGTAGATCTGATCGAAGAGATCATTCGTATTCATGGGTTCAGCCATATTCCAACCGATGAGAAAATACATATTAAGGTGAAGAACCCGGACCTGTTCCAGAAGACTCGTCAACAGTTGGTTTCTTCGCTTAACGGTACTGGTTTCTACGAAACTATTTCAGTTAGTTTCATTGATGATGACCAGTGGAAAATGTTTGCAGACGGCGGCGAGCCGGTTAGCGTACTGACCCAGACTCGTCGTTCTAACAATACGCTTCGTCCTAGCCTATTGCCATCACTGGTAAATGTTGCAAAACATAATCAGTCGGTTGGTAATGAGAGTTGTAATATTTTTGAAATAGCAACTACTTGTAATAAGAGAGACGGTAAGATCGGCGAAAGCGTTAAGCTGGCATTATTAACCAATGGCGACTTCCGTTATTTACGCGGCGCGATCGAGCAGGCCGTAAGGTCGATCGACAAGCGAGCAACTGTTACCTGTCAACCGGCAGATGTAAAATGGGCAGCGAAAGGAAAAGCAGCTCAGATAGTTGTGGGCGAAAAAGTTGTTGGCTATGCGGGCGTGTTAAATGACAAGATCAAAAACGCAGCTGGTCTGGAAAAGAATATGTCAGTTGCAGAAATTGATTTCGATAGCATGATCGCAATGCAGGGTAATGTACCAACCTGTCAGCCGATAATTAATTTCCCAGCTATCATTCGTGACCTATCTCTGGTTCTTGACGAAGCGGTAACATGGTCAGAAATTGAAGACGCGATATGGAGTGCGAATATCGAAGAGATGCGTTCTATTAACTTTGTTGATATCTATCGCGGCAAGGGAATAGACAAGGGTATGAAATCTCTGACCTTGTCAATAGAGTTCCGTAAGGCTGACGGAACTTTGACCCACGATGTTGCAGAACAGTATCAGGTGAAGGTACTGGGGATACTCAAAGAGAAATTTAACGCAGAGCTTCGCGCCCTGTAAAAAAAATATTTTAATAAAAAACCGGCAAGTTGTTCTGAGATAGCTTACCGGTTTTTTTATGTCTATTTTTTCAACTGTCGCAAGTAATCGGCGGTATGATAAGATATTATCAGATCAGCACCAGCACGTTTAAAGCCTAACAATATTTCAGAAACGATTTCATTTTCACTGAGCCAGTTATTAGCGGCGGCGGCTTTTACCATAGAATATTCGCCGGAAACATTATAGGCGGCTACTGGGATATTAAAGTTATCTTTTACCCTTCGTATGATATCGAGATAAGGCAGGCCGGGCTTGACCATAATTATATCAGCCCCCTGTTCAATATCCTGTGCAACTTCGCGCAATGCTTCATCGCTATTGGCGGGGTTCATCTGGTGGGTTCTTCTATCGCCGTAGGCGGGAGCACCTTGGGCGGCGTCACGAAATGGGCCGTAAAATGCGGAGGCGTACTTTGCGGCGTACGACATTACCGGCAAGGACAAAAAGCCGGAAGAGTCGAGAGCTTCTCTTATCGCGGCAATCTGTCCATCGATCATACCGGAAGGAGCAACCATATCAGCACCAGCTTTGGCATGAGAGATAACCTGCTTAGCCAGATTATTACAGGTTGCAGGGTGATCTAAAGTATAGCCGTCGCCTGAAGGTACCATTACGCCACAATGGCCGTGACTGGTATACTCACAAAAACATACATCGGTAATGATGAACATTTGCGGTACAATTTTTTTTATTTCTCGAACTGCCTGCTGAATGATCCCATTGTCAGCCATAGAATCGGAGCCAAGTTCGTCTTTATGTTCAGGGATACCAAAAAGCAGTATGGCTTTTACGCCAATATCATATAAGTCACGAACATATTCGCAGGCCCGATCGATCGAGAACTGACACTGGCCGGGCATAGAGTTTATCTCTTTTGCAAAATTATTGCCGTAGTGAATGAAGACGGGCTGAACCAGATCTTTTGCTGATACAGAATTTTCTGATATCATATCACGCAATGTCTGGCAATTTCGCAAACGGCTAAGTCTTGAGTTCATATTTGACATATCGCACCTTCTATTTGATCAGAGCCTGGATAACTTTGAAATGTTCGTGGCGACTGCCGCCAATTAGTTCCATTACTGTTGTTTCTGTAGTAGTAATAATTGCACCAGCTTTACTCATTCTGTTTAAGGCTGTCTTGCGATCCTGGCTGTCTCTTGAACTTACGGCGTCGGTGACGATAAAGACTTCCTTACCAGCGGCTAAAAGATCGAGTGTTGTTTGCAATACGCAAACATGCGCTTCTACACCAGCGATTATTACCTGCGATCTCTGTTTGTCTTCGATGGCCTGTTTAATTTGCGGATCGGCCATACAGCTAAAGGATGTTTTTTCAAATAGGGAATGTTCGCCCAGGCTCTCTGCGACCACCTTTACAATGTTGCCCAGACCTTTGGGATATTGCTCTGTTACCAGAACAGGCAGCGACAAAACATTTGCGGCTTTGGCCAGGATCGCTGTTTTTTGTACAACTGTTTTCATCTTCTTTATCGGTCCCATAAAAGCTTGCTGAACGTCTATTATTAAAAGCATAGCTTTTTCATTATCTAACTTTGATACTAGTGTCATATAAAACTCCTCTATCAAGTAATATAAATTTCCGTTATACCGGTATTTATGTAATCACGAACAATATATTCTACTGCCAGAGTAAATACTTAGTCAAGCACACTATTAAAATGATATTATAAATTGAACGAAATGCATCAGCTGATATAATGTTGGTATTATTGCAGTTGAAGGAATCTGCCTAAAAGGCATATTTTTGTTTACGAACACTAAAATAACTGATATTATATTTATTGTACAACATATTGTAACTAATAGATTTACTATCGGACAAACCGAAGTACTCCCCCCCAAAATAGAGATTACAATGGAACATAAAAGCAGAGATACAATCGTAGGACTGTTCACACTGGTGAGTTTATTTTGTTTTGGCTGGATGGTCTTCAAATTTGGCGACTTACCGGGTTTTGTGAGTAAAATGGACGCTAACCAGATCTCTATCAAGTTTTCAGAGATACCAGGCATCCAGGAAAACTCGGCCGTCTATTTCAGAGGCTTTTCAATTGGTAAAGTGGTCGAGATCGACCCGCCATCGCTGCGAGAGTCCAGAGACGGCTCAAATAACAGAGAGTATTTTGCGGTGGCACTTATAACCATCCCAAAAGAATACGAGATCCCTGACAATATTGTACCTAAGATATTCCAGCGGGGGCTGGGTTCGAGTTATATAGAGCTGGCATTAAAAGATGAACATTCTGAAGGTAACCTTAAAGATGGCGATGTCCTTTATGGCGAAATATCGGAAGGCAGCCAGTTTATCTCTGAAGGAACCCAGAACAAGCTCGATAACCTTATTGTCTCACTGAACCAGCTGTCAAACAGTTTGCAAAGTCAGCTAACTTCAGTTCCCCCAAGCAGTGTTGACGGTAATAATGATTACGCTAACTTAACAACTGCGATTATGCGTTTTGACAAAACCCTGAGCAATATCAATGAAATCATTGGAGACTCAGAGAATCAAGAGAACATAAAGACATTTCTCAACGAAATGGCAGCCGCAAGCGGGGAAAGCAGAGAGCTGATCGCCAAAGCTGAAAAGCTCATGGTCCAATCAGAAACTACTGTTCAGAATATTGACACTTATGCGAAAAGCATATCAGATTCTGTTGTTCCGGTAACTATGAAAGCTCAGGCTGTTGCTGACGAACTTATTGTTTCATTGAAGACTGCTAATGCTGTTATGAACAAAGCCGCCGACGGGACAGGAACAGTTAATAAGCTGCTCGATGATCCGGCGTTATACGAATCGTTAACAGATACCGCGGAAAGGCTTTCACTCGCCGCTGGTGAGTTACAAAAGATTCTGGCATTTTGGCGTGAGAATGGTGTAAAAATGAAATTCTAATTCACCTTGCCCATTTCATAGTTAAAATATATTAAATATATATAATACATTTATTTCAACAAAAGACTCTAAACGATATACCCGTAAGTAATTTACGGTATATCGTTTTTTTTTACATGTCGCAACAACCCTCGTTTTCACTCCAAAAACTCACAAATGAGTTAAGTTTAATATTTAATCTCACGATATTATTTTAAAGAACAAACGCAAGGGAAAAGTAAACATTACTTTACTCACAACTATATAGTAGATTTTTCAATCAGTCTCAACAACTGTATAAGACTATGGGAAAAAACGATACAAACAATATAACTATTGACGCACCAGAGGGTAACGAAGAGAAAACTAAAAAAGATTTCTTGCCTATCCCATTAAAACACGTAGCGGCCAAGCACCTATCGACAGTGCCGATCTATATAAACACAGATGACGACTTTTGTTTATATAGCAATGATGGGCTGGGGTTTTCTGCCGCTGATCGTGAGAGATTACTGGAGTCTAAAGTCCGATATGTTTTCGTGGCAAAGAAAGATCACGATAAATATTTTGATGCGGTGGCAGGCTCAATAGGTCCGATAGTTAATGACGATACTATTACGCCAGAAGAGAAAAAAGGAGTCATTCACGGCACCACTCTCGATTTGGCATGTCAGTTGAATACTGTTCTGCCGGATAAGAAAAAAGTTGACCAGACAATCAATAACTCTAACTGTAATGCCCAAATGATAATGAATGGGATGACCGTTAAAGAGATGTATGAGATGTGTATCAACGATCCGGACGAGGCTAAGCATCTTGTTAAAATGAGCACTATTATGCAGGGCTTCGCACATACGGTGGGGCTCAATGATAAGTATTCACTAAGTATGATGGGGACCGGTGCGATGCTCCATGATATTGGCAAGATTTTTATCCCCAAAGAAAACCGGACAGTCGAGATGCTTCGTTCACACGTTGAAAAGGGAGTAAACCATCTAGACTCACTGCCGGGGACGCCACTGGAGATCAGAAGCATAGTCGCTGAGCACCATGAAAGAATTGACGGCTCTGGATATCCTTACGGCCTTCGAGGAGATGATATTTCGTTAATGGGACAAATTGCGGGACTGGCTTATACATTTGAAACTCTGGTAAGTGAGAAATGTGAATATCAGAGTGAAAAGAAAAGCATTGAAGACTCATTGCAAGTACTGAGCGATGATCTCTCCAGCCAGTTTGAATCTAATCTGCTTAAAAGTTTCACATCATTTGCTGCCACAACGCTACTAGATGAAGCAGAAGATAAAGCCCGCTTAAGACTTTTTGATATTAGCTCGCTCGACTCGGAACACAGAAAGAATAATCCTAGCGGTCGTAGACATGAAAGGCTTTTCTTCAGGAGTAAAGGCATCGCCGAAATATTATTCCTAAAAAATGAGCGATGGACGGTAAGAGCCAGCCATGATATTATTATGCATAATGTCTCTCAATCTGGTATGGGGTTTATGATCTATCAGCAACTTGATAAAGGGCAGATCGTTCTGACAAAACTTTTTATCGACCAGCAATCAGAACCTGTCTGCTTACTCGGTAAAGTTGTACGTGTCCAGGAAGTTACCAAAGATCTTTACATAATTGGCTGTATTTTCTTTGAGTCAAATTCGTTCGAAGCTACGAAAAAATTATACGAGAAGTTCACTTCACGCAAATACCTATAATCATGAGCCTTCCTGTCTGGCTACGGCATTATTATAAGACCTTCTTTTGCATTTTTTCTCTGTTAAATTCCATTTTTCTTTTTAATTGCTTATATAGTATTACCGATTATAAAGGTGTAAACGAGGGTATTTTTATATTCGATGATAAGCAGCGGAAAGATACATTATGCAAACTACGGAAACAACTGATTACAGACTGGCGTTGAAGCTTCTGGTTAAAAAAGGTAAAGTTCCTACACTTCCTGCAGTTGCTCAGAAACTCTTGCAATTATGCAAAGATGATAATGCCAGTTTTTCCGACTTCGCTTGTGTAATTGAATCTGACCAGGGAATGGCAACCAGAATTTTGCATGTTGCCAATTCTGCGTTTTATGGTTTACGTCAAAAAGCTACTACCGTTGAGCGTGCAGTCTCTGCGCTTGGATTAAAATATGTCAGGTCAATTGCACTTGGCTATAATCTCCTAAGTTCACTGAGACAATTTGAAAGTGTTGGTTTTAATCAGAATAATTTCTGGAACCAATGTTTGATACGTGCGGTTGTAGCCCGCCAGCTAGGCGTACGCTATTGCAGTGAGGTAAAAGAAGAAGCTTTTTTAACAGGTCTGCTTCAAGATTGTGGAGTTATGCTTTTATTACAGGCGATCGGTCCATCTTATGCAAAACTATGGAGCGACAATAAGCTTTCACATTATGCTCTCTACAATACGGAAAAGTCGCTTTACAATATTAACCATATTGAAGCCGCTGGTTTTCTTGCGAGGATATGGAATCTGCCGACTATGCTTGTTGGGCCTATTTCAATGCACCATACGAAACGAACTCTCGCACCAGCTAAAACCTCCGAAATGAAGTTGTATCAGATCGCATATTTTTCTGGTATGCTCTCGTTCAATAATCCAACCGATGTCTGTCAGGAAGATTTTGAGCTTAAGACTTATTGCCAAAAAGTTTTCGATCTAGATAGTGCCGGCATTGAAGGATTGTTTAACGACGCCCAGGATGAATACAATAATATAGTGACCATGTTCGAAGACATACTCGGAAAACCTCTGGACATAGCTGATATTCTCATCCAGACAAATAACCTATTGAGTGACATGGCAGAAGAAAGCACACGTACTATCCTGACATTTGACAACGAAGAAGAAGTGGCTCCTTTTATGCCGTAGCTTTATTTTCTTCTGCGTCTTGGATAGCCACTGCCGCCCTTTTTATTTTTTATGATCTTCTGGCTGGATTGTTCGTGAAACTTTAGAAATGCCATTTGGGTTTTCTTTTCCTGACGCCCTTTCGCTACGTATACATTTTTTCCACTTGGCCCCACTCCGCTGACAAAGACCGCTGTTGCTTGTGTTAATGGTACCGGTGTGTAATCCTGGACCTGCCTGAGTTTCCAGTTTCTGGCGGAGAGATATTTATATAGCCGCTCTGCATGGCCCATTGTACTGCCGGGATGAGCACTAATAAAATACGGAACGATATATTGTTTTTTATTGTACTTAGCAGAAATCGTATCAAAGAGCTCTTCGAACTCTTCGAAGAGAGCAAACGAGGGCTTACCCATAAATCTCAAGATCTCAGGATCGATATGTTCAGGTGCAAGCTTTAAATGTCCGCCGGTAAAGTGGCCGATCAATAATTCAGCATATCTGTTTTTTCGTTTTCCATTTTTACAGCAATGAAGTACAAGATCGTGCCTGATGCCTGAGGCGATAAATACATTGACCTTGCGTTTTTGTTTTTCCTGCCAGCTTATCACTCGCTCTAAAAGTTCAATCGCTTTACAATCATCTGCAATTAGATTTTTACATACTTCGGGAAATAGGCAACTGCTGCGACTACACGGTTTTTCACGGCCGCACTTCATGCCATACATATTTGCTGATGGGCCGCCGATATCGGAAATGGTTCCTTTAAAGTCGGGATGAGCCAAGAGCTTATCTGCTTCGGTAAGAATAGAGTCTATAGAACGAGAGCTGATGATCTTGCCCTGATGGTAGTATAACGAGCAAAAATTACAACCGCCAAAACAGCCGCGATGTGAGGTGATCGAAAACTGTATCGGTTCGAGAGCCGGCACTCCCCCACTTTTATCATACATAGGATGCCAGCGGCGAGTGAAGTCGATACTGTATAGTTGATCCATCTGCTCAGTGGTAAGCGGCATTGCCGGCGGGTTAACTACAACTTTGCCGGGGTTCTGTTCCTGGACAACTGGCGATCCATAAGGATCTGCCTGAGCATGATACTTTGTATGAGCTGCCATTACCAGTTCCCGCTGATGATCCTGGTCTTTTGCTCCCGGAACTTCAATAGCAGTATCTGGCACTTTTCGCCCGCGAGTTACCGGCCATGCGGTGCCCGGTATATCGGTTAGCTCTTCAATTGTAGAACCTGTGGATAACCTGTTAGCGATCTCAAGAATCTGTGTCTCCCCCATGCCGTGAACTAACAAATCAGCCTTGGCATCAATAAGAATTGATCGTTTAACTTTATCTTCGATGTAATCGTAATGAACCATTCTTCGCAGCGACGCTTCAAGGCCGCCCAATACGATCGGAACATCTTTATAGGCTTCACGAGCTCGTGCTGCATATGAGGCGAGCGGTTTATCTGGTCGTAAGCCGCACTGGCCGCCTGGGCTGAAACTATCTTCGCTGCGACGGTGCCCCATAGATGAATAATTATTCAAACGAGAGTCTACCGACCCGCCAGTTATCCCCCAGAATAATCTTGGAGGGCCGAACCGCTTAAAATCTTCACAATCATGCCACTTCGGCTGGGCAAGAATAGCAACCCGGAAGTTATGGCGGGCAAGCCAACGACCGATCAAGGCCACACCAAATGAGGGATGGTCAATATAAGCATCGCCGGTTACCAGTATAACGTCAACATAGTCCCAACCTAATGCTTTAACCTCTGCTGGAGTGGCGGGCAATGGCTGAACACCTATTGTTTTACACCGGTTATTAACGTTTGTTTTATTCTTGTTGTTTTTATGTCTATGCTGTTTCAAATTCTATTTTCTTCTTTTAAGCTTCGTGACACTTTATGGTCCGGAATATATATTATTCACCAATGATCTTTACGATACACTTGCGAAACCGAGGGCCGTCGAACTCACAGAAGAATATCCCCTGCCAGGTTCCAAGTACCAGTTCGCCATTTTCTATTATGATAGTTTGAGATGGGCCAAAGAGCGAAGATTTTATATGGGCATCGCTATTGCCTTCGCCATGCTGATAACCGGGTCGATCTTTAGGATACATTTCATCCAGAGTCAAGAGTATGTCATGAACAACATCTGGGTCGGCGTTTTCGTTGATTGTTATCGCCGCAGTTGTGTGCGGGACATGGACAATAGCAATTCCAGAGTTAACTTCTGAAGCAGTTACCAGCTGCTGGACTTCACGGGTAATATTAACCATATCACAACGACGCTTGGTCTTTATTGATATTGATGTCATCATTTTATATACTCCACAGAAATAGTTTATCTTCTGGAACCGGTCGCATGTAAGCGTGCGGATCATCATCCAGAAATATCCATTTAATATTATAGTTCAGAACTTCAACAAAAACAATAATGCTGATTTCTTCTTTAATAGTATAGATAATAATGTTACAATACGCCCACAAATAACTAAACCATAAGAACAAGAAAGAAAGATTTATGCCTGAAAATCCTGCAATAAAGGAAGTTATAATTTATACTGACGGCGGCTGTGCCCCTAACCCCGGCCCTGGCGCGTGGGGAGCTATTCTTCGCTGCGGCGACAATGTAAAAAAAATATCTGGCGGCTGTAAACTCACGACCAATAACCGTATGGAGATAAGCGCGGTTATCGAAGCACTCAAAGCATTGAAGCAAAGGTGCAATGTAAAGTTATACACAGACTCGCAATATGTATATAATTCGATCACTAAAGGCTGGGCCGCAAATTGGCGGGCTAATGGCTGGCGTAAGGGTAAGAACAAAAAAGAGAAAGCTCTTAACCCTGACCTTTGGGGGGAACTTCTGGACCTGGTCGATAATCACAATATTGAATTCAACTGGGTAAAGGCTCATGTTGGCATCGCCGGCAACGAAGCGGTGGACAAGCTGGTAAATGACACCAGAGATGCCGGCAACCTGGGCGAAGACACATACTACCTGCAAAACATGGCATAAGACAACCGCTCTTTGCCGCTAGTCCAATAACCACAACTGGCGGCAATTTGTAATCCAATAGATAACCGACAATGACTACGCCCGAAAAATCCTCTCGTTTAATGATCGTACGTTTGTGCATCATGATGTTCCTGCTCTATATAGCTTATGGTGCAGTGCTACCGATTATGACAATGTACATGACCAGTATGTTAAACTTCACTGGCAGTCAGACAGGATTCATTAATGCGGCAATGTCGATCAGCGCTTTCGCCTCTCCCCTGATCGGTGTTATGCTGGTCGATAAGATCATAAGTGCAGAACGTATGTTTGTGGTCTGCCATATAGTTGCGGCTATAGCAATGTTCTATATCCGCACAGCGACAGAGTATAACCAGGTGTTAATGCTGTATATAATATACTATGCGGCATTTGGTCCAACTCTGGCATTGTCAAATGCGATATCATTTCACCACCTGCCAAATGCCAGAAGTAAGTTTGGCTTTATTCGCGTGTGGGGAACATTCGCGTGGATATTTGTAGGCGTTGCCTTTAGCTATCTCTGGCTACGCGGGCCGGATGGTCAATTTATGCCCGAAAGATTATCGGACTGTTTTACGCTGGCGTGTATAACTTCGGTTTGTCTGGCGATATACGGCTTTACAATGCCCAAGCGAATAATTGACAGCGATCAGAAAAAGACATTGTTCCCGCTCTCCTCGTTCAAGGTCTTTTGCAATCGTCGAATGGCTTTTGTCGGGGTTGGTTTCTTTATTATCTCGGCAGTCGGTAAATATTATTATTTCGGTGCTTCGATTTATCTTAATGCTGTCGGGGTAAGTCAGGAAAATATTATGCCGCTGATGGCGATCGGTCAGATCCCGGAAGTGATCGGTATGCTGCTTTTGAATAAATTATTAAAACGCTATGGCTGTAAAAAGATACTGATGCTTGGCCTTATCATGGAACTATGGCGTTGCGGCAGTCTAATGCACGGCGGCAATATTTATATAATCAGCACCGGCCTGTTTTGTCATGGCTTTTCATATTCGCTATTTATAACAACAACTTTTGTGTTCCTGGAAAACTTCTGCACAAACGAATCACGAAGCGGCGCTCACCAGTTGTTTTCAATGCTCAATGCCGGATTTGCGAGTTTACTTGGCAGTATACTCGCAGGCCATTGTCTGGACTTGTTCACGGTAGATAAGACTACAAACTTCCAGCACTTCTGGGCGGTTCCTTTTTTTATGACTCTGGGCTACTTCATTCTCATGCTGTTATTCTTTAAACCGACAGCGGAAGAAAACGGCACGAATTAAAAGTCAATAATTGATAGCTATAAAAAAACAGCCGGCACAAATATGTTACCGGCTGTAATTATCAACTATTAAAATTCTGTTCTAATATCAGAGATATTTACACATCGAGATTCTTAACTTCCAGAGCATGTTCCTGGATAAAGTTTCTTCTCTGGTCAACATTATCACCCATGAGAATAGAGAAGAGCCTGTCAGCTTCGACCGCATCTTCCATCTGTACTCTCAATAGAGTTCTGCGTTCAGGGTCCATGGTTGTACTCCAAAGCTGCTCGGCGTCCATTTCACCCAGACCTTTGAATCGCTTGATCTCCATACCCTTACCACCGATATCACGGATGCCGTGAGTAATGCCCTGTGGGTTCGGGATATCGATAATTTCCTTTTCTTCGCTCTGCCCGCTGACAAGAGCAAACTTTGTTTCTATATGCTCGCCGGCAATAGTAAGCTCTTCTTCAAGCAGACAATCAGCGAAAGATATATTATACTCTGCCAGCTGCGGCACGAGTAAATTCATCTCGCGTACTTCGTAGAGTTCCTGACAGGTAAGATTGATAATACCTGTCTCTTCGCCTTCTTCGGTATTACTCAGCTGGTTCTTGCGAGCGTTAAACTCACTTTCATCATAGAAATATTCTTCTGAACTGTCAGCAACGATACGGAACTCCGGCAACGGCTTGCCTGTGCTAACAAACTGTCCGAAAAATTCACGGGCATCGATACCGCGTTTGCCAAGCACTTTCAAATGCTCTTCCGCCTGGCCCAGGATACCTAGAACTTTTTCAAACTCTTCGCCTTCGATGAGACGGTCTTCCTGGCCCTTGGCTCTTATACACAGAGAAGTATTAGTAATACCAGATTCGGTCAGGTATTCGTTCATCTCTTTTTCGTTAAGTACATATTTCTTTTTACCACGGCGTGATATCTCAAACAGCGGCGGCTGGGCGATATAAATAGCATTATTAACAACCAGCTCTTTCATGTGACGGAAGAAAAACGTAAGCAGCAGAGTACGAATATGAGCACCGTCGATATCCGCATCAGTCATGATAATGATCTTGCCGTAACGTCTCTTTGCGAAATTAAACTCATCAGAACCAATACCTGTACCAAGAGCGGAGATAATAGTACGAATTTCCTCATGACTGAGCATCTTATCAAGACGAGCTTTTTCAACGTTCAGGATCTTACCCTTTAGAGGTAGAATCGCCTGGAATTTTCTATCTCGGCCTTCTTTGGCAGAACCGCCCGCCGAGTCACCTTCCACTAGGTAGAGTTCAGTAAATTCGACTTTCTTACTGGAACAATCGCTAAGCTTACCGGGCAGATGGCCGCCGCTTAATACGCCCTTTCGACGAGTAAGCTCTCTGGCCTTACGAGCAGCTACCCTGGCTGCGGCAGCCTGCACACCTTTGCGTACAATATTCTTTGCCACGTCCGGATGCTCTTCCATATACTGGGCGAGCAGCTGATTAACCGCGGTCTCGACAAAGCCGCTAACTTCCGGATTCATAAGTCGAACCTTGGTCTGAGCTTCGAACTGCGGGTCAGGTACTTTCACTGACACGATAGCGATCAGGCCTTCACGCCAGTCATCACCACTAGGCAAAGTCTGACTGCCCTTAACTGTCTGGCTGTTCTTAGCGTAGTTATTCATTGTCCTGGTAAGAGCGGCACGGAAACCACTGATATGAGTACCGCCGTCCATGTTATGGATATTATTGGCGAAGGCTACTACGTTTTCGGTATAGCCGGCGGTGTACTTCAAGGCGATTTCGCAATGCAGACCACTTTCAGGATCATCTTTCTGTAAAGTAATCACTTCCTTATGCAGACCATCTTTACCTTCTGATAGATGTTCAACAAACTGGGCGAGACCATTTTCGTAATGATACTCTTCCTGACGACCATCTCGTTCATCAGAAAGAACAATTCTTACACCAGCATTTAGATATGCCAGTTCTCTAAGCCTGGTCTCAAGAATATCGAAACGGAAATCTACGACCGGGAAGATAGTAGAATCTGGTTTGAATGTCGACCTGGTACCAGTTTTCTTGGACTCACCAACCTCACGCACCGGACTCTTGGTAACACCACGAGCAAACTCTACTCTGTAGATCTTGCCGCCGCGACAAACTTCAACTTCCATACGTTCTGAAAGTGCGTTTACCGCAGAAACACCGACACCATGGAGACCGCCGGAGACCTTGTAGCTGTTACTGTCGAACTTACCGCCAGAGTGAAGGACGGTATGTACCACTTCTAAAGCTGAACGGCCGGTACTCTTTTCAACATCGACAGGGATACCACGGCCATCGTCCTGCACAGTAACACTGCCATCGACATTTATCGATACAGAAACCGTTTCGCAATAGCCGGCCATCGCTTCATCGATCGAGTTATCAACAACCTCGCTTACCAGATGATGCAGACCACGGATCTGCCGGTCACCGATATACATTTCAGGACGTTTACGAACCGCGTCCATACCTTCGAGGACTGTAATATTACCAGCACCGTAATCTTCGCTAGCAGGGTTGCTATTTACTTTTTCTTCTTCGCTCATATTCTTTATTTACTCAGTGTAAACCGTCAAGGTTAAGCAATGTTACAGCAGAACATTCGCTGTTATTTTTTAATATCCGTAGAGATAACAAATTACCAATCGGCGATCTTGTTACCCTCTTCATCAACGTGGTACCATTTACCACGGAATAATTTTATACTAAAAGCCTGTAAGCCAGGCTCCATATCTAATATCTGGTCAGCCAGCCCACTGCGAACTAACATATCGAGCTCGGCAAAGTGAACCTGGCTATCGACGAGAACTTTTAACGTACCGCGATTGAGCCCTTCAATGCAGCTATGCTCCTGCAATTCCTGCGGGAGCAGCTCGCTCCAGGCTGACGAGATTTTCTGAAGACGCTTATGACGCTTGGCTATCCTCTTCTTGAAGAAGTCATCGGCGACCTTGCCAAGAGTTTTGGCAGGTCTGCGTTTCTGCCGCTTCCGCATTTGGTTAACCTTCTGCAGCAGCTTATCATCTGTCCAGTATTGCATATTATAACCTAAATGGGCTTATAAAGCTACAGGCATAATTACATATAGATATTCTTCGCCAACTCTGAGGATACCAGGCTTATTGCCGTCATGCATTTCCAGCACAACCTGCTCTACGCCGGCATTTTTTAGTACGTCCAGCAGGTAATATGGGTTGAACCCGATTTTGATCTCTGGGCCGTCGTAGGCGATCTCAAGGTTGAACTCGGCATCACCGGCCTCGGGAGTACTACTTGTGAGCTCCAGACGGCCTGTGGTGAATTCCAGAGCCATTCCACGGGTAGTGTCGTTAGTCATAGTCGCCACCTGACGAATACCACTGGCAAACTCGGTCGCGTTTATCTCGGCCCGCTTATCGCAGCCAGCCGGTATAACGTCCGAATAACGAGGGAAACGCCCCTGCACCAGTGCACTAGAAAGTACTGAGCGGGCAGTTGCGAATACGACTCTATTTTCTTCCAGAGAGATTTTAACCTTCTCTTCCGGGTCATGTAACATTTTGTCAAGGATGTTAGTTGCGGCAACCGGCACAATAGCAGTCTGTTCTACACTGCCAGATAATAACTTACCGCTCATCTTGGCAAGTCTGCGACCATCAGTTGCAACCATAACAAGGTTTTTTCCACTGATTTCCCACAATATACCATTAAGAGCATATCGACTGCTCTCTTTAGCAGCGGCAAAGCTGGTCATTTTGATCATTCTGCGGAGAATACCCGCTTCGATCTCAATTACATTTTCGCCTAGCACTATATCGAGGGCAGGAAACTGTTCGGAATCATCGCCGTAAATATCAAACTTACTGCGATTCTTGCCGCGGATCATACAAATATTACCCTGCCAGCTTAATTCCAGGTTTTCTTCTGAACATTCAAACAGAATAGAAGCCAGACGAGCTGCTGGTAATACCATATCGCCCTCTGTTTCGATCTGCACCTGTTCGACCATTGATTTAATAGTCATTTCATTATCTGTTGCAATGACAGTTAAAGTTTGATCTGCTTGATCAGCTTTGAAAAGAGCACAACTCAAAATTGGTTTGGTTGTTCTCGAAGGTACAATAGAACTTGCTAATTGCACAGCTTCATATAATGCAGCCCTGTTGCACTGTAGTTTCATGTCTCACCTCTTATATGTTATTACTATTTAAAGTAATTAATTAAAAAATATCAGTATTAGTATTATATCCTGTGAAATATGTTACAAACTGATTCGGTATATTATAACCTGCTTTAATCAAGATGTTTAGCAAAAAATCTGATTGTGGAAAAACTGTTTGGTTTAAAGTAATTAATCGCTGTTTTCAGTACTGATAATAGCGTTTCAACAGTAGTTATCCACAATTCACACAGTCTCAGTGAAATTAATCGCAGAAAAGTAACAGCTTTTCCACAGAAAGTAACAGGAATTAATAACACTGTTAATAAAATAACTGTAAATGAACATATCAAGCTCTAAACTGGGCTATCCAAAACAGGCCTTATATTGTTAATAATAAGCTGAAGTCTGTGAGTTGTTAACAATTAACAGACCATTAACGTCCAATAACTGATTTTAGCAGTTATTTACAGTATTTCAATAGCTAACAGTATTGTAAATAGCATTTAATATAGTGTTAGTTACAGACGTTAGAATATATGGTTAATATATAACCAAAATACGAAAGATGAGGGTAGAATAATTGAAATTGGTATTGAAGTTCTGATGAGTATTTATTGAGTCAAATAGAGCTTATCAACAACTTATCCACAAAATGTGTTAACAACTTTTATAGGTCTTATAAAAACACGTGTTTTTGGGTTAAAATCGAGGTTGTAGTTTTGCGTTTTTACAGAAAAATTTTACTAGATGAAGAAGGCGAAAATTAAGGTGAGTTAAATAGTGAGTAAATTGATTTTTGATGTTAGATAATCAACGATCTCAAAATAAAAAATAAGGACTTATGTACATAATTATATATATACATTTGAAATTGAGTAGGAATAGTTAGTATGAAGATATAGGTTTATAAAATCCCACTGCCCTTCTGAATAACATGTGGAAAACTAATTGTATAGATTTAAGTAATGTCGCTGTGTGGGAATTGTAATGAAAGAGTAGGAATAATGTGTAAATGTGTATGCATTTTGAAATTTCACGTTGAAGGATTAGCTTATAATTTATTTAGTTATTTTAATGTAGAGAAATGTGTTTATGAAAATGATTGTATAGTCCATGTTTGCAAAATATAACATAATATGGTATCCAGTAGGATCTTATTTTGTTTCCGAATTGTGGATAGTATTTTTATGTTAATAGAATGTGGACTATTGATAGTATGAGCAAAGGTTGCATTATTGCAGAGCGACATGATTTGTGATTTGGCTATTGCTATAAGATAATAGTGAGTGCTGCTTTCTGAGAGATTTATCTATGGAAAGTTCAGAGCTGATCTTTTGTAAAGTTTACGTGTGCGTGATTATTGCTATATTTACAAGTATGTAGATGTGAAATATATATGTATTGGAATTGGCATATAGGATAAAAATATTTAATAGATCGTTATGTGATCTGGTAAGTAAAATAAATGATGAGGGTGGATATTTTATCTTGAAAAAAGTTGTTGCTGGCTTTTCGGAAACACATGCAGGGTGCGTGAATGTTTCACATGAAACATATATTTATGTCGGAATGTGTTTGTTTCACGTGAAACCATGGGAATATGGCCAATATTATTGTGTGGGATACTGTAATGTTTCATGTGAAACAAAAGGTTGCAAAATTATAACTTCCTGATAAGATTATCGTTTAATGTTTCATGTGAAACAAAAAGAAGGTAATAACACCTATTTATTAGGAGAAATATATAATGGCAGACATGAAAAGGCGTTTAGGACGCGGTTTAGACTCACTTTTATCTCCAACCAGGTATGAAACGGTCGAGCCAGAGCCGCAACCAGCTATACAGCCAGTAATTACGGAAAAAAGAGAGCAAGAGGTTGTTTCTACGCCTATGTCGGCAGAAATACAGAAAGAAAAGGAATTTGCAGGTGAAATAGTGGCGGAAATACCACTAGATAGGATACAGCGTAACCCTCATCAGCCACGTTTTAACTGGAATGATGAGAAATTGCAGGAATTAGCTGATTCTATTCAGGCAAATGGCCTTGTGCAGCCTATTATTGTGCGTGCAATGGGGGGCGGATATCAGTTAATCGCCGGCGAAAGACGTATGAGAGCGTCGCAACATGCAGGGTTAAAGACAATTAAGGCAATTATTAAAGATGCCAACGAAGAGCAGATGCTTGAATGGGCGCTGATAGAGAATATTCACCGTGATGACCTGTCACCAATGGAAAGGGCCAAGGCATATCATAAATATATCTCAGAATTTTCGCTAACACAGCAGGAGGCGGCGGATAAGTTGGGTGAAGATCGCTCAAATGTGGCAAATTATATGAGATTATTAGCATTACCAGCGGAAGTACAGGAATATGTGAACGCGGGAATACTGGGAATGGGGCATGCAAGAGCCCTCTTGTCATTATCGGACCCAGCAGAGCAGAAAAAGTTAGCTATTCTGATCGAAAGAAAGGGATTGTCGGTAAGAGTTGTAGAAAAGCTAGTTAAAGATCTGAAAAACAAGGTTAATACGGGAGAGGAAGTTGAAAAGGCTAAGCCTCAGAAGCATCCTAACATAATAGACCTTGAAAATGAGATGACTCAGGCACTTGGGACTAAAGTAAGTATCCAAACTAAGGGCAAAAAGGCTCACCAGGGAAAGATCATAATTGATTTCTATAATCTGGATGATTTTGATCGTTTGAGAGATCTTCTCGTGTAGTAATATGTGACCGCCGCAAAAGTCCTATAATGTAAGGCTTTTGCGGCAGATATACAATAATTGGTTTAATGGGTGGTATATTATGGGTATGGGTGAATCACAAGACAGCAGTCAGGATAAATGGGGATATGCTCATCTCAAGCATCAACATATAGTTTTTATAGCGTCATTATTGCTATTGACGGCAACAATGTTAGTGCATTTCTATCATAATTCTCTGCGTGTAGGTGAGACGTTGCAAGTATCTTCAAATCAGATATGTGATATTTCATTGACTATTAATCCTAATACAGCATCATGGCAGGAGTTGTCATTATTACCAGGTATTGGGCCAGGCAAAGCCAATGCGATCATAAAATATCGTGAGGACAAAATACATGATCGAAAAGAGCAGGCAGTTGTTAATACAGATGTATTTATAAAAGCCTATGATCTGGTTAATGTACCAGGAATAGGTGAAGGTACAATTCGTCAGGTCAAAGAGTACTTAATATTTGAATAACTCGATGTAAATGTATTTATCACAGACACTTATGATTCTCAATGTGCGTTCTCAACTACTGTGTGTAGTATCTGCGATTTAAAGTTGCCAATATCCGAACTTGAATGCTATATTCTAATATATCATTATTCCGACAGAAACAATCAGGATTTACTTGAGGAGGTTATATATATGGCATGCAGCTATTTTCATATATCGCGTAAATGTAATTATGCCGTAAGGGCTTTGATGGTGCTGGCTGAGGACACATCAGGTCAGGCGATTAATGTCCGGTATATTTCAGAGAGTCGCAAAATACCGTTACGATTTTTAGAGATCATATTAAACGAGCTCAAACAGGGCGGTATAGTAAGGTCTGTTCGCGGTAAGGCGGGCGGGTACATACTTTCCAGAGAAGCAACAGAACTCACGTTAGGTGAAGTAATATGTTTTCTGGAAAAATATGAGTCTGTTCAAAAAGATGAGGTAACTCCAGGTGAATTGCCTATCTGTAATGTGTTGAGTAAAGCAAATATGGCGGTTGGTTCAATACTTGAGGGCGTGACTATTGCTGATCTTGTAAAGGATCTTTGAGTTACTGGTTGCAGACGTGGTGTAGACGGTCTCTTCTGTTAACATGTTTTCCACATATTATTCATTTGAAATGTAGTTGTATTTGTCAGAAAATGTATATGTTGAAAATGTATGTAAGGCTATAGCTATATAGAAGAAGACCGATAATGAAATACAAGAATGTTGATCCGCAGATACCACAGGCTACAAAGTTGTTTGGCAGCTATCCTCAGACACAATCAGAAAAATATATGCAGCGAATTCCGATATTCGGCGGCAAGATATCTGTACTGCAGCTAAGGGCGATAGCTCAGCTGGCTATACAGTTCACGCCTGATACGCCATTGCACTTGACCACGCGTCAGAACATTGAATTTCATAATGTTAAGGAGTCGGACCAGGAATCACTTCACGTGGCGATAAAGGATTTAGGTTTTTCAACATTTGGTGCTGGCGGCGATAGTGTACGTAATACAACGGTATGCCCCTGCTGTAAATATGACATGACAGCATGGGACCCACAGCCACTGGCGAAAAGGGTAAAGAGCGTATTAGATAATAGTGGGTTGTTAACTGATATGCCGAGAAAGTTTAAGCTGACTTTTTCCGGATGTCGCGAACCAAAGAACAAGCCATATATAACTGATATTGCTGTTATGGTAACGGACGCGGAAACGGTTAGGGTTGTAGGTGCCGGATCGCTTGGAGTATCGCCAGAGCCGGGTATTGTATTATATGAATCATTGTCAGCGAGTGAGGTGCCGGCATTAGCTTTGGCGGCGTTACGATTATTTGTTGAGCATGGCGATAGAGAAAATCGCCGCAAAGCAAGACTGCGTCATATAAGACAGAGAGTGGGTAATGAAAAATTCTCCGAGATGCTGGCCAGCTATTTTGAAGAAGCCAAAAAAGAGATCGGCGTTTTTTCAATTGTACTTTCAAAAGGTGGGTCAGTGCTGAAGAAGCAGGCTACGATCCAGGCGGTTGCTGGAAATATTTGTCCATCAGATTTGCTGGGCTTGTGTGATGCAGTCGAGAGTGCGGAAGGGGAAATACAGATTAATCTCCATCAGGGAATTGAGGTCTATGCCAAAGATAAGATTTCTTTTCCGCCATCAATTTCTTCTTATATAGATTTACCGGTAGTGATCGCATGTCCGGGTAATACGACATGTAAAAATGGAATTGTAAACACACCGGCAATGGCAAGGGATATTACCGCGTCACTTACAGGTAATATAAAATATCAGGATAAAGTAATTGCCATATCAGGCTGTCCGAATAATTGTATGCATAGCTGCGTTTCAAATGTTGGATTAACAGGCAGGGTTAAGACGATAGACGGCGAGCGTCATGAAGCATATACATTGTTAACCGGCGGCGATAATGGAATATCACAGAAGCAGGCGGAAAAGATAGGGGTATATACGGCCGCTGAAATAATCGACATTATTAATGACTTATGATAATATATATTGCTTTGCCAACTTTAACCTGTTATTATGACATTATAGTTCTGAACAAGTTCGTACGTTTGTAGTGGTATAATTTTGGGGTGATATATGCTGGCAAGAATTGTAAGTTCAGCTGTGGTTGGCATTGAAGCAGTTGCATGTGAAGTTGAGGTTGATATTCCAGAGGGAACCAACGTTAGGGACAATCCGCGATTTGTTGTTGTGGGTTTACCTGATGCTGCGGTAAAAGAGAGTATCGAGCGGGTACGTAGTGCGATCAATAATTGTGGCTTTACTTTTCCTTTCTGTGATGGAGTTATTAATCTTGCCCCTGCCGATATTCGCAAAGAAGGCCCGTGCTATGATCTACCAATTGCGTTAGGTGTTTTGTGCGGGATGAATTGCCTTTCGATCGAAAAGCTTAGAGATTGTGTTATAGTAGGGGAGCTTGCACTGGACGGACGAGTTCGACCGGTAAGAGGTGTGTTGGCGACAGCACTAATGGCAGCACAGCGCGGGTATAAGACTATAATAGTTCCCACTGATAACGCACGTGAAGCAGCTGTGGTAGAAGAGATAGATGTTATACCGGTTAGTTCGCTGAGTGAAGCGGTTGGCTATTTAAATGATCACCTTCCTCTTGATCCATGTTATGTTGATCTTGAGAAAGTTTTTTCAGAGTGCAGCACATATGATATAGATTTTTCAGATGTCAAAGGTCAGGAGTCAGCCAAGCGAGCGATTACTATCGCGGCGGCAGGCGGTCATAATATTATTATGCTCGGCCCTCCGGGGACAGGCAAGACTATGTTGGCAAAACGAATACCAACTATTCTTCCGCCACTAACTATGGCGGAGTCGTTAGAGACGACCAGGATTCATTCGGCGGTAGGCTTACTTGATAAAGAGCAATCACTAATGGCCCGCCGTCCGATTCGGAACCCTCATCACTCGGCCAGTGGGCCATCGCTGGTTGGTGGCGGAACGGTTCCCCGACCGGGTGAACTATCTCTGGCACATTACGGCCTGTTGTTTCTCGATGAATTTCCAGAGTTTCCCCGAACCGTTCTCGAGACAATTCGTCAGCCGCTGGAAGATGGCCAGGTAACCATTAGCCGGGCGGCCGGTACGATGACATTTCCCGCGAACTTTATGTTGATCGCGGCGATGAACCCTTGTCCCTGTGGTTACGTGACAGACCCCAAACGAAAATGTAAATGCAGCCCAAACCAGATAGAGAAGTACCTGGCAAAGATATCTGGTCCGCTGGTCGATAGAATTGATATTCATATTGATGTGCCGGCAGTGTCGTTTAATGCTCTTAATAGCGACATGTCAGGTACCAGCTCGACAGAAATGAAAGAGCAGGTGCTTCGTGCCCGCACGTTGCAATGTCAAAGATTTGGTAGAGGTACTAACTGTACAAATGCCAATATGTCTAGTCGGCAAGTACGGCAATTCTGTAAGGTTGACAGCCGTGGACAGGAAGTGGTAAGGAATGCAGTTTATGAAATGGGCCTGAGTGCAAGGGCACATGATAAGATACTAAAAATAGCCAGAACAATAGCAGATATAGAAGGTGAGTCAGCGATAAGTGCATGTCATTTGCAAGAGGCGGTGCAATATCGTCGCTTAGATCGACAGTTTTAACATGATTTAATTGGAATAACAAATGGCTAAAATTAATGTATTAAGTAGAGAAGTTATGCTTTATCATGTGAATGCAGAGAGTTATATTTCCATAACTGATATCGCTAAATATAAAAACCCCGATTCACCAGCAGATATCATTAAAAACTGGCTTAGAAGTAAGAATACAATTGAGTTGCTTGGATAATGGGAAAAAATCCATAATCCAGAATTTAAACTGGTCGAATTCGACCAGTTTAGAAACGAAGCCGGATTTAATCATTTTGTGCTATCACCTAAAAAGTGGATAGAGGCTACAAATGCAATTGGTATACAATCTAAATCTGGAAGAAATGGTGGAACGTTAACTCATACAGATATTGCTTTAGAATTTGCATCATGGGTATTTGTGGAGTTCAAATTTTATTTATTAAAGGAATATCAACGGCTTAAACATAGTGAAGAAAAGCAGTTAGACTGGTCTGTAAAAAGAAGCCTTACTAAAATTAACTATCACATACACACTGATGCAATTCAGCAACATTTAATACCAGCTACTTTGAGTAAGAAGCACAAAGCTCAGGTTTATGCAACAGAGGCAGATGTATTAAATGTTGCATTATTTGGTATAACGGCAGCACAATGGCGAGATAAAAACCGAGATTAAAAAGGTAATATTAGGGATTATGCAGATGTAATGCAATTAGTATGCTTAGCCAATCTGGAAAAGCTTAATGCGATAGCAATCGACCAGATGACTTTACTTATGAGTCATGCCGGATCGTTACCAGATAAAAAGAAATAACATATTATAATGTAGTGTGTCAAAACAATCGATTTTGAACCGTCGCTTGGAACGACAGATTTAAATTACAATTGCCTGCAGCAGAAGAGGAACATACTGTGCAGGCAATTGTGTCCGATTGATATTTGCGATATTAGGAGAACGTCGGTTATCAATTATATTGTGTTGTGGTTACCACCTGCTTTGATTTCGAAAAAGATAAAGTCACCATTTGGTTTTGCATAGTATGAGACATTAGGCGTGCCGTTGGGAGAGCTGAAAACAATATCACAGACCAGCGGTTTATCGAGGGTAAGGGTAGGCTCATCTAGCAGGGGGGACAGGGCCAGTGCTGGGGCTGCCATTAGTATTGATACCGGAAGTGCTATTATAGTGATAACAACAAGCAGCTCTATAAGAGTGAAAGCCTTCTTTTGTTTCATGATCATATTCTCCATTATGTAATAGAAACCAACATATCGCAAGTTGACACGTGTCAATAGTGTGTGTAAATTATGGACAAATAATGCAGTTGAATATAATATGGTTATACAGAAGGGGTAAATGGTTAATTATACTCCAAAATGCTAATTGAGGTGATGATTAAGGGTTGCACTATAGTTGACTTGTATTGACATTAAACAGGCAGTTATTTAAAATAGATTATTATATAGTCATGTGTACGTATAGGTTTTTGTAATATAGTCCTATACTTCTGAAGATATTGATACCTTGTTGAATAATTGTAAGTGACAACAGAAAAAGGTTTTGTACTAATAGGATAAGTCTTTCCTGAAAGGAAAAAAGATGCGGTTTCTCCGATATTTATCTCTCATATTAATTAGTATAGCAGTTAGCGGCGTTTCCTGTAAGCTATCAGCTCGTGAGGTTAGTTCGTTTGATAATGGCTGGCGTTTTATGCAGGATGACGAGCTTGAGGGTGCGGAAGTGGTCGGTTATGATGACTCCGATTGGCTGCCGTTAAGTGTTCCACACGATTGGAGTATTGCAGGTGAGGTTGATCGAGATAATCCAACAGGCCGTGGTGGTGCATATATGCCTTGTGGTATTGGCTGGTATCGCAAGAGTTTTGAAGTAGCGGAGTCTGAGAAAGGGAGTAAAGTCTATATTGATTTTGACGGCATTATGGCCAATAGCGACGTCTGGTTAAATGGTAAGCTCTTAGGGCATCGCCCATACGGCTATGTTAGTTTCAGATATGATCTTACAGATGAGTTGGTATATGGCGGTGAAAATATTATTACTGTTCGCACTGATACCTATGATCAGCCGGCGAGTCGGTGGTATACGGGGGCGGGAATATATCGTCATGTCAGATTGGTGAAAACTGCACCTGTGCATTTTGACCATTGGGGAGTGTATATAACAACTCCCGAAGTAAGGTCAGAAAAAGCAAGAGTGAAAATCGCTAATGCGATCGTGAATGACTCGTCAGTTGAATCTGATATAAAAGTCAGAACAGAAATTGTGCCGACGGATAAGTTGGATATATTACCGATCGTACTCGAGGTGAGCGGCAAAGTGGAAGCCGGCGGTAAAGCGACGCTTGAGCAGAATGGGATTATAGATAATCCGCAAATATGGGATATTGATAGTCCCAAATTATATCGGGCATTAAGTAAGATATATATTGATGGTAAACTTATTGATACTGTTGACAATAAATTTGGTCTGCGCTCATTTGAATTTGTAGCGGAATCTGGTTTCTGGCTAAATGGCAAGAATGTAAAGATCAAAGGTGTGTGTTTACATCATGATGGTGGAGCTGTGGGTGCGGCGGTACCGAAGCAGGTATGGCAGCGGCGGTTAGAGCAATTGAAGAAGGTCGGATGTAATGCGATTCGCACAGCACACAATCCTGTTGCTCCAGAGTTTTTGGGTCTGTGTGATGAGATGGGCTTTGTTGTGATGAGTGAAATTCTCGATACCTGGCGAGCCAGAAAAAATCATGCGGACTATGGCTACCAGCATTTCTTTGATGATTGGTGGTATGCTGATAATCGTGATACTATCATGCGTGACAGGAATCATCCGAGTATAATTATGTATAGTACAGGAAATGAGATCAGGGACAATCTGGAAAGCGAACTTGGCTTTGAAACATTGAAAAAGATCTATGATGTGTTCAAGGAATACGACCCAACCAGGCCAGTTACTCAGGGATTGTTCAGGCCGAACCAGAGTCGGCTTTATGATAGCGGCTATGCTGACATGCTGGATGTGGTGGGGCAGAACTATCGTGAAGGAGAGTTGGTTGCGGCGTATAAGGCCAGGCCAACGCGAAAGGTGATCGGTACAGAAAATGGACATAGCCGTGAGGCGTGGCTGGTACTGCGAGATAATCCATTTATGGCAGGGCAGTTTTTATGGACTGGTATTGATTATCTGGGCGAAGCAGATTGGCCGGATATAAACTGGTCTAATGCCTGTATTGATCGTATTGGCACTATTCGGCCTATGGGCTATCAGCGTATGAGTTGGTGGAGCGAGCAGCCGATGGTATATATTGCACGCAAGGAAACAGCATCGGGTGGTGCTGGTAGTAATATCAATGGCGGCGAAACAGTGTCACATTGGACACCGCGAGATTATGATACTTATGATGTTGCTACTGTTGAGGTGTATAGCAATTGTGAAAAAGTAGAATTATTCTTAAATGAGAAATCGTTAGGGGAGAAGGCTATGCCGTCAGACGCCTCTTCGATAAGCTGGACATTTCCATATGCCAAAGGAACTCTAAAAGCAATCGGCAAAAACTCTCAACAGCAAGTTGCAGAGTATATTATCAAAAGTTCAGAGTACCCGGTAGATATTAATATTGAAGCTGACAAGAAAGTTATTACAAATAATTTTGACGATGTAAGCCATGTGACTTTTTCTTTCATTGATGAAAATGATGTTGAGTGTCCATGGGCAGAAAAAGTTATTAAGTTTGAAGTCAGTGGTCCGGGAAAGATCATTGCTGTAGATAATGGCGATCCGACATTTCATGATTCATTCCAGGCGGGTAAATGTCGAACCTGGCATGGCAAGTGCATAGCGATTATTGCAGCGACGGCAGATGAAGGTGAAATTATTATTAAAGCAACATCCCGTGGTATGAAAAGTAAAGCTGTAGTATTAAAGGCGGCTCCTAAAGAATAAATAGTGAGTGAAAAATAAAAATCAAAATGAAGGTCAGGCAGAAAGTTATCTGTCTGGCCTTTTTCAATTTTAAGAGTTCAGCTTAGCCAGAAGTCTGCCATGATCTCAAGGTCGTTAATATCAACATTACCATTGTTGTTAACATCAGCTTCATATGTGTCGCTTAACCATTGGGCGGCGAGAATAGAAAAGTCGGCAAGAGAAATATCGCCAGAAGAGTTCAGGTCCGGTTGTTGGTAAATCTGGAATGGAGAGTATTTTATTATTTCGCTGGGATTGCTGCCATTGTCATGAGCGATGAAAAGGTCACGACCTTTTAGTGTGATACCTTCCTGATTTACACCAGGTAATCGCCAGTGGTCAATTATCGAGCCATCGGGCTGCATAAGAACCATGGTATCAGCACTGTCATAGATCGCATAAATAATATTTTGAGTCTGGCAATAAAATAAATCTGAGATGTCAGAATATGGTGAGCCAATACGACGGATATATGATGGAGTTATTTTAGTCGAACTGCTTTTTATCGGCAATCTGAAAACATATATTTCACCGGTGTCCTGGAGGCCGGCATAAAACAGACCTCCTTCAGGATCAGATTCATCCGAGACAAAAGTTAATGCTTCAAGCCCGGAATTTGACGGCCCGTCCATCCAGTTAGTCAGGTCAAATACTCTGGTGACTCTGCCAGTTAATATATTAAACTCGCAGATACTATCAGGATTTTCAATTCCAATATATACATAAGGTGTTTTGAAGTTAACACAGGTTACCGCTTCGAGGTCGCCGTTGACGTTCCAGGTTTGAAAGTCACTGCCGTCTTCATTCATAGCTATCAGATGGCCATTATCGCTAACAATTAAAAGTTTTTGCAGCTGACTATTCCATGTGACACCGCTATTTTCATAGTTATAGAACATGTTGCTGGCAATACTCTGGCCGGGCAGGGATTTGGAGGGGAAGTTATGAGCTGACCATGCGGGGCAAATTGCCATGCAAATTGCAATCAGGCAAAAATTAGCAATAATGCTATGTTTCGACATAAGTTTATTAACTCCAGAGCTTTATGTGAAATTCACAGTTGTTGCGGTAAATATTCCATAATACTATTATATACTATTGTAAATGCAGTCGTATAGAAAATATGAAAAAGCCATACCTTCATTAATATGTATATAATATAGTAAGATTTGAGCTGTAGGTGTTTTCAGGATTAGCCGTTTGTGCTATAATACTGTGTTAGAATTATATCGAAAGGAAGTAATATGAGCGCTAACAGCTTTACTCATCTACATTTACATACAGAATACAGCCTGCTTGATGGTGCATGCGGCGTTAATAAACTGGTTAACCACTGTAAAGAGCTAGGAATGGAAAACCTGGCGATAACAGACCACGGGAATATGTTTGGTGCCACCAGTTTTTATTGTGCGGCCAAAGATGCTGGAATAAAGCCGATTATTGGCTGTGAAACATATATTGCCCCTGGCAGTCGGTTTGAAAAAGACAGTAAGGGTATGTCTGAGGCCAGTTATCACTTATGTTTGCTGGCAGAAAATCTACAGGGATATCAGAACCTGCTTAAGCTTACTTCGGCTGGTTATACAGAGGGTTTCTATTATAAACCTCGTATAGATAAAGAGCTGCTAACCGAGCTAAAAGATGGATTGATCTGTACCTCTGCGTGTCTTGGTGGTGAGATTCCGAGTCTACTGCAAAAGGAAAGGTATGATGATGCTCGAGAGGTTGCCGAGTGGTATCTTAAGCTTTTTGGCGAAGAGCGATTTTATATTGAGATCCAGTGGCACTGTGAAGATCAGAACAAGATAACACCCTTGTTGGTTGACCTGGCTAATAAGGTTGGTGCCCAGCTGGTAGCAACGAACGATGTCCACTTCCTGAGAAAAGAAGATTACCGTGCGCATCAGGCGCTTACCTGTTTGAGTACAGGTAAGACAATGGACGATCCGAAAAAGATGATTTATCCGCCGGAGTTGTATTTACGTCCGGCTCAGGAGATGCGTGAAGCGTTTGCCCAGTGGCCACAGGCTTGCGACAATACAATGAAGATCGCAGAGATGTGTAACCTTGATCTTGATTTTAGTCAACAACATGCGCCGGTATATAAATGCCCGGACAATAAAACTTCAGATGACTATTTGCGTGAGCTATGTGAAAGTGGTTTGCGTAAGCGTTTTGGCGAGATTAATGAAGAGCGTCAAAAGCGACTGGATCATGAGCTGAAAGTTATTAGTGACAAAGACTTTTCGAGTTACTTTCTGATTGTATGGGACTTTGTTAATTTTGCCCGTCGAAATAATATTCCCGCCAACCCTCGTGGTAGTGGTGTTGGTACACTGGTTGGTTATGCTCTTGAGATCGCACACGTTGACCCGATGCGATATGGCTTGCTGTTCGAAAGGTTCATGGACCCCGAACGGAATGAAATGCCCGATATCGATATTGATATTTGCCAGAACGGTCGACAGCGTGTTATTGAATACGTACAGGAAAAGTATGGTCACGTTGCACAGATCACAACGTTTGGAACATTAAAAGCCAAAGGTGTTATTCGTGATGTATGTCGTGTACTGAATATTCCGTTGGCCGATGCTGATAAGCTTGCCAAGCTGGTACCAGACGAAATGAAAATGACCCTGGACAAAGCCTTGGATCAGGAGCCGGAGCTTCGCGAGTGGTGCGATAGAGACTCAACTGTTGCAGATGCATTTGAGATTGGAAAGCGTCTTGAGGGTCTTACCCGTCATTGTTCTGTCCATGCCTGTGCGGTGGTAATTGCTGATGAGCCGTTGACGAATTTCCTGCCGCTGTATAAAGTCAGCGGAAGTGAAGATCTGATCACTCAGTATGAAGGGCCGCGAGTTGAGCAGGTAGGTCTGCTAAAGATGGACTTCCTCGGTCTGCGAACATTATCGATCGTAGACCAGGCTTGTAAACTTATCAAAGCTGGTAAGGGAAAAGATATTGATGCTTACCGTGATATAGACCTGGAAGATAAAGAAACGCTTGACCTGTTCTGTCGCGGTAAAACCAAAGGTGTGTTCCAGTTTGAATCTGGCGGTATGCAGGATTTGCTGCAGAACATGAAGCCAGACAGAGTCGAAGACCTTATTGCTGCGAATGCCTTGTATCGACCAGGTCCGATGTCTCTTATTCCAGATTATAATGCGCGTAAGCATGGTGAAGAGTGGGACGCCCCGCACCCGATCATGCGCGAGCTGTTGGAAGAGACCTACGGTATTATGGTATACCAGGAACAGGTTATGCAGATCCTTAACCAGTTGGGTGGTCTTCCGCTGGGTCGTTCTTATCGTTTGATCAAAGCGATCGGTAAGAAAAAGGAAAAGATCATTCTTGCTGAGTCTGCCGCTTTTGTTGAGGGTTGTGTAGAAAAAGGAATTGCCAAAGAAAAGGCTGTTGAACTGTTTGAGCTTATCAAGAAGTTTGCCGGTTATGGTTTTAATAAGAGTCACTCTACACAGTATGCGATACTTGCTTTCCAGACTGCGTGGCTAAAGACACATTATCCAACAGAGTTTATGGCAGCCTTGCTTACATTTGAATCAGGCTCGACAGAAAAGATCGCGGAATATATTGACGAAGCGAAAACGATCGGTATTGAAATTCTGCCGCCAGATATTAATCAGAGTAATGTTGACTTCACTGCTATCTATGAAAGGCCAGAAGGCAAGCGTGATAAGGAAGTTGATCCTGATACCGGCAAGGTTGTAGGTGAACATATTCGATTTGGTCTAAGTGCGATCAAAGGTCTTGGTGACCGAGCTGTTGAAGAAATTATTAAAAGTCGAAATGAACATGGTCGTTTTGAAAATATTTATGAACTGTGTCAGAATCTTGATTTGCGTACAGTGAATAAGTCATCACTTGAAGCTTTGATCAAGGCAGGTGCTTTAGATGATCTTGGCGGTTCACGTGCGCAGCATCTGGCGGTTCTTGAAGAAGCGATCGCGGTCGGAAATAAGATGCAAAAGGATAAGCTTGCCGGCCAGATGAATTTATTTGGTGCTTTTGATGAAGCAGAATCGCAGGTTAGTGAAAATGCTTTTAAGCTGCCTGATGTAAGGCCGATACCACGTCCACAACTTTTGCAATTTGAAAAAGAAGTTTTGGGTATGTATGTTACTGAACACCCGCTGGCAGAATATGCTGAGACGATCCATGATTACAGTACGGCACATACAAATAGCCTGGCAGAATTTTCTGAGGGTGCTGAGGTGCTTATTGGCGGGATGATCTCGCAGGTAAGACCATGTGTTGTGAAGAATGGAAAATCAGCCGGAAGTAAAATGGCGATGTTCACTCTGGAAGACCTTAACGGAAAAGTTGATGGAGTTATTTTCCCAAGTGATTATGCTTTGCATGGTTTTTTAATGCAGCAGGATAAGATGGTTTTCTTAAAGGCTCAGGTTGATAAGAGAAGAGAGCAGCCGAGTTTGAAGGTTAATTATATTTATGATATGTGCCGGGCAGAAGAAGAGCTGACTAATGAAGTGATGCTGACGCTCGAAAAAGATATTATCAATCATAATGTTATTGGCCAGCTGCGTGCGATATGTAATGCTCATAAAGGTTCTACTCCTATGGTCGTGTCGCTCACCTCAAATAATAACATGCGGGTAAAGATCCAGGCTGGTTGCGGTGTTCGCCCTGACAGTGAGTTCCGTCGTAAAGTCTGTACTATCTTTGGCCATGAAAATGTTAGACTGACCGGGCCAGGTATTGCAAAGAGTTTGTAATATTTGTATTTACAAGTAAGAGTTGAAAATAGTATGAATCTTATAATATTGCAAACTAGTGATATGCTATCTGATGGGCGTTATGTACTTACTGGCGAAAGAGCAGATCATATAAATAATATTTTGCGGGCATCGCAAGGTGATACTTTAGAAGTTGGCCTGTTAAATGGTGCTCGGGGCTGTGGTGTAGTTTGTTCTGTTGCAAAGTCAGAAGTGGTTCTGAACTGTACATTTGAAGATGAAGTTTTAAGGCCGGCGGTTCAGGTAGATGTGGTTTGCGCATTACCACGACCTCAGACATTAAAAAAGGTACTACACTCTGCGGCGGCGATGGGCGTGGGTAATTTATACTTTATCCGATCTGCCCGGGTGGAAAAAAGCTATTTCCATTCGCCAATGCTCAAGCCGGAAAATTACGAACGTTTCCTAATAGAAGGGTTAAGTCAGGGTAAAAATACCTGTCTGCCAAAAGTGTCGTTTTATGATAAGTTTAAGGCGTTCATGGTTGATACTCTGGCAGATTTAGATGGTGTGTATAGCTATCGGAAAATAGTTTTTTCACCAGACGGCGAACATAACCTGCTGCAAGCTGGTATCAGTACTGAAAAACCGGTCTTAATAGCACTTGGGCCAGAGGGGGGCTGGGTGCCGTTTGAGCTAGAGCTTATGAAAAGTTCTGGTTTTGAGTCTGTTACATTGGGTAATTGGATATTAAGAGTAGAAAATGCACTGGTAGCGTCATTGGCACAGCTAGAACTGGCAACTCAATGATGGCTCCGATATATAGTTGCTCTTTGTATATATGGTACTATAGTTGATAATTTTTATTGGAAAATAGCTATTAATAAGGTAGAATGGGTTTCCCAATATGTAAATGATGAGGTGAAAATGCATAAAGTATTGAGAAAAATAGCTTTAACGTTAATTTGTGGTTCTTTGGCTTGTTGTCTAGTCTCGTGTGACGACGAAGACCAGCCAGCATTGGACTATAAATATGATGGCCTTACTGCCGTATCTGCTCCTAATATGGATCTGGCTGAAGCAAAAAAACTTCAGCGTTCCGGCAAGATCGAGGATGTAACCCTGGAAAAAGCTACTGTTATGGATGATATGCAGGCTGACATGCCGGTAGATGATATGGCAGTGGAAGAAGAAACCAGTACAGACCCGAACTTTATGTAATTTGTTATCGTACAAAAATATAGAAATCAAAGCGGTCCGTATTCGGGCCGTTTTTTTTTGATAGAAAATGTGTTCGAAAGAGTTAATTTTGGCGAAATATAGCCGTATTTTGACAGTTGCGAGCATAAATATACGATTATATTAATATAGTTATATAATCAGATTAATAGAAGAGCTTGGAATAAATGAACAAACAGGATTTTTTAGATCTAATTAAAAACAAAATTCTGGTCGGTGATGGTGCAATGGGTACCATGCTGTATCAGAAAGGTGTATTTGTAAATTCATGTTTTGACGAGATAAATCTGGTTCGCCCAGATCTTGTTGAGCAGGTTCATATTGGCTATATAGAAGCAGGTGCAGATTATATAGAGACAAACACTTATGGTGCAAATTCCCATAAGCTGGCAGGTTTTGGTCTGGCGGATAAGGTTGAAGAGATCAATCGTGCCGGCGTTCAGATAGCTCGTAAAGCGGTGGCTGGAACAGATGTTTTAACTGCTGGTTCGGTAGGTCCTCTTGGTGGTAGTATTTCTCCACTTGGCAGGGTTTCTATCGAAGAGGCGAATGAGTCTTTTTCACAGCAGATCAAGGCGCTGGCAGATGCAGGTGTCGATTTCATTATGCTTGAAACATTCGCCGATCCGAAACAGTTGGTATTGGCTATAAGAGCGGCGGCAGAAGTTTGCGATCTGCCTGTTGTTGCCCAGTTAACAGTAAATCAGTATTGCGAAACATCATTTGGTCATCAGGCAGAAGATGCTCTGGCGATGATCGCGGCCGAACCTGGAGTTGATGTTGTTGGTTTTAACTGTTCGATCGGGCCGTCGATCATGCTAAGTGCATTGGAAATGGTCTATACCAAGATCTCTAAACCGCTGGTAGTTCAGCCAAATGCCGGTCTTCCGAAAGATGTTGATGGCCGTATGCTTTATCTGAGCACACCAGAGTATATGGCAGAATATTCTAAGCGTTTCTTCGAAAAGGGTGCCAGAATAATTGGCGGATGCTGTGGAACCACACCTGAACATATTCGTGAAATTGCCAGAGCTGTTCATTCGGTAGATAAAGCAGATATTGCCGCTCGGGTAGCAGTAATAGCAGAGCATGATAAAGAAAAAACTCAGGAATGTGTGCCGGCAGTGGCATTAGAGGATAAATCAGCCTGGGGCCAAAAGATAGCCAATGGCCAGATGGCTGTTGCAATAGAAATAACACCGCCGCGCGGTTGTGACTTATCAGCGATCATAGAGAAATCACGTATTTGTCGTGACGCTGGTATTGACGCGATTAATATTCCTGACGGCCCGCGTGCCAGCAGTCGTATGTCACCGATGATAACAGCTTTGGAGATTCAGCGTCAGGCTGAGATAGAATCTATTTTACATGTCTGTTGTCGTGATAGAAATATAATCGGTTTGCAAAGTGATATGATGGGTGCTCAGGCAGTTGGTATTAAGAATATGCTGCTAATCACTGGCGACCCTCCAAAGCTTGGCGAATATCCGGATGCGACTGCGGTATTTGACCTAGATGCGATCGGACTTTCCAGTTTGGTGCATGGTCTAAACTGCGGCTATGATGTTGGCGGTAATGAATTGGCACAGCCTCTCTCGCTAGTAATTGGAGTGGGAGCGAACCCGGTTGCCGCAGAGCTAGAACGTGAGATTGAGCGATTCAAGCAGAAGGTAAAAGCCGGAGCAGAATACGCGATAACCCAGCCGATATTTGATTCCCAGATGTTAAGAAGTTTTCTTGAGGAAACAAAGGAATATAAAATTCCTATTATTGCTGGACTATGGCCATTTACCAGTTATAAAAATGCTGAGTTTATGGCAAATGAAGTACCGGGCGTAGTTGTCCCAGATGCTTTGCTCAAACGTATGAGTGCCGCCAAGACTCGTGAGCAAGGAAAGGAGTTGGGCGTACAGATAGCACGTGAACTTGTAGAGGAAATATCTGATCTGGTTGACGGTTTTGCGGTAAGTGCCCCATTTGGTAATGTTGCAATGGCATTGGACGTAATGCAGCCGGTATTAAATAACTCAAACTGACGAAGGTCAGTTAGAGTAAATAAATAGCATACAATTTGTTTTATAATAAATATTATAGAATGAAAACAACCTGCTGTTATCTACAGCTGCCGGCATAATTCTGAATAATAAGCAGAAGTAAGGATAGATTTGTAATGACAGAGCTTACAGGCAATGACAAGAAAGTGGAGAGATCGCTTCTTGTTATATTGATCGTTATATTCAGTTACCTATTTGTGATTTTTTCAGCGCTGCATAGTGCCGATAAGCCTATTGGTGGTGGAGATACCTGGGTAGCTATGGCCTGTGGGCGTTATAGTCTGGGTGATTGGGCAACGCACGATAATGACCGAACCGTTCAGATGAAGATCCTGGATTGGTTTGGTATTCATATTACCTGGGAAGACCCGTTCAGTGCAAACAGTCGTCCATATGTAAAGGGTGTGAAAAACTGTGAAGGTTGGGTTAATCAGAACTGGCTTAGCCATGTTATGTTTTATTCCCTCAAAACAATTTTTGGCGAGGGTACTATAGTATATTATAAGTATCTACAGGCAGTGCTTACTGCTCTCTTTGCCTTTTGGGCAGCTAGAGCGTTGAAGGTGAATTATTTTATTGCCGCCGCTTGTGCCGCCTTTGGTGTTTTGCTGGCACGTTCGTATATCGATATGCGTCCTAATATTTCTACCATTCTTATGGCATCCGCTATGATTCATATTCTTTTTAGTTGGCGAGCTGGAAATGTAAAGGCGATATTGTGGATGCTGCCAATTATGATCCTCTGGTCAAATATTCATGGTGGTTTTATTTATGCGATCGTGGTATTTGTAATTGCTTGTGGCGGCTATGCTATTTCCAATATTTTATCAGCTTCTAATCCAGATGTATTTGAATTTCACCCTTGGAAAGAAAAGTACAAATGGCTGCTGATCGGTTTAGCGATAACTATTTTCACGCCGATGATATTTAGCCCGTATGGTGCTGAGAATCTGCTTCATCCAATGATGGTTATGTTTGGTAATGAAGGCAAGCTTTGGCGAGATGTGTCTGAATGGCACCCGGTTTATACTGACGGATTTGGTAATACAGGTTCCTTCTTTGCTTTTCTAGGTATCTTCGGGGCTCTGGCGTTAGTGTGGATCGTGCTAAGGGTTAAGTTTAGGCTTCCTACTATCACTCCTACCGATGGCTCTGTTACCACAAATGGCCTGATCTTTTTTACAGCTGTGCCGTTGGCGTGGATGTCGAGTAAGGTGATCAAGTCTAATAAGAGTGATTCTGAGAATAATTATAAATGTATGCCGACCCTTGACCTGGCCTGGCTTGGAATTATTCTGCTTACAATTTATATGGCAATAACAAGTCGTCGTTTTGTTTTTCTGGCAGGTGTTGTCCTTGCTCCATTTATGGCAGTTATACTTGAGCAGATATTTATTATGACAAAAGATTTCTGGCAGAAACGCATTTCACCACTGCTGGTTAATATGGCTCTTGTAGTTGTTTCAGCGCTAAGCGTAATCTTTGTAGCGTCGGTATTTGTAGCTGCTGTTAATAGTCTTTACTTTTCGCCGGCTATGGATGGTAAGGAACTTTCCGTATTTCGTCGTATGGTAGGGATCAATGCTCAGCCAGTTAGAGCTGGTGAGTTTTTGAACCTTAATGAAGTCAAAGGCGTAGTACTGAATGAATGGGCTAATGGTGGATATGTTGCATGGTGTCAGACGCCAGATAAGACTACCGGTCGTCCGCCTTGTAAAGTATATATGGATGGGCGAGCTCAGGCGGCATATCGCCTGGAACATTTCCAGAGATGGCAGAGAATAAATATCAACCCTGCTGGCGGCAGAAGAGATTATTCTGAGAAAGAACGTGCTTATCGACAGGAACAGTATAATCTTCTATTGCAGCGTGCAGGCATGAATAGTAAGACATACCAGTTAAATAAAAAGCTTGTTGAACTATATAGTCAGAAGCCGTCAAATTATGATCTCTTAATGATGGCTATGGGCGTGTCACCGGAGCTTTACGGCGAAGTGTTGAAAAATGAAGGTGTCACTGCGGTACTGGCAGAGAATGCAAAAAGTACAAAGACTATCGAGTACCTGGGGAAACTGCCAGACTGGGACGTGCTTTATACAGATGAATCTTTTACTGTGATTTTAAGAAAAGATGCTTTAGCGAATCGTTCGCTGTTTGATGTTGCTCCAGAGGAGCTAAAGTATCCGGATGACTATTCTCGTAATATGTCACTAGCAGATTATTATATCACATACAAGGTCAAAGGTAAGGAGTATCGTGATTGTCTACTGAAGGCGGATAAATATCTGGCTGAGATCGAAGATAGTGACCGTGTAAGTGCCTATGGAAATATTTACAGGGTTAAGTATCTGTTAAATCAGAAAAACGAGTTGGTTAAGTTCTTTACTAGTGAGTACGAGCGTTTGGATAAGCTGGTAAAAGAAGATGTACAGTTTGGTAAGAGAACCAATCTTATTGCTATTCATATGTGCAGTCATTATCTGGCGGCTCTGTACAAACAGGCTGGCGACGCGGAAAAAGAAAAGTATTATACCGTTGCTAAAAACAAGTATGAAAAGATGATAAAATCGCAGAGAGAGCAGTTAAATTCAAGGTTACTATGGTAAATTCCATCATAAAAAGTCTGTCAGTATTTTTTCCTTGTTATAATGAACAGGAAAATATCGTGACGTTAGTTACAAATGCTATGGCTGTCATCCCTGAGGTCACTGATGACTTCGAGCTAATCATAGTTAATGACGGCAGCTCAGATAACACCGCAGCGGTTGCAGATTCTCTGGCTGAAAAGTATTCTCAGGTAAAAGTTGTTCATCATGAACAGAACTCTGGTTATGGTATGGCCCTGCAAAGCGGTTTTAGGGCAGCCAGTAAGGAATGGGTATTTTATACGGACGGCGATTGCCAGTTTGATATTGCAGAGATCAAAGACATTACTCACCTTGCCGCTGACTATGATATTGTCACTTGCTATCGCAAGGATCGCAAAGATAATATTGTCCGCAAGCTAAACGGAAAAGCCTGGGGGATGTTAGTTAACTTTCTCTTTGGTCTTGGGCTCAGGGATATTGATTGTGCATTTAAATTATACCGTCGCAGTATTTTTGACAGCATGGAACTGGTTAGCCAGGGCGCTCTTATCGATACTGAAGTTCTCGCCCGTGCAAAGAAAGCCGGACGCACTATGGTGCAGTGCGGCGTGTCACATTATCCTCGCAGGTTCGGTCAGCCAACTGGCGGTAATATCAAAGTTATTCTCAAAGCGTTTAGAGAATTATTCAAATTGAAAAATACTATTAACCATTCGTAGTGGTCATAGCTCGTGTCTATGTATGATATTATATAGTTGGTAGTGTGTTAAGGTCTGCTTCTGAAAGGTTCGGGTTTTTAAGATCCTTTTCAGATAGAATCGCATCTTCAACCGCCATAGGCCATTCGATATTTATCTCTGGATCATTCCAGGCAATACCATAGTCGTCGCCAGGTTTATATAGATCTGTACACTTATACATTACATCTGCTGTATCGCTTAGTACACAAAAACCATGAGCGAAGCCTTCTGGTACAAATAGCTGGCGATGATTCTCGCGAGATAGGATCGCACCTACCCATTTACCAAATGTTGGCGAGCCGCGTCTGATATCAACAGCCACATCAAAAATTTCGCCAGTGACACAATATACAAGTTTACCCTGTGGCTGAGTCAGCTGATAATGAAGACCACGAACGGTTCCTTTAGAAGAGTATGAGTGATTGTCCTGTATGAATGGACGCTGAATACCACTTTGGGTGTAACGTTCACTATTAAATGTTTCCAGGAAGAAGCCACGGTTGTCTTCAAAAACTCTTGGCTCAAATAATAGTACTCCGTTAATACCCAGTTCGGTAATATTCATTATTAATCCTTATATATTTTCACTCGTTATTTTATAGATCTATTATTAGTGTAAAAACTTACTTACATCAAAATCGCCAACCTTCTGGATAAAGTACCTGGAATCTTGTGACAGGTCAATATCATTTGAGGCTGGATCTTTTTCTTCCTGATTTTCTTCTTCTGTCTTCTCTTTTGTTTGCGGCGGTTGATCTTCTGGAACAGGCTGTTTTTCCTTTTGTTCTTTTGCTTCAGGAGAAAGAGCGTTGTTAAGATCAACAGGTCTGACTACTGGTTGGCATGGATAATCATCATTAACGGAAACGACAACTACATTTCTACCATCGTTTAACATAACCTGCTCGCCCGGACTAAATGCCGGCATAGCAGTTGTAAATATTTTATATATCTCAGGATCAAACCAGTTGGCATAACCTGCCTTTTTCATTCTTTTAAGTGCAACTATAGTTGGTGCCAGTCTTCCGTCAGGTAGAAAGCGAAACGTATCAAAGTAGTTAGCGATACAGGCAATTCTACAGAAAATATGGATTTCATTGCCTTTTAATGTGAAGAACGGGGCACCCGCTCCGTTAAGCTGTTTACGTTTTGGGAAACCGCTGCCGTCATAATGTTGGTGATGGTTTACTATAACTTGTGCGGCCACCGGATCAAGGCCGGCCTTGAGCATGTCATAACCAACTTCAGTATGTGATTGCCATTCTGGTGTCCCAAGGTCCATTGCAGAAATATGAAACTGTTGAACTTCTTCTGGTAATGCTATTTTTCCCATATCATGGAGCAGGCATCCGGTTCCGAGTGAGGTTAGATCTCGAGCTTGGATTGGTGCCATATTTGGCCTGGCTCTTAATAGCTGGTTTTCACTTCTCAGTCCAATGAGCAAAGCCATTGAGGCAACCGCAGTGCAATGGCGGAATATATCGTTTGATTGTCCTTGAAGTTCGGTAATGAAAGCAGATGATATATTATTATTATTCATAAGGCTGTGAAACAGATTTCTCATTTGTTCCACGTACGGCTTATAATCTATATCGTTTAACGATTCCTGCTGTGCATCATCAAAGTTATCTTTGAGAGAGCTGTATAGTTCCTGCTGTTCGGAGATAACTTTTGGGTCGAGCATTTCATCCAGGAAATCCAGTCCTGGATAATTTATCCACACTGTGTTTATGCCCAATGACCTTAACCGTGATATTTTATCACCTTCAAGTTCGTAGCCGGACTTCAAGAGTGTATGGTCAAGCTTCTCTGGGTTAGCTATTGGGCGGGCCAGGATCATTCCCGGCTCGGCATGTTCTATTGGAACTTTAAGCATAATTTCCTATCTATGATAATATAGTACCTGCCTTACGCGCAGTTTCTTCAGTAAAAATATCGGTTGAATCTCTGTTAAGCTTTATTATTAAAAAGCTTAGTGAATATTTATAGATGTGCTAGTCAGGTAATGAAACCGGATATGTGGGTGATTGTTATTTATAGGACTTACTGATGGTAACGCCAAGGTCATAAGCCTGACGGGTAGTTTCTGGCATATTTTTTATATCGCCGGCATTTTCGCAATTGCCGACAAGGATAGGTTCGAGAAATTCGCAGTCTAGCGAGTCGAATACCCACCTCATAGTTACTTGTACGCCGGCAAAAACAGACTTGGTATTTCTGGCACCAGTAGCAATAAAGATACCTTTTCGGCCAGCGATATCTGATGGTGGAATAATGGATTGGCCGGTGGTATTTCGATAGGCCCAGAATGCCTGGCAGCGATCAACTAGAAGTTTCAGCTGAGAACAAAGCCCCATGAAATATATGGGTGATGAGAACGCGATGACATCAGCGTTTTTTAGCTGTCCATAAATATTGACCATATCATCATTAAACACACATCTGCCAGTGTTGCAGCAGCAGTCACAATGGATACATGGTTTAATATCCATTTCGGCAAGCTTAATTATCTGACACAAAGCTCCCTGGCTGGCGGCTCCATCTATGAATGATTTCAGTAGAGTTGTTGAATTGCTGTTTGCTCTTGGGCTGCCAGCTAGTCCTATAATGTTTAACGGTTTATTTGTCATGGTCAGAAAATAATTATAACTCATAATTTAATTGTATGTCAATTCAAAGTTTATGTGTCTGAGAAGATAAATATGATGATAGTTTTCAGTTTCGTTTCAGATATATCTATTCTGTGTCGATGCGATAATAGACTAGTAAACAAGAGTATTCAGCGAGATGTTACAAGCGAGGTGATTATGCGAACTTTAGTTGTTGAGGACAACGTAATAAACAGTAAGTATATGTTTAATCTACTTAAGCCTTATGGAGAGGTAGATATAGCAGAAAGTGGGCTTGTGGCAGTTGAAATGTTTGCAAAGTCGATGCAGAATTCAAACCGGTATGATCTTATTTGCCTCGATGTTATGATGCCGGAGATGGATGGTCAGGAAACGTTGCAGAGGATAAGAACTTTGGAAGCTGAAAATGGAATCCACGGCCTCGACGGCGTGAAAATTATTATGACAACAGCAATGGATGATAAAAGAACAATATTGCAATCCTTCAAAGGCGGTTGTGAAAGTTTTCTTATCAAGCCTATTGATAAAAAATCTTTGCTTGATGAACTGGTAAAACTCAGCCTTATGAAAGGTGATAGTGAGCCGGTAACATAATATAAGATTACAGTTATTTTAAAAAGTAAAGAGCCGTGAAGTAATTATCACGGCTCTTTTTTTGTGATCAACCTTGCTACTGGTATTTTGTAAAGGGGGAATCGAGAAGCTTAACCAGTAGTGATCACGGGGAGAATATTGTTTTACTTTTTCGTTCTTCTAAGACTAATCGCAGCACCAGAGATCATCAGCAATATTGAGGCTGGCTCAGGAACTGCCGGAACGTCAAACTGGCTGCTGTTGAAATTATCAAATGCAAAGTAAGCAGGTGTGTTCATGCCATATTCAGGATGATTATCGCTTGATGTGAGAATGAATTCAACTCCAATAATATCACCCAAAGAGCTGAGGTCTACCCAGGTCCATTCAGAGATAATGTAGTCCAGACTGTTATCTGCAAAAGTGAAGTCTGCCAGTTTGAAATCAATGATCTGTTGGTTCTCACCACTTTCGGTTATGCCTTTGATCGCCAGGTTAAAATAATCCTGATCATTGCCGTCGGCACCGCCAAATGGTTTTGCAGACCAGCCGTCACCATTTAGCATGGTCAGGTAAGCGTATGTAGTATTGGTGATCCACATTCCATCTAGTGTTGAATCATATAGCTCGCCGGTAAGAGAAATGCTTGGTATTCCTCCTGCATACATATCAGTATAGCAAACACAGTATTGATTACCGCTGGCATTATTTTCTGCCCCATCAATATAGGCACTGAAATCATTTAAATAATTACCAGTTGTCATATCGGTCATATTTGAATATGCAAAACCATGCCAGAAGCCATAGCTGTTTAAGCCATAATCGTAATATGCACTTCCGCTTTCAAAGCCATCAGCATCAACTCCGGTACCGCCCATATGGCTATTAGCAGAAAGAGGCACTTCTTCAAAAGTAGAGACAAGCGAGCTGCACAGAGCAGAACTGTTAATCATAACCATCATAGCTGTAAGTACTACAGCAGTTAATTTCATTTTCATTATTATATTCCTTTGCATATTATTTATGTTCAAGCGTTAACATCAGCTTGATCTTATCAGCAGATATTGGGCAATAAAAAAAACCTCATACTTCAGGTTGGAGTATGAGGCTTTGGTAGACATAAATTATAAATATCTGGATAGATACATTTCTATGCAAGGTGCCTGCGACTCAATCCGCGAAGTCATATTAGCGTTAATATTTCAGCAGGTCTTCTGGCTTACGAGTCATCCTAATCTACCTGGCCTTCCCATCTTATTTCAGACAGTGACGTGGTTTGGTATTTCGTCATCGATTACAGCGGCGGGACCGCGACGGAATTTAACCGTCTTCCCTTTTAAGGCATTTTATGCCACTAAAAAATATATTCAATTGTCAACGGCATAATAATAACAGATTTGCCGCACTAAAGTCAAGTGTTAAAACTTTACACTTAATATCGTATATGCCAGATATTATATATTAGACTCTTCGATACTTCTCTGTTCGAGAGTACGACGAATGATCTTTGCAAAGGAATCCGGCATGATTTTTTCGGTATTGCAGACAATGTCATACAACTCGGCATTATGGATATCCTGTCCGACAAATTCTTTAGTGAAGTTATATAATTCTTTATCAGCTTTTTTAACCTGGGATTTAGCAACGTCAAGCGAAACATTATTCACCAAAGTCATACGTTTTGCTCGCAGGTCAAATGGTGCGGTAATAAATACGCTCAGACCTCTTTCGCGAGGCATGAACAAACCGGCCGACCTACCAAGGATAACTGCGGTTCCATGTTTCCCGATAACCATGAGTGTTTCGCCCAACTGTTTCAGAAATTCCTTGCGTGCAATTTTCTCTTTGGAGCTGAACACATTGGTAAGCATCTCCATGATTGAGCTGCTGGTCTTTTCGTCAACCGATTCCAAGGTCTTTATATGAACATTCATGTTCTCTGACATATAGTTCAGAATCTCACGGTCGTACAGATCCCAGCCGATATCTTTGGCTAGCTGTTGCGCGATATATGCACCACCACCACCAAGGTCACGACCGATCGTTACATAATCAATATGACAGCCATCTTCCAGTTTGATCAGCGGCTGGCTTTGTTTGCCGTCGGCTTCTTTGTCCCACGCCTCGATCTGCTTGGTCACAAATTCGTCAATGTCGATTCCGCGCTCGATCATTTCCAGCTGTTGTATCTTGCTTTCGATCCGCTGGTCAAATGAACGCCATATGAGCTTGGCGACAGAAGCTGGAGATAGCTTTTCAGTATTAAATATCAGGTCGAAAGAATGCAGGTCAAAGGCATCTTTCCAGAGGAAGTCCTTAACGAACTTTTTCTGATTATCGTCAGCTTTCTTAACGATCTCACGAGCCTCAGAGACCTTAATCTTATTTTGGGCCGCTACTCGTTCAGCTCTAACCTCAAATGGTGCAGTTATTCTGACGCTCAGACCATGGTCGCGAGGCAGCACCTGTCCGGCAGCACGTCCAACGATAATCGCCCGACCATGCTGGGCTATAACGAGTAGTGCTTCGATCAGGTGTTTGTAATAGCTGTACTGGTCGAGATGTTCGCTGCCTTTTTTATTTGAAAAGAACATGCTTATAGAATCTTCGATCCAGCCTCTGGTACGTTCGTCAACTGTCTCAAGAACATCAGCGTGTACACCGAAATTCTCGGCCATGAAGTTTACTATTCTCTTGTCGAAAACGCTCCAGCCCATCTGTTTGGCTAGTTCGTCAGCAACTTCTTCGCCACCGGCACCTAGCTGTCTGCTAAGTGTAATATAATTGATCCTGGCACCATCGCTTAGCTTATGTCCGTCAGACTCGCGGTGGTCCTGCCATTCTTTCATACGTCGTTCGACTGACTGGGTAAAACTGTCACCAGAAAAAGCACCCATTACTTTGCTCCAAATCTATTTAATGTGTTATGTTACATTTGCAATAAAACATTTATAGCCAGTGTTTTATATTATAGTTTATCTACTGGCCTAGTTTCTATATTTCTTCTTTGTTTATTATGACACTTCTAAAAGTGTTTGTAAAACTGATTTATTATTTTTCATATCAGTTTTTTATCATAAGGCCTTTATTAAAAAGTTTTTATATAACTAAAAACAATTATAGACTATACGTCACAACAAGGCACTAAAGTTCAAAAAAGTATATGTATTTTTAATTTAAGCTAAAGGGATAGTTCCATCGCCAGCACTCGTGTTTTTGAGTTCTGGTTCTACCTTTGGTGTCTCCACTATAGCTGACGGTTTAACTTCGATAGGGTTTTTTGTTTTCCATTCCTGTGCTCGCTGGGTAATTTGTTTAACTGATTGACAGCTTCGCCATTGTGAGAGCATTATAAATATTAATACTATTGCCCAAAGTCCACAGAATCTGGCATAATAAAGTATCTCGCCATACGATCCATAATTGTGGCTAATCTTTGCTATATAAGAGTTTACAACTTGATCGAAGCTAAATAGCATCGTTGGTAATCCTGGTGAGATCGATTTGGTCCATGGTATTATAAGTAGAGCGGCAAAGAAAGCAGAGAAAAATGCTCTGGCAGAATTCGCCATGCCTCCCAGACTGCCTGTCAGGCTCAACTGAATAGATAAAAACAGACATATACAATACATAAGGACCGAAAATACCACAACGACATTTGCTCCAGCGATAATTCTTTTTAACGAGGAGGTAATTAGTTTAGCGTTGCTTTTTGCATTTTCGATATCACTTGCAGTTGGTGCAAGCGTAGGTTCAGCTTTTTCTGTATCGCTGGTTACGGTGTTATCGGTCGTGGTTGTATGTAGTGAGCAGAAGATGAATTTGGCTTTGTTTTGTTGCTGAAAATTGATCTCTTCCTGATGTGAATTTCCATCCTGTTGGGTGGTTTCTCCAGGCAGTGCCTGAACAGGTTGAGTTTGCTCAATTTTTTTTTGCTGTTCTGGCATGTCCAGTGCAGCATTAATAACGCCACGATCAATAGAGAAAAATACTCCTTGAATTAGCAGCATGCAAATTAATGTTATCCAGAAGAACAGGTTTCTTGCCGCAGAAAAACTATTAAATGCTTCCAATGCATCATGGCGAAAATGCCACTGGTGGACTCCGCTATTATCGTAATTCATTTTTACCTTCCTATCGTAATAGTGGCTGCTATCTGGTGCGGCCAAAATTAATAAAACAATATTATTGTCGTTCTGACTGATTGTCAGTCGACAACAATACTTATTAATAGGTATCGGGTAAAAGAATGAAACTTGATTGAGATTTGCCAATTATTAATTTAAAGGGCTTACTGATTATTCGGCAGCATAAGTTTCCAGATAAAACCAACTAGAATCAATATGATTCCCGAAAACCAGATTATTGGTTCGATCCAAAATGCCAGGCCCATACATCCTATCAGGCCTGCGTATGAAAAATGTACCGGATACAATCTTTTATGGCGTGGCATACGGATAGCGGCCAGGTTGGTGATAGCATAGTATATCAGTACTGTAAATGCACTAAAAGACCAGGTTGTTTTTACATTGCCAACAAAAATGATAATGCAAATGATTATTCCAACAGTAATTACAGCTTTTTCAGGAGAGCTGCTGGTATTGTTTATTTCTGATAAAGACTCTGGCATATCGCCGCGTCTGGACATAGCCAGTAAAACTCTGGACAGACCAAGGATAAGATTGAGCAGTACACCCAGCATAGCTGTAATTGCGCCGAATGCTATTATTTGCCGGGCGTGACCATATGTAAAACCTTCTGCTATTGATTCCAAAGGTGCTATATTTTTTTCTGTTGTCGTGCTTAAAAATTCGCTGCCAGCGATACCAACTGCTACTATCGCAACTCCAATGTATATAAGTGATGATATTATTAATGAGGATAAAATGGATACTGGAATAGTCAGCCTTGGTTCAACCACTTCTTCACTCATTGTTGCAATTCTGCCATAGCCGGTGTATGCAACAAACATTAGTGCTGTGGCATTGAGAAAATTCCCTATAGAACCAAAGTTCATCGGTATGTAAAAGGTGAGATATGATTTTCCATTGTTGAAAGCATAACTTGATCCTGCAATAATAAAGTATAGCAGTGATATGATAGTAAAAGAAACGATAGTAATATTAATGAAGCTTGATTTCTTTATACCTTTTTTTATTAGTAGTGTCAGAGCAAAGCAGGCTGCCAGGGCAAGTGGGATTATACTGTAGCCGGGCAAATGGAAATATGCTGATAGGTATCCGGCAAATCCTAGAGCTGCAGTGGCGGCTGATGCGCTTTTAGCAGCCATGAACAACCAGCCGGCAACAAAACCTGCATAGGGGTGAAGATATCGGTAACCATACTCATAAGTTCCGCCGCTTACCGGAGTTGCAGCTGCAAGCTGTGCACTGCTAAATGCATTACACATAGCTACCAGCCCTGCCAGCACTATACAAAAAACAACATTTGCACCGGCTATTCCGGCAGCTATTGCAATACTTACAAACACTCCTGTTCCAAGTATGGAACCCAGTCCCATAAGTGTTGCATCAGAGATGCCCAAGGCACGCCTCAGTTCGGTTTTGTCCTTGTCTGTTGCTTCTGTCATATTTCTGGTTATCGGAAAGAACTGAAATTACTATATACTTCTTTTAAATTATAGCATTAAAACATAACACTTTGCAAATTATGTGATATTTAGGCGTGGATATAAAAAAATTGGGTATCTCACAAAAATCAATTTATTTGTTGTGTCTGTGACACAGGTTTGTAAATGGGCTAGACAAATAATTATTTGTAGTACAAACCACAATGATAAATCAATTTTATAGAGATACCCAGGAAATGGGGTGGGGGGGATATTTCTGCTATATTCCTTATCCCATCGGATGATATTTCCGATGCATATTCCTTAAATGCTCATGATTAACATGAGTATATATCTGGGTTGTGCTTAGGTCGGCGTGACCGAGCATTTCCTGCACACTTCTCAGGTCGGCACCACCCTGAAGCAGGTGGGTACCAAAACAATGACGTAATGTGTGTGGGGTTACTTTGCCATTGAGACCAGCTTTGGCCGCTGCTTTTTTGACAATACGCCAGATCTCAATTCGAGATAGTTCCCGACCGCTCTTAGAAACAAATAGCTTTCTGCAATTAGTTTTCTGGGTAAGGTCAAGTCTAAGATTTCTGACATAGTCGTGCAGTACATCAATAGCGTACTTATGGATAGGAATAACTCTTTCTTTATTACCTTTGCCAACACATCTCAAGTAACCGATCTTAAAATTGATATCATTAAGATTCAATGATGCTGCCTCTGAAGCTCTCATGCCGGTAGCATATAGAAGTTCCAGTAGTGCCTTGTCTCTCAGATATAATGGATCGTTTGGATTTATTGAGCTGACCAGATTTGCGGCCTGCTCTTTTGTTAAAACCCGCGGGATCTTCTGCCATGTTCTGGGTGACTCCATCAGGTCACAGAGATCAGTTTTAGTACTGCCTGTAAGCTTGTGATAGCGCATGAACATTCTTAGTGTTACTACATGTCGCGCTATGGTCGCTTCTGACAGTTCTGCGTGATCTCCTTCTACCGGATGAGAAAGCCACTTTACAAAATCTCTGGCTGTCTGCGGGTTGATGTGATCAGGTAATGTCAGACCGTTAAGCTCTGCAAATTTAGTAAATCTGCGTAGATCTCTACGATATGACATTATGGTGTTGCCGGCTAGTCCGCCTTCCACACAAAGATAATGGAGGAAGGTTTCAATTTCAGAATCCGGCCATTTTTCCAACTTCTTCTCATTTTCTTGAAAAAATCTCATGACTCTATATTCCAACTTCTTCTTAATTTGTTATTTTTGTTTTAGTGGACAACCGATATGCAACATTGCAGATATGCGCTAGATTATATCAGTTAACCGCTTAGACAAACAGTAACTCCTTTTGTTCTGCAAACATTTTCTGTTTCTGCTTTTGATGGCATAGTTCAAGAAAGTGATGGCAGAATAGATACTGATCATTGCAGAGCTCTTTTGCATGATCCGATCCGTCTTTACCTAACTGTTTGTCACAATGGAGCTCATCTGAAATCAGATAGGGACATCTCATTGTTTTTTCCTTTTCATTTTTCGCCTTTTTAGGCATTTTGATTCCACATTGAGAGTAATAATCCTTTCCTTACCCTGCTGAATGTTTATCGGATATTATTATTGGATGCATGAAGATTTCTCACAGTTTGCCTGTTAGAATATAGCGATTATAAGCCTGTTTTTGGCGATTTTAACTGCTAAATCGGATGTTATTATTATAGCAAATGATATAAGGGCAGTTATTTTAACGTTTTATATCATCTATAACTTGGACAACAAAAATTTTACTATGATGTTAAAAAGTTGTGTTTTTTTCTTTTACAGCAAAAAGTTATAGGACTAAACTTGGTTTTGAAGTGTAGAAAATAATTATCCTGAAACACTATAGTGTTATTTTTAAGGGGTTTTTGTGAAGCGAATGGGAAAATATGTAATATTGGGTCAGCAAATGCTGAATTTGGTGTGTATGTAAAAAAACAGTTGTGCATAATACACAACTGCTTTGGCTCGAATCATATTATATAGGTAATAACTTAGTTATTACTTAAGTTTTTGTATTACGTATTGGCCGGTATAGCTATCTGGTACAAGACTGATCTCTTCTGGAGTGCCGGTGGCAATTATCTGGCCGCCGCCGTCACCGCCGTTAGGACCCAGGTCAATAATATGGTCTGCAACCTTTATCACGTCGAGATTATGTTCGATCACTACAACGGTATTGCCTTTATCAACCAGCCTGTTAAGCACGTTAAGCAGGTTGTGAATATCGGCCATATGAAGACCGGTTGTCGGCTCATCCAGAACGTAGAAGGTGTGGCCGGTGCTGTTTTTACCCAGCTCAGAAGCCAGCTTAACACGCTGGGCTTCGCCACCGGAAAGGGTGGTTGATGCCTGACCAAGTGCTATGTAGCTCAAGCCTACATCGTGCAGGGCTCTGAGCATCTGTTTAACTTTCGGGAAACTATCGAAGAAATCAATAGCTTCTGCCACTGACATATTCAGGACGTCAGCGATATTCATACCGCGATATTTAATGTCGAGAGTTTCTTTGTTATAGCGTGTGCCTTTACACTGCTCACATTCAACATAAACATCTGGCAGGAAATGCATTTCGATTTTCTTGGTACCTTGTCCTTGACAATATTCACAGCGACCGCCTTTGACATTAAAGCTGAACCGTCCCGGCGAATATCCTCTTATCCTGGCATCTCTGGTTTTACTAAACAGCTGTCTGATAAGATCGAATACACCAGTATAGGTTGCCGGGTTTGATCTTGGCGTTCTGCCGATCGGGCTCTGGTCGATCTGGATAACCTTATCAACTCTGTTCATACCGACGAGCTTTTTAAACTTACCCGGCTTTTCTTTTGAGTTATATAGTTTTCTCATCATAGCTGGCAGAAGAACTTGTCTGACCAGTGAGCTTTTACCTGAGCCACTTACGCCGGTAACGCAAGTGAAGGTTTCCAGCGGGAAGATAACGTCAACATTCTTTAGGTTGTTCTGTTCGACACCTTTAATTGATACGGAATACTTTAGGTTAACCTTGCGTCTCTTTTCAGGGAGCTTGATCTGTCTGATACCAGCAAGGTATTGGCCGGTGATAGACCTTTCGGTGTTTTTTATCTCTTCTACATTACCCTGAGCAACTATCTGGCCACCGCGATGGCCGGCACCAGGGCCAACGTCAATAATGTGATCCGCAGCGTACATAGTGTCTTCGTCATGCTCTACTACCAGTACAGAATTGCCAAGGTCGGCCAGGTTTCTCATTGTATGGATAAGCTTTTCATTATCCTTCTGGTGCAGGCCGATAGATGGCTCGTCCAGTACATAGCATACGCCAACCAGAGCAGAACCGACCTGGGTCGCTAGCCTGATTCGCTGTGCTTCTCCGCCAGAGAGTGTGCCGCTGCGGCGGTTAAGTGTCAAGTAACCCAATCCAACGTTCGATAAGAACTTTAGACGGTTGCGAACTTCTTTCAAGATTGGTTCGGCAATGACAGTAGCTTCCTTTGAGAAAGTCAGGTCTTCAAAAAAGTCTTTAGCCTGAAGAATACTCATCTGGACTATGTCATGGATATTTTTATTATTTATGAGAACAGATAATGATTCTGGTCTTAGTCTGGCGCCGTTACATACCTGACAAGGCTGCTCAGACATATAGCCGTGCAGTCTGGCTTTTACAAATTCGCTGTCGGTGGTCTTGAACCTTCTCATCAGGTTAGGGATAACACCTTCAAATTCCGGGCCTTTACCATCTGGTGTAGAGCCGTGGATAAGGATGCGCTTTATCTTTGCTGGTATGCTTTTATATGGTGTGTCCGGACTGACATCAAATTCTTTACAGAATGATTTTATCAGGCGGTTATAGAATATGTTCATTCTCTTGCCGCCTTTACGCCAGGCGTCGATAGCACCATCTTCCAGTGATAGCTCATCGTCCGGCACAATTAGATCTTCGTCAAATTCCTGGATCGTGCCCAGACCATCACAGCTGCGACATGCGCCGTATGGACTGTTAAAACTAAAACAGCGAGGAGACAACTCCGGCATAGCGGCTTCCGGGTGATCGACACAAGCATACTTAGAACTGTATGTGTGTTCTTCCCACTTACATTCGGAAACTTCTTTTAAGATGAGTACCGTACCATCGCTCTGCTTTAGGGCCAGCTCAACAGAGTCAGCGATTCGTCTGCGTATGGAATCCTTAACGGCCAGTCTGTCGACTACCGCTTCTATTGTATGGGCAACGGTCTTTTTCAGCTCAGGTGCGTCTTTTATCTCGCAAACTTTGCCGTCGATCCTGGCACGGACGAAGCCGTCACGCTGTATCCTGTTTATAACATCTACATGCTCACCTTTTTGGCCGCTGACCAGCGGTGCACAGATGTATATTTTTTTGCCGGTATCATTTTCGAGCAGGTCATCAACGATCTTTCCGGCATGCTGGCTCTCGATGGGCTTACCACATATATAGCAATGAGGTTTACCTACCCGTGCGAATAGCAGCCTGAGATAGTCGTAGATCTCGGTGGTCGTAGCAACAGTAGAACGCGGATTTCTGCCACCGCTTCGCTGTTCAATAGATATTGTCGGGGGAAGCCCCTCAATACTTTCAACATCTGGCTTTTGCATCTGCTCCAGGAACTGGCGTGCATAGGCCGATAGCGATTCTACGTATTTACGTTGTCCTTCTGCGAAAATTGTGTCAAAAGCTAGAGAACTTTTACCTGATCCGCTTAGGCCGGTGATCACAACCAGCTTGTCGCGAGGTATGTCAACATTGACAGATCTAAGGTTATGTTCTTTCGCTCCTTTTACTGTAATATATTTATTTACCATGCTTTGTCCAAAATGGTATATAGTATTCAGTCTCAGTCAATATTTACCAATTTTTCAATGATATCATAAAACAATCATAAGGTGAAGTAAAAAAGCCCAATGTTGTGCTGTTAGATATGTAAGTTACTGTTTACAAAAGTCTTACAATGATATGGTTTTAACCTGGGTTTTATGGTATAATTCCACTAATGTCACAAGGTAATTATAGAATTTCAGTGGTAATACCAGCTTATAACAGCGAGCAATATATCTGCCGGGCGATTGATAGCGTTTTGGGGCAGACATATTCTGCATATGAAATAATTGTAGTAGATGACGGCTCTGTAGATGGTACGTCCAATGTGGTGGCGAAATATGGTGACAAGATCAGATATATCTGCCAGGATAATGCCGGACCGGGAGCTGCCAGGAACACTGGCATAAATGCAGCCGAGGGAAACTGGATCGCATTTCTCGATGCTGATGATGAATATTTGCCTCATCGGCTGGAATATCAGGTAAAACTGCTAAAGCAGAACCCTGGAATTCATTGGTGTGCCGGCAATTATAAGAAAATATTGGGTGAAAATATTGAAAATGTCAGTTCCGACGTGAACGAAGATGTTGAAATACTAGTGCATAGTGACTATTTTGCTATGACTTTGGCTGGTAAGGTGAGCTGGACCGGAGCGATGCTCATTAGTAAGGATATTTTGTTAGAGACAGGCGGGTTCAGGACCGATATCAAAATAAGTGAGGATACCGATCTCTGGTATCGAATCGCATATAAATATCCTGCGATCGGTTACGTTGACAATATCTTATCGCTGTACTATATTGATACAGCTGGCAGTTTGTCGAGAAAAAGAAAAGACTATGGCCTGGAGAAAGATTTTGTCAGTAGTCATATAGCATTAGCAAAAGCCAATAATGCCTGGGGGCGATTCAGGCCGGTAGCTCAAAAACGAATAAGAGATTGGATAAGAGGTGCCAAATTTGATGATAGAGTGTATAAGATCAAAGATATGCTCTTAGAATTTGGTGAATTGTTTAGTACCGGATATATATTTAAGACTAGGCTATTAATATTATTTCCAGCTATAACTAAATCTGTTTTTGGCTTATTGTCTGCAATTAATAAAAAGTACAATATAAGAAAGAAAGTGATTCATCCAAAAGATTGAATAAGAAAAATATCAGACATCTTATAATTACCAGATTCAATGTGAATTTATCTTGGGCTTTCCGGGATGATGGAGAGTGGATCAAACGCAGGATAGTTCTTTTTGAGAAGTATTGTCTGCCGTCAGTTAAGTCGCAAACGGTACAGGATTTTAAGTGGTTAGTTTTTTTTGACAAAAACTCACCTGATTATCTCGTGCAGGCTATAGAAAAATATCGTGAGTATGAAAACTTTATTCCGATATTTGTCGAAAAGTTCGATAAGGATACTGTCGTTCGCTCGGTGAATGATACATTCTCAGCTATCAAAGGCGAATGTGAATATCTGGTTACAACCAGACTTGATAATGATGATGCGATCAATATACATTTCATTGAAACAATTCAGCAGAATGTAATAGAAAAGTCAGAACGCTACTTTTTAAACTTTCTTTTCGGATATCGTTATAATTCAGAAAAGTTATGCCTGCAGCGGTACGCAAGTAACTCGTTTATTACAATGGTAGAAAAGTACGATCCAGAAAATATCCTTACAGTTTTTTCAGGTATTGCACATGGTGAATCTGCCAAGCTTGGTGAAATAATTAATCTGAGAAAGCTGCCTGCCTGGCTGATAGTTATTCATGATGATAATATTGGTAATAAAATAAAAGGTATATTACGACCGCCCAAAGTACTGGCCGATGATTTTGTTATAAATGTTGAAATACATAGCTGTCTTAATGTTGGCTTTTATTTCAGGAGTTTAGTTAGTAAGCTTAGATATTACCCTCACTATTGGTTTAAAGATATAAAGAGCCTGTTAAGTAATTAGAATATGGAAGAATATAGCGTTAGCTTAATAATGCCGGCATATAACTCAGAGCGTTATATCAGTCGGGCAATTGACAGTGTACTGGCACAGACCTTGCCTGTAGATGAGATCATTGTTGTTGATGATGGATCACAGGATAATACATTAGAGGTTTTGTCAGGCTATGGTGATAAGATAAAAGTTATTAAACAGGCTAACGGCGGGGCGAGTGTTGCAAGAAATACTGGAATAGCAGCTGCGAGTTCTCAGTGGATAGCTTTTTTGGATAGTGATGATGAGTGGCTCCCCGATAAGAATCGCTTGCAGATAGAATTGCTTAAACGCAATTCAGATTTGAAATGGATCAGTAGTAATCATATTCGCTGTCTGTGTAATTCAAATATTCAAAGAGTTCACCACTGTGAAAAAAAGGCTGATATATTGCTTTGTGGAAAAGAATATTTCTCTGATTTTTTTGATGCATTTATCGCTCAGACATATGGCAATGCATCAAATATTATGATCAAATGGAATGTGTTTGATGAGGTAGGTATGTTTCCTATTGGTCAGAAAAATGTGAATGATATGGATATGTGGTGGCGTACGGGATTGAAGTACCCAGAGCTAGGCTTTGTCAATCAGCCATTATCAATTTACCATTTAGATATACCTGACAGCTTAACTCATACTGCAAAAAAGTGGGATCAGTATATTGATATGGTCAATAGAACGGTAATGCTAGCCGATGATTGCGGCAGGCTGGATAAATTCCTACCGTCAGCTAAATATATGGTGTATCGCTGGATGAGGAGTATGCTGTTTCACCGGAAACATGCTCAAGGTCTTAAGTTAATGTATAATGAGTTTAAGAATTGGTATTCACCATGGTTAAGGATTATGTTTTCTCTGGCTATGGTATCGCCGGTGTTTACTGAGAAATGTTGTAAGATAGTCTCTGCTGCATCGAGATTGACGAAGTTGCGTAAGGCATTGGTTGCCGACGTAAATATTGAGAAATAAATTTGTGAGAGAAATAAACAAAACAATCAGGTTGTCAGCATTTACCGGCGGGGTAAACACTCCATCGAGTAGGTTTCGGCTGCGTCAATATACGCCATATCTTGCCAAAGCTGGGGTGGAAGTTGTAGAGCATTTGCCATACTTTGAAAAGAGTTGCGGACTGCCAAGCCCATTCAAAGCTGCGGCGAGAATCCCTGGCTTACTTCGTGCGAAAAACAGCGATGTTTCCTGGGTTGGTAAAGAGCTGGTCAAAGGCTATTGCTCTTTTGAGCGATTCATGAAACGGCCACGCATATTTGATGTTGACGATGCTATCTGGCTGAGTAAACCTTTGGGACGCTGGGCCGCTCCGGCAATAGCCAAGAAAATGGATCTTATTATTGCCGGCAATACATATCTGGCAGATTACTTTAATAAACATAATAGTAATATAAAAATTCTGCCAACTGCTGTAGATACCAACAGGTTTACCGTAAAGGCAGAGGGTGTTGGTTCTGATTTTGTAATTGGCTGGACAGGTCTGGCATGTAATTATAACTATCTCGATATGATATCGCCTGAGCTGGAGACTTTTCTCGCCGATCGAAAAGATGCCAAATTGCTCATCGTCTCTAATCGTCCATGGCAGCATAAACTTGCCAGTTGCCCACAGTATGAATATGTTCAGTGGAGTAGTGAAAATGAAGTGTCAGAGCTTCACAAAATGGATGTCGGTCTCATGCCGCTTGAAGAAAATCTGTGGTCACGTGGCAAATGCAGCTTTAAGATGCTGCAATATATGGCTGTTGGCATACCTGCTATTGTCAGTCCGGTTGGAATGAATAGAGATGTTCTGGCAAAGGGCGATATAGGCTTTAGTATTGGTAAGCCAGGCGAGCTATATGAGGCGTTAGAGGCTTTATATATGGATCGAAGTAAATGTAAGCAGATGGGCGAGAAAGGTCGTCGCATTATTGAAAATGAATATTCCGCAGAGGTGGTTGCCGCTGAGTTTGCCCAACTAGTTCGTGAATTGTATGAGGGCAGTCTATAAGCTTTCAAAAACTTTTTTATAGCTGACTATTGTTGTTGATATGTTATGTCTGACATTAGCGTATTCAATAGCCGCTTCGGAATAGCTGTGAAAGTTTTCTATTATCGTTTCCAATGCAGTATTTAACTCTTTTGTATTTCTTGTGCATATCCCACATTTATGTTTTTCTAAAAAACCATCCGGATCGACATTAAGCGATAGTATAGGTGCGCCCGCCATAGCTGCCTGAATGAACGTGTTTGGGAAACCCTCGGCGGTGCTTGTATTGACCAGCATTTTAGCTTCGGCAAAATATTTTCCGATCTCGTTGTATGGAACTCTTTCGATAAACTCCAGGTTAGCTATTTGAATTGCCTTTTCCTTGATCCTATTATATTCCGTATCGCACGTTGATCTTTGGCATATCATAACGAAATGATAGTCAGGGTTCAAGCTTGCTAATTCAATAAACAGTTCAGGCTGTTTGAATTTCGCACTTCTTCCGGCCCAAAGTATGTGCTTCCTTTCGTTGTGGGTTTGTGGTTGAGGTCGATGTGCGTTCGCAATAGCAATTGAGTCAAGTCCGGTAGTAGCTTTAAGAGCTGTTATGTCAGATTCATTTTGCACAAATCGGACTGCCGCATGTTTTAGTGCCCATTTGAAAAATCTTCCGGCCAGTGGATGTTTTTTCAACCACGTGCCATCACAATGATCGGTATGAGCAGAGCGATAAACAAATTTCTTTTTGTGTGTCTTGCAAAATAATGCTGCCAGAAAAGTTCCAGCCGAAGCTGTTTTTATGAAGTAAATGTCAGCGTCGGCATCCTTCATGGCCTGCCATATTTTTTTCGCTCCTGATATTTGACCAGACTTAAAGTTAAGGCTTTTTATCAATGATACATTTTCTATAGATTCGATCCTGGTCTGGCCATAGTCTGCTACTATACACGATACCTGATAGTTCGGGTCTTTTGCCAGCTCTGTAGCGATATGGTACAGATCGACTTCAGCTCCGCCGAACACTTCCCGGCATTCGGGATTATACACAGGATAACCTTTCGGCGAGATAAAACAAATTTTCCTGATACTTTTTGCCATGGTCTATATTTTACTGATAGTATATCTGTATTTGCCACTGACGGCACGTTCGATGTTATCCATATGGTTAAAGTTTATTTTGCAATCACTTGCCATCGCAATATTTATCTTGCTGGCAATGTCGTTTCTTTCATTATCAGATAAAGTGCCGACAAAATTAACATCGATCTCGTCCAACTGCTTTTGAATAAACTGAAACTGCTTGATATTCTTTTTATTATAGAATAAATGAGTGAAAAACTCACCATGTACTATTTTCCCGCTACTCGAACGGAAGTGGTCAGATATTCTACCGGTTACCGACCGAAGTTTTGGCCATGATCTACCGCAGCTACATTTTTTCGCGCTGGCGAGGCAGCCCGTGTCGCCGATCTGGTATCTTATCAGCGGCATAGAATAATTTGTCAGTAATGTCACATGAATATTCCCACTACTTTCGGCTCCCAGAGCTTTACCAGACTCGTCGAGTATTTCCATATAATTAATATGCGGGAAAATATGCAGGCCACTTTTCGCCGTGCATTCACAGCCGCCAATACCTATTTCTCTTGATCCGTACTGGTTGAGTACCGGAGCTTTTACCACGATTTCGATAAATTCGCGAACTTCTTCGGTTAGAGTTTCGGCGGTACATATCACACCATTGGGCGGGGTGATTTCCAGGGCTTCCTGCTTGGCAAATCTACATAGCTCGTGTATCGAACTGGTATATGACCAGACAAGTGACGGCCTGAATCTATTCCACTGCTCAATGTAGTTTTTCATGCTATCGCCTGACATGTCAAAGCTGTTGAGTACTTTCATATTGAACAGCCATTGTGCCAAGGCCAGTGCCGGAGCTTTTTTTCTGGTGAAAATATCACGCTCGGCACCCCAAAGTTTCACCTCTCGGTCGCCGGGGTACTTATTGATAAATGTATTATAATAAAACCTGGCAGCAACGGACCACTTTTTATATTCCCAATCCTGAATAAATGTTACGGGCTCGCCGGTACTGCCGCCTGAAGTGTTTTTATAATGATGACGGGATTTATAATCTTTGGCGTAGAGCCGTTCTCCCTGTTCTCGAATTATTGCCTTATTCAAGATCGGGATATTTTCAAACCTGTCAAGATCAACTGTATTGTTAACTACTACTCCACAATCGCCCAGTACCTCGCGGTAATACGGCACATTATTGAAGCTATGAATTAATAAGCTCTCTAACTTGCTTTTCTGGGTCGCTTTTAATTGTTCTAATGAATATGTTTCCAGCTCCAGAAAATACTTAAAGCGTTTGAATACGCCAACTCGCAAAATGCAGTCGGCAACTTTCATTAAATTGTATCTCCAGCTGTACATAATGTTTTGTGCTTTTATCCTTAGTTGCAGATCGCTTTTTTATACGCATCAATATACATTGCCGCGGTATTTGCCCATGAGAATTTCTCAGCTTGTTCCCGGGCGGCAAGTCGGCTTTGCTGGTACATCGTTTTGTCATTGATCATTTGCTCTATAGCTTCTGCAAAACGTTCCGGGCTGTCATCTTTGGCTATAATCCCGTTTTGTGCAATTAGCTCATCAACACCTTCACAATGAGTAGTTACTATCGGCAGTCCGCATGCCATCGCCTCCAGCATTGCATTACTCATTCCTTCATGGGCACTGCTCATAACGAAAATGTCATTTGCCTGATACACTTCCGGCATCTCATCATTTTCTACTCTGCCCAGAAACCTTACATTTTCATAAATGTTAAGATCTTTTGCCAGCTTTTCCAGCTCATCTCTCAGGTTTCCATGTCCGGCTATATTGAGTCTAACATTCTGTCCTTTCTCAAGGCATATCTTCACGGCATTTATCAGTATATCAATACGCTTGCGGCTGATCAGTCTACATACCGTCAGCAGGTTTATTTGTTCGCCAAGAGCATGGTTCTCGATTGGCTGGTATCTACGCGTATCAATCCCGTTTACTATGACCGGTATCACCAGTTCGGGTGTGAATCTTTTTGCCAGCTTTGCAAGACCATCACTATTGGCTATGACAGCTTTGGCCTTTGTCCATATTCTTTTGAATAGTCCCGCTAACAGATAATAGTCTACGCCAAGTCGAATATTGTACCCCGGTACATCAGAGCCACGCAGTGAAATTATATATGGCAGCTGACCAGCTGTTTTATATGGCAGGTAGCCGGTTGGAAATCCAAAAAAAGCATGGGCCAGATCATAGTCATTTTCTTTTACCAGCTTTTTATGTATTCTTCCCGCTCGCAGCAGCCAGCTAATAACCTCAGACTTCTTCCAGTAATGCAGATTGTCTTTTTTGATACCTACTTTGATTATTTTTATATTATCGGAGAATTGTTCGGTTATTATACCCGGTGAAGTTCCGCACGTCAGCACATCAACACGTAAGTCTGGGCTGTTGGAAAACTGACGGAGTATATTTTGCTGAGCCTGACCAGCCCCTCCTCCAATAGGCGGAAACTCATAGTTGAGCATAAGTATTTTCATGCTTTATTTTCTTCTCTTTAAGATAACCATATTGTTGAAACGTTTGAAAGGATAATAGTTTTTGACAATAAAGTCACGCAATGGTTCTAGTGTTTTATGTCTTTCTACTTCCAGCTCAGCCAGTTCTTCTGCTTTCTCAGCAGAGGCAGGGCCGCCAATACGATCTTTTCTGGTTGTTAATGAAATACATGCATTTTTGATTATCTTATAATAGTTCGCGTTGTAGTATTTCAAGTCTGCTGAGGATGTTAAAAACTTACGGTCTGTTTCACGGCCTAGCCCCGGCGGCAATGTTGGCCACAGATCATACACCGGATGGTCATTATACGGATAATGCATTTTTTGCGAATCAACAATGAAAAGCGGTTTGCTCTTGCTCAGGTCACGAACAATAATATCCTGAGCCTTGTTTACTGCATCAACTGAGTCTGAATGCATGTCACTATACGATGGCATTCTACACGCAGAAGATCTTTCTGATGCAACATATATTCCCGGGAACCAACCCCAAACATAGATATTATCCTTGTCAGCAGAGTTATCTTTTATGTATTTACCAATAGCTTGCCAAAGACTGCCGCCACTGTTAGCGATCTGTGTTGTACTGTCCATTTTCTTTTTCATAGCCTGGCAATTATCAAGATTAGACAATAATATAGCCAGAGCGATGCACATAATTGTTATAGGTCGGGTGGTAGACAACTTTAGTTTTGTAATAGTAAAGAGGAATGATAAAATGAATAATAGTATCGAGAATATTATTACCATTTTATCGATATTTGCTGATGAGTATGAAGCAGTAAATATCTCAACGGCTAGCCAGCAGCCAGCAATAATGGCAATAGAAAGCTTGTCTTTGATCGCTTTGCTAATTATAAATCCGGCCAGAAATATTGCTGACGCATTAGGCGGCAGGAAGTATTGAACATAAGCTCTGGGAGATATCCAGACAAAAAGCATATCAAAGACCCACCATAGAGCTAAGAAAATAAATAACTGCTTTTGGGTTTTGGTGAAACTAATATATTTTTCATCATCGCCGGCTGTCTTGTTTGTGAAAATATTAATTACCCACCATATTATAGCACTTAGTGACAGACCAATAGGGATGACGAAACTATGTGAATATTTAATTACTTCTGCAAACTGACTTGAAAATGTACTTACAGTCTTACTTCCAGCCACATAGCTGTTTTCGCCGAAAAACATATTGTACATAGCTCCAGTTATATCTGTTATATGGCGGTATGCAATAGACAGTTCGTCGCTAATTCTGTCTAAAAGCGGCAGGTCTCGAATGAAATAATCCGTCTGCCCTATTCTGGCATGCAGATAGTATGAGATTACCAGCATTATCGTCAGCCCCACGCCTGAACCGATAGTTATCCTTTTATCGATACGGGCTACTGTCAAAGCTGCGGTCTTAAAGTATTTGCTCAAATATTTTACTATCAGGTATATAACCAGTACGGTAATAATGATCACGGCTGGAAATTGTTTTGCTAAAAAAAACGGTTCGCCCAAAGTGGTAAAAAATAACATTACCGGAACCAATCCTGCCGCTGCTCCAATGAACAGTTCAAGGATCATTTGCATAGACTGTTTTAAATTATCTCTATGTAAAATTATCTCAAGTAGAAGAAAAGCAAAGATAGCTCCAGCTATCGAAAAGCCCGTTGGCTTGAAATACCATGTATTAATAGCAAATGCTCCGGTGAGCCAGAGCCAATACTTTTTATTTTTGAATTGATAGTTTATAAAACTGCATGCCGCCATGATCATACATGCGATCATATATTGTTCTTTTACATTCCCGAATTTTGCGTACGGCTGAGAGCTTAGGTAAAATGCCCCCATAACTACAGCAAAGATTGCTGGTATATTTCCAAACAGCCGTCGAATGCAGGTAAAAGCCATTGCAAGGGCACCGATCTGCATTATTGTCTGGATTATTTTCGGTCCGGTTTCAGAATAACCAAAAAGCCACACGCCAAGAGTATTAACCAGTAATGTGCCTGGTCTGGCTGATGGGTTTATCTCTTTGAAGATTTGCTTACCCATTAGCAGTTCGTGACTGTTATATATATTAAGAGCACTGTCAAATGGGTCGCTGGTCTGAAATTCGTACATCTTACCATAGCAAAATGGAATTGCTGCAATTATCAAAGCGATTAATGCCGGAATAATCCAGCTGCTCTTTTTCTCTGTCTGGTTTTGGTCTGCTTCTGTCAAAATATTAGTCATCACAATTATTTTCGTTTAATAGTGTATTCTTTTTCGCGTGTATTATATTTCTTATTATATAGGTTGGCTTACTCTGTGACTCATGATATATTCTGCACTGCATCTCAGCGAGCAGCCCCATAAAGGTAAACTGCAATGCCATCATCATCAGCATAGCGGCAAGTACCGGCAGCGGGCTTCGGTCCATATCGATTCTATGGAATAATTTCAGGTATATCATATATCCAGCACTTATAAATGAGGCCAGCAGTGAGAGTAACCCCATGCCGCCGAAGATATGGATCGGACGATTACTGAATGTGCCCAGGAATTTAATAGTCATAAGGTCAAGAAGCACCTTCCAGGTTCTGCCCAGACCATATTTGGCCTCTCCTCTGGTTCGTGGCCGGTGATTTACCGGTATTTCTGTTACTCTGGCACCTGACCATTTGGCAATAGCCGGGATAAACCTGTGCATCTCGCCGTAAAGCTTTATGTGTTTAACGGTATCAGAGTGATATGCTTTTAATGTACACCCGTAATCATGGAGATATACACCGGTGATTTTACCGATTAGCATATTTGCCAGCTTTGAGGGCAGTTTTCTGGTAACAGCTTTATCTTTTCTATTTTTTCGCCAGCCACTAACGACATCATACCCTTCAGAGAGTTTATCCAGTAATTTGGGGATATCGGCCGGATCGTTCTGCAGGTCGCCGTCCATCGGGATAACTACAAACCCTTTGGAATGGTCAAAACCAGCTGCCAGAGCTGCTGTCTGGCCAAAGTTACGACGGAATTCTATAATAGATATATGTTGCCCGTCGGGGTCAAACTCGTTCGCCGCTTCCTGTAGCAATTCGCCAGTTTTGTCTGTACTACCGTCGTTTATTAGTATTAACTCATAGTTTAGTGAGTTATCTTGGGTTACTTTTATTATTTCGCCTATCATGTCATGAACATTCTCTTGCTCATTATACATGGGAACGACAATAGATATTAGTGTTGACTGATAGTTTTTCATGATTTCCTGTCTTTAAGCCATAGGTGATTCAGGATTGTATGCTATAACAACCTACTTGAACCATTCGCCGGCAGTGGGCATATGATATATTGAGTGCTTATTATATAGTATGTTAATCTAGTCAGGTATTAAATTTTGTCTGGTACTTACCCTGTCACAGTTATTATCGGCAGAAATTACATTCAAAATGAGAATTTTAAGTCCTGATAATCGATAGAAATTACCATCTCCGAGATTATAGGACCTTGTTTTTTTGGGACTTTTTTGTTTTTTTTCAAATTTTAGCTAAAGGTCCGTAAAAAACAGCAGCTAAATGACGAAAAAAACACTTAATGTTAAAAAAACCATAAGTGCTTTGTTTGTTGGTCTTTATGTGTTTTTTGCGGTTAGGTGTCGATATGCTGTATTGAGTTTTTGGACAATGTTTTAAAATATTATCGCTCTTTCTAAAGTTTTTTTAA